>NZ_BMQJ01000009.1:124341-329744 GCF_014648055.1 Streptosporangium pseudovulgare
CGAGCACGTCGTTCACCACGACGGCGCCCCCGGCCGGCGGCTGCACCGCCGCCTACAAGGTCACCGGCTCCTGGGGCGGCGGCTTCCAGGCGGACGTGACGGTCAGGAACGAGGGCGCCTCGGCCGTCAGCGGCTGGACCGTGAGCTGGAAGTTCGCAAACGGCCAGACCGTCACCCAGCTCTGGAACGGCTCCCACACCCAGAGCGGGGCGGACGTGACCGTCAGGAACATCTCCTGGAACGGCAACCTGGCGCCCGGCGCCACGGCCGCCTTCGGGTTCACCGGAACCCAGAACGGCACCAACGCCGTCCCCGCGGTGACCTGCGCCGCGAACTGACCCCGTACGCCGGGGCCACAGGCCGCGGCGGGCCGGTCCCGGAACGCCGCGCCCCGGTTCCCCCGCCGCGGGCGCGGCCCCACACCCCCGGCCGGACGTGACGGACCCCTCCGTCCGGCCGGGCCCCTCTCCCCCAGCCCCCACGACACCCCCCCGCCCTCGTACGACCTCCGGGTCACTCCCGGAAGAGGCAGGCATGAGAACACGACTCGCATTCCTCGTCGCGCTCCTGGCGTCGTTCTTCGTCTGGGCGCCCCCCGCCCACGCCGCCACCGGACTCCACGTGAGCGGCACCAAGATCCTTGAGGGGAACGGCACCCCGTTCGTCATGCGCGGCACCAGCCACGCGCACACCTGGTACCCGTCCCAGACCGCCTCCTTCGCCGGCATCAAGTCCCTCGGCGCCAACACGGTCCGCGTGGTGCTGAGCGGCGGGCGCTGGACCCCCAACACCGCCTCCGACGTGGCGAACGTCGTCTCGCTGTGCACGCAGAACAAGCTGATCTGCGTGCTGGAGAACCACGACACCACCGGGTACGGCGAGCAGAGCGGCGCCTACACCCTCGACCAGGCCGTCGACTACTGGATCAGCGTGAAGAGCGCGGTCGCCGGCCAGGAGGACCACGTCGTCATCAACATCGGCAACGAGCCGTTCGGCAACAACGCCACCACCCCCGGCTGGACCCAGGCGACCTCCGCCGCGATCAAGCGGATGCGGGACGCCGGGTTCCAGCACCTGCTCATGGTCGACGCGCCCAACTGGGGCCAGGACTGGAGCTTCACCATGCGCGACAACGCGGCGACGGTGTTCGCCGCCGACCCGCAGCGCAACACCGTCTTCTCCATCCACATGTACGGCGTGTTCGACACCGCCGCCGAGGTCACCGACTACATGCAGCGCTTCCAGACGGCGAACCTGCCGCTGGTGGTCGGCGAGTTCGGGTTCAACCACTCCGACGGCGACCCCGACGAGGACACGATCATGGCCCAGGCGCAGTCCCGGGGCATCGGCTACCTCGGCTGGTCCTGGAGCGGCAACGGCGGCGGCGTCGAGTATCTCGACCAGGTGACCGACTTCAACACCGCCGGCCTGACGAGCTGGGGCCGGCGCCTCTTCAACGGGGCCAACGGCATCGCGCAGACCTCCCGCGAGGCCACGGTCTACGGCAACCCCGGCACCCCCGACACCCAGAAGCCCGGCAGGCCCGGCAGGCCCGCGGTCTCCGAGGTCACCTCCACCGGCGCCAAGCTGACCTGGGCCGCCGCGACCGACAACGTCGGCGTCACCGGCTACGACGTCTACTCCGGCACCACGAGGCTCGGCTCGGCCACCACCGCCTCCCTCACCCTGACCGGCCTCACCCCGAGCACCGCCTACACCGTCCACGTCGTCGCCCGCGACGCCGCCGGGAACGTCTCCGACGCCTCCGACACCGCCTCCTTCACCACCCTGGCCGGGCAGGCGAGCGGCTGCACGCCGTCCTACAAGCTGGTCAACTCCTGGCAGGGCGGCTTCCAGGGCGAGATCACCCTCAGGTGCGCCGGCGCGGTCACCTCCTGGAAGACCAGCCTGACCTACCCCTCCGGGGTCGGCGTCACCCAGGTCTGGAACGCCACGATGACCGGCAACGGACCCACCTACACCTTCGCCAACGTCGGCTACAACGGCGGCGTCCCGGCCGGAGGATCGGTCACCTTCGGCTACATCGGCTCCTGGAACGGCACCGGCACCCCGCCCGCGCCCACCTTTCCCTGACGGCCCCTGACGACCCGTCCATGAGGGGGTACGGCCCGGCCGGGCCGTACCCCCTCCCCTCACACCGGAACTGAAAGTTTCGATCAAGTTCCGCAAGGTTTCCAGCCCCCGGGTCCCGGTCCCGCCGGGCCCGTCTCCCCCCCAGGAAGGAACACCCATGTCACGAACCCGCAGGGCGATCGCGGTCGGAGCGCTCGCCCTCCTGCCGATCGCCCCGGCCGTCGTCACGGCGGTCGTGGCGGCGTCCCCCGCCCACGCCTCACAGCCGCTGCGCGCGCACGCCGAGGCCCGTGGCAAGTTCATCGGCACGGCGGTGGCCACCACCCAGCTGGCGAACGAGTCGTCCTACCGGACCATCGCGGCCACCGAGTTCGACCAGATCACGGCCGAGAACGCCATGAAGTGGGAGTCCACCGAGCCGAGCCCGAACCAGTTCACCTTCTCCGGCGCGGACGCCGTCGTCGCCTTCGCCGAGCAGAACGGCCAGCAGGTGCACGGGCACACCCTGGTCTGGCACAGCCAGACGCCGAACTGGGTGGAGAACCTCGACGCCGCCGGCATGCGCTCGGCGATGAACAGCCACATCGCCAAGGTCGTCGGACGCTACGCCGACAACCCCGTCGTCAGGTCCTGGGACGTCGTGAACGAGGCGTTCAACGAGGACGGGACGATGCGCGACTCGTTCTGGTACCGGAAGCTGGGCGGCGGCTACATCGCCGACGCCTTCCGCGCGGCCCGCGCCGCCGACCCCGACGCCAAGCTCTGCATCAACGACTACAACGTCGAAGGCGTCAACTCCAAGAGCACCGCCATGTACAACCTGGTCAAGACGCTGCGCGGGCAGGGCGTGCCGATCGACTGCGTCGGCTTCCAGGGCCACCTCTCCCTGCAGTACGGCTTCCCCGGCCAGGTCAGGGAGAACGTCCAGCGCTTCGCCGACCTCGGGGTGGACGTCCGGTTCACCGAGATCGACATCCGGATGAAGACCCCCCGCGACTCGGCCAAGGACGCCCAGCAGGCCACCTACTACCGCAACGTCATGGACGCCTGCCTCGCGGTGAGCCGGTGCGTGGGCGTCACGATCTGGGGCTTCACCGACAAGTACTCCTGGGTGCCCGACACCTTCCCGGGTGAGGGGGCGGCCCTGCCGTACGACGAGAACTACGGCAGGAAGCCCGCCTACACCGCGATCCACGACGCGCTGGCCGCCGGCGGCCCCGACCCCTCCGACACCACGCCGCCGACCGCGCCGGGCAGGCCGTCCGTGTCGGCCGTCACCTCCTCCGGGGCCACGCTGACCTGGACCGCCGCGACCGACAACGTCGGCGTCACCGGCTACGACGTCTACTCCGGCACCACGAGACTCGGCTCGGCCACCGGCACCTCCCTCACCCTGACCGGCCTCACCCCGAACACCGCCTACACCGTCCACGTCGTCGCCCGCGACGCCGCCGGGAACACCTCCCCGGCCTCCGGGACGGTGGACTTCACCACCCTGGCCGGGCAGTCCACCGGCTGCACGCCCTCCTACAGGCTGGTCAACTCCTGGCCGGGCGGCTTCCAGGGCGAGATCACCCTCAGGTGCGCGAGCGCCGTCACCTCCTGGAAGACCACGCTGATCTACCCCTCCGGGGTCGGCGTCACCCAGGCGTGGAGCTCCAGGATGAGCGGCAGCGGGCCCGCCTACACCTTCACCAACGCCGACTGGAACGGCACGATCCCCGCCGGGGGCTCCACCACCTTCGGCTACATCGGCTCCTGGAACGGCACCGGCACCCCGCCCGCCCCCGCCCTCTCCTGAGGCTCCCCGAGGAACCCCTGAGCAGCCCCTGACGCCTCCCCGCGACCCGGCGTGGCCTCCACCGCTCCCCGCGGAGCCGGCCGCGCCGGGCGCTCTCCGGCCTCAGTCCAGGACCGGGTGGTTGCTCCGGAACACCCCGCGCGGGTCGCGGGCCCGCTTGACGTCGCGGAGCCGGGCCAGGGCGTCGTCCGGGAAGGCCGCCGCCGCCCGCTCCCCCTTCCCGAGATAGGTGAACGGCTTGCGCCCGCTGACGTACCGCCCGAGACGGGCCACGATGGCCTCCTGCCGGTCCGCCACCGCGGGCACCAGCCCGGGGGCCGGCACGACACCGATCAGACCGAGGATGTACGGCTCGGCGAGGTGGCCGCAGGCGCCGCCGCCCTCGGCCGGGCGGGCCAGCACCCCGCCCAGGTGGCGGAGCTGCACGACGGCCAGCGGGGCGGTGGGCTCGGCCAGCAGCGCCCCGGCCACCGTGTCGTCCAGGGCGGTCAGCAGCTCCCCCCGGGTGAGGCTGTGCGACGGGGCGGTGGGCTCGGCGCAGACGCCGCCCAGCTCGGCCACCGGGAGCATCCCCCGGCTGTCCATGATCGACCCGTCGAGCTCGTCGAGGCGGCGCAGCAGCGCCCGGGCCTCACCCGCCTCGCCCAGGAACGTGGTGTCCACGGTCACCACGGACCGGCCCCGCAGGAACTCCGGGAGCTCCGGGAGCGGCGGCAGGTTCAGCAGCTGGAACCACACGGTCAGTTCCTCGGGGGCGTCCTCGGTGATCTCCCGGAAGGCGGCCAGCACCTCCGGGGCCCGCTCGGCCGGCCACATGACGCGCCCGCCGTACAGGGCGGGCGCCGGGTGCAGATCGAACTCGATGGCGGTGACCAGCGCGAAGTCCCCGCCGCCGCCGCGCAGCGCCCAGAACAGCTCGGCGTCGGAGTCGGCGGTCACCGTGCCCCGGCGGCCGTCGGCGTCGACGACCTCGAAGGCGCGGACGCTGTCGGCGGCGAAGCCGTACCGGCGGCCGAACCAGCTCAGGCCGCCGCCGAGGGTGTAGCCCACCACGTTGGGCGCGGGCGAGCTGCCCGCCAGCCCGGTCAGACCGTACGGGCTCGTCGCCGACAGCACCTCGCCCCACGCGACGCCCGCCCCGACCCGGGCCGTGCGCCGCTCCGGCCGCACCTCCACGCCGCCGAGCCGCCGGGTCCGCAGCAGGATCACCCCGTCCGTGTCGCCGGACGCGCCGTGGCCGCTCGGCTGGGCGGCCACCGACAGCCCCGCCCGGTGGGCGTGGGCGGCCAGCGCGGCCACGTCGTCGGCGTCCTCGGCCTCCACCACGGCCCTGACCCGCTGGTCCACCGAGAGGTTCCACGCCTTCCTGGCCTGTTCGAACCCCTCGTCCCCGGCGGCCAGTACCCGTCCTCTGACCGTGCGCCGCAGGTCGTCCCCGAATGTCATGATCTCTCCTCTTCCTTCGCGTCGCCATCGTCACGGAGGCGACTTGCGGAAGAGCTGGGAGCGGTTTGCATACGGCTTGAGTCCCGGGCCGGCGGACCGGCCGTCCCGCCGGACCCGCGGGTCCGGAGGGCCCGGCCGCTCCCGAGCGGTGCGGCGGGCCGGCCGCGGGGTGTCAACGGGATGTCAGCGGACGTCCCGGCCGATCCCGTGCTCGCGGAGCGCGGCGACGAGCCAGCGGGCGAGGCGGACGTGGCCCTCGCGGGTGGGATGGACCCCGTCGGGCAGCAGCGCGTCACCGCCCCAGCGCCGGTCGATCGGGTCCAGGAAGGGCGCCCGCTCCCCGGCTGCGACGGCCGCGACGGCGTTCCGCACCTCGTGGGCCCACGGGGGCGCCGGGGTCATCCAGATGGGGCCGACCACGGCGATCCTGGTGTCCGGCCAGCGGGCCCGGACCGCCTCCAGCAGGACCCCGGCCGCCTGTCCGACCCGGCCGGGGGAGACACCGCGGTCGTTGTGCCCGCCGGAGACGATCAGCAGGTCGGGGGCCGGCCGCCAGGAGAGTTCCAGGGCGAAGGAGCCGAGGAACGTGCGCCCCACCCTGCCGGGGTTGACGTAGCCCGTCCCGGGCGCCCCGGCGGTGACGAGCTGCCAGCCCAGCTCGCGGGCCGTCTCGGCGGCGTAGGTCTCCCACGGCTCGACCGGACCGGAGCCGGCGGTGAAGCTGTCGCCGATGACCATGACCAGCGGGGCCGCCGCCCGGCCGGACCCGAGGTGGTCGCCGGGCGTCCCCGCCCCCGGTCCGGCCGTCCGGGTCCCCCCGGCCGCGCATCCCGAAATAAGGCAGTAAATCCCGACAAGTAAGGCGAGTGTCCATGCTCGGGGTCGTCCAGGCACGGGCCCGCGCATGCCACCTCGGGGATCTCTGGGCTGCCGACAGGGGTGCCGGCAAAGGCGCCGACGGGGCCGATCCCGCGGGCGCGGCGGCTCGCGCTCGCCGTCCGGAGCACCGCGCCGACCGGGCGAGGACTCCGGCGCCGCCGCCCGGCGGGACCGTCATGAGCAGACCGGCATCCTAGCCCGGGCCGGGAGCGCCGGTCCGCGGATCGTGGAATTCCCCCGGCACGGATCCGGCGGCGGGACCACCGGGACGGCGGGCTCCCAGCCGCCCCTTCGATCCCTTCTGTTCACTCCCGCCTCATCCGGTCTGCCGTCAGGGGTAGGTTTTTGAAATATTGCAGGTTGGGCCTTGCCCAAAGCATCACAAATAGGCAGTATCTGGCATTACGGGCCCCCTACCCCAGCCTCGTGTCGTGGTCACCGCCACCCCGTAGTACCGGTAGGGGGGCCCGTCCAACGCGGCCCGGATCCGGCAGGCCGGAACCACCCGTCCGGAACCACCGGCGGAATCCCGCCCGGCCGTGTCCGCTCCCGAGCCCCGGCCCACCGTACGGCCCCGCGCCGGAGGCCGGCTCAGCCGCGCCGGCCGCCCCCGAAGGGACTCTCGACGCTGCCCTCGGTCACCAGCCGCTCCATCATCCGCCGCATGGTGTCGGAGTCGTTCAGGTGCGGGAACGGCTCACCCTCGGGAACGTCGACCCCCAGGAAGTCGCACAGCGGCTCCCAGCCCTCCCGGACGTCGAAGATCAGCAGCCGGTCGGCGGGCAGGCTCTTCTGGACCGCGTCCACGTGGCGGTGGAACGCCTCCACGGCGACCTTCTCGCTCGGCAGCCTCTCCCCGAAGTTCCAGGTCTCGCCGAAGACGCTCCGCCCGATCATGTCCAGGACCGGACGGAGCCCGGCCATCGCCTGGAACACGGCGATCGCCCCCTCCGGCATGCCCGGCGGCAGCTCCCGGCCGGGCCCGTTGGCGAGCAGCATCCCCATGCTGTCGTACCAGCGGTGGGGGTCGCGCACGGTCAGGACGACCTTGGCGTCCGGATACGCCTCCGCCTGCTCGCGCCAGAAGAAGCTGGCCGGCCAGTCCTGGGTGGACCGGTAGCCCTCGAGCACCCGCTCCCAGTCCAGCGGCTCGCCGGAGGCGGCGGGCAGCCACCGTTCGACGTGGTCCGGATTGGAAAGGATCTCGAACATGTGGTAGCAGGGGCCGAACCCCAGCCGCTCCAGCGCGGCCTTGGTCGAACTGGTCCCGGTGCGCGGGAACCCCGCGCCGATCACCTTCAGCATGCCGTCCCTCGCATTCGACGATCTCCGTACTCGTCCTCCGGCGGCATGCCCACGGCGCCGTTCGTCCACACCCGCCGGGATTCTCCTGTCCCGGAACGGCCATCCGGGGCGGCGGCTCACAAGGGCGGCGCGCGGGACGAGGAAACCCCCGCGGAGGTCAGCTGACCTGGGAGGAGGGGACGACCCAGGTGTTGCAGTAGCCGACCTTGGCGTACCGCCAGCCCTGGTGGATCCAGGCGGCGAAGTGCTCGCCGCTGCCGTGGTCGCGCAGGCCCGCGCCGTTCTGGTCGTCGCCGCGGCCGTACTCCGACTCCAGCACCTCCTGCCAGCGCGAGCCGGTGATGGCGAGCGGGGTGCGGACGCTGCGGGCGAAGACCCCGGCCAGGCACTGCGCCTGGAGCTCCGACCGGCGGCTGTAGGCGTTCTGGGCGGCCTTGGACCGGTCGGAGACCTCCCACCACCAGGCGCCGCCGATGCCCGCCATGGACTGCACGTGGTGGCCGTACTCGTGGGCGAGGACCGTCAGGTAGGGCACGTGGTTCCCGGCCGGGTTCCGCCCGCCGGTCTGCTCGATCACATGGTCCAGGCCGATGTACATCCCCCGGTTGGCGGGGCAGTAGTAGGCGGCGGCGTTCTGGGCGGGGTAGGTGCCGCAGGGGCCGCGGCCCGGACGGGACCAGTAGACCCGGCGCGGCGCCTGGAACACCGCCCCGGCCTGCGAGAACTTGCCCGCCCAGGCCCGGTCCAGACAGGAGGAGACGGCGTTGAGGTAGGCGAGCATGTCCTGCGACCGGGTCGAGGGGCGCGGGGCGCGGCAGGTCGTGGGAAGCATCACGCCGGTGCCGTACAGGGGGTTGCGCTTGAGACGGGCGGCGGTGTCGGCCCGCCGCATGGTGCGCAGGTCGACGACCTGGCGGCGGGCGGCGGCCAGCGCGACGCGGGAGCCGGGGGCCGAGCCGAGGTTCAGCCGCTGCGGGGGCCGGAAGCTGGGCGGGGCGACCTCGGCGCCCTCGATCGGCTCGGGTGCGGGACTCTCGGTGGCCACGGGACCCGACCCGGGGGTGGCCGGGGCCTCGACGTCGTCCCCACCGGCCAGGCCGGCGACGACCACGACCGCGGTGAAGGCCGTGGCGAGGAGTCCGAGAACGCCGAAGACCAGGGGGCTCGACCCGCGCGACCGCATGTGACCGCCTTCCCGAAGAATGATCTCCGCCCGGCAATCTAGCGGATATACACATATGGAGGTTTAAGGACTGAAAAATTGGTTACCGCCCGGCCGCCACGGATGGGCGGTTCTCGATAGGCTCCCGAGCCATGGCGGGATCTTTGATGCATCGAGCGGCGAGGGGCCTGGCCGTGGCCGCCGCCCTCGCGCTCACCCTGGGCGCGTCCCCGGCCCTCGCGGCGGGCGCGGCCACCGTACCGGCGGGACGGACCACGGACGCCGCGCAGGCCGCGCAGGCCGGGCGGGCCGCGGTGACCGCGCCGATCACCGGGCCCGGACGCGCCGCGGGGGCCCGGAACGCCGCGGCGGACGGGAGGGTGACGAAGGACGCCGTCGAGCTCCAGCTACGGCCGGACGGCGTCCTGCACGTCAAGGAGACCCTGGAGTTCACGGGGACCGGGCCGACCCGCAAACTCGTCACCCGGACGCGCTACGACGACGGCCACGACCGGGTCTACCAGGTCACCAACCTGCGGGGCGGCACCCTGCGGGGAGACTCGCTCACCGTCACCGGCCGGAGCCCCGCCACGCTGGAGTACGACGTCAAGGGCGCGGTGACCCCGCTGGGCGACGCCCAGGAGCTGCGCTGGTACGCCGTGGGCGGCTGGCCGGTCCCGGTGGAACTGTCCACGGTGAAGGTGACCGGGCCCGCCCAGTTGCAGAGCCTGTCCTGCTTCGCGGGCGTGCTGTCCTCCGCGATCGGCTGCACCGCCGCCTCCCCCGACCACACCGGGACCACCGCGGACTTCGAGCAGCAGGAGCTCGGGGCGAACGAGGTGCTGACCGTCGTCGTCGGCTACCCGGCGGGCGCCACCAAGGGCGCGCCGATCCTGCAGCGCCGCTTCGAGCTGTCCAACGCCTTCACGCTGAACACCGTCACCGGCGGCGCGCTGGCCGGCCTGCTGGTCCTGCTGCTCGGCGGCGTCGGCCTCCTCTACTGGACGCGGGGCCGCGACGCCCGCGTGGTCGGCCACGAGTCGGGCGCGCTCGACGCGGTGCAGAACGGCCACTTCGCCCCGCCGGACGGCGTGCGCCCCGGCCAGATCGGCACGCTCGTGGACGAGCAGGCCGACGTGGTCGACGTGACCGCCACCATCGTGGACCTGGCCGTCCGCGGCTACCTCCGCATCGACGAGCAGCCGCGCCAGACCTACGACGCCCCCGACTGGACGCTCGTGCGGCTGCCGGGCGCCCAGGTCGGCGCGCTCATGCCGTACGAGCGGGCGCTCTACGACGCGATCTTCGACGGCCGCGACGCGGTGCCGCTCTCCCAGCTCACGGGCACGTTCGCGGCGAACCTCGGCAAGGTGCGCGACGCGCTCTACCGGGACGTGGTCACCCAGGGCTGGTTCGCCCGCCGCCCCGACACCGTCCGCACCCGCTGGACGACCGTCGGCGTGGTGCTCACCTTCGCCGGGGTGCTCGCCACCGTCGCGCTCGCCTGGTTCACCACGTACGGCGTGCTCGGCCTGGCCCTGATCATCGCGGGCGCCGCGCTGGCCGTGGGCGGGCAGTACATGCCGGCCAAGACCGCCAGGGGGTCCGCGGCGCTGGCCCACACCCTCGGCTTCCGGGAGTATCTCGCCCGGGGCGAGATCGGCGCCGACGTGCCCCAGGCCCAGCGGGTGGAGCTGTTCTCCCGCTACCTGCCGTACGCGGTGATCTTCGACAGCGTGGACCGCTGGGCCCGCGTGGTCTCCTCGGTCACCGGCAACGGGCAGCAGGCCGACAACCTGTACTGGTACCACGGCCCCGCCGAGTGGGACCTGTCGAAGTTCGCCGACTCGATGCGGACGTTCACCACGACGACGTCGGGCGCGATCTCCGCGACCCGGCAGCTCCGCTCCCTGTAGGCGGTTCCGGGGGGGCGCCTCACCGGGAGCCGCGGCGGGTCCGGAGCGGCACCACGCCAGGAGCACCGCGGGCTGTCCGGGGCGGTTCCTCGCCAAGAAAGGATCAAATCGGGCGTGCGCCTCGCGGGCGGGGGAAGGACCACGGTCCCCCGCCCGTCTCACCGACGACTGGGAGGAGCCGCCATGAGGATCACCGCCCGACCGCACCAGCTTCCGGCCCGCGTCGCCGCGGGGCTCGTCATCCTGGAGTCCGGGCTGTCCATGGCCGCCGCGAACGGCGAGCGCGCCCGGCAGACCCACGGCATGGCCGCCGGGACCTACCCGTTCCTCAAGGACCTGGACCCGGAGGAGTTCACCCGCTGGCTCGCCAAGTCGGAGATCGCCCTCGGCGCGGCGCTCCTGCTCCCGGTGGTGCCGTCGGCGCTGGCCGGCGCCGCCCTCGCGGCCTTCGCCGGCGGGCTGATGGGCCTGTACCTGCGGACCCCGGGCCTGCGGCGGCAGGGCAGCCTGCGCCCCACCCCCGAGGGGATCGGCATCGTCAAGGACGTCTGGCTGCTGGGCATCGGGGCGGGGCTGGTGGCCGAGGAGCTCCGCGGGAGCTGACCACCGCGCAGGTCCGGGCCGCCCTCAGCGGCGTGTGACCGCCGAGGGCGGCGCGACCGCGGGCGGTCAGGAGCGGCGCAGGCGGACCTCGCCGACCGGCCGGCCGCCGCCGTACAGCACCCCGGCCGCCAGCTCGTCGAGGCCGGCGCCGGAGAAGCCCAGCGCGCGCAGCGCCTCGACCGTGACGGGGGTGCGCGCCCGCTGGCCGCCGTCCTCGATCTTGACGGTTCCGGCGCGTCCGTCGCTGAAGGCGAACGCGTCGAACGCCTCGGCACCGGCCTTGAGCATCAGGCCGGGAACGGCGCGCATCAGCCGGGCCTCGGCCCGCCGGGTGCCGGACGTCCACTCGGGGTGGGCGCGGAAGGCGTCGGCGATGCGCCGCTCGGGGGTGCCGGGCTCGGCCAGCACGAACGCGCGGAACGCCCGGGTCACGCCCACCATCGAGACGAAGAACAGCGGGGCGCCGCAGCCGTCCACGCCGGTGGCGGCGACGCGCTCGCCGGTCAGCTCCTCGACCACCTCGCGGATGGCCCGCTGCAACGGGTGGGCCGGGTCGAGGTAGGTCTCCACGGGCCAGCCGTTGGCGACGCAGGTGGCGAGCATCGCGGAGTGCTTGCCGGAGCAGTTCATGTGGACGCGGGCCGGTCCGCCGCCCGACCGCAGCACCTCGTCGCGGGCGGCGTCGTCCCCGGGCAGGTCCTCCGGGCAGCGCAGCGCGCTCTCGTCCAGCCCGGCCCCGGACAGGATCTTCCTGGCCCCTTCCACGTGGAACGGCTCCCCGGAGTGGCTGGCGCACGCCAGCGCGAGCAGCTCGCCCTCCAGGGCCAGGCCGTGGCGCACCATGGCCAGGGCCTGGAGCGGTTTCATCGACGAGCGCGGTGAGACCAGGGCGTCGACCGCGCCGTGCACCCTCACCGGGGACCCGCCGGCCTCGACGGCCAGCATTCGCGCCCGGTGGGTGGACTCCACGAACCCCGAGCGGACAACCTCGACAACCAACGACTCAGCAGACACCTTTGTCTCCTTTCGCGTGGATTCTAGGGTCGCCGGGCGCGCGAGATGATGGGGGGCATGCGTGCGGTGGTGCAGCGGGTGAGTTCCGCTTCGGTGACTGTGGACGGCGTGACGGCCGGGGCGATCGACGAGCCCGGCCTGCTGGTGCTGGTGGGGGTGACGCACACCGACACCCCGACCGAGGCCGCGAGGCTCGCCGCCAAGCTCTGGGGCCTGCGGATCCTGTCCGGCGAGAAGTCCTGCTCCGACGTGGGCGCGCCGCTGCTCGTGGTCAGCCAGTTCACCCTGTACGGCGACGCCCGCAAGGGCCGCCGCCCCACGTGGCAGGCCGCCGCGCCCGGCCCGGTGGCCGAGCCGCTGGTGGAGGCGGTCTGCGCCGAGCTGCGCGCGCTGGGCGCCCGGGTGGAGACCGGGGTTTTCGGCGCCGACATGAAGGTCGCCCTGGTCAACGACGGACCCATCACCCTGGTCCTGGACGTCTGACCGGAGATCCGGGAAAGCCCCGCCGGCGGACCCGGAGGTCCGCCCGCCGGTGACTTCCGGCTGCCCGCCCAACGGCCCGGCCGACAGCCCGCCCGGCGGCGGCCCCGGACGGCCTGTCCGCGGACATACTCCCTGTCCCCCATGTCCGACTCATCAGATTTTACCTGCGAATCGCAGATTACGTCAGTTTAGGCTTGCATCTGGGGGATTCCGTCAGCAATTCTGGGTCGCATGCAACCTGGCGTCCCTGTCGACGAGCTGGACCGCGCGATCGTCGCGGCCCTCCAGCTGAACGGGCGGGCCCCCTGGAGTCTCGTCGCCCGCCTCGTCGGCGCGAGCGAGTCCACCGTGGTCCGCCGCGCCGCCGTACTCGGCGAGAGCGGCATGCTCCGCGTCATCGGCGTGGTGGACGTGCTGCGGTGCGGCCTCGGCGTGCCGGTCCTCACCCGGTTCCGCTGCCGGCCCGGCACCACCTACGACGTCGCCGGCGCGATCGCGGCCCGGCCCGAGGCGCGGTTCGTGGCGGTGGTGTCCGGCGCCGCCGACTGCGTCGCCGAGTTCGTCGTGCCCAACCACGCCGCGCTCGGCCGGGTGATGATCGCCGACATGCCCGGCGGCGACCGGGTCATCGAGAGCGAGACGCACGCGGTCATCCGTACCTTCGTCTCCAACCACGACTGGAACCCCGGCGTCCTCGACCCGGAGGCCGCCGCCGAGCTGCGGGACGCGGCCGAGCTCCCCTTCGAGGACCGGTTCCGGGACGGCTCCCCGGAGCGGCTCGACGAGCTGGAGCAGGCCATCGTCCAGGTCCTGGGCCAGGACGGGCGGATGCCGTACAAGGCCCTCGCCGCGGCCGTCGGCAGCAGCGAGTCGACGGCGAAGCGGCGGGTCGAGTCGCTCGTCCGGCGGGGCTGCCTGCGGTTCCGCACACTCGCCGAACCCGAGGTGCTCGGCTACGCCGTGGAGTTCATGCTGTGGCTGGAGGTCGAGCCCGGCCGGCTGGAGACCACGGGCCAGCAGCTCGCCGCGCACCCCCTGACCCGTTACCTGTCGGCCACCACGGGACGCTTCAACCTCGCCGCCCAGGTGGCGCTGCGCCACTACGGCGACCTGTTCCGCTACATGACCGACGACGTCGGATCGCTGCCCGGCCTGCGGGCCGCCGACGTCACCCTCCAGCTCACCACCTTCAAGCGCGCCTGGGTCCCCACCCCCGCCGCCCGATCGGACCGGAAGGAACCGTGACCGCCATGACCGCCCGTGTCCCCGACCCCACCGAAGCCCCCGAGCAGCAGCCCTGGCAGTGGTCCGAGCAGACCTGGCGCGGCCACGTCGACCGGGTGCGCGCCGGGCGCAGCCTCACCCCCGCCTCCTGGCCCGGCGGCGCCCGGGTCGCCGTCGCGCTCTCCTTCGACTCCGACCACGAGACGATCCCGCTGCGCGAGGGCGAGACCCGCCCGGGCAAGCTCTCCCAGGGGGAGTACGGCGCCCGCGCCGGCGCGCCCCGCGTCCTGCGCCTGCTGGACCGCCACGGCATCCCGGCGTCGTTCTTCATGCCGGCGGTGTCCGCGCTGCTGCACCCCGGCGAGGTGCGCGACTACGTCGCCGCCGGCCACGAGGTCGCCATGCACGGCTGGATCCACGAGCGCAACATGCTGCTCGACCCGGCCGACGAGCGGGAGCTCGCCTTCCGCGCCGCCGACACACTGGAGCGGCTCAGCGGCACCCGCCCGGTCGGCATCCGCACCCCCTCGTGGGACTTCTCCGACCACACGCTCGCCATCACCCGCGAGCTCGGCCTCGTCTACGACTCCTCGCTGATGGCCGACGACGAGCCGTACGAGCTGCTGGCCGACGGCGAGCCGACCGGCATCGTGGAGATCCCGGTCGAGTGGATCAGGGACGACGCGCCGTACCTGATGATGGAGCGCTACGGCGCGCTCCGGCCGTACACCCCGCCGCGGGACGTCGCCGGCATCTGGCGCGACGAGTTCGACGCCGCCTACGCCGAGGGCGGGCTGTTCCAGCTCACCATGCACCCCCACATCATCGGGCACCGCTCCCGGATGGCGGCGCTCGCCGAGCTGCTCGACCACATCGCCGGGCACGACGGCGTCTGGTACGCCACCCACGCCGACATCGCCGAGTACGTCCTGCGGGAGTCCCCGTGAGCCCCGCACCCGCCCGCCGTACAGCCGGCCCGAGCGCCCGAGAGAGCACCGAAGGAACCCCCATGAACGTCCAGACAGCCGCCGGAGCACCCGCCACGCGCCTCACCCCGGCGCAGCGCAGGGCGATCGTCGCGGGCGCGATCGGCAACACCGTCGAGTGGGTCGACTGGGCCATCTACACCACGTTCGCGTCGGTGTTCTCCCGCCAGTTCTTCCCCTCCGGCAACCCCACCGCGAGCCTGCTGTCCACCCTGGTGGTCTTCGCCGTGGGCTTCCTCATGCGCCCCATCGGCGGCGCGATCCTCGGCGCGTACGGTGACCGGCACGGCCGCAAGAAGGGCATGACGCTGACCATCACGCTGATGGCGGCGGCGTCCTTCGTGATCGCGATCTGCCCCGGCTACGACACCATCGGCCTCGCCGCCCCGGTCGTCCTGGTGCTCGCCCGGCTGGTCCAGGGCTTCTCCGCCGGTGGCGAGTTCGGCACCTCGTCGGCCTTCCTCATCGAGTCGGCCGCGAGCGGGCGGCGCGCGTTCGCCGGGTCCTGGCAGCAGGTCTCGGTCGGCGGCGGCGTGCTGATCGCCTCGGCGCTCGGCACCGTCCTCACCTCCTTCCTCGACGACGCCGCGCTGGGCAGCTGGGGCTGGCGCATCGCCTTCGCCGTCGGCGGCCTGCTCGGCCTGATCGGCCTGTGGCTGCGGGTCTCGGTCCCCGAGACCGAGGCGTTCGCCAAGGTCGAGGCGTCCGGCCGGACCCGCGCCAACCCGCTCACCGCGATGTTCCGGGAGCACCCGCGGGCCGCGCTCCGCGTGGCCGGCGTGACCATCGCCGGAACCCTCCTCTACTACATCTGGGTCAGCTACATGCCGACCTACGCCCACGTCGACACCGGCATCCCGCTGAACGAGGCCCTGCTCGCCAACACCATCGCGGTCGTCGTCTTCCTGATCCTGCTGCCGTTCGGCGGCCTGCTCTCCGACCGGATCGGCCGCAAACCCACGATGACCGCCTTCGCCCTGGGCTTCCTCGTCATCGCCTGGCCGGCCTTCCACTTCCTCGACGGCGGCTTCGGGGCCCTGCTCGTCATCGAGATCGTCGGCATGGTCTTCCTGGTCGGCTACTCCGCCAACTGCGCCGTCATCATGGCCGAGCAGTTCCCCGCCGAGGTCCGCACCACCGGCATCGGCCTGCCGTACGCCCTGTCCGTCGCGATCTTCGGGGGCACCGCCCCGTACGTCACCACCTGGCTCAGCTCGAACGGCTACCGCGACCAGGTGTGGCTCTACGTGGTCGCCGCGGCCCTCGTCGGCGTGATCGTCTACACCACCATGCCCGAGACCAAGGGAAAGGAGCTGACCTGATGGCCGGGCCACGTCACGTGCTCGTCACCGGAGCGGCCAGCGGCATCGGCGCCGGGACCTGCGAACTGTTCGCCTCCGCGGAGGGAGCGCGGATCACCGCCGTCGACGTGCGGGCCGACACCCTGGCCGACCTGGCCGGACGGCTGCGCGCCGATCACGGCGCCGACGTCGGCGAGATCGTCGCCGACCTGGCCGGCGCGGACGCCGCCGCGGAGCTGCTCGACTGGGCCTGGCGGGACCGCGGGCCGGTCGACGTCGTGGTCAACGCGGCGGGCATCTACCCGGCGACGCCGTTCCTGGAGATGACCGCCGCCCAGTGGGACCGGGTGCAGAACGTCAACGTGCGGGCGCCCATGCTGGTCACCGCGGCCTTCGGCCGGGCCTGCGCCGCCGCGGGCCGTACCGGCTCGGTGGTGAACATCGCCTCGGGCGCCGCGTTGCGGGCCCGCCCCGGCGCGGCGCACTACTGCACGTCGAAGGCCGCCCTGGAGATGCTCACCAAGGCCGCGGCCGTCGAACTCGGCCCGCTCGGCGTCCGGGTCAACGCGGTCAGCCCGGGATTCGTCACCGTCGACAGCGCCGCCAACCCCGTCACCGAGGAGTACGCCGACGCCGTCTCCGCCAACCCGCTGGGACGGCGCGGCCTGCCCCTCGACATCGCCCGGGCCGTGCGCTGGCTGGCCGGGCAGGAGGCCGAATGGGTGACCGGCACGGTGGTGCGGGTCGACGGCGGAGCCTCGGCGGGCACGACCGCCCTGCCGTTGCACTGGAAGGGAACGAGCGAGGTGCAGACCGCATGACAGACCGGAACACCGACACGACCGGCACCACCGGGACCGCGGGAGTCGCCCCGGGCGCGCCGTACACGATCGTCGGCGGCGGGGCCATCGGCGGGAGCGTCGCCTTCCACCTCGCCAGGGGCGGGCACGACGTGCTGCTCGTCGACGCCGACCCCGCGCACGTCGCCGCGGTCCGCCGCGACGGGCTGGTGCTCCGCCGGGCGGCGGGCGACGAGACCGCGCGGGTCCGCGCCGCCACCCCCGAGGAGGTGGACGGCCCGCTGCGGCACGTCCTGCTGTGCGTGAAGGCCCAGGCCACCGACGGCGCGGCCGGCTGGATCGCGCCCCGGCTCGCCCCCGACGGTTTCGTCGTCTCGGTGCAGAACGGGCTCAACGAGCGGCTCATCGCCGAGCACGTCGGCGCGGACCGCGTCGTGGGCGCGTTCGTCAACCTCTTCGCCGACGTGGTGGAGCCGGGCGTCATCCGCGACGGCGGCCCCGGCGCCTTCGTGGTCGGCGAGCTGTCGGGCGAGTCCGGTCCCCGGGTCGACCGGATCGTCTCCGACCTCGCCGGGCTGGGCGCCAAGGCCACCGGGAACATCAACGGCTACCTGTGGTCCAAGCTGGGCTTCGGGATCATGCTGACCGCGACCGCGTTGGCCGACGCGCCGATGGCCGACCTGATCGACCGGCACCGCCCGCTGATGTACGCCCTGGTGGCCGAGGTGTTCGCGGTCGCCGCGCGGCTGGGCCACCGGCTGGAGCCGTTCGACGCGTTCGACCCCGCCGCCTACCTGCCCGGCACGCCGGAGAACGTTCGCGAGGCGGCGACCGACCGGCTCACCGCCTGGCTGCGCACCCAGCCCAAGGACCGCAGCGGGATCTGGCGCGACATCGCCGTACGGCACCGCCCCGTCGAGGTGCGCGACCACTACGGGGCCGTCTTCGCCGAGGCGGACGCGGCCGGCGTCGCCACCCCGCTGACCCGCGGCGTGCTCGCCCGCCTCGCCGACGTCGAGGCCGGACGCGCCCCGATGAGCGAGGACCACCTGCGCGACCTGGAGGCCGCCCGATGAACGCGGGAGACTCGGGCGCGGAGAGCACGAGCGATGTGCAGGACACGAAGGAGCCGGGGAGCATGAGCGATGTGCGGGACACGGTGGACGCGGGGAGCATGAGCGATGTGCGGGACACGGTGGACGCGGGGAGCCTGGACGACGTGACGGACGCGCCCGCGCTGCACGCCTGGATCGCGGAGCACCGCGCCGACATGCTCGCCGACCTGTCGGACTACGTCTCGCTGGAGACCCCCAGCAACGACAGGGCGCTGCTCGACGCGGGCCTCGCGTGGCTCGACGACTACCTGACCGCCCGGCTGGGCGCCCCCGCGGCCACCCGGCGCGTCGACGGCGGGCCGTACGGCGACATCCGGGTCAACGACTACCCCGGCCGGGGGACCGCGCCGATCCTGCTGCTCGCCCACTACGACACGGTGTGGCCGGCCGGCACCCTCGCCTCCTGGCCGTTCACCGTCGAGGGGGACCGGGCGAGCGGCCCCGGCGTCTTCGACATGAAGGCGGGGCTGGTCCAGCTCGTCTGGGCGCTGCGCGCGCTCGACGCCGCCGGGCTTCCCCGGCCGCCGCTGCGGCTGCTGCTCAACGGCGACGAGGAGATCGGCAGCCCCGCCTCCCGGCCGCTGATCGAGGAGGCCGCCGGTGACGTCGCCGCGGCGCTGGTGTTCGAGGCGAGCGTGGACGGGGCGCTGAAGACCGAGCGCAAGGGCGTCGGCATCTTCCGCCTGGAGTTCACCGGGGTCGAGGCGCACGCCGGCCTCGAACCGGCCAAGGGCGCCAGCGCGATCGACGAGCTGGCGCGGGCCGTACGCCTGCTGCACGACCTCACCGACCTCGACGCCGGAACGACCGTCAACGTCGGCGTCGTCTCGGGCGGCACGGGCTCCAACGTCGTGGCCGGCGCGGCCCGCGCCGAGGTGGACGTCCGCGTCGCCAGCCAGTCCGAGGCGGCCCGGGTGGACGCGGCCCTGGCCGCCCTGCGCCCGCACGACCCCCGCGCCTCGATCGAGATCACCGGCGGGTGGAACCGTCCCGTCATGGAGCGGAGCGAGGGCACCGCCCGCCTGTTCGGGCGGGCCCGCGACGTGGCGGCCCGGCTGGGCCTCGACCTGTGCGAGCGCTCGGTCGGCGGGGCCAGCGACGGCAACTTCGCCGCCGCGCTGGGCCTGCCGGTCCTCGACGGGCTCGGCGCGGTCGGCGCGGGCGCGCACGCCCGGCACGAGCACATCAGCGTGGACGGCATGCTGGAGCGCGCCGCCCTCACCGCCGCGCTCCTGCACACGATGGCCTCCTGACCGGCGGCCGTCGCCATCCGGCGGCCGGAGCCTTTCCGGCGAACCGGGGTCACCGGACAGCCCGGCCCTTCTCCGAGGGGCCGGGCTTGTTCCTCAGGGACCCGCCGCCGGAGGGCGGCGCCGCCGCCTCAGCGGATGCGGCGGCGCAGGGCGGGGTCGATGGTGACGTTGCGGCCGGCGTCCGGCGGCACGACGACCTCCTGCGCCGCGGCCACTCCCCCGGCCTGGAGCGTGGCGTCCACCGGCACGGTCCGCTTGACCATGGCCAGCGCGACCGGGCCGAGCTCGTGATGCCGGGCGGCGCTGCCGACGAAGCCGACCTCCGCGCCGTCGTGGGTCACCGGGTCGCCGTGCCGGGGCAGGGTGTCCACGCTGCCGTCCAGATGCAGGAAGACCAGGCGGCGCGGCGGGTGGCCGAGGTTGTGCACCCGGGCCACGGTCTCCTGGCCCCGGTAGCAGCCCTTGCCCAGGTGCAGCGCCGGGCCGATCCATCCCACCTCGTGCGGGATCGTCTTGTGGTCGGTCTCGAAGCCCAGGCGGGGACGGTGGTCCTCGATCCGCAGCGCTTCGTAGGCCCACAGCCCGGCCAGGGCCATGCCGCCCAGCCGGTCGGCCAGCAACGCCCGCGGCAGCAGCACGTCGCCCCCGATGACGACGGACCCCTCGGGCGGGGTGACCGGCGTCCCTTCGGCGACGGACACGACCGCGTAGTCGCCGGTCACGTCGGCGATCTCGACCCGGAGCATGAACCGCATCTTCTCCAGGAACGCGACCAGTTCGGCCGACGTGCCCGGCTCGACGTGCGCCCAAACGGCCTCGCCGTCGTCGACGAGCGTCAGGTGGTGCTCCACGCGGCCCTGGGCGTCCAGGAACAGCGTCTGGGTCGGCACGCCGGGCTTGAGGTCATTGAGCTTCTGCGACGTCAGGTCGTTGAGCCAGCTCAGCCGGTCGGGCCCGGAGATCCGTACGACCTCGCGGTTGCTCCGGTCGACCATCGCCTCGCCCGCGAGGAACGCGCGCTGCTCGGCGAACGGGTCGCCGTAATGTCCGGCGACGTCGGCGTCGGGGGCCTCGGCCGCGACCGCGCCGGGAGTGTCCAGCAGAGGGCTTCGCATGGTCCCAAGCCTACGAGCCCTCAGCGGCACTTACGGCAACGCCCGAACACCGTCAGGTGGTGGACGTTGACCGCGAAGCCCATCTCCTCGTCGAACCTGGTCACGAGGTCGCGCACCAGCTCGGGCGCGACCTCGTCGATCTCACCGCACTCGTGGCAGACCAGGTGCACGTGGTCGGCGTCGGCGGCCAGATGGTAGGTCGGGGCGCCGTGCCCGAGATGGGTGTGGGTGACCAGACCGAGTTGTTCGAGCAGTTCGAGGGTGCGGTAGACGGTCGAGATGTTCACCCCGCGCGCGGTCTCCCGCACCTTGGCGCAGATCTCCTCGGGAGTGGCGTGCTCGGCGGCCTTGATGGCCTCCAGCACCAGCTGGCGCTGCGGGGTGACCCGGTAACCGTGCGCCCGCAGTTGCTCGTGCCACGACGTCTCGGACATGCCCAGAGTCTAGGGTCTGTTCCGCCGCGGGAGCAGCCCGCCGCGGGCTCGGCCCGGGTCACGTCCGGTGAGGTGGTGCGGAGCCGCCTCCGGGTCTCACGCCTGGACGGATCTCCAGGACTCCACGGTCGCTCCGACGATGGCCTCGATGCGGTCTCCGTACGTCGAATGACCGTCGGACACGAAGCTGCCGTCCCTGAACGGCAACCCGCAGAACGTGGCGCGGAAGTGCCGCGGAGGTCCACCGGGCGGGAGCGGTTCGTATGCCGCCAACGGCGCCATGTCGTAGCCCGATCCTGCCCCGTGCCTGTTCCGCGCCACCTGATGGGCCGCCACGCGAAGCAGCGCGTCGAGACCTTTGTCCAGATAGAGCTGCAACTGTCGGAACTGGCCGTCGAGATACTTCTCATGAGCTCTGGAGGGATGCTGCAGGAGGTACGCGCAGACCACAGGCGCGTGCCACCGGTACATCTGAGGATCAGCCTGCTCCTCGGCGAGGATCGCGTGGTAGTAGTCCACGCATACGCCCAGAGGGCCGGCCACCGCACCGCAGTCGCACTGAGCCGCAATGGGATTTTCTTCCATGATCTGCAACATAGGGGGTCGGCAACGGACTCGTCGACGAGGTTTCGGCACCACCTGACGCCCGGCGGAAAAAGGTTTGCCCGCAGCTGACCCGAGCGCGTAGCTTTGGGGCACGCAGAAAGGAGGTGGTCCAGACAATGGTTGACAGTTCTTGGGCTAGCGAGGTGGCTGTCCGCTAGGACGCCGCGACTCCGGACTCTGTCCGGACGTCTCGCGACGTTCGGCGAATCCATGACAATCACCGGAACCCCGGGCTGCCGGAGGGCGGGACGCGAAGATCCCGTCTATGGTCCATCCGGCCCCGCCGCGAACGGCGGGAGCAGGCCCGGGGTTCTTTTCTTTCCCCGGGTGTCCGCCGGCCCCGGCAGGTGGCCTACCGGCTGGCTGATGAGCGCGGCCGGTGTCGACCTGGCGGCCGTCTACCCTGCGGACCGGCCGGCCGAGGCGTGCCGCTGGCGCAACGCCCGGGTGCGCGTCGGCAACCGCGGCTACGACCTCATGCTGGATGTGGAGAAGTCGGTCAGCGTGCTGTACGGCCTGTCCACCCCGGCGGTGTCGGCTGTGGTGGAGAACACCTTCGCCGAAGCGGTGGCCGAGACGGTCGCCGCGGTCGAGGGGTGGGTGGCCTACGGCCGGCGCGGCCACCAGGGCGACGGCCGGCTCGCCACGCGGATACCTGCCAGCGGCCTGCTGGGGTAGGTGCGCCGCTGTGAGCACTGCCGGCGGCCGTTGCGGGTCACCGCCCGGACAGATGCCTCCGGGGAGGATCGGACCGGATTTTGGCGCCAGAGAGTCGATCTTGACGTCGATTCAGTGACGATGGCTGTTCCCCCTGGTCGAACGCCCTGACGCGCCTGCTCATGCCTGTGGATTTCCTCTTAGATGAGTAAGTAGCCCGCTATCGCCAGTTTCGGCCCTTGGTGTCGGTGGCCGAGCTCGAGCGGTTCTTCCGGCTGGACGCCAAGACGCTGCAGGCGCCGGCCGGTGAGCGCCGCCCCGCAACGAAGCCGGGGTGGGCGGTGCAGTGGGGCACCGTGCGGATGCTCGGCACCTTCCTGGCCGAAGACCCACTGGATGTACCGGGACAGGTGCTGGAGTTCATCACCGAGCGGCTCGGCATCGACCCGGCGTGCGCGCCGGAGTACCTGACCAGGCCGAAGGCTACGAGCACGCCTGGGAGATCCGGGACCTGCCGGAGCTGTCGGAGTTCTCCGAACGCGAGCAGGAGGTCCGCGACCACCTGGCCGCCCGGGTGTGGTCGACGATCGAGTGGCCGCGGGCGCTGTTCGACCGTGCCGTGGTGCACATGCTGCGCGAGAGCATTCCGCTGCCCTCGTGATCACTCCTCGGCCGCGGGCGGGAGCCGCAGGGCGATGATGGCGATGTCGTCGAGGCCGGTGCTGGGCAGGCCGCTGAGCACCTGGTCGCAGAAGCTCTCCAGCGGCTCGGCGGCGAGCGACTCCGCCACCCGGCGCAGGCGGCCGAGGCCGAGGTCCAGGTGCTCGCCCGACCGTTCGATGAGCCCGTCGGTGTAGAGCAGCAGCGTGCTGCCCGGCGGCAGCGGCTCGGTCCGGGAGACGCGGGTCTCGTCGTCGGGGAAGCCGAGCAGCGGGCTGACGGCTTCTTCCAGGAAGCGTCCGTGGCCCTGGGCGGTGACCAGCAGGGGCGGCGGATGGCCGGCCACCGCGAACCGCAGCCGGTGGCCGCCGGTGCCCTCCTCCACGCGGGCGAACACGCACGTGGCCGTGACATCGGAGGACAGCGACTCCATCACGGCGTTGAGCCGGGTCAAGATCTCGCCGGGCGGCTTGCAGCGGTCCATCGCCAGCGCCCGCAGCATGTTGCGCAACTGGCTCATCAGAACGGCCGCCGACAGGTCGTGCCCCGCCACGTCGCCGATGACCAGCGCCGGGACGCCGTCGGGCAGGACGAAGGAGTCGTACCAGTCGCCGCCCACCTCGGCGGCGCTGGGGCTGGCCCGGTAGCGGGCCACGATCCGCAGGCCGGTCAGACGCGGCGGCTCGGCGAGCAGGCTGTACTGCAGGGCCAGCGCGACCTGCTGGGTGCGCTGGAAGCGGATGGCCCGGCTCAGGGCGTCGTGGGCGTGGCCGAATATGTCGCCCAGCAGCGTGATGTCGGCCCGGTTGATCGCCGGACGGTCCTCGCACGTCACCACCCCGACCACGGCGGGGACCGCGCCGTCGACCACGACCGGCAGGACCAGCATGCTGTTGGCGCCGCTGGCCGCCAGCCACGCACGGGTGCTCGCCGGCGCCAGGCCGGGCGGCGGGCACCCGGCAGGGAACGTCTGCAGCACGGGCCGCCGCCGGCGTACGACCGTCACGAAGGCGTTGCCGTCGTCGAGCTGTTCCTCGCTGTACGGCGACAGCGGCACCAGGCCGCGACGTGTCGCGGTGACCAACCGCTCGATGACGAACGGCCCCCCGCCGCGCCGCTCGCCGGTGAGGTCGGTGATGAGGTAGACGCCGCAGCCGTCGGCCAGTTCGGGCACGATGACGTCCGACAGCGCGCCGAGCATCTCCTCCAGGCTGGTGAGCTGGGCCGTGGCCGCCGCGGCGCTGTCGAGCAGGCGCTGCCGCCGCTGCTCCTGCCACTGCTCCTCGATGTCGGTGCACGACCCCACCCACTCCACGACCCGGCCGTTCTCGCAGATGGGCACGGCGCGCAGCTCGAAGTGCCGGTAGGAGCCGTCGGCGGTGTGCAGCCGGTAGACGTGCTCCCAGGTGTCGGTGGCCCTGCCGACCGCCCGGGACCACGACCTGATCGTGTCCTGGCGGTCGTCGGGATGGACCATCTTCAGCCAGCCCTGGCCGCGGTGCTCCTCCCACGGCTGCCCGGTGACCCGCTCCCAGCTCGGGCTGGGCTCGTGCACGTAGCCGTCGCGGGTGGTCACCCAGACGATCTGCGCGCTGACCTTCATCAGGCTCTCGTAGCGGTGCAGGATGCGGCGGCGCTCCTCGGCGATGGCCTCGATCCGGCGGGCCGCGGTGACCTGGTCTGTCACCTCCATCACCACTTCGAGCACGCCATAGTCGCCCGGCCCGAAGACCACGCGCGACAGGCTGGAGGTGAAGAACCGCCGCTCGTCGCATTGCGGCCCGACGACGTACTCCGGCTCCGCCGTGGTGACGAACGGCTCGCCGGTGGCGTAGACCCGGTCGAACTGCGCGCGGAAGTGCACCTGGACGAACTCCGCGAAAGCCTCCTCGACCGGCAGCCCGGTGCGACTGACGGCGAACAGGGAGCGGTAGACGGCGTTGGTGTAGACCAGGCGGTGGTCGGGGCCGCGCGCGACCGCCACGCCTACCGGCGCCGGTTCCAGCACCTCGAACGCCAGCCCGCTGCCTGCGGGCTCGCCGTCAGCCCCCATCGTGACCTCCCCCGACGGCTAACAGCCTCCCTCCCCCTACCCGCGCACGATCCGCCCCGAACGCGCGCCGCGGGGGCCGGTCAGCCGTGGACGCCCGACGGGACCGGGCCCGACTGCTCCTCCAGGTAGGCGATGGCCCCGACGCCCAGCGCACCGGGAGCCCCGCGTGGCGTCGACAGAGTCGGTGTCAACGTGTGGTGTCTCTCACAATGATCAAGGAGAAGGGCAAGCAGCGCGATAGGCACCAAGAACGCCCTTACCGGATGACGATCAAGCTCGAAGGCGGCATGGCTCGGAGGGGGGAAGCTGGAAGTGGCGTGGACGCGGGTGAGATCTTGATCCAATGAACACGATCGATGACGTCATCGCCCTTGCCGCCGCCCACGGCCCGCGCCTGTCCGCGCAGGGCGCCACCGTGAACGAGGCGGGCCTGGACTACCGCGTCGTCATGGCCTCCGACGCGACCGACCGGAGGTGGGTGCTGCGCGTACCGCGCCGCGCCGACGTCTCCGAGGGCATGGCCGCCGAGACGCGCATCCTCGACCTGGTCGCCCCCGTCCTGGCCGAGCACGGCGTCGCGGTCCCCGACTGGCAGGTCCGCTCCCCCGAGCTGATCGCCTACCCGGCCCTGCCCGGCTCCCCGGGCCTGACCCTGACCGACGCCGGGGAGCCCGACTGGCACATGGACCCCGCCAGCCCGGGCTACGCCGAGCGTCTGGGGCGCCTGCTGGCCCGTCTGCACTCCATCACCCCGGAGCAGGCCGAGGCGGCGGGCGTCGAGGTCCGCACCCCGGCCCGGGTACGTCAGGCGTGGCGGGACGACATCGCCCGTGTGAGCGAGGCCTTCACCGTCTCCCCCGCCCTGACGGAGGCCTGGCAGGCCTGGCTCGAGGACGACACCTGCTGGCCCGAGCGGACCGTGATGACCCACGGCGAGATCTACCCCGCGCACGTGCTGTTCGACGAGGAGGGCACGATCACCGGGGTCCTGGACTGGACCACCGCCCGCGTGGACGACCCCGCCCGTGACCTGTCCGCCCAGTACGGCGCCGCGGGCGAGGAGATGCTGCAGGCCACCCTCACCGCGTACGAGCAGGCGGGCGGGCATGTCCACCCCGGCCTGGCAGCCCAGGCGAAGCACCTGTGGGACGCCTCCCCGATCGGGTACGCCCTGTACGCGCTGACCACCGGAGCCGAGAGCGACCTGGCCACTGCGGCGGCGATGCTGAACCCCGGGGCCTGATGCCCTGCCCGGTCCCAGGACGGCGCGCCTCACCGGGGTGAAGGCGCGCCGTCGTCGTTCCCGGAGGTCCGTGGGGGCACACGAGATGGGCCGGCCCAGGAGTGAACGCTCCTGCCCGGGTGCCGCCCGTCCGGCTCTCGGACACGCGGCGGCCCGGTCGGCCCCTGCCGGCCCTAGCCGGCATCCGGCACGAAGTCGGCCACCTTCTTGAGCTCGGCGGAGATGTGCGACTGGATCGGCTGTCCCACCGCGCCCATGTCGTAGGCCCACATCAGGTTGCCGTTGACCAGGCCGTAGAGGCGGTGGCCCGCGGTGTACTCCTTGGCGGTGGCGGTGCGGGCGACCACGTCGGTGCGCAGCTCGATCTTGTGGAAGACGACCTCGCCGACGTAGATCTCCACGATCCCGGTGGGGTGCGTCAGGCACACCTCCAGCTGGCGGCCGGGAAGCTGCCGCCAGTAACCGGTCTCGGTGGCCAGCTCGCGGACCCGCTCGCCCGCGTCGTTCAGGAGCCAGGTGCGGCTCGTGTAGGTCAGGAACGGCTTGCCGTTGTGACCGAAGACGATCTCCTGCCCGAAGTTGAAGCTCTCGATCGTCGGGTATCCGCCCACTCCGGCGCCCTCCCACCGGCCCAGGAGGAAGGCGATCGGCTCAAGGTCGGGGTGCAGTTCGGGAACGTCCATGGACACGAGCCTAAGGCCGCCCCGGTACGGCTCGCGCCCCCGGTTCCCGCCCGCATTAGGCTGCGTACCATGGCACGTTCACTGGTGATAAAGGTGACCGCCGGCGCGGACGCCCCCGAGCGCTGCAACCAGGCGTTCACGGTGGCCGCGGCGGCGCTGGCGAGCGGGGTTCCCGTCTCGCTGTGGCTGACCGGCGAGGCGTCGTGGTTCGCCCTGCCCGGCCGGGCCAAGGAGTTCACGCTCCCGCACGCGGCCCAGCTCGGAGACCTGCTCGACGCCGTCCTCGCCGGGGGCCGGGTGACGCTGTGCACCCAGTGCGCGGCCCGGCGGGACATGACGGCGGACGACCTGATCGACGGCGTGCGCATCGCGGGAGCTCCCACCTTCGTCGAGGAGGTCCTCGCCGAGGGCGTCCAGGCGCTGGTCTACTGAAGGGCGGCGATCCGCCGGGAGGCGGGTCGTCAGGCCTGCTGGGGGAGCACCGCCGTCAGCCGCTCCTGGCGGAGCCGGTCGTACCACGAGTCGTCGATCGGCGGGAGCTGCGCGCCGACCGCCCAGGTGAGCAGGAGGTCGGCCAGGCCCGGGTTGCGGGCCAGCGCCGGGCCGTGGAGGTAGGTGCCGATGGTCTTCCCGGCGTAGCAGCCCTCGGTGCCGTCGCCGTTGCCGGTGCCGACCGCGGTGCGCGCCAGCGGGCGGACGCCGGGCCCCAGCCGGGTGACGCCCATGTGGTTCTCGAACCCGGTGAGCATCGGGATGCCGAGGGCGGGGTCGGCCTCCCCGGCCAGCTCGCCGACCGCCCGGCCGGCGCCCCGGCCGCTGGCGATGTCCAGCAGGCCGATGCCCTGGACCGGCTGGCCCTCCTCGCCGCCGAACGTGCTGCCCATGATCTGGTAGCCCGCGCAGACCGCCAGCAGGGCCGCGCCGCGCGCCACGGCACGGTGCAGGCCGCCGTCGCGGCGCAGCCGTTCGGCGGCCAGGATCTGCGGCCGGTCCTCGCCGCCGCCGATGAGGTAGATGTCGCCGCTGTCCGGCACCGGGTCGGCCGAGCGGACGTGGATGGTCTGCACCGGGATGCCGCGGCGCTGGGCGCGCTGCTCCAGGACCAGGACGTTGCCCTGGTCGCCGTAGGTGCTCAGCAGGTCGGGGTAGATCCAGACAAGCCGCAGGATGCTGTCAGACTGCACGGTCGAACTCCGCTCGGATCTGCTGGAAGGCGGTGTAGTTGGCGATCACGTCGACCTTGCCCGGCGGCTGCGCGGCGAGCGCCTGCTCGAAGGACGCCACGAGCTGGAACGGCACGTTCGCCACGTCCAGCCGGAGCGCGAGGTCGAGCATCCGCTCCCCGGTCACGAAGACCGGCCTGCCGCGCAGGACGCGGTAGTCGACGTCCCACAGCCAGGAGGTGTCGCGGCCGTCGGGTCCCTGGGCGTTCACCGAGAGGATGACCGGCAGCGAGCGGTCGAGCACGTCGAACGCCTCCAGCCAGCCGGCGGGGTTCTTGGCCAGCAGCAGCCGGGCGCGACGGCCGTCGCGCTCCACCGTGGTGTAGCGGCCGGCGACGGACCTGACCTCGCGCAGCCGGGGCAGCGCCGCCTGGACCGGCAGGCCGAACGCCTCGGCGGTGGCCAGCGCGATCGCGGCGTTCGCCCGGTTGGCGCGGCCGGGAAGCTGGAGGTCGAGGACCCAGCGCTGCCCGCGCGGGTCGATCACCGCGTCGTCGTCGAGGAACCAGGAGGGCTGGGGCCGGCGGAAGGAGCACTCACGGCAGGCCCAGTCGTCCTCGACCGGGCGCGGGACCATCGCCAGGGGGGCCGCGCCGGCGACGTGGCCGCCCGGCGGGGTGTAGTCGACCCCCTTGCGGTCGAGCGGGCCGCCGCACTCGGGGCAGCACCAGGAGTCCTCTTTCCAGGGCTGCCCGGCCGCCACCCAGGTCACCCGGGCGGCGGTGGAGGCGCCCCAGGCGACCAGCGGGTCGTCGGCGTTGGCGATCACGTGGGTGTTCTTGCCGGCCAGGGCCCGCCGCCACTTCTGGGCGAGCAGCCAGATCTCGCCCGCCCGGTCCATCTGGTCGCGGCTGAGGTTCATCAGGGCGATCACGCCCGCGCCGGTGGCGTCGATCACCGCGGGGAGGTACTTCTCGTCGACCTCCAGCACGCCGTACGGAGCGTCCTTGGCCGATGCCAGCGCCGACACGTGCCCGGCGGGCATGTTGGCGCCGAAGGCGTTGGTGGCGACGTCGCCGAGCTCCTGGAGGGCGGAGGTGATCAGGCGGGTCGTGGTGGTCTTGCCGTTGGTCGCGCTCACCAGTGCGAGCCTGCGGTCCCGGGCGAGCTGGCTCAGCAGGTCGGGCTCCAGCGCCAGGCCGATCCGGCCGCCGATCACCGATCCGTCGCCGCGGCCGGTGGCCCGGGACAGGGTCGCGGCCGTCCGTCCGAGAGCGCTCGCGAGCTGAGCCCGCAGCGGAAGCTGTGTCATGACCTCTCCTCGCCCAGCGGCCCCGTCGCGGGACGACTCAGCATCCGGGGCTGGTCCGCCGAATCGTTCATGCCGCGATCCTAGCCGGGGTTCGGCATGGTCACGGTCCGGCAACGCCCGTGAAAGGGCCGATCACGAAGGTCGCACCGTCCGTCCCGTTCGTACGGCGCGCCTGGTTCCCCCTTCACGGGGTGCCGTCTCCAAAGCGTCCGTGCCGCCCGTGCCGTCCGCGCCGTTCCGCCTGTGCCGTCCGTGCCGTCCCGCCCGTGCCGTCCCGGCCACGCCGCCCGTGCCGCCCGCCGTACGGCGGGCGCGGGTCAGTCGGTGAAGGCGAGCTCGACGTCCTCCGGCGCGGCCGCGTCGAACGGCAGCACGAACCGGCGCGGCCACGCCAGCACGGTCTCCAGCCACCCCGCCCCCATCGTCTGGGCGACGTGCCGGAGCCGGTCGGCGGGGTCGACGCCGATCGTCACCGTCTGGATGTCCCGCTCCACGCTCTCGCGCTCGTCGTCGCCGAGGATGACCCGCCAGGCCAGCGCCCGGTTGCGGTCGGCCTCCATGGACAGCGGGTGGTGGCGCAGCGCCCTGGCCCGGTGCCCGAGCAGTTCGGCGCCACCCGGCGGAGGCGTGACCAGCGGGTAGTCCGGGGCCGGGGCGGGCGAGCGCGGATCGGGCGCGGGCCGGTCGTGCGGGAACAGCCGGTCCACCTCGTGCAGCCAGCGGACCTGCGGGATGACCCACTCGGGGCCGGGCCGCTCCGCGCCCTCCCGTTCCGGGCCGAGCAGCCGGGTCGCGGTGGCCGCCACCCGCTCGGTCAGCTTCGCCGGGTCGGCGACGGTCCGCAGCGACCACGCCCGGGGGGCCACGGCGCGCTCCACCGCCGTGGCCAGCAGGCACTCGCGGCGCCGCAGCGGCAGCTCCGCCCACAGGTCCGCGAGAGCCCGCGGCACCCCCGGCAGCGGCCGGTCGGTGCAGAAGGCCAGCACCAGCGTGTCGGTCCAGATGCGCAGCCAGGCCCACTCGGGGGCGTCGGCGAGCAGGTCGGCCTCACGCAGCTCCACGAGCGTGCAGGCCCGGCCGGTCCGGCACTCCCGGCCGCAGGCCGCCGAGCGGCGCCCGTTGATCGGCGGCGTGTGCCCCAGGGCGCCGGGTACGGCCCGCTCGCGGTCCTCCCCCAGCGGCACCCGGATCCGCAGCGGCCGGTCCATCCCGTCGGCGAAGACCGCCGCCGTCCCCGGCTGGAGGGAGACGACCTGCCGCGACTGCTCCTCGCTGAGGTTCATCGCGGCCCCGACGAGCTGCCGGTCGTCCTCGGCCGGCAGGCGGTGCACCACCTTCAGCGCGGTGTTCTTCACCACGTCGGAGACCAGCTTGGTGGGGATCTGCTCGGCCACCACGATGCCCTCGCCGTACGCGCGGATCTCGGCGAGCATGCCGGCCAGCAGCTCGACGGCGTGGGTGCTGGCCCGCCCGGCGCCGCGGTCGCGCAGCAGCCGGTGCGCCTCCTCGATCACGATGACGTGCCGCAGGCCGCTGCTCCGCTCGGTCCTGGCCCGCATCCGCAGGTGCTCCACGATCCGGATGATCAGCGTGCCCATCAGGAACGCCTTGTCCTCGTCGTTGGCGACGTCCTCGATGGCCAGCACCACGTTGCGCCGGAGCAGGTCGCCGATGTCGGCGGGGTGGCCGCCCTCGAAGAACCGGCCCGCCGAGCCGACCCGCAGCGACCGCAGCCGCAGCGAGATGAACCCCTCGACGTCGGCCTGGACCTCCCGGCCGTAGCCGATCTCCTGGATGACGTCCATGGCGTGCTGCTGGAGCTGCGCGAGGGTCGGCACGGCCGGCCGTACGGCGGCGCCGGGCGCGGCCCAGCCGGTCACCACGTCCCAGCCGTTGGCCTCGTAGACCCGCTGCAGGGCCAGCGACATGATCTGCGGGAACGGCTCCTCGGCGTCGAAGGCGGCCATGAACAGCGCCCGCACCATGTCGATGTGCGCCTGGACCGGGTAGCCCGGCTCGGGCGCGAGCGGGTTGACGCTGAACGGCACCGCCTCGGGGGCCGACGGATTGATCACCGTCACCGGGGCGAGGTGCTCGACCCGGCCGCCCATCGCGGCGTACTCCGACTTGGCGGGCTCGATGGCCAGCCACGGGATGCCCGCGCCGGTGAGCTGCTCCAGCAGATGCCGGACGGTCTGCGACTTGCCGGAGCCGGTGGCGCCGGTGACGAAGGCGTGCCGGTTGAGGGTGGCGAGCGGCACCCGGAACGAGCCGACCGCCCGGTTCTGGCCGTCCAGGATCGACCCAAGCTCGACGGTCCCGGCTCCGGAGACGGCCTCCGCCTCGCTGGTGACGTCGAAGAAACCCGCGTCGAGCACCCGGACCCCCGGCACCTCCCGGCGCGGCAGCCCGGCGAGCGCGGCCAGCGCCCCCGCGGTCGCGGCGAACGGCGCGGCGCTGCCGTCGGCCGGGTCCTGCAGGGTGACCGACAGCGCCTCGGCGAAGCCGTACACCGGGCCGGACAGCGCGCTGCGCAGCCGGTAGGGGTGGTGGCTCATCTCAGCCGAGCCGACCAGGACCGGCGCGATCTGCCGCAGTTCCTCGGGCCCGGCCGCCCCGGCCAGCACCCGTACGCTCCACAGCCCGGCCTCGCGGAAGGCGTCCAGCTCCTGCATGCGCCGCTCGGCGCGTTCGGCGTCGTAGCGGGAGCGCTCGGAGGCGTCGCCGTACTGGCGCAGCACGTTGAGCTGGGTTCGCAGGTGCGCCACCTCGGCGTCCAGCAGGTCGGTCCGCTCGGCCACCACCAGCCAGGCGAACGGCCGCGACATCAGCGTGACCAGCGTGGACTCGAACAGCGTGGGCCGCCTGACCTCGTCGGCGTCCGGCTCGCGGCGCCCGCCGAGCGGCGGGGCCTGCCGGCCGGGGCAGGCGGTCCAGGCGAGGTCCGCCAGGTCGCGCAGCCACTCGTCGCCGATCCGCACGCCCCTGGCCCCGGCGGGGAACAGCAGCGGCTCCGAGGCGGCCGGGACCGGATCGGCCTCGGCCGCCATGTCGGCCGCCCGGCGTGGCGGGCGCGGCGGGGTCAGCGGCCCGGCGTTGGTGACGAGCTCCAGCGGGGCGCCGGAGCCGCGCGACAGCCAGCCGACCACGAACGGCCGGTTGCGCTGCGCGGCCGACAGCACGGCCGGCAGGACCGTGACGAAGTCCCACTCCGCCGACGAGCTGCGGGACGGCGCGGTGATCGCCTGAATCCGGTACCAGGGGCCGGTCAGACCACCGGCGGGAAGGGACACGCTTGGCTGCATCTGTTGGTCTCCACCCGGGGGACCCGGCTCGACGCCGGGGTGTTGACGCGTCACGGGCGGCCCCGCCGTACCGGCCGGTGCGGGCCGGGAGGCGGACCACCCCGGCGACCAGGGTCGGACCTCCACGGTGGAGGACACCCGCCTGCTGACCATCCCCTTACCGGAAAAGAACGCTTCATTGACGCGTGCGCCAGTCGAGCCGGGCCGGCGGAGGGCCCAGGTTGGGCGGCGCGTCGACGAACGGACCCGGCGCGGGGACCTCCGGCTCCTCCTCCCGCCGGCCGCGCTCCAGCACGGCCTCCTTGATCTCCTCGAACTCCCCCAGCGTCGTCTTGGGGAAGGTGAGGATCGCGGGGTTGGCGTCGGCGAGGCGGACCCGGCGGCCGTGGGCGGTGGCGTCAGTGACGATCACCGAGGTGGTGGGGAGCTGCTGCAGCTCGTGCGGCTCGACGAGGAACTCCCTGGAGCGGTGCAGCACCCGCTCGGTCTCGCCCATCGCCTCGGTCGCGCGGCGCCCCCACTCGGTGGAGGAGGTGATGTCCTCCTTGAGATCGGGGCGGCCGGCGTCACGGTCGTCGCCGTCGTCGGTGTGGCCGACGGTGGAGACGTAGCCGCCGTCCATCCCGGCCCCGGCGGCGCTGATCGTCTCAGTGAGCTGGGCCAGCTCCAGGCGGTGCTCGGTGCCGACGTGCTCGCTGGCCACCCGGGCGTCCTCGGCGTTGCCCAGCCGCATGAACGCCACCGCCGCGTGCCCCCGGCCGAGCCGCTCCCGCACGGTCGGGGTGAGCGACCGGTAGGTCAGCACCAGCCCGGTCCTGGACGTCTCGCAGGCGTCCATCAGCCGGTCCAGGACGTCGCCGCGGAGCTTGTCGGCGCCCGCGACGACGATCGTGTGGTACCAGGGCCGCTCGGAGGCGGGCGACTGGCGCAGGATGTGGGTGAGGGCCGTGGCGACGTACGTCCCGAGGACCCGGTTGCCGAACACGCCCGCCTGGCGGTCCATCGACACCACGCGCAGCCGCGCGGGCGGCAGCCGTACGGCCTCGGAGCCGAGCGTCTCCAGCTTGCGCAGCTGCGACTCCAGCGCCCAGGCCCGCTCGATGACCACCCGGTCGCTGACGCCCCGGCCGAACAGCGTGCCGATGCGATCCAGCTGGGTGGCGGTGATCAGGCCGAGCCTGAGGTCCTCGCGGGGGTCGCCGACCTGGGCCAGCGCCCGCAGCGCGGCGGTGACCTGGTTGATCGTGGCGTTCTCGCCGAGGACCTCCAGGACCCGCTCCAGGATCGCGTTGTCGAACGACAGGTCGCGGGTGGTGCGGTGCTCCTCGCTGACGCTCACCACGTGCGCGAGCACATCGGCGAACGCCTCGGGTGCGAGCGTCGCGCCGAGGTCGAGCCGGGGCAGGTCCACCGGGAGCACCCACACCAGCGGGTCGTCGCCGCCGCGGCGGGCCAGCTCGATCAGGTCCTTGGCGACCGCGCCCTCCGACAGGTCGAGGACCGTCAGGTGGCCGCCGCTGTAGAGGCGGGTCGCTCCGAGCAGGGTGATCAGCGCCGACCAGCCGGCCAGCGTGCCCCCGGCGACGTCGATCCGGTCGAGCTCGTCCGGCACGGTCACGGCGTACCAGGTGAGCTGGCGGTCGTGGCGCTCCTTCTTCTCGGCCCACTCCCGGTAGCGGGCGGCGTGCTCCTCCTGGGCGCGGTACAGGGTCCTGTCGCGTTCCCTGCGCAGCCGGTCGCCGGCCTCCTCGTGCTCGCGGATGCGGTGGCGGACCGTCCTGCCGCCCTGATGGATGGAGTAGCTGCAGAACACCGCCACCCCGCAGGTCGCGACCAGCCCGGCGGCCGCGAACGACCAGCTCAGCAGGTGGCTGACGCCGAGGACGAGGATGAGCGCGGCCAGCACGCCCATGAACGCGCGGAAGGTCCGCATCGGCCGGTTCAGCAGGTTCTCGTTGAGCCGCTCCCTGCGCGCCCACTCGGGGTCGATCTTCGGCAGGTCGGCCGCGACGGTCTCGTCGGCGGGGGACGGACGTCTGGGCGCGGGGCCCGGGTCGGGGTGGAGCAGGGCATACTGCCAGCCCAGGTAGATCCGGTCCGCCTGGAGCTGCGCGTGCTCGGGATGCACGTCCGCCACGGAACCTCCGCCATAGGACCCTCGCCGCCTCGGTGACAGCGTAGGAGCTGGATCTCCGTTCCGGGCGGCGTTCCCACCAATCTGCTGTATTTTCCGTTGGTTATCCAGTGCTGGTGGGACCTGTGTGTCGAACGACATGAAGATCAGCGATTACCATCCTGTGCCATGACGTCTCCCCCCGGCGGCGCGGCGGCCCGACGGCGTCGCCCGATCGCGGTGCCGGTCGCCGCGCTCGTCGCGGCCACCGGCCTGGGGATCACCGCGGCCCTCGGCGGCCTCGACGAGGCGCCCGACGACCCACCCAGGCGGCTGGGGCCCGGCGCCGTCCTCGACCAGGGGGAGTTCACCACGAGGTTCGTGGAGTCCCGCACCACCGTCCGGCCCGGCCGGTACGGCGAGCCGGACAAGCGGTACCTGGAGATCGTGTTCCAGGTGACCAACAAGGGGGACGAGACCACCGGCGTGGGAGCGCCGGGGCAGGGCGGGAAGCCCGGCTACTTCTTCGCCGGGTCCCTGCTGAGGATGACCCCGGAGATCAGGAGCGACTTCGGCCCCGACGTGTCCGTCCAGGCCGACGGCGTGCCCGGCAAGCAGCTGCACCCGGGGATGGAGTCCACCGTCGTGGTGCGGTACGAGCTGCCCGAGGGGCGGCGCCCGCCCGGGCAGGTGCGGCTCGACGTCGGCACCTTCGAGCACGCCGAGGGGTTCACCCAGGAGGTCGGCTGGCTCCTGGCCAAGGACGACGACGGGCCCCCGGTCGTCGCCGCGCAGGTCACCCTGCCCGTCCGGCGGAAGGCGGCCGGGTGATGGTCAGGCCGGCCCCCGGCCGGTGGCGCAGGCTGGGCGGTCTGCTCGCCGGGGCGGCCCTCGCCGCGACGGCGGTCGCCGCCCAGTCGTTCGCCTTCTCCCGCGACGACCACAGCGGCCCCCTCACCTGGACCGGCGGCCTCGGGGAGACGGTCACCGCCTCGCGGATCTCGGTGCGGGCGGAGGGGGTCCACGCCGCCAGGACCATCGAGGCCGGCACGTCCCCGGGCGCCTCGTCCGGCGTCTCGTCCGGCACCTCTTCCGGCACGGCGCAGCGGGCCACCACCAAAGGGATCTTCCTCGTCGTCGACCTGGCCGCGACGTCCACCCGGGTCCCGCAGCGGATCGCCCCGCCGGTCCTCCTGACGGAGAGCGGACGCCGGTACGCCGCCACCGACAAGGTGAACGGCGACCTGACCATCACGGGCCCCTTCATCCAGTGGGGCTGGTGGACCAGGAGGGTCGCGGTCTTCGAGGTCCCGCCCGCCGAGCTGGCCGGGGCCCGGATCGTGGTGCATCCGCAGGAGGGGAACGGAGCGCTGATCGAGCCCTCCGCCCCCGAGGTGGAGATCGACCTCGGGCTGGACGAGGCCGCCGCGGCGCGCCTGGTCTCCACGGCGAAGGACGTCCACACGCTGGCGGGCAAGCCGTGACGGCGCCTCCCGGCGGCCGGGACTCCGGCGGCTGGTTCACCCCGCGCGCCCAGGACGCCCCTCCCCACGGCCCCCGGTCCGCGGCGCCGGTCCCCGGCCGGGGACCGGCGTCCCCCGGCCCGGCGGCGCCCACACCGGCTCCCCGTCCGGGCGGCCCGGGACCGGCTCCGGCTCCCCGTACGGGCGGCCCCGGACCGGCTCCGGCTCCCCGTACGGACCGCCCCGGACCGGCTCCGGCTCCCTACCCAGGCGACCCCGGGCCGGCCCCTGCGCCCCACCCGGGTGGTCCCGGGCCCGCCGCCGGCGGGGCGCCCTGGATGTCCGGTGGGCACCGTGCCTTCCCCGACCGCCAGGTCTGGCCCCCCGTGGCCCGGGACGAGCCGGGGGGCGCCTCCACGCAGCCGTTCCCCGCGGTCAGGTCGGCCCCGCTGCCCCGGTCCGCGCCGCCGCCCGGCCCGCTGGAGATCCCCGGGGCCGCGCGCGGGGACCTCCCCGCGCCTCCCGCCCCCGCCCGGCGTCCGGCCCGCACCGCGCTCCGGGTCACCGCGGCGGTCCTGGCACTGGCCGTGGCCGTGGCCGTCCCGACGTGGGACGGGTACCTGACCTACAAAGACGCGCGGCCGGACGACCGTGTCCACACGTTCGCCGCCGGCCGGACCGCCACGTTCCAGCATGTCTCCTGGCAGGTGGCCGTGGAGGAGTCGGACGGCCTGCCCGGCGACCGCCCGCTGGAGCCGGACCGGCGGTGGCTGAGGATCAGGCTGACCCGGACCGCCCTGGACCCCGAGGGCGTGATCCGGCGCGGCATCCCCGACGTCGAGGTGCGCCACCCCGACGGCCGGTCCTGGGTGGCTCAGATCACCGAGGACGACGTCCCCCTCGACGCCGCCGAGCACAGGGTCGGCACGCCGTACCACTACGACGTGCTCAGCCTGGTGCCCAGGGCCCTCGCCCGCGAGGTGTCGGTGTGCGTGCGTCCGAGCTCCTTCCGGACGATCGAGAACGAGTCCTTCGAGGACTCGATGAAGCGCACCGCGCGGGAGAGCGAACTGAACGACAACGTCCTCTGCTTCAGGCGCTGACGACCTCACCGGCCTCCCGTTCCGCCGGGGGCCGTCCGGCGGCCGACGGCCCCTCGGACACTCCCCGGACACCCCCGGACGCCTCTCCGACGCCTCTCGGACGCTGGGAAGCGCCTCAGGCGCCGACGGCCTCGCCGGTCTCCCTGGCGCGGGTGGCGGCGATGTCGAACGTCGCCGCCAGCAGGCAGATCGTCAGCGTGTCGACGACGAGGTCGCGCAGGACCGACGCGGCGGCACCCCACGCCACCCAGCTGAAGGGCTCCGGGTTGCCGATCAGCATCTTGACGCCCTGGGTGGCGTGGTCGGCGCCCACCCGGACGAGCACGTAGCACAGGCAGAACATGCCGAACAGCGCGGCGCCCCCGCGGGCGGCGAGCCGGAAGGCGTTCACCGGCGGCACCCAGCGCTCCTGGAACCCGGCCGTCATCCGCGTCATGGTGGACCGGGTGAGGGAGTGGGTCCGCTCCATCCGTCCGGCCACGGTGTCCAGCCGGGTCCCCCGCACGACCGACCTCGTGTCCTCGGCGAACGCGCCGTAGACGAGCGCCGCGACCGTCAGCCAGGTCAGCGGCCCGATCAGCGCGTCCACGACGTACGGCCAGACCTCCCCGATCCGGGCCGCGATCTCCTTCCAGCCCGGGACGTTCTCCTCCAGCCACTTGACCTGGTCGCCGAGCGCGTCGACGACCACCCGTTGGGACAGCCAGTCGGAACGGGCCTGGACGAGGGTGAACATCGCGTTGATGCCGTAGAACGCGAACGCCAACTCGAAGAAGGCGGCCAGCATCCCGCTGCCCCTGACCCTGCCCTGCGCGTGCCACCAGCCGAAAAGCCCCCTGAGCAGGTAGGCGGCCACGGCGATGGCGATGGAGAGCCGGACGTCGAGGGCGATGAGGCCGGTCCCGGTGGTGGACTCCTCGCCGGTGAGCGGCCGGAGCAGCAGGTCCTCGCCCGCGTTGCGGGTGCGGTCGAGGGCGACGAACTCCCTGGCGTCCTCGACGTGGAAGCTCCAGGCCAGGTAGATGGTGGCGAAGACCAGCGTGGCCCGGTTGAGCGCGCCGAACAGGCTCTCGTCCGCCTCGTCTCCGGCCCGCCGTACCCGGATCTCCCGGAGCGCGCCGCGCACCGAGTGCAGCATGCCCACCGTGACCACGAGCTCGTTCAGCACGATCAACGTGAAGATCAGCATCGTGACGACGAGCCGCACCTGCCGGTGGTCGCCGTGGGAGACCTCGGTGCCCGCCCACATCAGGCCGGCGCGGACGGCCCGCCCCGCCGAGAACCACAGCACCAGCGAGGCGGCGCGGGACCCGAATATCCGCAGCGCGTGGAGGGGGAGCGAGTACGCCGTGGGCGCGGCCGGGGCCCGGCCGACGGCCCGCGGCGGCGTCGGGGCTGACGTCTGAGGCATGACAGGCGTTCCGGGCACCCGACGAATCGTAGCGATCGGCGTCGCCGGCCGTACCGGACCCACACGCCCGTCCGGGACCCGGGTTCGGCGCCGGCCACCGGGAGCCCGGCCCCGGGCGGCATCCGAGCCGGAACGGGAGCCCGGCCCTCTCGCGGGGAACGCCGGGAACGCGAGAGGGCCGGGAACGCGAGAGGGCCGGCGCCCCCTCGCGGGGAACGCCGGCCCTCAGAGCCGTGACGCGGGCCGGACGGGCCGGCCGCCGGAACGGGTCCGGACGGTCAGACCGTCACGCTGAGCTGGGTCACCTCACCCAGGCGGGCCTGGGCGGGGATGTCCTTGGTGACGCCGCCGCCCGCGATGATGCGGACGGTCCAGTCACCGGGAGCGGCGAAGAAGCGGAAGACGCCCTCGTCGGACACCACGACCTCGCCGGTGAACTCGCCGGAGTGGTCCAGCAGGCGCGCGTACGCGGTGCCGGCGCCGGAGACCACCCCCTGGATGACGGCCTGGGTCGAGAGGTCGATCCCGGCCGGAAGAGCAACAGTCTGCTCCGGAGCAGCGCATCCGTCAGTCATTATCGGGCCTCTCCCAGTTCGATCGGCACGCCCACGAGCGAGCCGTACTCGGTCCACGAACCGTCGTAGTTCTTGACGTTGGCCTGGTCGAGCAGCTCGTGCAGCACGAACCACGTGTGGGCCGAACGCTCGCCGATGCGGCAGTAAGCGATGGTGTCCTTGCCGAAGTCGACGCCGGCGGCCTCGTAGAGGGCCTTCAGCTCCTCGTCGGACTTGAAGGTGCCGTCGTCGTTCGCGGCCTTCGACCAGGGGATGCTGCGCGCGGTCGGCACGTGGCCGGCGCGCTGCGCCTGCTCCTGCGGGAGGTGGGCGGGGGCGAGCAGCTTGCCGGTGAACTCGTCGGGCGAGCGCACGTCGACCAGGTTGAGCTTGCCGATCGCGGCGACGACGTCGTCACGGAAGGCGCGGATCGAACCGTCCTGCTCCTGGGCGCGGTACTGGGTGGCCGGACGCTCGGGGACGTCCTTGACCAGCTCGCGCGACTCCAGCTCCCACTTCTTGCGGCCGCCGTCGAGGAGCTTGACGTTCTCGTGGCCGTAGAGCTTGAAGTACCAGTAGGCGTAGGCCGCGAACCAGTTGTTGTTGCCGCCGTAGAGGACGACGGTGTCGTCGTTGGAGATCCCCTTGGCGGACAGCAGTGCCTCGAAGCCCTCGCGGTCGACGAAGTCGCGGCGGACCGGGTCCTGGAGGTCGGTCCTCCAGTCGATCCGCACGGCGCCCCGGATGTGACCCTTCTCGTATGCGCTGGTGTCCTCGTCGACCTCGACGAGAACGACACCGGGCGTGCCGAGGTTGGCCTCGACCCAGTCGGCGTCCACCAGTGTGGCGGAACGGCTCATGGCAATCCTCCGGAATTATCTTGCAGGCAGTGATCGGCGGATGATCAAAAACATCTCGCAGCCGAGGCAGAAGCCGAAGACGGCGTTGAGAAAGGCGGCGAAGAGGGCCGCGGCGGTGGCGCCGAGGGCCAGCGGCGTGATCCGTGTGATGTATCCGACCAGGGCCGCCAGGGTGAAGGCGAGGCCGATCCCCTGCGCGAAGCGCGGCGGGGCGGCGTCCTCCAGCACACTGGGCGGGCTCTTCACTATCCCTTTGAAGACCATCCCGTACGGCGACGCTCCGAAGACGCCCAGCCCGAAGACCACGGCCTGGGCGGCGAGCAGCCACGTGCTCCCCGTGATCAGGACGATCGCGAGAACGGCGGTCGTCACGGTCGCGGCGAAACGGAGTGCTCTGGGATCGACGTGCATCGCTCGATGCTCCCCAAGGGTGTGCGGATCGGCGCGGCGCGGGGCCGCTTGAGATCGCCCTTAGGAAAAGCGACAGAGCGCGGTGGTCACGCGGCAGAAGTCGACCGCGCGCCGCTTCGTCAGCAGCTCTGTCGTCAGGATCATACGAACGAGATTACCCCGACGTCCCGCCCTCTGTCACATCCCCGTCCAATTCGTGAGACATCCATGTTCGGCGGACGGGAGAGTCGCGGTCCGGAGGATCACGGTTCGGAGATCACGGCTCGGAGGCCCCGGTTCGGAGACCACGGCTCGGAGGACCCGGTTCAGTCGCCGACGGCGAGTCCCAGGGCCCCGATCACGTCGGCCTTCCTGGGCTGTCCGGAGGCGCGTCTCACCACGCGACCCGATCCGTCGAGGACCAGCACGGTGGGGGTGCGCAGGATGTTCAGCGCGCGGACGAGGTCGAGCCGCGCCTCGGCGTCGATCTCCACGTGCGCCACGCCGGGCACCATCCCGGCGACCTCGGCGAGGACCCGGCGGGTCGCCCGGCACGGCTGGCAGAAGGCGCTGGAGAACTGCACGAGAGTGGCCCGCTCCCCCAGCTCCGCCGCGAGCTGCTCGGACGTCAGGCGTCCCATGTCGCCTCTCCTCCCGCCTCCCGTGTCGCGCGGCACGGCGCGCCGCCGCAGCACCACCCCGGTCAGCGTCGCCAGGGCGAGCGTGACGAGCAGCACCGCGAGTCCGGTCACGGAGCCGACAACGCGCCGCCGGCGGCGGTCATTCCCGTCCGCCCGGGGCCTTCCGGGGAGGCGTCCCGGATGGGCGGAGGACGGCGGGACACGGAGGGGAGGGCACGAGGGGCCCCGCCCCGGCCGGACGCCGCCCGGAGCGGGAGGCGTCCGGCCGTCGGGCAGATACCGGCCGTCAGCGGGGGGCGAGGCGGAGCAGCACCCTGCCGCCGGCGACGACCTCGAACCGCTCGATGTCCTCGGGCCGGAGCGTCGTGGTCCCGGTGACCGCGCTCCCGGCGGAGACGCCGGGGTTGCCGTGGACGGCCCGGCCGACGGTCCACTCGGTGACCGTCCGGCGGACGCCGTCCGCGCCGACCGCCACCAGGCGGCAGCGGGTCCCGCCGGGCACCCCGGACAGCGTGACCGTGACCGCGCTCGGCGCTGCGCCCCGCTCCGCGCCCGCCGACGCGGCCGGTCCCGCGCTCGGTCCGGCGCTCGGTCCGGCGCCCGCCGTCACCGTCACCGTGGCGTGGGCGGCGCCGTCGCGACCCTCGAACTCACGGCCCTGCGGGGCCTCCAGCAGGATCCTGACCTCGCTCTCAGGGTTCTCGGACGGCGCGGAGCGCTTCGGCGCGGCTTTGCCGTACCCCTGGTCCCGCAGGAGGGTCCCGCTCCGGGAGGCTTCCGGCCGGGACTGCGAGGCCGCCGGAGCCGCGGCCGGACGGTCCGCGGCGGGCTGCCCGGCGGTCATCCACACCGTCCCGCCGATCCCGACGACCACGACCGAGGCCGCCACGGCGAGCAGCGCCCGGGCCGTCCGGCGCTTCCTGGCCCTGTCGTCGTGCAGCCGCTCGCTGAGCAGCCGGTCGAGCACCACCCGGGGCGGGCTGACCGCCTGCGCCACGTCCTCCTCGGCGACCCGGCCGAGCAGGGCGGCCACCCCGCCCAGCTCCTCGGCCTCCGTCCGACAGGCGGCGCACTCGGCGAGGTGCGCCTCCACGAGCACCCGTTCCTCAGGATCCAGCGCCCCCAGCGCGTAGACGCCGAGCGACATCCGGACCTCGTCACACATCATCATCATGGCGCGAGCCCCCGCTCCTCCAGCGCCAGCTTCAGCGCCCGAAGCGCGTAGTACGTGCGCGACTTCACCGTTCCGGCCGGCACGCCCAGCGTTTCGGCCGCCTCCTTGACCGATTTCCCCCGGTAGTAGACCTCGGCCAGCACCTCACGGTGCTCGGGCCGCAGCGTGGCCACCGCCTCGGCGACGGCCCACGACTCGACGGCCCGCTCCAGCTCGTCGTCGGCGGGCAGCACGGCGAGCGCCTCGTCCCCCGTCTCCGGGGGACGCGCCTTGCGCGCCCGATGCTGGTCGACGACGAGGTTGCGGGCCACCGTGAACAGCCACGCCCGGATGGGACGGCCGCTGAGCGCGTCGGGATGCCGCCAGGCCCGCAGAAGCGTCTCCTGCACGACATCCTCCGCTCTCCCCGGATCGCCCGTCAGCCGCAGGACGTAGCCGTAGAGTGGCCCGCCGTGTTCGTCGAAGAGCGCCCTGACGAGCTGCTCGTCGGCGGTTCCGGCTCGGCTCACACCCCCATGACGTACGGCGGGGCGGATCGGTTCGGGCACCTCTCCAGTCGACCACGGAAACCGACCGGCTCCGGACGCCTCTCCGGCCGGCCGCAGAAGACGACCGGCCGGGGCGGCCGGGTCAGCCCTGGAGGGGGACGTCCGTCGCCTCGCCGGAGATCCGCAGCCCCTCCGGCACGACGTTCACGCCCGTCACCTTGAGGTTGAACGGCAGGTTCCGGAGCGGGATCCGGTAGGAGATCGCCTTCTCGGCGTTCGGCACCGGGATGCCGCCGGCCAGGGTGACCTTCTCCGGGGCGATCCGCAGCCCGTCCCCCTCGACCCCGATCCTCATCCTGGCCTCCGCGGCCACCTTCCGGCCCAGGACGGTCAGCTCGCCGTCCACCTTGAGGGCGTCGCCGTCCACCGCGACCTTGAACCCCTGCGGGGCCCTGCGGTTCAGCGTGTCCAGCGAGACGATCGCGGTCCCGGCGACCCGGTCGGCGCGGACCTTCACGTTGCCGCCGTCGAGCACCAGGTCCCGCAGCGGGGCGGTGACCCCGTAGAGGGTGAAGTCGACGCCCGCCAGCCGGATGCCGGAGATCTCCAGGGCGCCGGTGGCGACCCGGACCTCGTCGTACCGCCCGGAGATCGCCTGGGTCAGGAAAGGAATGCCCTTGATATCCACTTCGGGTGGAGAGGCGAGGTCGTACTCGGCGGTCGCCCTGGTGGCGATCTCCCGCTCCACCCCGGCGGCCGCGACCCGGTCGAGGACGCCCACGAGAACGAGCAGCACAATCAGAAAAGCGGCCAGCTTACGCATCCGACTCCCTGTCCGTCCCCGGTTCCGGCCCGAACGCCATGGCGGCGTCCCCCGGGTAATTTCCCGGGAAACACCTCATCATTACCAGGTGTGTGACGTTTTCGGCCTCTTGTCGCCGGGGCGGAGCCCGGCCGTCACCCCCCGGCGAAGGGCGGGAGCACCTCCACCGTCGCCCCTTCGGGAAGCGCGACGGCGTCGTGCGCCCGCAGCCCCACCGGGTCGCCGTCCACCAGGAACGACGACCTCCTGACGACCCGGGCCAGCGGTTCGCGGCCCGCTGTGACATCCGCCACGAGATCGGCCAGGGTCTCCGCCTCGAAGGGCTCCTCGGCGACGCCGGCCGCGTCCTTCGCGGCGGCCCAGTAGCGGATCACACCTTTCGCCATCTTCTGACCAACTCCTTCGAAACACGCATGGTGACGGCGTCGTCACGGGTAACTCACCGGATGTAACCGGTGTTCATCAGGTGGACGGCCGCTGGTTCCTTCGACCCCGTGGGCTATCCTCACCTACTACGGGACCTGGGCGACGTAGCCCCCGGGTCCTTTACGTGTTTGTACGGCTTTTCGCCGCACGACGCGGAAGGAGGCACTGTGAGCAATCTGCTGCTGCTCACCAACGCCCTGGAGCCCTCTGCGGAGGTGCTCCCGGCGCTGGGGTTGCTGCTGCATCCGGTCCGGGTCGCCCCCGCGGAAGCGTCCGCCCTGATAGACGCACCACCCGCGGACGCCGTGCTGCTCGACGCGCGCCGCGACCTCGTCCACGCCAAGAGCCTGTGCCGGCTGCTGCGGACCACCGGCATCACCTGCCCGCTCCTCGTGATCGTCACCGAGGGCGGGCTCGCGGCGATGACCGCCGAGTGGGGCGCCGACGACGTCGTCCTCAACACCGCCGGCCCCGCCGAGGTCGAGGCCCGGCTCCGGCTGGCCGTGGGCCGGCTGAACCAGGCGGCCGCCGAGGAGGTCCCCGACGAGATCCGCAACGGTGACCTGACGATCGACGAGGCCACCTACACCGCCCGGCTCCGCGGCCGCGCGCTGGATCTGACCTTCAAGGAGTTCGAGCTCCTGAAGTATCTCGCCCAGCACCCCGGGCGGGTCTTCACCCGCGCCCAGCTCCTGCAGGAGGTCTGGGGTTACGACTACTTCGGCGGTACCCGGACCGTGGACGTCCACGTCCGGCGGTTGCGCGCCAAGCTCGGCGCCGAGTACGAGGCGCTGATCGGCACCGTGCGCAACGTCGGGTACCGCTTCGTCCCCGAGCGGGGCGAGGAGGCCACCGACAGGCGCGAGCCCGCCCACAATTGACGCGCTCCCCGTCCTGAGGGCCGGGGCACCGGCCCGCATTTCGTAGCGGCGCACGCGCGAGGACCTCGGAGGCGAGGGCCGGGGCCCGCCCCACGGGCTCCCGGGGCGCGGCGACGGGCCGCACGTGGCGGGCCCGGGTGCCGGGCCGCCCCCCGCGCGCGCGGCGGGAGGCGGCCGGTCGAGCTTCGCGCCGGGTCAGGGCGCGACGGTGATGTGGTTCGGGACCGGCGGCGTGATCGTCCCGGCCGCGGTCAGGTAGGCGGTGAAGGCGTCGATGTCGAGCGGGCCGCTCCACAGGTCGGTGCCGGCCGTGAAGCCCTGGAACGTGTCGCCGCCGCCGACGAGGAAGTTGTTGGCGGCGACCCGGATCGTCTGGGTGTCGGTCACGGCGACACCGTCGATCTTCATGTCGGAGACCTTCGAACCCCACGGCGCGCTCGTGCTGTAGGTGTAGGTGAAGTTCGACGACGGCTGCAGGATCTTGGTGAACGGCTGGGCGTTGGGCCCGCCGGTGAACTGCTGCTCCAGGACGGTCTTGAGCTGGGCTCCGGTGAGCGTGACGACCTGCATGAGGTTGTTGAACGGCTGCACCGTGAAGGCCTCGCCGTACGTCACGACCCCGTCGCCCTCGTCGGCGGGGGAGCTCGCGTAGCTGAGCGAGGCGCGCACGCCGCCCGGGTTCATCAGCGCGATCTGCGCGTTGCCGCCGGTCTTCGTCGCGGCGAGCTGGCCGTCGGCGATGAGGTTGCCCAGGGGCGACTCCCCGGACGGGGCGGCGGTGTTGACGATGTCAGCGGTGATCTTTCCGATCGGCCTGTTGGCGATCTGCGAGACACGGTCCTTCCACGTCTGGACGAACGTGGAGGTGTCCTCGTCCGGATCCACGGTCCGGGTGACGACCTGGTTGTCGGCCGCGACCGTGGAGCGCACGACGTCGCGGGTGCGGACGTCCACCTGGAAGTCCACCTTGGTGATCACCCGGCCGAACGAGCCGCCCTGGCTGAACAGGCGCTTGCCGCCCGCCGGGTCGGTCACCTGGCACAGGTACGCCTGGTGCGAGTGGCCGGTGAGGACCATGTCGATCTGGGGGTCCACCTGGGTGGCGATGCGGGTGCCGGCGCCCGGCTCGGCGCTGCACGAGTCGGGCGACTTGCCCGCGGCGACCTGGTCACCCTCGTGCACCAGCACGACCTGCGCCTTGACGCCGACCAGCGACAGGAGCTTGGAGGCGACGTTGGCGGCCTTGACCTCGTCGATGAACCGCAGGTCCTTGATGCCCTCGGAGGTGACGATGCCGGGGGTGCTCTGGGTGACCAGGCCGATGAAGCCGATCGGCACGCCGTTCATCCAGCGGATGGCGACCGGGGGCAGGGCCGGGATGCCGTAGTCCTTCAGCAGCGATCGCAGCGAGGCCGGGTTCCCCGCGCCGAAGGCGGCGAGCGCCTGCTTCTCGGCGGTCCCGGTGGACTGCTTGAACAGGACGTTGGCGCCGAGGTAGTCGTACCGCGCGCCCTTCCACCGCCCGGCGGGCGAGCAGCCGTCCACCGGGTGGCAGCCGCCGTACATGATGCGTCGCAGCTCGCCGTATCCCTCGTCGAACTCGTGGTTGCCGACGGCCGAGGCGGTGACGCCGAGCCTGCCGAGGAACTCCACCGACGGCTCGTCGTGGTAGGCGGCGGAGATCAGGGGGCTGGCGCCGATCAGGTCGCCCTGGGCGACCTTCAGCGTGTTCTTGTCGGTCAGCTGCGCCATGTGCGTGGCGATGTAGGCGGCGCCGCCGGCGTCGACGGTGGCGCCCGTCTCGTCGACCATACGGCCGGAGGACCCGGTCGGGGGCTCCAGGTTGCCGTGGAAGTCGTTGAGGGCGAGCAGGCGGACCGGCACCGTCTTGGCGGGCCGGTCGGCCGCCTGGGCCGACCCCGCCTGGGCCGACCCCGCCGCGAGGGCGAGGCCACTGCCGGCGAGGGCACCGGCGAGGGCCAGCCGCTGGAGGGAGCGAGACATCATGACCCACGACCCTAAAACGGCAATCTATGTAAGCAATGTCCAGGAGGTAACGATTCACCCCGCCGGAAGTGGGTGATTCAGCCGGTCCGGACAACCTTCCCGTTCCGGGCTCCGCCTAGAGTCCAGAGCATGAACGTGCGTGTGGAACAGCGAGGAAGGCTCGGCGAGGCGGAGGTGGCCGCCGTCATGGAGGTGGTCGCGGCCGCCACGGAGGCCGACGGGGTCAGGCCGCTCAACGAACACGTGATGCTCCATCTCCGCTACGGCGGCGACGACCGGGCGGGAGCCGTGCTCCTCTACGACGGGGACGTCCTCGCGGGCTACGCCCACATCGATCCGACCGACCCGGTCGAGGGGCCGAGCGGGGAGCTGGTGATCCACCCGGCGTTCCGGCGGCGCGGCCACGGACGGCGCCTGCTCGCGGCCGTGCTGGAGCGGACCGGGGGGCGGCTGCGCCTGTGGGCGCACGGCGGGCACCCGGGGGCCGAGGCGCTGGCCACGTCGGCGGGGTTCGGCAGGGTCAGGTCGCTGTGGCAGATGCGCCGCCCGCTGACCGAGCCCCTCCCTCCCTTCGAACTGCCCGCGGGTGTACGGCTGCGCACGTTCGAGCCCGGCTCCTCGGACGAGGAGGCGTGGGTCGCCCTCAACGCGAAGGCGTTCGCCCACCACCCCGAGCAGGGCACGTGGACGCTCGACGACCTGCGGCGGCGCGAGCATGAGCCGTGGTTCGACCCGGCGGGCTTCTTCCTCGCCGAGCGGGCGGCCGAGGAGCCGCCGGGTGGGGAGGCCGGCACGCCGGGCGACGGGCCGTACGGCGGGGCGGCCGACGGGCCGGGCGCTGAGCCGTACGACGGAGCAGCCGGTAGACCGGGCGCTGAGCCGTACGACGGGCCGGCCGGTGGGCGCGCCGGGGGCGGGCGGCTGGTCGGCTTCCACTGGACCAAGGTGCACGGCGACGGCGACCACGCGCACGACCCGATCGGGGAGGTGTACGTGGTCGGCGTGGATCCGGACGAGCAGGGCGGCGGGCTGGGCAGGGCGCTCACCCTGGCAGGCCTCGCCCACCTGCGCTCCCTGGGCCTTTCGCAGGTCATGCTGTACGCCGACGAGAGCAACGTCGCCGCGGTCCGCCTCTACGAGAAGCTGGGCTTCACCCGGTGGGACGTCGACGTCATGTACCGCAGGTAGGGCACCGCCCGGCCGCGGAGACCGTGAAGGCGGTGGAGCGGAGGCCGTGAAGGCGGTGGAGACGGCGGAGCGCCGGCCGGGACGTCCCCGGCCGGCGCTCAGTTCGACCGCTCGATTCGCTACTCGACCAGCCAGTGGACCGCGAAGTAGCACACCGCGGCGACGGCCGCGGCGGCGGGGATCGTGAGGATCCAGCCCATCACGATGTTGCCCGCGACGCCCCACCGCACCGCCGACAGGCGCTTGGTGGCGCCCACGCCCATGATCGCGCTGGTGACCGTGTGCGTGGTGGAGATGGGGGCGCCGAAGCCGATGGCCGCGGTGTAGAGCACGGAGGCCGCGGCGGCCTCGGCGGCGAAGCCCTGCGGGGGCGTGAGCGCGATGATCCGGCGGCCGAGCGTCCGCATGATCCGCCAGCCGCCGGCGTAGGTGCCCAGCGAGATGGCGGCCGCCGCCGAGAGGATCACCCACTGGGGGATCGGGTCGCCCTCGTGCTGGAACCCGCCGACGACGAGCGCCAGGAAGATGACTCCCATGGTCTTCTGCGCGTCCTGCAGGCCGTGGCCCAGGGCCATGGCCGCGGCCGAGACCGTCTGGGCGTGCCGGAAGCCCCGGTTCGTCTTGGCCGGCTGGGAACGGCGGAAGCCCCAGAGGATGCCGATCATGACGATCGCCGCCAGGACGAAGCCGATCAGCGGCGACAGGACCATCGGGATGACGACCTTCTCGATCACGCCGTCCCAGTGGACGACGCTCGACGAGGCCAGGGCCGAGCCGACGAGGCCGCCGATCAGCGCGTGGCTGCTCGACGAGGGCAGGCCGAAGTACCAGGTGATGAGGTTCCAGGAGATCGCCCCGACCAGCGCGGACACCACGATCACCAGGCCGTGGACCCCTTTGGGGGCGTCGATGATGCCTTTGCCGACCGTCGCCGCCACCTGCGTGCCCAGATGGGCGCCCAGGAAGTTCATGGCGGCGGCCATGAACAGGGCGGCCCGGGGCGTCAGCGCGCGGGTCGAGACCGAGGTCGCGATCGCGTTCGCGGCGTCATGGAAGCCGTTGGTGTAGTCGAACGCCAGCGCCACGGCGACCACGCCGATGACGAGTACGAGCGTGAGGTCCACTTAGCTTTCCTTGACCGCGATCGACTCGATCGTGTTCGCCACGTGCTCGAAGGCGTCGGCGGCCATCTCCAGCTGGTCGATGACCTCCTTCATCTTGAGAACCGTCAGCGCGTCGTACTCCCCGCCGAACAGCTTGGCGAGCAGGCGCCGGTAGACCTGGTCGGCCTGGTTCTCCAGACGGTTGATCTCGATCCAGTACTCGTTGAGGTTCCGCATCGAACGCAGCCGCGGCATGGCCTCCGCGGTCAGCTCGGCTGCGCGCTCCAGGACCTCCACCTGGCGGACGACCTCTTTGGGGAGGTGGTCGATCTGGTACAGGCCGATGAGGTCGGCGGCGGCCTCCATGTAGTCCATCACGTCGTCGAGGTTCGACGCGAGGCGGTAGATGTCCTCGCGGTCGAAGGGCGTGATGAAGCTCTCGTTGAGCCGGTTCATGATCGCGTGAGTGCGCTCGTCACCGGCGTGCTCACAGGCACGCATCTTCTCGGCCAGGGCGTCCCTGTCCGATCCGTCGCTGATGATCTCGACCAGTAGACGGGACGCTGTGACGAGGTTGTTCGCCGAGTCGGCGAACAAGTCGTAGTAGCTGTCCTCACTAGGCGTGAGACGCAGGCGCACGTCGTTCTCCAGATGTGCGGGGATGGTCCGCAGAGAAGGGTACGGGTTACCAGCGGAAATCCGAACTTCACCCAGTAGACGCCTACTCTTCCAACTGCCGCTGCCCGGTGTATACCTGGCGGCACCCTTCCGGAGGAAGCCTTGGGCTCATCTTTCCGATGACCGTTTTGCTGGTTTTGGGCCATATTACGCCGAGCGGGGGCCGGCAAGAAGGACCGCCAGCTGCGGCTTGACCCGCCCGCCACGCTTTCTTCTCCCCGTGCACGCCCTCCCCCGCCCCCCGAGCGTAGGCGAGCCCTCCCACCTGCGATGACAGGGCCCCGGTCATCCAGGGCTTTCGGACGGCGACCGTGATTTCGGTCACTCCGTCACTCGAATACCTCATTCCCCGTCAGATCGAGTGGATCTCTATGGCCTCATGTTCATCTGATATTCACTTTGCGTTCACTTTCCGGGGGCTTCGCCGTACCGTTGCCTCCTGCGGGCCGCCCGGCCCGGACCGGCGGTCCGGGCGCCCCGGTCCGGGCCGAGCGGGCCGGGCGGTCCGGCTCGGCAGACGGCCCCCGGTCCGGGTCGCTCAGATCGAGGTCCGGTGGAAGTTCAGGTAGGAGCGGCTCGGCGTCGGCCCCCGCTGCCCCTGGTAACGCGAGCCGTACCGCTCCGAGCCGTACGGATGCGCGGCGGGCGAGCTGAGCCGGAACATGCACAGCTGGCCGATCTTCATCCCCGGCCAGAGCTTGATCGGCAGCGTCGCGACGTTGGAGAGCTCCAGGGTCACGTGGCCGCTGAAGCCGGGGTCGATGAAGCCGGCTGTGGAATGGGTGAGCAGCCCGAGCCTGCCCAGCGAGCTCTTGCCCTCCAGCCGCGAGGCGATGTCGTCCGGGAGACTGACGACCTCATAGGTGCTGGCGAGGACGAACTCCCCCGGGTGCAGGACGAACGGCTCGTCGCCGTCCGGCTCGATCAGCCGGGTGAGGCCGGGCTGCTCGACCGCCGGGTCGATGTGCGGGTACCGGTGGTTCTCGAAGACCCTGAAGTAACGGTCCAGGCGCACGTCGATGCTGGACGGCTGGATCATCTCGGGGTCGAAGGGATCGAGCTTGACCCTGCCAGATTCGATCTCTGCGGCGATGTCACGGTCGGAAAGCAGCACGTGAGGCAACCTACCAACGCCACGCCGCCGGTCGCGCCGGGAAATCTCCTCCTCCGCGGACGGCGCAGACGGTGAGAGTGGTCGGAGTTTCCGCTACAGTGGTGGACGCGGCACACCGCTGCGGGTGTAGTTCAATGGCAGAACATCAGCTTCCCAAGCTGACAGCGCGGGTTCGATTCCCGTCACCCGCTCCACCCGAAAGGCCCAGGTCAGGGAGCACTCCCCGACTCGGGCCTTGTTTGTTCTCTGAGCTGTTCGATCTTCGCGGGCCGTCAGGTTCCGGATCACCCCGCCACCGTCCCGGCTCCCTCATCCTCATCGCGCGCTTCGAGTCACCGGTCGATCGCATCCATGATCGCTCTGCCCGCACCGCGTACGGCACGCTGACAGATCATCACCGCCCGTACGTTGTCGTGACCCATACGGGCCATCAGATCCTTGGGCCCGGCATCCGGCCCGGCGGCGAGCTTGTCACCCGTGTGACGCAGATCATGGAAGCGTAGACCGGGCAGCCCCACCTCCCGGGGCGGTGTCCATGACCGCGACCTGCCACACCGGCTCTCCGGCATCGGAGCAAGAATCCAGATCATGACGTCAGAGGTTGCGAAGCTACGGCGTTGGAGCGGCATCGCCCTGATCATCCTGGCCCTGATCTGGTTACTGAATGGCTGTTCGACATAGGGACGATCTTGTCCCTGCTGGTCGTCCTCGCCTTCATCACGAGCGACTAGAACGGCCCAGCCTTGCCTCTCAGCGCGCCGGCATCCGTCTTGCCGCGCCGAGTGCGGCGGCAGCACAGAGGGCAGATGCAGAGGCGGCTCGTGGTCACGAACGACGATCGTAAGTGGCGGTGATCCGGCTTCCTCTAACCTGCCGCCGTGCCCACCGACATTTACGGTTTCATTGAGGCTCGTCACCCGTCCGCCGCTGAAGAGTGGTACGAGGGAGAGCCGTGGCCAGTGTCCATGCCCCTCTATCCGCTGTACGACGGCGATGACCACGTGGCGTTCGGTTGTCTCTTCGGCGTCCGTAACTGGCTCGGCTGGACCCCGGTCGCGGCCGGCCGCGGTTTACCGGCCGACGTGTCAGCGCATGTCCGTACCGATTACGAAGGCTCCGTGGGGGTTGATGTCGCCATGCATGGCTGCACGTGGGTCGCCTGGTCGGAGCTGCGTGATCTCGACATGTCCGCCCGCCCGGCCGCGCGCGGAATGCTTCAGGTCCGCTCAGGGCCGGGCTCCTCGACCCACCGCATCCACAGGTATCGAATCGATGACCGGTGGCCCAGCGAGATGGTCGAGCAATATGGCATGCCCCCTCTGGGAGGCTCGCCTGTCGAGGCACCGGCAGGCCGCTGGGAAGCTGCCGGAGCAACGCTTGAATACGGCCCGGTGACACGGCTGCACGCGCTGGGGCCGGGCACCGGGTGGGAACACGTCTTCGAGGTGATGCGAGCCCTGGCGGGGCGGTTCGGAGACGATGGCGTGCGACTGGTGGTCTGGTTCGATTAGGGGCCGATCATTCGATCGGATAGGCGTCTTCCAGCTTGTGCCGGTCGGCAGGGAGCAGGACCTCCACCAAGGATGGCGCGGCGGGCATGAGGCAGCCCCGGCAGGCAGGAGAGACAGGGGGAAGACGCGCGTACAGGAGGTGGGTCGCGCGACCATGCTCTACTGCCCGCCGGGGAGCCGGGAGGCACGGCGAGGAAGAGGTAACGCCCTTCCGGCCCCCTCCAACCGACGGACTCACCGCCTCGCCATGCCCGTCTCAGCGACCGACATAGTCGGCCAAGACCTGTGCTGCGCCCTGGAGATCACTCACCGGGTGACGCTTCTCCGCGGACTGCCAGGAGTAATAGGCCCCGCCGTACCCGACGAACACCCACACCGGAAGGCCGACCCCGCCGGGACGATGGACCATCAGAGCGCTGTCGTTGTCACGCAGCTCGGCATGGACCTTGTGCTTCAGCAGCTCATCGCGCAAACGAGTGAGCGCGAACGCCTCACGCTGCCGGCGCTGGTGTTCGGTGAAGGCCGCGGCGGCCTGCATGATCGGATTCATCCGACGCTCCCTCCGGCCCGGCCGCCCGCGAGGCAGTCTAGACATTCCTGTTCTCCGTACCTGTAATGGTCATCGCCGCTCTCGCCGAGGAGAAGCGCACGGCGCGAGCCGAGCGATTCGGCTCCACGTCCCGGTGCTCAGGGGCACGGACGCGTCGCGCCGCTTCCCTTCCAGCTGAGTCACCATCGCCATCTCCTCGTTGTGATCCGCGCTCCCTGCGGCGGAAGGCGGGCTGACGTACCGTGGTTGCTTGATGGCAAGTCCACCGGCAAATCGTGATCGCTAGGACCCCGAAAGGCCCCCCTTCTTTCCCCCTCTTGAGCCCCCAGCCGGGAGGAAGACCCGAGATGTCCGACAACATCCCGAATGTCCAACTCCGGGCCTGGCGCAACGAGCACCAGCTCACCCGCGCCGACATGGCCGACCGGATCAACGCCACCCCGACCGGCATCGCCGAGCGATTAGCGTGCGACGAGGAGCGGATCAGGCGATGGGAGGCCGGCGAGGTCTCATGGCCGCACACCTCCTACCGGCGCGCCCTCACCCAACTGACCGGCCTGCAACCCGAAGCCCTGGGGTTTCGCCAGAACCGGCGCGGCCAGGGCCGTCTGATCGAGGCGACGACCATCGTGCCTATGGACGCGCTCCGCGCCGAGGCCGACCTGTACGGGACCATGGAACTCGCTCAGCAGCTCCAGGCGTCCGATGTCGGAACCGGCACGCTCGAAGCGCTCGCCGAGGCCGTCGATCTACTGTGCCGGGCCTATCCGGTCGTTCCCGCCGCCACGTTGCGCGACCGGACACAGAAGCGCCTCGCGCAGATCACCCGCCTGCTGTCCGGCCGGATCACCCTCGACCAGCATCGCGAACTCCTGGTCATCACCGGATGGCTGACCGCGCTCTTGGGATGTGTGCATTACGACCTGGGCGAACGGGAGGAGGCCGAGACCGCCCGCCGTACCGCCTATGAGATGGGCCGCCAGGTCGGGCACGGTGAGCTCATGGGGTGGGCTTATGAGATGTCGGCGTGGTTCGCCCTGGTCGAAGGCCGTTATGAGGAGGTGGTCACCGCCGCCCGCATGGGCCAGGCCACAGCCGGCCAGTCCAGCGCCATGGTGCAACTCACCCTGCAAGAGGCCCGCGGCCTGGCCCGTATCGGCGACCGCCGAGAAGCAGACAAGGCCCTCACTCGCGGAGCCGACATCCTCGCCAAGCTTCCGCTCCCCACCAACCCGGATCACCACTTCGTGTTCGACCACGGCAAGTGGGTTTTCTACGCCGCCACCGCCTACACCTGGCTCGAAGATAATGACCGCGCCGAGGAGCACGCCCTGGAAACCATCCAGATGCACACTCGCACCGACGGCACCAGCAACGCCCCCATGCGCGTCGCCGACGCCCACATCGACCTCGGCATCATCCACGCCCGCCGCGGCGACCTCGACGCCTCAGTGGAGCAAGGCATGGCCGCCTTCGATATCGACCGCCGGTCCCTCACCGACCTCGTCCACCGAGCCGGCGACCTCGACCGCGCCCTACGCCAGCGCTACCGTCGCGAAGCCTTGGCCGAGGAGTTCCACGAGCGTTACGTAACAGCTCGCCGAGCTCTCACGAGCCGTCACCCGGAGCTCCTTGACTGATAAGCCAAGTGCTCCTATGGCCCGATGGGCTTAAAACGTGAAGGTTGATAACGATCCGAACACCCCGATATCCATCGAATCAAAGGGCTCGGCGCATAACTGTCACCGCTGAAGAGTCTGGACTGATCATGATCAATCCAGATTGATGGTGACTATGAGTTCGAAGTACTCCCCCGCTGCTTCGTTACGAGCACAGGCGGTAGCAGCCATGCTCGGGGCCGGTATCGTCACAATCGCCGGAGCCAGCCTGTGAGCCGACGCGCGTTCAGCCTTGAGTCCATAGTTGCTGCTTACGACCAGGAAGCCAAGGCAAAGCTCTCAGATGTTGCTATCCGTGGGGCGCGCGACTACCAACTACGCACCCCCCACAGACAGGCTCGTCCTGGATCTTTCGGGACTGTATAGGGGACAGTTGGTCACCCTCATAGACGAGGCATCGTTGGCTGGCCTAAAAATACGACCCGATGTAGCTGTAATACGGTCGCCCGCGACGAGCGCTCCGTCGTACGCTCGGATAGGAGGTGGCCGCTCGCACTCACTACGCTGTGAAACGTGCTTGACTCGGATTGAAGGGCTAGATGACGCAGGCCATCTGGGACAGTCTCGTTGCTGAGACCCAGTTCGCGACCGAACTGACCGTGACTGGGCTTCGACGGCTGTGCTCTGTCCCGACCGAACCCGAATTGTTCCCGGGGGGCTACAAGGCCTTGAACTACGCACTTCACGTCGGGATGCATTCGTATTCGTCCGGCTTGGAGCGCTTGTGTAAGCTGGCTATCGCCTGCAATGTGTATGCAGCCACCGGAACGTTCCCCAATCTTCGTAGCTACTCACACAAGATTGGGAACCTGCTAGACGCCGTGGGGGCTTTGACCCCGACAAGCCATGGTACCTCCATATGTAAGGCGAAGTACCTCGTCCGACCATTGGATGGCCTCGATCCCGATCTGACAAGCATGGTCGAGCGGTTCGCCAACGGGGCCGGACGGTACGAGCATCTGGACTCGCTGTGGAACGGCGAGACAGAGGTCAGCACCTACAACGAGTGGTCCGCCATTGCTGCGAGGTCTTCGGTCTCCGATGAAGTGCGCGAGTTGACCTCGATCAAGAAAGCGATGGCGGAAGCAATCGGATCGGAACTGGTCGACCGCGGGCTCGAATCGACCGGGCAGATGGCAATGGAGGACTTGGCGCTTCCGACATACGAGCCTTCAGTAGGCATGGCGCTGAGCCTATTCCGGAAAGTCCGATGGGCTTCGACGATGCTTGATACCGCTACTTACTACACGCGCCAGGAGCTGCCGCTATTAGGCGAGGTTGTCGCTCCGATTTTCTGTCACTCGTCTGCAGATTTTTTCAAATACCACATTGCCAAAATCGAGGACGAAGAAGCTGTCGTCGAGGAGCTGAGGGAGGTATTTAAAAGGATTCGCGTACGCGAAGCGGAAGAAGACGCTGAGGACCTCGATTAAATTTTGATCGAGGAGTGACGCGTGCCGACACGCACCCCGAATTCAAACGTCCAGTAGTTAACCCTAATAGTACCGAACTCTGTCCGGCATGCTCCGCCACCCATGTGCCACTAGCTGCAACCCCTCGGTCCAATCCCGCATACTCTCTTCGGCATGAGCGGACGTAACGGCTCCTGACGCGACTCCTTCTTGGGCCTACGGTCACGGACGATGAGGAATCGATGCAAGATCCCTAAACCAGCCGTCAAGCATCAACTGAGACCGATACATCAAGTACCAGTCGGGACTAGACAGGCCGCATTAAACGGCTCTTCTTGCCGAATTGTTCTTATGGGTATCAAGGCGACGGCGCGGCGCGCCGCCGCACGGCCCTCCGCCCGCCCGCCGTCCGGGCGTGCGGCGTGGGCGCCGGTCCCGAACGGCGGCGGAAATCGGGCCGCCCGCCGCACTGCCCGCGCGCCGCACCCAACCGACCCGCCACACCGGGGCCACACCACCGCGGCCCACAAGGAGGCTCGGGCATTGACCTAACAGCCGCATGACCCCGGCACCTCCGAGTCGGAACTGGCCTTTCCATTCTCGTGGATGTGCAAAAGCTATCCCACGAGTAACTCCTTACCCTACGATCACCCGTTATGAGCGTCCACGTGAACGTAGAGAAACTGTTTTCCTACGTCTGGCTAGTGTTCGTACTTGCGATACCTCTCCTGCTCATGCTTCGGCATCGTTCACGTACAGGGTCATGGCCCACCGCCCTGCGAACCGCTAGCACAACATTCCTGATCATCGGGTCTTGGATGCTGCTGCGTGCTGGCTGGGCCCTCCTGGAGCATGGCGCCACGGGCGCTCAGTTTGCTGATGCAGGGAGCAAGGTTGGAGGAGGACTGGTGATCACAGCGGCCATCTTCACTCTTATTGATTATCTCCGAAGAGAGCAGCCTCCGGCGGGGGCACTCCGACTCCGGGATGATCGCCAGGAGCAAGAGCTAGGTCCGTAGGTAGTTGGGGCCGGCCCTTCCCGTCGCCGTCGTCCCAGGGCAAGCCGAGCAGACCGGGGCCGGGAAGATCCGATGGAGAGGCGCGTGCGTCCGCACAGGGTTCTCAGGCCGTGCCCGTTGCGTGCCCGTCAGGAGGGTCACCAAAGGGGACTCACGGGGAATCACGGGTACTCGGCCCTCTCCCTTGCAGGTCAGCACTTCGCCAACTCAGGGGCCAGGTGCGATAGAGACTTCCCAAGCTGACAGCGCGGGTTCGATTCCCGTCACCCGCTCCACATCTCTCAGGCGATCATGTCTGGCAGCAGCCTGAATGCCGACACATGCCGAGGCCGAATCAAGGTGAAGTCACGACGGTCGATCGTGACAACCTGGGTGACGTTGAGACGTTCCGCGATGGCAACCACGGATACATCAGCCGGATCAAGCCGAGCGTCTTTATAGAGTCGGACGAGTTCGGCCATGCGCCGCACATCGGCAGGAAGTAGATCGACTAACTCAAACTCTTCGGTTACGAGATCAAGAAACTGCGCGTGTACGGCAGGCCCCATGTGTCTGTTGATCGTCCACCCGGCTTCGATCAAGACGGTCGAGGGCAACAAGAGCGGTCCTTCCAGGCGCTCCAGGAGACCTACACACGAGGCGTGGTGCTTGTCATCGCGGTCCACGACGGCGATCAAGGGGCCGGTGTCCAGGAGCGTGGCGGTCATACCGACCGATTGAACCGCTCCGCCAGCAGATCTTCGACCTGTTCCGACAGATCGCCTTCGCCGGATGCGCCGATCCCAGCGATCGACAGACGGCGTCGAACCGGCTCAGGCAGTTCTTCGTCCGCTGACTCAGCCAGTTCTGGATCTGTCTTCACCAAACGCAGGAGGCGACGCGCCTGGTCTGGCGAAAGCCGGTCCACCAGGTGATGAAGCTCCTCATGCGCATGTCCGGCGCTCATGACCACGAGTCTACGCAAGCAGTTCCGCTCGCGACAGCGACACCGCTACACCGACCAGTCCCGGTACGGGTCGATCCGTGTCGTCCGAATGCCGCTCGGCTAGCTACTGGCGGTGCTCAAGGCCCGGGTCAGGGAGCACCTCCCTGACCCGGGCCTTGATTGTTTCCAGAGCTGTTCGATCTTCGCGGGCCATCAGCGGGCCATCAGGTTCCGGATCACCCCGCGGCCGTCCCGGCGCCCTCGTCCTCATCGCGCGCTTCGAGTCACCGGCTGATCGCGTCCATGATCATTCTTCCCGCACCGCGTACGGCATGCTGGCAGATCATCGCCGCCCGCACATTGTCGTGAACCACCCGGGCCATCAGGTCCTTGAGTCCGGCGCCCGACCCGGCGGCAAGCATGTTGCTCATGTGACGCAGATCGTGGAAGTGCAGACCGGGTAACCCATCTCCCGGACCACGTCCACCCAGCGCGTGCGAGCGTTGAAGCCGCTACGCCGTAGCGGACCACCCTTCATGCCGGGAAACACGAGCGCGCCCGGAGATGGGTGCGCATCTCGCCGTGCCGCTGGAAGCGCAGCCGGTAGGCGTTCTCCTTGACCTTGCGAAGGCTGCCGGCCGGTCGGCGGCCCACCAGGCCGGCCAGCTCGAAGATCCCGGCCACGGTCAGCACCGGCCGTTCCCGTCGGTCCAGATGGAACTGATCTGAAGGGGCAGGATCAGGGCTGCTGACACGGTTCGGGTTCACCGCCCATCCGGTTCAAGTTCCCGAACCTCCGCGGTTCAGGGGCTCCCTTCCCGGGCCATGGGAGAGGGCCTTTTGACCCTGAACCCTGTCAGGGCTGCGATTCTCACGCCCCGTCCCCGTCGGGGGTGTCCTCCCCATCTCGCGCGGCCTCGCCGCGTCTGGCCTGGACGTCGGCCCGGAACTCGGTCAGCCACCGGCCTTCGGGATTCGGGAGGGCCGGGAACGTGCTCGAAGGGGCTGCGGGTGCTCCCTCGTTCGGGGGAGGCACCTCCCCTGCCGTGGGGAATGACGTTTGACGTGCGGCTTCTATTTTCGTGGTCATGGTTACCTCTGATCGCCGGCGACGCTGGCCGGCGTACGCGGTGGCGGTGCTGTTCCTCGGTTACGCCGCGGGGAAGGCCGCTTTTGCTCTGCAGGCCCGGCTCGGGTTCCCGGGCGGCCCTCCCGTGTCGGCTGCCGAGACCGGAAGCTATTTCATGGAGGCGGCCACCGCGCAGTGGCTCGCAACCGCGTCCGGCGTGTTGGGTGCGTGCGTCGCCCTCGCCACGGTCACGGCGCTGGGGCATCGGGTGCCGAGAACGTTGATGCTGCTCGTGCTGGCCGGGATGCTGCTGGCCGTCGGCGGCGGCGCGGGAATCATGATCGTGGACGGGTTCGTCGGCATCGGTGTGGGCTGGCAGTGGTACCACGGAGTCCTTGGAATCCTCGTGATCGGGCTGTTCTTGGAGATGACCCGGTCCTACGCGGCGGCGACGAGACGTGTCACGGGCTGATCGGGCGCGGGTGGGCGCGTACGGGGCCGCGGTGTGCGCCGCGGCGTACGGATCGATGAAGCTCGCTCAGGCGCTGGGGGCCAACGCACTGGCCGACAAGGACCCGCTGCCCCCGCACCTGCGCGAACAGTTGCTCGCCCGTGATCCCTTGTTCGTGGCGAGCCACTGGTTGCTGGCCGGTGCCGCACTGGTCGGTGTCATCGTCGCGCTGGCCACCGTGAGGCCCTGGGGTGCGAGAGTGCCGCGCCGGTTGCTGCTCGCGATCACCGGGACGCTCGGAGTCTTCATGATCGCCCGGTCGATCGGCGTGCTCGGGTTCGGCTTCGTCGGCGACGTGCTGCTGTTGACCGGGGTTCGCCCGCCCCCGGTCGAGCACGCCTCGCTGGCTCGCGACCTGGCGCGTTGGGATCTGCTGCTGTGGTCGCCGTTCTTTCTTCTCTGGGGGGTGTGCTGGGCGACGGCCGGATGGCGGCTGCGCGGAGCGAGCGGGGTCGCCCCCGTGGAGCGGTGTGAAAGCTCGACGAGGTAGGTGTCGTGGGCAGGACGTCACCCCGCGCATCGCTCGCCGCGGGATCGAATCCAGCCGACGCCTGGGACGGCACCGCCGGATCGTCGAGCGGACGGCCTCCTGGCCGGCGGGATGCCCTCATTCACCACCGTCTGGTCACCGCATGAGACGACGCCCAAGGAGGCGAGCACTCCCTGCTGTTACGTGTCCGCTCCTCTGGAACATCGGGATGGTCATCGCCATGCTGGTCCACGCCCACTGGACTCACCCGCCGTGCGGTGTCCGCGGTTGGGGATGATTGAAGGCATGCTGTCACCCCTTGTCAGCCGCGTCACCTATCTGCGATGGGCCTGTCTCATCCTCGGCGGAGCGCTGCTGATGCCGTACGTGATGGTGGGTTCCATGATCGGTGGCCTGACCGGGTTGTCGGCCGCGTCAGGCGACCCGCTCCAGCCGCTGGTTTTCCTGGCGGTGCTGCCGCTGGTGGCTCTGACCGGGCTGGTGCTTCCGGTCCGGGCGCTGGAGGTGACGGCGGCGCGTAGTCTGCTGGGCGCCGAGATCGACCCGCTGCCCGCCGGGTGGGCGTCCGGGAGGCGGAGCTGGGGTGAGCGACGGCGCACCGCCGCCTGGTTCACCCTGCACCTGGGGGTCGGCGGGCTGATGGCGGGACTGACGCTGGCGACGGTTCCGTTCGTGGTCGTGGCGATTCTGCTGCCGGTCATCGGTGCCCCGTTCGACCTGTGGATCGTGCCCACCTTGCGGGCGGCCTGGTGGGGCGGCCCGCTGCTGGGCGTCGCCCTCCTGGTCGCGCTCGTTTACCTGACCGCCGGGGCGGGCGCGCTGCTGGCCCGGTCGGCGCCGAAGCTGCTGGGTCCCTCACCCGCCCAGCGGCTGGCGCTGCTGGAGGAGCGGGTCCGCCGCCAGGCGGTCCGCAACGGCCTGGCCCGTGAACTGCACGACTCGATCGGGCACGCGCTGAGTGTGGTGACCGTGCAGGCCGGGGCGGCCGCCCGGGTCCTGGACCGCGACCCCGTGGCGGTCCGGGCCGCGCTGGGGGCGATCGAGGAATCGGCGCGCGCGGCGTTGGAGGAGCTGGACCAGGTGCTGGGGGTGTTGCGCGAACAGGAAGACGAGCCGCCCACGGCCCCGGCGCGGACGCTCGCCGACCTGAGCGGCCTGGTACACGGGACCGGCGCCGCCGCTGAGGTCACCGGCGATCTGGCCGCCGTGCCAACCGAGGTCTCCCGGGAGGTCTACCGGATCGCCCAGGAGTCGCTCACCAACGCCCTGCGTCACGGGACCGGTCCGGTACGGCTGGCGCTGGCCGTGCACGACGACCATCTGGAGCTCGACGTGCGCAATCCGGCGGGACGGGCGCCTGGCAGGAGTGGGCGCGGCATCGGTGGCATGCGCGAGCGGGTCACGCTGCTGGGCGGCGACTTCGACGCCGGTCCCGCGGGTGGAGAGTGGCATGTGTCGCTACGGCTGCCACTCCGTCCCTGAACGGTGGTGGATAGTGTCAGGCGCATGCCGATTCGTGTGGTCATCGCCGATGACGAGGATCTGATCCGGACCGGTCTGCGGATCATCGTCGACGCCGAACCCGACCTGGAGGTGGTGGGCGAGGCGGCCGATGGAGCCGCAGTGGTGCCGGTGGTTCGGACGACGCGGCCCGACGTGGTGCTGATGGACGTGCGGATGCCCGCGGTGGACGGCATCCAGGCCACCCGGCTGCTGCTGGCGCTGCCTCAGCCGCCCAAGGTCATCGTGGTGACCACCTTCAACGACGACGACTACATATATGACGCGTTGTGCGCGGGGGCCAGCGGCTTCCTGCTCAAGCGCAGCCGGCCCGACGACCTGGTCCAGGCCGTCCGAATCGTCGCCGCCGGGGAATCGCTGCTGTTCCCGGCCGCGATCCGCGCACTCGCCGCGAACCGTCAGAGCCGGTACGCCGCCACCTGTGCCGTCCCCGGGCTCGGGAAGCTGACCGCGCGGGAGGCCGACGTGCTGCGGTTGATGGCCTGCGGCCGATCCAACACCGAGATCGCCGCCGAGCTGGTCATCGGGGCTGAGACGGTGAAGACCCACGTCGGCAACGTCCTGGCCAAGCTGGGGGCGCGTGATCGCACCCAGGCCGTCATCACGGCCTACGAGTCCGGTTTCGTCTCCCCCGGCTGAGCTGAAGGGCCACGGTGCTTTCGGACAGCGGAGTCATCGGCCGCCACGTAAGCAGGCCGTCCGGTCGCCGGCGCGTGACACCGACCTGCGGAGTGACCCGCTGTGGGTGGTGGATTCCACGCCGATCGAGTGCGGCCGTTCCGGACCTGGACGTACGTATCCGGGTGGACAGCGCTTGCGAAGATCAAATGCGGCAAGTGATGATACGTGATCATGATGAAGAAGATTCTTTCCGGCGTCGCCGGCGTGGCTCTCGGAGCCACCGCCCTCATCGGCAGCACCGCTTCCCCCGCTGCGGCGGCCAGCTGCTACAAGACCGCCAGCTCCAGCCACTCGGTGAGCGTCAGGTGCACCGTCGGAACCGCTACGGGCGTCTTCCGGATCTGGGCCCAGTTCTGCTCCACCTCATCCTGCACCTACCTGGCCGGCAGCCTGGTTCGGCTGGGCAGCACGAGCACGGCCAGCAACAGCGGCGCCTATTACAGCGGCAAGTGGTACGCGTCGGACCACTAGCCAGGGGCGGGTCCCGGCCGGCAACCGGCGGCTCACGTCGGCCGGTGGACTCCCGCGTCCCGCGCCCGGGCGACGGCCTGTGCCCGGTCCTCGACGCCGAGCTTGAACAGCACGTTGGAGACGTGATTCTGCACGGTCTTCAGGCTGATCCCGATCCGGGCGGCTATGGCCTGGTTGGACTGGCCGGCGGCCATTCGGGCCAGGATGTCGAGCTCCCGCCCGGTGAGCTGCGGGAACGGGTTGGCCGGAGCGGTGTCCGCGAGCGCCGCGAGCATCCGGTCGGCCACGGCGGAGTCGAGGATCGCCTGGTCGGCGTGCACCGCGTGCACGGCGCGGATGATCTCGTCGGGTTCGGCGTCTTTGAGGAGGTAGCCGCGGGCGCCCGCCCGGATCGCCTGCCGTACCATGGCGTGCTCCGCGTGCATGGTGAGGACCAGCACCCGCGTACGCAGCCCTCCGCGCCGGATCTGTTCGGTCGCTGAGGCCCCGCCGCCGCCAGGCATGTGCAGATCGATGATGGCCACGTCCGGATCGTGTTCCACGACCGCGGCGACCGTCGCATCTGTGTCGCCCGCCTCAGCGACGACGCCGATACCGGGCACACTGTCGAGCAGCCTGCGCAACCCCATCCGGAACACGTGGTGATCGTCGGCGATCACCACCCGCAGCTCGTTCATCCGCCACCCTCCATCGGGAACCCGGCCCGTACCGTCGTGCCCTCGGTGTCTCGGGGGCGCAGCTCGAACCGACCGCCCAATTCACTCACCCGCCGGCGCATCGAGGCCGTACCGACGCCGGCGACGTACCGCTCGCCGATGCCGGCCCCATCGTCGTCGACCTGTACGACCAGCCGTCCACCGCCGGTGGAAAGGGTCACCGTACAGGCGACGGCGTCAGCGTGCCGCAGGACGTTGGCCACCGCCTCCAGCAGGACGAAATAGGCGGCGTCGGCCACGGCGGGCGGCACCCGTGCCTCGTCCACGTCCGCGTGGTAGGTGATGAGAGGTGCACCGGGCAGCTCGGCACACCGTTCGAGGTGGTCGGCGATCGCTGCGGTCAGGCCCAGATCGGCCACGGCGGCGGACGGCAGGGCGTCGATGATGCGGCGGACCTCGGTGGCCGCCGAGCGTGCCTGGTCGGCGATGACGCGCAGCTCCCCCGCCACCGGACTGTCCGTGCTCAGGGTACGGCGGACGCCGTCCACAGCCAGCCCGATGCCGGACAGCAACGGCCCGAGCCCGTCGTGCAGATCCTGGCGTAACCGGCGCCGCTCATCGGCGATGGCGTGCACCGCCTGCTCCTGCGCGGTGCGCAGATCCTCGGCGAGACGGACGGCGTGCAGGGCCGAGCCGATGGCGTACGCCAGCTCGTTGAGCAGCGCCAGGTCGGACCGGGAGTACGCCTCACCGGGTGCGCGCGGTCCCACCGTCAACGTCCCGACCAGCTCACCGCGCCACTCCAGCGGCACGTCCACGGAAGGCTCCACGCCGGAGACGCCGACGCGGGCCACCTCGCCGTACTCGCCGTCGGCGAGCAACTGTACGGACACGTATTCGGCACGCAGAGCCCGGGCGACCGCGTTGGCCGTTGTGGCGGGCATCTCCGACGGGTCGGCCACGGCTCTCAGCTGCTGTCGCAGTCCGGCGAGAGCCTCCAGCGGTTCCTCCCGCTGTCCGAAGAGCAACCGGCTGACCGCCCGCTGCAGTCGCCGCCGCACCGGTTCGGCGAACCCGGCGACCGCGGCTGACGCGATCAGTGCGAGACCGGGTGACGGGCCCACGGCCATGCCGAGCACGGAGACGATCCCGAGGTAGATCGCGGACACCACCGCGGTCAACACGGCGAACACGACGGTGCGCCGGATCACGAGATCGATGTCGTAGAGGCGGTAGCGGCGTACGGACAGCGCGATCGCGCCCACGAGCAGGAACGGAATGAGGAAGTAGCCCGCCTGCGCGACGTGGTACGGCATCAGCCCGCCGAGCAGCTCGATCGCGAGAACCAGCACCATGGCGTACCACAGGAACTTCATCTGCTGGCGCTGGGCCGAGCCGGCGCGGTGCCACCGCACCCCCAGGCTGGCCAGACTCGACAAGACGGCCGCGACGACCACGAGGCCCGCCGTGGTCATCAGGGTCCCGCCGGCAGCGATGGCAAGCGGATTCGGCGGGCCGGCATCCTCCCCGGCCGGCAGTGGGCCGGGTTCCACGGCAGCCGCCACCGCCGTCAGCACGCTCGCCCCGGCGCCGAGCCATGACGCCCACCGCCAGTTCCCCGAAGGCGCCCTTCCGTCCGGGAAGATCGACGGCAGCACCGTGAACAGCGGCACGACGTACAGCGGCCACAACCACAGCGCCAGCCATGCCGCCACCTGCCATCCGGGCACGCCGGCGTGGAACCCCGCGGCGGCCGACCCCTCGGCGAGCACGCCGAGTGCGCCGGCCGTGCCGGTGCCGAGCAGCAGCCATCCGACCGGCCGGCCCCCTCGGCTGCGGGACAGCCACCACCCGGCTCCACCCAGCAGCAGGCTGTGTCCGACGTTGCCGACGAGCGCCCAATCCAGCGCCGTACCGGCGGCCAGCGAGAGGCTTCCACCGGCCGCGGTCATGACGACGGCGGCCGCCAGGGTGAGCAGCGCGCCCGGCGGCTGCCGGACCGCCCGGCCGGTGGTCACCGTGACTCCGCTCATCGCCTTCCCCGCTGGTCAGTGCGCCGCGTCGAGCGCGGTCCCGGCGTCGGTACTCCGGCGGCCCGCCCGGGCGGCACCGACCACCAACATGATGCCGAACACGGCGTACACCGCCGCCAGCGCCATCGGCATGACGAAGTCGCCCAGCAGGCCGATGAGCAGCATCGCTCCCCACCAGCGCACTCCGGCATCGAGCAGAAACGCCACCCCGGACACCGCCACGCCGAGCATCATGACGTAGAAGAGCGACTCCACCGTCATCACCGACGGGGGCAGGTCGCCGCGCCCGAGGATTCCGCCCCACACCAGCGCGCCCACCGCTATGAGCAGCGCGGTGACCGGCCCGCAGGCCAGCAGCGCCGCGCCGATCCGGCCGAGCGGTCCTCCCTGCTTCCGGCGGCGCGCCCACAGCATGAGGAACGCCGAGGGCAGCAGCCCCCAGTACGTCTCGATGGACAGCCGGGCCACCCACTGGGGCAGTTCCTCCCCGCCGACGGCCCGGATCTGCGCCAGCAGCAGCACGTGCCCGGCTGCCATCGCCGCGCTCGACAGGATCAGTAAGCCGACCGCCACCAGCGGTACCCGAGCCAGCCGATCGATCACCACACGCATTCTCTTTCTCCTCTCGTGAACACGTAAAGCGTGCGGAATGCCGTTCCCGGGTGGCATGGGGTGCGTCTCCCGCCCCGGCCGGGAATCCGGCCCCGGTGGACCGTCGCCGACGCCCCGGCCCGCATCCACCGGGCATGGCGGAGCAGGATGCGGGCGAAGACGTCGCGGCCGTTGACCCGCCCGGCCCGCATCCACGGGGCGTGGCAGAGGGTGCGCCGCCCGGGAGGCTCCGTGCCGTTGCCTGCCCGCACGGCTGGCGACCGGCGGGGAGTCAGAGGGACTCGCGGTCGCTCGACCGGCGTACGCGCAGGAGGAGTGCCCCCAGCCCAGATCGCGTGATCTTGAGGCTTGGCGATCACTCGATGGTAGGGAACACCTCACCCCGACAGGCGGGCAGGCGTGACTGATCCCGAGCGATCTTCCCGCCACGCTCGAGGCATGATGAAATCGCTCGCCGCCGTCGTCGCCGGTTCCCTCGTCCTCGTTCCCGTCGCCCCCGCCTTCGCCGCCGCCGTGACGCCCTCGCCGCAGTCCCGTCTTGACCTGCTCACCGCCGAGGACGGCATGGCGGGCGCGTTGAGCCAGGTGCGGAGCCCGGAAGGCACGACCGTGACCCGGCGCTCCGGCACCGCGGAGCGGGGCACCGGGAAGCCGATGATCGGCCCCCAGGGCCGGTTCAGGATCGCCAGCGTGAGCAAGCCGATCATCGCCGCCACCGTGCTGCGGCTGGCCGACCAGCAGAAGATCGACCTGGACGCCGAGGTGGAGCGTTACCTGCCCGGGGTGCTGCGCGGCACCGGCGACGGCGCCGGGATCGACGGCCGGAAGATCACCGTCCGGATGCTGCTGCAGCAGACCAGCGGCCTTCCCGAGTTCCTCGACGCGATCGAGTGGAGGGAGCCCTTCCCCGACTTCCTGCGGGTGGCGCTGACCCGCAAGCCCACGCCCCGCGGCTCCTTCGCCTACGCCAACACCAACTACCTGGTCCTCGGCATGATCGTGACCGCGGTGACCGGCAAGGACTTCCGCCAGGTGAGCCGGGACCTGATCCTCAAGCCGTACGGGATGCGGGACACCTACTGGCCGGCCAAGGGCGACCACGGCATCCGCGGCCCGCACGCCCACACCTACGGGGTGCACCCCGGCCATCCGCAGGACGGCGAGGTGGACCTGACCGACCGGCTGCCCACCTACGAGTTCGGCCCCAGCGGCGGCCTGGTCTCCACTCCCGAAGACCTCAACCGGTTCTGGCGTAAGGTCCCGCTGAGCAGGATGATGACCCGTCCGGTGAAGGTCGAGCAGGAAGGCTGGCCCGCGGACGCCCGCTACGGCTACGGCGTGGTCCGGATGAAGTCGAGCTGCGGCTACGCCTACTTCGCCGCCGGCGACATGCCGGGGGCCGCGGTGTTCAGCGGCCGGGACCGGGCCGGGCGCGCCGCCACCGTCTACGTCACCGGCGTGCCCGGCGATCGGCGGCACCTGATCGACGCCTTCGTCACCACGATGTGCGACCGCTGAGTCCGGCGGCCAGGCGGACCGCCGCCAGGCCGGAGCGGCTGCGCGGACCGGTCGGGGAGAACCTGCGCCGGCTCGGCCGCGACCACCTGGACGTGGTGAACCTCCGATCGTCGGCACCGATTCGATCGCCGAGCGCTTCGGCGCGCCGGCCGAGCCGCGCGAGGCCGGGCTCATCCGCCGAAGAGCGCGCTGCCGCCACCGGCCGGTTTCCGGTTCGGCGGTGGATCGGGTGATGTGTGATCAGGCGGTTCACTCCGGCTGAGCGACGGCAGGTAGGGTCTTCGCCGTGTTCGAAGCCAGCGATGTCGTCGAAGTCGTCCGGCTGCTCCACGACGGTGGATGCAGGGTCTGGGTCGGAGGCGGATGGGGCATCGACGCGCTCGTCGGCGAGGTCACCCGCCCCCACCGGGACCTGGACCTGATGCACGACGCCACCCAGGAGCCCACCCTGGTCAGAATCCTGGAGAACACCGGTTTCGCCGAAAGGCACGACATCGTCCCCGGGCGGCCCGCCCGGTTCGTCATGCGCCATCCCGACGGGCGGGAGCTCGATCTGCACCCGCTGACCTTCCAGCCCGACGGCTCCGCCGTGCAGCCGGCCAACGACCGGGGGGACGTCTTCCCCTATCCCGCGAACGCCTTCGCCACCGGCACGATTCTCGGCATGAGCATCGCCTGCCTGTCGGTCAAGCAGCAGATCCACTTCCACCAGGGTTACGAGCCGACCGACCGGGACCGGCACGACATGGCGCAGCTGCGCAGGATCTACGGCGTCGCCACCCACTTCTGATACGCCTGGTGCAGGTGAGCACCTCCCAACGAGGTCCGGCCCGGCCTCTGACCGGCTCCGGGGTCTCAACGGGATTCGCCGGCCTCGACCGGAGGTGCTCACGCGCATCCGTCGGACGTGGCGTCGTGGCCTCGTGGAAGCCCGGCCGGAGGCCCCGTCCCCGTCCTGTCCGCGTCGCCCGATCCGGGTGGCGGAGGGTGAAACTTTCAGGGCGGCCCGTCCGGGGCATCGGGACCGCTCCCAGTAAGAGGGCGGTGAGCCCCGCGCGGTGAGGCGCGGAGCCTGGAACAGGGCTTGACGCGACCGGCGGCGTCGGGTTTGCTCCGCTCCACCGTCACCAATAGAAGAGGACCGGCCGGCGAGAAAATGTTAACGCTAACACTAGCGGATTCCCTCGGGCACCGGAGTGAGGTCGTCATCCCTCACCGAGTACGGCGACGCGCAGGCGGCATCCCTTCTCGCCGTCTCCGTCGAACCTGTGCGGGAACACCGGCCGAGCTGCGGCTCTCCGCCTTCGGAGCGCTCGTGACGGCCTCTCCCGGCCGGCCGCGGCCGAGCGCGTCGAGAAAGACCGGCGCCGATGACAGGCGCGCGGGAACGGCCTCCCGACATGTCCACGGCGACCCACCCGATCGTGGCCGAGACCAACGCGTGAGGGCGCCGGGATCTGCATATGAGCATTGACGATTTCCCATCGCAGAAACACACCCCAGGAGAACGCATGAAAATCCCCCGTTTCCGGCTCTGGCTCTCCGCCGGGGTCGCCGCCGCGGTCGGCACGGTCGGCACGGTCGGCGCGGTGACCGCACCGGCCGCCAACGCCGCCGCCGGATGCCGCGTGGACTACACGGTGAGCAACCAGTGGCCGGGCGGCTTCGGCGCGAGCGTGAACATCACCAACCTCGGCGACCCGGTCAACGGCTGGCGCCTGACCTGGTCGTTCCCCGCGGGGCAGACCATCACCCAGCTGTGGAGCGGCTCCTACACCCAGTCCGGCTCCCAGGTCACCGTGACCAACGTGGACTACAACGGCGGCCTCCCCACCGGCGGCAGCGCGAACTTCGGGTTCAACGGCTCCTTCAACGGCAGCAACCCGACACCGACGAGCTTCGCCCTCAACGGTGTGACCTGCACCGGTGGCGTGACCGCTTCACCCAGCCCCTCCACCAGCCCCTCGACCGGCCCGTCGCCGTCGTCCACGCCGACGTCGCCCGGCACATGCGCTCTTCCATCGACGTACCGGTGGACGTCGACGGGCCCGCTGGCGAACCCGAAGTCGGGGTGGGTCTCGCTCAAGGACTTCACCAACGTCGTCCACAACGGCAAGCACCTCGTCTACGCCACGACGCACGACACGGGGAGCAGCTGGGGCTCGATGAACTTCAGCCCCTTCACGAACTGGTCCGACATGGCCTCGGCCGGCCAGAACAAGATGAACTTCTCCACCGTCGCGCCCACGCTGTTCTACTTCGCCCCGAAGAACATCTGGGTGCTGGCCTACCAGTGGGGCGGGACCGCCTTCTCCTACCGGACCTCCAGCGACCCCACCAACGCCAACGGCTGGTCGGCGCAGCAGACCCTCTTCACCGGAAGCATCTCCGGCTCCGGGACCGGGCCCATCGACCAGACGCTCATCGGCGACGGCACCAACATGTACCTGTTCTTCGCCGGGGACAACGGCAAGATCTACCGGGCCAGCATGCCGATCGGGAACTTCCCGGGCAGCTTCGGCTCGAACTACACGACGATCATGAGTGACACGCAGGCCAACCTGTTCGAAGGGGTCGAGGTCTACAAACTCCAGGGGCAGAACAAGTACCTCATGCTCGTCGAGGCGATGGGCTCACAGGGCCGCTACTTCCGCTCGTTCACGGCCAACAGCCTGGACGGCACGTGGACACCGCAGGCCGCGACCGAGGGCAACCCCTTCGCCGGCAAGGCCAACAGCGGCGCCACCTGGACCAACGACATCAGCCACGGCGACCTGGTCCGCAGCAACCCCGACCAGACCAAGACCGTCGACCCCTGCAACCTGCAACTGCTCTACCAGGGCCGCAGCCCCGGCTCCGGTGGTGACTACGGCCTCCTGCCCTACCGGCCGGGTGTGCTGACACTGCAGCGCTGACGGCGCGACGCGGGTCCGGCCCGGGTGTCCTGACGTCCACCGTGAAGGCGTATGCCGAATCGGGTGAGCGTCGTCGCGACACGGCGTGCGGCATGGGCGCCGGTCTCGGCCGGCAGCGGGACCGCAGGCCGAGACCGGCGCGCCGCTCGCGCGCCGTACCCACCTCTCGGCCGCCGCACCGGCACCCCGCCTATCGGCGCCGGGCCCGTACCGCCCAGATCACGACCACGACGACCAGCGCCAGGAAAAACAGCTCGAACCAGCCCAACCCAAACATGGAGATCCCCCCCTGGTCGTGACCACCGAACTCACGGTGATCCCTCGGGCGGGCCCGGTCAAGGCTCTCACCTCTGGCGGGGGCGCTTCGGCCGCCCTGATCCGGCGAGGCGACCCGTGGTCCGTAGTTCGTAGGCCGACGCCCCCGGCGACGGCTTCCGCGACGTTCCGGGACCGTCTGTCGCCATGGCTCATGCCACCAGGACCGCTCTCCCGAGCGCGTGCCCGACGGCCGTCTCGTTGAACGCCCGGATGGCCGCCGTCTCCGCCGCCCTCACCCAGGCCAGGCCGAGGATCGAGGGAGGCAGCCCCGTGACGGGGACGAAACTGATGTCCGGGCGCCTGTGGTAAGCCGCCGTGGGGGTGCAGAACAGCATGCCACCCCGGTTGAGCGCCACCTGGGTCAGGCCCTCCTGACTGGTGGCCACCGCACCGGCCCTGGGAATCGGACGGCCGGAGGGGGTGGCGGACGGTGCCGTACCCTCGCGCCACGCGCGCGGAGCCGGGCCGTCCAGGCCGATCAGGGGAACGCCGGCCAACTCCTCCGCGCTGATGCTCGAACGGGCGGCCAGCGGGTGACGCGAGGAAACGCCCAGCCGGTACGAGACCCGGTTCAGCCCCTCACCCGTCGCCAGGTCGGGCTCGTCCACCGGGAGCAGCGTGAACGCGATGTCCACCTGCCCGGCCCGCAGTTTCCCGAAGGGATCGGAGAGCGGGATCTCCACGAGCTCTGCCCGGCACTCCGGGTGCCGGCGCTCGAAGGCGCTCACGCTGCCGGTGACGACATCCGTGGGCGTGGCCAGGAAGCCGATCCTGATCACGCCGGCCACCTCGCGGGCGCCTGCCTTGGCCCGGCTGACCGCGTTCGTGAGGCCGTCGTATGAGGGGCGCAGGTCGGCCAGGAACCGTTCGCCCAGGGGCGTGAGGCTCACGCGCCTGCTGGTCCGCCGGAAGAGCCGGCCGCCGATCCTGTCCTCCAGTGAGCGTATGAGCTGGCTCACCCGGCCGGGTGACAGGTAGAGGCGCTCGGCCGTACGCGCGAAGTGCAGTTCCTCACCGAGCACGATGAAGCACTCCAGTTCCCTGAACTCCATCCCCGCCTCCGTCTGGTCGTTTAGCCCACCTAAACCAAGCCTTCGGCCTTCGGCGTTGTTCCCGCCGGTGGACGGCAGAAGGCTGGACGGCATGACCATGACTGACGTCTCCACCGCCACCCGAGCGCGCTGGCTCGCGGTGTTCTCGGTCTCGGTGGGCACCTTCACCGTCGTGACCAGCGAGATGCTGCCCGTCGGCCTGCTGACCTCGATCGCCGCCGGCCTTGGCGTCTCCGACGGGACGGCCGGGCTGATGATGTCGGCGCCCGGGTTGGTCGCCGCCGTCTCCGCGCCGGTACTGGCGATCACCGCTCGACGGCTCGACCGGCGTGTCACGTTGCTGGGGCTGATGGCGCTGCTGGCGGTGGCGAACCTGGCGGGCGCGTTCGCGCCGAACTACCCCGTCATGCTGGCCGCCCGGGTGCTGACCGGGGTGAGCATCGGCGGGTTCTGGGCCTTCGCGGCGGGGCTCGGCCTGCGACTGGTGCCCGAGCGGTCCGTTGGCCGGGCCACATCGATCATCTTGGCCGGGGTGTCGGTGGCGTCGGTGCTGGGGGTGCCCGCGGGGACCTTCATCTCCTCGTTCGCGGGGTGGCGGACCGCGTTCGTCTCCATGGGGGTGCTGGCCCTGGCCCTGCTCGCACTGCTGGCCGCCACCTTGCCGCCCCTGCCCGGCGAGTCCCGGGCGGGGGAGGCCGAGCCGTCACCCCACGAGACCCCCTCCCCCGCGCCGAAGGGGCGGCTCTCCCGGCTCTCCAGCCCGCTCAGGGTCGTCCTCGTCCTGACCGTCCTGATCGTGTCCGGCCACTTCGCGGCCTACACCTACGTCCGGCCGTTCCTGGAGCAGGTCTCACACGCCGGTCCCGCCTACGTCAGCGCCGCCCTGCTCCTGTACGGCGTCGCGGGCGTGGCCGGTAACTTCGCGGCAGGCGCGTGGGCGGCCAGGAACCCCAGACCGGCCCTGGTCGCACTGGCCGCGCTGATCGCGCTCTCCACGGCGGCGTTGCCCCTGGTCGGCCTGCCTCTGGTCATGCTCGTGGTGTGGGGTCTGGGCTACGGCGGCGTGGGCGTGACGCTGCAGCTCTGGATCATGCGGTCGGGCGGCGGTGAGATGGGCACGGCTCTCTTCGTCGGCGCCTTCAACGTTTCCATCGCGCTCGGCTCGTTCGCCGGCGGCCGGATCGTGGACGGCGTGTCGCTCTCCGCGGTGATGTGGGTGGGAGCGGCGCTCGCCGTGGTCAGCGCGAGCGTCGCGGGCGTCGCGGGCGTCGCGGGCGTCGGGCGAGTCACGGATGTCTCGAGCGTCTCGGATGTCTCGGGCAGGAGCAGGACGGCCGGTTCGTCGAAGGGCCGCGCCTGATCCGGGTGGCGAAGGGGATCGGCCCGGCGCGTACCGGGCCGGATGAGCGGGCCCGCCGGGACCGGGGAAAGCGGGAGCGAGCGGAGTGCCCGGTGAAGCCTAGACTTGCGGCATGCCGATCCACCTGACCCTGCTCGACGGTGTGCGGTGGCAGGGGCGGCCGGTGGTCGGCGAGAGGGCTCAGGCCCTGCTCGCGGCCCTCGCGCTCGACGGCCGGACCGTGAGCGCGGACCGGCTCGTCGCGGAGGTGTGGGGGGACGGCGAACCGGCCAATCCGGCGAAGGCGCTGCAGGTCCTGGTGTCCCGGGCCAGGTCGGTCGTGGGGCCCGCGTCACTGGTCACGGAGGGGAACGGCTACCGGCTCGCGGTTCCGCCCGACCTGGTCGACGCCGGTCGGCTGCACGGTCTGGCGGACCGGGCGGGGGCGCTGCTCGCCGAGAATCCCGCCGCGGCGGCCGCGGCGGCGGAGGAGGCTCTCGCGCTGGGCGCCGGGACGCCGCCGCCCGAGGGCGGCGGCCCGCTGGCCGAGGTGCGCCGCCGCGCGGAACACGACCTGGCGTCCGCGCGGATCGTGCTCGCCCGGGCCCGGAGCCGGAGCGGCGACCACGGTCCCGCCCTGCCCGGGCTGGAGGAGGCCGCGCGCGTCCGTCCCGAGGACGAGGGGCTGCTCGCCGACCTCCTGCGCAGTGAGGCGGCGGTGCGCGGAACGGGCGCCGCCCTGGACCGCTTCGAGCGCCACCGGTCGGACCTGCGCGACCGGATCGGCGCCGACGTCGGCCCGGAGCTGCGGCGGGTCCATCGTGAGCTGCTGGCGCTCGACAGCCCCGTGCGCGCCGGCGTGCGGTTCGACGCGACCCCGCTGCTCGGCCGCGACGACGACCTCAGGCGGGTGCGGGCACTGCTCGCCGCCTCCCGGGTGGTCTCGATCCTCGGTCCCGGCGGGCTCGGCAAGACCCGGCTCGCCCACGCCGTCGCCCGCGAGGTCCCGCAGCCGGTGGTGCACTTCGTCGAACTGGTCGGCGTGACCGCGCCCGAGGACCTGGTCGGCGAGGTCGGGTCGGCGCTCGGCGTCCGCGACTCGGTGACCGGACGCCGCACGCTCACCCCGCGGCAGCGCGCCGACGTCCGTGCCCGGATCGCCCAGCAGCTCGACCTGGCCCCGGCGCTGCTGGTGCTCGACAACTGCGAGCACCTGGTGGAGGCGGTCGCCGACCTGGTCGCCTATCTGGCCGCGACCACGCGGGAGCTGCGCGTCCTCACCACGACCCGCTCACCGCTGGCGATCGCCGCCGAACGCGTCTATCCGCTGCCCCAGCTGGGAACCGGTGACGCGGTCGAGCTGTTCCGCGACCGCGCGACCGCGGCCCGGCCCGGTGTGCGCCTGGACGAGGACGACGTGGGCGCCGTCGTGGCCCGCCTGGACGGCCTGCCGCTCGCGATCGAACTGGCCGCCGTGAAGGTGCGGGTGATGTCACCGGCCGAGATCGCCCGCCGGCTGGAGGACCGGTTCACGCTGCTGCGAGGCGGCGACCGGAGCGCCCCCTCGCGGCACCAGACGCTGCTGGCGGTGATCGACTGGTCCTGGAACCTCCTCGGCGAGCGGGAGCGCCGGGCCCTGCGCCGCCTCTCCGCCTTCCCGGACGGCTTCGCCCTCGACGCGGCGGAGGAGGTGCTCGGCGGCGACGCCCTCGGCGACGTCGAGGAGCTCGTGGAGCAGTCCCTGCTCACCGTCGTGGAGACGGCCGGCGGGGTGCGGTACCGCATGCTGGAGACGGTGCGCGAGTTCGGCCGGGTGCGGCTGGACGCGGCCGGTGAGACCGCCGGCGCGCGGGCCGCCGTACGCGCGTGGGCCGTGGGATACGCCGACCGGCACAGCGCCCGCCTGTACTCGCCGGAGCAGGTGGACGCGATGGACCGGCTGCGTTCGGAGGAGACGAACCTCGCCGACGTTCTGCGCGAGGCCCTCGCCGATCCCGACCCCGAGGCGGTCGTGGTGCTGTTCTCCGCTCTGGGCGGCTACTGGACGATCCGCGGAGATCACCCGCGCTGCACCGTCCTCACCCCGGCCGTCACCGCCGCCCTGGACGGTTGGACGCCTCCGCCCCGGCTCCTCGACCGGGCCCGGATGACCCTGAGCATCGCGCTGTTCAGCACCGTCATGGCCTCCCCCGAGGAGATCGGGACGCCGGCCCGGCTGCTGTCCGGGCTGGGCGCCGACTCGGCGAACCCGTCCGTCAGGGCGCTGGTGACCGCCCTGCTCACCATGGTGTCGGATTCCGGGAACGGCCTGGACGAGCTGGCCGCCGATCCCGACCCGCTGATCCGCCGGATCGCATTGCACTGGCTGAGCCACGGCCGGGAGAACGCCGGCGACCCGGTCGGCGCGATCGAAGCCGCCCGGGCCGCCCTGGAACTCGTCGGCGACGACGGCGGCCCCTGGCACCGGGCGACGCTGCGCACCCAGCTGGTCGGCATGTACGCGCACCTCGGTGACTCCGCGTCGGCGTCCAGGCATGCCACCGAGGCGCTTCCGGTGCTCGAACGCCTCGGGGCGATGGAGGACGTCGTCCAGATCCGCGCCACCCTCGCCATGGCGGCGCTCGCCGAGGGACGCCGTGACGAGGCCGCACGGATGACCGACGACCTGGAGGCGCTCGCCTCCCAGGGCACCTACGGCGAGGTCCTGTCGGCCGCCGCCGCCAGGGCCGAGCTGGCCCTCGCCGACGGCGACATCGCCGGGGGGCTGCGGCGGTACCGCGAGGCGGCCGAGGCGCTCCGGGGCCTGTGCGTCCCGGGCGCGCCGGGTGGTTCCACTCTGTGGACCATCCTGGGCGAGGTCATCGCGCTCTCGGCGTTCGCGCAGTACGGCGAGGGCGACGACGGCGCGGACCTCTTCGAGGCGCTGCGGGCCGAGGTCCTGGTCGTGTTCGACCTGGACCGCGCTTTCCCGGACCTCCCGGCGATGGGGATGGCGCTCGCCGGGCTGGGCATCTGGGGTCTGCTGAAGGGGTCGATGCCCGACGAGGAGGCGGTCCGGCTGCTCGTGCTCGCCGACCGGTTCGCCTACAACCGGTTCACCCCGACGATGCGGTGGTCGGTGCTGTCCGCGCACGCCGAACGGGTCGCCCCCGGCGCCATCTCCCGGATCGAGGCCGGGTACGGAGCACGGCGCGGCCCCGACCTGCTGGCCGAGGCCCGCGCCGTCCTGGAGCGGGTGATCTGACACCGCCTACATCTTGCGGGAGTAGGAGCGGACCGCCAGCGGAGCGAAGATCGCGACGACGACCGCGCAGCCGATGACCGCCCAGCCGACCTCGGCCGTCACGGCCCCGTCGTTGAGCAGGTCGCGCACCGCGGAGACGACGTGCGACACCGGGTTGACCTTCACGAACGCCTCCAGCCAGCCGGGCAGCGTCTCGGCGGGGACGAAGGCGTTGGACAGGAAGGTCAGCGGGAACATGATCATCATTGAGATGCCCTGGACGCTCTGCGCCGAGCGCGCCATCGTGCCCAGCCAGGTGAAGATCCACGCCAGCGACCAGCCCGCGATCACGGTGAGCACGATGCCTCCGACGCAGCCGAGCACGCCGCCGCCGGGGCGGTAGCCGATGACCAGGCCGGTGACGAGCGTCAGCACCGACGCGATGCCGTAGCGGATCAGGTCGGCGATCATCGGACCGGCCAGGGGGGCGATCCTGGCGATCGGCAGGGACTTGAAGCGGTCGAAGACCCCCTTGTCCATGTCCTCGCGCAGTTGCACGCCCGTCGCCATGCAGACGGTCAGGGCGGTCTGGGCGAGGATGCCGGGGATCAGCACCGGGAGGTAGTCCGACACGCTGCCGGAGATCGCGCCGCCGAAGATGAACGCGAACATCGCCGTGAACAGCAGGGGCTGGATGAGGACGTCGAAGAACTGCTCGGGCTTGCGGCGCATCTTCTTCAGGGCCCGCCACGCCATCGCCAGGGTCTGGACCAGGGTCTCCTGAAACGAGCTGTGGGACGTGGTGCGGGCGACCGCGGCGGACGGGTCGACGCGCCGGGAGGCGCCGGGGGCCGGGGGCGTCGGAGTCGTCGGGGGCATCGGGGTCGTGGCGCTCGTGGTCATCGGGCCGCCTCCATCCAGGGTTCGCCGGCCTGGGATTCGCCGGTTCGGGGTTCGTCGGCGCCGTGGCCGGTCAGCGTCAGGAAGACCTCGTCCAGCGTCGGCTTGGCGACGCTCACCGAGGAGATGCCGATGCCCGCCTCCCGCAGGCCGATCAGGACGTCCGCGGCCCGGTTCGGGTCGGGGAGGGGGATGTTCACGCGTCCCGACTCCGGGGTCAGGACCGGGTCCTCGGCCAGCAGCCGGCGGACGATGTCCGCGGCCAGGGCGAGGTCGGAGCCGTCCGCGAGGCCGAGCTGCAGGGTCGAGTCGCCGACCTGGGTCTTCAGGGCGTCGGGGGTGTCCTCCGCGACCTTCCGGCCCCGGTCGATCACGGCCACGCGGTCGGCCAGCTGGTCGGCCTCGTCCAGGTACTGGGTGGTGAGGAGGATCGTGGAGCCGTCGGTGACCAGCTCGCGGATGGTGTCCCACATCTGTCCCCGGGTCCTGGGGTCGAGGCCGGTCGTGGGCTCGTCCAGGAAGATCAGGGGTGGGCGGGTGATCAGGCTCGACGCCAGGTCCAGGCGGCGGCGCATGCCACCACTGAACTGGGACAGGGGGCGGTCGGCCGCCTCCTGGAGGCCGAAGCGTTCGAGCAGGTCACCGGCGATCGCCTTGGCCCGGGCGCTCGTCAGGCCCTGCAGGCGGGCGAACAGCCGGAGGTTCTCCCGGGCGGTCAGGTCCTCGTCCACCGAGGCGTACTGGCCGGTGACGCCCACCAGCTGCCGGATCCGGTGGGGTTCCCGCCGGACGTCGACGCCGAAGATCTCCGCGTGGCCGCCGTCGATCGGGAGCAGGGTGGCGAGCATCCGGAGCGTGGTGGTCTTGCCCGCTCCGTTGGGGCCGAGGACTCCGAAGATCTCGCCCTGCCGTACGTGGAGGTCGATCTCGTCCACGGCCCGGAAGTCCCCGAAGTCCTTGACCAGACCGTCGGCGCGGACGGCATCGAGGTCCGCCATGACACGTCTCCTCTCTCCGCCGGGTATCTCCCGGCGTCGGAGAAGAGCTTCCGCGCCGTCGGCTTCATTGCGGCTTCACGGTGGTTTCACCGCTGAACCGCCGGTTTCACCGGCTCCGGCGCCTCGGGTACGGCGGGCACCGGCACGGCAGGCGTCCGCCGTGCGCGATCCGGGCGGGGCTACAGCCCGCGCAGCACCTGCATGGCGTCCCTCTCGATGCGCGAGAGATCGCGGAGAATGACGCCGGCCTGTTCGAGATGCCCCGCGTCGCCGCTCTCCCCGGCCTTCGTGATCAGGCCGGCCACGTCCGTCCACAGGGTGGCGGCCTCGGTGTACAGCCTGTGACCGGTGCGGAGGCCGGTGTCGTCGATCAACTGGGCGCACTCGCCGAGGAAGTCGCGATAGAGGGCGCGGAACAGGGCGCCGCCGGTGCCGGCCTCCTCCATGAGGACGGCCGCCTGCGGCAGGTCCTGCCGCGGGTCGCCGGCGCGCAGCAGCCATCCGGGCACCCGCTCGGCGGCTTTCCCGATGCCCCGGTGGCCGAGGTTCGCGATGGGAGCGGACAGGAAGGCGTCGGCGCAGTCCCTGATGGCAGGGATGATCTGGTCCTGCCAGCGGGGCGGCTGCTCCGGCAGGGTGATGGTGAAGGATCGGTTCCTGGCGGTCATCGGGCCGCGTTCGGCCCGCGCCATGGCTAGGCCAGCCCTGCTGGCGCGCACCGCCCCTCCCTGCTGCCCGGTGTCCACCAGGTGGACGTCGTGCTCGTCGTAGCCGTACATGGCGACCACATGGCCGCCGAAGTGCACCTTGGAGCGGAAGTACTCCAGGTGGTAGCAGTCGAGCTGGAGGCCGACCGGCCGGCCGGCGTCGATGGGGGCGGCCACGTTCTCCCACGCCTTTCGCGGTGAGGTGGTCTCCTTGACCAGCAGTGTCAGCCCCAGCCTGGCGGTCAGGTTCCTGGTGAGTTCGAAGGGCCTGACGCGGCCTCCGAGGAAGGGGAACGCCATGCCCTTGCCGTCCCAGTAGATGAAGGACAGGCCCGAGCCCAGCCCGAACAGCATGGGCTCGGACAGATCGAGTCCCTCGTGCCGCAGCAGCACCCCCAGCGTCGTCGTCTCGCAGTGGTGCGTACCGCGAACCTCGATGTCCTTCACGATGGGCATACGTCGCTCTCCTCACAACCGGGCGACCAGCGTGCCCGTCGCCTCCCTGGCCGGTCACCAGGATCATCAGAGATACCTTGATGCCTCCCACAGGGGGAGAGTCCAGCCGTGTGATCCTCACCTCGCCGGACGCCCCCGTGCGGTTCACCGCCGGATTCCGGGAGCGACACCGGATTCCGGCGGGGGTGCTCCGGATCGACCGGCCGTTCCGCGGCGGAGCGCTCACGGCCTCACGGGGTGAGGGCGTCCCGCCGTACGGGCTCTCCGGCGTGCTCCGGGAGATCTCCGGCGTGCTCCAGGAAGGCTCGGACCTCCTCGGCCTCCGGAACGCGGAGCTCGTCGTAGAGGCCGAGAGCCAGCCGGCCGTGCTCACGGGCCCGCACCGGGTGCCCGAGCGCGAGGTGGGCGCGTGCCAGGCCGTCGTGGGCGCGCGCCTGCTCCGGACGGTTGCGCGTCAGGTGGGCGAGCGCGAGCGCGGCCGTGTGCTCCTCGACCGCCCGGGCCGGGTCGCCCGCCGCCTCGGCGAGCCCGTTGAGCGCGGCCGCCTCGCCGGCGGTGTCGCCGAGTCCGCGGTAGAGGGCCGCGGCCTGCTCGTGGCGGGTGCGCGCCAGGCCGGGCTCGTCCTGGTGCCGGAGGACGACGCCGAGGTGGTCGAGGGTCATCGCCTCCCCTGCCGGGTTGCCGACCTTGCGGTGGAGCGCCAGCGCCAGGTCGAGATGGCGCCGGGCCTCCTCCGGACGGCCGGCCCGGTCGAGAACGAGGGCGAGGATGCCGAGCACGTGGGCCTCGCCCCAGGTGTCGGCGCCGATCCGGGTGAGGTCGAGCGCCTGCCTGAGGTGCCGCTCCGCCTGAGCGTCCTGCCGCCGCCGCAGGGCCACGTTGCCCAGCGTGAGCAGCGCCCGGGCCCGTTCGGCGGTCTCCTCGCACGCGTCGAGGGCCTGGTGCGCGTACTCCTCCGCCCGCTCGTACTCGCCGAGCCGCCAGTGGGTCCACGCCAGGTCGGTGAGCGCTCGCGCCTCGAACTCGCGGCGGCCGAGCCTGCGGCTGCGCCGGAGTGACAGGGTGTGCAGGGTGAGCGCGTCGTCGTGGTGCGCCTGCCGGTCAAGGTAGGGGCGCATCGCCAGGGCCAGCATGCCCAGGCAGATCTCGGGTCCGTGGACGGCGGTCGCGATGATGTTGGAACGCTCGGCGTCGAGCCAGGCGATCGCCTCCGCGGCGTCGCGGACGGGCGCGATCGGGGTGGCCGGCCGGGGGATGCCCTCCCGCTCGCCGAGGCTGTCGGGGAAGAGCCGGTCCATCGCCGCGCGGGAGCGGTGCAGGTAGTAGGTGAGCAGCCGCAGGACGGCGCCGTCGTCCTCGGCGATCGAGCGCGCGTGCTCACGGAGCAGGTCGTGGAAGGTGTACCGGCCCGGTTCGAGCTGCAGGAGCATGTGGGCGTCGAGGAGACCTTCGAGGAGTTCCTCCGCCTCGTCCTCCGGGATCCCCGCCAGCGCGGCCGCGCCGAGGGCGTCGATGTCGCGGCCGGGCACCAGCCCGAGCAGGCGGAACATGCGCCGCTCGGCCTCGTCCAGTTGCTCGTAGGAGAGGGTGAAGGCCGCCGACACCCCGTCCAGGAGCCGGCGGTGCTCCTGCAGCCGGCCCGCCAGGTAGGACACGGTCCAGCGCGGGCGGTGCTGGAGGCGGGCGGCCGAGATCCGGAGGGCGAGCGGGAGGCGCCCGCACAGCCGCAGCACCTCGCGTACGGCGTCCGGCTCGTGGCGGGCGCGTTCGCCCACGATCCGCTCGAACAGCCCGGCGGCGTCCTCCTCGCCCAGCACGTCCACCGAGAGCGCCTGGGCGCCGTCCAGGTCGACGAGCCGCCGCCTGCTGGTGACCAGGACGAGGGTGTCGGAGTGTCCCGGCAGCAGGGGGCGCACGTGCTCGGCGTCGAAGGCGTTGTCCAGTACGGCGAGCACCCGGCGGCCGGTCAGCTCGGCGCGCCAGAGGGCGCCCCGCTCGGCCGGCGTGACCGGGATGCGGTCGGCGGGCACCCCGAGCTGGCGGAGGAGGGCCTCCAGCGCGGCGGCGGCGTCGAGCGGCTCCCGGCCCGCGGTGTGGGCATGCAGGTCGATGAAGAGCCGGCCGTCCGGATAGCGGGCGGCCAGCCGGTGGGCCGCGTGGACGGCGAGCGTGGTCTTGCCGATCCCGGCCATGCCGTCGATCGTGACGACCGCCGGCCCCGGCCGTTCGCCCACGAGCCGTTCCAGCTCGGCGGCCCGCCCGGAGAAGTCGGGAATGTCGTAGGGCAGGAAGGTGGAGCGGCGCGGCGGCCCTGGGACGGCCGGAGCCGCGCCGGCCGGCCGCAGGGCCGGGTCGTCCGCCAGGACCGCCCGCTCCAGCTCGGTGAAGGCGTGCCCGGGGTCGAGGCCCTGCTCGTCCGCGAGGGCCGTACGGTAGGAGCGCGCCGCGGCGAGGGCGTCGGCCTGCCGTCCCGCCCGGTGCAGGGCCAGGACGAGGTGACCGTTGAGCTTCTCGCGGAGCGGGTCGGCGGCCACCTGGGCGGCGAGCTCATCGAGCAGTTCGCCGTGCCGCCCGGCGGCGAGCTCGCCCTCCACCAGGCGTTCGTAGGCCGAAAGGCGCCGGTCGTTCCAGAGCTCCCGGGCGCCGCCCGCGTAGTGCGCGTGCACGTCCTCCAGCGCCTCGCCGCTCCACAGGTCCAGGGCCTCGCGCAGCGCGCCGGCGGCCACCAGCTCGGTGAACTCCCGCGCGTCGACCTGTCCGGGCTCCGGCCGCACGACGTAGCCGCCGGCACGCGTCTCAAGCAGATCCGCGGCTCCCGCGCCGCGCAGCGCCCTGCGGATCGCGGTGATCGAGGCGTGGATCTGCGACCGGGCGGTGTCGGGCCGGTCGTGGCCCCACATCGCGTCGATCAGCCGCTCGATGCCGATCACCCGGCCGGCGTTGAGCAGGAGGTAGGCCAGCACCGCGCGGTGACGCGGGGCGATGCCGGTCAGGGGCTCACCGTCGAGGATCACCTGGACGGGGCCGAGAAGAGTGAACCGCAGCATCGTCCCCCCATGATCACCGCATCGTGCGCGCATCGCGAATGTATCAACCCGGGCAGACAAGCTGATCTCACACCAACCGAGACGGTCTCCCACAAAGGAGACGGTCTCCCGCGAACAGAGGCGAGTTCCCGCGAACCGCGGATCTCACCTGAACCAAGACGGAGGAAACACGATGGAAGCCCGGATGAAGAACCCCGCCACGATCATCCCCGCCGCGATGAAGCCGATCATGGAACTGATGCAGGCCGCCCAGTCGCAGGGGCTCCCGCAGGAGCTCATGGAGATGATCCACCTGCGGGTCAGCCAGGTCAACGGCTGCAGCTTCTGCGTCGACGCCGGTCACAAGAACCTGCGCAAGCTCGGTGCGAGCGACGAGCGCGTCAGCCTGGTGTCCGCCTGGCGCGAGGCCCCGTACTACACCGACGCCGAGCGGGCCGCGCTGGAGCTGGCGGAGGCGTCGACCCGGCTGGCCGACCGCGCCGACGGTGTCCCCGACGACGTCTGGAACAGGGCCGCCGACCACTTCGACGAGCGGCAGCTCGCCTCGATCCTGCTGATGACCGCCGTCACCAACCTCTTCAACCGCCTGAACGCCCCGATCCGGCAGGTCGCCGGCAGCTGGTGAACCCCGGCCCCGCGCACGGGAGACACCGGCCCACGGAGAGCCGGGGCCGCCTGCCCGCCCCGGCCCCCGCGCACGGGAGACACCGGCACCGCCTCCTCCACGGCGCCGCGGTGAGCGGCCCCGGCCCCCGCCCCCGCCCCCGCCCCCGCCCCCGCCCGGGAAACACCGACACCGGCGGATCCTCTCCGCCGAACCACCCCTCACGTAAAGGAGACACCGGCATGTCCGCCGTCCGCTCGCACCGCTACTCCGTCGCCGACACCGACCTGGAGGAGTTCCTGGCCCGCCGGAACTCGCTGATCGCGACCATCCGGGAGGGGCATCCCGGGCTCGTCCGTACCGTGCTGGTCCGGCTTGAGGACGGCACCTACACCGACACCTGGCACTGGGAGACCGCCGAGCAGCTGGGCGCCGCGCTCGCCGCGCTGCCCACCTTCCCGGAGGCGCCGCTGACCATGGCCCTCACCGGGGACGCCACCGCCCTGAACGGCCGGGTCGTCGACGAGCGCTGACGCCGCACGGCCCTTGCCGGGCCTTCGCCGTCCGGTGCCGGGACACCGCTCACGCGGCCGTCCCGGCGCCCGGGCCGCCGCTGGGATCCGGCCGTTCATCCGGCGCGAATCGCCTTGGTTCCGAGAGAGGAAGCACCGGCCGTACGGCCCCGGGACTCAGGGTCGCGTCAGGAAGTCCGCGAGGGCGCCGCGGTTGCGTTGAAGGCCCTCGATGCGCTCGTCCATGGCCGCCAGTTCCCCGTTCAGGACGTCCCACAGCTCCGCGCACCAGTCGAAGTCCGGGCGATCGCCCCGCGCGCACGGCAGCACGACACGGATCACCTCGGTGGTCAGGCCGGCCCTCAGCAGGGCGCGGATCTGCCGCACCGTGACCACGGAGTCCTCGTCGTAGTGGCGGTAGCCGTTCGGCCCGCGCCCGGCCTCGATCAGTCCCTGCGTCTCGTAGTAGCGCAGCAACCGGGTGCTCACCCCGGTACGCCGGGACAGCTCCCCGATCAGCATGCGGCCCGCCTCCGAAGTTGACCTTCACATTGATGCGAAGCCCTAACGTCGTCTCACGGACGGGCATTCCAGACGGACCGTCCACGACCCATTTCGTTTCGCACTGCTGGAGCGTCGCATGTCGTCTTTCGTTGTCCACCGTGACGGCCGTACGGCGAGCGCCGGGGACCTGGCGCCGCTGGCCTTCGCGGGCTACGCCCACTTCACCGCCATGCAGGCGCGCGGCGGCCGGGTACGGGGCCTCGACCTGCACCTGGAGCGGCTGCGCTCCGCCTCGATGACGCTGTTCGGCCGGGCGCTGCCCGACGATCAGGTACGGGCGTGCCTGCGAGCGGCGCTGCAGGCAGGCCCGGCCGACCTTTCGCTGACGGCCACGGTGTACTCCCCCGCGGGCGAGTTCACCGCGTCAGGGGCCGATGCGCGGCTCGAACTGCTGGTGCGCACCGGCCCCGCCGCGTCCGGCCCCCGGGGCCCGCTCGCGCTGGCGGCGGTCGAGCACGAACGCTTCCTCCCCACCGTGAAGCACGTCGGCGAGGCGGCCAAGACGTATCTCCTCCGCCAGGCCGTCGAGCAGGGCTTCGACGACGCGGCCTTCCTCGACCGCCGGGGCCGGCTCAGCGAGGCGACGATCTGGAACCTGGCCTTCTGGGACGGCACCGCGGTGGTGTGGCCCGAAGCCGGGATACTGACCGGGGTCACGATGGGCATCGTCCGCCGGCGACTGGACCACCTCGGCGTGCCCCAGCGCGTCCGGGAGGTAACGCCCGCCGACCTGCCGGCGCTGGCGGGGGCCGTGGTCATGAACTCGTGGACTCCGGGGGTGGCGGTGCGCAGGATCGGCTCCGTACCCCTGTCCGAGGCGCCGTCCTTCGTGGAACTGCTGCACCGGGCCTACGAGGCCGAACCGCTCGTCTCACCGTGAGGCACGGACGCGTCGCACCACTCCCCTTCCAGCTGGGGCACCGCCGTCTTTTCGGCGATCGCGGCCACTTCGACCGGATGAGCAGATCATCGCCCTTCCCGCTGAAGCAGTCGCGGCGTTCCACGAGGTGACCGTGTTCCTTCACGTCGCACCGCGGAACGGCAACCCCTTCTGGCATCGCTTCGGTATTCGTGAGCCCGAACCTCGCCTCGCGAGATCAGCTCGCCTCCCGCAGCGGCTGGAACTGAACGCTCAGCCGCATCTCCAGAGCTTCCGCGAGCCGTTCCAGCATGGGGATGGTCGGCATCGTCCCGCCCGCCTCGAACCGCGCCACCGCCAGCTGCTTCAACCCGGTGCGCTCGGCCAGCTCGGCCTGGGTCAGCCCGAGTTGTTCACGCCGCCGTCGTACCGTCTCGCCCAGCTCGAACCGGATCCTGGCCGCCTCGTAGGCCGCTCCCGCGCCGGGGCGGCTCATGATCTCGGCTTTCTTGTCAGCCCACGTCCTGCGTTCCCCCATGCCGCTCACTCCTCATCCGCGGTGTGGGCCTCGGCGACACACCGCCGCATGGCCCGCCAGGCACGCTCGACCTCAGCGGACTCGCGCATCCGCTGCTTACGGAACACCGTCAGCAGGATGATCCGCCTGCCCGGGGCGATCCAGTAGGTGATCCGTACCGCTTCCCGATGAAGATGGAACCGCAACTCACGGAGCTTGCCGCGGAGTTGACGAGTGTAGGGCTCGCGGTTCGCCGCCGTCGATTCGTGCTTCCGCGCCACCGCCACGATGGCGCTGGATCATGGTCAGACCTTCTCGATCCGCACTCGCGGGTGCCCGGCGGTGAGCAGTTCGATGTCCTCCACGTCGGAGGTCAGGATCGTCACCCGGCCCGGATGCTGCAGTGCGGTCGCGCACAGCATGGCGTCGATGGCGTACTTGTGGCCGTGCAATCCCGCGGTGCGTAGCAGGGTGGTGGCGGAGTACGCGACCGCCTGGGTGACCGGCTCCACACGCAACCGGGACAGCGTCCACTTCAGCGCGGCATCACTGATCTTCGGGTGGATCGCCTCGACGAGCACCGCGGCCGAGGTGACGACCGGCAGGTCCGCGTCACGAGCCGCCGTCAGCCACTCGTGAATCTCCCGGTCGCGTTGTACGGCCTTCGCCAGGCCCTCGCTGTCCAGGACCAGGACACCGCTCACGCGGCCGCCCCGGCGTCCGAGGTGCCACCGGTGAGCCGGATGCGTTTGGCCGTCACCGCCTCCGGATCGGCCGGGCCGTGCGTCCGGTCGAAATCAGCGATCAGTTCGTCCAGGTTGTCCCGCTCGATCTGCCGCTGAGCCGCCTTCTCCAGGTACGCCGAGACACCCCGCTTGCCGACCCGGTCACGGATCGCCTGCAGGGTGCCGGCGGTCAAGGTGACGGAGATCCCGTTGGTGGGACCGTCACCGGGAGGAAACTCCACATCGTCAGCCATGACTCCAAGTATGGCATTGGAAATGCTATAGAGCGGGATGCGGCGGGCGGTTTTCATGCAGGTGATGGGCCGGTCTCGATGCGTATCGAAGGCGCAAGAGTTCTGAGACTCAGGAGTCTCGGGCCGGTGATTCGTCCGGTTCGTTGAGGCGGCTGATCCGGGCGCGGAGCGCGTCGCCGTCGCCGGGGGCCAGTTCGGCGACGAGGTCGAGGGCGCGCCGCAGGGTTTCTCCGCCCTCGCTCAGCCGTCCGGCGGCCAGCGCTGAGGTAGATGAGGCAGGGTGCCTGCCCGGCGGGGTCGCCGAGCCCGCCGAACAGGTCGAGCGCCTCCCGCAGGTGGGACGCGCTCGCGTCGTCCTGGCCCAGCCGGATGAGGGCCTGGGCGAGCCCGACGCGGGCGTGGGCCTGCGCGGCCGGGTCGTCCAGCCGGGCCGCCGCCTCCAGCGCGATGTGGTGCATGGTCGCCTGTCGGCGTGGTCGTCTGGTTCTGCCTTCTGCTGCTGCCGGTCTCCGCGGGACGGTTCGCCAGCCGGTCCCGGCGGCGGAGCCGATCTCCGCGGGACGGCTCCACCGCCGGGACCGGCCGGTCCGGTACCTCCTCCAGCCGGGGCGGGGAGGTACCGGACCGGCTACGGAAGGCTCCGCGCCGGCGGGCTCGCGGGGAAGTCACGCAGGGGGCGGACCGGGCCGAGCAGCAGGACGGTGAGGGAGAGGAGCTGGACGGCCGCCATCAGCCACATGGTCCCGCGGACGCCGGCCACCTCGCCCAGCACGCCGCCGAGCAGCCCGCCGAGGGGGATCGCGCCGTAGTTCAGCGCCGAGGTGCTCGCGGTGATCCGCCCGAACAGTTCGGCCGGGCAGTACCGCTGGCGGAAGGTGCCGGTCAGGATGTTCGAGGCGACGATGCCCGCGCCCGCGCCGAAACCGGCGGCGGTGAAGAACGCCAGGCCCGTGCCGCCGCTGCCGGCAGGCCCGAGCAGCAGCATCGGCGCGGCGAACGCCTCGCACAGCAGGAACCCCCGCGCCGTCCCGAACCGCGCGGCGATCCGGCCGGCCAGCGCCGCCCCCAGCAGGCCGCCCGCGCCGGCCAGGGCCAGCACCACGCCCACCTGCCCGGGCTGGGCGCCGAGGTTCCGGGTGAGGAACACGACCTGGATCGACTGGTAGCCCATCAGCGCGATGTTGGACAGCGCGCTGAAGACGGTGAGCGTGCGCAGGTACGGGTCGCCCACGACGAACCGCAGCCCGTCGCGGATCTCCGAGCGCAACCGCCGCCTCGCCGTACCACGCCGGGGCGCCCTGTTCCCCTTGCCACCCCGGCGCGCCTCGCTCGCCGCACCGTTCCGGCGCGCCTCGTTCACCCCGTCATCCGGGCGCGCCTCGTTCGCCGTACCGTCCCGGCGCGTCTCGCGCGTGCGGATGGAGCGCAGGCACAGTACGGCGACGCCGAAGCTGACCGCGTCGGCCAGCACGCCGCTGACCGCGCCGAAGCCCTGCGCGAGCAGCCCCGCCAGTCCCGGGCCGGCGACCTGCGCGGCCGACTCGCTGCCCTGGAGCCTGGTGTTGGCCGCGAGCAGCCGCTCGTCTCCGACCAGGGCGGGGAGGTAGGCGCGGTAGGCGAGGTTGAAGAACACCTTCGCCACCCCGCCCGCCGTGGCCGCCGCGAGCAGGTGCGCCATCGTGAGCGCACCGGACCACGCCGCGACCGGCACGCTCGCGAACACCGCCATCGAGACGGTGTTGCACGCCAGCATCACCGGCCGTTTCGGCAGCCGGTCCACCCACGCGCCGGCGGGCAGCCCGACCAGCAGCCACGGCAGCCAGGCGGCCGCGGTCAGCAGCCCGACAGAGAGGGTTCCGGCGCCCAGGGTGACCACGGCGACCAGTGGAAGCGCCACGCCGGCGACGGCGCTGCCGAGCATGCTCGTCGTCTCGCCGATCCACAGCAGCCGGAAGTCGCGCGTCCTCAGCGGCCCGCCCTGTACGGCCGGTGTGGCGGCCGCCGCGGTCACGGCTGTCCGGGAACGGCGCGGACGGACAGGAAGACGAGCTCGCGCTCCTGCCCATCGTCGGGAACCTCCCGGTCCGCCAGCGAGGACAGCAGGGCGAAGATCTTCCCCTCCAGCTCGGCGAGCTCGGCGACCGACAGCCTCGCCCAGTGGTCGGTGGTGAACGCGGCCCGCCGCCACGGCTCGGGGTAGTCGTCACGCGCGGCGAACCACTGCCGGACGAGGGCGGCCTGCCGCTCCAGGACCAGGGATTCGGCCGCCTCCGCCACGGGGTCGTCGGGGAAGTCCGACGGAGACCAGTTGAGGACGCCCGGCGACCTGCGCCACCAGCGTTCCCGGCGGTCGCGGGCGAGCTCGGGGACCTCCTCCACGAGCTCGCTCGCGGCGAGGACCTTCAGGTGGTGGCTGATGTTGCCGACGGCCTGCCCGGTCTTCCCGGCGAGCACGGACGCCGTGGAGGGGCCGTCCACCCGCAGGATGTCCAGCAGGCGCCGGCGCAGCGGGTGGGACATCGCGGCCAGCACCTTCGAGTCGCGCACCTCGCGCACCTCACGTACCTGGTCCGTCACGCGGGCTTCCGGCGTCTCGTCCGCCTCGCCGCCCGTCTGATGATCGCGCATCACCTCACCCTAGATACACAACAGCTCTTGTGCAATGACTCTTGTGCATTCACCTCGGCACCGGACGGCCGGCGGTTTCCGCGCCGGGCGGTCAGCGTGGCGCGGCGTGAAGCTCCAGGGCGCGGGAGACGACCGTCTCGGCGGGCCTGCCGAGCACCCGCTCCAGGTCGGGGGTCTGCCGCTCCAGCAGGCCCGCGCGCACCTGGGCGTTGATCCAGCTCATGGCGCCCGGACCGGCGTCCGGCACCTCCCGGTACGGCACCCCCAGCGCCGCGGCCACCTCCGGGTGGCTCCACAGCGGACCGGTGAAGTCGTACGCCCGGCCCAGGTGCCCCTCACCCGTCAGCACGTTCGCGGCGGCCTCGGCCAGGTCCGACCGGAACGCGGTGTTCAGGCCGCGCCCCCCGGTGCTCGCGGTCAGCTCCCCGCCGGAGACCCGCGGGACGAACGGGTCGCCGTAGAAGGGATGCCGCAGGATCGTGTACGGCAGGCCGCTGTCGAGGACGGCCCGCTCGGTGGCGTGGTACGCCTCGGTCAGGCCGGTGGCGGCGGTGTCGGCCCCCAGGAAGCTAGTGAAGACGACGGCGCCGACGCCGGCGTCCTTCGCGGCGGCCACGGCGGCCAGGTGCTGCCCGATCCTGCGGGCGGTGTCGAGCTCCGGGGACGAGATCAGCAGCAGCCGGTCGGCCCCGTCGAAGGCTTCACGCAGGCTCGCCGGGTCGTCGTAGTCGCCGCGCCGTACCGGGACGCCCTCCGGGGCCCGCCCGGGGTCGCGCACCACGGCGACCACCTCCGCCCGGGTGCGCAGGTGAGCGATGACGAGGCGGCCGAGCGCGCCGGAGGCGGCCGAGACTGCGATCAACGGAGGACTCCACTCTGTGTGCGGTGGCCCTCAGTGAATTCCCGGCGGGCGGCGCGGCGCCACCGGTTTTCCGGCCGGTGGGAACCGCGGTCGGCGAGACCTGGGTGGCGGGCGCCCTCGCGTCCCGCAGGGAACGGTGGACGTGACCGGCCCGCCGATACGGAGATCACCGGAAGGCGGCGGCGTGGCGGCGTGCCCAGTCGGCGAAGCTCCCCGGCGCGCGGCCGAGGACCCGCTCGACATCGGGGCTGACGCGCTGCTCGGCGGGGGTGGGCTCACCGAGGATGGCCAGGGTGGTCTCGACCACGGGCTCGGGCATGAACCGCAGCATCTCCGCGCGGGCCTCGTCGCGGGTCTGCTCGACGAACCGGACGGGTTCGCCGAGCGCGTCACCGATCGCCTGGACCCGCTGCCGGGGTGTGGTGAGGGCGGGCCCGGTCAGTTCGTAGACCTGCCCGGCGTGGCCGTCCTCGTACAGCGCCGCGGCGGCGACGCCGGCGATGTCGGCAGGGTCGACGGTCGGCAGGCCGATGTCACCGAAGGGCGCGGCGACGGTCCGCCGGGTGCGGACCGATTCCGACCAGGCGTAGGCGTTGGAGTGGAAACCGCCGGGCCGCAGGATGGTCCAGTCCATACCCGACCGCCGGACGGCGTCCTCGATGGACCGTCCCACGATCCCGTGGGAGGCCGAGTCCGGTCGGGTCGCGACCCCCTGGGAGGACAGCACCACGACCCGTCCGACTCCGCCGGCCCTGGCCGCGTCGAGGATGTCCTGCGGCCTCAGCAGGTGCGCGCTGGTGGCGGTGTCGTGCAGGAACAGCGCGTCGGCGCCGTCCAGCACCGGCCGGAGGCCCTCCGGGGTGGTGAGATCGGCCCGGTGGTGCCGGACCCCCTGCGGCACGTCCGCGTCCGAGATCCGCCGGGACGTCGCCGTCACCTGCCGCCCCGCGTCCGCGAGTATCCGTACGAGCGATCGGCCGACGTTGCCCGTCGCGCCCGTCACCACGATCATGAACAGCTCCCTCATAACGTGACCCTGGTCCTCCACGTCCGAACGGACGGGGACCTCACCGGGGCGGTGACTCCGCCGCGGCTCAGGCGACGCTAACACCGTCGGTATAGTAGGTACCTAGAGGAAAGTGACTATCTCAGAGGGAGACCGCATGGGCGGCGACATGTCCTGGCCGACGGACGCGTCGGCCGACCCGGGGAACGCCTGCCCGATCGCCCCGGTCGTGGACATCGTGTTCAGCAGGTGGACCACGCCGATCCTGTGGACGCTCAACGCGTACGGCCGCCAGCGGTTCGTCGAGCTGCAACGACGGATCACCACGATCACCCCGAAGGTGCTGACCCAGCGGCTGCGTCAGCTCGAACGCGACGGCCTGATCGTGCGCACCTATCACCCGGAGGTCCCCCCTCGGGTGGAGTACGAGATCAGTGAGCTCGGCCGCAGCCTCGCCCCGCTGTTCGCCCATCTCGCCGAGTGGGCCGCCGTCAATCTCGGCAAGGTCGAACAGGCCCGGCACGACTACGACGCATCGCCGACCGCGTAGCGCTCCGGCCCGGCCGCCTCGGGCGGGCGGACCGCCCGACGGCTCAGGGGAGTCGCCAGGCGAGGAGTCCCTCGGGCGCGTCGGCCGGGGTGAAGCCCGCCCCGGTCAGCTCCTTCTCGATCACTTCCCGCGAGGGGCGGTAGGCGTGGCCGACGATCTCCTCCTCCTCGACCACCCTGTCGCCCTCGGTGATCCGGTAGAGGTACCGGGCCTTGCACGCCTCCTTCCCGTCCGACTCGATGATCTCCGACAGGACCGCGTAGGTGTGCCGGCCCACCCGGCGCGAGTCCAGCTCCCGCATCGGACCCGGCGCCGGCGGGCCGCCGGCGCGCCAGGTGAAGACCAGCAGGCCGCCGGGTTCCAGGTGGGCGGCCAGCACCGGCCAGAGCCGCGCGCGGTAGTCCGGCTCCAGGGCGTACATCACGTTGATCATCACCATGGCCTCGACCGGCTCGGCCAGGTCCAGGCCCAGCGCGTCGCAGGGCAGCACGGTCACCCGCTCCAGCAGTTCCGGGCGCGCGGTCAGCCGGGACAGCAGCACCCCGCGCATGCCGGCCGAGGGCTCCAGCGCGAAGATCTCGGCCGGGGTCCAGTCGGCCAGCGACGTGGTGATCAGGCCGGTCCCCGCGCCGATCTCCAGGACGCTCCGCCGTACCCCGGCCAGGAGCGGGGGCAGCGTCCGGCGGATCTCCGGCACGTGCGCGTTCTCGTGGAGGAGGTCGTAGAAGGGGAGGGCGATGAAGTCGGTCATGGCGGGCAACGCTATCCCGGACGGGCCGCCGAGCGGGACGAATCCCCTATCTGCGGCGGAACGTCCTCACCGGTCACCTCGACCGCGACCCCGGCGACCTTGGCGTCGCCGTCCTTGCCAGGATGGGCGTGGATCGCGCACCGGCCGTCGCGCTGGAGGTCACGGGCCTTGACCGCGTCCAGCGCAGACATGGGACGGCGGCCCCCGGGGCATGATCCGGATCATGGACGTCGAGATCGAGATCCTCCGTGAGGCGAGCGACGAGGTCGTGGCCGCGCTCGGCCTGCTCCTGCCTCAGCTGTCGGCGACGGCGGGGGCCCCGGGCCGCGAGGCCGTGGCCCGGCTGCTGGCCTTCGAGGCGAACACGGTGCTGGCGGCACGTCTCCAGGGACGGATCGTGGGCACGCTGACCCTGGTCGCCTTCCCCCTGCCGTCCGGGCTCCGCGCGCGCATCGAGGACGTCGTGGTGGACCAGGCCGCGCGCGGGCGGGGCGTGGCGGCGGCGCTGACGGACACGGCCCTGGAACTGGCGAGGCGGATGGGCGCCCGCACGGTCGATCTGACGTCCCGGCCGTCGCGGGAGGCGGCGAACCGGCTGTACGAGCGCGCCGGGTTCCGGCGCCGGGACTCGTCGGTCTACCGGTTCGAACTGGACCCCGCCGGACCGTGAACGGCGGGATCCGTCCCGCCGTCGCCGCCGGAACCGTGAACGGCGGGATCCGTCCCGCCGCCGTCGCCGGAACCGTGAACGACGGAGTCCGCCCCGCCGCCGTCCGGGGCGGGACGGGTCCGTGAGCGGAAGGTGCGCCGGTAGGTGTCCGGCGGCACGCCGACCGTGCGGTTGAAGTGCCGGCGCAGCGTCGTGGCGGTGCCCATGCCGGTGGCCGCCGCGATGGTGTCGACGCCGTCGTCGGTGGTCTCCAGCAACTCCTGGGCGTGACGGATCCGCTGGGTCAGCAGCCACTGCAGCGGGGTGGTGCCGGTCACCGACCTGAAGTGGCGGTTCAGGTTGCGCGAGCTCATCCGCGCCCGGCGGGCCAGGTCCTCCACGGTCAGCGGGCGGTCCAGTCGTTCGATCACCCAGGGGAACAGTTCGGCGAGCGGGTGGTTGTCCGGGGCGGGCACCGGGGTGGTGACGAACTGGGCCTGGCCGCCGTCCCGGTGCGGCGGCACGACCAGGCGGCGGGCGACCGTGTTGGCGACCGAGGAGCCGTGGTCGAGGCGGACGAGGTGCAGGCACAGGTCCATGGCCGCGGCCTTGCCGGCCGAGGTGAGCACGCTGCCGTTGTCCACGTACAGGACGTCCGGATCCACCTCCACCCGGGGGTGGCGGGCGGCCAGGTCTTCGGTGTGCGCCCAGTGCGTGGTCGCGCGCCTGCCGTCCAGCAGGCCGGCGGCGGCCAGCACGAACGCGCCCGTGCAGAGGGAGGCCACGCGTGCGCCCGCCTCGTGGGCCTCACGCACCGCGTCGACCAGGTCCGCGGGCGGATCGACGTCGACGTCGGCCCAGCCCGGGACGATCACGGTGTCGGCGTGCCGGAGCCGGTCGAGGCCGTGGTCGGGCTCCAGCCGGAACCGGCCGACCTGTACGGCGACCGGCCCGCAGACGGTGACGTCGTACCAGGGGACCGTCACGCCGGCCGGGACGGCGGCGAAGACCTCGTACGCCAGGGACAGCTCGAAGTGCAGCATGCCGTCGGTGGCGGCCAGCGCGACAGTGTTCATGTCCGGAATTGTACGGGCAATGGCGTTCCGGACACTCACGGCGGGTTGCCCGCCGCCGCCAGGATGGTCACCACGGATCGCGGCAGACCATTCGAGTGCGAGGAGATAAGTCATGGCATCGGGGACATCTGAGGCGTCGGGTCTCAAGGTGGCGGTGTTCGGCGCGTACGGGCACACCGGGCGCTTCGTCGCGGCGCAGCTGCGGGAGCGCGGGTTCGTCCCGGTCCTGTCCGGCCGTGACGCCGGCAAGCTGGAGACGATGGCGTCCGAGTCGGGGCTGGAGGCCCGCCCGGCGTCGGTCGACGACCCGGCCTCGCTCGACCGCGCGCTGGCCGGCACGGCGGCCGTGATCAACTGTGCCGGGCCCTTCGCCTCGACGGCCGCCCCCGTGATCGAGGCGGCGCTGCGCGCCGGGATCCCGTACGTGGACGTGGCGGCCGAGATCGAGGCCAACGCCGACACCTTCGCGCACTTCGCGGACCGCGCCCGCGCCGCGGGGGTGGCGGTCGTCCCCGCGATGGCCTTCTACGGCGGCCTCGGCGACCTGCTGGCCACCGCCGCGATGGGCGACTGGAGCACGGCCGACGAGGCGCACGTCGCGTACGGGCTGAGCAGCTGGCACCCCACCGCCGGGACCCGCGCCTCGGGCGTGGTCTCCGGGGAGCGGCGGGCCGGCCGGCGCGTCCGTCACACGAACGGCCGGCTGGAGTACCACAACGACGACCTGCCGACCCTGGAGTGGCCCTTCCCCGACCCGATGGGGCCCCGGGCCGTCATCGGGGAGTTCACGATGGCCGACGTCGTCACCATTCCCAGCCACCTGCCCATCCCCGAGGTGCGCACCTACATGGCGGTCGAGGCCGCCAGGGACCTGTCGAACCCGGACACGCCGGCGCCGGCCCCGGTCGACGAACACGGGCGGTCCGCGCAGACCTTCCTCGTCGACGTCGTCGTACGCTCCGGCGACGTCGAACGGCGCGCCGTGGCGAGCGGCCAGGACATCTACGCCGTCACCGCGCCGCTCGCGGTGGAGGCGGTCGACCGCGTCCTCACCGGACGGACCAGGACGGCCGGCGTCGCCTCCGCCGGCGAGATCTTCGACGCCGCCGACTTCCTCCGCGCGCTGTCCCCGTACATCTCCTTCGAACTGCGCCCGTGACGGGCGGGCCGCCCGTGCCGCCGCGGTCGCGGCGGCTCCCCACCCGGTGCGGCGGGACGGCCGGCGAGATCCTCCTCGCCGACCGCCACGGGCGTGTCAGAACCCCTGCGCGAGCCGGTAGTAGGCCTGGTTCCAGCGCAGTTCCCTGGCGAACCGCCGGGAGGTGGTCTCGGCGTCGATGACGAGCAGCTCGACGCCGAGCATGTCGGCGAGGTCGGTGAGCTCCTCGGCCCCGACCGCCGCGGACAGCACGGTGTGGTGCGGCGCGCCGGCCGTCAGCCACGACTCGGCGGAGGTCCGCAGGTCGGGCCGCGGCCGCCAGACGGCGCGGGCCACCGGCAGGCGCGGCAGCGGCTCCGGCGGGACGACGACGTCGATCTCGTTGGCCACCAGGCGGAACCGGTCGCCCATGTCGGCCAGGCCGACCACCACGGCCGGTCCGGGCCGGGCGTCGAACACCAGCCGCACCGGGTCCTCCCGGCCGCCGATGCCCAGCGGGTGGATCTCGCACGAGGGCGTGCCCTCGGCGATGCTGGGGCAGACCTCCAGCATGTGCGCGCCGAGGATCAGCTCCTCCCCCGGGGTGAGGTGGTAGGTGTAGTCCTCCATGAAGGAGGTGCCGCCCGGCAGTCCGGCCGACATCGTCTTCAGCGTGCGCAGCAGCACCGACGTCTTCCAGTCGCCCTCGCCGCCGAAGCCGTAGCCGTCGGCCATGAGCCGCTGTACGGCGAGCCCCGGGAGCTGCCGCAGCCCGCCGAGGTCCTCGAAGTTCGTGGTGAACGCCCGGAACCCGCCGGCCTCCAGGAAGGCGCGCAGGCCCAGCTCGATGCGGGCCGCGTAGCGCAGGGAGTCGTGCCGCCCGCCGTCCGCGCGCAGCTCGGGGGCCATCCGGTAGAGGTCCTCGTACTCCTTGACCAGCGCGCCCACGTCGGCGTCCGACGCGGCTTCCACGGCCTCGACCAGGTCGTTGACGCCGTAGGTGTTGACCGACACGCCGAACCGGAGCTGGGCCTCGACCTTGTCGCCCTCGGTCACCGCCACGTCGCGCATGTTGTCGCCGAAACGGGCGAGCCGGAGGGAGGCCAGCTCGGCCCGCCCGGCGGCGGCCCGCGCCCACGCGGCGACGCGCGCCGCCACGGCGGGGTCGCCGACGTGCCCGGCGACGGTCTTGCGCGGCACCCCGAGCCTGGCCTGGATGTGGCCGAACTCCCGGTCGCCGTGCGCGGCCTGGTTGAGGTTCATGAAGTCCATGTCGATGGAGCTCCACGGCAGCTCGACGTTGGCCTGCGTGTGCAGGTGCAGCAGCGGCTTGCGCAGCGCGTCGAGCCCGGCGATCCACATCTTCGCCGGGGAGAACGTGTGCATCCACGCGATCAGGCCGCCGCAGTCGTCGTCGGCGTTCGCCTCCAGGCACACCCGGCGGATGGCCGCCGCGTCGGTGAGCACCGGCCGCCACTCCACCTCGAACGGCAGCGCCTCGCCCAGTCTCCCGGCGATCTGTTGGGACTGCCCGGCCACCTGGCGCAGCGTGTCCTCGCCGTACAGGCCCTGGCTGCCGGTCAGGAACCATAGCTTCACCGGTGACTCCTCTGTCCGTAGACGTTCTGGTAGCGGTCGTACAGGCTGTCGACGTCGTCCGGGGCGATCGGCGCCGGGGCGCCGAGCTGGCGGGCGACGTGCACGGTGCGGGCGACGTCCTCGCACATCACGGCCGCCTTGACGGCCGCCTTCGGCGACTCGCCGATCGTGAAGACCCCGTGGTTGCGCATGAGGACCGCGCGGGAGCGGTGCCCGGTCAGGGTCTCCACGATCCCCCGGCCGATGTCGTCGCCGCCGATCAGCGCGAACGGCCCGACCGGGATCTCTCCGCCGAACTCGTCGGCCATCGCGGTCAGCACGCAGGGGATCGGCTCGCCCCGGGCCGCCCAGGCGGAGGCGTACGTGGAGTGGGTGTGCACCACCCCGTTCACCTCCGGCATGTGCCGGTAGACGTAGGCGTGCGCGGCCGTGTCGCTGGAGGGCGCGAGCGACCCCTCGACGAGGTCGCCGGAAAGGTCGCATACGACGATCGACTCCGGGGTCAGGTCGTCGTACGACACGCCGCTGGGCTTGATGACGAAGAGGTCCGCCCCGGGCACCCGCCCGGAGATGTTGCCCGCGGTCCACGCCACGAGGTCGTAGCGGACCAGCTCGGCGTGGAGGCGGCAGACGCTCTCCCGCAGCTCCTCGATCACACGCTTGTCCCCGTTCACGCGCTCGCCTCGTTCCTGATCGCGCGGAGCCGGTGCAGCATGCCGCCGTCCGCGAAGTGGTCGTGCAGCCGGCGGTACTCGGCGTACAGCCGGTCGTAGGCGTCGGCCCGTTTCTGGTCGGGCAGGTAGGCGCCGGTGACGCGCTTGCCCATCGCCGCCGCGGCCGCCGTGATGTCGGGGTGGGCGCCCGCGGCGACGGCCGCGTGGATCGCCGAGCCGAGGGCCGGCCCCTGCCCGGAACCGATCACCGACAGCGGCCGGCGCAGCACGTCGGCGTAGACCTGCATGAGGAAGGGGTTCTTCAGCAGGCCGCCGGCGACCACGAACTCCTCCACCGGCACGCCGGCGCCCTCGAACGTCTCCACGATCAGGCGGGCGCCGTACGCGGTGGCCTCGATGAGCGCGCGGTAGACGTCCTCGGGCCGGGTGGCGAGCGTCTGCCCGGCGATCACGCCGGACAGGGTGTGGTCGACCAGGATGGAGCGGTTGCCGCCGTGCCAGTCGAGCGCGACCAGCCCGTGCTGCCCGACGTTCTGCTCCGCGGCCAGCTCCGTCAGGTACTCGTGCGGGCCGAGGCCCCGCTCCGCGGCCCGCCCGGCGTACGGCGCGGGCACGCAGTGGTCCACGTACCAGGCGAGGATGTCGCCGACGGCGGACTGGCCCGCCTCGTAGCCCCACAGGCCGGGCACGATGCCGTCGCGCACCACCCCGCACATCCCGGGCACCTCGGCCAGGCGGTCGGAGCACATGACGTGGCAGGTGGAGGTGCCCATGATGGCGACCATCTGGCCGGGCCGCACCGCGTCGGCGGCGGCCGCGGTGACGTGCGCGTCGACGTTTCCGACGGCCACCGCGACGCCCTCGGGCAGGCCCGTCCACCCGGCGGCCCGCGCGGTCAGCCGACCGGCGAGGCCGCCGAGCGGCGCGAGCTCCCGGCCGAGCTTGCCGGTGAAACCGGCGAAGGCGGGGTTGAGCGCGGCCAGGAAGTCCTCGGAGGGGTAGCCGCCGTCCTGGAAGATCCCCTTGTAGCCGGCGGTGCAGACGTTGCGGGTCTCCACACCGGTGAGCTGCCAGACGATCCAGTCGGCGGCCTCGATCCAGCGGTCGGCCAGCGCGTAGGTCTCCGGGTCCTCCTCCAGGACCTGCAGGCCCTTGGCGAACTCCCACTCGGAGGAGATCCTGCCGCCGTACCGGGGCAGCCAGGGCTCACCGCGCCGGGCGGCCAGCGCGTTGATCCGGTCGGCGTGCGGCTGCGCCGCGTGGTGCTTCCACAGCTTGGGCCAGGCGTGCGGCCGGCCGGGCCGCGACTCGCACAGCGGGACGCCGTCCGCCGTGGCGGGCAGCACCGTGCAGGCCGTGAAATCGGTGCCGACGCCGATCACCCGCTCCGGCGGGACTCCCGACGCCGCCAGGGCCTCCGGTACGGCGCGCCGCAGCACGTCGATCCAGTCCTGGGGCGCCTGCAGCGCCCAGTCGGGGCCGAGGCGGACGCCCTCCCCGGGGAGGGCGTCCTCGATCACCCCGTGGGTGTACTCGTGGACCGCGCCGCCCAGCTCCGCGCCGTCGCTCACCCGCACCACCACGGCCCTGCCCGACAGGGTCCCGAAGTCGACGCCGACGACGTAGCGCTCGCCGTTATCGCTCACATGCTCTCCAAACTCGTCACGCGCTCTCCGGACTCGACGGTGGGGACGTCCCGGCGGCTACCGCCTGCGGGCCGTGATCAGGCGCTGCATCAGGATGAAGACGAACAGGAGCAGGCCGATGAGGATCCGCGTCCACCAGGAGTTCAGCGTGCCCTCGAAGCTGATGATCGTCTGGATCAGGCCGAGCACGAGCACGCCCAGCACGGTGCCGAACAGGTAGCCCGAGCCGCCGGTCAGCAGGGTGCCGCCGATCACGACGGCCCCGATCGCGTCGAGTTCCATCCCGACCGCGTGCAGGCCGTACCCGGACAGCATGTAGAACGACAGCACCAGGCCGCCGAGCGCGGAGCAGAAGCCGCTGATCGTGTAGACGGCGATCTTCGTCCGTGCCACCGGGAGGCCCATGAGCAGCGCCGACTGCTCGTTCCCGCCGGTGGCGTACACGTTCCGGCCGAGCCGGGTGTAGTGGAGCGTGTACGCCGCCACGACGACCACGGCGGCGGCGACCACCACGCCGGGCGAGATCCACATGTCCGCGCCGAGGTCGATCCGCGTCTGCGCGAACGCGGTGAACACCGGATCGTCGATGGGGATCGACCGGGTGCCGATCGTGTAGCACAGGCCGCGGGCCAGGAACATCCCGGCCAGCGTCACGATGAACGGCTGGATCTCGAAGTAGTGGATGATCGCGCCCATGCCGAGGCCGAGGACCGCCCCGATGAGCAGCACGAGCACCATCACCGGCCAGGGGGACCAGCCCTGCTTCAGCAGCGTCGCGGCGACCATGGTGGACAGCGCCACCACCGAGCCGACCGACAGGTCGATGCCGCCCGCGAGGATCACGAAGGTCATCCCGACGGCCACGACCAGCAGGAACGCGTTGTCGATGAAGACGTTGAGGATGATCTGCCCGGTGGCGAACCCCTCGTACCGGATGCCCCCTGCGGCGAACATGGCGAGGAACAGCGCGGCCGTGACCAGGACCGGGACGTATCTGCGCGGCACCCGGACCCTGCGGCCCGGGACGGTCGCGACGGTCATGCCGAGACCCTCACCTTCTCTTCCGCCACCGGGGACGCGCCCGCGGGGCGGCGGCGCCGGTGGAAGACCTTCGCGCGGAAGGCCGGGGACTGGACCAGGCAGACGACGGTCACCACGAGCGCCTTGAACAGCAGCGTCGTCTCCGGCGGCACGCCGATCGAGTAGATCGTGGTGGTCAGCGTCTGAATGATGAGCGCGCCCAGCACGGTGCCGCCGAGCGAGAACCGGCCGCCCGACAGCGGGGTGCCGCCGATCACGACGGCCAGGATCGCGTCCAGCTCGATCCACAGCCCGGCGTTGTTGCCGTCGGCGCTGGAGACGTTCGAGCTGATCATGAGCCCGGCGATCCCCGCGCACAGCGCGCAGAACGTGTAGACGGTCAGGATCACCCCGCGCGCGCCGATGCCGGCCAGCCGGCTCGCCTCGGCGTTGCCGCCGACCGACTCGATGAGCAGGCCGAGGGCGAGCCGCCGGGTGAGGAACGCGGTCAGCGCCAGCACCGCGAGCACGATGACGATCCCGAACGGCAGCGTGAGCCAGTAGCCCCCGCCGATCAGCTTGTACGGCGCGCTGTTGACCGTGATGATCTGGCCGTCGGTGATGAGCTGGGCGAGGCCGCGCCCGGCGACCATGAGGATCAGCGTCGCGATGATGGGCTGGACCCCCACGCCCGCGACGAGCAGGCCGTTCCAGGCGCCGAGCGCCACCGACAGCGCGAGGGCGACGCCGGCCGCCGCCAGCACGCCGCCCGCCGAGTTCTGGTCACCGAGGTCGCTGATCCGCAGGCACGCGAGCGCCCCGGAGATCGCCACGACCGAGCCCACCGACAGGTCGATCCCGCGGGTCGCGATGACCAGCGTCATGCCCAGCGCCACGAGGATCAGCGGCGCGCCGAACCTGACGATGTCGATCAGGCTGCCGTAGAGGTGGCCGTCCTTGAGTTCGACCTTGAAGAAGCCGTCGGTGAACACCGGGTTGATCATCAGCAGCGCCACCAGGATCACGGCGGGCCAGAACAGGCGGTGTCCGAGCAGGCGGCGTCCGGGCGAGACGGACGCGGGTACGGAAGCGGGTGCGGGTGCGGGTGCGGTCATGACGCGGCTCCGCTCGCGATCGTCTCCATCAGGGCGCCGGTGGTCAGCCGCTCGTCGTTGTCGATCTCGGCGACGAGACGGCGGTCGCGCAGCACGCCGACCCGGTGGCTGAGCCGCAGGACCTCCTCCAGCTCGGCGGAGATGAACAGCACGGCCATCCCGCCGCCGGACAGCTCGGCCACCAGGCGCTGGATCTCCGCCTTCGCGCCGATGTCGATGCCGCGGGTGGGCTCGTCGAGGATGAGCAGCCGGGGCTCCAGGATGAGCCAGCGGGCCAGCAGCACCTTCTGCTGGTTGCCGCCGCTGAGGTTCCTGACGGGCTGCTCGGGGTCGGCCGGGCGGATGTTCAGCGCGGAGACGTACTTGGCGACCAGCTCGTCCTGTCTGCGCCGAGGGATCGGCCGGGTCCACCCGCGGGCCGCCTGCAGCGCGAGGACGATGTTCTCCCGCACGGTGAGGTCGGGCACGAGCCCCTCCTCCCGCCGGTTCTCGGAGCAGAAGGCGAGGCGGTGGCGGATCGCCGCCCGGGGCGTGCGCAGGCCGACCGGCTCTCCCCCGATCCGCAGCGAGCCCGTTCCCGCGTGGTCGGCGCCGAACAGCAGCCGGGCGATCTCGGTACGGCCCGAGCCGAGCAGCCCGGCCAGGCCGACCACCTCGCCCTCGCGGATGGTCAGCGTGAACGGCTCGATCGCCCTGGACCGGCCCAGCCCGTCCGCCTCCACGAGCGGCGCGCCCTCCCTGGCGGGCGGCCTGTCCTCCAGCCGCTCCAGGTCGGCGAGCTCACGGCCGATCATCTTGGCGACCAGGTCCACCTGGCTCAGCTCGCTCGTGAGGTACTCCCCCACGAGCCGGCCGTTGCGCAGGATCGTCATGCGGTCGGCGATCTCGTAGATCTGGTCGAGGAAGTGCGAGACGAACAGGATCGCGATGCCCTGCTCCTTCAGCCGCCGCATCACCCGGAACAGCTGGGCGACCTCGTCCTTGTCGAGGCTGGAGGTCGGCTCGTCGAGGATGAGGACCCGGGCGTCGACGTCCAGGGCCCGGGCGATGGCCACCATCTGCTGGACGGCCGGCGAGTACGCCGACAGGGGGGCCGACACGTCGATGTGGAGGTCGAGGCGGCCCAGCAGCTCGGCGGCCCGGCGGCGGGCCTCCTTCCAGCGGACGCGGCCGAGGCGACGGGGTTCCCGGCCGATGACGACGTTCTCGGTGACGGAGAGGTTCGGGCAGAGGTTGACCTCCTGGTAGACCGTGCTGATGCCGGCCTGCCGGGCGGCCTGCGGGCCGGGGAAGGCCACCGGGCGGCCCGCCAGCTCGATCTCGCCGGAGTCGATGTCGTACACGCCGGTCAGCACCTTGATCAGCGTGGACTTGCCGGCGCCGTTCTCTCCCATGAGCGCGTGGACCTCGCCGGGCAGCAACCGGAAGTCCACGCCGTCCAGCGCCTTCACGCCGGGGAACTGTTTGCCGATCCCTTTCATCCGCAGGATCGGCGCGGGTGGGGCCATGTGGCGTCTCTCTCCTCGTCGGCTGTCCTCACCGGCTCTCCTCACCGGCCGGCGGGCCGCCCCCGTGGAGCGGGGACGGCCGGTCCGGGGTCAGTACTTGCGACCGGGCAGCGCGTCCTTCGCCTGCTCCTGGGTGAACGTGGTCTCCTCCGTCACGACGCGGTCGGGGACCTGCTCGCCCTTCACGACCTTCTTGGCCAGGTCCATGAGCTGGGGGCCGAGCAGCGGGCTGCACTCGACGATGAAGCTGATCTTGCCGTCGGCCAGCGCCTGCATGCCGTCGTGGACCGCGTCCACCGAGATGATCTTGATGTCCTTGCCGGGCACCTTTCCGGCGCCCTCGATGGCCTCGATCGCGCCGAGCGCCATGTCGTCGTTGTGCGCGTACAGGACGTCGATCTTCGGGTTGGCCTTGAGGAACGCCTCCATGACCTCCTTGCCCTTGGCCCGGGTGAAGTCGCCGGTCTGCGAGGCGACGACCTTGAACCTGGGGTCGGCGGAGACGACCTGCTCGAAGCCCGCCTTGCGGTCGTTGGCCGGGGCGGACCCCGTCGTGCCCTCAAGCTGGACGATGTTCACCTGGTCGGTGCCGTCCTTGTACTGGTCGACCAGCCACTGGCCGGCCTTCTTGCCCTCCTCGACGAAGTCGGAGCCGAGGAAGGTCTTGTAGAGGCTCTTGTCCTGCGAGTCCACGGCCCGGTCGGTCAGGATGACCGGGATCTTGGCATTCCTCGCCTCGTTCAGCACCGTGTCCCAGCCCGACTCGACGACCGGCGAGAACGCGATGACGTCGACCTTCTGCTGGATGTAGGAGCGGATCGCCTTGATCTGGTTCTCCTGCTTCTGCTGGGCGTCGGAGAACTTCAGCTCGACGCCCGCCGACTTGGCGGACTCCTGGACCGACTTGGTGTTGGCCGTGCGCCAGCCGCTCTCCGCGCCGACCTGGGCGAAGCCCATGACGATCTTCCCGTCGGACGAGCCGCCCGAGCCGCCTGAACCACTGCATCCGGCCATGGCCAGTGTCGTGACGCCGACCAGGACCAGCGCCGAGATCCTCTTGAACACGGGGGTTCCTTTCTGGGTGTCAGTGCCGGGACGACGGAGCCCCCCCTTCGCCCGGCCTCGATGCCCGGCGCTCGGCCCCGCCGAATGCTCCTCGCGTTCGGCCTGAGAAGACTGTGAGCGCTAACATTACTTGTCGTCAAGGTGGCCTCCGGTTACGTTCTGGTCACACCGAAATAATCCGTTAACACCCGTTGACGTTCTCTCCGAAGAGTTCTTAAATGGGGTTCGGGTTCTGGATGTTAACGCTCACCAACGGGCCGCACATACGGATCCGAAACGCCGTGCGGCGGCGTCACCGCAGGTGAGAAAGGGAGTCGCGGCCCGGGATTCCAGACCCGGCCGCGCAGGGCCGCGCGATTTCCACGGCGCCGGCAGCCGGGCTCCGCCGCCATCCCGAATTTCGTCGCGCCGATACCGCGTGAATTCCACGCGTCGAAATCCGCCCGTCCACCGGCCGCGACGACCAGGCCGGGCAGTCCGGCGCCGCGCGCGGCAATCGGCCCGGCGCCGCGCGCGGCGACCGGCGCAGCACCGGCCGCGGACCGGCTCAGCCGTCCCGGCGCCGGCCTCCGGCGGAACGCTCGCCGCCGGAGGCCGGTGTGGCGGCGACGGCTACCGGCGCGGGAGCACCGAGCGGACGGCCTCCTCGCTGCGGCCGACGACGGCCGATCCGTCGTCGGCGGTGATGATGGGGCGCTGGATCAGGACCGGGTGGGCGGCCAGCGCCCGGATCCAGCGGTCTCGGTCCGCGGGGGTGCGGGACCAGCCGTCCAGGCCGAGCCCGGCGGCCGCCGGCTCACCCGTCCGGGCGATGTCCCAGGGTTCGAGGCCGAGCCGGGTCAGCACCTCGCGGAGCTCCAGCTCGTTGGGCGGGTCCTCCAGGTAACGGCGGACGGTGTAGTCGGCCTGTTCGGCGTCCAGGACGGACAGCGCGGAACGGCACTTGGAGCAGTCGGGGTTGATCCAGATCTCCATATGGTCTTCCTTCGACGCCTGGGCGGCGGGTACGCGGCTGGAGCCCGGGGAGCCGGGTGTTCCCAGCAGCGTAGAGGTGACCGGCGGGAAGAGGGTCATCCGGCCGCGGTCACGTCATTCCGGCCGCTTCGCCCGTCCCGCCGCGTGCCTGCGGCGCGTGACCGGCGCCGGGACGAGCCGGTCGCGGGACCTGCCCCCGGCGTGGGGACGGCCGTTCTGCGGCGGGCGCGGCACCGGCGCCGACAAGGGGCCTGCCCTCGGCGTGGGAATGGTCGGGGCGTGGCACCGGCGGCCCCGGTGACACGGCCCTGACCGGGGCGAGGGCCCGCGCGCCGGCCGGGACGTCGCCGAGAACGAGCGCCCGCGCCCCGATGACGGCGTCGTCCCCCACGTGCACCGGGCCGAGGACGGTCGCGCCGACGCCCAGCACCACCCGGTCGCCGATCACCGGGTGCCGCCGTTCCCCGCCGGCCCGCCGGTTGTCGCGCCACCACCCGACCGCGCCCAGCGTCACCTGGTGGTAAATGGTCACGTCGTCCCCCACGACGGCGGTCTCCCCGATCACCACCGCCGAGCCGTGGTCGACGAACACCCTGCGCCCGAGCACCGCGCCGGGATGGATCTCCACCCCGGTGAACCCGCGGGCCAGGAGCATCAGCGACCGGGCGACCAGCCGCCGGTCGCGCCGGTACAGCCGGTGGGCGACCCGGTGCAGCCACATGGCCGGCAGCGCCGGGTGCAGCAGCGCCTCCCGCCGGTTGCGGATGGACGGATCCCGCTCGACGATCGTCCGCAGGTCCTCCTCCAGGGTGCGCAGCAGCCCCCGCGGACGGTCTCCGCGCGGCGCCGGCTCGGCGGGGCACCCATGTGCCGGGTGGGGCTGGTACATCACCTCATCGTCGGGGGCGCCGGATCCGGCTCGCTTCTTCACGCGTGCCCGCATCCCGGCCTCCGTTCTTCCCGCGTGCGGACCGCGTGACGGCGCGGTCCCCGCCGGGCCCGCGGCTCCGCGCGCGCCCGGCGGGGCCGGGAGTTACCGTTGATTGCAAAGGCGCACAGTTCCCCTGCCCCCGGAAGGGACATGGCATGAACGCGTTCACGTGGGTCCTCGCCGTCTTGATCGGCGGAGCGGCGGTGATCTGGGCCGCCGACGTCCTCAGGTCCAGGGGACGTCCCGGGCACAGGCGGATCTCCATGCCGCCCAGCCTGCTGAGGGGCGCCCGGCTCCACCAGACGTACGGCGGCGCCGACGCGAGGCTGCTCATCGAGCAGGAGATGCGACAGGCCGACAGGCGTCACCCCTGAGGCGGCGTCCACCGGCCGCCGCCCCGGAGACATCGCGGTGAGCGGCCGGTGGGCTCCCCGGGGAAAGCCATGGTGAAGGGGGCCCGGTGCGCGGCCCGGAAGCCGTCCCCGGTCAGGCGCCTATCGGGCGCCGTCGCGGGCGGGAGCGGCCATCCCGGCCGGCATCAGCAGGAACACCTTCGGCGAGAGCCGGTCCATGTCCCCTCTCCTGCCGAACACCAGGCCGGCGGCGAAGTCGACGAACTGTTTGGCTTCGGCGTCCGGCAGCTCGGTGAGGTCCATCACCACCGGGGTGCCCGTACGGAAGAAGTGCCCGACGTGGAGCGCCTCGTTGTAGTTCTGCGGACGGAGCGTCTTGATCACCGCTCCAGTCTGCCCTGTTCGTGACCCCGGTCAAGGCGCACCGGAAGCGGCGGGCGGGCGTGGCGCACGGCGTCCGCGAGGTCTTCCGGGGGTCGCACCACCCGGAGGCGTGGCCCGGCCGGAGGGGGCCGGTTCACGGGAACGCGGTCAGAAGGCGAGTGCGACCTGGCCGAAGCCGGGGCGCGGATGGGTCCGGAAAGCACCGAATCCGGAGACTACGACTGCTGGACCGCCAGTCGCAGGCCGAAGCCGACGACGACGAGGCCGGTGAGCCGGTCGATGCCGCGGCGGACCGACGGCCGGCGCAGCCAGCCGCGCGCCAGGCCGGTGAAGCCGATGAGCAGAGCGCTCCACAGCAGCCCCTCGCCCACGTGGACGCCCGCCAGCAGCGTGCCCATCAGGGCGGGGGGCGCGTCATGCGGCATGAACTGGGGCAGCATCGCGACGTAGAAGACCCCCACCTTCGGGTTCAGCAGATTCGTCAGCAGGCCACGGCGGAACGCCTGCCACCGTCCGCCCCGGGGTCGCTCCGCCTCCGCTGCCTCCTCCTCACCGCTCCCGCGGCTCTGCCAGAGCATCCGGGCGCCCATCCACACGAGGTAGGCGGCCCCGGCCCAGCGGAGGATCTCGTAGGCGAGGGAGGATGCGGCCAGCAGGGCCGCGAGCCCGGCGCCGGCCAGTGCGCCCCACAGGAGCGTCCCGGCCTGGATGCCCAGCGCGACGGCCCAGGCGTGCCCCCGGCCGGAGAGCAGCGACGTCCGCAGGATGAGCGCGGTGTCCAGTCCGGGAGTGATGGTCAGGAACCCCACGACGACCGCGAATGAGGCGATCGATGCTTGAACGTCCACGTTCGGCAAGGTATCGCCTCCGGCTCTCCCGGAAGCGGGGTCAGGGGGAGGTCCGGAAGTGGTAGCCGTGCGAGTAGGTGAAACCGACCCGCTCGTAGAGGGCGCGGGCCGCCAGGTTGTCCTTCTCCACCTGCAGGTACAGCCGGTCGGCGCCCTGCCCCGCCGCCCAGCGCGCACCGGCCCCCAGGACCGCGGCGGCCAGCCCCCGGCGCCGCAGGTCCGGCCGGGTGGCCATGCAGAAGACACCGGCCCAGCCGGAGTCGGCGACGACCATCCCCATCGCGGCGGCCCGGCCCTCGTGCGAGACGCTCAGGAAGGCGGCGGGCCCGGCGATCCGCGAGATGACCTCCCTGCCGACGGTCTCGCTGTCGGAGTGGCCGTCCAGATCGGCGAACACGGCGAGCCACCCGCCCGGGTCGCCCGCCACCTCGACGACCGGTACGGCCGGCGCCGCGTCCGCCCGTACTTCGGCCGCGGGTATCGCGGTGGCCCGCGCCGTGGCGGCGACGACGTCCCCGGTGCGCGCGGTGAGGACGGCGACCCCGCTCTCGACGCGGTAGCCGAGGCCGGCCAGCCGGGCGTCCAGCTCCCGGTGATGTTCGGCCGGGCTGATCTGGACGCGGACCGGGGCGCCGCGGTCGCGGTAGAACCTCTCGACGTGCTCGATCGAACGCACCGGAGCGGGCGGCGGCAGCGCGGAGTTGGAGCGCCGCCGCGTCACGCCCGAGCTGTGCCGGAGCAGCCAGCCCTCATGTTCCTCGGTGACCGCGGCGGGCCAGGCCAGCGCCGCGCACCGCTCGATCCGCCAGGCGGACCCGGCCGGAACGGCCCCCCGCCGCGAAGGCGTCTCCATGTCCGTGGCATCGTGCACCTTCGTCTCCTCCCGTCACGCGGTGCCAGTCTCCCAGAGGGCTCGCCGCTGACCGGACCCGCGAGGGGCCGCCGGTGTCTGGACCCGCGAGGGGGCGCCGGTGTCTGGACTGAGGAACGCAGGAGCGAAGCGACGAAGTGACGAGGGAAGACACCGGGCAAGAGCCCCCGAGCCGCGACACGAAGTGTCGCCATGAGCCCGCGAGGGGGCGCCGGTGTCTGGACCGAGGAACGCAGGAGCGAAGCGACGAAGTGACGAGGGAAGGCACCGGGCTTGAGCCCCCGAGCCGCGACGCGCAGCGTCGCCATGAACACAGCCGCCATGAACACAAAGGAGCATCACATGACCTGGGGAAACGGCGTTCTGTACGTCATCGTGTGCGCCTCCGGCGCGGCCGGCGACGTCGGCCGCCTCGTCAGGCTCGCGCGGGACGAGGGCTGGACCGTCCAGATCGTCGCCACCCCGCCCGCACTGGACTTCATCGACGTCCCCGCCCTGGAACGGCAGACGGGCCGTCCGGTCCGCAGCCGCTACCGCAGGCCGGACGAGCCCAAGCCGCCGCGAGCCGACGCGATCATCGTCGCCCCGGCCACCTTCAACACGATCAACAAGTTCGCGCTGGGCATCGCCGACACCTACGCCCTCGGCCTCCTCGCCGAGGCTCCGGGCCTGGGCATTCCGGTGGTCGTGCTGCCCTTCGTCAACGACGCCCTCGCCTCCCGGGCGCCCTTCCGCCGGAGCGTCGAGAGTCTGCGGGCCGAAGGCGTCTCGATCCTGGCGGGGCAGGGCCGGTCCGGCCCTCCGGCCGCCCACGACCGGGCCGGGGACCCGGAGGACCGGCCGTGGGCGCGGGCTCTCGACGCCCTCGGACGGCTGCGCCGTGAGGCGCCCGGCGAGGTCGCCGGTTCCTGAGACCCGGGGCCGCCCCGGAACAGGCTTGCCGGTTCGGCGGTCGCGGCGCGGGCGCCCCGCGCCTTCGCCGAACCGGTTCCCGAACCCCTGAATCGGAACACGCGACCCCAGAATCGCGCGGAAGAAGTGGCCGGGCGCATCGCGCGTGCATACGGTTCGACCATGGGCGACACGAAGAAAGTAGACGACTTCCTGAGCAAGCTCGACCACCCGATGAAGGCCGAGATCGTGGCCGTCAGGGACATCATCGCCAAGGTGAGCCCCGACATCGAGGAAGACATCAAGTGGGGCGGCCCCAGCTTCTTCTACAAGGAGGACATGGCCAGCCTCAACCCCCGGGTGAAGAACTACGTCCCGGTGATCTTCCACAAGGGGTCGCTGCTCAGCGACGAGACCGGGCTGCTTGAGGCGGGCCCCAAGGGCAGGGCCTACGTCAAGTTCCACTCCATGGCCGAGGTCGAGGCCGGCCGGGAGACCCTTGAGAAGCTGGTGAACGACTGGATCAAGATCATGGACCAGTAGGGGGTCCGCCCGCGCCCGCGGCCGTGGCCGCGGGCGGGACGGCCGATCAGCCGGAGACCGTACGGTCCCCGGAGCCGTTCGCGGCGGCCGCGGCGCGTTCCGCCGCCGCGACCGCGTTGCGGAACAGCATGGCGACGGTCGTGGGACCGACGCCGCCGACCCTGGGGGTGATGGCGCCGGCCACCCGGGCGCAGGACTCGTCCACGTCGGGCAGCAGGCGGCGCCCGGCGTACCGCACGCCGCCGCCGATCACGACCGCGCCCGGCTTGACGTGCTCGGGCCGGATGATGCCCGGAACCCCGGCGGCGGCGACCAGGATGTCGGCGCGCCGGGTGTAGCGCGGCCAGTCGGGCACCCCGGTGTGCACCACCGTGACGGCCGCGTTGGCCGTGGGCCGCTTCTGCCCGAGCAGGATCGCCAGGGGACGTCCGAGGGTCGCGCCCCGGCCGAGGATGACCACCTCCCGGCCGGACACCGGGATGCCGTGGTGGGCGAGGAGTTCCTCGATGCCCGCCGGGGTGCAGGGCAGCGGGCCGGGCAGCCCGAGCGCGAGCCGTCCCATGTTGAGCGGGTGCATGCCGTCGACGTCCTTGTCCGGATCCACGGCCATCAGCGCCCGATCGTAGTCCAGGTGCCCTGGGACGGGGTACTGCACGAGCAGCCCGTGCACCGCCGGGTCGGCGTTGAAGGATTCGATGACGGCGTGCAGGTCGGCCTGGGTCGCGTCCGCGGGCAGGTGGGCGTGCGGAGACGCGAAGCCGAGCTCGGCCGCCTGACGCTGCTTGATGCGGATGTATCCGGCGCTGGCGTCGTCGTCACCGACGAGGACCGTCGCCAGGGCGGGCGTGACACCTTGCCTGATCAGGGCGGCCACCCGTTCGGCCACCTCGGCGAGGATCCGCTCGGCCACCGGGCCGCCGGGAAGGAGCCGCGCGGTGGCCGCGGCGTCGCCGGAGGCTTCGGAAGGACCGGAAGGGCTGGAAGAGGCGGGTGTGGACGCGAGGTCACCACGCGGAGGCTGGGACATGTGTCTCCTCGGAGTGGGTGCCCAGGCGGTCGACCCCCACGACGAGCTCCCCGATGGTTGACGCCATCCCCGTGCCGCCAGTCGCTTGACCTCCAGGATGCCCGATCGTTCCCCTTCCGCGCCACCGGCGGGCCCGCGCCGCTGACAGGCCCGCACCACCGGCCGGACGTGGCGGCGCGTCCGTCAGCGCAGCAGCCCGACCGCGCTGTAGCCGTCGACGCCGGGCATCTTGGGGAGGCGGGGTTCGTCCGCGTCGGGCCGCCAGTCCTCGGTCGACGTCAGGCCGGGCTCCACCAGTTCGAAGCCGTCGAAGAAGCGCAGGATCTGCGCGTGGGTTCGGGGCATCGGGGAGCCGGCGGCGGTCCGGGTGTACAGCTCGCGTCCCTGGCGGACGGTGTTCTCGTCGAGGTCCCCGAAGGACAGGTGGCTGATCGCCACGGCGCTGCCGGGGACGAGCCGGTCGCGCAGCGTCGCGACGATCCGCTCGGCGAGGTCGTCGTCGGGGACGAAGTGCAGGACGGCGAGCAGGAGGACGCCCACCGGCCGGGTGAAGTCGAGGTGCTTGGTGACGCGGGGGTCGTCGAGGATGGTTTCGGGCTCCCTGAGGTCGCCGTCCACGACGATGGTCCGCTGGTCGTCGGCCAGCAGCGCCCGCCCGTGGGTGAGCACGATGGCGTCGTTGTCGACGTAGACCGTGCGGGAGTCGGGCGCCGCCTTCTGCGCCACCTGGTGCACATTCTCCTGCGTGGGCAGGCCCGCGCCGATGTCGAGGAACTGCCGGATCCCGCTCTCCGCCATGAATCGTACGGCCCTGCGCAGGAAACGCCGGTTGGCCTGTACCCCTTCCCGGGCGTTCGGCGTGATCTCGATGAGCTTCTCGGCCGCGGCGCGGTCGGAGGCGAAGTTGTCCTTGCCGCCCAGGAGGTAGTCGTAGATCCGGGCAACACTCGGAACCGCCGGATCGATCCCTTCAGGCACAGTGTTCACGTTTCATCCCACCCTCACGCGTTTCCGCCGATCCTAAAGGAGCCAAGTGGCCGTGACGGGCCGAAACCGAGAACACCTCACATTTCTCCCATGAGGTGTCCGAAACGGACACCGACCGGCGGGGGGACCGTACGGCGAGCCGCCGGGACCGCTCCTCCCGGGAGGGCCGACTCGCCCGGGAAGGGGCCGGCCCCGGTTTGGAAGGCCCCCGCCACGGTGAAGATCCATCGGCGAGCCGGAGGAGGAGGCGCGACGTGAACGATCTGCCGATCTGCGTGACCTGCGGGGTCCAGTACGGCGAGTCGCGTGACGACTGCCCGATCTGCGAGGACGAGCGGCAGTACGTCGGCTGGGAGGGGCAGCGCTGGACGTCCCTGCGGGAGCTGCGCGAGACCGGGCACCGGTCCGTGGTCGCGGAGGAGGGGCCGGGCGTGTTCGGGGTGGGCACCGACCCGGCCACGGCCATCGGGCAGCGGGCGCTGCTGGTGCGCACCCCGTCGGGCAACGTGCTGTGGGACATGGTCACCCACCTGGACGACGACCTGATCAGGCAGGTGAACGAGCTGGGCGGGATCGACGCCATCGCGATCAGCCATCCGCACTTCTACGGCACGATGGTGGAGTGGGCCCACGTGTTCGACGCCCCGATCCACATCCACTCGGCCGACCGGCGGTGGGTGGCCCGCCCCGACGAGTCGGTCGTCTTCTGGGACGGCGACACGCACGAGATCGCCGAGGGCCTCACACTGATCAACGCGGGAGTGCACTTCGACGGCGGGCAGGTGATGCACCGGCGTGACGGCGAGGACGGCCGGGGCGCGCTGTTCTCCGGCGACATTCTCCAGGTGGTGCCCGACCGCCGCTGGGTGAGCTTCATGTACAGCTACCCGAACCTCATCCCCGAGCGTCCCCGCACGGTCCGCCGGGCCCTGTCGCTGCTCGCGCCGTACGGCTTCGACCGCGTCTACGGCGGGTGGTGGAAACGGGTCGTCCGCACCGACGGCGCCGCGGCCGTGCGCCGCTCCGCGGAGCGCTATCTCCGCTTCGCCCTGGACGACAGCCCGGACGGGCCGCCGCCGAAACCGCGGGCGGCACCGTGACCGAACCCTGAACCGGAACCGGAACCGGAACCGAGATCGGAACCGGAACCGAGATCGGGGCCGGAACCGAGATCGGGGCCGGAACCGAGATCGGGGCCGGAACCGAGATCGGGGCCGAAAACGGAAACGGAAACGGGACCGGGACCGGGACCGGGATCGAAAACGGAAACGGGACCGGAGACGGAAGCGGAGCCGGAGTTCGGACCGGAGACGAACCCGGACCCGGAGCCGGCCCGGTGGCACGGCCGGCGCCCCCGGCGACGGCGGACGGGAGGGAATCGCCGCGAAATGCGGTCATATCCCGCCCCGGAGGCCGCATACCTGGTAGGACGGATGGAGTACCCGCCCTGTGAACCGCGGGTCTAAGGAGCCCCCTGATGTCATCCGAAGGCGCGACGACGCTCCTCATCTCATCGGACTCGTACGGCGCCGTCATCGTCATCCGCGCCGCCGGTGAGCTCGACTACGACTGCGTCCCGGTGTTCCAGCGAGAGCTGTCCCGGGCTTTGGACCGTGACACCGGACCGCCGGAGCTGCTCGTCCTCGACCTGAGCGGGCTCACCTTCTGCGACTCCACCGGGCTGGCCGGGCTGCTGTGGGGCATGCGCCGGAGCCAGGAGACCGGGACCCGCATGGTGCTGGCGGGCGCGTCCAGTGCCCTGCTCCACATGCTGAGGATCACCGGCCTGCTGCCCTACTTCGAGACGGCGGCCTCCGCGGCGGAGGCCATGGGGCGTCCCGGGACGGCAGCGGGCACGGAGGCGGATCGGGCCTCCGGTCCGGCATGGCCGGGATCAGGACGGGTCGAGGTCGATGTGCAGGCGGACGACCGTCCCGGCCCCTGGGGCGGACCGGATCTGGACCAGGTCGCACAGCTGGTGGACCAGCCAGAGGCCCCGGCCGCCCAGTGACCTGGCCTCGGGGAGCCTGCGACCGGCCATGGGGTCGGTCATCACCCCCTCGTCGCGGAACTCGCACACGAACGTGCCCCGCCACGCCCAGACGCGGAGGGTGCCGTGCCCGCCCCCGTGGACGACGCTGTTGGTGGCCGCCTCGGTGACCGCGACGAGGGTCTCCCTCAGCCGCTCTCCCCGAAGCCCGCACGGCACGGCGCGGGCGGCGACCGCGTCACGGACCGCGGCGAGGTCCCCCCGGCCGTAGGAGAACTCCTCGAAGGGGCCGGGGGCGGGTTCGAGCTCGTCCCAGGCGAAGGGCTCGGCGGTGTAGGCCGCGTACCCGCGGTGGACGCCCTCCTCAAGCATGAACGGGTGGCACCGGGTGATCTCCCGCAGGGTCCCGGCGCCGATCGCGGCGGTGTCGCAGGGGCACAGCAGCCACCAGGCCGGCGAGGCGGTGAACGCCACGTTGAGCAGCCACTCGTGGTAGCGCAGCTCGGTGGTCTCCGCGGCGCTCCGCCCGTCCCAGCCGACCTCGCCGATGCCGCGCACCGGCCGCCCCTTCCCCGCCCACTCGGCGGTCCACCGCTGCCAGGCGGGGACGAGCCGGGCGGGGTTGCGGCCCAGTCCGGAGGTGTCCATGAACACCACGCGCGGGTCGGGGGCGGGAAGCGCCGCGCGCAGGACCCGCTCCCTCCGCTCCGGTACGGAGACCAGTACGACCTCGTCGGCCGCCAGCGCGTCCTCGATGAAGGACAGCGCTCCGGAGAGGAACTGCGCCTCCCCGGAGTAGGGGTAGAGCTCGTGGCGCAGTCCTGACGCCCTGGCGGCCCTCGTGAGCGTGTGTGTTCCGGCGACGTCCATCGGCTCCCACCCCGTCCGTGCGGGGCCGCGGCGGACCGGAGGCGCGGTGCCGCGGCCACGGAGGACCGCCGAACGGCGCGCGCCGCCGGAACGGCGGGCTCCGGCGACGTCCCGGCCCCCGGCCCCCGAGCCGGAGTTCCGAAACGACGGTCCTCGCGTTCTGGTGCCCCGTTCGCGGGGACGCACACCTGCCGCAGGCCGGACGCGTGGGCCGGGTCGTACGGCCCGGCGGGCGATTGCCGCGCGGCTCCGCGCGCCGGGGCGCGGGCGCGGTACGGGCGCGGTGTGAGCGGGCGGGACACAAGGCGGGAACGCGATCGGAGCAGCCGGAGCAGCCGGAGCGGCCGGAGCGGCCGGCCGAATCAGCAATAAAGAGCAGGAAAAACGCCGAGAAAAGATAACTTCTCGAACGATGTCGCGAAACCCTGCGCACCGCACTGACAGGTGCGTCAAAATCGTGTCACCAGGGACGGTCCACTACTTCGCGAAAGTGGGTCCCGATGCGAAAAATGGTGCCGCGCATGACCGCGGAGTCGTTGCCCGAGAGGCTGGACGACCTGCCCGTGGAGCCGAAGGACTTCCTCCAGCTCGTGGCCGTCGACTTCACCGGGACCTACAACGTCTACCTCTCCGCCAAGGACGAACGGCTCAAGATGACCCGGCTCTCCATGAGCCTCCTGTCGGCGCCGTTCGCCGCCGCGATCGCGCTGGCCAGCACGAAGGTGATCGACCCGCGGGCGCTGACCTCGTGGGACGGCGTGCCGGGCTACCTGTTCGCGATGGTCACCGCGTTCGGGCTGCTGAACATGCTGCCGTTCCTGCGGCTGATCGAGGCCGTGAACGCCCACATGCGGACCGCCCGCGCCATCAACAACTTCCGCCTGCTCTACGTCGTCCAGCTCAAGGACCACCTGTCCGCGCTGGGCTGGACCCCCAACCTGCCGGTGGACCCCCGCTACCCCGAGACGTACGCGCCGCTCGCCTGGCCGGGCGTCAACGTGATGATGCTCGCCGTGGTCAACGGCGTCTACATGGCGGTCGGCGTGCTCGGCCTGGTGGGCGCCGACCCCAACCCGGGGCTGCTCATCGTGGTCATCGGGCTGATCGCGCTGATCCACTACTTCATCTACTACGTCCGCGCGAACGTCTCCCGCCGCCGCAGGCTTCCCCACAACCCCTACCATTTCCCCAACGTGGAGACCTGAATGCCCGACTACCTCAGATTCGCGTCTTGTGGGGAGACGTGGATCTGGCTGATGCGCCACGTGCGGCGCCACGGCCTGCCCGCCGAGGACGACCGCGGCCCGATCTTCGAGGCGCCGCCGGCGCTGTTCGAGATCACCGGCCTCGGCTGGGACGACCCGATCCTGCGCTCCTACGGCGACGCCCGGAAGATCCCGCCGTACTCCCGGAAGTTCAGTGAGCGCACGGTGATCCCGCCGTTCAAGTACAGCTACGGCGGCCGGCTCCGGCAGTTCCTCGGCGTCGACCAGCTCCGCTGGGCGGCCGGCGTGCTGCGCGCCAAGCCGTACACCAAGAGCGCCTGGATCTCCCTGACCGCCCCCGGCGAGCCGCCGGACGCGGTGCCCTGCCTGACCAGCCTCGCCTTCCGGCTCCGCGAGGGGCGACTGGCGATGACCGCGGCCTTCCGGTCACAGAACGCCCTCACCTCCTACCTGAACTACGTGCCGCTGCGTAGTATCCAGGGCGAGGTCGCCGAAGACCTCGGAGTGGACTGTGGGGCGATGAGGGTCTTCGTCGACGTTCCGCACATCTACGCGGTGGACGCGGCGGCGGTCGAGGAGATCCTCCGGCTGTCGGAGCGCGATGGGCTCGGCGAGGGCGGGTCGGCACCTGGTCATGCTGGTCGACCTGGACGGGACGGTGGTCGACTATGCCCGGACGGAGCGCGCCGCGCTGGCTGAGGTCCGCCGCCGGTTCTTCCGGATGGACCACGCCGAGTTCCTGGCGGCCTTCCACGCCGTCAACGAGCCGCTCTGGGCGGCCTACCGCGAGCATCTGATCACGCTGGCGGAGCTCCGGCTGGAGCGCTGGGCCCGGCTGGGCGCCCCCGGCGGGGTCGCGACGGCTTTCGAGGACGCGCTCGGGCGGCACGTGGCCCTGTTCCCCGAGGCCCGTGCCGCCCTGCGGCGGCTGGCGCGGCGGTTCCCGCTGGCCCTGGTGACCGACGGCCTCGCCGACGTCCAGCGGGCCAAGCTGCGCCGTACCCGGATCGGGGGGTTCTTCCGGCACGTGGTGATCGCGCCCGAGGTGGGCATGCGCAAGCCCGACGGCGACCTGCTGCACCACACCCTCGGCCTGCTGGAGGCCAAGGCCGACGACGCGCTGATGGTCGGCGACTCCCCGGCGAGCGACGGCGCCTGCGCGCGGGCCGCCGGGGTGGACTTCTGCTGGGTGAACCGCACCGGGGCGGCGGGCGTCCCGGGCGTCCCGGTCCACCGGACCGTCTCCCACCTCGGAGCCGTCTGAACCGGCGCCGTACGGACCGGCCCGAACCGGCCTGAACCGGCCGCATCACCCGGGCGGGACCGGTCCCTCCGCCCGGACCGGGCCGGCCGTTCCGGGCGCCCGGGGATCCGCCGGGAACGGCGTCAGGCCGGTTCGGGGGACGCCTCGAACGCCTCGGCGACCGCGGCCCGGACCCGGTCCATGTCGGCCGGGGCGCCGATCTCGCGGCTCAGGGAGGTCATGTCGACCTCCGGCATGCCGCACGGCACCGCCCAGTTCCACGGGGACAGGTCGCCCTCGACGTTGAGGGCGAACCCGTGGCTGGTCACGCCGCGGCTCTGCCGCATGCCGATCGAGACGATCTTCCGGCCGGTCGCGACGGTCCACACCCCGGTGAGCAGCTCGGAGCCGGGCGGGGTGTCGCGGCGCTCGGCCGGGGCGCCGAGCGCCCCGAGCGCGCGGACGAGGCGCAGCTCGACCTCCCGGACGTAGTCGACGATCCTCTCGGTCTCGTCGAGCTTGACGATCAGGTAGCCGACGAGCTGGCCCGGGCCGTGGTAGGTGAGCTGCCCACCGCGGCCCGTGCTCACGACCGGGATGCCGTGGGACGGGTCGGGCAGGTGCTCCTGGAGCGTGCGCTTGCCGACGGTGTACACCTGCGGGTGGCTGAGGAGCCAGAGGGTGTCGGGGCGCTCGTCGCGCTGCCGTTGACCGACCATGTCGGTCATCCGCTCCATGGCCTTCTCGTACTCGACCAGCTCGTCCTGGATCAGCGACAGGGGACGTTGCCTCATGTCCCCAGCATATTTTCCCCGGCGGGTACCGGTGGCGGGCGGCCTCTAGTAGCGGGCGGAGGGGGCCTTCGGCATGAAGATCCACAGCAGGACGTAGGCGATCCACATCGGCCCGGGGAGGAGCGAGAGGATCAGCCACAGCACCCGGACGAGGGTGGGCGGCACGCCGAGGCTGTCCGCGATCCCGCCGCAGACACCGGCGATGATCTTGTGGTTTGCCGAACGGTGCATTTCTTCCTCTTTCCGAGTCGTCGTCTTCACCCCGTCCAACGAGGGCCCGGGACGTCCACGTTCCCCGCGTGACCCTGAGAAAACCCTGACAGGGTCGCACCGGTCCCGCCTTTCCCGGCCACGCCCCGCTTCACCTGGTAAAACCCATTCCCGCCTTCGCATTCCCGACCGGCGCGTCAGGCCCGCCTCGGGGTTTTACGCCGCTTACGGTTTACGGGGGTGCGCGCCCCTCGGAGTACCCCGCACGTCCCTTTCCGATCCGAGGAGCATGATGCGCAACCACCTGGCCGCCGGAACGGCGGCGATCCTCACCGTGCCCCTGGTGCTCGTCGCACCGGCCGTTTCGGCGGCCGTCCCGCCGGTGGTGCCGCCGGTCGCCACGCCCCCCGCGTCCCCACAGGCCACCCCGGCCACCACCCCGGTCGCAGCTCCCCTGGCCGTCCCGCCGCCGGCTCCGACGCTCCCGCCGGCCCGCCTGGACGTCGCCGCGCCGACGTTCACCCCGCCGACGGCGGCCCCGCTCCCCGCGCCGCCTCTCTCGCTGGCGAACATCAAGGCGCACCTGGCCCGGTTCCAGGCCATCGCCGACGCCAACGGCGGCAACCGCGCCCATGGCAGCCCCGGTTTCCTCGCCTCGGCGAACTACGTCAAGAACCTCCTTGACGGCGCCGGGTTCGTCACCGTCCTGCAGCCGTTCACCTACGGTGGCCTGACCGGCTACAACGTCATCGCCGACTGGCCCGGCGGCGACCCCGACAACGTCTTCATGGTCGGCGCGCACCTCGACAGCGTGACCGCCGGGCCGGGCATCGACGACAACGGCTCCGGCAGCGCCGCTCTCCTGGAGGTGGCGCTGGAGATGTCCCGCCAGGGCCTGAAGCCCTCCCGGCACCTGCGCTTCGCCTGGTGGGGAGCCGAGGAGCTGGGCCTACGCGGCTCCGCGCACTACGTGAACGACCTTCCGGTGAGCGAACGGAAGAAGATCAAGGCGTACGTCAACTTCGACATGATCGCCTCACCCAACGTCGGCTACTTCGTCTACGACGGCGACAACGGCACCGGCGCCAATGTGATCACGCCCCCGGAGGGCTCCGCCGAGCTGGAGAGGGCCTTCAAGTCCTACTACGCCTCGATCGGCGTGTTCGTGCAGGACACCCCACTGAACGCCCGGTCCGACCACGGCTCGTTCCTCGCCGTCGGCATTCCGGTCGGCGGTATCTTCAGCGGGGCGGAGGACATCAAGAACGTGGCCCAGGCCCAGATGTGGGGCGGTACGGCGGGCAGGCCGTTCGACCCCTGCTACCACCAGGCGTGTGACACCGTCTCCAACATCGACGACACCGCGCTGAACCGCAACGCGAACGCGATCGCCCATCTGGTGTGGGCGTCCTCCGTGGCCTCCGCCCCGGGGGTCGTCTGGCAGGACAGGTTCGAGTCGGCCACCGACTGGATCACCGACCCCGCCGGCACCGACACCGCCACCGGCGGCCGGTGGGAGCGCGGCCGCCCCGAGGCCACCTCCTACCAGGGGCCCAAGCAGCTCGGCAGGACGACCAGCGGCGTCAACGACCTGGTCACCGGGCGGCGGGCCGGACCGTCGGCGGGGGCCGACGACGTCGACGGGGGCAGGACGAGCATCGAGTCGCCGCCCATCACGCTGCCGGCCGGCGGCCCGCTGAAGCTGTCCTTCTCCTGGTACCTCGCGCACGCGGCCACCGCCACCGACGCCGACCACCTGCGCGTCAAGGTCGTCGGCCGCACCACGCGCCGGGTGTTCGAACGGCTCGGCGAGCCCACCAACCGCGACGGCGTCTGGAACACCGCCCACGCGGACATCTCCGACTTCGCCGGGCAGACCATCCGCATCCTCATCGAGGCTGCGGACAACGCCACCCCATCGCTCATCGAGGCCGGCATCGACGACGTCAGGATCACCGGGGCCCCGGCCGGCTCCCGTGAGGCTCCCGGCACGCCTCCCACCGGGCCGGGCGGGAGCCGTACCGGGGGCGTGCTCTCCGCCGCGGAAGCGAACCGCGCTCCGGAGCCGGACGGTGTCCTGGCGCGCGAGCCGTACAGCGGGATCGGGGCGGGTCCCGGCGCGGACCGTACCGCGGCGTCCCGGGGCACCCCATAACTTTTCGCATCCCCGCTCGGGAGGATCTAGGCGCGGGCCACTTATAACGGTACGTTCCGCCTTAGTACGCACGGGGGACCTTCCACGTTCCACCTTCCGAGGAGCGCAATGCGCCTTACGTCACGCCGCGGCATGGTCAGGGCGGCCACCCTGGTCACGGCAGTCGCCCTCCCCCTCGCCCTCGCGGCGCCCGCCGCGACGGCCGGGACCGCCGCACCCGCCGCGACCGGCGTCTCCGACGTCCTGGCGGAGGCCCTGGCCCACCTGGTCAAGGGCAAGAACGTCAAGAAGCATCTCGACGCGTTGCAGTCCATCGCCGACGCCAACGGCGGCACCCGCGCCGTGGGAACACCCGGCTACGACGCCTCGCTCGCCTACATCAGGGACAAGGTGACCCGGGCCGGATACAAGGTCTCCACCACCGACGTCGAGTTCCCCGTCAAGTGGGAGGAGTTCTCCCCCTCGGTCCTGCAGCAGGTCTCCCCCGACGCGAAGACGTACGCCAACCCCACCGACTTCGTCACCGTGACCCCCTCCGGCGGCGGGGACGTCACCGCGCAGATCCAGGTCGTCGACCCGGTCGTCCCGCCCGCCCCCGTCCCCAACACCTCCACCGCGGGCTGCGAGAGCTCCGACTTCACCGGCTTCGTCCCCGGCCGGATCGCCCTCATCCAGCGCGGCACCTGCGCGTTCATCGACAAGGCCCTCAACGCGAAGGCCGCGGGCGCGGCCGGCGTCATCTTCTTCAACGAGGGCCAGCCGGGCCGTACCGACCCGTTCGAGTTCGACATCCGCGAGTGGCGCTTCGGCTTCCCCGTCGTCATCGCGAGCACCGCCGTCGGCCTCGACCTGGCCGACAGCCCGGGCACGGTCGTCCACCTGAAGGTGGACGCCAAGACCACGGTCGGCCACGCCAAGAACCTCATCGCCGAGTCCCGGCTCGGCGCCGCCGGCGAGGTCGTGATGGCCGGCGCCCACCTCGACAGCGTCCCCGAGGGCCCCGGCATCAACGACAACGGCTCCGGCAGCGCCGCCATCCTGGAGACCGCGCTGAAGATGGCGCACCTGCCCACCAAGAACCGGCTGCGGTTCGCCTGGTGGGCCGGCGAGGAGCTGGGCCTGCTCGGCTCCGACCAGTACGTCGCGGGCCTGTCGCAGGCCGAGCGGGACCGGATCCGGCTCTACCTCAACTTCGACATGGTGGCCTCGCCGAACGACGTCACCTTCCTCTACGACGGCGACGACTCCGACGCCGAGGGCTCGGGCCCCGGCCCGGACGGCTCCGCCGGGATCGAGAAGGTCTTCGAGCGGTACTACGGCAAGCGCGGCCTGCCGTTCAAGGGGACCGACTTCGACGGCCGCTCCGACTACGGCGCGTTCATCGCCAACGGCATCCCGTCCGGCGGCATCTTCACCGGCGCCGAGGGGATCAAGACCGCCGAGGAGGCCGCCCTCTTCGGAGGCACGGCCGGCGCGCCGTACGACCCCTGCTACCACGACGTGTGCGACACCATCACCAACATCAACGCCGCCGCCCTCGACCGCAACGCCAAGGCCATCGGCTACGCGACCGCTCGCTACGCCTACGACCTGACCGGCATCCCCGACCGGAACGCCGCCGCCCTGGCCAGGTCCGCCGCCCCGGCGCGGATCCCGGCGCACGGCGCGGCGAGCTAGCCCGCCCCGCCCGGCCGCGCCGCGCACCATGTCCGCGGCGCGGCGCGACCGACCACACCGGCACCACACGCACCGCATCCGCACCGCGTCCGCGGCGCACCGGACCACACCGCACGCGCCGCCTCCGCGGCGCACCGGCGCACCACCAGGTTGTACGGCGCGCGCCCCACGAAGGCGCGCGCCGATCGGGGGATCCCCTCACCTCCCAACCCGAGGAGCATGATGCGCAGACTGTGGAGCATCGGGACGGCAGCGATCCTGGCCATCCCGCTGGCGATCACCGCGCCGGCCGTCTCGGCGGCCGCCCCGCCGGACATCTCGCTGACGAACGTCAAGGCCCACCTCACCCAGCTCCAGTCCATCGCCACCGCCAACGGCGGCAACCGCGCCCACGGCCGCCCCGGCTATCTCGCCTCGGCCAACTACGTCAAGAACCTCCTGGACGGCGCGGGCTTCACCACCACCCTGCAGTCGTTCAGCTACAACGGGGCGACCGGCTACAACGTCATCGCCGACTGGCCCGGCGGCGACCCCAACGACATCCTCATGGTCGGCGCGCACCTCGACAGCGTGACCGCCGGACCCGGCATCAACGACAACGGCTCCGGCAGCGCCGCCATCCTGGAGACCGCGCTGGAGGTCTCCCGCCAGTCCCTGGCGCCGTCCAAGCACCTGCGCTTCGCCTGGTGGGGCGCCGAGGAGCTGGGCCTGCGCGGCTCGCAGTACTACGTGAACAACCTGCCGTCCACCGAACGGTCCAAGATCAAGGGCTACCTGAACTTCGACATGGTGGGCTCTCCCAACCCCGGCTACTTCATCTACGACGGAGACAACTCCGACGGCGTGGGCTCGGGCCCCGGCCCGGCCGGCTCGGCGCAGCTGGAGGCGACGCTCGCCGCCTACTTCGCCTCGATCGGCGTGCCGACCCGGGGCACCGACTTCGACGGACGCTCCGACTACGGGCCGTTCATCGCCGTGGGCATCCCGGCGGGCGGCACGTTCACCGGGGCCGAGGGCATCAAGTCGAGCACCCAGGCGAGCCTGTGGGGCGGTACGGCGGGCGCGGCGTTCGACTCCTGCTACCACCGCTCGTGCGACACCACCTCCAACGTCAACGACACCGCGCTGAACCGCAACGCCGACGCGATCGCCTACGCCGTGTGGACGATCGCCACCGCCACCCCGCCGGTGACGGTCCACTCCGACACCTTCGAGACGGCGACCGGCTGGACCGTCAACCCGGCCGGCACCGACACCGCCACCCTCGGCCAGTGGGAGCGCGGCGTCCCCCAGGCCACCACCTCCAGCGGCGCCAAGCAGCTCGGCACCACGGTCAGCGGCACCAACGACCTGGTCACCGGACGCCTGGCAGGGGCCGCGGCCGGTGACTACGACATCGACGGCGGCACCACCACCGTGCAGTCACCGCCGATCACGCTGCCGTCGGGCGGCCCGCTCAAGCTGGGCTTCTCGTGGTACCTCGCGCACGGCTCCAACTCCTCCAGCGCCGACTACCTGCGCGTCAAGGTCGTCGGCTCCACCACCACCCAGGTCTTCCAGCAGCTCGGCGCGGCGGCCAACCGCAACGGCGCCTGGGCCGCGGCCGAGGCGGACATCTCCTCCTACGCCGGGCAGACCATCCGCATCCTCGTCGAGGCCGCCGACGCCTCCACCGCCTCGCTCGTCGAGGCCGGCATCGACGACGTGAAGATCACCCGCTAGAACCCGCCAGCGCCCGCGGGGACCCGATGAGTCCCCGCGGGACCCCTCCGTACGGCTCCCGCCCCGTGGCGGGAGCCGTACGGAGGGGTCTCCGGCGCAGTACGGGCCGTCGTCGCCGAGCCCCGTCGCGGCGGGAGCCCGTACAGCCGGTGTCCCCGGCGCGGCGTCCCGGGTGCGGCGGGGACACCGCGGCGCGGGTCAGGACGCGGGCCGGTCGTAGACGCCCACCGCCCAGCGGCCGGGCCGCTTCCGGAGCTCGATCAGCTCCTTCGAGGAACCGAACTCCGGCACGAGATATCCGTCGCCGCACCGGACCCCCCTGTCGTCCCGCGGCGCGCACCCCCGACGCTTCGCCTCGGCGAAGCTGATCCGGCGGGCGCCGGGAGGAACCACCCAGATGGTGTGGGTCTGTTCCCGCCCCACCCAGGCCGGACCGGCCGATTCCGGGCTGTGCTGCGTGAACAACGCCTTGTCCTTCACCTGCCGAGATCCCGCGTGGGGGCATGGAGCGTTGAACGACCCCCCCGGCACGAAGACGACGAGCCTCGTGCCGGGCTCGGCGCAGACGAATCTGAGCCCCGTGTACCGGCTGGTCGGTGTGAACCTCAGGGTGTAGGGCGTGCCCGTCGTCTTCGACCGGTACCCTCCGATCAGCGTCACCTTCCTGCGGTCCATGTCCTTCAGGGACGCGGGAAGGTCCTTGCCCGGCTCGGGCGGGCGGGGCACGGGGCGTGCCTTCGTGCCGTCGGTGGGTCTCGGGGCGGGCCTCTCTGTCGGCCGCGCCGCCGGCCTCTCCGTAGGCGGCGGCACCGGCCTCTCCGTGGGCCTCTCCACCGGTCCCGTCACCGATCCCTCCGCGGGCGCGGCCACAGGCGTCATGGACCGGGCGGCGGTCACCGTGTCCCCGCCGCCGGATCCCCCGGGCAGCGAGAACGGCACCGCCACCGCAGCCGCCACCGCGCCGGAGGCCAGGAACGCCCCGGCCGCGCCCGCCAGCCTGCGCCTGCGCCGGACGGCCCGGCCCCGGCGCAGGATCTCCTCCAGCCGGGCGGCGCCCCCGCTGCCGCCCGCGCCGCGCTCGTCGAGCAGTTCCCGCAGATCGTGCTCGGTGTAGGTCATCGCTCCGCTCCCATCGTCATCCGAACCCGCTGATCCACTCTGAGCCTCGCGAGGGCCCTGCCGAGCTGGCTCTTGACCGCCCCCAGCGAGCAGCCGAGCACACCGGCCACCTGGGAGAGGGTCATCCCCTCGTAGTAGTGCAGGACGACCACCGCCCGCTGGCGGGCGGACAGCGCGCCGATCGCGGCCCACAGCGCGTCCCGGTCGCCGACCTCGTCGGTGAAGTCCCCGGCGTCCGCCCGGTCCGGGAGGTCCCCGGTCGGGACCTCGCCCCGCCAGCGCCGCCGCCACCAGGAGGCGTGCGTGTTCGCGATGATCCGGTACACGTACGGATCGGGGTCCCCGTCGATCCGCCGCCAGGCCAGCCAGGCCCTGGCCAGCGCCGTCTGCACCAGGTCCTCGGCGGTCGCCCAGTCCCGGGTGAGGAGATACGCCGTTCTCCGCAACCTCTCGTGGCGTTGCGCGACGTACTCCGCGAACTCTGTCATCCTGCCTCCAGTGCGAAGCTCCGCCGATCACTACCGCCTGGGCCCGCCGTACGGATGACAGCGATTCCGCGCGATTTCCCGCCTTTCCGCCCGATCCCGTGACGGCGGCCCGCGGGTTCCGTGAGGCGGCCCACGCGGCTCCTCGGCGGCGACCCGGTCACGGGGGCCTCCGCGCTCCGCTAGCCTCGCCTACGGCACGCACACGCCGGGACGAAAGGCACCAAGTTGATCGGCTGGTTCGAAGCGGTGGTCCTCGGACTCGTACAGGGGCTGACGGAGTTTCTGCCGATCTCCTCCAGTGCCCACATCAGGGTCGTCTCGGCGCTCCTGGGCTGGCAGGACCCGGGCGCGGCGTTCACGGCGGTGATCCAGCTCGGCACCGAGGCCGCGGTGGTGATCTATTTCCGCAAGGACATCTGGGAGATCATCTCCACCTGGGTCCGGTCGCTGTGGCGGCCCGACCTGCGATCCCACCACGCGGCGCGGATGGGCTGGTACGTCATCGCCGGCACGATCCCGATCGTCGTTCTGGGCCTGCTGTTCAAGGACAGCATCGAGACGGTCTTCCGCGACCTGCGTCTGATCGGCACCACCCTGATCGTCTTCGGCGCGGTCCTGTGGCTGGCCGACCGCACCGCCCGCAACAAGCTCACGCTGCAGAAGAACCTCAGCCTCACCCACGCCCTGGTGTACGGCTTCGCCCAGTCGCTGGCCCTGATCCCGGGCGTCTCCCGCTCCGGCGGCACGATCAGCGCCGGCCTGGTGCTCGACTACCGCCGGGAGGAGGCCGCCAGGTACTCCTTCCTGCTGGCCATCCCCGCCGTGCTGGGCTCCGGTTTCCTGGAGCTGTTCAAGATCGGCGACGGCCGGGCGCCCGAGTGGGGGCCGACCATCCTGGCCACGGTGATCTCGTTCGTCGTCGGCTACGCCGCGGTGGCGTGGTTCCTGAAGTACATCAGCACCCACCGCTTCACCGGCTTCGTGGTCTACCGGATCATCCTGGGCATCGTCATCATCGCCCTGGTCTCCTTCGACGTCCTCAACCCCATGGCGTAGGCCGCGGCCGACGACTGCGTGATGCTGTTCCTGCCCTCCCATCCGCGCCGCCGCTGGTGTTCGGCGGCCCGCTGCGGTAACCGCGCCCGCGTCGCCCGCCACTACCGGCGCCACAGACCGGCCTGACGCCGTCCACACCGGCTGACCGCGATCTTTCCGGGTGCCGCCGACAGGGACGGCACGGACGACGGACGGCACAGGCGGCGGACGGCACGGACCGCGGACGGCACAGGCGGTGGACGGCACGGACCGCGGACGGCACAGGCGGTGGACGGCACGGACCGCGGACGGCACAGGCGGTGGACGGCACGGACCGCGGACGGCGCGGTCGTCCGGATCGGGAAGACTGGACGGGTGCGTCCCGACCGCTTCGACCTGCCCGTCCGCCACGTCCTGCCCGAACTGCTCGCGGCCCTGGACGAGCGCGGCGTCGCCGTGCTCGCCGCGCCACCCGGCACGGGCAAGACCACGCTCGTCCCGCTCGCGCTGGCCGGACTCGCCGGGACCGCCGATCTCACCGGGCCCACCGGGCTCACCGGTGAACCGGGTCCCGGCCGAGGACGGGTGCGGGTGCGGAAACCGGGACGGGTGATCGTCGCCGAGCCCCGCCGGATGGCGGCGCGGGCGGCGGCCCGCCGGATGGCCTGGATGCTGGACTCCCAGGTGGGCGCGGAGGTCGGGTTCTCCGTACGGGGCGAGCGCAGGGCCGGACCGGACACGATCGTCGAGGTCGTCACCACCGGGGTTCTGCTCCAGCGGCTGCAACGCGACCCCGAGCTGGCCGGCGTCGGCACCGTCCTGCTGGATGAGTGCCACGAGCGCCATCTGGACGCCGACACCGCCCTGGCCTTCCTCCTCGACGTTCGCGCCACCCTCCGTCCCGACCTGCGGATCGTCGCCGCCTCCGCCACCGCCGACGCGGGGCCGTGGGCCCGGCTGCTCGGCTCGGGCGCCCCACCGTACGGCGGCGCGTCGTCCGACACGGTGTCCGGCGCGTCGTCCGGCACAGTGCCCGGTGCGTCATCCGGCGCGTCGTCCGACACGGTGTCCGGCGCCTCGCCCGGCGCGGCACCGGGCTCGCCGTACGGCACGGGTGCGTCAGGTGACGGGGACGGTGACGCGGCGCCGGTCGTGCGCGCCTCCGGTGAGGCGCACCCCGTCACCCCCGTCTGGGCGCCTCCCTCCGGTCCGGTGACGCCACCGCGCGGCCTGCGGGTGGACCCGGCGTTCCTGTCCCACGTCGCCGCCGTCGTACGGCGCGCCCTGGCCGAACGGGAGGGGGACGTGCTGTGCTTCCTGCCGGGGGTCGGCGAGATCGGCAGGGTCGCCGCGCTGCTCGGCGGTGACACCGGGGGCGCGGAGATCCTCCAGGTCCACGGGCAGGCCCCGGCCCGCGTCCAGGACGCCGTGCTCTCCCCCGGCCGGGGGCGGCGGGTCGTGCTCGCCACCTCGGTCGCCGAGTCCAGCCTGACCGTGCCCGGCGTCCGGGTCGTGGTCGACTCGGGCCTGGCCCGCGAGCCCCGCACCGACCACGCCCGCGGCCTCGGCTCGCTCACCACGGTCCGCGCATCCCGGGCCTCGGCGGTCCAGCGCGCCGGGCGGGCGGGCCGCGAGGCGCCGGGGACGGTGTACCGGTGCTGGTCGCAGGCCGAGCACGACCGCCTGCCCGAGTACGCGCGGCCCGAGATCTCCCTGGCCGACCTGACCGGCTTCGCCCTCCAGGCCGCCTGCTGGGGCGACCCCGAGGCCGCCGGGCTCGCCCTGCTCGACCCGCCTCCGCCGGCCGCGATGGACGCCGCCCGGCGGACCCTGCTCGCCCTGGGCGCCCTTGACGCTTCGGGCGGCCGGGTCACCGGGCGGGGCCGTCTGATGGCCGCCGCCGGGGTCCACCCCCGCCTGGCCCGCGCCCTGGTCGACGCGGGTCCCGGGGCCGCGGAGGTGGTGGCGCTGCTGTCGGAGCCGCTGCCCCGGGACGCCGGCGACGACCTGGTGGCGATCTGGCGGTCCGCCAGGCGGGGCGGGAACGGGCCAGGGGACGGCTTCCCGGCCCGCTGGCGCGGGGAGGCCGCCCGCCTGGCTCGCGCCGTCCCCCGGGAGGACGCCGGGCGTGACGGGTCCGCTCCGGGGTCGGCGGGCCGCCCCGGGACCCGGCGTTCCGGAGACGACGGCTCCGGGACCGGCGGCCCCGCGTCCGGCCGCTCCGGGACCGGCGGAGCCGTGGGCGGCCGCTCCGGGACCGGCGGAACCGCGGGCGGCCGCTCCGGGACCGGCGGAGCCGCAGGCGGCCGGCCCGGGACCGGCGGGCTCGGGTCCGACGACGCCGTGGCCGGGCTGACGGTGGCGCTGGCCTACCCGGAGCGGGTGGCCCGGCGGCGCGGCGGGGCGTACCTGATGGCGTCGGGGACGGCCGCGGAGCCGTCCGCCGGGTCGCGGCTGGGCGACGCGGAGTGGCTGGCGATCGCGGTGGCCGACCGGCCGGCGGGATCGGCGGCGGCGCGGATCAGACAGGCCGTCGTGATCGACGAGGAGACCGCCCGGCTGGCCGCCGCGTCCCTGTACGACGCCGCCGAGGAGGTCGTCTGGCGGGTCCCGCCGGGTGAGCGGCGCGGCGACGTCTCGGCGCGCCGGGTGGAGCGCCTGGGCGCCGTCGAACTGTCGTCGGTCCCGCTGCGCGACGCCGACGTCCGGCCCGCCGTACTCGCGGGCCTGCGGGCCGAGGGGCTCTCGCTCCTGCGCTGGACGTCCGAGGCCGTCGCGCTGCGCGAACGCCTGGCCTTCTGCCGCCGCGCGCTCGGCGACCCCTGGCCCGCGACGGACGACGACGCCCTCGTCGAGGCGGCCGAGCGGTGGCTGGAGCCGGAACTGTCACGCGCCCGCCGCCGCGCCGACCTGGAGCGCATCGACGTGGTCGCCGCGCTGCACCGCCTCGTCCCGTGGCACGCCCGGCTGTCGGAAGTCGCCCCCGAGCGGATCGAGGTGCCCAGCGGCTCGCGGATCAGGATCGACTACTCCGGCGACCGGCCGGTCCTGGCGGCCAAGCTGCAGGAGCTGTTCGGCTGGGACGAGGCCCCGCGGATCGCCGGGGTGCCGCTGGTGGTGCACCTGCTGTCCCCAGCGGGCCGGCCCGCGGCCGTCACCGCCGACCTGGCCACGTTCTGGCGCGAGGGCTACCGCGCGGTCCGGGCGGAGCTGCGGGGCCGTTATCCCCGGCACCCCTGGCCGGAGGACCCCCTGTCGGCGGTCGCCACCCGCCGCGCCAACCCGCGGCGCTGAGGAGTCGCGGGGCCGGTTCAAGAGTCCGGGGAAACGGTTCGGGGTCGTCCCGGAATCGTCTTTCGGAGCGCCGGGACCGTGAGGGATTCCACGGACGGCGACCCGGTGGGACGCCTCGCCGGACGCGCGGTGCGCCGTTCTCGGCGCGATCACTCGTTCGCGGAGGCGGGATTCAGCGCGGACGGTGCGCCGTTCTCGGCGCGATCACTCGTTCACGGAGGCGGGATTCAGCGCGGGCGGACTCCGTCGATGGCGAGTGCCAGCAGGCGGTCGGCTTCGGCCGGGCCGTCGGGCTCCTGCTCGGTGGCCAGGGAGATGGCGCCGACGAGCTTCAGGAGATGGGTGACGGCGATCCCGGGGCGCACCGCGTCCGTCGCTCGGGCGCGGGCGAGGAGTCTCTCACCCGCATTGATGATCATGTCGTGACAGGTACGGCCGAGCGCCGGGTCGCCGCCGCGCATCAGCGAAGCGCCCAGGCCCCGGTTGGCCGCGGCGTGGGCGCCGACGGCGCGAAGCCAGGTGAACAGCGCCTCTCCCGGGTCCGGGGCGGTGAGCAGGTCATCGGCCTTGGCGCAGAGCGCCTTCACCCGGTCTTCGAAGACCGCTTCTAGGAGTGCCCGCCGGGTGGGGAAGTGCCGGTGCAGGGTGGCCGAGCCGACTTCCGCGCGGCGGGCGATCTCCTCCAGGGACGCCTCGGCGCCGTGCTCGGCGATGAGGGTCCCGGCGGCGGCCACGATCCGGTCGAAGTTGCGGCGGGCGTCGGCACGCATCCGCTGCCGGGATGGCACGACGGCGTCCTTGGACACGGCGGCTCCTGACGGCTTGCCAAGTGGGGTGGTCCCCCATATCGTAGCGAACGCTAACCGGAGGGCCACCCCATTTATGCGAGTGGTTCCTCCTCCCCCGATCTCAGAAGGAGAGACGGTGACACCGAGGAACAGGACCGTCGTGGTGGTGGGAGCGACCGGCCTGCAGGGCGGGGCCGTGACGCACCACCTGCTCCGCGGCGGCTGGCAGGTGCGTGCGCTCACCCGTGACCCGAGCGGGACGCGGGCGCGAGCACTGGCGCGGGCCGGTGTGCAGGTGGTGCGGGCGCAGATGGAGGACGTCGCCTCCCTGACCGCGGCGGCCAAGGACGCCTGGGGTCTGTTCAGCGTTCAGCCCACGGTCGGCTCGCCCGGCACCTCACCGGACTTCACCACCGAGGACGAGGTCCGCTGGGGCGTGAACGTCGCCGAGGCCGCGCACGCCGCCGGCGTCGGGCACCTGGTGTTCACCTCGGTCGCCGGCGCGGACCGCCATCTCAGCGAGAAGGTGCCGGTGAACCTGGTCAGCAAGTGGCGGATCGAGCAACACATCGCCCGCCTCGGCCTGCCCGCGACGATCCTGCGGCCGGTCTCGTTCATGGAGAACTTCACCGGCGGATACGCGCTGCGGAACGGGAGCCTGTCCACCGGGATCGCACCGGACACGGCCCAGCAGCTCATGGCCGTCGACGACGTCGGCTTCATCACCGAGTCGGCGTTCCGCCACTCCGAGGAGTGGATCGGCCGGGCGGTCTCCCTGGCCGCCGACGAGCTCACGCCGGTTCAGGTCGCCGCGGCCATCGGCGAGGCGCTCGGGACGGCGCTGCCCTACGTCCAGATCCCGATCGAGGCGATCCGGGACCTGAGTGAGGACTTCGCCTACGCCAACGAATGGCTCAACGAACGCGGCTACCGCGCGGACATCGCGGCCACCCGGCGGATCCATCCTGCCGCGATGGACTTCTCCACCTGGCTGGAGCGCACCGGGGCCGCCCAGATCTCGGCGTTCCTGGACTCCGCGCCCACCACGGGCCAGGGCGCGTGAGCGCCCGTGGAATCGGCCGGCCGTTCAGGGGGGACCCCGTGGCCGTGGCGGGGCGCGGGGCGCGCCCTCCGCGTCCCGCCGACCGCCGTCTCGATCACGAGGAGGCCGTACGGCGCGAGCCCGGCCGGTCCGGCCCGGCGGGCACGGCGGTGATCTTGTCCGGGTTCATCATCCACAGCACCCGGTCGATGCCCTGGGCGGAGGCGTCGACCGTGAGGACCGCGAACACCTGCCCGTCGCGGCCGAGCAGCGCGGACGTCTGCCCGTTCGTGCTCGCGTACCGCACGTCGACGCCGTCCCAGAAGTGGTTCGCGAACGCCCTGACGTACCTCGCCACCCGGGTCGCGCCCACCACGGGGAAGCGGGAGGCGCGCACGGCGCCGCCGCCGTCGGAGTAGCTGGTCACGTCCGCGGCGAAGAGCTCCTCCAGCGCCTTCAGGTCGCCGGAGCGGGCGGCGGTGACGAAGGCCGTCAGCAGCCGGCGCTGCTCGTTCCCGGCCACGGGCGCGCGACGTCCGTCGAGCACGTGTCTGCGGGCCCTGCTGACCAGCTGGCGGACGGCCGGCTCACCGGCCCCGATGATCTCGGCGATCTGCCGGTAGGGGTAGTCGAACGCCTCCCGCAGCACGTAGGCCGCCCGTTCGGTGGGCGAGAGCCGTTCCAGCAGGATCAGGATCGCGAACTCCAGGGCCTCGCCCCGCTCGGCGCCGAGGTAGGGATCGGCGCCGGTGTCGACCGGTTCGGGCAGCCAGGGACCGATGTAGGTCTCGCGCCGCGCCCGCGCGCTCTGGCTCGCGTTGATGGCCAGCCGGGTGGCCACCGTCGCCAGGAACGCGGCGGGGTTCTCCACCGTGGCGCGGTCGTAGTTCTGCCAGCGCAGCCAGACGTCCTGGACCAGGTCCTCGGCCTCGGTGGCGCTGCCCAGCATCCGGTAGGCGATGCCGAACAGGCGGGGCCGCACCTCCGCGAACACCGCGACGGCGTGGTCCAGATCCCCCGCTCCACCAGGCGTCTTCACCGGCCCGCCGTCCACCACGTCGTCGCCTCCCGCTCGGGTCCTCCCTCATCCTGCCACCCGCCCTCGGCGGGACCGGGCCGGGGCGGCGGGGTACGGCCTGCGCGCCGGAAAGCGGCCTGCGCTCCGGAAAGCGGCTTGCGCTCCGGAAAGCGGCTTGCGCGCCGCCCCTCTTTGGGCGCTATCGTGGTGATATCACTCCGATAGCAAGGGAGAGCACATGGAGCGACGCGCCTTCCACCTCAACGGGTTCACCGTCCTGGCCGGGCTCGTGCTGCTCGGCGCCGTCCTGGCCGCGGTGGGCCTGGCGGCCGGGCCGGCCGTCCTGGTCGCCGCCGCGATCGCCTGGGGCGTCATCGCGCTCGTCGTGATCAGCGGTTTCACCGTGGTCAACCCGAACGACGGGATGGTGGTCCAGTTCCTCGGCCGCTACATCGGATCCCTGCGCGACGCCGGTTTCCAGTGGACCGCGCCGTTCACCAGCAGGCGGCGGGTCACGCTGCGGGTGCGCAACTTCGAGACCGCCAAGCTCAAGGTCAACGACGCCGACGGCAACCCGGTGGAGATCGCCGCCGTCGTCGTCTACAGGGTGACCGACACCGCCAAGGCCGCCTTCTCCGTGGACGACTACGAGCAGTACGTGGCGATCCAGTCGGAGGCCGCCGTCCGGCACCTGGCCACCAGCCACCCCTACGACTCCCACGACGACAGCCGCACCAGCCTGCGCGACGGCACCGAGGTGGCCGCCGAGCTGACCACCGAGCTGAGCGAGCGCACCCACCTCGCCGGGGTGGAGGTGCTGGAGGCGCGCATCACCCACCTCGCCTACGCGCCGGAGATCGCCCAGGCCATGCTGGTCCGCCAGCAGGCCGCGCAGGTGGTCGCGGCGCGCACGCAGATCGTCGCCGGCGCGGTAGGAATGGTGCAGCTCGCGTTGACCAGGCTTGCCGAGGAGGATGTGGTGGAGCTCGACGAGGAGCGCAGGGCCCAGATGGTGTCCAACCTGCTGGTGGTCCTGTGCGGTGACCGCGCGACCCAGCCGGTGGTGAACGCCGGCAGCCTGTATGGCTGAGCGCAAACGGATCCTGCTCAGGCTCGACCCGGCCGTCTACGAGGCGATCGCCAAATGGGCGGCCGACGACCTGCGCAGCGTCAACGCCCAGCTGGAGTACGCCCTGCGCCTGGCCCTGCGCGGGGTGGGCCGCGACGTCAGGCGGGCGGGCCGGGAGGGCCCCGGCCAAAGCGAACAGCACGAGCGGGATGATTCGGACGAAAGCCAGTAACCCCGGATGACACGGACGGTACCCAACAAGTCACCTGATTGAGACGTGGAACACTTCCGTCGGCGTGCCGTCCGTACCAGACTCGGGGCATGCCGTGGGTGGGGAAGTCCGCAGGTGAGATCGCGGAGGCCGTTCGACGTGGCAAGGCCGGTGCGCCGGAGGTGGTCGAGGAGCACCTCCGGCTGATCGCCGAGCGCGACGGGCGCATCGGCGCGTTCCGCAAGGTGCGGGCCGAACGGGCCATGGCCGAGGCGCGCGCCGTACAGGAGCGGCCCGACCTGGCCGAGCTGCCGCTGGCCGGGGTGCCGGTGGCGGTCAAGGACAACATCCCGGTCCGCGGCGAGTCGACGCGCAACGGGTCGGCGGCCTCCTCCAGCGAGGCCGCCGCCGCCGACCACCCGGTGGTCGCCCGGCTCAGGGCGGCGGGCGCGGTGGTCGTCGGCCTCACCAACGTCCCGGAGCTGTGCCTGGTCGGGTTCTCCGACAGCGCGTACGGCGTGGCACGCAACCCCTGGGACCCACGGCGCACCCCGGGCGGCTCGTCGGGCGGCGCCGCCGCCGCGGTGGCCGCCGGGATGGTCCCGCTGGCCCACGGCAACGACGGCCTCGGCTCACTGCGCATCCCCGCCGCCTGCTGCGGGCTCGTGACGATCAAACCCGGCACGGGCGTGGTCCCGCCGCCCGGACACGACTGGCACGGGATGTCGGAGAACGGCCCGCTGGCCACGACCGTGGGAGACCTCGCGCTGGGCCTGGCGGTGATGGCCGGTGACATGTCCCTCGCGACTCCCGGCGACGGCGAGTACCTGGAGGCCGGCAGCGCCATCGACGACTACCCGGGCGGGCTGACCCCCTCGGAGCCGGTGCGGCTGCGGATCGCCACGGCGCCGGTGCCGCTGCCGCCGGGGTTCTCGGTGGACCCGGAGCTGCAGCGGGCCGTGGTCGAGGCGGGCCACACGCTCGCCGCCGCCGGGCACACCGTGGTGGAGCACGAGCCGAGGATGCCGAGCTGGGTGGGGGCGGCCGCGATCATCGGCTGGTTCGCGTGCGCCCGTGAGGACACCGAGGACCTGGACCCGCGCCGGCTGGAGCGCCGCACCCGGGCGCTGGCCAAGGCGGGCCGGCTGCTCGCCCGGTTCGGGCTGGACGGCTCGGCGGGCCGCGACCGCTGGCGCGCCCACGGCGCCGACCAGTGGTTCGGCAACGCCGACGTGCTGATCACCCCGACGCTCGCCGCCGTCCCGCCGCCCGCCGACCGCTGGGGCGACCGCGGGCTGCTGGCCAACGTGCGGGCCAACGTCACGTACGCGCCGGTCACCGCGGCCTGGAACATGGCCGGCTGGCCCGCCATGAACGTCCCGTACGGCTGGCACTCCACGGGCATGCCCATCGGGGTGCAGCTCGTCGCGCCCCCGGGGGGCGAGCCGCAGCTGCTGGCCCTGGCCGCCCAGCTGGAGACCGCCCACCCCTGGCTGCGCCACGCGCCGATGGACTGACCCGCCCGTCCCGCCCGTCCCGCCTCGGGGCACCCCGGCCATGCCACGCGCCGGCGGGCCGATCCGCCTCAGCCCGCTCCGGAACCGCCCACCCGGCGCGCCACGCGCCGGCGGGCCGGCCCGCCGCACCCGCCATACGGCCTACGCTCCATGGAGTAGCCGGTCGTCGGCCCCATGAGGGATGCCTGGGACGGCCCCCGCGGGTGATCGTGGGGCCATGACCACTCACCCGTTCAGGTTCGGCGTCGTCGCCGCGCACGCCCCGAACGCCGAGGCATGGGCCGGGCTCGCCCGGCGCGCCGAGAACCTGGGTTACGCCACCCTGCTGGTGCCCGACACGCTCGGCACGTTCTCGCCGTTCACCGCGGCGGCCGTCGCCGCCACCGTGACCGTGACCCTGCGGGTCGGCACCTACGTGCTGAGCGCGCCCTACCGCACGCCGGAGGCGGTCGCCTGGGAGACGTCGACCCTGCGTACGCTCACCGGCGGCCGGTTCGAGCTGGGGATCGGCGCGGGACGGCCGCACGCCGAACAGGACGCCGCCGTGCTGGGCGTCGGGTTCGGCACCCCGGCCCAGCGGGTCGAGCGGGTCGAGCGGACCGTGGACGCGGTGCGCGACGTGCCGGTCCTGATCGCCGCCGCGGGTCCCCGCCTGCTCCGGTTGGCCGCGCGGAAGGCCGACGTCGTCGCGCTCGGCGTGCCGCCGCAGTTCACCGAGGAACAGGTCGCCGCCAGGCTGGACACCCTGTCGGAGTTCGCCGGGGACCGCCGCGACCGGCTGGAGGTCAACATGAACCTGGCGGCCGTCGGCGACGAGTGGCCCGGGTGGCTCACCCGTCAGATGGGCGTCGACCCGCGCGAGGTGGCGGCCCGGGGCGGCACCGGCGTGCTCACCGGAACGGCCGACGAGATGGTGGAGACCCTGCGGCGGCGCAGGGATCGGCTGGGCGTCTCCTACGTGTCGGTCAACGCGCAGTTCATGGAGGAGTTCGCGCCGGTCGTGGCGCGCCTGGCCGGCACCTGACCCGCGCCCGCCGCGGCCGGCCGGCCGGCGGGACGCGGCGCCGTACCGGCCCCGGAGCGGACCCCGGGGCCGTTGCGCGGCCCGTCAGATACCGGTGGGGTGCCAGACGGTCTTGGTCTCCAGGAACGCCGTCAGGCGCCGGGTGCCCGGGTCGGCCGCCCAGTCGTCCGCCCGGTCGGCGGGCGCGGGGCGCAGGACCCGCTTGAGGTTCTCGGCCGCCGCCTCCTCGCACGCGACCGCGAGACCGGGGTCGGAGACGCCGGTGAGGTCGAGGGCGTTGACGTCCATGTGCCCGGCCAGCCAGGGCGCGATCTCCTTCGCCGAGCCGGTGAGGATGTTGACCACGCCGCCCGGCAGGTCGGAGGTGGCGAGCACCTCGGCCAGGGTGACGGCCGGCAGCGGCGCCCGCTCGCTCGCGACGACCACGCAGGTGTTGCCGGTGACGATCACCGGGGCGACCACCGAGACGAGGCCCAGCAGCGGGTCGTCGGGGGCGACGACCGCCACCACGCCGGTCGGCTCCGGCGAGGAGATGTTGAAGTACGGCCCGGCGACCGGGTTGGCCGACCCCGCGACCGCGGCGATCTTGTCGGACCAGCCGGCGTACCAGACGAGCCGGTCCACGGCCGCGTCCACGACGTCCCCCGGGCGCTTGGTTCCGGCGTCGGCCAGCTCGGCGGCGAACTGCGCCCGGCGGCCCTCCAGCATCTCGGCGATCCGGTAGAGGATCTGCCCCCGGTTGTACGGCGTCGCCCCGGACCAGCCGCCGAACGCCTTGCGCGCGGCGGCCACCGCGTCACGGGCGTCCTTGCGCGACGCCCTGGAGGCGTTGGCCAGGAACTCGCCCTTGGAGGAGGTCACCGCGTAGGACCTTCCGCTCTCCGAACGCGGGAACGCCCCGCCGATGTACAGCTTGTACGTCTTGCGCACGGCCAGCCGTGCGGGCGACTCGGTCCTACTCATCTCCGCGCCCTCTCCGCGAGCTCTCCTGCTGTGCCAGCCTGGCCGGCACGAAGATCTGGCCGCACCGGCTCACCCCGCACCGGTGGGCGAACCAGCCGCGCAGCCCCGGACGGCCGGCGCGGGCGAAGCCGTGGCCCCGCGTCGCCTGGTCGCGACGGACCCGACGCCGCGTTCGATCGTGGTCACACATCGAGGTACGCCTCCAGTCCGTGCCTGCCGCCCTCCCGGCCGTAGCCGGACTCCTTGTAGCCGCCGAACGGGGAGGTCGGGTCGAACCGGTTGAAGGTGTTGGCCCACACGACGCCCGCGCGGAGCCGGTCGGCCATCCACAGGATGCGCGAGCCCTTCTCCGTCCACACGCCCGCCGACAAGCCGTAGGGGGTGTTGTTGGCCTTCTCCACCGCCTCGGCCGGGGTACGGAAGGTCAGCACGGACAGCACCGGGCCGAACACCTCCTCCCGGGCGATGCGGTGCGACTGCGCGACGCCGGTGAAGATCGTCGGCGGGAACCAGAAGCCCCGCTCGGGCAGCGCGCACGCCGGGGACCAGCGCTCGGCGCCCTCCAGCTCCCCGTGGTCGGACAGCTCCCGGATCTTCGCGAGCTGGGCGGCGGAGTTGATCGCGCCGATGTCGGTGTTCTTGTCCAGCGGGTCGCCCAGGCGCAGCGTGGCCAGGCGCCGCTTGAGCGCCTCCAGCAGTTCCTCGGCGATCGACTCCTGGACCAGCAGCCGGGAGCCCGCGCAGCAGACGTGCCCCTGGTTGAAGAAGATGCCGTTGACGACGCCCTCGACCGCCTGGTCGAGCGCGGCGTCGTCGAAGACGATGTTGGCGGCCTTGCCGCCGAGCTCCAGGGTGACCTTCTTGCGCGTCCCGGCGACGGACCGGGCGATCAGCCGGCCGACCTCGGTGGAGCCGGTGAAGGCGACCTTGTCGACGTCCGGGTGGTTCACCAGCGCCGCGCCGGTCTCGCCCGCGCCGGTCACGATGTTGACCACGCCCGGCGGCAGGTCGGCCTGCCGGCAGATCTCGGCGAACAGCAGCGCGGTCAGCGGGGTGGTCTCGGCCGGCTTCAGCACGACCGTGTTGCCGCAGGCCAGCGCCGGGGCGATCTTCCACGCCAGCATCAGCAGCGGGAAGTTCCACGGGATGACCTGGCCGGCCACGCCCAGCGGCCGGGGGCTGGGACCGTACCCGGCGTAGGAGAGCTTGTCGGCCCAGCCGGCGTAGTAGAAGAAGTGCGCCGCGACCAGGGGGAGGTCCACGTCGCGCGACTCGCGGATCGGCTTGCCGTTGTCCAGCGACTCCAGCACGGCCAGTTCGCGGGAGCGCTCCTGGATGATGCGGGCGATCCGGAAGAGGTACTTGGCCCGCTCGGAGCCGGGCATCGCCGACCAGGTGCCGAACGCCTCGCGCGCGGCCCGGACGGCCCGGTCCACGTCGTCGGCGGACGCGGACGCCACCTCGGACAGGACCTCCTCGGAGGCGGGGTTGACCGTCTTGAACGGCGTGCCGGTGCCGTCGGTGAACTCGCCGCCGATGAACAGCCCGTAGGACGGCTTGATGTCGACGACGTCGCGGGACTCGGGGGCCGGTGCGTATTCGAACATCACGTCAGTCCAGGGTGAAGTAGTCGGGGCCCGCGTACCGGCCGGTGGCCATCTTCTGGCGCTGCATCAGCAGGTCGTTGAGCACGGAGGAGGCGCCGAGGCGGAACAGGTCGGGGGTGAGCCAGCCGTCGCCCGCGACCTCGTTGACCAGGACGAGCATCTTGATCGCGTCCTTGGTGGTCCGGATGCCGCCCGCGGGCTTGACGCCGACCGCGCGGCCGGTGGCGGCCAGGAAGTCGCGGACCGCCTCCAGCATGACCATCGTCACCGGGAAGGTCGCGGCCGGCTGCACCTTGCCGGTGGAGGTCTTGATGAAGTCACCGCCGGCCAGCATGGCCAGCCAGGACGCCCGCCGTACGTTGTCGTAGGTCGCGAGCTCGCCGGTCTCCAGGATCACCTTCAGGTGCGCGCCGTGCTCTTTTCCGGGCGCGCCTCCGGCACGACCACAGGCCTCCTTGATCGCGGTGATCTCCTCGAAGACCTTGACGTAGTCGCCGGAGAGGAACGCGCCGCGGTCGATCACCATGTCGATCTCGTCGGCGCCCGCCTCGACGGCCAGCCGGGTGTCGGCCACCTTGACGTCGAGGGAGGAACGCCCGCTGGGGAACGCCGTGGCGACGCTGGCCACCTTCACGCCCGACCCGGCGAGCGCGCCGACGGCCTGCGCCACCAGGTCGGGGTAGACGCATACCGCGGCCACCTTGGGGACGGCGGGGTCGGCCGGGTCGGGGTGGACCGCCTTGGCGCACATCGCGCGGACCTTGCCCGGCGTGTCGGCGCCTTCGAGGGTGGTCAGGTCCACCATGCGGATGGCCAGGTCGATGGCCTCCGCCTTGGCCGTCGTCTTGACGGAGCGGGTGCCGAGCATCGCGGCCCGCTGGTCGGCGCCGACACGGTCGACGCCGGGCAGGCCGTGGAGGAAGGTTCGCAACGCGACGTTGGACGAGGCCACGTCGGCGAACGAGGTAGTCACAGTTGACACCTCTACAGCATGCCGACTGGCGTGATTAGTTCCAAACCGGACACCGCCCAGGTCCGGGTCCGGGTTTCGGCAATCTTCGCCGAGGACGGCGGGGACGCCTCCGCTCCCGGGACGGAACGGGCCGAGACGAGGCCGGCAGGATCATCGCCCGCCGATAGCGCACCGTGCCGGTCGTGCCCCGTCGCACGATCCGCTGCGGCTTCCGCCCTTCCTGGTCGGTGAGTCCGCGGTCCTTGACCGGCCGGGTCACCATCAATGACTTCCGTTGCCGATGCGGAGCGCTTCCTTCAGGAAGACGCGGTAGACGCTCGGCGTGCCTTCGGTGGTGATCACCTCGACGATGGAGCGGACGTGGCGACCGTCGACGGCCTCGCGGACGAGCGCGTCCGCCAGGTCGCGCCGGGAGGTGAAGCGGCCCACCATCTGCGGCGGCCCCACGGTGTAGTCGGTGACCGCGGTGCCGTCGAACAGGCCCGAGGGGCGCAGGACGGTCCAGTCGAGGTCGCTGCCGGCAACGATCTCCTCCATGCGGGCGGCGTCCTCGTACAGTGGGCGCCCCATCCGCAGCAGCGTCGGCAGGATCACCTTGCGGTAGACGAGGGTCTCGCCGGGCGGGGGCTTCATCGGCACGCCGGTCGAGGTCACACAGACCAGGCGCCGGATGTCGTGCGCGGTCATGGCCGCGACGATGTGCTTGGCGGACTCGGAGAACGTCGTGGGCGCCTCGGAGCCATAGGGGACGCCGAGCGTCGAGATCACCGCGTCGTGCCCGGCCACCGCCTGGTCCACCGCCCCGGGGTCCAGGGCGTCCGCCTTCACCACGTCCAGGGCGGGATCGCTGAGGGGGAACACCTCCGGACGCCGGGTGACGGCGGTGACGGTGTGGCCCTCGGCGAGTGCCTGGGCGACGGCCAGCCGCCCGGTCGGGCCGTTGGCCCCGAAGATCACGAGCTTCACGTGCCTGCCTTTCAGAGCTTTCGTCGATGTTCGACGCATCATATATTGATTATAAGCAGCGTAAAACAGCCGTGATGGCGGGCGGGGTGGAGCCGCCGCCCTCGTCCTGTCACCCTCGCGACGGCGAAGCCGATGGTGGCGGTGCGGCTATGGTGCGCAGCATGGGAGCACAGATGGAGCGACGTCGTTACGACTCCATGCGCCGTACGGCACAGGCGCTGGAGACGCGGGCCGAGATCGCCGCCGCCGCGCGCCGCCTCTTCGTCAGCCGCGGCTGGGCCGCCACCACTGTGCGGGACGTGGCACGGGAAGCCGGGGTATCCGTACCGACGGTTTATGCCGTGTACGGCAACAAGGCCGGTTTGACCCAGGCGCTGGCCGACGCCGCCGACCTGTCGGCCGACCCGTCCCAGCAGCTCGCGGAGCTGGAGGCCGCCGAGGGCGATCCCCGTCGGCAGCTCGCCGCAATGGCCGCTTTCGACCGGCGCCTGTACGAGCGCGCCGGTGACGTCATCACGCTGCTGCGCGAGGCCGGACGGGTCGAGCCCGAACTCGCGGCGGTCTACCGTGACGGCCGCACCAAGGCCGACCAGACCCGCGTCACCGTGTTCTCCTCATGGCCGGCCGAGGTGTGGCGCGAGGGAGTGGACGTGCCCACGGCCGTGGACATCTATGCGGCCCTGTGCAGCGTCGACGTCTACCGCACGCTCACCGACGAACGCGGCTGGTCGCCCGATCGAGTCGAGCGGTGGTGGGTTGAGACGCTGGCCCGGGAACTGTGGCGATAACGGCTGTCACCGGAGCCCGGACAGCCGGCATGGCTCGCCCGAGCGGCGGGACACGATCGAACGGGAGGCGGCCACGTCCAGGCCCCGCCCTGAAGCTCGGGGGCGCCGCGGCCGGCCGCGGCGAGATCGCACAGGGCGTCAGAAGCCGAGGTCCCCACGTGAGCACTGGGCGCCCCGATGAACGTTTCCGGCCCCAGCACTAGGTACCCCTAGGCATGCCCGGACCTACCTAGGCATGCCCATGGCGCGGAAAGCCCCCGGAGATAAGGCATCCGCCCGATGTGGGGGTGGGGGCCTTAGGCCGAATCTTGAGAGTGCAAGGAGAAAGCACCTCTCGAAACGCCAGGAGGCGTCAGTCATGAACCCCGAGCTTCACTACCAGCTCATGAACGACCGCAGCGCGGAGCTCCAGCGGGAGGCCGGCGAGCGTCGCCTCGCCCGCGAGGCGAAGGCCGAGTCGGAGAACCGGTCCGGCGGCGAGCGCCGCCGGAGCATCTTCGCCCGGATCCTCCCCGCATGACCACGCCCCGAGAGCCCGGCCGTCCCCTTCAGCCCGGCCGGGCTCCGCAGCCCCCCTGAGCCGTACGGCGGGCCCGCCGTATGGCAAACGGGGAGATAACTACCCATAAGGCGTGACATGCTAGAGCTCATGATGAGTCGGACGGTGAGCCCCGTGTTCGTGGGGCGGCAGGCCGAACTCGCGGTGCTGAACGAGGCCTTCACGCAGGCGTGCGACGGCATGGCAGCGACCGTCCTCCTCGGCGGCGAGGCGGGCGTCGGCAAGACCCGGCTGACCTCCTCCTTCGCCGAAAACGTCACCCGCGACGGCGCCCACGTCCTCCTCGGCGGCTGCGTGGAGCTGTCCACCGAGGGCCTCGCCTACGCGCCGTTCACCGCCGCGATCCGCCAGCTCGTCCGCGAGTGCGGCGCCGAGAAGGTCGCCGCCCTGCTGCCCGAGGGCGGAGCGCGCGACCTGGCCAGGCTGCTGCCCGAGTTCGGCGAGCCGAGCGGCGACCACGACGGGGAGACCGCCCGCGCCCGGCTCTTCGAACAGATCCTCAACCTGCTGGAACGGCTGGCCGAGCACCGCCCGGTCGTCCTGGTCATCGAGGACATCCACTGGGCCGACCGCTCCAGCCGCGACCTGATCGCCTTCCTCAGCCGCAACCTGCGCGCCGCGCCGGTCCTGATGGTCCTCACCTACCGCTCCGACGAGCTGCACCGCCAGCACCCCCTGCGTCCGGTGCTCGCCGAACTCGGCCGGGTCGAGGGCGTGCTCCGCCTGGACCTGCCCCGGCTCACCCGGGACGAGGTGGCCGCCCAAATGGCCGGCATCCTCGGCACGACACCCGAGTTCGCGCAGATCGGCAAGGTCTTCGAACGCAGCGAGGGCATCCCCCTGTTCGTCGAGGCGCTCGTCGAGTGCGGCGGCGAGTGCTCCTTCCCCGACTCCCTGCACGACCTGATCATCGGCTCCGTCGAGCAACTCCCCGACGAGACCCAGCGGGTGCTGCGCATCGCCGCCGCCGGCGGCAACCGGGTGGGCCACGCGCTGCTCGCCGCGGTCAGCGGCCTGTCCGACACCGACCTGGAGAACGCGCTGCGGCCCGCCGTCGCCGCCAACGTGCTCCAGGTCGCCGACGGCCGCGCCTACGCCTTCCGACACGCCCTGATCCGCGAGGCCGTACACGACGAGCTCCTGCCCGGCGAGCACATGCGGCTGCACGCCCGCTTCGCCGAGGAGATCAGCCGGGACCGCACGATGGTCCCGCCCGGCCGGGCCGCCGTCGAGATCGCCCACCACTGGCACTCCGCCCGTGACGACAAGTGGGCGCTCATCTCCGCCTGGGAGGCGGCGGGCAAGGCCGCCAAGAGCTTCGCCTACAACGAGGAGATGCAGCTCCTGGAGCGGGTCCTCATGCTGTGGGGCAAGGTGCCCGACGCCGCCGAGCTGATCGGCGCCGACCACACCACGGTCCTGGAGCAGGCGTCGGCGGCGGCCAACGCCTGCGGTGAGCTGGACCGCGGGACGAAGTTCGTCAAGGCCGCGCTGGCCGAACTGGACGAGAAGACCGAACCCGCCCGGGTGGCCGAGCTGGTCGTGCGGCTCTCCCAGTTCAAGATCTCCAGGCGCAGACCCGGCGCGCTCGACGACCTCCGCTACGCCGAACGGCTGGTCCCCGGACCCGACCTGCACCGCGCCGCCGTCCTGGTCAGGCTGGGCTCCTACCTGATGTTCAGCGGCGAGGTCGCCGAGGGGACCGCGCTCACCGAGGAGGCGCTCGGCATCGCCCGCGAGCACGGCGACGAGCGTCTGGAGGCCGACCTGCTGCTCAACCTCGCCCTCGGCCACTCGATCGCCGGGCGCATCGACGAGACGATCGCCGTCAACATGACCGCCAAGGCGATCGGTGAGCGCGTCGGCTCCGGCCGCGTCATCCTGCGGTCGATCGCCAACACCGTGGACACGCTCAACAACATGGGCCGCTCCGCCGAGGCGGTCGAGCTGGCGCTGGAGGGCGAACGGCTGGCCAGGAAGTACGGCCGCTACCGCACCCAGGGCACCTTCATCGCCAACAACCGGGCCGAGGCGCTGGAGGCGCTGGGCCGCTTCGACGAGGCCGCCCGGGTCGCCGAGCAGGGGCTCGCCATGGACCCGAGCCTGCGCACCCGCCACCACCTGCGCAGGATCCGCGCCGACGTGGCGATCGCCCGCGGCGAGACCGACCTGGTCATGTCCGTGCTGAACGAGGTCGGCGCCTCCACCACGCAGGAGGAGTTCACCCAGGAGCTGACGGTGAACATCCGGCTCCGGGCCGGGCTGCACCTGCTGAACGGCGAGCCGCTCGCCGCCCTGGAGGTCGCCGAGGAGGCCGTCCGCACGGACCTGATCACGAGCAAGCCCATGCTGGGCTGGCGGGCGCTCGCCCTGCTGGCCGGGATCTGCGAGATCGCCGAGACCGTCGCGCCCGAGCGGGCGGCGGCGCTGCGGCCCCGGGTCGAGGAGGCCGCGGCGGCGCTGACCGTGGACAGCCCGGTCGCCGAGGCCTACCGCTTCTCCGTCAACCGCGACCACGACGCCGCGGCCGCCGTCTGGGAGCGGCTGGACCGCCCCTACCTGCGGGCCAGGTCGCTGCTGCAGGCGGCGCGGGCCGCGGCCGGCGCCGGCGACCGCGAGGACGCCGCCGCACGGCTGCGCGCGGCGCACCCGGTCGCGGTCGCGCTGGGCACCCCGCCCCTGACCACCGAGATCGAGTCCCTGGCGCGCCGGCTGGGGGTGACGCTGGACCGCGAACCCGTCACCGGTGCGGCCTCCCCCGCGGCGGACGCGCCCGCGACCCCGCTGACCCCGCGCGAGCAGGAGGTGCTCCGGCTGGTCGCCCAGGGCCGGTCCAACCGCGAGATCGCCGCCGAACTGTTCATCTCCGCCAAGACGGTCAGCGTCCACGTCTCCAACATCCTCGCCAAGCTGGGCGTCGCCACCCGCGGCGAGGCCGCCGCGGCCGCGCACCGCCTCGCCCTGATCGGCTGATCCGCCGGACCCGGCGGCGGGATCAGCCCGTCACGTCCACGTCACCGGCAGCGTGGCCACCCCCTTGATGGCGTGCCCGGTCCTGCGGGGGATGTCCTCGGAGGGGACGGCCAGCCGCAGCCGGGGCAGCTCCCGGGTGAGCAGGCCCAGCGCGACGATGATCTCCAGGTGGCCGAGGTGGCGGCCGAGGCAGTGGTGCGGGCCGTGCCCGAACGACAGGTGGTGGTTGTAGGGACGGTCGAAGATCATCCGGTGCGGGTCGGGGAAGACCCGCGGGTCGTAGCTGCCCGCGTCGACCGAGGGGATCACTATCTCGCCGGGCTGCAACTCGGCGCCGCTGGGCAGCGTCACCCGCCGCGTCACCCGGCGGGGCATGGCGTCGGCCCCCGTGGTGGAGAACATCCGCGTGAGCTCGGTGACCGCCGCCGGGATCATCTCCGGACGGTCGATGAGGTAGGCGTAGGCGGTCTCGTATCCCTCGTAGGGGTGGGTGAGCAGAACCTGGACGAAGGTCCCGATGGAGCTCGCCGTGGTCTCCCAGCCGCCCAGCACCAGGGCGATCGGCAGCATGATCTGCCGCGCGGCGGGCAGATCCGCGCCGGCGACGGCGATCCGGCCCAGCAGGTCCGGTTCCGGCCGCTGCCGCCGCTGCTCGATGAGGCCGGCCAGATAGCCCGCCATCGCCGCCGACGACGCCTGGGCCTCCTCGCCGGCCACGACGGTGTGGGCCAGGAACGCCTCGCCCCACTGACGGAACCGCGCCCGGTCCTGCGGCGGCAGCCCCAGCAGGTCGCAGATGGTGTCCAGCGCCAGCGGCAGGGCGAAGTCCTCGATCAGGTCCGCCGGCTCCCCCTTCCCCGTCATCTCCTTCAGCCGCGTCGCCGCGCGCATCTCGATGTCGCTCCGGTGCCGCTCCACGGCCCGCGGGGTGAACAGCGCCTTGACGACGTTGCGCACGGCCGCGTGACGCTCCCCGTCCAGTCCCAGGATGGTGTCCTCCAGGCCGACGTCGTCGGCGTCGAGGGCGGCCTCGCGGGAGAACACCGCCTGGTTCCGCAGCACCTCCTTGACGTCGTCGTAGCGGGTGACGAGCTTGCCCGTGCCGGTGGGACGGATGACCTCGGCGACGCCCGTCCCCGTCTCGCGGATCCGGTGGTACATCTCGTTCGGATACAGGCCGGGCCGGTTGACGCCGGCGGCGTCCTGGTCGAGCGGGTGCCTCGGGCAGGCGGCGTTCTCTGAGGCGGTGGCGGTCATCGAGATCCCTTCGTACACATATGGGTGTGTGCAGCGGATCAAAAAATGATCGTCAAGGCAACCATGGACACGGGCCCCGTCCCCCGCATTCCCAGAATCGGCCTATCGCGAGTTATAAGCCTAAAAGGCGATAAATAGCGATATATGGCAATACGCGAAAGGCTGCGGCTCGCCGGCCGTACCCCGCCCGGACCCGGCCCGCCGGCCATGACGCCCCCGCGACCGCGGGCACATCCGCAGACCATCCGCGAGAACTTCCCCGCGCCGTCGTGCATCAAAGATCGTGGAAATCACGAAGGAGCGGCGGATGGCGACGGCACTCATCGACGGGGACCCCCGGCGTATCGGGGAGTACTGGCTGGCCGGGCGGCTGGGCGCGGGCGGTCAGGGGGTCGTCTACGAGGCGTACGCCGAGGACGGCCGCCGGGTGGCGATCAAGGTGCTGCACGGCGACCCCGCCGACGATCCCGACCTGCGCGACCGGTTCGGCCGGGAGGCCACCGCCGCGCGGCGGGTGGCGTCGTTCTGCACCGCGGCCGTCCTCGCCGCCGACCTCGACGGGCCGCGGCCGTACATCGTCAGCGAGTACATCGAGGGCCTCAGCCTGCGCCAGGCCGTCACCGGCGGCCACCGGTTCACCGGCGGCGAGCTGCACCGGCTCGCCACCGCGATCGCCACGGCGCTGACCGCGATCCACGACGCCGGGGTGATCCACCGCGACCTCAAGCCGGACAACGTGCTGATCGGCGCGGACGGTCCCCGCGTCATCGACTTCGGCATCGCCAGGACCCTCGACATGTCACTGACCGCGACGGGCCTGGTGACCGGCACGCCCACCTACATGGCCCCCGAGGTCTTCACCGGCCGGCGCGCCGGCGCCCCGGCCGACGTCTTCGCCTGGGGCGGCGTCGTGCTGTTCGCCGCGACCGGCGAGGACCCCTTCCACGCCGAGAGCCTGGGCGGCGTCATGCACCGCGTACTGTCGGTCGACCCGGACCTGAGCGTGCTGCCGCCGCCGCTGCGCCCGCTGCTGTCCGCCGCGCTCAGCAAGGACCCGCTGCAGCGGCCCACCGCGCGGACCCTCCTGCTCGCCCTGGTCAGCGGCGACGGACGGCTGGACACCGCGCGACTACTCGCCGAGGGCAGCCGGGAGGCCGCCCGGATCACCGCGCCCGCCGACGACCCGGCGCTCGGCACGCTGGCCGAACAGGCGTACGCCCTGCTCTCCCCCGCCGAACGGGAGACCGTCCCGGAGGTGTTCCTGCGGCTCGTCACCGTGGACGAGCACGGCGACGTCGTGACCCGCCGGGCCGACCTGGCGGAGTTCACCGAGGGCCGGGCGCTGCACGAGACCGCCGCCGTCAACCGGGTGCTGGAGGTCTTCGGCCACCTGCTCACCCGGGAGGGACGGCAGGTCCGGCCGGCCAGCCCGGCGCTGCCGCACGCCTGGCCCCGGCTCCGGGAGTGGATCGAGGCCGACCGCGACGGCCTGGCCGTACACCGGCGGATCCTCGACGCGGCGCGGCGCTGGGACGCGGCGGGCCGCCGGGACGGCGACCTCCTCCAGGGCGCCGCACTGGAGGACGCGCTGCGCTGGGCGGCCGGCCCGCGCGGGCACATCACCCTCACCCCCGCCGAACGCGGCTTCCTGGAGACGGGCGCCGCACTCAACCGGCGCAGGGCCCGGCGGGCCGGGCTCATCTCCACCTGCCTCGGCGTGCTGCTGGCGGTCTCGCTGGGCGCCGGGGTCTTCGCCGTACGGCAGGGCACGCTCGCCGACGCGCGCAACGAGCGGATCACCCAGCAGCGCGACCAGGCGCAGGCGGTGCAGGCCGCCACCCTCACCGGTCAGGCCCGCGACACCGACCCCCGGCTCGCGACGCTGCTCAGCGTGGCGGCCTGGCGGCTCGACCCGTCCCCGCGATCACGGGCCGCGCTGACGGCCTCGCTCGTCCAGCGGGAGACCGGGATGTTCCGGGACCCCGTGTCCGCCGCCGACGTCCATCGCAGGCTCAGCCGCGACGGGCGCACCCTCGTCAGCGTCAGCGGGGACGCCGCGCGGCTGTGGGACGTGCGCGCCGGCAGGCGGGCCGGCGGCATCACCCGGCTGGGCCTGGCCGGCGAACCGGTCCTGGACATCGCGCTCGGCCCGACCGGCCGCACCCTGCTCGTCCTCACCGCCCGGAGCGCGCGCGTCTGGGACCTGCGGACCGGCGAGGCGGGCCGGACCTGGCGCTTCCCCAAGGAACTGGACCCCGAGGCCGGATACTCCATCGCCGCCGACTTCGGCACCGTCGAACGGTACGCGCTCGTCACCGTCGACGAACGGCTGTACGTGTGGGACCTGCGGACCGGCGCGCGCGCCGTGATGCGCAACCCCTGGAACCGGGCCATGTCCCCCACCGGCACCTCGATGTACGCGTTGAGCTCCGACGGGCGATCCCTGCTGCGATACGGCCTGCCCACGCTGCGGGTCCAGGGCGGCGGCATCCCGCTTCCCGAACCCTGCAACGACTGCCACTTCCCCGCCGCGGTCAGCCCGGACGGCCGCCGTGTCGCCCTGCCGTACGGCAGGCGGCTCGATCTCTTCGACCTCACCGAGCGGGTCCCCTCCCCCCTGGGCGGCGAACACGGCCTGTGGAACCAGGGAATCGTGGCCTTCAGCGCGAACGGCCGGCTCGTGGCCTCGGCGAACGAGAAGACCATCCAGATCTGGCGCGTCGGGGACGCCAGGCTCATCACCACCCTGCCGGTCAGAGGGTACAAGGAAGTCGACAAGGACGACTTTCCCCTCATCACCTTCGACCCCGACGGCCGTTTCCTCCGCTACCTCGTCGGTGACCGCGTGTTCTCCCTCGACCTCACCGGCCTGCCGACGACCGCGCCGAAGGAGCAGCTCTCACAGGGGAGGCTGAGCCCGGACGGACGGCTGGCGCTGACCTCGCAGTCGGAGGACGACGTCGTGCTGCGGAACACCCGGGACGGCCGGCCGGTGGGCTCCCCGCTGGCCGCTCGCGACGGCGAGGGCTCGCTCTCCGGCATGGCCTTCTCCCCCGACGGCAGGCTCGCCGCGATCGGCCGCTACCGCGGCGGGATCACGGTGATGGACACCGCCACCTGGAAGCCGCTCGGTGCGGTGCACGCCTGGAAGGACGGTTACGATCCGGAGATCATGGCCTTCAGCCCCGACGGCACCCGGCTCGCGGTCGGCCTGTCGGGTGTACTCGCCGGCAGGCCCGAAGAGTACGGCGTCCAGGTCTGGGACTGGAAGGCCGGGCGGCTCCTGTGGAACGCGGATCTCGGCGAGGTGGGCGCCCTGACATTCTCTCCCGACGGCGCCCGGCTCGCCGTCGCCTCCGATGAGGGGCGCATCCTGGACGCGGCCACCGGCAAACCCCTGGGCGACGCCTTCGACGGCGCCGGCCGAGGCTTCAGGATCCTGCAGATGTTCTTCGCCCGCCGGGGCAAGGCGCTGGCCACCGTGGACTCCCGGAGTCACCTGACCCTGTGGGACGTCGCCACCCACCGCCCCATCGCGCCCGCCGCCCGCGGGAAGCTCACCTCCTCGCAGGCCGCCGCCTACTCACCGCGCGAGGACGTCGCCGCGGCCATCACGGACGGCGGCCGGGTGCAGCTCTTCGACCTGGCCGCCGGGGCGAGCCTCGGCACGCTGGAGGCCACCCAGGAGGTGCTGTCCACGGCCTTCACCGCCGACGGATCCACCCTCCTCGTGCTGGACCGCGACGGGGCCGTCCACCGGTGGACGGTGTCGGCCGACAGCCTCGCGAAGGCGGCCTGCGCCCGGGCCGGCCGGACGCTCACCCGGGCGGAGTGGCGGGCGAACCTCCCGGAGACGCCGTACCGCGACGTGTGCGCCTCCTGAGCGGCCGGGCTGGGGCTTTTCCCGTTTGGGGGCGTTTCCCCGTTTTGGGCGGGTCGGTGGTCGCCGGGTCGGTCGTTCGTGCGCGCTGCGGTGGGTGGGTGGTTGCCGGGCCGGTCGGTGGTTCGCGCTGCGGTGGGTGGGTGGTCCGGCCGGCGTTGTGGCTGGGCTCTGGTGTTTCCCGGCCTCCGGCCTGGTCTCGGGCGCGATGGTTTCCGGCGTTTTGAAGCCGGCCGGACCACCCACCCACCTCCGCGCCATGACTTTCCCGGCCGTACGGCCCGCCCACCGTAGTCGCTCTCTTTCGCCCGGCCCACGGTCCCCGCCGACGCTGAAGCGTTCCTGCCTCCCCGTCCGGGGCGGGTCGCCGTAGCCTTGCGGCCACACTGGCGGGGGAGAGCGCAGGGCCGGGCACCGTAGCTCCTTCCTTTCCGCCGGCCCATGGTTCCCGCCATTGTGGGAGGCCGTGGGCGGTGGGAGCAGGGGGCGAGTGGAGGGGCGGGGGCGTGGGGTCACCTGTCGCCGGGAGCAGGGGAGGACGGGGTCCGGGAGCACAGGGCCTGGGCGGACCAGTCGAGTACCGGGGTCAGGTCCTCCGGGGCAGATGGGCCCCTACCGGAAGCGGGTGACGAACCGGCGCTGCCAGGGGGTCTCCACGGCGCGAGCCGCGTAGTGCCGCCTGACGTAGGCGACCGCCTCAGCGCCCGGCACCCCGTCCAGTACGGCGAGGCAGGCGAGCGCCGTACCGGTCCGGCCCTGTCCTCCCGCACAGGCGACTTCGACGCGTTCGGTTCCGGCACGCTCCCACGCCTCGTGCAGCGCGTCCCGTGCGGCGGCGCGGTCGGACGGCAGCCAGAAGTCCGGCCAGCGCAGCCAGCGGGTCTCCCAAGGAACCGGGGGCGGCTCCTGGCCCAGCAGGTACAGCGCGAAAGTGGGTTCCGGCCCTTCCGGAAGCGGGCGCCTGAGCCCCCGGCCGCGAACGAGCCGGCCTGAGGGCAGCCGCAGCACACCCGCCGTCGTGGACTCCCAAGAGTCGACCATGAAAAGAGCGTAGCTTTCCACGCCCCGCCCTCTCATCCCCATTCTCCGCGGTCTCCTCGCCCCTCTCGTCCCCGTTCTCGGCGGTCTCCTCGCGCCTCGTGGTCTTCCTCCCTGTTGTTCGCGGTTTCCTCGCTTCTTGCGGAGAGAAAATAGGGATCGAGTTCTCCACACTTCCTCGCTTCGGAGACCGTACGCATACCGGAAAGAACGCGGTTGCAGCAGAGACCGTAGACGGCCCGGAACCGGAGAAGAAGTGGTCACGGCGGGGACCGTGAGCGGTCCGGAGGTGAGGAGCTACGGCGCCCGGCCCTGCGCTCTCCCCTGCCAGTGTGGCCGCAAGGCTACGGCGATCGACTCTGAACCGGAAGCAACGATTGCTTCAGCGTCGGTGAGGGCCGTGGGCCGGGCGGAAAGGGAGCGGCTACGGCGGGTCCGCCGTACGGCCGGGCAAGTCATGGCGCGGAGGTGGGTGGGTGTTCCGGCCGGCTTCAAAACGCCGGCAACCGTCGCGCCCGACACCAAGGCCGAAGGCCGGTCGGAACCAGAGCCCAGCCACCACGCCGGCCGGAACACCCACCCACCGCAGCGCGCACCAACGACCGACCCGGCGACCACCGACCCGCCCAACCCCAGGGAACCGCGCGGAACACCCACCGCAGCGTGAACAACCGGTCAGGCGAGCACCGGTTCGAGCAGCAGCAGGACGCCGAAGATGGCGAACGCGGCGGCGGCGCCGTACTTGATGACCTTCTCCGGGAGGTGCTTGCCGAGCATCCGGCCGACGAGGATGGCCAGCGCGTCAGCGGCGACCATGCCGACCGTGGAGCCGATCCAGGTGCCGAGCCAGCCGTGCTGGGTGGCCAGGGTGATGGTGGCGAGCATGGTCTTGTCGCCCAGTTCGGCGAGGAAGAAGGCCACGGTCACCGCGATGAGCGCCGACTTGACGGCCCGCTGTGCCTTCTGCGCCTCATCATCGGTCAGCTCGTCGCCCCGCAGTGTCCACGCGGCGAAGCCCAGGAACGCGATGCCCGCGACGATGGTGATCGCCGTGGTGGGGATCAGGTCACCGGCGATCCTGCCCAGCCCCACGCTGAACAGGTGGACGACGGCGGTGGCGATGGTGATGCCCGCGAGGACCGGCCACGGCTTGAACCGGGTCGCGAAGGTCAAGGCCATGAGCTGGCTCTTGTCGCCGAGCTCGGCGACGAAGATCACGGCGAGACTGATCCAGAACGCTTCCAACGAGAGTGCCCTTCCGCATGTGCGGCCGGGCCGGAAGGGAGCACCCGGGGAGTCGGGCACGGCTTCGGCCCGGCAGCGGGTATGTACGACTGCCAGGCCGAAGGTCTCGTCCGCCCGCATCCTCTCGGATGCCGGGCCCGCGCGACCGGGCGCCGGGGGGCGCCAGTGTGTCGATCACGCGATTGGGACTACTCCCCTTCGGGTGTTTTCTCCCGACTCTAACAGGCGGAGAGGACCGCCTATTCCCCTCCCCGAAGCGCCTCCGCCCGGCCCGCGACGATCAGTCACCGTCCGGCCGGGGGCTGGCTGCGGGCGACCGGGACGGCGGACCTGTCGTTTCATCCTCCGGGCTCATCGGCCGGCGGGTGCCGGGTGGCGCCGATGCGCGGTAGTAGGTGAGGAAAACGGCGGCGGCCCAGTTGCCGTCGTCGAGGTCGTTGACCTGGACTACGGCGATGTCGCCGGTGCTGCGGTTGCGCAGGCAGAAGCTGATACCGGGCTGCGCCTGGGGGAAGCGCACCTTACGGGTGGGGTGCTGAGCCAGTCCGGTGACGCAGTCGTCGACGGTCGGTACGGCGCGACCGGCCAGGTAGGCGTCGGTGAGTGACTGGAGATCGAAGGCACCGTGGCTGTCCCCGCCCGCGTAGGTGCTCAGGGTCCAGGCGCCCGCCCGGGGGACGACGGTGCCGGCGATGAGGTCGAAGTACTCATCGGCGTTGCGCACCGACAGCGGCCTGTTGACGTAGACGGGCGTGTACGCGGAGGAGGGCGTACGGCCGCCTCCGTCGGAGGAGGCCCCGCCCGTGGGCGTCGCGCCGGGGGCCTCGTTCGCCCGGGGAGACTGCGAGGAGCCGATCACCTGCATCGCGTAGACGCCGCCGGCCGCCGCGAGTACGAGTGCCGCGGAAACCGCCATGATCTTCCTGCGCCACCAGACCGGCCTCTCCGCCCCGGCGGCCGGTGAGGGCGGCTCGGGCGGAGGCGGGCCCGGCTTCTCCTCGGGGTGCACGGGAGCGCTCCCAGGCGACGCGACGTCCCGCGAGCCGGTCACCGGCGTCTGCCGGGCGGTCGGCCGGAGCGGAATCTCCGGCATCGCCACACCCGTCATCGCCGAGCGGGCCCGCGTCCACCGGCGGCGACACTCCTGCACCATGGCCTCGTCACCGGTCATCGCGCGGACCATCGCCACCGCGTGATCGATCGAGGGCAGCCGCGTGGCGTCCAGAGCGTCCTGCAGCGTGCTGCGTGCCACTCGCGTGCCGGCCTGTCGCGTGCGGCGCTCCAGTTCACGCAGAGACACGTCTCCGCCTGAAAGCCGCACCTGCCGCAGCCACAGCGCGAAGTCCTCGACCACACCGCGCTCGTCGTCCGCCATGGCGCCCTCCGGTGTCCGGGATCGTCCGGAGGATAACGCCGTAGTCCGAGTCTGTCCGGAGGTTGGCCTGATGTGTCCGGATCGCTCTGAGATCCGGCGCATGTACGGCGCACTTGAGGCATCCCCCCTTTCCCCCGGCCGGTCGCATGCGGTCCCGGCCATCTCGAAGGGATGCCCCATGACCGACGGACAGTTCCCTCCCTGGCCGTGCTCCACAGCCGAAATGATCCGTCATCTCGAACGCAACGGATTTCACCGCGTCCGCAGCCGCCGTCGCATCAAGCTTCGCAACGACCGGGGGCAACCCATCACCATGCCCCGCCACCGTCAACTGTCAGAAGACACCTATTACCGAATCCGGCACCTGATCGGCCGGTGACCCATTCCGGCCGACGGATGGAAACACCGGCGCGGTCGGTCCGGATCGCATCGGGCGGCGCAGCGCGGCGCTCGTGACCGTGCCGGAGGCGCCGACCGCGACGGGCTCACCGCGGAGCACCAGGCCACCGCGACAGGTTCACCGAGGAGCGCCGGGGCACCACGACCCGGCGCTCAGAGCCGGTCACAGCCGGACGCCCACCATGACGGGCTCGTTGACCAGCGTGACGCCGAACCTCTCCCGCACCCCGTCGCGGACCTCCCGGGCCAGGGCGAGCAGGTCGGCGGTCGTGGCCGACAGCTCGGGGTTGGTCAGTGCGAGGGTGTGCTTGGTGGAGATACGTGCCGCGCCCCGCCGGTACCCCTTGGGGAAACCGGCATTCTCGATCAGCCACGCCGCCGGCACCTTGACCGACCCGTCCGGCATGTCGAAGCGGGGGAACCCGGGCGCCCGCCGTTCCAGTTCGGCCGCCTCGGCCGCGGACAGCAGCGCGTTGGTGAAGAACGAGCCCGCGCTGCGGCTGTCGGGGTCGGCGGCGTCGAGGACCATCCCCTTGCCCCGGCGCAGCTCCAGCACGACCTCGCGGGCCCGCGCCACCGGCACCCGCTCGCCGAGGGCGACGCCCAGCCGTACGGCCAGCTCACGGTAGGCGACCGGACCGGACAGCCCACCCGCCGCCGGCAGCTCGTAGGTGACGGCGAGGACGACGTATCGTCCGGGCTCCTCCTTGAACACGCTGTGCCGGTAGGCGAACCGGCACTCGTGCGCGGACAGCTCGGTCACGTCACCGTTCTTGCGGTCGTAGACCCGGACGCCGACGACGGTCTGCGACACGTCCTGCCCGTAGGCGCCGACGTTCTGGATCGGGGTGGAGCCGACCTGGCCGGGTATGCCGGCCAGGCACTCGATGCCGGAACGCCCCTCGGCCACCGCGCGGGCGACCAGCGCGTCCCAGTCCTCCCCGGCCTGGACGGTGAGCCGGTCGCCGTCGGCCTCGATCCCGCGGGAGGCGACCCGGATGACCAGCCCGTCGAAGCCGTCGTCGGACACGACGAGGTTGCTGCCGCCGCCGAGCACCAGGACCGGCTCACCGGCCCGGTCCGCGGCGGCGACCAGCTCGACGATCTCCTCCGCCGACCCCGCCTCCGCGAACGCCCCGGCCGGTCCGCCCAGCCCCAACGTCGTGTACGGCGCCAGCCGTACCCCTGCCACCCGCTCAGCCATGCACTTTCCCCAAAAACGCCGGTCTTCGGACCCGCGACCAGCCTACGGGGAACCCAGCAGCCTCAGCACGCGCTCGTAGGTCCGGTGCGACTCGCGCTCGCGGTATTCGGGATCGACGTCGTGGTAGCCGCGGTGGCGTCCCTCGTGGACCGGGAGCTCGTCGCCGAGGGCGACGACGTTGCCGGGGATGGTGAGGGAGAACTCCAGGTCGGCGTTGCGGTAGTAGCGCGCCCCGGAGGGGAATCCGCCCACCGACAGCGCGGCGTCCCGCCGGACCGCGAACAGGTGGCCGAGCACCGCCCGGACGTCGCCGGGTCCGGCGTCCTTCCACTCCCGGCGGTCCTCACCCGGGTCGACGCCCTTCCAGCCCGCGGCGCTCACCTTGTCGCTCAGCGCCTCGACCAGCGGGGTGATCGCGTCGCCGTCGAGGACGGTCGAGGTCTCCATCACCACGTGCACGTCGGAGTCGTCGAGCTCCAGCAGCTTGTTGCGGCTCTCGCCCCAGCCGGCCGTCCCACCCCGCCAGTGCGGGGTCTCGGCCACGTGCCACGCCTGGATCCGTTCGGGGTCGGCGTCGGCGAGTTCCTGCAGGACGGCGCCGGAGCCGTCCACGTCACCCAGGTCCAGCGCGACGATCTTCGCGTCGGTGTGGGTGAGCAGGGCGCGGACGCACTCGCGCAGGTCGTCGGGCCAGCCGTCCACGACGAGCCCGACCGTGACGGTCGGCGAGGTCATCGGCTTACGGCCCTCGACCGGGGTGACCTCCTCGTCCACCCGGGAGACGGCCAGGCTCGCGTCCCACAGCAGCTGCGAGGAGACCATGCGCTCGGGGGCGCGTTCGACGTCGTCGGACCGGCCGAGGAGCTCGGCGCCCTCGGGCCGCGGCCGGGGAGCCGCCTCGGCCTCACCGATCCGTTCGGCGTCGAGCTGCCCCACCCCCTCGGGGCGGGCGCCCGGCTCGGCGGCCGCGGCGACCCGTTCGGCGTCGGGCGCGTCGCCCCGGCCGACGTCCGCGGAGGCGCCGCGCCCGGCTCCCGCCGCGGCGCCACCGGTTCCGGCCGGTTCACCGGCCCGGGTCTCGCCCCCGGCCTCCACGGTGCCCACGGCGGCGTCACGGCCGGTGCCGGCGTCGGTGTCGCGGTTCGTGGACGCGGGGATGCCGTGCCCCTCCGGGCGGAGTCCCGCCTCGGCGGACCGCTCGGGCGGCCTGCCGCCCGCACCCGTCACCGGTACGGAGCTCACCGTGGGCCAGACCTTGAAGGACGGCCTGGGGGCGAGCTCGAACCCGTCGTCGGTGTCGCGGACGGCCCAGCCCTCGGCTTCGATGTCGTCGCGGAGCGCGTCCGCCCCCGCGTAGTCGCGGTCGGCGCGCGCCCTGGCCCGCCGCTCGGCGAGCTCCGTCACGTGAGGTGGTACATCGCTCATGCCGGGACGCTACCCACGGACCGGGCGAAGTATCGTCCGGCCCGCCCACCGGCGGATCTTTCCGCGCGGCGGGACCGGGACGTGCCCGCCGTACGGATCCGCCGACCCCGGGAAAGGCCCGGGACGTCCGCCGTGCGGATCCGCCGGCCCGGGAGAAGCCCCCGGGACGCCCGCCGTACGGCCCGCGCCCGGAGCGACCCGGCGCGGGCCGGGAGAGGTCAGGAGAGCTGGACCACCGCGCGGGCCCGGGAGAGCACGCGGGAGTCGCCGGACCGGGCGGTCAGCCCGACCAGCACGCGCTTGTCGTCGAGCTTCTCCTCGACGACGCCGCTCACCGTGATGGTCGCCCCCTCGTCGTCGTCCGGGACGACGACCATGGAGGAGAAGCGCACGCCGTAGTCGACGACCGCGCCGGGGTCACCGGCCCAGTCGGTGAGGAACCGGCCCGCCTGCGCCATGGTGTACATACCGTGCGCGATGACGTCGGGCAGGCCGACCGCCTTGGCGAACCGCTCGTTCCAGTGGATGGGGTTGAAGTCGCCGGAGGCCCCGGCGTACATCACCAGGTTGGCGCGGCGGACCTGGTAGTCGGCGGCCGGGATCTCCTGGCCCTGCTCAACCTCGTCGTACCTGACAGTCGCGGCCATCTCAGCTCGCCCCTCCGCGCTCGACGATGGTGTTGTAGGTCGTGCAGACGGGCTCGCCGTCGACCGTGGTGACGTCGCTTTTGACCGTGATGAGCTCGTTGCGGCCCACGCTGCGGATGTCGGTCACGGTGGAGACGCTGACCAGCTCGTCACCGGCGTGGATCGGCCGGTGGTACTCGAAGCGCTGCTCGCCGTGGACCACCATGGCGAAGTTCAGGCCCAGCTCGGGGTCGGCCAGGATCGACCCGCCGGAGAGGCTGAACACGATGGGGAAGGTGGGCGGCGCGATCACGTCGGGGTGGCCGGCGGCCTGAGCGGCCTCCCGGTCGCGGTAGACCGGGTTGTTGTCGCCGATCGCCGCCGCGAACTCCTTGATCTTCACGCGGCTGACCTCGTAGGGCGGGGAGGGCGCGGACGCCCGACCGACGAAGTCGCGGTTCAGAGCCATCATGCTCCTTTACGGTTACCGAGCTGGTGAGACCGACGGTGACAAGAGCCCTGCGCTCCCGCCCCGTGACCGGTCATCCAGAAACCGTAACCCGGTCCGCGGGCGGCACCGGCTGTCGGGCGCGGTCAACGCCCGGCCGGGAAAGCTGTCCGGACACGACAACCTCCGGGCACGACGATCTCCGGGCGTGATGACCGCCCGGACGCGGCAACCGTCCAGACGCGACGAACCGGCGCCCGATGTCGGGACGCCGGTTCGTCGTCGGTATGGAATGCCGCTGAAGCGGGCCTCACCCGGTGGGGACCGGTGGGCCTCGCCGGGAGACCTAGCGGGTCTCGCGGTGCGCCTGGTGCGTCTTGCAGTTGGGGCAGTACTTCTTCAGCTCAAGCCGATCCGGGTCGTTGCGCCGGTTCTTCCGCGTGATGTAGTTGCGGTGCTTGCACTCCTGGCAGGCCAGCGTGATCTTCGGCCTAACGTCGGTGGCAGCCACTTGGGAGTGCCTTTCTACGTTCGGGACTGGGACAACCCACACCGGTGCCCCTGCTGGGAGACCGGGAGGGTAGTAGCGGAGGCCGGACTTGAACCGGCGACACAACGATTATGAGCCGTTTGCTCTGCCTGACTGAGCTACTCCGCCTTGAGGCCGACTGACATCGGCCGACCCCGATAGGATACCCGACCCGCGGAGTGACTGCGCACTCGTGCAGGTCGGGGCACTCTTTTCTGGGTTTCCCCAGTATGACCGCCCGCACGCCGGGAGTCACGGGAGTTTTCCGGCCCCGCGAGCCGCGCCCGGACCGGGCTCCCGCCCATCGGCGGGTCCTCCCTGATCACAGGCCAGGCTACCAGCGGCCGGAGGCCGGCGCGAACCGCCCGGCCCCTCCGGATCGCCGTACGGCGGGCGCCCACCGGGCACCGGTCCGGCACCGCGCGCCCCGGCCGGCCCCACGTCCCGGACACCGATCCGGCACCGCGCCCCTGCCGGCCCCGCGCCCCCGGGCCCCGGGCCCCGGGCCCCGGGACCGGCGTACGGCGGCATCCGCCCCGCGAGCCGCCGGTCGGTAGGATCCGGCCGTACACGATCAAGGAATCCGGCGTGAAGCCGAAGATCCCACCGGGAGGTCATCGTGATCGACGAGACCGAGCTGCGGCACCTGCGCCGCTGCGTGGAGCTGGCCGCCGAGGCCCTGGAGGAGGGGGACGAGCCGTTCGGTTCCGTGCTCGTCGCCGCCGACGGCACCGTCCTCGGCGAGGACCACAACCGGGTGGCCTCCGGCGACCACACCCGCCACCCCGAGTTCGAGCTGGCGCGCTGGGCCGCGGCGAACATGACCCCCGAGGAGCGGGCGGCCGCGACCGTCTACACCTCGGGCGAGCACTGCCCGATGTGCGCCGCCGCGCACGCCTGGGTCGGCCTGGGCCGCATCGTCTACGTGAGCTCCTCCGAGCAGCTGTCGGCCTGGCTCGCCGAGCTCGGGGTCCCCGCGCCGCCGGTGCGGACCCTGCCGATCCACGAGATCGCCCCGGGCGTCGTCGTGGAGGGTCCGGTCCCCGCCCTGGCGGAACAGGTACACGACCTCCACCGCCGCTTCCACTCCTCCCGCTGACCCGCTCCTCCCGCCGGCCGCTCGCCCACAGCCCGATATCGTCCATCCGTACGGCGCGGCCGTCCGGGGTCGCGATGGATCGGTCTCCTCGGCGACGCGGCCGCCGGAGCAGGTCCGCCGGGGGACGGCATGCGGGTCGCGGACCTCTTCATCGGCGGCACGATGCGCCTCCGCGGCGGGACCGGCGCACGGGTCTCACAGGATCCCGCCCGAAACGAGAAACGCCCGGCCCCGCGATCTCGCGGTCCGGGCGATCTTTCCTGCTGAATGGAGCCCCTTTACGGAATCGAACCGTAGACCTTCTCCTTACCATGGAGACGCTCTGCCGACTGAGCTAAAGGGGCCTGTCTGCTTCGCTTTCGCGCTTGCCGACAGGTGTAACCATACACGGCTCCGGACCAGGATGCGAAATCAAACGGGAGCCACCGAATCACGGAGGCCCCGGGGTGTCCGTCCTTAAGTGAACGACAAGTAACCCATAAGCGGATCTCCGCAATCTGGACCGGCGACCCCATCCGGACCGACCGAGGAGAACCCCCACCATGGCCCCCGAACTCCTGGGCTTCCAGCTCACCCACCGCACCATGCGGGGCGACACCCGCCGCCTGGCCACGCTGGCGGCGGAGCTGGCCGAAGGCCGCCAGACCGCCGACCCGGCCCGCGCCCGGGCCGTCTCCGAATACGTCAGGGCCCTGTGCACGGGCATCCACCACCATCACACGATGGAGGACCGCGCCCTGTGGCCCGTCATCGAGCGGTCCGCCGGGGCCGAGGTGGACCTGCGCGACCTGAGCGACGACCACTCCGCGCTGGACCCGCTGCTGAACGAGATCGACGGCCAGGCCGTCGCGTTCGCCACGACCCGTGACGCCTCCGCCCTGGCCTCGTCGCTGACCCGGCTCGCCGACATGCTCGACGAGCACATCGAGGAGGAGGAGCGGCTGCTCTTCCCCGTCATCATGAAGTACGTCTCCGCGGCCGACTGGAAGAAGGTCGAGGACGCGGTCCGCAAGGGCACCAAGGCCAGCGTCGAGCTGCCCAAGATCGAGCAGTACGCCCGGCCCGAGGAACTGGCCCGGCTGCGCAGGCTGGCCGGGCCTGTGCTGTCGGTGCTGCTCGCGCTGTTCCGCGGCGGCCACCGCCGCCGGCAACGGCTGGTCTTCGGCCCCCTCGCCGGGTGAACCGGGGGAGCCGGGTGAGCCGGGGGCGAAGGGCCGGGAGCCCGGAGCCGAGGACCGGGAACCGGGTGACCGTACCTGCCCGGCCCGTCACCCGCCCGGACGGATCCCGGGCGAACGGCCGAGGCGGCCCCCGCCCCGGCGGGCCGCCTCGGCCGCCCGGCCGGCCCAGTGCGGGGAGCCGAGCCGCTCGGCGACCCGCTCCGCCGTGGCGTAGTGGGCGGTCCCGTCCCGGCCCAGCGCCTCGGCGAGGTCGCCCAGGATGTGGGCGACCGGCCCGAGGGTGACCGACCCGCAGTGCAGCCCGGCAGCCTCGCCGTCCCAGGGCAGCAGCTCCTCGTAGCACCGCTCGGCCGTCGGCCGGTCGCCCAGCGCGACGGCGTTCTCGGCCCGCAGCGCCGTCTGGATCAGCCAGTAGTAGTCCTTCCTGATCCGCCGGTCCGGCTCCCAGAACGTCCGGGCCTCGTCGAGCCGCCCTTCGGCCACCAGGGCCCGGGTCAGGATCTCCGAGGTGTCGGACGGGACGAGGCGGTGCATCGCCATGATCTCCGGGACGTCCTGCGGCAGGCCGCCCGCCAGGCGGGCGACGAAGCGGCCCATGACGCCCGCGCCGGCCGCGTTGGCGCCGCCGGCCGCCGCCATCCGCTCGGCCGCCGCCGCGTAGGACCGCTCCGCCCCCGCGAAGTCGCCCCCGATCAGCAGGAGCAGGGTGTCGAGCATCGACAGCACGCTCAGCGCCAGCCCGAGCTGTCCGCCGGTGGAGTGTTCGAGCGCCCGGTCGGCGTGGTGGCGGGCGGCGGCGAGGTCGCCGCCGCCCAGGCTCACCATGTACAGCGCGTGGTGGCCCTGCATCTCGTAGCCGGGCAGCCCGGCCTCGCCGCCCAGCTCCACCAGCTCCCGGCCCACCGCCTCCAGCTCGTCGCGCCGGTGCGGCGTCAGCAGGACGAAGTAGCGGGCGTTGAGCGCCAGGCAGACCAGCTCGGCGCGGCCCAGCCGCCGGGCCAGCCGCAGCGCCTCGGCGCCGGCCCGCTCGCAGGTGTCGTCGTCGTGCCCCTCCAGTTCGAAGGTGAGGGTGGCGAGCAGCCGGCAGCGGGTCTCGTCGTCGGTCCCGGCGGGGTCCGCCAGCGCCTCCCGGACCGCCGCGACGAACGCCTCGTCGACCTGCCGGTACGGCTGGATCGACCAGGTCACCGGGGCCTCGTAGCAGGTCAGCGCCCGGGTCATGCCGGTGCCGAGCCGCCGCGCCGCCTCCATCGCCCGCTCCCGGTTGCCCCGGGCGGCCATCACGTCGCCCTCGTGGGCCTGGACGCCGACCAGACCGCAGAGCAGGTCGAGCCGCCGGTGGTCGTCGTCGCCTCCGACGAGGTCGAGCGCGCCCCGGTAGAGGAACCCCGCCTCCCGGTAGGCGTGCATGGCCGCCGCCTTCCTGGCCGCCGCCACCACGTACGGCACGGACCGCCCGGCCGTGCCCGGCGTGGCCGCGGCGAGCGCGTGGTGTCCCAGCGCCGAGACGTCCCCCGGCCGGATCCGCTCCAGCGCGTCGAAGACCCTGCCGTGCAGCCGGGTACGGCGGATGCGGGGGGTGTCCTCGTAGAGCGTCTCGCGCACCAGCACGTGGGCGAACCGGACCCGGCCCGGGGCGGGCTCGTCCAGCAGCCCGGTGAGCACGCCGGCCTCCATCCCCTCCAGCAGCGCGTCCTCGTCGGCGCCCGCCATCGCCAGCAGCACGTCCACGTCCACGTCCCGGCCGATGATCGCCGCGTCCCGCAGCGCGGTCTGGGCCGTGGCGGGCAGCCGGGCGATCCTGCGCCGGATCAGGTCGCGCACCCCGGGCGGCAGCGCCCTGGCCGCCGCCATCCCGTCCGTGCTGATCAGCCGGGCGGTCTCGGACACGAAGAGGGGGTTGCCTCCGGTCCGCTCGGCCACCGTACGGGCGATGACCGGGTCCACGTCCAGGCCGGAGCGCTCCCGCAGCAGCCGGGCCACCTCGTCGCCGTCCAGCCCGCCCAGGTCGAGCCGGTGGGTGTCGTGCCCGGCCAGCGCCGCCCAGGTCGCGCCGAGGTGGTCGGTGGCCTCTGCCGGGCGGTAGGTGGCCAGGAACGTGATCCGCGCGGCGGCGGGCCGTACCGCCAGGTGGCGCAGCAGGCCGAGCGTCTCCTCGTCGGCGCGGTGCACGTCCTCCAGGACGACCAGCACGCGGACGTCTTCCCGTACGGTCCGCGCCAGGTAGTCCTCCACCGCCCTGGCGAGGTGGAACCGGCCCGTGGCCGGGGCGTCGTCGGTCAGCAGCGGCGCGAGCCGCGCCGCCACGTCGTCGCCGGGGGGCAGCTCCGCGGTCAGGCGGCGCAGGACCTCGCTCCACGCCCACGCGGGCGGCGCCCCGCCGTCGGTCTCCGGGCACTGCCCGGTGGCGGTCAGCCATCCGCGGTCCGCCAGCCTCCGCGCGAACGCGCCGGCCAGGGCGCTCTTGCCCGCCCCCGCCTCGCCGCCCAGCCAGATCGTGCTCGGCCCGGGGGTTCCGGCGACGGCTTCCAGGCGGGCGAGCTCCGCCGTACGGCCGACCAGGGCGCCCGGCTCCCCCGGCTCCGGGGCGCGCCGCGCGGCGGGGGACGGGGCGGGCGCGTCCCGGCGGGGGAAGACGGCCACCCCCCGGCCGCGCGGGGGGACGTCGGAGTCGCGGCGGCGCGGGAGCGCGGCCCGTTCCCGGGGGCGCAGCGAGTCGGCGTGGCGCAGGATGTCGGCCTCCAGCGCGCGTAGCGCGGGCCCGGGATCGACCCCCAGTTCGTCGGCGAGGGTCGCGCGGGCCCGGCGCAGCGCGGCCAGCGCGTCGGCCTGCCGTCCGGCCCGGTAGTGCGCCAGCGCGAGCAGCCGGACGGCGTTCTCCCGCAGCGGATGGGCGCGGACGTGCCGTTCGAGCTCGATCCCGGCCTCGCGGCCGAGCGCCAGCAACGCCTCGGCCCGGTGCTCCACCGCGACCAGGCGCAGTTCCTCCAGCCGCGCCGCCTCCGGTTCGGCCCACCGCTCGTCGGCGAACTCGGCGTAGGCCGGCCCCTGCCACAGGGCCAGTGCCCGGTCCGCGAGGTCGAGCGCCCGGTCCCCGTCGTCCTCGGCGAGGGCGGCCGCGGCCGACTCGATCAGTCCCGGCAGCAGCCAGGCGTCCACCCGCTCCGGTTCTAGGCGGAGACGGTAGCCCGGCGCGGCGCTCACCAGGACGGCGGCGGGCGCCCGGGGCGGGCGGTCGGGTTCGAGGGCCCTGCGCAGGTTGGACACGTACACCTGGAGGGCGGCCAGGGCTCTGGGAGGGGGCTGCCCGCGCCAGAGGTCGTCGATGAAACGATCGGTGGAGACCACGTGCCCGCCCGCGGCGACGAGCCGGGCCACCACGGCTCGCTGCCGGAAGGGCCCGAGGTCCGCCCGACGACCGTTGATCTCCGCCTGGAGCGGACCGAGAACACGCAACATAGCAGGGGCAGCGTAAGCGGTCCGGATTGCCGATGGATTGACGTCGTCCGGCAGCATGATTCCGTACGGCACCGGGATTCGGCCCGGGGATTCGACAGCGAGGAGCGAGATGCCGCACGACCGGCGCGTGGAGACGATCCGGGCGCTCGACGAGAGCGACCGGCGGCACTGGTACTGGCACGGCGTGGACGGCGACGGCCACGTGTGGCTGTTCGAGGCCGTCATCGACGACGGCGGGGAGTACTGGCCGGTCAGGCATGCCGAGCTGGGGTCCGACGGGGTGGCCCGAAGGTACTCGTGGCGGCACATCGAGGACGAGCACGGCTTCCTGGCCGAGGGCCCGATCTATCCCGACGACTTCGGCCTGAACCAGGTGACCGCCGAGGAGTTCGCCACGCTGTGGGCCGCGCTCGACCGCTGACACGCCGGACGGCGACGGCGGGAGGCGGGGGCACGGACGAGGAGAACGGACGAGGCGAGCGGAGGCGGGGGACCTCACCTCTTCCGGGTGACGACTCCGTTCTCGAAGGTCCGGATCACGGTCGAGGTGACGCCGTGGCGGGGCAGCTGCCCCTTCTCGGCGGCCTCCCAGCCGGTGTAGACGAGCGCCCAGAGCACCTGCTGGATCCACTCCGCGCCGAGTTCGGGGTCGAAGACCCCCTCGGCCTGACCGCGTTCGATGAGGCCGATCGTGGTCGGCACCGACGGGTCGGGCTCGAACGGGTCGGGTTCGGAGCAGCCCGCCTCCTCCAGCACGCGCGGGTCGCCGAACAGGAACGCCAGCCGGTCGCCGACGTCCACCATGGCCGCGATCAGCCTGCGCATGGCCTCCAGCGGCGGCCCCTGGTCGATCGCCGCCTCCGCCGTCGAACGCTCGACCACCCGGAAGGAGTCGGCGACGGCCGCGTCGACGAGCACCTTGCGGTCGGGGAAGTAGCGGTGCAGCGTGCTGCGGCCGACCTGGGCGGCCTCGGCGATGTCGGCCAGGGTGGCGCCGCGGTCGCGGGCGAGGACCGAGGCCGCGGCGCCGAGGATGGCGCGGCGCGTGCGGCTGCGGGTTCCGGACTCCGGGGTGTCGCTCACCCGCGAAGAGTAGCACCACGCCCCATAACGAGATATCGGTGCTTGTTTTTGAGACACCGAAGTCTCATTATGGAGCGATGACATCCTTCGCAGTCGTCGCCGAGGGGTTGCGCAAGCGCTACGGCGACGCCGACGCCCTCGACGGATTCGACCTGACCGTGCCGGAGGGCACGGTGTACGGCCTGCTCGGGCCGAACGGCGCCGGGAAGACCACGGCCGTCCGGATCCTGACCACGCTGCTGCGCCCCGACGAGGGCCGCGCCGTCGTCGCCGGGTTCGACGTGGTCACGCAGCCCGACCGGGTACGGCACGCCATCGGCCTCGCCGGGCAGCAGCCGACCGTGGACGAGATCCTCACCGGCCGGGAGAACCTGGAGATGTGGGGGCGGCTCCGCCACCTCGGCGCGGCCGCCGCCCGCCGCCGGGCCGGGGAACTGCTGGAGCGGTTCGGACTGGCCGAGGCGGCCGGGAAGCGGGTCAGGCACTACTCCGGCGGCATGCGCCGCCGCCTCGACCTGGCCGCCGCCTTCGTCCTGGCCCCGCGCGTGCTGTTCCTCGACGAGCCCACCACCGGCCTGGACCCGCGCAACCGCAACGAGGTGTGGCAGACCGTACGCGGCCTGGCCGAGGCGGGCAGCACGGTGCTGATGACCACGCAGTACCTGTTCGAGGCCGACCGGCTCGCCCATCGGATCGCGGTGGTCGACGCGGGCCGGGTGATCGCCGAGGACACCCCCGAGCGGCTCAAGTCCGCGGTCGGCGGCGACCACGTCGACCTGGTCCTGCGCCACGCCGCCGACCTGGCCGAGGCCGCGCGCGTCCTGGCCGGGGCCGCCGGCGCCGAACCGGTGGCCGACCACGACACCCGGCGCCTGACCGTCCCCGTCCGCGACCGGATCGGCGCCCTGACACGGATCATGCGGGAGCTGCAGGAGCGCGGCGTCGAGGTGGAGGACGTCACCCTGCGCCGCCCGACGCTGGACGAGGTGTTCCTCAGCATCACCGGTGCCAACAGCACCAATGGCACCAACGGCGTCACCGCCGTCACCGGAGAGGGGACCGCGGCATGACCGCCCTCCCCCTCACCCCCGCCCTCCCCCGCACGCGCCGCGAGCGGCTGCGCTGGACGCTGGCCGACGGGTGGACGATCGCCCGGAGCAACCTCGTCCACTGGACGCGCAACCCCGCCGCCGTCCTCAACGCGCTGCTGTACCCGATCGTGATGGTGCTGCTGTTCGGCTACGTCTTCGGCAGCGCGATGAACGTCGCCGGGGGCGGCGACTACCGGGAGTTCCTGATGCCCGGGATGTACGCCCAGTCGATGACCATGGGCGTGATGACCACCATGATCATCATCGCCACCGGCTCCGCCCGCGGCGTCACCGACCGGTTCCGCTCGATGCCGATCTCCCAGGCCGCGGTGGTGCTGGGCCGCTCCTTCGCCGACATGGTCAACTCCGTGCTGGAGCTGGCCGTCCTGCTCGCCTGCGGCCTGGTGGTCGGCTGGGGCTGGCACCGGGGCGCGGGCGCCGCCCTGGCCGCCGTCGGCCTGCTGCTCCTGTTGCGCTTCGCGCTCATCTGGGTCGGCATCTACGTCGGGCTGGCGCTCACCCCCGAGTCGGCGAGCGCGGCCTGGATGCCGCTGCTGCCGATCACCATGCTCGCCGACACCTTCGTCTCCCCCGCCCTGATGCCCGGCTGGATGAGGGTGATCGCCGAATGGAACCCGCTGTCGGCCACGGTGGCCGCCTGCCGGGAGCTGTTCGGCAACCCGGGCTGGGGCGGCGACTCCTGGGCCGCCCAGCACGCGCTGTGGCTGGCGATCGGCTGGCCGGCGCTGATCACGCTGGTCTTCCTGCCGCTGTCGGCACGCCGCTACCGGCGGCTGAACCGCTGATCCCCCGCCCCGGCGGCCCGAGGACGTCGCCGGGGCCGACGCCGCGGTCCCGCGCGGGGAGGGGCATAGCCTGTCCTCCCGTGAGCATCGAGGTGATCTACGACGAGCGTCTCCGCGCCGTCCCGGCCGACCGGGAAGCCTACGCCGCCATGGTCGACGGGATGAAGGCGGACCTGGCGCGGCTGGACGCGGAGGGGGCGGCCGATCCGGCCGAGGTGTTCCGGCTGCTGCGGCGCGTCGGTTTCGGCCTGGTCGTCCTCGGCGAGTACGGCGAGGCCGTCTCCCACCTGGAGCGCGCGCTGCTCCTGGCGGGAGAGAGTCCCGCCGCGCTGACGGCCGTACGGATCAATCTCGCCGACGCCCACCGTTACGCGGACGACCTCGTCCGTGCCGAGCCGCTCTACCTGGAGGCGCTCGCGACCGCCCCGCCGGACATGCGCGACTTCGCCCTCCAGCACCTGGCCAAGCACCGCATCGACCAGAACCGCCTGGACGAGGCGGAGTCCCTGCTCCGCGAGACGCTGGAACTGCGCGAGGCCAAAGGGGACCCGGAGCTGATCGCGTCGACGGAACGCGCCCTCGCCCACTGCCGCCGCCGCACCGAGAGCCCGGACTGAGACCTCCGGACGGCGTTCACGTCCGCTCGGAGGTCTCGTTCGACCAGCGGTCACCGGCGCGGCAGGCAACGCTTCGGCTCCGTTCCCCGGCTCTCCTTCGCGCGGGAGGCTTCGGCGCGGGCGAATACGGCCGGACCCGGTGGCGCTTCCCGTGACCTACCTGGTGCGGTGCGTCTGGCTACCGTCACGTTGACGGATTTGCCGTGAAGAGGATCGGCCTAACTTCGGTGGCACCTGAAAGAACATCGAAAGGGGCAGGTCATGGCGGCGATGCGGATGGCGGGGATGGGACTCGCGGTCGGGGCGGTGCTGGCGCTGTGCACTGTCACGGGGCCGGCGCAGGCGGCCGAGCAAGGCCGGGACAGAGCGGCGGGCTGCGCGGAGGCGCGGCCGGAGGTCACCTCCATCAGCGGCTGGGTGTCGCCCAACGCCTGCGCCTTCATCAAGCGGCAGATCAAGTTCGGCAAGGTCACCACCCCCGACCGGGTGGGCGCCTACGTCGACATGTGGTCCAAGGACGCGACGCTGTGGGAGCCGGCGAAGGCGAGCACGCCACTGCTCCAGGGTGAGGAGGCCATCAGAAAGGCGATCAGCGGATCGCTCGGCCTGGTCCCCGACTTCCGCTTCCGTGGCACGCGCATCGCTGTGAACGGTCCCGCCGTGATGTTCGAAGCGCACAACGAGGCCACGATCAAGGGACACGAGGTCGCCTACCCTGCGGTCTACCGGGTCCAGCTGACCGACGACGGCAAGGTCGACCAGGGCCGCCGCTACTACGACCGGCACACCTGGTTCAAGCCGCTCGACCCCGAGTTGCCCGACCCGTTCGCCGGCGTCGCCGACGGCGTCCCCGACCGGGGCCGCAGGCCCGTCCTCGCCCCCGATGAGCTCGTCGCCCGTGCCGAGGCATGGAACGACGAGGACGCGGAGGCCCTGGTGGAACGGCTCACCGGCGCGCCGCTGTCCGCCCCTGGCCTGAACGGCGGCACGCTGCGCGCCACGCAGGGCAAGCTCGCCTACCTGAAGAGGTTCTTCGAGCAGGTCAGCGATGTCCGGCTGCAGCCGGGCCAGGCCGTCAAGGTCGACGGCGCGACGTACCTCGAATGGCACGGCACGCTCCTGCCCAAGGGCCAGACCGACCCGGTCAGCTTCGGCGTCATCGAGCGCGTCGGCGACACCGGTGGCATCTCCAGTGACTGGACCCTGACCTTCGACCGGCTGCCGCTCGTCGCCGACGAAGCCAAGATCACCGAGCTGTACGGCAGGCTCAGGTAGCGATCGAGGCCAGCTCCGCCCGCGAGGAGACCCCCAGCTTGGGGAATGCCTTGTAGAGGTGGTAGCCGACGGTGCGCGGGCTGAGGTACAGCTGGGCCGCGATGTCGCGGTTGGACGCGCCCGCGGCGGCCAGCCGTACCACCTGCCTCTCCTGTGCGGTGAGGACGCTGAGCGGATCGTCCGCCTGGCGCGGGGCCGCGGGGACGTCGCCGGTGGCGCGCAGCTCCGCGCGGGCACGCTCGGCCCACAGCGCCATGCCGAGCCGGTCGAAGGTCTCCAGGGCGGCGCGCAGCTGGGCGCGGGCGGCGGCGCGCTTGCGCGCCCGCCGCAGCCACTCGCCGTAGAGCAGCCGTGTGCGGGCCTGCTCGTGCGGCTGCTCGCCCTGCTCGTGCGCCCGCATGGCCTCCTCGTACAGGTCCTCGTCGTTCTCGACGAGGGCGCGGCAGCGCAGTGCGACCGCGTCGGCGGACGGCACGCCGACGCCGGCCGCCCAGTTCAGGTAGTACGCCAGGGGCTCGCGCGCCCGCTCGGGCTCCCTGGCCCTGACGGCGGCCTCGATCCGGTCGGGGGCGAAGAAGACGGACACCGGCGCGTTGGCGGCCGAAATCCTCTCCAGGATCTCCAGCGACGCCTCTGGACGGCCCAGCGCGAGCTCCAGCCGGCCGAGCCCGGCCACCGCGACCGCCTCGGCCACGCGGAGCCCGCGCGTTCCCGCCTGTTCGAAGACGGCCGCGGCCGCCGTCCGGCACTCCTGCTCGTCGCCCAGCTCGCCGCGCGCCAAGGCGAGCAACGCGGTGAGTGCGACCGCTCCGTTCCGCTGCCCCAGGTCGCCGACCACGGGGATGATCTCCTCCAGCTCGGTCGCCGCCTCGCGATACCTGCCCATCAGCATCTGCGCCTGCAGCCGGGTCTCCACGGCGATGACCAGCCAGCCGCCCATGTCGTGGGCCCTGCACTCGGCCTCGACGCGCGCCGCGACGGCCTCGCCCTGACCGTAGCGTCCGATCGGCGCGCACAGCTGGGCCACGAAGAGCATGCCCGGCACCCGGAGCGCGGACAGATCCGGAGCGAGCACCAGCTCCTGCATGAGTGTGACCGCATCCTTCAGGTCGCCGTTGACCAGTGCGGCCAGCCCGAGCGCGCCGCTCACCAGCGGAGAGCCGACCTCGGGCAGGGTCCTGAGCAGCCTTGCCGCCCGCTCCGCCAGGCTCGGGTCACTTGCGTACCACCCGCAGCGCACCGCCTCCACGATCAGGTAGGCCGCCCGCTCGGCGTCCAGCGGGGCGACCCGCTCCGCGCCGGCGATGATGAGCTCGCTGGCCGCGGCCCGGCTGCCCTGCTCGAACTCCCGATGGGCACGCACCTGGATCAGGTGGGCGAGGGCCAGCGGGTCCTGGATCTCCTCGCTGGCCCGGTCGGCCAGCGAGCCCGCGCGGGCCGGCTGGCCCGCGTCGCTGGCCGCCACGGCCGCCGCGGCCAGCCGTACCGACCGCTTGGCGGTGTCGGGGGTGACTTCCGCGGCCCGCTCGTAGGCCGCGGCCATGGCCGCATAGCCGGAACGGGTGCGCGCCCGCTCCGCGGCCAGCTCCAGCTCGCGCGCCACGTCCTCGTCGGGCGTGGTCGTCGCCGCGGCCAGATGCCAGGCCCGGCGGTCGGCGTGCTCGTCGCCGTCGAGCACTCCGGCGAGCGCACGCCGTACGACCAGCCGCGAGGTCAACGGCATGTTCTGGTAGGCGGCGGCTCTGATGAGCGGGTGCCTGAAGGCCACCACGGCCCCGTTCACCGTGACCAGCTTGGCCTGCTCCGCCGCCTCCAGGTCCGCCAGCTCGGCGGAGAAGGACTCCGCGGCGCGCAGCACGATGCCAAGGTCGCCCGTGTCGTCGGCGGCGAGCACCGCGAGCAGAGCCTGAGCCGTGTCGGGCAGCGCCCTGATCTGCTGCTGGAAGGCCTCCTGCACCCGGTTGGCGACCGGAATCGTGGTGAACGGGTTCAGCTGCCCGGCCTGCTGCTCCGCGGTGAGCGTGGACGGCAGCTCGATGAGCGCGAGGGGATTGCCGCCCGCCTCGTCCAGGACGCGGTCACGCACCTTCGGCGCCAGATCCCTGGTCGACTCGGCCAGCAGCGCGACGGCGGCGTCGCGGTCCACACCGTCCAGCCACAGCTCGGGCAACCCCTGTGGGCGGAACTCCTCCCTGCCCGCGAACACCAGCGCGACGCCTTCCGCGTCCAGCCGCCGCGCCACGAACACCAGCGCGTCGATGGACGCCTGGTCGAACCACTGCGCGTCGTCGACCAGGCAGAGCAGCGCCCCGTCGCCCGCGACCTCGGCCAGCAGGCTGAGCACGGCCAGCCCGACGAGGAACCGGTTCTCCGGAGCCGCCGCTCCCAGCCCCAGCGCGCCCTGCAGCGCCGCCGCCTGTGCCTCGGGCAGCGTGTCGATCCGGTCGAGTTCGGAACGCAGGAGCAGATGCAGGGCGGCATACGGCAGCTCCGCCTCGGACTCGATGCCGACCCCGTGGAGCACCCGCACCCCCGCGGCCCGCTCCGTCAGGTGGCCGAGCAACGCGGTCTTCCCGATACCCGGCTGGCCGCGTACCACCAGCACACCACTGCGCCCGGACCGCGCGTCCGCCAGCAGCCGGTCCATCTGAGCCTGCTCCGCAGCCCGCCCGTACAACATGGCTGAAATCTAATCCAGCGGAACGCGGATCAGATCTCCGGCCTGGCGGCGGCGGCGAATGACGAATGCCCGCCGGGTGTGCGCGGGTGGGCGTGACCGGGCACTACCGTCACGATGACAGATTCGGCGCGGCGTCGACCTGCGTAATTTCGTTGGCACAGGGACGACAGCGTCCCGCACGAAAGGATCTGATCATGGCCGCCATCGCCACCGCGCCCACCACCACCGCCAACTCCAACGCCGAGGCCAAGCTGCTGCGGTTCGCGCTCAAGCTGGACGCCGTCGCGTCGGGTGCCATCGGCCTCGTCCTCCTGGCCGTCGCAGCGATCTCCGGCTCGATGTTCGGTCTGCCCGCCGCCTTCCTCGTGCCGGTCGGCGCGTTCCTGGCCGTCTTCGCCGCGGACCTCCTCTACCTCGCCACCCGTCCGGCGCTGAACAGGACGGTGGTGATCGCGGTGATGGTGGTCAACGTGGCCTGGGTGGTGGCCAGCGCGGAGATGCTGATCGCCGGATGGTTCCCGGTGTCCGGTCTGGGCACGGCCTTCGTGATCTTCCAGGCGGTAGGGGTGGCGGGCTTCACGGGCCTGCAGTTCGCCGGGCTCCGGAAGGCCTGAGCGAACTGCGTGGCAAGGCACGCCTGCAATGCGTCCACGGGGAGCAGCCAGACCATGAGACCTCCGGGCAGCGCCACGCTGCCCGGAGGTCTCATACGTGGGTGGATCGCGATGGCCCATGGCGGGCCAGGGCGCCTGTCGTGGGCCCGGACGGCGGGGGCGCACCCGTGAAATCCCGTGGAGCCGGAGCGTCCCACCGGGCTAGGTTTCCGTCATGTCCGAACTCGAGCGGCTCCGCTGGCAGCTGAACGTGTCCTGGTCGCTGCTGTCCCTTCACCTGGAGCGGAAGAACGCCGCGGAGATCGGATCGCTGCGCCACCTGTACAACGCGGACCGGGGCTGACGGCGGCGCGACCGTATCGCGGCGGGTCACCCGGAGGAGCCGGCCGCCGACCCACCGGGTTCCCGGGAGCGTCCCGGGGAAAGGCGGGCGGCGACGGTCTCCAGCAGGGCGACCACTTCGGCTATCCGCGCGGGGTCGTCCGTGCCCAGCGCCTTCGCGAGCGGGCCGTCGATCGGTGCGGCTCGCACCTCGGTCACCCTCTCCGGCACCTCGGGAGCGACTTTGACCAGGGTGCGGCGGCGGTCGGCGGGGTCGGGGCCGGTCACGACGGCGCCGACCGTTCGCAGCCGGCCCACGGCGGCGGAGACGGCGCTCTGCGGCAGACCGGTGCGCGCGGCGATCTCGCCGATGGAGGTCTCGGCATGGCCGCGCAGGTCGGCGACGACCACCAGGACGGTACGGGTGCTGGTGGTCTGCGGCCCGATGCTCTCGGTGGGCATGGCCTCCTCGCCGATCTTCATCAGCGTCCGGCCGAGCAGGAAGAGGTCTACTCCGTTCACGTCGTCAAATTTACATCAAAAAAGATGCATCAAATCTGATACGTTCAGGACATGAACGGAATCCTCCATGTCCCGGGTGCCCGCCTCTACTACGAGGTCCGCGGCACCGGCCCGGTGCTGCTCATCTCCCAGAGCGGCGAGGGAGACGCCCGCCGTACGGTCGACCTGGTGGACCGGCTCGTCGCCGACCACACCGTGGTCACCTACGACCGGCGCGGCCTGTCGCGCAGCGTCCTGGACGACCCTGACGCCGGCGCCACCATGGCCGAGCACGCCGACGACGTCCACCGGTTGCTCGCGGAGGTCACGGACGCGCCCGCCGACATGCTCGGCTGCAGCTTCGGCGCGGTCCTCGGCCTGCACGTGGCCATCGACCACCCCGGCCGGCTCGGCACGCTCATCGCCCACGAGCCCGTCGCGCCCGCCCTGCTCCCCCTCGCCGAACGCGAACACCACCGGCGGGAGCTCGCGGACCTGCAGCGGCTCTACCGCGACCGGGGACTCGCCGAAGCCATCACCGGGATCGCCGGAGTCCTCGGCATCGAGCTCGGCGAACAGCAGACCGAGCCGGGACTCACCCCGCACCCGATGGACGACCGGCGCCGGGCCGGCTTCGACTTCTTCATCCGCAACGACTTCAGCGCGGTCATCGACGACACGCTGGACGTCACCGGGCTCAAGGACACCGCCACCCGCGTCATCCCCGCCGCCGGGCGCACCACCCCGCGCCACGTGTTCGACCACCGATGCGCGCACGAACTGGCGGCGCTCGTCGGCACCGAGGTGGCGGAGTTCCCCGGCGGGCACAACGGCAACCTCACCCACCCGCGCGCCTACGCCGCACGCATCCGTGAGCTGCTCCGTCCCCACCCCTGATCCGGCGGCCGCCGGGCCGGCCCCGGCGTCCTCATCCGCCCTGATCGTTCACCGAACGGGCACCAGGGGGGCCGGTCGCCCCGGGGTGGGGGAGACGAGCAGGTGACCGAGACCGGCCTCGGAGAAGGCGGCGTGCACGTCCGCCTGGTTCTCGGTGAAATGGGTCCAGCCCTCGACGTGGAGCGGCACGACGTACCGGGCTTTCAGCAGACGTGCGGCGATGACCATGTCGGCGGCGTTCAGGGTGAGCCGCTCGTCGATCATGGGTGTGCGGACGGCGCCGCCGAACAGCAGCGCGACGTCGACGGCCGGGAACCGCTCGGCTATGAGTTCCACGCACTCCAGCGAGGCGTTGTCCCCGCTGATGTAGACGGTGGGCAGCCCGTCGCCGGTGAGCACGAAGCCGGTGACCTGACCGACGATGGGCTCGCATCCCGGCGGGCCGTGCAGGGCGGGAACGGCGGTGACGCGAACCCGGCCGACGTCGTGGTGCTGCCAGGGGCGCATCGGGGTGACACCGGTACGCTCCGCGGCCTCGGGAGTGCTCAGGGTCAGCGGCGCGGCGGACATCATCCGGCGCCCCAGCCTGTCCAGGTTGTCGGGATGCTGGTCATGACTGAGCAGCACCAGATCCACCCGGCCGACGTCGGCGTGGGAGAGGGCCGGGCCGATGGTCTTGGTGAGCGTGAGCGGCCCGACGGGGTGATCTCCCGGCGGATCGAAGGTCGGATCGGTGAGGATCCGCAGCCCGCCGAGCTCCAGCAGGGCCGTCGGGCCGCCGATCGTGGTGATGGTGGGCAGCATGGGCGGCTCCGTTCGCCACGCGGTCGGGCATCGTCCGGATCACGCTAACCGAACGGGACGCGGGGCACCCCGCGATCGGGTACACCACCTGGCGTTTCGACCTTTCCGGCCGGAAGGTCACCGAAGTCCCGCTCATCCTGAACACGCCGAACCCGTACGGTCCCGTGGCCGGCGGTGCTCCCGGCGCCGCCCGTACCGATGACGATCGGCCCGCGCCCGCGGGACGGGGCCGCGCACCGGTCGGTCATGGTCGCCGTCCGCCGGCGACCATGACCTCCACCCTCACCACACCGCGCTCGCGGCCCCGAAGACCGTCAGACGGGCAGTACCCGCAGGGCGGGATGGCGGACCGAGTTCAGATACAGCTTGTCGGTGCCGTGCTCCTTCTCCAGTTCCAGGACGAACCGATAGCGGTAGAGCCCCGGCGGGGCTTCGCTCATCACCGCCCCGGCCCAGTAGTAGTAGACGGCGGTGTACTGGTCGCGCATCCGGTCGGGAGCGCCGTAGACCTTGAGCTCGGTCATCATCCGGCGTTCGGCGACGTCTTCCTCGTCGCCCTTCTCGATGTCGAGGAAGACCAGATTGTTGATCTTCGGCATCGGAGGCCAGGTGCCGTCCGGACGGCGGTGCATGTCGATCGGGCGGATGATCCAGTTGATCACCTGCCCCTGCTTGCAGGTGGTCTCCAGGTGGTCGGTGCCCTGCCCGACCCCGCCGACGCTGTTGTCCATCATGTAGAGGCAGCCGTCCAGAGACTTCGTCGCGGCGGCCTTCTCCATGTCGACGAGGGTCACCACGTTCAGCTGGACGGAGTTGAGCTGGCCGCGATCGGCGAAGTCCGTGGCCGCGTACGCCTGGGTCATCGGCCTGCCCTTTCCTCGTCGGCGGGACCGGCCAGGGCCGGCCGGGCGGTGGGGGTGAACGGCGTGCTGACGGTGCCGAGCAGGAACGAGAGCCGGTACGGGACCGGTTCGGTGAGGTCCTGCTTGACCTCGGCGGTCCAGAACACGATGTCGGTGCCGGGATACACCTTCCGCGTGGGCTCGGCGATCCGCGGGTCGATCTCGATGTCGGTGAGGGCCACGTAGGTCTCGCACTCCAGCGGGAGCACGTTCCACAGCAGGGTGTCGCCCTTGCGTACCCGGCTGTGCAGCTCAGGGGTGCCGAAACCGGTGGACCCCGCGGTCTTGTTGGTGTCGTAGAGATAGAGGTTGTCGTCCAGGCTCTCCGACGCCAGCGCGGCCACGGGGTCGACCACCGCGGTGATCGTCACGGGCCGGGCGGGCCGGACGGCCCGGGCGGGCCGGCGTTCGGACTGTCTGTTCCTCGGGGGCATGCTGCTCCTCCGCTCGAAGATGCTCCGGGTCGGACCGGGTCAGCCGACGGCCGGGACGGGCGGGAGGGGGAGCACGCCCAGCCCGGCGCCGGTGAACCCGTTGCGCTTCGGATCGTTGGTGATCTTGAGGCTGGACTCGCAGGTCAGGTCCACGGACTCCCAGACCAGCTCGTCGTTCCGCTCGACCAGCTCGTGGAGCTGGACGTGCATCGTGTACGGGTAGACCCCGGGCCGGCTCGTGTCCACGGTCGCGGCCCAGTACCAGCCGTCGTAGATCATGTCGGGCGACCCGTACTGGGCCGGGTACATGATCTTCTCGGTGACGGCCGGTCCTGTGATGTCGGTGATCACCGGGGCCGGGTAGTTGTACGCGCCGGAGTCACTCGTGGTCCTGCCGGTGACGTCCAGCAGCTTGGAATGGGTGAGGCCGCGCCCGCCGCCCGATTTGTGGGCGCGCTTGCCGACCCTCCGCTGCAGCCGCTTGATGTCGGCGTCGCTCACGCCGCCCTCGCCGTCGAGCGCGGCCAGTTCCCTCAGCGTGCGCCGGTCGTCGGCGCGTTCCTGCTCGGCCAGGTAGTTGCGCGGCACCGTCGGGGGGATCGCCCCCAGCGCCGCGGGCAGCCAGTTCAGCACCTGCTCCGTCGCCTGCGACCCGTCGAGGAAATGGGTGCCCGGCACGATCGTCACCAGTTGCTCGGTGCCCACCCCGACCGAGCCGAGGAACTTCATGTTGTCGAACCAGTACGTGTTGCCGTCGAGCGACCGCGTCCGGAGCGCGTTCTCGACGTCGAAGAGCACGATGATCCCGTGTTGCTGTGCCATGAGACCGCCTTTCGCAGAACGTGGCTCACACGCGCAGCAGCGCGGGCGAGTCGATGTACAGCACGCTGTTGGGTCCTTCGTGGAGCTTGAGGGAGAGCCGGTACCGGTACGGGACACCGGGCGTCATGTCGTAGGGCACGATGCCCTCCCACACCAGCAGGTCGTGGTTCTCGTGCCCGTCGGAACCCATGGCGTCGGCCCCCGTCCCGGGCACGGCACCGGGTGCCGGGAAGGCGGGGGGCTCCACCGGGTGCGGCGGCACGGTCTGGTCGGCCGGGGGCGGGACGGTCGCGCCGGACAGGAACTCGATGGCGTGGATCTCGACCGGAGTCTGCACGTCCACGTGGATGGGCGTCCACTGGATGACCTGTCCCGGGGCCACCGCCGTGATGAGGTCGGGGGTCCCCTGGTGCTCGCTTCCCGCCGAACTGTCGTCGACCAGCGAGAGATTGCCGTTGTGCAGCGTCCGGTCGGACAACGCCCCGACCGCGTCGACCATTACGACGATGCTGATCCTGTGTTTCATCGTTCCTCCCTTGTCGGGTGTCGTTCGGGCGTACGGGCCACCACGCGCTCAGCCCCGATCCCTGACCAGCGGCGTCTTGCCGACGGTGGTCCGCTCGATCTGCGGTGAGGATCGCGGCACGAACACCAGCCGGAACCCGTATCCGGTCTGCTCGATGGCCGCCGCGTTGGCCTCCCGGTCGTTGAAGAGCGACAGGGAGCTCGGCAGCGCGTGGATGAACAGATTCCGCGTCCCGCTCGGGCCGAGGGCGTGCTCGACGACCGCGGCCGTGCCCTCGGCGTCGTCCACCGCCGCGAGCAGGGTGAGGGTCCGGTCCTCACGGTGGTTGTGGAACTGGACCTCGTGCGCGACCAGGTCCAGGTCGACGCCGGTCGTCGAGCGCAACCGCCCGCGCAGGGCCGCGTAGGCCAGCGTCGCCGAGTACTGGCTGTCGTTGATGTGCAGCACGTCGGCGGTGCGCCCGGCGAACTCGAACCGCTCGGTGCGCAACCCGGGCCCGTTCAGTGCGGGGCGGCGGATCATCCGATCGCCGAGCTTGAGCCGGAGCAGCGGCGTCTCGTCGGCGTGCAGCCGGGTGACGACCAGCTCGCCCTCCTCGCCTTCGGCGACGGCACGGCCGTGCTCGTCCACGATCTCCACCAGGTGCAGCCCCGGCACGGCGGAGAGCGCCGGCGAGGTGTGGTCGAGCTGGAGCCCGACGCACTCGGCCTGGGTCGCGGCGAAGTAGCTGAGGATCGACACATTCGGGAAGAAGGCCTGCAGCTCGTCGCGCTTGCGCTGCGGCAGGGAGCCGCTGCCGTACATGGCGACCCGGAAACTCGCCCTGGCCTGCGGGGACAGGCCCGCGCCCAGTTCGGGCAGGAGCGCGATGCCGGCGGTGATGCCCATCAGCGCCTTGTGGCCCGGGTAGGAGAACATGTGCTCCAGCACCGGCGCGCTCACCGGTCCCGCGCCGATGTAGTTGACCCCCGGGACGTGGGACAGGACGCCGCCGACCATGGTCCCGCTGCTCCACATCTGGTAGTCGGCCAAGGTGGTGAACAGCCAGCGCGGCGCGGGGCCGCGCAGGTAGCGGCCGAGCTGGTAGGCGCCCATGAACGCCCCGGCGATGCGGTAGGTGTCGCGCAGCTCCCGCAGGGAGTACACGATCTCCAGGGGCATGCCGTCACCGGTGCCGCCGCTGGCCACCACCTCGAATCCGCCGCGGTCGAGCGGCACGACCATCCCGGCCCGGGCGCCCATGAACATGTCCCGCTGCACGGTCTTGTCCGAGAGGGGGATCCGCTCCCACTCGGACATGTCGGCGGGGGCGCTGCGGATCCCGAAGTAGTGCAGCCGCTCGCGCCACAGCGGGTTGAGCAGGGCGACGCCGACGAGCTGCTGAAGCCGGCGGAACACCAGCGCGTTCTGGAGGTCGAGCGGGGACTCGCAGTACGGGGTTCCGGTGAGCCGCCCGCACTCCTCCAGCTTCTCCGCGAACGACGGCAGCCGGATGACGTCGTCCGCCGAGCGGGGCCGCAGCTCCTCCTCGGGGATCAGTCGTGCCGCCAGCTCCGCCGGGGCGGTGACGTCCGAACTCGTCATGGTCATGAATGGCTCCCGTTCCGTTGGCCGGGCCGGGCCGCGGCGCTCCCGCGCAACACCCGTTGCCCGATGTCCCTGATCTCGGCGATGAGCATGGCCAGGTGGTCGGCGTCGATCAGGTGGTTCATCACCACCACGCGCAGCGCCGCCACCCCGTCGATGTCGACCTTGGAGATGAAGAAGCGTCCGCCGCCCCGGATCCGGTTGCGGATCTCCATCTGCAGCCGGTGTACGGTCGCCGGTTCCAAGCCGTCCGGCCGGTACCGGAAGCACAGGATGTTGGACTCCGGCTCGTGCGCCACCGCGAAGTCCGGCTCGGCGGCGAGCATCCGGTACGCCTGCCGGGTCACCGCGCACAGCCGGTCGATCTTCTGTGCGAACAGCGCCGGGCCGTAGACCGACCAGACCGTCCAGAGCGGCATGATCATCGGGCGTTTCGTGCACTCGAAGTTCTTCTCCGCGCTGTCGTAGGCGCTGTAGACGTCCGGTTCCTCGTCGAAGACGTAACTGGCGCGCTGCCGGAACGCACCGCGCGCCGCCGTGCCGTCGCGGTAGAAGAGCAGCGTGCACGGCGCCGGCATGAAGAGCATCTTGTGGGCGTCCCAGGTCAGCGAGTCAGCCTGCTCGATGCCGCGCAGCCTGTCCCGGTGCCGGTCCGACAGCAGCAGGCTCGCCCCGTGCGCCCCGTCCACATGGAGCCAGAGCCCGTACCGGCGTGCCACGGCCGCGAGCTCCTCCAGCGGGTCGAAGGCACCCATCGACGTGGTCCCGGCCGAGGCCACCAGGCAGAACGGTCGCAGACCGCGCCGGTGCGCCTCGTCCAGCACCGGGCCGGCCGTATCGGGGCGGATCCGCCCGACCCGGTCGACCGGGAGCCGGACGATCTGCCGTTCCCCGATGCCGAGCACCCCGGCCGCCCGGGTCACGCTGTAGTGGGCCTCCTCGCTGATCGCGATGGCCGGGGAACCCGGCACACCGCCGGCGCCACGCGTCCAGATCTGCGGGAAGGCGCGGTTGCGGGCGGCCAGCAGCGCGGTCAGGTTGGCCAGGGAGCCCCCCGAGGTCGTCACCATGGCGAACCGGTCGCGGTCCCAGCCGATGAACCGGTTGAGCTCCTCGGCCATGAGCCGCTCGGCGACGTTGGGGAGTTGCCCGGCCTCATAGAAGGAGGAGGGCTGGTTGACCACCGAGCCGACCAGGTCGATGAGGCCGGCCAGCGGCACCACGCCGGAGAACTGCCGTCCCATGTAGCCGGGTGAGTAGACCGGGATGCCGGTCCCCGTGTACAGGTCGACGATCTGGTTCACCCGGTCGGCGTCGAAGTCGGCGATGCGCTGCCGTTCCGGGGTCATCAGCGCCCGCGCGGCCTTCAGCAGCACCGCCGGATCGAGAAGGTCGAGGCCCCGGACCGACCGGTCGCCCAGATACGTCGTCAGGCGGCTGACGATGCCAACGGCGCCGTCGTGGAAACGTCCGGGGTCGAAGGCCGCGGTGAGACCCGGCGTGGGTGATCGGAAGCCTTCGCCGGTCGTCGGCTCCGGCAGGGAACTCTGGCCATCGGAAAGAGAACTCGTCACGGAGGATACTCCAAATGGTCCGGAGTCGAGAACGCCCACATGGTCGCGCCCGGAGGAGAATTCACACATGGCGAACCGGACTCCCAGCCGATCAAATGAAGGTTCTCGCGAGTGAATGCGTGATCTGCGGTGATGCGTCGAGCGGAGAAGAGAGAATCGACACTCCGGGAAACGGGACGGAATTCGTACCGCCACCGGGCCGTCGCGGCTTTTGGAACGATCCAATTTCGAGAGGCGACGTCGATCGGCGACAGCGGGGGGCGGCGTGAGAGGGCGCCTTTGCCCCTGCTCACGCCCTGTTCAAGCGGTTCGTATCAGCCCGGCGACGACATAGCCGACGATCATGACTTGGGGAGGGCCCGTCGTGGACGAATCACGATCGATTCAGCCTGAATTCCGTCCGACGTATACGTTGGAACACCCGTCATGCAGTTGACCTAATCATTGATGACAGGAGTGGCGCAAGACCCCGGGCACAGGTGGAGTGACAGATTCCGGCCACAGTTACGCATGACACGTGAGACAGGGAGATGTTCGCTGGATATCAGTCGCCGCAGGCCCTATGAGTTTTTCTCGTGAACCCGGGCCAAGCTCGGCGTTCGAGGCCGCGGCCCCGGCGGAAGACCCCGCTTACAGCGCATTCCCATTACATATGCCCATATTCGGTGAAATGCGATAGAAGCTTAGATGTGTCGATCTTTCACGGACGTAAGCGCCAAAGCAGGATTTATGCCATTTCCGGATGGCTCCAGACCCGCTGAGGCTCCGGACGGCGGCACTCTCGGACCGGCCGCCCCGGACCGGCGAGCGGTCATCGGTGACGCCGGGCTCACCGGACCGGCGGAGGGCGGCCCTTCGGTCCGAGGATGCCGAAGATCTCGCCCCCTTCGCGCGGCACTCCCGCCGGGCGGCCCCGGTATCGGCGTACCGGCACTGGTCAGCGCATCTCCTCCGCTACCTGACGTTACGTTCCACCCATATCGCACGACCAGGTGGGATGCCGGATCACCTCACGGCGTGCCGTGCCGTACGGACCGCCAGGGCGGCGCACACCAGGAGCAGGGCGAGGCCGCCCACGGCGAGCGGCGACGGCCCGGCTGGAAGCCCTCCCGACTTGACCACGCCCATGTAGTCCAGCGCCGCGACGCCGTTGACGGCCAGGTACCACAGGCCGAGGTAGACGACCTGGAAGATCCGGTGGGTACGGCAGGCCACGCCGAGCGCCAGCGCGAGCGCGGGAACCAGGAGCGCGCCCCCCACCCAGGAACCCACCCCGGCCCAGTCGGCCGTGGCCGCCATCCGCACCGCGGGCGCGATCCCGGTCACGACGGTGAGCGCCACCCCGGCCGCCCACTCCGCCAGAAGCCCGCGCCGCATCGTCGGGTAGGCGCCGAGCAGCCCCTCCAGGCCGTGTTCGACTCGTTGGGTGCCCAGGCGGGACCAGACCAGCACCGGCCATATCCAGGCGAGAGGAAGCAGCGTCGTGGGCTCCGGAGTGGCGAAACCGGCCACGGTCACGGCTGCGGCCACGAGCCACCACCACGGTGAGACGCCCCGGACGAGGACGCGGAGCTCGCCCGCGAGGAGCCGCCAGAAGACCGCGCCACGTACCGGCGCCGTCATCGTCACCGGGAACCCGGGACGGCCGACGGGTTCCATGCCGGGCTCTCCCCGGACATCGCGCGGGAGGTCTCCGAGGATCTCGTCCTGAGCCTTCTTTCGGACCTTGCCCGGCTTGGACGGCACGGCGGCGGGTCCGCTGCCGGGACCGCGCGCGGGATCGAACCTGCCGAACCAGAGCGCGGGCAGCAGCGCCACGGCGATCCCCACCGCGAGCAGGACCAGCCGACCGCCCAGGAAAGCCGTGTCGGGGGTGAAGCCGTCCCAGCGGAAGCTGCGCAACGGCTCGGTCACGGACGTCAGGCCGAGGCTGAACTCCCGGCCGCTGACGTCGATCCCCTGCTCGACCAGCGCGGCGCGCATCGACTCGGCCGCCTGGCGCACCCCGATGCCCCCGAGAGGAGCGTTCCGCGACTGTCCTCCCAGCAGGAGGACCATCGAGACGACGAACCAGACGACGTTCCCCACGCCGCCCCGCAGCAGTGGAACGGTCTCGAACAGCACCGCCGCCGCGGCCGTCAGCACCAGCGGGGGCAGCGTGATCAGCGCGAAGGGAAACAGCAGCGCGATCGGATCGAGCGCGCCGGACTCGCCCCGCGCGAACTGCATCAGCGGCGCCGTCACCGCGAGCACGCCCGCCATCGAGGCGAGCACCAGGAAGTTGCTGAGGAACTTACCGATCAGGTATGTCGACGTGCGGAGCGGCGAGGCGGCGAGGATGTGCCCCACACGGGTGCGCTCGTCGCGGATGATCGCGTCGCGTACGACATAGAACCCGCCCATCGTGAGCCACAACGCGCCGGCGAGGGCGGTGACCGTTCCGATCCATGCGCTGGTGTAGACGCCTCGGTAGCCCCCGACATCCATGATCACCCAGTGGGAGCCCGCATCCGGTACGGCCAGGCAGGCGAGGCCGACCGCCGCCAGCAGGGTCAGCGCGTACGCGGGACGTCGTACCCGCTCCCGGAAGTCGGCGACGGCGAGCGCGATCGGCGCCCGGGCGGTCACCGGGTCACCGCCCGTTCGCCTGTGCCCCCCGCGGTGCCCGGGGCTCGCGGATCTCGTGCGGCGGGACCGTTGATGACGGCGAGATACACGTCCTCCAGGTCGGGCGCCACCCGTACGGCGTCGCCTCCCGGCGGCGCGGGAGACAGGAACCGGAGGCGCGTCCCGCCCGCCGTACGGATCATGCGGCTGATCACATACCGCTCCCGCATGGCGACGGCGTCGGACGGCCCGGCGATCGTCTCCCACACCTGGCCGTCCACCTCTCTCAGAAGCTCCTCCGGGCTGCCGCGCCGCAGCAGCCGTCCCCGGGCCACGATCGCGATGTCGGACGCCACGGACTCGATGTCGGAGACGATGTGCGTCGACAGCAGCACCACCCGGTCCGCTGCCAGGTCGCTGAGCATGGTGCGGAACCGTACCCGCTCCTCCGGGTCGAGCCCGGCCGTCGGCTCGTCCACGATCAGCACCCGGGGGTCGCCCAGCAGGGCCTGGGCGATCCCGACCCGGCGCAACATGCCGCCGGAGTACGCGCCCAGGGGCCGCCGACCGGCCTCGGTGAGGTTGACCAGTTCGAGCAGTTCGCCGACGCGCGCCCGCGCCGAGCGGGCCGACAACCCCTTGACGGCGGCCAGGTAGGAGAGGAACTCCCCGGCCGTCAGGTGGGGATAGACGCCGAAGTCCTGCGGCAGATAGCCGAGAGTCGCGCGGAGCGCGTCCGGCCGGGACACGACGTCCGTCCCCTCGAAAAGGACCTTTCCGCGAGTCGGGCGGGTGACCGTCGCGGCGACCCGCATCAACGACGACTTCCCCGCCCCGTTGGGGCCGAGGAGACCGAGCAGTCCCGGACCGAGACGCATGGAGACGCCGTCCACGGCCCGTTTACCTCCCTTGTAGACCTTGGAGACATCCACCAGTTCGAGCATCGGTGTTCCCGCCGTCGCCGCGCGCCGTGATGCGCTGTTCACCCGGTTCATCCCGTTTCTTCGGTGTAGTTTGATGTAGTTCGATGTAGTTCGGGATCGTTCGGGGTCATTCCGCGCCGGTGGAGGAGGCGGCGCCCGTGCCGGCTGTGCCGGTGGAAGGCGTACCGCGCAGGTCCGTCTTGCGGCCGTCGCGCAGGACCTTGACCCCGTGCGGCACCTCGACCCGGAACCGGGCCGAGCAGTCGGCCCACCCGGAGCATCCGGCCCGCAGCTCGAGCGTCTTCCCGTCCAGAGACCAGCTCGACGTCGGATTGGTGCCCTTGACGTCGAACCAGAGGGTGACCTTGATGTCCTTCCTGTCCGCCGCGACCAGGTCCGTCGGGGTTTCGTGCGCCCGCACGTCCAGCGTCCTGCCGCTGAACGGGAAGGTCGTTTGGCTAGGTGTCGCGTTCGAGGCCTCCGCGCAGCCGGTGAGGGCCGCCGCGGCCACGAACGCCACCAGGGCACACGTCATCGTCTTGCGCGTGGTCATCAGATCCTCCGATGCGTGGGGATTGGACATCCCGGGCAGGATCCAGCCTCTCGGGGCTCGGTGACATCTGCCGTTCGGCAGATATCCGGCGCCTTCCTCGCACCCGTGCCACTGAAGGCGCGGCACGCGTTTCGGCGGCCAGGCGCGCGTACGGCGGCGATCAACTCGTCGGCGAACCGGGCGACCACGGAAAACGGCGACGTCGAAAGCGTCGTGCGCGTGTGCGGATCACACGGGTGCCGGGGTCTTCCGCGCGCGAAGGAGAGTCAGGGGGCAGCCGGTCCGGTAGACCGGGCGACGGTCGTTCCCGTCTGGGCATTCGGCACCGGTAGAACCGCTCTGACCCGCCACCCCTTCCCATCGCGGCCGGTGGTGAGCGTGCCTCCGAGCGCCTCGACCCGCTCGGCCAGGCTGATCAGGCCGGTACCCCCGCCAGGCCGGTCTTTCCCCGTCAATGCCTGCGTGCGGTCGCGCCGACCGCCGCCCGCCTCTCCCCTTCGAACCGTGAGGACGCCCGTACCGGCCACGCCGCCGTCGTCGACGACGGATACCTCCAATGCGGAATCGGCGGTGCGGGCGGCCGAGACGAGTACGCGGGTCGCCGAGGGCGCGTGTCTCCGTACGTTGGTCAGCGCCTCCAGCACCACGGCGTAGGCGGTGCTTTCGATCTCTCGCGGCAACGTTCCGGCCGTCTCGCCGGCCGGGTTCTCCGGCCGTTCGCCGTCCGGATCGCTCCTCGGATCGCGGTCCGGGTCATCATCCGGGTCACCGCTCCGATCATCGGCCGGTGCTTCGGGCCGATGAAGCTCGGCCGGGATCCCTCCCGTCGCGGAGAACCGGCCGACCAGGTCGGGCAGGTCCGCCAGGCCGTACATCCTGGTCGGGGGTGGCTCCGCCGCGGCCCGCTCGTCCGGGTCGCGCAGCGCGCTCACCATGTGGTCCATCGACGCGAGCGCCCGCAGCCCGGCCTCCTCGATGCGTACGGCGAGGGCCCGCGCCCGCTCCGGATCCTGGTCGGCGAGTTGCGCCGCCTGGGCCTCCAGCACGATGCCGGTGACCTCGTGGGCGACGAAGTCGTGCAGGTCCCGGGCCACGTCGAGCCGCTGGGCCCGGCGTGCCCGTGCCACCGCGCGCACCCGCCGGTCATCCAGAGACCTGAGGTACAGCGCGATACCGGTCACCACCGCCACGGGGAAGAAGGACATGAGGCAGACGAGGACCGACGTCTCCACCGTCGGGTTGGGCATGCGCAACGTGAGGCGCAGGGGCAGTTCGAACGTGACCGCGACGCCCAGGGACGCCCCGATCACCGCCGCCTGCCATCCCGGCAGCCGCCGTACCACCCTCCCGAGGAGGAGCAGCAACGCGCACATCTCGACGGGAAGCCAGAGCCCGACGAACTGGTGCCGTCCCTGGTAGACGAGTGCGACGGCGAAGGAGACCACCGTGACCACGCCCGCCGCCCCGGCGAGCGTGATCCCCCGGTACGGCCAGCGCGACAGTGCGGCGGCCATGGCCAGTGTGGCCGAGCAGGCGACGACGAGCGCGCTCGGAGGCGCGAGTACGGCCGGGATCGGCACCATCACGACGACCATGGCGCACAGGAGGGCGCGGATCCGGCTTCGGGTCATGAACGTGAGCGTACGCAGCGCCATGGACCGGCGTTGTCTTGGCGGGTCCGGATGTTCACCGTCCCGGCTGGGGCCTCCGGCCGTCCCCTATCGCATGCCCACCGGTCTCGACGCTCCGCTTCGTCCTACAGGAGATGACAGGATTCGCGTATCCGGGGCCCTGTCACCGGGGACGGGCGTAGCCCATCTCCCAGGCGCGCACGGCGATGCCGACCCGGTTCCGCACGCCGAGTTTGCGCTGGACACTCGCCACATGGGTCTTGACGGTGCCCGGCGAGATGAACAGCTCAGCGGCGATGTCGGCGTTGGTCTTGCCCTCGGCCACCTGACCGGCGATCTCGATCTCCCGCTCGGTCAGCGGCTCGGTCAGCGGCTCGGTCAGCGGCCCCTGCCCCGGCCCGGGTCCGGTGACGTGCTTCAGCAGTCGCACCGTCACGGACGGGCTGATCAGGCTGTCCCCGGCCACAGCGGCCCGGACCGCCTCGATCAGGAGGGCGGGACCCGACCGTTTGAGCAGGAACCCGGACGCGCCGTGGCGCAGCGCCGGATAGACGTACTCGTCGAGGTCGAAGGTCGTCACAACGACGACACGGACCGGGGCGGCCACGTCGGGACCGGCGAGCAGCCTGGTCACCTCCAACCCGTCCATTCTCGGCATGCGGATGTCGACGAGCGCCACGTCCGGCTGGAACCTCCGGGCCATCTCGACCGCGGTCACCCCGTCGGCGGCCTCGCAGACGACCGCGATGTCCGGCTGGCTCTCCAGGATGCGGCGCAGGCCGCGCCGCACCATCTCCTGGTCGTCGGCGATCAGGACACGTATGGTCATCCGCCTATCCTCCCAGCCCTCTGCCTCCCGCCGCGCCGCCGTACCGGGCGGTGGGACACGCGCGAGCCGTGGCCTGCCCCGCACGCGTCGCGGTGAACGGCGCCCCGCCGCCCGGCCCTCCCTGACCCCGCTCGGGCGCAGCCTCCCGGGACCGGTGGCCGCCACGTGCGGGCCTGGACCGAGGAGCCCTGGGAGGAACTCCTCGACGCGCGTGAGGCCGCTGCCGGGCAGCCCGGGTGACTCCGGCCCACGCCGTACGGCCGACGGATTTCACACATGAGCATCAGACTCCGGGAGCACGCCCGGTCGGCGACCCCGTTATTGATCGTCATTCTGCGATAATGTCCGATCTTTACCTTTAGAGAAGATCAGAGGCTGTATGCCGTCAATCGTTATATCCATTGCAGATCATCCGTATCCGTTGATCCGCGGAGGTGGTCTCTTCCTCCTCTTCGTCGGCCTGGGCTTCCTAGGAAGCTGGGCGTTCAACAAGTACTGGATCCAGTTCCTCGTCGGCGGGTTCATCACGGGATTCACGGCGAGCGGCCTCAGCGCGCTGCTCCCGAGCCTCGGCACCCCGTCGTTCGCGCACATCGCCGGGCTTGTCGGCTCCTTCGTCATCGAGGCGGGCCTGATCTATCTGGTCCTCACGAAGAACAAGGACGCGGACGAGCGGACGCTGATCCTCAGCATCCTTTTCGTCGTCGGCCTGCACTTCCTGCCGATGGGTCTCGCCCACGGTCCGCTGATCACGATCCTGGGTGTCCTGACGGCGATCAACGCGTTCGTCGGACTGCGACTGGCGCGCCAGGTACCCACCCCCGTTTTCGGGGTCGTCGACGCGGCGCTCAAGCTCGGCTTCGGCGCCGTGATGCTCTTCGCCTACCCGGCCCTGACCTTCAGCTGACGTCGTCCGCGGGTACGGGGATCCCGGCCATGACGGGTGCGTGCGGCAGGCGGGGTTCCCCTGCGAACACGTCACCGGTGGCGGAGAGGGACCGGACGCCCTCGGCCGAGGAGGTGATGGCCGTCACCTCCCGCCACCCGCCGCCGGACCTCGCCCGCGTTCTCGCCGAGCCCGAGGAATCAGTCGGCCGTTCGGGGTCCGCGGCCGTACTCCATTCCGCGCAATATGGCGGCCAGGCCGTCATCGAACTCGGCCTCGGCGTCGACGCCGCGAGCCTCCCGGGCGGTCTCGGCCATGAGGGGGAACTCCGGCAGGTCGGCGATGACGCTCGTACCGGGGCCGGCCAGCGGGCCGAGGTGGTCGAACTGGAGCGCTCCGATGACGTAGGCGAGCAGGCAGCGCAGCGCGACCACCCGCCGAGACCCGTCGAGGCCCGCCTCCTTGAGGATTCCGACGAGCGTCTCCGACCATCCCAGCAGTCGCTCGGACCGGTGCCGGTGGGCGACGATCAGGGGAATCACCAACGGATGCGTCCCCACGGCGCCGCGCAGCCGTCGGACCATGGCGGTCGCCCGGTCGGTCCAGGGCGCGGAGGGATCGGGCGGGGCGGTGTCCACCTGGGACAGGACCAGGTCGACGACGAGTTGCTCCAGCTCGGCGCGGTCGGTGACGTACCGGTAGAGACCCATGGTGCTCATGCCGACCTCTTTGGCGACGGTGCGCATCGTGAGGCCGGCGAGACCGTCGCGGTCGATGGCGGCGAGCGCGGCGGTGGCCAACGTGGTCGGAGTGAGCGAGCGGGGACGAGGCATGACGCTTGACAGCGTACGACATACGCTTATCCTCGTAGGCGTATGCCGTACGCCAACAAGCGGGAAGGCCCATGAGCACGTTCACCCATCCCCGGACCGTCAGCTCTCGCGTGCTGACTCCCGTCAACCAGCCGCCGCTTGCCGTCCCCGTCCCTGACCGGCTGGTCCACCTGCAGTTCCGGCGGTTCGCCGGCTGCCCGGTCTGCAATCTGCACCTGCGCTCGGTGGCGCGGCGGCACGACGAGATCGAGGCGGCCGGCATCCGCGAGATCGTGGTGTTCCACTCGCCGGCGGACGAGCTGGCACGGCACGCCGAAGGACTGCCGTTCGCCATGGTCGCCGATCCCGACCAGCGGCTCTACAGGGAGTTCGGCGTGGAGCCGTCCACTCGCGCACTGCTCGACCCACGCGTGTGGCCGGCGATCGTCCGCGGCGTCGCGGTGAGCCTGTGGCGGATGCTCCGGGGACTGGACCGCGCGCCGGCGGCCGTCCCGCATGGCGGGCGGTTCGGCCTTCCCGGCGACTTCCTGATCGCCGGTGACGGCCGGGTGCTGGCCGCCAAGCTCGGCAGCCACGCCTACGACCAGTGGTCGGTCGATGAGCTGCTCGCGCTCGCCGCCCGCGCTCCCCGGTCCAGGCCGGAGGCCGACGTCACCGGCCGTTGAGACGGGGCGCGCAGTTCCGTAGCGGCGGCAGGCCGTGGCGCGTCACGTGTGGGACGCCCCCGGTGAGGGCGCCGCTCAGAAGGAGATGACGACCTTGCCGGGGACGTGGCCCTCCTCCAGGTGACCGATCGCCCTGGGGATCTCCTCGAAGGGGTAGTGACGGTCGATGACCGAGACCACTCGTTTGTCGTTCAGGAACTCGCTCAGCGTCTGCAGGTTCTGTTTGGGGCTGGGGCACTTGAGGGCGTCGGCCACCGATATCCGCCGGCCGGCGAAGGGGGACGACGCCAGGGCGGAGAGCACATGGCCCATGGGTTGTATCCAGCGGCCGGGCGGGCCTCCGACCACCACGTAGGTCCCCTTGGGGTGCAGGGTGCGGCGGGAGACGGAGACCGGCCGGCTTCCGGCGATGTCCACGAACAGGTCGTAGCGCCGGGTCTCGCGGGTGAAGTCCTGGGTGGTGTAGTCGATGACCCTGGTCGCGCCGAGGGAGTGGACCAGGTCCACGTTCCGGGCGCTGCAGACGCCGGTGACCTCGGCGCCGAGGGCGCGGGCGAGTTGCACGGCGAACGTGCCGACCCCACCGGACGCACCGTTGATGAGCACACGCTGGCCGGGCAGGATATGACCCTCGTCGCGCAGGGCGAGGAGGGCGGTGTTGGCGGCCATGGGAACCGCGGCGGCCTCCTCGTACGAGAGGTTCTCCGGCTTCGGGGCGAGGTCGGATTCGCGGACGCAGACATACTCGGCGAAGCCGCCACCGCTGATGACGGCGAAGACGTCGTCGCCGGGGCGGAATTCCGTGACGTTCTTCCCGACGGATTCGACCTGGCCGGAGATGTCGGCGCCCAGGATGGTGATCTTGGGGGTGCGGAGCGCGAGACCGCCGGGCATCAGGCGGGCCAGGTACGGCTCGCCGCGCATGTTGTGCCAGTCGTACGGATTGACGGAGCCGGCACGTACCCGGACCAGGACCTCGTCGTCGCGAGGAACGGGGACGGGGATCTCGGTGAGCGTCAGGACATCGGGGGGCCCGTACGAGCGTGAGACGAACGCCTTCATCGCCATCTCCCTGTGCGAGTCAATGTGGAGGCAGTTGAAAGGCTAAGAAATGCGGCCGGACCAGCGAATCAGCCGAAAGTACGCCTGATCGCTGGATGATCGGCTGAGCTGGATCGGGCCGTTCGTGTGATGAACAGACACGGGCGAAGAAGTCACGATCCCCTCATGACCGAAAGCAGTGTGAGGGGCGCCAGGCCCCGGAAGGTACAGCCCGGCGGACGGGGCACCCGAATCCCCGGATGGATGGGGCCCACCGGCCTGATCATGCTCAGCGTGATTCCGGTGGTCGCCGGTGCGCTGCGTTTGGGGGAACTGGCAGGTGGCGCGACGGTCACCCCCGCCAACGCGCGATTCTTCGCGACACCGCTACCCGTGGTGTTACACATCATCGGAGCGTCGCTCTACGGCATAGTGGGCGCTTTCCAGTTCGCGAAGAGGTTCCGTCGCCGGAGGCCGGCCTGGCATCGCATGGCAGGACGGGTTCTCGTCGTATGCGGACTTGTCACCGCACTCTCCGGCCTGTGGATGACCGTGTTCTATCCTCGCCCGGAAGGCGACGGCGATCTCCTCGCGGTGTTCCGGCTCGTGTTCGGCACGGCGATGGCGGTCTCCCTCGTGCTCGGCTTCGCCGCCGTCCGGCGGAGGGATTTCCGCCGCCACCACGACTGGATGATCCGCGCCTACGCGATCGGCGTGGCCGCGGGCACCCAGGCGTTCACCCAGCTCCCCTGGATGCTCCTCGTCGGCCCCCTCGGCGAGATCCCCAGAGCCCTGCTCGTGGCCGCCGGATGGATCATCAATCTCGCCGTGGCCGAGTGGATCATCCGCAGACCCTAGCTCCTGATCCGACGGGTCTCGTACGCCCACATGGCGATCTCCACCCGGTTCCGGGCGCCGAGCTTGGCCATCAGGCTGGCGATATGGGTCTTGACGGTGCTGAGTGAGATGTGAAGTTCGTCAGCGATCTCACTGTTGGTACGCCCCCGGGCCACCGTGACGAGAATCTGCTCCTCACGCTCGGTGAGCGCCTCGATGGGACGGACCGGCGGCGCGGCGGGCCCGGCGTGCGCGAAGGCGGTGAGCAGGCGGGCGGTGACGCTCGGAGCGATGAGGGCGTCACCGGCCGCCGCGGCGTGAACGGCCTGGGAGAGCAGCTCGGCGCCGGCGTTCTTCAGCAGGAACCCCCGGGCTCCCGCGCGCAGCGCCGCGTAGACGTACTCGTCGAGATCGAAGGTGGTGATGACCACGACGGCGAGTGGGTCGTCGACGGTGGGCCCGGCGAGCATCCGGGTGGCCTCGATGCCATTGAGCACGGGCATCCGGATGTCGAAAAGGCACACGTCCGGTCGGAACCGCCGGGCGAGTTCGACCGCCCGCCGCCCGTCGGGAGCCTCGCCGACCACCTCGATCCCCGGCTGCGCATCGAGGATCATCACCAGTCCGGTACGGACGATCTCCTGGTCATCGGCGACCAGCACCCGGATGCTCATCCGGCCACTCCGGTACGCGGCAGCACGGCGGTGACACTCCATCCCCGGTCGGGATCGGGGCCCGCCACACAGGTGCCCCCGAGAAGATCAGCCCGTTCGATCATGCCGATGATCCCGTAACCGGGTGTCCCCGTGGGGCGAACGGGATCACCGTCATCGCTCACGCGCAGACGGACCGACGTGTCGTCGGCACTGACCCGGACCAGGACGCGAGTGGCGTGCCGCGCGTGGCGCCGGGCATTGGTGACCGACTCCTGGGCGAGGCGGTAGATCGCGGCCTCGACGGAAGGGGAGAGACCGACGGTGTCGCCCTCGACCGCCACCTGGACGGACGGGCCGGATCGTCCCGGGCTTTCGAGCTGGGAGAGATCGGCGATGCTCCGCCCAGGCGCCAGGTCCGCGGGCGTGTTCCGGCGGAGGACGTGAACCATGGCGCGCATCTCGGCGAGCGCCTGGGCCGCCTCGGCCTCGATCACCCGCAACGCCTCGGTGGCGGCGTCCGGCCGCGACGCCGCCGTCGCCAGCCCCGCCTGCGCCCGGATCGCCATCGCCGAGACGTGATGGGCGACGGTGTCATGCAGATCTCGGGCCAGTTGCTCGCGTTCGAGCAGTTTGACCTGGTCAAGCTCCCGCATCCGCGCCCTCGTCCGATACCGGAACGCCGTTCCCACGGCGATCACCGAGAGCACGACGGCGAAGGCGGCGGCGGTGTCGGCGGGACCGGGATAGTCCACGACCACGGAGAACGTGGCTTTGACGAGAATGATCGCCAACCCGATGATCGCCTCTCGCCCCGACCCCCACCGGAACAGCGCATAGGGCAGGAGAAGCAGATAGATCATGGTGTTGGACTCAGGCGAGTCACCGCCCGTCAGCACCTGGGCCACACCCGACGCGCCGAACGCGATCGCGACCATCAGCAGCGGCCGGGTACGGCGCCACAACAAGGTGGGCACCAACCCGACCGCGAGGCTCACCGAGATGACCCGTGAGGGCATGTCCGGCCGCACCACTCCTTCGAGCAGCGCGACCGGCAGCAGCACCCCTACGAGCACCCAGTCTCGCCACACCCGCCGTGGCGCGTCGGGGGAACGGGGCTCGTACCACACGGAGCGAATAAGGCCGTGCACGAAGTCATGGTACGGGAGCCCCCACCACAAACAATCAGCCCAAAGTACGAGACATTTCGCTCACCAGATCAGATCCTTCCGCTTCCCACCCGCGATCGACATACCGGATTCACCGCTGCCTCCGACGAGGCCCTCACCTGGCCCGCCGGTGTCCGCTCCCCGCGATCCCCCGGCTGTCACGCGCCAGGAGCCCGGTATGCCACCTCCATCCGCGCGGCATCGTCGACCTCCTCCGGCGTCAGCAGAACAGCCGTCTTCGTTCGTACCGCCCCGGACGCCGATATCGTGAAACCCACAGCGGCCGAAGCCACATTGCTCGGCAGGTCGACGATCACGTACGTGTCCGTCTCGCCGAACGCGAAGTACATCTGCTCGACCCGGCCGCCGACGCTTTCCGCCATGCGCTCCACCGCTTGCCGGCGCCCGGTACCGCCATCTCGCAACACTCCTTTGAGGCCGTCCGCGGTGTAGGTCGCCTGAATTAGGTACTTGGGCATGGTCCGCCCCTCTTCTCATGCCGCACCCTGCGCTGGGGCGGCCATTGCGGTCACGGAGTCGAAATTCTCGACTTAGAGTGACGGTAACCCCACCCGCTGTACTGGTTTTCATGCCGCAGTCTTACGCCGCGGCGGAGCGGGCCGGACACAGCGTCGACGCGCTCCTACGGGTCCACGCCAAGTGCCTCGACGGGCACAAGGACGCGGCGGACAAGCGGATCGATGACGCGCTGACCGCCTGAGGCGCATGCCGTACGGCCAGACCCCCGGACCCCCGGGGTTCTTCGGCGAGCATGCGGCCTTGACGGCCGGTCCCGGCCGGCACCGGTTCCGGCTGATCCGTCACACCGATTCCTCACCCGATTTCCCAGCTCACGCTGGTTCCGGGCGGCTATGGTGCGCCGTACCCGATTTGATCTAGATAGCAGGAGCGCACGGCGATGAACGTGAGGGAACCCGACTGGGCGTACGTGGCCAGATCCCTTGCCAAGGTCCTGGCCGTCACCGCGGCGTTGTTCCTGGCCTTCAGCGCGGCCGAACGAGTTCTGGCGATGTTCATCGACTTCGACGACGAGCGGATGGCCCAGGTGTACGGCACCGCCGCTCGCGTCGCGAACCCGGACATGCGCCTGACGGACGGCCACGGCGATGACGAGGGGCTGCTGGAGACGACCTACACGCTGTGGGGGGAGCCGCGCCGGGCCGGCCGCGGCGAGGGCTGGGCAGGGTACGAAATCACGAAGAACCTGTTCGGCACCGTCCGGACCTCCTCCCTCGGCGAATCATCCGGCCGCCTGGGCAGCGCGATCGCTTCCATAGAGACAGACCCCGAAGTCGACAGGGAACTGACGGAGAAGGCCCGGAAGATCATCGACGGACTCCCCCGGACACTCGACGCCGTCGCGGTCGTGGAGTTCACACACGCGATGACCACCGAGCAACTCGTCGCCTTCAACCGGAGGCACAGACTCTGCGGAGGGGCGGACGTCGCCTACATCTACTCCCCGTCCTCCTACGACGACTCCAGAGACGATCCTTCCTTGAACGCGGTCGTGTGGAACCGCGCCATGACCGAGGACCGCATACGGGCGGATCTCACCTATCAGTGCGAGACCGAGCCAGAGGCGGCACTGAAGGAGTTCCGCAGATGGGTCGGGCTGCTCGACAGGGGGGACGACCTCAGCGATTTCGAGCTGAACTACGAGTGGCTCACCGGGACGGCCGAGGAGGGCGTCGTGTACGGGCTCGTGGTCGACCGCTGGAAACCCGCCGACCTGCGCAAGCTCCTCGACGACCCGGAGGTGCGGACGATCCACCTCGCCGACGTCGCCTTCGACCTCGGCGAGATCAAGTAGCGGTCTTCAATGGGCTCAGCGGCGTGGATGCGAGCCCCAGCGCCCGCACCGCCCAGGGCTGTACATGATCTGGCCGCCGCATGCCCGGTGTGCCTGATCGACGTGCTCACCCGTGCCGACATGCCGGCCTTCGCCGACCGGGGAGTCCCAGGGCTCGGGCGGCATGATCCACACGCTGTTCAGGAGCCACCGGCTCCGGGCCGCTCCCGTCCTGCGGCCAAAGATCCGTCAACCGCGTCCACGCCCGCATCTGCGCGATCGATGAATGTGTCGTCGCACCCCCCGAGGGCAGGAAGGCACCGATCCGGCTCCGTTGCCACCTCCGTCGGCTACCGCGATCGTTGGGCCGTTCTCGTTCCGCAGGCGATCGAAGCCGGCCGGAAAGGCAAAGAGGCCCCGTAGGGCCCCTGAGCTGTGGTAGTACGCCGGCACATCCGGCTCCGACAGGGCCAGGAGATGCACTGCGAGAGCACGCAGCCCAGCCTTGTCGCCTTCGATCGTGACCCCTCCATACTCAACCACGGCACGTATGGAGTAGTCCGCCGGCCATGGGCGGACCAACCCGCCATCTGTCCCGTAGGCGGGAATCTCGATGACCAGAGACTTGGCTGGATACACGCTCATGATGCTGCCACGAGCCGCCGCGTTGGCGGAACAGCAGATCAGCAGCCCAACTCTCGGTCTCGGCCTTCCTGGGAGGGGGGACGACCCTCCTCGCAGGTCTCTGTGATCACCCTTGCGTAGCAGGGACGATCTGACCTTCTGCTCCGTAGGTCCTAAGCCGGGAAACGCTCCTGCGCTTGAACGCATCACCGCGTTTCCAGCAGCCTGCAGTGATCGTCTAATCTTTCGGGAGTGGCGAATACGTCTGAAGATCTTGCGCTTCCCCCTGCCCTGGCCGAGGTGGCCGAAGTCGGCTTCGAGTGGGAGTGGGATGAGGAGGCCGACGAAGCCCGCGGTTGCGACTTCGAGCCATACAACCAGTTCGAGGCGCCCGAGCGGACGGCGTGGTGGTTTCGCCTGTGGACCGGCAATCAAGAGGTCGACGGCAGCGAGTTCCGTTTCTTCGGCAAGACCGGGTCGGGCGACTACACCGGCTTCTGGCTGGAACGACCCGATGCGGCGATCACTGACCAGCCCGTCGTCTACATCGGCTCCGAGGGGGAGCACGGCGTGATCGCCCGCAATCTCAGCGATCTCCTCTGGCTGTTCGCCTCCGGCCTGGGCCCCGCTGAGGCCTTCGCGGACCCCGGCTCCACGGCACAGCCGAACGAGGCACTCCGTGCCATCGCCGAGCGCCACGCGCCCGGCGGCCGCCGTTCCCCAATCCAGATCGTGACCGCCGCACAAGCAGAGTTCCCGCATTTTCCGGACCTCATCGGCGCGATGCTCCGCTGAGCGAGACTCTTTTCGCCCTGGAGTCAGACCTCCAAGGCACCCACCAGTGCCTCTTCACGGCCTGACCCTTGGACGGTTGCTCCCTGTCGCGGCGAGCACATCCGCGTACGCCCCGCCCATGACCGACGCCCCGGCCGAAGTCTCCTGGTGACGTACGGTCATACACCCACCCCGCACGGCGATCAGCCACCTTTTCAGTGAGCCCGGGTGAGGAACGAACCCTGGACCGTCGATCGCCCCAAGACGCATGGCGGCCAGCCCTGCTCTGGCGATCGTGAGGACCGCATCTGTAAGGCGGCGTGGCAAACCCCGGTCGGCGCCTTCGGCCGATACGGCGGAGCCGGAGTGCGGCACCCGGCCCGATGTCCCGCTGCCGCCCGGGACCGGCCCCCAGGCCGCACGCCCGGACGGCGGGCGAGCGGAGGGCCGGAGGTACGGCGGCGCACCGCGCCGCCGCTTGGCGGCCTACACCGAGGTCTGGCAGGAAGCTCGAAGACTGGCCTTCACTCCCGCCCAGGTGGCCTCTCCCCTCGCCCGCAGGTCGTACGACCTGCGTCACGCGGCGGTGTCGCTCCGGCTCAACGCAGGCGTCCCGGCTCCCGACGTGGCGGAGCGGGCCGGGCACAGCGTCGACGTGCTCCCACGGGTCTACGCCAAGTGCCTCGACGGACACAAGGACGTGGCGAACAAGCGGATCGATGACGCGCTGACCGCATAAGGCGCATGCCGTACGACCAGGACCCCGGAAGCTCTCCGGGGTCCTTCTGCGTTCCTGGGCCGGTTCCCGTCTCCGCGTCGACCGAAAAACGCGACACGACCTGGGGAAACAAGACCAAGATCATTGCACGCATATTGGTGGACCGGCGACAGGCGGCAGCTCAGCGTGGCGTACGGCCGCATGGCCCGGAAAAGCAAAAGAGGCCCCGTAGGGCCTCTGAGCTGCCGTTTGGCTGGTGGCAGGTGCAGGACTTGAACCTGCGTAGGCTGAGCCGACGGTTTTACAGCACGTGACCGTTCCTACTGCCTCAATGCTTCTGACCTGCGGTGCCATCTCATCAGGCCACCTCCACCAGCAAGATCATTGCGCATATATTGTGCGGTTCCCCCGACGCCACCGTGAGACGCTGAACCCTGTGGATCAACCCGCTGAGGCAGTCTTCCCAACAGACAAGCTAAGCGCGCTTCGCCTTGGCAGGCCCCTTGTCGCCGAAGTCGAGGCGGGCCAGCCGCAGTATCGGGCATGGATCGAGATCCGCCCACTGCGAACTGACGCCGACGATATCGCCCGAGGAGAAGGCTGGGCACGTAACGACGATAGGCGCGGCTTCCGGCTGACACACTGCGAATACGTCATCGAGCGCCTCGACGGCTGGGACTACGACATTGGAAGCAACGAACTCAAGCGCATCATCGCCACCGACGAGGCTAGCCTCTTCGCCCTGCTCCAAGATTGGGGTGTAGCGCCCGAGCGGTTCACCTACCCCTGGAACACCGACTTTCCGGCCTAGCAGACGCTTCCGATGGCGCCTGTGGCCGTTGGATTAAAAGTGGAGGGCTTGTTATGAGGTGTTCGACGCTTTGACCTAGAGGTCAACCGAATGTTCCGGCCGGATGTGCCGAGAGCGTTCCACTCATGCTCCGGATCTTGAGAGGGGTCTACTGTTTGCGGCCGACTAAGCGGACCCGAGGAGGTTCGAGGCTGTGAGGGTGCAGCTGTGTGGCGAGGCATTCGCGGTGGGAGACGATGACGGTGCTGCCGGGGCCGTCGGCGCTTCGAACATCCATGACGACTCCGTCGCCGCCCGGGCTCAAGACGGTGAGCGTCCCGCAGAAGTCGCACTTCCGTTGAAAGCATGCCAGGTCCTCACTGCGCATGGTCAGGCGGACCTAGGCGGGTGGAGAGTATCGGCTGATCTCCTGCACGACGGCGTTCACCTCGGAACTGACACCGAGGTATTCGTGAGGCAGAGCGCGAGATCTCCCTGAAGGGCTGTCGATCATTGCGGCGTCAATGGAGGCGCCGATACCCTCGTGCCCGAGATTAGCGTCATGACACCCCGCGGCTCATGGCCGGCCACCTGGACCTGCACCGCTTGCTCGGGGACGAGGCCAGCCCCTGCGGCGTCGAATCGCTGCATCCAGTCATTCTGCCGTCCAAGTGCCTCTCGGATTAGAGGGCGGCTTGGATCTTCGGTCCAAGCCATTTGAGTTCGGAGTGTTTCTCGATCCGGTCGAAGACCGCTTGTGGGGCTTTGACGTCCCGCAGCATGCACAGGATGAAGAGCCAGTACAGCGAGTCCGCCAGGAAAAGCTGTGCCGAAGGGGTCTGCTTCACCTGCGTGCCAAGGTGATGGGCGATGTCATCACGGTCCTTCCTGACCACCTCCGCCCATGTATCAACATCGCCAACAAGCTTCGTGAAAAGATCCCCCGCCAGATTGGCACACCGTCCCAGCCTGGTCTTGAACTTGCTCTGCGAATGCCCAAATGTCGTGCGGTCGAAGGCCTCTAGAGCGGCCGCGCGGTTGAGTAAGCGATCGGAGACGAACATGCTCTTCGCATAGCGACTAGCCATTACCCTGCCAAGGGCACCTCTGTGACGGGCGGCGCTCTCCAGCCATCGGCCGATACCGTCGATGCCGCCGAACTCGGTGTAGGTGAAGATCATGTCGTGGAGAGACAGCTCTCCAGGAGTCTTGCTCTTGTCTTTTGCGTTCCATGAGACGAAGAACTCGATCGACTCTCGGCGCTGACGTCCCTCCCGTTCCCAGATCACATCAGGATGCCAGAACCGCATGCCGTCGAACTCCGCCGTCCTGCCTGTCGCAATGGAGATCAGATCCTGCAAATCGCTGGCGCGCTCCACGAGCTCGGGCACGGGGTAGAGCGACGGCGTGTCGAGACGGAAGAAGAATTTCTGGATAAGCCCTCGGGTGGTGACCCGGTTGCCGTTGACAGTAACCGAGTGCGTGAGCCGTAGCGTGTCACCCTCGGACAGGGCGACCACCGCGTCCTCTAGGGAGCGAGCCTCAAGCGTAATGTTCGGAACGTCTGGCGGGAGATCATCTAGACCATCGGCCGGGAACGCCCATGTCTCCTTGAGACCGCTGTCGCAGACCCAGTGAGTGAGGTAGCGCAATTCCACTGACACACCGTCGGCAGTCAGCTCCTCGTCCTTCTCGAAGTACGCACCGCGAAAAATCTGGTTGACGTGGACGATCTCTGTCCCCGTCCCGCCGATCAGATGTCGAGTTGTGCGGCCACGGAAGCAGTCCTCCAGAGTGTACGGCTTGCCCTGCGCTAGCCCGTGGATACGCGGATAGGTCCCGTCCCGCTCGATCGAGTCCATAGAGACGGTGGCGACCACCGTGCCATCCGGCTGCTGCGTACGCTCCCCCTCCTCGAATATCGACCGGAAGCTCCCGATCAGTCGCAGCTCTGCGCCGGAGACCGGATCGAAGCTGAGAATTCCGGCGATCTTTCGGTCGTCCCGTCCCGGTAACCACCACTCGCCTTCGACTTCGAAAGCACGGGAGGAGTCGTTCAAAGGTTTTTCCTTCCTTCTCTCATTGTCGTCGGGAAGTATTCGGTGTTTCCCTGGTCGAGGCACTGTCAGCTTGGGAAGTGCATGACTCGCGCCTCGTGAGGCGGTTGAGCTGGGTGTTCGGCCGGTCGTGAGTGACCGTGGCTGACCCCTCATCACCCTGGCTAATGGCATGCTAATGGCACGACGATCAGCCGATGGCCGGCTCTCCCCGCGCGGCGCGCACACCTCCGCCTGCCTGCTCATCCCGTCCGCCGTCGACCCGCCCGCAGGGGAAGTGGGGCAGGGCCTGGGGGTCAAGGTGGAGCGCCCCACCGGACGAACGACCTTGACCCCCAGGCCCTGCCCCACTCGGCTTGTCCCGGGTCGACGGCGGACGGGATGAGCAGGCCCCTGCCCCAGCCACCGACAGACCAGCGTGGTGAGTGCGTCCTTGGCAATCATCCCGGAGCCGGAGCGCCCCCGCGGGAGGCAGGTTCTTTCCACTCGCACCGTGAGCCCAGGTGGGGGAAAGAGTTCAGCGATCTTTGCGTTCGATCATGACCAATACTCCTGCGGAGAAAACAAACCCTAAACCGACCAGGGCCAAGGTGATAGGGCGTCCGGGGTACCAGTAATACCCTCCTGAGTAGGCTGTGGCCAGATAGGCCGCCACCGTGAGCGCCGTAACGCCTGAGGCCATGAAGACTTTGATTAGGGGGTACTTCTCCATGGTGCTGAGCGTAGAGGACGAGCGTACGGTGAGTGAAGATCACGCGGTCCGGGTGCGGGCGCGCGCGAGAACGGCCTCCAGGCCGCACGCGCAGCGTGCGGCCCGCAGGCCGGACCGCGTGGCGGCGCGGAGCGCCGCGCTTGATCTCTATAAGAACAATCCGGCAAACTGCCACTTAGGCAGAAGGGCTGGCGGATGAGCTTTGGAGTGACTCAGGTAGTCCTGTTGGCCATGGGGTGCTGGCAAGGAGTGCTTGGCATCTACGCGTTGATGACCGACCGGATGCCCCGTGTGGCCATCTTCCTTCATGGACATCGTGATCCTCGGCGCTACGCGTGGGGATCACTGCTGCTGACAGCCTGCCTCTTTTCTCTCGTCGGCCATGATCTGACAGAGCCGGGATCCGCAGCCGGCACTGCGGTGCTCGTACTCTCAGCCGGTCTCGCCGTAGGGGCTGCATGGCTACTGGCGTTCCCGCTGAATCGGTCCCAGGGATCTTCTTGATCGCTGTCAAAGACGCTGGCCGGCTTCGTTGAGAGCGGCCTCAGTCTTTCGGCAACCATCCATCCGCCCTCGGAGAGCGACCTGAAGACGGGGAGGGTCCTCATCCGAAAGGCGCCAGGATTCATGGCTTTGAACTCTGTGTCGATGCCCGTGTACGTCAGGGATGCGGAGCGGTAGCTTCGCTGTGTGGCTACCAATGAGGAGCAGACGCGCTGGGTCGTCCACGGCGAGCGGTTGATCTACGACAATGAGTGGATCCGGCTCGGGTTGGTGGACGTTGAGATCCCTGACGGTGAGCGGTTCGAGCATCACGCGGTCCACCTGGGCCGGGCGGCCATGACGGTGCTGGTCGATGAACAGAACCGCGTGCTGATGATGTGGCGGCACCGGTTCTTGTTCGACCGGTGGGGCTGGGAGCTTCCCGGTGGCCTGGTGGAGGTCGGAGAGGATCCGAAGGACACCGCGGCCCGGGAGATCGAGGAGGAGACCGGTTACCGTCCCAAGGAGTTGGAGCACCTGATCACCTTCCAGCCGATGGTGGGCATGGTCGACTCCGAGCACGTCGTGTTCCTCGGCCGGGGTGCCGAACTGGTCGGTGAGCCGGTGGGAGAAGTCGAGGCGGACCGGCTGGAGTGGATCCCGATGGCTGAGATCCCGGACATGATCGCCCGTGGGGATGTCTGGAACTCCGGGGTGCTGGTGGGGCTGCTGTACGCGCGGGAGCGGCTCAACGGCGCCCGCGGGTAACCGCTGCTCGGGTGAGTTCCCTGACTCGTCGCCCGTGCCGGCGGGAGCCGGTCAACGTTACGAGCTGCTCGGCCCGGTGAAGATGGGGCTGAGCAGCGTCCCGCTCGCCCATGGCCAGGAGTGCGTGGGCGAGGTCGCAGCGGAGGCCGGCTTCGGCACGGTTGTAGGTGCCGTCCATACCGGCCAGGGCCGAGCGAAGATCTTCGATGGTGTCGGGATCACCGAAGCGAACGAGGCAGTTGCCACGCCAGCGGGCCAAGTGGTGCTTGTTGAGGAAGACGTACGGCAAGGTCGGGTCGGCGTCTTCATTCGGCAGCAAGGCGGCGGCTTGTTCGAGGGCCGCGCGGCAGGTGGCCTCCTCGCCGAGGATGGCGGCGGCCTCGGCTTCGGCAGCCGCGAGCCAGGTGCGTAAGTGGGCTGGGACGCGGCGGTCGTAGGTGGCGCGGACGTGCTGCAGTAGGGCGGTGGCTTCTGCGGGTCGTCCGAGGTCGACCAAGACGTACGCCTGCTGGCCGCAGGCATAGGCGAGCAGGGCGAGATCTTCTGCTTCGCGGGCGGCTGCGATGGCGCGCTCGTGGTGATCCCAGGCGTCCGATAGAGAGCAGGTGTCGATGGCCTGCCACCCTGCGAGAGCGGCCGTCTCCGACAGCACATGAGCGAGCTGGGCGCGGATGCCGGGGCGAATGGCATGCCGGTAGACGCTTTCGATCTGGGCGATCTGGGCACGCATCTTGTCGGCGATGGCTGCGGCGCCGTGTCGGCGGTCCATGAAGCGCAGGTTGTTGGTGTCGGTGCTGAGGATCATGACCGTGACGGAATCGACCGCAGCGGCAGCCGCAAGCCGGGTTGTCAGCTCCTCGATCTGCTTTTGGTGGTCGTCGTCGCGTTCTTCGGCAGGGGAAGCAATGCCGAGCGGGGCCAGACCGAAGAGCATGCGGGCGTGATCAGGCAACCCCAGGCCAGTGGCGATGCGCTCGTAGACCTCCAGGTCGGTGACCTGGCGCTGTCGACGGATGATCTGGCTGATGCGGCCCTGGGATATCCCGGTCGCCGTGCTGATACGCACCTGGCTGGCGCCGCCGTACTTGACGGCGAGGTTGAACAGGCCGGCGACATCGCGGTTTTTGAGGATTTCCCGGCTTTCGTCGTGGTTCCAGACATCGGCTGGAATCTCGATGGGGTCGAAAGCGGTCGTGTGCATGCCGTCCTCCGGTGATCGAGAGCCCGAGGTGGTGCATCGCTATGGGGAGAAACTCTATATCTCCCCGTGGTATATCCACGTGGAATAGGAGCGGGAAGTTCCGGAGCGCATCCTTTCCGGAATGACAACCCCGGTTAAGTGCACCGAATGCGATGGGCGCGGCTGGAAGATCGTTACCCGCCGTGGGTGCGTGGCCGCCAGCGCCTTACAGATGGAGCCGTCCGCGCGGGAGGACTGCCTGTACTGCGACGGCCCCAGCCACGTGGTCGAGATGTTCGAGTGGGAGGCGTTCGTCACCGCAGACAGCACCGAAGGCCTCGGCCCGTGCGGCTCCAGCTCGTCGCAGGCCGCGGCCATGGACGCGCTGCGCCTGGCCCTGCGTAAGGCGGGTATGCCCTCGGCTGCCTGGGGGCGCATCACACACCGGGTCTACGACTTCTGCACCATGCCGGACGACTGGTCGCGGCGGGTCATCTTCCGCGCGACGCTCGATGCGGCCGGCTCGGTGAGGTTCGAACGCACCGCGTCATGAGCGGCAGATACGAGACCCCGGGGCTTTCCTGCCCGGCATTGCACCTGCCACCGGCACAAGGTGGGCATCGGCTGCTGTCCTGGAGTTCGCCGCGCCGTTTCGAGCGGATTCGCGTCGTCGAATGGACCTGTCACGAGCATCGGGTGACGTTCTACGAATTCTGCGAAGCGGGTGGGCTGGCGTTCATCCGGCGGACGGTCGCCGCGAAAGGGAAAACGGTCGTCGCGCACAGCGATGCGTGGCGGCGTATTGAGGCCCGGTCGATATGGATTGATGTGCTGTCCGGAATGGCGCGATAGCCCGGCTGACCGATTGGCATGGGTCCTGACAGGTGCGGCCTCGGCCGGTAGCCTGCTTATGTAGACAAGTGGAAGAGCGATCGGGCGGTTGACATGAGCATGGACTTCGCTCCGCCGAAGTATGCCCAGGTGATGACGGCGATTCAGCAGCGCATCCGGGACGGCGAGTACGCGCCCGGGGACATGCTGCCATCCGAGACGCAGCTCGTCCGCGAGTTCGGCGTGGGCCGTACCACCGTCGTGCGGGCCTTGCAGACCCTCGCCATGCAGGGGTGGATCGAGCGGGAGCACGGCCGCGGCTCGTTCGTCAAGGGCCGTCCGGAAAGCTCCCCCGACCGCCTCCGGCCCGCCCTGATGGCGACCGAGCAGGCCGAAAGCGCCGACAGCGTCACCGACGTGCAGCGCGTTGCGGCGCCCCGGCACATCGCCCGTCTCCTGGGCGTGGAGGAGCGCACTCCGGTGATCGCCCGGCGACGGGTCTCCCGGCATGGGGGCCGGCCGTCCGCGACCGAAACGGTATGGGTGCCGCTGGAAGTCGCGCTCGGCACCGACCTGGACAAGCCCGAACCGCTACGGCACGGCATCCGCCAGCACTTGCAGGCGGTCAAGCATCTGCGCTTCGACCACATCACCGAACGGCTGACGGCCCGCAACCCGCGTAAGGACGAGGCCGAGGTGCTCGGCTCCTCCAAGCCGGTGCTCGGGGTGCTTGCCACCGTGCATGACGCGACAGGGACGGTGGTCCTGGTGATGGAGGCGGCCTTGCCGGGTGATCTTCATGAGCTGCAGGATGTCTATCCCGTGACCTAGACGCCGCCGGAGGGTGCCGTGTCCGATGCTTCTGTTACCCCCGGCGAGGACCCTCCGGTCCGGCGGTCTTTCTGGCGCGGTGCGGGAGGCGGCTGCCTGCTGGCGGTGCTCTTGCCGGTGATTGGCCTGTTTCTGCTGGTCAAGGTCCCTATGTGGGTCGATGACGCGAAGCTGGACAGTTTGATCGAACGGTTCAATGACCATCCCCTGCCGCCAAAGACGTATTGGGCGGACGGCGGCGCGGAGGGCTCCATCGCGCTGCGCGGCAACGGCAACCATTGCGACTATCGTGCCCGGAGCCTTTTTCATCTCGAATAGCGGTCAGCTTCGAAGGTCTGCAGCACGACGATGGCCTGGACGATCGCAGTGGCGCGGCGCGGGCAGCAGCGGAGCCGGTCCA
>NZ_BMQJ01000010.1 GCF_014648055.1 Streptosporangium pseudovulgare
CCCTGACCCCGTCGCGCGGCGACCGCCGCACGACCGCCACCACCACCGCAGAAAGAACGGAAGGACATCATGAGCAAGGTCTGGCTCGTCACCGGCTCGTCGCGCGGCCTCGGCCGCAACTTCGTCGAGGCCGCCCTGTCCCGCGGCGACAGGGTGGCCGCGACCGCCCGCAGCACCGCAGGCTTTGACGAACTGGTCGCCGCCCACGGCGAGGCGGTGCTCCCGCTGGAGATGGACGTGACCGACAAGGCCGCGGTCTTCGAGAGCGTGAAGCGGGCCAGGGAGCACTTCGGCCGCCTCGACGTCATCGTCAACAACGCCGGCTACGCCATGATCGGCGCGATCGAGGAACTGACCGAGCAGCACCTGCGCGACCAGCTGGAGACCAACCTGTTCGGCGCGGTGTGGGTGATCCAGGCCGCACTGCCCCACCTGCGCGAGCAGGGCGCGGGCCACATCATCCAGATGTCCTCGGCCGCCGGGCTCATGGCGTTCCCGCTCGGCGGCGCCTACCACGTCTCCAAGTGGGCCGTGGAAGCCCTGAACGAATCCCTCGCCCAGGAGGTCACCGACTTCGGCATCAAGGTGACCATCATCGAGCCCGGCGGCTTCGCGACCAGGAACGGCAAGAACCCCGATCCCCTCGACAACGGCCACATGGCCCAGCCCGACCCGGCCTACGACGGCCTTCGCCGGCGCATCGCCGGCATCGCCGGAAAGCAGCCCGCCGGCGACCCGGCCGCCGCCGCCCAGACCCTCCTCAAAATCGTCGACTCCGACGACCCGCCCCTGCGCGTGCTCTTCGGGCAGGGCTTCTACCCCATGATCCAGCAGGCCTACGCCGACCGGCTCAAGACCTGGGCCGACGGGCAGGACCTCTCGGCCCAGGCTCACGGCGACCTCGACCAAGAAGACCGCTGACCCAGGGACGAGTCAACTCACCGAGAGCAATCGAACCGAAAGGAGCGACACATGAAGCACCGCATCGTCGTCCTCGGCGCCGGCTACGCCGGGGCCTACGTGGCCGGGAACCTGGTTCGCCGGCTGTCCCCGGCGGACACCGAGATCACCGTGGTCAACGCCGTGCCGGACTTCGTCGAGCGGCTGCGGCTGCACCAGCTCGCGGCCGGCCAGAAGATCGAGGCTCCCAAGCTCGCCGACGTCTTCGCGGACACCGGGATACGGCTGTGCCTGGCCCGGGTCACCGCCGTCGACCCCGAGCGCCAGGCCGTCGCCATCGCCGACGCCGGCGGCGGCGGCGACGAACTCGGCTACGACACGCTCGTCTACGCGCTCGGCAGCCACGGCGACGTCGAAGGTGTCCCCGGCGTGGCCGAGCACGCCTTCGACATCGCCGGCAGGCCCTCGGCGCTGCGCCTGCGCGAACGCCTCGACAGCCTGGACGGGCGGGGCGAAGGCGGAAGCGTGGTGGTCGTCGGTGACGGGCTGACCGGCATCGAGACCGCCACCGAGCTCGCCGAATCCCGGCCCGGCCTGTCGGTGACGCTCATCGCCCGCGGCGAGCTGGGCGCCCGGCTCTCCAGCGGAGCCCGCAACCACCTGCGCCAGGCCTGCGACCGGCTGGGCGTCACCGTCCTGGAGCACACCAGCGTCGAAACCGTCGAAGCGACGCGCGTGCTGTGCGCCGACGGCACCGCCCTGGCATCCGACGCGACCGTGTGGACGGCCGGGTTCGCGGTCAGCCCCATCGCCGCCGCCGGCGGGCTGGAGGTCGCCCGGAACGGGCAGATCATCGTCGATCGGACCATGCGGTCGGTCTCGCACCCGAACGTCTACGCCATCGGCGACAGCGCCTACGCCATCGGCGACAACGGCCGGCCGTTGCCGATGTCCTGCGCGTCGGCCGGCTCCACCGGCCGGCAGGCCACGGACGCGATCGTGGGACGCCTGACCGGCGGCAAGATCGCGAACGCCAAGCTGGACTACCCGGGCAACCACATCAGCCTCGGGCGGCGGGACGGGATCCTGCAGCCGGTGAACGACGAAGCGCAGGCGAAGCCGACGTACGTGGGCGGCCGGAAGGCCGCGCGCATCAAGACGGGCATCCTGAAGCTCTCGCTGTGGGCCACCTCGCACCCGACCTTCGGCCTGCCCAAGCGCAAGCACCGCCTGACCGCCGCGCCGGACGCGTCCGCCGAGAAGGCGGTCGCGTAGCCGCCCGGGAGCTGTTTCTCAGATCATCCGGCTGCGCACCTGATCTGAGAAACAGCTCCTAGCGGGGCCGCTCCCCGGGCAGCTGCTCGGTGAGGAAGGCGCGCAGCGGCGCCACGTGCCGCACCGGGTCGCGCCAGGTGGCCTGCAGGTCCTCCAGCAGGTGCCGCTCGGCGACCTGCTCGCCGTCCCGCCACACCCGCACGACCGGGTGCAGGAACGCGCTCTCGTGCGCCCGCTCCGGCGTCGGGTGCCGCCGGATGGCGAAGACGTCGGGCTGCTCCTGCCGTCCCCACCGCAGGGTGACCGTGAGGCACAGCCCCTCGCCGCCGAACCTGCCGACCGCGTAGTCCTCCGGCAGGTCGGTGTGGCGCCGGACCCGCCCGGTCCGCTCGTCGAGCACGTAGACGTCGCAGAGGTACTCGAACTGGGTCCACAGCGCCGAGCTGTGGTTGACCCGGTCCAGGATGTCGCCGGCCAGCGTCTCGGCGTCGGCCGGCAGCCATCGCTCCTCCAGCGGCACCCCCTCGTAGCGCTCGGCCAGCAGGGCGGCCAGGGTCCGCAGGTTGTAGCGGAAGCCGTCGATGAACGCCGAGGAGGCGCGCTTGAAGTCGCGGGCCTGCATCAGGGTGCCGGCGAAGTACAGGCCGTCGACGTTGGCCGACCGGAAGTCGGGGCGGATCGCCGGCATGCGGCCGTTCGGGGCGAGGTCCGGACGGCAGGAGTCGTCGAAGACCGAGGTGTCCATGGTGAACCCGGTGCAGCGCAGCACCCGGTCGTACTCCAGCGTCGCCCGCTCGCCCTCGGCGAGGGTGTAGGTGATCTCCACCTCGAACCGGTCGCCCACGCGCCGGATCCGGTCGACCTCGCACTCCAGCACGCCGTGCAGCGTCTTGAACCAGTAGCTGTCGAGCAGCGCGCCGTACTGGCCGCGCACGTGGCCCGGGTGCTTGCTCGTCCAGGCCAGCCGTACCGGGCTGGGGCTGGCCAGGTGGATGACGGCGGCGTGGCCGAGCATCGACTGCGCGGTCTCGAACGCCGAGTTGCCCTTGCCGATGATCAGCACCCGCTGGTCGGTGAAGTCCTCGCCGCGGACCGGCATCTCCTCGTAGCCGACGGCCAGCTCGATCCCGGGGATGTCCGGCACGTACGGCCCGCCCCAGCCGGTCGCCATGATCAGGCACTCGGCCCGGAACACCTCGCCCCCGGCGTGTACGGCGAAGCGCCCGTCCTCCTCCCGGGCGATCCGCTCGACGGAGACGCCGAAGGCGACGTTGAGCTTGTGCTCGCGCTGGAAGTCGCCGAGGTAGCGCACCAGGTCGCCGGCGCCGGGGAAGTACTCGCGCGAGTAGCGGGGGAACAGCAGGTCGGGGGAGTCGTTGAGCAGGGAGTTCCAGTCCCAGCGCAGGGCGATCTCCGGGTCGTCCTGGCCGGTGTGGACCTTGTTCAGTGAGATCAGCCTGCGGTGGCGCGGGTAGTGGCGGAAGAATCCGCCCGGCGCGTCCTCGCGCTCCAGCGTGAGGTAGTCGGCGCCGGCGCGCTCCAGGAAGTAGCTGAGCTGCAGCCCCCCGGGCCCGGCGCCGACGATCAGGTAGCGGTGGACGTGCCCGCCGGGCGCCGTCACGGCCGCGGGCCCGAGTGCTCGGCGGCGGGGGTGGTGCTCCCGTAACCGTGGGTGACGATCTGCTCGGCCACCGCCGCGTACGCCTCCGGGTCGTCGGGGGCGTGGGTGCCGAGCCCGTCGACGTAGCGGTTGAACATGCAGAACGCCGCGGCGATCAGCACCGTGTCGTGGATCTCCAGGTCCGACGCGCCCTCGGCGCGGGCGGCGGCGACGTGCTCGGCGGAGACCTCCTTCCCGCCGCGTTGCACGGCCGCGGCGATGTCCAGCAGCGCCCGCAGCTTCGGCGAGACCGGCGCGGTGGCCGGGTCCTCGCATGTCCGCCTCACCAGCTCCATCCCCTCGGGGAGCTGGGCGGCGGCGAACGCCGCGTGCGAGGAGTGACAGAAGCGGCAGCGGTTGAGCGACGACACGTACGCCGCGATCAGTTCGCGCTCCCCGCGCGACAGCGTGCTGTCCCCGCGCAGCAGGATCTCGGCGAGCCCGTTCAGCGGGGCCGCGGTCTCCGGGCGGAACCGGAACAGGCCCCTGATCCCCGGATCGTCGGTGGGGAGGGCGATGTGGGGCATGGACACTCCTCGTGCCGGCGTGGCCGGGGCATCGTGGTCGGGGTGCATCACGCGCCGCCGACGGAACGTTCCGTCCGGCGGACGCCCTCATGATCGGCACGTGCCCGCCGCGCTGTCAACGACCCGTCCCGTCTTATCCGCCTTCCCGGCTCTTTCCCGCCGTTTTCCCGGGATCATTTACGGGCGTTATTCAAACTGCTTTATGGTGTGACTCTTTTCCGGGGAGACGTCGGTGTCCTGCGGTGCTTCTGATGACTCTTGCCGCTTTTGCCCGAGTGACGTACCGTCACCGGCGCCCCCCCTTTTCATCCTCGTCACCTCGGGGAATTCGACCCTGCCGAAAGAGGAGCGCCATGTCCGAACACCCCAACGCCGGCGTCGTGCGCAGCGCCTACGACGCTCTCGCGAAGAACGACCTCGACCACGTCCGTGACAACCTGCTCGCCGACGACGTGGTCTTCCACGTTCCGGGCCGGGGCGCGCTGGCCGGCGACCACCGCGGCAAGGAGGAGGTGATCGGCTACCTCCAGCGGCTCGGCGAGGTCACCAAGGGGGCGCTGCGGTTCGAGCCGGAGGCGTTCCTGGCCGACGACGACCGGGTGGCCGCGATCCTGCGCGTCGTCGGCGAGCGCGGGGGCAGGGTCCTGGACGAGCGCGGCGTGCACGTCTTCCGCGTCGCCGACGGCAGGATCACCGAACGCTGGAGCTTCCCGCAGGACTCCTACGCGGTCGACGAGTTCCTCGCCTGAGGCGCCGTCTCTCCTTTCCGGTTCTCCCGCCCCGGGGGTCTTCCCCGGGGCGTGCGGCGCGGGGGACGTGTGGCGGACGTCCCCCGCGCCGCGCGGTCTCCTCGGTGTCTCGCGGGCGGGCGGACGGCGGGGCGACGGGGAAGGCGTCATCCCCTCGAACCGTCCGATCCGCGTGGACCTCTCCGTTCCCTCGGAGCTCCCGTGGCGTCCTCCTTTCCTCCCGGCATCCCCTCTCCTTTCTTTCTCCGTCCTCTCCTCTCTTTTCCGCTCGTCTTGTTTCTCTTCCGCCGGCGCGCCTCTCCTTTCTTCTCCTCCCGTCATTTCCTTCGCGTCCTTTCCCTTCTCTCCTCCTTCCGCCGGCGTGCCCGGTCAGGCCTGGGCCTGGCGCAGCGCCTCGGCCAGGACCGTCACGTAACCCCCCTTCATCCGGGCCCGCGCCGCGTAGGCGGCCGGGTCGTCGGGGGCGTGGGTGCCGAGCCCGTCGACGTAGCGGTTGAACATGCAGAACGCCGCGGCGATCAGCACCGTGTCGTGGATCTCCAGGTCCGTCGCGCCCTCGGCGCGGGCGGCCGTGACGTGCTCCTCGGTGACGTGCCTGCCGCCCTCCTGCACCGCGCCGGCGAGGCGCAGCAGCGCCTTGAGCTTGGCCGGGACGGGCGCCGACTCCGGGTCGGCGCAGACCGCCTGCACCAGCGGCATCCCCTCGGGCAGCCGGACGGCCGCGAGGGCGGCGTGGGTGTAGCAGCAGAACCGGCACTCGTTGCGCGCCGACACGTACGTCGCGATCAGCTCCCTCTCCCCCTGGGTGAGGGTGCTCTCCCCGCGCAGCAGCACGTCCACCAGCGCGTTCAGCGGCAGGGCCGTCTCCGGGCGGAACCGGAACAGCCCCCGCACCCCCGGCTCGTCGGAGTTGAGCGTGATGTAGGCGCGGGATCTCTTCTTTCCCGGCCGGGTGAACCGGATCAGCCGTAACGGGTCGCTACCGATTCCGGCGCCTTTTCTCGCGGACGCCACCGCCTTCTTCGCGGGAATTTCCACGAGTTCCGCGGAAGTGGTCTGGACTGTCATCCCCTCATCCCTGTCTCCGGTTTTCCGGTGCGTTCTCGCATTTACAACTCTGCGCTTCCGGAAGGCCCCGTTCCAGGCTTTCGCGGGGCAGCAAGCTGCTCGTTCCCCGCCGTTTCCTGTCACGGAACGGCGCTTGACAGTCCGTACGGCCCCGCCCGCGGCCGGCGGCCGGGCGGGATGATCCACCGGCTCGCCGATCCCCCTGGAATCCGTCAAATCTCCAGAAAATGGGTTGAAACGTGCGAAAGGGGAACGGTTGAAGGGGAAGGCGCCCTCCGATCTTCGCGGCCCCGGGCGCACGAGGGGGACCACGCCGGGCGGTGTGCGCGCCGCCCGCCGCGTTCCGGCGCGGAGGGGGAGGACGAGGCGCGGACCGTCCGGAGGCCGGGCGGTCCCCAGCGAAACGGATCTGGAAAATGGACGAAACGGATGAGGTTCGGGGGATGGCCCTTCCGCTGGCGGAAGCGGCCGACCTCGACCCTCTTCTCGACCGCATCGGCGACGCCCGGTGCGTGCTGATCGGCGAGGCGACCCACGGAACACACGAGTTCTACGCCTGGCGGGCCGCGCTGACCCGCCGCCTCATCGAGGAGCGCGGCTTCTCCTTCGTGGCGGTGGAGGGCGACTGGCCGGACTGCTGGGACGTCCACCGCTCGGTCACCCTCGCCCGGGGGGCGCCGGAGGACCCGCAGATGGTCCTGGACGCCTACCGCCGCTGGCCCACCTGGATGTGGGCCAACGCCGAGACCTCACGCTTCTGCCGCTGGCTGCGGGCCCGCAACGCGGCCCTGCCCGCCGGGGAGCGGGCGGGCTTCTACGGCCTGGACGTCTACAGCATGTGGGAGTCCCTGCGGGCCATCATGCTCTACCTGCACGAGCACCACCCCGAGTACACGCACCACGCCGTGGAGGCCTACCGCTGCTTCGAGCCGTACAACGAGGACCCGCACGCGTACGCCCACGGCACGCGACTGGTGCCCGAGGGGTGCGAGGACGAGGTGATCGCCCTGCTGAGCGAGGCCCGGCGGACCGTCCACGCCGAGGCCGCCGACCCCGCCGAGGCCCTGAACGCCCGGCAGAACGCCGAGGTGGTGGCCACCGCCGAGGAGTACTACCGGTCGATGATCAACGGCGGCGCGGAGTCGTGGAACATCCGCGACACCCACATGGCCGACACCCTCGACCGCCTGCTGGACGCCCACGGCGACGGCGCGAAGGCGGTCGTGTGGGCCCACAACACCCACATCGGCGACGCCAGGGCCACCGACATGGCGCACGGCGGGATCATCAACCTCGGCCGGCTCGCCCGGGAGCGCCACGGCCGGGAGAACGTCGTGCTGGTCGGCTTCGCCACCGCCTACGGCGAGGTGGTCGCGGCCCCCTCCTGGGGGGCGCCCATGGAGGTCATGACGCTGCCCCCGCCGCCCCGCGACAGCCTGGAGGGACTGCTCTGCGACACGGCGACCGACCTCGACCACCGCGCCCTGTTCATCTTCTCCGACCAGCCGGACGCGCACTGGCTGACCACCTGGCACGGTCACCGCGCCGTCGGGGTGGTCTACGACCCGATCCGGGAGCGGCGCAACTACGTGCCCAGCATGATGGGCGACCGCTACGACGCGCTGCTGTGGATCACCCGTACCTCGGCTCTGCAGGCGCTGCACATGGAAAGGGAGCGCCGGGGCGAGCTGGAGACCATGCCCACGGGCGTCTGACGTCCGGCGTCCGGAAGCGCCCGGCGGCCCGCGGGGCTCACCGGGCGCTCCCGGCGGGGCGCGGCGGCGTCAGGCGCCGGCCGCGGTGATCACCTCCGAGACCAGGCCCGGCGAGGTGACCTGGCGGGCGTACTCGGGCCGGCGCAGCTCGCCGCCCATGAACGGGTGGGGGTTGCGGTGCGTCGCCGGGCTGGGCGCGTCCACCAGCGCCGCGAAGTGGATCTCCCGCGCCCCCGTCGCCTCGACCACGCGGCCGACGTTGCGCGGGGTGATGCCGCCGCCCGGCATCACGACCAGGCGGTCGCCGGCCCGCTCGACCAGCGAGGCGATCAGCGGCGCGCCCTCCAGCGCCGTGATGTCCTGGCCGGAGGTGAGCACCCGGTCCACGCCCAGGCCGGCCAGCGTCTCCAGGGCGGCGAACGGGTCGGCCGTCATGTCGAAGGCGCGGTGGAAGGTGACCGACAGGTCCCCGGCGGCGCCGATGAGCCGCTTGGCGACCTCGGTGTCCACCTCGCCCGACGGGGTCAGCGCGCCGATCACCACGCCCTGCGCGCCCGCGTCGCGGATGGTGGCCACGTCGCGCTCCATGGCGGCGATCTCGTGCTCGTCGTAGATGAAGTCGCCGCCCCGGGGGCGGATGATCACATGGACGCGGATCGAGGAGACCGCGGCCAGGGTCGCCTCGACGGTGCCGAGCGTGGGGGTCAGGCCGCCGTCGAACAGGGCCGAGCACAGCTCCACCCGGTCCGCCCCGGCCTGCTCAGCCGCCAGCGCGCCCGCCGTACTGTCAATGCAGATTTCATACTTAAGACTCATTTTTCCCCCAAAGTACGGATCTCGCCGACGGGGACGCCGCCGCCGAGCACCGGAACGTTCTCGAACCCGGCCGCCGGAGCCACGTCGGCGCCCGCGGCCCGCAGCGCGGCCAGCGCGATCACCGTGGTGGCCCGCGGGCTGCCGTCGATGACCTTGACCGCCGCCGCGTGCCCGCTGCCGAGCGCCGCCACCAGCACGCCCTCGGCCCCGCCCTTGACCACCGCGCCCGGCAGCGCCCGCATCAGCGTCGTGTTGACGTGGCCGTCGCCGCCGACGTACTCGGGGTGCTCGCGCATCGCGTCGGCGACCGCGCGCGGCGCCGCCCCCTCCGGCGCGGTCACCAGGGCCCGTGCCGCCCGGGCCAGCCCGGTCAGCGACAGCCCGAACAGCGGGGCGCCGCACCCGTCCACGGCGACGTGGGCGCTCTCCTCGCCCGACAGCTCCTCGACCGCCTCGCGGACCCGGCGCTGCAGCGGATGACCCGCGTCGAGGTAGGAGGCGGTGTCCCAGCCGGAGGCCACCGCCGCCATGAGCATCGCGGCGTGCTTGCCCGAGCAGTTCATCCGCTCGCGGGAGGGTCCCTGCCCGGCCCTGATCATCGCGTGCCGGGCGGCCTCGTCCTCCGGCCAGTCGGCGGGACAGCCCAGGGCGTCGAACCCGAGCCCGGCCTCGCCGAGCATCTCGGCGACCAGCCGTACGTGCGCGTCCTGACCGGTGTGGCTGCCGGCGGCGATGGCCAGGCTCGGGCCGCGCAGCGCGGCGCCCGACAGCAGGCAGGCCAGCGCCTGGAACGGCTTGGCCGACGAGCGCGGCAGCACCGGCGCGTCCGGCCGGCCCAGGGAGACGGCGACCTCGCCGCCGGGCCCCAGGGCCACGGCGCTGCCGTAGTGGACGCTCTCGACGAACCCCGAGCGCACCACCTCGGCGAGCGCGACGAAACCGGACCGCCCGACCGGGGACGGACCCCCGGCGGACGTGGCGGGCACGGCGGTGTGCGGGTTCCCGGCGGACGCGGACCCGGTCGGGGACGGGTCTGCGGCGGCTTCACACACGGGCGAATCTCCTTCGGGGCGGGCGGACGCCCGGCCGGCGGGCCTCCAGGACGCGGGCGAGTTTGGACAGCGACGCGTTGACCACGAGGTAGATCAGCGCGACGACGATGTAGGTCTGGATCAGCAGGCCGTTGTAGGTCGCCAGGACCTTGCCGCTGTAGAGCAGCTCGGCGTAGCTGACGACGAAGCCGAGCGAGGTGTCCTTCAGCAGGCCGACCGACTGGCTGACGATCGACGGCAGCACGCGCCGGGCCGCCTGCGGCAGCACGATCATCCGCATGGTCTGGCCCGGGGTCAGCCCGACCGCCAGGCCCGCCTCGCCCTGGCCGCGCTCGACCGACAGGATCCCGGCCCGGAAGATCTCGGCGAACGCCGCCGCGTTCGACACCGCCAGCGGCACCGTGAGCTTCCAGAACAGCGGCAGGTCCAGCCCGTAGCGGGGCAGAGCGAACAGCACGACGTAGACCAGCAGCAGCGCCGGGATCGTCCGCACCGCCTCCACGTACGCGGCGGCGGGCAGGCGGACCCAGCGGCGCCGCGACAGCCGGCCCATCGCCAGCGCCAGCCCGGCGGCCATCGCCAGCGCGGCCGAGACGACCGCCGCCAGCGCCGTGGACCACAGCCCCGACAGCAGGTAGCGCCACATCGGCCAGGTCGCGTACGGCTGCCAGCGCGCCGCGTCGAGCTGCCCGTTGGCCGCGAACTGCCGTACGGCCAGCGCCAGCAGGGCGAGCACCGCGACGGTCCCCGCCACGGTCGCGATCCGGATCCGGCGACGGGCGCGGGGACCGGGCTCGTCGAACAGCAGGTTGCTCATCGGACCATCCCCAGCCGCCGTTCGAGCCGCCCGGTGACGAACCCGGCGCAGGCGGCGATCAGCGCGTAGGCCAGGCCCGCCCCGACGAAGATCGGGATGGGCTGGGCCTCCGCGAGGTTCACCCGGTTGGCGGCGGCGGTCAGGTCCACCACGCCGACCGCCGCGGCGAGCGAGGTGTTCATCGTCAGCGCGATGAAGACGTTGCCGAGCGGCTGGATCACGGTGCGCAGCGCCTGCGGCAGCACCACGTGGCGCAGCGACTGGCCGAAGCTCAGCCCCAGCGCGCGGGCCGCCTCACCCTGCCCGGCGGAGACCGCGTTGACCCCCGAGCGCAGCGCCTCGGCGATGTAGGCGGCCTCGTACAGGGCGATCACCACGACGGCCGTCGTCAGCAGGCCGGCCTTGATCCCGATCTCCGGGAGCCCGAAGACGGCCAGGACCAGCAGGACCAGCAGGGGCAGGTTCTGGAAGGTCTCCACGTACGCCGTGCCGATCGCGCGCAGCACCCCGACCGGGCTGACCCGCATCGCGGTGATCACGAGCCCGACCGCCGCGGCGCCGGCGAACGACGCCGCGGTGAGCTGGAGGGTGACCAGCAGCCCCTCCCAGAACTCGGGCAGGTGGTCGAGGACGGCCGACATCAGGAGCCCGGCACCGAGCCGATCTGCGGCGGCGCCGGGGCCTCACCCTGCACGACCGTGCCGAGGGAGTTCTTCCAGATCCGCTGCCACAGCCCGGAGCTCTGGGTCTTGGTCAGCCAGTCGTTGACGAACTTCTTGAACTGGTCGTCGCCGTGCTTGAGGCCGATGCCGTACGGGTCGCTGGTGAACGGCTTGCCGACGACCTGGATGGACGGGTCCTTCTGCGCGTCGGCCACCAGCAGCGTCTCGTCCTGGACGTAGGCGACGCCGCGGTCCTGCTTGAGCGCCTGCACGCACTCGGGGTCGCTGCCGAACGTCACGATCTTCGCCTGCGGCGCGGCCTTCTTGATCGCGGGAATGGCCGGGGTGTTGGCGCCCGCGATGACGGTCTTGCCGTTGAGGTCCTCCGGCTTGGTGATGCCGGTCGTGTCCTTCTTCACCGCGATGCTCAGACCCGAGGAGTAGTACGGCCCGGCGAAGGAGACCTGCTCGGCCCGCTCCGGGGTGATCGTGTAGGTCTGGAAGACCACGTCGACGGTGCCGTTGGCCAGCAGCGCCTCCCGGGTCTCCGACGCCGAGTTGACGATCTTCACCTTGGGCTCGCCGATGATGTACTTGGCCAGCGCCTTGCCCATGTCGGCGTCGAAGCCCTCGATCTCGCCGCTCACCGGGTTCTGCTGCGACAGCAGCGGAGCGTCCAGCGAACCGCCGACGATCAGCTCACCCCGCTTCTTGATCTTCTCCATCGTGGAGCCGGGGAGGATGTCGGCCGCCGCCGCGACCGGCGCGTCGGCGAGCAGATCACCGGCCTTGGGCTCGCCCGGCACCGCCGGGGCGGCCGAGTCGGTGCCCGAACAGGCCGACAGACCGATCATCGACACGGCGGCGACAGCGGCCACCCGCTTCAGGGAGACCATCGGGCCCACCATCCTTTGCGATCAGTGCGTGAGTACCTTGGCCAGGAAGTCCCTGGCCCGGTCCGTCTTGGGGGCTTCGAAGAAGGCGTTCGGCTCACCGGTCTCGACGATCCGGCCGCCGTCCATGAACACCACCCGGTCGGCCGCCCGGCGGGCGAAGCCCATCTCGTGGGTGACGACGACCATGGTCATGCCGTCGGCGGCGAGCCCGACCATCACGTCAAGGACCTCGCCGACCATCTCCGGGTCGAGCGCCGAGGTGGGCTCGTCGAAGAGCATCACCTTGGGCCGCATGGCCAGCGCCCGGGCGATCGCCGCGCGCTGCTGCTGGCCGCCCGACAGCTGGGCGGGCAGCTTGCCGGCCTGCTCGGCGATGCCGACGCGCGCCAGCAGCTCCCGGCCGGTCCGCTCGGCCTCGGCGCGGGTGACGCCGCGCACCTTCATCGGCGCGAGCATCACGTTCTCCAGCACGGTCTTGTGCTGGAAGAGGTTGAAGGACTGGAAGACCATGCCCACGTCGGCCCGGAGCCGGGCCAGCTCGCGGCCCTCGACCGGGGCGGGCACCCCGTCGATGAGGATCTCGCCCGAGCCCGCGCTCTCCAGCCGGTTGAGGCAGCGGCACAGCGTGGACTTGCCGGACCCCGAGGGGCCGATCACCACGACGACCTCACCCCGAGCCACCTCGAGGTCGACGTCGTGCAGCACATGGTGATCGCCGAACCATTTGTTCAGCCCTTTGACCTGGATCATCGCCAACTTCCTTCGAAATCGAAGACAAGCCGGAACGTAATGGATGATTCTGGCGGAAGTCAACACGTTGCCGTAGTAAGTCAGGCCGTGGTATTCCTTCTGCCATGACAGGCAAAGAGAGGTTGCCCGTGCGGGGCGCCCAGGGCGACCTCCTGCGCCTCGTCGCCACCGGCCAGGCCGAGTCGCGCGCCGAACTGTCCCGCCTCTCCGGGCTGGCGCCCTCCAGCGTCTCCCTCCGCGTCGAGGAACTCCTCGACGCCGCGCTCCTCGTCGAGGAGGGCGCGGGCACCTCGCGCGGCGGGCGGCGGCCCCGGCGGCTGCGCGTCAGCCCCACCGCGGGGCTGCTCGCCGTCGCGGACCTCGGCGCCCACCACGCCCGCCTGGCCCTGCTCGACCTCAGCGGCGTCCCGCTCGTCGTCGAGGAACGCCCCTGCGACATCGCCCTGGGCCCGGAGGCCACCCTCGACTGGATGGCCGCCGCCTTCGACGACCTGCTGCGCTCCCACGCTCCGCCCGGGGTCCCGCTGCGCGGCGTCGGCACCAGCGTTCCCGGCCCCGTCGACCCGGCCACCGGCCGGGTGGTCTCCCCCTCCCGCATGCCGGGCTGGAACGCCTTCCCCGTCGCCGATCACCTCGGCGCCCACTACGACCTGCCCGTCCTCGTCGAGAACGACGCCAACCTCATGGCCGTCGGCGAGGCCCGCGCCTGGCCCGGCTGCGACAACCTCATGGTGCTCAAGGCCGGCAGCGGCATAGGGTGCGGCCTGATCGTCGAGGGCCGCCTGCACCGGGGCAGGGGAGCGGCCGGCGACATCAGCCACGTCCGGGTCCGCGCCGACTCCTCGGCCATGTGCTCCTGCGGACACCCCGACTGCCTGGAGGCCTACGCCAGCGGCGCCGCGCTGATGGGCGCGCTCGCCGACCAGGGCTTCGCCGTGCACCGGCCCGCCGACGTCGCGGCGCTCGTCGCCGACGCGGTGCCCGAGGCCACCGCCCTGGTGAGGAACGCCGGCCGCCTCATCGGCGAGGTGCTGACCGTACTGGTCAACTTCATCAACCCCGACGCCATCGTGGTCGGCGGCAGCCTGTCCGGCGCCGAGCCGCTCATCTCGGCGGTCCGCGCCGCCGTCTACGAACGGTGCCTGCCGCTGGCCACCCGCGACCTGGAGATCGCCGTCACCCGCACCGGCCCCGACGCCGCGCTGCTCGGCGCGGGCTCACTGCTCCTGGACGCCGTCCTCGCCTGACCCCCGCGGCCCGTCAGAGCTGTCCCGCCGCGACGGGCGGGGAGGTGAGCATGCCGAGCCTGCCGGCCAGCACGCCCGCCTGGAACCGCGAGGTGGCGCCGATGTCCTGCATGATGCGGGCGACGTAACGGCGGTAGGTGCGCACGGAGACGCCCAGCTCGCGGGCGGCGGCCTCGTCGGTGTGCCCGCCGGCCAGATACGTCAGCACGTGGGAGGTGAACCGGTCGTCGTCCATGTCGAGGTGGCGGGGGGCGGGGGAGGCGGTCGCCCAGATGGTGTCCAGCAGCGTCTGGAGCGCTCCCGCGATGATGGGCTGGTGCAGGATGATCGCGTAGTCGCGGTCCGGCCGGGAGCCGTGCACGATCGCCGCGTTCCCGTCGACGATGATGATCTCCTCGCGGGAGCACTCGGCCACCCGCAGCTCCACCTCGGGGGTCACGGCCTCGGCGAACCAGCCCTTGCGGGTGATGCCCACCGAGTCGGGCGACCACAGCAGCCGCACCCGCACCCCGCGCCGGACCACCGCCTTGAGCGAGCCGTTCATCACCTGCAGGCAGGCGGGTGACATCCGCTGCTGCGGCAGCACCGCCACCAGCTCACGCTGCGCGGTCGCGGTCAGCTCCTCCGCCGCGGCCAGCACCGACCGGTCGGTCGGCGCGATCCGCACCATGAGGGGCTGCGGCTCGCCCACCCCCGACCGTGACATGGCCGTCGCCAGCAAAGAATGCGCCTGGCGCAACACCTGTGCCAGGTCGCTGGGCTCACTGCTCAGCGGCGTTTCCGCCATACGGGCTCCCTCTGTTCCTGCTCGCCCGGCATCGGCGCAGGGGAAAGCCGACGGCGGTGCGCCGTCACGTCGGAAACTTCCCCCCAGGCCCTGCCGAACCCTCACCATCCTGAGCTCACCGCCAACATACTCACATTTTCATGGATAGACGCACACCGGGCATCAGGTCCAAATTGTTAAATCTTGGAGAAGTGTCGGGCTTTCCTCCCGAGCAATGCTCCGCATTCACGGCCGGGGCCCAAGAAGGGTGACATGTATCCCGATGATTCGGTCTGGCCGAAACTCTCCTTACGAAGCGAACCGGTTTCGCCCCGCCGCCCGCCCCCGGCATGCGAATGGTTTATACATAAACTATTTAATGTGAAATTCCCCGCGCGCGGAACGTCGGGGACGCGGAAAGCGGGATCGGGCTCCGGCTCTTTCCCCGGACGCGGGCCGCCCCACCGGGTTTCCCGCGCCGGCGCAAGAGGCGTGGCAGCTTCTTGTCACGCCGCGCCGTGAAACGTCCGGATACTTTACGTTTCCGGGCATGACCGCTCAGCCCGCCGTCGCGGCCGGAGAACAGGCGACACGCGACTCCAGGCGATGGCTCGCCCTCGCCGTCCTGGTCGTGGCCCAGCTCACCGTGTGGCTGGACAACACGATCCTCAACGTCGCCCTCAGCACGCTGGCCGACCCGGTGCGCGGCGTCGGCGCCTCACCCAGCGAACTGCAGTGGAGCATCAGCTCCTACACGCTGATCTTCGCGGCGCTGCTGTTCACCGGCGGCGTCATCGGCGACCGGCAGGGGTACCGGGCGACGCTCGTGCTGGGAATGCTGGTCTTCGGCGCGTCCTCGGTCTGGGCGGCCTACGCCGGAGGCGCCGAGACGCTGATCGTCGCGCGCGGCGTCATGGGCCTGGGCAGCGCGCTGGTCATGCCGGCCACCCTGGCGATCATCAACCAGACCTTCGACGGCAAGGAGCGGGCGACCGCCGTCGCCGTCTGGTCGGGCTCCAGCGGCCTGGCCATCGCGGCCGGTCCCCTGGTCTCCGGCGCGCTGCTGGAGCACTACTGGTGGGGCTCGATCTTCCTGGTGAACGTGCCGTTCGTGCTGCTGGGCATCGCGGGCAGCTACGCCTTCATCGCCGGCGGCAAGACCGCCAGGCGGTCCAGGTTCGACCCGCTGGGCATGATCCTGTCCACCGCCGGCCTGTTCGCCCTGGTGTACGGGGTGATCGAGGGCGGCCACCAGGGCACCTGGGCGACGCTCGGCGTGCTCGGCCCGATCGCCCTCGGCGTGCTGCTCCTTCTGGCGTTCGTGCTGGTGGAGCTGCGCCTCCGCGAGCCCAGCTTCGACATCCGGCTGTTCCGCGACGCCGGGTTCACCGGGGGGAGCGTGTCGGTGATGCTCACCTTCTTCGGGCTCACCGGCACCATGTTCTACTCCAACCTCTACCTCCAGGGCGCCCGGGGCCTCTCGCCGCTGGAGTGCGGCCTCACCCTCGCGCCGGTGGCCGCGGGCGTCATCATCGGCGCCCCCCTGTCGGCGGTGCTGGTACGCAGGTTCGGCATCCGGCCCGTCGTGGCCACGGCGATGCTCGTCGCCGTGATCACCTTCTACGCCTACGTCTGGTTCGACATCGACACCCCGCTGGGCTGGTTCGCCCTGCTGATGGTGGTGCAGGGCCTGGCCCTGGGCGCGGTGATGGCCCCGACCACCGAGGCGATCATGGCCTCCCTGCCCCCGGAGCGCTCCGGCTCGGGCTCGGCGGTGAACAACGCGATGCGCCAGATCGGCGGCGTCCTGGGCGTCGCGGTGCTGGGCTCGGTCCTGTCGATGACCTACTCCGGCGACGTGGCCGGTAAGCTGCCCCCGCTGCCGGAGCCGGCCCGCGCCGCGGCCGAGGAGTCCGCCGAGGCCGCCCGCGCGGTCGCCGCCCAGGTACGGCTCCCGCAGCTCGCGGACATCGCCGACGCGTCGTTCGTCCACGCCATGCACGTGACGACCGTCGTGGGCGCCGCCGTCTCGCTGGCGGGCGTCTTCGTGGTGGTCTTCTTCTTCCGCGGCCGGCGCGGCCGGGCGTGACCTTCCGGCCGCCGCCGTCCCGCATGCGGCGAGCGGCCTTTCCCGCCGCTTTCCCCGGTCTCCGCACCGCCTCACGGCGACCGCCCCGCGACTCAGCGCGCCGCCCTTCCCCGGCGGTTGAGAAATCCTTCTGATTCCCCGCCGGCCGGTAATACATTTTCCTGGCCCGCACGGCCCCGTCCGGCTCCTTTCACGGAGCCGGCCGGGGCCTTTTCGCGTTTCACGGAGCGGGCGCATCCGGGAAATTCTTACAATTCACCTTTCTTGTCCGTCATGGATTTCTGTCGATTTCGCGATCCGCTGTCAGGAATATGCCACCGAACCGCCGCGGATGGCAGCTTGCGGAAAGGGGACGCCTGCCCGGTCCATCGCCGGATTACTCTCGGGACGTCCATTCAAATCGGGACTTCGGAGAAACCCATGACGGCGATGGTGGAAGAGCGCGTTTCCCGGATCAAGGAGATCGTCTGCGACATCCTCGAGATCGAACCCGAGGAGGTGACGCAGACCAGCCTGTTCAAGGAGGACCACAACGCCGACTCGCTGCGTGCGATCGAGATCCTCGCCTCCCTGGAGAAGGAGTTCGACGTCACCATCGACCAGAGCGAGCTGCCCCGCATGGTCAACATCGAGGGCGTCTACGCGGTCGTCGCCGAGAGCGCCGGCTGGAACTGACATGACCGAGACGGCCAATCGGGTAGTGATCACCGGGCTGGGCGTCGTGTCCAGTATGGGTCTCGGCGTGGACGCGTTCCTGGCCGGCCTGCGCGCCGGCCGGAACACCGCCCGTCCCATCACCGCCTTCGACACGACCGGGTTCGACCACGCGAACGGCTGTGAGATCACCGGATTCGCCGCCCGGGACTGGATCCGCACGCTGAACCCCGACGAGCTCGGTCGCGCCAGCCAGTTCGCGGTGGCCGCGGCGCGGATGGCCATCGACGACGCCTCGCTGCCCGTGGAACGGCTGCGCGGATCACGGTCGCTGGTGACCATCGGGACCACCGACGGGGAGTCGCGCGACCTCGACAGCCTGGTCGAGACGGAGGTCGGCCAGGGCCCGCAGGCGATGGACCCGGTGGTCGCCCGGCGGGTCCCCGCCGGGCGGCTGTCCGCGGCCGTCGCCCGGGAGTTCGGGCTGACCGACACCGAGGCCGTCACCATCCCGACGGCCTGCTCGGCGGGTAACTACGCCATCGGCTACGGCTTCGACGCGGTGCGCGGCGGCGAGGTCGACTTCGCCCTCGCTGGCGGGGCGGACGCGCTGTGCCGCAAGACCTTCACCGGTTTCTACCGGCTCGGCACCATCGCGCCGGAACGCTGCCAGCCCTTCGACGCCGACCGCAAGGGCATCCTCACGGGCGAGGGCGCCGGCGTGCTGCTGCTGGAGAGCGAGCGCTCGGCGCTGGCGCGCGGCGCCCGCATCTACGCCGTCGTGCTCGGATACGGCCTGAGCTGCGACGCAGACCATCCGGTGGCCCCCAACCAGTCGAGCGTGGCCAGGTGCATGCGGCTGGCGCTGGACAACTCCGGGGTCAAGCCGGAGGAGGTGGACCTCATCTCCGCGCACGGCACCGGCACCAAGGCCAACGACGTCACCGAGGCGGGCGCCATCCACCAGGTCTTCGGCGACCGGCCGCCGCGCACCGTCTCCCTCAAGTCCATGATCGGCCACTCGATGGGGGCCGCCAGCGCCCTGGCGTCCATCGGCTGCGCGCTGGCGATCACCGAGGGGTTCGTCCCCCCGACGATCAACCACGAGCGCACCGACCCCGAGATCGACCTGGACTGCGTGCCCAACACGGCGATCGACGCCGACCTGACCGTGGTGCAGAACAACGGCCTGGCCTTCGGCGGCAACAACGCGGTGACCATCTTCGGCAAGTACCCGGAGCGTGCGGCGTGACGTGGCTGGTGACCGGAACGGGCGCGGTGTGCAGCGTGGGCAGGGGAACCGGCGAGGTGTTCGAGGCGCTGTGCGCCGGCCGGAGCGGGCTGGCGGGGCTGCGGTCGTTCCCCCGCGACAGGTTCCGCGTCACCCACGCCTACGAGATCGACGACCGCCCGGAGGGCGGGGACGACCTTCCCGGCCGGGCCACCGGCTGGCTGCTCGACGCCGTCGCCGAGGCCCTCGCCGACGCGGGCGTCGGCGAGGACCTGTCGGAGGTGCCCGTCCTGGTCGGCACGGGGCTGCGGGAGCTGCGCTCGGCCGAGCTGTGGTGGAACCGCGCCGGGCGCGGCGGGACCGTACCCGATGAGACGGGCGACCTGGCCCGCCTGCACTTCGGCACCGCCCTGCGCGAGCGGTTCGGCGCGACGGCGACCTACACGTTCTCCAACGCCTGCTCGGCGTCGCTCTACGCGCTCGCCCTGGCCACCGACCTTCTCGCCACCGGCGGCGCCGAGACCGTGGTGGTCGCGGGCGTCGACGGGATCACCACCAGCATGCACGGCCTGCTCGACCGCGTGCACGCCGAACCGCCCGACGCGGTCCGGCCGTTCGACCGGATGCGCAGGGGCGTGCTGATGGGGGAGGGCGCCGCGGCCGTCGTGCTGCGCGCGTCCGGCGGCTCCGGCGCCGGCCGGGCCCCCGCCGCGCGCGGCCTGCTGCGTTCGGTCGGCGTCTCCTGCGACGCCTTCCACGTCACCGCCCCCGACCCGAAGGGGATCGCCGGCGCGGTGCGCCAGGCGCACGCCCGCGCCGGCATCAAGCCCTCCGACGTCGACCTGGTGATGCTGCACGGCACCGGCACCCTGCTCAACGACGAGGCCGAGGCCATCGCGATCGCCGAGGTGTTCGCGGAGTGGGCGGGCAAGCCGATGATGACCGCGGTGAAGTCCATGACCGGCCATACCTCCGGAGGGTCCGGGCTGCTGGGCCTGGTGACGGCCGTCCGCGCCCTCGCCGAGGGCCGCGTGCCGCCGACCGTCGGCCTGAACGAGCCGGTGGCCGAGGCGGCGGGCTTCCGGTTCGTCCGCGACCGCGCCGAGCCGGCGGAGATGTCGCTGGCGCAGGTCAACGCCTTCGGCTTCGGCGGGGTCAACGCCGTGGCGATCGTTGAGAGGACCGCATCGTGATCGGCGTCATCGGCATCGGGGCCGCGCTGCCCGGCGTCTCCACGGCGGACGGGCTCGCGGCGGACGGGTCCACGGCGGACGGATCCGCGACGGAGGACACCGGACCGGGCGCGCCGGTCGAGCCCGCGGCCCGCATCGGCCGCAAGGGCCTGCGCTACAAGGACCGCGCCACCCAGCTCGGCCTCGTCGCCGCGCACGACGCGCTGGTGGACGCCGGGCTGTGGGCGGACGGCGCGCTGACCGTCCCCGGCGAGGACGTCGCCGTCCTGGCCAGCTCGAACCTGGGCAACCTGGACACCGTCTGCGCCGTCTCGGCGACCATCGAGGACGAGGGCGTCGTCGGCACCAGCCCGATGGACCTGCCCAACGCCTCCAGCAACGTCGTCGCCTCCAGCATCGCGATCAGGTTCGGTCTCAGGGGGCCCAACCTGATGGTGTGCAACGGCGCCACCTCGGGCCTGGACGCCGTCCACTGGGCGGCGACCGTCCTGCGGGCCGGGCGCGCGGAGTACGCCCTGGTGGTCGGCGTCGAAGTCGCCAACACCGTGACCGAGCGCTACACCGGCACCGCCGGCCTGCTCGACGGCGCCGCCGGGGTGGTGCTGCGGGCGGGCCGGCACGGCGTGCCGCTGGGCCGCTACGCCCGCCGCGGAAGCCTCGCCGAGTCCGTCGCCGGCGTGCTGGAGGAGGAGGCCGGCACCTGGTTCGTGCCCGAGGGCTTCCGGGGCGAGGCGCCGCTCGCGGGCCTCGCCAAGGCCGCGCGCAGGGACCTCGCCGAGCCGTTCGGCCGGTGCGGCGGCGCACTGGGCGTCATGCAGTGCGCCGCGGCCGCCGGCCTGCTGCGCGCCGGCGCCGACACGCCGGTGCTGGTCAGCAACGACGGCCACGAGGCGGCGGCGAGCATGCTCCTGCTGCCCGCCGGGGGTGCGGCGCGATGACCGACCTGGACGAACCGGTGATCGTCCGCAGGGCGCGCCCGGCCGGCGACCCGGCGGAGCACCGCCCGGTCCGCGTGCTGCTGATGCACGGCCTGGCGAGCAGCGGCACGAGCTGGGAGCGGTTCGTCCGGCTGGCCTCCGGCGACTGCGAGCTGTGGGTGGCCGAGCTGCCCTGGCGCGGCGGCGGCGTCCCCGGCTGGGCCGAGCGGGACGACGTGGGCCGGTGGGCCGCCGAGGCGATGGCCCGGGTGCCCGGCGGCGCCGACGTGGTGGTCGCCCACTCCTTCGGCGCGAACACCCTGCTGGCCCACCTCGCCGCGACGGCCGACCTGCCGCGCGCGGTCGTGCTGGTCTCGCCGTTCTACCGGCCCTCCGCCGACGACTTCGACTGGGCCGCGATCGACTACTACCTCAACGAGTTCCACCGCATCCTCGCCGACGGGATCCGGGTCCGCTCCGGCGGCAGGCTCGAACCGCGGCTCCAGACCGACATGGCGCTGAAGGTCCGGGAGAGGGTCGGGCCGTACGGGTGGGTGCGTTTCTTCGACACCTACCTGCGCACCCCGCACCTGCCGCTGGCCGGGATCGACGTGCCGTGCCTGGTGGTGGCGGGCGAGACCGACTTCGCGGCGTTCCCCGCCGACGCGATCGCCCTGGCCGGGGCACTGCCCGACGCCCGGGCGCACGTGGTCGCCGGCTGCGGCCACTTCGTCATGGCCGAGCGGGCCGAGGAGTTCGCGGCACTGGTCGACGGGTTCCTCCGCGACATCCTTCACGACCGAGCATTGGAGTCCCTCACGTGAGCATCGACCTTCAGACCGCCGTCAAGGCGCTGCGGACGGACACCACCACGGTGACGCTGCGTCCCCGCTACGAAGGCAACAACATCAACACCTGGATCGGCTTCAAGCACGTGAACTACCTGGTCGAGGAGGCGGTGCTGGAGCACTTCCGCGCCGCCGGCCTGCCGTCCAGGCTCCTGTTCGAGGAGTACGGCCTCGGCCTGGAGATCACCGAGATCGACACCCGCATCCTCAACGCCTTCCACCTCGACGACGTCGCCGTGGCCACGATCACCCCCTCAGGCGACGGCCTCGCGTTCAAACTGGTCGTCGCCAAGGAGGGCGGCACCGGCAAGGACGTCACCTCCAAGGTGAAGGTGACGCTGCGCCGCGAGACCTACGTCTCCCCGGAGGACACCGTGCCCGCCGAGCTGGCGCCCTTCGCCGTCGACCGCATCGGCGGCACCGGGACCGGGCCCGCCGCCGGGGACGACGTGCTCGCCGGGCTCACCGAGGGCCGCAACGCCTACGGCTGGAAGTGGCGCATCCCCTACCCCTACTGCCACAACAACGAGCGCCTGCAGATGTCGGGCTACCTGCGGCTGATGGAGGAGGTGGTCGACCGCTTCCTCGCCGACCGCGGCATCTCCATCAAGACCCTGCTCGACGAGCGCAGGTGGATCCCGGTCGTCCCGCGCTCGGGGATCGTCCAGCTCGACGAGGCGTGGATGGAGGAGGACCTCTACATCGTCTACACCGTCGAGGAGATCTTCAAGGACGTCACCTACACCTCCCGGATGGACACCTACGTCGTCCGCGACGGCGAGCTGGTGCGCACCGCCACCGGCACGATCACCCACGGGTACGCGGTCTTCCACGACCGCAGGGACTGGAGCCTCGTCAACTTCGACGAGCGCGTCCTCGCGGCGCTGCGGGGCCGGCCGGCATGACCGTGCTCATCACCGGCCTGGGCGTGCTGTCCTGCACGGGAGCCGGGACCGACGCCTTCTGGGCGGGCATGCGGGCCGCCCGCAGCGCCCCCCGCCGCGCGGCCGACCCGCACGCCGACATGGAGCACCCGCTGATGTACTCCGTACCCGACGCCGACGTGCCGGCCGACCCGGCCGAGTGCGACGGGCTGCCGCTGGGCGACGCGTCGAGGTACGCGCTGGCCGCCGCCGCCGAGGCGCTGGCCGACGCGGGGCTGGGCGCGGGGCCGGACGCGACGCTGGACGCGGTGGCCGACCCGTCGCGCGTCGCGGTGGTGGTGGGCACCGGCATGGGCGACTCGGGCCTGCACGAGCGCTGGCACCTCGACGGCGCGCCCCCGGGCACCCGGTGGGCCCCGGTGTTCTCACCCGCCGCCGTGATCGGCGCCCGGTTCGGAGCCTCCGGCGCCAACACCAGCGTCAGCAACGCCTGCGCCGCCAGCGGCTTCGGCCTGTCCATCGCGGCCGACCTGATCCGCTCCGGCGAGGCCGACGTGGTCATCGCTGGAGGCGTCGAGGCGTACTCCCGGGTGGCTCTCGGCTGCTTCAACCGGCTGGGCGCCATCGACCCGCTGCGGTGCCGGCCCTTCGACCGCGAGCGCGCCGGAACGGTCTTCGGCGAAGGCGCGGCGATCCTGGTGCTGGAGTCGGCCGAGCACGCCGAGGCCCGCGGCGCGGCCAAACGCTACGCGGCCCTGGCGGGCGCGGGCTGGAGCTGCGACGCCTACCACTCCACCGCGCCGGAGCCGGGCGGCGGCCAGATCGCCCGCGCGATGCGCCAGGCGCTGGACGACGCCGGGATCAAACCCGCGGACGTCGGCGCGGTGATCCCGCACGGCACCGGCACCCAGCTCAACGACGTCGTGGAGAGCGGCGTGCTCACCGAGGTGCTGGGCCCCGAGGGGCCGCCGCTGTACAGCCTCAAGGCCCTCGTCGGCCACACCGGCGGCGCGGCGGGCGCGCTGGCCGCCCTCGCCGGGGCGCTGATCATCGCCAACCGGCAGATCCCGCCGAGCGTGCCGCGGGGCGAGCCCGACCCGCGGTGCCCGGTCCTGCTGCCGGACGCGCCGGTGCCGCTGGAAGGGTCGTCGGTCCTGGTGAACGCCTACGCCTTCGGCGGCAACAACGTCTCCCTCGTGCTTCAGGAGGCCGGCTCGTGAACAACGTCTCCCTCCTGTTCCAGGAGGCCGGCTCGTGAGCGTCGACCTGGTGGTGACCGCGGCGGCCGTCGTCGACCCGGAGGGCGGCTTCGACCACCGCACCGAACTCGGGCCTCGCGGCTACAAGTACCTGCCGACGGCCTCGCAGTACCTGCTGGCGGCGGTCAAGCGCGCCCTGGCGGCGGCGGGGGAGGGGCTCGCGTCGGTGCCGGAGGACGCGCGCGCCGCGGCCGTCGGCACCAACTGCGCCGCCTCGGCCCTGCACGCCCGGATGGACCGCACGATCATCGACGCGGGGGCCGGCGACCTGAGCCCGGCCACCGCGCCGTACTTCTCGATCAACCTCTTCGGCAGCAGGCTCGCCACCGAGCACGCCCTGAAGGGCTTCAACCTCACCCTCACCAGCCCGCGCGTGGCCGGGCTGGAGGCCGTACAGGCCGGTTCCCGGTCGGTGGCGCTCGGCCGCGCGAGCTGGCTGGTCGCGGGCGCGGCAGAGGAGCCGCCCGATCCCGGCGAGCCGGGGGACGGCGGCGAGGCCGGCGCGGTCGCCCTGGTCCTCGAACCGGCCGGCGCGGTCGCCGCCCGCGGCGGGCACGCGCTGGGCCGCTGCGCCGTGCGGACGGCGTTCCTGCCGCCCGCCGGACCGCCGGACGAGCTGGCCCGGCGGGCCGAACGGCTGCTGGAGCCGGTGCTCGGCTGGTCCGGGCGGGTCCCCGTACGGGCCGTCGTCGACTCCTCACCCGTCGGCACTGCCCTGGCCGGAGCCCTCTCGGCCCGCGCGGAGATGACCGAGGTCCCCGCCGGGGCGGGCTGCCTGCGGCCGGCGGCGGAGGTCGCCGCCGCCCTGACCTGGGACGGACCCACACTCGTGGCCACCGCGGCGGCGGAGGGAAACGTCGCGTTCGCGCTCGTCACCCCCGGAGGGAACTGATGATCACCTCGTTGCAGGGCACCTGGTGCCTGATCCTCGGCGCGTCCAGCGGCATGGGCGAGGCCACCGCGCGGGCCTGGGCGCGGGCCGGCGGCAACGTCCTCGGCGTCCACTTCGACACCGCCGAACGGCAGGAGAAGGTCGCCATCCTCCAGGAGGAGCTGCGCTCGCAGGGCGTGCGGGCGCACTTCTTCAACCGCAACGCCGCCGACGCGCGCGTCCGCGCCGAGCTGGTGCCCGAGTTCGCCGGCCTCGTGGGCGAGGCGGGCGTCCGGACGCTGATGCACTCCCTGGCGTTCGGCAGCCTGGTCCCGTTCATCGCCGGGGACCCGAAGAAGGCGTTCACCCCCCGGCAGATGGACATGACGCTGAACGTGATGGCGCACAGCCTCGTCTACTGGACGCAGGACGTGCACCGCGCCGGGCTGCTGCGCCCCGGCTCGAAGATCTTCGCCATGACCAGCGCGGGCGACGAGAAGGTCTCGCCGAACTACGGCGGCGTCTCCGCGGCCAAGTGCGCGCTGGAGTCCCACGTCCGCCAGCTGGCGCTGGAGCTGGCCCCCGAGGGCGTCTCCGCCAACTCGCTGCGCGCGGGCGTCACCGTCACCCCATCGCTCGAACGCATCCCCGAGCACGAGCGGCTGATCGACGTGGCGGTGCGCGCCAACCCGCACGGCCGCCTCACCCGCTGCGAGGACGTCGCCGAGGCGGTCGTGCTGCTGTCCGGCACGGACTCCTCGTGGATCACCGGAAACGTCATCGGGGTGGACGGTGGCGAGCACCTCACCGCCTGACCCGCCGCCGCGGACCGGCCGCCGACCACACGACGGACGGCACGACGGACCGTACGACGGGCGGCACGACGGACGGCACGACGACCAGCAGGGAGCCGAGCAGTGATCGACACAACCGGTACGGCCGCCTCCGGGAGGCGCGCGGCGCTCACCGCCGCGCGCACCTGGTGGCCGGCGATCCGGCTCGGGGTGCAGGACGCCCACCGCGTCTACCACCCCCCGCCGGGCCGGCCCGGCCGTACCCCCGCGCACAAGGGGATGGCGATGCGCCCGGTGAGCGTCACCACCTCCCGCGACGCGGTGCGGCTCGACGGCTGGTTCGTCCCCGGCGACGGCCCGCACACCGTGGTCGTGTGCCACGGCATGGGCCGCACCAGGTCGGCGGTGCTCGACCACATCCGGCTGCTGCACGACGCCGGCCACCACGTGTTCGCCTACGACCTGCGCAACCACGGCGGCAGCTCCTCCGACCGCAGGCTCGGCCGGATGGCGAGCCGGTTCACCAGCGACCTGCGCGACGTCCTCGCGGCGGTCGCCGCCGACGCGGAGATGGGCGAGGGAAGGCTGGCGGTGCTGGCGTTCTCCTTCTCCACCTGGCCCGCGGTGTACGCGCTGAAGGGGAAGGGGCCCGAGGTGGCCGCGGTCATCTGCGACAGCGGCCCCATGTACGACATCCCCTCGGGCTTCCGGCACTTCGCGTCGCTGCGCTGGGGCACGCTGGGCGAGGAGTGGAAGCGGCCCGGCGCCTACGGCCTCTACCGGTTCGCCTTCACCCTGGCGGGCACCCGGATGCTGGCGGTCCGCAACTGGCCGCCGCCGCTGCCCGGGGTGCGGACGAGGCTGATGTTCATCGCCGGCGCCAACGACCCGGTGGTCCCGGCCGGCCAGGTCATGCGGGTGGCCCGGCGCTACCCCGGCGCCGAGCGCTGGGTGGCGCCCGAGGCCCAGCACATGAACGCGGTACGGCTGGACCGCGAGGAGTACCGCGAACGGGTCGTCGGCTTCCTGTCCCGCGCCTTCGGGGAGGCGACATGAACCCCCGGCACGAGGCGAACAGGAACCCCCGGCAGGGCGCGCACCTGCTGATCGAGACGCGCGGCCCGTGGGAGGGCCCGGCGTGCGCCCGCTTCCTGGCCGACGCCGTGGACCTGGCCCGCGGCGGCGACCGGGTGTGCGTCCTCCTCCTCCAGGACGGGGTCACCGCCGCCGTCGGCCGGCCGCTGCCGGAGGTGGAGACGCTGGTGGGGCTCGGGGCCGGGGTCTGGGTGGACCGCTTCTCCGTCGAGCAGCGGGCCCTTTCCAAGGTCCCCGCGGCCGGCGGGACGGAACAGGTGGAGATGGACCGGGTCGCGGCCCTGCTGCTCGACCCCGGCGTCCGGGTGGTGTGGCACTGATGGCGCGGATCCCCGAGACCGACGTACTGCTGGCGATCATGGGGGCGCCGCACTGCTCCGACCTGCTGACCAGCGCGCTGCGCCTGACCGAGGCCCTCGTCGACCGGGGCGGCACGGTCCAGGTGTGGACCTGCGGCTACGCCACCATGCTCACCCAGCGGTCGCTGGGAGAGACCAAGCCGCGCAACGTCGTGGACTGGTCGCGCGACCACCCCTCCACCGCCGCCGTGGTGCGCGACCTGCTGGAGTCGCGAAGCGGCCTGGTCACCTGGTACTCGTGCCGGTTCTGCGGCGAGGAACGCGGCGTCTCCTCCCACATCCCCCAGGTCAGGGTGCGCCCGCCGTTCAAGTTCGGCGAGCACGTGGCCGCGGCGGGCAAAACGATCTTCCTCGGGGTGATCTGACGTGCTTCTCCGGAGTGATCCGACATGACCCGCTACCTCGCCGTCGTCGAACGCGGCTACCGGGGCTCGGTCGAGACCCAGTTCGCCGACGTGCTCTACCTCGTGCGCGAGCTGAACCGCCAGCTCGGCGGGCTCGACCTGAGCCTGCGCGGCCTCGCCGTGACCTACGCCGTGGACGCCGGGCCCGTCGGGCCCGCGGCGGGCGTGGACACCCTGCCCGACCCGCGCGCGTCGCTGCGCACGCTGCTCGCCGAGGGAGTGGCGGTCTCCGTCGCCGACGCCGACCTCGACGCCGCCGGCGTGCCCGGCGACGTCCCGCTGCTCCCCGGCGTGGTGCGCGGCGCCGCCCGCTGGTCCGACTACCGGGCCGTCTGGTTCCTCTGAACGCCCTGTTCCTCTCGAAGGAGAATCCGGTGACCACCACTCACCCCGTCATCGCCGCCTGGTCCGCGGTCTCCCCGCTGGGGATGGGCCGCGCCGCGTTCACCGAGGGCCTGCGCGCGGGCCGTACCGCCGCGGCGCCGGTGGACCCCGGCTGGGACGCCCCGGTCGAGGAGGCGTGCCTGGTCCCCGGCTTCGACGTCAAGGCCGTCCTGGGCCGCAAGGGCACCCGGTCGATGGACCGCGTCACCGGCCTGGCCGTCACGGCCGTCGGGCAGCTCCTCGACGGCGCCCGGGGCGACGAGCGCACCGCGCTGGTGCTGGGCACCAGCACCGGCAGCGCGCAGAGCATCATGGACTTCACCCGCGACTCGCTCACCGGGGCGCGCCCCCACCTGGTGGACCCGGCCCGCTTCCCCAACACGGTGATGAACTGCGCCGCGGGCCAGTGCGCCATCTGGCACGGGATCCAGGGGCCCAACGTCACCCTCGCCGCGGGACGCGCCTCGGGCCTGCTGGCCCTGCGCTACGCCCTGCGGCTGCAGCGCAACGACCACGCCGAGGCGGTCCTGGTCGGCGCGGTGGAGGAGTTCTCCCACGCCCGCGCGTGGCTGGAGCACCGCGCCCGCACCCCCGCCGGCCTGCTCGGCGAGGGGTGCGCGGTGCTGCGGCTGGAACGCCGCGGCGACGGCCCGGCGGAGGTCCTCGGCGTCGAGACCGCCGTGTACCACGAACCCGCCGCCGTCGGCCCCACCGTCACCGGCCTGGTCGCCCGCGCCCTCGCGCGCGCCGGCGTCACCGCGGACGACGTCACGCTGCTCAGCCACTCCGGCATGGACGGCGAAGCCGACGGCGCGCGTGCCGCGCTGCCCGGCGCGGAGACCGTGCCGTGCGCCGAGGTGATCGGCGACACCTCCGCCGCCTCCGCGGCGTTCCAGGTCGCCGCGGTGCTGGCCGCGGCGGAGAACCACCCCGAGCCTGCCCCCCGTACGGCCGTCGTCACCGCGGTCGACCACGACGGCGTGGCCGCGGCCGCCGTCCTGCGGCTGCGACGGCCGACCACCTGAGCGCCGCGTCCGCGACGGCCGAACACATGAAAGCCGCGGCTGCGGCGGCCGACCACCTGAGAGTCGCGGCTGCGGCGGCCGAACACATGAGAGGAGGTCCGATGGTCCTCAACCGTCAAGGTCAGGCGATCCTGACGCGCATCACGGCACTGCCCGACGGGACGTGGACGGCGTGCCGCGGGTGCGGCGCCGTACTGCACGACGGCAGGCTGCGCAACGCGGCCGGCGTGTGCCCCGAGTGCGGGCACCACGGCAGGATCGGGGCGCGGGAGCGCATCGCCCGGCTCGCCGACCCCGGGTCGTTCGACGAGCACCACGCCGACGCCGCCGGCGGTGACCCGCTGGAGTTCACCGACCGGCTCCCCTACACCGACCGGCTGGCCCGCGCCCGGAAGAACACCGGCGAGGACGAGGCCGCCGTGGTCGGCACCGCGCTGATGGGCGGCAACCCCGTCGTGCTCGCCGTACTGGACTTCGCCTTCCTCGGCGGCAGCATGGGCTCGGTCGTCGGAGAGAAGATCGCCTACGCCGCCGAGCTGGCCGCGGCGGGCCGGATCCCGCTGATCACGGTGGCGGCCTCCGGCGGCGCGCGGATGCAGGAGGGCGTCCTGTCGCTGCTGCAGATGTCCAAGACCGCGGCCGCCGTCGGCCGGATGCGCGCCGCCGGCGTGCCGTTCGTCAGCGTGCTGACCGACCCCGTGTACGGCGGCGTGTCCGCCAGCTTCGCCGCCCTCGGAGACGTGATCATCGCCGAGACCGGCACCCGCGCCGGGTTCGCGGGCCGGCAGGTCATCGAGCAGACGATCCGCCAGAAGCTGCCCGACCGGTTCCAGACCGCGGGCTTCCTGCACGAACACGGCCACCTGGACATGGTCCTCACCCGGCCGGAGCTGGAGCTGACCCTGCGCGACCTCGTCGCCTTCCACGCCGCGGCCGGAAGAAGTCCCGCGTCCGCCGGACGCGCCGGGCCCGCGCCGGAGACCGCCGGGGAGACCGATCCCTGGGAGGCCGTACGGCTGGCCCGCCATCCCGCCCGGCCCAACGCCCTCGCCTACATCGAGCGGATCTTCACCCGGTTCGTCCCGCTGTCCGGGGACCGCTGGTCCGGCGACGACGAGGCCGTGGTGGGCGGGCTCGCCTGGCTCGACGACGCGCCCGTGGTGGTCGTCGCGCACTGCAAGGGACGCGACACCCCGGAGAACGTGCGCCGCAACTTCGGCATGCCGCACCCGCACGGCTACCGCAAGGCCATGCGCCTGATGACGCTGGCCGAACGGTTCGGCGTGCCCGTGGTGACCCTGGTGGACACCCCCGGCGCCTACCCCGGCGCGAAGGCGGAGGAGGACAACCAGAGCGGCGCGATCGCCGAGACGCTGGTGCTCTCCGCGGGGCTGCGCGTGCCGATCGTCACCGTGGTCACCGGCGAGGGGGGCAGCGGCGGCGCGCTGGCCCTGGCCACCGGCGACCGGCTGCTCATGCAGCAGAACGCGGTCTACTCCGTCATCAGCCCCGAGGGCTGCGCCACGATCCTGTTCGGCGACGCGGGCCGGGCGCCCGACGCCGCCCGCGCGCTGCGGATGGGCGCGCCGCAGGTCCACCGGCTCGGCGTGGCCGACGAATTGGTGCCCGAGCCCGACGGTGGCGCGCACACCGACCCCGACGCGGCCGCCGCCGCCATCGCCGAGGCCCTGCGCCGCGCCCTCGGCGAACTGCTGCCCGTCGCCCCCGACGACCTGGTGGCGGCGCGTTACCGCCGCCTGCGGTCGTTCGGGTCGATGACCCTGCCCGGCCCGGACGCCGCGCTCCTGCCCGCCGGGAACACCCCGGGCACCCCGGGCACCCCGGGCACCCCGGACGCCGGGGACACCGAGGACGCCGGGGACACCGGGGACACCGGGGACACCGGGGACACCGGGCGGGAGCCGACGTCCGACATCGTGGAGAACGCCAATGTCTGAGCACAACCCGGGCCGGCTCGTCGAGCAGGTCCGCGAACTGGTCGAACTCGTGCACGCCACCTCTGTCCGCAGCCTGCGGGTCGAGTCCGGCGCGTTCCGCGTCGAGATCGAGAACGCCCTGCCCGCCGTCGCCGCGCAGGCCCTCGCCGTGACGGACGCGGCCCCGCCGGCCGTGGCGGTCCCCGCCGCGACCCCGGCGGCTCCGGCGAACCCGGTGAACCCGGTGGCCCCGGCGGCGCCCGCCGGCACCGAGGTGCGGGCGCCGCTGGTCGGGGTCTTCTACCGCCGCCCCGCCCCCGGCGAGCCGCCGTTCGTCGACGTCGGCACCCCGGTCGAGAAGGGCAGGCAGCTCGGCATCGTCGAGGCGATGAAGATGATGAACCCGGTCACCGCCGACCGCGCGGGCGTCGTGCTGGAGATCCTGGCCGAGGACGGCGACGTCGTCGAGTACGACCAGCCGATGTTCCTGCTCGGGGCGGGCTGACATGCGGGCCGACACACGAACCGGCACGCGGGCCGGCAGCCGGACCGACGTGCGGGCCGACGCACAGGCGGACGTGCGGGCGGATGTACGGACCGACGTACGGGCCGGCACGGACGGGAACCCGATCGGCACCGTCATGGTGTGCAACCGCGGCGAGATCGCCGTGCGGATCGTGCGGGCCTGCAGGGACCTCGGGATCCGCGCGGTGGTCGCGCACTCCACCGCCGACCGCGACAGCCTGGCCGTGCGCCTCGCCGACGAGGCGGTGTGCGTCGGACCCGGCCCCTCGGCGCGCAGCTACCTGAACATCCCGGCGATCCTCTACGCGTGTGCCCGCACCGGCGCCGACGCCGTCCACCCCGGCTACGGCTTCCTGTCGGAGAACGCCGTGTTCGCCAGGGCGTGCGCCGAGGCGGGCGTGCGGTTCATCGGCCCGCCCGCCGAGCTGATCGCGCTGATGGGCGACAAGATCACCGCCAGGGCCGCGATGCGCGACGCCGGGGTGCCCGTGCTCCCCGGCTCGGACGGCCCCGTCGCCTCGGCGCGGGACGCCGCCCGGATCGCCGCCGAGATCGGCTACCCGGTGGTCGTCAAGGCCGCCGCGGGCGGCGGCGGGCGCGGCATCGCCATCGTGCACGACCCCGACGACCTGCCGGAGGCCTACCGGTCCACGGTCGCCGCCGCACGCACCCTGTTCCACGACGAGCGCGTCTACCTGGAGAAGTTCGTCTCCGCCGCCCGGCACGTCGAGGTGCAGGTGCTCGGCGACGCCCACGGCTCCATCGTCCACCTCGGCGAACGCGACTGCTCGGTGCAGCGCAGGCAGCAGAAGCTGGTGGAGGAGTCGCCCTCGCCGTTCCTCGACGACGCCGGCCGCGCCGCGCTGTGCGAGGCGGCGGTGGCCGGGGCCGAGGCGATCGGCTACGTCAGCGCCGGCACCTTCGAGTTCCTCGTGGACGGCGCCGGCCGGCCGTACTTCATCGAGATGAACACCCGCCTGCAGGTGGAGCACCCGGTGACCGAGGAGCGCACCGGGGTCGACGTCGTGCAGTGGATGATCCGGGTGGCCGCGGGCGAACGGCTCACCGTGTCCCAGGCCGACATCGTGCCCGCGGGCCACTCGATCGAGGCGCGGATCAACGCCGAGGACCCCTCAGCCGGCTGGGCCGGCTCGGCCGGGGCCATCGACCGGCTCGTGCTGCCCGGCGGCCCCGGTGTCCGGGTGGACACCCACGCCTACGGCGGATACGTCGTGCCCCCCTACTACGACTCCCTGCTCGCCAAGGTGATCGTCTCGGCGCCGACCCGGGAGCTGGCCCTGCGCCGGCTCGGCCGCGCCCTGGACGAGTTCTCCTGCTCCGGCGTGCGGACCAACGTGGACTTCCACCGGCGGCTGGTCCGCGATGAGCGCTTCCGCGCCGGGGACTACCGGCTCGACATCGTCGAGTCGGTCCTCTGAACCCTCACCCATCTCTCGAAACTCTCTCGAACCCGGAGGATTTCCCATGTCCACTGCCACCCTGGACCGTGAGGACCTGCGCACCACCGTCGCCGACGTGCTCGACGTCGACGTCGACGAGGTCACCGACGACGTCGACTTCATCGAGGACCTCGGCGTCGACTCGCTGATGGCCCTGGAGGTCATGGTCGTTCTGGAGAAGAAGTACGGCGTCAAGATCGCCGAATCGGAGCTGCGCGAGGTCACGAACCTCACCAAGGCGTACGACCTGATCACCGAGAAGCTGAAGGCCGCCTGATGGCCGCGCCCGACATCGACGGCCGGACTGGCGGCCCGGCCGTCAGTCCGGTCACCGGGTCGGCCGTCAGCCCGGTCACCGGGCCGGTCACGGTGCTGGAGCACACCGGCTCCCGCGCCGTCACCGAGGTCGAGGCCGACGCCGGCCAGCAGGTCTTCCCCGGCCACTACCCGGGGTTCCCGATCTTCCCGGGCGTCTGCGTGGTGGAGTGCGTCCACCTGGGCGCCCAGGCCGCGCCGCCGGTGCCGGGCGTCCGCCTGGACCTGGTGGCGGTGCAGTCCACCCGGTTCCAGAGCCCCGTCCTCCCCGGCGACACGGTCCGCTCCGAGGCCGACTGGGCGGCCGACGGGGACGGCTGGATCCACCGGGCCAAGGTGCGCACCACCCGGGGCCCGGCCGCCCAGGTGCGGCTGCGCTACCGCGTCGTGGAGGACCGATGACCACGGTGGAGAACGAGGACCGGATGATCGCGCTCACCGCCGCGACCGCCGCCCTGGGCCTCGCGGACATCAAGAGGGTGCTGCCGCACCGCTACCCGATGCTCCTGGTGGACCGGGTCACCGACCTGGTGCCCGGGGTCGGGCTCACCGCGTACAAGGCGGTGACGGCCAACGAGCCGTGGTACCGGGACCTCGCCGACGACGCCGACCCCGCCTACCCGCGGACGCTGCTGGTGGAGTCCTGGTGCCAGGCCGCGGGCGTGCTGGTCGCCTGGGCCGAGCCCAACCCGGACGTGCTCAGCGGCCAGGTGATGCTCTTCGGCGGCATGGCGGACATCGAGTTCTCCGCCCCGGTACTGCCCGGAGACGTGCTGGAGCACCGCGTACGGCTGATGCGCGCGCTCAGCGACACCGTTCTGTTCGAGGGGGAGAGCCTCGTCGGCGGCGAACCCGTACTGCGCGTCGGCCGCGTCGTGATGGCGATGCGGCCCGCCGAGGAACTGTCCCCGCACGACCGGCAGAGCCGGTAGAGGAGGAAGACCGTGCCGAATCGAATCGCCCTGGTCACCGGGGGATCGCGGGGGATAGGCCGCGCCACCGTCCTGCGGCTGGCCCGGGACGGCTTCGACGTCGCCTTCTGCCACCGCTCCAGCCCGGACAAGGCCGGGGAGTTGGAGAAGGAGATCGGCGAGCTGGGGGTGCGCGCCCTGGCGTGGCAGTGCGACGTGGCCGACCACGCCGCCGTGCGCGAACTGGTGTCGGTCGTCACCGAGCGCCTCGGCGCCGTCGACGTCCTGGTCACCTCCGCGGGCATCGTGCGAGACAACCCGCTCATGATGATGAGCGAGGAGGACTGGAACAGCGTGATCGGCACCAACCTCGACGGCACGTTCAACGCGTGCCGCTCGGTGGTGTTCGAGATGATGAAGCGCCGCTCCGGCAGCATCGTCAACATCTCGTCGGTGGCGGGCGTCCACGGCAACCCCACGCAGTCGAACTACTCGGCGTCCAAGGCGGGGATCATCGGTTTCAGCCGGGCCCTGGCCAAGGAGGTCGGGCGCTACGGCATCCGGGTGAACGTGGTGGCGCCCGGGTTCATCGAGACCGACATGACCGCCGGCCTGCCGGACAAGGTCAGGGAGGCGGCCCTGAAGAACATCCCGCTCGGCCGGCTCGGCCGGGCCGAGGAGATCGCCGACATGGTGTCCTACCTGGTCTCCGACCGGGCCGCCTACGTCACCGGCGCGGTCATGCAGATCGACGGCGGGATCGTGCTGTGAAGCGGGTCGTCGGCTACTTCTCGCTGCGCAGCCCCTACTCCTGGCTCGCCCGCCACGACCTGTTCTCGCGCTACCCGGACGTGGCGGACGCCATGGAGTGGCGCCCGTTCTGGGAGCCGTCCGAGGCGTACGAGGCCCGCCTGCGGGAGGCGGGCGGGCGGTTCCCCTACACCCCCATGTCGAAGGAGAAGCACCTCTACGTCCTCCAGGACGTCCGCAGGCTCGCCACGGCGCGGGGCCTGACGGTGGCGTGGCCCGTCGACAGGAACCCGGTGTGGGAGGTCGCGCACCTGCCGTACTTCGCCGCCGCCGAGGCCGGTCTCGGCCGGCGGTACGTCGAGGCGGTCCAGCGGGCCCGGTGGCAGGGGGGACGGAACGTGTGTGACCCGGAGGTGATCGCGGAGATCGGCGCGGAGCTCGGCGTCGACACGACCGCCCCCGCGGAGGAGGCGGCCGTCGCGGCGCTGCTCGACGTCTACCGGGACGGCGTGTTCGGCGTGCCGTTCTTCATCCACGGGCGGGAGAAGTTCTGGGGCGTGGACCGCCTGGCGGCGTTCGCCGCCTCCGTCCGGGCGGAACGAGCGGATCGGTCGGACCTGGCCGACCGGACCGACCGGGCGGATCGAGTGAGCGGGGCGGATCAGGTGGATCGGACTGATCGAGCCGATCGGGCGAGCGGGGCTGATCGGGCCGATGGTCCCGATGAGGCCGCGGAGTCATGGCCCGACGTCTCCGCCGAGGTCCGCGGCAGTGACTTGGGTCACGCGGGCGGGTGCGGCTGACTTTCCGTTGTTACGCTGTCCGCGGCGGATATGGCTTGTTTCGCAGAAGGAATAAGATGCCCAGAAAATCCAGCCTTGCCGTTCTTTCCGCATCGGTGCTTCTCACGCCGGTCGCACCGTTCTTTGGCGCATTTCTGGCATATCGGATTTATCACCCACCGCGACGCAGGCACCACCGCTCACCCGCCGACTTCGCCCTCCCGAGCACGGAGGCCGTCATCCCGCTTCCGGATCGCCGGGGCTCGCTCCACCTGTGGGTGTGCGAAGGCGATCCGGAACGGGTCGTGATCGTCGGCCACGGCATCGGCCTGAGCAAGTCCGCCAGCCTGCCGCACGCGAAATTCCTCCACGACGCGGGATACACGGTCGTTCTCTTCGACCACCGCAACCACGGCGGCAGCACCCAGGACCGGTCGGCTTTCGGGCTCAGCGCCCGTTTCACCTCGGACATCGCCGCGATCGCCGCGCACCTCCGCACCGACCCCATTCATCGTGACGCCCGGTTCGCGCTTTTCGGTTTTTCTTTCTCCACGTTTCCGGTGCTGTACGTCCCGATGCGCGGCGACACCCCCGTCACCGCGATCATCTGCGACAGCGGTCCCGCCATCGACACCGGGCCGCTGTTCCGCAACTTCCTCGACACCGGCGCCATGCCGATCCCGGCGCCGTTCCTCGCCCGGCCCGCCAGATCCCTGGTCGGCCCCGTCTTCGCCGGCCTCGGCGCCGCCATGGTCCGCGCCGAATGGCCCCCGCCGGCCGAACGCTACGCCGACACGAAGCTGCTGTTCCTGGCGGGCGAAGAGGACGGCATCGTCCCCGCCGAGCACGTCGAGGCCCTCGCCCGCACCTACCCCCACGCGGAGTACCACGTGATCCCCGGCGCGCAGCACCTGCAGGGGGTCAAGGCCGCCCCGGAGGTCTACCGGGAGACGGTGCTGTCGTTCCTCAAGGGGGCGTTCGGCTGATGGCGCTGCCCACCCACTGGGGCGTCCGCCCCGAGGAGACCGCTCGCCGCTACCCCTGCGACGACTGCATCCCGGCCCCCGGCGGCACATGGTTCCGCGCGGTCTCGGTCCAGGCCCCGCCGGAGGCCGTCTACCGCTGGCTCTGCCAGATGCGCGTCGCCCCCTACAGCTACGACCTCCTGGACAACCTCGGCCGCAGGAGTCCCCGCGTCCTCACCCCGGGCGTGGAGGACCTGGCGGCCGGCCAGCGGGTCATGACCATCTTCGAGCTGGTCTCCTTCACCCCCGGCCGGGACATGACCCTGCGGATGCTCCCCGGACCCGGCCGCCGGCTCTTCGGCGACCTCGCCCTCACCTACGACGTCCGTACGGACGACTCCGGCGTCACCCGCCTGGTGGTCAAGGCCCTGCTCGGCGCCGAACGGGGGACGCTGAACGAGGCGCGCCGCCGCGCCCTGGCCTGGGGGGACCTGCTCATGATGCGCAAACAGCTCCTGACCTTCCGGACCCTGGCGGAACGGCACGCCGCCACCCGCTGAGCCCGCCGAGCCCATCGGGTCCTGAACTCGCCGGGCCCGCGGAGCCCACCCGGTCCGGAGCCCGCCGAGCCCGCGAGGTTCACCGGGTCCGCGGGGCTTGTGGAGCCCACCGAGTCCGCGGTGGCAGCTAGCTGACATCTCCGCCTCGGGGGCGTGCCCGGTCCCTAAGATCCGGATTTATGACCCACTACAGGGCAAATCTCCGCGATCTCGAATTCGTTCTCTTCGAGATGTTCGGCGCCAGGACACCCGGCTCCGAGGTGCCCGGCGAGGCGTCGCCGTTCGGCGCCGGCCCGTTCTCCGACGTGGACGCCGACACGGCGCGGCACATCCTGACCGAGGTGGCCCGCCTGGCGGAGAACGAGGTGGCGGCCTCCTTCACCGACGCCGACCGCGAACCGCCGGTCTACCACCCGGAGACGCGCGAGGTCACCGTACCGAAGGCGTTCGCCGAGTCGTTCCGGGCCTACCGCGACGCGCAGTGGTGGCGGCTCGGCCTCCCCCCGGAACTCGGCGGCACCCCCGCGCCGCCCCGTCTCCTGTGGGCCGTCGCCGAACTCGTCCTCGGCGCCAACCCCGCGGTCTTCCTCTACGCCGCCGCCACGAACTTCGCCCGGCTCATCCAGGAACGGGGAACGCCCGAGCAGCGGAAGATCGCCCGGCTCCTGGTGGACAGGCAGTGGGGCGCCACGATGGTCCTCACCGAGCCGGACGCCGGCTCCGACGTCGGTGCCGGCCGTACCAGGGCCGCACGGCAGGACGACGGCACCTGGCACATCGAGGGCGTCAAGCGGTTCATCACCGGCGGCGAGCACGACCTCGCCGACAACATCGTGCACTTCGTCCTCGCCCGCCCGGAGGGAGCCCGCCCCGGCACCAAGGGGCTGTCGCTGTTCCTCGTCCCCAAGTACCACTTCGACTGGGACACCGGCGAACTCGGCGCCCGCAACGGCGTCCACGCCACCTCCGTCGAGCACAAGATGGGCCTCAAGGCGTCCACCACCTGCGAGCTGGTGTTCGGCGCCGAACGGCCCGCGGTCGGCTGGCTCCTCGGCGAGGTCCACGACGGCATCGCGCAGATGTTCCTCATCATCGAGAACGCCCGCATGACCGTCGGCACCAAGGCGATCGCCACCCTGTCCACCGGCTACCGCACCGCGCTGGAGTTCGCCCGGATCCGCGTCCAGGGGGCCGACATCACCCGGATGACGGACAAGACCGCCCCTCGTGTCACGATCCTGCACCACCCCGAGGTCCGCCGCAGCCTCCTCACCCAGAAGGCGTACGCCGAGGGCCTGCGCGCCCTCGTCGCCCTCGCCGCGACCTGCCAGGAACGGGTCGCCCTCGCCGCGGCGGCCGGGACGACGGACGAGGCCGCCGCCGCGCGCAACGACCTGCTGCTCCCGGTCATCAAGGGCTACGGCGCCGAACGCTCCTCCGAGCAGCTCATGCACGCCCTGCAGATCCTCGGCGGCTCCGGATACCTCCAGGACCACCCGCTGGAGCAGTACGTGCGCGACGCCCGCATCGACAGCCTGTACGAGGGCACCACCGCCATCCAGTCGATGGACCTGTTCTTCCGCAAGATCGTCCGCGACCAGGGGGCCGCGTTCCACTCCCTCTGCGAGGAGGTGGCCCGGTTCGCCGCCGACCGTGACTCCGGACACGCCGCGGGGGAGGGGCCCGGGCGTGCCGCGGGGGAGGGGCACGAACGTGCCCTGCTCGCCAAGGCACTGGAGGAGCTACGAGCCCTGCTCGGCCTGATGGTCGGCCATCTCACCGAGACCCCCGGCCGTCCGGAGGCGATGTACCTCGTCGGAGAGAACACCACCCGCTTCCTGCACGCCTTCGGCGACGTCCTGGTCGCCTGGCTCCTCCTGCGGCAGGCGGAGGTCGCCACCGCCGCCCTGCCCGCCGCCCGCACCGAGGACAGGCCCTTCTACGAGGGGAAGGTCGCGACCGCCCGTTGGTTCGCCCGCACCGTCCTGCCGAACGTCACCGCCCAGCTCACCGCCGCCTCGGCCACCGACGACCTCCTGATGTCGGTGCCCGAGGCGGGCTTCTGAAGCGACGCCGACGCCCGGGGCGGGTCTCCGGAGCGATGCCGGTCCCAGAAGCGGGCTTCCGGGGTGATGCCGGCGTCTGAGGCGGGTTTCCCGAGGTCAGAGAGCGACGGCGCGCGGACGGTACGGCTCCGCCAGGAAGCCGACCTCCTTGTCCGTCAGGTCCACCTCCACCGCCGCCACGGCGTCGTCGACGTGCCCGGCCCTGGTCGCGCCGATGATCGGGGCGGCCACGCCGGGCTGCCGCAGCAGCCACGACAGCGCCACGCTCGCCGGGGCGACACCGCGCTCCCGGGCCACCTCGGCGACCCGGTCGAGGATCTGGGAGTCGTTCTCCGCGTCGCCGTAGAGGGCGCCGATGCGCGGGTCGCTCCCGGCGCGCGCGGTGCCCCGCTCCTCCTGCCTGCCCGCGCGGGCGAGCAGGCCCCGGGCCAGCGGGCTCCACGGGATCATCCCCACGCCCTGGTCGAGGCAGAGCGGCACCATTTCGCGCTCCTCCTCACGATAAAGAAGGTTGTAGTGATTCTGCATGGATGCGAACTTTGTCCAGCCGTTGGTCTCGGCGATGTGCTGGGCCTTGGCGAACTGCCAGGCGCTCATGCTGGAGGCGCCGAGGTAGCGGGCCTTGCCGGCGCGGACCACGTCGTGCAGCGCCTGCATGGTCTCCTCGATCGGGGTGTCGGGGTCCCAGCGGTGGATCTGGTACAGGTCCACGTAGTCGGTGCCCAGGCGGCGCAGTGAGGCGTCGATGGCCGACATGATGTGCTTGCGCGACAGGCCCCGGTCATTGGCGGCACCGCCCTTCCTGGAACCCGGGCCGACGGGGAAGAAGACCTTGGTGGCCAGCACGTAGTCGTCCCGTTGGGCGAAGATCCGCTGCAGCAGGCGGCCGGTGACCTCCTCGCTGCTGCCGGCCGAGTAGGTGTCGGCGGTGTCGAAGAACGTCACCCCCGCCTCGGCCGCCTTGCGCACGATCGGCTCGGCCGCCTCCTCGTCCAGGATCCATTCGCTGCCCCGGGCGGGGTCGCCGTAGCTCATCATGCCCAGGCAGATCCGCGACACCTTCAACCCGGTGGACCCCAGGCGCACGTATTCCATGATGAAACCTCCCGTAATTCCCCTACGCCAGCCAGCCTACGACCGGCGCTCCGGACGGAGATCACGGGGGAGAACGACGACTCACCCTACGGCCGTTGCCGTATCCAGAAAGTCACGGGTGGAACGGATGAAGATCGCCGATGTCCGAAAAGCGATCGGTGGCGCTGCCGGACGGCCCGGACGGCTGACCGAAACACTTCTGTTCCTGACTGAGTCACCGATGGACGGGGTGCGCCGTATCACGTTGAACCGGCATTGACTACCCACACGTAGGGGCGGCGACCGGAAACGGTGTCGGGGCCTGCCACTCGTCGGGGCTGTCAGGTGCCCTGGTCCCCGCTCAGGAGACGCGTCATCCACTCCAGGGAGCCGGTGTTGAGCGCTTCGTCCGCGAGGCGCTTGGCGGACGCGGTCTTGAGCGCGGCAAGGGAGCTGTCAATCCATGGTTGGACGTTCTGATGTCCCTGTTCGCGGTACTCGACGGCCTGGATCAGACACTCCAGCTTGTCGGCGTCTCGGGCACAGACGGCCTCCAGGCTCGTCTTCTCCTCGTACTCGCCGACAGCGCCATTGATCATCTGTGCGACGGTTTCAGGGATGCCGTGTACCTGGTCAGCGGTGACCTCCTCGTTCGGCGCGGCCTTCAGGTAGCGCTTGCCGATGTAGGGGATGTCGGTGACGCGGGTCTCCTGGGTGTCGTGGAACAGGCTCATGAATGCCGCGCGTTCCGGGTTGCCGCCTTCCATCGCGGTGATCACGCTGGCGATGATCGCGGTGCGGAAGGAGTGGTCGGCGATGCTCTCTGGATCCCGTACCCCTGCGACCAGCCACCCCGTGCGCTTGTACCGCTTGAGCAGGCCGATCTCATACAGCAGATCGGTCACCTTGGCCAGTTCCCCTGCCATGCCGTCCCCTTTCATCCTCGGTGGATCATGCGCAGAGCGTAGATGATCGCTTCAAGTTCTCGCTGGGACTGCGGCGATACGGTCGCCTCCTCCAAGACGCGAGTGGCCGCCTCTTTGAGGTCGTCGGCGGTGCGCGGATCCAGCGTCGAAGGGCGCAGCATGACCAGTGCCCACAGTGTGTGAGCGACTACGTCGGCGTAGGGATTGGTGGAGTACAGCTTGCCGGTCAGGTGCCGTAACAGTTCGGTCCCATGCCAGGTATCCGGCTTCACTTCGAGTCAACCTAGGTGGGGTTCCTGCGTAGGTTGCTCCTGTTCAGGTGCGCATTGGGCGGCCAGGTATTCCGGTGGCACCCCACGAACGGGCGTATTCACCGCGATTTGCGGCTCGCCCCGGCGGGTGTGGCCCGTCCGTATCGGGCTACGTCGTCGCGGCTTCGGCGGCAGGGCCTTCTGTCTCGGGGTGGGGTGGTGTGGGGCAGCCGGTGACGATGACCTCGCCGGTGCGCTGATCGCTGGTCACGGTGTAGCCGGCCTGGGTCAGCAGTGCCTGCAGCGCCAGATGCACCGCCCCATGAACCTGTCGGTAGCCGTGGAGCTGGCTTAGATCGGCGGCGCTGACCCACGCGACCACCACGCCCCGGCCGGGGTCGTGGTGGACGGCCACGCCGCCGTCGATGGCCAGCTTGGCGGGTTCGACGATGTACCCGGCATGGCTGAGCTGCCGCCGGACCGCGTCGACCAGCGTGCCGGCCTCAGAACCTGACATCGTGGGGAATCTGGAAGGTCATGCGGCGCTCAGGCCGGGCAGGCGAGCGGTGCGGGTGAAGAACGCGCTGATGCTCTGGACCGCGGCGGTGAAGTCGGCGAAGTCCAGCGGCTTGGCAACGTAGGCGTTGGCGTGCAGCAGATAGGTGCTGGTGATGTCCTCGGCCAGGGTGGAGGTGGTGAACACCACCACCGGGATCGACCGCAGGTGCTCGTCTGCCTTGATGTGCTGCAGCACGGCCCGCCCGTCAATGAGGGGCAGGTTCAGATCCAGCAGCACCAGATCGGGACGCGCGGCACCCTCGTGGGCACCGCGCTGGTAGAGCACATCGAGGGCTTGCTGGCCGTCGCTCACCACCACCAGCTGCGGTGCCGGGTCGGTCGCCTGGTCGGCGAAGGCTTCGGCGATCAGCATCTGGTCGCCTGGGTCGTCTTCGATGACCAGGAGCATCAAAGGCTGCTGTGCCTGGCTCATGGGCTCTCCTGACCTGTTGGTGACCGGGCCGCTGAGGCGCTGCTCTGGTCTTCTCCGGTGAAGACCGCCAGCAGAGCTTGGACGTTGTGGCCGGCGTCGGCGGGATGGCGGAAGGGCCGGTTGGGGTCGACGCTGTAGTGGTTGCGGCGCCCAACCCGGGTCCGGGTGAGGTAACCGGCGTGCTCCAGATCGTTGACGATCGCCTGAGCGGCGCGTTCGGTGATGGCGACCGTCGTGGCGATGTCACGCAGGCGGGAGTGAGGGTGCCGGGCGATCTCCACCAGGACCCGGGCGTGGTTGGTCAGGAACGTCCAGTTCCTGTCATCTGCCGTGCTGCCATTCGACCCCACTCCCGGCCCCCTCCTTCACAGCATGGGCGTGGTCACACACGACCACGTATGACGAGCAATTACCGAATTGTATTTCATGATTTGTGCTCCGTCACTATTGGGGTGCCACCGTGCCCCAGGCACGACAAGCGCCGACGTCCCGGGCATCGTCTCCGCAGGGCTGCACGGCCCTCCCTGCTCGCTCGGCCCCGCTCGCACCAAGCACCGTGGCGCCGCCCTGGACCCGGTGAAGCGAAGGAATCACCCAGTGCCGCTTCGGCCCGACCGCCGACGATGACCAGCGATCAGCAGGTGTCCCGGCGCGGCCCGTTTCAGCCGTATTCCGGTGGCACCCCTCTTACGCGGTATTCGCGCGGTGCCGGGCGTGGTGAACGGCGGGGTAGTAGGGCGTGCCGTCACGGAAGCAGGCGAACATGATCCGTAGCCAGCCACGGCCAAGGATGCGAACGGTCTGGGGGTGCCGCTTACCCCGATCTCGGGCGCGTTGGTAGAGGTCGGCGGTCCATGGATCGTCGTGCCGACTGTTGTCGGCGAAGGTATGGAGCGCTTTGCGGGCGGCCCGGTTGGCGGCGTGCCGGAATCCAACGGTGTGCACCTTGCCGCTGGCTCTGGTGACAGGGGCCATGCCCACCTCGGCGGTGAGCTGCTCGGCGGTCAGCCCGCGTTCCAGCATCGGGCCGACTTCACCGACGATCTGGGCCATGTTGACGATCCCGACCCGGGGCAGGGCCTGGAACAGGTCGGCATAGGGGTGGTCCCGCAGGACCTGTTCGATGGTCACTTCCAGGGTCTTGATGGCCTGCGCGATCACGCGGACTTGGCTGGCCTGGGTGTTGACCGGTGTGGTGACGATCTCGGGGCTGATCCGGCTGGCGGCCGCCGGCGCGGATCGCAGCCGTTGGAGGAGTTCGGCACCGCTCTTGCCTCCGCTGTAACCCTGACGGCGCAGGAAGGTGTCCAGCTTGGCCGGGGTGAGCGTGGCCGCTGCATGAGGGGTGGGGAACCGGTCCAAGAACGCCAGGGAGATGCCCGAATCGATGCTCTTGAACAACCGGGTCGAGCCCGGCCGGTGCGCTTCCAGCAGCGCGCGGAGCTGGTTGGTCAAGCTGGTGCGGGTGGCAACCAGATCACTGCGCTGCCGAGACGGCGCCCGAAGCTCCAGCGTCTTGGGTTCGGTCGGGGCAAGGGTCCGCAGGAACTGACCGTCCGTGCGAACCAGGTCAGCGAGCATGAAGCCGTCGGCGCTGTCGGTTTTGGCTCAGGAGGTTCCCCACCTGGGCCGCATCGCGGTGAACATGCCCGGGTGGATGGGCACGATCGGGTGTCCAGCCGCCAGCAGCCGATCGACGACCAGGCCCTTGCTGGTCTCGATCGCCACCCTCAACTCCGCAGGGTCGCCGTAGCCGGTCAGGTGCCACAGCGTTGAAGTGATCCCGGCCTCGGTGTGCGGGAGCGTCCAACGGCGGCCTTCGCGCCTTGCGCGTCGAGTGCCGTCACCGAGTGCGTCTGGCCGCCCCAGTCCCAACCCACCGTGTGCAATGTGTGTCCTTCCGGTTGGAGTCAACACCTCTGATCACGGAGAGGACGCCTGCCGGAAGCTCATTACTGCGGCCCTCGTGGGGCGATTCCCTGATGCCGGTCCAACGCCCTCGCCCCGACGGTGCCGGCAAACTGCCGCAAGCCGTCCAGCGGCTGACCGATCGCGGGCCGTACACCGCCGGCGCTCACCATCCCGTCCGGGACGCGACCGTGACGAGGTCGTTCGCCACGGGACCACCGCCGGGCGCCACCTGACCCGTTCTCCGCCGAACAGCCAATCAAGATCGATAATGAATGCGCGGATCGTGGACGCTGGGATAGCGTGCGGCGATGAGCTTCCGGCTGGCGGCGTACGCCGTGTGCATCGAGGACGGACGGGTGCTGCTCGCCCATTGGGCGGGGCCGAAGGGCGAGCGGTGCTGGACGCTTCCCGGTGGGAAGGTCGAGCACGGGGAGGACCCGTTCGACGCGGTCATCCGGGAGGTCGCCGAGGAGACCGGTTATGACGGAGTGGTCGAACGCCTGCTGGGTGTGGACTCGAGAGTGATCCCCGCGGCCGACCGCCGCTTGCCCGGCCTGCCCGAGCACCAGAACGTCGGCATCTTCTACCGGGTCGGCATCACCGGTGGCCGGCTCCGGCCTGAGCCGAACGGCGAGACCGCCGAGTCGGTCTGGACCCCGATCCCCGACGTCACGCGCCTTCGCCGGTCATCACTGGTCGATGTCGGCCTCGCCCTGGCACAGACCCTTCCGGTGACCGGCCATGTCGACCCCGTCCCGGTCGGTGGTCTGATCCGGCACTGAACGTCTTCGTCCAGGGCGGTGGCGATCGTCTTCGACGGCTTACAGGACGGCGATCGCCTGGGCCGTCACGGCGGACCTGCCCGGCCGATGTCGACCACCCGTGCCCATGAGGGCGGCGTGTCCGGCACGTACTCGGGATCGTTCTCGTACGACCGCCTGGGCCGGGAGAACAGCCCCACCACCATGCGGGACGCCGGCCGTTTCCGCGGCCACGGGGTCTGCCCATCGGTCAGGACCACGATGACGTCCGGCCGCGGGCTCGCCCGCAGCGCCTTGGCGATGCCCGCCCGCAGGTCCGTGCCGCCGCCGCCCACCAGCGTCATCCCCTCGGCCCGGCACAGCGGTTGCGCGACCCGGGCCGCCGCGTCGCAGGACAGGACGCTGACCAGGTCGCGCCGGCCGCCCACGGCGCGGACGATCGCGGAGACCTCCAGCAACGCGCTCCCCAGTTCGGCGTCGCTGACCGACGCGGAGGTGTCGATGACCACGCTGATCCGCGGCGGCCTGCGCCGCAGGCTCGGCAGGATGACACCGGGCAGGCCGGCCGAGCGCCGCGGCGGCCTGCCGTAGGTGTGGTCCTCGCCCACGCCGGGTCCTGACACCGCCGAGCGGATGGCTGTGCCGAGCAGTTCCCGCCACGGCTGCGGCGGGTGGAAGGCCTCCTCCGCCCACCGCCGCCATCCCTTCGGCGCGTTCCCCGGACGGGTGCTGATGCCCTGCGCCACCCGGAACCGGACCGCTTCCCGCTCGTGGTCGCTGAGCCCGTTCGCGCCCTCCGGCCCGAGATCCCACTCCCGCTCGAGTCCGTCGGCGCCGCTGCCGCAGTCCAGCCAGGCCAGATCCCGCATGTACGGCCCGAGCTGGAACTGGCGCAGATAGTCCTCCATGAGCTGACCTCCGGGCAGCCTCAGCGTCTTCGGTTGGAGGGCGCCATCGGGCCAGGCCAGCCCGTCACCGTACACGTCGTCGTTGATCTCGAGGTCGGCGGCGATGTTCATCCGCAGCCGCTCTCCCCGTCCCGTCAGCTCCCGCTGCCGGGCGACCCGGTCACTGCGGCCGTGATGGTCCCGCAGCAGGTGGGAGACCTCGTGCACCCACACGCTCGCCAGTTCCTCGACGGGGGTCTGCGCGACGAACGCCGGTGAGATGTAACACCGCCAGTGCCGGTCCACGGCCATCGTGGGCACGGACCGCGACTCCACCGGGTGCAGCGCGAACAGCGCCGTCGCCAGATAGGGCCGGGCCCGCGCGGCGTACAACCGGGCGGTGAAGAGCTTCTCAAGGTCCATCAGCCCGTCACCCGCGCCGCGACCTCATCCGCCTTCTTGCCCAGGGAGACCACCCCGGCGAGCTTCTCGATCGAGGCCGGGACCTCCCAGTCCGCGCGGCGTAGCGCGGCGAGCGTGGAGGCGGGCACGACCACCAGGTCCGGGGCGCCGGTCTCCAGCGCCCGCGCCAGCAGCGCCCATGCCGCGTCCCACCGGCCCTTCTCCGGCCGCTTCCGCACGGCCGCGACCACACCGTCGAGTACGGCCTGCCGCAGGTCGCCCCGCTGGGGCAGCTCGGCCGCCGCCGGGTCGGCCAGCAGCGCCTCGGGGTCGGGAAGGTCCATCCGATCCATGACGGCGAGCAGCTCCAGCCCGGGCCCGTCTCCCACCGCGCCCCTGACCAACATGGACAGCACGTCCTTGGACGCGTCGGCCGCGGTGGCGAAGGCGGTCAGGCACAACGCCATCTCCCAGCTGCGGGGTGAGGGCCACGGGCCGCCCCGGTGCGCCTCGTTGTTCGGCAACCGGTGCACGAGATCGGGGCGTGCGGTGAGGAGCCCGCACACCGCACGCCGGGCGAACGTCACCGCCTCGGACAGCCGCTCCGGGTCGAGGTACGGCAGGCTCGCGCGCGGCCAGGTCCCGCCGAGGCCGCGTACGACGACATCGTGATCGTGACGCCATTGCAGGTGGACGAACCGGTTCGCGAGCGGCGGACTCAGCTCCCAGCCGTCGGCGGCGGAGGAACGCGGGTTGGCGGCCGCCACGATCCGGACACCCGCCGGGAGCCGCAGGGCCCCGACCCGCCGTTCCAGAACCAGCCGGAGCAGGGCGGCCTGTACGGCGGGCGGTGCCGTGGACAGCTCGTCCAGGAAGAGCAGTCCCCGGCCGGCGTGGGCCAGACGTACGGCCCAGTCAGGCGGCGCCATCGGGACGCCCTGAACGGCGGGGTCGTCACCGACCACCGGCAGGCCGGAGAAGTCGGACGGCTCATGCACGCTGGCGATCACCGTCGTGAGCGGCAGGCCGAGCGCCTCGGCGAGTTGCTGCAGCGCCGCGGTCTTGCCGATCCCCGGCTCCCCCCACAGCAGGACGGGCAGGTCGGCCGCCACGGCCAGGGTCAGGGCCTCCAGCTGCGTGTCGGTGCGTGGTTCCGTGGTGGTGTCGCGGAGCAGGGACAGCAGATCGCCGGCGACTTCAAGGCGCGAGGCGTGAACAGACGAAAGCATGATGAATCACCTTGGAGGTCTAGGAGGTCCAGGAAATCGTCAGCGGAATATGGCATGGCGCGGGCGTGCCCGGCCCCTACGGGAACGGCGGTCCGGTCGCTCCGCCGGTCCCGGCCCCGACAGGAGCCCGGCACGGAACAGCCCGTGGTCGATCCGCCGCCGCGCCGCCTCCTCCAGCACGTCGCGCAGCGAGCCCTCGGGCAGTCGCGCGTCAGATCCGAGGAGACCGTCGACGGTGGCCTGAGCACCGGCGGCGTCGCCGTGCTCCAGCCGCGCGTGGACGTCGAGGAGGCACTCCGGGGAGCGGTGGGCCTCCTCGATCAGCTGCAGACAGGGCAACGGGGTGCCGGTCAACTCGGCCAGCAGTTTCTCGCGCCGGATCTCGGTCGCGTCGTGATCCAGGGCGACCAGCGCGCCGTTCACGAGCGCGACCCTGTGCCGGGCGCCACCGCACTCGACCATTCGCGGCCCGTTCCGGCTCTGGTGGCCGTGTGGCTCGGCGCCCGGCGAACGGCCGGGTACGAGCGCCGCTGCGACGAGCGGGTGCAGCCTGCCGGCCTCGATCAGCCCGGCACGCAGCAACGCCAGGTCGGGCAGAACCCAGGTCGCCGCGTCAGGCAGGATCGGCGGTGCGGGTCCTTCCTCGCCGGCCCGGGACGCATCCACGTCGAGGAACATCTGACGCCGCCCGCCGACCCGGACGGCGACCGTACCCCCGTCCTGCCCTTCGGCGCAGAGCAGCAACCGGGCCTCGGCCGGCCACCGATCGACGGCCCAGCCCCGTGCGTGCGGCGCGGTTTCGGAACGTGCACGCAGCTCACCGGCCCTGCGTGCATCCCACAGGTGGCGATGCAGGTCGAGGCGGAAGCGCCGATTCGGATGGGGGTGCGGATGCGGTCCGGCCCGGGAACCGTCCCAGAGCGCCAGGCTGATCCGCTGACCGGCATCCGCCCAGGCCGGCGGGGTCCTGGCCACGAGGTGAACCGTGCCGTTCCCCTCGTGGTACCGGGCCAGCGAGAGGGTCAGGCCCGGACGTAACAGGCCGTTGGGGGCGATCCTCGGCATGTGCCAGCGCAGCAGGTCAGGCGCCAGGTGGCGGAGGTCGGTTCGGAGGCGGGCGGCCAGTTCCCGGCCGTGGAGATGCGCTGTGCGGCGCAGGTTGAGATCGACGTCCACGTGTGCTGCCGCGCACGCCGCCGCCCAGTCGCCGGTGCTACGGCGGGCGGTCGCTGAATCGATCATGGAAGGCGGCACGGCGAACTCGCGCACGCGCAGCCAGAGAGCCAGGCGGGGATCCTCGTTCGAGGTCGAGTGCGGCATCAGCACTCACCTTGCGTGAACGGGGCCCCCAATCTGATGTAGGAGGTATTCATCATGATCAGCGTAGCGTCTTCCGGTTCGCGTGAGAAGGGCGGCTTGGCGGGAGTGGTCGGCCGGCCCCCGGCCCACCCTGATCGGTCGTGTGGTGGCATGTGACCACGACAGGTGCCGTACGGCGTTGCCGTACCACCGTGCGGTGGTGGTCGAATGTGTGCTCATGACAACCGGTCGCGAGTCCTCGACAACGTACGAAGCCGCCGACGGCAGTGAGCTGCCCATGCTGCTCTTCGAGCCGGCCGAAGGCGCCCGGCCGAAGGCGGGCATCGTCATGTTCCACGGTGGCGCTCTGCGCAAAGGATCAGCCGATGGGTTGGCCCCGCACTGCCGGCAGCTGGCGGCCCGCGGCATCTTCGCGGCTTCAGCCGGATATCGGCTGATCGGGCAGGCCGCTGTGAACATCGACGACTGCATCGCCGACGCCCGACGGGCGGTTGAACACTTCGTGGGATCGGCTGTGTTGCGCGGGCTCGATTCATCACATCTGGCGTCAGGCGGTAGTTCGGCCGGCGGTCATCTCGCGCTCGTCGCCGCAATGATCACCCCTGACCCTCCCCTTCCGGTATCCAGGCCGGGCGTCGCGGCGGTCGTGGCTCTGAATCCTGTGGTGGATCTGCTCGCCTACCCGTCAGAGCGGCTACGAATACTTGAACGGGACGCCGGCATCGCTGCGGGAAGGGCGGTCGAGTACTCGCCGATCGAGTTCGTGCGGCCTGGGAATCCGCCGGTGCTGATTCAACACGGGACGCACGACGAGGTCGCACCCGTTGGCCAGGTGCGACGATTCCGGGACGTGATGGTGCAGGCCGGCAATGACTGCGTGTTGCTTGAGTACGAACGCGCCGAACACGCGTTCCACTACCCCGGCCCTGCCGGACACTTCGACGACGTCATCGACGCGACCGCCGAATTCCTTCTCGACCGGCTCGCGGCAGACCGAGCATCGGCTCCGCCAGGCGCGGGCACCGGAAGCGGGGCGGCGGTTCCCTGAGTCAACTGAGCTGTGAGGCTTGGCGGGCGGCCGCGCACAAGGCCCATGGCGAGGTCTCCGGCACCCGGGAGTTGATCGAGGTGCTCTGGAAACTTCGAGGCGCGACACATCCCACGCCGGCCGTGGAACCCTGCAAAGGTGGACAACGTTTAACAGATCATGACGAGCGATGAGAGGTCGGCCGGTCGATTCCAGCGTCTGCCTGAGCGGCCGGACCCTGCGACCTGGGTGCCGGGCAGGGATGAGGAACCGTTGCCGCAGGCGATCGCCGAGCCCGGGAATCCCGGCGACGCGCCCCTGCAGTGGGTGGCGCCCGAACTATATGCGGCACAGCAGATCAGCGATGCGATCATCCGTCGTCGCTCCCACGACTGACCGCAGGGTTCGGTTGCCTCGCAACAGCCGGGTGCGGTGAGGGGACGGGTGTTCGATGGCAAGGTGCCCCGGACCGCAGCGAAGCGAGGACCGGAAGCGCCGCGGCAGAACCGATCAGCGGTTGGTGTCCGGGGTCCGGCGTGGTGGACGGCGGGGTCATAGGGGTGGCGTTGCGCCGGCAGGCACGGATGACGCGTAGCCGGCCGCGGCCCAGGATGCGCACCGCGTCGGGGTGGAGTTCGCCGCGGTCATGGGCCTGCTGGTAGGCATGCTCGGCCCGCGGGTCGGCGTGCCGGATGTTGTCGGCGAAGTGGGTCGTGGCTTTGCGGGCGGCCCGGTTGGGGAGCGCCGAGCGGCGGATGACGCGGGACCCGTGAAAAGAGGTCCAAGGTCCCTGCCCGGCCGGTCCGGCGGCCGGGCAATGTGGGGTGAGCCCGGGGCGCCGCCCCGGACCCGCGCCCGGAGCACCATTCGAGGAGCACAAGCGCATGTGCGAGTACTGCGGCTGCCAGGCCGTGACCACGATCGGCGAACTGACCCGCGAGCACGATCTGGTGGTCGACCTGATCGGAGACGCGCGCAGCGCGCACACCGCCGGCGACACCGCCGCCATGACCGCGATCGCCAGAAGGATCGCCGATGTGCTCGGCCCGCACACCGCGGTCGAGGAGCACGGCCTGTTCCCCGCCATGGCGGAGGAGTTTCCCGAGCAGATCGCCGCGCTGGAGGCGGAGCATCGGCGCATCGAAGCCGTCCTCGGCGAGGCCGCGGACGGCACGCCCGCCGACCCCGGCTGGCCGCTCAGGCTGCTCGACACCCTGAACCTGCTGCGCGCCCACATCCTCAAGGAGCAGGACGGGGTCTTCCCGGCGGCGCTGGCCGGTCTGAGCACCGAGGACTGGGAGGCCGTCGAGGCGGTCCGGGCCCGGGTCGGCACTCTGCTGCAGGCTGACGACGGCCAGCCGGCCCCTCCACCCGCCACCGGTCGCGCAACCCGCTCGGAAAGCGTGGAAGCGTCGCGCGCGTAGGCTTGGCCGCGTGAGTGCTTCCTTCGAGGTGCATGTGACGGCCGGCACGCGTGAAGAGGCGGAGAAGATCTGCACCGCCGCGGTGAACGACCGCGTCGCGGCGTGCGCACAGATCATCGGGCCGATCAGCTCCCTCTACCGGTGGGAAGGAAAAGTAGAGAAGAGCGAAGAGTTCCTGGTTCTGCTGAAGACCAGCGAGCATCGTCTGGACGAACTCGTTTCCTTGGTGAAGGACACTCATTCCTACGAGACACCGGAGATCGTCGCGGTCCCCATCGAAGGCGGACTGCCGGACTACCTGAACTGGATCGCGGCGGAGACGGCGGAGCGACCCTTCCGCCCAGCGAGTTGACGGGCGAGTTCGACCGATCTGCAGGCGCGTCACACAGATGATCTATAGCCTGAAAGGCTGACTTGTCGGCTAGGGAGGGCTTTATGGGCATGCGCCTGTCGAAAGCGGCCGCTCTTGTAGTCACGGCGACCTTGGCCTGCGCATGCGGACCGAAGGATCAGCCGGTGCGCGGTACCCCGTCGGCCACCGCTTCCGGCGCCACACACTCGGCGCCGCCCTCCACACCGGGCGCGGCAGCGGGGAGCTATGTGAGCGAGGGCATGGTCGGTTTCTACACCGCCGACCCGTTCAGAATCGAGGTGAAGGCCATCGAGCGGCACGCCAAGCTGACCGTGTTACGCATGGAGATCATGACCACGGCGACTGTCAACACCCCCGGCGACTTCGGCTATGGCACTCTGACAACCTCCTTCGACAGGTTCAGGCTGTTCGACCCGGTCGGCAGGAAGGTGTACTTCACCCTGCGAGAGAACGACAGCAACGGCCACGCCTTCGGCACCAGGAACCACCAGGTCGGCGCCGACTATCCCGATGACTTCATGCCGGGCGTGCGCTACCCGGTCGAGGTCTACTTCCCGCCGCTTCCCGCCATCGCCGAGAAGATGTCGATCGCGCCCGATCTGCCGATGGGCCCGATGACCGGCATCCCGGTCACCGACGGCGCCGCTGAGCCGACCGCCCGCGAGCGTGGCTCCTCGGACATGCCGAAGGCCGGCGACACGTTCCAGTGGCCTGTCGTCGTGCCGAACGGGGAGATCTGGTCAGGCGTCGCCGACGTGAACGAACAGGTGGAGACACCGGTGAAGAGCACCACGCAGGAGGGTGACAAGGAGACGATCGGCCTGCGCACCGACGTGCTGTTCGCCTTCGACAAAGCGCGTCTCAGCGCGAAGGCGGCAGCCGTGCTCGACGACGTGGTCGAGGAGACCAGACGACGGGCCGACCCCGCCAAACCGCCCATCACGATCACCGGTCACACCGACGACAAGGGCGACGACGGTTACAACCAGACGCTGTCGGTCAAGCGGGCCAAGGCGGTGCAGGAGTATCTGGCCGCCAGACTCGGCACCGACTACCGGTACAGACCGGAAGGCAAGGGCGAGACCAGCAGGGCCTACGTCTACTATCCCGCCCCGCCCGACGGCCGTACGAGCATCACCCTGGAGGTGGCCAACGGAGGCGCCTACCCGAGGATCCCCATCAGACGCTGACCGGTCGGCGGCTCCCCGCAGGGCGGGCACCGCCGGCGGCGTCGGACCTCGGCTTCTCAACGAGGGCGGCGCATGGAGCCGCCATGTCGCCGCGCGGGTAGGACGCCCCCTCACCACCGCCGTCCGGCTCGTCCCGGCGCCGCGGTCACAGCGGCACACCGCCGGGCCGTCGATCATTTGACATGCGCGGCGATGGTCCGTGCGCACTCCATCGCCTCCGCATGCGTGGTGTCCACCTCCAGGTCGTAGGTCACGCCCCGGTGGACCACTTTCGCCTGGGACGCGGCCATCCCGATGGTCCGATCGCCTCGGGCGACCTCACGGCCCGCGGCCACCGCGGCGTCACACCGGACGCCGACCCACAGCACCCGCAGCTCACCCAGGGCTTTCCGCCATCGCCGTTGTGAGTAGGCTCCGCCGAGGAAGACCTCATCGACGATGACCCGGGCGCCCGCACGGGCCATCGCGGCGACCCCCGCGATCCAGGCCGCTTCCAGCGCCCGGAACTCCGGACCGACGGTCACCTCTCCGTCCGGAGCGAACTCGATCCCGCCATCCGACGCCTGCATGGACGCCGGCATCGCCTCAACCAGGGTGTCCGTCCCGACGGCCAGCCACGGATCGGGCAGGACCGCCTGCAGACACCGAACGATCCCGGACTTTCCCGAGCTGGAGCCGCCGTTGACAACGATCATCTGAGTCATCACCGCGCCACAGTAGAGGCACGAGGACAACGCTCGAAACGGATTTCCGCGAGCTCCGCACCCCCCGCCACAACCCGGTGAACCTTCCCGGCCGGGGCACTGGCCGTACCGACCCGTGAGGCCGGGCACGCGGGAGGCCGCCGAGGGTGACAAGGGTGACAAGGGCGCCGTCGCCCGGCCGTCATTCCGGAAGCCGGGCGGGGTCGGCCGCGCCTCCGCCCGGGGAGAGTTTGACCTCAACCGCGGTTGAGGTCGCACGATGGCAGCCGGGGCCCTGCCCCGTATCCGACCTTGAGGAATGCGTCCGGGAGCACGGATTCCGGTTTCGTTCGATCCTTGACCACACCGTCGACGGCTTCGACACGCAGCGTAAGGCGAACCTCACTCCACCAGCAATGATCATTAGGCAGGACGTTCATGAAGCTTGAGATATACGCCGATGTGCTGTGCCCCTGGTGCTACATCGGCAAAAGACGGCTGACGGCCGCATTGGCCCGGCACGCCGGCCGTGACCGCGTCGAGATCATCTGGCGCGGCTACGAACTCGCACCGGAGGAAGGCCGGACCCCCGGCCCGACCGCGGCGGAGGCCATGGCCGGCTGGTGGGGCGAGCAGGCGCCCGCCCGCGTCGCCCGGATCCGGTCGCTGGGCGCGGCGGAAGGCCTGGAGCTGAACCTGCATCTGGCACGCCCGGTGAACACCTTCGACGCGCACCGGCTGGTCAAGCTGGCCGCCGACCGCGGCCGGGCCGACCAGATGATGGAACTGCTGTTGCACGGCTACCACACCGAGGGGCTGAACGTGGCCGACGCGCAGGTCCTGCGGAGCCTGGGCATCGAGGCCGGGCTGGACGACGACGAGGTGCGCGCCGTCCTGGCCGGCGACGACTACGCCGAACAGGTGCGCGACGACCGGCGCCGCGCGGCCGAACACGGCGTCACCGGCGTGCCCAGCCTGATGATCGACGGCCGCCCGCCGGTCTCCGGGGTCCAACCCGTCGCCGATCTGCAGCGGCTGCTGGAGCACGGTCCGACCGATTCACACAGCGTCCCGGCCAGGCCCGGCCGTCCGGAACGGATCGTCAGGGGCTCGTGAGGATGACGAGGCGCTGGGTCGCGCGGGTCATCGCGACGTAGCGGTCGACCGCTCCCTCGATGCCCTCGCCGAACCTCTCCGGATCGATGAGGACGACCAGGTCGAACTCCAGGCCCTTCGCCAGCTCCGGGGTCAGCGACCGTACGCGGGACGTCGCCTGGAACGTGGGGTCGCCGATGACGCAGGCGATGCCGTCGGCGTGCTCGGCGAGCCAGGCGTCGAGGATCGCGTTCAGCTCCGAGGCGGGTCCGTGGACGACGGGGACGCCGCCGCTGCGGATGGAGGTCGGCACGTTGGCGTCCGGGAGCGCGGCCCGGATGACCGGCTCGGCCTCCGCCATGATCTCTTCCGGCGTCCGGTAGTTGACGGTCAGGGACGCCAGGCTGATCCGGTCGAGCCCGATCCGTTCCAGCCGTTCCCGCCACGACTCGGTGAACCCGTGCCTGGCCTGGGCGCGGTCCCCGACGATGGTGAAGCTCCGGGACGGGCAGCGCAGCAGCAGCATCTGCCACTCCGCGTCGGTGAGCTCCTGGGCCTCGTCCACGACGATGTGCGCGAACGGGCCGGCGAGCAGGTCCGGGTCGGCGCCGGGCAGCGCCGCCTCGTCGACCAGGGCGTCCCGCAGGTCCTGCCCGCGCAGCATCGACATCATCAGCATCTCGGAGTCGTCGGCCTCGATCAGGTCGTCGACGACCCGGTCCATGCGTTCACGCTGGGCGGCGACGGCGGCGTCGCGCCGGCGTTTACGCCGTGACGTCTCCGGGTCGCCGAGCCGCTGCCGTGCCGCGTCCAGGAGCGGCAGGTCGGACACCGTCCACGCCTGGGCGTCCTCGCGCTGCAACCTGCGGATGTCCTCGGGGCCGAGCCAGGGCGCGCACAGCCGCAGGTAGGCGGGCACCGTCCACAGGTCTCCGACGAGGTCGGCCGCGTCGATCAGCGGCCACGCGCGGTTGAAGACCGTGAGCAGCTCCCTGTCCCGCGTCAGCGCCCTGCGGACGAGGTCGGCCGAGACGTCGTCGTCGTGCCTGTCGACCAGGATCGTGAGCAGTTCCTCCCAGATCTGGTCGCGCGCCTCGTTGTGCGGGGTGCCGGGGTCCGGCGCGTCGAACGCCTCGGCCCAGTCCTCGGCGCTCAGCCGGATGTCGGCCCAGGGGGTCGTGACCGTCATCCCCTTGGCGGGCGGGTTCTCGTAGAACCGTACGGCCGGCTCGATCGCCTTCACCAGGTCCGCGGACGACTTCAGGCGGGCCACCTCCGGGTCCTTCTCGGCCGCCGCCGACGCTCCCTCGGCGACGAGATCCCGCAGCGTGCAGGTCTGCACGCCCTCCTCTCCGAGGCTGGGCAGCACGTCGGCGACGTAGGCCAGGTACGGCTGGTGCGGTCCGACGAACAGCACGCCACCCCGATCGTGACCGAGGCGGGGGTCTGCGTAGAGGAGGTAGGCGGAGCGGTGCAGCGCGACGACGGTCTTACCCGTGCCCGGTCCGCCGTCGACGACGAGGGCGCCACGCGATCCCGCGCGGATGATGGCGTCCTGGTCGGCCTGGATGGTGCCGAGCACGTCCCGCATCCGGGCCGACCGGTTGCCGCCCAGGCTGGCGATGAAGGCGGACTGGTCGTCGAGCGCGGCGTGCCCTTCGAGCCCCTCCTGGGTGAACACCTCCTCCCAGTAGTCGCTGACCCGGCCGCGGGTCCAGCGGTACCTGCGGCGACTCGCCAGGCCCATCGGGTTGGCGTGGGTGGCTCCGAAGAACGGCTCGGCGGCGGGGGAGCGCCAGTCGAGCAGCAGCCGCCGGCCCGCGTGGTCGGTGAGGCCGAGCCGTCCGACGTACACGGGCTCGGGGTCGTCCGCGCCGACCATGCGCCCGAGGCACAGGTCCAGGCCGAAGCGGCGCAGCATGCGCAGGCGGGCGGACAGCCGGTGGATCTCCAGGTCCCGTTCCAGCGCCTGCCGGCCCCCGCCGCCGGGCGACCTGCGCGCGGCGTCGAGGCGGCCGGACAGGTCGGCGATCGTCTGCTCCAGGCTTTCGGCGATGGCCGCGAAGTGCTTCTCGTCGGCGTCGATCAGCGCCGGGTCGGCCTTGGGGGAGAGGTGGGCGGGAAGGTCGAACGCGCTGGTGGCCAGCGGTTTCATGCAGTCTGCTCCGATCTGGGGTCTCTTGCGGCTGTCACGCGCGGCGGGGTGTCCGGGTTCTGCATTCCGGCCCGGTGATCCGGGCGTGGTTCACGCGGACACGGGCCGCCTTCCCCGGCCGGCCTCGTCGAGCAGCAGCCTCGCGGCCACCTCCGCCCCGTCGGCGCGGACCTGGGCGGCCACGGCCCTCGCCCGCTCGCGGGTCTCAGGGGTCAGAGCGGTCCTGAGCGCGGCCGACAGGGACTCGAAGGTCGGAACCGGGCCGTCGTGCGCCGCGCCGACGCCCAACTCGGCCACCCGGGCGGCCCAGTACGGCTGGTCCGCCATCTGGGGCACCACCACCTGGGGCGCGCCGGCCCGGGCGGTCGTCGTCGTCGTGCCCGCGCCGCCGTGGTGCACGACGGCGGCCACCCGTCCGAACAACACCTGGTGGTTGACCTCACCGACGGCGAAGCAGTCGTCCCGGTCGTCGATCAGGGCCAGACCGGCCCAGCCGCGCCCGACCAGCACGCGGTGGCCCTGCGCGCGGACCGCCTCGACGGCCACCCGGGTGACGTCCACCGAGGCGCCGCGCATGGGCATGCTGCCGAAGCCCACGTACACCGGCGGAGCGCCGGCGTCCAGGAACGCCTCCAGCTCCTCCGGGAGCGGACGTTCGTCGGGCAGGATCCACGCCCCGGTCTGCACCACGTCGAGATCCGGAGTCTCCGGCGACGGGCACAGGATCGGGTCCGCCGCCAGCCACGGACGGTCGGTGAGGGCGTGGTCGCGGACGTTGTCCAGCGGGGGCAGGCCGATCGCCGCCCGGTGGGTGTTCTCCGCCTCGCCGTACAGCGCGTTCACCTTCTGGGCGTCCAGCTCCCACAGCACCCGGTTGTCGGTCACGTCCGGTGGGAACGGCCGGCCCGGCCGCGGCGGCGGGGGGCAGTGCGGCGACGGCAGCTCGATCGGCTGGAAGCACGCGTACACGTAGTGGATACCCAGGTGCTCGGCCACCGACCGCGCGCCGGACGGCATCAGGCCGGTCGCCACCAGCGCGTCACACCCCTCGGCCGCCGCGGCGAGCGTGCCGAACCGCGCGGCGACCAGCTCGGGCGCGAGCCTGAACGGGTCCGCCGCCGACGGCCTCTCCCTGGTCACCAACGCGCGCACCGACGGGCCGAACGGCACCAGCGGCACACCGGCGCCGTCCAGCAGCGTCGCGAACTCCTCGTCCGGCGGCGCGCACATCCGCACCTCCGCGCCGAGCTCCCGCAACCGCACCGCGAATCCCACCAGCGGTTCGACGTCCCCGCGCGACCCGTACGTCGACAGCAACACACGCATTCCATGCCCCCCGTTTTCGCAGTTCCCGGCCTTGGCCGACGACCAGGCTCCGGCCTCGGCGGACGATTCTGCGGCATGACCCGGGTCTTGTGGCAAGCCCCCGGGTGCGCTATACGTTAGGAGTGGCGGGGAGCAGGTGCTCCCCTTTCCCTCGTCGTCCCCTCGCCCTCCGTGCCGAACGGACGACCTCCCCATGACCCGTGAACCGGCCGCGTACGGCGACGCCACCGGCCCGGACAGGCGATCCCGGTGGGCGGCCCATCGCCCGCGCCGGTGGGGCATCATGAGCAGATCACCGGGAACGGCGCCTATCACCTCTCATGGGGCCGTGTCGCGCACGCACTTGGCCAGGACGAAGGCCGACGTCACCGTGTAGAGCACGGAGACCGCGAGGAAGGCGCGGACCCAGGCGCCGACCGGCAGGTAGAAGACGCCGAGCGTCGTGCCGCCGAGCGCCACACCGAAGGAGATGACGCACTGCGCGAAGCAGGCGGCGGTCACGGCGGGCTGGATTGGCTTGGTCATGCCACCAGGGTCCGGCACCGGCCGGTCGCGCGCCTGAGTACGCCTACCCATCCCGCCTGAGTACCCGAACCCACTCGTGCCGCTCGGCGGCACCTTCGTCTCCGCCCTCGGCGACGGGGGCCGTGCCGGCACATGGTCAGGCGGTGTCGGCGGGGGAATGACCAGCGGGGCGTGTTCCGCAGGAGGCGTCAGGCGCTCTCACCTCGTGGGAAGGGACGGATCGGGTGTCCAGGGAACCGGTGCGGTGATCGCCCAGCGCTCATGGTCGCGCCAGGCCCCGTCGATGTAGAGGTAGGCGGGCGACAGCCCCTCATAACGGAAGCCCAGTCGCCGGGCCAGGGCGAGGGAGGCTTTGTTGGCCGGCTGGATGTTGGCCTCCAGCCGGTGGAGCCGTAGGTCGTCGAACGCGTGCCGCAGGACGGCGGTGAGTCCTTCGGTCATGTATCCCCGCCCTGCCGACGGGGCGAAGGCCGCATAGCCGAGTGAGGCTCCCTGGTAGCGGCCCCGGATGATCGAGTTGATGTTCACCATGCCGGCGGCGGCGCCGGTCTCCCGGACGCGGATCAGAAAACCGAGGTTGGTGCCGTCGTCGAAGCGGCGCATCCATGCCTGGAAGTCATCCGCGGTCGCGGGTAGCTGCATCCACGGCAGGTGCAGCTCGGCGCTGGCCCGCACGAGGGAGCAGAATTCGTCCTGGTCGGAGAGGGTGAGCGGGTGCAGCTCAACCCGTGACGGCATCTCAGACATGGGCCAAGGTTAGGGCCGGTCGACAGCGGTGGATCACACGAGTGATCCACCACTGAGATGATCTCCGGGTGGGTCGTGGTGGTCCGGCCGCCGCTCAGCGGGCGGTGCCGGAACCGTCGCCGCCGGCCGGACGGAAGGAACGTGGGACCCTTCCCGGTCAGAAGCCGCACAGCCAGCCGGTGGCGGCGCTCACCGTCACCGTGTACTCGTCCGCGTTCCCTTCCGGAGGGCGAGAGACGAAGAGTTCGAGTTTCAGCCCGCCGGTGGTCCTGGTGAGGCACAGTCCCTCCGAGCCCTCGCCGTACGGCTTCCAGCGTCCCTTCGCCGCCGCCTCCCGGTAGAACGTCGCCACCTCGTTCCAGGTCCCCCGGAACCGGTAGGTCTGATCGGCGTACGGGATCACGTCGTCGTTCTCGCATCCCGCGTGGGGTCTTCCACGGGGTTCCGCGGTGGCGGGATGCGCGGTGAGGATCGGGTGGGTGGTCAGGGCGGCGGCGAGCCGGTCCTCATCGGCCCGGCATCCGTAGGACAGCGCGAGCCAGGCGAACGGTGAGAGCACGACCGTGATCCCCGCGACGAGGGCGCCACCAGGACGACCGAGACCGGAGATGCCTTCACCGTGCGAGGTCCGCCTTCCTGCCTTGCCGTCGCCCATCGGCTCCGGGCGGGGACTGCCCACCGCCGGGCGGGACTCCCGGGGAGGATCAAAGCAGAGACCCGTGGCGTTCCCGTGCACGCGATGCGGAGATCCGGTGCACGTCCCCGGCGTCCCGCGTACGGGCGGCCGATGCGTTCTTCCCCGGCCGCCCCGTACGCGGACGGCCGTCTGGCACCTCCCTTGCCGGACCACTGTCCGCGTTCCGGGGTGACGAGTTCGCGAGGTCAGTCTCCGGCGGGCCGTCGGGGCCGGGGCGCCGGGTCCCGGCCGCACTCCCGTCGGCTGCTTGATCACCTGGATGGTTCCCGAGGCCGGCCGCGAGGCATAGTAACCCCGGGACATACGTTGCAGTTGGGCCAGAAAGTGATTATTGATGCTGAACGGGCTGGGGATCAGCGAGCAGGAGGAGGCCGTCTACGTCGAGCTCCTGCGCCGTCGCCGGATGACCGTCTCCGACCTGGCCGAGGTGCTGGATGCGCCGGTGGCGGCCGTGACGGCCGCCGTGGCCCGGCTCGTCGGGCTCGGCCTGGCCACCCGCGACGACGATGAGTCGCACGTGGTCGTGCCGCCCGACGTCGGGCTCGGCACGCTGATCGCGCAGCGGCAGGCCGCGCTGCAACAGGTCCAGGGCAGGCTGACCGAGCTGGTGGAGGTCTACCGGAAAGGGGCCGTCTCGTCCGCGGGTGAGATAGAGGCGCTCACCACGCCGGAGCAGCTCTCCACCTGGCTGGACAACATGGAGCGCGGCGCCAGGCAGGAGGTGCTGGCCTTCTTCCGGCCCCCGTACGTGCTCGACGGCAACCTCGACGACTCCACCAACGCGCTGGCCACCTACCGGTACGTGTACGAGCGCGCCGCCCTCGACGATCCGCGGGCGCCCGCGGAGATCGGCAGGTTCCTCAAGCGCGGGTACGAGATCAGGGTCGCCACCGAACTGCCCAGCAAAATGATCATCGTGGATCGGGAGGCGGTGCTGCTGCCGATGCTGCCCGACCAGACGAGCGTCCGGCCGGGCTTCCTCCTGGTGCGGGGTCAGGCCCTGGTCCACCTGCTGGTGGCGTTCTTCGAGCGGGTCTGGCAGGTCGCGACGCCGTTGCGGCTCACCGTGACGAGTGTGACCGAGGGGGTTTCCGCGTGGGACGACGTCGATGTGACGCTGCTGACGTATCTGCTGTCCGGTATGCCGGACAAGACGGTGGCCAGCCGGCTCGGCACCAGCGAACGCACCGTGCAACGCAGGATCCGCCGGCTGATGGAGCTGGCCGGAGCCGACAGCCGCATGCAGCTCGCCTGGTACGCCGCCCGGTCCGGCATGATCCCCTCATGAGGTGACCCGGACGGGGCCGGGGCGCCCCGCCCGCCGCGCGGACGGAGGCGCCCCGGCCCGCCGGGTCAGTGCCGCAGCCGGTACGCGCGGGTCACGGTCTGCAGGACGGTGTTGCCGTCGGCGTCGGTGGCCTGCGCCCGCAGCGAGACGAACTCGCCCGTCTTCACGGACGCGGGCTTCTTGATCGTGCCGGTGAAGGCGGCGTCACCCTTGGCGGCGAGCCTCATCTCCTGCCAGGTGGCGCCGTCATCGTAGGAGGCCCACAGCTTCGCCTCGGTGATCCGCGGGCCGGCCATGCCCTTCGGGTACCGCAGGCCGAGCCCCACCCGGGTCGCGGAGTTCGCCGGGACGCTGTTGGCCAGGTCGACGTCGAGGTCGTAGTCGATCGACAGGACCGGCAGCGGTGCCGAGTCGCCGGTCTTCTCGGAACGGAACCTCCAGTCGGTGTTCACCTTGGTGGAGGTGGTCCACCACGGCTGGTCCCGCTGCACGTCGGTCACCACCCGGTACTCGGCGCGCTCCGGCGTCACCGGGAAGGCGATGGCCGCCGAAGGCGCGGACCCGAGCAGCTCGCCGTTCCGGTACACCGTGGCCAGCTCCTTGTCGGAGAAGGCGCGACGGGTGTCCCACTGGTTGGACGCCGTGTCGAGCAACCCGGTCGCGAAGATCACGCCGATGTCACCCACCCGGACGGCGGCCTGGTCCCGCTCACTCGGCAGCGCCGTGCGGACCACCGCCCCGTTCCAGCCGCGGGAGACCCGCTGGCCGGCCCTGAGCACCTCCGGCGCGGTCATCTGCGCGGCCTCGCCGGCCTGCCACACCGGGCCGACCTGCATCGATTCCCATGTCTTCACGCCGGGCGTGACGAACTCGGTGACGGACCGCGGCATGACGACCCGGGGTGCGATGTTGAACAACGAGGTCTGCATCGGCGAGACCATCAGCCGCGAGTACGCGCCCTCGGTACCGGGCGCCGAGGCGTGGAAGGACGACTCGACCGTGGCGAGTTCGTCGGCGCGCACCCGGTACCGCTGGTCCGCGGGGACGCCGCCCCGCCGGTACTTGAGCAGCTCGTAGGAGTACGGGCTCGACGCCGTCCCGCTGAGCTGGACCTTGGCCCCGCCGCGGGCCGCCGACTCCGCCAGCCGGGCGCCCTGCGCGCCCGAGAGGGTCATCGCCGGGATCGCGGTCGCCGACGGCAGGCCCCAGAGGTCGAGACCCCAGTTGCCGGGCTTGTCGTTGTAGATGATGATCGCGCCGGCGCCGGCCGCCGCGGCGTTGTCGATCTGCTGCTGCGGAGTGAGGCCGGCGCTGCGCTTCACCAGTGCCAGGCCGCCCCGCGCGGTCCGCCCGGTGTAGTCCTGGGGCAGGCCGGTGCCGGCGTTCACCACCGGCAGCACCCGCGTGCCGTCGATGCGGGCCGAGCCGATCCGGCCCCGGACGTACGCCGGCTCGATCCGCCCCCCGCCGGGGCCGATGACCCGCGCCTGGAGCTCCGGCGCGCTGAGGGACCAGCCGATGCGCGACTCGAAGTGGCTGCTGGTGTTCCGCGACGGGATGGAGTACACCTTCGTCTCGCCGTTCATCCAGTGCTCGAAGCCGAACGAGTTCTTGTCGGCCGAGTCCCGAATCTCCATGCCCAGCCGGATCCGGTTCGTCTGGTTCGGTTTCGGGGTGTCCATGGTGACCGGGCCGGCCTTGCCGCCGTCGAAGACGATGGTCCGGTCGGAGTCGATGAGGATGCCCGGCTCCGCGGCGTAGGTGTACTCCCAGACGCGGTTCGCCTCGGCGCTGTAGCGGAGGATCTCCGCCTGGAAGGCGTGCTCGCCGCGGGGCAGCCGCAACGCGAGGGTGCCGTCCTCGCCGACGCCGTACTCGTCCGGCAGCTGCAGCGTTCCGAGGTTGAAGTCACGTACGTTCACGACGCCGGTCGACGGCTTGCCGTCCCGGTCGAGCACCTTGAGGGTGACGTTGAAGCGCTCCACGTCCCTGACGAAGCCGACCGCCGTCGTCACGACCGTCTGGCCGTCGGCCGAGGCGGCGGTGACGTGCGCGCCGTGCGCCCCCGTGGCCGCGGCGGCGGCGTTGACGGTGACGTCCACCGAGGCGGTGCCGTGAGCCGGCACGGTCACCGTTTCGGCGCCGAGGCTCAGCGCCTTGGCCGGCAGGTCCTCGCCCGCGCCCTTGGCCGACAGCGTGAGGGTGACCGGCTGGTCGCCGTCGTTGACGTAGCCGATCTGCTTGGTGACCGGACGGTCGGAGTCCCAGTCCGCGAGGCCGAAGTCGACCGTGCCCGGCCCGGAGACCGGCTGCCGGACGGCGCGGTCCACGTCGACGCGACCGGCGCCCTGGGAGTGCACCGGCGTGCCGGCCGTGGTCTTCGCCGTGCTGATGAGCCGGCTCTTCAGCCGCGGGGCGGTCCAGTCGGGGTGCGCCTGGGCGAGGAGCGCGGCGGCTCCGGCCACGTGCGGCGTGGCCATGGAGGTGCCGCTCGCGGCGGTGTAGCTCTCGCCCACCGGCGTGCCCATGGTGGTTCCGGTCGCGCGAGCCGCGACGATCTCGAAGCCGGGGGCGGTGATCTCCGGCTTGAGAGCGCCGTCGCCCCCGCGGGGGCCGCGGCTGGAGAAGGAGGTGACCGCGTCGGCGGAGTCGACCGCGCCGACGGTCAGGGCCGCGTCGGCGGTGCCGGGTGAGCCCACCGTGGTCGCCCTCGGCCCGCTGTTCCCCGCGGCGATGGTGAACAGCACGCCGGTCTCGGCGGTCAGCTCGTTGACCGCCATCGCCAGCGGGTCGGTGCCGTCGGAGCCTTCCTGGCCGCCGAGGCTCATCGAGACGATCTTCGCGCCCGAGTGGGCGGCCCAGGTCATCCCCTCCAGGATCCACGACTCCATGCCGCCGTCGCCGGTGAGCACCTTGCCCACGAGGAGCGTGGCGCCGGGCGCCACGCCCTTGTACCTGCCGCCGGACGCCGCGCCGGAGCCGGCGATCGTGGAGGCGACGTGGGTACCGTGGCCGTGGTCGTCCCGCACCTCCTCGCCCGGGACGAAGCTGCGGCTTTCGGCGATCTTGCCGGCGAGGTCGGGGTGGCCGGGGTCCACACCGGTGTCCAGCACCGCGACCTTGACCCCGGTGCCGTCGTACCCGGCGGCCCAGGCGCCGGGCGCGCCGATCTGCGGCACGCTCTTGTCGAGCAGCACCTTCGCCTTGCCGTCCAGCCAGAGGTGCTGGATGCCGCCGGTGAGCCGGGCCTTGGGGGTGCCCGCCTCGGCGGTGTCGTCGTCGACGGCCTCCCAGAACCTGCCGCCCTGCTTCTTGTCCGCGGTGATGGCCGCTCCGCGGACGCCGGGCAGGTTCCGCGTGATCCGGCCGCCGTCGGGTGCGCTGGGCGCGGCGGACCTCTTGGCGGCCTGCTCCGAGTACCGCACGATCATCGGGATCGACCCGCTGCGCGCGTCGTCGTAGCCCTGGGCGATCAGCTGGGTGACGTTGAACAGCCGTTTGTCGACCTGGCCGGAGCCGATGAGCGCCTCGGCCTCCCTCGGCATCACGTACACGTCGGTGCCGACCGTGAAGGTGAGGATGTCGGCGGCCGAGCGGTTGTACGGGGTCACGTCGACCGAGACGGGCTTGCCCGCCTGGCCGGTCACGGTGACCTGGTCACCGGTGATGAGGGTGACCCGCGCGGTGGTGGTCGGTGACGCCGGTATGCCGGTGACCCCCGGGACGGGGGCCGGTGAGTCGCCGTACGCGCTGCCGGTGCCGGCGGCGGCGAGCGTGGTCGCGACGAGGACGCTGAGTAGTGCCGTTCTACGTCTGACGTGCATCGGGGGGTTCTCCTTCTGCCGGCAGGTGGGTCGGCGCCGGCAGAACAAAGCTTCACAAGGGGGGAGGCGGCGGCGCTACGACCGCGCCTGGCGGACAGCTGACATGTCAGGTCGTCGCCACTTACCGGCAGGGGACGTGGACGTCGTGGAGACCGTGGAGGCCGTGGAGGCCGTGGAGGCCGTGGAGGCCGTGGAGGCCGTGGAGGCCGTGGAGGCCGTGGAGGCCGTGGAGGCCGTGGAGGCCATGGACGTCGTGGACGTCGTGGACGCCGCCGGCCCGGGAACCCCGCCCGGGGAGGGGCTCGGCCGGGCGGGGCGGGGAGGTCTCAGTCGGGCGGGTCGAGGGAGAAGACGACCCGTTTGCCGGGGGCGGTGTGGTCGGCCCGCTCGTTCAGTCCCCACAGCCGCCCGGCCGACGGCGACCAGGACAGGTTCTGGGTCAGGGGCGGCGCGTAGGTGAGGACGTGCGGCGCCTGGTTCGGTACGGCCCAGTGGACGCAGTAGGGGACGTCGGAGTCCGTGGAGCCGGCGTACGCCGGGCATTCGCCGCTGAAGTAGTAGTGGGTGCCGTCCGTGGCGGCGCCCTGCACCTTCCAGATCGGGACCCGGTAGGCGACGGTGGCCGTCACGGTGCCGAGGTGGTTCCTGGCGCCGTCGGTCTGCAGCAGCGCGTCGGTGGCGTTCAGCGGCCATCGGACGACCGGGCGGCCTCCGGTGGCGTTGATCTCGGAGGTGATCAGGCCGTCCGCGCCGGTGCGGTCCAGGCTCAGCGAGGTGAGGCAGGGCGCGGTGTCGGTGCAGGGGTCGCCCTTGTTCCCGTTGTGGTAGACGCCGATCATCGGCAGCGCCCAGTTGTGGTAGCGGGCGGTGGACCTGCCGTCGCCCTGGATGCCGACGGACGCGGCGGTGTTGTCGCTCATCCGCCACAGGTGCCGCAGGTCGTAGACCTGGATCTGGTGGCCGGTGGCGAGGAACAGTTTGCTGCCGTACCAGCTGATCCCGTCGGCGTGCCCGCCGGGGACCGGGGTCCGCCCGGAGTTCGGGTCGCCGACCGCGCGGAAGTTCGCGGCCGAGCCGGCGCCGTACGGGTCCACCAGCAGGACGTGGTCGTAGGTGGTGGGGAGGCCGGGGGAGTTGTCCACCACCGAGATGCGGGCGAAGGTGTCACCCGTGTAGTGCCACGAGGCGATGTAGACGTACTTGCCCAGCCAGGTGCCGCCGGGCTGGGCGTCGTGGGAGGCGGTGAGGCCCTGGGGGGTCCACTCGGCGGAGGTGTCGTCGGCGGTGTCCCAGCAGAAGCCGTCGGGCTTGTAGTCGGGGTTGAGGTTGGTGGCGTGGCACAGGCCCCGCGTGCCGGTCCGGCCCTTGCCGTCGAGGAGCGGGGTGAGGGCGGTCTGGCCGGTGTAGCTGGTGACCCTGCCCGACGCCTCGATGGCGCTGATCGCGTCCCAGCGGCTCTGGAAGTCTCCGGCCGTCAGCTTCATCCTGGTGGCGTCCATGGGGCTCAGCACCGACGCGGCGACGGCGGGCGGGGACTGGACCAGCGTCAGGCACAGCGCGCTCAGCGCGGACGCCACGGCGACGAGGGCGCGGCCGTACCGGCCGCATGGAGTCCGTCCGCCGGTGGTGGGGGGTCGCCTGCGGCGAAACGATGTGATCACGAAGGGAGGTTAAAGGCGGAGTGATCCCTTCACACCTCCCCTGCGGGGTCGAAGAGGCTGACCTTTCCGGACGGGGCCGGCCCGATGAGGCCGGGAGTGCCACGTTCGCGCCGGGCCCTCACGCCCGCGCCGGGGGCTCCGGGGGGCCGGCGGGCAGTTCGCGGCGGAGGGTCTCCGCCTGGTGGCGCAGGTGGTCGAGCATGATCTTGGCAGCGGGGGTGAGGGCGCGGCCCTCGGGGAGCGTCACGCCGACCGAGCGCCGTACGGACGCCAGCGGCACCGGCAGCTCCGTGAGCCGGTCGTCGGTCCTGACGACCAGCGCGGGAAGCGCGGCGATCATGTCGGCCTGCAGGAGCAGTGAGCGGATCGTCGGCATGGAGGTGCACTCGACCCGGTTGCGCGGCAGCGGCAGCCCCTGGCGGTGGAACACCTGCTCCAGCTCGTGTTTCAGCGCGGTCTGCTCCAGCGGGAGGATCCACGGGTAGTCGAGCAGCTCCGGCAGGGTGGTCGCCTTCTCGGCGGGGTGCCCGGCGCGGGCGACCAGCAGGGTGGGCTCGTTGTACAGGGGGATCTGCTGCAGGCTCGGCCGGTCGTCGATGGGGTTGAGCCGGCCGAGGATGAGGTCGGTCTCCCCGTCGATCAGGCGGGGGACGAGCGAGTCGAAGGTGCCCTCCCGGATGATCACGGTGACGCCCGGCCGCTCGGCCTTGAGGGAGGCGATGGAGCGCGGCAGCAGCACGTTGGTGGCGGCCAGCAGGGTGCCGACGGTGACGGTGCCGGTCTCGCCGTCGGCGAGACCGGCGATCCGGTCTCCCGCCCTGCGCAGCTCGGCCTGTACGGCGCGCGCGTGGTCGATGAACGCCTCGCCGAAGAGGGTGGGGGTGACACCGCGGGGCCCGCGGGTGAACAGCTCCACCCCGAGGATGTGCTCCACCTCCCGCAGTCCGCGCGTCACGGCGGGCTGCGCCAGGTGGAGGCGCTCGGCGGCGCGCAGGACGCTGCCCTGCTCGGCGATGGTCGTCACGAGCACCAGGTGCCTGAGCTTGAGCCGGCCGCTCAGCAGGTCCAGCGGGCGCGATATCACCGCCACATCATATGCTTCCGCGGAACCGGCTCATTTCGTTATACCGGCCGTGGCGGGGCGGCCGTCGCCCGCCGGGAGGGGGCCGTCCAGGCGCTCGGCGTCGTTGCGGGGGATCACCAGGGCGGAGACCAGGCTGATGACGGCCACGGCGGTCAGATAGCCGGTGATGGACAGCGAGGTCCCCGTGGCGGCGAAGAGCGAGGCGGCGATCAGCGGCGTGATGCCGCCGCCCAGCAGCGAGGCGAGCTGGTAGGCGACGGAGGTGCCGGAGTAGCGGATGGCCACCGGGAAGAACCCGGCGGTGAGCGTGCCCTGGGGCGCGTGGGTCACCGCCAGCACGGCGCCCATCGCCACCATGAACACCGCGATGAGGGTGGTGTTCCCCGTGTTGACGATCGGCAGGATCGCCACGGTGCCGGCCAGCAGGACCACCGAGCCCCAGCTGAAGAGCGCCCGCAGGCCGTGCCGGTCGCCGAGGTGCGCCCACAGCGGTGCGGTGACCAGCCACACGGCGGCGCCGCCGATCACGCAGGTCAGCAGGAAGGTGCGGGACAGCCCGGCCTCGGCCTCGCCGTAGTTGAGGATGTAGACCATGAAGATGTAGGCCACCGAGCTGTTGCCGACGATCACGCCGATCGTGTGGAGCACCTGGCGCCAGTGGTCGCGCAGCACGATCGCGACCGGCAGCCGCACCGGCTTGCGGCGCTCGACGAGGTCCGCGTAGTCGGGGCTCTCCTCGATGCGCAGCCGCAGGTAGAGGCCGATCCCCACCAGCACGACGCTGAGCAGGAACGGCACCCGCCAGCCCCAGGCGGTGAAGCTCTCCTCGCCGAGGAGCGAGGAGGTGCCGAGGAAGACGAGGTTGGCGCAGAGCATGCCCGCGGGCGTGCCCATCATCGGGAAGGCGCCGAAGAGGCCGCGGCGGCCCTTCGGGGCGTGCTCCATGGTCAGCACCACGGCCCCGCCCAGCTCGCCGCCGAGGCCGACGCCCTGGGCGATGCGCATCACCACCAGCAGGACGGCGGCCCAGACGCCGATGCTGGAGTACGTCGGCAGCAGGCCGATCAGCGTGGTCCCCAGACCCATGATCATCAGTGAGACGACGAGGGTGTTGCGCCGCCCGATCCGGTCGCCGAAGTGGCCGAAGATGACGCCGCCGAGCGGCCGGGCGAGGAACCCGACGGTCATGGTGCCGAAGGCCGCGATGGATCCGGCGACCGGGTCCATCGCCGGGAAGAACTGTTTGTTGAAGACGAGCGCGGCGGCCGTGCCGTAGAGGAAGAAGTCGTACCACTCGATGGTCGTGCCGATGAAGGCCGCCCACGAGACGCGGCGCGCGGCCTGGCGGCGGTCTGTGTCCATCACACCTGTGCCTTCCGGTCGGGGAGTACCGATGAGGATGCATCCAGGTGCTATGCCGGGGCGAATACCGGTATGCGCGCCAGGTATATGCGTCTCGTCATATGACCGAGATGATATATCGAGGCGGGAGAGCGGTATTGGACTGTTATGCCGGATCAGCGGCACAATGGCCCGCCTCCGCCTCCGCCTCCGCCTCCGCCTCCGCCTCCGCCTCCGCCTCCGCCTCCGCCTCCGCCTCCGCCTCCGCCTCCGCCTCCGCCTCCGCCTCCGCCCGCGCCGGACGGCCGCCGGCGCGCAGGCGCCGGGCGACATGCGGCGGGAGCAGGGGCGCGTGGTCGCCGAGGGCCTCCAGGAACGAGACGGTGACCGGGTCCGGGCCGGTGCGGGTGTAGCCGGTCAGCCGGCGGCGGACGGGCGGATCGGGGCGCAGGAACGCGCCGCCGAAGTGCGGCGGGATGGTGTTGGCGGGCACGAGCGTGGGGCCCAGCCCGGCCGCCGCGTACCCGATGGCGGACGGCGCCTGCTCGGTGCGCACCGCGACCCGGGGCCGGAACCCGGCGTCGGCGCAGGCCCGTTCGAGGATGTCGGCGAGGCCGCTGCCCGGGGTGAAGTGCACCCACTCCCGCTCCGCGAGGTCGGACAGGCGGACGCGCGGCGCTCCCGCGGCCGCCGCCACGGGGTCGCCGACGCCGGTGACGACCAGGAACTCCTCGTCGCCGATGTGCCGCGCGGCGCCCTCCCAGCCGTCGGGCAGCGGGCCGACGGCGACGTCGGCCTGGCCGGCGGCCATCGCCTGGGCCATCTCGTCCGCGCGGCGGTGCTCGAACAGCCGGACCCGCACTCCCGGATGCCGCGCGCGCCACAGCCCCAGCACCGTGGGCAGCACGCCGAGACTGATCGAGTAGAGGGCGGCCACGTGCAGCTCGCCGGTGGAGACGCCGGCGGCCCGGCGGGCGGAGACCGTGGCGCGGCCGGCCTCGGCCAGGGCGGCGCGGGCGTGCGGCAGCATCGACCGGCCGGCCGGGGTCAGCCGTACCCCGCGTGGCAGCCGCTCCAGCAGCGGGCCGCCGATCTCGCGTTCCAGTGCCTGGAACTGGTGGGAGAGTCCGGGCTGGGTGACGCCGAGGCTCTCCGCGGCCCGGGTGAAGGACCCCTCGTCCACGATGGCCACCAGATATTCCAGCTGCCGCAGCGTTGCCATGCGCTCAGCATATGGAAAAGATGACAAGGATCTCTTGGACTTATGGGTCCGTGATGGAGCAGCATGGACGCGCACCGGAGGCGGTCGGCCGTACCGCGGTGGCGGCCCCGTCGTCCCGACCGTTCACCCGCGGATTTTCGGACAGGAGATTCCCATGAGCGAGACCACGATGCGCGCCGTCGGCTACCGCAGGAGCCTGCCGGTGGACGACGGGGAGAGCCTGATCGACCTCGAACTGCCCGTCCCCGAGCCGGGACCGCGTGACCTGCTGGTGCGGGTGGCGGCCGTCGCGGTCAACCCCGTCGACTACAAGGTCCGGCAGAACAACGACCCGGGCGGCGAGCCGAAGGTGCTGGGCTGGGACGCCGCGGGCACCGTCGTCGCGGTCGGCGACCAGGTGGAGCTGTTCGAGGTCGGCGACGAGGTCTACTACGCGGGCGCCATCGACCGTCCCGGCGCGAACTCCGAGTTCCACGCGGTCGACGAGCGTCTCGCCGCGCGCAAGCCCGCCACCCTGTCCTTCACCGAGGCCGCCGCCCTGCCCCTGACCTCGCTCACCGCCTGGGAGGGCCTGTTCGAACGGCTCGGCCTGCACGACGGCCCGCTGAACCGGACCGGCGCCCTGCTGGTCACCGCCGCGGCCGGCGGCGTCGGCTCGATCGCGGTCCAGATGGCCCGCGCGCTGACCGGCCTCACCGTCATCGGCACCGCGTCCCGGCCCGAGACCGCCGACTTCGCCCGCAGGATGGGCGCGCACCACCTGGTCGACCACCGTGAGCCGCTGGCCCCGCAGCTCGCCGAGATCGCCCCGAACGGCCTGGACCTCGTCTTCAGCACCACCGGCACCGACCGCAACCTGCCCGCCTACGCCGAGACGCTCAAGCCCTTCGGCCGCGTCGTCGCCATCGACGACTTCGACTCCCTGCCGATCGGCGTGCTGAAGGCCAAGAGCATCTCCTTCCACTGGGAGTTCATGTTCACCCGTTCCCTGTTCCAGACCCCGGACCAGGCCACGCAGCACCACATCCTCACCCAGGTGGCCCGCCTGGTGGACGCGGGCGTCCTCACCACCACCGCCACCCGGGACCTGGGCGCCGTCAACGCCGCCAACCTCCGCGAGGCCCACCGCGTCCTGGAGTCCGGCGCCGCCATCGGCAAGATCACCCTGACCGGCTTCTGATCCGGCCGCCGGCCGCGTCCCGGTGTGCCCCGGCGCTCCGGGGCGGCACCGGGCGCCCCGTGCGGCACCGGGCCGGCACCGGGCGGTGCCGGGAAGTACGGTGCGCCCCACATATATAACTAAATCGGCATATCAAGGCTGAAGAGCGGTATTGGACTGTTATGTCTGACCGGCAGCACAATGGCCGCCATGAAGCCCGCGCACTACGTCAACGGCGCCTTCTCGACGGAGGGGGCGGCCTTCCCGCTCGTCTCACCCGTCGACGGACGCCAGGTGGGAGCCGTCCCCGAAGCGTCGCGTGAGACCGTCGACGCGGCGGTGACCGCCGCCCGGTCGGCCCTCGACGGCGACTGGGGGCGGACGAGCGTCGAGGAGCGGTGTGCGTTCCTGCGCCGGATCGCCGACGGCATCGAGGCCCGGTTCGACGAGTTCGTCGACGCCGAGACCGCCGACACCGGCAAGCCGCGCGAACTCGCCGCGACGGTGGACATCCCGCGCGCGATCGGCAACTTCCGCGCCTACGCCGACCTGGCCTACGGCCGCCCCGAACGGGCCTACCAGACCCGCGTCCCGGGGTGGAGCGGCAGCGGCCAGGCGCTGAACTACACGGTCCGCCGCCCGCTCGGCGTGGTCGCCGTCGTCTCGCCGTGGAACCTCCCGCTGCTGCTGCTCACCTGGAAGGTCGCGCCCGCGCTCGCCGCCGGCAACGCGGTCGTCGCCAAGCCGTCGGAGGAGACCCCGTCCACCGCCACCCTGCTCGCCGAGGTGATCGACGCGGCGGGGCTCCCGCCCGGCGCCTTCAACCTGGTCCACGGCCACGGCGCGGGCGCGGCGGGGGAGTACCTCACCTCGCACGCCGGCGTCGACGCGATCGCCTTCACCGGCGCGTCGGCCACCGGGGCCGCCATCATGCGCGCCGCCGCCGACCACGTCACGCCGGTCTCCTTCGAGCTCGGCGGCAAGAACCCGGCGCTGGTCTTCGCCGACGCCGACCTGGCGGAGGCGGTCGAGGGGACCGTACGCTCCGCCTTCACCCACTCCGGCCAGATCTGCCTGTGCACCGAGCGCGTCTACGTGCAGCGGCCCGTCTTCGAGGAGTTCGTGCGCGCCCTGGGCGAGCGGACGCGGGCGCTGACCGGCTACGGTCCCATGATCTCGGCGGAGCACCGCGACAAGGTGCTCTCCTACTACCGCCTCGCCGCCGAGGAGGGCGCCACGATCGTCGCCGGCGGCGGCGTGCCCCGCTTCGGCGACGAGCGCGACGGCGGCTTCCACGTCGAGCCGACCGTCCTGACCGGCCTGCCGGAGAGCTCCCGCGTGGTCCGCGAGGAGATCTTCGGGCCCGTCTGCCATGTCGCGCCGTTCGACGACGAGGACGAGGCGGTCCGGCTGGCCAACGACAGCCCGTACGGCCTGGCCGCCACGGTGTGGACCACCGACCTGTCACGCGCCCACCGGGTGGCGCCGCGCGTCGAGGCCGGCATCGTCTGGGTCAACTGCTGGAACCTGCGGGACCTGCGCACCCCCTTCGGCGGGGTGAAGGCGTCCGGCATCGGGCGCGAGGGAGGCGAGTACTCACTCGACTTCTTCTCCGAGCCCGTCAACGTGTGCGTGAAGATATGAGGTCGTCCGTGACTGTGAGTTCGTCCGTGACAGAGGAGCAGGAGACGGCGCGCCGCGCCGCCGCGGCCCGGCTGCTGGAGGCCCACGCCTCCGGCCGCCCGTGCGAGCCGGTGCGCGACCTGGTCGGCGACGTGGAGTCCGCCTACGCCGTGCAGAGCCTGCTCACCGAGCGGTGGCTGGCCGAGGGCCGGCGCCCGGTCGGCCGCAAGATCGGGCTGACCAGCAGGGCGGTGCAGCGCCAGCTCGGCGTGGACTCCCCGGACTTCGGGGTGCTGTTCGCCGACATGGCCGTGCCGGACGGCGAGGAGATCCCGGCCGGGGCCGTCCTGCAGCCCCGCGCCGAGGCGGAGGTCGCGCTCGTCCTGGAGCGTGACCTGACGCACGAGCGGCACACGGTCGCCGACGTGATCCGTGCGACGGCCTTCGCGTTGCCCGCGATCGAGGTGGTCGGCAGCCGCGTCCGCGACTGGGACATCACCCTGGCCGACACCGTCGCCGACAACGCCTCCGCGGGCGTGTACGTCCTCGGCACCCGTCCGGTGGCGCTCGGCGACGTCGACCTGCGGCTGGCGGGGATGGTCGTCGAACGGCGGGGCGAGCAGGTCTCGACCGGCGTCGGCGCGGCCTGCCTGGGCCACCCGCTGCACGCGGCGGTGTGGCTGGCCGACACGCTGGCCCGGCTCGGCAGCCCGCTCCGCGCCGGGGACACCGTGCTGACCGGGGCGCTCGGGCCCGTCGTCCCGGTCGCGCCGGGCGACGTGCTGGAGGCCCGCATCGACGGGCTCGGCGACGTGCGGGCCGCGTTCGCCCCCGAGGAGACGGAGGAGAGGGCATGAACCGGCTCGCGGAGATCCTGGACGAGGCCGCGCTGACCGGCCGGGCGGTGCCCCGGCTCACCGACCGGGCCGCGCTGGACGTGCCCGCCGCCTACGAGGTGCAGCGGGCGGTGATCGAACGGCGCCGCGAGCGCGGCGAGACCCTCATCGGGGTCAAGATGGGCTTCACCAGCCGCGCCAAGATGGTCCAGATGGGCGTGGACGACGTCATCTGGGGCCTGCTCACCGACGCCATGCTCGTCGAGTCGCACCTCGACACCTCCGGCCTGATCCACCCGCGCGTCGAACCGGAGATCGCGTTCCTGCTCGACCGGCCGGTGCGCAACCCCGCCGACGCGGCCGCCGCCGTCGGCGCCGTCGCCGTGGGCTACGAGGTGCTCGACTCCCGCTACGAGAACTTCAGCTTCACCCTGGAGGACGTCATCGCCGACAACGCCTCGGCCTGCGGCTTCGGCCTCGGTCCCTGGCACTCCCCGCGCGACGTCGGCAACATCGGCCTGCTGCTGGAGGTGGACGGCCGCCCCGTGGCGAGCGGGTCGTCGGCGGCGATCCTCGGCGACCCGGTGCGGTCGCTGACCGCCGCCGCGCGGCTGGCCCACGCCGCCGGGATCGAGCTGCAGCCGGGCTGGGTCGTCCTCGCCGGCGCGGCCACCGCGGCCGTGCCCCTCCCGGCCGGCGCCCACGTCCGGGTCAGCGGCGCCGGCCTCGGCCACGTGGAGGTGACCACCCGGTGAACCCCGACAGGACGGACGAGAAGGACGAGGGTACGGTGAACGAGAGTACGGCCGGCGACGCGCTGCTGGTCCCGGGCAAGGCCGCGCCGCGCGGCAGGTTCCCGCACGTCAGGCGGGCCGGTGACCTCGTGTTCGTCTCGGGCACCAGCTCCCGCCGCCCCGACGGCACCTTCGCCGGCGCGAAGGCCGACGCGATGGGCACCACCGACCTGGACATCCGCCTGCAGACCAGGGCGGTCATCGACAACATCCGCGACCTGCTCGCCGCGGCGGGCGGGGACCTGCGGGACGTGGTCAGCGTGACGGCCTACCTGGTCAACATGAACGACTTCGGCGGCTACAACGAGGTCTACGGCGAGTACTTCGACGAGAACGGCCCGGCCCGCACCACCGTCGCGGTCCACCAGCTCCCGCACCCGCACCTGCTCATCGAGATCTCCTGCATCGCCCACATCCCGCAAAGGAGCGCAGCATGATGCCGCCCTTCAACCTCCAGAAGTGGATCGACGAGCACCAGGACCTGCTCCGGCCGCCCGTCGGCAACGTGCAGATCTGGAAGGACGCCGACCTGATGGTCACCATCGTGGGCGGGCCCAACCAGCGCACCGACTTCCACGACGACCCGATCGAGGAGTTCTTCTACCAGCTCAAGGGCGACATGGTGCTGCGCGTGATGGAGGAGGAGGGCAAGCCCCCGGTGGACGTGCAGATCCGCGAGGGCGACGTCTTCCTGCTGCCGCCGCACGTGCGGCACTCCCCGCAGCGTCCGGTGCCCGGTTCGATCGGCCTGGTCGTGGAGTACGCCCGGCCCAGGGGCGAGCTGGACGCCTTCGAGTGGTACTGCGTGAACTGCCACCGGCGCGTCCACCGCGCCGAGCTGCAGCTGGAGTCGATCGTCGAGGACCTGCCCCCCGTCTTCCAGGCGTTCTACGACGGCGACCGCACCTGCCCGCACTGCGGGACGACGCACCCCGGCCGGGACTGGCCCGAGCACCTGCGGCCGGTGGTCCGGTGACCGGGCGGAGCGGGCGCCCGCCCGCGGGCACGGGACCGGGTACGGCGGGCACGGGATCGGGATCGGGATCGGGGGAAGCGTCCGCATGACGGTCATCGACGTCCACGCCCACGTCTTCCCGCGCATCTCCCGGGAGGAGAGCCGGGTCCTCGCGGGCGCCGGCGAGCCCTGGCTGCGCGACGGCATGATGATGAGCGGCGAGGACGACTACCGCCCCGTCACCCCCGAGCTGTGGGACGCCGCGGCGCGCCTTGCGGCGATGGACCGCTCCGGCGTGCGGGTGCAGGCGGTCTCCTCGACGCCGCTGCTGTTCGGGTACGCCGCCGCCGCCGACCGCGCCGCCGACTGGTGCGAGATGGTCAACGACCGCATCCTCGCCTACTGCGCCCAGGACCCCGCCCGGCTGCTGCCGCTGTGCCAGGTCCCGCTGCAGGACCTGGAGCTGGCGAGCACGGCGGTCACCAAGGCCAGGGCCGCCGGGCACCGCGGGGTGCACATCGGCAACCACGTGGGCCCCCGCAACCTCGACGACCCCGACATCGTCGCGTTCCTCACCCACTGCGCCGACGAGGACATGCCGGTGCTGGTGCACCCGTGGGACATGCTCGCCGCGGACCGCATGGGACGCTACATGCTGCCGTGGCTGGTCGGGATGGCCGCCGAGACCCAGCTCGGCATCCTGTCGCTGATGCTGTCCGGCGCGTTCGAGCGGCTGCCCTCGTCGCTGCGGCTCTGCTTCTGCCACGGCGGAGGCAGCTTCGCCTTCCTCCTCGGCCGCGCCGACAACGCCTGGCGCAACCGCGACATCGTCCGGAAGGACTCGCCCAGGCCGCCCTCGGCGTACACCGACCGCTTCTACGTCGACTCGGCGGTGTTCGACCCGCGGGCGCTGCGCCTGCTCATCGACGTGATGGGCGCCGACCGGGTCATGCTCGGCACCGACTTCCCCTTCCCGCTGGGCGAGCAGGAGCCGGGCTCGACCGTCCGGGAGTGCCCCGGCCTCGACGACGCGGACCGGGCCGCGATCCTCGGCGGCAACGCGAAGAGGTTCCTGGGGCTGGACTCATGACGGGGAAGGCGCCGTGACCCTCGCGCACACGCCCCTGGGGACGTTGCGGGGCCTCGACGCCGGAGGCGTCCTCGCGTTCAGGGGCGTGCGGTACGCGGCCCCGGCCCGCCGCTTCGCCGCTCCCGTCCCCGCCCGGCCGTGGCGGGGCGTCGCCGACGCCCTCACCCCCGGCCCGCCCGCGCCGCAGCGGCCCGGCCGGATGGCCTGGGTGCCCGGCCTGGAGATCGACCCGTCCACCGGCCGCGAGGACTGCCTGTACCTGAACGTCTGGACCTCCTCGTGCGAGGGACGGCGGCCGGTGCTGGTGCTCCTGCACGGCGGCGCGTTCGTGTTCGGCTCCGGCGCGCAGCGCATGTACGACGGCGCCGCGCTCGCCCGCGACCACGGCCTCGTCGTGGTGACCGTGAACTACCGGCTCGGCTACGCCGGGTTCCGGTACGACGGCGCCGTACCGGCCAACCTCGCCCTGCGCGACCAGATCGCCGCACTGGAGTGGGTGCGCGGCAACATCGCCGCGTTCGGCGGCGACCCGGACCGGGTGACCCTCGCCGGCCATTCGGCGGGCGGCACCAGCGTCCTGGCCCTGATGACCTGCGCCCCCGGCCTGTTCACCCGGGCCGTGGCGATGAGCCCGGTGCCGTACGGCTTCGCCACCCCGGCCGAGGCCGCCGCCTGGACCTCTGCGGCCGGCCGCGCGCTCGGCGCGGACCCCGTCGGCGCGTCCGTGGACGCCCTGCTGGCCGCCGAGGAAGCGGCCGTACGGGCCGTTCCGCCGGTGGGCGGGCTGCTGCCGGTCGCGCCCGTGGTGGACGGCGACCTGCTGGCCGTCCACCCGATGGAGGCGATCCGGTCGGGCGCCGCCGCCCCGGTGCCGCTCCTGGTGACGACCACGACCGAGGAGATGCGGCTGTTCGCCGCGATCGGCGGTGACGACCCGGAGAACCAGGAGATCTTCCAGCGGCCCGCGGAGGAACTCGTCCGGGCACACCGGGGCCCCGCCCGGCTGCTGGTGTGCGCCCACCGCTCGCCCATGAGCCACGGCGGCGTCGCGCTCGGCGCCTGCCACCTCGTGGACGTGCCCCTCTACCTCGGCAACCACGGCACGCCCCTGACCGGCGAGGGGCCCGGGGTGGAGGAGCTCGCCGAATCGATGACCACGGAGTTCGCCCGGTTCTGCCGCGGCGAGGAGGTAACGGAATGAGCAGAGCCAAGGTCGCGATCATCGGCTCGGGCAACATCGGCACCGACCTGATGATCAAGGTGATCAGGACGTCGAAGACGCTGGAGGTCGCGGCGATGGCCGGGATCGACCCCGACTCCGACGGCCTGGCCAGGGCCCGCCGCATGGGCGTGACGACCACGCACGAGGGCGTCGAGGGCCTGATCGGGCTGCCCTGCTTCGACGACGTCTCGGTGGTGCTGGACGCCACCTCGGCCGGGGCGCACCGGCGCAACGAGGCGGCGCTGCGCCCGTACGGAAAGCGGCTGATCGACCTGACGCCCGCGGCGATCGGCCCCTACGTCGTCCCGGCCGTCAACCTCGACCGCCACCTGGACGAGGGCAACGTGAACATGGTCACCTGCGGCGGACAGGCCACCGTGCCGATCGTCGCCGCGGTGTCGCGCGTGGCCCCCGTCGCCTACGCCGAGATCGTCGCCTCGATCGCCTCCCGGTCGGCCGGCCCCGGGACCCGCGCCAACATCGACGAGTTCACCGAGACGACGTCGCGCGCCCTGGAGGTCGTCGGCGGCGCCCGGCGCGGCAAGGCCATCATCGTGCTCAACCCGGCAGAGCCGCCCGTCATCATGCGCGACACCGTGTACTGCCTGGTCCCCGAGTGCGACCCGGCCGCGGTCGCCGCGTCGGTGAAGGAGATGGTCGCCGAGGTCGCCGCCTACGTGCCCGGCTACCGGCTCAAGCAGGAGGTGCAGTTCCGCGCCGTCGGCGCCGGCGACCCCCTCGCCGGCCTCGGGGGCGAAGGGCTGCTCGTCTCGGTGTTCCTGGAGGTCGAGGGCGCCGCCCACTACCTGCCCGCGTACGCCGGCAACCTGGACATCATGACGTCGGCGGCGCTGCGCGTCGCGGAGAGGACGGCCGCCCGATGAAGCTCTACGTGCAGGACGTGACCCTGCGGGACGGCATGCACGCCATCCGCCACCGCTACACCGCCGAGCAGGTCGCCGCGATCGCCGGCGCCCTCGACCGGGCCGGCGTCGCCGCGGTCGAGATCGCGCACGGCGACGGGCTGGCCGGCGGCAGCGTCAACTACGGCCCCGGGGCGTGCCTCGACGAGGAGTGGATCGAGGCCGCCGCCTCGGCCATGTCCCGCGCCGTGCTGACCACGCTGCTGCTGCCCGGCATCGGCACCGTCGCCGACCTGCGCCGCGCCCACGCGCTGGGCGTGCGGTCGGTGCGGGTGGCGACCCACTGCACGGAGGCCGACATCGCCGCGCAGCACATCGGCGTCGCCCGCGAGCTCGGCATGGACGTCGCGGGGTTCCTCATGATGTCGCACATGGCGCCGCCCGCCGAGCTGGCGCGGCAGGCGAAGCTGATGGAGTCCTACGGCGCGCACTGCGTCTACGTCACCGACTCCGGCGGCCGCCTCACCATGGACGGCGTGCGCGAGCGGGCCCGCGCCTACCGCGACGTCCTCGACCCCGGCACCGAGATCGGCGTGCACGCCCACCACAACCTGGGGCTCGGCGTCGCCAACTCGGTGGTCGCGGTGGAGAACGGCGTGACCCGCGTGGACGCCTCCCTCGCCGGGATGGGCGCCGGAGCGGGCAACTGCCCGCTGGAGGCGTTCGTCGCGGTGGCGGACCTGATGGGCTGGGACCACGGCTGCGACCTCTTCGCGCTGATGGACGCCGCCGACGACCTGGTCCGGCCGCTGCAGAGCCGTCCCGTCCAGGTCGACCGGGAGACGCTCACGCTCGGCTACGCGGGGGTCTACTCCAGCTTCCTGCGCCACGCGGAGGACGCCGCGGCCCGCTACGGGCTGGACACCCGGAGCATCCTCGTCGAGGCGGGCCGCCGCGGGATGGTCGGCGGGCAGGAGGACATGATCGTCGACATCGCCCTCGACCTGCGGACCTCCCGGGACGGCTGAGCGGCGTTCCGCCGGCGAGCACCGGACGGCGGTCGGGACGGCCCTCCCGCGCCCCCCGCCGTCCGATGACGGGGCGCGCGTCGGCCCGCCGGGCCCGGACGCGCGGGCCCGGGGGCCAGGGCGGAGCCGCGCGAGGGTCAGCGGCGGCGGGCGCGTGAGACGGCGGCGTGGGCGCGGTTGGCGCAGCGGGTGGAGCAGAACAGGCGACGCCCCGGGCGGCTCCGGTCGAGGAAGGCGTCGCGGCAGGGGGTGGCGGCGCACAGGCGCAGGCGTTCCCACTCGCCCGAGGACGCCAGGGACAGCAGGTCGTCGATGGCGCGGGCGGCCAGCAGGACGGACAGGCGGTCCTCCGCGGGCGCCGGGCGGAGCAGGGGCAGGCCGTCGGCCATGGTGATCGCCGGGCGCAGGGGCAGGGTGCCGGCCCAGGCGGCGAGGGCGGCGGCGCGGCCGGCGGGCGCCGTGGCGAGGATCCCGCGCAGCCGGGCGCGGGTCTCGCGGGCCTCGGCGAGGTCCGCGGGGGTCGGGGGCGCGGGCGCGGGGATCGACAGCGCCCGGCAGAACAGGGCGAGCGCCTCCACGGACGGAAGGCGCTCGGGGACGTCGAGGTATTCGTCCCAGGTGTTGGCCAGGTCCAGCGCCACCAGGCCGGTTTCCGCGTATTCCCGCATCCGAGCGCCTCCGATAACGACTTAACTCAATTTAACCCATGACAACCTCGGAGTCGACTGCTACCGTCAGGCGTATGAAGCAGGTAACCACTGACAGGCGGCTCACTCTCCTCGACGCGCCCTCCAACCTCGGGCTGCGGCCACCCGCCCCGGACACGGTTCCGGGCGTTTACAAGGCCCCCTGGGCGTTGCGCGATCACGGGCTGCTCCGGCGGCTCGGCGCGGACGACGCGGGAGCCGCGGTGCCGCCCCGGTACGTGGCCACCTGGCAGCCTGGCGACGGCGTGCGCAACGGGCAGGCCATCGCGGCGTACACCCGGCGGCTGGCCGACCGGATCGCCGCGATCAGGGAGTCGGGCGGCTTCCCCGTGGTGCTGGGCGGAGACTGCTCGATCCTGCTCGGGCCCGCCCTCGCGCTGCGCCGCACCGGCAGGTACGGACTGGCCTACCTGGACGCGCACGCCGACTTCCGGCACCTGGGCAACTCCCCGCACGTCGGGGCGGCCGGCGGGGAGAGCGTCGCGCTGGTGACCGGGCGTGGCGAGCCGCACCTGGTGGACATCGACGGGCTGCGGCCGTACGTGCGCGACGAGGACGTGGTGCTGATCGGCGTGCGGGAGGACGAGGACCTCGCTGACATCGAAGGCAGCGGGCTGGCCTGCGTGAGCGGCGCCGAGGGGGCGCTGGAGGCGGCGCGCGGGACGCTGGGGCACGACGGCTTCTGGATCCACCTCGACCCCGACGTGCTGGACCCGGAGATCCTCTCGGCGGTCGACTCGCCGGCGCCGGGCGGGATGACGCCGGACGAACTCGTCGGGATCCTGCGCGGACTGCTCGCCATGCCGGGGGCCGCCGGGCTCCAGTTGACGATCTTCGACCCCGACCTCGACCCCGACGGCGCCCAGGCCGCCCTTCTTACGGACATCCTGGTGGCGGCGCTCACGTGACGTCCCCCGCAGACCTCGACCTGCGTGAGCGATCGGTCCTCTCAGCCGGACGCCCGGGTGGGCGTCGCGGCCTGTCCGGGCCGGCTCGGTGGTCGTGGCGGGGTCGCGCGCCGCAGGGCCGGGGTCACAGCCAGCCGTACCGGAGCCGGTACGGGTCCCGGCCGGCGGGGAAGGTGCGCTCGTAGAACGCGTCCTTCAGGCTGCCGGTGAACGCCGAGGCCGCCAGCGCGGGGGCGATATTGATCATGAACATCACCATCGTCGTCAGCTGGGACCCGAGGAACCGCGCGATCAGCCGCCCGGCGGGGGTGAACGAGAGGGCGGCGTGGGCCACCAGGGCGGCCACTGTGACGGACGCCGTCCAGTACGCCGCCTTGTGCAGCGCGTTGAGCTGCTCGATGAGGCCGTTCAGGCGGGCGGCCATGTCGGAGGCGAAGTCGGCCAGGTCGATCCCGCCCCTGATGAAGGAGAAGATCCGCTCGTCGGAGGCGTTCCTGGCCACGCCGCTCCAGTCGCCCGCGGCGAGCTCGTGGATGGCGGCCAGGTCGCCGCCGAAGATCTGCCTGGCCCTGCGGGCGATCTCGTCCCACCCGAGCGCCGCCCGGTTGAGGTCGGCGTCGGAGGGGACGGCCAGCAGCTCCCAGACGACCCCGGCGGCCAGCGCCATCAGCGAGAACCGCCGCGCGAAGTGCAGGACACTGGTCGTCGACCTGCTCAGCACCGCCGACTGCGACTTGACGGTGACCATTCCGCCCTTGCGGTCGATGTACCAGGTGTGACCCGGCGGGGCCGGGGATCGGCCGGACGCCAGGGCCTCGCGGACGATCGGATTCTTGCCGCGGAGGTAGGGCGACGCCTTCCGGGCCCGGCGCGACTCCAGCGTCAGCTGCCGCCATTCGGGATAGCGCTTCAGCGCCCAGGAGTCCACGCCCAGCCCCAGGACGCCCACGCCGAGCAGCCCCCGGTGCAGCCAGCTTCCGTCGCTGCCGCTGTCGGCGTCACCGGGCGGTCCCGCCGGGGAGGACGGCTGCTCCTTGAAGCGCCCCGAGCCGTCGGGCGCCCAGCCGACCGTGTAGAGCAGCTCCTGGACCCGGGGGCTCTCCGCGTTCAGGTAGCCCCTGTCGGTCTCGGCCGCGAGCTCGGAGATCCGCCGCCCCTCCTTGACGGCGAAGTCCAGCTCATCGTGCCAGGCGTTGCGGTACTTCTCGTACGACCTGCGTCCCATCTCGGCGCCCCACCCGAACGCGCCCGAGGGCAGGGCGCACTCCGTCTCCAGGATCCGCCTGATGTCGTTCAGCTGCTCGTCGATGGAGTCCAGGTCCACGGCGGCGCGCGCCATGGTGCCGTGCCGGTACCCGTAGCCGTTCGAAGCGACCATTCCGTGCCTCTCTCACGCTCGCGGCCCGGACCGCCCGAGGTGCCCACCGGGCGGCCCGCGGAGTTCGAAGATCATATTGGAGGACGGGGTGATGCGCCCTGCCTCAGGACGTTCGTTCGCGGGCCGATGTCCCCCGCCGGGATCGGCACCGGGGTACGGCGGGCCGCCGAGGCGTAGGCCGCCAGCACGACCTCCAGCACGTGCCGTCCGTGCGCCCCGGTCACCGCCGGTTCCCGGCCGGACCGTACGGCGTCGGCGAAGTCGGCGAGCTGGGCGGCGAAGGCCGCGGGGACGTCGTCGCCGCCCGGCCGGTGCAGCCAGGTCGTCGTGCCGTCCCGGTGCAGCGCCGTGCCGGTGTGGGGGGAGACCGACAGCGTGCCGCGCTCGCCGACGACGACGATCTCGTCGTGCGGGGCGGGCGGGCCGGTGGAGGTCACCGCGACCTGCGCGGCCGGCCCGCCCGACAGCGCCAGCCTGACCAGCGCGTCGGTCTCCACGGGGGAGAGGCCGGCCGGCCCGGCGGCGGGCAGGGAGCTGGTCATCGAGGCGTCCACCCGCTCGACCCGCCGGCCGGACAGCCACACCAGCCGGTCCACGCTGTGCGCGCCGATGTTGATGAACACCCCTCCGCCGGACAGCCCCCGGTCGAGGAACCAGCCGGGCCGCGAGCCGGGCCGGTAGTCGGAGCCGCGCCGGTCGGACATCATCAGCGGCTCACCGATCCCTCCGGCCGCCAGGGCCGCCATCGCCGCGGCCTTGTCGGGCAGGAAGCGCTGGACGTGCCCGACGGCCAGCCGTACCCCGGCGGCGGCGCACGCGGCGATCATCAGGTCGCAGTCGGCGAGCGAGGTGGCCATGGGCTTCTCGACCAGGACGTGCAGCCCGGCGGCGGCGGCGTCGCACACGATCGCGGTGTGCAGCGCGTGCGGGGTGGCGACCACCACCGCGTCCACCTCTCCCGAGGAGAGCAGCTCGCGGTGGTCCCGGTACACCGGCGCGCCGTGGGGCGCGGCGATCCGGCGCGCGGTCTCCGGGTCCACGTCGCACACCGCGCCCACCCGCACACCGGGCACCCGCGGCGCCGCCTCGGCGTGCAGCACGCCGACGGCGCCCGCGCCGACCAGTCCCAGACGCAGCTCAGCCATCGGCGGCCTCCCTCGGGTGGGCGCCGCACGACCGGCGCACGACGACGCCGGGGCGCAGCCGTATCTGGTGACGGGGCAGATCGGGCTCACCCAGGCGGCGGAGCAGGAGTTCGGCCGCCTGGCGGCCGAGATGTCGCTTGGGCGGGGAGACGGCGGTGAGCGGCACCTCCGCCAGCTCGGCGATCTCGTCGTCGTAGGAGACGACCGCCAGGTCGCCCGGTACGGCCAGGCCCGCCCGCCGGGCGGCGGAGACCACCATGATGGCCTCGCGGTCACCGAAGCAGACGACGGCCGTGGCGCCCTCGGCGACGACCCGGCGCACCTGCGCGTCGGCGACCTCGGAGTTCCACTCGCCGTACGGGGCGGAGAACGGCTCGGCGGCCCGCAGGCGCAGGCCCGCGACGGCGGCGGCGAAGCCCCTGCCGACCGGGGCGCTGGTGGGGTTGCCCGAGCGGGACAGCAGCGCGAGGCGGGTGTGGCCGAGCGAGGCCAGGTGGCGCACGGCCGCGTACGCCCCGGCCACGTGGTCGGTGCGGACGTGCTCGCTGGGGTCGTCGCCGTCGTCCAGGCCGCGCTCGATCAGCACGGTGGGCACCGGCAGGGCGGCGAGGCGGCGGACGAGCGCGGCGGGGTCGGCGCTGCCCAGCAGGGTGGGGACGACGAGCAGGCCGTCCACCCCGGAGTCGAGCATGCGCCGCAGCGCGGCGTCCTCCTCCTCGGGCCGGTAGCGGGAGCAGGTCAGCAGCAGCCGCGCCCCGGCGGCGGTCAGCACCTCCTCGACGCCCTCCAGCACCTTGGGGTAGTACAGGGCGGTGTCCGGCACGACCACGCCGACCATCGCGGCCCCGCCGTGGACGGTCATGGTCCGCGGGACCGCGAAGGTGCCCGCCCCCTGCCGCCGGATCACGAGCCCCTCGGCGACGAGCTCGTCCACCGCGCGGCGGACGGTGGTGAGGCTGACCCGGTGCGCCCTGGCGAGCTCCTGCTCGGTGGGCAGCTTCGCGCCGCCCGCCCAGACGCCCGAGCGGATCGCGGTGCGCAGGTCGGTGGCGAGCTTGCGGAACTTCAGCTCCCGTGAGTCGGGCACGGCGTCACCCGCCGCCCGGTACGGCGCCGGGGCCGGACGGCCTTCGGAACGGGGGGCCGGGCGTCCGGCGGCGGGGGAGGGGGCGGTTCAACGGGCACTCCTGCGGGATCCGGGTCCCCTTCCGAAGGAGAAGGGGAGGAACAACGGCCCCTCCGTGAGGGGAGGGGATGACGGCATCTTGATCATGGATTCATCTCGTCGTCAACGGATGATTCAGAGAGGAATCCGGTAAATCCCGGGTCGCCGGGCGTCGGCAGATGACAGATCCGGAAAAATCGGTGATTAGTTCTTTATTCATATGTTTTTCCTCCCGTTGGATACGGCCAGTCCGATCCCAGGGAGGCACCCGTGGTGGAGATCACTCGCAGGACCGCGCTCCGGGCCGGCGCGGCGGGCGTGGCCGGAGCCGTGCTCCCGCTCCCCGGCGCGGCGCCCGCCGCCGGCCGGGCGGCCGCCCGCGACGCCGCGCCCGGGGACCCCGGGGACCTGGAACGGCGCGCGCTGGCCATGGACCCGCCGGTCTTCCTGCTGGAGACCGCCGTCCCGCCGCAGCTCACCGCCGGGCCCGGCTCGGCCCTCACGATCAGCGACCGGGCCGCGATCTGCGGGCGCCACTCGCTCCGCTGGGAGCACGGCGACCGCTCCATGATCACCGTCGAAGCTCCCCTGAGGTTCGCCCCCGACCCCTACCGGCCGCTGGACGACCAGGCGTGGCAGGGCACCGTGGACACCTTCTCCGTCTGGATCTTCAACGAGACGCCGGCGGACGACGTGGTCCGCTTCGAGTTCGGCCGCGGCGACCGAACCGACGCCTGGTTCGAGTTCCGGCTCGGCTTCACCGGCTGGCGGACGGCCTGGGTCCGTTACGACTACGACATGCGCGGCCGGCCGCACCCCGGCATGGACACCCTGCGGATCATCGCGCCCCGCCGTACCGGGGTCCTCCACCTCGACCAGCTCATCCTGAACGCGCCGCTGCGGCCCGACGCCCCCTGCCGCGACGCCCAGGTGCCGGACATCGCCGCCGAGGGCGACGACTACGACGCCCAGCACTGGCAGGCGCTGTACCTGTTCGACCGGCTGCTGGCCCGCGCCCGGATGGACACCTCCCCGCCGTCGGCGGAGGAGACCGCCTCCCTGCGCACCCTCACCGCCCGCTACCGGGACGACTACCTCCTGACGCCGGTGACGGTGGACGACTCCTCGGTCGCCGCGCTCACCGCCCAGGTCACCGCGTACGGCGTGCCCGAGGCGACCTCGACGGGGACGGGACGCCCGGTCTTCTCCTACCAGACGCAGATCCACCCCGCCGCGATCGCCGCCGAGCTGAAGGCGTTCGCCGACCCGGTCGCGCTGGGCGCCTACACCGACCTGATGCGGAGCCTGGCGCTGGCCCACGCCTCGGCCGGACCGGCGCACCGGCCCGCGCTCGCCGACCTCTACGTCCGCATGACCGCCCACCTGAGGGACCAGGGCTGGACCTGGGGGAGCTGCCAGGGCACCATCCACCACCTGGGCTACAACGTGCGGGGCTACTACGACTCCGTGTACCTGATGAGGGACGTCCTGCGGGAGGCCGGGCTGTTCGAGGGGGTCCGCGCGGACCTGACGTGGCTGTGCGGGTTCGGCCGCGTCTTCCGCGACCGGACGCACCGCCAGGCCCACTGCAGCGTCATGGACATCCTCAACACCACCCTGCGCGGCATGCTCGCCGCCGCGCTGCTGCGCGACACCGACGCCGAGCGGATCGCCTGGCTGCGGGCGCTGCTCGACTGGCTGAACCGGGCGCTGCTCCCCACCGCGGGAATCCAGGACGGGCTCAAGGTGGACGGGGCCGTCTTCCACCACGTCGGCTTCTTCCCCGACTACGTCCGCGACGGCTTCACCGGCCTGGCCCCGCTGGTCTACGTGCTCAGCGGCGGGGCCTTCCGCCTCGCCGACGAACCGCACTCCTGGCTGAAGCGGGCGCTGCTGGCCATGCGCGTCTACGCGAACAGGAACCACTGGCCCATCTCGATCAGCGGGCGCAACCCCAGCGGGCTGACCGCCCTGTCGCCGGTGCCGTACCAGTGGATGGCGATCTCCGGCACCCCCGGCGGGAGCGGCGACGTGGACCCCGAGCTCGCCGCCGCCTTCCTGCGGCTGCTGCCCGCCGCGCCGACCGCGGCGCAGAGGAAGGTCGCCGAACGGCTGGCGGCCCGCGGCGTCACCGCCGAGGCCGCCCCCACCGGCAACTGGGCCGTCAACTACGCCGCCCTGGCCGTCCACCGGCGCGACGAGTGGCAGGTCACGGTGCGCGGGCACAACCGGTACCTGTGGAGCACCGAGATCTACGAGGGCGCCAACTGGTACGGCCGGTACAACACCTACGGGCAGATCCAGGTGCTGCACCGGGGGAACCCGGTCGGCAACGCCGCCAGCGGCTACGTCCAGCAGGGCTGGGACTGGAACCGCCGGCCCGGCGCCACGACCGTGCACCTGCCGCTCGACGAGCTGAAGGGCGACCTGACCGGGGCCATCGAGGAGATGCTGCTCACCGACTCGCGGTTCGGCGGGGCGCACACCATCGACGGCCGAAACGGCATGTTCGCCATGGAACTGCGCGAGCACCCCAAGTACGAGGGCTCGCACCGCGCGCTGAAGTCGGTCTTCCTGTTCGACGACCGGATCGTGGCCGTCGGCACCGGCATCGGCAACGACTCCCGGCACGAGACCGAGACCACGCTCTTCCAGACCCACCTGGCCGCCCGTACGGACCCCACCCACGTCGGCGCCGCCGAACCCGTCACGGCCTTCCCCTACACGGCGGCGCCGGACATCGCGCCGCGCTGGCTGCTGGACGACAAGGGCGTCGGCTACTACCTGGCGCCCGGGCAGCGGATCGGCCTGACCCGATCGGCCCAGACCTCCCGCGACAACGCGACCGAGGCGCCGACCACCGGCGACTTCGCCACCGCCTGGATCAGGCACGGCGTCTCACCCCGCGACGGCGGGTACGAGTACGCGATGGTGGTCGGCGCCACCCCCGAGCGGATGACCGCCTTCGCCGCCGCGATGGACGACCCGGCGGCGGCGCCGTACACCGTGCTGCGCGCCGACACGGTCGCGCACGTGGTGCGCGACCGGGCCACCGGGATCACCGGCTACGCGGTCTTCTCACCCCTGAGGGACGCCGAGGGGCCCGTGCGCGAGGTGGACACGCCCTCCATGGTGCTCGTCAGGGCCGACGGGGACGACGGGCTGGCGCTGGCGGTGTGCGACCCCGACCTGCGGCTCTACGGCGGGATCGACCCCGACCAGTACGAGCGCGGCCGCTACGTCGGCCACTACAGCCCCTGGTCGCGGCCATGGCTGACCAGCCCGAGCCACCCGCACCTGATGCGGGTGACGCTGCGGGGACGCTGGCGCGCCGACGGCGACCAGCCGTGCGAGGCGCGGGTGCGGGGCGAGGCGACCGCGGTGCGGTTCGAGACCGTGGACGGCCGGCCGGTGCAGGTGCGCCTGCGGCGGGCGTGACCCGGAGCCGCGCGTGACCCGGAGCCGCGCGTGACCCGGAGCCGCGCGGGGCGCGGCGGCGTCCGGGATCGCGGGGGTCGGACGGTGGCGTCCGGGGATCGCGGGGGTCGGACGGCGGAGAGGGGACGCGGGGCGGCGGTCCCCGGCGCGCGGGGTCAGCCCCGGTCCGTCCCGGCGGGCAGCAGGACGCGGAAGACCGTACGGCCCGGCCGGCTGTCCACGCCGACGGTCCCGCCGTGCGCGGTGACCACGGCCCGGACGATGGCCAGGCCCAGGCCCGTGCCGCCCGAGGCGCGGGAGCGCGCCTTGTCGGCCCGGACGAACCGCTCGAACAGGTCGTCCCGGATCTCCTCCGGGATGCCCGGCCCGTCGTCGGCCACGGCCAACTCCACCGGCCCGGGGCCGCCGAGGCCGCCGGAGGACCCGGGACCGCCGGAGACCCCGGAGACCCCGGAGGCGCCCGGACCGTCCGGAACCTCCGGGTCTCCGGCGCCTCCCGGACCGCCGGGCGCGGGCGAGGCGGCGCGGACCGAGACGGTGACCGTGGTGCCCGGCGGGGTGTGCGAACGCGCGTTGCCCAGCAGGTTGGCGACGACCTGGTGGATCCGGTCGGCGTCACCGGTGATCGTGACCGGCTCCTCCGGCAGCTCCAGCCGCCAGCGGTGCCCCGGCGCGGAGACCCGCGCGTCGCCGGTCGCGTCGATCACCACGCGCGTCAGGTCCACCGGGTCGCGGGCCAGCGGCCTGCCCGCGTCGAGCCTGGCCAGCAGCAGCAGGTCGTCGACGAGCTTGCCCATCCGGGAGGACTCGGCGTCGATCCGCTCCAGGGAGCGCCGCACCTCCGGCGACACCTCGCCCGGGTCGCGCCGGGCCAGCTCGGCGTGCGCCCGTACGGTCGCCAGGGGGGTGCGCAGCTCGTGGCTGGCGTCCGCGGCGAACGTCCGCATCCGCTGCTCGCTGGCGTGCCGCCGGGCGAGGGCCTCCCCGACGTGGCCCAGCATGCGGTTGAACGCCGCACCCACCTGGCCCACCTCGGTCCGCGGGTCCTCGTCCGGCACCCGGTCGGGCAGCGCCACCTCGCCACTGGCCAGCGGGAGCGTGCTGACCCGCCGGGCCGTGGCCGCCACCCGCTCCAGCGGGCGCAGCGACAGCCGTACCCAGACCGTGCCCGCCACCCCGGCGAAGACCATGGCGGCGGCGAACACCACGACCTCGATGAACTGCAGCCGGTGCACCGTGGCGTTGACGCCCTCCAGCGGCAGGCCGTTGACCAGGACGTCGCCGTCCCCGCCGTCGACCGCCATGACGCGGTAGTCGTCCAGCGCCGACAGCTCCACGCTGTGGCCGTGGCCGTCCGTGGGCACCGACGCCAGGACGGCCGCGTCGTGCGCCGACAGGCCCCGGCCGGGTTCCGGGTCCGCCTCGCCCGGCACGACCACGGCGGCGTCGGTCACCCGGCCGCCCACCAGGCGGACGCCCAGCGTGCCGGGGGACTGCCCGCGGCTGTCGCCGTACCCGCCGTACCCGCCGCGCTCCCGGCGGTGCTCCAGGGTGGCGGCGAACTTGCCGACCGTCACCGACAGCTGCTGGTCGAGGCGGTCCACCATGAACCGCTCCATCGCCAGGGAGGTCACCGCGCCGACCCCGGCGCAGACCAGCGTGAGCAGCACGAGCACCCCGGCGACCAGGCGGGCCCGGATGGTGCGCGGCACGGGGAGGCCGGCGGCCGTGACACGTGGCGGACGGAACCTCACGGCCGCAACACGTATCCCACGCCCCGCACGGTGTGGATCAGCGGCGGGCGGCCCGCGTCGATCTTCTTGCGCAGGTAGCTGATGTACAGCTCCACGACGTGCGCCTGGCCGCCGAAGTCGTAGGACCAGACCTCGTCGAGGATCTGGGCCTTGCTGAGCACCCGGCGCGGGTTGAGCATCAGGAAGCGCAGCAGCTCGAACTCGGTCGGCGTCAGCTCCACCAGCTCTCCGCCGCGGGTCACCTCGCGCGCGTCCTCGTCCATCACCAGGTCGCCCACGGCCAGCCGGTCGCCCCCGGCGGAGACCCGCGCCATGCCGGCGCGGCGCAGCAGGCCGCGCAGCCGGGCCAGGACCTCCTCCAGGCTGAACGGCTTGGTCACGTAGTCGTCCCCGCCCGCGGTGATCCCGGCGACCCGGTCCTCCACGGCGTCCCTGGCGGTCAGGAACAGCACGCACACGTCCGGCGACTCCGCGCGCAGCCGGCGCAGCACCTCCAGACCGTCGATGTCGGGCAGCATGACGTCGAGCAGCACCGCGTCGGGGCGGAACTCGCGGGCGGCGCCCACCGCGGCCGTGCCGTCGGTGGCGCCGCGCACCTCCCAGCCCTCGCGCCGCAGGACGGCGCAGAGCACCTCCACCAGGTCGGGCTCGTCGTCGACGACGAGGACGCGGACGGGGGCGCCGTCGGGCCGCAGGAGCGCGGGGAGGCCGCCGGAGGCGGGATCACGGGAAGTCGCGTGCATGGTGGTACCAGAGTCCTCCTCGTCGCCCGTGCGGCTCCTCTGAACCGCCTCTGAGAATCCTATGAATCGTCACCGTATGAACGGGTTCAGAGGAAAACGAGAGGTTCCGGGGGCACGGTGAATCACGTTCGACGAGAGGAGAAACATCCGTGACCACCACCCTCGCCGGAACGGGCCGGGCCGCCTCCGGACCCTCCCGGGCCGTTCCCGCCGGGGGCGTCCGGGCGCGTCCGGAGGCCGTCCTGGCGGCCGTCGCCGCCGGGACGCTCGCCGTACTGGTCCTGTGGTGGGTGAACACGCCCGCCGTCGCCGGACCGGACGGCTGGCTGACCGAGGCGGGCCGCGTCACCGGCCTGCTCGCCGGATACGCGATCGCGGTGCTGCTGGCGCTGATGGCCCGCGTCCCCGCCCTGGAGCGGGGGGTGGGATCCGACCGGCTGGCCCGCTGGCACTCCATGGGCGGCCGCTACGTCGTCGGGCTGGCGGTGGCGCACGCGCTGCTGATCACCTGGGGCTACGCGGTGACCGAGAACACCGACGTGGTGAGCGAGACGGTGACGCTGAACCTCACCTACCCGGACATGCTCAAGGCCACCGTGGCGCTGCTGCTCCTGGTCGGCGTCGGCGCCGTCTCGGCCCGCGCCGTCCGGCCCAGGATGTGCTACGAGACCTGGTTCCACCTGCACTTCTACACCTACCTCGCGGCCTGGCTGGCGTTCGGGCACCAGCTCGCCACCGGTGACGAGTTCATCGGGTCGGCCCCCACCCGGGCCGCCTGGTACGCCCTGTACCTCTCCGTCGCCGCGCTGCTCCTGTGGTACCGCTTCCTCACCCCGGTACGGCAGGCGTTCCGGCACCGCCTCCGGGTCGCCCGGATCGTGCCCGAGGCCCCCGGGGTCGTCTCCGTCCACATCACCGGGCGGAACCTGGACCGGCTGCGGGCCGAACCCGGCCAGTTCTTCCGGTGGCGGTTCCTGACCCGGGACCTGTGGTGGTCGCCCAACCCCTACTCGCTGTCGGCCCCGCCCACCGGCGACGAACTGCGGATCACCGTCAAGGACCTCGGCGACCAGAGCCGCCGGATCGCCCGGCTCCGCCCCGGCACCCGCGTGGTGGCCGAGGGCCCCTACGGAGCGTTCACCGCGTCCCGCCGCACCCGGCGCAAGGTGCTGCTCATCGCCGGGGGAGTGGGCATCACCCCGGTGCGCGCCCTGTTCGAGTCGATCCCGGCGGCCCCCGGTGACCTGACCCTCCTCTACCGGGCCCGCACCGCCGACGACCTGGTGTTCCGCGCGGAGCTTGAGGAGATCGCCACCCGCCGCGGCGCGGTGATGCACTCCTGCCTCGGCCCCCGGAGCGGGATCGGCGACGCGTTCGCGCCCGCCACGCTCCGCGAGCTCGTCCCGGACCTCCCCGGCCACGAGGTCTACGTCTGCGGGCCCGCCGGCATGACCGCCGGGGTGGTGTCGGCGCTGCGGGCCGCCGGGGTGCCGAAGCGGCACATCCACCACGAGGCGTTCGAGTTCTGAGAGCCGGCCCTCCGGAACCGGCCTCCGAAGCCGGTCCGAAGCCGCATCCGAAGGCCGGTCCGAAACCGGGCCGCTGACAGGCGGCCCGAAGCACTCCGCACATCCCGAAGCCGCCCCGAAGCACGTCACACACTCCTAAGGAACACATATGCGCAGAGCGATCGCGGCGATCCTCGTCACCGCCGTCGGCCTGGTCCTCCTCCTGTCGTTCAAACCCCACGAGGTGGCGACGACCGCCCAGCGGCCCGCCGCGGTGTCGCGTGACGACTCCGGCACCGGCACCGGCACCTCCGGTTCCGGAGCCGACGGTGACACGGACGGCGACGCGGACGGCGGGTTCCGCCGGTCGCGGGACGGCTCCGGCCGCTTCGGCGGAGACGACGGCTTCGGCGGTGACCGGGGCGGCGAGGACGGGGAGAGCGGCCGGACCTCGGCGGGCTCGGGTTCCTGGACCGGGCCGGGCGCCACCGCCGGGGCCACCAGCGGCGACAGGACGGTGACCGGTGACGCGGCCGACACCCGCTGGGGCCCGGTGCAGGTGGAGCTGGTGCTCTCCGGCGGCAAGGTGGCCGGCGTCAAGGTGCTCCAGGCGCCGATGGGCAACCACCGCGACATCGAGATCAACGACGAGGCGCTGCCGATCCTCAACGAGGCGGTGCTCTCGGCCCAGTCCGCCGACATCGACACCGTCTCGGGCGCCACCTACACCAGCGACGGCTACATCCGCTCGCTGCAGAGCGCCCTGGACAGGGCGGGCCTCTGATGACCGTTCCGCACGTCTCCGCTGGAGTGCGCCCGGCGGCGACCCGGCACGTCGAGCACGTGATGGGCACGGTCTTCTCCTTCGACGTACGGCACGCCCACGGGGCCGGGGACGCCGAAACCGCCGCTGAAACCGCCGCCGGAGCCGTCGCCGAGGCCGTGGCGTGGCTGCACCGGGTCGACGAGGTCTTCTCGACCTACCGGCCCGGCAGCTTCGTCAGCCGCCTGGACCGCGGGGAGATCGGCCCGGCGGACTGCCCGCCGGAGGTCACGGAGGTCCTCGGCCTGTGCGAGGCGGTGGCCGGGACCTCCCTCGGATATTTCACGGCGCGGCCCGGGGGCCGCCTCGACCCCTCGGGCCTGGTGAAGGGCTGGGCGATCGAGCGGGCGTCGCGCATCCTCACCCGGGCGGGCGCGGTGAACCACTGCGTGAACGGCGGCGGCGACATCCAGCTCGCCGGTACGGCCGCGCCCGGCCGCCCGTGGCGGGTCGGCGTCGCCCACCCGCTGCGCCCCGGCGACCTCGCCACCGTGGTCACCGGGGGCGTCCCCGCGAGCGCCGTCACCGGGAGCCGTCCCGCGATCCCCGCCACCGGAAGCGGCCCCGTAACCGTCGTCACCGGGGGCGATTCCGTGGCCCTCGTCACGAGCGCCACGGGGAGCGACCCCGCGGATGCCACGGCGGGCGGGCTCGCCGTGGCGACCTCCGGCACGGCCGAGCGCGGCACGCACATCGTCGACCCGCACACCGGCCGCCCCGCCGCCGGGCTGGTCTCCGTCACCCTGGTGGGTGCGAGCCTGACCCTGGTCGACGCCTACGCCACCGCCGCCTTCGCGATGGGCGGCGCGGCCCGCGAATGGGTGGAGGGCCTCGACGGGGTGGAGGCGTTCGCGGTCACCGCCTCCGGCGACACCTGGCGCACCTCCGGTTTCCCGGGCGCCGCGCCGCCCGCCGTACGGTGACCCCGCCGCCCGCCGTACGATGCCCCTCGCCGGCCGTCGCCCCGCTGCCCGCCGTACGTGACCGGGGGTTCGCTGATCGGGTGGTATCCCCGCTGAACAGTGGGTAGCGACCTTCGACGCGAGGACGCGCCGGCACCCGGCCGGCGCGGGAACGGAGAGAGCACCGTGCCGCAGTGGGTCGAGGCGGGGCTGTGGGGGCTGGTCGCCGGCGGCGCCCTGGTCATCGGAGCGGCGGTCGCCTGGACGGTACGGGTGCCGCCCCGGGTGATCGCCTCGATCATGGCCTTCGGCGCCGGCGTGCTGATCTCCGCGCTGGCGTTCGACCTCGTCGACGAGGCCGAACGCTCCGGAGGGCTGGTCCCGGCCATGACCGGGTTCCTCGCCGGGGCGGTGGCCTACGTCGCGGCCAACGCCCTGCTGTCCCGGCACGGCGCCCGGCACCGCAAGCGCTCCGGGGACCAGCAGGCCGGTGAGAGCGAGTCGCCGGGCAGCGGCGCCGCCATCGCCGTCGGGGCACTGCTCGACGGCGTCCCCGAGTCCGTCGTGCTCGGACTGTCGCTGCTGCACGGAGGCGAGGTGGGCGTCGCGGTGCTGGCCGCCATCTTCATCTCCAACGTCCCCGAGGGACTCTCCAGTGCCGCCGGCATGAAGCGGGCCGGCCGCGGCGCCCGGTACGTCTTCGGCGTCTGGGGCGGCATCGCGCTGGCCAGCGCCGCGGCGGCCTGCGTCGGCTACCTCACCCTGCGGAACGCCTCCCCGGCCCTCGTCGCGCTCATCACCGCCGTCGCCGCCGGGGCCATCCTCGCGATGATCGCCGACACCATGATCCCCGAGGCGTTCGAGCGCACCCACGTCCTCACCGGGCTCATCACCACCGTCGGCTTCCTCACCGCCTTCGTCATCGAACGCCTCTGACGCCGGGCCTCGTCCGGCTCGGAGGGGGAACGCCGCTCCCGGGCCCGCCCGGCGGCGCGGCTCCCGACCGGCTGGGCGGAGCCGGGAACGCTCCACCGGGTGGGCGGGGAGCCGGGATGAGAATCGCCGGCCGTACCGTCGGGATGTCATGGCTTGTTCTGGCTTGTGCTGTCAGCAGTTCGCGGGCGAGGGCCACGTGGCGGGATACGTCGGCGATAGGCGCGGGCCGTCTTCGTTCACTTCCGGTGACGCACCATGGGCATCGGCCGGGTGACCTGACGGGGCGCGCGCAGTCATCGCACTCGGCGGCCGGACGCGCCGCGACGGGCGCCGGGGGCGTGGGCATCCTGTCGCGTAACCGATACAGGATGAACCCCAGGGGAGAGCGCAGGACGCCGAAAGGCATTCCCGACGTCACCGCGGTGCGGATGACCGCGGCGTCGGCGCCGCGTGCGAACCACTCGTCGACGAGCGCGGCCACCTTTGGGATGTCCTCGGCACGCACGGTCAGGCGGGCGTCCGCACCTCGGAACGACGCGATGACCGCCATACTGGCCGAACTATCTGGACTTTTAGAGATATTCGCATTTGCCGGCTTTTCTGAAATATTGTGGGAGTTGTCCGTATTGTTCGGTGTCCAAGCGTCTGATGACCCCTCCAGGGAAGGGGGTTTTTCTTTACTCCAGTTATTAACCCCTTCAGGGGACGTGACCGCCGCACCGGTGGCTGGTGCGCCGGTGGCCGGTGTGGCGGTCATCGGCGCCGCCTCCGCGGCGTCACGCTGCGGGGTGTCGTAAACGGTGGTCTCGGTACGGATCCGTCCGGTCGCCGGGTCTCGGATCGTGCGGCGTATGTAGTACCCCAGGGCGACGAGTTCGTTCAGAGCCTTGGAGACACCGCGCCGACCCAGGCCAGGGTGCTGGTCGGCGAGGGTATGGGCGTCCTGCCGCGCCCCCTCGGGCAGGGAGAGCAGGAAGACGAGCATGCCCCGGGCGGTGAAGGAAAGACGGCGATCTCTGAGAACAGAGTTGGGTATCCGTGTGTAGGAGCCGTCAATCTTGCTACGCTGGACCCGCATTGGAGAGGTTACCTCCGGTGCCACGTCCCGGGGGTGTTGCCAGCACCCGCCGGGACTTTTTCCGATTTCCGGGAGAACCATAACTCCGTCCGCGGGCGTCCGTGGCGTTTACCGTGACTTTTCCTTCGCTGAATACGTCGCCGTCGGGTAGGCGAAACGGAAATACATCATCGGATGTGGCGAACAGCATCGGATTCACCTTTTCCTTCATGGCCGGAAGGTTTTCGGCGGCGGTGTCTCATCGGCTCTGTCGGCTCCATGGCATCCCCCGGATCCGCCGCCCTCCCGATGTTCCGCCAGACCACCGATCCCATGGGGCGGAGACGGTCATCGCGCGGGAAGGGGGACCCGGTAGATGATCGGCGCGGTGGACGGGGTGTTCACGGCGTGGTTAGGATGCGGTCCATGTCCAGCCCCGAGGCGTCAAGACGCTAGCCACCGGTTGTTCGGTGGCCGACCGTGATCCCGTGCTGAAGCGCCGTCGAATCCGAGACGCCGCGCTCCTTCGCCGTATCCGCCGCTGAACCTCCGCCGTACGGGCTTTCCGGGTCCTGCATCGCCGTAACCGTCGTCGCGGTCACGCACGGTGATGCCCTCTTCCCCGGTCCTTCCGGGTCCTTCCACGCGGTGACACCGCGCGCCCGGCCGGTCCCGCCGCCCTTGAGCGGTGCCCGGCCGTGGCCGCCGCGGCGTCTCGCCGCGCCCTCATCGCCTCGGGGTCACCTCGAAGCCGTTTCGGAGCGACTCCGAAACCGCTCCGGAGCCGCTCCCGAGTGACCCCGGACCATTTCCGACCACGACACGGTTGCGAGTTCTTGTATGCCAATCGTCATCTACATGCTCGGGCTGGCGGTCTTCGCCCAGGGGACGTCCGAGTTCATGCTGTCGGGGCTCATCCCCGAGATCGCCGGCGACCTGGGAGTGTCCGTCCCGGCCGCCGGAACGCTGACCTCGGCCTTCGCCGTGGGGATGATCGTCGGCGCGCCGCTGATGGCCGTCCTCAGCCTGCGGTGGCCGAGACTGCGGGCGCTGCTGGTCTTCCTGATCGCCTTCACGCTCGTGCACGTCGCCGGGGCGGTCACCGCCGACTTCGGCGTCCTGCTGGCCACCCGGGTCGTCGCGGCGCTGGCCAACGCCGGGTTCCTGGCCGTGGGCCTCGCGACGGCGGCTGGCCTGGCCGGGCCCGCCGCCAAGGGCCGGGCCACCGCCGTCCTGCTGGGCGGCGTCACCCTCGCGTGCGTCGCGGGAGTGCCCGCCGGCGCGGTGCTCGGCCAGGTGTGGGGCTGGCGCTCGGCGTTCTGGGCGGTGGCCGCCGTCTCGGCGCCGGCCGTCCTCGCGATCCTGCGCTCGGTCCCGGCGGCGCCGCCGGACGCGGCCGTGCCCGGCGCGCGGCGGGAACTGCGGGCGCTGCGCCGTCCCCGGCTGCTGGTGATCCTGTCACTGGCCGCGCTCGTGAACGGCGCGACCTTCTGCGCCTTCACCTACCTGGCGCCGCTGGTCACCGACGTCGGCGGGTTCGGCCCGGGATGGGTCCCGGTCTTCCTGGCGCTGTTCGGCCTGGGGTCGTTCGCCGGGGTGACCGCCGGCGGCCGCATGTCGGACGAGCGGCCGATGCGGCTGCTGGTGCCCGGCGGCCTGGCCCTGACCGTGGGCTGGCTGCTGCTCATGGCGACCGCGGACGCGGCGGCCTGGGCGTTCGCGCTCGTCTTCGTCCAGGGCGCGCTGTCCTTCGCCGTCGGCTCCACGCTGATCACCCGGGCGCTCTACGAGGCCGTCGAGGCGCCCTCCCTGGGCGGCTCGTTCGCGACCGCCGCCCTCAACGTGGGCGCGGCCGTGGGCCCCGTGCTGGGCGGCGCCGTCATCGGCGCGGGGTTCGGCTACCGGTCCCCGCTGTGGGTGAGCGCGCTGCTGGTGGCGCTGGCGTTCGTCACGGCCGGCGCGGCCCTGGCCGTACGGCGCCGCCGGTCGCCCGCCCGGGACGATTCCGGCGATCTTCATGGTCTCCGGGCGCGCCGGGGCGGACAATCCCCGTCATGAGCTCATCGCGTCACGACCATCCGCTGCCCTCCGCCCGCGTCGAGGAGGTCTCCGACGGCGTCCACGCCTACGTCCAGCCCGACGGGAGCTGGTGGATCAACAACACCGGCTTCCTCGTCGGGCGGCGCGGGGTGATCTGCGTGGACTCCTGCGCCACCGAGCGGCGCACCCTGGCCTACCGCGAGGCGATCAGGTCGGTCACCGGCCTGCCGGTGACGACGCTGGTCAACACCCACCACCACGGTGACCACACCTTCGGCAATTTCGCCTTCCCCGAGGCGACGATCGTCGGGCACGAGCGGACCCGGGAGACGATCCTCGCCGAGGGCGTCCCCGCGTACCGGACGACGGCCTGGACGGCGGTCGACTGGGGCCGGTCGGAGGTCAGGCCGCCCTTCCTGACCTACACCGACGGCGTCACCCTGTACTCCGACGAGCTGCGCTGCGAGGTCCGCCACGTCGGCCGTCCCGCGCACACCACCAACGACTCGATCGTGTGGATCCCCGAGCGGTCGCTGCTGTTCGCCGGCGACCTGGTGTTCAACGGGGGCACGCCGTTCGTGATGATGGGGTCGGTCACGGGGGCCATCGAGGCGCTGGACGAGCTGGAGGCGCTGGGCGCGCGGACGATCGTGCCGGGGCACGGCGACGTGTGCGGGCCGGAGGTGATCGACCGGGTGCGGGACTACCTGCGGTTCGTGATGGCCACCGCTGAGCTGGGCCGGTCGGCGGGCCTGACGCCGCTGGAGGCGGCGCGCGAGACCGACCTCGGCGAGTACGGCGGGCTGCTCGACCCCGAGCGGATCGTCGGCAACCTGCACCGGGCCTACGCCGAGCTGGACGGCCTGCCCCGGGGCGAGCCCATCGACTTCGCCGCGGCGCTGTCGGACATGCTCGCCTACAACGGCGGCAGGCCGCTGACCTGCCTGGCCTGATCCGCCCGCGTCCCCGGGGCCGGAGGACCGGCCCCGGGGACGCGGGGTCACCTGACGACGGCTACGCCAGGTGGCGCGACCACCATTCGAGGACGGCCTCGAACCGCTGCAGGCGGTGCCGGGGGCGGCCGCCGCGGGTGAGCTCGTGGCCCTCGCCGGGGAACAGCAGGAACTCCGCCGGGACGCCGTTGCGGCGCAGGGCGGCGTACATCCGCTGCGCCTGCTCGACGGGGCAGCGCCAGTCCTCCTCGGAGTGGACCACGGCGAACGGGATGTCGATCCTGTCGGCGTGGTAGAGCGGGCTCATCGCGCGCTGGACCTCCGGGTCGGGGCCGCAGTAGGCGTCGGCGAAGAACCAGCCGATGTCGGAGGTGCCGGCGAAGGAGTCCCAGGCGTTGACCGCCCGTTCGCTCCAGGCGGCCCTGAACCGTTCCCCGTGGTGGGCGGCCAGCCAGCTCGTCATGAACCCGCCGTAGGAGCCGCCCATCACGCCCACCCGCCCGGCGTCGCACTCCGGCCGCTCCAGCGCCGCGTCCAGCAGGGCGAGGACGTCGTCGACGTCCACGGTGCCGAAGGCGCCGACGACCGCCTGGCCGTGGGCCTGGCCGTACCCGCCCGAGCCTCGCGGGTTGGGCAGGACCACCGCGTACCCCGCGCCGGCGTAGACCTGGGTCTCGTCGAAGAAACCCCAGCCGTGGTGGTAGAAGGGGCCGCCGTGCACGTTCAGCAGGACCGGGTGCGGCCCCTCGCCCTCGGGCAGGACGAGCCAGCCGTGGACCGGGTAGCCGTCGGGCGCCACCGCGGTGATCTCCTGGAGCGGGCGCACCCCGGCCAGCGGCCCGGAGAAGTCGGCGAGCCTGCCCTCGGGGGTGACCACCTCGCCGGGGCACTCGGGCGTGGAGACCACCGCGACGATCCGCCCGCCGTGCGCGGTGAAGGCACTGACGGCCGCCCGCTCGCCGAGCACCCGGCCGAGCTTCTCCAGCGGCATGTCCTCGGCGGTCGCCGGGACGAGCAGCAGCTCGGTGGCGCCGCGCGTGCGCACCGCCACCAGGACGCCGTCCTCGACCGGGACGGGTTCCAGCGCCTCGCAGTCGACGGACTCCTCCTCGGTCATGCGCGTCCCGGCCGCGGGCTCGCCGCCGGTCCGCAGCGGGGCGCGGTAGAGGCCGGTGTTGCGGGCGACGGAGTGGATGCCGGAGAAGGCCGTGCCGAGGTAGAGCACCTCTCCGCCGGGAAGCGCCACGGGGTGGCTCGCGCGGCCCTCGCTGCGCACCACGAGGACCGGCGCGCCGCCCGCCGCGGGGACCGCGTACAGGTCGGTGTGCAGGCTGTCGCCGTCGAGGTCGCGGGGGGCCGAGACCAGCACGTGCTCGCCGTCGGGGGTCCAGGCGGGGGTGTCGACGTCGTAGGGGCCGTCGGTCAGGCGCACCGGCTGGGGGATGTCGGCGAGGGCGTTGACCACGAACAGCGCCGACCGCCGGTCGAAGGTGAAGCCCACGCCGTCGCGCCGGTAGCTCAGGCCGGTGATGCGGCGCGGCGCCTCGGCGGCGGCGTCCACGCCCTTTCCGGTGCCGTAGCGGCCCTCCTCCGGGGCCCGAGCGGCGAACGCGATCCGGCGGGAGTCGGGGGCCCAGACCGGTGCGCCGGCGCCGAGCGGAAGGTCGGTGACCGGGCGCGGCTCACCGCCGTGGGCGGGCATCACGTGCAGCTGCGGCCGGCCGCCCTCCTTCGCCCGCAGGAAGGCCACCCAGGCGCCGTCGGGGGAGACGCGGGGGGCGGTGTCGAGGTCGCCGTGGGTGAAGGGGACGGGCGGACCGTCCTGCGGCACCCGCCACAGGCTTCCGCGGTAGGCGTCCGCCTCCAGGTCGGGGCGGGTGACGTCGACCAGGAGGAGGTCGTCGTGCAGGGCGATGCTGCCGGGGACGTGCAGCAGGGCGAGGTCGTCAAGACGCATGACCTGGGACGTTATCACCGAGATCGTCGCATTTGGAGAACGCTGAGGTGGTTTGTCGATGTCGTCGGGGAGCGGACGGGAGAACCCGGCGCGACCCCGTGCCCGTTCGGCGTGATCACCGGGTGACCGGCGGGTGACCGGCGAGTGACCGGTGCGGACGCCGCCGGGCCGCGGGGGGCCGCCCGCCCCCGTCGCGGACTGTGATCCATCCCCCACCCGCTCGACTGATTAGAAGCCCTCACCTGGGAGAGTAGGAGGGGGTCACGAGGACCAACTGATCGGATGGTGCGATGGGCCGGCAACTCGACAAGGACCGGTTCTCCGAGGCGGAGTTCGTCCGCTTCGGCGAGCGGCTGGCGGAACAGGTGGCCACGCTGCGCGAGACGCTGGCCCGGCCCGGCTTCGGCGAGGGCCCGCTGACCGTCGGCGCCGAGCTGGAGCTGTTCCTCACCACCCCCGACGGGCGGCCGCTCCACCGCAACCGGGAGGTGCGCGAGGCCGCGGCCGACGGCCGGCTGGTGTCGGAGCTGGGCCGGTTCAACCTGGAGGTCAACCTGACCCCGCTGCCGCTCGCCGGGCGGCCCTTCACCGCGATGGCCGCCGAACTGCGCGAGACCATGGACCTGGTGGACAAGGCCGCGGCGGCGCAGGGCGGCCGGTCCGTGGCGATCGGGATCCTGCCCTCTCTCAGCGAGTTCGACTTCACCCACGAGGCGCTCAGCGACGAGGCCCGCTACCGGGCGATGACCCGGGGCATGCGTCGGCTGCGCGCCGAGCCGTTCCGGGTGCGCATCAGCGGCGCCGAGGAGCTGGAGCTGGAGGTCGAGGGCGTCATCCTGGAGAGCGCCAACACCTCCTGGCAGGTCCACCTGCGTACGGCCCCGGCCGACTTCGCCCGCGTCTACAACGCCGCCCAGCTCGCCGTCGGCCCGGTCCTCGCGGTCAGCGGCAACTCGCCCGGCTTCCTGGGCAGGCGGCTGTGGGAGGAGACCAGGATCGCCCTGTTCGAGGAGGCGGCCGACGACCGCGACGTCGAGCGGCTCGACCGCAGGGACCGGCGGGTGGCCTTCGGCTCGGGGTGGGTCGGCGGCGCCGAGGAGCTGTTCGAGATGTGCGTCCGCGAGTACGAGCCGGTGGTGCCGGTGCTCACCGACGCCCCGGACACCGCGGGCGGGGCCCCGGAGCTGGCCGAGCTCCGGCTGCACCAGGGCATGGTGTGGCTGTGGAACCGGCCCGTCTACGACCCGGCCGACGGCGGCCACCTGCGGGTGGAGATGCGGGCGCTGCCCGCCGGACCGACCCCCGCCGACATGGTGGCCAACACCGCCTTCATGCTCGGCCTCACCCTGGCGATGGCCGAGGAGCCGGTGCACGAGTCGCCCTTCGCCGACGCCTACCGCAACTTCTACCGCGCCGCGATCAGCGGCCTGGACGCTCCGATGTCCTGGCCGGGCCGGGACGGGGAGGTCCCCGCGCACCGGCTCGTCGAGGACCTGCTGCCCGTGGCCGCGGACGGCCTGGCGCGGGCCGGCGTCGAGGCGCGGGAGGCGGAGCGGGCGCTCGACGTCATCCGGGAACGCGCCGGGCGGCGCCGTACCGGCGCGGTCTGGCAGCGCGAGAAGCTCGCCGAGCTGGGCACCGACCCGGCGGCGCGGGCGCGCATGGTGACCCGCTACCAGGAGCTGGCGTTGACCGGGGAGCCGGTGCACACCTGGCCGCTTTGACTGCTCCTCTCCCTGAAGGAAGGGGATTCCCGGCTCAGGCCGCCTGACGGACCGGCGGCCCGTCAGGTCTTACGCCCTCGACACCAGCCGGGTCCAGACCAGCCCGGAGGAGCATCACGCGGGCGGAGTTCTTGTCCCTGGGACAGGAGACTCCGCACGCGGTGCAGGTGTAGGTGCGTTCCGACAGCGGCAGGGCGTGCTTGGTTCTCGCTCCGCAGCCTGCGCAGTCCATGGTGGTGTGCGCGGGGTTGACCAGATGAACGGTCCGGCCGTGTTTGCGGGCCATCTCGATCAGGGCGTTCTTGGTGGCGCCGATCGCGCCGTCGGCGGCCTTGCGCGCCATGGTGGAGCGCGCCAGGAACCTCGGGGTGAAGTCCTCCACCGCCAGGACGTCGTGGTCGCGCACGACCTTCCTGGCCCACTTGCGGGCGGCGTCGGCGCGCTGCCGGGCGACCTTCCTGTGGGCCTTGGCGGCCTTGCGGGCGGCCTTACGGTAGCCGGTGGAGGCGGGTCTTCCCTTCGGCGGCCTGCGGCGAGCCGTCATCTTCTGATACCGCGCCAGCTTCGCCGCCGCCGCCCGCCCGTACTGAGGGTGCGGCAGGTCATGGGCGTCACTGGTGGTCGTGGCGATCTCCCTGACGCCCCAGTCGACGCCGATCGCCCGCCCGGTGGCAGGCAACGCCTCGACACGCGCGGGCACGACGAAGGAGGCGTACCAGTGCCCGACGGGGTCGCGGTGGATCCGCACGCTGGACGGCTCGGCGGGCAGTTCCCGCGACCACACCACCGTCACCGCGATGCCGCCCGCCAGGTGCAGGCGGCCGTCGGTCAGGCGGAAACCCCGCCGGGTGTAGTTCAACGTCGGCGCGGCGAGGTGCTTCTTCTTGAACCGCGGCATGCCCGCCCGCCGCCGCATCGGCAGCCGATCCTTGATGTCCTTGAGCGCCTTGGCACGAGACCTGCCGAAGTCGCGGATGATCTGCTGCTGCGGCACCGACGCCCCCGCCGACAGCCACGCGTGCTCAGCGCGCCAGCCGGTCAGCATCCTGTCCAGCATGGCCGGACCGCAGGGCTTCTTCGCCGTGTGCACGGCACGGGAGGCGGCCACGCACGCATTCCACACCCACCGGCACCGATCCCACTCGGCCATCAACGCGGCCGGCGCCGCAGACGACAGACGCAGCCGGTAGGTGTACCGGGCGTACCCGGCCCCCGGAGCACCGAGCGTCGTCATGGCCCGATTTCTAGCAGGGACGCCCGGAAGGCGGACCCGTTTCCGGCCACCCGCCCACCTTGATGAACGTATGACCGCACGGGCCACGGTGGAGTACGGGTCCCTCGACCGACGCTGAGACCGCCTGCCCCGGGACCGCACCCAGGCGGTCCCGGGGCAGGGGGGGCTTTCGAATGATCCGGATCTCGGCATACTCGTGAACTCCACGTCTCGACCCGCCGGGCCCGGCGGCGACCGGAGGAGGAACGCCCCCCATGAGTGCGATGAAGACCACGGCCGTGGAGCCGTTCGAGCTGAGGCGGAACGACGGCGACCTGCCGGCCGGCGCCCGCGCGCTGGGCGAGCGGCTCGACCGCGTGCCCCTCGCCACCGTCCTGTCCAAGGCCAACCGGGTCGCCGTCAGGAAGGGGACGTCCGGCGCCGGGGCGTTCACCGGCATGAAGCCCCGGCCGGTGGACTGGTACTGCTTCGACGACGCCGACAACGCCGTCACCGACTGGTACCCGCAGGGCCTGACCAGCTCCTCCGACGCCGGGACCCGCGGTGACGTGTTCGTGGTGAGCTGGTACTTCAAGCCGAAGAACGAGTCGGAGCGCGGCATCCGGCTGTCCTTCCTCGACGCCGCGACGCTGCGCTACCGGCACGTCCTACTCGTGACGGCCAAGCCCGACGGAGGGATCGCCCCCATCGACATCCACGCCGGCGGCGTCGCCTGGTACGGCGACCTGCTGTACGTCGCCGACACCGGCCGCGGCCTGCGCGTCTTCGACACCCGGCACATCTACGAGGTGAACGGCGACTCCAAGACCACCATCGGCAGGAAGGGCGCGACCTACAACGCCTTCGGCTACCGCTACGTGATGCCGCAGACCGGCGCCTGGGCCGCGACCGGCGACGCCCGGTTCTCGTTCGCCTCCGTCGACCGGACGGGCCCGGTGCACACCCTGGTCGGCGGCGAGTACGTCGACGCCCCTGGAACGCCCGGCAGGGTGGCCCGATGGCCGCTCGCGCCCGACGGCGCGTTGCGCACCGGCGCGGGCGGCGTCGCCGCGGCCCAGGACGCCTACCTGCTGCCCGAGCCCAGGATCCAGGGCGCGCTCTCCCACGGCGGCACCTGGTATCTCAGCCAGGCGGCCGGCTCGACGCGCAACGGCGTCCTGATCGTGGTCGGCGACACGGTCACCAGGAGGTCCTACCCGGTGGGCCCGGAGGACCTCACCTGCGTCCGCGAGCGCGGGACGCTGTGGAGCGTGACCGAGTTCGCGCGCCGCCGCGCGGTGTACGGCGTGCCACTCTGACCCCGGGGCCGGCGCCGTCAGTGCAGGGAGCCGCCGACCAGGCGCAGGTCGCCCTCCATGGACGAGGCGGCGGTCACGATCGCCGCCAGCGCCTCGGCGACCAGGGCCGGCGGCATGGACGGCGCGGCCCGGTCGGCGACCTGCCCGGGGGCGAACGGCACGTGCACGAACCCGCCGCGGATGTCGGGCCGCTCGGTGGCGATCAGGTGCATCAGGCCGTAGAAGAGGTGGTTGCAGACGAATGTCCCGGCGCTCTGCGACACGCTCGCCGGCACCCCGACGGCGCGGGCCGCGGCCACGCACGCCTTCACCGGCAGCGTGGCGAAGTAGGCGGCGGGCCCGCCGCGCACCACCGGCTCGTCGATCGGCTGCCGCCCGGCGTTGTCGGGGATGCGGGCGTCGTCGAGGTTGACGGCCACCCGCTCGACCGTCACGTCGGCCCGGCCGCCGGCCTGCCCGACGCAGACGACCACCCGGGGGTCGTGCTCGGCGACGGCCTCCCGCAGCCGTTCCACCGCCGCGCCGAACACGCACGGCACCTGTACGGCCCGCACCCCGGGGACGAGGCTGACCGCCTCCCACGAGGGGTTGACGGTGTCGCCGTCGAACGGCTCGAACCCGGTGAGCAGGACGGTCATCGGTGCACCTCCGGTACGGAGCAGGCGGGGGTGCCGCCGGGCAGGCGGCCGCGGTTGGCGGAGACGAGCCGGTAGCCCCACCCCGCCACCTGCCGCAGCAGGGGGAGGCGCATCAGGGACCCCGCGGCGCCCCAGGGCGGGCCCGCGGAGATCAGCAGCCTGGCGACGGCCTGCGCCCCGCCGTACAGCCTGCCGTCCTCGGCCCACAGCACCTCGTGCTCGGCGCGCTCCCGGGTGGCGCCGAGCGCGGCCAGGTCGGCCGTCTGCAGGGGTACGGCGCGGGCCCGGAGCCCGATCCGGCGCTCGGCGAACCGGACGCAGGAGGTGCAGAAGCCGCAGTCGCCGTCGTAGACCAGTACCGGTTGTTCCGTCATGCGGTGACCATACCCATACGGATCATCCGAGAACGGACGGCCCGTCCCCGGGTGGCCCGTCGAGGTGGCGGAACGCCTCGTGCGCGGAGCGGACGCTGTCGCGCAGCGCCCGCTCCAGCCGCCCGGCGTCCCCGGCCAGCCGGTCGATCTCCGGCACGGCCGCCGAGTCGGCGCCGGTCTCGGCCAGGAGCTCCTCGTAGCGGGGGAGCCGCTCCCGCAGCCGCTCGATCTGCTCGTGGGCGCGCAGCGCCCGCTCGGCCTCGGCCACGTGGCGGGCGTAACGTTCCAGAGCCTCGACGCGGGCGACGACGGCGGCCTCGCTGGCGGCCAGCGCCCGCTCCAGCGGCTCCATGGCGGCGGCCACCTCCGGGGTGCTGCCGCCGTACAGCAGGTCGCGGTGCTCGCCGCGCAGCGCCGACAGCTTGGCCAGCAGCCGGGCGATCTGCCACTCCTCGGCGGGCAGCATCACCGAGTTGCGCACGTCGTCGAGCATGCCCAGGGCGTTGACCCGCGAGCGCATGACGGTGTCGACGGCCTGCCCGGCCCGCTCCAGCAGCGGCCCGGCGGCGTCGTCGAAGTCCTCGGGCAGGAGGTAGCGGCCCTCGTACCAGTGGGCGTGCCGGGAGATCTCGTAGTCGTCGGCGTCGTCATCCTCCTCGCCGCCCTCGGGGAACTGCCGGGAGGCGAGCGTGCCGATCAGCGCCACGAAGGCGAGCATCCCGATGAGGAAGAAGGGGAGCCGCCCGATGTTCACGGCGAGCAGGCCCAGCAGGACGCCCGACAGGACGACGATGCGGACCTTGGGTGCGCGGGACTTGCGTTCTTCGCGGGCCGGTACGGGGCCGGGCTGCCAGCCGGCCCTGATCCGGGACAGCAGCCGGGCGTTCCGGCGGAACAGCTCGGCCACCTCCGCCGGCACCTCCGGGTCGACTGCCACCCGCTGCACGGCCTCACTCCCTTCGCACGGTGGGAATCGTCTCGTCCGCCTCGTCCGCCTCGGCCGTCGAGACGCCGGTCAGCCGTCGAGATACCGGAACGCCTCGTGCGCGGAGCGGACGCTGTCGCGCAGCGCCTGCTGCAGCCGGACGGCGTCCTCGCTCAGGGTGCCGATCTCCGGCGCGAGGAAGCGGGCGGCGCCCGTCTCCGCGACGAGCTGCTCGTACTCCGGCAGGTGGGCGAGCAGGGCATCGATCTGCCCCCGCGACGCCAGCGCGCGGTCGGCCCGCGCCACGTGGCGGGCGTAGCGCTCCAGGGCCTCCACGCGGGCGACGACGGCGGCCTCGCTGGCGGCCAGCGCCCGCTCCAGCGGCGCCATGGCGGCGGCCACCTCCGGCGTCCGGCCGCCGCGGGCCAGGTGGCGGTGCCTGGCCCGCAGAGCCGACAGCTTGGTCAGCAGCCGGGCGATCTCCCATTCCTCGGCGGGCAGCATCACCGAGTTGCGCACGCTGTCGAGCATGCCCAGGGCGTTGACCCGCGAGCCCATGATGCGGTCGATCGCCTGCTGCACCCGGCCGAGCAGGGCCCGCGAGGGGACGTCGAAGTCCTCCAGGACCAGGAAGCGGCCCCGGTACAGCCGCGAGTGCCGGTACAGCACGCGCTCCACGGAGTCGACCGGCAGGGGTTTCCTGGCGAGGTAGACGCAGGCGAGGACCATCAGGTAGACGGTGCTGAGGGCGGCCAGGAACAGCCCGGTCGCGCCGACGACCAGCGTGACGAGGACCGTCAGGACCGTCAGCGCCCCGAGGGGGATCAGGGCGGCGGTGGGGACGCGCGGGCCGCTCGGCTCGGGGTTCCAGCCGGCCCGGTAGCGGGAGAGCAGCGGGCCGTTCCGTCTCATGAGGTCGGCGACGTCCGCGGGCACCTCCGGATCGACCACCACACGCAGCACAGGCTCGCCCCTTTCGCGATGGTCAAAAGAGCATAAGCGATGAGTGGATTCTGGGTTATGTCCCGATGCTGCCTCCTGCCGACGTCCGGCGCGTACCGGAAACGCGGGAAGCCCGAAAGGAAAACCGCGGCGGGACGGCCCGAGCGGCATGTCCGCAGTGGGTGATCGGCGGCGGGGCGGCATGGCCGCACCGGGTGATCGGCGGGAACGGCCGGGTGAACGAAAAGATCCCCGGGTCGGGGACCCGGGGATCTTTGTCGGTGGACGATACTGGGATTGAACCAGTGACCTCTTCCGTGTCAGGGAAGCGCTCTCCCGCTGAGCTAATCGTCCTCGGAAAACCAGAGCGGAAGACGGGATTCGAACCCGCGACCCTCACCTTGGCAAGGTGATGCTCTACCACTGAGCCACTTCCGCGTGCTCCCCGGCTTGCGGGCCGGGACACGTGCGCTACTTTACCGGATCCTCGCGGGTCCGGTGTCCGCGCGCCGAGGTGGAGACGGGATTTGAACCCGTGTACACGGCTTTGCAGGCCGTTGCCTCGCCTCTCGGCCACTCCACCAGCCAGACCCCGGGGGGTCTGCCGAGCGGAAGACGGGATTCGAACCCGCGACCCTCACCTTGGCAAGGTGATGCTCTACCACTGAGCCACTTCCGCGTGCTCCCCGGTCTGTCGTCCGGGGCACGAGAAAACTCTAGCGCCTCCGGAGCGTGCTTGCGCGCAACCGGGGGACAACCAGGGGATGATCGGCCGGGCGGAGTGAGGATTTCCGCGTGGCCTTCGGCCGGACCCGGGGCGACCCGGGCCCTGCGCGCGGCTCTCAGCCGGGCACCACCGTGACGTCCGCCGCCCTGACGAACATGACCCGGTGGCCGAACTGGATCTGGTGGTAGCGCGTCCGGCCCGTGATGACGCGGTGGGACGCCGGGGAGAAGCCGCCCGTGTGGAAGTAGGAGGAGCGGCTGGTCAGGCCGAGGCTGTAGAACTGCCCGGCCGGGAGGGTGTACTGCAGGGGGGCCGGCTGCTGCACCGGTATGCCCGGCGGGTAGGCCGACGCCTCCGGGTAGGCCCTGCCGTACACCTTGACGGAGGCGAGGCCGGGGCGGGGCGTCACCAGGGGGCCGGAGGCGGGCACGGACCTGCGGGCCCCCGCCGGGTCGTAGAACCAGGCCCGCTGCCCGAGGTACCAGATCGCGGTCCAGTCGCCGCGGCGGCCGGCGAAGGCGTAGCGCTGGCCGGTGGAGGCCCGTCCCGCGTGGTCGTACACGCTGTAGGTGGACTCGCCGGTGGGGTGCTTGCCGATGTCGCGGACCAGCGGCGAGGCGGGGGAGGGGCGGACGTGCAGCCAGACCGTGCCGGACCCGCGGCGGCACCGGCCCGACTTGGCGCAGCCGCTGAAGAAGGACGTGTTGGCGGCGTAGTCGGGTTTGATCATCACCGAGCGCGCCGAGTGCGCCGGGCGCGCCCCGGCCGCCGCCGAGACGAGGGAGACCTCCCGGCCGCGGACACCGGTCAGCGGGCTGCCGAGCAGCGTGAAGTAGTGGTCCCAGTCCCAGTAGGGGCCGGGGTCCTCGTGCATGCCCTGCACCGTCGCCGGGGTGGCGCCGGGCACGTTGTCGTGGCCGAGGATGTGCGCCCGGTCTAAGGGGACGTCGTACTTGCGGGCGAGGTAGCGGACCAGGCGGGCCGAGGCCCGGTACATCGCCTCGGTGTACCAGGCGCCCCCCCTGGCGAGGTAGCCCTCGTGCTCCAGGCCGATGGAGCGGGAGTTGAAGTACCAGTTGCCCGCATGCCAGCCGACGTCGCCGGCCCGCAGGTGCTGGGCGATGTGGCCGTCGCCGGAGCGCAGGGTGAAGTGCCAGCTCACGTAGGTGGGGTCCTTGACCAGCCGGGTCATGACGTCGTAGGGCGACTCCCCGTCGTGGATGACGATGTAGTCGATCGGGCGGGTCCCCGGGTAGCGGTCGTGGTTGCCGTGGCCGCCCTTCTTCAGCCGCCGGTAGGCGGCCGGGAGCCACTCGCAGGCCAGGGCGGGCGGGCAGTCGGGGGCGGCGGAGGCCGGGGCGGCGGGCAGCCCGGTCTCCCCGGGTCCCCGCTCCGGCGCCGCGGTGGGGTCGGCGGGCAGGACCACCCGCTCCCCGTCGTCGGTCACCCGTGCGGCGCCGGAGCGGATCGTCGCGTACACCTCGTCGGCGAACGCCGCGGCGGTCCCGGCGTCCGTGGCGCCGGAGTAGCGGGCCACCGCGCCGTACCAGCCCGCCGGGTCCGCCCCGGGCCGCCCGCCGGCGCTCCGCTGGTGGTCGGCCAGCAGCGCGGCGCCGCCCAGGATGTTGGCCGAGGGGTCCCGGCGGAGCTCGGCGGGGGCGACGCCGGTCAGCTCCGCGGCCCGGTGCAGGGTGTCGGCGGGCGGTACGGCCGGCGGCGCTGCGGCCCGCTCGCCCCCGGCGGGCTCCCGGGCCGCGTCTCCGGACGGGCGCGTCATGTCCCCGGCCGGTCGCGTGGCGGCCGCGGCTCCCCCGGCGCCCGCGGAGGGGTCGACCAGGTGCATCGGGCCGTAACCCGCCGACACGCTGGGCAGGCCGTCGTGGGTGTCCCACCGGGACTCCAGATAGGAGACCGCCAGCAGCACGCTCTCCGGCACGCCGTACCTCAGCGCGGCCCGTGTGAAGGCCGCCTGCCGGCCGCCCGGGGAGGACGTCCCCGCCGGGGGCGGCGGGACCAGCAGGGTCAGGGCGGCAAAGACGGTGGGGCCCGTCAGACGGCGCATGGTGTTCCTCCGGCCAGTTGGCTACCCAGGGTTATGAGAGACTACTCACCGTCCCAGGGTGCGGGCGCCGGACGGCCGAAGGGGGGATCCCTGCCCGAAACCGGGCAGGAAAATTGGTAATTGACGTTGATTATGCGTATGGTCCTGCCCTGTGGCCGCGGCATGGCAGTCCCATGAGGAGCTGATTGCCCACCTGGTCCGGACGAGTTCCCTCGGCCCGGGCGAGGCGGCGCGGGTCGTGGCGGACGTGCTGGCCTACTTCTCCGAGCCCGTCGAGGAGTTCGTCCGGCGCCGTCACGCCGAGCTCAAGGCCAAGGGGCTGGTCAACGACCAGATCTTCCCCCGGATCGCCGCCGAGCTGCCCGCCCGGCGCGTCGCGGCACCCCAACTCACCCTGCGCCAGCTGCGCCGGATCGTCTACGGGTAAGGAGCGGACACATGTGCGGGATCGTGGCCTACGTGGGGCCGAAGGACGCGGCGCCGATTCTGCTGGAGGGCCTCGCGCGGCTGGAGTACCGCGGCTACGACTCGGCCGGCCTGGTGATCTCCAACAAGGGCCTGAAGATGCGCAAGGTCAAGGGCCGGGTGGCCGACCTGGCCGCCGTCGTGCCCGCGCGCTTCAAGGGGACCCTGGGCATCGGGCACACCCGCTGGGCCACCCACGGCGCGCCCAGCGACGCCAACGCCCACCCCCACCTGTCCACCGACGAGCGCGTCGCGGTCGTGCACAACGGCGTCATCGAGAACGCCGACGAGCTGCGCGCCAAACTGGAGGCGGACGGCGCGGTCTTCGTCTCCGAGACCGACACCGAGGTGCTGGCGCACCTGATCGCCCGCACCGTCGAGGAGTCCGACTCGCTGGAGGAGGCGGTCCGCACCGCGCTCAAGCGGGTCGTCGGCACCTACGGCATCGCGGTGATCGACGCCCGGCGGCCCGGCGAGGTGGTCGTGGCCCGCAACGGCAGCCCGATCGTGCTGGGCATCGGCGAGAAGGAGATGTTCGCCGCCTCCGACGTCGCGGCCCTGGTCCGCTACACCCGCCAGGTGGTCCACCTGGAGGACGGCGAGCTCGCGGTGCTGCGGGCCGACGGCTTCACCACCTTCGGCGGCGACGCGCGGGAGACCGCCAAGGAGCCGCTGACCGTCGACTGGGAGGCCGGCCACTACGACACCGGCGGCTACGAGCACTACCTGCTCAAGGAGATCTCCGAGCAGCCCGAGACGGTGGCCCGCACGCTGCGCGGCCGCCTCGACGACCGCTTCCACATCGCCCACCTGGGCGGCCTCAACATGGACGCGCGGGAAAGCCGGTCGTTCCGCCGCGTGAAGATCATCGGCTGCGGGTCCGCCTACTACTCCGGCCAGATCGGCGCCCAGCTCATCGAGGAGCTGGCGCGCATCCCGGCCGACGCCGAACCGGCCAGCGAGTTCCGCTACCGCAGCCCCGTGGTGGAGCCCGACACCCTGTACGTGGCGATCAGCCAGTCGGGGGAGACCTACGACACCCTCGCCGCCGTCCAGGAGCTCAAGCGCAAGGGCGGGCGGGTGCTCGGCATCGTCAACACCGTGGGCAGCGCGATCGCCCGCGAGTGCGACGGCGGCGTGTACCTGCACGCGGGCCCCGAGGTGTCGGTGGCCAGCACCAAGGCGTTCACCTCGACCGCCGTGGCGTTCGCGCTGCTCGCGCTGCACCTGGGCCGGGTGCGCGACCTGTCCCCGGCCGACGGCCGCCGCATCTGCGAGGGCCTGCGCCGGCTGCCCCGCCAGATCGAGGAGGTCCTCGCGCTGGAGCCGCAGATCAAGGAGCTGGCGGACAAGTACGCCGACGCGGCGAGCATGATGTTCGTGGGCCGGGTCCGCGGTTACCCGGTGGCCCGCGAGGGCGCGCAGAAGCTCAAGGAGATCTCCTACGTGCACGCCGAGGCCTACCCGGCCAGCGAGCTCAAGCACGGGCCGCTGGCGCTGATCGGCCCGGAGACGCCGACCGTGGCGATCGTCCCCGACGACGAACTGCTGGACAAGAACCTCACCACGCTGGGCGAGATCCGGGCGCGCGGCGGCCGGGTGCTCATGGTCGGGCACCGTACGGCCGACCCGAAGCTGGCCGACGACTGCGTGGTGGTGCCCAGGAACGAGATCGAGCTGGACCCGATCCTGCTGACGATCCCGCTCCAGCTGCTGGCCTACCACGCCGCCGTGGCGCTGGGCCGCGACGTCGACAAGCCCCGCAACCTCGCCAAGAGCGTCACCGTGGAGTGACCCCGCCGTCCCTCCCCCCGGCAACCCCACCATATGTCACAGAAAGTGACATAGGTGTAACCTGAGGTATCGGGGGTCTCGGGGGGAGGGCGCGTCGTGCACCGAAGGCGGTTCTTCTCGTTCGCCGCCGGGCTCGCCGTCCTCGGTGGCTGCGGCGGCTGCGGCGGCCCCGGCAGGCCGTTCACCGGCGGGCTGACCCTCATCGTGCCCGCGGGCCGCGGGCACGACTGGGACCCCCTCGCCCACGGCATGGCCGCGGTCCTGGACGCGGAGGGGCTGGCGCGCGCGACCGCGGTGGAGAACCACCCGGGCGGCCCGGCGGGCGCCGCCCTGGCGGCGCCCGCCGGGCCGCCGTCCCGGGAGCGGTCCGCCCGCGAGCCGTTCCCCCGCGAGCCGTTCTCCCGTGCCGGGAGGCTGCTCCTCGCCGGAATGCCCGCGGTGGCCGGGGCGGAGATCGCCGACACCGCCGCCGTGGTCGACTCCACCACCCCGCTGGCCCGGCTGACCGGCGACTGGGCGGCCCTGGTCGTCCTGCCCGGCTCCCGCCTGCGCTCCTTCGAGGACCTCGCCGCGCTGCTGCGCCGCGACCCGGGCGGGCTGGTGATGGGCGGGCGCCTGGAGGGCGGCTCCGACCACGTGCTCTACGGCATGATCGCCAAATGCCTCGGAGCGGACGCCCGGCTGCTGCAGTACGCCGGGTACCCCGGCACCGCCGACGCCGTCGAGGCGCTCCGTGACGGCCGGGTGGCCGCGATCCTGGGCTCGGCGCGCTCCTTCACGCGCGAGATCGCCGCGGGCCGCCTGCGGCCCCTGGTGGTCTCCTCCGCCGAACGGCTCCCCGGGATCGACGCGCCGACGCTGATGGAGATGGATGTCCGGCTGGAGTACATCGACTGGTGCGGGGTGTTCGGCCCGCGGGACATGGGCCCGGACGACCGGGACCGGGCCGTGGCCCTGTGCGACGCCCTCGACGCCTCGCCGCGCTGGCGGGCCATGTGCGAGGCCAGGGGCTGGAACCGGGTCTACCTCAGCGGCGACGACTTCCGGCAGTGGCTGACCGGCGAGACCGGCCGGGCCCGGGACGTGCTCCGTGATCTCGGTTTGCTGAAAGCCTTCGCCACAACCTGTTGGGGTAGTTGCGTCCGCCGCCACTACATGTAGGATCCTCGTCGTTGCCGGCTCGCCTTCCCCGTGAAGGTGAGGCAAGAGGGAACCCGGTGGGAATCCGGGGCTGCCCCGCAGCGGTGAACGGGAACGACCGCCGTCAGGCGAGCACTGGGCCATGCCCGGGAAGCGACGGCCAGTAGGCATGTGCCAGGCGCCCGTGAGTCCGAAGACCTGCCGGCAATGGGGAAGGGGACCGGACCGGGCGCCGGGGGCCGCGTGAGGCGGCCCCGGAGCGCGCGGCGCGGCCGCCTCTCCCCGCACAGATGTCCAGGGCCTCGAGGGCGGGCCCGCGGACGAGGCGGTCCGGCATGCCCGCGGACCGTTCTCCGACGCGTGCCCTCACCCGGCGGGAGCCGTACAGGGAAGCACCGAGCACGCTAAGGGGAGCACGTGGCACCGATCGTGGCCGACGCCGCCGAGAAGACCGGGCAGGCACGCGAGGATCTGGCCGGCCGCCGGCTGGCCATCGAGGAGGCCGCCGCCCGGGTGGTCGCCGATCCGGAGAACTCCAAGGTCGCCGCCGGCCTGCTGGCCGGGCTGATCGCCGACGAGGCCGCCGCCCACGGCGTGCGGACCTTCGCCGGGTCCGTCGCCGCCGCCCACGCCGCCGGGCTGCTGCAGGACGGCCTGGCCGCCTTCGTGGCGGCGCACGCCGCCGAGCTGGACGCCCTCGTCGACGATGCCGCCGACGCCCGGTTCGAGTACTTCGGCCTGCGCACGGTCTACGACCGCTACCTGCTGCGCCACCCCGAGACCCGCGGCGTGCTGGAGCGCCCGCAGTACTTCTTCCTGCGGGTGGCGTGCGGCCTGTCGGAGACGGTCGAGGAGGCCGCAGAGCTGTACCGGCTCATGTCCACCCTGGCCTACCTGCCCAGCTCGCCCACCCTGTTCAACTCCGGGGCGCGCCGGCCCCAGCTGTCCTCCTGCTTCCTGCTCGACTCGCCCCGCGACGAGCTGGAGGCGATCTACGAGCGGTACGGGCAGATCGCGCGGCTGTCGAAGTACGCCGGGGGCATCGGCGTCTCCTGGACCCGGATCCGCTCGCGCGGCTCGCTGATCCGCGGCACCAACGGCCACTCCAACGGCGTCGTGCCGTGGCTGCGCACCCTGGACGCGAGCGTCGCCGCGGTCAACCAGGGCGGCCGCCGCAAGGGCGCGGCCTGCGTCTACCTGGAGACCTGGCACGCCGACATCGAGGACTTCCTGGAGCTGCGCGACAACACCGGCGAGGAGTCCCGCCGCACGCACAACCTGAACCTCGCCAACTGGATCCCCGACGAGTTCATGCGCCGCGTCGAGGCCGACGGCACCTGGTCGCTGTTCGACCCCAGGGAGGTCCCGCACCTCACCGACCTGTACGGCGAGGCGTTCGACGCGGCCTACCGCGCCGCCGAGGCCGAGGGCCGATACGTCCGCCAGGTCCCCGCCCGCGCCCTGTACGGCCGGATGATGCGCACCCTCGCCCAGACCGGCAACGGCTGGATGACCTTCAAGGACGCCGCCAACCGCACCTCCAACCAGACGGCCCGCCCCGAGAACGTCATCCACCTGTCGAACCTCTGCACCGAGATCCTGGAGGTCACCAGCGACGCCGAGACGGCCGTGTGCAACCTCGGCTCGATCAACCTCGCCGCCCACCTCGACGGCGGGCGGGTGGACTGGGCGCGGCTGCGCGCCACCGTCCGCACCGCCGTACGGTTCCTGGACCGCACGATCGACCTGGGCTTCTACCCGACCCCCGAGGCCGAGGCCGCCAACCGCAGGTGGCGGCCGATCGGGCTGGGCCTGATGGGCCTGGCCGACGTGTTCTTCACGCTGCGGCTGCCGTTCGACTCCCCGGAGGCGCTGGAGCTGTCCACCCGGATCTCCGAGGAGATCGCGCTCGCCGCCTACGCCACCTCCGCCGACCTGGCCGTCGAGCGGGGCCGCCACCCCTCCTACGACGAGACCCGCGCCGCCCGCGGCGTGCTGCACCCCGACCACTACGGCGCCGGGCGGTCGGCCGAGTGGGCGGCGCTGCGGGCCAGGATCGCCGAGACGGGCCTGCGCAACTCGCTCATGATCGCGATCGCGCCCACCGCGACCATCGCCTCCATCGCCGGCTGCTACGAGTGCATCGAGCCCCAGGTCTCCAACGTCTTCAAGCGCGAGACCCTCTCGGGAGAGTTCCTCCAGGTCAACCGCTACCTGGTCCGCGACCTCGCCGAGCGCGGCCTGTGGACCCCGCAGGTCCGCGACGCGATCAAGCGGGCCGACGGCTCCGTCCAGGACGTCCCCGGCGTGCCCGGCGACCTCAGGGCGCTCTACCGCACCGCCTGGGAGCTGCCGCAGAAGGCGCTGATCGACCTGGCCGCCGCGCGCATGCCGTACATCGACCAGTCGCAGTCGCTGAACCTCTTCATGGCCACGCCGACCATCGGCAAGCTCTCCTCGATGTACGCCTACGCCTGGAAGTCCGGCCTGAAGACGACCTACTACCTGCGGTCCCGCCCGGCCACCCGGATCGCGCAGACCACCGTGGCCAGGGCCGTCCCCGAGCCGGAGGCCGTCGCCTGCTCGCTGGAGAACCCCGAGTACTGCGAGGCCTGCCAGTAGCGCCCGCCGCGCGGGCGTCCCCTCTCGGGCGCCCGCGCCGCGTCCCGCCTCCCCGATCCGGCGCCGCGCCCGGATCGCCGCGCGCCCGCCGCGCGTCTCCGCGTCCCGCTTCACCGATCCGGCATCGCGCCCGGATCGCCGCGCGTCCGCCGCGCGTCTCCTCGTCCCGCTTCACCCGAACCCCATGGAGGGCTCCGCCGATGCTGCTCGACCCCGGAATGGACCTCACGCTGCGCCCCATGCGCTACCCGGACTTCTACGAGCGCTACCGCGCCGCGATCCGCAACACCTGGACCGTGGAGGAGGTGGACCTCTCCTCCGACCTGCCCGACCTCGCCAGGATGACGGCCGAGGAACGCCACCTGATCAACCGGCTCGTCGCCTTCTTCGCCACCGGCGACTCGATCGTGGCCAACAACCTCGTCCTCAACCTCTACCGGCACGTCAACGCCCCCGAGGCGCGGCTGTACCTCAGCAGGCAGCTGTTCGAGGAGGCGGTGCACGTCCAGTTCTACCTGACCCTGCTGGACACCTACCTGCCCGACCACGACGAGCGGGTCCGGGCCTTCGCCGCGGTCGAGCACATCCCCTCGATCCGGGACAAGGCCGAGTTCTGCTTCCGGTGGATCGACTCGCTCGGCGGGCTGGACCGCCTGGAGACCCGCGAGGACCGGCGGGCGTTCCTGCTCAACCTGATCTGCTTCGCCGCGTGCATCGAGGGACTGTTCTTCTACGGCGCCTTCGCCTACGTCTACTGGTTCCGCTCCCGGGGCCTGCTGGGCGGCCTGGCCACCGGGACCAACTGGGTGTTCCGCGACGAGTCCATGCACATGGAGTTCGCCTTCTCCGTGGTGGACACCGTACGGGCCGAGGAGCCCGAATTGTTCGACGACGAGCTGGGCGGGCAGGTCACCCGGATGCTGGAGGAGGCGGTGGCCGCCGAGCTGGCCTTCGCCGCCGACCTGTGCGGCGACGGGCTGCCCGGGATGGAGGTGGACCGGATGCGGCAGTACCTTGAGTACGTGGCCGACCAGCGCCTGGTCCGGCTCGGGTTGCCCGTCAGGTACGGCACCGCCAACCCCTTCGCCTTCATGGAGCTGCAGGACGTCCAGGAACTCGCCAATTTCTTCGAGCGGCGCGTTTCGGCCTACCAGATAGCCGTTGAGGGGAACGTCACATTCGACGAATCCTTCTGAATACGCGGCGGGCCCGTGGGCAACCCCCCGTGGGGGGGACCGACGACGGGAGGAAAGCCGATCTTGTCCAGATGGATCATCATGCTCATCACGGTGCTCGCCGCCGCCGCCGCGGTGGAGGTGGTGCGCCGGGTACTGCGGTCGCGGCTGGTCGGCGAGAAATGGGTCCTCGCCGGTCCGCTCGTGTGCCGCTGCGCCTGGCCGGCCCTGGCCACGGCGGTCGTCGCGGCCGTCAAGACGGTCTACCAGCCGAACATGGCCGAGGGACCGTTCGCGGACGGCATCGAGCAGGTGCTCAGCCTGGCCATGATCGGCGTCGTCTCCTGGCTGGTCATCGAGGCCGCCTACGCGGTCACCGACGTGGTGCTGGAACGGCTGGTGACCGTCGAGGGCGAGCGCAACCGGCGGGCCCGCCGCATCCGCACCCAGATCACCCTGGTCCGCCGGGTGGCCTCAGCGGTGATCATCGTGGTGGCGCTGGGCGCGATGCTCTTCACCTTCCCCCAGGTGCGCGCGCTCGGCGCCGGGCTGCTGGCCTCCGCCGGGATCGCCGGTGTGATCGTCGGTGTCGCCGCCCAGTCGACCCTGGGCAACATGCTCGCCGGGCTGCAGCTCGCCTTCAGTGACGCGCTCCGGCTCGACGACGTCGTGGTGGTCGAGGACGAATGGGGCCGCATCGAGGAACTCAGCCTCACCTACGTGGTGCTGCACCTGTGGGACGAGCGCAGGCTGGTGCTCCCGGTCTCCTACTTCACCACCAACCCCTTCGAGAACTGGACCCGCCACAGCAGCCGGGTGATCGGCGCGGTGATGCTCCGCGTCGACTGGTCGGTCCCGGTGGACGAGCTGCGCGCCGAGCTGTACCGCGCCCTGCGCGAGCACCCGCTGTGGGACCAGAAGGACTGGGTCCTCCAGGTCGTCGACACCCTGCCCAACGGCCTGGTGGAACTGCGCGCGCTGATGAGCGCCGCCGACTCGCCCAGCGCCTGGGACCTCAAGTGCGACATCCGCGAGCACATGGTCAGGTTCATCCAGGAGAAGTACCCCGACTCGCTGCCCCGCTTCCGGGTGGACGACCGCGCGGCGTAGCCGGCCGTACGGCGGGCCCCCGTACGGCGGGCCCCCGTACGGGGCCCCCGTACGGGGGGCCGACGCGCCGGGGCCGGGCCGTACGGCGGAGCCCCTGCGCCGCCCCTACGCAGCCGGGGCGGGCCGCAGCACGCGCGCTGCCCCGGAGATCAGCGCGGTGGCCAGGATCCACCCCGACACGATCAGGGTCCAGGCCAGCCACCGGGTCCAGCCCACCGGTTCCCACGCCCCCCGCTGCTCGAAGACGCTCACCGGGACCAGCAGGTCGAGGGTGTAGGTGAACGGCTGGAAGACCCGGATCTCCTCCGGGTCGATCTTCACCGGCGGCACGGCGCCGAAGGCCACCGTCCCGGCGGTCAGCAACACCGCCGCCCACAGGGCCGCCAGCCAGGGGCGGTAGCCGTACCCGACGACGAGGTCGAGCAGCCCGCCCCACGCCCGCCCGGCCGGCCGGAGCGTGCCGCGCCGGCCGCGCTGCTTGGCCAGCAGCACCCGGCGCGCGTCCGGCTCGTGGCCGATCCGCCGGTACCACGCCGCGAGCTGCTCGTACGGCTGGGGCCGGTAGCCGTCCGGGTCCCGGCTCGCCCACGACAGCCGCTCGGCCACACTCCACGGGCCGCGCAGCGCCTCGTAGACCAGCCCGTTGAGGTGGACCCCGCCGGGATAGGCGTCCGGCCGGTCGAGCAGGACGCCGATCCGCGAGTAGCCCAGGTTGACATCCCCCTCGATCCCGGCCGGCGCCAGGATCAGCTCGTCCATCTGGGCGTGGCTCAGGTGCAGCACCCGGCGCGGGGCCCTCAGCACCGCGTCGGAGAAGGAGAGCGTCCCGCCGACGCGCGCGCCGCGCATCCGGATCGTGCCGGTCGCGGTGAACCCGGCGCTGAACTCCACCGTTCCGCACTCCATCATGTCGGCGATCACCGCGTGCGGGCCGGTCGCGGTGACGACCGACCCCTGCAGGTAGATCCCGCCCCGGAGCTTGGCCCCGCTGAGCCGCAGGCCGCCGGTGACGCGCGTCTCCCGCATGAACGTCGCGCCGGTGACGGTGAGGCCGCCGCCCCAGAGCGCGTGGCGGACCTGGTGGAGGCGGCGTCGGCGCGTTTCATCGGGGGAGGGCTGCCGATGGGCGTCCTCCATCCAGTTGTCACCCGGTTCGGGCCGCTCGCCCGGGGCGGAAAGGCGCATCCGGGAGAGCCGGAGCTGTCCGTTCACCTCGGCGTCGTCCAACCGGATCCCGGCGTGGACGGTCGAGCCGTCGAAGTCGAGCAGGCCCTTGACCGTGCACCGGGCGGCCCGGACGCGTTCCAGGTCGCACCCCCGGAACCGGACGCCGGCGGCGGTGGCGTCGTTGAGGGAGACGGCCTCGGCCAGGTGGCAGTTGAGCAGGTGCAGCTTGCCGGTGAGGGTGGCGTCCGACAGGTCGAGCGACCCCGTGACCCGCGCGCCCGCCAGCCGCAGCCCGGCGGTCCCGCCCGGCGCGGCCTGCCGCGCGCCGCGCAGCAGCGCCGCCAGGACCTCCGCGCGGACCGTCCGCTCCGGCCCCCATTCCGCGCCCTTCGCCGGGTCGTCCTCCTCCGGGTCGCCGGTGCGCAGGTCCACCCAGGCGCCCGTGGGATAGGCGTTCCAGACCCGGCGCTCGGCCGGGCTGAGCCTGGGGAACGACCGTACCGGTCTCATCGAGGCCCTCCTCGCGGGTCCGCGCCCCTCCCCGGCGGCCGGTGCCCCGCCGGTTCCGGGACGGTCCGCCGTCATGATCGGGGAACGTCCCGGAAGAATCTACAACGTACAGGTATCCGATGGTCTCCGGTCACCCACCGGCGACCCCGCCACCCTCCGGGTCGGCCTCGTCCCCGGCGCCTATTCGGGGGACATGACCTCGTAGAGGTTGCCGGAGTCGTCGGAGAAGAACAGGCCGCGCGGGCACAGCGGATGGTCGACGCGGCCGTTGGTGCGGTCGGCGGGGTGGCTGCCGTACGGCACGCCGCACTCCCGGAGCCGGGCCAGGATCGCGTCGAACGTGGCCGGGTCCACGTCGAAGGCCAGGTGGTGTCCCTCGGGATCTTCGACGGTCATGTAGTCGAGGGTGAGGGAGTCGTTGACCCGGACGGGCGCGAAGTGGCCGCGCGCCCCGGCCGGAGGCAGGCACTCCAGGCCCATGACGTCGGCGAAGAACCGGGCGGCGCGCCCGTTGTCGCGGGCGAGGACGATGGTGTGGTTCAGCGTGACGGTCACCTCGCGCCCTCCTCGGCGGAGCCGGGACGGGTCAGCGCGCCGTGCACGAACACGTCCACGAGCTCGGCGACGTCCGGCGCGGTGTCGCCGGCCGGTCGCCTGCTCCCGGCGAACATCAGGTCCATGAACAGCGCGGCCAGCCGTTCCGGGGGAAGGCGCAGCGCCTCGCGGTCCGGCTCGAACAACTCGGTCAGCGCCTCGCGGGTCTGCCGGAGGGACGCCTCCCGGCCGCCCGGCGGATGCGACCCGCCCGGCCGCCCGGTTGCCCCCTCGCCCGCGGCGCCGGTCGGCGCGTCCGTACGGTCCCCGGGGGAGGGGCGCCGGTCGCGGGACGAGCGGTGGCCCGAGGCGTGCAGGGCGCCGAGGACCGTGCCGATCCGCGTCATGTGGGCCCGCATGGCCTCGGCGGCCTCGGTCAGGCGGGCGGCGAGCGGCTGGTCGAGCGGGACGGCGGCGAGCTGCTCCAGCACGTGGCCGGGATGGAGGGCCTCGGCCACGCAGGCGTCCAGCAGCTCGTCCTTGTCGGTGAACACCCGGAAGATCGTGGCCTCGCCGATCCCGGCGGCCCTGGCGACCTGGCTGGTGGTGACGGCGGTGCCGTACTCGGCGACCAGGGGGAGGGCGGCGAGCACGATCATCTCCCGCCGCCGCTCGGGGCTCATTCCCGGCGCTCTACGCCGGGGGGATGTGGTTTCCATGTCTTCACCGTACGGAGTGAGTACTCACTCCGTCAATGGGAGTCGTGAACAGGCTCTCGCGGGGAGGACATCGCGCCGCGACGCCGGACGTTCCGGCGGAGGCGTCGCGGCGTCTGGCGATCGAAGGGCCCGCGGCGCCGGGGCTTCAGCGGCCGGACGTCTTCGTGGGCGCGCCACGGTGGCGGGGGCCGGGGAGAGCGCGATGATGCCGGACGGTCCGGAGAATGCCCCATGACGTCGATATTTCGGAGAACTTTTCATATCCCGGGTTCCGCATGTCGCCGTCCCCGGGAGAGAATCCTCATCCCGCCCCGATTTCCTGCGAAAACGGTTCTCTGAACACGTCACGTGACGGCCGATCACGCTCCATGATGTTCCCTACGAGGACTCGTCCCCTGCCTCCGGTCCTCGACGGCGCGACGCGCCTACGCTGTTCACCACACCCCCGAGGAGAGAACACATGGCGACGCTGAAGGCACGAGTGAGCCGACTGGAGGAGGAATTCATGCTGCTCAGTAGCGAATGTGGAAAAACGGCCTCGGGTCGGGCCTACGACGCGCTTACCCCCGTCTACACCAAGCTCGATGTGATGGGCAAATGCCTAGAAGGGGTGGAGCGCCGGGTCATCGGCCTCGGCTTCGGCATGACCCGTCTGGACGAAAAGGTCCTGAACCTGCGGATCGAAGCTGAGAAGCTCGACACGAAGGTGTCGGAGCTGGACGCCAAGGTTGCGGGTCTCGACACGAAGGTGTCGGAGCTGGACGCCAAGGTTGCGGGTCTCGACACGAAGGTGTCGGAGCTCGACGCCAAGGTCACGGGCCTTGGCTTAAGCGTGTCGAACCTGGGCACCAGGGTCCTCGCGCTGGACGTCAAGGTGTCCGAGGTGGACGCCAAGGTCGAGCAACTCCGCGATGAGATGCGCGCCAGGTTCGCCGGCGTCGACGAGCGCATGGACGGGCTGGATTCCCGCATGGACAAGCTGGACTCCCGCATGGACGGGCTGGACTCCCGCATGGACAAGCTGGACTCCCGCATGGACGGGCTGGACTCCCGCATGGACAAGCTGGACTCCCGCATGGACGGGCTGGACTCCCGCATGGACAAGCTGGAGACGCGGATGGACGAGATGGCCGCGTTCAACGCGACGATGTTCCAGGCGATCCTCGACCGGCTTCCGGAGAAGCCCTCGGTCAACTGATCCGCCTCTCCGGGACACCGGGCCGCACCGCGCGCGGCCCGGCACCCGAGGCACCGGCCGGCCGACGCGGCCGGGCGACCCGGCACCGGTCAGCGGCCTGGCGCCGGTGTACCGGCCGAGGCATTGCCTCCAGGCCGCCCGTCAGCGGTCGATGATCTCGTTCTTGCCGATGACCACGATCCCGTTCCGGGTGACCGCGAACCGGCTGCGGTCGTACTCGAGGTCGAAGCCGATCCGCGCCCCGTCGGGGATGACCACGTTCTTGTCGATGATCGCCTTGCGGACGACGGCGCCCCGGCCGATCTTCACGTTGTCCATCAGCACCGAGTCCTCCACCCGCGAGTGCGAGTGCAGCACCACACCGGGGGAGAGGATCGAGTGGTCCGCCAGGCCGCCGGAGACGATCACACCGGCGGACACCAGGGAGTCGACCGCCCGCCCGACCCGGTCGCCCTCGTTGTGGACGAACTTGGCCGGCGGGAGCGGGTCGTGCCAGGTGTAGATCGGCCACTGCTGGTTGTACAGGTTGAAGACCGGGTGCGGTGAGATGAGGTCCATGTGGGCCTCGTAGAAGGCGTCGAGCGTTCCGACGTCGCGCCAGTAGCCACGGTCGCGCTCGGTGGAGCCGGGCACCACGTTGTCGGCGAAGTCGTACACCTGGGCGCCGCCGGACTTCACCAGCATCGGGATGATGTTCCCGCCGAGGTCGTGCTTGCTGGTGGGGTCGAGCGCGTCCTCGCGGAGCGCGTCGAGCATCGCCTGGGTCTTGAAGACGTAGTTGCCCATCGACGCGTACACCTGGTCGGGGGCGTCGGGCAGCCCCACCGCGTCCTTGGGCTTCTCGCGGAACGCCACGATCCGCCGCCCGGCCGGGTCGGTCTCGATCACCCCGAACTGGTCGGCGAGCGACAGCGGCTGCCGGATGGCCGCCACCGTCACGTCGGCGCCGGAGTCGATGTGCTGCTCGACCATCTGCCGGGGGTCCATCCGGTAGATGTGGTCGGCGCCGAACACGATGACGTGCTCGGGCATCTCGTCGTAGATGAGGTTCAGGTTCTGGAACAGCGCGTCGGCCGACCCGGAGAACCAGTGCGGGCCCAGCCGCTGCTGAGCGGGCACCGGGGTGACGTAGTTGCCCAGCATGGTCGACAGCCGCCAGGTGCGGGAGACGTGCCGGTCGAGGCTGTGGCTCTTGTACTGCGTCAGCACCACGATCTTCAGGTACTGGCCGTTGGCCAGATTCGACAGCACGAAGTCGACGAGCCGGTATATCCCCCCGAACGGCACGGCCGGCTTGGCCCGGTCGGCCGTGAGCGGCATCAGCCGCTTGCCTTCGCCGCCGGCGAGGACGATCGCGAGGACTCTCATACACCCGACCCTAACCCGATGAACAGGGATGAAACACTACGCTGATCATATGCGCGTTGATCTGCTGAGCCGCGAGTATCCCCCAGAGGTGTACGGCGGCGCCGGTGTCCATGTCGAGTACCTCGCCCGCGAACTGCGGAGGCTGGCCGAGGTCCGGGTGCGCTGCTTCGGAGCGCCCCGGGCGGAGGAGGGGGTGGCGGCGTACCGGACGCCGGCCGGGCTGGAGGAGGCCAACGCCGCCCTCCAGGTCCTCGGCGTCGACCTGGAGATGGCGGCGGCGTGCCGGGGCGCGGACCTGGTGCACAGCCACACCTGGTACGCCAACTTCGCCGGCCACGTCGCCAAGATGCTGTACGGCGTCCCGCACGTGATGACCACCCACAGCCTGGAGCCGCTGCGGCCGTGGAAGGCCGAGCAGCTCGGCGGCGGCTACACCCTGTCGTCCTGGGCCGAGCGCGGCGCGCTGGCGAGCGCCGACGCGGTCGTCGCGGTCTCGGAGGGCATGCGCCGCGACGTGCTGGCCGCCTACCCGGAGGTGGCGCCGGAGAAGGTCACGGTGATCCACAACGGGATCGACACCGCCCAGTACGCCCCCGATCCCGACACCGGCTTCCTGACCAGGCACGGCATCGACCCGGCCCGGCCGTACGTGGTGTTCGTGGGCCGGATCACCCGGCAGAAGGGGCTGGTCCACCTGCTGCACGCGGCACGGGACCTGCGGAGCGACGCCCAGCTCGTGCTCTGCGCGGGCGCGCCGGACACCCCGGAGATCGCCGAGGAGGTGACCGCCCTGGTCCGGGGGCTGGACCGCGAGGGCGTGGTGTGGATCTCGGAGATGCTCCCGCGCCCCGAGGTGATCCAGATCCTGACCCACGCCACGGTGTTCGTCTGCCCCTCGGTCTACGAGCCGATGGGCATCGTGAACCTGGAGGCCATGGCCTGTGAGACAGCCGTGGTGGCCACCGCCACCGGTGGCATCCCCGAGGTCGTGGCCGACGGGTCGACGGGCCTGCTGGTGCCGATCGAGCAGTCCGCCGCCGACGGCTCTCCCGACGACCCCGAGCGGTTCGCCGCCGACCTCGCCGAGCGGATCAACCGGCTGCTGGACGACCCGAAGCTGGCCGCCGAGCTGGGCGCGGCCGGGCGGGCACGGGCCGTGGAGCACTTCTCCTGGGCCAGGATCGCCGAGCGGACGATGGACCTGTACCGGTCGGTGACCGCCTCCTGACGGGAGCCGCCGGGCCGGCCTCGCCGGCGGACCCGGCGCCGGACGCCGCGCGCGGCCCGTTCGCGCCCCGGCCGCCCCGCCCCGCCGCCTCCCGCGCGGGTACGGCGGAGCGGCGGGGACGGCGATACGGCGGGGTCAACGGCTGATGAGGCTCAGGATGACGTTGTGGGCGTGGTGGGCCTTCTCGTCGCCGCGGAACTCCACCTCGTAGGTGTGGGTGCCCACGTGGACGGCGATGGCGCCGGAGGAGAAGAACCCGCCCGCGAGGGACTTGTTGCTCACCACGCTGACGGCCGAGATCTTGCTGTAGGGGATGCTCGTGATGGCGATCTTCTTGCCCACGAACGACTTGTCCTGGACGATCACCCGCCTGTCGGTGAGGCCGAGGAACCCGGTGCCCGCGCCGATGGCGTCGTAGACGGCGATGATCTGCTCGCCGGGCATCAGGCCGCTCTCGATCTGACGGAGCTGCTCCTTGCGGTCGTACGCGATCTGCGTCATGCGCTCGCAACCTCTCGGGGGAACCGGCGGAACGGAGGGTCCGCGCTGACGGTGCAACGAACGCGGTGGGGGAGGGGTTCCGCCGGGTCGGTAAGGTCGGGGCCGTGAACGTTCAGATGAGGATCACGGACCGTCACGGAGGCGTGAGCGCTGCGCCGTACGACACCCGCAACCTCGGCGGCGCGTGCGGGGACGACCCCGCGGCGGTCGCGGCCAACCGGGCCAGGACCGCGGCGGAGTTCGGACTGGATCGGGTCGTGTTCATGCGGCAGGTCCACAGCGCCGACGTCCGCTACGTCACCGAGCCGTTCGGCGACGACCCGCCGCCGCTGGACGGCGTCTGCACCGACGTCCCCGGTCTCGGCCTGGCGGCGCTGTGCGCCGACTGCGCGCCCGTCCTGCTGGCCGACCCCGCGGCGGGCCTGGTGGGCGCGGCGCACTCCGGGCGGGCCGGCACCGTCTCGGGGGTGGTCCCGGCGCTGGTGGCGGAGATGACGGCGCGCGGCGCGGAGCCGGGCCGGATGACCGCCCTGATCGGCCCGATGGCCTGCGGGAGCTGCTACGAGGTGCCGGAGGAGATGCGCGCCGAGGTCACGGCCGTCGTCCCCGAGGCGTGGTCGATCACCCGCCACGACACCCCCGCCCTCGACCTGCGGGCCGCGGTCAACTCGCAGCTCGCCAGGGCCGGTGTCGGCGAGGTCACCCACGACACGCGCTGCACCATCGAGAGCCCCGAGCTGTTCTCCCACCGCCGCGACGGCGTGACCGGCCGCTTCGCCGGCTACGTCTGGCTGGAGCGGGACTAGGCCCTAGGCCCGGTCCGGCGGCTCATGAGACTTTCCCTCCCGCGTCCACGGCCGCAGCTTCTCCGGGTTGCGGACCGCCCAGATCCGGGTGACGCGGCCGTCGGCGACATCGAACGAGGCCACGGTCGTGACGACGCCGGCGACCTGGGCCACCAGGCCCGGCACGCCGTTGACCGGCCGCTCCAGGAGTTCGAGCCCCGGAGCCTTGTCGGCGATGGCGGCCATGTACCGGGCGATGGGCACGGCGCCCTCGATCGGGTGCAGGGCGGCGCCGACCATGCCGCCGCCGTCGGCGGTCATCACGGCGGCCGGGTCGAGGAGGTCGACGAGGGCCGCGATGTCCTTCGTCTCCCATGCCTCTTTGACATGCCGCACCACGTCGGCCTGCCGAGCCGCTGTCACCGGAGGGCGCGCGGCGCCCACCCGCCGCCGGGCGGAGGCCGCCAGCTGCTTGCAGGCCGCGGGGGTCCGGCCGAGGATGCCGGCGATCTCGGCGAAGGGGTAACGGAAGACGTCGTGCAGGACGAACGCCACCCGCTCGGCGGGCGTCATCGACTCCAGGACGACGAGGAAGGCCATGGTCACCGATTCGTCCAGGACCATCTGGTCGGCCGGGTCGGCGGGGTCGGCGCCATGGCCGTGGTCCCACCCGGCGTGGCCGGGCAGCGGCTCGGGCAGCCACGCGCCGACATAGCGTTCACGCCGGGCCCGCGCCGAGCCGAGCACGTCCAGGCAGATGCGGCTGGTCACCGTCGTCAGCCAGGCGCCAGGGGACACGATCTCCTCCTGCCGGCTTCGTGGCAGCGCGTACCAGCGCGCGTAGGCCTCCTGTACCGCGTCCTCGGCCTCGGCCAGCGAACCGAGCAACCGGTAGGCGACATTGATCAGCTGGCGCCGCTCACCGGCTGTCTCATCGATGCTCGTTCCGGCCGTCCCCATACTTCCGATCGCCTTCTCGCCTTACCTTTCACCGGCCCGCGTCGTCGGACCGATGAGACCTTACCGACCTACTGCCCCCGAGGGCGGAACAGGGGGACCGTGGCATGGCCACCCAGACGACGGCACAGCGCAGCTTCTCGTTTCTGCGGATCGCGATCGCTCTGCAGACTCTGACCATCTTCCTTCAGGCGGTTTCCGCCGGACTGCTGCTGACCACGTCCTACGGAGAGACGCTGCACAGTGTCGGAGCCCGCGTGATGTACGGGGCGGCGCTGCTGTACGTGGTCGCGGCGGTGCTGGCGTGGAAGCCGGGCGGCGGCTCGCCCCGCCCCATCTGGCACGCGTCCGGCTTCCTCGTCCTCGCCTCCGCCCAGGTCGCGCTGGGCATCGCGAACGTACCGGCGGTCCACCTTCCCCTGGGCGTCCTGATGTTCGGGCTGAGCGTGCTGGCGCTGACGCGGCGCTGAGATCCGGTACGGGAGCACACCGGGATCGGTCAGGGCCCGTCCCGCGCGCCCCCTTCCGGTGCGGCCGCACCGGAAGGGGGCGCACGCGTGAAGCCGCCGGCCGCCGACGGCTCTCGGCCGTCCTCGGTCGCCGGCCGAGGGTCTTCCTCGCTCACCGGCCGTCGATCGTCCTCGCTCACCGGCCGGCCTCGACCGTCAGCCGTGCCCGGCCGCCGGTCGTCAGTCGTCCTCGGCCAGGACGCTTCCGTAGGCGCGGGCGGCGAGGTCGGCGATGAGGTCGTGCGCGCCGAGCAGGTCGGCGGACTCGGCGCCGATCAGTGCCGCCGCCTCGCCCACCAGGCCGGGGTCGGCCTCGGGGCCGATGAGGCAGGGGGAGAGGGCGATGCGCTCGGCGCCGACGCCGCGCAGCCGCTCGGCCGCGGCGGCGGCGTCCGGGCCGCCGTCCAGGGAGGCGACCAGCACGGGGAGGGTCAGGCGCGAGGCCAGCAGGACGGCCGTCGGCTGGGCCTCGGCCGCCCCGGCCGCGCCGCCGACCGTGGCGAGGACGACCGCGTCGATGGGGCTTCCGACGTTGAGCAGCCGCATCCGGTCCGCGCGGGCCAGGTTCTTCTCGGCCAGGCGGATGTGCAGCGCCTCGGCGAGCAGCGGGTGCGGCCCGAGCGACTCGGTGACGCGCGCCGCCGTCCCGCTCGCCGCGACCGCCGCGGCGATCACGCCGTCGGCGACCGGGTGCGGGCCGGTCAGCAGGGGCACCACGATGGCGGCCTCGCCGTCCGCGGGACGCTCACGGGCCGCCGCCTCCAGCTCGGAGGTCAGCTCCTTGCCGTCCTCGCCGAGACCGGCGAGGCGCACTTCGATCTGTGGGTTGTCCACCCGGATCATGGACGCCAGCTCGGCGGCGACGCCTGACGCGTCGCCGAGCGTGGCGAGCACCAGCGCGGGTGCCTCGGGTGGGAGCTGGGAGGGCACGGGTCTGCGGTGCCGGCCGGAGGGCCGTACGGCGCGCCCGCGTACGGGGAGGCTGGAACTCTCACTCACAGGGGCGGACTCTAGGGGTATTTTCCCACCTTTGTAACTGAAAATGGCAGCAATTCCGTCACGACCTGCGCCGTGCGGGCGGTACGGACATCCCCGGATCGGCTCCCTTCCGGGAGCCGGACCGGACGGTCACGGACCGTGGGCCGGCGGGCGCGCGCCCACCGGCCCGCGCGGGCCGGGTCAGACGTCGCGGTACCCCTCCCACTCGTCCTCCAGGGCCGAGTGGATCACGGAGTCGCGCCAGGTGCCCCGGGCCCGCACGTGGTGCCTGATCCGGCCCTCCTCGACCATCCCGGCCACCAGCATCGCGAGCTGGGCCGCGGTGTTGGCGGGGGAGCGCGCGCCCCAGACGCGGTGCAGGCGCAGATCCCGGAAGCCGAACGCGAGCACCAGCCGGATCAGGTCGGTGCCGATGCCGCGGCCCCAGTGGTCGGGCCGCAGGCCGAGGCCGAGCTCCGCGCTGTGCGGGTGGTCGGCGTCGATGCGCAGGCGGGCCACGCCGATGGCGTCGTCGCGGTCGGCCTCGGTCACGGCGAGCACGTACAGGCGGCGGGGCTCGGCGCGGGCGGCGTCCATCGCCTCGGCGACGATCTCCTCGACCTCCTCGCGGGTGCGCGGGTCGAACGGCAGGTGCTCGGTGGCGGTGGGGTCGCCGTACACGGCATGCATCGCGTCCACGTCCGCGGCGGTCACTTCCCTCAGCCGGAGCCTCTTGCCGGAGATCTCAACGTGGCGCATGGGCAGACGCTAATGCCTCAGCAGTACCAGAAGCTAGGGACTGACACCCCGATATCATCCCAAAAACCATGAAATATGTCGTGATCCGGGTTCATGGTGAAAAAAGGTTGTTATCCCCTTGCGATCACCGCGTCGCCGGGGCGGTCAGGGCCGGGGCCGAGGGGCACCGCCGGCATCGGCTTCCGCCGGGCTCCTGCCGCCGGCCTGCGTCCCGGGCTCATCCCAGTGCGACCATTCAGGGGATAGTGGACAATAAGCGGATGATCTTCGCATCAGAGGTGCTCGTGGTCACCGGTCCCGCCCTGGTCGCCGATCTCCGGCTGCTCACCGAGGTGGCCGACCGCGAGTTCGCCGCCCTCGGCGTCCAGGGCAGGGTGTCGCCGGCCGCCGACCTGCCCGCCTTCCGCGAGGCACTGGAGTCGCCGGGCCCGGTGGTCGCCGTCCCCGGTCCCGACCCCGAGGCGCGCGCGCTGTTCGCCGGGCACCCCCGGGCCGTCTGGGTGGACCTCACCAAGCCGGCCGCCCCGGGCGACCGGTTTCCCCCGCCCGCCTCGGGACCCGGCGCGACGTACCTGTACGGGCGCGGGGTCGGCGGGCTGACCTGGGCGATCAGGCACGCCGTGCACCGGCTGCGGTGGCCGGCCCGGCGCGTCCCCTACGGCGAGCACCCCGACCAGTGGGCCGAGGTGCGCCTCCCGGAGCGCGGTGACGCCGGCCGGGCGCCCGTGGCGGTGCTGCTGCACGGCGGCTACTGGCGCTCCGTCTGGGGCGCCGACCTGATGGACGCGCTCTGCGTCGACCTGGCCGGACGCGGCTTCGCCGCCTGGAACCTGGAGTACCGCCGCCCCGACCTGCACGGCTGGGCCGCGACCACCGAGGACGTGGCCCGCGGCGTCGCGCTGGCCGTCGGGGACGCCCCGGGGCCGGTCGTGCTCGTCGGCCACTCGGCGGGCGGCCAGCTCGCCCTGCGCGCCGCCGCCGACGACCGCCGGGTCACCCTGGCCGTCTCCCTGGCCGGCATCGTGGACCTCGTGGAGGGCGAGCGCAGGAACCTGGGGGACGGCGCGGTGGAGGCCGCCCTCGGCGGGACGGCCGACGAGGCACCCGGGACCTACCGCGACTCCAGCCCGATGGAGCGGCTGCCCCTGGGCGTCCCCCAGCTCGTCGTGCAGGGCGGGGGCGACAACCTCGACCTCCTCGACCTGGGCCGCCGCTACGCCCGCGCCGCCCAGGACGCCGGAGACGACGTGACGTACCTGGAGATGTCCGGCGGCCACTTCGACGTCATCGACGCCGCCTCCCCGATCTGGCGCGCCACCGCCGGCGCGATCACCGGACGCGTCTTCCCGTCCGACCGCTCCTCCTGAGGGGGAGGCTGTACCTTCGAACCCTTGAAGCGCCGATGAGCCGATGAGGGGAACATGGCACGACGAGCGCTACGGCCGGTCGATCTCGCCCGGGAGCACGGCCTGTCCACCCAGGCGGTCCGCAACTACGAGGACGAGGGGATCCTCCCGCCCGCCGAGCGCGGCGACACCGGATACCGGCGCTACTCCGCCGTCCACGCCCAGGCCCTGCGCGCCTTCCTCGCCCTGCGGCCCGGGTACGGGCACCGGACGGCCGTGGAGATCATGCGCGCCGCGCACCACCGCGACGACGAGACGCTGTTCCGCCTCATCGACCGGGCGCACGTCGAGCTGCTGCGCGAGCGCGAGACCCTCGGCGAGGTCGCCGCCGCGCTCGGCGCCCTGACCGCGGAGCCCGGACCCGGCGGGAACCCGTCCGGGCGGCCGGCCACGGAACCCGCGTCCAGCGGCGGCCCGTCCGGCGGACTGACCATCGGGGCGCTGGCCCACCAGCTCGGGATGCACCCGGCGTCGCTGCGGAAGTGGGAGAGGGCCGGCATCCTCCAGCCGCACCGCGACCGCGCCACCGGCTACCGCGTCTACCCGCCCGGCGCGGTCCGCGACGCGCGGATGGCCCGCCAGCTCCGCCGAGGCGGCTACCCGCTCGCCCGGATCAGGCTCTTCGTCGAGCAGTTGCGCGCCGCGGGGAGCACGGTGGACCTGGCGGACCTGCTGCGCGAATGGCGGACCCGGCTCGGGCGCCGGAGCCGGGCGATGCTCGCCGCGGGCCGGGAACTCGACGACTACCTCGCCCTCCTCGACTCCGGTCCGGCACGGGCCCCCTCCGGCTTCCCGCCGGAGACGTGAGGGCGAGGACCCAGGGCGTCAGAGGCCGCCAGGGGCCGGGGGCGGTCCGGATCGCGGTCGTTCCGGACCGTCACGACGTCAGAGACCGCCAGGAGGGACCGCCAGGGGCCTGGGACGCGCCGGATCACGGTCGTTCCGGACCGTCATGGCGTGAGGGGCCGCCAGGGAACCGGGCTGGAGAGCACCATCATGCTCGACGGGTGCCCGTACGGCGCGAGCCGGTCGATCAGCTCCTCGAACGCCGTCATCGACGAGGCGGCCACCCGCAGCAGGCAGCAGGTGTCGCCCGTCACCCGGTGCACCTCCAGGATCTCCGGCCAGGCCAGCGCCTGCTCGTCGCGCAGCACGCAGCGCGGCCCGTAGCAGGACATCCTGATCAGCGCCGCGACCCCGCGCCCGGCCAGCGCCGGGTCCACGCGCGCGTGGTAGCCGGTGATCACCCCGGTCTCCTCCAGCCGCCGCACCCGCTCGGCCACCGCCGGGGCCGACATGTGCACCCGCCGGGCCAGCTCGCTGTAGGACAGCCTCGCGTCCCGCTGCAACTCGTCCAGCAGTGCCCAGTCCATGGCGTCCACGGTCACACTCCGTCATGTCGCAAACCGAACCGGCCGAACGCCTTCCGTTCCAAAAGCGGAAGACGCCTATCGCCTTTGGTTGATTATTTCGCAACATGCGACTCCGGAGCACCATGGAGGTGATAGGACACATACGAGGAGTACCAAGATGACCGGCACCAGGCAGCTCAGCGAGCATGACCGCGAACTGCGGTCCATCGCCAACGGGGGCCTGCCCACGCTCGCCTTCGACAGCGCCACGCCGTACGACGACTACGTCGGGACGGCGGTCCTGCACCGGCTCCAGCGCACCGTCACCGACGCCCCCGAGGAACTGGCGTTCCTGGTGACCACGCAGGTGATGGAGCTGTACTTCGGCCTGCTGCGTTCGGAGTGGCAGCTCGCCCAGCGTCAGCTCGACGAGGACGACGACGCCGCCGCGACCGCGACGATCAGGCGTTCCGTCCGGCACTTCGAGGCGCTCAACGCCGCCTGGGCATCGCTGAGCTGGCTCACCCCGGCGCAGTTCAACCGGTTCCGCGACGCCCTCGGCGAGGCGTCGGGCTTCCAGTCGGCGGCCTACCGGCACGTGGAGTTCCTGCTCGGCAACAAGTCCGAGGCCCTGACCCGCCCGCACCGCCGCAACCCCGAGACCTACCGGGAGCTGGTCAAGGCCCTCTCCGAGCCGAGCCTGTACGACTCGGTGCTCGCCTTCCTCGCCCGGCGGGGTCACGCCGTCCCGCGGAAGGCGATCGAGCGCGACTACGCCGCCGACTACGAGCCCGGTCCCGAGGTCGAGGCCGTCTGGGTCGAGGTGTACGGCGGGCCGCTCGCCCCGCTCGGTGAGGCGCTGACCGACCTGGCCGAACGGTTCTCCGACTGGCGCTACCGCCACGTGATGGCGGTGCGCCGCTCGATGGGCGCCAAGCCGGGATCCGGCGGGTCCAACGGCCTGGCCTGGCTGGAGCGCAGCATGCAGCGTCAGGTCTTCCCCGAGCTCTGGACCGCCCGCACCCTCATGTGAGCCGTACGGCCCGCTTCCCCGTACGGCCCGCTTCCCCGCGCGGCCCGTACTCCCGCGCGGGCCGTGCCGGGTTCACCGCCCCGGTGCCGCCGCGTCAGGCGCGGCGGCCCGCCGGCGCCGAGGAGCGCAGCGCGGCGACGAAGGCGGCGATGGCCGGATGGTCCCCCGATCCGCGGCGGAAGGCGATCAGCGTACGGCGGCGCATCGGCAGCTCCGCGAGCCGGACGCCGCCGGGCGGGTCGGCGGCGCCCAGCTCCGGCACCAGCGCGACGCCCTGGCCGATCGCGACCATCGCCAGGACGGTGGCGAAGTCGTCGACGTGGTGCCGGATCCGCGGGGCGAACCCGGCCGCCTGGCAGGCCCGCACGGTCATCGCGTGACAGAGGGTGCCGGGGGTGGAGGCGATCCAGGGGGCGTCGCGCCACCGCGCCAGCGGATCACCGCCCGCGCCGCCGCCTCCGGTCCCGCCTGCCCCGCCCGCGTCGCTCCCGCCCACGCCGCCGTACGCGTCCCACCGCTCCGCCGGGGGTCCGGCCTCGTCGGGAGAGGCGAGGAACATCGACTCCTCCAGCAGCGGCCGGGAGTCGAGGGCCAGGTCGGGGGCGGCGGGGACGAAGTCGTACTCGTGCACCAGGGCCACGTCCAGGTCGCCCGCCCGTAGCCGCGGCGCCACCTCGGCGGGGTCGATCTCGTCCACCATCGGCTCCAGCCCGGGATGGTCGCGGTCCAGCGCGGCCAGGGCCGCGGGCAGGATGGCGCGGGTGGCGGTGGGGAAGGCGCCGATCCGGACGGCGCCGGTCAGGTCGGTCCGCGCCGCGGCCAGCTCGGCCGCGGCCTGCTCCAGCCGTTCGAGCACGGCCTCGGCGTGACCGACCAGCGCGAGCCCGGCGGGGGTCAGCCGTACCCGGCGGCCGGTCCGTTCCAGCAGCGCCGTCCCGGCCTCCCGCTCCAGTACGGCGAGCTGCTGGGAGACGGCCGAGGGCGTGAAGGCCAGGGCCTCGGCGACCGCGGCGATCGTGCCCCGGTGGGCCAGTTCGCGCAGCAGGCGGAGGCGTCGCACATCGAGCATCAGTTCAGCTTAACGTTCTCGGAAGAAAAGCGAACTGGACCTGCACGGTCGGTGACCGGGAAGCTTGGAACATGAACCTCAGCGGTGTGCTCGTTCCTCTCATCACCCCGTTCGCCGAGGACGGCGAGATCGCCCTCGCGGCGCTCGAAGACCTGGCGTACGCCGCCCTCGACGAGGGCGCGACCGGGCTGGTCGCCCTCGGCACCACCGCCGAGGTGGCCACGCTGGCCCCCGACGAGCGGCAGGCGGTCGTCGAGATCTGCGGGCGGGTGTGCCGGGAGCGGGGTGCGACGCTCGTCGTCGGGGCCGGGTCGAGCGACACCCGCGGATCGGCCGCGGCCCTGCTCGCCCTCAAGGACCGCGCCGACGCCGCGCTGGTCACCGTGCCGTCCTTCGTCCGGCCGTCCGAGGCCGGGGTGCTCGCCCACTTCGCCGCGCTGGCGCAGGAGACCCCGGTGCCGCTGGTCGTCTACAACATCCCCTACCGGACCGGCCAGTCCGTCGGCGCCGCCACCCTGCGGCGGCTGGGGGAGCTGCCCATGGTGGCCGGGGTCAAGCACGCCGTCGGCGGCGTCGACCAGGACACCGTCACCCTGCTGGCCGACCCGCCCGAGGGGTTCGCGGTGCTCGCCGGGGACGACCCGTTCTTCTCCGCGCTGCTCGCGCTGGGCGCCTCCGGCGGCATCCTCGCCTCCGCCCACCTGCGCACCGCCCGGTTCGCCGAGCTGGCGCGGGCGTGGGGCGCGGGCGACGTCGCGCACGCCCGGGCCCTGGGGCACCGGCTGTCCGTCATGTCGGCGAGCCTGTTCGCCGAACCCAATCCCACGGTCCTCAAGGGCGTGCTGCACGCCCAGGGCCGGATCCCGACCGCGGCCGTCCGGCTGCCGCTGATCCCGGCCTCCCAGGCGTCGATCGACGCCGTCCTCCGGCTCCTCTGACCGCGCGGCCGGGGTGGTCAGGAGGTCTGGCAGGACGGGCACCAGAACAGGTTGCGGCCGGAGAGGACCCCGGTGCGGACCTCCGTCCCGCACAGGAGGCACGGCATGCCGAAACGCCGGTAGACGTAGACCTCACCGCCGTGGCCGTCCACCCGGGGCGGGCGGCCCATCGCCTGCGGGGTGTGCTCGGGGCGGACCGTGTCGATCCGGCCCACCCGCACCCCCTCGGCCATCAGGAACACCAGGTCGTCCCAGATGGCGGCCCACTGCTCGCGGGTGAGGTCGCGGCCGGGCCGCGCCGGGTCCACCCCCTGGCGGAACAGCGCCTCGGCGCGGTAGATGTTTCCCACGCCCGCCACCACCGACTGGTCCATCAGCAGGACGCCGATGGAGGTGCGGCTGCGGCCGATCCGCCGCCAGGCGAGCTCGGGATCGGCGTCCGCGCGCAGCGGGTCGGGGCCGAGCCTGTCGTGCAGCGCCTTCTTCTCACCCGGGTCGAGCAGCTCGCAGGTGTTGGGCCCGCGCAGGTCGGCGTAGTGCCCGGGGCCGGTCAGGCGCAGCCGCACCGCGCCGACCGGGGCGGGCACAGGCACCAGGCCGAAGGCGTACTTGCCGTAGATGCCCAGGTGCACGTGGAGCCAGGTGTCGTCGTCGAAGCCGAGCAGCAGGTGCTTGCCGTGCGCGTCGGTCTCGCGCAGCACCCGCCCGTCGATCCGGGCCGCTCCGGCGGCGAACCGGCCCTGCGGGCTCTCGGCGTGGATCACCCGGCCGCCGAGCAGCTCGCGGTGCTGCGCCGCGAGGCGGTGAATGGTGTGTCCCTCAGGCATGATGCGCACAGGATATGGCGGCCGGCGGCCGGTCGCCGCCTTCCCGTGTCCTCCCGTGCCTTCCGGCGCACCCGGACCGCCTCACCGGCCCGGCCCGCCCGGGAAGCTCCCGCGCGTTCGGGCCCTCTGACGCGGAGCCGGTTCAGCCGGGACCGATACCGGCGGGCCGCGCGGAGCCGGCGGCGGAGGAACCGGGGCCGGTGCGGGTGGGCTGCCCGAAGTCCGCGACGGTGGGGCCGGGCGCGACCGTGCCGGAGACGAAGCCGATCGACATTCCGAGGACGGCCGCGCCGAGAACCGCCGCCGTGAGACGCCGTGAACGCATGGTCTCCTCCATCGAGATCGCCCGCGGCACCACACGGCGCCCACGCCCTGCCGGTCGGATCGGGAACGCGCCAGGTGGGCGCGGGCTCCTCGCCGCCCCACCTCACGGCGTCCCCGAAGCCTCCCGGTCGTTCGGCGGGTGGCTTCCGGAGTCGTGTCCCATCGTGGGCCGGGCCGCTCAACGGACTGTTGCAGGGGGATTGCCGGCTCAGAGCCAGCCGTACTCCTCGGCGATCAGCGCCGCCTCCGCGCGGGTGCCCGCCCCCGTCTTGCCGATGGCCGAGGACAGGTGGTTGCGCACCGTGCCGTTGGACAGGGACAGGGCCCTGGCGATCTCGGCGACGGTGCCGCCGCGGCGCGCCTGCCGTAGCACGTCGCGCTCCCGGGCGGTCAGCGGGCCGGCGCCGCTGGCCAGGGACTCGGCGGCCAGGGCCGGATCGACCACCCGCAGCCCCGAGTGGACCCGCCGCACCGTGTCGACCAGGTGTTCGGGGGAGGAGTCCTTCACCACGAACCCCGCGGCGCCGTTCTCCATCGCCCTGGCGAAGTAACCGGGCCGCCCGAAGGTCGTGCAGATCACCACGCGGCACGAAGGAAGGGCGGCCCGCAGTTCGGCGGTGGCGGCCAGCCCGTCCTTCCCCGGCATCTGCACGTCGACCAGCGCCACGTCCGGGCGGGTACGGCGCGCGGCCTCCACCGCCTCGTCGCCCGACCCCACCTGGGCGACCACCTCGATGTCCGGCTCCAGCGCGAGCATCGCGGCCAGCGCGCCCCGGACGAGCGCCTGGTCGTCGGCGAGCAGGACCCTGATCATGAGCGGCCCGCCAGCAGCCGGAAACCGCCCTCGGGCAGCGGACCCGCGTCCAGCCGCCCGCCGACCGCGCGCAGCCGTTCCGCCAGGCCCGCCAGCCCGTTCCCCGCCTCGTGCGCACGGGCGGGCGACCGGCCGTCGTCGCGGATCTCCAGCGACGACTCGCCGAGCCGCACCTCGCACCGGGCGGCGCCGCTGTGCCGTACGACGTTCGTGACCCCCTCGCGCAGCACGTACGCGAACGGCTCCCGCAGCTCGGGGGAGACGTGGTCCACGGCGTGCGGCAGCGTGGCCCGGATCCCCGCCGCCCGCAGCGCCGCGCGGGCCCCGGCCAGCTCGACGGCCAGCGACGGGCGGCGACGGCCGGAGACGGTCGCGCGGACCTCCGCGTGCGCCTCCCGGGAGAGCCGTTCGATGTCGCGCAGTTCGGCCACCGCCCGATCCCGGTCCGCTCCGCTCTCCAGCAGGCGGCGGGTCAGGCCGGTCTTCGCGGTGATCGTCGTGAGGGTGTGCCCGAGGACGTCGTGCAGGTCCCTGGCCAGCCGGGCCCGCTCCGCCGCGGTCGCCAGCGTCTCGATCTCGTCGCGGGCCTGGCTCAGCTGGACGAGCAGCCGGATCAGCAGCATGACGGCCACCGGCGTGACGGTGCCCGGGATGACCGCGATCCCGGCGGCCGCGTTCACCGAACCGGTCACCGTCCAGGCCACGGCCAGCCGCCCGGCCGCGGCCACCAGGCCCAGCAGGACGCCCCAGCGGGCGGGCAGCAGCCACACGGCCGCCGCGAGCACGTAGACGAGGCGGTCCAGGCCGGTCATCGGGTCGTCCTGGAGCAGGATCAGGCCGCCGCCCAGCGCGAACAGCCCGCAGAGCAACGCGATCCGCGCCCGGGGCGGCCACCCGGTGCCCAGCGCCACCCCGGCGACCCAGCCCGCCGCGTAGCAGACCGCCAGCGCCGCGGCGGCGGCGCGGGCCGGGCCCGCGTCCGGCCGGACGGCCTCCGCGACGGCCCACCAGACCGGCCAGGCGGCGGCCAGGACCAGTACGGCGACGCCCCGCGCCGCCGTCCACCGGCCGCCCCGGCCGCCGACGCTCCGGACCGGCCACGCCGCGGCGGCGAACAGGCCCCGATCTCGCATGGCAATCACCCTAGTTCTCCGTCGGGCGGCGGACTCCCGCCCGCCGCCCTGCCGTCACCCGGCCGTCACACCCGGGGCCGCCGTCATCCCGGAGGCGGCCCACAGACGGCCCACAGACGGCCCCCGCCCCGGAAGAGGGCCGTCACACAGGTCAGGTGCGCGCGCTGTCGCGCCGGTAGCGGACGACGACGGCCGCACCCAGCACCACCGTGTAGAGCGCCAGCACCGCGGCCGCCGCGCCGAGCCGGGCGCCGCCGGTCGCCGCGGCGTGCCCCAGCTCGGCCAGCCAGTGGCTCGGCAGCGCCTGGGCGACGGCCGCGAGCCCCGGGGGGAACACGCCGACCGGGATGAGCAGCCCGCCGAGGAAGCCGAGCACCAGCGTGAGCCCGCCGTAGACGACCTGCGCGTTCCGCGCGGTGACGAGCTGACCGGCCAGCAGTCCGAGCAGGGCGAACGGCACGGTGCCCGCCCAGGACCCGAGCACCGCCCAGGCCCAGCCGCCCGCCGGCAGCTCCACCCCCGACACGAACGCGGCCAGCGCCACCCCGGCGACCGGGGGAAACGCCACCAGCATCGCCACCGTCCCCTTCGCCACCAGGTAGCCCCCGCCGGAGAGCGGGGTCAGGCGGAGCTGGCGCTGCCAGCCGGAACTCCGCTCCACCGCCGTGCGGGACCCGGCGTCGAGCGCCGCCTTGAGCGCCCCGAAGGCCGCGAGGCCGCCCATCGTGTACGCGGCGGAGCCCCGGCCGGCGACATCGGTGAACAGGCCGGACTCCAGGAGGAACAGCCCGGCCGGCAGGACCACCGCGAACAGGAGGAACTTCGTGTCGCGCAGCACCCGCCTGATCTCGAACGTCAGATACCCCGTCACGGTCACACCTCCTCCGGAAGGGGCGCGGTCAGCCGCAGGAAGGCCTCTTCCAGGCTCAGCGCCCGTACCTCGACGTCGTGCGCGGCGGGGAAACGCGCCAGCAGCTCGCGCAGCGGCGCGGCCGAGTCCGCGCAGCGCAGCTCGGCGCGGTCGCCGCGCAGCTCCACGGCGGTCACCCCGGGCAGCGCCCGCAGCTCCTCCGGAAGAGCGCCCGGAACGGCGGCGCGGACCGTCCAGCCGCCGACCTCGGAGATAACGGCGGCCACCGGGCCGTCGGCCACGACCCTCCCGTCCCGCACGAGGACGACACGGTCGGCGTGCTTCTCGGCCTCCTCCAGGTGGTGGGTGGCGAACAGCACGGTACGGCCGGCGCCGGTGAGGGAGCGCACCGCGGCCCAGAACTCCCGGCGGACGCCCACGTCCATCGCCGAGGTCGGCTCGTCGAGCACCAGCAGGCCCGGGTCGGAGACCAGCGCCATGGCGAACCGGACGCGCTGCTTCTGACCGCCGGAGAGCCTCGCCGGGCGCCGCCCGGCGAGATCCGTCACCCCGGCCCGGCGCAGCGCCTCCTCCACCGGCAGCGGCGCGCGGTGCAGCGAGGCGATCATCACCACGATCTCGCGGACGGTCACGTCGTCGAGCAGCGCCGCCTCCTGGAGCATCACGCCCACCGCGCCCCCGCGCACCGCCTCGGCGGGCGTCTCGCCCATCAGCCTGACCTCGCCGGCGTCCGGCCTGGTCAGGCCGAGAAGCATATCGATCATCGTGGACTTGCCCGCCCCGTTGGGCCCGAGCAGCGCGACCACCTCGCCCGGCTCGATCAGCAGGTCGATCCCGTCCACGGCGCGCACGTCGCCGTAGTGCTTGCGGAGACCGTGTGCGGCCACCGCGTGTCGATGCGTTCGTTCCATGCCGCAAGCCTCCGCCGCGGGCGGGTCCTCCTCCTCGGCCGTCTGTCACGACCGGCCCACGACAGATGTCACGGGTCACCCGGCACGGTCCGTCGGCGCGGCTCCCTGGCGCGGTTCCCCGGCGCGGTGAGGGGCCCGTCCGCCCGGGCCGGTGGCGGGGCCGGTCAGCCGGTCAGTCGGCCGCGGCGCGTGCGGACGGCGACCGCGGCCGTGTGCGCCGCCGCGGAGAGGAGCGCCCCGGCGGCGTAGGCGACCAGGTCGGCCGCGCCGAACGTGCTGCCGAGCACCAGCCGGGCGAGCACGCTCGCCTCCGACAGCGCCGCCGGGACCGGGGTGAGCTGGGCGAACTCCACCGCCCAGCTGAACGCCAGCGCGCAGGCCGCCGCCCGGACCGGCGAGACCCGCGGAACCGCCGCGACGACGAGCGCGTGCACCAGCACGGTGTACAGGGCGTCCCCGGCGTACTTGCCGAACCAGCCGCCGGTGACCGCGCGGATCCCCAGCCCGGCGGCCACCGTGACGACGACCGCGAGGACGGCGGGCAGCCGCGCGCGGACCGCCTCGAACCGGCGGGGGCGGCCGGCGGGGGGAGGGGTGTGCGGGGAGATGCGGGGGACGGCGGGCACGGCCACACCATAGCGGCCGGTCCCGGCCCCGGGCGCGAACCCGGCGTTCCACGACGGCCGGGGCAGTCCGGACAGCCATACCTGGCATATCGATTTTCAATACGCTATGTTCCGTGGCGCATCGAAAATCGATATGCCAAGGGTGATCTGATGATGACACGGCACAGCATGATCGGCCAGGCGGCACGCCGCCCCGCGATCTTCGCGATCCTCGTCCTGGTGACGGGAGTGATCACCGGCATGGTGCTCTACTCCCGGGACGGGTTCTTCGGGCTGAACAGCGACTTCGTCGTGGCGGAGTCCCCCCACGGTTACGGCATCCCCCTCCGCGACGAGGCGTTCGTCCAGATCGCCCGGCCCGGGGTGTTGCCCTCGGCGAGCCGGCTGGAGTTCATCGACGGCTCTCCCGAACCGGACCAGTACGCCTGGCAGGCATTGACCACTCTTCCCGGCTTCGTGGTGGCCGCCGGAGCGTTCCTCCTGCTGTGGCGGCTGCTGTGGGGCGCCCGCAACGGTGTCTATCTTCCGCTCGTCGCGAGCCGGGTACGCTTTCTCGGCTGGTGGCTGCTCGCCGGAGGTCTCCTGGCCCCGCAGATCGAGAACCTCGCGATGACGCGGCTTCTGGAGACGGTCGCCCCGGGGGAGGCCGGTTATCAACTGCGGGACGTCCCCCTGGTCGTCCCGCTCGTCGGGCTCGGGCTGCTGGCGCTGGCGAGCGTCCTGCGAGAGGGGGCGCGGATGCGCGAGGACCTGGAAGGGGTCGTCTGATGTCACCCGCCGAGATGGAGTCCCACGGCATCACGGTCCATCTCGACCGCCTCCTGGCCGAGCGGGGGATGACGCTCACCGAGCTGGCCGACCGGGTCGGGGTGACCGTGGTCAACCTGTCGATCCTGAAGAACAACCGGGCCAAGGCCATCCGTTTCACCACGCTGACGAAGCTCTGCGAAGTCTTCGGCTGCCAGCCCGGCGACCTGCTCGGCTACGATCCCGGAAGGGAATGACGGAACGCCCCCGGTGACTCCGGCGCCGCGCGGGTCGGCCGGGATCCAGGCGCGGTGACGGGCCGGGCGGGTGTCAGGCGGTGACGGGCCGGGCGGGGAGGCCGTGCGGGCGGGCCTTCGCCAGGACGGTCTCGGCCGTCTCGCAGAGCCGTACGGCGAGCAGGAAGCGGTGCCGGTCCCCGATCCGGCGCGGTTCGAAGGAGATGTGCGCGAAGGGCGCCTGAGGCGTGCTCGTCCTCGCCAGCCGGTCCAGCTCCCGCTCGACCCGGGCCCACTCCTCGCCCGGGACGTACTGGCGCATGATCGAGTGCCAGACCACGGTGAGCGTGCCCGGCTCCGGCCGTACCCGGGCCAGGAAATCGGCGGCGCCGATGGCCTCGACCTGGGCGGGAACCCGGGCGGCCACCCGCAGGGCGCCCTCCAGCCGTGCGAAGCGCGCGGTCTGGTCGGGCCAGACGTAGGCGCGCAGCGCCAGCGCGCCGCCGGGGGAGAGCGGGTCGATGGGCGTCAGGTCGCAGCCGCGCCGCTCGATGACGGTCAGCTCCGGACGCTCGGCCGCGGCGTCCAGGAGCCAGACGGGCGGGGCGTCGTCCCAGGCGTCGTCCAGCACGACCGGGGAGTCGGCGGGCCCCCAGGCGAAGGCGCCGGCGACGTAGCGGAAGCGGTCGGCGCGCAGGTTCAGCCCGGCGCTGGAGCCCAGCTCGAACAGCCGGATCGGCATCGGGGCCGCCCCGGTGACCTCCAGCAGCCCGGCGATCAGGAGGTTGGACCGGCCGACCTCGTTGGTCTGCGGCGGGCGGGTCATCCAGCCGCGGACCCACTCCATCCCGTCCGCGACGGCGTCGCGGAAGGCCCGCCAGCAGGGCTCCGGGTGGTCCGGGTCGAACGAGCCGCCCGTGCTGGGGTAGTAGGCCGCCAGGACGGGGGCCCGGCCGGTGAGGGCCAGGGCGTGCACGCCGCCCAGCAGCCGCAGCGCGACGGCGTCGGGTCCGGGGGCGTCCTCGTACCCGGCGAGCGCGGCGGCGCAGGGGCCTCCCTCGCGGACGTCCAGCGCCACCCGCTCCAGCAGGAACGCGTACAGCGGTGAGCCGAGACTCCGGCAGGCCCGTGCCTGGTACTCGACCATGACGGCGGCGCGCTCGCGGGACATCGAACCCCTCCTGACCGGGCGCCGGCTCCCCGATCACCCGACCGGACCCCGGCCGGCCCGCATACCGACGAGCATGCACCCCCGCCGATCCGCGCGGTCGGGCGGGGGTGGGTCAGGCTCGGCCCGACGGCACGCCGGCGCGCGACGACCTCCCTCAGGAGAGGAGAGGAGAGGAGCGGTCAAAGTCCGGCCACGCCGTGGGAGGGGACCCGGCCGAGCAGCCGCCGGACCGCCGCGGCCACCCAGATCGTGCCCAGCCCGGCCCACATGGCCAGCAGCGGGACGTTCTCCGGCCGCTGAAGAGCCGGCCACAGCGCGGGCAGCGCCGGTGACACCGCGGCCGTCGACGCCAGCAGCCCCGCCCACCCGGCGAGGACCTTCCGGGCGCGCGGGGCGGCGGTGTGCGCCGCCTCCTGGACCGGGGTGACCAGCGCCAGCAGCGCCGCGCCCGCCGTACCCGTCGCCGGCTGCGACAGGGCGACGCCCGCGCCCAGCAGCGCCGCGCCCGCGAGGAGTACGGCGCAGCACAGGGCCGCCGACCGCACCTCGCCGCGCCGGAACAGCAGCCGGGTGTACGAGCCGCGGGCCAGCCCCAGCGTGACCAGCGACTCGGCCACCCACATCGTCCAGTGGGCCACCGCGATCAGCGCGAAGACGGCGACGAGCGGCGGGATCAGGGGCAGCAGGAGTATCCACCGGCCGCCCAGCGTGCCCGGCAGCCGGGACACCGCCCGGTACAGCGGGTTGCGCCGCTTGAGCGCCATCACGAGCAGCTCCCGTGCCTGGTCCGCATCGGGGCTGAGCCTGAGCACCTCGCGGAACGCCCGCGCCGCGTCCCGGGCGCCGCCGAAGGCCAGGTGGACCCGGCCGTACACCAGGTGCGCGGACGGTGACTCCGGGTCGAGCCGCACCGCGTCGGAGGCCGCGGCCAGCGCCCCCGCCCGGTCGCCCAGCTCACCGAGGGCCACCGCGAGGAGACCGGCGAGCCGGCTGCCGTGCGGGTCGAGGGCCAGGCCCCGCCGGGCGGCCTCCGCCATCGGCGGCCACTCCTCGCGGTCCCCGTGCACCCGCGCCAGCAGCTCCCAGACCTGCGCCTGGCCGTGGTCGATCGCCAGCGCGGCCCGCGCGGCGCGCAGCGCCTCCTCCGAGCGGTCCGCGTAGTAGAGGACCTGGCCCGCCGTGTGGTGCGGGTACCAGTGGTCGGGGGCCAGCCGTACCGCCTCGCGGGCTTCGGCGACCGCCTCGTCGGCCGCCCGCCGGGAGATCAGGGCGAGCGCGAGCAGGCAGTGCGCGATCACGTGCCCGGGGTGGCGGGCCAGCACCCCGCGCAGCTCCCGCTCGGCGGCCTCGGCACGGCCCAGCCCCAGCAGCGTCCGCGCCCGCTCGACGGCCGCGGCCGGATCGTCCTCCCGGAAGGCCGCCGGGCCCCCGGAGCCCTGGTGACCGGACCCCTGGTGACCGGAGCCCTGGAAGCCCGACCCCTGGTAGCCGGAGTCCTGGAAACCGGAGCCCTGGAAACCGGTCGCGCTCACCGCAGATCACGCAGCCAGGGCAGCAGCTCGTCCCACACACCGCTCTCGTTGGCGTGCAGCACGTAGTTGCGCGCGGTGCCCAGCCACTCCCGGACGGCGGTGGGCCGCATCGTCCTCGCGGCAGCCATGAGGTCCGGGGTGGCCAGCGGGATCGGCCGGCCCGCCCGGATCGACTCCTGCAGCTTGGCCTCGACCGCGCGGTCCACCAGGCCCTTGAGGTCGGCGCCGACGAACCCCTCGGTGGCCTTGGCCACCTTGTCGAAGTCCATCTTCCCCAGGGGCTTGTCGCGGCACATCAGCGCGAGCATCGCGGCCCGCGCGACCGTGTCCGGCGGCGGCACGAACACCATCTGGTCGAACCTGCCGGGACGGCGGAAGGCCACGTCGATGTACCAGGGGGCGTTGGTCGCCGCCAGCACCAGCACCCCCTCGTTGGCGTGCTCGTCCACCCCGTCGAGCTCGGCGAGGAACTGGTTGACGATCTGCCGGCTGTGGGCCTGGCGCATGTCGGAGCGGCGGGCCGCGAGCGCGTCCACCTCGTCGAAGAACAGGACGCACGGGCGGTTCCGGCGGGCCATCTCGAACGTCGCGCGCAGGTTGCGCTCGCTCGACCCGGTCCACATGTCGAGGATGTCGGCCAGCCCGACGTTGACGAACGCCGCGCCCAGCTCACCGGCGGCGGCCCGCGCCAGATGCGTCTTGCCCGCGCCGGGCGGCCCGTACAGCAGCACCCCTCCGCCGGCCCGCTTGCCGTACGCCGCGAACAGCTCCGGCTGCTGGGCGGGCAGCAGCAGCTTCATCCGCAGCGCCTCCTTGACCCCTTCCATCCCGGCGACGTCGGCGAAGGTCACCCGCGAGCGCTCCACCTCCGCGGTCGGCTCCGCCTCCGCCGAGCCGTACGGCGCGCCGCCCGCGGGCTGCGGCGGCGCGTACGACGGCGCGGGCGAGGCGGGGACCAGGGTGGGGGTGGTGGGGGCGTGCGAGGCGGGGTTCGGGGAGGATCCCGGCGAGGCGGGGATCAGGGAGGGCGTGGGGGAGGCCGTACCCGGTGCGGGCGGCGCACCCGGGGGCTCCGTGCGCGGCGCGGGCTGCCGCCCCTGCGCCTCGTGTGGCCGCGCCCGCGGTGTTTCGTACGGCTGTGCCTGCGGTGTCCCATGTGGCTGGGGCTGCGGCGCCGTCGGGGAGACCGGGGCGGACTCGGTCGGGACAGACCCCGCCGGGGCGGGTTGAGCCGGAGCCGGTCCGGCTGAGGTCGGTCCGGCCGGGGCGGACTCGGCCGGGACCGGGGCGGCGGGGATCCGAACCGGGACCTCCCTGTCGAGCTGCCCGGCCAGCTCCGGGTCCGCCTGCGACGGGTCGCGGCTCACGGCGTAGCGGTACCACTCGGCGGCGGCCCTCCGATTGATCGGGAGCGCCGCCCTGGCCATGAGCGTGTCGGCGCGCACCGGGTGACCGGGGGTCGAGACGAGCCGGTCGAGCACCGCCAGCGCCACGTCGTTCCTGCCCTGCCGGACGCACGCCTCCGCCAGCCCGACCGTGGCGTCGGGGTCCTCGGGGGCGAGCGCGAGCGCCGCCTGGTACTCGCCCTCGGCCTCGGCGAGCCGTCCCGCCGCCAGCAGCAGGCCGGCCAGGTGCCGCCGCAGCGGGAGGTTCTCCGGGGAGAGGCGGGCCGCCTCGCGCAGCGCGTTGAGCGCGGTCTCGTCGGTCACGTGACGGGTCCTTTCGCAGCCGGACGTGAACTTTGTGCCTGTTCCGGCGATTCGCCCTTCTCCGGAACCGGGCACGATCTCACCACCAACCCGGCGGTTACGCGACTCGGAGAGCGTCCCCGTACCACTGACCCGGCGGTCGCGTACTCGGCGGGCGCTCCCGCCCCCGTTCGACGACGCGCGCGAGCACCGGCCAGAATGTGTCGTCGGAATCGCGCCGGAGGTGGGGTGGCGCGGCCGGAGGGGGACGTGTGGACGAGAGCGTGTCGTTGTCCCAGCTCGCGCGGCGGCTGGAGGACGTGGTGGGAGAGCTGCGCGGCCTCCCCGTCGACGTCGAGCGGCTGGAGGACAGCGAACTCGTCCGGCGGCAGATCCTGCAGGCCGCCGGTTCGGCCCGCGAGCTGCGTGCCATGCACCCGGTGGGCTCGCCGGACACGGGCCGCCAGGAGCAGCGGAGCCGGAGGGACGTGCTCGACGCCCTGCGGGGCGGCCTGGCGATGCGCACGATCGTTCACTCCAGTGTGCTGGACGACCCCCGCAAGGCGGCCCGGCTCAAGGAGTTGCACGCCGCCGGTGACCTGCACCGGATCATCGACGAGCCGATCCAGCAGCTGCTCGTCTTCGACCGCTCGGTGGCGTTCGTCCGGATCACTCCCGTCGCCCACTCGCCGGGCGCCCTGCTGATCAGGCAGCAGAGCCTGATCAGCATCCTCATCGACCTGTTCGAGCAGACCTGGACCAGGGCCAGGGAGGTCACCGCGCCGGTGTACCGGCTGTCCCCGCGCGAGCTCGAGGTGCTCGCCCTGATCGCCGAAGGTCGTTCCAACGGCGCCATCGCCCGCGCCCTGTCGATCACCGAGGCGGCCGTCGGCAAGCATGTGGCCGGCGTGTTCGCCAAGCTGGAGCTGTCCGCGAGCGAGGACGACAACCGGCGGGTACTGGCGGTGCTCGCCTACCTGCGCGGCGCGGTGAGGTAGCGCTCGCCCGCCTGGTGTGGCGGGGGCCGACCTGTCCGTGTGGCGCGGTGAGGTAGTGACGGCCCCACCTCGTTGTCGCCCCAGCTCCCCTGCGCGCGGACCCGGCGTGCCGCTTGACTGGGGTCATGCAACGAATGACTGGATTGTTGGTCGGCGCTGTCTTCGGCGCGGTTTTCGTCGTCGTCAACGCGGGAAGTCCGCTGGACACCGTCACCGCGACCCTTCTGCGAGTGGTCGCCTGCGCGGCGGCCGCGAGCGTCATGGTCATGTGGTTCCTCACCGCCCGCAGAGAGCGGTCCGCCCCGGAGGAGGCGCGGCGGAACATGTTCAGCCGCGGCTACCTGGCCGTCGTCGCCGCCGAGGCGATCCTGCTCTTCGGCGGGCTCCGGGCGCTGGCCGCCCTGGGACACCCCGAACAGGCCAACGTGGCCTGGGTGGCGTTCGTGGTCGGAGTGCACTTCATCGCGCTGGCGCCCGTCTGGAAGGACCGGAGCATCGCCGTGCCCGGTGCGGTCCTCACCCTGCTCGGCGTGGCCGGTCTCGTCCTGGCGGCGACGGCCGCGGTCGCCTGGGTCCCGCTCGTCAGCGGTGTGCTGTCCGGGGTCGTGCTCCTCGGCGGCGCGGTCACCTTCGGGTGGCGTGCCATGGCGGCCCGAACGACCGGGACGGCCCGGCGGACCGGCGACGTTCTGAGCCCTTCGTCGTGATCCCTTGATCCCCGCCGGCGACGCCGTCGGCGGGAAGAAGAACCTGCCATCCGAACCGCGCGGCGCGGGGTACGGCGCCCCATCGCGATGACGGAGCGGGGGCGTGTCATCGCGGTGAGGGAACGGGCGGGCGGCGCATCGCCCAGACGCGCGGACCGCCGCCGGGCACCCGGATCTCGCCCGTCACCTCGAACCCCAGTCGCCGGTAGAAGCGCACGTTGCTCTCGGCCGAGGTCTCAAGGGTGGCGGGCAGGCCGACGCGGTCGGCCTCGGCCAGGCCGGGGCGCAGCACCGCCGTACCCGTCCCGCCGCCCTGCCGCTCCGGCAGCACGCCCACGGTGGCGAGCACGAACGACGGATCACCGGTCCGCAGCACCGCGCAGGCGGACTCCGCCGCGATCATCGCCGCGTGGCGGTCTCCCGACAGCTCCTCCTCCCGGGTGGCGAGCCCCTGCCAGACCTCGCCGGGCACCGGCCGGTCGGGCCGCAGCCACACCGCCACGGCCGCCATCCGCCCGTCGTCGCCGTCCGCGGCCCACACCTCCCCGTACGGCAGGCCGACCTCCTCGACCGTGATCTGGAACAACCCGGCCAGGCGCTCCCGGTGCCGGTCGGCGGCGACCGTCCAGTTCGTCCAGGCGTACCCGTCGAAGGCCCGAGCCAGCACCCTGGCCGCCTCGGCCGTCTCTCCGGGCCCGATCCTGCGCGCCTCCCGCACGGCACCACACCACCTTTCCCGTCGTTCCGGACGCCGCGGGCGAGCGGATCCCCATGCCCGCTCCGGGCGGAGCGCGCCTTCCGCCGGCCGGAAGGCCCGCCCCTGTGCGCGGGGCCGCGTGTCGGTGATCGATTGTAAGGTCCGGAGAATGGACGAGACCTCCGGGACCAGGCAGGCCGTGCGCGCCTACGTCGACACCACCGAGCGACGCGACTGGGAGGGCCTCGGCGCGCTGCTCACCGAGGACGTGGTCTACGAGATGCCGCAGACCAGGGAACGGATCCGGGGGAAGGCGGCCTTCCTCCGGTTCAACATGGAGTACCCCGGTGACTGGCATCTTGAGCTGCGGCGCGTCGTCGCCGACGGCCGGCACGCCGCGGCGTGGATCGACGCACGCGTCGGGGCCGGGCACCAGGACGCCTGCGTGTGGTTCGAGACCTCCGAGCAGGGGCTGATCAGCCGGATCGTCGACTACTGGCCGGAACCGTACGACCCGCCGTCCGGCCGCGAGCACCTGGTGGAGCGCTGGTAGACCACGCAGCGCGGCTTCATGCCGCACCCCGCTCCTTCCCCTCGCGACGGTGTTCCTGTGTGATCCACCTCTTCCCTTCCGCGGCGATCCCCTCCAGTACGTGCAACGTACGGCGAAGGCCCGAAGCATCCAGCGTCGCCTCGAACACCGTTCCGGGTTCCTCTCCCTGCTGGAGTTCCTCCGTCTCCGGCTCCGTCACCTTGACACGGACTTCTTGACCGTTGACGAGCGCAAGCTCGAACACCTGCCCGCCGTCGTTCCCCTGGCTCACCCGTACGGCTGCGATCGTCTCGAAGCGATAGTTGGCCCGCCGCAAGATATGAGACGAGCCTTGATCGAAGTCGAGCGCGGCAGTGATCTCGCGTACTCCATCCGTGGTGAGAAGGAATATGAGAAGTTGGTATTTCTTGTAGCGCCAGGGGCCGTTCCGTACCCGCGCACGGACGCCTGAGGCGGCGGGTGTCTCGATGAAGGCGTGGGCGATGACGTCGCTTATCTTCAGCCTGTAGTGCTGCAACGCTTCGTTCAACAGCACTTTCCGGTCGCAGTCCAGCCACGCGGCCATTTCCCGGTCCTTGGGCTTGTCGGCCAGCTTCGCCCGCCACCGGGCGAGGGCCGCCTCGTCGGTCTCCTTCACCTGCATGCTCTCCACCGTGTCGGCTGCATACCTGCGACGCTCCAGGATGATGTGCAGCCAGGCGCGGGCGGCGATCCATCCGCTTGCGAGTGCGATGCTCGTTGAGCAGACCGCACTCAGAGGACTGGCCGACACCGCGCCACCCACCGCCCAAAGCCCTCCGGCGACGAAGACGACCGATCCGAGGAGTGTCACTGCCTTTGCTGATGGAGGCGTGGCGAGTTCCTCGCGGTAGCTCCAGAGTGTGCCTTTCTCCCAGTGTTTCTTGGCGTCACCGGCTCGATGCCGGATCAGCCAGGCGATCTTCTCGACGCCGATCCTCTTCTCCCGGTATACCTCGACCACCTCGTCGCGGATACTTCTACGAATTCCCGCCGTCGTGGCCAGCCAGAAATCACGATCGACACCGCGTGGAACGTATTTGGCGAAGTAGTAATCGAAACGGTGGTCCACCTGCCGTGCGAAGCCGTCGGGTGGTGCGTTGGTTGCGCGCTGCCGGGGTGTCCCGTATTCCTTGTCCTTTGTACGGCGTCGTACGACGCGGAAGCGCCACTCCACACCGTCGCGGACGCCGAAGAAGCCGCCGATGATGCTCAGTAGGTATGCGAGAAGCGCGGCGATCCGGCCTGCCTGGACCAGCAGGTAGCCGATGTGCACCGTCGCCCCGGCGAGGACGGCCGTCGCCGCCACCGCCTGGACCCAGACGGACGGGGGTATCGCGGCCGGCTGCGGGTTGCGGGCCTGCGGCCTGGTCGGACTCGGCTCGAAGAACTTCCAGACCCGGCTCACCCGGTCGCCGGTCATTCGCTCTGTCTCAGCAAGTTTCCATACCTGATGCCATATCTGGTCCTTGAGTGACCCCTCAAGGAACGACTCCAGATGCCGCAGAATCAAGGTGCGCTGGAGCGGACCGAGCGCGTCGACCTTCTTCATCAGGACGCGGCTGTCCACATCGGATTTCCCTGCGGAGTCCAGCAGGCGGTGAAGGACCGTCAGTCCTTTCGCCCACTCGTCGTCACCGGTGATATGCCGCCTGCTCTGCGCGTTCTGGAGCATGGCGACCTCTTCTTTGGACAGTTCACGCCGCGTTCTGCCGCTCACCAGGGCGAGCAGGCGGTAGAAACGGACCCTGTCGGTGTGGTACCCGGCCATGAAGGCTTCGTCGATGAGCTGTCGCGCCCGCTCGGCCATGTCACCGTCGAGGCACCGGACACCGGTCTCGAATTTATCCCGGGGCGAGGCGTCCGCGAACGTCATGTAGGTGTTGACGTCGCCGTGGACCGTTCCCGCCTGCGTTCCGACATACGCGGAGCCATCGGCGGTGTTCGTCGTGGAAGCGCCCGGAGCCGTCATGACAACCCCTGGGCCAGGCCGATGATGATCGCCAGCTCCGCGGCCAGTTCCGCCACGTCGCCGATGAGCCCGCGCAGCTTCTTGAGCGCCAGCGTCAGCGTGCCCCGACTCTGCGGCGTGTCTGTCTCCAGTGTCTTGTCGGCTACGGCGAGTTCCGCCTCGGCCGCCGTGTAGGTGTCGTCGTCCAGGTGACCGGCGGCCCGCGCCCGCTGGAGCCGGGTGCGGAAATCGGCGAGCGCCTCAGCCAGGTCGGCCGGCGGGGCCGGCTCCGGGGTGATCCGGATCCCGCCGTACACGGTGCCGGCCTGCACTCCCACCCGTGCGTTCCCCTTCGCGACGTTCCTGATCGTCTCGGGCATCGCCGGCCTCCTCGTCTCGGTTGTCGTACGCCGGGCGTCGTCCCGCGCCTCGGCGGCCAGTTCCTCGGCCAGGGACACGGCGAACGCCGCCGCGTTGGCCACCGCCCGCTGCTGCCACCGCTCGCGGTCGGTGTCCTCCTTGGTGCCGTCGGCCCGGTCGCTGATGCCCCGGACCACGACCACCGGCAGCGACCGGTTCAGATGCCCGGCCTGCGCCACGCCGGCGCCCTCCATCTCGACCGCCTGAGCGTCGTTGTAGTGCTCCCGGATCCAGCGGGCGTGCGCGGAGACCTTGGAGTTCAGCACCACCTCTCCGGCGGCGATCGGTGCGAAGCGCACCTCGCAGCTCTGGCCGTCGGCGGGAAGACGGCGTTTCCAGGAACCGTCACGGGCGAGGTGCCGGGCGGCCTGGTCGGCGGCGTGTGAGATGTCCCAGGCGCGGGGACGGCTCTTGAGACCGTCGTCCTCGCTCGTTCCGCCGTGGTACGCGTAGACCCGCGTCGCCACCACCACGTCACCGAGAGCGATGTGGGGGTACAGGGCACCCGCCACCCCCACGAAGAGCAGGGCGGCCGGGGCGAACTCGGTGATGGCGCGTTCGGCCAGTACCGCTGCGGCCTGGTTGCCCATGCCCACGTGGGCCAGGGCCACCTGGCACCGGCCGTCCGCGAGCCGGCCGACCTCGAAGCGGGTGCCCTGTGGATGCCGATGCGTCTGCGGATCGACCAGTTTCTCGCGGACCGCCTGATACTCCAGGTCCAGCGCGGTAAGGATCACGATCGGGGGACGGCTCACTTCACTGCTCCTTCTGTGCTCGACGACTCGGCAGGCCGGACCATCGGCGGATACAGGACCGCGCGCGGGCCGGCTTTGAACAGTCGGGCCGGTCGTCCGGTCGCGGCCTTCCGGGCCGAGCCGACCGGGACGATGAAGCCATCGGTCTTCTGGACCTTGCGATAGAAGTTCCGGGGGTCGAGGGGGATCCCCCATACGGCCTCGTACACCTCCTGAAGCTCGGTGATCGTGAAGATCGGCCCGCAGAACGCCGTCGCGAGCGCGGAGTGCTCGAGTTTGACGCGGGCGCGTTCGACGCCGTCCGCGACGATCCGCCGGTGGTCGAAGGCGAGCTCCAGATCTCCGGAGAGCACCCGGTCGACCGGCTGCCACCTGGCGTCGGCCGCGTCCGTACCGGCGGTCGGCTCGGGAAGGCGCGGCGCGATCGCCAGGTAGGCCACCGACACCACCCGGCCGCGCGGGTCACGGCCCGGCTCGCCGTACACGCCCAGCTGTTCCAGGGGCAGGGTCTCGGCGTCCAGGTTCGCCTCCTCCAGCAGCTCCCGGTGGGCGGCTGCGGTGAGGTCTTCCTCAAGGTGCCCAAGGAATCCGCCGGGCAGCGCCGCCGCGCCCCTGTACGGTTCGACGCCGCGCTCGACGAGCAGCACGTGCAACCGTGATCTGCGCAACGTCAGGATCACGAGGTCGACGGCGAGCGGTACGGCGGGGGCCACCCAGCGATCGTCGGTCATGTGGTGAGACTAGTTTTTTGTCACTCTGACAGAAATGGGAGTCACAACACTGTGCCGTCCACGAGAGGTCAGTTGCGGGTGAGGACCCACGAGCCGTCGGCGTGGACGGTGACCAGGCGGGTGCCCGACGGCAGCAGGGCCTTGCCCCGGTAGGAACCGATCTCGTTGAACAGCAGGTCGCCGTAGGAGCCGGGGCGGGTGTAGCTGTGGACGATGAAGTTGCCCTCGCCGGTGAAGGACGAGCGGACGGTCCGCAGGCCGCGGGTGGGGGAGAGCTTGAGCACGTGGTCGCCGGTGCCGCGGACGGTTCCGGCGCACCAGCAGCGGGCCTTGCTCAGCGGCTTGAACACCGCGCTCCACGCGCCGTCGGCCTTGATCTCCAGGGCCGCAGTCCCCTTCCCTCCTTGGGCGTTGTACAGGACCGTTCCGCTGTAGGGGCCGATCTCGTTGACCAGCAGCTCCTGCTTCTTCCCGACCGGGGTGACGGTGAAGACGATGAAGTTGGCCTCGCCGTCGTGCCGGAACTGCAGCAGGCCGGGGGTCTTGGTGGTGCGGACGCGGACGACCTCGTCGCCCTCGCCCCGGTAGGTGGTGTCGGCGTGGGCCGCGCCGGCGCTCACGGCGCCGGTGGTGAGGGTGGCGCCGACCAGGACGAGTACGGCGAGCACGCGCTTGAACATGAGGCTCCTTGTCGGGGAGGTGGGACCTGCCTCGATGCGAGACGGGCCCGGATCGGTCCGGCCTCCGCCCGGGGACCGGGAGGAGACGCCGGGGGAGAACGCGATGGAGGGAGGTTCCGGGGAGACGGCGGGGAGCTGCCGGGGAGGGCAGGGAGGCGGTGATGGAGGTGCCTGAGAGAGGTGCCGGGGGTGAGCGGAGGAAGCTGTGGGGAGGTGGCGTCAGGCGGCCGCGGGCAGCCGATGCCAGGACGACAGGAACGACGAGACGAGCCCGGCGGCCCGCTCGGTCACGTCGAACCTCTCCGTGACCGAGCGGCGGGCGATGGAGGCCAGTGAGTCGGCCGCCTCGTTGAGCAGGTGCCCGGAGTGCCCCTTGACGTGCCGGACGCTGAGTCCGCCGAGTCCCGCGACGTGCTCGGCCAGACGCACCAGGGCCGGTGGGCCGCAGCGCCGGGGGCGCAGGTCGTAGCCCTCGGGCATGCGCTCCACCTCGCCCCGCTGCCAGGCCCGCAGGAGCTCCAGCGCGCCCGTGCTGTCGACCAGCAGCACGTCGGGGCCAGGGGCGCCCCGCAGCAGCAGGTCGACGGCCCGCAACTCGTTGACCAGGACCTTCGCCGGTCCGGTGGGATCGTGCCGGTCGGTGGGACGGCCGCACAGGCCCCAATGCCCATCGCTGGTGATGTAGCCGAGCCCGCCGACCCGGTTCTTCCAGCTCGCGTCGGTGGCCGCCGTCAGCGGTCCCGTGGCGGGCCACCGTACCGGCACCCGGCCGTGGCGACCCGGGACGCCCCGGACCGACCGCAGGCCGCCGCGCCCGCAACCGGTCGTGTGCTCGACCGGCCGGGTGCTCCGCTCGGCCAGTGACAGCAGCCGATCCGCCGCCCCGAGGTCGCCGAAGGACACGGCGGCGAAGGCCAGGCGGACGGACTCGCAGGCGTTCGCGCAGCCGGAACAGCCCGGACGGCGGGGCAGGCGGGTCGCGTAGAGCTTGAGGGACTCGGCCCGGCGTGCCAGGGCGGCGGGGAGCATGGCGACGCCCGCCCGGAACTCGTCGATGCGCATGGGGGAGATGCTCACGAGCCATCGTTCCCTTCGTCGATGGTGCGGTGTGACCGACGCCACTCAGTGAAGCACGTGTTGACACAATCAACCAACATTTTTCACGACATTGCCTCCATGGGACGGCTGCCACTAGGGTTCGGTTTACAACCAGGAGGCGAGACGGAAGGCGGCCGACATGCGGCGGGACGTCCAGGTGACCGCTGCCGACATCGCGCGGCTGGCCGGGGTGGGCCGGGCGGCGGTGAGCAACTGGCGGCGCCGGTTCGCCGACTTCCCGCAACCCGTTGGCGGTACGGCCACCAGCCCCGCCTTCTCCCTGGCGGAGGTCCGCGCCTGGCTGCTCTCACCCGGCTCGCCCGGTTCCTCCGGCCATGACCGGGAGCTGCCGTCCGACGAGTGGCTCTGGCAGGATCTGCGGGCCGTCGCCGATGACGACGACCTCGCCGACCTGATCGCCGATCTCGGCGCGTTCCTCGTCTACACGCACCGCCGCGCCCGCGACTGGGCGGAGCTCGCGGCCGGCGACGACGCGGCGGTCGCCGCCACTCTGCCCGAGAGGGTCCGCGAGGTCATGCCGGTCTTCCCCGCCGTCCTGCCCCCGGACCAGGTGCCGCTGGTCCGTGCCGTCGCCCGGCTCGGCACCGAGCGCGGCGCATCCGGAGCCTTCGAGTTCCTGTGCGAACGCTACTTCGAGACGCACTCCCGGCGGCTCCACCCCACCCCGCGCGAGATCACCGAGCTGAGCCTGGAACTGGCCGGTCTCGGCGCAGAGGTGCCGACCGGTCCCCGGGTCCCCGGTGACGCCGGACAAGAACCGGCCGGTTCGCGGGTCCGCGGCGTCCCCGGCCCGGAGTCGCCGGATCGGCGGGTCCGCAGTGTCCTCGATCCGGTCTGCGGCGCCGGCGACCACCTCCTCGCGGCGCTGGACCGCTCATCCGCCGTCCGCGTCATGGGTCAGGAGGCCGACCCGGCCGTCGCCAGGCTCACCGCCGTACGGCTCGCCCTGCGTGGTGACGACACCGACGTCCGTACCGGAGACTCCCTGCGCGCCGACGCCTTCCCCGGCGAGACCGCCGACGCGGTGGTGTGCAACCCGCCGTTCAACGACCGCGCCTGGGGCTACGAGGAGCTGGCCTCCGACCCGCGCTGGGAGTACGGCCTGCCGCCCCGGATGGAGTCCGAGCTCGCCTGGGTCCAGCACGCACTGGCCCACCTGCGGCCGGACGGCGTCGCCGTACTGCTGATGCCGCCGGCCGTGGGCAACCGCAGGTCCGGCCGTCGCATCCGCGGTCAGTTGCTGCGCCGCGGCGCGCTGCGCGCCGTCATCGGGCTGCCCACCGGAGCCGTCCCCAACGTCGCGGTCGCCCTGAACCTGTGGGTGCTGCGCAGGCCCGCCGAACCCCGCACCCCCGGCCACGTCCTGATGGCCGACACCTCGGGCCGACCTGAGGACTACGCCGAGGCGGCCGTCGCGGCCTGGCGGCGGTTCGACGCCGGGGAGGAACTGGACGAGCCCGGGGTGAGCCGCGCGGTCCCGGTCATCGACCTGCTGGACGACGAGATCGACCTGACCCCCGCCCGCCACCTGTCCACCGCCGCGCACCTGCCGCCCGAGCGGGTCACCGGGACCCGTGACCGCCTCGCCGACCTGCTGCGCACCGTCGCCGAACTGGTCCCCGCCGTCCGGACCGAACCGCGTGACCTGCCGCTCGTGCCGCTGTCGGAACTCCTGCGGCGCGGCATGCTCACCCTCCACCAGCAGTCGCCCGTCCGCCCCGGCGAGGAGACCGAGGTGGCCGACGGCTCCGCCGTGCTGACCGCCGAGGACGTGGTGCTGGACCGGCCGCCCTCCGGCCGGACCCCTGGCCACGCGGTGCGGCGGGAGATCCTGACCCGGCCGGGCGACGTCGCGGTGCCCCAGATCGTCCGCGTCCCCGTCGCCCGGGTCCTCACCCGGGGCGGCTCCGTACTCGGCACCCAGCTTCACCTGCTGCGGCCCGACCCCGAGGTGCTGGACGCCGACTTCCTGGCCGGCTTCCTGAGCGGCCCGGCCAACCTCCGCCACTACGGCCCGGCGTCCAACACCGGCATCCGCGTGGACGTCCGCCGGGCCGAGGTGCCGCTGCTGCCCATCGAGGAACAGCGCGCGTACGGCGAGGCGTTCCGGCGGCTGGCCTCCTTCTCCGCCGCGCTGCGGGAGACGGCCGAACTGGGAGAGAATCTGATCCGGCTGACCGCCGACGGGCTCACCCACGGCGGCCTCCGGCCGCCCGCCGATGACAACTCGTCCGGCCCCCCGCACGACGTGAAGAAGGAGAGCCGTGAGCGGTAACCACCAGAGGTACGCGGACTTCATCTGGTCGGTCGCCGACCTGCTGCGCGGCGACTACCGCCAGTCGGAGTACGGCAAGGTCATCCTGCCCTTCACCCTGCTGCGCCGCATCGACTGCGTGCTCGCCCCCACCAAGCAGGCGGTCCTGGCCAGAGCCGGGGAGTTGGAGGACCGGGGCCTGCCGGAGCAGGCGGTGGACCGGATGCTGCGTGATGTGGCCGGGGCGAGCTTCTACAACCGCAGCCCCCTCGACTTCGGCAGGTTCGTCGGCGACGCCGAGAACGTCGCGCGGAACCTCCGCGCCTACATCGGCGGGTTCTCCGGCGGCGCCGCCGAGGTGCTGGAGAGGTACCGCTTCGACGAGCAGATCACCCGCCTCGACGAGGCCGGGCTGCTCTACCTCGTGACCGGCAAGTTCGCTGAGATCGACCTGCACCCGGACGTCGTCGACAACCACCAGATGGGTTACATCTTCGAGGAGCTCATCCGGAGGTTCTCCGAGATCTCCAACGAGACCGCGGGAGAGCACTTCACCCCCCGCGAGGTCATCAAGCTGATGGTCAACCTCCTCATGGCCCCCGACGACGCGGACATCATGACGCCGGGCATCGTCCGCACGATCTACGACCCGGCCTGCGGCACCGGCGGCATCCTGTCGGCGGCCGAGGAGCACATCACCCGTTACAACACCCACGCCACGGTGAAGGTCCACGGCCAGGAGCTCAACCCCGAGTCGTGGGCCATCTGCCGCTCCGACATGATGCTCAAGGGCCAGGACCCCTCCCAGATCATCCTCGGCAACTCCTTCGTCCACCGCGGCCACGCCGACAAGAGGTTCGACTACCTCATGGCCAACCCGCCGTTCGGCGTGGAATGGAAGAAGGTGCAGAGGCAGGTCGAGGACGAGGCCCGCGACCTCGGCTGGGCCGGCCGGTTCGGCGCGGGGACACCCCGGATCAACGACGGCTCGTTCCTCTTCCTCCAGCACATGATCTCCCACATGAAGCCGGTCGACCAGGGCGGCTCCCGCATCGCGATCGTCTTCAACGGCTCCCCGCTGTTCACCGGCGCGGCCGGCTCGGGGGAGTCGGAGATCCGCCGCTGGATCCTGGAGAACGACTGGCTGGAAGCCATCGTCGCCCTGCCCGACCAGCTCTTCTACAACACCGGCATCTCCACCTACTTCTGGATCCTGTCCAACCGCAAGGCTCCCGCCCTGAAGGACAAGGTGATCCTGCTGGACGCCCGGGAGTGCTGGACGAAGATGCGCAAGTCCCTCGGCGACAAGCGCAAGATGATCCCCGACGAGCGGATCGACGAGCTGACCGCGATCTACAAGGACGCCCTCGCCATCGCGGCCGACGCCGACCACGAGCACCACGCCAAGGTGAAGATCTTCCCGCGCCACGCCTTCGGCTACCAGCGCGTCACCGTCGAACGCCCGCTCCGCCAGCGCTTCGAGGTCACCGATGCGACCGCCGACGCGGTCGCCGAGGCCAAGGCCGTCGCCAGGTTCGACCACCGCGACGCGCTGCTCGCCGCCCTGCGCTCCCTGTCCGGTACGGCATGCGGCACCAAACTGGAGTTCGCCGGCAAACTGGACGCCGCCCTCGCCGAGCACGGCCTGAGCAAGCTCCCCGCCCCGGTGGAGAAGGCGGTCTGGGCCGAGGTCGCGGTCAGCGACCCCGAGGGCCAGCTCCAGACCGACCGGAAGAACAACCCGCTGCCCGATCCGGATCTGCGGGACAACGAGAACGTGCCGCTGACGTCGATGAACTCCACCCCGGCGGAGCGGGAGGCGGAGATCGAGGAGTACCTGCGCCGCGAGGTGCTGCCGCACGTGCCGGACGCGTGGGTGGACCACTCGAAGACGAAGCTGGGGTTCGAGATCCCGTTCACCCGGCACTTCTACGTGTACACGCCGCCGCGGCCGTTGGAGGAGATCGACGCGGAGCTTCGCGAGCTGGAGGCCGAGATCCAGAAGCTCTTGGGTGAGGTGACTCGATGAGCGGCGCAGACCTGGCCCCGTGGCTCGCCCGGTCGAAATGGCCTACCGTCCCGATCAGGTACGTCGCCAAACTGGGCACGGGCCACACTCCGAGTCGCCAGCACCCGGAGTACTGGGAAGACTGCACCATCCCCTGGATCACCCTGGCCGACGTCTGGCAGCTCCGGGACGGAACGCGCGACACCGTCGTGGAGACCAAGGAGAAGATCAGCCGCCTCGGCCTCGCCAACTCGGCGGCGGTTCTCCACCCGGCGGGAACGGTCATCCTCTCCCGCACGGCGTCGGTCGGCTTCTCAGCGATCATGGGCCAGGACATGGCGACCAGCCAAGATTTCGCCACCTGGATCTGCGGCCCGAAGATCGAGCCGCGTTACCTGCTGCATGCTCTGAGGGCGATGGCGCCCGACCTTCGCAGGGTTGCGGCGGGGTCAACGCATAAGACGATCTATATGCCGGACATTGAGCAGTTGAGGATTCCTCTGCCCTCGGTTGAGGAGCAGCGTCGCATCGTTGATTTTCTTGGTGTCGAGATACCCCGCATCCAGCGAATTTTGAGCGCTCGTAGGCGCCAGATCGATCTAATCGAAGAAAGGTGCCTTGCTAGGGCATTCGACGCGATTCGCGGATTCGAGTATGCGGGCGATCGGGTGGATAGCGGTCTTTCCTGGCTAGGGGATATTCCGAAGTCATGGCCTGTGATGGCTGTGTCTAGTCAATTCGACGTGCAGCTGGGGAAAATGCTTAACCAGGATCGCGTGAGAGGAAGTCACCTTAAGCCTTACCTTCGTGTCGCCAACGTTCAATGGGATGAGATAGAAACGGACGATCTCCTTCTTATGGATTTTCCGCTGTCTGAGCGCCGGCGATACGAGGTGCTTCCGGGTGATCTCCTTATTTGCGAAGGGGGAAGCTATCCTGGCCGGGCGGCGGTCTGGGATGGGCGAATTCCTGAAATTTATTATCAGAAGGCGCTTCACCGTGCTAGATCCTATGGGCGCAGCTCGGTTCGCTGGCTTTACTACTGTCTTCGTGTGGCGCGATCCATGAGCGTATTTGAGGTTGAAGGAAATGCGACAACGATGACTCACCTTACGGGTGATCAGCTTGCTGCGCATAGGTTTCCTTTTCCCGACAGGAGCGTTCAGGATGAAATCCTTGAGGGGCTCGAAATTTCAGTAGAAAAAGATAAAAGGCTGGTACGCGCGCTGGAGCATCAACTTCACTTAATTGATGAGCGTAAGCAGTCGCTGATCACGGCGGCGGTCACGGGGCAGGTCGACGTCACGGCATCGTAAGAGGCCACGGTCTGGGCGACGCTCTTCTGCATCCAAGAGGCGGGCTTGTGAGCCTTGGGGCGCCTCTCGCTGAAGTGAAAAAATGCAGAGTTTGGTGTGCGCTGAAGTCCGGCAATTGCTGCACGTCCTGATGGTTCGCTCCGAGCGCTTCGTCTTTCTCGGAATGAATATGTTCAGCACGCTGAATCTCAGTTACCTTTAGTGTCCGATCGGTTGCGACCGGCGAGCGCTGGTTTATCGGCGCTGTCCTTGAAGTCCGGCAAGGAGGGCGAAATGGCCAACATCTACACCCCTCAGGCGATCTGGGGCCGGGAGCTTCGTCATTACCGCAAGGGGGCGGGCCTCACCCAGGGACAGCTCGCCCAGAAGGTCCACTTCAGTGAGTCACTGATCAGCGGAGTGGAGACCGGCCAGCTCCCCGCCAGCCCGGAGTTCGCCGAAACCTGCGACAAGGTCCTCAACACGGGCGGAGCCCTCCACCGTCTCCTCGACTGGCGGAAAGGCCAGATCTTCCCCTCGTGGTTCGGCCCCTGGAGGGAGAAGGAGCAGGAAGCCATCGCCCTCCGGACTTATCAGCCGCTCGTATTCCCCGGCCTGCTCCAGACGGAGGCGTACGCCCGCGTATTGCTGCGCGGGAACGAGGCGGCGGTGGAGGCCCGCATGGACCGGCAGGCCATCCTCAGCCGGCAGAGCCCGCGTCCGCCGTCCTTCCGGTGTGTGATCGATGAGGCGATGCTCTACCGCTCGGTCGGCGGGCCGGAGGTGATGCGAGAGCAACTGGAACGCCTCATGTCGATGACCGGCGAGCGCCTCAGCGTTCAGGTGATCCCGAACGGCATGCACTCGGGCTTGATGGGTGGCTTCGCAATCGCCACCCTGGAGACGGGCCGCGACGTGCTGTACGTGGAGACGGCCGTGCGCGGTATCACCACGAACGATCCCGAGGACGTCACTGTGGCCCTGGAGCGTTTCGACGCCATCCGGAGCGAGGCGCTACCGATCAACATGTCTATCGATCTCATCAAGAAGGCGGTAGTCGAGAAATGGACCTGAGCAACGCCAGGTGGGTCAAGTCAAGCTTCTCCGGAGACAATGGCGGAGACTGCGTTGAGGTCGTGGAGTTGACGAGCATCAGCGACGGCCCCGGTCACAAGGATGGGCACCCCGACCTGATCGCCGTACGCGACTCCAAGGACCCCGACGGCCCCAAGCTGTTCTTCACCCCCGCCGAGTGGGACGCCTTCCTCAACGGCGCCAAGGCCGGCGAGTTCGACCGCCACTGACCCGCTCTGGCCCTCCCGAGTCGTCGGCCGCCGAGTCACTCCCTCGGCGGCCGACGGGTCAAGGCTTCACCATCGAACGGATCTCCCTACTGCGACGCTCGTCAACCTGTTGGATCACCAGTCGCGAGTGGAGGCCCCTGAACGGGTCGGCCGCGGGCCGCGCATGGATTGTCTGCCTGAGGTGGGGTGGCTACGTTGTATCCGCGCATTGACCGGAGCATTTAGCCTTTTCCGCCCTTCCTGGGTGGATGGCCGGTCACAGCATGATTGAGGATCCGGCGTTCGCCTGATGACATAGAGAAGCTCTGGTAGACGAGTTGATTGCCATAATCACATCCATCACAATCAGGAGCTCCTGGTGCTGTTCTGCCGTGCTGCGGTCGATATGTCACGTTCCACGCTGAACTGCATGGCCGGAATCATCCGATGGCACCACACGACGGTCGGCACCCCTGGCGGCGGCTGAACCCCGGGCAGCAGGCCCTGCTCGTGTCCGTCCACCTGCGTAAGGGTGAGACGTCCGTCGGCTTCGGCGTCACTACGAGGCCGCACGAGGATGCAAAAGGTTCAATCATGTCGAAGAAGTGAAACTTTCCGTGGAGGCCACGATGCAGTCCGAGATCCCTCGCGAGATCCGCCAGGTGCGCCAGGCTCTGAAGAACGAGTTCACCGGCCTCATCGACATGAGCGATGTTGACAGCTCGCCTTCTCATCTCGAACAGCATTTTCTGAGCCGAGCACTCGCCGCGATCGTCTGCCGGAAGCTGCTCGGCTGCGACAGCGCGACGGCCGCGGCCTGCATCGTGGACGGTAAGGATGACCTTGGCATCGACGCAATCGCCGTCTCTGAAAGCAGCTTGAAAATCTGGCTCATCCAGAGCAAGTGGAGTGACGCCGGCAAGGAGAGGTTCGGCGTCGCCGAGGTGTTGAAGTTCCGTGAGGGACTGGAAGCCCTCGACCGAAAGCAGTATGGCTACTTCAACACCAAGGTCCAGGACCTCGCGGACCAGTTGAAAGCGGTATGGGGACACGCCGGCTTGTCGGTCACGATGGTCGTCGTGACCATGGGGGAGGGGGTGCTCCACCCTGACGTGATCACCCGCTTCGAGAAGATGAAGGCGGACTTCAATGGCCTCGATGAGGTCCTGAGCTACGAGGTACGGGGGTTGTCGAAGGTTTGGCAGATCGTCAAGGAAGACCAGGTCGCCCCCTCTGCCGACCTCGAGGCACAGTTGACCGAGTGGATCCACCTGGCCGGGCCGTTCGAGGCGTTCCAAGGGCGGGTACCCGTCGAGAACGTCTCCGAGTGGTTCGAGCAGCACAAGGAAAGGCTGTTCGAGCAGAACATCCGTAAGAATCTGGGTCTCACCAAGGTCAACCAGGGGCTTGTGGAGACTCTCATCTCGCGACCCGATGACTTCTGGTACTTCAACAACGGCATCACGGTCCTGTGTCGGACGGCCGAGCGAAAGGGCGGCAGCTACAGCACGAGACTGCCCTTAACCCTCGCGCTGGAGAGTGCGAGCGTGGTCAACGGCGCCCAGACGGTTGCTGCGATCCATGCCGCCATGCAGAAGGATCCGGAGAAGGTGTCCGAAGCGTTCGTGACGGTCAAGGTCGTCACGACCAAGAACTGCCCGGACGACTTCGGCCAGGAGGTCACCCGCGCCACCAACACCCAGAACCAGGTGGTGTCGCGGGACTTCGTCGCCCTGGACCGCGCCCAGTGGGCCATCCGCCTGGACTTCACTCTCAGCCTCGGCTTGGAGTACACGTTCAAGCGCGGCGAGGATGACCCCGCCGAGGACGCCGGCTGCTCTGTTGTCCAGGCGGCGCTGGCCCTGGCTTGTGCGCACGGCAACAGCGAACTCGCCGTACGGGCCAAGCAGAACCGGGACCTGCTCTGGGACTTCGGGCCGAAGGGCGCCTACGAAATTCTCTTCGGGCAGACGCCGCCGTCCGCCTTCCAGATCTGGCGTTCCGTGCTGATTTTTCGGCGGATCCAGGCAGCACTCAAGACGGAACGCACCGGGCTGGAGGGCCGGGCGCGCGTCATCGCCGACTACGGTGACCTGCTGGCGGTGCATCTCGTCTTCCGCCAACTGGACCTCGAGTTCATCGACGAGCCGGACGTGGACTGGGACCCGGTCCTTGATACGGCCTGGGATCTAACTGGGCCCACACTCAGTTGGCTGATCCATCACGTGGACGCCACGTTCGGTCCGACCTCGTTCGTCAGCAGCACCTTCGCCAATCCCGATCGTTGCAAGCTCCTGGTCCAGCGGGTGCTCGCTTCGCTCGCCACCGGTGCCGGAGTTCCGGAACTGCCCGCTGACTACTTTCCCGTGCCGGCTCCCGCGAAGCAGCGTCGCCGGAACGCCGTCCCGACTCTCGTGGACGCCGGAGCCATCGCTGACGGTGAGACGTTGTACTTCCAATTCGGGAACACGCGGGAGAAAGAGGCGCTCACCCCTTGGCTCTCGGAGCATCCCGAGGCACGCAACGCCACCTGGGTCAACCACCGGACAAAGCCTCTCCTGTGGGAATACGACGGGAAGACCTACTCCCCTACCGGGCTCGTCGCGGAGATCTGGAAGCAGGCGGGCTGGGATGACCATCCGGTCGCGGTGCAGGGCCCGAGCCGCTGGACGCCGAGAGGCAGGGAGAACCTCTGGGAACTGGCTAAGGAGATTCAGGACCGTGAGGAAGGCCTGTTCTGATACGGGCTAGGGGATCATGCCGCGGGCTTGGGAACCCCGAAAGAGCGCTCACGGCCAGGCGAGGAGCTGGAACCAGACGGACTTGCCGTATGGGTTGAGGGTCCAGCCCCAGTTGTGGGAGAGGTCTTCGACGATGGACAAGCCGCGGCCGGAGGTCTCCAGGTCGGACGGCCTGCGCATCCGGGGGATCTCGACGCAGGAGTCGTAGACGTCCACCACCAGCAGCGCCCCCAGCTTGCCGACCGTGACCCGGATGACGTTGCGGGCGGGGGCGTCGGCCGTGCCGTACGCCATGGCGTTGGTGGCCAGCTCCGAGACGAGCAACTCGGCGATCTCCGGGGCGTCCCCGAACGCGTCCCAGTCGCCGGCCGTGTCGCGTACGAAGCGGCGGACGGACGCCACGCTCCGCTCCGCGCGGGTGATCCACCGCTCGCCGAGCAGGAAAAGGTCCGGGTTGGGCGTGTAGTGGTATCTGCTCAGCGTCACGCACGCTTGGAGAGCCTCTTTCACGCTCTCTTTCTTTAACTCGGAATGCATGCGTTCAGCGTGCCCGGACGCGGTCGTGGCGGGCATCCGAACGGTTGCGAGCGGCGAGCGTTGAGGTTCACACCGTCGTCCTTGAAATCCGGCAAGAAGGGCATGGCGGCTGTCTGATCGGGCTTCCGCTGATACGTTCCTCCGGCGGCTTCCTCCGGCGGTCTCTTTTCCCTGGAAGGGCGTCCGTGAGTCGTTCCGCGTCCACTTCGACATCCGGAGGTCCGGTGCCCGATTCGCACATTCCCGCAGAGCCGTTGTCCCCGCCGGAGAGCGCGCCGGGAAGGAGGCGCATGCCGGTGGAGATAACGGCCTTGATGGTGCTCATGTGGCTTCAGACGGCCCTCGGAGTGGTGATGACCTTCATCGCGTTCGCCTTCCTCGTGATGATGGGGCTGCCCAGCCTCGACGTCCTGCCCTGGTACATCTACCTGTTCCTGGTTCCCTTGCTGGTGCCGGGTCCGCTGTCGGTCCTCATCGCCATGCGGCGACGGGGAGCCTGGGTGGCGGCCGTCGTGATCGAGGGACTCGCGGCTCTGGAGTACGGCGGCACCGCGTTCACGCTGTTCGGCGTGTTCAACATCGTCGTGGTGGGCGTGGCGCTTGCCCTTGCCATCCTTTTTATCCTGTTTCGTATCAATAGAACCGGTTGGTTTGAGCGGTAGAGGACACGAGGATCAGCCCGGCCCGCCATCGGCGGGCTGGGCTGACGCTTTTCCAGGACCTGTTCGGAGCGGTCGGCTAGATGCCGGGACTCTCATCGTTTCCGGATTAAGTTGCTTTTGTAGCGACCGTATAGCGGGAATGCCTGTTTTGGGAAACTTCAACGCCAGACCTTGATCCTGGATGACCTTGCGTGAGACTCTGGCGCATTGTGGCGGCGAATGCGACTGCGGAGTTGGAAGCGGCGTTGTCGCGGATCACCCAGCTCGGCCGGAGCCATGCGGCGGCACTGGACTCGTCCGTGCGGTACATGGCGGCCAACGCCTGGGTCGGCGGGGGAGCGCCGGCGTTCGCCCAGGCGCTCGCGGCTCGCCGTACGGCATTGCAGTCGGCCTTCCAGGACGTGGCCGAGGAGATGGCGCGGCGGATCAGGCAGCTCGGCGGCCAGGCACAGGTGCCCTCGTTCTCCACGTCGGTTGGCACGGCGGTGGCCCGGCCGTCCTCCTTCTCCGGAATGGACGTCGCCGCGATGGGCCGCCTGGTGGCCGACCTCCAGCGAGCCGGGCCGGAGCTGATCGGGGCCGGGCAGCGGCTCTCCGCCGAACTGTCGGCGCTGTGCGTCGCCTCGCCCTCCGTGCGGCAGGTCGGTGACGCCGGTGTCTGGGCCGAGGAGCAGGTTCGCGACCTGAGGCAGCGGCTGGCAGTGATCCAGCAGACCCACGACATCGGCACCGCCTCCCAGGCGACGGCCGCCTTCGGCCTGTTCGGCGGGCACGCGCCGGACGCCAACGGGGTGAACAAGCTGACCGCCGCCGCGGCCCGCGGGGACGCCATGGCGCTGAAGGCGCTGGTGGACCTGCAGAAGACCGGCAAGGACAAGACGCTCGCCGGACGGCTCAGTGTGTGGTGGCGGCAGCTCGGTCCACTGGCTCAGGGGCAGTTGATGAACGTCTCCCCGGGCTTGGTCGGCAGCCTGAACGGGCTCCCCGCCGTGGACCGGGACAAGGCCAACCGGGCGTATCTCGCCGCCCAGAAGTCCGCGATCCCGCCGGAGCTACAGCGTCTCCGCGCCTCCTCGGCCGCACTGAGGGCGGAGATGAAGAAGCTGAGTGACCAGATGGCGGGCATCCGTGACCCTTACCAGAAGTACGGTCTCAGCCAGAGACTGGAGCAACTGCGCGAGTCTTCGACGCGGCTGGAGGAGTCGATCGAGGAGCAGGAGCTGAAGATGCGGCAGCTCGCCGCGGTGGAGAAGGGGATGGCGCTCGGTGGGCAGAACGGTCGTCCCCCAGCTTTCCTGCTGCAACTGGAGCTGGGGGGCCCGGGTAAGACCGCCATCTCATTTGGAGATCCCGATGAGGCTGACAACTTGGTCGCCTACGTCCCCGGAACCGGAACCACTTTGGAAGGCTTCGCTGGGGACGCCAATCGTGCTGCCGTCATGTGGGACCAGGCGCGCAGGTTCCAGGAGAACAAGAAGATCGCATCTATCGCCTGGCTCGGCTACGAGGCTCCGCAGTGGGGATCGACTTTCAGCTTGACCAGGACGGTCGTCAACGACAACGCAGCCAAAGAAGGTGCTCCGGCGCTCGCCAGCTTCGCCGATGGCCTACGTGCCGCCCATGGTGCAGCCTCAGACGCCCGCCTCACCGTGCTTGGACACAGCTACGGCTCCACCGTCACAGGGCTGGCCGCCAAACAGCGCCCGGGTGCTTTCGCTGATCAGGTGATCTTTGTGGGAAGCCCTGGTGTGGGTGCCGCGAGAGCGAGAGACCTGGGGGTCGGCTCGGTATGGGTGGGAGAGGCTCCCAACGATCCGGTGGGAGACATAGGCTCCATGCCTCTTCAGCTCACCGGGACCCTTAACGACGATGCGCTGCACCTTCCTGCAATGAGCGGCCCACTTGGCGTAGACCCGAGTTCAGCCGAGTTCGGCGCCCGGCAGTTCTATGTCGAGGACTCAGGAGACGCCGCCTACACCTTCAAGGGACACTCGAAGTACTGGAGCGCTAACTCCATATCGCTTAAGAACATCGGATATTTGATTAACGGTAAGTACGACTCTCTTCAGGCGCCCCCTGCTACCCAGAGGCAGAGCCCTCCTTCTCCTGCCATGCCTCCCGCTCCACCAGTGAATGCGCTGACGACCGGAAGGCCGTTGCCGCAGCCTTCGCCAACCCCGGCCGGAGATTAGATGCCACGCCTCGCTGCGATACTCGTTGTTATTGCCATCCTCGTCACTGGCTGTACCGGAGGAGGAGGAGCTGTGCAGGAGCCCACGATGACCCAGGCTCAGGCGCTGGCTCGTGTCGAGCAGCTCATCAAGGAGACGACCGCGGTGATCACGCCGACGCCTCGGCTGGATCTTGATCGCCCCAGCCTCAACGTCAACAGTTGTCTCGATCCTACTGATGGAGGTTCCGAGGACCGCGTGGTGATCGCCCGCTCTTACTATTTGCGAGATATTCCCAGGGAGCAAGTGCCCGAAGTGGCTCGGCAGGTCGAGCAGTATTGGAAGCAGCAAGGTCACTACATCGGGGCGGTCTCCGCGAACGGCCTGAACATCTCAGGACGCTCTCGGCCTGACGACTTTCTGCTCTCCCTTGCGCCGACTGGCGACGATGACGTGTTGAACATAGGCGTCACCTCCCCTTGCGTCTGGCCCAACGGCACTCCCGGCCCCTCTTCCGCTGGCTGATACCTGTCTCACCCTCCGCTCTTCGAGTGCTCCCCTGGCCGCTGCCTCCGGGGTAACCACACCGCGGGAGCCCGCTTGGGGAGGAATGTTCGGAACGTTCCACCGATATCCCCCATCGCCCCGCGGCTTCTGTTTCAATTGTGGGCTCTGAAGTTTCCCATCCGAGGAACCCGAGACCCCCGAGAACCTCAGAACCCGAAGGACCGGTGACCGTGCCCCCCGTGCACCACGAGAAGGTCTTCGAGGACGCCATCGAGTCGGCGCTGATCGACGCGGGCTGGCTGAAGGGCTCGAACGACTTCTACGACCACGCTCTCGGGCTGAACCCGCAGGAACTGCTCGACTTCGTACGGGCGACGCAGCCCAAGGAGTGGCGGCGGCTGGTCGTCGCGCAGGCCGGAGACGAGGCGGGAGCCGCGCGGCGGCTGGCCGAGCGGGTGGCCAAGGCGATCGACGACGAGGGCGCGCTGGAGGTGCTGCGGCACGGCGTCAAGGACCGGGGCGTCCTCTTCCGGCTGGCCTACTTCCGGCCCGCGCACACCGTCGCCGCCGACGCGCTGGAACCGTACGGCAAGAACATCCTCAGCGTGGTTCGCCAGTTCCGCTACTCGGCGAAGACGACCGACACCCTCGACCTGGCCCTGTTCGTCAACGGGATCCCGGTCGCCACGGCCGAGCTGAAGAATCCGCTCACCGGCCAGACCGTCGAGGACGCCAAGCGGCAGTACCGCGAGGACCGCGACCCCCAGGAGCCGCTGTTCGCCCGGCGAGCGCTCGTCCACTTCGCCGTGGACCCGGACCTGGTGTTCGTCACCACTCGGCTGGCGGGGGAGCGGACCCGTTTCCTGCCGTTCAACATGGGTACGGCCGGCCCCGGCAAACCGGGCGGCGCGGGCAACCCTGATGGCCCCGGCGTGCTCGGCGCAGCCGACCTGGGTGATCCGTACGGCGCGGGCACCCCGGACGACCTGTACGGCGCGGGCACCCACCGGACCGCCTACCTCTGGACGCGGATCTGGCACCCCGACACCTGGCTCGACCTGCTCAGGCGGTTCCTGCACGTCGATGACGAGGACGTCAGGAAGGGCAAGGGCCGCAAGCCGTCCCCGGGCAAGGTTCACCGGCTGCCGCTGATCTTCCCCCGGTTCCACCAGTGGCACGCCGTGCAGACCCTGACCGGGCACGCCAGGCGGTACGGTGCCGGCCACAACTACCTCGTCCAGCACTCGGCGGGGTCGGGCAAGTCCAACACGATCGCCTGGCTCGCGCACGCGCTGTCCGGCCTGCACACCTCCGCCGCCCTCGCCGGGATCGACGAGACCGCGCTGGCCAAGGGATATGAGCCCAATCAGCCGGTCTTCGACAAGGTCATCGTGATCACCGACCGGGTGGTGCTGGACCGCCAGCTCCAGGAGACGATCTACCAGTTCGAGCACACGCCGGGTGTCGTCCGGCGGATCGACCAGCATTCCGACCAGCTCGCCGAGGCGCTGCAGGGGGAGACCGCCAAGGTCGTCATCACCACCCTGCAGAAGTTCCCCCACGTCCTGCAGAAGATCGAGGGCCTGCGCGGCAGGCGGTTCGCGGTCATCGTGGACGAGGCGCATTCGTCGCAGTCCGGCGAGGGGGCGGCGGCGCTCAAGCGGGTGCTGCTCAAGCTCGGCGGCGGCACCGCGTCCGGCGACGTGGCCGGCAGGGCGCCCGGTGACACGCCCGGTGCCGCGCCTGGCGACGCGGTCGGCGCCGCGAGCACCGACGACATCGACGAGGACGGCGACCTGCTGACCGCGAGCGCCCTTGCCCGGGGCAGGCACGACAACCTGTCGTACTTCGCGTTCACCGCGACGCCGAAGGGCAAGACGCTGACCCTCTTCGGCGTGCCCGGCGAGGACGGCAAGCCGCGTGCCTTCCACACCTACTCCATGCGGCAGGCGATCGAGGAGGGTTTCATCCTCGACGTGCTGAAGAACTACGTCACCTACGCGACGTTCTGGCGGCTGGCCAGCACCGAGCCCGGCGACCGCGAGGTCGACCGGCGCAAGGGGCAGGCGCTGCTCACCCGGTTCGCCGAGCTGCACCCGACGAGCATGCAGCAGCGGGCGCAGATCATCGTCGAGCACTTCCGCAGGCACACCGCCGGGCGGATGGGTGGCCGGGCCAAGGCCATGGTGGTCACCCGCTCACGCGAGCACGCCGTACGGCTCGGGCAGGCGATCCGCGACCACGTCGCCGCGAACGGTTACCCCGACTGCGGCACGCTCATCGCCTTCTCCCAGACGTTGAAGGTCGACGGGGTGGAGTACACCGAGACGCGCCTCAACGGCTTCAGCGAGCGGGAACTGCCGGAGCGGTTCGGCTACTGCCGCGCCGACGACCCCTCGCCGGGCGCGTCCGAGAAGGCGGAGTACCGGATCCTGGTCGTCGCCGACAAGTACCAGACCGGGTTCGACCAGCCGCTGCTGACCACGATGTACGTCGACAAGAAGCTCGCCGGGGTGGCGGCGGTGCAGACGCTGTCGCGGCTGAACCGCACGCACCGGCTCAAGTCGCAGGGCGATGTGTTCGTGCTCGACTTCGCCAACGAGGCCGAGGAGATCCAGGAGGCGTTCCGGCCGTACTACGAGGGCAGCGCCACCGAGCGGATCGATCCCAACCTGCTGTACACCCGCGAGGCCGCCGTGCTCGGGCACGCCCTGCTGGTGGAGTCGGAGATGCAGGCCCTGGCCGAGGGCTACCTGCGGGCCGAGCGGACCTCGGCGACCCGGCGGGAGCTGGAGAAGGCGCACGCCGAGCTGTACCGGCTGACCGGGCCCGCGGTGCGGCGCTTCGTCGAACGGCAGCGTGAGGACGCCGAGAACGGCGGGGACGCGGCCGAGGAGTTCCGTGGCGACCTGCGCGGATACGTCCGCCTGTACGGTTTCCTGTCGCAGGTCGTGCCGTACGTCGACCCGGACCTGGAGCGGCTGTACCTGTTCGGCCGCTTCCTGCTGAACCGGCTGCCGCGCCGGGAGGACCCGGCGGTGGACATCGGCGAGATCGACCTCACCCACCTGAGGATCAGCCTGACCGGTGAGCACGACATCAGCCTCCCCGAGGCGGAGGAGGTGACGATTCCCGGCCCGGACGGCGGGGGAGGCGCGGCCCCCGAGCCGGAGACGGCCTCGTTGCGCGACCTGATCGCCGCGTTCAACGACAGGTACGGCCTGGGCCTGTCGGAGGCGGACCAGGTCTGGGTGGAGCAGCAGTTCCGCGAGGCGGCGGGCGCCGACGCGCTCCGGCAGGCCGCCCTCGTCAACGATGAGGCCAACTTCGGCGAGGTGTTCGCCGACCACCTGGAGAAGGTCGTCATTGACCGGCACACCGGCAATACCGGCCTGATGCAGCGCTTCTACGACGACTCGCTGTTCCGGTCGCGGATCACCGAGATCGGGCGGCGGCAGGTCTACCGGATGATCCGCGACAGCGAGGGACTGTGACGGCCGCCGCACGCCTTCCCCGGAAAGGGGCGGCTCTCTTCCCGGAGGAGTCGGATTTCATCCCAAAGGGGACGGGTCTCTTCCCTCAGGGGGCGGAATTCCTCCAGGAGGAGATGGCTCTTCTCCTGGAAGGGAGAGGTTTTCTCCGAGAAGGGATCGGATTCTTCCCGCAGGAGACGGCTCTCTTGCCGAAGGGGACCGCGTGAACCGGGGAGACGTCGTCGGTGACCGGTACGAGCTGGCCGACTACCTCGGCCGCGGCGGTTACGGCGAGGTCTGGAAGGGCTTCGACCGGTCGCTGGACCGGCATGTCGCGGTCAAGTTCATCCGTACGGAGCGGTTCCCCACCCCGGAACTGCGTGAGGAGGCCGAGCGGCGATTCCGTCGTGAGGCCCGGGTCACCGCGCGGATCGGGCATCCCGGGGTGCCGGTCATCCATGACCTCGGCACCCATGACGGTGACCTCTACCTGGTGATGGAGCTCGTCGAGGGTTTCCGCGTCGACGACCTGATCGCCTGCCACCACCCGCTCCCGGTCGCCTGGGCGGCGGCGATCGCCGCTCAGATCTGCGCGGTCCTGACGGTCGCGCACGCCCGTTCGCTCATCCACCGGGACCTCAAGCCGACGAACCTGATCCTGTGTGCCGACGGCACGGTCAAGGTCCTCGACTTCGGCGTCGTCGCGATGCTGGGTTCGGCGGACGTCACGCAGATCACTCAGGACGGGCAGAACGTCGGCACACCGCACTACATGTCGCCCGAGCTGGCTGTCACGGGCCTGGCCGGCCCGCGAAGCGATCTGTACGCACTGGGCTGCGTGCTGCACGAGCTGCTGACCGGGTCGCGGGTTTTCGAGTCGGCGTACACCGCCGCCGAGGTCGGCCGCCACTACACCGAGGCGCTCGCTCCCTTGCGGTCGCTCCGCGCGGACGTGCCCGCCGAGATCGAACGGCTGGTCCTGGAGCTGCTGGCCAAGAGTGCCGCCGACCGGCCCGCGGACGCGGCGGAGGTGTACGGGAGGCTGCTGCCGTTCGTGACGGCCCCGCCGCCCCTGCCCGGCGTGACGGCCGCGCCGCCGTCGCCCGACCCGCTGCGGATGTACGCCGCCGTCGCCGAGCGTGTCGCCGAGACCGCGCTGACCGGCCTCGGTGTCCCGGTGCGAGACGCCGGACCCGGGCGGAGGCTCTCTGAGGCGGAGCTGCGGGCGGCGAACGAGCGCGCCGAGGAACTCGCCCTCGAAGGACGGTTCAGCCAGGCGGTCGAACTGCTCGAAGGCGCGCTCGCCGGGGCCGAGGACGTCCTTCCGTCGGAGGATCCGGTGGTCTTCGCGTTGCGCATGCGGCTGGCCGGCTCGCGCTTCGCCGTCAGGGACTACCGGCGGGCGGCCGAGGAGTACGACGACCTGCTGCCCCGGCTGTCGGAGCTGCTGGGAGCCGTCCACCCGGCGGTGCTGGGCTGCCGCCTCAACCGGGCGCTCTGCGCGGCGGCGCTCGGGCGGCACCGGGTCGCGCTCTCGCAGATGGACGGCCTGCTCCGCGACGCGCGACCGGCACTGGGAGATCGCGACGAGTTCGTCCTGGAGCTGCGCAGGGAACTCGGCACGCTCCTCACCCGGCTGGGCGACTACGACCGTGCGCGCGCGGTCCTGCGGCTCCTGCTCGCCGACCTGGAAGCCGAAAGCGGCGCCGGCCACCCCGACACCCGCGACGTCCGAGACCTGCTGCGGTCCCTCGAACGTGTTTCGCCGGCCCGGCCGGTGACGGATGTGGAAGGACGCCTCCGGCCCGAGGGCGACGGTGAACGCGGCGCGCGGCATCGGCCCTTCCGGTGAGGTCCGAAAGCCGCCAGCCCGCATCCGGGCCGAGTTGGTTGGCTGTCCCGCATGAAGTTCTCACACCGTGACAGAGCCCTGCGTTTCCGCGAGTCGCACACCGACGGCCGGGTGCTGGTTCTGCCCACCGCCTGGGACGTCGCCAGCGCATGCCTCATCGAGGACGCCGGGGCTGACGCGATCGCCACCACCAGCGCGGGCGTCGCCTGGAGCCTCGGCGCCGCCGACGGGAACCGGCTCGGCCGCGACCGTGCCCTCGACCTCGTCGCCCGCATCGTCTCCGCGGTCGACGTCCCCGTCACCGCCGACATCGAAGGCGGCTACGCGAGCGACCCGGACGGGGTGGCCGAAACCGTTCGGGAGGTGCTCGCCGCGGGCGCCGTGGGAATCAACATCGAAGACGGCCACGCCCCGGTCCCGCGGCTGCGGCCGGTCGGGGAACAGTGCGAGCGGATCACCGCCGCCCGGCGGGCCGCCGACGCCGTCCAGGTGCCGATGTTCCTCAACGCGCGCGTCGACACCTACCTTCTGGCCGCCGGTGATCCGGCCACCCGTCTGCGGGACACCGTGGACCGCGCGGTGGCCTACGTCGCCGCGGGCGCCGACGGGATCTTCGTGCCGGGGGTCACCGATCCGGAGACGGTGTCGGCCCTCGTCCGGGAGGTTCCGGTGCCGCTCAACATCATGGCCGGCCCGGGGGCGCCCACGATCGGTGAGCTGGCCGAGCTCGGGGTCGGCCGTGTCAGCCTCGGCCCGGCGATCGCCCTCGCCACCCATGCCCTCGTCCGGCGCGGCGTCCGGGAGTTGCTCACCGCCGGTACCTACACGGCCTTCGCCGAGGCGATGGACTACGGGGAGGTCAACGCCCTCGTGGATCGTCCGGGAGAGGCCGGTGACCGGCCGCTTCCCGTTGAGAATGAGGGGGCGAGGGCTCAGTAATAGCCCTTGGTGCCGTCGAGCAGTTCCCTGACGGTGTCGAGGTGGCCCACGTGCCGGGCGGTCTCCTCGACCATGTGGATCAGCATCCAGCGCAGGGTCGCGCCGGCCGACCGGTAGCCGGGGTGGCTGCCCACGTCGTCCAGCGCATGGGCGGCGATGATCTCGTTGGAGGTCCGGCACTGCTGTTCGAACTCGTCGAGCAGCCGGGCGAGCGGGACCCCCTCGACCCGCATGTCGGCGTCCTCCACGTTCTCGTCGAACTGCGGATTGCCGTCGGACGGGCGGCCCAGGAAGAGGACCTCGAACCAGCAGTGCTCGGTCCAGCGCATGTGGGAGACCAGCCCGGCCACCGTCATCAGCGGCGAGGCGGGCAGCACCGGCCGGTACGCGTCCTCCTCCGACAGCCCCTCACATTTCCACCGCACGAGCGCGCGCTGCATGTCGAGCCAGCCGACGAGCTGGGTCCGCTCATCGGCGACGAAGGGAGGACGAACACGAGGAAAGGTCATGGCCGCCGACGATACTTCGGTCTCCCACGGTGACGCACCACGTTTTGGCCGGGGGCCGGCTCCCGCGCCCGCCGTACCGGACGAGGCGCGTGTCCGGAGCCTCCGGGCGGCTGAGCGCGCCGCCCGGAGGGGAAAGGAACCGTGGCACTGTTTGACCTTCCAGCGGCTGGAGGCTCGACGATGTGCCGCATGGATCCGATCCCCGCGGAGATCACCCGCGACATCTACGGCATGCCCGCCTTCGTCTCACTGACCGTCGCCGACCTCGACCGCACGGTCGACTGGTACGTGAGCGGGCTGGACTTCATCTCGCTGTTCACCGTGCCCGGGCCCGGCGGTGAGCCCGCGCTGGTGCACCTGCGCCGCTGGCGGTACCAGGACATCCTGGTGCGTCCCGGCAAGGCCGACCCGGGGGAGGGGTGGACGATCGGGGTGATGGCCGATCTGGAGCAGCTCGACGTGCTCGCCGAGCGGGCCCGCGCCCACGGCGGCGGTACGGTCGACGGTCCCGCCGACACCCCGTGGAACACCAGGGACCTGCGCGTCACCGACCCGGACGGATACACCGTCGTCTACACGGCCCGGCGCGCGGAGGGCGACCGCGACACGCGCTTCAACGCGATGATGGAGGAGGAGGCCCGCCGGCAACTCGGCGGGTGATGTCCAAGCATCGGCCCCCTCAGAGCTACTTGCCCCGCGGCGTCGTCACCGGCTTCCCGGGACGGGAGGCGCCGGTGCGAAGCGGGTGCCGAGGGGTTTCCGGCGCTGTCAGAATCGGTGCCGACGACACCTCGGTCACGTACGGAGGGCGGCATGACACAGGACCTTTTCGTCGGCATCCCCGTCACCGACTACGCCGCAGCGTTGCCGTGGTACGAACGACTCTTCGGCCGGCGGCCCTCGTTCCTGCCGAACGACGTCGAGGCGGTGTGGGAAGTGGCCGAGAACCGGTACGTCTACATCGTGCAGGACCCGGAACGGGCGGGGAACGCCCTGGTGCTGTCGTTCGTCGACGACCTGGACGACCGGATCGCCGAGATCGCGCGGCGAGGCGTCGAGCCCGCCAGGCGCGAGACGTACGACGGCGGTGTGACCAAGGTGACCTACCGGGACGCGGAAGGCAACGAGATCAGCTTCGGCGGCGTTCCGGGATGACGCCCCCTCAGACCTGATCGCGGAACGCCGGAGGTCGAAGGCGTCCCTTCCGTGAGCCCCGGCCGGGAAACTGTCGTCGCGGTGCTCTAGCCTCCCGACCAGTTGATTGAGCTGGGCTTACCGGGAGAAAACGGCTATGACATACCTTGAGCTGTCCGAGGACGGCGGCGGAGCGCACAAGTTCTACGAGGCAGCCGTGTCCGGGACGCAGGTGACGATCACGTACGGGCGCATCGGCGAGGCGGGGCAGACGAGGGTCACCGACTTCCCGACCGCGGAGAAGGCCCAGGCCGCGGCGGCCAAGAAGATCGGCGAGAAGGTGCGCAAGGGCTACGCGCCCGCCGTGCGCGGGATGCGGCAGCGCAGGCCCGTCACCCGCAGGACCATCGTCAGCACCCGTTCCACCGCCCGGCAGGCGCCGGTCCTGTGGCGCTTCGACAGTGGTTCCGCCGCGTTCGGCATCTTCGTGGACGAGGAGCGTTGCTGGGTCGGAAACCAGCGTGGCGACGTCTACACCGTCACCCATTCCGGCACCGTGACCAGCCGTTTCCGGCTGCCGGAGGGCGTCAAGTGCATCGTGGCCGATGACTTCTGGATCTACGCGGGCTGCGACGACGGCACGGTGTACGACCTGAGCGGCAAGGTGCCGAGGGCGGCCTACGAGATCGCCGCCGACGTCGACATCTACTGGCTCGACATCCACGACGGCGTCCTCGGCGTCTCCGACCGGGCCGGACGGATCACCACGATCGACTACGAGGACGAGCTCCAGTGGGCACGCATGGGCCGGGGCGACTCCGCATGGATGGTCCGGTGCGACGAGGACGCGGTCTATCACGGCCACTCGGACGGCGTGGCGCGCTACGACGCCGACGGCACCCTCGTGTGGCAGACGCCGGAGGTGCGGGACGTGCTGTTCGGCTGGCAGGAGCGGGACGCGGTCTACGCCGGAACCGCCCGCCGTACCGTCCACCGGCTGGCCAAGAGCGACGGCCGTGTCGAGGCCGTCTACCGGTGCGACGGGCCCGTCTACTCCTGCGCGACCTCGCCCGGGGGCCGCTACGTCTTCGCCGGGGACAGTCACTCGTCGGTGTACTGCTTCGCCGCGTCGGGGGAGCGGCTGTGGAAGCTCGGCACCGGCTGCGGGTCGGCCTTCTCCATGCAGTTCTTCGACGAGCGCCTGTACATCGTCACCACCGACGGCTCCCTGGCGTGCATCGACGCGAGCGAGGCGGCGATCGCCGCCGCCTGCGGGGGCAGTGTGCCCGAGCGCGTCGACGTGAAGGCGGCCGCCTCGCTCGCGGCGGTGGAGCCGTCCGTCGTGCTGGAGACGGTCACCCACCCCGGGGACGGCGTGGTCGTGGAGTGCGTGCGCGAGGGTGAGCGCCTGCGCGTCCACGTGGTCAGCCCCGGCTACGAGTCGTGGAACGTGCAGTTCCCCAAGGCCGTCCGCGAGGCGGGCGCCCGCTACCTGGTCGAGGACGTGCGCCCCTCCGGCCGGGGCGGCTTCTACCGCGCCTACGGCGAGATCAGGCGACTGGTCTGAGCCCTCGTCCGGAGCCCGGACCCCCACGACCCGGCCGGGCGGACGGGCGTACGGTCGAGCGGCGGGATCACACACGGTGAGGCGGCAAGGGATCAGATGGTGGTTCGTGACGGGGTGGACGGGCGTCAGCCGATGGTTTCGGCCTCGGTGAGGTGATCGTACGTCGATGATTCCTCGTCGGTCTTCGCTCCCCGGGCCGGAGCGCGTCGTCGTGGAGGGATGAGGTGTGCCTGTGAACGACGGTCCCGAGGTTCCGTACATCGCGGTCCTGGTCTTCAGGACCGAGGTCGGCGGAGGCTACGCCCCTGCACGGTTCAGCGAGGACATCGTGCTGATCCGTGCCCGCTCCCCCGAGCGGGCGCGTGCCGTGGCGGAGACGCGGGGGCGGGAGGAGGAGACGTCCTACGCCAACGAATACGGCGAGACGGTCACCTGGGCCTTCGTCGGCGTGGCCGACGTGCGGGAAGCCCTGTACGACTCGCTCGACGAGAACGTGACCCTCTACTCCAGGAGCTTCGACGACCTGGCGCGGTATCGGCAGGTCTTCTCCTCGGACCTCGCGCCACACGACAGCGAGCCGTGACCCCGGAGGCGAGCCCTGGTTCCGGGGTACGAGAGACCGTCGTCAGTTCGCCGGCCCGGCCCGTTCCGCGGTCGCCCGTGCTTCGCGCGCCCGCCATTCCTCGGCCAGCACCGACCAGACCTGGATGTCGATGCGACCGCCGTCGCCCGGGTACGCCTGGCGCAGGGTGCCGTCGAGGGACATGCCCAGCCGCTTCGCCGTGTTGACGCTGCGGGCGTTGTGGGCGTTGGTCCGCCACTCCACGCGCTGGACGCCGCGTTCCTCCACCGCCCAGCCGATGATCCGTTCGGCGGCGCGGGTGACCAGTCCGCGCCCCTCGGCGGCGGGCTCCAGCCAGCAGCCCGCCTCGCAGACGCCCAGCGCGGCGTCGAACGACACGAACAGCACGCCGCCGACGAGCGTGCCCTCCAGCCAGATCCCCCAGATGCCGCCCGAGTCCCGCGCCCATTTGTCGGCGTAGCGCTGCAGCAGGGCGCGGGCCCCGGCGACGTCGGAGGCCGCGAACAGCGGCGACACCCACGGCGTGATGTGCTCACGCGCCCGCTCCAGGTGGGCGAGGAACTCCTCGGCCCTCCAGGGATCGAGCGGCCGCAGCTCGGCGTGCTCGGTGAGCGGCAGGGTGAACATCCGGCCTCCTGGGGTCATCACGGGCGTCGGGTACGAACGCTAACGGATCATGACCCTGGATGACACCGGTTATGACGCCCGCCGTCCCGGTGCCCACCACCGTGCCGGACCGGTTCCCCTCCCGGGACCTCAGAAGGGAGGCACCGGGGCGGCCGGTGCCGCGGGCGCGCCCGGTGACCGGGAACCCGCCGGCAGCAGCGGCTCGCAGGCCTTCACCGCCGCCCCGTACTTCCGGGACATGACGTCGACGCGTTCTCCCCTGATGTCGAGGTCGACCAGCCCGTCGGAGGAGAACGAGACCTCGGGGAAGCCGGGCAGCCCGTGCGAGCGCATGCACGCGGTGAACCTCCCCGCGCCGTCGGCGGGGTCCCCAGCCGAGGAAGCCGCCACCCCGCCCGTTCCCGCCGCGAACGCCGCGAGTACTACGGCGGTGAGTACCGCGGCGGCGAGCACCCCCTTTTTGACCGTCGAGTCGAACATGATCACTCCTTTCGGTTCCGTCGGTGCGTCCAGACAAGCCGAGGGCCGGTTACCGGACCGCAACGGCGACGGTCACCCCGCTGTAACCGGGCGACGAGGATGCTGGGGATCATGAGGGTGCTGATCGTCGAAGACCACGAGGAACTGGCCCTGACGGTGGCCACGGGGCTGCGCCGTGAGGGCATGGCCGTCGACGTCGCGCTGGACGGCCACGCCGCGCTCGACCGCACCTCGGCCAACCACTACGACGTGGTCGTCCTCGATCGGGACCTGCCCGGTCTGCACGGCGACGAGGTGTGCAGGTCGCTGGTCGGCGCCGGTCACCCGGCGCGGGTGCTGATGCTCACCGCCGCCGGGACGATCGACGACAGGGTGACCGGGCTGGGCATCGGCGCCGACGACTACCTTCCCAAACCGTTCGCCTTCGCCGAGCTGGTCGCCCGGATCCGGGCGCTGGTCAGACGGGCCGGCCCGGTGCTCCCGCCGGTGCTCGTCCGTGATGGACTGCGGCTGGATCCGGCCACCCGGATCGCCACCCGTGACGGACGCCGGCTGTCGCTGAGCCCCAAGGAGTTCGCCGTGCTGGAGCTGCTCCTGGCGGCCGGAGGCGCGGTGGTCTCCGCCGAGCAGCTGCTGGAGCGGTGCTGGGACGAGTTCGCCGACCCGTTCACGCAGACCGTGAAGGTGACGATCAGCAGGCTGCGCCGTAAACTCGGCGACCCGCCGCTGATCGAGACGGTCCCGCAGGCCGGATACCGGATATGAGGCGGACGGTACGGCTGCGCCTGGCCCTGCTCTACAGCGGCCTGTTCCTGGTGGCGGGAGCGCTGCTGGTCGCGCTCATCTACGTCCTGGTCGAGTTCTCCCCCTTTCCCGGTCCGCCTGCCGCTCCCGCGCCGCCCGGCGGACCCGTACCGTCCGTACGGGCGCCCGGGCCGGAGCAGACCGACCACCTACGCCGGCTGCTGGTCAACTCCCTGATCGCACTGGTGGTCATGGCGTTCGCGGCGACGCTGCTGGGCTGGCACATGGCCGGCCGTGTGCTGCGGCCGCTGGGGGAGATGACCGCCACGGTCCGGCGCATCACGGCCGACCGGCTCGACCGGCGGCTGGCCGCGTCCGGGCCGGACGACGAGCTCAAGGAGCTGGCCGACACCTTCGATGAGCTGCTGGACCGGCTGGAGGCCGCGTTCACCGCGCAGCGGCGGTTCGTCGCCAACGCCTCCCACGAACTACGCACCCCGCTGACACTGCAGCGGGCCATGGCCGAGGTGGCACTCGCCGACCCGGCGGCCGACACGGAGTCCCTCCGGAAGGTCCTGGAACGCGTGCTGGTCGCGGGCAGGAACCAGGAGAGGCTCATCGAGGCCCTGCTCACGCTGGCCCGCAGCCAGCAGGGCCTACAGCATCGGCAGTCCTTCGACCTGGCCGAGATCGCCGGTCAGGCCATCGGCCACCGCGACGACCAGGGGCCTCGCGTCGAGTCCGTCCTGCGGCAGGCTCCCGGCCACGGTGATCGCGCCCTGGTCGAGCGCCTGGCCGGCAACCTGCTGGACAACGCTCTGCGGCACAACGTGCCCGGTGGGTGGGTGAGGGTGGAGACCGCCGTACGGTACGGACGTCCCACCCTCAGGGTCTCCAACAGCGGTCCGGTGATCCCGGCCGACCGGCTGCCCGTGCTCCTGCAGCCCTTCCAGCGCCTGGAGGCCGGCCGGAAGGCCGGTGGTGAGGGCCTGGGGCTGGGCCTGTCGATCGTGGCCGCCATCGTCGAGGCGCACCGGGGCACGTTGGAGATCCGCCCCCTTCCGGCGGGAGGGCTCGACGTGAGCGTCACCCTCGACCGTCCCGGTGCCTGAGCGGACCCGTGGCGGACACGCGGCCGGCGTCACGGCCGCCCTCGGCTGACGCCGCCGACGCCGGGGCGAGCGGGGAGCCAGGAGGTCATCAGGGTCGGTCCCACCGGTAGCGGCGTTCCGGGCGTCCCGTGGCACCGTACTTCAGGGAGACACGGACGTGTCCCAGGGTGACGAGATGCTCCAGGTAGCGGCGGGCGCTGACCCGGGAGATCCCCACGCGGGAGGCGCACTCCCCGGCCGACAACGTGCCGCCCGCGGCGCACAGCTCCCGCCGGACCAGCTCGGCCGTCTCCACGCTCATGCCCTTGGGCAGAGCGGGGGAGGGCGACGGCCCGGCCCCGGCGATGACCCGGTCCACGTCGGCCTGACTGCTGATGACCACGCTGCCCAGGTCGGCCCGCCGGGCGGCGTACCGCTCCAGCCGTACGCGCAGGTCGTCGAAGTCGAACGGCTTGAGGAGGTAGCTGTTCACCCCCTGCCGGGCGGCGCCGCGGACCGTCTCCATCTCGCGCGCCGCGCTGATCACGATGATGTCGCAGTCGTGTCCCCCGGCACGGATCCGGCCGATGACGTCCAGGCCGAAGAGGTCGGGCAGATAGAGGTCGAGCAACACGAGATCCGGGCGCAGCTCGCCGACACGGGTGAGGGCCTGCTCCCCGGTGCCGGCCGTGCCCACCACGCGGAACCCGTCGACCTTGCCGACGAATCCGCTGTTGATCCTCGCGACCATGAAGTCGTCGTCGACCACGAGCACGTCGATCACAGGGACACCTCCAGCAGTTCCCGGGGCACGCGGCCGACGGACATCCGGGCGGTGAACATCGCCCCATCGGCGGTGTTGGTGACGGCCACCTCGCCGCCGCGGCGGCGGCAGACGAGCTGCGTGAGCGCCAGTCCGATCCCTCGCTCGCCCCCCAGGGCGGCCTTGGTGGTGAAGCCCCGGGTGAAGACCTCCCGGGCGAGCTCGGGGGCGACGCCGGGGCCGGAGTCGCGCACCACGATCTCGACGCTGGAGGCGTCCTGGCGCAGCTCGACCTCCACCCACGCTTCCGGCTCCCCGCTCGCGGCGCCCGCCACGTCGACCGCGGCCTCGATGGCGTTGTCGACCAGGTTGCCCGTGACCGTCGCCACGTCGGCCGCGTCCACCGGGTCCAGCCGGTCCAGGGTGGTGCGGTCGGACAGCCGGAGCTCGACCCGGCGTTCGGCCGCGAGCGCGGACTTCGCCGTCAGCAGCGCGGCGACCGCGTTGTCGCGGACCCGGGTGGCCAGGGCCAGGTCGAGGGACTCGCGATGCTTCCTCAGCGCCCGGATGTACCGGACGACCTCGTCGTGCTCGTCCACCTGGATCAGGCCCGAGATGACGTGGAGCTGGTTGGCGAACTCGTGGGCCTGGGCGCGCAGCAGCTCGGTGGAGCTGCGGAAGGACCCCAGCTCGCGTTCCAGCTGGGCCAGTTCGGTCCGGTCGCGCAGGGTGGTCACCGAGCCGAGGCGCCGGCCGTCCTTGACGACGCTCATCCGGTTCATGACCAGCACCCGCCCGCGGTAGATGACGATCTCGTCGCGGGCCTCCTCGTTCCCGGCGAGCACGTCGTACAGGCGTCCCTCGACGCCGAGCGCCCGCAGGGTCATCCCCACGCAGTGGCCGGGGAGATCCAGCAGCGTCCGGCCCATGTCGTTGACCAGCGTGAGCCGCAACTGCGGGTCGAGCGCGACGACGCCTTCGGCGATGCCGTGCAGCATGGCCTCCCGGTGCTCGGCGAGCCCCGCGATCTCACGCGGCTCCATGCCGAGGGTCTGCCGTTTGATGCGCCGGGCCAGCAACCAGGAGCCCAGCACACCCAGCGCGCTGGCGACCCCCAGGTGGACCAGCAGGTAGGACGACGCGCCGACCAGACGCTGCCAGGCGGTGGGAGCGGCGACCCCGATCATCACGGTCCCGAGGTGGCGGCCGTGATCCTCCGGCTCGGCCCCCAGCACCGGGACCTGGGCGACCAGCTCACGGGTCCCGCCGACCAGGAGGTAACCGGACCAGCCCCGGGTCCGGGCGGCGCCGGGAGCGCTCAGCGGCAGGGGCGTCCCGAGCAGCGTGGCGTCCGAGGAGCCGACGATCCTGCCGCCGACGTCGGCGATCGAGACGGAGGTGACGCCGGATTCGGTGAGCGTCGACTGCACCAGCGGGGCGAGCACCTCGGCGGGCGCCGGCTGGTCGATCTGGCTGCGGACCAGGGGGTTCCACGACAGCTGCTCGGCCAGCGCCGTCACCCGGCGCCCCTCGACCCGGTCGAAGGTCGCCTCGGACTGGGCCAGCGAGATGGCGCCGACGGCGAACAGCACCACCACGACGATGACGAGCTGCAGGGCCAGCAACTCGCCCGCCAGGGTCGGGCCACGAGATCTCATGACCACAATGAACTCAATCTCCGCTGCTCACAGAAGGAAGACGGCCTGCCGCCCGACTCGCATAATCATGGCCCGAAACCTCTCACCAGGAAAGAGACGATTGTGAGAAACCGGATCAACGTTCTCCTCGCCGCCCTCGCGGCGCTGTCGGCCCTGGCGGCAGGGGGCTGTGGCGCGACGGCGGAGAAGGGAACCGGCGCGGCGGCGGCCGGCGGCCCGGTCACCGGGCTGCGCCTCATGGTGCCCAACACCCCCGGAGGGGGATACGACACCACCGCGCGGACGGCGGCCAAGGTCATGGAGGACGCGAAGATCGCTTCGGGCGTCCAGGTGTTCAACCTTCCCGGCGCGGGCGGCACGGTGGGCCTCCAGCGGATGATCAACGAGAAGGGCAACGGCAAACTGGCCATGCAGATGGGCCTGGGGGTCGTCGGCGCGTCGTACACGTCCAAGTCGGAGGCGACGCTGTCCCAGACCACCCCCCTCGCCAAGCTCATCGAGGAGGCCGGCGCGATCGTCGTGTCGAAGGACTCGCCGTACCGGACGATCGAGGACCTCGTCGCCGCCTGGAAGAAGGACCCGAAGAAGGTCACGGTCGGCGGCGGCTCGTCGCCGGGAGGGCCGGACCACCTGCTGCCGATGCGGCTGGCCAAGGTCGTCGGGATCGACCCCCGGCAGGTCAACTACGTCTCCTACGACGGCGGCGGCGAACTGCTGCCGGCGATCCTCGGCGACAAGGTCGGCTTCGGCGCGAGCGGCTACAGCGAGTTCCTGGACCAGGTGAACGCCGGCCAGCTGAGGGTGCTGGCGGTGACCAGCACGGAGCCGGTCCCGGTGCTGAAGGACGTCCCCACCCTCAAGGCGTCGGGCATCGATCTGGTCTTCACGAACTGGCGCGGGATCGTGGCCCCGCCCGGCATCGGCGACGCCGACAGGCGGATGTGGATCGACGCGCTCACCCGGATGCACGACTCGCAGCAGTGGAAGGCCGAGCTGACCAAGCGCGGCTGGACCGACTCCTTCGTCACCGGCGACCCGTTCGCCGCCTACCTGGCCGAGCAGGACAAGAGCGTCGCCTCCATCCTCGCAGAGCTCGGGCTGGCATGAGCGAGCAAGAACCCGCCCACGGGCACGGCGCGAGCCGCGAGGGCGACCGTACGAGCGTGCGGGCGGACGAGCGGCGCTCACCGGGTGAGCGGCCTTCACCGGACGAGCGGACCTCGCTCGGCGACGGGCCTCGGAGCGGGGACCGCGCGCAGTACGGCGTGTGCGCGTTCCTCGCCCTGCTGGGCGCGCTGGTGATCGTCGACGCCCTCAGCATCACCCCCCTGACCAGCAGCAACGACCCCATCGGCCCCCGTTCGGTGCCGGTGCTCCTGGGTGTGGCCCTTCTGGTGGTCGCGGTCGTGTACGGCGTGGACGTCGCGAGGGGAGGCCGCGGCGAGCCGGAGGCAGGTGAGGACGTGGACCTGTCCACCGCGATGGACTGGCGGACGGTCCTGCTGCTGGCGGGCGCCTTCGCGGCCAACGCCGTGCTGATCGAGCCCCTCGGCTGGGTCATCAGCGGGACCGTCATGTTCTGGGGGGCGGCCTTCGCCCTGGGCAACAGGCACCACGTGCGTGGCCTGATGATCGCGGTCGTGCTGTCGCTGGTCACGTTCTATGTGTTCGCGATCGGCCTCGGGGTCAATCTGCCGGCCGGCGTGCTGCAGGGGATTCTGTGATGGACAACCTCGGCCACCTGCTCGACGGGTTCGTCAACGTGCTGTCCCCGGGCAACCTGCTCATGGCGCTGCTCGGGGTGGTCGCCGGGACCGCCGTCGGGGTGCTTCCCGGCATCGGCCCGGCCATGACGGTCGCGCTGCTGCTTCCGGTGACATACGGCATGGACCCGACCCAGGCGTTCATCCTGTTCGCCGGCATCTACTACGGCGGCATGTACGGCGGTTCGACCACGTCCATCCTGCTCAACACGCCGGGTGAGTCGTCCTCGGTCATCACCTCGATCGAGGGCAACAAGATGGCCAAGGCCGGGAGGGCGGCGCAGGCGCTCGCAACCGCGGCCATCGGCTCGTTCGTCGCCGGCACCATTGCCACGCTGCTGCTCGTGTTCGTGACGCCGCTGGTGGTCACGTTCGCGGTCGGCCTCGGCGCACCCGAGTATTTCGCGATCATGCTGCTGGCCTTCGTCGCGGTGTCGGTGACGCTCGGCTCCTCGCGTGTGCGCGGCTTCGCCTCGCTGCTGCTGGGGCTGGTGATCGGCCTGATCGGCATCGACGGAGTCACGGGCCGGCAGCGGCTCACGCTGGGAATCCCGCAGCTCGCGGACGGCATCGACGTGGTCGTCGTCGCCGTCGGGATCTTCGCCGTGGGGGAGGCGCTGTGGGTGGCCGCGCACATGCGCCGCAAGGCCATGCCGGTCATCCCGGTCGGCCGGCCTTGGCTGGGCGCCGAGGACTGGCGCAGATCGTGGAGGCCCTGGCTACGCGGTACCGCGCTCGGGTTCCCCTTCGGGGCGCTGCCCGGCTCCGGCGCGGAGATTCCGACCTTCCTCTCGTACGCCGTGGAGAAAAGGCTCGCCAGGCGGCCCGAGGAGTTCGGCCACGGCGCCATCGAAGGCGTCGCCGGACCCGAGGCGGCCAACAACGCCTCCGCCGCGGGAACGCTGGTGCCGATGCTGGCCATCGGACTGCCGACCACGGCGACGGCCGCGGTCATGCTCGCGGCCTTCGAGTCGTACGGCATCCAGCCCGGACCGCTGCTGCTCGAACGGCAGCCGGCCCTGGTCTGGACACTGATCGCGAGCCTGTTCATCGGCAACCTGCTGCTGCTCGTCCTCAACCTGCCACTCGCACCGGCCTGGGCGAAGCTGCTGCGCGTTCCCCGGCCCTACCTGTACGCGGGCATCCTGTTCTTCGCGTCCATGGGGGCCTACGCGGTCAACTCCCAGCCGTTGGACCTCATCCTGCTGCTCCTCCTGGGGCTGCTCGGCTTCGCGATGCGGCGCTTCGGGCTGCCGGTGCTGCCGTTGATCGTCGGCGTGATCCTCGGACCGCGTGCGGAGCTCCAGGGCCGCCGGTCGCTGCAGCTGTCCGGCGGCGACCTGTCGGGCCTGGTCGGTGGCCCGCTGTCCATCGCGATCTACGCCGTTCTCGTGATCCTCCTGGCCTGGCCGCTGATCAAGCGGTTCGTCCCGGGGAAGGCGTTGTGACGGTTCCGGTGGGACGCCTTGCCCGTGGGAAGGCGAGCCGGAGCCGGGCGCACCGTCATGCGGACCCCTTTCCGGTGCCTCTGTAGCTCCAGACCAGAGGAGAAATGCCCAGGTAAATATGACTTTCGACCCATAAATGAGATAGACAGGAGGGGCAATTCCCCCGTCCGGCTCACGGCCACCGCCCAGCATCCGCCGACAGGCGCGGAAGAGTCCGCGCCCGGCGTCCGGCCGGAGCGTCCAATGACCAATCGGAAGTCGATCCGTCATGAGCACACACGTCCACGTCCGCCTCAGCCATGGGCTGTCCATGAGCGAGGACGGTGAGCTGGTCCGGCTGTCGCGCTGCCGGTGCGGCGCCGCATGGACCACCGCCTACTGGGCCGAGGAAGCAGACGCGGAGTAGTCCGCCCCCGGGGCGTCCCAGGCTCAGCTGGTGATCGCCATCATCACCTCGGCGGCCGTCGGCCGGTGCCGGGGATCTTTCGCCAGGCACCGCTCCACCGCGCCGCGCAGGGCCGGGGGCAGCACCGACAGGTCCGGATGGTGGCCGACGAGCATCCGGTGGACCTGCGGCAGCGACCCGCCCTCGAAGGCGTCCCGGCCGGTGGCGCCGTAGAGCATGGTCGAGGCCCAGCTGAAGATGTCGGAGGCCGGGCCGACCCGCTCGCCGGAGATCTGCTCCGGCGACATGTACGGCAGGGTGCCCCTGAGGTTGTCCGCCGAGGCCATCGCCATCCGGTCCAGCGCCCCGGCGACGCCGAAGTCGATCACCCGGGGCCCGTCCGGGCCGAGCAGGACGTTGGCCGGCTTGAAGTCCCGGTGCACGATACCCGCGGCGTGGATCCCCTTCAGCGCCGCGATCGTCCCGATCGCCAGCCGGGTCAGGCTGTCGCCGTTCCGGGGACCCTGCTCGTAGACCAGCTTGGCGAGAGAGGGCCCCGGCACGTACTCGGTGACGATGTAGACCAGGTCGTCCACGACCCCGGCGTCGAGGATCCGCGCGGTCGCGAAGGGACGCACCCGCCGGGCCATCTCCGCCTCCCGGAGGAAACGCTCACGCTGACCCGGGCCGCCGACCAGCCTGCCGTGCAGGACCTTGACCGCCACGGACTCGCCGTTCGGGCCCTTCGCCAGGTAGACGGAGCCCTGTCCGCCCGAGCCGAGCTGCCGCTCCGGCAGGTACGGTCCGATCGGCGGGAACGGGACGGGCGCCGGCCCGCCGGGCGCGATCCGCGGGGGCGGGGGCGTACCGGGGGGAGGCGGCGGAACCGGAGCGTTCCGCGGGGGAGGGGACGCGCCGCCCGAAGGCGGTGGAACCGGCGTGCTCCGCGAGGACGGGGGAGCGCTTCGCGAAGACGGATGCACGCTTTGCGAGGGCATGCTTCGCGAAGGCGGAGGCGCGCTTCGCGGAGGAGCGTTTCGCGGAGGCGGAGGTGCGCTTCGCGGAGGAGCGTTTCGCGGAGGCGGAGGTGCGCTTCGCGGGGGAGCGTTTCGCGGAGACGGGGGTGCGCTTCGCGAGGGAGCGCTTCGCGGGGACGGAGCCGGGGAGGCCGCCGGAGGTGGGGGAACCACCGGGGGCGGGACGGCGGGCGTCCGGGAGGCCGGCGGCTGAGGCGGCGGCGACGAAGGACGAGCCGGGTGCGGCGGTGAGGGGTTGCGCGCCGCGTGTCCTGGGCGGCGGAGATGCCCGGAGTCGTCGGGGTGTCCGGGGCGTCCCGGGTGTCCGGGACGGCCCGGAGGTTCGAAGCGTGCCGGACCCGGGGGACGGGGACCCGGCAGGGGCTGCCGGATCGCCATGGGCGGGCGGCCGGGCGCGAAGACGGCGGGTCGAAGGAACAGCGCGTGCGCCGTGCCGCCCAGCCAGCCCACGAGAGCCCACATCGCCGTGGCCGCGACATACCGGAAGCCTCCGCCGCCGGGGAGGCCCGCGGCGACGAAGTAGACCACCAGCAGCAGGCCGTACGCGCCCGCGGCGAGGGCCGCCGTCCGGCTGCGGAGCCGGGCGGCGGCGTGGCCGATGACGAAGGGGGTGGCGAGCCCGCAGGTGTACAGCGGGGCGAACGCCCAGGCGAAGCTCAGCGGTGTGCTCCGCGGCGCGGGGCCGCCGGGCATGTGCCCGCCGAACCCACCGGGTACGGGCCCGCCGGGGGCGCCGGGCATGCGTCCGCCGGGACCGCCGGGCGGCCCACCGGGGCCGGCGGGCATGGGCCCGCCGGGCACCTGCCCGCCGCGGCCACCGGCTCCACCGGCTCCACCGGCTCCACCGGGCATAGGGTCACCGGCTACATCGGGTACAGGGCCACCGGCTTCACCGGGTACGGGGACACCGGTCCCACCGGGTACGGGTCCGCCGGGTCCGCGCCCGCCGCCGGGTACGGGTCGGCCGGCGTCGCCGTGATGGGGAACGGAGGGGCCGCTGGCTGGGGGCACCCTGTGAATGATACGGCTCGCATTCCCGCACCGGCTCGATACGGCGCACCCCCGACCCACGGTCCGCATCCCCTGCCGGGTCTTCACCGGCTGGGGGCGGCGGAGCCGGGGAGACGGAGGACACCCGGGAAACAGAAGATCCCAGGCCACTGGCCTGGGATCTTTTGAGTGGACGATACTGGGATTGAACCAGTGACCTCTTCCGTGTCAGGGAAGCGCTCTCCCGCTGAGCTAATCGTCCGCGCCGGGATCGGAACATCGGGCGGTCTCCCGGATCCGCCGCCTCACCCCGGGAGGGGGAGGCTTCCGAGCGGAAGACGGGATTCGAACCCGCGACCCTCACCTTGGCAAGGTGATGCTCTACCACTGAGCCACTTCCGCGTGTTTCCGCCGGGCTTTCCGCCCCGCGGCGACGAGAGAACTCTAGCGGGTTTTCCGAGTGGTTGCGTAACCGTCACCCCGCGGGAGGGGGGGCGACCGGCGACCCGTCCGGCGTCCGGGCCCGGTGCCGTTCCCGCTCCACCGGGAACCGTCCGATCGGGAACCGGGCGGTGGGAACCGGGCAATGGAGAACTGACCGGTGGGGAACCGGCCCGCCCGGGAGCCGTGCCGGCCGGAGCCGATTCGTACCGCCGCGCGCCGTACGGTAGAAACACGAGGTGGAGTCGTTGAAGCTGGGAGCGCTCGAGGTCTGGCCGCCGGTGGTGCTCGCGCCCATGGCGGGGATCACGAACGCGCCGTTCCGCACACTCTGCCGCGAGCAGGGCGGCGGGCTGTTCGTCTGCGAGATGATCACGACGCGGGCGCTGGTGGAGCGCAACGCCAAGACGCTCAAGATGATCCGGTTCGCCCCGCAGGAGAAGCCCCGGAGCATCCAGCTGTACGGGGTCGACCCGGTGACCGTCGGCCGGGCCGTCCGCATGATCGCCGACGAGGACCTGGCCGACCACGTCGACCTCAACTTCGGCTGCCCGGTGCCCAAGGTGACCCGGCGGGGCGGCGGCTCGGCGCTGCCGTACAAGCGCAACCTGCTGCGGGCCATCCTGCGCGAGGCGGTGCGCAACGCCGGGACGCTCCCGGTGACCATGAAGATGCGCAAGGGCATCGACGACGACCACCTGACCTACCTCGACGCCGGGCGGATCGCCGTGGAGGAGGGCGTCTCGGCGATCGCGCTGCACGGCCGCACCGCGATCCAGCACTACGGCGGGACCGCCGACTGGTCGGCCATCGCCCGGCTGAAGGAGGCGGTGCCGGAGATCCCGGTGCTCGGCAACGGCGACATCTGGAGCGCCAGCGACGCGATGCGCATGATCGCCGAGACCGGGTGCGACGGCGTCGTCGTCGGCCGGGGCTGCCTGGGCCGCCCGTGGCTGTTCGCGGACCTGGCGGCGGCCTGCGAGGGCCGGGACGACCGCGCCCGGCCCACGCTGGGCGAGGTGGCCGCGACCATGGACCGGCACGCGACCCTGCTGGCCGAGGCGTTCGGCAACGAGCAGCACGCCGTGGCCGACTTCCGCAAGCACGTCGGCTGGTACCTCAAGGGCTTCGTCGTCGGCGCCGACCTGCGCCGCAACCTGGCCACCTCCTCCACCCTCGCCGGGCTGCGCGAGGGGCTGGCCGAACTCGACGCCGCCCAGCCCTGGCCCGACGGGGCCGACACCCCGCGCGGCAAGACCAACCCGCGCGACCGGGTCCACCTGCCCACCGGCTGGCTGGACGACCCCTACGAGATGGCGGTTCCCTGCGCCGACGCCGAGACCGACACCTCCGGCGGCTGACCGCCCGCCCGCCTTTTCCGGGGTTGCCCGCCGTCGCCGGTCCGCCCTGCTCCTCCCCGCCCACCGTCCGGGACGCCCGTTCGCCGCGTGGGGCGGGCGGAGGAAGTGATCGTAATGTGATCTTCTCTTGACTGGCCGCCGTCGGCTTCCCGGGTATCCACTGTCAGTGACCCGGCGGCTCACGGCTGGAGACGGCGTTTGACGGAGACCACGCCCACGGGGACCGGTGCGGCAGACGACCTGATCGCCGAATTCGATGCCGAGCGGCCGGCCCGGCGCCTGACCGGCCGCCTGGCCGCGGCCGTCACGGTCGTCGCGCTCTGCCTGTCGCTCTACGCGCTGTACCAGGTGTTCCGTCCCGGGCAGGTCCTGCCGTACCGGATGCTCTTCCTTGCGGTCGTGCTGCCGCTGACCTTCGTCTGCTACCGGCCGGGGCGGCGCGGCGGGGCCCGTCCGGGGGCCGCCGACTGGGCGCTCGCCGCGCTGTCCCTCGCGGCCTGCCTGTACCCGCTGATCGTGTTCGGCGACTTCATCCGGCGGGCCGCCGACCCCACGACCCTCGACGTGGCGGTGGGCGCGGTCATCGTGCTGCTGGTGCTGGAGGCGTGCCGGCGCACCGTCGGCTGGATCCTGCCGGCCGTCTGCCTGATCTTCCTGGCCTACGCCTACTACGGCGGCTACCTGCCCATCGACTGGGTCGTCGGGCACCGCGGCTACGACATCGACCGGATCGTCGTCGCCTCCGTGATGGGCACCGACGGCGTGTACGGCGTGCCGCTGGACGTGGCGGCCACCTACATCATCCTGTTCACGATCTACGGGGCGGTCCTCGACCACTCCGGCGCGGGCAGGTTCTTCGTGGACGTCTCCCTGGCCGCCTTCCGCCGCTCCCGCTCGGCGCCGGGCCGTACGGTCACCCTCGCCGGGTTCCTGCTCGGCACGGTCAGCGGCTCGGGTGTCGCGACGACGGTGAGCGTGGGCAGCGTCGCCTGGCCGATCCTGCGCCGGGCGGGCTACCCGCCGGAGCAGGGCGGGGGAGTGCTCGCCGCGGCGGGCATCGGCGCGATCCTGTCGCCGCCCACGCTGGGCGCGGCGGCGTTCATCATCGCCGAGTACCTCCGGGTGAGCTACCTGACGGTGCTGGTCTACGCGACGATCCCCACGCTCCTGTACTACCTGGGCATCTTCCTCGCCATCGAGATCGACGCCCGCAGGTACGGCACGCGGACGGTCGAGGTGGACGCGCCCCGGCTGTGGCCGCTGCTGCGCCGCTTCGGCTACCACTTCAGCTCGCTGTTCGTGATCGTCGTGCTGATGGCGCTGGGCCAGTCGCCGTTCCGCGCGGTCGTCTACGCCACGCTGCTGGCCTTCGCGCTGTCCTTCCTGGACCGCGACCACCGGCTGACCCCGCGCCGGGCGGCCGACGCGCTGGCCGCCGGCACCACGGGGGTGCTGCCGGTCGCGGCCACCTGCGCCGCGGCCGGACTGATCGTCGCCGTCGTCACCCTGACCGGCCTGGGCCTCAAGGCCGGCTCGCTGATCGTCGGCGCCTCCGGCGGGCAGCTCCTCCTCACCGCGCTGCTGTGCGCGCTGGCGGTGCTGATCCTGGGGCTGGCCGTGCCGGTGACCGCGTCGTTCGTCATCGCGGCGGTGATCATCGGGCCCGCGCTGACCGGCCTCGGGGTCACCCCGGCCGAGGCGTACATGTTCATCTTCTACTACGCGGTGCTGTCGGAGGTCAGCCCGCCCACGGCGCTGTCGGCCTTCGCGGCCTCGGCGATCACCGGCGGCAACGCGCACCGGACCATGCTGGCCACCTGGAAGTACACGCTTCCGGCGTTCCTGGTGCCGTTCGCGTTCGTGCTGACCCCGGCCGGCTCGGCGCTGCTCGCCCAGGGAGGGGCCGGGGAGATCCTGGCCGCCGCGGCGGTCTCGGCGCTCGCCGTGGCCGCGCTGGCCGCCGCCACCGGCGGCTGGCTGGCCGGTCCCGCCGGGCCGGCCGAGCGGGTGCTGTGCGGGGTGGCCGCCGTGCTGCTGCTGTTCCTGTCGCCCCTCCCGGCCCTGGCCGGGGCGGGCGTCCTCGTCCTCGCCATCGCACTGCATCTCGTCACACGAGCACGGGAGAGACGATCATGACCTTCAAACGCGTGGCGGCCGCGCTGGCCGCCGGGGCGCTGGCGCTGACGCTCGGCGGCTGCGGCGGCGACCGGTCGGCCGAGCGGGGGGCGGGCGGGACCGCCGCCCAGGGCGGACGTCTGTCGATCGCCACCGGCAACACCACCGGCGTCTACTACGTCCTGGGCGGCGGCCTGGCCGACCAGATCGGCAAGAACCTCCCCGGCTACCAGGCGACGGCCGAGGCGACCGGCGCCTCGGTGGAGAACATCCGGCGGGTGGTCAAGGGCGACTCCGACATCGCCTTCAGCCTCGCCGACTCGGCGGCCGACGCGGTGGCGGGCAAGGGGGCGTTCACCTCCCCCCAGCCGATCCGCGCGATCGCCCGCCTGTACGACAACTACACGCAGGTCGTGGCCACCACCGACTCCGGCGTGAAGTCCGTCGCCGACCTCAGGGGCAAGCGGGTCTCCACCGGCTCGCCCAACTCCGGCACCGAGGTCATCGCGCTGCGCATGCTCAAGGCGGCGGGCCTCGACCCCGAGGCGGACGTCACCCGCCAGTCGCTGGGCCTGCCGGAGAGCGTGCAGGGCATCAAGGACGGCACCCTCGACGCCCTGGTCTGGTCCGGCGGGCTGCCCACCCCCGGCGTCACCGACCTGCTGACCAGCATGAAGGACGAGGTCGCCTTCGTCCCGCTGGACTCCGTGCTGGAGCCGATGCGGGCCGAGCACGGCCCGGTCTACGCCGCGGGCACCATCGCCAAGGACGTCTACGCCACCCCGGCCGACGTGCCCACGATCGTCGTGCCGAACCTCCTCGTCGTGAACGAGAAGATGGACGCCGAGCTAGCGGGCGACCTGGCCGGGCTGCTGTTCGACCACAAGGCCGACCTGGAGAGGGTCCACCCGGCGGCCAGGGACATCACCCGGGAGAACGCCCCGAAGACCGACCCCGTGCCGTTGCACGACGGCGCGAAGAAGTACTACGGCTGACCGGTCCGCGGTACGGCGGTCCACCCGGCCCGGCCCGGTGTACGGCCCGGCGCCGGCGGGCCGCACCTCCGCGCGGTGGCGCGCCGGCCTCCCCCGCGCGGTGGCGCGCCGGCCCTCCGGCCGGCGGCGCGTCAGCTCGGCCGGGCCAGGTCGCGGCGCAGCTCCTCGGCGGTGACGGAGCCGGCCGCCTCCAGCAGCGACCGGGGCGTGCCCTCGAACACGACGGTGCCGCCCTGGTCACCGCCGCCGGGTCCGAGGTCGACGACCCAGTCGGCGCTCTTGACCACGTCGAGGTCGTGCTCGATGACGATGACGGTGTTGCCCGCGTCCACCAGCCCGTCGACGATCGTGATCAGCCGCTCCACGTCCGCCATGTGCAGTCCGGTGGTGGGCTCGTCCATCACGTAGACGCCGCCGCTCCGGCTGAGCTCCCCGGCGAGCTTGATCCGCTGGCATTCGCCGCCGGACAGCGTGCTGAGCGGCTGGCCGAGCCTGAGGTAGCCCAGTCCCACCTCCTCGATCGAGCGCAGCACCCGCCGCGGCTTCGGCTCGGTGAAGAACTCCGCGGCCTCGCTCACCGTCATCTCCAGCACGTCCGAGATCGACCTGCCGCGCAGGGTGTGCCGCAGCACCTCCTCCTGGAAGCGCCGCCCGCGGCAGGTCTCGCACACCGACGTGACGCCGTCCATGAACGCCAGGTCGACGTGGATGACGCCGAGCCCCTGGCACGCCGGGCAGGCGCCTTCGGAGTTGAAGCTGAACAGCGCCGGGCTCGCCCCGCTCGCGGTGGCGAACAGCTTGCGGATCTCGGTCATCAGGCCGGTGTAGGTGGCCGGGGTGGAGCGGATCGACGTGCCGACCGCCGACTGGTCGACGACCACCGCCCGCGGGTGCGCGGCCAGGAACGCCTCGTTGATCAGGCTGCTCTTGCCGGACCCGGCGACCCCGGTGACGACGGTGAGCACCCCGGCGGGGAAGGAGACCGTGACGTCCCGCAGGTTGTTCACGTTCGCGCCGGTGACGGTCAGCTCGCCGGACGGCGTGCGGAAGCCCTCCTTGAGCGGCCGGACGCGGCGCAGGTGCCGTCCGGTGAGGGTGTCCGCCTCGCGCAGGCCCGCGACGCCGCCCTCGTAGACGATCTCGCCGCCGTGCGTCCCGGCGCGCGGGCCGACGTCCACCACGTGGTCGGCGATCTCGATGACGTCGCGGTCGTGCTCCACGACGAGGACGGTGTTGCCCTTGTCCCGCAGCGCGCGCAGCAGCGCGCTCATGTTCGCCACGTCGCGCGGGTGCAGCCCGATGGTGGGTTCGTCGAAGACGTACGTCATGTCGGTCAGGCTGCTGCCGAGGTGCTTGACCATCTTGATCCGCTGTGACTCGCCGCCGGAGAGGGTCGCGGTGGGCCGGTCCAGGGTGAGGTAGCCCAGGCCGATGCCGACCATGTGCCGCAGCCTGTCCAGGAGGGGCGGGACCACCGCCGCCGCGACCGGGCCGTCGATCCCCTGGATGATCCCGACGAGGTGGCGGATCTCCAGCGCGGACAGCTCGGCGATGTTGCGGCCGTCGATCCGGCAGGCCAGTGCCGCCGGGTTGAGCCGGGCGCCCCGGCACGCCGGGCACGGCCGGGTGGAGGTGAACGTCATGACCTCCTCCCGCCGGGACGTCTGCTCGCCGTCCCGGTTGACGTAGAGGCGGTCGAACTTGACGACCAGGCCCTCGAACTTCTGCGGGACCGTGCCGCCCCGCGTCTCGAAGGAGACCGTCGTCCCGCCGCCGTGCAGGAACAGGTCCCACTCCTCGGGGGTGTAGTCGATCAGCGGTTTGTCGTTGTCGAACAGGCCAGAGGAGGTGTAGGTCTTCCAGTACCACGTGCCGGCCCCGAAGCCCGGCAGCAGGATCGCGCCCTCGTTGAGGGACTTCGTCCGGTCCAGCGCCCGGTCGAGGTCCAGCGCCACCTTCCGGCCGACGCCCTCGCACTCGGGGCACATCCCGGCCGGGTCGTTGAAGGAGAACGCGTTGGAGTAGCCCGCGGGCGGCGTGCCGACGCGGGAGTACAGCAGGCGCAGCAGGGTGTGGATGTCGGTGACCGTCCCGACGGTGGAGCGGGAGTTGCCGCCGATGCGCTGCTGGCCGATGACGACGGCGGCCGACAGGCCCTCGATGTGGTCGGCGTCCGGCCTGCCGTACTTCGGCAGGCGGTTGCGGACGAACGGGGGGAAGGTCTCGTTGAGCTGCCGCTGCGACTCCGCCGCGATCGTGCCGAACACGAGAGACGACTTGCCCGAACCCGAGACGCCGGTGAAGACCGTGATCCGCTGCTTCGGGATCTTCAGGGAGACGTTCCTCAGGTTGTTCTGCCGGGCGCCGGTGATCTCGATGTGACTCATGCGGGTGACGCTACGAGGAGTCGCGGTCAGGTTCCGGCCGCGATCGGTGGGATCGTGGAGGTATGAGCGACACCACGGGACGGACGCTCCGGCTGCTGTCACTGCTCCAGGCGCACCGGGAGTGGCCCGGGGCCGAGCTCGCCGAGCGGCTGGGGGTCAGCCCGCGCACGCTGCGCCGCGACGTGGACCGGCTGCGGGAGCTGGGGTATCCCGTCCACTCCGTCAGCGGCCCGGCCGGGGGTTACCGGCTTGAGGCCGGGACCGCGATGCCGCCGCTGCTGCTCGACGACGAGGAGGCGGTGGCCATCGCGGTGGGCCTGCGGACCGCGGCGGCCGGTACGGTGGCCGGGATCGAGGAGACCTCGGCCCGCGCCCTGGCCAAACTGGAGCAGGTCCTGCCCTCCCGGCTGCGCCGCCGGGTGAACACCCTGCACACCCAGACCGTGGCGCTGCCCGGCGCGCTGCCTCGCCCCTGGCCGGCCGTCGACGCCGAGACGCTGGCGGTCCTGGCGCAGGCCGCCCGCGACCGCGAGCGCCTGCGCTTCGGCTACCGGGACCGCGACGGCGCCGGAAGCGCCCGCCTGGCCGAGCCGTACCGGCTGGTGTCCACCGGGCGGCGCTGGTATCTCGTCGCCTGGGACACCGGGCGGGAGGACTGGCGGACCTTCCGGGTGGACCGGATGACCGCCCCGCGGGCGGTCGGCGTCCGCTTCGCCCCGCGGGAGCCGCCCGAGGGGCACATCGAGCGCTCCATCGTCGCCCCGATCAGCCGCTACCGGGCGGTGGTCACCCTGCACGCGCCCCTGGACGTCGCCGCCGACCGGATATGGCCCTCCGAGCACGTGCGGCTGGAGGCGGTCGACGAGCACAGCTGCCTGCTGCGCACCGGGGGCGACTCGCTGGAATGGCTGGCCCTGACCATCGGCCTGCTGGACCTGGACTTCACCGTCCACGAGCCGCCCGAGCTGGCCGACCGGATGCGGCGGCTGGCCGGCCGGCTGCGCGCCGATCAGGGTTCGACCGAGCCGCCGGAGCGCCAGTAGACGTTGTTCTCCCTGGTCAGCATCCCCTCGTCGACCAGGTAGCGGCGCAGCGCCGCGAAGTCGTCGTGGAAGGCGCGCAGCGCGACGTCCACCTCCTTCTCCGGGTAGCGGACCCCCGGCTCGAAGACCTGGGCGATGTAGTCGAGCACGATGAGCTGCTTGTCACGCTTGGTGGGGATCGCCCGCAGCCGCCCGTCCACCAGGAACGACCGCAGCACCTTCTCCTCGGGCGAGGACGGCTCGGCGGGCCTGGCCGTGGTGTGCAGCAGCTCGCGGAACCGCTCCCTCCGCACCGTCCACCCGCCGTCGTCGTCCCGTACGGCCAGCCCGCCGCGTTCCAGCCGGTCCAGTGCCCGCCGTAACGCCTCCTTGCCGAGGCCCGACTCCTCGGGTTCGCCGCTCAGCGTCAGCGCCGCCAGCGTCCGCAGCGTGTCCTCCTGGTAGAGCAGGCCCAGCACCTGCCTGATCGCTTCGTCGTTCATGTCCCCTATTCTGTCGGCCCCGCCGGGTGCCTCAGGCCGCGCCGGAACGGCCGGCGGGACCGGGAGGGGGACGGCGGAGGGCCCGCGAGGCCGACCGGGGCCACGCCGCCGACCGGGGCCACGCCGCCGTCCGGAAGCCGCCGGGGCCGGCCGGAGACGGTCAGGGACGCTCGGGGCCGGCCGGGGCCGGCCGGGGCCGGCCGGGGCCGGCCGGGGCCGGCCGGAGACGGTCAGAGACGGTTCAGGCCGGTGACGTGGACGACGGCGCGGCCCTCCTCGTCGGAGGCGGCGAGGTCCACCTGCGCGTCGATGCCCCAGTCGCCGTCGCCCGCCGGGTCGGCGACGACCTGGCGGACCCGCCAGAGCTCCTTCTCCTCCTCGATGCGCAGCAGCGCCGGGCCGCGGGCGTCGGGGCCGGTGCCGACCTCCTCGTGCTCGTCGTAGTAGGCGTCGAGGGCGGCCGGCCAGTCGACATCGGGAGCCAGCTCGGCCAGCTCCTCCTCCTTCTCCAGGGCGATCAGCTCGATCAGGCGGAACATCGCGTTGCGGACCAGCACCCGGAAGGCGCGCGGGTTGGCGGTGACCGGACGCGGCTTCGTCTCGATCTCCTGCTCCGCGCTCTCCTCGGTGGTGGGGTTGGCCAGCTTCTCCCACTCGTCGATCAGGCTGGAGTCGACCTGGCGGACCAGCTCGCCCAGCCACTCGATGAGGTCGACGAGGTCCTCGGTCTTGAGGTGCTCGGGGATGGTCCGTGACAGCGTGCGGTAGGCGTCGGCGAGGTAGCGCAGGACCGTGCCCTCGGAGCGGGACAGGTCGTAGAACTGCACGTAGTCGGCGAAGGTCATCGCCCGCTCGTACATGTCGCGCACGACGCTCTTCGGGCTGACCGTGTAGTCGCCGACCCAGGGGTGGCCCCGGCGGTAGGTCTCGTAGGCGCCCAGCAGCTCGTCGGCCAGCGGCATCGGGTGGGTGATCTCGGCGAGCAGCTCCATCCGCTCCTCGTACTCGATGCCGTCGGCCTTCATCTGCGCCACGGCCTCACCCCGGGCCTTGTTGAGCTGCGCCGACAGGATCTGGCGGGGGTCGTCGAGGATGGACTCGATGACCGAGACCGCCTCCAGCGCGTAGGTCGGCGACTCGGTGTCCAGCAGGTCCAGGGCGGCCAGCGCGAAGGTGGACAGCGCCTGGTTCAGCGCGAAGTCCTCCTGCAGGTCGACGGTCAGACGCGCCCTGCGGCCCTGCTCGTCGGGCTCGGCGAGCTGCTCGACCACGCCGCCGGCCAGCAGTGACCGGTAGATCGCGATGGCCTGGCTGATGTGCCGCCGCTGCCACTTGCGGTCCTCGTGGTTGTCGGTCAGCAGGTGCTTCATCGCCGCGAAGCAGTCGCCGGGGCGGTTGATCACCGCGAGCAGCATCGCGTTGGTGACCTTGAAGCGGGAGCCGAGCGGCTCCGGCTCGGCCTGCTGCAGCTTCTCGAACGTCTCCTCGCTCCAGCCGACGAAGCCCTCCGGCGGCTTCTTGCGGGCGTAGCCGCGCCGCTTCTTCGGGTCGTCACCGATCTTGGCGAGAGCCTTCTCGTTCTCGATGACGTGGTCGGGGGCCTGGCAGACGACGTAGCCGATCGTGTCGAAGCCCGCCCGGCCGGCCCGCCCGGCGATCTGGTGGAACTCCCGGGCGCGCAGCCGGCGCACCTTGGTGCCGTCGTACTTGCTCAGCGCGGTGAACAGCACGGTCCTGATCGGCACGTTGACGCCGACGCCGAGGGTGTCGGTGCCGCAGATGACCTTCAGCAGGCCCGCCTGGGCGAGCCGCTCCACCAGCCGGCGGTACTTCGGCAGCATCCCGGCGTGGTGGACGCCGATGCCGTGCCGTACCAGGCGGGACAGGGCGCGGCCGAAGCGGGTGGTGAAGCGGAAGTTGCCGATCAGCGCGGCGATGGCCTCCTTCTCGGCCTTGCTGCACATGTTGATGCTCATCAGCGCCTGCGCCCGCTCCATGGCCGAGGCCTGGGTGAAGTGGACGACGTAGACCGGGGCCTGGCCGGTCGCGAGCATCTCCTCCAGCGTCTCGTGCAGGGGGGTGAGGCGGTAGGAGTAGATCAGCGGGACCGGCCGCTCGGCGTTCTTGACCACCGCGGTGGACCTGCCGGTGCGCCGGGTGAGGTCCTCCTCGAACATGCTGACGTCGCCCAGCGTCGCCGACATCAGGATGAACTGCACGTGCGGCAGCTCCAGCAGCGGCACCTGCCAGGCCCAGCCCCGGTCGGGCTCGGCGTAGAAGTGGAACTCGTCCATCACGACCTGGCCGATGTCGGCCTGGGCGCCGTCGCGCAGCGCGACGTTGGCGAGGATCTCGGCGGTGCAGCAGATGATCGGCGCGCCGGGGTTGACGCTGGCGTCGCCGGTCATCATGCCGACGTTCTCGGTGCCGAACAGCGCGCACAGGTCGAAGAACTTCTCCGACACCAGCGCCTTGATCGGCGCGGTGTAGAAGGTGCGCACGTCCCGGGTGAGCGCGGTGAAGTGGGCACCGGCCGCCACCAGGCTCTTTCCCGACCCGGTGGGCGTGGCCAGGATCAGGTTGTTGCCGGAGACGACCTCGATCAGCGCCTCCTCCTGGGCGGGATAGAGGGTGAGCCCCCGCTCGGAGTTCCACGCGACGAACGCGTCGAAGATGGTGTCGGGGTCGGCGTCTATCTCTTCTGGCAGGCGATCTACAAGGCTCACGGTTCAATACTGCCGAAGAACCGGCGGTGGTCGGACCAGCGGGGGCGGCGGATCGGGTCACGTTTCGCGCGGAGGCGCGGCCGTACGGACTCCGCGGATCATCGAGGGACCGCCGGGTTCCGGGGAGCGGGCGCGATCGTACGGACTCCGCGGATCACCGCGGGACCGCCGGGTTCCGGGAAGCGGGCGCGGCCGTACGGCCGAGCGGCAGGGCCGCGAGGAGCAGTCCCGCGCCGACCAGCGGCGCCGGTCCCGGGACGAAGCCGAACGCGGTGAACAGGAGCAGACCCGCGGCGGCCAGCCCGGCCGCCGCCGCGATCCGCGCCGTCCCCCCGGTGTACGGCGCGGCCGGCCGGGGCTTCTCGAACCGGGCGAAGGCCCGCAGCAGCGGCCACAGCGCCAGGACGAGCAGCAGCAGCCAGTGGGGCCAGCCCGACAGCCAGGCCGGGCCGCCCGGCTCCGGGGTGGAGATCCCCAGGCCCACCACGACCACCGCGGTGACGACGCACAACGCGCTCATGTGCCACAGGTAGACGGTCATCATCCGCGAACCGGTCCAGGCGAGCACCCGGGACACCGCCGGGAATCGGGCGAACGCCATCACGCACGGCCGCAGGGCCAGGGCCAGCCCGATCTGCCCGACGCCCACCGCCAGCAGCGCCAGGGTGGGCGGCGCCATGTTGGAGACGGCCGCGCCCGGCATCCCGATCATGCTGCCCGGGTAGGGGCCGGTGGCCACCAGCGCCGCGGCCGCGCCGTACCCGGCCAGGGCGATCAGCCAGGGGCGGCGGGGGCGGCCGGCGGCGTACCGCAGACCGAGCTGGTGGATCGCCGGCCAGACGAACGCGACGTTGAGGAACCCGACGGCCTCCAGGCCGGCGGTGAAGCGGACGAGGTCCACCACGACGGCCCCCGCCGCCAGCGCCGCGGGCACCCGGAGCCCGTACGCCGCGTCCAGCCTGACCAGCAGCGGGGTCAGCGCCACCACGACCACGTACACCGCCAGGAACCACAGGAGCTGCCCGGCCAGCCGCGCGGCCATCAGCACCGGCTGCTCCGGCAGGCCGGCGGCGAGCAGCAGGTGGGGCAGCGGCAGCCAGACCGCGGCCAGCGGCACCACCGGCAGGACCAGGCGGCGTAGCCGGGCGGCGACCCAGGCGGGGGCCGGCAGGCCGCGCCGCGCCGCGCGTCCGAAGGAGATCGCGCCGGCCGCGCCCCCGGCGAAGAAGATCAGCGGCATCACCTGGCTGACCCAGGTGACCAGCCACATGTTCCCGGCCGACAGCGCGTTGCCGGTGCTGATCCGGCCGTCGGCGAAGGACAGCACCGGCATGCTCCAGTGCTGCAGCACCACCAGCGCCATGGCGAGCAGGCGCAGCACGTCGACGAACAGGTCGCGGCCGGGCTCCGCGCCGGGCGCGGGACGACCGGGCGGCGGTCCGGCCACCGGGCGCGGCGCGACCGCCGGACGCGGGAGCGGCACCGTCACCGGTGCGGTCCGCGGCGCCGTACGGCCTGCGGGGCGGGGGATCACGGCGGTCAAGGGAGGGCCTCGATTCCTCGGGGAAGGGGGATGTCCCGACCCTCCCGCGCGGCCCCCGCCCCGCGCAGTGACGCCCGCAGCAGTCTTCGGGTGCGGGCCGCCTCCGCGCCGGGGGTAGGGCAGACCCCACCCCCGAACACCGGCTCACCGGTTCGATCGGCGAAGTCCGCGCCCATACGGTTGGCCGCATGAGAACCCTCCTGCGCCGGGTCGGCGTCGACACCCGCTACCTGCTCGCCGGCTTCCCCGTTTCGATCATCTTCTTCTGCCTCATGGTCACGGGCTTCGCCGCGGGGGTGGGCACCACGGTGGTGGGGATCGGCGTGCCGATCCTCGCGACGACGCTGCTGGCGGCGCGCGGGCTGGCCGACACCGAGCGGCGGATGCTGCCGGAGGTGCTCGGCCGCCCGCTGGCCCGGCCCCGCTACATGCCCGCCCCGGAGGGCGCCGGCCGGTTCCGCCGGATCGCCAACCCGCTGACCAACGGCCAGTCGTGGCTGGACCTGCTCTACGGCGTCGTGTCCTTCCCCATCGCGATCGTGACCTTCGTCTTCGCGGTGACCTGGTGGGCCGGAACCATCATCGGCCTGACCTACCCGATCTACGGATGGATCCTCGCCTCCATCCCGGGCAACCACGGGCTGCCCGAACTGCTCGGGCTGGGAGACGCCGTCTGGATGGAGGTCGCGTTCAACACCGGCATCGGCGTGCTGTTCGCCCTCACCCTGCCGGTCGTCCTGCGTGGCAGCGCGCTGGTCCGGGCCGGGCTGGGCCGGGCGATGCTGGTCAGCGTCGCCGAACTGCACGAGCGCATCGACGACCTGGCGGAGGGGCGGGCCGCGGCGGTGTCGGCGGAGGCCAACGCGCTGCGGCGGCTGGAGCGCGACATCCACGACGGGCCGCAGCAGCGCCTGGTCTCCCTGGCCATGGACCTGTCGCGGGCGCAGCGCCAGCTCAAGCGCGACCCGAAGGCGGTCGAGGAGATGATCGGCCAGGCCATCGCCTCCACCCGCGAGACCCTCGACGAGCTGCGCGCCCTGTCGCGCGGCATCGCGCCGCCGATCCTCACCGACCGGGGCCTCGCCCCGGCGCTCGCGGCGCTGGCCGGCCGCTGCACGATCCCCGTCGAGCTGGACGTCCAGGTGGCCGGGCGCTTCGCCGCCGCGATCGAGAACACCGTCTACTTCGTGGTCGCCGAGTCCCTGGCCAACGCCGCCAAGCACAGCCACGCCACCGTGTGCACGGTCACGCTGGCGCGGACCGGTGGCATCCTGATGCTCACGATCGGGGATGATGGGGTCGGCGGCGCGCACGTCGCCAAGGGACACGGCCTGTCCGGCCTCGCCGACCGCCTGAAGGCGGTGGACGGGGAACTGACGGTGGACTCACCGGTGGGCGGGCCAACGGTGATCGTGGCGGAGGTTCCGTGCGGGTAGTCGTGGCCGATGACGCGGTCCTCATCAGAGAGGGCCTGATCCGGCTGCTGGAGGAGTTCGGGTGCGAGGTCGTCGCCGCCGTGGGGGACGGCGACGCCCTCGTGCGGGCCGTCGTGGAGCACCGGCCGGACGTCTCGGTGGTGGACGTCCGGATGCCGCCCGGCTTCACCGACGAGGGGCTGCGGGCGGCGGTCGAGGCCCGCCGCCGGGTGCCGGGCGCGCCGGTCCTGATCCTGTCGCAGTACGTCGAGGTGTCCTACGCCGACGACCTCCTCGCCGACGCCAGGGGAGCGGTGGGATACCTGCTCAAGGACCGCGTCGTGGACGTGGACGACTTCATGGGCGGCCTGCGCGCGGTGGCGTCCGGCGGGACGGTCTTCGACCCGCAGGTCGTGTCCCAGCTGATGGTACGGCGCCGCCGCGACGACCCGCTCGCCTCCCTCACCCCCCGCGAGCGCGAGGTGCTGTCCCTCATGGCGGAGGGGAGATCCAACCCCGCCATCGGACGGCAACTCGTGATCAGCGAGGGGGCGGTGGAGAAGCACATCCGCAACATCTTCGCCAAGCTCGGGCTGTACGCCGAGGACAGCGACCAGCACCGCCGTGTCCTGGCGGTCCTGGCCTACCTGCGCTCCTGACCGGCGCCGCCGCGTCCTCGCCGTCCCGCCCGTCCCGCCCATCCCGGTCGTCCCGCCCCGCTCCCGCTCCCGCGGTTCCGTCGCCCGCCGGCCCTTCGTCCGGCCGGTCATCCACGGTTCCGCCGGGCCGCCTCGTCCGGCTCCGGGTCCGGCTCCGGGTCCGGCTCCAGGGCCGGAGTCACACCGGCACGTAGAACCGCTCCAGGTACTTGTTGTCGACCAGCCAGCTCACCGGCAGCTCCGCCGGTTCCTGCGGCGCCTCGGGGATGTACTTGCTGAGCAGGTGGTACTGGACGCCCCCGCCCCGCATCTGGAACGCCGGGCTCGCCGGGCCCGCGTCCACCCGGAACGGCTTCAGCACCCGGTAGGCGTGGTAGCCGCACGGGTACTCCGGCGCCGCCGGGAAGGTGTTGAGGTTGCTCGGGGGCAGGGCGCGCCCGACGTAGGACCCCCCGAAGGGCGCGAGGAAGGAGCCGCCCTCGCCGCCGAAGCGGTCGAGCTTCCGGCCGGTGGGCAGCGTCACGGTCGTGAACAGCGGCCTGCCGTTGGGGAATCCGCCGGAGGTGGCGTAGCCGAAGTACGGCGGGTAGCGGTACAGGCCGGTCGTCCCGTCCTGGTAGCGGAAGAGGAACTTCCACGGCGGCAGCCCGCCCAGCGGGACGTAGCCGCGCAGGATGCTGCCGAGCAGTCCCCTCCTGGGCAGGTACACCGGCCCCAGCTCCGGCTTGTCGGCGATGTACGGCGGGCCGCAGAGCTGCCGCGGTTGCGGGCCGGGCTTCGTGCCGGTGGCGATGGCGTTCCCGGTGCCGGTGCCGGTGCCGGTGCCGGTGCCGGCGGCGTTGGCGTTGGCGTTGGCGCCGGTGACGGCCGGTGGCGCCTGGACGGCTTCCGTCCGCGGCGCCGGCACGGTCACGGGCACCCGGTCCGCCCGCGGCGCGGCCGCCTCGGCCGGGGCGGCGGGCGGGACGGCCGGGATCGCGGCCGGGGACATGGCGCCCGTGGCCGGTCCGGGACGCGGCGCCGTGACCGGGTCCGCGCACGGGACGCCGGTGGTCGACCCGGTCGTCCCGCCCGCCGGTGCCGGCCGGCCGGTCGCGGGCGGGCAGTACGCCCCGCCGGGCGCGGGCGCCGTGCCGGAGCGGGTGCCGGTCTGGGCCGCCGCGGCGCCGCCGGACACCGTGGCGAAGGCGCCCAGGGTGCTCAGGGCGGCTGCCAGCAGCGCGCGTCGTGGTGAGTACCGCACGATTCCTCCCGAGGAATTGGCGCATGGCTGAATGGCGGCTTCGCGCCGCATCAGCGGATGAGCGGGGAAGGCGCGCGGAATACGGCCGTTCTCCCATGACTTTTCCCGGACCGGGCCGTCCGGAGACGGCGGCCCCTGTGCCCGCCGCCGTCCGTTCCGGACGGACGGCCGATCCGGGGCTTACCCGGCCATTCGTCAGGGGCAGTGCGTGAGAGTTAATCGAATGACAAAAGTGGAGCGACAAAAAGGGCTTCAGCCCGCATCGCTAGTCAGTTTCCGAAAAAAGCCCTGGAAGCTATTAATGGCTATATATCCCTTTTTCGGAATAGCTGGACGCCGTCCCAGAGCGCGGCGGCGGCCTCGGCGCACGCCACGTCCTGGGCGACGGTGCCGCCGCTGACCCCGACCGCCCCGGCCACCCGCCGCTCCTCGCCGGGGTGGCGCAGCGGCACGCCGCCGCCGAAGCAGACGTACCTGTCCCCGGGGAGGCCGTACAGCTCCCCGCCGGGCCGGACCAGGCGGGCCAGGTCGGCGGTGGTCATCCGGTGCGCCACCGCGGTGTACGCCTTGCCCGGGGCCAGCGTCACCCCGGCGATCTCCGCCCCGTCCATGCGCTGGAAGGCCACCAGGTGGCCGCCCGCGTCCACCACGGCCACCGAGACGAGGGCGCCCTCCCGCGCGGCCTGCCGAACCGACGCCTCACACATCCGCAGCGCGAGTTCGATGTTCACCGGGCTCCTTCGGCCATGGCACCCTTTTGCGGGACAATTCGGTTTGTATCCGCCGCCGCCCGGCGGTGCAAGATCCCATACGGGATTCGAAGCCTTCGCCGCGCGGCCCCCGCGCACTGCCAGGGAGGACCCATGCGCGACGGCCGCCCGCCGTACCCGGACGCCGCACCGGCCGTCCCGGTCGGCCCGGACGCCCCGGCCGGCCTCCTCGCGGCGCGGCCGGGCGGATCGGCGCGGGTTCCCGGCCCGCCGGCGGCCGACGGCCCGCCGTACCCGGACGGGCCGACGCGGGTCCACGACCTGTCGGCCGGCGGCGGGGCGCTGGCCGCCGCGCACCGGGCCGCCCGCGAGGCGGCGCGGCTCCACGGGATGCCCCGCGCCGGGATCACGCTGATCAACGTGTCGGAGAACGCCACCTTCCGGCTGGACGACCCCGACACGGGAGAGCGGTCGATCCTGCGGGTGCACCGCTCCGGCTACCACTCCGCCGCGGCGATCCGCTCCGAGCTGGCCTGGCTGGAGGCGCTCCGCGAGGAGGCGGGGGTCCGCACCCCCCGGGTGCTTCCCGCCCTCGACGGCTCCAGGGTGCTGACCGTCCCCGGCGAGCCGCCCCGCGCCTGCGTGCGGTTCGAGTTCCTGCCCGGCGCCGAGCCGCCGCGGGACCGCCTGGTGGCCGGGTTCGAGCGGCTCGGCGCGGTCACCGCGCGGATGCACCGGCACGCGCGCGCCTGGCGGCGCCCGGCGGGCTTCACCCGCTTCCACTGGGACCACGCCGCCGCGCTGGGCGCCGAGTCGCGCTGGGGCCGCTGGCAGGACGGCCCCGGGGTGGACGCCGAGGCGCGCGCCGTGCTGGGGCGGCTCGACGCGGAGCTGCGCCACAGGCTGCGCCGGTTCGGCCGGGGCCCGGACCGCTACGGCCTGATCCACGCCGACCTGCGCCTGGCCAACCTGCTGGTGACCGGCGACGGGCCGCCCAGCGTCATCGACTTCGACGACTGCGGCTTCGGCTGGTACCTGTACGACCTGGCCGCCGCGCTCAGCTTCATCGAGCACGACCCGCTGGTCCCCGAGATGATCGCCTCCTGGCTGCGCGGCTACCGGGGCGTGCTGCGCCTGCCGGCCGGGGACGAGGCGGAGATCTGGACCTTCGTCATGTTCCGCCGCCTGCTGCTGGTCGCCTGGATCGGCACCCACTCCGGGGTGGACATCGCCGCCGAGCTGGGCGCGGGCTACACCCGGGGGACCTGCGAGCTGGCCGAGCGCTACCTCGGCGGCGCGCCCGGCTGACCGCCGCCGGCCGCCATCGGCCGCCGTGGGTTCCGGCCACCGCCGGTCACGGCCGACCGCCACCGGTTCCGGCGGCCGGTCACGGCCCGGCCCCGCCGCGGGGGCCGGACCGCCGGGGCCGTCAGCCCGCCAGCTCCCGGCGGATGTCCTCGTCGTCCGGCGCCAGTTCGAGGGCGCGCCGCAGGTCGGCGGACGCCTCCCCGGCACGGCCCGCGGCGCGCAGAGCCATCGCCCGGTTGTACAGCAGCGCGGGGTCGTCCCCCGACTCCAGCGCGCGGGTGAAGTCGGCGACCGCGCCCGCGGGGTCGCCGGTCTCGAACGCCAGCGCCCCCCGCCCGGCCCACGCCGCCGCCAGCGACGGCGCCCGCTCCAGGGCGCCGTCGAACGCGGCCCGCGCCCGGTCCGGCCGCCCTTCGGCCGCCTCGACCTGCCCCAGCGCGCACAGCAGGTACGGATTGCCCGGGTCGATCGCGAGTCCGGCCTCGACGTCGGCACGGGCCCCGCCGTACTCGCCGATCGCGGCCAGCAGCCCGGCCCGGTTGGCCAGCGCGTCCACGAACCCCGGGTCCAGCTCCAGCGCGTGGTCCAGGTCTGCGAGGGCGCCGCGGTGGTCGCCGGCGGCGAAGCGGATCTCGGCACGGTTGTAGTAGGGCTCGGGGAACGGCGGGCCGGCCCGCATCGCCGTCTCGTAGTCGGCGACCGCGTCCTCCGCCCGGCCCAGCCGGTGCAGCAGGTTGCCCCGGTCGATGTAGTAGTCGGGGTAGCCGGGGTCGGCCGCGATCACCGCGTCGAGGTCCTTGAGCGCCTCCTCCGGGCGGCCCAGCAGCACGGCGAGCTGGGCCCGGTTGGCCAGCAGCACCAGCCGGTGGATCGGGTGCCCGTCCGGCCCGAGGTCGCGCTCGGCCAGCTCGACGGCCTCCTGGACCAGCTCCAGGGCCCTGGCCGGGCGGCCGAGCCGTACCTCCACCAGGGCCCGGCCGTTGAGGTCGAAGCCGAGCTTGAAAGCCCGCTCGCGCGGGTCGGGCAGCAGCGTGGAGATGGCGATCGCCTGGTTGACCCAGGCCAGCGCGGCCTCCGGGTCGCGGCGCGCCGGATCGTGGTGGCGGACCTTCAGCATCGCGGTGGAGTAGGCGGCGGCCGCGTGGACGGCGGGGGAGACGCTCTCGCGCCTGGCCCGGTCGAACAGGGCCTCGGCCTCCTCCTCGCGGTTCAGCGCGCCGAGCGCGGTCGCGGTGCTGTGCAGGAAACGCCACCAGACGTCCGGCTCGGCGGCCGGGTCGGCCAGCGCCAGCGCGCGGGCGCCCAGTTCGGCCACCGCGTCGTGGCAGCCGGCGTCCAGGCACCACTGGACCGCGAACCGCAGCGCCTCCACCGCCCGGCGCGGGTCGGTGCCGCGCTCGCGGTGGTAGGGGATCGCGCCGAGCCGGGCGCCTACGGTCCCCTCCCGCTCCAGCTCGTCGGCGCGGGCGTCGTGCTCGGCGGGGGTGAGGGCCTCCCCGGTCTCAGTGGCCTCAACGGCCCCGACGGCCTCAGCGGCCTCACCGGGCCCGGCGTGCTCGCCGGTCATGACGGCCAGCAGCCCGGGGTCGATCCGCCGCCGCAGCACCGACAGCAGTTCCCGGTCCGTGGGGTCGGCCAGGTGGACGTTCTCCACCACGAGCGTGCGCGGCCCGGTCTCCGCCAGGTGCTCGCGGACGAACTCGGCGAACCCGTTGGCCAGCCGCAGCGTGCGCCGGGGCGCGTGGACCAGGATCCGCTCGGCCCGCGGCAGGTCGGCGGCGAGCGACCGGCGCCTCTCCGGGATCAGCCCGCCCATGTCGGGCGCCATGGCCCGCAGCTCGATGTCGTAGCGGGCGACCAGCTCCGGCCGGGCGGCGGGCACCAGCGCGGCGACGATCGCGCCCCCGGCGGTGTACGGCCCGCGCAGGCGCCGGTCGGCGTCGACGGGGGGAAGGAGCAATGGGGGAAGGGGCGCGTTCCCCGGCGGTGACTGTCCCCGGCTCACCGTTCTCCTCTGCGCGTTCTCCAGGAACCGGCACCCATCGCTGGGCACCGGTTCCGCGTTTTCCGGATTTTCCTGGCGTCAGCCTACGTGCTTGGGGCTGGCGGCCCCCGTCAGCGCCACTGTGCCGGACTTGTGAACAATGATGGGTTTCATTGCGCGGACCTTCCTCGATGACAAGAACAAACCGCAAGTATTCGCACTGATCACCGAGGCTGACAAGATCTTTTTCCTATGGTGGCCGGATCAGGACACCCACTGGACAAAAGACCCATGGAAGGTTCCACCGCTCACGGCCGCGGCTGCTGCTGGGTGATGCAGTGGATCCCGCCGCCGAGGGCGAAGATGGGCCGGGCGTCCACGGTCTCGATGGCGCGCCCGGGGAAGAGCCGGGCGAACACCTCCGCCGCCGCGGCGTCGCGCGGGTCGCCGAACGAGCACAGCAGCGCCAGGCCGTTGGCCAGGTAGTGGTTGATGTAGGAGTAGTCGACGAGCTCGCCGTCCACCTCGCGGGTCTCCGGGGCGGGCAGCTCGACGACCTCCAGCGCCCGGCCCCGGGCGTCGGTCGCCGACCGCAGGATCCGCAGGTTCTCCCGGGTCACCTCGTGGTCGGGGTGGTCCGGGTCGGGCTGGACGTGGCAGAGCGCCAGACCGGGGCGGGCGAAGCAGGCCAGCAGGTCCACGTGGCCGCTGGTGCCGTACCGGCCGTAGTCGGCGGTCAGGCCGCGCGGCAGCCAGATCACCTTCCGCGCGCCGATCCGGTCGCGCAGCTCGGCCTCGACCCGCTCCCTGGTCCAGCCGGGGTTGCGCCTCTCGCCGAGCTGGACGGTCTCGGTGACGATGACCGTGCCCTCCCCGTCGACGTGGATGCCGCCGCCCTCGTTGACCATCTCCGAACGGAACCGCGTCGCGCCCGCGCGCTCCAGCACGGCCGCCGCCACCAGGTCGTCCTTGGCGTGGGCGTGCCAGCCCCAGCCGTTGAAGGTCCAGTCCACCCCGGCCAGGCCGCCGGCGCCGTCCACGAGGAAGGTCGGGCCGTTGTCGCGCATCCAGCAGTCGTCCAGCGGCTGCTCCATCACCTCGACCTCCGGGGCCAGCCACCGGGCGGCGGACTCCCGCTCGCCGGGATCGACCACCATCGTGACGGGCTCGTAGCGGACGATCGTGTTGGCCACGGCCGACCAGGCGCGGTGGGCGGCCTCGGCGCCGGCGTCGAGGGTGTAGCCGGGCACCGGCCAGGACATCCAGGTGCGCTCGTGCGGGTGCCACTCCGGCGGCATGAAGAACAAAGCGGGGCTCCTTCGGGGGAGGTGCGGGGCGGTCGGGGGAGGTGCGGGGCGGTCAGAGGAAGTACAGGCGGCTCAGGGAGACCGACTCGGCGGGCTCCGAGCGCACCGGCTCTCCGTCGAGGGTGACCAGGCCGGCCGCGTCCACCCGCACCTCGCCGAGGCGCGCGTTGCGCACCAGGTCGGCGGGGCCGATGCCGCGGGTGCCGCGTACGGCGACCCGGCGGCGGCGGGTGGTCATGCGGTCGTCGCCGGCCTCGACGGCGGCCCGGCTGACGAATGCCACCGAAAGGTCGGCGGCGGTCGCGCCGTGCGCGCCGAACTGCGGACCCAGCACCAGCGGCTCGCAGATGTCGGTGGAGGCGTTCGGGTCGCCGGTGACGCCGTAGGCGGGGAAGCCGGCCTTCAGCACGAGCTGCGGCTTGGCGCCGAAGTGGTCGGGCCGCCACAGCACGATGTCGGCCAGCTTGCCCGGCTCCAGCGAGCCGACCTCGTGCGCCAGGCCGTGCGCGATGGCCGGGTTGATCGTCAGCTTGGCGAGGTAGCGCAGCACCCGCTCGTTGTCGTGCCGCTCCGGGGCGCCCAGCTCGGCCTTCATCTTCCCCGCCATGGCGAACGTCCGGCGCACCGTCTCACCCGCCCGGCCCATGCCCTGGGCGTCGGAGGAGGTGATGCCGATGACCCCGAGGTCGTGCAGCACGTCCTCGGCCCCCATCGTGCCGGCCCGGATCCGGTCCCTGGCCAGCGCGGCGTCCCCGGGCAGCTCGGGCCGCAGGCCGTGCACCGAGACGATCATCCCGTGGTGCTCGGCGACCGCGTCACGGCCGAAGGGCAGCGTCGGGTTGGTGGAGGAGCCGATGACGTTGGGAACGCCGGCCAGCCGCAGCACGTTCGGCACGTGGCCGCCGCCGCAGCCCTCGATGTGGAAGGCGTGGATCGTGCGACCGTCGAGCACGGCCAGGGTGTCCTCCACCGACAGGCACTCGTTCAGGCCGTCGGTGTGCAGGGCCACCTGCACGTCGTGCTCCTCGGCGACCCGCAGTGCGGTGTCCAGCGCCCGGGTGTGCGCCCCCATGTCCTCGTGCACCTTGAAGCCGCTCGCGCCGCCCTCGGCGAGGGCCTCCACCAGCGGGGCCGCGCCGGAGGACGAGCCGCGTGCCAGGAACCCGATGTTCACCGGCCAGGCGTCGAAGGCGTTGAACGCGTGGCGCAGCGCCCAGGGCGAGTTCACCCCGACGCCCCAGACCGGCCCGAACTCCTGGCCGATGATCGTGGTGACGCCGGAGGCCAGGGACGCCTCCATGATGCGCGGGCTGAGCAGGTGCACGTGGGTGTCGATCGCCCCGGCCGTGGCGATCAGCCCCTCACCGGACACGATCGCGGTGCCGGTGCCGACCACCACGTCCACGCCGTCGAGGGTGTCGGGGTTGCCCGCCCGGCCGATCGCGTGGATGCGCCCCTCCCGGACGCCGATCGAGGCGGTCCGCACGCCGAGGAACGGGTCCAGGATCAGAACGTTGCTGATCACCAGGTCACAGGTGTCGCGGACCGAGGCGGCCTTGAGGTGCAGCCCGTCGCGCGCCGTCTTGGCGAACCCGGCGATGAACTCGTCCCCGGGCCGGTGGGCGTCGTGCTCGACCTCCACCACCAGGCCGGAGTCGCCCAGCCTGACCCGGTCGCCCCTGCGCGGGCCGTACACGCTCACCTGTCGCCCTCCTCGTCCGTTCCCGCCGTTCCCGCCGTTCCCGCTGTTCCCGTCGGTCCCGGATGTACGGTGCCGCCGTCCCCGGCCGGTCCCGGATGTACGGCGCCGCCGTCCCCGGCCGGTCCCGGACGTACGGTGCCGCCCGCGCCCGGCCCCTCGCCGTCGAGATACCCGCAGGCCCGTGCCTTGTCCATGGCCCGCTCGAAGGCGCCGGGCGCGTCCAGCGGCCCGTCCACCAGCCCGGCGAACCCGATCGCCACCCGCGCGCCGCCGATGGGCACCAGCCGGACCGTACGGCCCTCGCCCGGGTCGAAGCGCACGGTCGAGCCCGCGGGCACGGCCAGACGCCGCCCGTAGGCCGCCGCCCGGTCGAACCGCAGCCGCGGGTTGACCTCGAAGAAGTGGAAGTGCGAGGTGACGCTGATCGGTACGGTCGCGGTGTTGACCACCTCGACCTCGACGGCGTCCTCCTCGGCCACGGGTTCCCGGGGCGCCTCGACGACCGCGCCGGGGGCCTCGTCCCCGAGGGAGCCGCCGCCGAACGGGTCCGTCACCACGGCCAGCCGGGTGCCGTCGTCGAAGACCGCCTCGACCATCACCTCGGTGACGACGTCGGCGACCCCGGGCAGCACGTCGTCCGGGCCCAGCACGGCGCGTCCCGCCGCGACGGCCTCGGCCAGCCGGGCGCCGTCGCGGGCGGCCTCGCAGACCGTGTCGGCGATCAGCGCGGTGGCCTCCGGCACGTTGAGCCGCAGGCCCCTGGCCCTCCTCGCCCGCGCCAGCTCCGCCGCGCCGAACAGCAGGAGCCGGTCGCGTTCCGTCGGTGTCAGCCGCACGCGATCTCCTTTAGAACGGATTTCAAACTTAGAACGGCATTCTAAACAGGTACGGTGATGAGTCATGACTGCGAAGCCGGCGCGCCCCGATGTGCGAGCCCATGTGCTGCGGGCGGCACTGCAGGCGATCGACGAGGTGGGGCCGGAGCGGCTGCGGGTCCGCGACATCGCCGAGCGGGCCGGCATGAGCAGCGGCCACGTCATGTACTACTTCGGCAGGCGTGACCGGCTGCTCGTCTCGACCCTCCTGCTCAGCGAGGACGAGCTGGCCGAGCGCTGCGCGGCCGAGCTCGCGGCCGTCGCCGACCCGCGCGAGGCGGTCCGGCGGCTGGTGGAGCTGTATCTCCCCGGCGGCGCGGGCGACGTCCGCTGGCGGCTGTGGGCCCAGGTCGTCGCCCAGCCGCCCCGGGACGAGGAGACGCTGACCAGGATCGCCTCCTTCACCGGCACCTGGGTCCGCGAGCTGGCCGCCCTCGCGGTCCGGGGAGCGGGGGAGGGGGTGTTCCGCCCGCTGGACGACCCGGAGGACTTCGCCGGGCGGATCTGCCGGATCATGGACAGTCTCGCGGGCGACGTGTTGCTCGGGCTGCCCGGCCGCGACGCCGGGTGGGCCCACGAGCAGGCCATGCGGGCGATCTCCCGGGAGCTGCTGCCCTGAGCGCGGGCCCGACGGCAGGTAGGCCAGGGCGGCCAGGAGCTGCACCCCGGCGCCGGTCAGCAGGGCCGCCGGCACCGAGTGCTCGGCGAGCGGCCCGGCGACCGCCGAGCCGACCGCGAAGGCGCTGATCTTCAGGCTCGCCGCCGCGGGGAGGGGGAGAGCGGTCCCCGGTCACCGGTCCCCCAGGAAGGAGGCCATCTCCACCCGGGTCTCCTCGTGGGGTTCGACCGCCATCGCCCGCCGTACCCGGTCCAGGGCCTCGTCCGGTACGGCCGCCGCCGGCCAGGCGGCCAGCGTGGCCAGGGCCGCGCGCCGGACCCGGGTGACCCGGCTGCGCAGCGCCGCGAGGATCAGCGGCAGCCCGGTGCCGGGAAAGGTGCCGAGCCCGTTCACGACATCCTCCAGAGCCCGATCCGGCGCGAACTCCGCGCCGAGGCCGAAACGGTCGGCGGGCCCTCCGGCCGGGTCCGGCAACGGGAGCAGCCGCTCGGCCAGGTGGCAGAGCCCTTCGATCTCCCGCGGGCCGGCGAGGCGGACGGCGTGGTGCCAGGTGGACTCGTCCAGCGGCTCGACCTCGAGACGGGCGGTCAGCAGCGGGAGGACCGGCAGTGCCAGCCTCTCCGCCGCCCACAGCGCGCGGTCGAAGTCCGTACGGCGCGGATCGGCCAGGTGGGCCCGTACCAGGTCACCCCATCGCGGCTCGGCGGCCAGTTCCTCGTAACGCAGGCGGAGGCGTCGAAGCTCCTCAGCCGGCCAGGAACGATCGTCGCCGGGGTCGCGGAGGAAGGCCAGGATGCTCAGCAGGCTGTCCAGCCTGCCGAGCGTGGCGGGCCGGTCGGCCGCCAGGAAGGCGAAGCGGCCCAGGGCCGGTACGGCGTCGCCATAGTCCGCCATGTCCTCGGCCGGGCCGCCGGCCGCCAGCGCGGCCAGGATCCCCCCTGCGCCGTCGAGCAGGGCGTCGTCGACCTCCGGCACGTTCAGGGCGGAGTACAGGCCGCCGGTGGTGGCGGCGATGTGGGCGAGATACTCGTCCATGATCTCGTTGCGGAAGCCGTCCCGCAGCAGCCAGTCCCTGATCTCCGGATCGTCGCATCCCCTGAGCCGCTCGACCGCGTGGATGCGGCCCCAGCCCCGTACGCGGCGGGCCAGGTCGTACACGGCCCGCCGCCCGTCGGGCAGGGTACGATCGAGCGCGACCGCCGCGTACAGGGTGAACTCCTCCAGGGTGCCGAGCAGGAGCAGCAGGTCGCGGTCGCGTTCGTCCCCGCAGGCGCCCAGCAGCACCAGGCCGGTCTTGACCGCCTCGCGGCGGGTGCCGTGCTCGGCCAGGTGCCGCCCGACCCAGCGGACCCGCTCCGCGGGAAGGGTCCCCTGCCGGAGCCGGTGGACGAGGCCGTCGGCGACGGTGAGGGCGGAGACGCCGGCGAGCAGCTCGTGCAGTCGCACGAGGCCGGCGCGGAAGGGTTCGTCCGAGGTGAGCGCGCCGAGCAGGCCCATGACCTCGGTGACGGCGTCCACGTCAGGGCTGACGCCGAAGTGGTGGGTTCTGATCCCGTCCAGGACGACGCTGGTCATGATCGGATGATCGTCGTCGGGGGGAGGGGGGTCGTCGGGCAGTCGGTGGGCGTCCGCGGGCCACGGGCCCGGGCCGTACCGGACGGACATCTCGAGTGCGTGAGCGAGAAGCGTGGGGCGGTCCTCGATGGGATCGTCGCCCGGCTTCCGCATGCCGGGGTTCACCGGCCGGGGCGGTGGCCGCCCTTCCTGTAGATCATGATCGTCATGATGACCCACGGAGACCGCGACCGCAACGGTGAATCGGCCGGGACCCACGGACCGGCGGATCACCTTCGGCGACGGGGCCGGGGCGCCCGCCGCGGCGCGGTACGGCCCCGGAAAGCAGAAAATCCCAGGCCGTCGGCCTGGGATCTCTTGAGTGGACGATACTGGGATTGAACCAGTGACCTCTTCCGTGTCAGGGAAGCGCTCTCCCGCTGAGCTAATCGTCCGCGTCGAAGCCAGAGGTGGAGACGGGATTTGAACCCGTGTACACGGCTTTGCAGGCCGTTGCCTCGCCTCTCGGCCACTCCACCGAGTGAGGGCGCACGGCCCCCTTCCGAGCGGAAGACGGGATTCGAACCCGCGACCCTCACCTTGGCAAGGTGATGCTCTACCACTGAGCCACTTCCGCGTGCGATTCCGGGGCGACGCCCGGTCTCACGGGTAGAACTCTAGCGAATGGCGGCCGACTCCCCAAACCGGAACGCGCCGGGGCCCCGGAAAGAGGGCCTTCCGGCCCCCTGAATGAGGCACTCCGGCGAGTGGTGAAAGGCGGTGAACCGGGCGACGATGGCGGGGCGGCCACACCGCCTGTAAGGGTCTAACATCACATACGCCAGTTACAATCCACCGCGAGAGAGTGACACCATGCGCGACAACGAGGTCGTGAACGTCGGAACGGAGCCGCTGAGCTTCGACGACGTCGTCAAAGTGGCCCGGCACGGGGCGACGGTGCGCCTGACCGACGACGCCGTGGCGGCCGTGGCCGCGGCCCGCACCCGGGTGGACGAGCTGGCCGAGAGCCCCGTCCCGGCCTACGGCGTCTCCACCGGCTTCGGCGCCCTCGCCACCCGGCACATCGAGCCCTCGCTGCGCGCCCGGCTCCAGCGCTCCCTGATCCGCTCGCACGCCGCCGGGTCGGGGCCCGAGGTGGAGACCGAGGTCACCCGGGCGCTGATGCTGCTGCGCCTGCGCACCCTGGCCACCGGCCACACCGGCGTGCGCCCGAAGACCGCCAAGACGCTCCAGGACCTGCTCAACGCCGGCATCACCCCCGTGGTCCACGAGTACGGCAGCCTCGGCTGCTCCGGCGACCTGGCCCCGCTCTCCCACGTGGCGCTCACGATCATGGGCGAGGGCGTCGTCCGCGACGCCTCCGGGCAGCTGACGGACGCCGCCGAGGCGCTGAAGCAGGCGGGCATCGAGCCGGTGGAGCTGGCCGCCAAGGAGGGCCTCGCCCTGGTCAACGGCACCGACGGCATGCTCGGCATGCTGATCCTGGCCATGGACGACCTCGCCCGGCTGTTCCGCGTCGCCGACATCGGCGCCGCCATGAGCATCGAGGCGCTGCTCGGCACCGACCGCGTCTTCGCCGCCGACCTGCAGGCCCTGCGCCCGCACCCCGGTCAGGCGGCCAGCGCCGCCAACCTCCGCGCGCTGCTGGCCGACTCGCAGATCATGGACTCCCACCGGGACGGCACCTGCACCCGCGTCCAGGACGCCTACTCCCTGCGCTGCGCCCCGCAGGTCGCAGGGGCCGCGCGCGACACCCTGGCGCACGCCGCGTCGGTCGCCGCCCGGGAGCTGGCCTCGGCGATCGACAACCCGGCGGTCCTGGCCGACGGCCGGGTGGAGTCCAACGGCAACTTCCACGGCGCCCCCGTCGGCTACGTGCTGGACTTCCTGGCCATCGCCGCCGCGGACATGGCGAGCATCTCCGAGCGCCGCACCGACCGCATGCTGGACGTCGCCCGCAGCCACGGCCTGCCGGCCTTCCTGGCCGACGACCCCGGCGTGGACTCCGGCCACATGATCGCCCAGTACACCCAGGCGGCGATCGTCTCCGAGCTCAAGCGCCTGGCCGTGCCCGCGAGTGTGGACTCCATCCCCAGCTCCGCGATGCAGGAGGACCACGTCTCCATGGGCTGGTCGGCCGCCCGCAAGCTGCGCCGGTCGGTGGACGGCCTCACCCGGGTGCTGGCGGTGGAGATCCTCACCGCCGCCCGCGCGCTGGACCTGCGGGCGCCCCTGCGGCCCGCCCCCGCCACGGCCGCCGTGGTGGCCTGCCTGCGCCAGGCGGTCTCCGGCCCCGGGCCCGACCGCTTCCTCGCGCCGGAGATCGAGTCGACGGTCCGGCTCGTGGCCGACAACTCGGTCGTCACGGCGGCCGAGGCGGTCATCGGCCCCCTGTCCTGAGCCCCGCCGCCCCGGGACGGGCGGCGGACGGCCGTCAGGAGCCGCCCGGACCGCCGTGCCCCGTGTGGTCCCGCGGGCCGGTCACCGCTCCGCGGGCAGGGCGGCGATCACCTCCACCTCGATCATCAGCCCCGGCTGGAACAGCCGCGACACCTCCACGGTGGTGCTGGCCGGGGGCTCACCGGTGATGTACCGGCCGCGGACGGCCGCGTACTCCAGCAACCGCGACATGTCGGTCAGGTGGGTCCGGATGTGGGTGACGTCGTCGAACGTGCAGCCCTGGTCGGCGAGGATCCGCGCCAGCAGATCCATCACGTGCTCTGACTGGCGGGTCATGTCGTCCTCGCCGACCACCCGTCCCTCCTCGTCCAGCGCCACCTGCCCGGAGACGAACAGCAGGCCCGCCGCCCTCGTCGCGTGCGAGTAGCGGCCGTTGGTGGCCGGGACCGACGCGGGGTTCACCTTGTCCACGCCCCGGCTCCGCACCGCCTCCCCGGCGGTCCCGGCCCGCTCCTCCGCGTGACCGGCGGCGTCCGCGCCGCCCGCCGCGCCGTCGTCCACCCGACCGCCGTCCGCGCCGCCCGCCGTACGGTTCTCCGCATGACCGGCGGCATCCGCCCGGCCCGCCGTGCCGTCCTCCGTACGGCCGGCCGCCCGCAGATGGCCGAAGACCGCCGTCAGGTCCGCGCCGCCCAGCCCCGCCGCGGCCGCCTCCAGCAGCCTGTCCCGGGCCGCCGCCGCGATCGTCCCCGCCCCGGGGGAGGCCAGCGTCAGGTCCTTGGCGGCCAGTCCGAGGGCGTAGCGCGTCCCGGGCGGGCCGTTCTCGACCACCGGCCGTACCCGCTCGACGAGCCCGCCCAGCGGGGTGCCGCCCAGCACGTCCAGCAGCGCGCCGGCGTCCACGCCGCCGGCCTCCGCGCGGGCCAGGGTCTCGGCCAGCAGCACCTGGGCCGGGACCAGGGCGCTCATCACCGCCACCTTGAGCGCGGCCCCGGCGCCCGGCCCGCCCGCCTCCCGGACCCGGCCGAACACCTCCAGCACCTCGCGGCAGCGCGCCAGGTCCTCCGGCGCGCCGCCGGCCAGCACGGTCAGCGTGCCGTCCCGCGCGGGTTCCACGCTGCCCAGCACCGGCGCGTCCACCAGGCCCACCTCCGCGGGGAGCAGCCCGCGGAGCCCGGCCACCGCCTCCGGCCCGATCGTGGACATCTCCACCACCAGCGTCCCCGGGCGCAGGCCGGGGAGCGCCTCGGTGAGCACCCGCCGGACCGCCTCGGGGTCGCTGAGCATGGTGATCACCAGCTCCGCCTCCGCCACCGCGGCGGCGGGGGAGCCGGCGACGGTCGCGCCCTCCGTCGCGCGGGAGGTGCGGTTCCACACCGTGACCTTGTATCCGGCCGCGACGAGGCGGCCGGCCATCGGGGCGCCCATGCGCCCCAGACCGAGGAAAGCAATCATGTGGGCCACCGTACGGAGACCCGTGCCATTCCACCAGCGACTACATTTCATGTCACCCATGCGTAGGAGGAATGTGTTCGACACCGACGCGCTGCGCCTGCTGGACGCCGTGGCGGCCACCGGCTCGTTCACCGCGGCCGCGGCCCGGCTCAACTACACCCAGTCGGCGGTCTCCCGGCGGATCGCCGCCCTGGAGGCGCGGGCGGGCGGCCCGCTGTTCGACCGTCTCGCCCGAGGGGTACGGCTGACCCCGGCCGGGCAGGCGCTGCACCACCACGCCCGGGTGGTGCTGAACCGGCTGGCCCGCGCCGAGGAGGAGCTCGCCGGCATCCACGGCGGGCACCGGGGCACGCTGCGCGTCGGCGCGTTCGCCACCGCCAACGTCGCGCTGGTCCCCGGTGCGCTGCGCGCCTTCGCCGACCGCTTCCCCGACGTGGCCCTCACCCCCGTCGAGGGCCCCAGTGGCGGCCTGCTGCGCCGGATGCGCGAGGGCGAGCTGGACGTCGCGGTGGTCAGCGACTACCCGGCCGGCCTGCCGTACGACGAGGACGTGGAGCTCACCGAGCTGGTGGAGGAGGAGCTGCTGGTCGCGCTGCCCCGCGGGCACCGGCTGGCCGGGGGAGCCGGGGGAGCCGGGGGAGAGGCCGTCGACCTGCGCGAGCTGCGCGAGGAGACCTGGATCGAGGCGCCGTCGCCCGGCGGGACGACCATGCTCGCCCAGGCGTGCGCCCGCGCCGGGTTCGCCCCCCGCGCCACGCTCAGGATCGCCGAGTGGACCGGCAAGTTCGGGTACGTCGCGGCGGGGCTCGGCGTCACCCTGGTGCCCGCCCTGGCCGCGCCCGCCGTACCGGCCGGCCTGGTGCTGCGCTCCCTCGGCGAGCCGGCCCCGCGCCGGACGGTCTCCACCGCGCTGCCCCGCACGCCCCTGCCCGCGGCCCGCGCACTGGTGCGCCTGCTCGCCGAGGCGGCGGGACAATAGCCGCATGCACGACTCGTTCGCCCACGCCGGGGGATTCCTGGCCACCCGGCTCCGCGACGTCACCACCGACGTGTCCGCGCTCGACGGCGAGGGCTGGTGGGCCGTCGTGCTCGACTACGAGGGCAAGGTCACCTGCGCGCGGTTCGACGACGTCCGCCGCGCGCCGCTGCCCGCGCCCCGCCGCCCCTGGCGCGGCCCCGACCCCTCGGCCTGGCGCAGCTCCCTCGACCAGGCCGCCTACGAGGAGGGGGTGCGCCGCGTCCGCGCCCGCATCGAGCGCGGCGAGGTCTACCAGGCGAACCTGTGCCGGGTTCTGACCGCGCCGCTGCCCGGGGACGCGGACCCGCTGGCGCTGGCCGTACGGCTGGCCGAGGGCAACCCCGCCCCGTACGCCGCCACGGTGTGCCTGCCCGGCCGCGGCGTGGTGTCGGCCTCCCCGGAGCTCTACCTGTCGCGGGACGGCGACGTGGTCGAGTCCAGGCCGATCAAGGGGACCGGGGTCACCGCGGACGACCTGCTGGAGAAGGACCGCGCCGAGAACGTGATGATCGTCGACCTGGTCCGCAACGACCTGGGCCGGGTCGCCGAGGTCGGCTCGGTCACCGTGCCGGCCCTGTGCGAGGTCGAGGAGCACCCCGGCCTGGTGCACCTGGTCTCCACGGTCCGGGCCCGGCTCGCCCCCGGGTACGGCTGGCCGGAGCTGCTGGCGGCGACGTTCCCGCCCGGTTCGGTGACCGGCGCGCCGAAATCCACCGCGCTCGGTGTCATCGATGAGCTCGAACCCGAGCCGCGCGGGCCATACTGTGGTGCCGTGGGCTGGGTCGACGCCGACCGGGACCGGGCGTCGCTGGCCGTGGGCATCCGCACTTTCTGGATCTCCTCCGGTGAGATCCGCTTCGGCACCGGCGCGGGCATCACCTGGGGCAGCGATCCACGACGCGAATGGCACGAGACCGAGCTGAAGGCCGCGCGGCTGGTCGCGCTCGCCTCCACATCCGGTTCGGCAGGTTCAGGAGGAAACTGATGAACACCCCCATATGGCTCAACGGGAAACTCGTTCCGGCGGACAGCGCCACGGTGTCGGTCTTCGACCACGGCCTGATGGTCGGCGACGGCGTGTTCGAGACGATCAAATGCGTGAACGGCGTCTCGTTCGCGCTCACCCGCCACCTCGACCGGCTCCGGCTCTCCGCGCGGCGCATGGACCTGCCCGAGCCCGACACCGACGCGATCGCCGAGGGCGTGCGGGCGTGCCTCGCCGAGGCCCCGGCCTGGCCGCTCGGCCGGATCCGCGTCACCTACACCAGCGGCCCCGGGCCGCTCGGCTCCGACCGCGGCGACCAGGGCTGCACCGCCGTGGTGATCGTCGGCGAGCAGAAGCCCTTCCCGGCCACCGCCGACGTCACCGTCGTGCCCTGGCCGCGCAACGAGCGCGGCGCGCTCGCCGGGGTGAAGAGCACCTCTTACGGCGACAACGCCAAGGCCCTCTTCTACGCCAAGGCGCGGGGCGGCGGCGAGGCGATCTTCGCCAACCTCGCCGGGAACCTCTGCGAGGGCACCGGGAGCAACATCTTCATCGTGCGCGACGGGCGGCTGATCACCCCCACCCTGGCCTCCGGCTGTCTGGCCGGGGTCACCCGGGCGCTCACCCTGGAGTGGTGCGGCGGCACCGAGGAGGACGTCCCGCTGTCGGCCCTCTACGAGGCCGAGGAGGCGTTCCTGACCTCCACCACCCGCGACATCCAGCCCATCCGCGCGGTCGACCAGACCGTGCTCCCGGCCGCGCCGGGCCCGATCACCGCCAAGGCGATGCGGGTCTTCGCCGAGCGGGGCGCCGCCGACCTCGACCCGTGATCCGCCGCCGGGCCGCTTCCGCCGCCGACCCGTGATCCGCCGCCGGGCCGCTTCCGGCGGCCCGGCCGTGACGCGCCCGCGGGCCGGAGGCTCCGCCCCGGGGGCGCCGCCGGTCGTACGGCGGCGCCCCCGGGACCGGTCGCGGTCACTCCGCGTACGACACCTGGGTCTGGGCGTTCAGCTCCGCCAGCCTGACCTTCCTCGCCGGGTCGGTCAGCGGGTCGTCGACGCGGAGCACGTCCAGGCCCCGGGTCATGTCGCTGGAGTAGATGTGGCCGTTGTAGTAGTAGGCCGACCACGAGCCGCCCGCCCGGCCGTCGCCGAGGGGGCCGCGCTCGAAGAAGCCGATCTCCCTCGGTCGCGCCGCGTCGGTGAAGTCCCAGATCGACACCCCGCCCTGGTACCACGACTGGACCATGACGTCCCGGCCGGGGACCGGCAGCAGCGATCCGTTGTGCGCGACGCAGTTCTCCCCGGGCCGCTGCTCGCGGGGGATCTTGAAGTAGGAGCGGAGCCGGAGGCTCCGGCCGCCGACGACGTCGTACACGGCGCTGGCGCCACGGTTCGCCGGGGTGCCGGCGTCGCAGGTGGCGACGATGCCGCCGCCCAGCTCGTCACCGAAGACCACCTTGCCGGCGGCGTTGTCGAAGGTGGCCGAGTGCCACAGCGCGAAGTTCTCCTCGTCGCGCACCCGCTGGAGCACCTTCGGGCGGACGCGGTCGGAGATGTCCAGCAGGAACCCGTCTCCGAAGCAGGCCGCCGCCGCCAGGTCCTTCTCCGGATAGACCGTGATGTCGTGGCAGCCCGCGGGGTGATCCACGTCTTCGATGCCGGAGATCCGGGGCCGCGCGACCACCTTGGCCGCCGCCGGCCTCCCGACCGGCACCTCCACCACCGAGAACCTGTCGTGCGGCGCCGGGCAGGTCCGGGAGTCCGGCTCGGGGCCGGGGGAGGAGACGTAGAGGTACACGGTCCCCGGGTCGTCTCCGGGCACGAGGGTGTGGGTGTGGGAGCCGCACTCGGTGCGGACCGCCGAGACGAAGGCGGGACGGGCCTTGTCGGTGATGTCGAAGATCCGGATGCCCTCCCACCCCTCGCCGACCCGGGTCGCGCCCGGGTCGGTGTCGCACCGCTGTCCGCGGCGGGGGGAGTCGATCGACAGGAACAGCAGGTTGCCGTGCACCGACACGTCGTTCTGCGCGCCGGGGCACAGCACCCGGCTGACCACCGCGGGCCTTTCCGGGTTCGCGATGTCGTAGACGGTGAAGCCGTCGTAGTTGCCGGCGAACGCGTAGTCACCCTGGAAGGCCAGGTCGGTGCCCCATGACTCGGGGCCGTCGAACGGCGCCGCGGGCGGGACGTTGGCCACGTGGGTGACGTTGGGACTGTGCGCCACATCCTCGGCCGCCGGGCCGCCGGGGGTCCGCGCCGGCGAGGCGGCCCGGGATCCCCCGGGAGTCGCGGACTCCGCGTGTTCCGCGGGTTCGGGGCCGGCGGCGCATCCCGCCGCGAGCAGGAGGGCGGTCAGTCCCAGTACCACGGTCGATCGCACGGGGTCCCCATCATGTCGGCGGCCTTCGCCCCATTATGGGAGCAGCACGCCGTACGTGGAGATCGCAACGGAAGCCGTACGTCGCATGCCGTACGCGGGGCCCGACGCGCCCGCCGTCGTTGCGGCGGGCGTCGGACGGCGTCGGGTGAAGAGGTTCAGGAACTCCAGAGCATGTTGCTGAGCTCGGCGTCGAGATCCATGAAGTCGGCCTCCCGGCCGGCCGGCACGAGTTCGTAGGTGCGGTGCAGGAACTCCGTCAGCGGAGCCAGCGGCACCTCGAACAGGGCCTGTCCGAACGGGGAGGTGAGGCTGATGTGCAGGGTGCGCTCGCCGTCGGCGCGCGCGGGCCACACCTGGACGTCGCCGTCGCCGACGCGCCTTACGATGCCCACGGTCAGCAACTCGCGGGCGAAGATCCACTCGACCGGTTCGTCGTTTCCCACATGGAATGCCATTCTGATCGCGTACGGGTCATCGGCTGTGTAGCTGAGACCGGCGAGCAGGGGGACGGTGGTACGGTCGGGGACCACAAGCCGAAGGCCAAGCTCGGCGGAGACGGTGGAGCTGTTCATCGTCAGCCAAACCTTTTTCGTCGTAGGTCCCCTCTGCGGGGCTTTCACTGCTCTGGCGGACTGTGTCCCGAGCTATGACGCGGAACAAAGAAACCTGTAGGAAAGATTCCGCCTCCAGGCCCTTCTGTAACACACATCACAGCGCGACATTTGGGCCTCTACCTGGCTAAACATCTCCAACAGGGCCATATTTACAAGGGTTTTGCGTATCGTTTTGGTCACCGTCGACTCCCTGGACGGGGCGTCTCGGGCATAGGGGGTCAGCCTGGGCTGGTTCAGTGCTTCTTCGGACTAGGACGATGCTATGACACCGTAGCCCCCCGGTGGACGCATCCTCCGATCTTTGGGCGGTCATCGTGTCGCCCTCGCGATCACCCGGCGCCCCCGGGGCTCGCTTCGCGAGAACGCCGGGAGTGCTGTATGGTTTTCCACGTCGGCACCGCAAGGCGCCGGACAGGGCGGGCGATTAGCTCAGCGGGAGAGCGCTTCGTTCACACCGAAGAGGTCACTGGTTCGATCCCAGTATCGCCCACCGGCTCAGAGGCCGCTTCCCAATCGGGAAGCGGCCTTTTTGATCTTCTGCGTGACCGACCGGGTGACTACGTCCCGCCGTCACCCCTCGGGAAGACGCGATCCATCGCCTCGGCGCCCTCCGGCGGCACCGGCCGGAGCTGCCTGCGATAGACCGTCTCGGTCACGGTCGTGCTCCCGTGGCCGACCAGGCGCGAGATGCTCTCCAGGGGCACCCCGCCGTCGAGCGGCGGCGACAGGAAGCCGTGCCGCATCTCCCGGGAACCCACTCGCCCGCCGGGATCACGAGTCGCTGACGCGCGGGCGGATCCGCCCGGTGTCGCAATCGCGACATGGCGGACAAACGGCACGTGTGACACCTGGCGCACCAGGCATCCCATCACCCACTCTCGTGCTCACTAGTTGTTGCTACGAGAGGTTTCACCCCCATGCACTGGTCCGCCCATGTGACGGTGGCAGGAGTCACCACCGCCGCCCTGTTGAGCCCTCCGTTACCCGCGGCCGCGGCCGAGCCCGCCGGCGGGAGCGTCCACCGGGTCACGCTGATCACCGGGGACGTGGTGACCGTCAGGCAGGCCGAACAGGGCAGGCACACGGTCGAGGTGAAGCCGGGGCCGGGCCGTGAGCGGATGGCGTTCCACACCACCGAGGAGAACGGCGAGCTGCGGGTCCTGCCCAAGGACATCATCCCCTTCCTGGCGGCCAAGCGGCTGGACCCGAGCCTGTTCTCGGTCACCCGGCTGATCGCCCAGGGGTACGACGACGCGAAGACGGACAAGCTGCCGCTGCTGTTCCTCTACGACGGCTCCGCGCCGAAGAGCGCGACCGCGCCCGAGCTGGAGAGCGTGAACGGCCGGGTCGTCGCCGCCGACAAGCGCACGATCGGTCAGCTGTGGAAGTCGCTCGACGAGCAGCGGGCCACGCTGTCGCAGGGCGTGACGCAGATCTGGCTGGACGCCAAGGTCAAGGCCACGCTCGACCACAGCGTGCCGCAGGTGGGTGCGCCGGAGGCGTGGCGGGCCGGGTTCGACGGCAAGGGCGTCAAGGTCGCCGTGCTGGACAGCGGCGTCGACGCCACCCACCCCGACCTGGCCGGACGCGTCAAGCAGACCAAGGCGTTCACCGGCGAGCCGAGCGTCCAGGACGGCAACGGGCACGGCACCCACGTGGCCGCCACCATCGCGGGCGGCGACGGCAGGAAGGGCGTCGCCCCCGGTGTCGAGCTGATGGTCGGCAAGGTGCTCGGCGACGACGGCTCGGGCACCCTGTCCAGCGCCATCGAGGGCATGGAGTGGGCCGTCGCCGAAGGCGCGTCGGTGATCAACATGAGCTTCGGCGGCGGCGCCACGGACGGCACCGACCCGCTCAGCGTCGCCGTCGACACCCTCACCGAGCGCACCGGCGCCCTGTTCGTGGTCGCGGCGGGGAACGACGGCTCGGCCTACTCCATCGGCACTCCCGGCGCGGCGACCTCGGCGCTGACCGTCGGCGCGGTCGACGGCAAGGACGCGCTCGCGGAGTTCTCCAGCCGGGGCCCGCGCCTGGACGACGCGCCCAAGCCCGACCTCACCGCCCCTGGCGTGGCCATCGTCGCGGCCCGCGCCACGGGCACCGCCATGGGCGATCCGGTCGACGAGCGCTACACGGCCGCGTCCGGCACCTCGATGGCCACACCGCACGTGGCCGGGGCCGCCGCGATCGTCAAGCAGCGCCACCCCGACTGGACGGCGAAGCAGATCAAGGACGCGCTGGTCGGCTCGGCCAAGCCCATCGCCGGTCAGCAGATCGACGACGCCGGCGCGGGCCGCCTGGACGTGGCCCGCGCGGTGCGCCAGGGCGTGACCGCGACCGGCGTGGTCGACCTCGGCAAGCACCAGCAGGGCGAGGGCCCGGCCACGGCCGAGGGCACGATCACCTACACCAACGGCACGGCCGCCCCGGTCACGCTGGAGCTGGCCGGCACGCTCGACGGGGCCGAGCTCAGCGCCAAGACCGTGACGGTCGCGGCGGGCGGCACCGCCGACGTCAAGGTCACGGTGGACCTGGCCACGCTCTCCTTCGGCCGGTACGGCGGGCTGGTCACCGCCACGGCGGGCGCGGAGCAGGTGCACACCACGCTGGCGCTGACCTGGAAGGGACCGCAGCACACGGTCCGCTTCACCGCCATCGACGCCGCGGGCGAGCCGACCGGCGCCGACACGCTGTCGATGTTCGGCGCGTCGCAGCAGGACGACGTCTTCACCTGGCTGCCCGAGGAAGGGCTGACCGTGGAGGTGTCCGAGGGCACCTACATGACGCAGTCGCTCAACCTGGGCGGCGGCTGGGGCCGGATGCACCCGCGTGACGGCATGGTCGTCATCCCCGAGCTCAAGGTCGACCGCGACCTGGACGTGGTGCTCGACTTCCGCAAGACCACCCCGGTGACCATCAAGACCAGGGAACCCGCCGAGCAGGTGGGCATCTACACCTACTTCACCTATCGCGCGTTCGGCTCGCGCAAGATCTCCCAGGGCGTCATGAACTTCGACGTCATCGAGGGGCTCAACGTCTCACCGACCCAGCCGGTGCGTGACGGCTCGTTCGAGTTCGCGTCGCGCTGGCAGCTCGTCGCGCCGAAGCTCACCGCCCGCGTGCCCGGTACGGCGCAGCCGTACCCGATGGGGTTCCTGGGCGGGTCGCCGGGCGTGGAGGGGCGGCACATGTGGCGGCTCGCCGACGGGGCGGCCGGGTCCAAGGGCAAGGCCGCGGTCATCCGCAGCGAGGACATCGACTGGGCCGACCCGTCCGCGGCCGCGATCAAGGCGGGAGCGGTCGCCGTGATCCTGGTGCTGTCCCCTGACGACGCATTCGGGCGTGGCTGGAAGCCGGTCGGCGCCGACCTGCCGATCCCGGCGCTGGTGGTCGCCGGCGACGACGGTCAGCGCATGCTGGAGCGGATGAAGAAGGGCAACGCGAAGCTCGAGGTCACGGGGATGATGAACTCGCCCTACCTCTACGACGTCATGCAGGTCTCCGATGGCCGCGTGCCGGACAAGATCGTGTACGAGGTGAACGACAGCAACACCGCACGTGTTGACACGACATATGCCGACAACGGGGGCTTCGCCTGGGCCAAGGAACAGCGCTTCGGCTGGCGTCCGTGGCAGTCGTACTCGCTCGGCCAGCAGATGGAGACCCAGCGGATCGTCAAGACCCCGCTGCGCCGCACCGAGTACGTCAGCGCCAACGGCTCCTTCTGGCAGCACCTCGTCAACCACCAGTACGTCTGGGACGAGATGGGCCGGCTGCTCGACGGTATGACCGAGCAGCCGCGCACCTACCGGCCCGGCGCGCGGACCAGCGAGAGCTGGCACGCCCCGGTGGTCCGCCCGGCGATCCCCGCCTGGATCACGCCCTCCACCCGGGAGGGCGACACGATGGAGATCCGGATCCCCGAGTTCGTGGACTCCTCCGGCCACGTCTCCCGCGCGGGCGTCGACAACGACACCGCGTCGGCCCGGTTCTTCCGCGACGGCACGCTGGTGGCGGAGCGCGACGCGGCCTGGGGCGCGTTCCCCGCGTCGCCGCGGGAGGCCGCCTACCGGCTGGAGCTGTCCACCAAGCGCACCTCGGACGAGTGGACCACGGCGACCGCGACCGAGACGGCCTGGACGTTCCGCTCCAAGCCCGGCGATCGGGTGCTGCCGCTGCTGCAGGTCGACTATGACGTGCGCCCGGAACGCCCTGGTCTGGTGGGCTTCGCCGTACGGCATCAGGAGGGCGTGAGCGGGGCGCGCGCGAAGGACCTGAAGCTGGAGCTGTCGTACGACGACGGCGCGACGTGGCGCGAGCAGCCGGTGATCGCGCTCGGCGGCGGACGCTACAACGCGATCGTCCTGCGCCCGCACCCGTCGCTGCGGGTCACCGCCACCGACTCGGCCGGCAACACGGTCAAGCAGACGGTGATCAGGGCCTACTGATCGGTCAGAGCCAGTTCTCGCGGGCGGCGTGCCAGGCCAGTTGCATCCGGGTCTGCGCACCCGCCCGCTCCATCAGGTAGGCGATCCTGCGCTGCACCGTACGGTGCGAGATCTTGAGCTGGGTGGCGATCGACTTGTCCGGGACACCCGCGACCAGCAGCGACAGCAGGTAGAGATGGTCGGCGTCGAGCGAACTGCCCGGGCTGGTGAGGCTGATCGGGGTGGCCCGCTCCCACAGGCTCTCGAACAGCGCCTTGAGGGCGTCGAGCAGGCTGCTGGGCCTGATCAGCGCGGCGGTGAGCTGGGTCAGGCCGTCGGTGTGCTGGATGAGCGGGAGCACCCCGAGCTCGCCGTCCGCGATGATCATCCGCACCGGCAGGGCGGGCAGCGCGCGAGCCTGCTCTCCCAGCGTGATGCCGTCGGCGAGGTTGACCAGCATGCCGGGCTCCTCCAGCAACGCCCCTTCGTAGATGACGCGGTAGCCGACGCCGCGCCGCAGCGCCGCGAGCTCCTCGCTGTTCTCCTGCGAGGTCATCGCCACGTGCCCGGCCCGGCAGAAGCTGAGCACCTCGTGCCGGGCGCCGTCCTGCAGCAGCCGGAGCTGCTCGCGCAGCGCCGTGCGGCTGGTGATCACCTCGATGAGCTGCGCCGCCTCGCGGCGCCGCGCGTGTGCGAGATACTCCCCCGTGAGCTGCTCCATGGCCTGCCGCGCCCGGTCGACCTCGGCCTGCCGCCGGTGCAGCCGGGCCGCGAGCGCGACGTCGGGAGCGACCGCCGTGAACCGGCCGGGATCTCCCGGCACGGCTCGCGCCAGCCCCTTGGCCAGCAACGAGCCGAGCGCCTGCCGCGCGACCTCGGCTGCCACGCCCAGTTCCTCGGCCAGGGCGTCGGGCTCGACCTCGGTGGTTCTGACCAGCAGCCGGTAGGCGGCTTCCTCCTCCGCGCCCAGCCCCGCCGCGCTCAGCATGTGCCGCACACGACCCGATCCAGATTCACCCGGCCATTGTAGAGAGGAGCCGCCAGGTGATGATCGGGTCGGTGATGGCGGCGTCCCCGGCCGGCGGGAACGCCTCGCCGAGGATGAGCGCCGGCGTGCAGTCCTCCTCGAACGGAGGATCTCCGGCCGGGCGCCTCGCGGCCCCGCCCGGACGTTTCACTCGCTTACCCGCGGGTAAGGCGCGCTGACCTGCTCTTATAGCTCGGGGAGGAACTGTCGCATGGATGCCAGCAAGCCCGCCAAGGCGGTCAAGGATGTTGTGAAGAACGCCGCCGAGAAGGTGGCCGACGCTCTGATGCCGGATGTCCCCGGCTCGCCGGGCAGCGCCCCGCCGACCGTGGAGGAGCCGACGACGCCGCGCGACCCGTTGCCGCCGAAGAAGGAACAGGGGGCTCCCGCGACCGTCACGCCGACCGGGGCGGAGACCGGCGCGCCCACCACGTCGAAGGGTCAGCAGGGCGCCTACCTCACCACCGCGCAGGGCGCGCGGCTGCGCGACACCGACCACTCGCTGAAGGCCGGTGAGCGCGGCCCGACCCTGCTGCAGGACCACCATCTGCGCGAGAAGATCACCCACTTCGACCACGAGCGCATCCCCGAGCGCGTCGTCCACGCCCGGGGCGCCGGCGCCCACGGCGTGTTCGAGGCCTACGGCACCGCCGAGGCGGTGACCAGGGCCGGTTTCCTCAAGAAGGGGCGGAAGACCGACGTCTTCGTACGGTTCTCCACCGTCCTCGGCTCGCGCGGATCGGCCGACACCGTCCGCGACACCCGCGGCTTCGCGACGAAGTTCTACACCGACGAGGGCACCTTCGACCTCGTCGCCAACAACATCCCGGTCTTCTTCATCCAGGACGGCATCAAGTTCCCCGACGTCATCCACGCCGGCAAGCCGCACCCGGACCGGGAGATCCCGCAGGCGCAGAGCGCGCACGACACGTTCTGGGACTTCGTCTCCCTGCACACCGAGGCGCAGCACCACACCATGTGGAACATGTCCGACCGCGGTATCCCGCGCTCCTTCCGGATGATGGAGGGCTTCGGCGTCCACACCTTCCGGCTGGTCAACGACGCCGGGGAGACGGTGCTGGTCAAGTTCCACTGGAAGCCCAAGCTCGGCGTGCACTCCCTGACCTGGGAGGAGGCGCAGATGCTCGGCGGCATGGACCCCGACTTCCACCGCCGCGACCTCTACGACGCGATCGAGGCCGGCGCCCACCCCGAGTGGGAGCTCGGCATCCAGGTGTTCCCCGACACCCCGGACGAGACCTTCGAGGGCATCGACCTGCTCGACCCGACCAAGATCGTGCCGGAGGAGCTCGCGCCGGTGCAGCCGATCGGGAGGATGACGCTCAACCGGACGCCCACGAACTTCTTCGCCGAGGTCGAGCAGGTCGCCTTCCACGTCGGCCATCTGCCGCCGGGCATCGACGTCACCAACGACCCGCTGCTGCAGGTGCGGCTGTTCTCCTACGTCGACACGCAGATCACGCGGCTGGGCGGTCCGAACTTCGCGCAGATCCCGGTCAACCGGCCGCGCTGCCCGGTCAACGACATGCTCCGGGACGGCTTCCACCAGCACGCCGTCCACGCCGGGGTCGCGCCGTACCGGCCGAACTCCCTCGACGGCGGCAACCCGTTCGTCGCGAGCGACGGTGAGCACGCGTTCGTCGACGTGCCGGTCCAGGTCGCCCAGGCGCGCAAGGTCCGCGCCAACCCCGTGTCCTTCGACGACCACTTCAGCCAGGTCCGCCTGTTCTGGCGGAGCATGTCGCCGGTGGAGAAGGAGCACATCATCCGCGCCTACACCTTCGAGCTGGGCAAGTGCTACGAGCAGGCGATCAAGGAGCGCCAGCTCCAGTGCCTGGCGAACATCGACCCGGTTCTCTGCCGGGAGGTCGCCACCGGGCTGGGCCTGCCCGCGCCGGAGCCGACGCTGCCGATCACCGACCCGGCGCCCAGCCCCGCGCTCTCGCAGGTGGGCGGGGAGTGGCCGGCCGACGGCCGCATCGTCGGCGTCGTCGTCGACGACGACGCCGACCTCGACGGCGTGCGCGAGCTGCGCGCGGCCGTGTTCGCCGCCGGCATGGTGCCGCTGCTGATCGCCCCGCACGGCGGCATGGTGGGGGACATGCCCGTGCAGCGGACCTTCGCCACCGCCCGGTCGATCGAGTTCGACGCGCTGCTGCTGGCCGCCGCGCCGGCGCCGGCGCCGGACGCCGTACCCGCGCGTGACGCCAAGGCGGGCGCGGGCGGCTCCGCCGCGGTGGACCCGCGCGTGACTCTCATGATCGACGAGTGCTGGCGGCACGCCAAGGCGATCGGCGCCTGGGGCGCCGGCGTGGCCGCGCTGGAGAGCGCCGGGATCACCGGCACGCCGGGCATCGTCCGCGGTGACTCCGCCACGGAGGTCCTCGACGGCGTGCGCGGGCTGATGGCCGCCCACCGGATCTGGGAGCGGTTCCCCGCCTCGGTCTCCTGACGTCCCGCACCCGGCGACGAGGGCGTGACGGCCCCCGGCCGTCCGCCGGACGTCACCGGGAACGCGCAGACGGGGCCGCGGCCCGCCGCCGGACGCGACGGCGGGCCGCGGCCCCGTGGAGCGGGTCAGCTCGTGCAGGACGCCTTGGCCGAGACGTACACGCGGACGGCGCTCCCGTTGGCGGCCGTCACCGTGAGCCTGTCGCGGCTGAAGGCGTCGGAGTCGGTGTCCAGGCTGGTGGTGACCGACACCCCGGTACCGGCGGTGATGCTGATCGTGCCGGTCAGCATCGTGGGCGCGTACGAGGGGCACATGACGAGGAACGACCTGGTGGCGCCGGGTTCGACCCAGACCGCGTTGGCCGCGGAGCCCGTCTGCGCGGAGGCCGGGGCCGCGATGGCCGTCCCGCCCGCCACGACGGCGGCCGCCAGCACGACTCCGGTCACGATGTTCTTGATCATGGTGATGTCCTTTCGCGTGAGGTTCCACTGGGTTCTCCGGTCCCTTCCGGGACCGCCTCTCCGGGGAGGTGAGGTACGGTGCCCGGCCCAGACGGGCCGGGGAGGCGCCGCTCCCGCCCCGGTGGGCCGGGGGAGGCGCGGTATCGGCTCCGACGGGTCTCGCCGGGCCGCCGGGGCCGTCGGCGGGTTCGCGCCGGGCGGGAGCCGTCAGCGGCCGGTCGGAATCCCCTCCCGGGCGGCGGGCCGGGGACCGGCCGGGACACCGCCGGGCCGCGGCCGGAGCACCCGGGCCAGGACGCCCGGCGACAGCAGCAGCCGCGGCGGTTCCTGCAGGTTGGCGACGCTCAGGAAGGCGTTCCCGACCACCGGGTCCGACTCGGCGGCCACGTGGAGGCGGGCGAGGTAGCCGTTCAGCAGCCGCAGGCGCGCGGTGCGGCGGCCCTCGACGGACGGGAACCGCAGGTCGCCGCCGGCCGACATGTCCCACGGCACGTCGATGATCCGCGCGGCGTGCCGGAAGAAGCGGCGGGCCAGGCCGTCGAGCCCGCCGTCCGCCAGGCATTCGCGCAGCGCCACGGCCTCGCAGGCCGCCACGGTCATGCCCTGCCCGTAGGTGGGGTTGAACTGGCACAGGGCGTCGCCGAACACCACGTAGCCCTCGGGGAAGCGGCCCAGCCGCTCGTACCGGCGGCGGACGCTCACCGGGACGCGCATCGGCCGCGGCGCCCCGAGCGGTTCCAGCCGCCGCAGCAGGTCGTGCAGGTCGGGGACCGGGAGCCGGGCGGCGAACCGGTGGTATCCCTCCGGGTCGGCGGGAGGGACGTCGTCGCCCATGCCGTACAGGGTGACCAGCCAGCGGTCGCCCTCCGCGCTGAGCGCGACCCCGCCCCTGGGGACGGCCGCGCCGTGCCCCACGATGAGGGCGACGGCGTCGGAGTCGCCCGGCCGGCGGCGGTACTCGCGCGAGACGTACATCAGCCGGGAGTCGACGCGCTCCTCCGGCACCGGCCCGTACCCCAGCCGGCGCAGCCACTCGGCGCCCCGGTTGCCCCGGCCGGTGGCGTTCACCACGAGGTCCGCCGGCATGTCCTGCGGCCGGTGGCCGGGGCGCAGCAGCCGTACCCCGGTGACCGCGCCACCGGAGCCGGTGATCGGCTCGACCACCTCGCAGCCGTCGAGGACCGTCACGCCCGGAAGGGCCTCGACCCGGGACCGCAGGGACCGTTCGAGCCGCGGCCGGCTCACCGACAGCCCGTGCAGCCGCGAGGGCGCGGGGCGCAGCAGCCGGCCGTCGTTGTACCAGCGGACGTCGCCCTGGAGGTCACAGGCGACGGCGCCCGCCGCGACCAGGTCCGCGGTCAGCCCGGGGAACAGCTCCTCCAGCACCTCGCGGCCCCGGGACAGCATCCCGTGCGCGTGACGGCCCTGGGGCACGCCCCGCCGCGGGACGCCCTCGCCGGGCAGCGCGTCCCGGTCGACCACCGTGACCCGGCCGAACGTCTCGCTCAGCACCCGGGCCGCCAGCAGCCCGCCCATCCCCGCTCCGGCGACGACGGCGTGCCCGGAGCGTCCGGAGCGTTCGGGGAGTCCGGGGAGTCCAGGGCGTCCCGGGCGCTCAGAGCGCCCGCCGTGCCCGTCATGCCCGTCATGCCCGCCGTGCCCGTCGTATTCGGGAAGCTCCGCGCGTCCGGCATACCCGGCGTGTCCGTTGTCCCCGGTGCGTTCGGACGGCCGGTGACCGGTGTCCTCCATGGTGTCCCACCCCTCGTCGTCCGGCCGCCCCGCGGGGCGGCGCCGTGCTCATGACAACGAGGATGTGCGGGACCGCTGGGAGGCCACCGGGAGACGGCTTCCCCGGCGATCACCCAGCGGCCGCCCAGCGGTTTCCCAGCGGTTTCCCAGCGACGGCGGCCCCGATGGGAGGACCCCGGCCCGTGGTCACGCCTTCGGAGAGGATCCCGGCCGGCGGCCGCGGCCCCGGAGAAGGCCCCGGAGAAGGCCCCGGAGAAGGCCCCGGAGAAGGCCCCCGGCCGTACGGACCCCCGGCCGTCCGCGCGGGGCCGTACGGACGAAGCCGTACGGCCGGCCGCGTCACGGGGAGTGGCGGCCGGTCAGGTCGGCGATCAGGGCGGTGAGCAGGGCGCTCGCCTCCTGCCGGGACAGCGCGCGGCCGCGGGCCGCGTGACGTTCGTACTCCTCCGGAGGCAGCGCCTCGCGGACCGCGGCGGCCTCACGCGGCCCGTCCAGCGGGTCCATCAGCTCCGGGGAGACGCCGGCCCGGGCTCCGATGGCCTGCACCGCGCCCATCAGCAGGGCCGCCTGCCCGGCCCGCCCGGTCAGCGCCAGCGCGCGGGCCGCGCTGTGCGCCGTCACCAGCCAGAAGGAGATGTCCCCGTAGCGGTCCATCGCGGCCAGCACGTCCCCCGCGACGGCCAGGGCCCGGAGGCCGTCCCCGCGGTCGCAGGCGGTCTTCATGTCGCACCAGGCGGCGCCGTCCGCGACCCAGTCGTGGCCGCTGGTCCGGGCGGCGGCGATGGCCTCCCGGAAGGCCGCGTCGGCGCCCGGCAGGTCTCCCAGGACCCGCAGCACCATGCCCTGGATCATGAGCGTCTCGGCCTCCAGCCAGACCAGGGCGGTGCCCCGGGCCATCCCGACGGCCGCGCGGGCCGACGACGCGGCGTCGAGCGGAACCCCGGTCAGCAGGCCCAGGTAGGCGGCGTAGGAGGCGGCGCCCGCCTCCGTCACCGGGTCACCGGCCTCGCGGGCCTCCTCCACGGCCCTGCTCGCCGACCGGTGCCCCGCCCCCGGATGCCCGGCCAGGTAGTTCAGCGCCGCCTCGGCGAACCGGGCCCGCGCCCGGAGGCCCGCGCCCGCCCAGGGGGCCCGGGTGAACCCCTCCGTCAGCCAGGCCAGCCCCTCCGCGACATGGCCCCGGCGGAACCAGAACCAGAAGAGCGCGCTGCCCAGCCGGAGCACGTATTCGCCCTCACCGCCCGCCAGCGCCGACGTGAACGCGGCCCGGAACTCCGGCTGGTCGCGGCTCAGCCCGTCGAGCAGCTCCGCCCCTTGCGGGCCGCGGAGGTGGCGTTCGGCGTTCTCGGCCCGGGCCAGGACCCAGGCGCGGTGGCGCTCCTCGGCATCGCCCAGCTCGGCGGGTGAGAGCGCGCCCGTGGCGTACCGGCGCAGCGTCTCCAGCATCCGGTAACGGCGCGGCGCCGTTCCGGGTACGGCGATGACCAGCGACTTGCGGACCAGCGCCGACAGCGGCCCCAGGACGGGGGCGACCTCCCCGACGGCGGCGGCCGCGTCGAGGTCGAAGCCGGAGGCGAACACGCCGAGCCGGTAGAACAGCCGGCGTTCGTCCGGCTCCAGCAGCTGGTCGCTCCAGGCGACCGTGTCCAGCAGCGTCCGGTGGCGGTCCGGGCGGTCGGCCGAGCCGCCCACCAGCAGGGTGAAGCGGTCCTCCAGGGCGTCGGCGATCTGGCCGACGGACAGCATCCGGCACTGCGCGGCGGCGAGCTCGACGGCCAGCGGGATGCCGTCGAGCCCCTCGCACAGGGCGGCGATCCGCTCCCGGTCGCCCGGCTCGGGCGTCCAGCCGGGCTGGGCGGCGGTCGCGCGGTGCAGGAACAGCTCCACGGCCTCCGTGGCGGCGGGCAGGGGCGGCACCTCGTAGATCGCCTCACCGGTGATGCCCAGCGGCTCGCGGCCGGTGCACAGGATCCGTACGGCACCGCAGCGGGTCAGCAGGGTGTGGACCAGCTCGGCGGCGGGGGCCAGCAGATGCTCGCAGTTGTCCAGGACGAGCAGCGTGTCGCGCTCGACGAGCGTCGCGGCGAGCCGGTCGGGGGAGGAGACGGCGGGCAGACCCAGGGCGGTGGAGACGGTCGCGGTCAGCAGCTCGGTCGCGGTCAGCGGCTCGGGCACGTGCAGCCCGCCCAGCTCCACGAGCCAGGGTCCGTCGGCGTCGGCGCGGGCGCGGGCGACCTCCAGGGCCAGCCGGGTCTTGCCGACACCGCCCGGGCCGGTGAGCGTGACGAGCCGGTGCCCGCCCAGCAGGCCGGCGACGGCCGCGAGGTCGCCGCCGCGGCCGACGAAGCTGGACAGCGAGAACGGCAGGTTGCCCGGGGGCGGCGCCGGGACCGCGGTCCGCGGGGAGGGGACGCGACCGGGCGGTCCGGGCGCGGGGGCCGGCCGCGGGCTCCGCCGTTCGGGCGGCGGGGCCAGCCGCGGGTCCTGGGCGAGCACCGCCGCCTCCAGGTCGCGCAGGCCGGGGCCGGGGTCGATGCCCAGCTCGTCCGCCAGCCGCCTGCGCACCCTGCGCAGCGCGGTGAGGGCGTCGGCCTGCCGCCCCGACCGGTACAGGGCGAGGGCCAGCAGCTCCCAGCCACGCTCCCGCAGCGGCTGCTCGGCGACCAGGATCTCCAGTTCGCCCACGGCGGCGGCGTGCCGCCCCGCCGCGATGAGGGCGGCGAGCCGGTCCTCGCGCACCGCGGCCCGCAGCTCCTCCAGCCGGGTCGCGTCCGGCGTCGCGAACGCCACCCCGTCGAAGTCGGCGTAGGCCGGGCCCCGCCAGAGCGCGAGCGCCCGCCCAAGGAGGTCGGCGGCCTCTTCCGGCTCGCCGTCCTCCAGCGCGTGCCGGCCGCGGGCGGCCAGCTCCGTGAAGCGCTCGGCGTCGACCGCGTCCGGGGCGGCGCGCAGGGCGTATCCCGGCCCCTCGCGCACCAGCAGCCGGGCCGGGGCGCCGGGAGCCCGCTCCGGTTCCAGCGTCCTGCGCAGGTCGGCGACGTACCCGTGGAGCGTCGTGACGGAGGGCGGCGGGGAACCCTCCCACGCCTCGGACAGGATCCGCTCCGCCGGGATGCTCCTGCCCCGCGCGATCAGCAGCAGCGCCAGCACGGCCCGCTGGCGGGACCCGCCCAGCGCCGCCGGCCGGCCGCCCACCTCGGCCCGGAGAGGCCCGAGCACCCCGAAGCGCACGTCCTCGGCCAGGTTCACCGGCGGCCCTCCCGTGATCCGCCGGCCGTACGGAGGTCCGGCCGCCCGGGTCCCCGCGCGGCGCGGGAGACGGAGAGGACGAAGCGGGGGACGGGAGAGCGGACGCCTGACGGCACCGGTTCGGCCATGCGGCAATGATGCTCCCGTTTCCGGCCGGGCGCAGCGGTCCTGGCGCCGCCTTCCGGAGAGAATTCCGTGCCCCGCGGGGATCCGGCTCCTTCCAGACTCCGTCCGCGCGGAACGTTCCACGCGTCGGCGGAGGTCGCCGCAGGTCCGGGCCGTGATAGTAAAGACCCTCGAAGTTTTCCGTACACGGGGGGCAAAGTGACGACGATCAGCCGGCGACGGCTTCTCCAGGCGGGCGCGGGGGTCGTGCCCGCGCTCGCGCTGGGCGCCCGGCCCGCCGAGGCCGCGACCCTCACCACGGGCGTCGTGCCGAGCGCGCTCGCCGGGTTCGACAGTGCGATGAAGACCTACATCGCGGAACGCGGCATCGGGTGCGCCCAGCTCGCGGTCGCCCGCAAGGGGAAGATCCTCCTCGCCCGCGGCTACGGCGTCTACGGGCGGTCGGGGACCCTGCGGAAGGTGCAGCCCACCTCCCTCTTCCGGGTCGCCAGCCTGAGCAAGAACATCACGGGGGCCGCGATCGCCCGGCTGGCCCAGGACGGCAAGCTGAACCTCGGGGCGTCGGTGGCGTCCCTGCTGGGACTGTCCACCACGGCCGACCCGCGCCTGGCGAAGGTCACCGTGTGGCGGCTGCTGCAGCACACCGGAGGCTGGGACCGCGGCGCGTCGCCGGACCCGCTCTGGGCGGACCACGCGATCTCCGCGTCGCTCGACGTGCCGCTGCCGATCGGCCACGCCGACATCATGAAGTGGACGACCGCCAGGAAGCTCGACTTCGACCCCGGTTCCAAGCACGTCTACAGCAACTACGGGTACATGCTGCTCGGCCGGATCATCGAGAAGGTCTCCGGCATGAGCTACGAGTCGTACGTCAGGCAGAGGCTCCTGACGCCCCTCGGGATCACCCGGCCGATGCTGGGCGGCAGCCTCGCGTCGGAGGCCGCCTCCATCGAGGTGCCCTACACCTCGAAGTACACCAACAAGACCGTCCTCAACGACTCGGGCACGGTCGTGCCGTACCCCTACGGCGGCTTCAACATGCCGAACCAGGACGCCAACGGCGGCTGGCTCGCCTCGGCCGTCGACATGGTCAGGTGGGGATTCGCCTTCGACGCCGCCGGGCCGGTGCTGAACTCGACGTCGATCTCCCGGGTGTTCGCCAAGCCCGAGACGGGCGTGAACTCAGGCGGCTCGTGGTACGGCTTCGGCTGGTACGTCCGCAACAACAACGAGGGCGGGCTCAACACCTGGCACAACGGTTCCATGCCCGGCACGTTCGCCTTCCTGGCGAGGATCCAGAACGGCGTCAGCTACTGCGCGATCTTCAACCGCCGGGAGGAGGAGGGCACCCCGGACTTCGACTCGATCGACCCGATCCTGGGCAAGGCCGCCTCCGGCGTGAAGACGTGGCCGACGACGGACCTCGCGCCGCGGTACTTCTGACCCGCCCCGCGTGGTTCTGACCCGCCCCGCCCGACGCCGGCGACCCGCTCAGCGCGTCGACTCGCGGATCACGAGCTCGAAAGGGGCGACGTGCTCCTCGGCCGGGCGGAGGGGGGCGCGGACGCGCTGGACCGCCAGTTCGACGGCCTTCTCCGCCATCCACCGGTGATCCGGCGCCACCGAGGACAGCGAGGGCACGAGGAAGCGGGACTCGGGAACGTCGTCGAAGCCGATGAGGCGGATGTCGTCAGGAACCCGCAGACCGCGGTCGGCCAGCCCCCGCAGGACGCCGAGGGCGACGGTGTCGGTGACCGCCACCACCCCGTCGACCTCCCGGCCGGAGTCGACCATGCGGTGGGCCGCGTCCCGGCCGGCCTCCATGGTCATGCCGTCCAGCGGGAAGAGCAGGGGAGGATCGGCGGACAGGCCGCGTTCGGCGAGCCCGTCGAGGTAGCCGCGGTAGCGGCGCGTCATCACGTTCACGCCCTCGCGGGGGACGCCGGAGACGATGCCGATCCTCCGGCACCCCTGGTCGGCCAGGTGGACGGTCGCAGCCTTCATGCCTTCCTCGTTGGGCATGGCGACGTGGTCGAAGCGGCCGCCGAAGTCCCGCTCGCCGAGCATGACGACGGGGCAGCCGGCTCCGGTCAGCCGCTCGTCCAGCCCGTCGAGGACGACGGCGCTGAGGATCAGGGCGTCGAACTGCAGGACGCGGGAGTGGGCGAGCGCGTCGGCCTCTCCGGCCTCCGCCGCGCCGGTCCGTTCGATCGCGACGTGGTGGCCCCGGCGCCGGGCCGCGTCGATGACGAGGGTGGCGAGGTGGCTGAAGTAGGGGAGGTCCACCTCGGGGACGGCCAGGCCGATGACGCCGGTCCGCCCGGACCTCAGGGAACGGGCGGAGACGTTGAGGCGGTAGCCCGACTGCCGGATGGCCTCCAGCACCCGCCGGCGGACCAGGTCGCTGACCCCCTCGCGGTTGTTGACGACGTTGGAGACGGTCATCTTCGACACCCCGGCGAGCCGGGCGACGTCCTCCATGGTCACCATGCCGCGCCCCGCGTTTCGCCGTCCGGTCCGGATCCGGCCTCATCGTCCTCGACCGGGCCGTCATCGGTGCCGAGTTTATCGCGGGGGATTCCGTGGACCCGGTCACCGCGGTGACCGAAGGTCACGGGGGCGGACTCTGCGTGATCGCGGCGAGCCCGCGGCCGGTCACGCGAGGCGCCCCTCCACGGTGACGAAGGAGTGGGCGGGCAGGGGCACGCGCAGCCCGGAGCCCGTGGCGGAGACCTCGTGCGGACGGGGGGCGACGACGTCGGGCGCAGCGGGCGTGTTGTGGTCCTGCAGCCTGCCGGCGGTGAGGACGCGGGCGCGGACGTCGGCCACGGCACCGCCGCGCAGGTCCAGCTCGACGTCGACGGCCTCGGCGGCGTCGAGGTTCGACAGCGAGACGAGCACGCGGCCGTCCCTGCGGCTGGCCGAGAGCGAGACGGTCGTCAGGCTCGCCCGCCCGACCTCGCGGGAGGGCAGGCCGGCGGGGAGGTCGACGCGCAGCGACGCGGCGTCCTGGTGGCCCTTGTTCATCTCGAACACGTGGTAGGTGGGGGTCAGCACGAGGGCCCCGGTGTCGGGGTCGGTGAGGATCACGGCCTGCAGGACGTTCACGGTCTGGGCGATGTTGGCCATGACGAGCCGGTCGGCGTGGCGGTGGAAGACGTCGAAGTGCAGGGCGGCGACCAGCGCGTCGCGCAGGGTGTTCTGCTGGTACAGGAAGCCGGGGTTCGTGCCCGGCTCGACGTTCCACCAGGTGCCCCACTCGTCCAGCACCAGACCGACGTTCCTGCCCGGGTCGTAGCAGTCCATGACGTTGGAGTGGCCGGTGAGGAGCTCGTCGACGCGGGCGGCCGCGACCATCGTGCGGTAGTGGTCGTCGGTGTCGAAGACGGTGGCGTCGCCCTTGTCCTCCCAGGAGCCCGGGACCGTGTAGTGGTGGAACGACAGCGCCTGCATGAACGGCGCGGGCCGGTGGGCGCAGCCGAGATCGCCGAGCTGCTTCATCAGCGTCTCGGTCCAGGCGTAGTCGTCGCCGTTCGCACCGGCGGCGACGCGGTAGAGCCTGTTGCCGCCGTGGTCGCGGCAGTAGGTTCCGAACCGGCGGGCCTCGGCGGCGTACTGCTCGGCGCGCATGTGCCCGCCGCATCCCCACGCCTCGTTGCCCAGCCCCCAGAACTTCACCCGCCACGGCTCCTCGCGGCCGTTGGCCCTGCGCAGGCGCACCATGGGCGAGTCGCCGTCGCGGGTGAGGTACTCGACCCAGTCGCTCATCTCCCTGACCGTGCCGGACCCGACGTTGCCGCTGATGTACGGCTCGGCGCCGAGCAGCTCGCACAGGGCCATGAACTCGTGCGTGCCGAAGTGGTTGCTCTCCTCGACGCCGCCCCAGTGGGTGTTGACCATCACCGGGCGCCGGTCCCTGGGCCCGACGCCGTCCATCCAGTGGTACTCGTCGGCGAAGCAGCCGCCCGGCCAGCGCAGGTTCGGGACGTCCAGCGCGCGCAGCGCCTCCACCACGTCCAGCCGGATGCCGCCCGCGTTCGGCAGGTCGCTGTCCTCTCCCACGTAGAGGCCGCCGTAGACGCAGCGGCCCAGGTGCTCGGCGAAGTGACCGTACAGGTGCCGGCTGATCACCGGGCCGGGGACATCGAGGTTGATGACGGCGGGCACGACGAGGTCGGTCATGGAGGTGAACCCTGCTTTCGGTCGGGGGACGATCGGCGCCGGGCCCGCCGTCCGGCGGCGCGCGGCGCTCCGGTTCCGGCTCCGGGCACCGCGCGGCCGGCGGGGGACGGCGAGCGCCCGGAGGTTCCGTGCGGGTCGTCTCACGCGGGTCTCGCCTCGACGGCCGGCAGAGGGTGAGGTGCCTTGCCTCATCGATCCATGTATCGATAAAGTAAGGGGGACTTTATCGATACAGCCCCTCCTGTCAAGCCCCCTCCCGGTGCGAGGCGCGGAGCCTCGTACCCGGCGGCGACCCGGCGGGCGACGAGGGGAAGAGGGAGGGCGTCGCGTGAGCCGGATTCTGGTCTTCTCCCGCACGACCGGGTTCCGGCACGACTCCATCCCCGCCGGGGTGGAGGCGATCCGGCGGCTCAACGCCGGGACGGAGGCCACCGAGGACCCCGGCGTCTTCACCCCGGACGGTCTCGCCGGCTTCGCCGCGGTCGTGTTCATGAACACCAACGGCGAGGTGCTCACCGACGCCGGCCGGGCCGCCCTGGAGGCGTACGTGCGGGGCGGCGGCGGCTTCCTCGGCGTGCACTCCGCGGCGGCCACCGAGTACGGGTGGCCGTTCTACGGCGACCTGGTCGGCGCGTGGTTCGACCGGCACCCGGAGGTGCAGCCGGCCACGGTCACGGTCTGCGACCGGGGCCACCCGGCCACGGCCCACCTGCCGGCCGCCTGGACGCGCGTCGACGAATGGTACGACTTCCGCTCCCGCCCCGACGCGCGCGTGCTGCTGCGGGTGGACGAGCCGACCTACGAGGGCGGAGCCATGGGCGCCGACCACCCCGTCGCCTGGTGCCACGAGCGGTTCGGCGGCCGGTCCTTCTACACCGCTCTCGGCCACACGATCGAGTCGTACGCCGAGCCGGCCTTCCGCGAACACCTGGCCCGGGCGCTGGAATGGGTGGCCCGGGACGGCGGATAGGAGGCGGCCGGCCGGCGATCCCGGCGCGCCGGGCCGCCGACGGGCCGGACCGGCGGCGGCCCCGCCGGTCGGCGCGCGGCCCGTGACGGCGCCGAGCGGCGGGACCGGCGGGCGAACATCGTTCTAGACTGGCCGCACCCACCAGAACGGAGTTCGGTAACGATGCGAGTCGGACTGTTCATCACCGAGCCCAAGGGGCCGGACGCGCTGGGCAAGCTGAGGGACCGGATCGCCCGCGGCGCCGACGACGGCTTCTCCTCGGCGTGGATCTCCAACATCTTCGGCCTCGACGCGCTGACCGCCCTGGCCGTCGCCGGAGGCGCGGTGCCCGGCATCGAGCTCGGCACCGCGGTCGTGCCCAGCTACCCCCGCCACCCCGCGGCGCTCGCCCAGCAGGCGCTCACCGTCAACGCCGCCCTGGACGGGCGTCTCGCGCTCGGCATCGGGTTGTCGCACCGGATCGTGATCGAGGACATGTACGGCTACGGCTTCGACAGGCCCGCCCGCCACATGCGCGAGTACCTGTCGGTCCTGCTGCCCCTGGTCCGGGGCGAGCGGGCGGACGTCGACGGCGAGACGCTCAAGGCACACGTGCAGCTGTCCACCCCGGGCGCGGGGGACATGCCCGTCCTCATCGCCGCGCTGGCGCCCCGCATGCTCAAGCTCGCGGGGGAGAAGGCCGACGGCACCGTACTGTGGATGACCGGCCCCAAGACCGTCGCCGGGCACGTGGCGCCCGCCGTGACCGAGGCGGCGCGGGCCGCCGGGCGGCCCGCGCCGAGGATCGTGTGCGCCCTGCCGGTCTGCGTCACCGACGACGCCGAGGCCGCCCGGGCCCGCGCGGGGGAGGTGTTCGCCGGCTACGGCGACCTGCCCTCCTACCGGGCGATGCTCGACCGCGAGGGGGCCGCGGGCCCGGCCGACGTGGCGATCGCCGGAAACGAGGACGAGGTCGCGGCGCAGCTCGCCGCGCTCGCCGAGGCCGGGGTCACCGACTTCGTCGCCGCCGAGTACGTCCGGGACGACGACCGCACCCGCCGCTTCCTCAAGACGCTCCTCTGAGCGGCCGCCCGCCCCGGGAGCCGCCCGCCCCTGAGCGTCCGCCCGATCCTTGAGGGCCCCGCCCGGTCCCTAGAGAGCCCGCCCCGCCGCCCGGCCCCTCGCCGGGCGGCGGGCGGATCAGCGGGCCCGCCGGGCGGCTCCCAGGGCGGGAAGCACCCCGGCGGCCACGGCCAGCACCAGGCAGGCGCCCACCACGCCCAGCACGGCCGGCCAGGGGACGACCAGCGGGACGGACGCGCCGACCTGCCGGCTCAGCCCGGAACGGATCCCGAGCAGCGCGGGCAGCGCGACCGCCGCGCCCAGCAGGCTTCCCATCGCCGTCACGAGCACCGACTCGGCGGCCACCACGCCCAGCACCTGCCGGGGGGTGGCCCCCGACGCGCGCAGCACCCGGAACTCGCGGACGCGGCCGGACGCGGCCATGAACAGCGTGTTGGCGACCGCGACGCCGGTGTACCCGACCGCCGTGCCGACCAGGACCAGCGTGAAGAGCCACACGAGGCGGTCGTCCTCGTCCCGGGAGCTCGCGGCGTAGGCGGCCGGGCCGAGCGCCCCGGCCCCGAGCGGCCCGAGGCGGTCCGCACCCGGGGCGGGCCCGGGGAGCAGGATCTCCGGGGTCAGCGCCGAGGGGTCGTGCGCTCGCACGACGTCGCGCGGCAGCAGGAAGGCCGTCGGCGCGTCGCCGGCCACGGCCACCACCCGCAGCGACTCGGCGCGGCCGTCCTCGAAGACCAGCCGGATCGTGTCGCCCGCCCGCCAGCCCCGCTCCGCCGCGACCCGCCGGGCGACGACCACGGTCCCGGGGCCGCCGGAGCCCTCGCGGCCCTCCGGGAGATCACCCGATCCCCGCGCCCGGTCCGCCCCGCCCGGGGAATCCGTTCCGGTACGCGGGGCGCCACCGGAACGGCCCGTCTCCCACGCGGCGGCCCCCAGCGCCGTCTGGGGCGGCATGCCGTCGGGGTGGACGGTGGTGGGCAGCGGGGCACCGCCCGCCGCGCCCCTCGCGCCGCCGCCCGCCGTCCCTCCTGCCGGGCGGCCCGCCGTCCCCTCGACCGCCGTGACCACGGCGTCCGACAGGCCCGGAACGCCGTCGGCGGGCACCACCACCGCCTCCGCCCGCACGACCGCGGTCCGGCCCAGCGCGAACGCGCCCGCCGTCGTCTGCACCATGCCGGTGACCAGTACGGCGAAGCCCACGGTGATCAGGACCGGCGCGGTCGTCGACGCGGTGCGGCGGATCGCGGTCAGCGAACCCTCCCGCACCAGCGTCCAGGTGGCCCCACGGGTCCGGGACGACGGCCACAGCAGCGCCCGCACGACCGGCGGCAGCACGGCGGGCGCGAGCAGGGCGATCCCCGCGATCAGCGCCATCGCGGCGAGGAGGGAGAGGGTCACGATCTCCTCCGGCCGGGTGCCGGCCACGGCGACCGCGACGGCGATCCCGGCGGCGGTGAGCGCCGAACCCAGGACCGAGCGCGTGCGGGTCATCGGCCGCCGGTCGGCCGCGGCCTCGCGCAGCGCCTCCAGCGGGGACACCCGGGCCGCGCGCCGCGCCGCCGACCAGGTCCCGAGCAGGGCCACGACCAGCCCGCCGCCGAACGCCGCGGCCGGCGGCCACAGCGTGATCCGTACCGAGAAGCCCGGCGGCTCGAACCCGGCCGCCACCAGCAGACCGCCGAACACCGGCGCCAGGGCTGCGCCGGCCGCCACGCCCGCCAGGGCGGCCACCGCGCCGACCGTCAGGGCCTCACCGTGCACCATCCTCCGGACCTGCCGGGGCGTGGCCCCGACGGCGCGCAGCAGGCCGAGGTCGCGCCGCCGCCGCATGACGCCGAACGCGAACGTCGACGCCACCACGAAGACCACCGCGAACCCGGACAGGCTCGCCACGGCCGTCAGGACCTGCGTGCCGATCCACCGGGTCCGCGCGTCCGCCTTCGCCTCCAGCGCCGCCCGCGCGTCGCCCGAGAGCACCTCGCCGAGGCTTCCCGCGGCCGTCCGGGCCGCCGCCTCGACCGCGGCGAGGTCCGCGCCCGGCGCGGTGCGCAGCCCGATCACCCGCACCCCGCCGGACAGCCGTGCCGCCGCGGCGTCGCCGAGGTAGAGGTCCGGCCCGTCGGCGGTGCCGGAGACGACGTACGGCACGGGCCCGGCGGCGGTCAGCAGGGTGACCGCCGACCCCGGCGCCAGGCCCAGGGCGTGGTCCACCACGACCTCGTGGTCTCCGGCGGGCGGTGACCCGGACACCAGCCGGTGGGGCGCGAGGGCGGCGCTCGACCAGGGACGCCCCTCCGTCCGGGCGGGGTCGGGGCGGCCGCCGGTGACGGGCTGGGCGTAGAAAGAGCGGTCCGGGACGGCGGCCGCCACCCCGGGGACGGCCTCCAGCCGGTCCGTCAGCAGACGGACCGTCTCCGGCGGCCAGGGCCGGTCCGCCAGGAAGGAGCCGTCGGCCTGGACGGCCGCGGGAGCGCGCACGAGCACGGCCGTCCCGGCGTACCGGGCGGGGACACGAGGACCGGCCGAGGCGAACACCAGCGCCGTCATCGACACCAGCGTCACGCCCAGGAAGAGGGCGACGAACGCGCCGGCGAAACCGGCCCGGCCGCCCCGGACCATGTCCAGGCTCAGCATGACCCCTCCAGCGCGGCCATGCGGACGGCGATCGCCTCGGCCCGCAGGCGCGACCCGGCCGGGCCGGCCCCGCCCACGTCTCCCCGGCCGCCCGGAGCGGTCAGCTCGTCGGCGATCCGGCCGTCGGCCATCAGCACCACCCGGTCGGCGTGCGCGGCGGCGACGGGGTCGTGGGTCACCATGACCACGGTCTGCCCCCGCCGGTCCACCACGTCGCGGAGCAGCGCCAGCACCTCCAGCGAGGTCCGGGTGTCGAGCGCCCCGGTGGGCTCGTCGGCGAAGATCACCGCGGGCCGGGTGACCAGCGCCCTTGCGACGGCGACGCGCTGCCGCTCCCCGCCGGACAGCTCGTCCGGCCGGTGACCGGCGCGCCCGGCCAGGCCCACCTCGGCCAGCGCCGCGCGGATCTCCGCCCCCGGGGGCCGGACCCCGGCCAGCCGCAGCGGCAGCGCCACGTTCTGCTCGGCGGTGAGCGCCGGGACCAGGTTGAACGACTGGAACACGAAGCCCACCCGCCCGCGGCGCAGCAGCGTCAGCGCGGTCTCGTCCAGCGGGCCGAGGTCGGTCCCGTCGACGACCACCCGCCCCCGGGTGGGCCGGTCCAGCCCTGCGGCGCAGTGCAGCAGGGTGGACTTCCCCGAGCCGGAGGGGCCCATCACCGCCGTGAACGTCCCGGCGCGGAAGCCGATCGTCATGTCGTCCAGCGCGGTCACCGCGTGGGGGGCGGCGCCGTACACCTTGCTCACCGACCGCAGCCGTACCACCTCGGCCGCGGGCTCCGACGCCTTCGTCGCGTCCGTCGTCGTCTCGCTCGTCATGGTCCAAGCCAAGGACGGCGGAGCCGCCGACGCACTGGTGGAGGCAGGAGAGGCGATACTCCACCTGGCACTACCGTCGCCGCGCGCCGGAATCTGTAGCGTCGAACCGTGCATCACCCCTCCGGCCGCCCCCCTGACGTGCCCGGCGTTCCCGGTCGCGGCCCGGACACCCTCGACGTCCCGATCCTCCTGCCGGGAGACGGGCCGCAGGCGCCCCGGACCGCGCTGCGGGCCCTCACCGACCACCCCCTGGGCTTCCTGCGGACGGCCTGGCCGTGGCGGTCCCTGGCGTACCTGCTGTCGGGCGCGGTGTTCGGCGCGGTCCCCGCCCTGGTGGTCTGGCTCGCGATCGCCGCCGGGCCCGCGGCGGCGGTGGCGGCGGTGACGGTCGCCGCCGTGCCGGGCGCGCTGCTGGCCGGCCGCTACGAGCGGTGGCTGCTGCGGCTGGTGGAGACCGCGCCCATCGCCGACCCGCACGCCGCGCCCCCCGCCCCGGGCCCGCGCGCCTGGCTCCGCACCCGGCTGGGGGAGCAGGCCACCTGGCGCGAGGCCGGCCACACGCTGCTGGCGGTCATCGCGCTGTGGTGGATCGACCTGGGCTTCGTCGGAGTCGGCGTCTGGATACCGGGCCTGCTGCTGTCGGCGCCGCTCCAGCCGAGCTCCCCCCTCGGCCCCGCCCTCGGCCTGCTCGTGTCCCTGGGCGGGGTCGCGCTGCTGCCACTGGCCGCCTACCCGGTGACCATCTGGGCGGGCGCCCGCGCCACCCTGGTCAGGACGCTCCTGTCCGACCCCGGCGCCGAGCTGGCCGAGATCACCCGCTCCCGGGCCCGCCTGGCCGACGCCTTCGAGGCCGAGCGGCGCCGGATCGAGCGGGACCTGCACGACGGCGCCCAGCAGCGGCTGGTCGCGCTGACGCTCGCGCTCGGCATGGCCCGGCTCGACCTCCCGGCCGGATCGCCCGCCGCGGACCGGGTCGCCGAGGCGCACGAGCACGCCCTGCTGGCCCTGGCCGAGCTGCGCGAGCTGATCCGCGGCATCCACCCGCGCGTCCTCACCGACCTCGGCCTGCCGGACGCGGTGCTCGACCTCGCCGGGCGCTCACCCGTCCCGGTCGAGACGGACGTCGTGCTGCCCCGGCGGCCACCGCCGGCGGTCGAGATCACCGCGTACTTCACGGTCAGTGAGGCGCTGACCAACGTCGCCCGGCACAGCGGGGCGAGCCGCTGCCTGGTCCGGGGCCGCCTCGTCCGCGAGGACCCGCGGTCCGGCGGGATACTCGTGCTGGAGGTGCGCGACGACGGCTGCGGCGGGGCGGACCCGTCCGCCGGCACCGGGCTGGCGGGGCTCGCCGACCGGCTCGCCGTGGTCGGCGGCGTGATGTCGCTGTCCAGCCCGGCCGGAGGCCCTACCCTGCTGCGAGTGGAGATCCCGTGCCCCTGACCGCCCGCCGGGAAGATCGCCCGCGCCCCCGCCGAACCGCCGCGAGTGGAGATCCCGTGCCCCTGACCGCCCGCCGGGAGGACCGCCCGCGCCCCCGCCGAACCGCCGCGGGCGGAGATCCCATGCCGCCGGCCGTCCGCCCGCGGGCCCGCCGATCCCGGAAGGAGGCGTCGTGCGCGTAGTCCTGGCCGAGGACTCGGTCCTGCTCCGGGAGGGGCTGGCCGGACTGCTGGAGCGGTTCGGCCACACCGTGGCCGCGGCCGTCGGGGACGCCCCGGCGCTCACCGCCGCCGTCACCGAGCACGAACCCGACATCGTGGTGACCGACGTGCGGATGCCGCCCGGCTTCACCGACGAGGGCCTGCGCGCCGCCTTCGCCCTGCGCGCCGTACGGCCCGGCCTGCCGGTGCTGATCCTCAGCCAGTACGTCCAGCAGGCGTATGTCGCCGAGATCATGGGTCCCGGGGTCGGCTACCTGCTCAAGGACCGGATCGGGCACGTCCGGGAGTTCGCCGACGCCGTGGAGGGGGTCGCCGCGGGCGGCACCGTCGTCGACCCCGAGGTGGTCAGGCAGTTGCTGGCGCACCGCCGCGACCCGCTGCTCCGGCTCACCCCGCGCGAGCGCGAGGTGCTGGCCCTGATCGCGGAGGGCCGCTCCAACGCCGCCGTCGCCCGGTCCCTGGTGGTCACCGAGGCGGCGGTGGCCAAGCACATCGCGAACATCTTCGCCAAGCTCGACCTCCCCCCGGCCGGGGACGACCACCGCCGGGTCCTCGCCGTCCTCGCCTACCTCCGGGGCTGAGGGGCGGCCGGGGCGTCCCAGCCGCCGGAACCGGCGGACGGCCGATCCCGGCCTGGTCCGGCCCAGTCCGGTCCGATCCCGGCCCGATCCCGGTCCCGGTTCCGCTCCGCCGGACCGGGACCGGGCCCGTCACACTCCGAAGGCGCTCAGCGTCGGCCAGGCCGAGCCCACCCCCGCCAGGACCCCGGCGGCGACCTGGGCCGGGGTGTGGTGGGCCAGCCGTACCCGCGCCCAGCAGACCACCGCGGTGACCGGCGCGCCGGCCACGAGCGTCGGCATAGCGGGCAGCACGTGGGCCAGCACCACCACGGTGCCCGCCGACACGGCCGCGTGGAAGGAGATCTTCCACCGCAGCGTGACCGGGACCGTCACCGCCAGCGCGGCCAGCATCGCGGTCACCGTGGCCACCAGCAGCCGGGGCGCCCCCAGGCCCGCCAGCAGCACCAGCGCCGCCAGCACCGCGGCGACCGCCACCAGCAGCGGCCCCGTACGGCGGGCCCGATCGACCAGGTGGTGGGAGTCCAGCCGCCCCGACCGGACCCCCGCGTAGATCACCCCCGCCGGGACGCCCCCGCACAGCGCCGAGGCGACCAGCCCCCAGGCGGCGGCGGACGGGCCGCCGGCGAGCAGACCGACGACCGGCGGGAGCGCGATGACCAGCACCTGCGGCGCGAACAGCCCGGTGATCCACCGCGCCGCCGCGGTGGCCCTGTCCGGCGTCACCGCCGTCAGTCGTTGGCGTGCAGCGCGCTGTTGAGCTCGATGCCGGTGCCCCGCCGGGGGACGACCTCGACGGCACCGGAGGTGGAGTTGCGGCGGAACAGCAGTCCCGGCTCCCCCGACAGCTCGGCGGCCTTGACCACCCGGCCGTCCGGGAGGGCGACCTTGGTCCCGGCGGTGACGTACAGGCCCGCCTCCACGACGCAGTCGTCGCCGAGGGAGACGCCGATGCCGGCGTTGGCGCCGAGCAGGCAGCGCCGCCCGACGGAGATGACCTCCTTGCCGCCGCCGGAGAGGGTGCCCATGATCGAGGCGCCGCCGCCGACGTCGGAACCGTCGCCCACGACCACGCCCGCCGAGATGCGGCCCTCGACCATGGAGGCGCCGAGCGTGCCGGCGTTGTAGTTGACGAAGCCCTCGTGCATCACGGTCGTGCCGGACGCCAGGTGCGCGCCGAGGCGGACACGGTCGGCGTCGGCGATCCGGACCCCGGCCGGGACGACGTAGTCGACCATCCGCGGGAACTTGTCGACGCCGTACACGGCCACCGGGCCGCGGGCGCGCAGCCGCAGCCGCGTCCGCTCGAAGCCCTCCACCGCGCACGGGCCCTGGCTCGTCCACACCACGTTGCCGAGCAGGCCGAACACGCCGTCGAGGTTCAGCCCGTGCGGCGCGACGAGGCGGGACGACAGCAGGTGCAGGCGAAGGTAGACGTCGTGGGTGTCGGCCGGGGCCTCCGACAGCTTGGCGATGCCGGTTCGCACCGCGACCACCTCCACGCCGCGGGCCTCGTCCGGGCCGAGCAGCGCGGCGACGTCCGGGCCGAGCGCCTCGGCGGCCTCCTCCGCCGACAGCCGCTCGGTGCCGGAGAGGGGCGGATCTCCCAGCTCGGGGGCGGGGAACCAGGTGTCGAGGACGGTCCCGCCCGCGGTGATGGTCGCGATGCCGGCGCCGTACGCGCCGGAGGTCTGGGCTGCTGCGTTCACCCTCCCAAGGGTAGTCAAACCCGCCGCCGCGACGTGCCCGGGCCGATCTTGGCGCGCCGGTGCGCGCGCCGGTGCGCCGCCGTGGCGCCATCGGGACGACACCGGGCGCCACCGGGGAGCCGAGGCCGGACACGGCGGCGGCACGGTCACGGCGCGGTCGCGATGTCCCCGAGGCCGGGACGCCCGGGATATCGCCCGTCCGGCACCGGTAGCATCGGTGGGACAGACCGATGTCGTCGTCTCCCAGGGAGCAACCGTGTCCGCCGTGCCAGAACTTCGTGTCACCCTCGCCGGAGCCGAGCGCGTGGTGGCGGAGGGCACGACGTACGGCGACGTGCTCGAGGCCGACGGCCGCTCGGTGGTCGCCGCCCGCGCCGGTGGCGAGCTGAAGGACCTCGCCGCCCGCGTCGCCGACGGCGACGTGATCGAGCCGGTGGCGGTCGACAGCCCCGACGGCCGGGCGATCGTGCGCCACTCCACCGCCCACGTCATGGCCCAGGCCGTCCAGGAGATCTTCCCCGAGGCGAAGCTCGGCATCGGCCCGCCCGTCGAGAACGGCTTCTACTACGACTTCGACGTCAAGGACCCGTTCACCCCCGACGACCTCAAGCGCATCGAGAAGCGCATGCGCGAGATCGTCAAGCAGGGGCAGACCTTCTCCCGCCGCCCCGTCTCCGACGACGAGGCCCGCGAGGAGCTGGCCGCCGAGCCGTACAAGCTGGAGCTGATCGGCCTGAAGGGCGGCGCCTCCGCCGAGGACGGCGCGAACGTCGAGGTGGGCGCCGGCGAGCTGACGATCTACGACAACCACGACCCCAAGACCGGGAAGCTGTGCTGGAAGGACCTGTGCCGCGGCCCGCACGTGCCGACCACCCGGTCCATCCCGGCCTTCAAGCTCATGCGCTCCGGCGGCGCCTACTGGCGGGGCAGCGAGAAGAACCCGCAGCTCCAGCGGATCTACGGCACCGCCTGGGAGTCGCGCGAGAAGCAGGACGAGTACCTCCACCTGCTGGAGGAGGCCGAGAAGCGCGACCACCGCAAGCTGGGCGCCGAGCTCGACCTGTTCTCCTTCCCCGACGAGCTGGGCTCGGGCCTGCCGGTCTTCCACCCCAAGGGCGGCGTGATCCGCCGCGTCATGGAGGACTACTCCCGCAAGCGGCACGAGGAGGCGGGTTACTCCTTCGTCAACACCCCGCACATCACCAAGGGCCACCTGTACGAGGTCTCCGGCCACCTCGACTGGTACCGCGACGGCATGTTCCCGCCCATGGAGCTGGAGGGCGCGGAGTACTACCTCAAGCCGATGAACTGCCCGATGCACAACCTGATCTTCGGTGCGCGCGGGCGGTCCTACCGCGAGCTGCCGCTGCGGCTGTTCGAGTTCGGCACCGTCTACCGCTACGAGAAGTCCGGCGTCATCCACGGCCTGACCCGGGTGCGCGGCATGACGCAGGACGACGCGCACATCTACTGCACCCGCGAGCAGATGCGCGACGAGCTGACCTCGCTGCTGCGCTTCGTGCTCGACCTGCTGCGCGACTACGGCCTGGAGGACTTCTACCTGGAGCTGTCCACCAAGGACCCGGAGAAGTTCGTCGGCTCCGACGAGGTGTGGGAGGAGGCGACCGCGACGCTGCGCGAGGTCGCCGAGGCGGAGAAGCTGGAGCTGGTCCTCGACCCGGGCGGCGCCGCCTTCTACGGTCCCAAGATCTCCGTGCAGGCGCGTGACGCGATCGGCCGCTCCTGGCAGATGTCGACCATCCAGCTCGACTTCAACCTGCCGGAGCGGTTCGGGCTGGAGTACCAGGCGGCCGACGGCACCCGCAAGCGGCCCGTCATGATCCACCGGGCGCTGTTCGGCTCGATCGAGCGGTTCTTCGGCGTGCTGGTCGAGCACTACGCCGGCGCCTTCCCCGCCTGGCTGGCCCCGGTGCAGGTCGTCGGCATCCCGATCGCCGAGGCCCACGCGCCCTACCTGCAGGACGTCGCCAAGAAGGCCCGCGAGCGGGGCGTCCGCATCGAGGTGGACGCCTCCGACGACCGGATGCAGAAGAAGATCCGCAACGCCCAGAAGTCGAAGGTGCCGTTCATGCTGCTGGCCGGCGACGACGACATCGCGGCCGGCGCGGTCTCCTTCCGGTTCCGCAACGGCGAGCAGAAGAACGGCGTCCCGATCGACCAGGCCATCGACGAGATCGTCGACGCGATCGAGCGCCGCGTCCAGGTCTGACGTCCCATCTGACCCGTTTCCGGCCGCGGCGGGCATCCGCCGCGGCCGGCACGCGTCCCGGCGGGCGTACGGCCGGCGCGACCGGGAAACGCGCGCCCGCCGTCCCCGCTCCGGAGGCCCGCCGCGGCCGGGAGGCGCCGGTCCGCCGAAGGTCGCGGGGCAATATGCTGAACGCCATGAGCGAAGAGCCGCAGGCGCAGCACGGGGCAGGCACGCCGGACGCGTTCGAGAGGCTGTGGACTCCGCACCGGATGGCCTACATCAAGGGCGCCAACAAGCCGACCGGCGCGGGGCCCGACGACGGCTGCCCGTTCTGCGACATCCCCCGGATGAGCGACGAGGACGGCCTGGTCGTCGCCCGCGGCACGTCGGTCTTCGCGGTGCTCAACCTCTACCCGTACAACTCCGGACACATGATGGTCTGTCCCTACCGGCACGTGTCCGACTACGCCGACCTCGACGCCGGGGAGACCGCCGAGCTCGCCGACTTCACCAAGCGCGCGCTGACCGCCCTGCGCAAGGCCAGCGGCGCGCAGGGCTTCAACGTCGGCATGAACCTCGGCGCGGTGGCCGGCGCGGGCATCGCCGCGCACCTGCACCAGCACGTGGTGCCCCGCTGGGGCGGCGACACCAACTTCATGCCGGTGGTCGGCCACACCAGGGTGCTGCCTCAGCTCCTGCGCGACACCCGCGAGCTCCTCGCGGGCTGCTGGCCCGCCTCCGCGTAGGCGGGTGCCGCGCCGTCCCGCAGCGCCTGGACGCCCGCCGACAGCACCAGCGGCAGCCCCAGGGCGAGCGCCATGGACAGCACGGCCGCGCCCGAGTCGTTGACCAGCATGCCCACCACCCCGCTGACGAGGGTGCCGATCAGGCCGGCCTTCAGCGCGGGGGAATGGGCGAACGCCGCCGGCAGCACCCCGGCGCTCGCCGTCCCCGGCCGCAGCAGCCCGTAGACCAGGAACGCCGCCGCGGCCAGCACGATCGGCATCAGGTTGGGGCTGAGCAGGGTGTTCAGCATCGCGCCGAGCTTGCGGCCGATCACCTCCAGCGCCTCGCCGGTGATCACCTGGCCGACGAACCTCCCCAGGTGCGTCTGCGACCCGGGCGGGCGCAGGTGGTCGAGGAAGGCGATGGCCATCACGGTGACGCCGCCGGCCACGCAGAACGAGCCCAGCTTGACGATCGACACCCTCCGGCCGGCCAGCAGCAGGGAGGCGACCGCGATGCCCGGCACGAAGGCGATCACCCCGCCGAAGTCGCTGCCCACCCCCGGCCAGCCGCCCAGGATCATCGCCGCGCAGCCCGGGACCGCCACGGCGGCGACCGCGGCCGTCCGCCGGCCGTGCGCGGCGAGCCGGTGGGCGAGCGCGGTGGCCAGCAGCAGCACCGAGGTGGCGAAGAGCGCGAACGGGATGTTGCCCAGGCCGTAGTAGCGGGCGCCGACCACCGCGGTGTAGCCCATCACGCTGTTCAGCTGCAGCGGGGTGCCGGTGAGCAGGTCGCCGGCGAGCACCGCGGCGGTGACCCCGGCGACGACGGCCAGCGGCCCGAGCGGGTCGCGCCGCCACGGACCGGCCAGCGCCACCGCGGCCAGCGCCGCCGCGATCGCGGCGATCCCGCCGGTCAGCGCGAGCGCCGGCGCCCCGGCGTGCCGCCAGGGCAGCAGGTTGACGAGGTACGTCGACACGGGCAGCGCGGCCAGCGCCAGGGCGGCCACCCGGATCGCCCCCGTCCCGCGCCTGCGGCGCATCAGCAGGAACGCCACCAGGTAGAAGGCCACCTGCAGCACGGCGACGGAGGTGAAGAACACCCCGCTCATGTTCCTGATCGTCTGGCCGGCCCGGTCGGCGCCGGCCAGCTCGTCCCGCGCCGCCCCGACCCCGCCGGTACGGCCGCCGGCCCGCCAGGGCACGCCGATCACCGTGTCCGGGACGGGGACGCCCGCCGCGGTGAGGACCGTGGCGGTGACGTCGGGGAGGATCGTGACGTCCTCGCGATGGGTGGAGGCCGCCCCGAGGAAGCGGCCCGCGACGTCCGCGCCGCGCATCATGGCCACCCGCAGGTGCGGGATGTCCCCGTGGTCGGACAGGCCGGCCAGCAGCACCCGGGTGTCCGGCGGCAGCGCGGCCAGCACCGCGCCGACCGCGGCGTCGGCGTCCCGCAGCGCCCGCGCCCGCCGGTCCGGGCCGAGCGCGTCCTCGGCGCCGGGCAGCCGGTCGCCGGCCAGGTAGGGGCGGATCAGGTCGTCCACGGCCACGGCGGCCACCGGGCACCGGGTGAAGGCGTCCGCGGGCAGGTCCGGCAGGTTCGCGGGGGAGGGGGCGTAGACGTCGACCGCGCCCCGCCGGTCGGCCAGGGCCAGCGCCGCGCCCGGCCCGACGGCGAGCGTGCACGCGCCGGCGGCGTGGACGGCCTCGCCGAGCGCGCCGGAGTTCCGCTGCCGGGCGACCCGGAACAGGTAGTCGTAGCCGGGGACGACCGCGCCGGCGCCGGAGGGCTCGGGCGTGGGCGGCAGCCCGCATCCGTAGCCGACCGCCGACCGGACCCCGGCCGACACGGTCAGCCACCCGTCGTAGGGGCAGGTCACCTTGCCGACGGTGCGGACCGACAGCGAGCCGACCGCGCTCTGGCCGGCCAGCCGCCACAGGTTCGGGGTGGCGTCCGGCCCGAGGTCGCTCCACTGCAGGCCGGGGACGCCGATCAGCGCCACCCGCCCGGCGGGCTGGGCCGCCTGCGCCGTTCCCGGCCACAGCGCGCTCACCAACATCGCAAACGCGACGAGCGTCCGCTTCACCGACGACCTCCCATGCGGCGGGCAACGCTGGAACCGTAGGGGAAGATCATGGTGCCGGTCCACCCACCGGCGTGACGGCGGGTCGCGGCCCCGGGATCAGGGCGTGGTGACCCGGGCGGGGTCGCTCTCGTGGCCGAGGCGGTCCACGGCGGTGACGAGGTAGGCGCCGCCGCCGGGCGCGGTGAACGCCTGGCGCGGGCCGCCGCCGGCCGGCACGACCGCGACCAGGTGGCGGGCGTCGGCGGTGGCGCACTCGCCGACCTTGCCGGACGGGATCCGGTAGACGGCGTAGGTGCGGGCCCCGGCCGAGGAGTTCCAGCTCAGCGACCTTCCCTGGATTCCCAGGCCGCTGGGCTGGGCGGGGGCCCGGCCGCCGAGGTCCTTCATCAGGGGGAGCAGCGCCGGGCGGTCGTAGTAGCTCTTCGAGATCCGGTTCAGCGCGCCCAGCGGGTTGCTGAGAAGCTGCTTGGCGCTGAAGTACACCTCGCCGCGGATCTGGTCGTGCTCACGGTTGACGGCCAGCTGCGAGGCCAGCTCGCCGGGGCTCCGCCAGGCGCCGCCGGTGCCGACCTGGTAGAGCGCCATGCCGATGTACAGGTGCACCCCGGTGCCCTTGACCTCGTTCGCCCACCACGGCGCCAGCGCGTCGTAGTCGGCGGCCTGGAAGCCGCGCGGCCAGTACAGCTGGGGGATGACGTAGTCGACCGTGCCCTTGCGGATCCAGTGGCGGGCGTCGGCGTAGATCGAGTCGTAGGCGGACATGCCGGAGGTGGCCGACCCGGTGCGGTCCTGGGCCTTGTTGCGCCAGATCCCGAACGGGCTGACGCCGAACTTCACGTAGCTCTTCGTCTCGTGGACGGTCTTGTCGACCTGCGCGATCAGCTTGTCGACGTTGGCGCGGCGCCACTCGGCCAGGTTCTGGCCCTTGCCGTACTTCCGGTGGGACGCCTGGTCGCCGAAGCGCCCGCCCGCGCCGGGGTAGGGGTAGAAGTAGTCGTCGAAGTGGACCCCGTCCACGTCGTAGCGCGACACCACGTCCTTGACGACGGCGGTGACGTGGTCGCGCACCTGGGGGAGCCCCGGGTCGTAGTACAGGCGGCCCTCGTAGGGGATGGTCCAGTCGGGGTGCAGCCGGGCCGGGTGGTTCGCCGGCAGCCGGTTCGCCCCGCCCTCGAAGGAGGCGCGGTAGGGGTTGAGCCAGGCGTGGAACTCCAGCCCCCGCCGGTGGGCCTCGGCGGTCAGGAAGGTCAGCGGGTCCCAGCCGGGGTCCTTGCCGGCCTTGCCGGTGAGGTATTTCGACCAGGGCTCCAGGCTGGACCTGTAGAGGGCGTCGGAGGCGGGCCGGATCTGGACGAACACCGCGTTGAGCCGGCGCTTGACGGCCTCGTCGAGGATCCTGGTGTACTCCGCCTGCTGCCGGGCCACGGGCAGGCCGGCCCGTGACGGCCAGTCGAGGTTGTCCACCGTGGCGATCCACACGCCGCGCAGCTCCCGCTTGGGGTGCTCCGGGTCGGGGGTGCAGGCCGCCGTGGAGCCCCCGGCGCCGCTGCTCCCCGCTGTCTCGGAGCCGGTCTTGGCGCCGGTCCCCGAGGTGGCCTTCCCGCCGTCGGCGGCCCGCTTCAGGGCGGGGGGCCTGGCGGCCGGCGCGTCGGGGCCGAACGCATAGGCGGCGCCGTTGGCGGCGACGGCGAGGGCGGCTGCGGCGAGCAAAGGGCGTCCGGTTCGCATGGTTCCTCAGTCTGACACCGCGAACGATCTGCTTTGGCCCGATAAAAGAAATCGTTTCGTGATGCCGGTGTGATGCTTGCCCGAGTCTTGGGAGAGGCGTGGACGTGCGGCCCGCGCCTCCCCCCGGTCGGCGGCCGGCGATCCCGGGTCCGCGGCCGGTCGGCGGCCGGCGTTCCCGGACCTGAGGCCGGTCGGCGGCTTCCGGTCCGTCCCCGGTGCGTTTCCGGTCCGTGGTCAGCCGGCGACCTTCTCCACCAGGTGCGGCGGAAGCGGCTCGTAACGCAGGAACGACCGCTGGAACGTACCGGTGCCGTGGGACATCGACCGCAGGTCGATGGCGTAGCGGGTGATCTCCAGCTCGGGGATCTCGGCGCGGACCAGCGTGCGCCCGACGCCGACCGGCTCGGTGCCCAGCACCCGGCCCCGGCGCGACGACAGGTCGGACATCACCGCGCCGACGTAGTCGTCGGCGACCAGCACCGACACCTCGTCGACCGGCTCCAGCAGCAGGGTCGGCACCTTGGCCGCCGCCTCCTTCAGGGCCAGCGCCCCGGCGATCTGGAACGCCATGTCGGAGGAGTCGACCGGGTGCGCCTTGCCGTCGTAGAGCGTGACCCGCACGTCCACCATGGGGTAGCCGGCCACCACGCCGCGCTGCATCTGCGTGCGCACGCCCTTCTCCACCGACGGGATGAACTGGCGCGGCACCACACCGCCGACGATCTTGTCAACGAACTCGAACCCGCCACCGGAGGGCAGCGGCTCGACCTCCAGGTGGCAGATGGCGAACTGCCCGTGGCCGCCGGTCTGCTTGACGTTGCGGCCCATCGCCTGGCACCTGCCGCCGAAGGTCTCCCGCAGCGGCACCCGCAGGTCCACCTTCTCCACCTCGACGCCGTGCCGCCGGCTCAGCCGGTCCAGCAGCACGTCGGCGTGGGCCTCGCCCATGCACCACAGCACGAGCTGGCGGGTCTCGGCGTTGTTCTCCAGCCGGAGCGTCGGGTCCTCGGCGACCAGCCGCTGCAGCGCCTGGCCGAGCTTGTCGTCGTCGGCCTTCGACCTCGGCTGGATCGCCACCGGCAGCAGCGGGTCGGGCATCGTCCAGGACCGCATCAGCAGCGGCCGCTCCTTGTCGGAGAGGGTGTCGCCGGTCTCGGCCCGCGACAGCTTGGCCACCGCGACGATGTCGCCGGCCACGCACCTGCCCACCGTGCGCTGCTGCTTGCCCAGCGGCGACGACAGCGCGCCGATCCGCTCGTCCACGTCGTGGTCCTCGTGGCCCCGGTCGCCCAGGCCGTGCCCGGAGACGTGCACGGCCATGTCGGGCCGCAGCGTCCCGGAGAACACCCGCACCAGGCTGATCCGGCCCACGTAGGGGTCACTGGTGGTCTTGACGACCTCGGCCACCAGCGGCCCCTCGGGGTCGCAGGAGACGCCGGGGACCGGCCTGCCGTCCACCGAGGTGATCTCCGGCAGCGGGTGCTCCAGCGGGGAGGGGAAGCCCTGCACGATGAGGTCGAGCACCTCCTTGGCGCCCACGCCGCCACCGGTGGCCAGCACGGGGTAGAAACCACCGCGCGCGACCGCCTTCTCCAGGTCCTCGATGAGGACCTTGGGGTCGATCTCCTCGCCGGAGAGGTAGCGGTCCATCAGGGACTCGTCCTCGCTCTCCTGGATGATCCCCTCGATCAGCGGGCCGCGGTGCTGCTCGATCCGCTCCTGGTAGTCGGGGCCGGGGGCGTTCTCGGTCCGGGAGCCGGTGGCGTAGTTGCAGAACCTCTGGGTGATCAGGCCGATCAGGCCGTTCAGGCGGCCGTTGGTGACCACCGGCAGGTACAGCGGCGCCACGCCCTCGCCGAACGCCTCCTGGCAGGTGGCCAGGACCTCCTCGAAGTCGGCCCGCTGGTGGTCGTTCTTCGTGATCACCACGGCCCTGGGCATGCCGACCGCGGCGCACTCGTCCCAGATCATGCGGGTCAGGCCGTCCATGCTCTCCGCCGCCGAGACCACGAACAGCGCCGCGTCGGCGGCGCGCAGCCCGGCGCGCAGGTCGCCGACGAAGTCGGCGTAGCCGGGGGTGTCCAGCAGGTTGATCTTTATGCCGTTGTGCACCAGCGGCGCCACGGCGAGGTTCACCGAGCGCTGCTGGCGGACCTCGACCTCGTCGAAGTCGCTGACCGTGGTGCCGTCCTCGACCCGGCCGGCCCGCTGTACGGTGCCGGTCGCCGTGAGCAGCGCCTCCACCAGGGTCGTCTTGCCCGATCCGGAATGGCCGACCAGCGCGACATTGCGCACCATGTCGGGACGGTCGGCCTCGGGTGCCCTGCCCGCGGCTCCCGCTGCTCCGCCTCCAGCCTTATCTGCCACGTCGCCTCCCGCGTCGTTGCCGAAGGGGCGCGGCCAGGCGCGGCCACACCCCGTCCGCCGCCGCGTCCGTACACCGCAAGGACGCGGTGTGTTCACCAAATACCCATGTGGCGAATATCACAAGAGCTCCGCGCCGATCCGCTTGCGGAGCGTTGGATGCGCGCCCCAAGGCGGTGTGGCCTACGATCGGACCGCGATGCTGAAACTTCTGCGCCCCGTCGTGACCCGCGTGCTGACCCCCCTGGGCAGAGCCCTCATCCGCCGTGGGATCAGCCCCGACATGGTCACTGCCGCCGGAACGCTCGGCACGGTCGCCGCAGCACTCTTCTTCTATCCCCGGGGTGAGTTGTTCCCCGGCTCGCTCGTGATCACGTTTTTCGTCCTGGCAGATCTTCTCGACGGGGTCATGGCCCGGATGACGGGCCCGGGGAGCGTCTGGGGGGCCTTCCTCGACTCCACCCTCGACCGCGTGGGCGACGCCGGGATCTTCTCCGGGCTGGTGATGTGGTTCGTGGTGAGCGGCCAGCGGACGCTGGCCGGGGTCGCCCTGTTCTGCCTCGTCGCCGGGGCCGTCGTCTCCTACGTCAAGGCCCGGGCCGAGGGCCTGGGCCTGTCGTGCGACGTCGGGCTCGCCGAACGGCCCGAGCGCCTGGTCATGGTCCTGGTCTCGGCCGGGCTCGGCGGCCTCGGCGTGCCGTACATCCTGGCGGCGGGACTGTGGCTGCTCGCCGCCGCCAGCGCGTTCACCGTCGTCCAGCGCCTGCTCCACGTCCGCCGCCAGGCCGTCTCCACCTCCCCACGCCCCCTCCGCTGAGGAAAGAACGATGAACGACAAGCCGTCACCGCAGGATCGTCTCGTGGCGGCCGGCTTCGGCGCCGGCTGGGCGGTCGTGCCCCGCCTGCCCGAGCCCCTGACCGCCTGGGCCTTCAGGACGGCCGCCGACCGGCTGTGGAAGCGCCGCGGCAAGCAGGTGCTCCGGCTGGAGGCCAACCTCGCACGGGTCAAGGGCACCTCCCCGGACGACCCGGCGATCCGGGAGCTGAGCCGCGCGGGCATGCGTTCCTACTTCCGCTACTTCCACGAGGTGTTCCGGCTGCCCTCGATGCGCCCCGAGGAGATCCTGGCGCGCACCCACGTCCACAACGCCGAGCGGGTCTACGAGATCCTCGGCGGCGGCCGGGCCGCGGTGTTCGCCCTGCCGCACATGGGCAACTGGGACCAGGCCGGCGCCTGGTTCGTGCAGAAGGGCCACCCGTTCACCACCGTCGCCGAGCGGCTGCGGCCCGAGTCGTTGTTCCACCGCTACACCGCCTTCCGCGAGAGCCTGGGCATGGAGGTGCTGCCGCTCACCGGCGGGGACAACCAGGTCTTCGCCGTACTGGCGCAGCGGCTGCGGGCCGGCCGGCCGGTCGCGCTGCCCGCCGAGCGCGACCTGACCGCGCGGGGGGTGGAGGTGAAGTTCTTCGGCGCGGCCACCCGCATGCCCGCCGGGCCCGCCATGCTCGCCCTGCACACCGGGGTCCCGCTGATCCCGACGATCCTGTCCTTCCGGGGCCGCGACTGGACGGTGCGGTTCTGCGACGAGATCCCCAAGCCCGCCGAGGGCACCCGCCAGGAGAAGGTCGCGGCCCTCACCCAGGACCTCGCCACCGCCTTCGAGAAGGGCATCGCCGAGCACCCCGAGGACTGGCACATGCTGCAGCGGCTGTGGCTCGAGGACCTGGAGCCCCGCGGATGACCGCGGGCTCCGCGCGGGGCGCGCGGGAGACAGAGGAGACGGCGGGTACGGCGGGCACGGCCCGCACCCGGGAGACGCGGCGGACGCGGGAGACGGTGGGGCGATGAGGATCGGCATCGTCTGCCCCTACATGTGGGACGTGCCGGGCGGGGTCCAGGTGCACATCCGCGACCTCGCCGAGGCGCTCATGGACGACGGCCACCAGGTCCAGGTGATCGCCCCGGCGGGTGACGACGCGGCGCTGCCGCCGTACGTGACCTCGGTGGGCCGGGCGGTCCCGGTCCCCTTCAACGGCTCGGTCGCCCGGCTGTCGTTCGGGTTCCTGTCGGCGGGGCGGGTGCGCCGCTGGCTGCGCGAGGGCCGCTTCGACGTGCTGCACGTGCACGAGCCGTTCATCCCCTCGGTGGGCCTGCTGGCCTGCTGGGTGGCCAGGGGGCCGATCGTGGCCACCTTCCACGCCTCCTACGGTCGTTCGCGGGCCTTCTCGGTGGCCTCGCCGGTGATCACGAGTGTGCTGGAGAAGATCACCGCGCGGATCGCGGTGTCCGACGCGGCGCGCAAGACCCTGGTCGAGTTCATCGGCGGCGACGCGGTGCTCATCCCCAACGGGGTGACCGTCGGCCGCTACAGCCACGCCGAGCCGCTGCCCGGCTGGGACGACGGCGAGGTGATCGGCTTCCTCGGCCGGATGGACGAACCCCGCAAGGGCCTGCCGGTGCTGCTGGAGGCGTTCTCCCTGCTGGCCGCCGAGTGGCCGCGGCTGCGCCTGCTCGTCGCCGGGCCCGGCGACGCCGGCGAGGTGCTCGGCAGGGTCCCGGCCCGCTTCCACGACCGGATCGGCCTGCTCGGCATGGTCAGCGAGGAGGACAAGGTCCGCGCCTACCACTCGGTGGACGTCTTCTGCGCCCCCAACCTCGGCGGGGAGAGCTTCGGCATCGTGCTCACCGAGGCGATGTCGGCCGGGGCGGCGATCCTCGCCAGCGACATCCCGGCCTTCCGCAAGGTGCTCGGCGACGGCGAGGCGGGCGCGCTGTTCGCCACCGGCGACGCCGCCTCCCTCGCCCGCGAGGCCGCCGCCCTGCTCGACGACCCCGGGCGGCGGGCCGGCCTGTCGGAGGAGGCGCGCCGGGCCGTCCGCAAGTACGACTGGTCCACGGTCGCCCGCGACGTGCTGCGCGTCTACGAGACCGTGGCGATCCCCGCCGGGGTGGAGGAGGACGAGGAGTCGTGAGCACCACGCTGATCGCCGTGGTCGGCGCGGTCGTCGTGCTGGTCGCCGTCTACGTCTCCTGGCGGGCCGGCCGGCTGGACCGGCTGCACATCCGCCTGGAGCTGGCCCGCGAGTCCCTGGACGCCGCGCTGGTACGGCGGACCGCCGTCTGCCTGGAGCTCGCGGCCTCGCGCGTGCTGGATCCGGCGACGAGCCTGGTGCTGGCCGCCGCGGCCCACGAGGCCCGTACGGCCGGCACCGAGGAGCGCGAGCACGCCGAGAGCGACCTGTCGCGCACGCTGCGAGCGGTGGTCGACCAGGACCGCTTCCGTGACCGGCTGTCCGCCGACCCGGCCGGTCGCGAGCTGCTGGCCGAGCTCGACACCGCGGTGGCGAAGGTGGTCTACTCCCGGCGCTTCTACAACAACGCGGTCGGCGTGACCCGGGTCGCCCAGCGCCGCTGGCTGGCCCGCACGCTCCGCCTGGCCGGGCACACCGAGTACCCCGGCTTCTTCGAGATCGACGACGACCCCCCGAAGGTCCTCGCCGCCGGGTGATGCGGGCCGCCTCCGCGCGCGCTCCCCGGCGGTGCGCCGGGGGCCGTCCACCGGATACGCCGGCGGCTCCCGAACGCCCCGATGCCGAACAAGACTCACGAAAGCGGGATAACCGGCAACTGGGACACCGGTAAGCTCATGCTGGTTTTCAGGCCCGACTTGGAGGAGATGAGCCGTGCGGGTGTCCCGGAAGATCGCCGTCACGCTGGCGGGGGCGGCCGTCCTCGCCCAGGCCGCGGCCTGTTCCTCCGACGAGCCGGCGGCGGGCAAGCAGCCGCAGGCGGCGGCGGAGGCCACGACGCCCGCCGAGACCCCGTCCCCGGAGCCCACCCACCCCTTCACCGGCCTGCCCGGCGCCGCGCGCAGGCCGGTGCTCGCGGCGAAGATCGAGAACACCTCGGCCGGCAAGCCGCAGCTCGGCCTGAAAAGCGCCGACATCGTCTATGTCGAGCAGGTCGAGGCTGGCCTGACCCGCCTCATGGCGATCTTCTCCTCGAAGCTCCCGCCCAAGATCGGCCCGGTGCGCAGCGCCCGCATCTCCGACCTGCACATCCTGCCGCAGTTCGGCAAGCCCGCCCTGGCCTACTCGGGCGTGCAGACCAAGATGATCCCCAAGGTCCAGCAGGCGTCCCTCGTCGACGTCTCCGACAGCAGGGCCCCGGGCGCCTACTTCCGCCAGCCCGGCCGCTACGCGCCCTACAACCTGTTCGCCGAGCCCAGGAAGCTCCTGGCCGAGGCGCCCGGGGCGAGCAAGGCCAAGGACATCGGCTTCACCTTCGGCGACGCCCCCGGGGACGGGACGCCGAGGAAGTCGTTCAGCGTGCGGTACCCGGCGGCCCGCTTCACCTTCACCTGGTCGGACGCGGCCAAGAAGTGGCTGGTCTGGCAGGACGGCAAGAAGGACATGGCCGCCGAGGGCGGCCAGCTCGGCGCCCCGACCATCGTCGTGCAGTACGCCAAGACCGAGCGCTCGGAATTTCACGACCTCAACCAGAGTTATACCCCCCTGGTGCACTCCACCGGCACGGGCAGGGCCGTCGTGCTCCGGGACGGGCAGGCGTTCAAGGCCAGGTGGTCGCGCGAGTCGGAGCGGGACGGCACCGTCTTCACCACCGAGAACGGGGAGCCGATGAACTTCGCCCCCGGACAGGTGTGGGTCGTCCTGGCCGCGCCCAAGCCCGTGATCCCCTAGGCCGACTCCCTCCGGGGGCGGCCGGCCGTACAGGATGGCCAAGAAGATCCCCCGAAGGCGACAGATCGGCGTGTGAGGGCATACGCCGATCAACGCCTACCATGAAGAAGTGGCGGCCGTCCCGGCGAGGGACGCCCGTGATCCGCAACCAGCCGTCGTGAGGTAGAGCCCCGTGTCCAGCAGCACGCCCGAAGTCACCGAGACCGCCGTCACCGGAACCGCCCGGGTCAAGCGCGGCATGGCAGAGATGCTCAAGGGCGGCGTCATCATGGACGTCGTCACCCCCGAGCAGGCCAAGATCGCCGAGGACGCCGGCGCGGTCGCCGTCATGGCCCTTGAGCGGGTCCCCGCCGACATCCGCGCCCAGGGCGGCGTGTCCCGGATGAGCGACCCCGACATGGTCGAGGGCATCATCTCCGCCGTCTCGATCCCCGTCATGGCCAAGGCCCGCATCGGCCACTTCGTCGAGGCCCAGGTCCTGCAGTCGCTCGGCGTCGACTACATCGACGAGTCCGAGGTGCTGACCCCCGCCGACTACGCCAACCACATCGACAAGTGGCGCTTCACCGTCCCCTTCGTCTGCGGCGCCACCAACCTCGGTGAGGCGCTGCGCCGCATCACCGAGGGCGCGGCGATGATCCGCTCCAAGGGCGAGGCCGGCACCGGTGACGTCTCCAACGCCGTCACCCACATGCGCACGATCCGCGCCGAGATCAAGCGGCTCACCTCGCTGCCGGAGGACGAGCTGTACGTCGCGGCCAAGGAGCTGCAGGCGCCTTACGAGCTGGTCGCCGAGGTCGCCAGGACCGGCAAGCTGCCCGTGGTGCTCTTCACCGCCGGCGGCATCGCCACTCCCGCCGACGCCGCGATGATGATGCAGCTCGGCGCCGAGGGCGTGTTCGTCGGCTCGGGCATCTTCAAGTCCGGCAACCCGGCGCAGCGCGCCGCCGCGATCGTCAAGGCCACCACCTTCTACGACGACCCGGACGTCATCGCCAAGGTCTCCCGCGGCCTGGGCGAGGCCATGGTCGGCATCAACGTCGACGACATCCCCGTCCCGCACCGCCTCGCCGAGCGCGGCTGGTAGGAAATTTCAGAAAAGGCGGCATCTGTGAAGGATGCCGCCTTTTCGGTTTCCTGAACCGTTCACCTCGCCGTCACGATCCTCCGGGAGGCTGACGGGCGTTCGTGCCCGACACCCCCCGGAGGACTGCCTTGTCCGAATTCACCCGCCGCTCCTTCCTCGTCACCGGGATCGCGGCCGGAGCCGTGGCCGCCGTCCCCGGCGCGGCGCACGCCGACCCCGGCGCGGAGGGCGCCGGCGCGGAGAGCGCCGCCTCCCTCGCCTCCCGGGGCCTGCGGACCGACCCCTTCACGCTCGGCGTGGCCTCGGGCGACCCGGACGCCGAGGGCTTCGTGATCTGGACCCGGCTGGCGCAGCGGCCGCTCGCCGAGGACGGCATGGGAGGCATGCCCGCCCTGCCGTTCCCGGTCCAGTGGCAGATCTACGCCGACGAGGGCGGCCGCCGGGTGGTACGGCGCGGCACGGCCCTGGCCAGGCCCGACTGGGGCCACAGCGTCCACGTGGAGGTGGGCGGCCTGTCCGCCGACCGCGACTACTGGTACCGCTTCAGGGTCGGCCCGTACCTGTCGCCCATCGGCCGGGCCCGCACCGCCCCGCACCCGATGTCGTTGGGCTCGCCGCTGGCCATGGCCTTCGTCTCCTGCGCCCAGTACGAGCACGGCTACTTCACCGCCTACCGCCGCCTGGCCGAGGACCACCCCGACCTGGTCCTGCACCTCGGCGACTACCAGTACGAGTACACGCGCGACACCTACACCATCCCCGGCGGCAACATCCGCGACCACGAGGGCCCCGAGACCGAGACGCTCGCGAACTACCGGCAGCGGCACGCCCAGTACAAGACCGACCCCGACCTGCAGGCCGCGCACGCCGCCGCCCCCTGGCTGGTGGTCTGGGACGACCACGAGCTGGACAACAACTGGGCCGACGAGATCCCGGAGAAGCCGGAGGTCCCGCAGCCGAACTTCCTCGCCCGGCGCGAGGCGGCCTTCCGCGCCTACTACGAGAACATGCCGCTGCGCCGCACCTCCGTCCCGCGCGGCGTCGACATGCAGCTCTACCGGCGGATCCGCTGGGGCGCGCTGGCCACCTTCCACATGCTCGACACCCGCCAGTACCGCGACGACCAGGGCTGCGGCGACGGCTACAGCGCCTGCCCCGAGGCGAGCGACCCGGCGCGCTCCATCACCGGCGAGGAGCAGGAGCGCTGGCTGATCGACGGCTTCCGCCGGTCGCGGGCGCGCTGGGACGTCATCGGGCAGCAGGTCTTCTTCGCCCAGCGCGACAACAACGCCGGCCCGCTCAAGGTCACCAGCCAGGACGCCTGGGACGGTTACGTCGCCTCCCGGCAGCGGATCACCCAGGGCTGGGTGGACGCCGGGGTGCGCAACCCGGTGGTGCTCACCGGCGACGTGCACGCCCACTGGGCCAGCGACCTCAAGCTCGACTACGACGATCCCACCGGCCGCACGGTCGGCTCCGAGCTGGTCGCCACCTCGATCTCCACCACCGGAGACGGCAAGGACTCCGACCCCGCGACCCACCCGTACCTGAAGATCAACCCGCACCTGAAGTTCTACAACAACCAGCGCGGTTACGTGCTCACCCGGATCGAGCCGGGCGCGCTCACCGCCGACTTCAGGGTGGTGCCCAAGGTGACCGAGGCCGGGGCCGAGGCGTACACCAGGGCGACCTTCGTCGTGGAGGACCGGGTCCCGGGCGTCCAGCAGACCTATCTGCGCCCGCTGGACCCGTCCCTGGCCAGGCGGGCCGAGCAGTCGGACGCCGAGCGGATCCAGGAGGTCGTGGACGCCGAGACCAGGCGTCCCTGACCGGCCGCGGCCCGGCGGGGCCGCGTGAGGGCAGCGGGGGAGGGCGGCGTCCCGGCGGGGCGCCGCCCTCCCCTCGGAATAATGCTTAGCCTGACTAAGTTAGACTGGCTAACCATGACGACGGACGAACTCGCGGAGAACCTCTCCAAAGAGCTGCGCCACCTGGTGCTGCTCCTGCGTCGCGTGGCGGCGGGACAGCCGATCACCAGCCAGCAGTACGCCGTGCTGGGGTCGCTGGAGAGCGGCCCGCGCCGGATGACGGAGCTGGCCGAGGAGCACGGGGTCCAGCTCCCCACCATGACGGTGCAGATCAACCGGCTGGAGGAACCCGGCCTGGTGACCCGCTCCGCCGACCCCTCCGACGCCCGGGTCCGCACGGTCGGGCTGACCGAGGAGGGCCGCGCCCGCCTGGCGGCCGTACGCCGGGCCCGCGTCTCCTACCTCGTCTCCCAGCTCGGCCTGCTCACCCCGGAGGAACGCGACGCCGTCGCCGCCGCCCTGCCCGCGCTGGCCAAGCTGGGCCGCGCGTAGAACGGCGGGACCCGGCGCGGTCCCGCCGTCCCCCACAGCCCCCCACCGTCCCGCTGCCCCACCGTCCCGGAAGCGATCCCACATCCCCGACCGGCCGCCACCCCGGCCGGTCCGCTTTTCCCGCAAGGAGCCACTCCCATGTCCTCGCAGAGTTCGGGCGGAATCCTCCGTCAGCCGATGTCGGTGTGGGCCACCGCCTTCGCCGCGGTGGTCGCCTTCATGGGCATCGGCCTGGTCGACCCGATCCTGCCCTCCATCGCCAAGAACCTGAACGCCGGGCCCAGCCAGGTCTCCCTGCTGTTCACCAGCTACTTCCTGGTCACCGCGGTGGCGATGCTCGTCACCGGCTGGGTCTCCAGCCGGATCGGCGGCAAGCGCACCCTGCTGCTCGGCCTGTTCCTGGTCGTCGTCTTCGCCGGCCTGTCCGGCACCTCGGACAGCGTCGGCGCGCTCATCGGCTTCCGCGCCGGCTGGGGTCTGGGCAACGCCCTGTTCGTCGCCACCGCCCTGGCGGTCATCGTCGGCGCGGCCAGCGGCGGCGCCGAGGCCGCCATCATCCTGTACGAGGCAGCCCTGGGCCTGGGCATCTCGATGGGCCCGCTGGTCGGCGCCATCCTCGGCGACTGGAACTGGCGCGGCCCCTTCTTCGGCACCGCGACCCTGATGGCCGTCGGGTTCATCGCCATCGCGGTCCTGCTGAGGGCCACGCCCCGGCCCGCGGTGAAGACCCGCCTCAGCGACCCGCTGCGCGCCCTGGCCCACGGCGGCCTGTCCACCACCGCCTTCACCGCGTTCTTCTACAACTTCGCCTTCTTCACCATCCTGGCCTTCACCCCGTTCATCCTCGGCATGTCGGCCTACGGCATCGGCGCGGTGTTCTTCGGCTGGGGCGTCCTCGTGGCGCTCGCCTCGGTCTTCGCCGCCCCGGCCATGAGCCGCAGGATCGGCTCGGTGCGGGTGCTGTACCTGTCCCTGGGGACGCTGGCCGTCCTGCAGGCGGGCATCGCCCTGTTCAGCGCGGTCGATCTGCGCGCGGGCGTCGTCGTCTGCGTCGTGCTGTGCGGCATCCCGGCCGGCCTGAACAACACCGTGTTCACCGAGGCCGCCATGGAGGTCTCCGACGCGCCCCGGCCCGTCGCCTCGGCCGGTTACAACTTCGTCCGCTGGATGGGCGGGGCCATCGCGCCCTACGTCGTGACCAAGCTGGGCGAGGAGATCGGCGCGCCCGTGCCGTACTGCCTGGGCGCGGTCTGCTGCCTGGTCGGCGTGGCCTTCCTGTACGGCAGGCGCCACCACCTGGCGGGCCTCGCGCGGGTGGACGCCGACCACGCCGCCCACGACCTGTCGGCCGCCTGACCACGGTTGCGCGGCCGCCCGGCCCCGGTCGTCCGATCACGGAGGCCCGGCCGCCCACCCCGTCGGCCGCCCTGCCGGCCGGTCCCCGCCCCGCGGGACCGGCCGGTTTGGGGCGGTCCGCGGGGTGGCCATACGCTTGAACCGCATCACGAGCCCCTTGAAAGGACCACCGGTGACCATCGCCCCGACGATCGGTGTCTTCGCCCTGCAGGGAGACGTCCGCGAGCACGCGCGCTGCCTGGAGCAGGCGGGCGCCAAGGCCGTGGCCGTACGGCGCCCCGAGGAGCTGGAGGCGGTCGACGCGCTGGTCGTCCCGGGCGGGGAGTCCACCACGATGTGGAAGCTCGCCGACGCCTTCGAACTGCTGGAGCCGCTCCGGGCGAGGATCAAGGACGGCATGCCCGCCTACGGCTCCTGCGCAGGCATGATCATGCTGGCCGACCGGATCGAGGGCGGCATCGAGGGCCAGCAGACCATCGGCGGCATCGACATGGTGGTCCGGCGCAACGCCTTCGGCCGCCAGGTCGACTCCTTCGAGTCCGACATCGACTTCGCGGGCATGGGCCCGCTGCGGGCGGTCTTCATCCGCGCCCCCTGGGTGGAATCGGTCGGTTCCGACGTCGACGTGCTGGCCCGAGCCGAAGCTGGGGATAGGATCGTCGCGGTCCGTCAGGGGCCTCTGCTGGCCACGTCCTTCCACCCGGAGCTCACCGGGGGCTGCGACGTGCATTCATACTTCGTTGAGATGGTGAGGGAGCTCTAGTCGATGTCCGGCCACTCCAAATGGGCGACGACCAAGCACAAGAAGGCCGCGCTCGACTCCAAGCGCGGCAAGCTGTTCGCCAAGCTCATCAAGAACATCGAGGTCGCGGCCCGGACCGGTGGCCCCGACCCGGACGGCAACCCGACGCTGTACGACGCCATCACCAAGGCGCGTAAGAGCTCGGTCCCGCTGGACAACATCGAGCGCGCCCGCAAGCGCGGCGGCGGCCTGGAGGCCGGCGGCGCCGACTGGCAGACCATCATGTACGAGGGCTACGCCCCCGGTGGCGTCGCCGTGCTGATCGAGTGCCTGACCGACAACCGCAACCGCGCCGCCTCCGAGGTCCGCGTGGCGCTGACCCGTAACGGCGGCTCCCTGGCCGACCCCGGCTCGGTGTCCTACATGTTCAACCGCAAGGGTGTCGTGCTCGTCCCCAAGGGCTCGCTCACCGAGGACGACGTGCTGGTCGCCGTCCTCGACGCGGGCGCCGAGGAGGTCAACGACCTGGGCGACCAGTTCGAGGTCGTCTCCGAGGCCGGTGACCTCGTCCCGGTCCGCAAGGCCCTTCAGGACGCCGGGATCGACTACGACTCGGCCGAGTCGAGCTTCCTGCCGACGATGAACGTCCCGCTCGACGAGGAGGGCGCGCGCAAGGTCTTCCGGCTGATCGACGCCCTGGAGGACAGCGACGACGTGCAGAACGTCTGGGCCAACTTCGACGTCTCCGACGAGGTCATGGAGAAGCTGGAGGCCTGACCGGCCGCCCGCCGCCTCGCCGTACGCCCGCCCCGCCGTGCCGCGGAGGCGGGCGTACGGCTGCCCGGGGACCCTCCCGTGTACGGCCCCGCGCCGCGGGGACGGATCCCGGGTGACGCCTGCCCGCAACCTCCGGGCAGGCACCCGGGAGACCTCCACGGCGGATGCCCGGAACCCTTCGGGCGGGCGCCCGGGAGACCTCCCCGGCGGACGGCCGTCCGGAGGCGGTTTGCTGGGGCTTTCGTGACGTTCGCCGGAAAAGTATGACCTGCGGTTTGCCTAAATAAATGAGGGCATATGCCGCCGTACGATGCCGAACCCTGATCTGATCTTCGCCGTGGCCGGCGTCGCCGCCCTGCTCGCGGCGATCCTGCCCCGCCTGCTCAACCGGCGCGCCTTCTCGCTGCCGCTGGCCTGTCTGATCGGCGGCGCGCTGCTCTACCTCCTGCCCCTGGACCTGCCCGACCCCGACCCGGTGGCCCACCGGGCGCTGCTGGAGCACGCCACCGAGGTCTGCGTCCTCATCTCGCTGATGGGCGCCGGGCTGGCGATCAACCGGCCCTTCGAGCCGCGCCGCTGGACCTCCACCTGGCGGCTGCTGGGCTGGACGCTCCCGCTGACCGTCGGCGCCGTCGCCCTGGCCGTCCACGGCCTGCTGGGCTGGCCGTGGGCCGCGGCGCTGCTGCTGGGCGCGGTGCTCGCGCCGACCGACCCGGTGCTCGCCTCCGACGTGCAGGTCGGCCAGCCCGTCGACTCCGAGACCGACGACGACGAGGTCCGCTTCACCCTCACCTCCGAGGCCGGGCTCAACGACGGCCTGGCCTTCCCCCTGGTGTTCGCCGCGATCGCGCTGGCGTCGGCGGGCGGCGGCCTGGAATGGGCCGGGCACTGGGCGCTGGTGGACCTGCTCTACAGGTGCGGGGCGGGCGTCGTGGCCGGCCTGCTGGCAGGCAGGGCGCTGGGCCGGCTGTTCTTCCGCGCCCAGGTCTCCGACCTGCGGCTGGCCGAGCACCGCGACGGCTTCGTGGCGCTGGCCGCGACCTTCCTCGCCTACGGCCTCACCGAGCTGGTGCACGGCTACGGCTTCATCGCGGTGTTCGTGACCGCGTGCACGATCAGGGCCGCCGAGCGCACGCACGGCTACAACGCCGTCCTGCACGGTTTCATCGAGCAGATCGAGCGGTTGTTCACCGCCTGGCTGATCCTGCTGCTCGGCGGATTCGTGATCACCGGCGGCCTGGCCGCGCTCACCTGGCGGGGGGCGGCGGTCGGCCTGCTCCTGCTGCTGGTGATCCGTCCGCTGACCGGTTGGCTCGCCACGCTCGGCGGCCGGCCGGGACCGCGCGAGCGCGGCGTGCTGGCCTTCTTCGGCATCCGGGGCATCGGCTCGCTGTTCTACCTCGCCTACGCCCTCGGCCAGGCCGATTTCGGCGTGCCCGCGGAGGAGCTGTGGGCGGTGGTGGCCTTCACCGTGCTGGCCTCCCTGGTGCTGCACGGCGTCACGGCGACCCCGGTGATGACGCGCCTGGACCGCCTGCGCGGCCGGACCGACGCGGACCGCCCCGCCGCCGGGGGCGCCGAGGACTCCGGGGAGACGCGGGGGGACGGAGCCGCCGGGAACGGCGGAGGCCTCGGCGACCCGGGGAACGCCGAGCCGGTCCGCCACCCCTGACCCCGCCCGGCGGGGCGGTCCGGGGCCGGTTCACACCCATCGGGGGGTACGCCCTAGGTTGGGGGACCGTGGAAATACGTGAGCTGACGGCCGGTGACCTCGACGCGGCGCTGGACAACCGCGTCCGCGCCTTCGGGCCCGTCCCGGAGGACGAGGCGGAGACCTGGCGGCGCAACGCCCTGCCCGCCGTCGAGGGCGGCAGATACCTCGGGGCGTTCGACGGCGCCCGCCTCGTCGCCACGACCCGCATCGAGGACTTCACCCAGTGGTGGCACGGCAGGCCGCTGCCCATGGGCGGCATCGCCTCGGTCACCGTCGCCCCCGAGGACCGGGGCCGCGGCGTCGGACGGACGATCATGCGGACCGCCCTGGACCGCTGCGCCGCCCTGGGGCTGCCGATCTCGGCGCTGTACCCCGCCACCACCCGCCTCTACCGCTCGCTCGGCTGGGAGCACGCCGGAGCCCTGCACCGGGCCGTGCTGTCCACCGAGGCGCTGCGCACGATCCGCACCGCAGGCGACGTCCCGCTCCGCCGTACCGGCCCCGGCGACGCCCGCGCGCTGGGCGAGGTCATCGGCCGCGTCCACGCCGCCACCCGCGCCTCCGGGCCGGTCCGCCGGAGCGAGGCGGCCGTGCGCCGGTGGCTGGAGAGCACCCGCGACTTCGTCTACCTGGCCGAGGACGGCTTCGTGGCCTACGGCTGGGACGGCCACGACATCTCGGTCAGCCATCTGCTCGCCGGCTCGGAGGCCACGGCCCGGGCGCTGTGGGCGCTGGTCGGCTCCTCGTCCTCCATCGCGAAGAAGGTCCGCGCGGCCGTCGCCCCCGACGACCCGGTGTTCTGGCTGCTCGGCGACCGGGTGAACGACGAGGTCGCGCAGACCCGCTGGATGTTCCGCGTGGTGGACCCGGCGGCGGCCGTCGCCGGGCGCGGGTTCCCGGCCGGCGTCACCCTCGACGCCGTGGTCCACGTCGACGACCCCGAGCGGCCCGCCTCCTCCGGCCCCTGGCACCTGTCGGTCTCCGGCGGCTCCGGTACGGCCCAGCCCGCCGGGGCCCTCCCGAAGACGGCCCCCGCCCTCACCGCCGGAGGATTCTCCGCGCTGTTCGCGGGCGTGCCGACCACCACCCTGCGCCGCGCGGGAGCCCTCACCGGACCGGCGGACTCCGACGACGCCCTCGACGCCGCCTTCCACGCCCGGCCGTACATGACCGACGCGTTCTGACCGCGCCGGACATCGGACGGGACGGCCAGGGCGGTGAGGGCTCCGGAGGCCGCCCCGCGGGCGGTGCGATGGCCGTGCGCGCCATGCGCGCAGGCGGTAGAGTCGGGCACCGAACAGGTGTTCGGCGAGCGGAAGGCGTGCCGGTGCGGTTGCCCGAACTGCGGGTGATGGGGGTCGATCCGGGCCTGACCCGGTGCGGCCTCGGAGCGGTCGAGGGGCGCCCCGGGGCGCCGCTCCACCTGGTCAAGGTCGGGGTGGTGCGCACCCCCGCCGACGACGAGATCGGGGCCCGGCTGGTGGCGATCGAGGCCGGCATCGAGCAATGGCTCGACGAGGTCCGGCCCGACGCGGTGGCCGTGGAGCGCGTCTTCGCCCAGCACAACCTGCGCACCGTCATGGGCACCGCCCAGGCGTCGGCGGTGGCGATCCTGTGCGCCTCCCGCCGGGGGCTGCCGGTGGCGCTGCACACGCCGTCGGAGGTCAAGGCCGCGATCACCGGCAGCGGCACGGCCGACAAGCGACAGGTCGGCACCATGGTGACCAGGCTGCTGCGGCTCGACGCCATGCCCAAGCCCGCCGACGCCGCCGACGCGCTCGCCCTGGCCATCTGCCACATCTGGCGGGGCGGCGCCCAGAACCGGCTGGCCGAGGCGGCCGCCCGGGCCACCGGCGCCGGCGGCGGAGTGACGGCCGCCGCGTACTTCCGCGGGCGGGGCAGGCCCGCCGGATACTCGAGAGGAACGACGAAGTGATCGCCTCGGTGCGAGGACGGGTGGCCGCGATCGCCCCCGACGGAGCGGTGGTCGAGGTCGGCGGCGTCGGCGTGCTGGTGCACTGCACGCCCGGCACGCTGGCGGCGCTGCGCGTGGGGGAGGAGACCCGGCTGGCCACCTCGCTGGTGGTGCGCGAGGAGTCCCTCACGCTGTACGGCTTCGCCGACGACGACGAGCGCAGGATCTTCGAGCTGCTCCAGACCGCCAGCGGGGTCGGCCCCAAGGTCGCCCTGGCGATGCTCGCCGTGCACACGCCCAACGCGCTGCGGATGGCCGTGGCCACCGCCGACGTCAAGGCCCTGACCCGGGTCCCCGGGGTGGGCCCCAAGGGCGCCCAGCGGATCATCGTCGACCTCAAGGACAAGCTCGGCACCCCCGAGGAGGCCGTCAGCGCCGCCCTCAACGGCGGCTCGGCCACCCCCGTCTGGCGCGAGCAGGTCCACTCCGGCCTGGTCGGCCTGGGATACTCGGCCAAGGACGCCGACGAGGCCGTCGCGGCCGTCGCGCCCCAGGCCGACGCCGAGGCGGCCGAGGGCCGCGCGCCCCAGGTCGCGGCGCTGCTCAAGGCCGCGCTGCGCGTGCTGAGCGTGCGGTGAGGGGGGAGACGCCGTGAGCTTCGAGCGGGATCTGGTCTCGGCCGACGCCGACGCCGAGGGTGACGAGCGGCTGGTCGAGGCCGCGCTGCGGCCCAAGCGGCTGGAGGAGTTCATCGGCCAGGCGCGGGTGCGCGAGCAGCTGTCGCTGGTGCTGCAGAGCGCGCTGCGGCGCAACCGGCCGCCCGACCACGTGCTGATGAGCGGCGGCCCCGGCCTCGGCAAGACCACCCTCGCCCTGATCATCGCCACCGAGCTGTCGGCGCCCATCCGGATCACCTCCGGGCCGGCGCTGGAGCGGGCCGGCGACCTCGCGGCCATCCTCTCCACGCTGTCGGAGGGCGAGGTGCTGTTCATCGACGAGATCCACCGGATGGCCCGCCCCGCCGAGGAGATGCTCTACCTCGCGATGGAGGACTTCCGGGTCGACATCGTGGTCGGCAAGGGGCCCGGCGCCACCGCGATCCCGCTGGAGGTCGCCCCGTTCACCCTGGTCGGCGCCACCACCAGGGCCGGCCTGCTGCCCGCGCCGCTGCGCGACCGGTTCGGGTTCGTCGCCCACATGGACTTCTACGACGCCGGCGAGCTGGAGCGGGTGCTGCACCGCTCGGCGGCGCTGCTCGGCCTGGAGCTGCCCGGCGACGCCGCCCGCGAGATCGCCGGGCGCTCCCGCGGCACGCCCCGCATCGCCAACCGCCTGCTGCGCCGGGTCCGCGACTTCGCCGAGGTGCGGTCCGACGGCGTCGTCACCCGCGACGTCGCCGCGGCGGCGCTGAACCTCTACGAGGTCGACGCCGAGGGGCTCGACCGGCTCGACCGGGCGGTCCTGTCGGCGCTGCTGGGCAAGTTCGGCGGCGGCCCGGTCGGTCTGTCCACCCTCGCGGTCGCGATCGGCGAGGAGCCCGAGACGGTCGAGGTGGTGGCCGAGCCGTTCCTGGTGCGCCAGGGGCTGCTGGCCCGCACCCCCCGGGGCCGGGTGGCGACCGCCGCGGCGTGGGTCCACCTGGGGCTGACCCCGCCGCCGGACGCCTTCGGCGCCCAGGCGCCCGTCGATCTCGGGGATGACTCCGGCCCCGCATGACGTTGCCTTACAAAAGGGAAGCCCCGCGAGGGCAATCACAGATCGATGACAACGATATCGAAATGGGAACTTCCCCCGGGGCCCGTTCGTGGGTTCGTTGCCGCGCTCCTAACAGCTCGCCTAAACTCCGTGGCTTGGCTGGCTGTGTAGGCTGACGTGCTGAGCGGCGTGCCCGTTATACGACGTCCGGCGCCACGCCGGTCATTCCCAAAGTAAGGAGCGGCCCCATGGGCGGCAGCAGCGGTTACTCAAGCCTCATCATGATCGTTCTGATGGTCGTGGTGTTCTACTTCCTGCTCATCCGGCCGCAGCGCAAGCGGCAGCAGGAGCAGGCCCAGATGCAGAACTCCCTGGCCCCGGGAGCCCGCATCATGACGACGACCGGCCTGTTCGCGACCGTCACGGCCATCGACGGCGACGACGTGATCCTGGAACTCGCCCCCGGCGTCGAGACCCGCTGGGTCAAGGCCGCGATCGGCCGCGTCCTGACCCCGGTCGACGACACCGCCTCCGATGACGTCGAGTCCGCGGGCGTCGTGGAGGACAATGAGGTGGAGACCGTTCAGCCGAAGGGCGACAACCAGGACTCGCAGCAGAAGTGAGCAGGCTCGCCAACCATCCCCTATAGCCGAAAGAACTGACGACCAGTGGCCCGACCGACCAGCGGCCAGAGCAAGCCGGGGCGCATGCTCCTGGCGCTTCTGGCGCTCATTCTCGCCATGGGCGGGGTGATGGCCCTCAACAAGGCGTTCACCCCCGAGTATGGCCTCGACCTCGCAGGCGGCACCACGGTGACGCTGACGCCCGTCACGCCCAACGGCGGGGCTCCCTCCCAGGAGAGCCTCGACCTGGCCGTGAACATCATCCGTGACCGGGTGAACGGCAACGGCATCTCCGACGCCGAGGTCGTCAAGTCCGGTGACAACATCGTCATCTCCGTCCCCGGAGCAGGCCAGGAGGAAGTCGTAAAGCTGGTCGGCACCACCGCGGAGCTGCGTTTCCGCCAGGTGCTGGCGGTGGGGGAGGGCTCGCCCGCGCCCCCCGGACAGATGCCCACCCAGGCGCCGACGCCGTCCGCCGTCCCGTCGAACGGCAAGGCCACCGACGGCGGCGAGGGCGCGACGACGCCGGCCCCGAGGAGCACCGCCCAGTCCAGCCCGAGCGCCTCGCCCACCGGCCGGGCGCTGTCCTCGGCGCTGACCGCCCCGGACCCGTCGGCCACCCCTTCCACCGAGGCGGAGACGGGGACGAAGAAGGACGCGACGGACCGGCGGGCCGCACGTGAGCCCAAGACCGAGGCCAAGGACGGTGAGGACGCCCCAGCGGACCGGTCGGCGCGCCGGGCGGCCAAGAACGCCGCGGCCCCGTCCGCCACCCCGAGCCCCAGCGCGACCCCGTCCGCCCCGGCGAACGACCCGCTGGCCGGCGTCGACACCACCGGCGTCGACCCCAAGGCCCTTGAGCGGTTCAAGACGCTCGACTGCGCCAAGGACAAGGGCCAGGGCGCCCAGGACGCGCCGGACCAGCAGTACGTCGGCTGCAGCCAGGACGGCTCGGCCAAGTACATCCTCGACAAGGCGGCCGTCACCGGCACCTCGATCGACAAGGCCACCTCCGGCGTCGACCAGACCACCGGCGAGTGGCTCGTCCAGCTGTCCTTCAAGGGCCAGGGCCCGCAGCAGTGGTCGAAGGTCACCACCACCGCCTTCAACTCCCAGCCGCCGCGCAACCAGGTCGCCATGGTGTTGGACGGCGTGGTGATCTCCGCGCCGGTCATCCAGGAGCCCATCACCGGCGGCCGGGCCCAGATCTCCGGCAACTTCACCCAGGTGACCGCCGACGAGCTGGCCAACCAGCTCAAGTACGGCGCGCTGCCGCTGAAGTTCAAGACGGACTCCATCGAGGAGGTCTCCTCCACCCTGGGCGCCGACCAGCTGCGCGGCGGCCTGATCGCCGGAGCGATCGGCCTCGGGCTCGTGGTGATCTACTCGCTGCTCTACTACCGCGGCCTGGGCATCGTCTCGGTGCTGAGCCTCGTGGTCGCCACGGTCCTGACCTACGAGTCGGTGGTCGTCCTCGGCGCCACCGCGGGCTTCCGCCTGTCGCTGCCGCACATCATCGGTCTCATCGTCTCGATCGGCATCACCGCGGACTCGTTCATCGTCTACTTCGAACGCATCCGCGACGAGATGAAGGAGGGCCGCCGCTCGTTGCGGGCGGCCGTCGAGGTCGCCTGGGCCCGCGCCCGGCGCACGATCCTGATCGCCGACGCGGTCATGTTCATCGCCGCCGTGGTGCTGTACTTCCTGGCCGTCGGCGGCGTGGCCGGCTTCGCGTTCGCGATGGGCCTGACCACGCTCATCGACATCGTGGTGGTGTTCATGTTCACCAAGCCGTTCGTCGCGCTCCTCGCCAGGAGGAAGTTCTTCGCCAAGGGCCACAAGCTCTCCGGTCTCGACGCCGAGCGCATGAGCCAGAGCTCCGCCGCCCCGACCGTTCCGCAGGAGGCCTGATGTCCGGCATCGTGAGCCGGCTGTACCGCGGCGAGGTCAACGTCGACTTCGTCGGCCGCAGAAAGCTCTGGTACGGCCTGTCAGCCCTCCTCCTGGCGGTCTCCATCGTCGGTCTGATCGTCAACGGCCTGAACCTCGGCGTGGAGTTCAAGGGCGGCTCGGTCTTCTCCTTCAAGGCCCCCTCGGCGAGCATCGAGCAGGTGCGCGGCACCTTCGAGGAGGCCGGGGCGCACCAGGTCATCGTCCAGGAGACCAACAACGGCTGGCGGGTCACCACCGAGAGCCTGCCGGCCCAGGAGGTCACCAAGACCCAGAAGGCCACGGCGGACGACTACGGCCTGCGGCAGAACGACGTCACCGTCCAGGTGATCGGCGGCTCGTGGGGCGGCCAGGTGGCCAACAAGGCCGTCATCGGCCTGATCGTCTTCATGCTGGCGATCATCCTGTACCTGACGGTGGCCTTCGAGTGGAAGATGGCGCTGTCGGCCATCGTGGCGCTCTTCCACGACCTGGTCATCACCGCCGGCGTGTACGCCTGGTCCGGCTTCGAGGTCACCCCGGCGACCCTGCTGGGCTTCCTGACCATCCTCGGATACTCGCTGTACGACGCGGTCGTCGTCTTCGACATGATCAAGGAGGTCACCGCCAAGCTCGGCACGACCTCCAAGATGACCTACACCGAGGCGGCCAACAACGCCCTGAACCACACGCTGATCCGGTCGCTGAACACCACGCTGGTGGCGATCCTGCCGGTCGCGGCGATCCTGTTCATCGGCACCACGCTGTTCGGCGCGGGCACGCTGAAGGACCTGTCGCTGGCCCTGTTCGTCGGCATGATCGTCGGCACCTACTCCTCGCTGTGCGTGGCGACGCCGATGCTGGTGACGCTGAAGGAGCGCGAGCCGCGCTACCAGGCGCTCGCCCGCCGGGTCGCGAGCCGCGGCGCCGGGTCCGCCCCCGACAAGGGCGCCAGGCAGCCGGTCGCCGCGGCGGCGGCCAACGGCTCCGCGCCGGCCGGCTCCGTGGCCGACGGCGACAAGCGCAAGAAGAAGTAACCCCACCAAGATGGCGCCTCCGCTCCCGTCCCCCGGGGGCGGAGGCGTTTTCGTAAGGAAGTGAAATGAGCGACCTGCGCACCCTCATCCTCGACCGGATCCGCGACGTGCCCGACTATCCGCAGCCCGGCGTGGTCTTCAAGGACATCACCCCCCTGCTCGCCGATCCCAAGGCGTTCGCCGCCGTGGTGGACGAGCTGGCCGGCGCGTACCGGGTGGACAAGATCGTCGGCATCGAGGCCCGCGGGTTCATCCTGGCCGCCCCAGTGGCGCACAAGGCCGCCGCGGGATTCGTCCCGGTACGGAAGAAAGGCAAACTGCCTGCCGAGACGCTTGAGGAGTCCTACGATCTGGAGTACGGCTCCGCCGTCATCGAGGTGCACAGGGACGCCTTCGCCCCCGGAGAGCGGGTCCTGATCGTCGACGACGTGCTCGCCACCGGCGGCACGGCGCGCGCGACGGTGGAGCTGGTCCGCAGGGCGGGCGCCGAGGTCGTCGCCATCGCCGTGCTCATGGAACTGGCCTTCCTCAACGGGCGGGAACGACTCGACGACGTCGAAGTTCGTTCCCTGGTGATCGTCTGATCTCACCCCGATGGGGCAGGGTTCCTGACATGTCTGGATACACTGGAGGATCTGGACTCGAACGTGAGGAGTCTGAGTGCCCCGTGATGTGGTCGTTCCCGACGTGACCGCCGATGGAGGCGGGCCCGAGGAGGCCGCGCCGCCAGGCGGTGCGGGTTCCCCCATGTCCGGAGCCACCGAGGAGAAGCCTGCCGTACGCCGCAGGATCGCACGCTTTGGGGGGCAATGGAGTGGCGCCATGAACCCGGTGCTGGAGCCGTTGTTCCGCACGGTCCGCGCGACGCACCCGAAGGCGGACCTGCGGCTCATCGAGCGTGCCTACGACGTGGCGGCCTACCACCACCGTGATCAGAAGCGCAAGAGCGGGGACCCCTACATCACCCACCCCCTGGCGGTGGCGACGATCCTGGCCGAGCTGGGCACCGACGACGAGACCCTGTGCGCCGCGCTGCTGCACGACACCGTCGAGGACACCGCCTACGGCCTGGACGAACTGCGGGCCGACTTCGGCGACAACATCGCGCTGCTGGTCGACGGCGTCACCAAACTCGACAAGGTCAAGTTCGGTGACGCCGCCCAGGCCGAGACCGTCCGCAAGATGGTCGTGGCGATGTCGCGTGACATCCGGGTCCTGGTGATCAAGCTCGCCGACCGGCTGCACAACATGCGCACCATGCGCTACCTGCCCGAGCACAAGCGGCAGCAGAAGTCCCGCGAGACCCTGGAGATCTTCGCCCCGCTGGCGCACCGGCTGGGCATGAACACGATCAAGTGGGAGCTGGAGGACCTCGCGTTCGCCATGCTCTACCCCAAGCGCTACGACGAGATCGCCCGCATGGTGTCGGAGCGGGCCCCGCGCCGAGACCTGTTCCTGCAGGAGGTCATCGAGAGCGTCTCCAAGGACCTGCGCGAGGCCAAGATCCGCGCGGTGGTCAAGGGGCGGCCCAAGCACTACTACTCGGTCTACCAGAAGATGATCGCGCGCGACGTCGCCTTCGACGACATCTACGACCTGGTGGGCATCCGGGTGCTGGTCGACACGGTCCGCGACTGCTACGCCGCCCTCGGAACGATCCACGCGCGATGGAACCCGGTGCCCGGCCGGTTCAAGGACTACATCGCGATGCCCAAGTTCAACATGTACCAGTCGCTGCACACCACGGTCATCGGCCCCGAGGGCAAGCCGGTGGAGCTGCAGATCCGCACCCACTCCATGCACCACCGGGCCGAGTACGGCGTGGCCGCGCACTGGAAGTACAAGGAGGACATGACGGCCTCCGGCGCCCCGGGGACGAAGCTGAAGCCCGCCAGCGACATGGCCTGGCTGCGTCAGCTCCTCGACTGGCAGAAGGAGACCGCCGACCCCGGCGAGTTCCTGGAGTCGCTCAGGTTCGACCTGTCGGTCTCGGAGGTGTACGTCTTCACCCCGCGGGGCCAGGTGATCGCCCTGCCCGAGGGCGCGACGCCGGTCGACTTCGCCTACGCCGTGCACACCGAGGTCGGCCACCGCTGCATCGGCGCCCGGGTCAACGGCCGCCTGGTGCCGCTGGAGTCGCGGCTGGGCAACGGCGACACGGTGGAGATCTTCACCTCCAAGTCGCCGGACGCCGGCCCCTCACGTGACTGGCTGAAGTTCGTCAAGTCGGGCCGGGCCCGTAACAAGATCCGGCAGTGGTTCTCCAAGGAGCGCCGCGAGACCGCGATCGAGGCGGGCAAGGAGGCCATCGGCCGGGCCATGCGCAAGCAGGGTCTGCCGCTGCAGCGTCTGATGTCGGGGGAGTCGCTGCTGACCCTCGCCAGGGACCTGCGCTACCCGGACGTCTCCGCCCTGTACGCGGCCGTCGGCGAGGGCCACATCGCCGCCCAGGCGGTCGTGCAGAAGCTGGTGCACTCCGTCGGGGGAGTGGACGGCGCCGAGGAGGACATCGCCGAGGTTTCGGTGCCGACGAAGCTGCGGGGCCGTCCCCGCGGCGGCAGCGGCGGCGCCGGCGTGGTGGTCGCGGGCGACTCCGACGTGTGGGTGCGCCTGTCGCGCTGCTGCACCCCGGTGCCCGGCGACGAGATCCTCGGCTTCGTGACCCGCGGGCACGGCGTGTCGGTGCACCGCACCAACTGTCCCAACGGGGAGCAGCTGAAGACCCAGCCGGACCGGCTGGTGGAGGTGTCCTGGGCGTCGGGGACCGACTCGGTCTTCCTGGTGGCGCTCCAGGTCGAGGCGCTCGACCGGCCGCGGCTGCTGTCGGACGTCACCCGCACCCTGTCGGACCAGCACGTGAACATCCTGTCGGCGTCGGTCACGACGTCCCGCGACCGGGTGGCGATCAGCAAGTTCACCTTCGAGATGGCCGACCCCAAGCACCTCGGGCACGTCCTGAAGGCCGTGCGCAACATCCCGGGTGTCTACGACGTCTACCGGGTGAGCGGCGCCGGCTCCTGACCGCCGCCCCGGGGCCCGGCCGTGCCCGCCCCGGGCTCCGCGGAGGAGAGTCCGGCCCCGGGACCGAGGCGCCGACGTGGGGACGAGCCCGCCCCGGGCTCTGCCACGGGGCGCCGTCACGCGGATGAGGGCCGCACCCCGAACCGGGCGCCCGCGAGGGGACGCCCGGCCGCGTATCTTCGGGAGGACCCGCCTCAGGAGAACTCGGCGAGCGTGCGCTCGGCCTCCTCCAGCCAGGAACGGCGGGCTTCCAGGGACTCCTCGGCGTCCTTGACGTCCTTGTCCCGGCCGGCCGCCCTGGCCTTGGCCAGGCGGGCCTCAAGCTGCTCGATCGACCGGTGGAGCTGGTCGACCGTGTTCTGGGCGCGGGCGCGGGCCTCGGGGTTGGAGCGCTTCCACTCCGCCTCCTCGGCCTTGCGGACCGCCTCGTCGATCCGGCGCAGGCCACCCTCCAGGCGGTCGCGCTGCTCCCGCGGGACCGGGCCGGCCGCCTCCCAGCGCTCCAGGACGCCCCGCAGGGCCGCCCTGGCGGACCGGGCGTCGGAGACCGGCAGGATCTTCTCCGCCTCGGCCAGGAGCTGCTCCTTGACCTCGGCGTTGGCCGCGAGCGAGGCGTCGCGTTCGGCGAAGACCGCCGAGCGGGCCTGGAAGAACTGGTCCTGGGCGGCCTTGAACCGGCCCCACAGCTCGTCCTCCACCTCGCGGGAGGCCCGGCCCGCGGCCTTCCACTCCCGCATCAGCTCGCGGTAGGCGGCGGCCGTGGCGCCCCAGTCGGTGGAGGAGGCCATCTCCTCCGCCTCGGCGACGATGCGCTCCTTGGTGGCGCGCACGCCCTCCCGCTGCTCGTCCAGCCCGGCGAAGTACGCCTTGCGCCGCTTGGCGAAGGCCGTACGGGCGGCCGACAGCCGCTTCCAGAGCGCGGCCTCGGTCACCCGGTCGATGCGCTCGGCGGCCTTCCACTCCTCGATGAGCTGGCGCAGCCGCTCGCCCCCGCTCTTCCAGTGGGTGGTGTCCTCGGCGATCCGCTCGGCCTCGCCGACGATGCGCTCCTTGACGGCCCTGGCCTCGGCCCGGGCCACGTCGCGCGCCGCCTTGACCTCCTCGCGGCGCTGGGCGACCGTCTCCGTGAGGGCGTTCAGGCGGCCCAGCAGCGCGTCGAGGTCACCGACGGCGTGCGCGCCGGTGATCGCCTCACGCAGCTTGACGATCGTCGCCTCCGCCTGGGCCGGCGGCAGGTCGGTGCCGCGGACCCGCTGTTCCAGCAGGGTGACCTGCCCGGCCAGCTCGTCGAACTTGCGATGGAAGTAGGCGAGTGCCTCTTCCGGCTCGCCGGCCTGCCAGGACCCGACGGCCCGTTCTCCCTCAGCCGTACGCACGTAGACGGTGCCGTCGTCGTCTACCCGGCCCCACGGGTCGGTGCTCACCGTGTCCTCCCGCACTTTCATCAGCCTTTCGAGGCTAACCGCATCTTGGTTGTATTACGTCAGCTCTTGCCGGACATTGTCACGTTTTTGATTTCGACGGTTTCCTTCGGAGCCCCGGTGCCGTCGGGTCCCGGCGTGATGACGCCTCCCTTGTTCACCTCATCGATGATCTCCATCCCCTTCGTGACCGTACCGAACGGGGTGTAGTTCGGGGGGAGCTGGGTGTCGCCGTACACGAGGAAGAACTGACTGCCGTTGGTGTCGGGACCACTGTTGGCCATGGCCACGACGCCGCGGGTGTACTTGGCGCCGTCGAGGTTCTCGTTGACGAAACGGTACCCCGGCCCGCCCTGGCCGTCGGTCTCGCTCTTGCCGTCGGCCTTGGCGAGCGGGTCGCCGCACTGCAGGACCGGGAACTGGTCGGAGCCCAGCCGATGGCACTTGGAGCCGTCGAAGTAGTTCTTCTTCGCCAGGAAGGCGAAGGAGTTGACCGTGCACGGGGTCTTCTCCGCCGACACCTTGATCACGATGTCGCCATGGTTCGTCTTCAGCGTCATCGTCGCCGGCGAGGTGTCCACCTTGGCCGGCGGCATGCCGACGTTCTTCGCCGCCCCCTCGGTGTCGGGGACGTAGCCGCAGGTGCCGGTCGCCGGGTCGAACGCGGCGGGCTTGGGCCCCTCGCTCGCGCTCGCGCTCGCGGCCGGGCCGGGGCTCCCCGACGCCGACGCGGTGGAGGTGGCGTCGGAGTCACCGCCGCCGAGCAGGGCGGTCGCGGCGACCACACCGCCCACCACCAGCACGACCCCGGCGGTGGTGCCGATGACCGCGGTGCGCTTCGCCCTGGCCTCACGCTCGACGCGCCGCTTCGTCTGCCGCTCGTAGTGCTCGCGCGCCAGCTGCTTCTGGCGGTCCTTGCCGCTCACCGCTTCGCCCTCCCGAGTGCCGGAGTGTTACTTATTGAGGTGGGCGAATCGTATCGGCCAAAGGGTGATGGTTCGCAGCCCGGCGACCCGCACCGGTACCCTTCGGTTACATTCCCATCCGTATTCTTGACGAGATCGGCTGAGGCAGATGCTCATCGCCGGCTTTCCCGCCGGGTCGTTCCAGACCAACTGCTACGTCGTCGCTCCCGCCGCCGGCGAGGAGTGCGTCGTCGTCGACCCCGGGCAGAACGCGGTCGCCGACCTCGACGACGTGCTGCGCGAGCACCGGCTGCGGCCGGTCGCGGTGCTGGTCACCCACGGGCACGTCGACCACATGTGGTCGGTCGCCCCCGTCTGCGGCGCCCGCGACGTCCCCGCGTGGATCCATTCCGAGGACCGCGATCTGCTGTCCGACCCCGGCAAGGGGCTGCCGCTCGCGGCCAGGCAGCAGTTCTTCGGCGGGCTGACCTTCACCGAGCCCGACGACGTCCGCGAGCTGGCCGACGGCCAGGTGCTGGAGCTGGCGGGCATGGAGATCACCGTCGACCACGCCCCCGGCCATACCAGGGGGTCGGTGACCTTCAGGCTGCCCGCATCCGAGGAGATCCCGGATGTGATGTTCTCGGGCGACCTGCTGTTCGCCGGCTCCATCGGCCGCACCGACCTCCCGGGCGGCGACCATCCGACCATCCTGCGCAGCCTGGCGGCCAAGTGCCTGCCGCTGCCGGACGAGACGGTGGTCCTGCCCGGCCACGGACCACAGACCACGATCGGCCGCGAACGCGCCACCAACCCGTACCTCGCCGAACTCGCCGGGCGAGTGGAGTCGGCGCCGGGAGCGGGACCCACCAGGGGACTATAAGAGATGACTCTGCAGGCGCCCAAGGGCACCTTTGACTGGCTTCCACCCCGTTCGGAGGTGGCGCTCGCCGTACGTGAGGCGCTGACCGCTCCGGTCCGCCGCGCCGGCTACGGCTACGTCGAGACCCCCGTCTTCGAGGACACCGCACTGTTCGTCCGCGGGGTGGGCGAGTCCACCGACATCGTCTCCAAGGAGATGTACACCTTCACCGACAAGGGCGGCCGCTCCCTCACGCTGCGGCCGGAGGGCACCGCCTCGGTCGTGCGGGCGGTCCTCCAGCACGGCCTGCACAACGGCCAGCTGCCCGTGAAGCTCTGGTACTCCGGCAGCCAGTTCCGCTACGAGCGGGCCCAGAAGGGCCGCTACCGCCACTTCTGGCAGGTCGGCGCGGAGGCGCTGGGCGCCGAGGACCCGGCACTCGACGCGGAGCTGATCGTGATGGCCGCCGACGGCTACGCCGGTCTCGGGCTGACGGGTGTGCGGCTGCTGCTGAACACGCTGGGCTGCCGGGAGTGCCGTCCCGCCTACCGCGCGGCGCTGCAGGACTTCCTGCGCGCGCTCGACCTCGACGAGGCCACCCGGCAGCGTGTCGAGATCAACCCGCTGCGCGTGCTCGACGACAAGCGGCCCGAGGTGCAGGCGCAGCTCGCCGGCGCGCCCCTGGTCGTCGACCACCTGTGCGAGGCGTGCAAGACCTACCACGAGGAGGTCCGCGCGCTGCTGACCGCCTCCGGCGTGACCTACACCGACGACCCGAGGCTGGTCCGCGGGCTCGACTACTACACGCGCACCACGTTCGAGTTCGTCCACGGCGGGCTGGGCTCGCAGTCGGCGGTGGGCGGCGGCGGTCGCTACGACGGCCTGAGCGAGATGCTCGGCGGCCCGGCCCTGCCCAGCGTCGGCTGGGCGCTGGGCGTCGACCGCACCGTCCTGGCCATGGAGGCCGAGGGGCTGCTCGGAGCCGAGGAGGCCGCCTCCCGCGTGCAGGTGTACGGTGTGCCGCTGGGTGAGGAGGCGCGCCGCCGGATGTTCCTGCTCATCACCGAGCTGCGCCGCGCGGGCCTCGACGCCGACATGTCGTTCGGCGGCAAGGGTCTCAAGGGCGCGATGAAGGGCGCCGACCGGTCGGGCGCGGACTACGCCGTGATCCTCGGCGAGCGTGACCTCGCCGCCGGGTCCGCCCAGGTCAAGAATCTGGCCAGCGGTGACCAGACCGCCGTGCCGCTCGCTGAGATCGTCGAGACTCTGAAGGAGAGACTGAGGAAATGATCCGCACGCACGAAGCGGGATCACTGCGCAAGGAGCACGCGGGCGAGCAGGTGACGCTGGCCGGATGGGTGGCGCGCCGCCGCGACCACGGAGGCGTGGTCTTCATCGACCTGCGCGACGCCTCCGGCTCCTCCCAGGTGGTCTTCCGCGAGGAGGACGACGCGCACGGCCTGCGCGCCGAGTACTGCGTCAAGGTCGTCGGCGAGGTGCGGGTCCGTCCCGAGGGCAACGAGAACCCCGACCTGCCGACCGGCGAAATCGAGGTCGTCGCCTCCCGGGTCGAGGTGCTCAGCGAGGCCGCGCCGCTGCCGTTCCCGGTCGAGGGCGCCGCGGGCGTCTCGGAGGAGGCCCGGCTCAGGCACCGCTACCTCGACATCCGCCGCCCGCAGGTCGCGCAGGCCCTGCGGATCCGCTCCAAGGCCACCTACCTCGCCCACGAGGTGATGCACGAGCACGGGTTCAACTACATCGAGACCCCGACGCTCACCCGCTCCACGCCCGAGGGCGCCCGCGACTTCCTGGTCCCGGTCCGCCTGCAGCCGGGCAGCTGGTACGCCCTGCCGCAGTCGCCGCAGCTGTTCAAGCAGCTCCTCATGGTCGCCGGCATGGAGCGCTACTACCAGCTCGCCCGCTGCTTCCGCGACGAGGACCTGCGCGCCGACCGCCAGCCGGAGTTCACCCAGATCGACGTTGAGATGTCCTTCGTGGACCAGGACGACGTCATCGCGCTGGGCGAGGCGCTGGTCGGCCGCGTCTGGAAGGAGATCGTCGGCTACGAGCTGCCGTCGCCGCTGCCCCGGATGACCTACGCCGAGGCCATGGCGCGCTACGGCTCCGACAAGCCGGACCTGCGCTTCGGCCAGGAGCTCGTCGAGATGACGGAGTACTTCTCCGGCACCTCCTTCCGGGTCTTCCAGGCCCCGTACGTCGGCGCCGTGGTCATGCCGGGCGGCGGTTCCCAGACCCGCCGGGAGCTCGACGCCTGGCAGGAGTGGGCCCGGTCGCGCGGCGCCAAGGGCCTCGCCTACGTCCTCGTCGGCGAGGACGGCACGCTCGGCGGCCCGGTGGCCAAGAACCTCTCGGAGAGCGAGAGCGCCGGCCTGGCCGAGAAGGTCGGCGCCGCCCCCGGCGACGCCGTCTTCTTCGCGGCGGGGAAGCCCTCGGAGGCCCGCGACCTGCTCGGCGCGGCCCGGCTGGAGATCGGCCGCCGCTGCGGGCTGATCGACGAGTCGCAGTGGAGCTTCCTGTGGGTCGTCGACGCCCCGATGTTCGAGGAGGACGGCGAGGGCGGCTGGACCGCGGTGCACCACCCGTTCACCGGCCCCAAGCCCGAGTGGGCCGACAACTTCCAGGACCACCCGGCCGAGGCCCTGGCCTACGCCTACGACATGGTCTGCAACGGCATGGAGATCGGCGGCGGCTCCATCCGAATCCACCGCGCCGAGATGCAGCAGCGCGTCTTCGACGTGCTGGGCATCTCCAAGGAGGAGGCCGAGAGCAAGTTCGGCTTCCTGCTGGAGGCGTTCAAGTACGGCCCGCCGCCGCACGGCGGCATCGCCTACGGCTGGGACCGCATCTGCATGCTGCTGGCGGGCGGAGACTCCATCCGCGACGTCATCGCCTTCCCGAAGACGGCCTCCGGGTTCGACCCGCTGACCGGCGCGCCCACCCCGATCACGGGTGAGCAGCGCAAGGAGGCCGGGGTGGACGCCAAGCCCAAGAGCGAGGCGTAAACCCCGCGCGGCGTGCGGCCGGGCCCCGGACGGATCCTCCCGTCCGGGGCCCGGCCCGTGTGCGGGGCCGTACGGGTTCCTCCCGCGGGCTCCGGCGCCGTGGGCCCGGCCGGGCCCTCACGGGCTGCTCCGGCGGCCTCAGCGGTCCTTCCGCCGGATCCCCGTCCCCATCGCCCGCGAGGCGGGACGGGCCCCGTGGCCGCGTTCGGGGCCGTGCGCGGGGGAGCCTCCGCGGCGCGCCCGGGGCCGGGACCGGCCGCCGGGCGCGGGGGAGGGCCGTACCCGGCTCCGGACGCGGGAGGACGAGCCGCCGGGAGGTCCCGGCGCGGACGACCCCGGACACGCGGAAGGCCGGTGTTCCGGCGGGCCCGCGCGGACCGCCGGAACACCGGCCTTCCAAGAGCCCTCTAGGAGAGCTTCACGTCCTTGACGATCACCGGGATCTTGGGCGCGGTGGAGCCGCCGTCACCGGTGATGTCATCGGGGTTGGTGATCCACCCGCCCTGGGAGATCTTCTCCAGGATGTCCATGCCCTTGGAGACCATGCCGAACGGCGTGTAGGCGGTCTCCAGCTGGGTGTTCTCCTCGCCCAGCGAGAACCAGAACTGGCTGCCGTTCTGGTTCGAGGCGTCCGCCGGCTGGGCCAGCGACACCACGCCCTTGGCGTACGGCATGCCGAGGTTCTCGTCGTCGAAGACGTAACCCGAGGTGCCCTGGCCGTCGGTGGGGTTCTTGCCGTCGGCCTTGGCCTGCGGGTCGCCGCACTGCAGCAGGGACACGCCGGAGTTCTCCGGGGTGGCCAGACGGTGGCACTTGGTGCCGTCGTAGAAGTTCTTCTTGGCCAGGAACGCCAGGGAGTTCACGGCGCAGGGAGCCTGCTGCGTCATCAGGTCGATCACGATGTCACCGTGGTTGGTGGTGACCGTCATGGTCTTGAGCTTGAGGTTGGGCTTGCTCGGTGGCATGCCCACCTTCTTGGCGGGCGCGCCGCTGGTGTCCTTGCGGTAGGAGCAGGTCACCTTGCCGGGGGCGGCCGGGATGGTCGGGGTCGCCTGGGGCGCCGCGGTCGAGGGGGCCGGGGAGGAGGCGGCCGCGGGCTTGGGGTCGTCTCCCCCCGTGAAGGCCGTGATGGCGACCGCGCCCGCGGCGACGACGGCCACGGCGACGCCGGCACCGATGAAGGTGTTCCGCTTCGCCTTGCCCGCCTGCTCGGCACGCTGAGCCTGCCGCTCCTTGTGCTCTCGCGCCAGCTGGCTCTGGCGGTCCTCGCCGCTCACCGCTATGTCCTCCAGGTATGCCGTCGGGTTTGCCGTCTCATTACTTTCGACTGGCCGAAAGCGTACCGGCCCCCAGGTGTGCTGAACGTAAGTGACGAGTGTCAACGGCGGAGGTACGTGGATATTTACGTGCTTTGTCCTGCTGTGTTGTGAAGCTTCCACGCGATAGATTCCGATCTCCGGCGCCGGCGGCCGGCAACGGCGCCCGGCGCCGGCGAGAGCGGCGACCCCCATCGACCGGAGCACCACATGTTCGACGAGATCCTCGGCCTGCCCGCCCACCCCCTGATCGTCCACGCCGCCGTGATCGCGGTCCCGGCCCTCGCGGCCCTGGCCGCCGTCTACGGGCTGGCGCCCCGCACGCGCCCCGCGCTCGGCTGGGCGGTGGCGGGGCTGGCGGTGGCCGCCCCGATCGCCGCCTTCGCCGCCAAGGAGAGCGGCGAGTCGCTGGAGCACCGGAACTTCGCCTCGGCGACCGGGACGCTGGCCCGGCGCATCGCCGAGCACGAGGAGTTCGCCGATCCCCTGCTGATCGCCGCCCTCGTGCTGGGCGTGCTCTCGCTCGTCCTGCTCCACCTCGTGCGCCGCGGCCGGGACGGCGGTGAGGGCGGTGGCCGGGAGGGTGGTGGCGGCCGCGCGGTGACGACGTCCGTCGCGGTGCTCACCGCGGTCGTGGCCGTCGTGGCGGGCTACTACGCGGTGCGGGCCGGCCACAGCGGCGCCGTGGCCGTCTGGGGAGGCTGATCCGGGGCGCCCCGCCCCGCGGCCCCGGACGGTCCCGGCCCCTGCGGTCCCCGGCCGCCGCCCGCGCGCCCTGGCGGTACTGTCGAGACGTGGACAGCCTGTTCGACGCGGTGGCGGAGGAAACCCATCGGGGCCACGAGCCCCTGGCGGTGCGGATGCGCCCGCGCGGCCTGGACGAGGTGATCGGCCAGCGTCACCTGCTGGGCCCCGGCACGCCGCTGCGCCGGCTCGTCGAGTCCGAGGCCCCGATGTCGCTGTTCCTGTGGGGTCCGCCCGGCACGGGCAAGACCACCCTCGCCTACGTCGTCGCCGGCGCCACCGAGCGCCGGTTCGTCGAGGTCTCCGCGGTGTCGGCGGGCGTAAAGGAGGTCCGCGCGGCCATCGAGTCGGCCCGGCGGGAGCTGGGCATGTCCGGCCGGCAGACGGTCCTGTTCGTGGACGAGGTGCACCGCTTCAACAAGGCCCAGCAGGACGCCCTGCTGCCCGCGGTGGAGAACCGCTGGGTCACCTTCATCGGCGCGACCACCGAGAACCCGTTCTTCTCCGTCATCTCGCCGCTGCTGTCGCGCTCGCTGCTGCTGACGCTGGAACCCCTGTCCGACGACGACGTCAGGAAGGTGCTGGAGCGCGCCGTCACCGACCCGCGCGGCCTGGACGGGAAGGTGACGCTGGCGCCGGAGGCCGCCGACCACCTTGTACGGCTGGCCGGCGGCGACGCCCGCCGCTCCCTCACCTACCTGGAGGCCGCCGCGCTGATCGCCGACGGCGAGATCACCGTCGAGACGGTCGAGCGCGCGGTGGACAAGGCGGCCGTGCGCTACGACCGCCAGGGCGACCAGCACTACGACGTGATCAGCGGCTTCATCAAGAGCATGCGGGGCTCCGACGCGGACGCCGCGCTGCACTACCTCGCCCGCATGGTCGAGGCGGGCGAGGACCCCCGGTTCATCGCCCGCAGGATCGTCATCTTCGCCTCCGAGGACGTCGGCATGGCCGATCCCACCTGCCTGCAGGTCGCGGTGGCCGCGGCCCAGGCGGTGGAGTTCGTCGGTCTGCCCGAGGGACGGCTCAACCTCGCCCAGGCGGTGATCCACTGCGCGCTGGCCCCCAAGTCCAACGCCGTGATCACCGCCGTCGACGCCGCCGCCGCGGACGTGCGGCGCGGCGACATCGGCCAGGTCCCCGCCCACCTGCGCGACTCCCACTACGCCGGGGCCGGCAAGCTCGGCCACGGCGAGGGCTACAAGTACCCCCACGACTTCGAGCACGGCCTGGTCCGCCAGGACTACGCCCCGGCCGAGATCCGTGACCGCCGCTACTACCGGCCCACCCGGCACGGCGCCGAGGCCGGCTTCGCCGACCGCTGGACGCGGATCCGCGCTTTCCTGCGCGGCCGCTGACCACCACCGCCCGGGCCGTTTCCCCCGGTCCCTCCTCGTCGTTCGCGGGACGCGTGCCGGGAACGGGCGGTGAGACGCGATAGGGTCTTGCCGTTCCAGCCGGGTGAAGTAGGGAGATCGGCGCATGCTCACCGCCGGAGAGGTCGCGGGCCTGATAGTCGCCATGTTCTGGGCGATCCTGGTCTGCTTTCTTGCCGTGGTCCTGGTCAGGCTGGCACGCCTGCTGACCCAGACGTCCAAGATGGTCTCCGATCTGGGCGACCGCGTGGTGCCGCTGCTGGAGGACGTGACGGCAACCGTCAGCGAGGCCAACCGCCAGCTCGTCGCCGTCGAGGCCATCGCCAAGGACGTCAAGCAGGTCAGCGGGCACGTCGCCAAGGTCAGCGACGTCACGCAGACCCTCGTCACCGGGCCGCTGATCAAGGTGGCGGCGCTGGGCCACGGCGTCCGGCAGGCCCTGGGCGCCCGCCGCTCCCGCGGCCGGTCCGCCCCCCGGGTGCTGGAGGGGCGCAGGTCATGATCCGCCGGCTGTTCTACATGTCCCTCGGCGCGTTCTGCGCGGTGTGGACAATGCGTAAGCTGCAGGCATTGCATCCGAACCACGTGGCCCGGCGCACCCTTCACGGCGCCGCCGGGATGCTGGAGCAGGCGCGGGAGTTCGCGGGCGACGCCCTGGACGGCGCCGCCCGGCGGGAAACCGAGTTGCGCTCCCGGTTCGGGCTGGACAGTGTTGACGACACCAACCACTACGACGTAAAGGACGGCCGCTGAAATGGAGTCGGCAGAGATCGCGCGCCGCTTCCTGCGCTTCTTCGAGGAGCGTGGGCACACCGTCGTGCCCTCGGCCAGCCTGATCGCCGAGGACCCGACGCTGCTGCTGGTGCCCGCGGGCATGGTGCCTTTCAAGCCCTACTTCCTCGGGCAGCAGAAGCCCCCGTTCAAGCGGGCCACCAGCGTCCAGAAGTGCGTGCGCACCCCTGACATCGACGAGGTCGGCAGGACCACCAGGCACGCCACGTTCTTCCAGATGCTCGGCAACTTCTCCTTCGGCGACTACTTCAAGGAGCAGGCGATCCCGCTCGCCTGGGAGCTGCTGACCAAGCCCGAGTCCGAGGGCGGTTTCGGCTTCCCCGCCGACCGCCTGTGGGTCACCGTCTACCAGGACGACGACGAGGCCTACGGCATCTGGCACGAGAAGGTCGGCGTCCCGGCCGAGCGCATCCAGCGCCGCGGCCTGGAGGACAACTACTGGCACATGGGCGTGCCCGGCCCGGGCGGCCCCTGCACCGAGATCTACTACGACCGCGGCCCCGAGTACGGCAGGGACGGCGGTCCCGTCGCCGACGAGAACCGCTACCTCGAGGTCTGGAACAACGTCTTCATGCAGTTCCAGCTCGGCGCGGTCCGCAGCAAGACCGACTTCGACGTCGCCGGCGAGCTGCCCGCCCGGAGCGTCGACACCGGCATGGGCCTGGAGCGCATGGCGGCGATCCTGCAGGGTGTCGACAACATCTACGAGATCGACACCACCTACAAGATCCTCGACCGGGCCGCCGAGCTCACCAGGACGCGCTACGGCCGCGACGAGCGCGCCGACGTCTCGCTGCGGGTCGTCGCCGACCACGTCCGCACCAGCGTGATGCTGGTGGCCGACGGCGTGCTGCCCTCCAACGAGGGCCGCGGCTACGTGCTGCGGCGCATCCTGCGCCGCGCCGTCCGCAACCTGCGCCTGCTGGGCGCGGGCGAGGAGCGCTACATGCACGAGCTCACCGCGGTGACCATCGCCGTGATGGGCGAGCTGTACCCCGAGCTCAGGGCCGACGCCCCGCAGATCCACGCCGTGATCGACGCCGAGGAGGCGTCCTTCCTGGGCACCCTCCGCACCGGCACCGCGATCTTCGACGCGGCGGTGGAGGAGACCAAGCGCAAGGGGCGGGGCACCCTCGGCGGTGACCAGGCCTTCCAGCTCCACGACACCTACGGCTTCCCGATCGACCTGACCCTGGAGATGGCCTCCGAGCAGGGCCTCAAGGTCGACGAGGAGGGCTTCCGCCGGCTGATGAAGGAGCAGCGCGACCGCGCCAAGGCCGACGCCGCCGCCAAGAAGACCGGCAACGCCGACATCTCGGTGTTCGGCCGGATCCTGGAGAAGACCGGCAAGGTCGACTTCCTCGGCTACGACCAGGTGACGGCCGAGGCGCAGGTCATCGGCCTGCTGGTGGACGGCGCCCCGGTCCCTGCGGCCGGAGCGGGCACCACGGTGGAGGTCGTGCTGAGCCGTACCCCCTTCTACGCGGAGGGCGGCGGCCAGCTCGCCGACCAGGGCGTCATCCGCACCGACGGCGCCGAGGTCGAGATCGTGGACGTGCAGTCCCCGGTCGCGGGCGTCATCGTGCACCGCGGCAAGGTCCGCGGCGGGGAGATCCGGGTGGGCGACCAGGCCCAGGCCGAGATCGACGTCGAGCGGCGCCGCGCCATCTCCCGCAGCCACACCGCCACCCACCTGGTGCACCGCGGCTTCCGCAACGCGCTGGGCGAGACGGCGGCGCAGGCCGGCTCGGAGAACTCGCCCGGCCGCTTCCGCTTCGACTTCACCGCCGCCGGCGCCGTGCCGCCCAGCGTGCTGCGCGACGTCGAGGACGAGGTCAACGCCGTCCTGATCAACGACCTCACGGTCAACGCCTTCCACACCTCCCAGGCCGAGGCCCGGGCGATGGGCGCGCTGGCCCTGTTCGGCGAGAAGTACGGCGAGACCGTCCGCATCGTCGAGGTCGGCGACTACTCCCGGGAGCTGTGCGGCGGCACCCACGTCGCCAGCTCCGGCCAGCTCGGCCTGGTCAAGGTGCTGGGCGAGTCCTCGATCGGCGCCGGTGTGCGCCGCGTGGAGGCCCTGGTCGGCCTGGACGCCTTCCGGTTCCTGGCCCGCGAGAGCGTGCTGGTGGCCCAGCTGTCCGAGCAGCTCAAGGCCCGCCGCGAGGAGCTTCCCGAGCGGATCGAGGGCATCGTCACCCGGCTGCGCACCGCCGAGAAGGAGCTGGAGCGGCTCCGCTCGGCCCAGGTGCTCGCGGTGGCCGGTGAGCTGGCCGCCGGTGCCCGCGACCTGGACGGCGTCTCGGTCGTGACGCACCGGGCGCCCGACGGCACCTCCCCGGACGACCTGCGCAAGCTGGCGCTCGACGTGCGCGGCCGGTTCCCCGCCGACCGCGCCGCCGTGGTCGTCGTCGCCGGCGTGCCCGGTGACCGGCCCGTCGTCGTCGCGGCCGTCAACGATGCCGGGCGTGCCCGGGGCCTGAAGGCCGGCCGGCTCGTCGGCGTCGCGGCCAAGGCGCTCGGTGGCGGCGGTGGCGGCAAGGACGACGTCGCGCAGGGTGGCGGGGCCCGTCCCGAGGCGATCGGCGACGCGCTCGGCGCCGTGCAGCAGGCGATCGTGCAGGCGGCCTCCTGACGCCGGGTGTCCGAGGGTCTGACGAGGCCCGGAGGCGGGGACGATGACCACATGAGAAACGGCATTCGCCTGGGCGTCGACGTCGGCTCGGTCCGCATCGGCGTGGCCCGCAGCGACCCCTCGGGGCTGCTGGCCACGCCGGTGGAGACCGTACGGCGCGGCAGAGGAGACCTGGAACGGCTCGCGGAGATCGCGGCAGAGTACGACGTCGTCGAGATCGTGGTCGGGCTGCCGACCTCGCTGTCGGGCCGGGAGGGGCAGGCGGCGGCGCTCGCCCGCGACTTCGCGGCCCGGGTCGCCCACCGGCTGGCGCCCGTCCCGGTGCGGCTGTTCGACGAACGGCTGACCACGGTCACCGCCCAGCAGGGCCTGCGGGCCAGCGGGGTGAAGGCCAGAAACCAGCGCGGCGTGGTGGACCAGGCGGCGGCCATCGTGCTGCTGCAGGCCGCCCTGGACGCCGAGCGCGCCACCGGGAGGCCGCCGGGCAGCGCGCTGGCGCCGCCGGGCGGGCCGCCCGTCGCGGGGTCGGGTGACGGGACACCGCGGTGATCCCCCGGCCCGCGTGGCTGCTGGCGGGCGGGGCGGCCGCGGTCGTCCTCGCGGCGGCCGCCGGGAGTTACGTGGTGGTCGGGCCGCGGCTGATGCCCGACGACTTCGCCGGGCCCGGCTCGGGCTCGGTCGTCGTGCGGATCCCCTCGGGCGCGAGCGCCGGGGAGGTCGCCGAGACGCTGGCCGACGCGGGGGTCGTCGCGAGCGCCGGGGCGTTCGTCAAGGCGGCCGAGGCGCGGGCCAAGACCGGCAGCCTGCGGCCCGGCCACTACCGCCTGCGGAAGGGCATGGCCGCCGCCTCGGCCCTCGACCTGCTGCTCGCCCCGGGGGCGCGGGTGGTGCGCAGGGTCACGATCCCCGAGGGGTTGCGCCTGACGGAGCTGTTCGACAGGCTGGCAGCCAAGACCGGGATGCCCAGGGATGCCTTCGTCCGGGCCTCCCAGGACCGTGAGGAGCTGGAGCTGCCGCCCTACGCCAAGGGACCCGAGGGCTTCATGTTCCCGGCCACCTACGAGGTCGAGCCGGACATGACCCCCGCCGACGTGCTCGGTCTCATGGTGGAACGGTACAAAAGCGCCGCGGCCAAGCTGGAGCTGGAGAACCGCGCGGCCGAGCGCGGCCTGACGCCGCTGGAGGCGGTCACGGTGGCCAGCCTCGTCCAGGCGGAGGGCGGGCGCGACTCCGACTACCCGAAGATCGCTAGAGTGATCTACAACCGGATCAAGGCGGGCGTGCCGCTGCAGATCGACAGCACGGTGCTCTACGCGCAGAACCGCCGGACACTCAGGGTGACGGAGAAGGACACGAAGGTGAAGTCGCCCTACAACACCTACGCTCATCCCGGCCTGCCTCCGGGACCGATCGCGAACCCGGGGGAGAAGGCGATGATCGCAGCTCTCCGTCCGGATCGGGGCGATTGGTTCTGGTTTGTCACAACCGATCCAAAGCATAGAATCACGAAATTCACTGACAAAGAGAGTGAGTTCGTGAGATACCGGGAAGAGCTGAACAGATACCTCGGGACGCATTGATGTCCGGCGGAACACCCCCGGTTCCGCCGCAAGCGGCGATGCCCACTGCGCGGCCGAGGCGCGGATCCCGGGACACCGGGCCGCTCGACCCCGTGTCCCCCCTCGGTTTGGCATGCCCGCTTGACGCCAGGCCGTCCCACCCGGGAGATTGGCCAGCGCACCTATGAACGATCTCGATATGGACTTCCTGGTCGGCGCCGACGACGATCCCTCGCGCCGCCCCCGCCGGACCGGCCGCGGGCGCCGCAGGCGCCGGCGCCGTAACCGCGGCGGGTTCCTCGCCCCGATGCTCGCGGTCATCATCCTGGTCGGCGGCCTCGGCGCCGGCGGCTACTACGGCTACCTGTGGGTACGCGACGCGATGACCGTCGAGGACTACAAGGGCCCGGGCAGCGGCGAGGTCGTCGTGGAGATCAAGGAGGGCGAGAGCGCCTCCCAGATCGCCCAGACCCTCCAGGAGAAGGACGTCGTCAAGAGCTCCGAGGCGTTCACCGACGCCATCACCGACGCCGGCAAGAGCTCCTCCCTGCAGCCCGGCGAGTACCGGATGCGCAAGCAGATGGCCGCCGCCGAGGCCGTGAAGCTGCTCGACCCGGACAAGCGGCTGCACGAGCGGGTGACCATCAAGGAGGGCCTGCGCCTGACGGCCGTACTGGAGGAACTCGCCAAGCAGACCGGCAAGCCGCTGAAGGAGTTCCAGCGAGCCGCCAAGAACGTCAAGGCGCTGGACCTGCCCTCCTACGCCAAGGGCAACCCGGAGGGCTACGTCTTCCCGGCGACCTACGAGATCACCCCCAAGATGACCGCCTCCGACATCCTGACCGCGATGGTCGACCGCTTCAAGGAGACCGCCGAGAAGGAGAGCCTGGCCAGGGAGGCCAAGGCCCTGGGCTACACCCCGCACCAGATCGTGACGATCGCCAGCATCGTCCAGGCCGAGGCCGGCAGCCTCGACGACATGGCCAAGATGTCCCGCGTCATCTACAACCGGCTCCACTCCAGCCCGCCGATGAACCTCGGGATGGACAGCACGGTCATGTACGCGCTCAACAAGTACGGCATCGAGGCCAGCCACGCCGAGACGGAGACCGCCTCGCCCTACAACACCTACAAGCATCCCGGCCTGCCGCCCGGGCCGATCTCCAACCCGGGCGACGACGCCATCCAGGCGGCGCTCAACCCGGCCAAGGGCGACTGGAAGTTCTTCGTCACCGTCGACCCCAAGCGCCGCATCACCAAGTTCGCCACCAACGAGGCCGACTTCTTCAAGATCAAGGCGGAGTACGAGCGGAACAAGGCGGGCGGATGACCGGCGTTCCCCAGGCCGCCAGGGCCGCCGTCCTCGGGTCGCCCATCGCCCACTCGCTGTCGCCGGTCCTGCACCGCGCGGCCTACGCGGCCATGGGCCTGGACGGGTGGCGCTACGAGGCGATCGAGTGCGACGAGGCCGCCCTGCCCGGCCTCGTCGCCGGGCTCGGCCCCGAATGGGTCGGCCTGTCGCTGACCATGCCGCTCAAGCGCGCGGTGCTGCCGCTGCTGGACACGGTCTCCGAGCTCGCCGTACAGGTGGGCGGGGCCAACACCGTGGTCTTCGCCGGCGGCGCCCGCCACGGCCACAACACCGACGTCCACGGCATCGTCCGGGCGCTCGCCGAGGCCGGGGTGGCGCCGCCCCGGTCGGCGACGATCCTCGGCGGCGGGGCCACGGCCGCCTCGGCACTGGCCGCGCTGCGCGAGCTGGGCCTGGCCGAGGCGACCCTCGTGGTGCGCGACCCGGAGCGGGCCCGGCCGACCGCCGAGACCGCCGAGCGGCTGGAGACGGCCCTGCAGGTGCTGACCTTCGACAAGATCGGCACGGCCCTGGAGGCGGACCTGGTGGTCTCGACGATGCCCGCGGGCGCCGCCGACGGCCTGGCGGACCTGGTGGCCGGGGTGCCCGCGCTCTTCGACGTCGTCTACGCCCCGTGGCCCACCCGCCTGGCCGCGGCCGTGGCCGCCCGGGGCGGCATCGTGGTCGGCGGCTTCCCCATGCTGCTGCACCAGGCGGTCCGTCAGGTCGAGCTGATGACCGGCCGGTCCGACGTGCCGGTCGAGGCGATGCGCGCGGCGGGCGAGGCCGAGATCGCCCGGCGGGCCGCCACGGGCTGACCGGCCCCGGCCGCTCCCGGGAAGGTTCGGGCGGTTCCGGGTGTTGTGATAGAGTGACTACTCGATCGGTCCGGCATGCCTGCTGGACGCGCAAGCGGAGGTTCACCTCCCACCTGGTCGGCCGAAAGGCCGGCAGGTCAAGGATCACACCGGTTGACTCCGGAGAGAGCCCACGGCGGCGAAGTCGATGAGCTCATGTGGCCCCGCATGCGCGACGTGCGGGGCATTTCGCGTTCCGGGCCCTCGGGGCCCCGGGGGGTGACTTCCCGGCACGATCGAGTATGTGGCAGACGCCGCCGGACAAGCCGGCGGTGGATCGCGACCTAGGAGGCCCCATCAGCGCCGAGCCCCGCATCAACGACCGTATTCGTGTCCCCGAGGTCCGCCTCGTCGGCCCGAACGGCGAGCAGGTCGGCATCGTCTCCATCGGCGATGCCCTGAAGCTGGCTCAGGAGTCCGACCTCGACCTCGTGGAGGTCGCGGCTACGGCTCGCCCGCCCGTGTGCAAGCTCATGGACTACGGCAAGTTCAAGTACGAGTCCGCGATGAAGGCACGCGAGGCGCGGCGCAACCAGGCGTACACGATCATCAAGGAGATCAAGCTCCGTCCGAAGATCGACCCGCACGACTACGAGACCAAGAAGGGTCACGTGGTGCGGTTCCTCAAGGCCGGGGACAAGGTCAAGGTCACGATCATGTTCCGCGGGCGGGAGCAGTCCCGGCCCGAGCTGGGTTTCCGGCTCCTGCAGCGGCTGGCGGAGGACGTCTCGGAGCTCGGCTTCGTGGAGTCCCAGCCCAAGCAGGACGGCCGAAACATGATCATGGTGATCGGTCCGCACAAGAAGAAGGCCGAGGCCAAGGCCGAGAAGGCGGCGGCCAAGGCGCGACGTGACGAGACCTCCGAAGAGGTTCCGGCGCCCGTCGAAGACGGCGCGGCCGTCCCGCAGGAGTGACTCGCACGGCCCGGACCGCCGGGCAGTCGCGGGACTAAGCCGAGACCGGGTCCGGTCTCGCAGTCAGGCATGCCCTTGACTCGGGTTACCGGCCCGGGACATCGGCACGATCGAGGGAGAGACGGCTGAGATGCCGAAGATGAAGACGCACAGCGGTGCGAAGAAGCGGTTCCGGCTCACCGGCACCGGCAAGATCAAGCGGCGCCGCGCCAACCGCGCGCACTACAACGAGTGGAAGTCCTCCACCCTTACGCGTCGTCTCAAGCCCGAGGTCGTGCTGTCCGACGCCGACACCAAGAAGATCAAGAAGCTGCTCGCCAAGTAACGACCCCCGGGGAGATAGATAGACATGGCACGCGTGAAGCGGGCGATCAACGCCAAGAAGAAGCGCAGGGTCGTTCTCGAGCGGGCGAGCGGCTACCGGGGCCAGCGGTCGCGTCTGTACCGCAAGGCCAAGGAGCAGATGCTCCACTCGATGACCTACGCCTACCGCGACCGCAAGGACCGCAAGGGCACCTTCCGCCGTCTCTGGATCCAGCGCATCAACGCCGCTGCCCGCCAGAACGGCATCACCTACAACCGGCTCATCCAGGGTCTGCGCCTGGCCTCCATCGAGGTCGACCGCAAGATCCTCGCCGACCTCGCGGTCAACGACGCCGCCACGTTCGCGACGCTGGTCGAGGCCGCCAAGAAGGCGCTCCCGGCCGACGTGAACGCGCCGGTCGCCGGCTGAGCAACGCGCCTGCCGCCGGGCCCGCGGCCCGGTGCCGGCGAGGGTGCGGCCCACAGCGATCACGCTGTGGGCCGCGTTCGCATTCTTGGGGGATTCGAACATGGCGGGACCTTCGAACATGGCGGGATCTGAGCTGACCAACATCAAGTCGCCGCGGGTCAAGGCCGTGCGGCGGCTGACCAAGCGCGCCTTCCGGGACCGCGACCGGTCCTTCATCGCCGAGGGGCCGCAGGCCGTACGCGAGGCCCTGGCGCTGGACGGCGTCGTGACGCAGCTGTTCGCCACCGCCGAGGCCGAGGTCCGGCACGCCGACATCGTCGCCGCCGCCGCGGCGGCCGGTGTGCCGTCGCAGCGCGCCAGCGGCGAGGTCATGGCCGAGCTCGCCCAGACCGTCACCCCGCAGGGCCTGCTGGCCGTCTGCCGGTTCGTGCACGTCCCCCTGGACGACGCCGTCACGGCCGACGCCCGGCTGGTGGCCGTGCTGGCGCACGTCCGCGACCCGGGCAACGCCGGCACCGTGCTGCGCACCGCCGACGCCGCCGGCGCCGACGCGGTCGTCTTCACCGACGCCTCGGTCGACCCCTACAACGGCAAGTGCGTCCGGGCCAGCGCCGGCAGCCTGTTCCACCTCCCGGTGGTCACGGGGACCCCCGTGGCGCGGGCCGTGGGGCGGCTGAAGGAGCGGGGCCTGCGGGTCCTGGCGGCCGACGGCGCCGGCGAGCACACCCTCGACGACGTCGACCTGTCCGGGCCGATCGCCTGGGTCTTCGGCAACGAGGCGTGGGGGCTGCCGGAGGAGATCCTGAAACTGGCCGACGACGTCGTCCGCGTCCCGATCTACGGCGGGGCCGAGAGCCTCAACCTCGCGACCGCCGCCGCGGTCTGTCTGTACGCATCTGCCCGATCTCAGCGGGCCGGTTCCCGGAGCAGCGTCCCGAGGCTGCCGTAGGACGCGGGAAACCCGCTATTGTCGGCGGTGTAGCGTCGAGGAGGCGGGGTCGTGCACGGCGAACACACCGACGAACGGAGCGCTGACTCCGCCTGTGTGATCGACGTGGACGACCTCCCCGACGGCCTCGTCGTGACCGACCGGGACGGCCACGTGCTGGCCGTCAACCGCGCCGCCACCCGCCTCACCGGCGTCACCCGCGACCGGGCCGTCGGACGGCACCTGCGGGACGTGTTCTCCTTCCGGGACCACGACGGGCGCGACTGGTGGAAGTGGTTCGACCCCTACGGCGGCCTGCCCGGCCGGGCCCGCCAGCCGGAGCTGCCGCTGCGCGTCCCGGGCGGGCAGGAGATGCTCGTGGCCGCCCGCCTGGTGCGCCGGCCCGAGCGGGGCGGACCGGTCGTCCGGGTGGTGATCACCCTGCGCGACGCGGGCGCCCGCGCCCGGCTGGAACGCAGCCGCGCCGACCTGGTCTCCACGGTCGCCCACGAGCTGCGTTCCCCGCTGACCAGCGTCAAGGGCTTCACCGCGACGCTGCTGGCCAAGTGGACCCGCTTCACCGACGACCAGAAGCTCGTCATGCTGGAGACGGTCAACGCCGACGCCGACCGGGTGACCCGGCTGATCACCGAGCTGCTCGACGTCTCCCGCATCGAGTCGGGCCGCCTGGAGATCCACCGCCAGGTGGTCGACGTCCCGGCCAGGGCCCGGAAGATCATCGCCGGGCGGGTGGCGGCGGGGGAGCCGGAGGACCGCTTCCGGCTGGAGGTCCGCGGCGAACTCCCCGAGACCTGGCTCGATCAGGACAAAATCGACCAGGTTCTGGCCAACCTGCTGGAAAACGCGGTGCGCCACGGTCGCGGTACGGTGACAATAACCATCGAGCCGAACGACTGGGGAGTCACCGTGTCCGTCCGCGACCAGGGTGAGGGCATCCCGCCCGAGCTGGTCACACGCGTGTTCCGGCAGTTCTGGCGGGGCAACGCCCGCCGCCGGGGAGGCACCGGGCTCGGCCTGTTCATCGTCAAGGGCCTGATCGAGGCGCACGGCGGCACCATCTCCGTGCGGCGGGGCCCCGAGGGCGGCGCCGAGTTCCGATTTACCGTGCCCACCGGCACCCCTGACTTCGCCTGAGCGTCGATGCAGGCCCGGTGGGCTCTCCCGACTAGACTCATGGCCGCCTAAGCCCTGGATTCGGAGCTCCCTTGTCTAACTACGACCCGGTCGAGGTGACACCGCTGCACGCCGACGAGCTCGCGCGCATGCGGGACGACGCGCTCGACGCCATCAAGGCGGCGCGCGACCTCGACGAACTCAAGCAGGTACGGCTCGCGCACGCCGGAGACCGCTCACCCATCGCCCTCGCCAACCGCGAGATCGGCGCGCTGCCCCCGGCGGCCCGCGCCGACGCCGGCAAGCGGATCGGCGGCGCGCGCAAGGCCGTCGCCGAGGCCCTCGCCGAGCGCCAGGCCCAGCTGGAGGCCGAGCGTGACGAGCGGGTCCTCGTCGAGGAGACCGTCGACGTCACCCTTCCCTGGGACCGCGCCCCGCGCGGCGCCCGCCACCCGCTGACCACGCTGCAGGAGCGCGTCGCCGACGCGTTCGTCGCGATGGGCTACGAGGTGGCCGAGGGGCCCGAGCTGGAAGGCGAGTGGTTCAACTTCGACGCGCTGAACATCTCGCCCGACCACCCGGCCCGCTCGGAGCACGACACGTTCTTCGTCGAGTCCGTCGAATCCGGCAAGGTGCTGCGCACCCAGACCTCGCCGGTGCAGATCCGGGCGCTGCTCGGCCGGAGCCTGCCGGTCTACGTGGTCTCGCCCGGCAAGGTGTTCCGCACCGACGAGCTCGACGCGACCCACACCCCGGTCTTCCACCAGGTCGAGGGGCTGGCGATCGACGAGGGCCTGACCATGGCCCACCTCAAGGGCACCCTCGACCGGTTCGCCGAGGTCATGTTCGGCGAGGGCATCACCACCCGGTTCCGGCCCAACTACTTCCCGTTCACCGAGCCGTCCGCCGAGATGGACCTCAAGTGCTTCGTCTGCCGCGGCGCCTCGGCGACGCCCGGCAACCCGCCCTGCCGCACCTGCAAGTCGGAGGGCTGGATCGAGTGGGGCGGCTGCGGCATGGTCAACCCGCGGGTCCTCGTCGCCTGCGGCGTCGACCCGGCCCGCTACAGCGGTTTCGCTTTCGGCATGGGCATCGAGCGCACGCTGATGTTCCGCCACAACGTCGAGGACATGCGCGACATGGTCGAGGGAGACGTCCGCTTCACGCTCCCGTTCGGTATGGAGGTCTGATGAAGGTCCCGCTCTCATGGCTGCGGGAGTACGTCGATCTCCCCGCCGTCACCGCCCACGAGGTCGCCGACGCGCTCACCCGCGCCGGCCTCAAGCTGGAGGCGATCACCTCCTACGGCCACGACATCAAGAACGTCGTGGTCGGTGAGGTGCTCTCCATCGAGGAGCTCTCCGGCTTCAAGAAGCCCATCCGGCACTGCCAGGTCGAGGTGGGGGAGGCCGCGCCGCGCGAGATCGTGTGCGGCGCGACCAATTTCCAGGCCGGCGACCGTGTTCCGGTCGCGCTGCCCGGCGCGGTGCTGCCCGGGGGCTTCGAGATCGCCTCCCGCAAGACTTACGGCCGTCTCTCCGACGGCATGATCTGCTCGGAGGCCGAGCTCGGCGTGGCCGAGTCCTCGCCCGGCATCCTCGTGCTGTCGCCCGGCACCCCGATCGGCGTCGACGTGGTCGAGCTGCTCGGCCTGCGCGACGACGTGATCGAGCTGGAGATCACCCCCGACGTCGGCTACGCGCTGTCCGTCCGGGGTGTGGCACGGGAGGCCGCGACCGCCTTCGGCGTGCCGTTCCGCGACCCGGCCGACATCACCCCGCCCGACGGCTCCGGCCCCGCCCACCCGGCCTCCATCGCCGACCCGTCCGCCTGTGACCGCTTCGTGCTGCGCGAGGTCCGCGGCTTCGACCCGGCGGCGGAGAGCCCGCTGTGGCTGCGGGTGCGCCTGGCCCGCGCCGGCGTGCGCCCGGTCTCGCTGGCCGTCGACGTCACCAACTACGTGATGCTGGAGCTCGGCCAGCCGCTGCACGCCTTCGACGCGGCGACGCTGACCGGTGAGATCGTGGTGCGCCGGGCCGAGCCGGGGGAGACCCTGGAGACCCTCGACCACGTCGTCCGCGCGCTCCACCCCGAGGACGTCCTGATCACCGACGGCTCGGGGGTGATCTCCATGGCCGGGACGATGGGCGGCCTGAAGACCGAGATCTCCGGTGAGACCACCGACATCGTGATCGAGGCCGCGCACTTCTCGCCCAGCGGCGTCGCGCGGATGTCGCGCCGCCACAACCTCGTCAGCGAGGCGTCCAAGCGCTTCGAGCGGGGCGTCGACCGCGAGCTGCCGCTGTACGCCTCCTGGAAGGCGGCGCGGCTGCTGGCCGAGCTGGGCGGCGGCACCATCCAGCCGGGCGTCACCCACGCCGAGGCCGAGGTCGAGCCGGTCCGCGTCGCCATGCCGAGCGGCCACCCCGGCCGGGTCGCCGGGATCCCCTACGACCGCGAGACGGTCGTCCGCCGCCTGGAGCAGGTGGGCTGCACGGTCCAGGCCGGCGGCGCCGCCCCGGCCGGCGGGATCGCCGCCAGGCTCGCCGTCACCGGCGACGACATGCTGACGGTCACCCCGCCCTCCTGGCGGCCCGACCTGACCGACCCCAACGACCTCGCCGAGGAGGTCATCCGGCTGGAGGGCTACGAGAAGCTGCCCTCCGTCCTGCCGGCCGCCCCGGCGGGCGCCGGCCTCACCGAGGGCCAGCGGCTGCGCCGCAGGGTCGGCCGGGCGCTGGCCGGCGCGGGATACGTCGAGGTCCTCGCCTACCCCTTCATGGGGGAGCGCGACCTGGACGCCCTGCAGCTGCCCGCGGGCGACGAGCGCCGCCTGGCCGTACGGCTGGCCAACCCGCTCAGCGAGGACGAGCCGCTGATGCGGACCACCCTGCTGCCGGGGCTGCTCAGGACGCTGGTGCGCAACGCGGGCCGGGGCTTCGCCGACCTCACGCTGTTCGAGACGGGTCTGGTCTACCGGCCTGACCGGGACGCCCCGGCGACCGCACCGGTCCTCGGCGTGGACCGCAGGCCCACCGCCGAGGAGCTCGCCTCGATCGAGTCCGCGCTGCCCGCCCAGCCGGTCCGGGTCGCCGCGGTGCTGGCCGGGGAGTTCGAGCGGTCCGGCTGGTGGGGCGGCGGGCGCACCGCGAGCTGGGCCGACGCCATCGAGGCGGCCCGCGTGGTGGCCCGCGAGGCCGGGGTCGAGCTGAGCGTGCGCGCCGACCGGCACGAGCCCTGGCACCCGGGCCGCTGCGCCGCCCTGTACGCCGGGGACGTCCTCGTCGGCCACGCCGGAGAGCTGCACCCGCGCGTCATCGAGGCGTACGGCCTGCCGCCGCGCACCGCCGCGATGGAGCTGGAGCTCACCCGGCTGGAGCCGCTGTCGGCCGGTCCGGTCCAGGTGTCGTCGATCTCCGCCTACCCGGTCGCCACCCAGGACGTCGCGCTCGTCGTCGCCTCCGCCACCCCGGTGGCCGAGGTGGAGGCGGCGCTGCGCGAGGGCGCGGGCGACCTGCTGGAGTCGATCCGCCTGTTCGACGTCTACACCGGCGCCCAGGCCGGCGAGGGCAACAAGTCCCTCGCCTACACGCTGCGCTTCCGGGCGGCGGACCGGACGCTGACCGCCGAGGAGACCACCGCCGCCCGCGACGCCGCCGTGGCGCTGGCGGCCGAGCGCACCGGGGCACGGCTCCGCGGCGCCTGATCCGCGTGTCCGGGGTCCCGGCGGAGCCTTCCGCCGGGACCCCGTCTTCGGATTCGGATCCGATCCATCCGGTTCGGGAGGGACGATGAGGCACCTGCTGGTGTTCGCCGACCGCGACGACGCCGAGGAGGTCGCAGAGCTCGTCGAGGAGGGGCTGCCGCGGGCGGGCACGCCCGCCGTCGTCCGGGAGACCCTGGCCGGCGAGGACGACGCCGAGGACGCCCAGTGGGTCGTGGTCGTCGAGGTCGCGGCCGGCGGCCTGACCGCGGACGAACTGGCCCGCCTGGACACGCTCGCCGACGAGTACGGCGGCTGGCGCGAGACGGACTGAGCGGGTCCCGGCCGGACCGCCGGTCGATCCCGCCGGGGCCGGCCTCAGAGAAGCCGGCCCCGGAAGAGCCGGCCTCAGCGGGGCCGGTGCCGGCCGAGGCCGCGGGCGCCCGGCCGTCGCGGTCCCGGCCGGTCCGAGGCGGGGCGGGCTCTCAGATGCCGTCGATCTCCGTCAGGTCTATGTCGACCTCGAAGGGCGCCGACAGCTTGAGCCGGTCGTGGTGGACACCGGTGACGACGTACGCGCCGGTGACGTGGTCGAGCTCGTAGGTGTGGACGACGGGCCGGCCCGCGTCGTTCTCCACGAGCCAGAAGTGCCGGATGCCGGCCTCGGCGTACAGCGACGGCTTGCGCTTGCGGTCACGCTCCTTGGACTCGGGTGAGACCACCTCGGCCACGAGCATGACGTCCTCACCCCGGTAGAAGGTCTGCTCGGGGCTCTGCTCGGCGGAGGCCCGGATGACGCTGACGTCCGGCTCCGGCCGCTGCTTCGCGCCCAGGACGACGCTCATCTCACGCCGCACGCGCAGCTCCCGGGGGGCATGTTGCCGCAGGGCGACGACCAGGAGATCAACCGCCCGAGTGTGGAAAGAAGCCTGAGGACTCACGAACACCAGACTTCCATCAATCAACTCTGTGTGTTCGGGCAGATGCGGAATGCGATCGAGGTCTTCTGCGGTGAACCCTCCGGGGGGAGGGAACGCCCAGTCGGGCAGCGACGAATCCGTCATCTTGGGGCTCCCCGTCTCAGGGCTCCGAACGTCGACCGTCATGTCTCCACCGTAGCAGCGGGACTCCGTTCGGTGAGGGGAGTCGCCCGCCGCGACGTCAGGTTCCGCTGAGGGCCTCCCGGCGGGCCCGCTCCCGGAGCGCGTGCTCGTCGGTGCGGGCGTCGTATCTCCGGAACCCGGGCAGCAGCCCGGCCATCGCGACGACCGCGCCGACGCAGAGCAGGCCGCCCGCCCCCAAGGAGAAGCGGGTCCCGCCGAGCTGGCCCATCAGGCTCGCCCTGGCGTTGCCGAGCATCGGACCGCTGGTGTAGGAGAGCAGCTCGATGCCGGCCAGCCGGCCGCGGAACTCGTCGGGGATGGTCTGGTTCCAGATGGTGGACCGGAAGACACCGCTGATCATGTCGGCCGCGCCGGCCAGGGCCAGGCAGGCGAAGATGCCCCAGACGGTCGGCATGACGGCCGCCAGCGCCACCGCGGCTCCCCACACGATCGCCGCGGCGACGACGCCCAGGCCGTGCCGGTGGACGTGGCCGGTCCAGCCGGAGGTGACGGAGGCGATCAGCGATCCGACCGCCGAGGCGGAGAAGAACAGGCCCTGCAGCTCGGGAACGCCGAGCTCGTCGGCGAGGAACGGGTACAGCGCGGTGGAGAAGGCGAAGATCATCGCGGCGACGTCCACCAGGTAGGTGCCCATCAGGTCCGGGCGGCCCACGGCGTAGCGGACGCCCTCCACCAGCGCCCTGATCGACGCCTGGGGAGCGTCCTCGGACCGCGGGGGAGTCCTCACCGGCCAGAGCAGGGCCAGCGAGCCCAGGTAGGTCGCCACGTTGATGCCGTAGGCGACGGCGAATCCGGACCAGGTGACGAGCAGGCCGCTGAGACCGGGGGCGACGATGGCGCCGAGGTTCCAGCGGAAGCTGGTCAGCGCGGCGGCCGCGGTGAGCTGGTCGTGCCTGACCACGCGGGGCGTCAGCGACTCCAGGCTGGGGCGCTGCAGGCTGCCGAGGCCCGCCGAGAGCGCGCCGACCACGTACAGCACCCAGGGGTGCGGGGCGGGCAGCATCGCGTTGACCATCAGCAGCAGCACCGTGACGCAGAGCCCCGCCTCGGTGTAGAGGATGATCTTCCGCCGGTTCAGCGCGTCCGCGATCGCCCCGCCCCACAGGCCGCACACCACCATCGGCACGAACTCGGCCACGCTGACCAGGCCGACCGCCAGGTAGGAGCCGGTGAGCGCCTTCATCTGCAGCGGCACCGCGACCAGGGTGAGGAAGGAGCCGAACATCGTGACCGCCCCCGAGCCGAAGAGCAGCCGGAAGTCGCGGGAGTCACGCAGGGGCCCCAGATCCATACTGAGGCGGCGGAGCAGCGTTCTGAGCGGTCGGTCGGGAGTCTCGGGCACGGGCACCCAGTCTCGGCGGCGACCCGCGTTCCGGCAAACCGTTTTCGCGCGGGTCGCCGCCGGACGGCCGTCAGGAGCCGAGGACCTCCTGGCGCAGGCGGGTCTTGAGGATCTTGCCGCCGGGGTTGCGGGGCAGCTCGCCCTCGCGGACCCAGAACCGGACGGGCACCTTGAACGCCGCGATCCGCCCGAGCAGGAACTCCCGCAGTTCCTCGGCGCTCGCCGGGGAGGCCAGCCGTACCACCGCGCCGACCTCCTCGCCCAGCTCTTCGTGGGGGATGCCGATCACCGCGACGTCGTCCACCGCGGGGTGCTCGAACAGCGCGGCCTCGACCTCGGCGCAGTAGACGTTCTCGCCGCCGCGGATCACCATGTCCTTGGCCCGGTCCACGATGTAGACGAACCCCTCCGCGTCCACCCGGGCCATGTCGCCGGTGTGCAGCCAGCCGTCGACGAAGGTCTCGGCGGTGGCCTCGGGGCGGTTCCAGTAGCCGAGGATGACGTTGGGGCCGCGCAGGCACAGCTCCCCGACCTCGCCGGCCGGCAGCTCCCGGCCCAGCGGGTCGGCGATCCTCACCTCGACCACGGGCATCGGCAGGCCGATGCTGTCGGGTTTGGCGAGGTAGTCCGGGCCGCTGTTGTAGATCGCCAGCGCGGTGGTCTCGGTCATGCCGTACCCGTTGGAGGGGGCGCGGCTCGGCAGCCGCTCGGTGATGCGTTCCAGCAGTTTGGGCGGGGCGGGGGCGCCGCCGTAGCCCAGTGAGGTGAGGCTGGAGATGTCGTGCTTGCCCAGGTCGGGGTGGGCCAGCAGCTGCCACACGTTGGTGGGCACCCCGCTGAGGGTGGTGATCCGCTCGCGCTCGATCAGCTCCAGGGCCCGCCCGGCGTCCCACCTGTACATCAGCACCAGGCCGCCGCCGGTGAACATGGTGGTGGTCATGACCGCGAAGCAGCCGGTGACGTGGAAGAGCGGCACCGTCAGGAGGGTGACGCGGCGCCTGCCGGCGGCCTCGGCCGGGTCCTTGCCGGCCCTGGCGAGGCTGCGCATCATGCCGTAGGCCACCGTCATCGGCGACTGGCCGAGGTTGCGGTGGCTCCCGAGGGCGCCCTTGGGGCGGCCGGTCGTGCCGGAGGTGTAGAAGATGGTCGCCGGGTCCTCCGGGGACACCTCCACCTCCGGCAGCGTCACGTCCGCCGCGACCTCGCCCAGCACCTCCTCGAACGGGCGCGCCCCCTCGGGCGCCTCGCCGCGGACCACGATCAGCGGCGCGCGGCCCGCGAGCCGCGCGGCACGCTCGGCGTCGGCGATCACCACCTTCGCGCCGGAGTCCGACACGCCGAACTCCAGTTCCTGGGCGGTCCACCAGGCGTTGAGCGGCACGGCGACCGCCCCGGCGGCCAGCGCCGCGGAGAAGGCGACGACCCATTCGGGGTAGTTGCGCATGGCGATGGCCACCCGGTCGCCCTTGGCCACGCCGTACTCCGCGACCAGGCGGTGGGCCAGCGTGGCGGCCCGGCGGAAGTGCTCCTCGTAGGTGAGGCTCTCGTCCTCGTAGGTGAGGAAGACCTGCTCGCCGTGGAGCCTGCTGCCCTCCAGCAACGCGCGGAAGTGGGCGGGGGCGTGCTTCCAGGTCCTGACGGCGCCGCCGTGGCCGGGAACATCCACCATCTCGAACAGCTGTCCCGGACCGGTGAGCCGGGCCTGGACCTCGTCATGGGCGACAGTCATGCGTTCACATCTCCCGGGGGCGAAGGGAACCGGACAGGCCACGATACCGACCGGTAGGTACGTGCAACAGTGCCGAAACGCGCCGCGCATGCCCATGCGTCGAGGGAGTCGTGTTTCTCCTGGTCAAGGCGTTCCTGTAGTGGCGCGCCCGCCCGCCCCGCTTGCATGGCGATTACAGAAGATGCATAATCTCTCTAGTAAATCCATGAGCTACAGTGCATGAACATGCAGAGAGCGGGGGGCGGATGAGAGCGGCCATCGCCGGTGCCAGCGGCTACGCCGGAGGTGAGATCCTGCGCCTGCTGCTGTCGCACCCGGACATCGAGATCGGCGCGCTCACCGCCGCCTCCAGTGCCGGTACCCCGCTCGGCGCCCACCATCCCCACCTGGCCCCGCTGGCCGGCCGAGTCCTCCTCGACACCACTCCCGGCACCCTCGCCGGTCACGACGTGGTCTTCCTGGCCCTGCCGCACGGCCAGTCCGCCGCCGTCGCCGCCGGGCTCGGTGACGGCACGCTCGTCGTCGACTGCGGCGCCGACTTCCGCCTCGCCGACCCCACCGCCTGGGAGCACTTCTACGGCGGCGCCCACGCCGGCACCTGGCCCTACGGCCTGCCCGAGCTGCCGGGCCACCGTGACCCGCTCCGCACGGCCACCAGGATCGCCGTCCCCGGCTGCTACCCGACGGCCGTCACCCTGGCGATGTTCCCCGCCTTCGCCGCGGGCCTCGCCGAACCCGACCTCGTCGTGGTGGCCGCCAGCGGCACCAGCGGAGCGGGCCGGTCACCCAAGCCCAACCTCCTGGGCAGCGAGGTGATGGGCTCGGCCACCGCCTACGCCGCCGGAGGCGTCCACCGGCACACCCCCGAGATGGAACAGAACCTCTCGCCGCTGGCCGGCGCGCCGGTGCGGGTCTCCTTCACCCCCGTGCTCGCCCCGATGAGCCGCGGCATCCTCGCCACCTGCACCGCGCCGGCGAAACCCGGCGTCACCCCGCGGGCGCTGCGCGAGACCTACGAGGCGGCCGTCAAGGACGAGCCGTTCCTGCGGCTGCTGCCCGAGGGCCAGTGGCCCGCCACCTCGATGACCCTGGGCGCCAACACCGCCGCCCTGCAGGTCGCCCTGGACGAACGCGCCGGGCGCGTCGTCGCCGTCGTCGCCATCGACAACCTCACCAAGGGCACCGCGGGCGGCGCGATCCAGAGCGCCAACCTCGCCCTCGGCCTGCCCGAAGAGACCGGCCTTCCTCTCAACGGAGTCGCCCCATGAGCGTGACCGCACCCCTCGGCTTCCGCGCCGCCGGCGTCGCCGCCGGAATCAAGTCCGGCGGCGCCCGGGACCTGGCGCTGATCGTCAACGACGGCCCCTCCCGCGCCGCGGCGGGCGTCTTCACCGCCAACCGCGTCCAGGCCGCGCCGGTGCTGTGGTCCCGGCAGGTGCTGGCCGGCGGCCGGGTCCACGCCGTCGTCCTCAACTCCGGAGGCGCCAACGCCTGCACCGGCCCGCTCGGCTTCCAGGACACCCACGCCACCGCCGAGAAGGTCGCCGCCGCGCTCGGCGACTCCGCCGGCGAGATCGCCGTCTGCTCCACCGGCCTGATCGGCGAGCGGCTGCCGATGGACGCACTGCTGGGAGGGGTCGACCTCGCCGTCTCCCAGGTCAGCAGGGACGGCGGCCTGGCCGCCGCCGACGCCATCCGCACCACCGACACCGTCTCGAAGATCTCCTTCAAGCGGGGCGAGGGCGGCTACATGGTCGGCGGCATGGCCAAGGGCGCGGGCATGCTCGCCCCGGGCCTGGCCACCATGCTCTGCGTGATCACCACCGACGCCGACCTGCCCGCCGAGCAGCTCGACGCGACGCTCCGCGAGGCGACCCGGCTCACCTTCGACCGGCTCGACACCGACGGCTGCATGTCCACCAACGACACCGTCCTGCTGCTGGCCAGCGGAGCATCCGGCGTCACCCCCGACCTCGCGGAGTTCGGCCGCCTGGTCCAGGGCGTCTGCGCCGACCTCGCCCGCCAGCTCCTCATCGACGCCGAGGGCGCCACCAAGGCGATCGCCGTCGAGGTCGTCGGCGCCGCCTCCGAGGACAACGCGCTCGCCGTCGCCCGCGCGGTCTGCCGTTCCAACCTGCTCAAGTGCGCCATCCACGGCGAGGACCCCAACTGGGGCCGCGTGCTGTCGGCCGTCGGCACCACCGACGCCGCCTTCGAGCCCGACCGGATCAACGTCGCCATCAACGGCGTCTGGATCTGCCGGGGCGGCGCGGCCGGCGACGACCGCGCCAAGGTGGACCTGCGCCCCCGCGACGTGACGATCACCATCGACCTGTCGGCGGGCCCGCACTCGGCCACGGTCCACACCACCGACCTCACCGCCGCCTACGTCCACGAGAACTCGGCGTACTCCTCATGACGACCGGCGACGCGCCGGCCAAGGCGCACACCCTGATCGAGGCCCTGCCGTGGCTCGCCCGCTTCCACGGCGCGACCGTCGTCATCAAGTACGGCGGCAACGCCATGACCGAGGAGCACCTGCGGGAGAAGTTCGCCGCCGACGTGGTCTTCCTGCGCTACGCCGGGCTCAGGCCGGTCGTCGTGCACGGCGGCGGCCCGCAGATCAACGCCCACCTCGACCTGCTCGGCATCGAGTCCACCTTCACCGCCGGGCTCCGCGTCACCAGCCCCGAGGCCATGCGGGTCGTCCGGATGGTCCTGGTCGGCCAGGTCAACCGCGACGTCGTCGGCCTGATCAACCGGCACGGGCCGTTCGCCGTCGGCATGTCCGGCGAGGACGCCCACCTGTTCACCGCGGCGCGCAAACACGCCGTCGTCGACGGGGCCCCGGTGGACATCGGCCAGGTCGGCGACATCGTCGCCGTCGAGCCCGGCGCGGTGCGGGCGCTTCTGGACGACGGGCGCATCCCGGTGATCTCATCCGTCGCGCGCGGCGAGGACGGCACCGTCTACAACGTCAACGCCGACACCGCCGCCGCGGCCCTGGCCGTGGCGCTCGGCGCCGCCAAGCTGATCGTCCTCACCGACGTCGAGGGCCTCTACCGCGACTGGGACCCCGAGACCCGGGACGGAAAGGTCATCGACCGGCTGTCGGCCTCGGAACTGCGGGAACTGCTGCCCGCCCTGTCCAGCGGCATGGTGCCCAAGATGGAGGCGTGCCTGACCGCCGTCGACGGAGACGTCCCCCAGGCGCATGTCCTCGACGGCAGGGTGCCGCACGCCGTACTGCTGGAGATCTTCACCGACGAGGGGGTCGGCACCATGGTGCTGCCCGACACCGCGCCGGCCGTACCCGGCGCCGCGCGGCCCACCGCCACGAGCCTGAACGGGAGTGAGCAGTGAACACCAACGGCCGGCCCGCCGGGGACGACCTCGCGAAGCGCTTCGAGACCGCCTTCATGCCCACCTACGGCGTGCCGCCGGTCGCGCTGGCCCGCGGTGAGGGCGCCCGGGTCTGGGACGCCGACGGCGGCGAGTACCTCGACCTGATCGGCGGCATCGCGGTCAGCTCCCTCGGCCACGCCCACCCGGCGCTGGTGGAGGCGGTGTCCCGCCAGGTCGCCACCCTCGCCCACACCAGCAACCTGTTCCTCAACGAACCCGAGGTGCTGCTCGCCGAACGGCTGATCGGCCTGCTCGGCGCCCCGGCCAAGGTCTTCCTCACCAACTCCGGCACCGAGGCCAACGAGGCCGCTCTCAAGATGGCCCTCAAGTACGGCAGGAGCACCGGCCGCACCTACGTGGTGGCCGCCGAGAACGCCTTCCACGGCCGGACCCTCGGCGCGCTGTCGCTGACCGGCAAACGCGCCATCCGCGACCAGTTCGGCCCGTTCCCGGCGGACGTCAGGTTCGTCCCGTACGGCGACGCCGACGCGCTGCGGGACGCCGTCACCGCCGAGTGCGCCGCCGTCTTCCTGGAGCCCACCCAGGGCGAGGCCGGCGTCGTCCCCCCGCCCGCCGGCTACTTCAGGGCCGCCCGGCGCATCTGCGACGCGACCGGCGCGCTCCTGGTCGCCGACGAGATCCAGTCGGCGATCGGCCGCACCGGCCACTGGTTCGCCCACCAGCACGAGGGCATCCTGCCCGACGTGCTCACCCTGGCCAAGGGCCTCGGCGGCGGCATGCCGATCGGCGCCTGCGTCGGCGTCGGCCCCGCCGGGACGATCTTCGCCAAGGGCGACCACGGCTCCACCTTCGGCGGCAACCCCGTCTCGGCCGCCGCCGCGCTCGCCGTACTCGACACCATCGACGCCGACGGCCTGCTGGAGCACGTCCAGACGGTCGGCGCCCAGCTCGCCGGCGGCATCGCCGCGATCGGCCACCCCCTGCTCGCGGGCGTCCGCGGCCGGGGCCTGTGGCTGGCGATCGTGCTGACCGCCGACCGCGCGGCCCAGGTCCAGGTCGCGGCCCAGCGGGCCGGCTTCCTGGTCAACGCCGTCCAGCCCGGCGCCGTACGGCTCGCGCCCCCACTGGTGATCACCCCCGGGCAGGCCGCCGCCTTCGTGGCGGCCCTCCCCGCCATCCTTGACGAGGCAGCAGAATGACCAGGCATTTCCTCCGCGACGACGACCTGACGCCCGCCGAGCAGACCGAGGTGCTCCAGCTCGCCGAGGCGATGAAGAAGGACCGCTACGGCTACCGTCCCCTCGCCGGCCCGAAGACCGTCGCCGTGCTGTTCGACAAGCCCTCCACCCGCACCCGGCTCTCCTTCGCCACCGGTGTCGGCGAGCTGGGCGGCCTGCCACTGGTCATCGACGCCGCGGCCTCCCAGCTGGGCCGGGGCGAGCCCGTCGAGGACACCGCCCGGGTCCTGGAACGCCAGGTCGCCGCCATCGTGTGGCGGACCGGCGGCCAGGAGCGGATCGAGACGATGGCCACCTGGTCCTCGGTGCCGGTGGTCAACGCCCTCACCGACGAGTTCCACCCCTGCCAGATCCTCGCCGACCTGCAGACCGTCCGGGAGTGCTTCGGCGCCACCGCCGGCCTCACCCTCGCCTACCTCGGCGACGGCGCCAACAACATGGCCCACTCCTACCTCCTCGGCGGAGCCGTCGCCGGGATGCACGTGCGGATCGGCGCCCCGGCCGGCTACCACCCCGACCCGGAGGTCCTGCGCCGTGCCCAGGAGATCGCCGCCACCACCGGCGGATCCGCCGCCGTGCTCACCGACCCCGCCGACGCGGTGGCCGGCGCCGACGTCGTCACCACCGACACCTGGGTCTCCATGGGACAGGACGGCAAGGAGCAGCGGGTCGCCGACCTGATGCCCTTCCAGGTCGGCGCCCGCCTGATGGACCTGGCCGCCCCGCACGCGATCTTCCTGCACTGCCTGCCCGCCTACCGAGGGCTGGAGGTGGCCGCCGACGTCATCGACGGCCCACGCAGCCTGGTGTGGGACCAGGCCGAGAACCGGCTGCACGCCCAGAAGGCCCTGCTGCACTGGCTGCTCACCGCCGGTGGGAACGGCGAGGCCGCCGCCGGGAACGGCGAGGCCGCCATCGGCGGGATCGGTGGGGCCGCCACCGCCCCCGCTACGATCCGGGCGGAGGAGGTCACATGAAGATCCCCATGACGAAGGCCGCCCGCCAGGCGCGGATCACCGAGCTGCTGCAGCGCCGGCCGATCCGCTCCCAGCCGGAGCTGGCCAAACTGCTGCTGGAGAGCGGCGTCGAGGTCACCCAGGCCACCCTCTCCAGAGACCTCGACGAGCTGGGCGCGCTCAAGCTGCGCGCCGAGGACGGCTCCCTGGTCTACGCCCTGCCCGGCGAGGGCGGCGGCCGGATCCCGCTGGCCCGGGTCGGAACGGGCGAGACCCCGGCCGCCCGGCTGAGCCGGATCGCCGAGGAACTGCTCGTCTCCGCCGACGCGTCCGCCAACCTGGTGATCGTCCGCACGCCGCCGGGCGCCGCGCAGTTCCTCGCCTCGGCCATCGACCACGCCGACTGGGAGTCCATCCTCGGCACGGTCGCCGGAGACGACACCATCCTCGTCATCAGCCGCGACCCGACGGGCGGCGCCGCGGTCGCCGAGGCGCTGCTCCGACATGCCGACCGCCGTGGCTAGACCGTGCGCCGCGACGGGTGACCGCGGTGGACGGAAAGATCCACGACACGTGTCCCGGCGCGGGATCACCCGCACCGGAAGACCATGAAGAAAACTTGATCATGCCTGACCGGGTCGTGCCCGCCTTCTCCGGCGACCTCGACGCCTCCGTCGCCGCGTCGCTCCCCGCCGGGGGCCCCGGCGCCGGGGCCGTCGCCGGGCCGCGGGGGCTTCCCCGGAGGGCCACCGCGGCCCGGAACACCCGAATGCCCAGGTTGGGCTAAGGTCGCGGAGTGGAAGGGGAGGAGAACAACGGTGACTGATGGTGGCAAGCCGATGCGGCTGTGGGGCGGCAGGTTCGAAGGAGGCCCGGCCGACGCGCTGACCAGGCTCTCGGTGAGCGTGCACTTCGACTGGCGGCTGGTGCCGTACGACCTGATGGCCTCCCGGGCGCACGCCCGGGTGCTGCACCGCGCCGGGCTGCTGACGGCCGAGGAACTGGAGCGCATGATCGGCGCGCTGGACGACCTCGAACGCGCCTGCAAGGCGGGCGAGTTCCGGCCCACCGTGGCCGACGAGGACGTCCACACCGCGCTGGAGCGCGGTCTGCTGGAACGCCTCGGCACGCTCGGCGGCAAGCTGCGCGCCGGACGCAGCCGCAACGACCAGATCGCCACCGACCTGCGGCTCTACCTCCGCGACCACGTCAGGAACATCGTGTCCCGCCTGGTCGAGCTGGAGACCGCGCTGATGAGCCAGGCCGAGGAGCACGCCGAGACGGCGGCCCCCGGCATGACCCACCTGCAGCACGCCCAGCCCGTGTCCTTCGGCCACCAGCTCCTGGCCCACGTGCACGCCTTCGCCCGCGACATCGACCGGCTGCGCGACTGGGACCGGCGCGCGGCCGTCTCGCCCCTGGGCTCGGGCGCGCTGGCCGGCTCGTCGCTGCCGCTCGACCCGCAGGCGGTGGCCCGCGAGCTCGGCTTCGACTCCGCCGCGCCCAACTCGATGGACGCCGTCGCCGACCGCGACTTCGCCGCCGAGTTCCTCTTCGACGCGGCGATGATCGGCGTGCACCTGTCGAGGCTGGGCGAGGAGATCGTCCTGTGGGCCTCCCAGGAGTTCCGCTGGATCGAGATGGACGACGCCTACTCCACCGGCTCGTCGATCATGCCGCAGAAGAAGAACCCCGACGTCGCCGAACTCGCCCGCGGCAAGAGCGGCCGGTTCATCGGCAACCTCACCGCCCTGCTGACCACGCTCAAGGGCCTGCCGCTGACCTACAACCGCGACCTGCAGGAGGACAAGGAGCCGGTCTTCGACTCCGTCGACACCCTCATGCTGGTCCTGCCCGCCATGGCCGGCCTGGTCTCCACCATGCGCGTCAACACCGCCAAGCTGGAGTCCTCCGCCCCCGACGGGTTCGCCCTGGCCACCGACCTGGCCGAACTGCTGGTCCGCAAGGGGGTGCCGTTCCGCGAGGCGCACGAGGCGGTCGGCCACCTGGTGGTCTGGTGCCAGGTCAACGACAAGGACTTCGGGGAGCTCACCGACGAGGAGCTCGCCAAGGTCTCCCCGCACCTGACGCCCGACTCCCGCGAGGTGCTCTCGGTGCCCGGCGCGCTGGCCGCCCGCAAGGCGCACGGCGGCACCGCGCCCGACCGGGTCCGCGACCAGCTCGCCGCGCTGCGCGAGACCGTCGACGCCCAGGCCGCCTGGGCGAACGGGGCCTGATGCCCGTGGGAGACTTCGCCCCGGCCGGGTCGGTCCCGCTGACCCGGGACTTCTTCGACCGTCCCGGCCCCGAGGTCGCCCCCGACCTGCTGGGAAGGGTGATCGCGCACGGACCGGTCTCGGTGCGCATCACCGAGGTCGAGGCGTACGGCGTGCCCGGCGAGGACCCGGCGTCCCACACCTACCGGGGCCGTACGGCGCGCAACGCGGTGATGTTCGGGCCGCCGGGCCACCTGTACGTCTACTTCACCTACGGCATGCACTTCTGCGCCAACCTCGTCTGCCTCCCCGAGGGGATCGGCTCCGGCGTGCTCCTGCGCGCCGGGGAGGTGGTCGCCGGCGCGGAGGTCGCCGTGGCCCGCCGTACGGCGGGCACGAGCCGGGCCGTCGCCCCGCACGACCTGGCCCGGGGACCGGCCCGGCTGGCGGTCGCGCTGGGCTTCACCCGGGAGCACGACGGGGTGGACGCCTGCCCGCCCGGCCCGGTAAACGTGCTGACGGGAGACCCTCCGGCGGCCGGGACCGTCCGCTCCGGGCCGCGCACCGGGGTGTCGGCCGCCAAGGACGTCCCCTGGCGGTTCTGGATCGACGGGGAGCGGACGGTCTCGCCGTACCGGCCTCACGTCCCGCGCCGGCGCGCCTCCTGAGGGAAGGCATCGACGGGGGATCTTCCGATTCGTTTCCTTTCGCTGCCTTTCATGTTGCCCGCCCCAGTTCAGGCCGGTCGCGGGGGAGGTTTCAAGTGGCGAAGCGGGGCCGTGATCGGGCAGGCTGTACGGAAGTGATACGTGTCCCTTCGAACATTGGAAAGCCAGGATCGTGACCGACATCCTCGATGAGCTCGAATGGCGCGACGTCGTCGCGCAGACCACCGATGCTGACGCGCTGCGCAGGGCACTCACCGAGGGGCCGATCACGGTTTATGCGGGCTTCGACCCGACCGCTCCTTCGCTGCACGCCGGAAACCTGGCCACGCTGCTGATCCTCACCAGGTTCCAGCGGGCGGGCCACCGGCCCATCGGCCTGGTGGGCGGCGCCACCGGCCTCATCGGCGACCCCAGCGGCCGCAGCACCGAGCGTTCGCTCAACTCCACCGACGTCGTCGCCGAGTGGGTGGCGCGGATCCGCGTCCAGGTGGAGAGGTTCCTTTCCTTCGACGAGGGGCCCACCGGCGCGACGCTGGTCAGCAACCTCGACTGGACCGGGCAGATGTCGGCGATCGACTTCCTGCGCGACATCGGCAAGCACTTCCCGGTGAACCGCATGCTCGCCCGCGAGTCGGTCTCCGCGCGCCTCGGCGGGGAAGGACTCAGCTACACCGAGTTCAGCTACCAGATCCTCCAGGCCAACGACTACCTGGAGCTCTACCGGCGCCACGGCTGCACGCTGCAGCTCGGCGGCAGCGACCAGTGGGGCAACATCACGGCCGGTGTCGACCTGATCCGCCGGGTGGAGGGCGCCCACGTCCACGCCCTGACCGGAAAGCTGATCACAAAGGCCGACGGCACCAAGTTCGGCAAGACCGCGGGCGGGGCCATCTGGCTCGACCCGGCGCTGACCTCGCCGTACGCGTTCTACCAGTACTGGCTGAACGCCGACGACCGCGACGTGATCCGTTTCCTGAAGGTGTTCACCTTCCGGGGCCGCGACGAGATCGCCGAGCTGGAGAAGGCGGTCGCCGACAGGCCCGCCGCCCGGGAGGCGCAGCGGACCCTGGCCGAGGACGTCACCACGCTCGTGCACGGTGAGGACGAGCTGCGGCGAGTGGTCACGGCGTCCCGGGCGCTGTTCGGTCAGGGCTCACTGGAGGAACTGGACGAGCGGACGCTCGGCTCGGCCCTGGCCGAGGTGCCGCGGGCCGAGGTGCCGGCCCTGGGTGCTCCGCTGGTGGACCTGCTCGCCCAGAGCGGCCTGGTCAAGTCCAAGTCCGAGGCCCGCCGCGCGGTGAACGAGGGCGGCGCGTACCTCAACAACGTCAAGGTCACCGACGACTCCTACGTGCCCACGACGGACGATCTGCTTCACGGTCGCTTCCTGGTGCTGCGGCGCGGTAAGCGGTCCATCGGGGGCGTCGAGGTCGTCGCCGGCTGACACCGGCCGGCGCCGACGTCGGCGAACGCCCCGGCTTCGGCCGGGGCGTTCGCTGTTTCCACAGGTCAACGCCCTGGTGTGTGCCACTGATGTCTCCGGCCCTCGTCCTGGGGGAGGGGCCGGTGGCGGGGAGGGACGCGGTCCCTCCGCTACCGCGGGTTAATTGATTTGACGGAGCCGGATGGGCGGCATAACCTTCTGCAGTGCTCGGGAGCGAGCCGGACGCCTGAGAGGCGGACGGGCCCCGAGACGGATCCCACCAGAACGAACCTGAGCGTTCAGTCTTCGCCAAGATCATTCGGATCATCCGAGCTTCTTGACGCGGTCTGAATGTCAGGGTATGTTTGGAGGGTTGCTCTCAAAAGAGAGCGGAAAAATCCTAGCTCGACCGGATTCTCCGAGGCAAGTCGTTCGAAAAAACGATTTGACACGAAAATCCGAGAAAAGCTAAGATGGAAACACGAAATGGAACGCCCCGGAGAAATGGGCCTGAGGGTCCGGATCGACGGTGAACGCGTCCGTTTCTTGAGAACTCAACAGTGTGTTAAAAGCCAGTGCATGATGCACAACCCCGTCCCACCCGCCTCGG
>NZ_BMQJ01000011.1:0-155915 GCF_014648055.1 Streptosporangium pseudovulgare
CGGCTTGGTACCGCTGCTCGACCACGCTCAACTCCGCCAGCACTCGGCGAAGTGTCACACAGGTCCTGAGCACGATCTGTCACGCAGATCATGAGACCCGACACGACCGTGATCGGAGCGGTCTACAACATGTTCCTGCGCCCGCAGGAACGAGGACCGCTGTGGACGGTGGCCGACGTGCTGGTCGCGTTGGTCGCGACCGCTCCTCTCCTGTACGGTGCGGTGCGTCTGTCACGCTCCGCGGAGGAACGGTGAGCCATCCACGGCACGCGCTCGACGAGATCATCCACGCCCCGGTGCGGCTGTCCATCATGGCCATGCTCGCGGCGGCGGAAACGGTCGAGTTCGGCTTCCTGCGCGACACGATCGAGGTCAGCGACTCGCTGCTGTCCAAGCACATCTCCACGCTGGAGAAGGCGGGCTACGTGCGGGCGACGAAGGGCTTCGTCGGCAAACGCCCCCGGACCTGGCTGGCGCTGACCGACGAGGGCCGCAGCGCCTTCCAGGACTACACGTCCGTACTCCGGCGGATCACGGAGGGAACCCACGGCGACTGAGCCGGCGTCCGGGAACACCGCCCCGGCCGGGTCTCGGGTGACCCGGGCCGGGGCGGCCCGTGCTTTCTCCTCCGGCGCGGCGGTGCTCAGCCCAGCTTCGTGGCGCCGGGCATGATGTCGTCGCGGAAGCGGCCCGCCGGGTCCACCCGGTGGCGGACGAGGTCGGCGGCGGCGATCCGGCCGTCGGTGAGGTGCCGCTGTGGCTGCGCGTGCGACTCCACGAACGTCGGCGTCGTCCACCCGGTGTCCCAGGGGGCGAGCGACTCCCGGACGGTCGCGATGTGCCGGGTGATGGCCTCGGCGGTGCCGGTGAGGTCCGGAACCCCGCCCCCCGAGTAGGCGTAGGGGGCGTCGAGGTGGTCGAGCGCGCCGCCCTGGGGGTGCGGCCTGGCGTACGCGCCGCCGAGCTGGCGCAGGCCGGCGGAGATCAGCGGCGAGCCGGAGCCCTCGCCGACCACCCGCAGCAGCGCGTCGATCCCCTCGTCGCCCAGGTCGCCCAGCAGCATGTGGTCGCCGATGACGGCGACCGGGTCGGAGGGGTCCATGTGCGTGTCGAGCAGGTCCACCGGCTCGGTGAGCTGCCAGGTGTCGAGCACCGGCTCGGCGACGGCGCGCAGCGGGCCGAGCAGCTCCTCGGCGTACCGCCGCGCGGCGGCCACGTCGTCACCGGTCTCGGCGAGCACCGCGCCGTCCACGCACAGGATGGGACCCGCCGACAGCATGGGCGGCACGTCGGGGATCTTCGGCAGGTTCAGCACCCGTACGGAGGTCGTCGCCTCGGGGGGCGCGTCCAGGGTCCAGCGCCGCCAGGTCCGCAGCAGTTCGCGGGCGTGGGCCGCGGGCCAGCAGGTCGTTCCCGTGACCACCTGGACGGCGGGGAACAGCTTCACCTCGATCGCGGTGACGACGCCGAAGCCGCCGCCTCCGCCGCGCAGGGCCCAGAACAGGTCCGGGTCGGACCCCAGGCTCACCCGGCGCAGCTCGCCGTCGGCGGTGACCAGCTCGACGGCGCGGACGCTGTTGGCGGCCAGGCCGACCTTGCGGCCGTAGAAGCTCAGGCCGCCGCCCAGCAGGTAGCCGACGACGCCGACGGTCGGGGACGAGCCGTGCGCGACGGCCAGGCCGTACGGCGCCGCGGCCTTGGCGACGACGCCCCAGCGCGTTCCGGCGGGGATGCGGGCGACCCGGCGGATCGGGTCCACCTCCACCCCGCCGTCCATCTCGGTGCGGATCAGCAGGGCGTCGCGCATGGGCCGGGCGGCGGGGGCGGAGTGGCCGGTGGTGTGCACCCGCAGCGACAGCCCCTCGGCGTCGGCGAGGCGGATGGCCGCGCGGACGTCCTCGACGGTCCGCGCGACGACCGCCGCCGCCGGGCGGGGCGGGGCGGCCAGGTTGAACACGGCGGTCGCGGCGTCGTAGCCGGGCTCGCCGGGGCGGGCGACGGCGGTGACGGCGTCTCCGGCGGCGTGGCCGTCGGCCTCGGAGACGGCGACGGCGTCCCCGGTGGCCTCGGCGGCGGCGTGGCCGTCGGTCTCAGCGGCGGTGGCGGTGAGGTCGGCGGCGGTGGTGACGTCGGCGGGGCCGGTGGTGACGTCGGCGCTCACGTGCGGCTCTCCTTCCCGGCTCAGGCGGCGCGCTCGGCGGTGATGAAGACGAACGTCCCGCTGCCCGACTCCTCGCGGATGACCATCCCCGCCTCGGCCAGCCAGGTCCGCAGCTGCTCGGCCTCGAACAGCAGCATGCCCGCGGGGCGGCCGGGGAAGGAGTGGGCGGCCTGGAAGTGCCGGTAGACGGGGTCGGTGTCCCACACGAACGTCATCAGCGTGAAGGTGCCGCCGGGGCGCAGGCAGCGGCCCACCTCGGCGATGGCCGTACCGGCGTCGTCGGGGAACGCCTGCAGGGCGTTCCAGCAGACCACCGCGCCCAGGCTCGCGTCCTCGAACGGCAGCTCCAGCGCGCTGGCCCGTACGGCCGGCACCTCGGGCAGCTTGCCGCGCAGCGTGTTCAGCATCGGCAGGCCCATGTCGAGGGCGACCAGCCGCTCGGCGCCGACCGCCTGGGCGATGACGCCGGTCCAGCGGCCCGCGCCGGCCGCCAGGTCCAGCACCGGGCCGTCGACGGGGCGCACGTGCGCGGCGATGTAGGCGTCCTCGGCGGCGGGCGTCACGGCCGCGTCCCAGTTGGATCCGGCGACCCGCAGGAACTCCGGCCGCATGAGGGCCTCGTAGTAGAGGCCCATGGTCGGCATCTCGGCGAGCTTGCGCAGTAGGTTGGCCGACGCCTCGTCGCCGGTGCCGGCGGCGGCGTCGCTGATGCCCTCGGTCAGGTCGAGGATGCCGCGGGTGACGGGGTAGGTCACCGCGCAGCGTTCGCAGCGGACGCTGCCGGCGCCGAAGTCCAGGCCGTCGTGGCAGGCGGGGCAGCGGAACGCGGCGGCGTGCGGGCGGAGCAGCTCCGGCCCGGCCTCGGCGGCGGGCGGCACGGTGGCGCCGGTGTCGGCGGGGTGCGGCACGCGGGGGATCGCCGCGGGCACGCCGTCGCGCACCGTCCAGTACGCCTTGGCGCCCATGTAGGCCCAGACGTTGCGGGTGTCGTTGCGCCAGTTCACCGTGATCTGCTCGGGGCTCAGGGAGGCGATCCACGCCCTGTCGAAGGCCCGCTCCTCGTCGGTGAGCCGCCACACCGACGGCGCCGGCCACACCCGGCCCAGGTCGGGGTCGGCCGGGTCCAGCTCGCGCAGGCACCGGTCCAGCCGCGACAGGTCGTCCACCGGCAGCTCCAGCCGGGAGACCTGGGCGAGGATCCGGTCGCGGTCCTCGGGGAAGTGCGCGAGGAGGTAGATCAGCCCCTGGGCCAGCGGCTCGTCGGGCTCGCAGCGGTCCAGCAGGTCCAGGTAGCGGTCCATGCCCTGCCGTACGGCGGCGCGCACCGGGCTGTCCGGGACGTACGCCTCGGCCTCGGTGAGCAGCCCGAGCAGGACGGCCAGCAGGCCGGCCCGGTCGTCGCCGGCCCGGTCCAGGCCGTCCACGATCTCGGAGGCGGCGGGCAGCGCGAGGCCGGTCAGCGTGCCGCCGTCCCACACCGCCTCGACCAGCCGCCGGTACGCCTCCCGCACCCCGGCGTCCGGCGCGGCGGCGAACTCCTCCACCAGGGCACCGGCGGTCGCACGGGTGCCGGTCGCGTACGTGCTGTCAACGCTCATTGCGGTCCTTTCGCGAGGTCCATCCCGCGGGTCCGGCGCGGGACGCCGCCGCGGGCGCGGAGGTCCGTACCGCGGGTCCGGCGTGGAACGCCGCCGCGGGCGCGGTGGCGGACGACGCCCTTCAGCATCACACCGGCCTCCGGAGCCGGGCATCTCCCGGCGTGCGGCGCCGCGTTCGGGCCATGCGGGCCGGGCGATCGCGCGGCGCCGCCCAGCCGCGCGTTGAGCCGGGCGATCGCGCGGCGCCGCCCAGCCGCCCAGCCGCTCAGCCGCGCAACCGTGCGTTGAGCCGGGCGGCCTGTCGCGTGAGGTGGTCGCGTTCGGGGAGGCTGGGCGCCGACCGGGCGGCTTCGGCGTAGAGCCGTGCCGCGGTCGCCAGGTCGCCGTCCCGCTCGCGCAGGTACGCCGTGACGGCGGTGTGGCGGGGCAGGGCGGGGTCGAGCCCCGCCAGGGCGGCCAGTCCGGCCCGCGGGCCGTCGGCCTCGCCGACCGCGACGGCCCGGTTGAGACGGGCCACCGGGCTGCCGGTGAGGCGCACCAGCTCGTCGTACCACTCGACGATCTGCACCCAGTCGGTCTCCTCCGCCGTCGGGGCGTCGGCGTGGAGCGCGGCGACGGCGGCCTGGGCCTGGAACTCGCCCAGGCGGTCGCGGCCGAGGGCCGCCTGGAGCACCTCGACGCCCTCGGCGATCAGCCGGGTGTCCCACAGGCCGCGATCCTGCTCGGCGAGGGGCACGAGCCTGCCGTCGGGGCCGGTCCGCGCCGGACGCCGCGCGTGGTGGAGCAGCATGAGCGCGAGCAGGCCCGCGACCTCCTCATGGTCGATCCTGGCCGCCAGCCGGCGGGTGAGCCGGATCGCCTCGGCGGCGAGGTCGACGTCGCCGGAGTAGCCCTCGTTGAAGACCAGGTAGAGCACGCGCAGCACCGTGGCGACGTCACCGGGCCGGTCGAGCCGGACGCCGGAGACGGTCCGCTTGGCCCTGCTGATCCGCTGGGCCATGGTCGCCTCCGGCACGAGGTATGCCTGCGCGATCTGGCGCGTGGTCAGGCCGCCGACCGCGCGCAGTGTGAGCGCGACGGCCGAGGCCGGTGTCAGGGACGGGTGCGCGCACAGGAAGTACAGCTGGAGCGTGTCGTCCACCGCCCCGGCCGGGCCGGGCGCGGGCTCGTCCTCGACGCGCGCCTCGCGGTGCCGCCGGGAGACGTCGGCGCGGGCGGCGTCGAGGAACTTGCGCCAGGCCACGGTGACCAGCCAGCCCTTGGGGTCCCGCGGCGGGTCCTCCGGCCACACCCGCACGGCCTCGACCAGGGCGTCCTGCACGGCGTCCTCAGCCGCCGCGAAGTCCGCTCCGCGACGGACGAGGACACCGATCACCGCGGGCACCAGCTCCCGCAGCAGCGACTCGTTCACTCGGTCACCGTGGGCGGTTCGGCCATGAAGGGGCGCACCTCAAGCCACTCGTGGATCGGCTTCCCGCCCGCGCCCGGAGCCGCGGACAGCTCGCCGGCCAGCTCCAGCGCCCGCTCGTAGGACTCGACGTCGATCACCATCCAGCCGGCGATCAGGTCCTTGGTCTCCGCGAACGGGCCGTCGGTGACCGGCGGCCGCCCCTCGCCGTCGTAGCGGACGAACGTGCCCTCCGGGGAGAGCGCCTGGCCGTCGACGAACTCGCCGGTGCCCTCAAGCCGCACGGCGAAGTCCTGCATGTACCGCAGGTGGGCGGAGACCTCCTCCGGCGTCCACTGGTCCATCGGCACGTCGTTGACCGCCGCCGGCGCGCCCCGGTAGTGCTTGAGAAGCAGGTACTTGGCCATCGTGTTCTCCTCGGTACGGTACGGCCCCATTGTGGCCGTGCTCACTCCGGGGACGGAGCCGCGCGCGGGTTCTCGACATCCCGCCGGCATTTTTCTCCGATGGATTTCGGCGCACCGGGTTCCGGGACCCGCTTCCGGCCGTCACCACCCCGGGGCGTCCACCCCGCCGGACGGGAACCCGCCCGCACGCGGACGGCTCGCCGCGGAGCCCCCTTCCTGGGGTTCTCCGGCTCCGTCCCGGGCCGGCGCGTGCCTCGCGGCCGTCCCGGAGACGGCGGTGTCTTCTCCGCAACCACGGAGATGCGGGCGTTCCTGCGGCGGCAAATCATGGACGCTGGGCGGGCCCTTTCCCGGTCCGTTTCCGCGACCTTCCTGTGCGCATCCCCGTTCGCCGGTGCGCGGACCGGCCGCCGGCCGGTCGCGAGCCGACCGCGCCCACGGCCACGCGCCGTGAAAGCCCCGAAAGCAGAAAGAGGTCACATGAAACGCAGGATTCCCATCGAGGTGTGGGTGCCGGACCTGACCTTTCCCGGCTGGATGGACCGCTGGTACAAGCAGGGCGAGGACTTCGAGCGGGCCCACCCCGAGTACGAGGTGCGGGTGCACGGCAAGGACTTCTGGCGCTTCCCCCGCCAGGTCGCGGAGGCGGCGGCCGAGGGCCGCACCCCGGCGATCTCGGAGTACTACTTCTACATGACCCAGGTGGCCCGCGACTCCCTGGCGCAGGACGGCAGCCCGCTGTTCACCTCGGTGCAGAAGGCCATCGGCGGCCGTACGGAGATCCTCGGCGAGCCTGTCGTGATCGACGACATCATCCCGCCGATCCGCGACTACTACACCTACCAGGGCGACCTCGACTCGATGCCGACGGTGGCCACCACGAGCCTGCTGTACGCCAACAAGGGTCTGCTGCGCCGGGCCGGGGTGACGAAGCTGCCGGAGACCTGGGAGGAGGTCGAGGAGGTCTGCCGGGCGGTCGCCGCGACGGCGGGCGGCCCCTCGCACGCCATCACCTGGTCCAACCACGGCACGTTCATCCAGCAGGCGGTGGCGTCGCAGGGCGGCCTGCTCGTCGACAACCACAACGGCCGCGCCGGCCGGGCCACGACCTCCACCATGGCCTCGCCGGAGATGGTGGCCTGGGCGACGTGGTGGAAGAAGCTGCACCGCGACGGCCACTACCTCTACACCGGCAAGATCCCCGACTGGGCCGGGACGCTGCGGGCCTTCGCCGAGCAGGACGTGGCGATCCGGATCTCCTCCTCCAACGACGTGAACTACATGCACCGGGCGGCGGAGGACAACGACTTCGAGATGGAGGTCGGGATCTTCCCCTACAACGACCGGGTGCCCTACGTCGGCAACGCGATCGCCGGCACGTCCCTGTGGCTGGCCAACGGCCTGGACGAGGCGACCCAGGAGGGGGCGCTGGCGTTCCTGCAGTACCTGCACAACCCGGAGTACGCCGCCGAGCGGCACCGGGCCAACAGCTTCCTGCCGCTGACCTACTCCTCGGCCGCGCTGCTGGAGGAGGAGGGCTGGTTCGACCGGCACCCCCGCCACCGGGTGGCCTACGACCACGTCATGCGGTTCCCGGCCGGCGCCGTACGGCAGCGGCCGGAGCTGGCCGGGCGGGTGCCCGCGTCGGAGGGCGCGATCTTCGGTGACTTCGCCGGCAACCAGGACGTCATGACCCGCGCCATGGGCGACATCCTGGCCCGCGACGCCGACCCGCAGGAGCGCTTCGCCTTCGCCGACGTCGAGGCGCAGCGGCTGCTGGACGTCTACAACGAGTACGCGCTGACCTCCGGGTTCCGCGACCCGGAGAACAGCCCCACCCACAGCCTCAGCGTGGAGGCGTTCAGCGAGGCCGCGGCCGGCCGCGACTACTCGGCGGCCGACATGGAGGCGGTCGTGCGGCTCAACGGCTGACGCTCCGCCGGCCGGCGTCCCGTCGGCCGGGGGACGGAGGACCTGAGGGGTCCCGGGCGCGGACGGCGCCCGGGACCCTTCCCGTGTGCCCCGGACCCTTCCCCTGTGCCCGGGACCCTTCCCGTGTGCCCGGGATCCCTCGCGCGTACCCGGCTCCCCGCGCGGCCACGGCATCGGGAGGCGGCGCGCGCCCGACTCCGCGCACGCGAAAAGGGCCGGGGCGGACCGTGCCCGCCCCGGCCCTCGCGCGGGTCGTCAGCGCCGCCGGTGCTCGGCGGTGAGCTTCTCCAGGTCCGCGACGATCTCGCCCGGTCCGGGCTTGGCCAGCCACTCGCCGTGGACGGCGTCGGCGCCGGCGCGGTAGGCCGGGTCCTCCAGCACCGCGACGATCTGCTCCCTGACCTCCTCGACGGTCTGCGTCTGGTGGTTCAGCCGCAGGCCCGCCCGGCGGGCCTCGACGTAGCGGGCCGCCACCTTGGAGAGGATGTGCCGCTCGGCCATCTTGCTGTTCTCACCGTCGGCGACGACGACCCGCTGCGGCTCGTCGGTGTCGGTGATGATCTGCGGCAGGCCGGCGGCCACCGAGGCCCAGAACGTGCCGCTGGAGCCGTGGTTGATGCTCGCCGAGCAGGTGGGCAGGAGCTGGACGAGCGGGACGTAGTCGACGGTGCGCACGTTGTCGGGGATGGCGCCGATGCCTTCGAGCTGGTCGGCGTTGAGGGTGGCGACCACCTCGACGTCCAGGTCCGCGACCGCCTCCAGGATCTTCGGGGTGCGCCACTCCCCCTTGTGGTACGCGCGGGTCGACAGGCCGACCGACAGCGCCAGGCGGGGCCGCTCGGGCCTGCCGTACAGCCACGCCGGCTTGACGCCGCCGCCGTTGTAGGGGCTCCAGCGGACCGGCAGCGAGGCGATGCCGGTGGACAGCCGCATCTCCGCGGGCATGGGGTCGACGGTCCACTGGCCGACCAGCAGCTCATCGTCCACCTCGACGCCGTAGTGGGCGGCGAGCGGGCGCACCGCCTCGGCCAGCGGGTTCACCGCCTGCCCGGCGCCGGTACGGCCGGCGTGCGCGGCGAACCTCTCGACGGCCCAGCCGCTGTAGTCGGGGCCCATCAGCACCCGGGCGTGCGCGGCGCCGCTGGCGCGGGCCGCCACGGCCCCGGCGGGGAACCAGGGGTCCCACAGGACGAGGTCGGGCTTCCAGGAGCGGGCGAACTCGACCAGTGCCTCGTTCTGCCTGCTGGGCCGCGAGGGCAGGTGGAAGCGGACGGCCATCATGTAGTACTGGAAGAAGACGTCCCAGTTGTCGCGCTCGGCGTCGGGGATCTCCAGGAGCGCGGCCAGGCGCTCCATCTCGTCGGCCTTGGGGTGGATGTCGTCCCGGAGCCAGCCGTCGGTCTCGGGCTCGCCGCAGACGACCGCGGTCAGGCCGGCGGCGACGATGTCGTCGGCGGCGCCCGGGGGGCAGGCGACGCAGATCTCGTGCCCGGCGAGCTGCAGCGCCTGGGCGTAGGGGATGGCGGGGTAGAGGTGGCACGTCTGCGGCCAGACGCTGAGCATTACGCGCATTGGCTGTCTCCCTTGGAACATCGCTTACCTGGTGGCCTTGGGCGTCCGGACCCCGTGGGGGCCGCGGAGGCCGCCGGGCACGGCGCGGCCGGTCATCGGCGCGGGCCGCCGGGCCCGGTCCGGCCGGTCATCCGCGTGCCCGCACGAACTCCTTGATGGAGGAGACGACGTAGTCGATCATCTCGTCGGTGAGGCCGGGGTAGACGCCGATGTGGAACGTCTGGGTGGTGATGACGTCGGTGTTGGTGAGCTCCCCGACGATCCGGTACTCCCGGTCGGTGTAGGCCGGGTGCCGGATGATGTTGCCCGCGAACAGCCGGCGGGTGCCGATCCGGCGGTCCTCCAGGAAGTCCACCAGCTCCTTGGCGCCGAACGGCGCCTGCGGGTCCACGGTGAGGACGAAGCCGTACCAGCTCGGGTCGCTGCGCGGGGTCGCCTCGGGGAGCACCAGGTGCGGGACGCCGTCGAGTCCCTCGCGCAGCCGGCGCCAGTTGCGCCGCCGCGCGGCGCAGAAATCGTCGATCTTGTCGAGCTGGCTCAGGCCGAGCGCGGCCTGCAGCTCGGTGATCTTCAGGTTGTAGCCGACGTGCGAGTAGATGTACTTGTGGTCGTAGCCCTCCGGCAGCGTGCCCATCTGGTAGCTGAAGCGCTTGAGGCAGGTGTTGCTCTCACCGGGCTCGCACCAGCAGTCGCGCCCCCAGTCGCGCAGCGACTCCACGATGCGGGCGAAGGCCAGGTTGGAGGTGACGACGCAGCCGCCCTCCCCCATCGTCATGTGGTGCGCCGGGTAGAAGCTGATGGAGGCCATGTCGCCGAAGGTGCCGGTCGGCTCGCCGTCGTACTTCGACCCCAGGGCGTCGCAGTTGTCCTCGATCAGGAAGAGGTCGTGTTCCGCGGCGAGCTGCGCCATCTCCGCCACCGGGAACGGGTTGCCGACGGTGTGCGCGATCATGATCGCCCGCGTCTTCGGCCCGATCGCCCGCTCTACGGCCTCCACCGTGGGGTTGTACGTGCCGAGCTCCACGTCCACGAAGACCGGGACCAGGCCGTTCTGCAGGATCGGGTTCACCGTGGTGGGGAAGGCCGCCGCGACCGTGATCACCTCGTCGCCCGGCCGCAGGCGCATGTCCCCCAGCTTCTGGGAGGTCAGGGCGGAGACGATGAGGAGGTTGGCCGAGGAGCCGGAGTTGGTCAGCAGGGCCTTGCGCCGCTTGATCTTCCGGGCGAAGACCGACTCGAACCTCCGCGCCCGGCTCCCGGCCGCCACGCGCAGGTCCAGGGCCGCCTCGACCAGTGCCACCCGGTCCTCGACGTCGTGCACCGCGCCGGTCGGCCAGATCTCGGTGACCCCGGGCACGAACTCCCCGCTGGTCTGGACGTCCTGGTGATACTTGCGGACCTCGTCCAGGATCAGAGCCTTGTGATCGTTCATGTACGGTCCTTGTCTCGATCGGCGGGTGCCGGGGCCTTCCGGCGTGGCGGCCGCGGCGCGTGGGAACGGCGCCGCCGGCGCCCCGGCCGCCGTGACCGGCGCCTCGCGGGGCCGCGGGTGCCGGGCGCGGAGGGGTGCCTTTCCGGCCGCACCGCCCCAGCATTCGCCACGGCGGCCGGGCCGCGCATCTTGTGGATTGCCGGGTTTCCGGGCGGCCCGCACCCCATCCCATCTCGCAATCCAGGAGATGCGGCGCGGGACGGCCAAGAATGACGATGCGCTAGAAGACGCATGCCAGGGCGATCGACGGACGGAAACGAAAATGGACGCGCCCTGACCACGGAAATCAATTCTCATTATTTCTTCCGATAGGAGCGTCGATGCGTTTCCTACCCGACCGGCAAGACCCGAAAGTCGCGATCGTGGGGCTCGGCTATGTCGGCTCGTGCATCGCGGCGCTCCTGGCCGACCGCGGCTGGGACGTCACGGGCGTGGACATCAACGCCGACCTGGTCGACGAGCTGGCCGGCGGCCACTGCCGCTACCAGGAGAAGGGCCTGGCCGAGCTGATCGCGGGCGCCGTGGCCGGCGGGCGGCTGACGGCCACCACCGACTACTCCGCCGTCCGCGCGGCGGACGTCGTGCTCATCGCGGTCAGCACCCCGGTCCATCCCGACGGCTCGCTGTTCGACGACCACCTGCGCGCGGCCTGCGCCCGGCTGGGCTCCCACCTGCGGGAGGGGCAGCTGGTGGTGGTCAAGAGCACCGTCCCGCCGGGCACCACCAGGGAGCTGGTGCGGCCGCTGCTGGAGCGGAGCGGGCTGCGCGCCGGCGAGCACTTCGGGCTCGCCTTCTCCCCCGAGCGCTTCGCCGAGGGCACCGCGCTGCGCGAGCTGCGCGCGCTCCCCATCACCGTGGGCGGGGTGAACGAGGACAGCACGCTGGCCGCGTCGGCGTTCTGGCGGGGCGGCCTGGGCGTGGACGTCATCCCGGTCGCCTCCCCGGAGACCGCCGAGATCGTGAAGCTCGCGGACAACTGGTGGATCGACCTGAACATCGCGCTCGCCAACGAGCTCGCCAAGTTCTGCGCGCCGTTCGACGTGGACGTGCTGGACGTGATCGCGGCGGCCAACACGGTCCCCAAGGGCACGGGCAACGTCAACATCCTGCTGCCCAGCATCGGGGTCGGCGGCTCCTGCCTGGTGAAGGATCCGTGGATGGTCTGGCACACCGCCCGCACGCGCGGGGTGGAGATCCGTACCGCGCCGCTCGGCCGCGAGGTCAACACCGCGATGCCGGAGTACACGACGCAGCTCGTCGTCGACGAGCTGCTGCGGCTCGGCAAGGATCCCGCGGACTGCACGGTCGCCATCCTGGGGCTGGCGTTCAAGAACGACACCGGTGACCTGCGGGCGACGCCGGTGGAGGGCGTCGTCACGGCCCTGCGCAAGGCCGGCGTCCAGGTGCGCGCCTTCGACCCGCTGGTCGACCCGGTGCAGGCCGAGGAGCAGCTGGAGCTGCGGCCGTCCGGGACCCTGGAGGAGGCGGTGCGCGGCGCCGACTGCGTCGCGGTCCTGGCCATGCACCGGGCGTTCCGCGACATCGACTTCGCCGCGCTGCCCGTGGCGTCCTCGTGCCTGCTCCTGGACGGCCGCGCCTACTACCCCAAGGAGAAGATCGCCGAGCTTCGGCGGCTGGGATACGTCTACCGCGGGATCGGGCGGTGAGCCCGGTACGCGCCGTCGTCACCGGCGGCTCGGGGTTCGTGGGAAGCCACCTGGTGGAGCGGCTCATCGGCCGGGGCGACGAGGTGACGGTCTTCGACAGCGGGCCGCTCCCGGACGACCAGCGGCTCGCCCGCGAGCACGCCCGGCAGGTCCGGGGGGACGTCCGCGACCCCGGCGGCCTCGCCGAGGCGATCACCAGGGGCGTGGACGTGGTCTACCACCTCGCGGCCGTGGTGGGGGTGGACCAGTACCTCGCCCGCCCGCTCGACGTCATCGACATCAACTTCCAGGGCACCAGGAACGTCCTGGAGCGGGCCGCCGCCGTCGGGGCCCGGGTCGTGGTGGCGAGCACCAGCGAGGTGTTCGGCAAGAACCCCGACGTGCCGTGGTCGGAGGAGGCCGACCGGGTGCTCGGCCCGACCTCCGCCGACCGCTGGACCTACTCCTCGGCCAAGGCGCTGGCCGAGCACCTGACCCTCGCGTTCGGCCGCCAGCACGGGCTGGAGGCGACGATCGTGCGGTACTTCAACGCCTACGGGCCCCGGCAGCGGCCGGCGTTCGTGGTGAGCCGGAACATCCACCGCGCGCTCAACGGGCGCCCGGTCGTGGTGTACGACCGGGGCAAGCAGACCCGCTGCTTCACGTTCGTCGGGGACGCCGTCGAGGGGACCCTGCTGGCCGCCTCCCACCCGGCCGCGGCCGGGGAGACGTTCAACCTGGGCAGCATGGAGGAGACCACCGTCGGCGACGCGGCCGGGCTGGTCGCCGCGCTCACCGGCGCCGGCACGACGAGCGTCGCGGTGGACACCCGGGCTGAGCTGGGGTCCGGCTACGAGGACGTGCCCCGGCGCATCCCGGACAGCGGCAAGGCGCGCCGGATCCTGGGCTGGGAGGCCGGGACGCCCCTGCGCGAGGGTCTGGCCAGGACCATCGCCTGGGCCCGCGCCAACCCCTGGTGGCTTGCCCTGCCCGACAGCGGGGCCACCGGCGGGGACGGCCGGTAGGGCCAAGGCGGGACCACCGTCCGCGTCCTCCGGCGGACGGGACCGCCGTCCGCGTCCTCCGGCGGGCGGCACATGGGAGATCCGGCCGGCGCGGCACGCGCCGGCCGGATCTTTCGCGTTCCCGGAGCCTCGGCGGGGGTACGGAATCTCCGACCTCCGCGGCCCGGGAGAAGGCCGGTACGGGACCTCCGCCGCCCGGAAGAAGGCCGGCACGGGTCCGGCCGGGCCCCCGGACAGGGGGCCCGGCCGGTGGCCGCGCGGGGTTCTCGTCAGAAGGCGCTCAGCGGGCGCCCGCCCCGGCGGGCACCTGGGCGGTCAGCCGCACCGGCAGGGCGCGGTGGCCGTTCATGATGAACGTCGGCAGCGGCTGCAGGTCCCGGCGGTCCGCGGCCAGGCTCAGCCCGGGGAACCGCTCGAACAGCGAGGACAGGCCGATGGTCGCGACGGCGCGGGCGATGCCGGCGCCGAGGCAGAAGTGCGGGCCGTGGCCGAACGACAGGTGCTCCTTGTCCTGCCGGGTGATGTCGAAGCGGCCGGCCTCGTCGCCGTGCAGGGCGGGGTCGCGCCCCACCGCGCTGTAGTTGACGAGGATCGGCTGGCCCTTGGGGATGGTGACGCCGTCGAGCTCGATGTCGGTGACCGCGTAGCGCAGCGGCAGGTGCGCCAGCGGCGACTCCACCCGCAGGGTCTCGTCGATCACGTCGTCCCAGCTCGCCCGGCCCGACCTGACCAGCTCCAGCTGGTCGGGGTGGGTGAGCAGGGCGGTGATGGCGTTGTCGAAGAAGTTGATCGTGGTCTCGGAGCCCGCGCCGAGGATCGCGAAGATCGTGTCGGTCAGCTCGACCTCCGACAGGCGGGAACCGTCCTCGTCGCGGGCGGCGACCAGGTCGCTGGTGATGTCCTCGCCCGGGTTGCGGCGCTTCTCGGCGATGAGCTCCTCCATCGCGCCGCGCCAGCCCATCAGGATGGCCTGGGCCTGCTCGGGGGTGACGGTGGTGTCCACCATCATGTCGATGACCTTCGCGGTCTCGACCCGGGCCTCCTCGGACATGCCGATCAGGTCGGCCACCAGGCGGGCCGGCAGCGGGTAGGCGAAGCGCTGGCGCAGGTCCACGACCTCGCCGGGCGGGACGGCGGCCAGGGCGTCGATGAGCTCGCCGGTCAGCTCGGCGATGCGCGGCTTGATCGCCTCGGTACGGCGTGGCGTGAACGCCTTGCCGACCAGCCTGCGCAGCCGGACGTGGTCCTTGCCGTAGGCCGTCACCATGTTGTCCATGGCGATCCAGCTGATCATCTCCCAGTCGGGCGGGATCTCGCCGTTGATGAACGCGGGCCAGTGGTTGCGGGCGCTCTTGGTGACGTTGGGGTCGGTCAGCAGCCTCCTGATGACGTCGTGGCGGTTGACCGACCACGCGATGACGCCTCCGGGGAGCTCAACGGGTACGGCGGGGCCGAGCGCGCGCAGGCGGTCCGTCTCCCCGTGGAGGTCTCGGCCGGTGGTGTCGAGGACAGGGCAGCGTCTTTCCACGGATGTCTCCCGGGTTTCGTGGTGGAGCTGGTCGTGGTGTCGGAACACCATGAGAAGATATGCGGGGAATACGACGCCGCCGGCGGATGGTAATTCCGCCCCGGCATGGCGCCACATTCCAAGGCTATTTCCATCCGGGCCGCCCGGAAAGTGTCCGGGAATGCGATGCGGGAAGTCAGCAATTCCGAATACGAAATGACCGGGAGCCCCGCGGGCCGGGTCCCGCGGGATCCTCGGGAACCCCTGAGCCCGGTACGGCCGCTCCGGGGGACCGCATGAGAAAGCCGCCACGCCGGGGGTGCGGCGTGGCGGCTTCCGGCCGTGGCGGCTCCACGGCCCTCACGCGCCGGCGGCGGCCACGGGACGCGTGGCCGCCGGGCGGTTCCGGCCTTCGGCCGGAGGCGTTCTCCGGACGCGGCCGGAGGTGTTCCCCGGCCTCGGCCGGGGGCGGTTCCGGCGTCAGCCGGAGGCGTTCGCGGGCTCGGCGGCGGCGCCCGCGGGCGCGGAGTGCTCGCCGGACCGCCCGTCCTGGGCGGTCGCGGCGGCGTCTCCCGCCTGCTCCGGCCCGCCCTCGGCGCCCCCGGCGGCCTCCGCCTGTCCGGTGGGCGGCACGTGCCCGAGCGCGATCGCCGCCACGACGGCCAGCGCCAGGGCCAGCGCGGCGCTGGCGCCGGTGGCGGAGTTCATCGCGGTGGTGAACGCCTCTCGGGCGGCGGTGAGCAGCTCGGCCCCGAGGGTGCCGCCCACCTGCTCGGCCGCGCCGACGGCGCCGGCGATGCCCTCCCGGGCGGCGGCGGCCGCCGCGGCCGGGACCTGGTCGGGAACGGTGATCTGGCTGCCGTACACGGCGGCGCCGACGCTGCCCAGCACGGCGACGCCGAACGCGATCCCGAACTCGCCGCCGGTCTCGGAGATCGCCGAGGCCGCGCCGGTCTTCTCCGGCGGGACGGACGTGAAGATCAGTCCGGTGCCGAGCGCTCCCATGGGGCCGGCGCCGACGGCGCCGACGATGAGGCCGGTCAGGACGAAGGCCATCCCGGTGGAGCCGTCCACCTGGCTCAGCATCAGATAGCCCACCGCGGTGATGGTCAGGCCGGCGGCGATGACGTGGCCGGGGCGGAACCGCCGCGCGACGACCGGGGCCAGCATGACGCTGGCGATGGTCGCGCCCGTCGACGGCACCAGCCAGAGCCCCGCCTCCAGCGGCGACATGCCCTTCACGGTCTGGAGGAACATGCTGACGAGGAAGAAGCTGCCGCTGGCGGCCCCGCCCAGCACCATGACCACCAGGGCGGCCCGGAACGTGCGGTGCGCGAACAGGCGCAGGTCCAGGAGCGGCGTCTCCAGGGTCCGCTGCCTGCGCACGAAGAAGACGCCGACGACGATCCCCACCGCGATGGCCAGGAGGTACTGCGGCTCCCAGCCGTGCTTGGCGAGCTCCTTGAGGCCGTACACGAACGGCAGGATGGTGGCCAGGGAGAGCGCCACGCTGGCCAGGTCGAGACGCCCGCCCGCGGGGTCGCGGTACTCGGGGAGCAGCAGCGGCCCGGCGATGAGCAGCAGCGCCATGACGGGGATGGCCAGCAGGAACACCGAGCCCCACCAGAACCGCTGCAGCATCAGTCCGCCGACCAGCGGCCCGAGCGCCATGCCGCCCATGAAGCAGCTCATCCAGACGGCGATGGCGGTGCCCATCTGCCGGGGGTCGGGGAACATGTTGCCGAGCAGCGCCATGGTGGAGGGCATCAGCGTGGCCCCGGCGACGCCGAGCAGCGCGCGGGAGACGATCAGCATCTCGGCGCTGGTGGAGTAGGCGGCCGCCACCGAGGCGACGGTGAAGCAGGCCGCGCCGATCAGCATCAGCTTCCGCCTGCCGACGAGGTCGCCCAGGCCGCCCATGGTGACCAGGAACCCGGCGATGAGGAAGCCGTAGATGTCGGTGATCCACAGCTGCTGGGTGGCGGTGGCGTCCAGTTCGGCGCTCAGGTGCGGCAGGGCCAGGTACAGGACGCTCATGTCGAGCGACAGCAGCAGGGTGGGCAGGGCCAGCACGGCCAGTCCGGCCCACTGGCGCGGGCCGGCGCGCACGGCTCCGGCCTCGGGGGTGGTGTCCATCGGAGATCCCTCCTTCGGCATTGCCCCCGGCCGGCGGATCCGACGGCGCGGCCGGAGGGTCGTTGTCAGGTCGGCGTTCCGGTGCGCACGCCCCCGCGGTGCTCCCGCGGTGGCATGCGCACCGGCCAGTCTCCCGGCGGCGCCCCCCTCTGCGCTTCCGCCAGACTGCGCTCTTTTCCGATCTCCGCCGTGGCAGCCCCCGCCGTACGGCGAACCCGGCTAGTCGATCGAGCTCGCGGAGCTCGCGGAGCTCGCGGAGCTCGCGGAGCCGGCCGGCACCGGCGCCGGCGCGGGCGCGGGCGCGGGCGGGGCCTCCCGGACCTCACCGCGGGGGGCGCGGGTCCTGCGGGAGCCGCTCCACCAGCGCATCGCGGGCCTCTCCACCAGCGTGTGCAGCGCCCACCCGGCGACGATGTTGGCGGCGACCATCCCGAGGATGAGCGCGGTGCCGCCCACGACGCCGTAGCCGGCCTGCCCGAAGAGCTTGGGGAGCAGGTAGAACAGGATGAAGGACTGGGTCAGGTAGAAGGCGAAGGAGATGTTGCCCAGCCAGACCATCGGCCTGCTGCCGAACACGGTTCGGGTGCCGCCGATGTTGGTCATGGCCAGGGAGCCGATCGCCACGGCGAACGGAACCGCCGAGACGAGCGTCTGGTTGAACGGGGCGGGGGCCACCAGCGCGGCGGCGTAGCCGACCATCATGAACAGCACGACGGGCACGACGCCGATCCGCGGCCACCGGCCGCTGATGACGAGGCGGGCGACGATCATGCCGAGGACGAACTCGACCAGGCGGGCCGGCGGGAACATGTAGCTGAACCAGAACTGCGGCAGCGACTGCGGCTCACCGGGGTAGGTCGGGGAGTCCGGGATGACGTAGACGGTGATGAGGCAGAGCGCGGCCATCGCGGCGACCGTGACGACCGCCCACAGCCACAGCCGGTTCTCGGCGATCTTCCTGATCGGGATGATCAGCAGGGGGAACAGCAGGTAGAAGAACATCTCCGGGCCCAGCGACCAGGCCGGCATGTTGGCCCCGCCCCACAGCGCCGGGTCGGGCGAGAAGGAGTTGACCAGGAAGAGGTTCGGCAGGCCCCAGTACGGCGTGTAGGCCCCCGCGAACAGGACCATGGCCAGCGCCCAGGTGACCGCGTGGTTGGGGAAGATCTTCACGACGCGGCGGCGCCAGTACGCCAGGACCCGGTCACCCGGGCGGGTGGACCAGGTGATGATGAACCCGCTCAGGAGGAAGAAGAACGACAGGGAGATCTGCCCGCCCGCGGAGAAGAACCACAGCAGGTTCATCGTGAGCCCCTGGTCGCCGTACGGCATCGGGGGGTTGTGGTTTCCGGAGGTCACCGGAAGCACGGCGTGGCAGAGGAAGACCAGCAGTGCGGCGATGATGCGCATCCCCGTCAGCGCTGGCAGATCGGGGCGGCGCTCGGCCGGAGCGCCGGCCTGGCCGGATGACGTTGCCACGGACACCATGGCTCTTCCTTTCTTCTGGGCCGCCCTGGCCGGCGAGTCTGCGGGGCTGCCCTGGCCGGCGAGGTGGGGAACCGGGGGCGGTCGCGGGATCGGGGCGACCGGACGGTCACCATGATTCGCGCTTCCCTTCCGGGGACGCATCTCCGCACGTGCTGACAAACGGGCGCCCCGATGTCACCGGGCGTCGCCGGACGTCCCCGACCGCCCCGGCGTCACGGGCGCCGCCGGATATCCCGACCGCCCCGGCGTCACCGGGCCTCGCCGGGCGACCGCGCACGACCTCACACGATGTGGACGTCGGGCACGTAGAGGATCCACCGGCCGCCGCGCTCGGCGAACTCCCGCTCCTTGGCCATGATCTCCTCGGCGTGGTTCCAGGCGAACAGCAGCGCGTAGTCGGGGTGGTCCGCCGAGAACGCCTCCGGGGCCCTGACCGGGATGTGCGTCCCGGCGACCAGGCGGCCCTGCTTCGACGGCGTGGAGTCGCACACGAAGGGGATGAGGTCCGGGCCGATGCCGCAGTAGTTCGTCACCGTGGTGATCTTCGCGGGCGCGCCGTAGCCGACGATCCGCTTGCCCTGGGCGTGCAGGTCCCGCACCAGCGCGGTGAGGTCGTCGCGGACGGTCCGCGCCCGGCGGGCGAACTCCTCCAGGGTCGCGTGCTCGCCGAGCCCCTGGGCGGCCTCCTTCTCCAGCAGCTCGCCCACCCGGGGTGAGACCGGCCGCGCCCCCGCCGGGGCCAGGGTGTAGCGCATCGAGCCGCCGTGGATCTCCATGGGCCGCGCGTCGACGAGTTCGAGGCCGAAGCGCTCGGCCGCGGCCTGGATCGCCCGGACGGAGAAGACGAACGAGTGCTCGTCGTAGAGGATGTCGAAGGCGGTCTTCTCGACGACGCTGCCGAGGTAGGGCTCCTCGAAGACGAACACCCCGGTGCGGGCCAGCAGCAGGGCGGCGCCGCGGAGCACCGAGGCCAGGTGTGAGATGTGCGCGATCACGTTGGCCCCGAACATGACGTCCGCGGGGCCGTGCTCGGCGCGGATCCGCTCCGCGGTTCCCTCGTCGAAGAACTCCGGGAGCACCCGGACGCCCTTGGCCCTCGACATCTCGGCCACCTGCCGGGACGGCTCGACGCCCAGGTGGCGCACGCCGGCCCGCGCGATCCTGGCGAGCATGACCCCGTCGTTGCTGCCGATCTCGACGGCGAACGGGTCGGGGCCGGTCAGCTCGGTGTCGAGGAATCCTTGGGCGATCTCCTCGAAATGCCGCCGGTGAATGGCCGACCCGGAGGCGTGGTAGGGGTATTCATCGTGATACCGGACTTCCTGCGGGATGTCCTCCAGCAGCTGGACCATCGTGCACACGTCGCACATTCCGACGACCAGCCGGTAGAAGAACTCGTCCGCCGTCTCCCCCGGTCGAGGGAAGGCGTTTCCACGGGGGTGGCGCCCGAGGTCGATCGACCCCTTGACGGTTCCGCCACAGATTCGACAGGGATTATGCATGACCCGACGTTAACACCGGGCGACGCGGGCCCTTTATCGGTGATTGCGCTGGCCAACCCCTCTTTCCGGGGAATTCCGGATGCTTTTTACGGGGTTTTTCAGAGGGGTCGCCGGGAATTTTCAGGGGTTTTCATCGGTGCCCGGGAAACGCCGCCCGGGTCTCACCAGCCGGACTTGATCGTCTCGGCGATGTGCGACCGTTCCTCCGGCGTCAGCCACCAGCCGACCGGGATGTTGACCACCCGGTCGTGGACCGCGTCCACGCCCGGCAGCGGCGTCCTGGCGTCCGCCACGCAGCCGTGCTCGTCGTTGCGGCGGCAGACCACGCTCACGGTGACGCCCGCGCCGGCCATCTTGCGCATGAAGGACGCACGGTCGTCGACCTTCACCGGGTACAGCCAGAACGACGGCTCAAGCCCCTCGGTCCGCGCGGTGAGCTCCAGGCCCGCCACACCGGCCAGCTCCGCGTCGTAGAACGCCGCGTTCAGCCGGTGCAGCCGGACCCGCTCGTCCACCGTCTCCAGGTTCGCCAGCCCGATCGCCGCGTTGATCTCGTTCATGTAGAAGTTGTAGCCCCACTCGGCCACGTCGTAGTCGGCGTTCACCCGGTCGGCGTCCCGGTCGATGCCGAAGAAGCGCAGCCGGCGGGCGCGCAGCAGGGACTCCTCGTCGGGCAGGGTCAGCAGACCGCCGCCTCCGCAGCTCAGGTGCTTGGTGGCATGGAAGCTGAAGACGCAGAGGTTACCGTGGCCGCCCAGCGGCAGACCGGCGCAGGTGGCCCCCCACGCCTGGGCGCAGTCCTCCACGACCACCGGCCGGAAGCCGTACTCGGCCTCGGCGTCGTCGAGGATGCGGGCGAGCCGCACCAGGTCCACCGGGAAGCCGGCCCAGTGGACCACCATGATCGCGCGGGTCGCCGGTGTGATCTTCTTCGCCAGGTCGTCCAGGTCGACGTTCAGCGTCGCCGGATCGACGTCCACCCAGGTGAGGCGCATGCCGTTGGCGAGGATGCTCCAGTTGGTGGCCTCGAAGGTGAACGGCGTGCTCAGCACCTCCCCCGGCCCGTCGGGGGCGCCCGGGGCGCCGGCGCAGGCGCCCGCCAGCCGCAGGGCGAGGTGCAGGCCGGAGGTGCCGTTGTTCACCGCGGCGACCCTGGGGTTGCCCACCCGGGCGCCCACGGCGCGCTCGAACTCCTCGACGGCCGGTCCGTGACCGAACCGGCCGCTGTCGACCACCGCGGTGACGCGCTCGGCCGTGCCGGGCGCGACCGCGGTGCGGAACAGAGGGATCATCGCCGTACGCCGACGAACAGCGACCGTCCCGCCAGCAGGTCGCCCGGCTCCACGCGGACGGGCTCGAAGCCGGCGTGCGCGAAGGCCGCCGCGTACTCGTCCCGGCCGAACAGGTTCATCACCTGGACGTGCTCGAAGTGCCGCACCCCGGCGGCGTCGGCCACCAGGTAGTGGGCCTCCACGCGGACGACGTTCCCGGTGCGCACCGAGGTCGCCAGCCGGGTCACCGTACGGCCCGGCTCGCGGACGATGTCGTCGCCGATGTGGCCGTCGGCGAACCCCTCGCGGAAGTACCACGGCTCGGCGATCAGCACGCCGCCGGGCGCCACGTGCCGGCCCATGGCGGCGATCGCGGCGTCCAGCTCCGCCTGGGAGGACATGTAGCCGATCGTGCCGTAGAGGCTACAGACCGCGTCGAAGGTGCGGCCCAGGTCGAAGTCCCGGATGTCCCCCGAGTGGACGGCCACGCCGGGGAGCTTCCCCTGCGCCCGCTCCCGCATCGAGTCGGAGAGCTCGACCCCTTCGACGTGCCCGAACATGGTCCGCAGCGTGACGAGGTGCTCCCCCGTGCCGCAGGCCACGTCGAGCAGCGACGCGGCGTGCGGCGCGCGCTCGCGGATCAGGCCGGCGATGACGGCGGCCTCGGCGGCGTAGTCCTTGCCGCGCCTCTTGTAGAGGAGGTCGTAGATCTCGCTGACCTCCTCACCGTAGACGTTGGCGCCCCGGTGCCCCGGCGCGCTGTCGCCGGAGGTGTTCCTCGCGATGGTGTCAGTGGTCACTGCTCCTCCAACCGGCCCGGACGGTGAACGCCCGATGTCGTACGGCGCGGCGGCCGGGGCGGGCGGGTCCCTCCGCCCGCCCCGGCCGCGTCACGCGGGACCGCGCCCCGCGTTACTTGACGCTCTTGAGGTACTCGTCGAGAGCGGTGAAGAAGTAGCCCCAGCCCTCGGTGGCCCGCGGCACCTCGTCCTCGGGCAGGTTGCCCTCCTGCACGAAGGTCAGCTCGGTGCCGCCGGGAGCGTCGACGAAGGTGACGGTCACCAGCTCCTCGGTGTCGCCGTCCCGCTGCTGGCGGGCCGCCTCCTTCTCGGCGTCGTCGCTCAGGTCCAGAAGGCTGTAGGTCAGCTTCTCGTTCGGCACGACCTCGCGGTAGACGCCGGCGAAGGGCACCTGGGTCTGCTCGTCGACGACGATCGTGGCGCGCCACTCACCGCCGGGGCGGACGTCCATGGAGATCGTGTCCAGCGGGGCGCCCCACCAGTGGGTGAAGTGCTTGGGCTCGGTCCAGGCGGCGTACACCAGCTCGCGCGGCGCATCGAAGGTTCGAGTGATCTCGATCCTGCTCGTCATGTGTCGTCCTTTCTCGGACCTGAGGGAAGAAATGGCTTCTGCACGGATCGAAGCCGGCCCGCCCGGCTCCGCCGTCCGCCGGCGTGTCGAAAACCCGGATGGGCCGGCTCGCCGTCGCCCCGCGGCCCGCGACAGCGGTCACGGCCGGGGATCATGAAGAGCCTATAGGCCCAGCAAGGTACCGGTGGTGCGATTCTCGCCCCGGCCCGGCGCTTTTTCTTATTCAGGAATGCTCTCTTGCGTCCCCCATCCGGAGAATCCGCTTCCCCCACCCGGAAACGCCCTCCGGTGAGTGGGCGCGCCCGCCCTCCGGACCGCAACCCGAAAGATGCGCCGCCCCGGAGACGGGTGTGACGCTGGCGCATGTCGCATCCGCCCACGAGACCGTGAGGACACGCGAAGAATGGGAGTCGTCACCAGCATTCCCGAGCGCCGCCTTTCCCCTCCCTCCCCGCCCGAGCCCGGCCTGACGCCGGAAGAGATGGTGGCGAGGGCCGAGGCCATCGCGCCGTCCCTGGTCGAGCGCCAGGCCGAGACCGAGCGGCGCACCTTCTACGGCGAGGACGTCCACGAGGAGTTCACCCGGGCCGGGTTCTACCGGATCCTGGTCCCCCGCCGGTACGGCGGCTACGAGTTCGGGATCGACACCTTCATGCGGGTGACGATGGCGCTCACCCGGGGCTGCCCCTCGACCGGGTGGATGTACTGCCTCGGCGCGGCGCACGCGCTCGCGGTGGCCACGCTGTTCGAGGAGCGGGTGCAGGAGGAGGTCTTCGGCGACGGGCACTTCATCTGCCCCGCGACCGTCATGCCCGGCGGCACGGCCGAGCCCGCGGACGACGGCGGCTGGGTGCTCAACGGCACCTGGGGCTACTGCTCCGGCTCGCCGTACGCCACGCACTTCATCGGGCACGCGATGGTCACCCCCGACGGCGGCGGCGAGCCCGAACCGGCGATGTTCATCGCCCCCCGCAGCGAGTGGACCCGCCTGGACGACTGGGGCGGGGCGCTCGGGCTGAAGGGCAGCGGCTCGCACAGCATCCGGATCGAGAACGGGCGCATCCCCGCCCACTTCCTCATGCGGACCCACATGAGCCAGGTCAGCGTCACCGAGGGCACGCCCGGCCGCGCGCTGCACGGCAACCCCGAGTACGGCGGCGGCCAGCTCAGCTTCATGGTCATGGAGGACGCCGCCCTGGCCGTCGGCATCGCCCGGGGCGCGCTCGACGCCTACGAGGACCTGATGCGCAGCCGGACCACCCCCTTCCCGCCGATCGTGCCGCGCTCCGAGGACCCCGACTACCAGCTCCGGTACGGCAGGGCCGCCGGCATGATCGCCACGGCCGAGGCCGCGACGCTGGACGCGGTCCGGCAGTGGCGCGAGACCTGCGCCCGGGGCCCGGCAGCCGTCACCCGGGAGCAGGAGCTGCGGATCGCCGGGATCTGCAGCGAGGTGGTGGACCTGTGCTGGCGCGCGGTCGAGCGGCACCTGTACCCGACCGCGGGCTCCAGCGCGGTGCGGAACGGCGAGCGCATGGAGCGCATCTGGCGTGACATGTCGATGTTCGTCACCCACGCCGGAGTTTCGACCTTCCTCGCCACCATCGCCCCGCGCGATCTGGCGCGGGTCCGGTTCGGCGTCGAGTGACCCGGCGGAGGCCCGGCCTCCGGCGTTGAGACCGTCCCCGCCGGCCGCATCCGGCGACGCGGGTTGAGACCGCTCCGCGGGCCGCATCCGGCGACGCGGAATGAAGGGAGAAGTCCGTTGACTGAGCTTCAGGACCGCGCGTCCGGCACCGGGAACGCGGAGCCCGCCGGTCCGGCGCGCCGGCAGACGCGCCCGATGACCGGCGCCGAGTACATCGAGAGCCTGCGCGACGACCGCGAGATCTACCTGTACGGCGACCGCGTCAGGGACGTCACCTCGCACCCCGCGTTCCACAACCCGGTCCGGATGACGGCGCGGCTGTACGACGCTCTGCACGACCCGGAGCGGCGCGGCTCCCTCGTGGTGCCGACCGACACCGGCAGCGACGGCTACACGCACAGCTTCTTCACCACGCCGCGCAGCGCCGAGGACCTGGTCGCCAACCAGCGGGCTATCGCCGAGTGGTCGCGGATGACCTACGGGTGGATGGGGCGCAGCCCCGACTACAAGGCCGCCTTCCTCGGCACGCTCGGCGCCAACGCCGAGTTCTACGAGCCGTTCTCCGACAACGCCCGGCGCTGGTACCGGGAGTCGCAGGAGAAGGTGCTGTTCTGGAACCACGCGATCGTGCACCCGCCGGTCGACCGCAACCGGCCGCCGGACGAGGTCGCCGACGTGTTCGTCCACGTGGAGAAGGAGACCGACGCCGGCCTGGTGGTGAGCGGCGCCAAGGTCGTCGCGACCGGCTCCGCGCTGACCCACTACAACTTCATCGCCCACTACGGCCTGCCGATCAAGGACCGGAAGTTCGCGCTGGTCGCGACGGTGCCGATGGGCGCGCCCGGCCTGAAGCTGATCTGCCGCCCCTCCTACACCGCCACGGCCACCGCCATGGGCAGCCCGTTCGACTACCCGCTGTCGTCGCGGCTGGACGAGAACGACACGATCCTCGTCCTGGACAAGGTGCTCATCCCCTGGGAGAACGTCTTCATCTACGGGCACCTGGGGAAGGTCCAGCTCTTCACCGGCCGCTCCGGTTTCCCCGAGCGCTTCACCTTCCACGGGTGCACCCGCCTGGCGGTCAAGCTGGAGTTCATCGCGGGCCTGCTGATCAAGGCGGTGGAGGCGACCGGCACCAAGGACTTCCGCGGCGTGCAGAGCCGGATCGGCGAGGTGCTGGCCTGGCGCAACCTGTTCTGGGCGTTCTCCGACGCCGCCGCGCGCAACCCGGTCGCGTGGGCGAACGGCGCGGTGCTGCCCAACCCCCAGTACGGCCTGGCCTACCGGTGGTTCATGCAGATCGGCTACCCCCGGGTCAAGGAGATCGTGCAGCAGGACATCGCCAGCGGCCTGATCTACATCAACTCCAGCGCCGACGACTTCAAGAACCCCGACGTCCGCCCCTACCTCGACAAGTACCTGCGCGGCTCGGGCGGCATGGAGGCGGTCGAGCGGATCAAGGTCATGAAGCTGCTGTGGGACGCGGTCGGCACCGAGTTCGGCGGCCGGCACGAGCTGTACGAGCGCAACTACGCCGGCAACCACGAGAACACCCGGGTCGAGCTGCTGGCCGCGCAGACGGCGAACGGGCAGGTGGACGGCTACAAGGCGTTCGTCGAGGAGTGCATGTCCGAGTACGACCTGGACGGCTGGACCGTCCCGGACCTGTCGTCCTTCGACGACCTGCGCCAGGTCCGCGGCGCCATGTTCGACCTCTGACGGCGCCGTCCGGTCCGGCCTCTCGTCCGGGGCCGGACCGGACGCGCTCAGCGGGAGGACACGCGGGCGAACCACCCGCCAGCCGCGGCGCACAGCACGGCCGGCAGCAGGAGCGCGGCCGCCGGGCCCGCCGGGGCGCCGAGGCCGGTGAGGGCTCCCATGGCGGCGACGCCGAGGGTCGCCCCGGTCTGGCGGGCGGCGTTGAGCACGCCTCCCGCGGACCCGGCCGTGCCCTCCGGGGCCGCGCCGATGACCGCGGCGGCCAGGGCCGGCAGGACGAACGACACCCCGAACCCGGTGAGCAGCAGCCCGAGGGCGAGCACGCCGTACCCGGCGCCGGCCCAGGCGGCCCAGCCGAGCACCGCGCCGCCGGCGGTCAGCAGCGCCGCACCGGCCGTGATGGGCGCCCGCGGGCCGCGGCGGGCCACGATCCGGCCGGTCAGCGGGGGGTTGAGCGCGAACGGCAGGGTCAGCGGCAGGAACGCCAGACCGCTGGCGACCGGGCCGAGATGGTGGTCGTGCCGCAGCAGCAGCGGCAGCACGAACAGGTCGCCGGTGAGGGCGAAGTTCACCGCCGCCCCCACCGCGAGGCCGGTCCGCACCCCCCGGCCGCGCAGCAGCGCCGGGTCGAGGACCGGCGCGGCACTGCGCCGCTCCCGCAGCGCGAACGCGGTCCCGGCGAGCACGGCGGCCGCCGCGGAGACCGCGACGTGGGCCCAGGACCCCGAGCCCGCGGCGATCAGCGCGTCGGTCAGCAGCGCCAGGGTGGCGCAGGCCGCGAGCTGCACCGTCCAGTCGACGCGCCGTTCGCCGCGCGGGCAGGCCACCGCCCGCCCGGCGGTCGTGGCCAGCACCAGCAACGCGAGCGGCACGTTGACCAGGAAGATCGCCCGCCAGCCGGCCAGCTCGACCAGCGCGCCGCCGGCGATCGGGCCCGCGGCGACCGCGGCCCCGCTGACGGCCGCCCAGGTCGCCACGGCGCGGGTGCGGCGGGCCGGGTCCGGGTACAGCCGCGCGATCATCGCCATCGAGGCGGGCACACAGGCCGCCGCCGCGGCGCCGAGCACCGCACGCACCCCGACCAGCGCCCACAGCGCCGGCGCGAGGGCGCACAGCAGCGAGCCGAGGCCGAAGACCGCGACCCCGGCGCGGAAGACGCGGTGCGCGCCGTGACGGTCGGCGACCGCGCCGGCCGTCAGCAGCAGGGCGCCGAAGACGACGGTGTAGCCGGTGGTCGCCCACTGCAGGCCGGCGACCGAGGTGTGCAGCGAGGCGGCCAGGTCCGGCTCGGCGACCGACAGCACGGTCATGTCGAGCAGCACCATGAAGTATCCGAGCGAGATGCCCAGGAGCGCGACCGGGTGCCCGGCCCGGCCGGTGCGCTCGCCGGGGATGGGTGATTCGACGGTGGTCATGGGGACCAACTGTCCGGCTCCCGGCTTCCGGGCTCCACCGGGCCGTCCGTACACTCCGTTCGGGAATTCCGAACGGAACGGGCGATCGGGGGACGGCGTGGAGCTACGCCAGTTGCGGACCTTCGAGGCGGTGGCGCGCGACGGCACGGTGACCGACGCGGCCAACGAGCTGGGGCTGGCGCCCTCCACCGTCTCCGAGCAGATCCGCGCACTGGAGAGGTCGCTGGGCGTGCCGCTGTTCGAGCGGACCGCGCGGGGGATGCGGCCGACCGGCGCGGGCGAACGGATGCTGCCCTGGGCCCGGCGGCTGCTGGACGCCGCCGAGCAGGCGCGCTGCGAGGTGACCGGGCGGCCGAGGGTGCTGCGGCTGGGCGCGCTGGAGACGATCGCCGCCACGCTCGTCCCCCGGGTGCTGGCCCGGCTCGCCGAGCGCCGCCCCGGCCTGGCCGTGGAGGTCGCCCCCGCGGTGAGCCGGGACGAACTGCTCTCCGGGGTCGCCGGCGGGCGGCTGGAGGCGGCGCTGCTGCTGGACACCGGGGAGGCGCTGGGCGGTCTCGGCTTCCCGCCGCCGGCCGGACCCCTGACGTTCCTCGACCTCGACCCCGTCCCGCTCGCCCTGGTCGCCGCGCCCGGCCACCGGCTGGCCGGCCGCTCCCCCGTGCTGCCCGGCGACCTGGCCGGTGAGCGGCTGCTGGTCAACGTGCCGGCCTGCTCCTTCTGGATGGCCGCCGACCGGGTCCTCGGGCCGGGCCCGGAGCGGGTCCGGGCCGGCGGGGTCGCGGTGATGCGGGCCTGGGCCGAGCGGGGCCTGGGGATCGCGCTGCTGCCGGAGTTCGCCGTGGCGGAGGCGCTGCGGTCCGGCGCGCTGACCCGGCTCGGCCTGGCCGTCCCGGACCTGCGGCTGCGGCTGGTCTGGCGCGGCGACCGGGAGGACCTGCCCGGCCTGCGCGACGTGCTGTACGCCGCCGCGGCCTGACCGCCGCGCCGTACCGCGCGCGCCGTCTCCTCGGGGGCCGCCCGCGCGGCGCCCGGAGGTACGGCGGACGGCGGCGGGTCAGCCGGTGACGGTGGCGGGGGCGGTGCCGGAGGCGACGTCCACGCCGGCCGCGCGGCGGGTCTCCTCGTCCTCCAGCATGATGTACGGGTCGTTCATCTCCACCCAGCCCAGGCCGGGCGGGCAGCGGTCGTAGCCGAGGAGCCGCCTGACCTCCTCGGGGTAGGCCAGCACCTTCTCCCTGGGCACCGCGAGATACTGGTTCTCCTCCTGGCGGAGGTTGCCCAGGTCCAGCGAGATGGTCATGCCGGTGCGCGGCACGGTGGTGACGTTGCGGCCGCCGCCGTGGTAGACGCCGCCCAGCCAGATGAGGCACGACCCGGCCGGCATCTCGGTGGGGATGGCCTCCTCGGCCTTCGGCGCGCGCTCGTCGTCCCAGTGGTGGCTCCCCGGGATGACCAGGGTGCCGCCGTTGTCGGCGGTGAACTCGCTCATCCCGAGCATCATCTGCACCCGGCTGGTCGTGCCCGGGTGCGAGCGCAGGTGCAGCGCGTCGTCGCGGTGCAGGGGCTGCTTGCCCTGGCCCTGGTGGATCTGGATCAGCTGCGTGGCGCTGATCTGGATGGTGGGGATCATCTCCTGCCGGGACCGGCCGATCCACATGGGGATCGGCCGCTGCATGATGGCGCGGGCCGCCCCCAGGTAGAGGCGCTGGGTGACCACCGGCGTCAGGCGCGTGGTGCGGGCGAACAGCGAGGACACCCGCCTGGTCCGCAGCCCGTCGTACCAGTTGTCGCTGTATGCCTGGGAGTCCAGGTAGGGGCCGAGGTCGTCCCACAGCCCGGCGAGGGTCTCCTGGTCGACGAAGTCCTCGACGACGACGGCCCCGTCCCGTTCCAGGATCTCGACGACATCGTCGAGATCGGCGTCCGGCCTCACCCTGATCAGGCCAGCCATGGTGAACCGCCTTTCTCCGCGATCCGTTTCCGTGCTCGTTTCCGTGCTCGGTACGGCCGGCGGGCGGGCGGCCCGCCGGCCCGTGCCCGCCGTACGGCCGTCCCCCGGCCTCGCGGCGGGCGGGCGGTCGTACGGCGGGCCGGCCCCTCAGCGCAGCTCGACGTCGCTTCGGGTGACGGCGCCGACGAACTCGCCGCGGGACAGCGCCGCGGCCACCAGCTCGATGTCGTCGGCCATGTAGCGGTCGTGGCTCAGCGTCGGCACCAGCGACCGCACCGCGTCGTAGGTCGCCCTGCCCGCCGGGCTGAGCCGGTCGTAGCGGCCGGACACGTCCACCGCCTGCGCCGCGGCGAGGAACTCCACCGCGAGGATCCTGGTGTTGTTCTGCATGACCCGCCGCGCGTTGCGGGTGGCGATCAGGCCCATGCTGACGACGTCCTGGTTGTCGCCGTTGGACGGCACGCTCTGGGTGCTGGCCGGGCCGATGGTGCGGTTCTCGGCGACCAGCGCGGTCGCCGGATACTGGGCGCCGGCGAACCCGCTGTTGAGGCCCGGGTCGCCCGCGACGAGGAACTCCGGCAGGCCGTTGCTGAGGTGCCGGTTGAGCAGCCGGTTGGTGCGGCGCTCGGAGAAGACGCCGAGCTGGGTGAGGGCGATGGTGAGGAAGTCCATCGCGAAGGCGACCGGCTGGCCGTGGAAGTTGGCCCCGTGGAAGACCTCCTGGCCCTCGAAGACCAGCGGGTTGTCGTTGGAGGAGTTCAGCTCGGTCTCCAGCACGCCCGTCACGTGGTACAGCGTGTCGCGGACGGCGCCGACGACCTGCGGGATGGCGCGCAGCGTGTAGGCCTTCTGCAGGTAGACCTCGGTACGGTGCACACCGCCGTCCGCGTCCCCGTGCGAGCCGCGCCGGGAGGCCTCGCGCGACTTCAGGGCGCGCAGGCGGTCGGGGTCGGCGCTGAGCGCGCGGCGCAGGTCGCTGTGTTCGACGGCCAGCTCGCTGCCGCGCAGCAGGGCCCGCATGTTCGCCGCGCTGTCGATCTGGCCCCGGTGCGGGCGGGCGATGTCGTGCCCCTCGGCCCCGAACGGGCTGGTCGAGCTCTGCAGGACCTCGCAGATCAGGGCGGTGACGATCTCGGCCTGGCGGATCTGGTCCATGGCGCGCCCGGCCAGCAGGCAGCCCACGCCGGTCATCGCGGAGGTCCCGTTGATCAGCGCGAGCCCCTCCTTGAACCGCAGCTGCAGCGGTTCGATGCCGAACTCCCGCAGGACCCGCGCGGTCTCGACGCGGCGGCCCTCGCGCAGGACGTATCCCTCGCCGATGAGGGTGGAGGCGACGTGCGCGAGCGGGGCCAGGTCGCCGCTGGCGCCGAGGGAGCCGATCTCGGGGATGGCGGGGGTGATGCCCAGGTTGAGGTAGAGCGCGAGGCGCTCCAGCAGCTCGGGACGCACCGCCGAGTACCCCTTGGACAGGGCGTTCAGCCGGGCCGCGACGACCGCCCTCGCCTCGTCCTGGGCGAAGGTCGGGCCGACGCCCGCGCTGTGGCTGCGGACCAGGTTGGTCTGCAGCTCCACCTCCTTGTCGGTGTCGACCAGCATGTAGATCATCTCGCCGTAGCCGGTGGTCACGCCGTACACGGGGATGCCCTGCCGGATGATGTCCTCGAACATGTCGCGGTTGGCCGCGGCCTTGGACAGCGTCTCGGAGGAGACGACGCAGGCGGCGCCGTCCTCGGCGACCTGCCGCACGGCGGCGATGTCCAGGGTCTCGCCATCGAAGTCGACCGACGTTTGGGTCTCGACCAGAGTCAAGTTTCTCACCTCGCCAGAGAGGGGCTAACGGCTTCAGCGGGTACGGCTTGTGCGTCGACCGGGGCGGCCGTGCGGTGCGCGGGACGTCGGGTCGCGACGTGAATTCCCCCACGGCAGCGAATTACGGCCGAAAATGACGGTCGATGTTCCGCGTGGAACGGCGTCGGCCGAATTCCGGCGCGAATACCGGGGAGCGTCGGCGATGTCTTCGCCGGCGGCTCCCGCGGCATACGGGATATGCGCGGTCCTCACCACGACATCGTCACGTCCGGGCGTCTCCCGGTGCATCTTCTGGCGTGCTGGCCCCCGGGCGCGCCGCCCGCCACGCGGCGCCGCACCCGGGACTCGCCCTGTTCTCCCTGGTCATCCGATGATGAACGATCCCGGAGCCGCCGGTATACGGAACGGGTGACAGGAAGCGGCCGGGGGAAGGCAACATGTTGCCTCCGCTGCGCCTTGCCGTAAAGCCCCGCCGATCGCAGAGTTTCCACATGAGAGAAAACCAGCGCATTATGGAATCGCTTCGGAAGTCCTGCGACGGGACCACCTGGGACTAGCCGCGGCCCCGGCGTCGATGGGATTTCGTGGCTTGACCGGTCGCGGTGGCCGGGTCGCGAAAGCGCGGGGCTACCGCCGATCTTTCGGATGTCCACGCCGAAGGATCGCCACGGGAGCCGCGCTCGTGTCCTCATCCTCACCGATCGCCCCGTGTCCTGACCGGCTCACCGCTGCGACACGGAACAGGGACTTTCTCACCGCCAATCGCCGTCCCACTGTTCCTCCACCCCGTGCACCGTCCACGGCCGGAGCTTGTCGGGGTTGCGTACCGCCCAAATGCGCTTGATCCGGTCACCTACGACGTCGCACGCCGCCACCGTCACGATGACGCCGTCCTGCTGGGCCACCAGGCCGGGCTGACCGTTCACCGTGCGCTCCAGGAGCGTCATGTCGGGTGCCCTGCGGGTGATGGCGATGATGTAGCGGGCTATCTGCTCGCCGCCTTCGATCGGGCGGAGCCCGGCGCTGACGATACCGCCGCCGTCGACGACCGCCGTGGCGCCGGGGTCGAGGAGGTCGATGAGGGCGTCGATGTCCTTGGCCTCCCATGCCCGCTTGAAGTCCCTGACGATGCCGGCCCGCTGGGCCGCCGGAGCTGCGGGAGACCGCGAGGCGCGGATGCGGCGGCGGGCCGAGAAGGCCAGTTGGCGACATGCCGCCGGGGTCCGGCCGACGGTCTCGGCCACTTCGGCGAAGGAGTAGCCGAAGACATCGTGCAGGATGAGCGCGACGCGCTCGGCCGGGGTCATCGATTCGAGCACGACCAGGAAGGCCATGCTGATCGACTCGTCGAGGGTGACCCGGTCGGCCGGGTCGATCGTGGCGTCGCCCGGCCGCCCACCTGGCCACTCCATACGATCGGGCAGCGGCTCCGGGATCCATTCGCCCACGTAGCTCTCGCGGCGGGCCCGTGCCGAGCCGAGCAGGTCCAGGCAGATGCGACCGGCGACCTTCGTCAACCAGCCGCCGGGGGACTCGATGGCCTCCTGCCGCTGCCGGGGCATGGCGTACCAGCGGGCGTAGGTCTCCTGGACGACGTCCTCAGCCTCGGCCAGGGAGCCGAGGAGCCGGTACGCGAGATTGATCAGCTGACGCCGCTCGCTCATGATCGCGCTCAGGCCCGGATCGAGCCGGCCGTCTCCTGGTCCGGATGGGGTGGTCATGGTGCCGACGGCTCCCTTGCTCGTAGCTGCCCTTCACCGGTCCGACGAGACAGCGCACCGGATTGTGAGGTCGGCGCGTCGCCTGACATTTCCAGCAGTCGCTTCGTCGGACTACTGGGACACCGGGCCGCAAGGCTCGAACACCGCTGAGATCGAGAAGGGGAACCTCACCGTGCCCACGCACACGTCGCCTCCTCGCACACGCTCAGACGGTCGTACCTCACTCCGCTCATCACGCGATGCCTGCCGGAGACGCGCGGCGGTCAGCGACGCGCCGGCCGGCTCGCTCAACGAAAGCTCTTGAAGCTGACGACCACAGAGAGGTCTCATGTTCACCGCTTATATCGCGATCACCATCTTCGCCTCGGTGCTGAACGGCAGCGCTGCCGTCATCTACCTGATCGGCCACGAGTTCCCAAAGGCCCAGCTGGACATGAAGGGTTTGCCGCGGGCGTGGGGACCGGTGTTCGGCATGATGCTGGCGGCGGGCGCTTTGGGGCTGCTGGGCGGGCTCGCCCTGCCCATGCTGGGGACACTCGCTGCCTCCGGCCTCGTGCTGTACTACACCATCGCGCTCCTTGCGCACCTGCGAGTGGGCTCCCGCGCGCTCGTGAACTGGGGGGGATTCTTCGCCACCGCGGTGGCCGCACTGGCCGTGAACCTGCTCTACCACTGGACGTGATCTGTGGAGACAGGCGCACTCACCTGGCCGCCGCGGCACGGCGGATGAAGACCGGCCCCATCGGGTCGCAAGCCTCGAACACCTTCCGAGATCGAGAAGAGAAGGCCTCGCCATGTCCACGCCCGCACGCCACACACCCAACAAGGTCGTCGTCATCGGTGGCGGTTACGCCGGAGCACTCGCGGCCAACCGTCTGCGGATACGCACCGACGTCGATATCACCGTGGTCAACTCCCGCCCGGAGTTCGTCGAACGAGTCCGGCTGCACCAGTTCGCGGCCGGCACCGGCGAGGCCACGGTGGACTACGGCACGCTGCTCGGCGAAGGCGTCCGGTTGGTCGTCGACAGCGCCACGCGTATCGACACCGCCGCCCGCACGGTACGGCTGGCGTCGGGCCGCGCGCTGGACTACGACCACGTCATCTACGCGGTCGGCAGCACCGGGGCGATACCGTCATCGGTGCCCGGCGCGGCCGAGTTCGCGCTCGGCATCGCCGAACTCGAGTCCGCGCGGCGGCTGCGCGCCAGGCTGGAGGAGTTGCCCCTGGACGCTCCGGTCACCGTGGTCGGCGGCGGGTTGACCGGCATCGAGACGGCCGCCGAGCTGGCCGAGCGAGGACGCGCGATCACGCTGGTGTGCGGCCGGATCCTGGCGCCGTCATTCGGCGCACGGGGCCGCCGAGCCGTGGCCAAATGGCTGTCCCGGCACGGTGTCGTGGTGCTCGAGGCCGCCGTGGTGAGCGAGGTCCGGCCGGATGCGGTCGTCTTCGCCGACGGTACGGCGCGTGCGAGCGCGCTGACCATCTGGGCGGGCGGGTTCGGTGTGCCGGAGTTGGCGGCCGCGAGTGGGTTGCGGACCGATGCGCTCGGCCGGCTGCTCACCGACGAGACGCTGACCAGCGTCGACGACGACCGCATCGTCGCGGCCGGGGACGCCGCTTCACCGTCGGGCCGGCCTCTGCGGATGAGCTGCTACGCCGCCGGGCCGCTCGGGGCACAAGCCGCCGACACCGTGCTGAGCCGCATCGCGGGAACCGAACCGGCGATGATCGACCTGGCCTTCTCAGGGGCGTGTGTCAGCCTCGGCCGGCGCACTGCCGTACGACAGCTCGCCCGCAAGGACGACCACCCGGTGAACGCCTACGTCGGCGGCCGCGTGGGCGCGGCGATCAAAGAGGCGACCTGCAAGTTCGCGGTGTCGAGGATCCGCCGCGAGGCCCGCAAGCCGACTTCCGCCATGTGGCTGAAGGGCGGCTCGCGTCCCGAGCAGCCGGCCCCCGCTCCGCGCGGGGCCGCCTCCCCATGACCGCCGACGAGCATGCCGATCCCGCGGTCAGCACCAAGATGACCGCCGGACGACGCCGTACCTCATGCGGGTCACACCGATCGGGAAGCTCCGGCGATCTTCGTACCGGCGGGACCGGCGGGAGATCTTTCAAAGGCTCGGGGGGCGCTGCTGGGGCACGGTGAAGAAGGTTTCCAGGACGGGGGCGAGGACGGCCGGGTCCACGGCGTGGCTCTGGCCCTCCAGAGTGAGGTGCCGCGCCCCGGGCAGGACGGCGGCGAGCGCCCTCGCGCCGGTGCGTAGATAGTCTCTGCTCCGGCCGCCGTCCGCGACGAGGACGGGGGCGGTGACGCAGCTCCACCTGTCGGCCGGCAGCGGCCTGCCCGCCATGGTCGTCCGCATGACCGCGCCGTCGTAGGCGAGGGTGTGGGCCACGGCCTCGAACGCCCGCCAGCCGGCCGTGCTCCGGCTGCGGGCGACGGCCTCGGCGGGAACGCCCGCGGCCCGGGTCATGAAGAACTCCACGGCCTCGCCCCGCCGCCCCCGGGCCACCAGCCCGTCGAGCCTGGTCACGTAGTCCTCGGGCAGCGGCGGACGGGTGGCGTCCACGACGAACGGCGGCTCGTACAGCGCCAGCCTCGCGATGCCGGGCAGCCGGCGGGCCGCGTCGAGGGCGATGACCGCGCCGGAGGAGAACCCGCACACGAACACCGATCCGCCCGCCTCGGCGATGACGGCCTCCAGGTCCTCGACCTCCCGGGCGACCGCGTAGGGGGCGGTGTCGCCGCTGTCGCCCCGGCCCCGGCGGTCGTAGCGGTAGACGGTGAAGCGCGGCGCCAGCAGCTCGGCCAGCCGCTCCGCGACCGGGTCGAGCGACCGGTGGCGCAGCGCCCCGCTCACCAGGACGACCGGCGGCCCCTCGCCGCGGCGGTCGAACGCGATGCCGGTGCCGTCACTTGAGATCACACGCTGCATGGGATCGCCTTTCTCGCCTTCACCGGCCTTCTCACCGGGTGCGCCCCGCGCCCCGCCGGATGACCGGCGGGGTGCGGGGCGGGGCCGTCGCACGGAGGGGCGGGCGGCGCGGGCGGGACGCCGTGGCCGCGGCGGGTCAGTGGGAGCCCGGCTCGGCCGGGGGGATGTTGTGGTTGAGGCGGAAGAAGTTGTCGGGGTCGTAGGTCCGCTTCACGTCCCGCAGCCGCCGGTGGTCGCCGGGCGTGTAGGCCGTCTCGGCCCTGGTGGTGTCGCCCAGGAAGTTCAGGAACGCCCGGTCGCCGGAGTGCGGGCGCAGCACCCGCGAGACCTGCGGGTCGCAGGCGTCCAGAACGACCGACAGCTGCGCCGTACGGTGGCCCACCGGACCCGCGTCGGGCCCGGGGTCGGTCATCGCGCCGCCCCAGTGGCGGACCTCCGCCATGGTGACGGGCGAGTCGGGCCGCCCGACGACGCCCGCCACCGCCTCGATCACCTCGTCGGGCAGGGTCTCCAGGAGGTTGAAGTCGCGGGGCGCGATGCCGCCCATCTCCGCCTGGGCGAACGTCGTGGTCCGCAGGTCGTCCAGCAGCACCGGACCGGCCGCGTCGGTCAGGGGGCGCAGCGCGGCGCGGGCCTCCTCGGCCTCGCCCGCGTACATGACGCGCAGCCCGAGGACCCACCCGTCCCGCAGCGGCGCGGGGGTCTCCGGGGCGTCGGGGAACCGGGCCAGCAGGATCGAGGTGCTCAGTTCGAGGGGGGCGTCGGCCATCCACTCGCGATAGCGGGTCAGCGTCTCGGCGGCCCGGTCGGCCGTGAAGTAGAGGGCGCCGGCGTGGACGCGGGCGACGGGGTGGAGCCGGAACTCCAGGGAGGTCACCACGCCGAAGTTGCCGCCGCCGCCGCGCAGCGCCCAGAACAGGTCGGGGTTCCGGTCGGGGCTCGCCGTCACCAGCCGGCCGTCGGCCGTGACCATCTCGGCGCGCAGCACGCTGTCGGAGGCGAAGCCGTACCTGCGGGCCAGCCAGCCGATGCCGCCGCCGAGGGTGTAGCCGGTCACGCCGACCGTCTGGTGCGAGCCGGCCAGCGGCGCGAGGCCGAACGGCGCGGCGGCGGCGATCACCTCCGCCCACGTGGCGCCGGGGCCGACGCGGGCGATCCGGCGGTCCGGGTCGACCAGGACGGACTCCATCCTCCCGGTTCTGAGGAGGACGCCGCCGTCGGAGGCGACGTAGGTGCCGTGCCCGGTGGCCTGGACGGCGAAGGGCAGGCCGTGCTCGCGCGCGGTGAGGATCGCGGCCCGCACGTCGGCGGGGTCGTCCGCCTCGGCGATCAGCGCCGGCCGCGGGTCGATGTCGGCGTTGGGGGCCTCGCGCTGCGCGTCGTATCCGGGATCTCCCGGCAGGAGGACCGCCCCGCCGAACTCCTCACGCAGGCGGCGCGCGGCTTCGGGGCCGCCGCCGGGCGCGGCGTCGCGAACCCGGTACGGCCGGCTCTGGACCTGCTGGCTCATCTCGAACCCTTTCGTCTCTCGTGTGTGGAGCGGACGTCTCGCGTGTGCCAGCCGCCCGGCGTCTTCGGTGAGCCGCGTCCGGCTTCGACCAGCATCCTGCGTGCGGACCCCCTGGGTCATCCGTGAAGACCACGGATTCGGCACGCAAAGACCACTGATCGCCGCACCGATGGGTGATGATGTCGAGGTGACGACAACGGGGCCAGGTGAGGTGTCGGCGCGCGAGGCGGAGGTTCTGGAGGCGCTCGGCGCGCGGCTGTCCAACGCGGAGATCGCGAGCAGGCTGCACATCTCGGTGCGGACCGTCGAGAGCCATGTGTCCTCGCTGCTGCGCAAGTACGGCGTCGCCGACCGGCGGGCGCTGGCCGCGCTCGCCGGCGGGGCGGCGCCGCCCGAGGCCGCTCCGCAGGGGAGGGCGGCGGCCCCGCCGGGGCGGATGGCGGGCCTTCCCGCGGCGCTGACGTCGTTCGTGGGCCGCGAGCGGGAGCGCGCGGCGGTCCTGGCGGCGTTCGGCGAGTCCCGGCTGGTGACGCTGCTGGGGCCGGGCGGGGTCGGCAAGACCCGCCTGGCGGCGGTGGTCGCCGGGGACGCGGCGCCGTCGTTCCCGGCGGGCGGCGCGTTCGTGGACCTGGTCCCGGTGGGCGGGGGCTTCGTCGCGCAGGCGGTGGCGGCGGCGCTCGGCGTCACCGAGCGTCCCCGGCAGCCGCTGGAGGACGCCGTCGCCGAACGGCTCGGCCGGGGCCGGTCGCTGCTGGTCCTCGACAACTGCGAGCACCTGCTCGACGCGGTGGCCGGGTTCGTGGAGCGGACGCTGTCGGTCTGCCCCGGCGCGAGGGTGCTGGTGACCAGCCGCGAGCGGCTGGGCGTGCCGGGAGAGAGGATCGTGCCGGTCGCGCCGCTGCCGGTGGCGTCCGACGCCGAGCGGCTCTTCCTCGACCGCGCCGCCGCGGCCGATCCGGGGTTCACCGCCGATCCCGCCGTGGTCGCCGAGCTGTGCGCCCGGCTGGACGGCATGCCGCTGGCCATCGAGCTGGCCGCGGCGCGCAGCGCCTCCCTGGGCGCCGACGGCCTGCTGGCCACCCTCGACGACGTCCTGCGGCTGCTCGCCGGCGGGCGCGGGGCGGTCGAGAGGCACCGCTCGCTGCGCGCGGTGATCGGCTGGAGCCACGACCTGCTCGGCGAGGAGGAGCGGACGCTGTTCCGGCGGCTGGCCGTCTTCACGGGCGGGTTCGATCTCGACGCCGCCGTCGCCGTGACGCGCGGCGGGGGCCGGGGCCCGGTCGCCGACGTGCTGGGCCGCCTGGTGGACAAGAGCCTGGTCGTCCGGCGGGGCGGGGAGAGCAGGTGGCGGCTGCTGGAGACGGTCCGCGCGTTCGCCGCGGACCGGCTCGCGGCGGCGGGTGAGACGGACGAGACGCGGCGCCGGCACCTGGAGTGGGCCGCGGCGGCCGCGGCGGCGCTGGAGGGCCGGCCGGCGGGCGCGACGGCGCTCCCGGGCCGGCGGGCGGACGGGTGGCGCGACGACTTCGACGCCGTCGCCGACGACCTGCGCGCCGCGCTGGCGGGATCGCCGCCCGGTCCCGGCGCGGTGCCGCACCGGCTGGCGCGCGCGCTGGGCCGCCTGTGCTACGCGCGGCGGTTCCTGACCGAGTCCCTGGACCACTACCGGGAGGCGGCCGGGCGGGCCCCCCATCCGGGTGAGGCCGCCCGCGACCTGCGCAGCGCGGCCGACGGCGCGCACGCCGTGGCCCCGGCGGGCCACCACGCCTTCGAGTTGCTGCTCGCGTCGGCCGATCGGGCGCGCGCCGCGGGCGACGGCGACGCCGTGGCCGGGGCGCTGGCCGCCGCGGTGGTCACCGCGAACCGGTTCTCCGCGGGTTTTCCCGCCGAGGTCCCGCACGAGCGGCTGTCCGCCCTGCTGGAGGAGGCGGCCGCGGCCGGCGACCGGGGGGATCCCGTCGTGGCGGCGCTGCTGGCGGCGGCGGCCGCGTGGAACGCGGGCCGGGAGAAGATGGCGCCGGACCCGGTCCTGGCCGCGGCCGCCGCCGAGGCCGCGCGCGCCGCCGGCGACCCGGTGCTCGTCAGCGCGGCCCTCGACGCGGTGAGCACCGCCGCCGCCACGGCGGGCCGGCTCCGGGAGGCGTACCGGGTCACCCGCGAACGGCTCTCCCTGCTCGCCGCGATGTCCCGCGACGACCCGCGCTCCGCCCCGGAGATCACCGACACCTACAACATGGCCGCCACCTACGCCGTGGCCACCGGCGACCTGCGGACCGCGCTGGAGACCGCCCGGTCGGCGCTGGAGGACGACCTGCTGGGCGGTCACTCCTACCTGTCGGAGAGCAGCCTGGTCCTCCCCCTGGCGCTCACCGGCGAGTTCGACGAGGCCCTGCGCCGGGCCGACGGGATGTGGGACGGCTGGGAACGCGCCGGCGGCCCCGTGGCGGGCTGGATGTCGCCCGCCGTCGCCGCCGTGGCGCTGGTCCACGGTCTGCGCGGCGACGACCACCGGTACCGGTTCTGGCGTGCCCGCGCCACGCAGGTGTCGGGCGGCCCGCGCAACCACGCGACGTTCGCGGCGTTCGCCGACGCCCGCGTCGCCGTGCACACCGGGCGGTTCGGCGGCGCGGCCGACCTGGTGGGGCTGGTCTTCACCGACTTCCCCCAGGGGCGGTACCAGACCTACGCCCGCGCCGCCGGGGCCGAGCTCGCCGTCGCGGCCGGATTGCCGGACGCCGCCGAACGGCTGGCCTCGGCGTCGGCCGTCGCGGGCGAGAACGACTGGGCCGCCGCCTGCCTGGCCCGCGCCGAGGGGCGGCGGAGCGGTGACGTCGCGGCCCTGGCGGCCTCGGTGGCGGGCTGGGAGCGGGTCGGCGCCCGCTTCGAGCGGGCCTGCACCCTGCTGCTGCTGCCGGACCGCGCCGCCGAGGGCCGCGCCGAGCTGGCCGCGCTGGGCTGCCCCGCGCCCGCCTGAGCCCGCCTGAGCCCGGCGGCGGGAGGCGGTGGGAGACGGCGGGAGGCGATGGGAGACGGCGGTGCGCCGCTCCGTGACCCGGTCACGCGGGACACGGATCACCCGCCGCCCGCCTGGGCCCGGCGGGACATGACCGGACCGCGGGCGGCGGGCGCCCGCGGTCCGGATGGTTCGGCCCTGCGGCCCGCTAGGCGGCGCAGCCCTCCAGGCCGGCCGGCGGCACGGTGCCCTTCGCGCCGAAGAAGAGGTTCGCGCACTTGGCGAGGAACTCGGGGTTCTCCTCGGGGACGAAGTGCGCGGCGTCGGGCGCCACCACCGTGCGGACGTCGTCGGCGACCTGGCCGAACGAGCCGCCCACGCCCTCACCGAAGGAGTACTGCCCGCCGACGGCCAGCACCGGCGCGGTCAGCTTCCTCCCGGCGCCGGCCTTGTTGTTCTCGGCGTCGGCGGCGAAGGCCCGGTAGTACTCGTAGCCGGCGGTCCGCCTGGCCGGGTCGGCGTAGGCCTGGAAGTACGGCTCGGCGTTTATCGCGCCCGGCTGGTGGCTGAAGCCGAACATCATGCCGAGGTAGGTGCGGACGTCGTCGTTGTCCATGATCGTCTCCGGGATCGGCGCCGGGGACATGTTGAACCGGAAGTGCCAGCTGATCCCGTACAGGTCCTCCAGGCCGAAGCCGGCCAGCGGCGTCTCGATCGCGGCGATCCGGCTGACCTCGCCGGGGTAGTCACGCGCGTAGGGGTAGGCGATCAGGGCGCCGAGGTCGTGCCCGATGATCCCGACCTGCTTGAGGCCCAGCTTGACGACGGCCTCGTGGATCCTCCGCGCGGTGGCGGCCTTGTCGTAGCCGCCGGACGGGATGGTGGATTCTCCAAGTCCCGGCAGGTCGAAGGCGATGACGGTGTGCTCGCGGGCGAGCGTCGGCATCACCTTCTCCCACATCTGCCAGGTCTGCGGCCAGCCGTGCAGCAGTACGAGCGCCGGGCCCGAGCCGCCGCGGACGTAGTGGAGGGTCCCGCCTGTCACGGAGACCTTCCCGTGGGAGAAACCGGGCGCGAGACGCGCCGTCCCCTCCTCCGACGGCGCGGGGGCCGTCCGCACGTCGGCGCCGGCGGCGCCCGTGGTGAGCAGGGCCGCGGCGGCGGCGGTGAACGCGGCCACGGCGAGGCGCATCCGCCTCATGCCGGGCCGCCCCGTCCGCCGGGTCCGCGCGGTTTCCTGAGCTGGCTGCATATTCGATTGCCCTTTCCTTGTACTTACCGAGTGCACGGGAGAAGGGGTCCGGCGGACGGGGGGTACCGCCGGACCCGGAGAAGACCGGGGACCTCCGCGCTCCCGCACGCGGCGACCCCGGGGTCTCGGATCAGCGCGCCAGCACGGGGATGCTCGGCTCGACCGGCTTCTTGCCGAACCGGTTGCGCAGCCGCATGGCGGGCTTCTCAACGGCGTAGTAGCTCACCAGGGCGGCCAGGAAGCTGCCGGCCTGGACGATGAGCCACGTCAGGGGGAAGTTGTCGGACGACATGGTGCCGTCGGTGTAGAAGAGGATCATCGGGATGTGCCAGAGGAACATCCCGTAGGAGACCTTGCCGATGTACTGCAGCGGCCGGACGGTAAGCACCGCCTCGATGAACCTGGACCGCACGCCCGGCACGGTCAGCGGCGCCAGGAGCAGGAAGACGATCAGCAGGTCGATCGGCTGGTCGAACATGACGACCGCCAGGGTCGGGTAGTCCGCCGTGCCCTGGCCGCCGACGGGTGAGAAGCAGAACAGGACGATGACGACCAGCGCCGCGAGCCAGCACCGGCCCGGATACTTCGCCACCAGCCGGTAGGGGGCGAGCATCGTCGTGGGCGACGCCTCGGCGGCGGCCGACATCGCCGCCAGGGCCATGCCGACGGCCAGGTAGCCGAACCAGCCGGGCGGCCAGTTGCCCTGGACGGGGTACGGCCCCAGGGCCGTCGAGTGGCTGTAGGCGCTGAACGCGTAGCCGATCACGATGATCGCGGCGATCGGCACCAGGATGCGGCGTGCCTTGGCGGCCGGGTCGGCGGCCCTGCTCGCGAGGCGGCCGGCGAACCACGCGAAGAACGGCAGCAGCACGTAGAAGGCGCTCTCGGTGGCCATGCTCCAGGTCGACTCAAGGCCGGCCGGGATGGCGCCCGCGTTGTAGACGTGCTGCATGGACAGCACCCGCAGGGCGTACCAGAGGCTGGTGACCTGCTCGCGGCCGAGCGTGAGCATCACCACGATCGACACCAGCCAGAAAGCCGGGAAGATGCGCAGCGCGCGCCGCCAGGCGTACGCCTTCAGGTCGGGCCGCGCCGTGCCGGCCATGGTCGCCAGGGCGAAGGGACGGTAGATCAGGAAGCCGGACAGGGCGAAGAGGATCGGCAGGGACTCCCTGGTGAACCTCTCCAGCACGACGGCGAAGGCGCCGTTGCCCGGGTAGTCCCCGAAACCGATCTGCCCGGCGGTGAACGCCGAATGGATGGTGATCACTGCCAGCACGGCGATGGCCCGGATCCCCTGTAGTTCGGGGAAGTACTGGCGCTTGGTGTCACGGGCCTGCGGGGGCTGAGCGTCCGGTCCACCCCTGCTCGTCCCGCTGGCGATGTCTGTTGCCATGGCCGCTCCTTGAGGAGTTAAACGACCCCTTAAGGGTGGGTGCGCGGCGATCGGCGGCGCATCTCCTGGATTGCGGCATCGGGGGCGTCAGCGGGGCCGGGGACCTACGGGACGGACGTGGCGAACGCGGCCGGAGTGACGTCCCCGGAGACGTCGGTGGAGGTTGTCCCGGCAGGGTCCCGCCGGGCCGCCGGGCCGGGGCGGCCGAGGACCCGCGCGAGGTCGGCGGTCAGGGCCGCCGCCAGCTCCGGCAGGTGCTCGCGCGGGAAGAAGTGGCCGCCCTCGAACAGCCGCAGCCCCAGGAAGTCGCGGGTGTGCGACCGCCACTCGGCCAGCTCCCCCGGGGGCGCCACCGCGTCGGCGGTGCCACCGAAGACGGTCACCGGGACCGGCAGCGGCGGCTCGGCGCGGTAGGCGTAGGAACGGCACAGCGTGAAGTCGGCCCGCGCGACCGGCAGGGTCAGCGCGAGCGCGTCCGGGTCGTCGGCCATCTCCGGCGGCAGCCCGCCCAGCGACCGCAGCGCCGCGGCGAAGCGGTCGTCGGGGTCGGCCGGGTCGGGCGTCAGGGCCGCCGCGGCGCCGCGCACCGGCCACGCCGCCAGGGCGAGCAGCGCCGGCGGCGGCGCGCCGTCGCGCAGCAGCGCCCGGGTCAGGCGGTAGCCCAGCAGCGCCCCCATGCTGTGCCCGAACACGGCGTACGGCACCGCGCCGGCGGCCGGGTCACCGGCTCGGGACTCCGCCAAGGATTCGGTCAGCGCGTCGGCCAGCCGGCGGGCCGCCTCCTCGCAGTCGGTGAACGGCGCCTGGCGGTGGCGGCCCGGACGGCCCGGCAGGCGGACCGCGCGCAGCTCGACCCACGGCGGCAGGTGGCGCGCCCACGGGCGGAACATCGAGACGCCGCCGCCGGCGAACGGCAGGCCGTACAGGTGCACCCGCGCCGCGGGGCGGGGCTCGAACGCCAGGTACCACGAGGGCTGGGTGACCATTTCGCTCCGGATCTCCTCGGACCGGCCGCCCGGATCAGCGAGCGACCGGTCATCCCCTTCACCTCCGACCGGCCGCTCGGATCAGTGAACGGCCGGTCATCCCTTTCACCTCCGACCGGCCGCTCAGATCAGCGAGTGGCCGATCATCTCCTTCATGACCTCGGTGGTCCCGCCGTAGATGGTCTGCACGCGGGTGTCGACGAACGCGCGGGCCACCGGGAAGTCGCGCACGACGCCGTAGCCGCCGTGCAGTTGCAGGCAGCGGTCCACCACCTTCTGGCACAGCTCGGTGTTCCACCACTTGGCCATGGCCGCCTCCTCGGCGGCCAGCCGCCCGGCCGCGTGCTCGGCGACGCAGCGGTCGGTGAACGCGCGGGCCACCGCCAGCGCCGTGGCCAGCTCGGCGAGCACGAAGCGGTTGTACTGGTGGTGGCCGACGGGCCGGCCGAAGACCTCGCGCTCCCGGCAGTAGGCGAGGGTGTCCTCCATGACCTTCTCGGCCGCGGCGAGCGCCGCCACCGCGATCATCATCCGCTCCTGGCGCAGGGTGCGCATCATGTAGGCGAAGGCCCGGCCCTCCTTGCCCAGGAGGTTGGCGGCCGGGACCTCGACGTCGTCGAAGAACAGCTCGACGGTGTCCATCGCCCGCATGCCGATCTTGTCGAGCTTGCGGCCCCGGGTGAAGCCGGGCCGGTCGGCCTCCACGACCAGCACGCTGGCGCCGGAGGCCGCCGGGCCGCCGCCGGTGCGGGCGACCACCAGGAACAGGTCGGCGGCCGAGCCGTTGGTGATGAACGTCTTCTGCCCGTTGAGCACGTACCGGTCGCCGTCGCGCACCGCCCGGGTGCGCAGCCGCTGCACGTCGCTGCCGGCGTCCGGCTCGGTGATCGCGATCGCCGTCACCAGGTCCCCGGAGCAGAACCCGGGCAGCCAGCGCCGCCTCTGCTCCTCGGTGGCCAGGGTGCGCAGGTACATGCCGGCGATCTCGTTGTGCAGGGACAGCGCCGGGGCGTACACCCCGGCGCGGGCCAGCTCCTCGGTCAGGATCACGTGGTGGCGGTAGTCGGGGTCGCCGCCCCCGCCGTACTCGGTGCCGACGTCCATCCCGAGCAGGCCGCACCGGCCCGCCCTGCGCCACACCTCGCGGTCGGCGCCGCCCTCCTCCTCCCAGCGGGCGTAGGAGGGCAGGATCTCCTTGGCCACGAAGGTCCTCACCAGGTCGCGGAACGCCTCGTGCTCGTCGGTGAACACGTCACGGCGCATCGATGGCTCCGGCGACCGCGTCCGGCACCACCGGCGTCCAGGACGGCAGGATGTCACGCAGCCGGTTCATCATCACCTGGCAGTACGCGGCGTTGTGGTCCAGGCTGCGACGGCGCGGGTAGGGCATCTTGTGCCGGCCCGCGTGGTTCACGCGCAGCCGTACCGCGTCCGCGCCGTACGCTCCGAACCCGGACAGGTCCGCCGTGAGGTCCACGGCGAGGTCCCGGGGCTCCTCCGTGACGACCAGGCCCGGCACCGTCTCGAACGACGACAGCATCTCCACCGCCTCGGCCGGCAGCTCCGCCACCAGGTCGTGGCGGCCCCGCGAGACCACCCGCACGTGCTCCAGCGCGACGGTCGGCTCGGCCACCGCCTCCCGGTAGACGTACGGCCGGGCCAGCAGGTCCAGCTCGAAGGCGATCCGCACCCGGCGGTCGGCCAGCCAGCCCCGCTCCCGCAGGAACCCCTCCAGCAGCGTGTCCATCTCGGCCCGGTGGGAGTGCAGCACGTAGTGCAGCACCTTGCCGATGTTGTTGATGTCGTAGTTGCCGAGGGTCTCCACCGACTCGTCGAAGAAGCGGCAGATCTCGGTGTCGGTGCGGCGCCGGAAGTAGTCGGCGGCCATCGTCAGGAAGTCGGTGTGCGAGCACGTCCCCGCCCGGTCCAGCTCGCGGGCGACGTAGAAGGCGGCGCGGGCGTTGTACAGGCTGATCACCGCGTAGTAGAACCACACGCCGGCCTTGAACTCGTCGCGGGTCACCCAGTTCGTCGCGACCACCACGTCGGCCTCGGCCACCGGGTCGTCCACCCGGACGGTGACGACGCCCAGGGCCTCGCGCCGCTCGTACATCGGGGTGTTGCGCAGCAACAGCTGCGGGTAGGCCACCACCGCGTCGGCGCCGGTACGGCACAGCTTGCCGATGCCCTCCCGGAAGGAGTCCAGGGTCTCCCCCGGCAGCGGCCAGATCAGCTCGGTGTAGGAGCTGATCTGCTTCTCGCGCAGCTTCGACTGCAGCTCGACGTAGGTGGACTCCTTGATGTTGGACCGCTCGACCAGGTCGAGGGTCTGCGGGCTGAGGGTCTGCAGCGACACCGGCTGGCTGGTCAGCATGCCGCCCTCGACGAGGATCTCGGTGATCTCGGTGACCCGGTCCGGCCGGTTCTTGGCCGCCTGCATGGTGACCATCAGCGGGTAGCCGTTGCGTTCCTTGCACTCGACCATGTGCCGGGTCAGCTCGACGTCGCGGGGCAGCGCCCCCCAGTTGGCGTCGGCGAGGAAGATGCTCTCGATGCCGTGCTCGCTGATCCACGTCAGGTCCGACTTGACGCGGTCCAGCTCCCAGCGGTGCACCTTGTCGTTGGTGGCCGCGCCCCAGTAGCAGTACGAGCAGCGGAAGGGGCAGCCCCGGTTGGTCTCCACCACGGCGAAGACGTACTCGCCGCCGTCGAAGACCCCGGCGGCGAACGGCGAGGGGATCTCGTCGAGCTCCTTGATGCGGGCGGGCTTGTCGGTGGTGACCAGCGCGCCGTCGGACCAGAAGCTGATCCCGGGCACCCGGCCCAGGTCGGGGACGCTCCCGGGGGCGGTGGCGGCCACCTCGCGCAGGAAGGCGGTGAACGGCTTCTCACCTTCGCCGTTGCACACCGCGACGTTCTCCCAGTCCGCGGGGACGTACTCGGCGGCGTGGTTCATCACCTGCGGGCCGCCCAGGATGAAGCAGGCGTCGGGGCGGAGCCGTACCAGCTCGTCCAGCAGCGCCTTCATCCGCCGCATGTTCCACAGGTAGCAGCTCATCGCGTAGACGTCGGCGTCGGCCTCCAGCATCAGCGCCACCAGGTCCTCGACCGGGGTCTTCACCTCGGGCGCGTGGATGGTGAAGCTGCAGGCCGCGGCGACGTCCTCGTCCTGCTGCGCGTAGGCCTGCAGGTAGCCCGCGGCCAGCGGCAGGGTGTTGGCGTAGACCGACAGCTCGACGAGGCTGACCTTCAGCGGCCTCATGCCCCCGCCTCCCCCGTCTCGGTGATCCACGCGGCCAGCTCGTGGAGCACGTCGTACTCGAAGAGGTCGTCGGCGCCCAGCCGGATGCCGCGTTCCCTGGCGCGCGTCGCCAGGCGCATCGCCTGCAGGGAGTCGCCGCCCAGGTCGAAGAAGCTGTCGTCCCTGCTCACCGAGGTGATCTGCAGCACGTCGCACCACAGGGCGGCCATCAGCCGCTCGGCGTCGGTACGGAAGTCCGGCGCGGCCTGCGCGGCCGGGGCCTGCGCGGGCAGCGGACGGGCGGCCAGCGCCCGGCGGTCGGCCTTGCCGTGCGGGGTCAGCGGCAGCGACTCCAGGGACACGACGGCCTGCGGCACCATGTAGTCGGGCAGCCACTCGGCCAGGTCGCGCCGGACGTCCGCCGTGTCGAGCGGGTCGCCGGGACCGGCGGGCACCACGTACGCGACGAGCCGGTCTCCGGTGTCGTGCTTGACGGCGACGGCCTCGCGCACCCCGGGCAGCCGGTGCAGCGCCGCCTCGACCTCGCCGAGCTCGATGCGGAAGCCGCGCAGCTTCACCTGGTCGTCGGCGCGGCCGATGAAGTCCAGCGAGCCGTCGGGCAGCTCGCGCACCAGGTCCCCGGTGGCGTACATGCGGGCGTCGCCGTCGGGGACGAACGGGTCGGCGAGGAACCGCTCGGCGGTGAGCTCCGGCCGGTCGAGATAGCCGCGGGCCACGCCGGTCCCGCCGATGTGCAGCTCGCCCGCGGTGCCGGGCGGCACCGGACGGCGCCGCGAGTCCAGGACGTAGGCCCGCATGCCGGGCAGCGGCCGGCCGATCGGCGGGACCTCGTCACGCTTCGCGCGCGGCTGCACCTCGGCGAAGGTGGCGACGACCGTCGTCTCGGTCGGCCCGTACAGGTTGAACAGCCGGAACGGCAGGCCCAGCGGCGGGTGGCGGTGCAGCTTCTCCCCGCCGGTCAGCATCACCCGCAGCGCGCCGCCGTACCCCCGCCAGTCCTGGTCGAGCATCTCGGCGGCCAGCGCGGTGGTGAGGAAGCAGACGGTGATCCGCTCGCCGGCGAGCCAGCGCACGAAGTCGGCCGGGGAGTCGGGCAGCCTGCCCTCGACGATGCACAGGGTGGCGCCGGCGGCCAGGCAGGGCCACACCTCCAGCGCCCAGGCGTCGAAGGACGGCCGGGCGAGCTGGGTCATCCGGTCCCCCGGCCGCACCTCGAAGGTCCGCCGGTGCCAGGTGACCAGGTTCGTCAGGCCCTCGTGCGGCAGCAGGACGCCCTTGGGGACGCCGGTCGAACCGGAGGTGTAGACGACGTAGCACAGGTCGCCCGGCTCCGGCTCGGAGATCTCGGCGGCGTCGCCCCCGTCGGGATCGCCGCGGAGGGCCTCCTCGACCGTCAGCACCCGCGCCGGGCCGCCGGCGAACCGGGCGGCGGCGGCCGCGCGCGTGACGACCAGCGGGACGCCCGCGTCGTCGAGGATCGAGGCCAGCCGGGCGTCCGGCTCGTCGACGTCGGTGCCGACGTACGCGCCGCCGGCGAGCAGCACCCCCAGGGCGGCGACGACCAGGTCGGGCGAGCGCTCCAGGGCCAGGGCCACGAGCGTGCCCCGGGTGACGCCGCGGGCACGCAGCGCCGCGGCCAGCCGGCAGGAACGTTCGTACAGTTCAGCGTAGGTCAGCACGGTTCCGGCGTGCGTGACGGCGGGCTGGTGCGGTTGCACCTGCGCCCACCACGCGACGCGCGCGGTCACGGCCTCGTGCGCGCCACGGACCGCAGTGCTCGCCTCGGTCAATTTTGCCTCCAAGTTCCGATTTCCCGCGTGAAAGGTCGGCCGCCTCGCCCGGCGCGGCGGAGACGGGCGGCAGAGGCGATCAATTCACTGGAGCACGGGCCCTTTTCACGCCGCAGGTGACGGTAACGGTCGTATCGTCACCTGCGGTCTCGGCGGGACGCATCTCTTGAATTGCGATGGGGAGAAGGCCCGGTACGGCGGGCGGACAATGCGGGTGGAAAATCACCGTTCCGCAATTCCGGAGATGCGCGCGGCGTTTTCCCGCGCCAGGGTTGTTCAGCGACGGATCGGCGGACGATGGGGGCGCGGGAATGACTTTCACGTTGCGGGCCGAGGAGACGGACACCGGGCCGGGGACGCTGGACGGGCGGACCGTGACGGCCTACCTCGCGCGCATCGGCGCCCGCCGTCCCGCGCGGCCCACCGCCGAGGCGCTCGCCGAGCTCCACGAGCGGCACGTCATGGCGGTGCCGTTCGAGAACGTCGACTTCCACCTGCGCAAGCCGATGGACATCGGCGCCGGCGCCATCGAGAAGATCGTCACGAGGCGGCGCGGCGGCACCTGCTACGAGCTCAACGGGGCCTTCTCCGAGCTGCTGCGCGCCCTCGGCTACGACGTCACCGTGCTCGCCGGGCGGGTGATCGAGCACGGCGTGCCCGGCCCGGTGCTCGGGCACATGCTGCTGCGCGTCGTCGCCGCCGACTCACCGTACCCGTGGCTGGTGGACGTCGGTTACGGCCGGGGCGCCCGGCGGCCGCTGCGGTTCGACTCCTCCGAGCCGCAGGCCGACCCGCACGGGGTGTTCCGGCTCGCCGGCGGCGCCCCGTACGGCGACCTCGACCTGCTGCGCGACGAGGTCCCGCAGTACCGGATCGAGGCGCGTCCCCGGACGGTCGAGGACTTCACGCACATGTGGTGGTGGTACTGCAACTTCCCCGGCTCCCCGCACCTGACCCACCTGTACTGCACGCTGCCCACCCCCACCGGCCGGGTCACCCTGAGCGGCGACACGCTGTCGGTGCGGGAGGCGGGCCGGCGGGAGAAGCGGGTCCTCGCGGGCGACGAGGAGGTGCGGGCGGCCTACCGCACCTGGTTCGGCCTGGAACTGGACGAACTACCCCCGCCCCCCGCACCCTTGGAACCGTGACGTCGACACCGGCCGAACGGCCCCACGGCCAGGAAGCGATCGTGGCCGACCCGGTCCGGCGCGTGCCCTTCGATGTGGAGGGCTACAGCCGCCGCTCCCGGACGGGACCGTGCTTCATCTGCGCGATCGTCAGTGGAGATCCTGGTCAGCCGGAGGAGATCGTCTACGACGACGGCACGCACATCGGTTTCCTCGCCCGCTTCGCGGCTCTGCCCGGCTATGTCCTCGTGGCGCCCATGGCCCACGTCGAACACGTCGTCCGGGACCTCGACGAGGAGGGGTTCACCGCGATGATGCGGGTGGTGCGCCGAGTGGCCCGCGCCCTGGAGGCGAGTGTGCCCTGCGAGCGGACGTATCTGCTGTCCCTGGGCAGCCAGGAGGGGAACTCCCACCTGCACTGGCACATCGCCGCCCTGCCCCCGGGGGTCCCGTACGAGCGGCAGCAGTACCACGCGCTCATGTCGGAGAACGGGGTCGTCGAGCACACGCCCCAGGAGGCCGCCGCCCTGGCCGCGAAGATCAGGCGTGCTCTGAGCACCTGCCCGCAGGACGGTCTGCAGGGTGGAACCTAGTCCTCGCGCAGGGCCAGGCGGTTCAGCTTGCCGGAGGCGGTCTCGGGCAGCTCGTCGACGAACCGCACGTCCCTCGGGTACTTGTGCGGCGCGAGCCGGGCCCGGACGAAGTCCTGCAGCTCCCGCGCGGTGACCTCGCCCGCGGCCACCACGAACGCGCGCGGCAGGGTCAGCCCGTCCACCTGGTAGCCGACCACCGCGCACTCGGCGACCGCCGGGTGGCCCAGCAGGCAGTTCTCCACCTCGGCCGGGGCGACCCACTTGCCGCCGACCCGCAGCAGGTCGTCCACCCGGCCCTTGTAGTGGAAGTAGCCCTCGGCGTCGCGGGTGAACAGGTCGCCCGAGCGCACGGTGTGCGGGGCGACGAACGTCCGGGCCGACTTCTCCGGCGAGCGCCAGTACTCCAGCGCCACGGTCTCGCCGGTCACCTCCAGCAGCCCGGTCTCGCCGTCCGGCAGCGGCTCGCCGTCCCGGTCCACCACCCGCACCCGGTAGCCGGGCACGACCTGGCCGAGGCTGCCCATGCGGACGCCGCCGGGCCGGTTGCACACGTAGCCGTGGAACGACTCCGACGAGCCGATGCCGTCGATGACCTCGACGCCGAAGGTGTCCAGCCACCGGCGGTGCAGCTCCACGGGCAGGGCCTCCCCCGCCGAGATGCACACCCGGATCGAACTGAGATCCTGCCGGGCGGCCTCGGGATGGGAGACCATCGCGCTCATCATGGTCGGCACGTTGACCAGGATGGTGGGACGGTGCTCGGCGATCAGCTCGAAGATCCGGTCGGCGGTGCTGCGCTCGGGGAAGACGATCCCGGCCGCGCCCACCCCCAGCGGGAACAACGCGGTCATGTTGTTGGCGTAGCCGAAGAACAGCTTGGGCACCGGCAGCACGACGTCGTCGGGCCGGATGTCCAGCACACCGCGCGCGAACCACTCGAAGCTGAGGGCGGCGCTGCGGGCGGCCAGCACGCACGCCTTGGGGGCGCCGGTGCTGCCGCTGGTGAACCGCCACATCGCGACGTCGTCGCGGGTCGTCGGGGCGGCGGCCAGCTCGGCCGGCTGGGCGGCCAGCAGCGTCTCGAAGCAGTGCTCCCCCGGGCGCAGCGCGTCCGGCGCCACCCCGGTCACCAGCAGGTTCGTCACCCCCGCCTCCCGGAGCCGGCCCAGGGTCACCGCGTCGGCCACCACGACGGCGGGCTCGGCGTACTCGGCGTAGTAGCGGTAGTCCTTGGGCTGCAGGTAGGTGTAGACCTCGGCGGTGACGGCGCCGATCTTCTGCGCGCCGTACCAGGCGGCGACGAACTCCACCCCGTCGCCGAGCGCGAGCAGCACCCGGTCGCCGCGCCGCACGCCCAGCGCGAGCAGCGCGTGACCCGCCCGGTTGGCCAGCGCCCGCAGTTCGCCGTAGGTGACGGGACCGGCGGCGGTGATCAGGGCGGTCCGCCGCCCGTCGCCGCGGTCCAGGAAGTGCGAGGCGATGTTGAACTCGCGGGGGATGTCCTCGTAGCGCGTCAGGAGGCCGTCCGGCCGCGCGGCCGGGCCGTCCTGGAGCAGCGTCGAACCGGTCTCGGCTCCGGAGCCCCTCATGCGTCCTCCTCGGGTCACGCGCTGGGCCGGGCACGGACCGGTGGGGGCGGCCCGGCCGCCGGTGGCGGACGGCGTCGCCCGCACCACTGCGACATCGTCCGGCCGGTCCCGGTGGCGGCGCATCTTCCAGCGTGCGGTGCCCGCCGCCGCACGCCGGTGGCTTTTCTTCGTGATTGCCGGGACTGCGACGCCGCAACGGCGTCCCTTGCCGGGGTGTGGAACGCCTTATAGCTTGGCCGGGTGGGACGGCCGGCGGAGTTCCCCCGGCGCATCCCCGCCGGGGTGCGCGCCCCTTTCGTTCCTTGCGATGAGTCCTCGATGAGGCTCCTTCGGCGAGTCCTCCGACGAGGCGTGATTTCCGACGAGGGGACCCGTGCCCGTGACCGCCGACCAGTCCACCGCGCTGACGTACTCCTCCTACCTCGCCCTGGACGAGGTCCTCGCGGCGCAGCGGCCGCTGACCGACAAGCACGACGAGGTGCTGTTCATCATCGTGCACCAGGTCCACGAGCTGTGGTTCAAGGAGCTGCTGCACGAGCTCGCCAGGTTGCAGGAGGAGCTGTCGGGCGGTGACTCGGTCCACGCGCTGCAGACGCTGCGCCGGACGCTGGCCGTCCTCAGGGCCGTGATCGCCCAGATCGACGTGATCGAGACGATGACCCCGACCCAGTTCGCGGCCTTCCGCCCCGAGCTGGGGGGCAGCAGCGGGTTCCAGTCCGCGCAGTTCCGGGAGATCGAGGCGGTGCTGGGGCGGCGCGACCCCCGGACGGCGCAGTCCTTCGAGGAGGGCTCCCCGGAGCGGGCCCGGATCGAGGCCGCGATGAGCCGCCCCTCCCTGCTCGACTCGTTCCTGCGCTACCTCGCCACGCAGGGCTATCCGGTGCCGCCGGACCTGCTCGGCCGGGACGTGGCCCGGCCGGCGGAGCCCTCGGAGCGGCTGCGGGCGGTGCTGCTCACGGCCTGCCGGGACGGAGGGTTCGCGGCGCGGATCTTCGAGCAGCTGCTGTCCCTGGACGAGGACGTGCAGGAGTGGCGCTACCGCCACGTGAAGATGGTCGAGCGGATCATCGGCCACCGGCCCGGCACCGGCGGCTCGTCGGGCGCGCCGTACCTCTACCGGACCGTCTCCGCCCCCGCCTTCCCCGACCTGTGGGCCGTGCGCGACGGCCTCTGAGCACCGGCGGGACCTCCTCCGGGCGTGGCGGCGCGCCCCCGCGGCCTCGTCCGGCACGGTCGCGCGGCCTCGTCCGGCACGGTCGCACGGCCGTACGGCCCGCGCACGGCATGACGGCGCGGCCGTACGGCGCGGCACACCGCAATCCCAAAGATGCGGGGCGAACCGGGCGGGATGAAGCTGAGATGGCCGAGCAGCCGTACCGGCCGGAAGGGAGCCCGCTTCGGCGGCGGTAGCACCGTGACCTGGTGCCCCGGCGACCCGGGGAGCTTTCGGAGAGGGGCAGGGGTGAAGATCGTCGGAAGTCCGGCCGGGAGGCCGTCGCCGTTCGGCGCCGAAGAGCCCGGACCGGCGGGGGCGGCGTCCGGGGGCGGGGACCGGGCGTTCGGGACCGAGGAGCTTCTCGCGGAGGTGGACGCGGCCGAGCGGGAGCTCACCGCGGCCGCGGCCGTACGGGGCCCCTCCGGGACGGGCACGGCTCCCGCCGGGACGGGCACGGCCGGCGCGGAGCCGCGGACGGACCGCCCCGGGGCCGGAGACGGCGACGAGACCCGGGACGGCGGCGTCACCGGCGCAGGGACGGCGGAGCGGGAGCGGTTCGAGGCGCTGATCGCGGCGGACGGGAAGGTCGAGCCGCGGGACTGGATGCCCGACGGCTACCGGCGGGCCCTGCTGCGGCAGATCGCGCAGCACGCGCACTCCGAGATCATGGGCATGCAGCCGGAGACCAACTGGATCGGCCGCGCCCCCACCCTCATGCGCAAGGCGATCCTGATCGCGAAGGTGCAGGACGAGGCCGGTCACGGGCTCTACCTCTACTCCACGGCCGAGACCCTGGGCGTCACCCGCGAGTGGCTGCTGGACGAGCTGCACGCCGGGCGGCAGAAGTACCTGTCGTTCATCAACTACCCGACGCTCACCTGGGCCGACGTCGGGGCGCTCGCCTGGCTGACGGACGGCGCGGCCGTCGTCAACCAGGTGTCGCTGTGCCGCACCTCCTACGGCCCGTACGCGCGGGCGCTGGTGCGCGTCTGCCGGGAGGAGTCGTTCCACCACCGGCAGGGCTTCGACATCCTGTACGCGCTGTCGCGCGGCACCCCCGCGCAGCGGGAGATGCTGCGGGACGCGGTCGCCCGCTGGTGGTACCCGGCGCTGGCGATGTTCGGGCTGCCGAGGGACAGGTCCACCCGCTCGGACCTGTCGCTGGCGTGGCGCATCAAGCGCGCCCCCAACGACGAGCTGCGGCAGCGGTTCGTCGACATCTGCGTGCCGCAGGCCGAGATCCTCGGCGTCGAACTGCCGGACCCTGCGCTGCGCTGGAACCCCGAGCGCGGGCACTACGACTTCACCCCGCCCGACTACGACGAGCTCATGCGGGTCGTCGCGGGCGACGGGCCGTGCAACCGCCAGCGCATGGCCCACCGGCGGCGCGCCCACGAGGAGGGCGCCTGGGTGCGCGAGGCCGCGGCGGCCTACGCCGCCAAACACCCCGCGGAGCCGTACGGTGAGCCGCCCGCCTCCCCGGAGGCCCTGGAAGCCGCGGAGACCGCGGAGACCGCCGCGTCCCCGGACGTCCCGAAGACCGCGGAGACCGCCGCGTCCCCGGGCGCCCCGGAGGCCGCGGAGATCGCAGAGATCGCGGAGACCGTGGAGACGACGCGGAACGCCGGGATCCCAATGGCCGCCGAGACCACCGGCGCCCCGGGGGTTCCGCGGAGCGACTGGCCGCTGTGGGAGGTGTTCGTGCGGGCGCGCCGCGGGTTCGCCCACGCGCACGCCGGAAGCCTGCACGCCGCCGACGCCGCGACGGCGCTGCGCAACGCCCGCGACCTGTACACGCGCCGGGGTGAGGGCGTGTCCGTCTGGGTCGCGCCGGCGGGAGCCATCACCGCGTCGAGCCCGGACGAGCGGGACGCCTTCTTCGACCCGGCGGCCGACAAGACGTACCGGCACCCCTCCTTCTTCGACCTGCCCGAAGGGGTGAAGCACCTGTGAACGAGCCGACCGCCCCACCGGCCGGGCCGGACGCCGCGGGAGACCCGGGCGCGCGGGGGTTCACCGTACCGGGATCCGCCGGGCCCGGTTTCGTCACGCGGGGTTCCGGCGCCCGGGGCCTTCTCGCCGAGGAGCCCGGTCTGCCCGGTTACGTGCTCGGGCTCGGGGACGACGCGCTGGTCGCCGCCCAGCGGGTGGCGGAGTGGTGCGCGCGGGCCCCGCAGCTGGAGGAGGACGTCGCCCTGGCCAACATCGCGCTGGACCTGCTCGGCCAGGCGCGGGCGCTGCTGTCGTACGCGGGCGAGCTGGAAGGGCTGGGCCGCGACGAGGACGCGCTGGCCTACACGCGCGACGAGCGCGACTTCCGCAACGTCCAGCTCGTCGAGCTTCCCGACCGCGACTTCGCCGTGACCGTCGCCAAGATGCTGTTCTTCGGCGCCTACCAGCATCTCCTCTACACGGCGCTGTCGTCCTCGGCCGACCCGCGACTGGCCGGCATCGCCGCCAAGGCGGCCAAGGAGACGGCCTACCACACCGACCACGCCGTGACCTGGACGCTGCGGCTGGGCGACGGCACCGCCGAGTCCCACCGGCGGATGCAGGCCGCCGTCGACGAGGTGTGGCCCTTCACCCACGAACTGTTCGAGCCGTTCCCGCCGGTGCCCGGAACGGTCGATCCGGCCGGGCTGCGCGGCGCGTGGCTGGAGCCGGTCGAGCGGGTGCTGCGCGAGGCGACGCTGCGCCGTCCCGAGGACGGCTGGGCGCCGACGGGCGGCCGCCGCGGCACGCACACCGAGGCGTTCGGCCACCTGCTCGCCGAACTGCAGTACGTGCACCGCACCCACCCGGGAGCCCGCTGGTGACCGGCCACACCCTGACCGCCGGCCCCGAGGCCCGGGTGCGGGCCGCGGTGGCGGCCGTGCCCGACCCGGAGCTGCGGGTGCTGTCCATCGGGGAGCTGGGCGTGCTGCGGGACGTGACGGTCGGGCCCGGCGGCCGGGTGGTCGTCACGATCACGCCCACCTATCTCGGCTGCCCCGCGCTGGAGGTCATCCGGTCCGGCATCACGGCGGCGGCGCGGGACGCGGGCTTCCCCGACGTCGAGATCGTCACCTCCCTCTCCCCGCCGTGGACGACCGACTGGCTGGACGAGACCGCCCGCGCGAAGCTCGCCGCCACCGGCATCGCCCCGCCGCCCCCGGCCGCCCCGGACCCGGCGGGCGGGGTTCCCCGGGCGGGCGCGGCCTCCCCGGAGGGCGCGGCTTCCCCCGAAGGCGCGGCGGAGGCGACCGGCGTCCCGCCCCGGGCCCGCGCGCTGCCGCTGCTCACCATCTCGCCGCGCCCGCCGTACCTCCCCGGCTGCCCGCGCTGCGGCGGGGCCGCGACCGAGGAGATCACCCGAGCCGGCGCCACGGCGTGCCGGTCGCTGTGGCGCTGCCGCGCCTGCGGCGAGCCGTTCGAGCACATGAAGGGCCACTGATGACGGCCACGACGACTCCGGCGCCCCCCGCGGCCACGGGACCCGGGACCTCCGCGGCACCCGGAGCTCCCGCGGCACCCGGAGCTCCCGCGGCGCCCGGGGCTCCCGCGGCGCCCGGGACGACGACGTCGGCCGCGACGGCCGCGACGACCGGTGTCCCGGCCCGCGCCCGGCTGCGCTTCCACCGCCTGACCGTCACCGCCGTGGAGCCGGTCGCGGCCGACGGCAGCGCGGTGGCGGTGACGTTCGGCGTCCCCGCCGGGCTGCGCGGGACCTTCGCCTTCGTTCCCGGCCAGCACGTCACGGTGCGGGCGGTGATCTCCGGCGTGGAGACCCGCCGCAGCTACTCCCTCTGCTCCACCCCCGCCGAGCTGGAACGGCACGGCACGATGCGGATCGGCGTCCGCGTCGTGCCGGGCGGGCGGTTCTCCTCCCACGCCGCCGGCGCGCTCGCCGCCGGGGACGCGCTGGACGTGCTGCCGCCCGTGGGCGCCTTCGGCACCGCGTTCGACCCGGCGCGGCGGCGGTGCTACGGGGCCGTCGTGGCCGGCTCCGGCATCACGCCCGTGCTGTCGCTGGCCGCCGCCGCGCTGGCCACGGAACCGCGCAGCACGTTCACGGTGGTGTACGGCAACCGCACCGCGGACTCGATGATGTTCGCCGAGGAGCTGGCCGACCTCAAGGACCGCCACCCGGGGCGGCTGCACCTGGTGCACTCCTTCTCCCGCGAGGAGCCGCGCCTCGGCCTGGCCGGGGGGCGGCTGGACGCCGGCCGGCTGACGGACGTCCTCACCCGCCTCGTCGCGCCGGAGCGGGTGCGGGAGTGGTTCCTGTGCGGGCCCGAGGGCATGGTGCGCGACGCGCGGCGGGTGCTGGCGGAGGTGGCCGGGGACGGCGCCGCCGTGCACACCGAGCTGTTCCACACCGGCGGGCCGCAGCCTCCGCCCGCGACGCCCGCCGTACCGCCGCCCGCCGGGCAGGGCCGCCAGGTGCGGGTCCTGCTGGACGGCCGGGCCACGACGCTGCGCGTCCGGGGGGACCGGCCGATCCTCGACGACGCCCTGCCGCACCGCCCGGAGCTGCCGTACTCGTGCCGCAACGGCGTGTGCGCCACCTGCCGCGCCCGCGTCGTGGACGGCGAGGTGCGGATGACCGGCAACTGGGCGCTGACCGAGGAGGAACTGGCCGCGGGCTACGTGCTCACGTGCCGGTCGGTGCCCGTGAGCGACCGGGTGACCGTCGACTTCGACGTCGTATGAGGACGCCGTACGAGGACGTCCCACGAGCGCGACCCGACCACACGATGACGATCTCGACGAGCCAGGAGGGCCCATGAGAACCGCGCACCGGACCTGCCCCATCTGCGACGCCGTCTGCGGCCTGCGGCTGACGCTCGACGACGCCGGACGCGTCACCTCGGTCAAGGGCGACCCCGACGACCCGTTCTCCAAGGGGTTCGTCTGCCCCAAGGGGGCGAGCCTCGGCCACATCGACGAGGACCCCGACCGGCTGCGCGCGCCGATGGTCCGCGAGGGCGACGACTGGCGCGAGGTCACCTGGGAGGAGGCGTTCCGCGCGGTCCACGAGGGCCTGAACGGGGTGATCGACGCCCACGGCCGCGACGCCCTCGCCGTCTACTTCGGCAACCCGACCTTCCACACGATGGCCGGTTTCATGTACCGGATGCCGCTCACCCAGTCGCTCGGCACCCGCAACGTCTTCTCGGCCAGCACCATCGACCAGATCCCCAAGCAGGTCGCCGGCGGCCTGATGTACGGCGACGCGATGGCCATCGCCGTGCCCGACCTGGACCGCACCGACCACCTGCTGGTGATCGGCGCCAACCCGGCGGTGTCCAACGGCTCGCTGTGCGCGGCCCCGGACTTCCCCGGCCGGCTCAAGGCGCTGCGGGCGCGGGGCGGCAAACTCGTCGTGGTCGACCCGCGCCGCACCCGGACCGCGGCCATGGCCGACGAGCACGTCTTCGTCCGGCCCGGCACCGACGCCTTCCTGCTGATGGGCGTCGTCCACACCCTGCTCGCCGAGGACCTGACGTCGCTCGACCGGGTCGGCGTCGAGGTCGGCGGCCTGGACGAGCTGCGGCGGCTGGCGGACGACTTCACCCCCGAGGCGGTCTCCCGGGTCTGCGGGGTGCCCGCCGAGCAGATCATCCGGATGGCCCGCGAGCTGGCCGCCGCCCCTTCGGCCGCGGTCTACTCGCGCATCGGCACCTGCACCGCCGAGTTCGGCACCGTCACCCAGTGGCTGGTGGACGTGGTCAACACGCTGACCGGCAACCTCGACCGTCCCGGCGGGGTCATGTTCACCAGGACCGCCGCGCTGGAGTTCTTCCGCACCGGCCAGCCGTACAGCGGGGGCAACTGGCGCAGCCGTGCCCGCGGCGTGCCGGAGGCGATGGGCGAGCTGCCGGTGGCGACGCTGGCCGACGAGATCGAGACGCCGGGCGAGGGCCAGGTCAGGGCGCTGATCACGATCGCGGGCAACCCGGTGCTGTCGGCGCCGAACGGGCCCCGGCTGGACCGGGCGTTCGCCGGCCTGGACTTCATGGTCTGCGTGGACCCGTACCTGAACGAGACGACCCGGCACGCGAACGTCATCCTGCCGCCGCCGCGCATGCTGCAGATGCCGCACTACGACTTCCTGCTGCTGACCGTGACGGTGCGCAACTACACCCGGTTCTCTCCGCCGATCCTGCCGCTGGAGCCGGGGCAGCTGTCGGAGGCGGAGATCCTGGCGAAGCTGACGCTGATCGCCGCCGGGCAGGGAGCGGACGCCGACCCGGCCGGGCTCGACGAGATGATCGTCGGGCAGATCCTCGGCGGGGCCGTCCAGGCGCCCGGATCGCCGTTCGAGGGCCGTGACCCGGCCGAGCTGCGCGCCGGCCTCACCGGCGACAGCGGCCCGGAGCTGATGCTGGACGCGATACTCCAGCTCGGCCCGTACGGCCTGTCGCTGGCGAAGCTGCGGGAGAACCCGCACGGCCTCGACCTGGGCCCGCTGCAGCCCCGGCTGGCGGAGCTGGTGTGCACGCCGTCGGGCCGGGTGGAGCTGGCTCCGGAGCCGCTGGCCCCGGAGGTGGAACGACTCCGCGGGCGGCTGGCCGCGGCCCCGCCGGAGATGGTGCTGATCGGGCGGCGCCAGCTTCGGTCCAACAACAGCTGGCTGCACAACGTCGGCACGCTGGTCGGCGGCAGCAACCGCTGCACCCTGCACGTCCACCCGAGCGACGCGGCCCGGCTCGGCCTGGCCGGGGAGGCGCTGGTGCGTTCGGCCGCCGGTGAGCTGACCGTGCCGGTGGAGACCACCGAGTCGATCATGCCCGGGGTGGTCAGCCTGCCCCACGGGTGGGGGCACGCCGGGAGCTCCCTGCGGGTCGCGGCCGAGCACGCCGGGGTCAACGCCAACGCGCTGACCGACGAGACGGTGATCGACCCGCTGTCGGGGAACGCGGTGTTCAACGGCGTCCCCGTCACGGTCGCCCCTGCCGTCCAGGACACCCAGGCCACCCAGGACTCCGGCGGCGACGCCTGCTCCGGCTCGGGCACGCGGGCGGCGGGCCCGGTCGCGGTCACGCTCACGACCCGAGGCGCGTGACCCAGGGCGCGTGACCCGGGGCGACCGCGGTTCCGGTCGCGGTCGCCTCCGGGGGAGTCAGCAGGTGACGTCCCTGCCGGTGAACCGGGCCCAGGCGACCGACCCCGCGACCGCGGTGTAGGCGGCGAAGACCAGCAGGCCCCGGCCCATGTCGCCGAAGGCCACCGGGTCGCGCAGCACCCCGTCGAACCCCGTCCACCAGTGCGTCAGCAGGTAGGGCTGGAGGTCGGCGAGCTGCGGGATGGCACGGAGGACCTGGGCGGCGACGACCAGCACCACGGTGGCGGCGATGGCGCCGATGGCCACCTCGGTCAGCGTGGAGATGGCCAGCGAGACGGCGGCCAGTGCCGCCATGCCCGCCGCGACGTACAGCACGACCAGGCCCATCCGCAGCAGGCCGTCGGTGAAGGGCACGGTCGCGCCGGACAGCAGCGTGACCGGGCCGACCGGGAACAGCGCCAGCCCGGTCAGCAGCGCCGACAGCACGACCGTCGAGACGGCGGCCAGGCAGAAGACGACGGCGCCCACGTACTTGACGGCCAGCAGCCGGGCCCTGCCCGCCGGGGCGACCAGCAGGTAGCGCAGCGTGCCCGCGCCCGCCTCCCCGGCGACGGAGTCCCCGGCCACCACGGAGACCGCCACGGGCAGCATGAACTGCACCAGCACGCTCAGCGCGGCGAAGGCGAGGAAGAGGGCGTTCCCGGTGACCCGTCCCAGGATCGCCAGCTCGCCCCCGCCCGCCCCGCCGCCGCCGTCCACGCCGGTGAACAGCCGCAGCGCCAGGCCGAGCAGCACCGGGACCGCGGCGAGCACGGCCAGCACGGCGAGGTTCCGCGGCCTGCGGAAGATCATCCCCAGCTCGGAGCCGAGCAGCCGCAGCCACGCCCGCACCGCGCCGGCCGCCCGCACCGCCGTAACCGCGTCGGCCGCCCGCGCCGCCGGAACCGCGCCGCCGGCCGTTCCCGCCGCGGCTCCTCCGCCCGCGCCACCGGGACCGCCGGGCACCGCGGCGTCCGCCGTCCCGGCCGCGTCCCCGGCGGCTCCGGTCACCGGGACCGGACCGCTAACCGTCGACATCGAACCCCTCCCCCGTCAGGCCCACGAACACGTCCTCCAGGCTGGGCCGCCGTACGCCCAGCCCCCGTACGGCGACGCCCGCCGCCACCAGGGCCGCGCAGACCCGCTCGGGCTCCTCGGCGTCCAGTTCGGCGTCGGCCTCGCCGTCCCCGGCGCGGATCCCGGTCAGCCCGGCGGCGGCCAGCACCGCGACCGCCCCGGCGACGTCGGGGGTCTCCACCCGGATCCGGACCGTCTCCCGCGCCAGGAGATCGGCGATGGTGCCCTGCGCGACCAGCCGCCCGGTCCGCATGACGGCCACGTGGGAGCACATCTGCTCCACCTCCGCCAGCAGGTGGGAGGAGACGAACACGGTCGTCCCCTCGGCGGCGATCTCCCTGACCAGTGCTCGCACCTCGCGCGTGCCCTGCGGGTCCAGGCCGTTGGTCGGCTCGTCCAGGACCAGCAGCTCCCGGGGCTCCAGCAGCGCGGCGGCGATGGCCAGCCGCTGGCGCATGCCCAGCGAGTAGGCCCGGTAACGCTTGCCGGCCGCGGCGGTCAGGCCCACCCGTTCCAGGGCGTGCCCGATCCGGGCCGTGGCCGTGCGCGGGTCGGCCGCCGGGTCGGCGGCGTCGTAGCGGCGCAGGTTGGCCTCACCCGTCAGGTACGGGTAGAACGCGGGCCCCTCGACCACCGCCCCCACCCGCGGCAGCACCGTGGTCATCCCGTCCGGCATCGGCCGGCCGAGCAGCTCCCACGTCCCGGCCGTCGGCGTGACCAGGCCGAGCAGCATGCGGATGGTGGTGGTCTTGCCCGAGCCGTTCGGCCCGAGGAAACCGAAGACCGAGCCCCCGGGCACGGCCAGGTCGAGGGCGTCCACGGCGACCTGGCCGCCGCGGAACCGCTTGGTCAGCCCGCGGGTGACGATCGAGCACTCCTCCGGCGCGGGCCCCGCGCCGCGGGGAGCGACGGAGCGCTCCCCGCGGCGGCCCGCCAGGAGGCCGGTGTCTCCTGGCATGTCGCTCACTTCTGCCCGGCCACCTCGGTCAGTTTCTCCGGGGTGACGGCGCCGACCAGCAGCCGGCCGTCGTCGGTCAGCAGGGCGGAGACCAGCTTGGTCCGGACGACCCTGCCGCTGCCCCACGGGCCGCTGACGGGCTGGGCGGACTTCAGCACGGCGTCGACGACGGCGCCGACGCCCTGACCGCCGTCCTGCCTGGGAGCCCGGCCGCCCGGCAACTCCTGGTCCGCCGGCGGGAGCTGCCGTTTGAGGTCCTGCTCGGAGAAGGGCAGCACCGCCACCGCGGTCCAGCCCTCGCCGACGATCTTGGCCTCCTCCTTGATGCCCTCGGCCCGCTCGGCCCGCTTGCCGGCCACGGCGGTGAGGTCGTCGATCCGCTTCTCCTCGACCTTGGCGCCCGGGGGCGGGGTGAAGGTGAAGTTGCCGGGTGCGGGCGGGGTGAAGGCGACGGAGGTGAAGCCCACCTCGAAGGCGGGCTCGGCGGCGCTCTTGGCGTAGACCTGGACCCGCAGCGGGATGAGGGTCTCCCCGTCGAGTGCCAGCCTGACCTCGCGCACCAGGGACGAGGCGTCCTTCGGCGCGAAGGTGAGCTGGTAGGCCGCGCGGTCGGCGACCCGCTCGGTGTTGGTCACGCCGACCGCGGTGCCGGGCTTGGACAGCAGCTCGTCGGCGAGCTGCTGCGGGGTGACGGCCGTGGGCGCGGCCGTCTCGGGACGCGCGGCCGCCTCGGTGTCGCCGGTGATCCGGGTGGCCTTCTCGGCGTCGCTCTCCCACAGCCACACCTGGCCGCCGTTGACGATCAGGTCGGTCTCGCTCATCCGCCCCGGCAGGGCGAACCGCATCCGGTCGGCTCCGCCGTACCAGACCTTCAGCTCGTGGGAGCCGGTGAGCAGGGCGGCGGGCGAGGTGCCGCCGAGGCCGGCCATGTCCGGCAGTCCCGGCAGGCCGAAGGAGGCGGTCTGCACGAGCGTGCCCGACATGGGCTTCGGGCCGGACTTGGCGGCCTGGACGGCGTCGGCCAGCAACTGGTTCGCGGTGCGTTCGGGCAGCGTCGGGTCGCCCTGGACCGCGGCGATGACCGGACCGGCGCCGACGGCCGCGGCGACCACCGCCATCGCGGCGACCGGCACACCCCACCTCACGGCCCGGCCCCGCATCGTTCGCTGTGACATATCACTCCTTAACGGTATTGCTTCATTGCCTGCACCGTCAGCCTGCGCGAACGACCCTGTGCCGAGGCTGAGACAGACTGAGAGGGCTCACAGGGTTCTCAGCCGCCTCTCAGGACGGTCGGCGGAAAATGGGGCGACCGAACATCAGAGGAGGCGGAATGCGGGTTCTCGTCGTGGAGGACGAGCGGCGGATGGCGGCCGCCCTCCAGCGCGGCCTGCAGGCCGAGGGGTTCGCGGTGGACCTCGCGCACGACGGCCACGACGGCCTGCACCTGGCCAGGCACGGCGACTACGACGTGGTCGTGCTGGACATCATGCTGCCCGGCCTGTCCGGCTACAACGTCTGCAAGGCGCTGCGGGCCGAGGAGAACTGGGTGCCGATCCTGATGCTGTCGGCCAAGGACGGCGAGTACGACATGGCCGACGGGCTCGACCTGGGCGCCGACGACTACCTGACCAAGCCGTTCTCCTACGTCGTGCTGGTGGCCAGGCTGCGGGCGCTGCTGCGGCGCGGCGCGGGCCGCCGCCCCGCGGTGCTGCAGGCGGGCGACCTGTCGCTCGACCCGGCCCGGCGGCGGGTCGCCCGGGGCGAGACGCCGGTCGAGCTGACACCCCGGGAGTTCGCGCTGCTGGAGTACCTCATGCGCCGCCGTGACGAGGTGGTCTCCAAGTCGGAGATCCTGGAGCACGTCTGGGACACCTTCGACACCGACCCCAACGTCGTCGAGGTGTACGTGGGCTACCTGCGTCGCAAGATCGACGTGCCGTTCTCCCGGAACGCGCTGCGGACCGTGCGCGGCGCCGGCTACCGGCTGTCCGGCGATGGCGGCTGACCCGCCCGCACGCGGCCCGGCGCGCCCGCCCGGCGCCGCGCCCGACCAGGCCCGGCCGTCCGGCACCGCGACCGGCCCAGCGCGTCCGGCCGGTGCCGTGGCCAGCCCCGCGGACCCCGACGCCGCCACCGGCCGCGCCGCACGGCGCGGGCGGCGCGCGGGCTGGTGGCGGCGCAAGAGCCTGCGGTTCCGGCTGACCGCGGTGGCCTCGGCCGTGCTCGCGGTGGCGCTGGCCGCCTCCGCCTACGTGCTGGTGGGCGTGCTCGGCCGGGCCCTGATCGCCGGCACCGACGACGCGATCCACCAGCGGGCCAGGGAGGTCGTCTCACTGGCCGACGCCGGACGGCTGCCGGTCGAGATGACCTCGCCGGACGGCGTCCTGGTGCAGGTGATCGACGCGGCGGGCCGGATCACCCACGCCACCCCCGGCACCGACCGGCTCCTGCCGCTGCTGGACGCCGGGGAACGTGCCACGGCGATCGCGCGGGGCGGCGCCGGGTTCGTGGACGGCGGGCCGTACGGGATCCCGCACGTGCTGCGGGTCCGGGTGCTCAGCGCCGACCAGGGCCGGACGGTGATCGCCGCCCGCCCGTTCAGCGAGGTGCAGACCAGCGTCAACACCGCCGCGCACGTGCTGCTCGTCGGAACCCCGCTGCTGCTGGTGCTGCTCGCCGGGGTGAGCTGGGTGATCGTCGGCGGGACGCTGCGGCCCATCGCGGCGCTGCGCCGGGGCGCGGAGGAGATCACCGACACCGCCCGCTCCCGGCGGCTGCCGGTGCCGGAGTCCCGCGACGAGGTGCACAGCCTGGCCGTCACCCTCAACGACATGCTGGCCCGGCTGGAGAAGGCCGACGCCCGCCAGCGGGCCCTGGTCTCCGACGCCGCGCACGAGCTGCGCAGCCCCCTGGCCAGCATCCGCCTCCAGCTGGAGGTGGCGCTCGGCCACCCCGAGGGGCAGGACTGGCGGGAGACCGCCGAGGGCGTGCTGGAGGACACCATGCGCCTGGCCCGGCTGGCCGAGGACCTCCTCGCGCTGGCCCGGCTGGACGAACGCGGCGGCGCCCTGGCCCGCCGGGAACCGGTGGAGCTGGACCGGCTGGTCCCCCAGACCGTCGAACGGTACGGCGAGGCCGTCACGATGCGGGTCTCCCCCGTCCCGGACGGCGCGATCGTGGTGACCGGGGACGCGCTCGACCTGGGACGGGTGCTGGTCAACCTGGTGGACAACGCGCTGCGGCACACCGTCTCGCCGGTCGTGGTCGGATTGCGCACCGAGGGGGCCGACGCCGTGCTGACCGTCACCGACGACGGCTCCGGCATCCCCGAGGCCGACCGGGAGCGGGTCTTCGACCGCTTCACCCGCCTGGACAGCGCCCGCAGCCGCGACCACGGCGGCGCCGGGCTGGGCCTGGCGATCGTCCGGGAGACCGTCCACGCCCACGGCGGCGCGGTCACCCTGGAGGACGCCGCCCCGGGCCTGCGAGCGGTCGTCCGTCTCCCGCTGTCCTGAGCGGCTGGCCTCGCTGTAGGGGTAGACCAGGTGAAAGGGACAGCCTCTTGGTCACGGCGGTGTGCACGCGAGGACTACGGCTCCAACATGGCGGGACAAGTCCGGCGCAATAACGATCATTCAGGCGTGTTCGCAGGCGGAACTACTAGATATCATGCCATGTCAACCCACTGCCCCCTTCGGGGTACTTGGTCCACGGGCCCTGCCGCTCTCAGACCCCGGGATCCGCTTCGCGGCCGCGGACTGACCACTTCCCTGGCAGATGCCGGTCTCATAACATGATCATAACCGCATTCGACCATGGAGGTTCTCGCATGGAGATTGCACTCGCCGATGCCGTAGGAGCGGTTCGCGAGCAACTGTTGGAGGCCGTCCGGCGCGCCGAGGGAGAAGATCTCGTGTTCGAGGTAGGCCCCATCGAGCTGGAGTTCTCCGTCCAGTTACGCAAGGAGGGGCAAGGCAAGTTCGGCGTCAAGGTGTTCGCGGTTTCGGCGGAGGCAGGAGGAGGCATCTCCAAGGAGAGCACGCATCGTATTCAGGTGACGCTGGTGCCTCAGAGGTCGGACGGCTCTGATGTACACATCGCTGGCTCAGCGCGGAAAGACGGGCAGGCCGACCGCCCGAGGTTGGGCCGATAACTGATGGAGCCGCAGGCCGTCGTAGAGCTCCAGTACAAGAACGGTCGCGGATCCGGCTACGCCATCGCCCCCCGGCTCGTCCTCTCGGCCGCGCACGCGGTGCCCGGGCTGCGGCAGGGGGTGCGCGTCCAGACCGAATCCGGCGCCTATCAGGGCCTGGTGATCTGGCGGGGCGCAGACCCTGTTGACGCAGCACTGGTCGAGATCGTCGATCCGGCGTGGCCTGCTGCCTTCCCATCCCCTGTGCGGTGGGGGCGGATCATCACCGTACGACAGGAAATCCCGTGCACGGCGTGGGGTTTTCCCGCATTCATGCAACCTGACGGCAACCGCGAGGTGAGCCAGGCGCCTGGGACGCTCAATCCGGGAGACGGTCGCCTGAGCGATCGGTACGTGTTCAACGTCGCCCCCCATCCGCCTGGTCCCGTCAAGAATGAGAAGTCGCCGTGGTCCGGGATGTCCGGCGCGAGCCTGTTCTGCGGCGACCTGCTGACCGGCATTCTGATCTTGGACAAGCGGTACACGCGCAATGCCCGGCTGGAGGCTCTTCCCGCGTACGCGCTTCACGCCGATCCAGGATTCCGCGAGGTGGCCGCCCGGTTCGACGTCAGGACAGGGGAACTAGAGGCCGTCGAGCTCAGCCACCTGAGCGATCCGATGATCCCCGCGGCACGCTCGCCGTCCTGGCTGCTCAGGGCGGACCAGGAGATCGTCCGGTTCCGGGGGCGCGAGGACCTGCTCCGAGACCTCGTGGATTGGGTCGACGGTTCCGGATTCGCCGCGCGGCTCCTGCATGGCCCCGGCGGCCAGGGGAAAACACGGCTGGCGAAGGAGCTCGCCGGGCGGCTCCAGCGGGATCGCTGGACCGTGGCATGGGTCAGCGCGGACATCGACGCCGCGGAGCTGGACGTCGTGGCCGACGTGCGCGAGCCCTTGCTGCTCATCGTCGACTACGCCGAGAGCCGCCTGGAGCACCTGCGCGCCCTCCTGCGCGCGTGCGCTCGCCGGAGCCAGGCCCGCTCACCGCTGCGGCTCCTGCTGCTCGCGCGCTCGGCCGGTGACTGGTGGAAGCAGACGCAGCGGGTCACCTCCCATACGGAAGCGCTCCTTCAAGGGGCGCCGGTAACCGAGCTGGCCCCCGTTGACGCCGATGCGGCGGGGCGGCACGAAGCCTACGAAGAAGCCCTGCAGGACTTCGCTGCCGCCCTGGCGATGCTCCCCGGGTACGACGATATCGATTGGTATGGCCTGGCCGCGAACCTCGTACAGCCCGGTGATGTCGAGCGCTCGATGCTGGGCATCCACATGACGGCGCTCGCCGACCTCCTGGACGCGGCGTTCGGGCGCCCTCTCCAGGACGCCGATGTTCCGGAGGATCGGATCCTGAACCATGAGGCGCGCTACTGGGACGCGACCGCGCGGGGGCTTGAGTCCCGATTACGGCGCCAAGCCCTCGTGGCGACGTTCCTCGCGGGAGTCCACGACGAGGATGAGGCCGAGCGGCTGCTGCGGCACGCAGACAACCAGGAACAGGTCCGCGAGTGGCTGAGCAGCCTATACCCAGTACGTCATGCGCCGTGGGGCGCCCTCCAGCCCGACCGCCTCGTGGAGCGCTTCCTGGGGCTGGAACTACTCGAATCCACGCGTATTGCCGACCTGTTCGTCGAGCTCGCCACCGACCGCCAGCTCCATCAGATGATGGACACGTTCGCGCGGGCCGCCACACATCCCTCCTTCGGTACGGCGTTGCACGCGGTGCTGGCCGCGTTCGTTGCCCGGCACAAAGACCAGCTGGCCAGGTTCGCCGTCCAGGTGGCCACCTGGACGCGCGCGCCCGAGCCGCTGGTGGCGACCCTCTGGCAGGTCGCCGAGACGAGTGACACCGCCTTCCTGGCCCAGTTGGAGCGGGCGACGCCCCAGCAAACGCAGATCCTGGCCGATTGGGCGCTCGACGTCGCCACGAAGGCCGTGCGGCCGACGGATCCGCTGAGCCTGAGTCGCCTGGCCTTCCGGCAGGTCTGGGTCGGGAACTACGACCAGGCGCGGGAGACCTCACGGCGCGCTGTCCGGCGTCTCAGCTGGCTGGCAGGCTGGGACCGCATGTGGAAACAGCCCGGTGCCGCACGTTCGCACGCCATCGCGCTGAGCGACACGCTGATCCTCCAGGCGAGATGCACCTATCGGACCGGCAACAGCGCTGGGGCCGTGTCACTGTGCCTGAGGGCCCTACGCGTGCACAGGGCACTGATGCGGCGCGTGGGCGAGCAGGACTACCTGCTCAGCCTCGCCGGCTGTCTCGTGGATCTCGTCGATTACCTGAAGGCGCTCAACCGCTTGTTCCTGGCGGACCTCGCCATCGAGGCGCTCGTAGTGGTCAACGAACGACGTACCCTCCTCGACCCCTCCTCACGTTCGGCCGCGGCCTCGGCCCTGCTGGCCATGGGGCACAACGGCCGTGACGCACACCCAGACCGAGTGCTCGAGGCCAGTGCCAGGTCGGTCGTGCTGTTCCAGGCGCTGATGGAGGAGGCGCCCGACGCGTACCTGCCCGACTTCGTGAAGGCTCTGAGCAACCACGTGCTCAACCTGTTGGCGAACGGGCACCACCAGGAGGCCGCCGCCACCTTCGCTGAGACGAGCGACGTCGTGGGGAAGCTGGACCACCACTCTTCCCATCGCAGCGTGCTCGCGGAGGCGCTGGCCCTGCATGGCTACTGCCTCTACAAGGTCGGCGACCAACGGCAGGCACTGGACCTCGCCGCGCGGGTGGTCGACATGTACCGATCGCTCGCTGGAGAACGTGACACCTGGTTGGCGCCCATGCTCGCCGACGCGCTGGTACAACACGCCTTCCAGCTCGAGCTCGCCGAACAGCAGGAACAGGCGCAGAAACTGCTCGATGAGGCGATCGGCACCTTCCGCGCTCTTGCCCGGCTTTCGCTGGTCGAGTACGGGCCTTCCCTGGTGCGGACGCTCGTCTCCACGACGATCTTGGCTGCAGCAGCAGGACTTGCGGCCAAGGCCGTGGAAACAGCAGAGGAAGCGACCCACACCTTCGGCCGCCTGGCCAGGAGAAAGGCGCCCACCCTTCCGCTCGGGAGCCACCTGCAGCTCATGGAGGCGGTGGACGTCCTGCGGGAGCTGGGCCACGAGCATGAAGCGGAGAAGGTCGCCGCCTGCAGGGAAAAGCTGTTCTGGTTCGAGTACGGCCGGGGCGGCCGCCGGGCGGCTCCCGCGTGGCGGGCGGGTTGGCAGCATGGAGTGAAACGCGGGCGCATCAACCTACTGATCTTCATCATGGCGCATGAAAGCGTCCTCCGGGACCATCCTGCTGATCCCGATCACTTGCCTCACGCATTCCTCAAGGACTTCAAGCGGCGGCGACGGAATGCGCAGATCGAGTTCAAGGCCTACGAGCTGTCGCGCTCGATCTCGCACTTCTTCGGGGACTTCACGCCGTTTCCGTAGCTTCGGCCCGAAACCTCGTGGCAGTCGGAGATGACCAGCTGAACGCCGGACAGACCGCGGGCGACCAGGACACGCACGTAGACGGTATGGCCGCCCTCGCGCCCCATCTGGGTCAGCGCGTCCAGTGAGACGAGGGTGCATAGGCCGACATCGAGCGCCCGGGGCGGAACGCGTCGACCTGCTCATCGAGCGTCTTGGCCACCCGGCTGACAGATGCGCTTCCCGCACCCGTTCGTACCCACTGGCGGATCCCGCGATCAACCGGTGCCTGACTCCATCCTGACGGTCGAACTGGTCTTTGCCTCCGGGCAGCAGCGATGGAGCCGTGCCCACTGCGCCCGGCCACGACACACCTTTGATCACCACTTCGAAACAGCCGCTAGTGCCGGTGTCGGAGGCGGTCGCAACCGCTCGTTGCGCTGTACGGCGCGAACGTCCGCATCACCCTCGACGGGACGATCCACCTGTGACGCGGCCGATGGAAGGCCGTCATCAGTTGGCCTCCGGGAAGCACGAAAAGCGCTCCGCTCCTCCACGGAGCAGCTGGGCGCCTCGTCGTACGGGGTCACGCCCCTGCGTCGGCGCGCACGTGACGCTCACCCTGCGGCGACCCGACCACGGCTCCGGCGTGGGGTCGGCCCGTCCGTGACCATGGCCCCGCATTGGTTAAGAAGGCGTCATACACATCGGAGACCATGTTTTTTCTGCCCGTCGTCCGCTACGCGGTGAGCCCGAGGAACTCCTGCACCGCGCGGGCCTGCTGGTGCTTGCCCAGCTCCGCACGCAACTCATCCAGCGTGCTGGACCCGCGCGCCGAGTCGACCCCGCCCATGCGGCCGACCACCTCATGCGCGCTCTCCAACGCGGCGTCGATATCACCGAGCGCGAGATGCGCCGCGGACTTGCGCGCCAGGTAGATGGCCGCGCCGCGAGCCTCCCTGTCCGGGTCGTAGGGGTCATGGTGGGAGAAGGCCGCGTCGAAGTGCGCCAAAGCACGCCGGGGATCCTTCAGCGTCAGCGCTGAGCTGGCCGCCACCTGATGCAGCTCCCCAGCGGTCACCCAGTACATACCCGACAGGTCGTCGGCGGCCGGGCCCGCGCGATCGTAGGCGGTGAGCGCGGCATCGACCGCCCTGAAGGCCGCCACCGACTCCCGCGCCTTGGAATGAGCGCGCGCCCGGCGAGCGTGCAGCATGGCCATCACCCGCGGGGAGGTGATTTTCCCTCGCGCCGACAAGGCGCCGTCGAGGAGGCCTAGAGCCCCGCGTGCGTCACCGCGGGCATAACGCAAGTTCGCCCAGAACGCCAGCACGATCGCGGCCATCGTGTCGTCGCTGGCGCTGGCCGCGGCCCGCAGCGCGGCGACGAAGTGCCGCTCGGCGGCGGCGGTGTGCCCGGCGTCGTAGGCGCACCAGCCCGCCAGGCGGGACGCCTCAGCCGCCGCCGCATACAGACGACGGCCGATGTCGTCTGTATAGGCCGACTCGGCCAGAATTCGGATGATCAGCCGCAGCTCAGCGGTTGCGGCATCGTACGCCTGCCCGGATCCGACCTGGTCGTCCAGGTGACGCAGAGCATCCAGGCGCGTGTCGAATAGCTCCACGACCTGACGGCCGACCCGGCGGCCGGCAGCGGGGGCGCTGGTGGAGGAAGGAGCGGTCGCCCACTGGGCGACGATCGCGGCGAGTGTGCCGGTTGAGGCGACCAGGAAACCCCGACGATCCACCGGCCCTCCTAGGTTCTCCAGTGCTTTGACGGTACCCACCGGAGTCCAGGCAGATTCCAAAACCACACGATCGTCGTGAAATGCGAGCAAAAGCCAATCGGGCCAGCCCCGGTGGTGAACCTCCCGCCGGTCCACCCCGAACACCTCGGCCATGGCGAGCTGAACGGTGATGTACGGCGTGGTCCCCGCCACCCAGCGGCACACCTTCTCCTTACGGGTGCCGATCCCGCCGTGCCCCAAGGCGCGGTGGCAGGCGTCCACCCTCGTCAAGAACATGGTCGCCGTCCAGTGACGGCGAGCGATCAGCGCGGTGAGCGGATGAGGCTCCACCGAAGCGTTCACGTGCGGCCCCTCCCCTTTGAGGGCGTGATCTGCAGTACGTGGTCCCCGAGGCGTTCGCCGTCACGAGCATGCAGCCGAAACACAACTCAAGGCAACCGGAACGCAACCCAAGGCAACGGACGACCTCTTTCACTTCGCGGCTTCACCGGATGTCCTAGAAACGCACACCCACTGGGAAGGGCAGCCACTCGATGACACCTGAGTCTTTTCTTCACCCGCCGCGGTATGACCGCGGCCACGTCGCCGAGGCCGAACGCCAGCAGCAGCGCTTCCCCGGCTGGCTCGTCATGTGAGGCCCCTACGCACGAACCTTCACCGCGTGGCACCTGGCCGACCCCCGCCAGTGCCGCAGCGTCGAGGCCGCGACCCCGATGGATCTCGAGGTCCTGATGGGCGACGCCGAGCTCGAGTTCGGCGGGCCTCGTTCACCCCCAAGCCCACCACCCCGCCGACCCCCTCCAGCCGGGTCATCGCCAAGCGGCACGGGACCGTCGTCACTTGGCCCTAGACCGCCGAGCGGAAAGGAACTGTCTATGGCATCCAGCATCGAGCGCGCAGTCGACCTGCTGCTGGACCGATGGCGGCTGCACGTGACCGGTGACGCCGAACTGGTCGACGACGTCACCACGGTGATGGTGCCTCCATGCAGCGCCGAACCTGCCACAGCGGACGGCGGAGCGCAATGGACCGTCCGTGTGGAACGAGACCCCTACGGCGAAGCGCCGGCCGACCCGGACACGCTGGCCAACAGTCGGCCCGTGCTGGCCTATCCCAATGGCAGTGCGTGCCTGGCAGTCACCGACAGCTCAGGCGGTCTGCTGCGCCTGGCAGGCCGCTATCGGCCGGGCATCCCGCCCGCGCTGCTTGAGGTCGACCATGGCAGGCGCACCACCCGCGTGGTCGTCTCCACCTCCGAATCAAGTCCGCGCTGGCCCGATTGGCTGGCCCGGCTGTTCTTCTCCAGCCGCATGTTGTCCGGCGGATGGCGGATGCTACATGCGTCCGCGGTCGCGCTTAACGGCGTCGCGGTCCTGTTCGTCGCGTCCACACACGGCGGGAAGTCCACGCTCGCCCACCGCGCCTGCATGGAGATGGGCGCCCGGTTCATGGCCGACGACCTGGTGCTGATCAGCCCTGAAGGGGTCGTCGCCGGATGGCCGACCCGTGTCGCGATCCCCGCGGAACTGGCCGAACTGGGAGGCTTCGCCGGTGGTGGGATGCCTGACCGGCAGGTCGTGGCCGGGGTGTTGCGTCAGCGGGTCCTGCTCACCCCACAGGAGCACCGCGCCGCCGTCCGGCCGTCGCCACCTACCCGGCTGGGCGCGTTGGTGCAGATCGGCACCGCGCCCGGGTCTGCCGCGGGGTGCACGCTGGAGCCGGCGCAGGCCGAAGAGGCGGCCGCTGATGCCGGGGACGTGCCGCTGCAGCGCCTGTATTCCACTGACCTGCTGTCGGTGACCGGCGGCCCACCTCCCGGTGCTCCGGGGGTCCCGGCGCCTCCCGTGGGGTCGGTGCTGGCGGGCGTCCCCGCCGTCAGGCTCACGGTCTCCCATCTGCGGGACCTGCCGTATGCCCCGGTGTGGGAGACATTGGCCGGGCTGCTGCCCGAGGTGATCGCGTGACCGGGCGCCGCCTGGTGCGGGTGTCCTCGGCCGGGCGGACGTTGACGGTGGATGCCCCATCGGCGTTCATCAGCGCGTGGCCCGGCGTGGCCCCGCATGTACCTGGCGCTTCCCCCGGCCTTCTTGACGGCGCCGGCGGGCGGGCGGCGGCGGTCCTGCCGGATGATGCGGCCGATGCCCGCCGCGTGATCAACGCTCACCTGCATGTCCTGCATCTGGCCGCCGGCACCCTGTCAGTGCACGCCACCTGTCTCCACCGCCCCGATGTGGGGGCGGTGCTGCTGCTCGGCGGGCATGGCGTGGGCAAGACGCTGACCGGGGCCGTGCTCGCTGAGCTCGGCTGGGACTGGCTGGCCGGGGATGTCACCCTGGTCGACGCCGTCGCCGACGGCGGCCCTGCGGTGCGGGGCGGTACCAGCGCACTGCTCGGCCGCCGGGCCGGGTTGCGCCGCTGGTTTCCCGCCTGGAATGTGGCCGCCGACGGCGCTGCGATCGTGGCGCTGCCCGGTCACACGGTCCGGCAGCCGGCGGGGCCGGTGCGGGTGGCGGCGGCGGTTCTCGTCGACGTCGACGGCGACCCGGCCGAACGGGCCGTCCTGAAGGGGCTTGACCGGCATACCGCGGCCACCGCGTGGCTGCGCGCCAGCGGGCATCTCCTCGACCGTCTCCTGGCTGAAACCGGTGCGCGGCCGCTACGCGCCCTGGAGGACGGGCGGGCGCAGCGGCGCCGGGTGCGCTACGTGCGCAGCCTGGCAGATGCCGTGCCGGTCTATGCCGGTCGCGGCACCCCGCATGGCATCGCCGCCCGCATCTGCGACGTCGTCACCGCGGAGGTGAGATCCCGATGCCCGTGAAACCTCCTGTGTGCCGGCATGCTGGGCCGCGGCTGCGGCTGGCCGGTGGGCGGGCGTATCTGCTTCCTGCCATCACGCCGCCGAACGGGATGGTCCCGGCGTGGTTCAGCATGCTCAGCCCCGGTACTGAATACCGGCATCTGCAAGCCACCACCGCCGGTTGTGAGGTGCGTGACGCGGGTTATGTGACGCTCGCCTTCCGTCCCGGCGGGGGATGGCTGCTGGCCGCGGTCCCGCACGGCGCCGCGTTCGATCCGGCCGGGCCCGTGCTCGCGGCGCCACCCGGCGCCGATGTGCGGGCCGCCGCGCTGGCCCGGTTCCAGCAGATGGCCGTCCTCGGGCTTGACCGGCTGCCCTCCGGCACCTGCGTGGACAGGGCGGTCGTGGTCGGGTCAGGGCCCGTCGCGCTCGGCTGCGCCCTGGAGCTGCGCCGGCGGGGAGCCTCCAACGTGCGCATCATCACCTCCCGGACGGGGGCGCCGATCGAGGCTGTGCCCGGCGTGTCCTGCCTCGCCGGCCTGGAGGCACCGGCGGCACTGGTCATCGACGCCGCAGGACGACCTGAGCGGGCTGCCGAGCTGCTGGCTCCCGGCGGTGTCCTCGCCCTGCTGGGCACCCCGCCGAGCGAGGCCGGCCTTTCCGCGTTGCAGGTGCACCGGTCCGGATGGACGGTGATCGGCATGCACGAACTCACCAACGACGCGGACGTCTACCATGCCGCCTACACCACGGCGGTGTCCTGGCTGACCGACCAGATCAGTTCACGCCTGCTGAACATCTGGTGCCAGATCGTGCCCGGCACCTGCGCCCCGGCCGTCTACGACACGCTCGCCCGCCCCGCCGGCCGAGACCCGCACCCTGTGGTGATCTTCTCGTGGGGTGTGCCATGACCGTAGGGCTGTACAGCATCTCCGTACGCGGGTTTGACGTGCCCGGCCTGCTGGCATGGGCCGCCTCCCACCGGATCCCGTTCGTGCATCTGCGCGGCGGCCCGCGCGGCGTCGACCTGGCCGCACAACCGGCGGCGACGGTCAAGCGGTGGGCCGCAGCCGCCCGGTCGACCGTGCCGGTCACCGGGGTCACCGCTGACGTCGACGTGGCCGACCTCGCCGCATCCGACGCCGCCCGGCGGGCGCGGGCATGCCGGGACCTGGCCGGGCTGGCTGAGGCGGCCGACCTGCTGGGTGCGGGCTGGGTGAGGCTGCTGGCCTGCACCCCACTGACCGCCGAGGCGCTCAGCGCCGTGGGAAGGCTGCCCGTGGTGGCCGGCAGCCGGCTGCCGCTGCTGGTCGAACCCCATCATCGGCAGTGGATGACCCTGAACGGGGTGCAGGCGCTCGCTCGGCTGGTCGCTGACTGCCCGGCGGCGTGTCTGCTGGCCGACACCACCCAGCTCGCCGCCGCACCCCCCACCTCTGCCAAGGGGGCGGTGGAGGCGATCCTCGACAGAGCACGCGTGCTGCATCTGTCTGATCCCGGCACCGGCTGGGACACCCCCGCTCACGCCGACGTCGCCGCCGCGGCGGCGGCCCGCGCCCGCGCGGGAGCGTTCGCTGAAGTCGCCGTGGAATGGACAGGCGCCGACCGCTCCCCGCACGGGTGCCTGGCCCGCTACCACGCCGCCGTCGCCTGGTGGCAGCAGCACACCGGCAGCTCCGCATGACCCCCCTCAGAACGGGGGCGCCATCACGCTGGGCCTGCCCGCAATCGCCGAGTCGGGCATGCGCCGGGCTGCCATGCTGTACCCGGCCTGGGCGCATAGGGCGAAGGCGCGGCGGCGTAGGTCCGCTGCCCGGGAGCACGCCCACCACCTCACCGCCACCTCACCGCAACCTCTATCGAGGAGATAACCCATGCCTGACCAGACCAGCGTCGCCTCGACGCGGGAGTCCGCCGTCATGGACGTTCTCGCCACCGGCTTCGGACTGACCGCGCACACGATCAGCCCGGTGCCGATCGGCCAGGTCACCATCAACTACCGGGCCCGCCTCGCCGACGGCCGGGACGTGTTCGTGAAGCAGTACCCGGCCACATGCGACCTGGACGCCGAACGCGCCGCGATCGACCTGGCCGCTCGCGCGGTGAAGGACGGCATTCCCGGCGCGGCCGCCATCCCGACCTCATCCGGCGACGTCATCGCCAGCGGCCCGCCGCCGATATCGGTGTGGGAATGGATGCCCGGCCGCGTCGAGACACGGCTGTCGGCGGCGCAGCTCACCGCCGCCGGCGGCGCGCTGGGCCGCATACACGCCCTGTTCGCGCCGCTGCCGACCGGCCCTGACCCGGACGCGGCGGTACGGGCCTGGCGCAGCCCCGACCTGGACGGCCTGGCCACGACGATCGACCAGCTCTTGGAGATCATCGCCGGACGGATGCGCGCCGGTAGCGCCGATGTGTTCGACCGGGAGGCGCAGCGCACCCTGCTGGAGCGCCGCAGCATGCTCGCCCGCGTCCCCGCCCTGCTCGCCGACCTGCCCGACACGCTGACGGTGCAGGTCCTGCACGGCGACTACTCACCGGTCAACCTGCTGTTCCAAGCAGAGACGCTGTCGGCGGTGCTCGACTTCCAGCCACCGCACCCGCCGTTCCTGCTCGCCTACGACCTGGGCCGGATGGCGTTCTACCCCAATACCGTCGCCGCCGGCCCGGCCTGGCAGGACGCCGCCGCGACGCTGATCCGCGCCTACCGTAGCGTCCACCCCGACGTGCCGGCGGCCGACGTGCGCGCCTGCGGCCGCGTCGCGCTGCTGCAACTGCTCACCAGTCTCTACGGCGTCAAGCAGCACTACCTGAAGCCGGGCCTGTTCCAAGACGACCTGGACGAGTTCTGGCTGCTGCGCCACGCCGCCGCCGGCGAGTTGCTGTCGCAGCTGGCCGAAACCGATGCCCTCCTGGCGGACCTCGCCGGCTGACCCGGCGGCCGCCCCCCACCCCCCGTTCCGCCCGACTCAGCAAGGAGAGACTCTCGTGAGTGTGGACACCGTTCCCGTACGCGCCGCAGCGGCCTGGGACGTCCTGCGCGGGCCGATCACAGCCGCCGCCCTCAGCGAGGGTGTGGCCGGCATCGCCGCCCCCCGCAAGCTCCACGTCGACCACACCAGCCCGACCAGCCTGACGCTCACCGTCCCCGGCGGGGCGCCCCACGTCACCATCCGCTGGCACCCGCACACCGCTAAGCGGCCCGACACGCTCAGCCATGTCCTGCCCGCCGACGGCCTGGAGGTCCTCCTGGACGTCCACCCCGGCGGGGAGGAGACCGCCGCCGCCCTGCACACGTGGCTCCGCGACCGGCTGCGCTGCTACGACCCGGCCGAGCTAGAGCAGATCACCGCGTCCATGCCGCTGCTGGCCCGCCACGCCACCCCTGACGCGCACCTCGCCGAGTGGGCGGTCATCTTCCGTGACCACTACGTGGAAAACACCCTCGCCTTCCTGCTGGCGCTGCAGCAGGCCGGTGTCCCCGCCGAATGGGTCTACGCGCTGGCCAAAGGCGACCGCACCCGCAACCGGGACCGCATCCACGCCACCCTCCTGGCGCGCGGCTGCCGCAGCGGCCTGCTCGACAACACGGCGATCAACGCACCCGCCGGCCACGCCGCCGAACTCGCCCGCGCCCTCGCCGGGGTGGACGCGTTCATCGACGCCGCTCACGCCACCGGACGGAAGGTCCTCGTCATCGACGACGGCGGCCTCATCGCCCAGGGGTACGGCCGCATCGACGCGGTCCGCCGTGTCGACGCGGCGATCGAACTCACCGTCTCCGGCCTGAAAAGGATCAAAGCGGCGGGGCCGCTCGGCATCCCCGTGTTCAACCTGGCCCGCTCGGCGTTGAAGACGAACCTCGGCTACCCGGAGATCGCCGACTCGTGTCTGCGGCGGCTCCGCGAACTGCTGCCCGCGGTGAAAGTCATCGGCCGGACCGTCCTCGTCCTCGGCTACGGCACGCTCGGCTCCCGGCTGGCGGCCGCGCTGCGCGCCCAGGGCTGTCAGGTCCACGTCGCAGACCCCGACCCGCTCGCGCTGATCGCCGCCGCCGAAGCCGGACACCCCACCTACCGCACCGTCGGCGACGCGCTGCGCAGCGTGCGGCCGTTCCTCCTCGTCGGCACCACCGGCGAAGACACCCTCACCCCCGGCGTGGTGGAGGCTCTGCCCGACGGGGCGGTGCTCGCCCCGTACGCCACACGCGACTTCTCGCTGCTGGCGACCGACCCCGCGTTCACCGCAACGCAGATCCCCGGCGTCGGCCGCCGCTACCGGCTGCCCGCCGGAACGCACGTGACGGTCCTCGGCGACGGCCGATCGCTGAACCTGTTCGAGTCCGACGCCATCCCCAACCAGGGCTACGACGCCTACCGGGCGGGGACCCTCATCGCCGCGAAAGCCCTCTGCGCCGACGCCGCCGCGCTGCCGCCGGGAGTGCACACCAGCGTCGTCGACGACGTCATCACCGGCTCCGGCCTGTATGACGCCTACTACGACACCTACCTGTCCGCCAGCGCGCCCGCCCAGCACGCCGCAACCGGCTCGGCTCCGCTGGCCGGCACCACCGTGTGCACGGTCGGCTACGGCACGGCCGGACGCCTGCACGCCCAGATCCTCACCGACGCCGGAGCACAGCTCACGATCGTCGACCCCAAACACCAGGACCTGCCCCGCGGCTGCACGACCTTCCACCACAGCGTCGGTGACCTCCCCGCGGCCGTCGCCGCAGGCATCGGCCTGTGGTCGGTCGCCTGCCCCACCGCCGACCATCTGCCGGTGCTGCGCGCCATCCTCGCCCATAACCCCGCCGCCCGAATCCTGCTGGAGAAACCCGCATGCCAGGGGCATGAGATCGACGAGCTGACACAGCTGCTGGCCACCCATCCCGCTGCCCGAATCGCCGTCGTCGACCAGTACCGCCATGCCCGCGCCCTCGATATCGCCGCTGACCTGCTGGAGGGCTACGAGCCCGGCATACCGCCGAGCCACATCTCGATCACCTTCACCAAGGACCGCACCGGCGACATCTCGCTCGGCCGGTTCGTCGACCGCTCCTACGGGGTGCTCGGCTACGAATGGCTGCACATGCTGGCCGCCCTGCGCCGTGTCCTGCCCAGCGGCGTCTTCGACGCCTACCTGGCCGGCTCACCGCAGAAGTCGATGCTGCGCGCCATCTACAACGAGAGGCTGTTCGTCGCATCCCTCACCGAGCAGTCCATCCTGCACACCCCCGACGCAACCACGTACGTGGACCTGCATTCCAGCATCACCAGTCCAGCCGTGCTGCTCGGGGACGCCCCGGCCGATGCCACCGGGTGGCGGCGGGGCCTGCGCGCCGCCGATGACCGCCGCCGGTATCTGATGGTGACCGCCGGGCGGACTCAGGTGGCGGTGCATCTAGAGCCGGTGACGGTGGCCGGCGGCTGGCAGCTGGAGCGCAACCACCATCGGGTCGTCGCCGCGAAGGAGGGACGCATCGTGCATGACCAGGTGGTGGAGGACTCGCCGCTGCGGACGGCGATCAGCGACGCGATCGGCAGGCTGACCGGACCGCTGCTGGTGGAGCCGTTGGAGCTGGGGCCGCTGCGGCGGATCGCCGCGCTGGCAGAGTACCTGCGTGCTCAGCAACCCGCCGGGCAGACGACCGACGCAAGGGATGAGCGAGACCTGCCGGGTCCACCGGTCGCGGGGGAGCCGATGTCCGTCCAGGCCGGGTGACGCCTGGGGCATACGGAATGTCTTGCGGGGCTTGCCCGCTCGGGCAGGCCCCGCCGTGTGTTCCGGGGGACAGACCAGGTAAGCCTGAAAGAGGCAATGACCGGGGCGACGCGGCTCGGCGTACCGTGCGGAGAGGGCAAGTTTCGGCGCTCTGGCACCGGACGGCCCACGGAACCGAATCGGCGAGGGAACCAGGGTGAAGGCGTTGAACCGGTAGGACGCCGCTGGGTGACCGGACAGAAATTGTTGTTCTGTCCCATGTGCCGACCATCGGTGCCCCTTTGACGCTTATCTTGTCTGCCCCCTCATCAGCTCCTCTGACCTGCGAGTTGCGTCTTTGACGCTTACTTGGTCTGCCCTCCCGCCTTGGGTTCGTCGCTGAGCCGGGCTTGGAGGTATTCCGGGCTCGGCTCGGGCTGAGTGTGGTCGACCTCTCCGGCGGTGCGGACCAGCCGGACGCTGCCCAGGCCTCTGATCGGCTGGTGTGCGAGGTGATGCCGCATAGGGACGGCTACATCGCGCGGGACATCCTCGCGCACGGCGGCTGCCGAACCCGAAAGCCCCCACTTCCCGGTGCCAGGGCCCTGGTACGGCAATACTGCCCACATGACCAACGAACCGCCGTACTCCCACATGAAGATCCGTGTTGGTGCCATCGTGTTCTGCGGCGACGACATCGCCCTGATCCGCCACGACCGGCTCCCATTGCACCCCGCCCGGCGGCAACGCGAAGACCGGCGAGCTGCCGCTGTTCCCCCTGCTCGGTCAGGCGCTGTCGTCCCTGTCCAACCCGGACGCGGCCATAGCCGCTCCGTGGCTGCCCCCCATCATGGACGCCACCTACACCTGGGTCTGACGATGGGACCCGACGCACGAGCCCTCGAGGCCGTCCTCGCCCGCCATCCCGGCAGCCCACATCTGCGAGCTGTCCGGTCGTATTGTGCCCGGCTCATCGCGTCGGTCCCCGCCGCCGACGCTCCCCGCTGAGAGTGAACCCGGTTGGTGGACCGGCAACCACCCTGACGGCAAACCCGAACGCGATTATCGCGCCGGCCACTCCGACCAGGGGATGGCTCACGGCATCACCGGCCCGCTGCCCTGATGGCGGCTGAGACGTTCCATCTCGTCCACACCCGGGGCAGCGATCATGTGTCGATGTGAGGCTTGCAGATCAACACCTGAACCACTCGGACCCGTCCGTACCCGGCCGCCGGAATGCCGGACTCGCCGCCGGGACTCCTCTCCGTGGTGTCCCGGGCCGTAGAGTCGGGGTGCGCGCCGTATCCGGCCTCCGGGCCGTCCCCCACCCCCCCGCGCCGCACCGAAGGAGACCCGCGTGAGCCTGCCGGAGAAAGGCCGTGACATCGAGGACGTGCTCGCCGAGATCGGCAGGCTCAGAGAGGACGACCTGCCGGTGCGCGGGGGCCAGGTGACGGCCTACGTCTACGACACCGGCCGGCCGGAGGTGCACGAGGCCGCGGCCCGCGCCTACTTCGAGATGCTGGAGGTCAACACGCTCGACCCGACGGCGTTCCCGAGTGTGGTGGAGATGGAGCGGCAGGTGGTCGGCGCGGTCGCCGGCCTGCTCGGCGGCGGGCACGGCGTCTTCACCAGCGGCGGCACCGAGTCGATCATGCTGGCGGTGAAGGCGGCGCGCGACTCCCGGCCGGTCCCTGGCCGGCCGCGACTGGTGCTGCCGGTCACCGCGCATCCGGCGTTCCACAAGGCCGCGCACTACCTCGGGGTGGCGGTGGACGCCGTTCCGGTGGACCCGGTGACGTTCCGGGTGTCCCCGGCGGTGGTGGAGGCGGCGATCACGCCCGACACGGTGCTGGTGGTCGCCTCGGCGCCGTCCTACCCGCAGGGCGTGGTGGACCCGGTCGCCGAGATCGCGGCGACGGCCGCCGCGCGCGGCGTGCTCTGCCACGTGGACGCCTGCGTCGGCGGGTGGCTGCTGCCGTGGCTGCGCGAGGCCGGGGCCCAGGTCCCGCCGTTCGACATGTCGGTGCCGGGGGTCACCTCGCTCTCGTGCGACCTGCACAAGTTCGGTTACGCCCCCAAGGGCGCCTCGGTGGTGCTGTTCGCCGACCCGGCGCTGCGGCGCGCGGCGTACTTCGCGTCGGCGTCCTGGCCCGGTTACACGATCATCAACGCGACCGTGCAGAGCTCGAAGTCCGCCGGCCCGCTGGGCGGGGCCTGGGCCACCCTGCAGGCCCTCGGCCGCGACGGTTACCTGGAGCTGGGCCGGTCGACGCTGGCGGCGGCCCGGCGGCTGCGGGAGGGCGTCGCGGCGATCGACGGCCTGCGGGTGTTCGGCGACCCGGACTCGGCCCTGGTCGCCTTCGGCCCGGACGACCCGGGCGGCCCGGACGCCCCGGACGTGTTCGTGATGGCCGACGAGGCGAGGAGGCGGGGCTGGTTCCTGCAGCCGCAGCTGTCCTACGCGGGCATCCCGGCCAACCTGCACGTCACGGTGACCGGGGTGACCCTGCGCGGGGTGGAGGCGATGCTGGAGGTGGTCGCCGAGTCCGCGGCGGCGGCGCGGCGGCGCGGGCCCGTCGAGCTGCCGGAGGGCCTGGTGGAGCTGGTCGCCGGGCTCGACCTGGACACGCTGGACGACGCCGCCTTCGCCGAGCTGGCCGCCGCCGTCGGAGCGGACCTCCGCGGCGGGTCGGGGCAGCCGGAGATGGCGGTGGTCAACGCCGTGCTGGACGCCCTGCCCGCCGACCGGCGCGAGGCGGTGCTCGTCCGGTTCCTGTCGGTGCTCTACTCCTCGACCGCCCCGGCCTGACGGCCGGAGCGCCTGTTCCTGCGTTCCCTGGTCACGGCGCCGTCCGCGCCAGCTCCTCAAGTCGCTGGACGACCCTGTCGATCGGCGCGGAAGCGTCGATCTCGGCGGTGCAGGTCGCCCTGAGCAACGGTTCCACGTCGGCCAGGTCGCGCAGGATGGCCTCACGTTCCTCAGGGCGCTTGCCGAAGGGGTTGTTGGTTCGCGTCGCGATGCGGGCGAGCATGATCTCGGCGGGAGCGCTGAGCAGGACGACGTGGTCGAACCGCGGGTAGAACCGCCCCTGGTTGGTCTTACAGCCGGCCACGAAGAGGGCGCCCTCCCGGTGGGTGGCGAGCAGGTCCCCGATGGCCGGTTCGCGCCACGCCCAGTCGGTGGATCCGTCGGGCAGGGTCACCCAGTGGCTCCATCGGTCGCTGTCGGTGTCGACGGCGCGATGACCCCGGGCCGCCAGCATCTCCATCGCGGTGGACTTTCCGGTGCCGGACATGCCGGTGACCAAGATCTTCGCCATCGGCCGAGACTACCGCGCCGTCTTGATCATGGTCGGCCGACGATCCGCCGGCTTCCGGTCCCGGGCTTCCCTGACCCCTGCGACTCGGGATACGGAAGCCCAGCCGGCTCACTGCGCCGGCCACCACCAATAAGTGATCACGGTGTCGCGACGCCCCTCGAATGCGCCCTCGTAAGCAAGAACTGAAACGCCCCGCCGTACGGCGTGGGCCTCAGGCGCCGGCCCGCTCCCGCAGGGCGGTGACGGCGGACAGGGCGGCGCGGGCGGAGGCGGCGTCGTGGACCCGGAATACCCGCGCGCCCTGCCAGGCGGAGACGGCGAGGGTGGCCAGGGTGCCGGCGTGGCGCTGCTCGACCGGCAGACCGCCGAGGGTCTCGCCGACGAAGTCCTTGTTGGAGACCGCGACCAGCACCGGCCAGCCGGTGCCGACCATCTCGTGCAGGCGGCGGCCGACCTCCAGGGAATGCCAGGTGTTCTTGCCGAAGTCGTGGGCCGGGTCGATGAGGATCGACTCCCTGGCCACCCCGGCGGCGGCCGCCCGTTCGGCGAGGTCGACGGTGTAGCCGATGACGTCGGCGACCACGTCGTCGTAGGCGACGCGGTGCGGGCGGGTGCGGGGAACGGCGCGCCCGGCGTGGGCGCAGACCAGCCCGATGCCGTGCTCGGCGGCGACGCCGGCCAGGCCGGGGTCCACCCCGCCCCAGGTGTCGTTGAGCAGGTCGGCGCCCGCACGCGCGACGACCGCGCCGACCTCGGCGCGCCAGGTGTCGACGCTGATGATCAGTCCGGGGTGGCGCTCGCGGACCGCGGCGACCAGGCCGGCCACCCGGCGGATCTCCTCGGCCGGGTCCACCTCGTCCCCGGGACCCGCCTTGACCCCGCCGATGTCGACGATGTCGGCGCCGCCGGCGACGGCGGCGTCCACCGCGTCCAGGGCCGCCGTGAAGCCGTACGTTCTGCCCCTGTCGAAGAACGAGTCGGGGGTGCGGTTGACCACCGCCATGATCGCGAATTCGCCGGGCCGGAACTCACGGCCCCGCAGGCGCAGGATGCTCATCGGGACCGAGCCTATCGCCCGGTGCCGGAGAGGCCGGCGCTCCCACCTGCGCCGCCTCTGGGAATGTCGTGCGGAAGACCGCTTCGTCAGGCGACCGGCCCACATCCGGTCACCGAGGTCTTCGTCAGGCGGCCGACCCACCTTCGGCCACCGAGAGGAACTCCTGGGCGAGGGCGGGCAGCCGCCGTCGCGCGTGGATGAGGGCGATCACCCGGCGGACCGAGGGATCGAGGGAGCGGACCCGCAGCCCGGCACGGAGGGCCTGCTCGGCCATCCCGCGGTACCACAGCAGCGAGGCCGCGCCGGAGCGGACCGTGTTCAGCCAGTTGCCGCGCTCGTCGAGCTGTACGGCGGGCACGGGGACGATGCCGTACCTGGCGAAGAGCGCGTCGAACTCCCTGCGCCGGGCGCTGCCGGGCACCGGCAGGACCAGCCGCATGCCGTTGAGCCGGTTCATCGGCACCGGATCGGGCAGCTCGACGCCGGGCGGGGAGATCAGCACGATCTCCTGGCGCTCCAGCGGGTGGCTGACCAGGTCGGCGGGGACGGGCAGGTCGGTCAGGCCGAGGTCGGCCCGCTGGTCCCGTACGGCGTTGACCACGCCGTCGCGCCCGTCGCAGCGGACGATGTGGACCCGCACCCCGGGATGCTCGGCGGTGTAGGCGGGCAGGAGGCGGCCGGCCAGGCCCGGCTCCAGGCTGGGGGTGGAGGCGATGCGCAGTTCGGTGTCGGACGTGTGGCCATGGGCGGACAGCTCCTCGATCTCGCGGACGGCGTCGAGTGCCTCCCGGGCGAGCTTGACCACCCGGCGGCCCTGCGCCGTGACGACCACGCCCCGCCCCGAGCGGGCGAACAACGTCATTCCGAGTTCTCGTTCCAGATCCCTGATCGCCCGCGACAGGGCGGGCTGTGCGATGTACAGCGACTTGGCCGCGTCGGTCATGGTGCGATGCTCCGCTGTCGCGACCACGTAGCGGAGCTGCTGCAGATTCATGCATCGAAGCTAGGACACGGGAACCCGCTCAGTCCGGCACATCGCAGAGATCACCTCGGATGATTCCGGAATGTAATTGATTGCGGCTACATCCGTGACGGATGATAAATCAGTATGCTTACGCCCCAAATTCCAGAATGATCCCGACCTACGGGTCACAAGGGACAGATGGTTTACGGGGAGACAGCGTGACAGGCAACGGGCAGTTCCCTCCGCCGCCGCCTCAGCCGCAGGGATATCCGCACCCCGCGCCGCCGCCCGCCTGGGCCTCCGCTCCTCCCCAGGGGCCGCCCCAGACCCCGCCGCCGGGTCATCCGCCTCAGGGCCCGCCCCCGCAGGGACCGCCGCCGGGACAGGGCGGGCCCGGGGGTTACGGCCATCCGCACGGGGGTCCGGCGGCGCCCGTTTCCCCTCCGCCGCAGGGCGTCCCACCCCGGCCGCTTCCCCCGCGACCGCCCGCCCCGCACCCCTTCCCGCCGCCGGGACACCCGGGTCCGGGACACTCGGGTCCGGGGTATCCGGGGCCGGGTCACCCGCCGGCCCACCCTCCCCAGGGACATCCGCCGCAGCCGCCGGGATACCCGCCCCAGCCGGTCCAGGGGCCCCCGCCGCAGCGGTTCCCCCAGCCGGCCCCGCAGCCTTTCCCCCAGCCGGTTCCGCCGCAGGGGCAGGCGCCGTACGGCATGCCGCCGGCACCGCCGGCGCCGCCGCCTTCCCCCCTCCAGGGCCCCTCCCCCTACCCTCAGTGGCAGCCGCCGCGCCGCCGTTCCGGCGCCGGCGCGGTCATCGGCGGGATCTTCGGGGCGATCGCGGTCGCGTTCGTCGGGATCATCGTGATCGCCGCGGTCCTCCGCGGCGGCGACGACTCCCACATGGTCTCGCCGGTCGCCCTCCCCACCTCCACCCCGTACGAGGCGCGGACGAGCGAGCCCGCCGACCCGACGCCCACCGCAAGCACCACGAGCACCACGAGCACCGCCGACGACTCCGGCGACTCCCAGGGCTCCGATGACACGACGGACACGACGGACACGGCCGACGCCCGGCCCCGGAGGGTGCTGAACACCAGCCTCACGAACAACACCCTCTACCGTGCCGGGAGCCTGCCCCGGGTCTCCTGCCCCGCCGGCTCGGCCAACATCTACAGCAACGCCCAGCTCAAGGCGCTGATCCTCAAGACGTCCCGGTGCCTGGACAAGGGCTGGGCGCAGATCCTGCAGCAGCAGGGCATCGACTGGCGGCGGCCGGGCTACGCCATCACCTCCACCAGGGGACGCGGCGCGTGCGGGGACTTCCCCTCGGCCGGCGGCATCGTGCCGTACTACTGCCCCCGCAACGAGACGATCTACGCCTCGACCTCCGCCATGGTGCGAGGCTCGGGCCGCTCCCTGGGGTACGGCCAGCTCACGAACTGGCACGGCGGGATCGTCAGCATGATGGCCCACGAGTACGGCCATCACGTCCAGCAGCTCTCGGGCCTGTCGAACACCTGGTGGGAGAAGAGCCTGCGCTCCACCAGCAAGAGCGGCAGGCTGGCGCTGAGCCGCAGGTTCGAGCTGCAGGCCACCTGCTTCGGCGCGATGTTCATGCGCTCGGTCTCGGCGACCTACCCGGTCACCCCGGCGCGGCGCGACACCCTCTACTACTTCTACTCGCGCGTGGGTGACTGGGCGGGCGCTCCCCGCGACCACGGCTCCCCCGCCAACAACAACCGCTGGTTCCGCCAGGGCTACGAGAAGAACAAGACCTTCCAGTGCAACACCTGGCTGGCTCCGGCGTCCACGACGTCATGACTGTCGCCATGTTTTAAGCGTCCGTTAACCGTTACTTGATCATGTGTCTGTCATGTACCGGTATGGGAGCTAGAATCCTGGCAAATTTCGTGTAAGCAGGGAATCTTGGCTGTTTTGCCAGGTGGACCGGGATGAACCATAGGAAGCGGTGTGACGATGCACCTTGGGCAAGACTCGGGGGACGCCGCCGAGGGCGGGCAACGACGCACCCGGCAGCGTGATGCGAACCCCGGAACACCCCCGGGGCCCCCCGGAACACCCCCAGGTCCGCACGATCCTTCCGGCGCGCCGACCTCGCACGGAGCGCAGGGCGCGCACGGAGCACCCGGCGCCGGAGCACCCGACGCTGGAGCACCCGGCGCTGGAGCACCCGGCGCTGGAGCACCAGCCGCATCACCGGACGACCCCGCCGACCCGGAGAAGACCCGGGCCTTCCGGAAGACCCCCAACAGGACGGCCCCGCAGGGCGGAGCGGTCCCTCCGGGCACGCCGGGAGGACCGGCCGCGCCCAGCGGCCCGCAGGGATCGTCCGCGCCCGGCGGCCCGCAGGGATCGTCCGCGCCGGCCGGGCAGCCCGCCCCGGGCCGCCCCACCCCGCAGCAGCCGCCCGGCGCCCAGGACAAGCTCGTCGCCGGATCGCCCACGCCGCAGGCCCCGCCCGCCGGACCGGCCGCGGCGGCGCCCGCGCCCGCGGGAGGCTCCTCCCCTGCCCCTGCCCCCGCGGCCTCCCCGCCGCCCGGAGCGGGTTCTCCCTCACCGGCGTCCGGCCCGGGGCCGTCCGCGCCCCAGGCCTCCGGCGGGACCTCCGGGAAGGGGGCCGCCGGGAAGCGGATGCGGTTCGCCCGGCCGCTGACGATCGGCTCGATCATCGGCTGGACCGCGCTGTCGGCGATCCTCCCGGGTGCGGCGCACCTGCGCTCCGGACGGCGCCGCATCGGGTACGCCCTGCTCGGAGTCTTCGCCGCGCTGCTGGTGGCGGCGCTGGTCGCCGGGCTCACCCTCCAGGGCAACGTCGGCTTCCTCGCCCGGGACAGCACGCTGACGGGCCTGGTGGCCCTGACCGGGGTGGGCGCCCTCGCCTGGTTCCTGCTGGTGCTCTTCTCCTACGTCACCCTCGGCCCGAACCGGCTGAAGGGCCGGGACCAGATCATCTCGGGCATCGCGGCCGGGGTGCTGTGCGTGTCCGTGATGGCGCCGTTCGGATACGCCGCGAGCAGCGTGCTGGCCATCAAGGACACGGCCAACGTCATCTTCCAGCAGCAGGAGGAGGCGAACCCCACGGCCGCGCCGATCAAGGCCGAGGACCCCTGGGACGGCAGCTCCAGGGTGAACTTCCTGCTGGTCGGCGGTGACGCGGCAGGCAACCGCACCGGCCTGCGGACCGACAGCATGACCGTGGCCAGCATCGACATCAAGAGCGGCAACACGGTGCTGTTCAGCCTCCCGCGCAACCTGCAGCACGTCCGCTTCCGGCCCGGCACCCCGCTGGCCAAGCGGTTCCCCAACGGCTACATGGCCGATCTGCCCAACGGCGGCCTGCTCAACGAGATCTGGCAGTACGCCGAGGAGAACCCGGACCTCGTGCACGGCAAGGACGGGCAGCGCGGCCCCAAGGCCCTGATGGACACCATCGGCTACACGCTCAACCTGAAGATCGACTACTACGCCCTGATCAACATGTACGGCTTCGCCCACCTCGTGGACGCCATCGGCGGCCTGAAGATCCGGGTGGACCACGACATCCGCTGGGGCGGCCACTTCGGCACGGCCGGCACGATCAAGGCGGGCTACCGGACGCTCTCCGGCGAGGAGGCGCTCTGGTACGGCCGCTCCCGGGTGGACAGCGACGACTTCTCCCGGATGGGCCGGCAGCGGTGCGTCATCGGCGCCTTCGCCCAGCAGGCCACGCCGCAGGTGGTGCTGACCAACTTCATCAAGATCGCACAGGCCGCCAAGAAGCTCGCCACCACGAACATCCCCCGCGAGCTGCTGGACCCGCTGATCGAGCTGGCCATGAAGGTGAAGGGTGCGAAGATCACCAGCCTCCAGTTCGTGCCGCCGCAGTTCTACAGCGGCGCACCCGACTGGGTGAAGATCCGCACCGCGACCGCGCGGGCGCTGCGCCAGTCGGTCCAGCCCGCCCGCCGCCCCCAGGCCGCGGGCGCCACCGCCTCGCCGGCCGACGGGACGCCCTCGGCCGGGGCGAGCGGGGCCACCCCGGAGCCCGGGGTGAGCGGCACCACGCCCAAGCCCACGCCGACCAGGTCGGCGGTGGCGGCCAAGCCCAGCCAGACCCCCACCCGGAACGGCAACCCCTCGGCGGAGTCCCTGTCGGAGACCTGCGGGCTCTGACGCCCGGCGGATCCCACCGCCCCGGCCCGTGGCCCGGTCCCCTCGCGGGGGCCGGGCCACGGCCTTTCCCGCCACGGCCTTTCCCGCCACCGCGCGCCACCGCACGCACCACTGCACGCACCGCCGCGTGCCACCGCCGTACGGCCGCGCGTGCCACCGTGCGGACCGCCGCCGGGACGGCCGCAGCCGGTCAGGCCGCCGCCGCGCGCCGGGGCAGCAGCGCGAAGGCTCCGAGGTAGAGCAGCCCCGCCACGATCAGCAGGCCCCGGTAGCCGACGACCAGCGCCAGGTACTCCAGGCAGCCGCCGGCCATCGCGCCCAGCAGGTTCGCGCCGAAGGCGGTCGTGCCGTCGTGCGAGTCGGCGAACCGTTTGGCGAACACCACGTTGGCCGCGAAGATCGGCAGGAACGCCACGACCACGGCGGTCACCGCCCGCAGCGGCAGCGGCAGGCCCAGCAGCCAGGAGCTGGGCACCAGCCAGGCCAGCACCAGTCCGGCGAGGAGCACACCGTACATGACGGGCAGCGGCGGGGTCGGGAAGCGGCGCGTCACCTCCACTGCGGCGAGCACCGCGACCAGCACCCCGGCGAACACCACCGCGTTGACCACCCAGGTCGTGCCGAACAGCAGCGCGAACCCGGTGACGCTCTTGGTCTCCAGCAGCATGAACGCCACGCCCAGCAGGAACAGGTCGGCGTACGGGCGCATCCTGCGGTACGGCCCGGCGACCGCCCGGACGGCGAGCAGGCTCACGATCAGGATCAGGATCAGGGTGACGACGTAGATCTGCGGGATCGTGCGGTCCTTGAGGTACAGGAAGGGCCGGTCGTCGTCGCTCGGCGGCGGGGCCCCGGCGGCGGCGCCCGCCCACTCGGCGCCGCAGGACTGGTCGGCGGCGGCGAGGCCGGCGGTGATCACGGCCTGCTGCCCGGCCTGGCTGACCACGTCCACGCAGGGCCGGTGACCGAAGGCGGCCTGCGCGGTGGCGGCGAGCCGGTCGACCAGCCAGCCCTCGCGGTAGTAGTTGTACATCGAGAAGGTGCCGCCGGGCTTGAGGTGGTCCCTGGCCGCTTCCATGGCCTGCCGGGTGAACAGGTAGCTCTCCAGCCGCAGCGAGCCGGCGCCGGAGACCAGGGTCAGCGAGTCGGGCAGCGCGAACAGGATCAGGTCGTACTTCCTGGCCGTGCGTTCCAGGTAGGCGCGGCCGTCGGTGACGACGGTGGTGACCCGGGGGTCGGCGTAGGGCCGATCGGGGTGGTAGATCTCGCCGAGCTCGCGGAGCCTGGGGTCGATCTCCACGGCGTCCACGTGTTTCGCGCCCTTGGCCAGCGCGATCGCCACGTCGGTGCCGCTGCCCGCGCCGACGATCAGCACGTCGTCGAGCCGGTGGGCGGCCGACCTCTCGTACGGCAGCGCGTACTGCCGCTCCCACGACAGCCGCTCCCGCGCCGGGATGGCCTGCTGGTGCGGGATGCCGTTGACCTGGATGTCCATCACCGGGACGCCCTGCCATAGGAAGCGGTCGTAGGTCACCTTGTAGTACGGCGACCACAGCGCCCCGGCGGTCAGCGTCTCGACGGCGAGCGCGCCGACGACGACCAGCGACGGCACGAGCACCGCGACCCGGCCGCCGAGCCCGCGCGGCCACAGCAGCGCGACGTAGGCGGCCGCGGCGATCATCCCCCACACCACCGGCGGGGCGCCGAGGAACGACAGCGCGGTGAACAGCGCGATGCCTGTGAGGCTGCCGACCAGGTCGTAGCGGTAGGCCTCCAGCCGGTCCAGCTCGGGGAAGCAGCGGCCGACCAGCTCGGCCGGGCCCATCAGCACGACCGCGGCGGCGGCGAAGATCAGCGGCAGGATCAGCCACGGCGGCGGCCCGCTGGTGTTGAGGCTGGTCCAGTACAGGACGCCCTCGGTGTCGCGGTCCACCGTGACCGGGAATCGCAGGATCACCAGCACCAGGACGGCCAGCGCGATCGCCGAGTAGTACGGCGGGCGCGCCGTGCGCCCCACCCGCAGGAAACCCAGCCCGATTCCGAGGAACGACCCCAGAAGGACAAAATTCGTGAAATAACTCAAATGCACGATATTCGAGCCGGTCCACCGGATCAGCGCCAGCTCCAGGAAAAGCATGAACGCGCTGGCCACGACCAGTCTGGGCCGGGCGCCGAGCCAGTGCCGGGAAAAGGCGCCGGAATGCGGTGATGGCGTGGTCTCCGCCGCTGTGGTCATGCCGGACAACCTAGTGACCGCCGCGTCCCCGCGAAAGGAAAACGGCCCCGGCGATTTGCCGGTGTAAACGGGAGAAGATACCGGTCGGAGTTGTTATGAACGGCTGGACGCGCCCGGCGGAAATGGAGGAACGTGGGATGGCCCGTTCCCTTCGGTTTCCCGGTGGTGCGTCATGCGCGTCCTCATCCAGCTCCGCCCCTCCCCCGACGTCGTCGCGGCCGTGGCCGACCCCGGCGCGACCGCGACCACGGCCGACGTCGCCGACGGCCTGCCCGGCGTCGCGCTGGACCACTCCTTCACCCCGGTCGCCGTCCCGCGCCCCGTGCCGGCGACCGGCGGCGACCCGCTGTCGCTGAACCAGGCGCTGACCTTCTCGCTCGCCGCCGAGGACGCCACCGTGATGGTCCGCGGTGAGATCTCCGACGACGAGCTGTCCACCCGCCTGACACTGCTGCCCGCGCTGCACCGCGACGTCGTGGGGGTCTTCGCCGACCCGGTCATCGAGCCCAACCCCACCTGCGGCGGCGACGGCCCGGTGGGCGACTGGCACGACGTGGAGCGGCTGCTGGACGTCGCCGGGCTGGGCGCCGAGGGCATGGACGGCTCCGGCGTCGCCCTCGCGGTGCTGGACACCGGCATCAACACCGCCCACGTCACCGGCCGTCTCGGTCGCGACCTCACCCTGGACGCCACGCGGAGCTGGAACCCCGACGGGGTGCACGGCACCCCGGGCGGTTTCCCCGTCGACCACGGCTCGATGTGCGCGTTCGACGCGCTGATCGCCGCGCCGCGCGCAACGCTGCTCGACCTGCCCGTGCTGCTCTCCCGCAGGCCGGGCGGCTCGGCCCTGGACGGCATGCTGTCGGACGCGGTGGCCGCCTTCGCCCACCTGCGCACCGTCCTGGAGGCGCAGCCCGCCGGGTCGCGGGCCCTGGTGATCACCAACAGCTGGGGGTCGTTCTCCCCGCGCTGGGACTTCCCCGTCGGCCACCCCGGCAACTACTCCGACAACCCCGCCCACCCCTTCAACCTCATCGTCTCCAGCCTGGAGCAGGCCGGCGCGGACGTGCTGTTCGCCGCGGGCAACTGCGGGCGCGAGTGCCGCGACAGCCGGTGCGCCTACCCGGACCGGCCGATCACGGGCGCCAACTCCCACCCGGGCGTGCTGTCCATCGGCGGGGTGGACACCGCCGGGGAGCGGGTCGGCTACTCCTCCCAGGGCCCCGGCCGGCTCACCTCCCGCAAGCCCGACATCTGCTCCTACACCCACTTCTCCGGCTCCGGGGCCTTCGGCGACCGTGAGCCCGACTCCGGCACCTCGGCCGCCTGCCCGGTCGCCGCCGGGGTGGTCGCGGCCGTGCGCACGGTGTGGCCGGCCTCCCGGCTCGCCCCGGCGCAGCTGCGCACCCTGCTGCGCCGTACCGCCGACGACCGCAGCGACGTCGGGTTCGACTTCGACTACGGCTACGGCGTCATCGACGCCTCCGGGGTCATCTCCTCATTGCGCCGCCGGGCGGCGCGCGTAGCGTGAGGAACATGGTTCTCGTCACCGTACGGCTCGCGCCCAGGGCGACCCTCGAACAGGCCATGCGCCGCCTGAAGCTGTCGGAGAAGGACGTCGACACCGGCTACGGCCTGGTGCTCATCGACCCCGGCGAGGACCTGTACGGCCTGCGCGTGAGCGAGGCCGCCGCCCGGCGGATCGACCCGTCCGCCGGCGGCGGCCCGTACGCCGACCCCCGCATCGAACCGTACGGCCCGCCGGACTAGCCCCCGTCCTCGTGGGTCGCCCCGCCCGCCGGGACCGCCCGGACGGCCCGCCGCCATGGGGGCACCCGGTCGGGCCCCGCGGCCGGAGGGTCAGGCGTTGGCGCGGTTGAAGACCCGCGTGCCGACCGCCACGCACACCGCGGACAGGGCGAGCGCCACCCCGACCCCGACGCCCACGGCCGCCGTGGCGTAGTGCCCGGCGAACAGGTCGCGGACGGCCTCGACGACGTGCCGGAACGGGGTGGCCCGCGACACGGCGTCCAGCCAGGCCGGCGCCATCGACATCGGCAGGAACGCCCCCGACAGCAGGATCAGCGGGACGACCACGGTGCTGACCACGGGTGCGAACAGGTCGGGGTCGAGGGTGAGCGCGATCGCGTTGGACAGCGCGGCCAGGCTGACCCCGAGCAGCGCCATGATCGCCAGCCCGGCCAGCACTCCGGGCAGCGGGGCCCGCAGGCCGAAGGCGTAGCCCAGCGCGATCAGCAGGACCGACTGGATGAGCAGGATCAGCGAGCTGCCCAGCACCCGGCCCAGCAGCAGGGCGACCCGGTGGGCCGGGGTGACGCGGAGCCGCTCCAGCACGCCGGAGCGCAGGTCGAAGACAATGCCGAACCCGGCCATGCCCGCGCTGAGCAGGCTCACCTGGACCAGCAGCCCGGGCACCAGGGTCTCCCAGGTGCCGATCGTGGCGAACAGCGGCCCGAACAGCACCAGGTACAGCAGCGGCTGCATGACCCCGAACAGGATGCCGACCTTCTGCCGCAGCAGGATGCGCACGTTGTGCCGGAAGACCAGCCAGGTCTCGCGGATGACGTCCATCGGACTCCTCACCTCTCCCCGTCCGCCGCGCGGCGGGCTCCGGCCGCCGTCGTCTCCGCCATGTCATTCCGATCCGCCCGATCCGCCCGGTCCGCCGGTGCCGCCGGGCGGTCCGGGGCCTCGGCTCCCGGACCGCCCGGCACCCCGCCCGCGCCGCTCGGGTCGCCCGGAGCGCTCGGATCACCCGGGGCGCCCAGGGCGTCGTCCCGCAGCGAGCGGCCGGTGATGGACAGGAAGACGTCGTCGAGGGTGCCGCCGCCGCCCTTGAGCTCGGCCGGGGTGCCCTCGGCGACGATCACGCCGTGGTCGATGATGAACAGCCGGTCGGCCAGCGTGTCGGCCTCCTCCAGGTAGTGCGTGGTCAGGAAGACCGTCAGGCCCTCCTCCTCGCGCAGGCGCCGGATGTGGTCCCACAGGTGGGCCCGGCTCTGCGGGTCGAGGCCGGTGGTGGGCTCGTCGAGGAAGAGCAGCGCCGGGGCGTGGACCAGGCCGAACACCAGGTCGAACCGGCGGCGCTGGCCTCCGGAGAGCGCCGCCCCGGGCCTGGTCTCCAGGCCGGTCAGCTCGAACCGGTCGAGCAGTTCCCGGATCCGCCCGCGCGCCTCGGCGGGGCGTGCGCCGTACAGCGCGGCGTGCAGTTCGAGCTCCTCCTTCACCGGGACGCCCGGGGAGACCCCGCCTCCCTGGGACACGTAGCCGATGCGCCGCCGCACCGACCGCGGGTCGGCGAGCAGGTCGTGCCCGGCGACGACGGCGGTGCCGCCGGAGGGGCGCAGCAGTGTGGTCAGCATGCGCATGGTGGTGGTCTTGCCGGCGCCGTTGGGGCCGAGGAAGCCCACGATCTCCCCGGCCTCCACGGCCAGGTCGACTCCCCTGACGGCCTCGACGCCGCCCGGGAAGGTCTTGCGCAGGCCCGATGTCCTGATCACTCGATCGCCTCCATCTTGAAGTCGCCCCAAAAATAGAGTGACTTAAAAATTTCTGCAACATCTAAAATGACCGGCATGAGCGAGGGACTGCGCGCGCGCAAGAAGCGGGAGACCCGCCTGCGCATCTCCGACATCGCGACGGGGCTGTTCATGGCCCGGGGGTTCGACAACGTGACGGTGGCCGACGTCGCCCGGGCCGCCGACGTCTCGGTCAACACGGTCTTCAACTACTTCGCCACCAAGGAGGACCTGCTCCTCGACCGGGCGCCCGAGGTCGAGGACCTGCTCGCCCGGGTGGTGCGGGAGCGCGAACCCGGGGAGACCCCCGTGACCGCGGTGCTTCGCGACTTCCTGGACGCGCTGGAGACCGGCCACTACCGCTACGGGTTCCACGAGGCCGGCGACGACTTCCTCCGCATGGTCGAGACCAGCCCCAGCCTGGTCGCCCGGGTGCGGGAGATGGGCGAGACGCGGGAGCGGAGGCTCGCCGAGGCGATCGCAGAGGAGGCCGGCGCCGATCCCGACGACCTGACCCCCGCCCTGGTCGCCGCGCAGATCAACGCGGTGCTGCGCACCGTGGTGAACCACGCCGTACGGCGCATGATCGCCGGGGAACGGGCCGACGACATCCTCCCGGACCTGCGCGAGCGGGCCGAGCAGGCGTTCGGCCTGCTGGAGTCGGGGATCGGCGGGCGCTACACCCGGCGGTGACCCGCCCGGCGGCGATGAGTCCGATGGCCTCCTCCGCCGCGATCCGCCCGGCAGCGGTCTCCCTGCCGCGACCGGCCCGGCGGCGGCTCCCCGGCCGCCCGGGGGCCGGGCGTCGCCGTACGACGACCACCGCCGAAGAGTGGATCATCCGGCGATATGATCATCCGGCACCTCGTCCCCTCACGACCCACGGAGCCGTCAGTGCCGGTGCGCGAGCGCGTCCGCACCTTCCTGGAGACCCCCTACCTCCAGCGGATCATCATCGCGGTCATCGTGATCAACGCGGCCACCCTGGGGCTGGAGACATCGGCCACCGTCACCGACCGGTACGGCACGGCGCTGGCGGTCGTGGACCACGCCGCGCTGTACATCTTCGTGGCCGAGCTGGCGGCCAAGGTCTACGCCCAGCGCCTGCGCTTCCTCCGCGACCCGTGGAACCTGTTCGACACCGCGATCGTGGCGCTGTCCCTGCTGCCCGTGGCCAACGGGCTGTCGGTGCTGCGGGCGCTGCGCATCCTGCGCGCGCTGCGGCTCATCTCGGTGGTGCCGAGCCTGCGCCGGGTGGTGACGGCCCTGCTGACCGCGGTGCCCGGAATGACGTCGATCGTGCTGCTGCTCGGCCTGGTGCTCTACGTCGCGGCGGTGATGGGCACGAAGCTCTACCACCTCACCGCGCCCGACTACTTCGGCGACCTGCCCACCTCGCTGTTCACGCTGTTCCAGATGATGACGGGGGACGGCTGGTCCGACATCACCCGCGACGTGATGGACGAACACCCGTCGGCGTGGCTCTTCTTCGTGATGTTCATGCTGGTCTGCACGTTCGTGGTGCTGAACCTCTTCATCGCGGTGGTCGTCAACGCGATGGAGGAGGAGGCCTCCGGGGAGACGGCCCGGGCGACCCGCAGCCTCGAGGCGGCCGTGCTGGCGGAGCTGTCGGCGCTACGGGCGGAGGTGCGGGAACTACGCGAGCGGACCCCGGTGGGAACCGCAGCGAGGGGGCGGGCCGCCGCGGAACCGGTCGCCGCGGTGACGGCCGCCGCCGGGCCCGTCGCCGCCGGGCCGGTCGCCACGGAGGTCGTCGGCACGGAGCCGGCCGCCGCCGGGCCCGTCGCCGCGGGGCCGGGCCCGCGGAGCCGATCACCCCGGGACCGCTCGTCACGGGGCCGCTCGTCGCGGGGCGCGCGGGGCCGGAGATGACCGGTCAGCGGGAGTAGTACTCCACCACGAGCTGCTCGTCCACCGGGACGGCGATCTGCTCGCGCCGCGGGCGGTCGAGCAGGGTGAACGTCAGGTCGGCGTGGTCGACCGACAGGTAGGGGGCGATCCGCTCGTCGGCGTGGATCCCCTCGGCCGCGGCGACGAACGGCTGCATCGCCCGTGACCTGGGCCGCACCGAGACGACCTGTCCGGGCTTGACCAGGTAGCTGGGGATGTCCGCCTTGCGGCCGTCCACGGTGATGTGCCCGTGCGCGACGTACTGGCGGGCGGCGTAGATCGACGGCGCGAGGCCGGCGCGCAGGACCAGCGAGGCCAGGCGGCTCTCCAGGATGGCCACCAGCTCGGCGCCGGAACGGCCGCTGCCGCGGTGCGCCAGGTCCCAGTAGCGGCGCATCTGCCGTTCGGAGACGTCGTAGTACCAGCGCAGCTTCTGCTTCTCCATCAGCTGCAGGCTGTAGTTGCTCGCCTGGTGCCGGCGGGTCTGCCGGCCGTGCTCGCCCGGCGGGTAGGGGCGCTCCTCGAAGTAGCGGACCGCCTTGCGGGTCAACGGGACGCCCGCCCGGCGGGACAGGCGCACCTTGGGTCCGGTGTAGCGCATGACAACTCCCTCTCGTTGCGGTAAGAATTGATTAGGCAAGCCTTAGTTAGGTAAGCCTAAGCTACCTGACATCGTTCGCCGATCTCAAGGAGGGCCGGGTCATGCAGCGCCCCGTCACCGCCCCGCCGATCCCGGAGCGGATCCGCACCCTGGCCGCCGCGGCGGCCCCGACCCACGTCTCCTTCGCCGGCACGGCCCGGCCCGCCGTCCCCGCCCGGGGAGGCGTGGACGGCGCGGGCCGCCCGGTGCTGCTGGTCCGGCCCGGCGACCCCCTGTACGGCGCGCGCGACGAACCCGCGGTCACCGTGGATCTGGTGGCGAGCCGCCGCCTGGGCGGGCACGAGACGGCGCGGGGTCTGCTCAAGGTGCAGGGCTGGGCGCAGGCCGTACCCGCCGCCGAGGCGCGCGAGGCCGCGGTGGCGATCGCGGGGCACTGCCCGGACGAGGCGCTGTTCGACGTCCTGGAGGATCTCGCCGCCCCGGCCGGCGGGGGACGCCCGGAGGGCACGGGCGCGCCGCGGCTGCTCCGCGTGGACGTGGGGCAGGTGGTGTACCTGACCGGCGGCGAGTCAGGGGTGGTCGACGCCGAGGACTATCTGCGCGCCGTGCCCGACCCGCTGTCCGAGCCGGCCGAGCGCATGCTCGCCCACGTCAACGACACCCATCGCCGACAACTCACCGACGCCCTGTGTTCCCTGCTCGGCGCTCCGGTGCGCGAGGTGTGGCTGTGGGAGCTCGACCGGTACGGGGCGACCGTCCGCCACGGCGCCGACCGGCCCGCGCTGGTCCGCCTCCCCTGGCCCGCCCCCGTAGCCTGCGCCCGCTCCCTGGAACACGCCGTGCACGGCCTCCTCTGCCACCGCTGACCGCCCCCGCTCCACCGGCGGCCCGTACGGCGAGAGCGTCCGGCGCGTACGGACACCGGGATGCGACGGGCGTCACGGCGCCCGGACGGCGAAGGCGCCCGGCGGGGCCGCCGGCCTCACGGGCGGCTCATGCCGGAGCCGCCCCGCGCGACCCCGGGAAAACGGTGTCGTTCTCACCGTCACCCGGGAATCGGGCAGAGGACATCATTCCAAAACGGACCGTCAGTTACCGGCCGCCACCTCGCTGGTGCTCCGGATCACCTGGTCGACGAATCCGTACTCCTTCGCCTCGGCGGCGGTGAACCAGCGGTCGCGGTCGGAGTCCGCCTCGATCCGCTCCAGCGGCTGGCCGGTGTGGTAGGCGATCCGCTCGCGCAGCATCTGCTTGGTGTAGAGCATCTGCTCGGCCTGGATGGCGATGTCGCTGGCGGTGCCGCCGACGCCGCCGGACGGCTGGTGCATCATGACGCGGGCGTGCGGCAGCACGTACCGCTTGCCGGGCGCACCGGCGCACAGCAGGAACTGCCCCATCGACGCCGCCAGGCCCATGCCGACGGTGGCGACGTCGTTGGGGACGTACTGCATGACGTCGTAGATCGCCATCCCCGCCGAGACGGAACCGCCCGGCGAGTTGATGTAGAGCCAGATGTCACGCTCACCGTCGCCGGCGGCCAGCAGCAGCAGCTCGCCGCAGATCCGGTTGGCCACCTCGTCGTTCACCTCGGTTCCGAGCACGACGATCCGCTGGCGCAGCAGCCGCTGGTACAGCGGGTCCTCGAACACGGGCTGTGGGTTGGTCAACTCTTTTCACCTGCCTCACATATCGGGAATCCACCGACGTACGTCTGATGAATCGCTGCCGACGATAACGCCGCCCGGAACGGAGTTCCGGGCCCGTTCGCTGTGGGCGCTTTCCGCTCACAGCGCAGCGTCGCCGGAAGAACGCGACGGCGCCGGACGCGACACGGGGAAAGGCGGGTCCCCCGGCGGGAGGGCGGCGCCTTCCTGTGTGATGATGGCCGCATCATGCCCGCCACCGAGCCCGTTCCCGCGACCGCGCTCTTCCGCCTCGCCCGCTCCGCGGCCTTCGCCGCCGTGGCGCTGGGGCTGAGCGCCGGGGCGCACGCGTTCGCCGGAGGCACGGTCACGGCCTGGGGCGCGGCGGGCGGGCTGGCGCTGGCGTTCGCGGCGGCCCTTCCGGCGACCGGCCGCGAGCGCGGCCTGGGGATGATCCTGCCGCTCCTGACCGGCGTGCAGGCCGCGCTGCACCTGCTGTTCGCGGTGACGGCCCCGGCCACCTGCCACGTCGTGCCGCCGGGGCCGTTCCCCGGTACGGCCGGACCGGGGCCGTACGCCGGCCTGACCGCGCCGCCCGGTTCGCTTCCGGACCCGCTCGCCGCCGTGGACCCGATGGCGGGCATGGCCGGGCACTCGGGGCTGGTCCCGGGCCTGGCGATGCTGGTCATGCACGGCTGGGCCATCGGGCTGACCGCGCTGTGGCTGGCCCGCGGGGAGGCACTGCTCTGGGCGGTGCTCCGGCGGCTCGGCGCCCGGTTCACGCCGGTCCTCGCCGGTGAGCCGTCCCCGGTCCCGAGGAAGCCCTCGGGCACGCCCCGCCGCGACGGCCCCGCCGTCCCGCGTCGCTCCTCGCTGCGGCACGCGGTCAGCAGACGCGGCCCTCCGGCGCCCGCGGCGTTCCTTCTCTGACATCTCCGGCGGCGTCTTCCGGCTGACCGCCCACCGGTCGCCCACCGGCCGCCCGCCGACGTTCGCGGCGGCCCCGGCACGGCCCGCTCCGCGTGGCTCCCGCACGGCCGGGCGCACGACCCGGCCCACCGGCCCGTCCGCGTACGGCACCGGCGTCCCGCCGTGATCGCTTCATTCCATCTCTCCGGCATCGAGGCGCCCCCTGCGCCTCCCGGCGCTCCCGCGGCGTGCAGAGCACCGCTCCGCCGCGGCGCCGTACCGTCTTCGAAAGGCATTTCCATGATCATCCGTCGTGTCGTCCCGGCCGGGCTCCTGGCCGTCCTCACCGCCGCCGCGGTGGGGGCCTGCGGCGCACAGCAGGACGCGCCGGCCCCGGACCGGGCGGCCGCACCGGCCGCCACCCCGGCCGCCGCGCCGTCCGGCTCGGGCACACCCGGCACGTCCTCCCCCCTGACGGTCACCGACCCCTGGGTGAAGACCGCGAAGAAGGGCATGACCGCCGCATTCGGCACCCTGGTCAACCACACCGCCGCCGACGTGACCGTCGTCTCCGCCACCTCCCCGCTGTCGTCGATGATCGAGCTGCACGAGGTGGCCGACGTCGGCGGCAAGCCGGTCATGCGGCCCAAGGAGGGCGGATTCACCGTCCCCGCGCACGGCACGCACCGGCTCCAGCCCGGCGGCGACCACATCATGCTGATGGGCGTCACCGAGGAGGTGAAGCCCGGCGCGCGGATCCCCTTCACCCTGACCCTCAAGGACGGCGGGACCATGGAGTTCACCGCGATCGGCAAGGACTTCGCCGGCGGCAACGAGAACTACGACTCCGGCGCGGGTAAGGGACACAGCTGATGGACCAGCCCCGGCTGACCCGGCGCGGGCTGCTCGCGGGGGGCGCCGCCACCGCGGCCGGCGCCCTCGCGGCGTGCGCCTCCGCGCAGACCGGCGCCAAGGCTGCCTACGCGGGGCCGTCGGCGTCCGGCGGGTCCGCGCCCCCCACCGGCTGGGCGGCCGAACCCTTCCACGGGCCGCACCAGGCCGGCATCACCACGACGCCGCAGGCCCACGCCGTCTTCGTCGGCCTGGACCTGCTGCCGGACGCCGACCGCGACGCCGTCGTACGGCTGATGCAGCTGCTCACCGACGACGCGCGCCGCCTGGCCGAGGGCCGGGCGGCCCTGGCCGACACCGATCCGGAGCTGGCCACGCTCCCCGCTCGGCTGACCGTCACCTTCGGCTTCGGGCCCGACCTGTTCCGGGCCGCGGAGGTGGCGGACCGCTGCCCGGAGTCGGTGGCGCCCCTGCCGAAGTTCGGAATCGACAGGCTGGACAAGCGGTGGACGGGCACGGACCTGCTGCTGCAGGTCTGCGCCGACGACGCCGTCACCCTCGCCCACGCCCTGCGCATGCTGGTCAAGGACGCCCGGTCCTTCGCCCGGGTGCGCTGGGTCCAGCGGGGGTTCCGGCGCGGCCCGCAGACCCAGGCGCCGGGCACGACCCAGCGCAACCTCATGGGCCAGCTCGACGGCACCGTCAACCCCCGCCCCGGCACGCCCGACTTCGACCGGGCCGTGTGGGTGGACGACGGCCCGGAGTGGCTGCGCGGCGGCACCACGCTGGTGCTGCGGCGCATCCGGATGGACCTGGAGACGTGGGACGCCGCCGACCGGACCGCCAAGGAGTTCTCGGTGGGCCGCCGGTTGGACACCGGCGCCCCGCTGACCGGCCGGAACGAGCGTGACGCGCCGGACTTCGGCATGGTCACGGCGGCGGGGTTCCCGGTCATCGCCGAGCAGGCCCACATCCGGCGGGCGCACGTCGCCGACCCGGGTATGCGGATCTTCCGCCGGGTCTACAACTACGACGAGGGCGTCACCTACGAGGGGCGACCCGACACGGGGCTGCTGTTCGCCTCCTACCAGGCCGACATCGCCCGGCAGTTCCTCCCCGTCCAGCGGAGGCTTGCCGAGGCGGACCTGCTGAACCAGTGGACGACGCCGGTCGGCTCGGCGGTGTACGCCGTCCCGCCGGGCTGCGGGCCCGACGGCTGGGTCGGTGAGACCCTGCTGTCCTGACCGGCCCGGCCGGGCGGCCGTCGCCGCCTGATCTCAGGGTCGTCGATGCCGCTCGCCGTTCCGGTTCCGGTGGGACTCATCCCGCCGGAACCGGAACGGCCGTCCGGGGATCGCCGTCAGGTGACCTTGTGGAGGTATCCCGCCGAGGCCCAGCCCAGCTTGCCGTTCGAGGCGCGGACGGCCACCCACCCCTTGACGGGTGAGCATCCCCCGGCGAACCGGCCGTCGGCCGGGGTCAGTCTGCCGACCCTGCGGGCGTCCGCCGCGGGCTGGGAGCGGACGTTGAGGTAACCGCCCGGCTGGAGCTTGACGACGCGGTAGTTGCACGTGAGGCCGGGCGGGATCTTGTCGTCGGAGGGGCTCTGCCCCTCGTCGACCTTTCGGAGGTATCTCGCCGAGGCCCAGCCCAGCCTGCCGTTGGACGCCTTGACCTCCACCCAGCCGTCGACGGCCGAGCACGAGCCCGCGAACGCCCCGTCGTCCGCCGTCAGTCTGCCGATCGGCCGGCCCTTCAGCGACGGCCGCGACCGGACGTTGAGGTGGCTGTCCGCCCGCACGCCCGTGACCCGGTAGGTGCACGCGAGGACGGTGTGGCCGCTTCCGTCGGTGGAGTGGCCGTGCCCGCCGTAGGGGTCGGGGGTGGCCGCGGGGCGCGGGGTCGCCGAGGAGTGTCCGGGGGTCGCCGCGACCGGCGGCCCGGAGGTCGCGGCGGGGGTGGCGGAGGTCATGGGGGTGGGGCTCGGGCTGGGAGTGGGGGTCGCCGAGGAGGCGAGGGCGGCGGCCGGCGGGGCGAGGATCGTGGACAGGCCCACGGTGGCGCCCACGGTGAACGAGGCCGCGACCCGTTTTCCGAGCATGACATCTCCCTTCGATTCGCATCGCACCCGTGGCCGCCGGACCCCCGAAGGTCATGGCACGGCATGCCACCTGCGATGTTAACGCAAAGTAGATATCCAATTACCCTAGGTGCAAACCCGCAAGCGGTTTCCCGGAAACCGTCCGCCACGGCACCCGACCGCCCGCCGCCCACACTCCGGCGCCGACCCCCTCCGTCCGCCCGCCGCCCTCCCCGGCCGTCGGTCAGTAGGACTGGAGCTCGACGAGGTTGCCCTCGGGGTCGCACACGTGGGCCGTACGCAGACCGGGCCCCCAGTCGGGGCGGTCCGCCGGAGGGGCGACCAGCCGCGCGCCGTACCGCACGTAGAGATCGGCGGCGGCGCCGACGTCCTCCACCCGGCTGACGAGCATGACCCGGCCCCCGCCGCACGGCGGGACCTCGGCGCCCCGGCCGTCCGGCAGGAGCCCGGCGCCGGCGGGGGACGTGTCGTCCGGGGAGGACCCGCCGACGTCCACGACCCCGGCCATCATGGCCCGGTCGAAGAGGGCGAGCACCCCCTGACCCTCGACGTCCCAGCTGGCGTACGGCCCGGCCGCCGACCCTCTCGCCAACGTGGCGCCGCACAGCGCCGGGAGGACGGCGTCGTAGAGCCGGAAGCACTCGGCGAAGCGGCCGACGAGCAGGCGGGGGTGGAAGACGTCCATCACGCGTCCAATCCGTGGGTTAACACCAATGATTGGTGACAACCTACAATATTTTCATGACGGACACTCCGCCCACCCTGACCGCGCTCACCGCCTACCTGCTGTCGAGGATCGGCAAAACCGCCAGGGGACAGGTCGCGGCCCGCCTCGGCGAGCGCGACCTGCGGTTCTGGCACATGTCGATGCTGGCGGCCCTGGCCGACTTCGGCCCTCACTCGCAGCGGGAGCTGGGCACCCGGCTCGGCATCGACCCCAGCGACGTCGTCAAGGCGCTCGACGAGCTCACCGCCGCCGGATGGGCCGAGCGGACCAGGGACCCCGCCGACCGCCGGAAGGTGCGGGTCGTCGTCACGCCCGAGGGCCGGGCCGCGCTGGCCGGGATGGTGCGGGACACCGAGGTCCTCCAGGACGGGCTGCTGGCCCCGCTGAACCCGCGGGAACGCGCCCGGCTGCACGACCTGCTGCTGAAGGTCTTCGAGCGGCCCTGAAAGACGAGGACCGGCCGCGGTTCCCGCCGGCCCGTCGGTCTATCGGTCCGCCGTGGCGGCGAGCCGGGCGCGGAGCGTGCGCAGCGCGTCGTCCACCAGCTCGGGCGTGCGCTGCTCCAGGCCGAACAGCACGTCCAGCGCCGGATCCGCCAGGGCCCAGAAGTCCAGCTTGCGGGCCAGCCGTACGGTGAACGGCAGGCCGCGGTGCGCCTGCACCCGCCGTACGAAGTCGGGGCCCGCCTCCGCCCAGAGGTAGGACAGGTCGTAGTCGGGGTCGCCGACCTCGGCGTCGCCGAAGTCGATGAGCCCGGTGATCTCGTCCCCGGTGACGAGCAGGTGGTCCAGGCTCACGTCGCCGTGCGTGAACGCGGGCCGGTAGGCGAAGTTGGCGTCGTCGCCGAGGTAGCCCTCCCAGACGGCCAGCAGCGTCCGCCCCTCCCCCGGCGTCAGCCTCGGCAGCACCTCCGCCCGGACGGCGGCCAGGTCGCCGGCGAAGTCCTCCCGCAGGTCCCAGGACGGCGCCCCCAGCTTCTCCGCCGTCTCCGCGGGGAAGGCGTGCAGGGCGTCGAGGATCCCGGCCACCTGCCGGACCGGCCCCGGCAGGCCGGGCAGCCCCCGGGCGTGCCAGCGCTCCGGAGTCAGCACCTCGCCCGGGACGAGCGGGTAGCCACAGAACGAGCCCGGCCCGAGGGGGTTGGGCGCGGTGAACAGGAACCGTGGAATCGCCACACCGAGGTCCCGGTGGAGGGTGAGCTCGGGCAGCAGCCGGGCCTCCTTGGCGACGCTCCCGGCCCCGTCGGAGTTCTTCGGCAGCCGCAGCACGATCGCGCCGTCCAGCAGCAGCGTCACGTTGTCCAGCCCCGCCCCCAGCGGCCGCAGCGGAGCGTTCCGCCGCTCCGGCAGCACATCGGCGAGCGCCTCCCGGACCTTCGGCTCCCAGTCGTCCGGCAACGAGACATCCCTGATCACGGACATACCGTACTAGCCGGTGCCGGCGAGCGCTCCACGTCCGCCCCTGCCCCCGGGAGGCCGGGAGGCCGGGAGGCCGGGAGGCCGGGAGGCCGGGACGCCGGGAGGCCGGGACGCCGGGAGGCCGGGAGGCCGGGAGGCCGGGACGCCGGGAGGCCGGGACGCCGGGAGGCCGGGGAACACCGGCCGTCGAAGACGCCGGAGCCCGTCCGCGGTGCCCCGGGGGACGAAGCGCTGACCGGATCGTTCCGCAGGCTGACCGGTTCACGCCTTCAGCTCCCGCCCCCACCCCGCCACCCTTGAGGGGTGAACAACGCACTCGTCGTCATCGACGTTCAGGAGTCCTTCCGGCAGATGCCGGACTGGGAGTTCGTATCGCAGCCGGACATCGTCGGCCAGGTCAACCGTCTGGTCACCGCGGCCCGCGCCCAGGACCACCTGGTGGTCTGGGTGCTCGGCTCCCGGCCGGGGTCCGGCACCGTGTTCGATCCGGCGCGGGGGCACGTCCGCCTGATGGACGGGCTCGAACCTCACGCGGGCGAGCCGCTCATCACCAAGACCGCGCACAACGCCTTCACCACCACGAACCTGCACCAGATCCTCACCGCTCACGGCATCCGGCGGCTGACCGTGTGCGGCATCCGGACCGAGCAGTGCTGCGAAACCACCACCCGGATCGCCTCCGACCTCGGCTTCGACGTCGTCTTCGTCACCGACGCCACCGCGACCACCCCCATCCCGCACCGTGACGCGCCGCAGGATCTGCCGTTCCCGCAACTGGTGGACGACCCGCGGACGCTGGGCGTCGCCGATGTCATCGCGCGCACCGAGTACGCGCTCGCGGACCGGTTCGCCGTCATCCGCACCGTCGACGAACTGGCCGGGGCATAGGCTCGGCGACTGTGCCCCGGGTCGTCTTCCTGCTCATCCCACGAGTGCACCTGCTCGACGTGGCCGGGCCGGCCCAGGTCTTCTCCACCGCGGCCGACTTCGGCCACGAGTACGTCCTGTCGTACGTGTCCGAGGAGACGCCCGTCGCCACCGTGCAGGGACTGCCCCTGCACGCCGAACACACGTGGCCCGACCTGGAACCGGACGATCTCATCGTCGTGCCGGGCTGGCGCGGCCCGACCCGCATGGCCGGGGCCGGCACCCTGCACCGGCTGCGCGAGCACCACGCGGCCGGCGGCACCGTGGCGGGTGTCTGCGCGGGCGCCGACGCGCTCGGCCGGGCCGGCCTGCTCGACGGCCGCCGCTGCACCACCCACCACGCGTCCCAGGACGAGCTCGCCCGCCTCTATCCGAGGGCCAGGGTCGTGCGCGACGTGCTCTACGTCGAGGACGGGCGGGTGGTGACCTCGGCGGGCGTGGCCAGCGGCATCGATGTGGCACTTCACCTGCTGAGCACCAGGCACGGGCCGTACGCCGCCGGCCGGGTGGCCCGCGCCATGGTGGTGCACGGTCGCCGCCAGGGAGCGTCACCGCAGGTCAGCGCGATGCTCCGGCACCGCGGCCACGACGACGAGACCGTTCACCGCATCCAGAACCTGATCGACGCGCGTTTCACCCAGCGGCTCCCACTCTCGACGCTGGCCGACGCGGCCGGCTGCAGCGAACGGACCGTCACCCGGCTCTTCCGGCACGCGACCGGCCTCACGCCGCTGGCCTACCAGACCGCGCTGCGCCTGGAGCGGGCCGAACACCTCCTGGGGCAGGGCGCGACGACAGAGACGGCCGCCCGCGAGGCCGGCTTCGGCGACGCACGGATGCTGCGCCGCCTGCGCGCCCGGATGTAGGCCCGGCGGAGGTTTCCGCCGGGTAAGACCGCGTTCATCCTGGAAGACCTCTCCACCGCGACGGTGACGCGAGGCGGGACGTCGGCCCAGGGGCAGGCGGGGACCACGGGGACGCCCGCCTGCCCCTGCCCCTCCGGAAAGCCTGGACGAAGGTGGTTACTTCCGGCCATCCGCACCAGCCCGGGACGCGTGAAACCATACGGCTGTGCCGAACAACGCCGTCCACGGGGATTCCGACCAGTTCACCGCTCGTCTCGTGGCCACCGCCGCCGCTCCGCTCGACCCCGCGTCGGCGGACGGTCCACAGGTGCTGCACTGGCCCGGGCGCAGGCTGCTGGTGCAGCGCGGGGACACCGAGCTGGCCATCCGCGACCTGGACGGGGAGGGGCTGGAGGTCCGCTTCCCCGCGCCCTGGCCCCGCCGGTACGGCTCGGTGGCGGTCTCTCCCACGGGTGACCTCGCCGTGTTCGCCGGCGTGCACGCGTTACGAGCCGTGGATTCGACCGGCGCCGTGCGGTGGGAGCTCCGGCACGGTTGCTGGTCCGCCGCCGTGTGCGCCGAGGCCCACGCCTCGTTCTCCGAGTACGCCGACGACCACCACCACGGCCACGCGGACAGCGGCTCGGCGGCGTTCTCCTCGGACGGCAGGCTCCTCTGGGCCCACATCCGCAGCCACGCCGGGCACGACACCAACGAGGAATGGCTGATCCTCGACCCCGCCGACGGCACGGTGCTGGCCCGGGCCGAGACGATGACCGTGGGATCGGGCTCCGCCCACTTCCCCCACCCGAACCCGGCGTACATGGGGCTGACGGTCGGCGAGGGTGAAGAGGACTCGCCCGTGCTGTGGGGACACTGGGATGGCGCGAGGCTCACCGTCCGGCGGTTCGTCGAGGAGGTCCTCCTCGCCGTCAGCCCGTCCGGGGAGTGCTTCCTGACCACGGATCCGGGACAGTGGTCCCTGTACCTGCACCGGGCGGAGGACGGCCTCGAACTGCGGCGCCTGGACGCCGAGGAGGCCGTGCCGCCTCCGTCGGGCGAGGACGACCGCGCTCGGTGGGACTACGAGGCGGCCTTCCCCTACGACGACACCGCCGTGGTCGGCACCGAGCACCACACGGACGCCGTTCCCCGCCACTGGGTCGTCGATCCACGCACGATGGGGGTGCGCGGCCGGATCGTCTACCCCTTCCCCATCGCGGGATCTCCTCGATCAGCAGGGGAGGCCGCCTGGTACACGGTCTCCAGGGACCAGACCACCCTCCATCTGTGGGACCTGCCGCACCGGGAATGAATCAATGTCCCAGGCGTTCGCGCGGCTCGGAGCCGGCACCGGGGTCCCGGTGATCCGGAGTGCCGTCGGCCCGCGCCGAACGGGGATGTCCCCCTACCGCGGCGATGACGCGGGGCAGGACGTCGGTCCAGGGGCGGGCGGGGACCACGGGGACGCCCGCCTCGGCGGCCAGGGCGGCGAGGCGGGCGCCGTAACGGGCGCTGGCGCGGGCGCGGGCGCGCTGGTCGCCGTGGCCGGGCTCGCGGCTCAGGTAGTTCGCCGCGATCTGCGCCTCGTCGGGCTCGTGCAGGACCACCGCCGCCACCCGCCCGTCCGCCGGGATCCCGGCGAAGGACTCCCGTACGGCCAGGCCGGGCAGAAGGTAGTCGCCCTCGACGACCACCGGGGTGCCGGTCTCCAGGTGGTTGGCCACCACCGCCTCGACGGCCGGGAGGAGCGCCTCGGCGATGGCGATCTGCAGGTCGGCGATGTCGTCGGCGGGCAGGCGGCCGTCCTCGGGGTGGGTGCGCCAGTGGTGCAGGAGCGGCTGCTGCTCGGGTGTGGTCATGGCGAGGAGCGCCTCGACGAGGTCGTCGACCTCCACGATCGGGACGCCGTGGAGCCGCGCCAGGGGGTAGCTGACCCGGGTCTTGCCGGTTCCGGAGGCGCCGCAGATCAGCAGCACGTCCCAGGGGCGCCGTGGCGCTGGCGAGAGCCGGCCGTCCGAGGACTCGTTCGACGGGTCCGCGCCGCCCAGCGGGTGCACGCTGTTCTCCGTACCGTCCGGGAAGCGTCCCTCGCCCGCCGGTCCGCTCGGGGAGCGCCCATCCGTGGCTCCGTACGGCGGGCGGATGACCTCGGTCGAGGCCGTCGGTGCGCTGTCGTGCATGTTTACCCCTCTGATCTGCGGACACTAAGTATTCCTGCATAGAGAGAACTTCGTGCAAGGGGAGGAACCACCCATGGGTGCTGACGACAAGATCTCCAACAAGGCCGAAGAGCTCGGAGGCAAGGTCAAGGAGGGCGTCGGCCGCGCCACCGACGACGAGCGGCTTGAGGCCGAGGGCCGGGCCGACCAGGGGGAGAGCAAGTTCAAGCAGGCCGGGGAGAAGCTGAAGGACAGCGCCAAGGACGTGAAGGACGCCTTCAAGCGTTGATCTCCCGGTCCGGCGGGCCGGAGTCCCCCGATTCAGGGGGATCGGAGGCTCCCGCCGCGGGAACTCGCAGGAAAGGGGCCCGGATTCCGGGCCCCTTTCTCATGGGCCCCTTGCTCGTGGGTCCTCTTCCCCACGGACCTCTTCCTCACGGGCCCCTTGCTCACGGACCCCTCGCTCACGAACCCTTTGTTCACGAGCTCCCGCGGCATCTCACGGGTTCGTGAATAATGCCTTGTAACTCGATCAGGTGGTTTTTAGGGTGACCCGATGTCTTCTCAACCCGCCCTCCTGCCGCGATCGACACCCGCCGCCTCGGGGGTGTCGTCCCGTTCGATCGCCGCGCTGCTGGACCGGCTCGAAGCACGATCCGTCGAGTGTCACTCGATCATGGTCGTACGCCACGGTCACGTCGTCGCCGAGGGCTGGTGGGCGCCGTACTCAGCCGGACGCCCGCACCTTCTCTACTCGCTGACCAAGTCGTTCACCTCGGTCGCCGTCGGGCTCGTGATCGCCGACGGGCTGCTCTCCCTGGACGACCGGGTGGTGGACGTGTTGCCCGACCACGTTCCGGCCGGCATCCCGGAGCAGGGGCGCCGCCTCACCGTTCACCACCTGCTGTCCATGACGGCCGGACACCGCACGGACAGCCTCGACGAGGCCTGGCGGCTGGAGCCGGGCGACCTGGTGAAGGGCTTCCTGCGCGTACCGTTTTCCGAGGCCGAGGGAACACGCCACACCTACGACAATTCGACCACCTTCATCCTGGCCCGGATGGTGGAACGGGTCACCGGCCGCGGCCTTCCGGAACTGCTCGACGAGCGCCTTTTCACGCCGATGGGCATCGACCACGCCGAATGGGACCGGGTGGCGAGCGGCGCCGCCTTCGGATTCCACGGCCTGCACCTCACGACCGAGGCCGTCGCCGCCTTCGGCGAACTGCTGCTGCGCGGCGGCCTGTGGGGCGACCGGCGACTCGTCCCCCGCGAATGGGTGGAGCTCGCGACCAGACGGCACATCGACACCCCGCAGGTCGAGGGCTGGTCGGAAAACCCCGACGCGCTCTGCGGCTACGGCTACCAGTTTTGGATGTCGCGTCACGGTTACCGGGGCGACGGTGCCTTCGGCCAGCTGTGCGTGGTCGTCCCGTCGCACGATCTCGTGGTCGCCGTGACCGGCGCGACGGTGCAGGGTGAGGAGATACTCGGCCCGCTGTGGGAGTGCCTGCTGCCCGGAATGGACCAGGCGGGAAGCGCCCAGGACGACGAGGTCCTCGCCGATCGGCTGCGGCGGCTGTCACTCGCGCCGGTACCGGGTTCGGCCGCCCCGGGGCGTTCCGTCAAGGCGAGGCTCGACGCCTCCGCCGAGGGTTCGGCGCTGCCCGACGGGACCACGGTGATCGTCGATCCCGTGGACGGCGGATGGCTCCTGCGGTTCGGGGCGCTCCTCGACGTCGAGGCCGGCCACGGCGAATGGCGGGAAAGCTCACCGCTCGGCCGTCCTGTCGTCGCGGCCGGCGCCTGGCAGGGCGACACGTTCGTCGCCGATCTCTACGTCATCACCACCCCGCACCGGGTCCGGCTGGTGGTCGACGCCGACGCCGGAACGGCGGTGGCGACGTGGAACGTCGCGCCCCTGACCGGCCCCGATCTGGCGTTGCATCTGCGGTCGCCGCTGATGACACGGCCCGACGTCGCGTAGGCACTGCGCAGGCACCGCGTAGGCACCGCACCGGCGGCCGCTCCCCGGCCGCAGGAGTCCTCTCCTTACGGCCGGGGCCGCTCCCCCGCGGGCTCCCCGCGGCCGGAGCCGCTCTCGTGAGCCGCGGTCCCGCTACGAGGCCGGTCCCATCTCCGGCTCGGGCGTCCGCTTGCCCGCCCCCTCTCCGGCACCCATTCCCTCCTCGGGACCGGGACCGGGACCGGGACCAGGAGCTGCGCCGTCGAGGAGGTCCCCCGGGTCGTCCGAGGGCAGATCCGCCAGGAGCGGGCGGTCGGGGAACGTCGTGTCCGCGGCCGATCTCTCGGCCACCACCCGGCTCTCGCCGTCGATGCCGCGCGGCGCCGGCGGCGGGTCGTCCGGTGTACCGCCGTGGTGTTTCCCGGCGGGGTCGTGGTCCTCGCCGGTGGGGTCACGGTCCTCCCCCATGGGACCGCCGCCGCCCTCTGCTGCTTCCTCGGGTGCTGCGTGCTCGTTCATACGAACACCACTCCCCGGCAAAGCACTAAATATGTCCGTTTTAGGCATGTCGGCGAGCGATCGGGTAGGGAACCGGCTGAAGGGGGGAGAGACGATGACCGTGACGCGGTTTCATGATCTGCCGCTCGCCGACCGGGACAGGGACTGGGACGCGGACGCGGCCGAGAAGCGGGTCCGCGAGTGGGCGGGCGCCGAGGAGAAGCCGAACGCGAAGTACCGGGAGGCGCACGTCTGGTACGACGGCGAGGAGCCGGAGAACTTCGAGAGCTACAAGCTGCCGGTCGCCGACGTGATCGGCGGCGAACTGAAGGTCGTGCCGCACGCCGTGATGGCGGCCGGGGCGGTCATGCAGGGGGCGCGGGGCGGGGTGAAGATCCCCCGGGACGAGGTGGACCGGGTCAGGTCCCACCTGGCCAGGTACTACGCGAAGATGGGCGACACGCCGCCCTGGGAGCGCTGACCGGTGCCGCGCTTCGAGTTCGCCTTCGAGTCGACGTGGATGACGCCGCTGAGGCTGATGGGCGTCACCCCCGAGCGGGCGTTCGTCGTCATCCACGCCGGTGAACTGTGGGTGCGCTTCGGCCCCTGGCGGCTGCGCACACCCCTCACCAACATCTCGGGCGCCCTCGTCACCGGCCCGTACACGCCGTGGAAGGTCATCGGGCCGCACCTGTCGCTGGCTGATCGGGGCGTGACCTTCGGGACGAGTACCCAGAAGGGCGTATGCGTCCTGTTCCACCGGCCGGTGCCCGCGCTCGTGCCGGGGCGTCTGCTGACCCACCCCGGCGCAACCCTCACCGTGTCGGACCCCGAAGGACTGGTGGAGGCACTTCGACAGCCGCAGAGCACATGACCGGCGGACACCCGGGTAGCAGGGTGGAGCTGATCAAGAGGAGGGGAGCAATGACCGAGGAGAACCAGGAAGGACTGGACCCCCGGGGACGGCCGATGGTCCCGACGACGCCGCGGGACGTGGTCTACATCCGGCTGGCGTCGTTCGCGCTGATACCGATCGTGATTCTCGCCGTGTTCGGCTTCGCGACCGGCACCTCGTGGCTGGTCATCGCCGCCGTGGTCCTCGCGGTGATAGCGATCGCGTTCATCGTGGTCGGTGTCCGCCGCCAGTCACGGAGGCCCGGCTCGACCACGGAGGAGGCGGGCTGAGGCGGCGCGCCTGGCGGCGGCTTCGGGAGGCGGACGGCCTTCCCGGGGCCGCCGACGCTTTTCCGCAGCGCTTTTCCACGGGGAGACCGCGCCGTACGGAGAAACCGCGCCGTACGGGGAGACCACGCCGTACGAGGAACCGCGCCGTACGAGGAACCGCGCCGTACGAGGAACCGCGCCGTGCGAAGGGCCAAGCCGTACGGAGGATCAGAGGGCGGCGTCGACCGCCTCGGGCGACAGGATGTGGTCGAGGACCATGTGGGCGCAGCCGACGATGCCCGCGCCCGGGCCGAGGCGGCTGCGCTCGATCCGCAGGTTGCGGGTGGACAGGGCGGTGGAGCGTCGGTGGACGACCTCCCGCACGCCCGACACCAGCGGCTGGAACGCCTCGGCGACGTCGCCGCCCAGGACGACCACGGCGGGGTTGAGCAGGTTGACCGCGGTGGCGACGACCTCGCCGAGCATCCGGGCGGCGTTGCGGACGACGGCCATGGTCTCGGCGTCCCCGGCGCGGACCAGGCTGACCACGTCCGCCAGTGACGCCACCTGGTAGCCGCGGTCGCGCAGGTCGCGCAGGATGGCGGTGCCGCTGGCCACCGAGTCGACGCAGTCGACGTTGCCGCACCGGCACAGCACTCCCCCGCCGTCGCGGACCGGGATGTGCCCGATCTCCCCGGCCGCGCCCAGCGCCCCGCGCAGGATCTCCCCGCCCGCGATGACGCCGGCGCCGATGCGGGTGGAGACCTTGATGAACAGCAGGTCGTCGGCGTCCCCGGCGTAGGCCGCGCGGTGCTCGCCGATCGCGATGACGTTCACGTCATTGTCGAGGAAGACCTGGACGGGGAAGCGCTCGGCGATGATCGGCGGGATGGCGACGCCGGTCCAGTTCGCCATGATCCGGGCGCTCTCGGTACGGCCGGCCGCGAACTCGACCGTCGCGGGGACGCCCAGGCCGACGCCGCGCACCTGGGACAGGGGCCGGTCGCCGAGCAGTTCGGCCCAGGTGTCCATGACCAGGGGCAGGACGGTGTCCGGGCCCTCCTCCACGTCCACGGCGAGGCTCACGCCGTCCAGCCGCCGCCCGGCGAGGTCGCAGACGGCGATCTGCGCACGGCTGGCGCCCAGGGATGCGACGAGGACGACGCCGCCCGCGGCGTTGAAGACGAGCCGGGTGGGCGGGCGGCCGCCGGTGGAGGGCCCCTCGCTGTCCTCCACGACGAGCCCGTGGTCCAGCAGCTCGGTGACGCGCAGCGAGACGGCCGGTCGGGACAGGCCGGTGACCCGGCCGATGTCGGCGCGCGTGACGGCTTCACCAGCGCGGATGAGGCGGAGCACCTCACCGCTGGTGGCGAGGGCGGCAGCGGGACGACGAGGCATCGGTCAAGTGAACCACACGGAGTTATGGAACCAAAACTCCGAGCTTTCTCATCTCAAATTACAAAACTCCGCTTGTGTGAAGCGCAAGATGTGGCTACTGTCCGATCCATCCCCTAATCCGGTAGATCACTACGGAGCAATCCTCATGTCCGAGACCCCGCGGCCCGCCGACCTGATCGTCTTCGGCGGCACAGGCGACCTCTCCATGCGGAAGCTCCTGCCCGCGCTGTATCACTGTGACCGCGACGACCGCCTGGCCCCCGAGACCCGCATCATCACGATGTCCCGGGGCGGGCTCGACGACGCCGACTTCCGCGGCAAGGTGGACGCCGAGGTGCGCGGCTATGTCCCGGCGGACGACCACGCCACCTGGCAGCGCTTCCTGGGCCGCCTGCACCACGTCTCCATCGACGTCGGCGGCCAGGACACCGAGGGCTGGTCGCGCACCGCCCGCCTGCTCGCCGGGCACGAGGAACGCGACCGGATCTTCTACCTCGCCAGCCCGCCCATGACGTTCGGCCCGTTCTGCCGCGAGCTGCACCGGGCCGGCCTGGTCACCCCCGCCTCGCGGGTGGTGCTGGAGAAGCCGCTGGGCCGCGACCTGGCCAGCGCCCAGCGGATCAACGACGAGGTCGGCGCGATCTTCGACGAGCGGCAGATCTACCGGATCGACCACTACCTGGGCAAGGAGACGGTCCAGAACCTCCTGGTGCTGCGGTTCGCCAACGCGTTCCTGGAGCCGATCTGGAACTCCCTGTGGATCGACCACGTCCAGATCACCGCCGCCGAGACCGTGGGCACCCCTGGCCGCCGCGGCTACTACGACCACGCGGGCGCGCTGCGCGACATGGTGCAGAACCACCTGCTGCAGCTGCTGTGCCTGGTGGCGATGGAGCCCCCGTCACGCAACGACCGGGAGTCGATCCGCGACGAGAAGGTCAAGGTCCTGCAGTCGCTGCGGCCGATCGTCGGCGGCGAGGTCGACCGGTTCACCGTCCGCGGCCAGTACACGGCGGGCGAGTGCGACGGCGTCCGGGTGCCGGGCTACCTCGACGAGCCCGACAGCACCGCGCCCACCGAGGCCTCCCGCCGGGTGGAGACCTTCGCCGCGATCCGCGCCGAGGTGAAGAACTGGCGCTGGGCGGGCGTGCCGTTCTACCTGCGCACCGGCAAGCGCATGCCGTACCGGTCCACGGAGATCGTGGTGCAGTTCAAGGACGTGCCCCACTCGATCTTCCCGGGCAGCGCGCCCAACCGGCTGGTGCTGCGGCTGCAGCCGAGCGAGGGCATCCGGCTGCACCTGATGGCCAAGGAGCCGGGCGCGGGCGAGGTGGCGCTCAAGCCGGTCCCGCTCAGCCTCAGCTTCGCCGAGACCTTCACCTCCCGGGTGCCCGAGGCCTACGAGCGGCTGCTCATGGACGTCCTCGCCGGCAACCCGACGCTGTTCATGCGGCGTGACGAGGTGGAGGCCGCCTGGCGGTGGATCGACCCGATCCTGCACGAGTGGGAGGCGCAGGGCGCCGCGCCCGAGCCGTATCCGGCGGGCAGCCCCGGCCCGGCCGGGGCGCACGAGCTGGTGCTGCGCAGCGGCCGCTACTGGTACGAGGACGACCTCGCGTGACCGGCCGCCGCACCCCCGCTGGACGCCCCGCGTGAGGAGCCTTCCGTGACCGATCGCCGCACCCGCCGCGAGGCGCCCCAGGTGAGGAGCCTTCCGTGACCGGCCGCACCGACCCCGGACGCACCGACCCCCGACCCGACGACGACGAAGGAGGCCGGGTGAACCCCGTCATCCAGGAGATCACCGACCGCCTGATCGAGCGCAGCCGCGCCAGCCGTACCGCCTACCTGGCGCGGATCGACGCCGAGGCCGAGGAGGCCCGCCGGCGCGGACCGGCCCGCTCCTCTCTGGGCTGCGCCAACCTGGCCCACGGCTTCGCCGCCGCCCCGGGAGCCGACAAGCTCGACCTCCGGGCCTCGGTCAAGCCGGGCGTGGCGATCGTGTCGAGCTACAACGACATGCTGTCGGCGCACCAGCCGTACGAGACCTACCCGGCGATCCTCAAGGCGGCCGTCCGTACGGCGGGCGGCGTGGCGCAGTTCGCCGGCGGCGTGCCCGCCATGTGCGACGGCATCACCCAGGGCCGCCCGGGCATGGAGCTGTCGCTCTACAGCCGCGAGGTCATCGCGATGGCCACGGCGATCGCGCTCTCCCACGACATGTTCGACGCCTCCCTCATGCTGGGCGTCTGCGACAAGATCGTGCCGGGTCTGCTGATCGGCGCGCTGCACTTCGGCCACCTGCCGGCCGTGTTCGTCCCGGCGGGGCCGATGGGCTCCGGTCTGCCCAACAAGGTCAAGGCGCGCACCCGGCAGCTGTTCGCCGAGGGCAAGGTCGGCAAGGACGAGCTGCTGGACGCCGAGGCGCGGTCGTACCACTCCCCCGGCACCTGCACCTTCTACGGCACCGCCAACTCCAACCAGGTCATGATCGAGGTCATGGGCCTGCACCTGCCGGGCGCGACCTTCGTCAACCCCCGCACCGAGCTGCGCCAGGCGCTGACCGAGGCGGCCGGGCGGCGGGCGGTGGCGCTGACCGCGCACGGCGCCGAGTACACCCCCGTGGGCCGGGTCGTCGACGAGAAGGCGATCGTCAACGCCTGCGTGGCGCTGCTGGCCACCGGCGGCTCGACCAACCACACCATGCACCTCGTCGCGATCGCCGCGGCGGCCGGCATCGAGCTGCTCTGGGACGACCTGGCCGCCCTGTCGAAGGCGGTGCCGCTGCTGACCCGCATGTACCCCAACGGGCAGGCCGACGTGAACCACTTCCAGGCCGCCGGCGGCATGCAGGTGCTCATCGGCGAGCTGCTGGATGCCGGGCTGCTGCACCGCGACGTGCTGACGATCGCCGGGCGCGGGCTGGACCACTACCGCTCGGCCCCGGCGCTCAAGGACGGCGAGCTGGTCTGGGAGGAGCGCACCGAGGGCAGCGCCGACCCCGACGTGCTGCGGCCGGTCGGCGACGCGTTCTCCCCCGACGGCGGTATCCACATGCTCGACGGCAACCTGGGCCGCGCGGTCAGCAAGGTCTCGGCGGTCAGGCCCGAGCACCTGGTCGTCGAGGCCCCGGCGAAGGTCTTCGACGACCAGCTCGACCTGCTGCGCGCCTTCGAGGCGGGCGAACTGGACGGGCAGGACTTCGTCGCGGTCATCCGCTACCAGGGTCCCAGCGCGAACGGCATGCCGGAGCTGCACAAGCTCACCCCGCCGCTGGCGGTGCTGCTGGACCGCGGGCAGCGGGTGGCGATCGTCACCGACGGCCGCATGTCCGGCGCGTCGGGCAAGGTCCCGGCCGCCATCCACCTGTCGCCCGAGGCCGCCCACGGCGGACCGATCGCGCTGGTCCGCGACGGCGACCCGATCCGCCTGGACTCCGCCGCGGGCACCCTGGAGCTGCTGGTGCCCGCCGAGGAGCTGGCCGCCCGCACGCCGCAGGGCGCCCCGCTCAGCGACGCCCAGTGGGTCGGCACCGGCCGTGAGCTGTTCGCCGCGTTCCGCCGTACGGCCGGCCCCGCCGAGCGCGGCGCCGGGATCTTCGCGCTGAACGGCCGCGCCGAGAGCCTCGCCGACGGCGCCGGCGCGGCCGGGAGCACGGCCGCCGCGGGGGACGCCCGGTGAACCTCCCCTGGCTCGTCGCCGACGTCGGCGGCACCAACGCCCGGTTCGGCCTGGTCACCGAACCGGGGCGGGGACCCGGCTCGGTGGCCGTGCTCGCCGTCGCCGACCACGCCGGGCTCCCCGAGGCCGTGACCGCCTACCTCGCCGAGCACGCGGACGGGGCCCGGCCGGAGGCGGCGTGCGTCGCGATCGCCGGACCGGTCGAGGGCGACCGCTACCGGCTCACCAACGCCGGGTGGGCGGGGTCGGTCCGCGACCTGGGCATCCCGCACGTCGAACTGGTCAACGACTTCGAGGCGCTGGCCGCGTCCCTGCCGCATCTGCCGGCCGCGGAGCTGGTCGGCCTAGGCGGTCCCGCGCCCGGGCACGGCGTCAAGGTCGTGCTGGGCCCGGGGACGGGCCTCGGCGTGGCGGGCCTGGTGCCCGCGGCCGAGGGCTGGATACCGGTGCCCGGCGAGGGCGGCCACGTCACCGTGCCGGTCCTGGACGAGCGCGACCACGAGATCGTCCGGGCGCTGCGCGCCGAGGGGATGGGCCACGTGGTGGCCGAGCACCTGCTGTCGGGGCCGGGGCTGGCCCGGTTGCACCACGCCCTCGCGCTGGTGCGCGGCGTCGAGGCGCCGCGGCTGGCCGCCTCGGACATCGTGGCCAGGATGGACGACTCGCTGTGCGCGGAGACCGTCGAGGTCTTCTGCGGAATGCTCGGCACCTTCGCCGGGAACGTCGCGCTGACCCTGGGCGCCCGCGGCGGCGTCTACCTGGGCGGCGGGGTGCTGCCGCGCATCGTGGAGCGGGTCCGCGCCAGCGACTTCCGCCGCCGGTTCGAGGCCGCCCCCACCATGACCGGCTATCTTTCGGGCATCGCCACCTCGCTGATCGTCTCCCCGCAGCCCGCGCTGCTCGGGGCCGCGGCCTGGCTGGGCCAGCGCCTGGCCGCCGCGCCGAAGTCGTCGAAGCCATCGAAGTTGGAGTACGCATGAGCCTGCTGGACATCGCCCCGGTGATCCCGGTCGTCGTGATCGACGACCCGGAGACCGCCGTCCCCCTGGCGCGGGCCCTGGCGGCGGGCGGCCTGCCCGTCATCGAGGTGACCCTCCGTACGGCCTGCGCGCTGGACGCCGTCGCGCGGATCGCCGCCGAGGTGCCCGAGGCGGTCGTCGGGGCGGGCACCGTCCGCACGCCCGCCGACGTGACCGCCTCGGTGGCGGCCGGCGCCAGGTTCCTGGTCAGCCCGGGGAGCACCCCGAGGCTCCTGGACGCCATGGAGGAGGGCGGCATCCCGTTCCTTCCCGGCGCGGCGACCTCCTCCGAGGTCATGGCTCTGGCCGAGCGCGGGCTGACGGAGATGAAGTTCTTCCCGGCCGAGGCCGCCGGCGGCGTGCCCTACCTGAAGTCGCTGGGCGGGCCGCTGCCCGAGGTGCGGTTCTGCCCGACGGGCGGGATCAGGCTCCAGACCGCGCCGGAGTATCTGGCGCTGGCGAACGTCGGGTGCGTGGGCGGGACCTGGCTCACCCCGGCCGACGCGCTGGCGGCCGGTGACTACGCCCGGATCGAGAAGCTCGCCGCCGAGGCGGCCGCGCTCCGCTAGCCGTACGGCCGGCGCCCGGCGGAGCCCCGGAGCCCGGAGCCGGTCCGGCGGAGCCCCGCACCGGCTCGCCGGGCCGGGGACCCGGCGCATGAGACCCGCGCGGACCCCCTCCCTGGTCCGCGCACGGGCCATGAGGCACCGTGACCCGGTGCGCCTCTCATGGGATCGAGGCCCGCGTCCGCCCACCCGGCGGTCGCGGGCCGCCCCTTTTCCCGCCTCCCCCCGCTTCTCCCTCCGCGGGGGCGGGCCGGTCTCCGGCCCCTGGGCCTGACCGGCGGATCCACGCCCGCGGCACGGAACCGGCCGTCCCCCGTCATGCGGGGACGGCCGGTTCCGTGCCTTCCGGGCCCCGGGGTCAGCCGGGCGGGCGGCCCGTCCCCTCTCCGGGGAGGTAGCCGCCGTCGTCGGCGTCGGTCCCGCCCAGGCCGCCGTTCGGGTCCTCCTCGTCGGAGGAGGACCAGTCCAGGTCGGCGTTCACGGTCCCGGTCTCCCGCGGGGCGTCGGGGCCGCGCCGGGGCTCCTCGTCCTCGTCGCGCCCGGCGGGCCGGGCGCTGGTCTTCCCCATCGAGGCCGGGCCGATGTCGCCGCCCATGTCGTGCAGCTCGGGGTCGAAGGGCGTCCCCCGGTACTTGCGCAGCTCCTCCTCGCGCCGCCGGGCGCGCTCTTCCTCGTTCGTCTCCTCGCTCACGGCGCTCTCCTCCCGTGTCGCTTCTTCCCCCTCACCGTTCTGCGGTGCCCAGTCGCCGATGTCCGTAACGGGTGTTTCCCGGCATGCCGGAAACGACGGCCGGCGCAGAACCCGATGAGCCGCCGGGTCAGTCCTTCCTGCCCATGACGTCGCGGATCACGTCGCGGACCCGATCCATGATCGCCAACGGGGTGCCCATCAGCACGTTCTTCGTCGCCGACTCCACCCCCGGGTGCGGGTGGGTCGGGGCCATCGCCTCGGCGGCCTTCACCCCGGCCGCCATCGCCCGCCGCTCGGCCTCGCTGGTGCGGGCGCGCAGCGCGGTGAACTCGTGGCGCTCCTCGTTCTCGGCGTGGGCGAGCACGGCCCCGCGCAGCAGCGTGAGGTCGGCGAGGAACCGCGGGTCCTCCACGCCCGCCTCATCCATCCGCAGGAGGAGCCGCTTGGCCTCGTTCTCCTCCTTCAGGCGGTCGTCCACCACGGCGTCGCCGCCGTCGAGCTTGCGGCGGGCGTAGGGATGGACGATCTCCTCCTCCGCCGTCTCGTGCACGGCCAGCAGCCGCACCAGCGAGCGGAACGCCTCGGCCCGCCTGTCGGCCGGCGCCCTCTCCACCTCGTCGAACATCTCCCTGATCATGGAATGCTGCAGCAGCAGCAGGTCCACGACGTCGTTCTCACCCATCAGCTCGGGAACCGGCCGGTCGTCACCCATGTTCTCTCCCTCTGTCCACATGCCGCCTACCCCCGCTACCCGGGATCACCGCACCGAACGTGGAAAGACACGGTCAGGGGGAGGGCGACGCGGGCGGGGTGAGGCGCAGGTCGGCCAGGATCGCGCGGTGGTCGCCGCCCGTCGGCGGCAGCACCCGGCTGCCGACGGCCGTGAAGCCTCGGGTGAGCACGTGGTCCAGGCGGACCAGCGGCAGCGCCGCGGGCCAGGTGAGCTGCAGGCCGGTGCCCGCCTTCTCGGCCACGGGCGTGACGGTCGCGGCGAGCGGGCTCAGCGCGCGGTCGGTCGCGGCCGTGTTGAGGTCCCCGGCGACGATGACCCGGGGAGCGGGGTCGGCCGCGACCGCGCGGGCCAGCGCCGCCATCTCCGCGTTGCGGCGGGCGATGACGGACGGCTCCGGGCGGAAGGAGGTGATGTGGACGGCGTAGAGGCTCACGTCGCCCCACGGCGTGCGCAGGACGGCGTGCCGGGAGCGCACCACGCCGGGTACGGGCTGCGGCCGGCCGTGGAAGGGGTATCTGCTCCACACGGCCACGCCGGGGTTGTCGGGGAAGCGGTAGGGCAGGACGGGGTCGATCAGCCGGGCGAAGCCGGGGTCGACCGTCCCGTCGCGCAGCACGGGGTCGTCGCGCAGCTCGGCGACCACGAGGACGTCCGCGCCGGTGTCCCGCAGGGCGGCGGCGGTGCGGGGCAGGCCGGGGTTGAAGTAGTCGACGTTCTGGTGGACCACCCGCAGGTCGCGCGGCCCGGTGACGGGGTCGCGGAGGAAGGCGGGCCCGAAGGCCGCCGCCCAGGTCACGGTCACGGCCAGGGCTCCGGCCAGCGCGGCCCACGACCGGCGGGCGAGCGCGGCCAGGACGAGGAGCGGCACCGCCAGGCCGAACCAGGGCAGGGCGCTGTCGACGACGTTGCCCAGCCCCCGCCAGTTGGGCAGCAGCCCGTGCCCCGCGATGAGCAGGGACACCAGGACGCCCGCACCCGCGGCCGGCCCGCCCCGCGTCCACGGCGACATGGTGGTGACGGCCCCCTCCCGCTGCCCGTGCGTGCCCTCGCGGCCCGGTCCCGCGACGCCGGGCCCGCGGAGGACAGTTCATCACGGGCGGGCCCGGTCATGGTGTCCGTTCCGGACAGGCAAGGCGCACCATACCCGCCCTTTTCCCCGTCCTGACCTGCGTGGATACATGATTGGTCTATGCGCGTACGCGACAAAAAGGGGAATTGCGGGCATGCGACGGGGGCGCTCGTGCTCCCCCGCCGGGAGAGCACGGAATGAAGGACACCCGGATCGACATCTCCAGCGGCCTGGCCCTGGAACTCTTCGACCCGGCCCCGGTCGGGGTGGCGGTCAGCAGGGGCCCGGATCATCGCCTGGTGTACACCAACGCCGCCTTCCGGTCGGCCTTCGGCAACCGCCCCCTGAACGTGCCCGCACGTGAGGCGTTCGCCGACCTGGTCGAGCGCGACTCCTACATCTCGATGCTGGACCGGGTCATGCGGGACGGGCACCCGGTGAACATCATCGAGGGCCGGGCCACCATGTCCTTCGCCGACACCGGCCCGCAGGAGCGCTTCTTCAACTTCAGCATGTCGGAGATCTACCTCGATGACGGCGAGCGCGGGGTGCTGCAGGTGTCCGTGGAGGTGACCGAGCAGATCGTCGCCTCACGGTGGATCGACGCCCTGTCGGAGGAGCGGCGCCGCCTGCTGCGGCGCTACCGCAACCTGGGGCGGGTCGGCACCCAGATGCTCTGGGTGACCGGGGCCGACGGCCGCGTCATCGAGCCGAGCCCCGGGTGGCAGAAGGTGACCGGCCAGTCGTGGGAGGAGTTCCACGGCGACGGGTGGCTCGACGCCGTCCACCCCGACGACCGGGACGAGACCGCCGAGTCGTGGATCAAGGCGATCGAGGAGGTGCTCCCGCTGTGGGAGCACGTCCACCGGATCCGGCTGGCCGACGGGAGTTACCGGCACTTCAGCGCGCGGGCCGTACCGGTGCACGAGGACGACCGCGTGGTCGAGTGGGTCGGCACCTGCGCCGACATCGAGCAGCAGTGGCAGGAGGAGCGGTACCGCGAGCTGCTGGGCCGCGCCTCGGCCGCCACCGCGGACGTCACGCGCCTGGAGGAGATGCTCTCGGCGCTGGCGCACGTGATCGTGCCGGAACTGGCCGACGCGTGCGGCATCTACCTGCTGCCGGAGTCGCCGGACCGGCCGGTGGGCCCCCCGCTCGTCTTCCGGCACGTCGCCGGCTCCGTACGGCAGGGCCTGCCCGGTCTGCCGACCGGGTACGAGGTGACGCTGGGCCCGGGGAGCGCGCTGGTGCGGGCGGTGCGCCGCCGCCACGTCGTGCGCCGCGAGTTCCCCCGCGGGGCGCCCCCGCCGGACCTGCGGCTGGCGCCGGGCACCAGCAGGTGGCTGGTCACCTCCGGGGCCACCAGCGTGGCGCTCGTCCCGGTCATCGTCGACGGGTTCGTGGCGGCGCTGGTGACCACCGCCACCTGCGGGGACCGCCCGGCGATCGGCGAGGCCGACGTCACCCTGATCAGCCAGATGCTCGACCACGCGCACGACGCGCTCAGCGGTGCCATGGAGTTCCAGCGCACCCAGCGGGTGGCGCTGGCCCTGCAGCGCAGCCTGCTGGCCGAGCCGCCGTCCGTCCCCGGCCTGCGGATCGTGGCCCGTTACCGGCCGAGCCCGGCGGCCGCGGCGGTCGGCGGCGACTGGTACGACTGCTTCCTGCTGCACGACGGCACCCCCGTGCTGACGATCGGGGACGTCGCCGGCCACGACCTGCCCGCGGCCGTGACCATGGGCCAGATCCGCACCATGCTCAGGGGGCTGGCCGTGGACCGCGAGGAGCCGCCGGAGGAGATCCTGCGGCGGCTGGACAAGGCGATGGAGCTGTTGTGCGACGACCAGACGGCCACCTGCGTACTGGCCCGCGCCGAGCGGGCGGAGGCCGGCCGGTGGCGGCTGAACTACTCGGTGGCGGGCCACCCGCCGCCGCTGCTGATCGCCGCCGACGGCCGCGGGCGGTTCCTCGACGAGCCGCTCAGCCCGCTGCTGGGCATCACGAAGGACCTGCCGCGCCGTGGCGCCACCGAGCCGCTGCCCCCGGGCTCCACGCTCCTGCTCTACACCGACGGCCTGGTCGAGCGTCGCGGCGAGGACCTCGGGATCGGGCTGAACCGGCTGCGGGACCACGCCATGTCGCTCGCCCGCGAGCCGCTGGACGTCTTCTGCGACGAGCTGCTGGCCCGGCTGGTGGCCGGCGGGGACGACGACATCGCCATGATCGCGCTGCGGACCCCCCTCACAGCGGGAGAACGCCACCCGGTTTGAGGGCCTTCATCGCGATCTGCGAGGTGAGCTTGTCCAGGCCGGGCAGGCGGCCCAGCCGCTCCAGGCAGAGCTGGCTGTAGGCGTCCATGTCCGGCACGGCGACGCGCAGGACGTAGTCCGGGCGGCCGAACATGCGCAGGCACTCCACCACGTCCTCGATCTCCATGACGGCGGCCTCGAACGCCGTGACGGTCTCGGCGTCCTGGCCCTCCAGCTCCACGTAGGCCAGGACCTGGAAGCCCCGCCCGACGGCCGCCGGGTCGAGGACGGCGCGGTAGCCGCTGATCACTCCCGACTCCTCCAGGTTGCGGACCCGGCGCAGGCACGGCGAGGGGGTCAGCCGGACCCGCTCGGCCAGCTCCTGGTTGCTGAGCCGCCCCTCCCGCTGGAGGAGGCTGAGAATTGCGCGATCGGTGACATCCATGGCAACAAATGTTAACCGACCAGCAATCCGGCATAAATCTTGACATCGCGTGCGCCGTAGCCTGGCATAGCCTTGCCGCACCCTCAGCCACTGAAGATGGGACGGAAGCATGACGATCTTCGCCGACCCCCGAGAGGCGACTCCCGGCGACGGGCACCCCCGCGGCGAGGGTCGGGAGTTCATGACCGGCACGCAGGCCCTGGTCCGGGTGATCCTCGACCAGATGCGCGCCGACCGCGCCGCCGGCCTCGACACCGGCGCGATGGTGTCGGGATACCCCGGCTCTCCGCTCGGCGGCTTCGACCAGGAGCTCATCCGCTCCCGTCGGCTCGCCGAGGAGCTCGGCGTCGTGCACCGGCCCGGCCAGAACGAGGAGCTCGGCGCCACCGCCGCCTGGGGCAGCCAGCTCGTGCCCTCCCTCCCCCGGCCGCGCAGGACCGGCGTCCTGGGCGTCTGGTACGGCAAGGCCCCCGGCGTCGACCGCGCGGCCGACGCCCTGCGGCACGGCAACTTCGTCGGCGCCCACCCCGACGGCGGCCTGATCGCCTTCTGCGGCGACGACCCGGGCTGCAAGTCCTCCACGCTGCCGTCGGCCACCGAGACCGCGCTCGCCGCGATGGGCATGCCCGTCGTCCACCCCGGCACCGTGCAGGAACTGCTCGACCTGGGCCGGCACGCCGTCGCCGCCTCCCGCGCCAGCGGCCTGTGGGTGGCCGTCAAGGCCGTCTCCAACGTGGTGGACGCCACCGGCACGGTCGAGACCGGCCTGGACCGCATCGTCCCGGTCATGCCGGTCGTGGAGCACGAGGGCAGGCCGTACCGGCACGTCCCCGACGCGACGCTGCTCACCCCGTGGTCGCTGGAGATGGAGAAGACCCTGGTCGGGCCGCGCCTGGCGCTGGCCCGCGCCTACGCCAGGGAGAACGGCCTCAACCGGATCACCGCCGACCCCGACGGCGCCTGGCTCGGCATCGCCGCCTCCGGCACCGCCTACCACGACGTGCGCCAGGCGTTCCGCAGGCTCGGCGTGGACCCGGCCGACCTCGGCGTGCGCCTGCTGAAGGTCGGCATGATCTGGCCGCTGGAGCCGGAGATCGTACGGACCTTCGCCCGGGGCCTGACCGAGATCCTCGTCGTGGAGGAGAAGGCCCCGCTGCTGGAGGGCCAGATCAAGGAGATCCTGTACGGCACCGCCGGCGCCCCGCGCGTCCTCGGCAAGCTCGACGACAACGGCGCCGCGCTCATCCCGCAGGCCGGGGCGGTGGACGCCGAGCTGGCCGCCAAGGCGGTCGCCTTCCGGCTGCGCCGCGGCGCCGAGGCCGGCGCGGCGGCCGGGCGGCTCGGCCCCGAGGTGCGCGAGCGGATCGACCGGGGCCTGGCGGTGATCTCCCGGCCGGCGCCGCTGAAGCTGCTCGGCCCGCAGCGCACGCCGTTCTTCTGCTCCGGCTGCCCGCACAACCGCTCCACCGCCGTCCCCGACGGCGCGCCGGTCGGCGCGGGCATCGGCTGCCACACGATGGTGGTGATCAACCGCGAGGGCAAGGGCACGCTCACCGGCCTGACCCAGATGGGCGGCGAGGGCACCCAGTGGATCGGCCAGGCGCCGTTCACCGACACCCCGCACATCTTCCAGAACCTCGGTGACGGCACCTTCCACCACTCCGGCTCGCTCGCCATCCGCGCGGCCGTCGGCGCGGGCGTCAACATCACCTACAAGCTGCTCTACAACAGCGCGATCGCGATGACCGGCGGCCAGGTGATCACCCCGTCCCTGGCCGTGGCCGACCTGACCCGCTGGCTGGAGATCGAGGGCGTGCGCCGGGTGATCGTCACCACCGACGAGCCCGGGCGCTACCGGGGCGTCAAGCTGGCCCGGATCGCCGAGGTGCGCGGCCGCGCCGCGCTGGAGGACGCCCAGCGGGAGCTGGCCGCGGTCCCCGGCGTGACCGTGCTGATCCACGACCAGCAGTGCGCCGCCGAGAAGCGGCGGCTGCGCAAGAAGGGCGACCTGCCCGATCCGGTCCGCCGGGTGGCGATCAACCAGCGGGTGTGCGAGGGTTGCGGCGACTGCGGCAAGAAGTCCGAGTGCCTGTCGGTGCTGCCGGTGGAGACCGAGTTCGGCCGCAAGACCGAGATCCACCAGTCCTCCTGCAACAAGGACTACTCCTGCGTCGAGGGCGACTGCCCGTCCTTCGTGACCGTCGTGCCCGGCAGGCCCGGCGGGAGGCGCGCGGCCGTGCCCGCCCCACCGGCGATGCCGGCGCCGGAGTTCCGCACCGGGGAGACCACCGTCCGGCTGGTCGGCATCGGCGGCACCGGCGTGCTGTCGGTGGCGCAGATCATCGGCCGGGCCGCGATGTTCGACGGCAAGCGCTCGCGCGGGCTCGACCAGACCGGCCTGGCCCAGAAGGGCGGCACCGTCGTCTCCGACATCCTGATCTACGAGGGCGACGACGACCGGACCGGCCAGGCGGGCACGGCCGGGGTGGACGCCTACCTCGCGCTCGACCTGCTCGGCGCCACCGACCCGAAGAACCTCAAGGCCGCCGGCCGCGAGCGGACCGTGGCCGTGGTCTCCACCAGCCTGGCGCCCACCGGATCGATGGTCGTGGACCCGTCGCGGCACGTCACCGACGTCGCCTCGCCGATCGGCGCGCTGGAGGCGCGGACCCTGCGCGAGCTGAACGTCTACCTCGACGCCGAGGAGGTCGCGCAGGCGCTGTTCGGCGACCACATGCCGGCCAACACGATCGTGGTCGGCGCGGCCTGGCAGCGCGGGCTCATCCCGCTGAGCCTGGAGGCGATCGAGCGGGCCATCCGGCTCGGCGGCGGCAAGAGCGCCGACCGGACGGTCGCCGCCTTCCACTGGGGCCGCGCCGTCGTCGCCGACCCCGAGGCGGTGGCCCGGGCCGCCCGCCCGGACGTCCCGGCCGAGCAGCCGCCGAACCCGGAGATCTCCCGGCTCGTGGACTCGGTCGCCGCCCCCGGCACCGAGCTGCACCGCCTGCTGTCGGTACGGGTGCCCGACCTGGCCGCCTACCAGAACCCCCGCTACGCCACCCGCTACGCCGAGTCGGTCCGCGCGGTCCTGAACGGGGAGCGGGCCGCCATGGGCCGGGCGGCGGGCGAGGAGGCCGGTGAGGAGGCGGGGTCCTTCCCCGTCACCGAGGCCTACGCCCGCCACCTGCACCGCCTGATGTCCTACAAGGACGAGTACGAGGTGGCCCGGCTCCACCTCGACCCGGCGGAGCGGGCCAGGATCGCCGCCGAGTTCGGCCCCGGGGCGAAGATCTCCTACAACCTGCACCCGCCGTTCCTGCGGGCCCTGGGCATGAAGCGCAAGATCCGCCTCGGCTCCTGGTTCGACCCGGCCTTCCGCGCGCTGTACGGCATGCGCGGGCTGCGCGGCACCACGTTCGACCCGTTCGGCCTGGCCGGGGTGCGCAGGGTCGAGCGGGAGCTGGTGGACGAGTACACCCGCGACGTGCACCGCGCCCTGGCCCGGCTGCGCCCGGACAACCTCGGCCTGGTCCGCGAGCTGGCCGAGCTGCCGGACGTGATCCGCGGCTACGAGGACGTCAAGCTGGGCAACGTCGCCACGTACCGGAAGCGGGCGGCGGAGCTGCTGGGCAGGCTCTGACCGGCCCGCGCGCCCGCCCGCCTCGCGCGGGCGGGCGCGCGGGTCAGGCGGCGCGGGACAGGAGGGTCGCCTCGTCGATGGGGCTCTCGTGGGTGCCGGCCACCGTGCAGGCGTGCGCGCCGGCCAGGGTGCCCAGCCGGACCGCCTCGTCCAGGGGACGGCCGGACAGCAGGCCGTACAGCACGCCGGAGACGAACGCGTCGCCGGCGCCGTTGCTGTCGGCCACCGGGCCGGGCAGCGGGGCGGCGGGGACGTGCCGGAGGCCCCGCTCGTCGAGGACGTGGCAGCCCTCGGCGCCGGCCGTGCAGATCACCGTGGTGGCGCGGCCCCGGGCGAGGATGTCGCGCATGACCTCGTCCCGGCGGGAGCCCAGCGCCGCCTCCGACAGGAACACCAGGTCCGAGGAGTAGGCGAAGTCGCGGTGGTGGTCGTTCTCGCCGTCCCAGTCGTGCAGGTCGGTGGAGATCCGCGCGCCCTCCAGGTCGGGGTAGACGTGCCGGGCGAAGTCCACGATCGACACGTGGACGTGCCGGGCCGCGCGCACCGCGGGCAGGTACAGCTCGCGGGGCAGCCGTTCGCCGGGTACCTGGCGCGGGTCGAACAGCGAGAGCCGCCGCCCGTCGGGGCCGACCAGCAGGACGCTGCGCCGGGTGCCCTGGGGGGCGAGCTCCCAGCCGAACTCCACCCCCGCGCCGGCCAGGTGGTCGCGGATGAGCCTCCCCTGCGGGTCGTCGCCGATCAGGTCGAACAGCTTGACCCTCAGGCCGAGGGCGTGGCAGCCGAGCGCGACACCGCTGCCGGTGTTGCCGATCCGGTCGATCACCGGGGGGACGGCGTAGGTGTCGGCGTAGGGTAGGGGGAGCTGAGGGACGTAGGCGGTGGTGTCGACACCGGTACCGCCGATCACGACGACGTCATGGTTCACCGTCCGATGATCCCATCCGCCGTCCGGCTCCCCGTCACGGGTGTCCGCGCCGTACGCCCGCCGGGCTCGGGGCGCCGCCGTCCGCCGGGAGACGTCCCCGCGGAAAGGCCCGCGCCGTACGGCCCGGCCCGCCGTACGCCGCAGTCAGCGGTGACCAGGGGGTCCGCACCGTACGGCGCGGTCAGCGGTTGACCAGGGGGCCCGAGCCGGTCGAGCCGCGCACGACCAGCTCGGCCTGGAACATCAGCTCGATGTGCCGGCCGCGGGCGCCGTTGATCTCCTCCAGCAAGGTCGCCACGGCGGCCGAGGCCATGGCGCCGATGGGTTTGCGCACGGTGGTCAGCGGCGGATCGGTGAACGCGATCAACGGCGAGTCGTCGTACCCCACCACCGACACCTCCCCCGGCACCGACAACCCCCGATCCCGGCACGCCCGGATCGCCCCCAACGCCATCAGATCCGACGCGCACACGATCCCCGTACACCCCCGCTCCAGCAACTGCGCCGCCGCCGCCTGACCCCCCTCCACCGAGAACAACGAATGCGAGATCAACTCATCGGCATCCGACACCCCCAGCAACTGCGCCATCGCCTGCCGGAACCCCTCGATCTTCCGGATCACCGGCACGAACCGCCCCGGCCCCACCGCCAAACCGATCCGCTCATGCCCCAGATCCACCAGATGCTGCACCGCCAACCGCGCCGCCGCACGATCATCCGGCGAGATGAACGGCGCCGGCACGTCGTCGGCGTGACCGTTGAGCAGGACGATCGGCACGCCCTGCCCGATGAGCTGGGTGTAGCGGTCGGAGCGGGCCGTGGTGTCGGCGTGCAGCCCGGAGACGAAGATGATGCCGCTGACGCCGCGCTCGACGAGCAGCTCGGTGAAGTCGTCCTCCACCACCCCGCCCGGCACCTGCGTGCACAGCACCGGGGTGTAGCCGTGCTGGGACAGCGCCTTCTCGAAGGCCTGGGCGAACGTCGGGAAGATCGGGTTGTCCAGCTCCGGGATCACCAGGCCGACCAGGCCGTTGCTGCGCTGGCGCAGCCGCTGCGGCCGCTCGTAACCCATGAGGTCCAGGGCGACGAGCACGGCCTGCCGGGTGGCGGCGGAGACACCCGGCTTGCCGTTGAGCACCCTGCTGACCGTCGCCTCGCTGACCCCCGCGTGCGCGGCGATGTCGGTCAGCCTCGCCGTACCGCTCGTCAGGGGGGTGGCGCCGTTAGGCGGCATCGCGTTCCCACCAGACGGCGGAGTCGGGCGCCAGGCGGGCCACGCCGTCCGCGACGGCGGGCTCGGCGCTGGCCAGCAGGACCCGTCCGGGGACGGGGATCTCCACCGGCTCGCCGGTCAGGTTGACCGTGCAGGTGAACCCGTCGCCCCGGGCGTAGGCGAGCGTGCCCTCCGGGGAGTCGAGCCAGGTCAGCGGGGCGTCGCCGAAGGCCCGCCGTTCCCGGCGGACGCGCAGCGCCTCCCGGTACAGCCGGAGGATGGAGCCGGGGTCGCGCAGCTGGGACTGGACGCTGAGCGGGCCCCAGGAGGCCGGCATCGGCAGCCAGGACTCCTCGATGCCCGGCAGGCTGAAGCCGAAGTGCGGCTCGACGTCGGCCCACGGGATCGGCACCCGGCAGCCGTCGCGGCCGTCGTCGGGGTTGCGCAGCCGCTGCGGGTCGCGCAGGAACTCCTCGGGCAGGTCGAGGACCTCCGGCAGGCCCAGTTCCTCGCCCTGGTAGAGGTAGGTCGAGCCGGGCAGGGAGAGCGTCAGCAGGGCCGCGGCGCGGGACCTGCGCAGGCCGGTCTCGCCGTCGCCGTAGCGGGTGAGGTGGCGCTTGACGTCGTGGTTGGACAGCACCCAGGTCGTGGGCGCGCCGACCATGCCGGCCGTGGCCAGTGACTCGGTGATCACCTTACGGAAGACCGAGGCGTCCCACGGCGCGTTGAGGAAGTGGAAGTTGAACGCCTGGTGCAGCTCGTCCGGGCGGACGTAGTTGGCCAGCCGCTCGGGGTTCGGCGCCCACGCCTCGGCGACGCCGATCCGCTCGCCGGGGTAGGAGTCGAGGAGGCGGCGCCAGGCGCGGTGGATCTCGTGGACGCCGTCCTGGTCGAAGAACGGCACCACGTCGGCACCGATCATCCGCACCTGGTCGGAGTGGCCGACGTCGGGCAGCCCCTCGGCCTTGACCATGCCGTGGGCGACGTCGATGCGGAAGCCGTCCACCCCCATGTCGAGCCAGAACCGCAGGATCGACTCGAACTCGGTGTGGACCTCGGGATGCTCCCAGTTGAGGTCGGGCTGCTCGGGGGCGAACAGCCGCAGGTACCACTCCCCGTCGGGGACCCTGGTCCAGGCGGGGCCGCCGAAGACCGACTCCCAGTCGTTGGGGGGCAGCTCCCCGTTCTCGCCCCGGCCCCTGCGGAAGACGTAGCGCTCCCGCTCGGGGCTGCCGGGCCCGGCGGCCAGGGCCTGCTGGAACCAGACGTGCTGGTCGGAGGTGTGGTTGGGCACCACGTCGACGATCACCCGCAGGTCGTGCCGGTGGGCGTCCTCGATCAGGGCGCGGGCGTCGGCCAGCGACCCGAAGATGGGGTCCACGTCCCGGTAGTCGGCCACGTCGTAACCGAAGTCGGCCATCGGGGAGGTGTAGAACGGGGTCAGCCAGAGGGCGTCCACGCCGAGGTCGGCGAGATACCGCAGCCGGCTCCGCACGCCCAGCAGGTCGCCGATGCCGTCGCCGTTGCCGTCGGCGAAGCTCCGCACGTAGACCTGGTAGATCACGGCATCGCGCCACCAGCGGGTGGCGGTGGTCTCGCCGGCGTGGCCGACCTGGATGAGCTCGGTCATATAAGTCCCCCGATCAAATGACATATCAGGACGTGTTGTGCTTGGTGCGCGGTGGTACCGGTTGCCGACCGGTGCGCGGTGGCGCCGCCCCCACGGGCGGCGCCGGCTCACGACTTCGTCGCCCCCGCGGTGAGCCCGGCGACCAGGTGGCGCTGGACGAGCAGGAAGACGACCGCCGCGGGCAGCGCGATCAGCACCGCCGAGGCCGTCAGCAGGCCCCAGTCCGACCAGTGCTGGCCGACGAACTGCTGCAGGCCGACGGCGAGGGTGCGGGTGTCCTCCCCCGTCATGAAGACCGAGGCGTAGGCGACCTCGCCCCAGGCCGTCATGAAGGAGTAGAAGGCGGTGACCGCGATGCTGGGCCGGGCCAGCGGCAGGATGACCCGCCAGAAGGTGCCGAACGGCGTCAGCCCGTCGATCATTCCGGCCTGGTCGATCTCGCGCGGGATGGAGTCGAAGTAGCCCTTCATCATCCAGGCGCAGAACGGCACCGCGACCGTCATGTATGCGATCACCAGGCCCGGGATCTGGTTGAGCAGCCCGAGGCCGGCCATGAGGTTGTACAGCGGCACGATCAGGATGGCCACCGGGAACATCTGGGTGACCAGCAGCATCCACATCACGCCGCGGTAGCCGGGGAAGCGGAAGCGGCTGATCGCGTAGCCGGTCGTCGAGGCCAGGAAGACGCCGATGACCGTGGTCAGGCCCGCGACGATCACCGAGTTGAGCAGCCAGGTCGGGAAGCCCGTCTCGGTCAGGACGCGGACGTAGTTGTCCAGCGACGGCTGATCGAAGATCTTCAGCTCGGTGGACAGCCAGCCGTCGCGCGGCTTGAGCGAGGTCAGCACGAGCCAGACGATGGGGAAGATCGAGATGATCGAGGCGACGATGAGCGTCGCGTGCAGCAGGATCGAGCCGCCGACGCTCCGGTCGTCACGGCCGCGGGCGCGGCGGGGCCGCGCGGGCTCTGCGGTGGCGGTGCTCACCAGACCTCCCCCTGCCGGCGCAGCGCGCGGCGGTAGACCAGGGCCATCACGACGAGGAGCAGCAGGATGATCACGCCCCAGGCCGCCGAGCCCGAGTAGTTGCGGATGCCGGTGAACGCCTCACGGTAGGCGTAGGTCACCAGGATCTCCGTGGCGCTGCCGGGCCCTCCCCCGGTGATCAGGAAGATCAGCGGGAACATGTTGAACGTCCAGATCGTGCCGAGCAGCACGACGGTGCTGGAGACCGTGCGGAGCCCGGGGATCGTGATGTGCCGGAAGCGCTGCATCGGCGTGGCGCCGTCCACCTCGGCCGCCTCGTAGAGCTCCGCGGGGATCGACTGGAGCCCGCCGAGCAGGGCCACCATCATGAACGGCACGCCCACCCAGACGTTGACCGCGATGACCGCGATCTTCGCGGTGGTCGGGTCGTCGAGCCAGCCGACGCCACCCAACCCGGCCGCGCGCAGCATCGCGTTGATGACGCCGAAGTCGCTGTTGTAGAGGTAGCGCCAGATGAAGGCGGCGACGAATCCGGGGATCGCCCACGGCAGGATCAGCAGCAGCCGGTAGAACGAGCGGAACCGCAGCCTGCGGTTGAGCATCATGGCCAGACCGAGGCCGAGGCCGTAGTGCAGGGCGACGCAGGCGACGGTCCAGACGACCGTCCAGGTCAGCTTCTCCCAGAAGACCCCGCTGGTGAGGATGTCGACGTAGTTGCCGAACCCGACGAACTCGTAGGTCGAGGGGATCACGTTGACGCCGATGGTCCGGCCCATCGTGGCCTCGGTGGCGTCGGTCAGGGACAGGTAGACCCCCCGGACCAGCGGCCAGCCGATCAGCACGGCGGTGACCACGACGACCGGGGCCACCATGGCCCAGGCGTACCAGTACTGCGACGTGGCGCGCCGGAACGGGCCGGCCTTTCGGGGCCGGCCCCGGCCGCGGGCGCCGTCGTCGGCGCCCGCGGCCCGGTCCCTGGCCGTGCCGGTCACACGTCCAGTGGAGGTCGCCACGGTGTCAGCTCCAGTCCTTGAAGATGCCGCGGTACTTCTGGTCGACCGTCTTGAGCATCTCCTCGGGCGTGGTCTTGCCGCCGACCAGGGCCTGGTAGCCCTCCAGCAGCGGCTGGAAGAGCTGGCCGCCCTCGGGGATCCACGGCCGCGGGACCGCGGTGTCGAGGATCGGCTTGAAGGTGGCGACGTCCTTGTTGCCCGTGACGTCGGGGTTGTCGTAGGCGGAGGCGCGGGTCGGCAGGAGGCTGATCTCCTTGGCGATCTTCGCCTGGGCCTCGGGGGTGCTCATGAAGCGGACGAACTCGTAGGAGGCGTCCAGGTTCTTGGAACCGGCGTAGATGGCGTAGTTCCAGCCACCGGTGGGGGCGCCGGCCTTGACCGAGCCCGCGGGGACCGGGGCGATGCCCAGGTTCTCCTTGTCCTTGAACTCCTTGCCCTGGTAGACCTCGGCCAGCGACCACGGGCCGTTGTAGATCATCGCGGTCTTGCCCTCCTTGAGGGCGGTCATCGCGTTGGCGTAGCTGTCCTGGATGGCCGGCTTGGGCGCGGCGCCCGACTTGATCAGGTCGTCGATCGTGCCCATCGCCTTGGCGTTGGCCGGGGAGTTCACGGTGATCTTCTTGTTCGGGGCGTCGAGCATGTCGCCGCCCTCGCCGTACATGAACGGCAGCAGGAAGTAGGCGTCCACGTTGAGCGCGAGGCCGTCGGCGCCGGTCTTCTTCTTGACGTCGAGGGCGGTCTGCTTGAGCTCCTCGACCGTCTTCGGGGCCTCCTCGTGCCCGGCCTCCTTCAGCAGCCTCTTGTTGTACAGCAGCGCCAGGGTGTCGGTGACCTGCGGCACGGCGTAGGCCTTGCCGTTGTACTTGGTGCTGCTCAGCGGGCTGGGCAGGAAGTCGGACTCGTTCTCCAGGGCGCGGGTGCCGTCCAGCGGCTGCAGGTAACCGAGCGAGGCGAACTGGGAGGTCCAGGCCACCTCGGAACGGATCACGTCGGGCGCGCCGGAACCGGCCTGCGCGGCGGTCTGGAACTTGTTCTGCGCCTGGTCCGAGGGGACGTTGACGTAGTTGACCTTGATGTTCGGGTACTTCGCCTGGAACTCCTTGATGAGCGCCTGGAACGTCGGGCCCTCGCTGTCCGGCCGGACCGTGTCCCACCAGGTGATCTCACCCTTGATCTTCGTGGGGTCCGACGGGGCCGAGCCGGCCGGCGCCGCCGCCGAGCCGCCGTCGCCGCCGCCACAGGCCGAGACCGCAAGGGCGAGAGCCGCGACGATCGTCGCGGCCGAGAAGGCTCGCCGCATCATTTCTCCTCATCGTTCAGGGGACCGGACCGGGATGGGGAGACTCCGGGCCGGGTTTGGAGTACGCCGGACGTTACGCCGACGTGAACTCCTTTGGAAGAACTTGCTGCAAGAGTCTGCAAACTTGTTACAAACCCGGCGAAGGCAACCGTTTCGTGACCTTCTCCCGCCTCTGACCTGGCCGGGAGCGAGCCGGGGGCGGGCCGCCGACCCGTCTCCGGGAGGCCGGGAGACCCGGCGGGGGCGGGCGTTCCGCGCTTCGGGCGGGATGCCCGGCGGAACCGTGCAGAAAGTTTCCGCAAGGGATTGCATAGATCATGGCTAATGAGTAACTTCCGGGCAACACCCCCGAAACAACCGTGGAGGCCACCGGTGGTCCGGCCGCTCCCCCCACGGCGCGCGAGGACGGGACCGCTCACCGCGGCCGTCATCGCGGCGGCGCTGCTCGTGCCGCCCCTCGCCGCCCCCGCCCACGCGTCGTCCCCCGCCTCTCCCCCGGCGGCGAGCCCCGCCTCCGCGCCGCCCGCCCCCGCCGCCTCCCCCGCTCCCGCCTCCGCGACCCCCGGCGCCGTGCCCGCCGCGCCCGCCTCCGCGTCGCCCGTGGTCTCCGCGCTGAGCCGTACGGCCGAGCCCGCCGACAGGGACCTCGCCCGGGACGCCGCGCGCACCAAGCTCACCCGCGAGCGGTTCTACTTCGCGATGACCGACCGGTTCGCCGACGGCGACCCCGGCAACAACCGCGGCGGCCTGTCCGGCGACCGGCTCACCACCGGCTTCGACCCCACCGACAAGGGGTTCTACCAGGGCGGGGACCTCAAGGGCCTGATCGACCGGCTCGACTACGTCAAGAACCTCGGCAGCACCGCGATCTGGATCACCCCGGCGTTCCGCAACCGGCCCGTCCAGGGCGCCGGCGCGAACGCCTCGGCCGGCTACCACGGCTACTGGATCACCGACTTCACCCGGATCGACCCCCACCTGGGGACGAACGCCGAGATGAAGCGGCTCGTGCGCGAGGCGCACCGGCGGGGGATGAAGGTCTTCTTCGACATCATCACCAACCACACCGCCGACGTGATCGACTACAGGGAGAAGACCTACTCCTACCGCTCCAAGGGCGCCTACCCCTACGTCGACGCCCGCGGCGTGCCGTTCGACGACCGCGCCTACGCCGGCAAGGACACCTTCCCCACGGTGACCGCCGACTCCTTCCCCTACACGCCGGTCGCACCGAAGAACGCCAAGACTCCGGCCTGGCTGAACGACCCGACGATGTACCACAACCGGGGCGACTCCACCTTCAGCGGCGAGAGCTCCGAGTACGGCGACTTCTCCGGTCTCGACGACCTGTGGACCGAACGGCCCGAGGTCGTCAAAGGCATGGCCGACATCTACAAGACGTGGGTCCGCGAGACCGGCATCGACGGGTTCCGCATCGACACCGCCAAGCACGTCGACATGGGGTTCTGGGAGCGCTTCTCCCCCGCCCTGCACGACTACGCGGCGAAGCAGGGCGACAAGCGGTTCTTCATGTTCGGCGAGGTCTACTCCGGCGACCCCGCCTTCACCAGCCGCTACTCCACCCGCGGCGGGCTGGACGCCACCCTGGACTTCCCGTTCCAGGAGGCCGCCCGGTCCTTCAGCGGCGGCACCGCGGACGCCGCCCGGCTGGCGAGGCTGTACGCCGACGACGACCACCACACCGACGCCGACGGAAACGCCGCCTCGCTGCCGACCTTCCTCGGCAACCACGACATGGGCCGCATCGGCCGCTTCCTCGCCCAGGACAACCCCGGCGCGGACGACGCCGAGCTGCTCCGCCGCGACCTGCTGGCCCACGAGCTGATGTACCTCACCCGCGGCCAGCCGGTCGTTTATTACGGCGACGAACAGGGGTTCACCGGGAGCGGCGGCGACAAGGACGCCCGCCAGACGATGTTCGCCTCCAAGGCCGGCGACTATCTCGACGACGACCTGATCGGCACCACGGCCACCCACGCCCAGGACAACTTCGTCCCCGGCCACCCGCTGTACCAGGGCATCTCCGCCCTGGCGAAGCTGCGCCAGGACAACCCGGCCCTGGCCGACGGCGCCCAGATCGAGCGCCTGGCCGCGGGCGGTGTCTACGCCTTCTCCCGGATCGGCGCCCGCGACCGGGTCGAGTACGTCGTGGCGGTCAACAACGCCGAACGGGCCGGCGCCGCCGCCGTGCCGACGTTCTCCCCCGGCATGGCCTTCACCAAGGTGTACGGCGAGGGCCCCGCGGACCTGACCTCGGGCGCCGACGCGAAGCTGCCGCTGACCGTGCCGGCGCTGTCGGCCGTCGTGTACAAGGCGCGCGGGGCGCTCGCCGCCCCCGCCGCCGCCCCGGCCGTCTCGATCGCCCTGCCCGGCGCCGAGATCAGGGGCACCGCCGAGGACGGCCGGATCCCGGTCACCGCCACCGTGCCCGGAAGCGGCTTCGACCAGGTGACGTTCGCCGCCAGGGTCGGCGACGGCGGCTGGAGGGTGCTCGGCACCGACGACGCGCCCAACGCCACGGCCGCCGGCCGTACCTTCCGGGTCTTCCACGACCTGCGCGGGATCCCGGCCGGCACGAAGATCACCTACCGGGCGATCGTGAAGGACTCCGCGGGCCGCCTCGCCTCGGCCACGGCGTCCGCCGCGGTCGGCGCCGAGCCCGCTCCGCAGGACCCGGGCGCGGTCACCCGCGACTGGCTGGTCGTGCACTACCAGCGCCCGGACGCGAAAGACGCCGGGGACGCCGGGGACTACGACGGCTGGGGCCTGCACGTCTGGGGCGACGTGGAGCGGCCCACCGAGTGGGGCTCCCCGCTTCCGCTGACCGGTGAGGACTCCTACGGCAGGTTCGCCTGGGTCAAGCTCAAACCCGGCGCGACCGACGTCGGGATCATCGTCCACAAGGGCGACGAGAAGGATGGCGGCGACCGCGTCGTCAACCCCGCCAGGACCGGCGAGGTCTGGGTGGCGTCCGGCAGGGCCGGGACCTACGCCTCCCGCGCGCAGGCCCAGGGCTACGCCACCGTCCACTACGCGCGGCCCGGCAAGGACTACGACGGCTGGGGACTGCATCTGTGGGGCGACGGCCTGGCCGACGGCGCCGGCACCGACTGGGCGTCCCCCCGCCCGCCGGACGGCGTCGACTCCTACGGCGCGTTCTGGAAGGTCCCGCTGAAGAACGCCGACGCCCCGCTGAACCACATCGTCCACAAGGGCGACGTCAAGGACCCCGGACCCGACCAGACGTTCACCCCGGCCGCGCAGCCGGAGGCGTACGTCGTCTCGGGGAAGACGGAGGTCCACCCGACCCGGGCCGCGGCCGAGAACGTCGCGATCGTGCATTACCACCGGCCGGACGGGAAATACGACGGCTGGGGACTGCACCTGTGGGGTGACGTGGCCGCGCCCACCGAGTGGGCCGCCCCGCTCCAGCCCGAGGGCCGGGACGCGTTCGGGCTCCGTTTCCGGATCCCCCTGAAAGAGGGGGCGAAGAACGTGAGCTACATCATCCACAACGGCGACGACAAGGACCTGCCCGTCGACCAGTCGCTCGACCTGGCCGCGACGGGGAACGAGGTCTGGCGGGTGGCGGCCACCGAAGGGAACCTGCTGCCGCAGCCCGCGGCGCGCGGGGCCGACGCCGACCTGACCAAGGCAGCCGCCCAGTGGATCGACCGGAACACCGTCGTCTGGAAGGTGGAGCCGTCCGGTTCCACGCACCACTCCCTCGCCTTCTCCGCCAAGGGTGACATCGCCCACGCCGACGGCGACCTCACCGGCGACCTCCGGATCATCCGGCTGGTCCCCGGCGCCCTCACCGACGCGCAGAAGGCCAGGTGGCCGCACCTCGCCGGATACGCCGCCCTCACCGTGGACCCGCGCGACGCCGGTCTGGTCGCCGAGGCGCTGCGCGGGCAGGTCGTGGCCGTCGAGCGGGACACCTCCGGCGCGCTGCTGGCCGCCACCGGCGTGCAGCTGCCCGGCGTGCTCGACGACGTCTACGCCAAGGCGGCCGGCGCCGAACTGGGCCCGGTCTGGGACGGCGTACCCCGGCTGTCGGTCTGGGCGCCGACCGCGCGCAAGGTCGAGCTCGCGCTCTACCGCGACCCGTCCGGCGGAGAGCGCGCCGTGCACCCGATGCGCCGCGACGACGCCACCGGCGTCTGGTCGGTGCGGGGCGCGGCCGCCTGGAAGGGCCGCTACTACACCTTCCTGGTCACGGTCTACTCCCCCGCCGCGGGGAAGGTCGTCACCAACGAGGTGACCGACCCCTACAGCCTGTCGCTGGCCGCCGACTCCGTCCGCAGCCAGCTCGTCGACCTCGGCGACCGGTCGCTGCGGCCCGACGGCTGGACCTCCCTGGTCAAGCCGAAGGCCGTCCCGCAGGACAGGGCGTCGATCTACGAACTGCACGTGCGCGACTTCTCCGCCTCCGACACCACCGTCCCCGCCGACCGGCGCGGCACCTACGCGGCGTTCACCGGCGACTACGCCGGGATGCGGGAGCTGCGTGAGCTGGCCGAGGACGGCCTGACCCACGTCCACCTGCTGCCGGTCTTCGACATCGCGACCATCCCGGAGAGGAAGGCCGACCGCGCCGAGCCGGACTGCGACCTGGCCGCGCTGCCCGCCGACTCCGACCGGCAGCAGGAGTGCGTCGGAAAGGCCGCCGCCAAGGACGCCTTCAACTGGGGCTACGACCCGCGGCACTACACCGTGCCCGAGGGCTCCTACGCCTCCGACCCGGACGGCACCGCCCGGATCAAGGAGTTCCGCGGCATGGTGCAGGGCCTCAACAAGGCCGGCCTGCGGGTGGTCATGGACGTCGTCTACAACCACACCCACGCCGCCGGCCAGGACCCGACCTCGGTGCTCGACCGCGTCGTGCCCGGCTACTACCACCGGCTGCTCGACGACGGCGCGGTGGCCACCTCCACCTGCTGCGCCAACACCGCCCCCGAGCACGCGATGATGGGCAGGCTCGTCGTCGACTCCATCGTCACCTGGGCGAAGCAGTACAAGGTGGACGGCTTCCGCTTCGACCTGATGGGCCACCACCCGAAGGCGAACATCGTCGCGGTCCGCAGGGCCCTCGACGCGCTCACCCCGGAGAAGGACGGGGTGGACGGCAAGTCGATCATCCTGTACGGCGAGGGCTGGAACTTCGGCGAGGTCGCCGACGACGCCCGCTTCGAACAGGCCACCCAGGCCAACATGGCCGGCACCGGGATCGGCACCTTCAACGACCGGCTGCGCGACGCGGTGCGCGGCGGCACGCCGTTCGACGCCGACCCCCGGATCCAGGGCTTCGGCTCCGGCCTGGCCGGCGCGCCCAACGGCTCGCCCGCCAACGGCACCGCCGAGCAGCAGCGGGCCCGCCTGCTGGGCTACCAGGACCTGATCAAGGTGGGCCTGACCGGCAACCTGCGCGACTACGCCTTCACCGACTCGCGCGGCAGGCGGGTCAAGGGATCGGAGGTGGACTACAACGGATCGGCGGCCGGCTACACCGCCGCGCCGGGCGAGGCCGTCACCTACGTCGACGCCCACGACAACGAGACGCTGTTCGACGCGCTGGCCTACAAGCTGCCGCAGGCCACCCCGATGGCCGACCGGGTGCGCATGCAGTCGCTGTCGTTGGCCACGACCGTCCTCGGGCAGGGCACCTCGTTCGTCCACGCCGGAACCGAGCGGCTGCGCTCGAAGTCACTGGACCGCAACTCCTTCGACTCCGGCGACTGGTTCAACCAGCTGCTGTGGGACTGCTCGGCGGGCAACGGCTTCGGCGCGGGCCTGCCGCCCAGGGCGGACAACGAGGACAAGTGGTCCTACGCCCGGCCGCTGCTGGCCGACCCGGCGCTGAAGCCGGACTGCGCGGCGATCACCTCGGCGCGGAACCTGTACGGCGAGCTGCTGAGGATCCGCTCCTCCTCCCCCGCCTTCACCCTCGGCTCGGCCGCCGAGGTGCAGAAGCGGCTGACCTTCCCGCTGAGCGGCGCCGCCGAGACGCCGGGTGTGGTGACCATGCACCTGGACGCCTCGGGAATCGACCCGAGGTGGGACTCGCTCACCGTCGTGTTCAACGCCACGCCCGAGAAGCGGTCGCAGACCGTGGCCGCGCTCAAGGGCACCGCGGTGACCCTCCACCCCGTCCAGGCGGACGGGACCGACGCCGTCGTGAAGACGTCGGCCTTCGACTCCGCCACCGGCACGCTGACGGTACCGGCCCGCACGGTCGCCGTCTTCGTCCGGCCGCGCGGCTGAGAGCCTCCCGGGGCCCCGCGGCCCCGGAGGGAAAGACCCGGGCCGGGTGCTGCAACACCCGGCCCGGCCAAGGGAATCCGTCCATCCATCTGGAGGCCCCCGTGAGATCCTACAAAGCCGTCCTGACCGTGGCGGCGACCGTCCTGGCGAGCGCCGCCGTCGCGCTCCCCGTCACGACCGCCGCGCCCGCCCAGGCGTCGCCGCCCACCCCCGGCCCGATCGTCAACATGTGGAACTGGAACTGGAACTCGGTCGCCCGGGAGTGCACCGGCGTGCTCGGCCCCGCCGGGTACGCGGCCGTCCAGGTCTCCCCGCCCAGCGACTCGATGAGCAAGGGCGGCTCCGTCTGGTGGGACGTCTACCAGCCCGCCCGCTACACGCTCAACAGCAAGTTCGGCGACGAGAACGCGTTCAGGAACATGGTGAACGCCTGCCACTCCGCGGGCGTCAAGGTCCACGCCGACGTGGTCGTCAACCACATGACCGGCCAGGGCAGCAGAAGCTACGGCGGCTACGACTTCGGCAAGTACGACTACCCCGGGCTGTACTCCTCCGCCGACTTCCACTCCCCCGCCTGCACGATCAACGACTCCGACTACGTGAACGACGCCTGGCGGGTGCAGAACTGCGAGCTGGTCGGCCTGTCCGACCTCAACACCGGCTCCGACCACGTCCGCGACCAGATCGCCGGCTACCTCAACAGGCTGACCGACCTCGGCGTGGACGGCTTCCGCGTCGACGCCGCCAAGCACATCAGCCCCGGCGACCTGTCGGCGATCAGGTCGAAGCTGAAGGGCTCGCCCTACCTCCACCACGAGGTCATCGAGGGCCCGAACGAGGCGGTCAAGCCGAGCCACTACACCGGGGTCGGCGACGTGCACGAGTTCGTGTACGGCCGCAAGCTGAAGGAGCAGTTCACCGGCCAGATCAAGTGGCTTTCGACCTTCGGGCAGAGCTGGGGCCTGTCGGTGCCGAGCGACAAGGCAGTGGTCTTCGTCGACAACCACGACACCGAGCGCAACGGCTCCACCCTCAACTACAAGTACGGCGACGCCTACAAGCTGGCCAACGTCTTCATGCTGGCCTGGCCGTACGGCACGCCGAGCGTCTACTCCGGTTTCACCTGGGGTGACAAGGAGGCCGGTCCCCCGTCGGCGAACGGCGGGTTCGTCACCGACGCCGACTGCGGGAACGGCCGGTGGACCTGCTTCCACCGGCAGATGAGCGGCATGGTCGGCTTCAACCGGGCCGTCGCGGGCACCTCCGTCGGCAACTGGTACGACAACGGCAACAACGTGATCGCCTTCAGCCGCGGCGGCAAGGGCTGGGTCGCGATCAACAACGAGGGCGGCTCCGTCACCCGGACCTTCAGCACCGGCCTGCCCGCCGGCACCTACGCCAACGACGTGGGCGGCGGCTCGGTGACGGTCGCGGCGAACGGCACCGCCACGGTGACCGTACCGGCGAGGGGCGCGGTCGCCGTCCACATCGGCGGCCCCCGGCCCACCCCCACGGACTCCCCCTCGCCGGACACGGTCGCCGCCACCTTCGCGGTGAACGCCACGACCTACTGGGGGCAGAACGTCTTCGTCGTGGGCGACGTGCCCGAGCTCGGGAGCTGGAACCCGGCGAACGCGGTGGCGCTGTCGTCGGCGGCCTACCCCGTCTGGCGGGGCACGGTCGGCCTGCCCGCCGGGCGGACGATCTTCTACAAGTACATCAAGAAGAACCCCGACGGGTCGGTGACCTGGGAGAGCGACCCCGACCGCTCCTTCACCACCCCCGCAGGCGGCACCGCGACGCGCAGCGACACCTGGCGCTGACCTCCCCCGGGTGACGGCCCGGTGACCCACCGCCCCGGGCGCCGGACGTGGATGCCGGGCTGACGTGTCGTGGGGAGCCGCCGGCTCGGAAAAATTTTTCCGGGCCGGCGGTTCCGTTTCCCGCCCGCCTCGACCTGCCCCTGAGCGACCTTCACGGGGGACGCGCGGCGCGGTACGAACGGATCAATTCCGGCGATCGTGGTTATCTTCCGGATCACGTGGTACGTCACTGCTGCAACACGTCAAAGAGGGACAAAGGAGGGGAAAAAGTATGATTACCCACGACCAGCTTCAGACTGTCCTTAACCAGCCTGTTTACGACAACAATGGCGAAAAGGTCGGCAAGGTCGAGCATGTCTACGTCGACGACGCCACCGGCCGGCCCGCCTGGCTCTGCGTGCGGACCGGGCTGTTCGGTATGAACGAGACCTTCGTCCCGGTCCAGACGGCCAACGTGGTGGGCGACCGCATCGAGGTGGCCCTCGACAAGGACCGCATCAAGGACGCCCCCAACATCGACGTCGAGTCCGGCGGCCACATGTCCGCCGAGGAGGAGCGCGAGCTCTACCGCTACTACGACATCGACTGGGAGGGCTCCTGGCAGGAGGCCAACCGGACCGGCGAGACCGGCGAGGCGGGCTGGGCGCACACCGGCGGCCTGCGGGAGCGCGAGCGCATGGGCCGCACCGCCGGCCTGGACGGCGAGCGCGGGATCCACACCGGCGGCGTGGACCACGACGGCCTCGGCCGCACCGGCGTCCCGGGCCGGGACGCCACCGGTCGCACCGGCGGCCTGCGGGAGCACGGGCGGACGGACCACGCCGGCATGGGCCGCACCGGCCACACCGGCCACACCGGCGACGACGCGATGACCCGCTCGGAGGAGCGGCTGGACGTCGGCACCGAGAGCCACGAGGCGGGTCGGGCCCGGCTGCGCAAGTACGTGGTCACCGACCAGGAGCAGGTCACCGTACCGGTCACCCGCGAGGAGGTCCGCGTCGAGCGCGAGCCGATCACCGACTCCAACATCGACGACGCCCTCGGCGGTCCGGAGATCACCGAGTCCGAGCACGAGGTCATCCTGCGCGAGGAGCGGCCGACGGTCGAGAAGCGGACCGTCCCGGTCGAGCGGGTCCGCATGTCCAAGGACCGCGTCACCGACGAGGAGACCGTCTCCGAGGGCGTCCGCAAGGAGCGCATCGAGGCCGAGGGCGACGCCCGCGGCATCGGCCGCGACCGGACCCTCTGACCGGCCCACCGGCCGAACCCGGGCCCGTACGGCACCGCCGTACGGGCCCGCGCCGTTCCCGGCCCCGGCTTCCGCCCCCCGGCGTCCCCCGGGCGGGAGCCGCCGTCAGACCAGGCGCCAGACGTGGAAGGCCGGGCCGTCGGCGGGCAGGGTGACGGGTCTCCGGACCGCCGCGCGGTCACGGCCCGTCCATGTTCCGTCCGGCGTCGCGGTCACGACCGGCGGCGGCGAGCCGGGCGCGGTGGCCGCGCCCGGGTCAGGGCCGCTCGCGGACGAACATCCCGGTCCATCGGCAGGCGACCGCGATGGGTTCGAGCAACGTGCGGCCGAGCGGGGTCAGCGCGTACTCGACTCGCGGCGGATGCTCGTCGTAGGCGGTGCGGGCGATCAGACCGTCGCGCGCCATCGCGCGCAGCGACTCGGTGAGCACCTTGGGCGTGATGCCGAGCAGGACGGCCTCCAGCTCGGAGAACCTCCGCGGGGCGTCCGCCAGGCAGACCACGATCTTCGCCGTCCACTTGCCGCCGATCCTGATCGGCGGCGGGATCGGCGCGCACCCGGCGAACATGCCGGGATCCAGCTGCTGCGTCACGTCCCTATCGTTGCAGTAAGGGACACCCCGCGGGCTACCGTCCCGGCATGGACGTCGATGTGATCGTTGTCGGGGCCGGCCCCACCGGCCTCATGCTCGCCGCCGAGCTCGGCCTGGCCGGGGTGTCCGCGGTCGTGGTGGAACGGCTCGCCGCGCGCGGCGGCCAGTCCAAGGCTCTCGGCCTGCAGCCGCGTACCGCCGAGGTGCTCGAACTGCGCGGCCTGCTCGGCCCGCTCCTGGACCGGGCGGTCCAGCTGGTGCCCGGCGGCCACTTCGCCGGGCTGCGGCTGGACTTCGGCGCCTGGGACACCCCGCACCCCCACATGGTCGGCGTCCCGCAGGCGCGGGTCGAGGCGCTGCTTGAGGCCAGGGCCGCGGAGCTGGGGGTCAGGGTGCTGCGCGGGCACGAGCTGACCGCGCTCGCGCAGGACGATGACGGCGTCACCGCCACCGCCGGTCCGGTACGGCTGCGCGGCCGCCATCTCGTGGGCTGCGACGGCGGGCGGAGCGCGGTGCGGGAGCTGCTGGGGATCCCCTTCCCCGGCCTGGACGGGCGGTTGCGCATGGCGGTGGCGGACATCACCCTCACCGGACCCGCTCCCACCTCGTGGAGCCTGCCGGTCATGACCCCCTCCGCCGCTGGGAAGGGCTACCTGGCGCCGCTCGGCGACGGCGTGCACCGCTTCCTCTTCTACGGCCCCGAGCAGCAGGACCTCCCCCGGGACGCGCCGGTCACCCCCGAGGAGGTGAGCAGGGCGCTGGCCGTCTCGTTCGGGCCGGGGGTGCGGCTCACCGGGATCCGGTGGGCCTCCCGCTTCACCGACGCCTCACGGCAGGTCACGCGGTACCGGCACGGCCGGGTGCTGCTCGCCGGGGACGCCGCGCACATCCACTCGCCGATGGGCGGGCAGGGGCTCAACCTCGGCCTGCAGGACGCCTTCAACCTGGGCTGGAAGCTGGCCGCGGAGGTCGGCGGCCGGGCCGCCGACGGATTGCTCGACACCTACCACGCCGAGCGGCACCCGGTGGCGGCGCGGGTGCTGGCCAACACCCGCGCCCAGGCCGTGCTGCTGGTGCCGGACGAGGAGAACCTCGCCCTGCGCGGCATCATCGAGGAGCTGCTGCGGGTGCCGGAGGCCAACAAGGTCGTCGCCGGCATGATCTCCGGGCTGGACATCCGCTACCCCCTGCCGGGGGAGCCGCATCCGCTGCTCGGGCGGCCGCTGCCCGGCCTCGAACTGCGCGACGGCCGTGCCGTGCTCCTCACCGCCACGAACCGGCTGCGCGCCGCCGCGGCCCCCTGGTCGGCCCGGGTGAACCACACGCCGACCACCCGTGATCTCGGCGCCGAGGCGGTGCTGGTGCGCCCCGACGGCTACGTCTGCTGGACGGGGTCGGACGCCGGGTCCCTGACCGGCGCCCTGTCCCGGTGGGTGGGTCGCCCGTGACGCTCGGGCCGCGGCGCGCCGTACGGCCGGAGCAGGATGAACGGGGTCGGCGGGGCGGGGCGGGGCCGGGTGGACGGGGTCGGCGGGCGGGGTGGGCGGGAAACGCAAAGGCGGGGATCGGGGCGGGTAAAACCCGGGCCACGTCCGCCGCATTCCGAACTCATTTGTCATGGTTTGGGCATATTCGTTACGGAGCAGGGCGGACTACGCCGATCAGGGGGTGGCGGCCGTGTCAGATGACCTGTTCACCGAACCGGACGACATGTTCCAAGACCGGCGGGAGGCCGGCCGGGTCCTCGCGCGCCTCCTGGAGCACTACCGCGGCAGACCCGACGTCGTCGTGCTGGGGCTGCCGCGCGGCGGCGTCCCGGTGGCGTACGAGATCGCCACGGCCCTCGGCGCCCCGCTGGACGTTTTCCTGGTGCGCAAGCTGGGCGTCCCGGGCCGCGAGGAGCTCGCCATGGGCGCCATCGCCAGCGGCGGCGCCATCGTGCTCAACGAGGACATCATCGGGCGGCTGGGGATCTCGCAGTGGGCCATCCGGGCCGCGGCCGACCGGGAGGGTCAGGAGCTGATCCGGCGGGAGGAGACGTACCGGCAGGGGCGGCCCGCGCTGGACCTCGACGGCAAGACCGTCATCGTCGTGGACGACGGCCTGGCCACGGGGGCGAGCATGCGCGCCGCCCTCCAGGCGCTCCGCCGTCACCGGCCGTCCCGGACCGTCGTCGCCGTCCCGACCGCGCCCGAGTCGGCCTACCGCGACTTCGCCCGCCTGACCGACGAACTGGTGTGCGCCGTCACGCCCCCGTACTTCTTCGCCGTCGGGCAGTCCTACCGGGACTTCACCCAGACGACGGACGAGGAGGTGCGGAGCCTCCTGCGCTCGGCGATCCGGTCCCGGCCGGCGACGGCCAGCTAGTCCGCGCCGGCGGAAGTCCGCGGGCGCGGCGCCTTGCAGGGTGGAGGGGGTGCATCGTGAACGCCGTCCGGATGAACCTTGAACGCCTGGAGATCCCGGCCGCCGACGTCGTGCTGGAGGCCGACGTCGCGGTGCCGCACCCGGCGCACGGCATGGTGCTGTTCGCGCACGGCAGCGGCAGCAGCCGCCACAGCCCGCGCAACCGCTACGTGGCGGGCGAACTGCAAAGAGCCGGTCTGGCGACGGTCCTCGCCGACCTCCTCACGCCGCAGGAGGAGCGGATCGACCTGGGAACCGGCGAGTTCCGCTTCGACATCGGGCGGCTCGCCGTACGGCTGGCCGGCCTGACCGGCTGGCTGGCCCGGCACCAGCCCACCGCCGGCCTCGATATCGGCCTCTTCGGCGCCAGCACGGGCGCGGCCGCCGCGCTCGTCGCCGCCGCCGCACGGCCCGCGGTGAAGGCGGTCGTCTCCCGCGGCGGGCGGCCGGACCTGGCCGGCGACGCGCTGCGGTCGGTCCGCCAGCCCACCCTGCTCATCGTCGGGGAGCGCGACCCCATCGTCGCCAGACTCAACCAGGAGGCGATGGAGCTGCTGCCGGGCGAGACACGGCTGGAGATCGTGCCGGGGGCCACGCACCTGTTCGAGGAGCCCGGCGCGCTGGAGCAGGTGGCCTCCCTGGCCCGGGAGTGGTTCCTGCGCCACCTGCCGCGGGAGCGGAGCTCGCAGGACGACGCGCCGGAGTGACCGTGCGCGGTCCGGGGTCCGCGCCGGAAGCACCGGGCCGCCCAGGGGCCGCGTCCTGCGGTCGTGCCCGGGGCGGCGGTTGAGAGCGCCGGAACCCGCGTGGATGCCAAGATCCGACAGTCCGCCGTAATTCATCACTCTCTGTCAGTGATTAGTAACTTAAAGTGATCGAAATAGCGGTTGGTTCTGCACTCGCGCGGCTATGAGAGGTGGTGACGAATTGGTCGTTGACTACGGGGGGACCCACGATGACGAACTTCGACCAGATCAAGGGCAAGGCCAGGGAGAACGCCGGTGAGGCGGTGAACGACGACGAGATGGCCGAGCGGGGCCGCGCGGAGCACGCCAAGGGCAAGGCCAAGGAGGCCGCCGGCAAGGCCAAGGACAAGGCCAAGAAGGCCGCGGACGACGCGCGCGGCAGGTTCGCCGAATAGTCCGGGCCTTCCTGCGACCGCGGTTTCCGATCATCGGCGCCGCGGGCGGCGATGAACGCCGCCCGCGGCGCCCGCGCGTCACGGCGGCCGCGGGCCGGGCGTCCGGCGCCTCCGAGGCTTCCCGGCCTCACGGCCTCACGGCTTCCCGATCCCGCGGCTTCGCGGCTCCGGGAGCTCCGCGATCACCCCCGCGCCGGGCGTCCGGAAAGTTAAGGCGGGTGACCCTGGGCGTTCAGCTCGGGCACCCCTGAACGGCCACCCTCGTGGCTAGGTTCGGCGAGCACCCCGATTCAAGGGCGTTCGTCCCGTGTCACGAGGAGTCACCTTGCGAGTCCTGGCCGTTGTGCCCGCCCGTGGCGGTTCCGTGGGCGTGCCGCTGAAGAACCTGGCCGCGGTGGGCGGCACCCCGCTGGTCGCCCGCGCGGTGCGGGCCTGCGCGCGGGCCGAGCTGATCGACGAGGTCGTGGTCAGCACCGACCACGCGGAGATCGCCCGGGTGGCCCGCGAGTCCGGGGCGGAGGTGGTCGAGCGGCCGGAGGAGCTGAGCGGGGCCACCGCCTCCAGCGAGTCGGCGGTTCTGCACGTGCTCGACCGGCTTCCCGAGAGCCCGGAGGTGGTCGTGCTGGTCCAGTGCACCAGCGCGTTCATCGACCCGGCCGACCTCGACGCCGCCGTCACCAGGATCCTGGACGGCGGCGCGGACGTGGTGTTCTCCGGCGTGGAGACGCACGAGTTCCTGTGGGACGCCGCCGGCGCGGGCGTCAACCACGACCCGTCCTTCCGCCCGCGCCGGCAGGACCGCGAGCCGCACTTCCGCGAGACCGGCGCGTTCTACGCGATGCGCGCCGACGGCCTGCGCGAGCACGGACACCGCTTCTTCGGCCGGGTCGCCGTGCAGCCCGTGCCGTCGCGGCACGCCGTCGAGGTCGACTCCCCCGAGGACCTGGAGATCGTCCGGGCGCTGGCGCCGTTCGTGGACCGGCCCGAACCCCTCGACGTGGACGCCGTGATCACCGACTTCGACGGCGTGCACACCGACGACCGCGCCTACGTCGACCAGGACGGCCGCGAGATGGTCGCGGTCAGCCGCTCCGACGGCATGGGGGTGGCGCTGCTGCGCGGATCCGGCGTCAAGCTGCTGATCATGTCCACCGAGCGGAACCCGGTGGTCACCGCCCGCGCCCGCAAGCTCGACGTGCCGGTCCTGCAGGGGCTGACCGACAAGCGGACCGTGCTGCGCGACTGGCTGGCCATCGAGGGACTGGACCCGGCCCGCGTCGCCTACGTCGGCAACGACGTCAACGACCTGGGCCCGATGAGCGAGGTCGGCTGGCCCGTCACCGTGCCCGACGCCCACCCCCGGGTCCGCGCCGCAGCCCGGGTGGTGCTCACCAGGCCCGGCGGGGCGGGGGCCGTACGGGAACTGTGCGACCGGATCCTCGCCGCACGCCCGGAAACCGGGGCGGCGCCCGCATCCGTGCCCGTTCCCCGCGCCGAACCGAGGGTGGCCCCGGCCACCAGGCCGGTGCGGATCGGCGACACGCCGGTCGGCGCGGGCCTGCCGGTCTACGTGATCGGCGAGATCGGGATCAACCACAACGGCGACCTCGACATCGCGCGCAGGCTCATCGACGTGGCGGCCGAGGCGGGCTGCCAGGCCGTCAAGTTCCAGAAGCGCACCCCGGAGATCTGCGTGCCGCCGGAGCAGCGCGACCAGATCCGGCAGACGCCGTGGGGCGAGATGACCTACCTGGAGTACAAGCTCAGGACCGAGTTCGGCCGGGACGAGTACACCGCGATCGCCGAGCACTGCCGCGAGCGGGGCGTCCACTGGTTCGCCTCGCCGTGGGACGTGCCGTCGGTGGAGTTCCTGGAGTCCATGGACGTGGTCACGCACAAGGTCGCCTCGGCGAGCGTGACGGATCTGGAGCTGCTGCGCGCCCTCGCCGCCACCGGCAAGCCGATCATCCTGTCCACCGGCATGTCCACGCTGGAGGAGATCGACCGGGCGGTGGAGATCCTCGGCACCTCCAGGCTCGTGCTGATGCACGCCACATCCACCTACCCCCTCCCCCCGGAGGAGGCCAACCTCCGCACGATCCACACCCTCCAGGAGCGGTACGGCGTGCCGGTCGGCTACTCCGGCCACGAGCGCGGCCTGCAGATCTCCCTCGCCGCGGTGACCCTCGGGGCGGTGGCCGTGGAACGGCACATCACACTCGACCGCACGATGTGGGGCTCCGACCACGCCGCCTCGCTGGAACCCGCCGGACTGGAGCACCTGGTCCGCGACATCCGCGTCATCGAGAGCGCACTGGGCGACGGCGTCAAGCGGATCTTCCCCGGCGAGGAGGGGCCGAAGGCCCGCCTGCGGCGCGTCACTGTGTAGATGGCGACGCTGCGCGTCGCGGCTCGGGGGCTCAAACCCGGCGCCTTCCCTCGTCACTCCGTCGCTCCGCTCCTCCGCTCCTCAGTCCAGACACCGGCGCCCCCTCGCGGGTGGGTGTGATCTTGAAAGGGAACCTTGATCAGGTTGTCGGTTGTCGTGCCGGTGCGGGACGTCGAGACGTACGTGGCCGACGCGCTGGCGTCCCTCGCACGGAACGCGCGGCGGGACTTCGAGTTCATCGTGGTGGACGACGGTTCGGTGGACCGGACCGGGCAGATCATCGAGGACTTCCGCGACGAGCTGCCCGGGCTGGTCGTGCTGCGCAACGAGACGCCCGTGGGGCTGGCCGACGCCCGCAACCAGGGGGTGTCGCTGGCCTCCGGCCGTTATCTGACCTTCATGGACGGTGACGACTGGCTCGCCCCGGGCTATCTGGCCGATCTGGTGGCGGCGATCGAGCAGCTCGGCTGCGACTTCGTCCGGGTGGACCACGTTCAGGCCGAGGGGCGTCGGAGGGTGATCCACCGGGCTCCGCCCGCCGTTCGCGGGGTGGTGCTGAAGCCGCGCGAGCACATCCTGCCCCTGTCGTCGCGGACCATGGTGGACTATCCCTACGCCTGGGCCGGGATCTATCGCCGTGACCTGGGCGGGCTGCTGACCTTCCCCGGTCATCTGCACACCGCCGAGGACCGGCCGTGGATCTGGCGGCTGCACCGGCGGGCCGCGTCCTTCGCGGTGGTGTCGCTGGCCGGGGTCTTCTACCGCCGGATGGTGGCGGGTTCACTGACCCAGGTCGGGGATGCCCGGCAGCTGCACTTCTTCGACGCGTTCGACCTGGTCTTCGCCGACCTGGAGAGGGACGCGGAGGAGGAGTTCGCCGCCAAGGCCGCCCGTACCTTCTGCGCGCTGCTGGTCCACCATCTGGAGCTGGGCGACCGCTTCTCGCCGGAGCTGCGCGCCCGCTTCGAGGCGCGCGGCGCCCAGGCCCTGCGGCGGCTGCCCGCCGGCCTGCTGGCCGAGGCCGGGAGCCTGGGACCGGAGCGCGACGCGGTCCTGCGGAAGCTGCTGGAGGAGCGATGACACGGCTGTTCTACGCCTCGACGCTGTTCGGGGCGATGACGCTGGCGGCCGCGATCGACGACGGCCGTTTCGGGCCGCGCGATGACCGGCGGATCCTGCTGGTCTCCAACAACGCCGCCGTCCCGGAGGTCACGCCGCCGCTGGACGAGGCTCCGGGGTTCGCCCCGCTGCGCCCGCGCTTCGACGAGGTCCACTCGTGGAACGAGATCGTGGCCCCGATGCACCCGTCGGACTGGAAGGCGCGCGTCATCGAGGTCCCGATGCTGAGCCGCCTGCTGGCCGCGCGGCTCTCCCTCGGTGACGACCTGTGCGAGCTGGTCCTGGAGTCCGTCGCTGTGCCGCCCGCCCGGACCGTCGCCACGCTGGTCAGGGACTGCCCGATCACCGTGTACTCCGACGGCCTGATGAGCTACGGCCCCACCCGCGACCCCCTGCCGCTGGAGATCTCCGGGCGGATCACCCGGCTGCTCCACCTCGACCTGGTGCCGGGCCTGGCCCCGCTGCTGCTGTCGGAGTACGGCGTGCCCGCCGACGTCCTTCCGGACCGGGCGTTCCTGGACGTGGTGGAGTCGGTGACCTCGGCGGTGGCCCCGGCGGCGGGAGCTCTGGACATGTCCGGGGCTCCGGAGGGCCGGGCGATGATCCTGGGTCAGTACCTGTCGGCGCTCGACATCGTCACGGCCGACGAGGAGGCGGGGCTGCACGCGGACATGCTGCGCGGCGTGGCCGCCCGGGGGTTCGGCACCGTCCTGTTCAAGCCTCACCCGGCAGCCGGGCGCCGGCATGCCCTCCGGCTGCGGGAGACGGCAGCGGAGGTGGGTGTCAGGCTTGAGGTCGCCGCGGAGAGCGTCCCCGCCGAGTCGTACTTCGCGGCCCTGCGGCCCGGGCTGGTCGTCGGCTGCTTCTCCACCGCGCTGGTCACCGCGAGGAACCACTACGGCCTGCCGGTGGCGGCGATGGGGGGTGAGCAGGTTCTGGAGCGGCTCTCGCCGTACGAGAACAGCAACCGGATCCCGGTGACGATCACCGACGCCCTGCTGCCCCGGCTGGCGGCCGACGGATCGGTGAGCGAGCCGCCGCCGGTGGACCTGCCCGCCCTGGTCCGCGCGGTCGGCTACTGCATGCGCGCCGGGGCCCATCCCGGCCTGCGCGAGGCCGCGTCCGCCCACCTGGACGCGCACGGCCCCGATCGTTATTTCAAGCGCCAGAGGCTGTCCGCCCTGGAACTGCTTCCGGCCCCGGACCGTACGGGGTCAGGGACCCTCGGCCGTCTCTGGCGGCGTCTGTCACAGACACTCCCGTAAAACCAAAAGATTCAGACATATATGCCTCTTGACCTGGGAATATTGCCCTTCAGTCGTTTTGAATGCGGTTCGGGAACCGCGCTGAGAGGGCGATCGAGAGGTAGGGGGATGACGCTGCGGGCGCGCAGCACCGTGATCGCGGCGCTACTGACCACGGTGGTCGTCGTGCTGGGCTGGCTGGGGCTGCTCGCCGTTCTCCAGCGGTTGGAGAACGGCGAGGCGCGCGATCACATCACGTCGCTGGCGCGGCAGAACGCGGCGATCGTCCGGGAGGACAGCACACCCACCCTGGTGACCGCCGAGGACGGCGGGGTCGTCCAGCTGGTGATCGGCGGGAGGGTGGTCGACACCGCGCCCGAGTCGGCCGACCGGCGGCCTCTCACGACGGCCCGCCCGGCCCCGGGAGAATCGAACTGGGACGGAACCGTCACCTGGAACGGGCAGCGGATGATCACCGTGGGCTACGCCGTCCCCGGCGGGATGGTCTACGCCGCGCAGCCGGAGCCCGGCCTGTTCTTCGACCCGCGACGGGCGGCGCTGATCGGCGCGGCCGGGCTGGTTTGCGTGGGTCTGGTCTCCCTGGCCACCTGGCTGACCATGTCCAGGGCGCTCGCCTCGATCGAGGGCATCCGCGCGGAACTGCGTGAGATCACCGCCACCGACCTGGGCCGGCGGGTGCCGGAGCCACGGCATCCGGAGGAGTTCAGGAGGCTGGCGGAGACTGTCAACGCCACGCTGGGGCGGCTGGAGGAGGCCGTCGGCCGGCAGCGGCGGTTCGCCGCCGACGCCTCCCACGAGCTGCGCAGCCCGGTCACGGCCCTGCGGACCCAGCTCGACCTGGCGATGTCCGATCCCGAACCGGACACCGACGCGACGCTCGAGGGGCTGGACCGCGCGATCGACCGGCTCCAACTGCTGGTGGACGACCTGCTGGCGGTGATCCGGCTGGACGCCACCGCACCGGCCGACAACGAGCGGATCGACCTGGGCGAGCTGGTCCGCGCCGAGCTGGACCGCCGCCCCGACGAGATCACCCGCGACCTGACGGCGGGCGCGCTGGTCGAGGGCGACCGGCTGCAGCTGACCCGGGTGCTGACCAACCTGGTGGACAACGCGCTGCGGCACGCCGAGCACGAGGTGCAGGTCAAGGTGCGCCCTGACGCCGACTCGGGGCACGCGGTGCTGGAGGTCGTCGACGATGGCGGCGGCATCCCGGAGGCCGACCGGGAGCGGGTGTTCCAGCGGTTCGTCCGGCTGAAGGAGGGCCGCGAACGCGACGCGAGCGGCAGCGGACTGGGCCTGCCGATCGCCCGGGAGATCGCTGAGGGCCACGGCGGCAGCCTGAACGTCGCCGACTGCGAACACGGCACCCGGTTCGTCCTACGACTCCCCCTACTGGCAGAAGACTCCGGCCCGACCGAGGAGCCCCACGAGGGGCGCCGATGCCTGGACTGAGGAAAGCCGCGAGGGGGCACCGGTGTCTGGACCGAGGAGAGAGCGAGCGCAGCGAGCGAACGACGAGGGAAGACACCGGGCAAGAGCCCCCGAGCCGCGACACGCAGTGTCGCCATGAACACAGCGAGGGGGCACCGGTGTCTGGACTGAGGAGAGAGCGAGCGCAGCGAGCGAACGACGAGGGAAGACACCGGGCAAGAGCCCCCGAGCCGCGACACGCAGTGTCGCCATGAACACAGCGAGGGGGC
>NZ_BMQJ01000011.1:156043-316109 GCF_014648055.1 Streptosporangium pseudovulgare
TGAACGACGAGGGAAGACACCGGGCAAGAGCCCCCGAGCCGCGACACGCAGTGTCGCCATCAACACAGCCCCGAGCCGCGACGCGCTAGCGTCGCCATGAATGCTGCCATGAGTACGAGATCTTGAGGTAGCGGTTCATCCTGCGCCGGGCGCGGCGGCCGGCGCGCAGCACCCTGGGCGGGACCTCCACGCGCAGCCGGGCGCGGCGGCGGGCGGCGGCGTACGCCGGCCCGTCGAGCAGGGAGCGGGCCGGCACCAGGCGTCCCGATCGGGCCCTGCCGACCAGGGTGACCAGGTGGGAGGTCCAGTCGTCCAGGCCGCCCGGGTGGAAGTAGTTGGCTCGGCACCACTCCTCGTCCGGGGTGAGGAAGCGCCCATCGGCCAGGTCGTCGAGGGTGCCGAGCAGCCCGCTCCCCTCGAAGACGAGGTTGATCGTCTCGGCGCCCACCCCGAAGTCCGACAGCACCAGCAGCGGCACGGAGCAGGCGATCGCCTCCAGCGCGGCGGTCGAGCTGACCGTGACGAACCCCGCCGCGCGGGCGAGGTGGTCGCGCATCGGGCCGGCCTCGAACCGCACGGCGCCGGCGGGGACGGTGCCCCGTTCGGCCAGTTCCCGCCACAGCCGCCGGTAGGGGTGCCGCTCGGCGTGGGTCTGGCGCTCGTCGTCCAGGGCGCGGAGCTTGACCACGACGTCCAGGTCCGGCCGCCGCCCGGCCAGCTCGGCCAGGGACAGCAGGATCCGCTCCCGGTCCTCCCTGCGCCTGGGCACCTTGGCTTGGGCGGCGAACACCACGCGGTCGCGCGGCCCGGCGGCGGGCGGTGCCTGGCCCGCGGGCAGGAACGGCAGCCGGGCCAGTCCGGCCGCCCCGCCGCCGCCCAGTCTCCGGCCGAGTTCGGTGAACTCCGCCACCTCCCGCCCGCTGTGCAGGACGAACAGGTCGCAGCCGCTGCGGAACAGCCACGCCTTCTCGGTGGCCGGGACGGAGATGCCCGGCAGGCCCGAGACGAACACCGGTCTCGGTGAGAGGCCGGCGAGCACCTCGGCGACCAGCACGTCCACCACCGGGCCGGTGCAGGCGGCCAGCACCGCGTCGGGCCGCAGCCGTTCGGCCGCCCGGCGCAGTGCCCGTGCCGACAGCACCGGCGGGTCGGCGGCCACGCCGGTGACGGCCGCGCGGATCTGCGCCGGTGAGGGCGCGATGGGGGTACGGATCACCGCCAGCTCCGCCGTACAGCCGCCGGGAAGGTCCGCGAGCAGGTGGGCGGCCCACTTCAGGTAGGAATCCGAGTCGGCCACGGCCAGGACCTTCACCTTGTGACTCCGGTGTCGTGATGGGCGAACATCGACAGGTGCGAGCGGAGGGAGGGCGCCGCCTGAGCGGTCCACCACTCATCGGGGACGTCCACCGCCTCCACGGTGACGCCGCGGGACGCCAGCAGGACCCGCAGCGAGGTGACGGCGGTGGACGGCAGGCTGAGCACCCGCTGTCCCGGGTCCAGTCCCCGCAGAGTCATCTCGGCGGGGATCCCGGCGTCGTAGACGGTGACGCCGGGCTGTGCGCCGACCCGTTCGAGGTCGCCCGGGTCCTCCCGGCGGTGCGGAAAGTAGGCCACGGGACCGGCCGTTCCCACCCCGGCGAGCCAGGCGAGATAGCGGTCGCGGTGGATCAGGCCGTTGCGCACCAGCGAGGTGCCGAGGACGACCGTGGGCTCCTGCGGCCGGGGCCGGCGCGGGGGCTGGGCGCGCAGCCAGGCGAAGTCGTGGACGACCAGCTCGGCCCCTCTACCGCGTACGGCGCGCCCCAGGTCGTCCGGGACGGGCAGCGCGGTGAAGACCGTCAGCCGGCCCGACCGGGCGGCCGCGCGGAGTCGCAGGCCGGCCGCCACGCCGAGGACGGAGCGCAGTGGGCCCGCGGCGGCCCGGGCCCGCAGCAGCGGCCTGCCGGGAGGCCCGGCGAGCAGTTCCAGGAGCCTGATCGTGGCCAGCCCGTCGTCGACGACGACGATCCGGCCGGGGAGGGCGGCGAGCCAGCGGGCCTGGACCCGGCCGGAGAAGGCGTCTCCGATCACCCAGGTCACGCCCCGCCGGGGCTTGGGCGGCCCGGGCGCCGGCCCTGCCTGCTCCAGGCCCGCGGGGAGGGTGAGGCGGGACAGCTCCCGGCGGGTGGCGGCCAGCGGACGCGACCCGGCACGGGACATCACCCGGACGTGGGCGCCGAGCAGCCCGGCGTGGCATGCCTCGACCACGCAGAGCAGTTGCAGGGGGGACTCCGCCCAGGCGACGGCCGAAGGCTGTTCCCGCGCGTGGTCCCGCCCCTCCTCCACGCCGGGCGATGACCCGTTCACGATCGCCTCACCGTAACCGGGGCGCCTTACGCGGCCGGGAACCGCGGGTGAACATCGGAACACGCGCGTCCACGCCCGGACGGCGGAGGGCGGCAGGGATACGCGCAAGGCCCGGCACCGGGACGGGCAAGGCCTCGCGCGGGGGCGCGCAAGCCCGGTGCCGGGCCTTGCGCGGGGGCCCGGCACGGGGTTCGGAGGGCCCGGCGCGGGGGCCGGAACGAGGATCCGGCGCGGGGCCCGGAGGGCCGGGCACGGGGTCCACGCACCGCCCACATGACGCCTCGCGAGGGCGCTGAACAGGTAAAATAAACTCCCGTTAAAAAGATCTACCTTGGGGAAGGTTACAGCCGGGAGAAATCGTCCGGCACGCCCGTGTCTTATCGGCTCCGCAATGCGGAAACCCCTTTGCGGCAAGGGTTTCCGGCTCTTGCGAAAGTCTCGGCCCCGAAGTCCCCGATCTTCGGCCCGGGAAGTCGATGATCACCGAAATTCGGCGTTTCCCCAAGTCAGGGCAATGCAAGAGCTTGCAATCGGCGTGGAGCAGCACGTACGTTCTACTCGTTCGCGGTGAGCACCGAGGTCCACCGACCCGTATCTCACCGGCACATTGCCCGACCGCGCGTCATCGCAACCTATCCGTTGGTCGATGAGCGCGGCCGCCGAATCCGCGGCTCTCGCGGAACCGGGGAACCAATTTCTGGGGTGAATCAGCGCCTTCGCGCGCCGTAGGGCACTTCCCAGCCCGAACCCGTCAGCTAACCCGGTAGGCGGTATGGAAGCGAAGCAAGGAGTCGAACCCCCGCATGGCCAAGAACCGCCTCACCCCCAAGAAGCACAACCTGGCCCGCGTCCTCGTGGGTGCGTCCATCGTCCTCGTCGGCGGCGCCGCCACCACCGTTCCCGCCCTGGCCGACAGCCACGTCTCCGGCCCGCAGGCCGAGTCCGTCACCGAGAAGACCTCGGCCGAGACCCAGGCTCAGAGCCTGCCCAAGGTCAGTGCCGAGCGGGTCCTCGACATCGCCGCCAAGCAGATCGGCATCTCGGAGAACGCCGCCGGCGGCGGCACCAAGTTCCAGGACTGGTACGTCTCCAGCCAGCGCGCCAAGGAGACCGTCGCCCGTGACGGCGGCAGGATCCAGGACTACGCCAACGCTCCCTGGTGCGCGATGTTCGTCTCCTGGGTCGGCGAGCAGGCCGGCGCCCGGCCCACCATGGGCTGGGACGCCTACACCGTCTCCTACGCCAAGTGGTTCGCCGACAACGGGCGCTGGGGCCAGACCCCGAAGCCCGGCGCCGTGGTCTTCTTCGACTGGGGCGGCAGCCACGACATCGACGCCATCGACCACGTCGGCCTCGTCAAGAAGGACAACGGCGACGGCACGATCACCACGATCGAGGGCAACACCGGCAACGGCAAGGTCGAGGAGCGCGTCCGGCCGGTCTCCCAGGTCGACGGCTACGGCTACCCGTCCTACAACGACTGACGGACGCCTCACGGCTTTTCAGCCCTCTCCCCCTCCCCCTCCCCCTTCCCTCATCCCCTCCCCGCCGCCCCACTCCTCCAGGGGCGGCGGGGGCCACCAGACGGCGACCCGGCGCGCGGCCGGGTCGCCGTCTCGGCTTGTCCGGGTCCTTCACCCGGCCGGGGCGCACCCGTGAACGCCCGCCCATGCGCCGCGCGAGCACCCGTCCCCGCGCCGCCGTATGCGCCCGCCCGCGCGTCCGCCGTGGGCGCCCGGTCATGGGCCCGCCGCACGTACCCGTTCGCGTGCCGCCGCAAATCGCTTTCCGCCCAGGTCGCCGCACCGCGGAACCGGGCCGGGCGGTCCCTGACGTGCCGGATGGTCCCGGGTTGGCGGGCGTTCGCCGCGCCGTACCGTGTTGGGGTGGGAGCGCTCCCAAACACCCGATCACGTAGTTTGTCACCTTAATGACCGTTCATCGGCCTGGAAACCCCGCGATGTAACGGTTACGTTTCGGCATATTGACGCGCCGGTTGCCCATCGTCCAGTCTTCGTGGGAGCGCTCCCAAAAGTGGCCTGCGCGCCACCCATCGCCGATCGCGTTCGTCGGGGGCCGGTTCGCGATGTCACCTCCCAATCGATTCGGGCGACCACCTGAGAGGGGTCCGGAATGTTGAACAGCAAGCGGCACGGCACGCTCGCCGCCGTCGTGGTGATGACCGCCGCAGCACTGGCGGTCACGTCCTGCAGTTCGAATGAGCCCGCCAAGAACACGGCCGCCTCGGGCGGCTCGGCCTCCGAGCCGGTGACCATCACCGTGCAGACCTTCGGCGGCGGCGCGAACTTCGGCTACAAGAAGGCCGTCGAGACCTGGAACGCGTCGCACCCGAACATCCAGATCAAGCACGAGAACCCGACCGACCGTTTCGAGGACGTCTTCCTGCCCCAGCTCCTGCAGCGCCTGCAGGCGGGCAGCGGCGCGGCCGACGTCGTCGGCATCGACGAGGGCGCGATGGGCCTGATGAAGGCCCGCCCGCAGTTCTTCGCCGACCTCGCCGAGTACGGCCTGGACAAGCGCAAGAGCGACTTCCCCGCCGCCAAGTGGGAGAACGGCATCAACAAGGACGGCAAGCTCTTCGCCCTCGGCACCGACATCGGCGGCATGGCGATGTGCTACCGCAAGGACCTGTTCGAGAAGGCCGGCCTTCCCGGCGAGCGCGACGAGGTCACCAAGCTCTGGCCGGACTGGACCACCTTCATGGAGGTCGGCAAGAAGTTCCAGGCCGCCAACCCCGGCAAGAGCGACCCAAAGTTCCTCGACGGCCCCAACACCCTGTACAACGTGCTGCTGTCGCAGGAGGCGCCGAAGAACGGCAACGTCAACTACTTCGACAAGAACAACCAGCTCATCCTTGAGAGCAACCCGGCCGTCAAGACCGCGTTCGAGACGGTGAAGACCTTCAGCCAGGCGGGCATGACCGCCAAGCTCGCCTCCTTCACCCCGCCGTGGAACGCCGCGCTGAAGAAGGGCGGCTTCGCCGTCATGGGCTGCCCGGCCTGGATGGTCGGCGTGATCAAGGACAACTCCGGTCCCGGCAACGCGGGCAAGTGGGACGTGGCCGGGGTTCCCGGCGGCGCCGGCAACTGGGGCGGCTCCTACCTGGCGATCACCAAGCAGAGCAAGCACCCCAAGGAGGCCGCGGAGGTCCTGAACTACCTCACCGGCAAGGAGGGCCACGTCATGGCCTTCCAGGAGGCCAACGCCTTCCCCAGCTCCATCCCCGCCCAGGAGGACCCGGCGGTCAAGGACCTGAAGAGCGACTACTTCAACAACGCCCCGACCGGCCAGATCTTCGGCGAGTCGGTCAAGGGCCTGCTGCCGGTCTTCCTGGGTGAGAAGCACGCCCAGGTGAAGACCTCGGTGGAGAAGGTCCTGGAGGGCATGGACCAGGGCTCGATCCCCTACGACCAGGCGTGGCAGAAGTTCGTCGAAGCCGGCGTCAAGGCCGCGGGCTGACCCCCGTCCCGATCGGCACGGCCCGGCGTCGGTGACCCCGCCGCCGGGCCGGTCGCCTGCCCATCGCTGAAAGGCTACCGATGACCCTGCACGTCGACACTCCGGCGCCGGCCCGGCCACGGGCCCCGCGCCGATCCCCCGGACACCGCGGCTCGGGGCGGGGCGGCGGACTCGCCAGGTTCGACCTTCGGGCGACCCCCTACTTCCTCGTCTCCCCCTACTTCCTGCTCTTCGCCGTCTTCGGCGTCTTCCCGCTCGGCTACACCCTCTGGGTCTCCCTCTACGACTGGGAGCTCGCCGGCGACAAGTCGTTCATCGGGTTCGACAACTACATCTCCCTGATCACCGACGCGGCCTTCTGGAACGCGGTGGTCAACACGCTCGCGATGTTCGTCATCTCGACGGTTCCGCAGCTCGTCCTCGCGCTCATCCTCGCCAACGCGCTCAACAAGCGCATCCGGGGCCGGCTCTTCTTCCGCCTCGGCGTGCTGCTGCCGATGATCACCTCCGTCGTCGCCGTCGCCGTCGTGTTCACCCAGCTCTACGGACGCGACTACGGAATGATCAACTGGTTCCTCGGGCTGTTCGGGGTCGACGCGATCAACTGGCAGAACGAGAGCTGGACCGCCTGGATCGCGATCTCCACGATGGTCGACTGGCGCTGGACCGGCTACAACGCGATCATCCTGCTCGCCGCGATGCAGACCATCCCCAAGGACCTCTACGAGGCCGCCGCCCTCGACGGCGCGTCGGCCCAGCGGCAGTTCTGGCAGATCACCATCCCCATGCTGCGCCCGACGATCATCTTCATCGTCTTCATCTCCACCATCGGCGGACTGACGCTGTTCACCGAGCCCGTCCTGTTCGACGGCAACCCCACCATGGCGGGCGGCGCCACCGGCCAGTACCAGACGGTGGCGATGTTCATCGTCAAGGAGGCGTTCCGCGACTTCGACTTCGGCTACGCGGCCGCCGCGGCGTGGCTGCTGTTCGCGCTGATCCTCATCGGCACCCTCATCAACTACTCCTTCACCCGCCGCATCGGGGGTAACAAATGACGGCGATCCACGCCCGGAGCCGCCCGGCGAGGACCGGGTCCGCGCCGAACCGCATCTGGGACGCGACCCCGCTGACGAAGGTCGTCCTGGCCCTCGCGCTCGTGGTGTCGGCCTTCCCGATCTACTACATGTTCATCATGGCGACGCGGACGAACGACGACGCCAGCGAAGTGCCCCCACCGCTGCTGCCCGGCGGCCGGCTCGGCGAGAACATCGAGCGGCTGCTGAACACCGAGGACGCCCACTTCCTCCTCGGCCTGACCAACTCGGCGATCATCTCGATCACCGTGACCGTCTCGGTCGTGCTCATCTCCACCCTGGCCGGCTTCGCCTTCGCCAAGCTCCACTTCAAGGGCGGCAAGATCCTGCTCGGCCTGATCCTGGTGACGATGATGGTGCCGCTCCAGCAGATGGGCGTGGTGCCGCTGTACCAGCTCATGGTCGACCTCGGCTGGACCGGCCAGATCAAGGCGGTGATCCTGCCGTTCCTGGTCAACGGCTTCGGGGTCTTCATGATGACCCAGTACACCCAGCAGGCGGTGCCGGACGAGCTCGTCGAGGCGGCCCGGGTCGACGGGGCCTCCACCATGCGGATCTACGCCAACGTCATCCTGCCCGCGCTGCGGCCCGGCATGGCGGTGCTCGCCCTCCTGGTCTTCATGCAGACCTGGAACGAGTTCATGTGGCCGCTGATCGTGCTGACTCCGGACAACCCGGTGGTGCAGACCTCGATCGCCGCGCTCAACCAGGCCCACGGCACCGACTACGTCATGCTCTTCACCGGCACGGCGGCCTCGGTCCTCCCCCTGTTCATCGTCTTCGTCGCGTTCGGTCGTCAGATCGTCGGCGGCCTCATGGAAGGTGCGGTCAAGGCGTGACCACGCAAGAAACCCGGCTACAGGCCGCGGAACTGCTGTTCCCGGCGGACTTCGTCTGGGGGGCGGCCACCTCCGCCTACCAGATCGAGGGCGCCGTCGAGGAGGACGGGCGCGGGCGGTCCATCTGGGACGACTTCGTCCGCCAGCCCGGCCGGATCGTCAACGGCGAGAACGCCGACGTGGCGATCGACCACTACCACCGCTACCGCGACGACGTGCGGCTGATGGCCGAGCTGGGCCTGGGCGCCTACCGGTTCTCCGTCTCCTGGCCGCGGATCCAGCCCGACGGCTCCGGCCCGGTCAACACCAGGGGCCTCGACTTCTACAGCCGCCTGGTCGACGAGCTGCTGGAGCGGGGCGTGGACCCGTGGGTGACGCTCTACCACTGGGACCTCCCCCAGGCGCTGGAGGACGCGGGCGGCTGGCCGTCGCGGGAGACGTCGAAGCGCTTCGCCGACTACGCGGCGGCCGTGCACGACGCCCTCGGCGACCGGGTGCGCAACTGGAGCACGGTGAACGAGCCGTGGTGCGCGGCCTTCCTGGGCTACGCCTCCGGTGAGCACGCCCCCGGACGGCGCGAGCCGGCCCAGGCGGTACGGGCCGCCCACCACCTGCTGCTCGCGCATGGCCTGGCCACCCAGGCCATGCGGGCCCAGAGGCCCGACAGCAGGATCGGCGGCTGCGTCAACCTCTACGCGATCTCCCCCGAGACCGAGTCTGAGGCCGACCGGGACGCCGCCCGCCGCATCGACGGCCTGCAGAACCGTTTCTTCCTGGACGCGCTGCTCAAGGGCGCCTACCCCGAGGACGTGCTGATCGACCTCGACGGGATGGCGGACTTCACCGAGGACGGGGACATGGAGATCATCTCCACCCCGATCGACATGCTGCTGATCAACTACTACAGCCGCTTCACCGTCTCCGGCATCCCCGGCGGCGCAGCATCGGCGGCGGCGGCGCCGACCGACGCGGGCTCGCCCTGGGTCGGCAGCGAGGCCGTATCGTTCGTCCAGGCCGGCCGGCCGGTCACCGCCATGGGCTGGGAGATCGACGACACCGGCCTGCAGGAGATCCTGCTGCGACTGGCCCGGGAGTACCCGAGCGTGCCGCTGGTCATCTCCGAGAACGGCGCCGCCTTCGAGGACGTCGTGGGCGACGACGGCGTGGTCCACGACCGTGAGAGAGTGGACTACATCGAGGCCCACCTGCGCACCTGCCACGCGGCGATCGAGGCGGGGGTGCCCCTGAGGGGCTACTTCGCCTGGTCCCTGATGGACAACTTCGAATGGGCGTGGGGGTACGACAAGCGCTTCGGCCTGGTCCGCGTCGACTATGCGACCCAGGAGCGTATTCCAAAGGAGAGCGCTCTCTGGTATGCCGGGACCATCAGGCGCGGAGGCCTGAACGGTCCGGCAGAATAAGGGGCCGGCGAATCTTCATGGGGGCAGGCGACATGAACGGCGACCGTCGTCCGACACTTGAGGCGGTCGCGGCACTGGCCGGTGTCGGCCGCGGCACCGTGTCACGGGTCATCAACGGCTCACCCAAGGTGAGCGAAAAGGCCCGTGAGGCGGTGCAGCAGGCCATCGAGGAGCTGGGGTACGTCCCCAATCGGGCGGCCCGCGCACTGGTCACCCGGCGCACCGACACGGTCGCGCTGGTGGTCTCGGAGTCGGAGTTCCGCGTCTTCGACGAACCCTACTTCGCCGGGACCATCCGCGGTATCGGCTCGGCGTTATCCGAGACCGGTCTGCAACTGATCCTCGCGATGGCGCAGTCGAAGCAGGAGCACGAGCGGCTGGAGCACTACCTCACCGGCCAGCACGTCGACGGGGTGCTGCTGATCTCGCTGCACGGCGCCGACCCGCTGCCCGAGCGTCTGGAGGCGATGGGCGTGCCGACCGTCATCGGTGGCCGCCCCGTCGGCCTCACCCCCTACAGCTACGTCGACGTCGACAACCGGGCCGGAGCCCGGCAGGCGGTCAAGTACCTGCTGGGCAAGGGCCGCACCAGGATCGCCACCATCGCCGGTCCGCAGGACATGGGCGTGGGCGTCGACCGGCTCGCCGGTTACCGCGACGCTCTGCTGGCCACCGGTCTGCCGGAGATCGTGGACTACGGTGACTTCAGCGAGGAGAGCGGCATGGAGGCGATGATCCGCCTGCTGGCCGTCCACCCCGACCTGGACGCCGTGTTCACCGCCTCCGACCCGATGGCCCTCGGGGCGATGCGGGTGCTGCGCGAAGAGGGCAGGGCGGTCCCGTCGGACGTGGCGGTGATCGGGTTCGACGACTCCCCCGCCGGCGCCCACTCCTCCCCCACGCTCACCAGCGTCCACCAGCCGACCGAGGCGATGGGCCGGCAGATGGCCCACCTCCTCGTCGCCCGCATCAACGGCGAGCGCCTGGAACAGCCCGTCGTGATACTGGACACCCACCTGGTCGAGCGCGACTCGGCCTGAGCGTCCCGGCGGGTCCTCCCCTTCCGACAGAACGTCATCGTGGGCGGCGTCCCACGCGCAGAAGGTTTTCCACCGGGCACGTCCGCCGGGCCCCGGGCCCGGCGTCAACGCGTGGAGGTCTGATGACTCTGCGGTTCAACCTGCTGGGCCCGCTCCAGATACGCCGCTCCGGCCGCCTCGTCCCGCTCGGCCCGCCGAAACAGCGCGTCGTGCTCGCCGTACTCCTGCTGGAGGCGGGGCGGGTCGTCTCCCTGGACCGCCTGACCGCGGCCGTGTGGGAGGGCGAGCCGCCCCGCTCGGCCGTGGCCAACCTGCGAACCTACGTCAACCGCCTGCGCGACGTCCTGGGCGGACACCACGACCGTCTCGTCGCCCACGCTCCGGGCTACACGCTGGAGGTCCGCGAGGGCGAGTCGGACATCGCGGACTTCACGGAGTACGCCCGGCAGGGCCGCGCCACGCTGGCCGTCGGCGACCCGCGGGCCGCCCTGCGCCACCTGTCGGCGGCCCTGGCGCTGTGGCGCGGCACGGAGGCCGAGGACGTGCCGCGTACCCCCGAGCTCTCGTCGCGGCTGGCGGTCCTGGCCGAGCAGCGCTGCCTCGCCATGGAGGACCTCGCGCAGGCCCGGCTGGCCCTGGGTGAGCACGCCGAGATGCTCCACGAACTCCGCGAGACCGTCGCGGAGCACCCCACCAGGGAACGGCTGTGGGGCCACCTCATGCTCGCGCTGTACCGCACGGGCGACGTCGCGGCGGCGCTGGCCGCCTACGAGAGGGCGCGGACCGTCCTGCGCGAGGACCTCGGCCTGGAGCCGGGCCCGGACCTCGTCGCCCTCCAGCGGCGGATGCTCAACCGCGACCCCGGACTCGTCCCCGCGCCCGCCCGGCGGCCCGGCCCGTCCGGCGCCCGCCGGGTGCTCCCGCGGATGATCCCGTCCCCGGGCGACCTCGTGGGCCGTGACCGGGAGGTGAAGGAGCTGGCGCGCCTGGCCGGGGAGACGCGGCGTCCGGCCAGGATCGTCCTGCACGGTCCGGGCGGCGTCGGCAAGTCGGCGCTCGCCAGGCACGTCCTCCGCCTGCTCTCCGCCGAGCGCCCCGGCGGGCATCTCTACGCCGACCTCCAGGACGTCCGGCCCGGGGTACCGCCCCCGGACCCTTCGCGGGTCATGACCTGTTTCCTGACCGCCCTCGGCGTGCCGGCCGAGCGGATCCCGCGGGACCCGGTCCAGGCGGCCGAGGTGCTCCGGTTGCGCATCGGCGACGACGCCCCGCTGGTCCTGCTGGACAACGCCCTCGACGACGGCCAGGTACGGCCGCTGCTGACGGCCTGCGACGGCTGCCCGGTCGTCGTCACCAGCCGGGCCATGCTGTCCACGCTGGAGGGTACGGAGCACGTCGAGATCCTGCCCCTGCCGGGTGACGCCGCCCGCGATTTGCTGGCCGGGCTGTGCGGCACGGAACGCGCGGACGCCGACCCCGCCGCGGCGAACCGGATCGCCGAGCTCTGCGAGTGCCTGCCGCGTCCGCTGCGGGCGGCCGGCACCCGGCTCGCCGCCCGGCGCGAGTGGTCGCTGGCGGCCTTCGCCGGCCTGCTCGCGGACGAGCGTCACCGGATGGACCTGCTCGGCAACGGCGACCTGCCCATCCGGGAGAGCATCGACGCCGACTACCGGGTGCTGCTGTCCGGCACGGGCCCGGTGGACAGCGCGGCCGTCGAACTCTTCCACCACCTCGGTACGGCGCAGGCCGCCGAACTGACCCCCGCGGACGTGGCGAGGTCCCTCGCGTGCGACACGGTGACCGCGTCCGCCGCCCTGGGCCGTCTCGCCGACCTGCGTCTCATCGAGCCCGTGGAGCAGGCCCGTTACCGGGTGGGCGGCCTGGTGCGGTGCTTCGCCTCGGAGGTCGCCCGGAACGAGCGGGTCCCCGGGCGGCCCGCCGCGCGTCACCCCGCGCCGGGCTTTCCGGGGTGGGCCGTCCTCGAACGGTCCGGCGGGCGGCTCATCGCCCAGGGGCACGCGGGACGGCCCGACCCCGAACGGCCCGGCGCGGCGTCCGGGCCCCGTTCCGGATCGCCGCAGCGGTAGGGCGGGAACGGCTCGGAGGGCCGGTGGGCGCCGGGCGGTGCCGATCCGGCGGCTGCCGTCAGAGGGCCGGTTCGACGTGGGCCATGATCGTCCCCGCCGCGAGGATCCCGCCCCGCTCGTCGAGGACGGCGAGGGCGGGGTAGCCTCGCACCCCCAGCGCCCTGGTCGCGGCCTCGCCCTTCCTCTCGACGATGACGTGCGCCACCGGCTGGAGCGTGTCCCGGTAGTCCGAGACGTCCTCGCCGTCGGTGACCAGCACCGCCAGGACGGCGTCCCGCCCGTGCGGATGGTTCTTCGCCGCCTCCAGGAACTGCGGGACCCGCTCGGCGCACGGCGGGCAGTTCTTGGTGAAGACCCCGACCAGGGTGCGGCCGGGGGTCAGGGTCGGGCCCCGGCGTACCTCGCCGTCGGTCGTCACGGCCTCGAAGGGGCCGACGACCTCGCCGACCGGCAGCATCAGGTCCGGCAGCCTCCCGGGGAGGGCGGAAGGCCCGGAGTGCCCGGACGGTCCCGCCGGTCCGGGCAGGGCCCTCACGAGACGGGTGAGTCTGACGGTGAAGAGGAGATCGAGCGTGCACACGACGCCCACCAGCACCACGAGCGCGGCGATGAAATACATTCCTGGCCCTTTTCCTTTCCGGCGGGAGCGGGAAAGGGGCGCGCCCGGAAAAGGGCGCACCCCCGGATCTCATCTCGGCTCAGCAGCCGTGGTCGTAGCAGGCGTAGTAGGTGGTGGTGGCGCAGCACCAGCGGCCGGAGTTGCAGAAGCAGTACATTCTTCTCTCCCATCGATCGGCGGACATCTCGAAAGGTAGAAGGGCCGCCGATGGGATCCCTACAGCGCCGATACTCGCCGCCGTGTATCCCGCGTCACGCCCCGGGGAGATCGGCTCGCGCGCCGTCTCCCGCGCCCGGGGGGAACGCCGGGGCGAGATCGCCGTCGTCCGGCTCCACGGTCCGGTAGCCCTGGGCCTGCAGCCCGAACAGGTGGGCGTAGAGCCCGCCGCGGGCCAGCAGCTCGGCGTGGGCGCCCTGCTCGGCGACCCGGCCCCCGTCCAGGACGACGAGGAGGCCGGCGTCCCGGAGGGTGCCCAGGCGATGGGAGACGAGCACGCTGGTCCGTCCCCGCCGGTGCTCGCGCAGCCCGGCGTGGATCTCGTGCTCGGCCTCGGCGTCCAGTCCGGAGCCGGGCTCGTCCAGGATCAGCAGGTCGCGGTCCCCCCGGAGATAGGCGCGGGCCAGCGCGAGGCGCTGCCACTGCCCGCCCGACAGGAGGACACCGGTCCCCGGGGCGCCACCCGGCCCGTTCCCGGCGCCACCGTCCGGATCGCCGCCCAGGTCGCCGCCCAGGTCGTCGCCCTGGAAGAAGAGCCGGGACAGGAGGGTGTCGTAGCCGCGGGGCAGCGCGGCGACGAACCCGTGCGCGCCCGCCCCGCGGGCCGCGGCCTCGATCCGCGCCCGGTCCCCGATCCGGCCGACATCACCCAGGCCGATGTTCTCGGCCGCCGTCATGTCGTACTGCATGTAGTCCTGGAACACCGCGCCGATCCGCGCCCTCAGCCCGGCGGGGTCCAGCTCGCGGATGTCCGTCCCGTCCCACAGGATCTCCCCGCGCTCCGGGTCGTACATCCGGCACAGCAGCTTGACCAGCGTGCTCTTGCCTGCTCCGTTCCTGCCGACCAGGCCGACCGCCTCGCCGTACGGGATCGTGAGGTTCAGGCCGCGCAGGGTCCACGGGTGGTCCGGCGAGTAGCGGAACCACACGTCGCGCAGCTCCACGCCGCGGCGCAGCGGCGGTGCCGGCCGGGGCAGGGGCGGTACGGGAAGGTCCGGTTCTCCGCCGAGGACGGCGAGGTAGTGGCCGAACAGGAGCAGCTGCTGATGGGCCGCCGCCACCTCCACGGCCAGCCCGGTGAGAGCGCCCTGCACCCCGGCGACGGCCGCCGCGAAGAGGGACACGTCACCGATGGTGAGACCGCCTCCGGCCGCGGCGTGCAGCGCCCAGACCAGCCCGCCGCCGGCGGCGAGCGCCCCGAACGCGCCGGCCGCGCCCTGGACGCGCAGCTCGCGCCGGTCCGTCCGGCCGCGTTCGGCGTTCGCGGCCCGCCGCCTGCCGTTCATCAGCTCCCGCAGGTGCGCCCCGGTGCCGAACAGGCGCATCTCCTTGGCGGCCTGCACGTTCACCAGCAACTCCCGGAAGAAGAACTCCCTGCGCTCGGCCGGGCCGATCCGCCAGAGCATGGCCGCGCGGCGCCGGGCCAGCCACAGCTCCGCGGCCAGCGAGGGGACGGCCGCGCAGACGACCACCGGCGCCATCCAGGGGCCGACCACCAGCAGGGAGCCGAGGAACCCCGCCCCGGTGACCGTGGTCCTGGCGATGCCGAGGACGGCGGAGACGACCTGGCCCGGCGTGGTGGCGCCGTGCTGCTGGGCCATCCTGAGCCGGTCGAGGAAGACCGGGTCCTCGAACCTCGCCAGCCCCACGAAGCGCTCGGCCGCCTGGAAGAGCCGGTCCTGGGCGGCCAGCCCGACCCGGCGGCCGGTCTCCTCCCTGGCGTACCGCGCCGCCTGGGGGACCACGGCCGCCAGCACGCCGCAGGCCGCCAGCGCCGTGCCCAGGCCGGTGAGGGCCGGGGCGGTGGCCGCGCCCCGGGCGATGAGGTCGATCGCCGACTTGGTCAGCCACGCCGTCACCACCGGCAGCGCCGCCCCGGCCAGGGTGAGCAGGGCGAAGGCGGTGGCGAGCCACGGGCCCGCCCGCCACGCCAGGGCGAGCGCCGCCGCGGCGCCCCGCATGCTCGCCCGCGCCCGGGGCCGGGGGACGGCGTCACCGGTCCCGGCGGACGGCCCGGCGGGCGGGGATCCGGGCGGAAGGCCGGGTGGGAGACCCGACGGAAGGCCGGGCGGAGGGCCGGGCGGAGGGCCGGGCGGAGGGCCGGGCGGAGGGCCGGGCGGTCCGGCCGCCGGAGTGGGCGGCGGACCGGCCGGGGCTGGTTCGGGCATCGGGGGGATCCTCCAGGCTTCACAGGGACCGGAACAGGTCTCCGATGTCCTCGGCGTGGACGACGAGCACGGCGAGGAGGGCACCGGCGAGCACCGCGACGAGGGCTCCTTCGAGGCCGGCCGTGCCGTCCCGCGTCGCGAGGCCGGCGGCGGCGAGGGCCGCGGACCCGAGCACGAGGTTCCTGATCACCTGCCCCCGGCCGACCGGCCGGGCCGACTCACCGAAGCAGTGGCAGGCGCCGCCGTGACCGGCGCGCACGGCACGGGCCAGCACCCCCGCGAACACCAACAGCAGGGCGGCGCCCAGGAGCAGCCCTGCGGGAGCCGCGGCGGGCACCGCGACGAGGACCGGCACGCCCGCCTCGGCGGCCAGGACCAGTGCGGCGACCCGCCGGCTCCCCAGCCTCCGCGCCGGCGGCCAGGACGGCAGCAGGCGCTCCACGGCCTCCTCGAAGCGACGGTAGGCCGCCCCACGGCGCGCCTTGCCGTGGACGGACGCGATGAAGAGCACCGCCAGAAGCGCCCGGCAGGCGAGGACGGCGTGGACGGCGGCGTGCTGCATGTCGGAGCTCCCGGCGGCGTGTCCCCTCGCGGCCGTTCCGCGGGTGCCCGTCACGTTACGGAGGCCCCCGGGGAAGGGAGATACGCACCGGATACATACGGGCGTGTATCTGTTCGTGGATCACCGGCCGTTGACCGCCGATGCGGTGATCCCTAACGTTGGACCGTTATGGGAGCGCTCCCATACACGTTCCGGCAGTCCCGGCGGTGACCGGGCTGCGAAAATGGGGTAGGGCGCCCGCACCGCCCGCCCGACGAAAGGATCTCCCCTTGGCCCGGCAGTTCACCCTCCGCAGCGGCACCATGCACGCCGAGATCACCGAGCGGTCCGCCGCCCTGCGCGTCCTTCGCGACGGCGAGCGCGATCTCGTGACCGCCTGGCCGGAGGACGGGCCGATCCCCTACTACAGCGGCACCCTCCTCGCCCCCTGGCCCAACCGCGTCGGGGGCGCCCGCTACACCTTCGAAGGGCGGGAGCACCGGCTGCCGGTGAACGAGGAGGACCGCGGCAACGCCCTGCACGGGCTGGTCGCCGAGACCGACTGGACGGCGGTGGAGTGGCTGTCGGTGGAGGACGAGCACGGCTTCGTCCGGCTCGCCCACACGATCACCCCCACCCCGGGCTACCCGTTCACCGTCGCCCTGGAGGTGCGCTACTCCCTGACCCCCGGCGGGCTGACCACCACGCTGACCGCCAAGAACACCGGTGACGCCGACGCCCCCTACGGCTGCGGCCCGCACCCGTGGCTGCTGGCGGGCGACGACGTCGAGCGGTACGAGCTGCACGTGCCGGCCGGCAGGGTGCTGCTGGTGGACGATCGGCTGCTGCCGCGCGCGCTGGAGGATGTCTCCGGCACGCCGTACGACTTCACGGCCCCGCGCGTGGTGGGGGACACCGCCGTGGACCACGCCTTCACCGGCCTCGCCGCCGACGCCTCCGGGCAGGCCGCGGTACGGCTGCGCGGCCCCGAGGGCGGGGTCGAGGTGCGCTGGGACGCCTCCGCGCTGCCCTGGGTGCAGGTGTGCACCGGGACCGGCCTCGGCCACCGCGGGCTGGCGGTGGAGCCGATGACCTGCCCGCCCGACGCCTTCAACTCCGGCACCGACCTGATCGTGCTGCGGCCGGGCGAGAAGACCGAGGCGTCCTGGACGATCTCGCCCTGCTGAGCCCGCGCGGGAGGGGGTTGAGCGGGCGGTGGCGGCATGAGCATCGTCGAGGTCCGCCGGGGGCCGCGCGGGAGGGGTGAGCGGGCGGCCCCGGCGGATTCCGGCGGCTCCGGCGCGGGACGCCCGGCCTTCCGCCGGCCACCGCGCCCCCTCCGGCCCGTCGCATCCTCGCCGTCCCGCACCGTTCCGGCGACGTTCCCCAGGTCACGGCCCTCGGGGCATACGATTCGCAGATGTTTTACATATAAAACACCTGGTAAGCTTCGTAGGTGAGCGTGTTCCCCATCGAGAAGCCGATCCTCCACGTCCGCATGCCCGTCCGCGCGTCGCTGCGCCTGGGGCCGCTCGGCGACATCTGGCACAAGCCGGCGTTCAGCGCCGTGGCCTCGGTCGCCGTCCCCCAGTTCGCGCTGCTGCTCGCCGGCCGGTCCGACCTCGCCGCCTACGCCGCCGGCGGCTCGCTGTGCGCCCTGTACGGCCACGGCCTGCCGTACGCCGCACGGGCCAGGACCCTGGCGTGGGTCGTGGCGGGGATGCTGGCGAGCATCGCCGTCGGGCTCGTCACCGCCTCGCTCACCGATTCCACCGTCCTGCGGGTCGCGGTGGCCGCGCTCCTGGCCGGGGCGCACAAGGCCACCTGTGACGCGGCCCGGATCGGCCCGCCCGGGCACGTCATCCTCACCTTCGTCGCGGTGAGCGCCGCCTTCCTGCCGCAGCGCCTGGCCGACGTTCCCGCGCACCTGGCGCTGGCTCTGGCCGCCGGGGTCGTGGCATGGCTGGTCGGGATGGCTCCGGCGCTGGTCAGGCCGGACGGGCCGGAGCGCATCGCGGTCGCCCGCGCCCTGGAGGCCGCCGCCCGCCTGCTGCGGGCCTCGTCCGGCGGCCAGGAGCCGCCGCAGGCCCGGCACGCGGCCGCGGCCGCCGTCAACGCCGCCTGGCAGACACTGCTGCGCGCCGGGACCACCGGAAGCCGGGCGGAGCTGCGGCGGCTCCTGGTGCGCGCCGAGTCGGCGGCGGCGCTGCCGGCGCGGCACACGGCCGAGGCCGACTCACTCACCGCGTGGGCGCGCGATCTGCGCAAGGGCCGCCCGCTGCCGGTCCCCGGGCGGTCCGGGGCGCCCGGGGAGGACGCGGTCGAGGAGGCCGAGCTGTTCGGGGTGGCCGCCGAACGGCCCCGGCGCCACCATCTCCTGCCGGAGGTCGCCGGGAGGTGGCGCGTGGTCATGACGGTGGCGGCGGGCTCCGCGCTGGCCGGCTGGGCGTCGATGGCGCTGGGGGTCGGCCGGCCGTACTGGGCGGTGGTGACCGCGGCGGCGGTGTTCGCCGCCAACACCACGCTCTCGTGGAACCGGGCGCTGCAGCGCGTCGTGGGCAACCTGCTGGGGGTCGCGCTGTTCACGCTGGTGGTGCCGCTGACCCGGCTGGGGCCGCTCGCCCTCGTGGCCACCGTGCTGGTCATGCAGTTCCTCACCGAGGCGACGATCACCCGCAACTACTGGCTGGGCAGCGTGTTCGTCGCGCCCATGTCCATCCTGATGACCCAGTTCGCCGGAGTCCAGCCGGTGGGCGAGCTGGTCGCCGACCGCTGGCTCGACACCTGCGTGGGTGCCGTGGCCGGACTGGCGGCGTGCGTGCTGCTGCCCGACCGGCGGGCGGCCCGGCGGGTCCACGAGGGGCTGGAGCGCCTGGAACGGGCCGTGGCCGAGCCGTCGCCCGCCGGCCCCGGCCCGGCCAGGGCCGCCCGCGACCGCCTCAACGCCTCTCTGGTCGAGCTGCGCGAGGCCGCCGACACCGCGGCGGGCGAATGGTGGAGCACGGCCCTGCCCCAGGAACGGATCACCGCCGCCGAACGCGCCGGCCACCGCAAACTCACCGAACTGACGGGACCCGCGAGGGGCGCCGGTGTCTGGACTGAGGAACGCAGGAGCGAAGCGACGGAGTGACGAGGGAAGACACCGGGCAAGAGCCCCCGAGCCGCGACGCGCCAGCGTCGCCATGAGCCCGCGAGGGGGCGCCGGTGTCTGGACCGAGGAACGCAGGAGCGAAGCGACGGAGTGACGAGGGAAGCCACCGGGCTTGAGCCCCCGAGCCGCGACGCGCCAGCGTCGCCATGAGCCCGCGAGGGGGCGCCGGTGTCTGGACCGAGGAACGCAGGAGCGAAGCGACGGAGTGACGAGGGAAGCCACCGGGCTTGAGCCCCCGAGCCGCGACGCGCCAGCGTCGCAATGAGCAGAGAGCGCAGCGAGTGAACGACGAGGGAAGACACCGGGCTTCAGCCCCCGAGCCGCGACGCGCCAGCGTCGCAATGAACACAGCGCGGCGTCGCAGTGAGCAGGACGCCGTGGCGATCGCGCTGCGCCAGTGGCGGCGCGTCCTGCCCGACGCCGACCTCGACACGATAGCGGTCATCGGCCGGCTCACCCGGTGCACCGCACTCTTGCAGCACGCCGGGGACGCGCCGCTGGGCCGTGCCGGGGTCAGCCGCCCGGAGTTCGACATCCTGTGCGCGCTGCTGCGCGTCGGCGGCGAACTCACCCCCGGCCGGCTGGCCCGGGAGACCTTCGCCTCCGGCGCCGCCGTCACCAAACGGCTCAGGCGGCTGGAGGACGGCGGTCTGGTGGCGCGGCGGGTGGACGAGCGCGACCGCAGGGTGGCGCACCTGTCGCTCACCGACGCCGGCCGGGAGTTCATCATGCGGCTGCTGCCGGAGCAGCTGGAGTACGAGACCGCGCTGCTGGCCGGGCTGCCCGCCGAGCGCGAGCGGGAGCTCGCCGACCTGCTGGGCGAGCTGTTGCTGCTGCTTGAGGGCCGTTTGGGCGGCCTCATCGGCTGACGGGGGCCACCGGACCGGCCGATCGGCGGACCGGGCATCCGGCGGCATGGGCGGGTGAGCGCCTGCGTCGGCCGGACCGATCACGGGTCCCGGGCTCGGGCCGCGCCCTCACCGGTGGCCGGGGCGCCCGGCGCGGCCGTCAGCTCGGGCGCGGGAGGTGGAACATCTCCGACTCCAGGCCGAAGAAGCGCGTGGTACGGCCGCGCGGGGTCATCCCGAGCCGCCGGCAGACGGCCATGGAGGCGTCGTTGCCCGGCTTGACCAGGGCGTACACCTCTTCCAGCCCGGAGGCGAACCCGCGTTCGACCGCGCCCCGGGCCGCCTCGGTGGCGTAGCCGTTGCCCCAGGAGTCGGGGTGGAAGTGCCAGCCGACCTCGACCTCCCCGTCGCCGCCGGGGATCGGCCGGAACAGCACGGTCCCGGCGGGCACCCCGGTGTCGCGGACCTCGACCGCCCAGGAGCCGAACCTGCGGTCGCGCTCGTGGAAGGCGTGCCAGCCGTCCACCGCGGGCGCCGCCTCGAAGTCGAAGGGCGGCAGCCAGCGGAGGACCTCGGGCCGGGTGTAGATGTCGGTCATCCGGTCGAGGTCGGCCGGGTCGTGGGTCCACTCGCGGACGATGAGCCGCTCGGTCTCGTAAACAGTCATTCCGGATTTCTATCGCAGCCGGGGCGCCGGGTACGTCCCCCGTCAGAGTGATCACACGGCCGCACAGGAACCGGACGGACCGCACAGGAACCGGACAGGCCGCACAGGAATCGGGCGGGTCGCACAGGAATCGGGCGGGTCGGCGGTCGGCGGTCGGCGGTCGGCGGTCGGCGGTCGGCGGTCGGCGGTCGGCGGTCGGCGGTCGGCGGTCGGCGGTCGGCGGGAGGAGGTTTACCTTCGGCCTCACCCGTGAAACAATTCAGTGGGTGATGAATTATGACGGAGAACACGTGCGTGATCGCCGGGGCCGGCCCGGCGGGAGCGATGCTCGCGCTGCTGCTGGCCCGCGCGGGCGTCAAGGTCACACTGCTGGAGAAGCACGGTGACTTCCTGCGGGACTTCCGGGGTGACACCATCCACCCCTCCACCCTGCAGATCCTCGACGAGCTGGGGCTCGCCGAGGAGTTCCACCGGCTGCCGCACCGCAAGGAGCACCGGCTGGTCATGATGACCGACGACGGCCTGGCACCCGTCGCCGACCTGACCCGGCTGCCGGGCAGATACCGCTACATCGCCTTCGTCCCGCAGTGGGACTTCCTCAACCTGGTCACCGAGGCCGCCGGGCGGTACCCGTCCTTCCGGCTGGTGATGAACACCGAGGTGACCGGCGTGATCCGCGAGGGCGGCGCGGTGCGCGGGCTCCGCTACCGCGACGCCGAAGGCGAGCACGAGCTGCGCGCGACGCTCACCGTCGCCGCCGACGGCCGCACCTCCGCCGTGCGCCGGGCCGCCGGGCTCGTGCCGAGGGAGTTCGGCGCGCCGATGGACGTGGTGTGGTTCCGGCTGCCGCGCGAGGCGTCCGACCCCGACCAGACCTTCCTGCGGCTGTCCAGCGGCCGCATCATGGTGGCGATCGACCGCGGCTCCTACTGGCAGCTCGCCTACGTGATCCGCAAGGGCGGCTTCGACGCCCTTCGCGCCGAGGGGATCAAGGCGCTGCGCGAGCAGGTCGCCGGCCTGCTGCCGTTCCTCGACGGCCGCGTCGGGCTGCTGGACGGCTTCGACGACGTGAGCATGCTGTCGGTCCGGGTGAACCGGCTGTCGCGCTGGCACCGTCCCGGCCTGCTGGCCATCGGTGACGCCGCGCACGCCATGTCACCGATCTTCGGGGTCGGCATCAACCTGGCCGTGCAGGACGCCGTGGCGGCGGCCAACCTGCTGGCCGGGCCCCTCGCCGCCGGGGCCGGTATCCCCGAGTCGCTGCTCGCCCGCGTCCAGCGGCGCCGCATGCCGCCCACGGCGGTCACCCAGTTCGCCCAGCGGGCGGTGCAGGCCGCCCTGATCAGCCCCACCCTCTCCGGCCGCGTCCGGCCGACGGGGCTGCCGCGTGACGTCTCCCGGCTCCCGGTGGTCGGCGCCCTCGGCCGCCGCTTCATCGGTTTCGGTGTCCTCCCCGAGCACGTGAGGAGCCCGGAGGCGTCTCCTCCCCGGCGGAAGTGAGCTGAGAGCCGGCGGCCCGGCACAGGGATCCCCCACCCGCCGGCGTCTCATTTATGGCGAAAGGTGTCTCACTCCTTGGGCAAGGGGGTCCGGTCGGTGACGCCGTTGCAATAGCCTGGTGTGTCGTGAGCATCAACTTCGATTCCTGGCGGCGGCTGCCCGCGGCGCAGCAGCCCGAGTGGCCCGACCGCGACGAGCTGGAGAAGGTCGTCGCCGAGCTCAAGGGGCTGCCGCCCCTGGTGTTCGCCGGCGAGTGCGACAAGCTCAAGGCCGAGCTGGCGGCGGTGACGCGGGGCGAGGCGTTCGTGCTGCAGGGCGGCGACTGCGCCGAGACCTTCGCCGGCGCGACCGCGAACGACGTGCGCAACAAGCTCAAGACGCTGCTGCAGATGGCGATCGTGCTCACCTACGCGGCCAAGGTGCCCGTCGTGAAGATCGGGCGGATGGCCGGCCAGTTCGCCAAGCCGCGGTCCAAGCCGACCGAGGCCCGTGACGGCATCGAGCTGCCCACCTACCGGGGCGACATGGTCAACGGCTTCGACTTCACCCCCGAGGCCCGCGTCCCCAACCCGTGGCGGCTGCTGCGCGCCTACCACTCCTCGGCCGTGACGCTGAACCTCGCCCGCGCCTTCACCCGCGGCGGCTACGCGGACCTGCGGCAGGTGCACGCCTGGAACCAGGACTTCGTGATCGAGTCGCCCGCCGGGAAGCGCTACGAGCAGCTCGCCCGGGGGATCGACCAGGCCCTGGCGTTCATGCGCGCCTGCGGGGCCGACCCGGACGAGTTCCACACCGTGGAGTTCTACTCCTCGCACGAGGCGCTGATCCTCGACTACGACCACGCCCTCACCCGGATCGACTCCCGGACCGGCCTGCCGTACGACGTGTCGGCGCACATGGTCTGGATCGGCGAGCGCACCCGCCAGCTCGACGGCGCGCACGTGGAGTTCTTCTCCCGGATCCGCAACCCGATCGGCGTGAAGCTCGGCCCGACGACCACCCCCGAGGACGCCCTCGCGCTCGTCGAGCGGCTGAACCCGGACAACGAGCCGGGCCGCCTGACGTTCATCACCCGGATGGGCGCCGGGAAGATCCGCGACCACCTTCCGTCCCTGGTGGAGAAGGTGACGGCGAGCGGCGCCGCGGTGGCGTGGATCTGCGACCCGATGCACGGCAACACCTTCGAGGCGCCCAGCGGCCACAAGACGCGCCGCCTGGACGACGTGCTGAACGAGGTGGCGGGCTTCTTCGAGGTGCACGGCGCGCTCGGCACCCACCCCGGCGGCATCCACATCGAGTTCACCGGCGACGACGTCACCGAGTGCGTGGGCGGCGGCCTGGAGATCGTCGAGGACGACCTGGCGCGGCGTTACGAGACGGCGTGCGACCCGCGCCTCAACCGGAGCCAGTCGCTGGACCTGGCCTTCCGGGTGGCGGAGCTGTACCGCTCGGCCTGAGCTCCGCGACCGGAGGCGGACATGATGAGAGCCCCGCGACCGTTCACGGCGCGGGGTTCTCGTTGTTCGGGGTCTCAGCCCTCCTGGGCGCCCATCTCCTTGGCCAGCTCGGCCCGGATCGCGTCCATGTCGAGGGCGCGGACCTGACCGATCAGGTCTTCGAGGGCCGGCTCCGGCAGCGCCCCGGGCTGGGCGAAGACGACGATGCCGTCGCGGATGGCCATGATCGTCGGGATCGAGGTGATCTCGAAGCCCTGGGCCAGTCCCTGCTGCGCCTCGGTGTCGATCTTGCCGAACTTGATGTCGGTGTGCTTCTCCGACGACTTCTCGAAGATCGGGCCGAACGTGCGGCATGGCCCGCACCAGGCCGCCCAGAAGTCCAGCAGGACGATCCCGTCGTCGGCGATCTCGTTGAAGTTCTGCTCGGTTACCTCGATGGTCGCCACCGGTGGCTCCTCTTGTCGTTCACGTCTGTACGGCTCCCATAACCACCTACCCCCCGCCGGGCATTCCATGGCGGCCGCCGTCGCGCTCCGTCACCGCACCCGGCCAGGAAGTCCGCATGAGCCCGCGAGGGGGCGCCGGTGTCTGGACCGAGGAACGCAGGAGCGAAGCGACGGAGTGACGAGGGAAGACACCGGGCTTCAGCCCCCGAGCCGCGACACGAAGTGTCGCCATCAACACAGCGAGGGGGCACCGGTGTCTGGACTGAGGAACGCAGGAGCGAAGCGACGGAGTGACGAGGGAAGACACCGGGCTTCAGCCCCCGAGCCGCGACACGAAGTGTCGCCATGAGCACGACCTACTCCGCCTCGACGCGCAGCGCGGTGACGGCGAACCGGGTGGCGATCTCCTCGAAAGGCATGATCACCAGCGTGCCGCCGCGGTAGTGGATGTGCGCGTCCTGTGACTCCCCGCCCGCCTTCTGCGGCAGCTCGGCGACCGGCGTCGCCCTGCCGGTGGCCGGGTCGATCCTGGTCAGCCTGGGGGCCGGCTCGTTCCGGCCGCCCTCCTCCATGACCAGCAGCCCCTTGTCCCCGGCGGTCCCGGTGTCGACGAAGGTGAGCATGTTCGCCCTGGTGCCCGAGGACTTCCACAGTCTGCGGCCCGTCTTCAGGTCGAAGGCCACGATGTCGTCGCGGCTGATCCCGCCGCCTTCGGTGTTCACCGGGAAGGTGCTCAGGTAGAGGGTGTCGCCGCGCACCGCCGTACGGAGCTCCCGGTAACCGCCCTCGATGTAGATGGTGCCGTTGAGCGGCAGCAGATCGATCTTCTCGTCGGTCTCGAACTGGCGGAGCTTGCTCCCCTTGCCGTCCAGCACGAGGACGGTCGCGCGGTCGCCTCCGCCCCACACCGCCACCGGCGGGTCCGCCGAGACCAGGGCGTCGGGGACGCCGTAGTCGTCGGCGACCCGGTGCTCCCCCCGGAAGTCGCCGGTCCGCGCGTCGAGCACGACGATGCGAGCACCGCCCTGTGAGCAGCGCAGGGCGACCACCACCTGCCTGGGCGAGGCGGCGGCCTCCTCGGTCGAGCACACCTGCGAGGTCACGGACGTCCACGCCTTCTTCCCGTCCGCGGGATTGTAGGCCGACACCTGCCCGGCGGTCCGCACGATCGCCAGGTCACCGGCCAGCAGGAGACCGGGGATGTCGATGCTCTTGTCGTTCGCCGCCGATGCCTTCGCCGGGACCGTGGTCTTCCACAGCAGCTTGCCTGTCTTGACGTCGAGGCCCGCCAGACGGTCGCAGATCTTCGTGGTGGTGCCGTAGGCCACGACGCCCCGGCCGCCGACGATGCCGGGGGTGGCCCCGCAGAGCTGCGCGCCGGGGGCGGGCGTGCCCCAGGCCCGCTTGCCGGTCTTCAGGTCGTAGGCGAGCACGCCGTCCTTCTGCGCCCGGATGACGGCGGTGTCGCTCATCCAGGCGCCGAAGGCGATCGAGGCGTCGTTGCCGATGACCTCGGTGCCGGCCGTGGTGAAGGGGACCTGCCATTCCCCTTCCCGCAGCTCCTTTCCGGTCCCGAACCCGTCGGAGACGAACCAGGCGGTGCCGGCGCCGATGCCGAGCAGCGCGACGAGGCCGAGCGCCACGAGGAGCACGGTCCTGCCGGTCCTCCGCCCGGCGGGCGGCGGGGCAGGGTGCGCGCCCTGCGGCTGCGGAGCCTGGTACGGCCCGGGGCCCTGCGGCGGGTACGGCTGCGCGCCCTGCTGCGGGTGGGGGACGGGCCCCTGCGGCGGTCCCAGCGGGTACGTCCCGCCGGGCTGCTGGTACGGCTGCGCACCCGGCGGGTTGGGCCCGCCGGGTTGCGGATACGGCCCTCCCTGCGGATACGGCCCTCCCTGCGGATACGGCGCGGGCTGCGGTCCGCCGGGTTGCGGCCCGCCGAGACCCTGCGGGTACGGTCCGCCGGGTTGCGGCCCGCCGGGACCCTGCGGTTGAGGTCCGGGGCCCTGCGGGTACGGCCCGCCCTGCTGCCCTCCCGGCGCCGGATGCGTCTGACCCGGTGGATACGTCTGACCCGGTGGGTACGGCTGCCCGCCGTACCCACCGGTCTGCTGCGGCTGATACGGCGATGCCCCCTGCGGCCAGGGCGCCGGCGTCCCCGGGACGCCCTGCTGCCCGCCGTACCCGCCCGTCTGCGACGGGTGCGGCGGGTGCGGCCACCCCTGCGGCGGGGCGTTGCGGTCGTCGGTCATCTGCTCTCCCCCATCAGCCGAGCTGGCCGCGGACATAGTCGGCCCACTGCCGCTGGAACTGCTCTTCTCCGACTCCCAGGACCTTCCGCAGCGCGTCCTCGGGTTTGCCGTCGCGGTAACAGGCGGTCACGAACTCCACGAGCCTGCGCTCGCCGTACCTCTCCGCGATCAGCCGCGACGCGAGGTGGCCCATCAGGTAGTTGACGCTGGTCATGCCCTTGACGTCCCAGGAGAGGTTGTCCGGGATCCGGCCGGTGAACGGCTGTGGGAGCCGTCCGGCCAGGTAGGCGCGGCCCTCGTTGTAGCGGATGTTGGCGGTGACGGGGCTGCCGCGGTTGGCCGCGTACTCGGCGAACCCCTCGACCACCCAGTTGTCGAGCCCGAGGAAGCCGCCCTTGCCGCCGTCGAGACCGGCCATCGCCGAGTGCGTGAACTCGTGGCGGAAGATCTCCCCGATGCCGTCAGCGGTCCTGAAGAAGGACGAGGCGGTGTCCATCACGACCCGGGTGGCGCCGATCTCCACCCCGTCGCTCCTCTGCCAGGCGGGCATCGGGATGGAGACCCCGGCCTCGTGGGCCTTCTCCTTGCGGAACAGGTTTCCGAGCTGGTCCTGTCCCTTGACCAGCGCCGCCACGAATCTCTTGGGCACCGCCGCGCCCTGCGCCCCGTTCTGCGCCAGCCAGCCGAGGGTGGTCCGCGCGGCCTGTTCGGCGATGGGGGACGCCCGCCTCGCCTGGGCGGCCAACTGCGGCGGGGCCAGGATGATCGTCCGAGGGGTCCTGACGACGGTGACGTCGGGCCAGATGTCCCACGGCCCGGGGTAGTAGACGGTCTTGGAACCCACGCTCACCGGGGCCGGGGCGCCGCCCACCTTGGTGACCAGCAGCGGGGTGCCGGCCTTCTGCTTGGTGACCGTCCAGCGGTACCACTCGGTGACCGTGCGCAGGTCGACCCCGTCGAACCGGTGGATGAAGGCGACGTCGAGGTTGAACGTCACTCCCCGGCCGAAACTGTCCTGGGCGCGCCCCTCCTGCGACAGGGTCTGGTAGGACATCTCGGAGATCGGCAGCTTGCGCAGGTTGTTGAAAAGCCTGGTCTGTTGCTGGACCAGCGCCGTGTTCTTCTGGTCGAAGATCCCGGTGTACGCCTTGAGGTCGCCGTCGTTCAGCGCCGCGGTGTGCCCCTTCAGCAGCGCCTCGATGTCCTGCTTGGTCACCGCCACGGAGCCCGGGTCGGCGGGCGCCGTCTCCTCGGCGAGCGGGTCGGAACCCTTCACCTCGCCCACTACCGCGCCCACCACGATCCCGGCCCCGACCGTCACCAGGACGGCGAGCACGGCGAGCGTGACCCACAGCCATGTTCTGCGGCGGCGCGGCGCCGGGGGCGCCGGCGGATGCCCGCCCGGCTGCGGCGCGGACGGCTGCTGCCCGCCCGGCTGCCACTGCGTGGGCCCCTGCCACTGCGGACCCGCCTGCGGGCCGGACTGCCCGTACGGCGCGGGTTGCCCGTGCGGTGCGGACTGACCGTACGGCGGACCGGGCTGGGCGGGCTGCCCGTACGGCATGGGCGGCTGACCGGACGGGGGCCGGTCGCCCCACCGGGACGGCGCGGGCCCCTGTGGGGCCTGTGGCCACGACGCGGGCTGCGGCGCGGCGGGAGAGGGCTGCGCGGTGGGCGAAGGCTGCTGCGTCACCGGCGGTGCGGGGGGCGCGGGTGGCGCGGGCGGCTGCCCGCCCGGCTGCCACTGTGCGGGCCCCTGCCACTGCGGGTGTGGCGGATACTGCTGGTTGCCCGGCCCCGTAGTCACATTCGCCCCATAGACACCAAGAGTTATAGACCGCCCCAAACCATAGCGCCGATCCCGAACCCCAGAACCGCGACTCCCCCCACCCCGAACCCGCAAGGGGCCACCGGGGTCTGGACCGAGGAGCCCCGCGAGGGCCGCCGGTGCCTAGAACTGAGGAGACCCGCGAGGGGGCGCCGGTGTCTGGACCGAGGAACGCAGGAGCGAAGCGACGCAGTGACGAGGGAAGACACCGGACTCAAGCCCCCGAGCCGCGACACGAAGTGTCGCCATCAACACAGCGAGGGAGCGCCGGTTTCTGGACCGAGGAACGCAGGAGCGAAGCGACGGAGTGACGAGGGAAGACACCGGGTCTGAGCCCCCGAGCCGCGACACGTAGTGTCGCCATCAACACAGCGAGGGGGCGCCGGTGTCTGGACTGAGGAACGCAGGAGCGAAGCGACGGAGTGACGAGGGAAGACACCGGGCTCAAGCCCCCGAGCCGCGACACGAAGTGTCGCCGTCAACACAGCCCCGAGCCGCGACGCGAAGCGTCGCCATGAACACAACACAACGCCGCCTCCCCGAGGGGAGACGGCGCCGTATTTCCGGTTACCGACCGGGCACGCCTCCGGTCAGGGCTTCCCGCCGGGCAGGTCCAGTCCGATGATCACCGGGTCGTGGTCGGAGGAGCGGAACGCGTCCGGCCGGTAGAGGCTGGGCGGGTTGTACTCCGTGTTGTAGTCGAGCATCCGGCTCTCGTCGGAGTTGATGTGCCAGATCGTCGCGCCGGTGACGCGCTTGAGCAGGCTCTTTCCGGCCAGGGCGTGGTCCAGCTCGCCGAGCATGCCGTTGTAGAGGTAGCTGTAGCGGTCGGTCTCGGGGATGAACTTCTTGGTCACGCTGGTCAGCTTGCCGGCCTCCAGCGTGTGGATCGGGTCCTCCTCGCCGTAGGCGTTGAGGTCGCCGAGCACCAGCGGGTTGGGCAGGTCGAGGCTGTCGATCAGGGCCAGCGTCGTCTTCGCCTGGCGGATCCGCTCGCCGTTGTAGCAGCCCTGGCCGTCACCGGTGTCGGCGTCGGGCCCGGTGGCGTCCTCGTCGCAGCCCTTGGACTTGAAGTGGTTGACGATGAGCGTGAACGGCTGGCCGCCCTGGACCCGGCGGAACGTCTGGATCAGCGGGGGCCGCCGGTAGACCGGGTCGGTGGAGGAGAGGGCGGGGCCGACGGGCTTGAGCCTGGCCGGCTTGTAGATCGCCGTCACGTGGATCAGGTCGGTGCCGGGGTTGGGGTGGGTGAGCGCCGCGTAGGTGCCCGCGCCGACTTCGGCGTTGAGCGCGTCGACCAGCGCCTGGACGGCGGTCTGGCCGTTGTTCTGGACCTCCATCAGGCCCACCACGTCGGCGTCCATCCCCTTGAGGGCGGCGACCAGCTTGGCGAGCTGGCGCCGCTGCTCCACGGCGGTGGTGGCGCCGCGCGACTTCAGGGTGGTGAACCAGTTGAGGGTGTTGAAGCTGGCCACCTTGACGTTCCCGCGCACCGGGGACGGCTCGGCCTGGCGCGGGTTGGTCCGGGCGAACTCGATCGGCACGGTCGGCTGGAGGCGGTAGACGCCGAAGCCGTAGCCAAGCACGCCGGTGACGCCGGTGGCGGTGTCACCGAGGCGGACGACCTGCGGGTCGGTGTAGGGGATGACGGCCGGGTTCTCCTTGGTGGAGCCGTCGTCCACGAGCAGGCTGCGGCGGGCGTCCCGGGCGGTGTCCGCACCCGGCCGGTCGGTCGGCTGGAACACCCGGCCCTCGGCGGAGACGGTGACCTCGCCGTAGCGGCCCAGGTTGTAGTGGTCGGTGAGGGTCAGCTTCTCCGGGAAGGTGACGAGCATGCTCTCAAGCGGCTCGAAGGTCTTCCCCTCGGGCAGCGGCAGGTCCTGCGGGGCCGGCTGCACACTGCCGGTGCCGCAGACGTCCACGGCGGTGACCGGCGACAGCTCGGTCCAGCCGTTGTACTCCACGACCTTGCCGGTGACCAGCACCCGGTCGCCGGGCTTGACGTCCTTGAGGGAGTCACGGGCGTAGGCGTAGAGGCCGTCGGAGGTGGCGGGGTCGTCGTCGGGTGTCGGGTCCTGGAGGAAGAACCCGCCGAGCTGGTCGGCTCGCTGGAAGTCGCCGGTCACGACACCCTCGACGCGGACGGTCTTCCCGGCCAGCGGGCTGACGTCGCCGCTGCCCTGCACCTCGGCGATCTGGTGGGTGGCCGGGATGTCACACGGCTCCGCCGTCGGAGTCGCCGTCGGAGTCACGGTCGGGGTCGCCGTGGGGGTCGCCGTGGGGGTCACGGTCGGGGTGGCGGTGGGGGTGGGGCCGGGGTCGCCGCAGGGCGCCGGGGTGGTCGCCCGGTTGCGCGGCGCGGGGGCGCCGGTGGCCACGTCGGCGGCGTTGGCGTCGGTGTCGGCGCAGCCGTGGTCGCCGCGCAGCCCGGCGAGCGTGCCGGAGAGGGCCGGGGCCGGGGCGGCGCCCTCGAAGTAGTTGGCGGTGCCGTAGCCGACGAGGTCGGCGATCAGCGCCGTCTGCTCGGCGGTGCAGGGGACGGAGCCGCCGTTGCAGGCCAGGCCCTCGGCCGAGCGAACCAGGACGACCTTGCCGGAGCTCGCGCTCAGGTTGATCGTGCCGGTGCCGTCGGGGTCGGGCAGCGCGGCGCCGGTGGAGCCGCCGGCGAGCCGGACGAGGTGGTACTGGCCGGGTGCCAGCGTGCCGGTCAGCGGGACGGGCGAGTTGGCGCCGAAGGTGCCGGTTCCGGTGGCGCTGCCGTACTGCACGGACCAGCCGTCCAGCGAGACGGCCGCGGAGCCGCGGTTGAACAGCTCGACGAAGTCGTTGGCGTACGGCGCGCCGCTGCCGCCGCCACCGCCGTAGACCTGGCTGATGACGACGGTGCCCGGCGCGGCCAGGGCCGGGGCGGAGGTCAGGACCGCCAGGCCGGACACGGCGAGGCCGCCGGCCGCGAGGGCGGCGGCCACTTTGGTTGAAGGACGCATGACCGGGAGCGTAAAGCCCTATGTATCGCTCCACACTTACTTATGAGTAGATAGAGGGTGAAATTACATAATCTCGATACTTTGCGGAGATTACCCGGCAGAGATCATGTCGCACTTTGCCGTAGATCTCGCTTTGACCGCTTTCATGGGTATGAGTCGGTCATGAGAAGCCTGGACCTGGGCTGGACCACCTGCGCCGCCCTCCCCGGATGCGCCGGATCGGCGCGGCGACCCTACGGACGCTGCCTGGCCCACCTGGACGACGCCGAGCTGGCCGAGGTCCTCGGCGGCCTCTCCCCCGGCTCCCCCGTCGACCTCCGGGGCACCCGGGTGGAGCCGCACCTGCTGGAGCGGGTCCTGGACGCCACGCGCGGGCGTCCGGGCCGGGCCAGGTTCGACCGGGCGGTCCTCACCGGGGACGCGAGGTTCGGCGGCGTCGTCTTCGGCGGGGACGCCACCTTCGACCACGCGCGCTTCCACTGCCTCGCCTCGTTCGTGGACGCTCGCTTCACCGGGAACGTCTCCTTCCGCGGGGCCGGGTTCGCCAGGGAACTGTCCCTGCACGGCGTCTCCGTCGCCGGGCACGCGGCGTTCGACCGGGTCTCGGCGGGCCGGGACGCGCTGTTCGGCGCCGCCGCGTTCGGCCGCACCGTCTCCTTCGAGGGCGCCGAGCTGCACGGCTTCACCAGCTTCGACGGCGCCCGCTTCGCCGGGGACGCCGTCTTCCGCGGGTGCCGGTTCGGCCGGGCGGTGTCGTTCCGCAGAGCGGAGTTCGGCGGGCTGGCCGGGTTCGAGGGGGCGCGGTTCCGGGAGGGCGGCTCCCTGACCCCCGCCTCGGCGGGCCGCGGCCTGTCCCTCGCCGGGGCGTGGGCGGGTGGCGGCCTGGACGTCGCGGCCGCCGGCTGTCGGGTGGACCTGCGGCGCCTGCGGGCGGCCGGGCGGCTGGCCGTACGGCTCGACGACGCCGAGGCCGACCTCACCGGCGCGACGCTGCTCGGCCCGGCCAGGATCGAGGGGCGCGTCCGGTCCGGCGGCAACCCGGGACGCGACGGGGACGGCGAGCGCGGCACGACCGTACGGCGGACGGTCACGGAGGACGGTGGGCGCGGCACGACCGTACGGCGGACGCTCACGGAGGACGGCGCGGCCCGGGTGACCCCGCCGCGCGGGCCGGACCGGACGAGGCCGCCGCGTACTCCCCCGACCAGCCGGGTGACCTCACTGCGCGGGCTGGACGCCGAGGCGCTGGAGCTGGTCCGGGTGGATCTCGGCGCCGGCGGTCTCACCGGGGTCCGCCGCCCCGAGCGGCTCCGCCTGACCGGCTGCGCCCCCGCCGCCCCGCGCGGCGTGCGCCTCGCGGCGCGCCGGTGGCCGCGCCGCCGCGCCCTGGCCTCCGGTCTCACCCTCGGGGCGCTGGAGATGCGCCGCGTCACCGTCGCGGCGCCCGCCCGCTGGCTGCTCGGGCCGCACTGGGCGCCGGGCGGAAACGGCCCGCGGATGAACCGGATCATGGGATGGCTCGCCCTGGTCACCGCCGTCACGGCCGCGAGCCTGCTGGCGGGCTCGGCGTCGCACGCCGCGCACCGGCCCGCCCCCGCGACGCCCCAGAAGGACCTTCCGGGACATTCCAGGGTCACCCCTGATGCGCATCCCCGGATCTAGGTCCAGGATGGACCATGTACAGCTCTGCCGTTCCCCGGACGGGAACGCACCGAAGACCACGATGGAGCAAGGATGGCGAACGCCGGAGTCATCGACGACTACGTGACCCGGCTCGGCCGCGCCCTCAAGGGCCCGTCCGGTCCCAAACGGGACATGGTCGCCGAGGCGCGTGACAGCCTGATCGACACCGCCGAGGCGCTGGAGGACGGCGGTCTGGACCGGGCCGAGGCCGAGCGGATCGCCGTCGAGGAGTTCGGCGAGATCGGCGAGATCGCCCCGGCCTACCAGGAGCTGCTGGCGGTCTCGGCGGGCCGCAGGCTGGCCGCCCTGCTCTTCGTCAGCGTGCCGCTCACCTGCCTCATGTGGAGCATGATCTGGAAGTTCTTCCCCGGCGACCTGGCCGGCTACGCCTCCAGGCCGGGGTGGTTCGGGCCGGTCGCCCGCGCCGTGGACCTCATCCAGGTGGCCGTCGGCGTGGCCGGCGGGCTCGCGCTGTTCGCGCTCGGCCGGGGGCTGCGCAGGATCCGCCGGCCGCGGCTCGTCGTCCGGTCGCTCGCCACGCTGGTCTGGGTCATGCTGCCGACGATCGGCGTGCTGTCGCTGGCGCTGATGTACGGCTCGTACAACCCGGCCGGCTTCCCCGGCTACGGGACGGCCGCCGCGCTGGTGAGCGACGCGCTGTCGATCGTGCAGCTGTACGGCGCGGTGCGGTGCATGAGCGTCACCCGGCGCGGGCTCGCCGCCGCCTGACCCCGCCCTCCCGGCCCCGCCGCCTGACCCCGCCCTCCCGACCCGGGCCCACGTCCGGCCCGGTTCCGCCCGTCGCCGTCCGGCCCGCCGTCCGGCCCGGCTCCGCTCGGCCCCACCCGGGTCTCCCCGTCCCCGGACCACCGCCCCGGAGCCACCCCCGGTATAGACCAGTCGGCGTGGCCGTACCGTCTCGTTGTGAATTTGATATTTGCTGGTATAGACCGGCCCCCCGGTTCCGGTTTACCTTGGCGGAGCCGTACGCGAGGGGCGCCTGCCCGCTCCTCCCAGCCGGTACGGACCAGCCCCCCATTTCCAAGGTGGTTAAGACATGAACAAGAGGATCATCGGCGTGGCCGGCGCCGGCATGGCGGCCGCGCTGGCCCTGTCCGCCTGCGGTTCGGGCGGTGGCGAGGGCGGCGGCGGCGAGAAGGCGGCCGACGGTTCGGTGACGCTGAAGCTCGTCGCCGCCGACTACGGCGGCGGTCCCAGCTCGCCGGACGGCGGCGACAAGTTCTGGAAGGGCGTCGTCGACGAGTTCCAGGCCGCCAACCCCAAGATCAAGGTCGATGTCCAGGTCATCAACTGGAACGACATCGACAAGCAGGTCGCGACCATGGTGCAGAACGGGCAGGTGCCCGACATCCTGCAGACCGGCGACTACTCCGGCTTCGTCAAGGACGGCCTGCTGTACAAGACCGACGAGGTCCTCTCCCCCCAGACGCAGTCCGACCTGCTGACGAAGTTCGCCGACTACGGCAAGGTGGACGGCACCGCCTACGGCATCCCGTTCGTCTCCTCCGCCCGCGCCCTGTTCTACAACAAGGACCTCTTCGCCAAGGCCGGGATCTCCGATCCGCCCAAGACCTGGGACGAGCTCAAGGCCGACGCCGAGAAGCTGAAGAAGGCCGGGGTGTCCCAGCCGTTCGGCCTGCCGCTCGGTCAGGAGGAGGCGCAGGCCGAGTCGTTCCTGTGGTTCATGGGCAACGGCGGCGGTTACAAGGACGCCTCCGGCAAGTGGACGGTGAACTCCCCGCAGAACGTCGAGGCGTTCACCTTCCTCAAGGGCATGGTCGACGCCGGTCTCACCACGCCCAACCCCGGCACCAAGGACCGCAAGAAGGTCTGGGAGGACTTCGCCGCGGGCAAGGTCGGCATGGTCAACGGCGGCCCCATGTCCATCCCGATCTTCGAGAAGGGCGGCCTGACGAACTTCGGCGTGACCCCGATCGCCGGCAAGACCGGTCCGCTGGACACCACCCTCGGCGTCATGGACTGGATCATGGCCTTCAACAAGAACGGCCACAAGGAGGAGATCAAGAAGTTCTTCGACTTCTTCTACTCCTCCTCGGCCGTGCAGAAGATCAGCGACACCTACAAGCTGCTGCCGGTGACCACGTCGGGCATCGAGAAGCTCTCCTCCGACGAGAAGCTCAAGCCGTTCCTCACCGCGCTGCCCAACGCCACCTTCTACCCGTTCACCGACCCCAAGTGGTCCGAGGTGAACACGCAGATGAAGCAGACGGTCGGCAACGCCGTCACCGGTGACCCCGCCCAGGTGCTCGGCGCGATCCAGAAGGTCGCCGACGCCGGCTAGTTGTGCTGTGCTGTGCTGATGGCGGCGCTGCGCGCCGCGGCTCGGGGCGCCCGGAGCCGGCTCCTTCCCTCCTCGCTCTGGTCGCTGCGCTCCCGGCACTCGTCAGTCCAGTCGCCGACGCGCCCCTCGCGCGGTCGATGGCGGCGCTGCGTTCCCGGCGCTCGTCATAGTCCAGTCGCCGACGCGCCCCTCGCGAGCCCGTCTTTCGCGAGGGGCGTGAGGCTATCGTCACGGCGAGCCCGCACCCCCTGTTAGAAAGCAAAAGGTATGCAGCAGCAGACATCCATCCTGAAACGGGTGATCCGCGCGCTCGGCCCGCTGCCCTGGATCGGCCCGGCGGTGGTGCTGATCGGCGTGGTGGTCGTGTGGCCGGTCGTCACGATGATCCAGTCGTCGTTCATGAAGATCAGCCGGTTCGGCGTGTCCCAGGGCTCCAACGGGCTGGACAACTACACCAAGCTGTTCGACGAACCCGACTTCGGCGGGGTGATGTTCCGGAGCCTGGTGTGGGTGGTGGCGGTGGTCACCCTCACCGTCCTCATCTCGCTCGCCCTGGCCCAGCTGTTCAACCAGCGGTTCCCCGGCCGCCGGATAGCCCGCTGGGCGATGATCGCGCCCTGGGCCGCGTCGGTGCTGATGACCGCGATCATCTTCAAGTGGATGCTCGATCCCGAGGTCGGCCTGATCAACATGATCCTGCACGATCTCGGCCTGCTCGACGCGCTGGGCGGCGCGGACGCCGACCCGCTCGGCCGGGCCTCGACGGCGATGCCGTGGCTGGTGGCCGTGGCGGTGTTCGTGTCGTTGCCGTTCACCACCTACGCGCTCCTGGCCGGGCTGGCCACGATCCCGGCCGACGTCTACGAGGCGGCGCGGATGGACGGCGCGTCGCGGCTGCGGACCTACTGGTCGATCACGCTGCCGCTGCTGCGGCCCGCGCTGACCGTGGCGACGCTCATCAACGTGATGAACGTCTTCAACAGCTTCCCGATCATCTGGGCGATGACCCACGGCCAGCCGGGTTACTCGACGGCCACGTCCACGATCTTCATGTACATCCTCAAGGGGACCGACATCGGCGAGTCGGCCGCCATGTCCGTGGTGAACTTCGGCATGGTGATCGTCCTGGTGGCGATCTTCCTCCGGGTCAGCAAGTGGAAGACCGAGGTGTCCTGACATGTCCGCCATCGAGGCCACGCGTCCGGCGGCGGGGGCTCCGCGTTCCAGGGAGATTCGATGACCACCACCGAAGCCGCGCGCCCGGCGGCGGGCGCGACCGCCGGCCGTACCGCGTCCCCGGCCCCCGCGCGACGGCTCCCGAGGATCAGGACGGTGCTCGTCGCGGCGACGGCGTACCTGATCGCGTTCGTCTTCCTCTTCCCCTACGTGGAGATGGTGCTCACCGCGCTGCGCCCGCAGGAGGAGCTGCTCAAGGCGTCCTACCTGCCGAGCGTCTTCGCCTGGGAGAACTTCACCGCCTTCTGGTCCGGCGGGCTGGCGGGCAACCTGCTGGTCACGCTGCAGGTCGCGGCGGGCTCGACGGTCCTGGTGCTGCTGGTGGCGCTGCCCGCGGCCTACTACACCGCCCGGCACGCCTTCCGGGGCCGCATGGCGTTCCTGGTGCTGGTGCTGATCACCCAGATGTTCCAGCCGACCGCGCTGCTGGTCGGCATCTACCGGGAGTTCTTCCAGTTCGGCATGGTCGACTCGATCTGGTCGCTGATCCTGGTCAACGGGGGCTTCAACCTCGCCTTCGCGGTGTGGATCCTCCACGCCTACTTCTCCTCGATCCCGCGCGAGCTGGAGGAGGCGGCGTTCATCGACGGCAACGGCCGGTTCGGCGCGCTGTTCCGGATCACACTGCCGCTCGCGGCGCCCGGGGTGGTCACCGCGCTGATCTTCACGTTCATCGCCGCGTGGAACGAGTTCGTGGTCGCCCTGACGCTGACCACCACGCCGGAGCGGCAGCCGCTGACCGTGGCGCTCAACTCGTTCATCGGCCAGTACGAGGTGGACTGGCAGAACCTGTTCGCCGGATCGGTGATCGCGACGATCCCGGTCATCATCCTGTTCGTGCTGATCGAGCGGAAGGTGGTGGGCGGCCTCACGGCCGGGTCCATCAAGTGACGCCGCCCTGACGCCGGAACACCGCGCGGCCCGCGTCCCCTCGGAAAAGGGGGGCGCGGGCCGCGTCGCGTTCCGGCCGGCGGCGCCCGCGCGCACCGCGGAACCGTACGGTCCGCCGCTCCGCGGGGCCGTCACACCGTACGGCGGGCCGCGGGTCAGCGGGTGGTGCGGGGCTCGAGGACGCTGCCGATCGCGCCGGTGAACGCGCGCCAGGCGGAGCGCTCCCCGGCCAGGGCGGTGCGGCCGGAGGAGGTCAGCCGGTAGGTGCGCCGTTTGCGCCCGCCCACGACGGCCCATTCGCTGGCGAGGTATCCGGCCTGCTCCAGGCGGCGCAGCGCCGGGTAGACGGTGCCGGTCGGCACGTTCAGCGCGCCTCCGCTGCGCTCCTGGAGCGCCTCGATGATCGCGTAACCGTGCAGGGGCTCGTCCTCCAGCACCGACAGCAGCAGGGCGTCCATGTGTCCGCGGAGGGCGTCGGTGTTCACATCGCCTCCCCGGTCGTCTCCCCGGCGGGACGCGCGGGACAGGCGGAAGGCGTGGGACGCGAGGGAGGCACGGCCCTCGCGCCGTCGCTCTTGTCGGCTCGCTCGCTCACCCTCGTCACCCTACCTCTCGAATAGGCATCCTACATGTAGGCGTGCTACATGTAGAGTGTCTATAGGTAGACAGACACAACAAGAGATGTGACGGAGGTGAGATCGTGGACGTGCTCGACCTGGCCCGGACCCAGTTCGCCGTGACGGGAAGCCTGCACTTCCTGTTCGTCGTGCTGACCCTCGGCCTGGCCCCCCTGGTCGCGATCACGCACACGCGGTACGCGCTGACCGGCAGGCCGCTCCACGAGCGCCGGACCCGGTTCTGGGGCCAGATCTACGTGATCAACTACGCCCTGGGGATCTTCACCGGGCTGGTGATGGAGTTCCAGTTCGGCCTGAGCTGGAGCGGCCTGTCCCACTACGCGGGCGACGTCTTCGGCGCGCCGCTGGCCATCGAGACGCTCGGCGCGTTCTTCCTGGAGTCCACGTTCCTGGGCCTGTGGATCTTCGGCTGGCACCGGCTGCCGAAGTGGCTCCACGTGGCCTGCATCTGGCTGGTGACGCTGACCGCCTACGCCTCCGCGCTGTGGATCATGGCGGCCAACTCGTTCCTGCAGAACCCGGCCGGCGCCGTGGAACGGGGCGGCCGGCTGGTGCTGACCGACTTCGGGGCGCTGCTGACCAACCCGGCGCTGGCCATGTCCCTGCCCCACGTCATCGGCGCGGCCCTGTGGGCCGGCGGTTTCGTGATGATGGGCGCCAGCGCCTACCACCTGTTCCGGCGCACCGCCGACCGGGAGTTCTTCACCGGCTCACTCCGGTTCGGCGTGATCGTCGCGTCCGTCGGCTCGCTCGTCACGGTCGGCTTCGGCTACGCCCAGTTCGGCATGCTCGGCCAGTACCAGCCGGGCAAGTTCAACACCGAGCCGCTGGCCGGGGTCGGGCTCGGCCTGATGATCCTCATCGGCCAGACGCTCCAACTCCTGCTCGCGTTCGTGCTGCTGCCCACCGTGTACTGGCTGCCGCGGTGGCGGTGGGCACAGCCCCTGCTGATGGCGATGACCCCGCTGCCGTTCGTCGCCACGATCTGCGGCTGGCTGGCCCGCGAGGTCGGCCGTCAGCCGTGGCTGATCAACAAGAAACTGACCGTCGCCGACGCCATGTCCCCCGGCCTCACCCCCGGCATGGTCACGGTCTCGCTCATCGGGTTCGCCGGCGTGCTGGGCCTGCTGGCCGTCATCGACTACCTCCTGATCGCCCGCGCCGTACGGCGCGGCCCCTCCTCCGTCGCCCTCGGCGCCCCCGGCCCGGCCGATCCGGCCGAGCGTGCGCCCGCGCTGAGCCTCTGACCCCCGGGAAGGCACATGGACATCCTCTGGCTGGGCGTGCTCGCCCTGCTGCTGATCGGCTACTTCGCCCTGGAAGGCTTCGACATCGGCCTGGGCCTGCTGCTGCCCGTGCTGGGCCGTACCCCCCGGGACCGCGACCGGATCGTCGCCGCCATGGCGCCGTTCGTGCTGGCCAACGAGGTGTGGCTGGTGGCGGTGGCGGGCGTGCTGTTCGGCGCCTTCCCCGCGGCCGAGGGCGAGGCCCTGTTCGGCCTCTACCCGCTGGTGGTCTCCCTGCTCCTGTCGTGGATCGTGCGCGACGCCGGCCTGTGGTTCCGCCGCCGCCTCGACGGTCCCGCCTGGCGGGCGGCCTGGGACTGGGCGATCTTCGCCGGCTCGGCGGGCCTGGCGCTGAGCTGGGGCATGGCGCTGGCGGCGATGGCCGGCGGCCTGTCCGGGCCCGCGGTCGGGCTGCCCGGCCTCGGCGCCGGGCTGCTGATGGCCGCGGCGTTCGCCTTCCATGGCTGGACGTTCGCCTCCTGGCGGCTGCCGGACGGCCCGACCGGAGCGCGCCGTACCGGAGGGGCGCTGCTGGCGTCGGCGTGCGTGGCCGCCGCACCGGCCGCGGCGGTGGCCGCGGCGTCCGCCCCGTGGCTGCTGGAGCGCGCCGCGCCAGCCGGGACGCTGGGTGTGCTCAGTGTCATAATCCTGCCGTTCACACCCCTGATGGTCGGTGCGCAAGTATGGGTGTGGCGCGCCTTCGGTCCCCGGAGCGCCGCCGAACGGATGCCGTCGTTCTTCTAACGTCGCTCTTCTAAGGTTTCCATGCACAAGGATCTCCTACGGCTGGCGCGCGGCGAGCGGGCCGTCCGCGGGCACCTGGCCCTCTGCCTGGCCGCGGCGGTCCTCGCCGGGCTGCTCGTCCTCGTCCAGGCGGAACTGCTCGCCGGGGTGCTGTCCGGGCGGTTCGCCACCTCCGCGCTGGGGTTGCTGGCGCTGGTCGTCGCGGTCCGCGCGGCGCTCGGCCTGCTGCAGGGCGTGGCCGCCGGGCGCACCGTCGCGGGGGTGAAGACCGCACTGCGCCACCGGCTGCTGGGCAGGCTGCGCGACATGGGCCCGGCCCGGCTGGCCGCCCACCGCTCCGGCGAGCTGGTCACGCTCACCGGCCGCGGCCTGGACGCCCTCGACCCCTACCTGTCGGGATACCTCCCCGCGGTCGCGGTGGCCGGCGTGGTGCCGGTCGCCGTACTGGTCCGGCTGTTCGCCGCCGACCTGACCAGCGCGCTGATCGTGCTGGTCACGGTGCCGCTCATCCCGATCTTCGGCGCGCTGGTCGGCATGCACACCAAGGCCGTCACCGAGCGGCAGTGGCGGGCCCTCTCCCGGCTCGGCGGCCACTTCCTGGACGTGGTCCGGGGCCTGCCCACGCTGCGGGCCTTCGGCCGGGCCCGCTACCAGGCCGAGGTGATCGCGAGGGTGGCCGACGCCCACCGCGCCGCGACGATGCGCACCCTGCGGGTGGCGTTCCTGTCGTCGCTGGTGCTGGAGCTGGCGGCGTCGCTGTCGCTGGCGCTGGTCGCCGTGCCGGTGGGCCTGCGGCTGCTGTCGGGGTCGCTGGACCTCTCGGCCGCGCTGCTGGTGCTGCTGCTGGCGCCGGAGGCTTATCTGCCGCTGCGCGTCATGGGCAACAAGTTCCACGCGGCCATGGAGGGGGTCGCCGCGGCCGACGAGGCGTTCGCCGTACTGGACGAGCGGGCCGATCCCCCGGCGGAGGAGCGGGCGGAGCAGGGCCCGGCGGCCGGCGCGGGCTCCGGAAACGGCGTGACCATCGGTACGGTGACCGGCGCGGGCGCGGTGGACCGTCTGAGAGCGGGGAACGGCGCGGACGGCGGTGCGGCGCCGGAGATCCGGCTGGAGAACGTCACCGTGCGCTACCCGGGCCGCGAGGACGCGGCGCTGGAGGACGTCTCGCTGGTGATCGCGCCCGGCGAGCGGGTCGCACTGGTCGGTGAGAGCGGTGCGGGCAAGAGCACGCTGCTTCACCTGCTGCTCGGGTTCGTCGTCCCCGCCTCGGGCCGGGTCCTCGTGGACGGCGTCGAGCTCCGCGAGCTCCGCGAGCTCCGGGCCGGCGAGTTCGCGGAGCTCGCGGAGTTCACGGAAAACGGGAATCGCGCGGGACCGGCGGGGCTCCCACGGCTCATGGGGCTCGATGCCTGGCGGGCCCGGCTGGCGTTCGTGCCGCAGCGGCCGCACCTGTTCGCCGCGTCCGTGGCCGACAACATCCGGCTCGGCGCCCCCGGCGCGACGGACGCCGAGGTCCGGGCCGCGGCCCGCGCCGCGCACGCCGACGAGTTCGTCTCCGCGCTGCCCGAGGGCTACGGCACGGTGCTGGGCGAGCGCGGGGCGAACCTGTCGGCCGGCCAGCGCCAGCGGGTCGCGCTCGCCCGGGCGTTCTGCCGCCCGTCGGCCGGCCTGCTGCTGCTCGACGAGCCGACGGCCCGGCTCGACGGCCGCAGCGAGGCCGCCGTGGTGGCCGCGACCCGGGAGCTGGCCGAGGGCCGCACCGCGGTGATCGTGGCCCACCGGCCCGCGATGATCGACATCGCCGACCGGGTGATCAGGATCGCCGACGGGCGCGTGGTGGCCGCCGCCCCGGCCGGGGAGGCGCGATGAGCCGGCGGGACGACGAACGGGAGGGCACGGCGGTGGACCGGGACGACGCGGGCCGGGGAGGCACGGTCACCACGGCGCGGACCGGAAGGACCGCGCCCGTGGAGGACGCCGCGACGGCACCGGCCGGCGGGGGGACCGCCGTCCGGACGAAGGCGCCGGTACGGCCCGGCAGGCGGCTGGCCCTGGCCGCGGCGGCCGGCGCGGCGGCGGAGCTCGCCGGGCTCGGGCTGATCGGCTCGGCGGCGTGGCTGATCACCCGGGCGGCCGAGCAGCCGCCGCTGGCCGCGCTGAGCGTGGCGATCGTGGGGGTGCGGGCGTTCGCGACCACCCGGGGCGTCCTGCGCTACGGCGAGCGCCTGGCCGGGCACGATGTGGCGCTGCGCGCCCAGGCCACGACCCGGGAGCGGCTGTACGAGGCGCTCATCCCCGCCGGGCTGCCCGGACGGCGCGGCGCCGACCTGCTCAGCCGGATGGTGGACGACACCGACGCCGCCCAGGACCTGCTGGTGCGCGTCCTGCTCCCGGCGGCGGCGGCGCTGGTGACCACGCTCGCCGCCGTGGTGCTCGCCGCTTTCCTGCTCCCGGCGGCGGCCCTGGTGCTGCTGGCCGGGCTGGCGGTGGCCGGGGCGCTGATCCCGGCCGGCACCGCCGCCGCGGCGCGCCGCTGGGCGGCGCGGATCGCCCCGGCCCGCGCCGCCCTGGCCGCCCGGGTCGCCGACCTGGTGCACGGCTCGGCCGACCTCGCGGCCTACGGCGCCGGGGACCGGGCGCTCTCGGCCTGCGCCGAGGCCGACGCCCGCCTTGCCCGGCTGGAGCGCCGCCAGGCGCGGGGGAACGCGCTGGCCACCGGTGCGGGCGTGCTCACCCAGGGCCTCACCGTGCTGGCCGTCGTGCTGGTCGCCCGGGGCTCCGGGACGGGCCCGGTCGCCACGGCGGTGCTCGCGCTGACCGCGCTGGTGGCGTTCGAGCCGGTGCTGCCGATGGCCGCGGCCGGGGAGCGGCTGACCGGTGTGCTGGCCGCCCTGCGCCGCCTGCGGGAGATCCGCGCGACCCCGCCGGCCGTCGCCGAGCCGGCCCGGCCCCGTCCCGTCCCGGCGGGTCCGCCGGCCGTCGAGGTCTCCGGCCTGGTGGTCCGGCACGGCGACGGCCGCGCCCCCGCGCTCGACGGCGTCAGCCTGACCCTCACCCCCGGCAGGCGCGTCGCCCTGGTCGGTCCCAGCGGGGCCGGCAAGAGCACGCTGCTTTCGGTCCTGATGCGCCTGGTGGAGCCGGAGTCCGGCGTGGTCCGGCTGAACGGGACCGACATCCGCGAGCTGGCCTCCGACGACGTCCGCGCGGTGATGACGGGCCTCACCCAGGACCCGTACGTGTTCCGGGCGTCGCTGCGCGACAACCTGCTGCTGGCCGGCCCGGAGGCCGGCCCGGACGAGCTGGCGGAGGCGGTACGGCGGGCCCGCCTGGACCGGTGGGTGGAGCGGACCGGCTGGGACACCGTCCTCGGCGAGGACGCCCGGACGGTGTCCGGCGGGCAGCTCCAGCGGCTGGCGCTGGCGCGGGCCCTGCTGCACGACCCGCCGGTGCTGCTGCTGGACGAGCCCGCCGAGGCGCTGGACACCGAGACGGCCGAGGCGCTCATGGCCGACCTGCTGGACGCCACGCGGGGCCGTACGACGCTGCTGGTCACGCACCGCCTGCACGGGCTGGAGCAGGTCGACGAGATCGTCGTCCTGGAGAACGGCAGGGTGACGCAGCGCGGCACCCACGACGAGCTGGTGGGCGTCCCGGGCTATTACGGCGACCTGTGGCGGTCGGAGGAGATGGTCTCCCGCCGCTGAGGTGCCCGGCCGGATCCTCCCGGCGATCCGGCCGCGGGAGTTGAGTTTGCGACGCAATCCGGTTTACAGTTCAAACCAGAGGGTTTGCGTCACAAACTTGTTTATCCCCCGAAGGAACACCGTGGACGACGACGAGCGGGCACTGAGCCCGCAGGAGATGCTCCGGCTCATCGAGCAGCAGGAGACGGCCGCCGCCGAGCGGTTCGTCCCCGACCCGGTGCCGCACTTCCTGGCCTGGGGGGTGGCCTGGCTGGCCGGGTTCGGCGCGCTGTTCCTGCACTACGGCCTGTCCGGCAGGCCGTACGCGCCGGTGCCGGCCTGGGCGGCCCTCACGGTGCTGTGGGTGCTGATGGCGGCCGCGCTGGTGGTCAGCGCGGCCACCATGTGGCAGCTGCGCAGCCCGGTGCGCGGGCCGTCCCAGGAACGCGGAATGATGTACGGCCTGTCCTGGGCCCTGGGCTTCCTCGGGGTGTGGACGGCGGGCATCCGGTTCGGCCAGCAGCTTCCCGAAGCCGAGACCGGCCTGCTGTGGGCCGGCCTGTCCATGATGACGGTCGCCATGCTCTACGTGGCGGGCGGCGCCGTCTGGCACGAACGGACGATGTTCCTCTTCGGGACCGGCATGGCCGTGCTCAACGCGGCCGGCGTGATGGCCGGCCCCGGCTGGCACGCGCTGCTGATGGCGGCGGGCGGCGGGGGCGGGTCGATCGTGGCCGGCCTGCTGCTGCGCAGGGCGAGGCGCCGGTGACCTCCGGCCTCGACCCGGTGATCCACGCGCCGGCCCGGCTGCGGGTGGTCGCCACGCTCAACGCCCTGCGCGAGGGCGACACCGTCACCTTCCCCGGCCTGCGCGACCTTCTCGGCATGACGGCCGGCAACCTCTCGGTGCACCTCGGCAAGCTGGAGGACGCCGGGTACGTCGAGATCACCAAGACCCACCGGGGCCGCACCCCCGTCACCTACGTCGCCCTCACCCGGCGGGGCCGCCTGGCCTTCGAGGACTACACCGCCGAGATCCGCTCGCTGCTCGACGCCGCGTCGCCCCCCGCCGACGGCTGACGCACCTCCCCGACTCCCCCCACGACATGAAAGGCCCCATGATGGAGACGCTGGCGCGCGCCATCGAGGTCACCCGCCGCTACGGCAGCGTGACGGCCCTGGACGGGGTGTCGCTCGACATCCGCCGGGGCGAGCTGGTCGGACTGCTCGGCCCCAACGGCGCGGGCAAGTCCACCCTGATCAACCTGTTCGCCGGGCTGCGCAGGCCCCATTCGGGCCGGGTCGAGCTGTTCGGCGGCTCCCCCGCCGACCCCGTACGGCGCCGCGACATCGGCGTCACCCCGCAGGAGACCGGGCTGCCCTCGACCCTGCGGGTCCGCGAGGTGGTCGACTTCGTCACCGCCCACTACCCGCGCGGCGCCGCCCGCGGGGAGCTGCTGGAGCGGTTCGGGCTGACCGGGATGGAGCGCCGGCAGATCGGCGGGCTGTCGGGCGGTCAGAAGCGGCGGCTCGCGGTGGCGCTGGCCTTCGCCGGGAACCCGCGGCTGGTCTTCCTCGACGAGCCGACCACCGGCCTGGACGTCGAGGCGCGCCGGACGCTGTGGGACGCCGTCCGGGACTTCCACGCCGGCGGGGGCACCGTGGTGCTCACCAGCCACTACCTGGAGGAGGTCGAGGCGCTGGCCGAGCGGGTCGTGGTGGTCGACCGGGGCAGGGTCCTGGCCGACGACACCGTGGCGGCGGTCCGGGACATCGCCGGGATGCGCCACGTCACGCTGACCGCCGGGGAGCTGCCCGACCTGCCCGGCGTCGTGCGCGCCGAGCGGGACGGCTCCCGCGTCCTGCTGCTCACCGCCGACGCCGACGCGCTGGTCCGGGCACTGGTCCGGGCCGACGTCCCCTTCACCGGGCTGGAGATCCGTCCCACCTCCCTGGAGGAGGCGTTCCTGACCATCACCGCCCGCGAGTCCCAGGCGGCCTGAACCCCGTCCGCGGGCCCGGCCACGGCTCCCTCGCTCCCCCGTCGCGCCGCCCCGCCGCCCCGTTCCAGGCTCCCACGCCCCGTCGCGCCGCCCCGCCGGCCCGTTCCCGGCCCCTCCCCGGCTCCCACGCTCCCGAGAAAGGGACGCCCCCATGTCGCTCCTCCTGACCCACACCAAGTACCGGTTCCTGGAGACCATCCGGGTCCCGATCGCGGTGGTCGGCAACACCTTCTTCCCCTCGGCCTCGATGCTGTTCTTCGTCGTCCCGTTCGCCGGGGACGACCCGCTCGTGGCCACCCTCGCCACCGGGTCGATGATGACCTTCTCGGTGATGTCCACCGCCCTGTTCACGCACGGCCTCGGGGTCGCCGACGACCGCGCCCAGCCGTGGGACCCGTACATGCGCACCCTCCCGGCGGGCCCGTGGCCGAGGTTCGGGTCCAACATCCTCAACGGGCTGATCATGACGCTGCTCGGCATCCTGCCGGTGCTCGTCATCGCCGCCACGCTCACCGAGGCGACCGTCACCCCGGCGCAGCTGCTGCTCGGCCTGGGCGCGCTGCTCGTCGCGTCGATCCCGTTCACCCTGATCGGCCTGTTCGTCGGCTACCTGCTGCCGGCCAAGGCCGCGATCGCGGTCGTCCAGCTCGTGCTGCTGCCGATGGCGGTGGGCGGCGGCCTGCTGATGAGCCCGACGGACCCGCCCGCCTTCATCGCGGCCGTCGCCCCCTTCCTGCCCACCCGGGGCGGGGCCGAGCTGGTCTGGGCGGCGGTCGGCGGGCCCGCGCCCCGGGCGCTTCCCCTGGTCATGCTCGCGGTGTGGACCGTGGTGGCCGGGGCGCTGGCCGTCTGGGCCTACCGCCGCGACGAGGGCCGCCGCTTCTCCTGAGGCGGCCGCGTCGCCCCGGCCCTCCGCAGGGCTCCCGCACCGTGGGAACGAGGACGTGCCGCCGGATCCCCTCCGTCCGGCGGCACGTCCTTCTCCAGGGAGCGAGCAGCATCCATCCCCGGGCTTTCGGCGCGGCCCCGCACGGTCCGGGCCGGGCCGTACGGCGGCGCGTGCCGCCGCACGGTCCGGGCCGGGCCGGGCCGTACGGCGGGCCGGCGCGGCGGGAGGTCAGGAGGTCGTGGTCTTCTCCTCCAGGGTCACCTTGACGTTCTGCTCGCGGCCGTCGCGGAGGTAGGTGATCGACACCTCCTGGCCCGGCTTGAGGCCGCGCACCGCGCCGACCACCGTGTCGGGGGCGTCGACCGCGGTGCCGCCGATCCTGGTGATGACGTCACCCTGCTTGATCCCGGCCTTCTCCGCGGGGCTGTCCGCGGTGACCTGGGCGACGAGGGCGCCGGCCGTGTCGCCGGTGGCCTGGGCGAGGTTCACGCCGAGGAAGGCGTGGGAGACCTTGCCGCTCTTGATGAGCTGGTCGGCCACCTGCTTGGCGGTGTTGATCGGGATGGCGAAGCCGACGCCGATGTTGCCGTCGCCGCCGTTGGTGGCGATGGCCGAGTTGATGCCGACGAGCTGGCCGCGCGTGTCGACCAGCGCGCCGCCGGAGTTGCCGGGGTTGATCGCCGCGTCGGTCTGGATCGCGTGGCCGATCGTGGTGGGCCCGCTCTCGGGCTGCTGCTGCCCGCCGCCCCAGCCGCCGCCCCAGCCGGGCGGGAGCTGTTGCTGCTGCTGCTGACCGCCGACGGTCACCGTACGGTCCAGGGCGCTGACGATGCCCGCGGTGACCGAGCCGGACAGGCCCAGCGGGCTGCCGACGGCGAGCACGGAGTCGCCCACCTTGAGTTTGTCGCTGTCGCCGAGCGACGCGGCGGTGAGGCCGGAGACGTCGTTCGCCTTGATGACCGCCAGGTCGGTGGCCGGGTCGGTGCCGACGATCCGCGCGGTGGCGGTCTTGCCGTCGCTGAACTTGACGGTCACCTCGCCGCCCTGCCCGCCGGCCTCGACCACGTGGTTGTTGGTCAGGATCATGCCGTCCGCCGTCAGCACCACGCCCGACCCCTCGCCGCCCCCGCCGGCGGTCTTGACCTGGATGGACACCACCGACGGCTGGACCGCCGCGGCGACGTCGGCGACCGTGGTCACGTTGCCCGCCGGAGCGGCCAGCGGCGCCGACACCGCGACCGGCGCGGCCGCGGGGCCGTCGCCGAAGGAGGCCGTGGCGACGGAGCCGACCACGCCGCCCCCGACGGCCGCCACGGCCAGCGCCAGTCCCGCGCCGATCTTCTGCGCGGCGGTGAGCCGCGTCCGCTGGGCGGGGACGGCCCCGGGCGCCGGGGCGGTGAGCGCCTCCGGCACCGGGTGGATCAGCGTCGGCTGCGGGTCGGCGGGCCTGGAGGCGGCGAAGCCTCCCGCACGCGGCGGCACCTTGCCGAACTGGCTCCAGCCGGTCACATCGGCCGGGGTGGTGTCCTGCCCATCCTTGTTCGGTTCCATGTCTTGATCCCCCAACTCCTCGCGTCGCCCATGCCGAGCCGGGGCGGCGACCGGTGACTCCAGTGCCTCCAAAGATGCCGGAGAGGGTGTAAGACCAGGTTAAGAGGATGATCGGGAAAGAAGCACTCTTCTCACGCGGCCTTTATGCGCCGTGGTCAGCGGGCCCGGCGCGCCCCGGAGTCCCGTGATGGAAATCACGACGGACCGGTCCGGGCCGCGCCGGCGCGCGTCAGGGCCGGGCGGGCCAGTACTCGTCGCGCAGCAGGCGCTTGTAGAGCTTGCCGGTGGGGTGGCGGGGCAGTTCCTCGCGGAAGTCCACCGACTTCGGGCACTTGTACGACGCGAGCCGCTCCCGGCAGTAGGCGATCAGCTCCGCCTCCAGCGCGGGGCCGGCCAGGTCCATCGAGACCGGCGAGACGACGGCCTTGACCTGCTCGCCCATCTCCTCGTCGGGGACGCCGAAGACCGCGACGTCCGCGACCTTCGGATGGACCGACAGGACGTTCTCCGCCTCCTGCGGGTAGATGTTCACCCCGCCCGAGATGATCATGTAGGAGCGGCGGTCGGTCAGGTAGAGGAAGCCGTCCTCGTCGAGGTGGCCGATGTCGCCGAGGGTGGTCCAGCCCCTGCCCTTGGGGTCGCGCGACGCCTGCGTCTTGGCCTCGTCGCCGTGGTAGACGAACTGCGGCCCGTCGGAGAAGTAGACCGTGCCGTGCTCGCCCGGCGGCAGCTCCTCCCCCTCCTCGTCGAGGATGCGCACGGTGCCGAGCAGGGCGCGGCCGACCGTGCCCGGGTGCTTGAGCCAGTCCTCGGAGCCGACGTGCAGGAAACCGTTGCCCTCGGTGCCCGCGTAGTACTCGTGGATGATCGGCCCCCACCACCCGATCATCTGCTCCTTGACCGGGGTCGGGCAGGGGGCGGCGGCGTGGATGGCGCACCTCATCGACGACAGGTCGTAGCGGGCCCGGGTTCCGGCGGGCAGCTTGAGCATCTTGATGAACATGGTCGGCACCCACTGCGAGTGGGTCACGCCGTACCGCTCGATGAGCGCCAGGGCCCGCTCGGGGTCGAACCTCTCCATGACCACGACCGTCGCGCCGAGTCGCTGGAAGGTCATGCAGTACCGCAGCGGGGCGGCGTGGTACAGCGGGGCCGGGGAGAGGTACACGCTGTCGGCCGACGGCGCGAACAGCAGCCGCACGAGTTGCAGCAGGCCCCCGGGCGTGTCCAGCGGCGCCTTGGACAGGACGGGTTCGACGCCCTTGGGGCGGCCGGTGGTGCCCGAGGAGTAGAGCATGTCCGCGCCCTGGCACTCGTCGGCGACGGGGGTGGGCGGGTGCGCCGCCACCGCCTCCTCGTAGGAGACGAACCCCTCTGCCCCCTCCGGGACGCCGTCGAGCATGAGCCGCAGCTCGACCTTCGGGGTCAGGGCGGTGACGGAGGCGGCCACGTCGGCCAGGGCGGCCGAGGAGACGAAGACCCGCGCCCCGCAGTTGTCGACGATGTAGGCCAGCTCGTCGGTCCGCAGCCGGGGGCTGATCGCCGTGTAGTACAGGCCCGTCCGGTGGGCGGCCCAGGCGATCGTCAGGAACAGCGGGTGGTTCTCCAGCATGAAGGCGATGTGGTCGCCCGGCCGCAGCCCCGCGGCCCGGAGGAGGTGGGCCAGCCGGTTGGACTCCTCGTCCAGCTCACGGTAGGTGACGACCCGCCCCGAGTCGGCCATGATCACGGCGGGTTTGTCCGGTGAGGTGGCGGCGATCGCTCCCGGGTGCATGCAGCCGAACATTACTCTGCCGGTTGCCGGGTGAGAAGAGACGGCCGGGCCGCGGTCCCGGAGATCCGGAACCGCGGCCCGGCCGCGCGGCACGCGGGGCGCGCGGCCGTACGGGGAGCACCCGCGCGCGGGGTGCACAGCCGTACGGGGAGCACCGGCACGCGGGGTGCGGGTCCCGTACGGACCGCACGATCGCGCACGGGCGCGGGGTCAGGAGGCGGGGATGACCGCGCCCTTGTACTGCTGCTCGATGAACTGCTTCACCTCGGGACCGGCGAGCAGCTTGGCGAGCTTGACCACGCGCGGGTCCTTCTCCTTGCCCGCCGCAACGACCAGGCCGTTGGCGTAGGGGTTGCCCTCGGCCTTCTCCAGCACCAGCGCGTTCTCGGCCGGCTTCAGACCGGCCTCCAGGGCGTAGTTGCCGTTGATGACGGCGGCGTCCACGTCGTCCAGCGAGCGGGGCAGCTGCGCGGCCTCCAGCGGCTGGAACTTCAGGTTCTTGGGGTTGCCGGTCACGTCCCGCTCGGTGGCCGCGGTGCCGGCGCCCTCCTTCAGGGTGATCACGCCGTTGTCGGCGAGCAGCTTCAGCGCCCGGCCGAGGTTGGTGGCGTCGTTGGGCACGGCGACGGTCGCGTTCGAGCCCAGCGCGTCCAGGCTGGTGATCTTCTTGGAGTACAGACCCAGGGGCTCCAGGTGGACCGGCTGCAGGAAGGTCAGCTTGGTGCCCTTGGAAGCGTTGAAGTCGTCCATGTAGGGCTTGTGCTGGAAGAAGTTGGCGTCGAGCTGGCCGTCATCGAGCTGGACGTTCGGCTGGACGTAGTCGGTGAACTCGACGATCTGGAGGTCCAGGCCCTCCTTGGCGGCGAGCTTGTCCTTGACGAACTTCAGGATCTCGGCGTGCGGGACCGGGCTGGCGCCGACCTTGAGGACGTCGGAGGCCGAGGACGTGCCCCCGCCGCCGCCGGACTCGGACGAGCCCGAGCCGCAGGCGGCCAGGGCCAGGGTCAGCGCGATGATCGCGGAGACGATGCCGAAGAGCTTGCGCATGGTGTGCTTCCTTGTTGATACGGCGTCCGGCGGCCCGCTCGCGACGGGGCCTCCGGGAGACGGAGAAGGGGGTCCTCCGGGAGCGGCCCCGCCCGCGGCGGGGGCCCCGGGGGGCGGAGAAGGGCGTGGGAGGCGCTGGGACAGGTCAGCGGCGGGCCAGATGGCGGGCGGCGAAGTCGCCCAGCATCTGGCCGAGCTGCACGATGACGATCAGGACGACGACGGTGACGATCATCAGCGGGGTCTCGAAGCGCTGGTAGCCGTAGCGGATGGCCAGGTCGCCCAGCCCTCCGCCGCCGATGGCGCCGGCCATCGCCGAGTAGGAGATCAGCGCGACGACGGTCACCGTGAGACCCGCGACCAGGCCGGGCATCGCCTCCGGCAGCAGGACCTTCCCGACGATCGTCGTACGGCTCGCGCCCATCGCCTGGGCGGCCTGCACCTTGTCGTCGCCGACCTCGCGCAGGGCGGTCTCCACCAGCCGGGCGAAGAACGGCGCGGCGCCGAGGGTCAGCGGGACCACCGAGGCGGTGGTGCCGATGGTGGTGCCGACGATCATCCGGGTCAGCGGGATCACCGCGATCATCAGGATGATGAACGGCAGCGAGCGGCCGATGTTGACCACCAGCCCGAGCACCCGGTTCAGCGGCGTGGAGGGCAGCAGCCCGCCGCGGTCGGTGACGACCAGCGCGACGCCGAGCGGCAGCCCGATCAGCACGGTGAACAGCGTGGACCAGGCGACCATCTCGACGGTCTGCCCGGTCGCCTCCCACAGCAGGGGGGCCATCTCGTCCCAGGTCATCGGGCTTCCTCCACCAGCAGGCCACGCTCGGACAGGTGGGCGAGGGCGGCGTCCCGCCCGCCGCCGGTGAGATGCACGCGCAACCGTCCGGCCGCGACCCCGGCGACCTCCTCCAGCGCCCCGCCGAGGATGTTGACGTCCACGTCGAACTTGCGGACCACCTGCGAGATCACCGGCTCGCCGGCCTGTCCGGCGAAGGTGATCGTGACGGCGCCGGGCTCGGCCGGGGGAAGCGGGAACAGCTCATCGGTCAGCCGGGATCCCGGCCGGGCGAGCAGGTCGGGGATGGCCCCGGACTCCTGGATCCGGCCGTCCTTCATGATGGCGGCCGAGTCGCAGATCGACTTGACGACGTTCATCTCGTGGGTGATCAGCAGGATGGTCAGGCCGAGCTCGCGGTTGAGGCTCTTCAGCAGGGCGAGGATCGACTGGGTGGTGGCCGGGTCGAGAGCCGAGGTGGCCTCGTCCGACAGCAGCACCGCGGGCCTGCCCGCCAGCGCGCGGGCGATGCCGACGCGCTGCTTCTGGCCGCCGGACAGCTGCCCGGGGTGCGCCTTCGCCTTGTCGGCCAGGCCCACCAGCTCCAGCAGCTCGGCGACGCGCCGGGCGCGCTCGGCCCGGCCGACCTTCATGATCTCAAGGGGGAACGCGACGTTCCCGGCGACCGTGCGGGATGACATGAGCGCGAAGTGCTGGTGCACCATCCCGATCCCGCGGCGGGCCAGGCGCAGCTCGCCCTCCCCCAGCGCGGTCAGCTCCCGGCCGGCCACGGTCACCGTGCCCTCGGTGGGCCGTTCCAGCAGGTTCACGCAGCGCAGCAGGGTGCTCTTGCCCGCGCCGCTGCGGCCCAGCACGCCGAAGATCTCACCGTCGCGGACCCGGAGGTCGACGCCGTCGACGGCGACCACCTCGCGTCCACGATCCCGGTAGACCTTGCGCAGGCCTGACACGTCGATCACAGCTGTGAATCCCCCAAACGGATGTCGAAGAAAGGACGTCGAGCGGGGGAAGGGCTAGCGGGTGCCCGGGTGGAAGGGCAGGTGGCTCAGGCGGCGCAGGACGAAACGGTCCGCGGGGCAGGTCATGGTGGGAGCCTTCGTGAAGTCGCGAAGAGGACGGGGCGGGGGCGGGATCAGCGCGCGGAGCGGGTCCGGCGCATCTCACACATGCACATGCCGCGACACGATCCTCGGTTCGTCGAGGTCGGGGCGGCACGGCGGGTCGTCTTCACGTCGGCGTCAACACATGCCCTCGGAACCCTATTCCTGATATTTCATGTGATTCAGGTCACTTTACTAAAATAGGGTTGAACAGGGAGAACAGGCGGGGCGACCCCCGGGGGCCTCCGGGAGGATCGCGCGACGGACCGTCGGCGCGCCACCCGGCGGCCCCCCGGGACCACGCGGCGGCCCGCCGGCTCAGGCGTGGCGGTAGGGGTCGCGCAGCGGGACCGCCCGCGCGGCGAAGGCGTCCTTGATCTCCTGCATCCGCGGGCCGGGCGCGTAGAAGCGCCCCTTGGTCTCGCCGTACGGCCGCAGCCACCCCCCGGCCGCCAGGTCGCGCAGGTCCCTGGCCGCCTGCCCCTGGCTGAGCGCCTCGTCGGCCTGGTATCTGCTGCGGCGCAGCCGCCGGTTGACGAACACCTCGTAGAGCGCGGAGACGGTCCGCGGGTTCAGCCCGTCGGCGTCGACCCGCTCCTCCAGCATCGTCCACACCTCCCCCGCCTCGGCCAGCCGCCGCCCGACCTGCTGGGCCTGGAGGTGGTGGGCCCGCAGGCAGAACCGCACCCAGGGCAGCGTGTCGCCGTGCGGGTTCCACCGGCCGCCCTGCCCTTGGGCCAAGGCGTCGTAGTAGTCGTACGTGGCCCTCCCCTGGCCCAGCCACTCCTCGATGGAGGAGAACTCCGGGGTGGTGATCTGGTCGCGGCCGAGCACCAGCGTCTGCAGCGCCCGGGACATCCGGCCGTTGCCGTCGCGCCAGGGGTGGATGCTCACCAGGTTGAAGTGGGCCATGGCCGCCCGCACGTAGCTCGGCGCGTCGAGGTCGCCCGTGTTGAGCCAGCCGGTCAGCTCCTCCAGCAGCTCCGGCACCTCCTCGGCGTCCGGGCCCTCGTAGACGACCTCGCCGGTGGCCGTGTTGCGGACGTAGATGCCGCCGGGCCGTACGGCGCCCGGGGTCTTGTCCACGTGGTGGCCGATCATCATGAAGTTGAGCGCGTGGAGCAGGCCGGTGTCGAACCGGAACGCCCGGGTGTGGGAGAGGATCCGGATGTAGGTGAGCGCCTGCTGGTAGCCGGCGATCTCCCTGGCCACCGTGGCGGGGGTCTCCAGCGGGTCCTCACCGGCCATGATCGACTCGATGTCCTCGACGCTGGCGCGGTAGCCCTCGATGGAGTTGGACCCCTGGATGGCCAGGGCCTGGAGGTGGCGCCGGAGTCTTCCGTCCCAGCGGTGGGTCTCGGCGAGACGGTATTTCAGGTCGCGCCGCATCTCCTCGATCTCGCCGAGGACCTTGTCGTCGATGGCCTCCAGCTGAGGCGTGCCGTACAGCATGCGTTCATGACAGCATGGACGGATCATCCGTTCAAGCGAATGAATGATTCGTCCATTTATGTCCTTCGGGGAGCCGGTCGGCTTCCCGCCCGGGACGGTGAACGGCCCCCGACCGGTTCCCCGCCCGGAACGGCGAACGGCCCGCCCTGGAGGGCGGGCCGTTCGTCACGGGGACGGCCGGGTCAGGCCGCGCGCGGCCGGTCGGATCACGTGCGACCGGCCGTGCCGCGTGAGCCGGGTCAGGCCGCGGCGCGGTCGGCGACCTTGGCCGGGGTGAGCGCGATCTCCAGGACCTCCCGCACATCGCTGACCGTGTGGATGGTCAGCTCGTCGCGCACCGCCTGCGGGACGTCGTCCAGGTCGGGCTCGTTGCGGGCCGGGATCAGCACGGTGGTGATGCCCGCCCGGTGGGCGGCCAGCAGCTTCTGCTTGACCCCGCCGATCGGCAGCACCCGGCCGGTGAGGGAGACCTCGCCGGTCATCGCCACGTCGCTCCTGACCTGGCGGCCCGACAGCAGCGAGGCCAGGGCCGTGATCAGGGTGACGCCGGCCGACGGACCGTCCTTGGGAACGGCGCCGGCGGGGAAGTGGATGTGCACCGAGCGGTCCTTGAGGGAGGACACCGGCAGCTCCAGCTCCGCGCCGCGCGAGCGCAGATAGGACAGGGCGATCCTGGCCGACTCCTTCATGACGTCGCCGAGCTGGCCGGTCAGGGTCAGGCCGGTGTCGCCGGTCTCCGGGTCGGCCAGCGACGCCTCCACGTACAGGACGTCGCCGCCGGCGCCGGTGACCGCCAGGCCGGTGGCCACGCCGGGCACCGCCGTACGCTGGCGGGACTCCGGGAGCGAGGACTCCGGCACGTGCCGCGGGCGGCCGAGGTAGGGGACGAGGTCCGTGACCGTCACCGGCAGTTCCCCGGCGCCGAGCGCGACGTTGGCGGTCACCTTGCGCAGAACCCGGGCGATCGAGCGCTCCAGGGACCGCACGCCGGCCTCCCGGGTGTACTCGCCGGCCAGCCGGCGCAGCGCGTCCTCGCCGATGACGACGTCCTCGGCGGTCAGGCCGGCCTTGTCGAGCTGGCGGGGCAGCAGGTGGTCCCGGGCGATGGCGACCTTCTCGTCCTCGGTGTAGCCGTCGAGGGTGACGATCTCCATGCGGTCCAGCAGCGGGCCGGGGATGGCCTCCAGCACGTTGGCGGTCGCCAGGAACAGCACGTCGGACAGGTCGAGCTCGACCTCCAGGTAGTGGTCGCGGAAGGTGTGGTTCTGCGCCGGGTCGAGCACCTCCAGCAGCGCCGCGGTGGGGTCGCCGCGGTAGTCGGAGCCGACCTTGTCCACCTCGTCGAGCAGCACGACCGGGTTCATCGAGCCGGCCTCGCGGATCGCGCGGACGATCCGGCCCGACTGGGCGCCGACGTAGGTGCGCCGGTGGCCGCGGATCTCGGCCTCGTCGCGGACGCCGCCGAGGGCCACGCGGACGAACTTGCGGCCCATCGCGCGGGCCACCGACTCGCCGAGGGAGGTCTTGCCCACTCCGGGAGGTCCTGCCAGCGCCAGTACGGCGCCGCTGCGGCGCCCGCCGACGACCCCGAGGCCCTTCTCGGCCCGGCGGCCGCGGACGGCGAGGTACTCGATGATGCGGTCCTTGACGTCGTCGAGGCCGGTGTGGTCGGCGTCGAGGACGGCGCGGGCCGCGGCGATGTCGTACGAGTCCTCGGTCCGGGTGTTCCACGGGATGTCGAGGACGGTGTCGAGCCAGGTGCGGATCCAGCCGGTCTCCGGGGACTGGTCGGAGGTCCGCTCCAGCTTGTCGACCTCCTTCAGCGCGGCCTCGCGCACCTTCTCGGGCAGGTCGGCGGCCTCGACGCGGGCGCGGTAGTCCTCCTCCTCGGTCTCGGGGGAGGAGCCGTTGAGCTCCGACAGCTCCTTGCGGACGGCGGCGAGCTGCTGGCGCAGCAGGAACTCGCGCTGCTGCTTCTCCATGCCCTCCTGGACGTCCTTGCGGATCGTCTCGGCGACGTCGAGCTCGGCGAGGTGCTCGCGCGCCCACTCGACCAGCTTGGCCAGCCGGTCCGCCGGGTCGGCGGTCTCGAGGATCTCGGCCTTGCGCGGGGTGCCCAGCCAGGGGGCGTAGCCGGAACTGTCGGCCAGGACCGACGGGTCGTCCATCTGGTTGACGGCGTCGACGACCTGCCAGGCGCCCCGCTTCTGCAGGATTGTGGTGGTCAGCGCCTTGTACTCCTTGGCCAGCTCGACGGCGCGCTCGCCCGCCGGGACGGCCTTGATGACGGTGGCCTGCACCCACAGCGCGGCGCCGGGGCCGGTCGTGCCCGCGCCGACGCGGACGCGGTCGACGCCGCGCACGACGGCGGCGGGCTCGCCTCCGGGCAGCCTGCCGACCTGCTCGACGACGGCCTTGACGCCGACGGAGCCGTAGCGGCCGTCGATGCGGGGAACGAGCAGGACCTGTCCCTTGTTCTCGGTCAGTGCCTGAGCCGCGTCGATCGCGGCCCGGACCTCGGCCTCGGACAGGTCCAGCGGGACCACCATTCCCGGCAGCACGACCTGGTCGTCGAGCGGGAGAACCGGGAGGATCAAGCTCTCACTCATGCGAACTCCAAGGGTTGAGTTACACCGACTCAATTAATGAGAGCGGCAATATGTTCCCGGGATTGAGCGTGTTCGCCGTGAGCGATCGTAATTCTGTAATCGACGCCCTCGGAGGGGTCTCCGGACGGGCTCTCGAACGGGCTCCCGGACGGGCTCCCGGACGGGCTCCCGGACGGGCTCCCGGACGGGCTCCCGGAGGGATCACTCCCGGGTGGGACGGGGCGCATCACTCCGAGGTGGGACGGAACGCATCACCCCGGGGTGTGACGCCGGCCGCCCGCGATCCCCCTAGGCTGGGCCGATGCCCCCGCGTGACGCCCTCTCCCGGCTTTCCCGGCCGCTGGTCCGCGCCCTGGTGAAGGGGGAGCCCGGCCCGCCGTTCCCCCGGTCGCGGCGCCTCCGGCCCCGGGTGCCGGCCTTCCTCGGGCTGCTGCCGTTCCGGACCCTCGACCTGGTCCTGGTGGCCGACCTGGTGCTCGCCTGGATCCTGTTCGCCTCCGGCTACTCGGTCCTGCTGGGCGTCAACGGCGAGTCGCTCCGGCCGGGCATCCCGCCTCCGGGCATCAACGAGAACGTCCTGCTCCTCTGCGCGGTCGTCTCCTCACTGCCCCTGGCGCTGCGCGACCGGTGGCCGCTGGCGGCCTGGCGGCTGGCCACCGGCGGCATGCTCCTGGCCGCCCACTTCGTGGAGCGGCTGTCCTCGCACTCCTACTCCACCGCGGGCGCCATCACCTACCTGCTGGTCGTCTACTCGGTGGCGGTGCGCTGCGACCGCGAGACCGTCCTCGGGGCGTGGCTCGTCTCGGTCCTCGCCCTGGTCGTGGTCAGCGCCAACGGCGGCGAGATCGTGCTGGGCGCCGGCCTGCTGACGGTGACCGCGCTCCTGGGCTACAACGTGCGGAGCAGGCGCCTGGCCGCCGGCCGGCTGGCGGAGGAGGAACGGCGCAGCGAGCGGGCCCTGGCGGCGCAGGCCGTACTGGAGGAACGGACCAGGATCGCCCGGGAACTGCACGACGTCGTCGCCCACCACATGTCGGTGATCGCCATCCAGGCCGAAGCCGTGCCGCTGAAGGCCGCCGGGGACTCCCGGGTGCTGGAGGAGGGACTCGCGGAGATCCGCGCGCTGTCACTGGCGACCATGACCGAGATGCGCCGCGTGCTGGGGGTGCTGCGCGACGGCGGCGAACGCGCCGACACCGCGCCGCAGCCGGGCCTCGGCCGGCTGGAGGAGCTGGTCGCCACCGCGCGGTCCGCCGGGCTCACCGTGACGCTCCGGCTGGGCGGCGACCTGCTGGGACTGCCCGAGGCGGTGAGCCTCTCGGCATACCGGATCGTCCAGGAGGCGCTGAGCAACGCCATGCGCCACGCGCCCGGCTCGGCCGTCTCGGTGCGGATCACCCGCTCCGGCGACGAGCTGCGCGTCCACGTGGCGAACGGCCCCGGCGTCGGCGGCCGCGAGCGCCCGCCGGGCAACGCCGGGCACGGCCTGCTCGGCATGCGGGAACGGGTCTCCATGCTCGGCGGGAAGCTGTGGGCGGGGCCGGTCGGGAAGGGCTTCGCGGTCACCGCCATACTTCCGATCGTGGAAGACGCGGAGGGCGGCGCATGACGATCCGGGTGCTCATCGCCGACGACCAGGGCATGGTGCGGACCGGCTTCACCGTGTTCCTCAGCTCCCAGCCGGACATCGAGGTCGTCGGCGAGGCCGCCGACGGGCGCGAGGCCATGGTCCGGACGGCCGAGCTGCGGCCGGACGTCGTGCTGATGGACGTGCGGATGCCGGTCATGGACGGCCTGGCCGCCACCCGGGCCATCCTGGACGCGGACGGCCCGAAGCCGAAGGTGCTGATCCTGACCACCTTCGACCTCGACGACTACGTGTACGAGGCGCTGCGGGCCGGGGCGAGCGGGTTCCTGCTCAAGGACGCCTCCGCCCAGCAGCTCGCCGAGGCGGTCCGGGTCGTCGCCTCCGGTGACGCGCTGCTCGCGCCGTCGGTGACCCGGCGGCTGATCTCGGAGTTCGCCCGCGTCGGGCCGCGTCGCCCGCGCGCCCGGCCGGCCGACATCACCGAGCGCGAGACAGAGGTCCTCACCCTGATCGCCCAGGGCCGCTCCAACCAGGAGATCGCCGAACAGCTCGTGGTGTCGGAGCAGACCGTCAAGACCCACGTGGGCCGCATCCTGGCCAAACTGGACCTGCGCGACCGCGCCCAGGCGATCGTCTACGCCTACGAGACGGGCCTGGTCCGCCCCGGCGGCTGATCCGTGGCTCCACCGCGCGACCGGATGCGGTCTACCCCACCGGGGCCTCGTACGGCGAGCGGCGCCCGAGGCGCCGCCGCGCGGCCGGGCCCGGTACGACCCCCTCCCCCCACGGGGTGACCCGGCGGGTGAGCACGCCGGGGTGACGCGGGCGACAGGCCCCGGTTCATAGCGTCCTGTCCGATCCCCCCGATCGGACCGGAGGTCCCATGCTCTACCGCGCGTTCACCGTCGTCACCGTCGCCGCCCTGGCCTACGCGGCCGTTCCAGCCGCCCACGGCGACCGGATCATCCGCGTCTATGGCGATCTGCGCGCGGCCGAGCGCGTCGTGGTCGTCGTGCCCGGCTCCGACACCACGGCCGCCAACTTCGACGGCGGCCGGGCCGACCCGTACAGCACGCCGGCGTTCGGAGCCCGGACCGTGCTGGCCGAGGCGCGGGCGCTGGACCCCGGGGCACGGCTGGCGGCGGTCGCCTGGCTCGGGTACGACAGCCCGGCCACCACCAGTGTCGGCGCGCTGACCGACCGGGCCGCCCGGCGAGGTGCGGTGGAGCTGCGGCGCTACCTCGATGCGACGCTCCGCGGCAAGCGGGTCAGCCTGCTGTGCCACAGCTACGGCTCGGTGGTGTGCGCCGGAGCGGTCCCGGGGTCGGGGGTGGAGAGCCTCGCCGTCTTCGGCAGCCCGGGGCTCGGCGTCTCGTCCGCGGCGGAGCTGGGCGTCCCGCTGTGGGCGGGCAGCGGGCGGAGCGACTGGGTGCGGAAGGTGCCGAAGGTACGGCTGGGCCCGCTGGGCTTCGGGCCGGACCCGGCGGCGCCGGGCTTCGGGGGCAACGTGTTCGCCACCGGCGACGTGGGACACAGCGGTTACCTGCACCCGGGCACCGAGTCGCTGCGCAACCTCACCCTGATCGCCCTCGGCCGGACCGGCGAGGTGTCCCGTGGCTGACCGCACCGTACCGGCACGGCGGCCCGCGCCCGCCCCCGGCGCCCTCGCCGCCTTCACAGGCTTCACAGGCTTCACAGGCTTCACAGCCCGCATCGAGGCCGCCACCCCGGCCGGCCGGGACCGCGGGGTGGACGCGCTGCGGGCGCTGGCCGTCGCCGGAGTGGTCACCGGCCACTGGCTGATCACGGCGTGGGCGCCCCGCCCCGGCGGGACCGTGCGCGTCTCCAGCCCGCTCACCTACATGCCCTGGCTGACGCCCGCCTCCTGGGTGCTGCAGACGCTGGCGGTGTTCTTCTTCGTGGGCGGGTACGCGGCGGCGCGGAGCCTGCGGTCGGCCGCCGGATACCGGGTGTGGGTGCGGGCCAGGATGCGACGGCTGCTGCGTCCGGTGGGCCTGCCCGCCCTGGTGTGGGCGGGCGTCGCCGCCGGACTGGCGGTGGGCGGCATGCCGGTCGGGCCGATCCGGTCGCTGGTGCAGCCCGCGGCCGGGCCGGTGTGGTTCCTGGCGGTCTTCGCCGCCCTCACCGCGGCCACTCCCCTGCTGCGGGCCGCGCCGCTCGCCGTGGCCGGCTCGGCCGCCGCGGTCGTGCTCGCGGCGGACGCGGTCCGGTTCGGGCTCGGCGGGCCGTCCTGGCCGGGGTGGGTGAACGTGGTGGCCGGATGGCTGGTGCCGTACGCGCTGGGCGTCGCCTGGGCGGGCGGGGCGCTCACCTCGCGCCGGGTGGCGGCGGGCATGCTGGCGGCGGGCGCGGCCGGGACCGCGGCGCTGGTCACCTGGTTCGGGTATCCGGCGAGCATGGTCGGCGTCACCGGGGCGAAGGTGTCCAACCTCAGCCCGCCCACGCTCGCCGTGGTCTGCTTCGGGGTCGCGCAGGTGGGGCTGGCGCTGCTGGTGCGTGAGCCGCTGGCCCGGCTGATGCGGCGGCCCCGGCTGTGGGCGGCGGTCGCGCTGGTGAACCTGTCGGCGATGACCGTCTTCCTGTGGCACCAGACCGTTCTCGCCGCGGCGGCGCTGGCCGCGCTGCGCCTCGGCGGGCTTCCCGGTCTGGTGGAGGCGCCCACCGGCCCGGCCTGGCTGGCGCACCGGCTGGCCTGGCTGCCGGTGCTCGCCGCGCTGCTGACCCTCGTCGTGCCGGCCGTCCGCGCGGCCGGACGGCTCCGCGGCGGGCGCACCGCCGGGGGTGACGGGCGTATCGCCGTGGAGGACGGCGGGGAGGCGGACACCCGCGATGGGCGACCCGCGGAGGACGGCGGGGAGGCGGGCACCCGCGGCGGGCGACCCGTGGAGGACGGCCGGGCGCCGGGCGGCTCCGCGGTGGACCTCCCGGGCCCGGGGGAACCGGCGAGCGGAAGGTCGCTGCGAGTTTGACGGGTTTGGTGGGTTTTGTGAGGCTGGGGAACGATGTCAGCGTAAACCCCCTTCCCCGCGGAGTGATATTGAGCGAGGCACCGTTCTCCGAAGTGCTCAGGAACGCCACCCGGGACGACCACACCGCGGCCGAGAACCAGGACTACCTCGTCGCGCTGCTGGCCGGCCGGCTCAGCCCGGAGGGCTACGGCGCGATGGTCGCCCAGAACCACTTCGTCTACACCGCGCTCGACCGCGTCTCCCGGACCCTGGCGGACGACCCGGTGGCCGCGCCGTTCGTCCTGCCCGAGTTGTACCGGGGGGAGGCGCTGGAGCGCGACCTGGAGACGGTCTACGGCCCCGGCTGGCGGTCCGCGATCGAGCCGTCGGCGCCGACCCTGGCCCTGGTGGCCCGCATCGAACACGTCGCCGCCTGGCCGGGCGGCTACGTCGCCCACCACTACACCCGCTACCTGGGCGACCTGTCGGGCGGGCAGTTCATCCGGCGGGAGCTGCGGCGGATCTACGGCTACGGGCCGGACGGCGGCGCCGACTCCTACCGTTTCGACGCGGTCGGCAGCGTCCCCCGCTTCAGGCGGGAGTACCGCGCCCGGCTGGACGCCCTGCCCGCGGATGAGGACGAGCGGCGGCGGATCGTCCAGGAGGCCAGGCTCGCCTTCCGGCTCACCACCGAGGTGCTGGCCGACCTCGGCCGCACCGTCCGCGCCGAACCGGCCGCCTGATCCGCGAGCGCAGGTCACCACAGGCCGGCCCGAGCAGCGCCACGACGACCACCAGCGCCGCGAGCCAGCCGTGGTGCACCTCCTCCCAGTCGTCCTCCCGGGGGTACGGCCACGGCCAGTACGGGCCCCGGGCGACCAGGCTCACCGAGACGACCGCGAGCAGACCGCCCATCCCGGCGAGACCGGCCACCCTCCCCGGGTGCAGCCGGGCGGCCACCGACGCCGACAGCAGACCGACCGCGACGCACACCGCCGCCTCCACCGCCATCCCTGGCACTCGCAGCTCATCCCCCGCGCGCAGCCTGGCCACGGCGATCGCGCAGGCGGCCGCCCAGGTCAGCCCGGCGCCCAGGGCGCCCAGGGCGCAGCGCAGCCCCTGACGCACCCGGCGGGGCACCGGGGTGGCGCCGGTGTCGGCGTCCATCGCGTCGGACACGGTGAACGCGGCCGCCGCGCCCAGCAGCACCGCCGTCATCCGCAGCAGGGTGAGCGCCGTCCCCCACCCCAGGGCCGCGCCGGCGTCGACCGCGGAGATCATCAGCAGGGCCAGTGCGGCGGCGACCGCGAGGGGGGTCCAGTGGGTCGCCCTGAGCACCGGCCGCAACAGGCGGATCACGAGCACGGCGTCCCCCTGACCGGCTCGGGGGCGAAGTGCGGGCGCAGTCCCAGCAGCGGCAGCGCCCGCTCGATCGTGGTGCCCGATTTGAGCAATGTGTCTCAATGTGCCCAGATCCGTTCCCTGGCTCCGGGGGTGGCCAGCAGTTCGCGGGCGTAGCCCAGCTCGGCCGCGCCGGCCCGGCTCCACACCATGAACGTCCCGATGAACCGCTCGTCGTGGTCGTCGGCCATCCACCAGCTGTCGGAGTACTGCCGGACGACCGGCAGCCGGCCGCGCGCCGCCGGGGGCAGCGCCTCGACGACGGGCTCCACGGCCGAGGCCCACAGCGGGACCCAGGAGACGTACCGCGGGAACGCGCAGTACGTGACGGCGCCCCGCTTCTCGCACCTGCGGGAGTCCGGCCCGAGGTAGCGGTCGCGGACCCGCGCCGGGACGAGCCGCGCGGTGAACTCCATGCCCCTCGTCAGGGGCGGGTTCATCTCCTCCCCTCCCGGGGCGGCGGCGGTCGCGGCGGCCCCCGTGGGCACCGCCACCGCCACCGCGGTCACCGCCGCCGCCAGGCGCGCCGGTCTGATCCCGTGCCGCAGCAGGGCCGCGGCGGCGAAGAGGGCGACCGCCGCGACCAGGTACAGCACGTGCGGGCCGGACGGCCGGGCCGGCCAGTCGGGGCCGTGGAACAGCACCACCGGCAGGAACCAGCCGCCGTAGCCGCTCTGGTTGCCGTTCAGCCAGGTGAACACTCCCAGCAGGAAGGCCGCCGCGGGCACCGCGACCGGCCAGGGCGCCCACCTGCCGAGCGCCGCGCCCAGCCCCGCGGCGAACGGCACCGCCAGCACCCCCGCCAGCGCCTCGTACGGGTCGAACGTCCCGGCCACCGGCCCCATGGCCAGCCGCGCCACCAGATAGAGGGCCATCGTCAGCGCGGCGATCCCGGTGCCCGCCGCCACGGCCGCGACCACCGCGGCCACGGTCCGCTCCGGCGCCCGGCCCGGCAGCGGGCCGAGCGTCTCCGGCATGCCCTCGCGGGTGTCCCGGGAGGCGGCGAGGTGGGCGGCCAACATGGCGGCGGCGGCGAGCAGCAGCATGGCGCCCGACATGCTCACCGGGTCGACGGTCAGGTCCGGCAGCCACTCCCGGACCGCGTACAGCCGCAGGACCAGGCACAGGGCCGCCGCGCCCCACAGCAGCGGGCCGCGCAGCAGCCGGCGCGTCTCGAAGGCCACCAGCGCCCGCAGGCGGGCGGAGGACGTCACGCCGCCACCCCCGCCGCGTCGCCGAGGAGGAGCAGGTAGCCGTCCTCGATGGCCGGCACGGCGGGGACGGCGCCGGCCGGCCGCTCCCCCAGCGTCCGGTAGCGGCCGTCGGCGGTCCGCCAGAACAGCCGCGACGCCGCCGGGGGGTGATCCGACAGCCACACCTGCCCCGACGCGGCCGTGGCGAGACCCGCCGGGGTCCCCTCGAACACGACGCGTCCCCCGCGCATCACGACGACCCGCTCGCACAGGGCGGCGACGGCCGCCATGAGTTCGGCGTCGTCGCTGTCCGGGCCGACCGGGGGCGGTTCGCGGCGCCCGAACCTGAAGAGATCCACATTCCGGTCTATCGCGGGATCCGCCGGCTCCGGTTCCGTCTCGGGGGAAATACCGGGCCGGCTTCCGTGCGGGCGGGAAATGTCGGTGACGGCGGCTAATTTCCGATCATCCCGATCCCGAGGAGACCGCCGATGTATCGCCAGGGTGACATCCTGATCGTTCCCGTCGCCGAGGAGGCCGTGCCGCCTTCGGCCAGGACCGCGCCGTCCGCGCCGCGCGACGCCCGGGGCCGCCTGGTCCTGGCCCTGGGCGAGGCCACCGGCCACGCCCACGCGGTGGTGGGCCCGGGCACGCTCGTCCGCGGTCTGCACCCGATGGACCCCGACCACCTGCACCTGCCCGACGGCGGGCGCGTCGTCCACGAGGAGCATGCCGCGATCCCCCTGCCCAGGGGGTGGTACCGCGTGCAGCGCCAGCGCGAGTACATCCCCGGCGCCTTCCGCGTCGTCGCCGACTGAGGAGTCCCCGAGCATGACCGTCACCACCGAACTCGCCGACGTCCTGGCCGCCGCCGCGCAGCGCTGGGAGGAGGTCGCCTTCCGCGCCGGGCCCGCCGACCGCCCCGAGGCGGAGGCCGGCGTACGGCTGGCCTACCGGGCCGCCGGGCTGGCCGAACCCGGGGAGATCGTCTGGGCCGACTCCCCCCTCGCCGGCGCCCGGGCCGCCGCCCTGCTCGACACCGGCCGGTCCGTGCGCGACGCGGTGCGGACCGGCCCGTGGCAGCGCGCCAGGGCGGAGGCGTACGCCGCCCTGGGCCCGGCGGGCTGGGCGCTGGCCTGGGCCCTCACCGGGGGGCGGCTCTGGGACCCGGTGAACGGGATCGTGACCCGGATCCGCCAGGGCGTCGCCGCCGCGGAGGAGTCGCAGACCGCCGCCGCCGCGCTGCGCGCCTCGACCCTGGACGCCGTGCTGGGCCAGCACGACGCGCCGTGGCTGGCGCTGTTCGACGCCCTGGACCGGCCGGAGACGGAGGGGCTCGCCCGGGTCGCGCGGTCGGCGGGCTGGTGGTGGCCGTTCGAGCGGGTGGCCGTCGTGTGCGAGCGCCCCGCCGAGCTGCACCGCGACGGGATGTCGCGCCTGCACCGCGCCGGCGGTCCGGCGCTGTCGTTCCCCGACGGTTTCGCCGTGCACGCCTGGGGCGGCATGCCGGTCCCCGCAGGCTTCTCCGCCACCATGGCGGCGCTGACCGTGCAGCGGATCGACGCCGAGGAGAACGCCGAGCTGCGCCGGGTCATGCTGGAGCACTTCGGCTACGACCGCTACCTCGCCGAGTCCGGCGCCGTCCCCGTGCACCGCGACGAGGCGGGCGTGCTGTGGCGGATCACCCTACCGGACGACGAGCCGGTGACGATGGTCGAGGTGGTCAACTCCACCGCCGAACCCGACGGGACCTTCCGTAAATACTGGCTGCGGGTCCCGCCGTCCACCCGCACCGCCCGCGAGGGTGTGGCCTGGACCTTCGGCATGACCGAGACCGACTACCGGCCGGTCAGGGAGACCTGAGCCCGGCGGCGCCGACCCCGCCGGGCGGGCGCGCGGCGCGGAGGCCCGGTCACGCGCGCCCGGTCACGCGCGCCCGTCCGGGCCGGTGCGCCGGCGGGGCCCCGATCCGGCCTCCGGTCTCAGCGGGCCCGGCCGTGGAAGGCGGGGACACGCTCCAGGATCCCCCCGGCGAAGACGTCGTAGAGGCCGGTGGGCTCCAGGTGCACGTAGCCGATGTGGCAGTCGCACAGGGCGGCCGGGCACGGCCGGGCGCGCGGCCGGAACGTCCCGTCGTAGAGGTTGCCGAGGACCTCCGGGACGAAGTGGCAGCGCCGTACGGTGCCCTCGCCGTCCACCGAGATCACGGTGTCCCCCGTACGGCACGGCCGCCCGGCGCTGCGGTGCGGCGTGCGGCTGTAGGAGAAGAGCGGGTCGAGCCGCGTCCACTCGGCCGCCTCGGCGTCGGTGTAGGAGTGACCCTCGGCGGCGTTGACCCACAGGTAGACCTCGGCGGGCAGGTCGTCACGGAGCCGGCGGGCGTGGTCCAGGTGCTCGGGCAGCCCCACGACGCCGACGCTGAAACGGACGCCCATCCCGGTCAGGTCGCGGCACCGGCCGAGGAACCGCTCGTAGTCGACCTGCCCGGGGTGGTAGGTGACCCACAGGGCGAGGGTGCCGAGATCGGCCTCGCCCAGCCAGCCGGTGCGGCAGCTGAGGTTGGTCTGGATGGCGACCCGCCGGACGTGCGGCAGATGGCTGAGCCCGACCATCGCCCGCCGGTACCACGACCGGACGAGCCCCTCGCCCCAGGGAGTGAACAGCACCGAGACGGGGTGGTCGCGCTCCGCCGCCCACCGGGTGAACCGCTCCAGCGCCGCCCGGTCGCGGCGCAGCCGGGCGGGGTCGTCGCGGCGCTTGGCGAACGGGCAGTAGGGGCAGTCGTAGTCGCAGCTGGACAGGGGCCCCCGGTAGAGGACGGTCAGGTGGCCGGCGTCGCGGCCGGGCGCGGCGTCGTCCTGCGCCGCGGCGCCGCGGTCACACGTGCCGTGCGCGGCCTGGTCGTGCGCGGCACGGTCGCGCACCGTGAGGACGGGCAGCTCGCGGGGTCGTTCTCGCTCGTTCACCGCGCCTCGTATCCCGCCATCAGCTCCCGGACCGCGCCGGAGAACAGCGCCGGGCCGATCGCGTCGGAGTGCGCCAGCCCTTCCGCGGTGAGCCGCGGCCACCCGGCGTCCGTCTCCAGCCACCCCCGGGCGGCGAGGCGGTCGAACTCGGCGCCGAAGTCGGCCGTCGCCTCGGTGCCGAAACGCTCCCGGTAGGCGGCCGGGTCGAGCCCCTCGGCCTGGAGCAGCGACTGGATGAGATGGCGGCGGCGGCGCTCGTCGTCCCCCAGGCGGAACCCCACGTTGGCGGCGGTGAAGTCGCCGGGCGCCAGCCGTACGTAGTCGTCGATGATGGCGCGCACCTGGCGGGTGCCGACCGCGTACTCGTGGGAGTAATGCAGGGCGGAGGTGTAGGAGCGGGCGCCGCAGCCGAGCCCGACCATGCCGTCGCTCTGGCAGCAGTAGCCGGTCGTGTGGGCGGGGGCCGCCGTGCGGGCGGGGTCCGGCAACCGGAACATCCGCATGGACACCTGCTCGTACCCCGCGGCGAGCAGGTGGTCGCGTCCCCGCCGGTAGAGGCCCAGCCGGTGGTCGTCCCAGTCGCGCGCGCGGCGGCCGAGGCCGGTGAGCGGCCGGACGTACAGCGGGTAGAGGTAGATCTCCTCGGGTTTCCAGGCGAGCGCCGCGTCCAGCGAGTGACGCCACGACCGGGCGTCCTGCCCGTCGATGCCGTAGATGAGGTCGAGGTTGAGCGTCTCGAACCCGGCCTCCCTGATCCGGCCGAGCGCCGCCTCGACCTCCGCGCGCCGCTGCGGCCGGACCGCCGCGCGGGCCTCGGCGTCGACGAAGCTCTGCACGCCGATCGAGATCCGGGTGGTGCCCCGCTCGGCCAGGACCGCCAGGCGGTCGGCGGTCGCGGTCGCCGGTGAGGTCTCCACCGACAGCGGCACGGTCCGCAGGTCGACGCCCATGGTCCGCTCGGTCAGGTCGAACAGCCGGGTGAGTTCGGCCGCGCTCAGGTAGGTGGGGGTGCCGCCGCCGACGGCCGCGACCGCGAACACCGGCCCGCCCGGGGCGCCGCCGGAGGCACCGGGGGTGCCGGGGACGCCGGAGACGCCGGAGACGCCGGGGGCGCTGCCGGAAGCGCCGTCCAGGGCGGCGTCCAGGGCATCCCGTACGGCGCCGGCCTGGCGCTCCAGGGCGTCCAGGTAGGCGGCGACGAGCTCGTCCGGCGCGCCGGTCCGGGTGAACAGGTTGCAGAACCCGCAGCGCATCTCGCAGAACGGGATGTGCAGGTAGAGGGAGAGGCTGTCCATCGGCTCGCCCTCCCACACCCGCCGCAGCGGCGGGCGCGGGTCCAGCGGCCGGTAGGCCGTCTTGTGCGGGTAGGCGTAGACGTATCCCTGGTAGGGGCTCGCAGCCGTCACCATTCTCCCTGTTTCATTGTGAATTCCCCGTAGGGGACGGTCCAGACGACCTCGTGGCCGATCCGGTGCCCGACGTATCCGTCGTCGCCGTAGGCGGTGCCGTGGTCGGAACAGACGATCGCGAAGCCGGGCCTTCTGGCGCTCATCAGGGCGAACAGCCTGCCGATGTGCCGATCGACGTACTCCAGCGCGGCGGCGTGGCTGCGCAGGTCGTCGCCGTGCTCACGGGTCGCCCCCGGCAGGTGGAACCAGTTCGGCTGGTGCAGCGCCGAGACGTTGACGAACAGGAACACCAGTCCCCGGGCGCCCCGTACCGCCCGCTCGGCGCACTCGACCTGCGCCTCGAAGGAGGTCGGCGAGGTCACCCCGAACTCCGGATCCCAGTGGCTCTCGGCGAACAGTCCCGGAAGCGCGGATCCGAGCGGGGTGAGCTTGTTGAAGAAGCCCACCCCTCCCACGCAGACCGTGTGGTATCCAGCCCGGGCCAGTCCGCCGGGCAGGTCCGCCGCGTCGAACACCCAGGTGCCCTCGGCCGTCGTCTCGCTGCCGGGGAACGCCGCCGCGAACAGCCGGGGGTGCGGCCCCGGCGCGACCGGGGTGGGCAGGAAACCGGCCAGGATCGCGGCGTGCGCGGCATAGGTGAAGCTGCCGGGGCTGTGCCGGCGTTCCCATCGCCCGCCGGGCAGCGCCCGGGCCAGGGTGGGCAGCCTCCCCGCCCTGATCAGCTCGTCGGCCACGTCGTAGCGGAGCGTGTCGAGCGTCACCAGCAGCAGGTCGTGGCTGCCCACGATCGCGTTCATGTCCCGGGTCGCGCCCGCCGCGCCGCCCCGGCCGCCTCTCGTCCCGCCGCTCACCGTGTCACCGCCACGTGGGAGACGGCCGCGTGACCCGCGGGCGGATGACCCGCGGGCGGGTGACCGGTGGACGGGTAACCGGTGGACGGCCGGCCCGCAGGCGCGCCGGCGGGCGGATGGGCGGGCACGTGGCGGGCGAGGACCGCCCGGACCTGGGCCGCGTAGGTGTCGAGCCCCTCGGCCGCGCCTCCCGGCAGGCCCGTCAGCCCGGGCAGCAGGTCGCCGAAGGCGTTGACCTCCGCCACGGCGACGCCGCGCCAGTCGGCGCCCACCATCACGTCCACCCCGGCGCACAGGCTGCCGGGAAAGCACGCCGCGGCCCGCGCGCAGGCGTCCAGGACCCGTTCCCAGCCCCGCGGGCCGAGCCGCGCCCGGACCGCGCCGAGGTCGCCGCGCACGCCGCCGAGGTGCAGGTTCGTCATGGGGGCGCGGGCGGCGCGGGCGACCGCGTGGGTGGGCGTGCCGCCGACGGTGACCACCCGCAGATCGATCACCCGGCCGCCGAAGCCCGCCTTGGGGAACCACCGCTCCACGTGGAGACCGTCGGCGGCCAGCAGGTCGACGATCGCCGCCACCTCGTCCTCGTCCCCGTAGGAGCGCACCCGGAGCGAGTTGTGCAGCTCCACCGCGGCCCGCCCGCCCCCGCGCGTCTCGCCCCCGGCCCGCCCGTCTCCGTGCGGCCCGCCCCCGGCCCGCTCACCCTCGTACGGCCCGGCCCCGGCCGCTCCGCCCCGGATCAGCTCCGCCGAGGTGACGGCCTTGATCCTGGATCCGGCGACCTGCAGGGCGACGACCCCGGAGGCCGACGAGCCGTGGGCCGGCTTGACGAACACCCTCCGCCAGCCGGCCCGGTCCATCCGCTCGCGCAGTTCGGCGTAGCCGCCGACCGGCCCGGGCAGAGCGGGCGGCACCGGCACCCCGGCCGCCGCCAGCCTCGCGTGGCACCGTCGTTTGTCGAACATCACCGCGATCTCGTCGACGTCGGCGAGCAGCACCGCGCCCGGGGTGCGGGCGACGGCCCGGCGGATCCGCTCCAGCCCGGCTGTCAGGGCCGCGTGCCAGGCGGCTCCCCCGCCGGCCCGGGTCGGCCGTCCGGGGCCGCGCAGCAGCGCGTCGGCCTCGGCGTCCTGGCCGGGCGACTCGATCCGCACGAGCGACCCCGGCTCGATCCGGATCTCCTCGTCCCGCAGCACGCGGGTCCAGGGGACGACCGCGGGTGCGGGCAGGCCGTACCGGGCGCAGGCGGCGGCGAACAGGGTCACCCTGCGGTCGCCGGGCGTCCCGACGACGGCCGTCCGGACCGGCGTGTGATCACCGCGTTCGGTCACCTGGGGTCCTTACGGAATCGGGGTCGAAGTCGAAGTCGGAGCCGGAGCCGAGACCGCGACCGGGATCGGGGTCGGAGCCGGGAGGGAGCGGTGGGGACGGTCACTCGGCCACCGCGACGTAACGCCAGTCGTCGTCGGGATCCTCCTGCTCCGACAGGTCGACCTCGACGCCGGCGCCGGCGAAGGCCGCCCGGACCCGCTCGGTCATCTCGTCGCTCAGGTAGTGGTGGTGCAGGTCGAGGCGTGCGAGGTGGGTCAGCGGCTGGCCGGACAGCAGCGCCTCGGCCCCGGCGTCGGTCAGCGTGCCCATCGACAGGGCCAGCGACGTGAGCCGGGCCACCACCGGCGCCGACGCCACCGCCGCGGCGATCTCGTCCTGGATCTCACTGTCCTGCAGGCCCAGGTGGCGCAGGGCGGGCAGCCGCTCACCGGACAGGATCGGCGCCAGGTCCGCCACGGTGGCGTCTCCGCCGTACTCCGAGACGCCCAGCCACAGCTCCAGGTGTTCCAGGGCGGGCAGGTCGGATCCCGCGACGCCGCGCACGACCTGGGCGGGCAGCCCGCCCGTCTCGAACCGGAGCACCCTGAGGTTGCCGTGGCGGACCGGGTTCAGCGTGAGCCCGGTGCCCCCGCGCACCTCCAGCCGCTCCAGCAGCGGGAACGCCTCCAGCAGCGGGGTGACGTCGCTCTGCTGGATCCAGGAGATCTCGCACTCCTCCGACGGCATCGCGCCGAGGAACAGGGAACGCAGGGCCGGGAGGCGGCCGGCGTTGCGGGCGAGCAGCTCGACGACCCGCGAGCTGTCCGTGTCGTAGGCCTCCTGCCAGCCGCCGATGATGAGCGCCTTGACCGCGGCGGTGTCCGTCTTCTCCAGAAACGTGGTGAACCGCTGCTCGTAGCCCTCACTCGAGTCGTAAACGCTCTCCCCGATCCGCCACGCCGCCTGGTCGGCGGCGGGCGTCCGGTCGCCGGAGTCCGGGACCACGATCGGCAGGCCGGCGTAGGTGCCGTCGTAGAGACCGTCGACGCGGTCGGTGAACTCGGTGTGGTCCATCGGGGGCTCCCGTCAGCTGGAATGCGGCAGAAGACGTCCTACCAGAGATCACCGACACCCCGGGAACCGCGGTCCCCGCCGGCGGGGAGTCCCGGCGCCCTCCCCCACCCAGAAGCGGATCTCCCCGAAGGCATCCGGTGACCGGCGGCGATCCTCCGGCGACATCCGGTGATCGGCGACGGACCTCCGGCGACATCCGGTGACCGGTGGCGGGCCTCCGTTTCCGGCCGCGCGGGCGGCGAACCGCAAACGCCGGCGGCGAGCCGGAACAACCGCGGAACCCCGGTGATTGTGACAATCATGGACAACGGTCATCTCCGGCTCCGTTCGGCCACCGGCCGGTGGGTGCTCACCGCCACCGTGCTCGGCTCCGGCATCGCGCTGCTGGACGGAACGGTCGTGAACGTGGCGCTCCCCGCACTCGGCCGCGACCTGGACGCCGACATGGCGGGCCTGCAGTGGACCGTCAACGCCTACACCCTCACCCTGGCCGGCCTGATCCTGCTGGGCGGCTCGCTGGGCGACCGGTACGGCAGGCGCCGGGTCTTCCTGACCGGCGTGGTGTGGTTCGCGCTCGCCTCGGCCGCGTGCGGCCTGGCGCCCGGGGTGGAGGCGCTGGCCGCGGCCCGCGCGCTGCAGGGTGTCGGCGGCGCCCTGCTGACCCCCGGGTCGCTGGCGATCATCCAGTCGTCCTTCGCCCCCGAGGACCGGCCCCGCGCGATCGGCGCCTGGTCGGGGCTGGGCGGGGTCGCGGCGGCCGTCGGGCCGCTGCTGGGCGGCTGGCTGGTGGAGACGGCCGGCTGGCGCTGGGTGTTCCTGATCAATCTGCCGCTGGCCGCGCTCGTGGTGGCGGTGACCGTACGGCACGTGCCCGAGAGCCGGGACGCCGGGGCCACCGGGCGGTTCGACGTGCTCGGCGCGGCGCTGGCCGCGCTGGCGCTGGCCGGGATCACCTACGGCCTGATCGGCCTGTCGGCGCCCTGGGTCGTGGCGGGCGCGGCGCTGGGCGCGGCGTTCGCCTGGCTGGAGGTCAGGCGCTCACCGGACGCCCTCGTGCCGATCGGGGTGTTCGCCTCGCCGGTCTTCGTCGCGGTCAACGCCGTCACGCTGGTCATGTACGCCGCGATGGGCGTGGTGTTCTTCCTGCTCGTCGTCCAACTCCAGGTCTCGGCCGGCTTCTCGCCGATGGCCGCCGGATCGGCGATGATCCCGATCACCGTGCTGATGCTGCTGCTGTCGCCGGCGGCGGGCGAGCTGGCCAGGCGGATCGGCCCGCGCGTCCCGATGGCGGGCGGCATCCTGCTGTGCGCCGCCGCGCTGGTGCCGATGTCGTGGATCGGCCCCGGCTCCTCCTACGTGACGGGCGTGCTGCTGCCGGTGTCGCTGTTCGGCCTGGGCCTGTCGGCGGCGGTGGCTCCGCTCACCGCCACCGTGCTGGCCAGCGCCGCCGACCGCTACGCGGGTGTGGCCAGCGGCGTCAACAACGCCCTGGCCAGGACCGGCGGACTGCTGGCGGTCGCCGCGATCCCGCCCCTGGTGGGCCTGACCGGCGACGCCCTGCGGGACCCCACGGCCTTCACCGCCGGGTTCCGCGTGACGATGCTGGTCGGCGCGGTGATGATGGCCGCCGCCGCGGTGGCCGCCTTCTGGACCATCCGCCGCAACGTTCTCGCCGGGGAGGACACGGCGCCGCTCAGCGGCGCACCAGCCGGGCCAGGCCCGGATAGTCGGTGACGATCCCGTCGACGTCGAAGGACAGGTCCGCGGTGAAGCCCTCGCTCTCGTAGCGCACCAGACCGGGTTCCAGGTGGGTGTAGCGCTGGGCGTGGCGCAGCACCCGCAGGTGGGGCACCTCCACCAGGGCCATGACGAGGTCCATCCGCCCCTCGCACTCGTTGAGGCCGTGGCGCAGCACCGGCATCGTGTTGGTCAGCGGCGACAGCCCCAGGTCGCAGTCGAGCGCGCCGTTGAGGGCCTGGACGTTCCCGCCCGGCGACGGCCCGGCCAGGTGCCCCACCTCCTTGGTCTCGCACGACCAGGCGCCGTGCTCGGAGCGGCGCAGGTCGAGCGCCCGGTGCCAGCCCGCGCCGTGGACCCGTACCGACAGCATCTCGGTCATGTAACCGGGGAAGGTCCGCAGGGTGTACTCCAGCCGGTAGGGCAGCGGATCCGCGCCGATCGCCACCCCGACCGCCACCAGTTCGGATGCGAGGTCCACCTCCGCGTACTCGGCGCCCTCGTCCTTCAGCCACACGAGTGCCCGCATCGTTCGCTCCCCCCTCCGTCCGGCGTCCCGCCCCCGGGGAAAACCGGCCGACGGCACCGACCTACCCCCGTGGCCTCCCCCGGAACCGCGGGTCCGCGGGGTGACCGCCCCGTGTCCCGCGGCCCGCCCCCGAGCCGGTCCGGGCCCGCCGGGACACCGGGCCGCCGGGACAGAAGGCACCAGAAGGCGCCAGAAGGTGTCAGAAGGTGAACGCCTGCCGGCGGACGCTGTTGTCGAAGTTGGACACCAGCAGCTCCGGCTCGCCGACCGTGCGGATCATCGGCAGCCGGGTGAACAGCTCGCGGAACATCGTCCGGATCTCCAGGCGGGCGAGGTTGGCCCCCAGGCAGAAGTGCGGGCCCGGCCCGCCGAACCCGACGTGCGGCTTGGTGTCGCGGGTGATGTCGAACCGGTCGGGGTCGGGGAAGACCGCCTCGTCGCGGTTGGCCGAGCCGTAGAAGAGCACGACCTTGTCCCCGCGCCTCAGGCGCAGGCCGCGCAGGTCGTGGTCCTGGGTGACGGTGCGGCGGAACTGCATGATGGGCGAGACGTGGCGGACCATCTCCTCGACCGCCCCGCCGATGCGCCCCTCGAAGTCCTCAAGCAGCGCGCTGCGCTGGTCGGGGTGGTCGGTGAGCAGCTTCATGCCGTGCGCCATGGTGTTGCGGGCCGTCTCGTTGCCCGCGACGAGCAGCAGCGCGAAGAACGACCCCAGCTCGCGGTCGGTGAGCCTCTCCCCGTCCACGTTGGCGGTGACCAGCGCCGAGATCAGGTCGCCGCGCGGCTCCCTGGCACGTTCCCGGCCGAGGCGGATCACCAGGCGCTGCAGGGCGAGGAGCGCGACGGTGTTCTGCGTGGCCATCCGCACGGTGTGCGGCAGGCTGGGCCGTATCCCGCTGTAGGCGGTGGAGATGTCCACCTGCCGGTGCACCGCGGCCCGCACGTCGTCGGGGATGCCCATCATGTCGCAGATGACGTGGATGGGCAGCCGGGCGGCGACCTGGGTGACGAAGTCGCGCGGCCCCTCGGCCAGCACGTCGTCGACGATCCGGGCGCAGGCGGCCTCGATGCCGCCCTGCAGCCCGGCGAGCATCTTGGGGCTGAACGCGCGTGAGACGATGCGGCGCAGCCGGGCGTGCCGGGGGTCGTCCATGTTGACCATGGACTCGCCGAACACGTGCTTGACCCAGCCGGGCGGTTCGGGGCTGGTCACGCCCGGCTCGCTGGAGAACACCCTGGCGTTGCGGCTGGCCTCCACCACGTCGGCGTGCCGGACCAGCGCGTAGAAGCCCTTGCCGGAGCGGAGCAGCGGCACCCGCTTCTCCGCGAAGAACACCGGCCGGTCCAGGGCGCGCAACCGGGCGAACGCCTCGTGACGTTCCTTGGGCGGGCGGCGCCAGAAGTCAAGATCAGCCAGGTCGATGCGCATGACCTCAATCCTGACACGGCCTTTACCCAAGCCGATCGCCCCTGACCAGGTCTTTACCTTACCGAACTGTGATATAGCGCAACCCGTATCCGCGTCGACCACGGGGACTTCATCTTCTTGTGAGCCGGATGCCCGGATCCCCGCGGGCCATTCGTCTCCGCGCCCCCGGCGGGCGCGGCGGCCCGCCCCGGCACCGGGGCGGGCGTCCGCCCGGCGGCGACCCTGGCCGTCGCCGCCGGGGACGCGCTCCTCGGCTACGCCCTCACCGGACCTTCGACTTCGCGGTGACGCGGCTGCGGATCGTCTTGGCGAGCGCGCCGAGCGAGACGTGCCGGTCGGAGGTGACGGCCGCGCCGAACCTCGCCACGGCGGTGCCGCGGCGGCGGACCACCCAGCCCCGGATCTTGACGGTCGTCGAGTCCCCCTTGTCGAGCGAGGTGACCAGGCACCGTACGGTGCGTCCCTTGGTGGAGCACTTGACGCTGCGCGGCTTGGCGATCACCTTCACCGCCCGGAAGGCGCGGGAGAAGTCGCCGGTGAGCGCCAGGTAGTGCTGTCCCTTGGCGCTCTTGTTGCGGACCTTGACGGTGTAGGTGAGATAGCCGCCCCGGTGGGTGTACTTGGGGAAGTACACGTCGTAGCGGAAGTTCCTCGGGGGAGCGGCGGCGGTCCGGGCGGCCGCGGCGGTGGCGGCCCGGGCCGCCGCGGGGGGTGCCGCCGCCGCGGCGGCCGGCGAGGCGGGGACAAGAAGGGTGCCGCCCGCCGCCGCGGCGAGAGCCGCGGCGGCGAGCCTCTTGGGGAGGTAGCTCATAAGCCGCATCATCCATCAAAACCATCGGGATTCCCCGGGCTGTCCGGAACGAATTCGACGCGGCCGTCCGCCCGGGGCCGTACGGCCGCGAGGAGGCAGCCCGCGCGGAAGGACCGTACGGGCCCGCGGTGTCAGGCGGGCGCCGGGACGCCGAGGTACGGCGCGAGGTGGGCGTTGAGCGCGCCGCAGCCGAGATACTTCTCCACGGTGTGGACGTCGAACCGGTCCAGGTTCACCAGGGCCTCCTGGTCCACCCCGGTGAAGCAGGCGCGCAGGCTCGGGGGGATCGCCGCGATGTCGTCCTTGTCGGCGATGTTGACCCAGCGACGGACCCCCGGCGGCCGGGCGCCCCAGCCGTTGACCGGCGCGGGCAGCAACCGCTCGAAGATCACGCCGCGCATGCCGAGCGGGCTGCCGAGGGTGATCAGCAGCTCCACCTCCAGGCCCGGGTCGGACCACAGCGTCTCGTAGGCCACCACGCTGCCGAGCGAGTGCGCGATCACCGCCTTCGGCCGGTTGCGCCTGATCACCTCGGCCACCGCCGACCGCACCTTCGCCCGCACCCCGCCGTCCGCGGCGAGGTAGGCGGCGACCTCCGGGCAGAAGAACCCGGCGAAACCGGCCGCGTCGGCCCGCATGCGCTCCAGCAGCCAGCGGGTCATCCGGTTCAGCGCCCCGGTCAGCCCCTCCCCCACCGCGTCGAGCTGCCTGGCCCAGGCGACGAAGACCTCCTGCGTCCCGGCGTCCATGCGCTCCACGGCCCGCGGCGCCTCGTTCCCGTGCCCGCCCAGCAGGTGGGCGTAGTAGGCGATCTCGGCGAGGTAGCGCTCCCCGCCGTACGGCCGGCCGCCGGTCAGCCCGGCGTGCAGGTAGCGGTCCCACTTGCCGCGCATCACGGTGGCGGCGCCCGCGACGGAGCTCCCGGCGTCGCGGTAGTAGTGGTACTTGCCTATCCCGTGCACACCGACGATCTTCTCCACGTGCCCCGTCCCTCGCTCGGCCGATCCGCGCTCGCCCCCGGTCGCCCGGGCGTCGGCGCCGGCGGCCGTCCGCGTCCCGCCCGGGGAGCTCCGCACCGTCGGCGCCCGGCGACCGGCCGGGCCGCATGTCACTGTGGCGGAAGCCGGGACGCGCCACAAGAGCGTCTCCCGCCGGCCGGGGCAGTACAGGGCATAAATCGCTTGATCGACGGGTTTGACCGCTGGTTATCCTGGAACCCTTCTCCCGGAAGACCCCCACCGCCATCCGCACCAGTGACGAGGAGCCAGTCGCCATGCCCGGTCCGCTTCAGATCAGCGGCTCGGTCATCGTGCCCGAGACCGAGCTCCGCTGGCGCTTCTCCCGCTCCTCGGGCCCGGGCGGCCAGGGGGTCAACACCACCGACAGCCGGGTCGAGCTCGGCTTCGACCTCGCCGCCACCGACGCCTTCCCCCCGGCCCTCAAGGACCGGGCCCTTTCACGCCTCGGCCCCCGCCTGGTGAACGGCGTCATCACCGTCACCGCCTCGGAGTTCCGCTCCCAGCTGCGCAACCGGGAGGCCGCCGGGATGCGCCTGGCCCAGCTCCTGCGCGAGGCGATCGCCCCGCCCGCCAGGAAGCGCCGCCCCACCAAGCCCAGCCGGGGCGCCGTCGAACGCCGCATCGCCGACAAGAAGCGGCGCTCGGAGCTCAAGCGCCTGCGCCGCGACGGCCCCTGAGCCGGGACGGGCCCCGGCCGCGACGGGCTCCCGGCCGCGACGCGACCACGCGAGCGTGCCCGCGCGAGGCGCGGCCGGACGACCGATTCCCGCGCGGAACGCACCGGAGAACTGCCTATACATGACGGATTCCGGGCATCCGCCCACCCCCTACCGTGGTGACCCGTACAAGGGAGAGCGGGACGCGAGCACCCGCCGGCCCCGCCGCCGTCACCACGGGAGGACACCGTGACCGCCTACGCCGTCGCACACCTGCACCGGACCGAGATCGGCCCCGAGATCACCGAGTACCTCGAGAGGATCCAGGACACCCTGGACCCCCACTCCGGCCGCTTCGTCATCCACGGCGCCCCCGCCGAGGTCCTGGAGGGCACCTGGCCCGGCGCCCTGATCGTCATCTCCTTCCCCGGCATGGCCGAGGCCCGCGCCTGGTACGACTCCCCCGCCTACCGGGCGATCCTGCCCCTGCGCACCCGCAACGCCGACGGCGACACCATCCTCATCGACGGGGTGCCCGACGACCACCTCGCCACCGACGTCCTCAAGGGCTGACCCGGAAGGCACGGTCCGTCCCGTCCGGCCCGGCCGCCGGCGCACGGCCCGCTCACGGAGCGGGCCGGCGGTCCTCCATCTCCCACAGGTGGTCCAGGACGTGCCAGGCGATCCGGCGGGCGGCGTAGCGGGCCGGCCAGCCGCCCGGCACCACGGGCCCGTCCCCGGACGGCTCGGCCAGCACCGCGGCGATGTCCGCCCGCAGCGCCGCCAGGCCCGCCGCGTCGCGGAACGGCCGGTGCCGTACCCCGATCTTCCGCGCGTAGGAGCGCTCGGCCTCGATCACGTGGGCCACCATCTTGTCGCGGTCCCGGCCGCCGCCCCGCGGGCCCTTGCGCAGTTCCTCCGGGGAGGCCGCGGCCGCCTCGTCGAACAGCTCCCACGCCGCCCGGACCAGCGCGGCGGCCCGCGCCGCCTCGTCCGCCTCCACCGGCTTGCCGTCCAGCTCCGGAATCGCCTCGATCGCCCCGAAGTCGGTCGTCGTGCCGCCCCGGACCCGCTCCACGACCACCGGGTCACCCGGCTCGAACACCAGCCCGGCGCGCTCGGCGACCGGCCGGTAGCGCGGCGCGTAGTCCGCCAGCGCCTCCAGCGCCGACTCCTCCGACCGGCCGATGCGGCACCAACCGGGCCACCCGATCGCGCAGGCGAAGACCTTCTTCGGGCCGATCTCCAGATAAACGTCCGTCATACCGCCCCAGCGTGCCACCGGAACCTGACAGCACCCGTCAGGTACGGCGGGCCCGTCACACCCCCGAGTCGATCATGTCGACCAGGTCCGCCACCGAGTTGACCACCTGGGACGGGCGGAACGGGTAGCGGTCCACCTGGTCGCCGCCCATGACGCCGGTGAGCACCAGGATCGTGTGCAGCCCCGCCTCCATGCCCGAGACGATGTCGGTGTCCATCCGGTCGCCGATCATCGCGGTGCTCTCGCTGTGCCCGTCGATGGCCCGCAGCGCGCTGCGCATCATCATCGGGTTGGGCTTGCCGATGAAGTACGGCGAGACGCCCGTCGCCTTGGTGATCATCGCCGCGACCGCGCCGGTGGCCGGCAGCGACCCCTCGGTGGACGGGCCCACCGGGTCGGGGTTGGTGGCGATGAACCGGGCGCCGCCCTCGATCAGCCGGACGGCCCGGGTGACCTGCGTGAAGCTGTAGGTGCGGGTCTCACCGAGCACCACGTAGTCGGGGTCGATGTCGGTCAGCACGTACCCCGCCTCGTGCAGGGCGGTGGTCAGCCCGGCCTCCCCTATCACGTAGGCGGAGCCGCCGGGGCGCTGCAGGTTGAGGAACTGGGCGGTGGCGAGCGCCGACGTCCAGATCGCCTCCGGCGGAATGTCCAGCCCCGCCGCGCGCAGCCGTACGGCCAGGTCCCGCTGCGTGTAGATGGAGTTGTTGGTCAGGACCATGAACCGCTTGCCGGACTCGCGCAGGCGCCGGATGAACTCGTCGGCGCCGGGCACGGGGTGCCCCTCGTGGACGAGCACCCCGTCCATGTCCGACAGCCAGCACTCGATCGGCTTGCGCATCTCCACCGTTCCCCCATCTTCCATGGCATCGGGATCAAACAGTCCGTCGGGACAAGGATGGCAGGAGGGCTGCGAGCGGCGCGCGGGAGGTCGGGACGCGGGGGAACCGGGACGTGAAAGGCCGGGAGGCCGGGAGGTCAGGGCGCGAGGGCCTCCAGCGCCGCCTCGGCGCGGCGCATCGACTCCACCGGGTCGGCGTCCGGCGAGCCGATCTCCGGGTCGAAGTTGAGGTCGTGGAAGACGTCGGTGACGCCCTTGGCCTCCAGCCGGTCCACGTCCCGGCGGATCTCCTCGAACGAGCCGGTCATCGGCGTCCGGCCGGGGCCGTCCGACGGCCGGACCCGGGTGACGCACCGCGTGACGAACCGCAGTCCCCCCGGGTCGCGTCCGGCCTCCCGAGCCGCCTCCTTTACGATGTAGATTTTTTGATCGATGCCGTCGAGGTCCTCCCGGCTCGCGCTGATCCAGCCGTCCGCCAGCCGCCCCGCGCGGCGCAGAGCGGGCTCCGCGCCCCCGCCCAGCAGGATCGGCGGCGGGGTGAGCGGCTTCGGGTCCTGGTGCACCGGCGGCAGCCGGTAGAACTCCCCCCGGTGCTCGACGACGTCCTCCGCCCAGAGCCGGCGCAGCAGGTGGACGAACTCCTCCCCCCGCCGGCCGCGCAGCTCGAACGGCACTCCGGAGGCGACGAACTCCTCCCGCAGCCACCCCAGCCCGAGTCCCACGTCCAGCCGCCCGCCCGACACCGCCTGCAGGGTGGCGAGCTGCTTGGCCGTCAGCGCGGGCGAGGCGAACGGCATGTTCAGCACCGCCACCCCCAGCCTGATGCGGGAGGTCACCCCGGCGAGATAGGCGAGCGTGACCACCGGGTCGTGCACGCTGCGGTACACCGGGCCCATCGGGTGCCCCTGCGGGTACAGCAGCCGCTGGAAGGTCCACACCTCGTGGTAGCCGAGTTCCTCGGCTCTGCGGGCGACCCGCGTCATGTTGCCCGGCGTCGCCCAGGACCCCGACACCGGCACCGCGAATCCGATCCTCATGCACCGCACTGTATGCCGCGCGGCGCGCCGGGCCCGGACTCCGGCACGGCGCGCCCCGGACTCCGGCACGGCGCGCTCCCGGCGCCGGTACGGCGGACCCTCCCGGCACCCGTACGGCGGGACCGGGACCGGCGCGACGGAGCCGGGACCGGGACCGGGACCGGGGCCGCACGCCGGGCTCCCCGGCGGCGGTACGGCGGGACCGGCGATCGGTGGTTCACTTGGCGGGTGAGCGACAGCGACGATCTCATCGACGACCTCCGGCGGCTGGCCGAGCGGCACGGCGACGGCCCCGCCGAGGTCGTCCCGACCCGGCCGGACGTGGTGATCGTCCGGGCCGGGTCCATCGTGGTCAAGGCTCACGGCCCCGGCTCGCCGCGGGAGCCGCTGGAGCTGCGGGTGCGGGCCGCGGCGCATCCGGCGCTGCGCGGGATCGTGCTCGGGCCGGTGACCGAGGAGGTCACCGCCGTGCGCGGCAGGCTCGTCACCGTGTGGCCCGCGGGCACCCCGGTGGACCCGGGCGACCCGGACGCGGCCCCGTGGGCGGCGGCGGCGCGGCTGCTGGCCCGGCTGCACGCCGTACCGGCGCGGGCGCTGCCCCCGCTGCCCCCGGCGGGCGGCCCGGCCCGGGTCGCGGCGACGGTCGCCCGGCTGGAGGGCCGCTCCCCCGCCGCGGACCTGGTGCGCCGCACCCTGGCCTGCCTGCCCCTGCCCGGTTCGCCCGTCTCCCCGGACTCACCGGGTTCCCCGGACGGCTTCGCCGCCCCCGCCGCGGGGCTGCCCGGCCCCCGCGTCCCCCTCGACTCCGCCGGCGCTCCCGGATCCCCCGGCTCTCCCGGCGCCTCCGGTCTCCCGGGCGTGCCCGTCACGCCCGGTGCGACGGGCGCCGCCGCGGGTTCGCTCGCCCACGGCGACTGGCACATGGGCCAGCTCGTCAGCGTCGGGGGCGAGTGGATCCTCATCGACATCGACGACCTGGGGACCGGCGACCCGGCCTGGGACCTGGCGCGGCCCGCGGCGTGGTTCGCGGCCGGGCTGCTGGAGCCGTCCGTCTGGCACGGCTTCCTCGCCGCCTACCGGGCGGCCGGCGGGCGCGCCGCCGGAGCCGAGGGCGACGACCCGTGGCCGCGGCTCGACCTGCCCGCCCAGGCGATGACCGTGCAGCTCGCGGCGGCCTCGATCGACAAGGCCGAGCGGGCCGGCCGGCCGCTGGACGAGGTCGAGCACGCCCTCCTCGACACGTGCGAGAAGATTGCCCGGGCCAGAAACGCCTGCCACGGCGCACCCGCGCAGTAGGTTATGGGTACTTCAAGGAAACGCGAACAACAAGGAGATCGGCCACATGCAGTGCCCGAAGTGCCGGGGCCTGATGCGCACCTACGAGCGCAACGGCGTCCACATCGACCAGTGCGAGAGCTGTCGAGGGATCTTCCTTGACTACGGCGAGCTGGAGACCCTCACCCGCATCGAGAGCCAGTGGTCCCAGCAGCACCACTCCGCGCCGCCGCCTCCCCCGCCGGCGCACGGCGCCCCGGGCTGGGGTGCGCCGCACCACGGTCACTACGGCCACCACCGCCAGCGCAGCTGGGTGGGCATGCTCTTCTCGACCTGACCGGCCGCCGCGCCCGCCCTCCCCGCCCCGGCGAAGGCGGGCGCGGCCCGCCCGCCCGGGGCGGGCCGCCGTCAGGTCGGGCCGCCGTCAGGTCGGGCTGCCGTCAGGTCGGGCTGCCGTCAGGTCGGGAAGTCGTCAGGTCGGGAAGTCGCCCGGCTTGACCCGCCGGGAGCGGGCGTTGCCCCCGATGACGGGGTTCAGGGTGAGGGTCCAGTTCTTCCAGCTGATCTGGGTCGCGGTGTAGGTCGTCCGGAACCGCAGCGCCTTCTCGAACCGCTCGAAGGCGCACGACCGGGTGAAGGTCCCGGCCCGGGAGTCCCAGTCGTCGCCGAGGGTGTAGTAGACCTTGTAGCTGCCGTCCCGCACGCCGCGGACCTTGAACTTCGACTTCTTGCGCACGTAGACGGTGACGACCTTCTTCTTCCCCCGCACCAGGACGACGACGGCGTCCTGGCGGTTGCCGTTGCGCAGCTCCAGGTAGCCGCGCCCGGTACGGCTCTCGGACCGGATGTAGCGGCCGTTGGGCAGGCGGCGGGTGCGCTGCGCGGCCGCCTTGACCGGCACGACGTCGGCGGGGTATCCGGTCAGCGAGCTCGCGGCCTCACGCACCGCGGGCAGCTCGTCCTCGCGCTCCATCCTGGTCAGCACGGCCGGGCCGGTGCAGACCTCCTGGTTCTGCGCCTCCTGGCGCGCGGTGTCGAAGGCGGCGGCGAACCGGCGCAGCGCCGTCAGGTAGGCGTCGTGCGCGGTCCCGACCTCGGTGGGCGGTGTCAGCTCCGCCAGCCGGGTCACCGCGTCGTTCACCGTGGTCGAGGCCCGCTCCAGCCGCCCGTCGAGGCTCTTCGGCCCGTCGGCCGCGGCGAGTTTCCGCAACGCGTCGCGCACTGGGCCGCGCGCCTTCTCCAGTTCGCTCCGGTACGCCTCGGCGGTCAGGACGGCGGGGGCCGGCGTGCCGGAGGAGGAGGTCGTCCCGCCGGCCCCCGCGCCGGTCGCGGGCCGGTCTGCGGCGGGCTCGCGGTCGCCTGCCGTGCAGGCGCACAGGGTCAGGGCGGTGATCACGACGCAGGAAAGCAGCCGGGGGGTGGTCACCTGTCCCACTATCGCCTGATAGATCATCGCACGTCAATGGCGGATCCCCAGCCCGCCACCGCTATATCTACCAATACAGATAAATAGCGCTCAGTAAGATGAATTTTCCTTCAAAGTGAATAAATGCGCTATTTATGGATGCCCGGCAACAGCCGCCGGACGGTCAGCCCCGCCGCCATGCCGGTGACCGCCCCGGCGAGCACGTCGCCCGGGTAGTGGACGCCGGTGTAGACGCGGGAGAAGCAGACCCCCGCGGCCAGCGCGCCGATCGGGACCGCGACCGCCGGGGGCGCCTCCAGCGCCACGGCCGTGGCGAACGCGGCGGCGGAGGCGGAGTGGCCGGACGGGAACGAGGCCGACACCGGCCTGCGGATCAGCCGCTCCAGCGGCAGCCCCTCGGCCGAGGGGCGGGTGCGGCCGAAGATCTGCTTGCCCACCAGGTTCACCAGCGGGCTGGCCAGGCTGATCGCGAGCAGGCCGCGCGTCGCGGCGCGGCGCAGCGGCCGGCGGCCGGTGGCCGCCAGCGCCCCGGCCAGCCCGGCCCACAGCAGCGAGTTGTCGGCGGCGCGGGACAGCGCGGGCACGAAACGCTCCAGGCCGGGCAGATGCGCCCCCGCCACCGCGGCGAAGAGCCTCCGGTCCAGCCTGCTCAGCCATGACCTCACCCGCATGCGCACCACCTTCCCGTACGGCCTCTCGCCTTCCCGCGCGGCCGGCCGACCCTCTCACCGTCTTCCCGCACGGCTTCCCGCACGGCAGCCCTTTCCACGCGGCCGACCGGCCGTCTCACCGTCTTCCCGCACGCCCGCCCTTTCCACGCGGCCGGCCGTCCTCTCCGCCCGGCCGTCCGCGGAACGGACGACCGGAACGGACGACCGGACGCGTGCTTCCGTGTCGCCGCCCCACCCGCCGGGGCGTACCGCGTCCGTCTCCCGCCCGTCCGTCAGCCGACGGTGATCCGGAAGACGGCGTCGCCCGAGGCGCGCCTGCTCGCGTCGTCCGGGGGCGTCCGGCCGTTCTGGCAGCGGCGGCAGTTGGAGATCGTGACGGTGGTCGTGCCCGGGTGCTTGGCGTTGAAGATGAAGTAGCGGGCCGGGCCCGCGGCGCCGGAGGCGGGGCTGGGTTCCTCGCTGATGAAGGAGGCCACCGCGACGTCGGGCAGATCGCCCATCTCCCAGTCGTCGCCGGCCCGCTCGTCGTCGTCCACCGCCAGCGCGAACCGCGCGCCCGGGGTGACCCGGACCTCCACGGTCCTGCCGACGCTCCCGTGGAAGACCGTGCCGACGTCCTTGACGGCGCTTCCGGAGCCGCAGCCCCCGGCCAGCGTCACCAGCAGCAGGGCGACCAGCCCCGTTCGGTACATCACCCGGCTCAGCGTAGCGAGCCGCACCGGCACCGCCCCGGAGGGCACCGCCGTACGGCCCGGCGGCGTCCGGGGCCCGGAACCACCGGCGGGGCGGTCAGGCGCCGGCGAGGCGGGAGCGGTAGACGCGCCGGGCGCGCTCGTAGAGGGCCAGGTGGTCGTCGAGCTGCCCGGGACGGTCGAAGACCCCGAGGTCGCGGACCATCGCCTCCAGTCCGTCCAGCCAGTCCAGGCACCAGCGGACGTCCTCGGGCCTGGCCACGTGGCGGCCGGCCACGTCGAGGTAGACCGGGCTGGTGTGGGCGTGGACGCCCTCACCGGTCAGTGACCGCTCGTGCGGGCCGCCGACGGCCACCGCGACGACGTAGGTGGGGTCGCCGGCGATCAGTTCCGCGGTCAGCTCGCCGGGCGGCCCCTCGGCCAGGACGCCGTCGGCGGTGCGGATCTCCAGCCGCTCCACCTCGGGGCCGATCGAGCGCACGACGATCGGGACCCGGTCGCCGGGCGAGAGGTCCAGGGTTTCGCCGGGTCCCCGGCCGCCGGCCGACAGCTCCAGCCAGGGGCCGGTGGTGCCGAAGGTGCGGCCCCGCCGTACGGCCTCGGCGAACGAGGCGGCGGTGAGCGGTCCGTCCACCCGGGCGTAGACGCGGGCCCAGCCCGGCGGGTTGGACTGGTTGCCGCGCCGGGCGAAGGAGATCATCGCGTCGGTGCCCGCGGTGACCGCGAGCCGGTTGCCCGCGCCGATCAGCCGCCGGTAGATCGCGGCGGGCCCGGTGATCGTGGTCTGGCTGAGCACGTCGAGGCTGTCGACCAGGCCGAGCGCGGCGTCGGCGACGATCTCCCGCGCCGTGCAGTTGCGGCCCGAGGCCAGGCCCACCTCGGGGCCGTCGGCGTCGGTGGCCGCGGCGTGGAAGGGGTGGCTGTAGCCGAGGAGCGCCCCGAGGCCGCGGAGTTCCTCGCAGCCGGTGGCGTTGGGCGGCCAGTCGGCGGTGCCGGCGAAGCCGGTGTGGAACCGTCCGGGCGGGGCCGAGACGCCGAAGGCGTACAGGTGGCCGAGCAGGTCGTTGCGGTACTCGACGCCGAGCCTGGCCAGGTGGGTGGCGTCCGACCACGGCAGGTCCCGCCCCGCCCAGTGCGCCAGCGCCTCGGCGTCGTAGACGCGCGGGGAGGAGACGTTCCCGGCGACCAGGTTGAGCACGTGCAGGTCCTCGCCGTGCTGGATGGCGGCGGCGTGCTCGGGCAGGCCGACGGTGTCGCCGGCCCAGTTGAGGTGGACGTGCATGTCGCCGCCGTACCAGCCGCGTGCCGCGGCGTCGTAGAGGCGCTCCGGGGTCAGCTCGACCAGGGTCTCCTCGCCGGCCGCCGGGGTGACCTCCACCTGGGCGGCGCCGTACTCCATGCCCCGGGTCACCCGCACGGTCAGCCGTTCGGCGGGGACGTCCAGCACGACGTCGTCGCCGTGGAAGTAGGGCAGCACGTGGTAGTCGCGGCGGGCGGGGACGCCCTCGGGGTACCAGCCCTGCTCGTGCTCGCCGTGGACGCTCCACCGGCAGGGGAACCCGGCGCGCAGCCGCAGGCGGGCGGTGGCGGCCGGGCGGGTCAGCGCCGAGAGGTCCACGCGGCGGCCGTCGGCGACGACCTCGCTCGCGCTGGTGATCCCGACCAGCCGGGCGCCGCGCGGGGCGATCTCGTGGGTCTCGCCGTCCACCGTGACGGTGGTCCTCCCGTCGCGGGCGGAGTCGAGCAGCAGGGTCGTGCGCAGCGGCCGGTCGTCCAGTACGGCCTGCGGAAGCGCCTCCAGGGTGTGGCCGCCGGGGGTGAGGCGGAGCGCGGCGAGGTTGTCACGGACCCGCCCGTCCAGGACGTTGCGCACGATCTCGTCCATGTCGAGCTGGACCAGGCGGGTGCGCCGCTCCTGGGGGGACAGGTCCGGGTGGCGGGCGGCGACCATGGCGTGGCAGACGTCCCAGAAGGTGTCGGTGCCCATGAGGTAGGCGTCGGTCGCCATGGACTTGACGTAGAAGATGGGGTTCTCACCCCAGGTGACGCCGTGCTCGGCCAGCAGCCGGCGGTACTCCTCGGTGGCCCGGGCGACGGCGGGCGGCAGGAGCGGGTCGTGGCACATGGTTCCTCCCCGTGACGAGGCGCCTGACGATCGCCGTCATCGTGGCACCCGGACACGGACCGCTATGGACTCGTCACGCCCGTCGGGAGGATTTATCACTACTTAGTGGGAGAAAAGCCAACCCACTGTGGCTGATCTTTCCCCGGTTCCGGCGGCCCTCCCGGAGCGGACGCCGGAGGACGCCGCGGCCGGAGGGCGCACGATCGGGCCGCGTGACCGGGCCGCGTGATCGGAGGGCGCACGATCGGGCCGCGTGACCGGGCCGTGTGACCGGACGGCACGGCCGGGGGCCGCCGCCGGGAGGCACGGGGCCGCGCGGTAGGTCGTGCCACGCGGCCGGGACGGGAATCGGGACCGGAGCCATGCGGCGTCACGCGGCCGGGGAGGGGCCGCGCCGCCGGGAGCCCGGCTCAGCGGCTGCTCGGCGCCGGGCCCAGGCGCATCCGCATCGCGTGCTCCACCAACGTGATCAGGACCTCCTTGCCGGACTCGCGGCGGCGGGCGTCGCACATCACGACCGGGATGTCCTCGTGGAGGGTCAGGCCGAGCCGTACCTCGTCGAGGTCGTAGCGGCGGGCGCCGTCGAAGCAGTTGACCGCGACGATGAAGGGCGTCTCGCGCCGCTCGAAGTAGTCGAGGGAGGGGAAGCAGTCGGCCAGCCTGCGGGTGTCGGCGAGCACGACCGCGCCCAGCGCGCCGAGGGCGAGCTCGTCCCACAGGAACCAGAACCGCTCCTGGCCGGGCGTGCCGAACAGGTACAGCCGGTAGTCGTCGCCGATGGTGATGCGGCCGAAGTCCATCGCGACCGTGGTGGTCTTCTTGCCCTCCACCCCCGACAGGTCGTCGATCCCGATGCCCTGGTGGGTCAGGGTCTCCTCGGTTCGCAGCGGCTCGATCTCGGACACCGACCCGACCAGGGTCGTCTTGCCGGCTCCGAAACCGCCGGCGACCAGGATCTTGATCGCCTTGGGCAGCGTGACGCGCCCCGCGTCGCGATCAGAGCGCACGGAGTCCATCCAGCACCGCCTTGTAGAGCTTCTCGTCGTGCATGTCCGTCTCCGAGTGAGGTTCTTGCGTGGCGATGAGTCCCTGGTCGAGCAGGTCGCTGAGCAGGACGCGGACCGTGCCCGCCGGGAGGTTGATGTGCGCGGCGATCTCTGCCACCGACTGCGGCCGGCGGCAGAAGCGCACGATGGCCTGGCACTCCGGATCGAGACCGCCCGCCCCCGCGTGGGCGGGGCCCACGGCCACCGCCAGGGTGATCAGGTCGAACCGGCCTCGGGTGGGCTCGGTTCTGCCGCGGGTGAGGACGTAGGGCCGGACGATCGCTCCGGCCGCCTCCCCCACCCACTGCGTGTCGGGATGCTCGTCGGAGGCGGGCATCACGGACCGTCGTTCCCGGCGAGGTCCGAGCGCGCCGGTGAGGTGAGGTACTGGCCGACCCGGGTGACGAGCATGGCCATCTCGTAGGCCACCAGGCCGACGTCGGCCTGGTGGGCGCAGAGCACCGCCAGGCAGGCTCCCTGCCCGGCCGCGGTCACGATCAGGTACGCCGACCGCATCTCGATGATGGTCTGGCGCACCGCGCCGCCCTCGACGCGGTCGCTGACCCCCCGGCCCAGGCTCTGGATCGCCGACCCCACCGCGGCCAGGTGTTCGGCGTCGGCCCGGTCGAACCCCCGTGAGGCGGCCAGCAGCAGGCCGTCGGTGGAGAAGACGATGCCGTGCTCGGCCTCCTCCACCCTCGCGACCAGGTCGTCCAGCAACCAGGCCAGGTCGGTGAAAGATCCTGTTCCCTGCACCACTCGTTGTCCTCTTTCTGCTTAATTCTGCTGAAAGGGCCTTAGATCGCCCGCCGCGGCGGCCCCCGACGCCGGCGCGGATCGGAGTCGTCACGGAATCGTCATCGGTCGTGTTCCCGGAACGGGCCGTCCGCCGGGTCGTCCTCGTCGGAGAGCAGCTGCGCGGCCTCGGACCGGCCCCGGCGTGTGCCGGCCTGGAAGGAGGCCATGGCCGCGCGGATCGCGTCCGGCGAGGGCTCGCCGTCGCCGCCGGGCCCGGCCGGTTCCTCGGGCTCGGCGGGCCACGGGCGCTCCTCCTGGAGGGGGGCCGCGAGGTTGGTCTGCGGGACGCGGCGCGGCAGACCGCCGGGCGTGTGGCTGGTGTCGGGCGGCGGCAGGACCGGCGGCGCCGCGGGCGCGGCGGCGGCGGCCGTACGGTGTGCCGCCACCGGTTCGCCGTCCCCGCCGTCCCCGTCGCGTTCGCCGGTGACCGGGGCGGTACGGGCGGCCCCGGAGACCTCGGCGGTCCGGCGCGCGGACTCCCAGGTCCGGCTCTCCCGGAAGGCGGCGCCCGGCCCGGAGGACACGGCCGCCGGGGACGGCTCCGCGGGGAGTCCCGCCCGCGGGGCGGCGGAGAAGACCGCCTCGGGGACCCGTACGGAGCTCTCCACCGTGACGCCGGCGGGGATCCCGGGATCCCCGGACCTGTCCCGCCCGCCGTCTCCGTCTTCCTCGCCCTCGCTCACCAGCTCCTGGGGGATGAGGACGACGACCGTCGTGCCGCCGTACGGCGAGACCTTGAACGCCACCCGGATCTCGTGCCGCTCGGCCAGCCTGCTGACCACGTACAGTCCCAGGCGGGCGTTGCCGGCGAGCTTGAGCTCTGGGGGGTTGGCGATCCGCTCGTTGGCGGCGGCGATGTCCTCCGGGCTCATGCCCAGGCCCCGGTCCTCGATCTCCAGGGCGTAGCCGTGGGCCACGACGCCCCCGCTGACCTGAACGGTCGTGTAGGGCGGGGAGAAGGACGCGGCGTTCTCGACGAGCTCGGCCACCAGGTGGATGACGTCACCGACCGCGCGTCCCTCCAGGTTCGCGTCTCCCAGGGGCAGCACGTCCACCCGGGTGTAGTCCTCGATCTCGGCCAGCGCGCCGCGGACCACGTCGATCATCGGGACCGAGTCGCGCCAGGCGCGGCCGGGCGAGGCGCCGGCCAGCACCAGGAGGTTCTCGGCGTAGCGCCGCATGCGGGTCGCCAGGTGGTCGAGCCGGAACAGGTCCCGCAGCTCCTGCGGGTCGTCCTCCCGCCGTTCCATGACGTCCAGCACGCTGAGCTGGCGGTGGACGAGCGACTGGGTGCGGCGGGCGAGGTTGCGCAGGATGTCGGCGATGTCACGGCGGAGCTGGGCCTGCTCGGCGGCGACCTTGATGGCGGTGCGCTGCACGGCGTTGAACGCCTGGCCGACCTGGCCGATCTGGTCGCTGCCGAACTCCAGCTCGGGGGCCTCGGCCGCGACGTCGACCTCCTGGCCGTGGCCGATCCGCTCGACCACCGACGGCAGCCGCTCGTCGGCGAGTTCCCGGGCCGCGTCGCGCAGCTTCTCCAGCTGCCGGATCAGGGCGCGGGCGGTGGTGATGGCCAGCACGATCGAGGCGATGACGGCGATCAGGCCGAGTCCGCCGGCCAGCGCCAGCCGGACGATGACGCCGGTGGCGACCGGCCCGGACCGCTCGACCACGCCGGCGCCGGAGGCGAGCACGACCTCGGCCAGCCGGGAGTGCGCCGGCTGGGCGACCGCGCTCCACTGCTGGGCGTCGACCAGCCCGGCGGGCACCGCCTGGTCGTTGCCGATCAGCAGGGTCTCCAGGGAGCGCAGCCGGGTGAACTGCTGTCCTTCCGACAGCCGCCGGTAGGCGTCCTGGTCGGAGTCGGGCAGCTCGTCCATCGACTGGGAGATCAGAAGCTGCCGGTTGCCGACGAGCTGGGTGAGCTGGACGCGCTCGGCGCCGGTGAACCGCCCCGCCGTCAGGGCGCCCGCCACCAGGGCGTCCTCCTGGGCCAGGAGGTCACGGGCCCGGTTCATCCTGATCAGCGCCCGGGTGTCCCCGGCGATCTCCTCGTCGTCCAGCGTCGCCATGGAGTCGTAGACGCGGAAGACGGCGTCGACGATGCCGGTGAACATGGCGGCCGCGCGGGCGCGGTCCATCTGCCCGTTGTCGATCGCCCCGCGCGCGGCGGCCAGGTCGTCGAGCAGCCGGCGGGTCTCGTCGAGGTGCCTGCCGAGCGCGTCGCCGCCCAGCAGTTCCACGGCGCGGCCGGCGGTGAGTGTGCGGAAGCTCGCGGCGGCCTCGTCGGTGCGCCCGCGCTGGGTGGTCAGCGCCTGCTGCCGCTGGCGCGGCCCGCCGGGCCTGCCGAGCGTGACGGCGGTGAGGCGGCGCTCTGCCTGCAGGGCGACGATGAGCTGCTCGCCGGGGTCGGCCACCTCGGTGCTGAGCGTGGCCACGCCCAGCATGTTGAGGCCGTCACGGACGGTCACCCACGCGGTGAACGCCCAGAGCGCGACAAGTGACACCAGCAGCGCCGTCACCTTGGTCCGCAGGCGTGGGTCACGCACGCGCATAGCATCAACCCCGGAAAAAGCAGAGAAATGGCCGTTTCGTCGCGGACCGGTCAGCACATATGAGTCGCCGTCGCCGCTTTGCAGGGATAAGTGGTACATCCCCAATGCACCCGGCAAACCCTAGCAATATCCCCAAATACCCTCAAGGCGAGGCGTGAGCAATAATGCCCCTCTGTCCTTTTCGGGGGGTTCACTGGTGGTTTTTCCGGTGCTCACTCCGGCATGGCGCCCATCTCCCTTCCGGAGAGGTGAAGGGCTCCCAGGACGGCCGCCTGAACGATGGCCACCGGCAGGTAGAGGTCCTTGTCGACCCACAGCGGCGGCGGCCGGTGGTCCCGGGCCGCCAGCAGCGCCTCGCGGCCGCGCCGTACCGCGTCCCGCTCCCGCCGTACCTCGTCCCGCCCCCGGCCGCGGGCGGCGCCGGTCAGCATCAGGGTCTGCAGCGCGTAGGCGGTCTCCTCGGCGGTGCCCTCCCAGCGGCCCCAGGAGCCGTCCGGGCGCTGGGTGGCGAGCACCCACTCCGCGGCCCGGCCGACCGCCTCCCGCGACTCCGGGCCGCCGAACTCGGTCAGGGCGATCGCGCAGCAGGCCGTGGCGTAGTACGGCGAGACGTGCCAGCGGTCCGTCCACTTCCCCTCGCCGTCCTGCCGGCCGCGCAGCCAGGAGACGAGCTTGGCGACGACGGCCGCGTGCCGGGGCTCGCCGCCGCGGCGGCGCACGTACTCGCCGAAGGCGTCGAGCACGTGGGCGTTGGTCGTCGGGGACATCCCCTCCTCGCCGCGCCAGGTGCAGAAGTGGGTCTCCAGCTCGAACGGCCACAGCCCCTCCGGCTCGCGCGGCTCGCCGAGCAGCGCCAGGGCGTGCAGCGCCACGGAGGTGGTGTCGGCGTCGGCCGGCAGCCCCGGCCCGGTGGCGACCCCGTCCGGTCCCAGCCCCTCGCGCAGGCTCGCCGCCAGCTCCGGCGGCGCCTCCACGGGAAGGCCGGCGCGCAGCAGCCAGCTCAGCGTCCAGCCGCGCTCGAACACGGTGATGGGGAGGGCGCACGGCACCGGCCCGCCGGAGACCGACACCACCTCCTCCAGGTACCGCCGCACCGGGGCCGCCGCGCCGGGCGGGCGCGCGCCGTCCCCGGAGGCGTCCCCCTCCGGCCCGGCGTGCCGCGGGGCCGCGGCCAGCCAGGCGGCGCTCGCCGCGGGCGACGCGCCGACGGCCGCCATGCCGGCGGTCATCGGCGTGGGGACGATGACCGGCGAGGCCGCCCCCTCCGGTCCCGCCGACTCCAGCGCGTGGACCAGCTTCTGCGGGACGGCCGCGCCGGAGGCCATCCACCGCCTGACCGCCGCCAGCTTGGCGCCGTCCGCGCCGGGGAACGGCCCCGGCACCGGGCCGAGACGACCGGCGGTGTCCGGATCCTCCGCGTCGAGGTGGCCGCCGATCAGGGCGAGCAGGTGGGGCACGATGAGCTCGATCGCCGGCATGTCCGGCAGCGGCTCCTCCCGGCCCCGGACCGCTCCGGCCCGCACCAGCTCCAGCCCCCGGGCGGCGGCCTTGGCCAGCAGGTCGCGGTCGGCCGGGGAGGACTCCCGCCGGCGCTCGGCCAGCAGCGCCTCGACCGCGCTGAGGGTGGGGACGAGGCCGTGGTGGCCAGGAGGGCCCCAGCCGCCGTCCCCCCGCTGGGTGGCGATCAGGAAGTCGATCCGCCCGGCGTGCCCCGACAGCCACGGCGCCAGGCTCACCACCCGGCCGGTCTCGTACGGCGAGGCCGACACCTGCCCCCAGGGCGCGGCCAGCAGCCCGGCCACCAGCTCCCGCGCCGCGGCGGGCAGGTCGCCCGGGGCCGGAAGCCGGCCGGGCGCCTCCGGGGCGGGCCGGGCGGTGGCGCTCACACTGCTCACGGCGCTCACGGCGTTCACAGCGTCCCCCAGTAGTCGCCGACCCGGTAGAACCCGGCGCAGAAGTCCATCTGGCGCTCCATGTAGCGGGTCAGCTCCGGGTGGGCGTCCAGCGCGGCCAGCAGCTCCCTGGCGCGGGCGGCGAGTTCGGCGGCCCGCCGCTCGATCCCGGCGTGGCCGCCGGGATCGAGCGGGATCGCGTTGAGGTCGCCCCAGGCGACGTCCCGCTCGTAGGTGCCGAGGTCGTTGAGGAGGCGGATGACCCGTTGCACGGCCCGGCTCGCCTCGCGCAGCGGCTCGACGTCGGAGACCGCCGCGCCGTCGGCGACGTGGATCCAGTGGGCGGCGAGGACGAAGGAGAACCCGAGGTTGTCGGCGTTGGCGAGGTACTCCTCCACCGTGGGCCGGGCCTTCTCGCTCTTCCAGCGCCACTCGGTGAGCATGCCGTCCAGCATCCGCCGCAGCTCGTCGCGCCAGACCGGCCCGAGCGCGCCGTACGCGGGCGAGGCGGACAGCTCGTCGCGGATGTCGGCCAGCATGCGGGTCAGGTCGTCGCCGGGAGAGGGCGGGGCGCCCGCGGCCACGTCGGCGCAGCGCCGGGCGATGTCCTCGACCTCCTCCCGGGAGGAGGCGACGTAGTCGACGAGCCAGTCCAGGCCGAAGGCCCACAGGGTGACCTTGTTGGCCATCCGCAGCCGGTCGGCGCCGAGCCACGGCCCGCTGAAGGCCATCGCCAGGGAGAGCGTGCTGTACAGGGCGGCGTCGAACGGCTTGGCGGAGAACAGCCCCGGATAGGCCGCCGCCCACTCGCGCATGTCCCGCTGGGCGCGTCCGGCTCCGGCGCAGACCGCCCCGCACTCCGCGGCCGGCGGCCAGGCGTCCCGGGCGGGCGCGGCCGTCATCGCGCGGCCCCGACCCTGTCGTGCCCGGCGAAGGCCACCTTCAGCATGACCTTCTGCTTGGGGCGCAGCGAGGCCGCCCAGCCCATGGGGTACGGCCCCGGGGTGGGCACCGACACGCGGTACCGGCTGAGGATGGAGGCGACCACGAGCGGCGCCTCGACGTAGAACAGGTGCTCGCCCAGGCACTTGTGCGGCCCGCCCCCGAAGGGGAAGTAGGAGTACCTGTGCCTGCGCTCCCCCTCGGCCGGCGCGAACCGCTCGGGGTCGAACTCGTCCGGGCGCTCCCAGAACCCGTCCAGCCGCTGCGTGGCGTAGGGGCAGATGAACACCGTCGAGCCGCGCCGGATCCGCACGCCCCCGATCTCCGCGTCCTCCATGACCTGGCGCGGCAGCAGCCAGCCCGCCGGGTACATCCGCAGGGTCTCCAGCAGCACCATCCGGGTGTAGGCGAGCCGCGGGAGGTGCTCGGGCCGGGCCGGGCCGTCACCGACCACCTCGTCGATCTCGGCCTGGAGCCGGGCCGCGACCCGCGGGTGCTCCTTCAGCAGCAGCCACAGCCAGGTGATGACCATCGCGGTGGTCTCCGAGGAGGCGGCGTAGACGCTGACCAGGGCGTCGCGGATCTGCTTGGCGGTGAGCGGGTCGCCGTTGTCGTCGGTGGAGCGGCAGAGCATCGAGATGACGTCGGTGCTGTCGTCGGGGTGGTCCATGGCCCGGCGCACGATCGGGTACACGACGTCGTCGATCCGCTGGACGGCCTTCTCCAGGGCCCGGTCGCGGGGCACCCGGACCGTGTAGGGCATGAACGGCATGAGGAACCGGTAGACGAGGGAGTTGGCGACCGTGTCGAAGGCGGGGATGATGTCCTCCCCGTCCTTGCGGTCCAGCTTGTCGCCGAACAGCACCCGGTTGACGATGTAGGTGAGGATGGTGGACATCTCGGTGGCGGCGTCGAAGCTCCGCCCGGTCCGGGCGTGGTCGTCCCACTCCTCGATGCGCGCGGCGACGCGCCGGGAGACCTCCTCGGCGATCGTGGCGATGTACCGGGTGGTGAACATCGGCTGCAGGATCTTCCGGCTGATGCTCCACTGCTCGCCGTCGCCCATGATGCTGTGCCCGAAGAGCCGCTCCAGGGGCCGCCAGAACATCCCCATCCGCTGGTAGTTCGTCCACTCCAGGCGCATCACCTGCTGGACGTGGTCGGGGTGGGAGACCAGGTAGGGGCGGAACGGTCCCAGTCCCAGCCGGACGACCTCCCCGCCGGACTCCCGGGCGAAGCCCGCCAGGGCGACCGCGGGACCCCGGAGCAGGGCCGGGAGGGCCCGACGCATCGGAACCGACCTCGCCCGCCGGGCGGATAAGAGGGCCACATCTGTCGGCATCGCCAAGGTCTCCCCACCGGCGCCCCGAATCCGCGCAGCACGAAATCGCCCACGGCGGTGCGGGCCGTACGGGATCCGAAGGCGGGATCCGGCCACCTCGCCACGGCCGGTTCCCGCGCGGAGAAAACAGGTCAGGACCTGCCGGAGGACAGTCCTCGCGCGACCTTCCCGCGCACCGTCATGCGCTTTCCGTCCTTGCGGTATTCACTGGGCGCACTATTACGACATTTGCAACTCTTGGCGCGAAACATTACATGATCCACCACTCGTGATCAAGTGATGGTAAAATCATAAAGTGCATCAGGGTCGCCAACTTCGGTCATTGGGCCCGAATTAACAAGACAGAAACCCCTGGATGTCAACTTTCGCCTTGACATCCAGCCACGGCGGATGGTCACCTGAGGCCCGGCCGATCCGGCGCCGCCGGGCATGACAGGCCGGCCGTCGCGGCGGGCCTCCGGCTCGCGAACCCCGGCTCACCGGCCCGGCTCGCGGGACCCGCTCACTCGCGGAAGGCCGCCAGGATCCGGTCGGCGGCCAGGGACGGCGTCAGCGTCCCGGCCCGCACGTCCCGCTCGACCTCGGCGGTGATCTCGGCGACCCGCGGGTGCTCGCGCAGCGCCGCCAGCAGCCGGTCCGTCACCAGCGACCAGGTCCAGCGGACCTGCTGGCGGCGGCGGCGCTCCTCCAGCTCGCCCGAGGCGGCCAGCGCGTCCTGGTGGGCGACGACGCGCGCCCACAGCTCGTCCAGACCGGCGCCCGACATCCCGCTGCAGGTCAGCACCGGCACCGTACGCTCCGAGCGCAGCAGCCGCAGCGCCCCGGCCAGCTCCCGGGCCGCCTTGCGGGCGTCGGCCTCCCCCGGGCCGTCGGCCTTGTTGACGGCGATCACGTCGGCGAGCTCCAGCACGCCCTTCTTGATGCCCTGGAGCTGGTCGCCCGTCCGGGCCAGGGCCAGCAGCAGGAAGGTGTCGGCCATGTCGGCGACGGCGGTCTCGGACTGGCCCACGCCGACGGTCTCCACCAGTACGACGTCGTACCCGGCGGCCTCCACCACGACCATCGCCTCCCGGGTCGCCCGGGCGACGCCGCCCAGGGTGCCGGAGGTGGGCGAGGGCCGGATGAAGGCGTCCGGGTCGGCGGCCAGACGCGCCATCCTCGTCTTGTCACCGAGGATGCTGCCGCCGGTCCTGGTCGACGACGGATCGACGGCGAGCACCGCCACCCGGTGCCCCTGACGGGTCAGCCGCACACCGAGGGCGTCGATGAACGTCGACTTGCCCACCCCCGGCACGCCGGTTATGCCGACCCGGCGCGCCCGGCCGGCCAGCGGGGCCAGCTCGACCAGCAGCCGCTGCGCCAGCTCCCGGTGGTCGGGCCGGGAGGACTCCACCAGGGTGATCGCCCGTGCGATCCACGCCCGGGAGCCCTCCTTCACCCCCGTGACGTAGTCGTCAAGCGTCCGCGCCATGACCCAGCCGGGTGAGCAGGTCGGCGAGCAGCCCGCGGGCGGCGTCGGCGATCACGGTGCCGGGCGGGAAGATCGCCGACGCCCCGGCGGCGCGCAGCGCGTCGAAGTCGCCCGGCGGGATCACCCCGCCGACCACGATCATGACGTCCTCGGCGCCGAGTCCGGCCAGCGCGGCGCGCAGCGCGGGCACCAGCGTCAGGTGCCCGGCCGCCAGCGAGGAGACCCCGACCACGTGCACGTCGGCCTCGACCGCCTGGCGGGCGACCTCCTCGGGCGTCTGGAACAGCGGGCCGACGTCCACGTCGAACCCGAGGTCGGCGAAGGCCGTGGCGATCACCTTCTGGCCCCGGTCGTGACCGTCCTGCCCCATCTTGGCCACCAGGATCCGGGGGCGGCGTCCCTCCAGCCGCTCGAATTCGGCGCACATGTCGCGGACCTCGTCCACGCCGGAACCCACCTCCTCGCGGTACACCCCGGAGATCGTGCGGATCTGGCCCGCGTGCCGGCCGAAGACCTTCTCCAGCGCCTCGGAGATCTCCCCGACGGTGGCCTTGGCGCGGGCCGCCTCCACCGACAGCGCGAGCAGGTTCGCGTCGCCCGCCGCGCCCTTCGTCAGCGCGGCCAGCGCCTCCTCCACCGCCCGCGGGTCGCGCTCGGCGCGCAGCCGGCGGAGCTTGTCGAGCTGCCGGGCCCGCACCGCGGTGTTGTCCACCTTGAGCACCTCGATGGGCTCGTCGGCGTCGGGCCGGTACTTGTTGACGCCGATGACCGGCTGCGCCCCGGTGTCGATGCGCGCCTGGGTGCGGGTGGCGGCCTCCTCGATGCGGAGCTTGGGCAGCCCGGCGTCGATCGCCCTGGCCATGCCCCCGGCCGCCTCCACCTCCTCGATGTGCCCCCACGCCTTCCGCGCCAGCTCGTGGGTGAGCCGCTCCACGTAGTAGGAACCACCCCACGGGTCGATCACCCGGCAGGTGCCCGACTCCTGCTGCAGCAGCAGCTGGGTGTTGCGGGCGATCCGCGCCGAGAAGTCGCCCGGCAGCGCCAGCGCCTCGTCCAGCGCGTTGGTGTGCAGCGACTGGGTGTGCCCCTGGGTGGCGGCCATCGCCTCCACGCAGGTGCGCACCACGTTGTTGAAGACGTCCTGGGCGGTCAGCGACCAGCCGGAGGTCTGCGAGTGCGTCCGCAGCGACAGCGACTTGGGGTTCTCCGCCCCGAACCCCGACACCAGCCTCGCCCACAGCAGCCGGGCGGCCCGCAGCTTGGCGACCTCCATGAAGAAGTTCATGCCGATGCACCAGAAGAACGACAGGCGCGGCGCGAACGCGTCGACGTCCAGGCCCGCCCCGACCCCGGCCCGCAGGTACTCCAGGCCGTCGGCGAGGGTGTAGGCCAGCTCCAGGTCGCAGGTGGCCCCGGCCTCCTGGATGTGGTAGCCGGAGATCGAGATCGAGTTGAACTTCGGCATCCGCTCGCTGGTGTAGGCGAAGATGTCGGAGATGATCCGCATCGACGGCCCCGGCGGGTAGATGTAGGTGTTGCGGACCATGAACTCCTTGAGGATGTCGTTCTGGATGGTCCCGGCGAGCTGCTCGGGCGCCACCCCCTGCTCCTCGGCGGCCACGATGTACAGCGCGAGCACCGGCAGCACCGCGCCGTTCATGGTCATCGACACGCTCATCTTCTCCAGCGGGATGCCGTCGAAGAGCTGCCGCATGTCGTAGATGGAGTCGATCGCCACCCCGGCCATGCCGACGTCGCCGGCCACCCGGGGGTGGTCGGAGTCGTAACCCCGGTGGGTGGCCAGGTCGAAGGCGACCGACAGGCCCTTCTGCCCGGCGGCGAGGTTGCGCCGGTAGAAGGCGTTGGACTCCTCGGCGGTCGAGAAGCCGGCGTACTGCCGGATCGTCCACGGCTGGGTGGCGTACATCGTCGGGTACGGCCCGCGCAGGTACGGCGCCACGCCCGGATAGGTCGCCGGGAAGTCCAGCCCGTCCAGGTCGGCGGCGGTGTAGAGGGGCTTCACGGCGATCCCCTCGGGGGTCTCCCACACCGGCCCGCCCGGGCCGTCCCCGGCGGCCCGCCGTACGGCCGGCCCGGCGGAGCTCGTCCCGCCGTCCAGCGGGACCGCGGAGAAGTCGGGAATCATCGGGTCACCCCCAGGTCGTCGAAGGTCGTGCGGAGCACGCCGAGCGCGTCGCACCCGGCGTACAGGAGGGCGTCCACGCCCGGGTACTCCCCCCGCCCCGCCAGCCATATCCGCCTGGCCCCGGCCGCGCGCAACGCGGCGGCCACCGGGCCGGCGTGCTCGCCGTACAGGCGGTCGGCGGAGCACAGGCAGGCGACCCGCGCGCCGGAGGCGGTGAACGCGGCGGCGATCTCCTCCGGGTCGGTCAGCGGGCCGCCCGACACGGTGGCGATCCCGCCGGCCTGGAACAGGTTGGCCGCGAACGACGTCCTGGCGTTGTGCGCCGCGACCGGCCCGATGGTCGCCAGGAACACGTGGGGACGGACCGGCTGGGCGTCGGCCAGGTCGCGCAGCCGCTCGAACTCCCCGGCGTAGTGGACGCCGGGAACCGGGCGCGGGCGCGGGGGGCGCCGCAGCGGGCGCTCGGCCAGGTCGGGGAACTCGCTCACCCCGGTGATCGGGTCGCGGCGGTGCGCGACGGCCTCCGAACGCCGCTCCCGGGTGGCGGCCAGCCGCCGGGCGACGAGGTCGTCCCCGGCCCGGGACCCCGCGCCGCCGGCGCCCTCGATCTCCCGGAACCACTCCCAGGCCCGCTCGGCCAGGTCGCGGGTGAGGCGCTCGACGTAGTAGGAGCCGCCGGCCGGGTCGGTCACCCGGGCCACGTGGGACTCCTCCAGCAGCAGGGAGTGGGTGTTGCGCGCGATGCGGCGGGCGAAGGCGTCCGGCAGGCCCAGCCGGGCGTCGAACGGCTGCACGGTCACCGCGTCGGCCCCGCCGGTGCCGGCCGCGAAGCAGGCGAGCGTGGTGCGCAGCATGTTCACCCACGGGTCGCGGGCGGTCATCATGGCCGAGGAGGTCACCGCGTGCTGCCACTGCCCGGCGTTCCGCGTCACCCCGCACACCTCGGCGACGCGGGCCCACAGCAGGCGCGCGGCGCGGAGCTTGGCGATGGTGAGGAACTGGTCGGCGGTGGCGGCGTAGCGGAACTCCAGCTGCCCGAATGCCTCCTCCTCGCTCAGCCCGGCGCCGGTCAGCACCCGCAGCGCCGCGACGCCCGCGGCCAGGGAGCAGCCCAGCTCCTCGGCGTCGCCGCCGCCGGCGTCGTGGTGCTGCGTGGCGTCCACGACGGCCGCGCGCAGCCCGGGGAAGCCCGTGGCGCAGCGCCGGGCCAGGTCCGCGGCGGTCTCCGGGTCGCGCAGCGGGTCCGCGCCCAGGGTGCCGGTCAGGAAACCCGCCGCCGGCCCGCCGTCACCGCTCCCGGGCGCGGGCTCGCCGGAACCGCTCCCGGGAGGCGCCTCCGGCCGGGTCTGCCGCTCGCGGGCGGCCTGCCCGGCGGCCAGCGCGAACAGGGTCTCGGCCGCCTCGCGGGTGCGCTCCCCCGCGTCCAGCGCGACCGAGATCAGCTCCAGGTGGACCCGCTCCAGGACGCGGGGCAGGTCCTCGGGCCCGACGGCGAGCCACAGCGAGGTGACGCCGTTCTCCAGGTCGGCGAGCACCGCCTCGGGGTCGGCCGCCTCGTGGCGCTGCCGTATCTCCCAGCTCCCGCCCCCGGACCGGGAGCCGCGGACGTACGGGGCCGCGCCCGGCAGGCCCGGGTCGCCCGGCAGGTCGGAGGCGTCGTAGATCGGGGCGATGGTGACGCCGTCGTGGGTCGTGAAGGCCAGCGCCTCCTCGGGCGAGGCCGCCTCGACGCCCGACCTGCGCAGGACCCCGAGCGCCAGCTCCCGCCACCGCTCCCGCGTGGCCGGGGGGAAGCCGGCGGTCCATCGAAGTTCCTCAGGCGGCACCGTCATGCCTGGGATGGTAAGCCCCGCGGCCCGGTGACGGCCTCCCGGGGTCCCCGCCCGGGTGTGTCCCGGCCGCCGGGCGGCGGATTTCCCGCGGCCTCTCCCCGGGTGGCCGGGGTCCGGGTTCCGAGCCCGGCCGGGGCCCGGGGGACTCCGATCCGGGGCGCGAGGGTTCAGGACGCGAGGGTCCGGGGCACAGGGATCCGGGCGCGTCAGGTGACGGGCTCCTCCCAGGCGGCGTTCCAGGTGGCGCGGTCGACGGCGCCGGTGGCGGGCAGGCCCTTCTCGTCCTGGAACTTGCGGCAGACCCGCTGGGACTCCTCGCCGTACAGGCCGTCGGCGTCGAGGTCCCAGCCGCGCTCGCGCATCTGCCGCTGCCAGACGCGGACGTCCTCGCCCTCCATGACCGGCGGGTATTTGAGGACCCGGCCGGGGAAGACCGGGTGCGGCTCCGGCGGGGCGGGGGTGGCGCCGGGGCGGGGCGCGCCGCGCTTCACCCACGCGTACAGCGGCTCGCCGGGGCAGTCGGTGGCGTACCCGTCGCGGTGGCCCTTGATCTCCCGGCCCGCGCCGCCCTCGGCGCGCAGGTACTCGACCGCGTCGAGGACGGCGTGCAGGATGCCGTCGGTGGGCTTGGTGAGCCCGGTCGAGCCGACCAGGCCCAGCACCGCGTAGTGGCCGCTGTTGAGGCCGGGGCCGTTGGCCGCGGGCAGGTGGTGCAGCCCCCTGCCCTCGAACACCTTCCGGTGCGGACAAGCCACCACGCTGTATCCGATGTCCAGCCAGCCGTTGCCGTCCATGTGCTGGTTCTGGATGGACCGGACCAGGGCGACGCACTTGGCGTGGTCGTCGACGATGGCGGGGTCGACGCGCCCGCCGGTGTAGTGGACCTTCACACCCCTGGTGGAGGAGATCCGCGAGTACGAGCCGCGGGGGGCGCGGGCGCCCCATGCGCGGCGGGTCACGATGTCGGCCACAGGTGTCTCCAGGGGGAACGCGAACTGCTCGATGTACCGCGCGACCGACGTTATCCGTAGTGTCCCGCGAGGCGGGGCGGGTTTCGCAAATACCACCAGTCGCATCTTTGTCACATGCGGGGCCGATGACGGTTTCCGCCCCGAACATGGACGTACCACTTCCACCGCTGAAGGCGCCGAAACCCCCGGCCTTCCGCGGTACCGGGCCGGACCGCTCCCGCACGGGCCCGCCGCCGGCGGAAGATCGCAGGTCAGGGGTGAGAGGCGCGGGCCGCGACGGCCCGCCGAGACCGAGCCGAATGGCCCGGATCACGCCGCCTCGCCGACGCCGGGCGGACGGCGCGGACCACGGTGTCCCGCCGGGGCCGGAGCCGGACGGACCGGGCCGCGGCATCTCCCCCGGCCGGGACGGACCGCCCCCGCTACGGCGTCTCGCCCCGGTCGGGGCGGATGACCCGGCGTTCGGTGACGATGGCGGTGATCAGGTCGCGCGGCGTCACGTCGAAGGCCGGGTTCAGCACGGCCGCGCCCTCCGGCGCCAGCCGTACCCCGCGCACGCCGAGCACCTCCTCCGGGTCGCGGTCCTCGATCTCGATGCGGTCCCCGGAGGGGGTCGCGAGGTCCACGGTGGACTCCGGGGCGACGACGACGAACGGCACCCCGGCGCGGCGGGCGCCCAGGGCCAGCGCGTAGGAGCCGATCTTGTTGGCGGTGTCGCCGTTGGCGGCGATCCGGTCGGCGCCGATCAGCACGGCGTCGGCCTCGCCCCTGGCCAGCAGGAACGGTCCCGCCGAGTCGACGACCAGCCGGTACGGCGCGCCCATCCGGCCCAGCTCCCAGGCGGTGAGCCGGGCGCCCTGCAGCAGCGGCCGGGTCTCCAGGGCCAGCACCCCGGCCAGCCGTCCCCGCTCGTGCAGGGTCTGCACGACGCCGAGCGCGGTGCCGCGCTCCACCGCGGCCAGGCCGCCGGTGTTGCAGACGGTCATGATCCGCGGCCGGTCGCGGCCGGTCAGCTCGCACACCAGGTCCGCGCCCCGCTCCCCCATGGCACGGCAGGCCGCGATGTCGGCGTCGCGGATCTCCAGCGCGCGGCCGAGCACCGCCTCGAACCCCTCGTCGAGGTGCTTCAGCGCCTCGTCCACGCCCCAGGCGAGGTTGACCGCGGTCGGCCGGGCGGCCCGCAGCCGGGCCGCGGCGGCCGCCGGGTCCGGTTCGGTGGCCGCCGCGAGCGCGACGCCGAGCGCCCCGGCGACGCCGAGCGCGGGCGCCCCCCGCACGGCCAGCCGCCGGATGGCGTCGATGAGGCCGTCCACCGTCCCGATCCGGATGACGGCGCACTCGCCGGGCAGCAGGGTCTGGTCCACGAGCTCGACGGCGTCGCCGGCCCAGTCGATCGTCCGCATGTCCGGCAATCTACGCCTGCTCCCCGGGGAGTCCGCCACCCCTGTTCCGGCCCGGCGGCCACGGCCGTACGGGGACGCGGAGGACAGACCTGTGCGCTACCGGCGTCAGGGGAACCTGTCCTTCCGGACAGGCCGGACCGGCACGCACCGCGCTTCCGTGACGACCGTCCGCCCAGGTCGGACGGGCAGACCCGGTACGGCGCGCGCGAAGGCGCCCGCTCCGGGCGCCCCCGATGTCCCCGCGGCCCGGCGAACAAGACGAGACCACGGGACGTCATAGGGAGGCATGAGACGATCCAACGGCGCCGGGAGCCTCCCGGCTTTCTCGATGATGGTGGCGGGCGTGCTGATGGCCTCGGTCGCGTGCGGTTCGGTGACGCCCGCCCAGCGGAGCATCCCCCCGGCGGGGAACGCGGCCGGGGACGCACGGCCCGCGGACGCCGCGCCGATCGCGACCGGAAGCGCCGTGACGGCGATGACCGGGGACACCGCGCCGGCCACGGCGGGGGAAGCGCGGACCGCGGGCGCCGTCCCGGCGGCCGGTGCCGCCGCGCTCTCCGGCGCGGCGGCTCCCGGGCGCTGCCGGACCGGCGCGCTCTCGGCCCGGGTCGGCCGGGTGGACGCGGGCGCGGGCCAGCGGTACGCGCCGCTGGTGCTCACCAACAGGTCCACCCGGACCTGCTGGGTGTACGGCTTCCCGGGCCTGGTCACGCTCGACCGCAACGGCGACGCGCTACGCACCAGGCCGCGGCGGGAGAACGTCCGGCCGCAACGGGTGACCCTGCGGCCCGGCGCCTCGGCCCACTTCAGGATGCACTGGACCGAGGTGCCGAGCGGGCGTGAGACCACCTGCCCGGCCTCCGCGCGGCTGATGGTCATCCCGCCGGACGAGACCGCCTACCTGACGACCCCCTTCTCCGCGCGGGTCTGCGGCGACGGACGCATCGACCTCACCCCGGCGGCCCCGGGGGCGCGCCTCTGACCCTCACCCGCGTCAGCCGGCCGGGGCGTCGCCGTAGGCGGCCAGGAGCGCGGGGAGCGTTCCGGTGGCCGCGGCGATGGCGGCGGTGTTCTGGTACTCGCGCCATCGCACGACCTTCCCGTCGCGCACGGTGAGCACCGCGACGAAGGACGCGGCGCCGCGAAGGCCGGTGGTGGTCACCGTCCCGGCCAGCTCGTACTCCACGACGATGGTCCCCGGGTCATCCGTACGGTGGATCATGACGTCGCGGACCTCCTCGAACCGCACGGGCAGCGCGGCCCGGCCCCGTTCGGCGAGGTCGGTGAACTCCCGGCGTCCCTCGACGCGGCGGGGGCGGCCGGGCGGGGCGAACGGGGTCTCGACGACGGCGTCCTCGGCGAGCAGCTCCCCGAAGCCGGCGCCACCCTCCAGCCACCGCTTCTGCGCGGCCTCGAAGACCTCGACGGGACCGGGCACGCCGGTCGTCCCGGCCGTGTTCCCGGGGGTGTTCTCGGACATGGCGGGCCCCTTCCACGGTGAGCGAATAAGATGAGTTTCAACTCACCTTGATAATCGTGAGTGGAGACTCACTTTGTCAACGTCCGGAAAGGAAGGCCGCTCCGATGACCCCGCCGAAGTCACGGCCGAAAGACCCCGACGAGCCCGGCGCCGCGGCGGAAGAGCCCGCCGGGGGCCCGGCGGAGACCCCGCCGGACGCCGCCGGGAGAACGGACGGCGGAAGGACGGAAGGCGGGAGGACGAGCGGCCGGGGAACGGGCGGTCCGGGGACGGGCGACCTGAAGGCGGGCGGCCGGGGGATGCGCGCCGACGCCCGACGCAACCGGGCCCGCATCCTCGCCGCCGCCGGGGAGGTCTTCGCCGAGAAAGGCCCGGCCGCCTCGACCGAGGAGGTCGCGGCCAGGGCCGGGGTCGCGGTCGGCACGGTCTTCAAGCACTTCCCCACCAAGCGGGACCTGCTGCAGGCCATCATGAAGGACCTGCTCGCCGGACTGACGCGGGAGGTCGAGGACCTCGCGACCGGCGACGACCCCGCCGCGGCGCTGTTCGGCTTCATGGAGCGCATGGTGGAGCAGGCCGCGCACAAGCGGACCGTCGTCGGCCTGCTGGCCGAGGCGGACGCCGGGATCCAGGTCGCAGACGCCCTGCTGCTCCTGCGGGAGGGGATCGAGACGCTCCTCACCCGGGCCCAGCAGGCCGGCGCCGTGCGCGAGGACGCGTGCGCCGACGAGGTGATCGCCCTGCTCACCGGCCTGTGCCAGGGCGCGCTGCACGCCAGATGGAGCCCCGGGCTGCGCCGCCGCACCCTCGCCATCGTCACCGACGGCCTCCGGACCCGCCCGGGCGTCGGCGCGGAACCGGCCGAGGCGCGTCCCTCCTCCGGCTGACCGGCCACGGAGCGTCGCGATCGTCCTCGCGCGGCGCCCGTTCCGTTCCAGAGGCATGAGGGCCCGGCGCCACTCCGCTCCGAGGGCGTGAGGCCGCGACACCGCCGGGGACACCTCCCGGCCATGCGACGGCCGGGATCGGGCCGGGGCTTCATCCACCGCCACGTTTCGCGAAAGACCGTCACGTAAAGTGCTGTTCACGTTACATTAAGCGACGTGCCGTCTCCCACCCATGACTCTCTCATCGAACTCTTCCGCGACCGCCCCCAGCTGGCCGTGGAGGTCCTACGCGACCTTCTCGGGCAGGACCTGCCCGCCACACCGCTGGCCCGCGCGGAGAACTTCACCTTCAACACCCGCCCCTCCGACGACATCGAGCCCGACCTCGTCGTCGTCCTGGGACCACCGCCCAGCCCCGCGCACGTCATCATCGTCGAGATCCAGAAAGACAGGTCCAAAGACCCCCGCCAGCTGGCCCGCTATGCCGCCCAGGCCTGGCTGATGCTCAAGTGCGACGCCACGGTCCTGGTCGTCTGCCCCGACGCCCGCACCGCCGAGCACTACGCCCGGCCGATCGACTCGGGCCTGACCGGCTACCGGCCGCACCCCCGGGTGCTCGGACCCGGCGGCATCCCGGCCATCACCGACCCCCAGCAGGCCGCCGCCCACCCGGAGCTCGCGGCCCTGGCGGTCATGGCCCACGGCCGCGACCGCAAGGTCGTCCAAGCCTTCGCCGCGGCGCTCACCGAACTACCCCATGACTACGCTGCGAAGTACTATGAACACGCTTACGACATGTCCGTGCCCGAGGTGCGGCGTCTCCTGGAGGAGATCATGAAGTCCACCGACTGGCCCGTCCACAGCCCCTTCGCCCGCGAGCACTACGGCCGCGGCAAAGCGGAAGGCAAGGCGGAAGGAAAGGCGGAAGGAAAGGCAGAAGGCAGAGCGGAAGAGGCCGCCAAGCTGATCCTGCTGATACTGGACGCCCGCGGCCTCGACGTGCCGGACGACGTCCGCGCCCGGATCGCCTCCTGCACCGACCTCACCCTCCTGGAGACCTGGGCGACACACGCGGCGACCGTCCAGACCGCGCACGACCTGTTCGACGAAGCGAGCGAACAGGACCGCTGACGAATATCCGCCCGCGAGCAGAGCAGGGGTCCGATAGACGGCGTTCCGGCTCCGGCTCCGGCTCCGGCTCCGGCTCCGGCTCCGGCGGCATCGAAACCTCTCTCCGGCGGGGATGCCAGGAAGTTCGCGAGCCGAGCCGTCATGCGCCACCGGTGCGGTCGCCGTACCGGCGGCGCTTCCACGCCCGGCCGGTCGCCGGTGCGGCGTGCCAGAATGCACCATGGCACTGCCGACGCTGACCGTGGTGAGCGGGCCTCCGGGGTCCGGCAAGACGACCCTGGCCCACCGGCTCGCCCGGGAGCTCGGCCATCCGGCGATCATCCGTGACGAGATCAAGCAGGGCATGACAGATGCCGCCGGTGACCGTGGCCCCGATGCGGGCGCCGCGCTCAACCTGCCGGTCCTGAAGGTGTTCTTCGACGTCCTCGGCCTGCTCACGCGGGCCGGGGTCAGCGTGGTCGCCGAGGCCGCGTTCCAGGACCGGGTGTGGCGGCCGAACCTCCAGCCGCTCACCGGCCTCGCGCGGATCCGCGTCATCCGCTGCGTCGTCGACGCCGCGCTCGCGGGCGAGCGCATCGCCCGGCGCGCCGCCCATGACGCCCACCGGGCCGCCCACGCCGACCATGACCTGCTGAAGGCGATCGCGGCGGGCGAGCACGACCTGGCCGCCTTCGGCTGGATCAGCATGGACCTGCCGGCGCTGACCGTGGACACCACCGGCGACTACGATCCGCCCCTGCCCGACATCGTCACCTTCGCCGCGGCACGCGCCGCCTCGTGAGCCGGGGATCTCCACGTGACCCTCCCGGCCCCGGGCGCGTCGGCCCCGGGCGCGTCGGCCCCGGGCGGAAACCCCGCTCACTCCACGCTCCGCTCCGCTCCGGAACGGCACGGTTCCCGTGATCGCCCCGTCCCGTTCCGCACCGGTACGGTTTCCCCGTGACGGAACGACGCGCGATCCTCAGTGGCTCCACCTTCGAGGAGGAGATCGGCTACGCCCGGGCCGTGGTGGACGGGGACCTGGTCCACGTGTCGGGCACCACCGGGTTCGACTACGCGACCATGACGATCTCCGACGACGTGGTCGAGCAGGCCGAGCAGTGCCTGCGCAACATCGGCTCGGCGCTGGCCGAGGCGGGCTGCTCGTTCGCCGACGTCGTGCGGGTGCGGTACCTGCTGCCCGACCGCGAGGACTTCGAGCCCTGCTGGCCGGTGCTGCGCCGGCACTTCGGAGAGATCCGCCCGGCCGCGACGATGCTGGTGTGCGGCCTCTCCGACCCGCGCATGAGGATCGAGATCGAGGTCGACGCGCGCCGCCCCCGGACGCGGGACACCGCCTCCCCGGCCTGACCGCCGGACACGGCCTGACCACCGGGGCGCGATCCGCGGCTTGACCGCCGGGCCGCGGTTCAACCGCCGCGCGTGCCTCGGCCCCCGGTCCGGCCGTGCCCGGATCGGGGTGTCGTTCGCGGGCCGGGCGGGTTAGCGTCCTACATCGTGACCGAGGCGGGCGGACGGATGATCGGCGGGCGCTACCGGCTGATCGAGGTGGTCGGCGCCGGAGGCATGGGCCGGGTGTGGCGGGGCCGCGACGAACTGCTGGACCGCGAGGTCGCGATCAAGGAACTGATCCTCCCCCCGCACGAGGACCCGGCCCGGCGGCGGGCGCTGGAACGGCGGGCACTGCGTGAGGCGCGGGCGGCGGCCCGGCTCAGCCATCCCGGGATCGTCACCGTGCACGACGTCGTCACCCACGACGGCGTCCCGGTGATCGTGATGGAGTTCCTCGACGGCCCCTCGCTGTCGGCGGAGATCAGGCGGCTGGGTCGGCTGGACCCGGCCCGGACGGCGCGGATCGGCCTGGCGATGGCCGAGGCGCTGGCGGAGGCGCACGCGGCCGGGATCGTGCACCGCGACCTGAAGCCGGCCAACGTGCTGTTCTCCGGGGACCGGGTGGTGATCACCGACTTCGGCATCGCACACCTGGCCGGGGAGACCGCTCTGACCACCTCCGGGGCGTTGCTGGGCACCCCGGCGTTCATGGCTCCCGAGCAGGCCGGTGACCGGCCGGTCACCGCGGCGGCCGACCTGTGGTCGCTGGGGGCGACGCTGTACGCCGCGGCCGAGGGCCGCCCGCCGTACACCGGGGCGACCGTGCTGGCGGTGCTGGCGGCCCTGATCACCGCCGAGCCCGCCCCGCCCGAGCACGCCGGGCCGCTGCTGGCGCCGGTCCTGACGAGTCTGCTGCGCAAGGACCCCGTGCGGCGCCCGGACGCCCGGCAGGCGGTGCGGTCGCTGGCCGCGGTGGTGGACGCCGCGTCCACCACCATGGCGCCGCCTCCGGCCCGGACGCCGATCCCGGCGCGAACGGCGGGTACGGCTTCACCGGCGGTTCCGTCCCCGGCGGAAGCCGGGAGGGAAGCGAAGGCGGCGTCGCCGACGGGCACGGAGCGGGCGGAGGAGTCTCCGGCCCCGGCGTCGCCGGAGGAAGCGGCTGCCCGAGCCCAGGCGGAGGTCCGTACGGGAGCGGCCGCGTCGCCGGATCCGGTGCGGCCGGGAGCGGCCCCGCCCCCGGATCCGGCACGGGCCGCCGAGGCGGGCCCGTCCCGGCGCCGGGTCCTGCTGCTGGGCGGGGTCGGCGTCCTGGCCGCCGCCGTTCCGGGCGCCATGCTCCTCCTCGACCCGGGGACCGGAGCCGACCCGGGAACCGGAGCCTCCCTTGGAACCGGCACCCCCGCGGACCGGCATGGCTCCGGGGCGTGGCGTCCGGCCGCCGTGCTGACCGGTCACACCGGACACGTCTACGCCGTGGCCTTCGACCCCGGCGGGCGGACGCTGGCCACCGGCGGCGGTGACGGCACGCTGCGGCTGTGGGACGTGGCGAGCCTCAGGAGCGTGTCCGCCCTCACCCATGCCGGCCCCGTCTCCGCAGTGGCGTTCAGCCCCGACGGCAGGTTGCTGGCCGTGGGCGGCGACGACGTTCCGGTGCGCCTCTGGGACGCGGCGAGCCACGCGCCCGTCGCCTCCCTGGGCGGCATGGGCCCCGGCGCGGCACTCGCGTTCAGCCCCGATGGGAGGATCCTGGCGGGGGGCGGTGACCGGGCCGTGCAGTTGTGGGACGTGACCGCCCGCCGGATCGTCGCCGCGCTGCCGCACGCCGGCTTCGTGACCGCGGTGGCATTCAGCCCGGACGGGCGCGTCCTGGCCACCGTCGGCGGCGAGGAAACGGTCCGGCTGTGGGACATCGCGAGCCGGAAGACCCTCGCGACCCTGGCCGAACGCACCCGAGGCGTCTCCACCGTGGCGTTCGGCCCGGACGGGGGCCTCCTGGCCGGGGGCGGCGACGACGAGACGGTCCGGCTGTGGGACATGGCGAGCCGGAAGGCCGTCGCCGTGCTCACCGGCCACCGCAACTACGTCTCCCGGGTGGCGTTCAGCCCGGACGGGCGGACGCTGGCCAGCGGCGGCGGCGACCGTACGGTGCGGTTGTGGGACGTGGCCGGCCGGAAAGCCGCGGCCGTCCTCACCGGTCACACCGAGGCCGTCTACGCGGTGGCGTTCGCCCCGGACGGCCGGCTGCTGGCCTCCGGCGGCGGCGACCGTACGGCGCGGCTGTGGCGGACCGGCTGACCGCCGGTCCGCACCCGCCTTTCCTCCGCGGGGCCGGCACCTTCAGGTTCTCCCGGCCCGGCCCGCTCGGATCGGGCCGGACCTCCCGGACCGGGCCGGACCTCCCGGACCGGGCCGGCCTCACCGGGCGGCCGGCTCCGGGGGCTTGCGCCAGACGATCGAGTATCGCCACAGGAGGCGGCGGCGGTAGCGCGCGCCCGGAAGCGTCTCCCGCGCGATGCGGCGCATCCCGGCGTAGGTCTCCGGCGGCGGCCAGACCGTGGGGGCCGAGTGCTCCCAGTAGGTCCGCCTCAGCTTGTACAGCCGGGCGCCGGCGGCCGCGGCGAGCTCCCAGGGGAGATCCGCGGGGAGCCGGGAGCGGGCGAGCCCGACGACGACGAGCGTCCCGCCGGGGCGGAGGAGGTCGTTCATCCGCCGGAGCGCCGGGACGGCGTCCATGTGGTGGAGTGTGGCGACCGAGACGACCGCGTCGAAGGAGGCGGGTTCGAAGGGGTGGGTGCGGAAGTCACCGAGGACGTACTCGACGCCCGAGCCGTCGTCCTGCCGCCGGGCGAGGTCGATGCTGGGCTCGTCGAGGTCGACGGCGGTGACGTGCGCGGCGACCCGGCGCAGTTCGCGTGACAGGACGCCCTCGCCGCAGCCCACGTCGAGGACCCGGCCGCACCCGCCCGGCAGGGCCGTCAGGATCACCGGGTGGTAGTGGATGTTGTGGTTCCACCGCGACACCTGACGTCCGCCTCCCCCGATGGCTTCCGAGCCCCGGGCCGGTCCGCCGGTCCGGGGGCGTCCACCGTATCGATCACCACGCGGGCCGTACAGACGCGGCATCGCTCTTGGAACGGGGCCGCGGCCGGTGCATCATCGAGACCCCGCCCGTGACCGAAGGAGAGACGCCCGTGTCCCAGCGCGCCGACCTGCACGACCTGCACGAGGAGCTCGTACGGCTCCGCCACGACCTGCACCGCGAGCCGGAGATCGGCCTCGACCTGCCGCGCACCCAGGAGAAGGTGCTGGGCTTCCTCGACGGCCTTCCGCTGGAGATCGGCACGGGCCGGGCGCTGAGCTCGGTGACCGCCGTGCTGCGCGGGGCGCTGCCGGGTCCGACGGTGCTGCTGCGGGGCGACATGGACGCGCTGCCGGTGACCGAGCGCACCGGCCTGCCGTACGGCTCGGCCGTCGAGGGGGCGATGCACGCCTGCGGGCACGACCTGCACACCGCGATGCTGGCCGGGGCGGCACACCTGCTGTCGGCGCGCCGGGACCGGCTGGCCGGCTCGGTGGTGTTCATGTTCCAGCCGGGCGAGGAGGGGGACGGCGGGGCGAGGATCATGCTCGACGAGGGGGTGCTGGAACTGTCGGGTGAGCTGCCCGTCGCCGCGTACGGGATGCACGTGATCAGCGCGGAGATCCCGCACGGGCTGTTCGTCTCCAGGCCGGGGACGGCCATGGCTGCGGCGGACAAGCTGAAGGTCACGGTGCGCGGCCGGGGCGGGCACAGCTCGGCGCCGCACCGGGCCAAGGACCCGATCCCGGCGGCGTGCGAGATGGTGACCGCGCTGCAGACGATGGTGACGCGGGGCTTCGACGTCTTCGATCCGGTGGTGGTGACGGTGGGCAGCTTCCACGCGGGCACCGCCGACAACGTCATCCCCGACGAGGCCCGGTTCGAGGTGACCCTGCGGTCGTTCTCGGCCGAGGCGCACGCGCGGGTGCGGGAGGCGGCGCCGGCGCTGGTGCGCGGCATCGCGGCGGCCCACGGCCTGGAGGTGGACGCCGACTACGTGGTGAACTACCCGGTCACCGTGAACGACCCGGCCGAGGCCCGGCACGCGGAGGCGACGGTCCGCGAGCTCCTCGGCGAGCACCGGCACCTTCCCATGCCCCGTCCGCTGGCCGGGTCGGAGGACTTCTCCTTCGTCGGGCAGCGGGTGCCGTCGGCGTTCGTCTTCCTGGGCGCCTGTCCCCGGGACGCCGACCCGGGCCGGATGCCCTACAACCACTCGCCCGAGGCGGTCTACGACGACGGCGTGCTGGCGGACGGGGCCGCGGTCTACGCCGAGCTGGCCGAGCGGCGGCTCTCGGCCGCCGTGTCCGCCTGACGACTCCGTCGCCGGTGTGCCCTCCCGGCCGCCTGACGGCTCCGGCCGGCCCGCCCACCGGGTCCACGCGACCGGCTCGCCGTACCCGTCCGGCCGGTTCAGCCGGTTCAGCCGGTACGGCCCGCTCGGCCGTCACTCCGTGACGGGGCCGGCGGCCTCCCGGAGCGCGGCGAGCAGGTTCCGCACCCGCTCGCGGGTCTCGTCGGGCCCGCCGGAGGTCAGCGCGGATCCCATCCCGCAGGCGACGGCCCCGGCGGCGATCCACTCCGGCGCGGTGCCCGCGGTGACGCCGCCGGTGGGCACCAGCGGCGCCTGGGGCAGGGCCGCCCGCACGTCGCGCAGCCAGCCCGGCCCGAACGCGGAGGCGGGGAAGAGCTTGACCGCGTCGGCGCCCAGCTCCAGGGCCCGCACGATCTCGGTCGGGGACGCCACACCCGGGATGACGGGCACGCCGTACCGGTGGCCGGTGCGGATCACCTCGGGGTGCAGGCTCGGCGAGACCAGGAAGCGGGCCCCGGCCTCGACGGCGGCGCGCGCGGCCGCCTCGTCGAGGATCGTGCCGGCGCCGACCAGCGCGTCCGGCGGGGCCTGCGCGGTCGTCTCGCGGATCGCGCGCAGCGCGTCCGGCGTGGTCAGCGCCACCTCCAGGGTGCGCAGGCCCGCGTCCAGCATGCCGCGCGCCACGGCGGTCGCCTCGGCCGCGCCGGCGGATCTGACGATGCCGATCACCCGTTGCGCGACGGCCCGGCGCGTGATCTCCCAGCGGTACATCCCGGTCTTCTCCTCGTCTCTTTCCGTATCGTTCTCGTGGCAGTCCGTAGCCGCTCGTGGGCATCGGATCGGCGGCGCGCGGTCCGGCCGCCGATCCGCCGTGTGATCCGGCCGCCGGGTCAGCGGTGCACGGTCTCGCCGCCGTCGGCGAACGCGGCCAGCGCGCGGTCGCGCTGGGACGCCGACGGCAGCCCTTCGATGTCGGTGACCGACTGGATCGTCAGGGCGGCGACCGTGGCGCCCTCCGCCAGCGCCCGCTCCGGGCCGAGCCCGCGCAGCGTGGCGGACAGGAACCCGGCCGCGAACGCGTCCCCCGCCCCCACCGGGTCCACCACGGGCACGTCGAAGGCGGGCCGGTTCCAGGAGCCCTCGGCGGTCACGGCCGTCGCGGACCGGTCGGGGTTCTTCACGACCACGGTGCCGACGCCGTCCGCGCGGAGGTCGGCGACGGCCTCGGCGGCGCGCCGGCCGGTCAAGAGCTCCAGCTCTTCGGCACCGGCCAGCAGGATGTCCGCGCGGCGCAGCAGCGGCCCCACGACCTCCCGCCACCGCCCGGCGTCACCGAGCTTGCGGCGGACGTTGGGGTCGAAGGACACCGTGACACCCCGCTCGCGGGCCAGCTCCAGCAGCCGTCCGGTCGCCCGGCGGGCGTCCTCCGACAGCATCGGCGTGATGCCGGTCAGGTGAAGCAGCCGGGCGCCGTCCAGCACCCCGGGGCCGGGCCAGTCGCCGGAGGCGTGGCAGGCCGCCGATCCGGCCCGGTGGTACTGCACGTCGATCGCCCGGGCGGGATGGCTGTCGCGGATGAGCACCCCGGTCGGGTATCGCTCGTCGATCTGCGCGTGCGACAGGTCGACGCCCTCCGCGCGCAGGTCGGCGAGCACCGCCTCGCCCGCCGGGTCCGCGCCGACCCGGCCCAGCCACCGTACGGCGTGGCCGAGCCTGGCCAGCCCGATCGCCACGTTTCCCTCGGCCCCGGCCACCGAGCGGCGGAAGCTGCGGGCGCGGGCCAGCGGCACCCCGGGCTCGGCCACCATCAGGAGCATGCATTCCCCGTACGTCACGACCTCGGCCACAACCTCACCTCATTAAGTATTATTTAATCGATCACCGTTGCCGTGATGGTCGCCGTCACCCGGGCCTTCTCGCGCCCTCGCACCGGAGACCCGCGGGAGCCGTACGGCGGCCGCCCTCATCGGAATCCGCGTTCCAGCGGGGCGCCCACGGCCCCGGGGACGCGCAGCCGCCACAGTGCTCCGCCGGAGTGCGCGGTGACGCTGTCGCCGAGCCTGCCCCCGTCGGTGACGTAGAGCGCGTCGCCGTCGAAGGCGCAGTTGGTGGGCGTCGCCGGGCCGGTCAGCCGGACCGTCTCGCGCCCCTCGGCGTCGAGGACGTGCACCGCTCCCGAGCCGACCCCGGTGACGAACAGCCGTCCGTCCGCCGCGGCGCACAGGCCGTCCACGAGCGCCCGCTCGTCGGCGAAGGCGTGCAGGACCCGGACCGTGCCGTCGGCCGCCCGGTGCACCACCCGGCGGGTGTACGACTCGGTCCAGATCACCCCGTCGCCGCCGGGGTGGGCGATGATCCCGTTGGGGTACACCGGCCCGAGGTCGGCGACCACCTCGGCCGTGCCGTCGGCGGAGACGGCGTACACGTATCCGGCGTCGGGGCGCTCCACCGGGTCGAAGCGGCCGGGGTCGGTGACGTAGAGGAGGCCGTCGGCGGCGAAGGCCAGGTCGTTCGGGGCGCGCATGGGCCGGCCTCCGGCCTCGGCGGCGAACGTCTCGACGCGTCCCGCGGCGTCGACGACCTGGACGCCGGGGACGCGCGGGTCCTCGGACCGCCACGGCCCGACGACGCCGCCGTTCTGGGTGACGAACAGCCGCCCGCCCGAGCCGCGCGCGGTCGCGTTGGGGCCGCCGCCGACGCGGGCGTACGGCCGCACGCCCCCGCCCGGCCCGTACAGGCTCACCAGACCCCGGTAGGTCTCGACGAACGCGACCGCGCCGCCGCCCAGCACCGACGGGCCCTCCGGCCAGGCCAGGCCCGTGCCGACCCGCTCCGCCGTCATCACGCGCCCCCGGGGGCGGGGTCTCCGGCGGGATCCCCGGCGGCCCCGGCGGGGTCGACGGCGGAGCCCTCGGCGGTCCCCGCTGCGGCCCGCCCGCCGCCCAGCCGCCGGACGTCGCGGGTGGCCTCGTCGAGCAGCGCCAGCATGCGGTTCCGCGCGCCCTCGGCGTCCTGGTCGCGCACGGCCTCGGCGACGTCGCGGTGCCACTCGTAGCCGCGTTTGATCGACACGCGGTGGCCGTGGACGTAGCGGTCGCGGGCCTGCAGGCCGACCTCGATGACCACGGCGAGCTGCTCCACCAGCTCGTTGTGGGTCGCGGCGATGAGCGCCCGGTGGAAGCGCAGGTCGGCGTCGACGATGGACTCGTCGGCGGGGTCGGCGCGTTCCATGTCGGCCAGCGCCGCCTCCATCTCCGCCAGGTCGCCCTCGGTGCGGCGGCGGGCGGCCAGGGCCGCCGCCGACGGTTCGACCATGGCCCTGATCTCGGCGAGCTTCTCCAGCATCGACGGGTCGGTGAACGCCTCGAACTGCCAGCGCAGCACGTCCGGGTCGATGAGGTTCCAGGCCCGCCGCTCGCGCACGAACGTGCCCCGCTTGGGCCGGGCGTCGATCAGCCCCTTGCCCGCCAGCACTTTGAGCGCCTCGCGGATCGCGGTCCTGCTGACGTCGAACTCGACGGCGAGGGCGTCCATGTCGAGGGTGTCCCCGGGGGTGAGCTCGCCCCTGACGACACGCAGCCCGACGCCGTCCACGACCCGGCCGTGCATCCCCCGGTCCGGATATCTCCTCATGCCTCCCGCTCTCATGTCGTCCACCCGTGATGATCAGCCATGTTCGACGACCACCCGCCAGGTCGTCCTCCCGGAGGCGGGCACGACCGCCGTCTCGCCGTCCGCCGCCTTCGAGCGATCATGTACGGCGCCGAGCATAGGCTCCACCCCGAAGCTGCGGTAGGGAGGGCCGCCGTCCCAGGCGTATCCGCCGAGGTTCCGCCAGACGCCGAACCCCACGGGGCCGTGCTCGCTCTCCAGGCCGAACCGCAGCGACGCCGCCCCCGCCGTGACGCGCAGCGACGCCAGCCCCGGCAGCAGGCAGAACGCGGCGCCGCCGTCGTCGGGGCCGAGCACGTCGAACCGGCCGGTCCCGGCCGGGCCCGGCCAGCGCCCGGAGAGGGGGCCGGGCCCGCCGTACGGCCACACCCGGGCGGGGTGACCGTGCGGGACCTCCACCCGAAGGCCCGGCTCGGGGACCAGCAGCGCGTGGAAGGCCCACACGAACGCGTATCCCGGCTCCGCGCGCAGTTCGTAGTCCACCGTGATCCGCTCTCCGGCGGTGATCCGGCGCGAGAGGCGGTACTCGCCGGTCTCCACGGCGGCCTCGCCGGCGTCGCCGGTCCACGGCAGCGCCCAGACCTCCCCGTGGTCGGGCTCGCCGACCACGGTGGGAAAGCATTCCTCGACGCCGCCCACGTCGACGAAGGCCGCCCCGGGCGTGACCGCGACGCGCCGCGGGTCGGGCCGGGACCACAGCCACTCGCGCCCGTCCGGGCCGGTGAGCGAGTCCCACCGGCCGCCGCGCCGGACGTCGACCGCGACGCGGAACCCGCCGGGGTCGCCGAGCACGCTCACCATTCGGTCAGGCTCCCGTCGTCGCGCCGCCAGACGGGCGAGCGCCAGCGGTGGCCGCGGGCCGCCGCGCGCTCCACCTCGGTGGCGTCCACCTCGATGCCGAGCCCCGGGGCCTCCATCAGCGGCACGTGGCCGTCGGCGTAGGCGAAGACGGAGGGGTCCACCAGGTAGTCCAGCAGGTCGGCGTGCTCGTTGTAGTGGATGCCGAGGCTCTGCTCCTGGATGAGCAGGTTGGGGGTGGCGAAGCCGACCTGGAGGCTGGCGGCCAGGGCGATCGGCCCGAGCGGGCAGTGCGGCGCGAGCGACACGTCGTGAACCTCGGCCAGCGCGGCGATCCGCCGCGTCTCGGAGATCCCCCCGGCGTGGGAGATGTCCGGCTGCGCCACCGCGATGCCCGCCTCCAGGGCGGGGCGGAAGTCCCAGCGGGAGTACAGCCGCTCGCCTGTGGCGATGGGGATGCTCGTCGACGCGGTCACCGCCGCCAGGTCACGGGTCAGTTCGGGCACCACCGGCTCCTCCACGAAGAAGGGCAGGTACGGCTCCAGCATCGGCAGGACCCGGCGCGCCATGGGCAGCGTCAGGCGGCCGTGGAAGTCGAGCGCGACGTCGATCCCGTCACCCACCGCCTCGCGCACCGCGGCGAGCCGGGCGGCGATCCCCTTCGTCTCGGCGGGCGTGTCCAGGAGCCGCAGCGCCCCCGAGGCGTTCATCTTGACCGCGGTGAAGCCCGCCTCCACCTGGGCGAGCGCCGCATCGGCGACGTCGGAGGGGGTGTCACCGCCGATCCAGCTGTAGACGCGGATCCGGTCGCGGACCGGGCCGCCCAGCAGGCGGTGCACCGGAACCCCGTACGCCTTGCCCGCGATGTCCCACAGGGCCTGGTCGATCCCGGCGACGGCGCTGGACAGCACCGGGCCGCCCCGGTAGAAGCCGCCTCTGGTCAGGACCTGCCAGTGGTCCTCGATGCGTAGCGGGTCGGCGCCCACGAGGTAGTCGGACAGCTCCTCCACGGCCGCCGCCACCGTGGCGGCCCGGCCCTCGACCACCGGCTCCCCCCAGCCGGTGATCCCCTCGTCGGTGTCGATCCGCAGGAACAGCCAGCGGGGGGCGACCGGGTAGGTCTTCAATGAGGTGATGCGCATGGATCCTTCGATCAGTCCGAGTCCTTGACGACGCTCCAGCCGCCGTCGACGGTCAGCGAGGCGCCGGTGACGTAGGAGGCCTCGTCACTGGCCAGGAACGCCACCGCGGCCGCCACCTCCTCGGGCGCGCCGAGCCGTCCTGCGGCTGTGGCGCGGGCGCTGCGCTCCCGGCCGGCCTCGTCTATGCCGTCCCAGGCGGCGGTGAGGACGGGGCCCGGCAGCACGGCGTTGACCCGGACCTCGGGTCCGTACTCCACCGCGAGCTGGCGGGCCAGGGACAGCAGGCCGCCCTTGGAGGCGGCGTAGGCCGGGCGGCCGGGCAGGCCGAAGTGGGCGTGCACGCTGGAGACGGCGACGACGGCGCCGCGCGAGCGGCGCAGCTCTCCGGCGAAGGCGGCGACGCCGAGGTAGAGACCGGTGAGGTTGACGGCGAGCTGGGCGTTCCAGTCCGCCAGACCCACCTCGTGGGCGGCTCCCATGCGTACCGTGTAGGCGTTGCCCACCAGCACGTCGAGGCGGCCGTGGCGGTCCAGCACCAGCTCGCGCAGCGCCCGCCAGTCGCCGGGCGAGGAGACGTCGCAGCGGGCGTAGCGGGTCCGCGGCGTCGCGGCGGCGAGCCGCTCGCCCGTCTCGTCGTCGACGTCGGCGACGACCACCGAGGCGCCCTCCCCGGCCAGGCGCCGCACGACGGCGGCGCCGATGCCGCGGGCGCCGCCGGTGACGACGGCGACCCTGCCCTCGAAGCGCCCGCTCGCGCCGGAGGCCCGGCCGCTCACCCCGGGGAGCGGGTCGCCCTCGCCCGAGGCCGGACCGCTCACGCCGGGAGTCCCACGCGGCGCTCGCCGCTGCGGACCTGCTGGATGACCACGGCCACGACCAGCAGGAGGCCCTTGGCGACGTTCTGCCAGAAGGGGTTGATGCCCAGCAGCGTCATGCCGTTGGTGAGCACGCCGAGCAGCACCACGGCCAGCAGGGTGCCGCTGACCGCGCCCTTGCCGCCGCGCATGGCGCAGCCGCCGAGCGCCGCCGCGGTGATCGCCTCCAGCTCCAGTCCCTCGGAGCCGGAGATCGGCTGGCCCGAGCCGGTCCTGGCGGTGATCAGCACGCCGCCCAGGGCCGCGATGACGCCGGTCGCCAGGTAGACGCCCAGGATGTAGCGGTTGATGTTGATTCCGGCCAGCCGGGCCGCGACGTCGTTGCCGCCGATCGCGTAGATGTTGCGGCCGATGTCGGTGTACTTCAGCAGCACGTGTACGGCCAGCGCCACGATGATCAGCACCCAGATGAGCGTCGGGATGCCGGCGACGGCCCCGCGGGCGAGGAAGACGAAGACCGGGTCGCTGCCGGTGTAGCCCTGCGCGCGGCCGTTGGAGACGAGTTGCGCCACACCCTTGAACGCGGCCAGGGTGGCCAGTGTGGCGATCACCGGGTTGACCCGGCCGTAGACGATGACGCACCCGTTGACCAGCCCGCACAGCGCGCCGATCACGAGGGCGCCCAGGATGCCGAGCGGGGCGCTTCCGGTGGTCGCCGTGAAGATCATCGCCGAGGCGACGGACGCCAGGCCCGCGACGGAGCCGACGGAGATGTCCAGCGCTCCGAGGATGATCACCATGGTCTGGCCGATGGCCAGCAGGCCGGAGATCGCCACGGCGGTGCCGATCGTCTTGAGGTTGGCGGCGCCGAAGAACACCGGCTCGCGGGCACCGATCAGCGCGACGAGCAGCACGAGCGCGATGAGAAGGCTGATGTTCTGCACGCCCGCGCCGTCGAGCGCCCGGCGCATCGCCGAACGCCCCTCCGGTGCCGCGGCGGGCGCCTCCACCCGGGTCTGACTCACTGCCTCGCTCCCTCGCTGGTGATCTGGTCGGCCATGGCGAGGGCGAGCACCTGCTCCTCGCCGGCCTGGCGCCGGTCCAGCTCTCCGGTGACGCGGCCGTTCTGCATGACGACGATCCGGTCGGCCAGGCCGAGCACCTCGGGTAGTTCCGAACTGATGACGAGCACGGCGACGCCGTCCGCCGCCAGCCGGTCGATGATGGAGTAGATCTCCGCCTTGGCGCCGACGTCGACGCCGCGGGTCGGCTCGTCGAGGATGAGCACCTTGGGCTTCCTCGCCAGCCAGCGCGCCAGGACGACCTTCTGCTGGTTGCCGCCGGACAGGCGGCGCACCTCCGTCTCCACGGACGGCGCCTTGACGCGCAGTCGGTCGGCGTACTCGCGCACCAGTGCCCGCTCGGCGGCCCGCCGTACCAGGTGGAACCGGCTCAGCCGGTCCAGCACGGCCAGCGAGACGTTGTCGCGGATGGAGCGGTGCAGGAGCAGCGCCTGCGCCTTGCGCTCCTCGGGGGCGAACCCGATTCCGGCGCGCACCGTGTCGGACGGGGAGCGCGGCCGCAGCCGGCGGCCCTCCAGCAGAACCTCGCCGGAGCGGATCGGCAGGTCGCCGACGACGGCCCGGGCCAGCTCGCTGCGCCCGGCGCCGACCAGTCCGGCGAGCCCGACGACCTCCCCGGCGCGCACCTCGAAGGAGACGTCGGTGACGTCGTCGGTCGTGACGCCGTTCAGGGCGAGCACGGGCCCGCCGGGCCGGTTGCGCTCGCGCTGGAACATGGCGGACAGGTCGCGGCCGACCATCATCCGGACGAGCTCGTCCTCACCGGTCTCCGCCGCGGGGCGCACGCCGACCAGGCGGCCGTCCCGCAGTACGGCGACGCGGTCGGCCAGCCTGAGGATCTCCTGCATGCGGTGCGAGACGTAGACGATCGCGACGCCCTGGTCACGCAGCCTGCGGATCAGCGCGAACAGCGCCGACACCTCGTGGTCGGAGAGCGAGGAGGTCGGCTCGTCGAAGGCCAGGACCCGCACCTCGCCGGTGAGGGCGCGCAGGATCTCCACGAGCTGGCGCTGGGCGGGCGACAGCCGCTCCCCCGGGCAGCCGGGGTCCATCGCCCCGGCGAAGCCGAGCCGCTCCAGGTCGGCGCGGGTCCTCTCGGACAGCGCCCGGTGGCTGAACAGGCGGCCCCTGGCCGGCAGGGCACCGACGTAGACGTTCTCGGCGACCGAGACGTGCGGGATGATCTCGGGTTCCTGGGCGATGACCCGCACCCCGGCGCGGCGCGCGTCCGCCGGGGAGCCGAAGGAGACCTCCTGCCCGCCGAGGAGCAGCCGGCCGTCGTCCGGCCGGTGGTCACCGGTGATGATCTTCAGTAGCGTCGACTTGCCCGCGCCGTTCTCGCCCATCAGGGCGAGCACCTCGCCGGGCCGGATGTCGAGCGTCACGCCGTCCAGCGCCCGCACGGCGCCGAATCGTTTGCCCAGGCCCTCCACGCGGAGGGCCGGGCCGCTCGTGGCCGGTGTCATGGTCGGTGTCATCTCGTCTTCCCGGTCAGGTGCAGACCACGCCGGCCTGCTGCCAGGTGCCGGCGTCGACCATCTCCGTCTTGGCGATGGTCCTGGGGGGAAGCTCGGCCTCGCCGCGGACCTTCTTCACCAGCGCCTCGGCCGCCGACTTCCCGACCTCGGTGCCGCTGATGAACAGCGCCGCCCGGTTGCCGCTCTCCTTGCCGGCCTTCCAGTCCTTGCAGGTGAGGTAGGCGCCCAGGCCGACGCCGATGACGTCCTCGGCGCCGTATCCGGCGTTGGCCAGCGCGGTCACCGCGCCGGTCTCGCTCTCGTCGTTGCAGCCCCAGACCACCCAGTGCTTGACGGAGGCGTTGGCGGTGACGGTGGCCGCGGCCTTGTCCTGGGCCCCGGTCACGGTGTTGTCGGCGCCAAGGTCGATCTTCTTCACGCCGGTGACCCCTTCCTTCTGGAAGGCGTCCCAGGCGCCGCCGACCCGGTCCTGGCAGACCGACAGGTCGAGCTTGGTGACGCTGAGCACCGCGGTCTCCTCCGGCTTCCAGCCGGACTCCTTGAACAGCCCGGCGGCCTTCTTGCCGACCTGCTCGCCCATCATGGTGCCGTCGAAGCCGACGAACGGGGCCTCCTTGCCGGAGCCGTCCTTGATGACGTCGTCGGAGGCCAGCAGCGGGATCCCGGCGGCGCGGGCCCGGTCGATGACCTGGGGGCCGATCTGCTGGTCGGGGACGACGACGGCGATGGCGTCGAACTTCTGGGCGATCGCGGCGTCGACCGCGCTGATCGCCTTGTCGGCGTCCTCGCCGACGTCGAACACGGTGACCTCGGCGCCGAGCCCCTTGGCCGCCTCCTTGGCGCCGTTCGCCTGGTCGACGAAGTACTGCTGGTCCCCCTGCTTCTGGATATAGGCGATCTTGACGGTCCCGCTCTTCTTGACCGTCGTCTCGCCGGAGGCCGTCTCCTGCCCGGAGGAGCAGGAGGCGGTGCCCGCGGCGAGGGCCAGGAGACCGAAGGTCATGCCGATCAGGCGCATCCGCACATGGATCATGGGGCGCGGTTCCTTCCACCGATGTCCACCCGTCCTCGGCGGGTGGTGAATATTAAATAGTATTTAATACACAGCACGGGAGGGCTTGTAAAGCGGTGAGGTGGATCGGCCCGATACGTAAACCATCCGATGCGCCGCACCCGCCCCAGCGGCAACACTGGGCGGCGTGACCACGTCCTCCTCCGTCGGCGCGCGCCGCGTCGCCCTGCACCGGTGGGCGGACGTGGAGCCCCAGGAGATGGGGCTGGCCGACCACCGCGACCCGTTCGGCGACGCCGTCACGACCTGGAAGTACGCCCGCTGGACCGGTGAGGAGACGCCGCTCGGCTTCCCCGCGGCCGAACTGGTGCCGTCATGGACGGCGAGCGCCCCGCCGGGGTCGTGGATCGAGGTCGAGCTGCGGGCCCGCACCGCGTCGGGCGACCTGACCCGCTGGTACGTGATGGGCCGCTGGGCCGAGGAGGACGGCGACGTCCACCGCACCTCCCTGCCCGGACAGGGCGACGAGCACGGCGACGTCGCCGTGGACACCTTCGTGGCGGCCCGCCCGGTGACGGCCTTCAGGCTCAGGTTCACCCTGTACGGCTCGGGCGCGCGGGTCCACGGGGCCGCGGTGATGGCCTCGGCGCCGACGGCCCGGACGGCGTCGGCGGACGCCGCTCCCCCGGACGCCGCCCACACGGACTCCCGCGTCGGCGCCGCCCACCCGGGCACCGGCCACCGGGACCCCGCCGGGGGCGTGCCGGCCGGGCACGTGGAGCTGGACGTGCCGTGCCGGTCGCAGAAGGTCCACGCCGGGCACTTCCCGCAGTGGGACGGCGGCGGCGCCAACTGGTGCGCCCCCGCCTCGACGAGCATGGTGGTCGCCTACTGGGGCCGCGGCCCCTCCGCCGCCGAGCTGGGCTGGGTCCCGCCGGACGACCCGTGCCCGGCCGTGGACCACGCCGCCCGCGGCATGTACGACCACGGCTACCAGGGCACCGGCAACTGGCCGTTCGGCGTCGCCTACGCCGGCCGCTACGGTCTCGCCGGGTTCGTCACCCGGCTGCGCTCGCTCGCCGAGCTGGAGCGCCTGGTCCGCGCGGGGATCCCGGTCATCACCTCGCAGTCGTTCCGGGAGCACGAGCTGCCCGGCTCCGGCTACTCCACCGGCGGTCACATCATGGTCGTCGTCGGCTTCACCGCGGACGGCGACGTGATCGTCAACGATCCCGCCGCACCCGGTGACCACGAGGTGCGCCGGGTCTACCCGCGGGCCGCGTTCGGCGACGTCTGGCTCCGCTCGTCCGGCAGCGGGGGGATCGCGCACGTGATCCACCCGCCCGGCTTCTCCCTGCCCCCTTCCGACGGCAACTGGTGATCATGCTGAACGACTCTCCCATCCGCCCCGTCGACGTGGCCCGGGTGGACGACCGTCCCCTCTGGGTCGAGATCTGCGGGGAGGAGGTGTGGTGGGACGAGCCGCGCCCGCACGAGGGCGGGCGCAGGTGCGTGGTCCGGCGCGGCCCGGACGGCGTGCCGCGTGACGCGATCCCCCAGGGCTGGAACTCCCGCAACCGCCTCATCGAGTACGGCGGGCGCTCCTGGCGTCCGCTGCCGGACGGCGGCGTGGTGTTCACCAACTGGTCCGACCAGCGGATCTACCGGTACGGCGGGAGGCCCGCCGCGTCCGGCGCCGCCTCCCCCGCCCCGGACGCCGCCGTCTCGTCCGCTCCGGCCGGCGTCCCGGGCACCGCGCCCGACACCGTCCGGGACGCCGCGCCCGACACCGTCCGGGACGCCGTGCCGGACACTGCGCCGGACACCGTGCCGGACGCGGTCCCCGTACCGCTGACCCCCGACGACGGCGCCCGATACGGCGACCTGTACCTGCCGCCCGGCCGCGCCGAGGTGTGGGCGGTGCGCGAGGCGCACCCCGCCGGGTCCGGCGCGAACCCCGCGTCCGGGTCCGCGCCCGCCACCGGGGCCGCCGACGGGTCCGGGTCCGCGCCCGGGCCCCGCCGCGACCTGGTGGCGGTCCCGCTGGACGGCGGCCCGGTACGGGTCGTCGCCACCGCCCAGCACTTCCTGGCCTGCCCGCGCCTGTCCCCGGGTGGGACGCATGTCGCCTGGATCGGCTGGGACCACCCGAACATGCCGTGGGACGGCGCCGAGCTGTGCGTGGCCCCGCTGGACGCCGCCGGCGCGGCCGGGCCGCACCGGGTCGTGGCGGGCGGGCCCGAGGAGTCGGTGGTCCAGGCCGAGTGGCGCGACGACGACGCGCTGTACGCGTTGACCGACCGCGACGGCTGGTGGAACCTGCACCTGGTGCCGCTGGACGGCGGGGAGCCCCGTAACCTCGCCCCGCTCGCCGAGGAGTGCGGCGACGCGCCGTGGCGGCTGGGCAACACCTGCTTCGCGCTCGCGGGCGACCGGATCGTCCTGCTGCACGGCACCCCGGCCCGCCGCCGCCTGGGCGTGCTGGACCCGGCGACCGGGCGGATCGAGGACGTCGAGGCTCCGCCGACCTACTGGAACCCCACCGTCTCGGCCGCGAGTGACGTGGTGGCGGGCGTGGCGGCCTCGCCGTACACGCCGTTCGAGGTCTTCCGGGTGGACCTGCGGACCGGCGGGCACGAGGTGCTGTCGGCGCGCAAGGAGCTGCCGCCGCGCGAGGCGCTGCCGGAGCCGGAGGCGGTGACGTTCGACGGCGTGCACGCGCACGTCTACCCACCGCGCGGCGTCACCGGCCCCGCCCCCTACGTGGTCTTCGTGCACGGCGGCCCGACCAGCGCGAGCACCATGGTCCTGGACCTGGAGATCGCCTACTTCACCAGCCGGGGCATCGGCGTGGCCGACGTGAACTACGGCGGCTCCACCGGGTACGGCCGCGCCTACCGCGAGCGGCTGCGCGGCGAGTGGGGCGTGGTGGACGTGCGCGACTGCGAGACGGTGGCGCGCGGCCTGGTCGCCGCCGGGCGGGCGGACGCCGGGCGGATCGCGATCCGGGGCGGCAGCGCGGGCGGCTGGACGTCGGTGGCCGCGCTGGTGCACAGCACGGTGTTCCGGGGCGCGGTGGCCCACTACGCGATCACCGACCCGGAGGGCTGGGCGGCCGAGACCCACGACTTCGAGTCGCGCTACCTCGACGGGCTGATCGGCCCGCTGCCCGAGACCCGGCAGCGCTACCTGGACCGCTCCCCCACGCTGCACGCCGGCCGCGCCTCCGGCCCGGCGCTGCTCATGCACGGTCTGGAGGACGCGATCGTCGACCCGGTCCAGGCCGAGCGGTTCGTCGCGGCGCTGGACCGCGCGGGCACGCCGTGGGCGTACATCACCTTCCCCGGCGAGCAGCACGGCTGGCGCCGGGAGGAGACGATCGTCGCCGCCCTGGAGGCGGAGCTGGCCTTCTACGGCCTGATCTTCGGCTTCCCGACGCCCGAGGTGCCGCCCCTGGCACTTAAGGGTATGCACCAATAATCCACTTTCGGGGGAGTTTTTCGATGAACGAGGTCGCCCAGATCTGCTCGGACCTGATCAGGTTCGACACCACCAACCCCGGCTCCGGTGAGCGACCGGCGGCCGAGCACGTCGCCGAGCTGCTGACCGACGCCGGCATCGAGCCGGTGGTGTTCGAGTCGGCCGAGCGCCGCACCAGCGTGGTCGCCCGCATCCCGGGCGACTCGCCCGAGGCCCTGCTGATCCACGGCCACCTGGACGTCGTCCCGGCCGAGCCGGCCGACTGGCGGGTCCACCCGTTCTCCGGCGAGGTCGCCGACGGCTGCGTCTGGGGCCGGGGCGCGGTGGACATGAAGGGCACGGTCTCCATGACGCTCGCCCTGGTCCGCGACTGGGCCCGGCGCGGCGTGCGGCCGAAGCGGGACCTCGTGCTCGCCTTCCTCGCCGACGAGGAGGCCACCGGCGAGTACGGCGCGCGGTACGCGGCCACCAGGCACCGGGAGCTGTTCGAGGGCTGCACCGAGGCGATCAGCGAGTCCGGCGGCTACAGCGTCCAGGCCCCCTCCGGGGCGCGGATCTACCCGGTCGCGGTGGGCGAGCGCGGCACCGCGTGGATGAGGCTCACCGCGACCGGCGTCGCCGGCCACGGTTCCAAGCCGCCCAAGGACAGCGCCGTGGCCGAGCTGTGCCACGCGCTGTCCAGGATCGCCGCCCACCGCTGGCCGGTACGGCTCACCCCGGGGGTGGCGGCGCTGCTGAACGAGCTGGGCGACGTCCTGGGCGAGCCGATCGACCTCGACCGGCTGGAGGAGGAGGCCGAGCGGCTGGGCTCGGTCGGCGCGCTGTTCTCGGCGCAGATCCGCAACTCGGCGAACCCGACCATGCTGGAGGCCGGCTACAAGGTCAACGTGATCCCCGGCACCGCGACCGCGCACGTGGACGGCCGGTTCCTGCCCGGATACCGGGAGGAGTTCCTGGAGACGATCGACCGGCTGCTCGGCCCGAAGGTCACCCGCGAGTTCGTCAGCTTCGAGGACGCCCCCTCCGCGCCGCTGGACGCGCCGTTCTTCGACCGGCTGTGCGACGCGCTCGTCGCCGAGGACCCGGCGGCGCGGCCGGTGCCGTACGTGATGTCCGGCGGCACGGACGCCAAGTCCTTCGCCGACATCGGCATCAGGGGGTACGGTTTCGCGCCCCTGATGCTCTCCCCCGAGCTCGACTACTACGGCATGTTCCACGGCGTGGACGAGCGCGTCCCCGTCGAGGGCCTGGAGTTCGGCGTCCGGGTCCTGGACCGCCTCCTGGCCGCCTGACCGCCCGGCCGCGCACCGGGAGCACCGCCGACCGCGCGCCGGGGAACGCCCCGGCGCGCGGCAGGAACAGCTCAAAAGGTCACAGAAGACGCATCAGACAACTTACGTACTTCCTATTCGGGTTGGTTTGCGGCAGTCTGTGCGTGGAGGAGACATGGACCAGATCACCCTGAGCCCGCGCCACCTCCACGCGTTCACCGAAGTGGGCTTCCAGATCGCCGGGCGCGGTGGCGCGGCCGGCGCGATGCGCGCCCTGCGCGAGGTCGTCCCTTTGGACGCCTACGAGTTCGTCGCCTACGATCCCGCGACCGACCGGCACCGCAGCCTGTTCTCCGACGGCTACACCCGGGTGGACGACGACGCCGCCGAGGAGTACGCCCGGCTCGCCCCCTACCGGCGGGCCAGGGACCTGCGGGTGCCGCTGCCCATGGGCGCCCCCGGCACCGAGCGCTACTTCCGCCGCCACCTGGAACCGTACGGCTGGCGCTCCGGGCTGACCGCCCCCCTGTTCCTGACGGAGGGAGACGGAGCCGGCCGCTACACCGGCCTGCTCCACCTGAACGCCCGCGCCCCCGGCGCCTTCCCCTCCGGGACCGGCACGCTGATCGGCGCCGTCTCCCCCGTCCTGGCCCACGTCACCGACCTGAGCCGCTGCGTGGTCAACCCGGTCGGCGTGCCGCCGGGCTTCCACGCGGCGGCGTTCGACCGCAACGGCGACCGCCGGGACGTCGCCGGCGCCCCGCACTCGGCGGCCGTCGCCGCCGAGCCCGCCATGGCCGGGCTCGCCCGGGAGTTCATCGACTCGCGCGAGCTCAACCGGCGGGGCCTCTGGCTCGACGCCACCGGATGCTGGCGCGAGGTGCGGCTGCTGCGCGCCGGGGTCGGGCCGCACGGCGCCCTCCAGGGGGCGGTGATCGCCGAGCGGCCGTGCGCGCTGCCGTACGAGCTGACCGCGCGGGAGATCGAGGTGATCACCCGGGTCGCGCTCGGCGACTCCAACCCGCAGATCGCGGCGGCGCTGGTGCTGAGCGTCCGCACCGTCACCACCCACCTGGAGCACATCTTCGCCAAGCTGGGCTGCGAGAGCCGGACCCGGCTGACCACCAGGGCCCTGGCCGAGGGACTGTGCCGGCTGCTCGTCTGAAGGCCGGGCGGACCGGCCGCCCGCGTCTCCCGCCGGGCGGCCCGGCGGTCAGCGGACGCCGGCCAGCCGGGGCCCGGGCACCGCGGCCGGCTCCAGCACGAGCTCGAACCAGACCCGGTTGGAGCCGGCGTCCCGGACCAGGCCCCAGCGGTGCGCCAGCGCCTCCACCAGCGGCAGGCCGCGACCGCCGGTGGCGTCGGCCGGGGCGCGGCACACGCAGGGCGCCGTGGAGGAGCCCTCGTCCTGGACGGTGACCCGCACGCCCGAGGCGGAGCAGGCGACGGTGACGGTGAACGCCCCGCCGTTCCCCGACCGGGAGTGGACGATCGCGTTGGTGGCGATCTCGCTGGTCAGCAGCACGCAGTCGTCGTGGAGCGGGTGGTCGCGCCCGAGCGTGACCGACACCAGCCGGCGCGCCCGCACCACCTGGTCGGGAGAACCCGCCAAGCGGAGAACCCATTCGCCGCCGTCGTACTCCGATGAGACGTCCATCTGGCCCCCTCCGAGGTGGTCCGCGCACTGAGAGGACGCGACGCCCGAGGAGGGAGATGTCTCATAAAAGTATGAATCCAATCGCTCACCGGACAGCCAGGTCGGGCTTGCCAGGAGGGCCGCCGCCTGCATGGCCGCCTCCCGGACATCAGAAGGCCGCATCCGTCCCAGGGGGAACGGACGCGGCCTCGCGGGGAAACTCCGGTCGCGCGCCCTGCGCCGGGTGCCCTACACCCGGTGCCAGCGCGCCTCGAAGAAGCAGTAGACCGCGAAGAGGATCAGGCCGATCGCGATGAGGGCGAGCAGCCACGGGCCCGCGGGGGCGTCGGCCAGCGCGCGCAGCGTCGCGTCGATGCCCTTGGCCTTGTCCGGGTCGTAGGTGACCGCGGCCTGGATGACGAAGACCCCGGCGATCGCCGCGATCACACCCCGGGCGATGTATCCGGCCATGCCGAGCTTGTCGGCCAGGTTCCGCACCTTCGGCGGCATCTCGCCGGTGCGCATGTCCTTGAGGAACTTCTTCTTCCATCCCCGGTGGATCCAGTACGCGCCGAGCGCGATCACCCCGAGGCCCGCCAGGCCGACCAGGAACTGCCCGCCGGGCAGGTCCATCGCCTTGGCGGTGAGGTCGTGGGAGCTCTCGTCGGTCGAGTTCCCCGGGTCTCCCCGCAGCAGCGTGCTGAGCAGCGCCGCCACGATGAGCCCGTAGACGACCGTGCGCGCCACCGACTCGACGCGGTCCTTGGTCCGGCCGCGGCCGATGACGGCCTCCGACAGCTGCCAGATGGTCAGCGCGGCGAAACCGGCCGCCATCAGCCAGAGCAGCACCGTGCCGAAGGGCTGCTCGGCCACCATCTCGATCGCGCCGGTCTTGTCGGCCTCCTTGCCCCCGCTGCCGCCGTCGAAGGCGATCTGCAGGGCCAGGAATCCGATCAGTCCGTAGAGGACGCCACGGCAGGCGAGTCCGAGCCGGGTCAGCCTCTCCAACGTCCGACTGTTCGCCGCCCTGTGCGCGGCGCCTTCCACCTCTGCCTGAGCGCTGTTCATACTCATGCGCTCTTACCGGTTCACGGGATGGTAAACTTCGCCCTCAACTTTCCGGCATGGCGTCCAGCCGCCGGAGGATGACGCCCTCGCGCAGCGCCCACGGGCAGACCTCCAGCTCATCGACCTCCAGGAGGTCCATCGCGGCGTCGGCGACGATCGCCCCGGCCGGAAGCTGCGGCGCCCGCCCCTCGGAGACCCCGGGCAGCGCCGCCCGTTCGCGCGCGCTCATCGTGACCAGCCGGCCGGCCCACTCCACCAGGTCTGCGTGCCTGAGCACCCGGCGGACGCCGAACCCCTCGGCGGAGGGCGCCGCCCCGGCGATCCTCGCGAGCTGGCGGAAGGTCTTGGAGGTGGCCACCGCGTGGTCGGGCCGGCCGTACCGGGTGACGGCGGACACGGTCCGGGCGATCTCCGCCCGCACATGCCGGCGCAGCTCCCGCGCCTCGGCGGGCGGGGGCGGGTCCGCGGTGAACCGGCCGCGGGTGAGCCGCCCGGCGCCCAGCGGCAGCGACACCGCGACGTCCGGCTGCTCGTCGAGCCCCGAGGCGATCTCCAGCGACCCCCCGCCGATGTCCAGCACCAGCAGCCGCCCGGAGGACCAGCCGAACCAGCGCCGCACCGCCAGGAACGTCAGCCTCGCCTCGTCCTGGCCGGACAGCACCTCGATGCCCACCCCGGTGGCGGCCCTGACCCGTTCGAGGACCTTCTCGCCGTTGGCGGCCTCCCGCACCGCGGAGGTCGCGAAGGCCATGAGATCCTCGACGCCCTTGTCCTCGGCGATCCGTACGGCGTGCTCGACGCATGTGAGCAGCCGCTCGGCCCCGGCCTCCGAAAGCCGCTCGCCGTCCTCCATGTGCTCGGCGAGCCGCAGCTCCTCCTTGTGGGAGTAGGCGGGCAGCGGCCTGGCGCCCCGGTGGGCGTCCATCACCAGCAGATGCACCGTGTTGGAACCGATGTCGAGAACGCCCAGTCGCATGGGATGAAATTACTACCCTTCGTCACCCGGCCGGGCCGCCCGGCGGTGGACGCCGGCGGCGTGACCGTCCCGCGTCGCCGGGCGCCGTCCCGGTGTCGCCCCGGCTCCCCTGTCACGTTCGTCGCCCGGAGGGCGTCGCCCTCCGGTCCGGAAGCGCCCTCCTCCGTCGCCCGAGGACGCCGCTCTCCGGTCCGGAAGCGCTCTCCCCGGACCGGCCAAGGATCTCCCCCCGCGGGGCGTAGCGGTTCTTCCGCAGGGGTACTGATTTTCAAGGCGGACAAATACCTATAAATGACGAAAGGGGGGATAAATATGAATAAAACTCTGGGGCCGACCGTGGGCGTCCTCGGCTCGTACGGCGGCCGCAACCTCGGGGACGAGGCCATCCTGACCAGCATCCTCGACGGCCTCCGGCGGGAACGCCCCGACGCGACCGCCCTGGTCTTCTCCCGCTGCCCCGGCCACACGCGCGCCCACTACCCGGACGTCGAGGTGACCGGCTGGGAAGGGATGAGCCGCGAACCCGTCTCGCAGGTCGTCGCCCGCCTGGACATGCTGCTCCTCGGCGGCGGCGGCATCCTCTACGACACCGAGGCCCGCCGCTACCTGCGGGTGGCCCAGCTCGCCCTGGAGCGGGCCGTCCCCGTCTTCACCTACGCCCTGGGAGCCGGGCCGCTCACCACCCGCACCGACTGCACGATGGCGCGGGAGACCCTGGCGTCCGCCGTCACCGTCACCGTCCGCGACGAGGAGTCCCGGCTGGCGCTGGAGGAGGCCGGCGTGATGTCCCCGATCATCGTCACCGCGGACCCCGCCCTGCTGCTCGAACCCGAGCCGTTCGGCCGGGACATGCTGCGCGCCGAGGGCATCCGGGAGGGCACGCGGCTCGTCGGAATGAACGTGCGCGAGCCCGGCTGCGCCGCCGAGCACCTCGACGTGCAGGGATACCACGAGTTGCTCGCGCACCTCGGGGACTTCCTGGTCAACCGGCTCGACGCCGACGTCGTCTTCGTGCCGATGGAACGCGACGACATCCGGCACTCCCACGCCGTGGTGTCCCACATGAACGCCGCCGACCGCTGCCGGGTGCTGCACGGCGACTACCGGCCGCGGCAGATCCTCGGCCTGGCCCGGCACCTGGACCTCGCGGTCGGCATGCGGCTGCACTTCCTGATCTTCGCCGCGATGCGGGGCGTCCCGCTGCTGCCGCTGCCGTACGCCGGGAAGGTCTTCGACTTCGCCCAGCGGATCGGCGCGCCGGCCCTGCGGGGCGTGGTCAGGGAGGCCGCCGGTCCGCTGCTGGCCGAGGTCGACCGGGTGTGGGACGAGCGGCCGGCGCACACCGAGCGGATCAAAGCCCGCATCCCGGCCCTGCGTGCCATGGCCGCCACGACGGCGGAGTACTTCCTCGAACAGCTCGACCGCCGCACGCCGTGCGTCCCGGTCCCGAGCCGGGCCGTCTGAGATCGGAAACGACGTTTGGGAACCGTGGGGGGAACCGGGGAGGCGGAGAGCGGAGCGGGCCCCGGGCCGTCGGAGACGCCGGACCGGGGCCGGCCCGGCTCGCTGTGGGCCCCGCTGCGCCGCCGTCTGTTCCGCGCGCTGTGGATCGCCCAGCTCGTGGCGAACACCGGCACCTGGATGCAGATCGTGGGCGCGCAGTGGCTCATGGGCGACCTCGGCGGCGGCGCCTTCTCCATCGCCCTCGTGCAGACCGCCACCACGCTGCCGGTCTTCCTGCTGGTCGTCCCGGCGGGGGCGCTGGGCGACATCCTCGACCGGCGCCACCTGCTGCTGGTCAGCCAGGCGATCACCTTCACCGGCGCCGCCGCGCTCGCGGCGCTGACCGCCACCGGTGTCACCACGCAGGCGCTCCTGCTCGCCCTCAGCGCGCTGATGGCCGTCGGCCAGGCGTTCTCCACTCCCGCCTTCCAGGCCATCCAGCCCGAGCTGGTCGGCCGGGAGGAGATCCCCCAGGCGGCACTGCTCAACGGGGCCAACGGCAACCTGGCCCGGGCCGTGGGGCCCGCGCTCGGCGGCGTGCTCATCGCCCTCTCCGGCCCGGCCGCGACGTTCGCCCTCAACGCCGCGTCCTTCCTGGGCGTCATCGCGGTCCTCTTCGCCTGGCGCCGCCCGCCCGACCACCGCCCGCTGGGCGCGGAGTACATCCACGACGCGATCCGCGCCGGCGCCCGCTACGTCCGCAGCGCCCCGTCGTTCGGAGCCGTGCTGTGGTGCACGGTGACCTTCGCCTTCTTCGCCAGCGGTATGTGGGCCCTACTGCCCGCCCTGGCCCGCGGCCCGCTCGGCCTGGGCGCCGGCGGGTACGGCACGCTGCTGGGCGCCGTCGGCCTCGGCGCCATCGCGGGCGCGTTCACACTGCCCAGGCTCGGCGTCCGGCTGGGACAGAACGCGATCGTCGCCTCCGCCGCGGTGAGCTACGCCGTGATGATGGCGGTGATCGGCACCGTGGGGAACCTCGCCGTCGTCATCGCCGCCCTGTTCCTGTCGGGCATGACGTGGATCGCCGTCCTGTCGACGCTGGGCGCCTCGTCCCTGCTGCTGCTGCCGGAGTGGACGCGGGCCCGGGCGCTGGCCTACTACCAGCTGGCGTTCATGGGCGGCCAGGCCATCGGCGCGCTGGTGTGGGGCGCGGTGGCCGGCCACACCGGCCTGGCCGCGGCGTTCCTCCTGCCGGCCGCCGCGCTGGTGCTCAGCACGCCCGTCGGGCTGCGGCGGGTGCCGCTGCCGACGGGCCACCTCGACATGCGTCAGGCGCGCCACTTCCCCGAGCCGCCCAGCGACCTGGCCAGCCACGAGGGGCCGGTGCTGGTCGTGATCGAATGGTGCGTCCGACCGGAGAACGCCGCGGCGTTCGCGGCGGCGATGCGGCCGGTCGGCCAGGCCCGGCGCCGCACCGGGGCGACCATGTGGGGCCTGTTCCGCGACATGGAGGACCCGGACGTCTTCGTCGAGACGTTCACCGTCGCGACCGCCTACGAACACCTGCGCCAGCACTTCGAGCGGGGCACCATACGGGATCGGGAGCTGCAGGAACAGGCGCTCGCCCTGGTCGCCCCGGGCACCCGGCCACACGTGCGCCACCTGATCTGGTCCTACGCGGCCCTGCCCGGCCCGGGGGCGGAGGGGCCCGAGCTGATGAGCCTCGCCAGCCTGCTCCGCCCCCGCTGAGGGCCCGCCCTCACCAGCCCAGCCTGCCCTTGCCGGAGATCAGGGCACGGGCGATGACCATGCGCTGGACGTCGTTGGTGCCCTCGCCGATCGCCATCATCGGCGCGTCGCGGTAGAGCCGCTCGACCACGAACTCCGGGGAGTAGCCGTACCCGCCGTGGATGCGCATCGACTCCAGCGACGCCCTGATCGCCACCTCGGAGGCGAAGTACTTGGCCATGCCCGCCTCCATGTCGGCCCGCTCCCCCGCGTCGGCGCGGGTGGCGGCCCAGTAGGTGAGCAGCCGGGCGGCCTGGATCTCGGTGGCCATGTCGGCCAGCTTGAGCTGGATGGCCTGGAAGTCGGCGATCGGCCGCCCGAAGGCGGCGCGCTGCCGGGAGTAGTCCAGTGCGGCGTCGTAGGCGGCCTGGGCGACGCCGACCGCGCGGGCCGCGATGTTGATCCGGCCGAGCTCCAGCCCCGACAGCACCTGCTGCATGCCGCGCCCCTCGACGCCGCCCAGGAGGTTCGCGGCCGGCACCCGCACGTCGTCCAGCACGACCTCGCACGACTCGGTCCCCTTGTAGCCGAGCTTGGGCAGGTCCCGGCCGACGGTGAAACCCTCGGCGGAGGCGTCCACCAGCAGCACCGACATGCCCCGGTGGGCCGGTTCGGTCCGGGACGTTTTCACCAGCACCGGCAGCGGGTCGGCGTGGCGGGCGTTGGTGATCCAGGTCTTGGCGCCGCGCACCACGTAGTGGTCGCCCTCGCGGCGGGCGGTCGTGGTGATGCCCTGCAGGTCGGTGCCGGCGCCCGGCTCGGTCAGCGCGATCCCGGTACGGCGGGCGCCGGTGGCCAGGTCCGGCAGGTAGGCGGCCTTCTGCTCCGCGGTGCCGTACCGGGCGATCATCGAGCAGGCCAGGGAGTGCGAGCCGATCGTGCCCGCCACCCCCATCCAGCCGCGGGCGATCTCCTCGAACACCAGGGCGAAGGAGACCATGTCCGCCGCCAGCCCGCCGTACTCCTCGGGGACCGAGAGCCCGAACAGGCCCATCCCCTTCATCGTCTCGACGATCTCGGTGGGATGGCGGCCGGAGCGCTCCCACTCCGCGGCGACCGGCACGATCTCCCTGTCCACGAACGCGCGCAGCGTCTCGCGGAACGCCCGCTGCTCCTCGGTCAGCTCGAAGTCCATGTCGCTCCTCGGGAGGGGTCTAAGCCAGCGGCCCGTTCTTGGCCCGCGGGAAGTAGCCCTTGTCGTGCGGCGCGTCGCGCCTGTAGACCATGACGGTCCGCCGCCACGACATGATCTCGTCGCCGTCCTGGTTGAGCCCGCGGGTGCGGCAGGTGACGATGCCGGCGTAGGGGCGGGAGGCCGACTCGCGCTTGCCCAGGACGACCGACTCGGCGTAGACCGTGTCGCCGACGAAGACGGGGTGGCTGAGCTTGATCTCCTCCCACCCGAGGTTCATGACCGCCGTCTGGCTCACGTCGATGACCGACAGGCCGAGCACGACGGCCACGGTGAGCCCGGAGTTGGCGATGATCCTGCCGTAGGGGGCGCGCTCGGCGAAGTGGGCGTTGAAGTGGTTCTGGTTGGTGTTCATCGTCAGGAGGCTGAACCACGTGTTGTCGGCCTCGGTGATCGTGCGGCCGAGCGGGTGCTGGTAGACGTCCCCGACCACGAAGTCCTCGTAGTAGCGGCCGATGCGGGCCTCGTGCACGGTCACGGGCGGCTCCCCGAGGCTCGGCGGGCGTCAGGCCATCACACTAATGATCGTCCGTTCCGGCGGTCAACGCTCCCGCGCCGTCCTGCCGGGAGGACGAGGCATGCCCCAAAAGCCCTCTTCTTCACTTTCTGTTATTATATAGACACATAGGGTAAATACAGTCGGTGGCGGCGCGGAACCGGACCGCCCGGCCGCCCGGCGGAAAGCGACGCGTCCGCCCCCGCGCCGAAGACTCGACGGAGGGTGTCACGTGAGAGATCGGGTGCGGGCATGGCGGACGGCCGGGATCGCCGTCCTCGGTGCGGCGGCCCTGCTGACCGGGGCGGCCACCGGCGCGGTGGCGCTGCCGGCCGGGCCGGCCACCGGCACGGCGGCGGACGGCGACTCGGGGGACGGCGACGGCCCCAAGGACGGCGGCCCCAAGGACGGCGACTCCGGGGACGGCAGCCCCGAGGACGGCGACGGCCCCGGAGCGGGCGGCGTCTCGGCCCCGACCCGGGCCGACCTGATGAAAGCGATACAGGGTGAGGCGTTCGCCTACGCGAAATACCGCGCCTACGCCGCGCAGGCCGGCCGGGAGAACCTGCCGGACGTCCAGGCCCTGTACGAGCGCGTCGCCCACGTCGAACTGCACGAGCACCTCGCCGAGCAGGCGAAACTCGCCGGGCTCGCCGGCGACGACGCCGCCGACCTGCGCGCCGCCATCTCGGGAGAGTCCTGCGAGGCCAAGACGACGTACCCCCGGTTCGCCGCCCGGGCCCGGGTCGCCGGCGACCGGGACGCGGCCAGGCTCTTCTCCGAGATCGCCGGGGACGAGGCCGGCCATCGCACCCGGTTCGCCCAGGCGCTGCGAGCCCTGGAGCACCCGTCGTCCGGGGCGTCCATCCCTGTAGGCCCGGTCGCCCGGCCGGTGGACATTCCGGAGGGATCGCCCCAGGTGTCGTCGCGGACGCTGGAGGACCTGCGGGCCGCGATGCGCGGCGAGGCGCTCGCCCACGCCAGGTACGGCCTGTACGCCGAGCACGCCCGCGCGAACGGCCGCCCCAGGCTGGCCATGCTGTTCGAGCACGCCGCGCAGGTCGAGCTCACCGAGCACTTCGCCGAGGAGGCGCGGCTCGCCGGGCTGGTCCGCTCCACCGCCGCCAACCTGTGCGAGTCGGCCGCCGGGGAGACCGCCGAGGGGACCGACATGTACCCCGGCTACGCCCGCCAGGCCGCGGCGGCCGGAGACCGGGCGGCGGCGGAGCGATTCTCCGAGATCGCCCGCGACGAGCTGAGGCACGCCCGGGAGTTCAAGGACGCCCTGTCCGAACTCGGCGCGAACTGCCCGGCCGGCGGATGACACAGGTCTCAGGGCAGGCCGTACCTGCTCCTGATCACCTTGGCCTCCTCCTCGGTCACCTGGCGCGGCGTGCGGGCCAGAGCCTGACGGAGGTCGGCCAGGATCCTGCCCCCCGAGTCGCGGACACGGGCATGGCGGGAGGCGAGCTCGGCGTCGAACCGCTTGGCGACCGGCCCGGTCCACACCTTGCCGGAGTGGAACTCCCGGCAGGGCGCGTCGAGGCTGCTCTCGATCTCCCGGACCAGCGGCTCGACCATCCGCAGGGTCTCCCCCAGCGCCTCGTGGAGCGGGTTGGGCACCATCTCGGCCATGGCCCGGTCAGTCTCCCTTCGGGGATGCGGAGTCCTTGCTCTTCGGAGAGGGGGACGCCGTGGACGCGGGCTTCGCGGAGGGGGCGCTGGCGTCGGTGATGAGCTTCGGCGCGATGAGCTTCATGAGGGCGAGCACATCTGCGGCGTTGTCCCGCCCTTCGACGCCTATGTCCAGCTGGATGCTGAGTTCAGCCTTTCCACGAACGAGCAGGGCGTATGCATCGTTGTCCTCGCTGTCCTTCGGCCTGAAGTAGGAACCGATGGCCCCGGGAACAATCTCCGGTAAAGGCGAAGCACCATCTTCAAGATGCTCCGTGACCTCCTCTGGATATCCTCCCGGCGTGAGATCTATCAGCAGCACTTTCAGGCGCTCGCCGCTCCTCTGGTAAACCGCGCAACTGCCGATACCGAGGCCTTCCGCCGCCGACAGGTCGAAATAACCACGAACCAACGGATCTCGCACACCGGTCATCAGCTCTACCGCCTTGAGCGGAATATGCTCACAGATGTACGGCGGGGCTGCTACTGCAGGCACAGGAGTACGGTCCATCTCATTAGACGCGCTCTGCCCGGCCTGGCATGCCGTGGACAGAACCAGGGCACATGACAGCGCCGCCGCAGCGGCGAACGACTTTCGCATCATGCCCCGTACCGGGCGAAGCCATTGGTAAATCCCTGATCCAGGGGATCTTCGACATCCTGCCACGGTTTACCCGACAAGCCGCCGTAAAGCCATCGTTCGTAGGCTTCAAGACGTCGGTCATCAGGTCCTCCGGCGGCTTTTTCGTCGACCAACTTGTCCATGGGCATGAGCGTCCGACCGTCGTCTTCAAGGAAGTTGTTGGGATTCTTCCGCGGGTCTTCGCCGTGCCGCATCCCCTCCAGGGAAGCCCAGGGATGGGTCTTATCCGGAGGTTCAGCCGAGCCGAAAAGGCCGTGTTTGAGCATCGCCTGAGCAGTGAGGTCGTGCAGGAGAACCCGGGTTCGGTCGACAGCGGCATTGGCGTCACCACGGGCCCTGTCCTCTGCGTCGCCCTTGAGGCTGTCTTCGAGCAGTCCCGTCCACGCCCCGATGACCCCGGCTCCGATCGGCCACGCGGCCTTCTGCGGGATGGCCAACCCGGTGTTGACCACCGCTGTGAGCACCTTCATGTTGCGAGTCTGCGCCTCGTCCAGTTCCTTACCTTGATCGATTTTGGCCAGACCCGCCGCGTCAGTGATCATTCCGAATCCGGCTCCAATCCGTTTCGCGTTGGCCAGAAGCACCGCGTCACCGCGTCCCTTGGACATCTCCACGGCGCCATAATCGAGAAGGAGACCGGTGAATGCGGTCTGGGCGGCCAGAACGGGAGCGAAAGCACCAGAATCCGTGAAAGCCTCTTTCATCACCCGATGCAGTTCCCTTTTGTTGAACTGCGCCCCCCAAGGGTCTTGTCCTGACGCGCTGGGGCTGTCAGCGCCTTGGACTCCGGAGGTGATGGGATCCCGACCTCCCTTCGCCACCCGATCGATGTCACCGATGTACCCCGCCAGGATCCGCCCCGTGCTCACCGATTTCACGAACGAGTCGCCACCGTTCGTGATCCGTCCCGCTTCGAGGTGGACGAACTCCGAGGCCAGCTTGGCCGACAGGTAGCCGCGTGAGGGCTTGTCCGGCGAGCCGTCGTGGTCGCGAAAGGTGAGGGTGGCGGCTTCCAGCGCCTTGCCCAGCGCCTCGCCGCCGTCGCCCAGGGAACGTTCGGTCAGGTAGTGCTTCAGCGCGGAGGGGTCGCTCGCGAAGAAGTCCTGGGCCGCCGCCGGGTCACGGCCGAGTGCGCCCATGAGGTCCGCCATGACGTTCGGGTGCAGGGGCGCCTGCCGGTCGCATGCGTCGATCTTCTTCGCGATCGTCAGCAGGAAGACGCTGCCGAAGGTGCCGTGCTTGAGTGCCAGCACGGTCGCGTAGCCCCTCTTCCAGTCGGTGTAACCGGCCTTCCCCGAGGGATCGAGGTCGGAGGTGAGCTCGTCGTACCACACCTTGCCGAGCTTCGAACCGGCCGTGCCGAGTGTCCTGCCGAGAGCCGTCTGCAGTCGTTTCGCCTGCTTGTCGTTCTCCCGCCCCGGCCCCACGGTGTCCGTCATCAGCCCGCGGAAGCGGGTCGCGCCCAGCGCGTTCATCAACGCCGTGGCGAACGTCGCGTCCCCGGTACGCTTCTCCAGCTCCGCCAGGGTCTTCTCGTCGATCTCGCCGCTCTTCGCGGCCTCGGCCAGCCTGGTGGTCGCGGCGTAGACGTCCGGGTCACGGGCGGCTTTGCCGTACAGGGCCTCGTCGAAGGCGACGGGCCCGGCCGGGACGCCGCCGGAGGACGCCCCCCAACCGGTCTGCTCCTTGCGGATCGTCTCGCTCCGGCGCCGAAGGTCGGGCCGGCCGGTCCCGATCCAGCTCCGTGTCTCACGCAGGGCGCTCAGCCCCGAGGTGTCCAGGTCGAGCCGTTCCAGGGCGCGGCGGATGAGCGGTTCGTTCCGGCCGAGCGTGTCCTCGGCCCGGCCGAGGACACGCTCGAAGTCGTCCATCGCCGCGGGGTCGATCCCGGAGTACTCGCCGTCCACCGAGGGCGGGGGCTGGGTCGGCTGGGGATGGGCCGGGGTTCGGCTCTCGCCCGTCCCGGAGGCGGTCGGAGACGGCTGCGACACAGCCGGCGGGCTGGGCTGCGGCGAAGGGCTCGGCACCGATGAGAGCTTGGGCGCGGAGGAGGAACCGGGCGCCGGAGCGGCCAGCGGGGACGGGCTGGGCGATGGGTGGGTCATGGGGGCCTGGGCTCCGGCTCGGTCCGTGGGAAGCGGCAACTCCGGCGACAAGATTAATTTCAATCTATCGACCCGTAAAGATCACCGATGGATTTCGGCGGTCCCCGGAGTGGTGAAACCGTTCCAGAGGGCATTATGGTCCGGAGTTTCCTCCCTCTTCCTCCCCATGGGAGAGGTTCACTGGTTTCCGGCCTCGGCAATACGGATCAATTGCCACCGCGATGTTCCCCCGGGATAGGGCCGTCCTGAAAATCGGGTCGTACGGCGCCCGGCACCCTGTTCGCGCCCCTGAGGAAAAGGGCGGACGGCGATCAACCGGTCGGAGAGACGGCGGACCTCTCCCCCGGCGCGCTCGCCCGCTCACCCGTCACGCTGCCCCGCTCACTCATCACACTCGCCCGCTCCGCCGCCGCACTCCCATGACTCCCGTCAGACCCGCACGACGAGCTTGCCGTGTACGTGGCCGGACCGGCTCAGCTCGAACGCCTCGCCCAGCTCCTCCAGGGCGAACGTGCGTGCCACCGGCACGGTGAGCCTCCCCGCGTCGGCGAGCTCCCCGAGGGTGTCCAGGTCGGGGCCGCTGGGGCGCACCCACATCCACTGCCCGCCGGCGGCGACGACGGAGTCGTCCGCGATCGAGGCGTGCCGGCCGCCCTCGGCGAGCACCGCCAGGGTGTCGTCCAGGACGCCGCCCACGAAGTCCGCGACCACGTCGACGCCCTCCGGGGCGAGGGAGCGGACCCGCTCGGCCAGGCCCTCGCCGTACGCCACCGGCTCGGCCCCCAGGACGCGCAGCCGGTCGTGGTTCGCCGGGGAGGCCGTGCCGATCACGCGGGCGCCCAGGGCGACCGCGATCTGCACGCCCAGCGAGCCGACGCCTCCCGCGGCGTTGTGGATCAGCACGGTGTCGCCCTCGCCGGTGCCGAGCCGGGTCAGCAGCTGGTAGGCGGTGAGACCGGCGAGCGGCAGCCCGGCGGCCTCCTCCCAGGTCAGCGAGGTGGGCTTGCGGGCGAGCGCGCGCACGGGCACGGTGACCAGCTCGGCGAAGGTGCCGCCGTGGACGTAGTCCTTGCGGGCGTAGGCGAAGACCTCGTCGCCCACCGCGAACTCGGGGGTGTCGATGCCCACCTGCTCGACGACGCCGGCGACGTCCCATCCGGGGACGACGGGAAAGACGGTGTCCATCAGGGCGTCGAGGCCGCCCGACATGAGCTTCCAGTCGACCGGGTTGACCGCGGCGCAGCGCACGCGCACCAGGACTTCGCCGGGCCCGACCTTGGGACGCGGCAGGCGCGCCGGGGCGAGGACCTCGGTGCCGCCGTAGGCGTCGTACGCCATCGCCCGCATGGTGTTCCCGGCCTCCGCGTCTCCACCGCCGGACATCGCTCACCTCCCATGAGGAGGCCACCGCCGACGCGGCTCGTCCCGCGGCGCCTCACCGATGAGCGCAGGATACCCAGGCTGTCGATCTCCAAATGTGAGGCTCCGCACATGGCCGCGCCGCCCCGCGCCGCCCGGCGCCGTCCGACGCCGCACGGTCCTGCCCGGCCCCGCCCGGCCTGCGGCGCGGGACCGTACGACCGGCCGCCGCGTCCTCCGGGACGCCGCGGCTACGGGACGAGGATGAGGCGGATCGGGTCGCCCGTCTTGTTCTCCAGCCGGGCGACGGCGTCGGCCGCGTCGGCCAGCGGGACGTGGTCGGTGATGGAGGGGGCCAGGTCGAGGCGGCCGGTGGCGGCCAGCCGTACGAGCTGCTCGACGTGCTCGGGCGAGGAGCCGTAGTGGCCGCGGATCTGGTTCTGGCGGTAGCTGAACCGCGTGCCGTCGGTGACGGTGAGCGGCTGCGGGGTGAGCCCTGCCAGGACGAGGACCCCGCCGGGGGCCAGGACGGCGGCGGCCTGCTCGCGGACCGCCGGGACGCCGGCGAAGTCGAACGCGGCCTCCAGGCCGCGCCCTCCGGTGGCCTCCTTCACCGCGGCGGCGAAGCCGGGGTCGGCGGGGTCGAGGGCGACGTCGGCGCCGAAGGCGAGCGCTCGTTCGCGGGCGCCCGGCAGCGGGTCGACGGCGATGACGGGCGCCGCCCCGGCCATCCGGGCGATCCGGACTCCGTGCGCGCCCAGGCCGCCCGCGCCCCAGACGCCGACGGCCTGGGCCGGGCGGACCTGCCCGGTCTGCACGACGGCGGCGTAGGGGGTGGAGACCGCGTCGGGGATGATGGCGGCCTGGTCGAACGGCAGCGTGTCGGGGATCGGGACGAGCGTGTCCTCGCGGGCGAGCGCGTACTGGGCCCAGCCCCCGTCGTAGTCCACGCCCCGGGTGAGCGGCAGGCGGCACGGGCGGCGGCGCAGGCAGTCGGCGCACCGGCCGCAGGACTGCCCGGCCTGCAGGGTGACGCGCGCACCGGGGGCCCAGTCCCCGGCGACGTCCGGGCCGAGGCTGTGGACGATCCCGGCGACCTCGTGGCCGAGGGTGACCGCGTCGGAGAGGCGCAGGGGCCTGAGGCTGCCGTCGATCAGGTGGACGTCGGACAGGCAGACCCCCGCCGCCCTGACCTCGACCAGCACCTCCCCCGGGCCGGGGACGGGAACGGGGACCTCCTCCACCGCGAACGTCCGGGGGTCGGTGGACAGGTGGAGCCGTCCGGCGAGCATGGTGCGCACTGTGGTGAACCTCATTTCTCGGTGGTGGGAGGACGATCGGCGGGACGGGCGGCCCCGGTGAAGCGGACGCCGTCGGTCACCGGCCCGCCCCGCATCAGGCGCACGTCGCGGAGGTAGTTCTGGTACAGCCGCCACGGCGCCGCGGGGCCCTGTCTGGGCAGCAGCCCGGCGCCTCGCAGCACGTACCCGGACTTCAGGTCGATCAGCGGTGCGAGGCCGTCCCGCTCCTTCAGGTCGGGGGCGACCGGGGTGACGGCCCGGTGCCCGTGCGCGGCCATGTGCCTGAGCAGCCGGCACACGTAGTGGGCGACCAGGTCGGCCTTGAGCGTCCAGGAGGCGTTGGTGTAGCCGACGGTGAGGGAGAAGTTCGGCACGCCCGACAGCATCATGCCCTTGTAGACGAGGGTCTCCGGCAGTTCGACGTCCCGGCCGTCGACGCTCAGGCGCATGCCTCCGATCGCCAGGAGGTTGAGCCCGGTCGCGGTCACGACGACGTCGGCGGAGAGGTGCCGGCCGGAGCGGAGCGCGACACCGTCGGCGGTGAGGCGCTCGATGTGGTCGGTGACGACGTCGGCCCGGCCCTCCCGGACGGCGCGGAACAGGTCGCCGTCGGGTACGGCGCACAGCCGCTGGTCCCACGGGTCGTAGGACGGCGCGAAGTGGGTGTCGACGTCGAAGCCGGCGGGCAGCGCGGCCACCGCGCCCCGGCGCAGGACGGCCTTCATCAGCTTGGGCCGGCGGCGGCTGAGCCGGTAGACGGCCATCGAGAACAGCACGTTCTTCCAGCGCACGATCCGGTAGGCCGTGCGGGCCGGCAGGTGGCGGCGGATCCGGTCGGCCAGCCGGTCGCGGGACGGCACGGCCGCGACGTAGGTCGGTGAGCGCTGCAGCATCGTGACGTGTGCCGCCTTCTCCGCCAGCGCGGGCACCAGGGTCACCGCGGTCGCGCCGCTGCCGATGACGACGACACGCCGGCCGGTGTGGTCGAGGTCGTCCGGCCAGTGCTGCGGGTGCACGATCGGCCCCCGGAAGTCGTCCTCGCCGGGGAGGGCGGGGCGGTGCCCCTCGTCGTAGCGGTAGTAGCCGGTGCAGGCCATCAGGAACGAGCAGGTGAACGTCACCCGCCCTCCGGAGCCCTCCCCGGGACCGTTCTCTCCGGGGCCGTTCTCTCCGGGGCCGTGCTCGCCGGGCCCGGTGCGCACCGCGGTGACCGTCCAGCGCGCCGTCTCCGACGACCAGGAGGCGTGCGTGACGCGCAGGCGGAAGCGGATGTGCCGGTCCAGGCCGTACTCGCGGGCGGTGCCGGCGACGTAGGAGCGGATCGACTCGCCGTCGGCGATGGCCCTGGCGTCGGTCCAGGGCCGGAAGGAGTACCCGAGGGTGAACATGTCGGAGTCCGAGCGGATCCCCGGGTAGCGGAACAGGTCCCACGTCCCCCCGATGGCGCCCCTCGACTCCAGGATCGCGAAGGTTCTCCGGGGGTGCTCGCGCCGGAGGTGGGCGGCGGCGCCGATGCCGGACAGGCCCGCTCCCACGATGAGGACGTCGACGTGTTCGGGGGTCTGCTCGGGGACGGCGTTGCTCACCGGTGCGCTCCCAGGAGACGGTCACAACGGATTTACCCCTTCAGCCTTACCTGAACCCCCAGATAGGCCACCCGACGGACACCCCCGGGCGAGCCGCGGGATTGACGTTTTAAGACGACCGGTCATATTGTTCTCGCGTCGCCTCCCGAGGGACGAGACACCCCCGGGAAGCGCCCCCAGGCAGCAATGAGCAGAAAGAAGGCCGATCATGGCCAGCACGACGCCGGCCCCCACCCGGCTCCCCCTCAACACGCTCGGCATCGGCTTCGGGCTCTCCGGGCTCGCGGGCACCTGGACGGCGGCCGGCGCCGCCCTCGGCGCCCCGGCGGCCGCCGGTGAGACGCTGTGGGTGGCGGCGGCGGCCCTGTGGGCCGGCACGCTCGTCCGGTACGGCGCGGGGGTCTCGCGTCTCCGCGACGTGGCCGAGGACCTGCGGCACCCGGTCCTCGGGCCGTTCGCCGCCCTCGCCCCCGCCACCGGCTCGCTGCTGGCCGCCCACCTCTCGGCGTTCCTCCCGGCCCTCGGCGCGGCGCTGGTCTGGACGATGCTGGCGGCCACCACGGCGTTCGGCGCGTGGTTCCTCGCCTCGATGCTCACCGTGCCCCGCGAGTCCGCGACGCTGCACGGCGGCCACCTCCTGCCGACGGTCGCGGCCTCCCTCATCTCGGCGCAGTCCCTCGCGATCATCGGCCACCGGGAGGCGGCCACCGCCCTGTTCGCTGCGGGGATCCTCTTCTGGCTGCTGGTCGGGGCCGTCCTCCTCGCCCGGTTCACCACCGGCCCCGCGCTCCCCGGACCGCTCATGCCCACGCTGGCGATCTTCTCGGCGCCGCCGGCCGTCGCCGGCAACGCCTGGTGGGCGATCGCCGGCCCGCAGCACGGCACCGTGCACGATGTCCTGCTCGGCACCCTCGCCGCGCTGCTGCTGCCCCACCTCTTCCTGGTCCGCCGCTACGCGCACCTCCCCTTCGTGCCGGGCTTCTGGGCCTTCACGTTCACCACGGCGGCGAGCGCGACCTACGGCGTGCGGCTGCTGACGCTCACGCCCTCGCCGCTGCGCACCGCGATCGCCTGGCTCGTGGTGGCGCTCGCCACCGGCGTCATCGGGGGCATCGCCGTCCGCTCGCTCGCCCTGGTCCGCCTGCCGCGACGCCACGGCGTGAAGCGCCTCCGGCACGCCTGACCTCCGCCCTTTTCGAGATGGCCGGTCACATCCGAAAGGAACACCGCGCCCACCTCGCCACCGGCGGCGCCGGATCCCCGCCCCACGGGGATCCGGCGCCGCCGAACGCTTGACACCTTTAAGACGAACGGTCATATTGAAGCCATGCCGCGACCAAGCGTGAAGAACAAGCTGATCGAGAGCGCCGAGGACGTGTTCCGCCGCCAGGGATTCAACGGCGCGAGCGTGCAGGACATCACCGGCGCCGCGGGCGTCCCCAAGGGGTCGTTCTACAACCACTTCGAGAGCAAGCAGGCACTCGCCGCGGAGATCGTGCGGCGCTACGCCCGCGGCACCGACCACTCCATGCTCCAGGGTGACGCGTCCCCCCTGGAGCGGCTGCGCGAGCACTTCCTCACCCAGGCCGGGCGGACCCGCGCCACCGGGGTGGAGTTCGGCTGCCTCCTCGGCACCTTCGCCGGCGAGTGCGCCAGCGCGGGAGACCAGGTCCACGTGGCCGTCCGCGAGGTCCTCGACGCCTGGACCGACGCCGTGGCCGACGTGATCGAGGCGGGCCAGGCGGCCGGCGAGATCACCACGGCCCGCCCGGCCAGGACGCTCGCGGCCTTCCTTATCGACTCCTTCGAGGGCGCCGCACTGCGCGCCAAGACGTACGGCGACCAGTCGAACCTGATCGAGCAGCTCGACATCGCCCTCGCCGCGCTACGCGCCTGAACCCCGCGCCTCCCCCGGCCGGTCGCGCGGGTCGGGGCGGGCTCAACCGGCGGGGCGCCGGACCGCTCGCGCGCCGACCAGCGCCAGCGCGCCGACGGCGGCCAGCGTCCCGGCGGCGATGACCGGCACGAGGGACGGGAAGCCGAACCCGCCGGCCACCAGGCCGAACAGCGGGGGACCGAGCAGCGAGCCGAGGCTGCCCGCCTGGGCGACCACGCCGTTGCCGACATCGGCGTGGTCGAGGCGCTCCAGCACGAGCGGCAGGGCCGCGAAGACGAGCGCCCCGAGGAGCCCGTTCTCCAGCGCGATGACCCCCGCGCCGGTCGCCGCGGCGGCCATGGGCGTGCCGGTGGAATAGAGCAGCCAGGCGGCCGGCACGACCAGCAGCCCGGACGCCGCCAGCGCCCCGAGCGGCGCGCCCCGCCGGAGCAGGATCCCCGCGGCCAGCCCGCCGGGCACGCCGAGAAGTGAGATCGCCGAAGTGAGGGCGCCCGCGGCGGCGGCCGAACGTCCGTACTGCTCGACGAGGAGCGTAGGCAGGAGCACGACCACCGGAACGGTCACCAGCGCGGTCAGGCAGAAGGACCCGGCGAGCACCGCCGGCCACGTCAGCGCCCTCGCCCGGGGGAGGGCCCCGGCCACCGCCCGCCCCCCGGACCCGTGTGGCAGCCACGCCCAGGCGGCCGGCGCCATCACGAACGTCAGGCCGGCGATCAGCCCGGTCCAGCCGCGCCAGCCCAGGGCGGAGCCGGCCGCGCCACCGGCCAGCGTGCTCAGCCCGAGGCCCACCGGGACGAACGTGGCCCAGATCGACAGGGCCGTGCCGCGGTCCCGTTCGCGGGCGAGGCGGAGGATCAGCGCCGGGCAGGCGATGGTGACCAGGAGGTACCCGACGCCTTCGGCGCCCCGGAGGGCCAGCAGCCAGGCGAACCCGCCCGCCGCCACGCTCGCCGCACCCGCCGCCGCGATCAGGACCAGGCCCCCGACCAGTGACCGCTCCGCGCCGAAGCGGCGGACCAGGTACCCGGCGGGCAGGCCGGCCACGGCTCCCACTCCGACGACGGCCGAGATCACCCAGCCCAGCTCCGGCAGCGACAACCCGAGCCCGGCCGCCACCATCGGCCCGACCGAGGCGAACTTGCCGAAGCCCATCGCCGCGACGACCCCGCAGAGGTAGACGACGGCGATCGCCGCCCACCGCGTGCGCGGCCGCAGCTCCTCGTCCAGCTCCGATGCGCCTGACGTCGGCGGAGGGTTCAGCGGGGGGTTCATGGGGCTCTCCTTCGCGCGGGATCGCGGCGGCGGGGTCCGGGCACGGGCACGGGCCGCGGGGGCCGCCGCCCGGCGCCGGACGTCCGCGCGCCGCCCCGGCCGGGCGCCGCCCGCCCTCTCCGGCGCCGTCCCGGATTCGATCATCGCCGTACGGCCGACGCCGTTCAACCTTCCTGCGGCGCCGGGAGACGTTCCTGGGATCATCCGGCGGGAGACCGGCAGGCCCCGCCGCCTGAGCACCGGCGGGCGCGAGGCCCGGCCGCGTGTGGTGCCACGTCGGAGAACGTTCGCCCCACGGGCGCCGATCGGCGCCCGTGGGGCACAGGAAGATCGCGAAACGCCCGGCGCCGGACAGGCCGGGCGTGTCAGGATCACCCGCATGACCTCCACGCCCAAGAGTTCCGCCGGGCAGACGGACACCCCGCCCTCCAACACGCCGTCGTGGATCCGTCCTGTCGCCGAGGATTCCATCGGACCCGCGGAGCGGGCCGCGCTCAACGACTACGACGGCATCGCCGAGGGGTACTCGGCCGAGAACGAGACCAGCCTCCTCAACGCCTACTACGAGCGGCCCGCGATGCTGGACCTGGCCGGCGACGTGGCCGGCCGGCGGATCCTCGACGCCGGCTGCGGTTCCGGCCCCCTGTCGGCGGCGCTGCGCGACCGGGGCGCCGTCGTGACCGGCTTCGACTCCAGCGCCAAGATGCTGGAGCTGGCCCGGCGGCGGCTCGGCGACGACGCGGACCTGCGGGTCGCCGATCTGCGCGACCCGCTGCCGTTCCCCGACGCCGTGTTCGACGACGTCGTGGCGTCCCTGGTCCTGCACTACCTGGAGGACTGGACGGCGCCGCTGGCCGAGCTGCGGCGCGTGCTGACGCCCGGCGGCCGGCTGATCGTGTCGGTCAACCACCCCTTCGCCGACTACCTGTCGGGCGGTCCCGGCACCAACTACTTCGCGACCCGCCAGACCTTCGACGAATGGACCCTCGGCGGGAACACCGCCCTGCTGGGCTTCTGGAGCCGGCCGCTGCACGCGATGGCCGACGCCTTCACCGCGGCCGGCTTCCGGATCGTCACCATCAGCGAGCCGCCTCCCGCGCCGGCCGCCCGCGAACTGTTCCCCGACGTCTTCGCGGACAGGCCCTCCGGGGCCTTCCTGTGCTTCCTGTTCTTCGTGCTTCAGGCCGACTGACGCCGTAGCAGACCACGTTCGTCCCGCCGGCGGCGACGGCCGCCGGCGGGTGCTCCCGCCTCACTCCGACACGATGCTCCCATCGCTGTTAACGCTAACAACTCACCCGCGAGACCGGTCCTCCTTCGTTCGGAGCGTGTGGTGGTGATGCCGCGGAGCAAACACGACGCGGGACGGTCCCGTCAAGGGCCGCCACCCCTCTCCCCCATCGGCCTCCCGGCCCGCCGGGCGGGTCCCGCCCACTCCCACCAGGCGGAACCCGATCACACGCGAGGCGCGACAGATGAAACTTTCACGGAATCACCCCGCGGCGACCGGATGACCCCCCGCCGGAGGGCGCACTCCGGCGAGGGGGCGGAAGACCTCGTCACCCGAGCGGCCCGTCATCGGGCCGGGGGGACGAGGGCCGTCCGTTCCGTCGAAGCGCTTCCATCGCGGCCTTGACAGGTTTCGTCGAGGTTTCCACACTGAGTCCGAAATGGCCCCCTTGCCGCAGTCGGTGGTGATCGGCAGGGGCGCCGGTCGCGACGCCGTCCGCGCCGCACCGGTATGAACCGGGCCGCGAGCCCGCCGGGCCGGGCTTCCTCGCATTCTCATGAACGCCGATGACGGCGCCGGCCGATCCAGGTCTTCCGCGGTCGGCGTCACCACCGCGCGGCCGTGACCGCCGCGTCCCCCTGAGGTGTGGACGAACACGTCCGCGCCACTCCGCACCGCGTCGTCCACCGCCTCGCCGGGCGGCCGGCGCCTCCCCCTGTGACCGACCCCCATCGACGCACGCCGGCATCCGGCCGGCAGAGAGAGTCACACGATGTCGAAACGCAGATCCCTCTTCGTCGCCCTGGCGGTCGCGGCACTCGCCGTCCTGGTCGCGAGCGGCCCGGCGCTGAGCTCCGCCATCGCCGGGACCCCCATGCGCGCGGCCGGCGCCCTCGCGGCGACCGCCGGATGCGGCAAGGCCCCCGGGCTGGCGAGCGGCACGCACACGATCCAGAGCGGCGGCAAGAACCGCAGCTACATCCTGCGGGTCCCCGACAACTACGACAGCGGCCACCCCTACCGGCTGATCTTCGGGCTCCACTGGCTGGGCGGCACCGCCACCGACGTCGCCACCGGCCAGACCGTGCAGCGGGACGTCTGGTCCTACTACGGGCTCCAGCGCCTGGCGAACAACAGCGCGATCTTCGTCGCGCCCCAGGGACTCAACAACGGCTGGGCCAACTCGGGCGGCGAGGACCTGACCCTCGTCGACGACCTGGTCCGGCAGGTCGAGGGCGCCCTGTGCGTCGACACCTCGCAGCTGTTCGCCACCGGCTTCAGCTACGGCGGCGCCATGTCGTACGCGATCGCCTGCGCCAGGGCGGACGTCTTCCGCGCGGTCGCGGTGCAGTCCGGCGGGGTCCTCAGCGGCTGCAGCGGCGGCTCCCAGCCCATCGCGTACATGGGGATCCACGGTCTGCGGGACGGCGTGCTCAACATCTCCGGCGGGCGGTCGATGCGTGACAGGTTCGTCAGGAACAACGGCTGCGCCGCCCAGAACCCGCCCGAGCCGTCGCAGGGCAGCCTGACGCACCGGGTCACCGCCTACTCGGGGTGCCGGACCGGGTACCCGGTGGTGTGGGCCGCGTTCGACGAGGGCCACATCGCCGCGCCGCAGGACGGGGCCCCCGGCGACAGCGGTTCCCGGACCTGGGTCCCCGCCGAGGTGTGGAAGTTCTTCAGCCAGTTCCAGAGCACCACCACGCCGCCGCCCGCGACGCCCACGCCGAGCGTCACGCCGACCACCTCGCCGTCCCCGATCGGGGGCGCCTGCTCGGCAACGGTCGAGACCACCAACAGCTGGCCCGGCGGGTTCCAGTCGACGGTGACGGTCCGCGCGGGCAGCGCGCCGGTCAACGGCTGGACCGTGAAGTGGACCTGGCCGGGCGGGCAGACGATCAGCAGCCTGTGGAGCGGCACGCACACCGTGTCCGGCCCCGCCGTGACCGTCCGCAACGCTCCCTACAACGGCTCCATCGCCGCCGGATCCTCCACCACCTTCGGCTTCACCGCCGACGGTGCCGCGGCCACCCCGACCGCCACCTGCACCAGCCCCTGACCCGTCGCCCACGCGCGGCGGCCGGCGCCACCTCACCGGCGCCGGCCGCCCCCGGCCCGAAGCGGCGATCCGCCGCTTTCCCCGGATGTCCGTCGCTCATCTCTGGGAGGATCCTTGCGCAAGGTGGGAGCTCTACTCGCCGCCGGCGTTCTCGCGGGCGGCCTGGTCGCCCTGCAGGACCAGGCCGACGCCCTGGAGAACGGCGTGGCACGCACGCCGCCCATGGGCTGGAACAGCTGGAACACGTTCGGCTGCAACATCAACGAGACGCTGATCAAGCAGATGGCCGACGCGATCGTCGGCTCCGGCCTGCGGGACCTGGGATACAGGTACGTCGTGGTCGACGACTGCTGGTTCGACCCGGCCCGCGACTCGGCGGGCAACCTGCGGGGCAACCCGTCGCGGTTCCCCAGCGGGATGAAGGCCCTCGGTGACTACCTGCACGCCAAGGGGCTGAAGTTCGGCATCTACCAGGTGCCGGTGGACAAGACCTGCGCGCAGTACTTCGGCGGCTACCCGGGCGCGACCGGCAGCCAGGGACACGAGGTCCAGGACGCCAGGCAGTTCGCCGCCTGGGGCGTGGACTACCTGAAGTACGACTGGTGCTCCCCCGGCGGCACCATCGACGACCAGGTCCGGACGTTCGCGAAGATGCGCGACGCGCTGGCGGCGACCGGGCGGCAGATCGTCTACAGCATCAACCCCAACAGCATCCACGCCAAGACGGGACCGCAGCGCGACTGGGGGGACGTCGCCAACATGTGGCGGACCACCGAGGACATCACCAACAAGTGGGACACCGGCCAGACCAACGGGTACCCGATGGGCATCCAGAACATCGTCAACGTCACCGTCCCGCTCGCGTCGTACGCCAGGCCGGGGGCGTTCAACGACCCGGACATGATGGAGGTCGGCCGGGGCGGCATGACCGACACCGAGATGCGCAGCCACTTCGCCCTCTGGGCGGTCATGGCCTCGCCCCTGATCGCCGGGAACGATCTGCGCTCCATGGACCCGGCGACGACGGCCATCCTGAAGAACCAGAACCTGATCGCCGTCAACCAGGACCCGCTCGGCCTGCAGGCCCGCCAGATCAGCAACGACGGGACCCGGCGGGTGCTGGCCAAGAGGCTCGCCAACGGCGACGTCGCGGTCGCCCTGTTCAACCAGGGCGGCGGCACCACCACGGTCGGCACCACCGCGTCCGCGATCGGCCTGCAGGGCGGGTCGTTCACCCTGCGCGACGCGTGGACGAACGCCGTCAGCGGCAGCACCGGCGCCATCTCGGCCAGCGTGCCGCCGCACGGCACCGTCGTGTACCGGGTCAGCGGAGGCGCGAGCCCGTCGGCGACGCCCACTGTGACCCCGACGGCGACCCCGACGGTGACCCCGACGGCGACCCCGACGCCGGGCGGGCAGGACGGGTGCACGGCGACGTACCGGCTGGCCGGCGACTGGGGCTCCGGCTTCCAGGGTGAGGTGACCGTCCGCAACACCGGGTCGGCCCCGCTCAACGGCTGGACCGTGAAGATGACGCTGTCCGGCGGACAGACGATCACGAACCTGTGGAACGGCGTGAACACCGGCACCGGCGGCACGGTCACCGTCGGGAACGCCCCCTACAACGGCACCGTCGCCGGCGACGGGTCGGTGACGTTCGGCTTCACCGCCGACGGCAGCGGTTCGGCCGCCCCCACCGGCATGACCTGCACGAGCCCGTAGCGGAACGCGAGGCGGGCGACCGGCTTCTCCGGCGGTTTCGCGGCCAGGACCCGGGCCTGTCGCGCCGCGAGAGCCCGCGGCCGTACGCGGGCTCTCGCGGCCGTACCGTGGACTAGAGGAACCGCCACAGGTGGTCGTTCGCCCCGTTGTCGTCGGCGAGCACGACCTGGGCGCCCTGAGCGGTGGAGCCGCCGCTGACGCCGAGGACCCGGCCGCCGTTGGCGCACTGGATGCGGAAACACCCGTTGGATCCGTACCGCAGCCGCCACCGGTGGTCGGCGCCGCCGTTGTCGGCCCACTGGAGCACCCGGGCGCCGAGGGCCGTGCTCGCGTTCTCCACGCCGAGCACCCTGCCGCTGTTGGAGTTGCGCAGGCGCAGGTAGCCGCCGGAGTCCACGACGGCGGTCCACAGGTGGTCGGCGGTGCCCGTGTCGCCCCACTGGATCACCAAGCCGCCGTCGGCGGTGGACATGTCCCGCACGCCCAGCACCAGGCCGCTCGTCAGGTTCTGGATGCGCCGGGCCCCGTTCGGCACGAACCGCCACTGGTTGTCCGCGCCGCCGTTGTCGGAGTCCTGTACGACCTGGGCCCCGTTGGCCGTCGAGCCGCCCTGGATGCCGAGCAGCTTGCCGCTGTTGACGTTGCGGATCTTGTGGGAGCCGTCTCCGGCGTCGATGAGGGTCCAGCGGTGGTCGGCGGTGCCGTTGTCGGTCCACTGCAGGGCGCGGGCGTCGTCGGCGGTGGACATGTTCTCCACGCCGAGCACCTTGCCGCTGTTGACGTTGCGGAGCCGTACGGCGCCGCCGTCCACGATGATCTCCCAGTCGTGGTCGGCGGTGCCGTTGTCGGTCCACTGCAGCGCCAGGCCGCCGTCGGCGGTGGACATGTCCCGGATGCCCAGCGTGAGGCCGCTGGCCGCGTTGAGCAGGCGGTAGCTCGCGCTTCCGCCCGTGTCGCCGCCTACCCTGGCGTTCCAGTAGACGGTGTAGTTGTGCCCGTGGGCGTCGTAGAACGGGCCGAGGTCGACCTGCGCTCCGTTCGCGCCGGCCGTGAACGCCAGGGCCGTGGCGCCGGTCCGGTTGATCGACGCGGTGTTCAGGGTGGGCGGCGCCGACAGAGACGTGTTGCCGTAGTTCCCGGAAAGGACCACCGGGCCGTACATGATCGCCGCCACGTTGGCGTTGTCGTTGGCGGCCTTCATGACCACGCGCATCGGCAGGCGCACGGTGACGGTGTCGCCGGAGCTCCAGGAGCGGGTGAGGGCGGCGTACGTCCCGGGGGTGGTGTCCACGTTCTGCTGGGCGCCGTTGACGCTGATCGTGGCGCCGGTGGTCCAGGAGGGGATGCGGACGCGCATCGTCCACGACCCGCCGGCGTTGCCGGTGACCTGCAGGGTGGTGGTGTCGCTCACCGGGAAGGACGTCGTCTGGGTGACCGTGATGCCGCGCTGGGTCCAGTTCAGCGTCGACGGGGCGAACAGGTTCACCGTCAGCGTGGTGCCGTTGTGGAAGTAGATGGAGTCCATCAGCGCGGTGTTGACCTCCACCCCCGTGCCCTGGCAGCACCAGAAGGAGTTGTAGTCGGTGCTGTAGGTGCCGCCGCCCCACGCGGGACCCACGCCGCGGCGGCCACCCGGTTTGAGCGGGGTGAAGTAGGTGACGTGCCCGTGGCCGTCGGCCGGGTTCTGCGCGCCGAGGATGTGGTTGAACAGCGCCTGCTCGTAGAAGTCGAAGTACGCCGCCCGGTTCGGGTCCAGCAGCCACAGTTCGCGGGTCAGCTTGAGCATGTTGTAGCTGTTGCAGTGCTCGCAGGTGTCGTTGGTGAGATACCCGGCGATCGCGTTGGGGGCGCGGAAGTGCTCGGCCTGGCTGTTGCCGCCGATCGCGTAGGTGTGCGCGCCGACGGTGATGTTCCAGGCGTTGGTGGCGATGTCGCGGTAGCGGGTCGTGCCGGTGGCCTTGTACTCCCGGGCCGCGCCGATCCACTTGGGCACCTGGGTGTTGGCGTGCAGGCCGTTCAGCTGGTCCTGGTTCGACGCCAGGGGGTTGAACACGGCGGCGTGGTCGAATCGCTGGGCGGCGATCAGCCAGCGGGTGTCGCCGGTCTGCTGGTACAGGTCGGCCAGCACCGCGTTCATGCCGCCGAACTCGGTGCCCAGCATGGCCTGCATCTGGGCGGCGGTCAGCCTGCCCGTCCGCTGGTCGACCCAGCCGGCGAGCGCCAGCAGCACGTCGCGGGCCTGGGTGCTGCCGATGAGGCGCCACACGTCCAGCAGGCCGGCCATGGTCTTGTGGACGCAGTAGTACGGCACGTTGCCGTTGCTCAGCGTGCGGGCCTCGAGGGCGGTGAAGTCGGACTCGGGGAACCCGGACAGGTAGCCGGCGTTGAAGCCGGCGGCGGCGTTGTTGGCCTGGCACCTGGCCAGCTCGGCGACCATGCGGGTGGCCTTGTCCCGGCAGACGGTGTCGCCGAGGACGGCGTAGGCCTGGGCCCACGCGGTGAGGAAGTGCCCCTGCACGTGGGTGCGGAACGGGAACGAGGGGGCGTCCCAGCCGCCGTTGGCGGCGGCGCCGCCGGTGGACAGCCGGTGGTTGGCGCGGAAGTTGTACAGCAGCCGTTCGACGTCGACGAACCGCAGGTACGACAGCGTCCGGTTCTGGTTGTCCATCCAGCGTCCGGCCGTCAGCCGTACCTGCCCGAGGTCGAACGGGTACGCCGACACGCCGATGTCGGGCCGCGCGGGGGCGACCGCGGCCCGGGCCGCGGTGGCACCGGCGACCTGGCCGGCGGTGGAGGCGACGACGGCGACGCCGGCGGCCTGGAGCAGCCGGCGGCGGCTGAGCGATGGGGATGACACGTGGGCCTCCTGGAGGGTGGGGGGTCGGACGGGCGCGGGCCGGAAGCGGTCGCGCGGCGGGTCCGGTCGGTTCCCGGCGATGGTCCGTTCGAGGTCGGGGCCGGAGACGCCGTCGCCCGGCGGCACGCGCGGCATGGACCCGAGGGTCCACGGCGTGCGGGATCATCACCGGCGGTCCAGGCGTGCGGGGCCGTCACAGGTCGGGAAGCGGCCGGACCACACCGATCCGGCCGGAAAGGCGCCGCGCGCCGAAGCGCTCCTGCCGCTCCACCACCGACCCGGCAGGAGGCCGACTGGAGAGTCAGTTTCGAAACCATTACGGAGCTTGTCAAGACTTGTTTCCAGACCCGGGGTACGGCTTCGCCGGGAAAGGCGCACCCGGGCCGGCCCGGTGGGCGCACCTCCTCACCGGTCCGCGCTCACCGCGCGAGCCGCCCGCCTGTGAAAGTTTCACTCCGCGCGGGAGCACCCCGGCGTGACCGTGCCCAGCAAGAAGACCCGGGCCGCGATCCGCGGGGGGCGGAGGACGGGGGCCGGGGCTTGACAGGCCCGGCGGTGTCATATTTGCTCCGCGACACCACCGCCACCAACCCACGGCAATCGAAGAAGGGCTGACTCCGCCCATTATGTTAACGCTAACAAAAGCCGATCCGCCTCTCTGAGAAAGGTCCGGTCCCCGTGGCTCTGTCCCGGAGAGATTTCACCAGGGCGGCCCTCGCCTCCGCCGCACTCGCCGCGACGGGCGCGGCCGGCCTCCCCCGGCCGGCGTCGGCGGCGACGCACACCGCCTACGTGTTCGCCTACTTCACCGAGTCGCCGAGCTTCCAGGGCGCGGACTACGGCCTGCACCTGGCGGTCAGCCGGGACGGCCTCAAATGGACGCCGCTGAACCAGCGCGACTACGCCCCGCCGCTGAACTCCAAGCACGGTTCGATCGCGCAGATCACCGACGCCGAGTACAACGCCCTGGTCACCCGCCGGGGAACGCCCGGCTGGGTCCGGCTGAAGTCCTCCAACCTCCCCGACCGGTACGTGCGGCACCTCAACGGCGTCGCACGGATCGACGCCTACCCCTTCGACCCGTACCGGGACCAGATGTGGCGGATGGTCCCCGGCCTCGCCGACGCGAGCGGCGTGTCCTTCGAGTCGGTGAACGTCCCGGGCGGTTACCTGCGGCACTACAACTACGAGCTGCGGCTCGCCGCCGGCGACGACAGCTCGACGTTCCGCGCCGACGCCACCTTCCACCGCGTCGCGGGACTGGCCGACCCGGCGTGGACGTCGTTCCGCTCGTACAACTACCCCGCCCGTCACATCAGGCACAGCGACCACGTGCTGCGCATCGACGAGCTGAGCGCGTCCTCCCCCGCCGCCGACCGGCAGGACGCCACCTTCCGCGTCACCTCCTAGCCGGCGTACGGCCCGCCGTCCCTCAGGTCCGTCACCGGCCGGGCCCCTCCCGGATCGACGGCTCCCCATGAGCGACCACCCCCCGAAGAGGAGATCCATGCGAATCGCACGTCCGGGTCCGAGCGGGATCCCGTCCAGGCGCGGACTCGCCTGGATCATGAGCCTGCTCTCCGTCATGATGCTGCTTCCGGCCGCCGCCGCCAGGGCGGACAACCCGATCGTCCAGACCGTCTACACCGCCGACCCGGCCCCGCTGGTGTACAACGGCCGGGTCTACCTCTACACCGGCCACGACGAGGACGGTTCGACGTACTTCACCATGAAAGAGTGGCGGGTCTGGTCGTCGGCGGACATGGTCAACTGGACCGACCATGGCTCCCCGCTGAGCGTGTCGAGCTTCAGCTGGGCGAGCGCGGACGCGTGGGCGGGCCAGGCGATCCACCGGAACGGCAGGTTCTACTGGTACGTGCCCACGAAGAACCGGGCGACCGGCAGGATGGCCATCGGCGTGGCGGTGTCCGACAGCCCCACCGGGCCCTTCAAGGACGCCATCGGACGCCCGCTGGTGGAGAACGGCGAGATCGACCCCACCGTCTTCGTCGACGACAACGGCCAGGCCTACCTGTACTGGGGCAACCCCAACCTGTGGTACGTGAAGCTGAACGCCGACATGACCTCGTACTCCGGCAGCCCGACGAAGATTCCCCTGACCACCGCGGGATTCGGCACCCGCACCGGTGACGCGAACCGTCCGACCCTGTTCGAGGAGGCGCCCTGGGTCTACAAGCGGGGCGGCCTGTACTACAACGTGTTCGCCGCGAAGTGCTGCTCCGAGTTCCTCGCCTACTCGACGGCCCCCGGCCCCACCGGGCCGTGGACCTACCGGGGCACGATCATGCCCGCCCAGGGCGGCAGCTTCACCAACCACCCCGGCGTCATCGACTTCGCCGGGAACTCGTACTTCTTCTACCACAACGGCGCGTTGCCGGGCGGCGGCGGCTTCACCCGCTCGGTCGCCGTGGAGAGGTTCACCTACAACGCCGACGGCACGATCCCGACGATCAACATGACCACGACCGGGGCGCCGCAGGTGGGCACGCTGAACCCGTACGTCCGGCAGGAGGCCGAGACGATCGCCTGGGAGTCCGGCGTGGAGACGGAACCCTCCGGCGGAGGCGGGATGAACGTCGGGTACATCGAGAACGGCGACCACATCAAGGTCAAGGGCGTCGCCTTCGGCACCGGAGCGAAGACCTTCACCGCGCGGGTCGCCTCGGGGTCCGGCGGCGGGAGGATCGAGCTTCGCCTGGACGGCGTCAACGGCACCCTGGCCGGTACGTGCACCGTCCCGGGCACCGGCGGCTGGCAGTCCTGGACGACCGTGTCCTGCGGGGTGAACGGCGCGACGGGCACCCACGACCTGTACTTCAGGTACACCGGCGGGAGCGGCTACCTGTTCAACGTGGACTGGTGGCAGTTCGGCGCCGGCGGGCCGGCGGCCACGCCCACACCGACGATCACGCCCACCATCACACCGACGCCGACGCCGACGCCCACCCCCGGCGGCGGCGCCTGCGACGCCACCTACCGCACCACCGGCTCGTGGTCCGGCGGCTACCAGGGCGAGGTCACGGTGACGGCCGGCGCCTCGGCGATCGACGGCTGGACCGTCAGGTGGAACCCGGGTGACGGCCAGACCGTCAGCCAGGTCTGGGGCGGCACGCTGAGCACCACCGGTTCGGCCGTGTCGGTGAGCAACGCCTCGTACAACGGCTCGCTCCAGCCGTCCGCCTCGACGACGTTCGGCTTCCTCGCCGGTGGCACACCGTCGGCGCCGTCCCTCACCTGCACCGCCTCCTGAGGACGACGGGGCGGTGATCCACGTCGCGTCCGGGCCACCGGACGGTACGGAGGACCGCGCGCCCCGCCGTACCACCCCGCGATCCGTACACGCCGGACGAACCGGCCCCGCGTACGTGAGCGATGACGACCCATGGCCCGTCCCGCACCCCCCGGGAGCACTCATGAAGATCGCACGACTCCGGCGCCCGGCCGGCACCGGAACCACCGTCGCGGCCGGCGCGCCGGCCCCCGGCCGGGACGCCGCCGGCCGGACCGGCCGGACCGGCCGGTCCCACCGGCACGCGGGAGGAGGGCCGGCCGCGCGTGTGCGGAGACGCCCGTGGGCCGCGACGCTGTCGGCCGTGGCCCTGGCGGCGGCCGCGGTGCTGGGCACGGTGACGGGCGCCGGCACCGCCGCCGCGGAGTCGAACGGCGGGGTGCGGGTCATGCCGCTGGGCGATTCGATCACCGAAGGCACCCAGGTGCCGGGCGGTTACCGGATCGGCCTGTGGCAGCGCCTGGCCGCCGGCCGCTACACGATCGACTTCGTCGGCTCGCAGTACAACGGGCCGGCCGGTCTGGGCGACCACGACCACGAGGGACATCCCGGGTGGCGGATCGACCAGATCGACGCCAACGTCACCGGCTGGCTGCGCACCCACACCCCCCGCACGGTGCTGCTGCACATCGGCACCAACGACATCCTGCAGAACCACAACGTCTCCTCGGCGCCGTCCCGGCTGTCGGCGCTGATCGACCACATCACCGCGGCCGCGCCGAACGCGGAGGTGTTCGTCGCGACGATCATCCCGCTGTCGAACTCCGGCCAGGAGGCCGCCGCCCGCACCTTCAACGCCGCGATCCCCGGGATCGTGCAGTCCAAGGTGAACGGCGGCAGGCGCGTCCACCTGGTCGACATGCACGGCAGGCTGACCACGGGCGACCTGATCGACGGTGTCCATCCCACCGCGACCGGCTACGACAAGATGGCCGCCGCCTGGTACCAGGCCCTGCAGTCGGTCCCCGGCAGCATCGGCCAGGGACCCGGCCCGTCGCCGAGCCCGTCGGTGACCCCGTCGCCCAGCGTCACCCCGACGTCCCCCGGTGAACCGGGCGCCTGCCGGGTCGGCGTCACCGTCAACGCCTGGAACACCGGGCTGACCGA
>NZ_BMQJ01000012.1:0-190386 GCF_014648055.1 Streptosporangium pseudovulgare
CCCGAGACCAGGCCGAAGGCCGGTCGGAACCAGACAGCAACCACAGCGCCGGCCGGAACACCCACCCACCGCAGCGCGCACAAACGACCGGCCCGGCAACCACCCACCCACCGCAGCGCGAACCACCGACCAGCCCGGCAACCACCCACCCACCGCAGCGCGCACAAACGACCGGCCCGGCAACCACCCACCCACCGCAGCGCGAACCACCGACCAGCCCGGCAACCACCGACCCACCCAAGAAGGGGAAACGCCCCAACGGGAAAAGCCCCGGCCCGCGCGACCCCAGGGGAAGCACCCACCGCGGCACGCCGGTGGATCCCCTGTGCACCGTGATTCGCCGGACGGACGTGCGTCGTCCCGGGTGGGTGCCCTACTCTGGGGTGGCGAGGGGAGTACTTCCCAAGAGCCGACCCGGTCAGTACGGACGTTCCACGACGTCCCCGGGCGGTCGCCCGCGTAAAGCGGGTGAAGGAGACCTCGAACGACCAAGCGCGTTCGAGGAGGTCCCATGCCCGTCATGTCCGCTGTACTCTCGATGCCCGCCGTTCATCCGCCACCCGTGGCGTTCCCGGCGGCCACCGTCTTCGAGACATCCACCGCACTCCCGGCTCCCGTCTTCGAGGCGTCCGCCGCGCTGCCGGCCGCCGCTCTCGGAGCATCCAGCGAGCCGTCCGGCGCCGGTGCGCTCTCGGCGGGCCTCCAGACGATCGGTTCCCCGCAGCTGTGGGGGATCAGCGTCGCCGTCCTCGTGTTGCTGCTGGCGCTGGATTTCGTGCTGACCCGGCGCCCGCACGAGGTGCGGATGCGTGAGGCCGTCGCCTGGTCCGTCTTCTACCTGGCGCTGCCGCTGCTCTTCGGGGTCTACCTCTGGATGGCTTTCGGCTCCGGACAGGCTGTGGAGTTCTTCACCGGCTACGTGGTGGAGAAGTCGCTGTCGGTGGACAACCTGTTCGTGTTCATGCTGTTGCTGGCCGCCTTCGCGGTCCCGACCGCGCTGGCCCAGCGGGTCCTGCTGTACGGCATCATCGGCGCCCTGGTGCTGCGGGCGATCTTCATCGCGCTCGGGGCCGCCGTCCTGCAGAGCGGCACGTGGGCGTTCCTGCTGTTCGGCGCGATCCTGATCTTCACCGCCGTGAAGATCATCCGGGAGGCGCTGAGCGACGAGGAGCAGCACGTCGACGTGTCGTCGATGCGGACGGTCCGCCTGGTGCGGCGCTTCATGCCGGTCACCGACGACTACCACGGCTCCCGGCTGGTCGTCCACGAGAACGGCCGCCGTGCCCTCACCCCGCTCGCGCTGGCCATCGTGGCCGTCTTCGCCACCGACATCGTCTTCGCCGTCGACTCGGTGCCGGCGGTGTACGGCGTGACCGAGGACCCCTTCATCGTCTTCGCCACGAACGCCTTCGCCCTGCTGGGCCTGCGCGCGCTCTACTTCGTGCTGCTGGGCGTCCTGGCGAAGCTGCGCCACCTCAACCACGGGCTCGGCGTCATCCTGGCCTTCATCGGGGTCAAGCTGGTCCTGCACTGGGCGCACGGCGTCTGGACGTGGGTGCCGGAGGTGCCCACCCCGCTCTCGCTGGGGGTCATCGTCGTGGTCCTGGCCGTCGTCACCCTCACCAGCGTCCACGCCAACCGCCGCGACGCCAGGGCCGCCGCCTCACAGTAGGCGCCGGACACGGAGCCGTACCGGGACCGGAACGACCGGTGCGGGACCGTACACGGGAAGGGACCGTACGGACTGCGGGACCGTACAGAGGAACGCGGCCGTACGGGGCGCGGGACCGTCAGTCGCAGACGTCGGCGAGGCGGTCGAGGACCTGGAGCGGGTCGGGCAGCGGGCGGCCGTCCGGGGAGCGCAGCCAGGAGACGGTCCGGCCGCCCGGGAGGGTGGAGGGCGGAGCGAGGACGTAGCTGTCGCGGCAGTGCCAGCGCAGTCCGGGCATCTCGTCGATCGTCGAGGGGCCGTAGTCGAGCGGGCAGGACCACCACTCGTCCTCGTCCTCGGCGACGTTGCGGGTGGCCACGAAGAAAAGGACCCGGTCGCCGCAGACGGCGACCGGGCCCGGGATGAATCCGCTGGACTCCATGGCGGTGAGGGCCGCGAGGCCCCCGGCGGCGGGTACGTCGAAGACGTCGAAGACACGCCCCGTGGGCAGGATCACGTTCGACTCGGGCTCGTTCCGCCACCAGTGGGACAGCTGGGCCGGGTCGGTGGTCGCCTGGATCTGCCAGGCCCGGGAGAGCGGGTGGGCGCCCGGGTCGGGACAGCCGACGCGGTCACAGGAACACGCGCGGGGGCCGGTGGGCATCGGCCGGGCCCCGGGACAGCTCGCCCAGCCCAGGGAGGCGTACTCCAGCACCGAACTGACCGTCTGCTTCGGATGAGCACGTCGTTTGCCGCGACGAGTCCGTGGTACCCCCACCATTGTGTCCTCCGTCTCCGCCATACTCGCACCCCCCGGATGAGGACATATCCGCATTCTGGTGAGCAAGAGAAGTCAGACAGCCAGGGTCTACACCACCTGGGACACATCCGCACCGGTTCTCGCACTCTAACGCACGCGCCCCACGACGAAGCGACAAACTCCCAGTTCTCACGATGTGCCGCTGGTCTCACCCGGCGTCACACCGGTTCCGCCGACGTCCGCGTGCCGCTCCCACCGGCCTCGCCGGGCGGGTCTCACCGGAGCTTGCGCGCCACTTCCGTCGCCCAGTAGGTGAGGATCGTGTCGGCCCCGGCCCGGCGGATCGCGGTGAGCGACTCCATGATGACGCGGTCGCGATCGATCCAGCCGTTCGCCGCGGCGGCCTCGACCATGGCGTACTCGCCGCTGACCTGATAGGCCGCCACCGGAACGTCCACCGTGTCGCGCACCTGGCGCAGGATGTCGAGGTAGGCGAGCGCGGGCTTGACCATCACGGCGTCGGCGCCCTCGGCGAGGTCGAGCCGCACCTCACGCAGCGCCTCGCCGACCGGACCGGCCGCGTCCTGCTGGTAGGCGCTGCGGTCGCCGAACTGCGGCGCGCACTCGGCCGCGTCGCGGAACGGCCCGTAGAAGGCCGAGGCGTACTTCACCGAGTAGGCCATGATCGGGACCTGCTGGAAGCCCTCGGCGTCGAGGGCCGTGCGGATCGCGGCGACCTGGCCGTCCATCATGCCGCTGGGCGCGATGAACTGCGATCCGGCGCGGGCCTGGGCCACCGCCGCGGCTGCGTAGCGCTCCAGGGTGGCGTCGTTGTCGACCTCGCCGTCGGGGGTCAGGATGCCGCAGTGGCCGTGGTCGGTGAACTCGTCCAGGCAGGTGTCGGTCATCACGACCATCGTGTCGCCGACCTCGGAGACCAGGTCGGCGACGGCCTTCTGGACGATCCCGTCGGGGTCATCGGCCGCCGAGCCCCGGGCGTCCTTCACCGCGGGGATGCCGAAGAGGATGAGGCCGCCGACGCCCGCCTCGGCCGCCTCGTGGACGGCCTTGCGCAGCGAGTCGCGGGTGTGCTGGAACACCCCCGGCATCGAGGCGATCGGGCTCGGCCGATCGATGCCCTCCTTGACGAACAGCGGCAGCACGAGCTCCGCCGGGTGCAGCCTGGTCCCCGCGACCATCCGCCGCATCGCCGGGGTACGGCGGAGCCGGCGGGGACGCGCGACCGGGAACTGGGCGGTCATGGGTCCTCCCTCTCCCCGGCCACAAGGATCGAGGAGCCGGGGGACACGTGTGGTTTCAGCCCGCTGGAAACGCGAAAGCCGCCGCGGACGCCCCGGTCTGCGGGCGGCGTTCGCGGCACGGTTTCCAGTCTATTTGGCGCGGCGCCGGGCTCCCCTCCGGGTCTGGGAGGGCCTGCGGGGGACGTCTCCGGCCCCGACGGCGGCCTGCCGCTGCTTGGCGCCGTACTCGGCCAGCGCGGCCGCCAGGGCCGACGTGGAGGGCCTGTCGGCCATGACGTCGACGCGCAGGCCGAACTCCTCGGCCGTCTTGGCGGTCTGCGGGCCGATCACCGCGATGACCGTGACGTTGTGCGGCTTGCCCGCGATGCCCACCAGGTTGCGCACGGTGCTCGACGAGGTGAACAGCACCGCGTCGAACCCGCCGCCCTTGATGGCCTCCCGGATCGGCGCGGGCGGCGGCGCCGCGCGGACGGTCCGGTAGGCGGTCACGTCGTCGCACTCCCAGCCGAGCTCGGTGAGCCCGGCCACCAGCGACTCGGTGGCGATGTCGGCGCGGGGCAGCAGCACGCGGTTGATCGGGTCGAGCATGGAGTCGTACGGCGGCCACTCGGCGAGCAGGCCCTCCGAGGACTGCTCCCCGGACGGCACCAGGTCGGGCTTGACGCCGAACGCCACGAGCGCCCTGGCGGTGGCCTCGCCGACCGCCGCGACCTTGAGCCCGGCGAACGCGCGGGCGTCCAGGCCGTACTCCTCGAACTTCTCGCGGACCGCCTTGACCGCGTTGGAGCTGGTGAACGCCACCCACTCGTAGCGGCCGGTGACCAGGCCCTTGATCGCCCGGTCCATCTGCTGCGGGGTGCGCGGCGGCTCGACGGAGATCGTGGGGACCTCCTCGGGCACGGCGCCGTAGGAGTGGAGCTGCTCGACCAGGGCGGCCGACTGCTCCTTGGTGCGCGGCACCAGCACCCGCCAGCCGAACAGCGGCTTGGTCTCGAACCACGACAGCCGGTCGCGCATGCCGACGGCCTCGCCGACCACGATCAGGGCCGGTTCGGTCACCCCGGCGTGCTTCAGGTCGGGGCCGATCCGGCCGAGGGTGCTCACCACGGTGTACTGCTCGGTGGTGGTGCCCGCGCCGCTGACGGCGACCGGGGTGGAGTCGGGGCGGCCGGCCGCGATGAGCGCCTTGGCGATCGGGACGGCCTCGGCGACGCCGTTGTAGATCACCAGGGTGCCGGCGCCGGCCGCGTGGGCGGACCAGTCCTCGACCTGGGTGGCGTCCACGACCCGGAACTCCGGCACCGACACCGCCGCGGGGATGCCCGCGTAGGTCAGCACCGCCGTGGCCGGGGGCACGCCCGGCACGATCTCGAAGTCCACCTCCGCCTTCGCGCAGGCCGTGACCTCCTCGGTGATCGAGGAGAAGAACATCGGGTCGCCGGCGCACAGGCGCACGACGCGGCGACCGTCCTTGGCCGCCGTGACGGCCCGCAGCGGGACGGCGCCCTCTTCGGCGGCGTCCACGACCTCGGTCTCCGGGCGGCAGTGACGCAGCAGCGCGCCGTAGGCCTCCCGGTCGAGCACGACGAGGTCGGCCTTCGAGAGCAGGTCGGCGCCGCGGAGCGTGAGCAGGCCCTCGTCACCGGGGCCGGCGCCCACGAAGGCGACGAAGCCCGCGGAACTCTCGAAGGCGGTACTTCCGGAGCTCAATGTGCTTGCTCCCCTATCAACGTGCCGGCCCCTTCGGCGATCATCTCGGAGGCGAGGTCGCGACCGAGGTTCGCGGACGCCGAAGGGTCTCCGGCGGTGGACTTGCGCACCGCGCGGCTGCCGTCCACGGCGACGACAGCGGCGGTAAGAATGAGTTGTTCCCCCTGGTGGGCGGAGTACGCACCGACCGGCGCGGCGCATCCCGCCTCCAGGGTGGCGAGCACGGTCCGCTCGGCGGTCACCGCGGCCCGGGTGGCGGCGTCGTCGAGCACGCCGAGGAACTCGATGAGGTCGGCCCGGTCGGACCGGCACTCCACGGCCAGCGCGCCCTGCCCGGGCGCGGGGAGCATCTCCTCGACCTCGAAGATCTGGGAGATCTCCGACTCGCGGCCCAGCCGGCCGAGCCCGGCGGCGGCCAGCACGACGCCGTGCAGCTCGCCGGAGGTCACCTTGCCGATCCGGGTCTCGGCGTTTCCCCTGATGGGGACGTATTCCAGATCGGGGCGAAGCAGCCGCAGCTGGGCGATCCTGCGGGGGGAGCCGGTGCCGATCTTCGCGCCGGGCGGGAGGTCGGCGAGCTTCGCCGTGCCGACCAGCGCGTCCCTGGGGTCGTCGCGCGGCGGGATGGCGGCGATGGTCACCCGCGGGTCCTGCGTGGTGGGCAGGTCCTTGAGCGAGTGGACCGCGAAGTCGATCTCGCCATCGATCAGCTTGTCGCGCAGCGCGCTGACGAAGACGCCTGTCCCGCCGAGCTGGGTGAGGTTGGCCTTGGACACGTCGCCGAAGGTGGTGACGCCGACGAGCTCGACGGGCCGGCCGGTCAGCGCGGTGAGCCGGTCGGCGACCAGGCCGGACTGGGTCGTCGCCATGAGGCTACGGCGCGTCCCCATCCTGAGCGGGGAGGAAACGTCGCTCACCTGCCCACCTCCTTCTCGACCTCTGCGCATCTCACTGCGGCGGGGACCTTCGGGTCCAGGTTGAACAGCTCGCGCAGCGCTTCGGCATAATGATCTCCCGCCGGGGACTGCGCGAGCTGCTTGACACGCACGGTGGGCTCGTGGAGCAGCTTGTCGACCACACGCCTGATCGTCTGGGTGACCTCGTCCCTGGCCCGCCCGTCGAGCTCCGGGAGCCGGGAGACGAGCCGTCCGAGCTCCGCCTCCACCACGTCGGCGGCCTTGCTGCGCAGCGCGACCACGGTCGGGGTGACCCGCGAGGCCCGCTCGGCCGACAGGTAGGCCGCGACCTCCTCGGCGACGATCTCCCGCACCGCGATGATCGCCTCGGCGCGCCCGCCGTCGTCGGTGTCGGCGTCGGCGGTGCCGTCCTGCATCGACTCCAGGTCGACGAGGGTGACGCCGGGAAGGTCCCGCACCGCGGGATCGACGTCCCGCGGCAGCGCGAGGTCCAGCAGGAACATCTCCCTGGCCGGGACCATGTCGGCGGTGATGACCAGGTCGGTGGCGCCGGTGCACGAGATCACCAGGTCGGCGCGGGCCAGCTCGGCCGCCAGCTCGCCGAACTCGGCGGCCCGGCCGCCGACCGCCTGCGCCAGCCGTACGGCGCGCTCGTGGGTGCGGTTGACCACCACGATGTCGGTGACGCCCGCCCGCTGCAGGGTCGCGGCCGACAGGGAGCTCATCGAGCCGGCTCCGACGACCAGCGCCGCGCGGTCCCCGATCGGGCCGAGCACCCGTCCGGCCAGGGTGAGGCCCACGCCCACCAGGGACGCGCCCGCCCGGTCGATGCCGGTCTCGGCGTGGGACCGCTTGCCCACCCGGAGCGCCTGCTGGACGAGGTCGTTGAGCGTCGTGCCGAGCGTGCCCTCCTCCTGGGCGAGCCGCAGGGCCGAGCGGACCTGCCCGAGGATCTGCCCCTCGCCCAGGACCATCGAGTCGAGCCCGGCGGCGACCGAGAACAGGTGCTCGACGGCACGGTCCTCGTAGTGCACGTACAGGTGGGCCGAGAGCTGGTCGAGCGGGACGCCGGAGTGGACGCCGAGCAGCTCCGACAGCCCGTTGACCGCGGTGTGGAACCGGTCGACGACGGCGTAGACCTCGACCCGGTTGCAGGTGGAGACCACCATCGCCTCGGCCACGGCGGGGTCGCGCTGGACGTCGTGAAGCAGCTTCACCAGCGCGTCACCCGTGACCGACACCCGTTCGAGCAGTGCCACGGGAGCCGTGCGGTGGCTCAGACCGACGACGAGAACACTCACCGGGTCTCGACCTCCCTCACCGGCCGGCGCCGGCCGGCCGCGGTGTCCGCGCCCGCCCGGGCGATGCCGTGCCTCCGGGGCCTTCCTGGTCCGCCGTTCACAAGTCCACCGCCTCGGGCCACTCCTCGGCCATCGCGGGTCCCCCACTCATCCGATCCGTCTTGCGCTGCTCGTGGAACGCGAGGATCTGAAGTTCAATTGATAGATCGACCTTACGGATATCGACGCCCTCGGGCACCGTGAGCACGACGGGGGCGAAGTTCAGGATGCTGGTGACCCCGGCGGCGATGACCCTGTCGGCCACCTGCTGGGCGGCCGCCGCCGGCGTCGCGAGCACCACGATCGACACTCCCCGCCGCCTGATGACGGCCTCCAGATCGTCGATGTGCTCCACATTCAATCCCGCGATGTGGTCGCCCACCACTTCGGGGTCGGCGTCGAAGAGGGCGGCGACCCGGAAGCCACGGGAAACGAACCCGCCGTAGTTGGCGAGCGCACGACCGAGGTTACCCACTCCGACGATGGCCACGGCCCAGTCCTGGGTGAGACCCAGCTCACGGGATATCTGGTAGATGAGGTACTCGACGTCGTATCCGACCCCGCGGGTGCCGTAGGAGCCCAGGTGCGACAGGTCCTTGCGGAGCTTGGCGGAGTTCACCCCGGCCGCCGACGCGAGGTCCTCGGAGCTCACCGTGGCCAGGCCCCTCTCGGACATGCCGTTGAGGGCTCGCAGGTAGAGCGGCAGCCGGGCGACGGTCGCCTCGGGGATGCCGCGTTCGCGAGCGTGGGACGGACGGCGGATCACGTGCCGGAGCTCCAGGGGGACAGGCGACCGGCGCGGCCGGAACGCGGCGGATGACGAGGTGAGGCCACTGTCTTTCAGGTTAGTCCCTTTGTGAAGCGATGCACAAAGTGAAACTTCACGCATCCGCGCTCGTGCGGCCCTGACGTCATCGGCGTCCCGGAAGGTCCCACGGTGTCCTTGCACGTCCTGTGGTATCCGGGTCCGGCGGACATTCCAGGCGTTTCCCCGGGGCGGCGCCTTCGGGTGTCCCGGGCGTTTCCCCGGGGCGGCCGCTCCAGGCATCCCGGGTGTTTCCCGGGAGCGGCCGCTCCAGGCATCCCGGGTGTTTCCCGGGGAGGCGTCTCCGGGCGCGCGGCGGGCGGGGGGGGGCACGCCGATCGCGGCACCGCCGTACGGCTCGGCTACGGTGGCTGCCATGGCACCGCAGGACCACCGCATCACCCTGCTCGGCAAGCCCGGCTGTCATCTGTGCGACGACGCCCGGACGGTGATCGAGCGGGTCGCCACGGAGCTGGGCGTCCCCTGGGAGGAGCGCGACATCACCGCCTCCGCCGAGGACCAGGCGAAGTACTGGGAGATGATCCCGGTCACACTGGTCGACGGCGTGCAGCACGACTTCTGGCGTGTCGACGAGACCAGGCTGCGCGCCGCGCTGACCTCCTGAGGGGCGGGCCGGCCCGCCCGGGCTAGAAGGACGTCGGCAGCGGGAGCACCTTGGCGGCGTTCACCCTGAGGTCGATCACGTTGGTGGCGAGCACCATGTTCTGTCGCTCGCTGACGAACCGTTCGACGTGCGGCTGGCGCTGGTGCTCGGCGTAGGCGACCTCGTCGCGGTAGATCTCGTAGATGATGCGCTGGAGCGGGGCCGACTTCACGGCGTGGCAGGCGTAGATCAGCGTGTCGGGCTCCGCGCCGCGGACGGCCTCGACCGTCTCCTCGGCCAGCCGGTCGAACATCTCGCCGGTGCCGTCGATCAGGGTGAAGACGGTCAGCAGCCCGAAGATGTTCGGCGAGGGCCGTCCGGCCCCGCCCGGCCGCCCTGCCGCCGCCCCGGGGTACATCGCGCCGGTCTCCGGCGGCTCGGGCGTCCGGCCGCGGCCGCCCGGGGCGCCCGGCACGCCCGGAGCACCCGGGACGCCCGGGATGCCCGGGACACCCGGGGACGGCTCGGCGGGGCGCCCGTGCCGGGTCTGCGGGGCGCCGAACGCCTGGTCCGCCGACATGGGCCGCAGCGGCGAGTCGGGGACGGCGAACTCTCCGGTGCTGGGGCCGCCGGAGTGCCTGCCGTACTCGTTCAGCGGCACGTTGTACTCGCCGGTGGAGGCGGACCGGTCGTCGGCCGGGCCGGCCTGCAGGTCGTGCCCGCCCGCGGCGGGCGGCATGCCGTACTCGCCCGCCATGAACATGCCGGTGGCCGGGCCGCCGAACGGGTCGTCCCCGGCGGGCCGGGGCGGCGTGGACCGGTTCCTGCGGCCCGCGTCCTCGAACTCCGGCTCACCCGCACGGTACTCGGCGACGAGGTCGCCGAGGCCGGAGCGGCGCGGGGACTCCTCGGCGAGGGCGCGCCGCCCCGCGACCTGGACGTCCGCGGGGGGCTGCCCGAAGGCCGCGCGGCGGCCCGCCGGCTCGCGCCCGCCGGCGGCGCCGCCCACCGGGGCCTCGTCGTACCCGCCCTCGTCCTCGTCCTCGTCGTCCTCGTACGGCGCGAGCGGGCGAAGCAGGCTGTACCAGACCGCGGCCGCGGCGACGCAGAGCAGCAGCGCGGTGAACATCCCCGGTACGGCGAAGCTCATCGCCCCCACGAGGGCCAGGCCGGTCGGGCCCAGCACGAGGAGGGCGTGCATGTTGTCGGCGTCGTACTCGTCGCCGCCCCTCCACCGCTTCACCGTCAGCGCGACGCCCGCCACCAGGACGAGCGCGGCCACGACGTGCACGGCCAGCAGCACGTAGGTCGGCGGCAGGCCCCAGTGGACGCTTCCGACCGGGAGGGAGCTGCCGAAGCTCTTCTCCTCCTCGACCCGGTCGACCGCCAGGATCACCGCGCCGACGATCGTGAACCCGGCGCCCACGAGCCAGGAGGCGAACCTGAGGCCGGCCCCGCGCACCAGCAGCTGGACGACCCCGACGGCCAGCCACAGCGGGGCCAGCAGGGAGCCGGTCAGCTGGTAGACGCGGAACGTGGCCGCTCCGAATCCCAGCAGGTGACCTGCGCCGATCACTCCGAGTGACACGCACAGCGCCGCCGTCGTGAGGCTCCAGGCGATCGCCCATCCCGTGGGCTCGCTGCGGAACCGGCCGATGAGGGCGGCGGTGGCGACGGCCGCGAGGAGCGATCCGGCGAATGCGATGACAGCGACGAGGACTTCCATGGTGCCCCCATGCTGCCGGACATCGGCCCCCTACCGGTAGCCGGGCGACCGAACGGCCCGATACGGCGGCCGGACCGGCCCCGGGACCGCGACACCGAGTGATTACCGTAAGTCATGAATTGGCGTTTGGATTGTGGAATCACCCGTTTGATTCCTAGAGTGAGCGGGCACGCCGCACCCTCTCCCCCACAGGGATACCGGATGCCAGACACGTGGCCGCTCGCCGGGCACCTCCCCACCGCCGTCGGGACGGCCCCCGCCCGCGGCGACGAGCCCGCCACGCGCACGGACGCCGTGGAGGAGCTCCGCGAGCTCGTCCTGCGGGCCAAGACCGGGGACACGGACGCGTTCGGCGCGCTCTACGACCGCTACCTCGATCTGGTGTACCGCTACGTCTACTTCCGGGTCGGCTCCCATCCGCTGGCCGAGGACCTCACCAGCGAGACCTTCCTCCGCGCGCTGCGCCGGATCGCCGACTTCACCTGGCAGGGCCGCGACTTCGGGGCCTGGCTCGTGACCATCGCCAGGAACCTGATCGCCGACCACTTCAAGTCCGGCAGGTACCGGCTGGAGGTCTCGACCGCCGAGGTCATCGACACCCCGCTCGACGGCCCGCACATCCCGGAGAACGCCGTCGTCACCGCCATGGTCAGCGACCGGGTGCTCAGCGCGGTCCGCGACCTGGGACCCGAGCAGCAGGAGTGCGTGGTCCTGCGGTTCCTGCACGGCATGTCGCTGGCGGAGACCGCACTGATCATGGGGAAGAAGAGCGGGGCCATCAAGGCGCTGCAGTTCCGCGCGATCCGGGCGCTCGCCCGCGCGCTGCCGTCGGACCTCGGCTGAACCGCGTGTGGCGGCGCGAGGCCCGGCGGAGCCCCGCGAGGCCCCCGTGAGGGCGCGCGAAGCCCGGTACGTGCGGCGCGTAACCCGCCGCGCCGGGCCGTCGTTAGGCAGGTGACACGATGCGTCACGGATCTGGGGCGGCAGGGAGCGTTCATGGGTAAGTGGCCGCCGGGCACCTCGCGCGGGTCCCGGGCACGCGCCCGGAGCCACGTCACGAGGCTCGGCACCCGGATGGGCGGGGCCCCCCGGCCGGAGTTCCGCGCGGGGCTGCGCGAGCGCCTGGCGAACGCCGCCCGGGAGGACCTCGCCGGGGCCGACGAGCCCGCGGAACCGGCCGTCCCGGCGCGCCGCGCCCGGCACCGGCGGCGCGGGCGGCGGGGCGTCCGGGTGCGGTGCCCGCGCCCGGGGCCGCTCTACCGGCTCGTGAGCGCGGGGCTGGTGGCGGTGATGCTGGCGGCGGGCCTGGCCACCTACCGGTCGATGCCCGGGGAGACGCTCTACCCGCTCAAGCGGGCCGCCGAGAGCACGCTGTTCCACCTGAGCGCCGGTGAGGCCGAGCGGGCCGACCGCTCCTTCGGCTACGCCGAGACCCGCGCCCACGAGGTCGAGGAGCTCCTCGGCTCCTCCCGGCGGGAGAAGCGCCTGATCCGGCAGACCCTCAAGGATATGGAGGACACCACCCGCTCGGCGGTCTCCTCCCTCACCCGGGTGCGCCGCCGCGACGTCCGCAACTCCCGCCAGCTCAAGCGCTTCGTCCAGAAGCAGCGGAACCAGATCGAGGGCATGCTCCCCAAACTGGACGTCGAGGATCAGCGCCGGGCCAACGGCTATCTCCACTACATCATCCAACTGGCTCCCCCCGGCTGACGGGCCGTCGCGGGACCCGTTCGGAGCCGCCGCGGGGGACGGCCACCGGGCCGCCGGAGGCCCGCCCGCCCGCCGTACGTCGCCTCACGGCCACGCGTTGTATACCGGTTTAACCCGCCTGCTCCGGTTAAGCTGAGGGCTATGAGGCGGCTACTGCGAGACCGGGGTGGGGCGGGGACGGCCGGAGAGGTGGCAGCCGGAGAGGTGGCGGCCGCCGCGGCGGTCGCGCTGCCGATGGTCGAGCCCGACCCGACCGCCGCCGCCTTCTTCGACGTGGACAACACGATGATGCGCGGCGCGTCCATTTACTACTTCGCCCGCGGCCTGGCCTCGCGCGGCCTGTTCACCACCCGCGACCTGCTGAGGTTCGCGTTCGGCCAGACGGTCTTCCGGGTCCGCGGCGGCGAGAACCCCGAGCACATCGCCGAGGCCAGGGAGGCCGCGCTGGCGTTCGTGGCGGGCAACAAGGTCGAGGACATCGTCCGGCTGGGCGAGGAGATCTACGACGAGGTGATGGCCGACCGCATCTGGGCCGGCACCCGCGCCCTGGCCCAGAGCCACCTCGACGCCGGCCAGCGGGTCTGGCTGGTCACCGCGACCCCGGTGGAGCTCGCCCGGGTGATCGCCCAGCGCCTCGGCCTGACCGGCGCCCTCGGCACCGTGGCGGAGACCAGCGACGGCGTCTACACCGGCCGCCTGGTCGGCGACCTGCTCCACGGCCCCGCCAAGGCGGAGGCCGTGCGCGCGCTGGCCCGCCGGGAGGGCCTCGACCTAAGCCGCTGCTCGGCCTACAGCGACTCGGCCAACGACCTGCCGCTGCTGTCCATCGTCGGCAACGCCACCGCGATCAACCCCGACGCCGAGCTGCGCGACCACGCCCGGCAGAACCAGTGGGCGATCAAGGACTTCCGCACCGGCCGCAAGGCCACCATGATCGGCCTGCCCATCGCCGCGGGCGTGGGGGCGCTGGCCGGGGGCGTGGCGGCCGCCATCGCGCTGCGCCGCCTCCACCGCGCCCGCTGACCTCCGTACGGCCGCGGCCCGCCCCGCCGGACGGCTCGCCGGGAGGCCGGGTCAGAAGAACGGCGGGAAGGCGTGGCCCCGCCGCAGCCGCAGCTCGTTGAGCTGCTGCTGGATGATCTCGCGGATCTGGTCGGTGAGGTGGAAGACCACCATGGGGTCGTCGGCGTCGGCGGGGTCGAACTCGTCGGTCCTGACCGGCTCGCCGAACCCGATCACCCACTTGGACGGCAGCGGCACCGCGCCGAGCGGTCCCAGCCAGGGGAACAGCGGGGTGACGGGGAGGTACGGCAGGCCGAGCGCCCTGGCCAGCAGGCGCAGATCACCGATCTTGGGGTAGATCTCCTCCGCCCCCACGATGGCGCAGGGCACGATCGGCGTCTGGGCGCGGATCGCCGAGGCGACGAACCCGCCGCGGCCGAACCGCTGCAACCGGTACCGCTCGGAGAACGGCTTGCCGACGCCCTTGAACCCCTCGGGGAAGACCCCGACCAGCTCGCCCTTGCGCAGCAGGCGGTCGGCGTCCTCCCGGCAGGCCAGGGTGTGACCGGACTTGCGGGCCAGGTGGCCCAGCAGCGGGAGCCGGTAGACCAGGTCGGCGCCGAGGAGCCGGAGCGCACGGCGCGCGGGGTGGTGGTCGTGCAGGGCCACCTGGAGCATGAGCCCGTCCAGCGGGATGGTGCCCGAGTGGTTGGCCACGACAAGGGCGCCGGAGTCGGCCGGCACGTGCTCCATGCCGGTGGTCTCGACGCGGAACCAGTCGCGGTACAGCGGGCGGACCAGCTCCAGCAGCACCTTGTCGGTGAGCTCGGGGTCGAAGCCGAACTCGTCGACCTCGTACTCGCCCGTGACGCGGCGGCGCAGGAGGGCCAGCAGCTCGGCGACACGCCGGTCGACGTCGCTCATCGGGTCACCGTCCGGGTCAGCAGGTCCATCACGGCCACGGGCAGGCCGCCGGCGATGTCCCGGGCCCGGAGGAAGTCGTCGAAGGCCGCGGCGGTCGAGAACGCCGGCCGCCGGCCGAGGGCCGCGGCCAGCGCGGTGGTGTCGACGACCCGGCCGTGGCGCATCAGGCGGAGCTGCTCGGGGGAGAAGTCGACCAGGCCGGCGCCGCGGGCGAGCTCGCCCATGAGCTGGAAGGCCGAGGAGGGCACCGGGACCGTGACCAGGCCGGCCCGGCGGGCGCACTGCGACAGCAGGAGCACACCGTCCCCGGCCACGTTGAACGTGCCGGGGTGGTCCTCGGTGGCCGTCCGTCTGAGCACCTCGACCGCGTCGTCCTCGTGGACGAACTGCAGCCGGGGATCGAAGCCGAGCACCGTCGGCAGGACGGGCTGGGTGAAGTACCGGGTCAGCGGCGAGTCGACGCCGGGCCCCATGAAGTTGGCGAACCTGAGGGTGGTGACGGTCACGTCACGGCGCCGCCGGGTGAACCCGCGGACGTAACCCTCGACCTCGCAGGCGTCCTTGGCGTAGCCGTGCGCCGGCGGCTCGGCCGGTTCGGCGTCCTCGGTGAAGACCGCCGGGTCACGCGGAGAGGAACCGTAGACGGCCGTGGTCGAGCGCACGACGAGACGGCGGACCGTGGCGGACCGCTGGCAGGCACCGAGCAACTGCATGGTGCCTATGACGTTCTGCTCTTTCATGAGCGCCCGGCCGCCGCTCCGGGGGGGAGCGCTCACCAGACTCATGTGGACCACCGTGTCGACGTCGGCGGCCGAGATCACCTTGGCGATGTCCGGGCCGCGCGGGTCCACGCGGACGAACTCCGTCCGGCCGAGGGGGACGCCGCCATCACCTGACAGCGAGGGCGGCGGCGCCGTGTCCACTCCGATGACCCGGTCGATCTCCGGGTCGGCCGCGAGAACGCTCGCCACCCGGGCGCCGATGTGGCGCGAGACCCCGGTGACGAGCACGGTGTGGGTCATCGACGCCTCGCAGATCCGCTTCGCTACTTCTTGTTACGCCGCTGGATGCGGGTCTTCTTGAGAAGCTTGCGGTGCTTCTTCTTCGCCATGCGCTTGCGGCGCTTCTTGATCACAGAGCCCACGGGACCCCCAGGTAGCTGGTAGCCGAGATTGTCAAACCGGTGCGCGAACAACACACCGGCTCAACAGACTACCGGCGATCCACGGTAGATCGGCCCTGGGGGATGCCCGGGGGATGTTTTGGGAACTCACGGCGCCGCCGCACGCGCCGCTACCTCTTCCTGCTCCGTCGTCACCGGCCGGATCCGGGGACCGGCGACCGGCCGGTCGCCCCTTCCGTACGGCCTGCGGCCGGTGTCCCCCGGCCGGTACCGGGGAGCTCACCGCCTCAACCCGCCTCGATGTAGGCGTCCCTCAGATAGTCGTGAACCGCCTGCTCCGGCACCCGGAAGGATCGGCCGACCCTGATGGCCGGCAGCTCGCCCGAATGCACGAGTCGGTAAACGGTCATCTTGGACACCCTCATGACTGTGGCCACCTCGGCCACGGTCAGGAACTTCACCTCACTGAGAGGTCTTTCGCCTGCAGCCATCGGACGCCTCTTCCGCACGTGTTTCCGGGTTATCCCCACTGGTGCCATTGCTCACGCACGTGTACTGCCGTCAGCGTAAGTCGGGACTCGGAGTGCGCAAACCCCCTACTTTTTCAGCCTCTGCAGTCCCACGTCAGCGAAATGGAGAAAATCGCTGGCCAGCAGCCGGACCGTGCCCCTCGCCTAGATCTTGGAACGGACCAACTGTCTCCTATTAGAGTCGCCCACAATCTCCAAAAAGTTGACAAACGGTCGTCGAGGCGGGCGGAATGCAGGCGCGAAAAGCCGGTATAGGGACGTCCGCAACGACGCCCCCCGCGCCTCACAGGGCCCGCACGACCCTCTCGACCAAGTACTTCGTAAGCGGATCGTAATGCCTTGGTAGCACATTGTCATCGAGCGGTACGGTGACAGCGATCTTGCCTTCCGCCTCCCCGACGAAGAGGGCGGGATCGTTGCTGTCGGCGAACCCGACCGTGAGGAGACCCGCCTCGCCGGCCGCGCCGGCCCAGCCGTGGTCGGCGATCACCAGGTCCGGCCGGCCGTCACCGGGCCCCGCGAGCTCCGCGAGCCGGCCGAGCATGGCCTGCATCGGGGCCGGGTCGTGGGTGTGCACGAAGGCGCCCCGGTCGTCCAGCATGGCCACGTCGTCCATGTACCGGATCCTGCGCTTGCGGCCGTACCCGGAGCCCCAGTAGGACCAGCCCTCGGCCGGGCTCATCATGATCGCGCCGTGCCGGCGCAGCAGCCGGGCCAGGGCGAGATGGACGGTGAGCAGGCCCGTGGGGTGGCCCGTGGCCATCAGGACCCGCGGGGCCCCGCGGCGCAGCACTCCGGCGATCGTGTCGCCCATCGCCTCCACCGCGGCGATCGTCAGGTCCGGGTCGATGGTGTCCTGGCCCTCCCGGTGCCCCGGGTCGGCCACCACCCCGGCGGACCGGGCCATCAGCTCCAGAACGTCCCGGTAGGCCCAGCGGCCCCGCAGGGTCAGCCCGAACAGGTGGTAGGGGTCGCGGTTGGCCAGCGACCGGTAGTGGTCGAGGTTGTTCTCCCGGCTGGTCGCCACGTCACCGGCGATCCGGGTGCGGACGAGGTGGTCACGGAGGGCCGTACGGTCCGGTGGAGGCGCGGAAGGACCCGGCGGGGTCGCGGAAGGGTCCGGTGCGGTCATGAGGGAGTCCGGCTGGGTCGCGGGAGAGTCGGGTGAGGTCTCGGAAGGGTCCGGCCGGGTCTCGGGAGAGCCCGGTGAGGCGGCGGACGGGCCCGGCCGGCTCACGGGAGGGGGTCCAGTCCGTGGAGGGGGAAGACGGCCTTCCTGGTCGCCATGACGGCCCGGTCGATCGGGTCCGCCGGGTCGTATCCGGCGGAGAAGTCGGCGAACTCCGGTTTCCTGCCGTCTGTCAGCGTCAGCGGCGCCGTCTGGCCCGTCCGCTCCTTGGTCATCCTGCGCCACTCCGGCGGGGTCGCGGTGGCCGGGTCGAGCGGGCGGCCCGCGACCTCGGATATCAGGTGGGTCCAGGCCCGGGGCACGACCTGCACCAGCTCGTAGCCCCCGCCCCCGGTGACGACCCAGCGCCCGCCCGCGGTCTCGTGGGCCAGCTCGTGCAGCGCGGCGTAGGCGGCGCGCTGGCCGTCCAGGCTGAGCATCAGGTGGGCCAGCGGGTCCAGCGCGTGGCTGTCGCAGCCGTGCTGGGTGACCAGGATCTCGGGGGCGAACTCCCGCAGCAGCGGCGGCACCACCGCGTGGAAGGCCCGCAGCCATCCGCCGTCACCGCATCCGGCCGGCAGCGCCACGTTGACCGCGGTGCCCTCCGCGCCGGTCTCCCCGGGGAAGCCCGTGCCGGGGAAGAGGGTCTGCGGGCTCTCGTGCAGGCTGACGGTCAGGACCCTGGGATCGTCGTAGAACGCCGCCTGGACGCCGTCGCCGTGGTGGACGTCCACGTCGACGTAGGCGACCCTCGTCGCACCCTGGGCGAGCAGCCAGGCGATCGCCACCGCCGGGTCGTTGTACACGCAGAACCCGCTCGCGGCGGAGGGCATCGCGTGGTGCAGGCCCCCCGCCACGTTCACCGCGTGCTCGGCCTCGCCGGTCCAGACCGCGCGGGCGGCGGCCAGGCTGGCGCCGGTGATCAGCGCGGACGCCTCGTGCACCCCGGTGAAGGCCGGGTTGTCCTCGGTGCCGAGCCCGTGGAACAGATCGGGCCGCCCGGTCGCGGACACCCGCCTGACGGCCTCGATGTAGTCGCGCGTGTGGACCAGTGCCAGCTCGTCGTCGGTGGCGGGCGCGCAGCCGGTCACCTCCACCGCGTCCAGCACGCCCAGCTCCCGCGCCAGGGCCATGGTCAGCTCCACCCGGACGGGCGCGAGCGGGTGACCCGGTCCGAAGTCGTAGGAGGTGAGGGCGTCGTCCCAGACGACCCGCACGGAACGGCTCACGGGTCCTCCTTCGCCGGCCTGGTGTGCGGGCCGCCGCGTTCCCCGGCCCGCCCCCCGCTCTCGCTCACGGGCTGCTCGCACACGGGCTCTCCCCCGCCGGGCGCGACGACGCCGCGCCCTCCCGGGGTCCCCCCGCTCCGGCCGACGCTACCGCACCCGGGCACGCGAGGGCCGGTGCGGGGGCTCCGGAGGAGCGAGCGCTTTTCATCTAAGCGAAATATCCATATTTATTCGCCTCAACACGCCGACCACCGCGAAGCCACGGCGAGAGCGCCCGCCGTACGGCCGGGCGGACGCCGTACGGCCGGGCGGACGCCGTACGGCCGGGCGGACGCCGTACGGCCGGGGCACCCGGGCGGGGTACGGCGGGGTTCCGGCCGACCGGCGGCTGACCGGTCGGCGGGTACGGCGGGCGCCGGTCAGCCGGCGGCGAGCTGGCGGCTGCGGTCGCGGGCGGCCTCGATCGCCGCCAGGAAGGCGGCCCGGACGCTGTGGCGCTCCAGCTCGGCGATGGCCGAGATGGTGGTGCCACCCGGGGAGGTGACCGCCTCGCGCAGGATCACCGGGTGCTCCCCGGAGTCGCGCAGCATGATGGCCGCCCCGACGACCGACTGGACGACCATGTCCAGGGCCGCGGCGCGGGGCATGCCGAGCAGGATGCCCGCGTCGACCATGGCCTCGACGAGATAGAAGAAGTAGGCCGGGCCGCTGCCGGACAGCGCGGTCGCGGCGTCCTGCTGCGACTCGGGGATGCGCAGCACCTTGCCGACCGGCCGCAGCAGGTTCTCGGTGCGCTCCAGGTGCGCCTCGGAGGCGTGGGCGCCCGCGGAGATCACGCTCATCGCCTCATCCACCAGCACCGGCGTGTTGGACATCACCCGGACCACCGGGATCTCGCCGCCCAGCCGCGACTCCACGAAGGAGGTGGTGATGCCCGCCGCCGCGGTGACCACCAGGCGGTCGCCCGGGACGTGCGGGGCGATCTCCGTCAGCAGGGAGGCCATGTCCTGGGGCTTGACCGCGAGGATCAGCGTGTCGGCCGTCTTGGCGGCCTCCGTGTTGGAGACCACCTGCACGCCGTACCGCTCCCTGAGGTCCGCGGCGCGCTCGGCGCGGCGCGCGGTGGCCAGCACCTCGCCCGGCCTCGCACCGGCCCGGAGCAGCCCGGACAGCAGGGCCTCGCCCATCTTGCCGGTTCCCAGAATCGCGATCATTTCGGCGCACCTCGCGTGAGAGGACCATCGGGAGAAGTGAATCCCCAGCCTAAGGGGTCCACCCACGTGACACCGGGCGGCGTTCGCCCTCCGGTCACCCGGCGCGGCGGGACGCGCGGTTTCCCTGAACCGGTCCGCCGTCCGGGACGTTGTAGGGGTATGCGGACGATCGCGACCTCTCTCCTGGCTGGAAGCCTGCTGCTGGCCGTGGCCTGCGGCGCCGAGCACGGTGGCACCGCGGCCTCGGTCACCACGACCGCCCCGGCGGGGCACGGCACCGGAACGGCCACCGGCCCCTCGCAGCCGGTCTCGCACACCGTGCCGCCCGTGGCGCCCCGCACCGAGCCCACGCACGGCACCCCCAAGCCGGTGAGGCCCGAGGGCCACACCGTCAACCCCCGCAAGACCAGATGGCTCACCGCCAAGCCGTCCAAGGACGGCCGGAGCCTGCGGGTCGTCTGGTGGTCGGGGGTGGAGCCCTGCACCGTCCTCGACCGGGTGAGCGTCAGGGAGACGGCCCGGCGGGTGACCGTCACCCTCTGGGAGGGCCCGAGCGGCAAGGCGCAGAACGTCGCCTGCATCGACATCGCCATCAAGAAGGTGACGACCGTCAAGCTCAAGTCCCCCCTGGGCAAGCGCAAGGTGGTCGACGGGGCGCGCTGACGCGAGGCCGCCTCCGGGAGGGCCCGCAAGGCACACCGGTCCCACCGGACCCGGGCCGCTCCCGGAGAGCCGCGCGGGCGCGCCGGCTTCACCCGACCGAGCCCTCCTTGCATCCCTCGGGCCGCTCGGGCCGCTCGCCGGTCCATCCCTGCTCGGTGTAGGCCGCGTAGCCGATCACCGTGCCGGCGGTCACGCCCTCGGCGTCCCGGACGACGGTGGAGCGCTCGCCGGTCATCTCGCCCGTGACGGGATCGAGGACGATCTGGTAGTCGATGGGGACCATGGCGTCGCCTATCTCGGTCTCGCCGGTCTCGTCGGCGTTGATCCGCACCGCGACCCCCGGGCGGCCGAGCGGGTCGGTGATCTCGCCGGCCACCCGGGTCCCGGGAAGGCCGGCGAGGACCCGCAGCGCCGCCGCCCGCAGACCGGGCGGACTCGGCAGGTTCAGCAGCGAGACCGCGGAGAAGGACCAGTTCTGCTCCTGCGACGGGCTCCGGTTCTCCCTGCTGATCGCCTTGAACCGTTCGAGCAGCGTCCCGGCGTCCCTGGGCAGCGCCTCCAGGTCGGCGAAGGTCAGCTCGGTCATCCTGCGGTCGTAGAGGATCCCCTTCGGGTCGACCTGCCAGGAGTAGGTGCACCCCACCGGTTTCGGCGTGCAGCCCGGCTCCCCGGCGCACTCCGCGATCGGGCCGCCACGCCGCAGGGCGTCCTTGGGACCTTGACTGCGCGGGGCGCCCTGCTCCCGCCAGGTGGCCACGTCTTCAGAGGCGGCAGGACGGCCCTCCATCCTGTCGAGGCGGGTGAAAGCGGGGTCGCGGGGGTCGCGGGGCGACCACGAGTCCAGCTCGGTGGTGAAGAGCACCATGTAGCGGGCGGATCCGTCCCCCCACCGGGTGAATGAACCGGCGACGGACCTGCGCCGCCAGTACGCCCCCGGGGTCTCCGCGGGCAGCGCCTCGGCCCTGACGGCGATGTCCAGCAGTGCCTGGCGGCCGTCCGGCGCGGACACCGCCGTCGCGGGGCCGTCCGCGGACCCGCCTCCGGCCCCGACCCCGGCCGTGACGGCCAGGATGACCGCGGCCGTCGCGGCGGCGGTGGCGGCGGTCCACGCCCACGGCCGGGGGCGGAGACGCGCGCGGTGCCGTGCCGGCCGGGCCGTCTCCGCGTCCTCGTGGCCCTCCGCGTGGCCGCCGTGGTGACCGGCGGTGTCGCGTACGGCGGTGCGGGCGAGCGCCTTCCAGCGGCGGATCTCATTCCGCCGGTGTTTGGCGAGCAGATTGGTGGCTATGCCGTAGAGCCAGGGGCGGATCTCCCCCCGCGCCGCGTCGAAGCGGCGGCGGTCGCGGAAGGCGCGGAGGAAGGTCTCGGCCGCGAGGTCGTCGGCGGCGTGGACGTCCAGGCGGCGGGCGACGTAGCGGTGGATCTCGGTGAAGTGGTCATCGAAGATCCGGTCGAAGTCGAGGACCGGCGGGCTCCCGTCGGCCTCGAAGCCGGTCCTGGAGCCGGGCTCGGGATCAGGCGCGTAGCCGGGCTCGGGGCCGGGCGCGGAGCGGGGAGCGATCATGCTCCGTCCCGTGGGACGGGGCGGTGGGGAGCGGACACGGGGGTTCCTTCGTTGGGAGAGGGGGATCGCCCGTTCTTCCCCGGAGGGCGGGAATGCTTTCACGCGCCGGAAGGTTGAGTGACATAGGCTCAAGTCGTTTGACAAACGTCACTCGAAGCTCCAATATGAGCCTGACCGACTCAACTTTGACTACAAGGACGTACTCATGGCACGTGCGGTAGGTATCGACCTGGGGACGACCAACTCCGTCGTCTCGATCCTCGAGGGCGGTGAGCCCACCGTCATCGCCAACGCGCAGGGCTCTCGGACCACGCCGTCCGTGGTCGCCTTCGCGAAGAACGGCGAGGTCCTCGTCGGCGAGGTCGCCAAGCGGCAGGCCGTCACCAACGTGGACCGGACGATCCGCTCGGTCAAGCGCGAGATAGGCACCGACTGGAACCAGGAGATCGACGGCAAGAAGTTCTCCCCCCAGCAGATCAGCGCCTTCGTCCTGCAGAAGCTCAAGCAGGACGCCGAGGCCTACCTGGGCGAGAAGATCACCGACGCCGTGATCACCGTTCCCGCCTACTTCAACGACGCCCAGCGCCAGGCCACCAAGGAGGCCGGGCAGATCGCGGGCCTGAACGTCCTGCGCATCATCAACGAGCCGACCGCCGCGGCGCTCGCCTACGGCCTCGACAAGGACCAGGACCAGACGATCCTGGTCTTCGACCTCGGCGGCGGCACCTTCGACGTGTCCCTGCTCGACGTCGGCCAGGAGGACGGCCACGGCTTCGTCGAGGTCAAGGCCACCAGCGGCGACAACCACCTCGGTGGTGACGACTGGGACCAGCGCGTCGTGGACGAGCTGGTCAACCGTTTCAAGAACGCCCACGGCGTCGACCTGTCCAAGGACAAGATGGCCCTCCAGCGTCTGCGTGAGGCGGCGGAGAAGGCCAAGATCGAGCTGTCCAGCCAGTCCGAGACCAGCATCAACCTGCCCTACATCACGGCCTCCGCCGAGGGCCCGCTGCACCTGGACGAGAAGCTCACCCGCGCCGAGTTCCAGCGGCTCACCGCCGACCTGCTGGAGCGCTGCAAGGGCCCGTTCCACCAGGTGATCAAGGACGCCGGCATCAAGGTCTCCGACATCGCGCACGTCGTGCTCGTCGGCGGCTCGACCCGCATGCCCGCCGTCACCGAGCTCGTCAAGGAGCTGACCGGCGGCAAGGAGCCCAACAAGGGCGTGAACCCGGACGAGGTCGTCGCCATCGGCGCCGCCCTGCAGGCCGGTGTGCTCAAGGGTGAGGTCAAGGACGTCCTGCTGCTCGACGTGACCCCGCTGTCGCTGGGCATCGAGACCAAGGGCGGCATCTTCACCAAGATCATCGAGCGCAACACCACGATCCCGACCAAGCGCTCCGAGGTCTTCACCACGGCCGAGGACAACCAGCCGTCGGTGCAGATCCAGGTGTACCAGGGCGAGCGTGAGATCGCGGCGTACAACAAGAAGCTGGCCACCTTCGAGCTGACCGGCATCGCCCCGGCGCCGCGCGGCATCCCGCAGATCGAGGTCACCTTCGACATCGACGCCAACGGCATCGTGAACGTCTCCGCCAAGGACCTCGGCACCGGCAAGGAGCAGACGATGACGATCACCGGCGGCTCCGCGCTGCCGAAGGACGACATCGCGCGCATGATGCGCGAGGCCGAGTCCTACGCCGAGGAGGACAAGCGGCGCCGCGAGGAGGCCGAGACCCGCAACAACGCGGACTCGCTCGTCTACCAGACCGAGAAGTTCCTCAGCGAGAACTCCGACAAGGTCCCGGACGACGTCAAGACCGAGGTCAACGACTCCGTCGCCGAGCTGAAGAAGGCTCTGGAGGGCACCGACACGGCCGCGATCCGGACCGCCGCCGAGAAGCTCGCCACGGTCAGCCAGAAGATGGGCTCGGCCATCTACGCCCAGTCGCAGGGCTCCGAGGCGGCCGGTGCCGCCGCCGGCGCCGGTGCGGGTGCCGAGGGCGCGGCCGGCCAGAAGGCCGACGAGGACGTGGTCGAGGCCGAGATCGTGGACGAAGAGCCCAAGCGCGACAACGGCGCCAAGTGACGAGCCGTGATCCGAGGGGAGCGTGAGCGTGAACACGCGTGAGAACGGTTCCGGGGAGGAGCCGGTGATCCGCGACAACCGGAAGATCGATCCGGAGACCGGAGAGGCGCGCAGCCAGGCCGAGCGGGAGCAGGCCGAGTGGGCGGCGCAGGAGGCTGGGCAGGCTGGGGAGGCCGGCCAGGCCGCCTCCGCCGCCGGCCTGGCCGCGGCCGAGCTGGCCGCCCAGCTCGCCGAGCGCACCGCCGACCTCCAGCGTCTCCAGGCCGAGTACGCCAACTACCGCAAGCGGGTCGATCGCGACCGGGCCATGGTCAAGGAGCAGGCGGTGGCCGGCGTGCTGTCCGAGCTGCTGCCGGTCCTCGACGACATCGGCCGGGCCCGCGACCACGGGGAGCTCACCGGCGGCTTCGCCAAGGTGAGCGAGTCGCTGGAGGCGGTTGCCGGGAAGCTGGGACTGAGTGCCTTCGGCGCCAAGGGCGAGCCGTTCGACCCGACGGTGCACGAGGCGCTGATGCACAGCTACTCCCCCGACGTCACCGAGCCGACCTGCGTGGAGATCCTGCAGCCGGGCTACCGGATCGGCGAGCGCGTGCTGCGGCCCGCCCGGGTCGCGGTGGCCGAACCCGAGGAGCCCTCCGCCGGCGACACGGCCGACGCGGGCGACAACTGAACACACCCCCATTCCATTTGATCGGAAAAGGAAAGTGATGAGCACCAAGGACTACCTGGAGAAGGACTACTACGCCGTCCTTGGTGTGCCCAAGACCGCCACCGCCGAAGAGATCAAGAAGGCGTACCGGAAGCTGGCCAGGCAGTACCACCCGGACGCCAACCAGGGCAACAAGGAGACCGAGGAGAAGTTCAAGGACGTCTCCGAGGCCTACGACATCCTGTCCGACACCAAGCGCCGCAAGGAGTACGACGAGGCGCGGACGCTGTTCGGGTCGGGTCTCGGCGGTTACCCGGGGGGCGGGGGGGCCTCCCGCGGCGGTGGCGGCTTCGCCTTCGACCTGGGCGACCTGTTCGGCGGCACCCAGCAGGGCGCCGGTGAGCGCATCGGCGACCTGTTCGGGGGCCTGTTCAACCGGGGCGGCACCGCCCCCCGGACCGGCGGGACCACCACCAGGGCGCGGCGCGGCCAGGACGTCGAGTCGGAGGTCACGCTCTCGTTCACCCAGGCCGTCCAGGGCACCACCGTCTCGCTCCGGCTGACCAGCTCCGCCGCCTGTACGGCGTGCGGCGGCACCGGCGCCAAGGCCGGCACCACCCCGCGGGTCTGCCCGACCTGCGAGGGCACCGGCGCGGCCAGCCGCAACCTCGGCAACTTCGCCTTCTCCGAGCCGTGCCGCGACTGCAAGGGCCGCGGTCTGCTGGTGGACGACCCGTGCCCGGTGTGCGAGGGCAGCGGCCGGGGCAAGAGCACCCGCACGATCCAGGCGCGCATCCCCGCCGGGGTGGCCGACGGCCAGCGCATCAAGATCAAGGGTAAGGGCGCGCCCGGCGAGAACGGCGGCCCGGCCGGTGACCTGTACGTCCAGGTCCACGTCAAGCCGCACCCGGTCTTCGGCCGGACCGGCGAGAACCTGACGGTCACCGTCCCGGTCACCTTCGCCGAGGCCGCCCTCGGCGCGGAGATCAAGGTGCCCATCCTCAAGGGGCTGCCGGTGACGCTGCGCATCCCCGAGGGCACCCCCAACGGCCGCACCTTCCGGGTGCGGGGCCGGGGCGTGACCCGCAAGGACGGCACCAAGGGCGACCTGCTCGCCACGGTCGAGGTCCTGGTGCCCCAGCACCTGGAGGACAAGGCCAGGAGCGCACTGGAGGAGTTCCGCGACGCCACCGCGGGGGGCGACCCGCGGGCCGACCTCATCCAACAGGCCAGAAGCGAGTAGCCATGGAAGCCAACTACTTCGATCTGTCGGACGACACTCCCGTCTACGTCATCTCGGTGGCCGCCCAGCTGTCGGGTCTGCACCCGCAGACCCTGCGGCAGTACGACCGTCTCGGCCTGGTCAGCCCGGGCCGTACGGCCGGCCGCGGCCGCCTGTACTCCACCCGCGACATCGTCATGCTCCGCGAGGTCCAGCGGCTCTCCCAGGAGGAGGGCATCAACCTCGCGGGCATCAAGCGGATACTGGCGCTCGAGAACGAGGCGATGCGGCTGCGCGAGGAGAACCACCGCCTGCGCGCCGAGACCGCCATGATCCGCGCGCTGATCCAGTACCAGCTGCCGCCCGCCTGACACTCCACCGACCAGGGCCGGGGGGATTTACGTCGCGCCGTGCTCCGGCGCGTATAGAACGCCTGAACGGAGTTAGGCGATAGCCATGGATTACAAGCTCACGCAGAAGAGCCAGGAGGCGGTCTCCGCCGCCATCAGGCGCGCCGCCGCCGAGGGCAACCCCGAGGTCGCCCCGGTCCACCTGTTCACCGCGCTGCTGTCCCAGACCGGCGGCACCGCCGTACCGCTGCTGGAGGCGGTCGGCGCCGACTGGAAGCAGCTCCGCACCGAGGCCGAGAAGCAGCTCGCGGCCCTGCCGAAGGCGCAGGGCGCCACGGTCAGCGCCCCGTCGAGCTCCCGGCAGCTGCTGACCGCGCTGAACACCGCGGCCCAGCGGGCCCGCCGGCTGGAGGACGAGTACGTCTCGACCGAGCACCTGCTGGTCGGCCTCGCCACCGACGGCGGGCCGGTCGCCGAGCTGCTGAAGTCCCGGGGCGCCACCCCGAACGCGCTGCTGGAGGCGTTCGAGAAGGTACGCGGGCACGCCCGGGTGACCAGCGAGACGCCCGAGGACACCTACCAGGCGCTGGAGAAGTACGGCGTCGACCTGACCGAGCGGGCCAGGGCCGGCAAGCTCGACCCGGTGATCGGCCGCGACTCGGAGATCCGCCGGGTCGTGCAGGTCCTCAGCCGCCGGACCAAGAACAACCCGGTGCTCATCGGCGAGCCCGGCGTCGGCAAGACCGCCGTGGTGGAGGGTCTGGCGCAGCGCATCGTCGCCGGCGACGTGCCCTCCAGTCTGCGCGACAAGCGCCTGGTGGCCCTCGACCTGGGCGCGATGGTCGCCGGCGCGAAGTACCGCGGCGAGTTCGAGGAGCGCCTCAAGGCCGTGCTCAGTGAGATCAAGGAGAGCAACGGCCAGATCGTCACCTTCATCGACGAGCTGCACACCATGGTCGGCGCGGGCGCGGCCGAGGGCGCCATGGACGCCGGCAACATGCTCAAGCCGATGCTGGCGCGCGGCGAGCTGCGGATGATCGGCGCCACCACGCTGGACGAGTACCGCGAGCGCATCGAGAAGGACCCCGCGCTGGAGCGGCGCTTCCAGCAGGTGTACGTCGGCGAGCCCACCGTCGAGGACACCATCGCGATCCTGCGCGGGCTCAAGGGCCGCTACGAGGCGCACCACCAGGTGCAGATCTCCGACGGCGCGCTGGTGGCCGCCGCCTCGCTGTCCGACCGCTACATCACCTCCCGGTTCCTGCCGGACAAGGCGATCGACCTCGTCGACGAGGCCGCCTCCCGGCTCCGCATGGAGATCGACTCCCGCCCGGTGGAGATCGACCAGCTCCAGCGGAACGTCGACCGGATGAAGATGGAGGAGCTGGCGCTCGCCAAGGAGACCGACGAGAGCAGCCTCCAGCGGCTGGAGCGGCTCCGCAAGGAGCTGGCCGACCGTCAGGAGGAGCTCAACGCCCTGGTCGGACGCTGGGAGCGGGAGAAGGCCGGTCTGAACCGCGTCGGCGACCTGAAGAAGCAGCTCGACGAGACCCGCGGCGCCGCCGAGCGGGCGCAGCGCGACGGTGACTTCGAGGCCGCCTCGCGGCTGATGTACGCCGAGGTGCCCAGGCTGGAGGCCGAGCTCGCCGAGGCCAGCGCGGCCGCCCAGCCGGAGAGCGCCATGGTCAAGGAGGAGGTCGGGCCGGACGACATCGCCCAGGTCATCTCCTCCTGGACCGGCATCCCCGCGGGCCGCCTGCTGGAGGGCGAGACCGCCAAGCTGCTCCGGATGGAGGACGAGCTGGGCAGGCGGCTCATCGGCCAGAGCGAGGCCGTCCAGGCCGTCTCCGACGCCGTACGGCGGGCCCGCGCGGGCATCTCCGACCCCGACCGGCCGACCGGCAGCTTCCTGTTCCTCGGCCCCACCGGCGTCGGCAAGACGGAGCTGGCCAAGTCGCTGGCCGACTTCCTGTTCGACGACGAGCGGGCGATGGTCCGCATCGACATGAGCGAGTACGGCGAGAAGCACAGCGTGGCGCGGCTCGTCGGCGCCCCGCCCGGCTACGTCGGCTACGAGGAGGGCGGCCAGCTCACCGAGGCCGTACGGCGCAGGCCGTACACCGTGGTGCTGCTGGACGAGGTGGAGAAGGCCCACCCGGAGGTCTTCGACATCCTGCTGCAGGTGCTCGACGACGGGCGGCTCACCGACGGCCAGGGCCGGACGGTCGACTTCCGCAACACGATCCTGATCCTCACCTCCAACATGGGCTCGCAGTTCCTCGTGGACCCCAAGCTGGACCGGGAGACCCAGCGCAAGGCCGTGATGGACGCGGTCCGGGGCGCGTTCAAGCCGGAGTTCCTCAACCGGCTCGACGACGTGATCATGTTCGACGCGCTCGGCATGGAGGAGCTGTCGAAGATCGTGGACCTGCAGGTCGCGCACCTGGCCAGGCGGCTCGCCGACCGGCGGATCACGCTGAACGTGACCCCCGCGGCGCGCGACTGGCTGGCGCTCACCGGCTACGACCCGCTGTACGGCGCCCGCCCGCTCCGCCGCCTGGTGCAGACCGCGATCGGCGACAAGCTCGCCAAGGAGGTGCTGGCCGGGAAGGTCCAGGACGGCGACGAGGTCACGGTGGACATGGCCGAGGGCGACGACTCCCTGACGATCTCGACGACGGTAAGGGCTTGACCACCGTTGGGTGAAGCCCGCCCCTGGGACGGCCCCCGCTGGATACGTTCGGCACTCGTCCGGCACGAGAACGAACGACAGGGGGACGTGCATGATGAACCCATCACGGAAGATCCGGGGCATCCTCGCGGTGGCGACGCTCACGGCCGGTGTGACGTGGCTGTCGACCGCTCCGGCCGGCGTGTCCTGGCTCGGGGCGGTCCCGGCCTCGGCCGCGGCCTGCCAGGGCCCGGCGGTGTCCGGGCCCGAGGCGCCGGGGGAGGCTGAGACGCCCGGGACGGGCGCCGCCGGAGCCGAGGCGCCGATGAGCGCGGAGCGGCTCGCGCGGATCGCCGGCCTGCCGGGCCTGTCGCAGGCGTCCGCCGTGGCCGGTTTCGCCGACGCCGCGGGCGTCGCGGGGGGCGCGGACCTGTCCGCGTGTCCGGCGGGAACGGAGACGGAGGCGGCGGTCGCGGGGCACGCCGTGGAGCACATGGCCGCCGGGCCGCTGCCCGCCGCGCCGGACCTGCCCGGCCTGCCGTCCACCCCGGACACCCGCTTCGACCGGGCACCGATCACGGTGCGGCCGGCGCCGCCGGTCTCCACGGGCGCTGGCACGACCGGCGTCACCGACCCGGCCGGCACCGCCGGCGCGCCGCTCGACGGCGCGGGGCTGCCCGGCGCGCAGGCGGGCACCGGCACCGGCACCGGGGAGTCGCTCCCGGCCTCGGCCGGGGACACCGGGACCCCGGTCGGCGAGCTGCCCAGCGTGGTCGAGCGGGAGGTCGCGGTCTTCGAGCGGGAGGTCACCACGACGGCGGAGACGCCCGCGACGGACGGCGGCGAGCCGCAGGTCTCCGGGGAGGACGGCGACGCCTCCACCGCGGAGGAGACCGTCCTCGGCGGAGGTTTCCGGCTCCGGTAGGGGCCATGCCCGGCCGCCGTGAGAAGGGCCGCGACCCGTGTGGGTCGCGGCCCTTCTCGCGTCAGCGGGAGGCGTCCAGCAGCGCGTCGAGGTCGTCCTCGGGCAGCCCGAGGTCCACCCGGATCCGGTAGCGGGTGCGCAGCAGCGCGGCGTGCTCCCCGCTGCCCTCCGCCGCCTGCCGGGCCCCGTCGGTGGCCCAGACGTGGGCCTCCCGCAGGTCGCCGTAGGCGACGAGGGTCTCGGCGACGGTGAGCGCGGTGGCCGGGGTGCAGCCGCCGAGCCGGATCGCCTCGATCACCTCGCGTGCCTCGTCGGGCCGTTCGAGTTCGAAGAGGGTGTCGGCGATCCCCGCCCGGGGGTCGGCGCTCACCTCGCCTCCGTCGTCCACGGCCCGCTGGAAGCAGTCGAGGGCGTGGGCGGGCTGCCCGGCCTGCCGCCATTCCTCGCCGGCGAGCACGAGGATCGCCGCCCGCGAGACGTCCCCGGACACGTCGTCCTCAGCCAGCGCCTCCAGGCGCCGGGCGAGGTTCTCGTGATCGTCGGCCAGAAGTGCCTGTTCAAGCAACCGGTGCAGTTGCCCGTGTGTCACATACGCCACATCGCGAGAGTACCGAGCGGCGCTCGACTTCGCCCGCACAACGGCAGGTATTTGTTATGCCACCCTCTGTGCATCATTAATTACAGTCTGCGTATTTCCGGAGGAAAACGGGCATATGCCAGGCGATCCCGGCCCGAGAGACGACCTCGTCCGAAGGAGCTGCGATGGGCATGGCCAAGCAGACCGCCTTCACGCTGACGTTCCTGCTCGGCCTCTCGGTGATCGTCCCGGGGTCCGCCGGATACCTCTCCGCCAGGATGGACGCGGTCGAACAGGCCCACCGCAGGCTCGTGGCGCTGGAGAACCGGCTGCGCGAGGAGCGGCTCATCACCCCGGCCCGCCAAGAGTCGTGGCTGCGGGCGCTCGCCGCGCCGGCCCCCTGCCCCGTCATGGCGCAGCCGCAGACCCGGCGGAGGGGCACGCCGATGCCCGCCGGGCTCATCCCGGCGCCGGTCGAGGCACTGGATCCGGCGGCCGTACCGCCCGGGACCGTCCCCGGCCGGGCGTTCTCCGGATCCGCGACCCGGGGGTTCGGCGGCGGGCACGCCGAGACGCGGCGCAGGCCTGCCGGACGCGAGCACGGGCGCGAGCACGGCGTCCGGCGGGACCGGGAACGCCGCTCAGGATGAGACCACCGCGAACTGGCGGTTGAGGTAGCCCCGGATCAGGCTCTTGGCCTCGGCCAGGACCCGCGGATCACCGGCGGGGTCGCGCCGGAAGGCCAGCTTGAGCACCGCGTCGCCCGCCTCGACCCCGATCAGGATGCCCAGGTCGAGCTCCTCGCTGTCGGCCATGCCGTACTCCTGCAGGAGGAGGCCGCGCAGCCGGCCGGCGATCACCGCGTTGTTGTCCGACGCCGGGTCGAGCAGGTTGAGGTCGACCACGTCGCCGAACCGCAGGGAGCGGAACCCCGGGACGGTCCGGTGCATCTCGACGTACTCGTCGATGATCGCGTCGACCGCGTCCCACCAGCAGGCGTACTCCTCCGACAGGAAGCGGCGGCCGATCCGGGAGATGAAACGCTCCACGTTGCGCCGGGTCACCGCCTGGGCGATGGCCCGCTTGTCGGGGAAGAACTGGTAGACCGAGCCGATCGCGACCCCGGCGCGCTCGGCGATGCGGGTGGTGGTCAGCGCCTCGTAGCCGACCTCGTCGAGCAGGTCGGCGCAGGCGTCGAGCATCCTCTCGACACGTCTCGCGCTCCTCCGCTGGGCGGGCCGGCGGCGCAGCGGAGCCTCGCCGGGCTCCTCGGCAGGCAGGATGGACATCCCCCCATCTTGCCCCTCCGTCACCGCCGGGTCAGGCCGTATCGGCCAATCACCGGATTTCCCCGGCCGGCCTCCCCGCGCTCCCCGGCCCCGCCGGCCTCCCGCACGGCCGGGCTCCCGGCCCTCGCGCACGGCCGGGCTCCCGGCCTCCCGCACGGGAAGCCTCCGCGGCCACCGGCTCGCCGTACGGTCAGCTCTCCGTGGCGGAGCCGGGCCGGGCGGACAGGCCCGTGCAGCCGCGCAGCGCCTTCCAGTCGGTCAGGGCCTGCTGCCGGGCGGCGCCGGCGAGCGGGACGGGGACGCCGCCCTGGATCGTGGCCGGGGTCCACTGCTCCTTCAGGACCTTGCGCCCCTGGATCGTCAGCGTGAGCACGCCGGTCCGGCCGGTCTGGGGACCCCAGTTGTAGAAGACGAAGTTGCCCATGCCGTAGTTGACGTAGGCGTTCTTGAGATATCCCCCGCCGAGCAGGATGTGCGCGTGCCCGCCCACGATCACGTCGGCCCCGGCCGCGACCAGCTTGGGCGCCAGGGCGAGCTGGGCCTCGTTCGGGCACTTCTGCAGCTCGGTGCCCCAGTGGAGGTGGACGATCACCGTGTCGGAGGTATGGCGCGCCCTGCGCACCTCCTGGATCAGCCGGTCCTCCCGCTTGGCCGAGGCCAGGCCGCCCTTGGCGCCGAGTGCGGTCCAGGGCTGGATGAACTCGGCGTCCAGCACCTGGGTGGCGCCGATGACGGCGATCCGGTTGCCGTTCACGGTCGTCCGCCAGGGCTTGTACGCCTGGGCCTCGGTCGCGCCGACGCCGACGACCGGGAACCTCGCGCGCCTGATCGCGGCCAGCGAGTCGGTGAGGCCGCTCTCCATGTAGTCCATGCCGTGGTTGTTGGCCATGGAGGCGACGTCCACCCCGGCGGCCTTCAGCGCGGTCAGCGCCGAGGCGGGGGCGCGGAAGGTGAACTGCTTGCCCGGGGCGGGGGTACCGCCGGTGGTGATCGCGGTCTCCAGGTTGATCATCGCGACGTCGGACCGGCTGAGCACCTTGGCGATCGGGCCGAGCGCGGTCCGCGGGTTCGCGTCCAGCCGGGACCGCAGCACCCCCTCGAAGTGCACGTCACCGCCGAAGGAGATGGTGTACGGCCGGCGCTCGGGCTTGGGCCGGGCCGGGGAGGTGGGCTTCTCCGCGACGTCCGGCGTCGATGTGGCGGGTTCCGGGGACGCCGACTGCGCCGCCGTACAGGCCGCGGAGAGCGCTGCGGCGACGACGAGGGCGGCGGCGGCCCCGATTCGGCGGGGGAGGTAGGTGTCCATCGGTATCCGAGGATGCCACCTCAGAGGCCGCATCCGGCACAACCCGGCCGATGGAGTGTCATCTCCTCAAAACTGGCATGGCTCAAATACTTGAATGATTCCGGTTTAGGACATAGTGTGTGCCGCGTGGACGACAGGGACCGGCTCCGCCGGGCGGGACTGCGGGTGACCGCGGCCCGCCTGGCGATCATGCAGACCGTGCGGGACGGTGACCATCTCGACGTGGACGCCATCCATCGGGGCGTGCGGCAGCGGGTCGGTCAGGTCTCCCTGCAGGCCGTCTACGACTCCCTGCACTCCATGCAGCGCGGCGGGCTCCTGCGGAGGATCGAGCCTCCCGGCAGCCCCGCCCGGTACGAGACGCGGGTGGGCGACAACCACCACCATCTCGTCTGCCGGGAGTGCGGAAGGGTCACCGACGTCGACTGCGCCGTCGGGCACGCCCCGTGCATGGCCCCCGTCTCCGACGCCGGATACCTGGTGGACGAGGCGGACGTCATCTACTGGGGCGTGTGTCCCGCCTGCCGTCCCGTTGAGGCTCGCTGAAGAAGATCCGGAGGACTGTTCATGAGCACCAGGCCCACCACCACTGACGCGGGCATCCCCGCCCCGAGCGACGAGCACTCCCTTTCGGTAGGCCCGAACGGACCCCTGCTGCTGCAGGACCACTACCTGATCCAGAAGATGGCGCACTTCAACCGGGAGCGGGTGCCGGAGCGGGTGGTGCACGCCAAGGGCGGCGGCGCCCACGGCATCCTGCAGATCACCGAGGACGTCAGCCAGTTCACCAAGGCCGGCCTGTTCGCCAAGGGCAAGGAGACCCCGCTCTTCCTGCGCTTCTCCTCCGTGGCCGGCGAGCTGGGCAGCCCCGACACCCAGCGCGACCCGCGCGGCTTCGCGATCAAGTTCTACACCGAGCAGGGCAACTACGACATCGTCGGCAACAACACGCCGATCTTCTTCATCCGCGACCCGCAGAAGTTCTCCGACTTCATCCACAGCCAGAAGCGCCGCGCCGACACCAACCTGCGCGACCACAACATGCAGTGGGACTTCTGGACGCTCTCCCCGGAGAGCGCCCACCAGGTCACCTTCCTGATGACCGACCGCGGCACCCCGGCGTCCTGGCGCCACATGCACGGCTTCGGCTCGCACACCTTCCTGTGGTACAACGCCGGCGGCGAGAAGTTCTGGGTCAAGTACCACTTCAAGACCGACCAGGGCATCAAGAACTTCACCGACGCCGAGGCGGGCGCGATCATCGCGCAGGACGCCGACTTCCACATCCGCGACCTGCACACCGCGATCAAGAACGGCGACCACCCGTCCTGGACGGTGAACGTGCAGATCATGCCGTTCGAGGACGCGGCCGACTACCGCTTCAACCCGTTCGACCTGACCAAGGTGTGGCCGCACGCCGACTACCCCGAGATCACGATCGGGCGGTTCGTCCTGAACCGCAACCCGGAGAACTACTTCGCCGAGGTGGAGCAGGTCGGGTTCGAGCCCGCCAACCTGGTGCCGGGCATCGGCCCGTCCCCGGACAAGATGCTCCAGGGGCGGCTGTTCTCCTACCCCGACGCCCACCGCTACCGCATCGGCGCCAACTACCTCCAACTGCCGATCAACCGGCCGCTGTCGCCCGTCCACAGCTACAACAAAGACGGCCAGATGGCCTTCGTCAACCCCGCCGACCCGGTCTACGCCCCCAACACCGCAGGCGGCCCCGCGGCCGACCCGTCGCTGTACGAGGGTGAGAACTACCAGGTGACCGGGGAGATCATCCGTTCCGCCTACGCCCTGCACCGCGAGGACGACGACTTCGTCCAGCCCCGCGCGCTGTGGGAGAACGTCCTGTCCGAGACCGACCGGGCCCACCTGGTGAGCAACGTGGTCGGCCACGCCTCGGCCCCCGAGGTCACCGCGGACATGAAGAAGCGCGTCGTGGAGTACTGGGCCAACGTCCACAAGGACCTCGGCCAGAGCGTCGCCCAGGGCCTCGGCGTCAGCGTCTGACCCGGCGCGCCGGGAAAACCCGGCGCGCCCGGGAAAGCCCGGGACGATCGGTCCGTGCGGCCCGCACCCTCTCGCCGGGGTGCGGGCCGCCGCCGTCTCCGGACGGGAGTGCTCATGGCGACGCTGGCGCGTCGCGGCTCGGGGGCTCAAACCCGGCGTCTTCCCTCGTCGATCACTCGCTGCGCTCGCTCCCTCCTCGGTCCAGACACCGGCGCCCCCTCGCGGCGCTCCTCAGTCCAGACGCCGGCGCCCCTCGCAGTACCCGGACGGCCGGGACGGTGTGATCCGAGCGGCCGGGGCGGCGCGATCCGATGATCGTTCGGAAAAGCGGGATCCGCGCGCATTAGGCTTACGCGCGTGACCACCCCTCCAGAACAGGACCGTCTGCACGCTCAGCTCGCCTTCGCCATGGAGATCGACAAGCTCAGACGCATCGTGCGCCGCAACACCCTGATGGACGGGTCGCGGCGAGAGAACGACGCCGAGCACTCGTGGTACGTGGGCATGCTGGCGATGGTGCTGGCCGAGCACGCCCCGCCGGGCATCGATCTGGACAGAGTCGTCGCGATGCTGCTCGTCCACGACATCGTCGAGATCGACGCCGGAGACACCTTCATCTACGACGCCTCCGCCGTGGAGGCCCAGGCCGGCCTGGAGCGCAAGGCCGCCGACCGGATATTCGGGTTGCTCCCGGACGACCAGGCCGCGCGACTGCGGGCGCTGTGGGACGAGTTCGAGGAGCGCGAGACCCCGGAGGCCAAGTTCGCCAAGGCCCTCGACCGGATCGCCCCGATCCTGGCCAACCACCACAACGAGGGCGGCACCTGGTCGCTGTACAAGGTGACCGCGGAGCAGGTGCTGGAGAAGGTGAAGATCATCGAGGAGGGCTCGCCCACGCTCGGCGCCTACGCCACGGAGATCGTCGAGCTCTCGGTCAGCCGGGGACATTTGGCGCGTGCATAACACCGTTCCCGGGTAGGTCCCTATCGCTTGGAAAGGGGACGATCGTGAAGGAAAACGTTAAAACGAATCGCCAGAGCTTCCGCAAGCTCGTTCCGCCCGTCGACCTCGTCGGCAACGTGGAGCGCTCGACGAAGCTGGACCGCCCGATCCAGGCGGTGTCCAAGGCGGTACGGCGGCGGCTCGGCCCCGGGTTCCTGCGCGACCTGCTGCACGGGGTTCCCACCGGCAAGCCCCTCCACCCGCCGCTCACCGATGTCGCCCTGGGCTGCTGGATATCGGCGTCGCTGCTCGACGTGACCGACGCCGACCCCCGGGCCTCCCGGACGCTGCTCGCGGCGGGCCTCGTGGCGTCCGTTCCCACGGCCGCGTCCGGGATCACCGACTGGTCGGCGCTCCACCGCGAGCAGCAGCGGGTCGGGTTCGTGCACGCGCTGGCCAACGTGGCCGCCCTGTCCCTCTACGCCGGCTCCCTGCTGCTGCGCGTGCGGGGCGACGAACGGCGCGGCCGGATGCTGTCGTTCGCCGGACTGGCCGTCGGCGGCGTGGGCGCCTACCTCGGCGGCCACATGTCGTACCGGCAGGCGGCCGGGGCCAACCACGCCGTGTCGGTCTCCCACCTGGTCCCGCTGGGCTGGCACGACCTGTGCGAGCTCAAGGACCTGCCGGACGGCCGCCCGGTGACCCGGCGGCTGGGCTACATCGACCTGTTCGTGCTGCGCAGGGGCGAGGACGTCACCGTGCTCGCCGACCGCTGCTCACACCTGGCCGGACCGCTGCACCAGGGGCGCGTGACGTCCGTACAGGGCGCCGACTGCGTGGTGTGCCCCTGGCACGGCAGCACGTTCCGGCTGTCCGACGGCACGGTCATGCACGGCCCCGCCACCGCCCCGCAGCCGGCCTTCGAGTCGAGGCTGCGTCGCGACGGCGTGCTGCAGGTCCGTCCCGTCCCGGCGTGACCTCTCCGTCCGGCCCCGGCTCCGCCGGGCCGGCCCGGTTCCGTCAGGCGCCGTTCCGCGGGTCCTCTTCGCGAAGAGGACCCGCGGAACGGCGCCTGCGTTTCCCTGCCCCGGCCGGGGTCTCAGGGGCTCGTCATTCCTCGTCCTCCGACCGGCCGTCGGCGGGGTGCTCGACGAGGGCGAGGACCCGGCTGGACATGAACCGCGCGGTGCGAACCGCCGTCCCGCTGCGGGTGACCTCGCTGACTTCGACCACTCCGCCCCGGCGGTTGGCTATCTCGACCCGGCGGCCCGCCTTGGTCGCGACGACGTCGTAGGTGCGCGAGCTGTCGCCCGCATCGATGACGATCTCTACACGGTCGCCTTTCATGACCGTATTGTTCCCGCAAGTGAGGGATTTTAGCCGTACACCAGTTTGACGATCGCCACGACGCCGATGCACACGATGAAACCGCGCAGCACCGGCGCCGGCAGCCTCCTGCCGACCTTCGCGCCGAGGAACCCGCCGATCGACGCCCCGACCGCGACCAGCGCGACCGCCCCCCAGTTCACCACGCTCCGCTCCGACAACAGCGAGAACCCGATGAACAGGAGCGCTGCGGTGCCGTTGACCAGCAGCGACAGGACGTTCTTGGCGGCGTTGACGCGCTGCAGGCCGTCGTCGAGGAAGCTGCCGAGCAGCCCGATGAGCAGCACGCCCTGGGCGGCGCCGAAGTAGCCGCCGTAGACGCCGGCGGCGAGGACCCCGGCCCACAGCAGGGGCCCGCCGTGCGGGCGGGCGTGCTCGCGCCGGGCGGCCAGCCACCGGTTGAGCCTCGGCTGGAACACCACGAGCACGCAGGCCAGCCCGATCAGGACCGGCACGACCACGTCGAAGGTCTCGGCGGGCAGGAACAGCAGCAGGACGCTCCCGACCAGCGCGCCCACGGTCGAGGCGACCCCCAGCCGGACCAGTCGCCCGCGCTGCCCCTCCAGCTCGGCCCGGTAGCCGAGCGCGCCGGTCAGCGACCCCGGCACCAGGCCGATGTTGTTGGAGACGTTCGCCACGATCGGCGGCAACCCGACGGCCACCATGGTCGGAAAAGTGATCAGCGATCCCGACCCGACGACGGCGTTGATGCCGCCCGCCGCGATCCCCGCCGCCAGGACGGCGACTGCCTCCCACAGTGTCATCTGGTTCCTCCTCGGTCGTACGGCTCGCGCCCGATGATCGGTGCACGGCCTCCACCGGATGCTAGGAGGGGAACGTCGATGAGCCGTCGGCGGGGTGGCCGGCCCCGCCGCGCGGGCGGAGCGGGCCGTGACCCGCGGGCCCGGCCGGAGCGGCCCGGAGACGGGCGGAGGGGCTCAGAAGCCGTACGCGCGGGCGTACCAGCGGCCGTCGCGCCCGCGCTCCAGGTTGAGCGGGATGCCGAAGGTGCGGGAGAGGTTATCGGCGGTCATCACGTGATCGATCTCACCCTGCGCGACCACCGAGCCGTGCCGCAGCAGCAGCGCGTGGGTGAACCCGGCGGGAACCTCCTCCACGTGGTGGGTGACCAGCGCCATCGTCGGGGACTTCGGATCCTGCGCGAGCGCCGACAGGCGGCGGACGAGATCCTCCCTGCCTCCCAGGTCGAGCCCGGCGGCCGGCTCGTCCAGCAGCAGCAGCTCGGGGTCCGGCATGAGCGCGCGGGCGATCTGCACCCGCTTGCGCTCGCCCTCCGACAGCGTGCCGAACCGGCGCCGGATCAGGTGGGCGCAGCCGAGCTGGTCGATCAGCTCGACGGCGCGGGTGACGTCGCCGGAGTCGTATTCCTCGTTCCAGCGGCCGATGATGGCGTAGGAGGCGGTGAGGACGAGGTCGATGACCTTCTCCTCCGGCGGCACCTTCTCGGCCAGCGCGGCGCTGGCGAGCCCGATGCGGGGCCGTAGGTCGAACACGTCGGTCTGCCCGAGGCGCTCGCCGAGGATCTCCACCACTCCCTCAGAGGGGAACAGCATCGCGCCGACGACTTGGAGCAGCGTCGTCTTGCCCGCGCCGTTGGGACCGATGACGACCCATCGCTCGTCTTCGTGGACGGTCCATTCGATGTCTCGAAGCAGCGCCGCCCCGTCCCTGCGCACGGTGACGTCCTGTAGCCGAAGCACCTGACCGCCCATGCCCCTACCCCTCCTAGAGAATCGCTGGAACAAAACCTATTGCAGGACAAGCGCATATCGTGGACCGGTGCACCCTGATTCACAGATCTCGGCCACCCTGGTCTGCTGGGGCAACGCCTGGCTGACGGGTCAGGTCGGCCTCGACGAGGCCGTCGACCGCGTCGAGCGCCGCGGCGGCCCCCAGCTCGTCGCCACCGGGACCGGCGACACCGGTCTGCGCGGCTTCCTCGCCGACCTGCGGATGGACGGCATGAAGTCGCTGCGCCTGGCCCTTCCCGTGCCGGGCGACCCGCTCGGACTCACCGGGCCGCCCCCTTTCAACTCCGCGGCCATCGAGGCCGGGCAGGCGGCGATCGCCGTGCTCCCCGACCGGTGCGTCGGGCTGGTGCCCGCGTCCGACCGCCGCGGGTCATCGTACGCCGGGGTCCGCTGGAGCGCGCTCGCGGCCAGCGCCAACGCCCCGGACGTCCCCTCCCTGGCCGAGGCGGAGCACGCCCTGACCATGGCGATGCGCACGGCCACCGACACCCTGCTCGGACTGGGCGGCCCCACCCAGGGGCACCCTCGTCCGAGGGATGCCGACGACGGCCTGGCCCCGGGTTACCCCGCTCGCGCCCACCGGGTGGCGGCCCTCGCCGCCCGGCTGGCCGCCGTGCTGCGGGTCGCCGACGACCGGGGGCTCACCTCGGGGCAGATCGCCGCCCGCAGTGCCGCGCTGCGCGACCTCGACCGCGCCGTACGGCGGGCGCGGGTGGCCGCCCACCACGCCATCACCGAGCTCGTCTGACACCGGGTACGGCCCCGTTGGGAGCCGTTGACCGGCCCCGCGAGGGGGCCCGGTGTCTGGACTGAGGAGAGAGCGAGCGGAGCGAGCGAGCGACGAGGGAAGGCACCGGGCTTGAGCCCCCGAGCCGCGACGCGCAGCGTCGCCATCAACACAGCGAGGGGGCGCCGGTGTCTGGACTGAGGAACGCAGCCGCGGAGCGGCGGAGTGACGAGGGAAGACACCGGGCTCAAGCCCCCGAGCCGCGACGCGCAGCGTCGCCATCAACACAGCGAGGGGGCGCCGGTGTCTGGACTGAGGAACGCAGCCGCGGAGCGGCGGAGTGACGAGGGAAGACACCGGGCTCAAGCCCCCGAGCCGCGACGCGCAGCGTCGCCATCAACACAGCGTCGCAATGAACACAGGTCGCCGTGAACTCAGCGGGCCTGACGGGACCGGCGCACCGCCCCGCATCCCTCCTCGGGCTCGGCGAGGGGGCCGCCGACGAGTCGCGTCAGCGCGTTGACGAACGCCTCCCCTTCCCCCTCGGGCAGCGCGGCGAGCACCTCGGCGTGAACGCGATCGACGATCTTCGCGCCCTCGGCGACGATCCGCATGCCCTCCTCGGTGACCGAGATGATCCGGGCCCGGCGGTCGGTGCTCGACGGGCGGCGTTCGGCGTATCCGGCTCTCTCCAGCTTGTCGATCGTCACGACCATCGTGGTCTTGTCGAGGTCGGCCAGCTCGGCCAGCTGGATCTGGGTGCGCTCGGCCTCGGCCGCGTGCCACAGGACGCACTGGTCGCGCGGGGTGATGCCGATCTCGGCGAGGGCCGCGGTCAACCGGGTCGTCAGGACGTGGCCGGCGTGCATGAGCATGCCGGTGAGGTCGCGAACGGTTCGCGGGGGCGCGCTCGTCGTCATACCGCTCGTCATGGTGCGAGCCTAACAAATCGTCCCGCTGCGAGATGATCCCGCAGCGAAACCAACCGGCGGGTCCGGCCGTCCGGCCGGGGCGGGAGCCGGATCGGCGGCCCCGCTCCGGGCCGCGGCGGACACGACTCGGTCGCTCAGGCCAGGCCGTGCCGGTCACGATCCGGTCGCTCAGGCCAGGCCGTGCCGGACGGCGTAGAGGGCCGCCTGCGTCCTGTCCTGCACGCCCAGCTTCATCAGCACGTTGGAGACGTGCGTCTTCACGGTCTTCTCCGCCACCGCCAGCTCGCGGGCGATCTCCCGGTTGGACCGGCCCGAGGCGATCAGCGCGAGCACCTGGCGCTCGCGGCCGGTCAGCGGCGCCACCGGGCCCGCTCCCCGCCGGGGCGGAGCGGGCGAGGCCGGGTCCGCCGGGGCGACCGGGCCGGCCGGAGCGCCCGGGGCGGCCGACAGCACCGCGCCGGCGGCCTCGGGGGCGAGCAGCACCTGGCCGCCGTGGACGGTCCGGATGGCCTGGACCAGCGTGCCGGGATCGACGTCCTTGTACAGGAACCCGGCTGCCCCCGCCCGCAGCGCCGGGGCGACGTCCTCCGGGTCGCCGACCGAGGTCAGCACGAGGACCCGCGGGCCGCCCTCCCGGCCGGCGAGGCGGGCCAGCGTGCCCGGGCCGTCGAGAACCGGCATCCTCAGGTCGAGCAGCAGCACGTCCGGGGCGAGCGACTCCACCAGGGCGAGCGCCTCGGCGCCGTCGGCGGCCTCGCCCACCACGTCGAGGTCGTCCTGCAGGTCCAGGAACGTGCGCAGGCCCTGCCGTACGACCGGGTGGTCGTCGGCGATCAGGACGCGGATCACGCGGGGACCTCCATCCGCACCAGCGTGCCGGCGCCCGGCCGCGACGTCACGCGCACGTCCCCGCCCAGGGCGCCGGCCCGCTCGCGCATCGACGCGACGCCCAGCCCCCGTCCGGTCGCGGCGGCCACGTCGAACCCCCGCCCGTCGTCGCGCACCTCCAGGACCAGCCGGTCGCCCTCGCAGCCGAGCCGTACGGTGACCGTCCGGGCCGCCGCGTGCCGGGCGGCGTTGTGCAGCGCCTCCTGGGCGACGCGCAGCACGGCCGCCCCCGCCGCCGGCTCGAACTCGCATACCGGGGCCTCCTCGAAGGAGAAGGCGGCCGGGTGCAGGCGGTCCAGCAGCCGCACGTGCTTGCGCAGCGTCTCGGCGAGGCCGTGGCGGTCGAGGTCGGCCGGGCGGAGCTCGACGATCACCTCGCGCAGCTCGGCCAGCGCCTCCCCGGCCATCCGCTCCACCCGCTCCAGCTCCCGCCGGGCCCGCCCGGGGTCGCGGTCCAGCAGGGAGCTCGCGGCCTGGGCGGTGAGGCGGAGCGAGAACAGCTTCTGGGTCACCGCGTCGTGCAGTTCCCTGGCCATCCGGGTGCGCTCCTCGGCCAGGGCCAGCTCTCGGCCGCGCTCGTACAGGCGGGCGTTGGTCAGCGCGATCGCGGCGTGCGCGGCGAACAGCGTGAGCAGCCTCTGGTCCGCCTCGGTGAAGCCGCCGGGGGTCCGCTTGTCGGACAGGAAGACGATGCCGAGCACCCGGTCGCCGTCGCGGATCGGCACCCCGAGGAAGTCCTTGAGCACCGGGTGGGCGCGCGGCCAGTACTCGAACCGGGGGTCCCTGCGGATGTCGGGCAGCCGGACGGGCGCCCCCTCGCGCAGCATCGCGCCCAGCATGCCGTGCTGGCGGGGCATCGGCCCGATCGCCTCCCACTGCTCGTCGGTGATGCCGTCGGCGACGAACTCGGCGAACGCCCCGTCGTCGTCGGGCACGCCGAGCGCGGCGTAGCGGGCGTCCAGCAGCCGGCGCGCCGACCGCACGATCACCTGCAGCACCTCCCGGACCGACAGGTGTCTGGTGACCGCGAGGACGGCGGAGCTCACCGCGTGCAGGACGTCGTCCCGATCCTCGTTTCCGGAGCCCCCGGCGCCCATCACGTTCACAGATGGAAACTCTAGACGTCCTGCCTGGTGGAACGGCTGGGGCGGCGGTCCTAGGACCATCGGCCCCCGGGGTCCTGCTGCCGGTGGCCGATGTGCGGAACGGAGCCGGTTCCTAGCGTCGGGGACATGACGAAGACAGCACTCATCACCGGCGCCTCCCGCGGGCTCGGGCTGGCGCTGGCCCGCTCCTTGGCCGCCGACGGCTGGCGCCTCATCCTCACCGCGCGGGGAGAGGAGGCGCTGCGCTCCGCCGCAGGCGGCCTCGGCGCCCTCGCCCTTGCCGGGGACGTCGCCGACCCGGCCCACCGGGACCGGCTGGTCCGGGCCGCGGAGGACCACGGCGGGCTGGACCTGCTGGTCAACAACGCCTCGGGGCTGGGCGCGGTCCCGCTGCCGCCGCTGTCCCGCTACCCGCTCGGGGAGCTGGAGGAGCTGCTGCGGACCAACGTGCTGGCCCCGCTGGCGCTGATCCAGGCGGCGCTGCCGGGGCTGCGGGAGCGCCACGGCGCGATCGTCAACGTCACCTCCGACGCGGCCGTGGAGGCGTACGAGGGCTGGGGCGGCTACGGTGGCCACCAAGGCGGCCCTGGAGCAGCTCTCCAACGTCCTGGCCGCCGAGGAGCCGGACGTCGCCGTCTGGTGGGTGGACCCGGGCGAGATGAACACGGCCATGCTCGCCGAGGCGGTCGGTGAGCAGGAGGCGGCGGCGGCCTCCCCGCCGGAGAAGGTGGTCCCCACACTGCGACGGCTGGTGGCGGAGCGCCCGCCGAGCGGGCGGGTGAGCCACTCATGAGCGGCGCGCGCGACGTCACGCTCTCCGGACTCCCCGGCGGCCTCCCTGACGGCCTCCCCGGTGGCCTCCCTGACGGCCTCTCCGGCGGCCTCTCCGGCGGCGCGGACGGTCTCCTCACCGGAAGCGCGGGCGGCTTCACCCTCCCGGACGGCCTGGAGGCCCACGAGCCGCCCGAGGCGCGGGGACTGGCCCGTGACGGCGTGCGGCTGCTGGTCTCGCGGCGCGGCACCGGGGAGATCGGCCACCACAGGTTCACCGACCTGCCCCGGCTGCTGGAACCCGGTGACCTGCTGGTGGTCAACAACTCCGCCACGCTCCCGGCGGCGGTCCGGCTCGACCGGCTCGCGGTGCACTTCTCCACCGAGTGCGAGGACGGGACCTGGCTGGTGGAGCTGCGCCGCCGTGCGGGACGGCCCACCGGGACCGCGGGCGACGGTACGGGAGCGGCGGGCGGGGGGACGGCCCGGGTGGACGGCGAAACGGGCGCGAGCGAGCCGTACCCGGGCGGCGTGCCCGGCGAGTGGCTGCCGCTGCCCGGCGGAGCCACGCTGCGTCTCCTGGAGCGGCGGACGCCGCGCCTGTGGCGGGCCCGGCTGGACCGCGAGGTCCTCGGCTACCTGCGCCGGTACGGCGTGCCGATCCGCTACTCCTACGTGGGCCGGGACTGGCCGCTGGCCGACTACCAGACGGTCTTCGCTCTGCGGCCCGGCAGCGCGGAGATGCCGAGCGCCGGACGGCCGTTCACCGCCGCCCTGGTGACCGAGCTGGTGTCGCGCGGGATCGGTGTCGCGCCGATCACCCTGCACACCGGGGTCGCCTCGCCGGAGGCGGACGAGCCGCCCTACCCGGAGAGGTTCGAGGTGCCGGAGACCACCGCACGGCAGGTGGCGTCCGCGCGCGAGGCCGGGGGCAGGGTGGTCGCGGTGGGCACGACCGTGGTGCGGGCGCTGGAGACGGCCGCCCTGCCCGGAGGCCGGATCGGGGCCGCGAGCGGCTGGACCACCCACCTCGTCACCCCGCGGTCCGGGGTGAGGGTCGTGGACGGCCTGGTGACCGGGTTGCACGAGCCGCGCTCCAGCCACCTGCTGATGCTGTCGGCACTGACCGGCGACGAACTGCTCTCCCGGTCCTACGCGCAGGCCCTCGGGGAGGGCTACCTGTGGCATGAGTTCGGCGACGTCCACCTGATCACCCGCTGACGTACGGCTCTCCCGGCCGGCTCCGAAGGGGTCGCGCACCGGCCACCGGACATCGAAGGCGCAGCCGGCCGGAAACGAATTCCAGGGGTGGGGAAATCATCGGCGCCCGATCCGTCACGGCCGCCCGCCCGGCGGTGAGGCCCGCCGGGCGGTTCCGGCCCTGGAACGGTTCAGGACCAGGCGGAAAACGGCCGGTGAATGAACCGGGGAATCGACCGCCAGGACCCGGAAGGCCCGGGGTGACAGGGGCTCCGGCGTCCCCGGCAGGGGTTCCGGCGTTCCACCGGTTCACCGCCGATACATCAATCGACTCCCCGGGGGCCCGAATTCCAGTCCCTCTTTACCGTCGAATGTGGTAAAAATCATGGACTTTCACGGGGAACGTGCGATATCCCCGTTCCCCCCTCTACTGGGAGACGTTTAATGCTCCACCCGATCTCCAAGATCGCCACCCTCGCCGTGGCCGCCCCGCTCGCGGGCGCGATGCTGTTCGCCGCCCCGGCCACCGCGGCCTCCACCTCCCCCGCCGCGGCCTCCACGGCCTCCGCGGCTTCCGCGTCCAAGAAGGCCGACGACCCGTTCTCGGTCTTCGCCGTCAAGGGCTCGGCCTCGAAGAAGGTCCGCCCCGGCGGAAAGATCACTTACTCCCTCAAGGCCACGAACACCGGCCCCTACGAGTCCAAGGCCGGGGAGTACTACATCGTGGTGGGCGCCCCCAAGGGCGTCGACATCGCCGGGAAGTGGTCCTACTACGGCCCCAAGAAGAGCGCGTGCGTCAGCGAGGACCAGTTCGCCTTCTGCGCGGTCGACAAGACCATGAAGGTCGGCGACTCGGTCTCCTTCACCTTCGAGATGAAGGTCAAGAAGAGCGCCAAGGGCACGCTGAAGACCTCCCTCGGCGTTCTGGCCTTCGACGTGCCCAACGGCGCGGAGAACCTGAGCCGCGAGGAGCTGGAGCGTCTCGGCGTCAAGAGCTGGCTCTACGGCAAGCGGTACAGCACGCACGTCGTGCGCTGACCGGGGTTCCCGGGCGGCGGTGAACCGCGCGAAGGCCCCCGCCGGAAGGCGGGGGCCTTTCCGCGTGCCGGGCACGGGTCCCACGCGCACCGGACACGGATGCCGCGCCGGACGCGAGCCCCGCACACCGGCATATGAGGGGATGCGCCGGTTGTAAGGCGGGGGCGAACTCCAGGCGTCCGTATGGTGAACCGCATCCACGGCATTTTCCGCGGCCAAGTAGCGTAGATGGCGATGAACCAGCGCACGCTCCTGATCACGTTGACCGGGCCGGACCGGCCGGGTGTCACCTCCCGGCTCTTCTCCGTCCTCGCCGGTTTCCCCGTCGTCGTCGCCGACATCGAGCAGGTCGTCATCCGCAGCCGGCTCACCCTCGGTGTCCTCGTCGCCTACTCCGGAGGTCCGCCGACCGGCACCGGCGGCACCCTCGGCGCCATGTGGACCGCCGTCGAGCGCATCGCCGAGGACATGGGCCTGCACGTCGAGCTGACCACCGGAACCGACCTGCAGGAGAAGCGGCGGCGCGGGCGGCTGCACGTCACCGTCCTGGGGTCGCCCCTGCAGCCCGCCGCGATGGCCGGCATCGCGGGCCGGATCGCCGCGGCCGGGGCCAACATCGACCGCATCGAGCGCCTGTCCAACTATCCCGTGACCAGCATCGAGCTGTCCGTCTCCGGCGCCGACCCGGACATGCTGCGGGCCAGCCTCGCCGCCGCCGCGCACGCGCACCAGGTGGACGTGGCCGTGCAGCGGAGCGGCCTGTACCGCAGGGCCAAGCGGCTGATCGTGATGGACGTCGACTCCACGCTCATCCAGGACGAGGTGATCGAGCTGCTCGCGGCGCACGCGGGCTGCCTGCCGGAGGTCGCCAAGGTCACCGAGGAGGCGATGCGCGGCGAGATCGACTTCGCCGAGTCGCTGCGCCGCAGGGTCGCCCTGCTGGCGGGCCTGCCCGAGTCGGTCTTCGACACGGTCCGCAAGGAACTGGTGCTCACCCCGGGTGCGCGGACGCTCGTACGGACGCTCAAGCGGCTCGACTACCGGTTCGCGATCGTCAGCGGCGGGTTCACCCAGCTCACCGATGCCCTCGTCGAGGACCTCGGGATCGACTACTCCGCGGCCAACACCCTGGAGGTGATGGACGGCGTGCTGACCGGCCAGGTGGTCGGCGAGATCCTCGACCGCCCCGGCAAGGCGCGGGCGCTGGAGCGCTTCGCCCGGGAGGCGGGCATCCCGATCAGCCAGACCGTGGCCATCGGCGACGGCGCCAACGACCTGGACATGATCTCGGCGGCCGGCCTGGGCGTCGCGTTCAACGCCAAGCCGGTGGTGCGCGAGGCCGCCGACGCCGCGGTCAACGTGCCCTACCTCGACTCGATCCTCTACCTGCTCGGCATCCCGCGCGCCGAGGTCGAGGCCGCCGACGCCGAGGACGGTGTCGTCTCGCCGAAGCCGTGAGCGCGGCCGATCCCGGATGGAGCGGCTCCGCGCGCCGTTCCGTCCGGGAGCCCGTGAGCCGGGGTGGAGACCCGCCCCGGCCGGTTCACGGGCCGGCCTCTCAGCGCCGCCCCGGCTGGTTCACGGGCGGCCCCTCAGTGCCGCCCCGGCTGGTTCACGGCGGTCTCTCAGCGCCTTCCCGGTGCCCAGCGGGCGACCCCGCGGCCCGCGCCGAGTCCGATCCACTCGTCCTCGGTCTCCAGGACGGTGAACGCGCCGGGCGGGAAGCCGTCGCCGCCGTCCGCGCCGGCGAGACCCATGACGAGCTCGTGGACGCCGGGGTTGTGGCCGACCAGCACCAGCGTGCGGACCTCGGGGTCGCTCCGCCTGAGCAGCTCAAGAAGCTCGTCCGGATACGCCTCATAGATGCCCGACTCGAATCTGACGTCCGTGTCGGGCAGGGCCAGCTCCGCCGTCCGCCGGGTGCGCAGCGCGGGTGAGCACAGCGCCACCTCGGGACGCAGCCCCAGACCGGCGAGTGCCTCGCCCGCCTCGCGGGCGTCTCGCTCGCCGCGCGCCGTCAGCGGACGCTCACGGTCGGCCAGGCCGGGGACGGTGGCGGCCTCGGCGTGCCTGAGGACGACCAGCGTGCGCGCCGTCACCCCGACGCCCATATGGCGAGCCCGACGATCACCGCGAACACCACGGCCATCCCCAGCAGGATGAGCAGGAGCGTCTTGCCCCCGGAGGGCTGCTGTTCCATCAGATCCGCCGTTCCGTAGGGTCCGGGGAGAAGGGCGCCGGGACGGTCCGGCGCGACCGCCTCCCCGGCGCGGTCCGCGGGTCCGGGGCGGAACGGCCGCTCGCCGCGTGAAGTGGAGAAGTCACGTGGTCCAGTTTCCCACCGCACCACCCCGCACACGTGAAAGGGGTGCGCCGCTCCGGCGCACCCCTTTCACGGACTTCACGGACCTCGCCCGGCCGTACCCGGCCCGGCCTTCGCAGGCCGTATCCGGTTCCGCCGGCCGTACCCGTCCTCCGGCTCAGCCCGCCTCCCGGGGGTGGAGCCGGAGGGCGGTCCTCAGCTCGGGATCTGCTCCGGCTCCCGGTCGGCGGGCCGGTCCTCCGCCGGGGCGATGCTCGCCGACCGGCGCTTGGAGATCACCACCACGCTGACGACGATGGCGACCGCGACCAGGCTGGCGCCGATCCGCAGTCCCGGGTTGTCGGCGTAGGCCACCACCGCCGGAGCGATGAGCAGCGCCACCAGGTTCATCACCTTGATCAGCGGGTTGATCGCCGGACCGGCGGTGTCCTTGAACGGGTCGCCGACGGTGTCGCCGATGACGGTCGCCGCGTGCGCCTCGGAGCCCTTGCCACCGTGGTGGCCGTCCTCGACGAGCTTCTTCGCGTTGTCCCAGGCGCCGCCGGAGTTGGCGAGGAAGACCGCCATCAGGGTGCCGCAGGCGATGGCCCCGGCGAGGAAGGCGCCGAGGGAGGCGTATCCGAGGGCGAAGCCGACCGCGATGGGGGTGAGAACGGCCAGCAGACCCGGCGTGGCCAGCTCCCGCAGCGAGTCACGGGTGCAGATGTCGACCACCCTGCCGTAGTCCGGCAGCTCCGTCCCGGCCATGATGCCCGGCTTGGTACGGAACTGCTCGCGCACCTCGAAGACGACCCGCCCGGCCGCGCGGCCGACTGCCATGATGGCCATGCCGGAGAACAGGAACACCACCGACGCCCCGATGATCAGGCCGACCAGGACGTTCGGGGAGTCGACGCTGAGACTGAAGGTCTTGAAGCTGCCCAGCGCCCCCTGCACGCTCGCCGACGCCTTGGCCAGCTCCGTCTCGACCGACGTCCGGAACGCGCCGAACAGCGCGGTAGCGGCGAGCACCGCCGTGGCGATCGCGATGCCCTTGGTGATGGCCTTGGTGGTGTTGCCCACGGCGTCCAGCGACGTGAGCACCTGGGCGCCCTCCCCCTCGACGTCGCCGGACATCTCGGCGATGCCCTGGGCGTTGTCGGAGACCGGCCCGAAGGTGTCCATCGACACGATCACACCGACCGTGGTCAGCAGGCCGGTCCCGGCCAGCGCCACGGCGAACAGGGCGATGGTGACGTTGCCGAAACCGAGCAGGAACGCGCCGTAGACGGCGGCGCCGATGATCAACGCCGAGTAGACCGCCGACTCCAGGCCCACGCTGATGCCGGACAGGATGACCGTGGCGGGACCGGTGCGCGAGCTCTCACCGATGTCCCGTACCGGGCGGCGGTTCGTCTCGGTGAAGTAGCCGGTGAGGATCTGGATGGCGCTGGCCAGCACCAGGCCGATGAGCACCGCGCCGATCGCGATCAGACGCGGGTCGGAGGTGACGGAGGCGATCTGCGGGCTCACTCCGGACAGCTCGGAGAAGCTGCTCGGCAGGTAGAGGAAGGCGGCCACGGCGACGAGCACCGCCGAGATGATCGCCGAGATGAAGAAGCCGCGGTTGATCGCGCTCATGCCGGAGCGGTCACCGCTCCGCGGGGCGGTGGTGAAGATGCCGATGACCGCCGTGATGACCCCGATCATCGGGACGATCAGGGGGAAGACCAGGCCCTCGGTGCCGAAGGCGACCTTGCCCAGGATGAGGCTGGCGACGAGCATGACCGCGTACGACTCGAACAGGTCGGCCGCCATGCCCGCGCAGTCGCCGACGTTGTCACCGACGTTGTCGGCGATGGTGGCGGCGTTGCGCGGGTCGTCCTCGGGGATGCCCTGCTCGACCTTTCCGACCAGGTCGGCGCCGACGTCGGCCGCCTTGGTGAAGATGCCGCCGCCGACCCGCATGAACATGGCGAGCAGCGCGGCGCCGAAGCCGAAGCCCTCCAGCACCGCGGGCGCGTCGCCCCGGTAGATCAGGACCACGATGGCCGCGCCGAGCAGGCCGAGACCGACCGTGATCATGCCCGCCACGCCGCCGGTGCGGAAGGCGATCCGCATCGCGCGCTTCTCGCCCGACTCGCGGGCCGCCGCAGCGACGCGGACGTTGCCGCGCACCGCCAGCCACATTCCGATGAAGCCGGTCAGCGCGGAGAACAGGGCTCCGACGATGAAGAAGACCGACCGGCCGATGGCCGTGCCGGTCGAGGGGGCGGGGAGGAGATAGAGCAGGAAGGGAATCAGGATCACGAAGATCGCGAGCGTCCGGAACTGCCGCGCCAAATAGGCGGAGGCTCCCTGCTGTACGGCTCGCGCGATGTTCTGCATGCGTTCGGTGCCCTGGCCGGCGGCCAGCACCTCCCGCACCAGGACACCCGCTACGGCGAGCGCCAGTAGGGCCACGACGGCCACGACGATCACAATGGTGGAGTGGGAACCGCTCAGGGATACCGCTGGCTCATCGGCAACGGCTGATCGAAGCACAGACATCCGACTCTCCTCGGCAAGACGGGTTCACGTCCTGCCCGGAGTGCGCCGCCGTGGATGGTCGACAGAAGCGGCACACATCCGGGTATTGGCAGTGCCGCTTCCGGTTGCGTCCGCAGACCTCCTCCGGGGGCCGGGCCCGCTGACGGGCCGGTCCGAAGGACAAACCTTGGCCGGTCCAGGGAGTCTACGCAGCGTCGCTGCGGATATAAAGCCTCCGCGCACGGTGAATTGACAGCGTGTTTGGCCGAACCTTGTCAAGAAGCCCGCCGACGAGGTCGATTCGTCTGACACGGTGCGCCCGGAACCAGGTTTCAAGCATTTTTCGGTCTTCAGGGGCAAAAATTATGCTTTGACCGAAAATGAGGGATCGAGAGCGCGGACGGCCGGGTGCCCCGGTGAGGCACCCGGCTACCGGAATCCATGAACGTCGGATCGGGTCCGTCCCGGCCGCGGCCGGGTCAGATCCGGGGCAGGCCGTTGGGAGCCGCGGGCCAGCTCATGCGGATGCGCATGCCCTTGGGGCTCGGATAGACCTGGACCTCGTCCGCGAGTCCCGCGATGACCGCGATGCCGAAACCGGACATCAGGGTATCGGGGAGCTGCCCGAGCGGATCATCGATCCGTAACATCCCGCGATCATGCTCCAACTCGTCGCTGGGGGCCGAGTCGGTGACGGTCACCTCGAAACGCCCCAGGTCGTCGGAGAGCTCGATGCGGATCGGCTCCCCCGGACAGTGAAGGCGGTGCGCCTCGACGGCCCGGGAGCACGCCTCCCCGACGGCGAGCCGTACCTCGTCCAGCACCGACTCCTCCACCCCGGTGCGCCTGGCGATCGCGGTGGCGACCAGGCGTGCCGTTCGGACGTGGGCGGGAAGCGCGCTGAACGTCAGCTCGACGGTGGCCATGACTACTTGTCTCGGCCGTGAGCTTCCTTGGCCTCATCGACCGAGGCGTAGATCCCGAAGACCTTGGTCAGACCGGTGATCCGGAAGATCTTCAGGATGCGCTCCTGGGTGCAGACCAGCTCCAGCGAGCCGTCGTGCGCCCGAACTCGCTTGAGCCCGCCGACCAGGACACCAAGGCCCGTGGAGTCGAGGAAGTCGACCTTCTCCATGTTGACCAGGAGGTGGAAGTTTCCCTTGTTGACCAGGTCGATCAGGAGCTCACGCAATCTGGGCGCGGTGTAGACATCGATCTCACCCTCGACCTCGACGATGGTGAGACGGTCCTCGGAATGGTGGTCCAACTTCAGATCCACAGATCCTCCAGCGCCTTGCCTGCGAAAGTACCGATTCAGGCGTGACTCCCCGGGGCCGGGCGGCCCCAGACGACAAGCCCTGACGCGCGGCATTCAACCATGCGTACGCTCAGTGTCTATACGAAATCACGATTCCCGGCGACTCTGCCCACAGATGCAAGACTGGAAACCAGTGACTCCGCTCTCATCTTCGCCGCTTCGGGCGGGCTCCGCGCTCGCCCGTCTGCTCGACGTTCCCGCACGTCGGGCGCGAGTGACCCATGTCGAGCACGTCCCGGCCCGGCCCGCTGCGCCGTTGAGCTGGCCGGATTGGGTGGACGAACGCCTGGTTACGCGCTGGGCGAACCTGGGCGTCAGCGGCCTGTGGCGGCACCAGATCGAGGTGGCCGAACTGGCCCGCGGCGGGCAAAACGTGATCATTGCCACAGGGACCGCCTCGGGCAAGACCCTCTCCTATCTCGTCCCGGCCGTCTCCGAGGTGCTCGACGGCGGCACGGTGCTCTACCTGACGCCGACCAAGGCGCTGGCCGCCGACCAGCTGCGCACGCTGACCGAGCTCGACCCGCCGGAGCTGCGCGCGGCCACCTTCGACGGCGACACCTCCTTCGAGGAACGGGCGTGGGCCCGGCGGCACGCCAACTACCTCCTCACCAACCCCGACATGCTCCACCGCACCCTGCTGCCCCGGCACGCCCAGTGGTCGGCCTTCTGGCGGCGGCTGCGGGTGGTCGTGGTCGACGAGTGCCACGGCTACCGGGGCGTGTTCGGCTCGCACGTGGCGCAGATCCTGCGCCGGCTGCGACGGGTCTGCGCCAGGTACGGCTCCCGCCCGGTCTTCCTGCTCTCCTCGGCCACCGCCAGTGAGCCCGGCGCCTTCGCGGCGCTCCTGACCGGCCTGCCCGCCGAGGAGGTGACCGTCGACGCCTCTCCCCGGGGCACGACCACCTTCGCCCTGTGGGAGCCGCCCCTGACCGAGTTGCGCGGCGAGGGCGGCGCCCCCGTGCGCCGTCCCGCGACGATGGAGAGCGCCGAGCTGCTCGCCGACCTGGTGGCCGGAGGGGTCCGCACCCTGGCCTTCGTCCGCTCGCGCCGCGCCGCCGAGTCCGTGGCCCTCACCACCCGGGCGAGGCTGGAGGACCTGGCCGCCGACGTGGGAAGGCCCGTCGGCGGCACGAGGACGGCCGCCGACGACGCGGAGACGCCCGCCGTTGGCACCGGAACACCTTCAGGTGAGGTGGAGACGCCCGCCGATGACACCAGGACGCCCACCGGCGGTATCAGGACACCCGGCGGCGGCGCCGGGATGCCCGCCGGCCTTCCGGGCAAGGTGGCCGCCTACCGGGCCGGGTATCTCGCCGACGACCGCCGGCGGCTGGAGCGGGCCTTCCGGTCCGGTGAGCTGCTGGGGCTGGCCACGACCAACGCGCTGGAACTCGGCGTCGACGTGTCCGGACTGGACGCCGTGCTCATCGCGGGCTGGCCGGGCACCCGGGCCTCCCTCTGGCAGCAGGCCGGCCGGGCGGGCCGGGAGGGGCAGGACGCCCTGGCCGTTCTCATCGCCAGGGACGACCCCCTGGACACCTATCTGGTCCACCACCCGGAGGCCCTGTTCGGCCGGCCCGTCGAGGCGATCGTGCTGGACCCCGGGAACCCCTACGTGCTGGGCCCGCACCTGTGCGCCGCCGCCTCCGAGATCCCGCTCACCCCCGACGACCTGGAGATCTTCGGCCCGTCCGCCAAGGAGGTGCTCGCCGGCCTCGTCGAGGACGGGCTGCTCCGGCAGCGCGCCACCGGATGGTTCTGGACCAAGCGGGAACGGGCCACCGACCTCGCCGACATCCGGGGAGCCGGTAGCTCGCCGGTCCAGGTCGTGGAGGCGTCCACCGGGCGGCTGCTCGGCACCGTGGACGAACCCTCGGCCCACACGACCGTGCACGCCGGGGCCGTGTACGTCCATCAGGGGGAGACGTTCCTGGTGGAGGAGCTCGACCTGGACGCCGGGGTGGCCCTCGTGGAGGCCGGGACACCGGACTACACGACGTTCGCCCGGGACGTCACCGAGATCTCCATCCTCGAATCACTGTGTTCGCGGCCCCTGGGCCCGGGTGAGCTCCACTTCGGCTCGGTGGAGGTCACCCGCCAGGTCGTGTCGTATCTCAAACGCCGCACCCAGAGCGGCGAGCTCCTCGGGGACGAGGACCTCGACCTGCCGCCACGCACCCTGCGCACCCGGGCGGTCTGGTGGACCCTGCCCGTCTCCGTGATCACCCCTCTCGCCGAGGAGGGCCTGGACCTGGGCGGGGCCGCGCACGCGGCGGAACACGCCTCCATCGGCCTGCTGCCGCTCTTCGCCACCTGCGACCGCTGGGACATCGGCGGTGTCTCCACCGAACTGCATCCCGACACCGGCCTGCTCACGGTCTTCGTCTACGACGGCCACGAGGGCGGCGCCGGCTTCGCCGAGCGCGGCTACGCCCGGGCCCTCGACTGGCTCACGGCCACCCGCGAGGCCATCGCCTCCTGCGAGTGCGACCACGGCTGCCCCTCGTGCATCCAGTCGCCCAAGTGCGGCAACGGAAACGAACCTCTGGACAAGGCCGGCGCACTCCGGCTCCTCGCCGTCCTGCTCTCCCTCGGGACACGTTCCTAGCGCGGCGCGGGGAACCCCCGGCACGGCTCATGAGCTCGCGCGCTTCGGGAAAGCCCCTGACGCGACGCGAAGCCGCGCGGCAGGGGAATCCGACGGGGAAACCCCGACACGGCTCATGAGCCCGCGCCCTTCGGGAAAGCCCTTCGGCGTAGCGCGAAACGCGCTTCCGCATGGCTGCCGAGCCGTACTCCCGCGGAACGGCTCCGCCGGACGACCGGTCAGCCGCCTCAGGGGCCCACCGACGGATCCGCCGGGGACTCGGCGATGTACACCGGCCCGGCCCGGGCGAGCGCGGTGATCGGCCGAGGACCGAGAACGGGCAGCGACAACCGTACGGTCACCTGGATGTCGGCGATGCCGTCCTGGCCGACGGCGCATCCGGTGACCTCTGCGCCGTTGGCCCGGGCCAGCGCCTCGGCCCGCGCGCATCCGCGGTCGGGAACGACGAAGGCCAGCCGGGCGGCGGCGAGCGCGCTCAGGTCGGCGGCACTCTGCGCGCGATGTCTTCCCACCCTGGCCGCGCCGACGGCCATGAGCGCCGCCGCCACGGCCCATACCGCCGCCACCACGGCAACCGCCCAGATCGTCGCCGACCCTCGCTCTCGCCGGGCTCGGCTCCGCGCCGCCGCCCCGCCTTCGTGCCCATGGTCACGAACCGTGCTCGCTTCCGTCACCGTACCCACTGCCGCTCCTCGACCATTCGCCGGCAACGCTCCCGGGCGCCGACCGCTCCTCGTCTGCCCCCCCGGTGCCGGCCGCTCGCTCCTCGTCCCTGCTGCCGGGCGTCGATTGCTCCTCATCTGCGCTCTCCCGGCGTCGGCCGCTCCTCGTCCCCATTGCCGGGCGTCGGCCGCTCCTCGCCCCCGCCTCACCCGTTCGCCGTTTCGGCCTCGGATGAAACGGTCCGTCAGGCTGTTCGTGCCTCCCCGGCTCACGGCTCCCCCATGGACCCACCGGACGCTTCCGGCGCACCGGGAACTCCGGGCTCCGGCGCGGCGACGGCGGACGCACCGACCTCGACAGCGGGAAGCGTGGAACCCCAGCGAGGCCGGACACGCGCGGCGACCTCGACCCGGACGGTCTCCGCGGTCACGTCCACCCTGACCGACGCCCCCACCGGGGAGAGGGCGAGAACGTCGGCACGCACCCGCTCTGCGGGCTCTCCCCGGGCCGCGGCCCGGGCACCGGCCCGGGCCGCGTCGACGCATTGAAGCTGCGCCCCGACCGCCGCCACCGCCCACAGAGCGGCGGCCAGCACCACCACGACGGCGGGCAGCACCACGGCTGTCTCGGCGGTCACCGACCCCCCGGAACGGCGCGGGCGGGCGAGGGCGCCAACCCGCCTCCCGAGCCGGCCAACCGGCCTCCCGAGCCGATGGAACCGGACAGACCATCGGGACCGAGCGAACCGGCGGAGCCTGGTGGACTGATGAGCTCGGGCACCCGGCCTCGGACGGATACGGACGCGAGATCTCGAATGGGGAGAGGCGAGTGCGTTCGCCGGGCTCATCCGGCCACGTTCAACGCTCGATTGATCAGTTTGGAGATCATCTCCTGGACCTCCGGACTCGTGACCACTTTGAAGAGCAGTGCGGCGAACGCGCAGGCGGCGATCGTGCCGACGGCGTACTCGGCGGTGGACATGCCACGGTCACGGTCTGGGCCGGTGAGGGCGGCCGTCCGCCGGGCCAGAGCCTCGCGCGCCCGCGAGGACAACCTCCCCGCCCAGCGCCGCGACCGTACGCGCCACCCGTCCGGCGAGAGCGTCGGCACGCTGCGCAGCGGCCCCCTGCGGACGCAGCCGGAGAACGAGCCGGCGGCGGGTGAACTCGGCGAACGAACCATGTCTCCTCCTGGATGCCGCGACCGGACCCCATGCCCGGTGCCTGCGAAGCCAGGGTCGCCGATGCGGGTAGGCGCAGAGGGAGGCGAACGGCGTTCTGGGGATAACCCGGAGACCAGGAGGCTTCCTGTGGAAAACCTTGCTCCCCGTCCGAAGCGCACGGCGAGCGGCGGCGGGGTCTGTGGGAGACGCCCGAAATCGTCATCGACGAGGTCGGGAACCTTCCCGGGCCCGCCTGACCGGCTCGGTGACGAGGCGGACCACAGCGTCCACGGTCGCCTCATGGACCCCCGGATCCTCGAACGGACTCAGGAGAATCACCCCCATGAGCCCATCGATGATCGAGAGGGTGAGCCGGACGAGCGTGTCGTGGTCGATCCCTGAACGCGGTTCGCCCACGGACTCGGCACAGCCGAAGACCCTGCCGAAGACCCTGCCGAGATCGCCGCGGGCCTCCCGGTTCGGTTTCTCGATCGACGCGGCGAACTCGGGATGGACGACGGCTCTGACGTAGAAGACGGCCCTCGCCGCACGTGTGAGAGCCGCCGCCGTACCGAACGCCATGGAAACGGAGTCAGCCGGACACGAAACCCCGCCGACGGGGCGCAGGACACGCCGCGGAGCCCCTTCCCCTGCCACGCCATGACCGGGCGTCAGGGAAGGAGCACCTCACCGGCGAGACCGGCGACGACGGGGATGATCCCGAGGAGGACGAAGGCGGGCAGGAAACAGAGTCCGAGCGGGGCGACGGCCTGAACTCCGACTCGACGGGCCGCGGCGGAGGACGCGGCTCGTGCCTCGTGACGGGAGTCGTCGGCCAACCGGGTGAGGACATCGGCCACCGGGGCACCACTGAGAGCCGTCCTGCTCATCGTCCGCGCGAGAGGAGCCAGCGGGCGGTCGGCCGAGAGGGCCCGCCAGGCGCTCTCGGGTGCCGCGCCCAGCCTCAACTGCCCGCCCACCCAGGCCAGCCGGTCCGCGATCGGCCCGCCGATCGCCTCGGCCGTGACGTCGACGGCCCCGGTGACCGGTTGCCCGGCGCGGAGGCAGGCGACCATGAGGTCCGCCGCCAGCGGCAGGTCGGCCGCCACACGGTCGTGCTCACGGTGCGGCCCGGGAGGCTCTCGCCTGCGGAGCATCACCCACGTGACAACGGCGCCGAGCGCTCCCGCGGCGACCCCCGGAGCATCCTCGACGAGGAGGAACACCGCGACGCCCACGGCGGCGCAGCACATCGTCTCTCTCCGGCCCAGCCGCCGTCTCGCGGCCTGGGCGCCGTTCGCCTCGGGTGGGCGGAACGGGGGTGCCTCACCTCCCGCCCGTGGCGCTCCCGTCCTTCCCGGGATCCCCGGGCCTGCCGGAGCCGCCGGGCCCGGGGATCCCGGTGGGCCCGGAGCCGGCCCGGCCCGGTGAATCCGGTGGACGCGCCGGGCCGGGTCGTCGGGTGGTATCCACAGCCAGCCCGCGAGCGCGGTGAGCATGACGGTGAGCAGTCCGATCATCTGTCTCTCCCCGAGTCGTTCCTCATGCTTCCCGGACCTCGCGCTTCCCGGACCTCGCGCTTCCCGGGTCTCACGCTTCTTCGGCTTCCGTTCCTCCGCGTGCTCACTGCTCCCGAACGCGCCGCCTCCGGTGCCCGCGGGCACCTGGACCCACCGCCTCCCGGCCCGGGGCCGCCCTTCCTCCGGGCTTCCGGTGCCGTCTCCCGCCCCACGGTCAGGACCGTTCCGCGCGGGCCGCCAGGCGGTGGGTCCACCACAGGCCGCAGCCGTCGAGCGCCAATCCGGCGAGCAGGCAGCCGAACCCCGCCGGACCGCCGAACAGGAAGTGCAGCGGCCGCATGCCGAGACCGGTGGCCATGACCAGGCCGAGGGCTGGCAGGACCGCCAGCAGGCGTGCGGTGGCACGCGGACCGGCGAGCTGGGCGGCGACCTCCTGGCGATGTGCCTGGGCCTCCCGCAGCGAGGCGGTCACCCGGTCGACGAGGACCGACAGCCCCGCCCCGGCGGTCGTGCTCACCCGCCAGCAGGCGGCCAGCCCGCGGAACGCCTCTCCCCCGTGCTGCGGCGCCGCGGCCAGCAGGGCGGCGGGAACGTCTCCCCCGTCTCTCGCCGCCGCCACCAGCGGCCGGACCACCACCGGGTCGGGGAACTCCACGACCGCCGCGGCCCGGGCCAGCGCCTCACCGGGTGCCCGCCCCGCGGTCAGCTCGGCCGCCAGCCCCTGGCACAGCTCCAGGGAGGCGGCCCGCCAGGCCGCGGCGCGCCTGGCGGGCCTGGAACGGCCGGTGATCCGCTCCTTCAGGGGCGGAACCCGGCGGAAAGGACGGCGGCCCATCCGGAGGAGACGCGCCGTCCCCGGATCCGGCCCGGTCCACAGCCAGGCGGCCAGGGTTGCGAGGAACACGGCCGCCGCCGTCATGACCATGCTTCCGGGGCACCGGAGTCCGGGCGGACCGCCACGGTGGTGAGGCCCGGGATCCGCTCCCTGAGGGCCGCGAACCCGGGGCCGGGAATCGCCTCGCCCCCGGCAGGGAAGGTGAGGGCCGGTTCGGCGTCCACCAGACCCGAGGGGCGTCGGACCATCATGCAGATCTCGGCCACCCTGCGGCGGCCGCCGGCGTGCCCGCGCACAAGGTGGATGACCACGTCCAGAGCGGCGGCGATCTGGCTGTGGACGGCCTCGCGGCTGAGACCCGCGGCGCACGCCAGGGCCTCCAGCCGGGGCGGCACGTCGGTCGCGGTGTTGGCGTGGAGGGTGCCGCAGCCGCCCTCGTGCCCGGTGTTCAGCGCGGCGAGGAGGTCGACGACCTCCGCGCCCCGCACCTCGCCGACGACAAGGCGGTCCGGGCGCATCCGGAGGGCCTGGCGGACGAGGTCGCGCAGGCAGACGCCGCCCACTCCCTCCAGGTTGGCCGGGCGGGACTCCAGGCGCACCACGTGCGGGTGCTCCGGCCTCAGCTCCGCGGAGTCCTCCACCAGGAGCAGCCGGTCACCGGGGTCGGCGAGGGACAGCAGGCTCGACAGCAGCGTGGTCTTGCCGAAACACCATTTGTGACACCATTAAACCATGAGCACGTACACCCCCCACAGAGTCGTGATCCTGTGCCGGATCAGCGACGCCCGCGATGAGGACACGACCGGAGTCGACGACCAGGAGAAACACTGCCGAGGGCTGGCCGACCGCCTGGGCTGGAAGGTCTGGAAGGTCGTGGTGGAGAACGACGTGTCCGCCTACAAACGGCGGAAGATCCAGCTCCCGGACGGCACCTACGGCCTGCGGACCGTCCGGCCCGGCCTGCGCGACGCGATCGCGTGGCTGTCGACGGGCGAGGCCGACGCGCTGATTGCCTACGACCTTGACCGGGCCGTGCGTGACCCCCGCGACCTTGAAGACCTGATCGACGCCGTCGAGCTGAGGAAGCCCCGGCCTCCGGTGGAGTCCGTCACCGGGTCGCTGCGGCTGGCGAACGACGCCGATATCACCATGGCGCGGGTCATGGTGGCGGTGGCCAATAAGGCCTCCCGGGATACGGCCCGCCGCGTAGCGAACGCCCGCCTGCGCAAGGCGACCAACGGCGAGTACAGCGGCGGGATCCGCCCGTTCGGCTTCCTGAAAGACGGCGTCACGGTGGAGCCGGCCGAAGCGGCCGAGATCGTCAAGGCGACGGAGGCCCTTCTCGCGGGGGCGAGCCTGCGGTCCGTCGTTCGCTCGATCAACGCGGCAGGCGTTAAGACGTCGCGCGGCAAGGAGTGGAACACGGTCGAGTTGCGGGACATGCTCCGGCGGGCCAGGAACGCTGGCCTCGCCGTCTACAAGGGCGAGGTGGTAGGCCAGGCCTCCTGGCCCGCCATCGTCCCCGAAGAGTCCTGGCGCGCGGTCGTCGCGTTGCTGAACGACCCGGCGCGCAGGACGTCACCGGGCAACCGGGCTCGCTGGCTCGGGTCCGGCCTCTACATCTGCGGAGGGTGCGGGGAGACCGTCATCTGCTCCCGTTCCGGCCCGGCCACGAGGCCCTACTACCGGTGCCGCCCACCGCGCGGAGGCGCCCAGCGGCCGGGCAACCACGTCACGCGGACGGCGGAACTGCTGGACGAGCACGTAGAGGAACTGATCATCGAGCGACTGTCCCGGCCGGATGCGGCTGATCTGTCGCTTCAGGACCAAGGGGAGGACGTGGCGCCCCTGCACGTGGAAGCCGTCACCCTGCGGGCCCGGCTCGACGAGCTGGCCACGCTGCACGCTGACGGCGAGATCGACGCCCGCCAGCTCAGCACGGGAAGTATCCGGCTCCGGAACCAGCTCAAGGACATCGAAAACCGGATCACCGCAGCGAGCCAGGGGAACGTGTTCGCCGGGGTCGTCGGCACGGAGGACACGCGGGCCACGTGGAAGCGGCAAGACCTCGGCCGGAAGCGCGCCATCCTCGACGCGTTGATGACTGTGACCATCATGCCCGCCCGGCACGGGCGAGGCCCCGACGGCAGTTACTTTGACCCGGCCTCGGTCAGGATCGAACCGAAGCGGTGACCGGCGGTCCGGGGGTCGCACACGCCCCGGCGGATGCCTGCCTGAGGGCTTTTCGCGGCCTCAGGCGGCGTCGCTGGTGCTCTCCGGCGCCTCGACCACCGCCGGAGCAGCGCCCCGCAGCAGGACGGCGATGCGGGCCTTCTGCCCGGCCGTGAGCGGAGGAAAGCCGTCGATGATTTCGCGCACGAGCGCCGCGTACTTGTACTCGCTCCTCGGGGCCCGATCATTCACCGCACGCACGGGGGAGTCATTCACCTGGTTGATCACGGGCAAGATGCTACGGAGGGGTTAGTTGGGATGTGCAAGCCCGGCGGGGAATTTAAATTCACAGCTTGCCTAGTTACCATGTTGTTTGCCAGCCGACGGCGGCACCTGATAAGGGTCCCGGAAACTCCGTCGGATATTCGCCGAGGGCTGCCGGTGGCTACCGGCGGAGGCCTCAGACGCACCCAGGGCCACTTTCCCGGCGTGGGCCGGGAACTAGGGCCGGACAGGTGCCGAAAAGGCCGGAGAATGGCCCTCAGGGCCGTGCAGGGGCAGCTAAGGCCGGAGGCCCGGGGCGGGGCCGGGAATCCCGTGCATCCGGCTGATAAACCGGCCGGAGGCCGTGTCAGGGGCCGGGGGTACCCGTCCCCCGATTTCCCGCCCGAGTATCCAGCCCTCACACCCTCCGGCCCAGGGTTTGAAACGGGGTTCGCGCCCCTCCTGTCCGTCGAGCGCGCAGCGCTTGACGGGCGATGTACGTAGTACATCGCTCTAAGTTCTCTAACCCTTCTAGAACCTCTTAGTTTAGGGAGTCTCCCAGCCCCCCACCCGGAGCCTCCCAGCCCCTGCCCTGGAGTCTCCGAGCACCCCACCCGGAGTCTCTCAGCACCCCCCTGGAGTCCCTGAGCACCCCACCCACTCCGGATTCCGGAAGCCGGGATGGCATTCCGAAGCACCGGGTGACGTGACGGCCATCTACTTTTGCAATTCCCTAAATCCCAACTGGCGAGTATTCCAATCGGCGTAAGGCCGCCATCCGACCATGCCGGGCTACGCCCGGAATCGGGCACCCTGCTAGAGTGAAATGCGGGGAAAATCCCGCAAATAAAAAGGCCCGCGAGTGGTGCAAACACTCCGGGCCGATGAGATGAAGATCGGATTCATCTGTGACTAGTGTAGCAGGCCAGAGCGCCAATAAGAGGTTCGCGCAGGCCAATATCCGCGTCGCGCTCTCGGACCACCTCAAAGATTTCGACTGCCTCCTGTTCTGGTTCTTCGAGTCGAACAGGGACTACGTCACGGGCCTCATCCGGCCGTTCAAGCGCTCCGACCTCATGGACGTTTTCGGCGTGAGCAAGGACATCGTCAAGCGGTCCCTGGCACGCCTCAGGGCCTCGGGGTGGGTCAGCTTCGAGGACCTCGGCCACGAAGGCCAGCGCCCGATCCTCCACGACTGGCCGTCCGCCGAGGACACGTTCCACGGCATCGAGGACACGAAGTTCGCCCCGTACCTGGAGGGCAAGGGATGGGCGAGGCTCCCCCGCGAGATCATGACCAGCGGGGCCAGCCCCCGGGCAATTCGGATCTGGGTCATCCTGATGATCATCAAGGGTCATGACAAGAACCGGCCGGAGAGCTACGGATGGGCCTACATCACGCGCGCCGAGTTGGCCGCGTTCATCCGCTACCCCGGAACGAAGCTGCACCCCAAGACGACCCAGCCGGACACCGATCAACTGGAGGAATTCGGCCTCGTCGAGATCGACGAGCACGCCGTCCACGGCCGGACGAACCGCTACCGGCCGACCGCCAAGATCCGCACCCCCGTGGCCGAGGTTGAGCCCCAGGCCAAGCAGGAAGCAGCCGCCAAGGTCGTTGAACCGGTGATGTCCGACCGGGACTTGGCCAGCTGGGAACACATCAGTATCTGCCTCACGCTGGCCGGCCGCTGGATCAACGGCATGCTTGGCAGGGACCAGCTGGAGTTCGTTAACGAGTTGGAGGAGCAACACGATGCGTCTTTCAACGCCGTCGAGAAGGCGCTCGAAAAGATGAACGATCCGGAGGTTATCCGCATCCGGCTCGACACCGCCTTGGAGGCCTACGGGCCCAGCCACTCGTTCGACCTCATCAGCAAGGTCTTGGACTTCGACGCCGATCCGCTCAGTGAGGAGGAGCTGGCCAAGCTCCAGGCCTGCAGCGATAGCCGAACCCACCGATAGGCCTGGAGGAGGCCAGAATGACCCGCGACATGCCTGCCTTCCCGGCCGCGCCGTACTCGGCGGTGACGTTCCCCGATGACGAGTACCTCGTCGTCCCCGCGAGCCTCGTGGAGGCCCTCGTGCCGTCCGCGGCCGTCCTGCTCTACCTCCTGCTGGCAGGACTCGCCGAGGGGCACCGGGAGGTAGAAGTGTCCACGGCTCAGCTGGAACGGCATACCGGCTGGACCGGCGCCGAGATCGGCGCGTACGTGCGGGCCCTGGCCGATGACGAGTGGGTGACGACCAGGCCGGGACGTACGTCCGGGACGCGCGTCTACCGGCTCCTGCGGATGCCGTCCGCCGACCAAGTCCGCGCCTACGCCGAGGACCTCGACGAGCCGGGCGGAGGTCAGCCGGCCGCCTCCCGTCCCAGCGAGCGGCCCGCAGGACCCGCAGGTCCGAAGCATCACGCGGCGTTCTGGCTCGGCCGGGTGGCCGACCCGGTGCCCCACAGTAAGTAGCTACGTCAGGGCCCCGGCTTCTCCCAGCTCAGGGGTTGGACTCGGGCGGGGGCTCCTCGAACGCGGCTCGGACCCGCTCGACGAAGCGGGTACTCCTTACCCAGCCTGGCCGGGCATGGGGCTTGAGAACGCCTTCCTCCTGAGCGATGCGGTGTATGGCCAAGATCTGGGAGCGGGTGTAGTGGCGGCGTGTACCGCGTTCGTCATAGCTGGTGGAGCGGTGTGCGGGAGGCAGCCAGCCCTGGCGCTCCCAGTGCCTGATGGTGTCAGGCCGACGGTCCAGGGCGGCGGCGAGCGCGCCTATGGGGAAAAGGTCGAACTCCCTGCCGTGCTCCGAGGGGATGGGCCTCCACCCTTCGAGCGGCTTTGCCGGTTCCTTCTGAGGCGGCGGCTGGGCCGCAACTGGCCCCTCGGAGCCGTTGTCGGTCTCCCGGTCCTGTCCCTGGGAATCGGGTTGGTCGAGGTGGGCGCGGCTGTTTCGCAGGGCGAAGCGGAGGACATCGCTCCGGCAGGCCCGGAGGTTGCTCCCGCCTATGTCGAAGAGGTCAAGACCATGATCGCGGGCGAAGCCGAGGACCCAGTCGTTGTCGACGTCGAGGTACCCAGCGATCTTCTCGACGCTCCACAGGGGGTCGTCTTCGGGCGGGAACATGGCCGCCAGCTTGGCGTACTCACGAACCGACCCCTGGCGCCTATCGCGGCATACCCGTCTACCGACATGCCGGGAGCTGGGAGACGCACGTCTAGCTCTGCGGCTCGTCCCCGAACACCAGACGCCACCGGTCACCCCTGAGCAGGACCCGATGCTTGCGCGGCCCCGGCTTGACGACGGCGACGGGCACCCCTTCGGGCATCTCCGTCTCCCCGGCCGCCGCGTCCTTGAGCTGCTTGCGCTCCTCCGGGGACGGCATGCGGATCTCCACGTCCGCACCGGCCGCCACACGGTAGGGCTGGCGGTCGTAAACCATGACCGTCGACCCCTCACCCTTCACCGTGCGGATCAGACCCTCGGCGCGGAGGATGGCCAGCGCTTGCCGTACGGCCACGGGGCCAAGGTCGTGCATCTGCATGAGCCGGGCCTGCGATGGGAGCATCCCGCCCGGCTTGAGACGTCCGGCGGCGATGTCGGCGCGCAGCAGGTCCGCCAGTTGGCGGTGAACTGGCCGGTCGGCACCGTGATCGATCACAGTCACCTATGTTCATAGCCTCTCCTGTCACTAACCGGTTGTGACCATAGGGTCACAGGGGTTACGCTGCTGAAACTTGGCCTGGAGAACAAAATCAGCTGAGGGGCCTCATGCGTGGCCGGTATCTGTGCGTGCCCCCTGCGGGTCGCTGTCATTCGCTTGGAGGGGCTCCCGGCAGCGGCCCGCAGGGGGCACGACGCCCCCGCCCACAGCTGGTGATCCGGTGACGGCCGAACGCCCGTGGTGGTCTCCAGCGGTACGCGCCGCCGCCCTGCGCCTGCTCTCCGAGGGGGAGACCCTCGTTTCGATCACCGGCCGTCTGGGAGTGCCGCCCAGCACGTTGTCACGCTGGAAACGGCAACAGCTCATACGGGCGGGCGGGATCGGCCGCGAGTGCCTCGGCTTCTCCCCCCACGTCGCTCCACTCTGCCCCGATGCCGTACGGCTCACCTGGTGGGCCGATCCTGGCGAGCCCGGCCGCGTCATCGCCCATACCTGCGGCTGTGTGCCCGTCAGCTACGAGCTGGTGTCCTACCGGGGCCGGTTCCGGATCCGCCGCACCCGCACCGGCCGGGAAGGGGTGGAGCGGGTTCTCAGCCGGGACTCATGGGTCCGGGCTGCCGCCGAGGAGACATGGCGCCGTCTCCTGGCTGGGGACGCTGGCTGACGTCGGATGTCCCTACGGAACGGCGCCGGAAAATCGGCCAGGCCGAGGCGCCGAGGATGCCCTAGAACCCCCTCAGAACACGTACGCCATCCCTGCGACCGTCTCCCCGCACCGGGCACCGTGGCCAGCCTCCGCCGACGGGGCGGATTTTCCCCCGTTCCGGGGCGTTTCCGCAGGTCAAAAATCTGCAGGAAATCAGCCGGCCAGCTGGCGGAAAATCGGCGGATGTCCGGGCCGTCTCCCCTCCACTCCCCCTGTCTCCCCCATATCCACACACCCCGTGTCCTCCGGTGCCCGCTGGCGTCCGTGGCGGCCGCGTCGGCCGTCTGTCGGCCTCGTGCTCCTAGCCGTCGTCGACCAGCTCCCCGCCGTCGGCAACCGCGCCAGGGCCCGCCCCCGTGCCCCCGGTCCGTCGACCGGCTCCCCGGACCCCTGCCCCGTGGCCCCCGTGCGCCTACCAACTCCGCCACAACGCCGCCCCTCGGTTTCTCGGGAGTTGGGCGCGGTCGAGCACCGTGGAGCGGGAACAGTGGCCGCTTCATGACGGCCTGAATCCATCAGTTGAGAGGCGACGCGTCACTCTGCGACCCAAAAGCTCCAGCCATCCGGCGCCTTGGGCCAGGACGGATCCGGTCGCCAGCCGGGCGGAGGCTCCCAGCCTTCAGGAGCCGGTGGCCAGCCTGGTGGTACGACGAATCTGATCCGGGTTGGTCTCGGCGGAATAGGTGCATGATCAACAACGGCCGGACCTGCGGGCGATGAGTCGCCGCCTGTGAGTGCCCCGGATCGCTGTACCGTCTGCACGTCCGGCAGGGCGTGCCCGATTGGGCCCGGCCAGTCATGCGGCAGCTCATGCGCGCGGACGCAATAGAGTGTCACCTCCGCCTTGAGGTGATTGCCTTTCAGCTTCGCCCTGGCGGCAGCCAGATATCCCATGCCGTCAAGGTGGCGTATCGCCGGGAGTAGCTCACCGCTCATCTTCGGCGTCAGTTGTCCGACACGGTTTCCGTCGAGCCGCACCTCGACGATTTGTTTCACAGCGCGCCCGCTGGAGTCGTTCACCTCATGCAGCGTCGCGTACGCGTAGCTCTCACCTTCCGCCCGCAGCAGTGGCTTGATCTCGGCCAGATGATGCTCTTCACCGCTCACCTGGATGGCCCCGCCTTGCGGGAGCACGACGTGCGGCGCTTGCGGCGCAGTGTTCACCGGCAGGCAAAGGTGTGGCTCAGCGAGCGCGAGGGTGACGCTCGCTCTGAACCGTTCGGTCATCGCGACTCGACCGGCCCGGTCGTAGTCGTGATCAGTAACCCTCCCACCCCAGACACGACAAGGCACGCGGGCGACGAAGCCGGAAGCGGCCAGATGGCTGAGCAAGGCCTGGTATCTGGCCGCATCCTTCCGCGGAAGGTATCCGACGGTCTCGTGTTGCACCAGCACTGCCACCGCGTTCGGGTCATGCCGATTGGCTGGTTCGGGGACTAGGAGTGCGGTTGTCTCAAACTCGTCGAGCCCCTTGCCACCCACGCGGAGCACTTTTTCCAACGCGGGGAGGTAATGGCTCTCCCCAGCGACCTCCTGGTTGCACCAGCCGTTGTGTCCCCACAAGTCGAAAGGGGACAAGTTCGCGGCCTGGAGGTGCGTAGCGTTGCTGCGTTTGCCTATGACCACCGGTTGGTTTCCGTTCGTTCTGTGACCGAGATTCCAAACTGAACGACAGGATAGGGAATCGGGATCGTCTCAGATAGCCGTCATGTCCTGCCACGTGAGCTGGTAGTCGCCGGAGCCGATCTGATCGTCATACGGCGTCGACATTTTCAGGCGGCAGTCCGGGTGGCAGGGCACCGGTCCCCAGACCCACGCCTTGGGCGCGCTGCGGTGCGTCACGCCCTCCACACGGACCTTGCCCCGGCGGTCGGGGGTGATGCTTTCCTTGCAGACCTCGCAGACGTGAACCATGCGGCCGAAGGTATGCGATCGGGGCATGGCGTGTCCGGGGTTCGTCTCCAGCCGACCGGCCCGGCCGAGGCGCCGACGGCATCGCGTACGTCACCCGTTCACGTATTCCCCTGTCGGCACGCCAGTCGTCGGGCAAAGTGGGCGTCATGTGGCGCTTCCCCCAGTTCATCCGGCGAAATCGCCGGCCAGCTCTTGAGGAGAAGCCGGTCAAACTGCTGCCGATCGGTTGGGCCCTGACCCTCACCCTGGCACTTGCTGTGACGGCGACAGGGCTGCTCCTGCTCGGCGCATTAGCCTGGCTCGGCCTCCCGGATGCGACCAGCAAGAGGCCAACCGTCGCTGAGTTCCTCGACACGTTGAAGATCGTGCTCGCGGTCATCGGCGGAATCGGCGGCGTGGTGGCCTTGGTCGTCGCCTACCGCAAGCAGCGCATCGGGGAGGAGGAGAACCATCGGGCCCGGGAAGCCTCTCGGCGCGAGGACGTCAAGCTGTATGTCGACCGCTTCGACAAGGCCTCAGCCAAGCTTGGAGACGCCTCCGCCGCCGTCCGCCTGGCTGCTGTTCATGCCTTGGCCTCCCTCGCCGACGATTGGCCCGGTGGCCGTCAGATGTGTATCGACGTGCTGTGCGCCTATCTCCGCATGCCACTTGGGCCCGAACCCGATGCCGACCAGGACCCCGCCGGACCGGCCACCTGGCGGGCCCTGCGAGAGGTCCGCGCCACGATCCTGCGCCTCATCGGTGCGCACCTGCGGCGTGACGCCCCTATCTCCTGGTCAGGCGCTGATCTCGACTTCACCGGTGTGGTTTTCGACCATGACGCAGATTTCACAGATGCGAAGTTCTCCGGCGGCGCGGTCAGATTCAACCGCGCAAAGTTCTCCGACGGCACGGTTAGGTTCGGCGGTGCGGTGTTCTCCGGCGGCGTGGTCACGTTTACCGACGCGAAGTTCTCCGGCGGCCAGGTTGGGTTCGGCGGGGCGAAGTTCTCCGATGGCACGGTCGCGTTCAACCGCGCAAAGTTCTCCGGCGGTGGGGTCTGGTTCAGCGGTGCGGTGTTCTCCGGCAGCCGGGTCACGTTCACCGACACGGAGTTCTCCGGCAGCCAGGTCTGGTTCAACCACGCGGTGTTCTCTGGCGGCAGGGTTGCGTTCAACGACGCGGCGTTCTCGGGCGGCCAGGTCACGTTCGCGCTCACGACGTTCTCCAGCGGCACGGTCGTATTCAACCGCCCAGAGTTCTCCGGCGGCCAGGTTGGGTTCAACGGGGCGACGTTCTCCGGCGGCGAGGTTGGGTTCAACCACGCGAAGTTCTCCGGCAGCTCGGTCGGGTTCGGCGGGGCGAAGTTCTCCGGCGGCACGGTGGGGCTCAACGACGCGGTCTTCTCCGGTGGCCGGGTTGGGTTCGACGACGCGGAGTTCTCCGGCGGCCAGGTTGGGTTCAGCGGGGCGAAGTTCTCCGGCGGCGAGGTTGGGTTCAACGGGGCGACGTTCTCCGACCGCCGGGTCGTGTTCAACGGGGCGACGTTCTCCGGCGGCCAGGTTGGGTTCAGCGGAGCGAAGTTCTCAGGTAGCGCCGTCCAGTTCAGCCACGCGGTGTTCTCCGGCGGGACGGTCAAGTTCCACGGGGCGACGTTCTCCGGCGGCCAGGTCAAGTTCATCGGGGCGAAGTTCTCAGGTGGCGCCGTCCAGTTCAGCCACGCGGTGTTCTCCGGCGGGACGGTCAAGTTCCACGAGGCGGAGTTCTCCGGCGGTGAGGTTGACCTATCCACGGTTGCCGACTGGTCCTGTCCCCCTATCGGACTTCCCGGCTTGGCCGAGGGGCTAGTACTCCCGCAGTCGCCTGCATAACCTGTGATACCTCAACCCCTGGAGCACGACGCCGATCCCGCCGAATCGCTGTGACGGCTCACGCGCTCTCCCAGGCGCCTGGGTGCTTCTTTTTCATGCCTGACTCTTGATAATGTTTCTTCTCAAGAGCCACAACCGCTTCGCCGTTGGACCCACGCCCCAGGAGCACCCCCGTGACTGACCTCCTCCCCGCCCCCGTTGCTTCGGTCCCCGCCGTGACGGCCGCCGCCCCTGTCGCCCGGCCCGCCCACTCGGCCGCCGACTTCACCCTGAGCGACGCGGCCCGGGAGGCCATCCTGGCGGGCGTCCCCGCCTCGACCCGCCGGGCGTACGCCTCCGACTGGTCGGCCTTCACCGCCTGGTGCGCTCGACACGGCCGCCTCCCACTCCCGGCGACGGCCGAGACCATCACCGAGTACGTCACGCACCTGACGGCGACCCCGTCGGCGAAGACCGGCCGCCCGCTGGCGCCGTCCAGCATCGAGCGGGCCCTGGCAGCCGTCCGCACGATGCACAACGGCGCCGACGTGGCCCCGCCTCAGACCAAGGCCGCCCGCAAGGTGCTGTCCGGCTACCGTGAGCGCCTGGCCCTGGCCAAGGACCCGGCCGCCCGCCCCCGCAAGGCCGACGCGGCCGTACCCGATGCCCTGCGCGCGATGCTGGCCACGCTGGACCGCTCGGCCCTGGCCGGGAAGCGCGACGCCGCCGCCCTGCTGCTCGGCTACTCCTGCGCGGCCCGCGTCTCCGAGCTGGTGGCCCTGGACATCGCCGACGTCCGCGAGACGCCCGAGGGCCTCCTGGTGAACATCTACCGGCGCAAGATCAAGAAGTTCACCGAGGTTGCCGTGCCCTATGGCCGCGTCCCTGCCACCTGCCCCGTGCGCGCCGTGCGGGACCTGGTGGCCGCCATGGCCGAGGCCGGGCGCACGGCTGGCCCGCTGCTGGTCCGCATCGACCGCCACGGCCGCATCGCTCCCCCGATGACCCGTGGTGGCCGCACCATTGGCGACCCGCAGGGGCGCATGACCGCCGAGGCCTGCGGGGAGATCGTCGGCAGGATCGCCTCGGCCGCCGGTCTGGACGGCCGCTGGACCGGTCATAGCCTCCGGCGCGGGTTCGCCACCGCCGCCCGCCGCAATGGGGCCGCCTTGGAGAGGATCGGCCGTCACGGTGGATGGGCCGACGGCTCCACCGCCCTGCTCGGCTACCTGGAAGAGGGCGACCGCTGGACCGACAACCCCGTCACCGGCCTGTAGCGGCCCAGCCCTGACGGCCTGACCTCGGACGCTAAGTCGATTCTGGACACCGAAGAGCGCCTGCCCGTCACACGGGGCAGGCGCTCTCTGTCATTCCCGGTCAGCGAACCGGCTTCCACCGCCACCTGATGTCGCCCCGGGTGAAGGTGCACTTGTACTTCCTCCCGGACACCTTGGCGTAGCCGTAGCGGCTGTGTGCGGCAGCCGGGCAGAACGCGCCCGGGGTGATACACCGCCAGACTCTCCCGTCCTGCCGGTACTGGCACGCCGCGTGACTACCCGCAGAAACGGCCGCCTGAGCGGTCGCGGCAGAAGTGGGGATAACGGCGGCCGGCACTGCGAGCAGGGATCCGGCCAGGAAGGCCGAAGCAGCCATGCGTTTGAACAAGGGGACGCTCCCAGGATGGGGTGATGTGGCGCATGTGAGACGGCCTCCTGGCGCGGACAGTTCACCGGTCAATCCCGTTTTGCTGGAGTCCCAGGTGAGGGTTTCACCTCATCCGGCTCTTCACGGGTCGAGCCCGTGGAACCGATTTTTCGTCCAGATTTCACCGGCCCGGGTCCCTGGCACGCCGGGCCACCCATGATGGCCGCCACTTCTTGATCGGATGCTCCTGCGTCGCGGGCTCGCCATGCCCGTCGTGCGTCGTCCGTGAGCCGGGTGAGAGCTGAGACAAGGCCATCGTCGTCCATGCCGTCATGCTCACCCGCCGGGATGATCCCTGCGACGAAACGCGTAAGAGAAGCTGTAACACCAGGCCGTGCACTGACGGTTACCTTTTGTGCTCATTCCTCCTCGGCCTGGCCCTGGCCACCGTTTCAATCCACCGCCCGGCTGGCCAACCCCAGCGGCAGGCTGGCTACCGGGACCAGGCTGGGAACCAGATCCTTCGTGGCCAGCCGCCCCTGAGGGGTGGGGGTGGTGGACGACCGACGAGGAGATCGCCGAGCCGGAACTCCCGGAGCCAACCACTACCGGCACCGTGCTGTTTGTTAGCTATGCGACAGCTGTTGTCGCCTTGGTGGTGGGATTGTTCTTGGTCCTCTCGAACATGGTCGGGGAAGGCGATTCAGCTGGCGTTGCAGCCCCAGCCCCTACGGCAACGGCAAGCCCTTCCGTGAACTCGGAGGATGAAATCGCCGAAGCCCCTGACCGGATCATCTGGCCGATATATGAGCGATTCATCGAAGGCGGCGTTATATGTGAAAATTTCATGGCGTTCCATGTTGCGCCTGAACTGGGCTATCGCCGCATCGAAAGCGGATCGTGTGTCACGCCATCAGGAATTACTGTGACATTCATGGCGTACAAGAACGCGGTGGACCGATCGGTTGAACTTCGCGGGCTCGCACAGTCATATCGTGATTTAAGAGTCGCCTCAAGGATTCTTTTTGGTGACGACTGGGCGGTCATGTGCGATAGACCAGCAGTACTGCTTGCAGCGCAACACATCCTCGGTGGAACGATCCTGACCTGATCGGGAACGGGGCCAGGTTGAGGCACGAGTGCCTGCCTACGCGTATCAGGACCGGTGGCTGAACGCCCCCATTCATCCCTGCGGCGTTGATGCCCTCGGCGACCCGTTCGGCCCCTCGTGGCCGCCCCTCCCCCCCGTGACCCTGGCCCGCGTGCGCCAGCTGGCCGACGCGGCCGCCCCCGCCGCCGCCGCCCCCCTCACCCTTAACCGGCCCGCCCCGAGGGTCCCCGGCCTGGTCTCCCGCGCGGCTGAGGCCCCTCGGCGCGGGACAGTGGCCGATTCCCGGAATGGCGCCGAGGAGCAATTCCCGGCGCTATAAATTCGGAGAATATAGCAGCTACCATAGCTATATGAATGGCGTCAAGGTATCCCCCGAGCGCTTCACAACCATGCTCGAAAAACATGACATAAACGGACACGCCCTGGCCCGCAAGATCGGCAGCACCAGTTATCAGATGTGGCGGCTCAAGAGCGGCAGCCACCTGACCAGCTTCCGGTTCCTGGACCGCCTGGTTCCGGTGTTCGGCCTGTCCGCCGTGGCCGACATCATCGCTGATGAGGAGCAGGGCGAGGCCTTCACCTTCTGGCACATCTACACCCACGAGGCCAGGCGGAAGGCCGAGCGGGAAATCCGTCTGAACAAGCGAAAGGCATCTGACAAATGAGCTTCAACGCGAACGCGCGCCCTTCTGGAAATGGCGGCTTCTGGAGCCCTGAGAACCTCGCCAGCCGGGCCGAGCAGGCGCAGCAGCGGGCCGCCGCCGAGCAGCAGGCGCAGCACCAGGACTTTCTGTCGGCCGTCGGCCCGGCCATGGTCGGCATCATCAACGGCTACATGGCGCAGAACCGCCGGGCCGAAACGGCTCAGGTGGAGCAGGACTTCCGCCAGGCCTTCCCGAACGCGGGCCCCGGCGACTTCCGGCAGACCGTGGACACGCTGACGCGGGAAGGGGTTCTGTACGAGATGCTCGGCACCCCGGGTCTCATGGGCCAGCGGACGACCAGTCTGTTCGTGCTGTCGAACCCCTGGGGATAGCTCGTGATCAACTTCGACGCCACTTCCGAGCTGACCGCTGCGCGCCGTGCGCGTGTCGAGGCGTTCGGCGATGCGCTCCAAGGCTTCACCGAGCACGTGACCACCAGGGAGGACGACTCCCACGAGATGCCCAGGGACCCCCTGGCGGCCCCCCGCCCGACGTTGGGCGCTGCGCCCCCGGTGGCCAGCCCCCGGCCGCCGGTGGGTCGAATACGCGCCTACTTCCCGGCCCACGGCATCAGCTCAAGCGGGGGGCCCACACCGCCGCCCGTGGCCACGTTTCAGCAGGCCGCCATCGGCCACACGCCCACGGCCGTCGTCAACGGCCGCACGGTGCTGATCGGATCCGTGCTGTGAGGAAGCCTCCGCCCCTGGAGCGGCTCAGCATGTGCCTGGCCAACGCGAGCGAGGCCCTCGCCCTACGCTCGTTCACCACCCGGGCCCTTGAGTCCCTGGCGCTCGTCATCGACGGCCAGGAGGACGCGGCCGAGGAGCTTGTCCGCTACCGCCTCACCTACGCCCAGGCCGAGCTGCTGATGACGTTCGCGGCGACCCTCGGCCGCATGGCGGAGGCCCGACTCCTGGACCAGCAGCTCCGGGAGTCCGAACACGCCTACGTGGCCCCCGAGGGGCCTACAGCGTGACCCGGCCGGGGCCGTTCAGGGGCATGTAGTTACTGCGTCACCTGAACGGCCCCCGACTGAAACCCGGAAAACCCCCTCCCCGAAGTTGGGACCGCCCTTCCGCACCACGGAACCGCCTCCCAACTGGCCGGCTACCTCCGCGGCCTCCCTCATCCATGCCCTGACCTGCGAAAGCACGGCTTTTGGCCCTGCAGACCCGCCGAGCACCTAGTTACTGGGTAACCCGGCACCGAGACGGAACCGGTCGTCCCCGAGCATGAGGGCGCCCCGCAGGGCGGACCCTACGGGGCGGAGAACCGGCCGGGCGGTCAGCGGGTGCTGATCTCCCCCTTCCGTCCGCACCGAGGGCACGGCCGGTAGCGCCTGGACCGGATGCCCGAGGGGAGCATGCCCGCCCCCTTGCACTTCGGGCAGACCTTGAGCGGGTTGCGCTGGTGGGAGACCGCGACGACCACCAGGGCGGCGACCAGGAAGGCGAGGAACAGCTCCATCGGGGGGTCCTTTCGGTTGCAGAGCGTGAGAATCGGGGCGGGGGTGGCTGCTGGCGAGAGGGGGGAGGGTCACGGATCGTTTCCGCAGGTGGGCCCTTCCGGCTCTCCCCCGTCCCCAGCGAGCCCGTAGAGGCCGTTTCCGGCAGGTCACGGGGTCTGCACGGGGTCTACACCGGGTCTGCACCGTGTAGACCAGCTGCAGACCTTCATGCAGACCCCCAGGCGTCACCCTGCGTGCAGCTAGGGGGAGGCGGTCAGGTCCCGGCCAACGGCCGTCAGGAGCGCCGCACGGGGCCGGACCACGCCCGTCGACCGGCGCCGCGAGGGGATCCCCGCCGCGTCCAGCAGCCCGGCCGTACGCATCTCGGCGACCCGGCCCGGCTCCCACCCCATGCGGGACGCGGCCATGGTGGCCAGCTCGGCGGCAGGCACCCACTCACCCGGCCAGGCCTGGACGTCGTCGGCGATGGCCTCCAGCAGGGCCAGGGCTTCCGCCGGAACCGGCTCCGGCTCGACCGGAACCAGGGGAACTGGAGCGGCCGCGTCCCCGTCGTCGGTGCGGACGTAGACGCTGGCCGCGTCCAGGCCTGCGGCCGTCAGGGTCTCGGCGTCCAGCAGCGGGCACCGGCCGAGGACCGCGTACCGCTCGGCGCGGGTCTGCGCCACAGCGCCCGGCATGTAGCCCACCCGCATGGGCAGGGCCATGTCCTCCCCGGCCCCGGCCACGTAGAACGTCCCGGCGTCGTTCGGGGAGTCAGCCGAGGTGGCGGGCTGGTAGCGGCCCGGGTCCCACCCGCGCGCCCTCGCGCCCGCACCGAACAACAGATCGGCCTGCCAGTCCTGCAGCCCCGGCCCGGCCGCCCGGAACGCCACCTGACCCGCGATGGAGTCACCAAGGGTGTCCTTCTTGGCGTCCTGGCTGGCGAAGATGAGGAACACGGCCGCCTTGCGGCCGATCCGCAGCAGCGACACCGCCGCCTCCCGACCGGCCGGGGTCAGGCGCGGGTACTCGTCCACGATCACCGCCAGGGCCGGACGCTCCGGCGAGGCCTGCCACGAGTCGCCCATGCCGAGCTTGCGCAGCAACCGCGTCCGCGCCACGGCGATGGCCACGGCGTCCGTCAGCGCGGTCTCGCAGTCGACCGGGTCCAGCGCCACCCGGCCCATCACGGCGGCCTGCGGTGCCTGGCCGACGCCCGAGGGGTCCAGGTCCCACAGGTGGACGTCGGCGGCCGCGCCGAGGCCGTCGGCGATGAGCCGCAGCAGGACCGACTTGCCGCCGCCGGACGCGGCCAGGATCAGGCTGTGCTTGCTGGCGAACGGCGTGCGGATCTGGGCGCCGTCGAGGCGCTGGCCGAGCCAGATCGGGTCCCGTACGGTCCAGCCCTGGCCCGCGTAGTCCGGAACCTCCGGCATGTCGGCCCACGGGTCGGACTCGACCACCCGCAGGGTCACCCGGGCCCGCCGGTCCCGGTGCGGGGTCACCAGGACCCCGGCCTCCCGGACGTCGAGCAGCGTCTCCAGGTCGGCCGCCACGCGGGTGATGTCGCCGGGCTGGCCCTTGCGCATCTGGACGACGACCTCCCAGCCCCACGGCGTAGCGGTGGCCGACAGCGGCCGGACGTTGACCCGCTCAATCGCCAGGGCCCGGCGGACGGCCTCCATGGCGGCGTTGGGGGTCGAGCAGTCGGCGATCGGGACCGCCGCGAGCAGCTCCCCGTCCTCGCGCACGCCGATATCGGCCCCGTCGCGGACGGCCAGCAGCGCCCGGCGCCGGTCATGCTCCCGGCGGATGCTCCCGCCGACGGCCGCCAGGCCAGCGAGACCAGCGGCAGGCAGAGCGGCCGGGCTGGCCAGGTGGACGACAGCGGCGGCCGCATCGACGACTAGGCCGTTGAACCCGCCGAGGACGGCGTCCAGGAGGGGGTTTGCCGGCTGAGCTGCATACACCCCCTCACCTGCGGAAACGCCCCAGGTCACGACGGCGACGGGCATCTTGCCGACCTTCGCCCGGGTCGTCCACGGCCAGGCGGCGACCTTGGCCACGGCACCGGCCCGGCGGGCCCTGCTCTGCTGCAGCGCCGTGTAGGTGGCCGCGTGCCGCTCGGCGACCGGGCCCCGGTGCGTGCCGCCCTCGCGCAGGTGCGCCACCTTGAGCCAGTCCCAGGCGCGTTCCCAGACGTGCAGCGGCGTCCGCGCGGCCCCGTGGCTGAGGATGCTCACGGCGTACCGCAGGGCCCCCGCGTCGCCCGGCGACAGCGGCCGCTCGGTGGAGGCGCGGCCCGTGGATCCGGAACCCCCGGCCGGGACGGCCTTCTCGTCGCTGATAGGGCCCGCAGAGGCCTTGTCCGCTTCGGGGGTGGTCTTGATCGTCTTGGCCGGGGAAACGGGCTGAGAGGCCCGCTCAGAGCCGCGCAGGGTGATCTCTACGGCATCGGCGCTCATCGGGTGCCTCCCTCGATGTCGGCGGAGCAAAAGGTGTGCATCGGGTCGCGGCCGCAGCCGGGGCAGGCGGTGCCGTCGGCAACGTCGGCGTCCAGCTTCCGGACCACGTCGGCGAACCGCCGCAGGTGCTCGTAGTTGCCGAAATTCGGGTCGGCGGCGAACTTGTGGGCGTAGGCGATGAGGGCCAGGGGCTCGTGATCGGCCAGCGCCTCGGAGATCCGCTTGAGCATCCGGGAGCGCAGCCAGGCCGGGGCCTGGCGGTAGTGGTCCGGCATCTGGCCGAGTACGTCACCAGCCAGCCGAGAATGATCTTCCTCGTTCGCCGGAGGCGTCTGCGCGGTCCCTCGCGCGGTACGGACCGTTCGCTCGCCTACGGCGAGAAGATGATCAGTGGTCTTCTTCTTGTTCTTCTGGTCTTCTGTTCTTCTTATAGGGGTGGATTTTCCGTCGTTGGTGCTGACCTGCGGCGATGCATCGTTTCCGCTGGTCGGGACCTGCGGCGGGTTTTCCGTCGTAGGCGCGGCCTGGGCGTCGACCCTGTTTCCGCTGGTCGGAACCTTCGACGGGTTTTCCGTCGTAGGTGCGGGGGTGGCGGCGTCACCAGGGACGGAAAATCCGTCGTTGGTGCTGACCTGCCGGTTTCCGGCCGTCCAGGGGTCGCACAGGATGTAGTCGACGCGGCCGAGCTTCCCGCTGCTGGCGCGCTGGCGCTCCCGGACAAGGTAGCCGTGCGTCTCCAGCTCCTTGATGGCGCCACGCACGGCGTCACGGCCCTCGGGCGCGGCGGCGATGAGGGTGTTCTCCGAGATCCGGAACCCGATCTTGTGGGAGGCCAGCCAGGCGAGGACGCCGCGCGCCTTCCAGGTCAGCCGCTTGTCGCGGACCCACCTGTTGCTGATCGTCGTGAAGTGATCGGCCGGGATCTCAGCCCGACGGATCCCCGGGGTACGGTTGGGCAAGGTTCGCTCCTGGTTACGCAGGGGTGGCCCTAGACCCCGGGCCGGTGCGCCAACACCGACCGGGGTCGTACTGTCTCTGTGGCTTCGTCAGCCCCGCGTGGGGGCCGGGGGTTCAGCGTTCGTCGCGGAGGGTCTTAGCGGCCTCACGGCTGCAACCGAGGGCCTTGCGGATGGCCTCCGCCGACGGCTTCGCCGGGAGAGCACCGTTCGCAATCAGGAGGGTCAGCTCCGTCCGGTGATCGGCCAGCGAGCGGCCACGCGGAGGGGTAGCCGTCCGGGTCGCCGGGACCCCCTCCGACTGCTGGTCAGCGGGGGCGGCAGGCGACGGCCGCCGGACCGCCGGAGGGGTGGAACCGGAGGCCTGCGTGCCGGTGCTCCGGCCGTGGTCCAGCGCGGTGAACGCGGCCAGGATGATCGGCAGGGCGGTCACGATGGCTACCGCGACGATGGGCCCGAGGATGTGCAGCATCAGAGCGGACAGGCTGAAGTCGGCGGCGACGCCGGGCAGGTGACGCCAGGCGTTCATGCCGAGGGTCAGGGCCAAGAACAGCCACTCGATCCGCGTGAGCGTCTTGCTCGTGATGGGCTGGCCGTGGCTGGCCATGTAGGCGCGGGCGCCGACGACGACCAGCAGGGCCATGCTCATGAACGGCTCGACCAGCCAGGCGAACACCCACGACGGCGACCAGGCCGGGGCGCCCTCGGAGGCGAACACCTGGACACCGGCCGTCGACCAGGCCAGCGCGAGGGTCAGCGACACCATGGACACGGCCACCAGGAGCCGCCGCATCCGGGAGGCCTGCCAGGCCCGCATCATCGGGTCCTGCGCCAGCTCGTGAAGCCTGGCGGCCTCGTAGGCGGCCCGGCGCCGGTTGCGCACGCGGACCGTGTCCAGCCTCAGGGGGGTGTCGTCGTCCTGCAGCTCGGCCAGCAGCCGGGCCTCGGCCACCTCGGCCCGCAGCTGGCGCACGCGCCTCGTCTCGGCCGTCGGCGGTGCGGGCGGCTCAACCGGCGCGGTCGCGGCCAGGAGCGCCTCGGCGCCACTGATCAGCGCGGAGATGTCGTTGGGCTCGGGGGGTCCGGTAACGTCGTTCATGGGTCCTCTCCTGGTCTTGCAGGTGGGGATCAAGGCCCTGAGAAGGTGTTCCAGCACCGGCTCAGGGCCGTTTGCTAGGTATGTCTTTACCGGGGTGTGGTCTTGCCCGTGCCGGTGCCGCCGGTGACGAGGAAGGCGAGCCTGGACTCGACCACCGCGGTGAGCACCGGGACGGTGCCGGCCGCGATCATGCCCGCCTCGACGAGGTCGGTGAGAGTGAAGGCACGCCGGGGCGGGAGCCGCAGGGACAGGCAGGTGCCCCCGGGCGCCACCGGCGGCAGGACGGCGTGGAGTCGGACACCCCCGGGAAGCCTGGCGTCGACGTAGGGGCAGGCGTCGTCGAGGCGCCGCCCCGCCGCCGCGGCGAGGCGCTGGGCGAGCCGCCGGACCGCGGCCTCGCCGGGGAAGACGACCGGTGTCCGGCGCAGACCGCATCCGTCGTCGACCCACACCTCGCGCGGGCCGTTCACCAGCACGTCGGTGACCTCGGCCTCGGCGAGGAGGGGCTCCAGCGGGCCCGCTCCGATCAGGTCCGCGCACAGGGCGCGGGCGACCGCCAGGATCTCGGCGTCACCGAGCACCGCGCGCTCGGCTCTGAGTGCGGCGGCGACGTGCGCGGCGCTGGGCTCGACGCCGGCCCGGGCCAGCCGTACGCGGACCGCCTCCACCAGATCGGGTGAGACGGCGGCGGCCGTGCCGGTGGAGCGGTCGCCGGCGCGGCCCGCGGCCGGCTCCCGGTTCACGCCCCGGCTCCGTTCTCGGGTCCGTACAGCGAGTCCAGGAACGAGGAGCAGAAACGGCCGAGGGAGGTGCGGCGGCCGACCGGCGGGACGTCGCCGCGGTTGAGCGCGGCGACGAGCCGGGGCTGGTCGGGCAGGGTGCCCGCGGAGGGGACGTTCAGTGAGGCGGTGACCACGCTCTCTTCGAGGACCCCGCCGCGCACGACGGCGCGCACCTCGCCCGTGTGCTCGCGCAGCCCGGTCAGGACCTGGGCGGCGGCCAGCACGCCGCGCACGTCGGCCGCGACCACGAGCAGGGTGACGGCGGCCCGGCCGAGCGCCTCCGCCGCGGCCGGGTCGAGGCGGCGGGGGAGATCGGCGATCACCAGATCGAAGCCGCGCGTGCCCGATTCGAGCACCGAGCGCATCGCCTCTGCGGGAATGGCCTGGACCTCCCCGCGGTGGAAGGAGAGCAGGGTCAGTTCGGCGAAGGAGGGCAGGGCGGCCTGGAGGGCGGTGAAGCTGATCCTTCCCTCACGGGCGACCAGGTCGGGCCAGCGGGCTCCTTCGGCCTCCTCCTGGCCGAGAAGCAGGTCGAGGCCCCCGCCGAGCGGGTCGGCGTCCACGAGGAGGGTGCGGAGGCGGCGGCGGGAGGCGCTCAGCGCCAGCGACGCGGCCAGAACACTGGCCCCCGCTCCGCCGCTCCCGCCCACGACGCAGACCACGCGCCCCGCCCGCTCGGCCGGCTCCACGACGTCGGCGAACTCGTCGACCAGCCGCCGCTCGGCCGACGGTAGTTCGAGGACGGACTGGGCGCCGACCGCGACGCATCTGCGCCAGGTGTCGGGCTCATCCGGAGCGCGCGTGACCAGCAGGACGCGGGGCCTGGGCGGCGGCCCGGTGGCGGCCAGGGCATCGGCCAGGTCACTGCCGACCACGACCAGCGGGGCGCGGTTCCAGTAGGGCCGGGCGTGTGCCGGGGCGTGCGCGACGTCGAGCTCGGCCCCGGCGGCGGCCGCGACGCGGAGCAGGTCGTCGAGCAGGTCGGGGTCTTCGGTGATGACCAGCGGGCGGTCCATGGGTGCCTCCCTGAAATGCGGAAGGCCACTTTCCGGGGAAGGCGCCCGTCCCCGAGGCACCGAACGCCATTCTGTGGAAAACCTCGCCGCCATGGCCGCCCCCTGTGGACGGCCGGGCCACCGGATCAGCGCGCCCTGTGGACGGCCGGGCCACCGAATCAGCGCGCCCTGTGGGCGGCCGGGCCACCGGATCAGCGCGCCCTGTGGGCGGAGCCGAGACCGGAACCGGGATCGGGATCGGGTCGGAGAGGGGACGGGAGCGCGCCGGGCGCGGGGAGGGACCCCGGAAAAGTGGCGACCCCCGCAGGGGGGAGAGCGGGGGTCGCCGACCGGTCCGGCTCTGGGGGGGTAGAGCCGGTCCCGTTTCAGAAGAAAGCCTTCACCGGTATCGGAGGCGGGACAAGAACGCTGTCAAACGAACTCGCCCACGGCCCCCCGGTACGGGGATACGCCCCAATGCTGCCCGATCGACTTGAGTTTCGTCGAGGAGTAAACGGCGATTTCTTATGGTTTTTCTAAGGTAACGATTCAGTCGCGAGGAACTTCTCATTCACCGCCCCCCTCGCCGGGACCCCGCGGACACGAAGGGTGACCATCCGACCACAATGCCGCTTTTATAAGCACAAGTCCCCTATGCCTGACATGCGAGGTTAGCCCACGAATGTCCCTCGGTCTGTAAAGGTCTTGGTCTCAGGGGTTCCCATCGGCCTCGATCCGGCATAGAAAGGGTTCAACGGACCACTTGTCCGGGGCATGGCCATCGGGCACCCACGTGCCGCCGAGCCGCGGGAGGCATGTCGGAGCGGGCTCCAACCCGCTCAGTGACATCAGGGTGCACGCCTGGTAACCCGGCTGGACGTGCCAGCGACGGCGCTCCACACCAGGAGCGCCGTCTGCTATGTCCGCGGGGTACGGCCAAGCCGTGCCCACGGGCAGGGCGGGCACTCCACCGGCGCCCCGGGCACCCCGCCGGCATGACAGGCGCCACACCGGAACACCGGACACCGGCATGACGAGCAGTCACCGCCGCACCGGCCCGCACCGGCATGACGGGCGTCCCACCGGCGCGCCGGGGCGCCGTACCCGCACGCCGCACGCTCCGGACGCGGGAGACCCCGCCGTGTCCGGGACGTGCACACCGCGTCCGGGACGCGGTCAGCCCCGCTGCATGGACTCGCAGATCGCCGTGGCCTCCCGTACCCCGAGGGTCACCGCCGCGGCGCAGTGCCGCACCCAGGCCGCCACCCCTTCCGGAGTGCCGAGCAGGTAGGAGCGCAGGGCCTCCGGATAGCCGGAACCGAGTTCGGCGTGGCCCACCTCGACGGCCACCAGTGACTTGGGGTCGAGACCGAACTCCACCAAGGTCAGCCGTTCCGCGGCGCGGGCGACCACGCCGTCCGCCGACCCGAACGGCCGCAGCACCGCCAGTTCCGCGTGCACGATGGCGGCGAGGACCAGGGCGGGCGCCGTGGACGTCCCCGTGAGGAGGCCCACCAGCCCGTCCACCCTGGCCACGGTCTCCTCCGGGCCGGGCGCGGGGCCCGCCCCCAGGGGATCGGGCGCCTCCGCGGCGGTCCGGGGCCGTCCGAGGTCCTCGGTCAGGCCGGCGGCGGCGAGGGTGTGCAGCCTGGCCAGCACCTGGCGCGGCGCCGCACGCCACGTGGGGCCGAGCCGGCCGAGCTCCGCCGAGACGCGCAGCGCGCCCTGGACGACCGGGTCGGTGGCCTCGGGGATGGCTTCGAGCGGGATGTCCACACCGTCCAGCGCGGCGGACGCGCGCGCCCCGTGCAGCGCCGACATGGCCGACACCTGCGGGCTCTTACGCCGCAGCACGCGATGGCGGTAGAGCCGGTCCACGGCCCCGCGCGCCTCGGCGACGGCCTCGGGCACCCCGGGGAGCTCGGCGATGGCAGCCAATGGGTCGTTCACGCCCCCGACCCTACCGGCCGGTCAACAAAGGGCCGCCTCCGCCCGCCTCCACCCGCCGAAGGCTCACCGAAGACTCGCCGAACGCCCGCCGGACCGGTCCGACCTGGGCCCCGAGGCATGACGGCCTCGCGGATGCACGTCCTCACGAGGTGGAGCCCCCGCGGGTCCGGCGTGGCGGACCCGCGGCCGCCCGTCTCCACCCGCCGGGCCTCCGCCCAATGAGCTCCCGACCGCCCATCTCCGCCCGCCGGACCTCCGCCCACTGAGCCCCCGACCGCCCGTCTCCGCCCACTGAGACCCCGGCCGCGCATCCGTGCGGCAAAACCCGGCCCTCGTCCGGCAAAGCGGCCGGCAAAGCACCCGACCCGTACTCCGGACGGCGCCGCACCGGCCTCCCCGCGGCTCTCGTCTCCACCCCCGTACGGCGCCGCCGGCTTCCGGCCGGGTCCCGATCGGCCACCGGGGCGATTTGGGCCCGTCGCCGAAACGTTCGGTACGTGCGGCGGGAAACGCGCGGCGCGCCGTTCGGCGAACGCATACCACCGCCCACCGCAAGCCCCTATAAAACCATGGGAATAACGCTTTATCCATTCTTATGGTGTCGAAAGCACAACGTTTTCCCGACGTCCGTCACCGAGCGTCAAGACCATTGTGAACCGCGCTGGTCCCCTATCACCGGTTGGTACAGACCTGTCTAGACCTCTTGTGGCGGGCACCGCTGGCCTGGTGAAGTGGGACACGACCAGTCCGACCGGCCGTACGTAAGGAGTGCGCAGTGACCCCGGAGACCCCTGGTTCCGAGTCGCGTGAGACCCAGGAGACCTTGTCGAACCTGCTGCAGGAGACCCGGCGGTTCGCGCCTCCCGCCGCCCTCGCCGCGGCCGCCAACGTGACGGCCGACGCCTACACGGAGGCGGAGGCGGACCGCCTGGCGTTCTGGGAGAAGCAGGCCGACCGGCTCGCCTGGTCCAGGCGCTGGGACACCACGCTGGAGTGGAACCCGCCCTTCGCCAAGTGGTTCGTCGGCGGAGAGCTCAACGTCGCCTACAACTGCGTCGACCGCCACGTCGAGGCGGGCCGCGGCGACAAGGTCGCCTACCACTGGGAGGGCGAGCCCGAGGGCGACAGCCGTACCCTCACCTACGCCGACCTGCAGCGCGAGGTCTCGAAGACGGCCAACGCTCTGCAGGAGCTGGGCGTGGGCAAGGGCGACCGGGTCGCCGTCTACATGCCCATGATCCCTGAGCTGCCGATCACGATGCTGGCCTGCGCCCGTATCGGCGCGATCCACTCGGTGGTGTTCGGCGGCTTCTCCGCGAGCGCGCTCAGCGGCCGGATCAAGGACGCCGACGCCAAGCTCGTGGTGACCGCCGACGGCGGCTACCGCAGGGGCGCCCCCAGCGCCCTCAAGCCGACCGTGGACGAGGCGGTCAAGGAGTGCCCGGACATCGAGCACGTCCTGGTCGTGCGGCGGACCGGCCAGGAGGTGGCCTGGACCGAGAAGGACATCTGGTGGCACGACCTGGTGGACCGCCAGCCCGAGACCCACGAGGCCCAGGCCAACGGCGCCGAGGACCCGCTGTTCATCCTCTACACCAGCGGGACGACCGGCAGGCCCAAGGGCATCCTGCACACCACCGGCGGCTACCTCACCCAGATCGCCTACACCCATGACGCGGTGTTCGACCTCAAGCCCGACACCGACGTCTACTGGTGCACCGCCGACATCGGCTGGGTGACCGGCCACTCCTACATCGTGTACGGCCCGCTGGCCAACGGCGCGACCAGCGTCATCTACGAGGGCACCCCGGACACCCCGCACCGCGGCCGGTTCTGGGAGATCGTGCAGAAGTACGGGGTCACGATCCTCTACACCGCCCCCACGGCGATCCGCACCTTCATGAAGTGGGGCGACGACATCCCCGCCAAGTACGACATGTCGTCCCTGCGCATCCTGGGCAGCGTCGGCGAGCCGATCAACCCCGAGGCGTACGTCTGGTACCGCGAGCACATCGGCGGCGAGCGCTGCCCGGTGGTGGACACCTGGTGGCAGACCGAGACCGGCGGCGTCATGATCAGTCCGCTGCCGGGCGTCACCGCGGCCAAGCCCGGCGCGGCCATGCGCCCGCTGCCCGGCATCAGCGCCGACGTGGTCGACGACCAGGGCAACTCGGTGCCCAACGGCGGTGGCGGTTACCTCGCGATCCGCGACCCGTGGCCGTCCATGCTCCGCACGATCTGGGGTGACGACCAGCGCTACATCGACACCTACTGGTCGCGCTTCGAGGGCATGTACTTCGCGGGCGACGGCGCCAAGAAGGACGAGGACGGCGACATCTGGCTGCTCGGCCGGGTCGACGACGTCATGCTCGTCTCCGGCCACAACATCTCCACCACCGAGGTGGAGTCGGCCCTGGTCTCCCACCCGAAGGTCGCCGAGGCCGCGGTGGTCGGCGCCACCGACCCGCTCACCGGCCAGGCCATCGTGGCGTTCGTGATCCTGCGCGGCAGCGCCGAGGAGAGCGATGACATCGCCGCCGAGCTGCGGAACCACGTGGCGAAGACGCTGGGTCCGATCGCCAAGCCGCGGCAGATCATGGTGGTCCCCGAGCTGCCGAAGACCCGCTCCGGCAAGATCATGCGGCGTCTCCTGCGCGACGTGGCCGAGAACCGCAGCATCGGCGACGTCACCACGCTCGCCGACAGCACGGTGATGAACCTCATCTCCGAGAAGCTGCCGAGCGCCAAGACCGACGAGTGACCGCGGGCGGGCCGGGCGCGGGGCCGCACACGCCCGGCCCCGCCGCGGGGCGGCCGGCGCGGCGGGACGAAGGAGTGCGGTGGCGGCTCTCGGCCTCGGCCGCCTGCGCGCTGGTCGCCGCGGTCCTGGCGGCCGCGCAGGTCCTCGTCGCGCACCGCCTCGGCGTCAACGACTGGACGGTCAGGGGAGGCTCGTACGCGGAGTACGTCGACTGGGACCACCCGCTGACCCGGTCCACGTGGTATCCCGCCGCCTCAACACTGATCGCCTCCATGATCACCCACCGCCTGTTCCGGCGCGCGCCGTGGTCCTGGAGGTGGCTGCCGCCGGCGGCCTGGCTCGGCTCCTGCTTGACCGCCGGCCCGCTCCTGTACGGCCTGGCGTCGGCGGCGCCGGAGGCCGGCATCGGCTCCGGCCCGTCCGCGGCGGTCCGGGCGGTGGCCGTCGGCGGCGTGATCGGCCTCGTCGCGGCGATGGTGGCACTGCGGCGCCGGGAGGCCGGAGCCGGCCTTGTGACCTACATCCTGTGGGTCTCCCTCCTGGAGTTCGCCAGGCCCTGGTGGTGGGACAGGGCGCCGGCCTTCGATCCCATGCTCACGGAGGAGGTGTGGGCCGGCGGTTCCGGTGATCGCGTGGTGCGGGCGTCGTTCCTCGAGGCCGGCGGGATCACCGCCGGGCTGATCGGGCCGGTCGTGGTCAGCGGCGTCGTCGCGGTGTGGGCGGCGGCGCGGTACGGCCGGAGGCGGAGCGGGGTGATCGCGGGCGTGGCCGGCCCGCTTCTGCTCTGCTCCGTATATCTCACGATCGATCCGGGCTGGGGCGATCAGGACAGCGTCCAGGCCGCCCTGTGCTGGTACGCCTTCCTGGCGGTGCCGATCGGGCTGTGCTCCGCCACGATCGCCGCCACCCTCGCCGGGGCCGTCGCGCGGCGGGTCGGGGCCGACGCCCGGCGGACACGGTGAGTCGGTGAGCATTTCGCGCCCTGGGTAGGCTGGCGGGCAGGTGTGCCGGGAAGTCTGGTCGGCCGGTGGGGGAACGGCCTCCGCCGCGTTGCCAGGAGGTCCCATGCGCCGTTCCACGCGCCGTCCCGTGCGCCGTCCCGCCGAGGTCTGGCCCTTCGGGCCCACCATCCGGTACAGCCGCCAGGTCGCCGAGGCGCTGCGCACCGAGACCGTCGGCGGCGTCGTCATGCTGCTGGCCGCCGTCGCCGCGCTGGTCTGGGCCAACGTCTCCCACGACTCCTACGAGGCGCTGCGCGCCGCCTCCTTCGGCCCGGGGGCCCTGCACCTGGACCTGGAGCTGTACCGGTGGGCCCAGCACGGCCTGCTCGCGATCTTCTTCTTCGTCGCCGGCGTCGAGGTCAAGGAGGAGTTCGTCCACGGCGAGCTCGCCAACCTCCGCAAGGCCGCGCTGCCCGTCATCGCGGCGATCGCCGGAATGATCGTGCCGGCCCTGGTGTACCTCGCGGTGAGCCGGGGCGCGCCGGACGCGGGCCGCGGCTGGGCCATCCCCACCGCCACCGACATCGCCTTCGCCCTCGCCGTGCTCGCCGTGACGGCGAGCGCGATGCCGGCCGCGCTCCGGGCGTTCCTGCTGACCTGCGCCGTCGTGGACGACCTCGGCGCGATCACCGTCATCGCCGTCTTCTTCAGCCACGACCTGAACCTCCTCGCCCTGCTGGCCGGGGCGTTGATCATCGCCCTGTACGGCCTGCTCCAGGCCCGCCGGGTCCGCGGCCTGTGGATCTACCTCCCGCTCGCCCTGTCCGCCTGGTACGCCGTGGAGATCAGTGGTGTTCACCCGACCGTCGCCGGGGTAGCGCTGGGACTGATGACGCGAGTGCACGCCGCACCGGGCGAGACGGGCTCCCCCGCCGAACGGGCCGACCACCGGATCCGCCCCCTCTCGGCGGGCCTCGCGGTGCCCGTGTTCGCGCTGCTGTCCGCCGGGGTCCCGCTCGACCTGGCCGGACTGGGCGACGCGGCCGGTGACCGGGTGGTGATCGGCGTGGTCGCGGGCCTGGTCGCCGGCAAGTTCCTCGGCGTCTTCGGCGGCGCCTGGCTGGCCGTACGGCTCGGCCTGGCGAGGCTCGCGGAGGAGCTGAGCTGGCGGGACATGGCGGCCGTGTCCACCCTGGCGGGAATCGGGTTCACCGTTTCCCTGCTCATCGGTGACCTGGCCTACGGCGACGACCCGGGGCGGGCGAACGCCGTGACCGTCGGCGTGCTGACGGCGAGCCTCGTCGCCTCCGTCCTGGCGGCGATCCTGCTCAGGGTGCGCGTGCGCGAACACTCCGCACGCAGGATGATGGTCGACACCGGCCCTTGATTGGAGACCCCTAGATGACACAGATCCCATCCGCGGAACCACAGGAGGAGTCGCTGGGCTCGCTGGTCGCCGCGGCCACCGACCAGATCTCCACCCTGGTCCGCGCCGAGATCGAGCTGGCCAAGTCCGAGCTCAAGTTCGACGCCAAGCGGGCCGGCGTGGCGGGCGGCCTGTTCGGCGCCGCCGCGTTCATGGCCCACCTGTGCCTGATCCTGGCCTCGTTCGCCATCGCCTACGGCCTGGTCGCCCTCGGCGTCTGGACGTGGCTGGCGTTCGCGATCGTCACGGTGTTCTACCTTCTGGTGGCGGCCCTGTTCGTCTACCTCGGCATCCGCCGACTCAAGGGCCTGACCGGGATGAAACGGACGCTGCACTCGCTGAAGACGCTCAAGGGCGGCGAGAGCGACCTTCCGGTCGCCGCCGCGCCCGCCCCTCCGACCGCGGGCCAGGTCGGATCGCACCGTGAGCCGGTGAGCCGGGACCTGTGAGCGCCCCCGACGAGTCCCTCGTACAGGTCGAAGGCCCCTGGACCCACCGGTCGGTACACGCCGGCGGGACCCGCTTCCACGTGGTGGAGGCCGGTGAGGGGCCGCTCGTGCTGCTGCTGCACGGGTTCCCGCAGTTCTGGTGGACCTGGCGCAACCAGCTCGTCTCGCTGCCCGCGGCGGGGTACCGCGCCGTCGCCGTCGACCTGCGCGGCTACGGCGGCAGCGACAAGCCGCCGCGCGGCTACGACCTGCCCACCCTGGCCGGTGACGCGGCCGGGCTGATCCGGGCGCTGGGCGAGAGTGGCGCCGTCGTGGTCGGCCACGACTGGGGCGGGCTGCTGGCCTGGACGATGGCGGTGTGCGACCCCAAGGCGGTCCTGCGGCTGGTCACGGTGTCCGCCCCGCACCCGCGCAGGCTCCGCGCGGCCCTGTTCGGCGAGCCGTTCGGCCAGCTGCGGGCGGCCTCCTACGCGCTGGGCTTCCAGCTTCCGTTCCTGCCCGAGCGCCGCCTGGTGGCCAGGGGCGGTGCGAAGGTGGGCCGGATGCTCGACGAGTGGTCGGGGCCGGGCTGGCCGGAGGAGGACGTGGCGAGGACCTACCGCGAGGTGTTCCGCATCCCCACGGTCTCCCACTGCGCGGTGGAGTACCACCGTTGGTTCGCCCGTTCCCAGCTCCGCCCCGACGGGCTGCGGTACGCCAGGATGATGCGGAAGGGGATCGACGCGCCCACGCTGCAGCTGCACGGCGCGCTGGACCCCCACGCCCTGCCGCGCACCGCCCACGGCTCCGGCCGCTACGTGACCGGACCGTACCGGTGGCGGATGATCGACGGCGCCGGGCACTTCCCGCACGAGGAGCGCCCGGAGGAGTTCGACGCCGAGGTCATCCCGTGGCTGGCCGACCCGGAGCCCGGCCGGTGACCCCGCGCGACCGCGACCCCGGGGCGTCCCCGGCCCGCCGTACGGCGAAGGGGCCGGGCCGGTGATCCCCAGAGACCGCGACCCGGAGGGGCGGCCACGCAACCGGCGGCCCCGGGACGCCTTCGGCAGGCCGCTGCCGCACGGCGCCGAGGGCGTCGAGCGGATCCCCGACGACTACGCGCCGAGCGCCGCCGAAGCCCTGTCCGAGGCGCGGCGGCTGCTCGGCGAGGGCCGGCCGTTCCACGCCCACGAGGTGTTCGAGGGCCGGTGGAAGAACTCCCCGGCCGGGGAGCGGGAGCTGTGGCAGGGGCTGGCGCAGATCTGTGTCGGTCTCACCCACCTCCAGCGCGGCAACCGGCGCGGGGCCGCGGCGCTGCTCGCCCGGGGGGCGGACCGGATCGAGGGGTACGGCGCGCCGTACGAGGACATCGCCCGGACCGCCCGGACCTTGGAGGACGCGGACGCCGGGGCGGCCGTCGCCGCGGTCCGGGACCTCCTCGAAGCACCCGGGCACTGAGGGGCCGGGGACCTCCGAAGCCCGGTGGTCCGGGGATCCTCCACGGAAGGCGCCGACGACCCGCCGGGCGGCCCGTCTTCCGGTGGCCGCCGGGAGCCGGGTTCCGGGATCAGCCGCCGCTCTGGTCGCACTCCTGGGTGCTGACCCGGTTGACCAGCCGCGAGCCGTCCTGGGCGTCCGGCGTGACCTCGGCGGCGGTGAGGACGTATCCGGTCTCACGCTGGTCGAGGGCCGCGGCGAAGACGACGCCGTAGACCTTGCCCTCGGGGGAGAGCAGCGGGCCGCCGGAGTTGCCCTGCCGTACCAGGCCGCGGATCGCGTAGACGTCGCGGAAGACGGTCTTGCGGTCGTAGATGTCGGGGCCCTTGGCCTTCTGCTGGCCCCGGATGCGGGCGACGTTGGGCGTGAAGCCGTGGCCGTGCGGGAAGCCCGCGACGATGGCGTCGTCGCCCTTCTCGGCGGTGCCGTCGAAGCGCAGGACCGGCAGGTTCAGGCCGGGGACGTAGAGGATCGCGATGTCCCGGTCGGGGTTGTAGAGCACGACCCTGGCGTCGTGGACGTTGTTGAGGTAGTCGGTGACCTGCAGGCCCTGGTCGACGCCCGCGACCACGTGGGCGTTGGTCATGATCCGGTTCTGGGAGTAGACGAAGCCGGTGCCCTCGATGTGCCTGCGGCAGCTCGTGGCGATGCCCTGGACCTTGACGATGCCCCGGCGGGCCCGCGAGAGCTGCGAGCCCTTCAGCACGCCCTGGTCGGGCGGCGGCACCTCGACGAACTGGCCCGCCCCTATGGCGTCGAAGACCTTGGGGAAGCCGGAGGTGTCGATGAAGTTCTTGAACGGCTTCTGGAAGTCCTTCGCCGCGGTCGGCAGCGCCTGGTCGACGGTGCTGATCAGCAGCGACTTGTTGACCTGCTCGCTGAGCAGCGTGAACTGCGAGGAGGTCAGCAGTGACCCGATCAGCCAGGCGGTGACCAGCACCGAGAACGCGCTGGCGAAGGTGCCGCCCACCGCGTCGACGACCTTCGCCGGCTCCCAGGTGACGTGGCTGCGGACCACCGCGCCGATCGTCGAGGAGGCGAACTGCCCGATGGTCGCGCTGAGGAACACGATGACGATGGCGAGCAGCGCCCGCTCGGTGTCCCCGTCGACCACGGCGGCCGCGATCGGCGGGGCGATGAACATGCCCAGCAGCCCTCCGCCGACGAATCCGACGAAGCTCAGCGCCCCGATGATGAACCCCTGCCGGTATCCCGACACCGCGAAGGCCACCATCAGTGCGATCAGGATAAGGTCGAGGAGATCACCACTCACCCCTTTACGGTATCCACCGACCGGCCCGCGCGTGCACTCCTTCGGTGACGTGCGGCCCGTTATCGTGGCCGTATGGCAACGATCGGGGGGTCGGCGCCCGTGGCGGCACTGATAGAGACCGCGCTGCGGGACCAGGACGACGGCGAGGTCCGCTGGCACGTGATCGGGCTGCTGGGCGAGCGGCACGACCTGGAGACCCTCGCCGCGGCGCGGCGGCTGTGCGACGGCGGGACGGTGGCCGAGCGGACGCTCGGGGCCGACATCCTAGGCCGCCTGGGCCTCACCGACCGCAGCCTGCCCATCCTGCGCGCGCTGGCCGCCCGCGAGGAGGACCGGACGGTCCTGTACTCGGTGCTGATCGCCTTCGGCCATCTCCACGACCGCCGCGCGCTGCCGTCGGTGATCCGCCTGAGCGAGCACCCCGATTCCAGGGTGCGGTACGGCGCGGCCTACGCGCTGCCGAACATCGTGGGCAGGCCGCCGGACCCCACGGGCCTGACGGCTCTGCGGCGGCTGGCCGCCGACCCCGACGACGACGTGGCCGAGTGGGCCTGCCTGGGCCTGGCGCTGTCGACGGGCGGCGCGGTCGACGACGCCCGGCCGCCGGCCGGCTGAACCGGGGACGGGCGACCGGCGACGAGCAGCGGCGAGGGCGGCGGGCGCCCACCGGCCGACGGGGTCGGCGGGCGGCCGTCAGGCGACGGCGGGGTCGGCTGCGGGCGGCCGTCAGGCGGCGGCCAGGCGGTGGACGGCGGTCAGCGGGCGGCGAGGTTGACGACGTCCGGGGGGATGTCCTCGATCCGTGAGCGGTCCCAGGGCAGCTCGAACCCCGACCCGGCGAGCACGCCGTCGAGCACTCCCGCGGTGAAGCCCCACACCAGCAGCCCGCGCACCCGGAACGCCGGGCCGCTGTAGCCGCTCGGGTGGCGCAGCCTGAGACGGTTGACCGGGTCGACCAGCTCGGCCACCGGGACCCGCTCCACCGACTCCACCTCGTCGGGCGAGGCCGCGTGGACCGCGCACGGGGTGTGCCACCAGCCCAGCACCGGGGTCACCCGGTTGTGGCTGTGCGAGACGTACAGCTCCGGCATCGTGCCGACCACGTGAACACCCGCCGGGTCCAGGCCGGTCTCCTCCCGCGCCTCGCGCAGCGCGGCGGCGACCGGGCCGCCGTCGACGGGATCGACCCCACCGCCGGGGAACGCGGGCTGGCCGGCGTGCAGACGCCCGCGCCGGCTGCGCTGGATCAGCAGCACGTCGGGGCCTAGGGGACCCTCACCGAACAGCAACAGAACCGCGGCGGCGCGCCCTCCGGAGGCGGGCGGGCGCAGCGTCGGGGGAACGGGCGCCTTGGCGGCTTTCTGGGCGAGGGTTTCCAACCATCGGGGAACTTCCACGGGTACACCTCCGATCTTCTGCAACACTTCGGCCCGGTCCGCTGCTTCCCGGGTCCCCGTGGCTTCCCGGGTTCCTGTGGCTTCCCGAAGGGTTCACCGGAGCCGGGCAGGACGGGGTCCGAGGGTGCCGGGGTTCTCGCGGGCCCGCCCGGCCTTCCGGCACTCGGACCCTGGCTCTCCCGCACTCCGGCCTTCCGGCGCTCCGGCGCTCCGGCGCTCCGGCGCTCCGGCGGGGAGAGCGGATCAGGAGAACGGCCCCGGCCGCACCAGCTTTCCGGCCTGGACGGGGTCGACCGGGCCGATGCCGTACGAGGGGCAGAGGGCCGCGAGCGGGCAGACGCCGCAGGCGGGCTTGCGCGCGTGGCACATGCGGCGGCCGTGCCAGATCAGGCGGTGGGACATCATCGTCCAGTCGCGCCTGGGGATCAGCTCCGCCACGACTTTCTCGATCTTCACCGGGTCGGTCTCCGCGGTCCAGCCGAACCGGCCGGCCAGACGCTGGAAGTGGGTGTCCACGGTGATGCCGGGCACGCCGAACGCGTTGCCCAGCAGAACGTTCGCGGTCTTGCGGCCCACGCCGGGCAACTTGACGAGGTCGGCGAGCCTGCGGGGGACCTCGCCGCCGTGGCGCTCGCAGACGGCCTGGGCCATGCCGATGATGCTGGCGGCCTTGGCGCGGAAGAAGCCGGTGGACCGGATCATCTCCTCCAGCTCGGCCCGGTCGGCGGCGGCGTAGTCCTCCGCTGTCCTATATTTCATAAAAAGAGTGGGAGTGACTAGATTGACTCTTTTGTCAGTGCACTGCGCGGACAGGATCGTCGCGACCAGCAGTTCGAGCGGGTCGCGGAAGTCGAGTTCACAGTGTGCGTCGGGGTAGGTCTCCGCCAGGATCCGGTCCATTCGCCGGGCACGACGGACCAGGGCGAGCCGGGTCTCACCAGCGGGGATGACGTTGCGGGCCACTCCGACAGCCTACGCGTACGGCCCCCTTTGGGGCCGCGCGGTGGGATACGTCACAATGACTGCGTGAGCCGTGAAACAGGAGGCACTGTGAACACCGACGACGTGCTGGGCAAGGCACCTCTGTTCGCGGCGCTCGACCGTGAGAGCGCCGCGGCGCTGCGCACGAGCATCTCCGAGGTCACCCTGTCCAAGGGGCAGACGCTCTTCAGCGAGAACGAGACGGGCGACCGCCTCTACGTGGTGCTCGAAGGCAAGATCAAGCTGTCCAGGACCGCGCCGGACGGCCGGGAGAACCTGCTGAGCGTGCTCGGCCCGGGTGAGATGTTCGGCGAGCTGTCGCTGTTCGACCCCCGTCCCCGCACCGCCTCCGCCATCGCCCTGACCGACGTCCGGCTGGCCGGCCTCGGGCACGACGACCTGCGTCCCTGGCTGACGGGCCGCCCCGAGGTCGCCCTGCACCTGCTGCGGGCCCTGGCCCAGCGGCTGCGCCGTACCAACGACGTGCTGGCCGACCTGGTCTTCACCGACGTCCCGGGACGGGTCGCCAAGGCGCTGCTCGACCTGGCCGACCGCTTCGGCCAGCGGATCGACGACGGCATCCGCGTCCACCACGACCTCACCCAGGAGGAGCTGGCCCAGCTCGTCGGCGCCTCCCGGGAGACGGTGAACAAGGCCCTCGCCGACTTCGCCCAGCGCGGCTGGCTGCGGATCGAGGCCAAGGCCGTGGTCATCCTCGACCTGGAGCGCCTGCACAACCGCTCCCGCTAGAACCCGCCGGGGCCGTTGGGACCGTTCCCGTGCCCGGCCCGGTCAGCCCTCCAGATAGCCGAGCTGGGCGCGGACCGACATCTCGGCGGCCGGCCAGAGCGACGGGTCGACGTCCGCGTAGACGATCTCGACGATCTCCCGCGGCGTCACCGCGCCCCGGGCACGGGCCGCCCGGATCTGGTCCAGCCGCCGCCTGCGGTGCGCGACGTAGCCGTCCAGCGCGCCGATCGGGTCGGCCAGCACCGGGCCGTGGCCCGGCAGCAGGGCCTCGGCCCCGACCCGCTCGGCCGTCGCCCGCAGCCGGTCGAGCGACCGCAGGTAGTCGGCCAGGTCGCCGTCCGGGGCGATCACGGTGGTGCCCCGGCCGAGCACGGTGTCGCCGGTCAGCATCGCCCGGTCCTCGGGCAGCCAGAGGCACAGCGAGTCGAACGAGTGGCCCGGCGTGCCCACGACGTGCAGCTCCAGGCCGCCGGCGGTGACCACGTCGCCGTCGGCGAGGCCCTCCTCGCCGAGGCGGTGCCGGGGGTCCAGCGCCCTGACCGGCGCGCCCACCAGCCCGGAGAGCCTCCGCGCGCCGCCGCTGTGGTCGTCGTGGCCGTGGGTCAGCAGGATCGCCGCCACCCTGCGCCCGGCCAGGCGGGCGGCGACCCGGGCGAGGTGCGCCTCGTCGTCCGGTCCGGGGTCGACGACGAGCACGTCCTCCTCCACGTCCTCGCGGCCGATCAGCCACGTGTTCGTGCCGTCCAGCGTCATCGGGGAGGGGTTGGGCGCCAGCAGCGCCAGGGTGTGGGCCGTGCCGGATCCGTCCGGCCCGCCCAGGGGTATCCGCAGCCCGCTCACCGGCGGCCCTGCCTGAAGTACTCGCCGTCGAGCACCAGGCACAGCTCCCCGTCCACCTCGGCGACCTCCGGCATGAGCGTGACGATCTCCCGCCGTACGGCGAGCACGCCGGCCACGGTCGCGTACCCGGCGAGCTCGCCGAGAGTGCGGTAGGTCGGGGGCATCAGGAAGATCCGCCCGTCCCGGGCCCCGGCGAGCGCGTCGGCGGGCCGGGCCCACGTCACCTGGTCGGCCTCGCCGCCGACGTCGCGGGTGCGCTGGCCCGCGGGGAGGGCGGCGACGAAGAACCGGGTGTCGAAGCGCCGGGGCTCGACCACCGGTGTGATCCAGTGGGCCCAGGGCCGCAGCAGGTCGGAGCGGAGGACCAGCCCGCGCCCGGCGAGGAAGTCGGCGAACGACAGGCTCCGGTCGATCAGGGCCAGCCGGTCGGCCTCCCAGTCGTCACCGGTGGTGTCGGCCACGACGGACGTCGCGGACGAGCCGGCGAGCAGGACCCCCGACTCCTCGAACGTCTCGCGCACCGCGGCGCACACCAGGCCGCGGGCGAGCTTCTCGTCCGCGCCGAAGATCTCGCCCCACTCGGCGGGCGACGGCCCGGCCCAGGCGACCGCGTGGTCGGCGTCCCGGGGGTCCACCGCCCCGCCGGGGAAGACGTAGGCGCCCGCCGCGAAGGCCATCGCGGCCTTGCGCCGGAGCAGGTAGACCTCGACGCCCCCGCCCTCGGGGCCGCCGGCGCCCCCGGCGTTCTCGCCGTCCTCAGTGCCCTCAATACCCTCGGCGCCCTCGGCGCCCTCGCGCAGGAGGACCACCGTGGCGGCGTCCCGGGCCGGAGCGGGCCGCGCCCGCCCGGCCAGGATGTCACGCGCGCGCTCGCCGTCCGCGCCGGAAAGCGGGAACCCGCCCATTCAGATCCTCCACCAGAACAACAGTCGGTCTCGGGAACCATCATGTGGCAGGTCCGCCGCCCCGGACAATCGCGGCCGGCCCCGGTGATCGGGCCGGGGCCGGCTCCGGCTCCGGTCTCCGGCGAGCCGCCGTCAGCGGACCTCGGCGATCAGCTCGACCTCCACCGGCGCGTCCAGCGGGAGGACCGCCACGCCGACCGCGCTGCGGGCGTGCCCGCCGGTCTCGGCGAACACCTTGCCGAGCAGGTCGCTCGCGCCGTTGATCACCTGCGGCTGCCCGGTGAAGTCGGGGGCGCTGGCCACGAAGCCGACGACCTTGACGATCCGCACGATGTTGTCCACGCCGCCCGCCGCCGACGCCGCGGCGGCCAGGGCGTTCAGCGCGCAGATCCCGGCGAGGCCGGCGGCCTCCTCCGCGGTCAGCTTCTCGCCCACCTTGCCCGTCGCCACGAGCTTGCCGTCCACCATCGGGAGCTGGCCCGAGGTGTAGACGTAGTCACCCGTCCGGACGGCCGGGACGTAGGACGCCAGCGGCACCGCGACCTCGGGCAGCTCGATGCCCAGCTCGTCCAACCTCTGCCGCGGCGTCACTGCTTGGGCCGCTTCAGGTAGGCGACCAGCTGCTCGGGGTTCGGCCCCGGCACGACCTGGACGAGCTCCCAGCCGTCTTCGCCCCAGTTATCGAGAATCTGCTTGGTCGCGTGGACCAGCAGTGGCACCGTCGAGTACTCCCATTTCGTCATGGGGGACACATTAGCGAGGCGGGCCCGGCCGGCGGTCGCCCTACGCCGCTCCGGCACGGCAGTGAGCGGGATCACCACGGTAGGTCCCGGAGCCGGGCGGTCCAGGCGAATCGTGAGGTGACGGTTGGGTAGCCTTCGAGACGTGAGAGCTCGCGACACCGACTGGGACGGCGTACGCCTCCACGTCGTCACCGGTAAGGGCGGCACCGGCAAGACCACGGTGGCCGCCGCGCTCGCCCTTGCCCTCGCCGCGGGCGGGCGCAAGGTCCTGCTGGTCGAGGTCGAGGGCCGGCAGGGCATCGCGCAGGTCTTCGACCTGCCGCCGCTGCCGTACGAGGAGCGGCGGATCGCCGTCGCGCCCGACGGCGGGGACGTCCACGCCCTGTCCATAGACCCCGAAGAGGCCATGCTCGACTACCTCGAGATGTTCTACGGCATGCGCCGGGCGGGTAAGGCCCTGACCAAGATGGGCGTCGTCGACTTCGCCACCACCATCGCCCCCGGCTTCCGCGACGTCCTGGTGACCGGCAAGACCACCGAGGCGGTCCGCCGCAAGAACAAGGACGGCAGGCGGGTCTACGACGCGGTCGTGCTCGACGCGCCCCCGACCGGGCGGATCACCCGTTTCCTCAACGTCACCAACGAGGTGGCGGGCCTGGCCAGGGTCGGCCCCATCAAGAACCACGCCGACCTGGTGAACGGCGTGGTGGCCTCCCCGGAGACCGCCGTGCACTTCGTCACGCTCCTGGAGGAGATGCCGGTCCAGGAGACCCTCGACGGGCTCGCCGAGCTGACCGCCGCCGGGCTCCCGCCCGGCGGGATCTTCACGAACATGGTCAGGGAGTCGCTGCTCCCCGCCTCCGTGCTGGACGCCGCGGCCGGCGGCCGGTTCGACCCGGCCGAGCTGGCGCTCGGCCTCAAGGCCGCGGGGCTCGCCGACGGCGCCTCCGACGCCGCCGCGGTGGCCGAGGCCCTCGCCGAGGAGATCGTCGAGCACGCCCGCCGTACCGCGCTGGAGCAGCGGGAGCGGGAGTCCCTCGACGCGTCCGGCCGCCCCCGCTACGAGCTGCCGCTGCTGGCCGACGGGGTCGACCTCGCCGGGCTGTACGAGCTGGCCGAATCGATCCGCAACCAGGGAGCAGCATGAGCGAGCGACCCGGCGGGCACCGGGACGTCCCGGTCCTCGACCTCGACGCGATCATCGACGACCCGGGCACCCGGATCATCGTCTGCTGCGGTTCCGGCGGCGTCGGCAAGACCACCACCGCGGCCGCTCTGGGGCTGCGCGCGGCCGAGCGCGGCCGCGCGGCCGTGGTGCTCACCGTCGATCCGGCGCGGCGGCTCGCGCAGTCGATGGGCCTCACCGAGCTGGACAACGTCCCGCGGCCGGTCGAGGACGTGACGGGCGACGGCACGCTGCACGCCATGATGCTCGACATGAAGCGGACCTTCGACGAGATCATCGAGGCCCACGCCGACCCGGAGCGGGCCCGGCAGATCCTGACGAACCCCTTCTACCAGTCGCTGTCGTCCAGCTTCTCCGGCACCCAGGAGTACATGGCGATGGAGAAGCTCGGCCAGCTGCGCCGGTCGGGCGAGTGGGACCTCATCATCGTGGACACCCCGCCCTCCCGATCCGCGCTCGACTTCCTGGACGCGCCGGAACGGCTCGGCCGCTTCCTGGACGGCCGGCTGATCCGCGTGCTGACCGCCCCCGCCAAGGCAGGCGGGCGGAGCGCGTTCAAGCTGTTCAACGCGGGCTTCGGCCTGATCGCCGGGGCCATGACCAAGCTGCTGGGCGCGCAGGTGCTCAAGGACCTGCAGACGTTCGTCTCCGCGCTGGACGCCGTCTTCGGCGGCTTCCGGGCGCGCGCCGAGCAGACCTACCGGCTGCTGCAGGCCCCCGGGACCGCGTTCGTCGTCGTGGCCGCGCCGGAGCGCGACGCGATGCGTGAGGCGTCGTACTTCGTGGAACGGCTCGCCGAGGAGCGCATGCCCCTGGCGGGCGTCGTGATCAACCGGGTGCACCGCTCGCCCGCGGAGGGCCTGTCGGCCGCGCGTAGCGCCGCCGCCGCCGAGGAGCTGGAGTCGCGGGGCGGGCACGACCTGGCCGCCGCCGTGCTCCGGCTGCACACCGGGCGGATGCAGCTCGCCGCCCGCGAGCACCGTGAGCGCGAGCACTTCGTCACCGCCCACCCCACGGTGCCCGTCGCGGAGGTGCCGGCCATGTGGGAGGACGTGCACGACCTGGAGGGCCTCCGCCAGGTCGGCAAGCTCCTGGCCGCGCAGTAGGCGACCTCCGGGAGCCCGGCACGGCCGCCCACGCGGCGGTCGTCCGGAGTCCCGCGTGGCCGACCGTATGGCGGTCGTCCGGAGTCCCGCGTGGCCGACCGTATGGCGTCGTCCGGAGTCCGACATGCCGGACTCCCCGCCGCCCGGTGGGCGACGGGGAGCACAGGGTGTCACGGGGCCGGGGTTCCCGGCCCTTCCCGGAACACGCGGGTACGGCCGGCGCCGAGGCGCCGGCCGTACGGGATCAGGGCGGACGTCAGCCGGCGATCAGCTCGTTCGTCCGCTCGTACTCCTCCTTGGCCATCTCCAGCAGATCGCGCCAGGAGTCGACGTCAGGTCGCCGGCGCAGCAACGCGCGGCGCTCGCGCTCGGTCATTCCGCCCCACACCCCGAACTCGATGCGGTTGTCCAGCGCATCGGCGAGGCATTCGGTACGGACCGGGCATCCCCGGCAGATCAGCTTCGCCCGGTTCTGGGCAGCGCCCTGAACGAACAGCGCGTCAGGATCCGCACCCTTACAGGCCGCACGGGAGGTCCAATCCGTGATCCACATTCGACCCCACTCCCCTTAGGTGGTCAGTCGTGACTTGGGGCCGACGGGCGCGGGCGTCGGGCCTCCGTATTCAGTTGCCGCAGAAAGAGAACGTACGCAATCAGACGTTCGAGCCGACAGACCCCGGCGGGACCAATTTCCCGCATGGTCATCAGCGGCCACGTGGCCGGGAATGACTAGTCACCTGACTCGGCACGCGGCCGCCGCCTGACTCGGTACAAGACCGAGTCACGTCGAATTGGCGATCCGTTACCGTTTGGGACATCCGTCCGACGTACTCTTGACGTGTGCAAGCTCAGGGCAAAGATCATGTATCGGCGATAGGCGCGGTCGGGAAGGTCCTGCGGCTGGTCGCCGCGGGCGCCGCCGCGGGTCTTCTGGCGGCCGGAGTCGCGTTCCCGGCGGTCGGCGGGGCGGGGCTCGGCGTGAACTCCGTCACAGAGGAGCTGAACCTACGCCCTGAGGAGCTCAAGGAACCCGCGCTGCCGGAGAGGACCGTCCTGCTGGACGCCGACGGCAAGCAGTTCGCGCAGTTCTACTACGAGAACCGCGAGTCGGTGAAGCTCGACGAGATCGCCGACGTCATGAAGACCGCGATCATCTCGATCGAGGACTTCCGGTTCTACGAGCACGGCGCCATCGACATCGAGGGCACCCTCCGCGCGGCCGTGCGGAACGCGGGCGGCGGCTCCACGCAGGGCGGTTCCTCGATCACCCAGCAGTACGTCAAGCAGGTGCTCTTCAACAGCGCCGAGACCCCGGAGGAGAAGCAGGCCGCGATCGCGCCGACCCTCTCCCGGAAGCTCAACGAGCTGCGCTACGCCCTGGCGGTCGAGGAGAAGTACACCAAGTCGGAGATTCTGGAGAAATATCTCAACATCTCCTACTTCGGTGCCGGCGCCCACGGCATCCAGGCGGCGGCCAAGCGGTTCTTCGACAAGCCGGCGTCCAAGCTGGACCTGTGGGAGGCCGCCACGCTGGCCGGCGCCGTACAGGACCCCAACGGCACCGACCCGGCCCGGCACAAGGGCGAGTCCTCCAAGACCTGGAAGAAGCGCCAGAAGCTCCTGCTGGACCGGCGCAACACCGTCCTGAAGCGGATGCAGGATCTCGGCAAGATCACGCCGCAGGAGGCGGCGGAGGCCAAGGCCAAGAAGCTCGGCTTCAAGGACATCTCGGCCCCGGGCGGCTGCGAGACCAGCAAGTACCCCTTCTTCTGCGTCTACGTGCGCGAGGAGATCCGCCACAACAAGGCGTTCGGCAAGACCGCCGAGGCGCGCGAGAAGCTGCTCCAGCGCGGCGGTCTGACGATCAAGACGACGCTCGACCCGCAGGCGCAGAAGGCCTCGGAGAAGGCCATCAAGCAGATGGTCAACGCGAGCGACAAGCCGGTCGCCGCGCAGGCGATGGTCGTCCCGGGCACCGGCGCCATCAGGGCGATGGCCACCAGCCGGAAGTTCGGCACGAGCAAGAAGAAGAACGAGACCAGCATCAACTTCGCCGCCGACGCCCAGCACGGCGGTGGCATCGGCTTCCAGGCGGGCTCGACGTTCAAGGCGTTCACCCTGCTCACCGCGCTCGACCAGGGGATGAAGCTCAACGACGGCAACACCACCGGCAAGACCTACCAGGCGCCGAGCCACAGCGCGTTCCGCGACTGCAAGGGCAACGCGGTCGGCGAGCCCAGCCACCAGGTCTTCAACTCCAGCGAGGGCGGCGGCGGCTTCAAGTCGCTGACCACCGGCACGCTCGGCTCGGTGAACACCTTCTTCATGAAGCTGGAGGAGAAGGTCGGTCTCTGCAAGGTCGTCGAGACGGCCAAGAAGCTCGGCATCAAGCGGTCCGACGGCGGCCCGCTGCGGGAGGTCGAGACCTTCACCCTCGGCGTCAACGAGATGGACCCGGTGACGGTCTCCGCCGCCTACGCGACCATCGCGGCCCGCGGCACCTACTGCGAGCCGATGGCCATCACCGAGGTCCGCGACCGCTACGGCAAGACCACGCCGTACAAGCCGAAGTGCGAGCAGGTCCTCGACGAGGAGGTCACCGACGCGGCCACCCACATCATGTCCGGGGTGTTCACCAAGGGCACGATGAGCGAGATCGGCGGCATCGGCCGGCCGGCGGCGGGCAAGACCGGCACCACCGACGCCTACACCGCCGCCTGGTTCGCCGGCTTCACCCCGGACCTCGCCTCCGCGGTCAGCCTCGGCGACCCGCGCGGCGCCTTCAGCCACGACCTGACGGGCGTGACGATCGGCGGCCGCTACTACGGCTACGTCTACGGTGCCACCATCTCCGGAAAGATCTGGAAGCTGTCCATGCCCGGCGCGCTCAAGGGCGTCGAGCCGACGTCCTTCCACTCGGTCGACATGGGCCGCTTCGGCGGTTGCTCGGGCAACTGCGCGCCCAAGCCGCCGCCCAGGAAGCCGGGTGACGTCGGCGGCGACCACGGCGGCGGGGACGGCGACGGCAACACGGTCGTCAACGACGGCGGCACCTTCGGGCCCGGGGTCGGCCGGGGCCACGGGCGGGGCCGGGGCAACGGCTGAGTCCCCGGTGATCCCGTAACCCCCGCCGGTCCTCCGGGACCGGCCACCGAGCCACCGGAGCCCTCCCCGCGTCGCGGGGAGGGCTCCCGGCGTTTCCGGAGCGAACTCAGGCGCTCAGGCGGGCCCGCACGATCTGCGCCACCCGGCCGCCCTCGGCCCGCCCGGCGACCTTGGGGTTCAGGACCTTCATGACCTGGCCCATCGCCTTGGGCCCGGACGCGCCGGTCTCGGCGATGGCCTCGTCCACCAGCCCGGCGATCTCGTCGTCGGAGAGCTGGGCGGGGAGGTACTCCTCCAGCACCGCCTGCTCGTCCAGCTCGGCCTGCGCCTGCTCGGCGCGGCCCGCGCCGCTGAACGCCTCCGCCGCCTCCCGGCGCTTCTTGGCCTCCTTGGTCAGCACCTTGACGATCTCGTCGTCGGAGAGCTCGCGCGCCTCCTTGCCGGCCACCTCCTCGACGTTCACGGCCGCCAGGGCCATGCGGATGGTCCGGGTGCGGACCTCGTCGCGGCCCTTCATCGCGGCCGTGAGGTCGGCCTTCAGCTTGTCCTTCAATGTGCTCATGCGGTCCATCTTGCCGTCTCACCGGTCCCGGTGTATCCAGGGTTTCTCCCCGGGCGCCGGGTGTCGGGCATGATGAGGGTGTGAGGAAAGCAGCCGCGGTGCCCCTGTCCCTGTTCGGTGTCGGCCTTACCGGCCTCGCCTACGCCTCGGTCGTCGAGCGCAACGCGTTCCGCCTGCGGCGTTTCGACGTGCCCGTGCTGCCGCCCGGCCGGCGTCCGGTGCGCATCCTGCACCTGTCCGACCTGCACCTCACCCCGGGCAGGCGGATGCTGATCAACTGGGTCCGCTCGCTGGGCGAGCTCCAGCCCGACCTGGTGGTCAACACCGGCGACTCCATCGCGCACCCCGACGCGGTCGCCCCGCTCATGCACGCCCTGGAGCCGCTGCTGACCCGCCCGGGCCTGTTCGTCTACGGCTCCAACGACATGTACGCGCCGCGCCCCAAGAACCCGGTCCGCTACCTGTGGCGCACCTCCAAGGGCGACCACGTCCAGAAGATCCCCTCGCTTCCCTGGGAGGAGCTGGGCGCCGCCATGTCGGCCGAGGGCTGGCTGGACATGAACAACACCACGGCCCGCCTCAAGGTCGGCGACCTCGACGTGGCCGTGGGCGGCATCCACGACTCCCACATCAACCGCGACCGCTACGACCTGATCGCCGGGCCCGCCCCCGAGGAGGCGGACCTCCGCCTGGGCGTGATGCACTCCCCCGAGCCGCGCAACATGACCCGCTTCGCCGCCGACGGCTACCAGCTGCTGCTGGCCGGCCACACCCACGGCGGCCAGCTCTGCATCCCGTTCTACGGCGCGCTGGTCACCAACTGCGGCATCGACCGCGCCCGGGTCAAGGGCCTGAGCCGCCACGACTCGGCGTTCCTCCACGTCTCGGCCGGCCTGGGCACCAGCCCCTACGCCCCGGCCCGGTTCGCCTGCTTCCCCGAGGCGAGCCTGCTGACCCTGGTGCCGCGACGCCGGAATGACGCAAGCACCCGCGAAGTCCGCTAGACTTTCTCAAGCACGAGCAAGACCGACGTGCGCCGGGGTGTAGCGCAGCTTGGCAGCGCGCTTCGTTCGGGACGAAGAGGTCGTGGGTTCAAATCCCGCCACCCCGACTCGCAGGTGAAGGGCCTGATCGCTGGAGACAGCGGTCAGGCCCTTCATCGTTTGACCGTCATTCGGCCGTCGGCCTGAACGCCGCCAGGGAGTGCTGACGGGCTCGGACGACTTCACCTGGGCACCTTGATCACGACAGCGTGGGCCCCGAACCTCGATGGCCGTTCAAACCGACGGCGCGGTAACCGAATCGAAGAGACGGCCACGGCGCCCTTCGACATGCCTCATCGTCAGAACGGCCGGCGAATTCCGCCCGCGGCCGAGCACTTCCAGGTCCTGCTCGAGCAGCCGGGCTGCGAGTAGTACCGGTGTCGTGCAGCAGAGCAGGTCCGGCCCGACCGGTCCTGCCGTCCACCGCAAAGGAGACGTGATCATCAGACTTGTCGGTCCCCGGACGTACGGTTCCGTCGGTGGTATCACCCCGCTGAGGGGGATTCGCGACCCGTCGACATGTGAGGACCCGACATGATGGACGATCTCCTGCTCCCTGCGGAACTCGCCCGGCTGTTTCCCGACGGCGGCACTGGCCGCAGCTTGGCGGTCCCCCTCCCGGATGGACGTCTTATGACGGCGGATCGGTCCATGCGGGGCGAGGAGAAAGCCGAAGGCCTGTCGCATGCGCCGGTCTTCTGGATGAGCGACCGCCCGGTCGACGGTGAGACCTGGGCCGTGTTCCACGCTGAGCACCCTCGGTCGGGACTGTGGCCATTGCTCCTGCTGCACGATCTGAGCCGCGGCGATGGCCGACCATGGGAACAGGGCGAGCTGACGCCGACGCCCGTGTCTGAAATCGACGAGCACGACGCCGCCGGCTTCATGGCGGAGGCATGGGCGGAATGGGCGGAGGATGACGACGAGGACCACTACGACTTCGAAGATCTCGAACCGTTCCGCCGCGACTGCCCCGGCCTCGCACCGCCCGGCGAACCCACCGCGGATCCGGCCGAGGCCGCCGACCGGTATGCCGAACTGCTCGACGACCAGCGCGGTCATCTGGGCCTGGTGCCGGCCGCCTGCGGCGCGGACGCCCTGACCGCGATCGGCTGGACAGGGCCGTGCAACCACAGCGGCACACCGCCGCTGTCGGCGATGCTGCGCAGTTGGGAGAGCCGCTTCGGCGTGCGCGTGGTCGCGGTCGGATTCGACACCCTCCACCTCAGCGTGGCCGCGCCGCCCCGCACTGTGGAGCACGCCTTGCACGTGGCTGCGGAGCATTTCGCGTTCTGCCCGGACAACATCCAGCAGGGATGCAGTCCCTACACGCTCAGGTCCTACGCAGAGGAGTTGAGCGGCATCAACACCTGGACCTTCTGGTGGGACTGACGTCCAACGGACGGCGCACCAGGCAGCACCGAGCACCGTGGAGCGGGCGTCGCGTGGGGCGTCGCCGGCAGGACGGACGAACTCGCCCCTCCCCGGCCTTGCGCGTGCGGCGCGGACGAGTGACGGAAGGCCGTCGACGAAGTGCAGTCCGGTGACATCGCCAAGCCGCAGGTCGACGAGGAGTGGATCACCGTCCCCGGCGGGCCCACGGGCAGCGTCCGCGCCCGCGTCGTCAAGCCCGCCGGCGCCACCGGCACCCTGCCCGTCATCATCTACATCCACGGCGCCGGCCGGGTGTTCGGCAACGCCCACACCCACGACCGCCTGGTCCGCGAACTCGCCGTCGGCGCGAACGCCGCCGTCGTCTTCCCCGAGTACGACCTCTCGCCCGAGGCCCGCTACCCCGTCGCGATCGAGCAGAACTACACCGTCGCCCGCTGGGTCGTCACCGAAGGCGCCACCAAGCACCTCGACGCCACCCGCATCGCGGTCGCCGGTGACTCCGTCGGCGGCAACATGAGCGCCGCCCTGACCCTGATGGCCAAGGAACGCGGCGACGTGCCGCTGGTGCAGCAGGTGCTGTTCCACCCCGTCACCGACGCGAGCTTCGACACGCCCTCCTACCACCGGTTCGCCGCGGGTGAGGCGCACAGGTCATCGACACCGTCACGTCGCAGGCGGCCATGGGGAACCGTGTCCGTGACGCCCCGATCAGGGCCGCCGCCCGGCGAGCGGATGGCTTCTCACCCGAGCACCACGGTGCGCAGCGGCTCCGCCGTACGGTCGATCACTTCCTCCCAGGACATCGTGGCCGGGGGCCGTCGGCGTCGCCATCCGCCGCTCCTCTCACCCGCGGGTGCCCTACGCACTCCGAAGTGCCCACTTCCCTTCAGGGAGCTACGCACCAAAGATGATGCAAGGCGCTGTCAGGCACCATCATCCGGCTCACCACGAAAGGCGAAGCAATGAGCACGCTCTCCACCTCCCTTCCCGGCGGCACCTGGGCCCTGGGCGACCTGGCCGTCACCCGCTTCGGCTACGGCGCCATGCAGCTCGCCGGCCCCTGGGTCATGGGCCCGCCCGCCGATCGCGACGGCGCACTCGCCGTCCTGCGCGAGGCCGCCGATCTGGGGATCACCCACATCGACACCTCCGGTGCCTACGGACCGCACATCACCAACCGGCTGATCCGGGAAGCGCTGCACCCGTACTCCGACTCGCTGCACATCGTGACCAAGGTCGGCGCGACCCGGGACCAGGAGGGAGGCTGGCCTCCTGCCCGGCGGCCCGAAGACCTGCGCCGCGCCGTCCACGAGAACCTTCGGGAGCTCGGCCTCGAGACGCTGGACGTGGTCAACCTCCGGCTCGGCGACGCCCAGGGCCCCCAGCCCGGCTCGCTCGCCGAGGCGTTCGAGACCCTCGTCGAACTCCAGCGGCAGGGCCTGATCCGGCACCTCGGCGTGAGCAACGCGACGGTGGAACAGGTCGCCGAGGCGCGCTCGATCGCGCCGATCGTGTGTGTGCAGAACATGTACAACCTCGCCCACCGCCAGGACGACGAGCTGATCGACGAGCTCGCCGGGCAGGGCATCGCCTATGTGCCCTTCTTCCCCCTCGGCGGCTTCACCCCGCTGCAGTCCTCGGCGCTCACGGCCGTGGCCTCCCGGCTGGACGCGACGCCGATGTCGGTCGCCCTGGCCTGGCTGCTGCGGCGGTCACCGAACATCCTGCTGATCCCCGGCACCTCGTCGGTGGCGCACCTGCGCGAGAACGTCGCGGGCGCGGGACTCCCGCTCTCCGCCGAGGATCTCGCCGAACTGGACGAGATCGGCCGCTGACGGCGGCGTTCGAGGGCTTTCTCCTCGCGGCAGGGGGCGGGCCCTCGGATGTCCCCGGCCGGGTGCGGGACCCGTCCGCGGGCGACATCGACGAGATCATGTACTGGGACGCCGACGTCGGCCTGGTCACGGGCCTCGGGTCAGGGCTCGAGAGGGCGCCGGTGCCGCCGGCGGGGCGTTCCGCGCCGGTTCACCCGGCGCGGGTGTCGTACGTCTCGCGGTGGGCGAGCACATCGTCCATGTGCACCTCGGCCCAGGCCTTGAGGCCGCGCATCATCTCGTACAGCGACAGGCCGAGCTCGGTCAGCTCGTAGGAGACCGTGACGGGCACGGTCGGCACCACGGTGCGGGTCACCAGGCCGTCGCGCTCCAGGGAGCGCAGCGTCTGGGTGAGCATCTTCTGGCTGATGCCGGCCAGCAGGCGGGCCAACTCCGAGTAGCGCATCGCCCGGGGCTCGCCGGCGCAGTCGGCGCCCGGCTGGTGCGCGCCGTCGCTGCCGAGCGCGGCCAGGATCAGCGTGACCCATTTGTCGGAGATCCGGTCGAGCAGCTTGCGACTGGGGCAGGCCGCCACGAAGGCGTTGTACTCCACCTTGGCCTGTGCCCTCTGCTGGGCAGCCGTCATCGTCGCCATCCGCCGCTCCTCCCACCCATGGGCGCCTTACGCACTCTGAAGTGCCTACTTCCCATTGGAAAGTTACACACCAATGTAGCGCGCCAGAGGCGCGGGCCGAAGCCCCGGCGCCAGATCCACCCCGCCCGGCCGCCGCACCCGGCCCAGCGGTTCCTCGCCGGTCGCCGGCGGGCGATCGCCGGGTTCCGTTTCGTGGATCTCCGCCGCGGCGAGGAGTCACGGAGCGGAACCTAGGCGGTCGCCTCCTCGGCGTCGGGGCCGGAGACCTCGGGCCCCTCCTGGAGATGCCGCCGGACCGGGACGTAGTGCGCCGCGATCGCGGCGGAGAGGCGGTCGGCGTCCCCTGCGGCGGCCGCCTCGACGATCGCCCGGTGCGCCTGGACGGTCTCCTGCACCGACTCGGGGGTGGTGTGCATCGTGGGCGCCACGATGGCGTGCACGTCCCAGAAGGCGGCGGTGAGCTGGGTGACCAGCTCGTTGCCGAGCGGTTCCATGAGCAGCAGGTGGAACCGGCGGTCCTGCTCGACGAAGGTCTCGCCCCTGGCGGCGAGCTCGGCCATCTGGTCGGCGATCTCGCCCAGGCCGGTCCGGAGGGAGTCGTCGAGCGCGGCGACGATGGAGGGGGCCAGGCCCTGCTCTATCGTCTGGCGGACCTCGACCAGCTCGGCGAGCACCCGGAAGTCGTCGGCCCGGCTGAGCAGGCCCCGGAAGGCGAGGCTCTCGACGAGCGCGGTGAGGGACAGCCGCCCGACGTATGTTCCGTGACCGTGGCGCACCTCGACGATGTCGAGCGCGGTGAGGGTCTTGATCGCCTCGCGGACGCTGGAGCGGCTCGCTCCCACGGCGGCGCACAGCTCCGCCTCGGTGGGCAGGGCGTCACCCGGGCGCAGGCGGTTCTGCAGGATGTACTGCTTGATGCGTTCGGCCACCTCGTGCTGACGCAACCGCGCACCGCCTGATTGTCGCGAGATGGGCTCGATCACGGCCAACATCTTGCCCTTTCGTCCGGTACCCGTCTACATTCCGAATCTTAACGGCATCAGACATCAGACGTCATACGATTGCCGACCACCCCCCAACACCGGCCACGGTCATAAGGAGAGGGACGACGTGACCCACCTCACCCCGCCCGTCAACCGCCGCGGATTCCTGCGGTTCGTCGGGGCCATGAGCGCGGCCACCGCGTTCGCCGGCTCGCTGAGCGCCTGCTCGGGCCCGGCCTCCACCGGGAGCGCCGCGCCGGCGGCCGCCGCCGACACGATCGAGGCGGGCATCTCCTACGCCCTCTCCACCGGCTTCGACCCCATGACCTCCTCGGGCGCCACACCGGTCGCGGCCAACATGCACGTCTTCGAAGGCCTCTTCGACCTCGACCCGGTGACCCGCGAGCCGTACGCCGCGCTCGCCGCGGGCGAGCCGGAGAAGACCGACGACACGACCTACAAGGTCACGCTCCGCGACGGCGCGACCTTCCACGACGGCTCCGCGGTGACGGCCGCGGACGTGGCCTTCAGCTTCCAGCGTGTGCTGGACCCGGCGAACGCCTCGCTCATGGCGCAGTTCATCCCGTTCGTGGAGAGTGTCTCCGCGAACGGCGACAAGACCGTGGAGATCAAGCTCAAGCACGCCTTCCCGCTGCTCAAGGAACGGCTCACGGTCGTCAAGATCGTGCCCAAGGCGATCGTGGAGAAGGACAAGGCCGCGTTCGACGCCCTGCCCGTCGGCTCCGGCCCGTTCCGGCTCGTCGAGGCCACCAAGGAGGACAAGCTCGTCTTCGAGAAGTGGGACAGGTACAACGGCACCCGTCCCGCCAAGGTCAAGAACATGACCTGGCGGCTGCTGGCCGACCCGTCGGCCCGCGTCACCGCGCTGGAGTCCGGCCGGGTCGCGGCGATCGAGGACGTCCCCTACATCGACGTCGACCGGGTCGGCCAGAAGCACAAGCTGGAGGCCGTGCAGTCCTTCGGCCTGCTCTTCCTCATGTTCAACTGCACCGCCAAGCCCTTCGACGACAGGCGCGTACGGCAGGCGCTGCACTACGCCATCGACAAGGACAAGCTGATCAAGACGGGCATGCTCGGCAACGCCGCCCCGGCCACCGGCTACGTCCAGGAGACGCACCCGTCCTACACCAGGGCCTCGACGGTCTACGGCTACGACCCCGAGAAGGCGAAGTCCCTGCTGAAGGACGCCGGCGCCGAGGGCCTGAAGGTCACCCTGGTCTCCACCGACGCCGGCTGGGTGAAGGACGTCCTCCCCGTCATCAAGGAGGGCTGGGACGCCGTCGGCGCGGCCACCACCCTCGACATCGGCCAGTCCGGCGGGCAGTACGCCAACAAGGTCGACCCGGGGAACTTCCAGGTCCTGGTGGCGCCGGGCGACCCCTCGGTCTTCGGCAACGACATGGATCTGCTGCTGCGCTGGTTCTACGACGGCATCTGGATGACCAAGCGGCACCGCTGGAGCGGGACCAAGGAGGCGAAGAAGGTCCTGGAGCTGCTGGACACCGCGAGCCGGAGCGGCGACGCCGCCGAGCAGCGGAAGCTGTGGGGCCAGGTCGTCGACATCGTCGCCGAGGAGGCCCCGCTGTACCCGATCCTGCACCGCAAGCTGCCCACCGCGTGGGACGACAAGGCGCTCCCCGGCTTCAGGCCCATCCCCACCACGGGCCTGTCGTTCCTCGACGTCGCTCGCGCCTGACCGTCCCGCGACGAGAAGACCACGATGTTCGCATTCCTACGGCTGGCCGCGAGACGGCTGGTGACCCTGCCGCTGATGCTGCTCGGGATCACCCTGCTCGTCTTCGTCGTCCTGCAGTTCTCACCCAACGACCCGGCGTACAACGCCCTCGGAGAGAGCGCGAGCCCCGAGGCCCGGGCCGCCTACGCGGCGGCCCACGGGCTGGACGACCCGCTGCCGGTGCGGTACGTGCGGTTCCTGGGCCGGCTCGCGCAGGGCGACCTGGGCCAGACCGCCCCGCCGGCCGCCCCGGTGATCGACCGCATCGTCACGGCCTTCCCGCTGACGATGCAGCTCACGCTGCTGGCCCTGGTGCTCGCGGTCGTGCTCGCCCTCGCCCTCGGCGTCGTCGGCGCGCTGTACCGTGACCGGTGGCCGGACCAGCTGGGCCGTCTGCTGTCCATCGCGGGCGTGGCGATCCCGTCCTTCTGGCTGGGCATCCTGCTCATCCAGGAGTTCGCGCTCGGCCTGGACCTGTTCCCGACCGGCGGCTACGTCAACCCGGCCGACTCCCCCGGCGGGTGGCTGCGCTCGCTCGCGCTCCCGGCGATCGCGACCGCCATCCCGGTGGCGGCCTCGCTGTCACGGCTGGTGCGCACGTCGATGGTCGAGGAACTGGACCGGGACTACGTCCGCACCGCCACCGGCAACGGCCTGCCCCGCGCGGTCGTCATCCGCGGCGTGCTGCGCAACGCGCTCATCACCCCGCTGACCGTGCTCGGCCTGCGGGTGGGCTACCTGCTCAGCGGCGCCGTGGTCATCGAGACGATCTTCGACCTGCCCGGCATGGGCAAGCTCATCCTCGAAGGCGTCACCAACGGCGACGTGGCCCTGGTACAGGGGGCGGTGCTGACGATCGCGCTGGCGTTCCTCGTGGTGAACCTCGTCGTGGACCTGCTCTACCTCGTCGTCAACCCGCGGATCCGGGCGGTGTGACCATGTTCCGATCCCAGCTCACCGCGCGGCTGTCCCGCCCGGGCATCCGGTTCACCCGGCTGTCCCCGGCGGCCCGCGTCTCCCTTATCGTCCTGGCGGCGGTCACGCTGCTCGCCGTACTGGCGCCGTTCCTCACGGGCGACCCGCTCGCGACCGGCGTGCCGGCCACCCCGCCCGGCACCGACCACTGGTTCGGCACTGATCGGGCCGGCCGGGACATCTTCGCCCGGATCGCCCACGGCGCGCGGTCCTCGCTGCTCATCGGCCTGGGCGCCACCGCGGTGGCGGTGCTGGCCGGCGCGGTGCTCGGCAGCCTCGCGGCCACCTCGCGCCGGGTGGTCGGCGAGGGCATCATGCGCGTCCTCGACGTGATCATGTCCTTCCCCGGCATCGCGCTCGCCGCGGTGCTGGTCGCGGTCTTCGGCCGCAGCCTGCCGATCCTGATCCTGACCATCGCCTTCCTGTACGTGCCGCAGCTCACCCGGGTGGTGCGGGCCAACGTCCTGGCGCAGTACGGCGAGGACTACGTCGCCGCCGAGCGGGTGATCGGCGCGCCCCGCCGGTACATCCTGGTCCGGCACGTCGCCGTCAACTGCGCCGCACCGATCATGGTCTTCGCCACCGTGCTGGTCGCCGACGCGATCATCTTCGAGGCCAGCCTGTCGTTCATCGGCGCGGGCATCCAGGACCCGGCGCCCAGCTGGGGCAACGTCCTCTCGTACGGCCGGCAGATCGTGCTGTCCGGCGGCTGGTGGGCCACCTTCTTCCCCGGCCTGGCGATCCTGGTCACGGTGCTCGCGCTCAACCTGCTCGCCGAGGGGCTGACCGACGCCTGGGCCGCGCCCCGCTCGGCCCGGCCGGCCCCGGCGCGGACCGCGGGTCCCCTGGCGGATCCGGCGGCGGACGCGGTGACCGCCCCGGCCTCGGACCCTGCCCCGGATCCGGCATCCGACCCGGACGTCGTACCCGCGGCCGGACGGACGGGTGAGCAGACGGGCGAGCGGGTGGACGAGACCGGGGTGCGCGAGGCGCTCGCCAGGCTCGCCGCCGTGGCGCGCGAACGCGCGCCCCGGGTGCCGCCGCTCCCGGCCGACGCCCGGCCCCTGCTGTCCGTCGAGGACCTCTCCATCCGCTTCCCCCAGCGGTACGGCGACGTCCCCGTCGTGCAGTCGCTCTCCTTCGACGTGCGCGCCGGTGAGACGCTCGGCCTGGTCGGCGAGTCCGGCTGCGGCAAGAGCCTCACCAGTCTGGCGATCATGGGGTTGCTGCCCCGCGGCGCGCGGGCCGACGGCCGGATCGTCTACGACGGGCGGGACATCCTCACGCTCCCGCCCCGTGAGCGGCGGGCGATCTCCGGCCCGGAGATCGCCATGGTCTACCAGGACGCCATGTCGTCGCTGAACCCCTCGGTCCTCGTCGGCGCCCAGCTGCGGCAGCTCACCCGCAGGGGCGGCACGCGCACCCCCACGGAGCTGCTCGAACTCGTCGGCCTGGACCCCCGTCGCACGCTGCGCAGCTACCCGCACGAGCTGTCCGGAGGCCAGCGCCAGCGGGTGCTGATCGCGATGGCGCTCTCCCGCAGCCCGCGCCTGCTCGTCGCGGACGAGCCCACCACGGCGCTCGACGTGACCGTGCAGGCCCAGGTGGTCGAGCTGCTCGGCCGGCTCCGCGACGAGCTCGGCTTCGCCATGGTGCTCGTCTCGCACGACCTCGGCCTGGTCGGCGAACTCGTGCACCGGGTCGCGGTGATGTACGCCGGCCAGCTCGCGGAGGTCGGCACGACACCGCGGCTGTTCTCCGGCGTGGAGCACCACTACGCCCGCGGCCTCCTCGGCTCCGTGCTCTCCCTGGAGACCGGCGCCGAGCGGCTGCACCAGGTGCCCGGCGTGGTGCCCGCACCTCAGGACTTCGGTCCGGGCTGCCGGTTCTCCGGCCGGTGCGCCGCCGCCACCGATGCCTGCCGTACGGCCCCGCCCGTGCTGGCCGGCGACCCGCACGACCACGCACGGGCCTGCTTCCACCCGGGAGGGGGACAGCTGTGAACGAACCAGTCGTCAGCCTGGAGGGCGTGCACGTCCTCCACTCGGCACGCGGCGGCGGGCTGTTCCGCCGCGACGTGGTGCACGCCCTCACCGACGCCACGGTGTCGGCCGGACGAGGTGAGATCCTCGGCGTCGTCGGCGAGTCCGGCTGCGGCAAGTCCACCCTGGCCAAGGTCGTGGTCGGCCTCCAGCAGCCCACCTCGGGCACGGTGCGGTTCCGCGGCGAGGACCTGTGGTCGCTGCCGGCCCGGCGGCGGCGCGAGGAGTTCGGCACCTCGGTGGCCATGGTGTTCCAGGACGCCTCCACCGCGCTCAACCCGCGGCTGCCCGTGCGCCGCATCCTGCGCGACCCCCTCGACGTGCACCGGCGCGGCACGGCGCGGCAGCGCGAGGACCGCGTTCGCGACCTGCTCGACCTCGTCGGGCTGCCCGGGCACGTCGCCGAGGCGCTGCCCGGCGGGCTGTCCGGCGGGCAGCGCCAGCGGGTCGCCGTGGCCCGGGCCCTGGCCCTCGAACCGGACGTGATCGTCGCCGACGAGCCCACCAGCGCGCTCGACGTCTCGGTCCGCGCCCAGGTGCTCAACCTCCTCGTCGACCTGCGCGCGACCCTCGGCCTGGGTCTGGTGTTCATCTCCCACGACATCCAGACGGTCCGCTACCTCGCCGACCGGATCGCGGTCATGTACCTCGGCCGGGTGGTCGAGGAGGGCCCGGCCGCGGCGGTCGCGGGCGAGGCGCGGCATCCGTACACGCGGGCGCTGTTCTCGGCCACCCCGAGCCTGCTCGACGACACCGAGCGGATCGTGCTGACCGGCCCGGTCCCGTCCGCGACCCGCCCCCCGTCCGGCTGCCCGTTCCGCACGCGCTGCTGGAAGGCCACCGACGAGTGCGCGGTGGAGTTCCCGCACGCCACCCTCGCGGCCCCGGAGAGCGGGCACTCCTGGCACTGCGTCCATCCCGAGATCCACCCCGGATCTCACCCCGAAACCCATCCCAGCCGCCGGTAAGGAGCATCCCGTGAATCCCCGCAAGCCCCGCTTCAGCGGCGTCGTCCCCCCGGTCGTCACCCCCCTGACACCGGACGGTGAGATCGACGCGACGTCTCTGGAGCGGCTGGTCGAGTTCCTCATCGACGCCGGCGTCTCCGGCCTGTTCGCGCTCGGCAGCTCCGGTGAGTCCGCCTTCCTCACCGACGCCCGGCGCGACCGGGCGCTGGAGGTCGTGGTGCGGACGGCCGCGGGCCGGGTCCCGGTGATCGCCGGATGCATCGAGACGACGACCGCCCGCGTGATCGAACGCGCCCGGGCCGCGCAGAAACTCGGCGCCGACGCCACCGTGGTGACCGCGCCGTTCTACACCCGCGTCCACCCCGTCGAGGTCGACCGTCACTTCCGGGTGGTCCGGGCCGCGGTCGACCTGCCGCTGCTCGCCTACGACGTGCCGGTGTCGGTGCACACCAAGCTCACCGTCGACCAGGTGCTCTCACTGGCCGCCGACGGCGTCGTCGACGGCCTCAAGGACTCCAGCGGCGACGACGTCGGCTTCCGCCAGGTGGTGCTCGGCGCCGCCGGCCTGCCGGGCTTCTCGGCGCTGACCGGCCACGAGGTCGTGGTGGACGCGATGATGCTCGCCGGCGCCGACGGCGCGGTGCCGGGCCTGGGCAACGTCGACCCGCACGGCTACGTCCGGCTGCTCCGCGCCTGCGCCGAGGGCCGCTGGGCCGACGCCAGGGCCGAGCAGGACCGCCTGACCGCGCTGTTCCGCATCGTCGACGCCGTGTCCCCGGCGACCGCCGGCGGCAGCACGCGGGGCGTCGGCGCGTTCAAGACGGCGCTCGCCCTGCGCGGCGTCATCGCGCACGCCGCCGTCTCGCAGCCCATGCGGGAGCTGACCGATGAGGAGACCCGCGCCGTGGCCGCCCGCCTGGAAGAGGCCGGGCTGCTGTGACCCTCGTCGTCGGCGTGGACATCGGCGGCACGAAGACCGCGGCGGGCCTGGTGGACCCCACCGGGAACCTGCTGGCCGTACGGTCCCGTCCGACCCCCGCGACCCGGGGGCCGGACGCGGTCGTGGACGCCGCCGCCGAGCTCGTCCGGGAACTCGACGGCGGCGCGGGGACCGTCACGGCGGTGGGCGTCGGCAGCGCGGGGGTCATCGATCCCCGGAGCGGCACGGTGGTCTCGGCCACCGGCGCCATCCCCGGATGGGCGGGCACCGACCTGCGCGGCGAACTGTCCCGGCGGCTCGGCCTGCCCGTCGCCGTCGACAACGACGTGCACGCGCACGCGCTCGGCGAGCTGTGGCGCGGCGCCGCCGCCGGCCGGGACGACGTGCTGCTGGTGGCCGTCGGCACCGGCGTCGGCGCCTCCCTCGTCCTCGGCGGGCGGGTACGGCACGGCGCGCACTCGGTGGCCGGGCACGCCGGGCATCTGCCCGTCCCCGCCGCGGCCGGCCGGCCGTGCCCGTGCGGTGGGCACGGGCACGTCGAGGCGGTCGCCTCCGGGCCCGCCCTGCTCGCGGAGTACCGCCGCCGCAGCGGGGCCGAGGCCGGGCACCTGTCCGAGGTCGTCCGCCTCGCCGACGCCGGCGACCCGATCGCCGCGGCCGTCCTGGCCGAGGGGGCGGGCGCGCTGGGCGCGGCGATCGGGGGGCTGGTGAACGTCATCGACCCCGAGCTCGTCCTGGTCGGCGGGGGCGTCACCGGCTGCGGCGAGCCCTGGTGGCGGGCGCTGCGCGAGGCGGTCCGCGCCGAGGCGCTGCCCGCGCTGCGGGACGTCCCGATCGAGCCGGCCGCGCTCGGCGGGGACGCCGCCCTGCTCGGCGCCGCCCGGCTGGCCCTGGCGGCGGCTTCGGCCACGACGACCCCGGCGCCGACCACGACGGCCTCGACCACGACGACCCCGGCTCCGACGGCGGCGGCTTCGGCTCCCGCAGTTCCGACGGCGGCGGCTTCGGCTCCCGCGGCCCCGGCGGCCACGGTTTCGGCGACCACAGAGGAGGATGTGTGAACCCGGTGCTGGCCGCGCTGCGCGGCCGTCTGGTGGTGTCCTGCCAGGCCTACCCCGGGGAGCCGATGCGCGACCCCGACACGATGTGCCGCGTGGCCCTGGCGGTCGCGGCCGGCGGGGCCGCGGGCATCCGCGCCCAGGGGCTGGATGACCTGCGCCGGATCCGGGCCGCGCTCGACCTTCCGCTCATCGGCCTGTGGAAGGACGGCGACGGCGAGGTCTTCATCACGCCGACGCTCGACCACGCCGTCGCGGTCGCGGAGACCGGCGCCGACATCGTGGCCCTCGACGCCACCCGGCGGCCCAGGCCGGACGGCCGTACGCTCGCCGAGACCGTCAGGGCGGTGCACGAGCGCACCGGCCGGCTGGTCATGGCCGACGTCTCGACGTACGAGGAAGGCGTCGCCGCGGCCGATGCGGGCGCCGACGTGGTGGGGACGACCCTCGCCGGTTACACGCCCTACTCCCGCACCGGCCCCGGCCCGGACCTCGACCTGGTGGCCCGGCTCTCCCGCGACCTGCCGGTCCCGGTGATCGCGGAGGGGCGCGTCCACACCGTGGACCAGGCCGCCGAGGCCGTCCGGGCGGGGGCGCACGCCGTCGTGGTCGGCACCGCCATCACGCATCCGACGAGCATCACCCGCTGGTTCGAGACCGCGGTCTCCGGCGCGTCGGCCTGACGCGCCACCGCGTGCAGGCCTCCGCCCGTGCCGGGCCCGGAACGGGCGGAGGCCTGCACGGGCAGAGGCCTGCACGGGCAGAGGCCGGTGCCCGCGGAGCCGGCGCCACGGTGCCGATGCCACGGTGCCGATGCCACGGAGCCGATGCCACGGAGCCGATGCCACGGAGCCCGGCGCGGGCGGGAGAGCGGCGGAGGCGGGGCGGGCGCCGCTCCCCGGCCGAGATCGCATTAGACTGGGCGCAACGCGATGACGGAGACGAGTAGTCCCGGGATCACGCGGGTCAGAGAGCCGCCGGTAGCTGCGAAGGCGGTCCCGCGCCCCGGGGTGAAGACCCTCCCGAGTGCGGGGAGGAACGGCGATCCCGCCCAATGCCCTGCCGGCCGGCCCCCGTGATCGGGCCGTGATGAGGCCGCCGCCCAGGCGGCGGCGAAAGTGCGGTGGCACCGGGAGCACCCTTCTCCCCCGCACTCCCAAGGGATCCGCTCATATTCCACAAGGAGTGTGATGATCTCTCGTATCCTCGCCGCCGACCTGCCCGCGCACGTCGGCCGCACCGTACGAATCGCCGGCTGGCTGCACCGCCGCCGCGAGCTGAAATCCGTGTCGTTCCTGGTGGTCAGGGACCGTTCCGGCCTCGCCCAGGTCGTGCTGCGCGAACCGGTCCACCTGGCCGAGGAGACCGTCGTCGAGGTCACCGGGACCGTCGCCGCCAACCCGCAGGCCCCCGGCGGAGCCGAGCTGGCCGACCCGGTGATCGACGTGCTCTCCACGCCGGTCGAGCCGCCTCCCTTCGACCTGTACCGGCCCGTCGTCTCCGGCACGCTGCCCACGGTCCTCGACCACGCGCCGGTGGCGCTGCGGCATCCCCTGCTGCGGGCGCCGTTCGAGATCGCCGCCGCCGGGGTCGCCGGGTTCCGGGCCGCCCTGGACGGACTCGGGTTCGTCGAGACGTCGACCCCGAAGATCGTGGCCTCGGCGACGGAGTCGGGCGCCAACGTCTTCGGCATCGACTACTTCGGCCGGCCCGCCTTTCTGGCCCAGTCCCCGCAGTTCTTCAAGCAGGCCCTGGTCGGGGTGTTCGAGCGGGTCTACGAGGTCGGGCCGGTCTTCCGGGCCGAGCCGCACGACACCGCCCGGCACCTGGCGCAGTACACGAGCCTGGACGCCGAACTGGGCTTCGTCCGCGACCACCGCGACGTCATGGCGGTGCTCACCCGCGCGCTCGGCGGCATGCACGCGGCCGTCGCCGAACGCGCCGGGGCCGCCGTCGCCCTGCTGGGGATCGAGGTGCCGAAGGTCCCGGAGGAGATCCCGGCGATCGACTTCGCCGAGGCGCAGGAACTCCTCGCCCGGCACACCGAGGAGGACCCACGCGGCGAACCCGACCTGGCCCCGGCGCACGAACGCTGGCTCGGCGAGTGGGCGCTGCGCGAGCACGGCTCGGAGTTCCTGTTCGTCACGGGCTACCCGATGGTCAAGCGGCCCTTCTACACCCACCCCGACCCGGCCGCGCCGGAGCGCTCACGCAGCTTCGACCTGCTCTTCCGGGGGCTGGAGCTGGTGACGGGCGGCCAGCGGCTGCACCTGCACGCCGACTACCTGGCCGCGCTCACCGCCCGGGGCGAGGACCCGGCGGCGTACGAGGGGTACCTCGCGGCCTTCGCGCACGGCATGCCGCCGCACGGCGGCTTCGCCATCGGCCTGGAACGCTGGACCTCCCGCCTGACGGGCGCCGCCAACGTCCGCCAGACGACCCTCTTCCCGCGCGACCTGCACCGCCTCAGCCCGTGACGTCGTGACCGGCCGGCCCGCGCCCCGCGGGCCGGCCGGTCCGCCCGGCCCACGCGGCCCGCGGCCGGAACCGTACGGCCCACACGACCGGAGCCGTACGGCCGGCTGTGGGGGGTGCCGCGACGGGGTCAGCCGCGGGCTGAGGCGAAGGAGTAGTCGGTGTAGCCGTGCCCGCCGCCGCCGTAGTAGGTCGCGGGGTCGGGGTGGTTCAGCGGCGCGCCGGTGCGCAGCCGTTCCACCAGGTCGGGATTGGCGAGGAAGGCCCGGCCGAAGGCGATGAGGTCGGCCCCGGCGGCGAGCCACCCCTCGGCGGCGGCCCGGCCGCCGTCGTCGGGGAACTCGCCCCCCGACCGCGGCGCCACCACCAGGGCGCCGGGCCAGGCCGCCCGGATCCGGGCGGCGAGCGGCGTGCCCGCCGCGACGCCCGCGAGGTGGAAATACGCCAGGCCCAGCGGGGCGAGGGCGGCGGCCAGCGCCGGGTAGACCAGTTCGAGGTCGTCCTCGGCGATGTCGTTGTGCGGGTCGCCCGGGGTGACGCGCAGCCCCACCCGGTCCCCGCCGACCGCCTCCGCCACGGCCGCGGCGAGTTCGACGGCGAAGCGGAGCCGGTCGCGCCCGTAGACGTCGCCGCGGTGGTTGGTGCCCGAGGCGAGGAACTGGTGGATCAGGTAGCCGTTGCCGCCGTGCAGCTCGACCCCGTCGAATCCGGCGTCGAGGGCCAGCCGGGCGGCGCGGGCGAAGTCGCCGATCGTCGCCCGCGTCTCGGCGGTGCTCAGCTCCCGGGGGACGGGCAGGTCCCGGTGCCCGCCGAGGGTGAAGATCCGCCCGGCGGCCCGCACCGGCGACGGCGCCACGGGCCGCAGCCCGTTGACGCTCTGGTGGCCGATGCGGCCGGCGTGCATGAGCTGGGCGAAGATCCGGCCGCCTGCCGCGTGCACCGCGTCGGTCACCGCCCGCCACGCCCTGACCTGCTCGGCGGTGTGCAGGCCCGGGGTCCCCGGGTGACCCTGCCCGGCCTGGCTCGGCTGGGCGCCCTCGGAGACGATCAGCCCCGCGGTGGCCCGCTGCGCGTAGTACACGGCCGTCTCCGCCGCGGGCACCCCGCGGTGGTCGGCGCGGCTGCGGGTCATCGGTGACATCACCAGCCGGTTGGGCAGGCGGAGCCGTCCCAGCCGCGCGGGCTCGAACAGGTCTGGCATGGCGCGTCCCTTCCGCGGGTCGTTCTCAAGGCCCACGCCGGCCGTGGGTCGTTCCCGGGCCGGCGCGCCGGCCGCGGATCGTTCTCAGGCCGGCGCGTCAGCACGTCCGCTCAGGCCGGCACGTCGGCCCAGGCTCAGGCCGGCACGTCGGCCCAGGCTCAGGCCGGCACGTCGGCCCAGGCTCAGGCCGGCACGTCGGCCGCGGCGGGCTCGCCCAGCGCCGCCCGGCAGGCGTCCAGCCGTTCCTGGCTGTCCTCGTCGCCGGTCGCGGCCAGCACGATCTCGTAGTCGGCGGCGGCCTCGGCGTAGCGGCCCGACTCCTGGTGGACGACGGCCCGGTTGAACCGCATCTCGGGCGTGCCGCCCAGCTCGACCGCCCGGTCCAGGTCGTGGGCGGCTCCGGCGAGGTCCCCGGCCGCGTAGGCGAGCTCGCCGCGCAGCGCCCACGCCTCGGCGAGCCGTTCGTCACGGCCGATCGCGGCCGACAGCGCCTCGCGGGCCGCGTCGGAGTCGTCCCGCTCGGCGAGCAGCCGGCCCTTCAGGCACAGCAGGTGGGCGTTGTCCGGCGCGAGCTCCAGCCCTTCGGTGACGTCCCGCCAGGCGGCGTCGGTCTCCCCCAGGTCGCACAGCAGCCCGGCGCGGTTCACCCGGGCGTCGAGGTGGGCGGGGTCGAGTTCGAGGGTGTAGCCGAAGTCGGCCAGCGCCCCGCGCACGTCACCGAGTTCGAGGCGGGCGTCACCGAGGTTGTAGTACGCCTCGGGGAACGGCGGCGACAGGCGCAGCGCGCGCTCGTAGGCGGCGACGGCCTCCTCGTCGCGGCCGAGGCGCCGCAGGATGTTGCCGACGTTGAAGTGGTGCTCGGGGAAGTCGGGGTCGAGTTCGACGACCGCGAGGTAGTCGCTCAACGACTCCTCCAGCCTGCCCATCATGCCGAGGACCTGCGCGCGGTTGTAGCGCAGCACCGCGCGGTGCAGGGCGTGCTCGCCGGGTTCCAGCTCCCGGTCCAGCCGGGCCATGCCGTCCTCCAGCATCCGCAGCGCCTCGTCCGCCCGCTTCTGGCGCACCTCGACCAGCGCGAGCCCGTTGTGGCCGAAGACCGAGTGGAAGGCCCGCTTCTTCGGGTCCTCCACCAGGGAGGCGATCGCGATGGACATGTTCATCCACATCCGCGCCCGCTGGTAGTCGCGCCGCGGCTCGGGGTAGTGCCGGGCGTACAGCATGGCGGTGCTGTAGGCCAGCTCCATGTGGACGATGGGGTCGGCGCTGACGGCCCGTGCCTCGTCGTAGATCGTCATCGCCTCGTCGGCCCGGCCGAGGGAGGCGAGCGTGGTGCTGGTGGCGTTGGTGAAGTGCCACCACAGCTCCTCCTGCGTCGACCGGTCCACCAGCGCCCTGCCGCGCAGGCCCAGGTCGGCGGCGGCCTGGTAGAGGCCGATGCCCCGGCAGTGGTCCATCGCCAGGCGCAGGGCGGCCAGTCCGGCGCCGGACGGGTCGGTGCCGTGCTCGGCGTGGTACGGGATCGCGCCCAGCGACAGGGAGAACTCGCCCCGGCCGGCCAGCGCCGCCGCCCGCTCGTCGTGCAGCCGCGCACGCTCGGCGGCGGGCAGCGCCTCGTAGGCGGCGAGCAGCAGCGGGTCGTCGTCGGTGCAGTCGCCCTCGACGTAGGCGCGCGCGGCGGCCGTCGCGTCCACGGCCCCGGCGTCCGGAGCGGCGGAGGTCAGGACGGCGGCGGGAGCGTCCACCGGTACGGCGTGGCGCGCGAGGACGCGCGCCAGCGAGATCGTGACCTCGCCCGGCGGGTCGGGGACCGGTTCGGGCCCGGTGCCGACGACGACGGTCAGCCCGTCCAGGTCGCCGCGGCGCAGCAGCACGGCGACGAGTTCCTGGTCGGTCGGGTCGGCGTGGTGCACGTTCTCGAAGACGAGGGTGCGGGGCCCTCCGCCGAGTGCCGCCAGGTGGTCGCGCAGCAGCTCGGCCAGGCCGTTGGAGATGTTCAGGGTGTGCAGCCGGGAGTAGAAGCGGGTGCGCTCCCCCTTGCCGGCCTGCCACTCCAGCGAGGTCCACGCGGGCGGCACCAGGCGGGCCAGCTCCGGGGTGCTGGTCAGGATCTCGATGTTGTGCGCGGGCCCCAGCTCGGGCCGGCGCTCCAGCGCCTCCGGCGCGATCGCCCGCATCAGCGTGCCGGCCGCCGTGTACGGCCCGCGCAGCCGCCGGTGGGCGTCGAGCACCATCAGCACCGGCGGCAGGTCGAGTCCTTCCCGCAGCAGGTCGCGGTCGCGGCGCCGGGCGGCCCGGATCCAGTGGTGGTTACCCATGGTGCGTCCCTTTCAGGTGATGACGTGTTCGAGCCGCTGTCTCCGGTCGCGGTATCGCTCCCGGGCCGCCACCCAGGCGAGAACGACGAGCTGCGCGAGGATGAATCCGCAGAAGACGAGCGAGTCCAGCAGCTCCGGCCAGGACGCGCCGTGGCCGGTGAACCGGCCGAGGATCCCGACGAACATCTGGTAGACGATCGGGGCGACCGCGACGAGGAACGTGGTCAGGCTCACCGTGTAGCCGGCGACGATCAGCCAGGAGTACCACCGGGCGACGCGCCGGTCGGTGGGGTGCCAGTCGGACTCCTCGACGAGCCGGTCTCGCCGGCCGAGCAGCCGGTTCACCCGGTTGGCCAGCATCTGCCGGGCCGTGGTGTGCAGGTCGACGCAGCCGAGCGCGGTGGAGACGAGGACGTAGAGGTCGGTGCGGAGGTACAGGGAGAACTGCCAGAGGATGCGGAGCAGTACGGCGAAGGCGAACGCCAGGCAGAACCTCCCGGCGAAGGAGAGCGCGCCCCCCGGCTGCCTGGTGAGGTCGGCAGCGATCGTCAGGGCCGCCATCACGACCACGTCCGCCAGCATCCCGGCCACGATCGGCAGGTACCGTTTCCGCCGGGGCACCGCGACCAGCCCGTCCAGCGACGTCTCCAGCACGACGAAGTAGAACCTGCGGGAGATCCGCAGGCTGGAGCGCAGACCCAGCCGCCGCCCGGCGAGCGCGTGGAAGCTCTCGTGCAGCAGCAGCTGCGGGATGGCCACGACGAACAGCGCCGCCTGGATGACGGTGTAGTAATCGGTGAAGAAGACGTTGCGGTAGCTCGGCACCAGGTCGGGCCGGCGCGCCATCGCGACCAGCGCCCATCCGACGACGGCCGCGTAGCAGATCCAGGCGGGGGCGGAGAAGAGGGCCGCGCCGAGCCGCCGCCAGCGGACCGGCCGGTCCGCGGTGTACGGCCCGCCGGGATCGTCGGACGCGCCGGGTTCACGGGCCTCGCCGGTCTCGCCGGTCCCCCCGGTCTCGCCGGCCTCGCGGACGAAGCCGAGCTCGCCGAGCGCCGCGACCAGGTCGTCGATGTCGGGGTCCTCGTGGTAGCGCTCGGCGTACCAGGCGGCCGCCGCGCGCGGCGGGACCCCCTCCTGGAGCCTGCGCAGCAGTTCGGCGCCGTCCGCCGGGAAGATCGCGTAGGAGTCGGTGTCCGGCCTGCCGACCGTCACCTCCTCGCCGTCCTCCAGGTAGACCAGGTGGTGCAGCGGGAGCGGCCGGTCGGGGTCGTAGCGGGTCGCCGGGCCGCCGGTCACGGCCTCTGCGTCGGTCAACGGGCAGCCCTTCCAGGTGGCGTCGCGCGAGGGTGGTGTGCGAGGTCGTGCGGCGGGCGGGGCCGCGGGGCGGTGTGTCCCGCGGCGGATTCCACGGTGGCGGGTCCCGTCCGGTGAGGTTCGCGGTGGCGGTCCCGCGCGGGGGGTTCCGCCTGGCGAGGTTCGCGGTGGGGTTCCCGCGGTGGGGTTCCCGCAGTGAGTTCCGCGCGGTGGAGTTTCCGCGGTGGGGTTCCGCGGCGTGGGGCGGAGCGCCGGGTGCGGACGTGCCGTACCCGGCGCACCGCCGGGAGCCGGCGTCAGCTCACGTTCTTGTAGATCGAGCAGGCGGCGGCGGTCAGGCGGACCGGGCCGGCCTTACGGATCTTGATCTTCTTCATCGTGCACCTCCTCCCGAGGTCCGAAGGTCGATGTCAACGATGGCCGCCGCCGCTGGAGCGGCGTCGCCGCGGCACTGAACCCGGCGCGGGCACGGGCGGGCGGCGCGGCCAGTGAACCGCCAGTGAACCGCCAGTGGACCCGGCGCGACCGGCCGTACGGCGCGTCCGTACGGCGGAGCGGACCCGCGCCGTGCCGGCCGTACGACAGGGCGGGCCGCGCCGTACGGCGGAGCGGAACGCGCGGTGCCGGCCGCGCCCCCGGGGCCGTCGCCGTACGGCGCGGCCCTGGGGTGGAGCGGCCATCCGGTGACGGGAAAGAGGAGGAAGTGACAGTGGTGATGGCCGGGATTGGACACATCACAATCTCGCCTTACATTCCGTCAAAACATATGATTCTCCAGATTTCCGGCACTGACCGTGGGCTCTTTCAGGAGAGAAATGGCGGATATACGGTTCAGCCTGCTCGGTTCACTACGGGTATGGCGGGGAAATACCGAGGTCGCGATCAGCTCGGACAAACAACGGACCGTTCTCGCTCTGCTGCTGCTGAAGGCGGGGACGCCCGTCCACCGCCAGGAGATCATCGACGCCGTGTGGAGCGACGGCGCCCCGGACTCCGTGGTCAATCTCGTCCAGACCTACGTGGGGCGGCTGCGCCGCCGCGTCGATCCGTCCCATGTGGCCCGGTCCGGCGCCTCCTGGCTCGCCGGGCTGGGACCCGCGTACGCGATCCGGCTCGACCGGTGCGACACCGACCTGGTCCGCTTCCGGACGGCGGTGGCGCGGGCCGGGCGGGCCGGCTCCCCCAGGGAGACCCTGGAGCTGCTGATGCGGGCGCTGCAGCTCTGGCAGGGTCCCTGCCTGTCCGATCTCGGCCACGCGGTCCGGGGGCATCCCTGGGTCCGCGCGGCCGACCAGGAACGCGTGGACGTACTGCTGGAGGTCGCCAAGCTCGCCCTCCAACTCGGCCTGACCTGCGAGGTCATCCCGCAGCTGCGGGCCGTCGCCGCGGCCGAGCCGCTGAACGAGGCGGTGCACTCCTGGCTCGTGCTCGCCCTCGCGGGCGCCGGGGCGCAGGCCGAGGCGCTGTCCGAGTACGAGGCGACCCGCAGGAGGCTGGCGGACGAGCTCGGCATCGACCCCGGCCCGCAGCTGCGCGCGGCGCACCTGCAGGTGCTGCGGCAGGAGACGGGCCCGTCCTCCTCCTACGAGCCCTACGAGCCATACGACTCCTACGAGCCCGCGCCCTCCGGTGGAACGTTCCGTCCGTCCCTCCTGCCTCCCGACGTCGCCGACTTCACCGGGCGGGAGAAGACGGTCGGCCGGCTCCGCGGCGCGCTGACCGCCCGCGGCACCGGGTCCGTCGCCGTGGCGCTCGTCACCGGGCAGGGCGGCGTCGGCAAGACCGCCACGGCCCTGCACGTGGCCCACCGGCTGGGCGAGGCGTTCCCGGACGGCCAGCTCTACGCCGACATGCACGGCTCCAGCGCGTGCCCCGCGGACCCGTCACGGGTGCTGGCCCGGTTCCTGCGTGCCCTCGGCGTCCACGCCTCCGCCGTTCCCCAGGACCTGGAGGAACGGATCGACCTGTACCGCAGCCGGCTCGCCGGCCGCCGGATGCTCGTGGTGCTCGACGACGTCGCCGACCACGCGCAGGCCAGGCCGCTGCTGCCCGGCTCGCCCAGCTGCTCGGTCATCGTGACCAGCCGCTCCCGGCTGCCCGGCTGGCCGGGCGCCGCCCGCGTCGAGCTGGAGCCGCTGGAGCCGGGGGAGGCCGCGGACATGCTGGCGAACGTCCTCGGCCGCGAGCGCGTCACCGCGGAGCCCGAGGCCGCCGCCGAGGTCACCCGGCTGTGCGGGCACCTGCCGCTGGCGCTGCGCGCCGCAGGGACGCGGCTCGCCGGCCGTACGCACTGGACGCTCTCGCGGTTCGCCGAGCGGCTGGACCGCGACGGCCTCGACGAGCTGGCCCTCGGCGACCCGGACGTCAGGGGAGGCATCGCCGCCGACTACCACCGGCTGGACGAGGCGGCGCGGCGGGCCGTCCGCCTCCTCGGCGTCCTGGACCTCCCCTCCTTCGCCACGTGGACCATCGCGATGGTGCTGGAGACGTCCCAGGAGGCGGCGGAGGAGCTCGCCGACTCCCTCGCCGACGCGCGCATGCTGGAGATCACCGAACCGGACGCCGCCGGCCAGACCCGCTACCGGTTCCACGAGCTCGTCCGCCGCTACGCCCGCGAGCAGGCCGCGCTGGAGGAGAGCGGCACCGTCGTCGACGTGGTGATCACCCGCACCCTGGCAGCCTTCCTCACCCTGGCGCAGGAGGCCGACGAGCGCCTGCCGGCGGCCCGGTACACCCCGGTGCGGGGCAGGGCGCCGCGCTGGCCGCCGCCGGCGCGGGTCCGCGAGATGCTGCTCGCCGACCCCATCGCCTGGTTCGAGAGCGAGCGGGCCTCCCTGGTAGCCGCCGTGCTGCAGGCGTCGGCCCTCGGCCTGGACGAGCTGTGCTGGGAGCTGACCGCCGCGATGCTGAACGACGCGGCGCTGCGGTCCTCCTGGACCGGTGTGGAGCGGGCCCTCCATGCCGCCCTGGCGGCCTGCCGCCGGTCCGGGGACCGGCTCGGCGAAACCGTGGCGCTGCGCGGGCTGGCCGAAGCACGGCTGGGACGCGAGCACCGCCTGGAAGGGCATGAGGCCCTGGTGGCGGCCCGTGGCGGGATGGATCTCTCGCCGGAGCCTGCGGAGAATGACCCGCCGATGGCACGATCTACCTATGCCTGACCCATCTGTCGTCACGACGGTGATATCGACGGTAGGCACGCTTCTGGGAGCTCTGGGAGGAGTGGCGCTGACCCAGGGGACCACCGCCCGGCGCGAGAGGCGCCAGGCGGAGCGCGACCGGCGCGACCGGCGGCGCGATGAGCTCCGGCAGGCGTGCGCGAACCTGTCCGAGTCGGCCGCTCAGCTCAGGATGACGATCGAGATCGCGGCCCAGCGTCACTGGCGGGACATGGACGTCAGGCTCGGCGCCGTCCAGGAGCACGCGACGGCCACGGGTCTGCACGCCGCGCAGGTGTCGCTGGCTGCCCCCGAGGAGGTGGCGTCCGCCGCGGTGGCCCTGGCCGAGTCGGCCGGCCGGAGCGCCGCCGCCGCGGTGAAGTCCATCGATCTGGCCTTCCAGGACGACGTCTGCCTGGGCGGCCAGATGAGGAGTGCCCCGGACCTGCGCGACCTCGACGCCCGTCTCACCGCCTTCCAGCTCGCCGCCAGGCGCGAGGTGACCGGCGGCCCGGAGGCGGGGAACACGCCGGACCTCGGCGCGGGACGCCACCGTGACGGGGAGGTGACGCGCCGCACGAAGTGAGGGCGGCACGGAGCGAGCGCCGTACGCCTCCGCGTCGTCACCATCCCGGACCGTCATGGTACGGCTGGTCACGACCCCGGGCCGTCACCGCCCCGAATCGTCGCCGTACGGCTCGCCTGGTTCCGAGGCCGCCAGCAGTCCCAGGGCGACCTCGCGCCGGTGGGGTGGCAGCGGCGCGCCGGCGGCCGTCAGCGCCCGGCCCGCGAGGTCGGCGGCGCCGGCCCGGTCTCCCTCCGCCGCCCGCGCCCGCGCGCCGTACAGCAGTACGGAACCCTCGTGCGGCGCGTCGGCGAGCACGGCGGCCAGTTCGCCGTCGGCGGCCCCGAAGTCGTGCAGCGTGGCCAGCGCGAAGGCGCGGGCCGCCCGGGTGACGGGTTCCGTGCGGTGCGGCACCCGGTCCAGATCACGCAGCGCCTCCTCGGCCTCGCCGAGGTCGGCGAGGATCTCCCCGCGCACGCGGAGGGCGTCCGGCGTGTTCCCGTCGACGGCCAGCACCCCGTTGAGCACCGCCACGGCCGCCCGCGGGCGGCCAAGCTCCCCGAGCGCCCACCCGAGCTGGGTCTGCACCGTCAGATCGTTGGGCACCCGCTCGACGGCCGCGCGCAGCAGGGTGAGGGCGAGCGCTCCATCCCCCTGCCGCAGGCGCAGCCGACCGATCGCCGCCAGCAGCCGCCCCACCGCGGAGGTGTCTCCCAGGGCTTCGAACATGGTCGTGGCCGTGTCGTAGGACCGGACGGCCTCCTCCAGGTCGCCCTCCTCACAGGCGATGTTGCCGAGCAGGGACCATGCCTCGGCGCGCGGGCGCAGATCGTCGTCACCGGCTTCCAGGATCCTCCGGACGTGCCCGCGCGCGAGCGCGGCCTCCCCCTCGGCGAGGGCTTGGACCGCGGCGTGCAGCAGCGCCGCGGAGGACGTCGGCGCCGGAGGAACCGCCGGAACCGGACCGCCGACGGCGAGCCCGCGGACGACCGCGGCGAGACGATCGTCGTACAGCGCGTACTCCCGCGAACCGGACGCCCCTCCTTCGGATCGGAGGAGGTGGAGGGCGGCCAGTGCCCGCAGCACGGAGCCGGGCACGCCGGCCGCCTCCGCCTCCCGTTCGCCGACCCGCGCGCGTGCCGGGAAGCCGGCGGTGAGTGCCCGTCCCAGCCAGTTGAGCAGCCGTTCGGGGTACAGGTCATGGTCGGTGGCGATCCCGGAGACGACGCGCCGCCAGGTGTCGCCCAGAAACCGCTCGGCGCCGCCCTCCCGGCGCAGGTGCGGCCCGGTGACGACGTCGGCGCCGGAGAACGTCTCCCACAGCGAGGAACACGCCGTCTGGACCAGCGCCGGGTGCACCGCGTCGGCCGGGGAGGCGACCGGTCTTCGCATGTCATCGAGGAGCGTCACCGAACGGAGGTCGTCGACCAGTTCCTCCGCCGCGCCGGGCGCGAAGGGACGGCCCCGGGACTCCGAGGGGCCGCGGACCGCCCGCGTCGCCGCGTCGCGGTCCAGGGGCGCCAGGACGACCTCCGAGCCCGCGGCCGTCCCGAACCGGACACGGTAGGACTCGAAGAGATCGGCGAACCCCTCTCGGCCCACGAGCAGCAGGTGCAGTCCCGGATGGTCGTCCAGGGCGGCGGCGAGCTCGTCGACGAACGCGCCGGCGTGCCGCCGCCGGTCCTCACGGTCGTCGAACAGCTCCTCCGCCTGGTCGATGGCGGCCATCAGCGGGCCGGAGGCGGCGGAACGGCCGGCGACCGCCTCGTATCTGCGCAGGTGCCCGGAGATCGTCATCGCGGCCAGCCGGGCCGGTGACTCATGGGGGGACCAGGACGCCAGCAGCGCGAGGACATAGGGGTTGTGCTCGGGCAGCGCCGCGACGGGGAAGGAGGAGGCGTACGTCAGGCGACCGACGGGGAGGATCCGCAGTCGCTCCGACGCCAGCAGCGGACAGACGCCGGCGTTCAGCAGCGAGGTCTTGCCGACCCCCGGCTCCCCGGTGAGAACGGTCAGCCGGTCGGCCTTCCAGAGTCTGGCGACCTGCCGGGACTCCCGTTCCCGCCCGAAGAACAGGCGGCTCTCCTCGGTGCGGAACGCGCGCAGGCCGATGTAGGGACCGTGGTCCACGGTATTGATCAGAGTCTCAACGGTCACATCGATCCCATCCGGTGCAATATAACCACTCGTCGACCGAATCCTGCGTCACTGCCGAAATAGTGGGGCGGTGGCCCGAGTGACCGAATGGAATGTGTGCACGAGTTTTACGCATCCTTGCTGCCGCCTCATCCGCGCGCGCCCATCGGGGGCGCGGATTCCGCCGTTCCGCGGGCGGACGGCGGCACGCCGGCCCGGCCGACCGCGGAACGGGTATCGACCGCACCCTCATCACCCACTTGTCATCGACGGGATCCCGTCCGCGGCGCGCGGGGCGTCACACAGACGACTGGTGACCCGCGACCGGATCGGCGTCCCGTTCCTCGATCTCCATGAGCCTGCGAAGCGCGTGCGCCAAGGCGGTCTCGTCGAGCCGGTCGAGATCTCTCAGGGAAAGCCCTGAGACGTCGATGAGGCCACTGTCCCGCGTGGCGGCGTCATCCCACATAGGCGCTCCCGTCACCTTCGCTCCCGGTGCTCCGCTCCTCTATCTTCGCACGCCGTCCGGCCATGGTCACGCGCCCGTTTGCGCATGTCCGAATTCAACCAAATGTCATGGATAAATTCACTTGTAACGATTAATCATATCATTCCGGACAACAGGAACGACGTCTTCGATATTCCCCTACAGCAGACACCGATGAAACGCCCGCCTCTTCGACGATCGGGGGGTGGCGCGCTTAGGATGGCCATTGTGAAGGCTGAACACGGGCGCATTCCACACGTTTGGGGCAAAGTACCCCAGCGCAACATGAACTTCACGGGAAGGGAAGACCTTCTCTCCCGTCTGCGCGAAGGCATCACGATGGACGTCACCGCCGTTCTGCCTCACGCGCTACACGGCATCGGCGGCGTCGGGAAGACCCAGCTCGCCGTCGAGTACGCCTACCGCTACCAGGGCGACTACGAGCTCGTCTGGTGGATCTCCGCCGACCAGCCCCTCCTCGTGCGCTCGTCGCTCGCCGCCCTGGCACCCCACCTCAAGCTGCCCTCGGCGGCGGTGACCGGCATCGAGGACGCCGCCGCCGCCGTCCTCGACGCGCTGCGCCGGGGCGAGCCCTACTCCCGGTGGCTGCTCATCTTCGACAACGCCGACCAGCCCGAGGACATCAACGAGATCATCCCCCGGGGTCCCGGACACGTGCTGATCACCTCGCGCAACCACCGGTGGGAGGGGGTCGTCGACACGCTCGCCGTCGACGTCTTCGACCGGGCGGAGAGCGTGGAGTTCCTCAGCCGCCGCGTGCCCAAGGCCATCAGCACCGTCGACGCCGGCCGCCTGGCCGACGAGCTGGGCGACCTGCCGCTGGCGCTGGAGCAGGCCGGCGCCCTGCAGGCCGAGACGGGGATGTCCGTCGACGAGTACCTCCGGCTGCTCACCGAGAAGACCAGCCAACTGCTGGCCGAGAGCAAGCCCTCGGAGTACCCCCTGTCGATGACCGCGGCGTGGTCGCTGTCGGTGGAGCGGCTGAAGGAGCAGCTCCCCGAGGCGGTCGAGCTGCTGCGCTGCTGCGCGTTCTTCGGCGCCGAGCCCATCCCCCGCGACGTGTTCCGGCCGCTGTCCGGCGACACGGCCGACGTGGACGACCCGCAGGCCGCCGGCGCCCTGCGCCGCATCCTCGGCAACCCCATCCTGCTCAGCAGGGCCATCCGGGAGCTGGGCCGGTTCGCCCTGGCCCGCATCGACTCACCCAGCCGGACCATCCAGGTGCACCGGCTGATCCAGGCGCTGATCCGTGACGAGCTGACCGCCCGGGAGCAGGCCCGCTACCGCGGCGAGGTCCACCTCCTGCTCGCCGCCGGCGCCCCGCTCGACCCCGACGACACGGCCAACTGGCCGCGATACGCCGACCTCCTCGCCCATGTGACGCCCGCGCTGGTGCCGGAGAGCAGGAATCCGGCCGTCCGGCGGATGGCGCTCGACCTCCTCCGCTACCTGTTCGTCTCCGGCGGTTACCAGTCGGCGCGCGCCTTCGCGCAGCAGTTCCTGCAGCGCTGGCGGGCCGACTCGGGCTCCGACCACCCCGACGTGCTGTCCGCGCAGCGGCACCTGGGCGACGTCCTGCGCGAGCTGGGCGAGTACCGCGAGGCGTACGACCTCAACAGCAGGACGCTGGAGCAGATGACGCGGGTCCTGGGCCCGGACCACCCGCAGACGCTGGTGGTCACCAACATCCACGCCGCCGACCTGCGCGCCCGCGGTGACTTCGCCGCGGCCCTGGAGGTCGATGAGGAGGCCCGGCGGCGGCACGAGGCGGTGCTCGGCCCGGTCCACCCCTGGACGCTCAACATGATGAACAACCTCGCGGTCGACCACGGCCTGATCAGCCGGTACCAGCGGGCCCGCGAGCTGCACGAGGACACCTACCTCCTCCAGCAGCAGAACGTCGGCGTCAACGGCGTCAGCAGGACCGACGTGCTCTCCTCCTGGAACGGCCTGTCCCGGGTGGTGCGGCTGTGCGGCGACTACCCCGAGGCCCGTGACCTGGGTGAGGACGCCCACGCCTACGGTGTGCAGGAGCTCGGTGCCGAGCATCCCTGGACGCTCCGCACCGCCAAGGACCTGTCCATCGCGCTGCGGCGGACCGGCCGGATCCCGGAGGCCATCGAGCTGGCCCGGGACATCCTCTCCCGCTACGAGCGGATCTTCGGCAAGGACCACCCGGACACCCTCGCCGCCGCGATGAGCCTGGCCAACGCGCTGCGCAGCAACGGCGACATCGACGACGCCTTCCACCTCGCCGAGGACACCCTCGACCGCTACCCCGCCGTCTACGGCGCGGACCACCCCTACCACCACGGCTGCGCCGGCAACCTGGCCGTACTGCGCCGGGTGCGGGGCGACGTGATCGGCGCCCGCGACCTCGACCGGGCCTCACTCGCCGCCCTGGACGCCCGGCTCTCACGCGACCACCACTACAGCCTCACCGTCGCGACCAACCTCGCCACCGACCTGGTCATGCTGGGGGAGCTGGATGAGGCCATCCCGCTGCGGCGCGACACCCTGGAGCGGCTGCGGACCATCCTCGGCCGTGAGCACCCCGTCGCCCTGGCCGGCGCGGCGAACCTCGTGGCCGACCTGTACCGGGCGGGCGCCGAGGGGGAGGCGAAGAGCCTCTCGGAGGAGACCCTGGACGCCTATGCCCGGACCCTCGGGCCCGACCATCCGGACACCAGGGTCGCCCTGGAGGGCAGGCACCTCGACCTCGACTTCGACCCCCCGCCGATCTGATCCGGACCCGCCGGGTCCGGCCCGGTCCGCCCCGACGGGCGGGCCGGGCCGGTCGCGTGTGCCGGATGGTGGCCGCGCGGGCGGACAAGCGTGCGGACGACCCGGGGCGCGCCGCGCGGGCGGGTCGCGCCGGGCCGGTCAGGGCGAGCCGTTGCGCAGGCGCCAGTGCCGCCGGTGCCGCTCGGCGGCGCGGCGGGCGAGCCCGAGCGCCGGATCCGGAACCGGCTCCCCACGCCAGCCGGCCAGCGTCCGGTCCATCGCGGAGACGAACGCCGTCCCCTCGTGGGTCAGCGCCCCGCTCGCCGTGAGCGTCCGCACGACCTCGGTCGCGGCGTCCCGCCAGCGGACGAACTCGGCGTTCGCCCTGATCGCCGCGTTCCCGTGTTCGTGAAGGCGCTGCCTGCGCCAGAACCCGGCCACCCCAAGGTGCGCGTAGACCCCCTGCAGCAGGCCGCTCACCGGCCGGGGGTCGTCGCGCCACGGCGCGTAGTAGCGCGCCCCGGTGTCCGGCAGGGTCAGCGGGACCAGGTCGAGCAACGCCGTGAGCTTGGCGTGCTGCACCTCGTGGGCCAGCGTCACGGCCAGCACCCGGTCGTCCTCCGGAGCGGAGAGCGCCACGCAACCGAACGTCTCCCGGGACGACACGCTCACCTGCCCGGCCACCGGCGGAGCCAGCGGAGCCAGCACCCTGACGATCTCGCCGATCTCCGCGGCGACGGTCCAGTGGTGCTTGACGAGCAGTTCCCACGCTCCGTTGAGGAGTGCCTGCCACCTCGCGGCCTCGGCTCCCGTCAACCGGCCGGCCGCGGTCGTCGCCGCGGGCAGGCAGTGTGAGTCCACGTCGTCGAGGAGCAGCTCGATCCTGCTCCCTCCCGCCTCGGCCGACAACCGGCGCGCGCCGTGCCAGCCCGGGGCCTCGGCCCGGTGGTCCGGCGGCACCCGGACACGGTCGTCACCGACCACGATCTCCGCCTCACCGCGCGGCACGACCCGCACGACCGCGCGGTCACCGTCCCCGCCGGAGGCCAGGACGGCGCGGCCGAGAGTGGGCAGCGCGACGGTCCCCTCGTGGACGGGCACCTCGACGACGGCCGCGACACCCGCTCTGATCGCCGCCGCGGCGGCGACGGCCGCGAGGCCCGCGGGGACGGCGGGAACGGCCGGGCCCGGCCGCGGACCTCCACCGTCCGGAGCCGCCGCCCCACCGTGCAGGGCGCGCAGCGTACGGCGGGCCCACGCGCCCGTGCCCGGATGCCGGATCACCGCTTCGGCCTCCGCGGGCGCGTGGGCCTGCACGTCCGCGAGCAGGTCGTAGGCCCGGCGGGTTCGGTCGGCCTGGGGATGACGGGTTCCGGCCGCGGCGTCCACGACCCCGCGGATCAACAGGATGTTCCTGCTGTGCTGGGCGGCGGCCAGGTCGCGGACCGCGGCACCGCCGCCTCCCGCCGCGAGAGCCCGGAAGACGGCCTCGCTCAGGCGGTGCGCGCCGAGGTTCATGGGCGGCCCAGCCGTACGGCCAGGTCCGCCTCGACGGTCCGCTTCACATGGGTGACCAGGCGGAACAGGTCCGGACAGTAGACCGACGGATTGGCGAACCCGGTGCCCGAGCGGTAGCGGTGCGCGTACAGCCCCGCCCCGCACACCCGGTGCACCGGGCAGGCCCGGCACGTCGCCGACAGCGCCCCGGCCCCGAGTTGCCTGGCCACCACCGCGGGCAGCGACAGCGCCGCGTCGAAGGGGTCGCGGTCCACGTGCAGGCCGGTGTGCGGAGCCCCGTGGTAGGCGGACTTCAGCACGTCGGACTGCTCGACGCTTCCGTCTGTCTCGATGACCAGCACCCCCACCGGTGAGAGCCCGATCGCCTCGCTGGTGGAGGCCCCGCCGAAGAGGAGGTGGAGGATCTCGCCGAACAGGCGCACCCGCGTCCTCTGCCGGGGCTCCCGATACCACCGGTCGAAGACCGCGACGAGCCAGTCCCCGTACGGCGTGGCGGAGCGGTCCGGGCCGCGGCCGGGCGGCGGGGCGTCCCAGTTTCCGTGGGGAAGCAGCAGGTCGACGACCGGCGGCCGGAACTCCGTCAGCGCCTCGTAGGTGTCCAGTGGGTCGTTGCGCAGGTCGACGGCGCACAGCAGTCCGGCGAACAGGTGCCGGTGACGGGGGCTCGTCAGCCGTTCGAGTGCGGCCCGCACGGACGCGTGGCTGCCTCCGCCGTCCGCGCGGCGGCGGTGCCGGTCGTGCGCCTCTGCCGTGCCGTCCAGGCTGACCCCCACCCGGACGCCGAGCTCGTCGAACAGGCGGAGGTAGTCCTCGGTGAGGCGGACCGCGTTGGTCTGGACGACCACGTCCGTCCGCGCGGCCGGGCCGACCTCCGCGCGCAGGACGTCCACCAGGCGGCGGATCGTCGCGGGCCCGGCGAGCAGGGGCTCGCCGCCGTGCAGCACGACACGGATCGCGGTGAGGCCGTGGGACCGTACGTGCTCGGCGACGCGGGCGGCGACCCGGTCGGCGATCCGCGGGGACATCCGGACGGGGCGGGAACGCCACGTCTGGTCCGCCATTTCGTAGACGTAGCAGTAGTCGCACGCGAGGTCACACCGGCTGTGGACCTTGACGATGAACTCCCGGAAGGGGGTGGGACGCCAGCCCGCCGCGGTCAGGGCCGGAACGTCCAGTGTCGCGGGCCATTCCTTCCCGCCCTCCGCGAGGAAGGGCCGCTGGGCACGCATGGCCACGCGCGATCCGCCTCTCGTCCGTGCTCCGTCCGAGCGGCCGGGTTCGCCGCCGTCCTGTCCGTTCTGGTTCGAGGATCGCAAAACTCAGAGTCAGACACAATACGCGAAAATTCATCAAAACCCGACGCTCTCTCTTTTCCCAAAGGTGGCCTCTTTCCCGCCGCGCTTCTCCGCGGACCATGGGACCCGTGGGAAAGGAAAATCGGAATGACCGCTTTCCTGGCATTTGACACCCGAAATCCCGGCGGCGTTTCGTGACGATGCCGGCCGGGTTCCGGGGCCGCGGAGATCACGGCGGCGCCCCACGCGACAGCCCGGGGAGCAGGAGGCCGCTCGCCACGCCCAGCAGGACCGAAATCGCCGCCGCGCCGCAGGCGACCCGCGCGGCGGTCCTCGACCGGATCCTCACCGCCGCCTCCCCCGGCCGGAACGCCGGGGCGATCCACCGCAGGTAGTAGAAGACGCTGGCGACGGTGTTGACCGCCGCGACCACGGCGAGCCAGGCGTAGCCGGCGTCCCAGGCGGCGGTGAAGGCCAGCACCTTGCCGGCGAAGACGGCCGTCGGCGGGGTGCCGACGAACCCGAGCAGGCACACGGCGAGCGCCACGGCGACACCCGGCGCCCGGCGGGCCAGGCCCGCGTGGTCGTCCAGGGAGTCGCGGCCGACGGCGACCGCCACGGCGAAGGCCCCGAGGTTGGTGACGGCGTAGGCGGCGACGTAGAACAGCAGGGCCGGTTCGGCGAGGCCGCCGCGCCCCGCCGCGACGACGGGCAGCAGGAGATACCCGGCCTGACTGACCGTCGAGTAGCCGAGCAGCCGCCGCACGTTGTCCTGGAAGAAGGCGGCCAGGTTGCCCAGCGTCATCGTCGCCGCGGCGACCAGCGCCGCCAGAAGCCGCCAGTCGACCGGCGAGGCGGCGAGGAACTCCCCCGCCATGCGGGCCAGCGCGACGAACCCCCCGACCTTGGGGACGGTCGTGACGAACGCGGCGGCGACCGCCGGGGCGCCCTCGGCGACGTCCGGCACCCAGAAGTGGGCGGGCACGCCGCCGACCTTGAACAGCACCCCGGCGAGCAGGGCGACGACGCCGCAGGCGACCGCGGCCCCGGAGGCGGCGGGCAGCCGCCCGCCCAGCACCGGGTACGCCGTGGAGCCCGCCAGGCCGTACAGCAGCGTCACCCCGGCGAGCATCAGGACGCCGAGGAAGGCGCCCATCAGGTAGTACTTGAGGGCCGCCTCGGTGCCCCGGGCGTCCCCGGCGATCCCCGCCAGGGCGTAGGCGGGGATGCTCGCCAGCAGGTAGGCCGCGACGAGGACGAGCAGGTCGTCGGCCGCCGCCAGGACGACCGCGCCCAGCGCGGCGAGGAGCAGCAGGACGTGCTCCTCGGCCTCGCGCGGGTGCCCGCGCGCCCGGCCGGCGGCCAGGACGACCACCGCCAGGGTGGCGAGCATGACCGTGACCCGGGCGACGTGGGTGAGCGGGTCGATGGCGTAGGCGCCGAAGACGGTCCCGCCGGGCCGGGCCGCCGCCGCGACCGCGGCGGCCGTCCCGCCCGCGAGCGCGGCCCCGCAGATCCACGCCACCGCCCTCCGGCGGTCGCGCGGCAGGAACGACCCGGCGAGCAGCCCGATGACCGCGCCGCCGAGCACCAGCAGCTCCGGAAGGAGGTCGAGGGGGTTCTCGTTCACCGGCTCACCAGCGACACGACGGCGGTGGCGGCCGGTTCGATCACGTCCAGCAGCCACCGGGGGAAGAGGCCGATGACCAGGGACGCGGCCAGCAGCGGCGTCACGGCGGCCAGCTCGCCGGGCCGCATCTCGGTGACCCGGGGCGTCAGTTCCCCTGGCGGCCCGAGGAACGCCCTGTGCAGCACCCGCAGGAACAGGGCCGCGGTGATCAGGACGCCGATGACGGCCAGCGCACCGGCGGCCACCGCGCCCGGGCTGCCGGTGCCGATCACCCCGGCGAAGATCTGGAATTCGGCGATGAAGCCCGACAGCCCCGGCAGGCCGAGGGAGGCGAAGGCGGCCACCGCGGTCAGCCCGGCGAAGACCGGGGCACGCCCGGCGATCCCTCCGAGGCGGCCGAGGTCGTAGTCGTGGACCCGGTCCCACAGGACGCCGGTGAGCAGGAAGAGCGCCCCGGTCACCAGGCCGTGGCTGACCATCTGGGTGACGGCCCCGCTGACCGCCAGTTCCCCGGCGCGCGCGTCCCCCGCCACCAGTCCCGCGGCCCCCACCGCCAGCACGACGTAGCCCATGTGGTTGACCGAGGTGTAGGCGACGAGCCTCTTGAGATCGTCCTGGGCGAGGGCGACCAGCGCCCCGTACAGCGCGCCGACCACGCCGACCGCGACGAACACCCAGGCGTACCGCTGCCAGGCGCCCGGCAGCATCGGCATGGCGATCCGGACGAAGCCGTAGGTGCCCATTTTCAGCATGACGCCCGCGAGGATCGCCGACCCGGCGGCCGGGGCGTCGGTGTGCGCCGGCGGGAGCCAGGTGTGGAACGGGAAGGACGGCGTCTTGACGGCCAGCCCGACGGCGACGGCGAGCAGCACCAGCGCGGCGGTCCCGGGCGCGTCGGCGAGGGGCGGGTTCCGGGTCAGGTCCGTCATGTCGAAGGTGCGCGGGCGGCTCCCGAGGTAGAGCCCGATGAACCCGAGCAGCAGCGCGAGCGACCCCAGGAAGGTGTAGAGGAAGAACCGCAGCGCCGAACGCAGGTGGTCGCCGTGCCCCCACCCGGCGATCACGAAGTACATCCCCACGATCGACAGGTCGAAGAAGACGAAGAACAACAGCAGGTCCAGCGCGGCGAACAGGCCGAGGCAGACCGTCTCCAGGGCCAGGAAGAGCGCGGCGTACGGCCCGGCCCGCCGGGTCCCGCGAAGCGAGCCGACCGCGCACACCAGGAACAGCAGGGCGGTCATCGCCAGGAGCGGCAGCGACAGCCCGTCCACGCCCACGTGGTACCCGGCGCCCACGGACGGGATCCAGCGCGCCCGCGTCTCGTACGCGATCCCGCCGCGATACCGCGTCCACATCCAGACGACCAGCAGCAGGTCGGCGGCCGAGACGGCGATCCACGTCCGGGCCACCGCCCGCGGACCCGGCCGGCGCCAGACCGCCAGGGCCGCCGCCGCGACCAGCGGCAGGAAGACCACGACGGACAGCACGGTCACCTCACCAGCACGATCACGAGGGCCAGCAGGACGAGCACCACCGCGGCCTGCGCGAAGTAGGTGTGCACCTGCCCGGTCTGCGGGCGCCGGAGCAGCGCGCCGAGCCGGGCCGCACCCGCGGCGAGCCCGCGGACGGCGCCGTCCACGCCGGTCTCGTCTCCCCTCCGGCTCCACCCCGCCAGCACCGTCACCGCCCGGGAGACGCCCCGGACCGCGCCGTCGAGCACCCGGTCGTCGAAGCGGGCCAGCGCCCGCGCCAGCGACGTCACCGGCCGCCAGACAACGGCGACGGCGCCCCGCTCCAGGTACAGCCACCCGGCGAGCGTCCGGGGCGCGGCGAGCCGCCGCCCCCGTACGGCCAGCGCCGCGGCGACCGCCAGCGCCCCGGACAGCAGCAGGCCGCCGCCTTCCGGACCGGGCTCCGGGCCGGTCCCCAGCAGCGCCCGCCACGCGGTGAAGACGACCGGCACCCCGACCACGCCCGCCACCGCCGCGACGAACGCCATCGGCGGCATCGGCAGGCCCGCCAGGAGGCCGACGCGGCGCGTGCCGGACCGTTCGGTGTCGTCCCGGGTGGCGTCGTCCCGCGGCGACCAGACCGCGAAGCCGGCCCTGGCCGCGTAGGCGGCGGCCAGGAACGCGGCGGCGAGCGCGACGACGTGCAGGGCCGCCGACCGCTCGGCCACCGTGGACAGGACGGCGTCCTTGGTGACCCACAGCGACAGCGGCGGCAGGCCGGCCAGGGCCAGCGCGCCGACGCCGAAGGTGACGCCGACGAGCCGGTGGCGGCGGGCCGCGCCGTGCAGCTCGGCCAGATCCTTGGTGCCCAGCGCGGAGAGCCACGCCCCGGCGCCCATGAACAGCAGGTTCTTGACCGCGGCGTGCGCGACCAGGTGGGCCGTGCCGCCCGCCACCGCGGACACGCCCGCGGCGAGCACCATGAAACCGACCTGTGCGCAGGTGGACGCCGCCAGGAGCTGTTTCAGGTCGCGCTGGGCGAGGGCGACCGCGCCGAGCAGCAGCGCCGTCAGCGCCCCGATCCAGGCGGCCAACGTGGCGGCCCAGCCCGTCGCGGCGAGCAGCGGCTGCACGCGGAGCAGCAGGTAGGCGCCCGCGGCGACCATGGTGGCCGAGTGCAGCAGCGCCGACACCGGGGTCGGGCCCGCCATGGCCCGCGACAGCCAGAAGGAGAACGGGAGCTGGGCCGACTTGCCCAGCGCGGCGGTGACGATCCCCGCCGCCACCAGGTCGCGCCAGGGCCGCGGGGCCGCCGCGAGCCCGGCGAGGTCCAGCGTGCCGGTCCCGGCGAGGGCGCACCCGGCCGCCAGGTAGAGGCCGAGGTCACCGGCCCGGGTGGTGACGAAGGCGACGGTCGCCGAGCGCACCCGGTCGCCGTCGCGCCACCAGAAGCCGATCAGCGCGTACGACATCGCCCCCATGACCTCCCACGCCATGAGCAGCGGCGCGAGGCCGGTGGCGGTGACGGTGGCCAGCATGGCGCCGACGAACAGCAGCATCAGCCCGAAGAACCGGGCGCGCGCCTCGTGGATCTCCCCGGCGGCGAACACCAGTACGGCCAGCGCGACCGCGGACACGGTGATCACCAGCACCGCCGACAGCCCGTCCACGGCCAGCTCCGCCCGCAGCCCGGCGAACAGCGCCACGGACGCCCGGGGCCGCGTCACCGCGGCCGTCACGGCCAGTGCCAGTGTCGCCGCCGTGACCGCGAGGGCCGCCGCCGGCGCCACCCGGTCCCCACGGCGGCCGGTGACGGACAGGAGCGCGCCGCAGGCGCCGGGCAACGCGGGCAGCGCCCAGGCCAGGGCGTTCACGCCGGGCACCCGCGCGGCGGCCGGGCCGGGTGCCGTCCCGGGAGTCCATCGGCCCGCGGCCGCACCGGGGCGCTCATCCCCTCAGGTCCCCGGCGGCGTCGGTCATGTCCACCTCGCGCGCCCGGAAGATCGCCGTGGTGACGGCGAACCCCATCGCCATCTCCAGCGCCATGACCGTCACCGCCACCAGGATCAGGACCTGGCCGTCCGCGCCGGCCGGGGCCACGAGGCGCCAGAAGCCCCCGACGGCCAGGACCAGGCCGTTGATCATCAGTTCCAGGCCCATCATCAGCATGACGATCGACTGCTGCGACAGCGCGCCGTACAGGCCGACCGCGAACAGCGCGGCGGCCGGCAGCAGGAACTCCTGCGGGGTCACGGCTCCGTCCCCACGCCCCCGGACCGGTCGCGGCGGCCCCGGCGGGTCACGGCTCCACCCACGCTGTTCCCGAGGTGGTGGCTCCGCGGGTCACGGCTCCGCCTCCGGGTCCCCCGGCCGGTCGCCGCGGCCCCTGTGGACCGCGAGCACGACGGTGGCGACCATCGTGGCGAGGATGGCCACGCCGACGACCATCATGACGAGCATCTTCGGCCCCATGACCGCCACGCCGAGCGCGCGGGTCGGATCGGCCGGGAGGCCCCCGCGGCGGACCGGCCAGGGCACGAGGAAGGCCCCGCCCGCCAGCAGGACGAAGACACCCGCGGCGACGGCCATCGCGCCGCCGTTGTTGTGCACCATCTTCATCGGCATGAGCCCGCCCGGGTTCATCATGTACATCACCATGAAGACGGCCATGACCATCATCTCCATGACCATCATCAGGATGACCAGCACGCCGAGGTACGTCAGGCCGGTCAGGAGGAGGATCAGGCCGACGCAGACCAGCGACACCAGCAGCGCGAGCGTCGCCCGGGCCATCGAGTCGACGGTGAACACCGCGACGCCGGCCGCCACCGACACGACGGCGAGCGCCCAGAACGCGACCTGCTGCGCCGTCACAGGACCACCACCCCGACGACGAGCAGCTGCAGCAGGGACACCGGGATCAGCACCAGCCACGACACCCGGGTGAAGCGGTCCATCCGCACACCCGGCAGCCGATGCCTCGCCCACACCAGTACGGCGAGCACCGCGACGGTCTTGAGCGCCGTCCACAGCCACGGAGGAAGCGCCGGGCCCACGCCGCCGCCCAGGAAGAGCGGGACGGCCGCCGCGGCCGCCACCGCGAGCAGCAGGTACCGTCCCGCCTCGAAGACCAGCCGGTCGGGTCCGGACAGCTCGGCCCGCACCCCTCCGGCGATGTCGGAGCCCACCGGCCGGTCCATCGGCCCCCAGAACGCCATGGCCACGGCCGAGACGAGGTAGACGGCGAACGCGACCGGCATCCACACCGCGAACCACAGCCCCCGCTGCGCGGCGGCGATCTCGCTCACCCGCAGGGAGCCGGCGCCCAGCGCCGCAGTGATCAGGGCGAACATGTGCGGCAGCTCGTAGGCCAGGCCCTGCGCCACGAACCGGTAGCCCCCGATCAGCGGGTGGAGGGAGTTGACCCCCCACCCGGTCAGCCACAGCGCCCACCAGACGCAGACCTCCATGGCGTTGAACCACACGACGCCCACGGACAGGTCGGCCACGGGCCGCTCCCCGAGCGGCAGCACCACGGCCGCCAGGACCGCGGCGGCGGGAAGCGCGCAGACCCCGGCCCGCACCAGCGGGACGTCGGGCATGACCGTGCGGCGGCGCTGCCGGACCAGCTCCCGCGCCGCTCCCCGCAGCGGGCCCGTCACGATCCCCGGCCACCGGCCGCCGGCCAGCGCCGCGTCGAGGGCGGCGGCGCCCCAGGCGAGTACGGCGAGCGCGCCGAACAGCGCGAACGGTGTCCACGGCGGCGTCATCGGCGGCGTCATCGGCGGTGTCATCGGCGGCGTCTCAGGCACGGGCCGCCTCCCGCGCCTCGGACACGGACCGCCGCCTCATCCCGGGCACGGACCGTTCACTCTTCTCAGGAACAGGCCGTCCTCCTGTCTCAGGCACGGGCCGCCTCCCGTGACGACGGGGCCTGGTCGAGGTCCGGGTCCAGGCTCGCGATGATCAGCCGTGCGGCGGCCAGCTCGGCTCCGGCGAGCAACCCGGGCATCACGGACAGCACGGACAGCACGGGAGACACGGGCGGCGCGGCCGGTGACGCCGCGGGGGGCCGCCCGCCCACCGGTCCGCGGGGCCCCTCGTCGCCGGTGAGGCGCGTCCCGTCACCCAGGCCGCGCAGCGCCGCCTCCGTCCGCGCGAGCCACCCCTCCAACCGGCCCGGCACGTCACCCCGGTCCGGCCCGGCCGGACCGGGCGCGCCCCCGGCCGTCCCCGGGCCGCGCGGCGCGGACCCGTCCCCGGTCGTCCCCGGGCCGTCCGGCGCCCCGCCGCGCACCCGCCCGTCCCGGCCGGGTGCGGGACCGATCGTTCCCAGGCCGCGCAGCATCCAGCGGAGCGTCCGCGAGCGCCGTACCCGGCGGGTGAACCGGGTGACGTCCCCGGCGATCTCGCCGCCCGCCCGTTCCCACAGCAGGCGGTCGCGCAGCCGCCGCGCCCGGGACGCCTCGGCGTCCCAGCCCGCCACCGCCAGCAGCCGCCCGAGGCTGTCCAGGTGGGCCGCGGCCGTACGGCGGGCGGCCTCGTCCCGCGTCACGGACCGGCCCCGCGCGGCCTCCAGCCAGGGCTCGTCCCAGAAGCGTTCCTCTCCTGCCCCGCCGAGGACCTCGACCCGGGCCTCCTGGACCACGTCCCCCTGCGCGACGGTCTCGACCAGCAGGCCGGCCGGCCAGTCGGGGAGCACCGGGCCCAGGGGGAGGCACAGCCGGTCGAGGGCGAGGCCGTCGCGGTCGGGCCCCCGGCCGGCCATCTCCAGGCCGCCCGGACCCCCCATCCCGCTCCCGTGATCTTCGTCCTGGCCGTGGTCGCCGCCGGACCGGCCGGTGCGCCGGGCCACGTCGAGGCGTTGCGCCCGGCCGTCGGCCAGGTGCCGCGCCGCGCCGTCCAGGGCGGCGGTCACCCGCTCCGGCGGCAGGTCCCCGGGCAGGTCGGCCCGCGCCCTGGGCGCCGGCATGTCCGCCCAGACCACCTCGACCGCCTCGGCGAGGGCGGCCCCGGGCGAGCCGCAGACCACGAGCAGGTCCGCCTCCGCCGGTGAGCGTGCCGCCGGCCAGCCGCGCCGCGTCAGCTCGGCCTCGGCGAGCAGGCGGACGCGCGTCCCGTGGGGCACCCCGGCGAGCAGCGGGCGCGGCCGTCCCGCCGCGTACCGGAGAAGCCGTTCGCTCAGGCCCACCGCAGCGCTCCCTCGCGCCAGGCGTACACGACCCCGGCCATGAGCAGGGCGAGGAACGCGAACATCTCCACCAGGGCGCCGGCGCCCGTCTCGGCGAGCACCACGGCCCAGGGGTACATGAAGATCATCTCCATGTCGAAGGCCAGGAAGAGCAGCGACACCGCGTACCAGCGGGCGTGGAACCGGGACAGGGCGTGCTCCCGCGGCCGGTTCCCCGACAGGAACGGTCCCGCCTCGACCGTTCCGGGCAGCCGGACGAGCAGGGCGAGGGTGTGGACGCCGCAGACGCCCCCGGCGAGGAGGATCAGCACGACGAGAACGGCGGCCCAGGCATCCATGCGGCTCCTTCCGTCGTCGCGGTTCCGCGCCTCAACGGCACGGGAGGCGCCGCCGGAGTCGCCGCCGGGTCGGCCGGACTCCGCTCGGCCACCCGAATCCCCGGGGGCGTCGGCCCCCACCCGGCCCGCCGGGCCGCCGCCGGCCGCGTTGCCGGCCGGCCAGCCACGAGGCGGCGCAGGTGAGCAGGACGACGGCGGTGAACGGCAGGTATTCGATGATCTTCTTCACGTGACGGCGCCCTCCGTCTCGGCCCGCGCGAGCCGCGCCCGCTGCGGTTCCACGGTGTACCTCGGGTCCCGGGACGACGACATCCCGGCCTGGAAGATCCCGAAGCGGGTGGAGATCGCACCGGCCAGGAGCGCCGCGCCGCCCGCAGCCGCGGCGGCCCGGCTCCGGCGCCCGGCGGTCATCCCCGTGACGGCGCCCGCGAGGGACAGCGCCTGGCCCACGCGCAGCAGCCGGCCGCCGAGGCCGTGCTTCAGCGGTTCGGCGACCGGGCCCAGCCGGTGCTCCATCAGCTTGGTGGCGGCGAACTCGGCCGCCGCGCCCGCCAGGGCCGCGCGGCGGGCCGGTCCCGCCTCGCCGACCGGCGCGGCGAGCATCCCCAGCCCGCCGGCCGACGCGGCGGCCGACCCGGCGAACAGGAACGGCATCTCCCGGTACCCGTCGTGCCAGGCGGGCACGGCGGTGTCGGAGATGAGGGCGGCGGTGTAGGTCGCGACCAGGGTGCCGGTCAGCCCGGCGCCGACGGTGGCGGCGCGGCCCAGGCGCGGGAACCACCCGGTGACCGCGGTGGCCGCGGCGACGCCGGCCTGTGGGCCGTACCCGCTCAGGATCCAGGTGCCCATGCTCATCGGTGAGATGACCTTGAACACCCGCAGCATGTGCAGGAACCGTCCGGGCCGGCCGAGGTCGTGGATCAGCGCGTACAGCGAGCCGCCCAGAGCGCACAGGGCGCCGGTCTTGCAGGCCCGCGCCAGATGCGGGCGGCCGGTGAGCTCACCGGCCGCGGCCAGCGTCGAGGACGCCCCGGCCAGGCCGCCGAGGAAGAGATATCCGGCGATGTCGTGAGCCTTCCAGGTCGGCTCGTTGATGACCGCCTTGCCGTAGTAGGAGCGGAACTCCGCCTCGGGGACCATGAGCCGCTCGCCGCGCTGCCGCCGCCGGGGACGGCCGGCCGCGCCGACCACGGCCTCCCGCTCCGGCCGCAGACCGGGGTCGTCGTCCAGCCGGACGTCGGTCTGGCTTCCGGCCTGCCCGTCGCTCACCGCCCACCTCCCAGTGTCACCATGACGATCCCGGCCAGCAGCGTGACCGCCGCCAGTCCGACGTGCTTCCACATCGACGGCAGGTCCCGGGTCGTCACCACCGGGTCGGGCGGCAGGCCGTACACCTCGGGCTCGTCGAGGAGCAGGAAGAACGCGCCGGACCCGCCGACCCCGTCACCCGGGTCGTGGCCGTACAGCCGGGCCGACGCCATCCCGGCGTCCCGGAGCTGGTCCAGGCGCCGGGCCGCCCGGTCGCGCAGCTCGTCCAGCTCGCCGAACTGGATGGAGTCGGTCGGGCAGCTCTTGGCACAGGCGGGTTCCTGGCCGACACCGAGCCGGTCGTAGCAGAGCGTGCACTTGTACGCCCGGCCGTCGTCCTCGCGCTTGCCGATCACCCCGAAGGGGCAGGCCGGCACGCAGTAGCCGCAGCCGTTGCAGATGTCCTCCTGCACCACGACCGTGCCGAACTCGGTGCGGAACAGCGACCCGGTGGGGCACACGTCGAGGCAGGCGGCGTGGGTGCAGTGCTTGCAGACGTCGGAGGCCATCAGCCAGCGGAAGTCCATGTCCCGCGCCTCGCCGGGCGGCGCGCCGGGCGAGGCGGGGGCGGGCATGCCCAGCGACGCCGGGTCGCGGGTGCGGGCCGCCGCGGCGGTCTGCTCCGGCACGTCCGCCGGGCTCAGCCACGCCTCCTGGTGTCCCAGGCGGCGCGGCTGCTCGATGAACGCGACGTGCCGCCAGGTGTCGGCGCTGAGCCCCGCCGTGTTGTCGTAGGACATGCCGGTGAAGATCAGCCCGTCCTCGGGGACGGCGTTCCACTCCTTGCACGCCACCTCGCACGCCTTGCAGCCGATGCAGATGCTCGTGTCGGTGAAGAAGCCCACCCGTTTCGGGTGGTCGCGGTAGCCGCCGGCGGTGGCCGGGTCCTCCGGGCCGGTGAACAGCCGGTCCAGGTCGAAGGTCATCGCCTCATACCTCCGTGCCGGTGCGCTCGGTGACGCCCGCCCGGCGCCGGTACTCGGCGACCAGCGCGGGCAGGGCCGGTCCGCGCGGGCGGCGGCCCGGCCTGATGTCCGCCGAGAACGCCTTGACCTCCTGGATGTGGGAGTTCGGGTCCAGGGCGATCGACGACAGCTCGTTGGCCGCGTCGCCCGCGCTGAGCCCGTTGGGCCCCCAGTGGAACGGCAGGCCGATCTGGTGCACCACCTGGCCGTCGGCCCGCAGCGGCGCCATGCGCTGGGTGACCAGGACCCGCGCCTCGACGGCGTTGCGGGCGGTGACGATGGTCGCCCAGCCGCCGTGCTCCAGCCCGCGCTCGGCGGCCAGCTCCGGTGACACCTCGCAGAACGGCTCCGGCTGCAGCTCGGCCAAGTAGGGGGTGTTGCGGCTCATCCCGCCCGCGGTGAAGTGCTCGGTGAGCCGGTAGGTGGTGATCACGTACGGGTAGACCGACGCGCCGGGCTCGTCCCCGCTGGGGTTGTAGCGGTTGTGCTCGTGCGGGTAGACCATGCGGGCCGGGTTGCGCTGCCGCCCGTACAGCGGGTTGGGCACCGGCGAGTCCTGCGGCTCGTAGTGCGTGGGCATCGGGCCGTCGATCACGCCGGCCGGCGCGTACAGCCAGCCCTTGCCGTCGGCCTGCATGATGAACGGGTCGATGCCGGACAGCGCCTCGACGCCGGTCGCGTCCTCGGGCGGCCGGTAGTCGGGCCGCTTCGTCCTCTCGAAGTCGGGGACGTCGTAGCCGGTCCACTCGCCCTTCTCCTCGTCCCACCAGACGAGCTTCTTGCGCTCGCTCCACGGGCGGCCGTCCGGCCGGGCGGAGGCACGGTTGTACAGCAGCCGCCGGTTGTCGGGCCAGGCCCACGCCCACTCCGCGGCGATCCAGTTCTGCTCCCCGGCGGGTTTGCGGCGGGCGGCCTGGTTGACCCCGTCGGCGTACACCCCGCAGTAGATCCAGCATCCGCAGGCGGTCGAGCCGTCGCCCTTGAGCTGGGTGTACTTCGAAAGCGGCGTCCCGTCGGCGTCCCAGCCGTTGATCTCGGCGAGCACGGCCTCGGCGACCGGTTCGGCGACGCTCCCCTCGACGGGGTAGTCCCAGGTCAGGTCGAGGACGGCGGCGTCCATCGGGTCGGTGGAGCCGGCCAGCCTCTCCCTGATGATCCGCCCGAGGTGGTACATGAACCACAGGTCGCTGCGGGCGTCGCCGTCCGGTTCGACGGCCGCGTGGTGCCACTGCAGCATCCGGTTGGTGTTGGTGAAGCTGCCGCTCTTCTCGGTGTGCGCGGCGGCGGGGAGGAAGAACACCTCGGTGGCGATGTCGGCGGTGCGCAACTCCCCGGTGCGGATCTCCGGGCCGTCCTTCCACCAGGTGGCGCTCTCGATGAGGCTGAAGTCGCGCACCACCAGCCAGTCGAGGTTGGCCATGCCGAACCGCTGCATCCTGGCGTTGGCCGAGCCGACCGCGGGGTTCTCACCCAGCAGCAGGTAGCCCTTGCAGGTGCCCTCCAGCTGGGCCATGACCGTGTCGTAGGTGCTGTGGCTGCCGGTCAGCCGGGGCAGGTGGTCGAAGCAGAAGTCGTTGTCGGGCCTGGCCGCCGGCCCCCACCACGCCTTGAGCAGGCTCACCATGTAGCTGTTCATCTCCGCCCAGAACCCCTTGTGGGTGGCGTCGGCCCGCAGGAAGTCGCCGAGGGTCTCGTGCGCGTGGGCGTGCGGCATGGGGATGTAGCCGGGCAGCAGGTTGAACAGCGTGGGGATGTCGCTGGAGCCCTGGATGCTGGCGTGCCCGCGCAGTGCCTGGATGCCGCCGCCGGGACGGCCCATGTTGCCCAGCAGCAGTTGCAGGACGCAGGCGGCGCGGATGAACTGCGAGCCGTCGCTGTGCTGGGTCCAGCCCACCGCGTAGACGAACTCGGCGGTCCGCTCCGGGCCGGAGTTCTCCACCAGGTGCCGGCAGACCTCGGCGAACAGCTCCCGCGGAATGCCGCAGATCCGCTCGACCATCTCCGGGGTGTAGCGGGCGTAGTGGCGCTTGAGGATCTGCAGGACGCAGCGCGGGTCCTCCATGGTCTCGTCGCGCCGCGGGGTGCCCTCCAGGGCCGCGCCGCCGCTTCCGTGCATCTCGCCGCGCCCGGCCGAGCTGATCGACGAGCCGTGACGGGTGCGCCTGTCGTACTCCTCGTCGCGCTTGCCGGAGGCCGCGACCACCGTCATCCCCTCGTACTGCCAGGTGTCGGTGTCGTAGCCGCGGTTGTCCGGGTCGAAGCCGGAGAAGAGCCCGTCGAGGTCCTCGGTGTCGCGGAAGTCCTCGCCGACGATGGTCGCGGCGTTGGTGTAGTTGACCACGAACTCCCGGAAGTAGAGGTCGTTCGCCAGGACGTGGTTGATGATGCCGCCGAGGAACGCGACGTCCGTGCCGGCCCGGATCGGCACGTGCAGGTCGGCCAGGGCGCTGGTGCGGGTGAAGCGCGGGTCGACGTGGATGACGGTCGCGCCGCGGGCCTTGGCCTCCATCACCCACTGGAAGCCCACCGGGTGCGCCTCGGCGAAGTTGGAGCCCTCGATGATGATGCAGTCGGAGTGCTGGAGGTCCTGCATGAAGGTGGTGGCGCCTCCCCGGCCGAACGACGTGCCGAGCCCGACGACCGTGGAGCTGTGGCACACCCGGGCCTGGTTCTCGATCTGCACCACGCCCAGCCCGGTCAGCAGCTTCTTGATGAGGTAGTTCTCCTCGTTGTCGAGGGTGGCGCCGCCGAGGCTGGCGATGCCCATGGTCCGCGCGGTCCGCTTGCCGTCGACCTCCCACTCCCAGGTCTCCCGGCGGGTGGCGATGATCCGGTCGGCCACCATGTCCATCGCGGTGCCGAGGTCGAGCTCCTGCCAGTCCGCGGCGTACGGCGCCCGGTAGAGGACCTTGTGCATGCGCCCGGAGCCGGTGGTGAACTGGAGGGTGGCCGCGCCCTTCGGGCAGAGCCGGCCCCTGCTGACCGGGGAGTCGGGGTCGCCCTCGACGTGCACGACCTTCTCGTCGCGCACGTAGACGTTCTGGGCGCAGCCGACCGCGCAGTACGGGCAGATCGACTTGACCACCCGGTCGGCGGTCGCCGTGCGGGCCTCCAGCGAGGCGCTGCCCCGTGACTTCACCGCCGCCGCCCTGCCCAGCCTGTCCGGGCCGGTGAGCTGCCGCAGGACCGGCCACGAGCCGATCCCGGCCGGTGGGTTCACCGCTTCTCCCCCGCGTCCGCCGCGGCCTGCATCTGCGGGTCGCCCCAGGCCCGGCGGCGGACCCACCGGTGCACGTCGCCGCGGCCGGTCGGGTTGATCTCACGCGGGTTCACCAGGCGCTGGGAGCGGGAGGGCAGCACGCCGGGCCGCCCGCGGGTGACGGTGTCGCCGCCGTCGGCCGGGATGCCCGTCGCGATCAGGTACGCCTGGCCCGCCGGGACGCCGAGGATCCCGGCGATCTCCTCGTAGTCGCGTCCCTGTGACAGCAGCCGCAGCACCTGTTCCTTGCTCGGCATCATCCCTCCCGCCGCCTCGCCCGGCCTACCCTGCTCCCTCCCACCCCCTCACGCCGTGGAATCCCCCGCGTACGCGTTGATCAGGCAAAATCCGGGCGATCGCGCGGACCGGGGGCCCTACGGGGACGGACCGCACGGTCTCTGGGCACGGAAAACAACTGACAAAGGTCTCCCGCCCCGGGGTGTGGCGGATTGTGACGCCGGAGCCGCCGGACTGGAGTGGGGGCGGCAGACGAAGGCCGTCTTCGCGGCCTCACCGAGCGCACCCGGCTGGAGCGGAACATTGCCTCACCGCGACACGTGCCCCCACTCCGCGGTCGCCGCCCTGGCGGCCTCCGCCGCCCTGGTGACCGGTCTCGTCCTCGCGCCCGCCGACGCGGTGCAGGGCGAGGCGCAGCGTCTCATGTACGTGCACGTCCCGGCGGCCTGGACCGCCTACACCGCGTTCACCGTCACGGCGGTCTCCGGCCTGGCCGTCCTGGCCCGCCGCGGCACGGTGTGGGACCGGGTGGGCCGGGCCGCCGCGGAGCTCGGCGCGGGGATGACGGCCCTCGCCGTGGCGCTGGGCATGATCTGGGGGCGGCCGGTGTGGGGCGTCTGGTGGACGTGGGACCCGCGCCTGGTCGCCACGCTCGCCATGCTGCTGGCCTTCCTCACCTGCCTGGCGGTGCGGCGGTGGCACGGCGACGCCGCGCGCGGGGCCCGGGGCGCGGCCGTCGCGGGGGTGGCCGGCTTCGCGATGGTGCCCGTCACGCACTTCTCCGTCCTGTGGTGGCGGACGCTGCACCAGCCTCCCTCGGTGCTGCGCCCGCCCGGGGACGTGCCGGTGGACCCGCCGATGCTGGCCGCCCTGGCCGCCGGGGTCCTGGCGTTCACCCTGCTCGGATGCCTGGTGGTCGCCCGGCGGGTCCGCGCGCTGGACGCCGCCGCGGCGGCCCCGGCGGAACACGTCAGCCGCGCCGCGCTGGGGAGGGCCGCGTGACCGGCTGGGGATGGGTGTGGGCCGGTTACCTGCTCACCGCCGCCACCTGGACGGCGTACCTGCTCCGATCGGGCCGGCGGCCGTCGTGATCCCGCCCCGCCGACGGCTCCGGCGCCCGCCGTCCGCTCCGTGGACGCGGCGCCGCCCGCTCCCGGACCGGGTACGGCGCCGCCTGCCGCTGCTGCTCGTCGGCGTCGCCGCGCTCGCCCTCGGCGCCCTGGCGTTCTCCGGGATCGGGGACGGGATGGTGTACTACCGCACGCCCACCGAACTCGCCGGGCACGACGCCGGGCCGGCCGGCCGGCTGCGGGTCGGCGGGCTGGTGCTGCCGCACTCGGTGCGGGCCGAGGGGGACGCCCTCCGCTTCCGGCTGAGCGACGGCGTCGGCACCGTGGAGGTGCTCCACCGGGGCGAGGTCCCGCCGGTGTTCCGCGAGGGGCAGGGGGCCGTGGCCGAGGGCGTGCTCGGTCCCGGCGGGGTGTTCCGCTCGGACCGCCTGATGGTCAAGCACTCCGACGAGTACCGCGCCGCGGAGCCGGCCCGGTGAAGTGCCTGCTGGGAACGCTCGCGCTCTGGGCCGGCGCGGCGGGTTCGGCGGTCGCCGCCCTCGCCTGGGCCGGCCTCGCCGGACGCCGTACGGCGGTGGCCGCCACGGCGGCGGCGGCCGGCGGCGCGGCGGCGGCGTTCGCCGTCCTGGAGTGGGCCCTGCTCACCCGCGACTTCCAGGTCGGATTCGTGGCCCGCAACGGCGGGCGGGGCGTCCCGCCCTACTACACCTTCACCAGCCTGTGGTCGGCCGTCGAGGGCTCGCTGGTGCTGTGGGCGCTCGTGCTCACCGGGTGCGCCCTCGTCACCGGGCTCGGCCGGGACGAGGGACCGCACCGGCGGATCGCGATGGCCGTGCTCATGACGCTGTGCGCGTGCTTCCTCGCCCTCGTCCCGCTGGCCGCGAACCCCTTCCGGGAGGTCGCCGTTCCCCCTGCGGACGGCCCCGGGCCCAATCCCCTGCTGCGCGGCCACCCCCTCATGGGGATCCACCCGCCGCTGCTGTACCTCGGCTACCTCGCCCTGGCCGTGCCGTTCGCCCTCGGGGTCGCGAGCCTGGTCGCGGGGCACGCCGGACGTCCGGTGGTGCGGGCGATGCGGCGGTGGACGCTCGCCGCCTGGGCCGCGCTGACCGCCGGCATCGTGCTGGGCGCCTGGTGGTCCTACGGCGTGCTCGGCTGGGGCGGCTACTGGGAGTGGGACCCGGTGGAGAACGCCTCGATCGTCCCGTGGTTCACCGCGACGGCGTCCCTGCACTCGCTGGCCGTACGGGATCGCCACGGCTCGCTGGGGCCGTGGGCCGCGGCGCTCGCGACGGCGGGGTTCCCGCTGGCGCTGCTGGGGACGTTCCTCACCCGCGGCGGGGCGGTCGCCAGCGTCCACTCCTTCACCCGGTCAGCCGTGGGCCCGCCGCTGCTGGGCATCCTCACCGCGACCCTCATCGCGACCTGCGGCCTGCTGGTGTGGCGGGCCGGGCGGCTCCGCCGGGCCGGGGAGGTCCCCGGCGGAAACGGCCGCGGGACGCCGGTCGGGAACGCCTCCGGCGACGGCCACGGGACACCGGTCGGGAATACCCCCGGCGGAAACGGCCGCGGGACGTTGGTCGGGGATGCACGCGGTGACGGCCGCGGGACGTTGGTCGGGGATGCACGCGGTGACGGCCGCGGGACGTTGGTCGGGGATGCACGCGGTGACGGCCGCGGGACGTTGGTCGGGGCCGGTGTCGCGCTGCTGGTCACCCTGGCGTTCACCGTGCTCCTCGGCACCCTGTACCCGCTGGTCGTGAAGGTTCTCGACGGGGCGGACGTCTCCGTCGGCCCGCCGTACTTCAACCGGGTGACCGTCCCGCTCGCCTTGGCGCTGCTCGTGCTCATGGCGGTGGCCCCGCTCATCCCCCCGAACCGGGCGCGACCGCCGCTGCGGCGGCTGGCCTGGCCGGTCGCGGCGGGCGCGGCGACCGTCGCGGCCCTCGGCTTCGGCGGACTCGGCGGACTCGGCGGTTCCGGCGGCGGTCACGGGCCCCTGCCACTGGTGGCCTTCGGGCTCGGGGCGTTCGTCCTCGCGGCCACCGCGCTCCGCGTCCGCGAGGTCGCCGGGCGGCACGGCCCTGCCGCGCCGGTCCGCGCGTCCGTCCGGCGGCGGCTGGGCGGCTCCGCCGTCCACGCGGGGGTCGCGCTGGCCGCCGTGGCGGTCGCCGGCTCCTCGGCGTACACCCATGACACACGGGGACGCCTGGAACCGGGGGACGTCCTGCGGACCGGCGGGTACGTCCTGCGACTCGACGGCGTGGAACGGCGGCGCGACGCCGACGCCATGTCCGTCGCCGCGCGGGTGAGCGTCTTCGAGGACGGCCGCCCGGCCGGGACCCTGCGCCCGTCGATCACCTTCTACCCGGCGAGCGGCGCGCCCCCGGTCGGCGCCCCCGCCGTGCGCACCGGGCCGCTGGCCGACCTCTACGTCACCGTCTCGGAGGTGGATCCGGCGGACGGTACGGCGGTGCTGCGCGCGGCCGTCAACCCGCTGATGGCCCTGCTGTGGGCATCCGGAGCCGTGATGGTGCTCGGCGCCCTGGCGGCCCTGCCCCGCCCTGCGGCGCGGCGCTCGCGGTGGACGCGGTGGGCACAGCGGACGCGGCGAACGCGGCGAACGCGGTGGGCACGGCAGGCGCCGTCCGTGCGGACCGGTGGGACCGGGACACCCGCCGTGACTGTACGGGAGGACCCGGGCGGATCCGGCGTGGACGGCCGCGAGACCGTGGGAGGGCAGGTCCGGTGAACCCGACGAACCCGACAGGGCAGGTCCGGTGAACCCGACGAACCCGACAGGGCCGGTGGACCCGGCAGACCCGATGGGTCCGGCGAACCCGGCTGATCCGGCAGGTCCGGGGAGTCTCATGGACCCGGCCGGTCCGGTGGACACGGTGGATCCGCCGGCCCCGGCCGGTCCCTCACGGAGGTGGCGTTATCCCGCGCTGCTCCTGGTCGCCGCGGCGGTGATGGCCCTGTCGGCGATCCTCGCCCGCGGTCTCGCGCGCGGACCGGTGGAACCGGCGGTGCCCGCCGACCGGCCGGCCCCGAAGCTGTCCGGCACCACCCTGGACGGCGCGCGGTTCACGCTCGGCGAGCTGCGGGGACACGTCGTGCTCGTGAACGTCTGGGCGTCCTGGTGCGAGTCGTGCCGTGAGGAGTTCCCACTCGTCGTGGAGACCGCGCGGCGGCTCGGCCCGCGAGGACTGCGGATCGTGGGGGTGGACACCCGCGACACCCGGGAGGCCGCCCGGCTGTTCCTGCGCGAGTCCGGCGTGACCGGCGTGACCGGCGTGAACGTCCCCGTCCAGCTCTTCGACCCGGACGGCCGGCTGGCCCTCGAACTCGGCGTGCTCGGCGTGCCGGAGACCTTCCTGGTCGGCCGGGACGGCCGGATCGCCGACCGCGTGCTCGGCCCGGTGACACAGCGGTGGATCGACCGCGCCGTACTGCCCCGGCTCACGCCATGAGACGCCGGCTCGCGGTCGCGGGGCTGATCGTTCTCGTGGCGCTCGCCTGCGCGGCGGTGTGGCGCGCGGGCCGAAGCGAACCGGCCCTCGGCGAGCGTGTCATGGAGGTGGCCGCGACGCTGCGCTGCCCCGACTGCCAGGGGCTGTCCGCCGCCGAGTCGCCGTCGAAGCTGGCCGGGGCCATGCGCGCGGAGATCGGCCGCCGGCTCGCCCGGGGCCGGGATCCCGAGTCGATCCGGGAGTACTTCGTGCGGCGCTACGGCGAGCGGATCCTGCTGTCGCCGCCGATGTCCGGAGCCTCGGCGGCCCTGTGGGCGCTCCCCGTCGTCGTGCTGGCCGCGGGCTGCGCCGCCGTCGTCCGCACCGCCCGCCGGGAGCGTCCCGTGACGCCTGCCGCAGGACGCTCCTCCGGAGCAGGTGTTCCCTCGCCGAGGTCCCGTGCCGGGCTCGCCGGGGCGGTCCTGCTGACGGCGGCCTGCGCCGGAGGCGTCGCCGCCGCGACGCTCGCCCGGCCCGACGGCGTTCCGGCCCCCGCCCCCGTCGTCTCCGCCGCCGCTCCGAGGGCCGGGGAACCACCGGAGAGCCCGGACTCCCTGCTCGCCCTCGGCCGCCGCCTGGACGCCCGCGGTGAGACCGGACAGGCCGTACAGGTCTACCGCGAGGCCGTACGGCTCAGCCCACGCGACCGCACGGCCCGCCGCCTCCTCGGCCTCGCCCTGATCAGGGCCGGGCGGCCCGCCGAGGCCGTACCGGTGCTCCGCCCGGCGGCCAGGCGTTCCCCCCGCGACCCCGATGTCCTGCTGGCGCTCGGAGCGGCGGAGATCACCGCCGACCCGCCGGCCGGGCGGCGGACGCTGCGGCGGTTCCTGCGGTTCGCCCGCCCCGGGCATCCCGCGATCGCCGCGGTCCGCCGCGTCCTGAGAGAGGAGACCGCGTGATGCGGCGTTCCCTGGTCGTCTCGGCCGTCCTGGGCCTCCTGCCCCTCCCGGCCGCCGCCTGCGGCGGTCAGGCGACGACGGTTCCGGCGGGGGAGCCGGTGTCCCGGACGAACGTCGGGCTCACCGAGTGGCGTGTGGGCGTGCGGGACCCCGTGCTCGCCCCCGGCAGGGTCGCGCTCGACGTCACCAACGCCGGGACCACCGCCCACGACCTCGTCGTCACCGGACCCGGCGTGTCCGCCAGGACGCCCGTGCTCCCTCCGGGGGGCACCTTCGTGCTGCGCTTCACCGCCCGGCCCGGAACCCGCCTGGAGCTCTTCTGCTCCGTCGCCGGCCACGACGGGATGGGCATGCGCACCCACGCCAGGGTCGCCGGCGTGCTCGCCGGGGCCATCGGCGCGTGAACGTCCCGGCCGTGACGCGGGTCGTCTCGGCCACGGCCCGGAGCCCGTCCCGAATCCGGGTTCCCTCCCAGGTCCAGACCCGGTTCCCGGCCCTGATCTCGATTCCGGTCGGGGCCCGCGGCGGACGGGTCCGCCGCCGTCCGCGGACGGCCCATCTCAGCAGCGCGGCCACCGCGACCAGGGCCAGCGCCCGCCGCAGCCGACGCGGGCGACGGCGAGGCCCGCCCTTCCTCTCCCACGGCCGTTCGCCCTCCTCCTCGGGCGGCCCGTGGACCGGGACCCCGGGGTAGGCCGCCTCCGCGCTCCCGCGGGCCTCCTCCTCGCTCTGGTACTCCAGATTGCTCCGCAGCCGGATCTCGCCGCCCTCGCCGCCCTCTTCCCCGGGGTGGACGTACCGCCACCCCCAGTAGCCGTCCGGCTGCCGCCACGTCTCGATCCGCTCCCCGCCCGTCATGACCGGCCTCCCTCATCCGGGGCGTCGCCCGAAGCGACCGGCTTCGGGGCGTCGCCGACCGGGACCACCAGCCGGCCCGACCTGTCGTGCGGCGGCTCCGGCGGCCGGCCGCCCTCGTCGCCGCGCGGCGGGACGATCGCGCGGCGTGCCCTCACCAGGTGCCGCGGACGCAGCGTGAGCAGGGTCCGGTCGGGGTTGTCACGCAGCGCCCGGGCCAGCGTGTACGCCACGGCCGCGACGACCAGCGGCACGACGATCACCACGGCGCGCATCGCCCGCATGATGCCCAGGACCGGGATCTGCGTGAACCGGGCCACCACGTCGTTGGAGGACGCGCCGAGGAGCAGCGCGAGGAAGGACACCGCCCAGGCCCCGGCCGCGACCCGCGCCGGCCGGTTCCGGGGCCGGTCGAGCACCTGGTGCCGGTCCCGGTCGCCGGTCAGGCGCCGGTCCACCCAGGGCCAGACGTACATGAGGAGGATGAAGATCGCGGGGAAGAGCACACCGGGCAGGAACGGCGACGGGACGAGATAGCCGAAGACCCGGAACTCCACGGCGGGGAAGATGCGGAGCATCCCGTCCACCCAGCCGAGGTACCAGTCCGGCTGGGCGGGCGCGGTCACCGCCGCCGGCTCGTACGGCCCCCACACCCAGACCGGGTTGATCTGGACGAAGCCCCCGAAGCCGAAGATCACCGCGAGCACCGCGCACAGCAGGGCCAGGGACCGGATGCCGTAGGTCGGCCAGAGCTTCGACCCGACCACGTTGTGGTCGTTGCGCCCGGGAGCGGGGAACTGTGCGTGCTTCTGCCTGATGATCACCGCCAGGTGGACGCCGAGCAGGGCCGCGATGAGCACCGGGATGATGAGAACGTGCAGGATGTAGAGCCGGGGGATGGTCAGGTCGGCCGGGAACTCGCCGCCGAAGAACAGGAACTGGACCCACGGCCCCACCACCGGTATCGACAGCGCGATCGCCGACGCGACCCGCAGGCCGCTGCCGGACAGCAGGTCGTCGGGGAGCGAGTACCCGGCGAAGGACGTGGCCATCCCGAGGACGAACATCGTCAGCCCGGTCAGCCAGTTGATCTCCCGGGGCTTGCGGAACGCGCCGGTGAAGAAGATCCGGCACATGTGGACGATGATCGCTCCGATGAAGAACAGCGCCGACCAGTGGTGGGCCTGCCGCATCAGCAGGCCGGCCCGCACGTCCCAGCTCAGCTCGACGGTCGAGGCGTAGGCGGCCGACACGGTGGTCCCGCGCAGCGGCGCGTAGCCGCCGCTGTAGACGCGGTCGGCCATGCTCGCGTCGTAGAAGAACGTCAGGAAGACACCGGTGGCGACGAGCGCCACGAAGGAGTAGAGGGCGATCTCGCCCAGCATGAACGTCCAGTGGTCCGGGAAGACCTTGGCCAGCGCCAGCCGGAGCTGCGGCGCGATCCGCAGCCGGGCGTCCAGCCAGCCCATGCTCCGCCGCACCAGCCACCGCGTGATCATGTCTTCCTCCAGTAGCCGGGACCGGGTGGACCCGAGAGGCCGCCCCGGGCGACGAGCGTCCCGTCGGCGCCCACCCCGAGCGGCAGCTGCGGCAGCGGCCGGGCGGCCGGTCCGGCGACCGGCCTGGCCCCGCCGAGGACGTCGAAGAGCGACTGGTGGCAGGGGCACAGGAGCTGCCGGGTCTGCTTGACGTACAACCCGACCGGGCAGCCGGCGTGGGTGCAGAGCTTGGAGTAGGCCACCAGGCCGTCGACGGTCCAGTTCCCCCGCCCGGGGGGCAGCTCCAGGTCGGCCGGGTCCACCCGGATGAGCAGCACCGCCGCGTCGCCGATCCCGGCCCGTCCCTCGGGGAACACCGTGACCACGCCGCCCTCGGCGACGTCGCCGGGCCGTACCGGCCGGCCCCGGTCGTTCACCACGCGGACGCCCGCCCGCCAGGGGGTGGCGGCGAGGGCGCGCCACGGGTTCGGGCCGCGCGCCAGCAGCGACCGGACCGGGAAGAGCGCGGCCAGGCCCAGCACGCCGAGCGCGAGGGTCAGCATCCTGCGGGGCAGCGCAGTCCGGGTGAGGGGGGCCTCGTCGCGGGCGAACTCCGAGGCCAGGGCACGGCGTTCGGGCAGCGGCGAGATCATCGGCTCCCGCTCCTCCACGAACGGCCCCTGGGGCAGGAGCGTGCGCGCCCAGAGGGCGAATCCCACCGCGAGTCCGGCGAACGCCACCAGGAGCCCGAGCCCGAGCAGCTGGGTGTCGTCGCCGAGGACGTACATCGCGGCGAAGAAGGCGGCGGCGAGGGCGGCCACCCCGAACGCGACGGCGACGTGGCGCTCCGCCCGGCGCCGGGGCCCGGTCACCGCGCCCTCTTCCCGAGGAGGCGGATGACGATCAGCAGCAGGCCGATGCCGAAGACCCACGCCACGAGGCCCTCGGCCACCGGCCCGACCCCGCCCAGCTTCGCCCCGCCCCGGTCGTCCGTACGGCGCAGCGCGAGGATGTAGCCGATGATCGAGTTCACCTCCGCGTCGCTCAGCGTTCCCTGTGAGAACTCGGGCATCGTCCCGGGACCGATCCGGATCGCCTCGGCGATCTGGGTGGGTGAGGGGTACATGAGCGACGGCGCGTAGCGCCCGTCGGGCAGCGCCGCCCCCACCGCGCTCGCGGAGTGGCAGGAGGCGCAGTTCTGCAGGTAGAGGGTGGCGCCCAGCCGCACGTCGCCCGGGGCGACCCGCGGGATCGGCTCGCCCCGGCCGAGGGTGGACACGTAGGCGATCAGCGCGTCGATGTCGCGGCGGCCGAAGGCCGGCTTGCCGCGCCGCGGCACGGCGTCGGGCGCGGGCAGCGGCATCCGGCCGCTGGAGACCTGGTAGTCCACGTCGGCCGGCCCGGCGTCGCGCAGGCTCGGGCCGTTCTGGCTGCCCCCGCCGTCCTGGCCGTGGCAGCCGGCGCAGGTCGCCCGGTACAGCTGCCGCCCGCGGGCGAACGGGTCGCTCGTGGTGGGAGACGGGACCGGCCTCGGGGACGGCGGCCACGGCTCGCCCCGGGCCCCGGGCGCCGAGGACGGCGGGGACGGCCGCCACGGCTCGCTCCGCGCTCCGGCGTCCGCCGTCCCGCCGGACAGCGCGCCCGCGGCCGCGGCGGCCGCCGCCGCCAGGAGCAGCGCGCCCCGGGCGGCGTGCTTCACGGCGTGCTTCACGGTGTGCTTCACGGTGTGCTTCACGGCATGCCGTACGGCCTGCTCCAGGTTGTGCCGGGCCGTGCCCCGATCGGTGCCCCGAGCGGTCCGCCGGGTGACGTGCCGGGCGGGTCCCGGCCGGTGGTCGTGGTACCGCATCGGTCACCTCAGCGTGAACAGGTAGGCGGCGATGTCCCGCGCGTCCTCCTCGGTCACCCCGAGGTTCGGCATCGCGTTGCCGGGCACGACGCCCTGCGGGTCGCGGAGCCAGCGCCGCAGGTTCGGCGCGTTGTTCTGCAGCACCCCCGCGATGTAGCTCCGCCGGCCGAACGCGGTGAGCGGCGGTCCCACCGTCCCCTCCGCGCCCTGCACGCCGGGGATGGTGTGGCAGGAGGAGCAGCCGTACACGCTGATGAGCCGCTGCCCGCGCGCGGGGTCGCCGCCCTGCACCTCCGGCGGCGGGAAGGCGGACCGGCCGCCGCCCGCGCCGCACCCGGCGAGCGGACCGGCGGCGAGCGCGCACAGCGCCACCAGCGCCACCAGCGCCGCAACCCGCCGTACCCCCGGCCCCGCCGGTCTCATGGGCGCGCCTCCTCGGAGGGGACCCGCTCGGGGACCTCCGGCACGCGCGGCGGCGCGGCCGTACCGTCCTCCCCCGCGGGTCCGCCCATCCACCGCAGGAACAGGGCGATCATCACGGCGAAGTAGACCAGGTCGGCCGGCACCCACATGACCAGGCCGGCGAGCTGCTGGTCGGTGAGCGGGTCCACGCCGATCCCGGCCGCCTCGGCGGCCTGCAGCGGGTACAGCGGGGCTCGCGCCAGGGTGAGGACCGCGCCCAGCGCCGCCGCGGGCAGCATGGTCACGAACAGGTAGAGCAGCGCGACCGGCCCGCCGATCCGGTGCCTGCCCGGGGTCAGCAGGTGCCACCACAGCAGCCAGGCCGCGCCGAGGAAGCACAGGTGTTCGATCACGTGCACCGGCTCGACGGCCAGGGCGAGGTCGTAGGGGACCGGCAGGTGCCAGAACCACAGCACCACGGTGTGCAGCAGCCAGGCGGTGACCGGCAGGTAGAGCAGGCGCAGCAGCGGCAGGTTCCGCGCGGCGTGCCGTACGGAGGCGAGGCCGTGACGCCACCGCGGCGGCAGCGTCAGCGGGACCACCAGGCCGGGCGCCCCGGCCGCCAGGAGGGGCGCGGCCACCACGACGAGGACCATGTGCTGCGCCATGTGCGCGAAGAGCCGCTCGTCGGCCGCGTGGTCCAGCGGCGGCAGGAGCGCGACCGCCACCGCGAGCAGCCCGCCGGCGAAGCAGGCGGCCCGGACCGTGCCGAGCCGCCGGGCGCCCGCCCGCGCCGAACGGAGCCGCGGGCCGGAGAACGCCCGCAGGCCCCCGAGGTAGGCGGCGGCCAGCAGGAGGATCCAGCAGACCACCGCGAGCACGTCCCACTTCCACGGCCCGGCGCCGCCGCCGTGGGCGAGGAGCGTCATGTCTGGACGCATGACGGCAGCATCACCACGGCGAGACCCCCCATCAGGATCATGAGCACGGAGAACACGTCCAGCCAGAACCCGATCTGGAGCATGAAACGGACCCGGTCCGACTTCCTCCCCGGGGGTTCGGGCGGGTCGCGCCGCCACAGCAGCAGGTCCGCGACGAGCGCGGCCACCGCGACGAGGGCGGGCAGCCCGGTGGCGACGGCGACGAAGACGACCACCGGGGTCCCGCCGATGAGACCGCCGCCCTCGACGCAGGTCAGCTCGACCAGGCTCCACGCGAAGACGACGTGGAGGGACCACGCGATCACCCCGCCCAGCACCGCGAACCACAGCGGTCCCGGCCGGGTACGGCGGGCCCTCCCCCCGGGCCCTCCGGCCTCCCCGGACTCCCCGGGCTCCCCGGCCGCTCCGGGGGCCTCCCCGGGGCGTCCCCCGGAGCCCGGGGCGGCGGATTCGGTCTGCTCGGACATGGCTCTCACAGGTGCGGGCTGAGGTAGATGGTGAAGAGGATGGTGATCCAGACGGCGTCGACGAAGTGCCAGTAGAACGCCACGAGCCTGACCCGTTCGTGGTGCCGGCTGCCGAGCTTGCCGGCCAGCGCCGCGATCGTGGCGAAGACCAGCATCACCAGGCCGACGATCACGTGCAGGCCATGGAAGCCGGTGATGACGTAGAACAGCGAGCCGTAGACGTTGGTGGACCAGACGAACTCGCCCAGCTTGGTGGCGTACTCGGTGGCCTGCAGGCCCAGGAACGCCGCGCCGAGCGCGAGGGTGGACGCCAGCCCCGCCCGCAGCTGCGCGGTACGGCCGCGCCGCACGGCCAGGTCGGCCCAGACCATCGGGCCGCTGCTGGAGAGCAGCAGCACGGTCATGATCAGCGGTTTGGACAGCTCGGGGTCCTTGATCCCGCCGGGCGGCCAGGGGCCGGCCGTGGAGAACCGGATGTAGAAGTAGGAGCCCAGCAGGCAGGCGAAGATCGTCGCCTCGGTGGTGATGAACAGCACCATGCCCCACCAGGCGGGGGTCCGCCCGCTGGGCGGTTTGCCGTGCGGCGGCGCCGGCCCGACGGGCCGGATGGGAACCCACTCCCCCGTGGCGGTCATGCCCCTGCCCCCTTCTCCCCGGCCTTCTCCGTCTTCTTCTCGGCCTCCCGCTCGGCCGCCGCGTCCTGCTCGGCCGTCTCCCGGGCCTTCTCCCCGGGGGCGTGGCCGGCCTCGCGCCTGCTCCACCGCGGCCACAGCCACCGGCCGATGACGAGGACGGCGACCACGCCGGCCGCCACCGCCAGGACGTACACGCCGAGCAGCAGCCCCAGCACCGCGAGGAACAGGCTGACCGCGGTGACGAACGGGACCGGCGTGTGCTCGGGCATCTCCAGGGCCACCTCGGGCTCGGCGTCGAGCTCGCTGGTCACCAGCAGCTCGTGGCCCTCGGCCAGCACCCGGTCCCTGGAGCGCGCCCCCTCGGCGAAGGAGTCCAGGCTCCCCTGGTCCCACAGCGGGTGCACGCTGTGCACGGTCGGGATCACCGGGAAGTTGTACGGGTGCGGCGGGGAGGCCGTGGCCCATTCGAGGGTCTCCCCGCCCCACGGGTCGGGCGGGGCCTGCCCCCCTTTCCACAGGCTGTGCGCGAACGTGCCCAGCGTGACGAGCAACCCGGCGAGCAGCAGGTACGCGCCGAGGCTGGAGAGCAGGTTCCACAGGTCCCAGTCCAGGCCGCCGGGGTAGGTGTAGACCCGGCGCGGCATGCCGAGCAGCCCGGAGATGTGCATGGGGAAGAAGGTGAGGTTGAATCCGGCGAAGACCAGCCAGAAGGACCACCGCCCGCCCCGGACGCCCGTCAGCCTCCCGGTCATCTTCGGCCACCAGTAGAAGACACCGCCGATCAGCGGGAAGACGGCGCCGCCGAACAGCACGTAGTGGAAGTGCGCCACCACGAAGTAGGAGTCGGTGACCTGCTGGTCGAACGGCACGATGCCGAACATGACGCCGGTGACCCCGCCTGTCACGAACACGACGAGGAAGCCCATCGCCCACAGCATCGGCACCCCGAGCACGACCCGGCCCGTGAGCATGGTGCCCAGCCAGGCGAACATCTGGATGCCCGAGGGGACCGTGACGATCATGCTGGCCGCGGAGAAGAAGGTCAGCGAGAGCTGCGGCAGCCCCACGGCGAACATGTGGTGCACCCACACGCCGAAGCTGATGATCCCCACCGCGACCATGGCCAGCACGAGCAGCGGGTAGGCCATGATCGGCCGCCGGGAGAAGACCGGGATGATCGCCGAGACGATGCCGAGCGCGGGCAGCACGATGATGTACACGTCGGGGTGGCCGAACAGCCAGAACAGGTGCTGCCACAGCACCACGTCCCCGCCCGCTTCCGGCTGGAAGAACCGGGTGCCGAACCTCCGGTCCAGGAACAGCATGGCGTTCGCCGTGTTGAGCGGCGGCAACGCGAAGATCAGCAGGAACGCGGTCACCACGAGCGCCCAGACGAAGATCGGTACCCGGTTGAGCGTCATGCCCGGGGCCCGCAGCTTGAGGGCGGTCGCGATGAAGTTGATCGATCCGGAGGTGGTGGAGACGCCGAGGAAGAGCAGTCCCAGCGAGTACACGTCCATGTTGATGCCGGGCTGGTACTTCGGCCCGGTGAGCGGGACGTAGGCGAACCAGCCGCCGTTGGGCGCCCGGCCGAAGAGCAGGCTGGCGAACAGGATCACGCCCGCGAACGTGAAGACCCAGTAGGTGAAGGCGTTGAGCCGGGGGAAGGCCATGTCGCGCGTGCCGAGCATGAGCGGCAGCAGGAAGTTGCCGAACCCGAACGACATCGGCGTCGCGAACAGGAAGATCATCGCCGTGCCGTGCAGCGTGAACAGCTGGTTGTACGCCTCGGGGGTGAGCAGTTCCCCGTTCGGCGTGATGAGCTGGGTGCGCAGAGCGGTGGCGTCCAGTCCGGCCAGCGCGAAGAACACCGCCGCGGTGACCAGGTAGCGCCGGCCGATCCGCTTGTGGTCGACGGTGGTGACCCAGGCCCGCAGGCCGTGCTCCTCCGGCCAGTGCCGCCCGACCCGCCCGCCGGCCGTCTCCTCGGCGACGCCGTACGCGTGGGTGGCGTTGTCGATGCTCATCCTGGTCCCCTAACGCAGCGTCTCGAGGTAGGCGATGAGCGCCTGCAGCTGTTCCGAACCCAGCGGCTGCGGCGGCATCCTGTTGCCGGGCTTGATCGTCTGGGAGTTGGAGATCCAGCCGCCGAGGTAGCCGCGGGTGTTGGGCACGGTGCCCGCCGCGAGGTGGCTCCGGCTCGCCAGGTGGGTGAGGTCGGGGCCGATCCGCCCGTTCGCGGTGGTCCCGCGTACGGCGTGGCAGGAGGCGCAGGAGCCCGATTCGAGCACCCGCAGCCCCTGGGCGGCCAGGCCCCCGGACGGGACCGGCGCGGGCCGGGCCTGCCCGGTGAGCCAGGCGGCGAACTCGGCCGGCGGCTGGGCCACGACGTGGAAGGCCATCCGGGCGTGCTGGAGCCCGCAGTACTCCGCGCACTGCCCCCGGTAGACGCCGGGACGGTCGGTGCGCAGCCACAGGTGGTTCGTCCGGCCCGCGACGAGGTCGGTCTTCACGTTGAGCTGCGGCGCCCAGAAGCTGTGGTTGACGTCGGCGGTGCGCAGCCTCAGGTGGACGGTCCGCCCGGTCGGCATGTGGATCTCGTTGGCGGTGACGACCCCGGAGCCGGGATAGCTCACCTCCCACCACCACTGGTGGCCGAGGACGTCGATGGTGAGCTGGCCGGGGTCCTTGGGGTCCCCGATGGCGCGCAGCGTGGGCAGGCTGACCACGTAGACGAAGACCAGGACGATGGCGGGCAGGATGATGCCGGTGATCGTCACGTACCGCTGCCCGGTGTCCATCCGGGCCCGCACCCCCGGCCGGCGACGGCGGGTCGCCGCCCACAGCACGAGGACCACGATCACCGCGATGACGAACAGCGAGATGCCGAACATGAGCCACCACAGCCCCGCCACCCGCCTGGCGCCGTCGCCGTACGGCGTCAGCGTCGACTGACCGGACCCCGAGCAGGCGGAGAGGGGGAGGACCGCGAGCGCGATCCACGGCCACCTCGCCGAACGCGGCAGGAGGGACCGTGACTCCGCCGGGAGGGGCCGTGACCGTGCCGGCCGCCGTCTCGCCATCACCCGCCCCCCGCTCGCGTCCGTCCGCGTCCGGACGGAGAAGCCGAGCCCGCGGCTTTCCGCCCGAGGCGCCGGCGGGAGGAGGTCACCGGACCGGCGAACGGACGTACGGACGTCCGCGACCCGGCGGTGAACGGCGCACCGATCCCTGATTACGTTCAGTAGTCAGTGATACCAGACATGTCCGCGTCCGGCCGTGAAGGACCCACCCGGGCGCGTACCCGGCCCCGGCTCGATCTCGGCCCGGCCCGGCGGAACGCGCCGGGCCGCCTGTGAGGGGGGAACCGTACGGAGAGGGCTCCCGCGGGGGACGGGCGCCGCCTAGACGTCGGGCCAGCCGAGGGGATGGGCGTCGTCCACCGGCGGCTCGCCGCCCGCCTCGTTGAAGGCGGTCATCGCCGAGATGAGGGCGTGGCGCTGCTCGGCGGACATCCGGGAGACGATGCCGGCGATCTCCTCGCGGCGCCGGGCGGTGACCTCGTCGACGATGCGCCGCCCCTCCGGGGTGAGGCGCATCAGGGTCTCCCGCCGGTTCTTCGGGTTGACCTCGCGGACCACCAGCCGGGATGCGGCGAGGCGGTCGGCCATCCGCATCGCCGTCGAGGGGTTGACGTTGAGCCGTTCGGCCATCGTGACGAGCTTGGTGTCCCCGTGGCTCGTCAGGACGACGAGCATGCGGAACTGCGGCAGGGTGACCCGGTCCTCGACGGCGCCGAGGGACCGGGCGGCGATGGCGACGAGCAGGCGTGAGCCGGTGAGCACCGCGGAGATGACCGCGGAGGGGTCGTCCTCCCCGCCCGTGTCCGCCTGATTCGCCTGATGCTCCGACATATGGTCTGTTCTACACGGAGCCTCCGTCGGCTCCGCTCTCACCTGGCCCGTTCCGCCACGGGCGCCGCCCACCGTCCCGATGCCGCCGCCCGCCACTCCCGCACCGCCGCGGGCTCCGGCGGCACCGTAGGCTCCGCCGGCACCGCGGGCTCCCGCATCGCCGCGGGCCCGGTCCGTCGCGCCCGCCCGGATCCCCGGAAGCGCCGTCACCCGTCCTCTCGGGACGGCGCCAGGTGCTCGGCGGCCTCGTCGACCGTCGCGTACGCCCGGATCTCCCGCGTCAGCCCGGTGAGCGCGAGCAGGCGGGCGAAGCGCGGCCGGACCCCGCTGAGCACCAGCCGCCCGCCGGCCGCCCGCACGCCGCGCAGCCCGCCCACCAGGACGCTCAGCCCCGACGAGTCGCAGAAGAGGAGGTCCTCGGTGTCGACGACGATGTGCGGCGGGGTGATGAGCGCCATCGCCTCCGAGAGGCGGGCCCGCAGGAGGGGCGCCGCGGCGAGGTCGAGCTCTCCGGCCAGCCGCAGGACGACGACGTCGCCGCGCAGTCCGGTGGTCACGGAGAAGGCGGCAGGTCGACCGTGGCCCGTTCTTTCCCGCACGACATCCTCTTCGCCCGCTCGCCGAGGCGGTGGTCGCCCTCGCGAGCCGGCCCTTCATCCGGTTCGCCCAAGCCCGTCGGCACATGGCCCGAGCAGCTTGCCGACCCATCATTGCACAGTGCAATCGATGTCGGAAAAGGCGTCCCGACCACGCCACAACCCCCAGCACAGGTCTACTGACCAGCGGGTTCACATTTTTCGCGGCTTTTTACCATATCTGGCCGGGTGAGGAAGGCGCGGTATCCACCGGATAACGATTGGCTGGCAACGCCATCCCACCGGAGCCGGCGGCCGTCTCAGAGAAGCATGAAGATGCTGATGCTTCGGCTGGCCCACACCCTGCGCATGATGCGGGCGCGGACTCTGACGAGCCACCTCCCGGCCACATCTCTGGAGTATCTGTACGTTCATTTCGGCCGCGAGATCCTGGCCCGGGCCGCCATGGACCGGGCCCTGTCCGACGCGATCGCCCGCGAGGTCGCCGTCATCGACGAGACCCTGCGGCGGGAGGGCGCCCGCCCCGGCCCCGTGGAGCTGCGCTCCTTCCTCATGGGGTACGGCCAGGGCGTGATCGACTCGGCCGTGATCCGCCCCGACCTCGTCGCCCAGGACACGAGCTGCGACGGCCCCTACCCCAGCTCGGTCGTACGGCTGGGCGCGCTCAGCCAGAAGGCGTTCGCCGACGGCCTGCTGCGGCTCCGGCCGGGGATCTGACGAACCGGTCCGGCCAGGAAACGCCCATATGCCGGCGGGAGGGGAAAAGAACCGAGAAAACCCCTAGTGTCGATTTCCGGCGGACCGGATCCGGCCCGCCGGAGATCGACGGACCTGGCAAGGAAATTTCATGACATATCCAGAACCGCGTTATCTGGGTGCCGACGGGGAGATCAGCGCCACCTACCGCCCGGCCGGTCACGAGCCCGAGCTGACCTACCACTCCGGCAACACCGTCCACTACCTCGCGACCGGGGCGACCACCGACGGCCGGTTCGGCCTCTACCGGTGGGAGATGGGCCCGCAGCCGAGCGGTCCGAGCGCGCACTTCCACCGGTCGATCTCCGAATCGTTCTTCATCCTCGCCGGGAGCGTGCGGATCTACGACGGCACCCGCTGGATCGACACGGCCCCCGGGGACTTCGTCCACGTGCCCGAGGGCGGGATCCACGCCTTCCGCAACGAGTCGGGCGAGCCCGCGTCGATGCTGCTGCACTTCGCACCCGGAGCGCCGAGGGAGGGCTACTTCGAGGGGCTCGCGGAGTTCGCCGTGTCGGGCCGGCCCACCGACGAGGAGCTGACGGAGTTCTACTTCCGCCACGACACGTTCTGGGTTTGAACTCCTCCCCGTTCTGAAGGCCGGAGCACCGGCCCGCGTTTCGGCGGACGCGCCCGGCCGGCCGGTGACGCGGCACGGCCGGGGCTCGGCCACCTGGCGGATCGGCGACAGGCGGCGTCCACCCGTCGCGGCGGGTCAGCGGCGGGTCAACCCGCCGCCCGGCCCGGACCGGCGATACACCGCGGAGGCGAGGACCCGGTCAAGCGTCCGGCCGGGGTGCGGACCGGCGGGATGTCACACCTCTCGCGGGTCACCGCGGGGGAGTAGAAAAGGGCCGATCACCGCCGATACCGGGGGCCGCGATGCTGTGCGAGCGGATGAAGAACGCATTGGGGATCGGCCGGTTCCCGGCGCGCGCCCGGCGGGGGCGGCGTCGGCCCTGGACATACCGGGTCCTGGTCGCGCTCCTGGCCATGACGCCGACGGCGCCCGCCTCCGCGGACCCCGGCGGCCGGAACCTGGTCTATGTCACCAACTACGCCGACGGCACCATCTCGGTGATCGATGACGCGGCCGGCAGGGTCGTCCGCACCTTCCGCGTCGGCGGCAGCCCGGGCAGGATCGCCGTCGGTCCCGACGGCCGCCGTCTTTACGTCACCGACTTCGTCTCCGGGAGGCTGTCGGTGATCGACACCGTCACCGGCGCCGTGGCCGCCGCCGTCCCCGTCGGCAAGGCCCCCTTCGGCGTGGCCGTCAGTCCCGACGGCCGGCGGGCCTACGTCGCCGACTTCGGCGGCGGCGGCCTGTCGGTGGTCGACACCGCCGCCGACACGCTCACCGGCACCGTCGACACGGGCGTCACCCCCGTGGAGGTGGCGCTCAGCCCCGACGGCCGGCGCGCCTACGTCACCGACTTCGAATCGGGGACGGTGGCCGTGGTCGACACCGCCGCCGTCGCGGTGGTCGGCACCCTCAGCGTCGGCGGCGGCCCCTGGGGGGCGCGGGTCTCCCCCGACGGGCGGCGGTTGTACGTCACCGAGCTGCAGCAGAGCGCCGTGAGGGTGATCGACATCGCGACGGGGAAGACCATCGCCGAGCTGGACGTCGGCAAAAGCCCTCGTGTCGTCAGGTTCAGCCCCGACGGCGCCCGTGCCTACGTCGGCAGCGCCTACTTCAACACCGTCTCGGTGATCGACACCGCGGCCCTGAAGGTCGTCGCCGTCATCGAGGTCGGTGACGGTCCGCGGGTGGTGGCCGTCACCCCCGACGGCTCCCGGCTGTACGTGGCCAACCAGGTGTCCGACACCGTCTCGGTGGTCGACACCGCCACCAACACCGTTGTGGCGGCCATTCCCGTCGGCGATCAGCCCCTCGGCGTGGTCATCGCCCACCGCCCGGCCGCCGCCGGGGACGTCCCGGGCGCCCGGCCGGCTCACTCGGGTCCCGGGCGGAATCCCGGTACGGTCGCCGGGCGGAACCGCGGTACGGCCACCGGCCGGGAACAGCACGCGGCGGCCACCGCCGCGCACGTTCGCACCGTCCGGCACGACGGCCACGCCTTCTGCGCGGTCGACGTCTCGTCACGCCGCCTGCTCCGGCACCGTGACGCGCCGCCCGGAGGTCTTCACGGCCGACGCGCGACCGCCTCGCGCTCCTCGATCCGCCCCTCGGCCCAGTCGGCCCACTCGCGCTGCATGGCGCTGAAGCGCAACCCCCACTCCAGGGCCAGCCGGCCGTAGAACGCCAGATCGTCCTCCTCGGCCGAGACGGCGTCGCTCAGCGCCGCGAGGTCGTGCTCGGCCTTCGCGGCCGTCTCCGCCAGCCGCCGCAGGTAGGCGCGCGCCTGTCCGGGCTCGACCTGTCCCAGGAAGAAGACGCGCAGGAGCGTGTCGCTGCGGCCCGTCCGCGTCGGCGCGACCTCGGTCAGCCAGTGCCGGAGCTCGGCGCGGCCGGTGTCGGCGAGGGCGTACTCCTTGCGGCCCCGCGGCCCCTCGGCGACCACCTCCACCAGCCCGGCGTCCGCCAGGCGGCCCAGCTCGGCGTAGACCTGGCTCTGGGTGGCGGGCCACACGTTGGCCAGCGAGACATTGAAGATCTTCAGCAGGTCGTAGCCGCTGGCGGGCCCTGCGGCCAGGAGGCCCAGCAGCGCGTGTCGAAGGCTCATGCCCTCACTTTATATTCCTACATTGACATGTCACAACAGGAGGTTCTACTCTCGACCTGTCTAAATAGGAACGTCAGGAGAGCCCTCAATGGTCCGCAGTCTGCTCGGTTTCCTTCCGTGGATCGTCTACGCCGTCGTCGCCACGAGCGACGAGTGGCGCTACGGCGCGATCCTCGGGCTCGTCATCGCCGTGGGAGTGATCGCCGTCGACCGCCGGGCGGGCAGGACCTGGGACCAGATGGTGATCGAGGCCAGCGCGGCGGCGTTCTTCCTGCTGATCACCGCGATCTCCTTCGTGAGCCCCGACTCCCCGCTCATGCCGTACGGCCCGGCCCTGGTCAACGCCTGGCTCGCGCTCACCGCCTGGGGGTCGCTGGCCGTCCGCCGGCCGTTCACCCTGGGCATCGCCCGCCGGACGACCCCGCCGGAGGTGTGGCGGGCCCCGCTGTTCCTCCGGGTCAACGTCGTCATCACCATGGTGTGGGGGGCGGCCTTCACCGTCGCCGCCGCCGCGCTCGCCGTCCTGCTGCACGAGGCCCCGCACGCCACCGCCGCCGTCGTCACCGTCAAGATCCTCAGCTTCGCCGTCCCGGCGGCCTTCACGGTCCGCTACCCGAAGGCCGTCGCCGCCCGGCGCCTCCGGCCCACCGGCCGCACCGCCTGATCCACACCGTCCGGACCGATCCACCCGGGACGCGCCACCCGAACCGCGAGCCGGCCCACGTGACACGGCGGCCCGGCCCGCCGGACCGGCCGATCCACCTTCCGGAGCCGCACATGACCACCGCGACACCCTTCTACCTGGCGGGGGACCTCGCCCCCGTCCCCGACGAGATCGACGCCGCCGATCTGCCGATCACCGGGACCCTCCCGGCCGAGCTGACCGGCCGCTACCTCCGCAACGGCCCCAACCCGCTGCCCGGCCAGGACCCGGGCCACTGGTTCGCCGGCCACGGGATGATCCACGGTGTGCGGCTCCGCGACGGCCGCGCCGAGTGGTACCGCAACCGCTGGGTGCGCACCCGGAGCCTCACCGAGGACGCGCCCTTCGTCCACGCCGACGGCACCGTGGACCGGACGGCCGTCACCGCCAACACCCACGTCGTCCGCCACTCCGGCAGGATCCTGGCGCTCGTCGAGAGCGGCCTGCCGTACGAGATGACGCCCGAGCTCGGCACGGTCGGGCCGTGCGACTTCGGCGGACGGCTCACCACGGCGATGACCGCGCACCCCAAGCAGGACCCGGCCACCGGGGAGCTCCACTTCTTCGGGTACGGCTTCACCGCCCCGTACCTGACCTACCACCGCCTGTCGGCGGGCGGGGAGCTGGTGGAGAGCCGGGTCGTGGACGTGCCGGGGCCCACCATGATGCACGACTTCGCGATCACCGAGAACCACGTCGTGTGGCTGGACCTGCCCGTCGTCTTCGACATGGAGCTCGCCGGGCGCGGCCTGCCGTACCGCTGGGACGACGCCTACGGCGCCAGGCTCGGCGTGATGGACCGCGCGGGGCGGGTGACCTGGTTCGCGGTGGACCCCGGCTACGTCTTCCACGTCGGCAACGCCCGCGAGGGCGACGCGGGCCGGATCACGCTGGACGCCGTCCGCTACTCCCGTGACGCCTTCGCCGAGATCTGGCCCCGGGTCGGCGGCAGCCGCGACCCCGCCGCCCGCACCGGCGGCGCCGTGCTGCACCGCTGGACGCTCGACCCGGCGAGGGGCTCGGTCGTCGAGGAGCGGCTCGACGACCGCCCCGTGGAGTTCCCCACGCTGAACGACGCCCATGTCGGGCGGGCGAGCCGGTTCCGCTACGCGGTCTCGTCCGGCGCGGTGGTGAAGTACGACACCGAGACCGGCACGAGCAGGGCGGCCGAACTGGGCGCGCGGCCCGGGGAGGCCGTCTTCGTGCCCGCCTCCGCCGCCCGGTCCGAGGACGACGGCTGGTTGCTGTCGATCGTCACCGACCAGCGGGGCGAGGGTTCCGAGCTGCTCGTCCTCGACGCCGCCGGGCTGGACTTCGTGGCCTCCGTACGGCTCCCGCGCCGCGTCCCGGCGGGCTTCCACGGTTCCTGGATCCCCGACCGGAACGGCTGACCCGGCCGGCAGCGCGCCCGCCACTCCCACGAACGCCGCGTTGAGCGACCGGACGATCACTCTCCGATACGATCGGATTCCTGTCATGATCATCGGAACACGGTCTCGACGTGGGGAGAGACGTGAAGAACCACAACCGGGCGAGCCTCGCCCACCAGGTCGGATACGCCCTCCGCCGCCCCGGGCGGATCCCCCGGCACCTCAGGCGCGTGACCAGGAACGCCTGGCTCCGGCTGCGCACCTCCGACCATGTCGGCTACTACCGCGCCATCATGAGGTCCGAGGCCGCCCGCGGCGCCCACGCGGCCGTCGGCAGCAGGTCGCACCGGCGCTGGCTGGCCGTCGGGCAGATGCAGTTCGACTACCTCGTACGGCACGGCCTCGCGCCCGGCCACCGCATGCTGGAGATCGGCTGCGGCAACCTGCGCGCGGGACGCCTGTTCATCGGCCACCTCGACCCCGGCGACTACTACGGCGTGGACATCTCCCCCGACATCCTGTTCGCCGCCCAGGACGTCGTCGCCGACTACGGCCTGCGCGAGAAGCTCCCCCACCTCACAGTGATCAGGGATATGCGCTTCGAGTTCCTGCCCGACGCGATGTTCGACGTGGTGCACGCGCACAGCGTGTTCTCCCACTCCCCGCCGGAGGTGATCGAGGAGTGTTTCGAGCACATCGGACGGATCATGAAGCCGGGCGGCTGGTTCGACTTCACCTTCGACCGCACCGAGGGGCAGGAGCACCAGGTCCTCGGTGAGGACTTCTACTACCGCACCGAGACCCTGGTCACCCTCGCCGAGAAGCACGGCCTGCGGGCGACGTTCATGGACGACTGGGAGAGGCTCCCCCACAAGCAGTCCAAGATCCGCGTCACGCTCCCGGACCGCATGGCCGCCGACACCCCCCGCCTGGGCGTCGCGACGGTTCCTCCCCAGGCTCCCGCCGCCGAGGTCCAGCGCTGACGGACCCGGCCCGGAGACCGGGGAGGCCGCGGAACGCCGTCGGCAGGACCCTCAAGAGATTTCGCCCGCACCCGTGAGCCGTACCGCGGCGGGCCCGGCCGGGCCGATCGGCCTCATCCGCTCGGCCCACCGCACGGCCGGGCCCGTCGCCAGGCCCGCCAGCAGGAACAGCCCGCCCAGCGCGAACCAGCCCGGGGCGCCCCAGCCCACGACCATCGTGGTGAGCAGCAGGGGGCCGAGCATCCTGGCGACCGCCGTGCCGGCGCCGAAGAAGCCCTGGTACTGGCCCTGCCGGTCCGCCGGGGCCAGGCCGAACCCGATCTCCCAGGCCCCCGGCGCCTGCATCATCTCGCCGACCACCTGCAGGCAGGCGGCCACCACCAGGACCGCCCCGGCCGCCCAGGCGGAGGGGACGGCCGCCGACAACGCGAACACCGCGCACGAGGCGAGCATCGTCGCGCCGGCCCGCCGTACCGACCGGGCCGCGGAGGCGAGATCGGTCACCCCGCGGGCCATCCGCACCTGGAACAGCACCACGCCCACCGTGTTCAGCACCAGCAGCGCCGAGACCGTCCAGCCCGGCGCCCGGGTGTGCTGGGCGATCCACAGCGGGACGACCAGGCTGAGCATCGGCATGTACAGCAGCATGACCGTGTTCAGCAGGGTGACCAGGGCGTACGGCCGGTCGCGCAGTACGGCCAGCGCGGGCTCGCCGGGCGGGGCGGGCGGCGCGGGCGGCACCGAGGGGAGGCGGAGCAGCACCAGCGCCGCCACCAGGAAGCTCGCCGCGTCCATCGCGAACACCGCCAGGTACGCCTCGCGCGTCCCGGCGTACAGGGCCAGCCCGCCGAGCGCCGCGCCGACCGCCAGCCCGGCGTTCACCGTGGCCTGCAGGTACGCGCGGACCCGCGTCCGCTCCTCGGGCCCGACCAGCGCGGCGAGCAGCGCCTGGCGGGCCGCCGCGAGGCCGCACTGGCAGCACCCGTACAGGCAGGCCGCCACGACGAACGCGCCGAACGAACCGGCGAGGAGGAACCCGGCGACCGCCGCGCCGGTCGCCACGGCCAGCAGCACGGCGACCCCCCGGGGCCCCCGGCGGTCGGCCAGGTGCCCGAGCGGGACCCCCGCGGCGAACCCGGCGGCCCAGCCGAGGGTCAGGCCGAACCCGACCTGCTCGGGGGACAGCCCGGCGACTCGGGTGAAGTACAGCGCCGAGCACACGTAGTACGCGCCGTCGCCGAAGGAGTTGGCGAGCTGCGCCAGCGCCAGGACGCGCGGCGCCCCGGGGGGCGGGATGATCCGGCCGGACATGTTCACCTCCCGCTCAACGGGTGATCGGCGGGCGCGTACGGCTCCGCTTCAGCTCGAAGAACCCGTCGACGCCGGTGACGAGCAGCACGCCGTCCCAGAGCCGCCCGGCGTCCTCACCGCGCGGGATCGGGCTCACCACCGGCCCGAAGAAGGCGTTGACCGTGCCGTCCGGACCGTACACGTGGATCGCGGGGGTGCCGAGGTCCTCGCCGACCGGGCCGAGGGCGGCGCGGTTGGCGGCTTCCAGCTCCCCGTCCAGTTCGGCGGTGTCGGCGGCGTCGGCGAACTCGGCGGGCAGACCGGCCTCGGCCAGCGCGGCGAGGTAGAGGTCGCGGCCCGGCGGTGTCCTGTCGTGGTGGATGCGGGTGCCGAGCGCGGTGTAGAGGTCGCGCGTGGCGGCGGCGCCGTGCTTCCGTTCGACCGCGAGCGCCACCCGCGCCAGGCCCCACGCCTGGGCGAGCCACTCGACGTACCACTCCTCCAGCCCCTCGCGGCCCTCGTTCAGCACCGCCAGGCTCATCACGCGGAAGCGGACCTCCACCTCGCGGACCCGCTCGACCTCCAGCAACCACCGGGAGGCGATCCAGGCCCAGGGGCACTTGGGGTCGAACCACATGTCGACCGTCGTCATCTCGTCTTCCTCCTCGTCGGGTGCGGGTCGGTCGCGCTCGCCGATCACGTTCGACACTCACGTTATGGAGCCGATTGGCTCGCCGTAAGATCCAATATCCGGCGAATCGATCAGGCCAATCCGACGAGAGGCGAGAAAGGACGCGGATGGACGTCCACGTGACCCTGACCGGGCGCGGCGACCTGGCCGCCCGCATCTACCGGCAGCTCCGCGAGGCCGTCCTGGACGGCCGGCTCCGGCCGGGTGAGCGGTTGCCGCCCACGCGCGAGCTGGCCCGGCGGCTGGAGGTCTCCCGCAACACGGTGTCGATCGCCTACGACCGGCTGACGGCGGAGGGCTTCCTCGTCGGCAGGGTCGGAGCGGGAACCTTCGTGTGCGACGAGCCGCCCGGCCGGACGCTCCTGAGGAGCGCGCCCGCGGGCGGCGACGTGCGCCCCCGCGCCTTCTGGCGGTCCGCCGCGCCGGAACCGGAGCCCGGGACGGCCGCCTTCCCGGAACCGGGGACCGGGGCGGTGGTTCCACCGAAACCGGGGACCGGGACGGCGGCCCCGCCGCCCTACGACTTCCGGGTGGGCGTCCCCGACGCCGGGTTGTTCCCACTGGAGACCTGGCGCCGCCTCCTCGCCCGCGAGCTCCGCGCCGCCCTGGTCCGGCCCGCCGGATACGCCGACCCGGCCGGGCACCCCGGGCTGCGCGAGGCGATCGCCCGGTACGCGGGGGTGTCCCGTTCGGTGCGGGCCGCCGCCGCCGACGTGCTGGTCACCGCCGGAGCCCAGCAGGCGCTGAACCTCGTCGGGCGGGTGCTGATCGAGCCCGGCGACCTGGTCGCGGTCGAGGAGCCGGGCTACCCCCCGGCGCGGGCGCTGCTGCGGTCGCTGGGCGCCCGCGTCACCGGGGTGCCCGTCGACGCCGAGGGGCTGGTCGTCTCCGCCCTCCCCGACGCCGCCCGCCTGGTCTACGTGACGCCCTCCCACCAGTTCCCGCTCGGCACGCCGATGTCCCTGGGCCGCCGCGCCGCGCTGCTGGAGTGGGCGGCGCGGCGGGGCGCGGTGGTCGTCGAGGACGACTACGACAGCGAGTTCCGCTTCGAGGACCGCCCACTGGAGCCGCTGCAGAGCCTCGACCGGGGCGGTCACGTCGTCTACGTCGGGTCCTTCTCCAAGACGCTGCTGCCCACGCTGCGCCTCGGCTTCCTGGTGGCCCCGGCCTCGCTGCGGCCCGCGCTGCGCGCCGCCCGGCGGCTCACCGACTGGCACGGCGAACCGTCCGCGCAGGCCGCCCTGGCGAGGTTCCTCGACGAGGGGCTGATGGGACGGCACATCCGCCGGGCGACGCGTGAGTACGCGGCCCGCCGGGAGCGGATCGTCGCCGCGCTCCAGCGGGACTTCGCCGGGCTGCTCGACCCGGTGCCCTCCGTGGCGGGCCTGCACCTGTGCGCCCGGGTCTCCACCGGTGTACGGCTGGACACCCGCGAGGCGGTCTCCCGCGCCGGGGCGGCCGGGATCGCGGTGGAGTCACTGGCCGGGTACTGCGGTGAGACGCCCGCCCAGGCGGGGCTGGTGATCGGCTACGGAGCGATCACGCCGGAACGGATCGCGCCCGGGATGCAGCGGCTCGCGGAGATCGTCCGGGCCGCCGTCCGGGACTGACGGCGGACGTCTCCCGGACTCCCGGGTCCCGGGAAGGCGGTCCCCGGGGGGGCTCCCGGGCGGGCGGCGGGCCGCCACGCCGGGAGACCTCCCGAACCCGGACTCCCTACCCGGCCTGCTCCAGCAGCTTCTCGGTCGCGACCAGCCGCACGCAGACGGTCAGCCCGGTGATCGCCAGCTCCAGCTCCGCCAGGTCCGGATAGGTCGGCGCGATCCGGATCGTGCTGTCGCGGGGGTCGTCCCCGTACGGGTGGGTGGCGCCCGCGGGGGTCAGCGCGATGCCCGCCTCGCCCGCCCGGCGCACGATCTCGCGCGCGCAGCCCGGAAGGACGTCGAGCGTGACGAAGTAGCCGCCCGCCGGGGTGGTCCACGAGGCCAGGCCGGTGCCGCCGAGCTCCTTGGTGAGAACCGTCTCCACCAGGTCGAACCTCGGCCGGAGCAGCTCGGCGTGGCGGCGCATGTGCGCGAGGACGCCGTCGGCGTCGCCGAAGAACTCCACGTGGCGAAGGTGGTTGAGCTTGTCGGGGCCGATGGTGCGCTTGGCGGTGTTCTTCAGCATCCAGGCGACGTTCGCCTCGGACGAGCCGAAGAAGGCGACGCCGCCGCCGCTGAAGGTGACCTTCGAGGTGGATCCGAACACGAAGGCCCGATCGGGGTGACCGTTCCCGGCGCAGAGCGCCAGGACGTCGGCGATCTCCACCGGCGTGTCCGTGAGGTGGTGGACGGCGTAGGCGTTGTCCCAGAAGATCCGGAAGTCGGGCGCCGCCGCGGGCATCGCCGCCAGGCGCCGCACCGTCTCGTCGGAGTAGGAGACCCCGCTGGGGTTGCTGTACTTCGGTATGCACCAGATCCCCTTGATCTGGGCGTCCTCACGCACCAGGCGCTCCACGACGTCCATGTCGGGGCCGTCGGCGGTCATCGGAACGGAGATCATCTCGATGCCGAAGCGCTCGCACAGGGCGAAGTGGCGGTCGTACCCCGGGACCGGGCACAGGAAGGCGATCCGCGGCTCGTCCACCCAGCGGCGCTCGGCGCCCGGGACCCGGTCGAGCAGCGCGTGCACGATGGAGTCGTGCATCAGCGCGAGGCTGGAGTTCCCGGCCGCGATGAGCTGCCCGGCCGGGACCTGCAGCGGTCCGCTGAAGATCTCCCGAAGCTCGGGGAGCCCCTGGAGCCCGCCGTAGTTGCGGCAGTCGGTCCCGTCGGCGGCGGTGTGACCGCCGGGCAGGGAGAGCATCCGGTCGGCGAGGTCGAGCTGGCGCGCCGACGGCTTGCCCCTCGTGAGGTCGAGGGAGAGCGAGCGCGCCCTGAGCGCCTCGTAGTCGCGCAGGGCGCTGTCACGCCGGGCGGCGAGCTCGCCGGGGTCCGAAGCGGGAATCGTCACGTGGTTCCTCCGCCTGACGGTCGCGGGTGGGGCTTCGCACGAAAGGATAGGAGATCGCCACGGCCGGGTCGCGGCGTTCGCCGCCCGTCCGGGAGCCCGGCGGCCTCCCGGGACGCCGCGCGTCGTCCTCGGGCATCCGGGGGCGCCTCCGCGACCTCCCCGCGCGTCCCCGTGCTCAGCGGCACTGGGCCAGCATCGCCGTCCTGTCGGCCCGCCTGACCGGGAGGCCGTACTTCAGCGCGACCTGCGCGAAGCGGACGACGTAGGCGCAGCGGATCCGGCGGGACGGCGGCAGCCAGGTGGCCGGCCCCGAGCCGCCCTTGTCCTGGTTGGCGGCGCCGTACACCGGTATGAGGTTGAGCGGGTCGTTGGCGATGCGGATCCGCTTGGACAGCGGCCACCGGGAGGCGCCCATCCGCCACTCGTAGGACAGCGGTATCACGTGGTCGACCTGGACCACGCCGGCCCGCTCCCTGCGCCACCGGATCGTCCTGCCGGTGTAGGGGTCGCGCAGCCGCATCGCCACGACGACGCAGCGCGACCCCTTCCGGCGTGCGATGTCGTCGCCGTCGCGGGCGAGGACGTCGTCGCGGGTCCGGCAGCCGTTGCGCGCGTACGGCACGCCCCTGGCCCGGTCGCTCCAGTTCTCGCCGAACCTCGTCCGGCTGTACCCCTTCACCGGCCCGACCCTGCCGACCCGCAGCCTGGTGATCAGCCTGCGCGCCGCCGCCCGGTCCCGCGTGGACAGGACCGGCGCCAGTCCCGGCCGCACGCCCCGGGGGTTGTCGAGCGGGACGGCCCTCGCCCGGGTGCCGCTCCGCGCCGACGTCCCGGCGTCGCTCTCCGCCCGGGTGCCGGACTGCCCCGCCAGCGAGAACATCACGGCCGCGCCGAGAACGGCGGCGACCACCCCCCGTGTGCCCACCCATGCCTCCGGAGCGAGTGACAGGCTCAGAAGCTCTGGGGCTACCCGCGTCCGTACGGATCACACGAACTGTTTCATCACTTCTGGCACACTCGGCGGTGAGTCCTCCGGAACGCCTGGTCAACCGCGGATGTCCCGTGAGTCGGGAGTGTCTGGTGAGCAGGACGAGCCGCGGGGAACGGCGGCCGCCCCCCGGTCGCGACCGCCCGGCGCGGCCGGGACCCCGTTCCGCGGCTCCTCACCACGGCGGAGATCCGACAGGGCGGAACCTAGAGCCAGCCCTTCTTCTTGAAGACCACGTACAGGGCGGCCGAGGCCACGATGATGGCCGCGGTGGAGGCCCAGAAGCCGGCCGGGTGACCGTAGCCGGGATACGGCACGTTCTGGCCGTAGTAGCCGGTGATCATCGTGGGCACCGCGACGATGGCCGCCCAGCTCGTGATCTTCTTCATGATGTCGTTGAGCCGGAACCCCTGCTGGTTCATGTGGGCCTCGCGCACGTTGCCCACCAGCTCGCGCAGCGAGTCCGTCCACTCCGCGACGCGCAGCGCGTGGTCGTGGACGTCCTGGTAGTAGGGGGTCAGCACGGGGTCGAGGGTCTCCACGTTCCGGCGCAGCAGGCTGCCCACGACCTCCCGCGTCGGGACCGCCATCCGCCGGAACCGCACCAGCTCCTTGCGCATCTCGTAGGTCTGGCGCTGGATGTGCGCGCGGTCGCCGGGCTGCTCGTCGAAGAGCTCGTCCTCCAGGTCCTCGACCCGGTCGTCCAGTTCCTGGAGCACCTCGAAGTAGCCGTCCACCACGTGGTCGAGCAGGCCGTGCAGCAGGTACTGCACTCCGTACTTGGCCATCGCGCCGTTGGCGTCCCAGCGCCTGACGACCTCGTCGATGTCGAACTCCGGCCTGTCCCTCACGGTGACCAGCGCGTTCTTCGTGACGAAGACCGACAGCCCGACGAGGTCGAGCCGTCCGCGTACGGACTTCGCCCCGTAGACCGTGAGGAACAGGTGGCTGTCGTAGATGTCCAGCTTGGGACGCTGGTGGCTGTGCAGGGCGTCCTCGACGGCCAGCTCGTGCAGGCCGAGCTCCTCGCTGATCTTCGCCAGGTCGGCGGGTGTGGGGGAGCAGAGGTCGAACCACACCGTGGCGGACGGGTCACAGACGTGGTCGGAGACCTCGTCCACGGGGAAGCCCTCCGCTTCCAGGACGCCGTCGCGGTACAGGCGGGTACGGTTCATGGCCGTCAACGGTAGCCCGCGCCCCGGTAAAGCGGCACCGCCCCCGCGGACCCTCCCCCGGCGTCGTTCCCTTCCTGACGACTCCCGGCGGCGTTCCCGCCCTGGTCGGCCCGCGAAACCCCGGCCGCGTCGCCGTTCCGGCGGCTCCCGGTGTCCCGGCCGCGCGCATAATCCCATCCCCCCGGGGCAGAGGCGGGGGCACCACAGACGCAGCCCGAAGTGAGGTCAAATGATAGTTCTGGGACTCCTCATGATCGTGCTCGCGGGCGCTGCCGTGATCGCGGTTTCCTGGGACGAGACCGCCACGGCGACCACCCCCGCGTCGTTCACGGTCTTCGACCAGACGATCCAGCTCTCCCAGCTGGAGTTCTTCTTCGCCGGCGCCATCACCGGCGCGGTGTTCCTGCTCGGTCTTTCGATGATCTTCAGTGGGATGCGTCGCGCCGCCGAGAAGCGCCGCCGTTTCCGCGAGACCAAGCTGGAGACGCGTGACCGCGTCGCCCGCCTGGAGGCCGAGAAGCGGGAGCTGGAGCGCAAGCTGGAAGAGACCCCCGCCACCACGACCACGACCACGACCGATGCCCACGTGCCCGCGCGCCGGACCCCGGTGTCCGACCGCGACGGCGACGGCGTCGCCGACCGCGCCCCGGTGTTCGACCGGGACCGCGACGGCATCGACGACCGGGACGAGCCGACCGCTCCGCACCCCCGGATCGACGTGCCCCGGCAGTCCAGCGCCGACCGGCTGGTGGCCGGTCGCCACGGGCGCCACGAGAACACCCGGTGACCATGCCCCGGTCCGGTTCACCGCGGCGTCCTCGCCGGTGCGGCACGCAGGCCGTACCGGCGAGGGCGCTTTCCTGCGGGGGCGCAGGCGACCCGCTCGCCCGGCGATAGCTCGGCGGTCACCGCTGGGCGAGCCGGGTCTCCCCCCGGGACGCGCCGGCCTCCTTCCCGGGGAGCCCGGACTCCCCGGGGTCGCCGGCACTCCCGTGGGCACCGGACCCCCCGGCCCCGGCGCTCTTCCCGGGATCCCCGGCGCCCTCGGCGCTCTCCCCGGAATCTCCGGTGTCCCCGGCGCTCTCCCCCGATCCGGCCCGGTCCTTCCTCCGGCCGTGCAGGAGCGTCATCGCCCCGCCCGCGACCAGCCCCCAGAAGGCCGCCCCCACCCCGAACAGCGTGAACCCCGAGGCGGTGACCACGAAGGTCGCCACCGCCGCCTCCCGGCGCTCCGGGTCCGCCACGGCCGCGGTGACCGCCGAGGCCAGCGCGCCGAGCAGGGCCAGGCCCGCGACGGCCTCGATCAGCACGGGGGGCGAGAGCAGCACCAGCGCGGTCGCCAGACCGGAGCCGAGGCCGAGGACGATCATCGATCCCCCGGCGGTGACCGAGGCGATCCACCGGCGTCCCGGGTCGGGGTCGGCGTCGGGACCTGCGGCGAGCGCGGCGGTGATGGCCGCCAGGTTCACCGCGTGGCCGCCCAGGGGCGCCCCGGCCACGGTCGCCAGGCCGGTGCCGACGAGGATGCCGCCCAGCCGCGGACGGTAACCGTACCCGGCGAGTACGGCCATGCCGGGCACGTTCTGCGAGGCCATGGTGACCAGGAACAGCGGAAGCGCGATGCTCACCATGGCCTGCACGCCGAAGGACGGCACGGTCGGCACGACCACCGGGCGCACGTCCACCGCGCCGAGACCGGGGCCGGTGAGCGCGATCGCCACGACCGCGACCAGCAGCGCCCCTGGAACCGCCCACATGCGGGCGAACCTGCTCAGCAGCGCCCAGGTCAGCACGACCGGGACGGCCATCGCCGGGATCTCCGCGAGCGCGCGGACCGGCGCGACGCACAGGCCGAGCAGCACCCCGGCGAGCATGGCGCCGGCGATCGGGGCGGGGATGGCGGCGATCCAGCGCCCCAGCACGGGGAAGAGCCCGGCGGCGACGACCAGCAGCCCGCACACCGCGAACGCGCCGACCGCGGCGGGGAAGCCGCCCTGCACCGCGCCGGTCGCGGCCAGCAGCGCCGCGCCCGGGGTGGACCAGGCGATGGTGATCGGCATCCGCCGCCGCAGGCCCAGCCAGATCGCCACCACGCCGTTGGCCAGGCAGAGCGCGAGCAGTCCCGACGCCGCCTGCCGCTCGTCGGCGCCCACCGCCCGCAGGCCGGCCAGGACGACGGTGAAGGAGCTGGCGAAGCCGACGATCCCGGTGACGACCCCGGCCGTCACCGGTTGCAGAAGGCGTGTCATCTGATGGTCCTCTCCCGGTGCGCGGACCGCTCGTTCCGTAAACGGAACGACGGCGTGTTGCACGATATCCCCATGAAGCCCGGCACACCAGTCCCCCGTCCGGCGCTCGACGCGGGCGTCCAGGAGGTCGGATCACGGATCCGCAGGCTGCGCGAGGAGCGCGGCGTCTCCCTGTCCGAGCTGGCCCGGCGCGCCGGCGTGGGCAAGGCGACGCTCTCCGGCCTGGAGAACGGCACCCGCAATCCGACCCTGGAGACTCTCTGGGCCGTCACCGCCGAACTGGGCGTGCCGCTGGCGCTGGCTCTGGGCACGGACGCGGCCGGGCGGGGCCCCGGGGAGACGGCGCCCTCCGGCGCCGCGGGCGCGGTCATCCACGGCGCCGCCGTACAGGCCGAGCTGCTGGAGGTCTTCCAGGACGAGGCGGTCACCTACGAGCTCTACCGGATGGCGGTCCGGGCGGGGACCGTCCAGACCTCCCCCGCCCACCACGCGGGCGTCACCGAGCACATCACCGTCTTCGGCGGCACCCTCCGCGCGGGCCCGGCGGACGCGCCCCTGGTCGCCGGGCCGGGCGAGCATGTGAGCTGGACGTCCGACGTCCCGCACACCTACGCGGCGGTCGGCGAGGAGGACGTCCGCGCGAGCCTGCTCATCCGCTACCCGCGCCGCCCGCCGGACCCCGGGCGGTGACCGCGTGCGGCCGCCGGCGGACGGGTCCGGAAGGCGCCCGGAGAGGACGCCGGAGGTTGCCGGCGCCCGTCAGCGGACGGGGGTGAAGGGCTCCGCGAAGTGGGCGGTGGCGATCAGCCCGTTCTCCGCCCTGGCCCGCTCCAGCAGTTCGACCCGGGTCGCCGCGGCCTGCTCGGGGTCGGCGTCGTAGAGGTAGGGCACCTTCGGGTCGGCGAGCTGCACCGGGTGCAGCACCACGTCGCCGGTCAGCGTCAGCTCCCCCACCCGGACGACCTGGTGGCCCGGGGTGTGCCCGGGCGCGTGGAGCACCCGGATGCCGGGCAGCACCTCGGCGGGGCCGTCCACCACCTGCACCCGCTCACCCAGCGGCCGGACCACGTGGTCGAGGACCGCCTCGGCGGCGGTGTCGACCTCCGCCCGCTGCAGGAGGTGACGGGCGTTGGGGAAGGCGGGCACGCCGCCGACCACCGCTCCGCTCGCGTGGTCGCTGTGCAGGTGCGTGAGCACCACCGCGTCCACCTCCTCGGGGGCCACCCCCACCCGCGCCAGCTCCGCGCCGAGCGCTCCGGGCGCCGGCGCCCAGCTCGCCGCGGGGGAGTCCTCGGGACCGACCCCGGTGTCCACCAGCACGGTACGGCCGGCCGCGTCACGCAGCAGGTAGCAGTGGAAGTGCAGGATCCACTCGGCGTCCTCGTGGACGCCCCCGGGGAACAGCTCCGGCAGCGGACGCCGGACGTCACCGCCCATCGGCCCCACGGCGTCGCACAGCGGGAACACCTCGACTCCCGCGACGATCCTCGGCTCGTGCCGCATCCGGCCTCCTGCTCCCATGTTCAGCGGATTCCCAGTGATACCGGACATCCGTCCCCGCCCACCACCCCCGGCGGGATTCCGGGACCCGCCGGCCTCCGGGCCGCTTCATCGGGAACACGACCGGCCGGAGGCCGATCCCGGGAGCGTCGGTGCGGCGGCCCTCACCGCCCGCCGGACCGGCTCCGATGGTCACCATCCGGCCACCGGTCTCCGGAGCCCAGTGAACGCCGCAGGTCCTTGGTGAGAAGTACGAGGTGGAGCGGGTCGGTCGGGCTGCTCTCGAACTCGGCGACACGCGCGTAGAACCCGCGGGCCGCCTCGTTCTCACAGTGGATCAGCAACGCCCTGACGCCTATCTGGTCGGCCACGTTCCCCACCCTGCGCAGCGCGTCGGCCACCAGTGCGCGTCCCAGCCCGACTCCCTGGGCGGCGCGGTCGACCCCCAGACGCGTCAGCGGCGCGGCCGAGGACTACCGGGGCCAGCCGGCGATGGTCTCGGCCTTGATGGGGTCGGCGTGGCAGCGGAAGGGCACGCGCCCGGCGTCGAGGAGGCAGACCCGCACGTCCACCCGGGTGATCTCGCCGTCCGACGACAGCCGGAAGGGGGTGCTCGCCCGGCAGGTGGTGCTCGGCCGCGCCCATCCGGTGCCGCCGCCCGCGTAGTGGAACCTGGCGCGGACGTAGGCGCAGTGACCGCGGTGGGCGTCGCGGTCGCGGAGCGTACCCGACACGACGAACGTCTCGGCGGAGAAGTCGCTCACCCACACGTCCGCCGCGGCGCGGCCGGAGTGCCCCGCGGCCGACCGGACCGGCCCCCAGTGGTACTTCGTGCCCGCGGGCGCGGCGGCCCGCACGGCGCCCACGGACGCCGCGGAGGCGGTGGTCCGCACGGTGTTCGCGGAGACGGTGGAAGCGACGGGAACGGCGGCCTCGGGCGAGCCGGTGGAGCCGGTGGACGCGGCGGCGGGCAGGCCGGTCGCGAGCACGAACGCCAGCGCCCCGCCGATGACGGTGATCTTCCTCATGTCCCCTACAGATAGTCCGCCCGACTTGCAGAGCCCTTGTGCTCCGCTGAATGGTTTCGTCCCTTCGTCGGGGCCCCGACGGTTCATCCTCATCACCCATGCCGCCCGCGGGACGGCGACGGCCGGAGGCCGTCGGCTCCACCTCGGCCGGGGGACGCCGGCGCGAGGACGCGTGCCCGCCGTACGGTCCCGCCCAGGGGCCGGGGCCGCGCGGGGAGCGGGCGTTTTCCGGGCGGAGGCGCCTTGCGGCTACGCTGCGCCGGTAAGACCGTCTTCGTCGATTGGTTTCCGGTGAGCCTCGCAGACATCGTCGAACACCTCATCTGCCCGGTCTGCGGGGACGGGCTCGGCCTCGGCGACCGGGTGCTCCGCTGCCCCCGGGGACACGCCTTCGACGTCGCCCGGCAGGGGTACGTCAGCCTGCTGACCGGTTCCCAGGCGCCCGGCACGGCCGACAGCGCCGCCATGGTGGCGGCCAGGGACTCCTTCCTCGGAGCGGGGCACTTCGCGCCGCTGGTGGAGGCCGTCGCCGCGGCCTGCCGTACCGGTACGGGAGCGGCGGCGGACGTGCGGGTGGTGGTGGACGCGGGCGCGGGGACGGGCCACTACCTCGCCGGGGCGCTGGACCGGCTGCCCGGGGCGGCCGGCATCGCGCTGGACGTCTCCAAGAACGCGATCAGGCGGGCGGCGCGGGCCCATCCCCGGCTGGGGGCGGTGGTGGCCGACGTGTGGCGGCCGCTGCCCGTCCGCGACGGCGCGGCCGACGTGATCCTCAACGTGTTCGCCCCCCGCAACGGGCCGGAGTTCGCCCGGGTGCTCGGGCCCGGCGGGTCACTGGTCGTGGTCACCCCCACGCCGCGGCACCTGCGGCCGCTGGTGGAGCGGCTGGGCCTGCTGTCGGTGGACGAGGACAAGGAGCGGCGGGTGGCCGCGAGCCTGGACGGCCGGTTCGCCGAGGCGGAGCGGAACGTCCACGAGTTCGAGATGGCGCTGGACCGCGCGGCGGTGGAGGCCGTCGTGGGCATGGGGCCGAGCGCCTGGCACACCGATCCGGAGAATATGCGGCAGGAAATTGCGAAACTGCCGGAAACGAACTACGTGACGGCTTCTTTTCGCATGTCTATCTTCCGGCGGAACCCGTGAGCAAGGGTGTTGCTTGACAGCGACCTAAGGGGCGCATGTTACTTAAGTGACATATAGTCCGAAATTGCCACACATTAGCCACGCGAAACACAGGGCGAACCGACATACTGGACGGCAATCCGGCGATCCCCACGCCTGGACCGTAGCCATGCCATGACGGAGGGAAGCGCCGTATGCAGGCCGAGGAACGCTGGCAGACCAGGTTCCGGGCACCGCGCGTGACGCTGCCCGCGTGGGCGCCCCAGGCCCCCGCGCGGGCGGTCTACCGCAGCAACGCCTCGGGCACCTGGGAGGTCTATGCCTGGGACCGCTCGGCGGGCTCCGTCCGCCAGGCGACCTCCCGCCCCAAGGGCACCTCGCACGGCGCGATCGACCCCTCCGGCCGGTGGGTCTGGTGGTTCTCCGACACCGACGGCGACGAGTGGGGCCGGTGGATGCGCCAGCCCTTCGGCGGCGGCCCCGACGAGCCGGTCGACCTCCCGCCCGGCGCCCCGGCCGGTCTGGCCCTGTCCGCGACGGGTGACGCGGCGGTCGGCATGGCCCGGCCCGGTGAGGGCTTCACGATCCACCTCGTCCGGCCCGGCCACCCCGCGCGGGTGATCTACGAGCACGCCGAGGCCGCCTCCGTCGCCGCCATGTCGCTGGACGGCTCGCTGATCGCGATCAGCCACAGCGAGCACGGCGACTCCCGCCACCCGGCGCTGCGTGTGCTCCGCCCGAACGGCGAGACCGTCGGCGAGCTGCACGACGGCCCCGGCCGGGGCGTCCTCGGCCTGCGCTTCGCCCCGCTCCCCGGCGACCGCAGGCTGCTCGCCCTGCACGAGCGCAGGGGACGCCGCGAGCCGCTGGTCTGGGACCCCGAGAGCGACGAGCAGCGCGAGATCTGGCTGCGCGACCCCGGCGAGATCACCGCCGAGTGGTACGGCGACGCCCGCTCCCTGCTCATCGTCCGTGCCAACCGCGGCCGCACCTACCTGCACCGCTACGACCTGGCGGGCGGCCGCCTCTTCCCCGTCGAGACCCGGCTCGGCGTGATCGACGCCGCCGTCCCCCGGCCCGACGGCTCGGTGGAGTACTCCTGGTCCAGCGGCGCCCACCCGCCGGTGATCCGCTCCAGCAACGGCAACGTGGTGATCAGCCACGGCGGGCCGACCCCGCCCCCGTCTGTCCCGGTCCAGGACCTCGACGTGGCGGGCCCCGGCGGGCGCGTCCACGCCCTGGTGTCCCGTCCCGAGCGCGGCTCCGGGCCGCTCCCGGCGGTCTTCCTACTGCACGGCGGGCCGGGCAAGCACGACGACGACTCGTTCCTTCCGCAGGTGGCCGCGTGGGTGGACCTCGGCCTCGCGGTCGTCCGGGTCAACTACCGGGGCTCCACCGGGTACGGCTCGGCCTGGCGGGACGCCCTGACCGGCGACGTCGGCCACATCGAGCTGTCCGACGTCGCGGCCGTCCGGGACGCCCTGGTGGCGCAGGGGGCCGTCGACCCCGAACGCCTGGTGCTGGCCGGCGCCTCCTGGGGCGGCTACCTCACGCTGCTCGGCCTCGGCACCCAGCCCGGGATGTGGGCGGCGGGCGTCGCGGCGGTGCCGCTCACCGACCACCTGGCCGCCTACGAGTCCGAGCCGGAGGCGCTGCGGGCCTACCACCGCGCGCTGTTCGGCGGCCCGCCCGACGAGCACCCCGAACGCTACGCCGTCAGCTCCCCGATCACCTACGTCGACCGGGTCGAGGCGCCGGTGCTGATCCTGGCCGGGGAGAACGACCCGCGCTGCCCCATCGGCCAGGTCGAGAGCTACGTCACCCGGCTGGCCGAGCGCGGCCACGAGCACGAGGTCTACCGGTACGACGCGGGCCACGGCTCGCTGGTCGTCGCCGAGCGGATCGCGCAGATGGCGGCCCAGATCGACTTCGTCCGGAAACACGTCAAGCTGGACGACTGACGCCCCGCTCCGCCGTACCGGCGCCCGTCCTCCGGAGGGCGTGCCCGGTCGGCACGCGGCGCCGAGGCTCAGCGGGCGCGCAGGACCACGATCGCCATGTCGTCGGCGCTCGGGTCGGGCGCGAAGTCCTGTACGGCGCGGCGGATCCGCTCGGCGACCGCCCGCGCCGACAGCCCCACGCACTCGGCGAACAGCTTGGCCAGCCCGCCGTCGTCGTCGAGCAGCCTGCCGTCCCGGCGCCGCTCGGTCACCCCGTCGGTCACCGCCAGCAGGACGTCACCCGGGTCGAGGTGGACCGTCTCGGCCTTGAAGGTCGCCTCGGGGAAGACGCCCAGCAGCGACTGGGAGGTCACCACCGTCTCCACCAGGCCGCTCGGCCGCAGCCGCAGCGCCTCCGGGTGACCGGCCGAGACCAGCGACGCGTCGAACCCGGACGCGGCCGGCACGAGCTCCCCGTGCAGCAGCGTCAGGAAGCGCGCCCGGTCGCCCTCGTCCAGGATCGCCTGGTTGAGCCGGTCGAGGACGGCGGCTATGCCGTACCCCTCGCGGGCGAGCAGGCGCAGGGTGTGCCGGGCCAGGCCGGTGACCGCGGCGGCCTCGGGACCGGTGCCGCAGACGTCGCCGACCGCGAAGCGCCAGGCGCCGTCACGGGCCGCGAACAGGTCGTAGAAGTCGCCGCCGACCTCGTTGGTCTCGCCGGCGGGCTCGTAGACCACCGCGGGGTCGAGGCCGGGGATCTCGCCGGGCTCACCGGGCGGGAGCAGGCTGCGCTGGAGCGCGCGGTTGGCCGCCGCCTGCGTGGCGTACAGCCGGGCGTTGTCCAGTGCCAGGGCGGCGCGGCGGCCGATGTCCTCGGCGTACTGGAAGGCGTCCTCGGCGAAGCGGTCGGGCCGGCCCAGGCACATCACGCCCAGGGCGCGCCCCCGAGCCAGGAGCGGGATCACCAGCATCTGGGAGTCACCGACCTGGAGGGTGCCGCCGGCCTGCGGGATCCGCACCGTGTCGAGCTCCTCGCGCAGCGCGTCGATGCGCCGCTCGTCGGCGTGCCACACGTACGCCGGGCGCTGCGGGCCGCCGTCGTCACCCCAGGTGTAGACGGCGCACCAGCTGGCCAGCCGGGGCACCACGATCTGCGAGATGATCGCCGGCACCATGCCCGGGTCGAGGGTGCCGGCCAGCAGGTCGCTGGCGTTGGCCAGGAAACCCATCCACAGCGGGCCCCTGCTCGGCTCCCCGATCTCCCACTCCCCGGTCGCCGGGCCGCCGGCCTCGGGCAGCCGCAGTCGCACCCAATGGGTACGGGTCTGACCTGCGAAGGTGACTCCCCACTCCTCCACAGGTACGGTGGGAGCGGCAGGGGTTTTCTCCGGAACGCCCCGCTGCCGGACCTCGATCTGGACGCTGTCTCCCAGGTGGCTCCAGACGACCTCGAATGGTTCGTCGATCACCTGCGAGGAGAGCTCTCCCGCCAGATGTTCGGCCGATGCCATCACGGACACGGCGGCCCAGGCGGTCATCACCTCCGTGGTGAACCGTCTGGCAGCGAGGACGGCCGTGTCTGCTGGGGCGAACGCCGCAGCCAGGACGGCTCGGGGAGCATTAGTCATTGCTTCGTGCCTATCACACTTGACGGTGGCATGGGGTAATTCGAAGGCGGGACTCGGGGTTGCGCACCGTGACAGACTGGGATGACTCACGGATGCGCCCCCCGGGAGTCAAGGAGGTCTCATGACCACGGCCGACACCGTGTCCCACGTCGAGGAGCGGCGTTACAGCGAATCGGATCTCAGGCCGATCCTGCAGACGCTCATCACCTGGCGCGACGGCGACTTCCGCCGCCGCGTCCCGCACGCTCCTCCGGGGATCCTGAGTGAGATCCGCCTCCTCCTGAACGAGGTCGCCGACCGCCGTGAGCACCTGGCCAACGAGCTGCACCGCGTCCGCCGCGAGGTGGTGCGGGAGGGCCGGTTCGGCGAGCGTCTCACCCCCGGCCCCGGCGTCGGCTCCTGGGCCGAGAGCGTCGACTCGGTGAACCTGCTGATCGACGCCCTGGTGGGGCCGGTCACCGGCGCGGCCGACGTGATCGACGCGGTCGCCAAGGGCGACCTGTCCCGCCGGATCGACCTCAGCCGGGGCACCCGGGGCGAGGTGCGCCGCCTCGGCAAGGCCATCAACGGCATGGTCGACCAGCTCTCCCTGTTCACCTCCGAGGTGACGCGCGTCGCCCGCGAGGTCGGCACCGAGGGCCGCCTGGGCGGGCGGGCCAACGTGCGGGGCATGTCGGGGAGCTGGCGCGACCTCACCGAGGCCGTGAACACGATGTCCAGCCGCGTCTCCGCGCAGGTCCGCGACATCGCGCTGGTCACCACCGCGGTCGCCAAGGGCGACCTGAGCCGCAAGGTCACCGTCGACGCGGTCGGCGAGATGTTCGAGCTGAAGAACACCGTCAACACCATGGTCGACCAGCTCTCCGCGTTCGCCGAGGAGGTCACCCGCGTCGCCCGCGAGGTCGGCACCGAAGGCCAGCTCGGCGGCCAGGCCCGCGTCCGCGGCGTCTCGGGCGTCTGGAAGGACCTCACCGACAACGTCAACGTCATGGCGAGCAACCTCACCACGCAGGTGCGCGCCATCGCCGACGTGTCCACCGCGGTGGCGCGGGGCGACCTGTCGAAGAAGATCACCGCGGACGCCGCGGGTGAGATCCTCCAGCTCAAGGACACCCTGAACACCATGGTGGACCAGCTGTCGATGTTCGCCGACGAGGTC
>NZ_BMQJ01000012.1:190530-292778 GCF_014648055.1 Streptosporangium pseudovulgare
GCGGGGCGTGTCGGGGGTCTGGAAGGACCTCACCGACAACGTCAACTTCATGGCCAACAACCTGACCTACCAGGTCCGTAACATCGCCGAGGTCACCACCGCCGTCGCCAACGGCGACCTGACCCGCAAGATCGACGTGGACGCCCAGGGCGAGATCCTCGCCCTGAAGACCACTATCAACACCATGGTCGACCAGCTGTCCTCCTTCGCCTCCGAGGTCAGCCGCGTCGCCCGCGAAGTGGGGTCGGAGGGACAGCTCGGCGGCCAGGCGCAGGTGCGGGGCGTGTCGGGCGTCTGGAAGGACCTCACCGACAACGTCAACGTCATGGCCAACAACCTCACCACCCAGGTGCGGCAGATCGCGGCCGTCTCCACCGCGGTGGCCCAGGGCAACCTGTCGAAGAAGATCACCGCGGACGCCGCGGGTGAGATCCTCCAGCTCAAGGACACCCTGAACACCATGGTGGACCAGCTGTCGATGTTCGCCGACGAGGTCACCCGCGTCGCCCGCGAGGTCGGCACCGAAGGCCAGCTCGGCGGCCAGGCCCGCGTCCGCGGCGTCTCCGGCGTCTGGAAGGACCTCACCGACAACGTCAACTCCATGGCCAACAACCTGACCTACCAGGTCCGCGACATCGCCGAGGTCACCACCGCCGTCGCCAACGGCGACCTGACCCGCAAGATCGACGTGGACGCCCAGGGCGAGATCCTCGCCCTGAAGACCACCATCAACACCATGGTCGACCAACTGTCCTCCTTCGCCTCCGAGGTCAGCCGCGTCGCCCGCGAGGTCGGCTCCGAAGGACAGCTCGGCGGCCAGGCCCGCGTCGAGGGCGCCGAGGGCATCTGGAAGCGGCTCACCGAGAACGTGAACGAGCTGGCCGGCCGCCTGACCACCCAGGTCCGCGCGATCGCCGAGGTCACCACCGCCGTCGCCCGCGGCGACCTGACCCGCTCGATCACCGTCGACGCCGAGGGCGAGATCGGCGAGCTGAAGGACAACATCAACACGATGGTGTCGGTGCTGCGCGACACCACCACCGCCAACCAGGAACAGGACTGGCTCAAGTCCAACCTGGCCCGCATCTCCCGCCTCATGCAGGGCCACCGCGACCTGATGGAGGTCGCCAGGCTCATCATGAGCGAGCTGACCCCGCTGGTCTCCGCCCGCTACGGCGCCTTCTACCTCGCCGACGCCTCCGGTGACCTGCACCTGATCGCCGGGTACGGCACGCGCCCCGGCTCCAACGCCCGGGAACGGTTCGCGATCGGCCAGGGCATCGTGGGACAGGCCGCCCTGGAGGGCAGGCGGATCGTCCTGGACGACGTGCCCGCGAAGTACCTCACCGTGGACACCGGCCTCAGCTCCTCCTCCCCCGCCCAGATCGTCGTGCTGCCGATCCTGTTCGAGTCGCAGGTCCTCGGCGTGCTGGAACTGGCCTCCTTCCGCCAGTTCGGCGAGGTCCACCACGACTTCATGACCCAGCTCGTCGAGACCATCGGCGTCACGATGAACACGATCATGGCCAACTCCCGCACCGAGGACCTGCTGACCGAGTCGCAGCGCCTCACCACCGAGCTGCAGGAGCGCTCCGACGAGCTCCAGCGACAGCAGGAGGAGCTGCGCCGCTCCAACGCCGAACTGGAGGAGAAGGCCGCGCTGCTGGCCAAGCAGAACCGCGCCATCGAGATCCAGAACTTCCAGATCGAACAGGCCCGCCGGACGCTGGAGGAACGCGCCGAGCAGCTCGCGGTCTCCTCGCGCTACAAGTCCGAGTTCCTGGCCAACATGTCGCACGAGCTGCGCACCCCGCTGAACAGCCTGCTGGTGCTGGCCAAGCTGCTCACCGAGAACGCCGAGGGCAACCTCACCGTCCAGCAGGTCGAGTTCGCCCGGACCATCCACGGCGCCGGCTCCTCCCTGCTCCAGCTCATCAACGACATCCTCGACCTGACCAAGGTCGAGGCCGGGCGGATGGACATCCACCCCCAGCAGATCTCCCTGCCCAAGCTCGTCGACTACTTCGAGGCCACCTTCGCCCCCGTGGCACAGGACAAGGGCCTGTCGTTCGCGGTCGAGGTCGACGCGGCGGTCCCGCAGGAGGTCCACACCGACGAGCAGCGCCTCCAGCAGGTGTTGCGCAACCTGCTGTCCAACGCGATGAAGTTCACCCCCACGGGCGAGGTACGGCTGCGCGTGAGCCACGCGCAGCCCGGCGTGGCCTTCGTGGACGACACCCTGCGCGGCGCCACCGGCATCCTCGCCTTCGAGGTCGTGGACACCGGCATCGGCATCGCCGCCGACAAGCAGGAGGTCATCTTCGAGGCGTTCCGCCAGGCCGACGGCACCACCAGCCGCAAGTACGGCGGGACGGGCCTGGGCCTGTCCATCTGCCGGGAGATCGCCCGCCTGCTCGGCGGCGAGATCCACGTGGTCAGCGAGGTCGGGAAGGGCAGCATCTTCACCCTCTACCTCCCGCCGGTCTACAGCGGCCCGCTGGCGTCACGCGACGGCGGAGCCGCCGTGCCGGCCGCCTCCGCCCCGCCCCAGGAGGAGACGCCCGTCCTCGTGCCGGACGAGACGCCGGCGGAGCCGGTCGCGCTGCCCGAGCTGGAGACGATCCTGCCGGAGAGCCTGCCGGCCCCGAACCCCTGGCAGAGCGAGACGAAGCCCTGGAAGGGCGACGACCCGCTCACCGGCGCCAAGATCCTGATCGTGGACGACGACATCCGTAACGTCTTCGCGCTGACCAGCGTGCTCGAACGGTACGGTTCCACGGTCATCTACGCTGAGAACGGGCGTGAGGGCATCGAACAGCTCGAACGCAACGAGGACGTGGCGCTGGTGCTGATGGACATCATGATGCCCGAGATGGACGGCTGGGCCACCACGTCCGCGATACGCCAGATGCCGCAGTTCGCCGATCTGCCGATTATCGCGCTAACCGCTAAGGTCATGCACGGCGACCGGGAGAAGAGCATCGCGGCCGGCGCCTCCGACTACGTGCCGAAGCCCGTGGACGTCGACCGCCTGCTGGAACGCCTGCGCGGCTGGCTGAGCCGCGGCAAGGCGGCCGGCGACTCCTACGAAGGGGCTTGATCGATGTCCGACCGGGCGAAGATCCTCCTGGTTGACGACCGGGAAGAGAACCTGATCGCGCTCGAGGCCATCCTCAGCTCACTCGACCTCGTGCCCGTCCGAGCGAGATCGGGCGAGGAGGCGCTGAAGGCTCTGCTCAACACGGAGTTCGCGCTCATCCTCCTGGACGTCCGCATGCCCGGCATGGACGGGTTCGAGACCGCCTCCCACATCAAGCGGCGCGAACGCACCCGTAACATCCCGATCATCTTCCTGACCGTCGTCGACAGCGCCCCCGACTACGCCTTCCGCAGCTACGCCGCCGGTGCCGTCGACTACCTCACCAAGCCGTTCGATCCGTGGGTGCTGCGGGCGAAGGTCGCGGTGTTCGTCGAGCTCTACAACATGAACCGCCGCCTGGCCGAGCAGGCGTCCATGCTCCGCGACCGGCTCGCCGGCGAACTGCCCCCGGGTGACGCCGCCGACCAGGCGGCCGTGCTCCCGGAGCTGTCGAGGCGTCTGGCCGCGGTGGAGGACGAGTTCATCCGGGTCGGCGAGCTGGCCCGCAAAACCGGCGACCCCAGCCTCACCGGCGCGCTGGCCGACCTCTCCCACCGCCTGGACCACCTCCGCGCCGGCCTCGACGCGCTCTCCTGACCCCCTGAGCACGTCCCGCCTCCATAACCAGACCGAAGCCGTTCACATCGCAGGGGTTTCCCTAGGCATGGACGGGTCGGTGGTTGGTGGGTGTTCCGGTCTTTCAGGCTGGGGCTTTTCCTGCTTGGGGGGCGGTTCCCCGGGTTTGGGTGGGTCGGTGGTCGCCGGGCCGGTCGTTTGTGCGCGCTGCGGTGGGTGGGTGTTCCGGCCGGCGCTGTGGTTGCTGTCTGGTTCCGGCCGGCCTTCGGCCTGGTCTCGGGCGCGGTGGTTTCTGGCGTTTTGAAGCCGGCCGGAACACCCACCCACCTCCGCGCCATGACTTGCCCGGCCGTACGGCCCGCTCGCCGTAGCTGCTCCCTTTCTGCCGGCCCACGGTCCCCGCCGATGCTGAAGCGTTCCTGCTTCTCCGTCCGGGGCGGGTCGCCGTAGCCTTGCGGCCACACTGGCGGGGGAGAGCGCAGGGCCGGGCGCCGTAGCTTCTCCCTTTCGGACCGCTCATGGCCCTCGCCTCTTTCCTTCGAGCAGGAACCCGGGTCTTCTAGGGCCCCTCCGGGGAGCAGGAACACGGGTCTCCCACGGTCCTATGGTGGGGCGGCTGCGACGACGGACCGCTCAGTGGGCGGTGGTCCGTGCGCGTTCCAGATACGCCAGGAGTTCGACCATCTTCTCGGTCGGCCAGGGCAGGCGGGCACTGAGCTGGTCGCGATGCTCCTGCCACATTCGCCGAGCCGCCGCCTTGGTCTGTTCTCCCCTGGCGTCTTCGGCGTGGAAGGGCGTGGCCAGCTCGTCCCAGCGCCGGACGAGTTCCTGCACCTGCGGATCGTCGGCAGGGGTGCCGTCCTGTACGTGCCTGAGGAGTTGCTCGACCAGCTCGATGAAGTGGGTCTTGGCCTCCTCGACGGCCTCGGCGCCCAGCTCGCCGCGGCGACGGGCGAGTTCATCGCGTTGCTCTTGCGTGAAGTAGGTCTCCAGCATCGAGATCATCTCCAAGGTCGTCATGAATTGGTCCGGATCGGGCATCGACGCCTCGTCGAGCTGTCGCAGCAACCCATGAATCTGTTCGATCAGCTGTTGAATCTGTTCCGCCTGGAACGTCAGCTGCCGCAGCTGGGTTCTCAGGAGAGTCCGCATCGCCGCCGGGTTCTCCGGCGAGGACGCGAGCACCTCCTTGATCTCATCAAGCGGCATGCCCAGCGCACGCAGCGACCGCACCCGGTACAGCCGCCGCAGGTCAGCCGCGGTGTACCGGCGATGGCCGGACGCGGTGCGCTCGCCGGATCGCAGCACACCGATCTCGTCGTAGTGCCGCAGCGTGCGCACTGTGACCCCGCTGGCCCGAGCCAGCTCACCGATGCTCCACCAGCGCGCGGTGGCGTCTTCCCCGATCACGTCAGCAACGCTAGGACCTCACGCGACGAGAGGTTCAAGCCCGACCTTTCGCCTGCTCCCACCTCTTGCTTCCTCGCCCCTCGGATTTCTTCCCTTGAAATGGTCGACCCGGCCCCTGATTCCACCGCTCACACGTACTTCACCAGCGCCCTGGCTCACATCCTCTTTGCCGGCGGTGCGGGCCGTAGAGGACCGTGGGAGGTCCGGGTTCCTGCTCGAAGGAAAGAGGCGAGGGCCATGAGCGGTCCGAAAGGGAGAAGCTACGGCGCCCGGCCCTGCGCTCTCCCCCGCCAGTGTGGCCGCAAGGCTACGGCGACCCGCCCCGGACGGAGAAGCAGGAACGCTTCAGCATCGGCGGGGACCGTGGGCCGGCAGAAAGGGAGCAGCTACGGCGAGCAGGCCGTACGGCCGGGCAAGTCATGGCGCGGAGGTGGGTGGGTGTTCCGGCCGGCTTCAAAACGCCAGAAACCACCGCGCCCGAGGCCAGGCCGAAGGCCGGTCGGAACCAGACAGCAACCACAGCGCCGGCCGGAACACCCACCCACCGCAGCGCGAACCCCCGACCAGCCCGGCAACCACCAACCCACCCAAACCCGGGGAACCACCCCCCAAGCGGGAAAAGCCCCAGCCTGAACGGCCGCACGGGCCGGGCTTCGCGATGCGGACCGTTGTGCCCGCGCTAGCGGCGGGCGCGTTCGAGGGCGTCCCAGAAGCCTCGGCGGAGGGCGTGGCGGACCTCGTCGTGGAGGAGGAAGTCGATCGGCAGGGAGGAGCCCTGAAGGAGACGTGCCTCAAGGTCGGAGGGCATCCGAGGCTTGCGGGCCAGCACGGCCTCCAGCCACAGAGCGGGGGCGTCCTTGGCGACGGACTCGCCGAAGTCGTAACCCTCCTTGTGCGCGGCCTTGACCGCGTCGGCGAGGGTGGTGGCGACGCCCGCGGGCATGCTCTGGATCGGCACCGGAGCCGCCTGGGGGCCGGTGTAGGCGGACTGGTAACCGGACATGCCTCCGGTCCCGTTCGACGTGTACGGCGAGACGGCGGGCAACGAGCTGGTCGGCCCGTTCGGGGTCGAGGCCGCCGGGAGCGAGGCCGGAGCGGGCGGGGAGGCCGGAGCCGGGGGCGGAGTGGCGGGAGCCTGTGGCTGGGGCGCCGTGGCGGGCGGGAGGGAAGAGGAGGACGGCTCCTGGGTGTAACCGGAGTAGGACGGCGGTGCGGGCTGGGAGGTCTGGGCGTGGCTCGCCCGGCTCCTCCTTTGCGGCAGGGGGGCGGGGGTCGGAGCGCCACCCATGCCGGTGTTCAGGCCGTCACCCGCGGCGCCGATGCCCTGGCCGCCGGCCGTCGCGCCGCCCGGCGTACCGGTGCTCAGACCGCTGCCCGCCGTACCACTGCTCTGCGCACCACTGTTCAGACCGCTGCCCGCCGTACCGGAACCGGGACCGGTGCCGAAGCCGCCGCCCGCAGTGCCGGGGTTCATGCCGCTGCTCGGTGTGGTGTCGTCCAGACCGGTCGTGCCGCCGCTCAGGCCGCCGGCCGGCGTACCGGACCCCAAGCCGCCTGTGCCGCCGCCCAAGCCGGTCGGACCGCCGTTCGGCGTACCGGAGCCCAGGCCGCTGCCCGCGCCGCTTGCGGCGAGTTCGCCGCCCAGAGCACCTGTGCCGCCGCCCGGACCGCCCGGACCGCCCGTGCCGCTCATGGCGCCGTTCCGGCCGCCTGCGCCGCCGCTCAGACCCGCGCCGAGGCCGCCTGTGCCGCCGCTCAGCGAACCGTTGGTCAGGGGTACGGTGACCTGGCCGTTTCCGGCGGTGTGGTGGCCGTTGCCGCGGGCGGGCGAGTCGGCCGCGGCGCCGTTCAGGGTGACGTAGGGCCGCAGGTGGCCGGCGCCGATCTCGATGAGGTCGTCGCACTCCTGGCGCAGTGAGCGGGACACCGCCCAGCTCCCGTCGGCGCCGATGTGCACGACGGTGACGCGGACGCCGAGGTCCTGGGCGTCGCAGACGACCTGGGCGAGGTCCTCGTCACCGCTGACCACGACGGCGTCGCAGACCGCGTTGTTGCGGGCGAGCGTCATCAGGTCGCGGTGGACCTGGGCGTCGACGCCCTCCCGGCGGCCGGGGCGGATGCGCGACAGCCGCAGCTTGAGGCCGGGGATGTCGGCCAGCGTGTCGTGTTCGGGTGTGCGCCGGCCCTCGACGGTCGCCTCGTACCAGTAGCAGCGCAGCACGGGGAGCCCGGTGCGTTCCCGGCAGAGGGTGTTGAGGAGCTTCAGCAGGCCCGGGTAGTCCCAGGTGACGGCCTCGCGATGGCGGGTCCCATGCGCGGCCATAGCGCCGTCGGCCAGCAGGTAGCCAGCGTCCACGAACAGCGCGCAGCGATCCACGCGACACCGCCCTTCCTACGTGGCCCGCCTTCGGCCTGAAAAGCCAGAAAGCACCCTGAGGGATCAGGCAGGCGGCCCTTCCTCAGGGTAATCAAGCAACTGATCGTCTGAGGCTGAATCCCGGCGATTCGACCCGCGCCTGACCATACGCCAGTGTGTCCACGCAGACCGTACCAGTTTGTCCTGTTATTCAGGTCTTCCGTAACTGCCCGATTCACCCCGGCCCGTTCCGCCCGTGTCCGAATTCCCGTGCGCGGTTCACGGCCGGGGGAGACCGCTTCCCGCCCCCGGTGATCCGCCCGCCGTACGGGCGGACGGGTCTGCGGTGCACCGGTCCGCCGGGGATGGCGGGGACGGCGTGCCGGGTGGCGGAAAACCGGACTGCGGGCCCGGCGGCCCGCCCGCGGACGCCACCGTGAGCGCGGCGGCCAGGGTCGCCGTGGCGGTCAGCGCGACGGTCGCCGCGACGGCCGCGAGGGGTCGCCACCAGGAGCCGGGCACCCGCCACCGGCGGAGCCGCCCGCGCACGCCCCTCGCCCGTTCCAGCCCGGTGAGGTAGGCGGGGAACGCCGGGCCCGCGACGAGGGGGCCGACGGCCCGGCGCAGCGCCCGGCCGACGTCGGCCAGTTCCAGGAAGGCGGCGTGGCAGCCGGCGCAGCCGTCCATGTGCTCCTCCAGGGCCGCCGCGGCGCGCCGGTCGAGGTCCCCTCGCAGGTGAGCGGTCATCTTCCGGAGCGTGGGGCGGCAGCCGATCCCCAGGTCGCCGGCCAGGCGGGTACGGATGTACGCCTGGCGCAGCCCCTCCCTCGCGGTGCGGGCGAGCGCGGACGCGCCGTCGGGGGTCAGGCCCAGCAGGGGCGCGATCTCGGCCGGTCCGGCCCGCTCCGCTCCCGTGTGCCACAGGACGAGCCGCCAGCGTTCCGGCAGTGAGAAGAAGACGCGTGCCATCGGCGCGCGCTCCGGCCCGGCCAGGGCCGGGTCCGCCGGGAACGCCCCTCGGCCGGGCCGGCGCTCCCCTCGCCCGCGGTCGCGGATCGTCCGGCGGAGCGCGGCGAGCAGCCAGGGCCGGAAGGCCTCCCGCGGACCGCCGCCGTCCCTGACCAGCAGCAGGAGCGCGGTGAAGGTCTCCGCGACGGCGGTCTCGGCCTCGACGGGGTCGCGGACGAGGCGGCGCGCGAGGATCCGGGCCGCCGTGGCGTGCCGTTCGTACAGCGTGCCGTAGGCCGCGGCGTTCCCGCCCCGCGCCGCGGCCAGCAGGTCGGCGTCTCCTTGAGGCCCTACCGCGCTCATCGCGAACCCTCCGTTACTCTGAGTAGCAGTATCGGTGATTCCGCACTCGGGGTGATGGCTAAACCGGGACCGTCGTTTTGCCGGGGTCGCGGCCCGGGTAAAGCCGGCCCCGGAGGCGCGGAGACCGGGCACGGCTCAGCGGCGGCCAGGCGGGGGCGGCGGAGCGGGCGGGGACGGAGCGTGAAGCGGGGCGGGAGCGGCGCGCCGGGGATACCGCCCTAACCTTGTTGCCATGAGCGATCGTGAGAGCCTGCTGGCCGAGATCAAGAGCAAGGGTGTCGTGCACGGCAAGGTCGTGCTGTCCTCCGGCAAGGAGGCGGACTTCTACGTGGACATGCGGAAGGTGACCCTGGACGGGCAGGCGGCTCCGCTGGTGGGCCGGGTCATGCTGGACCTCACCGAGGACCTCGACTACGACGCGGTGGGCGGGCTCACCCTGGGGGCCGACCCGGTCGCGGCGGCCATGCTGCACGCGGCGGCGGCCCGGGGCCGCAAACTCGACGCGTTCGTGGTGCGCAAGGCGCAGAAGGTCCACGGGCTGCAGCGCAGGATCGAGGGCCCGGACGTCGCGGGGCGGCGGGTGCTGGCGGTGGAGGACACCTCCACGACGGGCGGGTCCGCGCTGACCGCGGTGGAGGCGCTGCGCGAGGCGGGCGCCGAGGTGGTGGCGGTGGCCGTGGTCGTGGACCGGGGCGCGGCGGCGGCGGTCGCCGAGGCGGGCCTGCCGTACCGGAGCGCCTACGGCCTGGAGGAGCTCGACCTGGCCTGAGAGCGGCGCCCCGGCTCGTCACCACCGTGCCTCACTCGCATGGTGGTGACCCCGCGTCACCGCCGGGCGTCGTCCCGCGCGGTCACCACTGGCCGTCGCCCCACGGGGCGGACGTGTCGCGGTGGTGCCTGCCCCGGGGGCGGGCGACGCCGGCCTCGCCCTGCTGACCCGGGACGCCCGGCACATCCGGAGCACCGGGGACGCCCGTGCCGCCCTGAGCGCCGGGGGCGGCCGGACCGCCGGGTCCACCGCCCCTGCGGCTCTTCACGATCTCCAGGATGATCGGGATGATCGAGATCAGGATGACGACCAGGGCGCCCGGCAGGATGTACTTGTCGATGTCGGGCACGGCCGAGCCGACCAGCCGGCCGAAGATCAGCATGCCGTCGGTCCAGATGATGCCGCCGATGCAGTTCCACAGGAAGAACCTCTTGCGGCTCATGCCGAGCATGCCGGCGACCGGGTTGAGGAACGTCCGGACGATGGGGATGAACCGGGCGAGCACCACCGCCCTGGCCGGGCCGAACTTCTGGAAGTAGTGCTCGGCCTTGTCGACGTACTCCTTCTTGAAGAGCCTGGAGTCGGGGCGGTCGAACATCCTTCGGCCGTAGGTGGCGCCGAGATGGTGCCCGAGCTGGGCGCCGGCGATGGCGCACAGGGGCGCCAGGACCAGCAGCAGGGGGAACGACAGAGGCTCAAGCCCCGGAATGGCGGTGGCGGCCTCGGCCGTGCTGAAGATGCCCGCGGCGACCAGCAGCGAGTCGCCGGGCAGGAAGAAGCCGAGCAGCAGCCCGGTCTCGGCGAAGATGATGCCGAGCACGCCGGCCGTGGCGAACGGGCCGAGCAGTCCGAGCCACCACTTGGGGTCGAGGAGGTTGTGCAGGAGGTCCATCAGCGTGAAGCCTACCCCGCCGGGGATTACCGGCGAGGTCGTCTGGGCATGCGAAGGGACGGTGACGGAACTATCGGGCCGGACCAGGACCCTGGATACTGGCCAAGGGCCCGGTCCGCGCCGGGCCCCGCGCCAGCCGCCTTAAGCCGTCTCGTAGGGAGATGACACCATGCCCATCGCGACCCCAGAGGTATACGCCGAGATGCTCGACCGGGCGAAGGCGAACGAGTTCGCCTACCCGGCGATCAACGTGACCTCGTCCCAGACCCTGAACGCCGCGCTCCGCGGCTTCGCCGAGGCGGAGAGCGACGGGATCATCCAGGTGTCCACCGGCGGCGCCGAGTTCCTGTCCGGCGCGAGCATCAAGGACATGGTGACGGGCGCCAGGGCGTTCGCGGAGTACGCCCGCGTCGTGGCGGAGAAGTACCCGGTGACGGTCGCGCTGCACACCGACCACTGTCCCAAGGACAAGCTGGACAAGTTCGTCCGGCCGTTGCTCGACATCTCCCTGGAGCGGGTGTCGCGGGGTGAGGACCCGCTGTTCCAGTCGCACATGTGGGACGGCTCGGCCGTGCCGCTGGACGAGAACCTGGAGATCGCGCAGGAGCTCCTGGACAAGGCGGCCCGCGCGAGGATCGTGCTGGAGGCGGAGATCGGCGTGGTCGGCGGCGAGGAGGACGGCGTCGTCGGCGAGATGAACGAGAAGCTCTACACGACGGTCGGGGACGCCCTGGCCACGGCCGAGGCGATGGGCCTGGGCGAGCGGGGCCGCTACATGCTCGCCGCGACCTTCGGCAACGTGCACGGCGTCTACAAGCCGGGCCACGTCAAGCTCCGCCCGAGCGTGCTGAAGGACATCCAGGAGGCCGTGGGCGCCAAGTACGGCAAGGAGAAGCCGTTCAGCCTCGTCTTCCACGGCGGCTCCGGCTCCGCCCTGGAGGAGATCCAGGAGGCGATCTCCTACGGCGTGGTCAAGATGAACATCGACACCGACACCCAGTACGCCTTCACCCGGCCGATCGCCGACCACATGTTCCGCAACTACGACGGTGTGCTGAAGGTGGACGGCGACGTCGGCGACAAGAAGACCTACGACCCCCGCTCGTACGGCAAGGCCGCCGAGGTCGGCATGGCCGCCCGCGTGGTCGAGGCCTGCCGGCACCTGAGGTCCGCGGGCACGAAGATCTCCTGATCCGCGGCGCCGGGGCGGTTCCCGGACGACGCGTGACGTGACGGCGCCGGAACGACTCCCGGACGGCGCCCGGCGGCCGGGGAGCCGCTCCGGACGCCCGGCGCGGCGCCGGGGCGGCTCCCCGGGCACGGACAACCGGGGGTCGTTCTTCGCCAGGACCGACGGAAGAGGTAGGACTGTCCCCATGGAAACGCACGAGAACCTTCTCGCCGGCCCGCCGCCGACCCGGCTGCCGGACCTGCCCGAGGCCAGGGAGGCGCTGGAATCCGGCGTCCAGGCATCCGACGTCGCCGCGCGCTTCCCCGCCTACCCGGCGGCCTGGGCCACGCTCGCGGACGAGTACTTCGCGGGCGGCCACGCGGTGACGTCGTACGCGTTCGCGCGCACCGGCTACCACCGCGGCCTCGACCAGCTGCGCCGGGCGGGCTGGAAGGGCCACGGACCCGTCCCCTGGGAGCACGAGCCCAACCGGGGCTTCCTGCGCTGCCTGCACGCGCTGTGCCGGGCGGCCACGGCCATCGGGGAGAAGGACGAGGCCGAACGCTGCCTGCAGTTCCTGAAGGACGCGAGCCCCGAGGCGGCCGAGGTTCTCAGCGCCCGCTGACGCCGGTGGATCTCCCGCCGGGAGGGCGGGAGATCCCCATACCGGATTCGTTCGGGTATTCTCACCACGCAAGAGCCCCAGTCGCGATTGCGTCCGGGGTTTTCGTTTTTGCGGTGGGAGAAAAGCGATGCCGGCAGTCGTTCTCGTGGGTGCCCAGTGGGGCGATGAGGGCAAGGGTAAGGCGACCGACCTTCTCGGCGACCGAGTGGACTACGTCGTCAGATACCAGGGCGGGAACAACGCCGGCCACACGGTCGTCATCGGCGACCAGAAATACGCCCTGCACCTGCTGCCGACCGGTGTGCTCTCGCCGAACGTCGTCCCGGTGATCGGCAACGGCGTGGTCGTCGACCCGGGCGTGCTGCTGAGCGAGATCGACGGGCTCAGTGAGCGGGGCGTCTCCTCGGAGCGGCTGCTGATCTCCGCCGACGCGCACCTGATCATGCCGCACCACAAGGCCATCGACAAGGTGACCGAGCGCTTCCTCGGCAAGGCCAGGATCGGCACCACCGGCCGGGGCATCGGCCCGGCCTACGGCGACAAGGTCTACCGGATGGGCGTGCGGGTCCAGGACCTCCTCGACCCGGGCATCCTGCGGAAGAAGATCGAGGCCGCGCTGCAGGAGAAGAACCAGATCCTCACCAAGCTCTACAACCGCCGGGCGATCGAGGCCGACAAGGTCCTGGAGGAGTACCTCGGCTACGCCGAGCGCCTCAAGCCGCACATCGCCGACACCTCGCTGATCCTGAACAGGGCGCTGGACGACGGTAAGACCGTGCTGCTGGAGGGCGGCCAGGGCACGCTGCTCGACATCGACCACGGCACGTACCCGTTCGTCACCTCCTCCTCCCCGACGAGCGGCGGCGCCTGCGCCGGCTCGGGCATCCCGCCGACCCGGCTCACCCGCGTGATCGGCATCCTGAAGGCGTACACCACCCGTGTCGGCTCCGGCCCGTTCCCCACGGAGCTGACCGACGAGATGGGCGAGTGGCTGCGCACCACCGGCGGCGAGTACGGCGTCACCACCGGCCGCAACCGCCGCTGCGGCTGGTTCGACGCGGTGATCGCCCGTTACGCCAGCCGCGTCAACGGCGTCACCGACTTCTTCCTCACCAAGCTCGACGTGCTGTCGGGCCTGGAGCGGATCCCGGTCTGCGTGGCCTACGAGGTGGACGGCGTCCGCCACGACGAGATCCCGATGACCCAGACCGACTTCCACCACGCCAAGCCGGTGTACGAGGAGTTCCCGGGCTGGCAGGAGGACATCTCCGGGGCCACGTCGTTCGACGAGCTGCCGCCCAACGCCCAGGCGTACGTCAGGACGCTGGAGGAGATGAGCGGCGCCCGGATCTCCGCGATCGGCGTCGGGCCGGGCCGCACCCAGACGCTCCAGCTGCACTCGCTGATCTGACCTCCTTGACCTGAGGTTCATCCCGGCGACGCGCGCCCGTTGCACGGCGGGCGCGTGTCGTACGGGCGTTCGGCACGGGAGATCGGTAAGGTCCCCCCGTGCATGTCGAGATTCACGGCCACAGGGGGGCCCGCGGGCTCCGTCCGGAGAACACGCTTCCCGGTTTAGCCCACGCCCTGGAGCTGGGAGTCGACGCGCTGGAGTTCGACGTCGTGATGACGGCCGACCGGTGCCTGGTGCTCAGCCACGACCTGACCGTCTCCCCGGTGACCAGCGCCGACCGCGGGCCGGTCTTCCCCGGCGACCCGCTCTTCCCCTACGTCGGCAGGCCCGTCGGCGCGCTGACGCTGGCGCAGCTGCGCACCCTCGACTGCGGGGTCCGGCGCCCGCGCGCCGAGACCGACCGGTTCGCCGCGACGCAGGTGCCGGTGCCCGACACCCGGATGCCGACGCTCGGCGCCGTGCTGGGCCTGGTGGACGCCTACGGCGCGGACGACGTGCGGATGCACGTGGAGCTGAAGTCCGACCCGTCCAGGCCCGACCTCACCGCCGATCCCGCGGAGTTCACCGAGGCCGTGGTGGCCGAGCTGGCCCGCCACCGCAGGCTCGGCGGGGCGGCGATCCTCAGCTTCGACTGGCGGATCCTGGACGTGGCCCGCTCGCTCGTCCCCGACGTCCCCCGGTACGCGCTGATCGAGCACGCCACCATGGACGCGGTCTGGCTCGCGGGCCTGCACCTGGCGGACTTCGGCGGCGACGTGCCGGCCGCCGCCGCGGCGGCCGGGGGCACCGTGCTGTCGCCCGCGCACGTCATGGTCGACGTGGAGCTGGCGCGGCAGGCGGAGAAGCACGAGCTGCCGGTGGTGCCCTGGACGGTCAACCACCCCGGCCGGGCCGCGGAGCTGCTCGACCTCGGGGTGGCCGGGGTCGTGACCGACTACCCCGACCGGATGCGCGCGCTGTGGGCGGAGCGGGGTCTGCCCGTCCCCCCGCCCGTCACCGTCCCCGCTCCGGCGGCGGCTCCGGTCCTGGCCCGCGCGTAGGCCCGGAGAGGCCGCCCGTGCCCTTCCCCGGCCGTACGTCGGGCGTTCCGGGCCGGGCCGCGCCGTACGGCGCGGCCCGTGTCGCTACATCCAGCCGTTGCGGCGGAAGCCCCGGTAGAGCAGCGAGCAGGCGATGATCATCACGCCGATCACCAGCGGGTAGCCGAAGACCGAGTCGAGCTCGGGCATGTGTGTGAAGTTCATGCCGTAGATGCCGGCGATCATCGTCGGGACCGCCATGATGGCCACCCACGCGGAGATCTTCCGCATGTCCTCGTTGGCGAGGGCGTTGGAGCGGGCCAGCGCCGCCTGCAGGATCGAGTTGCACAGCTCGTTGGACGACTCGACCTGCTCGCAGACGCGGGCCAGGTGGTCGACGACGTCGCGGAAGTACTCCCGCATCTCCGAGGGGATCATGCGGCGCTGGGCCAGTGACGACATGGGCGACTGGAGCGGCGTGACGGACCGCTTCATCTCGATCATCTCGCGCTTGAGGTTGTAGATGCGGCCGATGTCGCGGGCGCTGACGTCGGCGAAGACCATGGCCTCGACGTCCTCCAGCTCGGCCTGCATCAGGTCGGCCACGGTGAGGTACTTGTCCACGACGTGGTCGGCGATCGCGTGCAGCACGCCGGTCGGGCCGCGGTCGAGGAGGCGGGGGTCGTCCTCCAGGCGCTCGCGCACCACCGACAGCGGGCAGAGCCCGCCGTGCCGTACGGTCACCACGAAGTCGGGCCCGACGAACATCATGATCTCGCCGGTGTCGATGATCTCGCTGGTGGCGGTGAGCACGTCGTGGTCGAGGTAGGCGACGGTCTTCAGGACCACGAACAGCGAGTCGCCGTACCGTTCGACCTTGGGGCGCTGGTGAGCCTTGACGGCGTCCTCGACGGCGAGCGGGTGCAGGGCGAAGACCTCCGCCAGCCACTCGACCTCGGGGGCGTCGGGTTCGTGCAGCCCCACCCAGACGAACGCGTTGCCGTTCTCCTCGGCCGCGTTGTGCCGGCGGACGATCTCCAGGGCGTCGGGGATGCCGAGCGCCTCGATCTTCTTGCCGTCGATGTAGGCGGCGTACTCGACCAGCGAGTCGCTGGGCGGAACGCACCGGCCGGCGGTCCTGACGCGGGAGGAGGCGGCGGGGGCGTGCGGAGCCCGCACGACGCGGGTGTGCTTGATCCGGGGAAAGAGAAGCGAGGAGCGCATGGCAGGCCTTCCCGCCCGGCCTGGGCCGTTCACGCGCGACGCGATGTCACCTCGGTTCTGCGGAGAAAAGCGCGCGATGCCTGCCGGGCAATGATGCGGAGTGGTCAAGGGTGCGCACCGAAGACGTGCGCGTGCACGTACTGCTGGGATCGCCAGAGGACATCCCCAACCACCTCCAATCACCCTGAGAGAGGCAAAGCCGCCCAAACCTAGCACAGAAGTCGGGTGCCTTCCAGCTTACTCCTGGCCGTGACGGCCGTCCGCCGAACCGGGAGGACCACCGTCCGGCGGGGGACCGATAGGCTCTCGCACGTGCGCGTTCTTGTGATTGGCTCCGGCGGGCGCGAGCACGCCCTGTGCCGGGCCCTGGCGGCAGATCCCGAGGTCACCGAGGTCCACTGCGCTCCCGGAAACGCGGGCATCGCGCGGGTGGCGACCCTCCACGCGGTGACCCCGACCGACCCGGACCGGGTCGCCGGGCTGGCCGTGGAACTGGGGGCCGACCTGGTGGTGGTGGGCCCGGAGGCTCCGCTGGTCGCCGGGGTGGCCGACGCGGTCCGGGCGGCGGGCGTCCCCTGCTTCGGGCCGTCGGCGGAGGCGGCCCGCATCGAGGGGTCCAAGGCGTTCGCCAAGGAGGTCATGGCCGCGGCGGGCGTGCCCACCGCGCGGTCGCGCACCTGCGTCACCCCCGAGGAGACCGCCGCGGCGCTGGACGAATTCGGCGCGCCGTACGTGGTCAAGGACGACGGGCTCGCGGCCGGCAAGGGCGTGGTCGTCACCGGCGACCGCGACGAGGCGCTGCGGCACGCCGCCGCCTGCGGGCGGGTCGTCGTCGAGGAGTTCCTCGACGGCCCCGAGGTGTCGCTGTTCGCCCTGTGCGACGGCTCCACGGCCGTGCCGCTCCAGCCCGCCCAGGACCACAAGCGCGCCTACGACGGCGACGAGGGGCCCAACACCGGCGGCATGGGCGCCTACACGCCGCTGCCGTGGGCGCCCGCGGACCTCGCGGAGCGGGTGATGGCCGAGACCGTCATCCCGACGGTCACCGAGCTGGCCCGGCGCGGCACCCCGTACACCGGGGTGCTGTTCGTGGGCCTGGCCCTCACCGCCGGCGGCCCGAAGGTCATCGAGTTCAACGCGCGGTTCGGCGACCCGGAGACCCAGGTGGTGCTCGACCGGCTCGCCACACCGCTGGGCCGGCTGCTGCTGGCCTGCGCGAACGGCGCGCTGGGCGGCTTCGGGCCACTGTCGTGGCGCGAGGGCGCCGCGGTGACCGTGGTCGTCGCGGCGGAGAACTACCCCGGCGAGCCGGTGAAGGGCGACGTGATCGAGGGGCTCTCCGACGTCGGCGGGGACGCCTACGTGCTGCACTCCGGGACGGCCGCCGACGGCGACCGCGTCGTCTCCAGCGGCGGGCGGGTGCTCAGCGTGGTCGGCACCGGCCCGGACGTGGCGGCGGCGCGCGCGGCGGCCTACGAGGCGGTCGGCCGCGTCCGGATGCGCGGCTCGCACCACCGCACCGACATCGCGTCCCGCGCCCTCTGAAGCCGCGGGCACGGCGTCCCGGACCCTCCGGGCCTCTTCGCGGCGCCGCCCCCCGTACGGCGAGCGCGGCCGGCGCGGCCCGGACGCCCGCGGGAGACGCCGGGGCGGCACGGTGAACCCGCGGGGGGCGGGAGACGTAGCGTGGAGGAGGCATGCCCCGATGATCAGGGGGCAGGTGCCGCCCGTCCCGCCGCGCCCCCCTCGGAGGAACGATGACGCTCGACTCCCCGGTGTCGCTCGAACGGATCGGTGACACCGGCGTGCTGCGCTGGCCGGGCACCTGGCGGGTGTACGTCGCCACGCGCAGCGAGGAGATCAGGGCCGACGCCGAGCGCGCCCTGGCCCTGCGTGACGAGGCGGGCCAGCTCGTCTCGGTCGGCGAGGGCATCGGCACCCACCTGGCCCGCGCGGAGACCTACGCCCGCAGCAGGCACGGGCTGCGGCGCTGGCTGACCGGCCAGGCCGTCGAGGGCGCCTGGTCCAACATCAACAGCGCGACCGTCATGCTGTATGGCGTGCTGCCCACGGTGGAGCTGTGCGGCAGGTGCCCGGAGGTGGTGGCGATCGGCCGGGCCTACCTCCCCGCCGACGACCCCCGCCTGGTGCACCTGCAGGCCAGGCTCGCCGCCGGCGACCTGGGCGAGGACGACAGGCCGCTGATGCAGTCGGTGCTGCGCGCCGCCTACACCGCCCAGGCCATGGAGACGGGGCGGGTCCGCAGCTTCCGCAACCTGCTGCTCGCCGGGGTGATGATGCTCACCCTGCTCGTGCTGGGCGTGGTCGCCGTCGGCGCGATCTGGCCCGAGGTCGTCCCGATGTGCGGGAACCAGGCGGTGGTCCAGGCCCAGGGGCTGATGCCCGCGCAGATCTGCCCGACCGGCGGGCGCAGCCCGGGCCACGGCGACGTCCCGCTCGTCGCCCTGGTCGGGATGCTGGGCGCGGCGCTGGCCACCGCGGCCTCGCTGTCCACCCGGTCGGAGCAGTCCACCCGTTACTCGCTGGCCGTGGTGCAGAACCTCCTCAAGGCGCCGGCCGGGGTCGCCACGGCCGTGCTCGGCCTGCTGATCCTGAACTCCGGCTTCGTCCCCGGTTTCGCCGGGCTCGGCTCGCAGCCGGCGATCCTGGTGTGGGCCATGGCGTTCGGGTACGGCCAGCAACTCGTCACCCGCTTCGTCGACCAGCGCGCCGACACCCTGTTGTCGGCCGCCTCCCCGCTGACCCCCGCCGCGCGGGGGACGCGGGCGGCGTGAATAAAATCGGGGCGGTGAAGCACGTGCCCCGGGGCTGGCTCCCGTGACCCCCGGTCACCTCCGCGCCGTCCCGCCGGCCGTGCCGGACGACCCCCGCGAAAGACCCTCGTACCGCCCTTCCGTTCCCCCCGGACCGGCGAGCGGACGCGTGACCCTCACCCGGAGTCCACGCGCCCTCCGACTGTTCGGCCTTTCAAGGGGTAGTTCCCGCACGAAGCGGCCTGTTCAGGGACATCCAGCGGCTACTGTTGGCCGGTAGCCGCCCCGGCTGTCGCGCTTCGCCGTAGACGTACAACCGCCCCACCTGCAAGGAGCATTACGAATGGTCCGTTACCGCGTGCGCGGTGGCAATCCCCTCCGTGGAACCGCCTTCATCCAGGGAGCCAAGAACGCCGTCCTTCCGATGATCGGCGCCGCGCTCCTGGCGGCCAAGGGCCGCACCGTGCTGCGCAACGTGCCGATCATCGAGGACGTCCGCCGCGCGGTCGAACTGGCCGAGGCGATCGGCGCGAAGGTCGAGCTCCACGAGGCGGAGCGCACGCTGGTCATCGACGCCTCCACGCTGACGAGCCCGGTGCTGCCCGCGGAGATCGCCCGCCGCTTCCGCGGCTCGGTGCTGTTCGTGCCCGCGCTGCTGCACCGCCTCGGCGAGGCCGTCATCGAGGGCGTCGGCGGGTGCAACCTCGGCAGCCGCAACCTCGACTTCCACTACCTGGGCTACAAGCGCCTCGGCGCGGTGGTGGACGAGGGCGACGCCGTCATCCACGTCAAGGCCGCCGGCTTCACCGGCGCCACCCTCTACCTCGACACCCCCTCGCACACCGGCACCGAGAACCTCATCATGGCGGGCGTCCTCGGGCGCGGCACCACCGTGATCGAGAACGCGGCGCTGGAGCCCGAGGTCCTCGACGTGATCGAAATGCTGACCCGGATGGGCGCGAAGATCAGCGGCGGTGGGACCGGCTTCATCACCGTCGAGGGCGTGGAGGAGCTGCAGGCCGTCGAGCACACCGTGATGCCCGACCGTCTCGACGCGGGCGTGTTCGCCATGGCGGCGGCCGTCACCGGCGGCGAGGTCAACCTGGTCGGCGCCGACCTCGACCACCTCGGTGTGGTCCGCTACAAGCTGGAGCAGATGGGGGTGGAGTTCGCCGACCACGGCGCGGTGCTCCACGTGCGCCGGGACCGCCCGCTGCGCCCGATCAACGTCATCACCGACACCTACCCCGGCTTCGCCACCGACCTGCAGTCGCCGATCATGACGGTCGCCTGCCTCGCCGACGGTGCCAGCTACATTCACGAGCGCATTTTCGACGGCCGGTTCGCGTTGGCCTCCGAGCTGAACAAGATGGGCGCCGACATCGAGGTCAAGGAGAACAGCGCGGTCGTCCGCGGCGCCACTCCGCTGACCGGAACGTCGGTGACCGCGCACGACCTCCGTTCGGGAATCGCCCTCGTGCTCGCCGGTCTGGCCGCCGAAGGGGAGACCGTCATCGAATCCGGATATCTCATCGACCGCGGCCACTCATATCTCGCCGACCGTATGCAGGCCCTGGGCGGCGATGTGACCCGGGAGATTTCTCCCGCGTAATCGCCGGGTTCACACCTCCCCTGAAACCATGCTGACCTGTGTAAACGACGGAAGTAAGGGGTTTACCCCCGAACTTGCCTCCAGAATTGACATCAAATCGGGCGTGACATTACGGCCTTCACCAGCGATCGTTCCAAAAGAGAGCCGAAACAAACGGATGGCATGATGGGACGAACATTGGTCGAGCGAGCTGAAGAAGCTCCACGAGTGTCACGCCCGGGTGCCATGACACCGGACCTCACTATCGGTGTCGTGGGACCCCATGACCTCGTCGAGCGAGTGATGTTGATGGGACACGCGGCGGCCCCGCTGCCCTGTCGCCTGGTAGCCGCTGCATACCGGGACGAGCAGGAGGCCTCCGACAAGGTCAATCGTTTGGGAGCGGGGGTGGACGCCTGCCTGTTCGCCAGTCCCGTCCCCTACGACCTGGCCCGGCGTTCGGGGGTGCTGACGATGCCCGCGACGTACGTCCAGCTCGGCGGCGCCGCCCTGATCGCCGCGCTGGCGAGGGCGGCGCTGGACGAGCGGATCGACCCCCGCCGGGTCAGCGTGGACGTGTTGAGCCGGGCCGACGTCGAGGAGGCCTACGCCGACCTCGGCCTACCCGCGGGCGAGGTGCACAGCCGCGACGAGCCCGGGGCCGCCGGGACGATCACGGCCTTCCACGAGCGTCTCGTCCGCCAGGGCCTCAGCACCGGCGCGCTGACGTGCCTGCCCGCGGTCGCCGACCGCCTGCAGGCGGCGGGGGTGCCGACGATCAGGATCCGCCCGACCTCCGCGGCGATCCGTACGGCGCTGCACACCGCGACCCTGCTGGGCGCCCACCACCGGCTGGAGGAGTCGCAGCTCACCGTGATCCTGGTGGAGGTGCCCACGCTGCGCGAGCCGGTCCGCCGGGCCGCGCCGCGCCACTGGCGGGACGAGCTGCGGCTGTCGCTGCACCGGCTGCTGGTGCAGGAGGCCAACCGGATCAACGCGGCGGTGACCCCGGTCGACGACCACAGCTACATGGTGACCGCGACGCGGGGTTCGGTGGCCACGGCGACCGAGGGGTTCCGGGTGCTGCCGTTCGCCGCCCGGGTGCGCGAGGAGCTGGGTCTGGCGGTGGAGGTGGGGGTCGGCATGGGCCGTACCGCCCACGACGCCGAGGCCCACGCCCGCGCGGCCATGGCGCGCACGCAGGCGGGCAAGCAGGCGCAGGGCTTCGCGGTGGACCGCGAGGGCAGGGCGCTGGTCCCGGCGCCGCGGATGCCTCCCCAGAGCGGCGGGCAGCTCAAGCCGAAGGGCGTGGAGGTGCTGGCCAGGCTGGCGGCCAAGCTGGAGGGCGGGGACACGGTGGTGGACGCGGAGAGCGCGGGCAAGATGCTCGGCGTCACCCCGCGGACGGCACGGCGGTTGCTGCGCACGCTGGTGGACGAGGGACTCGCGTGGCCGCTTCCGCCGAACCGCACCCCCCAGCCGGGCCGGCCCCGCCAGCTGTACCGGTTGATCGTGGAGAAGCTCGGCGGTCACTGAGGCGGGCACCGAGCCGGCCGTCGAGCGGTCGCCGCGTGGTCGTCCGCGTGGTCGTCCGAGTGGTCACCGTGCGGTCGCTGTGCGGTCGTCCGCGTGGTCGCCGAGCCCCTGCGGCCTTCCGCGGCCGGGTGGCCCCGCCCTCGCACGGCGGGGTCCCCGGGCTCCGCGGTTCACCCCCGGGCCCGGTGGCTTCCTTCCGCGCCCGGCGACTTCCCGGAGCCCGGTGGTTCCGGGGTTCCGGGGGTCTGATGGTTCCGGGGGTCACGGGGGCCCGGTGGTTCGTCTCCAGGCTTCATGACTTCCCCGGATCCGGCGGTTCACTCATGATCCGGCGACTGGCCCCTCGCCCGTCTCAATGTCTGAAATATGTGGCATGACGATCGGGCGCAGGGGCTATTGTCATGCGTCATGAGCCGTGACACTGCTGTCGGCCCCCGGCCGCTCCTCGTGTGGGGAGCGCTCGCGATCGTGTACGTCGTGTGGGGGTCCACCTACCTGGGGATCAGGTTCGCCATCGAGACGATCCCGCCGCTGAGCAGTGGCGCGATGCGCTTCCTGGTGGCCTCCCCGATCCTGGCGCTCGCGGTGCTCGCGCTGCGGGGACGGCGGGCCTTCCGGATGACCGCGAAGGAGGCCGGCGGGGCCGCGCTGGTGGGGCTGCTGCTGCTGACCGGCGGCAACGGCATGGTCGCGGTGGCCGAGCAGCACATCTCCAGCGGGCTGGCCGCGCTGCTGGTGGCCTCGGTGCCGCTGTGGCTGGTCATCCTGCGGCTCATCGCCAGGGACCGGCCGCGGGCGCTGACGCTCGGCGGGGTGCTGCTGGGATTCTGCGGGGTGGCCGGGCTGTCGCTGACCGGCGGGGGCGGTTCGGGCGACGGCGTGGGGATCGCCGTCATCCTGTTCGGGTCGCTGTCGTGGACGGTCGGATCGTTCCTGTCGGCCAGGATCCCGATGCCCGCCGACCCCTTCGCCGCGAGCGCGGTCGAGATGGCCGCGGGCGGCGCCGGGCTGGTGCTGGTCGCCTCGGTCATGGGCGAGCACGTGGACTTCGGGGCCATCTCGGGGGCGTCCTGGGCGGGGCTGGCCTACCTGGTCGCGATGGGCTCCCTGGTGGGCTTCACGGCCTACGTCTGGCTGCTGGGCAACGCCCCGATCTCACTCGTCTCCACCTACGCCTACGTCAACCCGGCGGTGGCGGTCGCCCTGGGCGCCCTCGTCATGCACGAGGCGGTCACCGTCCCGATGCTCGTGGCGGGCTTGGTGATCGTCCTGGGCGTGGCCCTGGTGGTCTCCACCGAGCGCCGCGGCCGGGCGCGGGTGGCCGCCGAGGAGGAGCCGGCGGCCGCCTAGCGGCGCGCCGGAACGGGGCCGTACGCGGCGGGCGCGGGCCGTACACGGACCATGCGGGCCCGCACACGGCGGGCGCGGGCCGTACACGGATCACGCGAGCCGTACACGGCGGGCGCGGGCCGTGCGCGCCGGCCGTGGGGCCGTGGGTTTCGCCGCGGGCCCGGCGGAGCGGGCCCGCGGCGGGTCGTCAGGCCTTCTGGAACACCTCGGCGACGGAGAGGAAGGTGTCGTTGGCATCGGGGGAGCCGATGGAGATCCGCGCCCCCTCCTCCGCGAACGGGCGCACCGCCACGCCCTCGGCCGCGCAGGCCTCGGCGAAGGCCGTCGTGCGCTCGCCCAGGCGGAGCCAGACGAAGTTGGCCTCGGTGACGGGCACCTCCCAGCCCTGGCCGATCAGGCTCTCGCGGACCCGGGTGCGCTCCTTGACCACGGCCTCCACCCGCTCCAGCAGCTCGTCCTCGGCCGCGAGCGAGGCGACCGCGGCGGCCTGCGCGAGGTGGCTGACCGCGAAGGGCACCATCGTCTTGCGCACGGCGGAGGCCACCGGCTCGTCGGCGATGAGGTAGCCCACCCGGAGCCCGGCCAGGCCGTACGCCTTGGAGAAGGTGCGCAGCACGGCGACGTTGGGCCGGGACCGGTAGTAGGTGAGGCCGTCGGGCACGTCGGCGTCCCTGACGTACTCCCGGTAGGCCTCGTCGAGGATGACCAGCACGTCCTCGGGGACGCGGTCCAGGAACGCCTCCAGCTCGGCCGAGTGGACGGCCGTGCCGGTGGGGTTGTTGGGGTTGCAGACGAGCACCATGCGGGTCCGCGGGGTGATCGCCTCGGCCATGGCGTCCAGGTCGTGCGACTCGCCCGCCAGCGGGACCCGTACCGAGGTCGTCCCGGCGAGGTCGGCCAGCAGCGGGTACGCCTCGAACGACCGCCAGGCGTAGACCACCTCGGCGCCCGGCTCGCCCACGGTCTCGAAGAGCTGCTGGGCCACCGCCACCGAGCCGCCGCCGAGCGCGACGTGCTCCGGCGGCACGCCGTACCGCTCGGCCAGGGCGTTGGTCAGGCCGGTCGCGGCCGGGTCGGGGTAGCGGTGGATCTCCGTGGCCGCCTTCGCGACCGCCTCGACCACCGAGGGCAGCGGCTCGTAGGGGGATTCGTTCGAGGACAGCTTGTAGGACCGGCCGTCGGGCGAGACGACGGCCTTGCCCGCCTTGTAGGCGGGCATGGTGTCCAGGATGGCGCGGAAACGAGGCATGCTCTTACTTTAGGAGGATCGCCCGGCTGGGAGAACGGCGGGCGCACGGGGCATGATCCTGGAACACTGGAGGTGAGAGGCTTGCCCGACCGGGAGGACGACATGAGCATCGCACCGCCGCACGTGGCCGAGGCCCCCGATGCCGACATATCCGAAACGGAACCCCTGCCGTCCTGGGTCATCCCGCCCGCGGGAGGCTTCACCGCCGATGACCTGGACCGGTTGAGGGGACTCCCCCCGCACACCGAGCTGATCGATGGCACTCTCGTCTTCGTGAGCCCCCAGACCAACTTCCACGCGCTGGTGATGTTCCTTCTGGAGCGTGAGCTTCGCCGGGCCGCTCCCGCGGACCTGCGCGTCCGCAGGGAGATGACCGTGACGCTCGGAAAGCGGCAGCGGCCGGAGCCGGATCTCATCGTGATCCGCGGGGAGGCCGTCGAGGACATGCGGCAGACGACCTACCGGCCGGAAGATGTGCTCCTGGCCGTCGAGGTCGTCTCCGCCGAGTCCGAGATCCGCGACCGCGAGCGCAAGCCGCAACTGTACGCGGGGGCGGGCATTCCCCATTTCTGGCGGGTGGAGTTCACCGAGGGCCGCCCGGTGGTCTACGTCTACGAGCTCGACCCGGCCACGCGGACCTACGGGATCGCCGGCGTCCACCACGACCGGCTGAAGGTCGGCATCCCCTTCGACATCGACATCGATCTGGGGGAGATCGACGAGCTCTGACCGCCGTCAGGCGCCGAGGACCGAACGGCGGGGGCTCCGTCCGTCTCCCCGGCCCTGCGTGACCGGGGCTCACGTCCGGGCGACGCCGTCCGTGTCGTCACCGCCCGTCCTTCGTGGAGCCGGTGAGGTCAGTCCTTCAGGGAGCGGAGCATCGGGGGGTGCAGCAGCGTCGCCGGGCCGCGGCGGTAGAGCTTGGCGGGGCGGCCGCCGTCGCGGGTGGTGGTGCGGCCGGTCGGCACCAGGAAGCCCTCCGCCCGGGTGACCTTCCGGTGGAAGTTGCGCGGGTCCAGGGGACGGTCCCAGACGATCTCGTAGACCCGGCGCAGTTCGGCGACGGTGAACTCCGGGGGGCAGAACGCCGCGCCCAGCGGGGTGTACTCCAGCTTGCTGCGGGCGCGCTCGACCCCGTCGACCATGATGCGCCGGTGGTCGAAGGCCATGTCGCGCAGCGAGGAGACGGGCTCCCAACTCATGTGCGCCTCGGTGGAGGCCGGCAGGTCGGGGGCGAGGCCGAGGTAGGCGACGCTCAGCACGCGCTGGCGCGGGTCGCGGTCGGGGTAGCCGTAGGTCTGGAGCTGCTCCAGGTGGACCGGGGCGCCGGGCAGGCCGGCCCGTTCTGCGAGGATCCGCGCCGCGGCGGCCGGGAGGTCCTCGTCGAGCTGAATGAATCCGCCGGACAGGGCCCAGCGTCCTTCGGATGGGGGCCTGTCGCGGCGCCAGACGAGCGCGCTCAGCGCCTGGCAGCGCACCGTGAGGACGACCAGGTCCACGCTGACGGGAATGCGCGGCACCATGCCAGGCACGTTACACCGGTCAGAGGTCGACGCGGACGTGCAGCGCCTCGGCGGCGGCCCGTCCGTCGGGGGCGGCGACCTCGACCTCCACCCACTGGCCGGGCGGCACCTGGGTCCAGTCGAAGGGGATCCACGCCGTCTCCATCCGGGCGGGCTGGTTCGGCGGGGGCGGGTTGAGGTTCACCCCGGCCACCTCGACGACCTTGGGGGTCTCCTGTCCCTCCCAGGTCAGGGTGACCTTCGCGCCGATCGGCATGTTGTAGCCCCGGATCTCCACGCCGTCCTGGATGTCACGCGGCCGGCGGACGGCGTCCACCGGGATGGGCCGGTTCCAGTCGCGGGTGACCTCCTCCGACAGCGACGGCGAGCCGCAGGTGAAGAAGTCGCTCCACATGTAGGAGACGATCTTGGAGACGTAGCGGCCGGCCTGGGTCACGGCCGCGTCGAGCCGCTTCTTGTCGGTACGGCCGCGGTCGCCGGTCCGTACCTCGCAGGGCTCGCCCTTCGACGGCTCGAACGCCTCCACGTTGGCCCACAGCTGCACGTTGTAGCCCTGCTCGGCCATCCGGTCGCGGGCCGCGGACATCTCCCGGTAGTAGTCGCGGGTCGAGCCGTGGTAGGCGGTGCCGTTGTCGGCCTCCCCCACGACCGGGCGCAGCCGTTCGTCCACCTTCTCGTCGCGCTCGTCGGGCCAGAACAGCCCGACCTTGCCGGTGCCGCGGCTGTCCTGCGGGGCGATGATGCCGACCCCGGTCCTGGCGAGGGCCTCGAACCCCCGGGCGACCTCCTTGGGGGTGGCGCTGAACGGCAGCCTCTTGCGGGCGTCGAGGTAGGGGCTGACGAGGATGGGCCTGCCCGGCATCTCCTGCTCGACGATCTCGTGCTGGGAGGCGTAGACCCGCAGCGTCGGGTGGTCCTTCTTCGCCTCCTCCGGATCGTTGGACCCCGAGTAGCGCATGTCGCGCATCTGCACCTCGAACGGCTGATAGAAGCCGCCCAGCGAGGCCCGGTCGCCGAAGCGGTCGCCGTAGTCCTGCAGGATGCGCCGGGTGAGGGTGGTCAGGGTGTTCGTGCCCTGCTTGGCGGCCCTGGACTGCAGCGCCGGGTCACGCGGGGCCAGCGGCAGCGCGGGGAAGACCTTCACCCCGAACTGGTCGCCGAGGTCGAGCAGCTCGGTGAGGCTGTCCTGCTCCGCCGCGGCGATCAGGATCACGTGGTAGCCGCGGCCCTTGGTCCTGATGTTGTCGCAGGTCGGGTCGTCGCTGCCGTCCTCGTTGACGATGAGGCGGTAGAAGACGGTCTTGCCGACGGGGATCTTCCGCTCGAACTCCGGGCAGCGGAACAGGCCGGGGCCGAACGCCTCGTCGGTGCGGTAGACGAACGTCCAGCTCACCCGGTTGCCGGGGTTGGCGGCCTTGAGGTCGCGCTCGGCCGCGGCCTCGCAGGGCAGCCCGTCCTCCACGCACGGCTCGTAGCGGGGGTCGACCTCCTCGCCGTTCTTGTCCAGGACGCGGCCCTCGTCGTCGACGCGGCGGGCCTGCAGGCCCCAGCCGATCCGGATCACGGTGTCGCCGCCCAGCCGGTGGATGGCGGCGAACTGCCGCCGCCAGGTGCAGTGGTCGGCCGTGGGGATGAGCCAGTAGCCGGTCACCGCGTACGGCGTGGGCATGGCCGTGTCGAACGTTCCACAGGGGTCGGTGAACTCGGCCTTCGGGGCGGGGGTCGAGGGGGTCCGTGCGGGGACCGACGACGCGATCGGCGTCCTGTCGCCGGTCGCCTTCTCGTCGTCCCGGGGGAGGACCAGGACGACCGCCGCCACCACCGCGAGGATCGCCACGCCGAGCAGAGCGGTGAACCAGCGCACGATCAGGACACTACCGTTCTTGTGATCAGGCGGACGTAAACCATTTCGCCGTGCAACCCGTACAAGCGGTCAGTTCTTGACGCCGCCCCACTCTTCCAGTTGGGCCACGAAGCGGCGGGCGGAGTTCGGCCAGTGATGGTTCGCACGGGCCGCCGCATACCCCCGGGCGCCCATGGCATGCCGTTCGCGGGAGTCGTTCCGGAGGAACAGCACGGCGTCGGCGACCGCCCTGGGGTCGTTCCAGGGCACGACCACGCCGCTGTCGTAGCGTTCGACCAGCTCCACCGCGCGCGGCGAGGGCGTGGTGATGACGGGGACCCCGTGGGCCATGTACTCCACGATCTTCGTCGGCATGGAGTGGCGGTAGTTGGGCTCGTCGTGCAGGAGCGACAGGCCGGCCATCGCGCCGTCGAGCCGCTTGAGCGCCTCGTCGTTCGGCATGAAGTCGCGCCACTCCAGCACCCCCTCGGCCACCGCCGCGTTCAGCGCCGGCCGGGACTGCGGGTCGGCGTAGCCGATCAGCTCGACCGTCACCCGATGCGGCCGCAGCAGCCGGGCCGCCTCGATGGCGTCGTGCACCCCGCGCGCCTCCGACAGCCAGCCGAGGTAGACGACGCGGTCGTCGCCCGGCGTGGTCACCGCGTCGGGCACCCAGGTCTCGTTCGGGACGACCAGGTGGGTGCGGCTGAACCGGCCGGCGTAGGCGCTCTCGGCCAGCAGCAGGTGCAGGTGCCGCTCGGCGACGCCTTCGAACGTGCGGGCCAGGAACCGTACCGGGGGCCGCAGGAACGCGGGCAGCCAGGGCTTCAGCGACAGGGTCGCCGGGGTGTCCTCGTGGACGTCCCAGACCACTGGGGGCCGCCGTCGCACGCCCGCGACCGCGAGCAGCAGCTCGGGGTCGTGGATCACGACCAGGTCGACCTGGTCGCGCATGCGTTTGAACACCTTGCGGGCGGCGCGTACGGCGGACAGGCGCCTGCGCTCCGCCGCCCGGGGCAGGTCGACGCCGTTCACCCACGACCGGGCCATGACACCCCGCGCGGTGTACGGCGCGGCGTACGTGACCTCATGACCGGCATCGACGAGTGCCCGGATCTGCCGGTGCAGGATCCGGGCGTCCTCGGGGTGATGCACCACCGTCATGACGAGCACGTGCACTGCGCGCAGCCTCCGCCGTCAGAGTCGCTCGACGCGTTCACCCTCGGCGAGCACGCCGCGGGTGTCGAGCACGAGCCGGCCGTGGTCCTCGATGGTGGCGAGGTCGAAGGCGGCGTGCTGCTGCAGCAGCAGCGTCACGTCGGCCTCGGCGACCGCCCGGGCGAGGTCGTCCTCGCGCGGCACCTCCATGCCGTCCACCCGCCATTCCCTGACGTGGGGGTCGGCGAAGACCAGATCGGCGCCGAGCTCCAGCAGGGCCCGCGCGACCGGCAGGGCCGGGGTCTCCCGCTCGTCGGCGATGTCGGGCTTGTAGGTGACGCCGAGCAGCAGCACCCTGGCGCCGTTGACCGCCTTCTTGTGCCGGTTGAGCAGCCGCTGCACGCGGGCGACCACGTACGACGGCATCCGCTCGTTGATCTCCTGGGCCAGCTCCACGAACCGGAACGGGTAGCCCAGCTTGCGGACCGTGTAGGACAGGTACGACGGGTCCACCGGGATGCAGTGGCCGCCGACGCCCGGACCGGGCAGGAACTTCTGGAAGCCGAACGGCTTGGTGGCCGCGGCCTCGATGGACTCCCAGAGGTTGATCCCCAGCTCGTCGCAGAAGATCGCCATCTCGTTGACGAGGGCGATGTTGACGTGCCGGTAGGTGTTCTCCAGGAGCTTGGCCATCTCGGCCTCGCGGGTGCCGCTGACCGGCACGACCTGCTCGACGAACTGGGAGTAGAACCCGACCGCGCGGTCGCGGCAGGCGGCCGTGTAGCCGCCGACGACCTTGGGGGTGTTGCGCAGGCCGAACTTGGGGTTGCCCGGGTCGATGCGCTCGGGCGAGAAGGCGAGGTGGAAGTCGGTGCCCGCGGCGAGGCCGGAGGCCTCCAGGATCGGGCGGGCGACCTCGTCGGTGGTGCCGGGCCAGGTGGTGGACTCCAGGACGACCAGGGTGCCGGCGGAGAGGTTGCGGGCGACCGTGGCGGTGGCGCCCTCGACGGCGGACAGGTCGGGGCGGTGGTCCTCGTCCAGCGGGGTGGGCACGCAGATGACGACGGTGCGGCTGGCGGCCAGTACGGACTCGTCGAGGGTGGCGCGGAATCCGCCGGCCAGCATGTGGTCGAGGTCGGCGTCGGTGAGGTCGTCGATGTAGGAGCGGCCCGCGTTCAGGGCTTCGACTTTGGCGGGGTCGACTTCGAAGCCGACGACCCGCAGGCCCGCAGCCGCGGCCTCCTTGGCCAGGGGCATGCCGACATACCCGAGACCGATGACGGCCAGGTCGTAGACGCCCACGTCATGGGCCTCCTCGGCCACGCCCGCGAGGCTGCCCCGCCCGTCGGCGTGCTCGCTTCGCTCACTCACGGCGCGACCCTGGAATGCCGGAAACAACACTTCATGGTGGCAAAGGCTATCTCAAGTCGGAACGAGGCACGTCTAATGCGACTGAACGCCTCGTAAACGGCTGGTCATACAGCTCATGACGGGTGGTCATCGGTCGGTGAGGGATCGGTAGATCTCGCGGTAGGTCTCCGCGACCCGGCCCCACGTGCGCTTCGCCGCCACCTCGGCCCGTCCCGCCTCGCCCATGGCGGCCCGCCGTTCGGGGTCCTCGCGCAGCTCGGCGAGCGCGTCGGCGAGCGCCTCGGGGTCGCCCGGCGGGACCAGGAGGCCGGCGCCGTCGGAGCCCACCAGCTCCGACAGCGCGGGCAGGTCGCTCAGCACGACCGGTTTGCCGAGCGCCATCGCCTCGACCGGCTTCAGCGGCGTGACCAGTCGGCAGACCCGCAGATCCTCGCGGGGGCAGACGAAGATGTCGATGGCCGCCTGGGCCTGCAGCGCCTCGTCCGGGCCGACCCGGCCGGGCAGGATCGCGATGTCCTGCAAACCCAGCTCCTCGACCTGCTCCAGCAGCTCGGGCCGGGCGGCGCCGTCGCCGACGAGCAGGACCTTGATCGGGGTGCCCCGGTCGCGCAGCAGCGCGGCGGCGCTGATCATCGTGCCGAAGCCCTCGTAGCCCACGATGCTCGACACCGAGCCCATGATGATCTCGCCGGGCTCGATGCCGTAGGCGGCGCGGAAGGCGGGGCCGTCGTAGGAGGCGGTGAGCAGGGAGTCGTCCACCGCGTTGGGCGCGAGGTAGATCCTCTCCCGCGGCACGCCCCGGTCGACGATCTCGGTGGCCATGGTCTCGGCGAGGGTGACCACGGCGTCGGCCGAGCGCATGATGAACGCCTCGCGCTCGCGCTGCAGCACCTGCCGCTGGCTGCCGACCCGCTTGGGGTCGCGCGAGGCCCAGGTCTCCTCCAGGAAGCCGCGGACCTCGTAGACCAGGGGCGTGCCGGTCCGCTCGCGGGCGGCCAGCGCCACCGAGCCGTTGCGGTGGTCGGTCGCGGCGTGCAGCACCTGCGGGCGCAGCGTCCTGACCAGCTCGGTCACCTCGCCGGCGCCGCGGATCATCCGGCCGTGGCTCTCGAACGGCACCTCGCCGCTGGGCAGCAGCCGGTGGTAGGGGATCCCGTCGATCTCCTCGTACGGCTCGGCGTCGGCGTGGCCCTGCATCATCGGCCAGCCCCAGCTCGTCACGACGTGCGGGTCGAGCCCGGCGGCCTTCTGCGCGGTGACGATGCGGTGGGTCCGCACGGTGTAGCCCGCCTGGGTGTACGGCAGGGCGTTGGTGACGCAGTGCAGCACCCGCCCCTGGACGCGCTCGCCCACGATCACCTTGGGCTTGGGCGGGATCGGGTTCGGCTGGATGGCGGCCAGCTCGCCCGCGTAGTACGTCGCCCGGCGGTTGATGAAGGGGTACTTGGTGTACGGCTGCAGCACCGCGACGGCGTCGGTCATCCGGCCGGCGTCGAAGTGCTCCTTGGCGTCGTTCCAGGGGCCCTTGAGCACGCGCATGCCGAGCTTGCGGAACACGAACCTCGCCCGGCGCGCGGCGGGCCAGGCGACCTTGCCCACGACGGGGCGCAGCTTCGGCGGGAGGGTCTCCGCGGCGGCCTGGGCCACCCGGATCGGGTCGGACTTGACCTTGGCCGCGACGACGCGGGACACGATCACGGGGTGCTGGGCGAACCCCTTCAGCAGCCCGCCGAGACCGGCTCGGGCCGTCCTCGCGGATACCTTGGGGGACTCTGGCCTGCTGGCGTCGGATACCACGCCGTGACCGTACCATAGGCAACGTTTGACCTACTCCCGGATGAAAGGCGAGGTCAGTGACCACGGAGACGGCTTCGGCCCCCGAGGACCCGCTCGTCCTGCACGTGCTCGGCGCGCGGCCCAATTTCGTCAAGGCCGCCCCGGTCGTGCGGGCCCTCGCGGAGGTGGGGGTGCGCCAGGGCATCGTCCACACCGGCCAGCACTACGACGCCCTGATGTCGGACGTGTTCTTCGCCGACCTCGGCCTGCCCGAGCCGATCGCCAACCTCGGCGTCGGGTCCGGCTCGCACGCCCGCCAGACGGCGGCCCTGCTGACCGGCCTGGAGGAGGTGGTGCTGGCGCACCGCCCGGCGCTGGTCGTCGTCTACGGCGACGTGAACTCCACGCTCGCGGCGATCCTCGTCTGCGCCAAGCTGCAGATCCCGACCGCGCACGTCGAGGCGGGCCTGCGTTCCTTCGACCGGGGGATGCCCGAGGAGGTCAACCGGGTCGTCACCGACGCGCTGTCCGACATCCTCTTCGCCACCTCGTCCGACGCGCTCTCCCACCTGGCGAACGAGGGCGTGGACCCCGCCCGGGTGCACCTCGTCGGCAATCCGATGATCGACAGCCTGTTCTCCGCGCTGGACCGGCTCGATCCGGCCCCGGTCCGGGCGCGCCTCGGGCTCGGCGAGCGGTACGCCGTGGCGACCCTGCACCGCCCGGCCAACGTCGACGACCCGGCCGCGGCCAAGGAGCTGGTCGACGCCGTGCTGGCGGTGAGCGAGCGGCTGCCGGTCGTGGTGCCGCTGCACCCGCGCGGCCGGACCCGCCTGGCCGAGGCCGGCCTGGTGGACGGCGAGCGGCTGTCCATCGTCGATCCGCTCGGCTACGTCGACTTCCTGTCGCTGGTGCGCGGGGCGGCCCTGGTCGTCACCGACTCCGGCGGCGTGCAGGAGGAGACCACCATGCTCGGCGTGCCCTGCCTGACCGTGCGGCCCAACACCGAGCGGCCGGTCACCGTCACCCACGGCACCAACCGCCTGGTCACCCCGGCGGGGCTGCCCGCCGCCGCGGACCGGGCCCTGGCCGGCGGCGCCGCGACGCCGTCGGGCGAGCTGCCGCCGCTCTGGGACGGCAAGGCCGGTCCCCGGATCGCCCGGGTGATCGAGGCGTGGCTCGGCGGCCGGAACCTCTCCCCGGCGGCGCAGAACGAACCGCGCGACGCGCTGTGACGGGCGACGCGCTGTGACAGGCGGCGCGCCGTGACGGGCGCGGGCCGTACCGCGCGGCGTGCCGTGGCGGGCGGCGCGGGCTGCCGTACGGCGCGCCGTGGCGGGCGGGCCGTACTCCGCGAATCCCCGCAAAACGCCCATTTGATCACGGCGTAAGCCGTACGCTGGCACGACCCCGGACGAAGGCGACCGACCCCATGAGTGAGCAGACCCCCGAAGAGCCGAAGTACCAGCGTCTCGGACCGGTCAACTGGCTGCCCGAGGAGCGCAAGGTCATCGAGCGCTACGAAGAGCGCGTCCAGGACCTGGAGCGGCGGCTGGCCATCGCCGAGGCCCGCGCCGAGTACGCCCAGTGGAAGCTGGAGTCGACCAAGGTCCAGCGCCCCTACCGGGTGGCCGAGGCGCTGACCGGGTCCCGCGGGGCCGGGGTGGTGAACCTGCCGGGCAAGCTGCGCGGCGCGATGCGGCCCGGCCGCGCGCCCAAGGCGCCCCGGCCGGTGTCGGAGGTGATCGAGGAGGTCTCCAACCGGGGGCCCGTCGTGGACGTGCCGCAGGTGAAGTGGCCGTCCGGGCCGGTGAACCGGCCCGACCTGAAGGTCGCGGTCATCCTCGACGACTTCTCCCGCATGGCGTTCAAATACGAGTGGGACCAGATCGAGTTCGGGCTGCGCGACTGGCCGGAGATCTTCGCCGAGCGGCGGCCGGACATCCTGTTCGCCGAGTCGGCCTGGCACGGCAACCAGGGCCGCTGGCGCTACCAGATGACCGGGACGAACGCTCCCAAGCCGGAGCTGCGCGCGCTGATCGAGTGGTGCCGCGCCGAGGGGATCCCGACGGTCTTCTGGAACAAGGAGGACCCGCCGAACTTCGACTTCTTCATCGACACGGCCAAGCTGTTCGACTACGTCTTCACCTGCGACGGCGACATGGTGCCGCGCTACCGCGAGGTGCTCGGGCACGACCGGGTGGACGTCCTGCAGTTCGCGGCCCAGCCCCGGGTGCACAACCCGATCCAGGAGAAGCAGGGCCGCATCCACGACGTGGTCTTCGCGGGCATGTACTTCCGCGACAAGCATCCTGAGCGCCGCGAGCAGATGGAGACGGTCCTCGACCCGATCCGCGAGCTGGGCCTGCACATCTTCGCCCGCAACGGCACGGTGGACGAGAAGTACGCCTGGCCGGAGAAGTACGTCCCGCACATCGTGGGCGAGTTGCCCTACGACCGGATGCTGGCCGCGTACAAGATGTACAAGGTCTTCCTCAACGTGAACTCGGTGCTGCACTCGCCGACCATGTGCGCCCGGCGGGTCTTCGAGCTGTCGGCCTGCTCCACGCCGGTGGTCTCCGGCTGGTCCCGGGCCATCGAGGAGACCTTCGGCGACCTCGTCCCCATCGCCCACGACGAGCTGGAGTCCTACAACAACGTCCTGCACCTGATCAACAGCCCCGAGCTGCGCGCCCGCCGGGGGCACCTGGCCATGCGCGAGGTCTTCGACAAGCACCTGTTCACCCACCGGGTGGACCAGATCCTGGGCTTCCTCGGCCGGCCGGTGCAACCCCGGGCGCGGTCCGTCTCGGTGGTGCTGCCGACCAACCGGGCCTCGCAGATCGAACACGCCATCTCCTCGGTGGCCCGGCAGATCCACCGCCCGGTCCAGCTCGTCATGGTGCTGCACGGCCTGGACATCGACCCGGTCGTGGTCGCCGACAAGGCCCGCGTGGCGGGGGTCTCCGACGTCGTGGTGCTGGCCGCCGACGCGTCGATGTCGCTGGGCGCCTGCATGAACATGGGCATCGCCGCGGCCGAGGGCGAGCTGATCGCCAAGATGGACGACGACAACCTGTACGGCGAGCACTACCTGTCGGACCTCGTCCGCGCCTTCGACTACTCCGACGCCGAACTGGTCGGCAAGGGCGCCCACTACGCCTACTTCGAGTCCACCAACACCACGATGCTGCGCATGCCGGGCCTGGAGCACCGCTACGCCTGGCTGGTGCAGGGCGGCACCTTCCTCGGCAAGGCCGACATGTTCCGCCACTACGGCTTCGAGGACGTCACCCGGGGCGAGGACACCCGCCTGGTCAAGCGGCTGAAGGAGGACCGGGTCAAGATCTACTCCACCGACCGGTTCAACTTCGTCTACTGGCGCAGCGGCGACCCGACGATGCATACCTGGCAGCCCGACGACCACAAGCTCACCCGCGGCGCCCAGTTCTCCTTCGTCGGCCGCCCCGACGACCACGTGATGATCTGACCCGGGACCGCCCGGACACCGCGATCGCGGCCCGAGCCCCCGTATCGGATCCCGCCCATGGCACTCCCGCATGGGCGGGATCCGATGCGGGGGCTTTCCTTGTCGAGCTGCGACGCGGCCGGCCCGCGGTGATCACCGGTTCCGCCGACGGCCCGCGGTTCCCTGTCCGCCGGACCGGCTCGCTCCGGCATATTTGTGGAATGAAGCATTCCGTTCTGCTAATATTGGAACAGAACGATCCGCTCCGCAGGGCGGGTCGGTGAACCGCGAGAGAGGCACGCCGGCATGACGAACACCGAGATCCGCCGCTTCCACATCGACGTTCCGCAGGCCGACCTCGACGACCTCCGCGACCGGCTTCGCCGTACCCGCTGGAGTGGCGAGATCCCCGGCGCCGGCTGGAGCCGGGGCGTGCCGGTGGACTACCTGAAGGGGCTCGCCGACCACTGGGCGAACGGTTACGACTGGCGCGCCGCCGAGGCGAAGCTGAACGAGCTCCCGCAGTTCACCACCGAGGTGGACGGCCAGACGATCCACTTCGCCCACGTGCGGTCCGATGACGCCGACGCGCTCCCGCTGCTGCTCCTGCACGACTGGCCGGGCTCGTTCACCCAGTTCACCGAGGTCGTCGAGCCCCTGTCCAAGGAGTTCCACCTCGTCATCGCCTCGACCCCGGGCGTCGGCTTCGGCGGCCCGCTCACCGCCCCCGGCTGGAACACCGGGAAGATCGCGAGCGCGTTCGTCGAGGTGATGGACCGCCTCGGTTACGACCGCTACGGCGTGCAGGGCGGCGGCGGGGGCGCCTGGATCGCCGCCGAGATGGGCCGCCAGGTCCCCGGGCGCGTCGTCGGGATCCACCTGAACGGGCTGGTCACCTTCCCCTCCGACGACCCCGCCGACTTCGCCGGCCTGACCGGGGACGAGCAGGAGCGCCTGGCCCGGCTGCAGCACTTCCGCGACGACATGATGGGTTTCAACGTCATCCAGTCCACCCGCCCGCAGACCCTCGCGTACGGCCTGCACGACTCCCCCGTCGGGCAGCTCGCCTGGATCACCGAGAAGTTCAAGGAGTGGACGGACGCGGCGGCCGAGCTGCCCGAGGACGCCGTGGGCCGCGACAACCTGCTGACGAACGTCAGCGTCTACTGGTTCACCGGCACCGCCGGCTCCTCGGCGAACCTCTACTACGAGATGGCCCACGACCCGGCCGCCTGGGCTCCCAGGGAGCGCGGCACCGTCCCCACCGCCGTCGCGCTCGCCCGCACCACCGACATCACGGTCCGCCGGTTCGCCGAGCGCGACCACAACGTCACCCGGTGGACCGAGTTCGAGCGCGGTGGCAACTTCCTGTCCCTGGAGCGGCCGGAGCTGCTGGCCGGCGACGTCCGGGAGTTCTTCTCCGCGCTGCGCTGACCGGACGGCGAGCGCCCCGGTGCCCGGCCCTCCCCGGCCGGACACCGGGGCGCCGGCGTTCCGGGCCTCATCGGGACACCCGCCCCGGACGAACGCGCGGGGAGGTCAACTAGGCTGGGACCACCGATCCGGAGTTCGCCGCCGATGTCGTCTGTTCGACGTTCGTCCGGCGCGCGGCCGGGCATGTCATGGGACACGCACCCTGGCCCGCCCGTCACCACCGGATCGGCGGCGCCGGTCCCTTGAGGTGGGACCGGCCGACGGGTCCACCGGCGTTCGCGCCCGGCCGCTCACGACGGCCGCCGTCCGGGGAGGCGCGCCGTGACGGACCGGTGAAACCGGCGGTCCGGGGGCGCCCCGAAGACGGAGCATGCGGTCACGGGGTGGAACTTGTCGTCACCGTGAGCCCGTGCGCGTCCGTCCAGGAGTGAGGAAACCCGAGCATGACCACCCCGAATACCACCCCCGCGCCCGACGCGGACATGTCCGGCAACATCGCGTCCGGTTTCGCCGAGCTGGATCTGAGGCCCGAGATCCTGCGCGCGCTCTCCGGCCTGGGCTACGAGGAGCCCACGCCGATCCAGCGGGAGGCGATCCCGCCGCTGCTGGAGGGCCGCGACCTGCTCGGCCAGGCCGCGACGGGCACGGGCAAGACGGCGGCCTTCGCGCTCCCGGTGCTCCAGCGCCTCGACACCGCGGCCGAGAGGGAGGACCCGACGGCGCTGGTGCTGGTGCCCACCCGGGAGCTGGCCGTACAGGTGTCGGAGGCGTTCCACCACTACGGCCGCGAACTGGGCGCGCAGGTCCTGCCGATCTACGGCGGGCAGCCGATCGGGCGGCAGCTCCGCGCGCTGGACCGCGGGGTCGACGTCGTGATCGCCACGCCCGGACGCGCGCTCGACCACATCGGCCGCGGCACGCTCCGGCTGTCGAACCTGCGCATGGTCGTGCTGGACGAGGCCGACGAGATGCTCGACATGGGCTTCGCCGAGGACATCGAGGCGATCCTCCAGGAGACCCCCGAGAACCGCCAGACGGTGCTCTTCTCCGCCACGATGCCGCCGCGCATCAACGGCATCGCCCGCCGCCACCTGCAGGACCCGGTCCGGATCGAGATCGGGCGGGAGGCGCCCGCGCCGGGCGAGTCGCCGCTGGTGCGGCAGACCGCCTACGTGGTGCCCCGGGCGCACAAGCCCGCGGCGCTCGGCCGCCTGCTGGACGTGGAGTCGCCCACCGCCGCGATCGTCTTCTGCCGCACCCGCGACGAGGTGGACCAGCTCACCGAGACGCTGAACGGCCGCGGCTACCGCGCCGAGGCCCTGCACGGCGGGATGGGCCAGGAGCAGCGCGACCGCGTCATGGGACGGCTGCGCAGCGGCACGGCCGACCTGCTGGTGGCGACCGACGTGGCAGCGCGCGGCCTCGACATCGAGCAGCTCACCCACGTGGTGAACTACGACGTGCCCTCCGCGCCCGAGGCGTACGTGCACCGGATCGGCCGGGTCGGCCGGGCCGGCCGCGAGGGCGTGGCCATCACCCTGGCCGAGCCGCGCGAGCACCGGATGCTCAAGACCATCGAGCGGGTGACCAAGCGCCGGATCCCGGTCGAGAAGGTGCCGACCGTGGCGGACCTGCGCGCCCGGCAGCTGGAGATGACGCGCGCCGCGCTGCACGAGAGCCTGCTGGAGGACGACTTCGACCGCTTCCGCGTCGTGGTCGAGACCCTCACCGACGAGTTCGACATCATGGAGGTGGCGCTCGCCGCGGTGAAGCTGGCCCACGAGGCGAGCGGGGCCGCCGCCGACGAAGAGGAGATCCCCGAGGTCACCCTGCGGCCCGCCGAGGGCCGCGGCCGCCGCGACGGCATGGGCCGTGACGGCGGTCGGGACGGTGGCCGGGACGGCGGTCGCGAGCCACGGCGCGGGCCGCGGGCCGCCTCGGGCGGGATGACCCGCCTGTTCGTCGGCGCCGGGCGCAGCGCCGGCGTCCGGCCCCAGGACCTGGTCGGCGCGATCGCCGGCGAGACGGGCCTCAGCGGCCGGGACATCGGGGCGATCGAGATCTTCGACCGCTTCTCCCTGGTGGAGGTCCCGGACCCGGCGGCCGAGCAGGTGATCGCAGGTCTGCGGGGAAGCACCATCAAGGGCCGCCGGGCGACGGTCCGCCGCGAGCGCTACTAGGCTCCGGTGCGCTCCCCGGTCTTCGGGCCGGGGAGCGCCGCCGCCCGCCCCTCAGCCGCCGCGGCGCGCGCAGAGCAGGTAGGCGGCCAGGGCCGCCGCGCCGGTCAGCGCCTGCGCCGCCAGGAACGCGGCCGGCCCGGCGGAGCCGCCGGTCAGCGCCAGCGCCAGGGGCAGGCACCCGGCCACGGCCAGGTCGGCGCCGGTCAGGCCCCACAGCAGCGGCCCCGTGGGGACCGCGCCGCCGCCGGTGTCGATCACCGGCATCGAGTGGTCGACCGGCCGCCTGCGGGCCATCCGCAGCGCGGCCGCGGCCAGGGCGGGCGCCGCCGCCACGCCCAGGAGCAACCACGGGCCCGCCGGGAGCGCGCCCGCCAGCGTCAGCCCGCCCAGGGCGACGGCCAGCCAGGCCGCGCCCAGCAGCGCCGGCAGCAGCGCCCTGGCCGCCAGGACCGAACGGAACCCCGTCCCGAGAAGCCGGGCGAGGGCGGGGTCGTCGCCGTCGCGGCGCGCACCGGAGACGCCGGACGCCGCGGCGGCCAGCCCACCGGCGAGCACCGCCGCCGCGGTCAGCGGGGTGAGCCCGCCGGACGCCCGCGCGACCAGGGCCGGCAGTACGGCGACGCCGAACAGTACGGCGAGCCGTCCCGGCCGCCGGGCGAACCTGCGCCAGTCGTGCCACGCCGTCGCCAGCGGGGCGGGCAGTGACGGCCACGGCCGGGACCGCAGGCGGCGCCCGCGCCAGTGGACCTCCTCGGCGATCTCGGCCAGCAGGCTGGGGTCCAGACCGGTCGCCGCCCGCGTCACGTGCCCGGCCCGGGTGGAGGCCCCGAGCACGGCCCGCGCGGGCATCGCCGCCGTCGCCGCGCGGGCCCGCCGTACGAGCAGCGCGGCCACGGCGGCGGACGCCGCGGCGAGGGCCGCGCCGTACGCCGGGGGAGCGGAGGAGGCGGCGAGCAGCCACCGCCCCGCGCCGCCGAGCAGCGCGACCGCCGCGGCGGCGACCACCGTCACGGCGACGGCGGCCTGCAGCCACGAGTCCCACGTCTGCGACGCCTGGGCCATGACGGCCACGGCCATGCCCGCCGCGCTCGCCGCGAGGCCGAGCGCCACCGCCACGGCCAGCCGTACCACCGTCTGGTCGGGCGCCCCGAGCACGGCGAGCGCGGCCACCCCCAGCGTGATCCCGACCGGCACGCAGACCAGCGCGAGGATCCGCGTCGTCCGCCCCAGCACGGCCCGCCGGTCCAGCGGGGACAGCAGCAGCCAGGAGGCGTCCGGGGTGGGCAGGGCGACGGGACCGGCGACGCGGGCCAGGGCGAGGAACCCGGCGTAGGCCAGCAGGACCAGGGCGACCCCGGCCGCCGCCCGCGACGGGTCGCGCGGGTGACCGAACGCGGCCAGCGCGGAGGAGAGGGGCTCGGCGAGGACGGCGAGGATCATCACCAGCCCGAACCCGGCCACGTAGCGGTCCGACCAGCTCGCCCGCCCGCGCCGGGGACGGGCGAGTGCGCGCGCGGCCCGGACCGCGGCGGCGCCCTCGCTCATCGGGCCCTCCTCGTCGCGCGGCCGCCCGCCGTACCGGCGGTACGGCGGGCGGCCCGGCGTCCGGTCTTCCCGCGGCCGGCCGAGCCGTCCGCCGGGTCGTGCGTCGAGCCGTACGCCGCCGGGGCGTCGGTCAGCTCGACGCGGCGGGCTCCGGCGGCCTCGGCGAGCCCGGGGTCGTGGGTGGCCGCGACCACCGTCCGCCCCTCGGCCGCGTAGCCGGCCAGGAGGGCCGCCAGGCGCTCGCGGAAGTCGGCGTCGAGCCCGCGCTCCGGCTCGTCGAGCAGCAGCAGCCGGCTCGGGCGGAGCAGCGCCGCGGCGAGGGAGAGCCGCTGGCGCTGGCCGGTGGACAGGTTCTGCGGCACCGTGTCGGCGCGGTCGCGCAGGCCGAAGGTCTCCAGCGCCTCCCCGGCGTCCATCCGCGGGGCGGGATGGACCGCGCGCACCAGCTCCAGGTGCTCCCGCGCCGTCAGGCCGGGATACCACGCCGGTTCGTCGGCGGCCAGCACCACATCGCGCCAGAACGCCGGGGTGTCGCGGGGTGGGCCACCGAGGACGGTGATCTCCCCCTCGTCGGGCGACTGCAGGCCGGCCAGGCAGCGCAGCAGGGTCGACTTGCCCACGCCGTTCGGCCCCGTCACGGCGACGATCTCCCCTGCCGCGGCCGTCAGCCCGATGCCGCGCAGCACCGGATTCCCGCCGAGGTCCACCCGCAGACCGCGGAGCATGATGATCGGTTCGGTCACCGTTCGACCCTAGCCAAGGACGGGACACGGCGTGCTCCGGCCGATGGGCGCCTCGGTCCCCGTGGCGGACGGCGGACCGGGCGGCACGGTTTCGGCTCGTACGGGCCCGGGCCCGGTCCCGTCCCCGCGGCCCGGACGACGGGTTCGGGCTCAGTCTCCGCGGCCCGGACGGCGGACGAGGGTGGCCAGCAGGAGGACGACGGCGGTCTGGGCGAGCGCGCCCGAGGCGAAGGGCGGCGCGGGCCCCACCGTCTTGCTCACGGCGTACCACCAGCGGGTGAGCGGGGGGATGCTCTCCCAGGTCGCGGCGTACCGCTGGTCGAGGAAACCCGCATCGTAGTCGGCCGTGACGTGGAGGTAGACGCCGATCGCCGCCACCGCCAGCACGACCACCGAGAGCACCCACACCACGGCGACCGCCCACCGGGAGTCGCGGAGGGCGGCGATCACCACTCCCGCCGTCAGGAGGACCAGTGCTCCCCAGGGAGGAAGCTGGTTCCACGCCTGCCAGTGCCGCTCGGCGGCGAGTTCGAGGCCGGTGCCGAGGATGCTCACCGCGACCAGGGCGAGGAGGCCGGGCCGCAGCCAGGCGGAGCGGTCGTTCAAGGCTGGAGCGCTGAGATGATCTTGTCGATCGTGTCCTGGCCGGGGTTGTACTTGGCGAGCTCCTCGCGGAGCTTCGTGAGGCTGCGGTCGTCGGCGGGGTACGGCCGGTATTCCACGACCTCCTTCGCCCACCGTTCGGCGTTGGGCACCCCGGCGTCCCGGAGCGCGGTGGCGATCTGGCTCTCACTGGCGGTGTTCGCCGACACCTTGGCGAGCTGCGAGGTCGGGGCGCCACCGGGCGCGCCGCCGGGCGCCCCGCCGGGGGCGGAGGGGCCGCCGGGTGGTGAGGTGGCCGCGGGGGAGTTCGTGCCGCTGCCGGTCGTGGCGGGGGCGGAGGCGGTGGGACCGCCCGGCTGCCCCCCGCCGCACGCCACGAGGGTGGCCAGGGCGGCGAACGTCACCATGGCCCAGGTCGTTCTCCCGATCCTCATGCGAAGCCCCCCGCGCCTCATGTGAAGTCCCCGTGCGATGCCGGTGCCGTGTCAATCGTGAGATTGCCAGCGCCGGACCCGGAGAATCTTCGCGAAGCGCCAAAAGCGTCTGAGGATGCGGTCATCCGCCCAGGCCGGCCGCCCGGGTTCCGGGGTGCGTGCCGGGCCGGCGGGTCACCCGGGATCGCCCGGGACCGCGCCCGGCCCCGGTCGGTGTCCCCGGCGGCTAGTCCAGGCCCACGGCGGCGGCGCTGGCGTCCCAGAGGGCGCGGGCCAGCTTCGGGTCGCTCATCCCCCGGGGGACGGCGGCGGGGGCGCGGTCGGCGAAGTAGCGGCCCGGGTGGTCGGCGCCGTCCGGGTGGGTGGCGAGGTGGACCATCGTGCTCGCGCCCTCCTCCGCCGTCTGCCCCATGCCCGGGATGTGCTTCACCATCCACATCATGAACGTCCCCGGGGCGAACCCCGTCTTGATCACGCCGGGGTGGAAGCAGGTGGCGCTCACCCCGGTCCCCGCCAGCCGCCGGGCCAGCTCCACGGTGAACAGCGCGTTGGCCTGCTTGGAGTCGCCGTACTGCAGCCAGCCGCTCCACTTCCGCCGCTCGCGGTCGAGGTCGGCGGGGTCCAGTCGGCCCGACTTGCCCGCCCGGGACGAGGTGGTGATCACCCGGCCGGTCACCCGGTCCAGCAGCAGGTTCGTCAGCAGGAAGGGCGACAGGTGGTTGACCTGCATCATCGTCTCGTGGCCGTCGCGGGTGAGCGTCCGCTGCGTGGTCATCACGCCCGCGTTGTTGATCAGGATGTCGATGCGCGGGTAGCGTGAGCGCAGCTCCGCCGCGAGCGCCCGCACGTCGTCGAACGACGCGTAGTCGCACGTCAGCGTGTCCGGCGCGGCACCGGAGCCGGCATCCGGGCCGGAGGCGGCGGTCGCCTCGGCCACCCGGCCGGCCACCTCGGCCAGCCGTCCGGCGTCGCGGCCGATCAGCACGAGCCGGTGGCCGCGGCGGGCCAGTTCCACCGCGGCGGCCGCGCCGATTCCGGCACTGGCCCCGGTAATCACACTAATCATCAGATCCTCCACTGCGCCGAAACCTTAATCGGTGCTAGTCTCCTGTGCGATCTTCCGGAGGCGCATTCCATCCCCAAGCCGGTCACGAGCCTCCACATACTCACAGGTTGGGACGAGTGGGCATGGGCTCTGGAAACCGATCCATTCGGTTCAGGATCGTCTTACTGCTGCTCCTGCCCCTGGTGTCGCTCAGCGCGCTGTGGGGGTTCGCCCTCAACCTGACCGTCGGCGACGGAACCGCCCTCCTGCGGTCCTACGACCTCTACCAGGGCGTCGGCGTGACCTCCACCGAGCTGGGGCTCCAGGTCCAGGCCGAGCGGACCCAGTCCTCGGTGGCGATCAGCTCCCGGGTCGTCACCAGCGTGACGGGCGAGCAGCGCGGCCGCACCGACCGGGCCGTGACGAGTTTCCGGGACGCGGCCCTCGCCGCCGACCCCGACGGCCCGGAGATGAGCGCCGCGCTGGACGGCGTGCTCCGGCAGCTCGACCGGCTCCCCGGCATCCGCGCCGGCATCGACGGCGGGCGGCGGGACCGGCTGGACGCCCTGACGCAGTACAACCAGATCCTGGACTCGGTCTTCCTGCTGTACGACCAGCTCGTCGCCGTCCCGGAGGTCGGCATCTTCCGGCAGGCCGTCGCCCTGCAGTCGATGGGCAACGCCCGGGAGATGATCGCCCGGGAGAACGCCCTCATCAGCGGCGCGCTGATCGACGAACGGCTGTCCCGCCAGGAGCGGGAGGTCTTCGGTGAGTACGCCGCCACCCGCCGGTTCCTGCACTCGCGCGGCCTGGCGGCCCTGGACGGCGAGCTGGGCGGGCCGTACCGCGACATCTTCGGCTCCGCGGCCTTCAAGAAGTTCACCGAGCTGGAGGCGGCCGTCATCACGGCCCCCGACGACCAGCTCCCCGCCGAGCTGGGCGCCTGGAAGACGACCGTCGACGGCCTGGCGACCTCGCTCGACCAGCTCGGCGCCTCCGCCTCCGCCGTGCTGTCCGGACGCTCGGAGTCGGTGGCCACGGGCATCCTGACCCGGATCGCGATCGCCGGCGGCGTCGGCCTGCTCGCGGTGGTCGCCTCCATCGTCATCTCGGTCCGCTTCGGCCGCCGGCTGTCCGGCGAGCTGGCCGGGCTGCGGTCGGCCGCGCTCGACCTGGCGGACGTGCGTCTCCCGCGCCTCGTGGAGCGGCTGCGGCTCGGCGAGAAGGTGGACGTGCGCGCCGAGGCCCCGCCGATGGAGGTCGCCGGCGGCTCGGCCGAGGTCCGCGACGTGGCCCACGCGTTCGACTCGGTACGGCGCACCGCCGTCGAGGCCGCCGTCGGCCAGGCCGACCTGCGCCGCGGCGTCAGCCAGGTCTTCGTGAACCTCGCCCGCCGCAAGCAGGGGCTGCTGCACCGCCAGCTCACCCTGCTGGACGGCATGCAGCGCCGGACGAACGACCCCGACGCCCTTGAGGGCCTGTTCCGGCTGGACCACCTGACCACCCGCATGAGGCGGCACGCCGAGAGCCTGATCATCCTGTCCGGCGCCGCGCCGGGCCGGGCCTGGCGCAACCCGGTGCCGGTGCTCGACGTCGTCCGGGCCGCCCTGGCCGAGGTCGAGGACTACCGGCGGGTCAAGGTGGCGCCGATGCCCGCCGCCTCGGTCGACGGGGCCGCGGTGGCCGACCTCACGCACCTGCTCGCCGAGCTGATCGAGAACGCCACGGTGTACTCGCCGCCGCAGACCTCGGTGACCGTGCGCGGCGACGTGGTTGCCAACGGGTTCACCGTCGAGGTGGAGGACCGCGGCCTGGGGCTCAGCGCCACGGAGTACGCGATGATCAACGAGCGGCTGGCCACCCCGCCGGAGTTCGACCTGGCCGACAGCGACCGGCTCGGCCTGTTCGTGGTGGGTCAGCTCGCCGCCCGGCACGGCGTCCAGGTCACCCTGCGCAGCTCGCCGTTCGGCGGCACCACGGCCATCGTGCTCATCCCCCGGGCGGTGCTCGCCGAGACCGGCCCGCCGCTCGCCCCCGCCGCCCCGCGACGGCCTGAGGCGCCCGCGGGCGACGCCCCCAGGGCCGTCGCGCCGTCCCCGCTCGCCGCGGCGGGCGGCATCCGCCAGAACGGCGGCCGGCCGAACGGCTCGCGGTCGAGCGGAGGCCGCCAGGGCGGCGGCCTGCCCCGGCGGACGAGGACGACGCCCAGGCCCGGCGGCGCCCCCGGTGACGTCCCGGCCGGACGGCCGCCCCTCGCCGCGCCGACGCTCACCGTGGTGCCCGGGCCGCCGTCCACGGAGGCGGCTCCCGGGAAGGACCGCGAGACGGCCCCTGGGAAGGCTCCCGGGAAGGACCGTGAGACGGCCCGGCAGGCCGGCGGGACCGGCGAGGAGCGCGCGGGGCGGGTCACCGGCGTGGTGGCCGACGAGGCCGCCACCGCGGAGAACGACGCGGGGAGCGCCGCGGAGACCACCGGCCCCCGGGAGCTTCCCCGCCGGGTCCGGCAGGCCAGCCTCGTGCCGCAGCTCCGGCAGGAGACGGCGACTCCGGCCCAGCAGGCGCCCGCCGGGCCTGAACCCGAACCGGACCCGCCCGCCGAAGGCCGCTCGCCGGACGAGGTGCGGGCCCTGTTCTCCGCCTTCCAGGCGGGCACACGACGGGCACGCGAGGAGAACGAAGACTTGGCACACCACACGAAAGCCGACAAGAGGGACTGATGACCGGGAAGTTCACCAACACCGGCGAGTTGAACTGGCTCCTCGACGATCTGACGAGCCGGGTGGCCGCGGTGCGCCAAGCTGTGATCCTGTCCACCGACGGTCTGGCGGTGGGCTCCTCCAAGGGCCTCAGCCGGGAGGACGCCGAGCACCTGTCGGCGGTCGCCGCCGGGTTCCAGAGCCTGGCGCGCGGGGCCGGCCGCCACTTCGGCGGGGGCGAGGTGCGCCAGACCATCGTGGAGATGGAGTCGGCGTTCCTGTTCGTCACCGCCGCCGGGCAGGGCACGTGCCTCGCCGTGCTGAGCGATTCCGACGCCGACGTCGGCCACATCGCCTACGAGATGGCGATGCTGGTCAAGCGGGTCGGCCCGCACATCTCCACGCTCCCGCGCCAAGGACTCTCGTGAGTGAGCGGGACACCGGGCACGGCGTGCCGGGCGGTCGTCCCGCGACCCGCCTCCCGCGCGGCCGCCGCGCGGCGCGCGCGCCGTACGGTCGGCCGGTGACCCGCGTTCCGTACGGCCGCCACACGGTCCGTACGGCGTGCGGCCGGTCCGCCGCCCGCGCGCCGTACGGGTGCGGAGGGGAGCGGCCGTCATGACGCGGTGGATGGACGAGGAGGCCGGGCCCGTTGTCCGGCCGTACGCGCTGATCGGCGGCCGGACCCGGTCGTCCGGTGACGCGCTGGACCTGGTCTCGATGATCACCGCCACGGGGACGGTCCCGCCCGGCGGGTTCGTCCCCGGCCCCGAGCAGGAGCGGATCCTCTCCCTGGTCTCCACGGCGACCTCGGTCGCCGACATCGCCTCCGACCTGGACCTGCCCCTCGGCGTGGTCCGTGTCCTCCTCGGCGACCTGCACGACCACAAGCTGATCTCGATAGGGCGCGCCTCGGCGAGCGAGCGCATTCTCAAGGAAGTGATCAATGGACTTCGAGCCCTCTGACGAACCAGTCGCGCTCAAGATCCTCATCGCGGGCGGCTTCGGGGTGGGCAAGACGACGCTGGTCGGCTCGATCAGCGAGATCCGGCCGCTCCGGACCGAGGAGGTGCTCTCCGACCGCGGCATCGGCATCGACGACGTCGAGGGCGTGGAGGGCAAGCACACCACCACGGTCGCGATGGACTTCGGCCGCATCACGATCCGGGAGGGCCTGGTCGTGTACCTGTTCGGCACCCCCGGGCAGGAGCGGTTCTGGTTCATGTGGGACGAGCTGTCCTACGGCGCGCTGGGCGCGGTGGTGCTCGCCGACACCCGGCGGCTGACCGACTGCTTCCCCTCGATCGACTACTTCGAGCAGCGGGGCACGCCGTTCATCGTGGCCGTCAACTGCTTCGACGGCGCCGAACGGTACGAGGCCGACGAGGTGCGCTCCGCGCTGGACCTCGACGAGGACGTGCCGGTGCTGCTGTGCGACGTACGGCGCCGCGTCTCGGCCAAGACGGTCCTGGTGACGCTCGTCGAGCACTCCCTGAAGGTGCTGACGGCCGGCCAGCACTGACGGCCCGCCGGCCTGGACGAACTCGTGGCCCGCACTCCCGTCGCGGGCCACCGTTCCTCCCGCCGTCCCCCACCACGGCGGAAACGGGCTCAGAGCGCCCGGAGGCCGTTGATCACTTCCTGCAGGAGGCTCTCCACGGGCGGCGTGGCGGCCGGGACCGGTGACCGCACCAGGATGAACCCCTGGTCCAGCAGGTCGCCCAGCAGCACCTTGACGACTCCCATCGGCAGCCCGGCCTCCGAGGCGACCTCCGCGATGGGCCTGGTCCGCCGGACCAGGTCCAGCAGCCGCCGATGCTCCGATCCCAGGTGGACGGCGGTGGTGGCCGCCGCGCCGGTCGCCACCACCATCGACAGCACGTCGAACGAGGACGAGGAGGCGCGTGTGCGCCCGCCGGTCAGCGCGTAGGGGCGGACGACCGGACCGGCCTCCTCGTCCACCCACTCGACGTCGTCGCTCATTGCCCCGCCCGGGGGGTGGTGGCCATGTGCTGGCCGACCCGGGTCACCAGGCGGGCCATCTCGTAGGCGATCAGGCCCACGTCGGCGGCGCCGGTGGTCATGACCGCCAGGCAACTGCCCTGACCGGCCGAGGTGACGAAGAGGAACGCCGAGTCCATCTCCACCATCGTCTGCCGGACGGCTCCGCCGCCGAACTGCAGGCTGGTCCCCTTGGCCAGACTCTGGAACCCGGAGGCCACCGCCGACAGGTGGTCGGCGTCCTCCTTGCTCAGCCCGCGTGACGAGGCCATCATCAGCCCGTCGTTGGACAGGATCAGCGCGTGCGAGACGTCCGCCACGCTCGTGACGAAGTCATCCAGAAGCCAATACAGCTCACCCGGCACGTGGTAAAACCCCTTCCCCTGTGATGGTCGCGCTCGTTCGCGTGTCTACACCGGCCGCGGGCCGGCCCTCCCGTTCGGTGCTCCTCACCACCGTCCTCGGCCCGGTCTCAGTGCTCCTCACCGCCGTCCTCGGCCCGGCCGCGCCGCCAGCCGGCCTGGAGCGAGCTGAGCACCGCCCGCGCCTCCTCCGGTGATCGTTCCCCGGCCTGCCCGGCCGCGTCCGGATCATGCGACGGCCGCGGCGGGCTCGCCTGGCGGATCCGGCGGGGCAGGCCGTCCGGCCGCGGCGCGGTCCCGGCCGGCCCGGCGGGTTCTCCGGTCCCGGCGAGCCGTACGATCCCGGCCGCCCCGGCGAACTCGGCGCCTCCGGCCGGCTCCGCGCTCTCCGCCGGGGCCCCGGCGGGCTCCGGCGCAGTGGCCCCGGCGGCCCCGGCGGCCCCGGCGGGCCGTACGGTCCCGGCGGGCTCGCCGCCGGTCCCGGACGGTCCGGGGATCTCCCGCGGCGCCTGCCCGTCCGTCTCCGGCGTTCCCAGCAGCGACTCGGGGACCAGCACGACGACCCCGGTCCCGCCGTACGGCGAGGGCCGCACCGTCACCTTCGCCCCGTACCGTGCGGCCAGCATGCCGACCACCGCGAAGCCCAGCCGGTCGGTCTCGGCCGGGTCGAACTCCGGCGGGCTGGCCAGCCGCTCGTTGACGGCGGCGCGCTTCTCCGGGGTCATGCCGAGGCCGCGGTCCTCGATCTCGACCGTGAAGCCGTGACCGGCGAACTCGCCCCGGACAGACACCTCGCCCCCCGGAGGGGAGAAGGCCGTGGCGTTCTCGATGATCTCGGCGAACAGGTGCATCATGTCCGCCACCGCGTCACCGGCCAGGGTGGCGCCGGGCATGGGGTAGATCCGCACCCGGGCGTAGTCCTCGACCTGGGCGGCGGCGCCGCGCAGCATGTCCTCGATCAGGACGGGCGAGCGCCACTTGCGGCCCGCGGCCCCGCCGGAGAGGATCACCAGGCCCTCGGCGTGGCGGCGCATGCGGGTGGTCAGGTGGTCGAGCCGGAACAGGTTCTCCAGCGCCTCGGGGTCCTCGGCCTGCTTCTGCATGCCGTCGAGGAGCTTGAGCTGGCGCTGCAGCAGCGACTGGCTGCGCCGGGCGAGGCTGCGGAAGGACTGCGCGACGGCCTCGCGCAGCCTGGCCTGCTCCACGGCGGCGTCCACGGCGCGGTGCTGGACGCTGTCGAAGGCGGCGGCGACGTCGTGGACCTCGGTGGTGCTGCCCAGCGGCTCCAGCGGGGGCGCCTCGGCGGCCACGTCCACCGGCTCGCCCCGGCGCAGTTTCTCCATGACGCGCGGCAGCCGTACCTCCGCGAGGTCGGCGGCGGCGCGCCGGACCCCGGCGAGCTCACGGGTGAGGTTGCGGCCGATCCGGTAGGAGATCAGCAGTGAGGCGATGACCGCGACGAGGCCGAGCGCGCCGGCGATCCCGGCCTTGGCGAAGGTCGTGAGGGCCGACGGCGCCGCCCGGTCGGTGACCCTGTCGGCGGCCGCCGACAGCCCCTTCCAGTAGACGGCCTCCAGCCGGTCGGTGGTGGCCCGCCAGTCGGCCTCGGCGACCACGCCGCCGGACAGCAGGCGGTCCTCCATCTCGGTGAGGGCCCGCACCGGCTGCGACGACGGGGTCAGGCCGGCGAAGGGGGCGCGCATCCCGGCGTCGAGCTGCGACATGCCCTCCTCCATGAGGAAGGCCCGCTTGGTGGCGAACCGGCCGAACGACCGCAGCTCGGCCGGTGACAGACGGCGGCCCGTGGCCAGCGCGTCCGCGGCGAGCGCCCGCTCGTGGGAGAAGAAGGCCATCGAGTAGCCGACGGTGTTGACGCCGCGCATCTGCCGGGACAGGTCCGGGTCGTCGGTGATGGCCACGATGTCGATGAACCGGTAGAACGCGTCGGGCACCGGGCCGAACTCCCTGACGAGCTCGGTGGGCTTGATCCGGCCGCCGTCCACCTTGGCCCGCGTCGCGTCGAGCGTGTCGACCGCGGCGGTCAGGTCGGCGAACCGGGCCTTGGACGTCGGGCCCAGGCCCCCCAGGTCCAGCCCGTGCCGCGCCCCGTCACGCAGCCGGAACCGTTTCCTGTCGGTGACGGCGCGCTGGAAGGTGAGGGCGGTCCGGGCCTCCTCGGAGCGGACGGCGAGGTACTCGGCCGACAGGACGTGCTCGCGCTCCACGGCGTAGCTCACCTCGGTGGCGGGCGCGATGACGGTGTCGTAGAGGTCGTCGGCCTCCAGCAGGCTCATCGAGTCGCCGACGGTGACCGTCGCCGCGAATCCCCAGAGGGCCACCAGTGAGGTCAGCGGGATCGCCAGCAGAGCAGAGATCTTGAACCGGATGGACCTGCTCGATGCCATGTCACCTCAACGGTTCGGTCTCGGAGCGCGAGAGCGAGAACCTCCGGACGATCTTTAGATCGCCGACGAGGATAGCATCGGACAGGAGAAATATTCTTGTCCTATTTGTGACCTGTCAGAAAATAGTCATGTTCCCGGACAAGTCCCCCGAGAAGCGCCCGGCCCGCGCGTGGCGTGCGGGCGGCGTCCGGAACCCAGGCCAGCCACGCCAGCCGTACGGCGAGCACCCCGAGCAACGCGACCTCGGTGACCAGCAGCGTCCGCTCGGCCAGGCCGATCAGCACCCGGTCGCCCGGGAGCGCCACATAGGTGAGGGCCAGCAGCCCGAACCCGCCGGCCAGGGTCAGCCACTCCACCGGCCTGGCCACCACCCGCCACCGCTCGTCCCGGCCCAGCCCCGGAGCCATCAGCGCGCCCGCCGCGGGCAGCGCGAGGAAGGCCGCTATCGAGACGTAGCGGTGCACCTGGGCCCCGAGGTCCATCGCCAGGCCCGGGGCGACCGTCGGCACGACCGCGATCACGACCAGCGCCGCGCTCCAGGCCAGCATCAGCCGCTCGGCCACCGCGCCGATCGGGGCCCGGACCGCCCGCAGCCCCGCCACCAGAGCGAGGGACGCGACACCCAGGCACGCCATGGCGAACTCGGTGGCCCCGCCGCGGTCGAGCACGGCGTACTCGCTGATCGTCAGGTTGAGCGGATCCAGCTGCGGATCCGGGTCGATCTGACCGGCGATCGCGGCCACGACGGCCGCCGCCGTACCGGCGCAGGCGATCAGGGGGTAGAGCCTCTTCGACGCGAGCATGGACCCAGACTGTCCCGCGGACCCGGTTCCACACATCCGGCGGCGTCCCTGACCCGACCCTGAGCGATCCCCGAGATCCCGCCCCGTGGAGCGGGGTCCCGGGGACCGGCTGCCGGGTCGCGCCGCGGCCCGGGCCGGTCCGCGGGTTCCCGTACCGCGGGTTCCCGCCCCGGGCCGCCGCTCAGGCCGTGTCGCGGCCCCCGGTGTACCGGGCGCGGGCCTCGGCGTAGCGGGCCCTGATCTCCGGCACCGCGTCGGCCTCGAAGCTCCGGGAGCCGGCCCGGTCCCAGACCGGGGGCTCGTCCCCGCCCGCGACCAGCCAGGCGGCCTGCCGCGCCGCGCCGTCGGCGACGTACTCCCCCGGCTCCGGGACGACCACCGGCCGCCCGAAGACCGCCGGGGCGATCCGCCGCACCGCCTCCGACCGCGCCCCGCCGCCGATGAGCAGGACCCTGGCCGGCTCCAGCCCGAGGGCGTCGAAGGCGTCGGCCAGGTGGCAGAGCATGCCCTCCACCGCGGCCCTGGCCAGGTGGGCGGGGGTGGAGGTGGCCAGGGTCAGGCCGTGCAGCGTCCCGGTGGCCTCGGGCAGGTTCGGCGTCCGCTCCCCCTCCAGGTACGGCACGCAGACCAGGCCGCCCGCTCCGGCCGGAGCCTGCAGCGCGAGCCGGTCGAGGTCGGCGGGGCCGACCCCGAGCAGCCGGGCGGCGGCGTCGAGGACCCGGGCCGCGTTGAGCGTGCACACCAGCGGCAGGAACCGCCCGGTGGCGTCGGCGAACCCGGCCACCGCGCCGGTCGGGTCGGCGCTCGGGCGCTCGGCCACCGCGAACGCCGTGCCGGACGTCCCGATAGACACCACCACGTCGCCGGGTCCCGCGCCCACCCCGAGGGCGGCGGCCATGTTGTCGCCGGTCCCGGGGGCCAGCCGTACCGGGCCGGACGCCCCGGGCGAGCCCGGGACCCGCAGCTCGCCGGCCTCCTCGCGGGGGCCGAGCACGCGCGGCAGGCCGGGCACGGCGCCGAACGCCGCCTTGAGCAGGTCGGTGCGGTAGGAGCCGGTGGCGGGCGAGAAGTAGCCGGTGCCGGAGGCGTCGCCCCGGTCGGTGACCGGCTCGCCGTCCCCGCCGCCCAGCCGCCAGGTCAGCCAGTCGTGCGGCAGGCACACCCGCGCCGTACGGCGGGCCGCCTCCGGCTCGTGGACCGCCAGCCAGCGGAGCTTGGCCACCGTGAACGACGCGACCGGCACGCTGCCGACCGCCTCGGCCCACCGCTCCGGCCCGCCCAGCTCCTCGACCAGGTCGCGGGCGGCGCCGGCCGAGCGGGTGTCGTTCCACAGCAGCGCGTCCCGCACGACCCGCCCGGACTCGTCCAGGCAGACCATGCCGTGCTGCTGGGCGGCGACGCTCACCGCGGCGACGTCGTCGAGCCCGCCGGCCTGGGCGACCGCCTCCTGGAGCGCGGCCCACCAGGCGGCCGGGGCGACCTCGGTGCCGTCGGGATGGGCCGCGCGACCCTGGCGGACCAGGGCCCCGGTCTCGGCGTCCCTGATGACCACCTTGCAGCTCTGGGTCGAGGAGTCGACCCCGGCCACGAGCGTCATGCCCGGTCGCCCCCGCGGACCCCGAGGAGGTGGTCCATGGCGAGCTGGTTGAGGCGGGAGAAGTGGAAGCCGCGCGCCGCCGCCGCCTCGACGTCGAACTCGTCGTTCGCCAGGTCGGTCAGGGTCTCACCGGGGGCCAGCGTGGGCTCGGACAGCTCGGCGACCCTGCTCGCGGCGAGCGCCTCGGCGACCTCGGAGTCGGCGCGGAACGCCCGGGACTTCTCCTTCAGGATCAGGTACATCCGCATGTTGGAGGCGGCCGACACCCACACGTCCTCGGGGTCGTCGGTGCGGACCGGCTTGTAGTCGAAGTGCCGGGGACCGTCGTAGCCGCCGTTCTCCAGCAGGTCCACCAGGAAGAACGCGTTCTTCACGTCGCCGTGGCCGAAGACCAGGTCCTGGTCGAAGCGGGGGCCGTGCTGGCCGTTGAGGTCGATGTGGAACAGCTTGCCGTGCCACAGGGCCTGCGCGATGCCGTGGGCGAAGTTGAGCCCGGCCATCTCCTCGTGTCCCACCTCGGGGTTGAGGCCGACCCGCTCGGGGTGCTCCAGCTCGTTGATGAACGCCAGCGCGTGGCCGATCGTCGGCAGCAGGATGTCGCCGCGCGGCTCGTTCGGCTTGGGCTCGATGGCGAACCTGAGGTCGTAGCCCTTCTCGATCACGTAGGAGGTCAGCAGGTCGACGCCCTCCTTGTAGCGGCTGAGCGCGGCCCTGATGTCCTTGGCGGCCCCGGACTCGGCTCCCTCGCGCCCGCCCCAGAAGACGTAGGTCGTGGCGCCCAGCTCGGCGGCCAGGTCGAGGTTGCGCATCACCTTGCGCAGGGCGTGGCGGCGGACGTCGCGGTCGTTGCTGGTGAACGCGCCGTCCTTGAAAACGGGGTGGGTGAACAGGTTCGTGGTGGCCATCGGGACCTTCATCCCGGTCTCCGACAGCGCCTTCTTGAAGGCCGCGATCGCCCGCTCGCGGTCGGACTCGACGGCCAGCAGGTCGTCGTCGTGGAAGGTGACGCCGTACGCGCCGAGCTCCGCCAGGCGGTGGACGGTCTCGACCGGGTCCAGCGGGGGGCGGCTGGCGTCCCCGAACTGGTCACGGGCCTGCCAGCCCACGGTCCACAGCCCGAAGGTGAAGCGGTCCTCCGGCCTGGGGGTGTAGTCGCTCATCGCGTCCTCCTATTTAATCCACATTATGGACTTAATATGGTCCGGCAGGGTGGGATCGTCAAGAGGTGGGGGTTCCATGGGTTCCATGACGACGGGTTCCATGACGACGGGTTCCGGGACGACGGGTTCCGGGACGACGGGTTCCATGACGACGCAGGCCGTACGCCACGACTCGATGCGCGCCCGCAACCTCGCCGTGGTGCTGGGCGAGGTGCGCCGGAGCGGCCCGGTCACCCGCGCGGCGCTCGCCGAGATCACCGGGCTGACCAAGACCACGGTCTCCAAGATGGTCGGCGACCTGCTGGAGGCCGGGATGGTCGCCGAGTCGGCGGCGCCCCGCGACGGCGAGCGGGGCCGGCCGGGCACGGCCGTCTCCCTCAGCGGCGACCGGGTGGCGGCGCTCGGCCTGGAGATCACCGCCGGCCACCTGTCGGCCTGCGTGGCGGACCTCACCCTCACGGTTCGGCTCCGTTGTGCACAGGCTGTGGACAACCGGTCCCGCCCCCCTGTGGAAACCATGGCCCATCTGCAGGAACTTGCCCACAGGGCTGTGGACGAAGCACGTACGGCCGGCCTGTCCGTCGTCGGCTCCACGCTCGCCGTCCCCGGCCCCGTGGACGGCGGGCTGCTGCACACCGCGCCCAACCTCGGGTGGCGCGGCGTCCGGGCCGGCGACCTGCTGGACTTCCCGGTGACCGTGGAGAACGAGGCCAACCTCGCCGCGCTGGGCGAGCTGTGGTTCGGCGGCGGGCCGGGCGACTTCCTGCACGTGTCGGGGGAGACCGGCATCGGCGCCGGCCTGGTGGTCGGCGGCGAGCTGTTCCGCGGCGCGCACGGCCTGGCCGGCGAGCTGGGCCACGTGGTCGTCTTCCCCGACGGCCCGGACTGCCGCTGCGGCGGCCGGGGCTGCCTGGAGCGGTACGCCGGTCAGGAGGCGCTGCTCCGCGCCTCCGGCGCCGCCGGGGTGCCCGAACTGACCGAACTGCTGCGGGCCGGCGAGGCGGACGCGCTGCGCGCCTGTGAACGCGCCGGGCGGGCGCTGGGCGTCGCCCTCACCTCGGCGGTCAATCTGATGGACCCCGGGACGGTCGTGCTGGGCGGGATCTTCGCGCCGCTGTTCGAGTGGGTCGCCGGCCCGGTCCGTGAGGCGATGTCCACCCGGCTGGCCGGGATGCGCCGCTCCGTGCCCGAACTCGCGGTCTCCCGGCTCGGCGGCGACGCCGCGACCCTCGGCGGGGCCGGACGGGTCATCCACCGTGTCATCGCCGACCCCGCCCCCCACCTCCCCACCGCCCGCCCGGCGGTCCCCTGACCCTCAGCGGGCCACCAGCGCGTCGAGAAGGTCACGGAGCGGGCTGTTGTCACCTCGTAGCGAGGTCATCGAGGCGCGCGTGTTGGCCTCCGGATCGAGACCGGACCAGTCGACAGACCACCCCGCCTCACGGCTCAGCTGACGGAAAAAGGCCCGCTGCGTGCGGCCATTGCCTTCCCGAAAGGGGTGGATCGCGTTCACTTCCGCGTAGTAGTGGGTCAGCCGATCCACGAACTCCTCGCGGTTCAGGCGACGGAGGTGGCGCTCCTTACGCAACGCCCCGAACAGGTCCGCCGAGTAAGCCTCGATGTGCTGAGGCAGGCAGAACGGATCCGTCTTGGCGATCCCCACCACCCTGACCTCGCCGGCCCATGGATAGAGGTCACCGAAGATCTCCTGATGGAAGAGGCGGAGATGAGCGAGATCGTAGTCGCCGGGCAGGGTCCGGGTGCCGAGGTCCGCCAGCGCCGCCGCCGTCAGGCCCGCTTCGACCGTGCGGAGGCGTACGGGATCGGAGATTCCGAGTCGGTTGCGGAATACGCCGGTCTCCGGTCGACGTATGGATCGATGTTCACTACGCTCCGTACAGCGCCCGGACCAGCTCGCGCATGCGCTGGGTGCTGATCTCACCGCGCGCCCAGCGCTCCATCACAGCCTCGGCATCGGCCTCCACGTCGAGCCCTTCGGCGCGCACCGACGCCCGCGCCTGGGAGAGCGCCCGTTCGCGCTCGGCGGTCAGTTCATCAAAGACCTCAACGGGGACCATGACCGCCTCGGTTCTGCGATACGAGCCGACACCCACCGGTGTGCGATCACCGTTACGGAACCGTTCCAGCACGCTTGACAGCCGCTCGCGGGCCTCCCGCACGGAAAGCGTCTCGATTAACATGATTAAAGTGTACCCAGATGTGTACACGTTTCCCTTGGTCGGCGACAGATCTCACTCACACATCACATCCATCGCCCTCGTTCTGGCCGGGTAGACTGGTTGAAGGTTCAAGTTCTTAGGAGAGGGCCATGCCCGTCCAGCGGCTCAACCACGCGGTCCTGTACGTGCGCGACGTCGAACGCAGCGTCGCCTTCTACCGGGAGGCCCTCGGCTTCGAGGTCGTCATGGGCATGCGGGGTGCGGCGTTCCTGCAGGCCTCCGGCTCCGCCAACGACCACGACCTCGGCCTGTTCGAGATCGGCGCCCAGGCCGCCCCCTCGCCCGCCGGCCGCTCCGCCGTCGGGCTGTACCACCTGGCCTGGGAGGTCGACACCCTGGAGGAGCTGGAGCGGATCGCCGCCAGGCTGACGGAGATGGGCGCCCTGGTCGGCGCCTCCGACCACTCCACCACCAAGGCCCTGTACGCCAAGGACCCCGACGGGCTGGAGTTCGAGGTGTCCTGGCTCGTCCCGGCCGCCCTCCTCACCGAGGAGACGCTGCGCGGGCGCAGCCGCATCCGGCCCCTCGACCTCGCCGCGGAGAAGGAGCGGTACGGCGCGCACACCCGGGGCGGCGTCGGGGTCTCGACGCCGGCCTGACCGCGGGTCCCGGGTTCACCGTCCCGGAGCCCGCCTCCGCGAGACCGCCACCCCCGCCAGGCACAGCAGCCCGCCGAGGAGGGACAGCCACCCGGGGACCTCCCCCAGCACCGCCCAGGCCATCAGGACCACCAGCACCGGGACGAGGTAGGTCGTGGCGCCCATCTTGCCCGCGGTGGTGCGGGCGAGGGCGTAAGCCCAGGTGGTGAATGCCACCGCCGTCGGGAAGACGCCGAGGTACACGACATCCAGGGTCGCCGCCAGCGGGGCTCGGGCCGCCTGCGACACGAGTTGCCCGGCGAACGGCAGACAGGCCGCCGTGCCGACGAAGCAGCCGAACGCGGTGACCTGGAGCGCCGAGGCGTGGCGCAGCGCGGGCTTCTGGGACAGCACGCCCACCGCGTACGTCACCGCCGCCGCCAGGCAGAGCAGGACACCCGTCACCGACGCGTGCCCCTGGCCGGACATGGAGATCCCGACCACGACCGCACCACCGAACGACACCGCCATGCCCGCCAGCAGGCGGGGCGGGAACCCCTCCCCGAGCAGCCGGCCACCCAACAGCGCGATGAGCAGCGGGCCGATGTTCACGACCATCGCCGCGGTGCCCGCGTCCACCTCCTGCTCGCCCCAGTTCAGCGCGACCGTGTAGGCGCCGAACCACAGGACTCCCGAGACGAGGATGCCCGGCCAGGCGGCCCTCGGCGGCAATCCCTCGCGCCGCACCAGCAGGATGACCCCCAGCACCGCCGAACCCGCCAGCAACCGGCCCAGAGCGAGCGCCCCGGGGGAGAAGTACGGCGCCGCGCCGCGGATGCCGACGAACGCCGAGGCCCACAGCAGCACGGTGACGCCGGCCGCCGCCATCGTGCGCCGATCCAGCCGGGATTGCACCGCTTCTGCCTGGTTCGGCATGGTCTGTTTCATACACGGCACCTTATGGATCCCGTTCTTCGGCCGGCACCGAACCGTCCTCCCGCATGAGGGCCGGAGATACGGGAATGTCGGTCCCTTTTGTGGTTTTTCGTGGTCGATGCTGCCCTGCACCGACCGTTCGCGCCGAGGGGCAGGTCGAGAGCCCTTTCTTGCCGTTTACGAATGTGTTGAACCGCTGGGGGTAGCGGCGGTGCCAAGCGAAGACGCGCACGACTTTGGAGGCATCGGTGAACGAATTCCCAGCCGGGACGGGGGAGCGCTCCACGCTGAGCGACCAGCCCCACACGACGACCGAACACGCCAAGGCAGCCGTCGGAGAAGTGGCCGAGACCGCCAAGGACCAGACCCGCGCGGTCGCCCATGAGGCCCGGTACCAGGCGCAGAACGTCGTGGGACAGCTGCGCGACCGGGTGGGCGAGCAGAGCAGGCACCAGAGCCGCCGCGCCGCCCAGGGCATCCGCCAGTGGGCCGACGACCTCAGCTCGATGACCGACGCCGCCAAGCCCGACTCCCCGGTGACCAACGTGGTGCACCAGGTCGCCGGGACGGGCCGCCGCGCGGCCGACTACCTGGAGCAGGAGGGCCTGGCCGGGGTGGTCCGGGACGTCCAGAACTTCGCCCGCCGCCGTCCTGGAGCGTTCCTGATGGGCGCGGTGGCCGCGGGCTTCCTCGTCGGCCGGATGGCCAAGGCGACGACCGCGTCCCAGAACGACACCTCCGGCACGGCGTACCAGGGCTTCCAGGACGGCTACCGCCCGCAGCAGTACGCCCAGCCGGCGCAGCCGTACGGCCGGCCGACCGGCACGCAGTACCCGTCGGCCCAGCCGTACACCACGGACGGCACCTACACCACCGCCGACGCCTACGGCTCCGCCGAGCCGTACCCGTCGTCGGCCCAGACGCGGCCGACGACGCAGTACCCGTCCGAGACCCCTCCGTCGACCGCCTGGGACGGTGAGCCACGGTGAGCTCGCCCGCCTACGAACCGGGGTCGTCCGTCTACGAACCGGCCGAGCCGTCGCTGGGACAGCTCGTCGGCGAGGTCGGCGAGGACCTTTCCAAGCTCTTCCGCCAGGAGGTGGAGCTGGCCAAGGCCGAGATCCGCCAGGAGGCGTCCAAGGCCGGCAAGGCCGCCGGGATGCTCAGCGGCGCCGGAGTCGCCGGCCTCGTGGTCGCCCTCTTCGTGTCGCTGGCGGTCATGTTCGGCCTGGGCGCCGCCATGCCCCTGGGCTGGGCCGCCCTGATCGTCGCGGTCGTGTGGGCCGTGATCGGCGGAGTGCTGTACACCAACGGGCGCAAGCGGATGAGCGAGGTCTCCCCCAAGCCCGAACAGACCGTCGAGACGCTCAAGGAGGATGCGCGATGGGCGCGGAACCTGACGAAATAAGAAGAGAGATCGCCGCCACCAGGGCGGAACTGGCCGCCGACGTCGATCGGCTGGCCGACCGGACGAGCCCGTCGCGGATCATTCAACGGAGGACCGATCGCATGCGTGAGAAGCTCTACTCGGTGCGCGAGCGGGTGATGGGCACCCCGGCCCACGCCGCCCACCAGGCTCGTTACCAGGCCGGACACGCCGCCCACGGTGTCCGCGAGACCGCCGCCGACGCCGCCGGCACCGTCCGCGAGACCGCCGCCGGCGCGGTCGGCACCGTCCGCGAGACCGCCGCCGGCGCGGCCGACAGCGTCAGGCACGGCGCGCAGCAGGCCACCGAGATGGTCCGCGAGGCGCCGGAGCAGGCGATGCGCGGCACCCAGGGCAACCCGCTGGCCGCCGGGCTGATCGCCTTCGGCGCCGGGCTGCTCGCCGCGACCCTCATCCCGGCGACCGAGGCCGAGCAGCGCGCCGCCCAGCAGGTCAAGGAGCAGGCCGGCGACATGATGGAGCCGGTCAAGGAGGCGGTGCGCGAGTCGGCCCAGCAGCTGGGCCAGGAGGCCAAGCAGGTCGCCCAGGAGGCCGTCGGCCAGGTCAGGGACACCGCCGGCGAGGCGGCCAAGGCCACCGGCGACCACGCCCGCGACCAGGCCCAGCAGGTGACCGAGACGGCCCGTTCCTCCCACGGGGTCTGACGGGTCCGGTCCGTGGCGGGCGCCCGGCGGGAGCACATCCGGCCGGGGCCTCCGGGGGGACGCCTGACCAGGACCCGATCAGGGCGTCCTGGAGGACGCCCGACGAGGGCGCCCGACGGGGACGCCTGATGAGAGAACGCCGTCGCCGCCGCCCTCTCCCGGCAGGGGAGGGCGGCGGCGGGCATCCGTAAGCTGTGTTAAGAGAACGGTGCGCGATGATCCAGCACGACACTCCACGCCACGACGACCGGGGCGCGACCCGCGACCCCGGCACCGCCGACGGGCCGGCTCCGGAGAGCCCGTCCGAGCTTCCCAAGCGGTCGTGGTGGGGCGTGCTGAAACGCACCGTCAAGGAGTTCCAGCAGGACAACCTCACCGACTGGGCCGCCGGGCTCACCTACTACGCGGTGTTGTCGATCTTCCCGGCGCTGCTGGCCGTGGTGTCCGTGCTGGGGCTGTTCGGCCAGAACACCACCAAGGCGCTCACCGACAACCTGAGCGCCATCGCGCCCGGTCCCGCCCGGCAGACCATCGACGCCGTGCTCCAGGCCCTGCAGGGCAACCAGGGCGCCGCCGGGATCGCCACGATCCTGGGCATCGCCGTCGCCCTCTGGTCCGCCTCCGGGTACGTGGGGGCGTTCATCCGGGCGGCCAACGTCATGTACGAGATGCCCGAGGGCCGGCCCATCTGGAAGACCCTCCCGCTGCGCCTGGGCATCACCGCGGTCCTGGTGATCCTGATGGCGGTCGGCTCGGTCTCCGTCGTGTTCACCGGATCGCTCGCCCAGCAGACCGGAAGGTTCCTGGGCATCGGCGAGACCGCCCTGACCGTCTGGAGCATCGTCAAGTGGCCGGTCCTGGTGATCGTCGTGGCGCTGGTGCTGGCCCTGCTGTACTGGGCGGCCCCCAACGTCTCGCACCCCGGCTTCCGCTGGATCACCCCCGGCAGCCTGCTGGCCGTCGTGCTGTGGGTCGTCGCGTCCGCAGCCTTCGCGTTCTACGTGGCCAACTTCGGCTCCTACAGCAAGACCTACGCCGCCCTGGCCGGGGTCATCGTCTTCCTGATCTGGCTGTGGATCACGAACATCGCCGTCCTGCTCGGCGTGGAGTTCGACGCCGAGCTCGCCCGCGAGCGCGCCATCGAGGCGGGCGTGCCGGCCGACGCCGAGCCGTACGTCGAGCCCCGCGACACCCGCAAGTTCGACGAGGACGAGCGCGCGGAGGTCCGCAGGTTCGAGCGGGAGGAGCGCGGCTGACCCGCCGCGCGCCCCGGACGGCGGGAAGGCATAGCGGCCCATGCCCGTCCGTTGACCGTCCGATCCGCCGGAAGGGGTACGGGGTGCGTATGGGCGAGGAACACAGCGGCGACGAGCTGTCCGTCGGTGACGAGGTCACCTGGAACAGCCACGGCTCCACCGTGTCGGGGAAGGTGGAGAAGAAGATCACCGAGAGGACGGAGGCCGCCGGGCGCGTCGTCGACGCCTCGCCCGACGACCCTCAGTACCTCGTCCGCAGCGACGAGAGCGGCGGGAGCGCCGTGCACCGGCCGTCGGCGCTGCGGAAGAAGGGCTGACATGGCCGAGGACCGGGAGCGGATCTCCGCCGAGTTCGGCGAGGCGGTCAACATGACCGCCGCCGAGCTGGAGCGCTGGCTGCGGACCCCCGAGTCCGAGGCCGCCGGTGACAGGTCCGGGGGCGGCGAGTCGACGGGACACGAGTCCGGCCGCCGCATCACCGAGATCCTCCGCAAGAAGAAGGGCGACCTGTCCGACGACGACTACGCCCACATGCGGAAGGTGACCGGGTACGTCCACCGCCACCTCGCGCAGCGCCCGTCGGGGGACGTCACGGACACCCGGTGGCGGCACTCCCTGATGAACTGGGGACACGACCCGATCAAATAGCGCCCGCGCTCCCCCGCCGGCCGGGGACACGGCCGCTTGTGCGGCGTGTCCCCGGAACGTGCCGCGTCTTCGGAACCCGTGGCCCCGGAACCCGTGGCCCCGGAACGTGCCGTGCCCCCGGGGCCGCTCCGCGCGGGGCGTCAGCGGACGCTGCGCCTGCCGTACATGCTGGCGACCAGGAAGACGCCCAGCGCCGCCACGACGACCTGCAGGATCAGCTCGATCCAGTCGATGCCGCTCGTCATGCCGACCCCGATGGCCCTGGCGATCCCGGAACCGATGAAGGCGGCGATGATGCCGATCACGACCGTCAGCCAGATGGGGATGTTCTGCTTGCCCGGCAGGATGAGCCGGCCGAGGGCGCCGATGATGGCGCCGATGATGATGGCACTGATGATGCCGGTGATTGTCATGTTCCACACTCCCCCTGATCGCACGGCCTTCCGCCGTACGCCCCCCTGGAACCCGTATGCCCGGCGCGGAAAGAACGACACATAAGACAGATCATTGGTTTAAGTAATCATTATTGATTAATCACCTTTTCCACTTCGCGCGGAACCGCAGACCGCACGGCACGGCGGGGAACGGCGGAACGTACCGGGAATGACGGGCGCGGCGGGAAACCGGAACGTACCGGGAACGGCGGGCGCGGCGGGCCGAGGAAGCGGCGCGGCGGGCCGGCCGGGACCGCCGATCGACCCGGGAACGGCGGGCTCCGATGGCCACGGCGGCCCCGCTCGACGCCGGGCGCCCGGCACCCCGATGATTCAGATGTCCGCGACGACGGGGACGGCGGCGTCGCCGTACCCTCAGAAGCCAGGGGGCCGGAAACGATGACCGCGATGTTCACCGCCGCCGCCGGGGGGACGCTGTCCTTCCCCGGCGGCTTCGTCTGGGGGGCCGCGACCGCCGCCTATCAGGTCGAGGGGGCGGCGGGAGAGGACGGCCGCGGCACGTCGATCTGGGACGTCTTCGCCCACACCCCCGGGCGCGTCGCGGGCGGCCACACCGGCGACGTGGCCTGCGACCACTACCACCGCTACCGCGACGACGTCCGCCTGATGCGGGAGCTGGGCCTGGGCGCCTACCGCTTCTCGGTGGCGTGGCCGCGGATCCAGCCGACCGGTTCCGGCCCCGTCAACGCCGCCGGGCTCGACTTCTACGACCGCCTCGTGGACGAGCTGCTCGCCGCCGACGTCTCCCCCTACGTGACGCTGTACCACTGGGACCTGCCCCAGCCGCTGGAGGACCGCGGCGGCTGGACGGAGCGCGACACGGCCCACCGGTTCGCCGACTACGCGCGGATCGTGCACGACCGGCTCGGCGACCGCGTCGGCACCTGGATCACGGTCAACGAGCCCTGGGTGGTGTCCGTCCTCGGGTACGGCATCGGCGCGCACGCCCCGGGCCGCGCGTCCTGGCGGGACGCCTTCCAGGCCTCCCACCACCTCCTGCTCGCCCACGGGCTGGGGGCCCGGGCGCTGCGCGACGCGGGCGCCCGGGAGATCGCCCTGACGCTGAACCTCGCCCCCGTGACGACCCCCGGACGGCTGGACGACCCCGAGGCGGCGCTCTCCGCCGAGGACGCCGCGGCGGTGGACCTCGTCGACTGCCTGATCAACCGGCAGTTCCTCGACCCGGTGCTGCGCGGGGAGTATCCCGCCGCCGTCCTGGACGTCGTGGAGCGGGCCGCCGGCCTCGGGCACATCCGCGACGGCGACCTGGAGACCGTCAACCAGCCGCTCGATCTGCTCGGGGTCAACTACTACAACCCCTGCGTGGTGAGCGCCGAGCCCGGCGAGCCGGCCAACCCGGCCTACCCCGGCACCGAGGGCATCCGGTTCGGCGACGCCTACGCCCCCAAGACCGCCATGGGCTGGCCGATCGTCCCCACCGGCCTGACCCGCCTGCTCGTCCGGCTCTCCCGCGACTACCCGCAGGTCGGCCTGCTCGTCACCGAGAACGGCGCCGCCTTCGAGGACACGGTGTCCGGCGAGCACGTGCACGACGCCGACCGGATCGCCTTCCTGGAGGGCCATCTGCGGGCCGCGCACACCGCCGTCGACGCCGGGGCCGACCTGCGCGGATACCTCGTCTGGTCGTTGCTGGACAACTTCGAGTGGGCCGAGGGGTACGGCAAGCGCTTCGGGATCGTGCACGTCGACTTCGACACCCAGCGGCGGCTGCCCAAGGACAGCGCGCTGTGGTATCGCGACGTCATCCGGAACAACGGGCTGCGCGCCGGACGGGCCCGGCGCCCCACCCTGGAGGAGGTGGCCGCCCGCGCGGGCGTGTCCAGGTCGACCGTCTCCCGGGTGATCAACGGTGAGGCGGCGGTCAGCCCGGAGTTCCGGGAGGTCGTCATGAACGCGGTCACCGAACTCGGCTACGTGCCCAACTCGGCGGCCCGTAGCCTGGTGACCCGGCGCACGGAGTCGATCGCGCTGATCGTCCCGGACGGCGCCCGCGCGGGGGACCCGCTGTTCGCCGCGGCCGTGGACGCGGCGGGCCGGGAGCTGGAGCGGGCCGGCAAACGGGTCACGCTCATGTTCGTCGGCTCCCCCGCGGACCGGAGCCGGGTGGAGCGCCACCTGGCCGCCGGGCACGTGGACGGGGCCCTGCTGCTGCCGGCCCGGGGTTCCGACCCGCTGCCCGGCGCGCTGGCCGGAACGGGCGTCCCCGTCGTGTCGCTGGGCAGGCCGCCGGCCGCGGTGGCGCTGCCGTACGCCGGGACCGACGACGCGGGCGGGGCCGCGGCGGCGGTCGGACACCTGCTCGGCCGGGGACGGCGGCGGATCGCGACGATCCGCGGGCCGGTGGACCTCGCCGCCGCGCGGGACCGGTTCGACGGCTACCGGAACGCCCTGCGGGACGCCGCGTTCCGGTCGGCCGACGCGGTCGGCGACCTCGGCCGCGCCTCGGGGGCCGCCGCCATGCGTGAGCTGCTCGCCGCCGACCCGTCGCTGGACGCGGTCTTCGTGGCCGGCGACCTGATGGCGGCCGGCGCCCTGCACGCGCTGCGGGAGGCCGGGTTGCGGGTGCCCGAGGACGTCGCGGTCGTGGGGTTCGGCGACGAGGAGGACGCCGCCTACGCCGTCCCCCCGCTGACCACGGTGCGCGTCCCGTGGGCGGACCAGGTCCTGGCGGCGGTGCGCCTGCTCCTGCGCCAGATCGGCGGCGGCCCCTCGTCCTCGGTGATCCTCCCCACCGAGCTGGTCGTCCGGTCCTCCTCGTGACGCCCGCCGGTACGGCGGGCCGCCCGGCGCGGTGTTCCGGGCCCCGCCGTTCCGCGGCGGCGCGGCCGTCCGCGGCGGTACGGCGAGGCCGTCCTTTCCACCCTTGACCGGGACAGGGGTGTGCACCGGCGGGCCGATCGTCCATCGTTGGGGATGACGATTACGGAATCGTCTGCGAGACCGGAACAGGCACCGGGCGAGGTGCCGCGAGCACGCGGAGGCGGGCATGGAAGACCACGACGTCACGGGATCCAGGGTGGAGATCGAGACCACCGTCGGCCTGCCCCCGGAGCGGCTGTGGGACCTCATCACGGACGTGCCGCGGGTCGCCGACTGGAGTCCGGAGTGCGAGCACCTGGCCTGGCTGGACGCCGACGACGCCGCGCCGCGGGTCGGGGCGCGGTTCGAGGGGCGCAACCGCCGTCAGGACCGGGTGTGGACGGTGACGTCCGTGGTCACCGAGGCCGACCGCCCCCGCTCGTTCGCCTGGGTGGTGCTCGACCGCGCGGGCGACCCGGAGCGTCCCTCCTCCCGGTGGCGCTACGACCTGGAGCCGGCCGAGGAGCCGGGCCGGACCGTCGTGCGGCACAGCTTCGAGCACGGGCCGGGCGACAGCGGCCTGCGCGAGATGATCCGGAGCAACCCGGAGATCGCCTCGGTCATCCTCGACGTACGGCTGGGCGAGCTGCGCAAGCACATGACCGAGACCCTCGACGCGATGACCCGCGACTGAGCACCGCCCGTACCTTCTCCCGCCGCGCGGGGCGCGGTCGCGGCGCCGTCGGCCGCCGGGCCGCACCGCCGAACCCTCACCCGACGCCGGGCGCGAGACACGGGGCTCGGTGCTCGGGGCTCGGTGCTCGGGGCTCGGTGCTCGGGGCTCGGGGCTCGGTGCTCGGTGCTCGGGGTGACGCGTCCCGGGCACGGTCAGGTCTCGTTCCCCTCCTCCTCGGCGACCACGCGCTCGTAGGTCCGCAGCGTCTCGACGAAGATCAGCCGCTCCTCGGGGGTCAGCGGCTCCAGGGCGGCGCGCCAGGCGCGCGCCCCCTTCGCCAGCCACCTGTCGACCGCCTCCCGGTTGGCCTCGGCGATGCACACGATCGTGCGGCGGCGGTCGGCGTCGTCCTCGCGTCTCTCCACCACGCCTCTCCGGCTCAGGTCGCCCACCATCAGGCTCACCGTCGCGGGCGCCACCTCCAGGCGCGCGGCCAGCTCGTTGACCCCGAGGGGGCCGTCGAAGAGCAGGTACGACAGCAGCGACAGGTGCCGCGGGGCGAGGTTGAGCGACTGGAGCTGCGGCGGAACCTTGATCCGCTTGGTGCGCCCGACCATGCGGGGCATCAGGAGCAGCAGCGTCCGGATCCCGTCCTCGACGCTCAGGCCACCGGTTGACATACCTTGATCTCCAAAATAGCTTTGCCATCAAAGCAAAAGTTTCTCGTTGTCCGGAGGCTACCGAAACACGCCTCCGCGCGGATCGGAGGGATCGGCACGTGGCCGATGATTTCAACCAGCGGGTGATCGACGAGTTCCGCGCGAACGGTGGCAGGGTCGGCGGCATGTTCGAGGGCGCGCCGCTGGTGCTGCTGACGACCGTCGGGGCCAGGACCGGCAGGCCCAGGACCACCCCCGTCATGTACGCGCGGGACGGGGAGCGCATCCTGGTCTTCGGATCCAACGCCGGGTCCGACAGCCACCCGGCCTGGTACGGGAACCTCCTGAGGAACCCGCGTGTCACCGTCGAGATCGGGGACGGAGAGAAGGTCGAGAGCCGCACCGCGACGGCGACCGTGCTGCGCGACGCGGAGCGGGACGAGGCCTACGCCCGCCAGGCCCGGCTCGTCCCCGCCTTCGCCGGCTACCAGGCCGCGACCTCCCGCGTCATCCCGGTGGTCGCCCTGTACCGGGCGGACGACCCGCGGTCCCGGGCGATCGGCGACGAACTGGTGCGGATCCACGCGGGGATCCGCGAACGGCTCGCGGCCACCCGCGCGAAGGTGGACGAGGCCCTCACCGGCTCCGGGGACGTGAGCGGGGCGACGGGCACGGACCGGGGAACGACCGCCGAACCGGGGACGGGGACCGGGCGGGGAACGGGAACCGGCCCGGCCGCCGGGCCGGGCATCGGGTTCACCGCCGACCTCGGCGCCGGCATCGGCGCCGAGCTGCGCGAACACTGCCTGACGCTCTGCTCCGCGCTCCACGAGCACCACACCCGCGAGGACGGCACCGGTTTCCCGCTCCTGGAGCGCCGGTTCCCCGGCCTCCGCCCCGCGCTGGAGAGGCTGCGGAGCGAGCACGTCCACCTGGCGGACCTCATCCGCCAGGTGGAGGAGCTGTTCTCCGGCTCCCCCACGGCGGACCCGGAGCGGATCGGCAAGGAACTCGACCGGCTGACCGCCGAGATCGAGGCGCACTTCGCCTACGAGGAGGAACACCTCGTCGGGGCGCTCAACGCGCTGGACGCCGAACAGCCGCCGCGCTGAGACCGTGGACGCCCCAACGGAGCCGTGACCGCGAGCCGTCCGCGCCGAGACGGCGAACCGTCCCGCGTCGAGACCGTGGCCACCCACCGGGACCGCGGACCGCTCCGCGCCGGAGCCGTACGGCCGCCGGGGCGGGTGGCGACCGTACGGGATCCCGTGCCGGTCAGCGGGCGGCGATCGCCGCGAACCGCGCCGCGGAGGTGCCGAGCCCGGTGGGCGCGAACGGGAAGCCGGCCACGGCGGTGAACCGGTGACGGAGCAGCTCCGCCTCGGTGTACCGGGCGCACCGGCGGTGCCACTCCAGGATGCCGGACATCCACTCCTTGAGGTCGTCGGCGTGCCGGGTGAGGACCCGGCGGACCGGCTCGTCGAGGCCGAAGTCGTCGAACATGGCGGGAAGCTCCTCGGCGACGATGTGCTCGAACTGCCGCATCCGTGCCTCCATCAGGTCGGCCACGACATCCCGGGCGGTGAGCCGGTCCACCCCGAGGAAGTGCTCCACCACCACGACGATGTTGTGGAACTCACCCTCGAACTCGACCTCCTTCTGGTAGGAGAACAGGTCGTTGGTGAAGCAGGCGTAGTCCTGCGCCGCGGTGTCCAATTCGCGGATGGTCCGCGTCCGGTAGAGCTCCTCGGGCACCACGTCGGAGTGCGCGAGCCGGGCCAGGCTCATCGTCATGTCCGACCCGAACGTCCTGCGGCGCATCTCGATGTAGTCCACCGGGTCGGGAACGCGGTTCTGGGCCTGGTTGACCAGCTCCCACAGCCAGCTTGAGGTCATGTCCTCGACCGCCCGGCGGAACCGCCGCCGGTGGTCGGCCGTCATCGGCCCCGCCGTACGCCGCCACAGGTCCGCGAGGCCCGCCTCGATCGGGTTCGCCGGCTCGGGGACGGGCTCGTCGTCCAGCGGCATGAACAGGCGCAGCCGCTCGTCGCAGAGCTTGGCCGCCGCGAGGTCACGGGTCGCGCCGAACACCAGGGGGAAGTAGTCGTCGCCGTACGTCCCCCAGGCCAGCCAGTCGGACGACAGGTCGAGCTGCCCGGGGGTCGCGTCGGCGTGGATCATGGCGGCGCAGTGCGGGAAGTCGAAGCCGCGGAAACGCCGCTCGTCCCACACCCCGCCGCCCTCCACCCCGGGCACGGAGCCGAACATGCCCATCTCCCTGGCCCAGCCGACCGCGTGGCGCCGGGCGGCGTCCAGGTGGGGGCTGGTGCGGACCGGGTACGGCATGCGCAGGGCGGGCAGCGGCAGGTGCCCCACCGGACGGAACGGCGTGAAGGAGTGCTGCCGCGCCCGGGTCCGCAGCCCGATCCTCCCCGCGGAGGGCACGAGCCTGGCGGCGGAGGTGCCGAGACCGGTCGGGCCGCCCGGCGCGGTGACCGGGCCGGAGACGGCGAAGCCGGATACTGTGCCCAGGTCGGAGACGGCGGGGCCGGATGCGGCACCGGATCCGGTGGCGGCGCCCGGGTCGGCCGCGTCGGAGGCGGTGGCGGTGGCGTCGTTCATGTAGCGGCTGGACCGCGCGTGCCACTCGTGCCCACCGGACTGCCAGTCCTGCAGCCCCTTGACGTAGGCCGCCACCGCGACCAGCTCGGACGGGGACGCGGAGTGCTCGGCCAGCAGGGCCGGAACCTCGGTCAGCGCCGTGTTCTCGAACTGCTGCAGCCGCGAGGTCAGCAGGTCGTTGACCAGCTCGGCGGCCTCCTGCGTGGAGCAGTCGAAGAACCGCTCGAAGACCAGCACCGCGTTGGAGTTCTCACCCTCCTCCCGGACCTCCCGCTGGTAGGAGAACAGGTCGTTGCGCAGGTGCACGGCGTCGGAGAAGGTGTCCGACAGCACCCGCATCGGCCTCGTCTCGGCGAAGGCGTCGGGGATCTCCGCGCCGACGGCGTACTCGACGAGGTTCGCCGACCACGGGGCCCCGCCGACCCGCCTCCTCATCTGGACGTACTCGATCGGGTTGGCGATCCGGCCGCGGTCGATGTTGTCCAGCTCCCACATCGACTCGACCATCAGGTTGTGCGTGCTGGTGACGAAACGCCGCCGCCACCCCTCGGACATCGCCGGGACCGTGCGCTCCCACAGGTCCGCGAGGCCCGCCTCGGCAGGGTTCCCCGGCTCCGGCGGCGTCTCGCCGTCGGCGGTCATGAACAGCTCCAGGCGGTCGAGGTACGCCTTGGCCCCGGCGAGGTCGCGGGAGTACTTGAAGTGCTCCAGGAAGTGGTCGTCGAAGAAGAACACCCAGACGTACCAGTCGGTGACCAGGTCGAGGGTGGGGCCGTCGCAGTCGGGGTGGGTGTAGGCGCACATCAACGCGTAGTCCATGCGGGCCAGCGCGTCATCGTCCCAGACGACGCCGCCGCCTGGCCGGGGCGCGTCGAGCATGCCCATCCGCCGGGCCCAGTCCGTGCTGTGCTCCCGGGCACGTTCCAGGTGGGGGTTCAGCCTCGCCGGGTACGGCATGTAGAAGTCGGGCAGCGTGAAAGCCTGCATGGGGGCGCCTACTCTCGTGCTCCTGGACCTTCGCCCGGCGGGCCACGCTCGCCCCGTCCGGACATAACCTGTCACTGATGGTAACGAGACTGGCACTTTACGCGCCCGATCCGCAAGGAAGTACGGGAAATCCCGGCCGCCCGGCCTCGATGGGGATCCGGAGCCATCCAGGACAGGGTGACTCCGGCACCGTCCGGCGAAGCGATCCCGGGGCGTTCGGCGGGAACGCCCCGGGATCACCGGGTCAGCCGGTGCGCAGTTCCTCCGGCCGGACCCAGCGGCGCAGGATCGGCCGCGCCGCCCTCGCCACCAGCACGGCGGCCAGCACGCCGATCCCGGCCATCGCCGCCGCCCCCGCGACGGAGACGGCCAGCGCGCCGGGCCGCCGGGCGTAGAGCTCGGCCAGGAGCAGGACCACGACGCCCGCCCCGGCGACCGCGCTGACCACGCACACCGGCAGCGCCGCGACGAGCGCCTGCCGGGTGAGGACCCGCCCCAGCGCGGGGACGGGGACACCGGAGGCGGCCAGGACGGTGAACGATCTCCGGTGGTCCAGCAGTGCCTCGGCCTGGTGCGCCACGAGGGCGCCGGCCGAGGTGACCATGGCCGTCAGCAGCGCCAGGTACAGCAGCGCGTAGGACGCCACCTGGAAGGCGGTCAGATCGCTCTGGAACACGGTGAGCGCCTGCTGGGCGCCCACGGCCGATCCGAAGAACACCGTCAGCCCGACCACCGACAGCGCGCGGGCCCACGCCCGGGGGTCGGCCTCGACCATCCGCGCGGCCAGCAGCGTCTCGGGCGCCGACGTCCCGCGCCCGGCCCGGCGGGCGGCCATTCTGATCAGCAACGCGGTGGCCAGCACCAGGCCGAAGAGCAGCAGCACCGCCCCGGCGGCGATGGCCACGACCGCGCCGTACTTGCCCCCGAGGAAGAACCTGCCCTTGCCGGTGAGCGCGGCCGCGAGCAGAGCGACGCCCAGCGCGACGAGGGCGAGGTCGCGCGCCCTCGGCCCCCGCGGCCGGGCCCGCCGTACCACGCCGAGCGGGGAGGCCACCACGTGCCGGCCCGCCCTCAGGCCGGACAGCGCGCCGCCGAGCACGACCGCGGCGAGCACGACCGGCGTCCAGAGCAGCGGGCGCACCGGCACGACGTCGCCCAGCGACCATCTCGCCACCAGGGCGGCGAGCAGGTAGGCCGCCGCGCCGAGTGACCCGCCCGCCAGCGCCGACCATCCGCTCTCGGCCGCCCCGGTGAGCCGCACCTCGCGCGGAGTGGCCCCGGCCAGCCGGAGCGCGGCCAGCCGCCGTTCCCTGGTGGCGGTGGCCAGGCGGCTCACCTGGTAGATGAACGCGGCGGCGGGTACGGCCAGCAGCGCCAGGGTGAGCGCCACCATGAGGCGCGGTTCCTTCTCTGTGAGGACGCCGAGAGCGCCGCGCCGCGCGTCGAGCCGCAACGCCGTCAGGTGCGCCGCCGCGCACAGCAGGACGGTCGCGAACGCCGCCCCCGCGGCCATCAGGCGCCCACGCGCCCGCTCGCGGCGGGACCGCCCCCGGGCGAGCATCCGGACCACGGTGATCATCGGCTCACCCCGCCGGCCGCCGCCTCTCCGGGCGTCCCGGCCGCCGTTCCTCCCGTCGCCGCGGTCGCGCCCGCGACGACCCGGCCGTCCCGCAGCGCGATCTCCCGGTCGGCGTAGGCGGCCACCCGGTTGTCATGGGTGACGACCACCAGCGTGGCGCGGCTCTCCCGGGCCGCGCCGACGAGCTCGCCCATCACCCGTTCCCCGGCCAGCGAGTCGAGTGCGCCGGTGGGTTCGTCGGCGAAGATCACCCGCGGTTCGGCGGCCAGCGCGCGGGCCACCGCGACCCGCTGGAGCTGGCCCCCGGACAGCTCCGCGGGCCGCTGCCCGGCGCAGTCCGCCACGTCCAGCCGCTCCAGCCAGGAGCGGGCGGCCTGCAGGGACTCCCGCCGCCCTCGCCCGCCGAACAGCAGCGGCAGCACGACGTTCTCCTCCGCGGTCAGCTCGGGCACCAGCTCGCCGAACTGGAAGACGACGCCGAAGTTCTCCCGGCGCAGCCTCGTCCGGGCGTCCTCGTCGAGGGTGTCGAGACGCCGGCCGGCGAACAGGACCTCACCGGCCTCGGGGCGGATGATCCCGGCCAGGCAGTGCAGCAGGGTGGACTTGCCGGAGCCGCTCGGGCCGGTGACGGCGACGACCTCCCCCTCCCCGATCTCCACGGATGCGCCGTCCAGCGCCGTGGTCCGGCCGAAGGACTTGCGCAGCGTTCGCGCCTCAAGCATCGGTCTCTCCCTTCAGCACGGTGTGCCGTTCCAGCGCCGTCTCGATCCATCGCAGGTCGGCGTCGAGGTGCTGGAGCGCGTAGTCGGCGGCCAGCACCTGCGCGGGCGACCCCGACGCCTTGCGCGCGGTGAGCTCCCGCATCCGCGTCAGATGGGCGGCGCGCTGCCTGAGCAGGTACTCCTCGGCCGTCCCGCCCGCCAGGGTCGCCACCACCACCCGCGCGAACAGCGGGCTCGCGACGTACGGCGCGGGCGCCTCGATCTCCGCCAGCCACCGGTCCAGCTCGGTCCGTCCGGCCTCGGTGATCGCGTGCACCGTGCGCTCCGGGCCGCCCTCCTGGGCCGTCCCGGTCACCTCGGTGAACCCGTCACGTTCCAGCCGTTGCAGGGTCGCGTAGACCTGCCCGTAGGCGAGCGGCTTGGCGCCCGGCAGGCGCTGGTCGTGTTCTTTCTTGAGTTCGTAGCCATGCTTGGGCCGCTCGCTGAGCAGCCCGAGCAGGACATGTCCGATCGACATGATCGCGACTATACATGCGCTGTATACATGGAGCGAATAGTTTCCGCCGGCACGGCCCGGCCGCGATTCATCCGGCCGCCGGACCGGTGTCATTCCTCCGCGAGGGCCAGCAGCTTCGTGACGGTGTTCCAGTTGCGCATCGTGGCCTGCGTGTTCGACCGCTTCTCCAGGAGGGGCGGCAGTTTCGGACGCCGCAGGCCGTCCGGGAAGTACACGTAGAGTTCGCGCCTGCCCACCGCCATCTCCTCCGGCGCGTACTCCGCCGGGTCGAGGGCCGCGAGCACCTTCCGATCGGGGGCCTCCGCCAGGAAGAACACTCCGAACCTGGCCGGATCCCGCACCTCAAGCGGGTTCTCCTCGACCACGGCGCGCAGTTCCGCGGCCGTCCGCACCATGACGGCCACCGACAGCCCCAGTTCCGCGGTGATCCGCCGCTCGATCGCCGCGGCGACCCGCTCGGGCCGCTTCTCCGCCGGGGTGAACAGGGCGTTCCCGCTCCGAAGATGGGTCCGCACACCGGTGTGGCCGAGCCCTTCCAGTAGCGCGCGGAGATCGGACATCGCGACCGTGGTCGCGGGGTTGACGTTGATGCCGCGCAACAGCGCCACGTACCGCATCGAACCGCCTTCCTCTCGAAGAGCTCGCGGGCGACGCTACCGCCCGTACCTGCCGACCGATGTCAGGTTCCCCGGAACCCGTTCGGCATCGGATCTCCCGGAACGGACCGCCCCACCGGCCCGCCTCCGCGGCCCGTTCCGTTCCCACCGGCCCGCCTCAGCGATCCGTTCCGTGTCCACCGCCCCGTCAGCAGCCCGTTCCGTGCCCGCCCTCCCGTGGGGCTCCCGCGGACCGGGCGGGCACGTCCGCGGTGCTCAAGCGCCGGTTCCGGCACCGGTCACCGGCCGGTCTCCGCGCCGCGCGGCCAGGAACACCCCGGCGAGCAGTGCCCCGGCCAGGACCAGCGCCGCGTTGACGAGGACGGCGAGCGACACACCGGACAGGACGGCCGCCGGCCCGGTCACCCCCAGGGCGGCCGTCCGGGCGGTGACGACGGCGCTCATGACCGGGATGCCCAGGGTGATGCCGACCTGCTGGGTCATGGTGGCCAGGCCGGTGGCCATCCCCTGCTCGGAGTCGGGCAGACCGGATGTGGCGCTGACCATGAACCCGACGATCATCAGCATGTTGCCGACGCCGCCGACGAAGGTCGCGGCGAGCAGCAGCCAGATCCAGGAGCCGGAGGCGCCGAGCGCCACCAGCGAGAGGGTCGCCACGGCCTGGACGACTCCGCCGCCGACGATCGTCGCGCGGGCGCCGAACCGGCCGACCACCCTGCCGCCGAGGGTCCCGCCGAGCACGGTGCCGGCGCCCAGGACCCCGAACGCCAGGCCGGTGGCCATCGGGGAGTAGCCGAGGACCTCCTGCAGGTAGAGGGTGAGCAGGAAGACGAGGGAGGTCTCGGTGGCGAAGGCGATCAGCCCGGCGGCGTTGCCCCAGAGGACGTTGCGACGCCGCATGACGGTCGTCGGCACCAGCGGCGCGGCCGAGCGCTTCTCGACGAACCAGAACCCGATCAGCAGCGCGGCCGCGGCGGCCAGCGCGACCAGGGTGAGCGGGGAGGCCCAGCCCGAGGCGCCCGCCTGGGTGAGGCCGTAGACGAGCAGGAGCAGCCCGCCGGTGACGGTCACGGCGCCGGGAAGGTCGAGTCGCGGGCGCTCGGACGGCCGCGAGTCGTCGATCGCGGACGGCGCCAGGGCGACGACGAGCGCGGCGACGGGCACGTTGATGAGGAAGGCCCAGCGCCAGGAGAGCAGGTCGGTGAGCAGGCCCCCGAGGATCGCCCCGGCGGTGAACCCGGCCGACATCAGCGCGCCGTTGAGCCCGAGGGCCCGTTCCCGCAGCGGCCCCTCCCGGAACGCCGTGGTCAGCAGGGCGAGTCCGGCCGGGGTGACGGCCGCGGTGGCCAGCCCCTGCAGCACCCGGGCGACCAGCAGCACCCCGGGCGAGGTGGCGAAGCCGCCCAGGGCGGAGGACAGGCCGAGGACGGCCATGCCGACCAGGAACAGGCGCTTGCGGCCGACGAGGTCGGCGATACGGCCGAACAGCAGCGTGAATCCGGCGGCGGACAGGGCGAAGGCGGTGGCCACCCACTGGAGGTTCGCCAGGGAGAAGCCGAGGCCCGCGCCGACGGCGGGCAGCGCGACGTTCAGGATCGAGAAGTCCACGGCGATCATGAACTGGGCGCCGAGCAGCAGGGTCAGCACCAGCCTCTGCCGCCCGGTCATGCGGGCTCCCCGGCCGGGTTCGCCCTGGACGGGCGCCGGTGGGGTGGGGCCGTCCTGGGTGGACGCGGGCCGGACGGGTCCACCCTTGGCGAGGCCGGGCCGGGCGGATCCCTTCCGGGCGGGGGCGTGTCGGGCGGGTTCGCCCTGGGCGGGCGCGACCCGGTCGAGCATGGACATCAGGGGTCCTCTTTCTGGAACGGTGACAGTTAACGAAACTGAAGTTCCGTTAGGATGGGGGAACAGTAACAGAAGACCGCCCAGTAATGGAACAGGAGTCCCGTTATGACCGCTGACCGTGGGGAAGCCGGCCAGATGGAAGCCGACCGCGTGGAAGGCCACCGCCTGGAAGCCACCCGGCCGGAGGACGCCCAGGTGACATCCGACCGGGCGAAGGCCGACCGGGCGGAGGCCGGCCGTACGGGAGCCGACCGGATCGAACCGGGCACCGTACGGCCCGGAGGGCGGACCGCCCGCGTCCGGGCGGCCGTGCTGCGGGCGGCCGGGGACGCCCTGGTGGAGCACGGCTTCCACCGGCTCGACCTCGCCGACGTCGCCCGCCGCGCGGAGGTGGGCAAGACGACCGTCTACCGGCGCTGGGGCACGCCGACCGGCCTCGTCACCGACCTGCTGGCCGACATGGCCGAGCAGTCCCTGCCCCGCACGGACACCGGCTCGCTCACCGGGGACCTCGAAGCCAACGCCCGGCTCGTGGCGAAGACCCTGACCGACCCGCGCCAGGGCGCACTGTTCAGGGCGGTGATCGCCGCCGCCGCCTGCGACGAGCGCACCGCGGAGGCCCTGCACCGCTTCTACGCGACCCGGATCGGGGAGTGGGCCCCGTGCGTGGTCCGGGCCGTCGAACGCGGGGAACTGCCCGCCGGCACCGACCCGGCGGAGGTGATCCGCGCCGTCTCCGCCCCTCTCTACTACCGGCTGCTGGCCAGCGGCGACCCGCTCGACGAGGCCGCGGCCGACCGCGCCGCCACGGCCGCCGCGGCGGCGGCACGCGCGGGGGCGTACGTCACCGCCTGAGCCGCCCGACCGGCCGTCGCGGTCGCGGACCCTCGTGACCGCGCACGTCGAGGACTACGCGAATCCGCGTACGGCGATGCCTCCGGTGAGCGGATGACCCGCACCGGACGACGCGGACACACTCGGCGCATGCCCACCGTTCTCATCCGCGCCTTCCGCGCGCCCGACCTCCGCGGGAAGCTGCTCTTCACCCTGGGGATGATCGCCCTGTTCCGGTTCGGGCAGATCCTGCCCTCGCCCGGCGTGGACGTGGCCGCGGTACGGCGATGCCTGAGCGACACCGGCGGCGGACTGGTCGACATGCTGCAGCTGTTCAGCGGCGGGGCGATGCTGAAGCTGTCGGTCTTCGCCCTCGGCGTCATGCCGTACATCACCGCGGGCATCATCATGCAGCTGCTCGCCGTGCTGATCCCGCGCCTCACGGAGCTCAGGAAGGAGGGGCAGGGCGGGCAGGCGAAGATCACCCAGTACACGAGATACGTGACGGTGGCGCTGGCCGTGCCCTACGCCGCGACGATCGTGGCGACGGCCCGCTCCGGCCAGATCTTCCCCACCTGCCGGCAGCGGCTGCTGCACGACCAGGGCATGATGACGGTCGTGGTCATCACGACCGTCATGGTCGCGGGCACCTGCATGATCATGTGGCTGGGTGAGCTGATCACCGAGCGGGGGATCGGGAACGGCATGTCCATCCTGATCTTCACGCAGACGGTCGCCGTCTTCCCCTCCTACGTGTCGAACATCTTCCGGCTCAGCCCGTTCGCGCTGGCGACGATGCTGGTGGCGGGGGTCTTCCTGGTGGCGGCGGTGGTGTTCGTCGAGCAGGCGCAGCGGCGGATCCCGGTGCAGTACGCCAGGCGCATGGTCGGGCGCAGGATGTACGGCGGGACCTCGACGTACCTCCCGGTCAAGGTCAACCAGGCCGGGATCGTCCCCGTCATCTTCACCTCCTCGCTGCTCTTCCTGCCGCAGCTGGCCGTACAGCTGACGGGCGGCACCGGGCCGGTCGCGGAGTGGGTCTCGCGCTATCTCACCTCCGGTGACCACCCGGTCCACATGACGGCGTACCTGCTGCTGGTCGTGGCGTTCACCTACTTCTACGTGTCGATCACCTTCGACCCGGACGAGGTGGCCGACACCATGAAGCGGTTCGGCGGGTTCGTGCCCGGCATCCGGCCCGGCCGGCCCACCGCCCACTACCTGCGGTTCGTGCTCTCCCGGCTGACCGCGCCGGGAGCGGTCTACCTCGGCGTGCTGTCGCTCATCCCGGTCGTCGCCTTCGTGGTGCTGCGCGACCCGGCGACGCAGCAGAACTTCCCGTTCGGCGGGACGACCGTGCTCATCATGGTCGGTGTGGGCCTGGAGACCGTGAAGCAGATCCAGGCGCAGGTCGAACAGCGCGACTACCGGGGTTTCCTGCGCGACCGCGGAACCGCGAGGGCCGGGGACGGCGAGCGGGCCCGGCGGGCCGGGGACGGTGAACGGGTCCGGCGGGCCGGGCTCCTCCGGGAGCCCGGAGGTCTCAGGGGATCGCCAGACCGGACCTGACCGCGAACACGACGAGCTGGGCCCGGTCGCGGGCCCGGAGCTTGACCATGGCACGGCTGACATGGGTGCGCACCGTGTCGGGGCTGATGACCAGCTCCCGGGCGATCTCGTCGTTCGACCGGCCGGTGGCGACCCAGGCGACCATCTCGCGTTCCCGGGGGGTGAGGGAGTCGAGACCCTCGACCGGGCCGGCGTCGTGGCGGCCGAACAGGCCGATGACCTTCCTCGTGACGGACGGCGAGAGCAGCGCCTCACCCGACGCGACGACCCTGATCGCGTGGGCCAGCTCCTCCGGGGCGCCGTCCTTGAGGACGAACCCGCTGGCCCCGGCCTGAAGCGCGGCGAAGACGTACCGGTCGGTCTCGAAGGTCGTGACGACGACCACCCGGGTGCCGTCGAGCGCGGGATCGGCCGCGACGGCCCGCAACGTGTCGATGCCGTCCATTCCCGGCATGCGGATGTCGAGCAGGAGAACGTCGGGCCGGGCGTCGGCCAGCAGACGGAGGGCCGCGGCGCCGTCGGCCGCCTCACCGGCGAACTCCAGATCCGGCTCGCGTTCGATGAGGGCCCGCAGCCCCATGCGCACGACGGCCTGGTCGTCGGCGACCGCGACGCGGATCGGACCGGCCGGCGCGCTCACGCGTCCCCCCGTGGGCCCACGTCGTCCCCCTGGGAGCCCGCGCCGTCCACCCGGAGGCCCACACCGTCCACCCGGAGGCCCGCGCCGTCCGCCGGGAGGCACACGCCGTCCCTGGGGAAACGCGCGACCACCCCGAAGCCGCCGTCCGGGCGAGGACCCGCGGCGAACACGCCGCCCGCCTCCGTCACCCGGGCCCGCATCCCGGCGAGCCCCCGTCCTCCGGCCGCATGGGCGGGACCCGTCGCGTGACCGGAGCCGGCGGGCCCGGCCGTTCCGGTGGAGCCGCCTCCCCGGTCGACCACCTCCAGGACGAACTCGCGCGGCCCGTCGGCGAGGCGGACCAGGGCCCCGCCCGGACCGGCGTGGCGCGCGACGTTGGTCAGCGCCTCGCGCACCACCCGGTAGACGGGTTCTTCGAGCCCCGCGGGGACGTACGGCTCGGCCGGCTCGACGTCCACGGGCAGGCCCGCCGCCCGCACTCCGCCGACCAGCCGGAGCAGGTCGTGGTCCGCGGGCTCGGGGTCCATGAGGTCGAGCGCGGAACGGAGCCGGCCGAGTGCCTGCGCGCTGGTCGAGCGGATCGCCTCCAGTGACTCGCGGACCCGCTCGGGATGCTCGTCGAGCATGAGCAGCGCGACCCCGGCCTGCATGGCGATGGTCGCGAAGCCGTGCCCGGCGGCGTCGTGCACCTCGTCGGCGAGGCGCGCGCGTTCCGCGGCGACCAGTTCCCGCACCCCCGCCTCCGCCGTCGCCGCCCCGGGCCGCCGCTCCGGCTTCACCAGCGGGGCCGGCCGCGCCGGGGCCGCGGCGAGCGCCCAGCCCGCCGTACCCGGGCCTCCCGAAGCGCCCGAGGCCGCGTTCGGGGTTCCTGAAGCGCCCGAGGCCGTGTCCGAGGTCCCCGGAACACCCGAGACCGTATCCGGGGTCCCCGACGCGCCCGAGGCCGTGTCCGGAGTCCCCGGCGCGTCCGAGACGCCCGCGCCGGACGCCGGGCCCGCCGCGATGTCCGTACTGAACTGCCGCCCGCCCCCGTCGCGCGCCTGGGCGAGACCGCCGGACGGCCACGGGATGGCCAGCCAGCCCACCCACGCCAGCATCAGGACGACCGGCAGATCGCGCACCCGGCCCAGCCGGAGCAGCGCCTTCGCGGCCGCGGCGAGGGAGTCGCGCGGACGGCCCTCCGGATGCGTGTGCTCGGTCACCGTCCCCCCAGAACATGCGCGTACGCGCCGATCCTAACCAGCCCCGGGCGATCGTGCCCGGGATCGGCACACCCATCCCCGATGACCGCTCTTCTGTGGTTCTTCCCGCGGGCCGTTCCCGGCCGTCCCCGGCGCCTCCCCGCGTACCGGGTTCCGCCTCCCGCCCCCGCTCCCGCCTCCACGCCCCGACGTCTTCCGACGGTCTCGAAAGTTCGCACAAACCATCGAATACCGCGCGGACCTATGTGTAGATTGCCGAACGGAAATCCCCCGCGAGAAGGGCCGCCGCGCATGCCGTCAACTCTCACGCTCACCGTCGACCAGGCGAGGCGACTCGCCGTGGGCGCGCAGTGCCTCGCGAGCCCCGGGCCCGTGAGCATGGAGCAGGTCCTGCGGCGGTTGCGGTGCCTCCAGCTCGACCCCATCGACGTGGTCGCCCGGAGCCACCTGCTGGTGCTGTGGAGCCGCCTGGGCTCCTACGACCGGGCCGAGCTGGACACGCGGCTGTGGAAGGAACGCAGCCTGTTCGAGTACTGGGCGCACGCCGCCTCGATCGTGCTGACCGAGGACTACCCGATCCACCGGGTCATGATGCGGGGCTGGCCGGCGGGTGACTCCCCCCACGCACGGGTGGTCCGCGACTGGCTGACCGCCAACGAGCGCCTGCGCCTGCACGTCCTGGAGCGGCTGGAAGAGGCGGGCCCACTGCCGACCGGCGGGTTCGACGACCTCGCCGAGGTGCCGTGGGAGTCGAGCGGCTGGACCGCGGGCCGCAACGCGGAACGCATGCTCGACTTCCTGTGGAGGCAGGGCACGGTGATGGTCGCCGGACGCGACGGCCGCCGCCGGCTCTGGGACCTGGCCGAACGCTGCCTGCCCGACTGGACGGACCGCGAGCCGCTCTCCTCCGCCGAGACGGTGGCGCGGTCGGCCGAACACGCGCTGCGGTCGCTGGGCGTGGCGCGCCCGGCGGACATCGAGCAGCATTTCATCCGGAGCCGCTACCCCGACCTGCCCGTCGCCCTGGCCGCCCTGGAACGCGCGGGCCGCGTCCACCGCGTCCGCCTCGGCTCCACCGACGCCGAGACCTGGTACGTCCACGACGACACCCTCCCGCTCCTGGAGGCCCCGGACGACGGGTTCTCCCGGACGGTCCTGCTGTCGCCCTTCGACAACCTCATCTGCGACCGCGCCAGGACCGAGCGCCTGTGGGACTTCGTCTTCCGCACCGAGATGTACGTCCCCCGGGCCAAGCGCCGCTACGGCTACTACGTCCTGCCCGTCCTGCACGGGGAACGCCTGATCGGCCGGATCGCGCCGCGCTTCGACCGGCGCGCCGCCGTACTGACGGTGGAGGGGGTCTACGCCGAGCCCGACGCCCCCGCCTCGGCCGCCGAGCCGGTCGCCGAGGCCGTCGCCGCCCTCGCCGCGTTCCTCGGCGCCCGGACCATCACGTACGGCGGGCCGGTCCCGGACGCCTGGCGGGCGGCCCTGCACGCCCGGTGAACCCCGGCCGCCGGGCACACGGTCCCGGCGCGCGGGCGTCAGGACCGTGACCGGTCGTCAGGGCTTGACCGTGTTGATGATCTGCTTGGGGTCGGAGAAGTCGAAGAGCCTCTCGATCCTCAGGTCCTTCTCGTCGGCGACCTTGTCGGCGGGCGGGGCCACGACGGTGATCGGCATGCCCCAGTCGGTGTAGCGGGTGTCCGTCCTGAAGGTCATCGAGACCTTCTTGGTCACCCGCATGGTCTCGGTGCTCATCATGCGCTGGGGCAGGCCGTCGCCGTTCGTCCAGAGCCGCCAGGAGATCGACCTCTTCGCGGCCTCACGGCCGAGCTCACCGGGGGGGAAGGGGTAGGACTTGGGCGACGCCTTGGACAGCTCCCCCAGGCTCACGGTGCCCCGGTAGAGGAAGCCGCCGGAGGCGGGTTCGCGCTTCGCGCCCTTCAACATGGCCTTGAGGACCGCCGGCTCGAACACGTTGGCGGTCTGGCTGCTGACGGCCTTGAGGTTGGCGGGGGCCTTCGTGCGGACCCACTCCTTGTCCTGGGGAACCACGTTGCGGTAGATGTCGTCGGAGACGTACATCTTGCCGTCCACGGCGGTCACGGAGGACGGGGCGAAGAAGTCGAAGAACGTCACGCCGCCGTCGTCGTCTTTGACGGCCTTTTCGAGCTCGGGGTCGGCGACGATCTGCCAGGTGGCGTCGAACGCGACCGGCCCGGAACGGCCGAGCTGCAGCCTGGCGTTGTTCCGGATCCGCACCGAAGACTTGCCGACGGCGATCCGCGAGACCTCGGCGAGCTGGACGCCGTGCTCGTCGCGGAACTGCCGCTTGACCGCCTGCACCGGGTCCGGAGAACCCGCCTGCGCGGCGGCGGGCACGGCGGTGACCGGCACGGACGCGATCAGCGCCGCGACGGTGAGGACAATCCAACGCCTCATGAGGCTTTGTCCCTTTCTGGAGGGGTGGGAGAGCACCAAAGAGGCCATCATTCCAAAAGCGGATGAATGTTGCACAGGATATATGTGATGAAATAGTGCAGATTTGCCGGAATTCCCGGCGAAGCACCGCAGCTCATGGAAAATCAGCCGTGTTTCTCCCCGGACGTACCGCCCGGACCCGGTCCTCCCCTCACCCGGAGGGCTCACCCGCCGCGGGCTCCCGCGCCGCCGGCCCCGCGGACCCCGTGGCTCCCTGCGCCGTCGGCCCCGCCCGCTCCGCGGACCCCGGGGATCCCCACCCCGCCGGCGCGGGCTTCACGGCCCCATGTTCCCCCTGTTCCGCCGGCCGTTCCCCCGTCGCACGCCGGGCGAGCCGCCTGCCGAGGCGCTGGGCGGGAGCCTCGACCAGCCGGTGGGTCAGGTAGGCGAGCGGCACCAGGACGAGGAAGAACAGCGGAAGGTTCGGGACCACCCGCAGCAGGAGCGGGTGCAGCAGGTAGAGGGAGAAGCTGATCACCCCGAGATGGGTCAGCCAGCGCGGGAACGACCTGCGCCGCAGCGCGAACCCGGCCCCGAAGAAGGCCGCGGCCAGCAGGAGCGCCGGGGCCCAGCCGGGGTCGTCCTTGGCGAGGAGCCCGCAGGCCAGGACCGTCAGCACGGTGGCGACGGCGGTGCGCCACCGGATCGCCCCCCGCTCCGCGCGGTACACGGCCGTGCCGGCGAACATCATGGCCAGGACGATGAGACCCTGCCACGCGCCGATCCGGCTGCCGAAAACCACCAGGGCCAGGCCGAGGACCCCGCCCGACACCGCGGCGACGGCGCGCTTCCCGCCCCGCCCGCGCGCGGACACCGCGATCACCGCGACGGCCGCCACGCCGAGGAGCGCGGCCACCAGGTCGGCGCTCCCCTTGATGGCCGGGCGCGGCAGCAGGAGCCCCAGCGGCACCGCCGCCAGCGCCAGGACGACCGCGATCACGGCCGAACGGTGCGCCTGCCGTACGGTGAACAGCCCGGCCGTCAGCAGGTAGAACGCCATCTCGTAGGAGAGCGTCCACATCACGCCGATGACGGCGGGCACGCCGAGCAACTCCTGCAGCATCGTCACGTTCCCGAGGACGACCAGCGGCAGTGGGCGCGCGCCGACCCCCGGGTGGAGGTCGAACGCCCCGGCGGCGGCGAGGAGCAGCGCCAGGACGACCGCGACGGCCAGCAGGGGAAGAAGGCGGAAGGCGCGGCCGATCCAGAAGGCCCGCAGGTCACCGCGCCGTTCCAGGGAGGCGGGGATGATGTAGCCGCTGACCATGAAGAACACGAAGACGCCCCACGTGCCGACGTCGATCCTGCGGTCCACCTCCGCCCAGAGGTCCGGCAGGAACGTCCAGCCCGAGTGGTGCAGCGCGACGGCGAGCGCGGCGGGTCCGCGCAGGGCGTCCAACCAGGCCAGCCGGGAGGAATTCGGGGGCATTCGCCCGACTTTAGGCGATGGATGGGGTCCGGTCGTACACCCCGGAACTCCCCTCTTCCCACCCGCGGCCTGATCCGCCGGGCGGCGGGCGCGGACGCCTCACCGGTCCGGACGCGAGCGCCCGCTCAGGCCGCGGGGTCCCCGGAGGCCCCCACGCGCCGCAGGGCCTCCCGGGTCGCGGCGACGGCGGCCGCTCCGGCGGCCTCCACGGGCTCGGTGGTCCGCAGTGCCCGGCTCAGGACGAACGCCCCCTCCAACCCGGCCACCATGGAGATGGTGAGCTCGCGGGCCACGTCCTCGGGAACGCCCACGGCGGTGAAGCGCTCGGCGCCGGCGGCGATCCAGGTGGAGAAGACATCGGCGGTCGCCCGGCGCAGCGGTTCGCTGGTGCTCGCGACCTCCAGCGCGACGGTGGCGATCGGGCAGGCGTCGGCGTACCCGGTCTCCACGAGCCGCTGGGCGGCTCCGGCGAAGAAGTCGCGGACACCGGCGACCGGATCCGGAGCGGCGTCCATGATCGCGTCGAACATCTCGACGTACATTGGACGGCACCGTGTGGCGGAACGTCGTCCCCCACCTGCGCGCCGACTACCGCTGCGTGCTGCCGCTCCTGCCCCTGGGCAGCCACCGCAGGCCGATGCGTCCCGACGCCGACCTCTCCCTGCGCGGGCTCGGGCTGCTGGTGGCCGAGTTTCTGGAGCGGCTGGACCTGCGCGATGTCACCCTGGTCTTCAACGACTGGGGCGGCGCGCAGGTCCTGATCTCCGAAGGGCGCGCCGACCGGGTGGGCCGGCTCGTGCTCAGCGCCTGCGAGGCGTTCGACAACTACCCGCCCGGCGTTCCCGGCCGCCTCATCGCCACGGCCGCCAGGATCCCCGGCGGGCTCACGGTGGCCATGCGAACGCTGCGGGTGCGTCCCCTGCGCAGGATGCCGGGAGGTTGGGGCTGGATGTCGAAGCGGCCGGTCCCCGCCGACGTCATGGACACCTGGTTCCGCCCGGCCCAGACGCGGCCGGAGATCAGACGCGACCTCAGGAAGTACGTCCTGTCCACCCCTCCACGGCGCACGCTGCTCGAATGGGCCGACCGGATGCGGTCCTTCGACCGGCCGGTCCTCATCGTCTGGGCGGCGGAGGACCGCGTGATGCCGCGGGAACACGGCAGGCGGCTGGCCGAACTCTTCCCGGACGGCCGGCTCGTCGAGATCGAGGACAGCTACACCCTGATCCCGGAGGACCAGCCCCGGGCGCTCACCCGCGCCATTCGCGAGTTCCTCCGCGACACGGCCCCGGCCCCCCGCCCCCACCAGACCGCCGGCTGACCGCCGGCCGCCTCCGGCCCGCACGTGCCGCCGGGCCCGGCGGCCCTGGTCAGAACCGGCGGACCAGGCGACGCGGGCGGACCCGGCGGCCCGTACGGCGTGAGCCGCCCCGCCCGGCCTCAGCCGCGCGGCGCCGGACCGGACGGCTCACGCGTGGTGGCGGCCAGGCGCCGCAGCCTTTCCTCCGACTCCGAGCCGGGCTCGGCGGCGAACAGATCCATCCCCTGCAGCTCCGGGTCGCCGGGCAGGCCGACGAGCTCGGCGGACAGCCGCAGCTCGCCCACGACCGGGTGGTCGAGGACGTAGTCGCGGTGCGCCGCGACGGCCACGTGGTGCTCGTGCCACAGGCGACCGAACTCGGGGCTCTGCCGGCAGATCGTGTCGACATGATCCATGATCTGCGGATTCCTGGGATACCGCGCGGCCAGGACGCGTAGCTGGGCCACGTGCTCCCGGGCGAGCCGCGGCCAGTTCTCGCCGTGCATGCGCCGGATCCCCTCGTCCAGGAAGATCAGATGGGCGATGGTCCGGCGCTTCTCGGGGAGCGCGGCGAAGTCGGCGAAGACCGCGGCGGCGAGCCTGTTCCAGGCGACGACGTTGGCGTGCCGTCCGAGGACGAGGGCCGGCGTGAGCACCATCGAGTCCAGCAGCCGCTGCAGCCCCGGCCGGAGCGGCGCCTGCGGGACGTCGTGGCACCGGTGCGCGGGGTGGGCCAGCGCGTGCAGGTATCCCCGCTCGTCCCCGGTGAGCCGCAGCGCGTCGGCGATGGCGTCCAGCACCTCGGCCGAGACGTTCCGGCTGTTGCCCTGCTCCAGCCGGGTGTAGTGGGTGACGCTCACCCCGGCGAGCAGCGCCAGCTCCTCACGGCGCAACCCGCGCACCCGCCGTGTCCCCCCGCCCCGATACGGCAGATCGACGTCCTCCGGCCGCAACCGCGCCCTGCGGGACTTGAGGAACTCGCTCAGCTCGGCACCACGATCCACAACCGCCCAGCCTAGGCAAAATTTGGCTAGCCAGAACACGGGTCTGGCTGGCGGCCGGAACCGCGAGCACGCTGACCGGCATGCGACCTGTGATCCCTCTCGTCCTCCTCGGCGTGGGCAGCATGACCACCGCCCTGGACTTCACCATCGTCTACGTCGCGCTGCCGCAGATCGCGCGTGACGTGGGGTTCTCCCCCTACGCGCTGCAGTGGGTGGTCAGCGCCTACGCGGTGCCCTTCGGCGGCTTCCTGCTGCTCGGCGGCCGGCTGTCCGACCTGCTCGGCAGGCGGCGGATGTTCGTCCTCGGCATGCTGCTGTACGGCGTCGCCTCACTCCTCGGCGGGCTCGCCACCACCCCGGCCCTGCTGGTCGCCGCGCGGGCGCTGCAGGGAATCGGCGGCGCGGTGCTGATGCCGGCGACCCTCTCGCTGGTCGTCACCATGTTCGACGAGGGCCCGGCCCGCAACCGGGCGATGACCGTGTGGGCGGTGTGCGGTGCCGGCGGGCTCAGCCTCGGCGCGCTGCTCGGCGGTGTGCTGACCGGCGCGTTCGGCTGGGAGGCGGTCTTCTTCGTGAACCTGCCGCTGACCGCGGCCGGCGCCGCCGCGGCGTTCGCCGTCCTGACACCGGACGGTCCGCGGGGGACGGGCGGATTCGACCTGCCCGGCGCCCTCACCGGGACCGCGGGCGTCACGGCGCTCGTGTTCGCCATCGCGCGCGGCGCCGAGCTCGGCCGGCTCTCCACCGAGGTCCTGGCGCCCCTCGCCGCCGCCGTGGCGCTGCTCGCCGGGTTCTTCGTGATCGAGGCGCGCAGCCGCGACCCGTTGATGCCGCCGCGACTGCTGACCAACCGGCACACGAGCGCCGCCGCCGGAGCCATCCTGGTCTACGGCCTGACCCTGCAGTGCGTGCCGTACTTCCTCACCCTGCACTTCCAGGACGTGCTCGGCTACGACGCCCTGCGGTCGGGCCTGGCCTTCCTCGGACCGACCCTGGGGATCACGGCCGGCAACCTGGCTGCCGAACGGTTGATCCCGCGTCTCGGGCCGCGCGGCACACTGGTCCTCAGCCTGGTCGTGGGCGCGGCGGGTACGGCGGTGCTGGCGGCGAGCCTGTCCGCCGACGGCTCCTACCTCGGCCTGCTGGCCGGGCTCGCCGGCTTCGGCCTGGGCGCGGGCCTGTCGTTCAACACCATGTTCATCGTCGCCTCGACCGGCGTGGCCCCGCACGAGCAGGGCGCGGTCTCCGGCATCTCCTCCACCGTCCTGCAGGCGGGTAGCAGCGCGGGCCTGGCCGTCCTGGTGGCCGTGGCCGGCCATGACACCACCGGCCTGACCGGCCGGGCACTCCGCGCCGCCACCGCCGACGGGCTGAGGTCCGCCCTCTTCGCCGCCGCGGCTCTCGCCCTGGTCGGCGTGGTGACCGCACTGAGAATCCCCCGCGAGACCCCGGCGCCGGGCTCCGGGGATTCGCCGGCCGGCACGTTCGACCGCCTCGGCCGCGACCGCCTACGCTGATGCGCGGATCGGTTCGGGCGCGGGGAGGACGCGGAGAGAACGCGAAGAGGACGCGGAGAGGACGTGCGGATGGGCGGCAAGGCGGATGCCGGCTGGACGGCGCCGCTCGGTCAGATCGCCGGGGTCTGGCTGGTCGGCTCCCTGCTGGGCCCGTTACTGCTGGAGGCCGGCGCGATGGTCCTCTTCGGCGGCCATCCCCTCCTGCCCGCTCTCCCCGCCGCCCTCATGGTCGGCACGCTGTACCTCGTCGCCCGGCTCACCTCCCGGGGATCCGCGTTGACGTCGCGCCAGGCGGGGGGCCGGCTCTCCTGGTCGGCGCTCGTGTTCCTCGCGGGGGCGGCGGGCTGGGCCGGCGGCGCCTGGGCCACCTCCGACCTGGACCTGCCCTTCGGCCGGCAACCGCTGATGACCCTGGCCTGCGGCCTGCCGTTCGCACTGGCCGCGGGGCTGCTCTCCCGGCGCGCGGTCTCCCTCGGCACCGTCGTGGTGATCGTGGCGCTGGTGGCCACCGGAACGCACCTCGCCGACCGGCAGCGCGCCGGCGGGGAGGAGAAAGCCGTCGCCGCCCGCCTCGATCCGGTGCGTGACCTGCTCTACGTCGTGGACATCCCGGGCTACCGGGTCGCCCGCGACTCCTCGGGAGTGAGCGCGTTCTTCGAACCGGTGGACCAGAAGGCGGTCAGGGTCTGGCAGGACCACACCATCTCGCTCACCGCCGAACGCGGCGAGCCCGCGACGGCGACGTGCCCGAAGACGTCCCTCAGTGCTCCCCTCGGGCGCGACGAACGCCCCCGGTGCGTCCTGGAACGTCCCGGGCTCTGGTACCTCACCGGCCGGATTCCGGAACCGGAGTGGGGATGCCCGTGCGGGCTGCGGGGATACGTCCGGCAGGACGGCGGCGTCCTGGTCAGCGTCCTTTCCTCCGACGCCGTGTCCCGGGACGTCCTCCGCGCCGCCGTACTCGGCGCCCGGCGCCCCACCGACGACGAGGCCCGGAGGCTGGTCCGCCCCTCCTGAGAACCGGTGCGGAGGGGCGGGGATCCCCGGGCCCCGAGGGCCCGGGTGCCGGTGCCGGGTCCTACCGGGCCGGTGGAGCGACCGGCCGATCAGTCCCGGGAAACCGGTTCTCTCAGGGATGCCGAGCCGGACGCACCTGGTCCGCCACGGATTTCCACGTCGGGGAGAGGCACCGCAGGCGGGCCGAGCGGTAGAGCACGATGATCAGGGAGACGACGGCCGCGAACCAGACGACGCCCACGGCGGTTTCCAGGCCGGCGTAGCCGTACTGCGCCAGCCCGGCGATCGCTCCCAGCCCGGCCACGGCCCAGCGCAGCACGTCGAGAAGATCCGCCGTGGCGGTCTCCCCGCCGGGACGGATCCGCCTGATGACGGCCTCGACGACCAGCCAGACGGTGAGCAGCGCGCCGGCCGTCCCGGCGACGCTGATCACTTGTGCGAAGGAGGAGACCGTCGGGTCGTGACCCAAAACCCCGCTGGACACGACCAGGAGCGCGAACGAGACGTAGGTCATGGCGACGGCGGAGACCCAGGCCGCGGCGAACGGGTCGTCGCCGGATCGCCGCAGCCGGAACAGTCCGGAGGCGCACAGTCCCCATCCGACGGGGTCGAGCAGTAGGTCGAAGCCGTTCAGCCTGAGGGCGCCGAAGGCGAAGACGAAACCGGTGGCGATCGTCGTGACAGGGCGCATGCGCCGTACCTCTCCCTTACCTGTCGTCGTCCCCGGGCGGGCCGGCCCTCAGAACGGGTCCTGGCGCATCGCGTCGTTGCAGACCATGCCGGCGAGACCCCGCTGCCAGGCGACGGGGCTGCTCTGCTGCCGGTCGCCGAAGAGGACGGTCCCGTCGAACTCCTCGGACTCCTCGGACTCTTCAGACCCCTCGGAGTCCTCGGAGTCCTCGGAGTCCTCGGGCTCTTCCGGCTCCTCGGGCTCCGACAGCTGCCACGAGGTCAACGTCACCTCCGCCGACCCCGGACCCGTCCAGGTCCGGTAGGTGAAACGGATCGGTTGGGGCTCGTACGGCACCGCCGCGCAGTCGGTGATGACGACGCGCCTCTCCAGGACCTCTGTGCGCCCGCCCCCCACGGTCAGTTCGGAGTGCTCCCCCTTCACCTCGTCGGTGGGCAGCAGGCGGAGGCCCGGCATCTCCGCCGAGACGCCGGTGATGGTGAAGGGGGCCGAGGCTTCGTTCTCGATTTCGATGACCACGCTGCTGGACAGCGCGCCGTTCTCGTCCACCTCTGCGTGGACGAAGAAAACATCGATATTCCACCTGATCTGCGGCGTTATAACCCCCGAACTCCACAGGAGAGCCGCAATGACCACAAGCAATGCGAAAATAGACAGCAAACCCGGCAATCGGGAGCGCCACGTGCGCCACGTGGCGATATCGAATTGCTCCCATGCATTCTCCGGGGTCACGATATAGCACCATATATGGTGGCGCTTTGTGACAGTACCTTCGATGACCATTTCGGTAATCATCGTGGTGGCCCTGCTGGCGGCGGTCGCGCCGGTCACCCGGGAGAGACTCGACAGATTCACCACACTGACCGGTCTTTCCGTCACACCGGCCGGCGCCCGGCAGGTCATCGACCACTTCACCGTCCTGCGCCGGTGGCGGCTGGTCACCCTTGTCGTCGCCGTTCCACCGGCCCTGCTCACCGATGACCCGTTCTATCTGGTCGTGGGCTGGTGCGCCGTTTCCGTTTTCCACGGCGTACGGTCACCGGCCCCGATACCGCGCGCCCCCGGTGACACCGACGTCTATCGGAGAGCGTGGCTGCTCGGTTCGGCCGCCGCCGCGGTGGCCGGCGTCCACCTGCTGACGAGCCGGGACGTCACACCGGTGCTTCTGGCTCATGCCGTCATCGTGGTCATCGTGATGGCGGCCGTACCGCTCGTCGCCCGAAGGAGGAGCGCCGGGCCGGCGTCCGGGGAGCCGGACGACGCGGTCCGGGCCGGGCAGGCCGTCGGCCACTGGTCGACCCGGGGCCTCTACCTCGCGGGAACCGCGGTCGTGCTGTCGGGCGTGATCCTCACCCCCGGGCGGCCGCCGCTGCCGGAGCTGCCGGAATACTCGCCGGCCAAGCCGCCTCCGAAGTGGACGGCCACGTTCACGACGGTACGCGGCTACAAGGAGCCCACCTGCCCGTGGTCCGGCCATCTGGACATCCCCTGCCGGTCGTGGCGGGTGAACGGGGAGCCGTTCCTGCAGGCGGCGCCGTACGTCATCAGGCCGGGCGGGGCGCCCCGGCTCGCGCCGTTCGTGCGCAGCCCCGACAAGAAGGCCGTCGTCTACCTGGGCAGGGATGATCGCCGCATGGCGTACCAGGACGCCCGGGGCGTCCACCGCCTCACCGGAGGTCTGGCCGACACCGCGGTGCCCACGCCCGCGTTCCTCGGCCAGAACAGGTACGTCGTCCTGAACGGGGACGGCGCGCAGGTCATCGACACCAGGACCTGGGCCCCGGTGCCGGTCCCCGGCGCCCGGCGGGTCCACGATCTCAACGGGAGCGGGACCGTGTTCACCACCGCGTCCCAGGTGCTCGTGGCCGACCTGCGAGGGAGGACCCGGATGAGCCTTCCCCTCAGGAAGAAGATCAAGGACTCCCCCGAGGACGCGTACCACCTTCGCCCGGACGGACGCCGCCTCGTGGTCATCCGGGGCCGCGAGGGACGCGTCGAGACCTTCGACGTGACGACCGGGCGGCTCCTGCGCGGCGTCGTTCCCCGATTCCGCGGGGACGACTTCATCGACGCCGGCCTCGGCTGGTCGGAGCAGGGATCCTTCCTGGTGCGCGGCGCCGTGAGCGAGCGCGTCTACCACCTCGACCTGTCGACGGGGAAGCTCTGGAGGCACGACGGCTGACCCCGGGGGCGACTACGGCGTTGTTCCACACGTACCAGCCGCGCCCCCGGTACAGCGTGGCCGCCGGGGCGCTTTCACGGCGCTCGTTCATCGTCTCCCCCGCCTCGACCGTTTCGGGTGGGAGAAGCCGTCGGGTTCTCGACGTCCGGCAGGTGGATCGTCCGTCCGTCGTGCAAGGATCGCACGGCCGCCCACTTGCTTCTCCCCGCGACGGGCGTTTTTAGAGAAGAGCCGGCGAATAGGGCATACGAACCATCTGACGGCAAAGCGTTCACGGAGAACGGCACGGTCCCGAGTACCGCAGGACGCGGCACCCGGGACCGTGTCGTGTCACAGCTCGCCGTGCCGCCAGGCGTCGGCCTCCAGCGCGGCCCCGTCCAGGGTGGGCGGCCGCAGGTGGCCGGTCCACTGGTCGAGCAGCCGTGTGAACGCCTCGGCGACGTCACCGGTGACGGTTCCGTGGACGTGGAACCAGGTGATGAGCGGCCCGGCGTGCGGGTCGCCGGAGTCGCATCTCGCGCACAGCACGACCGGGACGCGACCGCGGACCGCGGCTCCCCGGGCGTTGGTCCAGCCGTGGGCGACCAGCGCCGACAGCAGGCCCTCACCGTCGCAGCGAGGGCATACCGGAGGCTCCACGACCGAGACGACCTCGACGGGGCGGCTCACAGGGCGATCGCGTCCGATCCGATCAGCGCCTTGACGTCCCCGGCGAAGGACGGGGCGGCGTCGACCTGGTAGTCCGGCAGGGCCATGACCACCGTCCGGCCGGTGTGACGGCGCAGACGCACCTGCACCGGCACCTTGCCCTGGTGCATCTTGAGGATGTTGCGCAGCTCCTCCACCAGTTCGGCGGTGACCCGCTCCTCCCGCAGGAAGATCGTGACGGGCGGGCCGGAGTCGCTGGTGACGCTGGAGACGTCGATGAGGGTGAGATCCTGGGCGAAGATCGAGATCGCGCCGTCGCGGTTGTTGATCTGACCTCCCACCGACACCACGGAGTCCTCCCGCAGCATCGGCCCGTACAGCTCGTAGTTCTTGGGGAAGAACAGGCACTCGACGGCGGAGTCCATGTCCTCGACCACGACGATCGCCCAGAGGTTCCCGGCCTTGTTGACGCGCTTGTCGACCTTCGTGATGAGACCGCAGACCCGGACGTCGCCGCGTTCACGGCCGCTGTCGAGCAGGTCGGCGATCGTGGTGTCGCGGTTGCGCACCAGGAGGCGTTCGGTGCCGGCGAGAGGATGGTCGGAGACGTACAGACCGAGCATCTCCCGCTCGAAGTCCAGGCGCGTCTTCTTGTCCCACTCGGTGTCGGGGACGGTGACGGTGAAGGCGTTCTCCTCGGTGTCGTCGGCGCCGCCGAACAGGGAGTCCTGGCCGTGGGCCTCGTTCTTCTTGATGTCGATGACGGAGTCGACGGCCTGTTCGTGGGTCAGCAGCAGCCCCTTGCGGGGGTGGTCGAGGGAGTCGAACGCTCCGGCCTTGATCAGGGATTCGATGACGCGCTTGTTGCAGACCTGCAACGGCACCTTGCTGAGGAAGTCGTTGAAGTCGGTGTAGTCGTCTTTCTCCTGGCGGGCCCTGATGATGCCTTCGACGACGTTCTCACCGACGTTGCGGACCGCGCCGAGACCGAAGCGGACCTTGTCGTCGCCGACCGCGGCGAACGTCAGGTCGGAGTCGTTGACGTCGGGCGGCAGGACCTGGATGCCCATCTTGCGGCATTCGGCGAGGTAGATGGCGGCCTTGTCCTTGTCGTCGCCGACGCTGGTGAGCAGGGCCGCCATATAGTCGGCCGGGTAGTTGGCCTTGAGGTAGGCCGTCCAGTACGCGACGAGGCCGTAACCGGCGGTGTGGGACTTGTTGAAGGCGTAACCGGAGAACGGCAGCATGACGTCCCACAGCGCCTGGATCGCCCCGTCGCTGTAGCCGTTGCCGCGCATGCCCGCCTGGAAGTTGGCGAACTCCTTGGCGAGGATCTCGGGCTTCTTCTTGCCCATGGCGCGGCGCAGCAGGTCGGCGCCGCCGAGGGTGTAACCGGCCAGCTCCCGGGCGACCGCCATGATCTGCTCCTGGTAGACGAGCAGGTGGAAGGTGGAACCGAGGATCGGCTCCAGGGCGTCCTTCAGCTCCGGGTGGATCGGGGTGATCTCCTGACGGGCGTTCTTGCGGTGGGCGTAGTTGGTGTGGGCGTTGGCGGCCATCGGGCCGGGCCGGTACAGCGCGAGGACGGCGGCGATGTCCTCGAACCGGGTGGGCTCCATCAGCCGCAGCAGCTGCCGCATGGGACCGCCGTCGAGCTGGAACACGCCCAGGGTGTCGCCGCGGGCCAGCAGCTTGTAGGTGGTCTCGTCGTCGAGGGGGATCTCCTCGGTACGGATCGTCACGCCGCGGTTCTGTTCGATGATCTTGATGGCGTGGTCGATGATGCCGAGGTTGCGCAGGCCCAGGAAGTCCATCTTGATCAGGCCCATGGACTCACAGGACGGGTAGTCGAAGCCGGTGATGACCACGCCGTCCTTGTCCCGCATGTGCATGGGGATCAGGTCCAGCAGCGGCGCGGACGACAGGATGACCGCGGCGGCGTGCACGCCGGTGCCGCGGATCAGGCCCTCGATGCCGCGGCCGGTGTCGATGACCTTGCGCACGTCGACGTCCGACTCGTACAGGGAGCGGATCTCACCGCCCTCGACGTAGCGGGGGTGCTCGGGGTCGAACATCTTCGCCAGGGGGACGCCCTTGCCCATGACGTCCGGCGGCATCGCCTTGGTGATCTTGTCGCCCATCGCGAAGGGGTAGCCGAGGATGCGGGAGGCGTCCTTGACGGCGGCCTTGGCCTTGATCGTGCCGAAGGTGTTGACCTGCGCGGTGTACTCGCTGCCGTACTTCTGGGTGACGTAGGACACCATGCGGTCGCGCTGGCGGTCGTCGAAGTCGAGGTCGATGTCGGGCGGGCTGATGCGCTCGGGGTTGAGGAACCGCTCGAACAGCAGGCCGTGCTCCAGCGGGTCCAGCTCGGTGATGCGGGTCGCGTAGGCGACGATCGAGCCGGTCGCCGATCCTCGGCCGGGCCCGACGGGGATGCCGTTGTCACGGGCGTACTTGCAGATGTCGGCGACGACGAGGAAATAGGAGGAGAACCCCATGGGGCCGATGACCTTCATCTCGGTCTCGTACCGCTCCCACACCTCGGCGGGGACCGGATCGCCGTAGCGCATCACCAGGCCCTGCTCGACCTCCTTGCGCAGCCACGACTCCTGCGTCTCCCCCTCGGGGACGTCGGGGTACTGCGGCATCCGGTCGACGTAGGCGAACACCTCGTCGTAGTCGCCGATCATCTCGGCGACCAGCAGCGTGTTGTCACACGCCTCGGGCAGCTCCCTGAACAGGCCCCGCATCTCGGCGGGGCTCTTGACGTAGTAGCCCGACCCGTTGAACCTGAACCGGTTCGGGTCGTCCTTGTTACGGCCCACGCCGACGCACAGCAGGCTGTCGTGGGCGTCGGCCTGGTCCTCGGTGACGTAGTGGGAGTCGTTGGTGGCCAGCAGCGGGATGTTCAGCTGCTTGGCCAGGCGCAGCAGGTCCTCGCGGACGTCGCGCTCGATGTCCAGGCCGTGGTCCATCAGCTCCAGGAAGTAGTTCTCCCTGCCGAAGATCTCCTGGTAGCCGGCCGCCGCCGCGACGGCCTCGTCGTACTGGCCGAGCCGCAGCCGGGTCTGCACCTCTCCCGAGGGGCAGCCGGTGGTGGCGATGATCCCCTCGGCGTGCTCGGCGACCAGCTCCCGGTCCATGCGGGGCTTGCCGTAGTAGCCCTCGAAGGAGGCCCGGGACGACAGGCGGAACAGGTTGCGCAGGCCCGCGGCGTCCTTGGCCCACATGGTCATGTGGGTGAACCGGCCACCGCCGGAGACGTCCTTGCCGCCTTCACCGTCCGCGACGCCGGTCTCGGCGCGCTTGCCCCAGAACACCGGCTTCTTGAAGGAGCGGGACGCGGGCGCCACATAGGCTTCGATGCCGATGATCGGCTTGATGCCCGCCTTCTTGGCCTCCCCCTGGAATTCGTAGGCGCCGAACATGTTGCCGTGGTCGCTCATGGCGATGGCGGGCATCTCCAGCCGCGCCACCTCCTCGAACATACGGCCGATCTTCGCCGCACCGTCGAGCATCGAGTACTCGGTGTGGACATGCAGATGCACGAAAGATTCGGTCACCTGTTCCCCTTTTCTTCAGGCCGGCCGCCGTTTTCCGGCCCTGGAGCCTACGCCTCCCGGCGCCTCATCTCCACCTTCCCGCCCGTCTGCCTCATCGATGGGCATAAGTCGCGCCTCCCCCACCGGTACGGCACGAGCAAACCTCAATCAATAGCATCTGACCTGCTGTTTTTCACCGGGACAAGACGAGTGGCGCCGCCCCCACCCGCTGGGTACGGCCAGCCGCCGCCGGGGGCGCGGCGGCCTGGCGTGGCGCGTGGTCCGCGGGCGGGACGCCGTGCTCTCCGGACGGGCGAGGGGCCTCACCGTCGTGGTCGCGGCCGCTGTCGTCTGGCTGGTCTCCTCATCCTTCACGCCGACCCGGTAGGAGCACGGCCGGCGTTCCCGGCGCGGGGCGTCAGCCGCCGGCCGAGATGAGACGCCTGCCCAGCCGTTGCGCCGGGGCCTCCACGAAACGCCAGGTCAGCGCACTGAGGCCGAGGAGCGCCGCCACCACGCCCGCCAGTGCCGACAGCCGCGCCCCCAGCGGTACGGCCGACGGCTCGGGCCAGAACCACTGGACGGTCTCCAGCAGCAGCGGGTGGAGCAGGTAGATCGAGTAACTGACCAGCCCCAGCCAGGACAGGATCCGGGGCATCCCGCGGTGCCGCAGCGCCATCGCGGCGACGAAGGTGAGCCAGGCGGCGGCCTCGGCCGTCTGGGTGCCGAGGTCGCCGCGCGCCAGCCAGATCCCGGCCAGTGGCACCAGCGCCACCCAGCCCGCCCGCCTCCAGGGGATCTGGCCCTGCTCGGCCCGGTACAGCGCCGTTCCGGCGAACATGGTGGCCAGGATCAGCAACCCCTGCCAGGGGCCGGGGTAGCTCTGGTTGACCGCCAGCAGCCCGAGCACGGTCGCCCCGATGACGATCGCACCCGCCCGCCGTACCGCGCCCGAGCCCGCGAGCACCGCCGCCAGGCCCGCCGTCACCAGGGCCGCCACCACCAGCGTCGCCGTCAGCATCCGGCCCGAGCCGCCGGCCGAGAACAGCGCGGCCGGCAGCACGCCCGCGCCCGCCACGGCCGCCGCGGTGAAGGCGAGCGCGTACGCGATGCTCCGCCGGTGCAGGCCGAGGCTGAACATCGCGGTCAGCAGCAGGTAGAACGCCATCTCGTACGACAGCGTCCACAGCACGTTCACCAGGTTCGGCATGGCCAGCAGGTTCTGCAGCATCATCAGATGGCCCGCTGTCAGGGAGACCGGTCGTGAGCCCCACCAGATGTGGAGGCCGTCCCATCCGGCCGCGCTCAGCAGCAGCACACCCACCGCGCACACCATGAGCGGCGGGTACAGCCGGAAGAAGCGGGAGACCCAGAAGGCGCGCACGTCGCCCCGCCGTTCCAGCGATGCCGGCACGATGTAACCGCTGACCAGGAAGAACACGGTCACGCCGTACCATCCGGGCTCGAAGACCGCCTTGACCGGCGTCCGCGCCTCGGGCAGCAGGGGCTGGAGCGCGTGCTCGAAGACCACGAACAGGGCGGCGAGGCCGCGGAGGGCGTCGAGCCAGGCCATGCGCCGCCCGGTCCGCCGAGCCGCCACCGGAGCAGTGAGCATCCGACGATGCTAATGATCAATGTCCGGAAAATACTCTGATGTTGAGAAATAGCGGAAGGTAAGCACTGGCGGTCACCGGCCGCCGGAGGCATCGCCGTCACGGCGTCCTCGCCCCCGGCGGCCTCACCCCCGGCGGCCACGGCGGCCTACGGTGTCCACGCGTCCGGCGGCCATGACGGCCTTCGACGGGTGGAACACGGGTCCCGCGCGACCAGGACGGTCACGCGGGACCTCGGCGGATCGTTCTCAGGCGGCATCACCTTCGAACGACCATCGCCTTCACGGCCGGACCGGCTCCGCGAGGATCAGTCACCCGCCGGAGGCCGGCCGGAGCCGCCGGTGTCCTTCCAGAGCGGGTTGTCGACGACCACGCACGGCCGAGCCGGCCCTTCGACCACGAAAGACCCGAGCTGCCACTCCGTCTTCGGCTTCGGACCGGCGGACGCGTTCTTGGCCTCGCTGAACATCATCACCAGGGTCCGCCCCTTCCCGACGTACCGGGGGTCGATCCTCAGCCCGTCGTGATCCAGCCGGGCGGCCCTGCCGGACGCGGAGGCGTCCCAGTCCTCCGGGGAACCGTCGCCTCCGATGGCCTTTCCCCTGTCCTCGCCGCACCACTTGCCGGGCGGGAGGTAGGTGATGTCGGCGTCCACCCCCAGCTTCCCCAGGTCCTGTTCCAGCTTGTCGGCGTCCCTGAACTCGTTGAGCCTGACGTCGATCGTGCCGTCGGTGTTCCTGGTCACCGCGTACGCGGGCTGCTCCACCCCGGTCAGCAGCGGCACCACGATCGCCGCCGCCGCGGCCAGCCCGGCCACCGCCGCCCCCGCGAACAGGCGGCGGCCGGTACGGCGGCGCCGCTCGGCACGCGCCGTGATCTCGTCCTTCAGTTCCATCAGTATTCGCTCCTCGAAGCTCATCCCGGTGTTCCTTCCATGACGAAGGGCAGTCCTTGCAGCGTGCGGCGGGCGCGGTGCAGCCTCATCTTGGCGGCCCCCTGCCGGATGCCGAGGGCCGTCGCCGCCTCGGTGACCGTGAGCTGGTCGATGACGACCAGCTCCAGTACGGCGCGCTCCCCCTCGGGCAGGCCGGCCATGGCCGCGAGGACCCGCCTGGCGGGCCGCTCCGCGTCGATGCGCTCCTCAAGCCTGGCCAGGTCGTCGCTGTCCAGCGGCCGCCGCCCGCTCATCCGGTCGGTGAGCCGTGACTCCCTGAACAACCGGCGCCGCTCGCTGGAGAGCGTGTTGCGTGCCACGCCGTACAGCCACGCGACCTCGCTCCCCGACTCGGCCCGGTAGGTGTGGGCGGAGTCGAGGACCGCCATGAACACCTCGGCCACCAGGTCGGCGACCGTGTGCGGATCGTCGACGCGCCGAGCGAGAAAGCGGGTGACCGCGTCGACGTGCCGCCGGTAGAAGGCTTCGAACGCCGCGTGATCCCTGGCGATCTCCGCCCGTTTACGACGCACCGGCACTGCTCCCTTCGTCGCCTGACACCCTTACTTGGTCAGAAGCGGGCAAAGGGTCACGAGAGACGGTGGCTCTCCTTGTTCTCCCTGTTCCGAGGCGGTGCGGGAGGGACGGCGGCCGAGGAGGGCACGGCGACGTCGGAGCCGGGCGTCATGTCCTCGCATTCAATGCCTCGGCGGCGCGTGACGTCGCGTCCGACCGGCGGGCCCGGAACGAGTCAGGTCGTCCGGGCCGGATCAGAACATCCAGGCCGGGTCAGGGCGTCCAGGCCGGGTCCCGGCCGATGACGCCGAGCAGGCGGTCGAACGGCGGGGCGTCATCCGGCACCGCCACCGGCGGTCCGAAGGCGCCGCGCTGCCTGCCCGTCTCCACCATCCGGTCGGTGAAGCTCAGCGCCCGCGAGACCGCCCCGGGGTCCGGCTCGTACTCCTGACCGACGGCCCTGGCCAGGTCCCAGCCGTGCACGACCATGTCGACGAGGTACATGTGGGCCAGCACGTCCATCGGCAGGCCCATGGCGGGGCTGGTGCCCTCCCACGCCTCCGGCCGCGACCAGGCGGCCAGCGTGCGCTCCGCCCGCTCGGGGAAGTCGCCCGCGTACGGTCCCCGCTCGGTCATCGGCCCCCCGTGGGCCAGCGACTCGAACATCTCCGCCACCCACTCAAGGTGGCCGACCAGCTCACTGACGTCGAACTTCTCACACGGCGTCGGAAGCCCGAGCTGCTCCGGCCGCACCCCGCGCACCAGTTCCGCGGTCCGTTCGGTGGCGCGCCTCATCAAGGGCATCATGTCGTCCATGACAGCCAGCGTGCCCCATCCGCCCGAGGCCCGGCTTGTAGAAACGCGACAGCGCGGCTGGGTGGACCCGTACGCGGGGCTCGACGCCTTCGACTACGTCAGGCAGGCGCCGTCACCGGAGCTCGCGGCGTACGTCGAGCACTTCTGGGTCGTCACGTGGACCGGCCTCGCCGAGCCGTACGAGCAGCGCATCGTCTCCCATCCCACCGTGAACATGACGATCACCGATGACTTCCACCGGATCGCGGGGGTGATCAGAGGCGGGTTCTCCTACACGATGCGGGGCGACGGTCGCGTGCTCGGCGTGCGTTTCCGCCCGGGTGGCTTCCGGCCGTTCCTCGACGGCCCGGTGTCCCGGCTGACCGGCCGCTTCACGGAGATCGGCGAGATGTACGGCGCGGCGGGCGCGACGCTGGTCGGGCGTGTCCTGGCCGAGCCCGGCGCCCGGGCCGCCGTCGCGCTCGTCGAGAGGTTCCTGCTGGATCTGGAACCCCGGCGGGACCCGGTGGCCGAGGAGGTCGCGGCGCTGGTGGCGATGGCGGAGGGCGACGTGTCCGTGACCCGGGTCGACGAGCTGGCCGCCCGGGCGGGGCGGTCGATGCGCTCGCTGCAGCGGCTGTTCCGCGACTACGTCGGCGTCGGCCCCAAATGGGTGATCCGCCGCTTCCGGCTGCACGAGGCCGCGGAGCGGGTGTACCGGGGCCTCGACCTCGCGACGCTGGCCACCGAGCTCGGCTACACCGACCAGGCCCACCTGACCCGCGACTTCACCGCCGCGGTCGGCATGTCACCCGCGGCCTACGCCCAGCTCGCCGGATCGGAGCGGCGCGCCGCACGCGCCGGTCAGCCGACGTCCGGGACGTAGGTCAGGTTGAGCACGCCGGACCGGAACGTCTCGGACTCGACCAGCTTCAGCCTGTGGGTCGGGGTGTCCTCGAACAGCCGCTGACCGTGGCCGACGGCGATCGGGTGGACGAGCAGCTTCAGCTCGTCGAGCAGCCCGTTGGCCAGCAGCCACCGCACGGTCGTCGCGGAACCGGACATCTGGATGGTGCCCTCGGTCCGCTCCTTGATCTCACGCAGCCCGGCCGCGACGTCACCGGAGACGACGGTGGTGTTGTTCCAGTCCGCCTCCCGCAGGGTGTTCGACACGACGTACTTGCGGGTGCCGTTGATGAACTTGGCGAAGTCCTGGTCCTGGTCCGCCGTCGTCCAGTACGCCGCCCACTCCTCGTACAGCCTGCGGCCCATCAGGAACGCCGTCGCGTCCCGCATGCCCGCCTCGACCGCCGCGCCCATCTGGTCGTCGAAGTACGGGAAGTGCCACTGGTCCGGCGACTCGGTCACGCCGTCCAGCGAGATGAAGAAGTTGGAAACGATCTTGGCCATTGCGTTGTTCCTTTGTCGTCGAGATCCGAGGAGTGCCTGCGGCAGGGCGGCAGACCCTTTCTCCTCGCCGGCGCCGGCGGCGGAACCCTCCGCCACGACGATGGCTGTGGCCATGAGGTTAGGCGGGCACGGCGCTCAGGTCTTGTACAGAAGCGACAGCGGCTCCGACGGGCCCGGGGCACTCAACTGCGTGGCGGTCCGCCCGATGTAGCGGGCCAGCGACCGCGCCAGATGCGGCTGGTCGAAGTATCCGAGCAGGTGGATGACGTCGTGGACCGGCACGCCCTCCAGGAGCAGGACCGCCGCCCGCCGGGCGCGGTCGATCTGCCGGACGGCGCCGCGGGTGAGCCCGGTCGCCGCCACGAAGCGCCGCTGCACGGTACGCTCCGACACGTCCGGCGGGTCACCGCGAAGCACCGCGGCGACGAGCGGGTCACGGACCAGGACGCCCTCGCGTGCCATCCGCCGTACGAACGCCTCGGCGTTGTCGTAGTCGGGAACGCGCCAGGTGGAGCCCTTCAGCCAGAAGGATGTGCGTGTCGCGTCCGGGATCTCCGCGGCGCCGTCGACGAGCCGGCCGACCGGAAGATGCGGCATCGAGGTGCCGAGCGAGAAGTTGATCCCGAAGAACGTGGCGTCCTCGGGCACGGGGGCCGGGCTCGCCCGCGACTCCGGCCCCTGAACGGCCACGCTGACCCGGCCGCGGTGCTCCCAGAAGACCAGGTCCCAGTGCGCGGTCGCGACCGAGGTCATCCGTTCCACGCCGTGGCTGGTGCTCCGCCACACCCGCTCGATGTACGGCGAGTCAGACGATCGGTCCTCGATCTCCAGCCCCATCCGAGCCGTTCCCTTCACCCTGTCGGCGCCGCCGGTTCCGATGGTCAGGAGTGTGGCACGGGACCCGCCGGAACGCCGCGCCGTCCGGTGGGCCGGGAAGGGCCGGTGAGCCGGGAAGGGCCGAGCCGGCTCACCGGAAAGGGGACGGGCCGGCACGGGTGGAGCCGGTCGTCGCGTCAGGAGAGGGTGCAGGCGGCTCCGTTGAGGGTGAACGCGGTGGGCTTGGCGGTGTCGCCGGTGTGGGTGGCCTGGAAGCCGATCTCGGTGGAGGCTCCGGGT
>NZ_BMQJ01000013.1 GCF_014648055.1 Streptosporangium pseudovulgare
AGCATGGTGACGACGACGTCGGCGGAGCGTTGCAGCAGGGCCAGTACGGGGGTCTCGGGTCCGACGCCGGCGGCGGTCAGGCGGCGGGCCAGGGCGTTGGCCCGTCCGTTGAGCTCGGCCGCGGTCAGGCGGACCTCGCCGCAGACCACCGCCTCGGCGTCCGGGTCGGCCGCCACCCGCGCCTCGAAGATTTCAGCAAGATTGTTCGATAAAGAGGGGGATTTCACGAAACCTCCAGTTTGGAGCATGGCGGTGAACCTGCGGGGAGGAGGACATCTCGTGGCCCGGGAGGCGCGGGCCGGGAGCACGGACCGTGGTTCCGCGCTCCGGAAAAACCGCGAAAAGCAGGAAAACCGGCGAGGTGCCGGGCGGACGTGCGGGTCCCGCCGACTCAGGACCCGGAAAGGCTGCGCGGCCGCATATCGGTCCAGTGCGCGTTGATGAAGTCGAGGCAGCCCTGCCGGCTGTCCTCGCCGTGCGCGACCTCCCAGCCGCCCGGGACGTCGATGGAAACCGGCCAGAGGGAGTGCTGTCCCTCGCCGTTCACCAGGACGAGGTAGCGGCCGTTTTCTTCTTCGAACGGGTTGCTCATGTGAACTCCGTGCCGTCAGGTGTGGTCGTCCGTGCCATCCGGGTGATCGGACGCAGTGGTACCACGCGGGGCCCGCCGATGGCCGGACACACCCGTCCTGTATTGAATAGTGCGAATCCGGAGTATGCCGTTCGAGACCGCGGTGCTGTCAACCCTTGACAGCACCGGAGAAACACCACAAGATCCCGCTATGCCGGGGATCACCGGCAGAAGACGGGGGAGAAGAACGATGACCGGCCGCGCCTCGCCGCCTGCCCGCACGCGCCGGACCCCGGCCCGGGCCCCAGGTCAGACGTAGAGCCGGAGCAGGTCCTCCTCGGTCTCGCGGCGCACGATCACCCGCGCCGCCCCGTCGCGCACCGCCACCACCGGCGGCCTGGTCACGTGGTTGTAGTTGCTGGCCATCGACCGCTGGTAGGCGCCCGAGGCGGGGATCGCCAGCAGGTCGCCCGGCCGCACGTCGGCCGGCAGCGGCAGGTCGCGGACGAGCACGTCGCCGCTCTCGCAGTGCCTGCCGACCACGGTGACCGGCCGCTCCGGGGCGTCCGAGGCGCGGGAGGCCAGGACCGCGGTGTAGGCGGCGCCGTACATCGCCGGGCGCGGGTTGTCGCTCATCCCGCCGTCCACGCTGACGTAGGTCCGCACGCCGGGGATGTCCTTGACGGTGCCGACCTCGTAGAGGGCGACGGCGGTGGGCCCGGCGATGGAGCGGCCGGGCTCGACGGCGAGCCGTACCCGGGAGGGCACGGCCGCGCGCAGCGCGGCGACCACCTCGGCGGGGCTCGGCGGCACCGGGTCGCCCGGCCGGTGCACGATGCCCAGGCCGCCGCCCAGGTCCAGCTTGGGGATCGTCACGCCGTGCTCGTCCTCGCAGGCGGTGAGGAAGGCGGCCATCCGGCCGGCGGCCAGGGTGAAGCCGCCGAGGTCGGTGATCTGCGAGCCGATGTGGGAGTGCAGGCCGGCCAGCTCCAGCGAGTCCTCCGCCAGGACGCGGCGGACCGCCTCGGCGGCCAGGCCGGCGTTCAGTGAGAAGCCGAACTTCGAGTCGTCGCCGCCGGTGGCGATGAACTCGTGGGTGTGGGCCGTGACGCCCGGGGTGACCCGGATCATCACGCGCTGGCGCGTCCCGGCCTCGGCGGCCAGGGCGGCGAGCCGTTCGATCTCGGTGAAGGAGTCCACGACCACGCAGCCGACGCCCCAGGCGACGGCGCGGCGCAGCTCGGCGACGGACTTGTTGTTGCCGTGGAAGACCACCCGCGCCGGGTCCATGCCCCCGGCCATGGCGACGGCCAGCTCGCCTCCGGTGCACACGTCGAGGCAGAGCCCGGCGGTGTCCAGCCAGCGCACCACCTGCGGGCAGAGGAACGCCTTGCCGCCGTAGTGCACCTCCCCGTCGGGGAGGGCGTCGCGCCACAGCGCGCAGCGGGCGAGGAACTCCTCCTCGTCGATGACGTAGGCGGGCGTGCCGAACTCGGCGGCCAGGTCGCGCACGCCGATCCCGCCGAGGCGCAGCTCCCCGCCGGTCCACTCCGCGGTGCGCGGCCAGCCGTTCTCGATCACCAGGCTCATGGGTGACGACGGTAGGGCCGGGCGGTCGCCGTACGGGCGGAGCATCGAATATTTCGGGGCTCAGACTCGCAAGCATTCAGGTGTGTTCGGGTCGTTATCCACCGTCGGCACGATGAGCTGCACTATTCGCAAAGCAGGAGGTTCCGTGACAAAGCGCCTGTATTCAGTCGTTGCTGCCGCGCTGGTCGTCTCGGCACTCGCCGGCGGCTGCGGGCGCTCGTCGTCGGGGAGCGACACGAGCGGCGCCGCCGCGGCGGCCGGCAAGTCCGCCAAGGACCTGGTGCCCGAGTCGGTGCGCAAGACCGGCGAACTCCGGATGGCGACCTCGGAGGGCTACCCGCCCATGGAGATGTACAAGGAGGGCACCCAGGAGCTCATCGGCGTCGACCCCGACCTGGCCGCCGCCATCGCCGCCAAGCTCGGGCTCAAGGCCAAGGTGACCAACGCCGCCTTCGACGGCCTCGTCCCCGGCCTGCAGGCGAGCAACTGGGACATCGCCATGTCCTCGATGAGCGACACCGAGGAGCGCCGCGCGGCCGTCGACTTCGTCGACTACTTCAACGCCGGCGGCGCCATCATGGTCAAGAAGGGCAACCCCGAGGGCATCAAGACCCTTGAGGACCTGTGCGGCCGGTCCGTCGTGCTGGCCAAGGGCAGCTCCAACCTCGCCATCGGCCAGCGCCAGGATGACAAGTGCGCCGACAAGATGAAGATCATCCAGAGCGAGGACGCCCCCACCGGCCTGCTGAGCATCGACTCCGGCCGGGCCGTCGCGACCATCGTCGACTCGCCCGTCGCGGCGATGTACGCCAAGGAGACCGGCAAGTACGACGTGCTGTCCGAGCAGTACGACGCCGGCCCCTGGGGCATCGCGATCGACCGGCGCAACACCGGCCTGCGCGACGCCGTGGCCAAGGCCATGCAGGAGCTGATCGCCGACGGCGGTTACCGGCAGATCCTGGAGAAGTACGGCGTGGCCGCCAACGCCGTCCCCGAGGTCATGGTGAACACCAAGCCGTGGAAGTGACCAAGACCCCCGGGGCGCCCGGGACCTCCGCCGCCGCCCAGGAGCCGGACCTGCCCATCGACGCGATCCGCCCGCCCCGGCCCGGCCGGTGGATCGCGGCGCTCGTCGCCGGGTTCGTCCTGGTCTGGCTCGCCTACACGATCATCGTCAACGAGAACCTGCACTGGGACGTCATCGTCGCCTACCTCGGTGACGGCCGGGTCCTGGGCGGCCTGTGGGTCACCATCCAGCTCACCGTGCTGTCGATGGCCATCGGCCTGGCCCTGGGCGTCCTCGCCGCGGTGATGCAGCTGTCCGGCAGCGCCGTCCTGCGGGGCGCCTCGGCCCTGTACACCTGGTTCTTCCGCGGCACCCCGCTGCTGGTCCAGCTCATCTTCTGGTTCAACATCGGCCTGGTCTTCCCCACCTTCGGCATCGGCGTCCCCTTCGACGGCCCCAAGCTGTTCCAGTGGCAGGCCAACGAGCTGATCACGCCCTTCACCGCGGCCCTGCTCGGCCTCGGCATCAACGAGGGCGCCTACATGGCCGAGATCGTCCGGGCGGGCATCCGCTCGGTGGACCCCGGCCAGCGCGAGGCGGCCGAGTCGCTCGGCATGTCGCACCGGCAGGTGCTGCGCCGGGTCGTGCTGCCCCAGGCGATGCGGGTGATCGTCCCGCCCACTGGCAACCAGTTCATCTCGATGCTCAAGACCACCTCGATGGTCTCGGTCATCGCCGGAGCAGAGCTGCTCACCGTCTCCCAGCGCATCTACCTGGGCAACTTCGAGGTCATCGCGATGCTGATCGTGGCCTCCATCTGGTACATGGTGCTCACCACCATCGCGAGCGTCGGCCAGCACTTCCTCGAGAAGCGCTTCGAGCGCGGTCACCACGCGCTGCCGGCCAGGATCCGCCGCAACCTGCGGCCGTTCGGCAGGGGGAACGCGTGACGACCGGAACCGGGACCCGGCCCATGGTGCGGATCAGCTCGGTACGCAAGTGCTTCGGCGCGGTCGAGGTGCTCAAGGGCATCAGCCTGGACGTGCCCGTGGGCGGCGTGGTCTGCGTCGTCGGCCCCTCCGGGTCCGGCAAGTCGACGCTGCTGCGCTGCGTCAACCGCCTGGAGACCATCGACTCCGGCCGCATCTGGGTCGACGGCGACCTCATCGGCTACGCCGAGCGCGACGGTCGGCTGCACCACCTCAGCCCCGCCGCCCTGTCCCGCCAGAAGCAGGACATCGGCATGGTCTTCCAGCGCTTCCACCTGTTCCCGCACCGCACCGCGCTGGAGAACGTCATGGAGGGCCCCGTCGTGGTCAGGGGCGTCCCCAAGGACAAGGCCCGCACCCGGGCGATGGAGCTGCTGGAACGCGTCGGCCTGGCCGACCGCGCCGGCCACTACCCGGCCCAGCTCTCCGGCGGCCAGCAGCAGCGCGTGGCGATCGCCCGCAGCCTGGCCATGGACCCCAAGCTGATGCTCTTCGACGAGCCGACCAGCGCCCTCGACCCCGAGCTGGTCCAGGAAGTCCTCGCCGTCATGCGCGACCTGGCCGCCAGCGGCATGACCATGATGGTGGTGACCCACGAGATGGGCTTCGCCCGCGAGGTCGGCGACGACCTGATCTTCATCGACGGGGGAGTGGTCGTCGAGCGCGGCAACCCCCGCGAAGTGCTCGCCGCCCCCCGCCACGAGCGCTTCCGCGCCTTCCTGGGGCAGGTGCTTTGAGCGGCCTCGACCTGCTGCTGACCGGCGGCCTGGTGATCGACGGCACCGACGGTCCCGACGCGGCCCGGCACGCCGACGTCGGCGTCCGCGCCGGCCGCCTCACCGTCCTGCCGCCCGGCTCCCGCGCCGGAGCCCGGGAGGTGCGCGACGTCACCGGCCTGGCCGTCGCGCCCGGGTTCATCGACGTGCACACCCACTCCGACGGCGTCACCCTGATCGGCGGCGAGACGGGCCGCGACCTGGCCGGCGCCTCCGTGCTGCAGGGCGTCACCGTCGAGATCTGCGGCAACTGCGGCTCCAGCCTCTTTCCCGCGCTGCCGGAACGGCTGACCGCGATGCGCGCCGAGACCCGCGTCTCCTTCGGCGGCGACGTCGGGATGTACGAGGGCTTCGCCGAGTTCGCCGCCGCGCACGCCGCCGTGCCCCGCGCCAACCACCTGGCCTCGCTGGTCGGGCACGGCACGCTGCGCTCGGGGGTGATGGGGCCGGTGGACCGGCCCGCCACCGCCGCCGAGCTGGAGACCATGTGCGCGCTGCTGGACCGGGCGCTGGCGGCGGGCGCCGCCGGCCTGTCCACCGGCCTCATCTACACCCCCGGCACCTACGCCGGCACCGGCGAGGTGACCGCGCTCGCGGCCGTCGCCGCCCGGCACGGCAAGCCGTACGTCACCCACCTGCGCGACGAGATGTCCCGGGTGGAGGAGGCGCTGGAGGAGGCCGTGGAGATCGCCCGCGGCAGCGGCGCGGCGCTGCACGTCTCCCACCACAAGACCGCCGGGAAGTACGCCTGGGGGAGGACCGAGCGGACCCTGCCCAGGATCGCCGCGCTGCGCGCCGGAGGGATGGACGTCACCTGCGACGTCTATCCCTATACTGCGGGAAGCACGGCGCTGGCCGCGATGCTCCCGCCCTGGGCCTCCGAGGGAGGGGTCGCCGCGCTCACGGTGCGCCTGGCCGACCCCGGCCAGCGTGACCTGATGCGCAGGGCCATCGCCGAGGGCGTGCACGGCTGGGAGAACACCGTGGGCAACGGCGGGTGGGACCGCATCTCGGTCGCCTGCGCGCCCCGCCACCCCGAGACGGAGGGGCACACGATCGCCGAGCTGGCCGCCGCCCGCGGCGAGGACCCCCTCGACGTGGCCGCCGCCCTTCTCGTGGCCGAACAGGGCGAGGTCACCATCATCAGCCACTCGATGATCGAGGATGACGTGCGGCGGGTGCTGGCGGCGCCGTACTCGATGATCGGCTCCGACGGGGTGCCCAAGCCGGGCGGCCGGCCTCACCCGCGCTGGGCGGGGACGTTCCCGCGGGTGCTGGGCCGCTACGTCCGGGAGCTGGGCCTGCTCGACCTGCCCACGGCGGTGCACAAGATGACCGGCATGGCGGCGAAGCGGTTCGGGCTGGCCGGGCGCGGCGTGATCGCCGATGGCGCCCACGCCGACCTGGTCGTCTTCGACCCCGGCACGGTCGCCGACGGCGCCACCTTCGCCGACCCGCTGCTGCCGCCGGCGGGCGTCCACTCGGTGCTCGTCGCCGGTGAGACGGTGGTCCGCGACGGCGCCGGGACCGGCGCCGGGCCCGGGGCGGTGCTGGCGGTATGACAACCGGTCACGGCGGTACGGGCACCGTACGGCGGACGACGGAGGGGACGGGACGATGACCGAGTACGGCACGCCGGACGGCCCGGCGAACCGGGAGGGCCCGGCGGGACCGGACGCTCCGGGCGATCCGCGGGATCCACGGGATCCGGACGGTCTGGACGGTCTGGACGGTCCCGGCACGGTCGCGGTTTCCGTGCCCGGCATGATCTCCCGCCACGAGGACGCCGAGTTGGTCCTGGCCAGCACCGGCAAGCTGCTGCTGCTGGCCGCCGCGGCCCGGGACATCGCCGGCGGCGCGCTGGAGGAGGCCGAGACCGTGGAGATCCGCCCCGATGACCGCTGCGGCGGCTCCGGCCTGATGGGCGCGCTGTCCGGCGACCGCTGGCCGGTCGGGGATCTCGCGGTGCTGGTCGCCTCGGTGAGCGACAACACCGCCACCAACGCGCTGCTGCGCCGGATCGGCCTGGACCGGGTCGCCGAGGTCGCCGCCGGGCTGGGCCTCACGCGCACCCGCGTCCTGGACCGGATCCGCGAGCCCCGGCTGCCGTCGCATCCGCCGGCCTTCGCCCTCGGCACGGCCGGCGAGCTGGCCCGGTTCGCCGCCCGGCTCGACGGCGCGGAGGAGTGGAGCCGGACCATGCTGCGCTGGATGGCGCACAACACCGACCGGAGCCTGGTGCCCGCGCTGCTGCCGCACGAGCCCGAGGACCGCGAGATCCCCGCCGCGCCCCCGCGCGGGATGGTCTGGGTGGCCAACAAGACCGGCACCGACACCGGCGTGCGCGCCGACGTGGGCGTCATGATCGGCCCGGAGCGGCGGATCGGCTACGCCGTGGTGGCCAACGGGCCCGCCGGGAGCGAGCACGCCCTGGTGCGGAGCGCCCGCCGGGCGGGCCTGGCCATCGCCCGCCTGGCGGGCCTCACCTCCTGAGGCTCCACCGGGGAAACCTCCTGAGGCTCACCCCCCTGAGGTCTCACCGGGGAAGCCTCCTGAAGCTCCTCTTCCAAGGCTCCACCGGGAAAGCCTCCTGAGGCTCCCCTCTCCCGAGGCCCCACCGGGAAAGCCCGAACGCCCGGATCCCCGTCGCGGGGATCCGGGCGTTCTCACGAGCCGGCGGGCGCGGGCGGGTGCGCCCGCCGTACCGCCCCGGGAGTCCGGTGCGCCGGTTCCTCAGGAACCCGGCACGCCGGGAACGGCCCCCGGGGACGGCGGTTCAGGAGGCGGCGAGGGCGGGGTTGGCGTGGTGGGCGACCGGCTCGCCGCGCAGGTAGCGGGCCACGTCCTCGGCGACGATCCGCGCCGCCTTGGCCGCCGTCTCCTTGCTGGCCCCCGCCAGGTGCGGGGTCATCACCAGGTTGGGCGTGGTGAGCAGGCGGGACCCCTCGGGGATGGGCTCGGTGGGGAAAACGTCCACCGCGGCGCCGAACAGGTGACCCGAGTCCAGGGCGTCGCACAGGGCGTCGTAGTCGAGCAGCGCGCCCCGGGCGCAGTTGACCAGCACCGACCCGGCGGGCATCAGCGCGATCCGCTTCGCGTCGATCATGCCGGTGGTCTCCGGGGTGACCCGGGCGTGCAGGGACACGAAGCGGGAACGGCTCAGCAGCTCCTCCAGCCCCACCTGGCCGGGGACGCCGGTGACGTAGGGGTCGTACACCAGAACCTCGGCGCCGAACCCCTCCAGCATGCGGGCCACCCGGCTGCCGATCGCGCCGTAGCCGACCAGGCCGACCGTGCCGCCCTCCAGCTCCGGGCCCACGTGGTCGTACATGTAGTAGTCGCCCCGCCACACGCCCCGGGCGAGGTCGGCGTTGGTCTGCGGGATACGCCGGGTGGCGGCCAGGAGCATGGCCAGCGTGTGCTCGGCGGTGGCGACCGCGTTGCGGCCGGGCGCGAACGTGACGGTCACCCCGGCCTCGGTGGCGGCCTGGAGGTTGGCGTTGACCGGGCCGCCCCGGCTGACGCAGAACAGCTTCAGGTCGGGGCAGGCGGCGAGGACACGCTCGGTCAGCGGGGCCATCTGGGTCACGCAGACCTCCACGCCGCGCAGCGCCTCGATCAGCTCCTCCTCCACGTCGGACGCCTCGTCGACCTCGCCCACCCGGCCGAACGGCACGACCGGCCACGGCAGGGTCAGCTCGCGGATGTCGGCGTCACCGGGGACCACCTGCCTGAGCGCGTCCACCAGGAGGTCGCTGCGCACGAAGTGGTCACCGGCGGCGAGGATTCGGATGGTCAACGAACGGCTCCAATCGGAGAGTTGAACTGCAGGATCGCGACCTGCCCGTCGTCGAGGCGCAGCTCGGTGACGGCGCAGTTGTCCAGGCGCGGGAAGAGCCGCCGGTAGGAACCGAGCGGCACCCCGATGAGCCCGCACAGCGCGAGCCTGATGACGGTCGTGTGGGCCACCACCAGCACCCGCCCGCCGGGGTGGGCGGCGGTGATGTCGCGCAGGGCGGCGGTGAACCGGGCGGCGGCCCGCCCGGGGTCCTCGCCCCCGGGCAGCGGATGGGCGGCGGGATCGGCCTCGAAGGCGGCGCGGGCCTCGGGGAACCGCTCGTGCATCTCGGCGGAGGTCAGCCCCTCGCCCCGGCCGAAGTCGAGCTCGCACAGCCGGGCGTCCACCCGCGGCTCGACGTCCGCCGCGCGGGCGCTCGCCTCGGCGGTGATCCGGGCCCGGCTCAGCGTGGACGTCCAGACGGCGGCGAGCCCGGCCGCGGCGGACCAGGCGGCCAGCCGTCCGGCCTGCTCGTGGCCGCGCGGGGTCAGTTCGACGTCGGTGACGCCGGCGTAGCGGTTCTCGGCGTGCCAGACGGTCTCGCCGTGGCGGGCCAGTACGAGCCGGGTCATCGGGTGCTCCTTCTCCGGGCGTGGGCGGCGGCCTCCGGGGGCAGCCAGCCGCGGTCCTCCAGTTCGGCGACGAACCGCAGGTAGTGCTCGCGCAGGTCCTCGCCGCCGGGTTCGACGACCTCGCGGGTGCGGACCATCCGCGCCGCCGAGGCGGGCCCGGCGGCGAGGACGGCCATGCCGAGCGCGGGCTCGGCGTTCTCCCGCAGGGTCACCGGCCGTCCCAGCACGGCGGCCCTGACCCGGTTCCAGTAGGCGCTGCGGGTCGCGCCGCCGGTCAGCACGATCTCGCCGTCCACCGGAGCGCCGAGCAGGTCGAGGTAGTCGAAGCAGAGCCGCTCGATGTAGGCGGCGCCGCGCAGGATCGCGGCGTAGCGGTCGACGTCGTCGCCGACGTGGCCGAGGGTGAAGCCCTCCGCCTCCGGCGCGGCGAACGGGAACCGCTCACCCCGGGAGACCAGCGGGTAGACGGTGGCGGACGGGTCGGCGGAGGAGCCGCCGGATCCGAAGCGCCCGGCGGCCAGGCGGCTGAGGGCGTCGAGGTCACGCCCGGCCAGGTCGCGGGCCAGCACGCCCGCGCCGGTGCTGGACGCGCCGCCCGGCAGCCACGAGCCGTCCGGGGCGCGGTGGGAGTAGACGACGCCCAGCGGGTCGTGGACCAGCTCCCGGGTGACGCCCTTGAGCACCAGCGTGGTGCCCATCACCGAGTTCCAGCTCCCGGGCGTGAGGGCGCCCGCGCCGAGCTGCGCCGCGCACCCGTCGGTCGTCCCGGCGACCACCGGCGTGCCCGCCGGGATGCCGGTGGCCTCGGCGGCCCCGGCGCAGACCTCGCCGAGCACGGTGCCGGGCCGTACCACGCCGGGCAGCACGGAGGCGGGGACGCCGAGGGCGTCCAGGACGTCCGACGGCCAGCGCTCGTCGATCAGGTCCACGCCCGTCTTCAGCGCGTTGCTCAGGTCGGTGGCGACCGGCCGGCCCGTCAGGCGGCGGTTGACGAAGTCGTTCTGGTGCGCCAGGCGCGCCCCGGCCGGGGCGTCGCGCAGCAGCCACAGCAGCTTGGGCAGCGCCCAGTTGGCCTGCATGCGGCGGTAGCCGAGCCGGTCCCACACGTGCGCGCCGGCCTCGTTGACCCGCTCGACCTCGCCGGCCGCCCGCCGGTCGTCGTACATCAGCCCGGGGGTGAGGGGCCGGCCGTCGTCGCCGGTGAGCAGGATCGTGCCGGAGGTGGCGTCCACGGCCACGCCGCCGACGGGACCGGGCGGCACGTCGCGCAGCGCCTCGCGGGCGGCGGCGGCCAGCCGCTCCCACCACTGCTCGGGGTCCTGCTCGTGCCGGGGGCCGTCGCGGCGGCTGGTCAGCGGCCTGCTCGCCGCGCCGAGCACCCGGCCGTCACCGGTGACGGCCATCACGCGCACACTCTGCGTGCCCAGGTCTATGCCGATCCACACGCTCATGAGCGGCTCCTCGTCTCGGCGAGCAGCGGCCAGGACCGGGCGGCGGTCTCACGCAGCGCGAGGAAGTCCCGGTAGAAGGTCTCGTAGGCGCCGGGCCGCGGCCGTACGGCGTCGCGCAGCCGCACGTGGCGCCCGGCCGCCTCTTCGAGATCGGTGGCGGCGCCCGTCGCGGTCAGGCCGACGAGGAAGGCGCCGCGGGCTCCGACCTCGGCGTCGGCCGGCCGGAGCACCGGCAGGCCGGTGACGTCGGCGATCATCCGCAGCCACAGGTCGCTCGCCGAGCCGCCGCCGCACACCCGCAGCTCCCGCACGGCGGGGCCGAAGGCGTCCAGGCAGTCGCGGACGACGAACGTGAGGCCCTCGAACACGGCGCGGGCGATGTGCTCGCGGTCGTGGTCGAACGACATGCCGAGGAAGGAGCCCCGGGCGAACGGGTCGCAGAACGGCGCCCGCTCCCCGGCGGGGGACAGGTAGGGCAGGAACGCCAGCCCGCCCGCGCCCGGCGGGCTCGCCGCGGCCAGCTCGCCGAGGGCGGCCGGTCCGGGCAGCCCGAGCAGGCGGCAGACCCAGTTGATCACCTCGACCCCGGCGAAGGTGGGGAAGGCCCGCAGGTAGCCGCCGGGGGCCGCGATCGTGATGCCCACGGCGGGGCCGTCGAGGCCGGGTTCGGCGACGATGGTCTCGGTGCACAGCGTGGTGCCCAGGATGCTGCACGCCCGGCCGTCGCCCACCGCGCCCGCCCCGACGGCGGTGGAGACGATGTCGTAGGGGGCCATCACGACCGGGGTACCGGCGGGCAGGCCCAGCGACGCGGCGGCGGAGGCGGTGAGCGCGGCGACGCGGTGCGCGTCGCCGCGCGGCTCGGGCAGCAGCCGCGCGGCCCACTCCAGGCCGAACAGCGCCATCAGCTCGGGGGAGTAGGCACGGGCGCGCAGGTCCATGAACGGCGCCGAGGCGTCGGACTCGTCCGCGGCGACCTCCCCGGTCAGCCGGGAGAAGATCCATCCGCCGCAGGTCAGCAGGGCCGCGGAGCGTTCCAGCCGCTCGGGGTCGTGCTCCCGCAGCCAGGTGAGGATGGCGTGCGGCAGCCCCGAGGCGGCGGCGGAGCCGTTGACGCGGAAGGCGCGCCCGGCCACGCCGGAGCGGTTCCAGGCGTCCACCGCGGCCGTGGCCCGGCCGTCGTTCCACAGGATCGCCGGGCCGGTCGGCTCACCGTCGGGGCCGACCAGCCAGGCGCCGTCGCCCTGGGCGGTGACCGCGACGAAGTCGACGGTCCCGGCCGAGGCGCCGGCGAGCCGGTCGGCGACCGCGCGCACCGTGCGCGCGACCGCCGCCCAGACCGTGTTCATGTCCTGCTCGGCGTGGCCGGGCGCGGGGCGGGACACGCCGGTCTCCTGCCGGGCGACCGCGACCTCCGCCCCCGCCTCGTCGTAGCCGACCGCCTTGACCACCGTGGTTCCGGCGTCGACGCAGATCGCCGCCATCAGGCCCGCCCGTGGGAGGTCCGCGACTTGCGCGCGATCGAGTCGACGACCACGGCCAGCAGCAGCACCACGCCCGTCACCACGAACCGGATGGAGGAGTCGAGGTTCAGCAGCGTCAGGCCGCTGGAGATCGACTGGATGACGATCATGCCGAGCAGCGCGCCGAACGCGGTGCCTCGCCCGCCGAACAGGCTCGTCCCGCCGATCACGGCGGCGGCGATGGCGTTGAGGTTCACGTCGCCGGCGCCGCTGCTCTGGTTGGCGGCGGCCAGCCGGGCGGCGGCGAGGATGCCGCCCACCGCGGCGAAGGAGGAGCAGAGCATGAACACCGAGGTGTAGACGGCCCGGACGTTGATGCCGGCCCGTCGCGCGGCCTCCACGTTGCCGCCGACGGCGTAGACCGACCTGCCCCACTTGGTGCGCGACAGCAGGTAGTGCATGACCAGCACCATCGCGACGAACAGGACGAACATCCAGCCGACGCCGCGGGTCTGCCCGAGATACCAGACCACGAACGTCAGCACCGCCAGCAGCGCGATGCTCCGTACGGCCAGCATGGAGGTGGTCCTGGCCGAAAGGCCCGCCCGGCGGCGCTCCCGGGCGTGGAGGTGGCCGCTGGCGAACAGCCCGGCCGCGGCGACGACCGCGAAGGTGTACGACAGCCACTGCGGCACGAAGGCCAGCTGCGCGAAGTTCACCAGGGCCGAGTCGAACGGCAGGTTGATCGACCCCTTGGTGCCCAGCACGTACAGCTGCAGGCCGAGGAAGGCCAGCAACCCGGCCAGCGTGATGACGAAGCTCGGCACGCCGAAGCGGTTGAACAGCTGGGCGTACACCCAGCCGATCGCCGCGCTCAGCGCGACCGCCGCCAGGATGGCCGCCCAGACCGGCAGCCCCTTGTCGACGAACAGCACCGCCAGCACCGCGCCGGACAGGCCGCTGACCGAACCGACCGACAGGTCGATCTCCCCGACCAGCAGCACGCACACGATGCCGAGCGCGATGACGCCGACCGCGGCCGACTCCAGCGTGAGGTTGACCAGGTTGGTGCTGGACAGGAAGACCGGGTTGAGGACCTGCAGCACGGCCCAGATCACGACGAGCCCGACCACGACGGGGATCACGCCGAGGTCGCCGCCGCGGGCCCGCTCGATCACGTCGGTGATCGCGCCGCGCAGCCCCTCGCGGCTCTGCAGCCGCTCGTCCTGGCGGTCGGTGGCGAGCGTGGTGGTCATGAGAGCCCCTCCTTGCGGCGCGCCCGGCGCTGCGACACCACGTTGTCGGTGGCGCCGGTGATGGCGGCGATGATGTCCTCGACCGAGACGTCGTTCACGTCGAACACCCCGTTGTTACGGCCCAGCCGCAGCACGGCCACGGTGTCGGCGACCGCCTTCACGTCCGCCATGTTGTGGCTGATCATGATGACGCCCAGACCGTTCTCCCGGAGCCGTTCGACCAGGTTGAGCACCTCGGCCGTCTGCGCGACGCCCAGGGCGGCGGTCGGCTCGTCGAGAATGATGATCTTCGGGTCGCCGAGCAGCGACCTGGCGATCGCGACGGTCTGCCGCTGGCCGCCCGACAGCGACGCCACCGGCACCCGCACGCTGGGGATCTTCGCCGAGAGCTGGCGGAGCAGCTCCCACGAGCGCGTCTCCATCGCCACCTCGTTCAGCCGGAGCGGACGGAGCTCCTGACCGAGGAAGAGGTTCTGGATCACGTTGAGGTTCTCGCACAGCGCGAGGTCCTGGAAGACGGTGGCGATGCCGAGCCGGTGAGCGGCCGCCGGACTCGGGATGTCGACCGTCTTCGAGTCGAAGGTGATCGTGCCGGAGTCCGGCGAGTGCACGCCCGACAGGACCTTGACCAGCGTCGACTTGCCGGCGCCGTTGTCGCCGACGACGGCCACGACCTGACCCGCCGCCACATCGAGGTCGATGTCGGTGAGCGCGGCGACCGCACCGAAGGTCTTGTTGATCCCGCGCAGGGACAGGACGCTGTCTTTTTGCTGGGTGGCGGACAAAGGGGGCTCCTCGAGATCTACTTGATGCCGAGCTCGGCGCATCCCTTGGCGTACTCACCCGTGCACACCTCGGACGCCTTCATGATTCCGCTCTGGAACAGCACCTCGTTGATGTTCTCCCTGGTCACGACCGTGGGGGTGAACAGCTCCGAGGGAGTGTCGTAGAGGGTGGTCTTGCCCGCGGGCTTCTCTCCCCGCACGAACCGGTAGGCCACGTCGGCCGCGGCCTCGGCCACGGTCTTGATGGGCTTGGAGATCGTGTTGTACTGGTCGCCGGAGATGATGCGCTGGGCGGCGGCCGACTCGGCGTCGTTGCCGGTGACCGGCGGCACCTTCACGTCCGCCGCCTTGAACGCGGCGATCGAGCCGCCTCCGGTGCCGTCGTTGGCCGCCACCACGCCCGCGATCTGGTCGCGGAACTTGGTGATCTGGCCGCTGACCCAGCCCTGGGCCTTCTCCGGCGACCAGTCGGGGGTGTCGTACTCGGCCAGCAGCTTGAAGCCGCTGGGGTCGACCGCGCTGTGGATGCCCTTCTTGATCAGGCCGGCGGCGGCGTCCGTCGGGGAGCCGTTGACCTGGAGGATCCCGCCCTCGGCGTTCTCCTTCTTGAGGTGGTCGACCAGGGACTGGCCGATCATCGAGCCGATCTTCTCGTTGTCGAACGAGACGTAGTAGTCGGCCGGGGTGGTGGGGATCGGCCGGTCGTAGGCGATGACCGGCACGTTCTGCGCCTGCGCCGACTTGACGATGGTCGCGGCGGCGGCGGAGTCGACGGGGTCGATCACGATGGCCTTGACGCCCTGGGCCAGCGCCGAGTTGGCCTGCTGCTGCTGCTTGGAGGCGTCGGAGTCGGCGTTCTGGTAGATGACCGTGCAGCTCGGGCACAGCTGCTTCATCTTCGCCTCGAACAGCGGCTTGTCGGCCAGCTCGTACCGGGTGGAGGCGAGGTCGGGCATGAGGAAGGCCACCTTGGCGTTCTCCGCGCTCCCGCCGCCGCTGCCGCCGGTGCCGCCGTCCGCTCCGGTGGAGCCGGAAGCACAGGCGGTGAGTGCCGCGCCTGCGATGACCGCCACCGCGGCGAACGCCGATGTCCGCATATGAGCTTTCTTCACGGATTCTTCCCTTGCTTGCTGTGTCCTCGCGGAGCGGATCTGCTACGCGGTCCCCCGAGGTCGGGCACGGTCCGCTACACGCGGTGATGCGCCGTGGCCGAACACGCTAGCGCGTGTCCGGAATATTTGTCCAGCAAAAGTGTTCAGGGATTTTCCAGGCCCGTGACCTGGTGTTCATACGCGCGTGGTGGCCGGGGATCCCTTCCCGGGGATGGGGCGTGCGCGGGCGGCCCGCCGGGCGAGCGGGGGCGTCACCGTCCGTCAGCGGGCCCGGCGACGGACGGCGCCGTACGGCAGGCGGTGCGGTGCGGCGGGTGGTACGGCGGGCGGCGCAGCGGGCGGTGCGGTACTGCGGGCGGCGAGCGGCGCGGCGGGCGGTGCGGCGGACGGCGTCGTACGGCGGGCCGCGGGCGGACGTCCCCTTCCGTCAGGGGCCCTTCTGTCAGGGCCCCTTCCGCCGGGGCTCTTCCCGTCAGGGGCCGCCTCTCGTCAGCGGGTCGCCGACAGCAGGCTCTCCGCGGTCAGGGCGTCGGTGACGAGCTGGTTGAAGTAGCCGCCCCTGGCCCCGGCGACGATCGACAGGACCTTCTCCGGGCCGACCGCCACCGCGATCGAGACGGGGATGCGGCGCAACTGCTCCAGGCTGGTCGCCACCAGCCGCTCGCTGCCCGGGTAGCCGACGGGCCCGCCGTCGCGGTCGTAGAAGCGCGAGCACACGTCGCCGACGGCGTCGCGCAGGCCGTCGGCGTGGCGGGGCACGAAGGCGGGCACGACCTGGCGCGTCAGCGGCGGCGAGCCGACGCCGACGATCGCGCACCTGGCGTGCGCCCACAGGTCCATGACCTTGCGCACCGACGGCTCGTGCTGCAGGGAGTAGAACAGCTCGGGACCCGGCTGGGCGGGCGCGTACAGGTAGCTGGGCACGCCCCCGATGCGCTCGGCCAGCAGGCGGGTGGTCTCGTTCGTCTGGAACCAGGGCTGCGGGTCCTCCTGGCCGCCCACGGCCGGGGCGATCGTGACGCCGGGGAACCGCCCCAGGCTCTCCCGCGCGCACTCGTAGACCGTGCTGCCGGAGGAGACGAGCAGCACGTCGCCGGACTCCAGGCCCGCCGCGGCCAGCGCCCTGGCCAGGCCCGGGGCCAGCCACGGGCCCAGTGCAGGGCCGCCGACCCTGGGCACCAGGAAGACGCGCCGCAGGCCCAGCGCGGCGGCCACCTCGGCGGCCAGCGGACCCTCCTCCAGCGTCGCCGGCCGGTGCACCCGGATCTCCACGATGCCGTGCCGGCGCGCCTCGGTCAGCAGCCGGCTCACCGTGGCCCGGCTGACGCCCAGCCGTTTGGCGATGTCGGCCTGGGTGGCGTCCTCAAGGTAGTACTGCGACGCCGCCGCGTACATCAGCTCCTGGGGGAACCGGGCCTGTGCCTCCGGTGCGGCGTCGGCGGCGTTCATGGGCGGGCTCTCCCTATGCTCTGAACATATGTGCTGAACGGATGAGCGTTGACTATACCTGCGCGCCCTCCGAGGGAAAGGCTAGCGATCCCCGGCGCGGCCCGGTGATCAGTGCGACGCGTTGCGGAGCCGGGCCGAGGCGTCGCGCAGGTAGTCGATGAAGGAGCGCAGCGCCGGGTTGGGGTTGGTCGGGCGGGCCGCCGCGCCGATCCTGCGGTAGAGCCGGGGCCCGTCCAGCCGGCACACCTGGACGCCGGGGGCGCCCCGCGCGCCGAGGCTGGGCACCAGCGCCACTCCGAGCCCGGCCCGCACCAGCCCGAGCGTGACCTCGTAGTGGTCGCTGCGGCAGCGGATCATCGGGCTGAAGCCCTCCAGTGCGCTGGCCCGCTCCAGCACCGAGACCGGGGTGCCGGTGCCGTAGGTGGTGATCCACGGCTCCCCGGCCAGGTCGGCGAGCCGTACCCGCTGCGATCTGCCCGCGGGGTGACCGGGCGGCACGACCAGCAGCTGCGGCTCGTCGAACAGGTGGGTGACCTCGACCCCCTCCGGGGGCTTCCACGGGTCGAGCGCGTGCTCGAAGACCACCAGCACGTCGAGCGCGCCGCGCTCCAGGTCGGGCATCAGCTCGTGGGGCTGGCCGAGCACCAGGTCCAGCTCCACGGCCGGGTGGCGGGCGGTGAAGGCCGACAGCGCCAGCGGCAGCAGCCGGTACCCCGCCGAGGCGAAGAACCCGATCCGCAGCTGCCCGGCGTCGGCCCTGGCCTGCGCCAGCAGGTCCTTCTCGGCGGCCTCGATGATGTCGAGCACCTCCTGGGCGCGGGTCGCCAGCCGCCGGCCCGCCGCGGTCAGCCGCAGGCTCTGGGCGCCCCGCTCGACCAGGCCCACCCCGGCCTCCTCCTCCAGCCGGGACAGCTGGTGGGAGACGGCCGACGGCGAGAGTCGCAGGACGCGCGCGGCACCGGCGATGCTCCCCGTACGGAAGACCTCCAGCAGGACCCGGAGGCGGTGACTGCTCAACACCGCCCCAGTATGGGGTAATTGTCACCATATGAGGGAGTCGGTACGGTCCCCGGCCGGTGAGGGGCCGGTCAGGCGTCCGGGACGGAGGTCACGGCCGGGTGAGGGGCCGGTCAGGCGTCCGGGACGGAGGTCACGGCCGGGCGCTCGGAGCGCTCCGGATGCCCGGGGTTCCCGGGGCGCTCCGGATGCCCGGAGTACTCGGGCCGTTCAGCCTGTTCGGCCTGTTCAGCTTGTTCAGGCTGCTGGGGCTGCTGGGGCTGCTGGGGCTGCTGGGGCCGTTCCGTTCGGGCCGCCAGGTCGATGACCCGCCCGCCGGTGCCGGTGGCGCACAGCGCGGCGGCGAACAGGATGATCTGGTTGAGGATCTTGAGGAAGGCCAGCATCCCGACGGCGCCCGCCACGACCTGGTAGGCGGGGTTGGCCGCGGTGGTCTCCAGGTAGAACTGGCCGATGGTCTTGAGGATCTCCAGCCCGGCGGTGGCGAACAGCGCGGGCCCCAGCACCCGGCCGAGCGGCAGCCGCAGCCGGGGCGTCACGGTGAGCAGGGCGGCGGCCAGCAGCGTGTTCACCGCCAGGCCGAGCACGAACGAGACCGCCGACAGCAGCCATCTCGTCGCGTCGTCGGTGACGCCCACGGTGTGCAGGAACACCCAGTTCAGCAGCGACTCGGCGGCGAAGGACACCGCGAGGGAGACCGACAGCAGCAGCCCCAGCCCGGCCAGCACGCCCAGGTCGATCACCTGGCGCAGGAGGTAGGCGCCCGGGTACTCCTCCAGCCGCCAGATCGCCCGGATCGCCGAGCGCATGCTGTCCACCCAGAACAGACCGGTCAGCGGCAGGCCAACCAGGGCGATCGCCCCGGCCGTGCCCCGGGCGTCGCGCAGCGCCGCCACGTCCAGACGGGGGAAGTTCTCACTCAGGAAGACCTGCACCGTGGCGATGACCTTCGGGTCGTCCAGCACGTGCCCGATGATCGAGAACCCCAGCAGCCCGAGCGCGAACACCGCGAAGAACGAGTAGTAGGTGAGCGCGGCCGACAGCCGCCCGCCGTCGGCCTGGTCGTACCGCACCCCGGCGCGCACCAGATGGTCCAGCCAGCCGTTGCGGCGGCGGGCCCGCGTCCAGAACGCCGCCATCCGCCCGGCGAATCCCGTGACCGTCATGGCGGGACACTACCCGGCGCCCGCCGCTCTACCGCCCTCCGGCACCCCGTCCGGCCGGCGGCCCCTCCTGCGGTGCCGGCCCGCCCCGGGGCGGGGCCGCCGCCTGGTCAGCAGGAACGTCGCGACGAGCAGTACGGCCAGCAGCCCGGCGACCGGCACCGTCTCCGCCGGCACGCCGTACGGCCCCGTGCCGAAGGCCAGAGCGGGCGCGCCGGGGCCGGGGGCCGGGCGCACCTCGATCCGGGTGACCCCGGAGGGGACCGGCGCCCCTTCGGCCGGGGGCGCGCCCGCCAGGCTCTCCCTGACCTTGCGCGGCAGGCCGTAGCCGACGACCTTGCTCTCGTCGCGGGTCTTGCGCTTCAGCCGGGAGCCGTCGACGTTCGCCTCGATCGTGTGGATCGTTCCACCGTCCACGCTCTCGACCACGCCCACGTGGTCGATGCCGCCGATGTCCCCGCCGCCGGACCAGTCGAAGAAGACCAGCGCCCCGGGCTCGGGCGTGCGCGACCACGCGCCGTGCGTGGTGAACCAGCGGGCGTGGGAGGGGGTCCAGGCGAACCGGCCGACGTAGTCGGCGACGCCGGCCTTCGCCGCGGCCCAGGCGATGAACATGTCGCACCAGGGGGCCTTCTCGTACTCGGCGTCCCGGGCGACGTTGGCCGAGTACCACAGGCCGAACACGGTGGGCTGCCCGTCCCGCTGGCGGTACCCGAGCTCCGGCGCCATGGCCTTCAGCAGTGCGTCACCGATCGGATCCAAGGCCGTCAGCCACCCCGTCCGCGTGTCCTCCGCCCTTCCGCGAAGGGTGGGCGCCGTCCGACAATCCGGACTGTATTCCGTGCGACGCGAAGAAGATGGCCTTTTTCGATAAAAGGGGGATTTGTCCGGCGCTTTGCTGTCGGAACCGCCGAATAACGGGAACGGCCGGCGTTCCCGGCCTGTCATGCCCGCCCGGAGGGCTCGGTCCAGCCGGGGCCGGCCAGGACCGGGAGACCGCTGCCCGGCCCGGCAGGACCACCCGGCCCGGCAGGACCACCCGGACCGGGAGACCGGCGCCCGGACCGGGAGACCGCTGCCCGGCGGGACCGCCCGGACCGGACACCGGCCCGGCGGGATCCTCCCGAGCCGGGAGGCCCCGATCCGGGAGGTACCGCGCGGGGCGGGCGCGGCCTCAGATCAGGCCGAGCGACAGCATCGCGTCCGCGACCTGCTTGAACCCGCCGATGTTGGCCCCGGCCACGTAGTCGCCCGGCATGCCGTACTCGTCGGCGGTCTCCAGGCAGCGGGCGTGGATGTCACACATGATCTCCCGCAGGCGCTGCTCGGAGAACTCGAAGGTCCAGGAGTCGCGGCTGGCGTTCTGCTGCATCTCCAGCGCGCTGGTGGCCACGCCGCCCGCGTTGGCCGCCTTGCCGGGACCGAACGCCACCCCCGCCTCCTGGAAGACCCGGATCCCCTCCGGGGCGGTGGGCATGTTGGCGCCCTCGCCCACCGCGACGCAGCCGCCCCGCACCAGAGTCTCGGCGTCGCGCCCGGTGATCTCGTTCTGGGTGGCCGAAGGCATCGCCACCTCGCACGGCACCTCCCACACGGAACGGCCGGAGACGAAGGACACCCCGTCGCCGCGGCGCTCGGCGTAGACGTCCAGCCGCCGGCGCTCGACCTCCTTGACCTGCTTGAGCAGCCCGAGGTCGATGCCCTTCTCGTCGAGGACGTACCCGGAGGAGTCCGAGCAGGCGACCACCACGCCGCCGAGCTGCTGGACCTTCTCGATCGTGTAGAGGGCGACGTTGCCGGCCCCGGACACCACGACGCGCCGGCCGTCGAACGACGTGCCGCGCGCCTTCAGCATCTCCTCCACGAAGAACGCGCAGCCGTAGCCGGTCGCCTCGGTCCGCACCTGCGCGCCGCCGTAGCTGAGCCCCTTGCCGGTGATCACCCCCGACTCGTAGCGGTTGGTGATCCGCTTGTACTGGCCGAACAGGTAGCCGACCTCGCGCTGCCCGACCCCGATGTCACCGGCCGGGACGTCGGTGTACTCGCCGATGTGGCGGTAGAGCTCGGTCATGAAGCTCTGGCAGAAACGCATCACCTCGCGCGCGGAGCGGCCCTTGGGGTCGAAGTCGGAACCCCCCTTGCCGCCGCCGATGGGCAGGCCGGTCAGCGCGTTCTTGAATATCTGCTCGAAGCCGAGGAACTTCACGATGCCGAGGTAGACCGAGGGGTGGAAACGCAGGCCGCCCTTGTAGGGGCCCAGCGCGCTGTTGAACTCCACCCGGAAACCCCGGTTGATCTGCACCTCGCCCCGGTCGTCCTCCCACGGCACACGGAAGATGATCTGGCGCTCCGGCTCACAGATGCGCTCGATGATCTTGGATTCGGCGTATTCGGGATGCTTGGCGAGAACCGGTCCAATGCTCTCCAGCACCTCGCGAACGGCCTGGTGGAACTCGATCTCACCCGGGTTGCGGCTCAGAACGTTATCGTAGATCGACGCCAGTCTTTCGTGCAGCATCGCTCGCCCCCTCGTTATTGACAGCGATCACAGTGATCTCTGCCAAGAGTAGGCGACGCGGATCCGCGGATCTTCAGAGGCCGGCCGCCCCGAGGGGGGTGCCCGGGGGACGGCCGGCCAGGCGCCGAAGGCAGGTCAGCGGCCCGGGGAGGGCCAGGCGTTCGGGCGGCAGCCGTACAGCGACTTGGTCTGCTGGAGCATCACCGGGGCCCGCCGGCCGCGCCCGGGGCACGGCGTGTGGCCGTGGCCGAGGCCGTGGCCCACCTCGTGATTGATGACGTACTCCCGGTAGGTGGCGACGTCGCCCTTGTAACCGCGCACGCCCTGGTTCCACCGCATGGCGTTGATCACCGCGCGCCTGCCGTTCCAGCAGGACAGCATGCCGTTGGTGATCATCGGCAGGCACTGCCGGTCGGTCATCGCGGGGCTGGACAGCGACACCCGGATCTCCACCGGCCCGCGCGCCACGCGCTTGAACCGGAACCCCCAGCTCCGCGGGTCGTTCAGCGTCCGGTGCACGGCCTCGGCGAACTCCCGCCCGTCGAACGGCAGGCCGCGCTCGACCTCGACGATGTAGCGGACCACTCGCCCCTTGCCACCCGCCGGCGGCTCGGCCCCGCCGCCCACGACGGCGTAGCGGCCGCCCGCCGAGGCCGGCACCTTCATCCGCTGCGGCTGCCGGCGACCGTTGGCCAGGAGGAAGGGACGGTCCGTTCCGGGGGACGACCGCGGCGAGGCCGTCGGCGTGGGGGGCGGGGTGGGGGTCACCGGCACCCGCGGCAGGGCCTCGGGCGTGGCGGGTGTGTCCGGGACCGGTTCGAGGCGACCGCTCAGCAGGGTGGCGCCGCCGGCCAGCAGCGTCGCCGAAATACTGAGGGCGAGAAAGCCCACAAAAGGTTTGCGGTCATAAAATTGTACCTTCCTGGACATAGGCCGTAAACCTTATTACCTCCCGCCGTCAGCGATCAGCCGGGAGGCCCACGCGGGCGCCAGGGGACTCCCGCCCACGCGGGCGCCCGGGGACTCCCCGCCGGGCGCCCGTCCCCGCCTTCCGCCCGCCGGGCGAGCCGCTCCCGCCTCCCGGTCCGTCCCGCCTCCCGGCGGCGCGCCGGTCCCCGGTGTCCCGGCCCGGTTCCGGGGTACTGCCAGGGTTCCGGGGTACTGCCAGGCAGACGGTCATGGAAGCGGGTCCCCGCCCCGCGGGTCGCAGACGAGCCCGCGGCGGAGGCGGCGGACCGGGGGACGGCGGATCCGAGCCGGCGGATCCGGCGGAAAGGAGCACGCCGTGCAGCACTACGACGCGGCGATCATCGGCGGTGGGCCGGCCGGGCTGACGGCGGCCATGACGCTGAGCCGCTCGGTGCGCCGGGTGGCGGTCCTGGAGACCAGACGGCCGCCGCGCAACGCCCCCTCCAGGGGGGTGCACGGCATCGTCGGCCTCGACGGCCTCAGCCCCGACGAGTACCGCCGCCGCGCCTGGGCCGACCTGGCGCGGTACGGCATGGCCGACATGTACGAGACCACCGCGACCGACGTGATCCCCGACCCCGATGGGGGCTTCACCGTCCTGTCGGACCGCCGCGGCCCGCTGTGGGCGCACCAGGTTCTCCTCGCCGCCGGGGTGATCGACGTCCACCCCGAGGTGGAGGGGTTCGGCGAGTGCTGGGGCAGGACGGTCATCCACTGCCCGTTCTGCGTCGGCTGGGAGAACCAGGGCCGCACCTGGGGCGTGGTCACCTCCGACCCCGCCTTCGCCAGGACGGCCGTCGCCGGCTTCTCCGCCTGGAGCCCCGACGTGATCGTCCTGGCCGACGGCACCCTGCCCGAACCGGTCCCTGGGACGAGGGTCGTCGAGGGAAGGATCCGCCGGCTCCACCACACCGGCGGCAGGCTGCACGCGGTCGAGCTGGAGGACGGCACGCTCGTCGAGCGGCAGACCCTGCTGTGGCAGCCCGGCCAGCGGCCCGTCCCGCTGGTCACGCGCCTGGCCGAGCGGCTGGGCCTGGTGGTCGGCGGCGACGGCTACGTCAAGACCGACGAGTCCCACCGCACCGACGTGCCCGGCCTGTACGCCGCCGGGGACCTCATCACCGAGTCGCAGGCCGCGATCGGGTCGGCCGCCGCCGGGTCGGCCGCCGCCTTCACGATGATCTCCGACGCCTGCGGCGCCTGGGCGGTGGAGCCCGCCGAGGCCCCCTGACCGGTTCCGGCCGGGACGCGAACCGCGCACCGCCCGCGTCCCGGACTTCCGGAAGACCGCGAGGCACGGCCGCGACGCCCCGGTCCGGGGTCATCCGGCCGCGACGCCCCGGTCCCGGCCGGCGGGGCGACCGGCCGTCAGCGGGCGACGGACCAGCCGTGGATCCTGCCGAGGGCGGCGGCGACGCGGGCGAAACGGGCCGGGTCGAGGACCGCCCCCTCGCGGCGGATGTCGTCCTCCCCAAGCGCGAAGACGCGGTCCAGCCGCAGGTAGGAGACCCGGCCGTCACGGTCCCAGGAACCCGCGCCCAGCTCCAGCCACTCGCGGGGGTCGTCGTCGCCGTGGCTGGACAGCATCATCGCCAGCAGGCGGCGCCGGTGGCGGCCGACGACCAGCAGCGGCCGGTCCTTGCCCCGGTCAGGGTCCTCCTCGTAGGGGACCCAGGCCCACACGATCTCGCCCGGGTCGGCCAGGCCGTCCAGGTCGGGGGAGTAGTCGAGGGTCGCCGTCCGGTCCACGCCGTAGACCTCGCGGACCGCCCCCCGGGCCGGCCGCGGGTCCTCACCGAGATCACGCATCCGGACATCCTAACGACCCCGCCCCCGGCGGACCCGCCGGGGGCGGAGTGATCAGGGCGTCCGGCCGGACCGCCCGGACCCGCCTGGACGTGACCGTCAGCCGGTCCCGGCGGGCGGTCAGGAGGCCAGGCCGCGGACGGCGTCGGCGACGGGGACGTCGCCGCCGACGAGTTCCACGATGTGCCGGTGGGGGCCAGGGGTGTCGAGCAGCTCCACGATGACCGCGGCGACGTCGTCGCGGGACACCCGCCCGGGCGGCACCGGCGGGTGCGACAGCGTGACGCGCCCGGTTCCGGGATCGTCGGTCAGCGTCCCGGGACGCAGGATCGTCCAGTCGAGGTCGCGGCGGCCCTGCAGGTCGTTCTCGGCGGCGGTCTTCGCGTCGATGTACGCCGCCCAGACCTCGTCGCTGCCCGGCTGGGGCGGCTGCCCGGCCCCCATCGAGGAGATCTGGACGAGGCGGCGGACCCCGGCGCGCTCGGCCGCCTCGGCCAGCAGGACCGCGGCCGCGCGGTCGACGGTGTCCTTGCGCGGCACGCCGCTGCCCGCCCCGGCCCCGGCGGCGAACACCGCGGCGTCCGCCCCGGCGAGGAGGGCGGCCACCTCCTCCACCCCCGCCTTCTCCAGGTCGCACACGACGGGCTCGGCCCCGGTCCCGCGGACGTCGTCCTCCTGCGCCGGATCGCGGATCAGGCTGACGACCTCGTCCCCCCGCCCGGCGAGCAGCCGCCCCAGCCGCAGCCCGATCTTCCCGTGGCCACCGGCGATGACCGTACGCATATGATCCTCCTCTGACACGTCGCGGAAATACGGCTCGTCGTACCCCGCAGGACGCGCCTGTCACCGCCCGCCGGGGCGCAGGCGGTGACGCCCGTCCACCACGACGTGGCCGCGCGGGAGGGCTCCGGCCGTCAGCGGTCCGGGGACCCCGGCTCGTAGGGGCTGCGGCCCTCCCGGATCGCCGTGACCAGTCGCGCGGTGTGCTCCTGCGCGGCCCGGTGCAGGCCGGGGCCGTAGCTGACGCGGGCGACCCCGAGCCCGGCCAGCTCGGCCAGTGACGGCGTGCCGGGGCGGAACAGGATGTTGATCGGGCCGCCGACCCCCTCGGCCAGCGCGCCGATGTCGGCGGGCTCGGAGACGAAGATCGGGTAGACGCAGTCGGCGCCGGCCGCCAGGTACTCGCGGCCCCGCCGTACGGCCTCGGCGAGTCGTTCGGCGGGGGAGCCGGAGCCGTGGTGGTGGACGTCGACCCGCGCGTTGATCACCAGGTCCACGCCCGCGGCGGAGGCGGCGGAGCGGACGGCCGCGAGGAAGGCCGCCTGCTCGGCGGCGTCGATCATCTCGCCGGTGCGCGGGTCGGAGTCCTCCAGGTTGCAGCCGGCGGCGCCGGTCGCGGCGAGCCGTTCCACCAGTTCCGCGGGCGCCAGGCCGTAGCCGCGCTCCAGGTCGGCGGTGACCGGGACGGCCACCGCGCGGACGATCCGGGCGATCGCGGCCAGCATCTCCGCGGCCGGGGCCGCCTCCCCGTCGTCGTACCCGAGCGCCGGGGCGACCGCGGCGCTGCCGGTGGCGACGGCCGGGAAGCCCGCCGCCTCCACGATCCGGGCCGAGGCGGCGTCCCAGACGTTGGGCAGCACCAGGGGATCCCCCGGCACGTGCAGCGCGCGCAGCGCCGCGGCCCCGCCGGGGGAGGGCCGGTCGTTCGTCGTGTCCTCGGCGATGGTCATGATCCGACCCTAGAGGACCGGAGAGGCCGGGCCCCAGAGCCGATTCCACGTCACCGGACCGGGCCATTCCCCGCGCGTCGTCCCGCCACCGCCCGCCCGTACGGTCGTCCCACCGGGAGGAACCGGGGCCGGCATCCGTCCGTGGCCGGCGTCCACCGAGTGCTCGCCGGGGGAGGCGGCCACGGTCGCGTGGTGAACGCGGTGCCCCGGTCGCGGGTCCCCGGGGCCGCGAACGACTCCGGAGGTGCTGAGGGCCGTCACTCCTCGGGTTCGATGCCCAGTGACCGGACGAGCTGGGTCAGTTCTTCGTGGAAGAGCTTGTCGGGGTTGACCGTCTGGGTGCGCAGGTGCCCGTAGATCTCCAGCGACACCAGGCCGTGCAGGTGGCCCCAGATGCGCAGCGCGAGTGCCACGCCGGCCGGAGGCAGTTCGGGGAACGCCGGACGGACCTTGCCGAGCAGCCCGGCGTCGAAGTCGGACCACTGGAAGTCGCTGCGCGCGTGAAGACGTCCGGTGTGCGGCCAGGCGGCGTCGGCGAGGGCGGCGATGCCCGTGCAGACCCGGTGCGCGGCGTCCGGGGCGGCGCCGCCCTCGGGTGCCTGGTAGCCGGGCACCGGGTCGCCGTAGATGAGGCGGAACTTCACCGACACCGTGTCGCGTTCGGTCGCCGATCCCACGGTCTACGCCACCGCCGCCCGAGCGCTTCTCAAGGCGCTGGAGAGCCACCCCCGGACCCGGCTGATCGTGATCGGCGGCGCCGGCAGCCTGGAGATCGAGCCCGGCCTCGTACGGGCGGACTCCGACGAGCTCCTGCACGAGAGCCTCGACCGGGTGGGACTGCCGAGGGAGTACGCCGCCGCCGTGCGCGGGCATCGGGACGCCCTGAACGTCCTGCGCACCTCCAACCGGCTCTGGACCTACTTCAGCCCGGCCGAGGAGATCGCCCCCGGCCGACGCACCGGACGGTTCCGGATCGGGGGAGACCAGCCGGTCCTCGACGCCGCCGGACGCAGCCGCATCTCCTCCGAGGACGCCGCCGTCGCACTCATCGACGAGGCGGAACTACCCCGCTTCGTCCAGCGGCGCTTCACCATCGGCTACTGAACCGGTCGGACCCACCGCCCCGTCCGGACAGCACGAGACCCCCGGCGCCCTCGCCGTGGGCCGGGGGTCTCGCGTCAGGTCGTCGGATCAGGCGCTCTTGCGGCGTTGGGCGCGCAGGATCGCCAGGCGCTCGTTGAGCACCTCCTCAAGGTCCTCGATCGTGCGACGCTCCAGCAGCATGTCCCAGTGCGTCCGCGGTGGCTTGGCCTTCTTGGCCTCCGGGAGCTCACCGTCCACCCGCAGGGCGTTCGCGCCGCACATGCGGCACTCCCACGTCGCCGGGATCTCGGCCTCGGCGGCGAGCGGGACGTCGAACCGATGGCCCTTCGGGCAAATGTAGGACACCTCCTGGCGCGGAGCCAGATCGGTGTTGCGGTCGTTCTCGTAGCTGGTCGCCCCGAGTCGGGTACCGCGTAGCGCACGCTCGCCCATGTCTCAATGCCTCCTGAGGGCCCCGTCGTGAGGGGTTTGTCTCCCACGGCGTACAACGCTTGATACCGTGTGTGGATTCCCACACATGGGGAGATCCAATCGCGCGTTCCTTGCCGGGTCTGCGATGCGCTTTTGGGAAGACGTCTCAGAGGCGTTCGGGCACCTGGTTGCCCGCCGCGCGGATCGCCCGGGGCAGGTTCACCGCGGCGAGCAGAACGAAACCCACCACGAAGAAAATGACCAGCGAGACGATGCCGAGCCGGTAGCTGTCGGTGAGCTGCAGCGCCAGGCCCAGGGTGAACGACCCGAGGAACGTCGAGCCCTTGTCGCTGATCTCGTACAGGCTGTAGTACTCCGCCTCCTTGCCCGCCGGGATCACGTGCGAGAACAGCGACCGCGACAGGGCCTGCGTACCGCCCATCACGATCGCGATGGCGAAGCCGAGCGCGAAGAACGGCAGGGCCGCCCCCTTGGGCAGGAAGTAGGCCACGGCCACCACGCCGGTCCAGGCGACCAGCGCGCCCAGCACGACGCGCTTGGCGCCGTAGGAGGCGGCCAGCCGGCCGAGCAGCAGCGCGCCGCCGAAGGCGACGAACTGCACCATCAGGATCGCCCCGATCCGCACGGTCTGGCTCAGCCCGAGCTCCTTGTCGGCGTAGGTGGCCGAGAAGGAGATGACGGTCTGCACGCCGTCGTTGTAGATCAGATAGGCCACCAGGAACGCCAGCGACAGCGGGTAGCGGCGCAGCTCCACGATCGTGCGGCCGAGCTGGCGGAAGGTGCCGGTGACGGCCCGGCCCACGCTCTCGGAGCCCCGGGCGAGCGCGCGCCGGTTGCGCAGCCGCAGCATCGGGATGACCGTGAACCCGCCCCACCACAGGCCCGCCGACGCCAGCGCCAGCCGTACGGCGTCGCCCTCCGCCACGTGGAAGGCGTCGTGGTAGAGGAACAGGCCCAGATGGACGGCGAGCAGCAGGCCGCCGCCGAGGTAGCCGAAACCCCAGCCCATGGCCGAGACCCGGTCGCGCTCGTCCGGCGCGGCGATCTCCGGCAGGAACGAGTTGTAGACGACGAACGCCGCCGAGAACGAGACGCTGGCCATCACGAACAGCGCGCCGCCCAGCAGGTAGCGGTCGCCGGACAGGAACCAGAAGCAGACGGTGGCCCCGGCGCCGAGATAGGCGAACAGGCCCATGATCTCCCGCTTGCGGCCCGTGTGGTCGGCGAGGGCCCCGGCGACGGGCATCAGGAAGATCTGCAGAATGGCCGAGAAACCCACCACGAAGGAGTAGTAGGCGCTGGGCCGCACGTCGAACCAGAGCACGTCCACGTACGGCCGGCCTGCGGCGGCGGTCTCGGCGATCGTCGTCAGGTACGGGCCCAGGAAGACGGTCAGGACCGTGGTGGGGAAGGCGGAGTTCGCCCAGTCATAGAAGTACCAGCCGCGTTGCTCGCGCAGGCGGTTCGGGGACGGGGAAAGGTCCTCGGTGACCTTTTCGGCGGTCATGACGGTCCTCGGTTCACTGGGGGGAGGCTGGAACTGGAAGATCGGGAAGGCCGTGGAGGCCGGGCCGTTCAGACGGGTGGCCGGGACTTTCGGGTGGGCGGCGGGCCGTTCGGACGGGTGGCCGGGGTGTTCAGACGGGCAGGCCCGCCGGGTACCACTGGCCGCGTTCCTCCAGCACCCGGCGCAGGCCGGAGATGTTGTCGGTCATCACGCCGTCCACGCCGAGATCGAGCAGGCGGTCCATCACGCCGGTGTCGTTGATGGTCCACACGTGGATCTGCATGCCCAGGGCGTGCGCGGTGCGGATCAGGGCGGGCGTGGTGACCCGCAGGCCGCGGAAGCCCAGCGGGACCTGGGCGCACGGCACCCCGGCGCGGGCCAGGCGGGCCAGCAGCCGGCCGTAGCGGGTGGTGGAGGAGGCGGCGCGCAGCGACATCACGCCGAGCGGGCCGAGCGAGGAGCACACGTCGCGGCCGATCGCGGCGCGGGCCCGGGCCAGCCGCTCCTCCGAGAAGGAGGTGACGCAGACCCGGTCGTAGGCGTTGGTCCGCCTGATCACCCGGGCCAGCGGCCCGATGGACGAGGTCTCCTTGACGTCGATGTTGAACCGCGCCCCGGGCCAGGAGCCCAGCAGGTCCTCAAGCAGCGGGATCTCCTCGGCCCCGCCGATCCGCGCCTGCCGGACCACCCGGTAGGGCAGATCGGAGATCCGGCCGCGCCGGTCGGTCACCCGGTCGAGGGTGTGGTCGTGGAAGGCCAGCAGCACCCCGTCGGCGGTCGCGTGGGCGTCGGTCTCCAGGTAGGTGTAGCCGAGCTCCACGGCGCGGGCGAACGCGGCGTGGCTGTTCTCCCGGCCCTCGGCCGCCCCGCCCCGGTGGGCGAAGGCGAGCGGGCCGGGATGGTCGAGGAAGGCGTAACGGCGCTGCACGTGCAGGAGTATGCCGCCTGAGGGCGGGGCGCGTCACCGGGGCGGGCGGTGAACGTTCGCGGTGACCCCGGTGAAGAACGGCGGGCGGTGAACGTTCGCGGTGACCCCGGTGCGAACGGCGGGCGCCCGCGGCCGCGTGCCCGCGGCGCCGGACGCCGCGGGAGCCGGACGCCGCAGGAGCCGGACGCCGCGGGAGCCGGCTTCCTCCGCCAGGGGACCGCGGTTCCCTGGCGCGCCGCGCCGGGAGCGGGCCTCAGCTCCCGGCGGGCAGGCCCTTCGCGGCCCACTCCTGGCGGCGGGCCTCGGCCACCGCGATCGCGGTGGCCACCCCCACGTTGAACGAGCCCACCCGGCCGACCTGCGGGATGTAGCAGACGCCGTCGGCGGCCTCCAGCAGCGCCGGGGAGCAGCCGTGGTCCTCGCTGCCCACCACCAGGCACACGTCGCCGTCGAGCTTCGCCTCGTGCAGCGGCACCGCGTCCCCGGTCAGTTCGACCGCGATCACGGTGAAGCCGTCGTCCTTCGCGGTCCGCACGGCCGAAAGGACGGGGACCGGCTCGTCCCACGCCACCAGGCGGTCGGTGCCCAGCGCGGTCTTCTGCGCCTTGGGGTTGGTCGGGGGAGTGGCGTTGCCCGCCAGCCAGACGTGCTCCACCCCGAAGGCCGCGGCCGTACGGAAGATCGAGCCGATGTTGAACGGGCCGGTCACCGACTCCACGATCAGGGCGAGCCTCCCCTCGGTGTGCCTGCGCCAGGTGCGGTTGAGCCGCTTGACGTCCGTCTGCCGCAGCTGCCTGCGCGGGTTCGCGGTCATCGTTCGTTCACCGTTCCTCGTTCGTCGTGGTTCACCCGGGCGCGCCGCGGCTCGCCGGGGTCGTTCGTCACCGGGCCGTACGGCCGGCGCCCGGGGGAGGCAGGGCCCCGCCGGGGCGGTCTCAGCCGTTCCGGTCCGCGGGGCGGGCCCCGACCCTGAGGACCCGGTAGGAGGAGCGGGAGGCCGCGCGGGTGGCGGGCCAGCCCTGCTCGTTCAGCCAGCGCTGCAGAGAGTCGGACCCCAGGTGCTTCTGGACCACGAGGTGGGCGACGCCGTCGGGGGTGAGCCGCGACAGCCAGCGGGTCAGCATCTCGTGCATCGCGGCCTTGCCGATGCGGATGGCGGGGTTGGACCAGATGGCCCGGAACCGCACCTCCGGCGGGACCTCGTCGACATGCACTGACCTCACTTTGTCAAGGCCCGCGCTCTGCGCGTTCCTGGCGCACAGGTCGACGGACCTGCGGTTGACGTCGACGGCCCAGACGGTCGCGGCGGGCGCGCGGGAGGCCATGGTCAGGGCGATCGGGCCGTAGCCGCAGCCGAGATCCAGCAGGTCGCCCTCGGCCGGGGGAGGCGGCACGGTCTCCAGCAGGATCCGGGTGCCCTGGTCGACCCGTTCGGGGGAGAAGACCCCGCTGTCGGTCTCCAGCCTCAGGTGAAGGTCGGGGAGCACGAGCGTGACCGAGCCGGGACGGCTGGCGGTCTCGGGACGCTCCTCGAAGTAATGTGCCACGTCGTAGAACGTTACCAACGCCCGGGACCGCGCCGGGGCGGCCGCGTCCCCGGGGCCCGCCGGCCGGCCGCCCGGCGCCCGGGGCGGGGACCGGCCACGGCCGGGAGGCGGCCGGGTCAGGGCAGCCGCGTGCCCAGCAGCATCGAGGCCGCGGCGACCGCCATGCCGGTCAGCGCCGCCGCCACCACGAACCACTGGGTGACCTCCTGCTCGACCGTCTGGTAGCCGAGCGAGGTGCCGATCTGCTCGTAGACCTCCCGGAGCTGGCTGCCCGACTCCGCCTCGTAGGCGCGGCCGCCGGTGCCCTCCGCCAGGCTCTGCAGGGTCGCCTTGTTCACCGGGACGTTGACGTCGCGGCCGTCGATCGTGACGGTGCCGTCCTGCGTGCCGTAGGCGATCGTGGACACCGGCACCCGGGCGGTGGCCGCCGCCTCGACCGCCTCGGCCACCGTACGGCCGGAGGTGTTGTCGCCGTCGGACAGCAGCACGATCGCGGCGGGCGGCGGGTCGGTGACCGCCTGCTGGTCGAAGGAGCGGACGGCGTCGAGCGAGTTGAACACCGCCTCCCCGATCGCGGTTCCGGCCCGGGTGCCGAGGTTGCCGATGGAGGTGTTGACCGCCTGGTGGTCGGTGGTGGGGGAGACCACGACCGAGGCGGAGCGGGCGAAGGCGACCACCCCGACGTTGAACCGCTCGGGCAGGTCCCTGACGAACTTCTGCGCGGCCTGCTTGGCGGCGGTGATCCGGCTGGGTGCGACGTCACCCGCCTCCATCGACAGCGAGACGTCCAGCGCGATGATGATGGTGGCGCGGTCGCGCGGGACCCGCACCGAGTCGGCCGGCCGGGCCGCGCCCAGGACCAGCAGGGACATCATCAGCAGGAACAGCGTGGGGGCGACGTGCCGGCGCCAGCCGGGCCCGGCCGGCGCCACCAGCGCCAGCAGCGGCAGGTTGGTGAAGCGCACCGCGTGACGCCGGCGGGCGAACTGGGCGGCGACGTAGCCCGCCACGACCAGCGCCAGCGCGGCGAACAGCCACAGCCAGGCCGGGGAGAGGAAGGTCACCGTGCCACTCCTGACGTCGGATGCCGGTGCGCCAGGTGCGCCGTGCGCCGCTGCCGCAGGACGAACTGGGCGATGTCGAAGATCCAGTCGCGGTCGGTCCGCAGCACCAGGTGCGCCACTCCGCAGCGGCGCAGCGTCGCGCGGGTCGCCGCGCGCTGGGCGGCGGCCGCCTCGGCGTAGGCCGCCCGCAGCCTGCCGGTGAGCCGGACCTCACGGGTGCGCCCGGTCTCGGGGTCGACGAGGCTCACCAGCCCCACCCCGGGCAGCTCCAGCTCACGCGGGTCGATCACCTCGACGGCCAGCACCTGGTGGCGGGCGGCCAGCCGGCGCATCGGCCGCTCCCAGGGCGGCTCCACACGCGGATCGAGGACGGGCTCGGCGCCCAGGAAGTCGGAGACGATCACCCGCAGCCCGCGGCGGCGCCGTACCGAGGCGAGCACCTCGACCGCCTCGGCGAGGTCGGGGGCGTCGGCGACGGGGCGGCCCCGGGGGGCCTCCGCCAGGGAGTGCAGCAGCCCGTAGAGGGCGGGACGGCCGCCCCTGGCGGGCATCCGGTGGATGTGCTCGTCGTGCAGGACGTAGGCGCCGAAGCGGTCGCCGATCCGCCCGGCCAGGAAGCCGATCGCGCCGATCGCGGCGACCACGAGGTCGCGTTTCTCCATGGCGGCGGTGCCGAAGTCCATGCTGGGCGACAGATCGGCCAGCGCCCAGGTCTCCAGCTCCCGGTCGGCGATCAGATCCCGCACGTGCGGGACGCCCGTGCGGGCGGTCACCGCCCAGTCCATGCGACGGATGTCGTCCTCGCCGGGGACGTAGACGCGGCTGTCACCGGACTCGCTGCCCGGACCCGGGATGAGCCCCTCGTAGGAACCGTGCAGCAGCCCGTCCAACCGGCGGACGATCGTCAACTCCAGCCTGCTCAAGGCGACGCTGCGCGTCGCGGCTCGGGGGCTGTGCTCATTGCGACGCTGCGCGTCGCGGCTCGGGGGCTGGAGCCCGGTGTCTTCTGTGTTCATTGCGACGCTGCGCGTCGCGGCTCGGGGGCTCTTGCCCGGCGTCTTCCCTCGTCGTTCACTCGCTGCGCTCGCTCTCTCCTCAGTCCAGACACCGGCGCCCCCTCGCTGTGTTCATTGCGACGCTGCGCGTCGCGGCTCGGGGGCTGGAGCCCGGTGTCTTCCCTCGTCACTTCGTCGCTCCGCTCCTGCGTTCCTCAGTCCAGACACCGGCGCCCCCTCGCGGGCTTTCCCGTTCCTGGGTCCGGATGGCGGGTCCCTCACCTCGGTGGTCATGACCTTGGTTTCTCGGGTCATCGGGCGGGCTGGTTCCAGACGACCAGGGGCGGGGGGACGGCGGCGAGGATGCGTCTGACGACGTCGTCGGGGTCCACGCCGTCGGCGAGGGCGTCGAAGGTGAGCATCAGCCGGTGGGACATCACGTCCACGGCCACGTCGCGGATGTCGTCGGGCAGCAGGTAGTCGCGGCCCCGGAGCAGGGCCAGGCCGCGTCCGGCGGCGACCAGGCCGAGGGTGGCGCGGGGGCTGACGCCGACCTCGACGCTCTCCGCCAGGTCGGCCAGGCCGTACTCGGCGGGTGAGCGGGTGGCCATGACCAGCCGGACGACGTAGTCGGCGACGAGCTGGTGCACCGAGACCCGGTCTGCCATGGCCTGCAGCCCCGTCAGCCGCCCGGGGTCCAGCACCGCCTTGGGGGCGGGCGGGGCGACGCTCATGCGGTGCAGGATCTCCAGCTCCTCCTGGGCGCTGGGATGGGAGACGCGGATCTTGAAGAGGAACCGGTCGCGCTGGACCTCCGGGAGCTGGTAGACGCCCTCCGACTCGATGGGGTTCTGGGTGGCGAGCACGATGAAGGGCCGCGGCAGGGGATGCGTCCGGCCGGCGAGGGTGACCTGCCGCTCGGCCATGACCTCCAGCAGCGCGGACTGCACCTTGGCGGGGGCGCGGTTGATCTCGTCGGCGAGCAGGAAGTTGACGAACACCGGGCCGAGCTCGACGTCGAAGGACTCCCGTGAGGGGTGGTAGACGCGCGTCCCGACGATGTCGCTGGGCACCAGGTCCGGGGTGAACTGGATGCGCGCGAAGTCACCGCCCACCACGGTGGCCAGCGTCGAGGCGGCCAGGGTCTTGGCGACGCCCGGCACGCCCTCCAGCAGGCAGTGCCCGCGGGCGAGGAGCGCGACCAGCAGCCGCTCCACCATGTGATCTTGACCCACGATGACCCGCCGCACCTCGGCGAGGGCCTCGCGCAGCAGTCCGGTGTCGATCTCGCGCGGCAGTTCTTCGGCGACGGTCATGGTGACATTCCACCAAATGAAAACCCGCGCCGCACGGCTGGGCGGGGGTATTTCCGTTGCTCAGAGCCTGGGCGGCTCTCAGTATTCCGGGCGTTTCTGCGCGGAAGGTCCGTCACATCACCAAAGCGTGAGGGCTTGGGCTTGAGTACGGTCTCTCGCTTCCGTCTGCCGCTGCTGCGGCAGGATTGCGCCACTTGCCCGCCCCGCTTCCGCCTTGCGGCGGGGGCGGGTCGCACGGGTCTTACGGTCGGCTCTGCGAGGCTTCGATACCGCCGGGGCGGTGCCCTGGTCTCCGGCCACTCCGGTACCAGCTACCGCGGCCACCGCGCGGGCGGCCCGGTTCTTCGCCGCTCGCCGCCCGTGCAGACGCGCACACATCGATGCCAGTGCCCCGGTGATGTCCTGAGAGTGGCTGATGAATTACCCAACAGTTGTCAGTCTCCGGGGCCCGCGTACGGCTCGGCGCCGTGGCCCGCGCGGGCCGCGTGCGGCGGCGGGCGTGTGCTTTCATGGCAGTCGTGGCCAGTCCGCTCCAGTACGGTGATCCGCCCCATCTCGGGCCCTTCGTCCTTCGAGCCCGCCTGTGGGCGGGGCCGGCCGGGCTCGTCTACCTCGGGCAGGCCCCCGACGGCCGGGCGGTCTCGGTCGCGGTGCTGACCCGGGGGGCGGCGCTGGACCCGGCGGCCCGTGACCGGTTCGTCGCCGCGATCCGCGAGGCCGCGTCCGGCCGTTCGGTCGTGCGGGGGTGGGTGGCCAGGGCCACCAGGGGCAGGACCGCGCTCGCCGCCGACGCGCCGCCGGTGCTCGGGATGAACGGCGGGAGCGCACCGTGGGTGGCCACGCCGTACGAGCCGTCCCGGGCGGGCGCCGAGCGGTTCCTGGAGCCGGTGCTGGTGCGCGGCATGCTGATCGGCGAGCGGCACGGCCCGGACTTCGCGCCCTACTGGGTGAGCGACCGCGTGCCCGCGCTCCCCGGCCCGCCGAAGCCCGCCCCGCCGCCCACCGAGCCCCGCCGGTCGGTGGTCGTGGCCGGGGTGGTGCTGACCGTCCTGCTGGTGATGACGGCGGTGATGGCTTGGCTGCTGCTGCGGGCCGAGGGCGAGGCGCAGACGCCGCGCAGGCCGCTGCCGGCGACGGTGTTCGTGCCGACCCCGCCGCCGGTCCCGGGCACCCCGGACCCCAACCGGCCCACCGTGTCGCCGTCGCCGTCCCCCTCGCAGAGCGGTACGGGGACCCCGGGCCCGCGGGAGGGCGACGAGGACGACGGCGCCCCCATCTGACCGGTCCCGGCCGGGTTCGAGCCGCATCGCCATGATGATCGCCTGGAAGGGCCTGGCCTGCGGCGACCGCGAGGCCGCCGCCGTCCTGGTGGCGCTGGTCCACGTCTTCCTCGCCTGGCGCCGCGGGTTCGCCCCCGCTGCCCGGCGAAGGACACGGTACGTCAGAGCCCGATCAGGAACATGACTCCTGCAATGATCAGTCCGGCTTCGACCAGGTGGACGAAGACGCGGTCGCTGATGCGGTCGACGATCTTCTTGCCGGTCCAGGCTCCGGCGAGCGTGACGGGGGTCAGGACGATGCCGTAGAGCAGGACCGTGCCGGTGAGCAGGTCTCCGGCGCCGTAGGCGGCGAGCTTGGTCAGGTGCATGGTGAGGGCGGCGGTGGCCTCGGTGCCGATGTAGGCGGCCCGGGTCAGGCCGTAGGCGAGGAAGAACGGGGCGGTCAGCGGGCCGACCGAGCCCAGCAGAGCGGAGCCGAGCCCGGAGGCGGCGCCGACGGCGATGAAGGCGTGATCTCCGGGCTTGCGCGGCGCGGGGCGCAGCCGCCGCCAGATCACCACGCCGATCAGGAACACCCCCAGGGCGCGTTTGAGGGGGGCGAGCGGGGCGTGCGCGAGGAACAGCCCGCCGGCCAGGGCGGAGGGGACCGCGCCCAGGGCGAACCAGCCGATCAGGCGCCGGTTGAGATGGTGACGGTTGAGCCAGACCCGGCCGGCGTTACTGGACAGCTGGGTGAGGGTGAGCATCGGGACGGCGAAGCGCAGCCCGAACAGCGCGGTGAACACCGGCAGCAGCAGCACACCGCCGCCGAACCCGGCCACCGCCGACAGCAGGGCCAGGGCGAATGCCGCACTCGAAGCGATCAGTAATGACGTGAGGGTGGTCATGGACGCGTGGAAGGCCACAGGCCGATCTTTCCCCAGGGGAGCCCGTGCCGGGGGAGTGCGTCCTGTCCGGGCCCCCACATCAGCCTGTGCCAACCAGGCACCATCCGGCGTCGCTCTCGCGAACCATCCATATTCGGGCCGGTGGCACGTTCGCTGACGGCACCCGAAGACGGGCCGCCCCGGTAAGTCCGGGACGGCTCCTGTCCGTACGAGCCCGGCCGGTGCGGGCCTTTCAGGCGGGGCCGGTCAGCAGCCGGCCCATCCCGGCCAGCACGCTCGGCTCGACCCGGTAGTACACCCAGGTGCCCCGCCGCTCGGAGGCCAGCAGGCCGGCCTCCTTCAGCTTCTTCAGGTGGTGGGAGACGGTCGGCTGGGACACCCCGACGTCGGAGATGTCGCACACGCACGCCTCGCCGCCGGGAGCGGAGGCCACCGCCGAGAACAGGCGCAGCCGCACCGGGTCGCCGAGCGCCTTGAACATCGCCGCCGTCCGCTCGGCCTCTTGGGCGGTGAGCGTGCGTTCGGTCAGTGGCGGGCAGCACGGCACCACCGCCTCAAGCTCCAGCACCGGCAGCGTCCGCGCATTCGACATGCATCTATTTTGACACACATCGAACCAGGCTGCGAGAGCCGGCCGGTGCGGTACGCCGTGGCCGGCCTGGACCGGCCGCCTCCGATCACCGCGACCTTGCCTTGCTCCATGGCCGAACCCTTCCCCATATCGATGAATGTCTATGTTGACGCTTATCGAATCAGGTGCCATGCTGGCCGCGCAACTCATAGATGAATGTCGAATCAGAGGAGACGCCGTGACCACGCCCGCCGCGAAGCCGCCCGTTGTCGTGATCGGAGCCGGTCCCATCGGCCTGGCCGCCGCCGCCCACCTGGTCGATCGTGGCCTCGACCCGCTGGTGCTGGAGGCCGGCCCCGCCGCCGCATCAGCCGTCCGCCAGTGGTCGCACGTGCGGTTGTTCTCCCCCTGGAGCGAGGTCGTCGACCCCGCCGCCGAGAAGCTGCTCGCCCCGACCGGCTGGATCCGTCCCGACGGCGCGGCCTACCCGACCGGCGGGGGCTGGGCCGAGCAGTACCTGCAGCCGCTCGCCGACGCCCTCGGCGACAAGGTCCGCTACACCACCACCGTCACCGGCGTGGCCAGGGCCGGGCGTGACCGCGTGGTCGACTCCGGCCGCGACGAGCAGCCCTTCACCGTGCACGTACGCACCGCCGACGGCCGCGAGGAGCGCATCGGAGCCCGCGCCGTCATCGACGCCTCCGGCACCTGGACCACCCCGAACCCGCTCGGCGGCGACGGACTGCCCGCGCTCGGGGAGAAAGCCGCGGCCGACCGCATCTCCTACCGCGTCCCGGACCTGCGCGACCCCGCCGTACGCGCCCGATATGCCGGGCGGCGCACCGCGGTGGTCGGCTCCGGGGCCTCGGCCTTCACCGCGCTGGCCGCCCTGGCGGACCTCGCCGAGCAGGAGCCGGGCACGCACGCTCTCTGGATCCTGCGACGCGGCATCGGCGCGGCCACCTTCGGCGGGGGCGATGCCGACCAGCTTCCCGCCCGCGGCGCCCTCGGCCTCGCCGCCAAGGCCGCCGTCGAGGCCGGTCACGCCGCCGCGGTCACGGGCTTTCGCACCGCCGCCGTACAGCGGGACGGCGAGAGCCTGGTCCTCGTCGCCGACGACGGCCGGGCCACCGAGCCGGTCGATGAGGTGATCGTGCTGACCGGCTTCCGCCCCGACCTGTCGTTCCTGAGCGAGATCCGCCTCGGCCTGGACGAGCGCCTGCAGGCCCCCCTCGCGCTGGCGCCGCTGATCGACCCCAACGTGCACTCCTGCGGCACCGTCTACCCGCACGGAGTCAATGAGCTGTCCCACCCCGAGCGGGGCGTCTACCTGGTCGGCATGAAGTCCTACGGCCGCGCCCCGACATTCCTGGCCATGACCGGATACGAGCAGACCCGCTCCATCGCCGCCGCCCTGGCCGGTGACCGTGAGGCCGCCGAACGCGTCGAACTCGTCCTACCCGAGACCGGGGTGTGCGGCGGCTCCGGCCTGTTCGACCAGCCCGACGCGGCACAGGCCTCCGGCGGCTGCTGCGGGACCCCGGCCACGCTGCAGATCGGTATCGGCGCTCCCGCCTCCGGCCGCTCCAGCCCCCGAGCCGCGACGCGCAGCGTCGCAATGAGCCCGTGAGGGGGCGCCGGTGTCTGGACTGAGGAGCGCAGGAGCGCAGCGACGGAGTGACGAGGGAAGACGCCGGGTTCCAGCCCCCGAGCCGCGACGCGCAGCGTCGCTGTGAACACAGTGAGGGGGCGCCGGTGTCTGGACTGAGGAGCGCAGGAGCGCAGCGACGGAGTGACGAGGGAAGACGCCGGGCTTCAGCCCCCGAGCCGCGACGCGCAGCGTCGCTGTGAACACAGTGAGGGGGCGCCGGTGTCTGGACCGAGGAGCGCAGGAGCGCAGCGACGGAGTGACGAGGGAAGACGCCGGGTTCCAGCCCCCGAGCCGCGACGCGCCAGCGTCGCAATGAGCCCGCGAGGGGGCGCCGGTGTCTGGACTGAGGAGCGGAGGAGCGGAGCGACGGAGTGACGAGGGAAGACGCCGGATCAAGAGCCCCCGAGCCGCGACGCGCAGCGTCGCCATGAACACAACCCCCGAGCCGCGACGCGCTAGCGTCGCCATGAGCAGGGTAGGGAAACCGCCGTGACCGAACTTCGCCAGAGCAATCCCGCGGAACCAGGCATCGTACGGCGGCGCAGGGGTCGCGGGTTCAGCTACCACTATTCCGACGGCAGGCCCGTGCGCGACCGCCGTGCCCTCGACCGGATCCGGGCGCTGGTGCTTCCGCCCGCCTGGACCGACGTGTGGATCTGCCGATGGCCCGACGGGCACATCCAGGCGGTGGGCACCGACACCGCCGGGCGCCGCCAGTATCGCTACCACGACGACTGGCGCAGGGAGCAGGACCGGCTGAAGTTCGACCGGGTGCTGGAGATGGCCGAGCGGCTGCCCACGTTCCGTGAGCGGGTGGCCGAGCACCTGGGGCAGCGGGGGTTGACGCGTGAGCGGGTGCTGGCGGCCGCGGCCCGGATGCTCGACATCGGCTTCTTCCGGGTCGGTGGGGAGGCGTACGAGTCGTTCGGGCTGGCCACGCTCCGGATGGAGCACGTCGCCTGCTCGGCGGGTCGCGTCGTCTGCTCCTACCCGGCCAAGGGCGGCAAGCAGCGGGAGGTGGAGATCATGGACGCGGACGTGTGCAAGGTGGTCACCGCCCTGCACCGGGCCGCGGAGGAGGGGGAGCTGCTGCGCTACCAGGACGGTTCCCGCTGGGTGGATGTGCGCAGCGACGACATCAACGCCTACCTGCGTGAGACGCTGGAGACCGAGGTGTCGGCCAAGGACTTCCGTACCTGGCACGGGACGGTCCTGGCCGCCGTGGGCCTGGCGGTTTCCGCCCGCGCCCGGTCCAGGACCGGCCGGAGGCGGGCGATCAGCCGGGTGGTGAACGAGGTGGCGGGTTACCTGGGCAACACCCCGGCCGTCGCCCGCGCCTCCTACATCGACCCGCGTGTCATCGAGGCGTACGAGAGGGGCCGGACCGTCGGGCCGGCGCTCGGAAAGCTCGGCGCGGACGCAGCCTTCGGGCAGCTGGCCACGCACGGCGGCGTGGAGCAGGCGGTGATCTCCCTGCTGCGGGACTCGGCCCGGGAGGGCTCCCGCAGGAAGGCGCGGCGCGGGGGCGGCCGGCGCGGGGGCCGTGTGAAAACCGAGGGCCGTGTCAGAACCCGGAACCGCGTGAAGGACGAGGCCACGTCAAAGCCGAGGGCCGCATGACATATGAGGGCCGTATGAGCGCGGGGGCCGCATGAAAGGCGGTGACGCGGGCAGGGAGCCGGTGAACGAGGGAGAGAGGTGATCTCGATGCCGGCACGGAAGGAAATGCCGTCCACCATCCAGCGTTCTCCCAAGAAGGCGCAGGAGACCTGGAGCAAGGCCCATGACTCGGCGGTGGAGACCTACGGTGAGGGGGAGCGGGCGCATCGTACGGCGTTCGCGGCGCTGAAGCACTCCTTCGAGAAGGTCGGCGACCACTGGGAGGAGAAGTCCCGCAAGGGGCCCTCCGACTCCCAGGCGGCCAAGAGCACTCCCAAGCGCGGCAAGACCGCCGAGGGGGTCGACGCCAAGGCGTCCAAGCAGCACCTGTACGAGGTCGCCAAGCGCCTGGACGTGCCCGGCCGCTCCTCGATGAGCAAGGAGGAGCTGGTGGACGCGATCAAGAAGGCCAACCGGAAGGCCACGGCGAAGTCCCGCTGAGGGAACCGGATGCCCGCGTGACGGCCGCGTGTCGTTCACGCGGGTCTCCATGTTGAGGAGATTCTTTTCCTTCCCCGCTATAAATCACACACCGCCGGATATGGGGACTCCGTGTGCCGACAGGCTCGGTACGCCGAAGTGATCGCGACACGGAAGGGAATGACGTCATGACGGACGTGTCGAGCATGGGGTCGCAGCCGGGTGACGAGCGTCCGACGCTGACGAATCGGCAGGGACACCCGGTCTATGACAACCAGAACCAGCGCACGATCGGCGCGCGGGGCCCGGCGACCCTGGAGAACTACCAGTTCCTGGAGAAGATCAGCCACTTCGACCGGGAGCGGATCCCGGAGCGGGTGGTGCACGCCCGGGGGACGGTCGCCTACGGCTTCTTCGAGGCGTACGGCAAGCTGGGTGACGAGCCGATCAGCCGGTTCACCAGGGCGAAGCTCTTCCAGGAGGAGGGCAAGCGCACCGACGTCGCCGTGCGTTTCTCCACGGTGATCGGCGGCCGCGACTCCTCGGAGGCTGCGCGCGACCCGCGCGGGTTCGCGGTGAAGTTCTACACCGAGGACGGCAACTGGGACCTCGTCGGCAACAACCTGGCCGTCTTCTTCATCCGGGACGCCATCAAGTTCCCCGACGTGATCCACGCGCTCAAGCCGGACCCGGTGACGTTCCGGCAGGAGCCCAACCGGATCTTCGACTTCATGTCGCAGACGCCGGAGTGCATGCACATGCTGGTGAACCTGTTCAGCCCGCGGGGCATCCCGGCCGACTACCGGCACATGCAGGGCTTCGGGGTCAACACCTACAGGTGGGTCAACGCCGAGGGTGTGACGCACCTGGTGAAGTACCACTGGATGCCCAAGCAGGGCGTGCGGAGCATGACGGCGGCGGACGCGGCGGCCGTGCAGGCCAAGGAACTGGGCCACGCCACCAAGGACCTGCGCGACTCCATCGACCGCGGTGAGTTCCCCGAGTGGGAGCTGCTGGTGCAGATCATGTCGGACGACGAGCATCCCGAGCTGGACTTCGACCCGCTGGACGACACCAAGGTCTGGCCGGAGAACGAGTTCCCGGCGCTGCCGGTCGGCCGGATGGTCCTCAACCGCAGTGTGCGGAACAACTTCGCCGAGAACGAGCAGATCTCCTTCGGCACCGGCGTGCTGGTCGACGGGCTCGACTTCTCCGACGACAAGATGCTGGTCGGCCGGACGTTCTCCTACAGCGACACCCAGCGCTACCGGGTGGGGCCGAACTACCTGCAGCTGCCGGTGAACCAGGCGAAGAACGCCAAGGTGCGGACCAACCAGCGCGACGGCCAGATGACCTACTACGTCGACGGCGAGGGGGAGAACCCGCACGTCAACTACGAGCCGTCCATCACCGGCGGGCTGCGTGAGGCGCAGTACCCGACCCGCGACGAGCAGGGGCCGGTCGTCTCCGGGCGGCTGACCCGCAAGCGCATCCCGCGGACCAACGACTACGCCCAGGCCGGTCAGCGCTACGCGCTGATGGAGCAGTGGGAGCGCGACGACCTGGTGCTGAACTTCGTCACCATGCTGTCGCAGGCCGAGCGTCCCATCCAGGAGCGCATGGTCTGGCACTTCCTGATGGTCGACGACGACCTGGGTCTGCGCGTCGGCGAGGGGCTGGGCATCGGGCCGGAGGACGTCGCCCACCTGGAGCCGCTGGCCACCCAGGACCTGAGCGAGGAGGAGCTGGAGCGGCTGTCCAACCTGGGCAAGAACGGGCCGCGTGACGTGAGCGGCCTGAAGATGACGCACGGCGTGCCCAACGAGCGGGCGCGGATGGCCGAGACGGCCTGACGGCCTGACGGCCGCCGGATTCGGCGCCCGGACGCGGAGTCCGGGCGCCGGGTTTCGCGGGTTCCGCGGGGTTCCACGGCGTTTGCCGCCATCGCGCCGGGGCAGTTGGTTCCGGTGCCCGAAGCCCCCCACCTCCAGAGGTTCGTGCCGCCCGCCCAGGACCTGCGGGTCCGCTGGCGGCTGTCGGCGACGGAGTTCCTGTTCACACCGCTGCTGATGGTGCTCGGATTCGTCGGGCTGGCCGCGGTGTCCGTCTTCGCCGACATCGCCCTGTCGAGGTCGCATGGGGCCGTGCACGACCTCTTCCTCCGGCTGTTCCCGCACGCCAACCTGCTCAGGATGCTGAGCGTGATCGCCTCGGGTCTGGTGACGGTGACCACGCTCACGCTGTCGGCGCTGCTGGTGGCGATCTCCCACACGTCCACCTCGGTCGCGCCGGTGGTCTTCGACCAGTTCCTGCGGCGCAGGGCCAACCAGGCGTACTTCGGCTACTTCGCGGGCTGCGCGACCTTCACCTATCTCGTGATGGCCGTCTCGCGCCCGGAGTGGATCGGGGTGGGGGCGATGCTGGCGGTCGTGCTGGCCGCCGGGGCGCTGGTCCTGCTGGTGTTCATGGGCTACGGCGTGATCGACCAGATGCGGCCCACCTCCGTGGTGCGTTCGATCCAGGACCTCGCCATCCGGGCCAGGCTGCGCCAGATGCCGCTGGTGGCGCGCTCCCGCCGCAGGCGGACGCTGGACGGCGAGCCGACCCCGGTGACCACCCGCGAGACGGGGTACGTGATCGACATCAGCACGGCCCGCCTGCAGGACCTGCTGCGCGGCACCGGGGAGGAGATCGAGGTGGAGTTCCGGGTGCGGATCGGCGACCTGCTCGCCTACGGAGACCTCGTCGCCCACATCCGGGGCGGGGACGCCGGTCGCCGTGCCCACGTCGCCGACAACGTCCTGTCCTGCGTCATGATCGACCGGTCCCGTAACGCCGGCGTCGACCCCGACCACGCCGTCGAGCAGCTCGGCCACGTCGCCTGGGCCGCCAACTCCACCCGGCAGAACCCCGACGTGGCGGTGGCGGCGATCGGGGCCCTGCGCGACCTGTCGGCCCGGTGGGCGGCGGCGGGCGTGCCCGACGCCGAGCTGTACGGCGGGCCGCTGCCGGTGGTCTACGAGGACGTGGCGCAGCGGCGGATCGTCACCGCGCTGGTGGACCTGGTGGTGGTCAGCACCTCCTCCCGGCAGCACCAGACGTGCGCCGCGGCGCTGTCCACCCTCGCCGACATCCTGCCGCAGCTGGAGGGCCGGGACCGCGACGTGGCGGTCAGGAGCCTGCAACGGGCGCTGCCCGCGACGCTGTCGCACGTGGCGAGTGTGGAGATGGGGCACGGCCTGGCCAAGCTGCGGGCCACGCTGGACGCGATCGGCCGGGAGGACCTGGCCGACGAGGTGCGGGAGATGGGCCCGCGCCTGGCCAGGGAGAGCGGCCTGGGGGAGGAGGACGACATGCTCGACTCCCTCGACGACTCGACTCCGACCGGCCCGCTGTCCTTCCGGTTCCGCTGAGGAGGCGGGGCGTGAGCGGCGGGGCAGGGAAACAGCTGGCAAAGTAACGCGATTTTTCGCCTTAAAAGGTATGAATGTATCTCCTGTGGGCACGCGAGCCAGAAGCCAAGTTGCGAATCATCACGCCTTTCACCTTCATTGGATCGCCTATGTCTGGACAGGGCAACGTCGTGCCCATCATCCACTGGTCCCGCAGTTCCCTGTGCCTGGAGGAGGACCCGGAGCTCTTCTTCCCCGTCTCTTTCGAAGGCCCCGGCCGGGAACAGTGCGAGCAGGCCAAAGCCGTCTGCAACCGCTGCCCGGTCAAGCGGCGCTGCCTGGACTACGCCCTGAACACCCAGCAGATGTACGGGGTCTGGGGCGGCACCACCCCTGACGAGCGCAGGGCGCTCATGGCGGTGGTGCGCCGTAAGGCCAGGGCGGAGGCCGGGGCGGCCGCCCGGAGCTGACCCGCGCCCCCGGGCCGGTCCGCCGCCCCCGGCGGGATCGCCCTCCGCCGTCCCCGCCTCACGGACGAGACCCTCCGCACTCCGGGCCGGGCTCCCTCAGGCCGTCCCGCCGCGTGACACGTCCGGGCCGGTGAGTTCGGCCAGCCGTGCCGCGTTGCGCTGCGAGCCGTCACCCCAGTAGTTGTTGAAGAACACGTGAGTGGCGGCGGCCTCGGCGGACAGCAGCCGGACGTTCTCCGCCCACCGCGCCAGCTCCTCCTCGGAGTACAGGTAGGCGAAGCGCTCCTCCTTCGTCCCGCCCGCCCACCGGTCGGAGTGGCCGTGCAGGCGGACCACCGCCAGGTCGCCGGCGGTCACGGCCAGCACCGGCGGGACCGACGACGGATGTCCCTGGGGCATGTCGACGCAGACGTAGGGGATCTCGTGCGAGGCGAGGAACTCCAGGGTCTCCTCGCGGTTGCGCTCCGGCTCCATCCAGGTCCGGTTGCGGAACTCCACGCAGACGCGCATCGGACGGCAGCGCCGTACGCAGTCGAGGATGTAGCGCCGCTGGGCCGCCCCGATGGCGAACCACGGAGGGAACTGGAACAGGACCGCCCCCAGCTTGCCCGCCTCCTGCAGCGGCGCCAGCGCCGACAGGAACCGCTGCCAGACCTCCTCGGTGATCTCCGGGCCGACGTCGCGCAGGTAGAGGTTGTGCTTGGCCGTACCGACGCGGTCGCGCAGGTCGGCGTAGAGGGACCGGGGCGGGGTGGGGTGGTCGGTCAGCAGCGAGAACGCCTTGATGTTGAAGGTGAAGTCCGGCGGCGTCCGGTCCCGCCAGGCCTCCACCGTGCGCTGGGCGGGCGGGTGGTAGTAGGTGGCGTCCACCTCGACGATCGGGAACTGCGAGGCGTAGTAGGCCAGCCGCTCGGCCGGGGTGGAGACGTCCGCGGGATACCAGCCCGACTCCAGCAGCGACCGGTCGGTCCAGGAGGCCGTGCCGACCAGGATCCGGCCCGGCCCGGACCGCCGGGCGGCGGGCGGCGGGGCGGCGTGCGGGAAGGAGGGCGGTGTCGTCATGCCCGCATCCCTGCCCCGCGGCGCGGCTCCGTCACCCGTCGCGGCGGCCCCATCGGACGCCTTCCCCCACCACGGCCGCGGCGGCCGGCCCGGCGCCCGGGACACCGGGCCGGGCCGTCCGGCGAGGACGGGACGCCGCGGTCACGGCCGCTTGCCGACCCCGGTGCTCAGCTCGCCGGTCCGCGCCGGGCCGCCGGTCTCCGCCGACAGCGGCGGCGTCGCCATGCCCTCGACGCCCCGCAGGCCCTCGAACAGCTCCCGCAGCGCGTCGACCGCCGTGTGGCGGGGCTGCCAGCCCAGCTCGGCGCGGGCCCTGGTGACGTCCATGATCGGCATCTTCAGCACCATGTCCACCAGGGCGGGTGAGGCGGGGATCAGCCGCGCGTACCAGGCGGCCGCCGCGGTCCCCCTGAGCACCCAGTCGGGCACCGGCAGCAGCCGGGCGCCCAGCAGCTCGGCCAGCGTCGACGGCTCGACGACCGGTTCGGCGGCGAGGTTGAAGGCCCCGGAAACCGGCCGGGTGACCGCGAGCCGGAACGCCTCACCGGCGTCCTCGCCGTGCACCGCCTGGAACCTCAGGCCCGGGTTGTCCGGGACGAAGGGGATCAGGCCGGGCCGTACGAGCCGCTGGGGGATGAACGGCCCGCCGAACAGCCGCCGCTGCTCGGTCGCCGCCTCCCGCTTGAAGACGAAGCCCGGCCGCATCCGCACCACCCGGGTGCCGGGATGGTCCCGTTCGAAGATGTCGAGCACCCGCTCCACGTAGGCCTTCTCCCGGCCGTAGGCGGCGCCGGGCCAGCCGTTGGTGGGCCAGTCCTCGCCGACCGGCCGGTTCTTCGGGCCGGGGGAGTAGGCGCCCACCGAGGAGGAGTAGACCAGGGCGGGGACCTTCTGCCGGGCGGCCGCCTCGAACACCCGGATGCTGCCCAGCACGTTGGACCGCCAGGTCGTCACCGGGTCCCGGGTCGGCTGGAACAGCCACGCCAGGTGCACCACGGCGTCCGCTCCCGCCAGGTGCGTGTCCAGGTCGCCGGTGGAGACGTCCACCGAACGCCATGTCGTCTTGTCGGGACTCCAGTCCGGGATCCTCCGGGCCAGGCCGACGATGGATGTGACTTCGGGATCGGCCGCCAGGGCGGACACCGTGCTGGTGCCCACGTTCCCGGTGGCGCCGACGACTACTACGCGCATATGTACGGGAATGCCCTGGCCTGTGCGGTCGAACCCGTACCGGGTGATGGCTTTGCCGTATGCGGCAGGACGGCAGAGCCTCGCCGCGCGGAGCCCCGGCACGCGGCGGGCGGGTGGTGCTTTCCGATCGGAGGGGCGGTGCTTCCCGGCTGGGGGAGGGTGGCGCGGGATCTCCGGGCGGGGATGTGCCAGCCTGGGAGCATGGCGACAGCACGGTGGAACGGCGAGATCATCGCGCGGAGCGACGACACCCGGATCGTGGAGGGCAACCACTACTTCCCGATCGAGTCGGTGTTCCCGCAGTACCTGAGGCCGTCGGAGACGACCACGGTCTGCCCCTGGAAGGGCACGGCGAACTACTACACGCTGGAGGTGGACGGAAAGCAGAACCCCGACGCGGCCTGGTTCTACGCCGAGCCCAAGCCCGAGGCGGCCCAGATCAAGGACCGGGTGGCCTTCTGGAGAGGCGTGGAGGTCACCGACTGAGGCCCGGGCGTCCGGTTCCCGGGCCGTGACCGGCTCGCGGGCCGTACGGTCCCGGGTGTTCGTTCTCCGGGCCATGACCGGCCCGTGGGCCGTACGGTCCCGGGTGTTCGTTCTCCGGGTTCGTTCTCCCGGCCGTGACCGGCCCGCGGGCCGTACGGCCCCGCGCATCCGTTCTCCAGGGTCCGTTTCCGGGCCCTGACCGGCCCCTGGGCACCTGCCGCCCCGGCCCCGCCGCGCGCCGGGGCGGTCCTCCCGCGCGGGGGAACCGGGACGGGTGAGGGTTTGAAACCCGCCGCTGAGGAACTGTCGGTGTATGGATGCATTCGCTCATGTCGATGCCTACTGGCGGGCGGCCAACTACCTGTCGGTCGGGCAGATCTACCTGCTCGGCAACCCGCTGCTGTCCGAACCGCTCCGGCCCGAGGACATCAAGCCCCGGCTGCTGGGCCACTGGGGCACCACACCGGGGCTGAACTTCTGCTTCGCCCACCTCAACCGGATCATCACCGAGCGCGACCAGGACATGATCTACATCGTCGGCCCAGGGCACGGCGGCCCGGCGGCGGTCGCGCACGCCTGGCTGGAGGGCACCTACACCGAGAAGTACCCCCACATCCGGCAGGACGCCGAGGGGATGCGGCGGCTGTTCCGGCAGTTCTCCTTTCCCGGCGGCATCCCGAGCCACGTCGCCCCCGAGGTGCCCGGCTCCATCAACGAGGGCGGCGAACTGGGCTACTCGCTGGCCCACGCCTTCGGCGCGGCCTTCGACAACCCCGGCCTCGTGGTGGCCTGCGTGATCGGCGACGGCGAGGCCGAGACCGGCCCGCTGGCCGCGAGCTGGCACTCCAACAAGTTCCTCAACCCCGCCCGGGACGGCGCCGTCCTGCCGATCCTCCACCTCAACGGCTACAAGATCGCCAACCCGACGATCCTGTCCCGCATCCCCGAGGAAGAGCTCGTCAAGCTCATGGAGGGGTACGGCTACCGCCCGCACGTCGTCGCCGGCGACGACCCGGCCGCCATGCACCCGCTGATGGCCGAGACCCTGGACCGGGCCTTCGACGAGATCACCGAGTACAAGGAGGGCCGCGCCACCCGGCTCCCGATGATCATCCTGCGCACCCCGAAGGGCTGGACGGGCCCACGCGAGGTGGACGGCCTGCCGGTCGAGGGCACCTGGCGTTCCCACCAGGTGCCGCTGACCGGGGTGCGCGACAACCCCGAACACCTGCGGGCCCTGGAGGAGTGGATGCGCTCCTACCGGCCCGGGGAACTGTTCGACGCCGACGGGCGGCCCGTGCCGGAGGTGCTGGAGACGGTGCCCGCCGGACCGCTCCGGATGAGCGCCAACCCGCACGCCAACGGCGGCGAGCTGTTGCGCCCGCTCATGCTGCCCGACTTCCGCGACCACGCCGTCATGGTGAAGTCCCCGGCGACGCAGCTCACCGAGCCGACCCGCGTGCTGGGCGGCCTGCTGCGCGAGGTCATCGCCGCCAACCCCGCCGACTTCCGGCTGATGGGGCCGGACGAGACCGCCTCCAACCGGCTGTCGGCCGTCTTCGAGGTCACCGACCGGGCCTGGGACGCCCGGATCCTCGACACCGACGAGAACCTCGGTCCCGACGGCCGGGTGATGGAGGTGCTCAGCGAGCACCTGTGCCAGGGCTGGCTGGAGGGCTACCTGCTGACCGGCCGGCACGGGCTGTTCAACTGCTACGAGGCGTTCATCCACATCGTCGACTCGATGTTCAACCAGCATGCCAAGTGGCTGGAGTCGTCGCAGAAGATCCCCTGGCGGCGGCCGGTCGCCTCGCTGAACTACCTGCTGTCGTCGCACGTCTGGCGCCAGGACCACAACGGCTTCAGCCACCAGGACCCCGGTTTCCTCGACGTGGTGATGAACAAGAAGCCCTCGGTGGTGCGGATCTACCTGCCGCCGGACGCCAACACCCTGCTGTCGGTCGCCGACCACTGCCTGCGCTCGCGCGACTACGTCAACCTCGTCGTGGCGGGCAAGCAGCCGGTGCTGGACCTGTTCACCATGGAGGAGGCGATCGCGCACTGCACCCGGGGGCTGGGCATCCTGGAGTGGGCCTCCACCGACGACGGCTCCGAGCCCGACGTGGTCCTGGCCTGCGCCGGGGACGTGCCGACGCTGGAGACCCTGGCCGCCGCCGCGCTGCTGCGCGAGCACCTGCCCGAGCTGCGGGTACGGGTGATCAACGTCGTGGACCTGATGCGGCTGCAGCCGGAGTCGGAGCACCCGCACGGCATGTCCGACACCGAGTTCGACACGCTGTTCACCACCGACAGGCCGATCATCTTCAACTTCCACGGCTACCCGCTGTCGATCCACCGGCTCACCTACCGCCGCAACGGCCACGACAACATCCACGTGCGGGGCTACAAGGAGGAGGGCACCACCACCACGCCCTTCGACATGGCGATGCTCAACGACATCGACCGCTACCACCTGGTCATGGACGTCATCGACCGGGTGCCCGGGCTCGGCGCCACCGCCGCCCACCTGCGCCAGCGGATGGCCGACGAGCGCCTGCGCGCCCGCGCCCACACCCGCGAGTACGGCGAGGACCCCGCCGACATCCGCGACTGGGTCTGGCCCTACTGACCCGCCGGCCGCCGGGGACGGTCGCTCCGGACCGCCCCCCGGTGGCCCCGCCGTACGGTAAATCCGCCATCAACGCCGTCCGAACAGCGGAAATACAGCGGGAACACCTTCCGGAACCTCCTTTTACGGTGAGTTAACCGCCGGATGAGTTCCGCGTCACACGCGGCCGGTCCGCGGGAGACGACCGGCGCCGTCGGGCGACCGTTCTTGGAGGTTAACCGTATGGATGTGAAGGACTCCGCGTTGCGGGCCGAGCTGGACAGGCGGCTCGTCACCCTCGAACGCGACGAGTCGGGCGACCCGGCGCACGCGCCCCTCGCCGCGGCCGACCTGTGGCTGCTGGCCGCCATCGTCGTGGCCCTCACGGTCGCCGGGTGGGTGATGGCGTGATGTCGGCCGGCGAAGACGTCGCCAAGGAGGCGACCTTCGGCTCGCTGCCCGTGCTGCGCAGCGAGCGGGTCTGGAACTTCACCGACTTCACCTGGGTGAACGTCGGCCTGGCCATCGCGACGTGGGCGTTCCTCGTCGGCGGCTCCACGGCCGCGCTGGTGGGCTTCCAGAAGGGCCTGGCGGCGATGATCATCGGCAACGCCATCGGCGTCGCCGTGATGCTGCTGGGCAGCGTCGTCTCCAGCCAGCGCTACGGCGTGGAGCAGTACACCCTGTTGCGCAGCGTGTTCGGGTTCGGCGGGGTCGCCGTCCTGGTGTTCACCGTCGTGCTCTTCACCGAGATGGGCTGGTCGGCGCTGCTCGGCGTGATGTTCGGGCGGGCCACCACGCAGGTCTCCAACCAGGTGTTCGGCACCGACATCGGCCCCAACGCGCTGCCGGTGACCATCCTGGCCCTCATCGCGCTGGCGATCGCCTGGATCGTCCTGGCCAAGGGCCCGCTGACGATGCGGTTCCTCAACCGCATCGTCTCGCCCGGCCTGGCCCTGTTGACCGTCGGCATGATCGTGCTGGTGCTCACCAAGACCTCGTGGAACGACCTGCTGGCGGCCAAGCCGCTGAACCCGTTCCCCAGCGAGGGGCTGAACTTCGCCCTCGCCGTCGAGTTCAACCTCGGCGTCGGCCTGTCGTGGTGGCCGGTCATGGGCAGCCTGGCCCGCCTCACCGACCGCCCGCGCAGCGCCCTGTGGCCGGGCTTCATCGGCCTGTTCGGCGCGACGATCGTGGCCCAGGTCGTGGGCATGGCGGCCGCGCTGACCCTCGGCGACCCCGACCCCACCGTGTGGATGGTCCCCCTCGGCGGCAAATGGCTCGGCATGCTGGCGCTGCTGTTCATCGCCTTCGCCAACCTCACCAGCCTCACCTCCATCGTCTACTCGACCTGCCTCGCGTTGCGGCAGGCCGGCGGCGAACTGCTGGCGAGATTCCGCTGGGAATGGCTCACCGGAGGCTTCTTCCTCCTCCCGGCGATCATCAGCTTCTGGCCGAACCTGCTGTACGACCGGTTCCTGGTGTTCGTCACCTGGAGCGGCGCCTTCCTCGCGGCGATCTGCGGCACGGTCATCGCCGACTACTTCGTGGTGCGCCGCCAGCGGCTGGACCTGCGCGGTCTGTACGCGCACCGCGCCGCCAGCCCGTACCACTTCACCGGCGGGTTCAACCTGTCCGGGCTGATCTCCACCGCGCTGGGCGCCGTCGCCTACGTGGTGCTGTACAACCCGCAGACCCTCGACACGCTGCCCGCCTTCAACTGGCTCACCGCCTCGGTGCCCGCCGTGGTCGTCGCCGCGGTCGCGCACGTCGTCCTCAGCCGCACGCTCAACCGCCGGCACCTCGCCCCGGCCGTCGCCGGAGCGGTCCCCGTCACCACGCAGAAGGAGTCCTGATGCCCAGAACCGCCATGGCGGCCGTGCACGACGGCCGCGGCAACCGCCTGGAGATCAAGGAGATCCAGGTGGCCGACCCGGGCCCCGGTGAGGTCCTGGTACGGCTCGGCGCCTCCGGCGTGTGCGGCTCCGACCGGCACGTCCTCGACGGCGAGTGGAACCTGCCCTCCCCGACGGTGATGGGTCACGAGGGCGCCGGCACCGTGGAGGCGGTCGGCGAGGGCGTCACCGGCCTGGCCCCCGGCGACAGCGTCATCCTGTCGTGGTACTACCCCTGCCGCCGTTGCCGCGCCTGCGCGGCCGGCAAGGCGTGGGCGTGCACCGGCACCCGGGCGCCCGAGTGCCTGCTGCCCGACGGCACCACCCGGCTGCGTGACGGCGACGACGTCGTCTACCCCTACCTCGCCGTGGGCACGATGAGCGAGTACACCGTCGTGCCCGAGTCGGCCGCGGTCCGCATCCCCTCCGACGTGCCGTTCGACGTCGCCAGCCTCATCGGCTGCTCGATCACCACCGGCGTCGGCGCGGTCGTCAACAACGCCAGGGTCCCCGCCGGCTCCTCGGCCGTCGTCGTCGGCTGCGGCGGCGTGGGCCTGGCGGTGATCATGGGCCTGGCGCTCGCCGGGGCCCACCCGATCATCGCGGTGGACACCGCCGAGGAGAAGCTGGCCGCCGCCCGCTCGTTCGGCGCCACCCACACCCTGCGCGCCGGTGACGACGTCGCCGCCCAGGTGGCCGAGCTGACCGGCGGCGGCGCCGACTACGCCTTCGAGGTGATCGGCCGCGTCGAGACCATCGAGACGCTGCCGTCGCTGCTGGCGCCCGGCGGCGTCGGGGTCCTCGTCGGTCTGCCGCCCGAGGGCACCAAGGCCGGCATCGACGTGCTGGAACTGGCCGAGGCGGGCAAGACCCTCATCGGCTCCAACTACGGCGGAGCCGTGCCGAGCCTGGACTTCCCCCGGCTGGCCGAGCTCTACCTCGCGGGTAAGCTGCCGCTGGACTCGCTCATCTCGCACCGCGTCCGGCTCGACGAGGTGAACGAGGCGTTCGACGCGATGCGCGACGGCACCCGCACCCGCAGCGTCATCGTCTTCGACTGACGCCACTCCCGCCCGCCGCGGGGCGGCGCGGACCGGATGCTCCCCCGTCCGGCCGGCCACCCCGCGGCGGGCGTCCCTCCTCCGGCCCCCGCGAGGGGCGCCGGTGTCTGGACTGAGGAACGCAGGAGCGCAGCGACGGAGTGACGAGGGAAGGCGCCGGGTCTGAGCCCCCGAGCCGCGACGCGCAGCGTCGCAGTGAACACAGTGAGGGGGCGCCGGTGTCTGGACTGAGGAACGCAGGAGCGCAGCGACGGAGTGACGAGGGAAGACGCCGGGCTTGAGCCCCCGAGCCGCGACGCGCAGCGTCGCAGTGAACACAGTGAGGGGGCGCCGGTGTCTGGACTGAGGAGCGCAGGAGCGGAGCGACGGAGTGACGAGGGAAGACGCCGGACCGAGAGCCCCCGAGCCGCGACGCGCAGCGTCGCAATGAACACAATCCCTCGACCGACCGGAGGATCGGAGACCATGACCGCGATCACCACCCCGCCCAGGTCCGGCGCGCCCGGCGCGGTCACCGTCGGAGCCGTCCAGCTCCAATCGGCGCACGGCGACGTCGCCGCCAACCTGGAGGCGATCGAGGACCTCGCCGCGGCGGCCGCCGCGGCCGGTGCGCGGGTGGTCGTGACCCCCGAGATGGCCCTGACCGGCTACCTGTGGTCCTCCGAGGAGCACGTACGGCCCTTCGCCGAGCCCGTGGACGGGCCGTCGGTGCGCCGGCTCACCCGGCTGTGCCGTACCACCGGCGCCTGGATCGTGCTCGGCATGCCCGAACTCGACCCCGAGCTGGGCACCCTGCACAACACGTGCGTGCTCATCGGCCCGGGCGGGCCGGTCGGCTCCTACCGCAAGACGCAGGCGTTCGTCGCCGACCCCCTGTGGGCGGTGGACGGCCACCTGCCGCCGCCGGTGTGGGACACCCCCGCGGGCCGTGTCACGCCGCTGATCTGCGCCGACGTCGACTATCCCGAGCCGGCCCGGTACGCCGCCCTGCGCGGCGCCGACTGGATCGCGCTGCCCACCGCCTGGGTGGCCGAGCCCGGCCCCAGCGCCACCTGGCGGCTGCGCGCCTGGGAGAACGGCCTGCCGCTGGTAGCCGCCGACCAGGCCGGAGCCGAGACCCTCGCCGGCAACTCCTTCCAGTTCAGCGGCGGAAGCTGCGTGCTCGACCACACCGGCGCCGTTGCCGCCGCCCTGGACGACGGCCCCGGGTTCGTCACCGCCACCCTCGACCTGACCGCCGCGGCCACCGCGCGCCACCGGCGGCTGGCCGCCCGGCGTCCCGCGGAGTACGGCCTGCTGGCCCGCTCGACCGCCTGGCCGCGCGCCGAGCGCGAGGCGCTGACCACGCCGCCCGGCGGCCTGCCCCTGCCCGGCGGCGGAGCGGAGACTGGGACCGTTCCTGAGGGCGCGACGGGGAACAGGGACGCGGCCGAGGCCGGGATCGCGCCCGGGGACGGGGCGTCCGTGGGCGTCGCCGTACTGGCCGGGCCCGCCGGTGACCTGCCCGCCCCGCCCGAAGGCACCGACCTCGCCGTGCTGCCCGCCTTCCATCTGACCGGCGGCGTCCCCGACCCGGGCCGGGCCCGGGCCGTGCTGGAGGAACTGCGCGCCTGGTGCGAACGGCACCGCTGCGACGCGGTGACCGCGCTGGCCGTACCCGGTGACGACGGGAGCGGCGCCGGAAGCGCGGAGAGCGCGGAGAGCTCGGACGGTGCGGACGGCCGGCGGGGTCCGGTCCGGTACGCGGTCACGCTCGTCACCCCCGGCGGTGAAGCCGCCCGCCGCCACGTCACCCACCTGGGCGCGCACGCCGCCTGGGCCGAACCCGGCGAAGAGCCTCCGACGGTCGTCACCCGGCCGTGGGGATCGCTCGGGCTGCTGGCGGGGGAGGAGCTGGAACCCTTCGAACCCTCGCGGGCGCTCGCGGTGCTCGGCGCCGACGTCCTCGCGGTGCCCGCCGCGGTGGACTGGCCTTACCCGGTGCCCTTCCCCGGCACCCGGGTGCCGCTTAACCCGGCCACGCTGCGCGGTCCCGAGCCCGCCTTCGCCCACCCCGCCCGGCTGCGCGCCGGCGACTCCCACGTCTGGATCGCCCTGGCCAACGCCGGCACGACACCCGGCGGCGTCTTCGGCCCCGACCACGTCACGGTGCCCCGAAAGGAGGCGCTGAGCACGGGGATAGGCTGGACGAAGCTGCGATGCGCGGTGCGGGGCACGGACGGCGCGGGGGAGGCGTGCGCGGTGAAACCGCAGCTGGCACGGCGCCGGACCGACCTGTTCGGTGCGGAGATGCTGCGACGGCCCCGCTGACCGGCGGCCGCCCCGGCGGCCGCGCGGAGGACGGTGGAAAGCCATGGCGGTGACGATCCGGCGGCTGCTGGCCAACGCCCGCCTCGGACTGCGGGTGGTCCTGGGCCACGAAGGGCTCGACCAGCCGGTGCGCTGGGTGGCGGTGTCCGAACAGCCCGACCCCACACCCTGGCTCGACGGAGCCGAACTACTGCTGACCAGCGGCATGTGGCTGCGCGACCAGGACGACCCCGCCGCGGCGGCCGAACGGTGGGCGACCCGGCTCGCCGAAGCCGGGGCCCGCGCCGTCGGCTTCGGCCTCGACCCCTGGTTCACCGAGGTCCCCGCCGAAGTCGTCCACGCCACCCGCCGCCACCGGCTGACGCTGATCGAGGTCCCGCGCCGCACGCCGTTCGTCGCGGTGGACCGGGCCGTGGCCGACCTGAACGCCGCAGAGGCGCGGCGCGAGGCCGAACAGGCCAGGAAGGTGCAGCAGCAGCTCGCCGAGGCCGGATACGCCGGACGGCAGGCCGTGGCCGACCGGCTGGCGCGGGAAATGCACGGCTGGGTCGCCGTACTGGACGCCGGACACGCCGTGGCGCTGCGCGCGCCCGCCGGTGCGGGCCCCGCCGCCGAGGCGCTCACCGGACTGGCCCGCCAGGGCGACCGATCCGGACGGCACATCCTCCAGGTCGAGCTGGACGGCGTACCGGTGACCGCGGTCCCGCTGGGCCCGGCCCGCGAGCGGCGCGGCACACTCTGCGTCGGCGCGCTCTCGGTCGGCGAACGGCCCATGTGGGCCGCCGGGATCGTCGGTACCGCCGCCGCCCTGCTCACCGTGCTCGACCGGGGCGGCGAACGCGAACTGCGCCGGACGATCGCCGGGCTGCTGGCCGAGGGCGACGCCCGCTCGGCCGCGCGGGTGGCCGCCGCGGCCGACCTGCCGCTGCCCGAGGAGTTCGCAGCCGTCACGCTGGCCGGCTCCGGCCACCGCCGTGCCGCCGAGCGGATCGTGGCGGCCGGCGGCTGGGCGGCCGGCGACGGCCGGGTCGGCACGGTCGTGCTCGTCATCCCGGGATTCACCGAGGAACGGCTGGAGCCCCTGCTCGGCGGCGCCCGCGCTGGGATCGCCGCGCCCAGGCCGCTCGACGAAGTCCCGGCCGGCATCCGCGAGTCCGGCCTGGCCGCCGAGCTGACCGGCCCGGACCGGCCGGCGGTGCGCTACGCCGACACGCCCGTGATGGAGCTGGACCGGCTGCTGGCCTCACCCGAGGCGGAGCGGTTCACGGCCGCGCTGCTCGCACCCGTGACCGAGACGGCCGACGGCGAGACGCTGATCGCCGCCGCCCGGGCATGGGTCGAGGCCAACCACCACTGGGACCCCGCCGCGGCCGCGGCCGGCGTGCACCGCGAGACGCTGCGCGCCCGGCTGCGCCGCCTGGCGAAACTGACCGGCCTGGACCTCGACTCGCCCACCGACCGTCTCGCCCTCTCTCTTCTCATGGCGACGCTGGCGCGTCGCGGCTCGGGGGCTTGAGTCCGGTGTCTCTGTGTTCATGGCGACGCTGTGTTAATGGCGACGCTGGCGCGTCGCGGCTCGGGGGCTCTCGGTCCGGTGTCTTCCCTCGTCGTTCGCTCGCTGCGCTCGCTCTCTCCTCAGTCCAGACACCGGCGCCCCCTCGCTGTGTTCATGGCGACGCTGCGCGTCGCGGCTCGGGGGCTCTCGGTCCGGTGTCTTCCCTCGTCGTTCGCTCGCTGCGCTCGCTCTCTCCTCAGTCCAGACACCGGCGCCCCCTCGCGGCGTTCCCCGGTCCAGACAACGGCGCCCCCTTGCGGGTTCGACGTGGAAGTCGGGCTGGGGCGGGTAGGAGCGGGTGATGTTGTTCATCTTCGGTCTTCGTACCGCGATCCAGCGGCTTGGCATGGTCACTCTCGTCTGCCGTAACTGCGGCAACACCGCGGCTCAGGCGCTGGTGAAGCGGGTGACGAAGTTCAGCCTGTTCTTCATTCCGATCTTCCCGGTGCGGAAGAGCTACATGATGCAGTGCACCTACTGCGGGGCGGCCTACGACGTCTCCCGGGACGAAATGGACCGCCTTCGTCGGGGCGTCGGGGTGCCCCTGCGCTGATATCCGCTGTGTTCATGACGACGCTGTGTTGATGGCGACGCTGCGCGTCGCGGCTCGGGGCTGTGCTGATGGCGACGCTGCGTGTCGCGGCTCGGGGCTCAGACCCGGTGTCTTCCCTCGTCGCTCCGTCGCTCCGCTCCTCCGCTCCTCAGTCCAGACACCGGCGCCCCTCGCGGTCTCCTCGGTCCAGACGTCGGCACCCCCTCGGGGGTTTTCCGGTGGCTTGGATACGTAAAGTTCCCGATGCGCGGGGCGGTGCGGGGACTTACCGTCTGCGGGGTCGAGAACCCCCAGGCAAGGTGAGCCCATGCGCGTGCTGACCGTGTTCCTCTCCGCGTTCCTGTCCACCGTCGTGTCGTCCGCGGCCCTCACCGTCTCCGCGGTGGAGCCCGCCGCGGCCGTGACCAAGCCGCCGCCCGCCCAGACCGACGTCGTCTACCAACGGGCCTCCTTTCCCGCCGGTGTCGCCGAGGGTGTGACGGCCGGCAACACCCTGGCCTTCGCCTCCGCCGCCGGAACCACCTCCTACACCGACGCCCTGGGCACCCGTACCTGGGAGTACGCCCGCTGGACCGGCCCTGAACGGCAGGTCGGCTTCGCCGCGACCGAGCTGGTCGCGTCCTGGACCGCCGACACCCCGGCCGGGAGCTGGGTGCAGGTCGAGATGCGCGGCCGCAACGCCGCCGGACTGAGCAAGTGGTACGTCATGGGCCGCTGGGCCTACGGCGAGGGTGACATCCGCCGCACCTCGGTCCCCGGCCAGGGCGACGCCGACGGCACCGTCTCGGTCGACACCTTCGTCGCCGCGTCGGGCCGGCCGATCACCGCCTACCAGCTGCGCGTCACGCTGCACCGCACGCCCGGCTCCACCGTGACGCCTGTCGTACGGAGCCTGGGCGCTATGGCCTCGGCCGTCCCCGAGCGCAAGCGCGTGGCGGCCAGTCCCGGTGGCCGGGCGTGGGGCATCGAGCTGAAGGTGCCGCGCCGTTCCCAGAACGTCCACAAGGGCCACTACCCCGAGTGGGACGGCGGCGGCCAGGCGTGGTGCAGCCCGACCTCCACCACGATGGTGCTCGGCTACTGGGGCGCCTGGCCCAGCAAGGAGGACACCTCCTGGGTGGACCCGTCCGACCCCGACCCCGAGGTCGACCACGCCGCCCGCCACACCTACGACCACGCCTACGAGGGGGCGGGCAACTGGCCGTTCAACACCGCCTACGCCGGGCGGTACGGGATGGAGGGCTTCGTCACCCGGCTGCGGTCGCTGACCGAACTGGAGCGCTTCATCGCCGCGGGAATCCCGGTGATCACCTCCCAGTCGTTCAAGGAGAACGAGCTGCCCGGTGCCGGCTACGGCACCGACGGCCACATCATGGTGATCGTCGGGTTCACCGCCACCGGCGACGTGATCGCCAACGACCCCGCCTCACCGAGCGACGACGCGGTGCGCCACGTATATCCCCGGGGCGACTTCGAGAATGTCTGGCAGCGCAGCACCAGCAGCGGCGGCATCGTCTACGTCATCCACCCGCCGGGTCAGGCCCTGCCCGCCACCGTGCCGGGTCTGCCCGCCAACTGGTGAGAGGACCCTCCACCCGGGAATCCGCGCGGTGAGCCCCGCGGATTCCCGGGCACCCGCCACCCGGCCTCCCAACGATTTCCAAGGCCGGTACGGGGTAGTGCCGGCTGCTGAGAACAATGGGAGCATCGGGGGAATTCATGACGAGGTTTACTGGCAAGCGCATCCTCATCACCGGCGGCACCAGTGGTATCGGCCTTGCGGGTGCCCGGCGGATCGCCGAGGAGGGTGGCCGGCTCATCCTCACCGGCACGACTCCGCAGCGGATCGCCGACGCGCGAGAGATGCTGCCGACGGCGCTGATCCTGGACAACGACGCTGGCGCGTCCGATGGCGCCGAAGAACTCGCGGCCACCGTGGCGAAGGAAGGGGGCCTCGACGGATTGTGGCTGAACGCCGGCTACGCCAGGACGTCCCCGGTGGAAGAGGTCGACGCCGATTTCTTCGACCGGATGATGAACACCAACGTCCGCGGCCCGGTGCTACAACTGGCGCGGCTGTCCGAGCACCTCAATCCGGGCGCGTCGGTTGTGGTCACCTCCTCTACCTCGACCTATGAGGGTGCCGCCGTGGCCAGCGTTTATGCCGCCACCAAGGGCGCGCTCGTAGCGGTGGCCCGTGGCTGGGCGAGCGCGTTGGCGCCGCGCAGCATACGCGTGAACGTACTCGTCCCGGGGGCGATCGACACCGGTTTTCGAAGCTTCATGAGCGAGGAGGTTCGTCAGACCTTCGAAGCCGATGTCATCGGCCGCGTGCCGCTTGCCCGGGTCGGCAAGCCGGAGGAGGCGGCAGCCGTGGCGCTGTTCCTGCTCTCCGACGATTCCACCTATGTCACCGCGAGCCAGTACGCCGTCGACGGCGGTCTCAGCAAGCGTTGACCACTCCCAGCGGAGGAAGCGGCTCGGCTGCGACGCCGGCGAGCTCACCGTCCTGACCGGCCACCTCACTGAACACGGCCTCGTCATGGAGATGCTCGCCGGACCGACGCCCTGGCGGTGCCCGAACTCGCCCGGCTCGCCCGCACACCAGCGAGAAGATCGGCACGTGCTCAGCGCGGACGTCCGCGTACCCGCCCTCGGTAGTCTGGTCGGGCGTCGCCTATTCCTGCCATGGCATGCCGAGGCAGGAATATCATCGCCATATGGCGATTGACGATGATGCCGGCCGCTGCGTCAGCGCCGACATCGCCGCCGGCATCTCCCCGGCGGCGGCCCTGTTCCACTCCCTGGCCGATGAGAACCGGCTGCGCATCGTGGCCCGGCTCGCGCGCGGCGAGGCCCGGGTGGTCGACCTGGTCGGCGAGCTCGGCCTGGCCCAGTCCACGGTCTCCAAGCACCTGGCCTGCCTGCGCGACTGCGGCCTGGTCGACCACCGCGCCGAAGGCCGCCAGTCCTTCTACTCCCTGACCCGCCCCGAGCTGATGGACCTGCTCGCCTCGGCCGAGCATCTGCTGGCCGCCACCGGCCACGCCGTGGTGCTCTGCCCCGTCCACGGCACCCGGCACGGCACCACTCACGGCGCGGCCGACGCGCGCGGCGCGCTGCGGGCCGAACTCGATCACGACCTGGAACACCTCGACCGGCAGGCAGGCGAGATCGAAGGGAAGACGGCGTCGTGACCACGCTCAACCTGCCCGCCCCGGACCGGCGCACCGTACTGCGGCGCCGCATCCGGCCGCCGGTCGCGGCCAAGGAAGGTCGCGACGCCTGGGGCGGGGACGCCTGCCGCGCCGCGCCTGCCACCACCCTGTCCGGTGGCCCGGTGCCCGGCAGCACGGCTTCCGAGGCCGGCGGCTGTGCCGACGACCGCTGCTCGCCCGGTCGGCAGAACCATCGTGACGTGCCGCACGCCGTTGCCGTGATCTCCCGGTGGTGCCCGTGACGGATCCTCTCCGACCGGCGGCTCGATGGCGCGGCTGGGCGGCGATCACGCCTGGTCGCTTCTACTACGGCGGGCAGATCGGCACAGTCGGCATGCACGCCCATCACGCCGTGCAGCTCCTGATCGGCGACGGGTTCGTTCTCCGGGGCGCCGACGGCGCCGAGCACACCATGACGGCCGCGCTCATCCCGGCGAACACTCCCCATGCCGTCGTGCAGGGCACGGCCGACGGCCTGCTGGCTCTCATCGACCCGGCCCATGCCTGGCCCGTGCTGGACCGGGACCACGTGTCGTCGTCGGCCGGCTGGCGCGTCCGTCTGGAGGTTCCCGCCGGCCGCGACCAGCCCACCCTGCAGGCGCTCGTCGACCACCTGGCCGGGGCGGCCACGCCGGGCCCCCGCCATCCCGCGCTGATTCATGCCACTGAGGTCATCGCGGCCACGCTGCCCGCGCGCATCCGGCTCGCCGAGATCGCACGCGCCGTGCACCTGTCAGAAAGCAGGCTGTCCCACCTGTTCACCAGCGAGCTCGGCCTGCCGTTCCGGCCGTACGTGCTGTGGATGCGGCTGCGGGCGGCGCTGTCCTCCCTGTCGGAAGGCGCGACGCTCACCGAGGCCGCACACACGGCGGGATTCGCCGACGCAGCCCATCTGACCAGGGTGGTTCGCCGGATGATGGGTCAGGCGCCCTCCAGCCTGGCAGCCGGCGTGCGATGGCTGACGTAGCAGGTTCGTTCAAGCCAGGCCACCGCCGCGGCGGCCAGGCTTGGTTCTTATGATTCTCGTGATTGGCGCCGGTCAGGCGGGCCTCGCGGCGGGCCGCGCGCTGCGCTTGACCGGGCACGACGTTCTCTTGCTGGAGGCCCACGCACGGCTGGGCGAATCCTGGCGGCGCCGGTGGGACTCCCTGCGCCTGTTCACCTCCGCCCGCCTGAGCGCGCTGCCCGGCATGCCCTTCCCCGGCGCGGACCGCTACCCGGGCAAGGACGAGGTGGCCGACTACCTGCAGGCGTACGCGGCCCGTTTCGAGCTGCCGGTCCAGCTCGACACCACCGTGTCCCTGCTGCGCCTCGGCCGCCGCGCAGGCTTCGAGGCCGTGACCGACAACGGCGTCCACACCGGCGACGGTGTCGTGGTCGCCACCGGCCCGTTCCAGCGGCCTCGCATCCCCGACCTGCCGCTCCCACCCGAAGTCGTCTCGCTGCACAGCGCCGACTACCGCAACCCCGCACAACTGCCCGACGGCCACGTCCTGGTCGTCGGCGGCGGCAACTCCGGCGTGCAAATCGCCGCCGAGCTCGCCGCGACCCGCCCGGTCACCCTCGCCCTCGGCGCCCGGCAACCGGTCTTGCCCCAGCGTGTCCTCGGCACCGACCTCTTCACCTGGCTCCAGACACTCGGCCTGATCCGCGCGCCCGTCACCAGCTGGCTCGGCCGCCGCGTCCGCAACCGCGATCCCCTGATCGGACTCGGCCCCCGAGGCCTGCTCCGGATGGGCGTGCGCATCGTCGGGCGCATCGCCGCCGCCGATGGCCCGTTGCTGCGCACCGCCTCCGGGGAAACCATCGCCCCGACCGCGGTGATCTGGGCGACGGGCTACCACGCCGACTACAGCTGGATCCGCATACCCGGCGCTTTGGCCGGCGGGCTGCCCATCCACTCGGCCGGGATCAGCCCGATACCTGGTCTGACCTATGTCGGGCTGCCCTTTCAACGCAGTCGCGGGTCCGCCCTGCTTGGCTGGGTGGGCGAAGACGCCGCCCTGGTCTCCGCGACGTATACGACCCGCTCCGCACCACGCGGGTGACCTGCACGGGTGGTCGGGATGCCGCCGCGCCGCCGGTGTGACGTGTGTGCCGTATGGAAACCCATGGTGTTGAAGTGACGTAAGCGCCAAAAGGTAAATATGTGGATATGACTATTTTTGTCTGTCCAATACCGGCCATTAGTTCTCATTGACACCCCTAATGTATTTAGAGAACATTCAAAAAATCTCATCTGCCCCCTAGGAAACCCCCGGCCCGCCGGCCCCGCCGGACGGTGCCACCGGGACGGCCGTCTCGCGGCCCCCGGGACTTCCCCGCCTTCTACCGCCTTCACAAAAAGGTCACCGGTACGCGACCACGGCCCCGCCCGGGGTGGCGGCCGCGTGCCCGCGCACCGTCAACGACGGAAACCGACAGCCGACGACGAGGAGCTCGACGGTGGACGGCACAGGAGAGAGTTCGATACCGGTCCGGCCGCAGGCACGGACCGGGCAGACCGAGGACACGCGGCTGGCCCTGTACGGCGGCAGCCCCGTCCGGCGCGCACCGTGGCCCACCTACGACAAGGGAGCCGTCTTCGTCCATCCCGAGGACGAGGAGGCGGCGATGCGCGCCGTCCGCAGCCACCTCTACTTCCGCTACGACCATCGCGCCCAGCACGAAACCGAGTGCGGCGCGCTCGAGGAGGAACTGCGCCGCTACTTCGGCAGCAGGCACGCGCTGGCCGTGTCCAGCGGCACCGCCGCGCTCGCGCTCGCGATCATGGCGGCGGGCATCCCGCCGGGCTCGCTCGTCGCCTGCCCCGGCTTCACCTTCGTCGCCACCCCCAGCGCCATCGTGCTCGCCGGATGCACGCCCCTGCTGGTGGAGGTGGACGAGAACCTGCACATGGACCTCGACGACCTCCGCCGCCGCTGGACGCCGGAGATCAAGGCGATCCTGGTGGTCCACATGCGCGGCTTCGCCGCCGACATGGAGGCGCTGGCGCGTTTCGCCGCCGAAATGGGCGTGCCGGTCATCGAGGACGCCGTGCCGGCCCTGGGCGCCGAACTGCGGGGCCGCAAGCTCGGCACCTTCGGCCTCGCGGGGGCCTTCAGCACCCAGTCCGACAAGTCGCTCAACTGTGGCGAGGGCGGATTCCTGGTCACCGACGACAGCGTGCTGTTCGCCCGCGCCGTCGTCCTCTCGGGCGCCTACGAGGGCCGCTTCCGCCGGCACTTCCCGGACGGCGACCCGCCGATCGGCACCGATCTGGACCTGCCTCTGCTCAGCTTCCGGATGGACGAGATCCGCGCGGCGCTGCTCCGCTCCGAGCTGGAACGGCTGCCGGTCCGCCTGGAACGCTTCCGCGCCAACTACTCCTACGTGGCCGCGGCACTGGCCGGCGTCCCGGGGATCGAGATCCGGCAGCCGGTCGCCCCCGGCGCCTACCTCGGCGAGGCGTTCATCTTCCGGGTCCCGGGCGGGGACGCCGAATGGTTCGCCCGCGCGCTGCGCCACGAGGGCATCGACGCGCGCAACCTCGGCTCCGACGAGGACGTCAACGTCCGCGTCTTCTGGAACTGGCGGTTCATGTTCGGCGGCCTGACCGCCGAGCAGGTCAGGGCGCTGCTGCCGGCCACGACGCGTCACCTGCGGGAGGCGGTCGACGTCCCGCTGTCGTCCAGCCTGTCGCCGGACGACTGCGACCAGCTCATCCGCGCGGTCCGCAAGGTCGCGGAGGCCGCCCGCCCGGCCGCCGGCCCCCCGCCGGAGGCGCTCGCCGTACCGGCCGTAGAAACAGCGGGAACGGCGGGACCGCTGCCCGTGCCGGACACCGTGCCGCCCGCGGGGGCGAGTGCCGTACCGGGCGGCGACACGGCCGGCGTCGCGCGGGCCGGGCGGCGGTGATGAGCGTACAGACCACGGGAAGCGGGATCCCCCGCCTCGCCCTCGTCGGGGTCTTCGGCGGGCTCTTCTGCGGATACGTGGGCCTCAGCGCGGTGATCCCGGTGCTGCCGGGCTTCGTCCGGGAACGCTACGGCGCCCCCGACGTCGCGGTCGGCCTGGTGGTCATGGCCACCGCGTTCACCGCGCTGCTGGTTCGGCCCGTCGCGGGTCACCTGGCCGACCGCCACGGCCACCGCCTCGTCATGCTGGCGGGCGCGCTGATCATCGCGGTGGGCGGCGTCCTGTACTTCCTGCCGTTCGGCGTGGCCGGGCTCGTCCCGCTGCGCCTGCTGCTCGGCGTGGGGGAGGCGGCGCTGTTCACCGCGGGCGCCGTCTGGACCGTGGCGCTCGCCCCGCACGAGCGCCGCGGCCAGCTCATCGGCCTGTACGGCGTGAGCATGTGGGGCGGCATCTCCGCGGGCACCTTCCTCGGGGCGGTGATGCTGCCGCTCGGTTACGGCGCGGTGTGGGCCTTCAGCGGCGCGGCCGCGCTCGTCGGCCTCCTGCTGATCAGCGCGTCCCCGGTGCACGCCCGCGCCGGGCGGTCCGGCGAGGTTTCCGGCGGCACGGTTTCCGGTGGGGTCTCCGCCGACGGAGCCTCCGGTGACGGGACTTCCGGTGACGGGAAACGGGGCGCCGGCCCGGCGGGCGGCGGGCGGCGGGGGAGCGGGCACCGCCTGCTGGTGCGCCCGGCACTGCTGCCCGGAACGGCGCTGGCCCTGGCCGCCGCAGGGTACGCCGGTCTCGCGGCCTTCGTCGTCCTGCACCTGAGGGCCCGCGGCATCGACTCCGGAGTCGCCGTGCTCAGCTGCTTCAGCGCCGTCTACGCCGGCACGAGGCTGTTCATCGGCCACCTGCCGGACCGGCTCGGGCCGCGCCGGGTCGCGGTCTGGTGCGGCGTCGGCGAGGCCGCCGGCCTGCTGGTCGTCGCGGTGGCCCCGAACCTGCCGGTCGCCCTGATCGGCAGCGTGATCACAGGGGTGGGGTTCTCGCTGCTGCACCCCTCGCTCGCCCTGATGGTGATGGACCTGGCCGACCCCGCCGAGCAGGGGGCGGCGATCGGCGCCTACACCTCCTTCTGGGACCTGGGCCTCGCCCTCTGGGGCCCGCTGATCGGAGCGGTGGCGACGGGATTCGGCTACCCGGCCGTGTTCGTCGCCGGCGCCGCCTGCGCCGTGGCGGCCGTGGCCGTGGCGCTCCGTGTCCGCAGGCCGGCCGTACGGCCGGCGACCATCGGCTGAAGCCAGGGAGCCCCCATGGACACACCGTCGCCCCTCACGATCCTGTGCATCACCGGATGGTGCCGCAACGGCAGCACCATCATCGGCAACGTCCTCAACGAGATCCCGGGGTTCTTCCACGTGGGTGAGCTGCACTTCCTGTGGAGGAACAGCGTCGGCAAAGGCGCCAACAACCTGTGCGGCTGCGGCGAGACGCTGACCCGCTGCCCGATCTGGTCGGAGATCCTGGAGACCGTCCGCCCGGCCGGGATGACGGCGCACGAGCACGCCGCCGCCGTCGTCCGCCGCCAGCTCTCCTGCGTTCGGACTCGGCACACCTGGCGCGTGCTCGGCCGCGGGCCGTACCGCGACGACATCCGCGAGCACGCCGCCCTGATGACCCGGACCTACCACGCCATCGCCGAGCGAACCGGAGCGCGGGTGATCGTGGACACCACGAAGATCCCCGGCGAGGCCGCCCTGCTGCCCCACCTCGACGGGGTGCGGCCGTACTACGTCCACCTCGTACGGGACCCCCGGGCGGTGGCCCACTCCTGGCGCCGGCCCAAGGAGTACGTCTACGCCATGTCCGCGGCGAAGAGCACCGCCTACTGGGACGGCTTCAACCTGGCCTCCCGGGCCATCACCCGGCGCCACCCGGAGCGGTCGCTCCTCCTGCGCTACGAGGACTTCGCCGCCGACCCGGCGGGGACCGTCGAGACACTCCTGCGGCTCTGCGGCGCCGACCCGGCCGGCAACCCGGTGCGGGACCGGGCCGTCGAGCTGCGCCCCAACCACACGGTCACCGGCAACCCCGACCGCTTCCGCACCGGCGTGACCGTCATCCGGGACCGGGACGACGCCTGGCGGACGGGCCTGCCTGCCACGGCCAGGCTGGCGGCGACGGCGCTGTCGTGGCCGCTCCTACGGCATTACGGCTACCGGCACGGCGACGCCCCGGCCACCGGCACCCCACGAGGCACGCCGGCGCCCGGCCCGAAGAACGCCGCCAGGGGGCGCCACTGATCGGACCCGCGAGGGGGCGCCGGTGTCTGGACCCGTGAGGGGGCGCCGGTGTCTGGACTGAGGAACGCAGGAGCGGAGCGACGGAGTGACGAGGGAAGACGCCGGGTCTGAGCCCCCGAGCCGCGACGCGCAGCGTCGCCATGAACACAGCGAGGGGGCGCCGGTGTCTGGACCGAGGAACGCAGGAGCGGAGCGACGGAGTGACGAGGGAAGACGCCGGGCTTGAGCCCCCGAGCCGCGACGCGCAGCGTCGCCATGGGCCCGTGAGGGGGCGCCGCTGACTGGACTGAGGAGAGAGTGAGCGCAGCGAGTGATCGACGAGGGAAGTCAGCGGTCACCAGCCCCCGAGCCGCGACACGAAGTGTCGCCATCAGCACAGCCCCGAGCTGCGACGCGCAGCGTCGTAATGAGAACAACGTCGCAGTGAACACAGAGAGGATCACGATTGGACCTGGGCCTTGCGAACAAGGTCGCGCTCGTCGCCGGCGGTTCCAGCGGGCTCGGCCTCGCCGCCGCCAGGGAGCTGGCCAGGGAGGGCGCGCACGTCGCGATCGGTGCCCGCGACCCCGACCGGCTCCGGGAGGCCGAGCGCGCCGTCAAGGAGGTGGCGTCCGGCCACGTCCATGTCCGGAGCGTGGACATCACCGACGGGCAGGCGGCGCGCCGCTGGGTGGACGAGGTGGCCGCCGACCTCGGAGCCCTGCACATCGTCCTCGTCAGCGGCGGCAGCCCCCCGATCGGCCCGGCCTCGCGTTTCGCGACGGGTGACTACGAGGCGGCCGTCGGCAAGGTGCTGCTGCCCGCGGTGGATCTCGCCCTCGCGGCGCTGCCGTACCTGAGGGCCGCCGGATGGGGCCGGCTGCTGTTCGTGGCCTCGGAGACGGCGAGCGTCCCCATCCCGCCACTGGCGCTCTCGGGCGTGACCCGCGCGGCCCTGGTGCGTTTCGCCCAGGCGCTCGCCGCGGAGGTCGGGCGCGATGGCATCACCGTCAACGTGCTGGCTCCCGGCGGGGCCCGTACCCCGCCGATGGAGCGGGCCGCGGCCCGGCTGGCTGCGGGCGGCGACGTGGAGGAGCGGCTGCGCGCCATGGGCCACCACAACGCCGTCGGCCGCCTGGCCCGCCCCGAGGAGATCGCCGCGGTGGTGGCCTTCCTCGCCGGGGAGCGGGCGTCCTTCGTCACCGGCGCGGTGCACCTGATCGACGGCGGCGCCGCCGTCGTGGGGCCGGAGTTGCCGCACCTGTCGGGCGCGGGGGAGAACACCTACACCTGACCGCCATCGGACGACCGACCGCCACGACCCCTGGCCGCCATCGGACTCCTGTCGCGAGGGGATCCCCTTGGGGCCGGGGCTCCCCTGACCGCCACGGATCTTCGATCGCCATTGAACCCCTGATCGACGCGAGGCGTCCCGGAGACGTCCCGTGCGAGGCATCCGACCGGGATCCTCGTACGGGACGCCGCCGGACGGGGGACACGAGACACCACGGAGACAAGGAGCACATGATGTCGCTGACCAGTCATGTCTACACCGAGAAGGACGTCGGGGACTTCTTCGACCAGACCACGCAGACCTACCTCACCTTCTGGGACAGCGAGGGTGTCCTGCACACGGGGTACTTCACCGGCGACGCCGATGAGGACTACCGCGCGGCCGCCGAACGGACCTCCGACATCATGGCGGCCGAGGCCGGGATCGATGAGACCTCCCATGTGCTCGACGTGGGCTGCGGCTGCGGCAACTTCCTGATCCACCTCGCCGATCGGTACGGCTGCCGCGGGGAGGGGCTCGACCTGAGCGCCGAGCGCGTCGCGTTCGCCAGGAAGCTGGCCGGGGACCGTCCCGGCATCGCCTTCCGGCACGGCTCGGCGACGCGCATGCCGTACGAGGACGGTTCCTTCACCCATGTCGTCAGCCAGGACGCGCTCTTCCTGGTGCCGGACAAACCGCGCAGCCACGCGGAGATCAACCGCGTCCTGCAGCCCGGCGGGACCTTCGCCTTCTCCGACTTCCTCCAGCCCAGGGAGGACATCGGTGAACGCGCCCGCAAGCACGTCTACGACCGGGTGCGGTGGAGCGGCGGCTACTCGCTCGTCGGTTACCAGCGGGCCCTGGAGGACGCCGGGTTCGAGATCCTCCTCGCCCGCAACCTCGAAGATCACATCAGGCAGACCTACCGGGTGCTGGGGAAGACCGCGCGTGAGCGGGCCGAGACGACGCCGGACGCCGCGGCGCGCGACTGGATGCTCGCCTTCGCCGAGTCCTGCGGTGAGATCCAGGCGGCCATCGACCGGGGGGAGTTCGGCTGGGGGGTCTTCGTCGCCCGCAGACGCTGACCGTGCCGACATCGACCGCGCCGACCGCGCCGACCGCGCCGACCGCGCCGACCGCGCCGACCGCGCCGACCGCGTCGGCCATCACCGGCCGTGGCGGGCCGTGATCGACCGCGATCGGCCGGAACGGGCCGTGGTCGACCGCAGACCGGCACATCGACCGTGACCAGCACCGCGACAGTGAGGACGCCATGCAGCCGACAGACACCATGAAGCGCACGATGGCCGAGGTCGTCGCCCAGCGCAGGACCGAGATGTCCCCGGGACGGATCTTCGCCGAGGCCTGCGCGGCCAAGGGGACCGACGCCGTCGTCGAGTACGACGTGACGATCACCGACTCGCTGACGAGTTCCCGGCGCAAGCCGCGCTACCCGGCGCGCAACATGATCAAGGTCGTCGACCTCTCCAGGGACCCCCGGCGCTACTACTGGCACGAGAGTCTCCCGGACCCCGGCGCTCCGCAGGTCCACGAGGCCGACCTCCGGCGGGAGGCGGCCAACCGCTTCCACCGCTCACCCGTACCCGAGCTGCTGCCCACCACCGCCTGGGTCCAGGTCCCGCCGGATCTGTGGGAGGACATCGAGACCTTCGAGTCCTTCATCAACTACCGGCTCATCGTCCGCCTGTCCACCGCCGAGAACGACACGATCATCCGCGGCGCCGGCGGCCTGCTGAACATGCCGCAGATCGCCCGCATGACCTCCAGGGGGCCGTTCGCCTCCACGATCCTGGCGGCGTGCAACGAGGTGGAGCAGATGGGGGGCACGGCCGACGGCCTCATCATCAACCCCGCCGACTACTACGCCTTCATGGGCGAGGGCAGCCTGATGGACGACATCGAACGGAACGGTGTCTTCATCGTGCGGACCCGCCTGGTCGAGCCGGGCACCGCCCTCGTCGGGGACTTCGGGCACGGCGCCCTGCTGTTCGACGCCGGCCGCTCGGTGATCCGTTTCGCCGAGCCGCCCCCGGGGACCTTCGCCGAGCCGGGAGGCCTCGCGCTCATGGCCCAGATCCACGAGCGCGTCGTGGTCAACCTCCCGACCAACTTCTTCGTCGTGAGCCTGTGAAGGACGGTGAACGCCGGCGATGCCTTCCCCCGACGCCCCCGACGCCTCCGACGCCCCCGATGTCCCTGACGCTTCCGGTGCTTCCGACGGCGCTGACGCCCATGACGGTATGGACGCCCTCGGCGGCTCCGGTCACCGTGGTGCCCACGGCGGCTCCGGTCACCGTGGTGACCACGGCGATTCCGGCGGCCTCGACGCCTTCGACGGGGCTCCCGCGCGGCACGACCCGGACGTCCTCGTCATCGGCGGCGGCATCGCCGGCCTGTTCTGCGCCTACCACCTCCGGCTCGGCGGTGCCCGGGTCACCGTGGTGGAAAGCGGGCCGGTCGGCGGCCCGCAGTCCTGCTCGCACGGCAACACCGGCTTCGTCGGCACGCAGGGCGCGGCGCCCCTCGCCGAGCCCGGCGTGCCGGCCCAGGGGCTGCGCTGGCTGCTCGACCCGGAGAGCCCGTTCTTCGTCCGGCCGCGCTGGGACCCCGAGCTGGCGCGCTGGCTGTGGCACTTCCGCCGCGCCTGTGACGAACGCACCGCCGACGCCGCCTTCCGGGTGCTGGCCGACATGAAGAGACGCAGCCTGGCGATGCTGCGCGAACTGTGCGCGCCGACCGGCCCGCCCGGCCCGGGCGGAGCGGCCGCTCGGAACGGTCTCGCCTCCGCCTTCGCCGAGGGCGGCATGCTGCTGGCGTTCAACACGGCCGAGGGGTTCGAGAAGGGACGCCGCTCCGTACCCCGGGCGGTCGCCCGAGGCGTGCCGTTGCGCGTCCTCGACCCGGACGAGCTGCGAGCGCTCGAACCGGGCGTCGAGTTCGACGTCCGCGGCGCGCTGTACAACGAGGAGGGCGCCTACCTGCGCGTCCCGGAGTTCCTCCGTGCATTCGCCCGGACGCTGCGGGACATGGGAGTCGAGATCCTGGAGGAGACCGAGGTCGTCGGCTTCGAGACCGCGGGCGGCGCGGTCCGGCGGGTACGGACGACGCGCGGAGACCTCTCGCCCGCCGAGACGGTCGTCGCCGCCGGCGCCTGGTCGGCGGAGTGCGTCCGCCGCCTGGGACTGCGGCTCCCCCTCCAGCCCGCCAAGGGCTACACCGTCACGGTCAAGGCGCCGGGCAACGCGCCGCGGCACCCGGTCCTGCTGGGGGAGGGCAAGGTCGCGATCACACCGCTCGGCGACCGGCTGCGCCTCGGCGGGACGCTGGAGCTGGCCGGCATGGATCCCGCGGTATCCCGGCGGCGTGTGGCGGGCATCCTGCGGACCGTCCGGTCCTACCTCCCCGGGATGGAGACCACCCCGATCATCGAGACCTGGAGCGGCCTGCGACCCTGCACCCCCGACAGCCTCCCCCTCATCGGACGGGCCGGGGCGTACCGCGGCCTCTGGCTGGCCTGCGGTCACGGCCACATCGGCATGGGCCTGGCGCCGTCCGGGGGCAGGCTGCTCGCCCAGCTCCTCGCCGGCGAGCCACCCGACATGGACCCCGCGCCGTTCCACCCGGGCCGCTACGGCGGCCGTACGGCCCGGCGGCGCGGACGAGACGGAGGAAGGCGGTGGCCATGACCGGTGAGGAGAAGACGGGCGGCGAGGCGCCGATAGGCGTGCTGTGCCTGGAGACCTCGTTCACCAAGATCCCCGGGCACATCAGGAACCCGGTCACCTTCGGCTTCCCGGTGATCTACAAGGTGGTGCGGGGTGCGACACCGGAGCGCGTGGTGAGCATGGGCGACCCCCGGCTGCTCGACCCGTTCGTCGACGCGGCGCGGGAACTGGAGGCGGAGGGCGCGGCGGCGATCACCGGCGCCTGCGGCTTCCTCGTCCTCTTCCAGCGGGAACTGGCCGGCGCGGTCGGCGTCCCCCTCTACGCCTCCAGCCTGATCCAGCTGCCGATGGTCCACCGCATGCTCCGCCCCGGCCGGAAGGTGGGGCTGCTGGTGGCGAAGAAGACGGCGCTGACCCGGCGGCACCTGGAGGCGGTCGGAGCCGAGGACGTGCCGGTCTGCGTCGCCGGGATGGAGGAGGAACCCGAGTTCCGCGAGGTCATGCTCGAAGGCCGGCGCGTGGAACTGGACGCCGGCCGCCTGGAACGCGAGGTGCTGGGCCAGGCCGTACGGCTCGCACGCGACAACCCCGACATGGGGGCGGTCGTCATCGAGTGCACCGACCTGGTGCCGTTCGCGCACGCGATCCAGGAGCGGACCGGCGTGCCGGTCTTCGACATCGTGACGCTCACCGAGATGGTGCACCTGAGTCTGACCCGCCGGCCGTATTGACGATGTTCATTGCGACGCTGCGCGGCGCGGCTCGGGGTCCTTGCTCTGCGGTGTGCGGAGACCGGAAAGCCGGCTCCCGCGCCCCAGGGACCGCCGGAGCTTCCGGCGGCAATGGGGAAGTTCCGGCGAAGTAGCCTCTGAGCTGTGGTGAACCCGGGCCCTGACTCTCGCGCCAGGACCCGGGCGTGCAGACCACCGGCTCGTCCGGCGGTGCGAGGCGCGGTGCCGGGCTCAGCCGCCCATGACTTTTCGATGGCCGCCCGGGGCGAAGGCTTCAGCGGCGGAAGAGCCTTCGCCCGGGGCGGTGCCGGGTGAGTGGAGGTAGGAGGGCTCAGCCGTCGACCGTGACCGAGGCGAACCGGTAGTTCGTGTAGCCGTTCTCGTCTCCGGAGTGCTTCCGGCCGATCATGACGTGGTAGGGGCTCGCCGACACGGAGTGGCTGCTCTCACGCAGGTTCGAGGTCCACGGACCGGGGACGAGCCGCAGCTGCCTGCCCTGCCACCACAGCGCGCCCGACTCGTAGTTCGTGTAGCCGTTCTCGTTCCCGCTGTGCCACCGGCCGGTGATGACCCGGTTGTCGGTGGTCTCGTAGTTCGAGCTGCTCTCCTTCTGGTTGGAGCTCCAGCTCCGGGACTCCACCGTCACCTGCTCGCCGTTGATGAGGATCCGGCTGCAGGAGTACTTCGTGTAGCCGTTCTCATCTCCGGAGTGCGAACGGCCGGTCATGACCTGGTTGGCGGGGCAGGTGAAGGTGACCCCGGCGGATTCCTTCACGGTGCTGGTGGTCTGGAGCTGGACCTCGACCGTGTAACTCGCGGCGGTGGCGGGAGCCGCCGGCACCAGGGCGAGGGTGGCCAGGGCCGCCGTGGCGGTCGTGGCGAGCAGGGCCTTCTTGCGCATCTTCACGTTCTTCGATTTCCTTTCGGGCGTCGTCCCAGGTATTTGGTACGCATGCGGCGGCGACACGAACCGGCTATTGGGCCGATGGTCCGCCGACCCCATCCGTGCGAAACCTGCACGCGGAGGGAAGAACCGCTGCAGGCGATAGCGATTTCATGGTGGCCGCCGCCGGGCCGCCGGGTCGTCCTTCTTCCGGGGGAGCGTTGATCCGCCGCACGAATTACCCTCCACGCCCACTCCCTGATTAGTGCGAATGGAAAACGGAATAAAAGACGACCGAAATGAGCGGGGGATGCGCCGGTTCTGGGAGGGCTCATCGCGACGCTGCGCGTCACGACTCGGGGGCTCAGATCCGGTGTCCTCCCTCGCGGGTTCTCGTTTGAGGGCGGTTCAGTGGGTAAGGGGGACGTCGTCGCAGCTCAGGCGTGGATGAGACACGCCGTCCGGCGTCCTGATAGGAGGAGAGCGATGAAGGCCCTTACCTGGCACGGTAAGCGAGACGTACGTGTCGAGGACGTCCCGGACCCGATGATCAAGGAGCCTACCGACGCGATCATCAAGGTCACCACGACCGCGATCTGCGGCTCCGACCTCCACCTGTACGAGGTGCTGGGGCCGTTCCTCGGGCCGGGGGACATCCTCGGGCACGAGCCGATGGGCGTCGTGGAGGAGGTCGGCGCGGAGGTCACGCACATCAAGCCCGGCGACCGGGTCGTCATCCCGTTCAACATCTCCTGTGGCCATTGCCGGATGTGCGAGATGAAGCTGTACGCCCAGTGCGAGACCACGCAGGTGCGCGAGTACGGCACCGGGGCCGCGCTGCTCGGTTACACCAAGCTGTACGGCCAGGTCCCCGGGGGACAGGCCGAGTACCTCCGGGTCCCGCAGGCCCACTTCGGGCCGATCAAGGTGCCTGACGGGCCGCCGGACGAGCGGTTCGTCTACCTCTCCGACGTCCTGCCCACCTCCTGGCAGGCGGTGGACTACGCCTGCATCCCTGACGGCGGTAGCGTCACGATCTTCGGCCTGGGCCCGATCGGGCAGATGTCCGCCCGGATCGCCAAGCACCTGGGATACCGGGTGATCGGCGTCGACGGCGTGCCCGAGCGGCTGGAGATGGCCCGCCGGCACGGTGTGGAGATCCTGGACTCCTCCGCGACCCCGAACGTGCCGGAGGCGGTCCGCGAGCTGACCGGCGGACGGGGCACCGACTCCGTCATCGACGCGGTCGGCATGGAGGCGCACGGCTCCCCGGTCGCCAAGGTGGCCCAAACCATCACCGGGCTCCTGCCCGACGCGGTCGCCGCCCCCCTGATGACCAACGCCGGCGTGGACCGGCTGGCCGCCCTGTACCAGGCCATCGACACGGTACGGCGTTGCGGCACGATCTCGATCTCCGGCGTCTACGGCGGCGCGGCCGACCCGATGCCGATGCTGAAGATGTTCGACAAGGGCATCACCCTGCGCATGGGCCAGGCGCACGTCAAGCGCTGGATCGACGACCTGATGCCGCTGGTGACCGACGACTCCGACCCGCTGGGCGTCATGGACCTGGCGACACACCGGCTGCCGCTGGCGGAGGCCCCGCACGGCTACGAGATCTTCCAGAAGAAGCAGGACGGGGCCATCAAGGTCCTCCTGACCCCCTGACGACCCCCCGAGAGAAGACGTCCCCCGAACAGGCGGGTCCCCGCGACCCGGTATCCGAAGGAGATGAGGCCATGGACGCCATCGTGCTGCTGAAGGACGACCACAAGACGGTCGAGAAGCTGTTCAAGGAGTTCGAGCAGGCGGGCGAGACCGCCTACAAGAAGAAGCAGGAGATCGTCGAGAAGATCTCCCAGGAGCTGTGCGAGCACGCCTACATCGAGGAGGCGATCTTCTACCCGGAGGCGCGTGCCGAGGTGCCCGACACCTCCGACCACGTCCTGGAGAGCGTGGAGGAGCACCACGTCGTGGCCTGGCTGCTGTCGGAGCTGAAGGGGATGGACCCCAAGGACGAGCGGTTCGACGCCAAGGTGACCGTCCTCATCGAGAACGTGCGCCACCATGTCAAGGAGGAGGAAGAGGACTGGTTCCCCCAGGTCCGCGAGGCCCTGGGGCGTAACAGGCTCCAGGAGCTCGGCGAGCGGATGGAGAAGGCCAAGGCGGAGGCCCCGTCCGACCCGCTCGCGCTGGCCAGCGCCCGCCAGTAGGGCGCCGGCGGCGCGGCGGGGCGCCGCCGGAACACAGTGGGAACGCCCCCCGAAGCGCCCGTCAGGGCGCCCGATACAACGCGGGCCCCGGCCTCATCCCGAGGCCGGGGCCCGCTTCCCGAAAGGCCGTCAGGCCTGCCGGGGAATCTGTTCGGTGATCGTGAAGGTCACCCCTCCACCCTCGTCGACGTCGGCGTCGAGGGATTTGTCGTCGAGCAGGTCCGCCGCCTTGGGATCCAGGAAGATGTGCGCTCCGTCCGTCTCGACTACCTTGTCCTCGGACTGCGGCCCTTCGACGATCGACAGCAGCAGCGAGTCCGTGCCGTCGCTCTGCGAGGAGATGCGGACCCCGGTGTCCTCCGAGCCCCCCACCTGCGAGCTGAGATTCCGGATCACCTGCGCGGCAGTGTCGGTCATTGTGAGCATTGTTACTCCTTGTCCGAATTAAGGCTGGATTCTCCGCCCTTGCCCGCTTCCGGCGGAGCCGACACCTGAGCGAGGGGATTTCCCTCCGGCGCCGTCCGCACCCGCCCCCAGGCGCCCGGCGCCCCCACGATGAACGCCGGAAGAGGACGCCGGCGTCTGGACCGAGGGAGCCCGTGAGGGGGCGCCGGTGTCTGGACTGAGGAGCGGAGGAGCGGAGCGACGGAGTGACGAGGGAAGGCACCGGACCAAGAGCCCCCGAGCCGCGACGCGCAGCGTCGCCATGAACACAGCGCGCAGGCAAAGAACGGCAGACCGGCTCATGGCCTTAGGCGCATCATGGCCGCGGTATCGACCGAGGTGAGTGACCCGGGAGACACACATCCGACCGGCGGGCCGACCTCCGACCGGCCGGATGCGCGGAACCGGCCGTCACCCATTCCTCATTCGGTACGACCACCGGTCCTTTCGGAGCGCTCCACGATGCCTTACGCGACCACCCGCGACGACACGCAGATCTTCTTCTACGACTGGGGCGGCGGCCCGCCCGTCGTCTTCATCCACGGCTGGCCGCTGAACGCCGATGCCTGGCAGGACCAGCTGAAGCTGGTCAAGGACAACGGGTTCCGGGTGATCGCGCACGACCGGCGCGGCCACGGCCGCTCCAGCCATCCCGCGGGCGGCTACGACTTCGACACCTTCGCCGACGACCTCAGAGACCTCATCGAAAGCCTGGACCTGCACGACGTCACCCTTGTGGGGCACTCCATGGGCGGTGGGGAACTGGCCCGCTACATCGGCCGGCACGGCACGTCCCGGCTTCGCAAGGCCGTGCTCCTGTCCGCGGTCCCACCGCTCATGCTCAGGACCGACGGCAATCCCGAGGGAACGCCGCAGGAGGTGTTCGACGGTCTGAAGAGCGGCATCCTCGCCGAGCGCTCGCAGTTCTGGAAGGACACCGCCGAGGTCTTCTTCGGTGCCAACCGGCCGGGCAGCAAGGTGACGCAGGGCAACAAGGACGCCTTCTGGCTGATGGCCATGGCCCAGAACATCGAAGCCGGGGTGGCCTGCGTGGACGCCTTCTCGGCCACCGACTTCACCGAGGACCTCGGGAAGTTCGACATCCCCACGCTGATCGTCCACGGTGACGACGACCAGGTCGTGCCGATCGCGGCGGCCGGGGAGAAGTCATCCAGGATCATTCCGGACAACGTTTACAGGGTGTATCAGGGCGGCTCGCACGGCATCGCGATGGTGCCGGGCCAGAAGGAGCGGTTCAACGCCGACCTGCTCGAGTTCCTGCGCGCCTGAACGGCGGGATCCGTTCCGGGCCGGACACGCCGCCGATCCGCCCGGCCCCCGGCCCCGGCTCCGGGCGTGCTGGCCCGCTCAGCCGCCGGTGCGGAGGCGTTCGAGGTGCTCGGCCGTCCTGCGCGCGGTGATCAGCACGGGGTCCCACACCGGGGCGAACGGGGGAGCGTAGGCCAGGTCCAGGCCGGTCATCTCCTCCACGGTCATCCCGTGCCATACGGCCAGCGCCAGGGTGTCGATCCGCTTGGCCGCGCCCTCCTGCCCGACGATCTGGGCACCCAGCAGCCGGCCGGTCCGGCGGTCGGCGATCATCTTCGTCCGCATCTCCCGCGCACCGGGGTAGTAGTGGGCGCGCGTGGTGGAGGCCACGGTCTCGGTGACGAACTCGAACCCCGCCGCGGCGGCCTCGGCCTCGTTCAGGCCGGTGCGGGCCACCTCGTACTCGCAGATCTTGGACACCGCGGTCCCCACCACCCCGGGGAAGCTCGCGTACCCGCCCCCGATGTTGATGCCGACCGCGCGGCCCTGCTTGTTGGCGTGGGTGCCCAGCGCGATCGCCACCGGCCGGCGGGAGACCAGGTGGAAGGTCTCGACGCAGTCGCCGGCCGCCCACACGCCCTCGACCGGGGTGCGCATTCGCCGGTCGGTCCGGATCCCGGAGGTCTCGCCCACCGGGATGCCCGCGGCCTCGGCCAGCGCGGTGTTCGGGCGGGCCCCGAGGCCCAGCACGACCAGGTCGGCCCGTACGCTCCGGTCCCCGACGCACACCGCGTCCACCCGGCCGCCGGAGGCGGAGAAGCCCGTCACGCCCTCGCCGAGGAGCACCTCGACCCCCAGCCGGCGCAGGGCGTCGGCGATCAGGGCGCCCATGTCGGGGTCGAGCGTGCCCATCGGCTGCTCACCGGCCTCGACGAGCGTCACCGAAAGGCCCCGGCGGACCAGGGCCTCGGCCATCTCCAGGCCGATGTAGCCGCCGCCGACCACCGTGGCGGCGCGCGGGCGCTCCGCCCCGTCAGCCTCGACGGCCCGCAGCAGCGCGGCGCCGTCGTCCAGCGTCTGCACGCCGTACACGCCGGCGGCGTCGGCGCCTGGCAGGCCGGGGCGGTTGGGCAGGGCGCCGGTGGCGACGACGAGCTGGTCGAACGGCTCCCAGTAGTCGCGGCCCTCCTCGTGGTCGCGCACGGCCACCGCCCGGCGGTCCAGGTCGATCTCGGTGACCTCGCTGCGCAGGCGCAGGTCGATGGCCTGCTCGTCACGGAAGGCCTCGGGCCGCCGGACGATGAGGTCCTCGACGCCGCCCACTTCGCCGCCCACGAGGTAGGGGATGCCGCAGGCGGAGTAGGAGGCGTGGAAGCCCTTCTCCAGCGCCACGATCCGCAGGTCGTCAGGGCCGCGCCGGTCCCGCGCCTGGGAGGCCGCGCTCATCCCCGCGGCGTCGCCGCCGATCACCACCAGCCGTTCCGCCATGATCCCGCCCGTCTCGCAAGCCGTCAGTGTGTGCCGCTGGGAAAGGAGTTCCTCCGCCCGCCCGTCCCAAACGGCATCGGGGTCCGGAGCCGGCCGCGCACGCCCGGCTCCGGGCGGCCGTCCCGTACGGTGGCCGCCCGCCCTTCCGCCTGGAGGGGAACGCGTCCTCCGCGCGGGGGACGGTGTTCGGTACGCTCTGCCGAGCTGACGGTGGATAACGGATGGTTCGGGGGATTTCAGGATGGGCGCGGTGGAGATCGTCCTGTTGCTGGCGGCCGCGGCCGGGGCGGGGTGGATCGACGCCGTGGTCGGCGGGGGAGGGCTGCTGCAGCTGCCCGCGCTGCTCGTCGCCGGCGTCTCTCCGGTCCAGGCGCTGGCCACGAACAAGCTCGCCGCCGTCTTCGGCACCTCGTCGGCGGCGGTCGCCTACGCCCGCACCACGAAGATCGACCGCCGGGTGGTGGTGCCCGCCGGGCTGGCCGCGGTCGTGTTCGCCGGTCTCGGCGCGGCGTCGGCGGCGTCGATCTCCAAGGACGCGCTCACCCCGCTGGTGATGGCGGCTCTGCTGTGCGTGGCGCTGTTCGTCACCCTCCGCCCGGCGTTCGGCGCCCATCCCCACCCGCACCTGCGCACCCGGGCCAGGGTGCTGGCCGCGACCGCGGTCACCGGCGTGGCGATCGCCTTCTACGACGGCATCCTCGGGCCCGGTACCGGGACCTTCCTGATCATCGCCTTCACCACGATCCTCGGTATGGACTTCGTGCACGGCTCGGCGCACTCGAAGATCATCAACTCCTGCACCAACGTCGGGGCTCTGATCGTCTTCGCCTCCCAGGGGCACGTGCTGTGGTCGCTGGGGCTGGGGATGGCCGTCTGCAACATCGCCGGGGCCCAGGTCGGGGCGCGGATGGCGCTGCGCCGCGGCTCGGGGTTCGTGCGGGCCGTACTGCTGTGCGTGGTGTGCGCGATGGTGGCGAAACTCGGCTACGAGCAGTTCTTCGCCTGATGTCCTGATCTACATCGTAAAGCCGGTTGGTCGGCTGAAACCCGCGGTCACGACGAAAAGCCCGGCCTCACCTGGGCGGGCGAGGCCGGGAAAAGCGCGGTCACGCCGATGACGAGGTCCCGGCACGGGAAGCCGGAGAACGCGCGGAAGCGCTTCCGTCCTCATCCGGAGGCGATGCCGGGGCCGGCTCGCTCCCGGTGACGGCCGATGCCGAACGTCGTCCGCCCGCGAGACGCCACAGCGAGGTGACCTCCGCGGCCCGGGCGGCGTGGAGGGGATCGGCGGCGTCCCTCGCTCGTGGGTGCCGCGGCCTGGTGTCGATCCTGTCCACCACGTGCAGGCCCGCCGCCTCGATGCCGGCCAGCAGTTCGCCGCGTGTCCTGAGCCCGAGGCGCTCGGCCAGGTCCGACAGGATGAGCCATCCCTCACCTCCCGGTTCGAGATGCGCGGTGAGCGCGGCCAGGAAGCCGCGGAGCATGCTGCCGCCCGGGTCGTAGACGCCTTGCTCCACGGCGGAGGTGGGCCGGGCCGGAATCCAGGGCGGGTTGCAGACGACGAGGTCCGCGCGCCCCTCGGGGAAGAGGCCGGGGCCCACGACGTCGATGCGCCCGGTGAGGCGTAGCCGGCGGACGTTGTCTCGTGCGCAGGCCAGAGCACGCGGGCTGATGTCCGTGGCCACGACGTGGTCGACTCCCCGGCGGGCCAGGACGGCCGCGAGCACTCCCGTTCCCGTGCCGAGGTCGAACGCGGTGCGGCGGCCCGCGCGAGGATCCGCCGGCGGGGGGAGCGGCGCCTGCGCGACGAGGTCGACGTACTCGCCCCTGACGGGGGAGAACACGCCGTAGTGCGGGTGGATGCGAGCGCTGAGGGCCGGCACCTCCACGCCCTTCGTGCGCCACTGATGCGCTCCGATCACGCCCAGCAGTTCGGTGAGTGAGACAGCCATCGGCCCGGACGGCGGACCGTACGCTTCGATGCAGGCTCGGCGCACATCGGGGGCTCTGCGCAGGTTCAGGCGGTGGTCGTCCTCCAGCAGGACGAGGAGGCGGCCCAGCACGCGGGCACGGTGGCCGCGGGCACGGCGGTGCAGGTGGAAGGACTCCGCCGGGCTGTCACCTCGCCGGGGAGGTTTCCGGTCGATGCGGCGGCGCATCGCCTGCAGCAGCCGTCGTGCTTCGTGGAAGTCACCCCGCCACAGCAGACCGGTGTCTTCGCAGGCCAGACGGTAGGCGGTGTCGGCTTTCATCCGGTCGTCGGCGCCGATGATCCGGCGGGGAGGCGGGGTCGCGCTCTCGGAATGCCAGTGGGCGGAACGGGGGGCGTTCGTCTCGGTCCAGCGGATCGTGGACACCACGTACTCCTCGTGATCGAACGTGCAGGGGCACGAAGAGCACTTCGACGAGGAGCGGGAGAAACGGCCCGTGCCGGCGCACGGGCGGGTGTCAGGGCAGGTGGGGCTACCGCTCCCGCGTCGAAGCGCGAGCGGGGAAGTCGCCGAGAACCATGCCGAGTGTCACGATCAGCCCTTTCGGAGAGATGACATAAGAGGTTCGCACAGACCTTTCCCCGCGGGCAAACCGGTCCGTGGGGCGGGGAGGGTCCGGCTCCCCGCCCGTCGCGGCCCGTCGCTCCTCGGCGGAGTCCTCGTCGCGCGGCGGCCACGAGCCCCGGGCGGTGGGATCTCCCCCGGGTGGGCGGGGAACCGGCCGAAAGTACGGCCGCGCGCGGTGCGGATCGTGCTTTCGGCCCATGCCGGCGGCGGGCCGGACCCGCACGATGGGCCCATGCCGTACGAAGATCTTCCCCCCAGCCCTGGAAGCCCGCTCAGCCCCCGAAACCCGCCCGGTCCTGGAAGCCCGCCCGGTCCTGGAAGCCCGCCCGGTCCTGGAAGCCCGCCCGGTCCCGGAAACCCGCTCAGCCCCGGAAACCCGCGTCCCGGGCGGGTCTCGTCGCGAACGCCGGACCCCGGCGACCGCCCGGCCGGGTCCGGCCGGGTGCGGATCGCCGCGCTCGACGTCGTGCGCGGGTTCGCGCTGTGCGGGATCCTGCTGGCCAACGTCAAACCGATAGCCCACGTCGGGGACGCCCTCACACCCGCCGTGCCCGTCCCGGAGGGGGACGCGGCCGTGTGGCCGGGGCTGTTCGTCGACCAGCGTTTCTTCCCCATCTTCTCCCTGCTGTTCGGTGTGGGGTTCTCGCTGCTGCTGGAGTCGGCGACGGCCCGCGCCGCCCGGCCGCGGCTGGTCCTGGCGCGCCGCCTCCTGGCGCTGCTCGCGATCGGCCTGGTGCACTTCCTGCTGCTGTGGAAGGGGGACGTCCTGACCATCTACGCCGTCGTCGGCCTGCTGGTGCTGCTGCCCTCGACCTGGCTGCCGCGGTGGGCCGTGGCGTGCCTGGCGGCCGTGCTCCTCGCGGTGTCGCTGCTGGCCACCGGGGGCTGGAACACGCTGGTCCCGGGCCTGTTCCTGCTGGGCTCGGCGCTGACCCGGTACGGGGTGATCGACGGGGTCGAGCGGTCCGCGCGGGGGCCGGCCGTGCTGGGCCTGGTCCTGGCGGTGGGGGCGGCGCCCGCGCTGTGGTGGCAGAGCGGGCTGGACCCGTACGACCCCGGCTTCGGCCTGGCGATGTCCACCGCCGGGCTGCTGGTCGCCGGGGTGTACGTCTGCGTTCTGCTGGTGCTGATGCGGACGCCGCTCCGTCCGGCGCTGGGGGCGGTCTTCGCGCCGCTGGGCCGGATGGCGCTGACGAACTACCTGACCGCCACGGTCCTCGTGCTGGTCGCCGCCCGCGTCCTCGGGGGAGTGCCGGACCGCTGGTCGGAGGCGACGGTGGTGACGATCGCCGGCGTCATCCTCGCCGTGCAGTGGCTGTGGTCCGTGCTGTGGCTGCGGCGGTACCGCCAGGGGCCGGTCGAGTGGCTCTGGCGCTGGGTCACCTGGGCCGGCCGCCCGCCCCTGCGCCGCGCCACCTGACCGCCGTCCTCCTCATCGTCCGCCTCGCCTTCACGCCCTCGCGGCGCGGCGCGGCGCGCGCCGCGCCGCGCCGCGTTCCGGAGAGCGTCGTCACCGGTCATCGGGGGCTTCTCGCCTCCGGATCGTGGGCCAGGACCGCCCGGCCACCGTCGACCGGGACGGTGGTGCCGGTGATGAAGCCGGCTTCCGGTGACAGCAGGTAGGCGACGGCGGCGGCGACCTCGTCCACCTCGGCGACGCGGCCCAGCGGATGCACGGCGGCCATCTGTTCCTCGGCGCGGGCCGCGGCCTCCGGCCCCTGGGACGCCAGGAAGCCGGTGTAGCGCTCGGTGCGCACCGACCCGGGCGCCACCGCGTTCACGCGGATGCCGCATGGGCCGTACTCGACCGCCAGCGCCCGGGTCATCCCCTCGATGGCCGCCTTGGCGGTCGCGTACGGCAGCGAGCCCGGGACCGCCTGGCGCGCCTGGTGGGAGGAGACGTTGACGATCGCGCCGGGCGTCGCGGCGGCGAGGAAACGGCGGATCGCGGTGGCGCAGCCGGTCACGGCGGCATTCAGGTTCGCCATGATCAGGTCCAGGATCTGCCGGGTGGTGGCCGAGTGCACCGAGGCGTCCCGGAAGACGGCGGCGTTGTTGACCCAGCCCGCCAGCGGCGCCGCGGCCTCCGCGGCGTCGGCGGCCCGTTGCGCGACGCGCTCGTCGGCGGCGTCGCCCGCCAGGCCGATCAGCCGCTCGCGGAGTGGATGTGCCCCCGTCCATGCCAGGGCCACGGGGTCCTGCTCGATCGCCACGACCGTGCCGCCGGTGGTGGCCAGCCGCTCGGTCACCGCACGGCCGATTCCCCGGCCCGCGCCCGTCACCACATACGAGCGGTTCATGTCCCTCCTTGGTCGGCGTTTCTCCACCTCGCGGACCGCCCTTCCCAGGGAACGAGATTCTCCTTCTCATGTCAAGTGCTTCTATGAAAGCACTTCCAGGATAGGATCCCCTGAGGATCGGACGTCAGGAGGACGACATGAGCGGCCAGGCCACCATCTACGACGTGGCTGCTCGGGCGGGCGTCAGCATCTCGACGGTGTCCCGGGTCCTCAACTCGCCCGGCAGCGTGAGTGAGCGGACCCGCCGCAAGGTGCTGGCCACCGTGGACGAGCTCGGCTTCACTCCCAAACCGGACGCCGTCGCCAGGGCGCGCCGCGGCGTCGGCCGCATCGGCGTGATCGCGCCCTACACCTCCTACCCGTCCGTGGCCCGCCGTCTCAGAGGCGTCCTGCGCGCCGCCGGTGACGGGCCGCTGGAAGTCGTCCTGTTCGACCAGGAGTCAGCCGTCGAAAGCACCTCTCCGCTGCTGTCGAGCCTGCCCGTCACCGGTCGGCTGGACGGCCTCATCGTGGTCAGCCTTCCCCTGGACGGCACCGTGGCCGACCGGCTCACCGCCCTGCGGCTGCCCGCCGTTCTGATCGACGTGCGCCATCCCGGTTTCGACTCGGTCTTCACCGACGACGACGCCGGTGGCCGCCTGGCCGCCGGGCATCTGCTCGGCCGCGGCCACCGCCGGTTCGGCTTTCTCGGTGAGGCCCGGCGATCCGACCGCTACGTCTCGCCGTCGTGGCTCAGGCTCGGCGGATACCGCGCCGCGCTCGCCGAAGCCGGTCGCGATCTCGGCGACGGTGCTGTGCGCCTGGTCCGCCATCGGGCCGGGGAGGCCGTGGCCGCGGCCCGGGAGCTGCTGTCCCGCGAGGATCACCCGACGGCGGTGTTCGCCTCCGACGACGTCCTCGCCGCCGCCGTCCTGCGGGCGGCCCGCGATCTCGGCCTGGATGTGCCCGGGGACGTCGCCGTGGTCGGCTTCGACGACGGCGAGGTGGCCGAGATCCTGGGCCTCACCACCGTCCGCCAGCCACTGGAGGAGTCCGGCCACGCCGCCATGGAACGTCTCATCCAGCAACTGGGCCACCGCACCGCGGCCCGGGAGACGGCTCTCGGGCTGGAGTTGGTCGTCCGCGCGACGACATGACCTTCGCGGGGAACGCCGCCTCGCCGCCTCAGGTGCCCGCGGACGGCGTCTCTGTGGCCGGTCCGGTGTTCAGGCCGAGGTGTGCGTACGGTCGGCCAGGACGCGGGCGAGGACGATGGTGACGAGGCCGGCCAGGACGACCGACAGCAGGCCGGCGCGCAGGCTGAGGAGGTCGGCGACGGCTCCGACGAGCAGCGGGGACAGCAGGAATCCGCCACGCAGAAGCCAGCTGACGATGGTCAGGCCGGTGCCCGGCGGCAGGCCGGGCAGCTCGTCGGCGGTGTGCATGGCGGCCGGGACGAGGGTGGCGAAGCCGAGCCCGGCGAGGGTGAAGCCGGCCAGCGCGGCCGGGATGGACGGTACGGCCAGCGCCGCGCCCATGCCGGCGGCGGCCAGGACGCCTCCCGCGCGGGCCACCGCGCGTTGCCCGAAGCGGTCCACCACGCGGTCGCCGGACAGGCGGCCGATGGTCATGGCGGTCTGGAAGACCACGACGGCCAGGCCGGCGGTGGCGGCGTCGGCGTGCAGACCGGTGAGGAAGAGGGCGCCCCAGGACGCACCGGCGTCCTCGACCAGCGCACCGCACGCGGCCAGCACGCCGAGTACGGCGAGCATCCGCACCGCCGGGCCGGTGAACGAGCGCCGGCCCGCGCGCCGGGCGGGCGGGGCGGCCGCGTGGTCGTCGGCCGGGGCCGGATCCCGGGCTTCGGCGGAGCGCTCGGCGTCTTCCGGGCCCGGCAGCAGGAAGCGGTAGGCGACGACGGCCACGAGGCTGAACAGGGTCGCGGAGATGCCGAGATGGATCGTCAGGGGCAGGCGGAGGCCGGCGGCGGCCGAGCCCATCAGGCCGCCCAGGACGGCGCCGATGCTCCATACGCCGTGCAGCGAGTTGAGGATGGAACGCCGGTAGAGCCGTTGCACGCGCAGGCCGTGGGCGTTCTGCGCGACGTCCACGATCGCGTCGAGTGCGCCCACGACGAACAGCGCGCCGCCGAAGGCGACCCAGGTCGGCACGAACGGGATGGCCAGGGTCGCGAGGGCGGTGATGACGATGCCGAAGGCCGCCACGCGGGCGGAGCCGAAGCGGCGGATCGCGGCACCGGCGAGCAGCCCGGCCAGCAGTGCGCCGATCGAGTAGCCGGCCACCGCGGTGCCGAAGACGGCGTTGCTGACGCCGAGGTCGGCCTTGATCTGCGGGTAGCGCGGGACGATGTTGAAGAAGACGGCGCCGTTGGTGAGGAACAGCGCCGCGACGGCGGCGCGGGCCAGGAACACCCGGCGGGTGGGCGCGGCGGAAGGGACGGCAGGGGGCATCGGGTTTCCGATCACGGTGAAACAGGTGCGTGCGGGGGAGCGGGGAGGGGTCAGCGCAGGAAGCGGTGGACGGCGTGGCGGATCTGTTCGGGCGTCATCGGGTCGGTGGACAGGGCGCTGTGCAGCACGAGACCTTCGATGAGCGCGTCCAGTTCGCGGGCGGTGGTGGCGTCGAAGTGGCGCTCCAGGGCATGGCGGCTGCGCGTCATCCAGGCCTGGGTGACGGCGCGCAGGGTCGGGTTGCGCGCCGCGGCGACGTACAACTCCACGGAGAGGACGAGATCGTGCCGCGAACCGAGCAGGTCGTCGGCCACCAGCGCGATGACGGCTTCGATCGCCGCCTCTCGGTCGGGCGCGGCGCTGAGCCGTTCGTCGAAGACGCGGGCCACCGACTCGGCGTGCCGGGTGAACGCCTCGGCGAGCACCTCTTCCAGCGAGGTGAAGTGGTAGGTCATCGAGCCCAGCGGCACATCGGCGACACGGGCGATCTCCCGGTGCGTCGTGGCGGCCACGCCGCGTTCGGCGATCACGGTCAGTGCGGCGTCGATCAGCCGGTCCCGCCGGCCCGGGTCGTGCCGGCGGGACCGCCTCGCGGCGGGTGGCCGCGGTGGGGTGGCGTCGCTCATGCCGGGTCCGGTCCGATGGCGCGGACCACCCGAGCCGGATCGCCCGTGGTCACGACGTCCGCCCGCGGGTCGCGGGCTGAGGTCGCGTTGAACGCCCCCGTGGGGTCCGCCGTGCGCGTCAGGTGCGTGGCCGGTCCCGGGTCGTCGGGGAGGCGCCGGTCACCGGTGAGCATCCGGTCACGCATCGAACGGTCATCCGCCTCGGGCATCATATGTACGAGTGTACACATCGTGCACCGGCATGTGTGCGCGTCGCGGCTGATCCCGGCCCCCCTTCCGCCCGATGCCGAAGGACTCCTCGGCTCACCTGGGACGTTTGCCGTGCGGGGTGGAACTCGATGAGATCGGCGGCCGCCGTCACGGCGGGGAACCGGATCGGCTTCTCGCGGCTGAGCTCCGGTTCTCAGCGACCGGCGTCGGCGATGGCCGCTGAGACGCCGGCGCCGTGGGCACGATGGTTCCGATTCACTTAAATGATCTACTTTGTAAAGGAAGGTGTCCGGAGAAAAACGGCGCTGAGAGCAACAAAGCCAGCAAGCAACGCGGGAACGGCCAGCGCGAGAGGAAGGCCGATGACCTCGGCGAGCCCGCCGATCAGGATGGGGCCGGCCAGGAAGCCCGCGTATCCCAGGCTGGCCACCCGGGCGAGGGCCTGGCCGGCGCGGGCCGGGTCGCGGCGGCCGGCGGCGGAGAACACCTGGGGGATGATGCACGACAGGCCCGCGCCGAAACAGGCGAATCCGAGGACCGCGATGACCTGGTTGCCGGCCAGCAGGCCGGCGCCGAGTCCGGTCGCGGCGAGCGCGCCGCAGCCGCGTACCAGCGCCACCGCGCCGAACCGGGCCGTCAGCCGGTCTCCGGCGAGGCGGCCGGCGGTCATCATGACGGAGAAGGCGGCGTAGGCGGCCGCGGCGAATCCCGCCGAGCTGCCGAGGCTGTCGCGGAGGTAGACGGAGCTCCAGTCGGCGGCGGCGCCCTCTCCGATCATGCAGCAGATGGCGAGCACGCCCAGGGCGAGCACGCTGTGGGCGGTGCCTTTCGCGGAGGTGGCGCTCTCGCCGCTTTCCGGGGTGGCCTCTGTGGCGGTCGCCGGGGTGGTTTCCGCGGCGGCCGCGGTGGTGGCGGTGGTCTCCGGGGTGGTCCGCGCGGCGGGGCCGGCGGTTCCGGGGAGCTCGGCGGGTGCGGGCCCGGCGGGGTGTCCGGAAGGCGCGGCGGAGCGGGGGAGGGCCCAGCGGGCGGCCCACAGTGCCATGAGGGTGAGGACGGCGGCGGTGGCGGTGAAGGTGGCGGCGGGGGTGAGCCCGGCCTGGGCGAGCAGGCCGCCGGCGGTGGCGCCGAGGAAGCCGCCGATGCTGAACGCCGCGTGGAAGGACGACATGAGGGGGCGGTTCGCGGCTTGCTCGACCTCGACGGCGTTGGCGTTCATGGCCACGTCGAGGGTGCCGTGGACCAGGCCGAAGGCGAACAGTGTCGCGGCGAGCGCGGTGAGGCCGGGGGCGTGGGCGGGCAGGATGAGGACGACGCCCTGGGCGAAGGCCATGGGGATCATGACGGTGGCGCTGCCGTGGCGGTCGATCAGGCGGCCCACCACCTGCATGCCGGTGATGGCCCCTGCCGCGATGCCGAGGAGCCCGAGGCTGAGGCGGCCGTCGCTGAGGTCGAGTCCTTCCTTGATGGAGGGGATGCGTGCCGTCCAGGTGCCGATGGCGATGCCCGCCAGCGTGAAGAGCAGGTAGACCGCGATCCGGGCGCGGGTGAGGACCGTCCTGTTGGGGGTGGTGACGTGCATGGGTGCTCCGGTCAGACGGTGCGGACGGTGACGCCGGCGGCGGTGAGGGCGTCGTGTTCGCCCGGGGGGATGGCGGTGTCGGTGATGACGATGTCGAGGCGGTCGAGCGGGCAGACGGCGCCGAAGGCGGTGCGGGTGAACTTGCCGGAGTCGGTGGCGACGATGACGCGTCGGGTGGAGTCGATGGCGGCTCGTTTGACGGCGACGTCGGACAGGTCGTGGGCGGTCAGGCCGTGTTCGGCGGACAGGCCGCAGCAGCCGATGATCGCGGTGTCGAAGCGCAGGGATCGGATGGAGGTCTCGGTGAGGGGGCCGGAGAAGTTGAGTTCGCCGGGGCGTACCTCGCCGCCGGGGAGGACGAGGCGGATGCGGGGTGCGGTGGCGAGTTCGTCGGCGGACTGCAGGGAGAGGGGCAGGACGGTCAGGCGGCGGTCGCGGATCGCGCGGGCGACTTCCAGGGTGGTGGTGCCGCCGTCGAGCAGGACGGCCTCGCCGTCGGCGAGCAGGGTGGCGACTTCGGCGGCGATGCGGCGTTTGATGTCGGTCGCCTCGCGTTCGCGTACGCCGAAGGGGGGTTCCTCTCCGCGGAGCAGGAGGCTGATGGCGCCGCCGCGGACGCGTCTGACGACTCCTTGCTGGGCGAGTTCGTCCAGGTCGCGGCGGATGGTCATTTCCGAGACCGCGTGGGCGACGGCCAGTTCCGCCACCGAGACGCTGTCCTTGGCGCGCAACTCGGACATGATGGCGCGCAGACGATCTGAACTCTCCACGAGTTCATTTGAACATGCGGTGTGTTCGATTGGCAAGCCGACGGGGTGGGCCCGGCCGTCCGGTGAGCCGGGGAGGGCGGGTTCTGGAAGCGCTCCTCTCCTGGCGTCCCCTCTCCTGGCGCCCCCGTTCCCGGGGAACCGCCCGATCCTCGTCCGGCTCGGGCTCGGCTGCTCGCCGCCGGTCGTACACCCCGGGAACGCCGGTGGCCGCCGGACCGGGCCGGTCAGGCCGTTTCGGCGCTGAGGGTCTGTGCGACGGGCACGCGGGCCGCCAGCCGTGCGGGCAGGGCGGTGAGCGCGGCCGTCGCCAGGACGGTCGCGAGCGCGGCGGCGAGCAGCCGGGAGGAGGGGGGCTCCACGGCGTTGGGGGCGGCGAGGAGCGAGAGCAGGCCGGCGCCCAGGGGGGTGCCGATGGCGGCGCCGAGCAGTGCGGGCAGGAGTTGGGCGAGGGACAGTCCCGCGGTGATCTGTCCCGGGGTGGCGCCGAGCGTGCGGGCGATGGCCATGTTCGCCCGGGCCTCCATGGCGGTGGTCCAGGTGAAGGTGAGGGTGTTGACGACGGCGAGTGCGATGAGCAGGGCGGTGACGGCGAGCATCAGTCCGCGGTCGTGTTCGCCGCGCAGGTTGGGCAGGACGGAGGAGCCGTCCAGTCCGTAGCCTCTCTCCGGCTGGGCGTGGAGGGTCAGCAGGGCGACGATCGCGGTCACCGTGGTGGCGGTGGAGCATGCCTGCAGTACGGCGCGGCCCGGCCGGCGGGCGGTGAGCCGCAGCCCGAGCAGCAGCGGTGTGGGCAGCAGCGCGGACAGCGCGGTGAGCCGGGGGCGGTGGCGGGGCTGGTGCGCGGTGGTGGTCAGCGCCGTGACGGTCGCGGTGCGCATGGCCCGCAGCGTGGGACGCAGGGTGGACAGCACCGCCACCGCCACGGCGAGGACGGTCGCCGCGGCGACGGTGGGGCCGGTCAGCCCGGCGGCGCCGATCCGGCTGGCGGTGGGGCTGGCGGCGGCGGGCACCGTCAGGCGGGCGATCACCAGTCCCAGCGCGTCGCCGATCAGCGCCAGCGCCAGGTACTCGGTGAGCAGGACGGTGGCGATCAGGCCCGGGGTGGCGCCGACGGCCTTGAGCAGTCCGGCCCGGCGTGTCTGCTCGACGGCGCGTCCCGCGGCCAGCGCGGCCACTCCGGTGACGGCCAGGAATCCGAGCAGCCAGCTGCCGATGACCAGGATCGGCTGGGTGTTCCTGAGGATGACCATGTCCTGCTCGGCCGTGGACTGCCAGGAGCGGAGGTTCATCCTGAGGGTGGAGGCGCGGTGGGCGTCGATGAAGGCCCCGGTGGCGTCGGGGTCGCGCAGCTTGAGGTCCAGGGCCGTGGTCACCGGGAGGTCCCGGGACGACGCCAGTGCGCGGGCGTCCGCTCGGGTCATCCAGGCCAGGCCGGTGTAGTCGCTGGGGCCGCCGTACGGGCCGATCTGTGCCGCCCAGGGGTAGATGGAGGTGGCGGCGGTGACGGCGATCCCGACGACGGGGTAGGAACGGCCGGCGATGGTGACGTGGTCGCCGACGCCGGCGCCCAGGGCGGTGGCGAAGCCGCGTTCGAGGACGGTGCCGCCGGGGCGTACCCAGTGGCCTGAGGTCACCAGGGGCCGGTTGAGCGCGCCGGGTGTCTCGGCGAAGCCGTGCACCACCACGGGGGAGGAGGTGGAGTCGCGCGTGGTGAGGTCGGCGTAGACGATGCGGTAGGGGCCGTGGTGGGCGGTCACCTCGGGATCGTCGGCCAGCGAGGCCAGGGCCGAGGTCGCGGCGGGGCCCGTCTCGCCGGAGAGCGCCACCAGGTCCGGTCCGGCGGTGGCCGCGCGGGTCTGCTCGTACAGCGCGTCGTTCACGCCGCGCAGGGACAGGCCCAGGGTCATCGTGGCGGTGGCCACGGTCACGGCGAGCAGGAGCATCGCGGCCTGGATCTTGTGCCGGCGCATGTCGGCCAGTGCCAGGCGCACGACGAGCACGGTGGGGCCCATGACGTTCAGCCTTCCAGTCCGATAAGGCCGCCGAGCCGCCCGGCGCCGGTGCCGGCCAGGCGGGTGTCGTCGACGAACATCCCGTCGCGCATCGAGACCAGTCGGTCGGCGGTGGCCGCGACCCGTTCGTCGTGTGTGACGATGATGAGGGTCTGCCCGGCGGCGCGCAGGTCCTCGAAGATTCTCAGCATGTCGAGGCTCGCCGTGGTGTCGAGGTTGCCGGTGGGTTCGTCGGCCAGGACGACCAGGGGGTCGTTGGCGAGGGCGCGGGCGACGGCGACCCGCTGGCGCTGCCCGCCGGACAGTTGCGACGGCAGGTGCCGGGCGCGCGCGGCGAGCCCGACCCGTTCCAGCAGCAGGTTCGCGCGCCGCCTGGCCTGGCGGCGTGAACGGCCGGCCAGCAGTGCGGGCAGCTCCACGTTCTCGGCCGCCGACAGCTCCTCCACCAGATGGAAGGCCTGGAAGACGAACCCCACCGACCGGCGCCGCATGCGTGCCAGGGCCCGCTCGCTCAGGGTGTCGATGCGCCGCCCGGCCACCCACACCTCTCCGCCGGTGGGCCGTTCCAGGCCGCCGAGCAGGTGCAGCAGGGTGGATTTCCCGCAGCCGCTGGGCCCCATCACGGCCAGCGTCTGTCCGCGGGGCACTTCCAGGTCGACCTCGTCCACCGCGCGGACCCGGCTCTGCCCCCGGCCGTGCGTCTTCACCAGGCCGCGGACCCGGACCGCGGCATCTGACACGTTCATGCGTCCTCGATTTCGTCGTTGCGCCTGGACCAGGCCCGTTCGCAGGCGTCCAGCCAGCGCAGGTCCGCCTGCAGCCGCAGCATGACCCCTTCCAGCAGCAGGGCGGCGCCCGATCCCGCAGGCTCGGCCAGTGCCGCCTGCTGCGCCTCGCGCAGGCGGCGCAGCAGCTCGCGGCGCTGGGCCGCGACGAGTTCGACCGGGTCGGCGAGCCGGGCCGCGGCGGCGGCGGCGAGCTTGAGGTGGAACTCCGCCAGGTCCGGTTTCGGCCAGCCGACCTCGGCCAGCCAGGCGGTCACCCGTTGCTGTCCGGCGGGCGTCAGCGCGTAGACCTTGCGTTCCGGCTTCTCGGGCAGGCCGTCGGCCCGTTCGCAGAGCACGAGCCCGGCTTTTTCCAGCCGGGCCAGGGTCACGTAGATCTGACCGGGGTTCATCGACTCGCCCAGCGGGCCGAGGCTCTGCCGCAGCCGGGCGCGCAGGTGGTACCCGTGTGCCGGTTCTTTGGCGAGCATCGCCAGCACCGCGTCCTGCATTCCACCCCCTAACGGTTAGCCAATAGATAGCGGTTAGCCGTACGAGGTGTCAAAGCGCCGCGATGGTCCCGGTCTCCAGTGAGGGTCGCGTGTCACGTTATGCTTCGCGTATATACCCTCGGTATATAGTGATCGTCATGACAGTCCCCTTGACCCTGCTGGGCCTCCTGGACCGTGAGCCCAGCTACGGATACGACCTGAAGCGCGACTACGACACCTACTTCGGCAAGGGCAAGCCGCTTCCCTTCGGGCAGGTCTATTCGACGCTCGGCCGTCTGGCCAGGGACGGCAAGGTCGCGGCCGGCCCGAGCGAGCCCGGCGACGGGCCCGACCGCAAGCGCTACGCCATCACCCCGCTGGGCAGGCAGGAGGTGGAGGCGTGGCTGGCCGAGCCGGCGGCGGCCGAGCCGTTCCTGCAGACGGTGCTGTTCACGAAGGTCGTGCTGGCGCTGATGCTGGGCCGCGACGCGCAGCGCTTCCTCGACGTCCAGCGCGCCACGCACATGCGGCGCATGCGTGAGCTGTCGGAGATCAAACGCGACGGCGCCCTCGTGGACGCCCTGCTGGCCGACCACGCCCTGTTCCATCTGGAGGCCGACCTGCGCTGGATCGACGTGACCACGGCCCGGCTGGGCGCGCTGGCGGAGACGGTGCGCCGCGCATGACCATCGACGCGCTTCCCATGGCGGGCCCGCTGCTGGAGGCCCGTTCCGTCGAGCGCTCCTACGGCCGGACGCCGGCGTTGCGTGAGGCGAGCCTGTCGGTGACGGCGGGAGAGGTCCTGGCGATCATGGGTCCGAGCGGCTCCGGCAAGTCCACGCTGCTGCACTGCCTGGCCGGCATCTTCACCCCCGACGCGGGTGAGGTCTGGTTCGACGGGCGGCGGCTGGACACCCTGGGCGACGCCCGGCGGTCGGAGTTGCGCCGTACCGCGTTCGGCTTCGTCTTCCAGTTCGGCCAGCTGGTGCCGGAGCTCACGGCGGCCGACAACGTCGCCCTGCCGCTGCTGCTCGGCAGGACCGGGCGCAGGCAGGCCTACCGGCGGGCGGGCGACTGGCTGCGGCGGCTGGAGCTGGAGGACCTGGCCGGGCGGCGCACCGGCGAGCTGTCCGGCGGGCAGGCGCAGCGGGTGGCCGTCGCCAGGGCGCTGGTGACGGGACCCAAGGTGATCTTCGCGGACGAGCCGACCGGCGCGCTCGACTCGCTCACCGGTGAGAAGGTCATGGAGCTGCTCGTCGGCCTGGCCCGTCAGGAGGGCACGACGGTGATCGTGGTGACCCACGACGCCCGCGTCGCCGCCTGCGCCGACCGGGAGGTCATGGTGCGCGACGGCAGGGTCACCGACCCCTACGCCGGCGAGGTCCTCCGATGACGCTGTGGCTGGGTCTGCGGCTGTCGCTGCGCGGCGGCCGGGAGGCGGTCGTCCGGCTGGTGCTCGTCGCCGCCGCCGTCGCGGCGGGGGTGACGGTGCTGCTGTCGACGGTGGCGCTGTTCAACGCCTTCCGGACCACCGCGGACCGGCCGTGCTGGGAGTGCACGACCGGCTCCGCGCCGGCGGGCTGGGCGCTGGGCGCCACCCCCGGCGCGGTGCTGTGGAACCACCGCCTCGACTCCTACGCCGGCCGCCCGATCAAGCGGCTCGACGTCGCCGTCCTCGACGCACGGACGCCCGCCCCGGGCGTTCCCGGTCTCTCCGCGCTGCCCGGGGCGGGGCGCCACTACGTCTCGCCCGCGCTCGCCGAGCTGATGGACGCCGTGCCGCGTGAGCAGCTCGCCGACCGCTTCCCCGGCGCGCGCGCCGGCCTCATCGGGCGGGCGGCGCTGTCCGGCCCCGACGACCTGGTCGTCGTCGTCGGCCAGAGTCCCGACGCGCTGGCCGGCATGGCGGGCACGGTGGCCGTGGACGCCGTCGCCGTCGCCCCGGCCGCGGACGACACCACGGCCCTGTACGAGCACGGCTTCGGCATCGCCGCCATCGGCCTGATCGTCCCGCTGATCGTCCTCATCGGCACCGCCACGCGCCTGGCCGCCGCCCGCCGCGAGGCGCGCTTCGCCGCGATCAGGCTGGCGGGCGCCACCGCGCGGCAGGTCAACGTGATCGCCTCGGTGGACGCGGCGCTCGGCGCGTTGCTGGGCGCGCTCGCCGGCATCGCGGTCTTCCAGGCGGTGCGGCCCGCGCTGGCCGGCGTCTCCGTCACCGGCTCGCGTTTCTTTCCCGACGTGGTCGCGCCCACCCCGCCGCAGTACGCCGCCGTGGTCGTGGGCGTGCCGCTCGCCGCGGCGGGTGCCGCCCTGTGGTCGCTGCGCCGGGTACGGATCACCCCGCTCGGCGCCGCGCGCAAGGTGCGGGCCTCCGCCCCGGGGTGGTGGCGGGTTCTGCCGCTGCTGGCGGGGCTGGGGTTGTTCGCCGGCCCGGTGTTCGCGGGCGGCGGCAGGGAGCCGGACGCACTGCTCCTCGACGTCGGCCTGGTGCTGATCATGGTCGGTCTCATGGTGGCCGGGCCGTGGCTGACGATGCTGGTCGCGCGGCTGGCCGCCCGCCTGACCCGTGGCGCGGCGACGCTGCTGGCCGCGCAGCGGCTGGCGGCCGACCCGAAGGGGGCCTTCCGGTCGGTGAACGGGATCGTGCTGGCGGTCTTCATCGGCACGGCCGTCGCCGGCATCGTCCCCGCCGTCGTCTCGGGGCAGGCGGCGGCGGGCGGCGGCACGCTGGGCGAGGTCCTGCGGACGTCGTTCGGGTACGCCGACGCCGCCCCGGGCCGGCCGCTGCCGCCCGGCACGGCGGACGAACTGCTCGCCGAGCTCCGCTCCCGCCCCGGTGTCACCGTGCTGCCGATCTACCGCAGGGTCGGGCAGCCGGCCCCGCCCGACGGGCCCCCGCCGTGCGACCCGGGCCCCGGCTGCCGGCCCGACTTCATGCTCGGGCACGTGGTCGCGTGCGACGCCCTGACCGCCTTCCCGGCGCTCGGCCGCTGCGCCCCGGGCGCCCGCGCGGTGACGGCCGACTTCAACCGTCTGCTGACCAGCGACAACATGCTCTCCGTCGACCGCAACCTGCCGATCGTGGACCCCTCCAGCCCGGCCGCCGACCAAGCCGCCGGCCAGGCCGCCCCGGCTCGCCTGTCCCTGGCGGCGGTGCTGGTCCGCGCGGACGACCCGGCCGTCCGCGAGCGGATCCGCACGCTGCTCACCCCGTACGTCGCCGGCTCCGGCAGCGCCGAGACGCCGCTGACGTTCGCCGAGGTCGCCCAGGCCCGCGCGGTGCTGCTGGACCAGGTGGAACGCGTGGCGCTGGCCATCGTCGCGCTGACCCTGCTGGTGGCGGGCTGCGGCCTGCTGGTGGCGGTCGTCGGAGGCGTGGTGGAGCGCAGGCAGCCGTTCACGCTGCTGCGGTTGTGCGGCACGCCGACCCGGACCCTGTCGAAGGTGGTGCTGCTGGAGACGGCCGCTCCCGTGGTGCTGGCCGCCCTGGTGGCGGCGGGCGCGGGCCTCGGTGTGGCCGAACCGCTGATCGACCAGCTGAGGATCAAGAGTGCGCCGGCGGCGCTGCCCGGCCCCGCCTACTTCCTGACCGTCGGCGGCGGGCTGCTGGCCGCGCTGCTGGTGATCCTCGCCGGCCTGCCGCTGCTCAGGCGCGTGACCGCGCCCGAGGGCGCCCGTTTCGAATAGGACCATTGATGATCATGAAGTACGTCCGGCGGGTGGCCGCGCCGCTCACCGCCGCGCTGGCCGCCTCGCTCCTCGTGGCGGCGCCCGCGCCGGCGAGCGCCGCCGGGGGCCGCTACAGCGCCGACATCAGGCGCACCGAGTACGGCATCCCGCACATCTCGGCGAAAGACCACGGCGGCCTCGGCTACGGCTACGGTTACGCCTTCGCGCAGGACAACCTGTGCGTCATGGCCTCGTGGGTGCTGACCCTGCGCGGTGAGCGGTCGCGCCATTTCGGCGCCGAGGCGATGTCGGACGACGCCGTGGACCCGGTCTCCAACCTGGCCAGCGACGTGTACTACAAGAGCGTCCAGGCGTCGGGCGTGCTGCGCCGGGTGCTCGCCCGCCCCGCGCCGCACGGCCCCGGCGCCGAACTGCGCGCGCTCGTGGACGGCTACGTCGCCGGGTTCAACCGCTACCTGAGCGACACCGGTGTGGACAGGCTGCCCGACCCGGCCTGCCGGGGCAAGGAGTGGGTCGGCCCCATCACCGCCACCGACGTGTGGACGAACCTCCTCGACCTCGGCCGCCTGGGAAGCGGCTCATCGTTCAAGGAGGCCATCGCCGCCTCCGGGCAGGCGGGTGAGGGGGGCGGCAAGGAGCCGGAGAAACCGGAGAAGAAGGTCCCGGCGAAGACGGCGGCCCCTCCCGGCAGCAACGCCTTCGCCATCGGGCGCGAGGCCACCCGCGACGGCCACGGCATGCTGCTGGCCGACCCTCACTTCCCGTGGAACGGCAGCCGCCGCTTCTACCAGGTCCACCTGACCATCCCGGGTGTGCTCGACGTGTCGGGCGGCAGCCTGTACGGCACGCCCGTGGTGCAGATCGGCCACAACGCCACCCTGGCCTGGACGCACACCGTCTCCCACGCCCAGCGGTTCACCCTGTACCGGCTCAAGCTGGTGCCGGGCCAGCGCACCACGTACCTGGTGGACGGCCGGCCCGAGCCGATGGGCCGGCAGGAGGTGACGGTCACCGTCCGGGACGCCGGTGGCGCGATCAACCCCGTCACCACCACCCTCTACACCTCCCGGTACGGCCCGGTGCTGGCCATGGACTGGACGGAGAAGACGGCGGTCGCCCTGGCCGACGCCAACGTCGCCAACCTGCGCTTCGCCGACGAGTGGCTGGCCATGGGCGCGGCCCGCGACGTGGCCGCGCTGCGCCGCGCCCAGGACACCTACCAGGGCATGCCCTTCGTCTACACGCTCGCCACGGACGCCGGCGGCACGGCGTACTTCGCCGACGCCTCGGTCGTCCCGCACGTCACCGACGAGCAGGCGAAACGCTGCCATGTCGGCGACGACCCCGAGCCGCTCATCCTGGACGGCTCCACGTCGGCCTGCCTGTGGGGCAGGGACGCCGACGCGATCGAGCCGGGCGTCTTCGGCCCCGCCGCCCAGCCCCGGCTGAGCCGCGCCGACTACGTGACCAACGCCAACGCCGGCCCCTGGCTGACCAACCCGAAGGCGCCGCTCACCGGCTACCCCCGCGTCTACGGCGACACCCGCACCGAACGGGACCTGCGCACCCGGGTCGGCCTCGACATGGTCGCCCGGCGGCTGTCCGGTGGCGACGGGCTCGGCGCCCCCGGCTTCACGCTCGACACCCTCCAGCGGACCGCCACCGGCAAGCGCAACCTGAGCGCCGAACTGCTCCGTGCGGACCTGCGCGCGCTGTGCCGGGCCAAGCCGGTCATGACCGCGAGCGGCGGCGAGAAGGTCGACGTGCGGCGGGCCTGCGCCACACTGGCGGCCTGGGACGGACGGGCCCGCCTCGGCAGCCGCGGCGCGATCCTGTGGCGCGAGTTCTTCATGAACCTGAACGGCCCGCACAGACGACCGGACGGCGAGGTCGTCCCGCCGGAGAGCTGGTGGAAGGTGCCGTTCGACCCCGAGCAGCCGCTCACCACGCCGCGCGGGCTCGACATCGCCAACCCGGCGGTGCAGAGCTCGCTGGCCGACGCCGTGCGGTTCTTCACCGCCAATGAGCTGCCGCTGACGCTCACGCCGGGGCAGGCCCAGCGCTACGGCGGCGTCCCGGTGCCGGGCTGCACCGAGGGAGAGGGCTGCTTCGACCGGATCCGCACCGGCGGCCCGCTCAGCGAGGCGGGCCGCTATCCGGACGTCAACACCGGTTCCAGCTTCATGATGGCTGTGGAGCTGACCCCGGCCGGGCCGCGCACCCGCACCGTGCTGACGTACTCGCTGTCGGCCGGCGCGGCCTCGCCGCACCACGCCGACCAGACCGAGCTGTTCTCCCGCGGCGGGTGGGTGACGGAGCGGTTCACCGAGGCCGAGATCAGGGCGTACCCGCACCTGACGACGACGTCGCTGCGGTGACCGGCGCGCCCGCCGGACGGTCTCCCCGGGGAGCCGTCCGGCGGGCGCGGGCGGTCACAGGGCCACCAGGGCCTCGCGGGCCGGGCCGGCTGCGAGGTCAGGCCGGTCCCCGGCCTGGCCCCGGGCCGAATCGGTGCCGGTACTCCAATGGGGTGAGCCCGATCTTGCGGCGCATCAGCGCGCGCAGATTGGCGCCGGTGCCCAGCCCGCTGCGCCGCGCGACCGTCTCGAGGTGCGACTCGCCCCGCTCGATCAGCCGGCACGCCAGTGCGAGCCGTTCCACGGTGAGCCACGCCAGCGGCGTGGTGCCCAGCTGTGCCCGGAAGCGGCGATGCAGTGTCGCCGGGCTGACCGAGGCGCGTGCTGCGAGGCCGGACACCGTGAGCGGGGCGTCCAGATGCTCCTGGGCCCAGGCGAGGACAGGCGCCAGGGACTCATCCGGCACATCGGGAACGGGCCGCTCCACGAACTGCCGCTGCCCGCCGTCGCGGTGCGCGGCGAAGACGAGCCGCCGGCTCACGGAGTTGGCGACCTCCGCGCCATGGTCGCGGCGGACGATGTGCAGGCCCAGGTCCAGCGCGGCCGCGCTCCCCGCGGCGGTGAGGATGTCACCGTCGTCCACGAACAACACGTCCGTTTCGAGCCGGACGGAAGGGAAACGGGCCCGGAAGGAATCCGCCCACTGCCAGTGCGCGGTGGCCCGGCGCCCGTCGAGGACCCCGGCCTCGGCCAGGGTGAAGGCGCCGCTGCAGAAGCCGACCAGGCGGGCGCCGCGCGCATGCGCCCGCCGGATCGCATCGAGCACTGCGGCGCGGCGGGGCACCTCGACGTCGGGACGGTTGGGAACGATCAGCGTATCCGCCGATTCGGCCGCCTCCAGGCCGGCGACGCCCGTGAGCGTGAAGAACCCGTCCCGCATCGGCGTGCGCGGCTCAGGGGAGCACAGGCGGAAGTCGTAGAGATCGCGCCCGAGCTCGGGCCTGCGCAGGCCGAAGACCTCGGTCGCGCAGCCCAGCTCGAAGGGGTTGGAGTTCTCGTCCACGATCACGACGACCCGGTGCGGGACCGCCGCATGAGCGATATGCGAGGATTCTTGCGCCATGTGCTATTCCTAGCACTCCCGCCGATCGTGCCCGATGGGCCAGGATGCACTCGTGAGCAACGAACCCATCACCCTCGACAAGGCTCTGGCCTCCTTCGACGCTCTGTGGAGCCCCCGCGTCGTCACGCGCGTCAACGACTACGACGTACGCGTCGCCAAGGTCGAGGGCGAGCACATCTGGCACGTCCACGACGACACCGACGAGTTCTTCCTGGTGCTCGACGGGGAACTGTACATCTCCCTGCGCGAGCCCGGCGGAGAGCGCACGGTCCGGCTCCCCCGGGGGGCGGTGTTCACCGTCCCCAGAGGTGTGGAGCACAGGCCGTCCGCTCCCGTCTCGGCCGCGATCCTCATGTTCGAGCCCACCGGGACACCGACGGTCGGCGACCGCCACGCCGAGATCCCCGACCACATCGACGCGACGACGGGACACGCGCTCGACCTCTGAGGAGACCGACGAGGAGACCGACGAGGAGACCGACGAGGAGACCGACGAGAAGATCGGAGAGGAGACCGACGAGAAGATCGGCGATGTGGACGGCCCCGGGCGGCGCCACCTGAGATCATCGCGCCGGTACGGAAACGTTCCGCGAGAGGCAGGAGGCGTGGCAGTGGCACGAGTACTGGTGATCGGTCTCGACCCCGCCAGGATCCAGGGCTGGGACCCCGAGCCGATCCAGGCGGCGATGGCACGCGGCCGGGCCCGTTTCGACGATCACGGCATCGAGGCCGACTGGTGCCTGGTGGCACTCGACGACGACCCCGAAGGGGCGATCGTGGAGGCGCTGACCCGCGAAGACCACGCCTGCGTGGTGATCGGGGGCGGCATCCGCAAGCACGAGCCGCTGCTCGAGTTCTTCGAGAGGGTGGTCAACCTGGTCCGGCGGCACGCGCCCGGCGCGGCCATCGCCTTCAACAGCGGCCCCGAGGACTGCGCCGACGCGGCCCTGCGCTGGCTGCGCTAGCGGAGGGCCGCGTCGGTTCGACGTGGCGGGGCCGGGGCGTCAGGCAGCCGGCGGCGGCGCCGGGGCGGTGCGGTCACTCCTCGATGGCGCCGCCCACGGCCCGCAGGTGGTCGCGGAAGGTCAGCGAGGGGTTCTGCCGCCGCCCGGCGAGGAAGGCGCCGAAGCGCACCTGTTCGCGCAGGGTGTCGCCGCCGCGGATCCGATCGGCCTGGCGCCGCTCGGTGTCGCGGATCGCCTCGGCGAGGGTGAGGAGTTCCCCGGCGCGGTCGCCGGGGATGAAGAGCACGCCGTCGTCGTCGCCCAGCACCAGGTCGCCGGGGCCCACCGTCCACTCGCCCACGTCCGCCGACGCGAGGGCGCCCGGGGGGCGTTCGTCCAGGCGCAGCGGGCCGGTGGGCAGGGCTCCCAGGCTGAAGACGGGCAGCCCGATCCGGTGGATGTCGGCGGTGTCGCGGTGCAGCCCCCAGACCACGATCCCGGCCAGCCCGGCGGCCTGTGCCTCCAGGACCACCAGGTCGCCGACGCACGCCTCGTCGAGGCGGCCGCCGTTGTCGGCCACCAGCACGTCGCCGGGCGCGGCCCGTTCGAACGCCTCCAGGAAGACGTCGACGCTGCCGGCGTGCCGGGCGGGGGCCACCCGCCCGGCCAGGCGGTCGCCGGGCGTCACGGCGCGCAGGGCCGCGGGCGCGCACCGCACCGGAACGCGGGCGCGGATGCAGGCGTCCGCCAGGTGGGCGGTGGTCAGAGCGGTGAACCGCTTGTGAAGTTCGTGGTGGTCCATGGCCGTGCTCCCTTTCGCCGCCCGCCGCGCCATCGCCTGCCACGGCGTCCCCCGCTCGCCTTGCCGTCACCATCGAGACTGGCACGGCCGGGGGCCGGGATCAACGAGCCCGGCCCCCGGCCGTTTCGGGCCTCCCTCCCTACACCACGGCTCCGGTGCCCTCCCGGCGGGCGCGCGGCCGGGGCGCCTCGGGCGGCGGCTGCCTGCTGAACCGTTCGAGCTCGATCGCCAGCGGGCCGGCCACGAACGACGAGGACGCCGTGCCGACCACGATGCCGATGATGAGCGCGATGGCGAAGTCACGCAGGGTGTCGCCGCCGAAGACGGCCAGCGCGACGAGGATGAACAGGGCGCCGAGCCCGGTGTTGACCGTACGCGGGACGGTCTGCAGGATCGCGGAGTTGACGACGTCGGCGAAGCGGTCCCCTCGCCGCGCCTGCCACAGTTCCCGCACCCGGTCGAAGACCACCACCTTGTCGTTGATGGAGTAGCCGACGACGGTGAGCATGGCGGCCAGGAAGACCCCGTCGACGGGTTTGCCCAGCCAGGCGAAGGTGCCGACGACCGCGGCGGTGTCCACGGCGAGGGCGATGACGGCGGCGGTGCCGAACGTCCAGCGGAACCTGACCGCCAGGTACAGCAGCTGGGCCGCCAGCGCCACGGCGAGCGCGATGACCGCGTTGCGGCGCAGTTCCTCGCCCAGGCTGGGACCGATGAGCTCGTCGCGCTGCTTGGTCACCTCGCCGGCGTCGCGGTCCAGCGCCTGCTCGATTCCGGCCACGTCGTCGGCGCTGATCTGGCCGGTGCGTACGGAGATCGTGGTGCCGGAGGCGTGCACGACCGCCGCCGGATGCCCGGCCTCGGCCACGGCCCGCCGGGCCGTCTCGGTGCTCACCGGTGCGGCAGAGGTGAACTCGACGAGCCGGCCGCCGGTGAACTCGATGCCGAGGTTCAGGCCGTGCAGGAGCGGTCCGGTGACGGCGAGGACCAAAGCGGTGGCGGCCAGGGCCAGCCAGAGTCTGCCGCGGGTCATGAGGCGCGGTTCGCGGCGGGTGATCCAGGTCCGAACCCGGCCCTGCGTGGCCAGCCCTGACAGCCGGGGGCCGACCCTGCCGATGATCGGGTGGGCCAGGACGCGGGTGATGAGCATCGCCGAGATCAGCGAGGCCAGCACGCCGATGGCCAGGGTGACGCCGAAACCGCGCACCGGCCCGGAGGCCAGCCAGAACAGCAGCCCGGCGGCCAGCAGCGTGGTGATGTTGGAGTCGGCGATGGCGCTCCAGGCGTTTTTGAACCCCGCGTTCAGAGCCGCGCGCAGGCCGCGTCCCGGCGCGCGGGCGTACTCCTCGCGGGCCCGTTCGAACACCAGCACGTTGGCGTCCACCGCCATGCCGATGGCCAGCACGAATCCGGCCAGGCCGGGCAGCGTGAGCGTCGCGCCGAACGCCAGCAGCGCGGCGTAGGAGATGAGGCCGTAGGTGACGAGCGCGATGGCGGCCAGCAGCCCGGACAGCCGGTAGATGGTGACGATGAACAGCGCGGTGAGCAGGACGCCGGCGACGGCCGCTTCGGCGCTGGCCTCGATGGCCTCGGCGCCGAGGGTGGGGCCGACGGTGCGCTGCTCGATCAGGGCGAGGGGGACGGGCAGGGCACCGCCCTTGATGAGCACCGCCAGGTCCTGCGCCTGCTGGTGGGTGAAGGAGCCGGTGATCTGGGTGGACCCGCCCGGGATGCCGGTACGGCAGGGCACGGACGTGTCGACCTGGGGTGAGGAGATGATCTCCTTGTCCAGCACGATCGCGACCCGGCGCCGGTCGTCGCCCGGGTCGTGGCAGGCGGCCTGACCGGTCAGCCGCTGCCAGGCGGCGGCGTCGCGGAAGTCGACGGTGACGAACCAGGCCGGTCCCTGCTGGAGGTCGTTGCGGGCGGCGGCGTCGCTCACCCCGTCCCCGGTGATCGTGGCGGGGCCGAGCCGCAGCCGCCGCCCGGACTCGTCGGCCAGGACCTGCCCGTCCCCGGCCGCACCGGCCGTCCCGGAGCCGGGGTCGGTGCTGGGGCTGGGGCTGGCGCTGGGGTCGGCGCTGGGGTCGGGGTCGGCCTGGCCGAGCACCGGGTGGAAGGTGAGCTGCGCCGTCCTGCCGATGACCTGGGCGGCCTGGCGCGGGTCGAGCACGCCGGGCAGTTCGACGATGATCCGCCGCTCGCCGGAGCGGACCAGGGTGGGATCGACCACGCCGAGCGCGTCGGCGCGGCGGCGCAGCACGTCCAGGGCGCGGTCGGTGGCCTCGGCGTCGGCCTTGGCGGTGGGGGAGTCCCGGGTCTCGAAGACCAGCTGGGTGCCGCCACGCAGGTCCAGGCCCAGGCGTGGCGATTTGGTTACGGTGAGTAATACGGCGATGGCGACGATGACGAACGCCGCCACCGCGCGCCACAGGGGCGCACGTGACATGGAAGCCTCCACGGGCTGTCGGGGAAAAGAGACGTCAGCGCGTCGTGGAGGGCGGTGCGCGGGCCGGGGCCCGGCGCGGGCGCGGCCGTGGCGCCGCCGGAGCGGGGCCGGCCGCGATGCCGGCCGGCCGTAGGGTGCCGCCCGGTTCCCAGATGGGCGGCAGGACGGCGGGCCACGCCGGCGGGGCGGGTGTGCCGCGGGCGGGGTGCAGGCGCGGCAGAACCGGGTCCGCCCCGGCGTGGAGGGCCGGATCCGCCGCGGCATGGAGGGCCGGGCCGCTCCACCAGGCCACCGGCGCCGCGTCGGCGGACCGGTGGGCGTCGCCGGGAGGCGGCAGGAGAACGAACGCCGACAGCAACAGGAGCAGGACGGCGGGCAGTCTGCTGCGCACGTCTCCTCCTGGCCGACGGAAAGAAAAACGGAAAGAAAAAAGGGGGGTGTCGCGGCCACCGTACCCCGGCGCGTGCCCGCCCGCACCCGCGGTCCACTCGGCGGCCTCCTCGGGCAGGAGGATTCGGCGAACCGTGCCCGCCCGCACCCCCGCGGCGCACGCCGGAACGGAGCCGAAACGAATGGACATGCCTTTTCGCATCGTCTGGGCTATGGTCGGCCTCATGACCAGGTCACGGCGCAGCACAGCGGGCGGGTCCGTCGCGGCCGTCGCCGTGATGGGCCTGGTTCTGCTGTCCCTGCTGCTGGCCGGCTCGCCCGGCGCCTGGAACGGCGGGGAGCCCGCCCACCGGGCGGGGCTGTCGTCCGGCCCGGCGTGGGGCGCGGGCACGTGGGACGACGCGCCCCCGGGTCTGCCGCCGCAGGCCGCCGGAGCCCGTGAGCACCACGTCCTGTCGCTGTGGCCGTCGCGCGGCGAGCGGCAGCAGGACGCCGCTCACCTGGCGCTGCTGCCGTCGCCGGGCCCGGACGCGGACCTGATCCGTGATCCGCAGCAGTTCGCGCACCGCATCGCGGGGTCGCGCAGCCCGCCGGCCCGGGTTTCCTCGATCTAGGTCCCGTCCCGCGGCTCTCCGCCGCGGCCGCCCGGACCGGTTCCGCCGGTCGAGGCCGCCGTCAGCCGCGGGCTCTGCCCTGAGGCCGCGCCCGCGGGACACGTCCGGGGTTGCGCCTTCGCCGCCTACGCCGCCTTCGCCGTCCTTGCCCTGCGGGGCGCCGTACGGCCGGCGCGCGGCGCGGCGGAGAGCCACGGGACGGGACCTGGCCGCCGCCTTTCGTTCATCCGGTGTCTTCGGCCGCTCACGCCGCGGGGACCCGGCGCAGCGCGCGCCGGGCTCCCTCGCCGCCTGCCGCGGGGCCGAGACGCCGCCGTGGCCCCCGCCCGTGAGCGGGGTGAGCCTGCTTTCGGGCACACGCTAGGAGCGATCACCGCCATGGCCGATGTCAGATCAGCCCACATCCATCCGCAGCACCGCGAACAGCCCCCGGCCCGGCCGGAGGAGGGGCGCGGGCTGCCGCACGACCGGCTCGCCACCGCCGTTCCGCGGTCCCGCGCGGAGGCGGGCCGGGAACCGGCGGACGCCCGCACCCCGGTGCTCACCGGCGACGCCCCCGGTGAGCCCCCCGCACGCCGGGGCTTCGTGGCGCTCGACGTGGGCACCGCGCGCACCCGGTCGGTGTCGTCGGGCGGGTGCGCCATCGCCGACCGGCCGTCGGCGGTCGTCGGCCGGCCGTCCGGCGTCCCGGGCCCGGTGCGGCCCGTCCGGCACGGCGTGGTCGCCGACCCGGCGGCCTACCTGCGGCTGGTCCGGCTGGTACTGCTGGAGGCCCGCTGGTCGGGCGCCTGGCCGCCGGAGCGGGTGCTGACCGGCGTGCCGGTGGCGGCGACGCCGGACGACCGGCGGGCGGTCAGCGCCGCGGTCGCCGAGGTCGCCGGATGCGAGGCCACGCTGGTGGAGGGGCCGCTGGCCGCGGCCGTCGGCGCCGGGCTGGACGTCACCGGTCCCCGGCCGTGCCTGCTGCTGGACGTGGGGGCGGGTCTCGTCGAGGCCGTCGTCATCGAAGGCGGTGTCATCACCGACGCCGCCGTCCTCCAGCTGAGCGCCACGACCGGCACCGGCCTGCCGCTCTACGCGCTGGACGGCGTCGTCGACATGACGGCCGGTCTGCTGCGCCGGCTGCCCGGCCGCCTGCGCTCGGCCGGCCTGGTCGTCACCGGCGGAGGCGCCCGGCAGGAACGGCTGCTGGAGCGCCTGCGCGCCGCGCTGCGGGTGCCGGTCGGCGCGGCGCCCGAACCCGAGCACGCCACGATCCGCGGCCTGGTGAGCCTGTGTCCGCAGCCGGTTCCGGCGGCCCGGACCACCGTCCGCGGCCGCTGACGGCCTCGGTGCCCGTCGTCACCCTCCACGGCTCCTGAGCCTCTTCACCCCGATCATCACCGTCTGCGGCAGTTGGGCCGCTTCGGTGCCTGTTGTCACCAGGAAGGAATCCGTACCATGACCGACATCCGCCCGAAGCCCCACCTCAGCGGCATCCAGCTGCAGGCGCTCCGCGAGGACCTGCAGGAGCAGCTGGAGCGGCGCACCCGCCAGCTGGTCGGCCTGCAGGCCGAGGCGCAGGACGGCACCGGCGCCGACGGCACCTGGCAGGAGCTGGTGGTGTCCATGACCGCCGCCGACCGCGCCGTCGCCGAGATCACCCGGGCCCTGGAGCGGCTGGAGGACGGCGCCTACGGCCGCTGCGCCCACTGCGAGGCGGGCATCCCGTTCGAGCGGCTCAAGATCCGGCCGCTGGCCCGCTACTGCGTCGCCTGCCAGCGCCTGCACGAGGCCGCCTAGCGTGCGGGCCGGGTGGGGGCCGTGAGGGGCGGCCCCCACCCGGCGGCGCGGCGATCCGACCCGGCCGCCGGGACGGATCAGCACGGTCGTGCCCCGCGCCCGCCGTACATGCCGTGCGGGCGCCCGGCCGGGTCGCGCGGGGCGGCCCGGGCCGGATCCGGGCGGCCCGCACGGGGCGGCTGCGGGACAATGGGGCCCATGCGCGCGAGCCGTCTGCTGTCACTGCTGCTGCTTCTGCAGACCCGGGGACGGATGACGGCCACCGAACTGGCCCGGGAGCTGGAGGTGTCGGTCCGCACCGTCTACCGGGACGTGGAGGCGCTGTCGTCGGCCGGGGTGCCGGTGTACTCCGACCGCGGCCCGGCCGGCGGCTACCGGCTGCTGGACGGCTACCGCACCCGCCTCAACGGCCTGACCGCCGAGGAGGCGTCCTCGCTGTTCCTGGCCGCGCTGCCCGGGCCCGCCACCCAGCTGGGGCTGGGGGAGGTGGCCGCCAACGCCGAGCTGAAGCTGCTGGCGGCGCTGCCGCCGGAGCCGCGCTCGCACGCCACCCGGATGCGTGAGCGTTTCCACCTGGACGTGCCCGGCTGGTACCGCGGCGCCGACGAGGCGCCCTTTCTGACGGAGGTCTCCGAGGCGGTGTGGGACCAGCGGCCGCTGCGGATGACCTACCGCCGCTGGGGGCCGCGCGACGTCGAGCGGGTGGCCGAGCCGTACGGGCTGGTCCTCAAGGGCGGGTCGTGGTACATGGTGGCCGCCGTCGGCGGGGGAGAGCCGCGCACCTACCGGGTGTCGCGGATCGTCAGCGCCGAGGTGCTCGGCGGGCGGTTCGAACGGCCCGCCGGGTTCGACCTGGCCGCCTACTGGGAGCGCTACGCCGCCGACTTCCGCCGCCGGATGTACACCGCCGAGGCGGTGGTGCGGGTCGCGCCGGGCGTCGAGGGCCTGCTGCGCTACACCGTCGGCGACGACGCCGCGGACATCGCGCTGGCCGGCGCGGGCGAGCCGGACGAGCGCGGCTGGGCGGTGGTGCGCCTGCCGATCGAGTCGGTCCGGCACGCCCGCTGGCTGCTGCTGCGCCTGGGCACCGACATCGAGGTGCTGGAGCCGCCGGAGCTGCGGGCCCTGATGGCCGAGACGGCCGCCGCGCTCGTCACCCTGTACGGCGAGGCGGGCGGTTGACCGGTCGCCCGCGCCGGTCACGGCCGTGACCGGCGCGGCGGCTCCGTGCCGCCGGAGCCGCCGCCGGACGAGATGTGTTCCGCGCGGACGTTCGGGGGATCGCGCGTCGCGGCTACATCCCCGCTAGTCCCCGGCCATCACGGTGAAGGCGAATCCGGTGCTCGTCGGGCGGTGCAGCGGAACGTCGCACTTGATCCGGCGCAGGACCTCGTTCCTGCTGAGGCCGAGCCCGTGCGCGATGAGCCGCTCCGGGCGCACCGGCACCGGATCCGCGAAGGCGACCTCCACCCGGACCGGCCACGCCTCGCCGGGCCGTGCCGGCGGGGCGTCCAGCCGCCAGGCCCCCTTCCAGTCCAGGGTGAAGCGGTTGTGCCGGGCGAGCAGCGGATCCAGCAGCCTTTCGGCCACCAGCTCCGGATCGTTGGCGTGGTAGCCGTCGAGCTCGGCCGGATCGAAGGATCTGACCGGCGCCCGATCGTGCACGGTGAGCTTGCTCGTCCGGTCGCAGGACACGCAGCGGACCAGCAGCCACACGTCCAGCAGCTTGCCGTTGGCGTTGACGCGGAACCTGCCCTCGCCGGTGGTGGCCGACTCCGACCGGCAGTCCACGCACCGCAACGACAGCAGAGGCAGCCTGGTCCGGCGGACGACCCAGGGCAGCACGATATGAGGTTGTGAAGACATGATCTCTCTAGACCTGACACGAGGCCGATTACGCGCGGCCTCAAACGCTGTATGACCGGGCGCACGAGGGCAGCCCGGCGGAGCCGGCGAGAGCGTCGGCTTGAAGGTGAGCGGAAGAAGGTGTCAGGTCTAAAGAGCAGGCGGGGTCACGCGGTTCTGTCCTCTGTTCCTCACTGTGACGGGGCCGCAGGCACCCTACGGGAACGCGGAGAGAGGGCTCAAACGGTTTTCCGGCGGCGGTGGTCCCCGCCCGTTCGAGCTCACCCCGGCGAGTCCGCAGCCGGACGCTCCGGGCCCCGTCGCGTGGTCCGGCGGGGTGAGGCGATCAGCGTCCGTGGACGTTGACGGCCATGCCGCTCAGACGCCCCTCCTCGGCGATGTCCAGCAGGGTGCTCGCCACGTCGGCCCGGGTCAGGGCGCGCGGCTTGGCGAGTGGTCCGCGGCGGATCGCGACCGCTCCGGTGGCGGACCGGTCGGTGAGCCGGGTCAGCCGGACGATGGTCCAGTCCAGGTCGCTGGTGCTCACGGCCCGTTCCAGGTCGCGGGCGTCGGCGTAGGGGGTGGCCAGCAGGCGGTGCAGCAGCCACATGAGCAGGTAGGGCTTGCGGGCGACGATCGGGTAGGGGGTGGTGGCGATCAGCCGCCGGACCCCGGTCCCGGTCATGGCCTGGATGACGGTGCGGGTGGCCTGGGCCGCGCGGTGCGGGTCGCGGCCGTCGCCACCGTTGATGATGGAGATCACCGCGTCCGCGCCCGCCACGGCCGCGCGCATTTTCTCCGGGTCGCGGCCGTCTCCTTCGACGACGGCGTGCGGTCGTGCTTGCAGGGCGGCGGCGTCGCGGGTGAAGGCGGTGACCCGGTGGCCGCGGCGCAACGCCTCGGTGAGGACGTGGCGGCCGGTGCGGCCGGTGGAGCCGATGAGGGTGAGGTTCACGGCTCCACCGTCCGGGTGATCGAGCCGACGCGGTGAACCCGCCCGCCGGGGGTGAGCCGGGCGAACTGGCGGACCTCGATTCGCAAGGTCTTGTCCTTTACGGTCAGGGCGGTCATGGTGCGGCGGGCGTCGGCCCGGTCGGCGTCGACGAGCGTCTCGTGGAGCCGGATGCCCGGCTCGCGGGTGTTCCTGCGGGCCGGCCGGCGACGGTGACGATCAGGATGGTCAGCATGAAAGCGGCCAGCGCGGTCAGGGTGCGCAGGGTGTGGAACAGCTCCCATCGCTGGAAGACCTGGGCGTAGTCCTCCGGGATCGGGCCGGCGGCCCATTTCCGGAAACGCGCGTGCAGCGGGATGTTGCCGAACACGGTGATCAGCAGTGAGGTCAGCGTCAGCGCGCCGGCGCCGAGCGCCGTCCGGCGGGTCCGGCCGCGGCCGGTGATCGCCAGGCCGAAGGTGGTGAGGATGGCCAGCGCCATCGCGCTCTGCATGACCGGCTCGTTGACCTTCATCATCGTGGTGTGGAAGGTCAGGCGCACATCCAGCGGAACGGCCCCGAACGTGGGGATCACGTTGGCCGCGCCGTATCCGAACGCGCCCGCGAGCAGCCCGGTGGCCAGCAACGCCGCCCCGTGGATGTACCTGGCTGGGGTTCTCATGACCGGTAATCGTCGTCCGGCCGGGGTCCGGCGGCGTCCCGCCCGCGGAGTCATCCGCCCTACTCCCGCCGGAGCCGGTGGCAGGCCGGGCCGCGACGCCGTACGACGCCGGGGGTAGTCCGCGGTACGCCTCCCGGCGATCGGGTGCCGGTCCACCGGAAGGGATCCCGCCGGCGAACGGCGACGCCGGGCCCTCCCCGCTGATCACGTGAGCCGTACGCGGTCACTGTCGCCGTCGGACAGGAACGACGCCAGCGCCCGGCCCTCCTCGGCCACCGCGTCGCGGTCGGCGCGGGAGAGGGAACGCAGCGGGGTGACGATCACAGTGCCGTCCTCGACGGTCCAGGTCGCGGCGACGCGGCCGTCGACCAGGGCCATGCGGGCACCGGCGACCGACAGGCCGCGGTCGGTGTCGTCGATGATGCGGCCGCGGTCGTGGTAACCGAGGATCGTGTTGTCGAACGCCGGCAGGAACCGTACCGGGGCGGGCGTGTCCGGGTCGGGGCGTGGCGCGTCGGGGAGGTCGAGCAGTTCCCGTCCCCGCTCGTCGCGGAAGGAGACCAGTTCCCCGCGGATCGCGGCCACCGCGGCCGGCAGTCCGGCCAGGCCGCACCAGGCGCGCAGGTCGGCCACGGCGGCGGGGCCGAACGCGGTGAGATAACGCCGTACCAGCGTCTCACCCACCGGATCGGTGCCGTCCGCGGGCGGTGGGTCGATCTCCCGCCCCAGCCATGAGGAGAGCGGGACGTTGCGCACCCCCGCCTTCGTGCGCCACAGCCCGCGCGGCGGCAGTTGCGCCATCGGGACGAGGGCGGCGACCAGCATCTCGCCCAGCGCCCGGTGTCCCGGCTCCGGCCAGCGGCCGGCCAGCGCCCGCGCGAGCTCGCCCATCGAGCGCGGCTCTCCGTCGGCCATCACCGCCCGGCCCGCCGCCGCGAGCTCGTCGAGGTCCGTCCCGGCGAGCTCGCGGCGGTAGGTTCCGAGCACCCGCCGGCGCAGCATGAGGTCGTGGCGGGCCCGCCAGGCCAGGGCGTCGCCGGCGGCGAGGAGGTGGACGGTGCGGCGCATGAGGTGGGTGCGCACCACGTCGCGCCGGATCAGCAGGTCCGACAGCACCGCCGGGTCGAAGCCGCGCAGCCGTGACCAGAGCCCGGTGAACGGCTCCTGCGGTTCCTGCGCCTGCAGGCCGCACAGGTGCGCGACGGCGTCGAGGACCGGCAGGTCGGCGCGGTCGAGCAGCAGCTGACGGGCGAGCGTCGCGCGGTTGAGCGCCCGGATGCCGAGAACGGTCATCGGGTCAGGCCGCCGCACGCTCGCCGGCCGTTCGCGCGCGATGTTCGCCGCGGAGGGAGAGGGACGGGCATATCGCTCCTGTCGGTTCGGGACGCCGCGCGGCGCCCGGTGGAGGACAACGGTCGCAGGAGTAGAGGTCAGGATGTGGCCGCTACTTGCGGCACGATGGATTCCATGCCGAAGACCTCAGCGCGACTGCTGGCCCTGCTCTCGCTGCTCCAGACACGCCGGGACTGGCCGGGGGCGTTGCTGGCCGAGCGGCTGGAGGTCAGTCCGCGTACCGTGCGCCGTGACGTCGACCGGCTGCGTGAGCTCGGCTATCCCATCGCGACGTTCAAGGGACCCGACGGCGGGTATCGGCTGGACTCCGGCACGCGGCTGCCTCCGCTGCTGTTCGACGACGAGCAGGCCGTCGCCCTGGCCATCGCGCTCCGGACCGCCGTCACCGGTGGCGCCGGCATCGAGGAGGCGGCGGCCCGCGCGTTGAACACCGTACGGCAGGTCATGCCCGCGCGACTGCGCCACCGGATCGACTCCCTCCAGGTCACCGCCGTCGAGCGGCCCGCGTCCCGGCCGGCCCCGCAGGTCGGCCATGAAGTGATCATGGTGCTCGGCGCCGCCGTCCACGCCCGTGAGGTGCTGCGCTTCGACTACGGTCCGCGGTCCTCGCCGCGGCGGGCGGAGCCCCATCACCTCATCACGTGGGGCGGGCGCTGGTACCTCGTCGCCTGGGACCTCGACCGCGAGGACTGGCGCACCTTCCGCGCCGACCGGATCGTCCCGCGCCTCCCGGCCGGGCCCCGCTTCACCCCGCGCGAGCTGCCCGGGGGAACGGTGACCGCCTTCGTGGCCGGCAGGTTCCTGGGCTCCGACGGTTCCGGCGACCAGCCCTGCCGCGGCGAGGTGATCCTCGGCCTGCCCGCGGCCGACGTGTCCCCCTACGTCCGCGACGGGGCCGTGGAGGAGCTCGGTCCGGACCGTTGCCGGCTCGTCCTGGGCTCGTGGTCGTGGACCGGCCTGGCCTCCGCCGTCGGCAGGTTCGACGCCGACATCGAGGTCGTCGGCCCGGCCGAGCTCAAGGACGCCTTCGCGCGCCTGGCCCGACGCTTCGCCGACGCCTCCGCGTAGTGCGGCCCGGTCCCGGGACCGGCTCGCTCACCGGTCCCGAGGACGAGGACGCGCCGGCCGGGGTGGAAATCGACGCGTCGGCGCAGCGCGATCCAGGACGAAACGGAAGAAGTGACGATCACCGCACCGGGCGGTGCGTCTCAGGTCACCAGGCCCCTGCGGTAGGCGTAGACCACCGCCTGCACGCGGTCACGCAGGTCGAGCTTGGTGAGGATGCGCGACACGTACGTCTTGACGGTCTCCTGGCTGATCACCAGCGTCGCGGCGATCTCGCTGTTGGACCGGCCGTCGGCGATGAGGCGCAGCACCTCCAGCTCGCGCGGGGTCAGCGCGGTCTCGCCCGGCGTGGCCCGGACGGGGCGGATCCGGGCCGCGTACCTGCCGACGAGCTGCCGCGTCACCTCGGGCGCCAGCAGCGCCGCGCCCGTCGCGACGGTGCGGATGCCGTGCAGGAGCTGCGCCGGCGGGGCGTCCTTCAGCAGGAACCCGCTCGCCCCCGCGCGCAGCGCCTCGTACACGTACTCGTCCAGGTTGAACGTCGTCACCACGAGCACCTTGATCGGGCTCTCGACCCCGGCGCCGGCCAGCAGGCGGGTGGCCTCGATGCCGTCGAGCACCGGCATCCGCACGTCCATCACCACGATGTCGGGGCTCAGCCGGCGGGCGAGGTCGACCGCGGCGCGACCGTCGCCGCACTCGCCCACCACCTCCAGGTCCGGCTGCGCGTCGATGATCGTGGCGAAGCCGGTGCGGATCAGCGCCTGGTCGTCGCAGAACAGGACCCGGATCGGCGCGCTCACGACGGGCTCCCCGCGGGGATGCGGGCCCGCACCACGAAGCCGCCACCCGCCTTCCGGTCGGCGCTGAACTCGCCGCCCAGGGCGTCCACCCGCTCGCGGAGCCCGGCCAGGCCCCGCCCGCTCCCTCCGGGGGAGACGGCCCTGGAGCCGGGGCCGCCGGTGCTGACCTCCACGCTGATCTCCTTCTCGCGGTAGCGCACCCGGACCACGGTCGGGCTGCCGTGGGCGTATTTGAGGGCGTTCGTCAGGGCCTCCTGGACGACCCTATAGGTCACGAACTCGGCGCTGCCCGCCGATTCGGCGGGACTGCCCTCCTCGGTGAACTCCACCGGCTGCCCGGCCTGGCGGGTCTGCTCCACGAGGGTGCGCAGCTCCTTGGCGGAGGGCATGCCGACGTCGGTGTCGTGATCGGCCTTGAGCAGGTCGAGCATGTGCCGCAGGTCGGTGATGGCCCGCCGGCCGGTGTCGGTGACGGCGCTCAGCGTCGCGTCGAGGCGGTCGGGGACGGCGGTCAGGTAGCGTGCGGCCTCGGCCTGCACGACCATCGCCGTCACGTGGTGCGTCACGACGTCGTGGAGCTCGCGGGCGATCCGGGTGCGTTCGGCCGCGCGGGTGGCCTCGGCGACGTGGCGGCGGTGCTCCGCCTCGGCGGCGCGGGTGGAGCGCAGCCAGGTCCCGATGCCCCACGCCAGGGCCAGGGCCAGGTAGAACACCACGTAACCCTCCACCTTCTCGGGCGCGCCGAGCCGGCCGAGCGCGAACGCCAGCGACACGTACGCCATGGAGAGGAGGGCCACGGTGACGCGCCGGTGGCGCTCCAGATGGGCGCCCGCGCTGATGAGCGCGATGGGCATCGCGTTGCTCGCGAGCACGTGGTAGGCGTGGAGCTGGTCGAGGACGAAACCGAGCGACACCAGGGCCAGGCACACGGCCGGCCACCGCCGGCGCACGGCGAGCGGAAGGCACTCCAGGGCGATCACCACGAACGCCAGCGCGTCGAAGGGGCGGATCGGCAGGTCGCCGACCTGCGTCCCCTTGCCGTGGAGCGCCGGCAGGAGCGACGCGACGGCCAGCAGCAGCCCGAACGGCAGGTCCCGGACCACGACGTCGCACCGCCGCCACAGGTCCGTGACCCGCCGCAGATCGATCATTGGGGGAGCGTAGCGGTCGAGCGGCGCCGGCGCGGGACCACGTTGCCGCGCCGGCGGGCCAGCCACATGAACGCGACCGTCAGCAGCAGGCCGAACACCACCGCGTACGGGCTCGCCTCGGGCCCGAATCCACCGCCCGTGAGCAGGGCGGGGCCCGACGTCACACCGTGCAGCAGCCCCTGCGTCGCGCCGTTGCCCGAGACCTCGGTGCCGAAGATGCCGGCCGCCGCGAAGTTCCAGCCGAAGTGCACGCCGATCGGCACCCACAGGGTGCGGGTGGCGGCGTAGGCGGCGGCGAGCATGCCGCCCGCCTCGATCGCGATGGCGATCGCACCCCACAGGTCGGCGTGCGGGTTGAACAGGTGCGACAGGCCGAACAACAGGCCGGTCAGCGCCAGCGCCACCCACGTCCCCATGCGTTCCTCGACGATCCTGAACAGGATGCCGCGGAAGAGCAGCTCCTCCGTCACCGCGGCGGCGGCCATGAAGCCGAACAACCCGAGCGCGCCCGCCGGTGAGCCCAGGCCGTCGATCCGGTAGCCGCCCACGAGAGCGATGTTCACGATGACCGCCGTGAACAGCGCGACACCGATCACCGTCCCCCGCGTGATGGCGCGGGCGGCGCCCTGCGCCGCCACCTCCACCGGTGCGCGGCGCTCGGACCACCGCACCACCCGGGCGTACACGAGCACCGCGAGCACGGCCGTCGCGACGCCGAGGATCAGGGTGAGGAACCAGTTCCCCTGCACCGCGCCCACGATCGCGCCGCCGGCGAAGGCGACCAACGCGACGGGCACGAGCTGTTTCAACAACCGCATGACGATCTTCCTCACGTGGGGGCTTCCACGGCGGGACACCGCCGCTACGCAGGGAAACGCTAGGGATCCGGCGGTCCGGAGTCGTCCCCGCGCGGTGGACACTCGCCGGTAGCTCGCACGGGGGACAGGCGCACGTGCGGTTCGCCGTACGGCGCCGCCGTGGATCGCGCCCCTCTCCGGTGGCGTCCGCACCGCACAGCAGAGCGCGGCGATCGCGTCCCTCTCCGGTGGCGTCCGCACCGCACGGCGGAGCGCGGCGATCGCGATCCTCTCCGGCAGGCCGCGTTTGTCCCCCGTGCGAGCTACCGGCGAATGTCCACCGCGCGGGGACGATCTCGGGCCGCCGGATCCCTAGCGTTACGACGCAGCCACGGCGCTCCGTCGCCTTCCACGACACCGCCGTGCGCATCACCCCGGCGTCGACTCTCACTGGAGGACCTCATGCTCGGCAAGACCAGGACATCCGTTGCGGCCGCGCTGTGCTGCACCGTGCTCGGCGCGGGGGTCACCGGCTGCGGCGCGGACAAGTTGGACAAGCTGGACGACTGGGACCCCCTCGCCTCCACCACGCAGACGCCCACCGCCACGCGGACGGCCGCCGCCCCGATCTCCGGGACCGAGAAGATCACTGTCGCGGGCCGGTCGGTGAACGTGTCCTGCTCGGGCGACCCGGAGAAGGACGGTCCGGTCGTCATGCTGATCGCCGGAGCCGGCGACGGGCTGGACAAGCTGGCCGCCCTCCAGAAGACGCTGAGCGAGCGGAACCGGGTCTGTTCCTACGACCGGCTCGGTGCCGGCGCCAGCGACCAGCCGGAAGGCCCGCAGGACTTCGCCAGCACCGGCGAGATCCTGACCGGGGTGCTCGACCGCGTCGCCGGCGACCGCCCGGTCGTCCTGGCCGGGCACTCGCTGGGCGGGCTGATCGCCGCCAGGTACGCCCCCGACCACCAGGACAGGGTCAAGGGGCTGGTCCTGATGGACGCCACCCCCTCCACCATGCTGGACGACATCACGAAGGCGATCCCCGAGTCCGCCACCGGCCCGGCGGCCGAGCTGCGCGCACAGAACCTCGCGGTGTTCAAGGGACAGAACCCGGAGAAGCTCGTCATCACCGACGGGAAGGTCCGTTCCGCCGGGGACATCCCGGTGGAGGTGATCCAGCACGGGCAGCCGTACCTCGCGGCCGTCCCCAAGTACGGGCCGCGTCTGGAGAAGGCGTGGGCCGAAGGCCAGCGCAAGTGGCTCGCGCTGTCCAGCGCCGGCAAGCTCAGCACGGCCAAGAACAGCGGCCACTACATCTACGTCGACCAGCCCGACGTCGCCGTCCAGGCCATCGAGCGCGTCGCCGAGCAGGCCGCACGTTGAGCGCGTGGTGAGTGACGGGGCGCGAGCGGCGAGCGGACGGCCGGCTCCGCACGGGCCGCCTCGGCCGCCGTGTCCCTGGTGCCGCCCGCCTGTGGGCCACCGCCGAAACCGGCGTCGGGTACGGCGCGGCCACGGAGGAGTTCAGGCCGCCGGGCGTCCGGCCGCGCGGGCGGTGAGGCGTTCCCAGTTGCGGTGGGCGATGTCGGCCTTCTGGTCGTCGGTGAAGGGCGCCTCCTCCAGGAAGGAGCGGGCGGCGCCGTCGCTGGTGTCGACGTAGGGGAAGCCGCCGGGGCGGAAGCCGTAGGTGAAGGGGTAGTCGGTGGAGTACAGCATCCGGTCGGTGCCCATGACCTCGGCGGTCCAGCGCAGGTAGCGGGGGCTGTTGGTGCCGCTGCCGGCGACCCAGAAGTTCTGCCTGAAGTAGTCGGCGAGCGGCCGCTGAAGGCCGCCGGCCTCGGCGAAGAATCCGGTGTGGTCGAGGTAGAACATGACGATCTCGCCCCAGTGGCCGGCGATCACCTGCAGGTCGGGGAACCGGTCGAAGACACCTGAGAAGATCATGCGCAGGTACTGCACGCCCAGGTCGTAGTACCAGCCGATCGCCGCCCCGGCCAGCGGCGTGCCGATCTGGCCGACGCCGGAGTAGTAGGCGTCGATCACCGGCTGGACCGGCATCTGCGGGTGGAAGTGCAGCGGCACGCCAAGCCGCTCGGCGGTGGCGTACAGCTCGTCGTTGTCCGGGTGGTCGGCCAGTTTGTCCCCGGTGCGGCCGTACAACATGGCGCCGGGGAAGCCCAGCTCGCCCACCGCGCGCTCCAGCTCGGCCGCGGCGGCGGCCGGCGACCCGGTGGGGATCGCGGCGAACGCCTGGTAGCGGTCGGGGCGCGAGGCGACGATCTCCGCGAGCTGGTCGTTGGCCTCACGGGCCACCACGATCGCGTCGGCCTCCGGCAGGTCCTGCACACCCGGCGACGACAGGGACAGGACGGCGACGTCGATGCCCTGGTCGTCCATGTGGGCCAGCCGCTGTTCTCCGACCTCACGCAGGTTCCTGGCGATCGGGCCGTCCCCGAAGCCGCGGGCGGGGATGCGCGGCGATCCGGCCCGCTGGTACGCCTCGTAGACGGCGGGTACGACGACGGTCTCTTCCACCCCGATGATCCGCAGCCGATCGGTCATGGCGACGCTCCTTGCGCTGATGTTTCCAATGGAACGGCTAAGACGTTATCACTGTTATTAACAGCGTCAACAGAGAGGCGTTAACGGCGATAACACGCCGGTATCCGGGCGGCGTTATCATCGATACATGCCGGTTGACCAGAACCGCGTGGAGCTTGGCGCGGAGCCCGGCGCCACAGCACGCGAGCAGACCCGCCGCCGGGTCATCGACGTCGCGATCGACCTGCTGGAGCGCGGGGGCCGCGACGCGATCACCACCCGCGCGGTCGCCGACGCCGCCGGACTGCAACCACCGGCCCTGTACCGGCTGTTCGGCGACAAGGAGGGGCTGCTCGACGCCGTGGCCGAACACGGCTTCACCCGGTTCCTGGCCGCCAAGCACATCGACCCCGACCCGCAGGACCCGATCGGGGAACTACGCGCCGGCTGGGACACCGCGGTCGAGTTCGGACTGGCCAACCCCGCGCTGTACGCGCTGATGTACGGCGAGCCCGCCAGGTCCACCACCGCTTTCCGGGTCGGCCTCCAACTCCTCATGGACCGCATCCGCCGCCTGGCCGTCGCCGGCCGGCTGCGCGTCAGGGAGGACCTCGCGGCCCAGATCATCCACGCCACCGCACGGGGCGCCGTCCTGACCTGGCTGTCCCTGCCCGAACCCCAGCGTGACCCCGCCCTCCTCCTCGCGCTGCGCGAAGCGATGATCGCCACCGTCACCAACGATGAACCGGCCGTGCAGGAACAGGGCCCGGTCGGCGCCGCCCGCGCCCTGCGCGCCGCACTGCCGGACCAGAACGTCCTCAGCCACGCCGAACAGCGGCTGCTGGCGGAATGGCTGGATCGGCTGTCCGCATAGCCGCCTCCGCGCGGGGACGGTCCGGTCCGGGGGCGCGCCGGTGGACCGGCCGTCACCGGGGGCGGGGCCGGGGGATGGGTAGGAACGGGGAAGGCCGCGGGGTGCGGGGCGTCGGCCGTTCGGGGGAGTACGGGGGGCGTGATGGCGGGTTGGCCGGATGGGGTGGCGCGGCCGGAGCGGGTGCCGGCGGGTTCGCGGGCCAGTACGAGCAGATCGAGAAGGTCGCGGCCCACCACGGCAACTACTGAGAGGTGCTGCTGTACGGGCACCTGCTCAAGGACCGCTCCACAATGTACGACCTGACCAGCCGACTGGAGCTGCGGGCAACCTCCGAGGACAACCGCGTCCTGGACGCGCTCGCGCACGCCCGCCGGTACAAGACCTCCCGCGACTACATCCTGGAGCGGCACGAGGGCGGCCGCCCGGTCGACATCTCCTTCGCCACGCTGAACTGGCAGAAGGCCGTACGGGACAAGAACCGGCCCGGTGTCTTCGTGCGCAAGCACTTCGAGGCGATGGTGTTCGCCGCGTTCGCTTAGGAACTGCGCACCGGTGACGTCGCGGTGGCCGGGTTGGAGGAGTACGCCGACTGGAGCGAGCAACTCCTGCCGTGGGAGGACGTCGAGGCGAAGCTGGGCGACTACCTGGTGGAGGTCGGCCTCGCCGCGCCCGGCGACGAGACGCCGTACGACGCGGTCGCCTTCCGTCGGCAGCTGGAGGACAGCTCACCGCGGCCGCCGCGGCGGCGGATGCCGGGTACCCGGACAACGAGGGTCTGGTCATCGACTCGGAGACCGGTATCCCCTCGCTCAAGGCGCACCGCTCCGAGGGGCAGCGGGCCTCGGCCAGGGTGCTGGAGCAGGAGATCAAGGCGAGGATGCCGGAGCGCTCACTGATCGGGATCATCTCCCGCACGGAAGGACCTGACCTTCTACCGGCCCACGAAGAGAGCCGAATACGTGCACATCGACGCCCTGTTCGGGGAGCCGGGCCGCAACGTCATCGACTTCGACCTGATCGAGTCTCAGTTCCGGCACCTGGTGCGGGTGGCCGTTTCCGTGCGCGAGGGCGCCATCTCCTCCACGCTGCTGCTGCGGCGCCTGCGGGCGGGCTCACGCAAGAATGCGACCTACACGGCCCTCCGCGAGGTCGGCCGCATCATCCGCACCGTCCAGCTGCTGCGCTACCTCTCGGACGCCCCGCTGCGCCGGCGGGTGACCGCCGCCACGAACAAGGTCGAAGCATTCAACGGCTTCTCCCAGTGGATCGGCTTCGGCAACGGCGGCGTCATCACCGACAAAGACCCCGTCGAGCAGGAGAAGACCGTGAAGTTCAACGCCCTGCTCACGAACGCGGTGATCTTCCACAACACCCTGGACATCGCCGAGATCGTGCGCCAGCTCCAGGAGGAGGGCTACATCATCGACCCCGAGGACCTCGCCTACATCTCGCCGTACTCGACCGAGCACATCCGCCGCTTCGGCGAGTACTCCACCCACGAACTCGGCATCCAGCCCGAGGCGTACGGCCCGCACCTGGACGTCGACTTCAGCCCGCTCCGAGGCAACGACCCGCCCGCCCCGGACGGCTACGGCCAGGCGGCATGACCAGGAGAGTCGGCCCTGGAGTCCTACTGGCTCAGAGACCAGGGGACACCGGACCCGCCGGTAGGTTGGCGGGGCCCTACCGCCGTTCGGCTTCTGTGTGGTGCCGGCCGTGGGTGCGTTCCAGGAGTCGATGGACGGTGGCCCGGCTTGACGGAGAAGAACTCGGCGATGGTGTGCTCGCGGGTGGCGTGCTCCTTGACGAGGCCGGTCCAGCCAGCTCCGCAGGATTTGCCGCATAGGGTTGTAATAGCTATGGTTACGACTAAAGCCGGGGGGTGGGGGAGGTGGAGTCCGACGTGAGTGCCAACAGCAGACTGACCATCGCGGCGCACACCCTGACATGGATCGGGCTGTATCAGCGGCGTGGCCACGAGGTCGCCACCTCCGAGCAGATCGCGACGAGCGTCAACACCAACCCCGTGGTGATCCGCCGCCTGCTGGGCGATCTGCGTAAGGCCGGCCTGGCCGGTTCACGGCGGGGGGCGGGGGCGGGCTGGATGCTCGTGCGGGACCTGGCGGCGATCACCCTGCTCGACGTCTACCAGGCGATCGAACCGGGACCGGTCTTCGCCCTGCATCGCGCGACACCGAACCCCGAGTGCGTCGTGGGCCACGGCATCGGGCCGGCAATGACCGCCGTGTACGACGACGTGGAGGCCGCCCTGCGCAGGGAGCTGGCCAAGACCACGCTGGAGGACGTGCTGCGGGACGTCTTGAAAGCCGCCTGACCTCGAACCGTCGACTTCCCCTGATCGAGGGGTCGCATTCCGCGGCCATCGATGTAACCAAAATAGTTACACTAAGGAATTGGAGAATCTCATGGGACAACTGGACGACAAGACCGCCCTCGTCACCGGCGCCTCCAGCGGCATCGGCCTGGCGATCGCCCGCCGTTTCGCCGCCGAGGGCGCCACCGTCTACCTGACCGGGCGCCGCAAGACCGAGCTCGACGCCGCCGTCGCACAGGTCGGAGCCCTAGGCATCGCCATCCAGGCCGATGTCTCCGATCTCGGCGACCTCGACCGGGTCTTCGCCGAGATCACGAACCGCAGCGGCCGCCTGGACATTGTGGTGGCCAACGCCGGGGTCGGGGAATACAGCCCGCTCGGCACGATCACCGAGGAAGAGTACGACCGCACTGCCTCGATCAATTTCAAGGGCACGGTCTTCACTGTCCAGAAGGCGCTGCCGCTGCTGACGGCCGGCGCCTCGGTGACGCTGATCTCTTCCAACTCGGCCCTGCTGGCCACCCCGGGCCTGGGCGTCTACGCCGCCTCCAAGGCCGCGGTCCGCAGCCTCGCACGCACCTGGGCCGCTGAGCTGGCCGGCCGCGGAATCCGCGTCAACGCTCTTACCCCCGGCCCTGTCGAGACCCCTGGCCTGGCCGAGCTCGTCGCCGCTTTTCCGCGCGACGATCGGCCCACCGCGGCCGAGCCCGCCCCGCCGACCCCGCTCGGCCGCCTCGGCCGTCCCGACGAGATCGCCGCTGCCGCCCTCTACCTGGCCGGCGACCAAAGCAGTTTCACCACCGGCGCGGAACTTCTCGTCGACGGCGGCGTCACACAGCTCTAGGCGGCGAATCGGCGAGGCGGGACGCATCGACGCTCCAGGGCCTCCGAGCCGCGTAATTGCGACCGTCTCGCCAGGGCAACGGCTTTGACACAACAAGGAGTGCGTCATGAAGAGCGTGGTCCACTACCGGGCGGGCGATGCGGCAGCCGTCGCACACATCGAGGACCGGCCGGAGGCGCCGGCCCCTCGGACCGGCGAAATCCAAGTGCGTGTCAGCATCTCCCCGGTCCACCGCGGCGATCTGGTCGCGACGGAGACCGGCCTGCCGGACGGATCCGCGGGGCGCAGGCTGGGCACCGAGGCGGCGGGCGTGGTGACTGCGATGGGTCCCTCGGTGCCGGCGCTCCGTGTCGGTGATCGGGTAGCGGTCTTTCCGGCCCCCGGCGCATGGTCCGAGCACATCACCGTGCCGGCCGAGGCCGCCGTAGCCGTCCCGGACTCCCTCAGCGACGAAACGGCGAGCGTCCTGCTCGTCAACACCATCACCTCTCGTGACGTGCTCCGTGCGGTCGATGAGCTGAGGGCTGCCGCGGCAGCACCGAGCGATTCTCCACTCCTCGTGTCGGGGGCCGCGTCCGCCGTCGGCAAGCTCATCGTTCAGCAGGCCCGCGACCGTGGCTGGCCCGTTGTCGCCGTCGTCCGCAGTGACCGTGCTGCGTCAACGGTCCGCACAAACTGGCCGGACGTGCCCGTCGTGGTCTCCGGAAGCGGCGGCTGGCAGCGCGAGCTGGAGGGGGGCGGTCCGCGGGAGGCCGGTGCCGGTCATCGCCGATGCGCACGGCGGTCCCTTCGTGCGGGAGATCCTGCCCTTTGTCGACGATGGCGGGACGCTGGTCGTCTGGGGCGATCTAGCCGCGCAGCCGTGGACGCTCTCGACGTTGGAGCTGCTCATGCGGGAACTGAAGGTCCGCGCGGTGAGCATCACGCGCTGGGCGACCCGCCCTGGGGATATCCGGGCCGCCGATCGGCGAGCCGCCCTCCAGATCGCCGCGCAGCATCCACACCTTCTCGCCGTTCATGCCGCCTACCCGCTCGACGAGCTGCCGAGCGCCATCTCGGCGGCGCGGACCAGCGGGACCGGCACCGTATTGCTCAAGCTGAACTGACCAAGCCTGGACCGCAGGGGAGCAGTGACCGCATGAAATTCAAGACCATCGGCACCATCGGTGCGGGAGCACCAGCACAAGCCGTGGCCGCCCACGTGGCACGCGCCGGGCACCCGGTGCTGGTCAGCAACAGCCGCGGCCCCAGCACACTCGGCGACGCCGTCGCCGCCATCGGGCCCGGCGCCTCGGCGGCCACGTTCGAAGAAGCGGCGGCGGCCGACCTGGTCCTGCTCGCCGTCCCGTTCGGCGCGGTCCCCGCAGTCGGGCGGCGGCTCGGGGACTGGACGGGCCGAGTGGTGGTCGACATGACCAACCAGTTCGGCCGGTCCGACCCCTACCGCGGCTTCGCCGATGTCTCGCCGCTGACCGGCGGCGAGTGGGTCGCCCAGCAACTGCCCGGCGCCACGCTGATCAAGGCCTCAACGCCATGTTCGCCACCTATATGGCTCCCGATCCCCGGCACCAGGACAGCAACCAGGTCGTCTTCCTCGCCGGTGACGACGAGAGCGCCAAGACCCCCTTCACACGGCTGCTGACCGAATTCGGGTTCGCGCCGGTCGACCTTGGCGCGCTGCGCGAAGGCGGGGCGCTCATGCAACTCGGCGGGCCGCTGAGCGGCAAGCACTTCCTGTTCCAGGGCTGAGGCCCGACCGACACCCTCAAGAGACGAAGAGACAAAGGACAAGGACGATGGCACCAGATGCTCAGACCTCGCGGACCGTGGCCGAGAAATTCCTGGAGCGCCTCGGCAGGCAGGACCCCGACGGCATCCAGGAACTGTTCTCCGAGGAGATCGACTGGCACGTCCCCGGCAGCGACGCGCTGCCCTGGACCGGGCGCCGTACCCGCCGGGAGGAGGTCGCCCTCTACTTCACCACCATGTGGCCGCACTTCGCGCACGGCCAGAGCGAGGTCGTGCTGGAGCGCTTTATCGTCGACGGTGGTGACGTGGTGCTGCTGGCAGTCTTCACGCACACCGCCGTGGCCAGCGGCAAGGAGTTCACCACACCGGTGGCCATGCACCTGGCGGTCGAGGACGGCCGAATCGTTCGCATGCACCTGTACGAGGACACACTGACCGTCGCCGAGGCGTTCAACGCCGGCTGAGCGGAGGACACTCAGGGACCCCGCGGCCCGGGGCGGCCCGGCCGGGCATGTACGCACAGGGTCAGCCGAGACACAGCCGAAGCCGAAACGGAGAGCAGAACTCGCCCCCAGCCAATTGCTGCCGGTCAGCACGTTGGGGCGGTCGGCCTTCGGCGATGACTGCCGACCAGGTCCCCCAGCGTCGCCAGGCCGTCGGCCGGTGTCGCCATGTCGACCAGCGTGCCGCCCGCCGGGCCTGCCGCGCTGGGAACTTGACCGGCGCCCACGGACTTTCGCCCCCCACCGTGTTCCGCCGGTCTCCGGCCTCCTCGCCCGGCTGAATGGTGTTCGCAAACGTTTGCCGACAGGCAGGCGACGCGTCCAATGAACCCGTGCAATCCGGGGGGTCACGGCAGCGCGAATCCAATCAGATCCGATGGCGATTGCTGACAGGGTTTGACGACAGATAGGGTCCGATCCTCCGTACGGAAGGGGGCCCTCGGTGGCGAACCTGGTCTACAAGAGGGTCTCGACCGACCAGCAGTCGACCGCCCGGCAGAACCTCGTCCTGGACGAAGCCGGGATTGAGGAGCCGGTCGTCTTCGAGGAACAGGCTGGCACCTCCAGCCGCCTCCACCCCCTGGAGCGCCCGAAGTTCGGCGAGTTGCTGACGTACGCGCGGACGGGCGACACCGTGCACATCTCCGAGATGTTCCGCCTTGTGCGCGGCACTGGGCACATCCTCGACGTGTTCGACGTCCTGCATCGCGACCGTCTCTCCCTGCGCATTCACGACGGCGTGTTCTCCGCGGTGGACCTCACCGCCCGCCACCCGCGCACCGGAGAGCTGCTGTCCACCGTGAAGTTCATGGTGCAGCCCCTCGCCGCCGCCGGCGAACTCCAGCGCGAGCTGACCTACGACGGGCTGCGGGCCGCCGAGGCCAAGGGCGGCAAGGGCGGGTGCCGCCCTGCCGTCCCGGCCGACAAGACCGACGCCGTACGCACCGCGTACCTGGAAGGCCGGTCCATCGCCGCCCTCGCCCGCGACCACGGCGTCAGCCGCGGCGCCATCCGTACCGCCGTCGCCGACCTCCTGCCCGAGTACACAGCCGCCGACCCGGACGCCCCGGCCCCGGAAGCGCCGGTCGCCCTCGACATGCCCGGCAAGGTCGCCGACTTCCTCCGCACCGCCGACCTGGGACCCGCCGAGCGCGCCACGCTCGACCAGGGCGTGCCCGTACGGCGCGGCCAGGGCTACACCCTGCGCGTCACCGCCGTCCCGGCGATCCACCGCCGACTCCTCGGCCTCTGCCAGTCTCTCGGTGGCACCCCGGGGAACACGGCAGTCCCGGCATAGCGCAAGGCCCGCCGCGAGTACGCGAACCGCGTCAGCACACTCGATCAATAACCAAGATCATCTCGTGGCGGGTTTCTGGCGTATCTGGGTCATGTCCCATCTGGGATGGGTGGGGTTCGTGACGGCGATGGCGGGCCGGGCGGGGGTGGAGGCGACGCCGTCGGTGCTGGTGGAGGGGCTGGGGGTGTCGGCCGATTCGGCGTCGATCGTGGGGGCGGTGCTGGAGGCGGGCCGGGGGTGAGGGGGCTGCCGTGGTATCCGCCGAACATCCGGAACATGTGACCGACCGGCGGAAACGACGGTCGCCGTGGGTGCGGCGGGGGTATGACGACTCACTGGGCTTCGGGAGGTTCCCGGTCGATCTGTGGCCGGGGCCCCATGCCAGCGAAAAGGACGTTGAGAATCCGGTCGACATACTCATGGGTCAGTTGTTCCTGAGTGATCAGGAGTTGGAAGTACAGCGGGCCGGACAGGATCGCCATCGCCAGGTCGAGGTCGAAGGCGGGCGACAGCTGGCCCTGGTCGCGGGCCGTCTTCAGTCGGGCGATGGTCTTGTCCGCCTGTGGGGCGATGAAGCGCTCGTTGAGCGTGGCGGCGATCTGGGGATCGTGCTGGGCCTCGCCGATCAGGGCCTTGAACAAGGGGCCGAAGGGTGGCCTGCCCAGCAGATCGACGGCCGCGTAGATCTGCGCGCGCAGGTCGGCGACGAGGTCGCCGGTCTCGGGGTAGTCCAGGCCGGGCTCGTTCAGCGACAGCAGCGAGTCGAGCAGCAGGGCTCCCTTGGATGACCATCGGCGGTAGATGGTCTGCTTGCTGGCGCCCGCACGGGCCGCGACCGCCTCGATGCTCAGTTTGGCGTAACCGATCTCCTGGCCGAGTTCCAGCGTGGTCCGCATGATGGCCTCGGTTCGGTCGGCGCCGCGACGGTGGGGCGTGTCGGTCATGCCGGCACTTTATCGGTACGGAACGGTTCGTACTTGACACCGGAACCCGGCTTGGACATCATCTTATCGGTACGGTGCGTTCCGTACCGATAAGAACGGTCAGGTCGAAGCCCGTCCTCAAGGACGACAAGCGGGTGCGCCCTACCTCGGCGCGCACGACGCCAAGGCAACCAGGTCTGACGTTCTCCACCACATCATCGGAAAGATGACGATTTCGTGATGTCTGTTCCCGCCGACCCGTCCGCGGTGCACCCCATGCCCGGCCGGCCGCGCCTGGTGCTGCTGAAACCACTGGTCATCTCGCCGCTGATAGAGGTCGGGGAGTTCTCCTACTACGACGACCCCGACGACCCGGCCTCCACCGTGGCCGACCTCGGAAGCTGACAAATCGCACGATGACCCATCACGATCCCACCTCGGCCACGCCGTCCCCGGGCCAGGCCGGCACCACACCGTCGCCGGAGCCGCCCGGGAGAGCATCGGCCGGGCCCGGGATCAGCGGACCGGAAAGCAACGACATGCGCACGCTGACGACGAGGACGAATGACGAGGAAGGCAGTCAGGTGACCAACGCCGATGTGATCATTGTGGGAGCCGGTCCGACCGGCCTGATGCTGGCCGCCGAGCTGCGGCTGGCCGGGGTGCGGCCGCTGGTGCTCGAGCGGCAGCCGCACCGCCGCGACACCCCGAAGGCAGGCGGCCTGGGCGGGCAGATCCTGGAACTGCTGCGCTACCGCGGCCTGCTGGAGCGCTTCGAGGCCGCCTGCCCGGGACCGCCGCCCGCGCCCCGGTTCCCGTTCGGCGGCGTGCATCTGGACTTCACCCAGCTCGCCGACCCGCCGCTGCATGCGCTGCCACTACCGCAGCAACTGCTGGAGCGGCTGCTCGACGAGCGCGCCGCCGAGCTCGAGACCGACGTCCGGCGCGGGCACGAGGTCACCGGCATCAGCCAGGACGAGACCGTGGTCAGCGTGGACGTGCGCGGCCCGGACGGGCCGTACCGGGTGCGGGCCCGCTACCTGGTGGGCTGCGACGGCGCGCGCAGCCGCGTCCGTGACCGGGCCGGGATCGGCTTCCCCGGCACCGTCTACCCGGAGGTCAACCGGCTGGCCCAGGTCACCCTGCCCGATTCGGTGACCGTGCTCGGCAACGGCGACCTCGACGTCCCCGGCTTCGGCACGGTCCGCGCCGGCTTCACCCGCACCGACCACGGCCTGCTCGGCCTCGGCTCCGCACCCGGCGCCACGAGCGTCTCCCTCTACACCATCGAGGACGAGAGCGTCGAGTACGACGACGACGTCCCGATGACCGTCACCGAACTCCAGGACAGCATCCACCGCGTGCTCGGCGCACACCTGCCGATCGCCGGAACGACCCGGCTGTCCCGCTTCACCTTCAAGGCCCGCCAGGCCGACCACTACAGGAAAGGCCGGATCCTGCTGGCCGGGGACGCGGCCCACCTGTTCCCGGCCACCGGAGTGGCGCTCAACGCGGGCATGCTGGACGCCGTCAACCTTGCCTGGAAACTGGCCGCCGACCTGCACGGCCGGGCCCCGCTCGGCCTGCTGGACACCTACCACACCGAACGCCACCTCGCCGGCGCCCGCACCATGCTGCACACCCGGGCCCAGGTGGCGTTGCGGCGCGGCCACGACGCGGCCGCCGAAGCCCTGCGCGAGGTGTTCCAGGAACTGCTCGGCGACGAGCAGCCGCTGCGCCGCATGGGAGCCCTCGTCGCCGGCACCGACCTCCGCTACCCCATGCCCGGCTCGGGCCACCACCCGCTGACCGGCACCTTCGCCCCGGACCTCACCCTGCACGCCGACGATGGCGTGACCAGCCTCGCCCAGCTCATGCACCCCGCCAGACCCGTCCTGCTCGACCTCGCCGGCCGCCCGGACCTGCGCGAGGCCGCCCATGACTGGAAGGATCGCATCGACGTCCACACCGCCAAGACCGGCGACCGTCCGGCCGACGCCCTGCTGATCCGCCCGGACGCCCACATCGCCTGGGCCGCACCCGTCGGCGAACCCGCCGGCACCGCCGCACCCGCGTTGCGCGAAGCGCTCTCCCACTGGTTCGGCACACCCTGACGCGGATCAGACACCGGCCGGGTGCGGCACAGGCGGCCCGCCCGGTCCGGCCCCGAAGCACACAGCTCCACCTCATAACCGATTTTTCGTGTTTCTTACTATTTTTCCCGATTATCTAGGCTTTTTGATGCCCAGGGGTCTGGCATGGACACGGGGCCTTTGCTGCTGACGGTGGTGGTGGCCGCGGCATTGGTCTTCGCCTTCACCAACGGATTCCACGACGCGGCGAACGCGGTGGCGACGTCGGTGGCGACGGGGGCGTTGCGGCCGTACGCGGCGGTGGGGCTGTCGGCGGTGCTGAACTTCGCCGGGGCCTTCCTGTCGCTGGAGGTCGCGGCGACGGTGGCCGAGGGGATCGTGGACAGCAGGGTGATCACGTTGCCGGTCGTCTTCGCGGGGCTGATGGGCGGCATGCTGTGGAATCTGGTGACGTGGTATCTGGGGATGCCGTCGAGTTCTTCGCACGCGCTGGTCGGCGGGCTGGTGGGGGCGGCGTTCGTGGCGGTGGGGGCGTCGGCCGTCAAGGGGATGGGGGTGGTGTCGGTGGTGCTGCTGCCGGCGCTGTTGTCCCCGGTGGCGGCGATGCTGGTGGCGGGCGCCGGGTCGTGGGCGGTGCGGTGGGTGACGCGGAGCGTGCCGGAGGGGATGCGGGAACGGGGCTTCCGGGTGGGGCAGATCGGCTCGGCGTCGCTGGTGGCGCTGGCGCACGGGACGAACGACGCGCAGAAGACGATGGGTGTGATCATGCTGGCGCTGGTCACCGGGGGCGCGGTGGGCGCGGGTGAGGCTCCCGCGGGGTGGGTGGTGGTGAGCAGCGCGGCGGCGATGGCGGCGGGGACCTTCTTCGGGGGATGGCGGATAGTCCGTACGGTGGGCCGGGGGCTGGTGCGGATCCGGGGCGCGGAGGGGTTCACGGCGGAGAGCGGGTCGGCGGCGTTGATCCTGGTGGCGTCGGATTCGGGGTTCCCGTTGTCGACGATGCAGGTGTGCTGCGGTTCGGTGGTCGGCGCGGGGATGCACCAGGGGCTGTCGAGGGTGCGCTGGAGGGTGGTCGCGGAGCTGGCGGTGGTGTGGCTGGTGACGTTGCCGGGCGCGGCGGTGCTGGGGGCGCTGGTGTGGTGGGGGGCGCAGTGGGTCGGCGGGATGCAGGGCGTGGGGTTGATGTTCGTCCTGGCGCTGGTGGCGGCGTTCTGGTTCTACGTGGCGGCCGATCTGCGGCCGGTGAACGCCTCCAACGTCAATGCCGAGCGGAGGGGACGCCGGATGAAGTGGGAGGAGGCGTGACGGTGTTCGACGGTGAGATGAGGGAGTTCCTGCGGGTGGTGCTGGTGGCGTTCGCCGGTGGGGTGGGCTGGGTGACGGTGTACGCGCTGGGTGTGGCGGGTGTCTCGGCGGCACGGCGGGGCGGAGGGCGCCGGGCGGCGGGATGGGTGCTCGCGGTGGTGTGCTTCCTGGTGGCGGTGGCCGGGGTGGTGGTGGGGCTGCGGCTGATGCTGACCGGGCGGGGGAGCCTAGAGTGAGGGCACGCCCGCCGGTGCCGACGCGGGCGGAGGCGCCGGCGTGGATGTCACCCGGCGGGCTCCTGCCAGGTGACGGGAAGGTGATCGACCCCGTAGATGGCCGTGTGGGCACGGATGGGGATGGTGTGGGGCGGTACGGCGAGGCGGAGGGTCGGCAGGCGGCGTAGCAGGGCGGGGTAGGCGACGGCGAGTTCGGTGCGGGCCAGATGCTGGCCGAGGCATTGGTGGATGCCGTGGCCGAAGGCGAGGTGGCCGGTGGGCGGCCGGGTGACGTCGAGGGTGCCGGGGTCGGGGTGCTGGCGGGGGTCGCGGTTGGCGGCGGCCAGGGCGAGGGTGACGCACTGGCCGGCGGTGATGCGGTGACCGCCGATGTCGGTGTCGCGGGTGGCGGCGCGTACGGGGCCGAGGTGGACGATGGTGAGGTAGCGCAGGAGTTCCTCGACGGCGGTGTGGGTGGCGGCGGGGTCGTCGCGGACGGTGGCGAGCTGGGCGGGGTCGGCCAGGAGCGCGAAGACGCCGAGGGCGATCATGTTGGCGGTGGTCTCGTGGCCGGCGACGAGCAGGAGCACGGAGATGTTGGTGATCTCTTCGTGGGTGAGGCCGGCGTCGCGGGTCATGTCGGTGATGAGGTCGTCTGCGGGGTGGGCGTGTTTGTGATGGGTGAGGTCGCGGAGGTAGGCGGTGAGGTCGTCGAGGGCGGCGTCGGCCTGCTGGGGGGTCGAGGCGAGGCTGAGGAGGGTGCGGGAGTCGCGCTGGAAGCGGGCGCGGTCGGTGTAGGGGACGCCGAGGAGCTCGCAGATGACGAGTGAGGGGACGGGCAGGGCGTAGGCGGGGACGAGGTCCACGGGTGGGCCGTGGTGGCACATGGCGTCGAGGTGGTGGGTGGTGATGGCTTCGATGCGGGGGCGCAGGGCTTTCATGCGGCGGACGGTGAAGTGGCCGATGAGGCGGCGGCGGTAGCGGGTGTGCTCGGGTGGGTCGGCCTGGAGGAAGAAGCCGGGGCGGTGTTGTCTTCGGCGTTGGGTGGAGTAGGGGTCGACGGGCAGATGGAGGTGCTCGGGGCGGTTGCTGAAGTGCGGGTGGGTGAGGATGGCGCGGATGACGGCGGGGTCGGTGGCGAGCCATCCCTGGTGGCCGTCGGCGTAGGTGAGGGGGCGGATGGGGGCCTGGCGGGCCCAGTGCAGGAGCTGGGGCGGGGGGTCGAAGTGGTTGGGGCGGGTGGTGGGGAGGGTGTCGGGGCGTGGCGTGGCGTGGGTCATGGGCCCTGGTCTCCTCGTGGTCGGGTGCCGCGGTGGCGGTCGATGAGGAGTGTTTCCGGGGGTGGGGTGGTGGCACGCCGGGTTGATGGTTCTTTGTGGGGTGTTGAGGGTTTTCGGGTCAGGGGGTGGGGTGGCGGATGACGGCGACGGGGGCGTGGGAGTGGTGCAGGAGGATGGAGGTGGTGGGGCCGAGGACGGCGGCGCGGCGGGCGGTGGCGCCGGCGACGACGAGCTCGGCCTCGTGGGAGGCGTCGATGAGGGCTTTGGCGGGGTGGGTGTGCAGGGTGTGCTCGGTGAGGGTGACGCCGGGGAATCTCTCGCGCCAGCCGGCGATGGCCTCGGCGAGCAGGAGGGCTTCTTCCCGGCCGACGGCGTCGATGTCGTAGACGAGGGGCTGGGGCCGTCCGGGGGTGGCGTGGGGGTGGGTCCAGGCGTGTACGGCGCGCAGGGGGAGCTCGCGTAGCAGGGCTTCTTCGAAGGCGAATTCCAGGACGGGTTCCTGGCCGGGTTCCCCGGTGGCGCCGACGACGATGTGGGTGGGCCGGCCGGGGGGCGGGGGGCCGACGACGACGAGGGGGCAGGGGCAGCGGGTGGCGAGGTCGCGGCTGACGGAGCCGAGGAGGAGTCCGGCGAAGCCGCCGCGGCCGCGGGTGCCGACGGCGAGGAGCTGGGCGTGGCGGGCGGCGTCGGCGAGGGCTTCGGCCGCGGGGCCGTCGGCGATCTCGGTGGTGACGTGCTGGACGTCGGTGCCGGTCTGGGCGCGTTCGGCGGCCTGGCGCAGGAGTTCCCAGGCGGTGGCTTCGGCGGCCGCTCCCCAGTGATGGGGCTGGGGGACGAGGGGGACGTTGCTGGTCCAGCGGAGGGCGGTGTGGACGATGAGCAGGGGTGCTTCTCTGAGGGCGGCTTCCTGGGCGGCCCACATGACGGCTCGCAGTGAGGAGGCTGAGCCGTCGGCGCCGGCGATGACGGGTCGTGTCATGGTCCCTCCCGGCCGTGGGGGGTTCGTTTTCCAGGGTGGGCGGCCGGGGGCGGGCGGGGGTAGGGGCGAAAGTCCCCGGGTGGGGCCGTCAGACGGCGGGGCGGGCGTTGGCCAGGAGATAGCCGCTGGCGGGGCGGGTGGGGATGCGGCGCAGGCTGATGGTGAGGTCCTGGTCGGGCACATCGTGGTCGAGGCGGGCCAGGCGGGTGGTGAGGGTCTGCAGGAGGGTGAGGGTGATGGCCTCGCCGGGGCAGCGGTGGCCGGTGCGGGGGTCGCCGCCGCCCTGGGGGATGAGGTCGGACTCGCCGGTGGGGCGGTTGAGGAAGCGGCCGGGGTCGAAGGCGTGGGGGTCGGGCCACAGGCGGGGGTCGTGGTTGTGGCCGTAGATGTCGAGCAGGACGAGGGAGCCTTCGGGGATGCGGTGGCCTTCCCAGGTGAGGTCGGTGACGGCTTTGCCGCCGACGAAGGGGGCGAAGGGGTAGAAGCGGCGGGTCTCCTGGGCGAAGGCGTGGGTGTGGGCCTCGTCGCCGGTGCGCAGGGCGGCGCGGTGGTGGGGGTGGCGGTGCAGGGCGTGGGCGGCGAAGGCGACGTACCAGGTGACGGCGACGGTGGGACGGATGAGGTTGAGGAGCTCGACGGCGGCGAGGCGGTCGCCGAGAGGGTGGCCGTCGGCGTCGCGGTGGGTGGCGACGGCTGCCAGGGGGGTGCCGGGCGGTGGTGTGGGGGCGGCGCCGGTGCGGGTGTCGTGGATGAGGCGGGCCAGCCGGTTCTCGAGGCGGATCCGGGCGGCGCGGGCCCTCCAGTGGCGGGGGCCGAGGGTGGCGAAGCCGTCGACGAGGGCGAGGAGGTCGCGGGCGGTGGCGGGGACGTCCGCGTCGTCGAGGGGGACGCCGGCCCAGCGGCAGGCGGCGCGGGTGAGGATGCGGCCGACCTCGTCGAAGAGGGTGACGGGTCGCGGGCCGTTCCAGGCGGCGGTGGCCTTGTCCCACGCGGCGGCGGCGTGGTCGTTGAGGCGGGCTATGCCGTCGTCGGTCATGAGGGAGGTGAACATGGCCTTGCGGACGCGGTGGGCGGCGGCGTCGAGGGTGTGGACGGCTCCGTGGCCGAAGAGGGTGCTTTTGATGGGTTCGGGCAGGGCGGTGTGACGGCGGATGTGGTTCTCGTCGTAGAAGAAGCGGACGGCGTCGGGTCCGTGGACGGCGGTGGCGCGGCGGCCCATGAGGCGGGTGGCGACGGTGGAGCCCTGGATGCGGCGGCGTTCGGGCAGCCAGGCGTAGCCTTCGGTGAGCAGGGGCAGGGTGTGGTCGGAAAACGGCATGGTGCGGGTCTGCCCGGGGCCGGGGACGGCAAACGGCAGGTGCCGCGGGGTGCCGTGGGCCGCGGGCGAGGGGAGCGGGCCGAGAGAGGGGGGCGGGCCGGGCGGTTGCCGGGGCGCGGGGTCTTCTTCAGCGGTGGAGGCGGCGGCCCGAGAGTTGCTCGGCGGTGACGATGATGTAGTGGTCGCGCTGGCCGGGCGCCCATGGGGTGAGGGGCAGGGCGGCCAGGCGGGTGATCTCGTCGGGGTCGCTGGCCGCGCGGGCGCGGCCGACGGCGGTGACGGACCAGCCGGTTCGGGTGCGGAGGTCGAAGTCGTCGGCTTCGAAGGCGACGACGGCGTGGCGGGTGGCGGCGGCGAGTTTGGAGCCGGCGTTGGTGCGGATGACGATGTCGCCGTGGTGGAGGCAGAAGTTGACGGGCTGGACGGCGGGCAGGGCGCGGTCGGTGAAGACGATCCGGCCGATGGGGGTGGTCGACAGCAGTCGCATGCACTCCTGGCGGGAGAGTACGTGCAGGCCGGCGGAATCGACTTTCATGTGGTTCAGGGTGCCGATCGTCTTCGGGGTCGGGTAAGAGGCGAAGGTCCCGTCATTCGTGGTGGTCGGCCTTGAGACGGGCGGCGAGGGCGGCGGCCTGGGTGCGGCGCTGCATGTTGAGCTTGGCCAGCAGGTTGGAGACGTAGTTCTTGACGGTCTTCTCGGCGAGGTAGAGGCGTTCGCCGATCTGGCGGTTGGTCATTCCCTCGCCGATGAGTTCGAGGATGTGGCGCTCCTGGTCGGACAGGGCGGCGAGGGGGTCCTTGCGGGCGGCCTGGTCGCGCAGGCGGGCGAGCATGGAGGCGGTGGTCTGGGGATCCAGGAGGGACTGGCCGGCGGCGACGGTGCGGACGGCGCCGACGAGGTCGGAGCCGTGGATCTGCTTGAGGACGTATCCGGCCGCGCCGGCCATGACGGCGGTGAAGAGGGCTTCGTCGTCGGCGAAGGAGGTGAGCATCAGGCAGGCCAGGTCGGGCATCTTGGAGCGGACCTCGCGGCAGACGTCGATGCCGCTGCCGTCGGGCAGGCGGACGTCGAGGACGGCGACGTCGGGTTTGAGGGCGGGGATGCGGGCGATGGCGGATTCGGCGGTTCCGGCTTCGCCGATCACATCGATGTCGCCTTCGGACTCGAGCAGGGCGGCGACGCCCCGGCGTACGACTTCGTGGTCGTCTACAAGGAACACGCGAATCATAGGTGCACGGTAGCGGCCGGGCGGCGGCGGTGGTAGGGACGAAGGTCCCGGGTTGGGCGTGACCGGGGCGAGGGTTGGTCTGGGAGGTCTAAGGTCCCGGGCGGGGGCGTCAAAAGACCCTGGCAGGTGGAGTGTGGCGCACCGAACGCTGGAAATGTGCCGAATGCTGGGGATTGTGGATGTCGGCCGCGGGAGGTGGCCCGATGCGCTGCGTTACTCGGTGGGCGAGGTGCCGCCTGAACCTGCACCGGTTCGACGGCAATCCGCTGCGCAGGGGTTCGGACCGGCTGGAGACGGTGGCGCTGCTGGTGGCCGTCGTGTTGTTCGTGGCGTGCCTGTGGCCGGCGATGGCGCTGGGGCGGCAGGTGTACGCCGGGGGGATGCGGGCGGAGCTGAGCGGGCCGGGTCACCGGGTGCCGGTGACCGCGCAGGTGGTGGACGCGCCGAAGGCGCCGGAGACGGGTCCGCAGTGGCGGGTGCGGACGGTGCGCTGGAGCACGGCCGAGGGGGCGGTGCGCACGGCGAAGGTGACGCTGCCGCCGGATGTGGGGGCCGGGACGCACACCCGGGTGTGGCTGGACACGTCGGGCAGGCCGACGTCGGCGCCGCAGAGCCATGTCAAGACGGTCCTGGACACCGTGTTCGCGGTGGTGACCCTGGTCGGATGGGCGGCGGCGCTGCTGCTGCTGGGTGTCGCGGGGCTGCGGGGGCTGCTGAACCGGCACCGGGCGGCCGAGTGGGAGCGGGCGTGGGCGCTGGCCGACCAGCGCTGGCGCCGCAGGCGGCAGGCGTGAGGCGCCGGGCCGGCCGTGGTTCTTCCCGGCCGCCGGGCCGGGAACTGCGAGGAGGGGGATCGCCCCCCTTTTTTCAGGGGAAGCGAACGGAAAGGACGTGTGATGAAGGCACAGGTGGGGGACCGGCTCATCGTCGAGGGGGCCCATACGGGTGAGGGACGGCGGATCGGTGTGATCGTGGAGTTGCGTCATCCCGGCGGGGAGCCGCCGTACGTGGTGCGCTGGGAGGGCGCCGAGCACGAGAGCCTGGTGTTCCCCGGCCCGGACGCGCATGTGGAGGCCGGGCGGGGACGCGAGGCCGCACTGCCGGCGTCGTGACCGGCCCACCGGCCGGCGCCGCCCCCTCACCCGCGGGAAAAGGGGCGGCGCCGGCCGGTGGGGGCACCGGAGGCGACGAAGGTCCCGGCGGGTGCGGGGCGAAGGCCTCTGGACTGCGGGCGCGGTGGCGGTTCACGCTTGAGGGGTGAATCCGACGCTGCGTCTGGGACGCGTGGCGGGGGTCCCGGTGGGGGCCCACTGGTCCGCGCTGCTGATCGTCGCGTTGATCGCGGTGATCCTGGGTACGGCGGTGCTGCCCGTCTCGGCGCCGGGGCTGGCGCCGCAGCTGTACTGGGTGGCCGCCGCGGTGACGTCACCGGTGTTCTTCGCCTCGCTGCTGGCGCACGAGCTGGCGCACGCCCTGGTGGCCCGGAGGGCGGGGGTGAGCGTGAAGTCGATCACGCTGTGGCTGCTGGGCGGGGTGACGGAGTTCGACGGTGAGGTGGGCTCGCCGCGGGCGGAGCTGCGCATCAGCCTGGCGGGGCCGGTGACGAGCGCGCTGGTCGCGGTGGCGGCGCTGGCGGTGGCGGCGGCGGCGCGGGGGGTGCCGCTGGTGTGGTCGGCGCTGGTGTGGCTGGCCACGGTCAACGGGGTGCTGGCGGTGTTCAACATGCTGCCGGGTGCGCCGCTGGACGGCGGCAGGGTGCTGCACGCGGTGCTGTGGTGGCGCTGCGGGGACCGGGGACGGGCCGACCGGGTGGCGGCGCGGGCCGGGCAGTCGCTGGGCATGGCACTGATCGCCGCGGGAGTGGTGCAGACGCTGGTGTGGTCGCCGGTCGGCGGGTTGTGGACGGCGCTGATCGGCTGGTTTCTGTCCGGCAGCGCCCGCAGCGAGGGGCTGGCCCGCTCGGCCCAGTCGGGGCTTGAGGGCTTGAGCGTGCGGGAGGTGATGACCTCCGGGGTGGACCAGGCGCCGGCGTGGCTGGAGGTGGGCGCCTTCGCCGGGACGGTGGCGCTGCGGTCGGCGCAGAGCGTCTTCCCGGTGGTGGACTTCTCCGGCGCGCCGGTCGGCACGGTGTCGCTGGCGGCGTTGTGCGCGGTGCCGGCGGAGCGGCGCGGCGAGGTGCGCGTCTCACAGATCATGCGGCCGCTGCCGGCCGGGCGGGTGCTGCAAGCGCAGGATCCGGCGGTGGGCGTGCTGTCGGCCGGTGGCGGGGAGGTGGCCGCGGTGGTGTGCGAGGGCGGGCGGGTGGTCGGCATGGTCACCGCGGCGGACGTGGCCAGGATCATGCTGCAGGCGTCGCTGCGCGCCACGGCGGGCGCGCAGCGCCACGACGCCTAGGGCGCGTCTTCGAAGTCGCGCCGGGCCGGAGCGCGGCCCCCTTGGTGATCGGCAGCGGCCGTGCGACCAGATGACGCCCTGTCCGCCACATGACCCGCGGGAAGATGTGCACACACAGGGCGACCCCCGGGCGGGGCCCGGGGGTCGCGCTGAGCGGCGGAGGGTCAGCTCGCCGCGGGCCGGCAGGCGCGGTCGCCGACGAACAGGTCGTCGACGGCCCACCAACCGGACAGCTGCCCCCGGTAGTGGAGACGGACCTTGACGTCGGCCTGCCCGTTGGCGGCGGCCAGCGGGACGACGTGGACGGCCGGGCCGGGGGCGCCGGGGAAGCCCTTGGCCGACCAGACGGTCTTCCAGGTGCGGCCCCCGTCCACGCTGAGGTCCACGCCGGTCGTGGAGTTGACCGCCGGCTTCAGGTCGTGGGCGAACTCGAGGGTGGCCGTGGTCCGGCCGGTCAGGTTGTAGGAGGGGCTGGTCAGGTAGGTGTCCTGGATATGGCCCTTGCCGGAGTGCAGGGAGTCGACGATGGCGAAGCCGCCCTTGCCGCCGGTGTGGTTGCCCCGCTTGCCGGCGTCGGTGAAGACCCAGCCGGGCTGGTAGGCGTAGTTGGGGATGCGGGGATCGATGTCGGTGACGGTCCAGCCCTTGGGCTTGGCGGTGCCGTCGAACGGCTGGGTGCTGCCGTCGCGGACCACCTCGTAGCCTCGGGCGACGCAGGCCAGGGAGACGGTCAGGCCGACGTCGAGCCGCCCGCCCGTCTCGCCCATGGTGACCTGGCGGACGGCCGGGTCGTAGCCGGGTTCGGTGGAGCGGATGGTGACGGTATAGGCCAGCGACGGGAGCAGGGGCAGCCTGTAGGCGCCGGTGCCGGGGTCGGACTCGGCGCTCCAGGTGTGGCCCTTGCCGTCGTCGGCGGTGATCTCCGCGGCGAGCCCGCGGCCGAGGCCGGAGCCGTCGGCGACGGTGCCGGTCAGGTCGATCCGGGTGGTCGGCGGTAGCGCGATGTCCCGGGTGGCGGAGTCGTCTTTGCTCAGCGTGACGGCCGCGGTCGTGGTCTGGTAGCCGAACGCCTCGGCTTTGACGTGGTACTCGCCCGCGATGAGCGCGTAGTCGTAGGCGCCTTCGGCACCGAGGGTGGAGGTGCGGGTCAGCGGGCCGGTGACGGTGACGGTGGCGCCCTGGACCGGCTTGCCGGTGGCGGCGTCGGTGACGGTGCCCGCCAGCGTGGCGGTGCCGTTCGTGCCGGCGTCGACCAGAGCCAGGGCGTCCAGGCGGCCCTCACCGTAGACGGCGTTGTCGGCCGCCGTGCCGCCGCAGGTGGTGTCGTCGGTGTCGATGGCCGACAGGTCCAGCAGCAGGCGGGTGCCCTCGATGTCGCGGGCGTACTCGGGGCGGGCCGACCACAGCAGCGCGACCGCTCCGGCGACGTGCGGCGCCGCCATCGAGGTGCCGTCGTAGAAGGCGTAGCCGCCGCCGGGGACCGACGAGCGGACGCTCACGCCGGGGGCGGAGATGTTCGGCTTGATCTCGCCGTCCTGGCCGGGGCCGCGGCTGGAGAAGCTCGCGATCTTGTTGTCGACGTCGTACGCGCCGACCGCGTAGTTGATGATGCGGCCTCCGGGCGTTCCGGAGGTCTGGCAGCCGGGGCCGTCGTTGCCGTTGGACCAGACGCCCATGATGCCGGAGGCCGCCCAGGCGAGCTGGATGTCCTCCATGAACGGCTGGGTGGTCAGCGGCGCACCCCAGGAGTTGTTGACGATGTGCGGTCGCTTGGACACATCCGGGTGGGCGCCGGACAGGTCGGTGGGTGCGAGCATCCACTGCGAGGCCGCGACGAGGGCCCGCTCCGAGCAGGTGTCGCTGGAGCAGCCCTTGCCGGCCATCCAGCGCACGCCCGGGGCGACGCCGATCCGGTTGCCCTGGCCGTCGTCGCCCGCCATGGTGCCCATGGTGTGGGTGCCGTGGGAGTTCAGGTCGCACGGCGCGTCGCTCCCGCACTCGCCGAGCGGGTCGAACCAGTTGTAGTCGTGGGTGAAGGTGCCGTCGCCGTTGTTGCCCCGGTAGTTCCTGACCAGCGCGGGGTGGTCGTACTGCACGCCGGAGTCGATGTTGGCGATGACGATGTCCTCGCCGCGGCGGCCGGTCCGCTCCCACACGTCATCGGCGTTGATGTTGGACACGCCCCAGGGGAGCCCCGTCGCGGCGGCGGCCCCGGAGGGCTCGCTCCGGACCGGCTCGGGGATGGTGTACGTCGCGGGCGCGCGGATCTCCTCGACGCCGGGCAGCTTCGCGATCTTCTTGGCGAGCGCCTCGGAGGCGTTCTCCACGTAGACGGCGTTGGTGACCCAGAACGCGTCGGACTTCACGCCCTCGGCCTTCAGCAGCCTGCGCAGCGGCTCCTGGGCGCGGTCGGCGTTGGCGTGCAGCCGGTCGACGACGTCCTGACCGCGGGCGGTACGGCTCTTGGCCTTCGCCGCGGGCGCGAGGTCGGCCTTGCCCGACATGCGCACCCAGAAGTCCGTGGTGGCGTGCTCGGCGAAGCTCGCCAGCACGGCCGGGGCGATCACCGGCTCGTCCCCGGCGGCCCGCGCCGGGGTGGCGCCGGTCAGGGCGGAGCCCAGCATGCTCAGGGCGCACGCCAGCGCGGGCGCCGTACGGGGGAATCTCACGTCACTTGCTCCCGCAGCTCAGGTGGGCGATCAGGCGGCGGGACAGCACCTGCGGGTAGCCGATCTCGGAGGGTTCCGTCCGGTAGGAGGAACCCGCCAGCCACACGTCGTCGGGGCCGCTGCCGTCCACGTCGAAGAAGAAGAATCCGTACGCCTCCGGCTGCTCGCCCTGAGGCTTGGCCTCCTGCCAGGCGGCGCCGTCCCAATGTTGCAGGTGGAACACGCCCTTGCTGCTGTCGTTGGTGATGGCCCACAGCCTGCCGGGAGCGGGCGCGTACAGGTTGCGGATTTCGCTGCCGTAGGGGCCCATCGGCGGCGGGGTCATCGTGGTCCAGCTCTGTCCGTCCCAGCGGAGCAGGAGCGGCTTCGGGTTGCTCTGGCTGCCGGAGATGCCCGCCGCCCAGACGTCGTCGGGGCCGGACGCGGCGACCGCGTACAGCATCCCTTCCGGGCCGGTGTCCGGCAGCGCGGCGTCGGTCCAGGCCGTGCCGTCGTAGTGCAGGACCAGCGGCTGGTACTTGCCGGTCTGCTCGTTTCTGCGGTACCCGGCGGACCAGACGTCGGTGGCCGACACCGCCTTCACCGACCGCAGGCTCGCCCAGGCGTTGCGGGCGGCGGGGTGGTCGGCCGCCGTCCACTCCGTGCCGTCCCAGCGCTGGATGAGCGCGCCGCCCTCCGTCCCCTCGGTGCGGCCCACCGCCCACGCCTGGGCGGGGTCCACCGTGGCGACGTCCGACAGCCACGACGGGCCGGTCTCGGGGTTGTGCGACACCCCGGCGGGGGTGAGCGTCCAGCGCCCGCCGTCGAGGCGGGCCAGCACACCGGTGCCGTCCGGCTGGTAGGGGCCGTGCAGGTTGACGAGTGTCCAGCCGCCGGTGGCGTCGAACGAGCCGCTGCCCACCTGGAAGCGGTTCGCGGTCCGCGCGGGCACGGGGATCTGCGGGCCGTTCTCGACCAGGGAGCGGCCGTTCCAGCGCAGCGACCGGACGCCCCCGCCGAGTTGCTCGGAGAAGCGCACGTCGCCGCGGGCGACCACGTCGACGTCGACGACGCCCTCGCTCGCGGGAGCGTCGAGCATCTTCCAGGTGGGCGCGCAGCCCGCCGGCGCGCCGGCGCCGGCCGGGGTGGTGGTGATCGCGGTGAGGGCCGTGCCGAGCAGGGCGGTCAGGCCGGCCGCGACGGTGGCGCGCCGCAACCGCCGGCGCGGGGATCGTGGTGTTCGCATCAGGGGTCTCCTAGAAGGCGCCGGTGCCGTTGGGGGTGCCCATGCCGCTGGGCCCGTCGTAACCGCGCACCGCGGTGCAGATGCCGCCGCCGCAGGTGCCGTTGCTTCCCGCGGTGATGTCGTTCAGGTACCGGGAGGCGGCGTAGAGCCGCTTGCCGGCCGGGGTGGCCGAGTCCGTGCCGGCCAGGCCGTACACGCCGGCGATGAACGCCGCCGCGACGGGGGTGCCCGCGGCGGTGCCCCACCCGCCCAGGCGGGAGCTGTAGACCTGGATCGGGGTGTCGGCGGAGGCCACCGCCGAGACGTCGGCCACGGTGCGCCGGGTCCCGCAGGCTCCGCGCGGCTGCCAGGCCGGGCGGAGCTCGTACATCGAGCAGCCGGAGGCGGTGTCGCGCCAGACGGACTCGTTCCACCCGCGAGCGGTGGCCGGGTCCCGGTGGAGCTGGGTGCCGCCGACGGCGATCACCGACGGGTAGGCCGCCGGGACGGTCTGGCGTCCGCCGCTGTTGAAGCCCATGCCCGAGGGGGCGACGACGGCGGTGCGGGCGTGGTCGAAGTGGGCGGCCTGCGCGCCCTGGCCCTCGTGCTCGGCCACGCCCCACATGGGCACGACCGCGGTGGCGCCCTGGGCGGCGGCCTGGTCCACGGCCGCCGCCATGCTGGCCAGGGACTCGTCGTCGGCCTGCACCAGCAGGAGCTTGCAGTTGGGGCAGGCGGCCGCGGCGAGTTCCAACCCGATGGTGCCGTGCAGCGACCAGGCGGGGCTCGGGGCCGGCGGGGTGTCGCCGCCGCGCTGGTTGACCTTCCTGAAGCAGGGGAAGTCGGCGTCGCACGGGGGCATGCCGTTGACCTTGCGGTACTCGGCCAGTTCGTCCTCGGCCGCGACGTTGTCGTACGGGGACACGATGGCCACGGTCTGGCCGCCGCCCAGCCAGTCCGCGGGCAGCCGGTAGGCCTCCTGCAGGTCCTTGGCGGTCAGCGGCCCGCCGCCGGTGGTGGCGGCGCCGTTCGGCAGCGGGCGGTCGCCGCCGCCGGCGGCGGCGCGCAGCAGGCACGTCGCCTGCCCGGTGTCCTGGGGGCAGGCGGCGTTCGCGGCCGGCGGCGCGGCGGCGGCCGAGGCGGCCGGGGCGAGCGAGGTCAGCGGGGTCAGCGTGGTGAGCAGCATCGCCACCACGCCGCCGAGCGTCGTCATCCGATGGATGCGCATGTCATGTCTCCCGGTCAGCCGGCGAGCCGGTAGGCGCGGATGTTGGTCTGGGTGACGGTGCCGCCGCCGGCGGCCTGCGCCGTGACCCGCAGCGACACCCAGCGGACCGGCTCGGAGTAGTCCGGGTGTGTGATCGGCGCGGTGAACGTGCCGCCGGGCCCGGCGGTGGCGGCCTTCGGCTCCGACCAGGTCTTGCCGTCGTCGTAGGACACCTCGACCGTGGCCGTCACGCGGGTGGGCGGGGCCTGGTGCTCCTGGTGCGAGACCCGGAAGCCGACGTCGAACGCCTGCCCGGCCTCGGCCCGGGAGTCGAAGTCGAGCGCCAGATTCCAGTGCACGAACAACAGCGGCAGGAAGGAGCAGCCCCGCGTGGGGTCGGCGCACTGGACGGTGTCGGGCAGCGCGGCGGCCGTGTCGCCGGGGCCGGCGCGGAACGTCCACTCGGTCCGGCTCTGCGACTGGGCGTTCGCCTGGCTGGCGAAGTTCCACACCAGGCGGTAGTCCGCCGGGCGGGGCAGCAGCGGCAGCGTCACCGGTGCGGGCAGGTAGGGCGAGTAGCCGCCGGTGCCCAGGTCGAAGGCGGGCTTGCCGTCCCGGTAGAACGTCAGCCGCGACGCGGCGTACTGCTCCTCCGCCGAGTGCAGCGGCTCGGAGTCGGCGAATCCCGTCAGGTAGACCGTGCCGAGGGAGCCCTGCCGGCAGGCCAGGCAGACCTGCAGCAGCGGTTCGTCCACCTCCATGTCCGGGGTTCCGCCCATCCCGGGGCGGGCCTCCTGCACGTAGGTGGCGCCCGCCGACGGCGTCCTGGGGCCGAGGTTCCACACCTCGCGGACCTCCTGGCCCGGACGCAGCTTGCGGCGCACGCCGTAAAGGCGCTCCTGGGTGTCGGTGCCCATGGCGTGCTGCCAGTAGACCTGGTCGGGCTTGGTGCTGTAGACGTAGTCGACGCGCTCTCCGGTGGCCGGCAGGTTGCCGTGGCCGGCGTCGGACCACCCCCACGGCAGGAACACGTACGACAGCCGGTTGAGCGGGCCCGGCGAGGCGTGGTCGGATGCGGTGTTGTACAGCGTCGACCGCATCGCGGCCAGCTCCGACTTCTTGACGGTCTGCGTCATCGTGGCCGGGACGACGTCGCCGTAGGGGAAGACCAGTTTGTAGGTCGCGCCCATCTGCGGGCCGGAGTCGGCGTTCTCGGCCAGCATGGTGAAGCCCGCGAAGTTGAAGCGTCCCCGCTTGACCGGCTTGGTCGGGGTGACGTACAGGTCGGGGCTGCCGGTGACCGGGTCGGAGATGGTCTGCCACAGGAAGCCCGCCACCATCCCGGACGGGCTGACGCCTGTCCGGTCGCCCGCGACGCTGGTGCGCAGGAACGCCAGCGAGTCGGACCGGATCAGCGGCGCCTGCGGCGGCGTGGCCAGAACCGGCCGGTACGGCACCGCGTCCCGGGCGTCCAGCACCACGCTGGTGTCGGAGGTGACCCGCACCTCGGGCTTGATCACCAGCGCGGTCTTCGCCGTGAGATCGGTCCCCGGGGCGGTGAGCACGGTGGCCATGATGCTGTAGGTGCCTTCGGGCACCATGAACGACTTCTTGGCCTCGCCGGGGAAGGCGAAGCCGAAGGTGGCCAGGGCCCCGTCGTCGACGTTCTGCACCGCGCCGATCATCGTGCCGGGAGTGCCGTCGCGGTCGATCGAGTCGACGGTCAGCATGTGGTAGCGCAGGCCCCCGGCGGCGGCCTTGGTGGCGGGCGCGTCGGCGGCCAGCGGCGAGGGCGGAGGTTCGGGCGCGCCCTCGGGGACGGCGAGCTCGATCCGCTCGACGTCGGGCAGCGTGCCGACGGCGGCGCCCTTCGCGTCGCGCCAGGTCTCGGCCAGCAGCCTGCCCAGCGCGGCGGCGTCCTTCTTGGTGACCGTCGCGGTGGCCGCGCCGCCGGCGGCGGCGGTGACGCTGGTGGCGGGCAGGGCCTCGGCCCGGGCGCGGCCGGCCCGCACGGTGACGGGGAGGGTCGCGCTGCGTTCGTCGTCCAGCTTGGCCCGCACGAGGTAACCGATGTTGAACAGGCGCATGTCGATGGTCTTGCCGAGGTACGGCACCGCCTCGGACGGCACGACGTAGGTGTCGCCGCCGAGGGTGAACTGCGAGAACGTGCCGCCGGCCGGGGAGCCGCCGGGGAGCCGGCTGACCTGCTGGCCGCCGTGCTCGTCGACGTCGACCCGGAAGCGGTCGCCGGTCAGCAGCGTCACCGTGGAGGTGCTCGCCTTACCGGGCCGGGTCGTGGGGCCTGTGGGGTTCACAGGGTCCGTGGGGTTCACGGGGTTCGTGGTGATCGCGGAGGGATCGCGCGGCGGGGCGGCCGCGGCGGGCCCGGCGAGGCCGGTCCCTGCCAGCGCCAGCGCCAGGCCGGTCGTGGCCAGGCGCGGGAGGCGCGCGAAGCCCAACCTGTGCATTGTCATCTCTGTTCCGCTTTCTGCCCGCACCGGTACGGCAGGCGGACGACGTGGTGGTTCACAGCGGCTCGTGCGCGCCGTCGGGCGGGGGCTCGTCGGGGAGGTGCTGCCGCTCCCCGGCGGTGTCCGGCTCGGTATCGGGTGTCGTGTCCGGCACCGTGCCCGACGCTGTGTCCGGCTCGGTGTCCGGCTGATCGTTGCCCATGAAGATCAGGATCGAGCGGGCCCACCTACGTCGCGATTCGGCAAATCACCCAATTAATACGGAAGAGGCGTTCTATGTCGGTGCCTGGTCCAGCAGTCCCTCGGCGGCGGCCGCGGTGACCAGTGCGGTGCGCGTGGTGACCGACAGCTTGCGCATGGCGGCGCTGAGGTGGCGTTCCACCGTGCGCGGCGACAGCGTCAGGATCTCGGCGATGCGCTTGTTGGTCCACCCGCGCGCCACCAGGGCGACGATCTCCACCTCGCGCGGGGAGAGGCGGTCGCCGTAGCCCCTGCGCCCGCCGCGCCACGGGCGGGCCACCTCGACTCCCTGCTCGCGCAGCAGGTGGGCCACCCGGTCCGCGTCCCAGCGCGCGCCCAGCTCCGTCAGCAGCCGCTGGCTCTGCTCCAGCACGGTCAAGCCCCGCTCGCGCTCTCCCGCCTGGAGCAGGCGGCGCCCCTGGCGTTCGGTGGCGAGCAGCCGGTCATAGGGGCGCGGCAGCGCCGCCCACGCCGCCGCGGCCCGGCCGAACAGGCCGGCCGCCGCTCGCGGGTCGGAGGTGACCATGGCACGGCAGGTCAGGACGGCCGCGGCGGCGGCGGGGGCGTTACGGCCGGACATCCCGGCGGCGAAGGCCGCCACCAGGCCGCCACGCTCCTCCGCCCGCCCGGCGGCCAGCAGGGCGTCCAGATGGACCGGCAGGACCTCCGTGGCCCACAGCCACACGTCCTTCCCGGCGATCATGTCCAGGACCGGCTCGGTGATCTCCAGCGCGGCCTCCGGCTCGCCGCGCGAGAGCAGGATCCGCGCCAGCGCGACGTCGGGGAAGATGAACGGATCGACGTGCCCGCGAGGGAGGCTGGCGGCCAGGACCTCGCGCAGCCGACGCTCGGCCCGCTGCGGGGCGCCGCGCGCCAGGTCCAGCAAGCCCTGGATCATGCGCGCCTCCAGGCGGGTCGCCTCGTCGGCCGCCTCCGAGCCGGCCAGTTCGGCGGCCACGTCGTCCAGGCCCTCCCACCGCCCGTCGTGCCAGGCCAGGTGCGCCCGCGCCAGCCTCAGGACGCTCTCGATCCGGCGATACCCCACTCGCTCCACCAGTGCCGCCGCCGAGTCCAGGTAGGCGCGGGCGTCGTCGTGCCTGCCCCACAGCGTGCAGAACTGGCCCGCCATCAGGCGCCCGCGGGCGATCTCCTGGCGTTCCAGCCGGCCCGCCCCGTCGGCGGGGAGGCTGCGCGCCACCCGCCAGCCGTCCTCCTCGCCGAGGCCGAGCAGTGCGGCGGCCTGGTTACTGAGGAAGGCGGCCCGCTCGACCGGCCCGCTGACCAGTGGGAAGAGCTCCTCCGCCCGGCCGGCCCAGGCCAGGTGCCGCGTGCGGGGCCAGGCGCGGATCATCGGGTTGGCCAGCAACAGCATGGCCTGGACGGCGAGCTCGGGCCGGTCCTCCAGGTCCGGCATGGCGGCCTCCAGGCCCACCATCGCGGCCTCGAACTCGCCCAGGTGGAAGCGGAGCCGGCCCAGCCGCAACCCGATCTCTCCCCTGGCCTGGGCCGGCAGGCCGGGGTGGGCGAGGGTCTCCTCCAGCGCGGCGCGGACCCGCTCCCCCAGCCCCAGCAGGGGCTCGGCGGTCACGGAGACGGCCATGCCGAGCCGCCGCGCCAGGCGGACCCGGCGCTCCACCGGATGGTCGGCGGTGGTCAGCAGGTCCAGCATCATGGCGACCGTGGTGTGGCCGTCGCCCGCCTCCAGGGCGAGCTCGGCCGCCGCCTCGGCGTAGCGGCACCACTCCTCGACGTCGCCGGACTCGCGGAAGTGGCGGCACAGCCGTACCACGGGCGGATGCTCGCCCTCGCGCAGGGCCAGGGCCGCGCGGTGGTGCAGCCTGCGGCGGGAGGGGATCGGGGTGGCCTCGGCGACCGCGCGCGAGGCCAGCACGTGGCGGAAGGCGAACGTGCCGCGCCCGGCCTCGCGCAGCAGGCCCGAGGCGAGCGCGCCGGTCAGGCCGTCGCGGGCGGCGGGTTCGCCGAGGCCGGCGACCGCCGCGATGAGCGCCTCGTCGGCGGGCGCCTCCAGCACCGCGGCGGCCTCCAGCACGGCGCGGGTGCCCGGGTCGAGGCGGGCGACGCGTTCCAGGACGGAGTCGCGCATCGTGGGCGGGACGCGCAGTTCCTCGGTGATGCGGCGGCGCCAGCCGCTCTCGGACCGGAAGATGTCACGCCGGGCGCGCAGCAGGCGCACGGTCTCCTCCAGCGCGAGCGGGATGCCGCCGGTGTGCTCGTGCAGGAAGGCCGCGAAGCGGTCGGACACGTCGGCGGTGGCGAACATCGACTCCACCAGGGCGCGGGTCTGCGGCACGTCCAGCGGCTCCAGCGAGATGCGCTCCCAGGCCATGTTCCTGGGCGGCCGCGAGGTCAGGCGCAGCAGCGGCGAGCCCTCGCCGACGTCCAGCGGCCGGTAGGTGACCACGATGGAGCGCTTGGCGTCCCGGGAGGCGGCCAGGGTGAGCAGCCAGTCGAGCGTGGCCGCGTCCGCCCAGTGCGCGTCCTCGACCACCAGTACGTCCACGCCGAGCGCGTCGATCAGCTCGCTGAGCGCGCGAAAGAGCCGGTGTCGGGTCTCCTGCGGGTCGGGCAGCGCCTCCAATGCCGGCGGCAGCCACGGCGCCCACTCCGGGAACAGCGGGCGCAGCGCGCCGGCCAGTGGGCTCAGTGCCAGCCCACCCAGGCGGTCGTGGAAGACGCGCAGCCCGTCGACGACCGCGCCGAGCGGGAAGGGTTCCTCCAGGGGAGGGCAGGCGGCCATGAGCACCACGCGCCCGCGTAGGGCGGGGGCGGCCAGGCACTCGTCCAGCAGGCGGGATTTGCCGATGCCCGCCTCGCCTTCGACGAGCACGAGGGCGGGCCGCGACAGCGCGGCGACCATCGTGGCCATGGCGTCGTCGCGGCCGATGAGCGCCGGTGCGAGCGCGTCCGGTTGTGCCACTTGCGGCACATCAGTCTCGTTCATTCGTTAAGGGGGTGTATATCACGCTCCTGTCTCACCGGCGGGTGAAGGCGGGGGCGAGCTTCGGGCCCGGCCCCGCGGTTCCTTCGCTGCGGCCGTGAGGAGGTGGCCGTCGCGGGCGGCGACCGCGACGACGCGGTCGCCGACGACACCGGAGTGTTCGACGGGTGCCGGTGCTCAGAACAGCGTTTCGACGTACTCTTCGGCCGGCCCGAGGTCGGGCCCGCCGCGGAGTTCGATCCGGTCCCCCGAATGCTCGAGTTCCAGCACGGTGACGGTGTTCTCGCCCCGCACCATGAAGGGGGCGGGCAGGTAGAGCGTCATCTGCGGGCCGACCTCCCAGTAGCGGCCGAGCAGAACGTCGTTGATCCAGACGAAGCCCTTGCCGAAGCCGGGGAAGGCGAGGAACGTGTCCCTCGGCTCGTCCACGTACAGGCGTGCGGTCGCGAATCCGGCCGAGCCCCGGGGAGCCGCGGCGGAGGTCGCGCGGGCGAGGTCGTCACCGGTCCACTCGGCGAGCGGCAGGGGGTGCATCGTCCAGCCGTGCACCAGACGGCGTTCGATCCGGACGCCACCGAGGATGCCCTTTCCCTGGCCGAGCAGCGGTCCGTAGTTGATACGTCCCTGGTTCTCGACCAGCAGTTCGAGCCGCGCCTCCTCGCCTGCGCCGTCGAGGGGGAGCGAGGCCGTGTCCCGGTCGAGCACACCGGCCGGCCGGCCGTCGACGAAGACCTGGGCGCGATCGTGCAGCCCGGAGACCGTCAGCTCGGTGGTTCCCCGGGGCAGGCGCGGGTGTGCGCGGTAGAGCACCAGGCCGGAGGACTGCCCCAGTTCCTCGAAGCTGAGCGGGTGCGGGGAGGCCACGGCCTCGGACACCGCGCCCAGGGCGCCGAGCAGGCCGGCGACGCGGGTGACCCGGAGTGTGCGGGGGGTGAGCAGCGGCGGATCGGCGGGCAGGGGGCGGTCCGGAGCGCCGGTCACGGCGCGCAGCCGATCGCGGAGCGCGAAGAACTTCGGGGTGAGCGCTCCGTGCTCGGCGATCGGAGCGTCGGAGTCGTAGCTGGTCACGGTCGGCTGGATGGTGTCGCCGTCGTGGTTGGCGCCGGCCCAGAGGCCGAAGTTGGTGCCGCCGTGGACCATGTAGATGCTGACCGAGCCGCCGGCCTCGAGGATGTCGGTGAGCGTCTCCGCCGCGCTCGCGACCGAGCGGACGTGGTGTTTCTCGCCCCAGTGGTCGAACCAGCCGTTCCAGTACTCCGCGCAGACGAACGGCTCTCCGGCGCGGCGTGAGCGCAGCAGCTCGGCGGCTTGGGCCGCCCGAGAGCCGAACGTCACGGCCGCGAGCTCATCGGTCAGGGTTCCGCCGTCGAGCATCAGCTCGGTGGGGCCGTCAGCGGTGTACAGCAGCTCGGTGACGCCCCGTTCGACGAGCGCGTCACGGACCCACCGCAGGTAGGCGTGGTCGTCTCCGTAGCTGCCGTACTCGTTCTCGACCTGCACCGCGACGACCGGCCCGCCGCGGGAGGCCTGGAGCGCGGCGATCCGCGGGACGAGTTCGTCGAACCAGCGTGCCACCTCGTCGAGGAAGGGGCGGTGGGAGGAGCGCAGCCGCATGCCCGGGGTGCCGGTCAGCCAGGCCGGCAGGCCGCCGTTGTCCCACTCCGCACAGATGTAGGGGCCGGGCCGGACGATCACGTCGAGGCCCGTGTCCTGGGCGAGCCGGACGAACCGCTCGACGTCGTGCCAGCCGTCGAAGCGGCGCCGCCCTCGTCGGCGTTCGTGGAAGTTCCAGGGGACGTAGGTGTCGATCGTGTTCAGGCCCATGGCCGCGACGCGCTCCAGCCGGTCCGCCCACTGGTCGGGATGGACCCGGAAATAGTGCAGTGATCCCGCGAGGATGCGGTGCGGGCGGCCGTCGCGCAGGAGTTCACCGTGGGGGTAGGACAGGATCGCCGCGGACCGGCGCCTGTGTTCCGCCGCTGTCGTGAGTGTCACTTGAAGGCTCCTGCCGTCATGCCGGCGCGCCAGAACCGCTGCAGCGCGAGGAAGGCTGCCAGCAGCGGGACGATCGACACCAGCGATCCGATGATCACCAGCGGCGGCGGTACCGCCACGTGGCTCGCGTTCCAGCCGACCAGCCCGACGGTGACCGGCTGCAGGCGGTCATCGCCGAGCACCATGGCGGGCAGGAGGTAGTTGTTCCAGATCTCGACGAACTGGAACAGGAAGATGGTCACCAGGGCGGGGAGCATCATCCGCACGGCGAGCGTGCGGAAGATCCGGAACTCGCCCGCCCCGTCGAGGCGGCCCGCCTCGATCACCTCGTCCGGTACGGACTGCGCGGCGAAGACGCGGGAGAGGTACACGCCGAACGGGCTGACGACGCTGGGCAGCAGCACGGCGATCGGGGTGTTGATCAGGTGGATGCCGGAGAACATCAGGTAGAGCGGCAGGGTGAACAGGATCTTCGGCACCAGCACGGCGGCGAGCACGCTCCCGAAGAGGACGCCACGGCCGCGGAACTCGTACTTGGCGATCGTGTACCCGGCCAGGGCGGACAGCACGGTGCCCACCATGGCGCCGACCCCGCAGTAGACGACGCTGTTGAGCATCCACCGCCAGAAGATGCCGTCGCCCTGCGCCGTGAGCCTGGCGAGGTTGTCGAACAGCCCGAAGCCGTCGAACCACAGGCCGTCGCCGCTGAACTGCCTTCCGAACGGTTTGGTGGCGGAGACCAGCAGCCACCACAGCGGGAAGAGGAAATAGAGGGTGGACAGTGCCAGGAGCAGCGTCACGACGGTACGGCTCAGCGGGGTGGTCTCGCGACGGGGCCGCAGTCGGAGCGGCTTGGCGGTGACCGCGCTCATGCCTTCGCCCCCCGGCCGGTCAGCGTGAAGAACGCCAGCGACACGGCGCCGACGAGCACCGCCAGGATCACCGACTGGGCCGCCGCGTACGGGTAGTTCCCGGCGGCGACGGCCGCCTGGGCGGACATGATGGGGGTGAACGTCGAGGGGACCGCGCCGCCGGAGATGGGCTGCAGCACGGTCGGCTCGTTGAACAGCTGGGCCGATCCGATGATGGAGAAGACCGCGGTCAGGACGATGGCGCCGCGCACCGCCGGGATCTTGATGTTCCAGGCGATCCGGAGCGCCGAGGCGCCGTCCATTCTCGCGGCCTCCAGCACCTCGGCGGGGATCGACTGCAGCGCGGCGTAGATGATGATCATGTTGTAGCCGGTCCAGCTCCAGGTGACGATGTTCGCCACCGACCACAGGACGACGCCGTCGTCGAAGAACGGGATCCCGAGGCCGAGCGGCCGCAGGAGGTGGTTGACCGGGCTCGACTGCGGTGAGTACATGAACGACCAGACCAGCGCCGCACTCACGCCCGGGACCGCGTACGGCAGGAAGCCGGCGAGCCGGAAGAGACCCTTGCCCCGCGCGGACCTGGAGTCGATCAGCAGCGCCAGCCCGAGGGCCAGGGCGAGCATCACCGGCACCTGCACGACGCCGAAGAGCGCGACCCGGCCCAGGGAGGCGACGAAGGCCTTGTCGCCGAGGGCCTGGACGTAGTTGCCGAGCGGGTCGAACACCTTCACCGGCGGCGCCAGCCCGAGTCCCGACCGGCGGACGGCGAACAGGCTGCTGACGGCCGCGTAGATGATCGGCGCGACGTACATGGCCAGGAAGAGCACCGCGAACGGGCCGCAGAACAGCAGCGGCGTGCGCCACCTCGGCGGAGCGTCGCTCCCTCCGCCGTGTCGCGGTACGGCGCGCGGTCCGGGTGCGGTGGCCGTCACCGTGGCGAGGTCGGTCACCGGCTCTCCTCCTCGTACGACCCGGTCAGGAGCTCTTTCTGCCGCATGGGTCACCCGGAGACCTTCAGGCCCTGGCCGTTCAGCTCCGCGACCGTCTTCTCCTGCGCGGTCCGCAGCGCGTCGGTGATGGTGCCCTTGCCCGCCCAGGCCCTGCCGAGGCCGTCGTTCAGGTCGGCGGTGGTCTTGGTCATGATCGGGCCCCATGTCCAGCCGGTGTCGACCTTCGCGGACTCCTCGGCGAACACCTTGTAGATCTTCTGCCCGCCGAAGTAGGGGTCGTCGGCGGTGAGCTGCGGCAGGTCGAGCAGCGCCTTCGCGGCCGGGTACAGCGCGGCCTTGTCGACGAGGACGCCGTAGGCGTCACGGTCCGTGCTCATCCAGTGCGCGAACTTCCAGGCCGCCTCGGGTGTCTTGCAGCCTTTGAGGACGGCGGTGGACGATCCGCCCGCGTTGCCGGCCTTGGCCTCGCCGGCGCTCCACTGCGGCATCGGCGCGACGGCCCACTTGCCGGAGCCGTCCTTCGCGCCGCTCTTGATGACGCCGGCCTGCCAGACGGCGCCGACGACGGTGGCGATGCTGCCGTCGCCGAGCCCGCCGTACCAGGCCTGGTCGTACATCGGGGCGCCACTGATCAGGCCTTTGCCGATCAGGCCCTGCCAGTAGTCCGCGACCTTCTTGTTGGCCTCGGAGTTCAGGGTGACCTTCCAGGAGTCGCCGTCGACGCCGAACCAGCCGGCGCCGGCCTGCCAGGCCAGACCCGCGTAGTCGTAGTCCATGTACGGCGAGGAGACGTACCTGTCCGGGTCGGAGGCGTGGATCTTCTCGGCGGCGGTCCTGTACTCCTCCCAGGTGGCGGGAGGCTTGAGGCCGAGCGAGTCGAACAGCTCCTTGTTGTAGAACAGGGCCATGGGACCGGTGTCGACGGGGGCGCCGTAGACGGCGTCGCCGAGCGAGACGGACTTCCAGGCCGCCTGCTGGAACTCGTCCTTGGCGGCCGTCGCGTACCGGGCGACGTCCTGAAGGGCGCCCTGGGCGGCGAAGCTCGGCAGGGTCTCGTAGCCGAGCTGGGCCAGGCACGGTGCGTTGCCCGCCTGGACCGCGTTCAGCAGCTTCTGGTAGCCGCCCTTGGCGCCGGGCTGTACCTGCTGGTAGACGACCTGAATGTCGGGATGACCGTCGTTGAACGCCTTGACGGCGTCCTCGTAGCCCGGCGCCCAGCCCCAGAACGTCACCGTGGCCTTGCCGCCACCGCCGGCCGCCCCGGTGGCACCCGGCCCGGTATCCGAGCAGCCCGCGAGGACGAGTCCGAGCGCGAGCGCACCCGTCATCGTGACCGTGCGCGTCATCGGCTTCTTCATGGTCTTTCCTTTCACGAGCGGAGAGCGGGACCCTGCTCTCCCGCGGCCCGTCACGAGGCGCAGGCGACGCACCGCCGCCCGGTCTCGGTGCGGCGCTCGCACTGATGTGCCGCGACTATGGCACAACATGTTATCGATGCCAATAGGAAGCTCCCGGGAGACCGTCAACGCGGCGGCAACAGCGGTGATGAGTGATGGCGCGGTATCATGGCCCGCGAAGATGACGGCGAAAGGGACTCATGGAGATGCGAAGCGCGGGTGGCGACGCCGTGCGGCCGCCCGCGATGGCCGACGTCGCCCGGGTGGCGGGAGTCTCCCCCCAGACCGTGTCGAGGACCCTTTCCGGCCACCCCAGCGTGCAGGAGAGCACGCGGGCGAAGGTTCTCGCGGCCGTCGACCAGCTCGGATACCGCAAGAACAACGCCGCCCGGGTGCTGTCGTCCGGCCGTAGCCGCAGCATCGGCGTGGTGATGCTGCGGACCGTCTTCTACTCGCGCGTCACCCTCATGTACGGCATCGAGAGCGCCGCCCAGGAAGCCGGCTACTCGGTCTCGGCCGCCACCACGGACTGCCTCGACACCTCCGCCATCGAGGACGCCCTGTCGCGGCTGACCGACCAGGGCGTGGACGGGGTGATCCTCGCCGTCCCGCTCATGCACGTGAGCAGGCGCATCGAGCAGCTCACCCGGTCGGTGCCCACCGTCACGATCGACGGGTCGCGCACCTCGGCCACCGAGGTCGTGGCCGTCGACCAGTCGCTGGCCGCGCGGCTGGCGACCCGGCACCTCCTCGACCTGGGGCACGAGACCGTCTGGCACGTCGCCGGGCCAGGGGAGTGGCTTGAGGCGGCCAGCCGCACGCGGGGATGGCGTGACACCCTGGAGGCGGAGGGCAGGGTCGTCCCGCCCGAGCTGGAAGGGGACTGGTCGCCCGAGTCCGGTTACCGCAACGGCCTCATCCTGGGCAGGATCCCCGACGTCACCGCGGTCTTCGTGGCCAGCGACGAGATGGCGTTCGGCGTCGTCCGCGCGCTGCACGAACTCGGCAGGCGCGTGCCCGGCGACATCTCCGTGGTCGGCGTCGACGACATCGCGCTGGCCTCGTACTGCTCGCCCCCGCTGACGACCGTGGCCCAGCCGTTCGCCGAGATGGGCGCCCTCGCCGTCCGCCATCTGGTGCGCCATCTCAACGATCCGGAGGCCGCGCCCGAGCCCGCCGCCGTCGAACCGGCCCTGGTCGTGCGCGCCAGCACCGCCCCGCCGGGCGGATCACGTGGTGAGAAGCCTCCGAGGGGCTCGTCAAGCGGTACGTGACGCCTTCGCCGCCGGGCCGGTCCCGCCAGGGCGCGGGATGCGACGTCGACGAGCGACGAACAGGCGGGCGTCGCGGCTGTGCGCCGCGGCATCCGTGTACGGGGCCAGAAGTGTCTTGGCATCGATAACATTCTCTGCCATAGTCGAGCCATCCCGCAGAGCTCGAACGGGTACCGACCACATTTCGCGCGACACCGGTGTCGCCGATGAACGGTCATGCCATCCACCGAACAGAGACTCACGCCGCCCGCCTCTCGCGCGAAGGTGAGCCCGGCACTCGTCCGCGTCGGCTGCGCGGTCGCCTCCTGCCTGGTCGTGCGGCGCGCCCACAGGCCCCGAACCACTTCCCCCACGTCATCGGCACGGTGCCCGGCTCAGCCGCGCCGGGCACCGTGCCGGAACTAAGGAACACGGCATGCGTACCCCCCACTCGGCACTCGCCTGCGCACTGACCACCGCGGCCCTGGTCGTGGCCGGAGGCGCGGTGGCGGCACCGGCCTCCGCGGAGGTGTCCGGCGCCTCCTACACGGTCACCGTCACCTCGAAGGGATCCTGGACCCGTCCGGACGACACCCCGGCCGCCGGTTACATCGACAAGGACGGCGCCTACTACTACCAGCAGGCCCATGCCCTCTACGGAGCCACCCAGGGCCGGGCGTGGACCTTCTACACCGGCGCCGACTTCGACTCCGCCACCCGCTCCGGCGCGATCAGCGACGCGGTGAATCCGGGCAACCCCAACGACAGGAACAACGACACCACCTGGCGCTGCAACAACAGCCCCACCGGCCTGGAATCCACCGATCCACCCAGCGGATCGGGCTACTCCCAGCGCAACTTCTGCGACCTCGCCGGCGTGTGGGTCGATCCGGACACCGGCGACTGGTACGGGCTGGTGCACAACGAGTTCACCCCGCAGCCCTTCGGCGACGGTCTCCACTACGACTCGATCGACTACGCCGTGTCGAAGGACCGGGGGAGGACGTGGGCCATCAAGGGCCACGCCATCACCTCGCCGTACAGCACGAAGCGGGGGGACAACGCGGCTTTCCCCAACCAGACGTACCACTACGGCGACGGCGATCCGCGACTGTTCGTCGACGCCGCCTCAGGCTACTTCTACGTCTACTACGGCTCCCGCATCGTGGACAAGAACGGCGGATGGAAGGCGTTCCACAGCCATGTGGCCCGTGCCCCCATCTCGGGGAAGATGGCGACCGGCTCGTGGCGGAAGTGGTACGGCGGCGCGTGGTCACAGCCCGGCGTGCAGGGCAGGGAGAGCAACATGGTGCCGGTGACCCCGGCGAACACCACCGGCTACACGCCCACGGCGAAGGAGTACGACCCGGCGAACACCGGCACCACGGACCAGCAGGTCGCAGCCGGCAGGACACCGCCGACCTCGCCGCTGTTCGTCATGGACATCACCTACAACGCCCATCTGGGGCTGTACATCGGTGAGCCGCAGGCGGTCGACCAGTCCGGGAACGCGCCGCAGCAGTTCTACGCCACCGACAACCTCGCCACGCAGAAATGGACGCTGATCGGCGACACCGGCGGCCACCACAACGCCTCCTGGTACCGCTGGTTCCTCGACGGCGTCAACAGGACCGGATCCACCATCGTCGGCAAGAACTTCCGCTCCTACTGCTCCTTCGGCTGTTCCGGCGGCTCCTCGGGGGAGTACGTCAACGTCTCCATCGGTACGTCCACGCCGGCGCCGGCGCCGTTCGACCCCGCCGGGACGTACCGCATCGCCGCCGGGAACGGCCGCGTCCTGGCCCAGGTCTCCGGCGGCTCCGCCACCACCTCCCTCGCCGCCGCGACGGGCTCGAACCTGGAGGCGTGGTCCTTCATCGGCAACGGTGACGGCTCCTACCGCGTCGTCAACGCCGCCACCGGCCGGCTCCTGGGCGTCACCTCGACCTCGACCTCGGGCCGCGCCTGGGGCACCGCACCCACCGTCACCGCGGCCGGCGGCGGCGGGCCCACCGTCGGCCAGCAGTGGTTCGTCATCGCCGGTACCTCCGCCTCCAACGGCGCCCCCACGGGCACCTACCGGCTGGTCAACCGCTACAGCGGCCTGGTGATCGGCCTGTCGGCCACCTCGGGACGGCCGGCCGAGACCACCCCGGTCCGCGCCTGGACCGACGTCAGCGGCAGCGGCGTCGGCGGATCCCGTACGGCCGCCGAACAGACCCTGACCATCACCCCGGCCGGGACGGCGCCCGCCGACCTCAACGGCGTTCACACCCTGGTCACCGGCGGCGAGGCACTCGATGTGCCCGACCACGGCACGACCCCCGGCACCCGGCTCACCACCTGGAGCCCCACCGGTGGCCCCAACCAGAACTGGAACTTCACGAAGCAGGCCGACGGCTCCTACACCCTCACCGGTGTCGAGTCGGGGCTGTGCGCCGACGTCGAGGCGGGCTCCACCGCCGCGGGCGCCGAAGTGATCCTGTGGACCTGCACGGGAGGCGCCAACCAGCGCTGGGTGGTCACCCGCCAGGCCGACGGCACCTACACCCTCGCATCCGCCAAGAGCGGATTGCTGCTCACCACGGACGGCTCGCTGGTCACCCAGCAGGCGAACTCCGGGTCCGCCCTCCAGCGATGGACGATCGGCTGACGGCCCAATGACGACGGGCGGGCCGCCGGCACACGTCCGGCGGCCCGTGCCCGGCGCCCACCGGGCGCCCGTGCCCTGAACGTCCGGCTCAGTGATGCGCCGAGGCCAGGTCCAGCCGGGCAGGGGTCAGCCACCAGACGGCCACCGCCGCCACCAGCATGAGGACTCCGCCGTACAGGCCGGTGACCTCCAGCGATTCGGTGAAGGCGCGCGTGGCCTGGACGGCCAGGTCTGAGGAGCCGAGCTCTCGGGCCACCGCCAGCGCGCCGCCGAGGGATTCCCGGACCGCGGGGGCGGCGCTCTCGGGCAGCCCGGCCCGATAGAGGACGGCGGCCAGGCTGCCCAGGACCGCGACGCCGAGGGTGCCGCCGACCTCGTAGGAGGTCTCCTCGATGGCGGCCGCGCTACCCGCCTTCTCCTCCGGGGCGCCCGACATGATCACAGCCGAGGCGATGGCGAGCGAGCCCATCCCCGCGCCGATCAGCAGCACGGAGGCGGCCACCCACGGGTAGGTCGTCGGGGCGATCCAGAGCACCAGGAAGCCGAGCGCCGAGATCGCCAGCCCGCCGGCCAGCACCGTGCGCGCGCCGATCCGCGCGGCCATGGCCGGGGCCAGCGGCGAGAGCACCGCGGAGCCGGCGGCCATGGGGAGCATGGCCAGACCCGTCTGCAGCGGGGAGTAGCCCTGGACCAGCTGCATCCACTGGACCATGAGCAGCATCATGCCCGCCATGGCGATCGAGGTGGTGAGGGCGGCCAGGGTGCCGGAGGTGAAGGCGCCGCTGCGGAAGAGCCTGACCTCCAGCAAGGGGTCTCGGCGGCGCAGGCATCGCCGTACGAACCAGACCAGAGTGATCGCGGCGAGGGCGGCGGCGCCGATGGTCGGGGCGCTCGGCCCTTCGGTGGCCAGATGCTTGATGGCGTAGACGAAGGCGACCATGCCGACCACCGACAGCACCGTCCCCAACGCGTCCCAGCGGCCTGGCGTGGGATTGCGCGACTCGGGCAGCAGGAACAGCCCGGCGACGATGGCGATGGCCATCACCGGCACGTTCACCAGGAAAGCGGCGTGCCAGCTGAAGGCCTCCAGCAGTAGCCCGCCCGTGATCGGGCCGAGCGCGCCGCCCACGGCCGCCATCGCCGCCCAGATCCCCAGCGCGGTGGCCCGCTCGCGGCCGTCGGTGAACAGGCTGCGGATCATCGACAGGGTGGACGGCATGATCATCGCACCGCCGATGCCGAGCAGCGCCCGCACCGCGATCACCTCGGCCGGGCGGTCGGCCCACAACACGGCGACGGAGGCCAGGCCGAACACGGCGAAGCCGGAGACGAGCATGCGTTTGCGTCCCCAGCGGTCGCCCAGCGCGCTGACGGTCACCAGCAGGCCCGCCACGACCAGGGAGTAGATGTCGACCATCCACAGCAGCTCCACCGCGCCCGGCTTCAGATCGGCCGACATCTCCGGCAGCGCCACGTTGAGGATGGTCATGTCCATCACGACCAGCAGCAGGCTGGCCGACAGGACGGCCAGCGCCGCCCAGCGTCTGGTGTACGGCTTGACCGCGGTGTGCGTCATGACGTTCCCCGGAGAAAGGTTTCGAGAAGCAGGCGGGACGTGTCGCGCCGGGCGACGTCGCCGCGCCGCAGGCTTTCGCGGACGGCCACGAGCAGGCCGTACACGGTGTTGCTCACCCATCGGGGCGGAAGGTCGGCCCGCAGGACGCCGGCGCGCTGGCAGGCCTCGATCAACTCGATCTCACGCGCCTCCAGTTCCTCGGCCCGCCGCACCAGCTCGGGGTTGATTCCGACGAGGTGCTCGGTGAGCGCGAAGCCGTGTTCCTCGGCCACCTCGATATGGGCGACGAGCAGCGCGTGGAGGGTCTCCTCCACGCGCTCGCCGGTCCTGAGCGCCGCGTCGAGGCCGATCTCGTCGTGAACCCGCTGCCAGGCCTCGTGCGCTCGCCAGCCCAGCGCGACGATCAGCTCTTCGCGGGTGGCGAAGTGCCGGTGCAGGGTCGCGCGATGGACCCCAGCGGCCTGGGCGATCTCGGCCATCGAGGCGGCCGGCGCCTGGTTCAGATGCTCGATCGCCCTGGTGACGATCTGTTCTCGGCTTACCGCCATCTACAACACTTCCGTCGAAATTGCGACATCCTTGTCGCATTCTATAGCCGGACGCGCCGCGGTTCATCCCGAAGCCCGGGGTCCCTGCCGGAGGCGTCCGCCTCCAGGGGCGGACCGCCCTGCTTTCGTGGGGGCCCTGAAGGCGGCGCCATCCGCCGACGGAAAGTTCGTGGAGGCCCTGAAGCCGGCGTCATCCGCCGACGGAAAGGGGGTCCCGGTAGCAATGAAGAAATTTTCAACGAAGTTGATCCTGACCTGCGATAACGGAGCGTCGTCCGGATGAGGTCTCGGTTCGGTTACGGTAGAGGGCCACGAGGTCGGTGCTCGAAACGGCAAGGCATCGCCAGTGCAGGGCACAGCGTCGGTCGAGCGGGCCGAAACTGCCGGCAACCCGTGGAACGCTGCTGTGATGTCGGGATTCACGCGCGACACCAAGCGCTACGGCGACAAACTCGTTTACGAGGCGCTCGGCTCGAAGTGGCGCCGCTATCACGACGCCCACTGCAGGTGCGGCCTGAACTGGGTCACCGAGCATGCTGAGCCGGCCGGCTTCACTGTGGTGCGCTCCGGTACCGGCTGGGTTGCCCTAACCGGTCCAGGTCTGACCGAGGACGTCGACGAGTCCGCGCTAACCACTGATGCCCTCTGGGAGGCCGTCACCGGTAAACCCGGCGCTGGCCGGGCGGAGGCGGTGAGGGTCGTCGAGCGGAGCGATGCAGTCGCCGGCGATCGCGCAGCGACCGGTGCTGGCGGTGCCCAACGGTGTGAACGTCATCCCGAAGCTGAGCCGGGGCCGGTCACCGACAAGCAGCTGAAGTACCTCAGCACGCTGGTGGGCAAGGTCGGGCGCGAGCGGTTCGACACCGCCTTCGACGCAGTGGTTCAGGGCACGGGGGTCGCGCCGCGTGGGGACGGCGAAAGGACCGGTCAGGCACTGCGGCGCCTGACGAGAGCCACTGCTCGCAAGCTGATCACGGTCTTGGCCGGTCCCTGACCCCGGACCTGGTCAGGCGGTGGGCGACACCTGGGCGCCGGGGTGCTGAATCAGCGGGGACGGCGGCGCTGGGCGGGGTCGGCTTCGGCGGTGATGCGTGCGGAGGTCTCCTCGCCCAGGCGCACGTAGCGGCCGAGGCTGGCCAGGTGCTGGTGGCGGCTCTTGGCTTGCAAATCCGGGGCGGTCCGTCCGGCCTGCGCGAGATGCTGCAACGCACTGTGCCGGAGCTGGTGCAACGTCCATCCCTGCCGGTGCGGGTCCAGCTCTGCGGAGGCGGTCTTGAACATGTATTCGGCGCGCGGGTAGGACAGCCGCCCCCGCCCGGTGATCGGGCAGATGTCACCGCGCGCGGGCACGCGAGATCCGGAGGTGGGGGCGCGCCGGTCGGCCAGGAACACCGGCCCGGCCGTGCGGCCGGCCAGCAGGCGGGGCAGCAGCCGGGCGGTGAAGGTGGCCCGGTGCACGTACTCGATGGCGCCGCCCTTGGAGGCGACACGGGCGCGGCGGAACTCCAGGTCGAGGTCCTCGACGTTGAGGCTGAGGATCTCCTCGGCTCTGGCGGCCGTGTCATACAGGAGTCTCCACAGCACCCTCTCCCGCAGGGCGTGCTTGGGGTCGGTGAACAGCTTGTCCAGACGGGCGGCCGGGATGGCGCGGTCGCCGCGCCGGGCGGGCTTGCGCCGCTCCAGGCGCCGGGCGGGGTTGGTGGCCAGGAGGTCCTGGCGCTGGGCCCAGGTGGTGAAGGAGACCAGAGCGGACAGGTGCCGGTTCCAGGTGGCGGCGGCCGCGGTCGTCCAGCGGTCCATCACCGCGGCGTACTGCTCGGGCGTCAGCGCGGCGACCGGATAGGTGGGCCCGGCCACGGCGGTCAGCCGGGCGAGGGTCTCGGCGTAGCCGGTGCGGGTGGTGGCCGCCTGTGCCGACTCCAGGAAGCGTTCGACCGCGGCCGTCAGCGGCGAGGCAGGCGGGGGCCCGGCGGCCGGGGTCGGCGGGCCGGGGAAGGACATGACGGACACGGACGTCTCCCAGGCAGACGATGTGACACATAATGCAGCCGAGTCGCCGTCGTGGCGGCGGCGGCCAAGCTGGGCGGAAACGGGCGGATGGCAGCCTGAGTGACAGATAATGCAAGTTCTGTGCCACATCGCCGGTTGCAGGCCCTGGGACCGTGCCTGGGATGCATGAGGGATCCTCTCCACAGGCAAGGGTGTGGCCACGAAACGGTGTGTCGGATGTGCCGGAATGAGCGGGCTGAGCCAGCAGGCGGAGCTGAACTGGGACGCGGCCAGGATCGCCCCAGCTACCTGTCGGCTGGGTACAAGGGACATGCGGACGGCCGGCGGAGGGAGCGTTCTCGTTTTAACCACGCTGCCTGGCTCCGGTGGCCTTCCCCGACTGCGGGCCGGGACGCAGCCTGTACCTGGCCTTGCGCGGCCGGCATCGCCGCCTGGAACTCCTTGGCCTGCTCCTGGCCGGGGTCGGGCTCGCCCTCGGGCTGGTCGGGATGGCGGACTCGGCATTGGGGGTCATCGATCCGAACCCTTGGGCGCCGGTCATCAATACCGGTGAACATGTGGGGCTGGCCTTCATCAACCCGAGTTCCTTCCATGTTCTGGAGGCGGGGCCGATCCCTTTGGTCTTCTCCGCCACCTGGATCCTGCTGGGGCTCGGCCTGCTGCACGCAGACGGCACCGTCGCGCCGCAGGTCCGTACGGGCACAGACCGTTGATCGAGTGATCCTCTCCGCCTGGTGGGGAAGATCTGCGGTCACATCGTGTGGTTGCCGCGCGCGTAACGGCTCCGGGGACTTCCGGCGGCGTGGGCGTGGCGTGTGGTCGATCAGCTTGGCGGTGACCGGGCTGATCGCTGACTGGTTTCCTCGCCTTGGCAGGGCAACTCATACCATCGGCCGCATGGCATGTGTGCTGGTCGTGGAGGACGATCTGGTCATCCGGTCCGAGCTGGTCGAGGCGCTGACCGCTCAGGGTTATGAGGCGGAGCCGGCCGCGGATGGGGCCGAGGCGGTGCAGGCGGTCGAGCGGCACCAGCCGGACCTTGTGCTGCTGGATCTGGGGTTGCCCGATGTGGACGGGGTGGCCCTGTGCCGGCGGTTGCGTTTGAGGGTGCCGGACACGGTGATCGTCGTGTTGACGGCTCGTACGCAGGAGTTCGAGGTCGTGGTGGCGCTGGACGCGGGGGCTGATGACTATCTGACCAAGCCGTTCCGGCTGACGGAGCTGATGGCCAGGATCCGCGCGCACCTGCGGCGGCGGGGCCCGGCAGCGGGGGAGCGGATACTGACGGCCGGGCGGTTGCGCCTGGACCTGCCCGCGCGGCGCGTCTATGTGGGGCAGGCCGAGGTGATGTTGCGGCCCAAGGAGTTCGATCTGCTGGCGGCGCTGGTCAGCCGGGCGGGCGAGGTGGTGACGCGCGAGCAGCTGATGGACGAGGTGTGGGACGTGAACTGGTTCGGCTCCACCAAGACGCTGGATGTGCACGTGTTCGCGCTGCGCCGCAAGCTGGCCGAGCATGGCGAGGCGATGGAGCGGATCGTCACGGTGCGGGGGCGCGGCTACCGCTACGAGCTATGACCCGCCCCCGGCCGGCCCCCGTCTGGCCGTTAGGTGTCGTGGCCGGGGAGCAGCAGGCTGAACAGCGGGGGGCTGGCGCGGCTGAGTACCAGCCGGCCGCCTTCGGCTTCGGCCAGTGAGCGGGCCAGGGCCAGGCCGATGCCATGGCTGTGTCCGCTGGACCTGGTGAACGGGTCGCTGTCCGGGGCCATGCCCGGCCCGTGGTCGCTGACCTCGACGGCCGTGCCGGGCCCCACGTCGGAGACGGTGATGGCGACCTCTCCTTGGCCGTGGCGCAGGGCGTTGTCGAGCAGGACGCGCAGGATCTGCCGGACGGCGGCAGGCTGGGCGGTCACCGGCGGCAGTGCGGGTTCCACGGTGATGGTCAGGCGGCGGCCCTGCCGGGCCAGCGGGCCGTGCCATTCTTGCCGGGTCTCCTCCATCAGCGCGTCCACGTCGAGTCGCTCGGCGGGTGCGCGGCTGTCGCGGCTGAGCCGTACGAGATCGTCGAGGACTTCCTGTAGCCGCTCGCCCCTGGTCAGCGCGGCCTGGACCGCCGGGGTCAGGTCCGTGCCGGGGCGAGACAGCGCCGATTCCAGGCCGAGCAGCAGGCCGGTGAGTCCGGTGCGCAGCTGGTGGGAGACGTCAGCGCTGAAGGCCCGCTCGCGGGCGAGCACGTCGCCGAGGCGGCGCGCCGTCATCTCCAGCGCCTGTGCGGCCTGGTCGGCCTCGCGTAGCCCGGAGGGTGCGGCGCGGACGCTGAAGTCGCCGCCGCCGAGTGCCTGCGCCGCGGCGGTGAGCCGCTCCAGGGGCGCGGCGAGCCGGGCCGACTGGCGTACGGCCGCGCCTGCGGCCAGCGCGATCACGATCAGCGCCAGCCCGCCCATGAGCAGCCACGCCTGCTGGATGCGCTGCTCGACCTGTGAGTTCGGCGTGGCCACCCGGATGATCAGGGCGGGGCCCTCGTCGGAGGGGACGGGGGCGGACACGGCCAGGAAGCCGTCCTCCACCATGTCGTGGACCCGGCCGTCCTTGCCGGAGGTGGCCAGGCGTGAGTGGGCAGGGCCGTTGCCGAACAGGCGGGCGCCGGCCGTGGTGTAGCCGCCGATGGCGAGGTCGCCGGGCAGGCCTGTTGGCAGCTTCAACGGCGCCCGTGGTTCGTCGGGGACGGCGGCGGCGACCCAGGCGGCGTCGCGTTGCAGGGCGGCCACCGTCTGGTCGTGGTAAAGGATGTTCATCGCGATTGCCAGGGGAACCAGGAAGAGCGCGACGGCCAGGGCGGTCACGCTGACGATCCCCACCAGCAGCCGCCGCCGCAGCGGCACGCCCTGCGCTGTCACCCTTCCAGGGTGGCATATGGAAGGTAAACGTCCCGCTAACCGGTTGCTGAGCGGGCGCTTGCCGGCCTGTTCCTAGCGTGGGAGGCATGAAGGTACGGCAGAGCGTCATCGCCCTGGTCACGGCAGGGCTGGCGGCAGGCTGCTCGGCAGCCACGCCCGCCCAGACTCAGGCCAAGCCGCAGACGCAGACGCAGGTACAGACACACGCGCAGGCGCCCGCGGGCAACGACACCTCGGCTCCGCAGCCTACGGAGTCGAATCCGCCGGGCGACATCCCGGACGACACGGTGTTCGTGACCTACCGGCACCCCGGGCAGCCGTATGAGGTGAAGGTGCCCGAAGGGTGGGCGCGCACGGACCTGCCCACCGGAGCGAGCTTCACCGACAAGCTCAACAGCATCCGCATCGAGACCAGGCCCGCCGCCTCCCCGCCGACCGAGGCATCGGTCAGGAGCCAGGTGCACAGCAGCGACATTCGCACGGTGGACACGGTGATCAGGAAGGGCGGAAAGGCGGTGCGGATCGTCTACCGCGCCGACAGCAGCCCTGACCCGGTCACCGGCAAGGTCATCAAGGACGAGGTCGAACGCTATGCCTTCTACCAGGCCGGGCACGAAGCGATCCTTACCCTGTCCGGGCCGGTCGGCGCGGACAACGTGGACCCATGGCGCACGGTCTCCGACTCCTTCGGCTGGACGGCGTCGTGATCGTGCAGGCCGAAGAGCTCTACCGGTTCTACCGGTCGGGTGATGAGGAGACCAGGGCGCTGCGCGGAGTCAGTCTCGATGTCGCCGCGGGAGAGGTCGTACTGGTCAGCGGCCCGTCGGGGTCGGGCAAGTCCACGTTGCTGGCTTGCCTGGGCGGGCTGGACGACCCGGACGGCGGCATCGTCAGGGTGGACGGTCACCGCATCAGCCATCGGCCGGAGGCCGAGCGGGCCGCGCTGCGTGCCCGGCTGGTGGGTGTGTTGTTCCAGAGCGGCAACCTGATCGAGCACCTGACGGTCGCGGCCAACGTCGACCTGGCCCAGCGGCTGGCGGGGCGGCGTGATCGTCGCCTGCGCGATGAGTTGCTGGACGGTCTGGGGCTGGCGGGCAGGGCGCGGGCGTGGCCGAGTGAGCTGTCCGGGGGTGAGGCGGCCCGCGCGGGGCTGGCGGTGGCGCTGGCCAACCGTCCGGCGCTGTTGCTGGCCGACGAGCCCACCGGCGAACTGGACCAGCACACGGAGGGGCCCGTGCTGCGGCTGATCCGCCGGCAGGCAGGCGAGCGCACGGCCGTGGTGATCGCCTCGCACAGCCCGGCCGTGCGGCGGCTGGCCGACCGCATCCTGGAGCTGAAGGACGGCCGGGCGACATGACCGCGGAGCTCAAGGACCGGGCGGTGGGCATGACCGCGCTGGTCAGCTGCCAGGGGCTGGCCCGTTCGTACGGCAAGGGGGCGAACGCACTGGTCGCCGTGCACAGCGTCACCTGCGAGCTGTGGCCGGGCCAGCAGGTCGCGATCACCGGTCCGTCGGGGTCGGGCAAGACGACGCTGCTGCACCTGCTGGCCGGGCTCGACCGGCCCACGGCGGGCCGGATCGCCTGGCCCGCCCTCGACGACCACCCGCGCGGCCACGTCGGCGTGGTCTTCCAAGGGCCCAGCCTGCTGCCCCCGCTCAACGTCGCGGAGAACGTCGCGCTGCCGCTGATCATCGCGGGCATCGACGAAGCCGAGGCCAAGGAGCGGGCGCTGACCGCGCTGAGTGCGATCGGCCTGGCCGGCCTGGCCGCGTCACTGCCCGAACAGCTGTCGGGCGGGCAGGCGCAACGCGTGGCGGTCGCCCGCGTACTGGCCGCCGAGCCGCGCCTGATCATCGCGGACGAGCCCACGGCACAGCTCGACTCGGACCTGGCCCGCAGAGTGGTGGACCTGCTCATCGAGGTGGCCTCCCGGCTGGAGGCGGCCCTCGTGGTGGCCACGCACGACCCGCTGGTCGCGGCGCGGTTGCCCGCTACCTGGACCATGAGCGACGGAGCTCTCACATGTTGATCCTCATCTGGCTGCGCGGCCTGCTGGTTCGCCGGACGGGCAGGCTGGCCGCGGCCGCGGCGGGTATCGCGCTCGCCGTGGCGCTTCCCGCCGCGCTGGGCGCGTTCCTCGCGACTGCCAAGGCCACCATGACGGCCCGCTCGATCCAGCGGGTGGCAGTCGACTGGCAGGTGGAGCAGCAGCCCGGCCAGAGCGTGTCCGTCCCGATGCCCGGCACGTCCAAGCAAGTGAGCTTCGCCAGGATCGGCGGCTTCGAGTCCCGCCAGGCCGGGCAGACGCTGACCACCGGCGCGGGCCAGGTCCTCGGCCTGCCCGCCGGCTACGCCGCCACCTTCCCCGGCGAGCTGCGCCTGCTCGCCGGCAACGCGAATGGGCCGCTGCTGGCCCAGCAGACCGCAGCCAACCTGCACGCCCAGCCCGGCGCCAGTGTCACCGTGCGCCGCCCAGGGCTGCCGGACGCGACGGTGACGGTCACCGGGGTGGTGGAACTGCTCGCCGCCGACTCGCTGTTCCAGCGCGTCGGCGCACCCCCTGGCGCGCAGCCGCAGGCACCCCCGGACAACGTGCTGCTGCTGCCGGAGAGCGACTGGCGCCGGATGTTCGACGGCATCGCGCGCGACCGGGTGCGCACCCAGTTCCACGTCCGCATCGACCACCGGCTGCCGCCCGACCCGGCCGCTGCCTACACCGCGGTCACCGGGCAGGCGCGCAACCTTGAGGAGCGCATGGCCGGCAGCGGCCTGGTCGGCGACAACCTCGGCGCGGCCCTGGACGCCGCCCGCGAGGACGCCCTGTACTCCCAGGTGCTGTTCCTGTTTCTGGGCGCCCCGGCGGTCGTACTCGCGGCCCTGCTCGCCGGCCTCGTGACCCGTACCGGGGCGCCACGGCGGATGGCCGAGCAGGCGCTGCTGCGCACCAGGGGCGCCTCCAGGGGCACGCTGGTGCGGCTCGCCCTGGCCGAGACGGCGCTGGTGGGCGTGGCGGGAGTGCTGGCAGGTCTGGGACTGGCCGCGCTGGCCGGGCGGGCGCTGTTCGGATCGGCGAACGTGTCGTGGTGGGCCGCCGCCCTGGGACTGCTGGTCGCGGCCGTCACCGTGCTGCCGCCGACGCTGCACGCCACCACCGTGGCCGCCGCCCGCCGCCCGGTCGGCGGACCGCGCCGCTCTCCCGCCTGGCTGCGGTACGGGCTGGACCTGTGGCTGCTGGCCGGATCCGCGGTGGTCTTCTGGATCACCAGCAAGAACGGCTACCAGCTCGTCCTGGTCCCCGAGGGCCTGCCTCAGCTGTCGGTCGACTACTGGGCCTTCGCCGGACCGGCCTTGCTGTGGACCGGCGCCGGCCTGCTCATCTGGCGCCTGACCAGGACGATGCCCATCACCTGGGCGGTGCGGCCGCTGGCCGGCGGCCTGGCGGGCACCGTATCGGCGATGCTGACGCGCCAGCGCGCCCCGCTGGCCCGCACGGCCACCCTGGCGGCGCTGGCCGTCGCGTTCGCCGTCTCCACCTCCGTCTTCGACACCACCTACCGCCAGCAGGCCCAGGTGGACGCCGAGCTGACCAACGGCGCCGACGTCACCGTCTCCCAGGCCGCCGCCACCCAGGGGCAGCTCGCAGCCGTGCCCGGCGTCGCCCGGGTGGAGCCGCTGCAGCACCGCTTCGCCTACGTCGGCTCCGACCTGCAGGACCTGTACGGCATCCGTCCCTCCACCGTGCGCCTGCACGACGCCTACGTCTCCGGCGGCACCGCCCGCGAGATCCTCGACCGGCTCGCCCGGCAGCCGGATGCGCTTCTGGTCAGCCAGGAGACCGTCAACGACTTCCAGCTTCACCTCGGTGACCAGGTGCGGCTGCGGACCGAGAACGGCAGGACCGTCCCCTTCCACTACGCCGGCGTCATCACCGAGTTCCCGACCGCGCCCCGCGACAGCTTCCTCGTGGCCAACGCCTCCTACCTGGCCCGCACCATGCCTGCCGACACCATGTACCTGATCAGCACCGACGGGGCCCAGCCGAGGCAGGTCGCCGCCGCGCTTCGCGGCAGGCTCGGGCCGACGGCGAAGGTCACCGACGTGCAGACTACGCGCCAGGTCGTGGGCAGCAGCCTGACCGCCGTGGACCTGGCCGGCCTGACCACCATCGAGCTCGGCTACGCGCTGGCGCTGGCGGCCATGGCCACCGGTCTGCTGTTGGCCCTCGGCTTCGCCGAGCGGCGCCGTACCTACGCGCTGGCCCGGGTGCTGGGGGCGACCCCGCGGCAGCTGGGCTCGTTTGTGTGGGCCGAGGTGGCGCTGGTCGGGGTGGCCGCGGCCGTGCTCGGGGCGCTGTGCGGGTGGGCGCTGTCGAGGATGCTGGTGGCCGTGCTCAGCGGGGTGTTCGACCCGCCTCCCGACGCGCTGGCCGTGCCGTGGGCCTACCTGGCCGTGCTGGCAATCCTCGGCGTCGCGGCGTTGCTGGCCGCCGGGACCGCGACGGTACGGGCCGCCCGCCGCCCGCCGTTGACGGTGCTGCGCGACCTGTGACCGGTCCACTTCCCGTTTGCTGGAGGATCCCACCCGGCCGCACGTTCTTCGGCGACGGGGGCCCGAGCGTAGGTCCATCGGCGCGCCACGCCATCGACACCCGGGGCGGTGCTTTGCAAGGCCGGCACACAGCATGACGACACATGAAGGCGGTGTAGGAGTCGGGCCGACGAGCGCGGGCAAGGCTAGATCCGAGCTTGGATCGCCACATCGACCGGGGGGCACATGGGATCGCCAAGTTGCGCCTATCGCAGGGCCGTCTTCGCGGTAGCCGGTGCCGCGATGCTCAGCACCGTGCCGGTCAGCACCGCGAGCGTGGCGGACGTCCGCACCCGCAACGACGTACATCCCCAAACGCGCGCCAACCTGGAGGAGTCAGCGCGCAGTGCGGCCTTTGCCCACGCGATGTACCGTGTCTGCGCCGCCCAGGCTGTCCAGGAAGGGCTTCCGCAGGTGCGGGACCTGCTCAACCAGGCGGCACGCACCGAGTTGCACGAGCACTTCACCGGCCAGGCCAAGCTGATCGGGCTGGTCGGTGACAACGCCGCAAACCTGCGCGACGCCATCACCCGCAACTCCTACCCGGCGAGCCTCTACAGGAGGTTCGCCGCCGAAGCTGAGCACGACGGCGAGACGAACGCGGTCCGGGTGTTCACTGATCAGGGTCGAAACGTGGCCGCCCGCCACGACACCTTGACGCAGGCGCTCAAGGCGATCGTCCACCCCGCGCCGGGCACGGAGATCCCGGCGGCGGTGCCCGTCCCACGGGAGAGGACCCGAACCGGCGGTCCTGCCGCATCGGCTGCCCGCACGCTGGGCAATCTGGTCACCGCGTTGATGCAAGAGGCATTCGCCGACGCCAAGTACACCCTCGACGCTCAGCGGGTCCTGCAGACGGGCAAGCCGAGGCCGGCCATGCTGTTCGGCAGCATGGCCGGTGCTCAGCGCACAGGGCACTTCGCCGAGGAGACCCGGCTTGCCGGCCTGGTCCACGACACCAGAGCGAACGCGTGCGAGGCGACCGGTGGTGGAATCTACAGCGGTCGGCAGATGTATCCCGGCTATGCCAGGCAAGGCGCCAGAGTCGGCGATCACACCGTGGCGGGCCTGTTCACCAGCACCGCGCGCGATGAGGTGGAGCAGGCGCAGGCGCTCACCCACGCCGTGTCCCGGCTGCGTACTCGCTGCCCGGCCTTGGGCTGAACCACACCCACCGCCACCGTCACGCTCACCGCGGGCGCAACCGTTCTTATGATCGCGCCCCTGATGTCGCCGTCCTTGAAGGAAGCCTCACCGTCTCAGGAAATGTCGCACTCCTGGGTGCCCACCGGTACCGATTCGGCCGCTACCAGCCCCAGCGCGCTTCGCCGTATGCCGGACACACCCCTCCCAGAGGTTCTGAGCACAGGTCTACGTCGGCTGACGTCCTGCTTTGACTCGTGCGCGGGCCTCGCTGGGGCGCGCCGCCCGCCGATGACGGTGCTGCGCGACCTGTGACCCATCAGCGGCCCGCCTCCAGCTCGGCCAGCAGCTCGACCCAGCACCGGCCGACGACCTCGGGCGTGTAGCGCTGTGAGGTGGTCAGCGCGGTCCTGCCCATCGTATGGCGACCGGCCTCGTGGTCGATGAGGAGCCCAATCGCCGCAGCCAGGGCGGTGACGTGTTGCCGCGGGACGAGGAGCCCGTCGTGGCCGTGAGTGATGATCTCGCCCGGCCCGTGAGGGCAGTCGAAGGCGACCACCGGCACGCCCTTGCTCAGTGCCTCCAGGATCGTCACCGGGAATCCTTCGCGGCGGGAGGAGAGCACGAAGATCGAGGCGCCGTCGAGCTCGGCGCCGACATCCCGGCAGGGGCCGGGGAACTCGACCGAGCAGGCCAGACCCAGATCACCGGCCAGCTTGACCAGGCGGGCGCGCTCAGGCCCAGAGCCGACGATGCGCAGCGTCCAGCCAGCGCGGGCGGCACTGACCTGTTCCCAGGCGCGCAGGAGCAGGTCGTAGCCCTTGACCTTGGACAGGCGGCCGATCGCGACGACGGTCTCGGCGTTCAGTGGGGAGGGGCCGCCGGTGAGGGACGGCGTGGCGTTCGGAATGCGCAGCAGGTGCCGCGGCGCACGCGGGCCCAGGGCCGCGCGGTAGGCGCCCAGATCGGCCTCGGTCAGAGTGACGAGCGCGTCGAGCCTGCCGTACCTGCGGGCGATCAAGTCCTGGACGGCCGGGTTGTGGGAACCCAAGCCGGTGTGCTCCTGCCCGATCGTGATCACGCCGGGCGCAGCCAGCAAGGCGGCGGCCAGATTGAGGCCGGGTCGCGTGGTGATCAGGACGCCCGTGCGCAGCCCGCGCAGGAAACGCAGCAGGGCCAGGTCGGTACGCAGGTCGAACCTGTCATAGGCGGCCTCCTGTCGCGGGATGAGCCTGCTGCGGAGCAGGCTCGCGAGCAAGGCGGCGCGGGATCGGCGGCCGGTGCGGTCGTCCAGGAAGGTGACGCGCACGCCGGGGGGCACCTGGAAGAAGGGCTTGTCCTTGGTCTTGGTGACGCTGACGATCTCGACGTCGTGATGGGCCGCCAGCGTCCTGGCGAGGTCGAAGGTGGTCCGTATGGTGCCGCCCATGCCGTACGCGTGCAGCAGGAGGATTTTCACCTGCCGGGTGCTGCGCGGGCCGGCCCTGCGAGCCCTGAAGCGGTTGTCCGCGCGCAGCAGGAACACCCCGAGCCGTCGAGTGAGCCGTCGTACTGGCCGTCGCGCGTTGGCGGCCAGGTGGATGGCGGCCGGCGTGAGGATGATCGATCCCAGGGTGTCGGTGGGATAGTGCGCCCCGAGATAGACCCTCGCCGTCATCTGAGCGGCCACCAGCACACCACCCGCCGCCACAACGGGCCGAAAGAGGCGGGTCTTCCTGGCCAGCAGCGCCACGGCGACTACGAACGACAACGTCAGGCAGACGTGTCCGCTGGGAAAGCTGTCGGGGCCGAGCTCCCGCACCAGAGCGTGGAGGGCCGGGGGCCGGGGACGGGCGACGACGACCTTGACCAGCGCGCCCACGCCCCACCCCGCGGCGATCATCAGCAGCACGCCTGCGGCGGCGCGCCGCCGTCCCGACACGGCGACACCCACGACGAGGAGTGCGGCCAAGGCCGTGCCCACGACGGTGCCGAAGCCCACGTTCAGGACCTGCGCCACGGTGGTCGGCCACGGGCCGCGTAGCGCCTGCACCGCCTGGCTCACGCTAGTGTCCGCCGCGGTCCACGCCGGCGTGCGCGCGGCGAAGCCGACGACCACCCCCACGCCCAGGAACACGGCGGAAACCGGCACCGGGACGGTCGTTGTGCTGCCTGATCTCATGAACGAACGGTAGGGAAGGACGGGACAGCGTCCGCTCAGCACGCGGTTAGTGCGGCGCTAACCTTCGCGCACGCGTGGGCAAGCGTGCAGCCGTGATTCGGGCCAGGATTAACCTGACGTTATGGTTGGCCGAACCTGCCGCTATCCCGCGTTTCCGCAGGCTGATGGCGTCAGTACGACGTCAATGCATCGGAGATATGTCAATGCGTAAGTCTGTGATCATCCCCGGACTCGCCGCCGTGGCCGTCCTCGTGGCGGGCGGCGGAGCTGCCGCGTACGCCTCCTCCCTCGACCAGAGCCCCACCCCCGCCCCTTCCTCCTCCCAGTCCTCCGCCGCCCCCTCCGAGCAGGCCCCCGAGACCGAGGCCGCCACGCCTGCGGAGAACGCGGAGCCCAGCGAAGGTATGCAGGAAGACGCGCAGGGCCAGAAGGCCGAGGCCGAGGACGGCCAGGACGACACAGTCAGCCAGCAGGCCGAGGCCGAGGACGGCGACGACGACCAGGGCGCCGAGAAGGCCGAAGCCGAGGACGGCCAGGACGACAAGGGGCAGGAAGCCGGCTCCGAGACCCAGGAGGGCAAGCAGGGCCAGGCGGGCGACCAGCACGAGCAGGAGGGCAAGGGCGACACCTCCGAGCCCGAGGACGGCTGAGCACGACGCCGACTGAGATCGAGGACGGCTGAGCCAAGCGCCGGGCACCCTGAAATTCGCTGTGCTGGGGTGCCCGGCTCACTCCTGAGCCTTCGACTCTACGCCCGCGGTCGCGGCAGCCACGGACACTGCAGACCTTCGCGAGGCGATGCACCCGCGGGCTCCTGGCCGACCGGGGCGGCCTCGGCAAAGGGTCGCGCCAAATTCCTCCCCACTCAACGTCTTCACTGAAAGTAATCGATAGGTTGCTTAAGTGATGATCCGGATGGTAGGCACGGTGCAGCGATGGCTGCTCGCGTTGATGATCGTCTGCTATCTGCTGGCCGCGGTGGTGCCGCGGCCGGGCGAGGTTCTGCGGACGGTGGCGCTGCCCGTGCTCGGATCGGGTAGTTCGGTCACGATGCCCATGATCTTGCTGGCCGTGACGTTGTCGACCGCCGGTCTTGGGGTGCGGGTGCGGGATCTGCGCACCGTGCTGGGCAGGCCCGTGCGGCTGGCGTCGGGCGTGGCGGTGAACGCGCTCCTGCCGGTGGTGCTGTTGCCGGTCGCCGCGCTGTGCCTGCGGGCCTGGCCCGACGCCGCGGAGGTGGAGTGCCTGGCGGTCGGATTGCTGCTGGTGCTGGCGATGCCGATCGCCGACGGAGCGGCGTCATGGGGGCAGAACGCGGGGGGCAACGTTCCCTTGGTGGTCGCCATGGTCGTGGGCTCGACGATGCTCAGCCCTGTCACGGTTCCGTGGGGGCTGACCGTGTCCGCCGCCCTGGTCGGTCCGGCGGGCGTTGGCAGCCTCGACGACACGGCGCGGATCGACGGACTGGCCGGGACGGCGGGCGCGGCCGCGTTCGCCCTGGCCTTGATCGTGCTGCCGTGCCTGGCCGGGATCATCGCGCGGGCCGTGGTCGGGGAGCGCCGAACAACACGCGCCGCCCCGGTCGTCAAACTGGTCAACCTCGTGAACATCCTGCTGCTGTGCTACGTCAATGCCTCCGGCGCGCTCGGGCAGGCGCTGTCCCACCCCGACCCCGACTTCATGATCCTGGCCGTCGGCGTGGCCGGCGTGGTCTGCTGCCTGTCCTTCCTCGCCGGCCGATGGATATCCCGATGGACCCGATGCGACACCCCCGACGGCATCTCACTCACCTTCGCCACCGGCATGAACAACACCAGCGCGGCCGCGGTCCTGGCCGCAAGCTGGTTCGCGCACCGCCCGCAGGTCCTCCTGCCGATCCTGGCCTACAGCCTGCTGCAGAAGCTCGCCGCCGGCCTGTTCGGAACCCGGGCGGCCGCTCCTCCTGCGGCCCAGGCATGAGCCCACGCGCATCGCCGACCCCACCCCACCGAACCGCCGAGCCGGGAGGCGCCAGGCCACCAACGTGCCCAGCACGACGAGGGCGATCAAGGCCACCGGCAGCAGAGCGGTCAGGGAGATCAACGAAGAGGAACGCACAGCAGGTAGTGTGCCGCCGCCAGCCACCTCGACGATCGCCGGGGCGCTTCCCCAGCATCTTGATCAATCCGCAGTAGCAGTGGGGCCGTGACCGCCGCCGACCTCAGCGCCCAGGGCTCCTCGAGCGGGTCCCGATCGATGACCCGACTCGGTCTCCACCGGCCTGCAAACCCCTGGCGAACATGCCCGGTGCCACCAGAAGCGGGCGCACCGTCGTGCTTGACGCCGAGACTAAGACGGCTGCCTACGGCATGCTCCACCTCATCATCGCGTTCACCGGATCGGACCGTGATCTCAAGGGGGGAGACCCACGTACGCCGCGGTCACCCCCTTGAGATCAGCCGCCTAGGCCATCTTCCTGTGTGGAGCGCGGCGCATGCCTGTCAGGGCGCCAGGCCCAGCTCACGAAGCTGCGCGGGCCGCAGCGGCCGCCACCCGCCGATGTCGAGCTTGGCCAGTTCCACTTCCACGTTGATGACACCGAAGAAGTTGATGTTGTCGCTGTGGCCGGGCGAGATGTGCGACAGGATCTCGTCCGGCACGTCCCGGCCCTGGGAACGCGGCTCCAGCACCGCACGAGAATAATATTCTGTCGTCCGGGCGACCACCGCGTTGGTCAGCAGGGTCAGGCACCACGCCTGCTCGGTCTGCTGTTCCAGATGCGGCCGGGTGATGGTGTCCTGCTGGGCGTAGTGCAGGTCGCGGCGCAGCGCGTGCAGGCTCTCCCCCTTGTTCAATTGTCGCGAGATCTTCCGCCTGGAGGCCGGGGCCGAGAGGTATTTGGCCAGGTGCACGGTCCTTCGCAACACGCCCCACTCCTTCAGCGCGGCGGCCAGGGTGTTCTGCCGGGAGGCGGCAGACCACGTGCCGACGATCAGCGAGGCGGTGGCCTGGCCGTACTTCAGCGATCCGGCCATGCGCAGCAGGTCCGGCCAGCAGGCGGTGATGAGGTCCTCGTTCCAGCGCGCGTCCAGCAGCGGCCCGGCGTGCGGGTAGCGTTTGGCGATCTCGGTCGGGGTGTCGTCACGGACCAGGGTGACCCGGGTCAGATCCCGCATCCTCGGGGTCAGGGCCTTGCCAACCAGGTCGAACAGCGCAAAGTTGATCAACGTGGCGCCGTGCGTATCCGTTGCGTGCTCGGTGATCGGAAGGTCGGTGGCGTTGCCGAGGAAGTCGTCCAGGACGTAGTGCGCCTCCCGCGCCGTCGGCACGATGATCTTCGTGCCGTACGTGGACCAGTGGTCCGAGACATGGGTGTAGGTGGACAGCACCTGACCGCCGTGAATGACCATGGTGCGGGCGGTGGCGCCCTTGCCGCGCACGGGGAACGCTGCCCATCCGAGCTGGACATGGTGCCGCCGCCGAACACCTTGGCCGGCTCCAGGCCGTAGTGGTGGTTGACGATGACCGTGTTGGCCTCGCGCAGCGTCTCCTCCCGCACATACCACTCCATCGTCCAGGCCAGCACGTCGTAGGACACCCCGCAGGCCTCCGACATCCGGGCCAGGCCCAGATTCGTGGCCATCGCGATGAGCACCGCCAGGATGTTGCGCTTGGTCTCGGTCGATGTGCTCAGCTTTCGGCCGCCCGCGTGGGTGAAGCAGTCCAGGAAATGCGTGCGCGCGTCCAGCTCGATCAGCAGCGAGGCGATCGGCGCGAACGGCAGCATCGCGGCCAGCTCGTCTTTGAGTGCCTTGGCCTCGGCCGGTACGCCCTCGGCCGACAGCGGCGGCACCACCAGATGCTCGTCCTCATCCAGCCGGACCATGCCGGTGTCATCGGGAGCGGCGCCGGCCAGGGTCGTCTCCAGCTCTTCCAGGGCGGCGTGCAGTTCCTCCTTTCCCTGTTCCAGCGCGTCCGTCGCGTTCGGCGGCTTGCCCACCAGGCGGCAGTACTCGCCGCTCCAGGGCGCCCACTGCTCCGGCGTGTACAGGTAGGTGGCCGGGTCGGCGTAGCGGCGCGAGCCCGGCACGAAGACGTCCCCCGAGCGCAGCCCGTCCCGCAGGCACAAGATCACACACAGTTCCCAGTAATGGCGGTAGGCGGTGTCCTCACCGGACTTGCGGGCCTTGGCCAGGTAGTCGGCGTACTTGGCGGGCACGAACCCGGTCGGCGCGCCCGCGTGCACCTTCCGGCCGCCGAGTCGGTTCATCTCCTTCAACACCGCCACCGCCTCCATCAGCTCGGCCGTGCCCGGCCCGCCCTGGAGGTCGATCACGGCCAGCACGTTCGGGGTGAACTGGCGCAGGTGGGTGTAGGAGGGCTCCAGCTCCGACAGTCGGCCGTGGTCGCGGGGCAGCGGCTTCCACTCATCGTCGGTGATCTCCGGGTACGAGCGCAGCTGCTCCAGCTGCTCCTCGGAGAACATCTTCTCGGACAACGCACCACCTCTACCTGCCGTACCGGACGAAACCGGAACGAACGTATCGGCAGTGATCACCAACCCGGCAAACGCGTCGTTAGTGCAGGTCGGGCGTTACTTCTTTAGAAATTTCTTCATTGCTACCGGGACCCCGAAAGGAGGAACGCATGCCGCGGGCGAGGGTCGGGGTCGATCGCCTCGGAGTCGCTTCCAGCGAGCACCGACAACTATGACGGTATTGACAAAAAAAATTTTCGGTAAGAGGGTGGAGGTACCCCGGAGGGACGGGGCGGCCGGCCGGCCGCCGTACGGACCCGCCGGGGCGGCCGCGGGGCACGTTCCCGCCGGTCGGCACGGGCTTTCTCCCGACGACACGGACTCCCCCCAAGGATGAGGCGATGACCACCACCTCCCGCCCCACTCCCGGCGCCCGCGCCACGCGCCGGGAGTGGACCGCGCTGGCCGTACTGGCCCTGCCCACGCTGCTGCTGTCGCTGGACGTCAGCATCCTGTACCTGGCGCTGCCGCACCTGAGCGCCGAGCTGGGGGCCGACGCCACCCAGCAGCTGTGGATCCTGGACATCTACTCGTTCATGCTCGCCGGGTTCCTGGTCACGATGGGCACGCTCGGCGACCGGATCGGCCGCCGCAGGCTGCTGCTGATCGGCGCGGCCGTCTTCGCCGCCGCCGCGGTGCTGGCCGCCTTCTCCACCACCCCGGCCATGCTGATCGCCGCCCGCGCGCTGCTGGGCGTCTCCGGGGCGACGATGATGCCCTCCACCATGGCGCTGATCAGGAACATGTTCACCGACCCGCGCCAGATGCAGCTGGCGGTCAGCGTGTGGTTCAGCTGCTTCATGGGCGGCATGGCCCTGGGCCCGCTGGCCGGCGGGCTGATGCTGCAGCACTTCTGGTGGGGCTCGGTGTTCCTGCCCGCCGTCCCGGTGATGGCGCTGCTGCTGGCCGCGGGTCCCCGCCTGCTGCCCGAGTACCGCGCCCCCGGCGCCGGCCGGGTGGACCTGGTCAGCGTCGCGCTGTCGCTGGCGGCGATCCTGCCGGTCATCTACGGCCTCAAGGAGGTGGCCCGCGGCGGCTGGCAGCCGCTGCCTGCCGCGGCCGTCGCCACCGGGGTGGTCTTCACCGTGCTGTTCGTCCGCCGCCAGCGCCGCCTGGCCGACCCCCTGCTGGACCTGCGGCTGCTGTCCAGCCGTTCCTTCAGCACGGCGCTGGGCGTCATGCTGCTGGCCGGGATCGTCATGGCCGGGGTGACGCTGATGTCGACCACGTACCTGCAGGCCGTCGAGGGGCTGTCGCCGTTCGCGGCGGGGCTGTGGCTGGTGCCGCAGAACATCGCGATGATCGCCGGTTCCCTGCTGGCGCCGGTGCTGGCCCGCCGGATCCGCCCGGCGTACGTGATGGCGGCCGGGCTGGCCGTGGCGGCGTGCGGGCTGGCACTGCACACCCAGATCTCCGGCACAGGGGGGCTGGCGCTGCTGGTGGCGGGTCTCATCCTGGCCTCCGGCGGCGTGGCGCTGCCCATGCCGATGACGATGAACCTGATGCTGGGCGCCGCGCCGCCGCAGAAGGCCGGCGCGGCGGCCGCGCTGTCGGAGGCCAGCGGCGAGTTCGGTGTGGCCCTGGGGGTGGCCACCCTGGGCAGCCTGGCGGCGTTCGTCTACCGCGACCGGCTGGCCGAGGCCCTGCCGGGCGGCGTCCCCGCCGGTGCCGCGGACGCCGCGGGCGAGGGCGTCGCCGGCGCGGTGGCCGCGGCCGGCCGGCTGCCCGCCGCGGCGGGCGCCGAGCTGCTGGAGGGCGCCCGCACCGCCTTCACCGGCGGGCTGACCACCGTCGCCTGGCTCGGGGCGGCCGTCTTCACCGTCCTGGCGATCGTCTCGGCACTGGCCTTCCGCCGCGACGGAGCCCCGGACGCGGCCCCCGCCGCGGCCGGAACCGAGACCACCGCCGCGGCCGGAACCGGGACCGCGGCCGAGGGCGCGGCCGTGCCCCAGCCCGTGGCCGGGTGAGGGCGGCGGGGGAAGGACCGCCGGAGCCCCGGGGTCATCGGTGAGCACCGACGACCCCGGGGCTCCGGCGTGCTCCGGGCGGCCCCGCGGCGGCGGGTCAAGAGCCGTCACCGAGGAGGGACTCGGCGACGGCGGTGCGGGCGTAGAGCACCGAGCGGCCGGCCCGGTGCGCGCTGACCAGGCCCGCGTCGCGCAACGCGGTCAGGTACTGCGACACCCCCGAGGGCGACAGCCCGGTACGGCGGGCCAGCTCGGTGGTGGAGGCCGGCGCCTCCAGCTCGGTCAGCAGCAGGGTCCGTGAGCGGCCGAGCACGGCGGCGACGGCGCCGGACCTGGCGGCGGGGCGGGGCCGCCACAGCGTTCCGACGCCTCGCGCCGGATAGGCCAGCTGCGGCGGCTCCGGCGGCGTCACCCGGGTGAGCGGGCCCGGCCCGGTGAACGCCGAGGGGACCAGCAGCAGCCCGGCTCCGGCCGCCTCGCGAGGCAGGGCCCGCCTGCGCGTCAGCCGCAGCGTGCTGTCGTCCCAGCTCATCGAGAGGTGCAGCTCGTTGAGGAGGCGGCCCGCGCCGTGCTCGGCGAACTGCCGGGCCCGATGGAAGACATCGGCGTCGAGCACCGCTCGGATCCGCGCCCAGTAGGGGGCCAGCGCCACCTCCCAGTAGGTCTCGACCTCCTCGGCGAGCGCGGGCAGGTGGGCTCGCGGGTCGGCGTACAGGGCCCGCAGCCGGGGGCCCAGGGCTCCCCGGCGGTGCGCGAGGCGATCGAGGTCGTGGCGCACCCGCCCTGTGGGGGTGGCCAGGATCGCGGCCAGCTCCCCGGCCAGGTCGGGGGCCGGTCCGGTCGGCGCCGGGTTGAGGAAGTCGGGGACGTAACCGCCGGGCCCGATCAGTTCGGCGAGCCAGCCCCGCTCCAGCCTGGCCACCGTGACGCGCGGCCTCACCTGGCGCAGCCAGCGGCGGTGCACCGGGTGATCCAGGTGTGAGCCCAGCAGCTTGAAGCTGGTCCCCACCTCCCACATCGGCGAGACGGCGAAGCGCATCTGCGCCAGATCATCGGCCGAGAACGCCAGCTCAGCCAGGGTGGCCACCTCCAGGATTCCAGCATGTGTGAATCGATCGCGGCCAGCCTACCGAGCGCGGAACATCCGGGTATGACTTCGACCTCACAGACGATCACCGCCGCGGCGTCGGGCACCTGGACGCTCGGCGACCTGACGGTCAACCGAATCGGATTCGGCGCGATGCGCCTGCCCCAGCGCGGCGCGGCGTTCGCCCCCGGCTCCCCGCCGCGCGACCACGGGGAGGCGATCGCGGTGCTGCGCCGGGCGGTCGAGCTGGGCGTGAACCACATCGACACCGCCGCGTTCTACTTCTCCTCGCTGCGCTCGGCCAACGAGCTGATCGACCGGGCGCTGGCCCCGTACCCGGACGACCTGGTCATCGCCACCAAGGTCGGGCCGGGCCGCGACCCGTCGGGGGAGTGGCTGCCGCACGCCGGGCCCGGGCTGCTGCGCGGCCAGGTGGAGGAGAACCTGCGCCAGCTGGGCCGCGACCACCTGGACGTGGTGAACCTGCGCATCGTGGGAACCGACTCGATCGCCGAGCGGTTCGGCGCGCTGGCCGAGCTGCGCGACGCCGGGCTCATCCGCCATCTGGGCCTGTCCAACGTCCGGCCCGAGCACCTGGCCGAGGCCCAGGCCATCGCGCCGGTGGTGTGCGTGCAGAACCTGTACGGCATCGGCGCCGCGTCCTGGCAGGACGAGTTCCTGCGCCTCTGCGGCGAGCAGAAGGTGGCGTTCGTGCCGTTCTACTCGATCGCCGGCACCGGCCGCGAAGCGGGTGCGCGCGGCGGCGACGACGCCGAGCTGCTGGCCGTGGCGCGGGCGCGGGGGGTGAGCCCGGCGCAGGTCCGGCTGGCCTGGACGCTGCACCGCGGGCCACATGTGCTGGCCATTCCCGGCACCGGTGATCCCGGTCATCTCGCCGAGAACGTGGCCGCCGGCGCGCTGCGCCTGTCGCAGGAGGAGCTGGCCGTACTGGACCGCCTCCATCGGCGCGGAGCCTGATCCCGATTCCGGCAGCCGGTCCTGTCGATTCCGGCGCGGCCGGTTCGTGTAGAGGATGAGGGGGCCGGCCCGGAAAGGGGTCGGCCCTGGATTCCCGAGGAGGAAGACCGGATGAGGCGATACCTGATCAGCATGTACCAGCCGGAGGGCACCCCGCCGCCGGAGGTGCTGGAGCCGATCATGCGGGAGATGGACGCGCTGCGCGAGGAGCTGCGGGCCGCCGGGGCGTGGGTGTTCGCCGGCGGCCTGCACCCGCCGGCCACCGCCACCGTGGTGCGCGTCGAAGACGGCGAGACCCTTCTCAGCGACGGCCCCTTCATCGAGGCCAAGGAGCACTTCGGCGGGTTCACCGTCATCGAGGCCCCCGACCTGGACGCCGCCCTGGAGTGGGGCCGCCGCTACGCCCGGGCCACCACCCTGCCGGTGGAGGTACGGCCGCTGTACGACGAGCCCGCCGGCCGTCCGTGACCGGTCCCGTCCTCAGCGAGCTGGAGCGGCTCTTCCGCGCCGAGCACGGCCGCGCGGTGGCGGTGCTGACCGGCCTGTTCGGCGACCTGGACGTCGCCGAGGAGGCCGTGCAGGAGGCGTTCGCCGCCGCGGCGCGGCACTGGCCGTCGGCGGGGGTGCCGCCCAGCCCGGCCGGATGGATCATCACCGTCGCCCGGAACCGGGCGATCGACCGGCTGCGCCGGGAGGCCTTGCGCGAAGACCGGCACGCCCAGGCGGCCCTGCTGCACGCCTGCGATCACCAGCGGGAGACGCCCGGGGACGGGGACTGGGACGGGGTGCCCGACGACCGGCTGCGGCTGATCTTCACCTGCTGCCATCCGGCGCTGGCCACCGGCGCGCAGGTGGCGCCGACGCCGGTGGTGGCGCTCAACCGGGCGGTCGCCGTCGCCGAGGTGGAGGGGCCGCAGGCGGCGCTGACGCTGGTGGAGGGGCTGGGCCTGGACGGCTACCACCTGTGGCACGCCGTACGGGCCGGCCTGCTGGAGCGGCTGGGACGGGGACGGGAGGCCGCGGCGGCGTACGAGGCGGCGATCACCCGGTGCGGCAACGCCGCCGAGGTGCGGTTCCTGCGGCGGGGCCGGCGGCTGCTCGGCGCCGGCTGAGCCGCCGTCCCCGCGGCCTGGTTTCGAGCGCGCTCCAAGGCGTGGCGCCGTGACCGGTGACGAGGGAGCCCGCACCGCCGGTCACCGGCGGCGCGGTACCGACCCCTTCGGAACCGCCGCGCCGCGTCCCGGCGTCACGAGGGCGTGGCGGGATCAGGCCGACAGGGCCCGCCCCTCGTCGCCGGCGCCGGAGGCGCAGGCGGCGGCCAGCTCGTCCAGGGACATCCCCAGGGCCGAGGCCAGCGCCGCGACGGTGAAGAAGGCGGGGGTCGGCGCCCGGCCGGTCTCGATCTTGCGCAGGGTCTCCGCCGACACCCCGGCGGCCGCGGCGACCTCCACCATGCTGCGGTCGCCGCGGGCGCGGCGCAGTATCGCGCCGAACCGCTCCCCGCGTTGCCGCTCCCACGGGGTCAATGGGGTTCTCACCATGCCTGCGATACTAATCCCAGCCGTGCCGTTATATTAATACCGGTATAAGAATTGGATGATCTCGGCGGGCGCGCGAGGAAGGCGTGGGGGAGAAGGCGGGGAGCACCACAGGAGGCGGCGAAGCGGGAGAGAACGCCGTGAAGGGCGGTGCGGAGGGGAGAAGGCGGCGGGCCGCGCCCCGGCATCCCCGGAACACGGCCCGCCTGCGCGCGGCGCGGGTCAGGAGGCGTGCCGGATGCGCCGCCCGCTGATCTCGGTGGGGACGATCCTGATGAACAGCTCGCGCTCGCCGCCCGCCCACGGCCGGACGTCCACCTCGGCGACCGCGGCCCGCTCCTCGTCGGAGACATGGTGGGCGCCGCCGCGCACCAGCACGCTCCAGCCCTCCCGGCCCGCCTCGTCGAGCCGGTCGATCTCGAAGGCCACCTTGAACTCCACACCCCGCACGCCGGTGCGCAGGGTGTCGTCCAGCGGGCCGCCGGAGGCGGTCCGGAAGATCACCGCGCCGTCGTGGACCACATAGTTCACCGGCAGGATCGTCGGGCCGTCGGCCCCGCTGAAGGCCACCCGCCCCACACCGCCCGGCGTGATCAGCCGCAGGCACTCGGCCGGCTCCAGCTTCTCCAGCACCGGATGGGGGCCGGGACGGCCACGGCCGGGCGGCAGGTCCATCGTCCCGCCGAGCAGTTCCTCGCTGCTGGTCTCCAGCGCCGCGGCCAGCTTGTGAACCGTCTCGGTGGACGCCGACGCCGCGCTCGCCTCCAGGTAGTCGAGGTATCCCGGGTCGATACCCGCCCGGTCGGCCAGCTGCCGGCGGTCCAGGCCGAGCTCCCCGCGGCGCTGTGCCACCCGCCGGCCCAGGTCACCGGGGGCGGCTGGGCGTTCACTCATTTACGTCCTCCCAACTGAGGTCCTCTTACGGCCGGCAGCGGACGGCACCGGCCGGCCGGGCGTCCGTCGCCGGCGCCCGGCCGCCCTGCTCTCGCCGTTCTCCCTGCCGCAGGCGGCATACCCCGCCGGAGACGGATATCCCCTCCCGAAACCGCCACCCGCGCCGGACGCGCCCGCGGGGCGGGTGGCCGCGCGGGAGGCCCCGGCCCCGGGCGGCCGCCTTCTCCCGGCCGTTACCGCTTGCCGGCCTGCTTGCCGGTCTGGGCCTTGGCCTGGACCGCCTTCTTGGCGTGGACCGGGATGCGCCTGCTCTTCTCCTCCGGCGCGGCGAGCTTCAGGCTGATCTCAAGGACGCCCTTGTCGTACACCGCCTCGACGTCCTTTTCGTCAGCCGTGGGCGGCAGGACGATGGACCGGGTGAAGGAGCCGTAGCGGAACTCCGTCCGGTGCCGTTCCTTCTCCTCGACCCGGCGCTCGGCGTGGACCGTCAGCACCCCGTTGCTCACGTCTATCTCGATGTCCTCCGGCTCGATGCCCGGAAGCTCGGCCCGCAGCACGTAACGGTCGCCGTGCATGTAGTCCTCGAACCGTATGCCCTGGCTCTGGGCGCGCGTGGCGGCGAACGGGGCGTCCAGCAAGTCGAGCAGCTCGGGGAAAAGACCCCGCTCCTGGCGCATCAGCATGCTCATCTGGTCCTCCCTGGCTGATCGGGATTTCTCTCATCCCAATTGCACGCCGCCCCGCCTGGACCGCACAAAGGCCGGAGGTCCCAAAAGGACAGGTCCTTCGTCCGCGCCCGCGACCACCGCCTTTCCCGTTCCCGGGCGGCTCCGGACGAGGACGGGCAGGGGCCGGTCAGGGCAGGTCAGGGCGGGTCAGGGCAGGTCGGCGAACCGCTCCACCTGGCCGGTCCGGCCCGCGATGACGATGACGTCGCCGTAGGTCAGCACCGTGTCGGCGCCGGCGTAGGTGAACTCCTCACCCGGGCTCTTGACGCACACCACCGTCACCCCGTGCTTGCGGCGCAGGTTGGTCTGCCCCAGCGGGACGCCGACGTACTGGCGGGGCGGACGGGTCTTGGCCAGCGCGAAGTCGTCGTCCACCTGCATGAAGTCGAGCATCCGCCCGTTGAGCAGGTGGGCCACCCGCTCACCCATGTCGTGCTCGGGCAGGATCACGTGGTGGGCGCCGACGCGCTGCAGGATGCGCCCGTGCTCGCGGCTGACGGCCTTGGCCCAGATGTCGTCGACCTCCAGCTCGGCCAGCAGGGAGGTGGTCAGGATGCTGGACTCCAGGTGGGTGCCGATGGCCACCACCGCCCGGTGGAAGTCGGCGACGCCGAGCTGTCGCAGCGCCTCCAGGTCGGTGGAGTCGGCCGCCACCACGTGGGTGAGGCGGCCGGCCATGGACTGCACGACCTTGGCGCGGCTGTCGATGGCCAGCACCTCGGTGCCCCTCCTGGACAGCTCCAGCGCCAGCGAGCCGCCGAAGCGGCCCAGGCCGATCACCACCACGGCGTCGTTCCTGCTGTCAGCCAACGATGGTCCTCTCCTCGGGTAGCTCGTAATGGCGGGTGCGCTCGCGCAGCGCGAGCGCGGAGAACAACGTCAGCGGCCCCACCCTGCCGATGAACATCAGCAGCGCGATCAGCACCTGGCCGGGCGGGGCCAGCTCGGCGGTGACGCCGACCGAGAGGCCGGTCGTGGCGAACGCCGAGATCGCCTCGAACAGCACGAGCTCCAGGCGGTGGGGGGTGAACAGCATCAGGAGGTACGTCGCCGTCGCCGCCAGCGTCAGCCCCAGCAGCGCCACCGCCAGCGCCTGACGCTGCACGCCCTCGCCCAGCCGGCGGCGGCCGACGTTGACCCGGCTCTCGCCGCGCAGCTCGGTCCACACGACGAAGGCCAGCACCCCGAGGGTGGTCACCTTGATGCCGCCGGCGGTGCCGGCGCTGCCGCCGCCGATGAACATCAGCGCGTCGATGACCAGCAGGCTGGAGGGGTGCAGCTGGGTGATGTCGAGGCTGTTGAACCCGGCGCTGCGCGGCATCGCCCCGGTGAAGAAACCGGCCAGCAGGCGGTCGTCGCGGTTCAGGGCGCCGAGGGTGGCGGGGTTGGACCACTCGGCGGCGGTGATCGTCAGCGTGCCGCAGACCAGCAGCAGCGCGGTGATCGTCACGGTCAGGCGGGTCAGCACCGACCAGGTCCGCGGCCGCCGCCAGGAGCGCGCCAGCTCGAACACCACCGGGAAGCCCAGGCCGCCGACGATGACGGCCGCCGCGACCGGCAGGCAGATCCACGGGTCCGAGGCGAAGCGGACGAGGCTGTCGGGCCACAGGGCGAACCCGGCGTTGTTGAAAGCCGTCACCGCGTGGAAGACGCCCAGGTACGCCGCGCGGCCGTACGGCTCGCCGTAGCCGGCGGAGAAACGCGCCGCCAGCACCACCGCGATGATCGCCTCGGCCGTCAGGCTGAACGCCGCCACCTGGCCGACCAGCCGGCGCAGCCCGGCCAGCTGCATGGTCTTGGTCTCGGCCTGGGCCAGCATCCGGGCGCGCAGGCCCAGCCGTCCGGTGACCAGCACGGCCAGCAGGGTGGCGAGGGTCATGATGCCCAGCCCGCCGGCCTGGACGAGCGCCAGGATGACGATCTGCCCAAGGGGCGACCAGTGGGCGGCGGTGTCGACGGTGGCCAGCCCGGTGACGCAGACGGCGGAGGTCGCGGTGAAGAACGCGTCCAGGAGGTCGGCGGGCCGGCCGTCGGTGGTGGCGAACGGCGCCGACAGCAGGGCGGTGCCGGCCGTGATGGCGACGGCGAAGGCCGCGGCGACGACCTGCGCCGGGTGCCGGAAGCCGGCCAGGACGGCCCGGGTGAGACCGGAGTGCGTCATGGGCTCTTCGCCCCGGAGAACCGGGCGCGGACCCGGCGGGCCGCGCCGTACCGGGCGGGAGCGTCGCGTTCGTCGCCGCACCGGCGGGCCACGACGGCGCCGGCGGGGGAGAGCGGCAGGACCACCCGCCCGGCCGGGCCGCGGACCAGGGCCGCGAGCAGCGCAAAGGCGGCGAACGCCGGCAGCAACACCATGGGTGGCCTTCCAGGGGGAGGACAGAGTGAGGGCACACCGGCCAGACTTCCCGGCACTCTGCCGCACACCCTAACAACTCCACCGCCGTGGACGTGACGTCACCCCGTCCGGCCCGGCCGGTTTCGCCGGCATGGACTTCGCCCCCGTCCGGCGTTCCTCGCCGTGCCGCACCGCGCGACGCCGTCGCGGGCCTGGATCGGGGCGGCCCGCGACACCACGGCTCCACCATGCCGGCGCCGGCGCGCGCTGGGGAACCGTCGGGGAACCGTGCGGCCCTTGCCGAGGGGGTGTCCGGCCCGCCGGGCGGCGTCTGGTACGGTGGCCGTCCCCGGCGGTGATCGACTGAAGGAGGTGAGACCCATTCCGCTGTTGAAGGCTGGGTGCTCCCCTCGCACGCCGTACGGTCCCTCCGCACCGAGGTGACCGCGGGAGCGCCCATCGGCGTCCCGAAAGGCTGTACCGTGTCGGTTTCCCCTTCCTCTCCCTATTCCGCTTCGCTGTCCCGTTCCGCCGTCGCCGGCAGGCTCCGCTCGGCCGGCTGCGTCTTCGCCGAGGACGAGGCGGACCTACTCATCTCCACCGCCCGCACCCCGGGCGACCTGGCCGCCATGGTGGAGCGGCGCGTCGCCGGGCTGCCGCTGGAACACGTCCTGGGCTGGGCGGAGTTCTGTGGCCTGCGCCTCGCCGTGGAGCCGGGGGTCTTCGTGCCGCGCCCCCGCTCGGAGTTCCTCATCCGCCAGGCCGCCGCCCTGGCCCGTCCCGGGGCGGTGGTGGTGGACCTGTGCTGCGGCTCCGGCGCACTGGGGGCCGCGCTGGCCGCCGCGCTGGGCCGGACCGAGCTGCACGCCGTCGACGTCGAGCCCGCCGCGGTGCGCTGCGCCCGCCGCAACCTCGCCCCCCTCGGCGGCCGGGTCCACCAGGGCGACCTGTACGGGCCGCTGCCGGAGGCGCTGCGCGGCCGCGTCGACGTCGTGATCGCCAGCCCGCCGTACGTGCCCACCGCGTCGATCGGGCTGCTGCCGCCGGAGGCCCGGCTGCACGAGCCGGCGGTGGCGCTGGACGGCGGCGCCGACGGGCTCGACGTCGCGCGGCGGGTCGCCGCCGGGGCGCCGCGGTGGCTGGCCCCGGGCGGATGCCTGCTCATCGAGACCGGTGAGCGGCAGGCCGCGCCCGCCGCCGAGGCCGTCGCCGCCGCCGGGCTGGACGCCCGGGTGGCCTACTGCGAGGACTTCGACGCCACCGCCGTCATCGGCACCGCCCCGGCGGCGGGGCGGAACGTGGCGAGGTAGACGCTGGGCGGGACGTCGCGTGCCGCCGGTGCGCGGTGCGCGGCGTCCGTCGAGGGCGGCGGGGGCGGCGGCGGACGTCGGGTGAGGTTCGTCGGTGGCTCCGCGAAGACCCGCGGCCGGCGTGCGAGGTCGCCGGCGTGTGCGGATCGCCTGCCGGTTGTGACTGACGGAACACATGGGACCAAATGGAGCGAATTAGGCGATAGCTCCGCCTTCATATTTCGGGGTCTCGGTGATAACGGCGCGGGAAACAACGGATATGCGGGTCAGGGCTTCTGCGAGGACCTTCGAGCACGGCTCGAGGGCGGCCAGGATCCGGATTTCCGGCCCGGGCCGGCCGAGGGGCGGAGCGGCCGCGCGGTCCCCTCGGGGGCGCCGGGCCGGCCGACGGCCGGGAGCGTCCGGACGCGTAGGCGGAACGGACGGCCGATGTCATCCACGTGGCCGGCGATAAGGGCGGGCCGGGTGGGTCACGCCGGCCAGGCCGAGATCGGTCTGCCCGCGGACGGCGGCCTCGGCGTAGGGATTCTTGAATGTTGCGTACGGCTAATTTGCGGCCGATCACGCGAATCCAGGCGAAGGGCCGGTTTCGCGCGTACCCTGGAGGGATAAACGATAGGTTGCTATCGTTTTTTCGGCGGATGATCACTCGCGACGAGTCCCGGGGAGATGGCACATGAGCGAGTCCATGACGTTGCCGTTGCACATGCGGCGGGCGGAGTTCGACCCCGCCGCCGAGCTGGCGGCGGTCCGCGACGAGGAGGGCGTGCGGAAGGTCAGGACGGTCTTCGGCGTTGACGGCTGGCTCATCACCCGCTTCGCCGACGTGCGCGCGGTGCTGGGCGACGCCGAACGGTTCAGCAACGCCCATCAGATGGTCTTCCGCATACCCGGCATGCCGCAGCGCACCGACGAGGAGATCGCCGAGCTGCGGGCGGGCAACCTGCTGGCCTTCGACCCGCCCGAGCACACCCGGCTGCGGCGCATGCTGACGCCGGAGTTCACCGTCCGCCGGATGCGCAGGCTGGAGCCGCGCATCCACGACATCGTCACCGAGCACCTGGACGCCATGGAGCGCACCGGCCCGCCGGCGGACCTGGTCACCGACTTCGCGCTGCCGATCCCGTCGCTGGTCATCTGCGAGCTGCTGGGCGTGCCGTACGACGACCGGGCCGACTTCCAGCGGCGCAGCGGCCGGATGCTGGACCTGTCGCTGCCCCCGCAGGAGCGGGCGGCGGCGTCGCTGGAGTCGCGGGTCTACATGGGCGAGCTCGTCGCCCGGGCCAAGACCGACCCCGGTGACGACCTGCTCGGCATGCTGGTGCGCGAGCACGGCGAGGACCTGACGCCCGCCGAGCTCGCCGGCATCGGCAGCCTGCTGCTGCTCGCCGGCCACGAGACCACCTCCAACATGCTCTCCCTCGGCACGCTGGCCCTGCTGCGCAACCCCGAGCAGCTGGAGCTGCTGCGCAAGGAGCCCGAGCGGATCGACGCCGCGGTGGAGGAGCTGCTGCGCTGGCTCAGCATCGTGCACTCCGGCATGACCAAGGTGACCACCACCGACGTCGAGGTGGCCGGGCAGCACATCCCCGCGGGCGAGATAGTGATCTGCGCCCTGCCCGCGGCCAACCGCGACCCCGCCCTGGCCGCCGACCCCGACCGGCTCGACATCGGCCGCGACAGCCTGGGGCACGTCGCCTTCGGCCACGGCGTGCACCACTGCCTGGGGGCGCCGCTGGCGCGCATGGAGATGCGCGTGGCCTTCCCCGCCCTGCTGCAGCGCTTCCCCGGCCTGCGGGAGGCCGGTCCCGAGCCCGCCTTCCGGTCCTTCAACGTCGTCTACGGCCTCAGTTCTTTTAAGGTGGCCTGGTGAGCGAAGAACAGAAGCCCGTCCGCATCCGGGCCGACCGCGACGTGTGCATCGGGGCCGGCATGTGCGTCATGACCGCCGAGCAGATCTTCGACCAGGACGACGACGGCGTGGTGGTGCTGCTGGAGCCGGAGCCCCCGGCAGAGCACGCCGACCTCGCCCGCCGAGCGGTGCGTGCCTGCCCCTCCGGCGCGCTGTCCCTGGTGGAGGACTGATCCGCTTTTTCCGGCGCGGTGGCCGGGGCGCGCGCCCCGGCCACCGACCGCACTGTCGGCGACAATGTGAATACTGCTAGCGTTCGGCGTGTGCGAGGGCAGGGACGCCGGGCCGACGCGCTCCGCAACTCCGACAGGATCGTCCGCGCCGCGATCGCGGCGCTGTGCGAGACCGGCTCCGCGGCGCCGCTGGAGGAGATCGCCCGGCGGGCCGGGGTCGGGATCGCGACCGTCTACCGCCGCTTCGGCGACCGCGAGGGCGTGGTGCGGGCCGCGTTCCACACCTACTTCGCCGAGGAGGTCGAACCGCTCGCGCTGGCCGCCCGCGCCGCCGCCGACCCCCGGCGGGGGCTGGCCGACGCCCTGGCCGCCGCGGTGGACACCCTGGCCGCGCACCGGCCCCTGCTCGCCGCGGCCCACGAGTCCGGCGCGTTCTCCGTCGACATCGCCGAGCGGTTCATGGGCCCTCTCGGCGACGTGCTGGCCGACGCCCAGCGGCGCGATCTGGTCCGCTCCGACCTGATGGTGCGCGACCTCGCGGCGATGGTGGTGATGGTGCTGGCCACGGTGCACGCCGACGACGCCGGCCACGCCGACCCCCGCCGTTACCTCGCCCTGCTGCTGGCCGGGACGCGCCCCTCGGCCGACCCGCTGCCCGGCCCCGCCGCCACCGGCCTGCTCGACTCCTCGCTCAAACGCTCCGGACCCTGCGACCACTGAGGCCCACCGACTCGGCGTCGGGCACCCGTTGCGCGGCGGCGTAGGCGCCCTCGCGCACCCGCTGGATCCACCCGGCCGGTTCCAGCCCGGTGATCGGGTGCCTGAGCGGGTCGAAGCGGACCGGCTCGTCGGCGTCCGTGCGGGCCGGCCCGGTCAGCTCCAGCACACCGAAGCGCTCCCACGGCCCGGTGGGGGAGGCCACCACCAGGTCGAACATCAGCGGACGCGCGGCGGCGACGCGGGCCAGCGCGCCGAGCCGGGCGGGGGAGGCCCAGGAGGGCCGCGCGACCGCGCCGAGCAGCACCCTGCCGCCACCCGCGCCGTACGGCAGCAGCGAGCCGTACAGGCCCGGCGCCCACCGGACGGCGGGCCGCAGCAGCCGGCGGCCGGGCACGGTGCGCCCGGTGGTGGCCAGCAGCAGCTCGGCGGTGGTTCCCGGGGCGGCTTCCACGCCGCTCGCGGCCTTCCCGGCGCCCTCCGCACCGGCCCGGTTCTCCGTGCCGGCCCGGTTCTCCGTGCCGGCCCGGTTCTCCGTGCCGGCCCGGTCCTCCGCGCCGGCGGTGCCACCGGGCGTCGGCTGCCGCCACCGTACGGCCAGGCCCAGCACGTCCGGCGACGGATGGGGGAGGCCCGCCGACCGTGACAGCCGGGCGATTCCGTGCAGCTCCATCGCCTCGTCCAGGAACGCCGCGCCCCTGGGACTCGGCGCCCCGTGCAGGTGGAGCGCGGCGTCGAAGAGCAGCCCCACCGGATGCAGGGGCCGGCCGCGGCGGATCCGCGCCGCCGTCCCGAAGACCGCCGCGAGTCCCGCCCTCACGGCGGAGGTCACCGGCCCTTGCCTCACGCGTTCCTCCCGTCTTCGGCGGCGCGCCGCCGCACCCGCCCGTGTCATCCCCGTTACCCGCGGCGACGTGGCCGAACCCGCGGGGCGTCCTCAGGCGGTGCCGGCGAGGTCGTGGGCGGCCTCGGCGAAGGCGCGGAGACGGGCGGTGGCGTTGTCGGCGCGCCACAGCAGGCCCCACCGCAGCGGCGGGGCGTCCTCGAAGGGGACGTAGGCGACGTCGGGACGGACGTAGTAGCGCCCGGCCTGCGCGCCGACCGGGAAGACGCCGCGGCCGGCGCCGACGAGGGTGAGCGCCTCGTTGAACGTGGCGGCCTGGGGGCCGGGGGCGATCGGCCGTCCGGACGGTGTGGTGTGCGGGGTGCGGTCGCGGCGCAGCGACTCGGGCAGCGTGGCCGGGAGCTGGAGCAGCGTGACCCGGGCCAGGTCCTCCAGGCTGACCGAGGCGCGGCGGGCGAAGGGATGCCGGGCGGGGACGGCGAGCATGCGCGCCTCCGACACCAGGACCGGCCCGGTGGCGATGCCGGGTTCGTCGACGGGGAAGGTGGCCAGGGCGACGTCGATCTCATCGTCGCGCAGCCAGGGCATGAGGTCGGTCATCTGCGCCTCGCGGAGCAGGACGTCGCAGTCGGGCCGGCGCCGCCGGAACAGCTCGGCGGCCCCGACCAGCAGCTGCCCGCCCGCCGCGCCGACGAAGGCGACCCGCAGCGTGCCCGTCAGGCCGCGACCGCTCGCGACCGCCTGCTCGAACGCGTCGGTGATCTGGTCCCAGGCGGGACGCACGCCCTCGTACAGCCGCCGTCCCGCCGCCGTCAGCTCCACGCGGCGGCTGGTGCGGGCGAACAGCGGGACGCCGGTACGGCGCTCCAGCTTGGCGATCGTCTGGCTGATCCGGGCGGTGGACACGCGCAGCCGCTCGGCGGTCCGGCCGAAGTGCAGCTCCTCGGCGAGGGTGAGGAACGCCTCCACCTCGTGCCGCTCCAGCATGATCCTCCCATCGTTAACCGGGGCTTCACGATCCTTGCACAGGACCGCATTGATCACCCGCCCGCCCCGGCCGAGAGTGGAGCCGTTCAAGAACCCCCTGATGTGCGAGGAAGAAAGACCATGGACTCCCTGACCGCCCTGCGCTCCGTCGTCCGCGGCCGGGTCTGGCTGCCCGGCGACCCCGGCTTCGACGCCGCCCGCCGCCCGTGGAACCTGGCGATCGAGCAGCCGGTGGCGGCCGTGGCCGAGGCCGCCGACGCCGATGACGTCGCCGCGCTGGTCCGCCACGCCCGCGCCACCGGACTGGGCGTGACGGCGCAGCCGAACGGGCACGGCGCCACCGGCCGCACCGACGGGCTGATCCTGCTGCGCACCACCCGGCTGGACACCCTGCGGATCGACCCGGCCGCCCGCCGCGCCCGCGTCGGCGCCGGCGTTCCCTCCGGCCGCCTGCAGGCCGCCGCCGCGCCGCACGGACTGACCGGCCTGCCCGGCAGCTCCCCGGTCGTCAGCGTCACCGGCGCCGCCCTCGGCGGCGGGCTGAGCTGGTTCGGCCGCGCCCACGGCTGGATCGCCGACAGCGTCACCGCCCTCGACGTCATCGACGCCGACGGCCGCTCACGGCGCGTCACCGCCACCGACGACTCCGACCTGTTCTGGGCGCTGCGCGGCGCGGGCGGCGACTTCGCGATCGTCACCGCCCTGGAGCTGACCCTGCACCCCGCACCGCACCTGTACGGCGGGCGGATGCTGTGGACCGCCGAGCACGCCCCGGCCGTCCTGGAGGCCTACCGGCGGATCACCGCCACCGCGCCCGAGGAGCTGACCGCCTGGCTGGACCTGCTGCACTTCCCCGGCGCCGACCCCATGGTCGCCGTCGACGTCACCCACCTCGGCGGCGAAGACGAGGCCCGCGACCTCCTCGCTCCCCTGGAGCGGCTGCCCCGGCCGCTGTCGGACGGCCGGCGCGTCATGTCGGTCGCCGAGATCGGCTCCATCACCGCCGAACCCACCGACCCCGGCCCGGGTCTGTCGCGCGCCGAACTGCTCACCGGCCTCGACGACGCCGCGGCCAAGACGCTGCTGGCCGACCCGATCACCCCGCTGCTGAGCGCGCAGATCCGCCACCTGGGCGGTGCGTTCGCCCGCCCCTCCGACAGCCCGCACGGCCCGCTGAGCGAACCGTACGCGCTCTACCTGTTCGGCATCCCCGCCGACCCGGCCACCGCCCAGGCCGTCACCGCCAGGCAGCGCGCCCTCGCCGAGGCCCTGCCCGTCAGCGGACGCAAGCCCTTCACCTTCCTGGGCCCCCGCGAGAGCGCGGCCGACGCCTTCACCCCCGCCACGCTGGAGCGGCTGCGCGAGATCAAGCACCGCCACGACCCGCGCGGCGTCATCCGCAGCAACTTCCCCGTCCTCGGCTGACCTCGCCCCGGCGCGGCTCCCGTCCCGTCCGTCGCGGCGCCGGACGCCCGGTTCCCGCCCGCTCCGCCCGCCGCCACCGGCGGGCGGAGCGGGCGGGAGCGTTACGGGCGGGTTTCCGGGAGGTTGGCCGGAGGCATTGACACCACCTTTGTTAGCGATAACAATCGGCACAGCGAACACGCCTTTCATTCCGGTCATCACGTTATGTGACTGTTTAGCGCTTCATATGCCTCGGTGGCGGTCGGAACGAGCGCTGCCGTGACCCTCCGGATGACCCCCCGATCCGCAAGGAGATGTGCACGATGAGGTTGGGACGAATCGCGGGCGCGCTGTCCGCCGTCGCGCTCGCCGCCACGATGACGGCCTGCGGCTCCAGTCAGAAGACGGTGGACGCCCAGGCCTCCGTCGCGGGCGGGGCCGCCGGCGCGCTGATCGGCGTCACCATGCCCACCAAGTCCTCCGAGCGCTGGATCCACGACGGTGACAACGTCAGGTCGCAGCTGGAGAAACTCGGCTACAAGGTCGACCTGCAGTACGCCGAGAACGACATCCCCACCCAGGCCAACCAGATCGAGAACCAGATCACCAAGGGCGCCAAGCTGCTGATCGTCGCCTCCATCGACGGCACCGCGCTGACCTCCCAGCTGCAGCAGGCCGCCGACAACAAGATCCCGGTCATCGCCTACGACCGCCTGATCCGCAACAGCCCCAACGTCGACTACTACGCCACCTTCGACAACTTCAAGGTCGGCGTCCAGCAGGCCACCTCGCTGCTGAAGGGGCTCGGCGTCGAGGACGGCAAGAAGGGCCCGTTCAACGTCGAGTTGTTCGGCGGCTCGCCCGACGACAACAACGCCACCTTCTTCTGGAACGGCGCCATGTCGGTGCTCAAGCCGAAGATCGACGACGGCACGCTGACGGTCAGGAGCGGCCAGACCGACTTCAAGACCGCCGCGATCCTGCGCTGGGACCCCGCCACCGCGCAGCGGCGCATGGAGGACATCCTCACCAAGACCTACACCGGCGACACCAGGGTCGACGGCGTGCTGTCGCCCTACGACGGCCTGTCCATCGGCATCCTGTCGGCGCTCAAGAGCAACGGCTACGGCACCGGCGGCCAGGCGTACCCGGTCGTGACCGGCCAGGACGCCGAGCTGGCCTCGGTGAAGTCGATCATCGCCGGCGAGCAGTACTCCACCATCTTCAAGGACACCCGCAAGCTCGCCGAGACGACCGTCAAGATGGCCGACGCCGTCCTCAAGGGCGGCAAGCCCGAGGTGAACAACACCGAGGACTACGACAACGGCGACAAGGTCGTCCCCTCCTACCTCCTCGACCCGGTGATCGTCGACAAGGACAACTACAAGGACGTCATCGTCGGCGGCGGCTACTACACCGAAGACCAGCTCAATTGACGAAGGCCGCGCCCGGGGCCCTCCGCGGCCCCGGGCGCCGGGACCGAGGGGTTTCCTTCCCACGATGGCCGACCAGATGACCGACCAGATCCTGCGGATGAGCGGGATCACCAAGACCTTCCCCGGTGTCAGGGCGCTGCAGGACGTCACCCTGTCGGTGCGGCGGGGCGAGATCCACGCGATCTGCGGCGAGAACGGCGCCGGCAAGTCGACGCTGATGAAGGTGCTGTCCGGGGTCCACCCGCACGGCGACTACGAGGGCGAGGTCGTCTTCGACGGCGCCCGCTGCGAGTTCGGCGGCATCCGCGACAGCGAACGCGCGGGCATCGTCATCATCCACCAGGAGCTGGCGCTCAGCCCGCAGCTGTCGATCGCCGAGAACATCTTCCTCGGCAACGAGCGGTCCAGGCACGGGATCATCGACTGGAACCGCACCAACCACGAGGCCGCCGAGCTGATGCGGCGGGTCGGCCTGCGCGAGAACCCGGTGACGCCGGTCGCCGACATCGGCGTGGGCAAGCAGCAGCTCGTCGAGATCGCCAAGGCGCTGTCGAAGCGGGTGAGACTGCTCATCCTCGACGAGCCGACCGCCGCGCTCAACGACGAGGACTCCGCGCACCTGCTGGACCTGCTGCGGGGCCTGCGGGAGGAGGGCATCACCTGCGTCATCATCTCCCACAAGCTCAACGAGGTGACCGCGGTCGCCGACTCCGTCACCGTCATCCGCGACGGGCGGACGATCGAGACGCTCGACATGGCGGGCGGCCACGTCACCGAGGACCGCATCATCGCCGGGATGGTCGGCCGCGCCCTGGACAACCGCTTCCCGCCCCACGAGCCGTCCATCGGCGAGGAGGCGCTGCGCATCGAGGACTGGACGGTGCACAGCCCCACCCAGCCCGGCCGCAAGGTGGTCGACGGCGCGAGCCTCACCCTGCGCCGGGGTGAGATCGTCGGCCTGGCCGGGCTGATGGGCGCGGGCCGTACGGAGCTGGCGATGAGCGTGTTCGGGCGGGCCTACGGCACCGACATCTCCGGCAGGATCTTCAAGGACGGCAGGCCCGTCCGGATCCGGACCGTCCAGGACGCCATCGAGCACGGCCTGGCCTACGCCACCGAGGACCGCAAGCGCTACGGCCTCAACCTCATCGACGACATCAGGCGCAACGTCTCCGCCGCGGGACTGGCCGGGCTGGCGCGCCGCGGCTGGGTCGACGAGCGCGAGGAGTACCGGGTCGCCGAGGAGTACCGCCGGAGCATGAACATCAAGGCCCCCGGCGTGTCCAGCGTGGTCGGCAAGCTCAGCGGCGGCAACCAGCAGAAGGTCGTGCTGTCCAAGTGGATCCTCACCGAGCCCGACGTGCTGATCCTCGACGAGCCGACCCGGGGCATCGACGTCGGCGCCAAGTACGAGATCTACACGATCATCAACCGGCTGGCCGACCAGGGCCGGGCGATCCTGGTGATCTCCTCGGAGCTGCCGGAGCTGCTGGGCCTGTGCGACCGCATCTACACCCTCTGCGAGGGCCGCGTCACCGGTGAGGTGCCGCGCCGGGAGGCCACGCAGGAACGTCTCATGCACCTGATGACCAAGGGACAGGAGTAGCCCCCATGAGCAGCATCACCCCCGCCGAGGTGGCGGCCGGGACCGGGGCAGGGGCCGGGGATCCGGGGGAGCCGCGGCGGCCGGGACGGGTGTCGCTGGGCGGGCTGTCGCTCAACCTGCGCTCCAGCGGCATCTACATCGCCTTCGCGCTGATCATCGCGCTGTTCTCGGTGCTCACCGACGGCGCTCTGCTCCAGCCGCAGAACATCTCCAACATCATCGTCCAGAACTCCTACGTCCTCATCCTCGCCATCGGGATGATCTTGATCATCATCGCCGGGCACATCGACCTGTCGGTGGGCTCGGTGGTCGCGGTGACCGGCGCCCTGGCCGCGGTGCTCATGGTCGACATGGGCCTGCCGTGGCCGGCGGCGCTGGCGGTCACGCTGGTGGCCGGCGGCCTCGTCGGCGCCTGGCAGGGGTTCTGGATCGCCTACTTCGGCATCCCGGCGTTCATCGTGACGCTCGCCGGCATGCTGCTGTTCCGCGCGCTCACCCTGACCGTGCTGGGCAACCAGGGCATCGGCCCGTTCCCCGACGCGGTCCGCACCCTCGCCAACGGCTTCACCGACGGCTACCTCGGCAACGTCGGCCTCGGCCCGCTGGGCGGCGCCGACCTGTTCAGCCTGCTGGTCGGTCTGCTCGCCGTCGCCGGCATGGTCGTGGCGCAGTGGCGTACCCGCCGCTCGCGCGCCGGCTACGGCCAGGCCGTGGACCCGGTGCCGCTGTTCGCCCTGAAGATGGCGGCCGGGGCGGCGCTGATCCTCTTCCTGGTCGTGCAGCTCGCCCGGTTCAAGAACCTGCCCTGGGTGCTGGTGCTGCTGGCGGCGCTGGTGCTCGGCTACTCGCTGCTGGCCGGCCGTACGGTCTTCGGCCGCCGGATCTACGCCATCGGCGGCAACCTGCACGCGGCCGTCATGTCCGGGGTCAAGGTCAAGCAGGTCGTCTTCTGGATCTTCGTTAATATGGGGGTGCTGTCGGCCGTCGCCGGCGTCATCTTCGCCGGCCGGCTCAACCAGGCCGGTCCGACGGCGGGCGGCAGCTTCGAGCTCGACGCGATCGCCGCGGCCTTCATCGGCGGCGCCGCCGTACAGGGCGGCGTCGGCAAGGTCGCCGGGGCGATCACCGGCGGTCTCATCATGGCGGTCATCAACAACGGCATGTCCCTGATCGGCTCACCCAGTGAGCGGGTCATGCTCGTCAAGGGCGCCGTCCTGCTGGCCGCCGTCGCGTTCGACGTCTGGACCAAACGCCGGGCCGGAACCGCTCGCTGACCCGGGTGACCGGCCGAAAGGAGAGACCGTGGCACCGCCCCTCGGGCACCGCCCACCGATCATGGCCGACGTCGCCAGGGAGGCCGGTGTGTCGCACCAGACGGTCTCGCGGGTGCTCAACGACCACCCCAACGTCCGGCCGGCCACCCGCACCCGGGTGCTGGAGGCGATCGACCGGCTCGGCTACCGCCGCAACCTCGCCGCCCGTGCCCTGGTCACCAGGAGCTCGCGGACGCTCGGCGTGGTCAGCTTCGACACCACCCTGTACGGCCCGGCCAGCACCGTCTACGGCATCGAGCAGGCCGCCAGGACCGCCGGGTACTTCGTCAGCATCGTGAGCCTGAAGTCGATCGACGCCTCCAGCGTCGGCGACGCCATCGACTACCTCGCCGAGCAGGGCGTCGACGGCGTCGTGGTCGTCGCGCCGCAGCGTTCGGCGGCCCGCGCCCTGGAGAGCCTGCCGCCGGGGCTGCCCGCGGTGGCCGTCGAGGGCTCGCACATGACCGACGTGCCCGTGGTCTGCATCGACCAGGCCGAGGGCGCCAGGCTCGCCACCCGGCACCTGCTGGAGCTGGGCCACGAGACGGTCTGGCACGTCGCCGGTCCGGCCGACTGGCTGGAGAGCGAGGGCCGGACCGAGGGCTGGCGGGCCGCCCTGGAGGAGGCCGGCCGTACGGTGCCCGAGCCGCTGGTCGGTGACTGGAGCCCCCGCTCGGGGTACGAGGCGGGCCGGAGGCTGGCCGGGGTCGGCGGGGTGACGGCGGTGTTCGTGGCCAACGACCAGATGTCGCTCGGCCTGCTGCGGGCGCTCACCGAGGAGGGGGTGCGGGTCCCCGAGCAGATCAGCGTCGTGGGCTTCGATGACATCCCCGAGGCGGAGTTCTTCTCGCCCCCGCTCACCACGATCCGGCAGGACTTCGCCGCGGTGGGCCGGCACAGCATCGAGGTGCTGCTGCGGCGGATCGACACGCCGGGCACCGGTGAGCGCGAGCGGCTCGTCGTGTCGCCCTCCCTCGTCGTCAGGTCCAGCTCCGCGGCGCGCTGACGCGGCCCGGGGCGTCACCGGCCCGATCCGGCCGGCGGCCGCGCATGCCGCCGACGGGCCGCAGCGGCTTTCGGGGCTCGTGGCCGCCCGCCGTATTCCGCCTGCCGGAGGCGACGCGCCGACCGGGAACGACGCCGCCGTCAGTCACGGCCGGGCGCCGCCTTGCGCGCCGCCTTGGTCTTCGTGCCGACGCCGCCGAACAGGGCGAGACCGCTGACGACGACCCGTGGCGCCCCCCGCCTGCTGCGGACGGCGCTCCGGTCGAACGCGCCGAACAGGCCGAAGCCCTTGACCTCGACCTCCACGTCGTCGGGCACGACGACCTCCGTGTACCCCCACAGGGCGAAGGCGCGCACCTGGATCTCCTGCGCGGCGAAGCGGGCGTCGCGCAGGTCGATCTCACCGCCGCCGAACATCGACAACGACGTGAACACGCGCGGGGCGACCCAGCGGCCCCTGCGGCTGAACCAGCCGAACACGCTGAAGGCGAAGCGGGAGCCGGGTTCGTCGTGCACCACCAGCGTGTCCGTGCGGGCCGGCTCGGGCAGTCCTCGCGCGGCGTGCGCGAGCTCGTCCCGGGTCCGGGCCTGGTAGATCTCGCTCAGCCGCTGGTCCAGTTCGGTCAGCTCGACCCGGCCCACGGCGGCGGCCTGCTGGAGTCGCCGGGCCACCTGGTCGCGGTCCTCGTCGGAGGGGCGCACCTGCTGGGCCGAGGTGAGATGGGGGTGCTCGGACATGCTCGCGGTCCTATTCGTGTGATCGGCGTGGCGGGACCATCTTATTCTCCGGATGGAGAACAACTCGGCCGGCCGGCTCCAGCCCGGACTCCTCCACCATGTGGGCGGCCATCATCCGTGCGAGCTGGACGCGGAACTCCGCCGCATGCGCCGGGTCGTCGGGGTCGTGGCCCAGGCCCGCCAGCCACGACCGGCCGCCGATGGCGAACCCGTACGCGGCCGACAGCCCGACCAGCACGACCGCCTCGACGCGCGACCGGCTCGGCGCGGGCCGCCCCGCGAGGGCGTCGCGTATCCCGGCCTCGATCGTGTCGATCAGCTCCACCAGCTCCAGTCGTGCGGCGCCCCGGTAGTCGGCGTGCATCTCGGCCCAGACGAACAGGCGAAGGTAACGCTCGTCCGCCAGGGTGTCGAACACCACGTCCATGATCGACGCCGCCAGTGGCACGCCGTCCTCGGCGCGGATGCGTTCGCGCACCCGCGACTCGATGCGGTCGTTCTCGACGCGCAGCACCTCCCGCACCAGGGCGGCATAGGTGCCGAAATAGTGGGACACGAGCCCGTGGGCGACACCGGCGGCCTCGGCGATCTGCCGCAGGCTGACGTTGTCCGGACCCCGCTGCCTGATCAGCTCGGCGGCCGCCGCCAGCAGCTCGGCACGTGACTCCTCCGGGGCGCGCCTGCGTCTGGGTGCCATGACCGGCAGTTTATTGTCCACTGGACAACAGGGCGGCCCGGCCCGGCCCGGCCAGGCCGAGCCAGGCCAGGCCGAGCCGGGCGCGCCATGGCCGGGGAACGCGCCGCGCCCGACGGGACTCAGCCGGCCAGCAGCTTGCGCAGCAGCTCACCGAACTCGGCGGGGTGCGTGCTGAGGCCAGTGTGCCCGCCGGGGAAACGGACGAACTCGGTGCCGAGCCGTTCGGCCAGGAAGGCGGCGCAGCGGTGGGGCAGTTCGCCGCGCGAGTCGGCTCCGCCCGCGAGCACGAGCCGGTCCGACAGGGCCGCCAGGCGCTCCACGTCAGGGGTGTAGGCCATGAAACCCGGCACGACGCGTCCGAGGAAGTAAGGCATGTCGGCCATCGTCCGCTCGACGCGGGCCGCCGCCCGCGGCGTCAGCCCGGCGGCCTGCGGGGCCTGCGGGGCCTGCGGGGCCTGCGGGGTCGCCGGAGTCGCGGTGGGTGCGGCGCCGGGCGGCCTGAGGCCGGCCGCGAAAACGGCCGCCGCGGGCATCAGCCCCTCCCTGCGGAAGGTGTCCTGGACGCGGGCGAGCATGGCGCGGTGCTCGGCGGCGTCCGGCAGCACCTCCACCACCGGCGGCTCGTGCGCCACGACGCGTTCGACCCGGTCGGGGCGGGTGGCCAGCAGGTGCAGCGCGACGATCGCCCCCGAGCTGCAGCCGGCCACGCGGGCGGGCGCCTCCGGAGACAGCAGGTCCAGCAGCCGGAGCGCGTCGTCGGCGTGCCGGGCGACGTGCTGCGGCGCCTCCGGGTCGTCCAGCGGGCTGCGGGACAGGCCGCGCGGGTCGTAGGAGACGACCGTGCGGTCGGCGGCCAGGTCGTCGGCGACGTCGTCGAAGGACGCCGCGCCGCCCGTGCCGCCGGGGATCAGCAGCAGGAGCGGGCCCTCGCCGCGCACCTCGTAGTGCAGGGTCGCGCCGTCCACGCGCAGGCGGCCGATAGTGGGGGGAGTCATCGCGGGTCTCCTTCGTCGGGTGCGGGCCAGTGCTTCAGGAGCGAGTGCAGGGCGTCCAGGCAGCGGACCCAGGACTCCTGCGCCGGGCGCGCGTGCGCGAACCCGCCCGCGGCCTCCAGGCTGACGAAGCCGTGCAGCGTGCTGCGCATCAGCCGGACCGCGTCGGTCAGGTCGGGCTCGGTCAGCGCGTAGGCGCGCAGCATGCTGTAGGTCAGCTCGATCGCGCGGCGCGGCCCGGGGGCCCGGGCCAGGAGCTCGGGGTCGATCTCCATCGGGATCTGCGTCGCGGTGTAGCGGCCCGGGTGGTCGTGGGCGTAGGTCCGCCAGGCGTCGGCGTAGGCCACCAGCGCGTCCTTGCCGGCCCGCCCGGCGGTGGCCTCCGCGATGCGGATGGTCTTCTCGTCCGCCCCCAGCAGGGCGATCCGCCCGCGCAGGTCCTCCAAGCCGCGGACGTGCGCGTAAAGGCTGGCGTCCTTGACCCCGAGCCGCCGCGCCACCGCCGACATGGTCAGGTGGTCGAGCCCGACCTCGTCCGCCAGTTCGGCGGCGGCGAGCGTCACCCGCTCCGCCGTCAACCCGGCCCGCACCATGGCACTCCGCTCTTTTCCTAGAGATGGTCGACTGAAACTAATGTTCCTAGTTTTTTCCTAGGGATGTGAGGATAGGCATTCGGTGGCACGCCCGTCAACGCCGCCCCCTCCCGCGCGGGACGATCGTGCGGAGCCGGGGCGGCTCCCGCGGTGAGGCCGTACGGTGGCCGGGACCACACCGCGGAGGCGATGAGCCGCCGGCCGGTCCCGGTGCGAGGACGGAGAGCCGCCGGTCGGGGAAGCGCGCGACGGGCACGGCGACGACCCGGGTGATCCGGCGAGGAGGCCCGCGACGGGCAGGCTGATCTGCTCGATGAGCGTGTCGCTCGACGGCTGCGTGAGTGATCTGGACGGCCGCTTCGGCCGGGGCGCCCCCGAGGAGGAGCCGCACGAATTCATCGACGAGGGCGCGCGCTCGACCGGCACGTACCGCTACGGCCGCCCGACGCACGAGACGACGGCCTACCGGGAGACCGCGCACACGGTCCCGGACCGGCCGCCGTTCTGGCCGCGCAGGCGCTGCGGGCCGGGCCGGTCGACGGGTGCCGGCTCTTCGCCGGACCGGCGATCACCGGCGGCGGCCACGCGTCCTTCCCGGACGGGGGCGCGCCGACCTGGAGCCGCCGGACGAGCGGTGGTTCGGCGGCGGCGTGGTCCGCCTTCGGCACGGCGTCCGGCGCACCGCGTGGTCAGGCGCGCGAAGCCCCCGGCCCGGCTCCGGGGGCGGCGCCGGCGAAGAACGGAGGACGGCGCGAAAGGGGCGAAAGGGGCGCCTCCGGCCTGAGTCACACGGCGGCGCTCCCGATGACGGCCCCGGCGGGCACGGCCACGGCCCGTGTCCGCCGGGGGACCGGCTCAGGGGGCGATCGGCGGCCGCCGCTTGTGCTCGGTGAGCCGGTAGCGGCGGACGATCGTCTCGAAGGCGGTCCCGTCGACCGGCCTGCCCTCCAGGAAGTCGTCGATGTCGTCGTAGGTGACGCCGAGCGCCTCCTCGTCGGGCCTGCCCGGGCTCAGCGTCTCCAGGTCCGCGGTCGGGACCTTGCCGACCAGCTCCGGCGGCGCGCCCAGGGACTGCGCCACGGCCCGCACCCGCCGCTTGGTGAGACCGGCGAGCGGCACCACGTCGGCCGCGCCGTCACCGAACTTGGTGAAGAAGCCGGAGACGGCCTCGGCGGCGTGGTCGGTTCCCACGACCAGCCCCTCGTACGCGCCCGCCACCGCGAACTGAACGATCATGCGCTGCCGCGCCTTGATGTTGCCGTGCACGAAGTCCTGCTGATGGGCGTCGCGGAAGACCATGTCACCGGCCAGCAGCGCCTCCAGCGCGGCGTCGCTGGCGGGCTTCACATCGACGGTCAGGACCCGGTCGGGCTCGATGAACTCCAGCGCCAGCTGCGCGTCCTTCTCGTCGGCCTGGTCACCGTACGGCAGCCGCATCGCGTAGAACGTCGCCTCGTGCCCGGCGGCGCGGACCCGTTCGACGGCGAGCTGGCACAGCCGGCCCGCGGCCGTGGAGTCCACCCCGCCGCTGATGCCCAGCACCAGCGCGCGCAGGCCCGTGGAGGTCAGCTGCGCGGCGAGGAAGGCCACCCGGTGCTCGATCTCCTGCTGCGCGTCGAAGGACGCGCTCACGTGGAGATCCCGGGCGATCTCCTGCTGCAGGGACATGGGGGCCGGATCGGTCACGGTGGCTCCTCGGTCGGGCCCGCGGGCCCTTGGGCGGGGGTCGGCACGCGCCGCCGGGCCGGGGACCCCGGGCGCGCGCAGGGGACGTAAGCACTCTAGGGGAAGGCCGCGAAGCCCTGTTCGGGACAGGGGACTCGTCGAGACGCCCCCGGCCCCGGAGCGCCACGGGCGAAGTCCGATGCCGGTCGCCTCCCTCGGGGAGAGGCGACCGGCATCGGACGGCGCCCGCGCGGATTCCCCGGAGTCCGACGCACCTTTCCGGGGAAGGGCCGCCTAAACACGCACGCGCGGACCGGAGGCCGTCGCTCCCACCGCCTCGCCCGTCCTCCCCGGAGGCGCGGACCCCGCGCCGGTCGCACGGGCTGTGCCCTGAGCCCGCCGTTCTTCCGGGCCAGGAGCATGCCTTCGCGTATGCCCGTATGCCCGAGGCCGGCTTGATCCGGATCCTGCCGACCGGGCCGGTCTCCATGACGGACAACTCGTTGATCAGGAGGCGCCGATGGCCGGGCCTGTCATCGGCGTTCGCACCGACGGCCGGAGAAGCCCGCTGATTCTCCGTGTCGCGGGGCTTGACCCTGCCCCAGGGGCAGGGTCCGACGATGCTCTGCATGAACGACAACGCACTGCACACCGTCGCGGCCCGGATCCGTGAGCAGGCCGCCGCCTACTGCGAGTCCGACAACGTCCCCGGGTTCGTCGCCGGCGTCTACCACGCCGGAGAGCAGATCGTCGTCGCCCAGGGCACCGCGAACGTCGCCACCGGTGCACCGATGCTCGACGACACCGGATTCCTGCTCGGCTCCGTCACCAAGGTCCTGACCACCACGCTGGTCCTGCGGCAGGTCGACCGCGGGCTGCTGGACCTCGACACGCCGGTGGTGAAGCATCTTCCCGACTTCGCCCTGACCGCACCGGGCGCGGCGGACAAGATCCTGGTCCGGCACCTGATCTCACACACCAACGGCATCGACGCCGACCTGTTCTTCCCCGACGCCAAGGGCCACGACGCCCTGAAGGCCTACGTCACCGGCCTCGCGAGCAACTGCGGCACCCTGTTCGAGCCCGGCGAGCAGCTCAGCTACTCCAACGGTGGCATGATCGTCGCGGGCCGCCTGCTGGAAGAGGTGACCGGCCTGCCCTTCCACGACCTGCTCGCACGCGACATCTACGGACCGGTCGGCATGCGGAACTCCAGCACCTCCGCCGAGCAGGCCATCCTCCGCAGCACGGCGATCGGCCACTTCCTGGACCCCGAGACCATGACGGCCAAGCCCACGAACATGTTCACGCTGCCCGACACCTGGGGACCGGCCGGCGGCACGCCGATCGGCACCATCGCCGACCTGCTCGCCTTCGGGCGCACCCACCTCGCGGGTGGTGTGTCCCCCTCCGGCACGCGCGTCCTGTCGGCCGAGTCGACCGCCCTGATGCAGCGGGTCTCGTACGACACACAGAGCCCGAACACCCCGCCGATGGGCCTGGGCTGGGTGCTGTACCCGTTCGGCGACACGACCGTCCTGGCCATGTCGGGCGCCTCACCCGGTGGTGTCTCCATCCTGTGCGTGCTCCCCGAGCACGACCTGGTCTTCGCCGCCTACGGCAACAACCCGGGGGCGATCATGCTGCAGGACCAGATCCTGCGGTGGTTGCTGAGCGAGCACCTCGGTGTCCGGATCCCCAGGCTGGTCACCGAAACGGAGCAAGATGTCGACCTCACCCCGTATATGGGCATCTACCGCTCCAACCAGCTCCGCATCGACGTCAGCATCGTCGACGGCCTGCTCGAGGAGCGCACGACCTACGAACCGGCGGACGAGTCACAGGAGCGGATCTTCACCGAGTTCACCGGCGGCGTGACCTCCGGCCCGCCGCAGCGCTACGTGCCGATCCGGCCGGGCCTGTTCGCGCCCGCAGGCTACCCGCTGGAGGTGTTCGACGGATACCTGCGGCTGCTGCTCGTCTCCTACCACGACATCCGCGATGGCCAGGCGTGCTTCCGCAACGGCGGCGGCCGCCTGACCCGCCGGGTCTGACCATTGCCCGCCGGGGTGGAAGGATATCCGGCATGCTTACGATCGGCCAGCTCGCGGACTACGCCGGAGTGACCATCAAAGCCATCCGCCACTATCACGAGCGCGGTCTGCTGCCCGAGCCCGACCGCGACTCGTCCGGCTACCGGCGCTACACCGCCGAGCATGCCATCAAGCTCGTCAAGATCAGGACCTTGGCACACGCGGGCGTGCCACTGGCCCGCGTCAAAGACCTCCTCGGAGCCGACCCGGACACGCTCGTCGCAGCCATCGCCGAGATCGATCACGACCTCGAGGAACGCATCGCGCAGCTGCGGCGAACCCGTGACCAACTCGCCCAGCTGCGCGGCGGTGATCGGCTCTTCGTCGCTCCCGAGGTCGCCGCCTATCTCGACGACCTGCGCGAACTCGGCGTCAGCGAGCGTGCGATCCGTGTGGAACGCGACGGCTGGATCCTCATGCAAACGGCCTCGCCCGAGGACGCCTGCCTGTGGGTCACCGAGAAGCGCGAGCTCCTGACCGATCCCGAGTTCCGTGCCCTCTATCTCGACCATGACGCCGCTTACGGCTGGTCGCCTGACGATCCCCGCCTTCCCGCCCTCGCGGACCGTACCCGGAACTGGTTCACCGAGCATCCCAGCCGGTCCGAGACCGGCCCTGTCCACAACCCGGCCATCGCGCGACTGGCCGCGCAGTCCCAGCACGGAGCCACGTCCCCGGCCTGGGACCGGCTGGCCCGGCTCACGAGAGGCTAGCCTCGACCGTGCGCGCCGCCCGTGGCCGGGCCGTCTCCGGCTGCGCGGAGGCGACCGCGTTGCGGTACGCGGTCACCGCGGCGATCAGCAGCCCGATCAGCAGCCCGATCAGCAGGCCGGCGCCGGGCGTCCTACCTCCCGGGCGACGGGTGGTCCGCCAGGAAGTCGCCGGCGTGGTCCCGGGCCCAGGTGGCGAAGGTGCGCGCGGGGTGGCCGGTCAGCTCCGGCACGGCCCGGGTGAGCTCGACGGGGCGTCCGTCGTTGGACTGCCACCAGTCCAGCAGCGGGTCGGCGTAGGAGGCGGGGATGTGCTCGGCCGTCTCCTGCTTCCACTCCTCGCGGGTGACCTGCCGGAAGGGGATGGGCCGGCCGGTCACCCGGCTCAGGATGTCGATCTGCTCGGCGAAGGTGAGCGACTCCGGGCCGGTCAGGGTGTACGGGCGCCCGCCCAGGCCGGGATCGGTGAGTACGGCGAGGGCGGCCTCGGCGACGTCGGCCTCGTGGATCGGGTCGCTGTGGGATCCGGGGAAGGGCAGGCTGATCGGCCGGCCCGACCGCAGGCTCCAGCTCCACGCGAGCGCGTTGCCCGCGAACGAGCCCGGCCGCAGCGACGTCGAGCGGATGGGGGAGGCGTCGAGCGCCCTCTCCGCGTCCAGGTGGGACTTCGCCAGCGGGTTGTCCTCGGTGTTCGGGACGAGGACCGAGGAGGACGACAGCAGCACGATGTGCTCGACGCCGGCGTGGGCGGCCTCCTCGGCGAACGAGTCGGCGTGCGACGGCTCGGCGTACAGGAAGACCGAGGTCACGCCCTTGAGCGCGGCGGCGAAGGTGGACGGGTCGGTGAGGTCGCACCGGACGGTGTCCGGGCCGTCGGGCCGGCTGGACGCCGCGCGGACGGTGAGGCCGCGCTCACGCAGCAGGCCGGCGAGGGTCCGGGCGACGGCGCCGCGGCTCCCTGTGACGAGAACGGTCATCTCGGTGGTTCCTTTCGGTGACGGTGCGCCGGGGTCGTGCGCGGCGTGGGCCGCACGAGGCCGCGGCGGACGGGGGCGGCGCGTCGCCGTCCCCGGAGAGCCGGGCGGCGGGCCCGGTGCCGGGGAGTGAGGACATGCGTGTCCCTTTTCGGGAAGCGCATAGAATGCGACGCGACGCAGACTCTTCGTTGAGAAGAGTCTGTGTGACGAATAGTCTTCGTGACGAAGATAAATGTGGGGCATGGAGGTGCCGGGTGTCAAACCGATCGGAGTTGCTCGCACGCGTCGTGGGGGAGAGTCAGCGGCACTACGCCGCCTACACGCTGTTCAACCAGGCGATGGCCGACCGGATCGGGCTGCACCCCACCGACGTGCAGTGCATCGCGCTGCTCGACCTGGAGCCCGGGCCGGTGACGACCGGGGAGATCGCCCGGCTCACCGGGCTGGCGTCAGGATCGGCGTCCCGGCTGGTGGACCGCCTGGAGAAGGCGGGCTTCGTGCGGCGTCTTCCCGACCCGAACGACCGCAGGCGCGCCCTCGTCGCCCTGACCCCCGACGCGGCCGGGCGGCTTGAGGAGGCGTGGGACACCCCGGGCCGGGCGTTCGGCGCGGTGCTGGAGCGCTACACCGACGAGCAGTTGGAGATCATCGCCGACTATCTCCACCGGACCGCCGAAGTGGGCCGCGAGCAGGCCCGGCGGCTGACCTCCGAGGCGTCGCAGCCGTAGTCCGCCGACGGGGCGGAGCGCTCGCCCCGCAGCCGGAAACGGCCACGCCCCCGCCGGGACGGCGGGGGCGTGGCCCGGTGCGGCGTGGACGGCGGGAGCCTCCACGCGTGTGACGTCCTCAGTCCTCTCCGGAGAACCTCTCCCAGGCCGACTGCCGGGTCATGTCCAGGGCGGCGCCGATCCTGGACCAGGTGACGCCCCGGTCGCGCAGCCGGTCCACCCAGACCCGCAGGCTCGCGTCGACCTGGGCGCTCACGGTGGCGACGCGCGGCAGGAACTCGAGGATCTGCTCGTCGGTCATGCGGTCCGGCCAGGGGATCTCGGCGTCCGCCGACGGCTCGGCCGGCGTGTCGAGGATGGCGTTGCACAGCCCCACGCACTCGTTGCAGATGTAGACGCCGGGGCCGGCGATCACCTTGTCCACGTCGGTCTTCGGCTTCGCGCAGAACGAGCAGCAGATCCGCTCGTCGGCCAGGGATGGAGCGGTCATGCGGTCCTCCGGGGCGACGGTTGTCAGGTTTTTCCTGACGGTTGATCGCGACTCTAGAGCGTCAGGGACATCCTGACAAGCGATGGCGCCGCTCCGCCGCGCGCGCCCACCCGGGGTCTCCTCGTCCGCGGGGTCGCCGGCGAGCGCGCGGGCGGCCGCCGCCTCGTCGTCGCTCCAGCCCCAGTGGCCGTCGTCCCCCTGGCGGGCCTGCTCGTCGATCCACCGGTTGTGCGCCTCCCAGGCGGCCTGCTTCGTGGCCCCCAGCGCGGCGCCGATCTGCGACCACGAGGCGCCGACCCGGCGGGCCGACCGCACCGTGAGCTGGCGTCCCTGGCCCGCCTTGCGGGCGATCACCTCGCCGAGCGCGAGCAGCTCCAGCGCCTCCTCCCGCGCCAGGGGAGCCGTGGCCGGGTCGAGCGGTGCGGTCTCGGGGTCGTCGTCCTCCTCCGGCGGCGACGCGAGGGCTTCGCGGGTGCGCAGCGCGTCGTACCGCGCGACCGCGTTCAGCAGCGTGAACCGGCGTTCGAGTTCCTCGGGAGTCATGGTTCCGAGTATTTCGTCAGGCTGGCTTGACGTCAAGTCAGCCTGACGAAAGCGTGCCGTACCCGCCGCGGACGCGGCCGGGAGCCGCGCGCTCAGCCGCTCGCGACCCCGGGCAGGACCAGGAATCCCCCGGGCTTGCCCGGATGATCGGCCAGTCGGCGGGCCCGCCCGGTGCCGATGTCGACGCCGTAGACGTGCGTGCCCTTCGCGTCCAGCGCGAAAAGCGTGAGCTCCGATCCGCTCCGCCAGGGGCCGGTGCCGATGACGCCCGCCTTCTCCGGCAGACCGCGGACGGTCACCTTCCGCGGCGCGCGCCCGCCGGCGGTGTCGAGCAGGGTGAACCTTCTCTTCCTGAAGTCCTTCATCTCGACGGCGGCGACCGTACGGCCGTCCGGGGCGAGCTCGCTGAATATGATGTACGTGCCGGCGAAGCGCACCGGCCTGCCCCCGCCGGTGACGGGCATCAGCCACAGATCGGTCTTGACGTACCGGACCAGCTCGGCGACGCCGTCTTTGATGCTGACCGGTTCGTACTTGCCGGGTATCCGGACGGTCTTCCCGGTGCGCACGTCGATCAGCAGCCCGGGTTCCTTGCTGCCCTCTCGCGGGTCGAACGCCACGTGACGGCCGTCGTCGGAGACCACGAGCATGGAGCCGATGCCGATGCGCTCCTCCTTCACCGTCACGGGAGACGTCACCTCCGAGCCGTCCACCAGGTCGCGCACCACATGTGCCTGGGCGTGCCGGCTGTAGTAGGCGAGCATGCGCCCGTCCCGGCTGATCGCGACGGGGACACGGCGTGCCCGGTCGTTGAAGGCGAGGGCCTGCGGCAACCGGTAGGTCGTGCCGGAGCGGGTGACCACCCGCCACTCGACGGCCGCGCAGTCGACCGTCTTCCGCTCCCGGTCGACCTCGCAGGGCGTCGGGTAGGCGTAGGCGAGCGGTCCGACCCGGCCCCCGGGCAGGTCGGGCACGGCGGCCTCCGGCTGCGGCGTCGCGGCCGCGTCGTGGGACCGGAGCGGTGCCGCGGCGGCCTCCGTCTGCCGCGCCGCGGCCACGCCGTCGGACCGGATCGACGCCACGGCGGCCGTCGTCGCGCCCGCCGCCACCGTGACCACCGTGGCGGCGGCCAGCAGCGCCGTGACGCGCCGCCGGCGCCGGTGGCCCGCCAGGGCCAGGTCGGCCAGGTCCACCATGGGCGCCTCCTCGGCGACGCCGTTCAACGCCCTGCGCAGTCTCGTCATCGCGCCACCTCCTGAAGGTCGGAAAGGGAGTCGGGGCCGGCCAGCTCGGGTGCGAGCGCACGCAGACGGGCCAGCGCGTGGTGGGTCTGGCTCTTGACGTTGCCGACCGAGCAGCCGAGCGCCTCAGCCGTCTGCGCCTCGGTGAGGTCCTCCCAGAAACGCAGCACGATCACGGCCCGCTGCTTGCGTGTCAGCTTGGCCAGCGCCTGGCGCAGCATGATCCGGTCGAGCGTCTCCTCGTCGTGGGAGACGCCGTGCTCGGGCGGGTCGGCGCTCGGCGCCTCCGGCCGCGGCCGGCGCCGCCATGAGATGTACTGGTTCACCAGGGCCCGGCGCGTGTACGCCTCGGGGTTGCCGTCCCGGGCCAGCCCGGGCCACTTGCCCGCGATCCTGACCAGCACGCTCTGCAACAGGTCCTCGGCGAGATGGGCGTCTCCCACGAGCAGGTACGCGGTCCGCATCAGCGCCTGCTGGCGGGCGAGCACGAACTCGCGGAAGCCGTCATGACGATCCAATGTGATCTCCTCTCGCCCGTTCCCAACGCGACCCACCGGGCGAAAGGTTGCAGTCCGGTCCCTCCGATCCACCGGAAGACCCCGCGGATCCGGGGTTCCCATGTCGGCTGCAAGCCGATTGCCAGCCGCGGAGCGGAGACTGCGGTCCCATGCGGGTTCCAGTCGTACGCCAGCACAGCCTGGTCGAGTGCGGGGCCGCCTGCCTCGCGATGGTCCTCGGCGCGCACGGGCACCACACCTCCGTGCGCGTCCTGTCCGGCGAGATGGGCGTGGGCCGCGACGGCGTCAGCGCGCTCACCCTGGTCCGCGCCGCGCGGGCGCGCGGCCTGACCACCCGCGCCCTGGCGCTGCCGGCCGCGCACGTGCCCGAGGCGCCGCTGCCGGCCGTCGCCCACTGGCGCTCCAGGCACTTCGTGGTGGTGGAGCGGGCCGGCGGCGGCCGGATCACGGTGATCGACCCGGGCGCCGGACGGCTGCGGCTCACCCCGGAGGAGTTCGCGCGCGACTACAGCGGAGTGCTCCTCACCGTCGCCCCCGGCCCGGACTTCCGGCGGGGCCGCTTCGGTGAACGGCGATCCTGGTGGTCGCGGTACGCGCGCCTCGGCGTGCTGCGCCACCGGGGCCTGCTGGCCGTCCTGGTGGCGCTCAGCCTCCTGCTGCAGGGGCTCGGGCTCGTCCTGCCCGCCGCCACCGAGGCCGTCGTGGACCGGGTGCTGGGCCGCGGCGAGACCGGCCTGCTGCCGCTGCTGGGCCTGGCCGCGGCCGCGGCGGCGGCCGCCTTCCTGGTGGCCGGGGGCCTGCGGGCCTGGGCGCTGGTCGTGCTGCGCGCCCGGGCCGACACCGCCCTGCTGGACGAGCTGGCCAGGCGGCTGCTCACCCTGCCGTTCGGCTTCTTCGCCCACCGGGGCTCGGCCGACCTGGTCGCCCGGATCACCGGGGCCGGCCTGCTGCGCGACATCCTCACCGGTCAGGTGCTGTCCGCCCTGCTGGACGCCCCGCTGGCCGCCGGTTACCTGGTCGCGGTCACCGTGCGCTCGCCGCTGCTCGGCGGGCTGCTCGCCGTACTGGCCGCGGCCCAGTTCCTGGTGCTCCTGACCGGGCGGCAGCGGATCCGCGACCTGGTCCACCGCGAGCACGAGGCCCGCAACGACGCCCAGGGGCGGCTCATCGAGGCGGTCAAGGGCATCGAGACGATCAAGTCGTCGGGGGCGGAGGCCCAGGTCCTGGAGCGCTGGACGCGCCTGCTGGCCATGCAGACCCGGCGGGTACGGCGCAGCGCGCTCGCCCAGGGCGCGCAGGAGACCGCGCTGGCCGCGCTGCGGTTCGCCGCCCCGCTGGTCCTGCTGTGGGCCGGCGCGCAGGAGGTGGCCGGCCACCGGCTCACCGCGGGCGCCATGCTGGGGGTGCTGGCCCTCGCCGCGGCGGCCCTGGCGCCGCTGGCGTCGCTGACCGCGAGCCTGCGGGGCCTGCAGACCGCCCGCGCCCAGGCCGAACGGCTCGCCGACATCTGGGAGACCGACCCCGAACCCGGCGCGGCCGGCCGTACCGGCGGCGGGGGAGGGCCGGGCGTGATCGAGATGAGGGGCGTCGGCTTCCGCTACGCGCCGGAGAGCCCGTGGATCGTCCGCGGCATCGACCTGCGGATCGCCCCCGGGCAGAAGGTCGCGCTGGTCGGCCGGTCCGGGTCCGGCAAGACCACCCTCGCCCGCCTCCTGCTGGGGCTGTTCCCGCCCACGGAGGGGGAGATCCTGCACGACGGCGTGCCGGTCTCCCGCCTGGACCCCGGACGGCTGCGGCGCCGCTTCGGGGTGGTCACCCAGGAGCCCGCCCTGTTCACCGGCTCGATCGCGGACAACATCGCGCTGGGCAGCCCCGGCGCCTCCCTCCACGAGGTGGCGGAGGCGGCCCGGCTGGCCTGCGTCCACGACGACATCGCCGCCATGCCCCTGGGGTACCACACGCAGCTGACCGAGGGCGGGGGAGTGTCCGGCGGCCAGCGCCAGCGCATCGCGCTGGCACGGGCGATCCTGGCCCGTCCGGAGATTCTGCTGCTGGACGAGGCGACCAGCCACCTCGACACCGACACCGAGGCGGCGCTGAGCACCGGCCTCGACTCCCTGCCCCAGACGCGCATCGTGATCGCCCACCGGCTGAGCACGATCAGGGACGCCGACCTGATCCTGGTGCTGGCCGGGGGCCGGATCGCGGAGAGCGGCACCCACGAGACGCTGGTCGCCACCGGCGGTCTGTACGCGCGCCTGACCCGGGCGCAGCTCCCGGCGGCCTCCGGGTGAGCCCCCGCCCCCGCCACCGCCACCGGCGACGGGATGTGGCCGGCCGCGTCGCCGGACGCCGCGTCGCTTGACCGCGCCGACGTCCCGTGGGCTCCCGTCCCGGTTCTCAACCGGCGGAGGACACGGCGGCGAAGTAGGCGCGCAGCAGCGTACGGCCCTGCTCGATCATGACGGGGTCACCGTCGGGGGAGGCCGCGAAGGCGAGGTGGAGAGCGGCGGCCGTGGCCTGGATGGCCAGCCGCATGACGTGATAGGGGTCGGGCAGCGGTGGCAGCCCGGCCTCGTCGAGGGCGAAGTGGTAGAGCCGCTCGGCCAGCACGTCCCCGCCTTCCTTCGACTCGCCCGGCGGCAGGAACGTCTGCCCGCCGGGCCGGGTGTCGGCGAAGTCGACCACCGTGTAACCGGGGACGGTCCGGCGCATCTCGACGGTCACGGCCAGCACGAGCTCGGCCGCCCGCGGCCAGGTGAGCGGCCCCTCCTCGGCCACCCGGTGGCGTAGCCGTACCAGCAGCAGATCCAGGTTTCGCAGCGCCAGCTCGCGCAGCATGCCGGGTTTGCCGTCGAAGAACTGGTAGATGGTGCCACTCGGCACCCCGGCCCGCCTGGCGACGTCGACGGTGGTCAGCGCGTCGAGACCCACCTCGTCCAGAAGGTGGGCGCAGGCGTCGAGGATGCGCTCGACCCGGTCGATGCTCCGTTTCTGGACCGGTCGGCGCCGGATCCCGGGATTCTCCACGATCCAGTCTTAACATAACGCCCTGTCATGTTCTAACGTGTCACCCACTCATGTTTCGCCTCGAAGGAAACACATGCACGAGGTGCGCACCACGCCCGTGAAACGGGTCTCCGCCGGCTGGATGACACTGCTGGCACTCGCCCAGATGGGCGTCATCATGGCGATGACCGTCGGCAACCAGATCCTGCTGCCCTCCCATGTGGCGCGCATCGATCCGGCGCACAAGGAGGCGTCGCTGGCGATCGTGTTCGCGGTCGGCGCCGTCTGCACGATCATCGCGAACCCGCTCTTCGGCGCCATGTCCGATCGGACCCGGTCCCGGTTCGGCCGGCGCCGTCCGTGGATCGTGGGAGGCGCGCTGGTCTGCGCCGCGTCCCTGGCGTTCCTCGCCTGGCAGGAGTCGCTGGCCGGGCTGGTCGTCGGCTGGGCGGTCGCCCAGCTGGCGTTCACCGCCGCCCTGGCCGCCGCCATCGCCACCGTGCCCGACCAGGTGCCGATCCGTCAGCGCGGCAAGGTGTCGGCGCTGGCGGGCGTGGGCCAGCTGGCCGGCCCGCTGCTGGGCGGGGTGGTGGCGACCGTCCTGCTGACCGGGGTGAAGGCCGCGTTCCTCTCGATGGCGGTCCTGGTCCTGCTGCTCGTGCTGCCCTTCGGCCTGTTCACCCGCGAACCCGCGGAAGAACCCGCGGAAGGGCCTGCGGAGGTCTCCGCCGCCGCAGCCGGAGCCATCGCCGAAACCGCCGTCGCCGCAGCCGGAGCCGCAGCCGGAGCCGCAGCCGGAGCCGCAGCCGGAGCCGCAGCCGGAGCCGCAGCCGGAGCCGCAGCCGGAACCGCCGCCGTGACCACCGGGCCCGCCGTCGCGGCCGCCGGGCCCGCGGTCGGCACGGCCGCGCCGTTCGACCTGCGGGCCTTCCTGCGCGGCCTGTGGGTGAGCCCGCGCAGGCATCCCGACTTCGCCTGGGCCTGGGTGAGCCGGCTCATGATCACCCTCACGCTCGCGATGGCGATCGGCTATCTGCAGTACTACCTGCGGGACGCGGTCCACTACGAGCGGCTCTTCCCCGGTTCGACCGTCGAGCAGGGCGTCGTGGCACTCGTGGCGGTGTTCACGTTGAGCAGCGTCGTGCCGACCCTGCTGGCGGGCTGGCTGTCCGACCGGTACGGCAGCCGCAGGCCCGCCGTCTGCGCCGGCGGCCTCACGATGGCGGCCTCCGGGCTGGTGCTGACGTTTCTGACCAGCTGGCCCGCCGCCATCGCGGCGTCCGTGCTCCTCGGAGCGGGCTACGGCATGTTCACCGCCGTCGACCAGGCGATGGTCACCCAGCTGTTGCCCGCCGACGCCGACCGGGCCAAGGACCTCGGCATCGTGAGCCTGGCCAACTCGGCGTCCAACACGCTCGGCCCGGTGATCGCCGCACCGCTGGTCACCTCGGCCGGCGGTTATCCGCTCATGTACGGCGTGGCGGCCGGGTTCGCCACGCTCGGAGCCTGTCTGATCTGGAGGATCCGCGGTGTCCGCTGAGAACCGGTCCGCTGAAGGAGCGCCGGCCGAGAACCGGTCCGCCGCGGGACCGCTCGCCGAAAGCCCGACCGCTGGAACGCCATCTCCCGAACTCCCGTCCCCGAAGGGCCGGTTCCAGAGCGATCCGGCCGTCGGGAGGCCTGCCGGAGACGCCCGCCCGTACGATCGGGGGGCGTGGTGGCGGGACGCGGTCGTCTACCAGGTCTATCCGCGCAGCTTCGCCGACGCGAACGGCGACGGCGAAGGGGACCTGCCCGGAGTGCTGTCCCGGCTCGACCACCTGGCCGACCTGGGGGTGAACGCGATCTGGCTGAGCCCGTTCTATCCCTCGCCGCTGGCCGACGGCGGCTACGACGTGGCCGACCACTGCGACGTCGATCCCCGGTACGGCACGCTGGCCGATTTCGACGCGCTCGTGGCGGGGGCCGCGGCGAAGGACATCAAGGTGATCGTCGACATCGTCCCCAACCACTGCTCGGCCGAGCATCCGTGGTTCCGCGCGGCGCTGGCCGCCGGTCCCGGCAGTCCGGAGCGTGAGCGGTTCGTCTTCCGCGACGAGCCCAACAACTGGCAGTCGGTGTTCGGCGGCCCGGCCTGGACCCGGGTGGCCGACGGGCAGTGGTACCTGCACCTGTTCGACTCCGCCCAGCCCGACTGGAACTGGCGGCACCCCGACGTGGTCGCCATGTTCGAGGGGGTGCTGAGGTTCTGGCTGGACCGGGGCGTGGCCGGGTTCCGGATCGACGTGGCCAACATGCTGTTCAAGCAGGACGGCCTGCCCGACGTCGTCCCCGGCAGCCAGAGCGGCCCGCTCACGCCGGGCCAGACGGCCGTGCCCTACGAGCACCAGCCGGAGCTGCTGGAGCTCTACCGCTCCTGGCGGAAGATCCTCGACTCCTATCCGGGCGACCGGGGCACCGTGGCGGAGATGTGGTTCGACGCCGACCAGGCCAGGCCGTACCTGGCGGGAGACGGGCTGGCCCAGCTGTTCAACTTCCGGTTGATGCCGACCCCGTGGTCGGCCGAGGAGTTCCGCACGGTCATCGACGAGTCGCACCGGCTGGCCCGTGAGACGGGCGGGTCGATCCCGTGGGTGCTGGGCAACCACGACGTGCCGCGCATGGTGACCAGGTTCGGCGTCGACCAGGACCTGGTCCGCGCGCCGACCCCCGAGGTGCTGCTGGGCCGGATGGACGTGGACGTCGCGCTGGGCACCAGGCGGGCCCGCGCGGCCGCGCTGCTGCTGCTCGCCCTGCCCGGCGGGGCGTACATCTACCAGGGGGACGAGCTGGGCCTGCCGGAACATCTCGCCATCCCGGACGAGGCCCGGCGGGACCCGATGTTCGAGCGCACGTCGCGCACGTTCATGGGCAGGGACGGCTGCCGCGTGCCGCTGCCCTGGTCCGGCACGGCGGCGCCGTACGGCTTCGGCACCGTGGGCATCCCGGGCTCCGAAGGCTCCCCGGGCGCCCTGGGCACCCTGGGCACCCTGGGCACGTGGCTGCCGCAGCCGGAGGACTGGGCGGGGTTGACCGTGGCCGCGCAGCGGGCCGATCCCGGTTCGACGCTGAACCTCTACCGGGCCGCGCTCGCCATCCGGCGTGACCACCCCGCGCTCGGCGACGGCGACCTGACCTGGCTGGGCACGCCTCCGGGCGTGCTGGCCTTCGCCCGCGACCCGGGGTTCACGCTGATGGTGAACTTCGGCCCCGTACCGGTGCCGCTCACCCGGCACCACGACGTGCTGCTCGCCAGCGGGCCGCTCGACGGCGACCTGCTGCCGCCCGACACCGGAGTGTGGCTGTCTTGATCACCTATGAGGAACCCGGGTCGTGGCTGCTCACCACCCCGTCCAGCGCGTACGTCGTGCGACTCGGGCCGGACGGCGCGCCGCGCTGCGCGCACTGGGGACCGCGGCTCACGCCCGGCCAGGCCCGCGCGCTGCCCGCCGGACGCGAGGAACTGCCGGGCGAGGGCGGCGAGCGGTTCGGCGTGGCGGGCCTGCAGGTCAGGTACGGCGACGCCGTACGCGGCGTCGAGTGGCGGCACCTCGGCCACGACACCGACACCGACACCGACACCGGCACCGCCGGCGGCGGTGACGGGGACGGGGAAGGTGCGGCCGCCCACCTGGTGATCAGGATGGCCGACCGGCACTACCCGCTGGAGATCGACCTGCACTACCGGGTCAGGTCCGGCAGCGACGCGATCGACCGCTGGACGACCCTGCGCAACACCGGGGACGAGCCGATCACGATCCCGCGCTGCGACTCGGCGGCCTGGACGGTCCCGCAGCGCGAGGACTACCGGCTCACCCACGTCACCGGCGGATGGGGCGCGGAGTTCCAGGTCCGGCGTACGGCGCTGGCGACGGCCGAGACCGTGCTGACCAGCAGGCGCGGGCACAGCGGCCACCACGCCAACCCGTGGGTGATGCTCGACGCGGGCGACGCGACCGAGGACCACGGCGAGGTGTGGAGCGCGGCGCTGGCCTGGAGCGGAAGCTGGCGCATCACGGTCGAACGCGACCACGACGGCCGCGCGGGCTGGAGCGGCGGGTTCGGGCACGAGGGCGTGACCTGGCGGCTCGGACCGGGCGAAGCCCTGGAGACGCCCGCGTTCACCGGCGTCTATTCGGCCCAGGGGTTCGGCGGGATCAGTCACCGCTGGCACGACCACGTCCGCCGCCACGTGCTGCCCGCACCCCGCCGGGTGCGGCCGGTGGTCTTCAACTCGTGGGAGGCGACCCAGTTCGACATCTCCCAGGCGCAGCAGATGGAGCTGGCCGAGCTGGCCGCCGGCATCGGGGTCGAGCTGTTCGTGATGGACGACGGCTGGTTCGGCGGCCGTACGGGTGAGACGGCGGGCCTGGGCGACTGGTGGCCGAACCCCGAACGCTTCCCCGACGGCCTCACCCCGCTGGTCGAGCACGTGAAGCGGCTCGGCATGCAGTTCGGCCTGTGGGTGGAGCCGGAGTCGGTCAACCCGGACAGCGAGCTCTACCGCACGCGCCCCGAGTGGGTGCTGCGCCAGCCGAACCGGCACTCGACCGAGGTGCGCAACCAGCTCCTGCTCGACTTCTCCCGGGACGACGTCGCCGACTGGGCGTACGACCGGCTCGACGAGCTGGTGACCGGCGACGACGTCGCGTTCCTGAAGTGGGACATGAACCGGCCGGTCACCGAGGCCGGTGACGAGGTGTGGGTGCCCTACATCCGGAACGTGTACGCCGTGATCGACCGGCTGCGCGCGGCCCACCCGCACCTGATGATCGAGGGCTGCGCGAGCGGCGGGGGCCGCGCGGACCTCGGCATGATCGCCCGCACCGACCAGATCTGGACTTCCGACAACACCGACGCCGCCCAGCGGATCGCGATCCAGCACGGCTACGGCCAGATGTATCCGGCCTGCACGATGGGCGCCTGGGTGACCGACAGCCCGAACGCGATCACCGGCGGGCGGACGCCGCTCGCCTTCCGCTTCCACGTCGCGATGGCGGGCGCGCTCGGCATCGGCGGCGACCTGCGACGGTGGAGCCCGGAAGACCTGGAGGAGGCGAGACACCTGGTCGCGCGGTACAAGGAGATCCGCCCGGTCGTTCACGGCGGCCGGCTGGACCGCCTCGCCGACTGGGCCGTGCAGTACACCCTCGACGCGGACGTGGTGGTGCTCTCCTGGCGGCCGACGACGCTGGTCCGCGCGACGGCCCCCCTACGGCTCAAGGGCCTGGACCCGGACGGCCGCTACCGCGACGAGGACACCGGGGAGATCCGTCACGGCGCCCTGCTGATGAGCCACGGGCTGCCCCGGCCGTGGCCGTTCGAGGGAGTCAGCGAACTGAAGAGGTTCACGCGTGTCGGATGACCCGCTTCCGGAGTACCCGCGGCCCCAGCTGGTCCGGGACAGCCACCTCAACCTCAACGGCCGCTGGCGGTACGCGATCAGCGACGATCCCCCCGAGACGTACGACGGCGAGATCGTCGTGCCGTACTCGCCGGAGGCGCCGCTGTCCGGGGTGAACCGGCAGCTGCTCCCCGGGCAGACCCTCTGGTACCGGCGCTCGTTCGACCTGCCGGCCGACTTCGCCGGCGGCCGGGTGATCCTGCACTTCGGCGCGGTCGACCAGACCTGCCGGGTGTGGGTCAACGACGTCGAGGCCGGCGGTCACACCGGCGGCTACCTGCCGTTCTCGTTCGACGTCACCGACGCGCTGCGCCCGTCCGGGAACACCCTCGTCGTGGCCGTCCAGGACGACACCGGGAACGGGCCGCGGGGCAAACAGCGTCTGCGGCGCGGCGGCATCTGGTACACGGCGCAGTCGGGCATCTGGCAGACGGTCTGGGCCGAGTGCGTGCCCGAGGTCCACGTCGAACGGCTCACGCTGACCCCGCTGCTCGACGACTCCTGCGTGGAGGTGACGGTCCACGCGGCCGGCGGGGAGGCGCACGTCGAGATCTCGGCCGGAGGCGAGACGGTCGCGCGGGTCACGGCGCCGGCCGGGCGGCCGGTCCGCGTCCCCCTGCCCGAGGTGCGCGCCTGGAGCCCCGAGGACCCCTTCCTGTACGACGTCACCGTGTCGCTCGGCACGGACCGGGTGCGCGGCTACTTCGGCATGCGCTCCTTCTCGGTCGGACCCGACGCCGACGGCGTCCCCCGGCTGCTGCTGAACGGCCGGCCGTACTTCCACGCGGGCGTGCTCGACCAGGGCTACTGGCCGGACGGTCTCTACACCCCGCCCAGCGACGAGGCGATGATCCGCGACATCGCCACGATGAAGCGGCTCGGCTTCACCATGCTGCGCAAGCACATCAAGATCGAGCCGCTGCGCTGGTACCACCACTGCGACCGGCTCGGCATGCTCGTCTGGCAGGACATGGTCAACGGCGGTGAGCCGTACCGTCCATGGGTCATCACCGCACCCGCGGTCCTCCCGTTCGTACGGCTGGACGACCGCCGGCACCACCGGTTCGGCCGGGCCGACGCGGCGGGCCGTACGGCCTTCGAGACCGACATGCGCGCCACGGTCGAGCACCTGCGCAACGTGGTGAGCCTGGCGGTGTGGGTGCCGTTCAACGAGGGCTGGGGCCAGTTCGACGCCGCGCGGATCGCCGCCGAGCTCGCCCGGCTCGACCCGACCCGTACGGTCGACCACGCCAGCGGCTGGCACGACCAGGGCGCGGGCGACCTGCGAAGCCTGCACGTCTACTTCCGCCGGTTCCGCCCGCCCCGGCCCGACGGACGGGTGCTCGTGCTGTCCGAGTACGGCGGGTACAGCCTGCCGGCCGTGGGACACACCTGGGGCGAGAAGGAGTTCGGCTACCGCCGGTACCGTACGGTGGACGCGCTCGGCGAGGCGTTCGTCCGGCTGCACGAGGAGCAGATCATCCCGGCCATCGCGCGCGGGCTGAGCGCGACCGTCTACACGCAGCTGTCGGATGTGGAGGACGAGATCAACGGCCTGCTCACCTACGACCGGGCGGTGCTCAAGCTCCCCGATGACCTCGTACGTTCGATCACGAAAAGGCTCAGGCTCCCATGACCACCCATGAGCGAGAGATCACCGCGCCCGTCGACCTGTGCCTGGCCGACGGGCGGCTCAACGCCGAAGCGGTCGGCTGGACCCGGAGGCCGCTGCACCGGGGCAACCTGCGAGGCTGGGGGCGGCGCAAGCGCTGGGAGTACTGGGGCGTCGTCACCCCGCGCCACATCATCGGCCTGGTCGCGTCGTCGCTGGACTACGCGGCGGTGAACGGGGTGTACGTGCTCGACCGGGACACCCGGGTCGAGACCGCCAAGGACGTCGTGGTGCCGCTGGCCCGCGGCGCCGTCTTCCCCGACCGCAGCGGCGCCGGGACGGCATCCGTACGGGGCGGTGGTCTGGCGATCGACATCGAGGAGGGCGTCTCCGGCACCGTGATCCGGGCCGTCTCGTCCGGCATCGAGCTCGACCTGGAGGTCCCGCTGCCGGAGGGCCACGAGTCGCTCGGCGTGGTGGTGCCATGGGGGCGCGGCCGGTTCCAGTACACGGTCAAGGACGTCGGCCGCCCGGCGCGCGGCCGGCTGCGGCTGGGGTCGGACGAGTTCGCCTTCGAGGAGACGGACTCGTTCGCCGTGCTCGACCACGGCCGGGGCAAGTGGCCGTACTCGGTCACGTGGAACTGGGCGGCCGGCAGCGGGCCCGGCCGGGCGATCCAGCTCGGCGGCAAGTGGACCGACGGCACCGGTTCGACGGAGAACGCCCTGTTCGTCGACGGCCGCCTGCACAAGATCGGCGACGAGCTGGAATGGTCGTACGATCGGGCCGACTGGCTGCGGCCCTGGCGGATCACCGGCCCGCAGGTGGAGGTGGAGTTCCACCCCTTCCACGAGAAGGTGGCCCGCACCGAGCTGGGCCTGGTGGGCAGCGAGACCCACCAGTGCTTCGGCCACTTCTCGGGGCGGGCGCGGGCCGACGACGGCACCTGGGTGGACCTCGACGGCCTCACCGGCTGGGCCGAGGAGGCCCGCAACCGCTGGTAGTCCGTACCCGCCGGTGATCCGTACCCGCTGGTGGTCCGTGGCCGCGTCCGGAGCCCGGCGTCATACCGGCCGGCCCGGAAGCGGGGGCCCGGGCCGGTCACGATCCACGCCCCCGGGCGCGGCGGTTCGGCGGGGGCGACCTCCCCGGTGTCCGGAGAGGCCGCCCCGCGCCGTGGCCGGTCAGTCGGTGCCGGACTCCATCGCGGCCTGGTCGAGCAGCACCTCGTCGGCGGGGGCCTCGCCGCGGGAGGCGATCGCCTCGGCGCCGCCCTCGGACATCGCGCCGATCAGCCCGGTCGAGGCCGCCTGCGCGGCGCCGATCAGCTGCGGGTGACCGCTGCCGACCATGCCGAGCCGGGCGTACTGCTCCAGCTTGGCGCGGGAGTCGGCGATGTCGAGGTTGCGCATGGTCAGCTGGCCGATGCGGTCGACCGGGCCGAAGGCGGAGTCCTCGGTCCGCTCCATCGACAGCTTGTCCGGGTGGTAGCTGAACGCCGGCCCGGAGGTGTCCAGGATGGAGTAATCGTCGCCGCGGCGCAGCCGCAGGGTCACCTCGCCGGTGATCGCCGTGCCGACCCAGCGCTGCAGCGACTCGCGCAGCATCAGCGCCTGCGGGTCCAGCCAGCGGCCCTCGTACAGCAGCCTGCCCAGCCGCCGGCCCTCGTTGTGGTAGCTGGCGAGGGTGTCCTCGTTGTGGATCGCGTTGACCAGTCGCTCGTAGGCGGCGAACAGCAGCGCCATCCCCGGCGCCTCGTAGACGCCCCGGCTCTTGGCCTCGATGACCCGGTTCTCGATCTGGTCGGACATGCCCATGCCGTGCCGGCCGCCGATGGCGTTGGCCTCCAGGACCAGGTCGACGGGGGAGGCGAACTCCTTGCCGTTGATCGTGACCGGGCGGCCCTGCTCGAAGCCGATCGTGACGTCCTCGGTGGGGATCTCAACGGACAGGTCCCAGAACCGGACGCCCATGATCGGCTCGACGATCTCGATGCCCGCGTCGAGGTGCTCCAGCGCCTTGGCCTCGTGGGTCGCGCCCCAGATGTTGGCGTCGGTGGAGTACGCCTTCTCGGTGCTGTCCCGGTAGGGGAGGTCGTGGGCGAGCAGCCACTCCGACATCTCCTTGCGGCCGCCGAGTTCGGTGACGAAGTCGGCGTCCAGCCACGGCTTGTAGATGCGCAGGGCAGGGTTGGCAAGCAGGCCGTAGCGGTAGAACCGCTCGATGTCGTTGCCCTTGAAGGTGGAGCCGTCGCCCCAGATCTGCACGCCGTCCTCGAGCATCGCGCGCACCAGCAGGGTGCCGGTGACGGCCCGCCCGAGCGGGGTGGTGTTGAAGTAGACGCGGCCGCCGGAGCGGATGTGGAACGCCCCGCAGGCCAGGGCCGCGAGCCCTTCCTCCACGAGGGCGGCCCGGCAGTCGACCAGCCGGGCGATCTCCGCGCCGTACGCGGTGGCACGCCCGGGCACCGAGGCGATGTCGGGTTCGTCGTACTGGCCGATCTCAGCGGTATAGGTGCATGGCACCGCACCCTTCTCGCGCATCCACGCGACCGCAACAGAAGTATCGAGGCCGCCGGAGAAGGCGATACCGACCCGTTCACCGACAGGCAGAGAAGTGAGCACCTTGGACACGAGTAGAAGTATATACATAGGACTGCATGACTATGCAAGCCGACGGGCCGGCGCGTACCGGTGCCCCGCGCCGGCCGGGGCAGGAGACGGCGCCGCGGGGCGCCGCAGAGCGCCGCGGGGCGCCTTCCGCTGTGTGTGAGGCTCCCTGCACCCGGCACGCGCCCCATCGAGCCGGCCGGATCACCCGCACGCCACCGCCGTCGTATCTCGTCTTGCCGAACCGGTGAGAACCCGTGGTCCCGCACCCGAACCTCCATCACCACGGGACCGACTCGTGGTGAGCGGCGAACGGTTTCGACGGTGGCCGCGTAGTGAGCCGCCGCATTACACTGACCGCTCATTCTTGATCAGGAAGATGGAGGATGACGTGTCTCGTTTTCGCGCGTTAGCGCTGACTGCCGGCGCGGCGGCCATTCTGCTGCCCGCTCCCGCGCACGCCGCGTCCGTGAAGGGGGTCAACCTCGTCAACGGCGCGTCCGGCCAGTGCCTCACCGTGGCCGGAACCGAGATGAAGAAGGACGGGGCCCCGGTCATTCAATGGCCCTGCAACGGTTCCAAGAGCCAGCGATGGTACGTCGTCAAGGATTCCGAAGGCGGCGTTAATTTCCGGAACGCGGTCTCCGGACAATGCATGGCGATCGCCCGCGGGACCACTCAGGAAGGCAAGCGGGCCATTCAGTGGCCGTGTTACTCGGGTAAGGCGCCCGAGCAGGTCTGGAAAATCAAGGCGTCGCGGATCAGGAATCTGGCCTCCGGCCGATGCCTGGCGATCGGAGAGGGCAGCACGACCAAGGGGGCCATCGCCATTCAGTGGCGCTGCTACCGGGGCAACGCCCCTGAGCAGGTCTGGAAGATCCGCAAGCGCTGACCCACCCGCCGTGCGGCCCCCGGACGGGCGTGCCGTCTCGCCCATCATCGTCCCTGAGCGTACGAGGCGGCCGGGCATCGCGCGGACAGGGCGACGCCGGTGGCCGCCGGCCGGGGGCGGACGGGCCTTGCGGGAGCCGCCGCGCCGCCCCCGGCGGACGGCCGCCCATCACCCGTGTCAACGACCCTCCGGGCCGACACACCCATGGCCCGTATTGAAGCCGGTCGCGGATGCGGGGGCGAGGAAGTCCCGGCGCGGGACGACGCCCCGGCCCGGCCCGGACATCCGCAGGTCAGAGGTGCTGCCGGGGCCTCTGCAGCCGTTCCCAACCCGTCTGCAAGGCGTCGTGCGCAGCATCTGATCAGCACATCGCCTTCCACTGCGACAAGGAGGAACGTTCCATGAACGGAGCACCGCGCACCGAGCTGGGGGACATCACCCCGGCCGGCACCGAACTGGACGAGAGCGCGCTGAGCGGCATCAGCGGCGGCCAGAAGGTCGAGATCACCACGGGCTGGTACGCCGACCCGCCCGGCTACTGCGGCACCGACTGAGGAAACCGGCCGTGGCCGCCGCCCGCCCACCCGGGCGGCGGCCACGGCCGGCGGTCCCCGCCGCCCGCACCGCACCCGGAGGGCCCCGAGCCCGTACGAGCCCCGTCTCCCCGTCACCCCGCCCGCGCGAAGGCCTTCCCGCCGCGCAAGGAGACCCGTGTCAGCCCCGCATGTCCTCGTCCTCACCGGCGCCCACGACCCGCACGCCGACCGCGTCCGCGGCCTGCTGGCCGGACGCGGCGCCCGCACCACCGTCTTCGACAACCGCGACCACCTCACCTCGGCGCACTTCGAACTCGCCTACACCGCCCGCGGCCTGACCCGGCGGCTGCTGCACACCGCCTCCGGAACGCTGGACCTGGACGGCCTGACCGCGCTGTGGTGGCGGCGCCCGTCCCCCCACGCGGCGCATCCCGGCCTCACCGACCCGGCGGTGGCCGCCTACACCGCGGGGGAGAGCGAACACCTGGTCACCGACCTGTGGGAGCACCTGCCGTGCAGGCAGGTGCCCGCCCGCGAGTCGGTGCTCCGCCGCGCGGCCGGCAAGCCGTCCCAGCTCGCCCTGGCGGCCGAGCTGGGGTTCGAGATCCCCGAGACGCTGATCGCGACCCGGGCCGACGCCCTCTGGGACTTCGCCAACCGCCATGACGGCCGCATCGTCACCAAGCCCATGGGCAAGCCGTGGGTGGAGAACCTCGCCGCGGGCCACACGGTCACCCGCCACTGCGAGATCGTCCCGGCCCGCGACCTGGCCTACGCAGGGGCGCTGCGGTTCTGCCCGGTCATCGCCCAGCAGTACGTGCCCAAACGGCTGGAGCTGCGGGTCACCGTCGTCGGCCGGCGGGTGTTCGCGGCCGAGATCCACTCCCAGGAGAGCAACCGCTCGGCGGTGGACTGGCGCCGCTACGACTTCGAGGCGACCCCGTACGGCGTGCACCGCCTCCCCGGCGAGGTCGCCGGGCGGTGCCTGGCGATGACCGAGCGCCTCGGGCTCGCCTTCGGGGCGTTCGACCTGATCCTGACCCCGGACGGCCGGTACGTGTTCCTGGAGGTCAACCCCAACGGCCAGTGGTTGTGGGCCGAGGAGCTGACCGGCCTGCCGATCAGCGAGGCCGTCTGCGACCTGCTGCTGGAAGGAGCCTGACCCGTGTCCCCGATCACGTCCCCCGGCCTGCTCGACGACGCCCTGGAATGGTTGCGCGGGCTGGACGGCCTGGAGCCGGAGGCCGCCGAGGAACGGCTGGCGCGGCTGCGCGACCGCCACCCGCGGACGCGGGCGCGGCTGCTGTGGCAACGCGAGGCCGTCACCGGCGAGTACCACTATGACCTGCTGTTCCCGGAGATCGGGGGGTGCGTCTCGCTGTCGTTCGCACCCGACCGGGCGATCCCGTGGCCGCTGCGGGGCAGCCAGCGCTCCGGCGAGCAGCTCCTGCTGCGCGTCAACGGCGTGGAGACGACGATGGAGCGGGCCGTCTCCGTGCTCGACGTGCTGTGGGAGGACGCCCGCCTGGCCCGGCGGCTGGTGGACGCCGCGCTGGTGGAGGAGGCCCTGGCCGTCCGGCGCGCGGACCCGGCCGCCGACCGGCTCCAGGAGGCCATGGACGCCTTCCGCCGGGCGCGGGGGCTGCTGACCGCCGAGGCGACGCGGCGGTGGATGGCCGAGCGCGGCCTGAGCCACGCCCGCCTGGAGGAGATCGTGGCGGCCGAGGCGGCGGTGGCCGCCCTGCGCCGTGAGGTGGCCGAAGGGCGGGTGGAGGACTTCTTCGCCGCCCACCGCGCGGAGTTCGACCGGCTGCGGGTGCTGCGGCTGCGCTACGCCGACCCCGATCGCGCCGCCGCTGCCGCCGCCCGGCTGCGCGCCGTACGGCCGGCCGGCCCGGTGGCGCTGGCGACCGACGAGGTGCTGGCGGGTGCGGCCACCTGCCGGATGGAGGCCAACGGCCGGGGCGACCTGGTCGCGCTCTTCGGAGCCGCGGCGGCGGACGCGGAGGCCGGCCGGGTGCTGGGGCCCGCGCCGCTGCCGGACGGCGGGCTGTGCGTGGCGTACGTGCTGGCCGTGGAGCCGGCGGTGCTCGACGAGGTGACCCGGGGGCTCGTGGCGGGGCGGATCTTCGACGACTGGCTGGCCGAGCGGCGACGGCACGCCCACGTGGAGTGGTTCTGGGGCAGCCGGGCCCGCACCGACGAGCTCACCGCCGCCCTGCGCGGCTGAACGACGGCGAAGCGGGCCTCCCCCGGATCCGGAAGCGGGCCCCCCCGGGGCCCGGAAGCGGCCTTTCCCCGGGAGCCTCCGGAAACAGGCGTTCCCCCGGAGGACCACCGAAGCGGGTCTTCCCCCGGGGGCCGCGGGGGACAATGACCCCCATGCATCCCGTCACGTACGCCGAACCGGCCGAGCCGCAGCCCGAGATCCCGCTCCTCGGCGGGGACGTCACCGAGGGGGTCGTACGCGTCGGCGACACGGTGCGCCGCCCGGTCGGCCCCAACGCCCCGCTCGTCCATGCGCTGCTGCGCCACCTGGAGGAGGTCGGGTTCGCGGGCGCCCCGCGGTTCCTCGGCGTCGACGCGGCCGGGCGCGAGGTGCTGACCTTCGTCCCCGGCGAGGTCGCCGGACGGCCCCGGCCGGAGTGGGTCGCCGACGAGGATCGACTGGCCTCCGTCGGACGCCTGGTACGCGACTACGACGAGGCCGTCGCGGGCTTCACCGTCCCCGAAGGAGTGCGCCCGGGCGCCGGTGCCTCGGAGAGACCGGGGATGCCGCCCGCGCCGCACTACCCGGCCGAGCTGGTCGGACACATGGACTACACGCCGGACAACATCGTCTTCCGGGACGGCCGGGCGGCCGCGCTGATCGACTTCGACCTGGCCAAACCGGTCGCCCGGGTGGAGGAGCCGCTGAACGCGATGCTGCACTGGGCACCGCTGGGCGACCCCGCCGACGCCGACCCGCCGCTGCGCGGGCTGGACGTGCCGCGCCGCTGCCGGATCCTCGCCGACGCCTACGGGATGTCGGGGACCGACCGCTCCCGCCTCGTCGAGGTGGCCGTGCTGCGCGCGCGGCGGTCGTGGTTCTCGATGAGGCAGCTCGCCGAGGAGCGGGGCGGCGGCTGGGCGAGGATGTGGGACGAAGGCGTCGGCGACCGGATCAAACGCCGCGAAGCCTGGCTGGAACGCAACGGCGCGGCCCTCGAAGCGGTACTGACCGCACCCTGACCCCTCCGGACCTCGGCCGGATGCGAGGAGCCGGAGCGGCGCGGGCGACGGGCCGGGCTCCCGCGGGCCGGGAACAGGCGGGCCGAGGTCAGGCGGGGCGGATGAGGCCGCGCCTGGTGGCGGCGGCCACCGCGGCGGTGCGCGAGTCGACGCCGAGCTTGGCGTAGATGCGCACCAGGTGCGTCTTGACCGTGGTCTCGCTGAGGAACAGCCGCCTGCTGATCTCCCGGTTGGACAGGCCGCCGGCGACCTGGGTGAGCACCTCCAGCTCGCGGGGGCTCAGGGTGGTGTCGGGGGCGCGCATCCGGCCCAGCAGCCGGGAGGCGACGCTGGGGGCCAGGGCGCTGCCGCCGGCGGCGGCCGAGCGGATCGCCGCGTGCAGTTCGTGCTGGGGCGCGTCCTTGAGGAGGTAGCCGGTCGCGCCGGCGTCGACGGCGGCCAGGATGTCGGCGTCGGTGTCGAAGGTGGTCAGCACCAGCACGCGCGGGCCGCCGGTGGCGACGATGCGGCGGGTGGCCTCGCTGCCGTGCATGCCGGGCCCGAGCCGCAGGTCCATCAGCACCACGTCCGGGGACAGACGGCGGGCCATCTCGACGGCCTCCTCCCCGGTGGCGGCCTGGCCGGCCAGCTCGAAGTCGTCCTGTCCGGCCAGCATGGCGCGCAGCCCGGAGCGGACCACCGGGTGGTCGTCCACCAGCAGGATCCGGATCACCGCCGTCATGACGCGCCCCCGGCCGGCAGCGGCAGGGCCGCCACGATCGCGGTTCCCTCGCCGGGGACGGATTCCACGGTCAGGGCGCCGCCCAGTGTGGTGACGCGGTCGCGCATCGCGCGCAGGCCGAAGCCGGTTCCGCGGCCGGTGTCGTCCTCGCGGGGGTGGGCGGGCCGGCCGGGGGCGAAGCCGCGGCCGTCGTCGACGACGTCGAGCACGACCGTGTCGTCGAGGTAGGTGAGGGTGACCGCGGCGTGCCGGGCGGCGGCGTGCCGGCTGACGTTGCCGAGGGCGCCCTGGGCGATGCGCAGCAGCACCTGGTCGTAGTCGGCGGGCAGCGGGAGCGGGGTGCCCGACACCTCGAAGCGCACCTCGGTGCCGGTGCCGGCCACCGCCGCGTCGCTGATACGGCGCAGCGCCGCGGTGAGCGAGGAGTGCTGCAGGGCGGGCGGCGCCAGGGCGCGCACGAAGTTGCGCGCCTCCTCCAGGTTGTCCTGGGCGGCGCGCTCGGCCTCGTCGATGCGCGCCCCGGCCAGCTCCGGGTCGCGGGCCAGGTCGCCGCGGGCGGCGCGCAGCAGCAGGATGATGCTGGACATCCCCTGGGCCAGGGTGTCGTGGATCTCCCGGGCCAGGCGTTCCCGCTCGGCCAGGCGGGCGCCTTCGCGTTCGGCCTCGACCAGCCTGTCCCGGGTGCGCACCAGGTCGTCGATCAGCCTGCGTCGCTGCTCGCTCTCGGCGTGCAGGGCCTTGTAGACCAGGCCCATCAGCGTGGCGACGACCGCGCCGACGACCGGGCCGATCACCTGGGCACCGGTCAGCCCCCCGGTGTGCCAGCCGGTCGCGGCGATGGCGGCGGCGGTCAGCACGGCCACTCCGGGCAGGGCGACCGGCGGCGGCAGCAGATGCAGGTAGGCGAAGAACAGAGGGAAGGCCAGCCAGACGTACTGCGGTGCCGCCAGCGCCAGCCCAGCCCAGCCGAGGGTGATCGCCACGAGCCAGATCCGGCCCAGCAGCAGGTGCGCGCGGCCGCCGAAGCGCGGCAGCCGTCCCTCGATGACGATCCCCGCCGCGTACAGCACGCCCAGCGGCACGCCGGCCGCGGCCAGGGGCCCGTGGCCGTGGCGGAGCAGATTGATCAGCGCGACGGCCAGCAGGGCCGCGAAGGTGCCGTGGACGGTCCACCGCAGCAGCCGCAACGCCGGCGGAAACGGATGGTTCATCATTTCTCGCTCAGAGTAGGCGAAAAATTCTATCCGTCGCGTCGTCCGAAAGGTGTATCCCGGGTCACCGTACGGGCGACCCCGTGCGGGCCGCGGGCACGACGCGCCGCGCGGGCCGGATCCCGGACGCTGGGGGAAGCCCCGGCATCCGGCCTCCGGACGTCGGGAAGAGCCCGGAGCCGGACTCCGGGCGCCGGGAGAGACCCGGACCATCCGACAACCGACCGGGGGGATGCGCCGTGTTCGTGGCGCTCAGAGACCTGCGTTTCGCCAAGGGGCGGTTCGCCCTCATGGGGACCGTCGTCGTGCTCATCACGCTGCTGGTGACCATGCTGTCCGGACTGACCGCCGGCCTGGCCCGCGAGAACGTCTCCGCGATCGAGGACCTGCCGGCCGACCACGTCGTCTTCGCCGCCGGCGGCGATCCCTCCTTCGCCGACAGCCGGATCAGCGAGAGCGCCTGGCGCGCCTGGCGGGACCTCGACGGCGTCCGGGCCGAACGCCTGGGCGTGTCCATGGCCCGTCTGACCCGCGGCGACCGCGGCGCCGCCGCGGCCGTCTTCGCCGTCCAGCCCGGAGGGAGCCTCGCCCCGCGGTCGCTGCGCCCCGGCACCGTGGTGCTGTCGGAGGCCCTGGCAGGCAATGGAGGCCCGGCGGCGGGGGATGTGGGGGACGTGGGGAACGTGGGGAAAACGGTGCGGCTGCTCGGCCGCGACCTCACCGTCGCCGGCACCACCGGTCCGGCCTCCTACAGCCACGCCCCGGTCGCCTGGATCGCCATCGAGGACTGGGCCGCCGCTTTGCGGGGCCAGACCGGCCCCGGCACCGCGGCGACCGTCCTGGCCCTGCGCACCGGCGGCCGGGCCGATCTCGCCGCGGCCGACGCCCGGCTCGGCACCGTCACCGTCCCGCTGGCCGACGCGTCGGCCGCGATCGGCTCCTACACCTCGGAGAACGGCTCGCTGCAGCTGATGCGCGGCCTGCTGTTCGCCATCTCCGCCCTGGTCATCGGCGCCTTCTTCACCGTGTGGACCATCCAGCGGCGCGGCGACGTCGCCGTCCTCAAGGCGCTGGGCGCCGGCACCGGCTACCTGCTGCGCGACGCGCTCGCCCAGGCCGTCATCGTGCTGCTGCTCGGCGCCGGTCTCGGCGGCCTGCTCGGCGCCGCCCTCGGCGCGCTGGCCGAGGGCACCGTGCCCTTCGTGCTGTCCGCCACCACCACGGTCGTCCCCGTGGCCGTGATGGTCGTCCTCGGCGCCGCCGGCGCGGCCCTGGCCATCCGAAAGATCACTTCCGTCGATCCGCTGACCGCTCTGGGAGCCTCCCGATGACCCTCAAGCTCACCGACGTCGTCCTGACCTACCCCGACGGCGACCGCGTCCTCACCGCCCTGGACCACGTCGACCTGGCGGTCGCGCCCGGCGAGTTCACCGCGGTCGTCGGCCCGTCCGGTTCGGGGAAGTCCAGCCTGCTGGCCGTCGCCGCCACGCTCATCCGCCCCGCCTCCGGCACCGTGTCGGTGGCCGGGACGGACGTCACCGACGCCGGCCAGGCCGCCAGGACCCGGATCCGCCGTGATCACATCGGGATCGTCTTCCAGCAGCCCAACCTGCTGCCCTCGCTGACCGCGCTCGACCAGCTCCTGGTCATGGCCCACCTCACGGGCACCAGGCCCGCCGCCGCGGCCCCGCGGGCCCGCGAACTCCTGCACGCCGTCGGCCTGGCCGGCAAGGAGGGCAGGCGGCCCCACCAGCTGTCCGGCGGCGAGCGCCAGCGGGTCAACATCGCCCGCGCCCTGATGAACGCCCCCGGCGTCCTGCTGGTGGACGAGCCCACCAGCGCCCTCGACCACCAGCGCGGCGAGCGGATCGTCACCCTGCTGGCCGAGCTCACCAGGGACAACGGCCTGGCGACCGTGATGGTCACCCACGACGCCTCGGCCCTGCCGCTGGTCGACACCGTCCTGACCATGACCGACGGCAGGCTCACCGGCGGCCGGTGACCGCGCCGGCCTTCGGGGGAGCGGCGGCCTTCGGGGGAGCGGCGGCCTTCGGGGGAGCGGCGGTCACGCCGTACGCGCGAGGCGGAACCCGACGTCGTCGATCCTGAGGGACGGGTGGCTGCGGCGCCGTACCGAGGCCCGGCAGCTCCAGTGCTCGTCGAACCACCCGCCGCCGCGCAGCACCCGGTAGGCGCCGTAGACCTCGGGGTCGTAGACGTCCCAGCACCACTCCCAGACGTTGCCCAGCATGTCGTACAGACCCCAGGCGTTGGGCCGTCTGCCGCCCGCGTCGTGGATCCGCTCATCCGAGTTGCCGCGGTGCCAGGCGATCTCGTCGAGCGGTCCGTAGCGCGCACCGGTCGTGCCGGCCCGGCACGCGTGCTCCCACTCGGCCTCGGTCGGGAGCCGGTACCCGTCGGCGGAGGCGTCCCACTCGACGCCCTCCCCGCCGGGACGGAGGCGGTACGGGGGAGTGAGTCCCGCGCGCCGGGACAGGGTGTTGCAGAACCGGACCGCGTCCTGCCACGAGACGCCCTCGACGGGCAGCCGGCCGCCCCGCGCGGTGCCCGGACGTTCGCCGGTGACCTCCTCGTACAGCGCCCGGGTGACCGGGACGGCCGCGAGCCGGTACGGCGCGAGCTCGACCGGCCAGCTGCGCCGCGTCCGCCGGTCCGACAGCGTCACCCGCCCGGCGGGGACGGTGACCATCGTGGTCGGCGTTCCTGCTTCCATGATCGGATTATTTCATCGGGCGTTCCGCCTCCTTGCCGGTCCGCCCGCGGCGTCGGGCCGGATCGGCGAAGGAGGCGAGGAGGACAGGGCGCCCGTCCCGCCACCGGTCTACGCCGGCGCCTTGACGGCCTCGCCCGCCGCGGCCCGCTCCCGCGTGACGCGGCGGCGCCGGGCCGGCAGCCCGAGCATCGGGTTGGCGACGCCCCAGGCGGCGACGGCTCCGGTGCATCCGGCTCCGAGGGCGAGGATGCGGTGCCGCATTTCCCTGCTCCTGTCGTGTACGGCTTCGCCCCCTGAACCGGGCGGCCCGCCGTTTCCTGACAGGAAGTCGGGGTGAAGCACCTCACATCGCGCTCAGAAGATGGTGAACAGGGGCTCCCCGTGGTCGGCGGCCGCCCAGCGCGCGGTCGCGCGTTCGAGCTTGTCGGGGTTGATCTGGTTGCGGACCGCGACGATGCCCTCGGCGGTGATCTCCAGGCACGTGACGCCGACGACCCGGCCGTCCACGACGGCCACGATGGCGGGCTCGCCGTTGGCGGTCCAGATGTGGACCCCGGGCGAGCCGCCGGCCAGGGCGCGCTTGGCCCCACTGGGTTTGAACAGACCCCGCAGGAACTTCGCGACCGCGACGGCGCCCTCGAACGCCCTGGCGCGGGCCGGGATCTTGCCACCGCCGTCGCCGATCGCGACGGCGTCCCCGGCGAGCAGACGCACGAGCGGCTCGGTCCGGCCGCCGGCGGCGGCCGTCAGGAACTCCTCGACGATCCGCCGGGCGGCGGCCTCGTCGATCTCGGTGCGGGCTCTGCCGTCCGCGACGTGCTTTTTGGCGCGGTGGAAGGTCTGCTGGCTGGCGGCCTCGGTGATGCCGAGGATCTCGGCGATCTCCCGGTGCGGGTAGTCGAAGGCCTCCCGCAGCACGTACACCGCGCGCTCGCCGGGGGAGAGGCGCTCCATCAGGGTGAGGACCGCGTAGGAGACCGATTCGCGCTGCTCCGCTGTCTCGGCCGGGCCGAGCATCGGGTCCCCGGCGAGCAGCGGCTCGGGAAGCCACTGGCCCACGTACGTCTCGCGGCGTGCCCGCGCGGAGGTGAGCTGGTTGAGGCACAGGTTGGTGAGGACCTTCGTCAGCCAGGCCTCCGGCACCTCGACGCGCTCGACGTCGACGGCCTGCCAGCGCAGGAACGTCTCCTGCACGGCGTCCTCGGCCTCTCCGGCGGAGCCGAGGAGGCGGTAGGCGATGGCCTCCAGGCGCGGCCTGGACGCCTCGAACCGGTCGAGGTCACTCACGGTCAGGGGCATGACCCGATCCTAGATCGCCCCTGCGGGCCGTCTCCAGGTGGCGTTCGGCCTCCAGGTGGCGTCGGCCTCCGGCGACGTTCGGCGCCCGGCCGGGGAGGCCCGCGGGAGAGGCGGGAGGGCTACTGAGACGCGGCCGCCCCAAGAGGCGGGGAACGTCGTACCCTGCTGTCCTCAACCGTCGCCGCCGGTGGGATGCCGCCTGGCCCGCACAGGTGGAATTCGCTGGAAGGAGTAGGAAATGACCGACATCAGAGCCGATTTCCTGTCCACTGCCCGCTCAGCCGCGGATCTGCTGCGCGATCCGGCGGTCGCCGCCGCCTGGAGCCGGCCGAGCGCGCTGCCGGAGTTCAGCGTGGCCGGTCTGGCGGGACACATGGCCTACCAGATCCTGGCCATCCCACGGCTTCTGACCGGCCCGGTGCCGCAAGAGGAGACCATCGCCCTGATGGAGCACTACTCCCGGGTGGGCTGGATCGGCGCGAGCCTCGACGACGACATCAACGTCCGCGTCCGGCGAGGCGGTCAGAAGGTCTCAGCGGAAGGACACGCGGCACTGGTGGCGCGCGTGGACTCGGCCCTCGCGGAACTGGACGGCACCCTCGCCTCGACGGCGAACCGGCCGGTGCGCATCTCGCTGTGGGGACCGTGGTCACTGGCGCTCGACGACATGCTGATCACCCGGATGATGGAGCTCGCCGTCCACTCCGACGACCTGGCGGTCAGCGTGGGCGTGGCGACACCCACGTTCCCGCCGGGCGCCGTCGACACGGTGATCGGCCTGCTGGCCCGCCTGGCCGTGCGCCGCCACGGCCCGACCGACGTCCTGCGGGCACTCAGCCGCGCCGAACGCGCCCCGGCCACCATCACCGCCTTCTGAAAGGCCGGGGTCGCCGGGGACCCGGAACCCACGGATCAGGGACGGCTGAACCGGAGCGTGACCAGCTCGAACGGGCGCAGCGACACCGCCACCGACCCGTCGGCCGGCTCTGGCGCGGCCGTGCCGGCGAGCGGGCGCTCCAGCAGGTCGGTGACGGCGACCCCGGTGGCGGTGAAGCCGGTGGAGATCCGGGCGCGGGCCCTGCCTCCCCGGGACTCGTGGAAGCGGACGACGACGTCCCCGCTCCCGTCGTCGGCCAGCTTCACGGCGGTCACCACGATCGCGTCGTCGTCCACGGTGACCAGCGGAGCGACCTCGGCGGCGCCCGGGACCCGCCGCTCGGGCAGATTGAGGAACCAGCCCTCGCGTACCGCGTCGCCGATCGTCGCGCCGGGCACCAGCGCGTGCCGGAACCGGTGCAGGCCCTGGTCGGTCTCGGGATCGGGGAACCGCGGCGCGCGCAGCAGCGACACCCGCAACGTGGTGGTCGTGCCCGGGTCGGACGCGCGCACGGTCCGGGTGACGTCGTGGCCGTAGGTGGAGTCGGTGACCAGCGCCACGCCCCAGCCCGGCTCCTCCAGGTGCACGAACTTGTGGTTGCACGCCTCGAACTTGGCCGCCTCCCAGCTCGTGTTGGTGTGGGTGGCGCGGAAGACGTGGCCGTACTGGCTCTCGGAGGCGTACCGGTCGGCGTGCACGTCCAGTGGGAAGGCCAGCTTGAGGAACTTCTCGGTCTCGTGCCAGTCCACCTCGGTGCGGATGTCGAGCCGCCCGGCCTCCACGGTGAGGACCTGCGTGACCCTGGACCTCCCGAAGGAGCGCACCACGCGGACCGAGCCCGGCTCGTCGCCGGGCGTGACCTCGTCGGCGTCCACCAGGTCGGTCACCGTGTTCCGGTAGAACCGGTCCACGTCCCAGGCGTCCCACATGTTCGGGAAGTCGGGGTGGATCTGCAGCAGGTTGGCGGCCTGCCCCGGGGCGACCGTCTCCCGCCCGGCCCGCAGGTCGCGGGCGGAGACGACGAGGCCGCGGTCGTCGATCTCCACCCGGAGCAGGCCGTCGTCCAGGACGTACCCGCCCTCGTCGCGCGCGCGGAGTCCGCCGCGGGCGGGGGCCGGGGCCGTGGCCGCGCCACCGGCCGGGACGCCGTTGCGGGCGTGCGGCGCGGCGTTGAAGACCAGCTCGCCGGAGCCTGTGTCCCCCGCGAGGGCCCGCTGCGCGTCGTCGATGATCTCGTTCAGCTCGGCGGCCACGGCGGTGTACGTCTTCTCGGCCTCGCGGTGCACCCAGGCGATGGACGAGCCGGGCAGGATGTCGTGGAACTGGTGGAGCAGCACCGTCTTCCAGATCCGGTCGAGCCGCTCATGGGGGTAGTCGAACCCGGTGCGCACGGCCGCGGTGGCCGCCCACAGCTCGGCCTCGCGCAGCAGCGACTCGCTGCGGCGGTTGCCCTGCTTGGTCTTGGCCTGGCTGGTGAGCGTGGCGCGGTGCAGCTCCAGGTAGAGCTCGCCGACCCAGACCGGCGGGGCGGGGTACTCCGCCTCGGCCCTGGTGAAGAACTCGGCGGGCGTCTCCCAGACGACGGCGGCCGACCCCTCCAGGTCGCGCATCCTGGCCGCCTTGGCGACCATCTCGCGGGTGGTGCCGCCGCCCCCGTCGCCCCAGCCGGTGGGGGCCAGTGAGTGCCGTGCCACGCCCTTGTCCTTGAAGTTGCGTGCCGCGTGGGCGATCTCGCCGCCCCTCATCGAGCAGTTGTACGTGTCCACCGGCGGGAAGTGGGTGAAGATCCGGGTGCCGTCGATGCCCTCCCACAGGAACGTGTGGTGGGGGAACTTGTTGACCTGGCTCCAGGAGATCTTCTGGGTGAGCAGCCGCTTCGACCCGGCCGCCTTGATGATCTGCGGCAGCCCGGCGGCGAAGCCGAACGTGTCGGGCAGCCACGCCTCCTCGTTCTCGACGCCGAACTCGTCGAGGAAGAAGCGCTTGCCGTGGACGAACTGCCGGGCCATGGCCTCCGAACCCGGCATGTTCGTGTCCGACTCCACCCACATGCCGCCGGCCGGGACGAATCGCCCATCGGTCACGGCCTTGACGACCCGGGCCCAGACCTCCGGCCGGTGCTCCTTGACCCACGCCCACTGCTGCGCCTGGGACATGGCGAAGACGAACTCCGGCTCGTCCTCCAGCAGCGCGGTCATGTTGGAGGCCGTACGGGCGACCTTGCGCACGGTCTCGCGCAGCGGCCACAGCCAGGCCGAGTCGATGTGGGCGTGCCCGACCGCGCTGATCCGGTGGGCCGAGGGCGCGGCGGGCGTGGCCAGCACCCCGGCCAGCTCGGCGCGGGCGGCGGCGGCCGTGCCGTTGACGTCCTGCAGGTCGATCGCGTCGAGGGCCCGCTCGACGGCGCGCAGCAGCTCCCAGCGGCGGGCGCCGTCCACGGGCAGCTCCGCCATCAGCTCGCCGAGCACCTCCAGATCGATCACGAGCTGCCAGACGGTCTCGTCGAAGACCGCCAGGTCCATGCGGGCCAGCGTGTACTGCGGCTCGCTCCCGGCCGTCTCCCTGTCCCCGAGCTTCGTGGGCAGGAACGGGTGGTAGTCGAGGATCACCGGGTTGGAGGCGGCCTCGATGTGCAGCCGCACCTCCTCACCGCCCTCCACCGGGGCGCCGATCCGTACCCACTGGTTGCGCGGGTTGAGGCCCTTCACCGGGCTGCCGTCGGGCCGGTAGACCAGGCCCTCGCACTGGAAGCCCGGCATGTTCTCGTCGAAGCCCAGGTCGAGGACGGCCTCCACGGTCCGGCCCGCCCACTCGGCGGGCACCGTGCCCGTGACGGTGAACCAGCTCGTACCCCACGGCGCGCCCCACGCGTCGCCGACCGCGATCGGCGCGGGGGAGGCCGTCAGGCCCTCGGCCACCGGCACGGGCTCGCCGGGCGCGTGCCAGACGGCCACGTCCAGCGGCGTGGACGCGGGGTACACCGCGGGACGGATCCGCTCGTCGAGCACCCGCTTGAGCCGGTTCTCGACCAGGGCGCGGTCGTCGTGCATGGGAGACTCCTCGGTCAGGTTGTCGATCAGCCCTTGATCGCGCCCTCTTCGACGCCGCGGAAGAAGAACCTCTGCAACGACGCGAAAAGGATCACGATGGGGATGAAGGAGATCATGGTTCCGGCCGCCGGCAGCCGGGGGTTGTTGGTGAACGTCCCGTTGAGGTACTGCAGGCCCACGGTGAGCGTGAAGTTCTCCGGGTCGTTGAGGACGATGAGCGGCCACAGGAAGTCGTCCCAGGCCCCGATGAACGCGAAGATCGTGATCACGCTCAGCATGCCCCGCACGTTCGGCAGGCCGATGTGGATCAGCCGCTGCCACGGGGTCGCGCCGTCGATGACCGCGGCCTCGTCCGTCTCCTGGGGGATGGCCTGGAACGCGGTGCGCATCAGCAGCACGTTCAGCATGCCGATCGCGCCGGGCAGCGCGACGCCCAGCAGGGTGTCCGCCAGGCCGAGCCCGCGCACGGTGATGTACTGCGAGATGATCGTCACCTCGCCCGGCAGCACCAGCGTGGCCAGGAACCCCACGAGCAGAAGCTTCGCACCCCGGAACCTCAGCCGGGCCAGCGCGTAGCCGGCCAGGGTCGCTCCGGCGGCGTTGCCCAGGACCACGATGGCGGCCACGATGAGCGAGTTGACGGCGTACGACCACACCGGGATGGTCTCGGCGACCTGGGCGTAGTTGTCCAATGTCGGCTGCTCCGGCAGGAAGCTCGGGGTCCCGGTGTAGATGTCCTCATTCAGGCTCTTCAGCGAGGTGGACAACTGCCACAGGAACGGCGAGATCAGCAGCAGGAGGACCAGCACCAGCAGCGCGTAGCGCAGGACCAGCTCGCCCGGTCCCGGGCTGCCGAATCCGTCCCGCCCCCGCCGCCGCGTACGGCTCGCCTGCCGGCTCGGGCCGGGCTCCGGCTCCGGTTCCCCATCGGGTGCGCCGTGCGGCCGGGGCGCGGCGCGTGGTGTGACGTCGGGCATGTCAGGCCGCCTTCCTGTTGAGCCGGAGCAGCAGGAGCATCGGGCCGACCGTGATGACGAACAGCACGATGCTGAGCGCCGACGCGTAGCCGAAGTGGCCGTAGAAGCCGCGGCTGTACATCTGGATGAGCATCACGACGGACTGGGCGCGCCCGCCGGGGCCGCCGGTGCCGTTCGAGAGGATGAACAGCTCCGAGAACACACGCAGCGCCGAGACCGCCACCATCACCGAGACCAGCAGCATCGTGTTCCGCACGCCGGGGATCGTCACGCTCCGGAACCGGCGGACCGGTCCGGCCCCGTCCACGGCCGCGGCCTCGTGCAGCTCCCGCCGGACGTTCCCGAGCGCCGAGAGGTAGATGATCATGTAGTAGCCGAGCCCTTTCCACACGGTCAGCGAGATGGCGCTGAACACCAGCAGCCAGCGCTCGGTGAGGAACGGGATCGGTTCGGCGATGACGCCGAGCCACTGCGCGAACCCGTTGACCAGGCCGCGGTCGTTCAGGGCCCAGCTCCAGATCAGCGCGACCACCACGGCGGAGGCGACGACCGGTGTGTAGAAGGCGGTGCGGAAGAACGCGATGCCCGGGATCTTCTTCTCGACCAGGATCGCCAGGAGCAGCGGCAGGATCGTGAGCAACGGCAGGCAGACCAGCATGAACACGATGCTGTTGAGCAGCGCGTCGGCGAGCTGGGCGTCGCTCAGCACCCGGGCGAAGTTGTCCAGGCCGGTGAAGCGCCCGCCGCCCAGCGGCCTGGAGTTCGTGAACGCCAGGACGATCGTGTTGATCGACGGCCAGACGTTGAACACGAGCAGCCACAGCGCGGCGGGCGCCATCAGTGCCCAGGGCGTGAACAGACGGCGCAGCCGCCCCCGGTGTGCCGATGCGGGGGACGTCACTGGTTGAGCAGCTTGTTGCACTCGGCGACCGCGGTGTCGAGGGCCTCCTTGGCGGAGATCTCACCGGTGAGGGCGGCCGAGACCTGCTGCCGGATGAACTTGCTCATCGCGTCGGTGACCTCGAAGGGCTGGAGGACCTCCGCCTTGGCCAGGGAGGTGAAGGCGATGACCTTGGCGTCCCCGGCGTTGGTGCCGTCGCTCCTGCTGAAGAACGGGTCGTTCGCCGAGGCCTTCGTGCTCGGGAAGACGCTCACCAGGTGGGCGAAGGCGGACTGGTTCTCCGGGCTGGTCACCCAGCGGGCCAGCGCGATCGCGGCCGGAAGGTTCCTGGTCCTCTTCGAGACCGACAGGCCCTGGACGTACAGCGGCGGGACGCCGAAGTCGGGGGAGGCCACGATCTTGGGCGCGAGCGAGGGGTTCTCGTTGGCCACGCTCGTGATGTGGTTGCCGCCGCCGGTGGTCCAGGCCACCGCGCCCTCGTTGAACAGCTTGGCGTTGCCGGCGTACGTGTCGGTCAGCACGTCGCGCGGCATCAGGCCCTCCTTGAAGGCGGCGCGGTACTTGTCGATCACCGCGGCGGCCTCGGGGGTGTTGAAGACGAACTTCGTGCCGTCCTCGGACAGGATCTCGACCCCCGCCTCCTTCAGGTCCCCGAGCTCGGGTCGGCGGCTCATCAGCAGGACCTTGCCGCCCGACTTCTCCTTCATGATCCGGGCCTGCTCGACCAGCTCGTCGAAGGACGCCGGCGGCTTCTCCGGGTCCAGGCCGTACTTCGTCATCAACTCGGAGTTCCAGTAGTTGACGTCGGTGTTGAGGTACCACGGGTAGCCGTAGGTGCCCTGGTGGCCGCGGAACCGGTACGCGTCGAGGCCGCCCGCGACGTACTCGTCGGCCAGCTTGGCGTCCACCTGGGCGACGTCGAGCAGCATGTCCTGCTTGACCAGCGGCCGGGCGAAGTCGGGCGGCAGGTTGACGACGTCGGGCAGGGTGCCGCCCGCGGCCTGGCTGAGGACCTTGTCGGAGTAGGCGTCGGCGGGCTGGTCGAGCCACTCGACGTCGGTGCCCGGGTACTTCTTCTCGAAGGCGCCGATCACGCCCTCCATGTACCGGGTGAACTTGGGCTTCAGCGCCCACGTCTGCAGCGTGACCTTGCCCTTCACCTCGCCGGTGGCGGCCGCGGCCGGGGCGGCACCGCCCTCCGGGTCCGCCCCGCCGAGCCCGCACCCCGAGGCGATCATGACCGTCGCCAGGACCGGCCCTGTCCAGCGCCTGCGCATGGTACTCTCCTTGGTCTCTAAATCGCTTTAGTTGCCGGACTATCTCCCCGGCTAGACTCGTGTGTCAATAGCTGAGACGAACTTGTGAAGGAGCCGCGGTGAACCGGCCGACGATCGCCGACATCGCCGAGCGGGCCGGGGTCTCGAAGGGCGCGGTGTCCTTCGCGCTCAACGGACGCCCCGGGGTCGCGGAGGCCACCCGCGCGCGGATCCTGCAGGTCGCGAAGGAGATGAACTGGCGTCCGCACAGCGCCGCCCGGGCCCTGGGCGGGGCCCGCGCCGAGGCGGTGGGCCTGGTCATCGCCCGGCCCGCCAGCACCCTCGGGGTGGAGCCGTTCTTCGCCCAGTTGCTGTCCGGGCTCCAGGCGGGGCTGTCGGCGCGGTCGGTGGCCCTGCACCTGCTGATCGTCGAGAACGCCGAGGCCGAGATGGAGGTCTACCGCGAGTGGGCCTCCGCGCACCGGGTGGACGGGTTCGTCATGGTGGACCTGAAGGTCCGTGACCCGCGTATCGAGGTCCTGGAGGAGCTGGGGGTGCCCGCCGTGGTGCTCGGCGGGCCGGGCGGGCACGGCGGCCTGTCCAGCGTGTGGGCCGACGACCGCGAGGCGATGCTGTCGGTGCTGGAGTACCTCGCCGCGCTCGGCCACCGCCGGGTCGCCCACGTCGCGGGACTCCCCGGGTTCCGGCACACCCGGCGCCGCGTGCGCGCGCTGCGCGACTCCGTGCTCCGCCTGGGGCTGGAGGACGCGGTGTCCGTGCCCACCGACTTCAGCGACTCCGAGGGCGCCGCGGCGACCAGGACGCTGCTGTCCCGCCCCCGCCGGCCGACCGCCATCGTCTACGACAGCGACGTGATGGCGCTGGCCGGGCTGGGCGTCGCGGGCGAGATGGGCGTGCGGGTGCCGGACGAGCTGTCCATCGTCGCCTTCGACGACTCGGTGCTGACCCGCATCGCGCACCCCGCCATCACCGCGCTCTCGCGCGACACCTTCGTCTTCGGCAGGCGGCTCGCCGAGGTGATGCTGGAGGTGATCGACGAGCCCGGCCTGCACCGGGACGTCAGGACGGCGACCCCGCGCCTCACCGTCCGGGAGAGCACGGCTCCGCCCGGGGACTTGGCAGGATAACTAAATCGGTTTAGGCTCCGCCGGGAGATCGGACGACCCCCGGAGGACGTGTGCTCCTGTCCCGACCCATCCGCTTCGGTGCCAACTACGTGCCCTCGGCGGGCTGGTTCCACAGCTGGCTCGACCCCTCGCCCGACACCTACCGCCGGGACTTCGAGGACCTCGCCGGGATCGGCCTGGACCACGTGCGCGTGTTCCCGGTCTGGCCGTGGATCCAGCCCAACCGCGCGCTGATCCGGCGGCGCGGCGTCGACGACGTGCTCGCGCTCATCGACGTCGCCGCCGAGTTCGGCCTGTCCGTCGCGGTGGACCTGCTCCAGGGGCACCTGTCCAGCTTCGACTTCCTGCCGTCGTGGGTGCTGACCTGGCACCGGCGCAGCGTCTTCACCGACCGCGACGTCCGCGACGGCATCGCCGCGTACGCCGACACGCTGACGCGCGCCGTGGCGAGCCGGGACAACGTGTTCGCCGTGACGCTCGGCAACGAGGTCAACAACCTCCACCCGGCCAACCCCACCACACCGCAGGAGTCCCGGAGCTGGGCGGCCGAGCTGATCGACGTCGTCCGCGCCGCCGCACCCGGCCTGCTCGCCCTGCACTCGCTGTACGACGCCACGTGGTACGACCCGGGGCACCCGTTCCACCCGGCCGACAACGTGGACCTCGGCGACCTGACGACCGTCCACTCGTGGGTGTTCAACGGCGTCTCGGAGATCGACGGCCCGCTCGGGCCCGCCACCGTCACCCACGCCGACTACCTCGTCGAGCTGGCCGCGGCCACCGCGCTCGACCCGGCCCGGCCCGTGTGGCTGCAGGAGATCGGCGTGCCCCTGCCCGACGTGCCCGGGGCCGACGCGGCGGAGTTCGTCCGCCGCACGCTCGGCGCCGTGACCGCCAACCCGGCGCTGTGGGGCGTCACCTGGTGGTGCTCCCACGACCTGGACCGGTCCCTGGCCGACTACCCCGAGCGGGAGTACGACCTGGGCCTGTTCACCGTGGACCACCGTCCCAAGCCCGCGGCCAAGGAACTGGAGGCCGTCATCGGCGAAGTCCGCCGCGCCGCCGGGACGGGCCGCGCCACCGGGACCGGTCGGATCGCCGGGACCGGTCGGATCGCCGGGACAGGTCGGATCGCCGGGGCGGGCCGCGCCGCCGGGGGCCGGCGCGCCCTGCGCTGCCCGGTCGACCTGCGGACCCAGCCGGAGCGCCGGGCCGAGGTCGCGCCCGGCGGCCCCTTCCACACCGAGTGGGTACGGCTGCGCCAGGCCGGCCCGCTCGCCGTCGTCGCCGGCGACCGCGCCGACGACGCGCCACACCTCAGGACTCGGGGGATCGACGTGGTTGTCACCCAGGAGTAAGGAGCCACCGATGCGTCGTCGTGTGTTACCCGCCGTGTGCGGGGCCGTGATCGCGACGTTCCTCGTCGCGTTCCCCGCCCACGCGAACCCGGAGAACCCCGGTCTCACGGCACCGCCGGGGACCCCGTCCCCGGCCGGCTCCACCATCCCCTCCATCACCCCGTCCGCCGCGCCCACCGCGGGCCCGCGGCCGTCCGGGACGCCCGCGCGGTCCGCCCGCGTGGCCGAGGCGGCCGAGCCGGGCACCCAGCCGTACGCCTCCTACTGGTACCCGAACACGATCCTCGACTGGGATCCGGCGACGGACCCGGACGCGCGGTTCAACAGGTCCCGGGTGCCGCTCCGGCCGCGCACCTCCGACCCGGCGCTGAAGGCGAACGCGAACGCCCGCGCCGGCGAGGGCGAGGTCGCCTCGCTGGTGTCGTTCGCGCCCACCTCGGGCAATCCCTCGCAGGGCTCGCTTGACCCGAACCACTACGCCTTCACCTACTGGCAGTACATCGACACGCTCGTCTTCTGGGGCGGCTCCGCGGGCGAGGGCCTGATCCTCGCCCCTAACGCGACGGTGATCGACGCCGCCCACCGCAACGGCGTCAAGGTGTACGGCACGGTGTTCTTCCCGCCCACGGCGTACGGCGGGCAGATCCAGTGGGTACGCGACTTCGCCCGGAAATCCGGCTCGTCCTACCCCGTCGCCGACAAACTGGTGCAGGCGGCCCGGTACTACGGGTTCGACGGCTGGTTCATCAACCAGGAGACGGCGGGCGGCGACGCCGCGCTGGCGACCGAGATCCGCTCGCTGATGAAGTACGCCCGCGCCAAGGGCCCGGTCGAGTTCATGTGGTACGACGCGATGACCGAGAGCGGCTCGGTCTCCTGGCAGGACGCGCTCAACGGGAACAACGACGCGTTCCTGGAGGACGGCGGCCGCGTCGCGGACTCCATGTTCCTGGACTTCGGCTGGGGCGCCGGAGCCCTGGCCTCCTCGCGCACCCACGCCCGGGGCCTCGGCCGGGACGAGCACGAGCTGTACGCGGGCATCGACACCGAGGCGAACGGATACGACACCGGGGTGAACTGGGACGCGGTGTTCCCCACCGGGCAGCCGCACGTCACCTCGCTGGGCATCTACCGGCCCGAATGGACGTGGAAGTCCTCCTCGGGCCCGGCCGACTTCCGCACCCGTGACTCCCGGTTCTGGGTGGGCGCGAACGCCGACCCGTCCGACACCGCGACCTCCTCCTCCTGGAAGGGTCTGGCGCACTACGTCGCCGAGTCCACGGCCGTGACCGCGAAGCCGTTCGTCACCGGGTTCAACACCGGCCACGGCGATTTCTACAACGTCGCCGGGACCCGCGTGCGCACCGGCGGCTGGAACAACCTGTCGGTGCAGGACGTGCCGCCCACCTACCGGTGGGTGGTGGAGTCCGCCGGGACCCGGCTCACGCCGTCCATCGACTACGGCGACGCGTACGAGGGCGGCTCCTCGCTGCGGCTCACCGGCAGGCTCGACGCGGCCAACACCGTGCGGCTCTACCAGGCGAGGCTGCCGGTGGCGGCCGACACCAAGCTGTCCGTCGTGGTCAAGACCCCGGCCGCGGGCCCGACCCGCCTGAAGGCGGCGGTCGCCTTCACCGACGCGCCGACCGCCTTCACCACGCTCGACCTCGGATCGACGGGCGGCACCGGCTGGGAGCGCAGGACCCTGGACCTGTCGGCGTACGCCGGCAGGACCATCGCCCAGCTCGGCCTGCGCGCCGAGGGCTCGGCCGCCTCCTACGACATCCGGGTCGGGCAGCTCGCCGTGTACGACGGAGCCGTGGACGCGCCCGCCGCGCCCTCCGGCCTCCAGGTGCTCGGCGCGGCCGACGTGTCCCCGTCCCGCAAGTCGCTCCGCCTGGCCTGGAGCGCGTCCGGCTCCGGCCAGGTCCACCACTACGACGTCTACCGCCGCAACGCCGGCGGCTCCCGGACGTACCTGGGCGCGACCCCGAACGACGTGTACTTCGTGCCGCAGCTCGACCGGGCGGGCTCGGAGACCGGTACGACGATCGAGGTCGAGGCCGTCTCCACCGAGTACGGCCGCTCGCCCGCGGCCACCGCGACCGTCACCTGGTCCGGCGAGCCCGGCGAGGAGAACGTCGCGCTCGGCCGTACGGCGACCGCCTCCGGGCAGTGCAACGCGAACGAGGGCCCCGCCAAGGCCGTGAACGGCAGCGTCACCGGCGGGAACTCCGACAAGTGGTGCACGACGACCAGTGAGAAGCGGCTGGAGGTGGACCTCGGCTCGGTCCGCTCGCTGAGCCGCCTCGTGGTCCGGCACGCCCAGGCCGGCGGGGAGTCCGCGCAGTTCAACACCCGGGACTTCACGATCCAGGTGCGCTCCGGCTCCTCCGACCCGTGGCAGACCGCCGTGACGGTCACCGGCAACACGGCGGCCTCCACCACCCACCCCGTCGCACTGACCGCCCGGTACCTCCGGCTGTCCATCACCAAGCCGACCCAGAACACCGACCCCGCCGCCCGGATCTACGAGTTCGAGGCGTGGGGGAGGTAGCGCGGTAACGCGCGCCACCCGTCCGGCCGTGCCCCCGGTGCCCCCGGTGCCCCCGGTGCCCCCGGTGCCCCCGGTGCTCCCGGGGGCGCGGCCGGCCACCACCGCCACTGACGGAGAGTCCCCGTGACCCACGCCCTGGCCGTCGACATCGGCGGCACCAAGATCGCTGCCGCGCTCGTCGATCCCCGCGGCGCCGTCTCGCACCGCCGGACCCGCCCCACCCCGCGCACCGACGACCCCGAGGAGGTGTTCCGCACGGTGGCGCGGCTCGCCGCCCGCGAGGGCCGCGCGGTCGCCACGGCCGCGTTCGACCGCGCCGCACGAGCCCTGGCCGGAGGAATGCTGTCCGCCGCGGCCGCCGTGGACCTCGACCTCGTCGTGGTCGGGGGAGGCGTGGCCCGCTCCGGGGACGTGCTGTTCACCCCGTTGCGGACCTGGTTCGAGCGGCTCGCCGGGCTGGACTTCCTGCGCCGCGTACGGCTCCGCCCGTCCGCACTCGGCGGCGACGCCGGACTGGTCGGGGCCGCCGCGCTGACCCGGCGGCCCGCCACGGCGGGCCGGACCGCGCGGCGCTGAACGCGCCGGCCGCCGCGTCACGCCCGACCCCGCCACCGCGGGCGGGCGGGAGCCGCGACGGCGGGCGGGCCGTACGATTCCGGTGTGACCGGCAGATCCCCCTCGGCGCAACGCCTGCGCGACCTCGCGCGGCTGCGCCGCGTCCGCGACCGGATCGACCGGGAGTACGCGCAGCCACTGGACGTCGAGGCGCTCGCCCGCGGCGCGAACATGTCGGCCGGGCACCTCAGCCGCGAGTTCAAGCTCGCCTACGGCGAGTCTCCGTACAGCTATCTGATGACGCGGCGCATCGAGCGCGCCATGGCGCTGCTGCGCCGGGGCGACCTCAGCGTCACCGAGGTCTGCTTCGCGGTCGGCTGCTCGTCGCTCGGCACCTTCAGCACCCGCTTCACCGAACTGGTCGGCATCCCGCCCAGCGCCTACCGCCGCCACGCGGCGGGCGCGACGGAGGGGATGCCGTCGTGCGTGGCCAAACAGGTGACCAGACCGGTCAGGAATCGAGAAGCCCGGGTCGCGGAGCCGCGGCTAGGGTGACCGGCATGGACATCGCCATCCATTCGGTCTTCCTGCCGCACGACGACCCGGACGCCTCCCTGGCCTTCTACCGCGACGCCCTCGGCTTCGAGGTCCGCGACGACATCGGCTACGGCGGGATGCGCTGGATCACGGTCGGTCCCCCCGGCCGGCCCGGCACGTCCATCGTCCTGTACCCGCCGGCCGCCGACCCCGGCGTCACCGACGACGAGCGCCGCGTCATCGCCGAGATGATGGCCAAGGGCACCTACGCCGCCATCGTCTTCGCCACCGAGGATCTCGACGGCGTCTTCGAGCGGATCCGGGCCGGCGACGCCGAGGTCGTCCAGGAGCCGGCCGAGCAGCCGTACGGCGTCCGCGACTGCGCCTTCCGCGACCCCGCGGGCAACCTGGTCCGCATCAACGAGCTGCGCTGAGCCGCCCGCCCGGGGAGCCGGGCCCCACCCGCGGGAGAAAACCGGAAATGTCGCCCGTACCTGGTTAGATCATGCAGGGCGACGCCGGTGGAGACCGAAGGCGGGCCCTCTCATCCCCCGCAACGAATGGAGACACAGCATGGCCCCGAGGACGGACCCGCAGTCGCCCTCGCCGCACCTCGCCGACAGCCACGACCTGATCCGCGTGCAGGGTGCGCGGGAGAACAACCTCAAGGACGTCAGCATCGAGATCCCCAAGCGCCGGCTGACGGTGTTCACCGGCGTCTCCGGCTCGGGCAAGAGCTCGCTGGTGTTCGGCACGATCGCCGCGGAGTCGCAGCGGCTGATCAACGAGACCTACAGCGCCTTCGTGCAGGGCTTCATGCCGACGCTGGCGCGGCCGGAGGTCGACGTGCTGGAGGGGCTGACCACGGCGATCATCGTCGACCAGGAGCGGATGGGCGCCAACTCCCGCTCCACCGTCGGCACGGCCACCGACGCCAACGCGATGCTGCGGATCCTCTTCAGCCGGCTCGGCGAGCCGAGCGCCGGGCCGTCGTTCCACTACAGCTTCAACGAGCCCGCCGGCGCCTGCCAGCGCTGCGAGGGCATGGGCAGGGTGACCGACATCGACCTGTCCCAGCTCTACGACGACGGCAAGTCGCTCAACGAGGGCGCGCTCACCATCCCCGGCTACAGCATGGACGGCTGGTACGGCCGCATCTTCGCCGGTTGCGGCTTCTTCGACCCCGACAAGCCGATCCGCGAGTTCACCGAGGGCGAGCTCCACGACCTGCTCCACAGGGAACCGACCAAGATCAAGGTCGAGGGCATCAACCTGACCTACGAGGGGCTGATCCCGCGGATCAGGAAGTCGTTCCTGTCCAAGGACCGGGAGGCACTGCAGCCGCACATCCGGGCGTTCGTGGACCGCGCGGTCACCTTCACCGCCTGCCCCGAGTGCGGCGGCAGCCGGCTCAACGAGGCCGCCCGCGCCTCGCGGATCAAGGGCGTCAACATCGCCGAAGCCTGCGCGATGCAGATCAGCGACCTGGCCGGATGGGTCCGCGACCTTGACGCGCCGTCGGTGGCGCCGCTGCTGGCCACGCTGCAGCAGACCCTCGACTCGTTCGTGGAGATCGGGCTGGGCTACCTCTCGCTCGACCGGCCCTCGGGCACCCTGTCGGGCGGCGAGGCGCAGCGCACCAAGATGATCCGCCACCTCGGCTCCTCCCTCACCGACGTCACCTACGTCTTCGACGAGCCCACCACGGGCCTGCACCCCCACGACATCCAGCGGATGAACGACCTGCTGCTGCGGCTGCGCGACAAGGGCAACACGGTGCTCGTCGTGGAGCACAAGCCGGAGATGATCGCGATCGCCGACCACGTCGTCGACCTCGGCCCCGGCGCCGGTACGGCGGGCGGCGCCGTCTGCTTCGAGGGAACCGTCGAGGGGCTGCGGGCCGGCGGCACCCTCACCGGCCGCCACCTCGACGACCGGGCCGCCCTCAAGGAGACGGTGCGGACGCCCACCGGGAAGCTGGAGATCCGCGGCGCGACGGCGCACAACCTGCGCGACGTCGACGTCGACATCCCGCTCGGGGTGCTCGTCGTCGTCACCGGCGTCGCCGGCTCCGGCAAGAGCTCGCTCGTGCACGGGTCGATCCCGGCGGGCGCGGGCGTGGTGTCGGTCGACCAGGGCGCGATCCGCGGGTCGCGGCGGAGCAACCCGGCGACCTACACCGGGCTGCTCGACCCGATCCGCAAGGCGTTCGCGAAGGCCAACGGCGTGAAGCCGGCGCTGTTCAGCGCCAACTCCGAGGGCGCCTGCCCCAACTGCAACGGCGCCGGCGTCATCTACACCGACCTGGCGATGATGGCCGGCGTCGCCACCGTCTGCGAGGAGTGCGGGGGCAAGCGGTTCCAGGCGTCGGTACTGGAGTACCGCTTCGGCGGCCGTGACATCAGCGAGGTGCTCGCGATGTCGGTGACCGAGGCCGAGGAGTTCTTCCGCGCCGGTGAGGCGCGCACACCGGCCGCGCACGCCATCCTCGCCCGGCTCGCCGACGTCGGCCTCGGCTACCTCAGCCTCGGCCAGCCGCTCACCACGCTGTCCGGCGGTGAGCGGCAGCGGCTGAAGCTGGCCACCCACATGGCCGAGAAGGGCGGCGTCTACGTCCTCGACGAGCCGACCACCGGCCTGCACCTCGCCGACGTCGAGCAGCTGCTCGGGCTGCTGGACCGGCTCGTCGACTCCGGCAAGTCGGTCATCGTCATCGAGCACCACCAGGCGGTCATGGCGCACGCAGACTGGATCATCGACCTCGGTCCCGGCGCCGGTCACGACGGCGGCCGGATCGTCTTCGAGGGCACCCCCGCCGACCTCGTCGCCGCCCGTTCCACCCTCACCGGCGAGCACCTCGCGGCCTACATCGGAGCCTGAGGCGCCTGACCGGGCCCCTCGGACCGTGCCCGTGCGCGGCCCTGAACGGGCCCCGCACGGGCACGGTCCCCGAAGCGTCCGTCCCCGGCTCGACGCGCACGCCCCCGATCACGGCGGCCGGCGGCATCCGTGGTCCGCGGCCGCCGGCCCCCGCTCCTGAACGTGAAAAGCGCCTTCGACGGGCGTTGACAGGACCTTCGGCGTCCGCTGTGCCTCCCGGTCGAAGGCGCTTTCCTCACCGCGGTTCATCAGCGGCAGTGCCGCTCCTCACCGTGTGTTCGTCAGCAACAGTCCTGGTCATCGGCCGACGCGACCGATGCGACCGATGCGACGGCCACTCCGCCGGCCGTGGCGGAGGCAGCGAGCAGCAGAGCGACCGCCAGGCGCAGCAGAGTGCGTTTCATGGGATCTCCTTCGTGTGACGGGACGCCGGCGGGGTCCTCGGCGTCCGCTGTGCCTCCCGGTCGAAGGCGCTTCTCCTCGCCGTGTGTTCGTCAGCAGCAGTAGATCGTGTCGGCCGACGCGGACGACGCGATGGCCACCCCGCCGGCCGTGGCGGAGGCGGCGAGCAGTACGGCGGCCACCAGGCGTAGCAGCGTGTGTTTCATGGGATCTCCTTGTCGAAGGTGCTTTGCCTCGCCGTGTGTTCGTCAGCAGCAGTGCTGGTCATCGGCCGACGCGACCGATGCGACGGCCACCCCGCCGGCCGTGGCGGAGACGGCGAGCAGCAGGGCGGCCGCCAGGCGCAGCAGAGTGCGTTTCATGGGATCTCCTCCGTCAGCAGCAGTGGGCCATGTCGGCCGACGCGGACGATGCGATGGCCACCCCGCCGGCCGTGGCGGAGGCGGCGAGCAGTACGGCGGCCGCCAGGCGCAGCAGCGTGTGTTTCATGGGATCTCCTTCGGTGGCAGCAGCCGGCCGCCTCGGTCCGGGAAGTGGATCCGGCGACGACCGCGTCCGGGTTCGTAGACGACGATGCGCGGCCGACCCTGAAAAATCCTTGCGAATAACCTTGAATCGGCAGATCGCAGCCGGTTACACACGGGTGATCGAGAGATTGGGGTGCGGTGTGCCGGCGGAATTCCGACTTCTGGGTGACCTGGAGGTTCGCGCGGACGGTCGACGCGTCGAACTCGGACATCACCGCCAGCGGTGCGTACTCGCGGTGCTGCTGACCGAGGCCGGCAGGCGCGTGTCGATCGATCAGCTCCTGGACCGGGTGTGGGGTCACCACCCGCCCCGGCACGGCCGCGACACGCTCTACAGCTACCTGTCCCGCCTGCGGCGGACACTGGCGGCGGTCGACGGTGCGCGGATCGCACCGCGGAGCGGCGGTTATGTGATCAGCGTCGATCCCATGACGGTCGACATGCACAGGTTCCAGCGCTGGGTCGGAGAAGCCCGAACCGCCGACGACGCCCACGCCCGGCGTCTGCTGGAGCAGGCGCTCGCCCTGTGGCGCGGGGACGCCCTCGCCGGCCTGGACACCCCCTGGCTGAACACGCTGCGCGAAGGGCTGGTCCAGCAGCGGCATGCCGCCGAACTGGACCTCACCGACGTCCACCTCCGCTCGGGGCGGCATGCCGAACTGGTGCCCGCGTTGACGATACGGGCGGCGCGCCATCCGCTGGACGAGCGACTGGCCGGTCAGCTCATGCTCGCCCTGTACCGCAGCGGCCGGCCGGCCGACGCCCTGCGGCACTACCGGCGAATCCGGCTGCACCTGGTCGAGGAACTCGGCGCCGAGCCCGGCCCGTCACTGCAGGACCTGCACCGCCGCATCCTGACCGCCGACCCCACGACGACACCGCCCGCCCCCACACCGCCCGCCCCCACACCGGCCACACCGTCCGGGCCGCCCGGCGTCGTGCCGCGTCAGTTGCCGGCCCCGCCGGCCAGGTTCACCGGCCGGAGAGCCGAACTCGAGCAGCTCAGCAGAGCATTGGACGAATCCGGCCGGCCGGGGGGCACGGTGGTGATCTCCTCCATCGGCGGGATCGGGGGCATCGGGAAGACGTGGCTCGCCCTGCGCTGGGCGCACGAGAACATCGACCGTTTCCCCGACGGACAGTTGTTCGCCGATCTGCGAGGCTTCGATCCGATCGAGCAGCCGCTGTCCCCGGCCATCGCCGTACGCGGCTTCCTGGAGGCACTCGGCGTCGCCCCCGAGAGGACACCGACGGACCTGGACGCGCAGGTGGGCCTTTACCGCAGTCTGGTGGCCGGACGGCGGATGCTGATCGTGCTGGACGACGTCCGCGACGCCGACCAGGCCACCCCCCTGTTACCCGGCAGCCCCACCTGCACGGTCGTGGTGACCAGCCGCCACCAGCTGGCCGGAATGACCGCCGCCAACGACACCCGGCCGGTGGCTCTGGACGTACTCGACGACGCCGAGGCCCACCGGCTGCTCCTCCACCGGCTCGGCGCCGACCGGTTGGCGGCGGAACCGGAAGCCGTGGCCTACCTGCTGGACTGTTGCGCGGGTCTGCCGCTGGCACTGGCCGTCCTCGCCGCCCGCGCCGTGCTCAGCCCGCGGCTGCCGCTGGCCGCACTCGCCACCGAACTGCGGGACACCGCCGGCCGGCTGGACGCGTGGGACACCGGGGACCTGCGGACCAACCTGCGCGCCGTGTTCACCACCTCCTACCGTGGCCTCTCCGCGCGGGCCTCCGAGGTGTTCGGACTGCTGGGCCTGGCGCCGGGCCCGGACATCGGCCTCGGCGCCGTCGCCGCCCTGGCCGGCCTGCCGCCCACCCGGGTACGCGGACCGCTGCGAGAACTGGAGGGGATGTCGCTGATCCATCAGCACATTCCGGGCCGGTGGCGCATGCACGACCTGGTCCGTCTCTACGCCGCCGAACAAGTCCGCGAGGACCGGTCCGAGATCGCCCGGCAGGCCGCGCTGCGGCGGCTGGTCGATTTCCACCTGCACACCGCCTACGCCGCCGAACGGCTTCTCGCGCCGCACCGCGCACCGATCACCTTCGACGCCCCCGCTCCCGGATGGTGGCAGGGGCCGCCGGCCGACCACGCCGCCGCCTGGACGTGGTTCGCCGACGAACACGCCTGCCTGCTGGCCACCCGGGACCTCGCCACGAAGCAGAACCGGCACGAAGCGGTATGGCGGCTCACCTGGAGCCTGGACACCTTCCACTTCCGGCGCGGCGCCATACAGGACCAGTTCGACGGCTGGCTGGCGGGACTGGAGGCCGCTCGCCATCTCGGCGATCCCGAGGTCCAGGCGCTGGCCCACCGGATCCTCGGCAACGCCTGCGCCCGGCTGGGCCGGCACGACCTGGCCATGGATCACTTCCAGCAGGCTCTCACCCTCACCCGGCGCACCGGGGACCTCGCCGCCCAGGCCCAGATCCATCAAGGTATGGCGGTGTCCTGGGCGCAGCGGGAGGACCTGCGGCGGGCTCTGGAGCACACCGCCCAGGCCCTGCACCGCTACCGGGCCCTCGACGACCATGTGCGGATGGCCGACGCGCTCAACGACATGGGCTGGTACGCGAGCAGGCTCGGACTGCACACCGAGGGCCTCGCCCACTGCGAAGCCGCCCTGGCCCTGTTCCGCCGCCACCGGCACCGCGACGGGGAGGCCAACACGCTCGACAGCCTGGGATACATCGCCCACCACACGGGCCGGTACGACCAGGCCCTGAGTCACTACAACGAGGCTCTCAGGCTGCTTCAGGAGATCGGCAACGCCTTCGACGAAGCCAACACCTGGGAACACCTCGGAGAAGTCCACGCCGCGATGGGTGACGGGCAGCAGGCCCGCAGCGCGTGGCGCGAGGCGTTACGGCTCTACCAAGCCCAGAACCGCGCCGAGGACGCCGACCGCGTTCGGCGCCGGTCACCGGCCGTCTGAGCGCCGATCCGCGGTTCCGCCGCGGCGCTCCGGGGACCGTCGACGCGTACGGCGAAGCCGTCGCGCGTGGAGCGGGAGACCGCGGTGAGCCGCTGAACCCGGAGCCCCGCCGGGCCGGGTCCGCCGGACGGGTTCACCGCGTCGGCGAACCTGTCCGGCGGACCCGCCCGGCCGAGGCGGGATTCTCGGATCGGGTCCGCGCGGGACGGTGCCCGGTTCCCATGCGGCCGGCTCATCTCCCGCCGGCGAGGGTGTGGGCGACCAGTGCGTTGGCGTGGCCGTGCCCGAGGCCGTGCTCGGACTTGAGCCAGCCGACGAGTTCCATGTGCCTGGTCAGGGGGGAGGAGCCGATGAGGTCGATCCATTCCTGGACCGGGCGCCCGTACCTCTTCTCGATGGCGGGGAAGTAGCTGGAGGGATCGCCCTTGGCCGGTGCGGTCATGTCGCGGAACTCCGTTCTGATGGTGGTGGGGGTCAGGCGAGGGTCTTGTGGATGATCTCGGCGCCGGTGGCGGCGTCGGTGGCCAGGCCCTGGTGGTCTCCGGGGAAGACGAGCGGTTCGACGCCGAGCCGTTCGGCCAGCACCCGGGCCGACAGCGCGGGAACGCCGTCCCCCGAGGCCGCTCCGACGCCGACGGTGACCGGTACGGGACCGGAACGCAGTGCGGCGATGTCGGGCTCGAAGCGCAGCACGGGCAGCAGCACGTGGGCCAGGAAGTGGTCGAGGTTGCCCTGGATGCGGCCCATCATCTCCAGCGCCTCGGGCGGCATCTGCGAGGGGTCGGGCATCGCGGGAGGCGCGGCACCGTCCCCTTCGACGGTGGCGATGAACCTGCCCATCGCCATGCCCGCGCCCTGGTCGCGGTAGGTGTCGTACACGTCCTGGAACACCGCCCGCCAGCGCTCGCGGTCGGGAAGCAGTTCGGGGAGCGGCGGCTCGTGCACGACCAGGGCGCGCACCCGTTCGGGGTGGCGTGCGGCCAGGTCAAGGGCGGTGAGCGCGCCGCCGCTGTTGCCCAGCACGTAGGCCGGCTCGTCACCCAGGGCGGCCAGCAGGCGGTGAGCGTCGTCGCTGAAGACCGCGACGTCCTGGTCGGCGGGCGGTTCGGTCAGGACGCTGCGGGACAGGCCGCGCTGGTCGTAGGTGACGACGGTGTAGCGGTCGGAAAGGCACGCGGCGAGCCCGGCCAGCGCTCCGGCGTCGGCGGGTGCGCCGGGGATCATCAACAGCAACGGCCCGGTTCCCCGGACCTCGTAGTGCAGGCGGGCGCCGGGGACCTGGAATGTCCTGATCTGAACGTCGTTCATCGTGATGTCTTCCATTTCGTATGGCGGAGCGGTCAGGTGGGCTGGTAGGTCAGGTCGAGCACACCGGTGGCGAAGGTGACCGACCGGGCGAGCTTGAGAGGCACGGGCGCGGTGCCGTCGGGGAACAGACGCTGCCCGGCGCCGACCACCAGGGGGTGAACCAGCAGGCGCAGCTCGTCCAGAAGCCCGGCCCCGAGCAGGGCGCGGATCAGGCTGATGCTGCCCGCCACCGAGATCGTGCCGCCGGGCCGCCCCTTGAGTTCTTTCACCGTGGCGACGACGTCACCCTTGATGAGGGTCGCGTTGGTCCAGCCGACCTCGGTGAGCGTGGTGGAGGCGACCAGTTTGCGGATGCCGTTGATCGCATCGGCCATCTCGCCGGTCCGGTGCGGCCAGACGGCGGCGAACGCCTCGTAGGTCACTCTCCCCAGCAGCAGGGTGTCGGCCTCGGCGTACATCTGGCCGACCGCCGCCCCCATCTCCTCGTTCAGATAGGGGAAGTGCCACGTCTCGGGCGCCTCCACCACGCCGTCCAGTGAGACGAACAGCCCGGCCGCGATCTTCCGCGCCGTCATGCGATCACTCCTCGAAAGTCACCGGGTGGACCGGCCATATGGCGGAACGAGCAGCAAGCTTGTCTTTTGCAAGCATGGTTTGTCAACTGAAGGTCGCTGTAGGATGTGCCCATGACGGTTCGTGAGTACGGACAGTTCTGCGGCCTGGCCCGCGCGCTGGAGATGGTCGGCGAACGCTGGACCCTGCTGATCGTCCGCAACCTGCTGTCCGGGCCCCAGCGCTACACCGACCTGCGCAGGGGCCTGTCCTCCATCCCGACCAACATCCTGTCGGCCCGCCTCAAACAGCTCGAAGAGGCCGGGCTGGTCCTCCGCCGCGCGCTGCCCCATCCCGAGCGCTCGGTCGTCTACGAGCTCACCGACCACGGGCGCGACCTCGAACCGGCCCTGATCGCGCTCGGCCGCTGGGGCTCCCGGACCATGACCGAGCCACGCGCCGGCGAGGTCGTCACCGCCGAGTCGGTGGCCATGGCCTTCCGGACCACCTACCGGCCGGAGGCGAACCAGGACGCCACGGTCGGCTACGAGGTCCGCATGGGTGAGTTCACCCTCCGCATACAGATCACCGCCGGGGCGCTCACGGTCGGCATCGGCCCGCACCCCGCCCCGGACCTGGTCGTCGAGAGGCTGAACGACCAGGGGATCCACGCTCTGATGACGGGCGTCAAGACCCCGGACGAAGCACTCGCCGACGGCAGCGTGCGGGTGGAGGGCGATCCCGCGCTGCTCCACCGGTTCGTCGAGACGTTCCGCTTCTGACCGGCCACCCGGCGAGGTGCCGAGGCCGATCGCGGACGGCCCCGGCCACCTGGCCGGGGCCGTCCGCGCGGAGCGGGTCGCGTCGCATCCCGGCCGCGGGCGGAGCGCGTGGCCGATGATCGACTCTCGGGTCCTCCGCGTACACTCACGGGCATGGCATGCCGCATCAGCGAGCTGGTCATCGACGCCGCCGACCCCGAGCGGCTCGCCGTGTTCTGGAGCGAGGTCCTCGGCTACGCCGAACTCGGCAGGGAGGACGACGGGAGCATCGAGATCGGGCCGCCCGACGCCGGCTTCGGCGGGCCGCAGCCCACCCTCGTCCTCAGCCCCAGCAGCGCCCCGCGGACCGGGAAGCTCCCGCTGCACATCGACGTCAACCCCACCGACCGCGACCAGGACGCCGAGCTGGAGCGGCTGCTCGCCCTCGGGGCCAAACCCGCCGACGTCGGCCAGACCGGCGCCGAGAGCTGGCACGTCCTGGCCGACCCGGAAGGCAACGAGTTCTGCCTCCTGCGCGCCCGGCTCCGCCCCATCCCCGACTGAATTCGCGGCGGACGGGGGCGGACGCCTCCCTCCCCGCCCCCGGCCGGACGGCGTCCGGCCACGCGAGACCTGCCGGCGTCCGGTGTGCCGGCCGTCGGTCCTCGTCGTCGGCGACCTCCGGGTCACGGAAGGGGAGCGGGGCCTGGTGGCGCGGGGCGGGAATTCATGCCATTTTTCTTCCCTTGCTTCGGGGCTATTGTTTCGCCATCTCACGGATCCACTGTCCGGATATTTCGTAATCCGGTGTTAATTCATTCCTATGGAGGTGGCTTCCATCAGAGCCAGCAAGAGGACCGCCGGGTTCACCCGGCGGGGAAAACGCTTCCCTGGTCCGGTTCCCGCGCCCGGAACGGGCAGGGCCCGTCCGTCGCCCACCCCGGCCGGGGGAGGCGGGAAGCCGCTCCCTCCGAGGACCGGAGAAGGCGGGCATGCGGGGCTGTCGAGGATCGTCGGCGCGCTCATGCTCACCGTGGCGGCCGTGCCGGTCGTCACGGCGGTCCCGGCCGCCGCCCGCGCGGCGGACCCGCCGTCGGTGGTGATCGACTCCTCCGAGGCCGCCCCCGGCGTCGTACGGCTCGCCGGGCGCTTCACCGGGGCGTACGACGTGTCCGTCGTGGTGAACGGCGAGCGGATCGAGCGCGCCAGGGTGAGCGACCCGGACGCCGACGACAGCGGGACGTGGTCGTACGACCTGGACACCGGCGCGATGGACGGCGAGATCGAGGTCTACGCCAAGGCGACGGCCGCGGAGACGCGGTACGGCACGTGGTCGGAGCCGCTCACCCTGCGGGTGGACAACCCGCGGGCCAGGGCGCCCGAGGTGTCGATCTCCGAGCCCGCCGACGGGGCGCGGCTCACCCGGCCCACGCCGGTGCGGATCGACGTCGCCGGGGCGGACGTGCGCTCGGTGCGGGTCCGGGTCAACGGCGGCCCCTGGCAGCGCGCCGCCGGCGCCAGGGGGCGGTACGTCGCGCTGGTGAAACCGGCGGAGTACGGCGACGTCATGGCGAGCCTGGAGGCGGAGGCGACCGACGCGCGCGGACACGTCTCCAGGTCGGCCAGCAGGTACGTGGCGTTCGGCGCGGCGAAGAAGGAGCGCCCGGTGCCGCACCGGCAGGACCGGGCGATGTGGATCTGGGAGAAGGCGTCCTACAACCTGGTGCTCAACCCCGGGTCGCGCCGCCTGCTGGAGACCGTTCTCCCGCCCGGCTCGACCATGTACCTGGGCGTGGACACGTACGCGGGGCGCGACATGATCGAGGACGCGCGTCCCGAACTGCGCGACCTCGTGGCCTGGGCGCACCGCCGGGGGATGAAGGTGCACGCCACGGTGGCCGGCGGGACGCGCCCGCCCTACCTCGGCGCGCTCTCCCGGTATCGCGACCGCGCCGTCGGGGAGATGGAGCGGGTCCTCGACTACAACTTCTCCTCGAAGCCGGCCGAGCGGTTCGACGGGATCAACGTCGACATCGAGCCGTACAGCCTGCCCTGGTTCAACAGCGCCAAGCCCGACGTGCAGATCCAGTGGCTGGACACCCTCCGCGCGATGATCGCGCGCCGGGACGCGTCCGGGCAGCCCCTGCTGTTCGGCCCCGCCGTACCCCGCTGGCTGGACACCTCCGCCTGCTGCACGGACATCCCGTACGGCGGGACCACCCGCGCCATGTCCGAGCACATCCAGGACATCAGCGACTACATCGCGATCATGGACTACCGCGACCAGGCGGACGGCGGCGTCGGCATCATCGCGCAGGCGGCCGGTGAGATCGCCTATGCCGAGCGGATCGGCAAGCCGCTCTCCGTGGTGGTGGGGGTGGAGACGCTGGACATCGCGACCAGCGGCGACCCGTCCAGCATCACCTTCCGCGAGGAGGGCCGGGACGCGCTGGAGACGGAGCTGGCGAAGGTCTACCAGGCGTTCTCCGGCCGCTCCGCCTTCGCCGGGGTGGCGCTGCACCACTACGACTCCTACCGGGAGCTGCCCACGATCTGGGGTCCCTCGGCGCGATGGCCCGAGCCTCCCGCCGACTCCGGGCCGCCCACGGGCGTCGGGTCGCCGCCGAAGGCCGTCGCGTTCGACCACGCCACGGTCGACCTGACCTACGGGCGGGCGCGCGACGACACCGAGGTCGACTTCTACGAGGTGCACCGGTCGGCGGAGCCGGACTTCACCCCCGGCCCCGGCACGCTCGCCGGCAGGGCGCGCGGCCTCACCCACACCGACGCCGGGCTGCTGCCCGGCACCACCTACCACTACCGGATCGTGCCCGTGGATGTGGCCGGACACCGCGGTCCCGCGTCCGATCCGGTCACCGTGACGACCGGCGCCACCGGCCTGCGTCCCATGGTCGTGGAGTCGATGACCGTCACCCTGGAGGGCGGCGCGGCGCGGGTGCGGCTGCGGGTCGTGGACGAGGAGACCGGGCGGCCGGTGGCCGCCACGGTACGCGGGCGCTTCACCTTCTCCGCCGGACGCTACGTGACGGTGACCGCGAACGCCGACGGCTGGGCCACCGCGACGTCGGAGGCGCTGAAGCAGCCGACCGGCGAGGTCGGCTTCGCCGGTCATCGGCTGACCGCCGCCGGCCACTACTGGGCCGGCGCCTATGACCGGGGCAGGGGAGTCACCGTCCGCTGGTGACGCCGGCTCCGCCGAAGGGCCGCCTCCCGCCGGAGGCGGCCCTTTCGCCATGCCTTAGGGGTTGAATTCATTCCTTTCAGGTGACAAACAAGGGATGAATTTAGCATTGACATTGCTCCTGTTTGGCGAGAAGAATCCCGTTATGGAGCCACTCGATGGAATGAATTCTCTCCCAAGGGGGAGAAGGTTCCGCACCCTCGCGGCACGCCTGCGGCAGGAGATCGTGCAGGGCCGCTGGCCGGTCGGCGGCAGACTGCCGACCGAGGCCGAGCTGGCGCAGACCTACGCGGTCGGGGTGAACACCGTGCGCCGCGCGGTCGACCTCCTGGTCGAGGAGGGACTCGTCCGGCGCCGTCAGGGGTCGGGCACGTTCGTGACCGCCTCCGTCGCCGCCGGGGCCAAGCCACGCCTGATCGGCGTGCTCGTCCCGTCGAACACCTACTACTTCCCCCAGGTCGTCCAGGGCATCGAGCGGGCGGCCACCGCCGCCGGAGTGCAGCTCGTGCTCGCGTGCTCCAACTACGACCCCGACGTCGAGCCGGCGCAGATCCAGCAGCTCGTCGACGTCGGAGTCTCCGGTCTGCTGCTGGTGCCCAACCTGCACCTCGCCGCCGACCCCGACGCGCACCTGGCCCGCCTGCGCGAGCTGCCGGTGCCGTACGTGCTGGTGGAGCGGCGGCCGGCCGACCCCCGCCCGGCCGACCCGACCTCGTACGTCTGCACCGACGTGCACGGCGGCGGCTACGCCGCGGTCCAGCACCTCAGCCGGCTCGGCCGGAGCCGGATCGGCTACCTCGGCCGGCTCGGCACCGCCAGTTCGGAGCAGGTCTTCGCGGGATACCGCCAGGCCATCGCCGACCTGGGGCTTCCGGAGATCCCGGAGGCCGTGGCAAGGCAGCCCGTCTGGACCGGGACCGACATGCTCGCGTACGCCAACTCGCTGGTCACGGAGAAGGTGCGCGCGGTGGTGTGCCTCGGCGACCGCGAGGCGACCACACTTCTGCCCTACCTGCGCCGGGTCGGCCTCACCGTGCCCGACGACATCGCCGTGGTCGCCTACGACGACGAGGTCGCCGATCTGTCCGAGGTGCCGCTCACCGCGGTGTCGCCCCCCAAGGCCGAGGTGGGCCGCATGGCGACCGAGCTGCTGCTCCGCCGGATCGAGCTCGGCCCCGTCGCCCCGGTCTGCCGGGTCGTGCTACAGCCCCGCCTGGCCGTACGGGCCTCCTGCGGAGCCGCCTCCGGCAGCCTCGTCGAGGTCCGCGTCCCGATGTGACGCCGGCCGTCATCCTCACCCCCCTTCCCCCTTTGTTCTGGAGGACCCAATGAGAGTGCGCATGCTCGCCGCCGCCGCGGTGGCCGTCCTCACCATGGCAGGCACGGCGTCATGTGGCGGCTCGGCCGACGACTCCGGGGCGGTCACCCTGAAGCTCGGCTTCTACGCCGCCGCCGGAGACAAGGCCGACACGACCATGCGGGAACTCGTCAAGGAGTTCACGGCCGCCAACCCGTCGATCAAGGTGCAGCTCGAGGTCGCGCCGTACGTCAAGTTCTTCGAGCGGCTCAGGACCCAGATCGCCGGCGGTCAGGCCCCGCAGGTGTGGCTGTCCGACGGCGTGCTCGTGCAGGAGTTCGCCGCGCGGGGCGCCCTCGCCGACCTGACCGACCGGGTCAAGGCCGTCAACGCCGCCGACTACTCCGGCATCGAGCTGAACAAGGACGCCCAGGGCCGGGTCTACGGCTTCCCGCAGGGCGCCCAGACCCCGGTGCTCTTCTACAACAAGAAGATGTTCGCCGAGGCGAAGGTCGCCGAGCCGACGGCCGACTGGACCTACGAGGACCTCGCCGCGGCGGCCAAGAAGCTCACCAAGGACACCAACGGCGACGGCAAGCCCGACACGTACGGCTTCCGCGCGTACTCGCCGGGCTTCACCGAGAGCTGGTGGCCCATCATCAAGGCGTTCGGCGGGGACATCGTCACCGACGGCAACCGCAAGGTGGTCGTCGACAGCCCGCAGTCCACGGCCGCGCTCGACTGGATGCTCGGCGCGATGGGCAAGGACGGCTTCGCCCCCGACTACGTGACCACCGAGGCCATGGGCAAGGGCGTCGTCCACACGCTGTTCGCCACCGGCCGGGTCGCCATGTCGTACGGGATCTACGCCCGTACCCTGCCCGCGGTGAGTGCGGGCGTCGACTTCGGGGTGGCGCCGCTGCCGAAGGGCCCGGCCGGCCGCGGCAACGTCGCGATCGTCAACTCGTGGGTGGTCAGCAAGGCGGCCTCGCAGGCGCAGGCCGACGCGGCGTGGAAGTGGATCACCTTCTTCTCGGGCGAGGGGCCGCAGCGCAGGTGGGCCGAGCTCGGCGAGGCGATCCCGATCAACAAGAAGGTCGCCACCACGGCCCTGCCCGCCGACCGCGGCAAGGCGTTCCTCGAATCGCTCGACGAGGCCACCGACCTCGGCACCAACGCCGTGTGGTCGGAGTACACCGAGGCCCTGGCCAAGCGGATGAACGAGGCGCTGTCCGGCTCCACGCCCGTCGCCACCGCGCTCCAGACCGGCCAGAAGGAGGCCCAGGAGGTCATCGACCGCTTCTACGCGGGGCAGACGCAGTGACGGTGCTCACCGAAGAGACCGGGAAGGTGGCCGCCGAACAGCGGCCACCCGCCCGGAAACGGCACGCGGGCGAGCGGATCTGGGCGTTCGCCTTCGCCTCGCCCTACATCCTCCACCTGGTCGCGCTGGCCGCCTGGCCGCTGCTGGCCTCGCTGTTCTTCAGCATGACCGACTACGACCTGCTGTCCTCGCCGAAGTTCGTCGGGTTCGACAACTTCACCCGCCTCTTCGGCGACCCGGTCTTCTGGCGGACGCTCGGCAACACCGCGTACTTCGCCGTGCTGTTCGTGCCGACCCAGACGGCCCTGGCCCTGGCCCTGGCGATCGCGCTCAACCAGCGGCTGCGCGGCATGGCCCTGTTCCGCGCGGCCTACTTCGTCCCGGTCGTCTCCTCGTGGGTCGTCGTCGCGTACGTCGCCGACGCGGTCTTCAACCCGCAGACGGGCATCGCCAACCAGGTGCTCGGCCTGTTCGGGCTGCCCGCCGAGAACTGGCTGCAGGATCCCGCGCTGGTGATCCCCACGCTCGCGGCGGTCGCGGTGTGGAAGGGCGTCGGCTACATGACGGTGCTCTTCCTCGCGGGCCTCCAGGCCATCCCCGAGGACCGCTACGAGGCGGCGAAGATCGACGGCGCGTCGGCCTGGAACCGGTTCCGGTACATCACCCTGCCGGGCATCTCCGGCACCACGTTCCTGGTGCTGGTGCTCACCTCCATCGAGACGCTGCAGTCGTTCGAGCAGGTCTTCGTGATGACCGACGGCGGCCCGCACGGCGCGAGCGAGCTGACCGTGCTCTACCTCTACCGGCAGGGCTTCCAGTTCTTCCAGATGGGCTACGCCTCGGCCATCGCGTGGGTGCTGTTCGTGATGGTGCTCGCGCTCACCCTGGTGCAGTTCCGGCTCCAGCGCAGATGGGTGCACTATGCGTAAGACCGTTTCCTACGTGCTGGTCCTCGCGGGCGCGGTGGTCATGCTGCTGCCGTTCGCGGCGGCCCTCGGGAACTCGCTCAAGAGCTTCGCGCAGTACATCCAGGTCCCGCCGGTGTGGATCCCCGACCCGGTCCAGTGGGACAACTACGCGGAGGTGTGGCGGCGCACCCCGTTCGGGCTCTACCTCGTCAACAGCCTCGTGATCGCGGTCCTCGCCGTCGCCGGCAACGTGCTCACCAGCGCCATGGTCGGGCACGCCCTGGCCAGGATGCGCCTGCCGGGCAAGCAGACGCTGCTCACCATGGCCCTCGGGACCATGATGCTGCCGACCGTCATCACGATCGTCCCGAACTTCCTGCTGTTCCGTTCGCTGGGCTGGCTGGACTCCCTGCTGCCGCTCATCGTGCCGTACTGGCTGGCCACGCCCATCGGGATCTTCCTGATGCGGCAGACGTTCCTCGGCATCCCCCAGGACTTCGAGGAGGCGGCGGGCCTCGACGGGGCCAACCCCTGGCAGGTGTTCTGGCGGATCCATCTCCCGCTGGCCAAGCCCGCCCTGGCCACCCTCGCGGTCTTCACCTTCACCACGTCGTGGAAGGCCGTGCTGGAACCCACCATCTATCTCACCTCACCCGAGAACTACACGCTGCCGGTCGGCGTGCTGAGCCTCAAGGGGCAGTTCGTCGGGAACGACCAGCTCGTCACGGCCGCGGCGATGATGAGCCTGCTGCCGATGCTGGTCGTGTTCGTCCTGGCCCAGCGTTACTTCGTCCGCGGAACCATGTCCGCGGGACTCAAGGGCTGAGAATCCTCATCCGTTCCAGAAAGGAAATCGTGACCACAACATCCGGGCTGCGCCTGGGCGTCATCGGTGCGGGCACCATCGCGGAGTTCCACGTGGCCGCCGCCCGTCAGACGGCCGGGCAGGTGAAGATCGCCGCGGTGTGCGACGTGCGGGCCGAGGCGGCGGAGAAGCTGGCCGCGGAGGCCGGCGCCCGCGTCTTCACCGACCACCGGGCGATGATCGACGCGGGCGGCCTCGACGCGGTCGTGATCACCGTCCCGCACGCCCTGCACGCTCCGATCACCCTGGACGCCGCCGCGGCCGGGCTGCACGTGCTCGTGGAGAAGCCGATCGCCACCACGCGCGAGGACGCGGTCCGCATGATCGACGCCTGCCGCGCGGCCGGCGTCGTGTGCGCGGTCGGACACGTCCTGCGCTTCGTCCCGATGCTGCGCGCCGCCACGGCCTTCCTCGCCTCGGGCGAGCTCGGCAACGTCGTGGTGGCCTCGGAACGGCGCACCGCCGACTACGCCGACCCGTCCCGGCCCCGCTGGTTCCTCGACGCGGAGATGGCCGGCGGCGGGATCGTGCTCAACGTCGGCACCCACAGCATCGACAAGCTCCAGATGCTCGTCGGCTCGCCGATCGTCGAGGTCACCGGCCACATCGCCGGGTCCGCCGGCGGATCGGTGGAAACGGAGGCGGTGGCCCTGGCCCGGCACGCCGACGGCACCCGCTCGACGATCTCCGTCACCGGCACCGGCCTGCCGTTCACCGACGAGGCCGAGATCGTGTGCGGCGAGGGCGCGGTACGGATCAGCCGCGGCGAGGGCGTCTGGTCCTTCCGCGGCGGCGTCGCCACCCAGGTCGCCGCACCTGAACCCGGTGAGATGGCCAAGGCGTTCGCCGCGCAGCTCGCCGACTTCGCGCGGGCCTGCGCGACGGGGACCACGCCCGAGGTCACGCCGGAGTACGCGCTCTCCGTCCTGGACGTCGCCCTCGCCGTCTACGAGTCCGCCCGTCATGGTTCCACCGTCACAGTGAAGGGACAGATGTGAACCCGCTCGCGTTCAGCACGCTCGGCATGCCGGGCGCCTCCGCCGACGAGGTGATCGCCACCGCCTCCCGGTACGGCTGCGCCGCAGTGGAGCTGCGCTGCGCCGACGGTGAGATCGTCTCGCCGGAGACGCCCCCCGGCGACCTGCGCGCGGTGGCCCGCACGTTCGCCGCCGCCGGGGTCGAGATCATCGCCGTCTGCTCCTACACGCGCGTGGCCCGGCCGGACGGCGACCCGGTGGCCGAGGTGCTGCGCCACGTCGAGATCGCCGAGGCGCTCGGCTCGCCGTACGTGCGGGTCTTCGGAGGGGTCGAAGGGCAGGACGATCCGGCCGCCGCCGCGACCCGCAGGCTCGCGGAGGTGGCGGACCGGCTGCCGGACAACGGTGTCGACGTGCTGCTGGAGACCCACGACGTCTTCCTCACCGGCGAGGCGATCGCCGGGGTCCTCGCCGGGGTCGGCTCGCCACGGGTCGGGGCGCTGTGGGACGTGGTCAACCCGTGGCGCGCGGGGGAGACCGTCGCCGCCACCGCGGACACGCTGGCGCCGTACCTCAGGCACGTGCAGATCAAGGACGCGGCGACGCCCACCGAACTGGCGCCGGTGCTGCCCGGCCGGGGCGCGGTGGGGGTGCCCGGCGTGCTCGCCGAACTCGAACGCATCGGATACTCCGGCTACCTCGCGCTCGAATGGGAACGCGCCTGGTACCCCGACGCGCCGCCCATCGGTGAGGCCCTCACCGCCTTCCGTGAGGTGCTCGGGCGATGACCTCCAGAGTTAGCCCGCAGGTGATCCCGCGGGTCGGCTCGTCGCATCCGGCGGAGGGGCGGTTCCCGCTCGGCCGGGGCACGCGGGTGAGCGGCCCGCACGCCGAGACGGCGCGGGACCTGCTCGGCCTGGACGCGGGAGGCGACGGCCCCGGGGAGATCGTCCTCCGCCTCGTGACCGACCCGTCCCTCGGGGAGGAGGGGTACGTCCTCACCGTCGCCCCGGAGGAGGCCGTGATCGCCGCGGCGGGCGCCGCCGGACTGCGCTGGGGCGTCCAGACGCTGCGCCAGCTCCACGGCCCCGGCGGCGTGCCCTGCGGCACCGTCCGCGACGTGCCCAGGTACGCGTGGCGCGGCGTCATGATCGACGTGGCCCGCTGGTGGCGCCCGGTCTCCTTCCTGCGCGCGTACGTCGACCTGCTGTCGCTGCACAAGTTCAACGTCCTGCACCTGCACCTCACCGACGACCAGGGCTGGCGGTTCGAGGTGCGCGGGCACCCGCGGCTCACCGAGATCGGCGCCCACCGCGCCGAGTCCCCGGCCGGGCACGCGCGGGAGGGCAGGTTCGACGGGACCCCGCACGGCGGCTTCTACACCCAGCGGGAGCTGCGCGACCTGGTGGACTACGCGGCGGCGCGCGGCGTGACCGTGCTCCCCGAGATCGAGTTCCCCGGGCACTCCCAGGCCGCGATCGCCGCCTGTCCCTGGCTCGGCCACCCGTCCGCGACGCCCGTCGAGGTGCGGACCTCGTGGGGGATCTCCTCGCACGTGCTCAACGTGGGCGACCGCGCCGCCGGGTTCGCCCGCGACGTGCTCGACGAGCTGAGCGACGTCTTCCCGTCCCGGTTCGTCCACATCGGCGGGGACGAGGTCCGCGGCGACGAGTGGGCCACCAGCCCCGAGGCCGCGCGGCGGGTGGCGGACGCCGGGCTCGCCGGCCCCGCGGCCCTGCACGGCTGGTGGGGCCGGCTCCTCGCCGACCACCTGCGCGGGCTCGGCCGCCGCGCGGTGGCCTGGGACGACATGCTCGACCACGACCCGCCCGAGGACATGGTGATCATGGCCTGGCGGGGCGTGGACCGGATCGAGGCGGCGTTGCGGGCGGGACACGAGGTGGTCGCCGCGCCCCACACGCACACCTACCTCGACTACGCCGAGTCGGACGCCCCTGGCGAGCCGGTGAGCATCGCCGGGCCGCTTCCACTGGAGACCGTCTACGGATTCGACGCCGGCGGGGCCGTCCTCGGCACGCAGGCGCAGCTCTGGGGCGAGTACCTCCCCACGAGGGAACGCCTCGACTACAACGCCTTCCCCCGCCTCTGCGCCGTCGCCGAAGCCGCCTGGTCCTCCGGCCGGGACCTCGGCGACTTCACCCGGCGGCTGACCGCCCACCTGCCGCTCCTCGACCGGCTGGGCGTGCGCTACCGGCGGCCACACGACGAAGGAGCGTGACATGTTCACATCCGAGCGGGAGCTCGAGGACCGGCTGGCCACCCCCTCGGCCGCACTGGTCACCGATGCCGGCGAACTGGACGGCGACCTCGTCGTGCTGGGCGCCGGCGGCAAGATGGGGCCGAGCCTGGTCCGGCTGGCCCGGCGCGCGCTGGACGCCGCGGGACGGGGTTCCGCCCGCGTGTACGCCGTGTCGCGCTGGTCGGACGACGACGCGGCGCGGGCCCTGGCGGACGAGGGCGTCGACGTGGTCCGCCACGACCTGATGGGCGACGGCGACCTCGCCGCGCTGCCCGACGCGGCGAACGTCGTCTTCATGGTCGGGGCCAAGTTCGGCACGTCGGCCGCGCCGTACCAGGCGTGGGCGGTCAACGCGGCGCTGCCCGCCGCCGTCGCCCGGCGCTACCGCGACTCGGCGATCGCGGCGTTCTCCACCGGCAACGTGTACCCGCTGGTGGACGTGGCCTCCGGCGGGAGCGCGGAGGGCGACCGGCCGGAACCGGTCGGCGAGTACGCGATGAGCTGCCTCGGCCGGGAACGCATCTTCGAGCACGCCGCCGCCGTGTACGGCACCCGGGTCGCGATCCTGCGCCTCAACTACGCGGTGGACCTGCGCTACGGCGTGATCGCGGACATCGCGGCCACGGTCGCCGCGGGCGAGCCGGTCGACGTCACCACCGGGCACGTCAACGTCGTGTGGCAGGGGTACGCCAACGAGGTCGCGCTGCGCTCGCTGCGGCACGCGCGTGCCCCGGAGGCGTTCACGCTCAACCTGACCGGCCCGGAGACCGCCTCGGTGCGGCGCACGGCGACCCGGGTCGCCGCCGCGCTCGGCGTCGAGGCGGCCTTCAGCGGCGAGGAGAGCGGCACCGCCCTGCTGAACGACGCCTCCCGCTGCCACGGCCTGTTCGGCTATCCGGACGTGCCGCTGGACACGCTGATCGCGTGGCAGGCCGACTGGCTGTCACGCGGGCTGCCCCTGTCCGGGAAGCCGACCAAGTTCGCGGTGCGCGACGGGAGGTTCTGAGATGTCGATCGACCTGCTCAGGGCGGGGACGGTCATCCCCGCCCACCCGCTGGCGCTGACCGAGGGGCGCACGCTCGACGAGCGCCGCCAGCGCGCGCTCACCCGCTACTACCTCGCCTCGGGAGCGGGCGGCGTGGCCGTGGCGGTGCACACGACGCAGTTCGAGATCCGCCAGGCGGGGCTGCTCCGGCCGGTGCTGGAGATCTCCGCCGAGGTGGTGGCGAAGGAGACGGACCGGCCCTTCGTCATGGTCGCCGGCGCGTGCGGCGACACCGCCCAGGCCGTCGCCGAGGCGGAGCTCGCGGCCTCGCTGGGCTACCACGCCGTGCTGCTGTCGCCCAAGGTGCCCGGCGCCGGCGAGCCGGAGCTGCTGGAGCGGGCCAGGGCCGTGGGCGAGGTGCTGCCCGTCATCGGCTTCTACCTCCAGGAGGCGGTGGGCGGCCGCAGGCTCAGCCCGTCCTTCTGGAGCTCGCTGAGCGAGCAGGAGTCCCTGGTGGCGATCAAGATGGCGCCCTTCGACCGTTACCGTACGGTCGACGTGGTCCGGGCCGTGGCGGCGTCGGGGCGCGGCGACGACATCGCGCTCTACACCGGCAACGACGACAACATCCTGGCCGACCTGCTCACCCCCGTCGCGGGGCGCCGCATCGTCGGCGGGCTGCTCGGCCAATGGGCGGTGTGGACCCGGGCGGCGGTGCTCATGTTCGAGGAGGTACGGCGGGCCTGGGCCGGGGACGACGAGGTCCTCCGTTCCCTGCTGGGCCGCGCCGCCGACCTCATCGACGCCAACGGAGCCGTCTTCGACGTGGCGGGCGGCTTCCGCGGCTGCATCGCCGGGGTCCACGAGGTGCTGCGCGGGCAGGGCCTCCTGGCCGGCACCTGGTGCCTCGACCCGCTGGAGGGGCTGTCCCCGGGGCAGGCCGAGGAGATCGCCCGGGTGCGCGCCGCCTACCCCTGGCTGTCGGACGACGACTTCGTCGCCGCCCGCCTGGACGACTGGCTGCGCTGAGCGCGTATGAACAGCGGCCCGGGGCCGGGGGAGTGCGTCCCCCGGCCCCGGGCCGCGACCGTGGTGCGGTGTGGTGCGCCGCCGGTCAGACGCTCCAGTGCGCCGTGGAGAGGGCGCGGACCGCGTCCTCGTCCACCTCGACGCCGAGGCCCGGCCCGGTGGGCACCAGGGCCGTGCCGTCGACGACCTCCACCGTGCTCCCCCCGACGTACGCCGAGCGGACGAACTGCCGTCCGTTGAGATCGACCGGGGTGTCCACGCCGAACGCGGCGAACAGGTGCAGCGAGGCGGCGAACCCCAGATCGGTGTCGGTCAGCCCCGACCCCATGATGCGCAGCCCCGCGTCCTCGGCGAGCTGGCACAGCCTGCGGGAGAGCGTGAGACCGCCCGACCGCTGGACTTTCGCGATGGCGATGTCGACCGCGTCGAGCTTCACGAACGTGGCCAGGTCGGAGGGGTGGCGCAGGCTCTCGTCCAGCGCCACCGGCAGGGGGCTGTGGTCGCGCAGCCTGCGCAGCCCGGTGAGGTCGTTGGCCGGCAGCGGCTGCTCGAACGCCGACACGTCCAGGTCGGCGAGCCTGCGCGCCATGCGCAGCGCGCCGTCCACGGTGTACGCCTGGTTCGCGTCCACCCAGATGGGCGCGTCCGGGGCCGCCTCCCTGACCGCCGCCACGACGGAGACGTCCGTCGCCTCGTCGTGCAGGCCCACCTTGACCTTGTAGGCGTGATAGCCCTGCGCCCTCCCCTCCTCGACCGCCTGCCGTACCTCGTCGGGGGTCTGGCCGGCCACGATCCAGCCGAGCGTGATCCGGTCGAGGCGGCGCTGACCCCACAGCACGCCGACGGGGACCCCGAGGGCCCGGCCGAGCAGGTCGTGCAGCGCGATGTCGAGCGCGGACTTGGCGATGGGGGAACCGATCGTCAGACCGCGGTTGATCACCTTCTCGTAGGCCGCGCAGGCGCCGTCCAGATCCCACGCGAGTCGTCCGACCAGCGCGGGCGCGAGATAGCGGGCGATCGTCGTCGAGATCGACTCCACGGTCTCGTAGGTCCAGGCGGGGGTCGGCGTCGCCTCCCCCCAGCCGGTACGCCCGTCGGCCGTCACCTTGACGAGAACCCGCTCGGCGGGCTTTCCCGCCGTGGTGACGCTTCCTCCGGAAATGCTGAACGACCGGATGGACGGCAATTCAACGACGAATACATCCACCCGTTCTACGACCAGCGACTCCATGCTTCTCCAATGGGGGAGGAATTCATGCTCTTTTATGCATTTAGACGCTCCGAATCTAGCATGCTGCAAATGGCGGGCGAATTAACGGAATGAATTCATGGCGACCGGCCGCCGGTGCTGCTCGGCGACGCGGTGGCCGCACCGTTTCCGGTGCGCACCGGCCGGAGACGCCGTCCCGGCCGAAACCGGCGGACGTCACCGCTGTCGCCCGGCTCCCGTGGGCACAGGCCGGTCAGGTGAGGCCGGCGTCGTGGGCGAGGAGCGCGATCTGGGTGCGGTTGTCCAGGCCGAGCTTGGTCAGGATGCTGGAGACGTGAGCTTTCGCAGTCGTGATGCCCATGGCGAGTTCTGCGGCGATGTCTGCGTTCGCCCTGCCCTGAGCGATCGCGAGGGCCACCTCGTGCTCGCGGGGGGTGAGGGTGGCCAGCGCGGCGCGGGCCCGCTCGTAGGCCCCGGCCTGGGCGACGGTGCGGTCCATCAGCCGCCGGGTGACGCGCGGGGACAGGATCGGGTCTCCCGCGGCGACCCGGATGACCGCATCCACGATCTGCGGCGGCGGGGTGTCCTTGAGCAGGAACCCGCCGGCGCCGGCGCGCAGCGCGTGCAGGATGTTCTCGTCGGTGTCGAAGGTGGTCAGCACGATCACCTCCGGCGGGCGGGCCCGGGCGCGGAGCCGGCGGGTGGCGGTGATGCCGTCCACGCGGGGCATCCGCAGGTCCATGAGGACGACGTCGGGGGCGTGGGCGTCGGTGGCGGTGACGGCCTCCTGTCCGTCGGCCGCCTCGCCGACGACGGTGATGCCGGCGGCGCCGTCCAGCATCATGGCCAGCCCGGCGCGGACCAGCGCGTCGTCGTCGACCAGGAGCACGCGGATCATGCCGGCCATGGTAGCCGGGCATGGAGCCGGAACCGTCCGCCGGTGCTGTGGTGGTCCAGTTGTCCCTCGGCCAGCCGTACTCGCTCGGTGAGCCCGACCAGCCCGGTGCCACTGCTGGGAGAGGCCGGTGCCGCGCCCGGCGGCGGCATCGGGTTGGTGACGGTGATCAGCAGGGGTGTGCCGGGAGCACCGCGCAGCAGCACCTCCACCGGCTGGCCTGGGGCGTGCTTGCGGGCGTTGGTGAGCCCTTCCTGGACGACGCGGTAGCCGGTCCTTCCGGCGGGAGGCGGGACGGCGCCGGCGGTCTCGTCGCTGACGCGTACGTCCTGGCCGGCCTCGCGCGCCTCGGCGACCAGCCGGGGCAGGTCGGCCAGAGTGGGCCAGGGCTCCCGCTCGTCCAGGAGGTCGTCCTCCTCACGCAGCAGGCCGATCACCTGGCGCAGCTCCTCCAGCGCCTGGTGCACTCCGGAGCGGACCACTCCGGCGGCCCGGGCGAGCTGGTCGGGGGAGGAGTCCGGGCGGTATTCCAGTGCCCCGGCGTGGGTGGCCACCAGCGACAGGCGGTGGGCCAGCACGTCGTGCATCTCCCGGGCGAGCGTGCGGCGCTCGGCCATGCGCGCCTCGGCGATCCGCCGGCCCTGCTCGGTCTCGGCGCGGCGGGCGCGCTCGTGCAACGAGATGAGCAGGGCTCGACGGGAACGGGCCAGCGCGCCCCAGCCGAGCAGGGCGCCGTACGTGGCACAGATCAGCGGCAGCCACCATCCGAAGGAGATGCCGGAGTTCGGCCGCCACAGCGCCTGGACCAGGTGAGCCGCGATGCCCGCCGCCGCCACCGCCGCAGCGACGCCGAACCGCCTGCGCTGAGCGACCTGCATCGCCCCCAGCGTCGCCGCCGGCGTCGCCACCGGGGAGATCACCGCGAGGAGCGTGGCGGCGAGCGCTCCGGGGACCGGCCACCGCAGCTGGGCGAGCATCGCGACGAGGCTCACCACCGCGACGACGACGTCCAATCCCACGAAGGGTCCGCCGGCCTGCCCCCACAGCATCGCGGAGGTCAGCGCGCCCGCTCCGAGGATCGCACTCACCATGATCGTGGACCGCGGAGATCGCCTCTCACTCACCGGCTCAGGCTAGTGGTCGCCACGGCGTGGCCGTCACCTACCAAAGGAGGACCCGAACCCCACCGGGGAAGGGTGAAGCACGACCACGAGCCCGATGCGGCAACCCGGCCGGCCGGGCAAGGATGGCCGACGTGAACACCTCCGGCCGCGCACCTGCGCTCCCTGGGTCCGCCCGCTCGCCGCCGGTGGCAACGCCGCAGCGCCGACCTCGCCGAGGCCCCGGCTGCTTCTGACCACACCTGGGCGGTCACGCCCCGGTGCCGAATTTCGATCTTTGGAGGCTCGGTGCCCGTCGGGTATCTGTTCACTGTGGCGCTCGTCGCGATCGGCACGCTGTTCGCGCTACGGCCGGTGCCGTTCTCACGCCCGCTCGGCCGCCCGAGCTACTACTTCGGCCTGGCCGCCAACGAACTGCCGTTCGCGGCCTTCCTCTGGCTGTTGCTGCTCCCGACCGCGCTGGCGTTCGCCGAGGGTGACATCGACTCGGCGGGCGGCTGGGCGGTCGTCGCCCTGGCCGCCGTGACCGCGATCGGGCTCGCGGTCATCGCCTACCGCGCGCTGGGCGAGCGGGCCAGGATCGAGCGCGCGATGGACGTCGGGCTGGGCGCGGGGTGGCGCGCCGCCATCGACGCCGACCTCAGTGCCGGACTGCGGCGCCGTCCCCCTTTGGCCCGCGTCCTGCTCCTGCCCATCTTCCGGCGCCGCCTGGACGTCCGGCGCGTGGCCGATCTCGCCTACGGCGACGCGGGCCGTCGCAACCTGCTCGACCTCTACCACCACCGCTCGCGCCCGTCCGGCGCGCCCGTGATGATCCACCTGCACGGCGGCGGCTACTCCGGGGGCCACAAGAACAGCCAGTCACTTCCCCTGCTCCACCACCTCGCCGGTCGGGGATGGGTGTGCGTCAGCGCCAACTACCGGCTACGGCCCCAGGCCCAGCACCCGGACCACCTGATCGACCTCAAGAAGATCATCGCCTGGGTGCGCGAGCACGCCCACGAGTACGGCGCCGACCCGTCGACGCTGTTCGTCGCGGGCAGTTCGGCGGGCGGGCACATGGCGGCGCTGGCCGCGCTCACCCAGAACGACCCCGCCTTCCAGCCGGGCTTCGAGGACGCCGACACCTCCGTGACCGGCGCCATCTACCTGAACGGCTGGTACGGCGCCTACTTCGGCCAGGGCCCCGAGTCCTCGCCGCTGGCCCGCATCGCACCGGACGCACCGCCGTTCCTCGTGGCCCACGGCGATCTGGACCCGCTGGTGCCCGTGACCGACGCCCGGCAATTCGCCGACCGCCTACGCCGGACCTCGGCCAACCCCGTCGTCTACGCCGAGCTGCGTGGCGGGAACCACGCCTTCGACCTGTACCACTCGCTCCGCTTCGAGGCACTCGTCGACGCGATCGAGGGCTTCACCGCCTGGGTGAGATCACAGGAAAGACGAGCCGTAGCCGGCTAGTACTCCAGTGACACTTCACGATCATGGTTGAGTCTGCGCCGGTGGCGGCAGCGCCGGTCCAGCAGCCCACGAACGTAGGCGGTGGCGGTGCGACGGGGCTCGACGCGGCCGAAACGACCGGCGATCCGGCCCATCAGGTCGTTGAAGGTGACCACCCAGCCTCCGGGGTCCACGCTGTCAGCCGCGGCCATCACGCGATCTTCGGTTGTCCTCACAGACTCCCAATGATCACGCGATGGCCGTCTCCATGCCACCTCACCACGAAGACCGCGAAGCCTTACCGGATTACTAGGAGGTCCGCCAAGGTGTCCGAGGCCGACAACAGAGCGTTTCTGCAGGGAGTCTTCGCCGAGACCGCGAAGGGTAACGGGCGGCCCTTCATCGACGCCCTGGCCGACGACGTCCGCTGGACGATCATCGGGCAGACCGCGTGGTCACGCACCTATGAGGGGAAGCGTGCCGTACTGGAGGAACTGCTCCGCCCGCTCGCGGAACAGCTCGGCGGACGTAACATCGTCAGCGCCGAGCGCTTCGTGGCCGACGATGACGTAGTTGTCGTCGAAGGCCGCAATCACAGCGCCACAGCGTCAGGGCGTGACTACCCCAACCGTTACTGCTGGGTTTTCGTCATGCGCGGCGGCAAGGTCGCCGAGATCACCGAGTACACCGACACCCAATTGATCGCCGAGGTCCTCGCTCCGCCTCCGGCCGCACCGCCACCACATCGCCCCAGGTGAGGAGACGGCACACCCCGGCCGGCCGAGCCGGACCCGGGCCGCGGAACCCGCGCCGCACCTGACCGGCGGCGGCCGCCACCGCTGTGACCACGCCTACGGGCCGCCCCGGCGGCACAGCGGGGGCGGCCCGTCCAAGAGGTCGTCTACGGTTCACTTCACGCGTGTGTCACGGCTTCTTCCGGCTGTCCCTTCCTCCGCGTTCGCGGGTTCCCGCCTCCGGTTCACCTCAGGCCCGCGTCCACCGCGGTGGTCAGAGTTCCGGGGTCGCCGGACATCTCCCAGATCATTACGCCGAGCAGGCCCTTGCTCCGCAGCCAGGCGGTCTTCTTGCCGATCGACCACGCGTCGTCGAAGGTCCACCACTGCCCGCCGTTGCCGGTGTGGCAGTAGGTCGCGACCGCCTGCTCGTCGTGTTTGACGGTGCACCCCGGCACACTCGCCAGCAGGTTGGCGTAGCCCCGGGTGCCCGCCTCCTCCTGGAACTGCCCGGGAGCGGCGCCGGTGGCCGACTGCCACTCACCGGATTTCCCGCCGTCGGCGACACCCTGCCAGCCGCGCCCGTAGTAGGCGAGGCCGACGGTGATCTTGCGGGGGTTCACCCCGGCCCGAAGGTAGACGTCGACCGCGTTCTCGACGCTGAAGTGGAACGAGTAGGGGTCGTCGGTGTCGGCGTACAGGTTGCCCTGGTGGCCGGTGCGGTTGGGCTCCCAGGAGTTGTCGCTCCCCGCGCCGTGGAAGTCGTAGCCCTGCACGTTGAAGATGTCCAGGGACTTGGCGACCTCGGGCAGGTCCCAGCCGGCGGCTATCTTCGCCGGGTCGGCCGGGGTGAACGCGGTCAGCTGGTAACGCTTGCCGGTCTCCTGGGTCAGGGCGTCGAGCTGCCTGCGGAACTCGGCGATCAGCAGCGTGTTGTTCGCCTTGTCGTTGGCGCCGATGTGGTTGCCGGCGTGGCCCTCCGCGCCCGGCCACTCCCAGTCCAGGTCGATGCCGTCGAAGATCCCGGCGGCGCTTCCCGGGCCGCCCGCGGCGTTGTAGACCGGCAGGTTCCCCTTGATGTACATGTCGATGCAGGAGCTCACGAACTTCTTGCGGGAGGCGTCGGTGGCGGCCACGTCGGAGAAGTACTTGGAGTAGGTCCAGCCGCCGAGCGAGATCAGCACCTTGAGGTTCGGGTACTTCGCCTTGAGCTTGCGCAGTTGGTTGTAGTTGCCGCGCAGCTTCTCCCAGCCGGTGTCGGCCACGCCGTCCACCGACTGGGCCGCGCTCATCGGCCTGCCGTAGTCGGCGTCCGCGTCACCGGCGCCGTCACCCTGTTTCGGATCCTGGGGGTCGGCCGTGGTGCCCTTGGTGACGCCGTGCAGGCAGGTCAGGTTCACCGGGTCGATGTTGCCGAAGGCGTAGTTGAGGTGCGTCAGCTTGCCCGCGACGCCGGTCGTGTCGAGGTTGCGCACGAAGTACTGGCGGCCGTAGATGCCCCACTGCACGAAGTAGCCGACTCTGGCGTAGCCGCTGCCGACGATGTCGTCGGTGCTCACCTTCAGCGCGTCACCGGCGGCCGAGACGTTGTCGTACAGGTCACGGGCCCTGACGGTGAAGGTGTACTCGGTGGACGGCGACAGCCCGGTCACGGTGGCCGAGGTGCCGGTCACCGTCGCGGCCAGGGTCGTCCCGGTGTAGACCTCGTATCCGGCGATGCCCTTGTTGTCGGTGGAGGCGTTCCACGCGAGGGAGACGCTCGACGAGTTCTTGCCGGTGCTGCGCAGGCCGGTGGGCGCGGTGGGCGGCTGGGTGTCGTCGCCTGCGTTGTTGGTCGTCACCTTCAGCGCGGCACTGGCGGGGGAGAGGGTCCCCTTGCGGTCCTTGGTCTTGACGGTGAAGGTGTACTCGGTGTTCGGGGTCAGACCGGTGAGGGTCGCCGTCGTCCCGGTGACCGTCGTGGCGAGGGCGGCGCCGTTGTAGATCTGGTAGCCGACGATGGGCAGGCTGCCCGGGGTCGCGGCGTCCCACTCCAGTGACACGGTCTTGGTGGTCTTGACCGGTGAGCGCAGGTTGCCCGGCGCGGCGGGCGGGGTGTCGGCCGAGCCGTCGCACCTCACGTCGTTGATCCGGCAGTTCGCCGGTTCGGCGGACGCGCTGAGCGTGAACGCGGGGCTGTACGGCTCGGTGGACCCGTGCGCGGCCACCGACGTGTTGTAGTGGGCCGGGCTCAGCGTGACCTGACGTCCGCTCTGGCTGAGCGAGCCGTTCTGGGCGTTGCCCGCGGTGACCCCGGCGGGCAGGTCGAAGGTGATCGACCAGCCGTTGAGCGCGGCGTCGGTGTTGTTGTTGACCACGAACCTGCCCTGCGTCCCGTTGGCCGAGTAGGTCGCGGTGACGGGCGCGTCAGGCGGAGGCGGATCACCGCTGCCGTCGCAGTCGGCGCCGTTGATCGTGCAGCTCGTGGGCTGGGCCGCGGCGCTGAGCGTGAACGTGGGGCTGTAGGGCTCGGTGTTGCCGCCGGCGCGCACCGTGTTGATGTAGAAGGCGGGGGTCAGCTTGACCCGCGTTCCCGTCTGGGAGGCGGTGGCGTTCTGGGCGCCGCTGACGGTGACCCCGGCGGGCAGGTCGAAGGCGATCGACCAGCCGGTGACCGCGGTCGGGTTGGGGTTGCTCACCACGAACTTGCCCTGGGTCCCGGTCAGGGTGAAGGCCGCGGTGAGGCGGGCGGCGGCCTCAGCGGGTACGGCGAGGGCCGCGAAAGCAAATGCCAGGGCGGCGGCTAACAGCACGGAGACACATCGGCGCATGTAGAAGCCCTTTCTTTTAGGAAAGTTTACTAACAGTTAGGCGGATGCTAACTCCGCACCGATGCTCCTACAAGGCCCAAAACAGCGGTGGGACGATCGGGGAACGCGGGATGCGAGGCGATGCGGCCCTCAGACGCCTGCCACCACCGCGGCGCCCGGCCCCAGCGGGACGACGCCGGTGGTCACGCTGAGTCCCCGCAGAACGGCCGGCTGCGGCACCAGGGCGCGCCCTCGGCTGACGGCCCAGGTGGGCAACGTGTACCAGGAGGCGCTGACGAGCGCCCACAGGACTCCCAGGGGCGACGGTCGACAGGAACCCGGGCCTTCCGCGGTCACGAACCGGGGCAGCACCGAGACGGCGAACACGCCCGCCTTGGGATTGCCGAGGGTGGTGATCAGGCCGGTGAGATATCCGCCCGCGAAGCCGGCTTCACCCCCACCGTGCGGTTCGAGACCGAGTCCTACGACGTCGCCCAGGCCCTCGTCGGCACAGGCATCGCGGTGGCCCTGGTCTCGCGCCTGGCCCTGACCCATGTGCCCGGCACCACCCATCGCGAACCGGCCCACCCCAGGCCCTACCGCCGGCTCCACGCCGTGACCAGAACCGACACCGGCCTCACACCGCTCGCGGGCATGCTCATCGACCTCCTGCGTGATGTCGTCCGCGACATCACCGCCACCTGGGAGGCCCTCCCACGGGAAGGACGACCCTCATCGAGCTCACCACCCGGAGCCTGAAAGGCCCTCGGTCCCGGATCGACTCCGTCGGCCGTGGCCGTGGCCGTGCGAGCGCAGGGCCGGGACCCGTGGTGTGACGAGAACGGCCGGGGCGTTCACGAAGCCGGTGTTCCGGAGTCCACGTGCCGCCGGGCCGCCGCGATCAGTCTCCTGCTCGCGGTGAACGCGGCCTCCTTCCTCTCCGCGAGCGTGTCCCCGGGGTCGCCCTGGCGCAGGACCACCCCGAGGATCAGCCGGTCGCGGTCCCCGGAAGCGGGACGGACGGCCCACAGCAGCGCTCCGCCCGCCGCCGTGCTGGTGCCGGTCTTCATGCCGACCACCCCGTGCAGCCCGAGCAGCTTGTTGCTGTTGACGATCTCGCCCGCGATGCCCGGGACGGTCGTCCTGACGGTGGCGACGATGTCACGCAGCACCGGGTTCCTCATGGCCTGCCTGGCCAGCTTGAGCTGGTCCACCGCCGTGCTGACCGTGGTGGGCTCGTATCCGCTCGCCCCGGTGTAGATGGTGTCCCTCATGCCCAGTTCGGCGGCGACCGCGTTCATCCTGCGGACGAAGGCCCGCTCCGAGCCCGCGTCCCAGCGCGCCAGCAGACGCGCGGCGTTGTTCCCCGAGGGGATCAGCGTCAGCTCGAGAAGCCGCCGCTCGGTGAGGATCTGGCCCGCGGTGATCGGCACCGTCGACTCGTCCCGGTTCCCCGCCTCGATCGCCGCCTGCCGGTCGACCCGGATGGACGGCCCCGCGGCGTTCCCGCCGAGCGGGTGGTCGCGGAGAATCACCAGGGCGGTCATCACCTTGGTGAGGCTCGCGATCGGCACGGGCCGCTGCTCGCCGTGCACCCTGAGGCCGTTCACCCGCCCGGTGAACTCGACCGCCGCCTGCCCCGTCGACGGCCAGGGCAGAGCGGACGGCCGGGGCGGAGCCGGCGGCCGGGCCGCGGTGACCGGCGCCGGCCTGGAGCTCGACGACGGCGACGGCCTGCCCCGCGCGCCGCCGTAGACCGTACAGCCCGCGGCGGCGAGGACGGCGGACACGGCCGCCGCGGGCAGCAGCACGGCGAACAGCCGGTCTCGTGGCCGAGGTGGGAGGATGCGTGGTTCGCTCATGCCGAACTACGATTGGCGCCTGATGTGCGCGCGTCGTCCGCCGCATGTCATGGTTCATCGACGGCGGCCATCACCGGCGCGACCGTGACACAACCATGACACGGCGCGGACGAGGCGGGGATATGGCCGGCCGACAGTGGACGGGGTTGACCGGGGGCGAGTTACGGAGCGTGCTGTGGTGCTCGGCGGCGTGTCGCGGGTGTTGCTGATCGAGGATGACCCGGCCGTGCGGGAGGGCCTTGAGCTGGCCCTGAGCCGGCACGGGCACCGGGTGCGCGCGGTGGAGTCCGGCGAGCAGGGGATGGAGCGGCTGCGCGCGGACCTTCCCGATGTCGTCGTGCTCGATCTGATGCTGCCCGGCATGGACGGGTTCGAGGTCTGCCGCCGTATCCGGGCCATCGGTGAGACACCGATCATCATGCTGACCGCGCGCGGCGACGACATGGACGTGGTGGCAGGGCTGGAGGCGGGCGCCGACGACTACGTGGTCAAGCCGGTGCAGCCCAGGGTGCTCGAGGCGCGCATCCGCGCGGTGCTCCGGCGGATCGGCCGGGACCAGGCCGAGCTGGAGCGGCACGGGGACCTGACCATCGACCGGGCCGCGCTGACGGTCTCCCGCCGCGGCGTGCCGGTGGGCCTCGCCCCGACCGAATTGCGCCTGCTGCTCGAACTGTCCGGCACGCCGGGCCGGGTGCACAGCCGCCAGCAGCTGCTGGAGTCGGTGTGGGAGCACGACTACTTCGGCGACTCGCGTCTGGTGGACGCGTGCGTGCAGCGGTTGCGCGCGAAGATCGAGGACGACTCGGCGGCGCCCGTCTACGTGCAGACGGTGCGTGGGTTCGGGTACCGGTTCGGGCCGGTGTGAACCGCCGGTGACGCCTCGGCCGAGCCTGGGGCTGCGTGCCCGGCTGCTGTCCGCCTTCGCGCTGCTGTGCGTGGTCACCGCGGCGGCGGTGGCCGGCGGCGTCTACGTCCAGGCCCGCAGCGCCATCCTGCAGCGGACCCAGGACGCCGCGGTGAAGGCGACGACCAGCCGCCTGCAGGCGCTCTACCCGTTGCGGAGCGCGACGCCGGGCCCGGAGGAGCTCGGTGGGATCGCCGCGGCCGCGGCCGACCAGGGCATGCTCGCGGTCGCCGTCTACCGCGGGACGCACTCGCCGTTCCCGCCGGGCCCTCCCCCACCTCCGAGACGGGGGGGTCCGGGCCTGAACACGGCGGTCCTGAACCTTGAGGTGATTCCCGAGCAGCTGCGGCGGGTGGTGGCCGGCGGCGACACCGCGTGGCAACGCGTGGTGTGGCAGGACACCCCCTTCCTGCTCATCGGCACGCCGCTGCTGATCACCGAGAGGGGCCGGACGACGCGGATGTCCGGCATCGAGGTCTACGTCGCGCGCAACCTGCTTCCCGAACAGCAGAGCATCGACGAGCTCGCCACACGTGCCTGGCTCATCGGCGGGGCGGCCCTGGCGTTCGCGGTCATCCTGGCGTTGCTGGCCACCCGTGGCGTGCTGCGTCCGGTGCGTGAGCTCGGCCGGGCGGCGCGTCTGCTGGGCGAGGGCGAGCTGCGGGCCAGGATCGCGGTCCGCGGCTCCGACGAGCTGGCGGAGGTGGCGCACACGTTCAATGACACCGCCGCGGAGCTGGAACGGCACGTCAGGCAGCTGCGCGAGATGGAGGCCGAGGCCCGCCGGTTCGTGGCCGACGTGTCCCACGAGCTGCGCACCCCGCTGGCCGCGCTCACCGCGGTCGCCGACGTCCTGGACGAGGAGGCGGCCCGGCTGCCCGAGCCCGCCGGCCGGGCCGCCAGGCTGGTCAGCCAGGAGACGCTCAACCTCACCGTTCTGGTGAACGACCTCATCGAGATCAGCAGGTTCGACTCCGGTGTCGCGGCCCTCGCGCTGAACGAGGTCGACGTGGCCGAGCTGGTACGCGCGACCCTGCGCGTCCGGGGCTGGTCGCAGCAGGTGAGCGCCGATCTTCCCGCCGCGGTGACGGCGCGGCTGGACCCGCGCCGGGTGGACGTCGTCCTCGCCAACCTCGTCGGCAACGCCCTGCGGCACGGTGAGCCGCCGGTGTCGATACGGCTCCGCGCCGACCCGCACCGGATCTCCCTGGAGGTCCGCGACCACGGGCCGGGGCTGGACGAGGCGGTGCTGCCGCATGTGTTCGACCGGTTCTACAAGGCCAGCGCGGCAAGGGCCAGGTCCGAGGGCAGCGGCCTGGGCCTGGCCATAGCGCGGGAGAACGCGCGCCTGCACCGAGGCGACCTCACCGTCGCCAACGCCCCGGACGGCGGCGCCGTCTTCACGCTGCACCTGCCGCGCCGGGCACACGAACCGGACGGAGGCTCCGAGTGAGGACCGGACCCGCCCGCCGCGTGCTCGCCGCGGGCCTCGTGTCGCTGGTCGCCGTGACCGGCTGCGGAGTGCAGCCCAGCGACGCCATCCCCGCCGGTGACCCGCCGAGCGGGCCCGTCGCACCGACCATGGCACAGGCCGTGAAGTTCACCATCTACCTGGTGAAGAACGGCCGGCTCCGCGCGGTGACGCGGACCGGTCTCCGGCTGCCCCAGGCGGACATGCTCGCGTTGCTGGCCGCCGGACCCACCCCGACGGAACAGATGCGCGGGTTCACCACCGACGTCCCGCCCGGAGCCGTTCCCTTCTCGGTGACCGTCGGGCCTTCCGGCGTCGTGGCGGTGAACCCGTCCATCCCGGCCCGTGAGCTGTCCGCACTGGCCGTCGCGCAGATCGTGTGCACGGCCGCCGCCACGATGCCGGAAGGCCCCGGCCGGGTCACCGTCGTCGGCGCCGGGCGGGGCGCCGGCCCCCGCGACTGCCCGGGGTGACGGCGGCGACCCGTCCTCCGCTCCGGGCGGATCGCCGTGGTGCCGGAAAGGTCGAGCGGAACGTACGGCCGGCGGCGGCCGCGACGAGGGCGCGTCAGTCGGCCAGCGCGAAACCGGCCGCCGCCTCCGCGTGCAGCCGGGCGCTCGGCAGCAGCGGGACGGCGGCGTCCTTCTCGGTGATCAGGAGCTCGATCTCCGTGCAGCCGAGGATGACGCCTTCGGCCCCGTCGGCTGCGAGATCGGCGACGACCTGGGCGTACGCGTCCCTGGACGACTCCCGGAGCACCCCGCGCACCAGCTCGTCGAAGATCACGCGATGGACCAGCTCCCGCTGCTCACGCCGCGGGACGACCACGTCGAAGCCGTGGGCGGCCAGCCGGTCCCGGTAGAAGGGCTGCTCCATGGTGAAGCGGGTGCCCAGCAGACCGACCTTGCGCATCCCCCTGGCGCGGACCTCCGCGCCCACGGCGTCGGCGATGTGCAGCACGGGCACGCTCGCGGCCCGCGCCACGTCGTCGCTCACCCGGCTGAAGGTGTTGCTGCAGACGAGCAGGACCTCGGCGCCGAGATCCTCCAGTTTCCGGCCGGCGTCGGTCAGCAGGGTGCTCACCTCGTCCCATCGGCCGGCGAAGACGAGGTCCTCGACGATCGTGTAGTCGACCGACCAGATGAGGCTGTTGGCGGAATGGCTGCCGCCGAGTCGTTCGCGTACCCGCCGGTTGATGACCTGGTAGTAGATCACCGTTGATTCCCAGCTCAATCCGCCGATGAGACCGATGGCGCGCATGGAACTCCGTTTCTCTGGTCTGCGCCGGCACACCGATCGGTGCCGGCCGTGATGACGGTGCCGCCGCCGGCCCGGCGGTGCGTCGGCGGGGACTTTCCCGACCCGCTCGGTCCTTGGGCGACGTGCCGACGGTCAGGCGCCGGCCAGCGCGCGGGCGCAGGCACCGAGCCCGACCTCGCTGGAGGCCTTGACGAACACCACGTCTCCCGGTTCGAGAAGCGCGGTGGCCAGTCTGAGAGCCTCGGTCACGTCCTCGACGGCGTGGACGGCCACGCCCTGGTCCGGCGACTCCGCCGCCTCCGCCATCGCGAGCGGATCCCCGGCCCCCACCGCGATCAGCACGTCGAAGCGGAGGCCGGCGACGAGCCGGCCGATCTCCGCGTGCCGGGCGCGGGAGGCGTCCGCCTGCTGCCCCATCGCTCCGAGCACGGCGACGGTACGGCGGGCGCCGGCCAGGGCCTTCACCGCCCGCAGCCCGGCCCGCATGGATTCGGGGTTGGCGTTGTAGGCGTCGTTGACGACGGTGACGCCGTCCGGCCGTTCGGTGATCTCCAGCCGGCCCGCTGAGCGCCGCCGCGCGGCGCTCAGCCCGTCGGCGATCTCGGCGGCGTCCAGGCCGAGTGCGGTGGCGGCGGCGGCCGCGGCCAGGGCGTTGCCCACCTGGTGCTCGCCCATGAGGTCCAGCTCGACCGGGGCGCGGCCGGAGGGCGTCACCAGATCGAACGCCGCCCGCGCCCGGTCGCGCATCCGCACGTCCTCGGCCCGCACCCCCGCCTCCGGCGACCTGCCGTACAGCAGGATCCGCGCCCTGGTGCGGCCGGCCATGCCCAGGACGTACGGGTCGTCGACGTTGAGCAGGGCGAACCCGTCCGCCGGAAGCGCCTCGACCAGCTCCCCCTTGGCCTCGGCCACGTCGGCGATCCGGCCTCCCATACGCTCCACGTGCGCGGTGCCGACGTTGAGCACCAGCCCGACCCGGGGCGGTGCGATCCCGGTCAGATATGTCAGGTCGCCCTTCCGGCCTGCGCCCATCTCCAGCACGAGGTATCGGGTGGCGGCGTCGGCGCGCAGCACGGTGAGCGGCAGGCCGAGCTCGTTGTTGAACGACCTGTCGGTGGCGACCGTCGCGGCGTGCCGTTCGAGCACCTGGGCCAGCAGGTCCTTGGTGGTGGTCTTGCCCACGGAACCCGTCAGGCCGATCACGGTCGGGCTGATGCGTTCGAGCAGGTGCCTGGCCAGCAGGCCGAGAGCGAACTGGACGTCCTCGACCACGAGGGCGGGCATGCCGACGGGTCTGGAGGCCAGTACGGCGACGGCGCCGCCCGCGACGGCGCCGGCCGCGTGGTCGTGGCCGTCGACGCGGGCGCCGACCGTCGCGGCGAACAGGCCGCCGGGCGTCACCTCGCGCGAGTCGACCGCCGAGGGCGCGGTCACCGGCGTCTCCGGGTCGCGCACGTCGTGCATCGTCGCGCCGACGACCCGCGCGATCTCGTTCAGCGTCATGGGGATCACGAGTCGCTCCCGGCGGTGCTCCCGGCGGTGCTCCCGGCGGTGCTCCCGGCGGCGCTCCCAGCGGTGCTTCCGGCGGCGCTCCTGGCGGTGCTCCCAGCGGTGCTTCCGGCGGCGCTCCTGGCGAACGCGAGGTCGATGAGGCGGCGCAGCAGGTCCGGGTACGGGACGCCGCTGGCGGCCCAGGCCCTGGCGTAGACGGAACGGGAGGTGAAACCAGGCATGGTGTTGATCTCCAGTACGTACAGCCGTCCCGTGCCCTCCTCGTAGAGGAAGTCGGCACGGGCCAGGCCGTAGCCGCCGATCGCCCGGAAGGCGCGCAGGGCCAGCTCACGCACGTCCTCGGCCACCCGTTCCGGCAGCGCGGCGGGGATGACGGCGATCTCGGCCGGGCTGAGGTACTTGGCCTCGTAGTCGAGCCAGTCGCCGGGCGCGATGAGCTCGCCGGGCACCGAGGCCTCCGGCGCGTCATGGCCGCCGAGCACGCCGCAGATGATCTCGCGCGCGGTCACGCTCTGCTCGACGACGACCTCCCGGTCGTAGGTCAGGGCCAGATCCACGCCCGCGCGCAGCTCGTCCACGGAGGTGACCCGTGAGACGCCGATGGAGGAGCCCAGGCCGGCCGGTTTGACGTACATCGGCCAGTCGAGCGGCTTCACCAGTTCCCGGTGGTCGGTGGTGGTGCGCCATTCGTGGTCGGTGAACCACACGTACGGGGTGACCGGAATGCCCTCCGCCAGGAAAGCCCGGCGCATCGCGACCTTGTTCATGGCCACGGCCGACGCCAGGACGCCGCAGCCCACGTACGGGATGCCCAGCGTCTCCAGGTGCCCCTGGACGACACCGTCCTCGCCGAACGGCCCGTGCAGTGCGGGGAAGACAACGTCCGCCAGACCGCGTCGCAGTTCCACCGGCCATCTGCCCTGCCGGTCGATGATGACGGTGACGGGCTCGTACAGCTCCTTCGGCAGCGCGTCGAGCACGGCCTGCGCCGACTGCAACGACACCTCGTGCTCGGCGGACGGCCCACCCGCCAGCACGGCCACGCGTACGCGTTCGGTCACGATCGATCAGCCTTTCTCGGTGACACGGAGACGGCCGGACTCACCGCCGGGGAGCGGGCGCCGGTCGACTCCGTCCACTGTCCGCCGGCCGTGTGCCCGCCCCGTCAGCGCCGTGTCATGGTCGTGTCACAGCTGCGGCGGTGGGCGTCAGGCCGGCCGCGCGGCGAAAACCCATGTATATGTGTCCGCGTCCTTCCTGGAATCGGGCCCTGTGTTGTCCCGCCCTTCCTTCGTCAGCGACGAGGCGAACACGCATGAGGTCGCCGCTCACTGGCTGCCCGAGATCACCGAGGTCGGTTACCTGCCGTGGGGGTTCGGTGCGCACCATTGGCGTGCGATCGGCGGGGGCGTCACTTTGTTCGTGACGTTGGACCGGTTGGAGCCCCGGCACACCTCGACGTCTCTGGAGGTGGCCTACGCCGGGGCCGCCGCCCTGGCCGCCCTTCGGGGCCCCTCTGAGGCACGCGCACCGCATTACGGTGTCGGTATGAAGGATGAGGAATCCGGCAACCGGCTCGGCGGCTACCTTCGCGCCCGGCGTGAGCTGGTCTCCCCGGCGCAGGCAGGACTCCCGCCCGGCGGCAACCGCCGCGTGCCCGGCCTGCGCCGTGAGGAGGTCGCCTTGCTGGCCGGGATCAGTCCCGACTACTACCCGCGCCTGGAACGGGGCCTTGACAAGAACCCCTCACCCCAGGTGCTCGAATCACTCGCGCGTCCTGCGGCTCGACGACATCGAGCGGACGTACCCGCTCGGCCTCGCGGCGGCCCGCCCCAGGGCGCCACGACGTCCGCAGCCTCGACGGAGGCACGACCACGGTCCACCACCCCATCGTCGGTGAACTACGCTTCCACAGCGCCGCTGGTTTGACCTTGACGCTGCGTCAACTTCTAGCATCGGGGCCATGTCGATCACTGTTCTTGACACCTACTCCGCCATGAGGCGGATCCTGCTCGCCCCGGTCGCGGACCGCCCTGAACTGCTGCGTTCGATGTTGGAGCCCAACAGCGGCATGTACCGCCACTATCCCGGCGAGGTCGACCTGGTGGCCGTACACCGCGAAACATCCGGGTTCCCCATCGACCGCGACGAGGAGCGTTGCCTCGACGCGCTCGAGACCCTGGCGGCGGCCGGAGCCTGGGAGCGGATGCAACGCGCGCTCGACGGGGCTCTCGCCGTACTGCTGGAGGCGACGCCGGGGCTGGAGGCCCCGGACATCACCGTGCTGTTCGTCCTCGGCGATCCGGCTGACAAGCACTTCATGGGTCCCTGCCTGGGAATGACCGGGTTCGGCGGTATCTCGGGCAACATCGCCATCACGTTCTGGCCCTTCCCCGAGAACGTGGAGCGGCTGGAGGCCACCGCAGTGCACGAACTGCACCATAACCTGCGATGGAGCCCAGGTGGAGTCGTGTGGGACCCGATGACCGTCACCGTCGGCGAGCACATCGTCGGCGAGGGCCTGGCCGACGCCTTCGCCCGCCAGCTCTACGGCGACGAGCTCGGCTACGCCCGCATCGGCGTGCCGCACCTGCACGACGACGCGGTCTTCGCCAAGGTGCTCACCGGGCTCGACGTGACGGGCATGGAGAACTTCACCGCCTGGGTGCACGGCGACCCCGGCGCCGAGCGCCTCGGTGTCACCCCGGTGGGGCTGCCGATGGGCGCCGGGTACGCGGCGGGCAACCGGCTGGTCGACGCCTACCTGGCGGCGACCGGGCAGACTGCGGCGCAGGCCCTGCACGCCGACAGCTCGGAGATCATCGCCGCCACGCTCCGCCGCGGGTGACACCGGAACGATGGAGTGGACGATCCAGGAACTCGCGGCGAGGGCCGGCATCACCAGCCGTACCCTGCGTCACTACGACCGGGTCGGGCTCCTGGCCCCGTCCCGGATCGGCGTGAACGGGTACCGCTACTACGACTTCAGCGCGGTCGCCCGGCTGCAGCGGATCCTGCTCATGCGCCGGCTCGGCATGGGCCTGTCGGCCATCGCCGGGGTCCTGGCCGACGAGGTGGACACATGCGACGGGCTCCGCGCCCACATCGCCGCTCTGGAGGAGGAACGGGACCGCATCGAACAGCAGATCCGGTCTGCGCGCCACACGCTCGACGCCCTGCAGTCGGGGGCGGAACCGCGGATGGACGTCATGCTGGCGGGGTTCAACGACGACTACGAGGAAGAGGTGGTCTCACGCTGGGGCGAGCGCGCGTTCCAGGAGAGCAACGACTGGTGGCACGGCAAGACCCTCGACCAGCAGCGGGCCTGGAAGCAGGACACCGAGGACCTCGTCGCCGCATGGGTCGCCGCGGCGAAGGCCGGGGTCTCCCCGACATCGGAACACGCCCAGTCGCTGGCCGCCCGGCACGTCCGGTGGCTGAGCCGGATCCCGGGCACCCCCACGGCCGAGGGTGACCGGGAGCGCTCGATCGAGATGGTGGAATGCCTGGGGGACATGTACGCCGACGACCCCCGCTTCGCGGGCATGTACGACGACGCCGCGGGGGCGACGTTCGTCCGCGACGCATTGCGAACGTACGCGCGGACCCGGATTTGACGTCCTCCCCGCCTTGAAGGGCGGGGATTCTCCCCTGCCAGCCGCCGAGAACGCGGGCGGCTTGGAGTGGGTTCCTGCTTCGCCGGGTCGTGCCACCGCAAGCGGTGGTCTCACCGTCCCTCCACAGGCGGCTCGGACGGCAGGCCGCGTGACCAGCGCACCGGCACGTCCCCGATCTTCGGCAGGCGCAGCCTGCCGCCCGCCGTGACGGTGAACCGGGCGTTGCGGGTGAACCGGATCGCCTGCCGGTCGTCCTTGCGTGACCGGAACCGGGGCGGCGCGACTTTCGGACCCTTCCGCTTCCCGGCGACCGAGGCGAAGAAGTCCCGGTAGGCGGTGTTCAGATCGGCGAGCGCCTGCTGAAGCACCACGGCGGAGACCTCGCCCAGCCATGCCCGTTCGGGCGTCTTCTTCGCCTCGGTGATGACCCGCTTGGACAACTCCCCATCCGAGACGTACGGCAGGCCCACCTCACGCGCCGCCCGGCGTGCGCGCAGCCCGTCGTTGAACACCACGCGGGCGCACCCGAACGCCCGCGCCAGCACTTCACGCTGGGCGGCGTCCGGGGAGAGCCGGTACCGGTAACGAAGCTGCACGGCCATCATCGTGCCACCCGGCCATGACCGGGCGTAGGGGAATCCGGGCGATCCGTGAACACATCGGCGACCGCGCCGACGCCGCCCACCACCTCGGCGAGCACACCATTGTGGAGCGCGGGCGGCCGGCCCTTCGCCGTCCCGGTGCCCTACGCCTGGTGGGCCGAGCGGCAGGACCAGGAAGGTCAGGGCACGCTCGCGCCCTGGCGGGCACTCCCTCGCGGGCCTTCACCTCCGCACCTGAAGGCCGGAGCACCGGCCCGCATCTCGGTAGCTCGTACGGTTCGCGGAAACGACCGGTTCCGCGAGGCCGGAGCCCGACGGAGGAACTCCAGCGTCAACGCGAGGCCGACGGGTGCCCGGTGGTCGTGGTGGGTGCTGACAGGCGGTCAGTTCTCCTCGAAGGGCTGGTCCGTGGCGAGGCCGGCGAAGGGCAGCGGGCAGTCGGGACAGGTGCAGTGGGTCAGGCTGTCGCAGCCGGCGCTCACCACCGCGCTCAGCGCGCGCCGGATGGTGGTCAGGTCGGCGATCCGCGCGTCCACCTCGGCGATCTTGGCTTGGGCGCGCTCACGCAGGTCCGGAGTGGGGTGACCGCGCCGGCCGGTGTCGATCAGTTCGGCCACCTCCTCCAGGGTGAAGCCGAGCCGCTGGGCGGCCTTGATCACGGTCAGCAGGGCGACGGTCTCGGGCGGGTAGGCGCGGTGCCCGCCCGGGCTGCGCCGAGGCTCGGTGATCAGCCCACGGCGTTCGTAGTAGCGCAGGGTCTGCCGGTTGACCCCGGCCCGCTCGGCCACCTGCCCGCTGCGCAGGTACGGCCCGCCGGTGTCCTGTCTCACTCCGGCCGCCCAGCGGTCGTGCGGGCCTGCAGCGCGTCCAGCACTTCGACGTGCTCCGCCGGCACCGACACCTCCAGCGCCAGGCCGCCGTCGGCGATGGTGAGAGTGAAGGTGAAGAAGGAGCAGCAGCCGTTCTCCCGGGCCGTCAGTTCGGCGGCCCGGGCGGCGTCGCCCGGACTGAAGACGAGTTCCAGGCGTAGCCGGGTGGGTTCCGGCCGTGCCACACCCCGCACCGCGTCGGTGAACAAGGCGTCGAACTCGGCCACGCGAAGCGGCTGCCCGGCGGTGGGCAGAGTGCAGGCGGAGGGGGCCCATCCCAGGTCAAGGGCGATGGCTTGGGGCATACCTCGACGGTAAACCTGTACCCGGGTACCGAATGCAAGCCCTTCCGCCGTACCGCCGCGGGCCGACGTCACGAGGTCTGGTCAACCCCTCTGCGCTGAGACTCCGAGATCGTTCTCAGCGCAGACGGCTGTCCGCGGGTTCCTCGATCCCGGGATCCCAGCCTGCTCCAAGTCCCATCCAAGGGGTGCCGCCTAACGTCTCCCCGGACGCTCAATCAAGATCGTCCAGGGGTTGAGACGAGGACGCGGTACGCACCTCGCTCCCGCCCGGCTCTCCACGGCGAAGTACCAAGGAATCTCTCATGCAGATCGGATACGCAGTCCCGCAGTACGGTGCCTTCACCGACCCGGATTTCATCCGGCAGGCCAGCACGGATCTGGAGGCCATGGGCTACAACAGCCTGTGGGCGGGTGATCGGATCATGCTGCCGCTCGAACCCAGCGATCCCTACCCGGGAGGAGACGGCGAGATCCCCCCGGCCTTCGGGACGTTCTTCGACCCGCTGACCGCGTTGACGCTGGCCGCCGTCAGCACGCGGGAGATCCGGCTGGGAACCAGCACGCTCAACGCGCTGTGGCAACCGCCGGTCCTGCTTGCCCGCATGCTGACCTCGCTCGACCTGCTCAGCCGCGGACGGCTGGACGTCGGCATCGGCCTCGGATGGCTGCGTGACGAGTACACCGCGACCGGGGTGCCCTGGCAGGGGAGGGGGGCCCGGCTCGAAGAGACGCTCGACCTGATGGAGGCCGTCTGGAGCAGTGAGGTGGTCGAGCACAAGGGCGCGCTCTGGACCGTACCGCCGTCGCACATCGACCTCAAGCCCTTCCAGCGGCCCCGCCCCCCGATCCTGCTCGCCGGTTACACGCCCCCGGCTCTGGAGAGGATCGGCCGGCGAGCCGACGGCTGGCTGTGCGCGGCGATGCCCATGCCCTATCTGACCTTCCTGTGGGATGTGGCGCTGCAGACCGCGGCACGCGTCGGCCGGGATCCGTCGGCCCTGCGAATGGTGGTACGCGTCAACCCGAAGATCACCGATTCTCCCGCGCCCGACGACCAGGTGCCGCACGCCGGAACCGTGCAGCAGATCGGTGACTACCTGCTGACCCTCGCCCAGGCCGGTGCCCACGAGGCGTTCGTCGACCTGCAGACGGCGACGTCCTCGCGCGACCAGTTCCTGGACGTCGCGCATGAGCTCATCACCAGGCTGCACGCCGACTGATGCCGTGATGGCCGATGCGTTCGAGGCCGGCACAGGCGCGGCGGTGGCGAAGCCGCTCCAGGATCCGGTCGGATCCCCGGCCGCGACCAGGACATCCTCGTTCACCGCCGACGGCGTATCGGCGGTGATCCGCGGAAACCATCGGCGTCGGCGGGACGTCTGCTTTACGGTGAGTGATCCCGTGATGCGTCCCGGTGCCGTTGCCGTACCGGGGCACGAGCGGCGCGGGCGGGCGTGCGGTGTTGAGGAGGCGTGGTGGAGATCGAGCTGGCGGACGCGGTCGAGGCGGTCCGGGATGAGTTACTGGCGGCCGCGGTGCGCGGGGCAGGCAGTGAGATCGCCTTCACCGTGGGGCCGATCGAGCTGGAGTTCGCCGTGGAGCTGAAGGTGGACGCCAAGGCCAAGGGCGGGTTCAAGGCGTGGGTCGTCAC
>NZ_BMQJ01000014.1 GCF_014648055.1 Streptosporangium pseudovulgare
ACTACGCCGGACCGGTACGGGCCGCCGCCGCCGACAAGTGCGTCAAATGGGGAGGCAAGGCGGGCTCCTCCACCTACGACAGCCCCTTCGAACACTGCGGCTGACGGACCGGCCCGGAGGGCCCGCTCTCCCCTGAGGACCGGCCCTCCCCGAGGGACGGCCCGCCTCTGAGGGCCGGCCCGCCTCTGAGGGCCGGCCCGAGCGGGGAACGGGCCCGGACCGGGAACCGGCGCCATCCCGGAAACGGCGCCATCCGAGCCCCGGCGGGCCCCCGCCCGGAACACCACCGGGACGCCGCGGGGGGCCCCGGACGGACCGCCTCCGCCACCCGTGGCCGGAGGCGGTCCTTTCATGTTCCCCGGGCCGGGGACGCGTCCCGGGCCCGGCGCCACGGCCGGGCGGGGGACGCGGCTCAACCCGGCGGGATCCGCAGGCAGTACTCGCGGACCGGCCGTTGCAGCCGGTACGCGCGGGGCAGGGCGTCACGGGCCATCGGGTAACCGGCGGCCCCCAGCTTCGCGAGGAAGGGATCGTCCGTCTCGGCGAGGCGGGCGAACGCCTCGGCCATGGCCACGTAGGTGTTGTCGCCTAGGACCGGGACCGCGGCGGCTGCCGCCGCCCGCGCGCACGCCGGGCCGGCCGCCCCCGTCCCCGGCGGGCCGGGAGGCGGCACGGCCGAGGCCGAGCTCGGGTAGGACGTCTCCGGTACGGAGGCATGACCGGTCTCGACCAGCCATACCGGAACCATCACCGCCGTCCAGGCCACGGCGCACGCGGCGGCGAGCAGCGCGGCGGACCGCCGGATCCAGGGGGCCGCCGGACGGCCGGGCCGCACCGCGCGCCGCCGGGCCAGGGCCCGTACCCCGCCGACCATCAGGGACGCGACGGCACCGACGACCGTGCCGCCCGCGGTCGCCGCCAGCAGCAGCGTGCCGGCGCCGCGGAGCATGGCGAGCGGGTCGCAGCTCAACGACCCCGGCACGCACGGCGAGGCCGGCCGCCCGACGGCGCCGAAGGCCAGGACGGCGGCGAGGACCGTGCCGGCGGCCCCCGTCGCCAGCGCGGCGAGCATGCCGTGGGCGGGGCCGATGCCCGTTCCACCGCCGCCGGTCAGGGCCGCCGCCATGAGCGCCGCCAGGAACTGCACGGCCCAGAAGAGGACCAGCAGCGCCGCGGCCTGCGCCAGGACGACGTCGAAGACGTCTCCGCGGACGCTCCCTCCCACCCCGAGGAGGCCGTCGAAGAGACGCTGGTCGAGATGGAGGAGACCGTTCGCCGCGCCGAGGGCGAGCACCGCCGCGGCGGGCGCCAGGGCGAGCAGCGGCCGGATCCGTACGGGCGGCAGCGCCATCGCCTCACCGGCTCCCGGGCGCGTGTCCCGTCCCGGCCTCCTGTGCCGCAGCCACGCCCCCAGCGGGTGGAGCAGCGCCACCCAGAGGACGGTGAGCAGCGCCGCGTCGAAGAGGTGGGCACCCAGCATGTAAAGCCCCATGGGAAGGTCGCCGGCGTCCACGGCGACGAGCGACGCCATGCCCCAGGCGCCGAGCCAGGGGCCGAAGGCCAGTGCGGCCGGAACGAGACCTCCCGCGAGAACGGGCAGCAGCGTTCGTCCGCGGGCGACGGGCAGCCACGCCGCGGCGGCCGCCGGGAGCCAGCGGGTGAACGCCACGCACATCAGCAGCAGGACGACGCCCATCCCCGCGGCGGCGAGCGGTTCCCGCGCCGCGGCCGCGGCCCAGGACACGCGCATGGGGGACGGGGAGATCAGCAGGCCGAGGAGGATTCCCGCGGCCAGCGCCGCCCCCTGGATCGTTCCACGGGGACCGCGACCTCCGGTGACGAGGGCGAGGAGCGTCGCCCGGTAGGCGCCGGCCCCGACGACGGCCGCGGTCAGCAGCCCGTAGAGCAGCGCGGCGATGGGCAGGGCGTATCGCGAGTCGTCGCCCAGCCCCAGGCTGATGATCATCTGAAGGTGGAAGAGCCCGAGGCCGGTCACGATCCCCGCGCCCAGCGTCTCCCCCGCCGCCCACCGCAGCAGGACGCCGGGGGTCCGGACGACCTCCGCCCGCCGGGAGTCGTCCGGGTGCATCGGCAGCAGTCTCTGGCGCAGCCCGGTACGGCCCCGGTCCCGGGTGACGGGTCCCCCGCCCGCGGCCGCGGCCCGCACGTCGGCGTAGTGCTCACGCGATCTGAGCACGGCGGCCGCCAGCGCCGCGATCAGCGCCGTGGCGGCGAGCACCCGGACGCCGGTGTCGAGGAGCCGTCCCGGGGCGTACACGAGGGTGAACAGCAGCGAGGGCGCGGCCACCGCGGCGGGGAAGACCCATGCGGCGGCCAGGGTGAGGCCGGTCAGGTCGACGTCGCGGTTCCTCAGGTGGGCCAGCTCGTGCAGGACGACCGACTCGACCGCGCCCCTCCCCCCGTCCCCGGGCTCCTCCCCCGGGGCCGCGGCTTCGCGCGCCCGCGCGGCGGCCTCCCGCGAGCGGGCCTCCGCGCGGTCCGCCTGCAGGACCCCGATGTTGAGCCGCAGGTTGTAGCGGGGGTAGCAGCCGAAGGCCCGTCCGTCGGGCAGCTTGCGGTTGGCGTCGATCAGGATCCGCGGGACGCGCCGCAGTCCCTCGGCCCCGGCGAGCCGCCGGACGGTCTCGTGGAGTCCGGCGTGGCGGACGGGGTCGGCCGGGACCAGCCCCTGGCGCCTGATGGCCAGCCGGGGCCGTACGGCGTGCAGCGCGGCGATCAGGCAGCCCACGGTGATCATGGCCACGATGCCGCCGAGCATCCGGTCCCCGCCGACGCCGTCCACGCAGCGCAGGTACTCCGCGGCCAGGGCGTTGGCGGGCAGCCGCGGGGCGGCCGCGCCGGCGGCCCGGTCGCAGCGCAGGTACGCCCCCTGCCATCCGGAGGGGCCGCCCGCCACCAGATCCCAGGTGAATCCGGTGGCGGAGAAGGTGACGACGATCAGCAGGACGAACCGGGAGGTCGTCGCGGCGGGCAGGAGGAAGGGGCTGACCCGTCCGTCGCTCATCCCGGCGGGGTCCAGTCGCGCCGTCCCCACCTGTCGACGAGCCGTTCCGCGACGGCCTCGGCCGGCGGAGACCCCGCGGGGCCCGGCCCGCGGAGGTCGTGGAGGTCGCGGGCGATCCGTTCCCGGGCGGCCGCCTCGCCGCCGAGTGGGAGCTCCGGCAGGGGATCGCCGGGGCCGGCCACCGGCTTCCGGCGCCGCCGCAGGCGGGCCCACCCCTGGCGGGCCGACAGCACGATCAGCTCGGTGGTGAGCCCGGCGACCACTCCCCACATGAGGTTGGTGAACGTCGGATCACCCGGGTCGGAGAGCGCGCCGCCCGGTTCGTCGCGGGGCCTGCGCGCCCGGCGGGCCGCGCCGGGCGAGGCGAAGTACGCCTCGGTCATGAGGTCGAAGTCGGGCAGTTCTTCGGGGGCGAACTCGGCGACCAGGGCGCGCACCAGCGCGCGCCGATCGCCGTCCGCGGGGAACGTCACCGGCACCTCCGGACAGGAACGGAATCGTCCCCCGAGGCGTCCCGATGATACGCCGTGGAACCCCGTCCACCCAGGGATACGCCGAGATCAGACCCGATATCCGGAATACCCCTGGGTTCTGCGCGCGATCGTCAGACGACATTTCCGATATTTCGGGATATACGGATATTCCGGACTGTCAGGCGTCACGGCCGGGGACGCGGCCGTTCTGCAGGGCGTTGGGCGCAGCCCTGGCCACCAGGTCCGGGATCACCGCGCCCAGCTCGGCCGGCTCCCAGCGCGATCCCTTGTCCACGCCCGGCCCGGCGTGCCAGCCCTCCGCCACGCTGATCGAACCGCCGCGCACGTTGAAGACGCGGCCGGTGACGCCCGCGGCCTCCGCGCTGGCCAGCCACACGGCCAGCGGGGCGATGTCCTCCGGGTCCAGGTCGCCGAAGCTCTGGGTGGCGCCGCCGCCCCTGCCGGGCGCGAGGTTCTCGGTCATCCGGGTCAGCGCGGTGGGGGCGAGGGCGTTGACGGTCACGCCGTACCGGCCCAGCTCCTGGGCGGCGATGACGGTCAGCGCCGCGATGCCCGCCTTGGCGGCGCCGTAGTTGGCCTGCCCGGGGTTGCCGTAGATGCCCGACGAGGACGTGGTGTTGATGACGCGGCCGTGCACGGGCGCGCCCGCCTTGGAGCGCTCGCGCCAGTGGGCGGCGGCGTGCCGCAGCGGGGCGAACGTGCCGCGCAGGTGGACCCGGACCACCGCGTCCCACTCGTCGGCGGTCATGTTGACCAGCATCCGGTCGCGCAGGATGCCCGCGTTGTTGACCAGGACGTTCAGGTCGCCGAAGTGCTCGACGGCGGCCCGGACGAGCCTGCCCGCGCCGTCGAAGTCGGAGACGTCCTCGCCGTTGACGATCGCCTCGCCGCCCAGGGCGCGGATCTCCTCGGCGACCTCGTGGGCCGGTCCGGCCGACGCGCCGGCGCCGTCCACCCCGGCGCCGAGGTCGTTGACGACCACCCTGGCGCCCTGGCGGGCGAACTCCAGCGCGTGCCCGCGTCCGATGCCCCGGGCCGCCCCCGTGACGACGACCACCAGTCCCTCGACGATGCCGCTCATCCGTCCTCCTTCGCGGGGACACGCCCCAACCGAATGTCACGATTTCGATATCACACCGGGGTTGCCCGGCAGTATCGGGTCGATCACCGTATCCGTCCTCATCTTGATCATCCGTCGTCCCGACGGGAGCGTGCGTACATCGGGGTGTGGCGCGCACACGGGAGGCGGTTGCATGCGGGGGCTGACGCCGTTACCGCTCAGACGCGCCCTCGGCGAGCCGCTCCTGCTGCTCGCCGCCCTGGGCGCGGTCCTGCTCGCCACCACGGCTCTCGCCGGGCTGGCCGGGTACGCCGTCTCGGCGACGGACGCCGGCGTGCGCCGGACGCTGGGGACCGTGCCGGCGGGGACCGCCGCGACCGTGGTGACCGCCCCGGTTCGCGGCGGTTCCTTCCCCGCCACCGACCGGGCGGTGCGCGCCCAGGCCGCGGCGACCTACACCGGCCTGCCGGTCGAGGTGACGCTGAGCGCACAGTCCGACTCGTACGCGATGCCGGGCCAGGAGCGCAGGAAGCGGCCGGAGCTGCTGCGCTTCGGCGTCCACCGGGGGCTGCGGGAGCACGCCCGCCTGGTGCGGGGCTCCTGGCCGGCCGCGGGACGCGACGGGACGGCCGCGGGGCGCGGCGGGACGGTGGAGGCCGCGGTGACCGGGGCGGTGGCGAGCGCCACCGGCTTCTCCGCCGGGGACGTGATCACGGTGGAGGGGCGGCTGGACCACCGGAGGGTACGGGTCCGGATCACCGGCGTGTTCGAGCTGAACGACCCGCACTCCGACCGCTGGGACGGCGAGCCGCTGCTCACCCGGGGTTCCGAGGTCGGCGACTACGTCACCCACGGGCCGCTGATGGTGCCCGAGGAGACGTTCGTCGCCCGGTTCGCACCGGGCGTCACCGCGCGCTGGCTCGTCGTGCCGGACCTGCGGCCGGTGCCGCGCGAGCGGCTGCTGCCGCTGGCCGCCGCGGCCGGCCGCTTCCAGGAGGCGCTGCGGGCGCGGCCCGGCTGCGAGGACTGCTCGGCGGCCACCCGCCTGCCGGACCGGCTGACCCGGCTGGCCACCGCCACCCTGGTGGCCCGGTCCACGATGCTGGTGCCGCTGCTGGAGCTGCTGCTGCTCGCCGCCTACGCGCTGGTGCTGACCGCCCGGCTGCTGGCCGACCACCGGCGGATGGAGACGGCGCTGCTGCGCTCCCGCGGCGCGGGCGGCGCGTGGCTGGCGACGGCGGCCGCGGGCGAGGCCCTGCTGGTGACGCTGCCCTGCGCGGTCGCCGCGCCGCTGCTGGCCCCCCGGCTGCTCGGCCTGGTCGGCGCGCTCACCGGCACCGGGGTGCGGCCCGGCCCGGAGGCCGGACCGGTGATCCACGTCGTGTCCGCGGCGGTCGCGCTGGGCTGCGCCGTACTGCTCACGCTTCCGGCGCTGCGCGGCGCCCGCCGTACCTACGTGGCCGACCAGTCGGCGCGCGGGCGCGGCGAGCGGTACGGCGCGGCGCAGCGGGCCGGCGCCGACCTGGCGCTGCTCGGCGTGGCCGCGCTCGCGGTCTGGCAGCTCCGCCGCTACGGCTCGACGGTCACCGCCACCGCCGGGGGCGGCCTCGGCATCGACCCGCTGATCGTGGCCGGTCCCGCGGCGGCCCTGCTGTGCGGCGGGCTGCTGGCGCTGCGGGTGATCCCGCCGTTCTCCCGGGTCGCCGAGCGGATCACGGCGCGCCGCACCGGGCTGGCGCCCGCGCTGGGCACCTGGCAGGTGAGCCGCCGCCCGGCCCGCCGCTCGGGGACCGCGCTGCTGCTGACCATGGCGGTCGCCGTCGGCGTGGTCAGCGTCGCGACCGTCGCCACCTGGCGGGCCTCCCAGCGGGACCAGGCCGGGCACCTGGCCGGGGCCGACCTGCGGGTGGCGTCGCCGCCGAACGGCGTGGCGCTCGGGCCGCTCGGCCGGGCGGCGGCCTACCGGGCGCTGCCCGGCGTGGTGTCGCTCAGCCCGGCCTACCGCGCCGGGAGCGACCTGGCGGGCGAGGAGGTCACGCTGCTGGCGGTGGACGCCTCCGACCTGCCCGGCATGCTCAGGCTGCGCCCCGACCTGTCGGCCGACCCGGTGGCGACGCTCGCCACCCGGCTGGCCGCCGCGCGGCCCGACCTGCCCGGGCTGCCGATCCCGGGCCGGCCGGAGCGGCTGACCCTGCGGACCCGGCTGACCGTGGACGACCCGGCCCTGGCCGACGAGTACGGGGCCGTCCCGCTGACGCTGGTGATCGCCGACGCCGAGGGGGTCCGGCACCCGGTGCGGGTCGCCCTCGGACCGGGCGGGAGCCGGCCGACGGCGGACCTGTCGGCCCTGCGCGGGCGCGACGGCCGGCTGGCCTACCCGCTGACCGTCGCCGCGATCGTCCTGGACCTGCCGCTGCCGACGACGGGCAGCGGCCTGGAGCTGGCCGTGGAGCGGATCGAGACGGACGCGGGCGCGGCGGTGACCCCGCCGCCGGGGACCAGGCTGGCCCACGGCGCCGGGACCGGGTACGCCGCCGAGCGACGCTACGACACCGGCCGGGGGCTGTTCGCGATCGGGTTCGACGCCCCCGCGCCCCGGGACCCGTACGACGCGCTCCCGCCGCAGCGGGTCACGTTCGTCCCGGTCCGCGCGGCCGTCCCGGACGCCGGCCTGTTCACCGCCGAGGGCTCACCGCAGGGCCCGTTCCTCGGCCCGCTGCCGGTGGTGGTCACCTCCGACCTGGCCGCCGGGCGGAACCTCACCACCGGGTCGCGGGCCACGGTGACCCTCGACCGGCGGCCCACCCTGATCACGGTCGCCGGGATCGTGGCGAAGGTGCCCGGCACGCCGCCGGACCGGCCCGCCGTGCTGGTCGACTGGCGGACGATGCAGTCCTGGGACCTGCTGGCGCACCGGGCCCCGCGCCCGCCCGCCGAGTGGTGGCTGGGCACGGGCGGGGCGGACACCTCGGCCGCCGCGGCCGAGCTGGGCCGCCACCGGGAGTGGGACGTGACCGTGGTGGACCTGTCGTCGCTGGCCCGCGGCCTCCGGGACGACCCACTGGCCGCCGGGCTGCAGGGGGCGCTGGTCCTCGGCTTCCTCGCGGCGCTGGTCTTCGCCGCGCTCGGGTTCGCGGTCGACGCCGCGGTGACGCTCAGGGAGCGGGCCGCCGAGTTCGCCGTGCTGCGCGCGCTCGGCACGGGCTTCCGCCAGATGCTCGGGCTGCTGCTGGTGGAGCAGGCGTTCCTGATCGGACTGTCCCTGGCCGCCGGGGCGGCGGTGGCGGTGGCGGTCGCCACCCTGGTGGTGCCGCACCTGGTGCTGACCGGCCAGGCGACGGCCGTCACCCCGGAGGTGACGCTGGAGATCCCGCCTCTGCCGGCGCTGGCCCTCCTCGCCGGGGTGGCCGCGCTGCTGCTGGTGATCGTCGCCGGGCTGGCCGGCGCGCTGCGCCGCGGGGCGGGCCGCGCCCCGCTGATCGGGGAGGACCGGTGAACCCCTGGCCGCTGGTGCGGGCCCATCGGGGCGTCGCCGCCGTGCTGGCGCTGCTGACGCTCAGCGCCTGCCTGCTACTCGCCGCCGTCCCGAAGGCCACCCGGTCCGCCTACGACGGGGCGCTGCGCGACGTCACCGCCACCGCGGCGGCCGGGGTCGGCGACCTGGTGGTGGTCAGCCCCCGCCGGGCCGGCCCGAACGCGCCGGTCACCCGCGAGTCCCTGCTGGCGATGGAGCGGAGCCTGCGGGCCGTCCTGCCCGCCGAGCTGTCCGCCGTGACGGCCCCGCCCGGTTCCGGCTCCGGCCACCATTCCCTGCGTAAGACCCGCGAGCCGATCGCGTCGGTGGACGGGGAGCCCCGCAACTACCAGTACCTCGACCTGGGCTGGCTGTCGGACACCGCCGCGCGGGTCCGCTACGTCGCCGGCCGGCCGCCGGGCCCGCCCGCGCGGCTCGGCGGCGGGCCGCTGCTGGAGGTGGCGCTGGCCCGCGAGCCCGCCGCGGAGATGCGGCTGGGCGTCGGCGCGACCGTGCTGCTCGGCGGGCCGCAGCCGCTGGCGGCCCGGGTCAGCGGCCTGTTCGAGCCGGTGCGGCCGGACGACCGGTACTGGGAGCACAACACCTCCGTACGGCGGGTGGTGAAGATCCGCCCGCCGAGGTCGGAGATCGACGACCGGTACGTCACCGGGCTGGTGTCCGACGCGAGCCTGCCGGTGCTGGGCCGGCTGTACGCGAACACGACCTACCGGTGGGTGTTCGACATCGATCGGCCCGCGTTGCGCGCCGCGCGGATCCCGGAGCTGGCCGAGGCGGTGCGGGCGTTCCGCGGCGCCGTGCCGGTCGCGATCCACGGGTCCTCGCCGGGCGCGCTGGAGACCTCCTTCGACGAGCTGCTGACCGGCTACCTCGGCAGGGTCCGCGCCGCCGACGCCCTGCTGCTCCTCGTCCTCGGCGGGCTGCTGGCCGTGGCGCTGGGGGTGATCGCGCTCGCCGTACGGCTGCTGGGCGACCGGGCGCGGCTGAGTCTGGCGCTGGCCCGCGCCCGGGGCGCCTCCCTGGCCCGGGTCGCCGCGACGGCCACGGCGGTGACCTCGGCGGCCGCCGTGCCGGGCGCCGCGGCGGGATACGCGCTGTCCTACGCGGTGCCGGGCGAGGTCACCGCGGTCACGCACCTCGGGCCGCTGTCCGTGGCGGCGGCCGCGGCCCTGATCGCCGCCGGGCAGGCGGTCGCCGCCCACCGGCTGCCGCTCGGCGAGCGGCGCGCCGACGTCGCGGCCGCGCGGCCCTCGCCCCGGCGGATCGCGGCGGAGGCGGCGGTCGTCGTGGTCGCCCTCATCGGCGCCTACCTGCTGCGCTCGCGCGGGCTCGGCACGGGGACGGGCGGCGCTTCCGGGCCGGGCGGCGGTCCCGCGCCGGGGACGGGCGACGGGACCGATCCGTTCCCGCTGCTGGCGCCGGCCGGGCTGGCCGTGGCCGCGGCGCTGGTCGTGCTGCGCTGCCATTCGCTGCCGCTCCGCCTGGCCGTGCGTCTGGCGGCCCGGGCGCGGTCGGCCGTCCCCTTCCTCGGCCTGGCCCTGGCGGCCCGGTCCAGGCCCGTCTCGGCGCTGCCGGTGCTGGTCCTGCTGCCCGCGCTCGCGGTGTCGGTGTTCGGCGCGACGGTCTCCGGCGAGCTGACCGCCACCCAGGAGGCCGCCGCCTGGCAGCGGGCCGGGGCGCCCGCCCGGCTGGACGCCGACCTGCCCTTCTCCCCGGAGGTGATCGAGCGGGTCCGGCGCGTGCCGGGGGTGCGGCGGGTCCTGCCCGCGACGCGGACCCCCGTACGCCTGGGCGAGGAGTTCCCGACGGCCACGGTGCTGGCGGTGGACGTCCGCGCCTACCGGGCCGTGCTGCGCGACGCGCCGATCGTCCTGCCGGACGCGCCGGTGCTGGTCTCGCCGGAGCTGGCGGGCCGCGGCGCGATCGAGGCGCCCGGCGTCCCGCCGCGCCTGTCCCCCGGCGGGGTCGTCACCGGCCTGGCGGCGGCGTACGGCAGCGGCCCGCTGATCGTGGTCCCGCCGGGCGGCGCCCTGCCCAACACGCTGCTCGTCGAGGGCGACGGGCTGGACGGCGGGCGGCTGCTGGCGGCGGCCGCCCAGCCCGGGGCCCAGGCGCGGACCTTCGAGGGCGCGCTCGCCGAGATCACCCGGGCCCCGCTGACCACGACGCTCCGCCGCGCCCTGGCGGTCGTCACGGCCGCGCTGGCCTGCTACGCGCTGGCCGCCGTGGCCGTCGCCCTGGTGGCCGGCGCGGCCGACCGGACCGGGGCCCTGTCCCACCTGTGCGCCCTGGGCCTGCCCGAGTCCCAGGCCCGCCGCCTGACCGTGCTGGAGGTCTCCCCGATGATCCTGCTGTCCACCGCGGCCGGGCTGCTGCTCGGCCTGGCCCTGCCCGCCGTGCTCGGGCCGGGTCTCGACCTGCGCGTCTTCACCGGCGACCTCGCCGCGGCCGGCCGCCCGCCGGGCCCGGCCGTGCCGGTCCTGCTGGCCTGCGGGGTGGCCGCGGCGACCGTGCTGGGGGCGTTCCTGCACCCGGTCCCCGGCCGCCGGGGCTCCCTGGGCACGGCGCTGCGGGCGGGTGACCTCGGGTGAGCCGGCCGCGGGAGCCCGCGCTGGCCGACCTGGAGGCGGAGGCCGCCCGGCGCCGGCCCGCCTTCGGCCGGGACGCGCACGTGCTGTGCGACAACCTGGTCCGCATCTACAAGACCGAGGGCGTCGAGGTGGTCGCCCTGCAGGGGCTCGACCTGGTGATCGACGCCGGGGAGCTGGTCGCGATCGTCGGGGCCTCCGGCTCGGGCAAGTCGACCCTGCTGAACGTGCTGTCCGGGCTGGACGTGCCGACCGCCGGGGTCGCCCGGGTGGCGGGGGTGGACCTGCTGTCGATGACCGCGCGCGACCGGCTGCGGTACCGGCGCGAGGTGGTCGGCTTCGTCTGGCAGCAGACCACCCGCAACCTGCTGCCGTACCTGACCGCCGCGGAGAACGTCGAGCTGCCGATGCGGCTGGCGGGCGGGCGCCGCCGCCGCGACCGGGCGGCGCGCGCCGGCGAGCTGCTGGAGCTGCTGGGCGTCGCGGACCGGGCGCGGCTGCGGCCCGGGGAGATGTCCGGCGGCGAGCAGCAGCGGACGGCCATCGCCGTCGCCCTGGCCAACGCGCCGAAGGTGATCCTGGCCGACGAGCCGACCGGCGAGCTGGACGGCGAGACGTCCGAGGAGGTGTTCGCCGCGCTGCGCCGGGTCAACCGCGAGCTGGGCGTCACCGCGGTGATCGTCACCCACGACCCGGCGGTCGCCGGGCAGGTGGACCGTACCGTCGGCATCAGGGACGGGCGGACCAGCAGCGAGACGCTCCGGCGGGCCTCCTCCGACGGGCGGATCGTCGCCGAGGAGTACGCGGTGCTCGACCGGGCCGGCCGCCTGCAGCTGCCCCGGGACTTCACGGCCGCGCTGCGCATGGAGCGCCGGGTCCGCCTGGCGCTGGAGCGCGACCACATCGGGGTCTGGCCGCAGGACGCCGAAGGGGAGCCGGGAGGGGCCGCGGACGGGCCGGAGCCGGGTGGAGAAGAGCGAGGGGGCGCGGTGAGCGGGCCGGGGAGGACCGGGGATGGGTGAGCCGCTGGTCGTCGCGGAGGGCCTGCGCAAGGTCTACCGGAGCGGCCCGAAGGAGGTCGTGGCGCTGGACGGGGTGTCCTTCCACGCCGTGCCGGGCGAGCTGGTCGCGATCCGCGGCCGGTCCGGGTCGGGCAAGACCACCCTGCTGAACCTCGTCGGCGGGCTGGACCGGCCGGACGCGGGGCGGGTGACGGTCGCCGGGCACGAGGTCACCGCCCTGCCGGAGGACGGCCTGCGGGTGCTGCGCCGGGACGTGATCGGGCACGTCTTCCAGTCGTTCGGGCTGATCCCGATCCTGTCGGCGGCCGAGAACGTGGGTGTGCCGATGCGGCTGGCCCGGATCCCGGCGGCCGAGCGCGAGGAGCGCGTCCGGGTGCTGCTGTCCCTGGTCGGGCTGGACGGCCACGCGAACCAGCGGCCCCACGAGCTGTCCGGCGGTCAGCGGCAGCGGGTGGCCGTGGCCCGCGCGCTGGCCAACCGGCCCCGCCTGCTGATCGCCGACGAGCCGACCGGCCAGCTCGACTCGCAGACCGGGCGTCAGGTCATGCGGCTGATCCGCGCGCTGGTGGGCAGCGAGGGCGTCACCGCGCTGGTCGCCACGCACGACCCCGGCCTGATCTCACTGGCCGACCGGGTGCTGGAGCTGCGCGACGGCGTCCTGCACGGTGACGCCTCCCAGGGTGACGACCCGCGCGGTGACGGTCCGCACGGTGACGGCTCCCGCGGCGGCGAGGCCGGAGCCTCCTCCGCCGCGCCCTGACCGGCGGCCCCGTACGCGAAGGGGCCGGTCCAGCCCCGTCGTGTACGGGGGGCTGGACCGGCCCCGCGGGGTCAGGCGGCCGAGCGGGCGGCCAGCTCGACCGTCGCCCGGCGGGTGACGCCGTTGACGGTGACCGCGACGACGACCTGCCCGGACCGCAGCGCGGTGAGCGTGCCGGTCTCCGGGTCGAGCACCGCGACGTGCCAGGGCTTGGCACCGGCGCGGGAGCCGACGTGCAGGTTCGGCGAGCCGGACCAGTCGGCCGAGACGGGGTGGGCGACGGGCACCCGGCGCCCGTCCTGCGTCACGGCCGCCGACACCTCGGCGGGCCGGCCGACCTCCACCGAGGCGGGCGCGGTGAGGGTCAGCTCGTCGACGTGCGGGCGGACCTGCGCGCCGATCCACTGCGGCGCGTCGGTGAACCAGTTGCGCCGCACGTGCTCGGCCTCCTTCTCCGTCACCGGGTCGACGCCCCACAGCGACCAGCCGGTGAAGCCGCCGTCCTCGGCGGCGGTGGCCGGGTTCTTGCCGGAGTTGCCGTTGATGAAGTACGGCACGGCGTCGACCCGCGAGGCGTGGAAGGTGCCGACGTGGCCGCCGATGAACGCGGCGCCCTTGCCGGTGACGCGCTGGAAGTCGGCCAGCCAGCCCTCCACCAGCGCGGCCTCCTTGCGGTCGCCGAGCTGGCTGCCCTTGCCGGGCGTCGGGTCGCGCGGCGGCACGTGGAACAGCACGGTCACCGAGCCGATCGAGGGGTCCTTCGCGGCCGCGTCGAGCCGCTCGCGGAACATCGCCATCTGGTCGAACCCGCCGCCGCGCAGGTTCAGGCGCGAGGTGTCGAGGGTGATGAACCGGGTTCCCTTGTGGTCGAAGGAGGCGTGGGTGTCGCCGAAGACGGCTTCGAAGTTGTCGATCTTCCCGCCCATCACCTCGTGGTTGCCGGGCACGTAGCGGTACGGCAGCTCACCGCCGAGCTCCTCGTCCAGGATCCGCTTGGCCAGCGCGAAGTCCTCCGGGGACGCCTCGTCCACGAGGTCGCCGTCGATGACGAGGAAGTCGGGCTTCGCCGCCTTGACCTCACGCAGGGTGCGGCGGACGTTCGCCACGATGTCGCTGTCGGGGGACCGTCCCACGAACTGCCCGTCGGACATGACGGCGAACCGCCACGGCATGGCGGCCACCGCGGCGCCGCTGCGGACGACCGGGTCGGCGACCTTGGGGGCCGCCGGGGCCGTCACCTCCGGCGTCACCTTGGCGACGAGCCCGTCGACGGTGATCTCGCCCTTGTAGCTGTGGTCGGCGGCGGTCTCGGCGACGTAGAAGCGGCGGAGCTTCAGCGGGTGGTTCACGCCCGGGGGGACGGTGAACTCGACGTACTTCCAGCCGGTCCAGGTGAGGTACGGCCCGCGCAGGATCTGCGACTGGCCCTGGGCGTCGTAGAACTCCAGGCTCGGCCACTCCCCGTGCCCGGCCGAGTTGATCCACATGCCGAACGCCTGCGGCTGGCCCGGCACGGTGATCTGCGCCGGAGGGCTGGCGTAGGCGGCGCGCGTCGCGGTGGACTGGGTGAAGTCGTAGCTGAGCTTCAGGCCGCCGCCGTCGTGGCCGGGGGCCGCCGACAGCGACCCGGTGGCCCGGGCGGCGGCGAACGTCCAGGAGGCGGCGTCGTCGAAGGCGGCGACCGGGACGTCCTGGTAGCCGACGGTCACCGGCACCGCCGTGCTGATCTTGCCGACCTGTACGGTGACCAGGCCGGAGCCGGTCCCCTTCCGGGCCTTCACGGTGAACAGGCCGTGCTCGGCGGGGGTGACGTCGAACAGGGCGGCGTCGTAGTCGAGGCGCACGTCGGCGGGCTCGACGGGCGCGGAGTTGCCGTTGCGGTCGTAGCCGACCACGCCGAAGGAGCCCGCGGCGCCCTCGCCGGCGAGGCCGACCCGGTCGGCGGTGGCGCCGAGCCGTGCCAGGGGCTGCAGGACGGTGAGCTCGATCTTCCCGGTGGCGCCGCCGCGCGAGGCGGTGACGGTCGTCTGTCCGGGCACCAGGGCGTGGAAGACGCCGTCGCGGCCGACGAGCCCGTGCACGGCCGGGGTGGCCCGCCAGGCCGGGTCGCCCTTGGCCGGGCCGTACGTCTCGTCGTAGCCGGCGGCGGTGAGCCTGCGGGTGAGGCCGGGGAAGACGCGCTCGGTGCGGCCGCCCGCGACCGGGCCGGTGCCGGGGGCCCTGGCCGGGTCGGCGGCGGTCTCCACCCAGAAGCCCTTGAGCTTCCCGCTGCCCTCGGGGGCGTAGATGGCCAGGCCGTTGGGGACGTGGCGCTCCTCGCCGTCGGAGGGGCTGTTCTCCACCTGGGCGTCGGCGGAGCCGGGCTCGCGGGCGAGCATCGTGGAGGAGCCGCCGCCGTCGAAGTTGATCGCGTCGTGCGCGCCGAGCTCGGTCATCATCCCGGCGAGCTCGTCGAGGGTGACGCCGCGGCTGTCGGCCTGGCGGCCGTCCACGGTGAGCAGGTACATCTTCCGGCCGTCGGCGGAGAACCCGACGGCGGTGCGGGGGTGGGCGGCGTTGTCGGAGGAGTGCTGGACGACGCCGTCCTTGACGAGGATCGTGCTGCCGCCGACGGCGGTCCGCACGGCCCGGCCGTCGGAGGCCTTGGGCTGGTACCTGACGTCGACGCGGTCGCCCGGCTTCAGCGCGGCCAGCGCCGCCGCCCCGGCGTCGCGGCCGAGCAGGATCGAGGTGCCGGCCGGGATCGGGCCGCTCCCGGCGGCGGAGCGGACCTCGGCGACGGCGCCGTCGCGCAGCACGACCTCGGTGACCGAGGCGGCGCCCGCGACCGCGCGGCCGCGGTCGTAGGAGCCCCACAGCGGGGTGAACAGGCCGACGCCGCCGGCCTGGACGAGCTGGTTGAACTGGGTCAGGGTGATCGGGGCGCCGCCGCTCGGGGTCGCGGTGCCGTCGAAGCTCATCTGCAGCACGCGGCCGATGCCGTCGGGGGTGACGGCGACGGCGTTGGGGTGGCCGGCGACCGGTGACTGGACCAGCTCGCCGTCGCGGACGCCGGCGCCCTGGGCCGCGCCGGAGTTGTTGATGTCGAAGAAGTCGCCGTTGACGGCGGCGACGGCGCGGGTGCGCCGTACCGGGCCGGACAGCGGCTCGGTCTTCGAGACCTCCCCGGAGGAGACGTAGCCGACGCGCGCGCCGCCGGTGAGGTCGGCGGTGATCGCGTCGGCGCGCAGCCAGCCGGCGGCGTCGTAGGTGTCGAAGGAGGTCAGCGTGACGCCCGGCGCGACGGGCCTGGTCTTCCTGTCGGTCTCCAGCCGCTGCGCGCCGGGGGCGACGAGCAGGGTGGAGGTCTCCCGGGCGGAGGAGGCGGGGGCCGCGTCCTCGACGAGGGCGGGCTGCGGTGGCCGGGGGTCGGCCTGGGCGGGTCCGGCGGCGCCGAACGCCAGCAGCGGGGCGATGAGGGCCACGGCCGTGAGGCGGGGGTGGTGACGTGAACGCACGATCGAACTCAACCGCGTCATGGTTACAAGTTTCAAGTCTACAAAGTGTCATAAAAGAAAATTTCACGATCTCCGCGGCGGCGCGGCCGTCCCGGTCCGCCTGCGCCGCCCCCTCTCTCCGTCCCGGCCTCCGCGGCTCCCCGGCCCGGCACCGCCTCCGGCCCCACACCCCCGATGTCCGGCACCCGGCATCCAGCGACCGAAGATAACCGCATTTTTCCTACCGGAACCGACCTCACGCGCTTTTCTTCGTGCAACCCACCACGATTCCCACATCCTTTATAGCGCCGATTTCGTCATCCTCCCGAAAATGTCCCGAAGGCGTTGACGAACGCGCCAAAGCCGCCTCATGTCCCGGAAATCCGACTGGACACGGATATCCTCCGGAAGAGCCCGTGATCATCGTCCAGGAGAACCGGGAGGTGATCAACGCAGCAACGTCCAGGAAAAGGAGCAGCGCGTGAAACGCTCCATCAAGTTCACGCTATTTACCGCGATAACCGGCATTTCCCTGATAACGCCCGTCACGCCGGCGGTGGGACACGCCGTCCCCGCCCAGCCGCCCGCCCCCTCCCCCGAGGACCCGCGCACGTCGGCGGACCGCTTCATCCAGTCGCAGCCGCCCCCCCTCTTCACGGCCCCCGCCGACCGGTTCCACCGGCAGGAGGACTTCGTGGGCGCGGGGGGCCTCCACTACATCCCCTACACCCGCACCCATGACGGCCTGCCGGTCTTCGGCGGCGACTTCGTCGTCGTCAGCAACAACAACGGCGGCCTGCTGAGCACCTTCATCGCCCAGCGTCAGCCGCTCACCTTGGACACCACCCCGGAGATCACCCCGGCCCGGGCCGCGGTGATCTCCCGGCGGCAGGTCACCGATCCCCACCGGGTCTCCGCTCCGCGGCTGATGGTGCTCGCCCGGGGCTCCGGACGGCTGGCCTACGAGACCGTCGTGACCGGCCGGAACCGGACCCAGGGCTTCGTCTCCACCCGGAGCAGCAGGATCCCGAGCAAGATGCACGTCTTCGTCGACGCCAAGACCGGCGAGGTCATCTTCAAGGACGACGAGGTCAAGACCGAGGACACCGTACGGCCCTCCTCCGGGACCGCCGGCACCGCCCGGAAGCCGCGCCGGGCCACACCCGGCGACGGGACGGGCTACTACAACGGCCCGGTCGCCATCGGCACCTCCAAGTCGGGCGCGACGTACTCGATGACCGACTCCACCCGCTCGGGCGTCCAGTGCGGCGGCCAGAACGGCTCCGCCTACACCAAGTCCACCGACACCTGGGGCAACGGCTCGGGCACCAGCCTGGAGACCGCCTGCGTGGACGGCCTGTACGCCGTGGGCGCCGAGTGGGACATGCTCAGGTCCTGGCTCGGCCGCAACGGCATCAACGGCACCGGCGGCGGCCACCCGGTCCGGGTCGGCCTGGACGACGTCAACGCCTACTGGACCGGCGAGTACGCCAACTTCGGTCACACGCAGGACGGCCGGCGCCAGGTGACGCCGATCGACGTGGTCGCCCACGAGTTCGGGCACGCGATCTTCCAGAACACGCCCGGCGGCGCGATCGGCGACAACGAGAAGGGCGGGCTCAACGAGTCCACCGGCGACATCTACGGCGCGCTGACGGAGTTCTACGCCAACGAGAAGCCGCCCTACGACACGCCCGACTTCAGCGTCGGCGAGAAGGTCGACCTCGTCGGGGGCGGCCCGATCCGCTACATGTACAAGCCATCGCTGATCTCCGGCAACCCCGACTGCTACTCCTCCTCGGTGCCCGGCCTGGAGGTGCACGCCGGGGCCGGGGTGCAGAACCACTGGTTCTACCTCCTCGCCGAGGGCACCAACCCGACCGACGGCCAGCCGGCCAGCCCGACCTGCAACAACACCACACTGACCGGCATCGGCATCCAGAAGGCCGGCCAGATCTTCATGAGCGCGCTGAACCGCAAGACCGACACCTGGACCCACCAGCTCGTCCGCAAGGCCACCCTGCAGGCCGCGCTGGAACTGTTCCCCGGCTCCTGCGCCGAGTTCAACGCGGTCAGGGCCGCCTGGGACGGCGTCAGCGTCCCGGCCGCCTCCGGCGAGCCCACCACCTGCACGGGCGGCGGGAGCGGTGACAGGGTCAGCGACTTCTCTCTGACGCTCAGCCCGCAGACGGTGAGCGCGCAACCCGGGCAGCGGGCGACGGTCGCGGTGATCACGCAGACGACCTCGGGGAGCGCACAGACCGTGAAGTTCTCGGCCTCCGGCCTGCCGCCGGGAGCGACCGCCTCCTTCGACCCGGCGTCGGTGACCTCCGGCGGCTCGTCCACCATGACGATCACGGTTCCCGCGGGTACCGCCTCCGGCAGCCACAAGGTGATCGTCACCGGTGACGGCGCCGGCCTGGACCGCACGGCCGCACTCGTCCTGACGGTCGGCGCGGCGGGCGGCATCGTCTTCGACGACACCTTCGAGACCAGCCTGGGCTGGACGGTGAACCCGAGCGGCACCGACACCGCCACCGCCGGCCGGTGGGAACGCGGCGTCCCGCAGCCCACCTCCTCCGGCCGGACCCCACTGCAGCTCGCCGCCTTCGCGGGCCAGAACGACCTGGTCACCGGCCGCCTGGCGGGCGCCTCGGCGGGCGACTACGACGTCGACGGCGGGATGACCACCGTCCGCTCGCCGGAGATCACGCTGCCGTCCGGGAAGCTGACGCTGACGTTCTCCTGGTATCTCGCCCACCTGAACAACGCCACCGGCGACGACTTCTTCCAGGTCCGGGTGCAGTCCGGGACGTCCAGCACCCTGGTGTTCCGGCGGCTCGGCTCCCCGGTCGACCGCCCCGGCGCCTGGCAGGCCGCGACGATCGACCTGTCCGGCTACGCCGGCAAGCCCGTCCGGCTGCTGTTCGAGGCCGCCGACAACGCGACGCCGAGCCTCATCGAGGCCGCCGTCGACAACGTGCGGATCACCAGATCCTGAACCGGCTCCGTTCCGGCCCGGTCCTCTCCCGCGGGCGAGGACCGGGCCGGAGCGGGCCGGGTGCGGAAACACCCCGCTCCGCGTCCCACGCGGCGGCGCCTTCCGTGAGCCGGCCGTACGGCGGGCGCGGACGGCCGGTGACCGTGCTCCGACCCTGTCCGGACCGTCACCTGAGAAAAGGAAACGTGATGGGACGTTCTTTCATCCCCGTATTCACCGGCCTTCTGGTCGCCCTGTCCACCGCGCCGGCCGTGCCGCCGGCCCCGGCCCTCGCCGATCCGGCCCCGGCCTTCACCGATCCGGCTCCGGGGTCCTCCTCCATCCGTCCCGCCGACGACCAGCCCCTGGTGGCCGCCGATCGCCTGATCGACGCCCGGCCCGACACCCTGCACGCCTCGGAGAAGGACGACTTCTACCACAAGGAGGTCATCGCCGGCCTGAACAACACCTTCTACGTCCCCTACGAGCGCACCTACGACGGCCTGCCGGTCATCGGCGGCGACTTCGTCGTGGTCACCAACGCCAGCGGCGGGGTGCTGAGCACCTCCGTCTCCCAGACCGAGACGCTGAACGTCTCCACCGTCCCCCGGCTCACCCGCGCCCGGGCCTCCCGGATCGCCCGGGCCCAGCTGCCGCGGGTGACGGCGTCCACCCGCCCGGAGCTGGTGGTGCTGGCCCGCGGCCCCGGGATCCTCGCCTACCGGGTGATCGTCACCGGCCGGAAGGCCAACGTGCCCAGCAGGCTGCGCGTCCTGGTCGACGCCCGCACCGGCGAGGTGCTGGAGAAGTCCGACGAGGTCAGGACCGAGGATCCGGGCGGGCCGGGCCCCCGCTCCGTACCGGCGCCCAAGCCTGTCTCGACGCCCGGCCCCACCCCGGCGCCGACGCCCGTCACGACGCCCGTGCCCATCTCCGGGTTCCCCGCACCCGTCCCGTTCCTCTTCGGGCTGGGGGCGAGCTACTACAACGGCCCGGTCAGCATCAACACCAGGCAGCTCAACACGACGTACTCGATGACCGACGCCGTCCGCTCGGGGGTGAGCTGCGGCGGCCAGAACGGCTCCGTCTTCGTCAGCTCCGACAACAGCTGGGGTGACGGTTCGGGCGCCAACCTGGAGACCGCCTGCGTGGACGCCCTGTACGCCATCGGCAAGGAGTGGGACATGCTGGGCGCCTGGCTGGGCCGCAACGGGCTCAACGGCACCGGCGGCGGGTACCCGGCCCGGGTCGGCCTGAACGAGGTCAACGCCTACTGGGCCGGCAACTACGCCAACTTCGGCCGTTCGGCGGACGGCCGGCGCCAGGCCACGTCGCTGGACATCGTGGCCCACGAGTTCGGCCACTCCGTCTTCCAGACCACCCCGGGCGGCTCGACCGGGAGCAACGAGAAGTCGATGCTCAACGAGTCGACCGGCGACATCCTGGCCACGCTGACGAAGTTCTACGCCAACGAGCAGCCGCCCTACGACGTGCCGGACTACGCCATCGGCGCGAAAGCCGACCTGCTGGGCGGCGGCGCGGTCCGCTACCTGTACAAGCCGTCGCTGATCACCGGCAACCCCGACTGCTACTCCCCCTCGGTCCTCACCCTGGAGCCGCACGCCGGAGCCGGGGTGCAGAACCACTGGTTCTACCTCCTCGCCGAGGGCAGCAACCCGACCGACGGCCAGCCGGTCAGCCCCACCTGCAACGGAAGCCGGGTCACCGGCATCGGCATCCGGAAGGCCGGGCAGATCTTCATGAGCGCGCTGCTGCGCAAGACCGACACCTGGACCCACCAGCTCGTCCGCAGGGCCACCCTGCAGGCCGCGCTGGAACTGTTCCCCGACTCCTGCGTCGAGTTCAACGCGGTCAGGGCCGCCTGGGACGCCGTCGGCGTCCCGGCCGCGCCGGGCGAGCCCTCCGGCTGCGTGTCGGGCAACGACTTCGACCTGTCCATCGACCCGGCGTCGGCCGGCGTGGAGGCGGGACAGGAGGTCACCGCGACGGTCACGACCCGGACCACGGCGGGCAGCCCGCAGACCATGAAGTTCTCGGTCTCCGGGCTGCCGGAGGGGACGGCCGTCTCCTTCAGCCCGGAGTCGGCGTCCTCGGGCGAGTCCGCGAAGCTGGGCATCGTGGTCCCGGCCGGCGCGCCGCACGGCTCCTACAGCGCGCAGATCCTCGCCGACGGGGCCCACCTCGACCGGACGATCACCTTCACGCTCACCGTCGACAGCGGCAGCAACCTCGTCTTCTACGATGACTTCGACACCGACCTGGGCTGGACGGCGAACCCGAGCGGCACCGACACCGCCACCGACGGCCGGTGGGAACGTGACGTCCCGCAACCCACCTTCTACGGCCGGGTCCCGCTGCAGCTCGCCGCCTCCGCGGGCCAGTACGACCTGGTCACCGGCCATCTGGCGGGCAACCGGCCGGGAGCCGGCGACATCGACGGCGGCGTGACCACCATCCGGTCCCGGGAGATCGCCCTGCCGCCCGGCACGCTGACGCTGACGTTCGCGTGGTACTTCGCCCACCTGGCCAACTCCGGCAACAGGGACTACCTGCGGGTCCGGGTGGTCTCCCCGACCCGGGACACCGTGGTGCTCCAGCGGTACGGCGCCGCCACCCTCCGGCCCGGCCGGTGGCAGACCGCGACGGTGAACCTGTCGGACTTCGCCGGGCAGACGGTCCGCATCGTGGTCGAGGCCGCCGACGACACACCCGACAGCCTCGTCGAGGCCGGGATCGACGACGTGCGGATCACCATGTCCTGACCCGGTACGACACGGCCCCGGCCTCCTCGGTGAGGCCGGGGCCGGCCGGATCAGCCGACGGCCCGCAGGGCGTCGACGACGCCGTACCCGAAGAAGCCGTTGCGGATCGACGTGCCCTCGCACACCTGGGTCGTGGTGATCTCCCCGCCGCCGATCAGCCGCCGGACGTAGGTGTAGGCGGGCGGGACGGGGCAGGGCCGCCGGGTGGCGGTCGTCCTGAGCCGCCGCTCCACGACGTCCGGGGCGAGGGTCTTGCCGCCGTGCACCGGGTCGGGCACGCCGTACCGGCTGACGATCAGTGCCGCCACGCCGGCGGCGCGCGGGGAGGCCATGGATGTGCCCTGGAGGTACTCGTAGTAGCCGCAGACGCGGCCCCGGCAGCTGCGCACGACGTCGTCGACGCGGGGCGAGCCGTCGGGGGCCAGCTCGCCCTTCTTCTCGGCCACCGCCCTGGGGTAGGCCGCGAGCGTCGCCCTGGTGATGTTCTGGGTCCGGCCCGGCGTGTCGTAGACGTCGCCGCCGGGGGCGGCGAGGTGGACGTAACCGTCGCCGTAGTCGGAGTAGTACGCCTTGCGCCCGCTGATGCCGGTGGCCGAGATCGCGATCACGTGGTTCCCCTCGCTCGGCATGGAGAGGCAGCCCGGCGGGATGAGCCGGTTGCGGGACCGCTGCCCGGCCACCCGGGCGAAGTCGGGGCTGGCGGTGTCGAGGACCTGCTTGGTGTAGTCGCTGGCGCCGTTGCCCACGGCCGAGACCAGGGTGACGTTCCGGTCGTGGGCGTAGTCGAGGGCACGCTGGACGGCCGTGATGACCGTCCGCTGCTCCTGGCGCTCCTCGGGGGTGTCGGCGGGGTTGTCGGTGCAGTTGAACAGCCAGGGGTCGACGTAGTAGCTCATGTTGACCACGTCGACGCCGTTGTCGGCGGCGTAGGTCAGCGCGTCCACCGTCGGCTGGAGGAAGAAGTAGCCGCTGTCCTGGCCGACCCGCAGGCTGACGATCGATGCGCCGGGCGCCACGCCCGCGATGCCCAGACCGTTGATCGGGGAGGCGATCGAGGACGCCACGTGCGTGCCGTGGCCGTTCTCGTCGACGGTGACCGGGTCGGTGCAGGACTTGTCCGGCTCCTGCTCACACGGGCCGTCGAGCTCCTTGCCGTTGGCGTCGGCCGGCATGTCGACGGTGAAGTTGCGGCTCAGCTCGAAGTTGTAGTTCGCCGCGATGTCGGGGTGGGTGGCGTCCACGCCGGTGTCGAGGACGCCGACCAGCACGTCGTGGGTGCCCCGCGACCGCCGGTAGGAGCCGGTGACGGTCGCGTGGATCTGCCGCATGTCCCACTGCCTGCCGGCCAGCGGCTCGGGCCGGAGGGCGGACGCGCCGGGATCCGCGAGATCGGGCTCGTCCCCCCGGGCCGTGGCACGCCGGGCCTCCCCAGGACCGGCTTCCCAGGGACCGGCTTCTCCGGCACCACGGGCGGACGCGGCACGGGCGGCTCCGGCGTGGACGGCTCCGGCACGGGCGGACGCGGCACGGGGGGCGGCGGAGACGGCGGCGGACAGGAGCCCGCCCGTCCCGCCGGCCCCGACGCGGCCCTCCTGCCCGGCCCGTCCCGGCCCGGTCAGCTGCGGGACCCGGCCGATGACCACGTCGCGGGCGACGCCCTCGATCCGGGGATCGGCCCGGAGCGCCCCGGCGAATCCGGGAGAGGCCGCGGTGACGGTGGCGACGCCGACGGCGGTGTTCTCCCTGACGACGGCGCCGCCCGCCGCCAGGACGGCCCGCCGGGCGTCGGCGGCGCTCACGCCCCATCGGTACAGGACCACGTACTCGTTCCCGTGCCCCTTCCCGGGCGCCGTGTCCGGCCTCCGCGCCTGCGCCTGGGCCGCCAGTGTGGCCGCGGCGAGGGCGGCGGCGGCGGCGATGACGATGACGCGCTTCACGCATACCTCCGTGTCGGGTTCTCCTCCCGCCAATGCGAATTCACCGGCGGGGCGATGCATAGGCCAGGGAATTGCAGCCCGGTACGGCAAGGCAAGGACCGGCGGCTTTTCGCGCCGTGTCCGGACGTTAAGCGTGCCGGAGCGTTAACCGCGCCGCCATGTCACCACCAGCATGTTCCTTTTTCGGAAATGTTCCTCTAACGTATGGAATTCCATTGTCCGCATGGGTTCGGAAGCGCGGCCTCGGGCCGGCACGCCGGCCGTACGGCCTCTTTCCCGGGCCGTCCCCGCATCCGGAAGGTGAGAAGTGAGAGCGTTCGTCATCACCGAACCGCGCCGGTGTTCGGTGCTGGACGTCGAGCCGCCGGTCCCGGCGGCCGGCCAGGTCGTCGTGGACGTGGAGCGGGCCGGGTTGTGCGGTACCGACGTCGAGTTCTTCACCGGCGAGATGGCCTACCTCCACCAGGGCCACGCGCGCTACCCGATGCGCGTCGGGCACGAGTGGTGCGGGACCGTCGCCGCCGTGGGCGAGGGCGTGGACGAGCGCTGGATCGGCAGGCGCGTCACCGGCGACACCATGCTCGGCTGCGGCCGGTGCCGCCGCTGCCGCGCGGGGCGGCGGCACGTGTGCGACGCCCGCCACGAGATCGGCATCCGCGGCGGGTGGCCGGGCGCCCTGGCCGAGCAGGTGGTGGTGCCGGTCACGGCGCTGCACCCGCTGCCGGAGGAGGTCGACGCGGTGGCCGGCGCCATGGTGGAGCCCGGCGGCAACGCGCTGCGGGCCGTACAGGCGGCGGAGGTGGAGCCGGGTGACCGGGTGCTGGTGGCCGGTCCCGGCGCGATCGGGCTGCTGGCGGCCTCGTTCGCGCTGGCCCAGGGGGCGGAGGTGCATGTCCTGGGTGTCTCGGAGCGGTCGCTGGCGTTCGCCCGCACGCTCGGGGCACACGGGGCCTGGACGGCCGAGCGGCTGCCCGCCCTGCCGTTCGACGCGGTGATCGACGCCTCCACCTCCTCCGGCCTGCCGGCGCGGGCCCTGGAACTGGTGGAGCCAGGCGGGCGGGTCGTCTGCATCGGCCTGGCGTCGGACCCCAGCACGATCGACACCCGGGCGATGGTGCTCAAGGACGTCACGATGACGGGGGTGCTGAGCGGCTCCGGCGGGCTCGCCGAGACGATCGAGCACTACGCCTGCGGGGAGGTGGACCCGCGCCCGCTGGTGGCCGCCACGGTCGGCCTGGAGGAGGTGGCCGGCGTGCTGGCGGGCTCGCGCCCGGACGGGGCCGGCCAGGGGCCGAAGATCCACGTCGATCCGCGGCGATGACCGGCGGGGCGCCCGCGGCGGTCACCGGCCTGCCCGCCGGCACCCGCGGCGGTGATCGGAGGAGGGCCGGAGGGCGTCACAGGCGCAGTGCCCGCTGGGCCGAGCCGCGCCACTCCACGAACAGGACGGTGGCGTCGTCCTGCAGTTTGTGCTCGTGGTATTCGAGCAGCTGGTGGATGAGGCGGCGCAGGATCTCGGAGATGGGCAGGCCGGCGGAGTTCTGACGGACGACGAAGTCGACGAAACGCTCCAGCCCGAACTCCCGCCCCTCGTGGTCGCGGGCCTCGATGATGCCGTCGGTGTAGAACAGCAGGCGGTCGCCGGGTTCCAGCTGCTCCTTGCAGAGGGTCACCGGCAGGCCGAGGTCGAGGCCCATGGGGTGCGCGGGACGGCAGTCCAGGGTGCCGACCCAGCGGCCGTCCCTGATCAGCACCGGCGGGTGGTGGCCGCGGTTGACCCAGGTCAGCTCGCCGGTCGCGGTGTCGAGGTGCGCCAGGATCGCGGTGGCGAACCGGTGGGCCCGGCCGAACTGCTCGACCAGGGCCCGCTCGATGTTCTCGCTCGTCCTGATCAGATCGGTCCCCTGGCGGCGGCTGTTGCGGCAGGCGGAGACCGCGAGGCTGGCGGTGATCCCGGCGGCGGTGTCGTGGCCCATGGCGTCGAAGACCGCCAGATGCACGGTGTCGCCGGCGACGGCGTAGTCGAAGGCGTCGCCGCCCACCTCGTAGGCCGGCTCCTGGGCGGCGCTGATCGCGACGTCCTCGTTGGCGAAGGTCTGCAGCGGCATGAGGTTCCACTGCATCTCGGCCGCGACGTTCATCGGGCGGGTGCGCACGAGCCGGGCGTAGGAGTCGCTGTGGCCTCGTTTGCTCTCGACGATCAGCGCGGTCAGCGACGCGAGGGCCTTGATGTCGGAGAGGGCCCGGTCGTCCGGGACCCGGGCGCTGATACGGATGACGCCGAGGCGTTCCGTGCCGTTCAGCAGCGGCACCCACCACCACTCCACGCGGCCGTCGTCACCGGTCTTCGGCAGGACCCGCACCTCCTGGAAGGCCCGGCCGGCGAGGGTGGTGTCGACGCGCAGCTCCTCCGGCTCGGGACCCTCGTTCCCGGCCGCGTCGAGCCCGCGGCCGGTCAGCAGGCGCAGAACGTCCTTCTGCAGGTCGGTGACGTAGATCCGTACGTCGAACAGGCCGGCGTGGGCGGCGTGCTCGTTGACCAGGGAGGGCAGCCTTTCGAGCGCGGTCAGGTGGCTGGCGGCCAGCAGGCCGGTCAGCATCCGGGCGGTGTCCCTGGGAGTGTCGGTCATCTGGCTCCCGTCTCGCATGGGCGGTCCGCGCGTCCGCGGCCCCTTTCCGGGAGGTCGTGGCCCCGCCGGTGGGCGGGTGAACGGAACGCCTGCCGCGAAGCTGCCCCGAAACCGGCGGGCTATGTAAGGTTGCCCTCTACCTGGAAAAATAGCCGAGATCCCGGCCCGTTCCCCCATCGGGGATGCCGTTTCCGGGGCGTACGGGAGAGCCGCCCGCGGACGGGACGGCGGACGCGGTGGAGCGCGCCGCCCCGGGACGCGCGGGAGGGCCCGGACGCCCGGCCGGCGACCGCGCCGCCGCGGAAGCGGTCCCCGGGGCGCGCCCGGTGGCGGCGCGGTCATCGGCCGGGTATCGGGAGGAAAAGATTGCCCTCTCCCGCCGTGCCCGCCACGGCCGTCCCGGCCCCGCCGTGGTCTCGTCGATGACGGGGGGGAAGCCGCCGCGGCGCCATGCCGAGATCGTATGGAGAGGAAGCCCGGATGACCACGGAGCAGGAGACGGACGTCATCAGCGTGCTGACGCACGACCACCGCGAGGTGGAGGAGATGTTCGGCGAGCTGGAGCGGCTGGACGGGGCCGACGCCGAGCGGCGCGGGGAGCTGACCGAGCGGGTCATCACCGAGCTGGTCCGCCACTCGGTCGCCGAGGAGGCCTACCTGTACCCGGCCGCGCGCGAGCTGATCCCGGGCGGGGACGAGCTGGCCGACCGGGAGATCGCCGAGCACGCCGAGGCCGAGCGGACGATGAAGGAGCTGGAGGGGACCGATCCCGCCGACCCCCGGCACGTCGTCCTGATGGCCCGGCTCATGCGGGAGATCCGCGCGCACATCCAGGAGGAGGAGAACGAGCTCTTCCCGCAGTTGCGCGGCAACGCCTCCGCCTCCCGGCTCGCCGAGCTGGGCCACAAGGTCCAGGCGATGAAGAGGATCGCTCCCACCCGGCCGCACCCGGCCGCGCCGGACAGGCCGCCGGCCAACAAGGTCATGAACCCGCTCACCGGCCTGGTCGACCGGATGCGCGACGCCCTCACCGGGCGCGGCGGAAAATGAGGCGGCCGGGCCCGGCGGACCCCGGCCGGGCCCCATAACACGGCGATAGGGGGTTTTTGGCAGATCCCGCCGAGGTGCTCCGGCCAATACTTTGACAGCACCCCTCACAAGGAGTGCTGATGTTCAGTCGACGTACCCTCCTGACCGGAGCCACCGCCGCCCTGGCCCTCGCGGCCGCCCTGTCGCCCACCGCGGCACAGGCCGCCCCCGCACCCCTCCCCCCGGCCGCCATGGACGCCCTCCAGCGCGACCTGGGCATCACCGCCGAGCAGGCCGTGCAGCGGCTGGCCAACGAGTCCCGCGCCATCGGCGTGCAGGCCAACCTGACCAAGACGCTCGGCGCCAAGTACGCGGGGGCGTGGTTCAACGCCGACGCCTCGCAGTTCCTCGTCGCCACCAGCGACGCCGCCCAGGCCCCCACCATCAAGGCGCAGGGCGCCCAGCCCGTCGTCGTCGGCCGCTCGCTGGCCGACCTCGACACGATCAAGACCAGGCTCGACCAGGCCCCCGAGGCCGCCAGGGCCAAGGCGGCCCTGTGGTACGTCGACGTCCCGACCAACAGCGTCGTGGTCCAGGCCGCCGACCAGGCCGCCGGTGAGGCCCTCGTCGCCGCGGCCGGCCTGAGCCGGGACGCGGTCCAGGTCAAGGTCAGCGCCGAGCAGCCCAAGACGTTCATGGACCTCATCGGCGGCAGCGCGTACTACATCAACGGCACCAGCCGCTGCAGCATCGGCTTCTCCGTCACCCGGTCGGGCAGCCCCGGCTTCGTCAGCGCGGGCCACTGCGGCCGGACCGGCGCCACCACCACCAACCCGTCCGGCACCTTCGCAGGCTCGTCGTTCCCCGGCAACGACTACTCCTACGTCTCCACCCCGGGCCACAACCCCACGCCGTACGTGCGCGGCTCCGGCGGCTCCCTGGTCACCGTCCGCGGCTCGTCCGTGGCGGCGATCGGCGCCTCGGTCTGCCGCTCCGGCTCCACCACCGGCTGGCACTGCGGCACGATCCAGCAGTACAACTCGACCGTGAACTACGCCCAGGGCACGGTCACCGGCCTGACCCGCACCAACGTGTGCGCCGAGCCCGGCGACTCCGGCGGTTCGTTCATCTCGGGCAACCAGGCCCAGGGCATGACCTCCGGCGGCTCGGGCAACTGCTCCTCCGGCGGCACGACCTACTTCCAGCCCGTCAACGAGGTCCTCAGCGCCTACGGCCTGACCCTCAAGGTCGGCTGACCGCCCTTCTCGACACTCATGACGACGCTGCGCGTCGCGGCTCGGGGGCTCAAACCCGGTGTCTTCCCTCGTCAGGGCGAGGCTCCCTCGCCCTGACGGGCACCCCCCAACGGCCGAGGAGGCTCCCCAGATGTCCAGGATCATCCGCGCCCTCGCCGCCCTCCTGGTAGGGCTCGCCGCCCTGGTGGCGACCTCGCCCGCCTCGTCCGCGCAGGCGGCCGGGGCGGACGCCGGGCAGGCGGTGGCCGCGCGCGTGCTGCGCTACGACGCCAGCCGGGCCGCCGAGTTCCGCTCGGCGGTCGACCAGGCCGCGCAGATCTGGAACTCCAGCGTTTCCAACGTGCGCCTGGTGGCCGGCACCCCCGCGGACTTCGTCGTCCTGGCCGACTACGGATGGCCCCGCACCCAGCCGGTCAGCCTGGGCCGGGGGACCATCTGGATGGGCAGGCAGGCCACCGCGGAGGGCCACAACCCGCTGCGCATCGCCGCCCACGAGATCGGTCACATCCTGGGCCTGCCGGACCGGCGCACCGGTCTGTGCACGGACCTGATGTCCGGCGCGAGCGCGGGTACCAGCTGCACCAACCCCTACCCGAACGCGACCGAGAAGGCCCAGGTGGACCGGAACTTCGCCGGTTTCGCCCCGGCGATCCGCTTCGGTGAGATCTACGTCGACAGCCCCGAGGCCGCCCTGCGGTGACCCTTCCGGCTGCGACCCGGCATCCCCTCCAAGCGGCGGCCGGCCCGGACGACCCGTTCGTCCGGGCCGGCCGTTCGCGTGCCCGCCCCGGCACCGTTCGCATGCCCGCCCCGGCACCGTTCCCGGAACCGCCGCCGGGTCCGGGAACGGGATCGGGTCCCGAGCCGTGCCGGGGCCGGCGGGCCGGGGAGCGGGGAGCGGGGAGCGGGGAAGACATAGGGAACGCGGGAATCCGGCGGACATCCCTGGCCGTCTTCATACTCGTGTGCGTATACTCGCAGACGAGTATGAAAGCGAGGGCCGGCATGACCAAGCGCCGCAAAGTGAGCAACATGCTCGGCCTGGCCGTGCTCTCGGCGGTCGTCGCCAAGCCGATGCACCCCTACGAGATCGCCTCGGTGCTGCGTGAGCGCGGCAAGGACCGGGACATGAAGATCAAGTGGGGCTCGCTCTACACCGTGGTGCGCAACCTGGAGAAGCACGGCTTCCTCGCCGTGACCGGGACCGTCCGGGACGGCGCGCACCCCGAACGGACGATCTACCGCATCACCGACGCCGGGCGCCGGGAGTACGCCGACTGGACCCGCGAACTGCTCGCCGAGCCGGACCGGGACCCGCCGAGGTTCGAGGCAGGGCTTTCGGTGATGGGAGTGATCCACCCGGACGAGGTGGCCGTCCTGCTGCGGCGGCGGCTCGACGCGCTGGATCGGGAGATCGGCGACCAGCGGGAGGCGCTGGCCGGATGCGCCGGAGTGCCGCGGCTCTTCCTCGTCGAGGCCGAGTTCGACCTGGCCATGCGCGAGGCGGAGGCGGCCTGGACCCGCTCACTGCTGGAGGAGCTCGTCACGGGTTCCTTCCCGGGCCTCCCGGCGTGGCGGGAGTGGCACGAGACGGGCCGGATGCCGGCGGAGATCGCCGCCCTCGCGGAAGGGGCCGGTCGGGCCGGCCGTCCCGGAAAGGAAGACCCGCCCTAGAGGCACCGGAAGAAGAGGCGGCCCGGCGGGGTGGTGCAACACCGCCGCCGGGCCGTCTACCTCGAACCGACGTCCGCGGAACGGAACCCGGCCACGAGGTGGCAACGGCAACGATAGCCGGGTTCTCCGGGGAGCGGTTCGGACACCCCCATCCGAAACCGGAGGAACCATGGAGAAAATCCGTCTCACCCAGACCCAGGCGTGGCAGATGGAGGGCGCGGCGGCGCGGTGGTACGCCCGCCAGCGCGCCTCGGCCCCCCAGCTCGCCGCGGTCCGCCGGTACGCCGCGCGGCTCGCCGAGGACCTGCCCGCCGGGGCGGCCGTGCTGGAGGTGGCCCCCGGCCCGGGATACCTGGCCGTCGAGCTGGCCGGGCTCGGGTTCGCGGTGACCGCGCTGGACCTCAGCCGCACGTTCGTGGAGATCACCGCCGGGAACGCCCGCCGGGCCGGCGTGCGCGTCGCCGTGCACCACGGCGACGCGGCCGACCCGCCCTTCGCCGACGGATCCTTCGACCTCGTCGTCTGCCAGGCCGCCTTCAAGAACTTCGGCCGGCCGGTCCGGGTCCTGGACCAGATGCACCGCGTCCTGCGCGACGGCGGGACGGCGGTGATCCACGACATGAACAGGGACGCCTCCTCCGCCGACATCGACGAGGAGGTCGCCCGGATGGGGCTCAATCCGCTGAACGCCTTCCTGACGAAGGTCCCGCTGAGAGGGCTCCGGAACCGCGCCTACTCCCGGGAGCGTTTCGAGGCCCTCGCGGCCGAGAGCGCCTTCGGGACCTGCGACGTCCGGGCCGAGGGGATCGACCTGGAAGTCCGGCTGACCAGAAGCGACATATGGGTATGAATCCCCCTAGAAGCATCGGCTGATCTCTCGGGGGGGCATCGATGAGCACAGCGGAAACCGGCAAGAAGGCCCGGGATGTGATGCACCAAGGCTGCAAGTGCGTCGGTGAGCACGAGAACCTGCGCACGGCCGCGCGGATGATGCGCGACATGGGCGTCGGCGCGTTGCCGATCTGCGGCGACGACGACCGGCTCAAGGGGATCCTCACCGACCGCGACATCGTGGTGAAGTGCTGCGCCGAGGGCAAGGACCTCGAACGGACCACGGCCGGCGAACTGGCCCACGGCCTGGTGTGGGTGGACGCCGACACCAGCGTCGAGGAGGCACTGAGCAAGATGGAACAGCACCAGATCAAGCGGCTGCCGGTGATCGAGAACCATCGCATCATCGGCATGATCAGCGAGGCTGACCTGGCCAAGGAGCTGCCCGACAGCAAGCTGGCCGAGTTCGTCCACCGCATCTACGCACGTGCCTGACGGAGCCGCCCGGCAGACACAGGAGGGACCCCGGCCGGCCGGGGTCCCTCCTCGCGGGTCCGTCTTCGGGGAGACCGGGCGCGGACCGCGACGCGCGCCCCACACGAACCGGACACCCCGCAGAACCGCACGACCGAAAGCCCCCGGCCGAACGTACGGCGGACCGGGTGGTGCGGGCCCGGCGCCCGCGGGAAGGGACCGCACATGCCTGAGACGAGCCCCGGGGACCTCCACCCCGCCGGAGGCGTCCTCCGATGACCGTCGGTCGCATCGGTGTGTCCGTGGACGCCGACGCCGGTCCCGAGCGGGTGTTCTCCGTACTGACCGACTGGCCGCGCCACCGGGAGTGGATGGTCCTCACCCGGGCCCGGGTGACCGGCGGCGACGGCCGGAGCGCCGGGAGCCGCCTGGCGGCCTTCACCGGCGTCGGCCCCCTCGGCTTCCTCGACACCATGGAGATCACCGGGTGGGACCCGCCGCGGACCGTCGAGGTCCGGCACACCGGCGGGCTGGTGCGCGGCACCGGGGTCTTCCGGGTGCTGCCCCGCGGCGGGGGCAGCACGATCGTCTGGGAGGAGGAGCTGGACCTGCCGCTCGGCGCGGCGGGGCGGCTGGGCTGGGTCCTGCTCAAACCGCTGAACACGGCGCTGTTCCGGTTCTCGCTGCGCCGCCTGGCCAGGCTCAGCCGCCGGTGACCCGGACGGGCCGCGGCCGCGCGCCCGCCGGACCGGACGATCCCGCCGTGGAGCGGGCCCGGCCCGCGTCCGCCGGGATCAGCCGCCGGTGAGGCCGCGGCGTGAGTCGTGGACCGGGCCGGGGCCCGGCTCGTCGCGGATCACCTCTCCGTGGATCACCGGGCCGGAGCCGCCCGGACCACCCTGGCCGCCGGTCCCGCCGAACGGCGAACCCGCGGAGCCCGTACCGAACGGCGAGCCCGCGCCGAACGGAGAACCCGGCCCGAACGGCGAACCGAGGCCCGGCCCGGCGGCCGACCGGGCGAGGGTGCTGCGGACCCGGCGGGCGAAGAACCAGGCTCCCAGGCGGCGGACCAGCGGCCGGGTGAGGGGCAGGAGGAACAGGAGCCCCGCGATGTCGGTGAGGAAGCCCGGGGTGAGCAGCAGCATGCCGCCCGTGACGACCATGGCGCCGTCGGCGAGCTCGCGCTCGGGCATCCGGCCGTCGCGCAGCGCCTCCTGCAGGCCGTGCCACGCCCTGCGACCCTCGCGGCGGACGATCCAGGCGCCGAGAAGGCTGTCCGCCAGCAGGAGGGCCACCGTGGGCCAGCCGCCGATGACCTGCCCCGCCTGGATCAGGACCCAGATCTCCAGGACCGGAACCACCAGGAAAAGCAGGAACAGCACTAAGCGCATCTTTTCCTCAACTCATGTGACAGCCGTACGACTGTGACAACGCGCCGGGGCGTCGCCGCGTTCCGCCGTGTCCCCTGACGTTCCCCTGATGTTCCCGGATGTTCCCTGACGTTCCCCGGAGATCCTCCCGGGGTTCTCACGGAGCCCGCGCGGGGGCGCCCGGCGCCCGGGCGGCCGGCCCGGTGCTCAGCGCGAGCGGCGCAGGCGGCCGGGCAGCCCGGACAGGCCCCACTGCATGATCCGCCAGAACGCCTCGACCATGATGCCCCGGCTCATCTTGCTGACCCCGGCGGTGCGCTCCACGAACACGATGGGCACCTCGGCGACGCGCAGGCCGTGGCGGACCGTGCGCAGCGTCAGGTCCACCTGGAAGCAGTAGCCCTGCGACTCCACGTCGTCCAGGCCGATCTTCTCCAGGGTGGCGGCGCGGTAGGCGCGGAAGCCCGCGGTGGCGTCCCGGACCGGGATGCCGAGCATCATCCGGGCGTAGACGTTGGCGCCGCGCGAGAGGAACTCGCGGGAGGCGGGCCAGTTGACCACCTCGCCGCCGGGCACCCACCGCGAGCCGATCACCAGGTCGGCCCCGCCGGCCAGCCGCTCCAGCAGCTTGGGCAGTTCCTCGGGCTGGTGGGAGCCGTCGGCGTCCATCTCCACCAGGACGTCGAAGCCCTCGGCCATGCCCCAGCGGAACCCGGCGATGTAGGCGGCGCCCAGACCCTGCTTGCCCGGCCGGTGCAGCACGTGGACGTGGTCGTCACCGGCCGCCAGCTCGTCGGCGACCGCTCCGGTGCCGTCGGGGCTGGCGTCGTCGGCCACCAGCACGTGCGCCTCGGGCACCGCGGCGCGCACCCTGCCCACGATCGCCGGCAGGTTCTCCCGCTCGTTGTAGGTCGGCACGACGACGAGCACCCGGCCCGGCATCCGCTCCATCACGCGTCTCCCACCTGCTGCTCGTCCCTCCCGCCCGCGGCGTGGGCAAGGTTGCGGATCCGGCGCGCCGCGACGGCGGCCACCGCGCCCGTACCCACAAGTATTAAGATCCATTCGGGCAACGCGCCAGCCCGGGTTGCGATGGTCTGCCCGGTTCTGACCGGGACGGTCAGCACGTCCATCGCGGGAACCAGCTCGCCGGTGCGCCAGACGACCTCGCCGCCCGGGTTCACCAGGGCGGAGATCCCGGTGATCGCCGAGGTCAGCACCGCCCGGTTGTGCTCGACCGCCCGCAGCTGCGACATGGCGAGCTGCTGGGGCGGCAGGTTCGTCAGCGCGTAGGTCGCGTTGTTGGTCTGCACCACCAGCGGGGTGGCCCCGGTCCTGGCGGTGTCGCCGACGACGCCGTCGTAGGCGACCTCGTAGCAGTTGATCGCCCCGACGGTCACCGGCCCGACCCGGAGGTCGCCGTCGCGGGTGCCGGGCACCGACTGCTTGCCGACCAGGGCGGCCCGCTCGAACAGGGCGAACATGAGGTCCTTGAGCGGGGTGTACTCGCCGAACGGGACCAGCTTCTGCTTGTCGTAGTACGCCCCGGGCCCGGTCACCGGGTCCCACACGATGCTGCGGGTCGCCCGGCCGTCCTCGCCGATCCCGACCACCGCGCCGACCAGCACGGGCACCCCGACGTCCTTGACGGCGTCGTCGATCTGGCGGCGGGCGAACTCGCTGCGGTAGGGGTCGATGTCGGTGGAGTTCTCCGGCAGCACGACCAGGTCGGGCTTCGGCATCCGGCCCTCCCGTACGGCGCGGGCCATCTCGTGGAGCATCCGGGTGTGGTTGCCCAGCACCACCGCGGGCTCGTTCCCGAGGGGGTTCATGCCGCGGCCGGGGACGTTGCCCTGGACGACGCCGATCCGGACCGTCCGGCCCTCGTCGCCGTGGCGGGGCACGGCGAACGCCGCGGCCGGCACGGCCAGCGCCCCGGCGAGCGCCAGCGCCAGCGGCGCCCCGCCCCGGCGCCCGCCCGGCCCCGGGCCCGCCTCCGGGTCACGCCCCGCCCGCGACGCCGGCCGCCGCGCCGCCCGCAGCCGCAGCGCGGCCAGCGCGAGCAGCCCGCCGCACAACGCCACCGCGAAGCCCACCAGCGGGGCCCCTCCGACGGCCGCGTACGGGGTGAAGACCGACTCCCCCTGGCTGAAGGCCAGCCGTACCCAGGGGAAGCCGCCGAACGGGAACGATCCGCGGGCCTTCTCCATCGCCACCCACAGCGCGGCGCTCCACAGGGGCCACAGGGGCAGCCGTGACACCAGGGCCGATCCGGCGGCCCAGGCCGCGTAGAACAGGCTCTCAAGGGCCGTCAGGCCCAGCCAGGCGTCGGTCCCGATCGGGCTCGCCCAGTGCAGCGCGGGCAGCAGGAACACGAGGCCGGTCAGCAGGCCCGGCCACACGGCGCGGCGGGCGCGCAGGCCGTACGACGCCAGCATGGCGAGCGCCACGCCGAAGGGCGCGAGGAACCACAGCCCGAGCGGCGGGAAGGACAGGAACAGCAGCAGGCCGCCCGCGACGGCCGCCGCGGCGCGGCCGGACGCCGGATGCGAGAGGAGCGCGGCCCACCGGCGGGGGGACTCCCCCGGCGCGGCCGCAGGCGGGACGGCCGTCTTCTCCTGCACCACGGGCGTGGCTCTCCTTCGGGGCGTCGTGCGGGCGTTGTGCGGGCAACGGGCGCCCGGCCCCTCCGACCGGCCCGTCCGGCCCTTTTCCTAGCCCGAACGGTACCGTCCCCGGAGCACGGCGAGGAAACCACGGTCCGGGAAACGTCCCGGGACGGACCCCGGGTCTTCGAAAACGGCAACGGGGTGATCCCCGGGCGGACGGAGGCCCGCGGGATCACCCCGGCGCTTGCGGCGCTCGCACGGGAGCGGGAAGAGGGCCCGGGCCGCCCTTCGGACCGGTTCCGTCCCGTCGGCGGCGGGCGCGGATTGCCGTTGTCTACTGGGTGCCCGGGCCCCTCCTGGGTCCAACCCCCCGCCCGGAAGGGGTGCCCCGCCTCGACGGAACACCGATCCTGCGCCTGGCTGTACGGACGGGGTCTCCCCCGTCACGGGCGCAGGAGGCGGCGATGTCGAAAGGCGGCCAACCGGTCAGTCCCGTGCTGGACTGGGCAGCAAACTACCGACCCCAGCGCAGATGTCAACCGTGTCCCTAACAGCGGAAACATCAAGTTTCCGCAGCTGGGACAGGATCGGCGAGAGCCGTCAATGGTCTCATGTGATCCGATGTACCTCAAGTCGAGAGAGCGCCCCGGGCAGCGGGCCGTCGTGGACGACGCCAAGGCGGCGGGTCGCCCTGGTCAGGGCGACGTAAAGATCGCTGGCCCCGCGTGGCGACTCCCCCAGGATCGCCTCCGGATCCACCACGATGACCGTGTCGAACTCCAGGCCCTTGGCCTCGGCGACGGTCAGGACCGCCGCCGGGGCGTCCAGCGCGGCGGCCCCGGGCATGGCGACCGCACCCGGGACCGTCCCGGTGACGAGCTCGCCGTACTTCTCCCGGCCGGTCTCCGGGACGATCACCACCGTGCGGCCCCCCTCGGCGACCTCGGCGGCGACCAGGCCGGGCAGGCGGTCCGCCGGGGAGGCCGCCCAGGGCCGGGCGCCGGTCTCGCGGACCGAGGTGGGCGCGCTCAGGCCGGGGCCGACCAGGGCGAGCACCTCCGCCGCCACGGCCATCAGCTCGGCCGGGGTGCGGTAGTTGACCGTGAGGGTCTCCTGCCGCCAGCGCCCGGCGACGTACGGGTCGAGGACGTCGCCCCAGGAGCGGGCGCCCGCCGAGGAGCCCGTCTGCGCCAGGTCGCCGACGATCGTCATCGACCGGCTGGGGACGCGGCGCATCACCATGCGCCAGTCCATCGCCGACAGCTCCTGGGCCTCGTCCACGATGACGTGGCCGAACGCCCAGGTCCGGTCGGCCGCGGCGCGCTCGGCGGTGGTGAGGTACACCTCGTCGGCGAGGTGGCGGGCGGCGAACTTCTCGGCGTCCATGACCTCCGCCAGGCCGGTCAGCTCCAGCACCTCCCTGGCGTAGGTGAGCTGGTGCTGCCGCTCGTCCTGGGCGGCGGCCCGCGCCAGGGCCTGCTCCTCCTCGGCGAACCACGCCCCGGCCCGCAGCACCGCCGGGTCGATGTCGCCGAGCAGCTCGGCGGCCTCGTCCAGCAGCGGCACGTCGGAAGGGGCCCACCAGTCCTCGCCGCGCCGGGGCGGCTCGCGCAGCAGCAACTCCCGCTCGGCGGCGTCCAGCAGCCCGCCCGCGGCGTACTCCAGCCGCTCGCGCGAGGTGAACAGCCCGACCAGGAGCTGGCGGGGGGTGGTGTAGGGCCACAGCCTGTTCAGCGCGGCCTTGACGGGCCGCTCGGTGCGCAGGTCCTCGCGGATGCCGGCCAGCTCGTCGTCGTCGATCACGCCCTTGCCGAGCTGCTTGGCCATCTGCCGGGCCAGGATGTTGAGCAGGTGGCGGACGAACACCGCGCGGGCCTCGTTGTGCGGCCTGCCCGAGCGGGCCGCCCGGTTGCGGGCCGCCTCCAGGGCCCGGCCGTCGAGCCTGAGGGTGTGGCCGTCGAGGCGGATGTCGACCGGCTTGCGCGGCACCCGCTGCCGCTCCCGTACGGCCCGCGCCACCACCTGGACCATGCGCGCGTCGCCCTTGACCTCGGCGACCTCCGGGCGCTCCCGGACCGTGGGGACGAGCCCGGGGTACAGCTCGGCGACCGTGGACAGCAGCACGTCGGTCTCGCCCAGCGAGGGGAGCACCTGGTCGATGTAGCGCATGAAGGTCGAGTTGGGGCCCAGGATGAGCACGCCCCGGCGGGCGAGCCGTTCCCGGTGGGTGTAGAGGAGGTAGGCCGCCCGGTGCAGGGCGACCACCGTCTTGCCGGTGCCGGGGCCGCCCTGCACGACCAGCACGCCGTCCAGGTCGGAGCGGATGATGCGGTCCTGCTCGGCCTGGATGGTCGCCACGATGTCGCGCATCCGCCCGGTCCGCCGGGCGCCGAGGGAGGCCAGCAGCGCCGCCTCGCCGTTGAGGGTGGCGACGTCCTCGTCGGTGAGGCCGTCGAGGTCGAGCAGGTCGTCGTCCACCCCGACCACCGTGCGCCCCTTGGTCTGCAGGTGGCGGCGGCGGGTGATGCCCATCGGCGCGGCGGGGGTGGCGCCGTAGAACGGCTGGGCCACCGGCGCCCGCCAGTCGATCAGCAGCCGCCGCTGATCGTCGTCGGCCAGGCCGATGCGCCCGATGTAGAGGGCGGTCTGGTCGGTCTTGTCGATCCGCCCGAAGCACAGGCCGTTCTCCACGCCCCACAGGCGGCCCAGGCGCTCGGCGTACATCCCGGCGAAGCTGTCGCGCTCGGAGCGGTTCTGGTGCGTGCCGCCGCTCCCGCCCTGCGCGAGCACCTCGTCCAACTGGCGCTGGGTGCGCTCGCGGAGCACGTCGAGCCGCTCGTAGAGGGCGGAGACGTATTCCTGCTCCCGAGCGACCTCGTGTTGACGGACGGTCGCCGATCCATTATTGTTGATGCTAATGGGATGCTCCGGGCTCATTTGGCTGTTGTGACAGCCAGCCATCTTAGCAGCCTCGTCGAGGAACCCGTCTCCACACCGCGATCACAGCTTGGTCTCGGCGCCTCCGTCCCCGCCGGTTCCAGCGCGCTCCCCCCACTCGCACCTCCCCCGCCCTCCGCCGCGCGCACCGCCGTCCCCGGCCATTGCATGCCCCCGTACGCCGCGCCCGTCATACGGCCCGCTCGCGCCTTCCGCCGCGCGCCCGCGCCCGCCGTACGGTCAGCCGCGCTTCCCCGCCGCGCACCGGCGGGAGGGTGCGACGGGGACCCTGCAAGCCTCCCTGAGGCTCCGCGAGACCCGGCGGACTCCGTGGGGCCTGTGGACTCCCGGTGGGCTTCCGGGAGGCCGGCGGGACTCCGTGGGGCGCTCGGGGGCTCGACGGGGCTCAGCGGCCTCATGAGCCTCGGCGGGCGAGGTCAGGCGTCCCCGCCGGGCCCGCCGCCCGCCGGTTCCGGGGGCCGGTGCTCGTACGGCGTGCTCAGCACGACGGTCGTCCGGGTCGAGACGTTGGCGGCGGTGCGGATCTGGCTGAGCAGCTCCTCCAGCGCGGACGGCGACGCCACCCTGACCTTGAGGATGTAGCTCTCGTCACCGGCGACGCTGTGGCACGCCTCTATCGCGGCCAGGTGTGCCAGCCGGTCGGGGGCGTCGTCGGCAGCGGCCGGGTCGATCGGCTTGATGGACACGAACGCGGTCAGCGGGAGCCCGATCGCCTCGTAGTCGACCAGCGCGGCGTACCCCCGCACCACCCCGCGTTTCTCCAGCCGACGCACCCGCTGGTGCACCGCCGACACCGACAACCCGGTCTCCTTGGCGAGGTCGGTGAAACTCATCCGGCCGTCACTCGCCAGTAATGTCACGATTCGGCGGTCGATCTCCTCCACCCGGTCAACGGTATCGGCACCCGGCGGTCTCCCGCGCCGTCCTCCGGTCACGTCATGGTCCCAACGCCGCCCGCGCCTCAGTCGGTCTCGGCCCGCGCGCCTTCGGCGTCCTCCGAGCCGTGCGGGTCGTGCGAGCCTTCCGAGTCGCGCGAGGGTTCCGGGCCCTCCGGGCCGCCGGCTTCCGCCCGCGCCGCCTTCCCGTCCGCCGGAACCCCGGCGGAGGGTTTCGCGGTCTCCCCGGGGGACGCGTTCGCGGCCTCGCCGGGGGACGCGGGAGTCCTGCCGGGAGACGGTGCCGAGGCGTCCTTCCGCCCGGTTCCGGCCTCTCCGCCGGAGGCGTCCGGGGTTCCCGGCGCGTCCGGGACGTCGGCGACCGGCAGGGTGAGGACGAAACGGGCGCCCTCGGTGTACTCGGTGTCCAGCCAGATCCTGCCCTGGTGCTGCTCGACGATCTTCCGGCAGAGAGCCAGTCCGATCCCGGTGCCCTCGTAGGCGTCCCGGTGGTGCAGCCGCTGGAAGATCACGAAGATCTTGTCGGCGAAGTGGGCCGGGATTCCGATCCCGTTGTCGGTCAGGGAGATCCGCCACTCCCCGTCGCTCCTCTCGGCCTCGATCCGGATGTGCGGCCGTCTGCCGGGGGTGCGGAACTTCAGGGAGTTGCCGATCAGGTTCTGCCAGAGCATCACCAGCTGGGTGCGGTCGCCGACGACCACCGGCAGGTCCCCCACCTCGATCTCGGCGTCCGACTCCTCCACGGCCGCCGCGAGGTTGGCCAGCGCGTGACCGATCATCTCGTTCAGGCCGGCCGGGACCGGCTCCTGGCGGACGCGGCCCACCCGGGAGAAGGTGAGCAGCTCGTTGATGAGCACCTGCATGCGCTTGGCGCCGTCGACGGCGAAGTCGATGTAGGTGTTCGCCCTCTCGTCGAGCTGGTCGGCGTAGCGCTGCTGGAGCATCTGGCAGAAGGAGGCGATCTTGCGCAGCGGCTCCTGCAGGTCGTGGGAGGCGACGTAGGCGAACTGCTCCAGCTCGGCGTTGGATCGTTTCAGCTCCTCGGCCTGGGCTGCGAGTTGCTGCCGGGAGCCGCGGGCCTCCTCCAGCTCGGTGACGATCCGCAGCCGCATCGCCTCCATGTCGCTCGACAGCGCCGCCAGGTCGGCCGGGCCGCCGGTGTCGACGTGATGGGAGAAGTCGCCCCCGGTGACCCGGCGGGACGCCTCGCCCAGGCGCGCCAGGGGGCGGAACACCGCCACCCGCAGCAGCACCGCGACCGTGATGATCGTCAGGAGGAAGGCGGCCAGGATGATGAAGAAGGTGGTGTCGCGGGTCGTGCGAGTCCGCTCCAGCTCGACGCGGGCGCGGTCCCTGACCGCGCTCCAGGCGGCGTTCTGCTCGTTGAGCGCGCGGCGGACCGCGTCGAAGGCGGTCTTGCTCTCCTCGGCCCGCACCTGGGACACGGCCGAGGGGCCGCCGCGCCGTACGGCGGCGATCATCGGCTCGGCGTACTCGGAGCGCCACCGCTCGCTCAGCCGCTCGACCGACTCCAGCCGGTCCAGCACCTTCTCCCCCGACGCCACCATCCGCACCTGCGCCGCGGCGGCCCGCTGGGCGCTCAGGCCGTCCTCGTACGGCTGGAGGAACTCCTCCTTGCCGGAGATGACGAAGCCCCGCAGGCCGGTCTCCTGGTTGACCAGACTCGTCTGCATGCGCTCGGCCTGGAGCCTGCCCACCGTGATCTGGTCGATGAGCCGGTCGGACGCCTGAGCCGCGGTGCGCAGCACGCTCGCGCCGAACACCGCGGACACGGCGAGCAGCACGGCCATGGCGAGCAGCACGACGTTGAACCATGTCTGCGCGTTCCAGCGGCCATGCCGGGAACGGGCGGCGCGCGCCTGGTCGGAGGTCATGACGTCTCATCTCAGGGATCCGGCCCGCCGGGGCCGGGGAACACAACGGCTGACGAAAGATACCGGAACGGGCGGCCTCCGCCGTACCCGATCCGGGCGGGCGAGTCCGGGGGCAGGCAGGACGTACCGGCGGCAGGGTGGGAAGCTGGTGCGATCGCCGCCGTACGACGGCGCACGCGTCCCGTGGAGGTAATGGTGTCCGACGAGTTCGACGTGATCGTGATAGGGGCCGGCCCCGCCGGGGAGAACGTCGCGGCCCGGGCCGTCCGCGGGGGGCTGAGCGCCGCGGTGGTGGAGGAGGACCTCGCCGGCGGTGAGTGCTCCTACTGGGCGTGCGTGCCCAGCAAGGCGCTGCTGCGCCCGGTGGAGCTGGCCGCCGACGTCCGCCGGGTGCCCGGCATGTCCACCGGACCCCTGGACGTCGCCGCGGTGCTCGCCCGGCGCGACGAGGCAGTCTCGCACCTCGACGACGCCGGGCAGGTGAAGTGGATCAAGAGCGTGCCCGCGGAGTTCGTACGGGGCCGGGGGCGGCTGAGCGGGCCGCTGCGGGTCGAGGTGACCGCTCCCGGCGGTGCCGTCCGCCTGCTGACCGCCCGGCACGCGGTCGTGCTGGCCACCGGCAGCCGGGCGGCGCTCCCGCCCATCCCCGGTCTGCGGGAGGCGGCCCCCTGGACGAGCCACGAGGTGACCGTCGCGCAGAAGATCCCGAAGCGGCTCGTCGTGGTGGGCGGCGGCGTGGTGGCCTGCGAGATGACGCAGGCCATGCACGGGCTGGGCGCCGAGGAGACGACGATGCTGGTGCGGGGCCGCTCGCTGCTGGACCGGATGGAGCCGTTCGCCGGGGAGCTGCTGCGCGACTCGCTGGCCGACGGCGGCGTCGACGTCCGCTTCGGCGTCGAGGTGACGAAGGTGGAGCGGTCCGTACCGGGCGGCCCGGTGACCGTCCACCTGAGCGAGGGCCCGCCGATCACGGCCGACGAGCTGCTGATGGCCACCGGTCGCCGGCCCGCGACCGGCGACCTCGGCCTCGGCACCGTGGGCCTGCCCGAGAAGGGCCCGGTGGAGGTCGACGACAGCATGCGCGCCACCGGGGTCCCCGAGGGCTGGCTGTACGCGGTGGGCGACGTCAACGGCCGCAACCTCCTCACCCACATGGGCAAGTACCAGGCGCGGGTGTGCGGCGACGTGATCGCGGCGCGGGTCCGGGGCGACCGCGACGACCTGCCGGGGCTGCGCGCCGTCGCCGACTCCCTCGGCGCGCCCCAGGTGGTCTTCACCGACCCGCAGGTCTGCGCGGTCGGCCGGACCGAGGCCGCCGCCCGCTCCGCGGGGTTCGACGTGCGCGTGGTGGAGTACGACCTGGCCTCGGTGACCGGGGCTTACCTGCTCGGCGAGGACTACCGGGGACGGGCGAAGGCGGTGGTGGACGAGCGGCGCCGCGTCCTGCTCGGGGTGACCTTCGTCGGCGCGGGCGTCGCCGAGCTGCTGCACTCGGCGACGATCGCGGTGACCGGCGAGGTGCCCCTCGACCGGCTGTGGCACGCCGTGCCGTCCTTCCCCACGGTCAGCGAGGTCTGGCTCCGCCTCCTGGAGGAATACGGCCTCTGACCCGCAAGGAGGCGCCGGCGTCCGGACCCGCGAGGGGCGCCGGTGTCTGGACTGAGGAACGCAGGAGCGAAGCGACGCAGTGACGAGGGAAGACACCGGGCTCAAGCCCCCGAGCCGCGACACGAAGCGTCGCCATGAGCCCGCGAGGGGGCGCCGGTGTCTGGACTGAGGAACGCAGGAGCGAAGCGACGCAGTGACGAGGGAAGACACCGGGTCTGAGCCCCCGAGCCGCGACACGAAGCGTCGCCATGAGCCCGCGAGGGGGCGCCGGTGTCTGGACCGAGGAACGCAGGAGCGAAGCGACGCAGTGACGAGGGAAGACACCGGGTCTGAGCCCCCGAGCCGCGACACGAAGTGTCGCCATGAACACAGTCGCATATTTAGATAAGTTTTGCGATTTTTCTGACACCACCCACGAGCAACATGCGGAATTACAACCGTATAGGTGAGGTTCCGTGACGCCCGGGGAGGTGAGGTCGCCGCATGGGGACGAGCGATGACGCGGCGGGGCGGCCCGCGCTCCGGGAGTCGGCTCTCCCGGCGTCGGATCGGCGCTCCTCCCCGGGGTCCGATCTTCCGCCGCCGGACCCGTACTTCTTCGTCCCGGAGGCGGGCCGTCCGGCCCCGGTCCTGCCGCCCGCCTCTCCCGAGCCTGACTTCCGGATGCTGGATCGGCGGGAGCGGGCCGTCATCGGCCGGATGCTGGCGGGCCTGACGCTGGGCATGGCCCTCTCCCTGGCCGGCCGGACGGCCGCCGGTGCGCTGCCCGCGCATGTCGTGGCCTTCTACGACCCCTACCTGTACGGCGTGCTGATCCTGGCCATGACGCGCGGCATCTCCCGGCCCGGCTGGGCCCTGCTGACCGGCTGTCTCACCGGGGCGGGCATCGCGGCCGGTCACATGACGGCTCACGCGCTCGACCACCAGACCCCGCTCGTCCCCGGCGGCACCGGAGACACCGGGGGCATCGGCTGGGAGATGGCGGCGCTGGCCGTCGTGCTGATCGCCTTCGGCCTGACCGGGCATCTCTGCCGCCGTCCCGGCCGGTGCGGCGATCTCGTGGTGGGAGCGCTCAGCGGGGTGCTGCTGGCCCGGTTCGCCCAGGAGCTCCGGTCGGCGGAGCTGCTGGACCGCGTGGGCTCCCTCGCGGTTCCGTGGTCGCTCGCGGCCCTGGCGGTCATGGGCCTGGCGTTGCCGGTCATCCTGCGGCCGACCGCGGCGGCGCGGGTCCGCACCGCCGCCGTCACCTTGATCTGCGCCGCCCTCTGCGTGGTCGTCCTCTCCGTCCTGCCCCTGTTCGGCTGACCGGGAGGGCCGCCGGGGCCGCCGGCGGCCGGGAGGGTCCGGGCCTTCCCCTGATCAGCCCTTGGCGACGGCCCTGCTGATGACCAGGCGCTGGACCTGGTTGGTGCCCTCGACGATCTGCAGCACCTTCGCCTCGCGCATGTACCGCTCGACCGGGAAGTCCTCGACGTAGCCGTAGCCGCCGAGCACCTGCACCGCGTCGGTGGTGACGTTCATGCACATGTCGGTGGCGAACAGCTTGGCCATGGCGGCCTGCGTGCCGTACGGCCGACCGGCGTCGCGCAGCCGGGCGGCGTCCAGGTAGAGGGCCCGCGCGGCGGCGATCCGGGTGGCCATGTCGGCGAGCATGAAGCCGACGCCCTGGAAGTCGGCGATCCGCGAGCCGAACTGCCGCCGCTCCCTGGCGTAGGAGGCGGCGGCGTCGAAGGCGGCCTGGGCCACGCCCACCGCGCAGGCGGCGATGCCGAGCCGCCCGCCGTCCAGGGCGGCCATGGCGATGCGGAAGCCCTCGCCCTCGGAGCCGACCAGGGCGTCGGGGCCGAGCCGCGCCGCGTCGAAGCGGACCTGGGCCGTCGGCGAGGACTTCATGCCCATCTTCCGCTCGGGCTCGCCGAACGACAGGCCCGGCGTGCCGGCCGGGACGTGGAAGCAGGAGATGCCGCGGGCCCCGTCGGGCGAGGTGCGGGCCATGAGCGTGTAGAAGTCGGCGGCGCCGCCGTGGGTGATCCACGCCTTGACCCCGTCCACGGTGTAGCCGTCGGCGTCGCGCGCGGCCCGGGTGGTCAGGGCGGCGGCGTCGGAGCCGGAGTGGGGCTCCGACAGGCAGTAGGCGCCCAGCAGTTCGCCGCCGAGCATCTCCGGCAGCAGCTCCGCGCGCTGGGCGTCGGTGCCGTAGGCGGCGACCGGGAAGCACGACAGGGTGTGCACCGACAGGCCGAGGCCGACCGCCAGCCATCCGGCAGCCAGCTCCTCGATCACCTGGAGGTAGACCTCGTACGGCTGCGCCGCGCCGCCGTGCTCCTCGGGGTAGGGCAGCCCGAGGAGGCCGGAGCGGCCCAGGGTGGTGAAGACCTCCCGGGGGAAGCGCCCGGTGGCCTCGTCGGCCGCGGCCCGGGGCGCGACCTCCTTGCCGGCGAGTTCGCGGACCAGGTCGATCAGGTCGTGGGCCTCGGCGGTCGGCAGAACACGTTCAACGGTCATATCCGCTCCAGGTCATGGGCGAGAGCGACAAAAAGGGTGACCGGGTTCACCGGCCACCCCGATTGTGACACTTGTTACACGATGACGAGTTCACGAGGCCGGTGGTTGACCCGCTCGCCGCCCTCCTCGGTGCAGACGAGGATGTCCTCGATGCGGGCGCCGTGGGCGCCGGGGAGATAGATGCCCGGCTCGACGGAGAAGGCGAAGCCCGGCGCCATCGGCTCGGCGTTGCCCGCGACGATGTAGGGCTCCTCGTGGGTCTCCAGGCCGATGCCGTGGCCGGTGCGGTGGATGAAGTACTCGCCGTAGCCCTCCTCGGCGATCACCTCCCGCGCGGCGGCGTCGATGGCCTCGCACGCGACGCCGGGCCGTACCGCCCGGCAGGCGGCCTCCTGGGCGCGCTGGAGCACGTCGTAGTACTTGACGAAGTCGGCCGGGGGCTCCCCGACGCAGTAGACCCGGGTGGAGTCGGAGCAGTAGCCGCTGGGCATCTGGCCCCCGATGTCCACCACGACCGGCTCCCCGGGCTGGATGACCCGGTCCGACAGCTCGTGGTGCGGGCTGGCGCCGTTGGGGCCGGAGCCGACGATGACGAAGTCGACGGTCGTGTGACCGGCGGCGACGATCGCCTCGGCGATGTCCCGCCCGACCTCCCTCTCGGTACGGCCGGCCCGCAGGAACCCGGGCACCTGGGCGTGGACGGCGTCGATGGCGGCGCCCGCCTCGCGCAGCGCGGCCACCTCGGCCGGGCTCTTGCGCATGCGCAGCCCCCGCAGGACCGTCCCGGCGAGCACCTGCTCGGCACCGGGGAGCGCGTCGCGGAAGCGCAGCGACTGCATCGCCCACATGCGGTCGGCCAGGCCGACCCGGGAGACCCCGCCCAGCCGGGCCCCGATCGCCGCGTACGGGTCGTCGGTCTCGTCCCAGGGCACGAACTCGACGCCCAGCCGGGAGGCCGGGGAGTGCTCGGCGGCGGGCAGCTCCAGACGGGGCACCACGAGGAAGGCGTCACCCTCGGCCGGCAGCACCAGGCAGGTGAGCCGCTCCAGCGGCAGCGCGTCGTAGCCGGTCACGTACCGCAGGTCGGGGCCGGGCGTCAGAAGCAGCGCGCCGAGCCCGGCGGCGGCGGTCGCCCGCTGGGCGTCGGCCAGGCGGGTAACGGGATACAGGTCAGCAGACTCCGTTGTCACACCGCCCAATCTAGTACCGGAAGGACGAACGACGCATCCGGCCCCGGAGCACCAAGGAAAGTGCGGGAAAGCCCGGGAAACCCCACCCGGATCGCGATGACATCACTACACTCCGTTGAAGCACGATCACAATTTGTCAATAGAATGTCCGCAAGACCTCACATCTCGAGAGCGAGCTAAATGGTCGGCGTAGTGGGCGGCCACCAGCCCCCCCTCCACCCACGAAACGACCACGTGACCGGTTCCGCCCCGCTGACCACGACCGACACGACGCGGCGCCCGCGGGAAGAGCCGGACGAGCACCTGGCCGTCGAACATCACCTCCTCAGCGTCCGGCTGGCACAGGCCGAACGGCTGGGCGATCTCGGCTGGGCCGAATGGAATCTCCAGACCGGGGAGACCATCTGGTCCGACCGGGTGTACGCCATCTTCGGCCGCGATCCCGGCGAGGGGCCCATCCGCCTGGCGGACCTGGCCTCCCACGTCGAGACAGGCGACCGGGCCGGCCTGGACCGCCTGCTGCGGTCCGTCGTGCACCGGGCCGAGCCGGGCGAGACCGAGTTCCGCATCCGCCGCCGGGGCGAGATCCGCAACCTGCGGGCGGCCCTGGACCCCGTGGCGGCCGGCGGGCGCACCGCCGTGCACGGCGTGATCCAGGACGTCACCGGCCACCGCCGGGCCGAGCATGGCATCACCGAGGCGCGGCGCCGGCTGGGTGAGCTCCTCGGCCGGGCGACCCGGGAGCGGCGGCAGAGCGAGGCCCTGTGCGAGGCGCTGCTGCCCGGCCCCGCCTCCCCGTCCGGCCTGCCCGGTGCGCGGATCGAGACGCGCTACCACCCGGCCGGCGCCGAGGACGGCCTCGGCGGCGACTGGCACGACGCCGTCCCCCTGCCGGACGGCCGGATCCTGCTGGCCGTCGGCGACGTGTCCGGGCACGGCCTGCCCGCCGCCGCGGAGATGACCGTGCTGCGGCACGCGCTGGCGGCCCTGGCGATGACCGGCGAGCCGGTCGGCCGGCTGCTGTCGTGGCTCAATCACCTGGTGACGCACCGGATGGCCGAGGCCACCGCGACCGCCGTCGCCGGCCACCTCGACCCGGCCACCGGCGTGTTCACCTGGAGCCAGGCCGGGCACCCCGCGCCGGTCCTGGTCCGCGACGGGACGGCCGTCCAGCTCGCCCCGCCCGACGGGGTGCTGCTCGGCGCCACCCTCACCGAGCCGTACGCCTCGGCCGAGATCCGGTTGCGCGAGGACGACCTGCTGCTGCTGTTCACCGACGGCCTCGTGGAGCGGCGCGACCGCGACATCGACGACGGCGTCGCGCTGCTGCTGGAGGTGGCGGCCGGGTTGTCCGGGCTGCGCGGGGCCGGCCTGGCCGCCGGGCTCGACCGGCTGGTCGAGGCGGTCGGCGGCCCCAACCCCGAAGACGACGTCTGCGTGCTGGCGTTCGCCCCGGCCGGTTGAACGGCCGTCATGTCCGAGCCGATGCTTCCAAACGCCCACCGGCAGCGGCGTCTCCCGTTCCCCGGCGACTTACGGGCATGCTGATCTCATGACGACCGATCCCCAGAAGCTTCTTTTGCTGGACACCCCCTCCCTTTACTTCCGTGCCTTCTACGGAGTCCCCGAGTCGGTGACCGCGCCGGACGGCATGCCGGTCAACGCCGTCCGCGGGCTCATCGACATGATCGCCATGCTGGTCCGGGAGCACTCCCCCGGTGAGCTGGTGGCCTGCATGGACGCCGACTGGCGTCCGGCCTTCCGGGTGGCGGCGATCCCCTCCTACAAGGCGCACCGGCTCGCCGCCGACGGCGGCGAGGAGGTCCCCGACACCCTGGCCCCGCAGGTGCCGGTGATCGAGCGGGTGCTCGACGCCGCCGGCATCGCCCGCGTCGGGGTGCCCGGCTACGAGGCCGACGACGTGATGGGCACGTTCACCGCCCGGGCCCGCGGGCCGGTGGACATCGTCACCGGTGACCGCGACATGTTCCAGCTCGTCGACGACGCCCGCCCCGTCCGCGTCCTGTACACCGCGCGGGGCGTCAAGAACCTCCAGATCGTCGACGAGGCCGCGGTGTCCGCCCGGTACGGCGTGCCGGGCCGCTCCTACGCCGACTTCGCCGTGCTCCGCGGCGATCCCAGCGACGGCCTGCCCGGCGTCGCCGGGATCGGAGACAAGACGGCGGCCGCGCTGATCACCCGGTTCGGCTCGCTGGAGGCGCTGGTCACGGCCCTGGACGACGGCGCGGGCGACCTGCCGGCCGGGCAGCGCGCCAAACTCGCCGCGGCCCGCGACTATCTGCGCGCCGCACCCGCGGTGGTCCGGGTGGCGCACGACGCGCCGGTCCCGGAGCTCGACCTGTCCCTGCCCGCCGCGCCGCGCGACCCGGAGGCGCTCGACGCCCTGGCCGAGCGGTACGGCCTGCGCGGCCCGCTCAAGCGCCTGTCCGCCGTGCTCTGAGGGTCCGCGCCCGCCTGCGCTGAGGGTTCGCGCTCGTCCGCGCTGAGGGTTCGCGCCGCCGTACCGTCGTGCTCTGAGGGCCCGCGCCCCCGTCCCACCGCACCCGCCCGCGGCGGGACGGCCGTACGGCGGCCTGGCGGAGACGGGTGCGGTGGGCATCATCGGGGCGCGGCGGGGAAGGCGTGTCCTTCGACCCCGCACCCGAAGGACGTCGAGATGCCAGGATCCACCGCCTCCGGCGCGGCCACCGGCCCCGCCGCCGGCCCGCGTCGGCCCGCCGGTCCCGCGCCGCGCTCCGGTGCGGCCGGCGCGACGGTGAACGATAGGTTGGCCCCCGTGTCCCCCAGAACCATACGGATGCCCGAAGAGCCCCATCCGCGGCTCGACGATGGTTTCGAGCGGATCCGCCGGGAGCTGCGGCTTCCCGAGGAGTTCCCCCGCGCCGTGATCGACGAGGCCGAATGGGTGACCCAGGCGCCCGTCCTGCCGGAGCTGGACCGCACCGACCTGCCGTTCATCACCATCGACCCGTCCGGCTCCATGGACCTGGACCAGGCGATGCACCTGGAGGAGCGGCCCGGCGGTTACCGCGTCTGGTACGCCGTCGCCGACGTCGGGGCGTTCGTGCGGCCCGGCGGCGCGATCGACCTGGAGGCCCGCGAGCGCGGCGAGACCGTCTACCTGCCCGACGGGCGGGTGCCGCTGCACCCGCCCGTGCTGTCGGAGGGCGCGGCCAGCCTGCTGCCCGGGGTGACGCGCTCGGCCGCGCTGTGGTGCGTCGACCTCGACTCCGACGGCCGGATCGTGGGCGCCGACGTGACCCGGGCGCTGGTGCGCAGCCGCGAGCGGCTCGACTACGACTACGTGCAGGCCGCGGTGGACACCGGCACCGCCGACGGCACGCTGCGGCTGCTGGCCGAGATCGGCCGGCTCCGTCTCGCGCTGGAGCGCGACCGCGGCGGGGTCAGCCTGCCCACCCCCGAGCAGGAGGTCGTCCCCGACGGGGACGGCTACCGGGTGGAGCTGCGCGCCTCACTCGACGCCGAGACGTGGAACGCCCAGATCTCGCTGCTGACCGGCATGGCCGCCGCCTCGATGATGCTGGACGCCGAGATCGGCCTGCTGCGGGTGCTGCCGCCCGCGCCGGCCGAGGAGGTCGCCCGGATGCGCCGGGCCGCCGCCGCTCTGGGCGTGTCCTGGCCGGAGGACGCCTCATACGGCGACGTGGTGCACGGCCTGGACCCGAAGGTCCCCGAGCACGCCGCGTTCCTGCGGGAGTCCACGGTGCTGCTGCGTGGCGCCGGGTACGTCGCCTTCAACGGCGAGCCGCCCCGGCAGGCGGAGCACGCCGCGGTGGCGGCGCCGTACGCGCACGTGACCGCGCCGCTGCGGCGGCTCGTCGACCGCTACGCCACCGAGATCTGCCTGGCGGTCGCCGCGGGCGAGCCGGTGCCGGAGGGGATCCAGGCGGTCATGGGCGAGCTGCCGGACATCATGCAGGCCACCGGGCGGCGGGCGGGCGCCGCCGAGCGTGCCTGCGTGGACCTGGTGGAGGCGTTCGTGCTGCGCGACCGGGTGGGGCAGACGTTCGACGCGGTGGTGATCGACGTGGCCGACGACGGGGAGTCCGGCGTGGTCCAGGTCACCGGCCCGGCGGTGGTGGCCCGCTGCGACGGCGAGCGGCTGCCGCTGGGCGAGGCCGTCCGGGTACGACTGACCCGCGCCGACCCGGCGACCCGGGAGGTCCGGTTCAGCGTGGCGTAGTGGCGTAGCCCCGGCGTCACGAAGGCCGCGTCCGGATCACCGGGCGCGGCCTTCAGGTGACGGGTCCTCCCGCGGCGGAGCCCCTGCGGGGTCCGCGCGGGCCGCCCGTCTCGATCAACGCTTGAGGGTCCAGCCGGTGCCGACTCCCATCAGGTGCAGCGCGACGGCGAGCAATCCTGCCAGGGCGAGCGTGGCCGCGGTCACGACGGCGCCGATGGCGACACCGGCGATCTGGAAGATCAGGGCGAGGAGGAACAGGACTGCGGCGATGAGAGCGAACACGGTTACCTCCCTGAGCGGGGGTCCAAAGGGGCCTGATACCGGGATTTCCGTGGCGATCACCCAGGAAACAGACCCCGGGGCTACTTTCCGCGCACCGGCCGTCACGGGGTATTGACCGAGCGGTCAGTCTGCCGGTTCCCGGGGTCCGGTGGCCGCCGGTTCCCGGTCCGGAGCGGCGCCACGCCCGGCCCGCGCGGAACCGGGACGCCCGCGCCCTGCCGCCGCCGGCCCGCGCCGGCCCGCGCCGGCTCTCGGCGGCCCCGCGTCAGCCCACCGAGGAGTAGGCCACCACGCCGCGCCGCAGGGCGTCCATCGCCTTGCCCGCCGTCTGCTTGACCTTGCTGTTTGCCGGGGCCGCCTCGGCGATCTGGCCGAGCAGGTCCAGCAGCTGCTTGGTCCAGCGGACGAAGTCGCCCGCGGCCAGCTCGGAGCCGCCGATGCCGTCGCCCAGCACGGCGTCGAGGTTGTGCCCCCGGGCCCAGCGGAACGCCGCCCAGGCGAATCCGGCGTCGGGCTCCCGGAGGAAGGACAGGCCGTGGTCGCCCTCGATGGCCTCCAGTTCGGCCCACAGGCGGATCATGTCGGCCAGCGCCTTCTGCGCCTCGCCCCCGGGGAGCCTGGGCTGGCGGCCCTCGTCGGCCTGCCGGGACTCGAAGACCAGCGCGGAGACGCAGGCGGCCAGCTCGGCCGGGTCGAGGTTCTCCCAGATGCCCGCGCGCAGCGACTCGGCGGTGAGGAGGTCCAGCTCGGTGTAGAGGCGGCCCAGCCGGCGACCCTCGGCGGTGACGTGCTCGCCTTCGAGGTAGCCGAGCTGGTCGAGCACCCCGCAGACCTTGTCGAAGGTGCGGGCGATGACGTGGGAGCGACCCTCGACGCGGCGGCGCAGACCGTCCGTCTCACGCAGCAGCTTGTAGTAGCGCTCGGCCCAGCGGGCGTGGTCCTCACGCTCGTCGCAGCCGTGGCAGGGGTGCCGGCGGATCTCCTTGCGCAGGCGCGCGACCTCCTCGTCCTCGGCGGCGTGGTCACGCACCCTGGGCGGCTTGCCGAAGTCGCGGTCGCCGAGCTTGGCGTGCATCGAGGAGACGAGGTTGGCGCGGTCCTTGGGCGAGCGGGAGTTGAAGCCCTTGGGGATGCGCAGCCGCTCGACCGGCTCCACCGGCATCGGGAAGTCGGCCGGCGACAGCTTCTTGACCTGCTTGCCGATGGTCAGCACCAGCGGGGAGGGGCCGTCACCGCGGGAGTTGAGGCCCGGGTCGAGGACGATCGCCAGGCCGGCCCGCCGCCCGCCGGGGACGCGGATGATGTCGCCGGGCCGCAGCGCCTCCAGCGAGCGCAGCGCCTGCGCCCGGCGGGCGGCGCCGCGCTGCCGCGACAGCTCGGACTCGCGGTCCGACAGCGCCCTGCGCAGCGCGGCGTACTCCTCGAAGTCGCCGAGGTGGCACGTCATCGCCTTGCGGTAGCCCTCCAGTGCCTCCTCGTGGCGGCGGAGCTGCTTGGCGATGCCGACCACGGCCCGGTCGGCCTGGAACTGCGCGAAGGACGACTCCAGCAGGGACCTGGCGCGTTCCCGGCCGACCTGGCCGACCAGGTTGACCGCCATGTTGTAGGAGGGGCGGAAGCTGGAGCGCAGCGGATAGGTCCGGGTGCTGGCCAGGCCCGCGACCTGCAGCGGGTCGGTGCCCGGCTGCCACTGGACCACCGCGTGGCCCTCGACGTCGATGCCGCGCCGCCCGGCCCGGCCGGTGAGCTGGGTGTACTCGCCGGGCGTCAGGTCGGCGTGGGTCTCGCCGTTCCACTTGTCGAGCTTCTCGATCACCACCGAGCGGGCCGGCATGTTGATGCCCAGCGCGAGGGTCTCGGTGGCGAAGACGGCCTTGACGAGGTTGCGGGTGAACAACTCCTCGACGACCTCCTTGAAGGTCGGGAGCATGCCCGCGTGGTGAGCGGCCAGGCCGCGTTCCAGGGCGTCGCGCCACTCGAGGTAGCCCAGCACCGCGAGGTCCTCGTCCGGCAGGTGCGCGGTGCGCTCGTCGACGATCTGGCGGATCTCGTGGCGCTCGGCGTCGGTGGTGAGCCGGATGCCGGAGAACACGCACTGGGCGACGGCGGCGTCACAGCCGGCCCGGGAGAAGATGAAGGTGATGGCGGGCAGCAGGCCCTCGGCGTCGAGCCGCTCGATGGCCGCGGCCCGATCCGGCGGGCCGGGCCTGCGGGGCCGGGAGTAGCCGCGGCGGCCCCGGCTGAACGCCTGGCGCTCCTCGTCGCGGGCGATGCGCATCAGGGCGGGGTTGACCTGCGGGCGCCGGCCCTCCTCGTCGGCCACGAACAGGTCGTACAGGCGGTGGCCGACGAGCATGTGCTGCCAGAGCGGGACCGGGCGGTGCTCATCGACGATGACACTGGTGTCACCGCGGACCTCGCCCATCCACTCGCCGAACTCCTCGGCGTTGCTGACCGTGGCCGACAGGGCTACCAGCCGCACCGACTCGGGCAGGTGGATGATCACCTCTTCCCAGACCGCGCCGCGGAAGCGGTCGGCGAGGTAGTGCACCTCGTCCATGACGACGAACCCGAGGCCGGTGAGGGTGGAGGACCCGGCGTAGAGCATGTTGCGCAGGACCTCGGTGGTCATCACCACGATGGGGGCGTCGCCGTTGACGCTGTTGTCACCGGTGAGCAGGCCGACGTCGGCGGCGCCGTACCGGCGGACCAGGTCGTTGTACTTCTGGTTGGACAGCGCCTTGATGGGGGTGGTGTAGAAGCACTTGCGGCCCTCGCTCAGGGCCAGGTGGACCGCGAACTCGCCCACGACGGTCTTGCCCGAGCCGGTGGGGGCGGCGACCAGGACTCCGTCACCCGCTTCCAGGGCCCGGCAGGCGTCCAGCTGGAAGTCGTCCAGCTCGAAGTCGTACAGACCGCGGAACGAGGTCAGCGCGGGCCCGCTTTCGGCCTGGCTCTGACGGAAGGCAGCGTAACGTTCCGCTGGGGTCGTCATGTCTCCACCCTACCGACACCGGGTTTCCGGTCGGTCCGCCCGTGCCCCGCGGCAGACGCCCTAAACCAGGACGTTCAGGGCACCGGGGACGATCTCGCAGGTCAGCGGGATGGGGCCGAGGCGCTCGCCGTCGGCGTAGGCGACGACGCCCGGGGCATCCAGCGTCACCCGCCGGGCGCGGTGGACGGTGACCGCGGGATGGGAGACGTGGGTGCCGCGGTACACCCGGGGGAAGGTGCGCAGGAACTCCCCGCGGGGGACGGCGCCGAGGATCGTCACGTCCAGCAGTCCGTCGTCGGGGACGGCGGCCGGGCACACCCGCATGCCGGCGCCGTAGGAGCCGGTGTTGCCGACCGCGACCAGCATCGCCTCGCGCTCGACCACCTCGCCGTCGAGGTCCAGGCGGAACGGGATGGGCCGGAAGGAACGCAGTTCCTGGGCCAGCGCGACGACGTATTTGGCCATGCCGGGCGGCCAGGTGAGGCGGTTGGCCCGCTCGTTGACCCGCGAGTCGAAGCCGCAGGCCACCACCCCGGCGAACCACTCGTCCGCGCCGGCCCGGGCGGCGTCGACCGTCCGGACCCGCCCGCGCAGCACCGTGTCGGCGGCGGCCAGGGGGTCGCGGACCGGCAGGCCGAGCGCGGCGGCGATGTCGTTGCCGGTCCCGGCCGGGATGACGCCCAGCGGGACGTCGGTGCCGGCGACCGCCTGGACGGCCAGGTGGACCAGGCCGTCGCCGCCGAAGGCGACCAGCGCGCCGGGGGCCTCGGCGACCGCGGTGCAGGCGCGCTCCAGGGCATCGTCGGCGGACTCGCCGAGGATCACCGAGACCTCGGCGCCGCCGCTCCGGAGCCGGTCGAGCACCGGGGCGAGCAGGCTGCGGGAACGGCCGCCCCGGGCGGCGGGGTTGACGAGCAGGGCGATCTCTCCGGGCACAGACCGGAACTTATCCCCTACCTCGCCGGATCGGAATCCGTCGTGTCCGAATCGAGAGGGGAGACCTCGTCCGGCAGGGCGGACGCCTCGTCGTCGGACAGGTGGGAGAAGTCATCGCCCTTGGCCGCCGCCCTGCGTTCCCGCAGGTACATGAACCCCTCGGCGAGGGCGAACAGCAGGACCATGGGCAGGGCTAGCGCGATCATGGAGAACGGGTCGGTGCTGGGGGTGGCGACCGCCGCGAAGACGAACATGATGAAGATCACCATGCGGCGGTGGGCGGCCACCGTGGCGTGCGGCAGGACGCCGATCACATTGAGGAACACCATCAGCAGCGGCAACTCGAAGGAGACCCCGAAGATGATGAGCATCACCATCGCGTAGGTGAGGTAGTCGTCCATCTCCAGCAGCGGGATGGCGTTGGCCGGGGCGAACCCCAGCAGGATCGACAGCCCCTTGTCCATGATCACGTAGGCCAGCGCGGCGCCCGCGAGGAACAGCGGGATCGCGATGCCCAGGAACGTCGCCGAGTAGCGCTTCTCGTTGCGGTACAGGCCGGGGGTGACGAACGCCCAGATCTGGTAGAGCCAGACCGGGGAGGAGACGACCACCGCGAAGAGCGCGGCGACCTTCAGGTTGACGAAGAACGCCTCGAACACCCCGCGGATGGCGAACGTGCACTCGCCCTTGCGCAGCACCTGCGAGGCGGGCAGACCGCAGTAGGGCTTCGTGATGAACGCCCAGATCGGGTCGAAGAAGACGAGCCCGATGATGATCCCGGCCACCAGGCCGAGCAACGCGATGATCAGCCGGTTGCGCAGCTCACGGAGGTGATCCATGAGCGGCATGCGCCCCTCGGCCGCGTCCTCGGACGGGGCCGACCGGTTCTGCCCCGGCTTGGGCCATTTCAGCAGCGCCATTGACGAATCCCGGTCCGAGAGGTGTGGTGGGCTGTGTTCATTGCGACGCTGCGCGTCGCGGCTCGGGGGCTCCTGCCCGGCGCCTTCCCTCGTCACTCCGCCGCTGCGCGACTACGCTCCTCGGTCCAGACACCGGCGCCCCCTCGCTGTGTTCACTGCGACGCTGCGCGTCGCGGCTCAGGGGCTCAGACCCGGCGCCTTCCCTCGTCGCTCGCTCGCTACGCTCGCTCACTCCTCGGTCCAGACACCGGCGCCCCCTCACGGGCTCATTGCGACGCTGCGCGTCGCGGCTCGGGGGCTCTTGCCCGGCGTCTTCCCTCGTCGCTCGCTCACTACGCTCGCTCACTCCTCGGTCCAGACACCGGCGCCCCCTCGCGGCTCAAGGGCTTGAGCCGGGGCACCTTCCCTCGCGGCTACTGCGGCTTGGAGGCGGCCTGGGCGCGCAGGCGGGCGGCCTGCTCCTCCAGGGCGCGGGCCTGCTCCTCGACGGACTGCGCGGGCGCCGGGGCGATCTGCTGCGGAGCCGGAGCCGGAGCGGGCTGCTGGGGCTGCGGCTGGACGGTGGCGGCCGGAGCCTCGTCGTCGTCGCGGAGCTTGGAGGTCTCCGCCTTGAAGATGCGCAGCGAACGGCCCACCCCGCGGGCGGCCTCCGGCAGCTTCTTGGCGCCGAACAGCATCACCAGGATCACCGCGATGATGATCAGCTCAGTGGGTCCCAGACTGCCCATGACACATCCTTACGTGAGCGACGTGCGGTCTCTGCCCCCGATCGTACGCTGCCCGGGCGACAGACTCATCCCCTCGGCGGAGTCCGGCCGGCCGCCGACAGCCGCGCCTCGGCGGCCCGCTCGGCGAGCAGCGCCCGGGCCGGCTCGATCCGGCGGTGGGCCCGGTCGACCTCCCGGCCCAGCTCACGGGCCGCGACCAGCACGCGAACACCGAGTACGGCGAGGACCGCCAGCCCGGCGAGGGCCAGGCCCGTCCCCGCGAAGATCCAGTTCATACCGGCTGATCCTACCGCCGACGGTCAAAGGATAGTTTTGGAATGTTCACTAACTTTATACGCTTTCGTACAGTTTGAGGGCCGACGCGGCGGCCTCCCGGACGCTCGCGGCCAGTGACGCGGGCGACAGCACCCGGCCCGTGTCGCCCAGCCGCAGTGCCAGCCGTACCAGCCAGCCCTGGTCGCGCGCGCGCAGCGCCACCCGCAGCCGGCCCTCGCCGAGCTCGGTGACCTCCTCGCACGGGTAGTACTCGGCGACCCAGCGCCCGGCGGGGGTCAGCTCCAGCTCCACCAGCTCGTCGCTGGGGGAGGGCCGGAACACCCCGGGCGTCACCTCGCCGGGCTCGGCCCCGGCCGGCGGGTCGGCGGGCACGTCCAGCACGTCCACGGTGAGCATCCGGTCCAGCCGGAACAGCCGCACCGCCTCGGCGCGGTAACACCAGCCCGACAGGTAGGAGCGGCCGTCCACCATGACCAGCCGCATCGGGTCGACCTCGCGCGGGGTGACCTCGTCGCGGCCCGGCACGTAGTAGCGCAGCGACAGCCGCCGGCGGCGGCGCAGCGCCTCGTTGACCGTGGGCAGCGCGTCCGGGGCGGCGTCCACCTCCACCGCGACCTGGCTGCTGACCACCGCGGCGGCCTCCCCCGCGGCCCGCTCCAGCTTGGCGATGACCCGCGACAGGGCGTCGCGGTCGCCGAACTCCGGCAGCTCGGCGAGCATCCGCAGGGCCACCAGCAGCGCGCTGGCCTCGTCCACGGCGAGCCGCAGCGGCCGGGCGATGGTGTCGGCGTTGTCGATGATGATCTCGCCGCCGTCCCAGGAGACGTCGATCAGATCGCCCGGGGTGTGGCCGGGCAGCCCGCACATCCACACCAGTTGCAGGTCGTCGATGAGCTGCTTCTCGGTCAGCCCGAAGACCTTCGCCACCTCCGGGACCTGCGCGCCCGGATGCGACATCAGGTAGGGCACCAGGGCCAGCAGCCTGGGCAGCCTGTCGGCCGTGCTCATCGCCCGCTCCGTTCCGCGCCGGCGGCACCGCGCCCGCGCACTCGCCGCTCCCCGTCGAGGCCTGTCAGACCGGTGGAACCGTCGGGACCGGTGGGTCCCCGATCCTCCGTACGGCGCCGCTCCCGCGCGGCGCGTTCCCGCGCCGTCACGCCAGGGCCCCCTTCAGCCTGCAGATCACCGCGTCGCGGGCGTCCGGCGGCCCGACCACCTCGGCGTCCGCGGCGAAGCCGACCACCCACCCGGCCAGCCGCTCGGGGTCGTTGAAGTCGATCTCCAGCTCGTCCCACCCGCCGGAGGCGGGCCGTACCTGCTTGGCCACCTGGCGCAGCCCCTGGCAGGTGCCCTCGCGGACCCGGATCAGCGCGGTACGCTCCCGGACCGTCAGCGCGTCGCTGTAGCCGACCATCGACTTCAGGTCGACGCCCTCGGGCACCACCACGTCGCCGGGGCGGCCGATCGGGGTGACCGGCCCGGTGATCCGGCTGAGCCGGAAGACCCGCGCGTCGTCGCGGTCGCGGTCGTGACCCACCATGTACCAGCGGCCGCGACGGCTGACCACGCCCCACGGCTCCACCGTGCGGGTCAGCACGGTCTGACTGGAGGCGGCGCGGTAGGGGAAGCGGACCGCGCGCCGGTCGCGCACGGCCTCCCACAGCGCCGGGAACGCCGGGTCCTGGGTGTCGAGCCGCAGTTCCAGGGCGCCGCCGAGCACCCCGCCGGCCTCCTCGGTCTCCACTCCCCCGGCGCGCAGCTTCAGCAGCGCCTTGCCGGCCGCCTCGGCCAGGCTGGCCCGCTGCCACACCTGGGCCGCCAGGCCCACCACGGCCGCCTCGTCCGGCTCCAGGGTGATCTCGGGCAGCTCGTAGCTCTGCCGGACGATCCGGTAGCCCGGATCCTCCTCCCAGGGGTCCTTGTGCACCTCGATCGGGATGCCGATCTCGCGCAGCTCGTTCTTGTCGCGCTCGAACATCCGCTGGAAGGCCTCGTCGTTCTCGGCGTCGTAGCCGGGCACGGCCTGGCGGATGTGGTCGGCGCTGAGCGGCCGCCGCGTGGCCAGCAGGCAGATGACGAGATTCAGCAGCCGCTCGGTCTTCCGGCGTGACATCGGGCCTCCTTCCTGTCCAAGTGACGCTACTCTTCCCGCGTGATCAGATGGCGCAAGGGAGTGGTCGCGCGGGTCCGGCGCGAGTGGCCGGGAGCGGTGGAACTCGACGTCACCACCGAGGAGGGCGGCGCGCGAGCGCTCGCCTATCCCGCCCTGGTGGGGCGCCCCGAACCCGGCGACACGGTGCTGCTCAACACGACCGCGCTCGCGATGGGCCTCGGTACGGGAGGTTACGCCATGGTGGTGGCGCTTCCCGACAGGTTGCCGCAAGATCCTTCCGGCCCCGGACACCTGGTGAAGGCACGCTACACCCCGTTGCAGGCGACCGTGCTCGGCGTCGACGAGCAGGACTCGCCCTTCCATGATGTGCTGCGCGACGCCGACTCGCTCGACGGCATGCCGGTGATCGTCGCCGACCTGCACTCGGCGCTCCCGGCGATCCTGTGCGGCCTGTACGGCCCGCACCCGCCGCAGTCGCCGTCCGGGGACGCGCGGGACACCGGCGGGGATTCCTCCCCCGAGGGGGCGGGCGGGGCGGTACGGCCGCCCCGGGTCGTCTACGTGATGCTCGACGGCGGCGCGCTGCCCGCCTGGTTCTCCATGTCGTGCGCGCGGCTCAGGGAGACCGGCTGGCTCGCCGGGACGGTCACGGTCGGCCAGGCGTTCGGCGGCGACATGGAGGCGGTGACCCTGCACACCGGCCTGCTCGCCGCCCGGCACGTCATGGGCGCCGACGTCGCGGTCGTCACCCAGGGGCCGGGCAACCTCGGCACCGGCACCCGGTGGGGCTTCTCCGGCGTCTCGGCCGGCGAGGCGGTCAACGCCGCCGCCGTCCTGGGGGGGCGGCCGGTCGCGGCGCTGCGGGTCAGCGAGGGCGACCTGCGCGAGCGCCACATCGGGGTGTCCCACCACTCGCTGACCGCCTACGGGCGGGTCGCCCTGGCCCCGGCCCAGGTCGCCGTGCCGGACCTGCCCGGCGGCTTCGGCGAGCGGGTCGCCCGGCAGGCGGAGCCGCTGTCGGCCCGGCACGAGCTGGTGCGGGTGCCGGTGGACGGCCTGCGCGAGACGCTCGCCGACTGCCCGGTGCGGCTGTCGACGATGGGCCGGGGCCTCGCGGAGGACCTGCCCTACTTCCTGGCGTCGGCCGCCGCCGGCCGCCACGCGGCCTCACTGCTGACCCGGCAGGACACGGGCTCCGGCGCCTCCTAGGAGGCAGCCGAAGATGTGCGGTCCGGCCTCGCCGTGAGAGGCGGTGAGGTCGGGCCGGCGCCATGGCCAGGCGTCGTCCGGCGGCGCCGAGGTCCGCTACCGGTGCGGGTCATGAGCCGTTCTCAGCTCCTTTTCACACAAGGTGCGTATGAACGGTGTCATGAGCCGGTACGTCTGCGCGAAAATCATGGTCGTCGACGACGAGCCCAGCATCAGGGAGTTGTTGTCGGAGGCTCTGGAACTGCACGGCTTCCTGGTGAGCACCGCCTCCAGCGGCTGCGGGGCGCTGGAGGCGGTGACGCGCGAGCGGCCCGACCTCATCGTGCTGGACGTGATGCTGCCCGACCTCGACGGGTACGCGGTGGCGCGGAGGCTGCGCGCACGGGGTGACAGCCCGCTGGTGCTGTTCCTGACGGCCAAGGACGCGGTCGGCGACCGGATCGCAGGGCTGACCGCGGGCGGCGACGACTACGTGACCAAGCCGTTCAGCCTGGACGAGGTGATTCTGCGCATCCGGGCGATCCTGCGCCGGGTCCGGCCGCCGGAGGAGCAGGCCCACGACGGCGTGCTGCGGTACGCGGATCTGGAGCTGGATGAGGAGGCCCACATCGTACGGCGGGCCGGGCGGGTCATCCACCTGTCGCCGACGGAGTTCAGCCTGCTGCGCTACCTGATGATCAACGCTGAACGGGTGGTCAGCAAGGCCCAGATCCTCGACCGGGTGTGGGACTACGAGTTCGACGGCAACAGCAGGATCGTCGAGTCCTACATCAGCTACCTGCGGCGCAAGATCGACCAGGACCGTCCGCCGCTGATCCACACGCTGCGCGGCGTCGGCTACCGGCTGCAGGCGCCCTCGTGAGGCCCCCCTGGCCCCTGCGGCACCGGCTGCTGGCCGCGCTGCTCGGCCTGTGCGCCGCCGGGCTGACGACGTTCGCCGCGGCGAGCGTGCTGCTCCTGGACCGTTCGCTGCTGTCCAGGACGGACGCGCAGCTCACCGAGGTCGCCCCCACCTTCGGCAGGCGCCCGCCCTCCCCTCCGCCGCACAACGGCGCGGCGCCGGACGTGCAGCTCCCGACGCAGTTCAGGATCGCCTTCCACAGCTCTTCGGGCACTCTGCTGCGCAACCTGCCCGCCGAGGACTCCGACGCGCCCGCCATCCCCGCCTCGGTGATCTCCGCGGTCCCGCGCGGTCCCGTGACCGTGCCCGACAGGACCGGGACGGGCCAGTGGCGCGTACTCGTGAAACGCCTGCCCGACGGCACCAGGCTGACGGTGTCGATGTCGCTGGAGCCCAACCTGGCGACCGTGCACCAGATCCTGGTGATCGAGGTGGCCGCGGGCACGCTGGTGCTGATGCTGCTCGGCGCCCTCGCCCTCGCGGTGGTACGCCTGGGGCTGCGTCCGCTCACGCGCATGGAGCGTACCGCCGAGGCCATCGCGGGCGGGGACATCGACCGCAGGGTCGGCGACACCGCCCCGGGCACCGAGACGGGGCGGCTGGGCAGGGCGCTCAACACCATGCTCGAACGTCTGGCGACGGCGCTGCACGAGCACGAGCGCTCCGAGCAGAGGCTGCGCCACTTCGTCGCCGACGCCTCCCATGAACTGCGCACGCCGCTCACCTCCATCCGCGGCTTCGCCGAGCTCTACCACCACGGCCAGGGCGCCAGGGACCCGGTGGCCGAGCGCCTGCTGCGCAGGATCGAGGGCGAGGCCGAACGCATGGGCGTCCTGGTGGAGGACATGCTGCTGCTGGCCAGGCTGGACCGCGAACCCGCGCTGGAGACCGGCATCGTGGACCTGCACGTGCTGGCGGGGGACGTGGTGCACGCCGCCCAGGCCCGCGACCGGGGGCGGCCGATCAGGCTGGTCCTGTCCGAGGAGCCGGTGTTCGTGGTCGGCGACGAGCACCGCCTGCACCAGGTCATCGCCAACCTGGTCGGCAACGCCATGAAGCACACGGCCTCGGGCACGGAGATCCGCGTACGGGTCGGCCGCCGCATGGTCGCCGGGGTTCCCGCTCCCGGGGTCGTGCACGCCGGCGCCGGGCCCGCCTCCCGTGCCGGGGCGGCGCTGGTCGAGGTGCGCGACGAGGGGCGGGGCATCGACCCCGGGCACCTGCCGCACGTGTTCGACCGCTTCTACCGCGCCGACGCGGGCCGCTCGCGCGACAGCGGCGGGACCGGGCTGGGGCTGGCCATCGCCGCGGCGCTCGTACAGGCGCACGACGGCCGGATCGAGGTGACGAGCACGCCGGGCCGCCGCACCGCCTTCCGTGTGCTCCTGCCGCTCCACCAGCCCCGGGACGGCTGAGGGCATCGCCCGTTCACCTTCGCGTCGACAGTGGTTCACACATTGTTCCCAGCTTCGTGCTGTCGGATGTGCGCTGACGAAAGGAGGGACATGCTGCAAAGGTTCCGCAGACCGGCTGTTCCGGCGGCGGGCGGCGAGGTGGACGGCGAGGAAGGTCGGCGGTTGCGGGCGCCCAGCACGCTGCACGCCTTCAACCGGTACGAGATCAAGTACCTCGTCAGCACGGCGGAGGCGGCCGGGCTCCGGGAGGAGATCGAGCGGCGCCTCGACCGCGACCGCCACAGCGGCGACGAGGGGTACGGCATCTGGAGCGTCTACTACGACACCCGGCAGCTCCGCTTCTACTGGGAGAAGATCGAAGGGCTGAAGTTCCGCAGGAAGCTGCGGGTGCGCCACTACGGCGACCGGTTCGCGGTGAACGACGGCACGCCGGTGTTCGTCGAGATCAAGCAGCGGGTCAACCGGGTCACGCAGAAGCGCCGGGTGCGTCTGCCGTACCGGGACGCGCTGCGCCTGTGCGACGGACGACGGATGCCCGAGCACGAGCCCTCGCAGCGCGCCTTCATGGAGGAGGTGCTCGACCTGGTGCTCCGCCTGGACCTGCGGCCCACCGCGATGACCGGCTACCAGCGGCACGCCTACGTGGGCCGCGACGCCGACGTGGGCCTGCGTGTGACCTTCGACCAGCGCATCCGCGGCCGCGACCGGGACTTCCACCTCGGCGCCGACGCCGAGAACCGGCTCATCGTCCCGGCCGGCAGGACGATCGTGGAGGTCAAGGCCAACGAGCGGGTGCCGTACTGGCTGACCGACCTGACCGCCCGGCGGAGCCTGCAGGTGGCGCGGGTCTCCAAGTACTGCCAGAGCGTGGAGGCGTACGGGCTGGCCCCGCGCTCGGTCTTCCACGTCCCCGACCACGACCTCGACCCTGTTCTCCCGGAGGCATGACCCCCATGGACTTCTCCTTCCAGGACCTGTCGGGCACGTTCAGCGTGGCCGACATCGCGATCGCGATGACGCTGTCGTTCGTGCTCAGCGCGATGATCGGCTGGGTGTACCGGGCCACGCACCGCAACGTGTCCTACAGCCAGTCCTACGTCCAGACCCTGGTCGTCCTCGGCATGCTGATCTCACTGATCATGCTGGTCGTCGGCTCCAACATCGCCCGCGCGTTCGCGCTGGTCGGCGCCCTGTCGGTGGTGCGGTTCCGCAACGCCATCAAGGAGACCCGCGACGTCGGCTTCATCTTCCTGGTCATGGGCATCGGAATGGCCGTCGGCACCCGCTTCTACCTGCTGGGCGTCGTGGCCGCCGTCGCGATCTCGCTGATCGTCATGGTCATGCACCGGTTCAACTGGTTCCACCTGAACGTACGGCGTCAGGTGGTCAAGGTGCAGGTGCCCTCGGACGAGGACTTCACCGCCACGATCCAGGACGTGCTCATCCGGCACACCGACGAGTTCGAGCTGGTCAGCATGGAGTCGATCCGCGGGGGCGCGCTGACGGAGCTGATGTACACCGTCAAGATCAAGAAGGGCGGTGAGCCCGCGGACCTGATCGCCGGGCTGCGCGAGCGCAACCACGGCCAGTCGGTCACCGTCCTGACCGGGTACGACCAGACCGACCTGTAGTGTCATGGCGCCCCTCAAGCATCGCATCCCCGTCAGACTCCGGCAGAACTGGAAGCTGGTCGCGCTGTGCGCGGCGTTCCTGACCGCCTGCTGGGGCCTGTTCGGCAGCGGGACGATCCGTCCGTACGTCACCACCACCCAGGCCGCCGAGGCCGAGACCGTCACCACGAACCTGACCGGCACCAAGGACCTGTTCGACGCCTCGGTCGCGCACGACGTGAAGCTCACCTTCACCGACGGGGCGTACGAGGACATGCTCGGCGAGTACTTCAAGGACGGCGAGAAGAAGTACGTCGAAGCCGACCTGACCATCGACGGCACCAGGATCCCCAGCGTGGGCGTCCGGCTCAAGGGCAACTCCACCCTGAGGGGGCTGACCTGGAAGGGGCGGAGCAAGCAGAGGACCGGGCCCGGCGGCGGTGGCGGTGGCGGGAGGCCCGAAGGACCTCCCGGTGACTTCCAGCCCCCGGACGGCTTCCAACCGCCCGGCAACGGACAACCGCAGAACGGGCAACCGCAGAACGGCCGGCCCCAGACCGGCCAGCCGCAGAACGGGCAACCCCGGAACGGCCGGCCGCAGAACGGGCAGCCGCAAGGTGACGGGCCGCCCGGAGGCGGGGGCATGTTCGGCGCTCAGCTCAAGGGTGAGGAGCCGGAGAAGCTGCCCTGGCTGATCAGCTTCGACGAGTTCGTGGAGGGCCGCCGCTACCAGGGCCACAGCCAGGTGGCGGTGCGACCGGCCGCCATGGGCTCGACGACGATGCTGAACGAGGCACTGGGCATCTCGGTGGTCGGCGCCTCAGGCGAACCGACCCAACGGTCCACCTACAGCTCCTTCACGGTCAACGGCCGCTCCTCCGCCCCCCGGCTCCTGGTGGAGTACCTCGACGAGGGGTACGCCGAAGGTCTCGGCGACGGTGTGCTGTACAAGTCGCTGGCCTCAAGCGGCTTCACCTACAAGGGCGAGGACCAGACCGGGTACACCACCGATTTCAAGCAGATCAACAAGGTCGGCGGCAAGGACCTGCAGCCGGTCATCGGCCTGGTCAAATGGGTGAACGAGGCCTCCGACGCGGAGTTCGCCGCCGGGCTGGCCGACCGCCTGGACGTGACGTCGTTCGCCCGTTACCTGGTCCTGCAGAACCTCATGGTCAACTTCGACGACATGGCGGGCCCCGGCCGTAACTACTACCTGTGGTACGACCTGAAGGCCGGGAAGTTCAAGGTCATCACCTGGGACCTCAACCTCGCCTTCAGCGGAAACGCCAGGAGCGGCGTGAACGACACGATCTCGATGGGCTTCGGCCAGGGCCGCCCCCCTCGGGACGCCACCCCTCCCGGGGAAGGCGGACAGGGGCGTCCGGAAGGTGGGCAGGGGCGTCCGGAAGGCGGCATGATGCGTACGGGCCATCCCCTGAAGGAGAGGTTCCTCAAGAACGCCGCCTTCAAGAAGATCTACGAGGAGCAGTACCGCGCCCTGTACGCCAAGCTGCTGGGCGACGGCACCGCCTCCGGCCTCCTCGACGGCCTCGTCGCGGCCTACAAGCTGAACGAGGGCGCCGACGCCTCCAAGGTCGACGCCGAGGCGCAGACCCTGCGCACGTTCCTGCAGACCAGGACCGAGGCGCTCCGCTCCGACAAGGCGATCGGCTAGCCCCCTCGCCATGAGCCCTCCCGGCCCCGCCGCGGGCCGGGAGGCTCAGGCTCCGCGGCAGACCTCGAACTCAACGCCGGGATCGTCTCCGCTCACCGCGGGACTCCGGTCTCTGTGCCGAGTGCCGGGGCCGCCTCGGGCGGCCCCGGCACTCCCCTCCCGGTCCGGGTGCGCCGCGGGAGGAGGCCGCCCGGAGGCTACCGGCGGCCCCCGGCGGGCTCCGGGGCGTCGTGGAGGTCCCCGGCGGGCCCCGGGGCCTCGTGGAAGTCCTTGAAGGTGAAGGCCGCCGGCGTGGGGCCCTCCCCCCGCAGCAGGGCCAGCCGCTCCATCCCCTCCTCCAGCGTCGGGACGTACCCGGCGGGGATCCACCACATCACCGTGTACGGCTCCGCCATGCGCAGGAACCACTCCCTGCGCCGCCGCAGGAACTCCAGATGGACGGTGCGGTAGGCGAAGTCCCACAGGGTCTCGCGCGACTCCCACACCGAGAAGTTGATCAGCAGGTGGTCGCCGTAGTCGTGCTGGACGGTGTCCTGAGGATCGTCGCCGCCCTTGAGCCGCCAGACGAAGCCGGGGGAGCTCTCGGCGAGCGCGTTGATGGGTTCGAGTCCGGCCATGAAGTCCGCGAGTTCAGGGGAGTCGGTGGGCGCGCGAAGGTGGCCCACGTTCATCTGAGCGAGGTGCATGGTCATCAGGAGACCATTCCGCCCTCTTCTATGTCAATCTTCATTGTTTTTAGAAGAAGGCGACGCAGCACTCCCCCGGTCTCGGATCCATCCGGGCCGTCACCCCCTCCTCGCCCGAACCCTCCAGCATCCCCTGGCACAACGCCAGGTTCATCGAGCAGACCAGCATCGGGTGCTCCCCGGCCAGAACGTGGAACGGGCAGTTGCGCAGCCGCAGCCGTCCCTCCTCCTCGTACGGCTCGTAGCCGCGCCGGCGCAGCAGCCCCGCCAGGTCCTCCCCGGGCTCGGCGAGGCGGGTCCCGGCCCGCCGCGCGGCCTCCTCGGCCCGCTCGTCCCCGCCCAGCAGCTCGACCACCTCGGCCAGCACCAGCGCGAGCGTCCGGTAGTCCCGGGCCGGGACGCTGACCTGCCACTCCCCCGCCGCGCGCCGGTAGACCTTGGCCGGACGGCCGCTCCCGGGGCCGGTCCGGTCCGTGAGCCGGCGGAACCCCGCCTCCAGCAGCCCGGCCTCGACCAGCCGGTCGAGGTGGAAGGCGGCCAGGGTCCGCTGCGCCCCCACCGCCTCGGCCACCTCGCCGCGTCCCACCTCGCGGCCCTGCGCGGCCACGTACTCGTAGACGGCGCGCCGTACCGGATCCTGCAGGATCGCGACCACGCCGAGATCGTCACTGCTCACAGCGGAATCTTAGGTTCTGCCCCGGAAAACGCAGCCGGGGCCGCCTCGGGCGGCCCCGGCACGGGGAACGGATCATGGACGGACCGGGAAGGGGTCCGGAGGCGGCCTCAGTAGGCGCCGAGGACGTCCACCGCGAAGACCAGGGTGTCGGTGCCCTTGATCTTGTCACCGGAGCCCTGCTCGCCGTAGCCGAGGCTCGGCGGGATGCTCAGCAGCACCCGGCTGCCGACCGGGACGCCCACCAGGCCCTGGTCCCAGCCCTTGATGACCTTGCCGGTGCCGATCTGGAACATGATCGGCTGGCCGCCGCGCGCCCAGCTGCTGTCGAACTCGACGCCCGAGCCCCAGATCTTGCCGACGTACTGGACCAGGATCGACTGGCCGGCCTTGACCGCCGGGCCCGACCCCTTGATCACCGTCTTGGCGACGAGGTCCTTGGGCGCCTTCTCCTTGGTCTTGGTGTCCAGCTTCGGCGCGGCGTCGCCGCCGGGGTTCTCCAGCTTGATGCCCTTGATTCCGGCGTCGGTGGCCTTGCCCTGGACCGCCTTGTCCTTGGGCACGCCCACCACGTCGATCACGAAGACCTGCGACTGGCCGGCGGGGGCCTGCTGCTGCTGCTCGGCGGGCAGCGAGTCCTTGGCGACGACGGACAGGAAGCGGCCACCGTCCTTGGTCTCGGCGAAGCCCTTGCGCAGGATCTCCGGGACCTGTTCGTTGAGCGTGATCAGCTGCGGCCCGCCCTCGTCATAGGTCGAGCCGATCATCTTGTTGGTCTTGCCGTCCCAGGTGTAGACGGTGAAGTTGGCGACCACGTTCGACCCCTTCTGGGCCGGGGCGCCGGCCGTACCGGGGGTGATCACCTGGTAGGAGGAGGTCTCGGCGACCTTCGCGGGGAAGGCCACGGCCGGCTTGGCGTTGGGCGCGCCGGTGACCTTCAGCGCCGAGACCGCCTCGCCGCTCGGGTTGGCGGAGTTCGCGGTGGCGGTGCCGTCACCGGACCCACAGGCCGCGGCGAACATCAGGGGCAGGGCGGCCAGTACGGCCAGGCTGCGGCGACGCATAGATATCCCTCAGGCAGACGTCAGGTTCGCGTCACACTACTCGCCTTGGCATAGGGTCGCGATAAATCACCGGTCGCCTTGCCGAAGCATGACCATCACATTCCGGCGATGAGCTTCTCCACCCTCTCGTCCACGCTGCGGAAGGGATCCTTGCACAGCACGGTGCGCTGCGCCTGGTCGTTGAGCTTCAGATGCACCCAGTCGACGGTGAAGTCGCGCCGCTTCTCCTGCGCCCGGCGGATGAACTCCCCGCGCAGCCGCGCCCGGGTGGTCTGCGGCGGCACCGACTTGGCCTCGAAGATCTTCAGGTCGGTGGTCACCCGCTCCACCGAGCCGCGCCGCTGCAGCAGGTAGTACAGGCCGCGGCGGCGGTGCACGTCGTGGTAGGCCAGGTCCAGCTGGGCGACCCGGGGACTCGACAGCGGCAGGTCGTACTTGTCGCGGTACCGCTCGATGAGCTGGTATTTCGTCACCCAGTCGATCTCGCGGGAGACCAGGTCGAGATTGCCGGTGTCGACGGCGTTGAGGGTGCGCTCCCACAGCTCCAGCACCCGCTCGCTGATCTCGTCACCGCCGCGGCGGTCGACGAAGTCGCGGGCCTTGGCGAGGTATTCCTGCTGGATCTCCAGCGAGGACGCCTCCCTGCCGTTGGCCAGCCTGACCCGCCGCCGCCCGGTCATGTCGTGGGAGACCTCCCGGATGGCCCGGATGGGGTTCTCCAGCGACAGGTCGCGCATCACCGTGCCGGCCTCGATCATGCGCAGCACCAGGTCGGTCGCGCCGACCTTGAGCAGCATGGTCGTCTCGCTCATGTTGGAATCGCCGACGATGACGTGCAGCCGGCGGAACCGCTCGGCGTCGGCGTGCGGCTCGTCACGGGTGTTGATGATGGGCCGCGAGCGGGTGGTCGCGCTGGAGACGCCCTCCCAGATGTGCTCGGCCCGCTGGGAGACGCAGTAGACGGCGCCCCGGGGGGTCTGCAGCACCTTCCCCGCGCCGCAGATGATCTGCCGGGTGACCAGGAAGGGGATCAGCACGTCGGCCAGGCGGCCGAACTCGCCGTGCCGGCCCACCAGGTAGTTCTCGTGGCAGCCGTAGGAGTTGCCCGCCGAGTCGGTGTTGTTCTTGAAGAGGTAGATGTCGCCGGCGATGCCCTCCTCGCGGAGCCTCTTCTCGGCGTCGACCAGCAGGCCCTCCAGGATGCGCTCCCCCGCCTTGTCGTGGGTGACGAGCTCCACGACATTGTCGCACTCGGGGGTGGCGTACTCGGGGTGGCTGCCGACGTCGAGGTAGAGACGGGCGCCGTTGCGCAGGAAGACGTTGCTCGATCGGCCCCAGGAGACGACGCGGCGGAAAAGGTAACGCGCGACCTCGTCGGGCGACAGCCGCCGCTGTCCCCTGAACGTGCAGGTGACCCCGTATTCGTTCTCAAGTCCGAAGATGCGACGGTCCATTGCCTCACACTATTCGCCGAACCCCTCCCGCGGGAGGGATCAGTGGGGGGTTTTCGGTCCTACGGCTTATGCCCGGCGCGGTGCTCGGCTAAGCACGCGCGGGCCTCGGCCCGGCACGCCGCGGCCCGCGCCCGGGACGTCCCCGGGCGCGGGCCGCGGCGTGGGTCCCCGGCGGCGCGCAGGACCGGCGAGGAGGGGCGAGGGGGTCAGGGGGTGTAGATCTCCTGCACCTTGACGATCCGGCCGCGGTAGACGGTGATCAGCGCCGGGCGCTGCAGCTTCGCGGCCCGCTTCAGCAGCGTCGCGCGGGAGCAGCGCTTGGCGCCCAGGCCGCTCCGCCTGTCGACGGTCATGTTCGCCATCCGCGACGAGCAGCCGAGGGCGCTCAGGTAGACCACGTTCCCGGCCACGGGCGAGCTGTAGGCGGTGACGTCACCCTCCGGCGGGCCCTCGAAGTGGCCCTCGGTGTACTTGTCCCGCACCCACTTGATCGGCTCGTACTCGGCCCGCCCGCCGGACACGTGGGTGATCCAGCCGCGCAGGATGCCGTCCTTGCGGGAGCTGATGCGCTTGGTGAAGTCGTGGCCGGGGTCGGACTGGAACGTCGTCCCGAAGATCTTCGGCGCCGGGAAGTGGGGGATCGCGGCCACCCGGGCGGGGGCCGCCTGGACGGAGGCCGCCTGGGCGGGGATCGCAGCCGCCTGGGCGGGGGCCGTACCGGCGGCGAGGGCGGCGCACAGGGCGGCGGCGGTCAGAACGGATCGTTTCATGACTGCTTCGACCACGGCTCCGCGCCTCCGGTTCACCGAACCGGGATGTGATCCGCGTCACAACGCGCGGGCGCCGCGTCCCCCGACGGGGACGCGGCGCCCGCGGAGCGTGCGGTCAGCCGCCGGAGCCGGTGTCGATCTCCCCCTCGGGAGCGGTGGGCGGCGTCTGGGACCCGCCGTCCTGCGGCGCGGCGGGCGCGCCGGCCTCGGCGGTTCCGCCGTCCGCGGCGCCCTCCGCGGCGGACGGCTCGGCCAGCAGCGCCTCCAGCCTCGGACCGGCCAGGCGCTGGAACTTGCGGTGCGGCCGGTTGCGGTCGAGCACCGCCACCTCCAGCTGACCGGCGGGGGGACGCTCACCGCCCGGCTCGGTCAGCGCGAACAGCGCCGCCTGCAGCGCGTCGGCCAGCGACAGGCCGTCGCGGTAGCGCTCCTTGAGCCGGCCCGCGACCGCCTCGGCCTGGCCGCCCATCGCCACCAGGCCGGACTCGTCGAACACCGAGCCGTCGAAGGTGAGGCGGTAGATGTGGTCCTCGTCGACGGTGTCGCCGACCTCGGCCACCACGAGCTCCACCTCGAACGGCTTCAGCGACTCGGTGAAGATCTGGCCGAGGTTCTGCGCGTAGAGGTTGGCCAGGCCCCGGGCGGTGACGTCCTCCCGGTCGTAGGTGTAGCCGTTGATGTCGGCGTAGCGGATCCCGCCGAGGCGCAGCGCCTCGAACTCGTTGTACCGGCCGACCGCGGCGAAGCCGATCCGGTCGTAGATCTCACTGATCTTGTGCAGGGCACGGGAGGGGTTGGGGGCGACGAACAGGATGCCGTCCTCGTACTGCAGCACGACGACGCTGCGGCCTCGCGCGATGCCCTTGCGCGCGTAGTCCGCCTTGTCCCGCATCTGCTGCTCGGGCGAGACATATCCAAAGGGTATGGACACCTGCGGTGATCCTCTCGTGTTAACGCAGCGGAGCGGTGGGACCGTCGGGGGAACTCTTCCGGCCCTCCACCATCGCCTCGACGTTCTCGGCGATCTCGTCGTCGCTCAGGCGGCGGTAGCCGTCGGCGGTGATCACCGCGACGACGGGCCAGATCCTGCGGATGACGTCGGGACCGCCGGTCGCCGAGTCGTCGTCGGCCGCGTCGTAGAGGGCCTGCAGGACCGTCAGCACGGTGTCCTCCGGGCTCGCTCCCTCGCGGTACAGCTTCTTCAGCGAACCCCGCGCGAAGATCGAGCCGGAGCCGATCGCGTGGTGCTGGTGCTGCTCGTACGGCCCGCCGCCCACGTCGTAGCTGAAGATCCGGCCGCTGTCCCCGCTCGGGTCGTAGGCCACGAACAGCGGGACCACGACCAGGCCCTGCATCGCCATCGGCAGGTTGCCGCGGATCATCGTGGCCAGCCGGTTGGCCTTGCCCGCCACCGACAGCGAGCGGCCCTCGCGCTTCTCGTAGTGCTCCAGCTCGACCCGGTAAAGGCGCGCCAGCTCGATGCCGGTGCTCGCCGCGCCGGCGATGCCCATGGCCGAATGGTCGTCCAGGCGGAACACCTTCTCCATGTCACGCTGGGAGATGATGTTGCCCGACGTCGCCCGCCGATCCCCGGCGATCACCACGCCGCCGGCGCAGGTCGCCGCGACGATCGTGGTGGCATGGGGGATCTGGTCACCGACCGGGGCCGCCAGCGTCTCGTTGCGGCCCGGCAGCAAGTCCGGCGCGTGGGACCTGACGAACTCCGAGAACGAGGAACTCCCGGTGTCGGTAAAGATGTGATTCACCATGCCGGCGGGCAGGTCCCTGTGCGATCCCACGCGACTCCCTCCAAAGGTGCGGTCCCTTATGGCCCGACCTTACTCACGTTGCCGTGCTGTCTGCACTTCCCTCGATCAGCTCAGCGCGAACCACCTGTGCCCCTCCCGTTCAATCTTTACGCCCGTGTAAGCCTGTGTAATCGTCGAGTTGTCGTGACATGCCTTACCTCCCCCTGGAGGTCACGTGAGACCCTTCCACCGGCCTGTCCTGATATCGACCCTGGCAGCCGCCGTGCTCGCCCTCTGCTCCTGCGGTTCCGGCTCCCCCGCCGACGGCGGCGTCACCCTGACCATCACGGCCAACGCCATCTCCGGCGGCAAGAACTCGGTCAGCGCCGACTGGTTCAAGAACTGGGTGATCCCGAGGTTCGAGGCCGCGCAGAAGCGGGCGGGGCGGGACGTGCGCGTGCTGTTCCAGCCCAACGGCGTCGACGACGAGCAGTACAAGACGAAGGTCGCGCTGGACCTGAAGTCGAGGACCGGCGCCGACGTGATCGACCTCGACGGGATCTGGGTCGGCGAGTTCGCCCAGGCCGGGTACATCAAGCCCCTCGGCGAGGTCGGCGGCGCCGCGGTGGACTCCTGGGACGGCTGGCGGCAGATCCCCGAGGCGGTGCAGGGCCTGGGCGTCTTCGACGGCAAGAGGTACGGCGTGCCGCAGGGCACCGACGGGCGCATCCTCTACTACAACAAGAGCCTGTTCGCCAAGGCCGGTCTGCCGGAGAAGTGGCAGCCCAGGAGCTGGCAGGAGATCCTCGACGCCGGGACGGCGCTGCGCCGGCTGCCCGGCGTGACGCCGATCCAGATCAACGCCGGCACCGCGATGGGCGAGGCCACCTCGATGCAGGGCGCGCTGCCGCTGCTGGCCGGCACCGGCACCGAGATCTACGCCGACGGCAAGTGGGCCGGGGCCTCCCAGGGCGTCAAGGACGTGCTGGACCTCTACCGGCGGATCTACGCGGGCGGCCTGGGCGACCCCAGACTGCAGCAGGAGGCCAAGGGCCGCGACAAGTCCTTCGCCGAGTTCGCCGCCGGCAAGATCGGCGTCCTCGCCGAGGGCGACTACTTCTGGCGCTCGGTGATCGATCCCAAGGCCGGCGTGGCCCCGATGGCCGACCGGGACAAGGTCGTGGGATACGCCAAGATCCCCGCGCGGACGCCCGGAGCGGGGATCCGCGGCCAGGACTTCGTCAGCATGTCCGGCGGCGCCGTACGGGTGCTGAACCCCTTCTCCAGACATCCTCGGCAGGCGTGGGAGCTGCTGGCGTTCATGCACTCGGCCGAGGCGGTCAAGGCCGAACTGGCCGGGGCCGTCCGCGTCACCTCCCGCTCCGACGTCAACGACGAGGTCCTCGCCGGCGACCCGCTGCTGAGCTTCGTCTCCCGGGAGATCCTGCCGATCACGGCCTACCGTCCCGGTCTGGCCCTCTACCCCCAGGTGTCGGCCGCCCTGCAGGAGGCCACGGCCGACGTCGTCTCCGGCAGGTCCGTCGAGGAGGCCGCCACCGCCTACCGCACCAAGCTGGAACGCCTCTCCGGCAACCCCGCCAACGTCACCAACTAGCTCGGGGGCGCCGGTGTCCGGACCGAGGAGAGCCGCGAGGGGGCGCCGGTGTCTGGACCGAGGAACGAAGGAGCGAAGCGACGCAGTGACGAGGGAAGACACCGGACACCAGCCCCCGAGCCGCGACACGCAGTGTCGCCATGAGCCCGCGAGGGGGCGCCGGTGTCTGGACCGAGGAACGAAGGAGCGAAGCGACGCAGTGACGAGGGAAGACACCGGACACCAGCCCCCGAGCCGCGACACGAAGTGTCGCCATGAACACAGAAGACACCGGGCAAGAGCCCCCGAGCCGCGACACGCAGTGTCGCAATGAGTACAGATGCGGTCGGCCTCGGGAAGAGCCGGGCGGTGGTGTTCGCGTTGCCTGCTCTGGTGCTCATCGGGGTCTTCCTGGTCTTCCCCGCCCTGTGGACCATCTACCTGGGTCTCACCGACTACCGGCTGACCGGCCTGGCGGCGGCGGACCCGCAGGTGGTGGGAGCCGCCAACTACACCGCCGCGCTCGGCGACGAGCGGTTCCGCAGCTCCTTCTGGCTGACCGCGCAGTACGTCCTCGGTTCGGCGGTCATCGGGCAGGCGGGGCTCGGCTTCACCCTGGCGTGGACGCTGCGCGGCCGGCGCGGGGCCGTACGGCGGGTCGTCGAGGGGCTGGTGCTGCTGTCGTGGATCCTGCCGGGCTCGGTGGTGGCGTTCCTGTGGATCGCGCTGCTGGACCGCGACGGCGGGACCCTCAACGCCCTGCTGGGCACCCCCGGCGCCGCCTGGCTGCTCGACCACCCGATGCTGTCGATCATCGTGTTCAACACCTGGCGGGGCACCGCGTTCTCGATGATGCTCTACTCGGCGGCGCTGGAGAACGTGCCCGTCTCCCACCTGGAGACCGCCCGCCTGGCCGGGGCCTCCACCCTGCAGCAGCTCCGGGACGTGGTGCTGCCCCAGATCAGGGTGCACGTGCTGACCAACGTGCTGCTGACGAGCCTGTGGACGTTCAACGACTTCACGCCGTTCCTGATCACCGCGGGCGGCCCCGAGGGGCGGTCGGAGATCCTGCCGTTCTACGTCTACAACACCGCCCTGCGCGGCGGGCAGCTCGGTTTCGGCGCCGCCGTGTCCTTCCTCATCCTCCTGATCAATCTCGTCTTCGCGCTGGCCTACCTGCGCCTGCTGCGCAACCGCCGGGAGGTGGCCGTGTGAGCTCCGAACCCGCCGCGGACCCCGGTGCCCACCCCGGACCGGCCGGGGCTTCCGAGCCCCGGATCCCGCCCGGCCCCGCCGTACCCGGCGGGCCCGCACCCGGCCCGCGTTCGCCCGTCCGGCACGCGCCCGTACGACACGCGCTCGGCCGGATCTCCTCGACCGCCTTCCTGGCGCTCGTCGCCGCCTTCTTCGCGCTGCCGATGCTCTGGCTGGCCTCGGCGCCGTTCGACGCCCACCCCTCCATCACGGTTTCGGTGCCGGAGTTCACGCTGGCCAACTTCCGCGCCATCCTCGCCAACCCCTACGCGGCGGGCTCCATCGTCAACTCCGTCATCCAGGCCGGCGGCGCGGCGGTCCTCGTGGTCGTCCTGGCCGCCCTGGCTGCCTACGCCCTGTCCCGGGTCCGGGTGCCCGGCCGCGACGTCCTGCTGTACGTGCTGCTGCTCCTGTCGTCGGTCGTCACCGGCACCGCCGCGATGGTGCCGATCTTCGAGCTGGCCACCCGGCTAGGCCTGGTCGACACCCATCTCGGTGTCATCCTCGTCGTCTCCGGCGGCCTCCTCCCGGCGGCGATCTTCATCCTCAAGGACTTCATGGACGCCACCCCCACCTCCTACGAGGAGTCGGCGCGGGTCTTCGGCGCCTCGCCGATGCAGATCCTGCGCCACATCGTGGTCCCCCTCGTCCGGCCCGGCCTGGCGACGGTGGCGGTGTGGGCGGTGGCCAGCGTGTGGGGCGGCTTCCTGATGCAGTACATCCTGCTGCGCGACCCGGACAAGTCGCCCAGCGCGGTCGTGCTGTTCACCCTCTACACCGAGGGCGGCCAGCCCGACCTGCCGTTGATCTCGACATTCTCCCTGCTCTACTCACTGCCGGTGGTACTGATGTACCTGTTCGTGAGCAGCAGGTACGGCTTCCGCTTCCATGGAGGGATCAAGCAGTGATCTCCGTGCACGGCCTGACCAAGGTGTTCCCCGGCGGCGTCCGGGCGCTCGACTCCCTCGACCTGGAGATCGGCGAGGGCGAGTTCTTCGCGCTGCTGGGGCCGTCCGGCTGCGGCAAGACCACGCTGCTGCGGACGATCGCCGGCCTGGAGACCCCCACCTCCGGGAGCGTCGTCATCGGCGGGACCGACGTGACCGCGCTGCCGCCCGGCCGCCGCGACGTCGCCATGGTCTTCCAGGACTACGCCCTGTTCCCCCACATGGACGTCACCGACAACATCGCCTACCCGCTGCGGATCAGGAAGGTCCCCCGCGCCCGCCGCCGGGCCAGGGCCGCCGAGGTCGCCGACCGGCTGAGCCTCACCGAGCTGCTCGGCAGGCGCCCCGGGCAGCTGTCGGGCGGCCAGCAGCAGCGGGTGGCGCTCGCGCGGGCCATCGCCTGCCACCCGCGGGCGTTCCTGTTCGACGAGCCGCTGTCCAACCTCGACGCCCGGCTCCGCCTGGAGGCCCGCACCTTCCTCAAGCGCCTGCAGGACGAGCTCGGCGTCACCACCGTGTTCGTCACCCACGACCAGGGCGAGGCGCTCGCCCTGGCCCACCGGATCGCGGTCATGGACGCGGGCCGCGTCGCCCAGGTCGGCACCCCCGCCGAGGTGTTCCACCGCCCCGCCACCACCTTCGTCGCCTCCTTCATCGGCTCCACCCCGATGAACCTGCTGCCCGGGCGGATGGGTGACGGCGCGCTGCACGTGGCGGGCGCCGTACTGCCGGTCCCCGGGGACCCGCCCGGCGGCGAGGCCGGGAGAGGCGCCGGGGACGGCGGGGACGGCGGGGAGATCGTGTACGGCGTGCGCCCGGAGTACACCGACCTGTCCACCACGCGGCGCGACGACGGGTTCGCCGGCGAGGTCGCCGTCCTGGAGAACCTCGGCACCGCCACCCTCGTCACCCTGGAGGGCCCCGGCCACCTCGTCCAGGCGGTCGTCCCCGAGGGCCGCGAACCGGCGCTGGGCACGACCGCCTGGGCGGTCCCCCGGCCGGGCCGCGCCCTGCTCTACCGCGACGACGTCCTGGTGGGCCGGGCATGAGGGCGCTGCGGCTGACCGGCCGCTGGAGCCTCGCGGACCGGGTCGCCGGCCCGGTCCGCGGCGTGCCGTTCGAGTTGCCCGCCGGGGCCCGCGCCTTCACCGTCCGCCTGGCCTACGATCGCTCCGCCGGTGTGCTGGACCTCGGCTGCGAGGGCCCGGCCGGGTTCCGCGGCTGGTCCGGCGGCGCCCGCTCGGAGTACACCGTCGCCCCCGGCTGGGCCACCCCGGGATACCTGCCCGGCGAGCCCGAACCCGGCGAGTGGCGCGTCCTGCTGGGCCTGTACCGCGTCCCGCCGGACGGCCTGCCGTACGAGGTGACGGTCATCCCGCACCTCGCGCCGCCCGTCGCGCCGCCCGCCCGCGCCGGGCTGCGGCCTCCGCCACCCCCGCCGCGGGCCCCCGCCGCGGTCCGCCGCGGCCTGCCCGCCCTCGGCGACCTGCGCTGGCTCGCCGGCGACCTGCACGCCCACACCGTCCACTCCGACGGCTCGCTCGGCGTCTCCGAGCTCGCCTGCCTGGCCGCCGACCGCGGCCTGGACTTCCTCGCCGTCACCGACCACAACACCGTCAGCCACCACGCGGAGCTTCCCGCCGCCGCGACCTACGCCGCGATCACCCTGGTCCCCGGCCAGGAGGTCACCACCGACCTCGGCCACGCCAACGTCTTCGGCGACGTCGGCTGGATCGACTTCCGCGAACCCCCCGACCGGTGGTCCGAGACGGTCGGCGAGCGCGGCGGGGTCATGTCGGTCAACCATCCCGTGGCCGCCGACTGCGCGTGGCGCCACCCCATGCGCATCCCTCCCCCGGCGGTGGAGGTGTGGCACTGGAGCTGGTGGGACCGCACCTGGGGGGCGCCGCTGGCCTGGACGCAGGCGTGGTCGCCCGGGGCCGTGCTGGTCGGCGGCAGCGACTACCACCGGCCCGAGGAGGGCCATCCGCTCGGCGAACCCACCACCTGGGTGCTCGGCCGCGACCCCCTGGACGGGCTGCGCCAGGGCGTCACCGCCGTCTCCGCCACCCCCGACGGCCCCCTGCTGCTGCGCCACGGCGACGACTTCCTCGTCGTCGGCGGCGACGGGCTCGTGCTGTGGGGGCCCGGCACCCGGCGGGTCGTCGTCGGCGACCGGGTCGTCCTGCCCGCCCGGCCGGGGCCGCACCGCCTGGAGACGTACCGCAACGAGGTGATGGCGCTGTGCACGTAGTGAAGGTCGCGCTCGCCGGGCTCGGCGTCGCCGCCCAGGTGATGTACCTGCCGCTGCTGGCCAGGCGGCGGGACCTGTTCGAGGTGACCGACGTGTGCGACCTCGACCCGGCACGGGCCGAGGCCACGGGCCGCCTCACCGGTGCCCGCCCGCACGCCGACCCCCTGGAGATGCTCGGCCGCGGCGGCTTCGACGCGCTGGTCGTGCTCACCGCCGGGTCCCACGGCGCCCTCGTCGCCGCCGCCCTGGAGGCCGGCTTCGCCGTACTGTGCGAGAAGCCCCTCGCCTACAGCCGGGCCGAGGCCGAAGCGCTGCGGGCCGGGCCGCTGCGGGCCGGCGAGCGGCTCATGGTCGGCTACATGAAGCAGTACGACCCGGCCGTGCGGCGTGCCGCCGCCCTGCTGGCGGGGAGGGCCGTACGGCACCTCGGCGTCACCGTCCTGCACCCCACCGACGAGGCCCAGCTCGCCTTCGCCCGCGTGCGGCCCTCCCGTCCCGCCCCCGGGGCGCTCGCGCCCTGGCTGCGGGCCGACGCGGCGGCACTGGACGCCGCGCTCGGCCCGGACGCCCCCGCGGCGGTCCGGTCCCTCTACGCCGGTGTGGTGCTCGGCAGCCTCTGCCACGACCTGGCGCTGCTGCGGACGTTCGGCGGCCCGCCCGTCACCGTCGACCACGCCGCCGCCTGGGACGGCCCCTCCCTGGAGGTCAGCGGGGCGCTGCGCCGGGGCCGCTACGGCCTGCGCTGGCACTACCTGCCCGGCCACCCCGCCTACCGGGAGACCGTCAGCGTCCACCACGAGGACGGCACACTGGAGCTGGTCTTCCCCTCCCCCTACCTGATGAACGCCCCCACCGTCCTGACCTCCTCCTCCCCGGACGGAGCCGCCGAGGTCAGGGCCGTCCACCGCGACGTGTCCGAGGCGTTCGAGCTGCAGCTGGAGGCGTTCCACGCCCTCGTCACCGAGGGCACGCCCCCGCTCACCGGCCTCGACGGCGCCCTCGCCGACATCGTCGCCGCCCAGCAGATCATCCGGGCGGTCGCCGGGCCGTCCGTCGGAGGTGAGGCACGTGACGCCTGACATCGCGACCGCGCGGACACCGTCGGAGGTGAGGCACGTGACGCCTGGCACCGCGTCCGCGCGGACACCGTACGGGGGTGGGAAGCGTGACGCCTGAAACCGCCGGCGTCCCCGGCGTCCCCGACGTCTCCGCCGCCCCCGGCATCGTGGTCGTCCCGCACACCCACTGGGACCGTGAGTGGTACCTGCCATTCCAGCGCTTCCGGCTCGGCCTGGTCCGCCTGCTGGACGAGGTCCTCGACACCATGGCCGCCGACCCCGCCTACCGGTTCACCATGGACGGCCAGCTCGCCGCCCTGGAGGACTACCTGGAGATCCGCCCCGAACGGCTCGGCGAGGTGCGGCGGCTGGTCGCCGAGGGCCGCTTCGCCGCCGGGCCCTGGCTCATCCTCGCCGACGAGTTCCTCTGCTCCGGCGAGACCCTCATCCGCAACCTGGAGTACGGCATGCGCGGCGCCGGGGAGCTCGGCGGTGCCATGCGCGTCGGCTACCTGCCCGACCAGTTCGGGCACTGCGCCCAGATGCCGCAGATCCTGCGCCAGGCCGGCCTTGCGCACGCCTGCCTGTGGCGCGGGGTGCCCGCCGCCGTCGACCGCGACGCCTTCGCCTGGGTCGGCGCCGACGGCACCGCGATCCGCACCCAGTACCTCCCCGGCGGGTACGGCAACGCCGTCGCCCTGTTCACCGGCCCGGCGGGTGACCTCGCCGACCGGCTGGCCGCCTTCGCCTCGATCATGCGGCCCTGGCACCCCGAGGGCCCGCTGCTGGCCATGTACGGCGCCGACCACAGCGCGCCGGCCGCGGACATCACCGCCGCCGGGCTGCGCCTGGCCACCCTGGAGGAGTACGTCACCGCCCACGACCCCGGCGTCTCCGGGCTGCCCGCCGTCCACGGCGAGCTGCGCTCCCACGCCCGCGCCAACATCCTGCCGGGCGTCGTCTCCGCCCGGATGCCCGCGAAAAGGCTCATGGCCCGCGCCGAACGCGTCGTCGCCCGCTACGCCGAGCCGCTCGCCGCGCTCTGGCTGCCCGGCAGCACCGTCGCCGCCAGGCTGCTCGACCTGGCCTGGCGCCGCCTCATCGCCTGCAGCGGCCACGACTCCATCACCGGCTGCGGCGCCGACGAGACGGCCCAGCAGGTCGCCGCCCGCATCGCCGAGGCCGGGCAGATCGGCCAGGCCGTCGTCGACCTGGTCGCCTCCTCCCTCTCCGCCGGCACGGCCCGCGACGCCGTCGTGGTCGTCAACCCTTCCCCCTTCCGGCGCACCGGCCTCGTCCTGGCCGACCTGCCCGAGTCCCGCCCGGTCCTGACCGGTCCCGGCGGGGTCCGCGTGCCGGCGCAGCGGCTGGAGCTGGCCCCGACCCTCCTCGACGAGACCGTCATGGACGACCTCGCACTGCTCCTCGGCCGGGTCCACGACCGGGAGCTGTTCGGCCAGCAGATCGTCTCGTGGTCCGTGGGCGGGGATTCCGCGGCGTCGTGTCCGGAGACGGACGGAGAGGCCCCGGCGGGGACGTCGCCGGCTCACGCGGGCGGCTCCGGAGCGGTTCCGGCGGACGCCCCGGAAGGGGTCTTCACCGTCGTCGTGGCCCGCGACCCCGTCACCGGCTACGAGTACGCCGATCTGCGTGCGGCGGTCCTGGACGCCGCCGCGGCCCGGCCCGGCCCGTGGCGGGTGCGCATCGTCGCCGAACCCGTCGTCACCGTCGCCGCGCTGGTCACCGTCGAGGCGTTCGGCCGTACGGTGCTCACCCCGGCAGCCGGCGGGGACTCCGGCGGGGAGAGCCCGGCGGTCGAAGACCCGATGGCGGAGGCCGTCCACGCCGGAGCCGGGTCCGCGCGGGACCGGTTCACGGACGGGATCCCACGTGACCGGTTCGCGGAGGACGGGGCCGCGGACGAGATCGCGCGGGACCGGTTCACGGAGGACGGGGCCGCGCGCCCGGAAGAGGTGCCGTGTTCCGCCGAGGGCGTCCTCGACAACGGCCTGCTGCGCGTCACGGTCGCCCCCGACGGCACCCTGTCGCTGCGGTCCGCCGGCGCCGAGGTCCACGGGGTGGGCCGCGTCGTGGACGGCGGCGACGCCGGGGACACCTACAACCACGCCCCGCCCCGTCACGACGTCCTCGTGGACGCCCCGTCCCGCGTGGAGGTCGAGACCCTCCACGCCGGGCCGCTGGTGTCGGTGCTGGAGATCCGCCGCGAGTACGCCTGGCCCGCGCACGAGGAGGGGGACGGGCGCTCCGCCGCCCGCGAGGACGTCACCGTCACCACCAGGGCCGAGCTGAGGGCCGGCGAGCCGTACCTGCGGCTGGAGATCTCCTTCGACAACCGCTGCCGTGACCACCGGGTCCGCTGGCACGCGCCGCTGCGGCCCGGCGCCGCCGAGTCCTTCGCCGAGGGGCAGCTGTCGGTGACGCGCCGGGGTACGGCCGCCGAGGGCGGCTGCGGCGAGGAACCGCTGCCCACCTTCCCGGCCGAGGGGTTCGTCGCCGCGGGCGGGCTGGCGGTCCTGCTGGACCAGGTGACCGAGTACGAGCTGACCGGCGGGGAGCTGGCGCTCACCCTGCTGCGGTCGGTGGGGCTGCTGTCACGCAACCGCAACGCCTACCGCGACGAGCCCGCCGGTCCCCAGATCGCCACCCCGGACGCCCAGTGCCCGGGGCCGGCCGTGACGCGCTTCGCCGTACTGCCCTGCCCCGGAGCCTGGCACGAGGCGGGGCTGCCGCGGCTGGCCGAGGAGTATCGGCACGATCTGCTGGTGGTGCCCGGCGGCGGCCCGGCCATCGGCCCGGCCGCGCGGGCGGAGGAACGGGCCGCGCGGGCGGACGAACGGGCCGCGGGGACGGCCCGGACCGGGACGGGGGCGGATCCGGTGGGCGGCGGGGCGGCGGGGACCCGGAACGGGACGGAGGCCGGCCCGGCGGGTCAGGTGGTGGAGGGAGCCCCGGACGGGGCGGGCGCGCGGCTGGAGGTCGAGGGCGCCGGTGTGGTGCTCACGGCGCTGCGCGAGCGGGACGGCGCGCTGGAGGCACGTCTCGTCGCCGAGCATCCCCGCACCACCGAGGCCGTCATCCGGGGGGCGTTCACCGCCGCCCGCCGTGCGGACCTGCTCGGGGTGCCGGGTGAGCCGCTGGAGGCGGCGGGCGGGGAGGTGCGGCTGCCGCTGCGCCCCTTCGAGATCGCGACGGTCCACCTCATCGGTTGAGCGGCGGGCCGGGCCCGTCCCGGCCGCCGCGCGCCGGGCTCGGCCGGGAGACCGTCCCGGCCACCGGTCGCCGAGCCCGGATCCGGAGGATCGGCTCGGCGGGCCGGCCGCCAGGACGGGTCCCTTCCGGATCCGTCGCCGGGACGGGCTCCCGTCCCGGCCGCGGGAACGCGGGTGACCCCGGCTATTCCCCGCCCTTCTGGATGTACGACCTGACGAACTCCTCGGCGTTCTCCTCCAGGACCTCGTCGATCTCGTCGAGGATCGCGTCGACGTCGTCCGAAAGCTTCTCGTTGCGCTCCTGGACGTCGGAGGTGTCGACCGAGGTGGTCTCCTCCGCCTCCCGTTCGGTCCGGCCGGTCTGCTTCTGGCCGCCGGTGTCCTTGCTAGCCATCTGTGGCACCTCCGCCTGGGGGACGCTTGTGCTTCCTATCTTCCCCGAAGCGACTGACATTGCGCGCGGATCGTCCCCCGATCTTTGCCCGGGGTCCGCGGCGACCGCCCAGGGGTTGTCGTCCGTCCAGGGAACCTCTTTCGTCCCCTTTAAGGCAAATATCCCCTTCTTTCGGTAACAACACCCCTGTCCGGAGCGGGAAACCATCCCGGCCCGGTCCGGGAACGTTCCCGCGACCTCCCGGCGGCCGGGCCGGGGAACCGGAGCCGCCCCGCGCCGGGAGCGGCCCCGCACGTTCTCCGCCCCCGTCTCCGCCGCTCCCTCCGGTCGCACGCCCTGGGTCTTCACCCTCTCCGCCGACTGCCTTTACAATGTAGATTCACAACTTGGACGGGTTTTCTGACAGATCGGGGGCGTGCCAGTTAGCCCGCGAGGGTGGAAAACTGAGATCATTGACCGGTGAGCACCATCGTCGACAACCGGTACAAACTCGCCTCCCCCGTCGGCCGAGGAGCGACAGGGGTCGTCTGGCGTGCCTATGACATGCTTCTGGACCGCGAGGTGGCGCTCAAGGAGATCCCACTTCCCCCGGGACCGGACGCGGCCGAACGGCGGCGCCGGGTGGTGCGCGAGGCGCGGATGGCGGCCCGGCTGAGCCACCGGGGCATCGTGACGGTGCACAACCTGGCCGAGGAGGCCGAGCGGCTCTGGATCGTCATGGAGTTCCTGGAGGCGCTGACCCTGCACGACACTCTGGTGCAGGCGGGGCCGCTGCCGGCGGACCTGGTGGCGGCGATGGGACGGCGCCTGCTGGACGCGCTGCGGCACGCGCACGACGGCGGGGTGATCCACCGGGACATCAAACCCGCCAACATCATGCTGACGGGCGACCGGGTGGTGCTGGCCGACTTCGGGTTCGCCGCGCCGGAGGGGGCGGCGAGCGGCTCGATGCGGGGCACGCCCGCGTTCCTCGCGCCGGAGGCCCTGCACGGGCGGGGCGGCACCCGCGAGGCCGACATGTGGTCGTTCGGGGCGACGCTGTACATGGCCGTGGAGGGGCAGACGCCGTTCCGCACGGTCAACTCGATGGCCGCGCTGGCGGAGGCGCTGCGCGGGCCGGCGCGGGCGCCGCGGCGGGCGGGCCCCCTGGAGCCGGTGCTGCGGGGACTGCTGCGCAAGGACCCGCGGGCCAGGCTGAGCGCCGAGCAGGCCTCGGTCCTGCTGGCCCGCGTCCGCTGCACCAGCGCCGCCTGACCCGCCGCCCCCGGGTGAAGGGGGCGTCACGCCCGCCGTACGGCCTGGGCGGGCGGGAAGGCCAGACGCGCCGCGCGGGGGCGCCCCCGCGCGGCGGCGGGTTCACCGGTCGCCGGTGAGGGCGCTGACCAGGTCGGCGGCGGTACGGCAGCGGTCGAACAGCTCGCCCACATGGGCCTTGGTGCCGCGCAGCGGCTCCAGGGTGGGGACGCGCTGCAGCGACTCGCGGCCGGGGATGTCGAAGATCACCGAGTCCCAGGACGCGGCGGCGACCGACTCGCTGAACTGGCTCAGGCAGCGGCCCCGGAAGTAGGCCCGGGTGTCGCTGGGCGGAGCCTCGATGGCCCGCTGGACCTCCTCCTCCGTGACCAGGCGCCGCATCCGCCCACGGGCGACCAGCCGGTTGTACAGGCCGCGGTCGGGACGGATGTCGGAGTACTGCAGGTCGACGAGCTGCAGACGCGGGTGGGACCAGGCCAGGCCGTCGCGGCTGCGGTAGCCCTCCAGCAGTTCCAGCTTGGCCACCCAGTCGAGCTCGCCGGCCAGCTGCATCGGATCCTCGGCCAGGCGGGTGAGGACCGACTCCCAGCGGTCGAGGACCTCCTTGGTGACCTCGTCGACGCCGTTGCCGCTGCGCTCCTCCGCGTACTTGCGCGCCAGCTCCAGGTACTCCATCTGGAGCTGGACGGCCGTCAGCCGGCGGCCGTCGCGCATGGCGATCTCGTACTTGAGGGTCGGGTCGTGGGAGACCGCACGCAGCGCCTGGACGGGGTTCTCCACGGAGAGGTCACGCGTGAAGTAGCCGTCCTCGATCATGGCGAGGACGAGCGCGGTGGAGCCGAGCTTGAGGTAGGTGGAGATCTCCGACATGTTGGCGTCGCCGATGATGACGTGCAGGCGCCGGTACTTGTCGGGGTCGGCGTGCGGCTCGTCGCGGGTGTTGATGATCGGCCGCTTGAGCGTGGTCTCCAGGCCCACCTCGACCTCGAAGAAGTCGGCCCGCTGGCTGATCTGGAAGCCCTCGCCGCGGGAGTCCTGGCCGATGCCGACCCGGCCGGCGCCGGTGACGACCTGCCGGGACACGAAGAACGGCGTCAGGTGCCGGACGATGTCGGCGAACGGCGTGGCCCGCCGCATCAGGTAGTTCTCGTGGCAGCCGTAGGAGGCGCCCTTGTTGTCGGTGTTGTTCTTGTAGAGCTGGATCGGAGCGTTGGAGGGGATCGCCGAGGCGCGGACCGCGGCGTCCTGCATGACCCGCTCCCCCGCCTTGTCCCAGATCACCGCGGCTCGTGGGTTGGTGCACTCGGGAGTGGAGTATTCGGGATGGGCGTGGTCCACGTAGAGCCGGGCGCCGTTCGTGAGGATCACGTTGGCCAGGCCCAGGTCCTCGTCGGTGAGCTGACTCTGGTCGGCCATCTCGCGGGACAGGTCGAAGCCCCGCGCGTCGCGGAGGGGGTTCTCCTCCTCGAAGTCCCACCGTGCCCGCCTGGCCCTGGCCGCGGAGGCGGCCAGATAGGCGTTGACGACTTGGGACGAGGTCACCATCGCGTTGGCCCCCGGCTGTCCGGGCACGGAGATGCCGTATTCGGTCTCGATGCCCATCACCCGCCGTACCGTCATGCGCATCCTCTGTTCATCCGGGACTGTCTCCTCCGCCGTATATATCCCCGACCCTAGACCTTTCACTATGCCCGGTGGCCGGACAGTTATGGCAACGAAGCCTTTTCACCCGTCGCCCAGGGGTCCGGGCGGGAATTCGGGGGCGGGCCGGGCGGGAACGCCGGGGCCGGGGGCACGGCGGGGGACGCCGGGGCCGCGGAGGCGACCGGGGGCGCGGCGGGGAAGGCCGGCGCGGTGGCGGGGACCGGAGACGTGGCCGGGAACGCCTGGGCGGCGGCGGGGACCGGCGGCGGGGCGGGCACCGGTGACGGGGCGGACCGGCGCGTCCTCGCCCTGACGAACTCCTGGACCGGCCGCTCGGCCACCCGGTACACGAGGTAGGAGAAGGCCATCGCGGCCGCGACGGTGACCAGGGCGGTCAGCCAGGGCGGGAGGGCGTCGCGCAGGGCGGGGACGATCAGCACGGCCGCCGCGGTGTGGAAGAGGTACAGGGGGTAGGTGAGCGCGCCCAGCGTGACCAGGCCGCGCCACCGCAGCCGGCGCAGCAGGCCGAGCGCGACCAGCGCCATGAGCACGTAGAAGCCGATGACGGTGGCGGCCACGGCCCACGGGGGCACGGGCATGGCCGCGTAGCCGACCAGCCCGATCCGTCCGGCCACCCGCTCCATGGCGGCGCTGACGGCCAGCCCGGCGCTGATCCCGGCCAGGCACCACAGGACGAGGCGGGGGCCGAACCTGGTCATCAGGAAGAAGGCCATGCCGCCGACGAAGTACGGCGCGTACTTCGGCATCACGACGAGGTCCACCCACGCCTGGTCGCTGCCGGACAGGAGACCGGCGGCCAGCAGCCAGACGCCCATGAAGACCAGGCACCGGTTGAGCGTCACGCCGACGATCACCAGGATCGAGATGAGCACGTAGAAGCGGAGCTCGGCCCACAGGGACCAGTAGACGCCGGTGGCGTCGTAGACGCCGAAGGCCCGCTGCAGCATCGTGAGGTTGACCCCGTACTCGGCGGGGCTGAGCTTGGGGTCCAGGGCGGTGGCGCCGGTCAGGCCGTAGAGGGCGGCGGTGACGGCGACGCTGACCCAGTAGGCGGGGAAGAGCCGCACCAGCCGGGAGAGGGCGAACGCGCCGAGGCCGCGGCCCCAGACGCTCATCAGGATGACGAAGCCGCTGATCATGAAGAACAGCTCGACGCCCAGGATGCCGAGCCCCGAGAGGGTCGAGATCGCGGGAAAGAGCTTCGCCGGCCGCTCGCCCCACACCGAGGCGAAGGCGATGAAGTAGTGGAAGGAGAGCACCGCCAGGGCGGCGACGAAACGGAGGAGGTCCAGCTCGGCGAGACGGCCACTCCCCCGGACCGTCCCGCGAGACCCCGCGCCGGTCACCGGATGACCGCGCCTGAATGATCACGCACGTCGGTTGGACGGCCGTTGGATCACCTGGGTTCCCGGTGGCGTGATCACACTTGTGTGACGGACGGGACGGCAGGTGCGCCGGGGCTCCCCGCGTGCCCGGCCCGGACACGCCTCGCGGCGCGACCCCCGCCGGGGCCGCGCCGCGAACGCGCTCGCCGTACGCCGGTGTGGCGACGGCCCTAGAGGTACTGACCGGTGTTGGCCACCGTGTCGATGGACCGGCCGGCCTCGGTGCCCTGCTTGCCCGTCACGAGGGTGCGGATGTAGACGATCCGCTCGCCCTTCTTGCCGGAGATGCGGGCCCAGTCGTCGGGGTTGGTGGTGTTGGGAAGGTCCTCGTTCTCGGAGAACTCGTCGACGCAGGCGGCCAGCAGGTGCTGGATCCGCAGGCCCTTCTGCCCGCTCTCCAGGAACTGCTTGATCGCCATCTTCTTGCTGCGGTCCACGATGTTCTGGATCATGGCCCCGGAGTTGAAGTCCTTGAAGTACAGGACTTCCTTGTCGCCGTTGGCGTAGGTCACCTCGAGGAAGCGGTTCTCCTCGCTCTCGGTGTACATCCGCTCGACGACTCTCTGGATCATCGCGGCGACGGTCGCGGTGCGGTCGCCGTTGTGCTCGGAGAGGTCGTCCGGGTGCAGCGGCAGTCCCTCGGTGAGGTACTTGGAGAAGATGTCCTTGGCCGCCTCGGCGTCCGGCCGCTCGATCTTGATCTTGACGTCCAGGCGGCCGGGCCGCAGGATCGCCGGGTCGATCATGTCCTCGCGGTTGGACGCGCCGATCACGATCACGTTCTCCAAGCCCTCGACGCCGTCGATCTCGCTGAGGAGCTGGGGAACGATGGTGTTCTCGACGTCGGAGGAGACCCCCGAGCCACGGGTCCGGAAGATCGAGTCCATCTCGTCGAAGAACACGATCACCGGGGTGCCCTCGGACGCCTTCTCACGGGCCCGCTGGAAGACCAGGCGGATGTGCCGCTCGGTCTCGCCGACGTACTTGTTGAGGAGCTCCGGCCCCTTGATGTTGAGGAAGAAGCTCTTGCCGGACTGACCGGTCTTCTCCGCGACCTGCTTGGCCAGGGAGTTGGCGACGGCCTTGGCGATCAGGGTCTTGCCGCAGCCGGGCGGGCCGTACAGCAGCACACCCTTGGGAGGACGCAGCTTGTGCTCGCGGAACAGGTCGGCGTGCAGGTAGGGAAGCTCGATGGCGTCCCTGATCTGCTCGATCTGCCGCATGAGCCCGCCGATCTCCTCGTAGGAGATGTCGGGCACCTCCTCCAGGACGAGCTCCTCGACCTCGGACTTGGGGATGCGCTCGTAGACGTAGCCGGAGCGCGGTTCCATCAGCAGCGAGTCGCCGGCGCGGATCGGCTGGTCGAGCAGCGACTCCGCCAGCCGCACCACCCGTTCCTCGTCGGCGTGCGAGATCACCAGCGCGCGCTGGCCGTCCTCAAGGAGCTCCTTGAGCATCACGATCTCGCCGATCTCCTCGTATCCGAGGGCCTCCACCACGTTGAGCGCCTCGTTCAGCATGACCTCCTGGCCACGCTTGAGCGACTCGACGTCCACCGCGGGGCTGACGTTCACTCGGAGCTTGCGGCCGCCGGTGAAGACCTCCACCGTGCCGTCTTCTCTGGCCTCGAGGAAGACGCCGAACCCGGACGGCGGCTGCGCCAACCGGTCGACCTCCTCCTTGAGCGCGACGATCTGGTCTCTGGCCTCCTTGAGGGTCGACACCAGACGCTCGTTCTGACCGGTGACGGCCGCGAGATTCGCCTGCACCTCATGGAGACGCTCTTCGAGGACTCTGGCCTGCCGGGGAGACTCCGTCAGCTTCCGACGCAACGCGGTGATCTCCTCCTGCAGGAAGGAGACCTGCGTTCTGAGGTCAGCGACCTCCCGTTCGCGCTGCGCGGCCCGAGCTTCGGCGTCATCGCGAGCTGCCACGGCGTCACCTCCTTCCCAGTCGAGACCGACTACTCAAAACCCTACCCATCGGGGGGCTGTCAGTTACCTGGTAGAGCAGTGTTCGTATAGCTACATTAAGTATTTGGTGATTAGTCCCTTATGAAGCGGTTAGTGCGTAGAAGCATAAGAACACGACCGTCTGGTGTCATGTAACACGCCTACGTGCTCTCGTGGCTGAATCGTCATCATGCGGTGGAAGTCGACTCCTCGCCATACGCTCCCTTTGCCGGACGCCTACGCCGGGGTGGTGGGGTCACCCCGTCCGCCATACGACGGGCGGTGACGAGGAATCCGGTGTGCCCGACCATCCGGTGGTCGGGCCGTACGGCGAGCCCCTCGACATGCCAGTCGCGAACCAGGGTCTCCCACGCGTGGGGCTCGGTGAAACTCCCGTGTTCGCGCAGAGTTTCGACCGTTCGCGACAACTGCGTGGTCGTCGCCACATAACAGCAGATCACCCCGCCGGGCGTGAGCGCCTTGGCCGCGGCGTCCACGCACTCCCACGGCGCGAGCATGTCGAGGATGACCCGGTCGACGTCACTCTCGTCGAGCGCTTCGATGAAGTCCCCGACCACCAGGCGCCACTGCTCCATCGGGCCGCCGTAGAACTTCTCCACGTTCTTGGTGGCCACCTCCGCGAAGTCCGCGCGCCGCTCGTAGGACGTCACCTTGCCCTCCGTGCCCACCGCGCGCAGCAGGAAACACGTCAGCGCGCCGGAGCCGACCCCCGCCTCGACGACGCGCGCGCCGGGGAAGACGTCGGCCATCGCGACGATCTGCGCCGAGTCCTTGGGGTAGATGACCGCCGCGCCGCGCGGCATGGACAGCGTGTAGTCCTGGAGCAGGTGGCGGAACGCGAGGTACTGGGTGCCGCCGGACGAACGGACCACCGACCCCTCGGGCTGCCCGATGAGGTCGCTGTGCGGGATCGCACCCTTGTGGGTGTGGAAGACCCCGTCCTCCTTCAGCGTCACCGTGTGGCGCTTGTTCTTGGGGTCGGTGAGCTGAACCTGATCCCCGGCCCTGAAGGGCCCATGCCTGCGAAAACCCATGAACGCAAGGTTATCGGCGCGCGGAGTGCCCCCGGTCCCGGACGGCGGGGCCGCCGGACGCGCGGAGGGGGCAATTCGTTCGCTCCTTTCGGGAGGAGCTGATAGCACTTGGAGGGTGTTCCCCAGAGACATCATCCCCGCCGGTTCCGTCCTCCTGCGCGAGGTGACCCCCGCCGACCTGGAACCGATGGTCAGGGCCTGCGCCGATCCACTGATCATCCGGTTCGTCCCGAGCGTCCGGGTGCCGTACACCCTCGCCGATGCGTCCTCCTACCTGGAGGTCGCCGGGCGGACATGGGGCAACGGCGGCGCCTCCTTCTCCGTGGCGGACGCCGGCACCGGCGAGTGGCTGGGCAACATCAGCCTCAAGCCGTCCGACCCGCGCGGCAACGCCGAGATCGGCTACCTCATCGCGCCGTGGGCGCGGGGCCGCGGCGTCGCCACCGCGGCCACCCGGGCGCTGACGGAGCGCGCCTTCGCCCACGGGGTGGCGCGCGTGGAGCTGCTGGCCGACGTGGAGAACCTCCCCAGCCAGCGGGTCGCGATGGCCGCCGGCTTCGACCGCGAGGGCGTGCGGCGCGCGGCCGAGCCCCGCCGCGACGGCACCCGCGGTGACCTGGCGTCCTTCGCCCGGCTGTCCACCGACTCGGGTGAGCGGGTACGGCCGTTCCTCCCGGACCTGCCCGGCGGCTCGCTGACCGACGGCGTCGTACGGCTGACGCCGCTGGAGCCGGACGACGCCGACGACTACCACGCCCTGCAGAGCCTGCCGGACGTCGTGGCCCACAGCGTCCCGCCGGAGGCGCCCGACCCGGACGACAGCGAGCGGTTCTGCCGGGAGGCGGGCATGCTGTGGCTGGCCGGCGAGCGGGTCGAGCTCGCCGTACGCGACGCCGCCACCGGCGCCTTCGCCGGGCACATCCAGCTCAGCGCGATCATCCCCCCGCTGGGCGAGGCCATGACCGGCTACAGCCTGCTGCCGGAGTTCCGGGGCAGGGGGTTCGCCTCCCGCGCGGTGGACCTGCTCACGGAGTGGGCCCTGACGCACACCCCGCTGGCCCGGATCGTGGCCGGCACCTCGCCGGACAACACCGCCTCCCACCGCGTGCTGGAGCGCGCGGGCTTCACCCGGGAGGCGCTGCTGCACGGCAGGCTGCCCGGCCCCGGCGGCACGCGCGTGGACGACCTGCTGTGGTACCGCGCCCGGCCGGCCGGGGCCTGACGGATCGGCCCGCCCGCCCGGCCCAGGGGCCTCCCCGGGCCGGGCGGCGCCTCCCCGGACCGGGGAGGCGCCTGCCGGGGAGGCGTGGGAAAGGCGACCGGGGACCGGCTAGCGGTTGCGGTGCGACTCGTAGCGCATGGTGCGGGAGACCCCGATCCGCACGGTCGTGCCGGGCATGATCGTGACCGGCTCGTTCGGCGGGATGTCGTAGAAGTTGGGGTCGCCCGGCGGCTGGATCTGCGTGCCGTTGACCGAGCCGAGGTCGATCAGGTTGACGTCCCAGCCGTCCAGCGCCACCCGCAGGTGACGGCGCGACACCGAGCCGTCGGGGCTGGTGACCTTCGCCGGGCGGACCGAGCCGTCGGCGACCTCCGGGGCCCGGTCGGGGTCGCGGCCGACGAGGTGGTCGGCGTCGAGGCGCAGGGTCATCCCGTCGTCGAGGAGCAGCACGCCCAGCGGCGGGCGCGGCCCCTGGTAGGGGGCGAGCGAGCGCTGCACGAGGGCGATGCCGCACACCGCGCAGTACGGCACGCGCGGGTCGTTGAAGTGGTCGTTCTTGCAGTCGACCCCGTAGACCAGCGGCTGCGCCGCGGGGGCGGCCTCCGGCTCGGGCGCCGCCTGCGGGCCGCCCTGCGCCGCCGGCTCGGGGGCGAACGGACGCTCGCGCGGCCCGCCGGGCTCGCCGTCCGCCCCGGTGGCCTCCATGGCCCCCGTGGGCTCCAGGGCGTCCGTCTCCCGCGGCGCGACGGCCGGGATCGGCCCGGACACCGGCCCCTGCTGCGGCGGGACCTGCGGCCCCGGCTCGGAGTGCCACGCCTGCTGCTCCGGCCGCGGCGGCGGCGGGACCGGGACCGGCGGGACGGGGTCGGGGGCACCCATCGGGTAGGGCGCCGGCGGCGGGGCCTCCGTCGCGGGCGCCTCCGCCTGCCGCGGCACGGCGCTCCGGGCCGCGGGCGGGGCCCCGGCGCCGGCCGGGTCGCACAGGATGCCGCCGCCGACGACCACGCCGCCGTCCAGCCGGACCAGCGGATGCGCCGGTCCGGCCTCCGGCAGGCGCAGTTCGATGCCGGTGACCGGACCGGGGACCAGCCGGTCCGACCAGGTGAGCGCGTCGCGCCCGGCGAGCCGTACCTCTCCGCCCTGGCCGGTGACCGCCGCGGAGGCGGGTCCGCTGACCAGGACGGCCACCCCGTCGCCCACGGCTCCGGCGACGGCGCACGCGACGGGCTCGCCCATCATGACGGCCAGCACCTGGGCCACCCGGCGGGCCAGCGCCCGGCCGTCGCCGCCGGAGGCGGCGGTGTCGTTCAGCGCCGCGAGGAGGTCCGCGGCGACGGTCTCGGCCGCGTCGCACACCAGCAGCAGGCCCTCCACGCGGGCCACCAGTCCGTTGCCCGGCAGCGGGCGCACCGTTCCCAGGCCGTCCCCGCTCACCGAGCACCCCCGGCGTGACGACCCCGTCCTTCGGTGCGGGGAGAAAACGCGGCTCGTTTCTGCATTCTGTCCTCTGAGTCTCGGTGGCTGGGATGGCGCGTCCGGCCGGCCCGGGGCGGGGATCGGCGGACCGACATCGCCGATCATTCCAGGCCATAGGAAAAAGTACAGCAGACGGACCCGGGGCTGACTCCCTCTCGGCGGCCGCCGGCCGGGCCTCCGGCGTGGATCAGACGCCGGTCAACGACCCAGGGCTGAAGCAGCCCTGGGCTTGCGTCTCTCGCGCCTGTCTGGAGGGCAGGCACGGGACGCACTGACCCCGCTTTCCACGGCGGGGTCGTTGGGCGTGTTGACGAACACCCACGCCACCTGGGCACGTCGTGCGACGTTGAGGGCGGCGATGTGGTCGGCGGGCCCAGCGAACCCACACGACCGGCAAGAGAAAAGGTCCCGGCTGGGACGGTTGCCCCGCCCGACGGACCCGCACCAGGACACCGGGCACGTCTGCGAGGTGCAGGCCGGATCCACCCCCGTGTACGGCACCCCGGCGCGGCGGGCCTTGTAGGCCAGGAACTCGCCCAACTGGTGGAACGGCCAGGACGAGAGCGTGGCCCGCTGGGACGGCCAGAGCCGTACCCGCTCACGGATCCCCGCCAGATCTTCGACGGCGATGCCGCGCCCGGTGCGTTGCGCATCGGCCACGATCTCTTTGCTGATCTTATGGTTGGTGTGCGTGGCGTGCCGGGCCTCACGCCCGGCGCGCTTTTTGAGCTTGCGCCGCGCCGACTTGGTGCCCTTGGCTTGGAGTTCGGCCCGCAGGCGCGCCATGCGCCGCCGGTAGCGGGCCAGACCCTCACCGCTGTGGTCGACGCCGTCGCTGGTGGTCGCGAGGTTCACGATGCCCCGGTCCACCCCGATCCACCCGCACGGCTCTGCGTTGAGCGGCGCCTCGGGCACCTCGCAGGTGGCGATCAGAAACCACATGCCGTCCCGGCACACCAGATCCGATTCACCCCGCCGGTGGGCGGCGAGCATCGTGAGCTGCTCGGCCGAGCCGGTGAACGCGAGGTCCTTGATCCGGCCGCGCACCGTCCGGATCGACACCGTGCGCGCGTCGATCCGCCAGGACAGGCACCGGTCATCGAACGGGTGGGCGGCCTCGGGCCGGAACGCGATGGGTGTGCTCTCGGCCTTGCGGCGGCGCCTGCCGGTCAGGCGTCCGGCGCGGACCAGGCCGCGCAGAGTGGCATAGGCGTCAGCGACCTTCTTGATGACGTGCTGGGCGGTCTGCGCCGACAGCCCATCGGCGCGCAGCTCGCCGTAGACGAGCCGGCGCAGGTCGTAGACACCGAAGGTGTGCGTCGCATATGCGGTGTGGGAGACGGCGGTGGCGGCTGCGTTGACCGCGTGCAGGGTCGCGGCCAGGGCCGCCGCCTGCTCGGGCGTCGGCAGGAGCTTGACCTGCACCACCAGCTTCACCTCGAACACAGTAGCGACCGGCCCCTGCCCTCGTCCGGGAAAGCCGGACACCGAATCCAGCCGCATCCGGCCGAATCTGGCCGGACCTGGCCAGATCGCGGCAGGATCTTCTCTAGCCTCCCTGCTCATGTGGTTTTCACGCCCGAGCATCGGCGCGGAGTGTTCACCGAAGAGCCGCTCCTCGCGCCGCGAGGAGATCATGACGGAGGTGTGCGACTCATCCGGCACGGACCCGGCCACGTTCATCGGCGCATCCGGCCATACCCATCCGCTGGTGCACTACCCGCTCAAGGTCGCCTTGTCGGTCCTGGTCAAATCGCCCAAAAGCGTCTCGGCCCGGCTGCTGCGCAAGGAGTACGGCGAGCATGCCCGCAGGTATCCGCAGGGCGGGCATTTTTGGTCCCCGTCCTGTTTCGCCGCTTCCTGCGGCGGGGCTTTTCTATCGGTCGTCAAGGAGTACATCGAGAATTAGAAGCGTCCGGAGAGGGGGAAGGGAAGCGATTCCTCCCGGGCGTGAACGCCCGGGGTTCCTCGCTAGTGTCCTGCGCCTGAAATTCGTCGGCAATATCGTGCGATGGATTCGAGGATCTCCTCTGCGATCTTCTTCCACACGAACGGCCGGGGGTTGTCATTCCACTGAGCGATCCAGTCCCGGATGTCCTTCTCCAGGGACTGGACGCTCTTGTGCACCCCGCGCCGGATCAGCTGATCGGTCAGGAACCCGAACCACCTCTCCACCTGGTTGATCCACGAGGACCCGGTCGGGGTGAAGTGCATGTGGAACCGCGGGTGGCGGGCCAGCCACGCCTTGATCGCCGGCGTCTCGTGGGTGCCATAGTTGTCGCAGACCAGATGGACGTCCAACACGGCGGGAACCGTCTTGTCGATCATGACCAGGAACTTCTTGAACTCGGTAGCACGGTGCTGACGGTGCAGCTCACCGATCACGGTTCCATCGTTGATGTTGAACGCGGCGAACAGGCTCGTGATCCCGTTGCGGACATAGTCGTGGGTACGCCGCTCGGGCATGCCCGGCATCATCGGCAGGACCGGCTGCGACCGATCCAACGCTTGGATCTGTGACTTCTCATCCACGCAGAGCACCACCGCACGCTCGGGCGGGTTGTGATACAGCCCCACGACATCGACGGCCTTCTCCACGAACAGTGGATCCGTCGACAGCTTGAAGGTATCGGCCTGGTGGGGCTTGAGCCCGAAGTCGCGCCAAATCCGCCCGATCGTGGACTTCGACAGGCCGCTGCGCTTGGCCATCGAGGCGCGTGACCAATGAGTGGCGCCCTTGGGCGTTTCCTCCAAGGTCATCACCACGACCTCTCCGACGAATTTCAGGCGTATGACACTAGATAGTGCTGAACATCCGGTTGACGTCGGAGGTGGCGAGCACCCCGAAGACGGTGCCGTCGCGCTCCACCAGGAGGTACTCCCCCGACGGGGACTGGCGCATGGCGTCGATCAGGGACTCCCCCGCCAGGTCGGCGGCCAGCACCAGCGACGGTTCGAGGCCGCGCGCCAGCGAGCCCGCCGTCACCCAGGGACGGCGGTGCTCCGGGGTGGCCTCGACCGCCACCTCGTTGACGATGCCCGTCGGGCGGCCGTCGTGGTCGACCACGACCACCGCGCCCGCGTGCGCCTCGGCGGCCCGGCGCAGCGCCTCGGCCAGCGGCACGTCCCCGGTCACGGCGACGGCCCGGCGGGCCAGGGAGCGGGCGTTCAGCTGGGGGATGCGGGCCCGCAGCTTGGCGCCCTGCAGTGCCTGGGTGGCGCCGATCCAGATGAAGCTGGCCAGCAGCACCGACCAGATGACCATGCCCCAGCTGGGGTCCTGGCCGCTCATCAGCGCCAGGCTGACCGGCACCGCGATCAGGACGACGGCCAGCACGCGGCCGGTCCAGGCCGCCGCGATCGTGCCCGAGCCGGGGCTGCGGGTCGCCTTCCACACCCCGGCGCGCAGCATGCGCCCGCCGTCCAGCGGCAGGCCGGGCAGGAGGTTGAAGATCCCGACGACCAGGTTGGCCAGCCAGAGCTGGAAGACCAGGACGCCGAGGACGGTGCCGGGGTCGATGAACATCGAGGCGGCGTAGCCGGCGGCGCCCAGGCCCAGCGACAGCAGCGGCCCGGCGAAGGCGACCATGAACTCCCTGCCGGGCGTCTCCGGCTCGCGCTCGATCTCCGAGACGCCGCCGAGGAGGTAGAGGGTGACGCGCCGGACCGGCAGGCCGTACATCTTGGCGACCACGCAGTGCGACAGCTCGTGCAGCAGCACCGACACGTACAGCAGGACCGCGAAGACGAAGGAGACGACGTACGTCATCGGGAGGCTGAGCTGCGGCAGCCGGTACGCCACGACCTCCTGGAAGGTGAACGTGATGAACGCCGCGACCAGCAGCCAGGTCGGTGAGACGTAGACCGGGATTCCGAACGGCCGCCCCATCCGCAGCCCGGGACTTTCCTGGCGCGGGCTCTCGCTGCTCACCGCTGGCTCACCGTTCCTCGCTCGCTCGCGTCTGTTGGCCTTGATGCTACGCGCCGCCCACGCCGGGCGCGGACGCCCGCGGCCCACCCCGGGCCCAAACTGTCGCCACCGTGACCTACAGTGCGGGCATGTCACTGACCGAGCCCACGATCATCGGAGCGCTGTCGCCGTCCCGCGCCGGCGACTTCATGACGTGCCCGCTGCTGTACCGGTTCCGCGTGGTCGACCGGCTTCCCGAGCCGCCGTCGCCCGCCGCGGTGCGCGGCACGGTCGTCCACTCGGTGCTGGAGCGCCTGTACGACCTGCCGGCGCCGGGCCGTACGGTGGCCGCGGCCCTCGATCTGCTGGAGCCGCAGTGGCACAGGCTCCTTGAGGAGGAGCCCGCCTACGCCGGCATGTTCTCCGGGGAGCGGGAGCGGGCCGAGTGGCTGGCCGGGGCCCGCGCCATGCTGGAGCGCTACTTCACCCTGGAGGACCCCACCTGCATGGAGCCCGCCGAGCGGGAGCTGTACGTCGAGGCGGTGCTCGACAGCGGCCTGATGCTGCGGGGCTTCATCGACCGGCTGGACGTCGCGCCCACCGGCGAGGTCCGCGTGGTCGACTACAAGACCGGCAGCGCGCCGGGGCCGGCCTTCGAGGCCAAGGCGCTGTTCCAGATGAAGTTCTACGCGCTGACGCTGTGGCGGCTGCACGGCTCGGTGCCGCGCCTGCTGCAGCTGATGTACCTCGGCGGCGCGGGCGAGGTGCTGCGCTACGCCCCCGACGAGGCCGACCTGCTGGCCACCGAGCGCAAGGTGCAGGCGCTGTGGGCGGCCATCGAGCGGGCGCTGGAGACCGGCGAATGGCGTCCACGGCCCAGCCGGCTGTGCGACTGGTGCAACTACCGCGAGCTGTGCCCGGAGTTCGGCGGCACTCCCCCGCCGGTGCCCGAGCGGCAGCCGGGCGACACCGTGCGCAGCACCCGCCGCACGCCCAGGGCCGCCACCGACGAGCTCTGAGGTCCGCCGCACCGGTACGGCCGGCGGGCTCCGGGACCGGCCCCGTACCGGCCGGGCGTGCGGCGGGCGGGACCGGTGACGGCCGCGGCCCCGTGGGGCCGGGCCCCTCCTCGGAACGAACCCGGCGCGGGCTCGCGGCGCCGGGGGGCGCGCCGTCCCTCTATGGTGGAGTTCCGCGGATCGGCCCGTGCGGAGGGCCGCTCCGAGGCCGGCGCCCGGTTCCCCTCGAAGGTGTGTGATGACGATCAGAGTGCTGCTGGTCGACGACCAGCCACTGCTGCGCACCGGTTTCCGCCTCATCCTGGAGGCCGAGCCGGAGATCGCCGTCGTCGGCGAGGCCGGGGACGGCAAGGCCGCCCAGGAGCAGGCGAGGGCGCTGCTGCCCGACGTGATCCTGATGGACGTCCGGATGCCCGGCGTGGACGGCATCGACGCCACCCGCCGGATCGTCCGGGAGGCGGCGCACGGCGCCCACGTGCCCAGGGTGCTGGTGCTGACCACGTTCGACCTGGACGAGTACATCGTGGAGGCGCTGCGCGCCGGAGCCAGCGGCTTCCTGCTCAAGGACGTCCCGCCCGAGGAGCTGGTGCAGGCCATCCGGGTGGTCGCGGCGGGCGACGCCATCGTCGCGCCGAGCGTCACCCGGCGGCTGCTCGACCGGTTCGGCGCGCACCTGCCGTCCACCCGCCGCCCGTCGGCCCCGGCCCGGCTGGAGCGCCTCACCGAGCGCGAGCTGGAGGTGCTGCGGCTGATCGCCCGGGGCATGTCCAACGCCGAGATCGCCGCCGAGCTGGTGGTGAGCGAGACGACCGTCAAGACGCACGTCGGCAACGTCCTCACCAAGCTGGGCCTGCGCGACCGCGTGCAGGCCGTGGTCCTGGCCTACGAGACCGGCCTGATCACCCCGGGCACCGCCTTCTCCTAGGAACCGTTCGGAGGTGGTCGCGTCCGCCTCCGTGGCCGTCACCACCGGGGGCTTCGTCCATACGGAAGGTGTTCCACGGGCATACGAGAGAGCTTTGACGGCGGCGATGCCGGCATCGGCGGACCGATGCCGGCGGCGACGGGCGCGGGACACCGGCTCACATCATCCGGCGGCGTCGAGCACCGCTTTGATGGACGCCTCGAGGATGTCCACGCCGAGGTGCAGTTCGTCCTCCCCGATCGTGAGAGGCGGGGCGATGCGGAAGATGCCACCCATCTCAGGCAGCTGGACGATGTTCATGTGCAGGCCGCGTTCGAGACAGGCCGCGGTGATCGCTTTACCCAGTGCGTCGGCGGGCGCCTTGCTCTTCTTGTCCTTGACGAGCTCGACACCCTGGAGCAGGCCACGGCCGCGAACGTCACCGACGACCTCGTAGTCGTCGCGCAGCGCCAGCAGCCGGCCGGTGAGCTGCTCGCCCAGCGTCGCGGCACGCTCCGTGAGGTTGTCGCGCTCGACGACGTCGAGGACCGTCAGCGCGACGGCGGCCGCCAAGGGGTCGGAGACGTGGGTGGTGTAGAAGAGGAAACCCCGGTCGTGGCAGACCTGCTCGATCTCGGCGGTCGTGATGACGGCCGCCACGGGCAGTCCGGCTCCCAGGGTCTTCGACAACGTCAGGATGTCGGGTACGACCCCGTCGCGCTCGAACGCGTACATCGCCCCGGTGCGGCCGAGGCCGGTCTGCGCCTCGTCCAGGATGAGCAGCATCCCGCGTTCGTCGCACATCTCCTTGAGACGACGCAGATACCCCGGCGGCAGGTCGATGATCCCGCCTGAGGACAGGATGGGCTCGATGAGGCAGGCGGCGAGGCTCCCGGCGGACTGCCGGTCGACCAGGGCGAAGCCGTAGGCGAGCTCGGCCTCCCAGTCGTGCGACCCGTCGGAGGTTCGGAACGGCGAACGATAGGCGTTCGGCGTGGGCAGCGCCAGGTTGCCCGGCGTCGGGGGACCGTAACCATGCCGCCCGGCGGAGAAGGTCGCGGCGGCGGCCCCCTGGGTCATGCCGTGCCACGAGCGGTCGAAGGAGACGATCTCGAAGCGGCCGGTGGAGAGCTTGGCCATCTTGATCGCGGCCTCGTTCGCCTCGGCTCCCGTGGTGAGCAGCATCATCTTGCCGAGCGCCGGGGGCAGGGTCGCGGTGAGCCTGTCGGCGAGCTCCAGCACGGGGGCGCTGAGCATGCCGCTGAAGAGATGGTCCAGCGACGCGACCGCGGACGAGACCGTCGCCACGATGTCCGGGTGCGCGTGGCCGAGGATGGAACTCATCTGCCCCGAGGTGAAGTCGAGGATCGGCGTGCCCTGGCGATCGAAGACGTACGCACCGGAGGCTCGTTCGATGACCCGCGGGGTGAAGCCGGTTCCGTAGCGGATCAGGAGGCGGTCCGCCTCGTCCCAAAACGTCGTGTCCATCGTCAACCCTCTCTCACCGCGTCCGAGACGACGTCGGATCTTCTGCTCGGTGCCATCTTCCACCGACGACAAAACTCGCAACAAGCAAACAAATGCGACTTATCATTCGGTATTGCCTTATGGTCGATATCATGCTCAACCCGCAACGCCTCGCGATCCTGCGCGCGGTCCTGGCCGCCGGGTCGATCAACCAAGCGGCGCGGAACCTCAGCTACTCCCCCGCGACGATCAGCCAGCACATGACCGCCCTGGCGAAGGAGACCGGGCTGGTCCTCTTCGAGAAGCAGGGACGCGGTATCAGCCCCACCGATGCCGCACGGCACCTGGCAGACCAGGCCCAGTCGCTCCTCGCCGACTTCGGACGCCTCGAACGTGTCGTCGCGGACCTCCGGAGCGGTCAGGCGCAGCATCTGGCGATCACCTGCTTCGCCTCTGCGGCCGAGCGGTGGATCCCAGAGGTCGTGCGGACCGTTCGCCGGCACCAGCCGAACCTCACCGTCGAGATCAGCCTCAACGAACCCGTCGACGGGCGCGGTCGCCGACGGCCGGACCTCGACATCCGGACCGAGCCCGCCGACGGAGCCGAAGTGCACCTCGACGGCTACCAGCGTCATGAACTCGCCATCGAGGAACTCGTCGCCGTGCTCCCCGCCGCCCACCCCCTCGCCGATGCCCGCGAACTCGCTTTCCGGGACCTCGAAGGCGAGCCCTGGGTGGACCACGACATCTACGACAGCCCGATCGGACAGATCATCTTGACCGCTTGCCGGGCCGCCGGATTCACGCCACGCTATGCCGCCCGCCTGGACGATCACCGGGCGGCGCTGCGACTGGTGGAGACGGGCATCGGCGTCACCGTCCTGCCCCGCCTGGCCGTTGCGGAGCTCCCCGACGGAGTCGTCGCCAGGCCCGTGGTCCGCCCCACCGTCTTCCGGCGCATCGTCGTCCACGCCCGTCAGGATCGGCGGCGCGGCGACCTCATCGCCCGCGCGGTGGCACAGCTTCGCGACAGCGCCCGCGAGGCGGTACCGGCGGAGACCTCAGCGGCGAGGAACGGTCCTTGATCGAGCAGGGCCGGCCGGGGCCGGGGCCGCGCCGGGCGGCGGGGAACCCTCGGTCACGGCGCCGGCGGATGGCCCGCCGGGGCGTGACCGCGCAGCTCGGCGAGGATCCTGGAGAGCACCGGCCGGGTGTCGGCGCGCCGCCAGGCGAGGGCGACGGTGCACCGCCGGTCGCCGGAGAGCGGCACGAACACCACCCCGGTGCGGGCGTAGTGCTCGTCGGTGCTCTGCGACAGCAGGGCGATCCCCTGGCCCGCCGCCACCAGCTCCAGGGTCTCCTCGATGGCGCCGGACCCGATCTCACCGGCGATGTCCGTCACGCCGAGCGACCCGGGGCTGCGGAAGTCCCGCCAGACCGGGTCGGGACTGCGCGGCACCACCCACACCCGGCCGCCCAGGTCGGCCGGGCCGAGGGCGGAGGCCCGGGAGAGCGGGTCTCCGGCGGGCACCGCGACGGCCCGGCGGTCGGCGCTGACGACCATGAGGTCCAGGGCGTCGTCGGTCAGCGGCGGCCACACCACGGCCAGGTCGCTGGTCCCGGCCAGCAGGCCGCAGGAGGGGTCGTCGAAGTCGAAGCGGCGCAGCCGTACGTCCCGGCCGGAGGCCCGCCGTACCGCGCCGAGCAGCATCGAGGTGCGCGTCCCCGCCGCCTCGCCCATGAAGCCCACGGTGAGGCCGGGGGCGTCCCCGGCGAGCAGGGCCTCGAACTCGTCGGCGGCGGCGGTCACCGCGGCCGCGTGGGCCAGCACTCCGGCGCCCAGCTCGGTCAGGCGGGCGCCGTCGCGGTCGCGGACCAGCAGCGGCCGGCCCGCCGCGGCCTCCAGGCGGCGCACCGCGGCGCTCACCGTCGGCTGGCTGACCCCGAGTGCGGCGGCGGCCCCGCGGAAGGAGCCGGCGCGGGCGACGGCGACGAACGCCCGTACGGCGGGCAGCGTGATGTCCACCCCGAGATGATAGTCGTCGGCTATCGGCATAGCGGGAAACTGTCGGACCGGCCGGCACCCCGTACCCGAGGATCGTCCGGTGATGTTCGCGGGACGGGCGAGCCGCCCGGACGGGCCGGGCCCGCCGCGACGGCGTTCCCCGGCACCGTGGCGGGGGCGCCCGGGACCTTGGAGGAATGTGATGGTGATCCGGAAGCTGACGTCCGGCGACCTCGACGACTGCCTGCGGCTCGCCGAGGACAGGGACTGGGGCCGGGAGGAGCGCAAGTGGCGTTTCCTGCTGGAGGGCGGCGAGGGGTACGGGATCGTGGACGGCGCCGGGGACCTGGTGGCGACCGCGATCCTGACCCGGTACGGAGGTCGCACCGCGGCGGTCAGCATGGTGTTGGTGGCCTCCCGCCTCGCACGGCGGGGCCTGGGCACCCGGCTGATCGCGCACGTGCTGGACCGGGCGGGCGGCCTGACCGTCTTCCTGAACGCCACCGCCCAGGGGCGGCCCCTGTACGAGAAGCTGGGGTTCCGGGTGACCGGCGGGGCCTCCATGCACGTGGGGGTCTTCACCGGGCCGCCGTCGGGCGCCTCCCGCGCCGCGCGGCCGGAGGACCTCAAGGCGATCGCCGACCTGGACGCCGAGGTCGCGGGCGCGGACCGGTCCGATCTGCTGCGGCGCTACGCGGGCTTCGCCGAGGAGATCCGGGTGATCGACGACGGCCGGGGCGTGTCGGGGTACGCGGGGATGTGGCGCAACGTCACCAACACGGTCGTCGGCCCGGTGGTCGCGGCGAGCCCGGAGGACGCCCGCGCCCTGATCGCCGACCTCGCCGCGCGGGCCGGGCGGCCGGTGCGGCTGGAGGTCGAGGACCGGCGCCCGGAGCTGGCGGCGTGGCTGGACGGCCACGGCGTGACCGCGGGCATGCGGACGTCGGACATGGTCGCCGGGTCCGGGCCGCTGCCCGGTGACCGGTCGCGGTTCTTCGCCCCGGTCATGTCGGCGCTCGGCTGAGGTGCCCGCGGGCCGGGAGCGGCTCGCGGGCCGAGGGGCCGGACGCCGGGGCCGGCCGGTCCGCGGACCGGACGCGGACGGACGGGCGGACGCGGGGGCCGATCGGGCCGAGGGGCCGGACGCGGACGGACGGACCCGGGGAAACGGCGCGGTGGGAGACGACGAACGCCGGGACGAGGTGTGCTCGTCCCGGCGTCGCGCGGGACGGCCGGCCGGGCGGTCTCCCCCGGCGGGCGGTCAGGCCGGGACGGTCTCCCCCGGAGCGGGCCCGGCGGCCGGGGCGGGGGCGTTCTCCGGGAAGTGGCAGGCGACCTGGTGGCCGGCGGCCAGTTCGACCAGCGGCGGCTCCACCGTCTTGCAGACCTCCTGGGCCTTCCAGCACCGGGTGTGGAAGCGGCAGGCGGGCGGCGGGTTGAGCGGGCTGGGCACGTCGCCCTGGAGCCGGATGCGCTCGCGGTCCTTGCGCCGGGCCGGATCGGGGACCGGCACCGCCGACATCAGCGCGTTGGTGTACGGGTGCATGGGCGACTCGTACAGGTCCTTGCGGTCGGCCAGCTCGACGATCTTGCCGAGGTACATGACCGCGACCCGGTCGCTGATGTGCCGGATGACCGACAGGTCGTGCGCGACGATGACGTAGGTCAGGTCGAGCTCGTTCTGCAGGTCCTCCAGGAGGTTGACCACCTGCGCCTGGATCGACACGTCGAGGGCGGAGACCGGCTCGTCGGCGATGATGAGCTTGGGCTTGAGCGCGAGCGTGCGGGCGATGCCGATGCGCTGGCGCTGACCGCCGGAGAACTCGTGCGGGTAGCGGTTGTAGTGCTCGGGGCTGAGCCCGACCAGCTCCAGGATCTCCTGGACGGCCTTCTTGGTGCCCTGCTCGGTCTTGATGCCCTGGATGCGGAAGGGCGCGCCGACGATGGCGCCCACCGTGTGCCGGGGGTTGAGCGAGGAGTAGGGGTCCTGGAAGATCATCTGCATGTCGCGGCGGAGCGGCCGCAGGGACGACTGCGACCTGTGGGTGATGTCCTCGCCCTCGAACACGACCTTCCCGCCGGTCGGCTCCAGCAGGCGGGTGATCAGGCGGCCGGTGGTGCTCTTGCCGCAGCCGGACTCGCCCACCAGGCCGAGCGTCTCTCCCTTGCGGACGTCGAAGCTGACTCCGTCGACCGCCTTGACCGCGCCGACCTGACGCCTGAGCAGGCCCTTGGTCACCGGGAAGTGCTTCTGCAGCCCCTGGACGGACAGCAGCGCACCGGGATCGGTCACCGCAGCGCCCTTGTCGTCAGTCACGTGCTCTCCAACATCGGCTTGATCTCGTTTTCCCAGATGGCCCGCCGCTCCGCGGGCGGCATGTGGCAGCGGACCAGGTGGCCGCCCTCGGTCTCGGCGAGCTGGGGCACCTCGGTGGTGGCCTTGCCCCCGGTGCGGCCCTCGTAGGCGCAGCGCGGGTTGAAGGCGCAACCGGACGGCACGTTGATCAGGGAGGGCGGGCTGCCCTTGATCGGCATCAGCCGGTCGGTGGGCTCGCGGTCCAGGCGGGGCATGGAGCCCAGCAGGCCCCAGGTGTAGGGGTGCTCGGGCCGGTAGAAGATGTCCTCGGCGCTGCCGTACTCGACGCACCTGCCGCCGTACATCACCAGGATGTCGTCGGAGAGCTCGGCGACCACGCCGAGGTCGTGGGTGATGACGATCAGCGCGGAGTTGAACTCGCGCTGCAGGTCGAGCATCAGGTCCAGGATCTGCGCCTGGACCGTCACGTCGAGGGCGGTGGTGGGCTCGTCGGCGATCAGCAGCTCGGGGTCGCACGACAGGGCCATGGCGATCATGGCGCGCTGGCGCATGCCACCGGAGAACTCGTGCGGGTAGCTGTCGACGCGCTTGTCGGGCTGCGGGATGCCCACCCGGCCGAGCATGTCGATGGCGTGCTTGCGGGCCACCTGCTTGCTGACCTTGTGGTGGATCCGGTACGCCTCGATGATCTGGGCGCCGACCGTGTAGTACGGGTGCATGGACGACAGCGGGTCCTGGAAGATCATCGCCATCTTCTTGCCGCGCAGCGTCCGCACGTGGTCGACGCTCGCCCCGACGAGCTCCTCGCCGTCCAGCCAGATCTCGCCGGAGATCTTCGCCCGGCCGCCCTTGTGCAGGCCGAGGATGCCGAGGCTGGTCACGCTCTTGCCGGAGCCGGACTCGCCCACGATGCCCAGGGTCTTGCCCCGGTCGAGCTTGAACGACAGGCCGTCGACCGACTTGACGACCCCGTCCTCGGTCGGGAAGTGGATGCGCAGGTCGCGCAGCTCCAGGAAGGAGTCGGGCGCGGAGGAACCGGGCGCCGTCGTCATGAGAGCCTCACCCTCGGGTCGACCACCGCGTACAGGATGTCCACGATGAGGTTGGCCAGGACGATGAAGAAGGCCGCGAACATGGTCACGCCGAGCACGACCGGCAGGTCGTTGCCGCGGATCGCGTCGATGACCAGCTTGCCGACGCCGGGGATGGAGAAGGTGCTCTCGGTGAGCACGGCTCCGCCCAGCAGCAGGCCGACGTCGAGTCCGAAGATGGTGAGGATCGGGGTCAGCGTGGCGCGCAGCGCGTGCTTGGTGACGACCGTGCTCTCCTTGAGGCCCTTGGCCCGGGCCGTGCGGATGTAGTCCTCGCCCATGGTCTCCAGCATGCCCGCCCGGGTGAGCCGGGCGTACAGGGCCGCGTAGAGGAACGCCAGGGTGATCCAGGGCAGGACCAGCGCCTGGAACCAGGCGACAGGGTTCTCGGAGATCCCGGTGTAGGTGCCGCCGCCGGGGAAGATCCCGAGCGTGTAGGCGAACACCGACAGCGAGACCAGGCCGGTGAAGTAGATGGGCAGCGAGACGCCGGCGAGCGCCACGGTCATGGCCGCGCGGTCGAGCGCGGTGCCGCGTCTCAGCGCGGAGACGATGCCGATGCTGACGCCGGCGATGAGCCAGAGGATCGCCGCCCCCGCGGCCAGCGACATCGTCGCGGGCAGCCGGTCGAGCAGCGTCGGCCAGACCGGCTGGTTGTTGTTGAAGGAGTAGCCGAAGCAGGGCGCCGGGCACTCGGCCTTGCGCGGGCCGAGCGAGTAGTCCTCGCCGGCGACGATGCCCTTGGCGAACCGCCCGTACTGCACGATGAGCGGGTCGTCCAGGTGCAGCCGTTTGACGGCGCCCTGGATCGCTTCGGGGGTGGCATCCCGTCCGACGTAGCGCGACGCCATGCCCTCGGGGGTCTGTCCCAGGGCCCGTGGGATGAGAAAGAAGATCGCGAAGGTGGCCGCGCTGACGACAGCGAGCATCAGCACGGCGGCGATCACGCGGCGGACGATGAATGCGACCACGATCGTTCGGCCGGGTGCCCGGGAGGGTCGCTCCCGGGCACCGTGGCCTTCACCTGCCTTTGGTTGGCTAGAGAAGGACTACTGCTGCTTGACGCCGAGCCACGTGTAGTCGTACATGCCGTAGGCCGGGTGCACGTACACGTTGGTCAGGTTCGAGGGGCGGAAGAGGAGCGTCTTCTCGTAGACGAACGACATGAACGCCGCCGACTCCATGACCTTCTTGTCGACCTCGGACCAGATCTCGTTGCGGGCCGTCGTGTCGGTGGTCTGGATGCCCTTGTCGAGCAGTTCGTTAACGGACGGGTCGTTCAGCTCCATCATGTTGTAGTTGCCGGAGTCCTTGATGAAGCGACCGTCGACGATCTGCGACAGGAAGCCGAAGCCGGACGGCCAGTCGGAGCCCCAGCCGGCGACCATGATGCCCAGGCCGTTCTTGTGCACGAAGTCCGGCTTGCCAGCGTACTGCGAGCTCCAGTCACCCGAGGGGTACTTCTTGATCGTGGCCTTGATGCCGACCCGGTCGAGCGAGGCCTGCATGGCCTCGGCGACCTGGACCTCCTTGACCCGGTCACCGCGGACCGCGATGTTGGTCTCGAAGCCGTTCGGCTGGCCGCAGGCCGCGAGGCTCTCCTTGGCCTTGGCCAGGTCGCCCTTGTGGTCGGCGCCGTTGGGGTACAGGTCGAACGGCTTGTAGCCGACGGTGGTCGGGGTCATCGCGGTGCTGCCGATGTCACCGCCGAGCGGGCCGCCCCACGGCGCCTGGGTGGCGACCTTGTCGGTGGCGTACTGCACGGCCTTGCGGCACTCGATGTTGTCGAACGGCTTGACCTTGGTCGACATCATCGCGTAGCGGTTGAACGGCGTGTACGGGTTGTCCGACGAGTTCTTCAGCTCGGGCTTGCCGACGATCTTGGCGCGGGCCGCGGGCTGGACGCCGGTGCCGCCCAGGTCGACGTGGATCTGCCCGTTGAGCAGACGCTGGTCGATGTCGTCGGCGTTCTGCTTGTACTGCACCTCGATGCGGTCCGGCAGCTGCTTGCGGGTGGTGTCGGTGGACGGGTCCCAGTTCTCGTTCTTGACGAGGTTCAGCTGCTTGCCGACCTCGTAGCTCTCGAACTTGTAGGGGCCGGTCGAGGCGACGTTCTTCTCGTAGTCGAGACCGGTGTCCTTGGCCTGCGGCACCGGAGCCGACTGCGGGTTGGCGACCAGGAAGTCGAACTCCGAGAACGGGGCCTTGAGCTTGAAGACGACGGTGTAGTCGTCGGGGGTCTCGACGCCCTTGAAGTCGTCGAGGTTCTTGTCCTTGTACGGACCCTTGTAGCCCTCGGCGTCGAGGTACTGGGCGAAGTACTTCGGGCCGTCGGTGAGCTCGGAGGTGAAGTTGCTGCGGGCGATGGCGTACTTGACGTCGGCGGCCTTGACCTCCGTGCCGTCGTCGTACTTGATGCCCTTCTTCAGCTTGTAGGTCCAGGTCTTGCCGTCCTCGCTGGCCTGACCGGGGCCCTCGGCGAGGTCGGGGACGAGCTTCAGTCCCTCCTCACCCGGGGCGGGCTGGTAGGTCATCAGCGGACGGGCGTACAGCCGCGAGAAGTTCCAGTTCCAGGCGTAGTAGGTGTTGCCCGGGTCCGTGGAGTCCGGCTCGTCCGTCAGCGCGAACTTGAGCGTGCCGCCCTTGGCGTCGGAGGCGTTGACGAGCTTGGTGTAGGCGTCGTTGAAGGCCGTGCCGGAGGCTCCGGTGCCCTGGTTGCCCGAGCCCGTGTTGTTGCCACCGCCGCCGGCCGTACCGCCGCAGGCGGCAAGACCCATGGTCAGCGTGGTACCCAGCGCGGCGAGCGCCAAGGCTTTGGTCTTCCTCATCGTGGTGGTACACCCCTTGTCGTGAAGTGGCGGTGGTGGAGACGAACGGTCGCGACGGTCGCTTCGCGCTACCTGGCTCGCGGGTCGAGGGCGTCCCGCAGCCCGTCGCCCAGGAGGTTGAAGGCCATCACGGTGATGAAGATGGCGAGGCCGGGAACGATCATGAAGTGCGGGGCGATCTGGTAGTAGTCGACCGCCCGGGTGAGCATGCCGCCCCAGGACGCCTGGGGCTCGTTCACGCCCACGCCGAGGAACGACAGCGACGCCTCGAACATGATGTTGGTGGGGATGAGCAGCGTGGAGTAGACCAGGATCGGCGCCACGAGGTTCGGGAACACCTCGCGGAAGATGATGTAGCCGTTGCTCGCCCCCAGCGAGCGGGCGGCGTCGACGAACTCGCGCTCGCGCAGCGACAGCGTCTGGCCGCGCACGATGCGCGCGATGTAGGGCCAGCTGAAGAACCCGATGATGAACACGATCACCGCGATGCGCAGCGCGTTGCCCTTCATGCCGAGCGCCTGGTCGGGCAGCGCGCCGACGATGGCGATCGCGAACAGCAGCAGCGGGAAGGCCAGGAAGACGTCCATCAGCCGGCTGATGACCGTGTCGATCCAGCCGCCGAAGTAGCCGGCGAGCACGCCCAGCAGCGCGCCGATCACCACCGAGACGAGCGTGGCGAGGAAGGCGACCAGCAGCGAGATCTGCGCGCCGGACAGGATGCGGGCGAAGATGTCGCGGCCGTTGACCGGTTCCAGGCCGAAGGGGTGCTCCAGGCTGATGCCGCCGAAGGCGGCCGTCGGCGCGCTGGTCATCGGGTCGATGAGGTCGTTGTTGGGGATGTTGGGCGGGTCGCCGAAGAGGGCGATCAGTCCTCCGAAGGGGCGCTCCGCGAAGATCGCCACCAGGACGAGGAACACCACCACGACGGCGCCTGCGACGGCGGCCTTGTCGCGCTTGAGGCGGGTCCAGGCGATCTGGCCGAGCGAACGGCCTTCGATGGCCTTTCCGCCCGTCCCCTGGAGAACGGCCTCCGGCTGGGCCTCCATGGCCTGCCCGGAGACGTCGAGCGGTGTGGTCATGCGTGTGGCCCCCTGGATCCCAGACGACGTTGTCCGACGGGTGCGCCCGGGTGGGGTGCGCCCTCTGCTGTTCCGAACCGCGCTCACGGTCCTGGACGCAGAATCTATGGGCTGATCTGCGCAGACCAACCCCTGAGGGCGCTATGTGGCTCAACTGTGATTCATGCGCAATTCATTTGTTTTGATCTTGGGCCGAATGTCCGGAAGCCGTTCCGCTTCTGTCTCGGATTCGTGACATTGCACTGATGGGTAACTCAGTGTCAACCGATCCCACGTCGCTTGAGGATGTCCTCGATCTCCGAGAAGTCGTCATCGGAGGAGGATGCCTGCTTCCCGGCCTGCTTCCCGGCGGGTTTCGCGGCGGGCCGGGCCATGGGCTGGGTGCCGGATCCGGCGGCGGGCCGGGCGGGGTCGGCGGGCGCCGCCCCGGGACGCGGCAGCGGCCGGGTGCCCGAGGAGCCCCGTACGGCGCCGCCCCCGGCGGCCTCCGCTCCCCCGGCCGGCGCCTCCGCGGCCCGCCCGGACCCGGACGTCCGCAACCGGCGGCCGCGCACCGCCCCGGTCACCACGAACAGCACGGCCGACAGCCCGGCCAGGGCCACCCCCGCCCACACCGTGGGGTTGAGCGCCACACCGGTGACGAACCCGACGATCGCCGTGCCGATCCGCCAGAGGGTGGGCAGCGCGCCCGTCAGATAGGCGGCCAGCGGCAGCAGCGACCACGCCACCCCCCGCAGTCCCGCCAGCACTCCCCTGCGGCGCATCCGCAGGAAGCTGAGCAGCAGCCCCACCCCGGTCAACCCGGCGCAGAGCGGCAACCACGCGATCTGTTCGAACGACATAGCGGACCGTCCCTCGTATCGGCGTACCCGTCTTCCATCCTGGCACGCGGGATCGCGGGGCCCCTCCTCCCCGGGGAGGGATGATCCCCTAGGGGACGGCCCCGGGAGCGGCGGCGGTCCCTCGGGGATCTCCCCGGGTCGGCGGGCCCTTCGAGGGCGTGCCCCGGCCCTCTCCGCGGGCGGCCCGGGTCAGGCGGCGCCGAGGACGTGCGCCCGGAGCACCTCGACGTCGACCTCGTGCAGGGAGCCCACGACGAGGCGGCCGGGGGCCGAGGGGATCGGCAGCACGCTGGGCACGGCCACCACCCGGCAGCCGGCGGCGGTCGCCGCGGTCACGCCGTTCGGGGAGTCCTCCAGGGCGACGCACCGGGCGGCGGCCACCCCCAGCAGGCGGGTGGCCGTGAGGTACGGCTCGGGGTCCGGCTTGGTCCGCGCCACGTCGTCGCCGGTCACCACGCGGTCGAAGTGGTGACGGCCGATGAAGGCCAGGCAGGCGTCGGCGATCGGCCGGACCGAGGAGGTGACCAGGGCCGTGGGCAGGCCGGCCCGCCGTACGGCCGTCAGCAGCTCGGCGGCGCCCGGCATCATCTCCACGCCTGCGGACAGCCGGCGGGTCATGCCCTCCAGCATCCACGTCTCCACGTCGGCCGGGTCGGTGGCCGAACCGGTGACCCTGAGCATGTGGGCCACGGCGGCCGGCATGGAGCCGCCCACCAGGTGCCGCTGGTCGGCGTGGCTCCACTCGCCGCCGAGCCGCGCCATCACCTCGCTCTCGACCTCGAACCACACCTTCTCGCTGTCCACGAGAAGCCCGTCCATGTCGAACAGAACCGCGTCCATGTATCGGTGGAATCCTTGACGGTCAGACGTTGAAGTAGTTGGCCTCGGGGTGGTGCGCGACGAGCGCGGAGGTCGACTGCTCGGGGTGCAGCTGGAACTCCTCCGACAGGCTCACCCCGATCCGGCCGGGGTCCAGCAGCCCGGTGAGCTGCACCTGGTCCTCCAGGTTGGGGCAGGCGGGATAGCCGAAGGAGTAGCGGCAGCCGGTGACGTCGACCTTCAGCATGTCCTCCAGCGACTCGTCGCCGCCGATGCCGAGCTCGGAGCGGACCCGGGCGTGCCAGTACTCGGCCAGCGCCTCGGTGAGCTGCACCGACAGGCCGTGCAGCTCCAGGTAGTCGCGGTAGGCGTCCTTGGCGAACAGCTCGGCGGTGGCCTCGGCGATCCGGCTTCCCATCGTGACGATCTGGAAGGCGACCACGTCGGTCTCGCCGGACTCCCGGGGGCGGAAGAAGTCCGACAGGCACAGGTGCCGGTCGCGCCGCTGGCGCGGGAAGGTGAACCTGGTCCGCTCGCCGCCCGCGTCGTCCAGGATCACCAGGGAGTCGCCCTCGCTGACGCACGGGAAGTAGCCGTAGACGACCGCCGCCTCCAGCAGCCCCTCGGTCTGCATCCGGTCCAGCCACATCCGCAGGCGCGGCCGGCCCTGGGTCTCGACCAGCTCCTCGTAGGAGGGGCCCTCGCCGCCGCGGGCGGCCTTGAGGCCCCACTGGCCCATGAACGTCGCCCGCTCGTCCAGGAACGCGGCGTAGTCGGCGAGCGGGATGCCCTTGACCACGCGGTCGCCGTGGAAGGGGGCGACCGGCACGGGGTTGGCGGTGCTCACGTCGGAGCGGGCGGGCAGCTCCTCCACCGGGGTTCGCTTCAGGGTCGCGCCGGTCCTGACGCGCCGCTGCCGCAGCGGCGGCAGGGCCGCGCCGTCCTCGCCGCGCTTGACCGCCATGAAGGCGTCCATCAGCCGCAGCCCCTCGAAGGCGTCGCGGGCGTAGCGGACCTCGCCCTCGAACAGCCCGGCGAGGTCCTGCTCGACGTAGGCGCGGGTCAGCGCGGCGCCGCCGAGCAGCACGGGGTATCTGCCGGCCAGCCCCCGGGAGTTCATCTCCTCGAGGTTCTCCTTCATCACGACCGTGGACTTCACCAGCAGCCCGGACATGCCGATCACGTCGGCCCGCTGCTCCTCGGCGGCCTCCAGGATCGCCGACACCGGCTGCTTGATGCCGAGGTTGACGACCTCGTAGCCGTTGTTGGACAGGATGATGTCCACCAGGTTCTTGCCGATGTCGTGCACGTCGCCCTTGACGGTGGCCAGCACGATGCGGCCCTTGGTCTCGCCCTCGACGCGGTCCATGTGGGGCTCCAGGTAGGCCACGGCGGCCTTCATCACCTCGGCCGACTGCAGCACGAACGGCAGCTGCATCTGCCCGGAGCCGAACAGCTCGCCGACGGTCTTCATGCCGTCGAGCAGCACGTCGTTGACGATCTCCAGGGCGGGACGCCGGGTGAGCGCCTCGTCGAGGTCGGCCTCCAGGCCCTTGCGCTCGCCGTCGACGATGCGGCGCTTGAGGCGCTCCCACAGCGGCAGCGCGGCCAGCTCCTCGGCCCGGCCCGCCTTCACCGCGGCGGCGTCGACGCCCTCGAACAGCTCCATGAACCGCTGCAGCGGGTCGTAGCCCTCGCGGCGGCGGTCGTAGATCATGTCCAGGGCGACCTGGCGCTGCTCGTCGGGGATCCGGGCCATCGGCAGGATCTTGGAGGCGTGCACGATCGCCGAGTCGAGACCGGCGTTGACGCACTCGTTGAGGAAGACGCTGTTGAGGACGACCCGCGCGGCCGGGTTGAGGCCGAAGGAGATGTTGGACAGCCCGAGGGCCGTCTGCACGCCCGGGTGGCGGCGCTTGATCTCGCGGATCGCCTCGATCGTCTCGGCGCCGTCGCGGCGGGTCTCCTCCTGGCCGGTGGCGATGGGGAAGGTGAGGGCGTCGATGACGATGTCCTCGACCCGCATCCCCCAGTCAGCGGTGAGGTCCGCGATGAGGCGGCCGGCGATCTCGACCTTCCGTTCGGCGGTGCGGGCCTGGCCCTCCTCGTCGATGGTCAGCGCCATGACGGCGGTGCCGTGCTCGCGGACCAGCCGCATGATCCTGGTGAAGCGGGAGTCGGGGCCGTCGCCGTCCTCGTAGTTGACCGAGTTGATGATCGCGCGGCCGCCGAGCGCCTCCAGCCCGGCTTCGAGGACGGCGGGCTCGGTGGAGTCGAGCACGATGGGCAGCGTGGAGGCGGTGGCGAAGCGGAACGCCAGCTCCCGCATGTCGGCCGCGCCGTCGCGGCCGACATAGTCGACGCACAGGTCGAGCATGTGCGCGCCGTCGCGGGCCTGGGCCCGGGCGATCTCGACGCACTCCTCCCAGTCGCCGGCGAGCATCGCCTCGCGGAACGCCTTGGAGCCGTTGGCGTTGGTGCGCTCGCCGATGGCGAGGTAGGAGGTGTCCTGGCGGAAGGGGACGGTCTGGTAGAGGGAGGCGGCGCCGGGCTCGGGGCGCGGGCGCCGCGCCGCGACCTCCCGGCCGCGCACCCGCTCGACCACCCGGCGCAGGTGCTCGGGGGTGGTGCCGCAGCAGCCGCCGACCAGCGACAGGCCGAAGTCGCGGACGAAGTGGTCGTGGGCGGCGGCCAGCTCGTCGGGGGCGAGGGGGTAGTGGGCGCCGTCGGCGGTCAGCACCGGCAGCCCGGCGTTGGGCATGCAGGACAGCCGCACCCGGGCGTGGCGCGCGAGGTAGCGCAGGTGCTCGCTCATCTCGGCCGGGCCGGTGGCGCAGTTGAGGCCGATGACGTCGACGCCGAGCGGCTCGATCGACGTCAGCGCCGCGCCGATCTCCGAGCCGAGCAGCATCGCGCCGTTGGTCTCGATCGTCACCTGGGCGATGATCGGCACGTCGCGGCCGGCCTCGGCGACGGCCCGCCGCGCGCCGACGACGGCGGCCTTGACCTGGAGGAGGTCCTGGGCGGTCTCGATGATCAGGGCGTCGGCGCCGCCGGAGATCAGGCCGGCCGCGTTCGCCTGGTAGGCGTCGCGCAGCTCGCCGTACGGCTTGTGCCCGAGGGTGGGCAGCTTGGTGCCCGGACCGATGGAGCCGAGGACGAAGCGGGGGTGGTCGGGAGTGGACCAGGCGTCCGCGGCCTCCCTGGCGACGCGGGCCCCGGCCTCGGAGTACTCGTGGACCCGGTCGGCGATGTCGTACTCGCCCAGCGCGCTGAGGTTGGCGCCGAAGGTGTTGGTCTCGACGCAGTCGACGCCGACCTCGAAGTAGGCCTCGTGCACGGCGCGGACGATGTCGGGGCGGGTGACGTTGAGGACCTCGTTGCAGCCCTCGTGGCCCTCGAAGTCGTCGAGGCCGACGTCGTGGGCCTGGAGCATCGTCCCCATGGCCCCGTCGGCGACCATCACGCGCTGGGACAGGACGTCACGGAAGGACGGGATGCTCGTCATGGCCCCAAGGGTACTAACCGATCCACCCTCGGTCGCTCATGACGGCGTCCGGATGCTGACATCGGAGTGACCGGATGCTGAACCGCCCGCCCCGGGCGCCCTCCTCCGGGAGACCTCGGACGGGGTCCCGGAGCCGTCGCGGGCGAGGCCCCGGGAGGCCCCGGACGCCCCTGTCCCGGACGGCGGAGAACCGGCGGAGAACCGGGGCCGTCGCGGCGGACCGGCCCCGGAACCCTCGTCCGGCCGAGGCCCCGCGAGCCCGGGCGGAGCGGGGAAGGGGCCCGTGCCCTGGGAATTCGGTGATGGCCACCGCACCGCATAGGCTTATGCGGTAGACGGCCATGGCGAGGCGAAGAAGGAGGCCGCGCGTGATCGAACTCGAAGGTCTACCCAAGCTCGTCGACCCGGTGCTGATCGCCGCGTTCGAGGGGTGGAACGACGCGGGCGAGGCCTCGAGCGGAGTGATCGCGCACCTCGAGAACGAGTGGAAGGCGACCCCGCTGGTCTCCTTCGACCCCGAGGACTACTACGACTTCCAGGTCACCCGCCCGATCGTGGAGATGGGCGACGGGCTGACCAGGTCGATCACCTGGCCGACCACCCGGCTGCTGGTGGCCCGGCCGCCGGGCGCCGACCGCGACGTGGTGCTGCTGCGCGGCATCGAGCCCAACATGCGCTGGCGCACGTTCTGCCAGGAGATCACCGATGTCTGCCGCCACGTGGGGGTGGAGCTGGCGGTGCTGCTCGGCGCGCTGCTCAACGACTCCCCGCACACCCGTCCGGTGCCGATCGTGGGCTCGGCGAGCGACGAGGACCTGGCGCGGGCGATCAACCTGGAGCTGAGCCGCTACGAGGGGCCGACCGGCGTCGTCGGCGTGCTCCAGCACATCCTGGGGGCCTCCGGGATACCGGCGGTCTCGCTGTGGGCGTCGGTGCCGCACTACGTCGCCCAGCCGCCCAACCCCAAGGCCACCATGGCGCTGCTGCGCCGCCTGGAGGACCTGCTCGACATCCCGATGCCGCTGGGCGACCTGGCCGAGGAGTCCAGGGCGTGGGAGCACGGCGTGGACGAGCTGGCCTCCCAGGACAGCGAGGTGGCCGAGTACGTCAAGGAGCTGGAGGAGCGCAAGGACGCCGCGGAGCTGCCCGAGGCCAGCGGTGACGCCATCGCCGCCGAGTTCGAGCGCTACCTCCGCCGCCGCGACCGCGACGGCGACGGCTGAGACCCCGGATCCGGGACGGCGCCGGATCCGGACGCTGGCCCGGAGACCATGCCCGGGCCCGGAGACCATGCCCGGGACGGCGCCGGAACCGCACCCGCGTCCGGGCCGGGAGCGCGCCGGCGGTCGCGGGCCAGGTCGGCGGTCCGCACCCTCCGGAAAAACACCCAGCGCATCGTTACCGTTACTCCGTCCCCGGCGCGCCCGCGCGGGGCCATAATCGGCCCACCCGGTTCGGCCGCGGGCCGTCCGCCGGGTAACCGCTCCGCAACGATTCGACGACCCGGAGGAACACGCCTTCGTAAACTCCGGTGAACGACCCCTCCCCCACGCCGCACATTGTCCGGGTGACTGCGCACGTTAGGGCAACCATGGCGACTCCCCAGCTCGACCCCCGTCGGCTCGACCCCTACCAGAAGGCCCAGGAGACGCGGCGCCGCGTCCTTGAGCTGGCCGGGCTGATGAAACGCGAGGACGGCGAGAACGCCGCCTCCTCCCCCCGCGCGGGCGGCGCCGCCCCCGGCCAGGCGGTCGACATGTTCCTCGCCCTGCTGCAGGACCGGCTGCCGGTCTGGCTGCGCATCCTCGACGACCTGGGGTACCTGGTCGGCCGGGGCGAGGTCGGCGGCAACCTTCTGCCCGTCGCGCGGGCCGGCATCGACTACTACGTCGAGGTGCAGTCGGCGGCGCTGCCGGTCTTCAGCTCGCCCTCCGTCACGGTGCGCCTCCGCGAGGCGCTGCGCGACTCCGCGATGGGGCCGATGGCGGAGGTGGTGCCGCTGACCGCCTACCTCGCGGCCGAGCAGCGCGCGGGCCGCGTCTCCCCCGGCGTGGACCCGGTCGCCAGCGCGCGGCTGCTGCTGGCCGGGTGCTTCCGCCACGCCTACTACGAGATGCTCGTCGGCGCCGACCCGCTGCCCTCGCGCGACGCCGCCGCCGGGGAGATCGTCCGGGAGCTGAGGCTGGACCCGTCCTGAGGCCGCCCGCCCCGCCGGGTGCGAGGGCGCGGGGCCGGCCGGCGGCACCGGCGTCCATGACGGCCTGAGCGGCGCCGGCCCCCGCCGGGCGGCGCCGCGGTCGCGAGAAGGCGGGCCGGACGGCGTCAGGCGGCGCCGCGGTCGCAGGCCAGGCGGTAGCCGCGCTTGATGACCGTCTCGACGATGCCGGACCGGCCCAGCGCCCGGCGCAGCCGGGTGACGGCCATCTCGACGGCGTGCTCGGCGGAGTCGCGGGACGTGGCGCCGGGCAGCACGGTCCGCAGCTCCGAGCGGGCCACCACGTGTCCCGGCTTGACGGCCAGGCGCTTGAGCACCGCCATGGGGGCGGGCGGCAGCGTCCGCAGGCCGCCGTCCACGGCGACGGCGTGCCCGCGGATCTCCAGCTCGCAGCCGGCGGCGACGAGGCGGGTGACGCCGTGCTCGGGCAGGTGCCGGGCGAGGACGCGGGCCAGCGCGCCCAGGCGAGGCCGTTCCGGGCACACCACCGGCACGCCCCTGGCCAGCAGGGGCCCGGCGGTGACCTGGCCCACGCAGGCCGCGACGACCGGGCCGGCGAACGCGGCGACGAGCGCCTCCTCCAGCCCCTCGGCGCGGGCCGCGGCGAGCATGGCCAGCACGGCGGGGGCGCTGGTGAAGGCCACCGCGTCCACCGCGCCGGTGACCGTCTGGCTGATCAGGCGGCGCAGCGGCGAGGGGTCGCGGTAGGGCAGCCAGCGGTAGACCGGCACCTCGACGACCTCGGCCCCGGCCGCGCGTAGCTCCGCCACGAAGCCGGTCAGCGGTTCGCCGTGCAGCTGTACGGCGACGCGGCGCCCGGTGAGGTCCTGGGCGAGGAGGTGGCGTTTGATCTCCTCGCACGACTCGGCGGGCGCCGTCCAGTGGTCGTCCAGCCCGGCGGCCCGGACGGCGCCGCGCGCCTTGGGGCCGCGGGTCAGCAGCCGGGCGCGGGACAGGTGCGCCGCCAGGTCGCCCGACAGCCCCCAGCCCTCGGCCGCGGCCGTCCAGCCCCGGAAGCCGACACCGGTGGTGATCACCACGTCGTCGATCGGGCCGGACAGGGCCTCCCGGGTGGCGGCCAGCAGGCCGGCGTCCTCCTCCAGGGGGACGAGCCGGATCGCCGGGGCCCGTACGACCCGGGCGCCGCGCCGCTCCAGCAGGGCGCAGAACTCCTCGCGCCGCCGGGTCGCGGTGACCCCGACGGTGAAGCCGGCCAGCGCGTCGGGCGCGGTCTCGGGGGACACGGCGGCGCGGCCCGCGAGCACCCCTCCCCCGCCGGAGGGATGCTCCGCGCCCGCCCCGGTCGCGGCGCGTCCCGGGATCGCCGCGGCTCCGGTCACGGCGCGCTCACCTCCACCGCGCCGTCCGCGAGCCGTACCGGATAGGTCGGTACGGCCACCGCCGGGTCGTCCAGGCAGGCCCCGGTGGCCAGCGAGAACGCCTGCCGGTGCATGGGTGAGATCACGACGGGCGAGCCGCCGCGGGTGCCGACGATCCCCCGGGAGAGGACCTGGGCGCCGCTGAACGGGTCGTGGTTGCCGATCGCGAACAGCTCGCCGTCGAAGGTCTGGAACAGCGCGATCTGGTGGCGGCCGACGAGCGCGCACACCCCGCGTTCGGGCAGCAGGTCGGTGTAGGCGCACACCGGTGTCCAGCGCGGCGCCGTATCCGCCCCGGGCGGGCCCCCGGACGGGGTTCCGGACGGGGTTCCGGACAAGGCGGCGGGCGGGGTTCCGGACGGGGCGGCGGGCGGCGTCTCGTGGAGAACGGTCATCGGGTGGCCTCCAGCGGGATGAGGACGGGCTTGATCTGGTCGCGTTCGGTCTCGAAGGCGATCGACGGGTCGGGGGTCTGCGGGGCGTTGACGAAGGAGACGAAGCGCCGCAGCTTGTCCGGGTCGTCGAGGACGGCGCGCCACTCGTCGGTGTAGGAGGCGACGTGCCGCTCCATCTGGGCGTCGAGGTCGGCGCAGATGCCGAGGGAGTCCTCCAGGACGACCCGCCTGACGTGGTCGAGGCCCTGCTGCTCCAGCCACGCCGAGGTCCGCTGGAGCCGGTCGGCGGTGCGGATGTAGAACATCAGGAACCGGTCGACGACGCGGACGAGCCCGCCGGTGTCCAGGTCGGCGGCGAACAGGTCGGCGTGGCGGGGGGAGAACCCGCCGTTGCCGCCGACGTAGAGGTTCCAGCCCTTCTCGGTGGCGATGATCCCGAAGTCCTTGCTCCGCGCCTCGGCGCACTCGCGGGCGCAGCCGGAGACGGCCGACTTGATCTTGTGCGGTGAGCGCAGGCCCCGGTAGCGCAGCTCCAGGGCGACGGCCAGCGCCGCCGAGTCCTGCACGCCGTAGCGGCACCAGGTGGAGCCGACGCACGACTTCACCGTGCGCAGCGCCTTGCCGTACGCGTGCCCGGACTCGAACCCGGCGTCGACCAGGCGCCGCCAGATGAGCGGGAGCTGCTCCACCCGGGCGCCCAGCAGGTCGATCCGCTGCCCTCCGGTGATCTTGGTGTAGAGGCCGAAGTCGCGGGCCACCTCGCCGATCACGATCAGCCTGTCGGGGGTGATCTCCCCGCCGGGGACGCGCGGCACCACCGAGTAGGTGCCGTTGCGCTGGATGTTGGCCAGGAAGTGGTCGTTGGTGTCCTGCAGGGCGGCCTGCTCACCGTCGAGGATGTGGCCGCCGCCGAGCGAGGCCAGGATCGAGGCGACGGCGGGTTTGCACACGTCGCAGCCCCGGCCGGTGCCGTGCTCGGCGATGAGCCGGGAGAAGGTGGTGATGCCGCGCACCCGCACGATGTCGAACAGCTCGGCCCGGCTGTGCGTGAAGTGCTCACACAGGGCGGTGGAGACCTCGACGCCCGCCCCGGCGAGGATCTTCCGCAGCGCCGGGACGCAGCTGCCGCAGGTCGTCCCGGCGCGGGTGCAGGACTTGATCCCGGCGACGTCGGTGAGCCCCTCCCCGGCGATGGCGGCGCGGACCCGCCCGGCGGTGACGTTGTTGCAGGAGCAGACCTGCGCGTCGTCGGGGACGTCGAGGTCGGCCGGGCCGCCGGTGAACAGCAGCTCGCCCGGCGCGGCCGGCAGGTCGCGGCCGACGAAGGGCCGCAGCGTGTCGTACGGCGCGGCGTCGCCGACGCAGACGCCGCCGAGCAGGGTTCGGGCGTCGTCGCTGACCAGGAGCTTCTGGTAGACGCCGCCGACGGGGTCCATGAAGGTGACGTCCAGCGCGCCCTCGGCGGCGCCGAACTGGGCGACCTCCACGCCGAGCAGCTTGAGCCTGGTGGAGGTGTCGGCCCGGGTGAAGACCGCCTCGCCGCCGAGGACGCGGTCGGCGGCCACCTCGGCCATCGTGAGGCACGGCCCGGCCAGGCCGTAGACGACGCCGTCGTGCAGGGCGCACTCGCCGACGGCGTAGACCGCCGGGTCGGAGGTGCGCATGCCGTCGTCGACGACGACGCCGCCGCGCTCGCCGACCGCCAGGCCGGCCCGCCGGGCCAGCTCGTCGCGCGGCCGGACGCCCGCGGAGAAGACCACCACCTGGGCCTCGATCGTCTCGCCGTCGGAGGTGACGAGGCCGGCGACCCGCCCGTCCGGCCCGGCGACGACCTCCCGCACGCCGGTCCCGGTGTGGACGGCCAGACCCAGCGCCTCGATGTGGCGGCGCAGCACGGCGCCGCCGCCCTCGTCGACCTGCCGGGGCATGAGCCGGCCGGCCATCTCCACGACGTGGGTGGTCAGGCCGAGGCCGCGCAGCGCGTCCGCGGCCTCCAGCCCCAGCAGGCCGCCGCCGACGACCACCCCGGCGCGGGCGCCGGCGCAGGCGGCCCTGATCGCGTCCAGGTCGTCGATCGTGCGGTAGGTGAAGCAGCCGGGCAGGTCGCGGCCGGTGACCGGCGGGACGAAGGGGCTGGAGCCGGTGGCCAGCACCAGCGTGTCGTAGGGCTCGGCGTGACCGTCGGCGGTGGTCACCGTACGGGCCTCCCGGTCGATTCCGACGACCGGGCGGCCGAGCCGCAGCGCCACCCCCTCGGGCACCGGGTAGGTGAGGTCCTCGGCGGTGCGGCCGGACAGGTAGGAGGTCAGCGCCACCCGGTCGTAGGCGGCCCTCGGCTCCTCGCCCAGCACCGTGACGCGCCCGGCGAAGCCGCCGGCGGTCAGCGCCTCGGTCAGGCGGGCGGCGGCCGGGCCGTGTCCCACCACGACGAGCCTGGTCCCGGCTCCGGCGGGGAGACGGTCGGAAGATCTCATACGGGTATGCCCTCCTGCTCGCACAGCCAGCCGACGATGCCCTCCACGGCGTCACGGCAGCTTCCGCAGCCGGTCGTGGCGCGGGTCGCGGCGGCCACCGCCGCGACGTCCCTGGCGCCCGACTCCCAGCAGCTCCGGATCTGTCCCTTGGTGACGTTGTTGCACTGGCAGACGCGCGCGGCGTCCGGCATCCGGACCGGGCTGTCGGCGGCGGCGCCGCCGGCGAGGCCGGGGAACAGCAGCCCGGCCCGGTCGGCGGGCAGCGGGCCGCCGTGGTCGAACAGCCGGGTCACGGTGCCCACCGCGGGCGTCTCGCCGAGGAGGATCGCGCCGACCAGGCGGCCGTCGCGGATGACGAGCTTGCGGTAGGCGCCCCGGGCCCGGTGGCTGAACCGCACGATCTCGGCCTCGTCCTCGGTCAGGTGGGTCTCGCCCATCGCCGCCAGCTCCACGCCGCGCGCCTTGAGCCGCGTCACCAGCCGCGAGCCGCGGTAGCGGGCGGTCTTGTCCGTGGCGGTCACCAGGTCGGCGACCACGGCCGCCTGCTCCCAGGCCGGGGCGACCAGGCCGTAGACGACGCCGTCGTGCTCGGCGCACTCGCCGATCGCGAAGACCGACGGGTCGCCGGTGCGCATCTCGTCGTCCACGACGATGCCGCGGGCCACCGCGAGCCCGGCGTCCCGGGCCAGCCGGGTCACCGGCCGCACACCGCAGGCGAGGACCACCAGGTCGGCCTCGACGACCTCCTCCCCCACCGCCCCGGACTCCCCGGCCCCGGACTCCCCGGTCCCGGACGGGCTCGCCGCCGCTCCCGCCGTCCCCGGCGCGGTTCCCGTCCCGGCGGCGAGCCGTACGCCGTCGTCGAGGATCTCCCGGACGGTCACGCCGGTACGGATCTCCACGCCCAGCCCGGCCAGGCTCTCCCCGAGCACCAGCCCGGCCTCGGCGTCGAGCTGGCGCTCCATCAGGTGGCCGGCCAGGTGCAGCAGCGTCACCGGCAGCCCGCGCCCGGCCAGGCCGCGGGCGGCCTCCACGCCGAGCAGGCCGCCGCCGACGACCACCGCGCGCCGCGCCGTACCGGCCGCGGCGAGGATCGCCTCGCAGTCGCCCATCGTCCGGAACGCCACGGCCCGCTCCGCACCGGGCAGCGGCGGCACCACGGCCTCGCTGCCGGTGGCCAGCACGAGCACGTCGTACGGCTCACGCCGGCCGCAGGCGGTCAGCACCTCCTGCGCCTCCCGGTCGATCGCGGTCACCTCGACACCGGGCAGGGCCGTCACCGCGTGGTCGGCGTACCACTCCGCGTCCAGCATCCGCACCTGGCCGGGCGTCATCGTCCCGGCCAGCACGTTCGACAGCAGCGCCCGGTTGTAGGGCCGCCCGGTCTCGGCGCCGAACACGGTGATCCGGATGTGCGGGTCGCGGGCGCGGACCTCGCTCACCAGGCGCGCGCCGGCCATCCCGTTGCCCACCACCACCAGCCGGGTCACGCGGCACGCTCCAGGCGGACCGCGCAGACCTTGAACTCCGGCATCCGCGACACCGGGTCCAGCGCCGGGTTGGTGAGGAGGTTCGCCCCCGCCCAGTGGAACGGCATGAACACCGTGTCCGGGCGGATCGCCGGGCTGATCCTGGCCACCGCCTCGGCCGTCCCCCGGCGGCCGACCACCCGCACCCGCCCGCCGGGTTCCACCTCCAGCCGCTCGGCGAGGTCGGGGTGCAGCTCCACGAAGAGTTCCGGGGCCGCCTCGTTCAGCGCGGCGATCCGCCTGGTCTGGGCGCCGCTCTGGTAGTGCGCCAGCACCCGGCCGGTCGTCAGGTACAGCGGGTGGTCGTCGTCGACGTCCTCCTCGGGCGGGCGGTGCTCGACCGGGGTGAACCTGGCGCGGCCGTCGGGGGTGGCGAAGCGGTCCAGGAACGGCCGGGGCGTGCCCGGGTGGCCGGTGTCCGGGCAGGGCCAGAACACGCCCGTCTCCGCGGCGATCCGCTCGTAGGTGATGCCGGAGTAGTCGGCGATCCCCCCGGCCGAGGCCCGCCGCAGCTCGTCGAAGACCTCGCGCGGCTCTGCGGGGAAGCCCTCCGGGCCGCGCAGCCGGGCCGCCAGGCCCCGGAGGATCTCCAGGTCGCCGCGGACCCCGGGCGGCGGCGCGACGGCCCGGCGGCGCAGCAGCACCCGGCCCTCCAGGTTGGTCATCGTGCCGTCCTCCTCGGCCCACTGGGTGCTGGGCAGGACGACGTCGGCCATCGCCGCCGTCTCGGACAGGACGAAGTCGGAGACGACGAGCAGGTCCAGGGAGGCGAGCCGCTCGGCGACGCGCCCGGCGTCGGGCGCCGAGATCACCGGGTTGGAGCCGAACAGCAGCAGCGCCCGGGGGCCCGCGGCGGTGCCGAGGGCGTCCAGCAGCTCGTAGGCGGACCGGCCGGGACCGGGCAGCTCGCCGGGGTCGACGCCCCACACGGCGGCCACGTGGGCGCGGGCGGCGGGGTCGTCGATCCTGCGGTAGCCCGGGAGCTGGTCGGCCTTCTGGCCGTGCTCGCGGCCGCCCTGGCCGTTGCCCTGGCCGGTGACGCAGCCGTAGCCGGACCCCTCGCGGCCGGGCAGGCCCAGGGCGAGGGCGAGGTTGATGAACGCGCTGACGGTGTCGGTGCCTTTGGCGTGCTGCTCGGCGCCGCGGCCGGTGAGGATCATCGCCCGGCGGGCGTCGCCGAGGATGGCCGCGGCCTGGCGCATGCGGGCGACGGGCACCCCGGTGATCCGCTCCACCCGCTCGGGCCACCAGGCGGCGGCCGAGGCGCTCACCCGCTCGAACCCGGTGGTGCGGGCGGCCACGTACGCCTCGTCCAGGTGCCCCTCGGCGATCACGATGTGCAGCAGGCCCATGGCCAGCGCCAGGTCGGTGCCGGGGACCGGCTGCAGGTGCAGGTCGGCCCGCCGGGCGGTGGCGGTGGCCCGCGGGTCGATGACGATGAGCCGGCCGCCCCGCTCCCGCATCGCGGTCAGGTGCCGCACGAACGGCGGCATGGTCTCGGCCATGTTGCCGCCTGCGACGAGGATCGCGTCGGCGCCGGCCAGGTCGGTGATCGGGAACGGCAGGCCGCGGTCCATGCCGAAGGCGCGGTTGGCGGCCGCGGCGGCCGAGGACATGCAGAACCGGCCGTTGTAGTCGATCTGGCTGGTGCGCAGCACGACCCGGGCGAACTTGCCGAGCTGGTAGGCCTTCTCGTTGGTGAGCCCGCCGCCGCCGAACACGGCCACGCCGTCGGGGCCGTGCTCCGCCCGCACCGCGCGGATCCGCGCCGCGACGGTGTCGAGCGCCTCATCCCAGGTCGCGGGGCGGCCGTCCACGAGCGGGGTGGTGAGGCGCCGGTCGCGGCCCAGCAGCTCCCCGGCGGTCCAGCCCTTCTGGCACAGCCCGCCGGCGTTCGCCGGGACGTCGTGCCTCGGGGTGATCGTCACGGTCGTCTCCGCGGTCTCCCCCACGGTCCCCGCCGCTCCCGTGTCTTCCACGGCTCCGGCGGCTCCGGCGGCTCCCGCTGCTCCGGCGGCGACGTTCATGCCGCACTGCAGGGCGCAGTACGGGCAGTGCGTCGCCGTACCCGCCCTCACAGGCGCGGGAGCGGCGGGTGAGATCGTCATGCGTCCGATGGTGCTTTCAGGCGGTTTCACCACTGGGTCCCCTCTGTTACCGGTGTGCTACAAGCCGCCAACGCGGTTCACATCGGCGATCGGCGGGTGTGAACCGCGCCGCCGGCGGCCCGCGCGGGCGGACGGACGGCCGCGCGGACGGCCTCCACGGCGCACGGTCCGCGGGCGGGCGGGCGGCCGGGCGGGCGGGCGGCCGGGCGGGGGCGGCTCACACCCGGGCGGCCGCCAGGCCCGCCACCGGACCGGCCGACCGCAGGTAGCAGGCCCACGTCAGCAGCGCGCACACCGCGTAGAAGCCGGCGAAGGCGGCCAGCGCGGCGCCCGCGCCGCCGGTCCCGGCGATCGAGCCGCCGAATCCGCGGTTGATGAAGAAACCGCCGAACGCGCCGATCGCGGAGATGATCCCGACCGCGGCCGAGGCGTCGCGCCGGCCTGCGGCCAGGGCGGCCTCGTGGGCGGGCGTGCCGGGCGCGAGCCCCGTGGTGGCCCTGGCCCGGAAGATCGCCGGGATCATGCGGTAGGTGGAGCCGTTGCCGATCCCGGTGGCGGCGACCAGGAGCAGGTAGGCGCCGAAGAACAGGACGAAGTCGTGCCGGGCCAGGCCCTGCCACACCAGCGCGGCCACGGCCGCCATGGCGGCGAAGCCGGCGAGCGTCACCCGCGCCCCGCCGAGCCGGTCCGACAGCCAGCCGCCCGCCGGGCGGACCAGCGAGCCGAGGAGCGGGCCGAGGAAGGCCAGCCAGACCAGGGAGGCCCGCTCGGGGAACTGGCTCTTGATGAGGAGCGGCAGCGCGGTGGAGTAGCCGATGAAGGAGCCGAAGGTGCCGATGTAGAGGAGGGACATGATCCACGTCTGGGCCCGTCCGGCGATCCTCAGCTGCTCGCGCGCCGGGGCGCGGGCGGACGACAGGTTGTCCATGAGGAAGAACGCGCCGAGCGCGGCGGCGACGATGAAGGGGATCCAGAACAGCCCGGCGGCGGCCAGTCCGAAGGCGCCGATCACCAGGGGCATGAGGAGCTGGACGGAGCTGACGCCGATGTTGCCCCCGGCCGCGTTGAGGCCGAGCGCCGCTCCCTGCCGCTCCTGGGGGTAGAAGTGGGTGATGTTGGCCATGCTGGAGGCGAAGTTGCCGCCGCCCAGGCCCGCGGTGGCCGCGATCACCAGGAACGCCCAGTACGGCGTGGCGGGGTCGCTCACCGCGACGGCCAGCAGCACGGCGGGGACGAGCAGGAGCAGCACGCTGACGACGGTGAAGTTGCGGCCGCCGAACCTCGCCGGGCCGAAGGTGTAGGGGATGCGCAGCGCCGAGCCCACCAGGTTGGGCAGGGAGACGATCCAGAAGAGCTGGTCGGTGGAGAACCGGTAGGCGCCGAGCTGCACGGCGACGATGCTCCACACCGTCCACAGCGTGAAGCCGAGGTGCTCGGCGAAGATCGAGAAGGCGAGGTTGCGCCGCGCGATCCTCCGGCCCGTGTCGGCCCAGAATCCGGGGTCGTCGGGCCGCCACTCGGCGATCCAGCGGTTCGCCATCGTTCCTCCTGCTCGCTGTCGGAGCGCCGGGCGCCGTTCGCCCGGCAAGATCAGCAGGCATCCTATGGGGGCTGGTTACTCACTTTCGTGACTTGGGGTAGTGAGCCGGTTAAATACGGCTAACCACAGAAATACGCAACGCACGAGCCGCACGGATGAAACATCCCGGAAATCCGGCGGCGGTACGGCCCGCCGGGCCGGGCGGCGCCGGGAGAACCCCGGCCGGGCGCCGGAGGCGCACAGGACGGGCACCGGAAGGGCGTCGGGCGAGAACCCGGAGGCACCGGGCGCCCGCCGGGAGAGCACCCGGCCGGGAGCGGCCGGAGGGCGGCCGGCGCGCGCCGGGGAGGACCCGGTGATCCGCGGTTGAGACGGCGCCGGAGCGGGAATCGTCCGCCTGACCTTTCGCCTGTCGTTTCGCCGCCCCGGGGAGTGCGCGTGGCCGTCCAGCCGATCCGACCGTTCGCCGATCCTGTCCTGCGCACCGCCGCCGAACCGGTGACCGCCTTCGACCGGACCCTGCGGGAGCTGGTCAAGTCGCTCCAGGCCACGCTGCGCGCCGGCGCCGGGCGCGCGGGCCTGGCCGCCCCGCAGATCGGCGTCCCGCTGCGGGTCTTCGTCTACGACGTGGACGGCCGGTCCGGCCACCTGGTCAACCCGCGCGTCGAGGCGTCCGAGCGCACGGTGCTGGCCGACGAGGCGTGCCTGTCGGCGCCCGACGCCTGGTGGCCGCTGGAGCGTTCCTACATGGTCACCGCGCGCGGGCGCGACATGTACGGCAAGCCCGTCACCGTCCGCGGTCTGGGCACGCTCGCGCGGGTCCTGCAGCACGAGGCCGACCACCTCGACGGCGTCCTGTTCATCGACCGCCTGCCCGAGGACGAGCGCGAACGCTTCCTGCAGGAGATCTCCTCCTGAGTGTCGGTGTCGTTCGCCGCCGGAAGCATGTAGAGTCGGGTTGTTGCAGTCGCAGTTCTTGATGACGCTTGACGACGGTTGTCAGCTCAGGTGTTCCGGGAAGCCGCCGACAACGGGCGCTCCATTTTCTCCGGTGATTCTGGCGGATACGTGGTGGTCCGCGCAGCCCCGAGCCGTCACTTGACGGCTCGGTGAGACTAGATCAGGAGAAACAGTTTTGTCTGAGGGCACCGTCAAGTGGTTCAACGCCGAAAAGGGCTTCGGGTTCATCGCGCCGGATGACGGCAGCGCCGACGTCTTCGTGCACTACTCGGCCATCGCCTCCAGCGGCTACCGCAGCCTGGAGGAGAACCAGCGTGTCAGCTTCGTCACCACGCAGGGCCAGAAGGGCCCGCAGGCCGAGCAGGTCCAGCCCCTCTAATCAGGGCTGACCAGGCTCGACCGGCCTAGGGGCCGTGGGCTTCCATCCGGGCCCGTACCGCTTCGGCGGTGCGGGCCCGGACTCGTTCTCCGGCGTCAGAGGGCGACGACGGCGCTCCGGCCGGGGCGCAGCAGGGTGAGCCGGTCGGCGAGCCCGGCCCGGCCGAACGCCTCGCGCAGCTCGTCGCCACCCTCGGTGAAGTGACCCCAGCCCTCGAAGTGCAGCGGAACCACGTGCCGGGCGCCGAGGAGGGCCGCCGCCTCGGCGGCCTGGGCGCCGGTGAGCGTGAGGTGGCCGTCGATCAGCGCGGTCCGCGCCGCGCCCGCGAAGAGGACCGCCACGTCGATCGGGCCGGTCCGCGCGGCTATCTCGCGCACGATCCGGAGAGAGGCGTTGTCCCCGCTGACGTAGACGGTCGGCAGGTCCTCTCCCGACAGCACGAACCCGGCGACCTCGCCGACCAGGTGCTCGCTGCCCTCGGGCCCGTGCAGGGCCGGCACCCGGGTCACGCGCAGCGTGCCCCCGCCGGGGCGCGGCAGGTCGGCGTGCTCCCAGGGGGCGAGCGCGCGGGCGGTCCCGGCCAGCCGTACGGCGGCGCCCGCGGTGGTCAGCACGAGCGGCGCCTCGGCGAGGTAGGCGCGGCCGGAGACGTCGAGGTTGTCGGGGTGCTGGTCGTGCGAGAGCAGCACGGCGTCGATCGGCCCGAGCCGCGGGGGCCGCAGGGCGGGCGGGGCCGTCTTGACGAGGACCCGCCCCTGGCCGACCGGGTACTCCCCCGGCTCGTCGAAGGCCGGGTCGGTGAGCAGGCGGAGCCCGCCGATCTCCAGTACGGCGGTGGACCCGCCGAGCAGGTGGACGCCGAGTCCCCGGCCCGAGCCGGCGGCCGGGACGGACGCCGGGGAAAGGGCGGATCGCCGACGAGCGGCCGCCGGAGGCGGTGCTCGGCGCGCTACGGGCCGCGCACGCCGGCGGCGCCGTGGTCGTGGGGCTGTGCCTGGGGGCGTTCGTGCTGGCGGCGGCGGGACTCCTCGACGGCAGGCGGGCCGCCACCCACTGGATGTTCGCGCCCGCCCTCGCGGCCCTCCACCCGGAGGTGCGGGTGGACGCGTCGGTCCTGTTCGTCGACGACGGCGACATCCTCACCTCCGCGGGCACGGCCGCCGGCATCGACGCCTGCCTGCACCTCGTGCGGCGCCGGTTCGGGGCCCGGGCGGCCGGGGCGATCGCCCGCCGCATGGTCGTCCCGCCGCAGCGCAGCGGCGGGCAGGCGCAGTACATCGAACGGCCCCTGCCCGAGACGGAGACCGGCGACCCGCTGGGCGAGGTGCTCGCCCACGCCATCCGGCATCTCGACGACCCCGGCCTCGACGTGGACGCCCTGGCGGGCCGGGCGTTCATGAGCCGGCGCAGCTTCGACCGGCGCTTCCGGGCGCTGACCGGCAGCTCGCCATTGCAGTGGCTGCTGGCGCAGCGTGTCATGCAGGCGCAACGGCTGCTGGAGGGCACCGGGCTGAGCGTGGACGAGGTCGCCCGCCGGGTGGGCTTCGCGAACGGCGTCGCGCTGCGCCCGCATTTCCGCCGCCTGGTCGGCGTCGCGCCGCAGACCTACCGCGACACCTTCCGGACCGGCGACGCGTTCCGAGCCGGTCACCCCACCGGGGCAGGCGGCATCTGAGGCCCCGGCGGACCCGAACCTCGGAGTGCGGAGGAACGGAAACGTACGCTGAGCCCGTCTGCCCAGCTCACTGCTAGCACGGGATCTTCGTTCACGGAGGGGCGCTGGCGTACGTTTCCGCACCAGTCGCACATTTCGGCGTCGCGCAACCCTCTTCCGTAGGTGCAGCCCTCCAGATTGACATTGCTAGCTATTTCAGTCATGTTTGAAATAACTAGCCAGCAAGTACGGAGCAACCCATGGAACACGTGACCTTCAACAGCCTCGGCACCCGCTGCGCGGGCGATCTCTACCTGCCCGAGACGAGCGACCCGGTCCCCGGGCTGGTGCTCGGGCACAGCGGGGTGATGGTCAAAGAGGCGCTGGCGTTCTTCGCGCCGCACTTCGTCAAGGCCGGCTTCGCGGTGCTGGCCATCGACTACCGCACGGTCGGCTCCAGCGAAGGCGAGCCGCGCGGCCTGGACCACCCGGAGCGGCAGGTGGAGGACTTCCGCAGCGCCGTGTCCTACCTGCAGACCCGTCCCGAAGTGCAGCCGGAGCGGATCGGGGTGTGGGGGGTGAGCATCGGAGGCTCAGTGGCGGCCCAGGCCGCCGTGCTCGATCGGCGCATCAAATGCGTTGTGGTGCAGAGCCCCAGCGTGTGGAACGGATGGCGGTACATGGAACGCCTCCTGGGCCGTGCCGGTGTCCACGCGCTGCGCGACCGGCTGCAGCAGGACTGGCAGCGGCGCTACGAGGGCGGGCAGAGCGCTCGCGTGCCGCACCTGACGCTGGAGGGCGACAACGTGAAGGACACCCCCGACATGTCGGCCCGCCTGTTTCCCACCTACCGCAACGAGAAGACCCTCGACTCCGCCGAGCACCTGCTCACCTTCGCCCCGGAGGACCTCATCCACCGGCTCGCGCCGACACCGCTGCTGATGATCGCCAACGGCGGCTGGGACCCGTACCACATGCTCGAGGAGGCGCAAAGCGCCTTCGCCAAGGCGGGCGAGCCCAAGCGGCTCGCGGTGCTGCCCTACGACGTGCTCGGCCTCTACACCGGCCCGGGTCTGGAGGAGGCGATGGCGCTCGCGATCGACTGGTTCGACCTCTACCTGCGCAGGACCCGGCTCGCGGACATCACCCCGACACCCACCTACGAGTCGGTGGCCGCCATGACACAGTGAACCCGCACACGATCGACAACGGAGGACGCGACGATGAGCACTGAGGAACAGCAGGACCGGCTGCTCCGCTGGGTGGAGCGGGTGGCCGCCTTCTGCGTCGAGGAGTGGGGGCTGCCGCCCATCACCGGACGCATCCTCGGCTGGCTCATGATCTGCGATCCGGCCGAGCAGTCCGCCGGGCAGATCTCGGAGGTCATCCAGGCCAGCCGGGCCTCGCTCACCTCGAACATGCGGTTTCTCACGGCCATCGGCCTGGTCAAGAAGGTGAGAAGGCCCGGCGATCGCGTCTCCTACTACCGCATCGAAGACGACGCCTGGCAGAAGGTCATCCAGCGCAAGCTCGAAAGCCTGAGCGCGTTCGGCGAGATCGCCGACGAAGGGTTCGGCATCGCGGGCGGCGAGGGGCACCGCACCGAGCGCATCAAGGCCGCACACGACTCCCTGACGTGGCTGCAGAACCTCGCGGCCCGTCATCCGCTACGCCGTTAAGGAATCTCCATGCACCGCCGGCAACCCGAGCTCGGGCTGATCCAGGAAACGCTGCTGCTCACTCTCCACGCCAGAGCCCTGGACGCCGGGCAGCCCAGCCCGATCCTCGGCGACACGTTCTCCGCCGACCTGGCCGGCACCATCGATTACGACTTCGGCAAGCTGAAGGTCAAGCCGAACCTCGTCCTCACCACGGCACTGCGCGCCAAGAAGCTCGACGGTGTCGTCCGCGCCTACATCGCCGCTCACCCCGGATGCGTGGTGCTCGATCTGGGCTGCGGCCTGGACACCAGGATGTTCCGCTGTGACCCCCCGCCCGGCGTCGACTGGTACGACATCGACTTCCCGGAAGTGGTGCGCCTGCGGGCCGAATGTCTGCCCGGCCGGTCCCACCTGGTCGGAGCCGACCTCACCGGCTCCGACTGGCTCACAGCCATCCCCGGTGACCGGCCGGCGATGATCGTCGCCGAGGGGCTGCTCCCCTTCATGCCCGGCGACTCCTTCCAGGCGATGACCCGCGCGCTGACCGGCCGTTTCCCTTCGGGCGAGCTCGCGCTCAACGGCTACACCCGCTTCGCCGCCTGGGCCATGAAGTACCACCCGACCATCAAGGCGCTCGGCATCAAAGCCGCCCAGGGCTTCGACGACCCACACGAACCGGAGTCCTGGGACGCCGGCCTGGAACTGATCGAGGAGCAGATCCTCGCCCGCGCACCGGAAGTAGCCCGGTTCCCGCAACCCCTACGCGCGCTCACCCGTCTCGCCGCCCGCAGTACGGCCTTGTCGCGGCAAGGGGCCCGCATTCTCCGTTACCGATTCTGACCGCCCCGGTCCCGCGCGGTGTCCGCGCGCGGGACCGGCGAGGCCGGTGTCAGCCCGGCTGACCGGCGAGGCGGCTTCAGAGGGCGACGCCCAGCAGGGCGTCGGTGAGGTCGCGGACCAGCGCGGGCGCCTGCGGCTCGGCCCCGCCGCCGGACAGGGCCTCCTCCGCCCAGGCGTCGACCGCGGCGAGCGCCCCGGGGGTGTCGAGGTCGTCGGCCAGCCGGGCGCGGACCTCGCCGAGCAGGGCCAGGGCCTCGGGACCCGCGGGCAGCGCCGCGGCGGAGCGCCAGCGGGCCAGCCGGGCCTCGGCGGCGGCGAGCTGATCGGCGGTCCACTCCCAGTCGGCGCGGTAGTGGTGGGCCAGCAGGGCCAGCCGGATGGCCATCGGGTCGGTCTCCTCGCGCAGCCGCGAGACGAACACGAGGTTGCCCTTGGACTTGGACATCTTCTCGCCGTCCAGGGCGACCATGCCCGCGTGCACGTACGCCCTGGCGAAGGGCCACTCGCCGCAGGCGACGTGCCCCTCGTGGGCGCCGCACTCGTGGTGCGGGAAGATCAGGTCGGAGCCGCCGCCCGCGACGTCGAAACCGCTGCCGAGGTTGGCCAGCGCGATCGCGGTGCACTCGATGTGCCAGCCCGGCCGGCCCGGCCCGAACGGCGAGGGCCACGAGGGCTCGCCGGGGCGCTCGGCGCGCCAGAGCAGCCAGTCGAGGGGGTGCTTCTTGCCCGTCCGGCCGGGGTCGCCGCCCCGCTCGGCGGACAGGGCCAGCATCGTCTCCTCGGAGTATCCGGAGACGGCGCCGAACTTGGGGGCGGCGGCGGCGTCGAAGTAGACGTCGCCGTCGAGGTCGTAGGTGGCGCCCTTGTCGCGCAGGGTCTCGATGAGCTCGATGACCTGGTCGATCACCTCGGTCACGCCGACGTACTCGCGCGGCGGGATGATCCGCAGCGCCTCCATGTCGGTGCGGAACAGCCGGATCTCCCGCTCGGCGAGGTCACGCCAGTCGACCCCGGTCTTCTCGGCGCGCTCCAGCAGCGGGTCGTCCACGTCGGTGGTGTTCTGGGTGAAGTGCACCTCGTGGCCGCCGTCCCGCCAGACGCGGTTGACCATGTCGAAGGCGAGATAGGTGTTGGCGTGGCCGAGGTGGGTCGCGTCGTAGGGCGTGATGCCGCAGACGTACATCCGTGCCTCGGGGCCCGGCCGGGTGGGGACGACCTCCCCGGCGGCGGTGTCGAACAGCCGCAACGGAACACCGGCACCGGGAAGCGGAGGGACCTTCGGTGCAGACCACGATTTCATATCAGGGAGCCTATCCAGCAGACAGACCGCCCCGATCGTCTCGGGGCGGTGGACACACAAGGGGCAATAACCTCAACCGCCGTGACGCGCCGGCTCATTCCAGCCGGGGGCGGCGCCGGGCGACGTCAGATGGGGGGCCAGGGGATGGCGGGCCAGTCCTGGGAGGGCAGGGGGTGCAGGCCGGTGTCGAGGAGCCTGCGGACCCTGACCCAGGTGGCCTCGACCTCGGCGAGGGTGAGCAGCTCGCGCAGCCGGCGGCCGAGACGGCCCTGCTCCAGGTCACGCTCCAGGCGGGCCAGGACGTTCATGGCCTCGCGCGACAGGGGCTTGCCGCGCCACTGCCACAGCACGGTGCGCAGCTTGTCGTCGGCGGAGAAGCAGACGCCGTGGTCGACGCCGTAGACGTGGCCGTCGGGCAGCGGGAGCAGGTGGCCGCCCTTGCGGTCGGCGTTGTTGATGACCGCGTCGAAGACGGCCATCCGGCGCAGGGCGGGCTGGCGCCCGCGGATCAGCGCCATCAGGTCGGCCTCGGGGTCGGCGTCGACCCACAGCTGGCACATGCCGGGGCCGAAGGGGCCGTCGCGGTAGACGGTGGGCGGCACGATCCGCCAGCCGGTCGCCGCCGACACCTCGAAGGCGGCCACCTCCCGGGCCGCCAGGGTGCCGTCGGGGAAGTCCCACAGGGGGCGCTCCCCCCGCACGGGTTTGTAGACGCAGGCGGCGGCCAGCCCGCCGTGCCGGATCGAACAGTAGAGCGTCATGTTGGTCGCCTCGACCAGCCGTCCGGCGATCTCCAGATGCCCCTCGCGGAGCAGACGCAGCGCGGTCTCGTCGTCCATTCCCGCCGTGGGCGCCGCGCTCAGCGCAGGCTCGCTCTCGGCACTCATTCGCCTCCCTCGCCCGGTGAAACGCTCTTACCCCGATAACCGTTGAGACGCACGCAGATATGCCCCTCGGCGTCGAGCGGCTGGCCGCACAGCGGGCACGGCGGGCGCCCGGCGGCGACGAGGGCCAGGGCGCGCCTGCTGAACGCGCGGGCCGCGCCGGGGGTGATGTGCACCCGCAGCAGGGCCGGCTCTACGAGCTCCTCCTCGAACGCCTCGCCCTCGGCGGTGACCTCCTGGGCCTCGATGACCACCATGGAGGCGTCGGCGTCCCAGGCGAGCGCCATCGTGCCGACCCGGAAGTCCTCGCTGATCGGCGTGTCGAGCGGGTCGTTGTCGGTGAGCGCGAGCGGAGCGGCGGCGGGCACCTCCGCGGTGCCCCCGCTGCGCCGCAGCACCTCGTCGAGAAGCTCGTCCAGACGGTCGGCCAGCGCCGCGACCTGGAACTTCTCCAGGGCGACGGTGGTCAGCCCGCCCTGTCCCCGTGCCTGGAGGAAGAAGGCGCGTGAACCCGGCTGCCCAACGGCACCGGCCACGAATCTGTCGGGCGGATCGTAGTCGAAGACCGGCATAGTCCTGACCTTACGTCGTCCCGGCTCCGCCGCCGACGGCGGCGTCGCTTCCGGACGGGTTTTCTCCCCCGCCGGCGTCCTCCGTACCCTCGGGGGGCCGCAGCCCGGCCACGTCTCCCCCGACGTCGTTGAGCCTGAGCACGAAGGGGCGCATGGGGGTGTAGCGGATCGCGGTGAGCGACGCCGGGTCGGCGGCTATCCGCTGGAACTGGTCCAGGTGGAGTCCCATGGCGTCGGCCACGATCGCCTTGATGACGTCCCCGTGGCTGCAGACGAGGTAGACGGCCTTCGGGCCCAGCCGCTCGTTCCACTCCCTGACGGCGCTCACCGCGCGGTGCTGGACCGCCGCGAGGGACTCGCCGCCGGGGAAGGTGACGGCGCTGGGGTGGTTCTGCACGACCGGCCAGAGGGGGTCCTTGGCGAGCTCGCCGAGCGGGCGGCCGGTCCAGTCCCCGTAGCGGCACTCGCCGAACCGCTCGTCGGTCCGCACCGGCGTCTCCCGGCCGGCGGCGACCGCCTGTGCCGTCTCCTGGCAGCGTTCCAGCGGGCTGGAGACGATCGCGTCGAGTTCCAGGGCCGAGAGCCGGGAGGCCAGCGCCCCGGCCTGCTCGCGGCCCCGGTCGCTGAGATGGACTCCGGGGGTCCAGCCGGCCAGCACCGGGCCGGTGAGGTGGGTGAGGCCGTGTCTGGCCAGCAGCAGGGTCGTCACGCGGCCAAGTCTTGCAGGCGGCGCTCCACTACTTTTAACTGGCCGGACGGTAACCTGGCCGGATCATGGAGCAGCGCTATGTGGGCCGGAGCGGGCTGTCGGTCTCCCGCCTCGGACTGGGGACGATGACGTGGGGGCGCGACACCGCCGCTGAGGAGGCCGCGGCCCAGCTCCGCGCCTTCGCCGAGGCCGGCGGCACGCTCATCGACACCGCGGACGTCTACACCGGCGGCGAGGCCGAGAAACTGCTGGGCCGGCTGCTCCGCGACACGGTGCCGCGGTCGCGGCTGGTGCTGTCCACCAAGGCCGTGCTCACCCCGGCCGGCCGCCGGCCCCGGGACGCCTCCAGGCGGCACCTGATCGCCGCCGCCGACGCCTCGCTGGCCCGCCTCGGCGTGGACGAGGTGGACCTGTGGCAGCTGCACGCCTTCGACCCCGAGGTGCCGCTGGAGGAGACCCTCGCCGCGGTGGACACCATCGTGGCGTCGGGGCGGGCGGCGTACGCGGGGGTGTGCGACTACACGGGCTGGCAGCTGGCGGCGGCCGCGGCCGGGCAGCGGGCGGTCCCCGGCCGGGCGCCGGTCGTCGCGGCGCAGGTCGAGTACTCCCTGCTGGCCAGGGACGCCGAGCGTGAGCTGATCCCGGCGGCCGAGTACGCCGGCGCCGGCGTGCTGGCCTGGTCCCCGCTCGGCAGGGGCGTCCTGACCGGCAAGTACCGCACGGGCGTCCCCGCCGGCTCGCGGGCGGCCACCCCGCACTTCGCCGACTTCGTCAAGCCGTACCTGGACGAGCGGTCGCGCCGGGTCGTGGAGTCGGTGGCGACCGCGGCCGAGGGCCTGGGCGTCTCGCCGCTCTCGGTCGCGCTGTCCTGGGTGCGCGACCAGCCGGGGGTCGTCGCGGCCATCGTCGGCGCCCGCACCTCCGTCCAGCTCTCCGGAGCGCTCCAGTCCGAGGAGCTGACGCTGCCCCTGGAGATCAGGGAGGCGCTGGACGACGTCTCGGCCGACTGAGGCCGCCCGAGCGGGCGCGGCCGGACCGGCGCTCCCCTCGGCGGCCCGGTCACGGTGACCCGCGTGAGGCGGTCCGCGCACGGCGGTCCGCGTGAGGCGGGCGCGACCGGGCGGAACAAGACGGGACAGAACCAGAATCGATCTCGTTTATCACGCGTCGATACCGAATCGTCCCTTCACCTGGCGAGACCGGCCCTTCCCGCAAAACTGTCGATTGGCGCATCGGGAGGGGAGCCCGATGGCCGGCGAGGCGACATTGGGCGAGGGGGACCGTTGCGAACTGCGATCTCGGCCGGTGCGCTCGTGCTCGCGTTGACCGGAGCCCTTCCCCTGGCCTCCGCGGCGCCCGCGGGGGCCGCCGCGTGGCCGGCGCAGCCGGGCTGCGAACGCCGGGGCCCGCTGGGCGGCGTGACCGGCGGGCTGTGCGACACCCTCGGCGCCGTCGGCGACACCCTCGGCACCGTCGGCGACACCGTCGGCAAGGCGGTGGACGGTGTCGGCAAGACGGTCGACGGCGTCGTGGACCGCGCGGCCGAGACGGTGGACACCGGACGGTTCGGCGTCGCCGCCGAGACCACCACCGGCACCGGCGACTCCCGCCTCGGCGTCGAGGCCGACGTCGGCGTCACCACCGGCATCCGCACCGGCGCCGGAGCGGAGACCTCAGGCTCCACCTCCCGGTCCGCCGGCCCGGGCGAAGACCCCTCCACGCCGGGAGACGGCGCGGCCGGACCGGCCACCGCCGCACCCCGTGACTCCACCGGCGCCTGCGCCCCCGCGGCCTCCTCCGGATGCGCCGACCCGGCCGAGCGCTCCGTCCGGAAGCCTCCTTCCCACGAGGCCCGGCCGACAGCGAGGCCGCTCCCCCGCCCCTCGCGGAGCGGCGATCCCGAGCAGGCCGTACGGCGGGACGCGCCGTCCGGACCGGTCCGCCCGACGGCGGTCCCGTCCGTCCACGACACGGGCTCCGGGCCGGTGACCGCCGAACCGTCCCCCCCGGTGGCCGACCCCGAGGCTCCGCGGGTGGAGCTGCTGTGGCCGGGCGCCGGGATGCGCGAACTGCGCGACCGGATGCCCGCGGACCGGCCCGTCAAGCCCACCCGGTCGTCCGATCCGGCCGGCACGGCGCTCACCATCGTGCTGCTCGTCGTGGCGATCCTCGCGGTCCGCCTGCTGTACGTCCGGCGCGGCGGGGAGTCGATGCCGTTCGAGCCGCTGCGGCTGGGCCGGCACCGGACGGCATCGGCCTCCCGGCTCTGAGCGGACGACCGGCACGCGGCGTGGACGCGTCCACGGAAGACCGCCGATGCCCGGGGGTGCGGCGCGCCTCGCCGCACCGGTGGCCGAGGCTCACCCCTCACACCCGTCGAGGCTCAGGGGATGTACACCTCGTAGTAGAAGCCCGGCATATAAGGGCCGCCCCCGCGGAACCAGTGACAGTAGAGGAGCCCGGTGTACTGACCGTTCTGCGCGGCGTCCTCGTAGGCGAGGTCGCAGGCGGCCATGGTCGGGTAGGGGCCCTGGAGGTACCAGTCCCGTGTCGGCCAGCCCCCGGCGGCCACGGCCGCGCCGGTCTGGGTGGCGGCGAGGGCGGGTGCGGCACCTGCCAGGAGACCGGCGCCCAGCGTCACGGCGAGCACGGCGGAACGTAATCGGGGGATCCTCATCGTGGGTGGCTCCTCGCGTCCGGGAAGGAGAGCACCTTCAGATAAGCACCGGCCACCGGGCTTGAGAAGATACCGTTTCTCCCCATTCGGCCGGAGATGGCGGAGCGCGTGGGCCCACGAGACGCCGGAAACACAGGGGAGGCCGGCGCGATCGGCGCCGGCCCCCCCCTGTTTCCGCCCGTCGTACGGCCCGTCAGCCGCCGATCGCGTGCACGCCCCCGTCGACGTGCACGATCTCACCGGTCGTGGCGGGGAACCAGTCGGACAGCAGCGCCAGGCACGCCTTGGCGGCGGGCACGGTGTCGCCCAGGTCCCAGCCGAGCGGCGCCTTGCCGGGCCAGCTCTCCTCGAACTCGGCGAAGCCCGGGATGCTCTTGGCGGCCATGGTGCGCAGCGGCCCGGCCGCCACGAGGTTGACCCGGATGCCGTGCCCGCCGAGGTCGCGGGCGAGGTACCGGGAGCAGGACTCCAGGCCGGCCTTGGCCACGCCCATCCAGTCGTAGACGGGCCACGCCTTGCTGGCGTCGAAGTCGAGGCCGACGACCGCGCCGCCCTCCTTCATCAGCGGCAGGCAGGCCTGGGCGAGCGCCTTGAAGGAGTAGGTGGAGATGTGCAGGGCGGTGGCGACGTCCTCCCACGGCGTGTTGAGGAAGTTGCCGCCCAGGCAGCTCTGCGGGGCGAAGCCGATGGAGTGGACCACGCCGTCGAGCCCCCCGACGTGCTCACCGACCCGGTCGGCCAGCGAGTCGAGGTGCTCGGTGTTCTGCACGTCGAGCTCGATCACCGGCGGCGGCTCGGGGAGCCGTTTGGCGATCCGCTCGACCAGGCTGAGCCGGCCGAAGCCGGTGAGCACGACCTGCGCCCCCTCCTCCTGGGCCATCTTCGCCACGGAGAAGGCGATCGAGGACTCGGTCAGCACGCCGGTGACCAGGATGCGCTTGCCTTCGAGGATTCCCATGTTCAGTGCCCCATTCCCAGGCCGCCGTCGACGGGGATGACCGCCCCGGTGATGTAGGCGGCGTCTTCGCTCGCCAGGAACCTGACCACGCGGGCGACCTCGTCGGTGCTCGCGTAGCGGCCCAGCGGGATGTTCTTACGGATCTGCTCCTGGTGCGCCTCCTCCAGCGCGGCCGTCATGTCGGTCTCCACGAAGCCCGGGGCGACGACGTTGACGGTGATGCCGCGCGAACCGAGCTCGCGCGCCGCGGAGCGGGCGAAGCCGATCATGCCGGCCTTGGAGGCGGCGTAGTTGGTCTGGCCGGCGGAGCCCAGCATGGCCACCACCGAGGAGATCAGCACCACCCTGCCGCGCTTGAGGCGCAGCATGCCACGGGTGGCGCGCTTGACCACCCGGTAGGCGCCGGTCAGGTTGGCGTCGATGACATCGGTGAAGGCGTCCTCCTTCATCAGCGGAAGCAGGGTGTCGCGGGTGATGCCCGCGTTGGCGACGAGCACCTCGACCGGGCCCTGCTCGGCCTCGACCTTCCCGAACGCCTCATCGACGTCGGCCGCGCTGGTCACGTCGCACCGCACGGCGAGGAAGCCCTCCGGGGGCTCCCCCGAACGGTACGTCACGGCGACCGAGTCACCGGCCCTGGCGAGTTCGCGGGCGATCGCGAGGCCGATGCCGCGATTGCCGCCGGTTACGAGAACAGATCGAGCCATGAAAGTGACGCTATCGGCTACCGAGGGGTAAACCTCTTGTCCGCCAGGGACAAGATCACAGGGCTAGGATCGTCGACATGCGCCAGATCGACTCCGATTTCCTCGCCCTTCCCCTGGGACGGCTGGCCGACGCGGCCCTGCAGCGCGCCCGCGACCTCGGCGCCGAGCACGCCGACTTCCGGCTGGAGCGCATCCGGTCGGAGGTGCTGCGGCTGTCGGACGCCTCGCTGGAAGGCTCCATGGACGCCGACGACCTGGGTTACGCCGTACGGGTCGTCAAGGACGGCACCTGGGGCTTCGCCGCGGGCATCGACCTCACCCCCGAGGCGGCGGCGCGGGTCGCCGAGCAGGCGGTGGAGGTGGCGGTCGTCTCCGCGGCGGTCAACCGAGAGCCCGTCGAGCTGGCCCCCGAGCCGGTCCACGCCGACGTCACCTGGGTCTCCTCCTACGAGATCGACCCGTTCGAGGTGCCCGCGCGCGACAAGGCGGCGCTGCTCGCCGAGTGGTCGGACGGCCTGCTGCGCGACCCCCGCGTGGACCACGTCCGGGCCTACCTCAACCAGGTCAAGGAGCAGAAGTTCTACGCCGACACCGCCGGCACGGTGACCACCCAGCAGCGGGTGCGCCTGCATCCGGAGCTGGAGGCGACGAAGGTCGAGGACGACCGCTTCGACTCGATGCGCACCCTCGCCCCGCCGGCCGGCCGGGGCTACGAGTACCTCACCGGCACCGGCTGGGACTTCCCCGCCGAGCTGGCCGCCCTCCCCGAGCACCTCGCCGAGAAGCTCAAGGCGCCCTCCGTCGAGGCCGGCGACTACGACCTGGTCGTCGACCCGTCGAACCTGTGGCTGACGATCCACGAGTCCATCGGGCACGCCACCGAGCTGGACCGGGCCCTGGGTTACGAGGCCGCCTACGCCGGGACCAGCTTCGCCACCTTCGACCGGCTCGGCTCACTGGTGTACGGCTCGCCGGTGATGAACGTGACGGGCGACCGCACGGTCGAGCACGGCCTGGCGACCGTCGGCTACGACGACGAGGGCGTGGCGACCCGGGAGTTCGACATCGTCTCCGGCGGGATCCTGACCGGCTACCAGCTCGACCGGCGGATGGCACTGCTCAAGGGCCTGGGCGCCTCGAACGGCTGCGCCTTCGCCGACTCCCCCGGGCACATGCCCATGCAGCGCATGGCCAACGTCTCGCTGCGGCCCGCCGACGGCGGCCCCTCCACCGAGGAGCTGATCTCCGGCGTGGAGCGCGGCATCTACGTCGTGGGCGACAAGAGCTGGTCCATCGACATGCAGCGGTACAACTTCCAGTTCACGGCTCAGAGGTTCTACCGGATCGAGAACGGCCGGCTCGCCGGGCAGCTCCGCGACGTCGCCTACCAGGCCACGACCACCGACTTCTGGCGGTCGATGGAGGCCGTCGGCGGGCCGCAGACCTACGTCCTGGGCGGCGCGTTCAACTGCGGCAAGGGCCAGCCCGGCCAGATCGCCGCGGTCAGCCACGGCTGCCCGTCGGCGCTCTTCCGCGGCGTGCGCATCCTCAACACCCTCAAGGAGAGTGGCAAGTGAGCCCCCAGGAGATGATCGAGAAGGCCCTCGACCTCTCCACGGCCGACGACGTCGTGGTGATCGCAGACGAGAGCTCCAGCGCCAACCTGCGCTTCGCGGGCAACACGCTGACCACCAACGGCGTGACCCGCTCGACGCGGCTCACCGTGATCTCGGTGGCCGGGCGCGGCGTGGGCGTGGTCTCGCGGTCGGCGGTCCGCCCCGAGCAGCTCGCCGACATCGTCGCCGAGGCCGACCACGCCGCCGAGGACTCCGCCCCGGCCGAGGACGCCCGGCCCCTGGTCGAGGGGATCCGTTCGGCCGACTGGGACGACCCCGCCGAACCCACCTCCATCGGGGTGTTCGGCGCCTTCGCCCCCGCGCTGGGCGAGGCGTTCGCCGCCGCCGAGGCGGGCGGGCGCAGGCTGTACGGCTTCGCCGAGCACATCGTGACCACGACCTATGTCGGCACCTCGGCCGGGACCCGGCTGCGTCACACCCAGCCCACCGGCCGGCTGGAACTCAACGCCAAGTCGGCCGACATGAAGCGCTCGGCCTGGGCGGGCGTGGCCACCCGTGACTTCGCCGACGTCGACGTGGCGGCGCTGGACGCCTCGCTGGCCCGGCGGCTGGAGTGGTCCAAGCGGCGGATCGACCTGCCCGCGGGCCGGTACGAGACGCTGCTCCCGCCGTCGGCCGTGGCCGACCTCATGATCTACACGTACTGGACGGCCGGCGCCCGGGACGCCATGGAGGGCCGCACGGTCTTCGCGAAGCCCGGCGGCGGCACCCGCGTCGGGGAGTCGCTGGCGCGGCTGCCGGTCCGCCTGTACAGCGACCCGGCCGCGGCGGGCGCCGAGTGCGCGCCGTTCGTGGTGGCGCACTCCTCCAGCCGGCAGAGCTCGGTGTTCGACAACGGCCTGCCGCTGGCGCCCACCGACTGGATCTCCGGCGGCGCGCTGTCCGGCCTGATCCAGACCCGGCACTCGGCCGAGCTGACCGGCCTCCCGGTGACGCCGGCCGTCGACAACCTCCTCATGGAGGGGCCCGAGGGCGGCCGGTCGCTGGAGGAGATGATCGCCTCCACCGAGCGCGGCCTGCTGCTCACCTGCCTGTGGTACATCCGCGAGGTCGACCCGCAGAGCCTGCTGCTGACCGGGCTGACCCGCGACGGCGTCTACCTGGTGGAGAACGGCGAGGTCGTGGGCGAGGTGAACAACTTCCGCTTCAACGAGAGCCCGGTCGACCTCCTCGGCCGCCTCACCGAGGTCGGCGCCGCCGTGCAGACCCTGCCCCGGGAGTGGAACGACTACTTCACCCGCACCGTCATGCCGCCGGTCCGGGTGCCGGACTTCAACATGTCCACGGTCAGCCAGGCCAGCTGACCGTCTCCGCCGTACGGCGGAGCCCCGCCCCGGGGCCCCGCCGTACGGTCAGGTGTCCTCCAGGCGGAAGCCGACCTTCAGCCCGACCTGGAAGTGCCCGACCTCACCGTCGACGATGTGCCCCCTGACCTCGGTCACCTCGAACCAGTCGAGGTGACGCAGGGTCTGCGAGGCGCGCCGGATGCCGTTGCGGACGGCCGCCTCGATGCTCTCCTCCGAGGTGCCGACGATCTCGGTCACCCGGTACGTTCGATCCGTCATACCGTCCTCCTCCAGGGCCATGATCGCACGGCCGTCCGCGAGGCCCGGGTTGGACCCGCCCCGGCCGGGGTCTAGGTTGGAAACGTGAAGGTATGGCACAAGCGCCGGACGGTCCACCAGGTCACCGATGCCCGCCCGTCCCTGACCGAGGACATCGGCAAGCGTGAGAAGAACTACCTGATCAAGATGGGGATCCGGCTGGCCTGCCTGATCCTCGCCTTCACGGTGCCCGCCCCGTTGCCCGTGCGGCTCCTGCTCTTCGCGGGGGCGATCTTTTTGCCATACGTTGCCGTGATCGGGGCCAATGCCCCGCAGAAGGGCGCCCCGGTTGACTCGGACATGCACGAAACCGGACAGAGTGAAATACCGCGCCACCGACGCGAGATCGGGTCGTGACTAACTCTTGACGTACCTCGGGGGTAGTAGGTGTACGCTTTAGCCAAGTGCCCTGGTCCCCCGTCGGGGCACTGGTGCCGGCGTTCCGGGCCCCCGTCGGAACGCCGATGAAGCGACGCCGGGTGGTTTGCCCCCGTAACCACCCGGCGTCGCCTTTCTTTTCCCACTTTTCTTTTCCCGCCCTCTTCTCCGCCGCGGATGCTCCCGGGCGCGAAGACGGGGACCGGACGACCTCGCCGCCCTCCACCGTGAACGCGGGGACCGGACGATCTCACCGCCCTCCACCGTGAACGCGGGGACCGGACGATCTCACCGCCCTCCGGTGTGAAGGCGGGAATCGGGCGGTCCCACCGTCCTTCTTCGGCGCGGGGGGCGAGGACCAGGCGGTGACTAGGCGGTCTCGCCGCCGGCCCGCCGTTCCCAGCCCCTGGCCAGCTCGGTCAGCCGCTCCACCGCGTCCGGCGACGCCGTACCCGCGCCCTGGGCCAGCCCGAGGAGATACGCCGTCAGCGGCGCGGCCGGGCGGGTCACGCCGTGCGCGACCTCCTTGGTCAGGTCCAGCAGCGCGTCGCGGTCGACCGCCGAGGGGTCGATGCCCAACTCGCGGCAGGCCAGGGCGGTCCACTCCGTCAGCACGTTCAACTGTTCACTCCTCGTTCGGAACCGGCCCGGTCTCACTCCGGGCACGCAGCAGGTCGTCCATGGTGTCGCAGTCGAACCACGGTGCGCCACCGAGATGGAGCCTGGCGGGCGCCAGGGGGGCGAGCAGCCCGTGCAGGGAACGCCCGTCGTAACGCGCGAGGGCCCGGGTGAGCTCGGCGGTGCGCCAGGCCCCGGCGAGCCACTGCTCACGGCCGTCGTCGTCGACGAGCACCGCCCCGGGGTCGGCCGCCTCCAGCAGCGCCCGGACGTGCCCGGCGGTGAGGAACGGCAGGTCGGCGGCGAGCAGCGCGACCAGCGGCGCGGTCACCCCGGCCAGCCCCGCCCGCAGCGCCGGGACCGGCCCGCCGCCGGGCGGGTCCTCCCGCAGGAAGACCGCGTGCGGCAGACCCGGGCGGCGCGGCCCGACGACGATGAGCCGCCCGGCGTCGGGCACCGCCGCCGCGACCGTCTCGATCAGCGGGCGGCCGCCGACGGCCATGCCGGGCTTGTCACGGCCGCCGAGCCTCCTGGCCTGGCCGCCGGCCAGCACGCACGCGTCGTAGCGCACGCTCAGCCGCCGATGGCCGACATCGGCCGGGACGGCTGCAGGAAGGCCGGGTCGTCGATGCCGTGGCCCGCCCTCTTGCCGCGGACCGCGGCCGTCCACCGCTCGGCGAGCTCGTCGTCCCCGGCGCCGGAGCGCATGGCCGCGCGCAGGTCGGACTCCTCGGTGGCGAACAGGCAGTTGCGGATCTGGCCGTCGGCGGTGAGCCGTACGCGGTCGCAGGCGCCGCAGAACGGCCGGGTGACGGAGCCGATCACCCCGACCCTGGCCGGTCCGCCGTCGACGACGAACAGCTCCGCCGGGGCGCTGCCGCGCTCCACCGGGGAGTCGGGGACCAGGTCGAACGACTCCTTCAGCAGCGCGAGGATCTCGTCAGCCGTGATCATGTCGTCCCGGCGCCAGCCGTGCTGGGCGTCCAGCGGCATCTGCTCGATGAACCGCAGCTCGTATCCCCGCTCCAGGCAGTGGCGCAGCAGCGGCACCGCCTCGTGGTCGTTGACGCCGCGCATCAGCACCGCGTTGACCTTGACCGGGCGCAGCCCGGCGGCGTCGGCGGCGGCCAGGCCGTCGAGGACGTCGACGAGGCGGTCGCGGTGCGCGAGCCGTTTGAAGGTCTCGCGATCGAGGGTGTCGAGGGAGACGTTCACCCGGTGCAGGCCCGCCGCGGCGAGCGGGGCGGCCAGCCGGGCCAGCCCGATGCCGTTGGTGGTCAGCGAGACCTGGGGGGTGGGGTCCAGCGCCGCGGTGCGGGTCACGATGTCGAGGAGCTCGCGGCGGAGCAGCGGCTCGCCGCCGGTGTAGCGGACCTCGGTGATGCCGAGCCGCTCCACGCCGATGGTCACCAGGCGGACGATCTCGTCCGCGGTCAGCAACCCGGCCTTGGGCAGCCAGTCGAGGCCCTCGGGCGGCATGCAGTAGGAGCACCGCAGGTTGCAGCGGTCCGTGAGGGACACCCGCAGGTCCGTCGCCACCCGGCCGAACGAGTCCTGCAACATGGGACGTCACCTCCCTTGTCAGTGCTGACCGGACAGGGCCGGTCTGGGCCGGCCCGGTGCGCCCATGAAACCACGTCCAACCGTTGAGAACATCATCGGCGAATCGCTGATTCCGCGGGCGGACGCCCATTGTCCCGCACCGGCGCCGGCCCGCCATCCCCTGATCGGACCCGGGCCTCCCCTGATCAGGCCCGGGGACCGGCCCCGGTCGGTCCCCGGGCCCGGCCTTCCCGGGAGACACTCGTCACATCGCCGTCAGCCCTTGACGCAGACGAGCTGGCGCAGCCGGGCGACGACCTCGACCAGGTCGGACTGCGCGGCCATGACGGACCGGATGTCCTTGTAGGCCGCGGGGATCTCGTCGATCACACCGGTGTCCTTGCGGCACTCCACGCCGTCGGTCTGCGCCCTGAGGTCGGCGAGGGTGAAGGTCCGCTTCGCCTTGTTGCGGCTCATCCGGCGACCGGCACCGTGTGAGGCGGAGTTGAACGCCGCGGCGTTCCCCAGGCCCCTCACGATGTAGGTGCCGGTCGCCATCGAGCCGGGGATGATGCCGAGATCGCCGGATCCCGCGCGGATCGCGCCCTTGCGGGTGACGAGCACATCCACGTCGTCGTACCGCTCCTCGGCCACGTAGTTGTGGTGGTACAACATTGATCTAGGCGATAGGTTTACCCAGCGGAGGACCGATGGACGACCTCGTACCGGTGGTGAGCTACCAGCGGGCAAGCGCGGACAAAGCGAGAGATGAGCACACGGTCACCGATCAGAGCAAAGTCAACCGGATGACGGCCGCACGTCTCGGCTGGCGTATCGTCCACGCCTTCACCGACAACGACAAGTCAGCCGCCAAGGAAGGCGTCATCCGGGACGGTTTCGAGGCCATGCTCAGGGTTCTCCGGGCGGGCAGGCTCCCAGACGGCACACTGGTACAGGGCTGCGTGGTGGTAGCGGAGGATCGCCTCGTCCGGCGCGCGGGGGACTACGAGCGCTTCGTGGACGCCATCACGTCACGGGATGGAAGGGTCTTCGCCGACGCACGAGGGTCAAAAGACCTCTACAGCGAAGACGTGGAGTCCATGGGGCTCATGGGGGCGGTCCTGTCCCGCATGGAGGTCAAGAAGATGCGGCGGCGGGTCACCCGCTGGCACCGCAGCCGCGCCGAAGACGGCGTGATCCCGAACGGCTACCGGCCCTTCGGCTGGAAGGACGACAAGCGCACGCTTGATCCCGTGCAGTCGGCCGCGATCAGGAAGGCCGTGCAGGAAATCCTTGCGGGAAGGTCGCTCAACTCGATCGTTCGGGGCTGGCAAGAGAGAGGGTTCGTCACGACTCGGGGCAATGCCTGGGAGGCACAGACCCTCAAGCAGTTGTTACGCAACCCCCGCCTCTGCGGCTGGCGCAAGATCAACGGAGAGATCGTCAAGGACGCGGCGGGAATACCTGTGCAAGGCCAGTGGGAGGCGATCATCGCGCCACAGGAGTGGGAGGCGGTCCAAGCGATCTTCGATGCTCGGCGCGGCAAGCAAGTCGGCAACAACGGCATCATCGGCAACCTGCCTGCGGACTTCCGGGAGCACACCTATCTCCTTACGGGCATCCTGCGCTGCGGCCGTCCCAAGGATGACGGGACTCTATGCATGGCGAAACTACGTGTCACGCCGCATCGGGACTGCGATCACCACGTGTACGCGTGCAGATCGAGGACTCAAGGAGGGTGCGGCAGACTCGCGAGACGCGGGGACATGGTGGACATGTTCGTCTCTGAGGCGGTACTTGCCACGATCGAAGAAGGGCCGATGTCCCCTCCGCAAACAGAGCCATGGGCAGGGGCCAGCGATCTGAAGGACTCCGAGACGCAGCTTCGTGAACTGACCGAGCACTGGCACCGCAAGAAAGTGAGCAACTCTCTGTTCTTCGCGGAGGTCGAACGCTTAGAGTCCGAGATCTCTCGCTTGATCAAGGAGCGTGCCCAGCACGAGGCTACGACCCGACGGGCAAAGGCCAACCTCACCGATATACGGCGCCGGTGGTACTCGGAGACGGATGATGATCGGCTGGACGTGTCCCAGAAGCGCGCGGTAATCCGGGAAGCCTTCCATGCGGTCATCGTTCATCCGGTCGGACAGGGAAGAGGGAGCCGGGGAACGTTCGATCCCGACAAGCTTGAACTCATCTGGCGTGAGGATTGAGGATCGTACAGCCTCCAGCCAGCTCCGGCTGGGGCTCGGCACCCAGAAGACGGGCCGTACGTGGGAGGGCGGGACTGATGGTGCAAACCTCGGAAATCCGCGTTTGCCTTGCCCCTCTACGGCTGGTCTGCTTGGCTTGATCCGGACCGATGTCGACGAACAAGAGTGGAGACATGGACGTCTGGATCACCTATCGGCTTGTTGCTCATGATCTCCCTGACGGAGAGTGCGAGGCTGGCAGCGACGCTCAAGGGGATCGGCGCGAATTGTTCACTTTTCCGACCCCTGATCCGCCGGGATTCCTCATGGGGGAAACCTTCGTCTATCACGGCCCCAGCATCGGGCAAATGAACGCTGCGATCCGCCAGCGCAACGGCAGAGAGGGGGTCGTCCTAAGCACAGAGTTCACGACTAAGCACGTCGCTCCGCGTCGGCCAGGCGCATCTGATAGTACTCCTGGTCTTTAGGGTATCCGGCGAGTTCGGGAATTGCTTCCCGGAATCCCTCAGCCGCCGCCTGCCAATCTCGGACAGCGTACGCCACATCCGCGAGATGCAATCGTGCACGTACCGGCTCCAGCCAATACAGCCAGTCTGGGCGCTCCTCCTCATCTGGCACCTGCAACGCCAGGTCGTACGCCTCATCCGCCAGGCTCCGGGCCTGGTCTCGCTCCCCTAGCGCCGCAGAAGCCATACATACGGCATGGGTAGCGACAGACAAGGATGCCGGAGACAAGGTATTGGAGATGCGCCGGGCGGCTTCGGCAGTGCGTAAGGCACGTATCGGGTCTCCTTTTGCCAAAGCATAGTAAGAGCGGACACGGATGACCCATGAGCCCAAGTCTCCGTCTCCGGCATCAGTAGCCCATCCATGTGCAAGGTCAAGCCATGCGAGAGCCGCGCCATACTGCCCCTGCGCGGCAGCCACCCATGACAGCCAGTGCGCATGCTCACCCGCGAGGATCATCAGCCGGTCGGCGGCACGTCCGGCGCTCTCGGGTATGAGCCGGGTCACCGCGTCAAGCTGAGACTTGACCACCGGCCAAAGCTCACGCCCACCAACGACATCCTCGGCACGGCGATGTTCGGCCAGTACCCGACCGATCCATTCCGCCGTACGAAGATCCGACCGTCCGACCGCATAGGTATGCGCTACTCGCTCGCGCAACTCTGGGTCCGGCAGCCATTTAGCCAAATCTTCCGCGTTACGGGCGATACCGCCCAATTCCTCTGGCACCTGCAACCCTTCGGTTATGCGCGAGATGACCTCAGCCGCAGTGATCTGCCTGCGGCCGTTCTCGATAGCCGAGATGTGAGGTTGGGGCATGCCTACCAGCTCCCCCAGCTTGAGCTGGGATATTCCAGCAACACGCCTGTACTCACGAAAGACAGCAGCCCAATCACTTCGCGCCCACGCGGCTCGTAGACGGACGTCCGTCCAAAGCATTGACCTGCTGCTCATGGAGTTGACAATACGCCCTCGGTATACACCTCGGGTATCGGATTCGAGATAGACGATCAGCAGCATGAGGGGAGAAAAGGCGGACCCGCCGAAACGTCTCACCGTTCGACGGGTCCTGACCGCACGTCGGAGGTGCGATCTATGGATCACTCTAAAGCCCTGCCGCCGGGTGAGGCGACACCGGCTGACCAGGCGCAACCGGCCCCCCTCACGCGGCGGCCCGTCCTGGGGACGGTGCAGGAAGACCAGTACATCCATCTCGTCCGGCTGGCGTGGGACCTGCGCGGCGTGGGCGTGGCGGTGCGGCTTGAGCTTCCGCTGAACGAGGAGCCGTATCTGACGGCGCAGGGTATGAGGCGGCCGGTGCGGGTGATCGCCTACAGGTTCGGTGAGTACTGGATCTATCAGTGGGGGCGGGGCCGTAACCAGCGGATCGGTGCCCTTGATCAGGAGGCGGCGCAGGAGATCCGTAAGGCGGCGGCGCGGTGAGCCGGGAAGCCGTCTATGAGGCGTTCGAGGCGATGCTCAAGCGCTGGAACGGGCTGCGCTTCCTCGATCATCGGGACTTCTACGGGGTGCCGCAGTCGGCGGCGGACGCGCGTCACTGGGTGCGGAAGCTACTGAGCGCGCACATCATGGCCTCGGCGGAGGTTCTGGAGACGGTGGAGCTGCTGGTGAGCGAGGTCGTCACCAACGCGATTCTTCACAGCGACTCGGGCCACCCTGACGAGATCATCACGGTCGGCGTCGGTCTGGGGGACGGCCTGGTCCATGTCGAGGTGATCGACAAGGGTTCACCCGTCAACGTCCCCGCGATGCGGCCTGCTGACGATGACAGTCTGGGCGGGCGGGGTCTGGCGTGGGTGGACTTCCTGTCCACTGCATGGGGCACCGACTACGACCCGGAGATAGGCCGGGCGGTCTGGGTGCAGCTCACCTACCGCTGATCTCCCTTGGAGCCGGTGCGGCGGTACGGCCTTCCCCCGTAGTCGTGCCGCCGCACCCGACCGGCAATGACCGTGATCACGGTGACCCCGTCATTCGATGGCAACCCGACCCGTACCGCAGGGCCTCCCAGGCCCGAGGAACGGAAGCGGGGCGGCAGCCCTGCCCTTCCTCATGGACCTCGTGTGCCTGATGAACGTGCAGAGCGGAGACGGCCGGCGCAATGCCGAAGGCACCCCGGAGGGGCCGCGTAGCGGTTGGGCCGGCGGTCGCAGCGGCGGCAGCGCGCACCCAGGGCGGCGGGTTCGGTTCCGTGCGGCGGGCGCTCGGTGCGGCGGGCGGCGGGGTCTGCCCGCTCCCGCCGGGCGGGCGCGGGCCGGGACCGGCCCCCAAGGCCGCATGCCCGGTCCCGATGTCCGCGCGGCGGGGGCGGGCACGCCCCGCCGTGCGGCGGCGCGAAGCGCTGCCGCCTTGACTCTGTAATGAAACTCCTCGCCAAAACAGGCCCATTGCTCAAGATCTCCAGGGCTCAAGCAGCGGTCAACGCTCCGGAATTCGGCTGAATCAGCAGCTCAGCAGGCCATCTCTGCGTTATGTGGGCGCACGGGAGGGATTCAGGCGGCAAGCGAGAACCTCTTGCCCGAAGCAATGTTGTGGTGGCAGGAGATCGGCTGTTCGAAGGTGACACCCGGCAGGTGGCGCCGGAGCACGCCGCAGGCCAGGGCCATCATGACCGTCCGGTTGCGCCGCGCGTAGTCCTGCGCCCAGAACAGGTCGCGGCGGTAGGCGTCCATCTGCGGCGTGCCCGCGACGAACACCGCGAGGTCGCGGTCGGGCAGGTCCTGGTTGTGCGGCAGCGCCCGGGCCCGCTCGATGTGGTAGTCCGCCAGCTCCTTGCCGATGTTGCGGGAGCCGGAGTGCAGCACGACCCAGACCGCGTCGCGGTCGTCGGCGCAGATCTCCAGGAAGTGGTTGCCGCCGCCGAGGGTGCCCATCTGCGCCTCGGCCCGCTCCCGCTTCGGGCGCACGGCCGGGGCGAGGCGGTCGAAGTCCTTCCAGAAGTCCGCCCAGCCGGCGGTCGGGACCCCGTGCAGCCTGACCGGGTCGACCGGGTTCTTGTGCAGGCCGAAACCGACCGGGATCGCCTGCTCCAGCTTCGAGCGCAGGTAGCCGAGATCGTCGGGGAGGTTCGCGGCGGTGAGGGAGGTCTTCACCGCGGTCATTCCGCAGCCGATGTCCACCCCGACCGCGGCGGGCGAGACGGCGTCCCGCATGGCGATGACCGAGCCGACCGTCGCGCCCTTGCCGTGGTGGACGTCGGGCATCACGGCGACGCCGTGGGTCCAGGGGAGGTTCGCCACGTTGCGCAGCTGCCGCATCACCTCGGGCTCGATCCCGTCGGGGTCGGCCCACATGCGGATCGGGGCCCGCTCTCCGGTCACCTCGTTGTACGCCATCACCGCATCGCCTCCTTCCGTACGGTCGACCGATCGCTCACAATGACGCCAGAACACCCGGAAAGCCGCAACCGGTTAAAGATCCCGGCGGCCGCCGCCGGAGCCGCGGTCCCCGGACCGGCCGCGGTGGACCACGAGGTCAGGACGGTTTCCGGGAGCCGATGGGCGGGAGCCCGGAGATGTGCTTTCCGCATGGCCTGCCGTGGCCGGCGACCGCGGCCGGAGGGGTGACCGGCGTCAGGCGGCGGTGATCTCGGTGCCGCGGGCCAGCAGCAGGACCACCCCGACCGCGGCCACCGCGATCGCCGTGGCGAACGGGACGCGCGGTGAGCGCCCGCCCAGCAGCGTCCCGGCGCCGGTGAGCGCGACGGCCGCGGCGAGGGCGGCCCAGCCTCCCGTACCGGGCGGCCCCGGCGGGGCGAGGGCCAGCACCGCCGTGGCCAGCAGCAGCGGCAGCGGGACCAGCACGCGGACGCGGGCCTCGCCGAGCCGCTGCGGCCAGCCGCGGACCCCGGTGGCGAGGTCGGCCGGGATGTCGGGCAGGACGTTGGCCAGGTGCGCGCCGCAGCCGAGCAGCGCCGCCGCCAGGACCGCCCACCAGGCGGGCCAGGGGTGGCCCGGCAGCCCGAGGGCCACGAACGCCGGCAGCGAGCCGAACCCCACCGCGTACGGCAGCCACGACAGCGCGGTGGCCTTGAGTCGCAGGTCGTAGGCCCAGGCGGCGGCCACGCCGGCCAGGTGCGCGGTCCCGGCGGCGGGCCCGGAGGCCAGGGAGAGCGGCACGCACAGCGCCGCGGCGACAGCGGCGGCGGCCCACACCGTCCGCGCGCCCACCGCGCCCTCGGCGACCGGCTTGCCGGTACGGCCGGCGGCGACGTCGCGCCCGGCGTCCACCGCGTCGTTGCACCAGCCGATCGACAGCTGCCCGGACAGCACCGCGGCGGCCACCAGGACGCACCCGGCGGCGTCGCGGCCGCTCGCCACGGCCAGCGCGGCCACCATGGCGGTGACCGCCGCGGTAGGCCCGGGATGGCAGGCCCGCCCCAGCGCCCACGCCACCCGGATCGCGCCCACCGGTCCCCGGCGGCCCTCCGGCCCGGCGGGGTGCCCATGCTCCCGCGAACGCCCGCTCATCGTCACGGACCGATCGTAGAGGGGAAGACCTCGCGGCCGTCCGGACGGCCGGGCCACCGGGCCGGGGCGGCGCGTCGCCGCCTGGGGCGGGCGGGACGTCACACTACTGTTAGGACGGGTGAGGCATGTCACAGTCGTAGGTGGGCAAGGAAGCCGGTGTCCGCTTTCCTCCGTGCGGGGGGTACCTGCCACATGACGCGAATCGCCGCGGTACGCGGCGCGCTGCCACCGAACCGCTACTCCCAGGCCGAGATCACCGACGCCGTCGCGCGGATGTGCGGGCTCGAAGGCACCGGCCGGCGGCTGCTGGACCGCCTGCACGCGAGCGCCCGGGTCCGTTCGCGGCACCTGGCCCTCCCCCTCGACGGGTACGCCAAGCTCGACGGGTTCGGCGCGGCCAACGACGTGTTCGTCGAGACCGCCGTGGACCTGGGCGCCGAGGCGGTCGGCGCGGCGCTGGACGCGGCGGGCCTCGAACCCCGCGACGTCGACATGATCATGTTCACCTCGGTGACCGGCGTCGCCGCCCCGTCGGTGGACGCCCGGCTGGTCGGCCGCCTGGGGTTGCGCCCCGACGTCAAGCGGGTGCCCGTGTTCGGGCTCGGCTGCGTGGCGGGGGCCGCCGGGATCTCCCGGGTGCACGATTACCTGCGCGGCTGGCCCGATCACGTGGCCGTGCTGCTGTCGGTGGAGCTGTGCTCGCTGACCCTGCAGCGCGACGACGTCTCACCGGCCAACATGGTCGCCGGTGCGCTGTTCGGCGACGGCGCGGCGGCGGTGGTGGCCTGCGGCGGCGAGCGGGACGGCGGGAGCGGCCCGGCGACGCCCGCGGCGGGCGCCGGTGCGGGGGCGTCCGCGGCGATGGACGGCGGTTCCGCGAACGGCGGCGCGGCGGACGGCGGGACGGGTCCGCGGGTGGTGGCGACCCGCAGCCACCTGTACCCCGACTCCGGGCACGTGATGGGCTGGGACGTCCGCGACGGCGGCTTCAAGGTGCTGCTCGACCCGGGCGTGCCCGACGTGGTGCGCGCCTACCTCGCCGACGACGTGCACGGTTTCCTGGCCGACCACGGCCTCACCGCCTCCGACGTGACGGCGTGGGTGTGCCACCCCGGGGGCCCGAAGGTGCTGGAGGCCGTCTCCGAGTCGCTGGACCTGCCCGCCGGCGCGCTGGACGTCACCTGGCGTTCGCTGGCCGAGGTGGGCAACCTGTCGTCCTCCTCGGTGCTGCACGTGCTGCGCGACACCATCGCCCTGCGGCCACCGCCGGGCACCCCGGGGCTGCTCATCGCGATGGGCCCCGGCTTCTGCTCGGAACTCGTCCTGTTGCGCTGGTAGGGGCCGATGACCTGGCATCTCTCGATGTGGTACCTGCTGCTCGTGCTGCTCGTCGGGGCCGAGCGGCTCGCCGAGCTGGTGGTCGCCCGCCGCAACGCCCGCTGGAGCCTGGCCCGGGGCGGGGTGGTGTACGGCCGGGGCCACTACCCGTGGATGGTCGCCCTGCACACCGGGCTGCTCGCCGGGTGCCTGCTGGAGGCCGGGCTGGCCGGCCGCCCGTTCGTCCCGGCGCTGGGCTGGCCGATGCTGGCCGTGGTCGCCGCCGCCCAGGCGCTGCGCTGGTGGTGCATCGCGGCGCTGGGCCCGCGCTGGAACACCCAGGTGATCGTGGTGCCGGGCCTGCCGCTGGTGGAGCGGGGCCCGTACCGGCTGTCCTGGCTGCGCCACCCCAACTACGTGGCGGTGGCCGCCGAGGGCGCGGCTCTGCCGCTGGTGCACGGCGCCTGGGTCACCGCGGCCGTCTTCACCGTGCTCAACGCCGCGCTGATGGTGGTGCGGATCCGGTGTGAGGACGCCGCGCTGGCCGTGGCGGCCCCGCCGGTGCCCGGGCGGGCCCCGGCGTGATCGACGTGCTCGTCGCCGGCGGCGGGCCGGCGGGCCTGGCCACCGCCATCCACGCGACGCTGGCGGGCATGGAGGCCGTCGTGGTCGAGCCCCGCCTCGCGCCGGTGGACAAGGCGTGCGGCGAGGGGCTGATGCCGAGCGGCGTCGCCGCGCTGCGGGCGCTGGGCGTGCGGCCACCGGGCCGGGAGCTGCGCGGCATCAGCTATCTCGACGGGCGGCACCGGGCGCAGGCGGCCTTCCGCGACGGGCCCGGGCTCGGGGTGCGGCGCACGGAGCTGCACGCCGCGCTGTCGGCGCGCGCCGCCGAGCTGGGGGTGAAGGTCCTCCCCGGCCGGGTGGAGGAGGTGCGGCAGGACGGCGAGGGGGTCCGGGCCGCCGGGCTGCGCGCCCGCTGGCTGGTGGCCGCCGACGGCCTGCACTCCCCCGTGCGGGCCATGCTGGGACTCGGCCTGCCCGATCCGGGGCCGCGCCGGTACGGCCTGCGGCGGCACTACCGCGTCGCCCCCTGGAGCGACTTCGTGGAGGTCCACTGGGCCGCGGACGGCGAGGCGTACGTGACGCCGGTGGGCGACGAGCTGGTCGGCGTGGCCGTGCTGAGCTCTCGGCGGCGCGGCTACGCCGAGCACCTGGCGGACTTCCCCGCGCTGCTGGAGCGGCTGGGCGGCCGGGCCGTGACCCCGGTGCGCGGGGCCGGTCCGCTGCGCCAGCGGGTCCGCGCCCGCGTCGCCGGCCGGGTGCTGCTGGTCGGCGACGCGGCCGGGTACGTCGACGCGCTGACCGGCGAGGGGGTGTCCCTCGCGCTGACGTCGGCGCGGGTGCTGGTGGGCTGCCTGCGGGCCGGCGCCCCGCAGTCCTACGAGGGCGCCTGGCTGCGGCTGTCGCGGCGGCACCGGCTGCTCACCGGGGCGCTGGTGTCGGCCCGCAGGCACCGGGCGGTGCCCCGGCTGGTGGTCCCGGCGGCGCAGCGGCTGCCCGCCCTGTTCGGCGCGGTCGTGCACGCCCTGGCCTGAGCCGGAACCGTGCCCGGCGCGGCGGGCGGCCGTATCCGTGGCCGCTCCGGAGGTCGTCTGTGCGGACCGCGGACCGCGGACCGCGGGGCACGGCGGGTGCCGGGAGCCCGTGTCCGTTCCGGGGCCCGGCCGTTACCGGCCGCCGGTCGGGTGGATGACGCTCAGCCGGGGGGCGTGGCCGGACGTCCCGGCGTACCGGATCCGCCAGTCGCCGCCTCCCCCGCGGGCCGCGCCCGGCATCCGGCGGGTGAAGCGTCCCTGCCGGTCGGTGGTGGCCGAGGCCGCCGTCGTCCAGCTCGTCTGCCCCTCCTCCCGGTGCAGGATCTCGACGGGCTGGCCGGGGAACGGGGCGTAGTCGAGGTAGCCCTGCGGATCGACCCGGTTCAGCACTCCCGTGACCTTCACGTCCCGGCCCTCCCGGACAGCCTCGATCGAGCTGAACCGGGTGGCGCGTTTCAGCTCGAACCGGGCGTAGCCGGTGGCCGAGGCGCCGTCGGCGCCCCGGGCGGTCGCGATGACCATCCAGGGTCCGGCGGGGTACCAGCGGTTGAGCTGCTTGTCGGGCAGGAACCGCCACGTCTCCCACCCGCCGCCGGCCTCCGCCGCGGGCTCGGCGAGCGCTCCGGGCGCCCCGGGGACCGCGAGGGCGGTGAGCACCCCGGACCCGGCGGACGCCCCGGGCACGACGGGCGCGGGGGGAACGGCCGCGACGCGGGCGGCCTGGGTCCGGCGCCCGCCGCCGGTCCTCCGTACGGCGAGCGCCCGGGGAACGGCGGGACGCGAGAAGACGGCGTGGGCCGGGATCGGCGTCCCCCACTGCTGGACGGTGGGCGGCAGGGGCTCGGGCCGGAGCACCGTGCCGCCGGCGGGCGGGGTGCCCGGCTCGACCCGGACGGTCACCGCGCCCGGCCCGGCGGCCCCGCGGGCGACCACGTCGATCACCAGGCGGAGGGAACCGGCCGGGCCGACCACGGGGGTGCCGGGGCGCAGGGTCACGGAACGGATCACCGGCTCCTCGGTGGCGGTGGCGGGCCCCGCCTGGGCGGACAGGGCGGCCCCCGACGCCAGGAGCGGCAGAAGGAGTCTCATAGCCATGGCCAGGACGTTAGGAAACGCCCGGTAACGACCGGGCAGGCGACACACGCCCGGTTGGCAAAACGACGGCTCCCGGCGGCGCCGCGCCCCGCCACCGGCCCCGGCCTGCCGTGGGGACCCGGGCCGTTCCCGCCGGGGGGACGCCGCGTCCCGGCCCGGCGCCGCGCCCGTCAGTCGCGGTACAGCTCGTCGATGATCCCGGCGTACTTGGCGTGCACGACCCGGCGCTTGAGCTTGAGGCTGGGGGTCAGCTCCTCGGTCTCGGCGGTCCACTCGGCCGGCAGCAGCCGCCAGCGCTTGACCCGCTGGACACGGGCCAGCCGCTCGTTGGCGGCGGCGACGGCGGCCCCGACCTCCGCCAGGACCTCGGGGTGACCGGCGAGGCCGGCGAGGTCGGTGACGGGGATGCCGCGGCTGCGGGCCCAGCCGGCGGCGACCTCGCCGTCGAGGGTGAGGATCGCCACCGGGTACGGCCTGCCGTCACCGTAGGCGAGGGCCTGGCCGATCAGCGGGTGCTCCTTGAGGTGGCTCTCGATGTTGGCCGGGGAGATGTTCTCGCCGCCGGCGGTGATGATGAGCTCCTTCTTGCGGTCCACGATGCGGACGAAGCCGTCGTCGTCGATCGTGCCTCGGCGGTCGCCTCGGGGCGGTTCAGGTAGCCGCGGGTGTTGGCGGGGCTGCGGGTGAGGATCTCCCCGTCCTCGGCGATGCGGACCTCCACGCCCGGCCCGGCCTGGCCGACCGTGCCGAGTTTGTAGCGGTCCGGGGCGTTGGCGGTGAAGGCGCCCGTCGTCTCGGTCATTCCGTACACGTCCAGCACGCACAGGCCGAGGCCGGCGAAGAAGCGCTGGACCTCCAGCGGCATCGGCGCGGCGGCGCTGCCCAGCCAGGCGGCGTCGCCGAGGCCGATCATGGAGCGGATCGCCGACAGCAGCTTGGCGTCGGCGCGCTCGTAGGCGGCCCGCACCTCGGGCGAGGGCGTGCCGCCGTACTGCCCGGCCTCCATGTGGGCGAGCCCGGCGGCCATGGCCTCGCGCATGGCCCGCTGCCGCTCCTCCGGCTGGGAGACCAGCAGCGCCTGCAGGCGGGCCATCATCTTCTCCCACACGCGCGGCACACCGAAGAACAGCACCGGCTTCACCTGGCCGAGGACGGCGCCGAGGCGGGCCATGTCGGTGCAGAAGTGGGTGTGGGAGATCTTCAGCAACGGCAGGTAGAGGCTGAGGACCCGCTCGGCGATGTGCGCGTAGGTGAGGTAGGAGATCTGCGTGCCGCGCTGCGGCAGGTCGGCCATCCTGGTGGTGGCCGCCACCTCGAACAGCACGTTGGCGTGGGTCAGCGGCACGCCCTTGGGGTTTCCGGTGGTGCCGGAGGTGTAGAGGACGGTCAGGACGTCGCCGGGCCGGGCGGCCCGCCAGCGGGCCTCGACGGCGGCGGGGTCGGCGGCGAGCCGCTCGCGGCCCAGGGCCAGGAAGTCGTCCCAGGCGAGGAACCGGTCGCCGGCCGGGGCTCCCTCCAGCACGATGACCTTCTCCAGGGCGGGGAGGCGGTCGAGCACCGGCTCCCACGTGGCCAGTTCCCCGGGCCCGCCCAGCACCGCGATCCGCGCGCCGACGTCACCCGCGACGAAGGCCACCTGCTCGGGGGTGAAGGTCGCGTAGACCGAGCAGGAGACGCCCCCGGCGTGCACCGTTCCCAGGTCGGCCAGGACGTGCTCGCTGCGGTTGACCATCATCAGCGCGACCGCCTCGCCGGGCCGCAGCCCCAGGGCGGCGAGGCCGGCGGCGATCTCCAGGACGCGGCGGCGGGCGTCGGCGTAGGTGAGGGTGACCCAGCCGTCGCCGTCGGGGTCGGAGTAGGCGGGGGCGCCGGGATGGTGCTCGGCCGCCTCCCGCAGCAGGTCGCAGACCGTACGGCCGCCGATCTCCCGCTCGATCTCCGCGCGCTCTTCGAGGACACCCGCCATGACGCCTCCGCACCGTGTTCGCCCACCCGGTTGGGATGCATCGCACCACACGCCGCGGACCTGGGACAAGGCCCAAAACCGGGGAGCGGGCCGGTCCGGGGCGGGCGGTGCCCGCCGATGCGCCCACCGGGTCGAAAACACCCGCCACCTGCGCAAACACCCCGGAACGGGATGCTCCCGACCGGGACAGGACACCCCGTTCCGCTACGTAGGGTGGAGTGTCATCACGCGACGAGGCCGGGGGGCTCACACATGTCCGCGGAGACCCGCACCGAGGAGAAGACCTTCTTCGGACATCCACGTGGCCTGGCCACGCTGTTCGGCACCGAGATGTGGGAGCGCTTCAGCTGGTACGGCCTGCGCGCCATCCTGGCCACCTTCATGGCCGCCTCCCCCGCCGCGTCGGGCCTGGGGCTCTCGCAGCAGACCGCCACGGCCCTCGTCGGCGTCTACGGCGCGCTGATCTATCTCGTGGCGCTGCCCGGGGGCTGGATCGCCGACCGGATCCTGGGGGCCCGGCGGGCGGTGCTGTGGGGCGGCTTCGTCATCATGTGCGGCCACATCAGCATGGCGATCCCGGTGAGCGGAGGCGCCTTCGTCGCCCTGGGCCTGCTGCTCATCATCACCGGCACGGGGCTGCTGAAGCCGAACATCTCCGCGATGGTCGGCAAGCTGTACCCGGAGGACGAGGACGCGCGCCGGGACGCCGGCTTCTCGATCTTCTACCTCGGCATCAACATCGGCGCCTTCGCCGCGCCGCTCGTCGTGGGCTGGCTCGCCTCCGGCGACCGCTGGCACCTGGGCTTCAGCGCGGCGGCGGTCGGCATGGCGCTGGGGCTGTGGCAGTACGCGGCGGGCCGCCGCCACCTGCGGGGCGCGGGCGACGCGCCCGGCCACCGGCTGACCCCGCGCGAGCGGCGGCACTTCGCCACCGCGGCCGTGGGCGCCGCCGTCGTGGTGGCCGGCGCGCTGGCGCTCTGGGTGGCCTCCGGCACGTTCAGCCTGGGCGCGTTCTCGCTGGTGGTGACCCTGCTCATCGTCGCCGTGCCGGTGGGCTACTTCGCCTACATCCTGCTCGGCAGCCACAACCTGACCGAGGACGAGCGTTCGGGGATGAAGGCCTACATCTGGCTGTTCGCCGCCGCGGCGGTCTTCTGGATGCTCTACGACCTCGCCCCGACCGTGCTGCTGTTCTTCGCCCAGGACCGCACCGACCTGTCGCTGTTCGGCCTCAGGATCACCGCGGCGACCACGCAGTCGTTCAACCCGCTGTTCATCGCGATCCTCGTCCCCGTCTTCGCGGCGCTCTGGGTCAAGCTGGGCAACCGGGTGACGGCCCCGCACAAGTTCGCCTTCGCCCTGTTCATGAACGGGCTGAGCTTCGTGGTCATGGCGCTGGCCGCCAAGCTGGCCGAGCAGGGCAGGATCTCGGTGTGGTGGCTGGTGCTGGTCTACCTCGTGCAGGTCTTCGGTGAGCTGGCGCTGAGCCCGGTCGGGCTGTCGATCACCACCAGGCTCGCCCCCGCGGCGTTCAAGGGCCAGATGCTGGGGGTGTGGTTCATCGCCATCGCGGTGGGCGACGCGGTGGGCGGGCAGACCGCGCGGCTGCGCGACTACGTGTCGGAGCCCATGTACTTCCTGACGCTGGCGCTGATCGCGCTCGCCGCCGGCGCGCTGATGTTCGTGTTCGTCCCCCGGCTCAACCGGCTGATGCGGGAGCACCACCATGAGGAGGCGGCGGCCGGGTCGCCGCCCGCCTGAAACGGTGATCACAGATATCCGGTCCTGGGATGATTAGACGGTGAGCCAGGCCCTCGATCTCATCGGAATCTTCGTCTTCGCGCTCTCCGGGGCGCTGGTCGGCGTCCGCCGCCGGCTGGACGTGGTCGGCATGACCGTGCTGGCGGAGATGACCGCGCTGGGCGGCGGAATCCTGCGTGACCTGATCCTCAACGTGCGGCCCGCGGCCTTCTCCAGCACCGGCTACGTGGTCGTGCCGGCCGTGGCCGCGGCGATCGTGTTCTTCTGGCATCCCCAGGTGGAGCGGGTGATGCCCGCGGTGGACGTGCTCGACGCGGCGGGGCTGGGCCTGTTCTGCGCGGTCGGCACCGAGAAGGCGATGAACTACGGCCTCAGCCCGCTGCACGGCGCCCTGCTCGGCGTCACCACCGCGGTCGGCGGCGGCATCCTGCGCGACGTCCTGGCCGGGCAGATCCCCCTCCTGCTGTACGACCGCCAGCTGTACGCGGTGCCGGCCATGCTCGGCTCGGCGGTCATGGCCGCGCTCTACACCCTCGACCTGCACGGCTGGCCGGCCACGCTGGCCTCGGCGGTGCTGGCCTTCGGGCTGCGCATCGCCGCCATGCGGCTGCGGCTGCGCGCGCCGCTGGCCCGGGGTGTGGCCTCCGACCAGGGCCCCTGACCCCTCACCGCCGCGCGGGCGGGCCGGCGCGGCGGCCGGACGGCCCACGTGGTGGCCGGACCGCGCACCCGGCGACCGGCCCCGCTCACCCGGCGGCGGGGCGGCTCAGAGGACCGGGGTGAGCGGCTCGGCGGGGCGGGCGCCGTACGGACCCCTGACCCTCGCCTCGGCGATGCGCGCCACCGCCTCGGCGATGACCGGCGGCGGCTGGGTGAACGGCAGGCGCAGCCGGCCCTCCAGCGCGCCGTCCATCCCGAACCAGGGGCCCGGGGCGAGCCGCACGCCGTGGCAGGCCGCGGCGTCGGCGAGCGGGACGGCCGACGGGCCGGGCAGCCGCGCCCACAGCGCGCCGCCGCCGGCGGGCACGGTGAAGGTCAGGTCGGGCAGGTGCTCGGCCAGCGCGGTGACCAGGGCCGCGCGGGAGGCGCCGAGGGTCCGGCGGCGTTCGGCCCTGGCCTCCTCGATCCGGGAGAACAGCTCGGTCACCACGAGCTGCTCGAACACCGGGCTGGCGATGTCCACGGCGGCGCGCAGCACGGCCAGGCGGCGCACCATGGCGGCGCTCGCGCGGACCCACCCGATGCGCAGGCCGCCCCACCACAGCTTGGACGCCGAGCCGACGCTGATCACCCGCCCGTCGGTGTCGAAGGCGCCCAGCGGGGCGGTGCGGGGCACCTCGTCGAGGGCCAGCTCGCTCCAGGTCTCGTCCACGATGAGGGTGGTGCCGTGCCGCCTGGCCTCGCCGACCAGGCCGGCCCGGACGGCGTCGTCCATCAGGTGGCCGGTCGGGTTCTGGAAGTCGGGGATCACGTAGGCCAGCCGGGCCGCCGACTGGCGCAGCGCGGAGGTGAGCAGGTCGAGGTGCCAGCCGCCGTCGGGGACGCCGACGGGGACGATCCGCGCGCCGCGCGTCCTGGCGGCGTCGATCGCGTGCGGGTAGGTCGGCGACTCCAGCAGCACCGGGTCGCCCGGTGTCAGCAGCATCGTCATCACCAGGTGGATCGCCTGCTGGGCGCCGGTGGTGACGAGGATCTGCTCGGGCCGGGTGGCCAGGCCCCGGTGGGTGTAGCGGGCCGCGATCGCCTCGCGCAGCGGGGTGATCCCGGGGGGTTCGTAGCCCGTGCCGAGCGCGCGGCACGGGTAGCGCTCGGTGGCCGCCGCGACGGCCTCGGGCAGCAGCGGGGTGGCCGGCGGCGCGGCGGCGTGCAGCGGCAGCAGGCCGTCGTCCCCGGAGGCGATCCAGGGGTTGTCGGCGCCCATCTCGGAGGGCCGCGGCAGTGCCGTCCAGCTTCCCGCGCCCTGCCTGCTCTCCAGGTAGCCCTGCTCGCGCAGGCGGTCGTAGGCCGCGGTCACGGTGGTGCGGCTGACGCCCAGCTCCTGGGCGAGGTGGCGCTCGGCGGGGAGGCGGACCCGCACGGGCAGCCGGCCGTCGAGGATCAGCGACCGCACCGTCTCGGCCAGCACCCGGTAGTACGGCCGGGCGCCGGGGTCGATCGCCACCAGGCGGGCCAGTTGCGGGCCGCTCAGATACCGGTTCACGTGCGCCACTATAAGGCCATTTTCCGAGAATTGGCCCTTTTGTCACGCACTAATGGCCTTGAAGAATCAAGGCCATTATGAGCGAAGCATCCCTCCCATCCCTGGGTTCGCTGCCGAACCGCCTCCTGCGCCTGTACGCGGGCCTCGCGCTGTACGGCACCGGCATCGCCCTGCAGATCGAGTCGCGCCTCGGCGGAAGCCCCTGGGACGTCTTCCACCAGGGCCTGGCCGTCCACCTGGGCCTCTCGGTCGGCATGTGGATCATCATCGTGGGCGCCCTGGTCATGCTGCTGTGGATCCCGCTGCGGCAGAGGCCCGGGATCGGCACCATCAGCAACGTCATCCTCGTCGGCGTGTTCGCCGACGCGGTCATGTGGCTGGTCCCGGAGCCCGGCCCGCTGGCCGTGCGCTGGGCCTGCCTGCTGGCCGGGGTCGTGGTCACCGCCGCGGCGACCGGCCTGTACATCGGGGCCGGGCTCGGCCCCGGTCCGCGTGACGGGCTGATGACCGGCCTGAACCGGCTGGGCCTGAGCATCCGGGTGGCCCGTACCCTCATCGAGGTCACGGCGCTGGCCGTGGGCTGGCTGCTCGGCGGCGTCGTGGGCGTCGGCACCGTGGTGTTCGCCCTGGCCATCGGGCCCCTGACGCAGTTCTTCATGCCGCGTATGCGGCCGCGCGGCTGAGCGCGGCCGAGGCGGCCGAGGACGGCCGAGGCGGCCGGGCGTCGCCGGGCCGGGACCAGACGGGCGCCGGGCCGGAACCGGAGCATCGGCCGGGGCAGGGCTGATCCGCCGCCGCCGGGGTAGCGTCGGAGCCATGCGGATCGAGGACTACGCGCTCATCGGCGACATGCAGTCGGCCGCCCTGGTCGGGCGGGACGGCTCCATCGACTGGCTCTGCCTGCCACGTTTCGACTCCCCGGCGTGCTTCGCGGCACTGCTCGGCGACAAGTACAACGGGCAGTGGTGGGTGGGCCCCTCCGGTCACGAGCGGCCGCCCGCCACCCGGCGGCGCTACCGGGGCGAGACGCTGATCCTGGAGAGCGAGTGGGACACCCCCACCGGCACGGTCCGGGTGATCGATTTCATGCCCGCCCGGCACGCCAACCCCGACCTGGTCAGGATCGTGGAGGGCGTGTCGGGGACCGTGGAGATGTCCACCGAGATCCGCGTCCGCTTCGACTACGGCCGCATCGTGCCCTGGGTGCGCCGCACCGACGGGCTGCTGCACGCCGTCGGCGGCCCCGACTCGATCTGGCTGCACTCCCCCGTCCCGCTGCACGGCGGCGACTACGCCCACCGCGCGAGGTTCACCGTCTCGGCGGGCGAGCGGGTGCCGTTCGTGTTCACCTGGCACCCCTCCCACCAGCCCAGGCCCGTGGAGATCGACCCGATCGAACAGCTCACCGAGACGGAGAAGCTGTGGGAGGAGTGGGTGGAACAGTGCACCTACCAGGGTCCCTGGCGCGAGGCCGTGGTCCGCTCCCTGATCACGCTCAAGGCCCTCACCTACGAGCCCACCGGCGGCATCGTCGCCGCCCCCACCACCTCGCTGCCCGAGGACATCGGCGGGGTCCGCAACTGGGACTACCGCTTCTGCTGGCTGCGTGACGCCACCATGACGCTGGACGCGCTCATCGGCGCCGGCTACCTCGGCGAGGCCCGCTCCTGGCGCGCCTGGCTGCTGCGGGCCATCGCCGGCCGCGCCCAGGACCTGCAGATCATGTACAGCGTCTCCGGGGAGCGGCGGCTGACCGAGCTGGAGCTCGACTGGCTGCCGGGCTACGAGGACTCCCGCCCGGTCCGGATCGGCAACGGCGCGGTCACCCAGCTCCAGCTCGACGTCTACGGGGAGGTGATGAACTCCCTGCACCTGTCGCGCGCCTCGGGCATGGAGCCCGACGACCGGGCCTGGACCATCCAGCTGGAGCTGATGGACTACGTGGAGGCCCACTGGGACGAGCCCGACGAGGGGCTGTGGGAGGTCCGCGGCCCGCGCCGGCACTTCACCCACTCCAAGGTGATGTGCTGGGTCGCGCTCGACCGGGCCATCAGGCAGGTGGAGGACTTCGGCCGGCCGGGGCCGGTGGAGCGGTGGCAGGCGCTGCGCGAGCAGATCCACGCCGAGGTCTGCGACAAGGCGTTCGACGCGGCCCGCAACACCTTCACCCAGTCGTACGGCTCGCGGGAGCTGGACGCCGCGCTGCTGATGATCCCGATGGTCGGGTTCCTGCCGCCGGACGACCCGCGGGTGGTCGGCACGGTGGAGGCGATCCAGCGGGAGCTGATGACCGACGGCTTCGTGCGGCGCTACCCGGTGTCGGAGGACGGCAACCTCGACGGCCTGCCCGGCGGCGAGGGCGCGTTCCTGGCGTGCAGCTTCTGGCTGGCCGAGGCGCTGGCGATGATCGGCCGCAGGGAGGAGGCCGTGGAGCTGTTCGAGCGCCTGCTGTCGCTGCGCAACGACGTGGGCCTGCTCGCCGAGGAGTACGACCCCCGCCACGGCCGCCTGGTGGGGAACTTCCCGCAGGCGTTCAGCCACGTGCCGCTGATCCACGCCGCCCGCGCGCTCGCCGGGGACGACTGACCGGTACGGCCCGCCTCCTCCCGCCGGCCGGCGGGGGGACGCGGGGAGGCGTCCGGCGCGGGGCCTTCCCGCCCGGCGCGGGACGCGCGGTAGGCGGGCCCGCCGTACCGCCCCGGGTCAGCGCTCGGGGGTCTCGGCGTCGGACCGGACGGCCAGGGCGGCGATGACGCGGGCGAACTCCGGCGGCGGGGCCACCACCAGGCGGACCTGCCCGTCCTGGGCGATCAGATCGGCCCGTACCAGGGCGAGCCCGCCGTCGTGCCACCAGTAGACGTGCGGGCTGAGGGCGTCGTCGCGCCGCTCGAACTCCCGCTGGGCGAACAGCCTCAGCCGCTCGATCGCGCGGACCACGCCGATGCCCTCGACCGGGTGGACGACCACGGTGGCCGGGCCGGTCAGCGCGACCAGCGCGCCGTCGGCCGGGAGGGGCAGGTGCTCGTCCAGGCGGCGCAGGCAGGCGGCGGCGCCCGCGCCGTCCAAACTCAGGACCGCGACGCCGCCGAGGTCGGCCTCGGTGACCGAGGACCGCCCACCGCCGGCGTTGCCCGCGGCCAGCTCCAGGGCCTGGGCGGCGGTGACCGGCCAGCAGCCGGCCTCCTCCGGGCGGACCGGCCGCTCGGCCGCGCCGTGCCCGACGGTCAGCACCTCCACCAGGTCCGCGGCCAGGTGCCGGCCGACCACGAGGCCGTCGTCCAGGCCGTCGTCGAAGCGGACGCGGGTGCCCAGCAGCGGGCCGGCCTGGGCCAGGTCGCAGGCGTCGAACGGCTCGTCCGCCGTGGCCAGCGCGTGGGAGAGGTGCCCGGAGACCAGCACAGGCCAGTCCTCCCGCGACCGGCGGCGCGCCTCGGCGCGCAGGCCCGTCAGCCGGACCTCGATCGTGCGGGGGCCGGACAGCGTCAGCGTGGCGCCGCCGGGCTCGAAGGAGCAGCCGTAGCCGAGGGTGTCGGCGACGAGGGCGAGCAGGGAGTCGAGATCGACCTCCTCGACCGGGCGGGCCGGGGCGGCCTGGGCCGCCGATCCCGCCGGACCCACCGGGTTCACCGAGGTCGCGGCCCGTCGATCACGGTGCCGCCGGAACAGCCTCACGCACTTTTCCCCTCTCCCGTTCGCTAGGTCCGCACCCAGGGTGCCTTCCCGGGATCGGTGAGTGAGCCCGTCAGAGAGCACGATTCTGCATCAATAGCACCAAGTGCCCCCAACTGCACACTGAACTGTGGTGTCCCGTGGCCCACCGGAAGCCCGGCGATCACCGGCACCCCGAGCGGCGCGAGCCGCTCGACGAGCGTCGGGTAGGGGTCGCCGCACCCCACCCAGGAACCCAGGGCGAACCCGGCCGCGCCGTCCAGCGAGCCCGAACGCAGGAGCTGGGTGAGCATCCGGTCGATGCGGTAGGGCTCCTCGGCGATGTCCTCCAGCAGGACGATCCGGCCCTGGGCCCGCATCCGGTGCGGCGTGCCGCACAGGGCGGCCAGCAGACTGAGGTTACCGCCCGTCACCGGTGCGACGGCCCGGCCCGGGACGACGACCCGGTCGCCGGTGACCGGCCCGGGCTCGCCGAACAGCGCGGCCGCGAGGTGCTCCAGGGTGCGGGGCTCGGAGCCGGCGGGGCCGCTGAGCACGTCGCAGGCGGGCATCGGGCCGAACAGGGAGGCCAGCCCCAGCTCGACGGCGAACGCCTGGTGCAGCGCGGTGACGTCGCTGGAGCCGACGAGGATCTTGGGCCCCGCGGCCCGCATGGCCTCCCAGTCGATCAGGTGCAGGATCCGCGAGGCGCCGTAGCCGCCCCGGCCGCAGAACACCGCGGCGACCGCCGGGTCGCACCAGGCCCGCTGCAGGTCGGCGGCCCGGTCCGCGTCGGAGCCGGCGAGGTAGCGGTCACGGTCGAGGACGTGCTCGCCCATGACGACCTTCAGCCCCAGTTCCTCCAGCACGCCGGCGCCGCGCCGCAGCTGCGCCGGGTCGGGCGGGCCGCACGGGCAGACCACCGCGACGGTGTCGCCGGGGTGCAGCCGGGGCGGGACGACGGCGGGCCGGACGGCCGCGCCGTCCGCAGGGGCTGGTGTGGGCAGGGCCGGTTCGTTCACGCTGGAAACGGTGCCACACTGGGCACACATATGCGACCTCCGCCCCACATCCTCGTGGTCAACGGCATCAAGGTCCGCCAGCCGGTGTTCGTGCTCGCCGCCCCGCACTCCGGCTCGGACCTGCTGGCCCGCGCCCTGAAACGCTCCCCCGGCTTCCACGTCACGATCGGCCGCGCCCCGGTCGCCCACGTGGTGTACGCCTTCGCCCGGCGCCCCTCCATCGCGGGCCGGGGCATGGGAGCCACCCGGGTGCTGCGTGACGCCCTGGCCGAGTCCTGGCAGATCGTCCCCGGGGCCTGCGGCGAGTGCCCGGCCGCCTGCCGGGAGGCGGGCGGCGTGACCGGTGCCGGGCCGTGCGCGGCGCCGGGCGCGGTGGCGCGGTTCGGCGACGCCAGCCCCGACCTGATCTACAGCGCCCAGGTGCTGCTGCAGGCGTTCCCCGACGCCCGGTTCGTCCAGCTGATCAGGGACGGCAGGGACGTGGTGGCCGACATGCTGGCCGACCCGGCGGCGCTGGCGTGGTTCAAGCCCGCCATGCTGAGCGAGGAGGCCGAGTTCCCCAACCCGTTCCTCGGTGTCAACGCCGCCGAGCACCGCGACCGCTGGAAGGCGATGCCCACGGCGGGCAAGTGCGCGCTGCGCTGGCGCAGCGCGGTTCGGCTGTCGGCCGCGCTCCACCGCGACCTGCCGCGCGGGCAGCTGCTGACCCTGCGCTACGAGGAGCTGGCCTCCTCTCCCGCCCGGGCCGCGGAGGAGCTGTCGGCCTTCCTCCAGGCGCGGGTGTCCAAGGTCGCCCTGTACGGCGGGCGCGCCCCGAAGACCGGCGCCTGGCGGAGCAGGCTGCACGGCGAGGACGCCGCCCTGGTGGAGAAGGTGGCCCGCACCGAGCTCGCCCGCCTGGGCTACCGGTGATCCCGCGCCCGGTCCGCGTCCTGCCGGTGACCGTCGCGCGGCCCGCCGTACCCGGGCCGCGTGGGGAGGATCACTCGCCGCTGAACTGGGTGCGGTAGAGCTCGGCGTAGACGGCGCCGCCGGCCAGCAGCTCCTCGTGGCGGCCCCGCTCCACCACCCGGCCGTCGGCGATCACCAGGATCTGGTCGGCCTCGCGGACGGTGGACAGCCGGTGCGCGATGACCAGGGAGGTCCGGCCGTCCAGTGCGGTCTTCAGGGCCCGCTGGACCGCGGCCTCGGACTCGGAGTCTAGGTGGGCGGTGGCCTCGTCGAGGACGACCACCCGGGGCGCCTTGAGCAGCAGCCGGGCCAGGGCCAGGCGCTGCTTCTCGCCGCCGGACAGGCGGTATCCCCGGTCGCCCACCACGGTCTCCAGGCCCTCGGGCAGCGCCTCGACCAGGTCGGCGATCTGCGCGGCGCGCAGGGCCTCCCAGATCTCCTCCTCGGTGGCCCCGGGCCTGGCGTAGGCGAGGTTGGCCCCGATGGTGTCGTGGAAGAGGTGGGCGTCCTGCATCACCACGCCCACGGTGTCGCGCAGGGACTCGAAGGTGGCGTCGCGCACGTCCAGGCCGTTGATGCGCACGGCCCCCTCGTTCACGTCGTACAGGCGCGAGACCAGGCTGGTGATGGTGGTCTTGCCGGCGCCGGAGGGGCCGACCAGCGCGATCATCTGGCCCGGCCGGGCGGTGAAGGAGACGTCCCGCAGCACCTCGTGGCCGGGTCCGGGGTCGGGGCGGGCCACCGACTCCAGCGAGGCCAGCGACACCTCCGAGGCCGCGGGATAGGTGAACCGGACGCCGTCGAACTCGATCGAGGCGGGCCCGTCCGGGACGGGCCGGGCGCCGGGCCGCTCGGCGACCATGGGCTTCAGGTCGAGCACCTCGAAGACCCGGTCGAAGCTGACCAGCGCGGTCATCACGTCCACGTGCACGTTGGACAGGCTCGTCAGCGGGCCGTACAGGCGCATCAGCAGGGCGGCGAGCGCCACCAGGGTGCCGAGCTCGAAGGCGCCGTCGATGGCCAGCAGGCCGCCCCCGCCGTACACCAGCGCGGTGGCCAGGGCCGCGACCAGGCCGAGCGCGACGCGGAAGAACGTGCCGTACATGCCGACGGTGACGCCGACGTCGCGCACCCGTCCGGCCCGGCGGCCGAAGTCGGCGGCCTCCTCGTCGGGGCGGCCGTACAGCTTGGCGACCATGGCGCCGGCGACGTTGAACCGCTCGGTCATCAGGGAGCTCATCTCGGCGTCGAGCTGCATCTGCTCACGGGTCAGGCCGGACATCTTCCGGCCCACCCAGCGGGCCGGGAAGAGGAAGACCGGCAGCAGCACCAGGGCGACCAGGGTGATCTGCCACGACAGCGCGAGCATCGCGCCGAGCACCAGCACGAGCATGACCACGTTGGACACCACCGACGACAGGGTGCTGGTCAGCGCCCGCTGGGCGCCGATCACGTCGGTGTTCAGCCGGGAGACCAGGGCGCCGGTCTGGGTGCGCATGAAGAACGCCACCGGCATCCGCTGCACGTGGTCGAAGACCTCGGTGCGCAGGTTGTAGATCAGGCCCTCGCCGACCCGGGCGGAGAACCAGCGCTGGACGAGGGTGAGCGCCGCGTCGGCGAGCGCCAGGACCGCGATGACCCCGGAGAGGGCGAGCACCACGCCGGGCCGTTTCTGGGCGATGCCGTCGTCGATGATCGCCTTCATCAGCAGCGGGTTGGCGATCACGATGACCGAGCCCGCCACGACCAGCACCAGGAACGCCGTTATCTGCCGGGCGAACGGCCGCGCGTAGCGCGCTATGCGCCTGACCGTGCCCGGTGCGAGACGCTCCTTGGTCACCGAGCTGTCGCGCCGCAGCGAGCGCATCGCCTGGGGGCCGAACCCCCCGCCCATCATCGCCATGTGGCCTCCTCCATCGGAAGGAGCACCGGCCGGGATCTTTCCATTCCGCCGTCAGCTTCCGGCGAACAGCGCCTTGACCCGGGCGACCTGCTCGTGCCGTTCGGCGGCGGTCTGCTCCTCCAGCGTGCGGCCCGCGGCGCCCTGGAGCAGGCGCTTGGTCGCCGTCGCGGCGTCGCGGTTCACCGCCAGCAGCGCGGCGGCCAGGTCGCGTACGGCGCCGGCCAGCTCGTCCGGGGCGACCACGAGCTCGGCCAGGCCCAGCCGGGCGGCCTCCTCGGCTCCCACGGTGCGGGCGGTGAGGCAGATCTCCAGGGCCCTGGGCAGGCCGACGATGTCGACCAGCGGCTTGGTGCCGGTCAGGTCGGGCACCAGCCCGAGGGCGGGCTCCTTCATGCACAGCTTGGCGTCGTCGGCGAGGACGCGCAGGTCACAGGCGAGGGCGAGCTGGAAGCCGGCGCCGATCGCGTGCCCCTGGACGGCCGCGATCGAGACGATGTCGGGGCGGCGCAACCACAGGAACCCCCGTTGCGCCTGGGCTATCCGCTGCTCGAAGGCCGAGTCGCCGAGCGTCGCGGAGGACGCGAACGATCCCTGGCCCGGCACCCCTTCCGGGGTGAACATCCGCAGGTCGATCCCTGCCGAGAAGGACGGCCCCTCACCCCTGATCACGACGACCCTCACCTGCTGCGGCAGGCTGTCACCGATCCGGGCCAGCGCCGACCAGGTCGCGAACGTCTGAGCGTTCCGCTTGTCCGGCCGGTCCAGCGTGATCGTCGCGATCTCGCCGTCCACCTCGTAGCGCAGACCGGCCTCCTCCGGAGAGGCCCCTTCCGCGCTTCCCGCGAACACCGCTTCCGTCATGGCTCGCCCTCCCCGCTGCCGTCTTCCGTCTCGCCCGAGCCTATCGACTCTCCAGAACGAGGTTCTACAGGCCCGAGCGGGACGTCTCAGCGTGGGGGACGAGCGGCTGCGGTCGCGCGTTCCGAGGCGGTGTCAGCGCTTCGACTTACCCCGGGTGGCGCCGCCGCGCCCTCGCAGAGTCACACCGGACTCGCTCAGGATGCGGTGGATGAAGCCGTACGACCGGCCGGTCGAAGCGGCCAGGGCGCGGATGCTCTCACCCGCGCTGTAGCGCTTCTTCAGGTCGGCGGCCAGTTTTTCACGGTCGGCCCCGGTGACCCGGGTGCCTTTCTTGAGAGTCTCGGCCACGAGTACCTCCTGTAGTGCCAGACTTCCGCAGCGTTACTCACGCCATGATCAGTCATTTCAGCGCGATCGGCTACCTACTCCATGGGAAAAGATCCGTACCCGCTCAAATTAAGATCAGGCAAGTGCCACAAGATCGGAAAATTCATCACTCCAAGCATCTTCGACTCCGTCAGGTAGCAAGATCACCCTATCGGGTCGTAGTGCCTCTACTGCGCCCTCATCGTGCGTGACGAGAACAATCGCCCCAGAATAGGACTTTAGTGCACTGAGGACCTGCTCGCGGCTGGCGGGATCAAGGTTGTTCGTGGGCTCGTCGAGCAGCAGCACGTTGGCCGCGGACAGCACCAGGGTGGCCAGGGCCAGCCGGGTCTTCTCCCCGCCGGACAGCACCCCGGCCGGCTTGTCCACGTCGTCCCCGGTGAACAAGAACGACCCGAGGACCTTGCGCAGCTCGACGTCGGCCAGCTCGCTGGCCGAGCGCATGTTCTCCAGCACGGTCCGGTCGGGGTCGATGGTCTCGTGTTCCTGGGCGTAGTAGCCCAGCTTGAGGCCGTGGCCGGGCCTGACGGCGCCGGTGTCGGGCTGCTCCAGGCCGCCCAGGATGCGCAGCAGGGTGGTCTTGCCGGCGCCGTTCAGGCCGAGGATGACGACCCTGCTGCCCCGGTCGACCGCGGCGTCGACGCCGGTGAAGACCTCCAGAGAGCCGTAGGACTTCGACAGGTCCTCGGCGGTGATCGGCGTGCGCCCGCACGGCGCGGGCTGCGGGAAGCGCAGCCGGGCGACCTTGTCGCCCTGCCGCTCGGTCTCCAGGCCCGACAGCAGCCGCTCGGCGCGGCGCTGCATGTCCTGGGCCGCCTTGGCCTTGGTGGCCTTGGCGCGCATCCGGTCGGCCTGCGACAGCAGGGCCGCGGCCTGCTTCTCCGCGTTGGCGCGCTCGCGCCTCCGGCGCTTCTCGTCGGTCTCCCGCTGGGCCAGGTAGGCCTTCCAGCCGACGTTGTAGGTGTCGACCACCGAGCGGTTGGCGTCGAGGTACAGGACCCGGTTTACCGTCGCTTCAAGAAGCCCGACGTCGTGGCTGATAATGATCAAACCGCCCTGATGGGATCGTAAAAAATCACGAAGCCACCCGATTGAGTCGGCATCGAGGTGGTTTGTCGGCTCGTCGAGCAGGAGAGTCTCCGCCCCGCTGAACAGGATCCGCGCCAGCTCCACCCGCCTGCGCTGGCCTCCCGACAGGGTGGAGAGCGGCTGCCCGAGCACCCGGTCGGGCAGCCCGAGGCTGGAGGCGATCGAGGCCGCCTCCGACTCGGCGGCGTATCCCCCCAGGACGTGCAGCCGGTCCTCCAGCCGCCCGTAGGCCCGCACCGCCCGGTCGCGGGTCCGCTCGTCCGCCGAGGACATGCCGGCCTCGGCGGCGCGCAGCTCGCGCAGCACCTCGTCCAGCCCGCGGGCCGACAGGATGCGGTCGCGGGCCAGCACGTCCAGGTCGCCGGTGCGGGGGTCCTGCGGGAGGTAGCCGACCGCGCCGGTGGTGGTCACCGTGCCCGCCGCGGGCAGCGCCTCCCCGGCCAGCACCTTGGTCAGGGTGGTCTTGCCCGCGCCGTTGCGGCCGACGAGCCCGATCTTGTCGCCCGGGTTGACCCGGAACGACGCGCCCTCGATGAGCAGCCGGGCCCCGGCGCGCAGCTCGATGTCAGAAGCCACGATCATGGTGGAAAACACTCCAGAATGGGATGGAACGGCTCGCCGTACTGCCGAACTGCCGAAGTACCGCCGAACCCGCCGTCGTGTGCTCCTCAGGCTCCCGGCCCGGCCGTCTCGCCTCGGGGGCGGCGTCAATCGGAAGTGCGCATACCGATCAGTGTACGGCGCGCGTGCGAGGGCTCTCCCCAGGTCGCGCCGACCGGCCGTCCCGGCGGGCGCGGCGGGACACGACCGGTCAGGTCGGGTCGACCAGCCGGATCCGGACCGCGCGGAACAGGCCCGGGGCGGTCCGCAGCACGGCCAGCCGGGGGTCGGGGACCGTCAGGAAGGGCCCGGCTTCCAGCGCGAAGACCGCCTCCAGTCTGCGGTCGGCCCGCAGCGCGTCCACCGCGCGCCGGTCGCCGCCCAGGACCACCGCCTCCAGCTCGGCCAGGCCCGGGAGGAGGACGCGCAGCGCGACCTCGGCCGCCGCCGCGTGGGCCTCGCTCACCTGCTTGTCCCTGCGCCGGGCGAACCGCTGCTGGGACCAGCCGCCCGCCGCGCTGCGCCCGTGCACGAGCCGCGAGCCCACCTTGGAGGCCAGGAGCGTCTCCCCCTGGAAGACCCCGGCCGCGTGGCCGCCGAGCCGTACCAGCAGCACGCCGACCCGGCGCTCGGCGCGCGCGTGGGTGATCAGCCGCGCCAGCGGGCCGCCGCCGGAGGACGTCAGCGGCGGGAACGGCACGTGGCACTCGGCCACCGCGCCGTCCGCGGCGGCCAGCCGCACGACCTCGTCGCCGGCCGTCGTCTCCAGAGGGCCGTGCCGGGCCGCGAAGCCGTCGATCCAGCGACCGAGCCGCTCCGGCCCCACCGACACCCAGCGGGCCCCGCCTCCGGCCGGTCGTGACGTCATGGAAGCCGACCATACCGGCCCCCTCCCCGCTCGGGCCCGGCCGGGCGGGTGACGTCCCCGCCGCGGGCGGCACCCCGCCGGCACGTCCCCGGCGGCGTCCGGCCCGCCGCGGTGACGTTTCCGCCACGTCGTCCGGCCGGCCGGCGCAACCCCGGGAGAAAACTCGGTGAACATCCCCGCACCTGGTTCAGGAGCACACCGCGGAGGCCTCATCCTCGGAACGTGCCGAGTAGAACGTCCCCTTTCTCGCCGGCCCCCGGACCCGCCGCCGCGAACCCCGCCCCCGTCGTCGACCTCGACACCGGGGGCGTCATCGCCCTCCAGCCCGCGGTCCGGGGCGAGAACCTCTCCTCGGTACTGCACGCGATCCCGCACGTCACCGGGGCCGGGACCCGCATGCCGCTGCTGCTGCCCCTGCCGTCGGCGGTGGTGATCGGCGGCTCGGCCGCGCTGGCGCCGCTGCACGAGGCCCTGCGCGTCCGCGGGCGGCGCCCTCCGGAGGTGATCCTGCTGGTGCGGGGCGACTTCGCCCGGATCGAGCGCCGGACCCTCCTCACCGGGCTGACGGGACTGCGCGCCGTCGGCTACCTGACGGCGATCGGCGACCTCGGCGCCGGCCACGTCCCGCTGGACCTGATCGCCGACGCCGCGCCGTACCTGGCGGCGCTCTCACCCGCGCTGATGGCCGAGGTGCCGCGGGACCGGCGGCGCGCGGCGCTCGCGGAGTCCCTCTCGGCCCTCGCGCGCGGGCTCGGCGTCCACATGCTCGCCCCTGCCGTGGCCGGGGAGGCCCAGCTGGCCGCGGTGCGCTCCTGGGGGGTACGGCTGGCGCAGGGGCCGCTCCTGGTCCCCGGGCCGTCCGGTCGGGTGCACGTGCCGCTGCCCGTCGTCGAGCGGGAGCCGGCGGCGGCCCCGCTCGGCCCTCGTGTCCAGGACTTCCTGCTTCCGGCGGTGACGCTGCCCTGCGAGGCGACCGCCGAGGAGGCGGTGGCGGCGTTCGGCGGGGAGCCGTCGGTCACCAGCGTGGTGCTGGTGGACGAGTACCAGCGTCCCCGGGCGAGTCTCGACCGGGGACGCTTCCTGCTGGCCATCGCCAGCCGTTTCGGGCACGCGCTGCACGCCCGCAGGCCCGCCGCGCGCCTGGCCGCCCCGGCGCGCGTGGTCCCCAGGTCCACCCCGGCCATCGCCGCCATGCGGACCGCCGGGCACGACCCGGCGCGCGTCTACGACGACCTGGTGGTCACCGACGAGATGGGCCGCTGCATCGGGATCGTCCGCGTCTCGGACCTCATCCGCCACGTCGCGTCCGGCGCTCGCTGACCCTCTCCCCGCTCGGGTCTCCCCCGCCTCCTCCGCCCCCGTCTCCCGCCTGCCGTCCCGGTTCTCCGTCGCCGCCGTCACATCCCCTCGCCGCCACCGCCACCGTCGTCACCACCACCGTCGTCACCACCACCGTCGCCGCCCCGGCCGGATCGGCGGAAGGCTCGGTCCTTTACCTTGTAGATTCACCGGTCACGGCTCCGTACGGCTACGGCTACGGCCGCGCCGGAGGCGGGTCCGGGCGGCGGGAGCACGTTTCGGACTGGAAGCGAACGGGTAACCAGTCCCGAAATCACGACATTTCCTGGCATCAGCCTTGGTGGCGAGCGTCGTGCGCGCCACGGACGACCGCGGGCACGACGCCTCCCGGGCCTCCGGGGCGCGCCCCGCCGGCCGGGTCCACCGAGCGGCCGGCTCCGAAGCCCTCCGACGGGCCCGCGGCGGCCCGCCCGCCGCGAGGGGGACGGACGGACGCGGTGCCCGTGAGCACCGGAAACGCCCCGAAGGCGTGGGACGCGGGAGGCCCCTGGAGGATCAAGTCCGACAAATACTCGTATGATACGAATTAGGTGAACCTAACTTTTCATACCGGAGTGATCATGGCAGAGGGCAGACCGGTGCGCAGGGCGACCCGCGGCGAGGTGGTGCGGGTGGAGCGGCTCACCCCGCACATGATCCGGGTGGTGCTCGGCGGCGACGGCCTGGCCGGGTTCGAGGCGGGCGAGTTCACCGACCACTACGTGAAGCTGCTGTTCCCCCCGGCCGGGGTGTCCTACCCCGAGCCGTTCGACCTGGCGGCCGTCCAGCGCGACCTGCCCCGCGAGCAGTGGCCCACCACGCGGACCTACACGGTCCGCGCGTGGGACCCCGTGGCGCGCGAGCTGACGCTCGACTTCGTCCACCACGGCGACAGCGGCCTGGCCGGACCCTGGGCGGCCCGGGTGCGGCCCGGCGACGAGATCCACTTCCTCGGCCCCGGCGGGGCCTACGCGCCCGACCCCGAGGCCGGCTGGCACCTGATGGCGGGCGACGAGAGCGCCCTGCCGGCCATCGCCGCCGCACTGGAGCGCCTGCCCGCCACCGCCCGCGCCCACGTGTTCCTGGAGGTGGCCGGGCCCGAGGAGGAGCAGCCGCTGAACCACCCGGCGGACACGGAGATCGTGTGGCTGCACCGCGGCGACGCGCCGGTCGGCGAGGCGCTGGTCGCCGCCGTGCGGGCCCTGGACTTCCCCGAGGGCGAGCCGCACGTCTTCGTGCACGGCGAGGCCGGGTTCGTCCGGGACCTGCGCCGCCACCTGCGGGCCGAGCGCGGCCTGCCGCTGTCACGGCTGTCCATCTCCGGCTACTGGCGCGCGGGCCGCGACGACGAGTCCTGGCGGGCCACCAAGAAGGAGTGGAACCGGCGGATCGAGGAGGAGGAGACCACGCTGCTGTCGGCCTGAGGCGCGACGTCGTGGAGCCGCGGCGTCCGGGAACGGCGGCGCGGGCGTCCCGATCCGGGACCGGAGCCGGTCCGTCACGGAGTCAGAGCCAGCCCTGCGACCGGGCGCGCCGGACCGCCTCGATGCGGTTGCGGGCGTGGGTCTTGTGGATGGCCGAGGACAGGTAGTTGCGGACCGTGCCCTCCGACAGGTGCAGGCGCCCGGCGATGTCGCCGACGGTGGAGCCGTCGGCTGCGGCGGCCAGGACGTCGCGCTCGCGGGGCGACAGCGGGTTCGGCCCGGCGCTCAGCGCCACCGCGGCCAGGTCCGGATCGATGACCCGCTCGCCGCGGCGCACCCGCCGTACGGCGGCGGCGAGCTCGCTCGCCGGGCTGTCCTTGACCAGGAAGGCCACCGCCCCGGCCTCCATCGCCCGGCGCAGGTAGCCGGGGCGGCCGAAGGTCGTCAGGATCACGACCCTGCAGTCCGGCACCTCCTCGCGGATCATCGCCGCGGCCGTGATGCCGTCGCCGCCGGGCATCTCGATGTCGAGCAGCGCGACGTCCGGGCGGACCTCCCGCGCCACGGCGACCGCCTCCGGGCCGGAGGCGGCCTCCCCCACGACCTCGATGTCGGGCTCCAGCCCGAGCAGGGACACCAGTGCTCCCCGGACCATCGCCTGGTCCTCCGCCAGCAGCACCCTGATCACGCCCGCGCCTCCCCAGCCGCCGCGGGGACCGTGACCCGCAGGACGAACCCGTCCTTCCGCGGCCCGGCGCTGACCACGCCGCCGGCCGCCTCCACCCGCTCGGCCAGGCCGCGCAACCCGCTGCCCGGCTCGTACGGCTCCGCCCCGCACCCGTCGTCGGCGATCTCCAGCACGGTGACGTCGCCGCCGGAGATCACGCCGATCTCGCACCGGCTCGCCCGGGCGTGCCGTATGACGTTGGTGACGCCCTCCCGCACCGCCCAGCCGAGCAGGCCGTCCAACTCCTCGGGCAGCGGCGTGCCCGCCAGGCGGACCGTCACGTGCGTCCCGGCGGCCTCCAGGGCCGCGCGGGCGCCGTCCAGCTCCTCCGGCAGGCCGCGCCTGCGGTAGCCGGCGACGGCCTCGCGCACCTCGACCAGCGCCTTCCTGGCCACCGCCTCGACGTCGCGGATCTCCGGCAGCGCCCCCTCCGAGCCCTCCTCCGCCAGCCGCCCGGCCAGCTCGCTCTTCAGCACGATGAGCGACAGGCTGTGACCGAGCAGGTCGTGCAGGTCGCGGGCGATGCGCAGCCGCTCCTCGCTCGCCGCCAGCCGGGCCACCTCCTCCTGCGCCCGGCGCAGCTGGGACACCAGCAGCCGGGTGGAGCGCATGCCCCGGAACAGCACGCCGAGGGTGACGGCCTGCAGCAACAGCAGGAGGGTCATGCCGGGGTCGTGCTCCCTGAGCAGGCCGACCAGCAGGACGGTGACGCCCATCGCGGCGATCCCGGCCATCGACACGCGCGACGGCAGCAGGACGCCGTGCATCACGGCCATGAAGATCGGCAAGGCCAGCCAGTCTCCGCCGAAGGCCACCGCCAGCACGACGGCCAGGACCGTGGCGGCGCCCAGCAGCCGGTAGGTCGCCCGGCCGGGATCTCCGAAGGCCCGCATGGCCAGCACGGCGGCGGCGTAGCAGGCCACGAAGGCGACCAGCCCGAGCACGCCCCACGCGGCGCTCACGCCGGTCACCTCCCCGGTGACGATCTCCAGGATCGGAAAGCACAGGTACGTCAGGCCGATCGAGAGCCTGGCCAGCAGCAGGAGACGGTCGCGGTCCACCCCGCGGAGGACCCGGGCAGGGGGGGTGTTCACATCGGGAATCCTCCCATCGGGAGATCTCAGGCGCGCGCGGTGGCCCGCCGGTAGGCGAGGACCGCGATCACCCCCAGGACGGCCGCCCAGACGACGACGGCCAGGGCGTCACCCGCAGGCAGGCCGTCCCCGGCGACGATGCCGCGCCCCATGCCGGCGTAGTCGGCGGACGGCAGCACCCGGGCGACGCTCCGCAGGCCCTCGGGCATGACCTCCAGCGGGATCCACAGGCCGCCGAGGAGCGCCAGCCCGAACATCCCGATCATCGACACCGGCTGCGCGGTGTCGGGGGGCAGCAGCGAGCCGATGGTCAGGCCCAGCGCCGCGAACGGCGCCACGCCGAGCCACATGGCCGCCAGCAGGCCGAGCCACCGCCCGGGGGGCAGCGAGACGCCCTGGACCAGCACGGCGGCGGCGCAGACGAGCAGGACGGCCGGCAGCACCAGCAGCATGGAGGCGACCAGCTTGGTGGTGATGATCTTCCAGCCGGCCAGCGGGGTGATCTGGAGCTGACGCAGCCAGCCGCTCCCGCGCTCCTGCGCCCACGGCACGGCGGTGCTCATCAGGGAGGCGGCGAGCGCGCCGTAGGCGCTCATCGAGACCATGAAGTACGCCTTGCCGCTCAGCCCCCCGGCGGCGACCTCACCGCCGTAGATGCCGGAGAAGACGAGGTAGAAGGCCACCGGGAAGGCCACGACGAAGATGACGTAGCGCTTGTTGCGCAGCATCCGCAGGAGCTCGATCTTGATGTAGTCCGTCATCGGGACTCCTGGACGAGTGAGAGGAAGGCGTCTTCGAGGTCGGCGCCGTCGATCCGCAGGTCGCGGATCTCCAGCGTGGTGCCCCGGTAGAGGGCCGCGACGGTGGCGTCCGGGTCGGCGGTGCGGAGCGTGGCGGTGCCGGCGGAGATCTCCACGGCGGAGACGCCGGGCAGCGCCTCCAGGCCGGCCGCCGCCTGGCCGCCGAGGGTGAAGCGGACGGTGTGCCCGCCCGCACCGGCCTTGATCTCGGCGGCGGTGCCGTCGGCCACGACGCGGCCCCCGGCCACCACGATCACCCGGTCGGAGTTCTCGTCGGCCTCCTGGAGGTAGTGGGTGGCGAACAGGACGGTCCGGCCGCCCTCGGCGTAGGAGCGCATGGCCTCCCAGAACCGCAGCCGCGACTCCACGTCCATGGCCGCGGTGGGCTCGTCCAGCACCAGCAGCCTGGGCGCGCCGACGACGGCCAGGGCGAACCTGACCCGCTGGGCCTGCCCCCCGGACAGCTTGACGGCCCGGCGCCCGGCCAGGGCGGTGAGGTCGGCCATCTCCAGGACCTCGTCCAGGCCGAGCGGGGAGGGGTAGAGCCGCCGCACGAAGGCGACCAGCTCCCGGACGGTGAGCTCGGGGATGAGCTCGCCGCTCTGCAGCATGGCGCCGACCTCTCCCCTGGCGACGGCCTCGTCCGGGGAGTGCCCGAAGACCTCGATGCGGCCCCGCGTGGGGCGCAGCAGCCCGAGCAGCATGTTGATCGAGGTGGACTTGCCGGCCCCGTTGGGCCCGAGCAGGGCGACGGTCCGGCCGGCCTCGACGGTCAGGTCCAGGCCGTCCACGGCGAGCACGTCGCCGTAGCGTCTGCTCACGTCGGCGAAGGCGATGGCGTTCATGAGCGCAACGCTAGGGACGTCCGGGCGCGGGCCTCAGTGCCCGTCGTCCGTGATCGACGGTGACATTTGTCAGATCCGCCGTACGGCCTCCCACCGCGGGCCGTACGGCGGGCGGCGGGGGCGGGCGGCCCGACGGGGACGGCGGCCGGCCGGAGACGCCGCGCGGCCGGGCGGGGCGGGCGTCAGAGGCGGCAGGCGAAGATGGCGGTGACCAGGATGGCCTTCGCGCCGATCTCCCAGAGCCGGTCCATCACCTGCTGGTGCCCCTTGCGCGGCACCATGGCGCGGACCGCCACCCAGCCCTCCCGGTGCAGCGGGGAGACCGTGGGCCCCTCCATGCCGGGGGTCAGGGCGATGGCCTCCTCGATCCGCTCGACGCGGATGTCGTAGTCCATCATCACGTAGTCGCGGGCCACCAGCACGCCGCGCAGGCGGCGCAGGAGCTGCTGCATCCCCTGGGTGTCGGGGGCTCCGACCCGCCTGATCAGCACCGCCTCGGAGCGGGCGATCGGCTCGCCGAACGCCTCCAGGCCCATGTTGCGCAGCGTGGTGCCGGTCTCGACGACGTCGGCCACGGCGTCGGCCACGCCCAGCCGGACGGCGGTCTCGACCGCGCCGTCCAGTTTGATCACCCGGGCGTCCACGCCCTGCTCGGCGAGGTACGCCTCCAGCAGGCCGGCGTAGGCGGTGGCGACGCGCCTGCCCTTGAGGTCGGCGACGCCGGAGAAGCGGCCCGGGTCGGCGGCGAAGCGGAAGGTGGAGCCGCCGAAGCCGAGCGGCAGGATCTCCTCGACCTGCGCGCCGGAGTCGCGGAGCATGTCGCGGCCGGTGATCCCGGCGTCGAGCGTGCCCTCACCGACGTAGACGGCGATGTCCTTGGGACGCAGGAAGAACAGCTCGCAGGAGTTGTCGGGGTCGACGACCACCAGTTCCTTGCTGTCCTTGCGCGGGCGGTAGCCGGCTTCCTTGAGCATGGTCTGGGCGCCCTCGGTGAGGGCCCCCTTGTTGGGGACGGCGAGACGCAGCATGGCGTGGAAGTTCCTTACACGGGTGGAAGAGGTGTCATGGGAGCCGGAGCCGGGCGCGCCGGCTCACAGATGCTTGTAGACCTCGTCCAGCCCGATCCCTTTGGCGATCATGAGAACCTGCACGTGGTAGAGGAGCTGGGAGATCTCCTCCGCGGCCCGCTCGTTCGACTCGTGCTCGGCGGCCATCCAGCTCTCGGCGGCCTCCTCGACGACCTTCTTGCCGATGGCATGGACCCCGGCGTCCAGCGCGGCCACGGTCCCCGACCCCTCGGGCCGGGTGCGCGCCTTGTCGGACAGCTCGGCGTACAGCTCTTCGAAGGTCTTCATCGTCTCTTCTCGAAGTCGTCGGACGTACGCGTCAAGGGTAGCCGGACCCCGGGACCGGCGGGGTAGGTGTTCGCACTTCGGGACGGGTACGGGGACGACGGCCCGCGCCGGGCGGGCGGATCCGGGGTGCTTCGTCCTGGATCCGCCCGCCCGGCCGTCGCGGTCCCGCCCGTGCGGACGCGGAGGGGCCGGTACGGCATCGCCGTACCGGCCCCTCCGGTCAGATCAGGACGCGCGCCGGCGACCCTCAGCGGCCGTGGCGGCGGTTGCCGCGCCCCTCGGGGCGGCCTCCGGAACGGAACGGCTCCCGGTCGCCGCGGAACGGCTCGCGGTCCCCACCGGAGCGGTAACCGCCGCCCTGGCGCTCACCGCCGCGGCGGCCGCCGGGCCTCGAGTCGGGGTGGCCGTCGAAGCGGCGCTCGGTGCGGTACTGGCCGCGCAGCTCCGAGACGTTCCCGCGGGGCTCGCCGGCGCCGCGCTCGCGGGAGCGGTGGCCGTCCTCGCCGTGGGCGGGCCGCTCGCGGAACCGGCGCGGGCCGCGGCCGCCGCCGCCGAAGCCACCGCCGCCGCGACGCTCGCGCTGCTTGGGCGCGGGGGCCGCGGGCTCCCAGACCGGGACCGGCTCGCCGCTGGGCGTGCGCGCCCCGGCGATCTCCGAAAGGCGCGGGTGGCCCGGGGTGACCCGCAGGCGGAACGGCTTGATGCCCGCTCGGCGGGCCATCGTGTCGGTGGAACGGCGCTCGCTGGGGAGCACCAGCGTCATGACGGTGCCCTTCTCCCCCGCGCGGGCCGTACGGCCGCCGCGGTGCAGGTAGCTCTTGTGGTCCTGCGGCGGGTCGACGTGCAGCACGAGGCTGATGTTGTCGACGTGGATGCCGCGGGCGGCGACGTCGGTGCAGACCAGGACGTCGATCGCGCCTTCCTTGAACTCGGCCAGGATGCGGGTGCGCTGGTTCTGGCGTTTGCCGCCGTGCAGGCCGCCGGCCCGGACGCCGACCTGGGCGAGCTGCTTGCACAGCCGGTCGACGCCGTGCTGGGTGCGCGCGAACACGATGGTGCGGCCCTCGCGGTTGGCGATCTCGGCGGTCACCGCGAACTTGTCGTCACGGTGGACCTCCAGGAGGTGGTGCTCCATGGTGTCCACCGGCGAGGAGGCCGGGGCCAGGGAGTGGGTGACCGGGTCGGTGAGGAAGCGGCGGACGAGCTTGTCCACGTCTCCGTCGAGGGTGGCGGAGAACAGCAGGCGCTGGCAGTCGGCCGGGGTCTGCGCGAGCAGGGCGCTGACGACCGGGAAGAAGCCGAGGTCGCACATGTGGTCGGCCTCGTCCAGGACGGTCACCCGGACCTCGTCCAGGACGCACTCGCCCTGCTGGACGAGGTCGGTGAGCCGGCCCGGGGTGGCGACGACGATCTCGACGCCGCGGCGCAGCGCCTCGATCTGGCGGCCCATGGACATGCCGCCGACGACGGTCTTCATCCGCAGTGACAGGCCGCGGCCGAGCGGCTCCAGCGCGTCGGTCACCTGCATGGCCAGCTCGCGGGTCGGCACCAGGATGACGGCGAGGGGGCGGCCGGGGCGGGCCTTGACACCGGCGACGCGGACCATCGTGGGCAGGCCGAAGGCGAGGGTCTTGCCGGAGCCGGTCTGGCCGCGGCCGAGGACGTCGCTGCCGGCGAGGATGTCGGGGATGGTGGCGCGCTGGATGGGGAAGGGCGCCTCGATGCCCCGGCGGGCCAGGCCGGAGACCAGCGGCCGGGGCAGCCCCAGCAGGGTGAACTCTGACGGGCCGGCGGGGGTGCCGGGCTCGCCCTGGGTCTCGGTGATCTCGGGCAGGGCGGCGTCGAGCATGGTCACGAAGAGTCGTGCCTTTCGATAGAAGGACGCGGCACGTCACTTCTGCGAAAGGACGAGCCTGGAACACGCGGCCCTCGGAAGGCCGCGGTCGAACTACGCCCACGTGGGGGGCGGTGGTGCGGTGCGAGTCGAGGCGCACCGCGGGGGCGGGTCTCGGTCACCCGCGCGCAGTCGAACCACGGACTGGCGTACCTGGCCGTCGCAGTGCCAGGTCGATCACGGGGGCGCCTCGCACGGAAAGAGGCGGGCGCCTGCCCGACTATGGAGCCAACGCCCCGTGCCGGATGTTCATTCCCGGCACGGGGCATCCTCTCACACGATTCACATGATTCACGCGATCCGGCCGCGGCCCGGCACCCGGCGGGTGCGGGCCGCGGCCGGCGGGACGGTCAGACGTTGAAGCCGAGCATGCGCAGCTGCTCGCGCCCCTCGTCGGTGATCTTGTCCGGGCCCCACGGCGGGAGCCAGACCCAGTTGATCTTCACGTCCGAGACCATGCCGTCCAGGGCCGAGTGGGCCTGGTCCTCGATGACGTCGGTCAGCGGGCAGGCCGCGCTGGTCAGCGTCATGTCGATGGTGGCGATCGGCGCGGCGCCGGTCTCGGCGGGGTCGAGGTTGACCCCGTAGACCAGGCCGAGGTCGACGACGTTGATGCCGAGCTCGGGGTCGACGACGTCCTTGAGGGCCTCCATGACCTCGTCAAGGGTGGTCTCCCCGTCGTACGACGCCGAGGTGGGCGTCTCCACAGGCTTGCTCACTTGGAACTCCTCATGACCGCGTCCTTGTAGGCCATCCAGGCCAGCAGGGCGCACTTCACGCGGGCGGGGTACTTGGAGACGCCGGCGAACGCCACGGCGTCGCCCAGCACCTCCTCGTCGCCCTCGATCTGTCCCCTGCTCTGCATGAGCCGGGTGAACTCCTCCACCACGGCGAGCGTCTCGTCCACGGTGGAGCCCTCGGTCAGCTCGTACAGCACCGAGGCGGCGGCCTGGCTGATGGAGCAGCCCTGGCCGTCGTAGGAGACGTCCTCGACCTTGCCGCCGTCGCCGAGCTTCACCCGCATGGTGATCTCGTCGCCGCACGTCGGGTTCACGTGGTGGACCTCGGCGTCGTACGGATCACGCAGCCCCCGGCCCTGGGGGTGCTTGTAGTGCTCCAGGATCAGCTCCTGGTACATCGACTCGGCGATCATCTCAACTGCTCCGGCATTGCTAGGCGAACACCTTCCGCACGTGGTGGAGGCCGCGGACCAGGGCGTCGATCTCGGCCGGGACGGTGTAGAGGTAGAAGGAGGCCCGCGTGGTGGCGGGGATCCCGAACCTCAGGTGCAGCGGGCGGGCGCAGTGGTGTCCGACCCGCACGGCCACACCGAACTCGTCATCGAGAATCTGCCCGACGTCGTGCGGGTGAATCCCCTCCAGGGTGAAGGACACCGTGCCGCCGCGCATGTCGAGGTCGCGCGGCCCGACCACCTTCAGCCCCGGGACGTCCGCCAGCGCCTCCAGCGCGTAGGCGGTGAGCTCCCGCTCGTGCCGGGCCACCGCGTCCAGGCCGATCTCCGACAGGTAGTCCACGGCGGCGCCGAGGCCGACGGCCTCGACGATCGGCGGGGTGCCGGCCTCGAACTTGTGCGGCGCGGGCGCGTAGGTCGAGCGGTCCATCCAGACCGCCTCGATCATCTCGCCGCCGCCGAGGAACGGGGGCATGGCGTCCAGCAGCTCGCCCCGGCCCCACAGCACGCCGACGCCGGAGGGGCCGACGACCTTGTGCCCGGTGAAGGCCAGGAAGTCGACGCCGAGCGCGGCGACGTCCACCGCCTGGTGGGGGACCGACTGCGAGGCGTCCAGCATCATCAGCGCGCCGACCTGGCGGACCCGGGCGAGGACCCGCTCGACGGGGTTGACGGTGCCGAGGACGTTCGACTGGTGCACGATCGAGACGATCTTCGTCCGCTCGTTGACCAGCTCCTCCAGGTTGCCGAGGTCCAGGCGGCCCTCATCGGTGACCCCGAACCAGCGCAGCGTGGCGCCGGTGCGCTGGGCGAGCATCTGCCACGGCACGATGTTGGAGTGGTGCTCCATCTCGGAGATGACGATCTCGTCGCCGGGGCCCATCCGGAACCGGGGGTCGTCGTTGGTGCGGTTGCCGAAGGAGTAGGCCACCAGGTTGAGCGCCTCGGAGGCGTTCTTGGTGAAGACGATCTCCTCGCGGCTCGGCGCGCCGACGAACGCGGCGATCTTGTCGCGGGCCGCCTCGTACGCCTCGGTGGACTCCGCGCCCAGCGCGTGCATGGCCCGGCCGACGTTGCTGTAGTGCATGGCCATGTGCTCGCGCATGGCCTCGACGACCCGGGTCGGCTTCTGCGCGGAGTTGGCCGAGTCGAGGTAGACCAGCGGCCGGCCGCCGGGCAGCTCACGGGAGAGGACCGGGAAGTCCTTCCTGATCCTCTCCGCGTCAAAGCCGGTCGTCATCAGGCCGTTGCCTTCGTGTACGCCTCGTAGCCCTCGGCCTCCAGCTTCTCGGCGAGCTCGGGGCCGCCCTGCTCCACGATCCGGCCGCCCGCGAAGACGTGGACGAAGTCCGGCTTCACGTAGCGCAGGATGCGGGTGTAGTGGGTGATGAGCAGCACGCCGGTGTCGCCGCCGGCGCGGAAGCGGTTGATGCCCTCGGAGACCACGCGCAGGGCGTCGACGTCGAGGCCGGAGTCGGTCTCGTCGAGGACGGCGATCTTCGGCTTGAGCAGCTCCAGCTGGAGGATCTCGTGGCGCTTCTTCTCACCGCCGGAGAAGCCCTCGTTCACGTTGCGCTGGGCGAAGGCCGAGTCGATCGACAGGGCGTCCATGCCGGCCTTGAGGTCCTTGGAGAACTGGCGGAGCTTCGGGGCCTCGCCGCGGGCGGCGGTGACCGCCGAGCGCAGGAAGTTGGAGACGCTGACGCCGGGGACCTCGACCGGGTACTGCATGGCGAGGAACAGGCCGGCGCGGGCGCGCTCGTCGACCGACATCTCCAGCAGGTCGGCCCCGTCGAGCAGGACCTGGCCGCCGGTGATGGTGTACTTCGGGTGGCCGGCGATCGCGTAGGCGAGCGTGGACTTGCCGGAGCCGTTGGGGCCCATGATGGCGTGGGTCTCGCCGGCCCGCACGGTCAGGTTGACGCCGCGCAGGATCTCCTTGTCCGCGACGGAGACCTTCAGGTCGCGGATCTCGAGCGTGGAGCCCGCGGGGATCCGGGTCGAATCAGACACTTTATGACTCCTTCGAGAGCGAGACGAGGACGTCGTCGCCGTCGATCTTCACTTGGTAGACAGGGACGGGCCTGGTGGCGGGCGGCCCGGTGGGCTTGCCGGTGCGCAGGTCGAAGCACGAGCCGTGCAGCCAGCACTCCAGCGTCTCGTCGTAGACGTCGCCCTCGCTGAGGGCGACCTCGGCGTGGGAGCACACATCGTGCAGCGCGAAGACCTCCTGCCCCTTGCGCACGAGGGCGACCGGGGTGCCCTCCACGTCAACGGCGATCACTCCGCCGTCGGGGACGTCGCCGAGCTTGCAGACCTTTTCGAACGTCACTTCTCCAGCTCCGCCTCGACCTTGGCGAAAACGCGCTCGCGGAGCTCGTCCAGCTCGATCTTCTCCAGGAGCTGGGCGAAGAAGCCGCGGATGACCAGGCGGCGCGCCTCCTCGAAGGGGATGCCGCGGGCCTGGAGGTAGAAGATGTGCTCGTCGTCGAGCCGGCCCGAGGCGCTGGCGTGGCCCGCCCCGGCGACCTCGCCGGTGAGGATCTCCAGGTTGGGCACCGAGTCGGCGCGGGCGCCGTCGGTGAGCAGCAGGTTGCGGTTGAGCTCGTAGGTGTCGGTGCCCTCGGCCTCGACCCGGATGATGACGTCGCCGATCCACACGGCGTGGGCGCCGTCGCCCTGCAGCGCGCCCTTGTAGACGACGTTGCTGCGGCAGTTGGGCTGGGAGTGGTCGACGAGCAGGCGGTGCTCCAGGTGCTGGCCGGCGTCCACGAAGTACAGGCCGGTCAGGTCGGCGTCGCCGCCGGGGCCGGTGTAGGCGACCGAGGGCGACAGCCGTACGAGGTCGCCGCCGAGGGTGACCACGAAGCTCCTGAACGTGGCGTCCTTGGCGAGCCGGGCGTGGTGGTGGGAGACGTGCACCGCGTCGTCGGCCCAGTCCTGCAGGCTGACGACCTTGAGGGTGGCCCCCTCGCCGACGGCGAACTCGACGTTGTCGGCGTAGACCGCGCTGCCCCGGTGGTCGAGGACGAGGACGGCCTCGGCCATCGGCTCCACGTTGACGAGGGTGTGGCCGTAGGCGGTCCCGTCGCCGGACCCGGTGACGGTGATCACGGTCGGGACGGAGGCGACGGCCTCGCGCGGGACCGTGATCACGGTCGCCTTCTCGAAGGCGCCGTAGGCCTGGGCGCTGACGCGGTCGGCGGGGACGTAGGCCCGGCCGAGCCGCGGGTCGTCGCGGCCCACGGTCTCGACGGTGACCTCGGGGGCCGCCTCCACGGCGACCACGACGCCTCCGCCGGAGGCGGCGGCGCCGGTGTGCAGGCCCTTCAGACGCGACAGCGGGGTGAAGCGCCACTCCTCCTCGCGGCCCGTGGGGACCGGGAAGTCCTCGACGTCGTAGGAGGCCTTCTCGTGGAGGGTCGACAGGGGCTTGGTTTCGAGACCCATCAGCCGACGGCCCCTTCCATCTGCAGCTCGATCAGGCGGTTCAGCTCCAGGGCGTACTCCATGGGCAGCTCGCGCGCGATCGGCTCGACGAAGCCGCGCACGATCATCGCCATCGCCTCGTCCTCGTCCATGCCGCGGCTCATCAGGTAGAAGAGCTGGTCCTCGGAGACCTTGGAGACGGTGGCCTCGTGGCCCATGGACACGTCGTCCTCGCGCACGTCGACGTACGGGTAGGTGTCGGACCGGCTGATCTGGTCGACCAGCAGGGCGTCGCACTTGACCGTGCTGGCGCTGCCGTGCGCGCCCTCTTCGATCTGCACCAGACCGCGGTAGGAGGTGCGGCCGCCGCCGCGGGCGACGGACTTGGAGATGACGCTGGAGCTGGTGTTGGGCGCCAGGTGCACCATCTTGGAGCCGGCGTCCTGGTGCTGGCCCTCACCGGCGAAGGCGACGCTGAGGGTCTCGCCCTTGGCGTGCTCGCCCATGAGGTACACCGCCGGGTACTTCATGGTGACCTTGGAGCCGATGTTGCCGTCGATCCACTCCATGGTCGCGCCCTCGTAGGCGACGGCGCGCTTGGTGACCAGGTTGTAGACGTTGTTCGACCAGTTCTGGATGGTCGTGTAGCGGCAGCGGGCGCCCTTCTTCACGACGATCTCGACGACCGCGCTGTGCAGCGAGTCGGAGGAGTAGATCGGCGCGGTGCAGCCCTCGACGTAGTGGACGTAGGAGTTCTCGTCCACGATGATCAGGGTCCGCTCGAACTGGCCCATGTTCTCGGTGTTGATCCGGAAGTAGGCCTGCAGCGGGATCTCGACCGTGACGTTCGGCGGCACGTAGATGAACGAGCCGCCCGACCACACGGAGGTGTTGAGCGCGGCGAACTTGTTGTCGCCCACCGGGATGACCGAGCCGAAGTACTCCTTGAAGAGCTCCTCGTGCTCGCGCAGGCCCGTGTCGGTGTCGACGAAGATGACGCCCTTCTCCTCGAGGTCCTCACGGATCTTGTGGTAGACGACCTCGGACTCGTACTGGGCGGCGACGCCGGCGATGAGGCGCTGCTTCTCGGCCTCGGGGATGCCGAGCTTGTCGTAGGTGGCCTTGATGTCCTCGGGGAGCTCGTCCCAGGAGGCGGCCTGCTTCTCGGTGGAGCGCACGAAGTACTTGATGTTGTCGAAGTCGATGCCGGTGAGGTCGGAGCCCCAGGTGGGCAGCGGCTTCTTGCCGAACAGGCGCAGGCCCTTCAGGCGCAGGTCCAGCATCCACTCCGGCTCGTTCTTGAGCGCGGAGATGTTGCGGACGACCTCTTCGGACAGGCCACGGCGGGCGGCGGCTCCGGCGGTGTCCGGGTCGGCCCAGCCGAACTTGTAATTCCCGAGGCCTTCCAGCTCCGGGCGGTCGGTGACAGTCACCTTCCGGTCTCCTTGCTCGTTTCGTCGGTGGTTTCTTGACGGGGTGCGGGCCGCTCGGACCCGGCCGCCCGCCGGAGCGCGTCCGGGCCGGGCGTCCTGCGCGGGCTCACGTGCGTGGTGCAGATGCCGTCGCCGTGGGCGATGGTCGCCAGTCGCTGCACCGGCGTGCCGAGGATGCGCGCGAACGCCTCCGTCTCGGCCTCGCACAGCTGGGGGAACTCCGCCGCCACATGGGCCACGGGGCAGTGGTGCTGGCACAGTTGCTCGCCCCCGGATCCGGCACCGCTGGCGGAGGCGGCGTAGCCGTCGTCCGACAGGGCCTCGGCCAGGACGCGCACCCGCTGGTCGGCGGGGACCTCGCGCATCTTGGGCAGCAGGCGGCCGACGAGGCCGGACACCTGCGAACGGGCGAACTCCGCCACCGCCTCCGATCCCATGCGGTCGGCGATGAAACGCAGGGCGTTGCCGGCGAGCCCGTCGTAGGCGTGCTCGAAGGCGCTGCGTCCCGCGTCGGTGATGGCGAACAGCTTCGCCGGCCGCCCGCGTCCGCGCTGACCCCGGGGCCGGGCCGTACGGGGCTCGATCATGCCCTCGGCCAGCAGGGTGTCGAGGTGGCGGCGGACGGCGGCGGGGGTGAGCCCGAGCCGTTCGCCGAGGGCGGCGGCGGTGATGGGTCCGTGCTCCAGGATGAGCCGGGCGACACGCGCGCGCGTGCTGCGCTCGGCGGACACGCCGGAGTGCCGCGCGGCGGCGGCCTCCCGGGCGTCCTGCATCTCGGTCACGTATTTCACAACATCAGTGTGGCGTAATTCCTTCCCGCCTGACAAACCACGGCGTGCGGCCTCTCCGGTGCGATTCATCACGCAGGGAAGGCTTACCTAATCAGCGGAAACACTGGGAGAGGCGCCGGCCGCGCCGCGGCGCAGCACGGTGAAGGCGGCGAGGGCGGCGAGCGCGAAGGCGGCGAGCACGGCGGCCATCGGCAGCGCTCCCCCGCCGGCCAGCCCGGTCAGCGGCGCGGCGACGGCGCCGAGCGCGAACTGCAGCACGCCGGTCAGCGCCGAGGCGCTCCCGGCGACCTGCTGCGGCTGCCCGGCCAGGGCGAGCGCCCCGGCGCCGGGCATCACCAGGCCGCCCCCGCACATCATGACGAGCAGGCCGGCGGCCAGCACCGGCAGGGACAGGTGGGCGAGGGCGGTGACCAGCAGCACGGCGGCGCCCGCGGCGAAGAGGAACAGGCCGATGACGATCAGCCGCGTGGGGGCGACCCTGCGCCCGGCCAGGCGCCCGCCGATCTGCGCGGCGATGGTCAGCCCGAAGGCGTTCAGCGCGAACAGCAGCGAGTAGGTCTGCGGGGAGGCGCCGTAGACCTCCTGGATCACGAACGGCGAGGCGGAGATGTAGGCGAACATCGCGCCGAAGCCCAGGCCGGCGGTCAGCGCGCTGGACATGAACGACCGGTCGCGCAGCAGGTGCCAGAAGGTGACGAGGGTGTGCCGCAGCCCGCCCTCCTCGCGCCGGCCGGGCGGCAGCGTCTCGCGCACCCCGAACAGGGCCGCCGCCAGCAGGAGCAGCCCCGCGACGGAGAGCGAGACGAACACGCCCCGCCAGGAGGTGTGTTCGAGCAGCTGGGCTCCCGCGATGGGGGCGAGGATCGGCGCGAGGCCGCTGACCAGCATGAGGGTGGCGAAGATGCGGGCGATGGCCGCGCCGTGGTACAGGTCCCGGACGACGGCCCGCACGATCACCAGCGCGGCGCCGCCCGCCACGCCCTGCAGCAGCCGGAACCCGATCAGGCCGTAGACGCCGGGCGAGAACGCGCACAGCAGGGAGGCGACGGCGTAGGCCGCGATTCCGATCAGCAGCGGCCCCCGCCGCCCCCGCACGTCGCTGATCGGGCCGGCGAGGACCTGCCCCACCGAGACCCCGATCAGGCAGGCGGTCAGGCTGAGCTGCACCTGGGACTGGCCGGCGTTCATCTCGGCGGCGATGGACGGCAGCGCCGGCAGGTACATGTCGATCGACAGCGGGCCGATCGCGGACAGCGCGCCCAGGATGAGCAGCAGCGGCCCCCTGCGCCGCGCGGCGGGTGCCTCCCCGGGCCCGGCCGGCGCGCCCTCGGGCCCGGCGGGCGCCTGTGCGGTCCCGACGGGCGCCTTCTCCGACTCGGCGGCTGCCGCGGTCATTCCCCAACCCCTTTTCCCTCAACGGGCCACGATGGGCCCTTGAGGGCCAGGGGTCTCGAACCGCAATCAGGTCATCCGAATTCCCAAATTTCGGAAATGTGATGGAAAAAGTGTCGGCACCCGCCGTACGGCCGGCTCCGCGCGGGGCCGGCCGGCGGCGTCGCGGGGGCCGGCCGCGCCGGTCACGGCCGGCGCGCCGGTCACGGGCTCAGCCGGTCACGGGCTCAGCCGGTCACGGCCGGCGTTCCGGTCACGGGCTCAGCCGGTCGCCTCCCGAGGGCCGACCACGGCGAACAGGGCCGCCTGCGGGTCGGCGACGACCGCCGTCCTGCCCGCCGGCGTCGTCGCGGGCGGCGTCTCCACGGAGCCGCCCAGGTGGACGATCCTCGCCACGGCCTCGCCGACGTCCTCGACGGCGAAGCAGGCCAGCCAGTACGGCGGCGCGCCGGGCGGGAGCGGCCCCCAGGCCGCCGATGCCCCGGCGACGGGGCGGCCGTCCACCCGCCATTCGACGCGGTCGCCGTCCGGCCCGCCGATCGCGTCGGTCCCGTCCGCCCCGCCGGTCCCGCCGTCACCGCGGCTCCAGCCGAAGACGGACGCGTAGAAGGGGTCACAGCCGCGGGGGTCGGCGGTGACCAGCTCGCTCCAGGCGAACGCGCCCGGCTCGCCGGTCACCTCCGCGCCCCGGTGCAGGCCCGGCTGCCAGGCGGCGAAGACGGCGCCCCACGGGTCCTGGAAGGCCGCGGCGACGCCCTCGCCGAAGACCTCCGCCGGCTCACAGACGACCTCTCCCCCGGCCGCGCGGACCTTCAGCGCCGTGACGCCCGCGTCGTCGGTGGCCACGTAGGTGTTCCAGACCGAGGGGACGCCGTCACCCGAACCGGGACCGACGCCGGCCACGGCCCTGCCGCCGAGCGTGAACCGGCCGTACCCGCCGGACTCCGGACGCGGGTCGAACACCGCCTCCCAGCCGAAGACCTCGCGGTAGAACCGGACCGACAGGGTGACGTCGGCGCTCGACAGCTCCACCCAGCACGGGACACCTGATTTGCAGCCACTCCGCTCGGACACGCCGAACCTCCTCATGTCGTGATTCGGGACAGGCACAGAGTGGCACGCGGCCCGCGGCGGACCCGGCGGCCGATCGGCCGCCTTGGCGGGATCCGCCCGAAGCCTTTACCGGACGCCGGGACGGCCCGCCGCCACGACGGGAACAACCGCAGGTCCGGCAGCGGGAGCACCCGGCGCAGTCCCTAAACTCGTGGTCATGGAGTCCCCAGCCGTCGAGATCATCGATCTGGTCAAGAGATACGGCCGCACCACCGCGATCGACGGCCTCACGCTCGCCGCGGGCCGCGGCGCGGTCACCGCCATCCTCGGCCCCAACGGGGCGGGCAAGACCTCGACCATCGAGATCTGCGAGGGGTTCCGGCGGCCCGACGGCGGCACCGTCCGGGTGCTGGGCCTTCCGCCCACGCGGCCGGAGCTGCGCGCCCGGGTCGGGGTGATGCTCCAGGCCGGGGGCGTCCCCCCGGCGGCGCGCTGCGGAGAGTGGCTGCGCCTGATGTCGCGCTTCCACGCCCGCCCCCTGGACCCGGCGGCGCTGCTGGAGCGGCTCGGAATGACCGAGCACGCCCGCACGCCGTACCGCAGGCTGTCGGGCGGGCAGCAGCAGCGCGTGTCGCTGGCCGCGGCCGTCATCGGCCGCCCGGAGCTGGTCTTCCTCGACGAGCCGACCGCGGGCCTGGACCCGCAGGCCCGGCACGCCTGCTGGGACCTCGTCGCCGACCTGCGGACCGCGGGCGTGTCGGTGGTGCTCACCACCCACCACATGGACGAGGCCGAGAGGCTCTCCGACCACGTCGTGATCATCGATCACGGCGGGGTGGTCGCCGAGGGCACCCCGAGCGCCCTCACCGGCGCCGAGCGGCAGCTGCGCTTCCGCGCCCGGCCGGGCCTGTCACTGGACGAGCTGCTGGCCGCCCTGCCCTCCGGCAGCACGGCCAAGGAGTCCCCCTCGGGGCACTACATCGTCGAGGGGCAGGTCGGCCCGGAGCTGCTGGCCACCGTGACCACCTGGTGCGCCGCGGAGGGCGTCACGGCCGCCGACCTCAGCATCGAGCGCCGCACGCTGGAGGACGTCTTCCTGGAGCTGACCGGCCGGGAGCTCCGATGACCACCACGCCCCGCGGCAGACCGACCGGAAGAGCACGGAGAGCACAGTGACCACCCTCGACCTCACCCCGGCACCCGGCGCCGCCCCGCTGCCGCGGATGGTGCTCGCGCAGGCGGGCGCGGAGATCAAGTCGACCCTCCGCAACGGCGAGCAGCTCCTGCTCACCCTGATCATCCCGGTGCTGCTGCTCGTCGGCTTCTCCACCACGTCGCTGGTGAACATCGGCCGCGGCTCCCGGGTCGCCTTCATCGCCCCCGGCGTGATCGCGCTGGCCGTGATGTCCACCGCCTTCACCGGCCAGGCCATCGCGACCGGTTTCGAGCGCCGGTACGGCGTGCTCAAGCGGCTGGGCGCCAGCCCGCTGTCCCGGTCCGGGCTGATGCTGGCCAAGACGCTCGCGGTGATCGCCGTGGAGGTCGTCCAGGTGGTCGTCATCGGCGCGGTGGCGCTGGCCCTGGGCTGGCGTCCCGCGGGCTCCCCCCTGGCCGCGCTGGTGCTGATCCTGCTCGGCACCGCCGCCTTCAGCGGCCTCGGGCTGCTGATGGCCGGCACCCTGCGCGCCGAGGCCACGCTCGCCGGGGCCAACCTGGTCTACCTGGTCCTGCTGGGCTGCGGCGGGGTGATCTTCCCGCTGACGGCCTTCCCCGCGGCGGTGGAGCCGGTGCTGCGGCTGCTGCCGATCTCCGCGCTGACCGGCGGGCTGCGCTCGGTGCTGACCGACGGCGCGGCGCTTCCGCTGGGCGCCGTCGCGATCCTCGCGGCCTGGGCGGCGGTCTCGCTGGCCCTGGCCTCCCGCACCTTCCGGTGGGAATGACCCCGCCGGCCGGGAACGACCCGGCGGCGCCCCGCCCGGGTGTCCGGGCGGGCGTCCTCTCGCGGCCGCCGGCGATCTCACATCCCGGATGTCGCTCGGCCGTCCCGGCCCCGGCGAGTAAGGTCTGAAAGTCGATACGGCACTGACACTAGGGAGTCTCATGACCGCCGAGGGGCTGCCGGGACCCGCGGAACCGTACCGGCGGGGCCTGCCGGGGCCGGGAGCGCTGCTGCGGACCGCCGCCGACGCCGTCCCGCCGTCCGGGCTGGTGCTGCTGGCCATCCTGTCGGTGCAGCTCGGCGCGGGTTTCGCCAAGGACCTGTTCGCGCAGTTGCCGCCGAGCGCGGTGGTGTTCCTGCGCATCGCGATGAGCGCGCTGGTCCTGGGCCTGGTCGCCCGGCCCCGGCTGCGGGGCCTGACCCGGGCGGACGTCGCGGCCGGGGTGGCGTTCGGCGTGATCCTGGGCGTGATGAACCTGTCCTTCTACGAGGCGCTGGCCCGGCTGCCCATGGGCATCGCGGTGGCGATCGAGTTCCTCGGACCGCTCGGGGTGGCGGTCGCCGCCTCGCGCCGCCGCCTGGACCTGCTCTGGGTCCTGCTGGCCGGATCGGGGATCGTGCTGCTGGCCCCGTGGGGCGCGGCGACCGGGACGAGCTGGGCCGGGATCGCCTTCGCGCTGGTGGCCGCGCTCTGCTGGGCCGGCTACATCGTGCTGTCGGCGGCCGTGGGCCGGCGCTTCCCCGGCACGACCGGCCTGTCCTTCGCGATGATCGTGGCGTTCGTGGTGATCGCGCCGCTGGGGATCGGCACGGGCGGCGCCGACCTGCTGCGGCCGGAGGTGCTGCTGATCGGGCTCGGGGTGGGCCTGCTGTCGTCGGTCATCCCCTACTCGATCGAGCTGGAGGCGCTGCGCAGGATGCCCAAGCAGGTGTTCGGCATCCTGATGAGCCTGGAGCCGGCCGCGGCGGCGCTGATCGGGCTGGTCGTGCTGGGCGAGGTGCTGGACGCACGCGAGTGGGCCGCCATCGCCTGCGTGGTCGTCGCCAGCGTGGGCGCCACCCGCAGCGCCCGCTGACCCGCGCCCGGCGGACCTCGCGAACGGCGCCGCCGCGCGGCCTTCCCGGAAGGTACGGCGCGCGGGCCTGGACGGCCCGGACCTAGTCGGTGCCGCCGGCCCAGATGCCGCGGACGTGGCCGATGTGGCGGCGGATCAGCCGCTCGGTGCCCTCCCGGTCGCCGGCCGCCAGCAGGTCGAGCAGTTCGAGGTGCTCGCGGGCGGAGCCGGCCAGGCCGCCCCGGGCGCTGAGGGCGGGCAGGCCGTACAGGCGGGCGCGGCCGCGCAGGTCGCGCACCACGTCCACCAGGTGCGCGTTGCCGGCCAGCGCCAGCAGCTCCAGGTGGAAGCGGATGTCGGCGTCGACGTAGGCGATCAGGTCGCCGCGGTCGGCCGCGTCGACGATCCGCCGGGCCAGCGGGCGCAGCGGGTCGAACCTCGCGGCGCCGTCCGTACCGTCCGTACCGACCGCGGCGGCCAGGCGGGTCACCGTGGGCACCTCGATGAGCAGCCGGATCTCGGTGAGCTCGTCCAGGTCGCGGTCGGACAGTTCGGTGACCCGGAAGCCCTTGTTGCGCACCGCCTCGACCAGGCCCTCCTTGGCGAGGTCGAGCATCGCCTCGCGCACCGGGGTGGCCGAGACGCCGAACTGGGCGGCCAGCACGGGCGCCGAGTACACGACGCCGGGCCGCATCTCGCCGGTGATCAGGGCGGCCCGCAGGGCGTGCGCCACCTGCTCCCGCAGGCTCTGCCGCTCACCCACCGCCGGCAGGTCGAGCCGGTCGTCCGCCGAAGGAGCCATCCTCCCGCCTCTCATCTCGTCGTCCGGGCCCGCAGCCACGCCTCGTAGGCGGCTCCCGCCACCACCAGGTCCTCCCACGCCATGCCCACGCTCTTGAACACCCGCGGTCCCGGGCCGGGGGACACGGCACCGGTGACGAGGTCCGCGAGATTCCCGGCGAGATGACCGGAGGTGATCGTACCGTTCCGCACCGGGATGACCAGATCTCCCGCCTCGGCGAGGGCGGCGCGGCGCGCCTCGACGACCACGGTGGACCGCGCGACGAGGTCGTCGTCGATCTCCCGGGCGTCCGGCTCGTGGGAGCCGACCGCGATCACGGTCACACCGTCGCGGATCATCCTACCGTCGAACAACGGGGTCCTGGAGGTGGTACAGCAGGCCACGAGGCCGGCCTGTCCGGGATCGGCCAGGGCGGGCGCCGTTCCGTACGCGGCGGCGGGTGCTGTGGCGGGTGCTGCGGCCGGCAGGGTGTCCGCCCACAGGCCCGCGGCGGCGCAGCGGGCGGCGAACTCCTCCGCCCGCGCCGGGTCCCGGGCGACCACGCTGACCCGCCGCAGCGGCCGGACCGCGCGCAGCGCCTCCACGTGCCCCCACGCCTGCGGCCCGGTGCCGAACACCGTCAGGTGCCCGGCGTCCTCAGCGGCCAGGTGCCGTACGGCCAGCGCCGAGACGGCCGGGGTGCGCAGCGCGGTGAGCGCGGCGCCGTCCAGCACGGCCAGCGGGACGAGGGTCTCGCCGTCCATCAGCAGGTAGGTGCCGCAGATCCGGGGCAGGCCGCGGGCGGGGTTGCCCGGGGCGACGCCGGCCACCTTGATCCCGGTGAAGCGGCCCCAGGCGGCGGGCATCAGCAGCAGCTGCCCGGCGGGGACCTCCACGACGGGCCGCTGCGGGCCGTCCTCGGGGTCGAGCCCGGCGAGCAGCGCCTCCTCCAGCACCCGGACGGCCGTGGCCATCGGCACCAGCTCGCGCAGCGCCGGCCCGTCCAGGTAGGGGGGCGCGCTCATCGGAGCGTGAACCCGGTGCCCAGCGGGTCGCGCGGGTCCAGGGTGAAGCGGTGCTCGCCGGTGCGGTAGGCCATGCCCTCGATCTCGGGGATCACGCCCGCCTCCGTCTCCTCCGCCACCCGCGCCCGGAAGGAGGCCCCCACGACGCCGTCGTGGACGAGCGTTCCGGTGAAGCCGTCGGCGTGCAGCAGCGCCAGCCGGGCGGCGGTGCCCGAGCCGCAGGGCGAGCGGTCCACCTCGCCGTCGGCGAAGACCGTCACGTTGCGCTGGTGGCCGGGGTCCAGTTCGTCGTAGAAGATGACGCCGTAGATCCCCGACAGCCGCTCGTCCTCCGGGTGCCGGGCGGCGGGGTGGCCGGCCAGGGCGGCCTTGACGGCCCGGCCGAGCGCGATCAGCGCGGTCAGGTGCTCGGGGGTCGCGGCGAGGCCGAACGCGGCGGCCGGGACGGAGGCGTAGATGGCCCCGCCGTAGGAGACGTCGGCGGTCACCCCGGCCAGGCCGGGAAGACCCGGGACGGACGAGGCGGGGCCGGCCGCGGCGGCGAGGGGGCCCAGCTCGACGTCCCGGGCGAGCGCGTAGGAGGGGACGTTGCGGAAGGTGACGGCCTCGACGCGGCCCGCCGAGCGGCGCACCCGGGCCGTCACCCGGCCGGAGGGGACGTCCACCACGACGTCGGTCTCCCCGTCCGGGGCGGTCGTCACCAGGCCGGTGGCGGCGGCGTGGACGCCGAGCGCGATGGTGCCGTGGCCGCAGGCGGTGGAGTAGCCGTCCTTGTGCCAGAACAGCACGCCGAGGTGGGCTCCGTCGTCGTCCGGCGGGACGAGGAAGCAGCCGTACATGTCTGCGTGGCCGCGCGGCTCGTGGCAGAGCAGCCGCCGCACGGCGTCGATCTCCGGGGCCCGCGCCGCCTCGCGGCGTTCGAGGACCGTGCCGCCGGGGATGTCCGGCGTCCCGGCGGTGACGATCCGGAACGGCTCGCCGCCGGTGTGGTAGTCCACGGTGTGGATCTGCATGTTCTCCCGTTCTGTCGTTCCCGCACGGTCCGGGGCCGCCGGAGGGCCGTGCCGCCCGGCGGGGCCGCCCCGCGGACGCGGGACGGCCCCGTCTTGTGAGGGCCCTCTCGTGAGGGCCCTCATGAGAGGCGCGGCCCCTTCGGGGCGCCGTGCCCGCCGGACGCCGTCAGACGCCGCCCAGGTACGCCTCGACCACGCGGGGGTCGTCGCGCAGCTCGGCGGCCGGGCCGTCCAGCACGCGCTCGCCGTTCTCGATCACGTAGCCGCGGTGGGCGATGCCGAGCGCGGCGGTGGCGTTCTGCTCGACGAGCAGCACCGCGGTGCCCTCGGCGTTGATCTGCGCGATCAGCTCCATCACCGAGGCCACCACCAGCGGGGCCAGCCCCATGGACGGCTCGTCGAGCAGCAGCATCCTGGGCCCGGTGACCAGGGCCCGGCCGATGGCGAGCATCTGCTGCTCGCCGCCGGACAGCGTGCCGCCCTGCTGGGCGCGCCGCTCGGCCAGCCGGGGCAGCAGCTCGTAGACCCGGTCGATCCGCTTGCGCACCTCGGCCTGGTCGCGGACGAGGTAGCCGCCGAGCTGGAGGTTCTCGTGGACGGTGAGGGTGCTGAAGACCCGGCGGCCCTCGGGGACGTGGACCAGGCCCAGGGCGGTGACGCGGTGCGGCCTGCCGCCGGTGACGTCGTGGCCGTCGAAGACGACCGTGCCGCCGCTGGGCCGTACCAGCCCGGAGGCCGCCGCCAGCGTGGTGGTCTTGCCGGCGCCGTTGTTGCCGAGCAGGGCGACGATCTCGCCCGGCCCGACGGTGAGCGACAGCCCCCGCAGGGCGTGCACGCCGCCGTAGTGGACGTCGAGTCCGCTGATCTCAAGCATGGGTGTCGCTCCCGAGGTAGGCCTCGATGACGGCCGGGTCGCGGCGCACGTCCTCCGGGCGGCCGTCGGCGATCTCCTTGCCGAAGTTGAGCACGACCACGCGCTCGGAGACCTCCATGACCAGGCCCATGTCGTGCTCGATGAGGACGATGGCCACGCCCAGCGCCTGGATGCGGCGGATCAGATCGAGCAGCTCGGTCTTCTCACCGTGGTTGAGGCCGGCGGCGGGTTCGTCGAGCAGCAGCAGGTCGGGGCGGCGGGCCAGCGCCCGGGCGATCTCGACGCGGCGCTGCTCGCCGTAGGGCAGGTGGCGGGCCTCGCCGTACCGGTCGCCGCGCAGGCCGACGAAGTCGAGCCAGTGGTGGGCCTGCTCGGTGCACTCGCGCTCGGAGCGGCGGTAGCGGGGGGTGTGCAGCAGCGCGTCCAGGACGTTCTGCCGCAGCCACAGGTGGGCGCCGGCCCGCACGTTGTCCAGGACCGACAGCTCGCCGAACAGGCGCAGGTTCTGGAAGGTCCGGGCGACGCCGAGCGCGGCGACGGCCGACGGCCTCAGGCCGCGCAGGCTCCGGCCGCGCAGCATGATCTGCCCCGCCGTGGGGCGGTAGAAGCCGGTGACGCAGTTGAAGGCCGACGTCTTGCCGGCGCCGTTGGGCCCGATGACCGAGACGACCTCCGCCTCGTTCACCGAGAACGTCAGCCCGTCGATGGCCAGCAGCCCGCCGAAGGACAGGCGCAGGTCCGAAACGCTCAGCAGGGTCGTCACGGGACCTCCTTGGACCGGGCGGGCCACAGCCCCTGCGGGCGCAGCAGCATGACGGCGATGAGCAGGACTCCGAACAGGAAGAACCGGTAGTCGGCCAGGTCGCGGAGGATCTCCGGCAGGATGCTGATCACGATGGCGCCGATGACGACGCCGGGGACCGATCCCATGCCGCCCAGGACGACGGCCATCAGCACCAGGGCCGACTGCAGGAAGGTGAAGCTGCCCGGGGAGATCGCCGACAGGTGGGCGGCGAACAGCACCCCGGCCAGGCCGCCCCAGACGGCGCCGGCGATGTAGGCCGCGAGCTTGACGCGGTAGGTGTGCACGCCCATGGCCTCGGCGGCGTCCTCGTCCTCGCGGACGAACCGCCAGGCCCGGCCGATGCGGGAGCGGCCCAGCCGGGCGGCGCCGAGGACGGCCAGCGCGACGACGACCACGGTCAGGTAGTAGAACGCCACCGGGCTCCCGGCCAGGCCGGGGATGCCGTAGATGCCCGAGGGGCCGCCGGTGACGTCCAGGTTGTTGGCGGTGATCCGGATGATCTCGCCGAAGCCGAGGGTGACGATGGCGAGGTAGTCGCTGCGCAGCCGCAGGGTGGGCGCGCCGATGACGACGCCCGCCACGACCGTGACGACGATGACGACGGGCACGGTGGCCACCAGCGGCAGGTCCAGGCGGGTGGCCAGCACGCCGCTGGTGTAGGCGCCGACCGCGAAGAACGCGACGTAGCCGAGGTCGAGCAGACCGCAGTAGCCGACCACGATGTTCAGCCCGGCGGCGAGCATCACGAAGATGGCCGCGCTGGTCATGACCGACAGCGCGTACGGCGTGGCGTCGACGAACGGCGCGAGCAGCGCGAGCAGCAGGCCGGCCAGCCCGGCCCAGCGGTTCTGCAGCAGCCGGGAGGCCCGGGTGGGGGGCCGGCCGGCGCCGCGGCGGCGGACCTCGGCGGTCTTCCGCGCGGGGCCCGGGGCCTCGTTCGCGGTCTCGCCTGTGGCCTCGTTCGGGGCGGCGGCCCGTGCCACGCCCGCGGTCGCGCTCCCGTCCGTGCTCTCTGCCGTGTCCGCCGCCGTGCTCCGGACCGTGTCCTCGGGGGCGCCTTCGGGGGTGGTGTCGGGGACGCCGGTCACACTCGCTCCGTCACACGTTCGCCGAGCAGGCCGGTGGGCCGCACGGTCAGGAACAGGATCAGCACCCCGAAGGCGAAGACGTCGCGCCACTCGCCGCCCAGCCAGAACGTGCCGAACGACTCCAGCAGGCCGAGCACCAACCCGCCGAGCATCGTGCCGGGGATGTTGCCGATGCCGCCGATGACGGCCGCGGTGAACGCCTTGAGCCCGATCAGGAACCCCATCAGGAAGTCGATCTTGCCGTAGTAGGCGCCCGCCATCACCCCGGCGGCCCCGGCGAGGGCCGAGCCGATGAAGAAGGTCCGGGAGATGACGGCGTTGACGTCGATGCCCATCAGCGAGCTGGTGGTCGGGTCCAGGGCGATGGCCCGCATGGCGCGGCCCTCGCGGGTCCGGGTGACCAGCAGGTTCAGCCCGATCATGAGGACCACGGCCACCCCGACCAGGACGAGCTGCGCGAGTGTCAGCCTGGCCCCGGCGACCTCCAGCGAGGAGCCGCCGAGCCGCAGCGGGTAGACCCGCGGGTCGGCCCCGGCGGCGGCGCGCATGCCGTACTCCAGGGCGAAGGACGCGCCGACGGCGGTGATCAGCAGGGAGAGGCGGGGGGCGCGGCGCAGCGGCCGGTAGGCGATCCGCTCCAGCGCCACCCCGGCCAGGCCGGTGACGGCCATGGTCACCACCAGTACGGCCAGCAGCACCGGCAGCGCCATCGAGGAGGACACGCCGCCGACCGCGCCGAGGATGGCGAAGCCGGCGAACGCGCCGAGCATGTACAGGTCGCCGTGGGCGAAATTGAGCAGTTTGATGATCCCGTAGACCATGCTGTAGCCCAGCGCCACCAGGGCGTAGAACGAGCCGACGAACAGCCCGTTCCAGATGAGCTGCGTCATTTCAGGGAGTCCTGCAGGGTGATCTTGCCGTCCTTGACGACCAGGATCTGGAAGCCGCCGTTGGACAGGGTGTGCTCGGGGGTGAACTTCAGCGGGCCGGAGAACATCTGGAACCCGTCGATCGCCTCCAGCGCCGCGATGACCTTGGCGCCGTCGGTGCCGCCCGCCTTGCCGACCGCCTCGGCGGCCAGCCGCACGGCGTCGTAGGCCTGGTTGGAGTAGGGGCCGGGCTCGGTGCCGAACTTCTTCTTGTACGCCTCGATCCAGCCCTCGGCGCCCTCCAGGGTGTCGGGGGTCTGGGTCATGGTGGCGTAGACGCCCTCGGCTGCCTCGGGCCCGGCGATCTCGACGAGCTTGGGCGAGACCGAGCCGTCGCCGACCATGATGGAGCCCTTGTAGCCGGCCTGGCGGAGCTGGCGGGCGATCAGGCCGCCCTCCTGGAAGTAGCCGGTCCAGTAGACGAAGTCGGGCTTCTTGGCCAGCACGTTGGTGATGTTGGCGCTGTAGTCGCTCTCCTTGGGGGTGACCGCCTCGATGAGCGCGGTGTCGGCGCCGCCGGGAGCGTCCAGCAGGGCCTGGGTGCGCAGCGCGATGTCCTTGGAGTAACTGGTGTTGTCGTGCATCAGCGCGACGCTCTTGGCGCCCTGCTTGGTCATCCACTTCTCGGCGGCGGCGGCCTGCTGGGTGCCGGTGCCGTTGATGAGGAAGACGTGCTTGAGCTTCTGGTCGACCAGCTCCTGGGAGTTGGCCGCCGGAATGATCATCGGGATGTTCGCCTTCCCGAAGATCGGAAGGGTGGGCAGGGTCGCGCCGGAGCAGTATCCTCCGACCGAGACGTCCACCCCCTCGGTGACCAGCTTGTTGGCTCCGGCCGCCGCGGACTGGGCGTCGCAGGCGTCGTCGGCGGTCTTGAGCTCCAGCTTTCGGCCGAGGACCCCGCCCTTGGCGTTGATCTCGTCCACGGCGAGCTGGGCCGCGTTGCTCATATATGGGCCGATCGCGGCCTCGCTGCCCGACTGGGGGATCAGCATTCCGAGGACGATCGGCTCGTTCGTCTTGGCGGTGTCGCCTCCGTCGCCGCCGCCGAGCAGCCCCTGGCCACATCCGGTGGCGAGCAGGGCCACGGCGGCCAGTGAGGCGATGGAGGTAAGGGGGGTGGCACGCATGTGCGGCTCCTCACGGCTAGTGATGTGTGACATTGCACTAGCGCGTGCCCTGGGCCGTCAAGGACCGAAACAAGACCGTTAGCCTTCTCGTCCCGAACCTTCACCTGCCCGCGCCCGCCCGCTCGGAGCGGGCGGGCACGGGCAGGAGCGGGCAGGCCGGATCAGAGCAGGAAGCCCGCGGGGAACGGGTCGCGCGGGTCGAGGAAGTACTGCGCGGTCCCGGTGACCCACGCCCGCCCGGTGATGGCCGGGACCACCGCGGGCCGGCCCGCCACCTCCGTCTCCGCGACGAGCCGCCCGACGAACCGGGTGCCGATGAACGACTCGTTGACGAAGTCGGTGTCCAGGCCCAGCTCGCCCCTGGCGTGCAGCTGCGCCATCCGGGCGCTGGTGCCGGTGCCGCACGGCGAGCGGTCGAACCAGCCGGGATGGATGGCCATCGCGTGCCGCGAGTGGCGGGCGTCGGAGCCGGGAGCGGTGAAGTGCACGTGGTGGCAGCCCCGGATGCCGTCGTCCAGCGGGTGGACCGGCTCGTCCTCCTCGTTGACCGCCTTCATGATCGCCAGCCCCGCGCCGAGGATGCGGTCCTTGGCGGCGCGGTCGAACGGCAGGCCGACCGACTCGATCGGCACGATCGCGTAGAAGTTGCCGCCGTAGGCCAGGTCGTAGCGGACCTCGCCCAGGCCGGGCACCTCCACCACCCGGTCCAGGCCGGCGCTGAAGGAGGGCACGTTGACGATGGTGACCGCGACGGCGGCGCCGTCCTCGACGCGCACCTCGGCGACGACCAGCCCGGCGGGGGTGTCGAGCCGGATGATGGTGACCGGCTCGACGACCTCGACCATCCCGGTCTCCACCAGCACGGTCGCCACGCCGATGGTCCCGTGGCCGCACATCGGCAGGCAGCCGGAGACCTCGATGTAGAGCACGCCGTAGTCGGCGTCGGGCCGGGTGGGCGGCTGCAGGATGGCCCCGCTCATGGCCGAGTGGCCGCGCGGCTCGTACATCAGCAGGGTCCTGACGTGGTCCATCTCGGCCAGGAAGTGCTCGCGGCGCTCGGCCATGGTGGCCCCGGGGATGACCCCCACTCCCCCGGTGATCACCCGGGTGGGCATGCCCTCGGTGTGGGAGTCCACCGCGTGGAAGACCCGTTTCGTTCTCATCTCCCCCTCCTCGGGGACGTTCGGTTTCCCCTCGGGAGGGTTCGGTCTCCCCTCCCCGGGGACGTTCGGCCTCCCCTGCCCGGGGAGGTTCGGGACGCTCGGGGACCCGCGGCCCGTGCTAACGCAGGCCCTCCGCCAGGACCTTCTCGGTCGCGGTGCGCACCGCGGCCTCCTGCTCGGGGGTCAGCGGCGTGCGCGGCGGACGGCAGGGGCCGCCCGGCCGGCCGGCCAGGTCCATGGACAGCTTGATGGCCTGGACGAACTCGGTCTTGGAGTCCCAGCGCAGCAGCGGGTGCAGCGAACGGTACAGCGGCAGCGCGGTGGCCAGGTCGCCGGCCGCGGCCGCGGCGTACAGGGCCGCGCACGAGTGGGGCAGCGCGTTGGGGTAGCCGGCCACCCAGCCGACCGCGCCGGCCAGCAGCAACTCCACCAGCACGTCGTCGGAGCCGACCAGCAGGTCCAGGCCGGGGGCCAGCTCGGCCAGCTCGTAGGCCCGGCGCACGTCGCCGGTGAACTCCTTGACGCCCACGATCAGCCCCTCCTCGTGGAGCCGGGCCAGCAGCCGGGGGGTGAGGTCCACCTTGGTGTCGAGGGGGTTGTTGTAGGCCACGATCGGCACGCCCGCCCTCGCGACCTCGCGGTAGTGCTCGAACACGGCCCGCTCGTCGGCCCGGTAGGCGTTGGGCGGCAGCAGCATGACCGCCCCGCAGCCGGCGTCGCGGGCCTGCTCGGCCCAGCGGCGCGCCTCCAGGGCGCCGTAGGCGGCGATGCCGGGCATGACGCGGTCGCCGCCGACCGCCTCGACCGCGGTCTCCACGACCCCGGCCCGCTCCTCGGCGGTCAGCGTCTGGTACTCGCCCAGTGATCCGTTCGGCACCACGCCGTCGCAGCCGCCGGCGACCAGCCAGCGGCAGTGCTCGGCGTAGCGGGCGAGGTCGGGCGCCAGGTCCTCGCCGCCGAGCGGCAGCGCGGTGGCCACCATCACTCCGCGCCAGGGCTTCTCACGGGTCATCACGGTCATCCTTCCGAAGGGGGGTGTTCCAGGCCGGCGAGGTCGCCGAGCCGGACGGGCTGGGCGATCGGGCGCCGCGGCGCGGCGGGGTCCTCGCCCGCCAGGCACGCCACGGCGTAGCCGCACATGCGGCCCTGGCACCAGCCCATGCCGGGCCGGGCCAGGAGCTTGACGGAGCGCGCGTCGGTGGCGCCCAGGCGGCGTGCCTCGCGCACGGCCGACAGCGGCACCTCCTCGCAGCGGCAGACCAGGGTGTCGTCGCGCAGCCAGTCGCGCCAGCCGGGCCGTACCGGGTAGGCCTCGTGCAGCGCCCGCGCGAAGGCCGTGAGCCGGTCCACGCGCCGTGCCAGGGCGGGCAGCGGCGGGACGCGGCGGCCCCGGTCGGCGGCGACGGCACGGCCGGCCAGGCGGCCCTCGGCCTCGGCCAGCTCCGCGCCGCCGACGCCGGTGGTCTCCCCCGCCGCGTAGACGCCGGGCACGCTGGTGCGCCGGCCCGCGTCCACCGCGACGACGGGGGTGCCGTCGGCGTCGCGGCGGGTCGCGCAGCCGAGCTGGACGGGCAGTTCCAGCTGGGGGACGAACCCGTAGCCGCAGGCGAGGGTGTCGCACGCGACCGTCCTCGTCGCGACCGGCCGCCAGTCCGCGTCGAGCCGGGCCACGGTGACGTGGGTCAGCGCGTCCTCGCCGTGCGCGGCGACGACCGCGTGGCGGCCTCGGTAGGGCACCCGGTGGCGGGCCAGGACGGCGGCGTAGCCGGCGGCCTCGGCGGCCTTGCCCGCGGCGAGCAGCGGGTGCCGGGCCAGGCCGAACCGGCCGCCCGCCTCGTAGACACCGCGCACGTCGGCGCCGGCCCTGGCCAGCCCGGCGGCGACCGGCAGCAGGAAGGGGCCCGTCCCGGAGACCACGACCCTGCGGCCCGCCACGACCAGGGAGCCCTTGAGCAGCGCCTGGGCCCCGCCCGCGGTGAGCACGCCGGGCAGGTCCCAGCCGGGGAACGGCAGCGGCCGGTCGTGCGCGCCGGTGGCGATCAGCAGGGCGCGGGCGCGGACGGCGCGGGGCCGCTCCTCGCGGTCGCCGGCCAGGCACCGCACGGTCACCGTGGCGTCCGTCGTGGCGCCCACCGTGCCGTCCACGGTGTCCCCGGCGTCGGCGGTGTCGCCGGCGCCCGCCGCCGCGCCCATCGCGGCGCCCGCCGTACCTCCCGCCGCGTCCCCGCCGGTCCGCTCGACCGCCCAGACGCGGTGGCCGAGCAGGATCTCGGCGCGCGACCGCAGCGCCTCCCACTGCCGCATGAACCGCTCCAGGCCGTGGTGCAGCGCCCCGGGGCGCAGGGCGTGGAAGGAGCCGGGCAGGTGGCGGTGGTACTGCCCGCCGGGCCGGGGCGCGGCGTCGATCACCACGACGTCCAGCCCGGCGAGGGACGCCTCCAGCGCGCCGGCGACCCCGGCGGGTCCCGCGCCGATGACGGCAAGGTCGTACACGCGCGTCACCGGCCGTTCACCCCCTCGTCGTCGCCACCGGATTCCCCGCCGGGCTCCTTGCCGGCGGCCCCTGGACGGCCCGCCCCGGCGACGCTCTTCCCCGCGGTGTCCTTCCCGGCTCCCGCCCTCGCGGCGGCCGTTCCGGAGTCCGCCGCGGACGTGCGGACCCGGTCGCCCGGGCGGGCCTCGGTCACGCAGGCCCGCAGGGCGGGGACGTCGTTGACGGTGACCAGGCAGTCGAAGCAGACCCCGATCCCGCAGAACAGCCCCCGGGGACGGCCCCCGAACCGGGTGGAGCGCCAGGAGCGGACGCCCGCGGCGTGCAGCGCGGCGCCGACGCTCTGGCCGGGGACGACGGGGACGGGCCTGCCGTCCACGCTGATCTCGAACGCGGGGTCGGGACGCGCCCCCACGAGCTCGTACGGTGGCCGCATCAGCCCTCCTTGGCGGGTGTGCCGGTGCCGGAACGGTCCGGGTCGAAGCGGTCCGGGCGGAAGGGGCTCAGGTCCAGGCCGGGCCTGCCGCCGGTCAGGGCCTGGGCGATCAGGTGCCCGGTGGCCGGGGCCAGGCCGATGCCGGCGCCCTCGTGGCCGCAGGCGTGGTACAGGCCCGGAGCCCTGGGGTCCTCGCCGATCACCGGGAGGTGGTCGGGGCAGTAGGGGCGGAACCCGCAGTAGGCGCGGATCACCCGGCGCGCGGCCAGCGCGGGGAACAGCTCGACGGCCTGGCGGGCGAGCCGTTCCAGGACCGGGATCGAGACCGTGCGGTCGAAGCCGACCCGCTCGCGGCTGGCGCCGATGAGGACCGGCCCCGAGGGGGTGCCCTCGACCACGGCCGAGGTCTCCAGGCCCGCCGAGTCGCTGGCGACGTTGGTGACGTAGGCGGCGGTGTAGACCTTGTGCAGCACGAGCGGCTCGTCCAGCGGCTCGGTGACCAGGATGAACCCGCGCCGCGGCAGGATCGGCAGGTGCACCCCGGCCAGCGCGGCGACCTCGCCGCCCCAGGTGCCGGCGGCGTTGACGACGGCCCCGGCGGGGATGTCGCCGCGGTCGGTCCGCACGCCGGTGACGCGCTCGCCGTCGCGGAGGAACCCGGTGACCGTGACGCCGGTGCGCAGGCTCGGCGTGCCGCGCCCGGCGCCCCGGGCGCCCTTCCGGAGCAGCGTGGCCGCGGCCAGCATGGGCTGGACCTGGGCGTCCTGGGGGTAGAACACGCCCCCGGCGAAGCCCGGGGCCAGGTGGGGCTCGTAGTCGGTGAGCCGCCCGGCCTCGACCACGGTGTGCTCGACGCCCTGCCCCGCCGCCAGCGCGGTGAGGGCGGCCAGCACCTCGTCGTCCTCGGCGACGACCAGGCCGCCCTTGGGCTCGTACTCGAACCCGCCGAGCCCGGCCAGTTCGCGCCACAGCCCGGCGGACAGCACGGCCAGGTCGAGCTCGGGGCCGGGCTCCTTGTCGGAGACCAGCACGTTGCCCTCCCCGGCGCCGGTCGTGCCACCGGCCACCGGCCCGCGGTCGAGCACGACCACGTCGAGTCCGGCCCGCGCCGCGTAGTGGGCGCAGGCGGCGCCCACGACCCCGGCGCCGATCACGACGACATCCGGCACGGCCCACCTCGTTTCCTCGCCCGGCTCGCCGGTACTATGTCACATACCTCAAGGGCGATCAATGCCTTCACGTCCCGATTCCACCCGGGACCCGGCCCTGGCATCCACCCCTGCCGTCCCGGCATCGCGCGGCCCCCAGTCCGGCTCCCCCGGCTTCCGCCCCGCCGCCCCGGCCTCCGGCGGCCCGGGGGCGAAGGCGGGACCATCCACCGCGCCGCCTAGCATGTGAGCCGTGAACCACCTTTTCGACCAGGCTCGTCACCGTGCCGTGGACCTGTGGCTGTCCGTGTGGTCGCCCACCGCCGCCACCATGCGCCGCTGGGCGCTGGCCGCGGTGGTGGCCAACGCCGGCATCACCGTGACCGGCGCGGCCGTCCGGGTCACCAAGTCGGGCCTCGGCTGCCCGACCTGGCCCCGGTGCACCCCCGAGAGCCTCCTGCCGACCGCCCACGAGGGCATCTCGGCGGCCAACATGGCCGTCGAGTTCGGCAACCGGCTGCTGGCCTTCCTGGTCCTGGCCGCCGGCCTGGGCTGCCTGATCGCCGCGGCGCGGCTCGCGCCCCGCCGCCGGGCCCTCATCGGCCTGGCGCTGGTGCAGCCGGCCGGCGTGGTCGCGCAGTCCGTCTGGGGCGGCCTCGTCGTGCGCAGCGCGCTCAACCCGGTCACGGTGAGCGTGCACTTCCTGCTCTCCATCGCCCTGCTCGCCGCCTGCGTCGCCCTCTACGTCCGCGCCGGGGAGGGCGACGGCGCCCCCGAGTCGCTGGTCCACCGTGACATCCGGATCCTCGGCCGCGCACTGGTCGCCGCCGTGGCGGTGCTGCTGGTGGTGGGCGTCGTGGTGACCGGCACCGGCCCCCACTCCGGCGACGAGATCGCCACCCGGTTCCCGTTCGACATCCAGGCGGTGGTCCGGCTGCACGCCGACGTCGTCTACGTCGTCCTCGGCCTCACCCTCGCCCTGCTGCTCACCCTGCGGGTGAGCGGCGCCCCGGCCCACGCGCGGCGCGCGGCGCTGGTGCTGCTGGGCGTGGAGCTGGCCCAGGGGGTCGTGGGATACGTCCAGTACTTCCTGGCCGTGCCCGCCGTGCTGGTCGGCGTGCACGTGTTCGGCGCGACGCTGGTGTGGATCTTCACGCTGCGCGCGATGTACGCGCTGCGGACCCGGCCCGCGCTCGCCGTCCCCTCCGCCGAGCGGGAGAGGCTCGACCCCGTCCCCGCGTGACCGGGGGTCGCGATGGGGACCACGGCCGGGAACCAGAGCGGTCCGGTCACGTCCCCGCGTGAGCGGAGACATGACGGAGACCACGCCCGGGACCGGGACGGTCCGGCCACGTCCCGGAATGATCAGGACAATCGGCGCACGCGCCGGGACAATGGGCGTATGCATCCGTCCCGCAGACTCCTCCGGCGTTCCTACCTGGCGGCCGTCCTGCTGAGCGTGCTGGCGCTCGCCCCGATGACCTGGGCGTGGCTGGCCAGCTCCGGGCACCGGGCGGTCGCCGACGCCTCCCCCGGCTGGCTGTCCGCGGTCCCGCGGGCGCCGGTGGCGCTGGTGCTGGGCGCCAGGGTCAACGGCCGGACCCCCACCCCCATGCTCGCCCGCCGCCTGGACGTCTCCGCCGAGCTGTACCGCGCGGGCAGGGTCCGGGCGATCCTGCTGTCGGGCGACAACGGCCGCCCCGGCTACGACGAGCCGACCGTGATGCGCGACTACCTCCTCGCCCGCGGCGTCCCCGGCCGCGCGCTCGTCCTCGACTACGCCGGCTTCGACACCTGGGACTCGTGCGTGCGGGCCCGCGAGGTGTTCGGGGCCACCCGGGTGACCGTGGTGAGCCAGGTCTTCCACCTGCCCAGGGCCGTCGCGCTGTGCCGGGCGGCGGGGCTTTCGGCCTTCGGCGTCGGCGACGACTCCTCGCGGCGGTGGGCCTCCACCACCTACGCCTACGCCGTCCGCGAGTTCGGCGCCTCGGCCAAGGCCCTGCTGGACGCGGCGCTGCGCTCCTCCCCCGCCTTCCCCGGGCCGCGCGAGACGACCCTGGACGCCGCGCTCCGGGCCGCCGGCGCGCCCTGAGCGGGCCTGACCGGCGCGCCGAGGGACGACGGCGGGGTTCCGCCCAGGTCTCCCGTACGGGCCGTCCGGCGGCCGGTACACGGGCGACCGGCCGCCCGGCGGGCCCCGTACGGACGGCTCAGCGGCCGGGCGGGGATGTCCGCGCGGGCGCCGGGAAGGAGGCGCGGGCGCCGGCGATGCACCGCAGCAGCGCCTGCTGCTCCTCGTCGAACGTCCGCTCGTCGATCACGCCGCGCCGGGCCCGCTCGTGCAGCAGCCCCAGCTCGGTCGCGGCGAGCTGGAAGTCGCTCATCGCCCGCAGTCCGGCCCGGCCGCCGTGGTTCCTGGCCCAGTCGCGCGCCTCGCGGCGGGCCGGCAGCGACGACAGCATGAAGACGTCGTACGGGCCCACCAGGCCGGTCGGCTGGTAGGCGGGCAGGTAGGTCTGGATCAGGGCGACGATGCGCTTGCGGTCGCGGAAGACGATCACGATGAGCACCACCAGCACGACCATCAGCAGCAGGTAGGCCACGGCCAGGCCGGCGATGCCGGCGTAGGTGGTGAAACCGTTCCAGATGCCGTGCAGCAGCATCGCCCCGGCCCAGCCCGCCAGGACCACCCAGGTCTTGCCCGGACCGCGGCGCAGCGCGGCGTAGGCCACCGCGACGCCGATCATCGAGGTGAACAGCGGGTGGGCGAACGGCGACAGCACGCCCCGCAGCACGACCGTCACCGCCAGGCCGTGCGCGCCGGCCTCCGACAGGGCGGCGATGTAGTAGCTGACGTTCTCGCTCATCGCGAAGCCCAGGCCGACCATGCTCGCGTAGATGACGCCGTCGGTGGGCCCGTCCAGCTCGGCCCGGCGGAACCGCAGCAGGCCCAGCAGCACCAGGCCCTTCATCGTCTCCTCGACCACCGGTGCGCCGAAGGTGGCCGCGACGGCGCGGGCCGCGCCCGGGCCCAGCTGGGCGGCGTTCTCGATGTAGAGCAGGTTGAAGGAGTTGATCAGGCCGGCGACCAGCACCGCCACGCCCGCGCCCCAGGCGAAGGCGAAGACGAGGTTGCTGCGCGGCTCGGGCTCCATGCGGTCGAGCGCCAGCACGGCCGCCAGCAGCACCGGCACGGGCGCCAGGGCCAGGGCCAGGGCGATGAAGAAGTACACCGGGTCGCCGTTGAGCACGTCGAAGGAGAACGACGCCAGCGCGCACAGCCCGGTCACGACGAGCCCGGAGATCAGCGCGACGGACGGGCGGTCCCTCAGCACCCACCGGGGGTCACGGCTCGCCATGTGGCAACCGTAACGGAACAACCACGACGTGTCCCAATCCCGCCCCCTCCGGGGGCCTCCCTGGCCGCGAGCGGTCATCTCCCCGGCTCCGTACGGTCACCCGGAGGCGGCCCCCGCCTCGGGCGCCGTACGGTTCCGCCCCCGTACGGTTCCGGCCCCGTACGGTTCCGCCCCGTTCCCGCCCCGGACGACCCGGCGCGGGCGGGCCGGATCAGACGAGCATCGAGTCGATGGCGACGGTGAGGAAGAGCAGCGCCAGATAGGCGTTGGACCAGTGGAAGAAGCGCATCGGGCGCAGGTCCACCCCGGTCTTGCCGGCCTTGACCCGGCCGAGGAGGCGGTAGACCTCCCACAGGCAGGCGCCGCCGAGGACGGCCGCCACGACGGGGTAGAGCAGGGTGGTGTGGGCCACCGGCCACAGCAGCAGCGAGCACAGCACCGTGGCCCAGGTGTAGGCCAGGCTCTCCAGCACCACGCGGCGCTCGGTGGCGACCACCGGCAGCATCGGGACGTTCGCCGCGGCGTAGTCCTCCCGGTAGCGCATGGCGAGGGTCCAGGTGTGCGGGGGCGTCCAGAAGAACACCACCCCGAACAGCACCACGGGGGCCCAGCCGACGTCGCCGGTGATGCCCGCCCAGCCGATCAGCACCGGCATGCAGCCGGCGATGCCGCCCCACACGACGTTCTGCGGGGTGCGGCGCTTCAGGAGCATCGAGTAGACGAACACGTAGAACAGGTTCGCGGCCAGTGAGAGACCCGCCGCGAGCCAATTCACCGCAAAGCCCAGGCCAAGAGTGGACAGCACGCCGAGGGCGACGCCGAAGATCAGCGCGTTGCCCGGCGGGACCTGCTCGCGGGCCAGCGGCCGGCGTCGGGTGCGGCGCATCGCCGCGTCGATGTCGCGGTCGATGTAGCAGTTCAGCGCGTTGGCGCTGCCCGCGGACAGGGTGCCGAAGACCAGGGTGGAAACGGCCGTCCACAGCGGGGGCAGGCCCCGCGCGGCCATGAACATCACCGGCAGCGTCGTGATCAGCAGCAGTTCGATGATCCGCGGCTTGGTGAGGGCGACGTATGCCTTCACGACGGCGCCGAACGAGCGCGGAGCGGCGGACGCCGCGGCGCCCTCGCGAAGCGGGGCCGTCGTCGGTTGCTTGTCGGTCAGCACCATCTAAGGCGCTTCCAGCACGTGCGGGGTCAACGCGTAACCTCTGATTAGAGCGGATCCGTGAATGCGGGCACCAGCCAGCCTTGAGGTCTCAACTGTAGTTGCTGAGAGGGGCGGTCCCGGCACAGGGTGCGGAAAGCGGCGTGAGCGGACGGCCGCGGGGGGTTCCCCGGGAGTCGTCCGCGCTGGTGAGCGCCCGGCGGAGCCGCCGCCGATCGGCCTGCGCGACGCTGAGGAGGCCGACCCGTTAGGGTCCGGTGTGGGCGGGAAAAGCCAAACCGGCGCCACCATCACACGACTAGATCCGGAGATCGAGCACTTGAGCAGCGAACTCGTGCCAACCCTTGAATGGAACGACCTCGACCGCAGGGCGGTCGACGTCGTACGGGCTCTGGCGATGGACGCGGTAGAGAAAGCGGGGTCGGGCCACCCCGGCACCGCCATGAGCCTGGCCCCCGCCGCCTACCTCCTGTTCCAGAAGGCGATGCGGCACGACCCCTCCGACCCGACGTGGGTGGGGCGCGACCGGTTCGTCCTCTCGGCCGGTCACTCCAGCCTCACCCTGTACATCCAGCTCTTCCTGTCGGGCTACGGCCTGAGCCTCGACGACCTGAAGTCGCTGCGGCAGTGGAACAGCCTCACCCCGGGTCACCCCGAGTACGGCCACACCGCCGGCGTGGAGACCACCACCGGCCCGCTGGGCCAGGGCATCGGCAACGCCGTGGGCATGGCCATGGCCGCCCGCCGCGAGCGGGGCCTGTTCGACCCCGACGCCCCCGAGGGCGCCAGCCCGTTCGACCACATGATCTGGTGCATCGCCTCCGAGGGCGACATCGAGGAGGGCGTCAGCCACGAGGTCAGCGCCATCGCCGCCCACCAGAAGCTGGGCAACCTCGTCGTCGTCTTCGACAGCAACCACATCTCGATCGAGGACGACACCCAGATCGCGCTGAGCGAGGACATCGCCAAGCGTTACGAGGCCTACGGCTGGCACGTCCAGACCGTCGACTGGACCGGCGACGGCGAGTACAGCGAGGACGTCGAGGCGCTGAACCAGGCCCTGGAGGCCGCCCGCGCCGAGACCGGCAGGCCGTCGTTCATCCGCCTGCGCACCATCATCGGCTGGCCCGCGCCCAACAAGCAGAACACCGGCAAGGCCCACGGGTCGGCCCTGGGCGCCGCGGAGATCTCCGCCACCAAGCAGATCATGGGGATGGACCCGGAGAAGGACTTCGACGTCCCCGCGGAGGTGCTGGAGCACACCCGCAAGGTCGTCGAGCGCGGCCGGGCGGCCCGCCACGAGTGGGAGAGGGCCTACGCGAGCTGGCGGGAGGCCAACCCCGAGCGGGCGGCGGAGTTCGACCGGATCAGCCACCGGCGGCTGCCGGCCGGCTGGACCGAGGCGCTGCCGACGTTCGAGCCCGGCGCGTCCGTCGCCACCCGCAAGGCCTCCGGCGAGGTGCTCAACAGCCTCGCGCCGGTCCTGCCGGAGCTGTGGGGCGGCTCGGCCGACCTCGCCGAGTCCAACAACACCACGATGAAGGGCGAGCCGTCCTTCATCCCCGAGGAATACCAGACCAAGGAGTTCCCCGGCAGCCGCTACGGCCGGACGCTGCACTTCGGCATCCGCGAGCACGGCATGGGGGCGATCCTCAACGGCATCGCGCTGCACGGCGGCACCCGCCCCTACGGCGGCACGTTCCTGGTCTTCAGTGACTACATGCGGCCCTCGGTACGGCTCGCCGCGCTGATGAAGCTGCCGGTCACCTACGTGTGGACGCACGACTCCATCGGCCTGGGCGAGGACGGCCCCACCCACCAGCCGATCGAGCAGCTGTGGGCACTGCGCGGCATCCCGGGCCTGGACATCGTCCGCCCGGCCGACGCCAACGAGACGGCCGCCGCCTGGCGTGCCGTGCTGGAGCACACCGACCGCCCGGCCGGCCTCGCGCTGACCCGGCAGAACCTCCCGGTCTACGAGGGCACCCGCGACCACGACAAGGTCGCCAAGGGCGCCTACGTGCTGGAGGAGGCCTCCACCGGCCAGCCCGCGGTGATCCTCATCGCCACCGGCTCGGAGGTCGAGCTGGCCGTCGGCGCCCGGAAGCTGCTGGAGGAGGAGGGCATCCCGGCCCGCGTGGTGTCCATGCCGTGCGTCGAGTGGTTCCAGGAGCAGGACACCGCCTACAAGCAGCTGGTGCTGCCCTCGTCGGTCCGCGCCCGCGTCGCGGTGGAGGCGGGAATCACGCTGGGCTGGCGGCAGTTCGTGGGAGATGAAGGGGAAGTCGTGGGACTGGAGCACTTCGGTGCCTCGGCCCCCTACAAGACCCTGTACGAGCAGTTCGGCCTGACCGCCGAGCGCGTGGCCGCCGCCGCCAAGGCGAGCCTCGCCCGGACCGGGGCCGACAAGGGCGAGACGACGGGAAACTGATCATGAGCGAGATCCTGAAGAAGCTCTCCGACCAGGGCGTGTCCATCTGGCTGGACGACATCAGCCGCGAGCGGCTGCGCACCGGCAACCTGAAGGGGCTCATCCGCGAGAAGCACGTGGTCGGTGTCACCTCCAACCCGACGATCTTCGCCTCGGCGCTGAGCAAGGGCGACGCCTACGACGCCCAGATCCGCGACCTCGCCGTGCGGGGGGTGGACCTGGAGGAGGCGGTGCGCGCGATCACCACCTACGACATCCGCTGGGCCGCCGACGTGCTGCGGCCGGTCTTCGACGCCACCGACGGCGTGGACGGCCGGGTCTCCATCGAGGTGGACCCGCGCCTGGCCAAGGACACGGCCAAGACGATCGCCGAGGCGCGCGCCCTGTGGTGGCTGGTCGACCGCCCCAACACGATGATCAAGATTCCGGCCACGGTCGAGGGGCTCCCCGCGATCACCAAGGCCCTGTCCGAGGGCATCAGCGTCAACGTCACGCTGATCTTCTCCCTGGAGCGCTACCGCGCGGTGATGGACGCCTGGCTGACCGGCCTGGAGCAGGCCAAGGAGAAGGGCCTGGACCTCTCGGGCATCGACTCGGTGGCCTCCTTCTTCGTCAGCCGGGTCGACACCGAGATCGACAAGCGGCTGGAGAAGATCGGCACGCCCGAGGCCAAGGCCCTCAAGGGCAAGGCGGCGATCGCCAACGCCCGCCTGGCCTTCGCCGCCTACGAGGACGTGATCAACTCCCCGCGCTGGCAGGCCCTCAAGGAGGCCGGCGCCCGCCCGCAGCGTCCGCTGTGGGCCTCCACCGGCACCAAGGACCCCAGCTACCCCGACACCCTCTACGTCGACCAGCTGGTCACGTCCGGCACGGTCAACACGATGCCGGAGAAGACCCTCGACGCCGCGGCCGGCCACGGCCGGATCGAGGGCGACACGATCCGCCCCCTCTACGAGGACGCCTGGAACACCATGGCGGCGCTCAAGGAGGCCGGCGTCGACTACGACGACGTGGTCGCCGTGCTGGAGCGGGAGGGCGTGGACAAGTTCGAGGCGTCCTGGAAGGAACTCCTGGCCACGGTCGAGTCCGAGCTGCGGAAGGCGTGAGGCACATGACGGCATCCGTGACGATCGGCAACGAGCGGCTGGCCGAGCAGGCCGCCGAGGCCGTCAAGGACCTCGTCGCCGCGGGCTTCCACCAGGCGCTGTCGAACGGCGACCCCGGCCTGTGGGGCCCGGACGCGCAGGCCGAGGCGGCCGTCCGCCTCGGCTGGCTCGACCTGCCGCGGAACAGCAGGGAGCTGCTGCCGGAGATCGGCAAGCTGGTCGAGCGGGCCCGCGCCCAGGGCCTGGACCACGTGGTCCTGGCCGGGATGGGCGGCTCCTCCCTGGCGCCCGAGGTCATCACGACCACCGCGGACGTCCCGCTGACCGTGCTCGACACCACCGACCCCGGCCAGGTGCGCCGCGCGCTGGCCGACCGGCTGGAGCGCACGATCGTGGTGGTGGCCAGCAAGAGCGGCGGCACCGTCGAGACCGACAGCCACCGCAGGATCTACGAGCAGGCGTTCCGCGAGGCGGGCATCGACCCCGCCGAGCGGATCGTCGTGGTCACCGACCCGGGATCGCCGCTGGAGCAGGCCGCCATCGAGGCGGGCTACCCGGTCATCCTGGCCGACCCCAACGTCGGCGGCCGCTACAGCGCCCTGTCGGCGTTCGGCCTGGTGCCCAGCGCGCTGGCCGGGGCCGACATCGAGAAGCTCCTCGACGACGCCGAGGCCGTGCGCCCGCTGCTCGCCCAGGCCGAGGGCAACCCGGGCCTGACGCTCGGCGCCGCCCTGGGCGCGGCCGCGGCCGCCGGGCGCGACAAGCTCGTCCTGGAGGACAGCCTCGCGGAGATCAACGGCCTGCCCGACTGGATCGAGCAGCTGATCGCCGAGTCCACCGGCAAGCAGGGCCGGGGCATCCTGCCGGTCGTCGGCGCCGACCCCAACGACACCGATGACGAGCTGGTCGCCGGGATCGAATCCGGCGGCGACGTGACCGTCAGCGGCCCGCTGGGCGCGCAGTTCCTGATCTGGGAGTACGCCACGGCCGTCGCCGGCCGCGTCCTCGGCATCGACCCCTTCAACCAGCCGAACGTGGCCGAGTCGAAGGAGAACACCGCCAAGATCCTCGACCGCGCCGAGCCGCCGGTCGGCACGCCGGTCCTGGTGGACGGCCCGGTGGAGGTCTACGGCGAGGTGCCCGGCTCCTCGGCTCCCAAGGACCTGCCGGAGGTGCTCACCCGGCTGCTGGAGGCCATCCCCGAACGGGGTTACCTCGCGGTCATGGCCTACCTCGACCGGGAGGCCGCGTTCGACGCCCCGCACGCCGAGGGCGCCTCGTTCGAGGAGATGACCGACGCCTGGAGCGCGGCCGACCCGGCCACGCTGCGCGGGCTGCTGGCCGTCCGCACCGACCGGCCGGTGACCTTCGGCTGGGGTCCCCGGTTCCTGCACTCCACCGGCCAGTACCACAAGGGCGGCCCGCAGAACGGCGTCTTCCTCCAGCTCACCGGGGCGAACGAGGCCGACGTCGAGGTGCCGGGCAAGCCGTACACCCTGGGCAGGCTCCAGCTCGCGCAGGCCCTGGGCGACCTGGGCGCGCTGGCCGACCGCGGCCGGCCCGTGGTGCGGCTGCACCTGACCGACCGGGCCGCCGGGGTCGCACGCCTGCTCGAGGCAGCGCGGGAGGTCTGAATGAGCAAGCAGAAAGCGGGGAAGGCCGCCGAGGCGGCCGTTCCCGACGGCACGGGCGACGGGCAGGTCACGCCCGCCGAGCCGCGCGCCGAGACGCCGAAGGGCGACGACCGCCGTACCGAGGACCTGCACACCTCCGACTCGGTGGCCGTCGCCTCGGCGGGGGCCACCGCGGGCACCACCGACGCGGTGGTGGCGGCCAACCCGCTGCGCGACCCGCGTGACAAGCGCCTGCCGCGGGTGGCCGGGCCGTGCGTGCTGGTGCTGTTCGGCGTGACCGGCGACCTGGCGCGCAAGAAGCTGCTGCCGGCGATCTACGACCTGGCGAACCGGGGGCTGCTGCCGCCGGGCTTCTCGCTGGTCGGGTTCGCCCGCCGCGACTGGGAGGACCAGGACTTCGCGCGGCTGGCCCACGACGCCGTCAAGGAGCACGCGCGCACGCCGTTCCGCGAGGAGGTCTGGAAGCAGCTGGCGGAGGGCATCTTCTTCTGCCCCGGCGAGTTCACCGACGACGGCGCGTTCGACGCGCTGGCCATGATGCTCAAGGAGATCGACGAGACCCGGGGCACCGGCGGCAACTACGGCTTCTACCTGTCGGTGCCGCCGAAGTTCTTCCCGGTCGTGATCGAGCAGCTCAAGCGGACGAACCTCGCCGACGGGCCCCCCGGGTCGTGGCGGCGGGTGGTGATCGAGAAGCCGTTCGGGCACGACCTGAAGAGCGCCCGGGAGCTGAACGCCGTCACCAGCGCGGTCTTCCCCGAGAGCTCGGTGTTCCGCATCGACCACTACCTCGGCAAGGAGACCGTCCAGAACATCCTGGCGCTGCGCTTCGCCAACAACCTGTTCGAGCCGATCTGGAACCGCGGTTACGTCGACCACGTCCAGATCACGATGGCCGAGGACATCGGCATCGGCGGCCGGGCGGGCTACTACGACGGCATCGGCGCGGCCCGCGACGTCATCCAGAACCACCTGCTCCAGCTGCTGGCGCTGGTGGGCATGGAGGACCCCACGTCCTTCGACGCCGACGCGCTGCGCCGCGAGAAGGAGAAGGTCCTCAAGGCCGTACGGCTGCCGCAGGACCTGACCCTGGGCACCGCGCGCGGCCGCTACGCCGCCGGCTGGCAGGGCGGCGAGCCGGTCGTCGGCTACACCGACGAGACCGGCATCCCGCCGGGCTCCACGACGGAGACCTACGCCGCCGTCAAGCTGGAGATCGCCAACCGCCGCTGGGCGGGCGTGCCGTTCTACCTGCGCACCGGCAAGCGGCTGAGCCGCCGGGTGACGGAGGTCGCGGTGGTGTTCCAGCGCGCGCCGCACCTGCCGTTCAGCAAGGACGAGACCGAGATCCTGGGGCAGAACGCCCTGGTCATCAGGGTCCAGCCGGACGAGGGCATCACGGTGCGGTTCGGTTCCAAGGTGCCCGGCACGGCCATGGAGGTCCGGGACGTCTCGATGGACTTCGCCTACGGCGAGTCGTTCATGGAGTCCTCCCCCGAGGCCTACGAGCGGCTGCTGCTGGACGTGCTGATCGGCGACCCGCCGCTCTTCCCGCACCAGCGCGAGGTCGAGCTGTCGTGGAAGATCCTCGATCCGATCGAGGAGTTCTGGGCGTCGCAGGGCCCGCCGGAGGAATACCCCTCCGGGACGTGGGGCCCGGCGTCGGCCGACGAGATGATGGCCCGTGACGGTCGCGCGTGGAGGAGGCTGTAGATGGCGAACTTCATGCTCAGCGGCACGACCGCGTCGAAGATCTCCGCCCAGCTCACCCAGCTGCGGCACCAGATGGGCACGCCCGCGCTCGGCATGGTGCTGACCCTGGTGGTCGTCTGCGACGAGAGCAACCAGTACGACGCGGTCCGCGCGGCGACCGACGCGGCCCGGGAGCACCCCTCCCGGATACTGGTCGTGATCGCCCGCGACCCGTCCGAGCCGAACCGGCTCGACGCGGAGATCCGGCTCGGGGAGTCCACCCCGGGCGAGGTGATCCTGCTGCGCCTGTACGGCGAGCTGACCCGGCACGCCGACTCGGTGGTCAGCCCCCTGCTGCTCACCGACACCCCGGTGGTGGCGTGGTGGCCGGGCCACTGCCCGGAGTCGCCGTCCAAGGACCCCATCGGGGTGCTGGCCCAGCGCCGCATCGTCGACGCGCACGCCGCGCCCGACCCGGTCGCGGCGATCATCTCCCGCGCCGAGGGCTATCTCCCGGGTGACACCGATCTCGCCTGGACCCGGCTGACGTCGTGGCGGAGCCTGCTGGCCGCCGCGTTCGACCAGCAGGTCAGCAAGGTCACCGGGGGCACGGTCGAGGCGGCGTCCCGGCACGCCAGCGCCCCGCTGCTGGCGGCCTGGCTCGGCGAGCGCCTCGGAGTCCCGATCAGGGTGGCCGACTCCGCGGGTCCCGGCCTGACCGCGGTCCGGCTGGAGACCCCCGGCGGGGAGATCGCCGTCCTGCGCGAGGACGCCCGGGTGGCCACCCTGCAGCGGCCCGGCCAGCCGGACCGGCAGATCGCGCTGACCCGCCGCCCGCTGTCGGAGCTGCTGGCCGAGGAGCTGCGCCGGCTGGATCCCGACGAGATCTACGAGGCGGCGGTCCGGCGGATCGCCCACGGCGGCCCGGAGTCCTGACGCGGCGGGCGCCCGGCGTTCCCGGGCGCCCGCGGCCGGCCGGTTCCCGCGCGGGGGCGTTCCGCGCCGGGCCCGGCTCAGTGCGAAAGCGCCCCGCGGCACGTCGCGGGGCGCTTTCGCGTCACGGGCCCTTCGGTGGGAACCTGCTGTCGCACGTCCTCATCGCCCGCCGTACTGACTTCGATGTGAAATGAGAGGTTCCGTGAGCGTTCCCACCGTGATCGTCCACCGTGACGCCGACATGCTCGCCAAGGCCGTCGCCGCGAGGGTGATCACCCGTACCGTCGACGCCCAGTCGGCCAAGGGGTCGGCGTCCCTGGTGCTGACCGGCGGCACCGTCGGCACCGCGACGCTGGCCGAGATCGCCGCCAGTCCGGCCCGCGACGCCGTCGACTGGCGCAACCTGGACCTCTGGTGGGGCGACGAGCGCTTCCTGCCCGACGGCGACCCCGAGCGCAACGAGACCGGCGCCCGGCGGGCCCTGCTCGACCACGTCGACGTCGATCCGGCCCGCGTCCACCCGATGCGCGGCCCCGACTCGGGGATGACCGTCGAGGAGTCGGCCGAGGCCTACGCCGAGGAGCTGCGCCGCGCCGCCCGCCCGGAGGACCACGGGCCGGCGCCGTCGTTCGACGTCATGATGCTGGGCATGGGCCCCGACGGCCACGTGGCCTCGCTGTTCCCCGGAATGCCGGCGCTGTACGACGAGCGGCCCGTGGTGGCGGTGCACGGCTCCCCCAAGCCGCCGCCCATCCGCGTCTCGCTGACCCTGCCGGTCATCCGGAACTCCCGCGAGGTGTGGGTGGTCGTCGCCGGTGAGGACAAGGCGGGAGCCGTACGGCTGGCCCTGTCGGAGTCGGGGCCGATGCAGGTCCCGGCGGCCGGGGCCCGGGGCCGGCAGCGGACGCTGTTCCTGCTGGACCGCGCCGCCGCCTCCAAGATCCCCTCCTCCCTGAGCCGCATCTCCTCCCCCTGATCCGCCTTCCCGGCCGGACGCGCGAACCGTCCGGCCGGGCACGGGGCCGCGTACCGGTCACGGCGTTCCCGTGATGGTCAGCGCGCCGGTTCCGGTGCTCCGTGGGCGGCGGTCACGGCGTCGATCTCGGCGAGGAGGGCCTGCTTGCCTGCCGGGTCCAGGTAGGAGGCGACGACGGCGTTGCGGGCCAGCCCGGCGAGCGCCTCCCGGTCGAGGCCGAGGACCTCGGCGGCGGCCCGGTACTCGCCGCGGAGGGTGGTGGCGAACATGGGCGGGTCGTCGCTGTTGAGGGTGACGAACAGGCCCTCCCGGAGCATGCGGGGCAGCGGGTGCTCCCCCAGGTCGGCGATCTGGCCGGTGCGGAGGTTGGAGGTGGGGCAGACCTCCAGCGGGATCCGGGTGTCGCGCAGGTGGGCGACCAGGCGGGGGTCGCCCAGGCAGCCGATGCCGTGGCCGATCCGCTCGGCGCGCAGCCCCTCGACGGCCTCCCAGACGGTCTCGGGGCCGGTCATCTCCCCCGCGTGCGGGACGCTGTGCAGCCCGGCGGCGACGGCGGCGCGGAAGGCGTCGCGGAACGCCTCGCGATACTTGGGGCGCACGTGCTCGGTCCCACCGAGGCCGAAACCTACCAATGCCTGGGGAGGTTCGCCCAGCGCGTGGTCCAGCGTGACGCGGGCGCCCTCGGCCCCGCACTCGCCGGGGATGTCGAAGACGTAGGCGACGCGGACGCCGTGGTCGTCGAGGGCGGCGCGGGCGGCCAGGTCCAGCGCCTCGGTGACCTCCCGCATCGGCATGCCCACGACGTGGTGGGAGTAGGGGGTGACCGTCAGCTCGACGTAGCGGGCGTTCTGCGCGGCGAGGTCCCGGGCGAGGCCGGTCACGAGGGCGGCCACGTCCCCGGGCTCGCGCACCAGGGCGTTGACCGCCTCGTACACCGTGGCGAAGTGCCCGAAGTCCCGGAACCGGTAGAACTCCCGCAGTTCCTCCCCGGTGGTGGGCACCCGGCTTCCGGGGTGGCGGCGCGACAGTTCCAGCACGGTGGGCACCGACGCGGAGCCGACGAGGTGGACGTGCAGTTCGGCCTTGGGCAGCGCGTCGATGTAGGCGTCGATCGTCATGGCGGAGACCCTATGCACCTCTCTTTCCTCAGCGGTAGCAGTTACCGGCGAATCTGCCATTAAAAAGTCAGCTTCATTTTGTCGGTGGCACAGGCTTGACTGGGCGGGCACGGATCCCGGGGTCCCGGCGTCTCACGGGCGCCGGCGGGACGACCAGATCACGAAGGCAGGAAGCATGGCGACATACGTGTTGATCCCCGGCGCCGGATCCGACGCGTGGTTCTGGCACCGGGTGACCCCGCTGCTGCGGGCGCGCGGCCACGACGTGGTGGCGGTGGCGCTGCCCTGCGAGGACGACGCGGCCGGGCTGGCCGAGTACGCCGACGCGGTCGTGGCGGCCGTCGGCGACCGTACCGACCTGGTGCTGGTGGCCCACTCCCTGGGGGGCTTCACCGCGCCGCTGGTGTGCGAGCGGCTGCCGGTCGACCTGCTGGTGCTGCTCACCGCGATGATCCCGGCGCCCGGCGAGCCGCCCGGCGACTGGTGGACCGGCACCGGTCACGCCCAGGCCGTGCGCGAGCTGAACGAGCGCCACGGCCGTCCGGCCGACGCCCCGCTGGACCTGGCCTTCGCCTTCCTGAACGGCGTCCCGCCGGAGATCGCGGCCCAGGTGGAGGAGCACTCGCTGAACCAGTCCGGCACCCCGCTCCTGAAGCCGTGGCCGCTGCCGGCGTGGCCCGACGTGCCGACCCGGTTCCTCATCTGCCGCGACGACCGCCTCTTCCCCGCCGGCTTCCAGCGGCGCGTCGTCCGCGAGCGACTCGGCATCGTCCCCGACGAGATGGACGGCGGCCATCTCGCCCCGCTGAGCCACCCGGAGGAGCTCGTCGAGCGCCTGGAGGGGTTCCGGGCCGCGCTGTGACCACGGGTCGCGCTGTGACCGCAGGCCGCGCTTCGGTCACGAGGCGCGGGCGCGTCGTACGGCGCCCACGGCCCCGCCCCGTACGAGTACGAGCACGACGCGTGCGGGGCGGTGCGGGGTACGCCCCCTTCCGGGCCGGTCCCTGAGATCTCCCGGCCCTGAAGGGGGCGAGCGTGTGGGTCAGGCCGCGGGCACCGCCCGGGACTCCGCGGGTTCCCCGGACGCCGTGGACGCCGTGGACGCCGTGGAAGAGGCCGGCGGAGGAGCGGACGGGAGGGCCGCCGCCGTGACGCCGACCGCGAGCCTGGCCTCCACCACGCCGGGGTCGTCGGTGAGGGTCAGGGTCGCGCCCAGCGAGACCAGGAGCCTGCGCATGCGCGTGTTGCCGGCCAGCATGCTCGCCCGGACCTCGGCGAAGCCCAGGTCGCGGGCCTCGGCGAGGAGGATCCTGGCCAGCGCCGAACCCAGTCCCCGGCCCTGCCAGCGGTCCTCGACGAGCAGGGCCATCTCGGCGATGCCCGGGTCGGAGGTGAACATCAGGCCGGCCAGCGCGATCGCCTGGCCGTCGTGCCCGGCGACCAGCGAGTGGCCGTGCGCGCGGTCGCAGAGCCGGTCGAAGACGCGGTCCGGCAGCGTGGGCACGGGGGTGAAGTAGCGGAACCGGCGTGACTCCGGCGAGCAGCGGTCGTGCAGGTCGCGGATGGCCTCGCGGTAGAGCGGGGTGACCGGGCGCACCTGCGTCTCGGTGCCGTCGGACAGCCTGGCGGTCCGCACCGCGCCGGCCGGCCGGGGGCGGGCCGGCTGGGCGAGCCGTACGAAGGAGGCGGCGCGGGCGGCCTCGGTCATCGTGAAGGGCAGCCCGGCGCGGCGCAGCCGTACGGCGCGGCGCGGCGCGACCGGCACGGTGAGCTGCGTGGGGTCGGGCAGCTCGCTCATGTCGGCGCCGTAGACCCAGCGGGAGTCGTCGGCGCGCAGCAGCTCGCCCAGCAGCTCGGGCAGCCGCCAGGGCTCGGCGCGCAGCCGGGAGGCGAGCAGGAGCGCTCGGGTGGGCTCGTCGGTCAGCTCGTGGGCGGTGGCCGGGACGACCCGCACCCGGCGGCCGCCGGCGGCCTCCAGCGCCTGGCGGACGGTCTCCGGCCCGGCGGGGATGTCGGCCACGAACTCGTCCACGGTGCCGTCCGCGTCGGACTGGACGCTCAGGCCCAGGATGTTGCCGCCCCGCTCGGCGAGCGCGGTGGCCAGCGAGGCGAGCCGTCCGGGCCGCTCATCGACAGTAGTACGAATCCTCAGAAACCCCATCAAAGCTCCCTCCATCGCCATCAGCCTGGCGGAGCCCTGTTACGGCCCCGCTACACCGGAGTGAGCCCGCCGTTACGTCTTGAGGGAGTTGTGGATGATGCGGTTGTACAACGGTTTCCGTGGGGTGATGCGCGCCCCATGACGGATATAGCAGGATATGTGGCCATGAGCACGCGAGTTCCCCTGTCTGGGGACTTTGTCAACGGGGATGTCTCCTTCTGGTACCGCTCCCTCGGCATCCCCACGGCAGGAGAACCCCTCGACGGCGACCGCGAGGCCGACGTCGTGATCGTCGGGGCCGGCTACACCGGCCTGTGGACCGCCTACTACCTCAAGCGGGCCGATCCCGGCCTGCGCGTCACCGTGCTGGAGAAGGAGTTCGCCGGCTACGGCGCCTCCGGCCGCAACGGCGGCTGGCTGGTCGGCGAGCTGGCCGGCACCCCCGAGCGGTACGCCCGGACGCACGGCGTGGACGCCGCCAAGCGGCTCCAGCGGGAGATGTTCTCCTCGATCGACGAGGTCATCGCCGTCGCCGGCAAGGAGGGCATCGACGCCGACATCGTCAAGGGCGGCGTCACCACGGTCGCCACCAACGCCGCCCAGGACCGGCGGCTGCGCGCGCTGCTCGACCACGAGCGCCACTGGGGCTGGACCGAGGAGGACGTCCGGCTGCTGGACCCGGCCGAGCGGGAGAGCCGCCTGCGGGTGGACGGCGCGGTCAGCGCGATCTGGAGCCCGCACTGCGCGCGGATCCAGCCCGCGAAGCTGGTCCTCGGCCTGGCCGAGGTCGTGCGCGACCTCGGGGTGGAGATCTTCGAGCGCACCCCGGTCACCGAGATCGTCCCGCACGAGGCCCGCACGCCGTACGGCACGGTCCGCGCCCGCTACGTCGTCCGCGCCACCGAGGGCTTCACCGCCGGGCTGCGGCAGTACCACCGAGCCTGGCTGCCGATGAACAGCTCGATGATCGTCACCGAGCCGCTGGGCGACCTGTGGGACGCGATCGGCTGGGAGGGCTGCGAGCTGCTCGGCGACATGGCCCACTACTACATGTACGCCCAGCGCACCGCCGACGGCCGCATCGCGTTCGGCGGGCGCGGCAAGCCGTACCTGTACGGCTCGCGGGTGGACGACCGGGGCCACACCCACGCCTGGACGGTCGAGGCGCTGTGGGAGCTGCTGACCGGCATGTTCCCGGCCGTGCGGGAGTCGAAGGTGGCGCACGCCTGGTCCGGCGTGCTGGGCGTGCCGCGCGACTGGTGCGCCACCGTGCACGTCGACCACGAGACCGGCATCGGCTGGGCGGGCGGCTACACCGGCCACGGTGTCACCACCACCAACCTCGCCGGCCGTACCCTGCGTGACCTGATCCTGCGCGAGGACACCGAGCTGACGGCGCTGCCGTGGGTGGACCGGAAGGTCCGCGGCTGGGAGGTGGAGCCGCTGCGCTGGATCGGCGTGCACGCGATGTACGACCTGTACCGCCGCGCCGACGCCAGGGAGAAGGCCGGTCTCGGCCGCACCTCGGCGCTGGCGCGCGTCGCCGACGCCATCACCGGCCGCTAGGTTCGGTCGGATGAACGAGATCCTCTTCCGCGGCGGGCGCGCCTTCCTGCCCGGCGGCGCCTTCGCCGAGGCCGTACTGGTCCGCGGCGACCGCGTCGCGGCCGTGGGCGCCGAGGCCGACGTCGCGCGCCAGGCCGGCCCCGGCTGCGAGACCGTCGACCTGGACGGCGGCCTGCTGACCCCCGGCTTCACCGACGCCCACATCCACCCGGTGCAGGCCGGGCTGGAGCGGGCCAAGTGCGACCTCGCGGAGGTCTACGGCCTGCCGGAGTACCTGGAGAAGATCACCGGCTACGCCGCCGCGCACCCGGACCGGGCCTGGATCGAGGGCGGCGGCTGGGACATGTCGGCCTTCCCCGGTGGCCTGCCGCACCGCTCCCAGCTCGACTTCCTCGACCGCCCGGCCTACCTGGTCCAGCGCGACCACCACGCCGCCTGGGTGAACGGCCGCGCCCTGGAGCTGGCCGGGATCACCCGCGACACCCCCGACCCCGCCGACGGCCGGATCGAGCGCGACGCCGACGGGGAGCCCACCGGGGTGCTGCACGAGGGCGCGATGGAGCTCGTCGGCCCGCTCACCCCGCGGCCCGCCACCGCCGACCAGGTCGCGGCCCTGCTGGACGCCCAGCGCTACCTGTTCTCCCTGGGCGTCACCGCCTGGCAGGACGCCATCGTCGGCCCCTTCGCCGGCTCCGACGACCAGCTCCCCGCCTACCTTGAGGCGGCCTCCGCGGGCCGGCTCACCGCCCGGGTGGTGGGCGCGCTGTGGTGGGACCGGGCGCGCGGCGCCGAGCAGATCCCCGAACTGCTGGAGCGCCGCCGCTCGGCCGAGGGCCTGGAGCGGTTCCGCGCCACCTCGGTGAAGATCATGCAGGACGGCATCGCCGAGAACTTCACCGCCGCGGTGATCGAGCCCTACTGCCGCTGCGGCGGCACGGGCGGCGGCACGGGCCTGTCGTACGTGGACCCGGAGCTGCTGAAGGGCCACGTCGCCGAACTGGACCGGCACGGCTTCCAGGTGCACTTCCACGCGATCGGCGAGCGGGCCGTACGCGAGGCGCTGGACAGCCTCACCGGGACCGACCCGGCGAACCGGCACCACATCGCGCACCTGCAGATCATCGAGCCGTCGGACGTCCCGCGCTTCGCGAAGCTGGGCGTGACGGCCAACCTGCAGCCGCTGTGGGCCACCCACCACGCCCAGATGGACGAGCTGACGATCCCGTACCTGGGAGAGGAGCGCTCGTCGTGGCAGTACCCCTTCGCCGACCTGCTGCGGACCGGCGCCCGGTTCTGCGCGGGCAGTGACTGGCCGGTCTCCAGCGCCGACCCGATCCAGGGCATGCACGTCGCGGTCAACCGCACCGAGCCGCCGAGCTCGGTGCACGCCGGCTACCCGACGGCGCAGACCCCGTTCCTGCCCGGCCAGTCCCTGGACCTGACGACCGCGCTGACCGCCTACACCGCGGGCTCGGCGTGGATCAACGGCGACGACGACGCCGGGACGATCGCCGCGGGCAACCGCGCCGACCTGGTCGTCCTGGACCGCGACCCGTTCACCGAACCCGCCGCCGACATCTGGCGGACGAGGGTCGCCATGACCTTCGTCCGCGGCGAACAGGTCCACGGCCGCTGACGCCACCGGCCCGTCCCCGCACCGCGCGCCGTACGGCGCGGCGCGGGGACCGGCGGCAGGCCGTCCCCGGCGCCCCTGCCCGTCACCCCTCGGGCACGGACGCCGGAGGCCCGGCGTTCCGTGGAGGGCTCAGGGAGGCGGCCGAACCGTGCCGCGGCCTTCGGGACCGGTCCGGCCCAGCCGCGCCGCCTCGGCCGCCGGCGGCGCGGCGATCGACGCCAGGAGCGCGGCGACGCACGCGGCCCAGTACGGCAGGTACTGGGTGCTGTGGTCGTAGTCCCGGGAGCCGACCGTCACGTACACCGACCAGATGAGCAGCGGCCCCGCCACACCCGCCGTCACCCCCGACCCCGTGCTCGCGTCCCGCCGCGCCGTCCAGGCGGCGACCACGACGGCCAGGACGGTCGAGACGATCAACATGCTCAGAGCTTCGTCCGCCAGGGAGCCCGGAAGGCCGCCCATCACCTCGACGGCGGTGAACAGCAGGACGAAGCAGAGCAGCCCACGCCGCGTCCCGGCGTGCCGGAGCGCGGCTGCGCCCGCCGCCGCGCCGATGCCCGCGCCCGCGAGGGACGCGGTCAGCGCCACGACCGGGGGGTCGTCGACCGCGCCGAGCGCCTGGAGGTACTGCAGCGGCCCGGCCGTCACCGCGCAGCCGAGCCACGCGGCCGACGGCAGCGCCAGGAACCGGCCACGGCCGCCGGGCATCCTGCCCGCGACCACCGAGGCCGCCACGACCGCGGCGGCGGGATACCAGACGGCGCGGGTCAGGTCGCGGTACCAGCCGGGACCGTCCCACTCGTGATACCGCTCCCACAGCGTCCATCCCAGTGCCTCGGCCGCGACGAGCTGGCCGCAGGCGAGCACCGCGGCGGTGAGCGCGGCGGTGAGCGCGGCGGCCACCACCGCGGGTACGGCCGGCCCCACCCCGCGGGCCCCGGTGCGCGGCAGCCCTCCGGCCGCGACCAGGTAGGCGAGCACGGCCCCGATCACCCAGCCCGGCCAGCCCGGCCAGCCGGCCATCGCGTCGGCGAAGTCCCCGCCGTCGGAGGCGTCCGTGACGCTCTCTCCGACCATGACGGCCGCGACACTGCCGTACAGGGTCGCGACGGCGGCCTTCGCCGGGTCCCCGCGAAGGAGGACCCCCGCCACCAGGCCGGTCAGTATCCCCGCGAGCTCAAGCCGGTCGATCGCGGCGAGGAGCACGGACACGCACGGCCCGGCGGCCAGCACCCCGGCCACCGCGAGCACGGCTCTTCCCGCCTTCGGCATCGGCCCATGAAAACAGAAGGACCATGATCCTTCCACCCGTATGCCGCGAACCGTTCATCGCGGTCCTGCCCGCACCGGTGACGCGGGCCGCGCCGTACGGTTCCTCCGGCCGTACGGCGCGGCGCCCCGCCGGCCGCCCGCGTCGCCGCGCCGACCGCCGCGCTGTTCATGGGGCCGTCTGTCCGCGTTCGGCCCGGACCCCGCGCCCGCGGGGTCGCGGGGTCGCGGGGTCGCGGTCTCACTCGTACGGGGTGATCTCGGCGATCGCGGTGGCGCCGCCCATCCCGTTGTCCACGCGCAGCCGCAGGTAGCGGGCCTTGACGCCGTTGAGGCGGACGTCGTTCGGCCCGGTGATCCGAGGCCAGGTCACGTTCGCCGCCTGCGCCCACCAGGTGCCGTCGACGCTGACCTCCAGCACGCCCCTGAGCGGTGTGCCGGTCATGTTGACGACCGGATTGCCGGCTCCCGAGAGGGCGGTGGCCAGCTTGGGCAGGAACCGGACCGCGGACAGCACGCGCTCCCGCCCCATGTCCACCGTGATGGTGTGCGGCTGCGCGGGACTCACCGTGGGATCGGCCGCGTCGGGATACCACGAGTGGTAGTAGGTGTACGGATCGCCGTCGACCGCGCGTCCGGGATCTCCCGCGACCGGCTTGAACGTGCCGGCCGTGGCGGACAGCTCCGACGGCGGAACCGGGGTTCCCTCGGGCGGCGCGGGCCAGGCCCCGGGTGCGTACTCCGGCTTCTCCGTCACGATGGGACGGTTCGGGCCCGGACCCGTTCCGGTGACCAGCACGTCGGCGATGACCGCGCCGTGGTCGGAGTAGAACGGGTACTGCTGGTCCAGGTAGCCGCCCTGGTGGCGAGGCAGGCGCCGCACGTCGGTGCGGGCGCCCAGCACGCGCATCTGCGCCTTGTTGTCGCGGAAGAGCAGGTAGTCGATGCGGGCGGGGGCGGCGCCGAAGCCGCTCATCGTGCTCCAGGTACGGCCCGGATAGAGCCCGGCGTCGGGGTTGATGTAGCGGAAGGCGTCGTAGAAGCCGGCGTCGGTGTACTGCTTGGTGTAGGTCCACGGCACGGTCAGCCCGGCGTGTCCGCGGGCGTCGGCGAACTGGCCGCTCCAGTCCCGGTCCGACCACGCGTTGAAGTCACCGCCCATGATCACGGGAGCGTCGTCCTTGACGTAGTACGGCACCACCTTCTGCAGGATGGCCCGGCCCTGGGCGTTGCGCTTGGTGTCGTCGTAACCGACGATCGTGTCGATCGTCGGCGAGACCGGCTTGCCGAACCGGGTGTTCACCACGGCGTGGTGCATGGGGGCGAAGACGGAGTCCTCGTGCCGGGACCAGACGGTGAAGGCGTGGACGTACTTGCCGTTGGGCAGCTGCAGCTTGGCGCCGCCGAAGTGGAAGTCGGTGATCTCGGGCCGTTCGGTGTAGCGCTGGGCGACCTTCAGCTTGGTGAAGAGCCAGAGGTTGCGGTACTTCGCCTCGGTGGCCACCGTGATCGGGACCGAGTTGTACAGGTCGGTCGCGGCTCGCCCGGCGTTGAGTCCCTGGAGGATGGCGGTCTCCGAGCCGTAGGCCTCCACGACGAAGAAGACGTCGGGATCGACCTCGTTGACGTACTCGATCAGTTGCTTCAGGTTCTCACCGGTGTGGTCCTTGCCGTCGAGCGTGCCTCCGCCGAGGAGGTTCCACGTCATCAGCCGCACCTGCGTGCCCGCCTGCCCCTGGGCGAAGGCCGCGTCGCTGGCGTCGAGCTCGAACTCGCCCTCCGGCACCACGAAGGGGTGCGACTCCGCCTTGCCGTTCGTCGTGTACAGCGTCGCCCGCATCCACACGTACCCCAGGCTCCGCTGCCTGACGGCCATCCTGATCTCGTGGACCTGACCGGTCACCGCCGGCCCGTCCGCCAGGATCGTGCAGAGCCGGCCCACGTGCTCCGGACCCGGCGTCGTCACGATCTTCCCGTCGCACCGGTAGGAGTACACGAAGCCGCCCGCCGCGGCCGCCCCCGGCACGGCCCACGGCAGCAGCAGTACGACGACGGCGATCAGCATCCGCCCTGTCAGTCTCTTCATGAAGATCGAATACGTCATCGGCGCAGGGAAATCAATGCCCGCCCGACCCGGGCATTTCGTACGGCCGGCGGAACGGGAGGCGAAGCCGTGACCCGGCGGCGGATCCTGCTGTTCGTCAGCCCGCCTCCGGCGGGGACGGCATCTCGGCGGACGATGGACCGGGCACAGATCGATGATCGCCAAAAGGGCGCCACGGGCGAGGCCCCGCATGAAAGCCCAGGTCAGAGGGTTACGTTGGGATGAGACGCGACAACGTGGGGCACCGGCGGCCGGGGCGGGCCGCACGAGGGGGGCGCCTGGAGGATCCATGAACTTCGCGGTGAGTGTCCTGTTCCGCGCCATACCCCTGGTGTTCGGAGCGATCTGTCTCGCCTACGGTCTCTACATCAGGAGCGGCGGCGCGGACGCCGGCCACTTCGTCGCGGGTTATGTGAACGTCGCGCTGGGCCTGTACGTCCTGCTGGGCTCCGACAGGCCCTACCGCATCGCGCCCGGCTTCATCCTGATCGGCCTCGCGCTGGTCTGCTTCAGCATCCTGTCCAAGGTGCTCCTGCCGGCCCTGGTGTGGCGCCGTTCCTTCCCGCTCGCCGACCGCATCCCCATCCTGCCGATCATCACCGCGCTGACCTGTCTTTTCTTCTCCGCCTTCCTGTTCGAGGCCGCCGTCACCGATCCGCAGTTCTTCATCCCCGCGCGGGTGATGGTGGGACTGGGCGCGGTGTGCTTCACCCTCTTCTCCATCGTCTCGATCCTTGAGGCCGGGACGTCCGGGTGACCGGACTCACCGCGTGACCGGACTCACCGCGTGACCGGGCTCACCGCGTGACGGGACGCCGGCCGTGGCGACGGCGTCCCGTACGGCCAGGCCGCGGTCCCGCCGCCGCCCCGGTGGACTCCGGCGCTCCGGCCGGGTCGCCGCCTCAGGTACGTCCGGCCTCCTGTGCCACGTGCTCCAGCCGGGCGCGGTAGTCCTCCCACCACGACCGGTCGCCCGGCGGCAGGTTGCTGCCGTCCTGCCGCAGTCCGGCGGCCCCGTCGATGAGCTCCCGGACGATGTCGGCGTGCCCGGCGTGCCGGTCGGTCTCGGCGATCATGTGGATCAGGATCCGGTGCAGGGTCACCTCGTTCCGCCCGTCGGGCCACCACGGCACCCGGCCGGCCGCGTCCAGCTCCAGCGCCTCGATCGTCGCGTCCGAATGCGCCCACACCCGGCGGTACAGCGCGACGATCTCCTCACGCGACTCCTCGGCGGTCGCCCACATGTCCGCGTTGGCTTCGGCATCCTCCTCCATCCAGGGCAGCGGTTCGGGGAACGGCCTGCCGAAGACGTCACCGAAGTACCCGGCCTCGGTGCCGGCCACATGCTTGACCAGCCCGAGAAGATTGGTCCCGGTGGGGGTCATCGGCCGGCGGATGTCGTACTCCGGCAGTCCGTCGAGCTTCCAGAGCAGGGCCTCGCGGGAGACCTTCAGGTAACGGTGAAGATCCGACTTCGGATCCGATGCAGTCATGCCGGACATCCTGCCACCCTGTGTCGCGAGCCGGTCCACCGCTTCCGCGGCGCTCCGCCCGGGTAGATCCCGGGGATGGGGGACATCATCGTCAGACGGGTGTACGACGACGGCGGGCAGGTCGAGGGGGCGGCTTTCCTGGTGGACGGGATGTGGCCGCGCGGCGTGCGGAAGGAGGACCTGGAGCGGGTCCGGTGGGTCCGCGACCTCGCGCCCTCGGCGGAGCTGCGGCGCTGGTTCGGGCACCGCCCGGAGCGGTTCGCGGAGTTCCGCCGCCGCTACCGCGAGGAGCTGGACGGCGAGGCGGACGCCGTCCGCCCGCTGCTGGAGGCCGCGCGCCACGGGCCGGTCACGCTGCTGTACGCGGCCAGGGACACCGAGCACAACAACGCCGTGGTGCTGCGGGAATATCTGCGCGACCGGCTCGCCGGGCCGGACGGCTGACCCTCTCCGCCGCCTCCGGGGGCCCCAGGCGTCTTCAAGGCCGCCGATGGCGTCACCATCGCATGAGCGGTACGGCCGGAAGCCGATCACGATGGGCCGGAAACGCGACCGGTACGGTGCGATCATGCATCGAAGCCGCGTCTACGCCCTTCTGATCGACGCTCCCGAGGCCGAGGCCGCCGACGCGGCGGCCTTCTGGTCCGCCGCGCTCGGCGTGCGGACGGAACTCCTCCCCTCCGAGCCGCAGTTCGTCACGCTGCACGAGGCCCTGCCCGGACTGATCACCGCCGTCCAGTCGGTCGACGACGCGCCCCGCTTCCACCTCGACATCGAGACCGACGACGTCGAGGCCGAGACCGCGCGCCTGGTCGGGCTCGGCGCCACACAGGTGTCGCGGTGGCAGGAGTGTCGCGTGCTGCGGGTGCCCGGCGGGCACCTGGTCTGCGTCCTGCCCGTGGAGAGCGACCGGGAGGTCTTCGAGACCCAGGCCAAGATCTGGCCCTGATCCCGCTCCCCCGCCCGCGGAGCCGGCCGGCCGGGCCCACGCCCGGCTGAACGGCGGAGAACCGGCGGAGGTCAGTGCGCGACGGTGACCACGATCTTGCCGACCTGGGCGTTCGACTCCAGGTACCGGTGGGCCTCGACGATCTCGCTCAGGTCGAAGGTGCGGTCCACCACGGCCCGGAACGCGCCCGAACGCAGCCCGGAGGTCACGAACGCCGCCGCCCGGCGCAGCCGTTCGGGCCGGCTCGCCGTCTCGATCATGGTGTACGTCCGCATGTTCAGCGCGGGCATCCCGAGCTCGATGCCCGGGTAGGGGGTGGGCTCGCCGCTCAGCGCGCCGTACACCAGGAGCGTGCCGTCGTCGGCCACCACCCGGGCCAGGTCCCGCACGCCGGGGCCGGCGACGGCGTCGAAGACGAACTCGGCGCCCCGGCCGCCGGTCGCCGCCAGCACCCGCTCGGCCACGTCCTCCGATCCGGTGACGATCACCTCCGCCGCGCCCTCCTTCAGCAGCGCCTCCTTCTTGGCGGCGGTGCGGGTGAGGGCGATCGGCGTGGCACCGACGCGGTCGGCGACGTGGATGGCGGCCAGTCCCACACTGCTGGAGGCCGCGTTCAGCACGACCGTGTCCCCCGGCCGCATCCCGCCGACCTCCACCAAGGCGCCGTAGGCCGTCAGGTACGGCATCCACACCGCCGCGCCCTCGACGGCGCCGATCCCCTCGGGGCGGTGCAGCACCGACGCCGCGGGCACGATCGCCCGTTCGGCGTAGACCCCGTGGCCGTTCTGCGAGAACCCGGGCACGGTGCTGACCGGCTGCCCGGGCCGGAACCCCTCGACGCCCTCGCCGACCGCCTCCACCACGCCCGCTGCCTCGGTGCCCAGCCGGGCGGGGAACCGCTTCACCGGCTCGATGTAGTGGCCGGTGCGGAACAGCACCTCGGCCCGGTTCAGTCCGATCGCGTCCACGCGGATCCGGACCTCGCCCGGGCCCGGCTCACCGACCTCCACGTCCTCCAGCCTCATCACCTCGGGGCCGCCGAGCTCGTGGAACAGCACCGTCTTCGCCGTCATGTCGTTCTTCCTCCGTAAGAGACGATGATCGACTCAAGCACGTAAGTACGATAGGTGTCAAACTACGATGTCCATCGTACTAAGGGGCCCCGGCGCCGAACGCGCCCCTCGACGCCCTGACGTGCCGCAACCGCGTCCTAACGGGGTTCCCGACCCTCCCGGCGACCCGGCGGGACGTCCCCCGCCGCGCCCGACGCGCCGTACGGCGGGCTTCCCCGCGGGGCCTGCCGTACGGCGGGCGCGGCGGTCAGGCGTACACGGTCGCCGGCGCCCCGAACCACCGGACCAGGGCGGCGCGGAGGGCCTCGCGCTCGGCGGAGTCGGGGCGGGGCGACGAGGAGGCCCAGGCGACGTAGCAGTCGGGCCGCAGCAGCAGGGCCGTGACCTCGCCGGACCCACCTTCACCGCCGGACCCCCCGTCGCCGTCCGGGTCGCCCGAGCCGTCGGAGCCGCGCGGGCCGGCCGGGCCGTCCTGGGCATCCGGGGCGTTCATGGCCGCCGGGTTCATGAGGCGCGCGGTGACGGCCTTGACCCGGTCGTCCCACCCGGCCGCCTCCCCGGCGAGGGACGCGTCCCCGGTCAGGTCCAGCAGCAGCGGCCGGGCGTCCGCGGTCAACTCGGCGAGCCGTACCGGACCGGTGTCGTCGCCGGTGTCGAGTGACAGGTCGGGGGCCCACCGGCCCACCAGGGGGTGGGCGTCGCCCCCGCCCATGTCGTAGCGGATGTCCGCCCCGGCCATGGTGCCGGCGATGTGCCGGACGACGTTCCGGTCGCCGAGCAGCTCGGTGAACAGCCGGCGCAGCGCGGTGACCTCCTCACCCGGGGCGACCAGCGCGGACTGTGCCTGGGTGTGCATGACGACCCGCTCGGCCGCCGGCCGCCGTTCGGCCTCGTAGCTGTCCAGCAGGCCGGGCGGGGCCCAGCCGCGGATCTCGGCGGCGAGCTTCCAGCCGAGGTTGGTCACATCCTGCAGGCCCAGGTTCAGTCCTGGGCCGCCGATCGCCGAGTGCACGTGGGCCGCGTCGCCGGCCAGCAGCACCCGGCCGTCCCGGAACCGGTCGGCCAGCCGGGTGTTGCCGCCGACCAGGCGGCGCGTCAGGTGCGGGCCGGGCCCGGTGGACGGGCCGAGGGGGAGGTCGGCTCCCAGGACCCGGCGGACGCTCTCCCGCAGCTCCTCCAGGGTCAGCGGCGGCTGCCCGCCGTCCTCGGCGACACCGGGCTCCCACTCCATGGTGGTCACCAGGGGCGAGCGGCCGGGGAAGGGCGCGAAGACGAACAGCCCGTGCCCGGTGCGGTGGTGCATGAACGGCGGGACGAGCCCGTAGCCGGGCACGTTCAGCCCGCCGGTGGCCGGGTCCACCAGCTCCGACGGCACGGTGACGGACGCGACGCGGGAGACCGTGGAGTCCCGTGTCACGCCGGGGAAGCCGATCCCCGCCAGCTTCCGCGTCACGCTGCGCCCGCCGTCGGCCCCGACGAGGTAGCGGGCCCGCAGCCGGTAGGGGCCGCCGGGCCCGGTGACGTCGGCGACGACCTCCTCGGCGTCCTGCGACAGGCCGGTGAGCTCGTGTCCCCGGCGGATCTCGAAGCCCAGCTCGGCGGCGCGCTCCTCCAGAACCTGCTCGACGCGCTGCTGCGGCGTCCCCAGGATGTAGAGCGGGTTGTCGTCCAGCGTGCTCAGGTCGAGCGGCAGCGCGCCGAACACGAACGCGGGCACCGGCCGGGGCGGCTCGGTGCCACCGCTGAGCCGCCCGTACAGGCCCCGGCGGTCGAGCATCCGCACCACCTGGCCGACCAGGCCGTTGGCGCGGTTCTCGGTGGTACGCGCGGGCAGCCGCTCCAACACGATCGGCCGCACTCCGGCCAGGCTCAGCTCGCAGGCCAGCATCAGCCCGTTGGGGCCGGCGCCGGCGATGACCACGTCTGCGGACATGGTGGTTCCTCCTCTGTGGGATGGGGGGATTCGGGTCCCGGAGGTCCGGGCCCGAACGAAAGAGGGTTCGCCCCGCGATTCGCCGCTGACGCACGGTGTGCGAGGGCGGCCATGACGGACCACCCGGGCGACGGGCCGGTGGCCGCGCCCGGGTGCGGGGCCCGGCGGGAGTCGGGCCTCTCAGGCGGGATTCCCGGGGGCCGGGCCGATCAGGGCCGGTGGGTCCTGGTACGCGGCCCGGCGGGGATCGGGCCTCTCAGGCGGGACTCTCCGGGCCGGGCCGGTCAGGGCCGGCGGGTCCGGGAGACTCGGGGGATCGACGAGGACCGGAAGGCGGAGGAACCGCTCTCAGGGCCGGGGACCGGCGGCCTCCTCACGGTCCGGCACCGGCAGCCCCGCGGCGAGCTGGCCGAGCGCGTCGCGGAGCAGCGGCCCGAACGGCACGGGCGGGTCGGCCCGCAGCCAGCGCTCCATGACCAGGCTGACGGCCGCGCCGACCGCGCCGGACACCAGCCGCGGATACAGGTCGCGGACGACGTCGGTGCCGGTGCGCTCGGCGATCGCCGCGGCGAGCTCCGCCTCGGCGGCCGCGTTCGCCTTGAACATCTCACCCTGCAGCGAAGGCTCACTGATCATCAGGCTGACGCCGGTGATCCACCTCCGGTCGGGCGCCCGTCCCCCGTCGACCGCGCCACCGACCGCGTCGCCGGACGTGTCCCCGGGCGAGAACTGGGTCTGCACCGCGTTGCGGATCGCCTCCCACAGCGGCTCGGACTCCGGCCGGGCGCGCAGCTCCTCCGCGACCCGGCGGGCGCGGTCGAGGTGCCGGGCGGCGATCGCCTCGCCCTTGCCGGAGAAGTAGTTGTTGAAGGTGCGGGGTGAGACCCCGGCCTCGGCTGCGATGTCCTCCACCCGGACGGCGTCCAGCCCGCGCTCGACGACCAGGCGGATGGTCGCCCAGCTCAGCGCGGCACGGGTCTCCTGCTTCTTGCGCTCCCGAAGTCCCGGCCGTTCGGATTTCCCGGTGTCCATGGGACCACCGTACACATATTTGCGCATCAGGAAAAGATGCGTGGTACGAAAGTTTTTCCAGGCGCCGACGGGGTCTCCACCCGTGGGTGGAGACCCCGTATCTCCACCCCGGCGCCGATCCGCCCCGGCGCGCTTCTCCCTACCGTCTTCCCCGTGAACCCGCTCAACCCGACGAACCCGCTGAGCACGGCGGCCATCATCGTCCTCGTCGTCGCCTTCGTGCTCTACCGCCAGATGATGACCCGGGTCGCCACCCGGACCGGCCTCCTCTGGCTCGCCCTGTTCATGATGGCGGCCGGCGTCGCCTCCGGCGCACTCGCAGATCCCCGTCACCTGCCGCTCAGCTTGCTCCTGCTGGCCGTGGAGGCCGCCTGCGCGGTGGCCTTCGGCGTCCTGCGCGCCTCGACCGTCCGGGTCTGGCGGGACGAGACGGGGGTCCCCTGGTCCCGGGGCACCGGCTGGACCCTGCTGGGCTGGCTGGCCTCGGCCGTCGCGCGCGTCGCGCTGTTCGGCGCCGGCCACGCGCTCGGGCTCGCGTCGGCGCCCACGGCCATCCTGTTCTTCATGGGCCTGACCATCGGCGTCCAGTCCCTCCTCGTCGCCCGCCGCGCCCGCGCCCTGCCCCTCGCCGCCCCGGCACGCGCGTGACCGTCCCCGCCGTACGGAGAACCGCACGGAGAACCGCACGGAGAGCGGCCCGGCACGGCCGTACGGCGGGTCCGCCGGTATCTTCGGGGACATGTCCGGAATCCGGCGGCGAGCCGCGGTCCTGCTGTGGGTCGCGGTGGCCGCGACGTTCGCCGCGTTCACCGTCGCCCAGGCGATCCGGGACCAGACCGCCGCCCCCGGCCACCGCCTCGCGGTCGCGGCACTGGCGCTGGTCGTCGCCGGGTGCCTGGCCGCCGCTCCCCCGCCGGGTTCGCCCCGGCGGGAGAGTCCCCCGGTCACGGTCCTGGGAATCCCGATCAGGCTCGGCGCCGCCGTGATCGCCTCGATCGGTCTCCTCGCCCTCTCCCCCGACGGCGGCCCGGCCGTCGCGGCCCTGCTCTTCACCGTCGGAGCGGCGGCCTTCCGTCACCCGCCGGACCGGGCGCTGCCGGTGGGGCTGCTCGCGCTGACCGGCCTGCTGCTGATCGGCCTGGCCGGCCACGCCTGGGAGCAGGAGCTGTCCCTGGCCCTCAACGTCTGCGTGATCTTCCTCATCGCCTACGCGGTCCGGCAGCGCCGGGCGGCCCGGGCCGCCGAGGCGCGCGGGGCCGTGCTCGCCGAACGGGCGCGGATCGCCAGGGAGATCCACGACGTGCTGGCGCACTCCCTGTCCGCGCAGATCGTGCACCTGGAGGGCGCGCGCCTGCTGCTGCGGGCCGAGCGGCACGCCGAGGCACTGGAACGGGTGGAGCACGCCGGGAAGCTCGCCAGGTCGGGGCTGGAGGAGGCCCGAAGGGCGGTGTCGGCGCTGCGGGAGGACAGTCCGCCGCTGCCGGTGGCGCTCCGGGCGCTCACGGAGGAGTTCCGGGCGACGACCGGGCAGGCGTGCCCGCTGACGGTGACCGGTTCCGGGCGGCGGCTCGCGCCCGGAACCGAGCTGGCGGTGGTCCGCACCGCCCAGGAGGCCCTCACCAACGTCGGCCGGCACGCTCCCGGGGCACCGGCCACCGTACGGCTGGCCTTCGGCGACGAGGTCTGCGAGCTGGAGGTGACCAACCCCTCCGGGAACGGTCCGAGGACGCCGGGAGGGGGGTACGGCCTCGTCGGGATGGCCGAGCGCGCCGAACTGCTCGGCGGAGCGCTGGAGGCCGGGGAGACGGACGGGGGGTTCCGGGTACGGCTGAGGCTTCCGGCGACGGAACGGTCCGCGGAGAAGCCTCCGGCGGCGGAGCGGTCCACGGAGAAGCCTCCGGCGGCGGGGCGGTCCACGGAGAGGCCTCCGGCGGAACGGGTCTTCGCGCGGCCGGAGGGGGTGGCGAGGTGACCGGAGGCGGCTCGGAGACGAACGACGCGCCCGTCCGGGTGCTGGTGGTCGACGACCAGACGGTCGTGCGCGAGGGGCTGACGCTGCTGCTGGGACTGCTGCCCGGCATCGAGGTGGCCGGTTCCGCGGGCGACGGGGAGGCCGCCCTGCGGCTGGTCGAGGCCGAGCGGCCGGACGTGGTCCTGATGGACCTGCGGATGCCCCGGATGGACGGCGTCGAGGCCACCGGGCGGATCCGCGCCGCGTACCCGGACGTCCAGGTCGTCGTGCTGACCACCTACTCCGACGACGAGTCGGTGTTCGCCGCGCTGCGGGCCGGGGCCCGGGGCTTCCTCACCAAGAGCGCCGACGCCGAGGAGATCTCCCGGGCCGTCGCCGCCGTGAGGCGGGGGGACGCCCAGCTCGACCCGGCCGTCCAGCGCCGCCTCCTGGACGCCATGCCCCCGGCCCCGCCGCCCGCCCCGGCCCGGAGAGGCACGGGGGACGCCCGGCCGGACCCCCTCGGGGGCCGCACCGGCCCGCCGGACCCCGTACCGGACGGCACCGGCCCGCGGGACCCCGCGCGGCACCACGGCACCGGGACGGCCCCCGCACGGGACCGCGCCGCCCGGCCGGACCCCGTCCGGGAGCGCGGCGCCCTGCCCGACGGGCTGACCAGACGGGAGGGGGAGGTCCTGCGGCTCATCGCCGAGGGCCGCTCCAACGCGGAGATCGCCGCGGCCCTGTTCATCAGCGAGGCCACGGTGAAGACGCACGTCAACAATCTCTTCGCCAAGATCGGGGCGCGCGACCGCGCCCAGGCCGTCGGCTACGCCTACCGCCGCGGCGTGGCCGGGCTCTGAACCCCGGGTGAGGGCGCGACCGGCGCGGCGTGACCGGGCTCCGGGCCCCGGGCGGGCGTACGGCGGAACGCGAGGGGCCCCCGCGGAAGCTCTCCGCGGGGGCCCTACACGTCTGCCGGAGCAGTGGATCAGTACATCGGGCGGGAGGAGGAACGCAGCCGCTCCAGAGCCTCGGCCAGGATCTGGGCCCCGTCCTTGTCGCTGCGGCGCTCCTTGACGTACGCGAGATGCGTCTTGTACGGCTCGTTGCGCGGCGGCGCGGGCGGGTTGCTCTCGTCCTGGCCGGCCGGGAGGCCGCACCGCGGGCAGTCCCAGAACTCCGGTATGGGGGCGTCGCTGGCGAAGCTGGGGCGCGTCTCATGCATGTTCGCGCACCAGAACGGGACCCTTACACGGGGAGCCGCCTCGCCACGCTCCGCCTCTCCCATCGGGCCGGCTCCGACACGGCTGCCACGGATCGCGTTGCCACTACCCACGGATGAACTCCTCGCTCGATGGCCCCCCGCCGCTCCGGGTGGGCGCGGGGGGCTGAACCACTGTCACGCTTGGCGAAAGCCAGGGCGCCTGAAAGCCCCGGGTCAGGGCTTGAGAAGAAGGCCCAGCGCGATGATGCAGACGAACCAGACCACACCGGTGATGATGGTGAGCCGGTCAAGGTTGCGCTCGACCACGGAGGACCCTCCGAACGATGACGAGAAACCGCCACCGAACAGATCCGACAGACCCCCGCCCTTGCCCTTGTGGAGCAGGACGAGCAGGATCATCAGCAAGCTCGCCAGAATGAGGGCGATGGAGATTCCGATTGTCACCGTTGACCTGTTCCCTATTTACGCGCGGCCCGCGTCCGGGCACGACCCTTGTGTGACGCCTGAGGCGTGACGATTCAAACTTGCTCTAAGAGGGTACGACCTCATGTCAAGTCGTACCCCCCGAACGTCCCGGTCAGCCCGACATTTCACCAAAACGGCAGATTTTCACGAACTCCACCGGGTCGAGGCTGGCGCCGCCGACCAGGGCGCCGTCCACGTCGGGCTGCGCCATGATGCCGACGATGTTGTCGGCCTTGACCGACCCTCCGTAAAGGATACGGACGGCGGCGGCCACATCGGCGTCATACAGCTCGGCGAGTCGGGAGCGCAGCGCCCCGCAGACCTCCTGGGCGTCCTGCGGGGTGGCCACCTCGCCGGTGCCGATCGCCCACACCGGCTCGTAGGCCAGCACGATCGACGCGGCCTGCTCGGCGGTGACCTTGCGCAGCGCCCCGTCGAGCTGGGCGACGCTGTGGGCCACCTGGCCGCCGGACCGGCGGACCTCCAGGTTCTCCCCCACGCACAGGATCGGCGTGAGCGAGTGCCGGTAGGCCGCGTGGACCTTGGCGTTGACCACGTCGTCGTCCTCGCGGTGGTACTGCCGCCGCTCGGAGTGCCCGATCACCACGAAGGTGCAGCCGAGCTTGGCGAGCATCGCCCCGGAGATCTCCCCGGTGTACGCGCCGCCCTCGTGCTCGGACAGGTCCTGCGCGCCGTACACCAGGCGCAGCTTGTCGCCGTCCACCAGGGTCTGGACGCTGCGCAGGTCGGTGAACGGCGGCAGGACCGCCACCTCGACCCGGTTGAGGTCCTTGTCGTTCAGCGCGAACGCCAGCTTCTGGGTGTGGGCGATGGCCTCCAGGTGGTTGAGGTTCATCTTCCAGTTGCCGGCGATGAGGGGCTTGCGTGCCGTGCTCATCTGTCACCCGCCGTTCCTCGTCCGCTCCGCGGAGCGCTTCTCACATGCCTGGCGTCGGAAGCGGGCGCGCCGGGACGGCGCGCCCGCTCACCGCGTCGGTTCACTCCCCGGCCTCCAGGGCGACGAGCCCGGGCAGGGTCTTGCCCTCAAGGTATTCGAGGCTGGCCCCACCGCCGGTGGAGATGTGCGAGAACCCGTCCTCGGGGAGTCCGAGCCTGCGCACGGCCGCGGCCGAGTCTCCACCGCCGACGACGGTGAACGCCTCCGAGGCGACCAACGCCTCGGCGACCGCGCGAGTTCCCCCGGAGAACGCCTCGAACTCGAAGACGCCCATCGGGCCGTTCCAGAACACCGTCCGCGCGTCGGCCAGCTTCTCCGCGAACAGCTCGCGGGTGCGCGGGCCGATGTCGAGGCCCTGGCGGTCGGCCGGGATCGCGGTGGCGTCGACCACCTCGTACTCGGCGTCCTCGGCGAAGTCGACGGCCGCCAGCACGTCGACCGGCAGGACGAGCTCCACGCCGCGCTTGGCCGCCTCGTCGAGGAAGCCGCGCACGGTGTCGAGCTGGTCCTCCTGGAGCAGCGACTTCCCCACCTCGCGGCCCTGGGCGGCCAGGAAGGTGTAGGCCATGCCGCCGCCGATGAGGAGCCGGTCGACCTTCGTCAGGAGGTTGCCGATCACGCCGAGCTTGTCGGAGACCTTCGCGCCGCCGAGGACCACGACGTACGGCCGGGCCGGCTCCTCGGTCAGCTTCCGCAGGACCTCGACCTCGGCCAGCACGAGCCGGCCCGCCGCGTGCGGCAGCAGCTTCGGCACGTCGTAGACGCTGGCGTGCTTGCGGTGCACCGCGCCGAAGCCGTCGCCGACGTAGAGGTCGGCGAAGGCCGCGAGCCTCTCGGCGAACGCGGCGCGCTCGGCGTCGTCCTTGGACTCCTCGCCCCGCTCGAACCGCAGGTTCTCCAGCAGCGCCACCTGGCCCTCGCCGAGGCCCTCGACGACGGACCGGGCCGACTCGCCCACCACGTCGGTGGCGAAGGCGACGTCGGCGCCCAGCAGCTCACCGAGGCGCCGGGCCACCGGCGCCAGGGAGTACTTCGGGTTCGGCTCCCCCTTGGGCCGGCCGAGGTGGGCGCAGACCACCACCCGGGCGCCCTTGTCGGTGAGCTCCCGGATCGTCGGGACGGAGGCGCGGATGCGGCCGTCGTCGGTGATGACGTCCCCGTCCAGGGGGACGTTGAGGTCGGCGCGCACCAGGACGCGCCGGCCCTTCACGTCGAATGCGGAGAGGTCCTTCATCAGAGGGCTCGGCCGACCTTCTCGACGAGGTCGACGAGACGGTTGGAGTAGCCCCACTCGTTGTCGTACCAGCCGACGACCTTGACCTGGTTGCCGATCACCTTGGTCAGGCCGGCGTCGAAGATGCACGACGCCGGGTCGGTGACGATGTCGCTGGAGACGATCGGGTCCTCGGTGTAGGTCAGGTAGCCCTTGAGCGGGCCGTCCGCGGCGGCCTTGAGGGCGGCGTTGACCTCCTCGACGGTGGTCTCACGGCCGACCTCGACGGTCAGGTCGGTGGCCGAGCCGGTGGGCACCGGCACGCGCAGCGCGTAGCCGTCGAGCTTGCCCTTCAGCTCGGGCAGCACCAGGCCGATGGCCTTGGCGGCGCCGGTGGAGGTCGGCACGACGTTCAGCGCGGCGGCGCGGGCGCGGCGCAGGTCCTTGTGCGGGCCGTCCTGCAGGTTCTGGTCCTGCGTGTAGGCGTGGATGGTGGTCATCAGACCCTTCTCGATACCGAAGGTGTCGTTGATGACCTTGGCCATCGGGGCCAGGCAGTTGGTCGTGCAGGAGGCGTTGGAGATGATCGTGTGCTTGGCCGGGTCGTAGATGTCGTCGTTGACGCCCATCACGACCGTGACGTCCTCGTTCTTGGCCGGAGCCGAGATGATGACCTTCTTGGCGCCGTTGTCGGCGTGCACCCGGGCCTTGTTGGCGTCGGTGAACAGGCCGGTGGACTCGACGACGACGTCCACGCCCAGGTCGCCCCAGGGGAGCTTGGCCGGGTCGCGCTCGGCGAAGACCTTGATGGCCTTGCCGTCCACGATGATCTCGTCGGCGGTGCTCTTCACCTCGTACGGCAGGCGGCCGAGGATGCTGTCGTACTTGAGCAGGTGGGCGAGCGTGGCGTTGTCGGTCAGGTCGTTGACCGCAACGATCTCGATGTCCTTGCCGCTGGCAGCGACCGCACGCCAGAAGTTGCGGCCGATGCGGCCGAATCCGTTGACGCCTACGCGGATGCTCACGGTACCGGTCTCCTCGTACGTCGGTGCGCCGGCCCGGTGGACCGACGGCTTGTGGCGGGCTGAAAACCTCACCACGAACCCTATAGGACCCAAATTGGTTTAGACCACTGGTGGGGTGGGGTGTGTTCGGCACACCCGGTGACCTGCCGCGACGCCCCCGGCGACGCTCAGGGCGCGAGCATGTCGACGGTGAGGTTGGCCTCGGTGTTGGGGATGCCGATGTCCTGGGCGCGCTTGTCGGCCATGGCGAGCAGGCGGCGGATGCGCCCGGCGATGGCGTCCTTGGTCAGCGGCGGGTCGGCGAGCTGGCCCAGCTCCTCCAGGGACGCCTGCTTGTGCTCCACCCGCAGCCGCCCGGCCACCACCAGGTGCTCCGGGGCCTCCTCACCGAGGATCTCCAGGGCCCGCTGGACCCGGGCGCCGGCCGCGACCGCGGCGCGGGCCGAGCGGCGCAGGTTGGCGTCGTCGAAGTTGGCCAGGCGGTTGGCCGTCGCCCGCACCTCGCGGCGCATCCGGCGGTCCTCCCACAGCAGCACGCTGTCGTGGGCGCCCAGCCGGGTCAGCAGGGCGCTGATCGCGTCGCCGTCGCGGACCACCACCCGGTCGACGCCGCGCACCTCGCGCGCCTTGGCGTGGATCTTCAACCGGCGGGCGGAGCCGACCAGCGCGAGCGCCGCCTCCGGCCCGGGGCAGGTGACCTCCAGCGACATGGAGCGGCCCGGCTCGGTGAGGGAGCCGTGCGCCAGGAACGCCCCGCGCCAGGCGGCCTCGGCGTCGCACGTCGCCCCCGCCACCACCTGCCGGGGCAGGCCGCGGACCGGGCGGCCGTGGTTGTCGATCAAGCCGGTCTGGCGGGCCAGCGCCTCACCGTCGCGGTACACCCGCACCACGTAGCGGGCGCCCTTGCGCAGTCCCGCGGGGGCGAGGACGAGCACCTCGGCCCGGTGCCCGAACACCTCGGCGATGTCCTTGATGAGCCGCCGCGCCGTGACGTTGGTGTCCAGCTCGGCCTCGATCACGATCCGCCCGCCGACCAGGTGCAGGCCGCTCGCGAAGCGAAGGAGCGTCGACACCTCGGCCTTGCGGCAGCACGGCTTCAGGACCGGTAGCCGGCTCAGCTCGTCCTTCACCACTCCTGTCATCGCCGCCATATCGTTCGTCCTCCCCCATCAGACCTCGTGCGGCCCGGAACAACCGGGCACACAGAAGTTTCTCGCACTCACGGGCACCGCTGACCAGGATCAACGCTTCCCACGGAAAATCTCGTCCAGGACGGAGGCAAGACGTTGCGCATCGTGCCGCGGGGAGCCGTCGGGGGACGCGACGTCCGCCAGCACCAGCCGTCCGCCGAGCCCGGCCGCGGCCTTCTCCAGCTCCTCGCGGTCGTCGGCCACCCCGGCGTCGGCGAGCACCACGTCGGTCTCCAGGGCCGGAGCGTGCTGGCGGAGCACCTCCAGGTGCTTCTGGGGGGAGAACCCGTCGGTCTCGCCGGGCTGCGGGGCGAGGTTCAGCGTGACCAGGCGGCGCGCCCGGGTGGTGTGCAGCGCCTCGGCCAGCTCGGGCACCTTCAGGTGGGGCAGCACACTGGTGAACCACGACCCGGGGCCGAAGACCACCCAGTCGGCGTCCAGGACCGCCTGGACCGCCTCGGGACTGGCCGGAGGGTCGGCCGGGACCAGCGAGACGGCCCGGACCCGGCCGGGGGTGAGGGCGCAGGCCACCTGCCCGCGCACGGTGCTCACCACGCCGTCCAGCTCGACCTCCGCGACGATGTCGAGCGGCACCGACGACATCGGCAGCACCCGGCCGTGCGCGCCGAGCAGCCGCCCGACCCAGTCGAGGCCGGCGACCGTGTCGCCGAGCCGCTCCCACAGCGCCACGATCAGCAGGTTGCCGAGCGCGTGCCCGTGCAGCTCGCCCTCACTGCGGAAACGGTGCTGGACGACCTCGCTCCAGGTACGGCCCCACTCGTCGTCGCCGCACAGGGCGGCCAGCGCCATCCGCAGGTCGCCCGGGGGCAGCACGCCCAGTTCGCGGCGGAGCCGCCCGCTCGACCCGCCGTCGTCGGCCACCGTGACCACGGCAGTGAGCCCGGAGGTGACCCGGCGCAGCGCCGACAGCGAGGCGTACAGCCCGTGGCCGCCGCCCAGCGCGACGACCTTGAGATCCTCGATCACTCCCGGCCCACATCCCGGTGGCTCACCTGAACGTCCAGGCCGCCGCGGTCACGCAGCCGCGCCCCGATCTGCTCGGCCAGGGCGACGCTGCGGTGCTTGCCGCCGGTGCAGCCCACCGCGAGCGTGGCGTAGCTCTTGCCCTCGCGGGCGTAGCCGGCCGCGATGATGCCGACCACCTCCTCGTAGGCGTCGAGCAGCTCCTTGGCGCCCGGCTGGCCGAGGACGTAGTCGCGCACCGCCGGGTCCAGGCCGTTCATCGGGCGCAGCTCGGGCACCCAGTGCGGGTTGGGCAGGAACCGGCAGTCGACGACCAGGTCGGCGTCGACCGGCAGGCCGTACTTGTAGCCGAAGGAGACGACGTTGACCCGCAGGCCCGGACGGTCCTCGCCGCCGAAGAAGGCGACGATCTTGCCGCGCAGCTCGTGGACGTTGAGGTTGGAGGTGTCGATGACCAGGTCGGCGTTGGCCCGCACCTCCCGCAGGATGCCCCGCTCGCGGGCGATCCCGTCGACCAGCCGGCCGTCCCCCTGCAGGGGGTGCGGGCGGCGGACGTTCTCGAACCTGCGCACCAGCTCCTCGTCGCTGGCCTCCAGGAACACCACCCGTACGGCGACGCCCCGCCCGTCGAGCTCCCCGATCGCGGCGTTGAGGTCGGTGGTGAAGGCCAGACTGCGCACGTCGACCACGGCCGCCACCTTGTCGGCGGCCAGCTTGACCCGGCCGGCCTCCTCCGCCATGGCGAACAGCAGACCGGGCGGCAGGTTGTCGATGACGAACCAGCCCAGGTCCTCCAGGGCCTTGGCGGCGGTGCTCCGCCCCGCCCCGGACATGCCGGTGACGATGACGAACGCGGTCTGACCGCCGTCGGCCCGCCGCCGGTCCGGCCGTCCGCCGGTCGCGCCCGGCGCCTCACCCGCGCCGCGGTGGCCGCCCGCGGTCGGCTCGTCGTTCGGGGCCTGTTCCTCGCTCATGAGCTCTCATCCTTCAACGCCGACACGATCGTCTCGGCCGTGGCGGGGCCGATCCCGGGGACCTCGCAGATCTGGGCGGCGGTCGCCTCCCGCAGCCGCTTCACCGATCCGAAGTGCTTGATCAGGGCCTGCCTGCGGGCAGGCCCGAGCCCCGGCACCCCGTCCAGGGCGCTTTCCCTGACGCTCCTGGACCGCTTGGAACGATGGTAGGTGATGGCGAAGCGGTGGGCCTCGTCGCGCACCCGCTGCAGCAGGTAAAGGGCCTCGCTCGCCCGGGGGAGGATCACCGGCAGCTCCTCGTCCGGGAGCCAGACCTCCTCCAGCCGTTTGGCCAGGCCGCAGACCGCCACGTCGTCCACGCCCAGCTCGTCCAGCGCGCGCCGGGCGGCGGCGGCCTGGGCCGGGCCGCCGTCCACGACGACGAGGTTGGGCGGGTAGGCGAACTTGCGCGGCCTGCCGGTCTCGGGGTCGATGCCCGGCTCGCCGCCCGCCCCGGGATCGATCCCCGGCTCGGCGCCCGCCTCGGAATCGGCGCCCATCTCGACGTCGAGCTCCCCGGTGGCCGAGCGCTCCTCGAGGTACCGCTTGAACCGCCGCGAGATCACCTCGTGGATCGAGGCGACGTCTCCCCCGGTGGTGCGGACGGAGAACCTGCGGTATTCACTCTTGCGGGCCAGGCCGTCCTCGAAGACCACCATGGAGGCCACCACGTCCGTGCCCTGCATGTGGGAGACGTCGTAGCACTCGATGCGCAGCGGCGCCTGGTCGAGGCCGAGGGCGTCGGCGACCTCCTGCAGCGCCCTGCTGCGCGACGTCAGGTCGCTGGCCCGCTTGAGCTTGTGCTGCCGGAGCGCCTCCGCCGCGTTGCGCTCGACGGTCGTCAGCAGGTCCTTCTTGTCGCCGCGCTGCGGGACGCGGATCTCCACCCGGCCCCCGCGGTGCTCGCCGAGCAGCTCGGCGATCGCGTCGGCGTCCGACGGCAGAACCGGCACCAGCACCTCCCGGGGGACCGCCTCGGCGGCCGCCTCGCCGTAGATCTGCAGCAGGAACCGCTCGACCAGCTCACCGGGACCGGTCTCCTCGACCTTGTCCACCACCCAGCCGCGCTGACCCCTGATACGGCCGCCGCGGACGTAGAAGACCTGGACGGCCGCCTCCAGCGGGTCCTCGGCCAGCGCGACCACGTCGCAGTCGGTGTTGTCGCCCAGCACGACGGCCTGCTTCTCCATGGCCCGCCGCAGGGCCTGGATGTCGTCGCGCAGCCGGGCGGCCCGCTCGTACTCCTGCTCGGCGGCGGCCCGGGCCATCTCGCGCTCCAGCCGTCTGACGAACCGGCCGGTGTTGCCCGCCATGAAGTCGCAGAAGTCCTCGGCCAGGGTCCGGTGGTCCTCGGGGCTGATCCGGCCCACGCAGGGCGCCGAGCACTTGTCGATGTAACCCAGCAGGCAGGGCCGGCCGACCTGCCCGGCCCGCCGGAACACCCCCGTCGAGCAGCTCCGGATCGGGAACACCCGCAGCAGCAGGTCCACCGTCTCCCGGATCGCCCAGGCGTGGGAGTAGGGGCCGAAGTAGCGGGTGCCCTTGCGCTTGGCCCCCCGCAGGACCTGCACGCGGGGGAACTCCTCCCCCATGGTGACCGCGAGGTAGGGGTAGGACTTGTCGTCGCGGTACTTGACGTTGAACCGCGGGTCGTACTCCTTGATCCAGGAGTATTCGAGCTGGAGCGCCTCCACCTCGGTGCCGACGACCGTCCAGTCGACGCCGGCGGCCGTGGTGAGCATGGTCTGGGTGCGCGGGTGCAGCCCGGCGAAGTCGGCGAAGTAGGAGTTCAGCCGCTGGCGGAGGTTCTTGGCCTTGCCGACGTAGATCACCCGGTCGTCGGGGTCCCTGAACCGGTAGACGCCGGGGGACTCGGGGATCGACCCCGGACTCGGCCGGAAGCTCGCCGGACCGCCTGCAGATCTCGCCACACCAAGAGCCTATCGGCCCGCGCCGACAGGTTTCCTTCCCGCGAGCCCTCCCGGGCCGGGACTCCCGACGCCCGGCCCGGAAGTCCCGGTTGAGACCCTCGGGGGCTCAGCCGAGGACGATGGAGCCGCCCTCGACCTTTATCTCCTTGGCCTCCAGGGGCCGCGTGGCCGGACCCAGGGTCACTGCCCCGTCGGCGATGGCGAACTTGCTGCCGTGGCACGGGCAGTTGATCGTGCCGTCGGAGACGCTCTGCACCTGGCACCCCCGATGGGTGCAGACGGAGCTGAACGCCTTGAAATCCCCGGCCGCGGGCTGGGTGACCACGACCTTGCGGTCCGGGAAGACGGCGCCGCCGCCCACGGGGATGTCGGCGGTCTTGGCCAGCGCCCCCTGCCCCTGCTGCGCGCCGGTGCCGGCGGACCCGCCGGCCGTCTGATCACCGGTCACGGTGGCCGTCTGGTCGCCGCCCTCGCCGCAGGCGGTCAGCACCGCCGCCACGCCGGCGCCTCCGGCTCCCAGCAGCACCGCACGGCGTGTCGCGTCCGTCATCGTCACTCTCCCCAGATCGTCGTCAGGTGCGAACTCCCCGATGTGGATCAGCATGCCGTACCCGGTGTCAAAAATCTGTGAAGCTTCAACTTCTGCCGCGCTCCATACCGGGACGCGGCGGATCAGACGAGGACGATGCCACTGCCCTCGACCTTCAGCGGGAACTCGGCGAGGGGGGCCTCCGCCGGGCCCCGGAGAAGCTTGCCGGAGTCGGCGGCGAACTGGCTGCCGTGGCAGGGACAGTTGATCTTGCCGTCCGCGACGCCGCCGACCGCGCAGCCCCGGTGCGGGCAGCTGGCGCTGAACGCCTTGAACACCCCGGAGGAGGGCTGGGTGATCAGGATCTTCCACTGGGAGATGACGAGGCCGCCGCCCACGGGGACGTCGGAGGTCTGCGCGACCACCTTCCCCTTGACGCCGGGCGGCACGATCGCCGGGCCGGGATCCTCCGCGGCGCATCCGGCGAGCGCCGCCCCGCAGGCCACGGCGGCGGCGGTGGCGCCGATGACGTGCCTGCGCGTGGGCATGGCGGAACCTTCACTGCTGCTCATTGTTGCGGCCCTTCCTCGTCTTCCCCGTGCCGGAGGCGGCGACCCGTGTCAGGGGGCGGTCCTCGCCACCGGCTCACACCATCGGCCCGTGCCGCCGATCCGTGCCGCCGGCCACGACCGCCGGTCCGCGCACGCGGGCCGCGCCGGGACCGGACTGCCGCACCAAGGGTATTGGCGCCGCAGCCCGGTCCCGCATCCGGCCTCAGGTGCCGAGGATCTTGCGCAGGAAGCGGCCGGTGTGGCTGTCGTCCACCAGCGCGACCTCCTCGGGGGTGCCGGTGGCGACCACGGTGCCACCCCGCGAGCCGCCCTCGGGGCCCATGTCGATCACCCAGTCGGCGGTCTTGATGACGTCGAGGTTGTGCTCGATGACGATGACCGTGTTGCCGCCGTCGACGAGCTTGCCGAGCACGCCCAGCAGCCGCCGGATGTCCTCGAAGTGCAGACCGGTGGTCGGCTCGTCCAGCACGTAGACCGTCCGTCCGGTGGAGCGGCGCTGCAGCTCCGAGGCGAGCTTCACGCGCTGCGCCTCTCCCCCGGACAGGGTCGTGGCCGGCTGGCCGAGCCGGACGTAGCCCAGGCCGACGTCGTTGAGCGTCTTGAGGTACCGCTTGATCGAGGGGATGGAGTCGAAGAACTCCAGCGCCTCCTCGATGGGCATGTCGAGCACCTCGGAGATGGTCTTGCCCTTGTAGTGGACCTCCAGGGTCTCCCGGTTGTACCGCGCGCCGTGGCAGACCTCGCACGGCACGTAGACGTCCGGCAGGAAGTTCATCTCGATCTTGATGGTGCCGTCGCCCGAGCACGCCTCGCAGCGGCCGCCCTTGACGTTGAAGCTGAACCGGCCCTTCTGGTATCCCCGGATCTTCGCCTCGGTGGTCTGCGCGAACAGGTCGCGCACCTTGTCGAAGACACCGGTGTAGGTCGCCGGGTTGGACCGCGGGGTGCGGCCGATGGGCGACTGGTCGACGTGCACCACCTTGTCGACGAGGTCCATCCCGTTGATCCGCGAGTGACGGCCGGGGACGGTGCGCGCGCCGTTGAGCTCCTTGGCCAGGGCGTTGTAGAGGATGTCGTTGACCATCGTCGACTTGCCGGAGCCGGAGACGCCGGTGACGGCGGTGAACACGCCCAGCGGGAACTCCACGTCCACGCCCTTGAGGTTGTGCTCGCGGGCGCCCTTCACGGTGAGCTGGCGCTTCCTGTCGCGCTTGCGGCGCGCCGCCGGGACCGTGATGGTCTTGCGGCCGGACAGGTAGGCACCGGTCAGCGACCCCTCGCTGGCCAGCAGCTCCGGCACCGGACCGGAGACGACGACCTGGCCGCCGTGCTCGCCGGCGCCGGGGCCGATGTCCACCACCCAGTCCGCGGCGGCGATGGTGTCCTCGTCGTGCTCGACCACGATGAGGGTGTTGCCCATGTCCCGGAGCCGGATCAGGGTCTCCAGCAGCCGCTGGTTGTCGCGCTGGTGCAGCCCGATGGACGGCTCGTCCAGCACGTACAGCACGCCGACCAGGCCGGAGCCGATCTGGGTGGCCAGGCGGATGCGCTGTGCCTCGCCGCCGGCGAGGGTGCCGGCCGCGCGGTCCATGGTGAGGTAGTCGAGGCCCACGTCGAGCAGGAAGCCCATCCGGGCGTTGATCTCCTTGACCACCCGCTCGGCGATCTGCATGTCGCGCTCGGACAGCTCCAGGCCGGCCAGGAACGCCGCGCAGTCGGCGATCGACATGGCCGACACCTCGGCGATCGAGCGGCCGTTCACCGTGACGGCCAGCGAGACGGGCTTGAGCCGGGCGCCCTTGCACGCGGGGCACGGGATCTCCCGCATGTAGCCCTCGAACTTCTCCCGCATGCCGTCGCTCTCGGCCTCGGCGTGGCGGCGCTGCACCCAGGAGATCGCGCCCTCGAAGGTGGTGTAGTAGGAGCGCTCGCGGCCGTAGCGGTTGCGGTAGCGGACGTGGACCTGCTCGTCGTGGCCGTGCAGCAGCGCCTTCTGCGCCTTGCGCGGGAGCCGCTCCCAGGGGGTGTCGAGCTTGAAGCCCATCGCCAGGCCGAGCGCCTCCACCAGGCGGACGAAGTAGTCGCTGGTGTGCCCGCCGGCCCAGGGTGAGATCGCGCCCTCGGCCAGGGTCTTCTCCGGGTCGGGCACGACGAGGTCGGGGTCGACCTCCATCCGCACCCCGAGGCCGGTGCACTCCGGGCAGGCGCCGAAGGGCGAGTTGAAGGAGAACGAGCGGGGCTCCAGCTCCTCGAACGACAGGTCGTCGTAGGGGCAGTAGAGGTGCTCGGAGTAGAAGCGCTCGCGGTTCGGGTCGTCCTCGGGGAGGTCGACGAACTCCAGCGTGATGGTGCCGCCCGACAGCTGCAGGGCCGTCTCGACCGAGCCGGTGAGGCGGCTGCGGGCGCTCTCCTTCACCGCGAGCCGGTCGACGATCACCTCGATGTCGTGCTTCTCCTGCTTCTTCAGCGTCGGCGGCTCGTCCAGCCGGACGACCGTGCCGTCGACCCTGGCCCGGGCGAAGCCCTTGGCCTGGAGCTGGCTGAACAGCTCGGCGTACTCGCCCTTGCGGCCGCGGACGACCGGGGCCAGCACCTGGAAACGGGTGCCCTCGGGCAGCTCCATCACCCGGTCGACGATCTGCTCGGGGCTCTGCCTGGCGATGGGGCGCCCGCAGCTCGGGCAGTGCGGCTTGCCCACCCGCGCCCACAGCAGCCGCAGGTAGTCGTAGACCTCGGTGATGGTGCCGACCGTCGAGCGGGGGTTGCGGCTCGTCGACTTCTGGTCGATCGACACCGCGGGCGACAGGCCCTCGATGAAGTCGACGTCGGGCTTGTCCATCTGCCCGAGGAACTGGCGGGCGTAGGCCGACAGCGATTCGACATAGCGACGCTGACCCTCGGCGAAGATGGTGTCGAAGGCCAGACTGGACTTGCCCGAGCCGGACAGTCCGGTGAAGACGATCAGAGAGTCTCGCGGCAGGTCCAGCGAGACGTCCTTGAGGTTGTGTTCACGTGCGCCACGCACGATGAGGCGGTCAGCCACAGTAGTCCCGACGTCGATGTGGAAGGTTGAGAAGCGGTCGCGGGAAGACTAGCGACGGGGTCCGACAATTTCGCGGAGCGTCGTGCGGGGGATCAGGTCTCCCGTCCGCTTCAAGGTTACGGCCTTGCGCGCGTGCCGCGGGGCCGCCTGATGTTCAACCACGAAGACACGATCGTTTATGCCCTGGCCCGGCGGCCCGCCCAGGTGATGGAGTGTGGGGCATGAACGTCATAGACAGGCTCCTGGCCGAGCTGGACGGCTCCATGGGGCGGCTGCTCTCCACCGTCGCCGGGCTGTCCGACGACGACGTCGCGGAGCCCTCCCGCCTGCCCGGCTGGAGCCGGGGACACGTGCTCGCCCACATATCGCGCAACGCCGACAGCCACGTCAACCTGCTGACCTGGGCCAGGACCGGCGTCGAGACGCCGCAGTACCCCGACGCCGAGACGCGTGAGGCCGGGATCCGGGCGGGGGCGGCGCGGCCCGTCAAGGAGCAGCTGGCCGACCTGGAGGACAGCGCCGCACGGCTGTCGGGGGCCGTGCGGGCCATGCCCGCCGACGGGTGGCGGGCGACGGTCGGCGGCATGCGCGGACCCGGCCACCCCGCCTGGTACGTCCTCGTCCGGCGGCTGCGGGAGGTCGAGATCCACCACGTGGACCTGGGCGCCGGCTACCGGTGCGCCGACTGGCCGGAGACATTCGTCCGCCGGGAGCTGTACGACGCGATGGTGTCGTGGCCGCACGGGCACGGCACGGTCAGCGAGATCGTGGTGGAGGAGGTCAAGGACGGCGACAAGCACCGCCAGGTCTGGCGGGGGCTGGGCCCGGGGCCGGTCGTCCAGGGCGACGCCTGGAGCCTGCTGGGATGGTTGACCGGGCGCGCCTCGGGAACGGGCCTCAGGATAATGCCGGAGGGGACCGCGGGGAACCGGCCCGCCTCGGTGGACGTCGGGCCGCTGCCCGCGCCGCCACCCTGGCTGACCCTGCCCGCGCCCCCGAACCTGCCCGACACCCCGCCCGAGGAGTACCCGCCGACGGCCCCCTCCTGAAAGACGGGGCGCGGAGGCGCGCCGGGTTTCCTCCCGGCCCCGAAGGACCGGGTTTCCCACCCTGGAGGTAACTGATGACCTATACCGGTGACGTGCGGGTCGGCGGTCCCGCCGACGTCCGCGAGCTGAGCGCCCTGACGATCTCCAAACTGGCCGTCGGGCCGTACGACAACAACGCGTACCTGGTGCGTTGCAACGAGACCGGCGACGGCGTGCTCATCGACGCCGCCGCGGACGCCGACCGGCTGCTGGCGCTCATCGGCGACCAGCCGATCAGCAAGATCGTGACCACCCACCGGCATCACGACCACTGGCAGGCGCTGGAGCGGGTGGCCGGCGTGACGGGGGCGGCGGTGGTCGCCCACCCGCTCGACGCGCCGGAGCTGCCGGTGCCGGTGGACCAGGAGGTGGAGCACGGCGACGGCGTCACCGTCGGCGTGGTGTCCCTGGAGGTGATCCATCTGCGCGGCCACACGCCCGGCTCGATCGCGCTGCACCACCCCGGGCACCTGTTCACCGGTGACTCGCTGTTCCCCGGCGGCGTCGGCAACACCGAGAAGGACCCGAAGCGGTTCGAGCAGCTCTTCACGGACGTGTCGGAGCGGATCTTCAACCGGCTGCCCGACGACACCTGGGTCTACCCGGGCCACGGCAAGGACACCACGCTGGGCGCCGAGCGCCCGTCCCTGCCGGAGTGGCGGGCCCGCGGCTGGTGAGCCTCCGGCGGCTCCGGGCGCCGTACGGCCGGCGCCCGGAGCCGCCGCGCGGGACGGCCGCGCGGGCGCACGGTCCGCCGGGCGGGAGCCCGCGGGGAGCCGTGCGCCCGGCCGTCAGCCGACGCGCTCGGCCTCCCTGCGCTCCTTGCGCTTGGCCCGCTTGAACATCAGCACGCGCAGCGGGATGGCGGCCACGATGGCGATCTGCATGACGGCCCCGACCTTGATCAGCGAGTCGCCTCCGGACAGCCCGGCGGCCCATATGGTCAGGCAGGCGACGTTGATCATCATCCAGGCCAGCACGACGGCCGCCAGGTTGCCCTTGGGCTTGGGGTACTCGATCCGGCTGACCATGAGGTAGGCCACGCCCAGGATGGGCACCACCGCCAGCTTCGACGGCGGGAACAGCAGGACGATCGACACCACCGTCATCGCGCCCATGGGGATGGGCAGACCCATGAAGTCGCCGCTCTTGGTCTTGACGCAGGCGAACCTGGCGAGCCGGATGACGCCGGCCAGCAGCACCGACGCCGCGGCCACCATCACCAGCGGGAACGGGGTAGCGGGATTGAAACCCGCCCAGATGACGACCATGAACGCCGGGGCGAAGCCGAAGCTGATGACGTCGGCGAGGTTGTCCAGCTCCGCGCCCATGGCCGAGGCGCGGAACTTGCGGGCCACCAGGCCGTCGAACAGGTCGCAGGTGGCGCCGATCAGCAGCAGCACGACGGCGGTGCCGAAGAACCGGGGGTCGGCCTCGAACGGCTTGCCCTCCTGCAGCGCGCGGATGGCCGACCAGGCCAGCACGCACACGGCCAGGAAGCCGCACAGCGCGTTGCCGAGCGACAGGGAGTCGGCGGCCGAGAGCCGGAACGCCTTGCCGACGGGGCCGCGCGGCTCGTCGTCCGTCTCGTCGAGCGGCCAGCCGGCGTCAGCCGTGGTCAAGACCGGTCACCCCCGCGACGGTCTTCTGTCCGACCGACACGGCGGGGGCGATCCCCTCGGGCAGGTAGACGTCCACCCGCGAGCCCAGCCGGATGAGGCCGATCCGCTCGCCCCGCACGACCTTGGCGCCCGCCGTCAGGTAGGGCACGATGCGCCGGGCGACGGCACCGGCGATCTGGACCAGCTCGATGTCACCGAGCTCGGTGTCCAGGTGCCACACGACACGCTCGTTGGAGTCGCTGTCCTTGTTGAAAGCGGGCAGGAACCCGCCGGGGACGTGCTCGACGGAGGTGACCGTGCCGGCCAGCGGCGCGCGGTTGACGTGCACGTTGAGCGGGCTCATGAAGATGGCCACCCGCGTGCGGCCGTCGGGCCACGGGTCGATGCTCTGCACCACGCCGTCCGCGGGGGACAGGACGCGCGCCGTGCCCGGCACGCGGTCGGGGTCGCGGAAGAACCAGAGCATCCCGCCGGTGAGCGCGGTCAGCGGGAGGGCCGCCAGGGCCCAGCGCCGGTCACGGCGGCTGAGCAGCGAGGTCGCCGTGGCGGCGGCCACGGTCGGGAGAAGCCACGGGGAAACGCCACGAGCCAGTCTGATCCGGCCGGGCTGAGGGCTTGCTGAATCGTGGGACACGGGGAACCTTTTGTGATGTATTGCGGCGTTAGACCGGTATGTCTACCTGCTTGAGGCAGGATGCTACCCATCTCATAACCGTTATACGGCGGAACCAGACAAGAAACCGCCTCGGGCGCCGATCCTCTAGCCCTGTTCGGCACCCGCGGGGGTGGTCACTTCCCTGCTCTTGCTCTCGTCGCGGCGGGCTTTCACCAGGCTGGCGACGGTGGTGACCGTCATGGTGACGCCGATGACCGCCAGCGAGAGCCAGATCGGCACCTCCGGTGCCCAGGAGACGCCGCTGGAGTGCAGCGCCTCGAGAATCAGCTTAACCCCGATGAAACCAAGGATGAACGCCAGACCGTAGCTGATGTAGACGAGCTTCTGCAGCAGTCCGCCCAGCAGGAAGTAGAGCTGGCGCAGGCCCATCAGGGCGAACACGTTGGCGGTGAAGACGATGAAGGCGTCGGTGGTGAGACCGAAGATCGCCGGGATCGAGTCGAGCGCGAACAGCAGGTCGGTGGTGCCGATGGCGACCATCACGATCAGCATCGGGGTGACCATGCGCTTGCCGCCGATCTTGACGAAGACCCGGGAGCCCACGTAGTCGTCGGTGTGCGGCAGCGCCCGGCGGGCCCAGCGCAGGAGCGCGTTCTCCTTGAAGTCGTCCTCGTCCTCGCCGTGCTGGCGGATGAGCTGGACGGCGGTGTAGAGGAGGAAGAGGCCGAAGACGTAGAACAGCCAGCTGAAGCTCGACAGCGCGGCGGCGCCCACGGCGATGAAGACGCCTCGCATGGCCAGCGCCATCAGGATGCCGACCAGCAGCACCTTGTGCTGGTGGACCTTGGGCACCGCGAAGCGGGTCATGATGATGTAGAAGATGAACAGGTTGTCGACGCTCAGGCTGTACTCGGTGATATAGCCGGCGACGAACTGCGCCGCGGGGGTCGCCCCGCCGGTGATCCACAGCACGGCGGCGAAGATGACAGCGAGCGTGACGTAGAAGCCGACCCACGCCCCCGCCTGCTTCATGGAGAACTCTCGGGGCTCGCCCCGGTCGACGATCCACAGATCGAGGGCGAGGACTACGAGAAGGCCGCCGATGACGGCGATCCAAGCCCAGACAGGAACGATCACGGTTGGTAACCTCCGGCGGCGCGCACGACTGACTGCCGGAGGTCTCTCCCGCCCGCGGAAGAACGCGGACCGACAGCCCCGGGGGCCCCATGGAGCGGGGCGGCACCGTGATGACGAGACTGTCGCGAAGGGATACTCCCCCCCTAACCAAGCCAGTATAGGTGGGTGGCTTGGAACCGCCTAATTCAACGATCAGGCGTGGTCGGTTGTTCCAACCCTCCGCCTCCCCCGGGCAGCGTCCGGTAAACCGCCAGCGCGGCCTCCACCGCCTCCAGGCGGCCGGGCAGCGTGCGCCCCCTCAGGGCCGCCGCCCGCCCCAGGTCACGGGCGAGCCCGTCGTCGGCCAGCACCCGGGCCACCGCCTCGCGCATGGCGCCCGCGTCACCGTACGGCACCAGCAGCCCGGCCTCCCCCACCATTGCGGGCAGGCCGCCCACGGCGGTGGCCACGACGGGCACCCCGGCCCGCAGCGCCTCCTGGACGGTGAGCGGCTGCCCCTCCCATCGGCTCGGCACCAGCAGCGCCCTGGCCACGGTGAGCAGGTCCGCGACGTCGCCGCGGTCGCCCAGCAGCCGCACCGGAAGCCCCTCGCGGTCGATCCGCTCCCGCAGCGGCCCGCGCAGCGGCCCGTCACCGGCCACCAGGAAAACCGGCCCCCGCTCCTCCCCCGCGGCCGGAAGCCTCGGTCCCTGTTCCTCCCCCGCGCCCGGAGCGAAGGCGGCGGCGACGTCGAGCAGTGTCTCCAGGCCCTTCTGCTGGGCGAGTCTGGCGACCGTCAGCAGGACCGGCCGCTCGCCCACGCCGAGTTCCGTCCGCACCCGCGCGGGCGGGCGCCCGGACGGGGTCAGCGGGGGCGCCGGGACCACCGCGGCCGCGACGTGCCGCGCCCCGAGCCGGCGCATCCGCTCTCCCAGGTCGGCGGAGACCACCAGGACGCGGTCGGCCCGGCGGGCCACGATCCGCTCCAGAACGGCGTGAACCGCGCCGACCGCGCCGCCGGCGGTGGCGGCGTTGTGCAGCGTCACCACCAGGGGTGTTCCGGTCCCGGCCAACGCGAGCGCGGCCAGCGCCCCGGCGCGCAACCCGTGGGCGTGCACGACGTCGGCGCCGCGCAGCGCCCGCAGCCGGCGCAGCGCCTGGAGGTCCCCCCGGGGACGGGGCCGGTCCGAGATCGGCACGGGCGTGAACCGCGCCCCGAGGCGGCCGAACCCGAAGCTCTCCCCGGTGGCCGGCGGGCCCGCCACCACCACCCGCGCCCCCCGCTCCGCCAGCCCGCCGGCCAGCATCGCGACGTGCCGTCCGACCCCGCCCGCGCTGGTCCCCAGCACGAACGCCACCCGCGCCGCCTCAGCCATCGGAACGTCCCCCTCCCGTGACACCGCCCGCGCCGCCTCAGCCATCGGAACGTCTCCCTCCTGTGGCGGACATCCCCTTGCCTCCGCCGGAGCCGCCGGACCCGGTGTTCCTGCCCAACCCGCCGAACCTGCCGAGCAGCGCCCGGGCGTCCGGCCCGTCGACCACCGCGGCCACGACCGCGAACGCCGCCGCGCCCGCCAGGGCGGCCACCACCCCGGCGATCACGCTCGTCCAGGTGGACGCGCCCGTCAGGGCGTCCGCGACGACCAGTCCGGCGCCGTAGGCGGCGGCCCCGCCGAGCACCGCGGCGAGCAGCGCCCGCCCCGTCCCGGCCAGCGCCCCGGCTCCCGCCCCCCTGCGTACGGCCAGCGCCAGCAGCGCCCCGCCGGCCGTCACACCGGCGGTGCTGCCCAGCGCCAGCTGTCCCACCACCTGCGAGGGGTCGTCCGCGGCGCGGGCCAGCACGACCTGTGCGGCCAGCGCGACCGCCCACCCGGCGACCGAGGCGAGCGCCGCCGCCCTTCCCTCGCCGCGGGCGTACAGCACCCGCGCGAGGTGGAACATCAGGCCGTAGCCCACCAGGCCGAGCGCGAAGAACGCGACCGCGCGGGCCATCGCCGGGGGGTCGCCGCCGTCGGTGCCCGCCACGAAGACCCGCGCCACGGGCGTGGCGACCGCCGCCATCACCCCGGCCGACAGCCCCGTCACCAGCAGCACCACCCGCGTGGTGGACGACGCGAGGTCGTCGAACCCGGCCCGGTCGCCGTCGGCCGCCCGGGTGGACAGCAGCGGGAACGAACTGGTGGCCACCGGCACCACGAACACCGCGAAGGGCAGCTGGAACAGCGCCCAGGCGTAGGTGTAGACGCCCACCACGCCCGCCCCGCCGAAGTGGTTGGCCAGCCGGACCACGGCCGTCAGCGTGACCTGCTGGGCCACCAGCACGGCCAGGTTCGCGACCGCCAGGCGCCGGGCACGGGCCGCCACCCCGGGTGGGAACGACAGCGAGGGCCGCAGCCGCAGCCCCAGCCGCGCCGCCGGGCCGAGCACGGTCAGCACCATCGCCGCGGCCGCGACGGTCGCGCCCACGGACAGCGTCAGGCTCCCGGCCGGGGTCAGGCGCGACAGGTCATCGGCGGCGCCGCCGTTCACCGCCTCGAACGCCACGAGGGAGACGACCACGACCACGCTGGAGACCAGCGGCGCCAGCGCGGGCCCCATGAACCGCCGGTGGGCCTGCAGCGCGCCGTACAGGACCACGGCGATCCCGAAGAAGATCATGCGGGGGGCGAAGACGACGAGCATGTCCGTCCCGGCCGCGACGACCTGCGACAGGTCGCAATTCTTGGCGTCACCGCTCAGCAGCGAGACGATCGGCCCGGCCAGGACCGCGATGAGCAGGGTCAGCGGCACCAGGACCAGCATCGTCCAGGTGAGCAGCGCCGAGGTGATCCGGCCGGCCTCCTCCCGGGCGCCGGGATCGTCGTCGGACCGGGAGGCGGCCGAGGCCAGCACCGGGACCACCATCCCGGCCAACGCGCCACCGGCCACCAGCTCGAAGACGATGTTGGGAACGTAGTTGGCGGTGTTGTAGGCGGTGCTCAGGCAGGAGTTGGCGACGGTGTGCGACTGGACCCAGTACCGGCCGAACCCGATGATCCGGGCGGCCATGGTGACGATCCCGATGAGGAGCGCCGCGCCCGCGACCCCCTGCCCGATCTTCCTTCCCATCAGCCGGCGGGCGCCTGCTCCGGGGGACGGCGGCCGAGCATGTCGATGCGGTTGAGCACCGGGTTGCCGACGATGACCTTGGTGAAGCTGACCTTCTCCGAGGCGGCGGTCAGCGCGGCCACGGTGCCGAGCGCGGCCAGGCGGCCGGGACGTCCCAGGGTGACGGCGGCGGCCAGGCCGAGCAGCGCGCCCAGCGCGTTGGCCCCGGCGTCACCCAGCATCGCCCGCTCACCCAGGTCCTCGGGCAGCAGGGCGGCCGAAGCCCCGAGCGGCAGCGCGGCCAGGGCCGCGGCCACCGGGTCGCCGCGGCGCAGGCCCGCGGCGAGCAGCGGCGCGCCGGCGAGCAGGCCGACCTTGATGGCGCGGCCCGGGCGCAGATCGAACAGGTTGGCCAGGTTGGCGGCGCCCGCGACCAGCATGCCGTCGATCACCGCGTCGGCGGGCCGATGCGCGGTCAGCGCGGGCACGGTCAGCGCGGCCGCGGCCAGCCCGGTCAGGCCGATCCCGGCGATCTTCACCGCGCCGCTGGTGACCTCGCCCTTGGCCAGCGCGCCCAGGTGGCCCCGGAACCCCTTGGAGGCCGTCACGCCGTACAGGTCGTCGTAGGCGCCCAGGCCGCCGGCGCCGGCCGCGGCCAGCAGCGCGGCGGCGCGGACCCGGGCGGGCAGGCCGGGGACCGCCGCGGCGGCGACGCCCGCGCCCGCGACGAACGCCGGGCCCTCCAGAAGCGTGATGGGCTCGCCCCGGTGGTTGGTGCGGCTCCAGGTCTCGGCGTCGCCGACCGGCGGCCTGCGGGTGAAGGCCGCGTACGCGGCGCGGGCCGCGGCCGCGCCGAGGAGCGCGCCGGCCAGGGCGGCGGTGAGAGCGCGACGAGCCATCGGGTCATCCTCCGGAGGTGGCCGTGGGGGCCGGCGACGCGCTGGGCTCGACGCCCGAGACGCCCGGGCCGATGCCGTACTGGCCGGTGGCCCCGGACAGTTGCTCCCGCAGAGCGTAGACCACCACGACCCGCCCCATGGGCATATCGGCGTTGTCGACGGTGGAGACCTTCTCGGCGGCGGCGGTGTCGTCACGCAGCGCCGCGACGGCGCCACCCGTCGTGGCGGAGGACGGCCCGCCGGCCACGACGACGCCACGGCCGGTCTCGTCCAGGCCCAGCGCCATCGACACGAGCGCGTTCGCCTGCTGGGCCGCGCCCTCCCCGGTGTACGGCTCGGCCGGGGCGATCAGCACGGCCAGGGCGGCGCGCTTGGCCGGCTCGCCGGTGACGGTGAGCAGCCCGCCGGCCTCGAAGGCGTCCAGGACCCCGGCGGCCACCGGGTTCTCCTTGCCGATCTGGGCCGGGTCGTCGGTCACGATCGCGTCGGCGAGCGCGGTCGCCACCTTCCGGTACGGCGTGGCGTCCGCGGGGAAGGTCATGTCGGCCGGCTTGGCGTCGTCGGCGAGCTTCTCGATGAGGGCCGCCTGGGCCGCGTCGACGTAGCTCTCGTCGAGGACGACCCGTCCGGTCACCGTGGCTCCCGCCTTGACGAGGAGGTCCTGGACCCCCTCGCGCATGGCGTTCGTGACGCCGGGGGCCTCGACGATGACGACGCTCTCCGTGGCGAGGGCGTTCTGCACCAGGCGGGGGGCCGCGTCGGTGACGAAGGCGTCGTTGGCCGCCTCGCGCTTCTGCACGGCCTCCAGTTGGTCGCGGTACTCCTCGTTGCTGACCCGGAGTTGGTTGGCGAAGATCTCCGTCGCCTTGATGGCGGGGTCCTCCAGGAAGCTGGTGCCGAGCACGATGCCGACCGACAGCGCCAGGAAGATCGCGACGATGGAGACGAGGTGATAGCGGAAATCGATCACGAGAAGAGTCCGACCAACCAGAAGATGAAGCCGTTCCAGATGTCGCGGACGCTGTCCAGCCAGATCTTGCCCACCGGGGAGACGATGATCGCCACCCCCATGGTGATCAGCGTGGTGGCCACGAGCAGGAGCAGTGACGAGGTGGAGATCCGGCTGCGGTACAGCCGGCTGACGCCCTTGGCGTCGACGAGCTTGCTGCCCACCCGCAGGCGGGTGAGGAAGGTGCTGGCCATGCCGGCGCGTCCCTTGTCGAGGAACTCCACCAGCGTCGCGTGGGTGCCGACGGCGACGATCAGATCGGCGCCCTTGTCGTCGGCGAGCAGCATGGCGATGTCCTCGCTGGTGCCGACGGCGGGGAAGACGACGGCGTCGCGGCCGAGCCGCTGGATCCGCTCCAGGCCCGGCGCGCGGCCGTCCCGGTAGGCGTGCACGACCAGCTCGGCGCCGCAGGTGAGGGCCTTGTCCGAGACCGAGTCGAAGTCGCCGACGATGACGTCGGGGAGGTAGCCGGCCTCGATGAGCGCGTCGGCTCCGCCGTCCACCCCGATCATGACGGGGCGGTACTCGCGGATGTAGGGGCGCAGGACGGCGATGTCCTCCTTGTAGTGGTAACCGCGCACCACGATGAGGACGTGCCTGCCCTCCATGGAGGTGTGGACGTCGTCGGGCACGCCGACGCCGTCGATGAGGAGGTCGCGCTCACGCTGGATGTACTCCATCGTGTTGGTCGCGAACGCCTCGATCTGCGTGGTCAGCCCGGCCCGCGCCTCGGCCATGGCGGCCTCGACGGACTCGGCCGTCTGCACGTCGCCCTTGCCGACGATCTCGTCGTCGAGGTGGACGACGCCGTCGTGCAGCCGGACCAGGTCGCCGTCGGAGATCCGGTCGAACAGCTCGGGGCCGGCGTTGTCGACGAACGGCACGCCGGCCTCGACGATGATCTGCGGGCCGAGATTGGGGTAGCGCCCGCTGATGCCCGCGGCGACGTTGATCACGCCCGCCGCGCCGCACGCGACAAGCGCCTCCGCGCTCACCCGGTCGACGTCGACGTGGTCGATGATCGCGATCTCCCCGGGGCGGAGGCGCTTGGTGAGCCTCTTCGTCCGCCGGTCGATCCGCGCCACGGCCGTCACCCCGGGAAGGTCCGAGACCTTCCTGTGGCGGAGGTAACCGGTGAGCCTGCGTCGAGGCCCGTCAATCGGCACCTTCATCGAAACCATCCTGCCAGAGGCGACGACCGGGTGAGCCGGGCAGCCCGATGCCCGCCTGGTTCGTCACTGTGAATCACCGGCGTCCGGTTGCTCCCCCGAATAGGCGTGAACAGTCCCCCTCAACCCCTTTTGTCGGCGGCGGCGATCGCCAGCAGTTCCTCGGCGTGCGCGCGGCCCAGCTCGGAGTCCTCCAGCCCGGCGAGCATGCGCGCCAGCTCCCGCGTCCGGCCGTCCCGGTCGAGCGCCACCACGCCGCTGCGCACCACGCTGCCGTCGCCCGCCTTCTCCACCACCAGGTGCTGGTCGGCGAACGCCGCGACCTGCGGCAGGTGTGTGACCACTATCACCTGGGCGGTGCGGGCCAGGCGGGCCAGGCGGCGGCCGATCTCCACCGCCGCCTTGCCGCCCACGCCCGCGTCGACCTCGTCGAAGACGAACGTCGGCACCGGGTCGGCGCCGGCGAAGACCACCTCGATGGCGAGCATCACCCGGCTCAGCTCACCGCCGGAGGCCCCCTTGTTCAGCGGCAGGGGCGGCGAGGCCGGATGCGGGGACATCCGCAGCTCCACCTCGTCCAGGCCGTGCGGGCCGAACTCGGCGGCGGGCGTGATGACGACCACCACCCGGGCGTGCGGCATGGCCAGCGCGGCGAGCTCCTCGGTCACCGCCTGCCCGAACCGCTCGGCGGCCGCGGTGCGGATCCGGGTCAGCTCGGCCGCGAACCCGGTGAGGCGGCCGGTGAGCTCCTCCTGCTCGTGGGTGAGCTCGGCGATCCGCTCGTCGTCGCCCTCCAGCTCGGTGACGCGCCGCGCGGCCTGCTCCGCCCAGGCCAGCACGGCCCGGGTGTCCTCGCCGTACTTGCGCACCAGGTGGGTCAGCACCGCCTGGCGCTCCTGAACCATCGCGAGGCGGGCCGGGTCGGCCTCGACCGACTCGGCGTAGGCGGCCAGCTCGGTGGCGACGTCGGAGATGAGGTAGCCGGCCTCGGCCAGCCGGTCGGCGATCCCGGCCAGCGCCGGATCGAAGTCGCGGACCGCCTCGACGGCCGAGCGGGCCTGCCCGACCAGCGTGACGGCGTCCTGGAGGTCCTGGTCACCGGCCATCGGATCGCCGAGCAGCGCCCGGTGCGCGGTCTCGGCCGCGCTGCGGAGCGAGTCGGCGTGGGAGAGCCGCTCCTCCTCCTCGCGCAGCTCGGTCTCCTCGCCCGGCCGGGGCTCGGCCCGCCCGACCTCCTCCAGCCCGAACCGGAGCATGTCGGCCTCCTGGGCGCGCTCCCGGGCCCGGGCCGTGATCTCGGCCAGCTCGTCGGTCACCTGCCTGTGGCGCCGGTAGGCCTGCTCGTAGGCGCGCAGCGGCTTGACCAGCTCCTCGCCGGCGTAACGGTCGAGGGCCGCGCGCTGGCGGCCCGGCTGCAGCAGCCGCTGCTGGTCCATCTGGCCGTGGACGGCCACGAGGTCCTCGGCGAGGTAGGTCAGCGTACCCACCGGGACGGTGCGCCCGCCCAGCCAGGCCCGGCTGCGGCCCTCGGCCGAGACGGTGCGCGAGATGATCAGCTCGCCGCCCTCGACGTCTCCCCCGAGGTCCTGCACCTGCTGGGCCACCCGGCCCGCCGGGTCCACCACGAGGGTGCCCTCGACGGTCGCCTTGTCGGAGCCCGGGCGGACGCGGGCCGGGTCGGCCCGGCCGCCGAACAGCAGCCCCAGACCGGTCACCACCATCGTCTTGCCCGCGCCGGTCTCGCCCGTGAGCACGGTGAATCCCGGCGACAGCGCCAGGACGGCCTCGTCGATCACGCCGAGCCCTTGGATGCGGACCTCCTCGACCCTGGGTCGCACTGGTCCCTCCCGTCACATCGAATTCACCGAACATCAGTGCGGTGCGCGGGCACGATCCTACGCGCTCGGCACCGCGATCGCCGGGATGATCTACGACCGCGCCCGGCCGCGCCAGCCCTGCACAGGAAGGCCGAATTTGGCGACCAGCCTGTCGGTGAACGGCGCCCCGGTGTCCTCCAGACCGTGCAGCCGCGCAAGCCGTACCGGCACCTCGGCCCGGCGCACCTCGACCCGCGCCCCGGCGGGCAGGTCGAAGCGGCGGCGGCCGTCGCACCACAGCACGGCCCCGGCGGTCTCCGGCTGGACCTCCAGCGCCAGCCGGGAGCGCGGGGAGACCACCAGCGGCCGGGCGAACAGCGCGTGGGCGCTGATCGGCACCAGCAACAGCGCCTCCACCTCCGGCCACACCACCGGGCCACCGGCCGAGAAAGCATACGCGGTCGAACCGGTGGGGGTGGCGCAGATGACCCCGTCACACCCCCATCGTGACAGAGGCCGCCCGTCGACCTCGGCGACCACCTCCAGCATCCGGTCGTTCTTCTCCACGGTCGCCTCGTTGAGCGCCCAGGTGTCGGCCAGCAGCCGCCCGTTGAGGCGGGCGGTGACCTCGACGGCCATCCGCTCCTCCACGTCGTAGCGGCCCCGGACCACGCAGTCCACCGCGACCGCCAGGTCCTCCACCTCCGCCTCCGCGAGGAACCCGACATGCCCGAGGTTGACCCCCAGCAGCGGCACCCCGGCCGGACGGGAGAGCTCGGCGGCCCGCAGCAGGCTGCCGTCGCCGCCGAGCACGATCATCATCTCGGCGTCCTGGACGGCCATGGCGGTGGCCGGCACCACGTCGGCGCCCGCGCACGCGACGGCCTCGGCCTCGGAGCCGAGGACGCGCACCGCCACCCCCGCCTCCAGCAGCCGCCCGATCACCAGCCGGGCGCTCTCGACGGCCGCCTCCCGCCCGGTGTGGGCGGTGACCAGCACGGTGCGCTTGGTTGTCATGTCTCCACTCTTTCGGGGGATGAGCACCGGCGTCTTCGAACCGTCCGCCGGTGAAGCCATGCCGCCGTACGGTCCCGCGCCGGGGGACGGCCCCGGTACGGCGGACGGTCCCGTGGCGGCGGGCGGTTCCGGGCCGTGGCGGGATCCCGACCGCCGTGGTCGCGACCGCCCGTGCCGCGGATCCCCGCCGTCCCGCGGCGAAGATCCACGAGCAGACCTTAGCGGGGCCCCTCCGCCACCGCGCGCCCGATCTCCGCCTCGACGTCGGCGACCGGCGGCGCGCCCTCTCCCTTGCCCAGCCAGATGACGTACTCGACGTTGCCGGACGGGCCGGGCAGCGGGCTCGCGGTGACGCCGCGCACGACGAGATCGAGCCCCCGGGCGGCCTCGGCGACGTCCCGTACGGCCTGCGCCCGCAGGGCGGGGTCGCGGACGACGCCGCCGGCGCCCACCCGCTCCCTGCCCACCTCGAACTGGGGCTTGACCAGCATCGCGAAGTCGGCCCGCCCGGCGGCGCAGCGGGTCAGGGCCGGCAGCACCAGGCGCAGCGAGATGAAGGACAGGTCGCCCACGACCAGGGTGGGAGCCTCCCCCACCATGTCGGGCGTCAGGTCCCTGACGTTGACCCGCTCCATGACCGTGACCCGCTCGTCGGTCCGCAGCGACCAGGCGAGCTGGCCGTACCCGACGTCCACCGCCAGCACGTGCGCCGCGCCGTTGCGCAGCAGCACGTCGGTGAAGCCCCCGGTCGAGGCCCCGGCGTCCAGGCAGCGCCGCCCGGTGACGGTCAGGCCGCGGGGCCCGAACGCCTCCAGCGCGCCCAGCAGCTTGTGCGCCCCCCGCGAGACGTAGTCGACGCCGCCGGGGGCCTCAGCCACCACGATCGCCGCGGCGGTGTCCACCTGGGTCGCGGCCTTGGCGGCCACCCGGCCGCCGACGGTGACCCGGCCGTCCTCGATCAGCTGGGCCGCCTGTTCCCTGGACCTGGCCAGCCGGCGGCGGACGAGCTCGCTGTCGAGGCGTGCCCGCCGGCTCACCGCTGCCGGTCCGCGGTGTCGTCCGCCGAGGCGAGGACCCCCTCCAGCCCGGCGAACACCTCCTCGAACACGCCCACGTGCGCCGAGACGGGCACCTCGCCGAGCCGGGCCAGCCCGTTCAGCACGGCGTCGACCCGCTCTTCGCCGGTCTCTTCGTCGCCGGTCTCTTCGGGCAGGTAGGTCATCCGTCCCCTCCGGAGGTGTTCTTCGCCGTCCTGTTCGCCGCACGGGCGCGGGACGCCGCGCCCGTGGACGCCTTGACCGTATCGGACGCCGCGGCGCGCGTCGTCCCGGCCGTGCGGCCCGCCTTCCCCGCGGTCCTCCCGGCGGCTTTCCCCGCGGTCCTCCCGCCGGTCTTCCCGCTCTTGCCCGCGTCCTCTCCCGGCTTCTCCGCGGTCCCGCCGGTGGTCTTCTCAGCGGTTCCATCGCCGGTCTTCGCGGTGGTGCCGCCGGTGCTCTTCTCCCCGGTCTTCGCGGTGGTCCCTCCGGTGCTCTTCTCCCCGGTCTTCTCCTCGGTCTTCGCGGCTGCCCTGCCGGTGGCCCTCCCGGCGGTCTTCCCGGTCTTCGCCGCCGCCTTTCCCGCGGTCTTCGCCGTACTCGCCGTGTCCTTCCCCGTCTCCTCGGCCGCCTTCGCGGTCGACCTCCTCGTCTTCGCGGCTGCCCTGCCGGCGGTCTCCTCCGGCTTCTCCCCCGCCTTCGCCTTACCGGCGGTCTTCCTGGTCTTCGCCGCCCCCGTCTTCGTCGCGGCCTTTCCCGCGGCCTTTCCCGCCGCCTCCTCCGGCTTGACCGCGGTCTCCTCCGTCTTGCCCGCCTTCCCGGCGGCCTTGACCGGCTTCTCCGCGGTCTTGGCGGCGGTACGGCTTCGCGTGGCGCGCGGTGTGGCAGAGGTCTCGGATGCGGAGGTCTCGGATTCGGCCAGCCGGGCCTCCAGCTCGGCCACGCGCGTCCGCAGCCGGTCGATCTCCTCGATCTCTCTCGCGTGCGCCTGGTCGAACGCGTCGACCAGACGGTTCACCTCGTTCTGAATGATCTCATCGAGCTGGTTCCGGCTCTCCTGCCCCGCCGTGACCAGCTCCCTGGCCATCTCGTCGATCTGGTCGGACGCCTGCGGTGACTCCGCCTCCTTCAGTCCGAACAGGTCACGCACCACCTCCCGCGCCCTGGCCGTCGTCATCTCGGTGAGGCCGGTGGCCCCCTGCAGGTATCCGCGCAGTGCATCGAACACCATGGCGATGCCTCCCCCCTCCGGCGAACCCCCGCACGCCGGATCGCACATTATGTTCATGTGGAACGCTACCGTCCGTACGTCAAAGGATCCGGAAGCGTCCGGAAAGAGAAAGGAGCGTCGCGCGATGGCGACCGTCGACGAGTGCCGGGTGGCACTGCGCAGACTCGGCGAGCAGTTCGACGAGGTTGACCAGGCGAGCCGCGCCAAGCACGTGGTCGAGCGCAGCATCAGCTGCCACATCAGCGATCTCAGCGTCACCTTCTACGGACGCATCCACCACGGCGGGCTGGGTCCCTTCGAGGAGCGGCCCCCCGCCGACGGCAGACCCGCCGACGTGAAACTGACCATCGGCAGTGACGACCTGGTCTCCCTGGTCAACGGGGAGCTGGACATGGGACGCGCGCTGTTCGGCGGCAAAGTGAAGATCGACGCAAGCTTCGGCGACCTCCTCCGGCTGCGCAAGCTCCTCTGACCCCCGGGGCCCGCGGCCTCCCCGGCTTCCCGGCCCCTCCGAAGCCGCAGGACCCGGGAAGCCCGGCGGGCGGGTCCGCCGACCGGTTCCCCGCCCGGACCGGTTCCCTCCTGGACCGGCTCCTCACCCGGACCGGCTCCTCGCCCAAGCCGGCTCCTCACCGCCCGGATCGGCTCCTCGCCCAAGCCGGTTGCTCACCACCCGGACCGGCTTCTCATCCAGAGCGGCTGCTCACCGCCCGGATCGGTTCGTTCCGCTCCGGGCGGCCCGTCCTCGCTCCGGGTGACCGGGTCACGGACGGCGAACACCCTCCCCCGGCAGCGAGGAGTCCAGTGCAGCCTTCACGGCGTCCTCGTCCGCCCTTCCCTCACCGGCCGCCTCCCATGTCGCGGTGCAGGCCGCACGGAGACCGTCGATCGCCTCCCCATGGCCGTCGAGGCGCAGCCGACCGCCGTCCCAGCGTGCGCTCCACCCCTCGCAGGCCCACCCGTCTCCGGACCGCAGCACAGCCGGGTAGGGCCGGTGCAGCGCCGACAGGTCCGCGGCGACGTAGGCGGGCCGCCGGTGGGGACCCGCTGTCAGCAGGTCGAGCGGCCCGGTCACGCCGGTCAGCACCAGCAGGGCGTCCACCCCCGCGTTCGTCGCCCCCTCGATGTCGGTGTCGAGCCGGTCACCGACCACCAGGGGTCGCCGCGAGCCGGTACGCAGCATCGACTCCCGGTGCAGGGGCGGCTCCGGCTTCCCCGCCACGACGGGCTCCACCCCGGTCGCCGCGGCGATCACCCGGGCCATCGCCCCGTTGCCCGGCGACTCCCCCCGGCCGGACGGCATCGTGGTGTCGGCGTTGGCCGCCACGAACAGGGCGCCCCGCCGTACGGCCAGCGTGCCCTCGCAGAGCAGGCCGTAGGAGAGATCGGGCGCGATGCCCTGTACGACCGCGGCGGGCTCCTCCGCCGCGGTGCTCACCGGGCGCAGACCGTGCGCGCGCAAGGCGCTGCGCAGCCCCATCCCCCCGACCACCAGCACCGCCGAACCGGGCTCGACCCGTTCGGCCACCAGCCGCGCGGCGGCCTGGGCCGAGGTGACGACGTCCTCGGCGCGCGCCGGGGCGCCGAGCGCGCTCAGGTGCTCAGCGATCGCCCCGGGAGTGCGTGAGGCGTTGTTGGTGACGTAGGCGAGCCGTACTCCTCCCTCCGCCGCCCGACGCAACGCCTCCGGAGCCCCCGGAACGGCGTCGCGGCCCAGATAGACCACGCCGTCGAGATCGAGGAGGAGGGTGTCGTAGGGATCGATGAGCGTGTTGGAATCCACCGCCCTATTCCATCACCCCGGTGTGTCACCCCTGACGGGCACGGAGGGTCGCGCGGACGCTCCGCAGCGCGGACACGTAATGACGCTGGTCGGGGCGCATCGCGACGGCGATGGCCAGGGGCTCCTGCGCCGCCTCCATGTCCCCGGTGCGCCATAGGGCGAGCCCCAGGCCGAAGTAGGCGTAGTCCTCGGCCGGGTTGGCGTCGATGATCCAGCGGAAACTGTCGACGGCGTCGGCGTACTGCCGCGAGTTGAACTGGGCCCGGGCGAGACCCTCCCTGATGCTGCGAGACTCCGGTTCGGCGTCGGCGGCCCGCTCCAGCAGCGAGGCGGCTGCGGCCGGACTGCCCTCGGACAGAAGCCTCATTCCGCGTTGAAACCAGTCATAGACGTCCCCGACGGGAGCGCCCGCCTCTGGATCGGGGGAATCAGGCGAACCGCTGCGTCCTTGGACCATACGTGAGGCCTCCTTCATCGACAGATGACATATCTGACCGATTCCCTGACAACCCGGGCACCACCGCGCCCTCAAGACGGACCACGAGCCTTACAGACCTTTATGACAACATGCCCTCTATGGCGAATCCTGAACTGCCGGTGCCCGGCGGGCTGGTGCTACGCCCGTTTCGCGGCGTGCGATTCGCGGTCGCCGATCTGGCCGAGGTGATCTCTCCGCCCTATGACCTCATCACCGAGGTCGGCGCACGGGACCTGCTCGACACACACCCCAACAACGTGGTGCGGCTCATCCTTCCCGGCCGCGACCGCCACCGCTACGCCGAAGCCCGCGAAACCCTTCGAACCTGGCTCTCCTCGGGCGTGCTGGTGGCCGACGAGTCACCCGCCGTGTACGTCTACGAGCAGATCGGCCCCGGGGTCCTGCAGCGGGGGCTCATCGGGGATGTGGGCCTGGCCGGCCCCGAGGAGCAGATCATCCTGCCGCACGAGGACGTCATGCCGGGGCCCGTCGCCGACCGCCTGGCCCTGATGCGCACGACCGAGGCCAACCTTGAGCCCATCTTCCTGCTCTACGACGGCGACGGCGGGGCGGCCACCAGGCTCGTGGACGAGATCGCCGCCTCACGGGCGCCCCTGGTCGAGGCGACGACCGACGACATGGTGCGGCACCGGCTCTGGGCCATCACCGCCCTCGACGAGATCGCCCTGCTCAATGAGGATCTGCGTCCCCGCAGGGCGCTGATCGCCGACGGGCACCACCGCTACGCCACGTATCTCGCCCTCCAGCGGGAGCACCACGCCGCGGCCGAAGCCGCCGCGCCGGGGCGGCCGCCGAAACCGGGCGCCCGGGACTTCGGTCTGGCGCTCCTGGTGGACTCCACCGCCTACCCGCCCGATCTCAAGGCCATCCACCGGGTGATCCCGGGACTGCCGCTCGACGAGGCGCTCGCCCGGGCCGGGGAGGCGTGGAGGATCCGGGAGTACGGATCCCTCGGCGAGGGGCTCGCCGCGCTGGCGGCCGCGGCGGAGCCGGCCTACCTGCTGTCGGCCGGGGGCGCCGCTCACCTCCTCACCGATCCCGGCCGGGAACGGCTGGAGCGGGCCATGCCCGCTGCCCGGTCGGCCCGGTGGAGGGCCCTGAACACGTCGGTCCTCGTCGAGTTCCTGCTCCCCGAGATCTGGGGGATGCCCGACGACGAGCGGTCCGTGCGGGTCGTGCACCACGACGCGGAGGCCGCGGTACGGCTCGCCCGGGAGTCGGGGGGGACCGCCGTGCTCATGAACCCCCTGGAGATCGACGACGTGCTCGCCGTCGCGTCCCACCGGGAACGGGTGCCGCGCAAGTCCACCTCTTTCGGCCCCAAGCCCCGCACGGGTCTGGTCCTGCGGATGTTCGACCTCGACTGACCGCCGCAGGGCGCCGAAGGCCGGGCGGCGGCATGATGACCACGGCGGCGAGCCGATCCGCCCAGGATCGCCCGCCGTTCCAACGACGTGGTCCGCGGTGCTCATGGCGTCTGCCCCGCCCCGGCCTCGTCTCTCCCGGCCGGTGACCCGCCGCCGCGGCTCTCACAAGACGGGACGGCTCCGGCCCGCAGCGGTGAACGCGCCCGCCCGGGCCGCACCGGCGATCCCGGCGCGGAACTCCGGGCGGGCGTGGACCCGGGAGACCGTACGACGGCCGCGGCCGCCCTCTCCCCGCCCCGGTCACCGGCGGGTGCGGCCCCGGGAGCGGGGCCGAGGTGCCTCGCCGAGTGAACCTCCACCTCGTAACCCGACGCCTTGGATCCGTCATCGCCCCACCAGCGGCGGCGAAGCGAACCCGTCACCTCGACCATGTCACCGGGAAGCCATCCGGCGGCGGCCAGGGCCACTTCCGGGACGAACGACGCGCAGGGGATGGTGTCCACCTGGGTCCGCCTATCCCGCTGCTGCCGGCGGACGATCAACCGCCACCTGGTGAGCGCGCTTCCGCTCCGCAGTTTCCTGACGCTCGCCGCCTCGGGCAGGCGGCCCACCAGGACGACCTCGTTGCGATCCATCGAATCTTCCTCCGATCTCTGCCTCTGCCGATCGGAGACGACTCTTTACGATGTGAGCTGTGCCGGAACGGCCGAACGCCGTTCTGGGGAAGCCGGTTCCAGTTCTGAGGTGACCTGTGGACAACATCACCGCTCTCGGCGGCGAGGTCTATGAGATCGACACGAGAATGGCCGGATACTCCGGCATCACAGCGGGATACCTGATCCTGGGAGACCGTCCCTGCCTGGTCGAGACGGGCACGTCCACCTCCGCCCCGATCGTGCGCGACGCCCTCACCTCCTTGGGCGTGGGTCCCGCGGACCTCGCGACGGTGGTCGTGACACACATCCACCTGGACCACGCGGGCGGGGTCGGCGACATCGCCCGCTTCTACCCGGAAGCCGAGATCGTGGTCCATGAGAAAGGCGCCCGGCATCTGGCCGACCCCTCTCGGCTCATGTCCAGCGCCCGGATGGTCTGGGGCGACAAACTGGACACCCTCTTCGGGGAGCTCTCCCCCACCGAGTCGTCGCGCATCCGTGCCCTCGGCGACACGGGGACCATCGACCTGGGCAACGGCCGCACACTGAGCAGCCACTACTCTCCGGGCCACGCCAAGCACCACGTGGGCCTGATCGACTCCGGCACGGGGGATCTCTACGTCGGCGACGCCGCCGGTGTCTACCTCCCGCAGACGGGAGACCTGCGGCCGGCGACCCCGCCCCCGGACTTCGACCTGCAGACCGCGCTCGGCTCGATCGCGTTGTTCGAGTCGCTGGCCCCCCAGCGGCTCCTGTTCAGCCATTACGGACCGGTCGCGAACGTGGCCGAGACACTGGAGCGTTCGGCGGAGGAACTGCGCGTCTGGGTGGACCTGACCCGCCGGGCCCACTCCGAGGGCATGGACCTGGACCACGCGGTGGCCATGGTCAGGGAGCGCACCCGGGAGCGGTACGCGGCCCTGAAGGACGACGACGGGACGGCCGAGCAGTTCGAGCTGCTCAGCGGCGCCCCGTCCAACGTGGCCGGAATCCTTCACTGGCTGAACCGGGTCCAGCCCTGAGCCGGTGCCGCCTCGGGTCGAGCCGGTGACCTCCGGCGTTCTCCGGCCCGGTTCCGTACCGCCTCGGGTGAGCCCTCCGGCCCGCCCGAGGCGGCGTGGAACCGCTACTTCTTCTTGTCCTTGTCCTCGTCCTCGTCCTCATCCTCGTTCGGGTCGCCGAGGACATCGCCGAAGTCCGGCTCGATGAAAGCCGGGCCCACGCCGGCCTCGACCTTCGCCGCGGTCTTCGCGGCATCGGCGTCGGCATCGGCGTCGGCGTCGGCATCGGCGGCCCCGGCCGCCTCATCGCCGGCCTCGGTCCCCTCGGTCCCGGCCTTGTCCGCCTCGTCAGCCTCGGTCCCACCGGCCTCGTCGCCGAGTACGGCCTCGCCCGCGGCCTCAGCAGGCGCCTCTTCTTCGGCGGCAGGCGCCTCCTCCGGCACATCGCCGAAGTCCGGCCCGTCCTCGTCGAGGTCCGCCTCGTCCTCAAGCTGGGCGTCGAGTGTGGCGGCGTCGTCGACCTCGACCTCGTCGAAGTCCTCGTCGTCCTCCAGGTCCTCGATGACAGTGCCCGTCAGCTGCGCGTACCGCTCGGCGGCGTCGGTCTCGCCGTCCTCATCGAATGCCATCGCGCGGCCGAACCACTCGACGGCCGGCTCCTCGTGCCCCGCCTCGGCCAAGGCATCGGCGTAGGCGAAGGCGAGACGCGCCGACCACGGGTGCGGACGCGTGTCGCGCAGCTCCGGGAGGCGCTGGAGAGTGATGACCGCGGCGTCGTTCTGGCCGAGGTCCCGGCGGGCACCCGACTCCACGATGGCGAGTTCGATCTTGCCGACCCGGTCGAGACGCTCGGCCTCCTGGGACCGGACCAGGTCGAGAGCGCGCTCAGGGCGGCCGAGACCGCGCTCGCAGTCGGCCATGACCGGAAGGTAGGCGTCGGAGCCGGTCATACGGCGCGCCGCGCGCAGGTCGCTGAGCGCCTCGGCGAAGTGCCCGGAACGGTAGGCCGCGATGCCCACGGCCTCGCGGACCACGCCGATGCGGGCGGCGAAACGACGGGCCACCTTGGTGTGCTCGTAGGCACGCTCGGGCTCGTCCTCCTCAAGCGCCCTGCCGGCCGCCACCAGGTGGCGGGAGACCAGGTCTGCGAGATCGAGCGGAAGAGAGCGCAGCTCGTCCCTGACGTCCTTGTCGAGCTCGTCCGCCGTGATGTCGGGAGCGAGCGGGGGCAGCTCCTCCCGCGTCCGGCTCCCGGATTCCTCGCGCTCCCCGGGCCGGTCATCACGACCGTAACGCGTACGGGAGCCGCCGCCCTCGGCGCGGAACCCCCCGTCACGATCACCGAAGGGGCGTGCCCCGCGGTCGTCGCGACCATAGCGGGGACGGTCGTCGCGGTCGCCGTAGGAGCGGCGCTCACCACGGTCGTCACGGCCCTGGCCGGGGCGGTCGTCACGGTTGAACGGACGACGCTCACCACGGCCGTAGCCGGGGCGCTCGTCCCGATCCCGGGAACCGTACCGGCTACGCGCCTGGTCACGATCACCGTACGTCCGACGCTCACCACGATCGTCACGACCCTGACCGGGGCGATCCTCGCGATTGAACGGACGACGCTCACCACGGTCCTCGCGGCCCTGGCCGGGGCGGTCGTCACGGTTGAACGGACGACGCTCACCACGGCCGTAACCGGGGCGCTCGTCCCGATCCCGGGAACCGTACCGGCTACGCGCCTGGTCACGATCACCGTACGTCCGACGCTCACCACGATCGTCACGACCATAACCCGGACGGTCATCACGATTGAACGGACGACGCTCACCACGGTCCTCGCGGTAACCACCGCGAGGACGGTCGTCGCGGTTGAACGGACGACGCTCACCACGATCGTCACGGCCGTAGCGGGGACGGTCGTCGCGGTCGCCGTAGGAGCGGCGCTCACCACGGTCGTCACGGCTCTGGCCGGGGCGGTCGTCGCGGTTGAACGGACGACGCTCACCGCGGTCGTAGCCGGGGCGCTCGTCCCGATCCCGGGAACCGTACCGGCTACGCGCCTGGTCACGATCACCGTACGTCCGACGCTCACCGCGCTCCTCGCGGCCATAACCCGGACGGTCATCACGATTGAACGGACGACGCTCACCACGATCGTCACGACCCTGGCCGGGGCGGTCATCGCGGTTGAACGGACGACGCTCACCACGGTCCTCGCGGCCCTGGCCGGGGCGGTCGTCACGGTTGAACGGACGACGCTCACCACGGCCGTAGCCGGGGCGCTCGTCCCGATCCCGGGAACCGTACCGGCTACGCGCCTGGTCACGATCACCGTACGTCCGACGCTCACCACGATCGTCACGACCCTGACCGGGGCGATCCTCGCGATTGAACGGACGACGCTCACCACGGTCCTCGCGGTAACCACCGGGGCGCTCACTCCGCTCCCGGGAGCCGTAGGAACCGCCTCCACGCCCTTCGCGGCGCTCACCATACCGGGGACCGTCGCCTGAACGTCCCCACTCGCGGCCCCCTCGGCCGCCCTCTCGACCGCCGAACCCGCGGTTCTCGCCTTCTCCGCGCCGGCCCGTGCCGTCACGCCCGTTATCACTGTTCACTTCTGGTCCATTCATTTGCTCACCGGCGAGCGCGCCCTCTTCGTCTGTGGATGGGCGATCGCTGTACGGGCGGTCTTCGGCCACGGGATGCGCCCCGTTCGATATCGCTGCCCCGCCCTATCGTGGTCCAGCGCGACGAAGGCCACCCGCGGTGGGGTGGCCCGGCACCTCCAGCCTAGCAACCGCTCAGGCCTCCTATGCCCCCCGTGCTCAGGTGTCAACATCCAGATGGGAAAGTACGGCGACGGCTCGGCCACCGGGGCCGTCTCACCTCTTCGCCTCGACCGCCACCGGGCCGGCCACTCCGCCAGTCGACGGATGTACCGGCCCGACGAAGCTTGACGTGACAAGCGCACCGGCTGGCCTCGCCGCCTTTTGCCGCATGACACGTCAGCCCCGCACAACGTCAGTCCCGCAGAACGCGGGCACGGGAAGCGGGCACGCAAAAAAGCGGGGCCCCGGACGAACGAACGTCCAGAGCCCCGCCAGAAAACCCGGAAACCCGGAGGCCGGGAAGACCCGGGAAACGCGGAAAGGGC
>NZ_BMQJ01000015.1 GCF_014648055.1 Streptosporangium pseudovulgare
GCCAACGACCTGTGCATGCAGATCCAGGCCGACGTGCTCGGCGTGCCCGTCTCCAAGCCGGTCGTCGCCGAGACCACCGCCCTGGGCGCCGCCTACGCCGCCGGCCTGGCGATGGGCTTCTGGAAGTCCACCGACGGGCTGCGGCAGAACTGGAACGAGGAGCGGCGCTGGGAGCCGAGATGGAGCGACGAGCAGCGCGAGCACGGATACACGGGCTGGAAGAAGGCCGTGGAACGCACGTTCGGCTGGGTGGACGTCGACTGACCGCGCGCCCCGCCGTACCCCGGCCGGGCGCGCCGCCGGACGCGCCGCCCGCCACGGCCGGACCGCCCGGTCCGGGAGGTCCGGGAACCACGCCCGCCCCGCACAGGCGGGGCGACGACACGGGAGGTGCCCGTTGAACGAGCCGGCATTGGGACCGCTGTACCGGGAGTCGGCGCTGCGGCGGATGGGTGAGAAAGAGTACGACGTACTGGTCATCGGCGGTGGGATCGTCGGCGCGGGAACCGCGCTCGACGCCGCGTCGCGTGGCCTGACGGTCGCGCTGGTCGAGGCGGACGACTGGGCGGCCGGCAGCTCCAGCAGGTCCAGCAAGCTGATCCACGGGGGCCTGCGCTATCTGGAGCAGTTCGACTTCGGGCTGGTGCGGGAGGCGCTGAAGGAACGCCACCTGCTGCTGACCCGGCTGGCGCCGCACCTCGTCTGGCCGGTGCCGTTCCTCTACCCGCTCACGCACCGCTTCTGGGAGCGGTTCTACGTCGGTGCGGGCATGACCCTCTACGACTTCCTGGGCGGGCTGCGCGCCGTCATGCCCCGGCACCGGCACCTGACCCGCCGCGGCGCCCTGCGGGAGGCCCCCGCCCTGCGCCCCGACTCGCTGATCGGCGCCCTGCAGTACTTCGACGCCCACACCGACGACGCGCGGCTGGCGGTGGCGATCGTGCGGACCGCCGCCCGGTACGGCGCCGCCGTCGCCAACCGGGTGCGCGCCACCGGCCTGCTCCGCGACGGCGAGCGCGTCGTGGGAGCGCGTGTGACGGATCTGGAGAGCGGCTCGGAGATGAACATCCGCGCCCGCGTGGTGATCGGCGCCACCGGGGTCTGGACCGACGAGATGCTGCGGCTGGCCGGGGCCGGGAAGAGCGCCGTCGTGCGGCCGTCGAAGGGGGTCCACCTGGTGGTCCGCCGCGACCGGCTCGACCTGCGCACGGCGCTGATCCTGCGGACCGAGAAGAGCGTGCTGTTCGTGATCCCCTGGGACGACTACTGGATCATCGGCACCACCGACACGCCGTGGACCCTGGCCCGGGACCACCCGGTGGCCAACCATGCCGACATCGACTACATCCTCGACCACGTCAACGCGGTGCTGACCACCCCCCTGGGCCACGACGACGTCGAGGGCGTCTACGCCGGGCTGCGGCCGCTGATCTCCGGCGCCGCGACCGGCACGGAGAAGCTCTCGCGCGAGCACCTGGTCGCCAACCCGGTGCCGGGCCTGGTGACGGTCAGCGGCGGCAAGTACACCACCTACCGCGTCATGGCCAGGGACGCCGTCGACGCCGCCGCCGACGAGCTGGGTCCCGGCGTGCCGGAGTCGGTCACCGAGCGGCTGCCGCTGCTGGGCGCGACCGGCTACGAGGCCGTGTGGAACGGCCGCCGCAACCTCGCCGAACGGTACGGGCTCAGCGTGAGCCGGATGGAGCGGCTGCTGCGCCGCTACGGGTCGGGCGTCGAGGAGCTGCTGGAGATCGTCGGGGCCGAACCCATGCTCGGGGAGCCGCTGTTCGCGGCGCCGGACTACCTGCGGGCCGAGATCGTCTACGCGGCGTCGCACGAGCAGGCGCTGCACCTTTCGGACGTGCTGGCCCGCCGTACCCACGTCGCCATCGAGCAGCGGGACCGGGGCCTGGCGGTCGCGCCCCAGGCGGCGGCCCTCGTCGCGCCGGTGCTGGGCTGGGACCACGAGACGATCCGGCGCGAGACCGATGAGTACCACCGGCTGGTCCACGCCGAACTGGCCGCCGAGAGGCAGCCGGACGACGAGCACGCCGAGGAGGCCCTGCTCTCCTCCCGCTGACGGCCCCCGGGTCTCCCCCGGCCCGCGCCCGCCCGAGGCGACGGGGTTCCCGCGGCTCCGTCCGGATGGCCGCCCCGGCCGGACCCCGGCCCGCGGGCGGCGGAGGCCCCGCGGTGACGCGAGGGTGCGGTGATGCCGCCGGACGGTGGAACGGCGGGGCGTGGATGGCGTACGGTCCTGTCATGTGCCGGAGCATCAAGACCCTTCGTGAGCCGTACGCCAGCGACGTGACGGACGAGGACGTGCGCGCCGCCGCGCTGCAGTACGTCCGCAAGATCTCCGGGTTCCGGGCCCCGTCGGCGCGCAACGCCGAGGTCTTCGACCGGGCCGTGGAGACCGTCGCCGCCGCGACCCAGGCCCTGCTGGACGAACTGCACCTCAACCGGCCGGCCGCGCGGCAGCCGGGCGCCTGACGGACGGCCGGCTCCCACCGCGGGTCACGTCCCGGCCGTCCCGGTCTGCGGGGCGGCCGGCCGTCCGGCTTCCCGGTGCGGGCCGCGTGAACCAGGCGGGGTCCGCGCGGGCCGGGCGGAGTCCCGCGTGGGTCAGGTGGGATCGGCCGGTTCCCCCTCGCGGGGCCGTACGAGGTCGCGCAGGCTCTCCGGGACGGGCGTGCCGGCGGGGAGGGAGTCCTGCCCCGCCGGCGCGGAGCCCTTCGACACGGCGCTCTTCGACACGGCGCCCGCCATCCGGTCGAAGAAGCGCAGCATCTCGACCGGGAAGGGCATCACCAGTGTGGAGTTGCGCTCCGCCGCGACCTCCACGACGGTCTGCAGCAGGCGCAGCTGCATGGCCCCCGGGGTGTCGTGCATGATGCCCGCCGCGTCGGCGAGCTTCCTGGACGCCTGGAACTCCCCGTCCGCCGTGATGACGCGGGCCCGGCGCTCGCGCTCGGCCTCGGCCTGGCGCGACATCGACCGCTTCATGGTCTCGGGAAGCTGAACGTCCTTGATCTCCACGCGGTCGATGTGGATGCCCCAGCCGATCGCCGGGCTGTCGATCATCAACTCCAGTCCCTCGTGCAGGCGCTCGCGGTTGCACAGCAGGTCGTCCAGCTCGCTCTTGCCGATGATCGAGCGCAGCGACGTCTGGGCCACCTGGCCGACGGCGAACAGGTAGTCCTCCACCTCGATGGCCGCCTTCATGGGGTCCACGACCCGGAAGTAGACGACCGCGTCCACCTTGACCGAGACGTTGTCGCGGGTGATGCCCTCCTGGGCGGGCACCGGCATCGTGACGATCTGGATGTTGACCTTCTTCATCCGGTCCACGACCGGGATGAGGATCGCCAGGCCCGGACGGCGCGGGGCCGGCAGCGCCCTGCCGAACCGGAAGACGATGCCCCGCTCGATCTGGTTGACCACGCGGGCTCCGCCGAGCACGACCCAGGCGATGAGGAAACCAATGATCCCGTACAGGATGTCAACGAACATCTCATACCCCCCTTTTCTTCAGCATTCGCCTGGTTTTTCACCGGCAAGTAGGGCCGAAGGTCCCGAAGGCGTAAGGACCTTTCCGGGCGGGTCCAAGGTCCCTTCCCCGCGTGCCGGGCAGGGGGTGACGCTGTGGCATAGGGGGTGTTCACCATGGAAGGCAAGCAGTGGAACGTGCAGATCTTCATCAGTGAGGACGACAACGACGACGTCACCACGGCCAGGGCCGTGCTGTTCACCGACCGCGGCAAGCGGCACGAGGGCGTCGCGCACGCGCGGCGCAACCCCGTCGACCAGCCGGTGCCGGAGATCGGCGACGAGCTGGCGGTGGGCCGTGCGCTGTCCACCCTGGCCGCCCAGCTCATCCAGGACGGCGCGCAGGACGTCGCCCAGATGGCGGGGTCCGCCCGCGAGTACGGGGGGTAGACGCGTCTCCCGCCGACGACCCCGCCGGACGCCCGGCGGGGCCGCCGTGTGGTCCACATCACAGCGGTGAAGAGTGTGTGCCCGGGACATGTCCGGGAGGTTCCGGCGGATCTACCGTGCGCTGAGAGAACCGGTGAACCCGGTTGCAAAAGGAGCACGTCATGGCCGGATCCCTCTCATCCCCCCGACTCCGCCCGTCACCGCCCTCCGCCGTCCTCACCGCCGCCACGACCGCGCTGCTCGTGCTGCTCGGCCTGCTCGGCGTGTCCCTCGCCGGGCCGCCCGCGCGGGCGGCGTCGCTGACCCAGGTCGGCTCGTTCGGTTCGAACCCCGGCAACCTCGCCATGTACGCCTACCGGCCCGACGGCCTGCCCTCCGGCCGGCCGCTGGTCGTGGCCCTGCACGGCTGCACGCAGGACGCGAACGGCTACTTCACGAACTCCGGCTGGCGCAAGTACGCCGACCAGTGGGGCTTCGCCCTCGTCCTGCCGCAGACCGGCACTTCCAACAACTCCTCGAAGTGCTTCAACTGGTTCGAGCCCGCCGACACCGGCCGGGGCCAGGGCGAGGCCGCCTCGATCCGCGCCATGGTCGCCTACGCGGTCGCCACCTACGGCACCGACCCCGCCCGGGTCTACGTCACCGGCCTGTCGGCGGGCGGCGCCATGTCCGCGGTGATGCTCGCGACCTACCCCGACGTCTTCAGAGCCGGGTCGATCGGGGCCGGGCTCGCCTACCGCTGCGCCACCAGCCTGATCCAGGCCACCTCCTGCCAATACAACGCCACGACCAGGACCCCCCAGCAGTGGGGCGACCTGGTCCGGGCCGCCTACGGCGGCTACTCCGGCCCCTACCCCCGCGTCGCCGTATGGCAGGGCACGTCCGACTACACGGTCACCCCGGCCAACGGCGCCCAGCTGCGCGACCAGTGGACGAACGTGCGGGGCGTCTCCCAGACCCCGGCCTCCACGACGAGCCTCCCCGGCGGCACGTCGATGAAGGTGTACGGCGACGACGACGTGCGCCTGTACGAGATATCCGGGATGGGCCACGGCCTGCCGGTCGACCCGGGCGGCGGCCCCGACCAGTGCGGTAGCAGCGCGGCGTACTTCCTCGACACCATCTGCTCGGCCTACCACGACGCGCGGTTCTTCGGCCTGGACGGCGGCGGACCGACCGCGACCCCGACCGCGACCCCGACGGCCACACCCACCGCGACCCCGACCGCGACCCCGACGGTCACGCCCACCGTCACCCCGACGGCCACGCCGACGATCGCCCCGGTCTGCGTGACGGCGAGCAACTACGCCCACACCACGGCGGGCCGCGCCTACGCCTCCGGCGGATACACCTACGCCAAGGGGTCCAACGACCCCATGGGACTGTGGAACACCTTCACCACCCACACGCTGAAGCAGACCGGTCCCGACCACTGGGTCCTGGCCGACGGCCGGTGCTGACCCGCGCGGGGTCGCGGGCCCCGGCTCGCCGGAGCCCGCGACCCCGCCGTACCGGCGGCCCCGTGACCGCGCATACCCGAACCCACGACCCGCGCCGCCGGGTCCCGCGGCCCGCGCCGTACCGGCGGGAGCCATGCCCCGCACGCCGTACCGACGCTCGTTCCGCCGCGATTACCCACCGAAGTCCATGTTCGGGTAAACAGAGAGTGATCCGCCTTCCTTCCGTGAAGGTCTCCGCGCGACGCGCGGTCACGTGATCGTTGAGTGCCGGGGCGGCGTCCCCCACGGCGTCCCCGCGCCGGCCGTCCCCTCCGGGACACTCCGGCCGCCTTTCTCCGATCACGTCGGCACCTGTCCGCCACCCCATCGGAAAGCCGCCCCATGAGCAACGACAGCACCGGCACGCCCGCCGAATTCGTGATCGCCTTCGACCTGTCCTCCGACGAGACGCGGCGACGAGCCGCGGTCGTCACCGCGCTCGGGGTGGCCTGGGACCCGCCGGCGGTGATGCGCGCCGAGCAGGAGGCCCACGACCTCCTCTACTCCGGCCTCGACCCGCGACAGCAGGAGACCTACGACATGCTCGTGGCGGCCGGGGTCCTCCCCGGAGGAGAGGCCGGCCGTGCTGCCCATTGATCCCAGCGCCGACCTGGGCCGCCGGGCCTGGGTCCCCTGCCCCGGATGCGGCGACCACCGGGACTGCGCCGACTGCGGCGCGGGCCGCAACTGCGCCGACCACTGGCGCTACCTCCTGGGCGTCACCGGCAGCCGCCTGCACCTGCAGTGCCCCGGCTGCACCCATCTGTGGGACCACGAGACCGGCTTCGGCGCGGGCGGCCCGCGCCCGTTCTGACCTCCGCTGATCGGCTCTGATCCGCTCTGACCGGCGGTGTGGCCGTTCGTGTCGGGGCCGCCCCACCGGGCAGACCTGCCGGTGCGGGGCGGCGACCGACGGGAGAGGCCGATGATGTTCGTGGGGACCTCCGGCTGGCAGTACGCCGACTGGCGCGGGAAGCTCTACCCTCCGGGGCTGCCCCAGCGGCTCTGGCTGGAGCACTACGGCGGGTGCTTCGCCACCGTCGAGAACAACAACTGCTTCTACCGGCTCCCGGCCCGCGAGACGTTCGAGGACTGGGCGGCGCGCACCCCCGCCGGATTCGTCATGGCGATCAAGGCGAGCCGCTTCCTCACCCACATCAAACGGCTCAAAGACCCCGAGGAGCCGGTCGGGCGCATGCTGGCGGCGGCCGGCGGCCTGGGCGGCAAACTCGGTCCCGTCCTGCTGCAGCTCCCGCCCACGCTGCGGGCCGACCCCGGGCGGCTCGACGCGTGCCTGCGGGCCTTCCCGGACGGGGTGCGCGTCGCCGTCGAGCCGCGCCACCCGTCCTGGTGGGCCGAGCCCGTCCGCGAGGTGCTGTCGGCGCACGGCGCGGCGCTGTGCTGGGCCGACCGGCTGGGCCGTCCCGTCTCCCCGCTGTGGCGCACCGCCGACTGGGGTTACCTGCGCTTCCACGAGGGACGCGCCCTCCCCCGGCCGTCCTACGGCGACGCCGCGCTCCGCTCCTGGCTGCGCCGTCTGGACCGGGAGTGGGGCCGCGACCGCGACGTCTACGTGTACTTCAACAACGATCCCGGAGGGGCCGCCGTACGGAACGCGGTACGTTACGCCGCGCTCGCGCGGGCCGGGGGCCGGCCCGTGAGCCGCACCCCCGGCGCCGTCCGTGACATCCCGGCCGGGGCGCGAGGCGGCGCCACCGGATACGGTGGCGCCGGAGACGACGGCACCGGAAACGGGAGAGACCATGACCACGACCGCGGGTGACGGCATCGACGTCGAGAAGGTCCGCCTGGAGACGCCGGGCTGCGCGTCCGTCACGCACCTCAACAACGCGGGGGCGGCGCTGCCGCCCGCCCCGGTGCTCGACGCGGTGACCGAGCACCTGCGGCTGGAGGCCCGTACCGGCGGTTACGAGGCCAACGACCTGGCCCGGGAGCTGACCGAGGGGTTCTACGACGCGGTGGCCGGGCTGGTCGGCGCCCACCGCGACGAGATCGCCTACGTGGAGAACGCCACCCGCGCCTGGGACATGGCGTTCTACGCGGTCCCGTTCGCCGCCGGCGACCGGATCCTCACCACCACCAGCGAGTACGCCAGCAACGCCATCGCCTTCCACCAGGTGGCGAAGGCGCGCGGGGTGAGCGTGGAGGTGCTGCCCGACGACGGGGACGGGCAGCTGTCCCTCGACGCGCTCGCCGCGGAGCTGGCCCGGGGCCGGGTGCGGCTCGTCGCGGTCAACCACGTTCCGACCCACAACGGCCTGGTCAACCCGGCCGCCGAGGTGGGCCGCCTGTGTCGGGAGGCGGGCGTGCTGTTCCTGCTGGACGCCTGCCAGTCGGTGGGCCAGCTCACCGTGGACGTCAGGGAGATCGGCTGCGACATGCTGTCGGCGACCGGCCGCAAGTTCCTGCGCGGCCCGCGCGGGACCGGGTTCCTGTACGTGCGGCGCGACCTCCTCCGGGAGCTGGAGCCGCCCTTCCTCGACCTGCACTCGGCCGTCTGGACCGCCCCGGACCGCTACGAGATCCGCGACGACGCCCGCCGGTTCGAGACGTGGGAACGCTACGTCGCGGGCCAGATCGGGCTGGGCGTCGCCGCCGGATACGCCGCCGCCCTGGGCGTGCGGGCCATCGAGGAGCGGGTGACCGGCCTGGCCGCCCGCCTGCGCGAGGAGCTCGCGGCGACGCCCGGCGTGACGGTGCTGGACCGCGGCGCCCGCCGCTGCGGCATCGTCACCTTCACCGTCGCGGGCCGCGAGTCCGCCGAGGTGAAGGGCGTCCTGCGGGAGCGCGGGATCAACGTCAGCGTCACCGACCACACCCACCAGCGTCTCGACCCGAACGCCGTGCCCGCCGCGGTGCGCGCCTCGGCGCACTACTACAACACCGACGAGGAACTGGACCTCCTGGTCTCCGCCGTCCGGGGGATCGCACCGCGACGTTGAGCACCCTCCGTGTCGGAATCGTCACAGCGGGGATAACCGGGAGGTGTCCGCCGATCCCGGCGCCGTGACGTTCCAGGGGGAGATATGGCTGCTCGAAGTGCCGGACCCGCCGCCGTGGCGATGGCGGCGCTCCTGACGGTGACCCTGCTCGGCGGGTGCGGCGGCGACCGGCGGCCGGCCGCCGCGCCGCCCGAGGTCCCGGTGGTCGCCACCTCGACGGCGGCGGCCCCTCCGCCGCACACGGGCCCCGACCTCGCGTACGACGGGGAGTGCCCCACGGGGGCCAACGCCAGGCCGCTCGCCAAGACGCGCTTCGCGCTGCACGCGGGCCTCGCGCTGGGGGCGTTCTACCGCTACATCTACCGGCCGCTGCGCAGCGGCGGGTTCAAGGCCGGGGCGGAGAAGCGCAAGCGCACCTTCGCGAAGGCGGCGGTGGCGGGCCTGTTCACCCTCCACGAGCTGAAGGTGGCCCGCGGCTTCGCGCTCGCCAACCCGGGCCTGTGCCGGAGCGTCAAGGCGGTGAGCGACCGCTTCGACGCGCTGACCGCCAAGCTGCGCAACGGCACGGCCACCGAGGCCGACGTGGCCGCGGGCAGGCAGGCGTTCGGCCAGCTCCAGCAGGGCGCCGCGCAGAACGGCTACGGCTTCAAGGAGAAGAACGTCACCGTCCCCGGCGCGAGCTGACCGGCCCGGCGCGCGCCGCGACGCCGCGGGAGCGCTGTACGGGGCCACCGCGGGAGCGCCGTACGGGCAGACCCGGCCTGGCGGGTTGCGGCCCGGCGGGATTGCGGGCCCCGATCGTGGGGAAACGGTTCCGCCGAGGGCGTGAGCGCCCGACCCCCCTACCCCCGCGGGAGCTGACACGATGCCGAGCCGACGACCGGCCAGGGGACGCCGGACCGGAACGAACCGGACCGGGAGGAGGAAGGGCCGGCGCGGCGGAGGGTTCGGGTGGGCCGACCTGTTCCTGTGGGGCGTGGCCGCCGTGCTCGCCTACGCCGCGCTGCGCAGCGCGCTGCCGTTCGCCCGGTCGCACCTGCCGTGGTTCGTGGCGTCGGCCGTCGCCGTGCTCGCCGCGGCGGCGGCCGTGCCGATCGTCCGGGCCCGGACGGTCGCCGCGCGGCAGCGCCGGTGGTTCGAGGCCAACCTGGAGCTGGAACGGGTCGACCGGCTGACCGGCCCGGAGTTCGAGACGCTCACCGCCGGGCTGCTGCGCCGGGACGGTTTCCGCCAGGTCCGGGAGCTGGGCGGCTCCGGTGACCGGGGCGTGGACCTCACCGCCGTCGGCCCGGACGGCCGGCGCTACGCCTTCCAGTGCAAGCGCTACGCCGGCAGCGTCGGCGCCCCGGAGGTCCGCAACTTCCTGGGCGCCCTGGCCCACGCGTTCGCCGGGCACACCGGCGTGCTGGTCACCTCCGGGCGGCTGACCCGTCAGGCCCTCGCCGAGGCCGGGGAGGCGGGCCTGATCCTCGTCGAGCGCGACCGGCTGGCCGGCTGGCTGCGGGGCGAGCCCCTCCCCCGCGAGCCCCTCCGGTCCGGCTGATCCGCGCCACCGCGGCGGCCCGGGGCCCCGGGCCGCCCGGGGCGTCCCTCGCGACGGACTCCGGGGACGCGATGCCCGCGAGGGCCGGCCCCGACCGCCCGGAGCGTCCGGAGCACGGGAGCGCCCGGTCAGGAGCGCAGCTCGGGGAAGTCCTCGTCGCGCCACTCCGCGGGCCGCCCGCCCGCGGGCACGGCCTCCTCCTCCAGGCCGCGCAGCTCGACCCGGCGGATCTTGCCCGACACCGTCTTCGGCAGCTCGGCGAACTCCAGGCGGCGCACCCGCTGGTACGGCGGCAGCCTCTCGCGGGCGTGGCGCAGGATGGCCAGCGCGGTCCCGCGGTCCGGCTCCCACCCGGCCGCCAGGGCGACGTACGCCTTCGGCACCGCCAGCCGCAGCTCGTCCGGCGCGGGCACCACGGCCGCCTCCGCCACCGCGGGGTGCTCGACGAGCACGCTCTCCAGCTCGAACGGGGAGATCTTGTAGTCGGAGGACTTGAACACGTCGTCGGTGCGGCCGACGTAGAAGACGTAGCCGTCGGCGTCGCGGGTGGCGACGTCGCCCGTGTGGTAGTGGCCGCCGGCGGTCGCCCGGGCGTGACGCTCGTCGTCGCCGCGGTAGCCGGTCATCAGTGAGACGGGCCGGCGGCCGAGGTCGATGCAGATCTCCCCCTCGTCGCCGGGCCGCCCGGTGACCGGGTCGACCAGAACCACCGGCACGCCGGGCAGGGGCAGACCCATCGAACCCGGTTTGACCGGCATGCCGGGGACGTTGCCGACCGACAGGGTGGTCTCGGTCTGGCCGAAGCCGTCGCGCAGGGTCAGCCCCCAGTGACGGCGGACCTGCTCGATCACCTCGGGGTTGAGCGGCTCGCCCGCCGAGACGACCTCCCGCAGCCGGCCAGGTCCGCCGGACAAATCAGCCTTTATCAGCATCCGCCATACCGTGGGCGGGGCGCAGAACGTCGTCACCCCCGCATCGCGGATCCGCTCCAGCAGCGCCCGCGGGTCGAACCGCCGGTAGTCGCAGACGAAGATGGTGGCCTCGGCGATCCAGGGCGCGAAGAAACAGCTCCAGGCGTGTTTGGCCCAGCCGGGCGAGCTGATGTTGAGGTGCACGTCGCCGGGGCGCAGGCCGATCCAGTAGGCCGTCGTCAGGTGGCCCACCGGGTAGGAGACCTGGCTGTGCTCGACCAGTTTGGGCCTGCTGGTGGTGCCGGAGGTGAAGTACAGCAGCAGCGGGTCGTCCGGCGCGGTGCCCGGGTGCGGCGCGGGCGGCGCCGGAGCGGCGTGGGCCTCGGAGTAGTCCGCCCAGCCCGCCGGGGCGCCGCCCACGCTGATCCTCGTGTAGTCACCGCCCACGCCGTCGAACTTGGCGGCGTCGGCGGCGCCGGCGACGACGTGCCGTACGCCGCCCCGCTCCACGCGGTCGGGCAGGTCGGCCGGGCCGAGGGCGGTGGTGGCCGGGAGGATCACCGCCCCGAGCTTCATCACCGCCAGCATCGACTCCCACAGCTCGACCTGGTTGCCGAGCATCAGCATGACCCGGTCGCCCCGGGAGACGCCGTGGGCCGCCAGGAACGCCGCGACCGCGTCGGAGCGGCGGGCCATCTCGTCGAACGTGAGGCGGGTCTCCGAGCCGTCCTCCCGGCTCACCCACAGGGCCGCGCGGTCGTTGCCCCGGGCGATCGCGTCGAACCAGTCCACGGCCCAGTTGAAGGGGCCCTCGAAGCGGGGCCAGGCGAACCGCGCGACCGCCCCGGCGTGGTCGCCGCCCGCGCCCAGCAGCCCGTCGCGGGCCCTGCGGTAGATCTCGGTGTTGCCGGTGGCGCCCATGGCGGCGGCTCCTCTCGACGGTCGCCCATCGGTGATCACCACACGGTACGCCCGCGCCGCCGCCTCCGGCAGCCCTCCACCGGCCGCCGTCCGGCGGCGGCGCGGGCGCACACCCCCGGAAAAAGACCGATTCCGCGTATTCCGCAGGACCGAAAAAGGATTTCCGATGGACTTCCCGATAACCTTCCGTATTCCAATTCCGATGCGTTATAGAAGTAAGTACCCCCGGTGATATATGGAGTGATGAATTCGTGGCGGGACGGCCGCTTCAGCTGGACGGCCTTTCCTGGGAGCACGGAGGAAGGCCCCGCACCCTGAACCCGGGTCTCCTGTCGGTCGCGGCGGGCCGGGTCGGGGTCGTGCTGGCGGAGGACGCCGGTGACGCGGACGCCTTCGCCGACCTGCTGCTGGGCCGGGCGTGGCCGATCCGTGGCCGGATACTGAGCGGGAAAGAGGAGGTCACCTCACTGTCCTCCCGGGAACGCGGAATCGCCCTGGTGCCGGCCGGGGGCGGGTTGCTGCCCCACCTGACGATCGAGCAGAACATCGTTTTCGGGTTGCGCGGCCGCGACGAAAAGGGACACCGGTACGGAAGGGACTTCCTGCGGGGGCAGGTGCGTTTCATCACCGACCGGCTCGACCTGGGCGTGCCGCTCGACCGCCGGCCGTACGACCTGTCCGCGGACCAGCGGCTCTGGGTGGCGCTCGCCCGCGCGATGTGCTACTGGCGGCGGCCGAACGCGGTGCTGGTGGAGGACCGCGCCGGCCACCCGCCCTGCCACTCGGTGGTGGGCAGGAGCCTGGCCGCCCTCCCGCACCTGCCGGTCCTGGTGGTCGGCGACGAGGACGACCGGATCGAGACACTGGGCACCCCCTCGGCCCGATGGGAGGTCGTCGATGCGGATGAACCGTAGGCGGGCCCTGGCCGCGCTGTCCGGACTGGCCGCGGCAGGGCTGACCGGCTGCTCCGCCGAGCGGCCCCTGCGGGTCGCGGTGGTGTGGAGCGGCTGGGAGCTGGCCCGCTTCCGCCGGGTCCTGGAGGGCGAGCCGGTGACCGTTTACTCGGCGGGGAACGACATCGCGGCGCTGCTGCGGAAACCGGTGGCCCCGGCCGCGACCCCCGACGTGGCGATCGTGCCGCAGCCCGGCCTGATCCGCGACCCGGAGATCCGCTCCCGGCTGCAACCGCTCACCTCGCAGGACCCGTCGTTCTGGCGGGACCTGGTGACCGGCCCGGGCGACGGGCAGGCCAAGGGCGTCTGGTTCAAGGTCGCGTACAAGTCGCTCGTGTGGTATCGGCCGGAGGCCGTGGCGTCGCCGCCCACCGGCTGGGAGGCGTGGTGGGCGCTGTGCCGGGACCGCGCCGCCTCGGGCCGCCCGCCGCTCTCCGTGCCCGCGGCCGACGGGTGGGCCCTCACCGACTGGTTCGAGAACGTCCTCCTCGGCCACGCCCCCGACCTGTACGGCAGGCTGCACCTGCTGGACCCGGCGGACTGGGGGGACGAGCGGGTGGCGCAGGCGTTCATCCGGCTGGCGTGTCTGTGGTCCATCCCCGGCCTGGTCCCCGGCGGGGGGCGGCGGGCGCTGGTCACCCAGTTCCACGACGCGATCCTCGACGTCTTCCGGTACGGCCGCGCCGACATGGTGGCCGGCCCCGACTTCGCCTGGCCGGTCATCGACCGCTACCGCTCCCCGGGCCGGGAGGCCCGCTGGTTCCGCTTCCCCTGCTCGGCCGGAGAACGGCCGCCCCTGCTGGTCGGCGGGGACGCCGTGGTCGCACTGGCCTCCTCCGAGGAGCGGGGCGAGCGGTTCGTTGCGCGGCTCACCGGCGGGGAGATGCGCGAACGGCTGGCCCCCTGGGCCAGGGCCGGCGGGTTCCTGTCCCTCGGCGCCGGCCTGCGCGACGACGACTACCCCGCGCCGGTGCGGCCGCTGGCGCGCGAGCTCCGTGAGCTCCGTGAGCTCCGCGGACTCGCGGAGTCCGGGAAGCCCGGCGCCCAGGCGACCGGCCGCTCGATCGCGTTCGACCTGTCCGACCAGCTCGGCGGCGCCCTGGCCGGCGGGGACGGACAGGGGCTCTGGCGCATCCTGACCGACCTGTTCGCCGCGGTCGCGGTGGATCCCTGTCCGCCCGGCAAGGCCGAGGAGGCCGCGCGGACCGCGCACGCCGCGGCGGTGGAAGCGGCGGCCTCGCGGGCGGACGGGTCATGAGCCGCGACGACGCCTTCCTCTTCGAGGCGGCCCCGTACCACGACATGCGCGCGCCGGCGAAGTCACCCGGCCGCGGGCGGTGGAAGGCGTGGCTGCTGTTGCTGCCCGCCGCCGGGCTGGTGGTCGCCGGCCTGCTCGTCCCGCTGGCCGCTACCGTGGTGACGAGCCTCACCGGGAAGGGCGGCCTGGACGCCTACCGGGACGTCGTGAACGACGCGCAGGTCCGGACGGCCCTGCGGAACAACGCCGACTGGCTGGGGCTCGCACTGGTGGTCTGCGCGCTCGGGCTGGGCCTCGCCTGGCTCGCCCGGGGTGTGGGACCGCGCCTGCGGAGGCTGCTGGTGGTCGCGCTGACGCTGCCCACGGTGACGTCCCCGCTGACCGCGGGCGTGATCTTCCGGATGATCTTCGCTCCCGACCCAGGCCTGGGCACGGTGAACGCCCTGCTGCCCGAGCCGGTGCTCTTCACCGGCCGCGGCTGGATCTGGCTGGTGCTGGGCCTGGCGTTCGCCTGGCAGTGGACGGGGCTGGCGTTCCTCGTCTTCCACGTGGGCCTGGCCAACCTTCCCGAGGACCTGCTGCGGGTGGCCGGGGCCTTCGGCGCGGGGCCGCTGCGACGCCTGCGCGCGGTGACGGCGCCCGCGCTGTTCCCCACGGCGGCGGTGGCGCTGCTGATCGTCCTCACCGCCGCGGCCCGGGTGTTCGACCTGGTCCTGGTGGGGGCGCCGGGTTCGGTCCAGCCTGAGGTGGACGTCGCCGGGCTGCTGTGGTGGCGCCGCCGTACCGTCCTCGGGGACGAGCGGGCGGCGGCGCTGGCGGTCCTGCTGACCGTGACGGCCGTCGCGGTGGCGCTGGTCGTGCTGGGGCGGCTGCGCCAGGACTGGCCCCATGCCGAGCGTCCGTGGCGGTGGCCGCCGCAGCCCGCGCCGGGCGGCCCCCGCGGGCCGCGGCGGACGGCGGCCGGGGCGGGAGACGCCCGATGGCCGCGGCGGGTGGCGGCCGGGGCGGTCACCGGCCTCTGGGCGTTCCCCTTCGTCGTCCTGCTGCTCACCTCGTTCCGGTCGCCGGACGCCGTGGCCACCTCCGGGTGGTGGACCGGCGGCTACGGGGCCGGCTCGTACGGCGAGGCGCTCGACGGCGGCTTCTTCGCGGACGCGCTGTGGGCCACGGCGCAGCGCGGGCTGCTGGCCGCCCTCCTCGTCGTGGTACCGGCGGTGATGGCCGCCTACGCCCTGACCCACGCGGCCCTCCCCCGCCGCGCGCGGCGGGCCGCCACCGCGGCGGCGGTCGTGCTGGCCGTCCTGCCGCCGCAGGCGCTGGCCGCGCCGCTGGGGTGGGCGCTGGGCGGGGTGCTGGGCAGCACGCTCGCCCTCAGCCCGGTGCACGCCGCGCTGCTGCTGCCCCTGGGGGTGCTGCTGCTGCGCAACGCGTTCATGTCGGTGCCGCGGCCTCCGGTGACCCGGCCGGTGGCGCCGCGCCGCACCGCGCGACGCTCGGCGCTGGCGCGGGTGGTGGGCGAGGCGGCCCCCGCGGTGGCGACGGTGGCGGTGCTGTCGTTCGTGCTGGTCTGGAACGACCTGGTCGTCAGCCTGCTGCTCAACTGGCCGGCCGCCGACCAGGCGCCGCTGACCATGCGGCAGGCGTCCCGGTACTTCACGACCTCGGCCGGGGAACTCGCCGCGCAGGGGGTGCTGATGACGGCGGTGCCCGCGGTGTTGCTGCTGGTGACCGGCGGGTGGCTGGTGCGGGGGCTGACGCAGGGGGTCCGCCGATGAGGCCGCGCGGGGCGCCGCGGCCCCGGGACAGGGCGCCGGCGGACAGGGTGATGGAGTTCTTCGGGTGGTTCGGCGGGGCCACCGTCATCGAGATCTTCTTCAACACCTTCCTGGACGTGGTCCCCCGGTGGGTGGCGTTCGCCGGGGGGATGGCGCTGTACGGCGTGGTGTCCGTCGTGCGGCGGCTGCGCCGGCCCAAGCCGCTCCCGTCGCCGAAGGCGCAGCCCCGGGGCCTCCCCGCGCCCGTCGAGCCGCTGTTCGGACGGGACGCGGAGATCGCCGAGGTGACCGGCAGGGCGGGGGAGCACCGGACGGTCGTCGTGCGGGGGGTGGCCGGGATCGGCACCAGCGCCCTGGCCGTCGCCGCCGGGTGGGCCCTGGTGCCCGACCCCGAGCGCCAGCACTACGTGGACCTGCGGGGACAGAACCGGTCCAGTCCGGAGAGCAGGCGAAGCGTGGCCGAGCGCGTGCTGCGCACGCTCGGCCGTCCGCTGGAGACGGCGACGAGCCTGGAGGCGGCGGCGCGGGAGGTGGCCGCCGCCCTCCGGGACCCCGGCCACCTGCTGCTCCTCGACAACGTCTCCCGGTGGCGGCAGGTCGGCTGGCTTCCGCGCGACGTACCGGAAAGCATGATCATCATCGCGGGCGCCCTCGACGCGGACGCGGACGACCCGCTCCCGGGGGACGTGGCGGTCGTCCGGCTCGGCCCCCTGGAACCCGCCGACGGCGTGGCGCTGCTGCGCTCGATGGTCCCGGACGCGTGGATCGAGGCCGACCCGGCGGCGACGCGGGAGCTGGCCGTCCGGTTCCTGGGCACCCCCGAGACCGCGGTCGGGATCGGCCGCTGGCTCGTCGACAACCCGATGGTCCCGATCGCGACGCTGGTGACCGATCTGGCGGGGCAGGGAGCCCACGACCTCGCCCTCCAGCGAGTGCTCGGCATGCGGGTGGCGCGGATGAACGCGGCGGCGCGGCGGTTGCTGGCGCTGCTGGCGCACGCGCCGGTCGCCGAGCTCGGCATCGACGAGATCGTCGCGCTCACCGGCCGGCCGGAACGCGACGCCGCCCAGGCCATGGAGGAGCTGTGCCGGCACGGCCTGGTGGACAAGGTGCGGGAGTCGCGGTACCGGGTGACGGACTCCGCCCGCCCCGCCGTACGGGCGCCGGAGGGCCGGGAGCGGGCGGCGTGGCAGGACCTGGCCGAACACCTCGCCGACCGGGCCGACTCCTTCGTCGAACGGCTTCCCGCGAAGGACGCCCGCGACTGGTTCGCCCTGGAGGACAGAACGCTGCTGCAGATGCTGGGAGAGTACCGGCCCAACCGGGGCAAGGGCGGTCCCCTGTGGCGGATCGCGGACGCCCTGGAGGCGTGGTTCGCCTTCGAGCAGCGCACCGAGGAGCGGCGGGAGACCGCCCTGGCCCTGGCGAAGGCGGCATCGAACCTGGGGAACCAGGCGGTCCAGGCGACCGCCGAGCTGCGGCTGTGCCTGATCGCCCTGATGCTCGGTGACCCCGGCGCCGCCGAGCGGCATCTCGGCCGGGCCGAACGGCTGCTGACGGACCCGGATTCCTGGCCCGCCCAGCTGCACCTGGCGCGCGCGGTGACGCTGCTGGCCAGGGGCGACGAGTACACCGCGGTGGAGTCGTCACTGGTGCGGTACGGCCAGGCCCTGCCCGGCGGGGACGTCACCGGCCGGGCGGTCCTGCGGCTCGACATGGCCGTCCTGCATGTGCGCTGGGGGCAGGTCTGCGACTCCCAGGGGCGGAGGAAGGAGGCGCGGCACCTGTACGAGGGGGCGGAGGAGCTGCTCATGCGGGCCCTCGGCGGCCCCGCGTCCGCGGGTGACACGCACGTCGAGGCGCACGTCGAGGCGCACGTCCGGGAGGTCCTCGCGCTCGTCCACCGGTACCAGGGTCAGGAGGACGAGGCCCTGGAGGGCTGGGCGAGGGCCGCCGAGCTGTACGAACGGTCCGGCGACGGGTCCGGCCGGCTCCGCTGCCAGGTGCACCGGGCGGCGGCGCTCCCCGGGAAACGGCATGAGGAGGCCGCCGGGCTGCTGCGTTCGGCGCTGCGGCGGCTGCCGCCGACCGGGGTCACCACCGCGCTGGCGAACCTGCACCTCGCCCGGCTCGACCCCGCGGGAGCGCCCGAGCGGCGCGGGGCGGGGCTGGCGGCGCTGGCGCCGTGGAACGGGATCTCCGAGCCGCTCCAGGTGGCCGAGATCCGGCGGCGGCTGGAGCGCCTGCCGTCCTCTCCCTGAGAGGCGGCGGCCGGGGCCGCCCGCGAGGCCCGGCGGGGACGGGGGCCACGGCGTCGGGCGAGGCCGTTTCGGCCACCCGTGAAACATTCCGGCCTGACGCGACAAGTAGGGGTGACCGCAAGAGACCCGGAAACCGTCTGGACACCGATGTCATTCGCCTCCCCCCTGTTCCTCTGGTTCTTCATGCCGGTCACGCTGCTGGCCTACCTGCTGTTCCCGCCGCGCCACCGCAACGCGGTCGTCGCCGTGGCCAGCCTGTCCTTCTACGCCTGGGGCGCCGGAGCGCACACCCCGCTGCTGCTGTCGGCCATCGCCGTCAACTACGGGGCCGGCCTCGCGCTCGGCGGGGCGCGGCTGCGGGACCGGCCCCGGGCCCGCCGCGGTGTGCTGCTGGCCGCCGCCGGGTGGAACGTGGCGGTGCTCGCGGTGTGGAAGTACGCCGGTTTCGCCACCGAGCAGATCGATGTCCTGGCGGGCGCGCTGGGGCTGGGCCACAGCCCGATCGTGACCCTGGCCCTGCCGGTCGGGATATCGTTCTTCACCTTCCACCACCTCTCGTACGTGGTGGACGTCTACCGCGGCAGCACGCCCGCCCAGCGAAGCCCCGTCCGGTTCATCACCTACATCGCGATGTTCCCCCAGCTCGTCGCCGGGCCGATCGTCCGCTACCGCGAGATCTCCGGGCAGCTCGGCGAGGTCCCCCGGGACCGCCTCGGCGACCTCGCCGCGGGCTTCCCCCGCTTCGCCCTGGGCCTGGCCAAGAAGGTGATCGTCGCCGACTCGCTCGCCGCCGTCGCGGACGCGGCGTTCACGCACGCCGGCGGTCCCGTCAACACCCCGACGGCGTGGCTGGGTGCGTCGGCCTACACCCTGCAGATCTACTTCGACTTCTCCGGCTACTCGGACATGGCCGTCGGACTGGGCCTGATGTTCGGGTTCCGGCTCCCGGAGAACTTCGACCGGCCGTACTCGGCGTACTCCGTCACCGACTTCTGGCGGCGCTGGCACATGTCGCTGTCCCGCTGGTTCCGCGACTACGTCTACATCCCGCTGGGCGGCAACCGCGGCGGCGCGGCGAAGACCCACCGTAACCTGCTGGCCGTCTTCGTGCTCTGCGGCTTCTGGCACGGCGCCGACTGGACCTTCCTGGTGTGGGGGCTGTACCACGGCGCCCTGCTGGTGGCCGAACGGCTGCTCGGCTGGGATCGCCCGCCGGGCGGCGTCCCCGCCCTGGTGCTGCGCCGCGGCGTGACCCTGCTGCTGGTCGTGGTCGGCTGGGTGTTCTTCCGGGCGGAGAGCATGGCCGAGGCGTGGGACATGCTGGGGGCGATGTTCGTCTGGCGGCCGGGTGAGCTCGACGAGTTCGTCGCGTTCGCCGCCAACCACCAGCGGATGGCCGTCTTCGCGCTGGCGCTGGTCGTGGTGGGGCTGCCGGCCTCGCCGGCGCTCGGTCCGCTGATCCAGGCGGGGCGGGGACGGATGGCACGGCCGGCACGCGCCGCGGTGACGTGGGTGGCCGCTCCCTACGCGGCGACGCTCGTCGCCGCCGGCACCTTCAGCCCCTTCCTGTACTACCGGTTCTGACGTTCCGGCGAGTTTCCGAGTGAGGACACCGATGATCGCTGTACGGACCGAACCCGTGCCGTCCGAGAGGGAGCGCCGTCCGGCGGCGCGGCGGCCGATGACGCGGCGACCGATGACGCGGCGACCGATGGCGTTACTGGCCGCGGTGCTGTTCTTCGCCGGTCCCGCCCTGGCCTTCGCCGCGGGCGACCGGGCGGTGGAGATCGAGAACCGGAGGCTGCCGGAGTTCCCGGCGCTGTCGCGCGGCTGGGACGCCGTTCCGGAGGTGGAGGCGTGGGCGACGGCCCACCTGCCGCTGCGGCGGTACGCGGTCCGCGGCAACGCCGCCCTGTCGGAGTTCCTGTTCGGGGAGGCGCCGTCGTACGGCACGGCGGACGCGTCGGGCTATCCGCGGGTGATCGAGGGGCGCGAGGGCTGGCTCTACTTCGGCGACGACGTGACGGAGGCGTGCCGGCCGCGCCGGCCGGTCGGCGAGACCCTGGACCGCCTGCGCCGCCTGGCCGGGATCGTACGGGGATCCGGCAGGCGGTTCGTGTTCACCGTGGCCCCCGACAAGACCACGGTCAGCCCGGACCGGCTGCCGGAGCGCTTCCCCGGCCGGGACTGCCTCCGGGAACGCAAGCGGGAGTTCTGGGCGGCGCTGCGGGCGGCGAACCTGCCCGGTTACGTGGATCTCCGGCTCCCGCTGGAGCGGGCGCAGCGGGAGTCCGGCACGCCGGCGTACTGGCGGACCGACAGCCACTGGAACGAGCGTTCCGCCGGACTGTACGGCGCGGAGCTGGCCCGGGCGCTCCAGCCCGGCCTGTCCCGGGACACCCGGCTGGTGAAGGACGGGCGGGCGCCGCGAAACGGCGATCTCGGCGGGCTGCTGGGCATCCCCGTCGAGGAGACCGTCGACCGGTGGCGGCTGGTCCGGGACGGCGTGCGGCGGGTCCGGCAGGACGACCGCGAACTGCCCGTGTCGTTCGGCGCCGTCAACGCCTCGGACCGGGCGCCGCTGTTCCGGCCCCGGACCCTGCTCATCGGGGACTCCTTCACCCGCAATTCGCTGCCGTGGGTGCTGCCGTACTTCGCCGACGTCACCTACCTGCGCGACGACGCACCCGCCACGGCGGGGCCGGACCGCGTCGCGGACAAGGTGGCCCGGAGCGAGACGGTGGTGCTGGAGATCGTGGAGCGTCACCTCGTGGGCGGCCGCGCCGAGATGCTGGACGACGCCGTGCTGGCCGCTCTGGAGCGGGCGCTCTGAACGGCCCGGCCGGGGGCCGGGCCGTTCAGAGCGCCCTGAGGAACCGGGCGGCGATGGGCGCGGCCACCGCGCCGCCACCACCGCCGTGCCGGACGAACACCGCGAAGGCCACCGAGTCGCGGTAGCCGACGAACCAGGCGTGCGACGCCCCGTCGCCCACCTCGGCGGTGCCCGTCTTGCCGGCCGTGCCGGGGGGCAGGCCGGCCCGCGCGGCGGTGCCCTCGGTGACCACGGCCGCCATCATCGCGCGCAGCGCGGCGGCCACGCCGTCGTCGAGCGGGACGGCGGCCGGCAGACCGGGGGCCGGCCGGTCCGTCATGACGGCGGGCTGCCACACGCCGCTCGCCGCGGCGGCGGCGACCTCCGCCATGCACAGCGGGCTGGCCAGCACCGAGTTCTGGCCGATGGCGTCGGTGGTGAGCTCGTCCCGGGTCTCGCCCCGGCCGATCCGGCACGTGCTCAGGCCGGGCTTGACCCGGAAGCCGAACCGGTCGGCGGCCTCGGCGGCCAGCCGTCCGTCGCCCAGCCGCTCGTAGGTCTGCTGGGCGAACGTCGTGTTGCACGAGAACGCGAAGGCCGCGGTGAGGGTCACCGTGCCGTGGTCGACGCCGCCGTCGTTGCTGAAGGTCTTGCCGTTGGGGACGGTGTAGGCCGCCGGGCACGGCAGCGGCGTGTCCGGGGTGAGGCCGCCGCGCAGCAGCGCGGCGGCGGTGACGATCTTGAAGGTCGAGCCGGGCGGGTAGAGGCCGGTGAACGCGGCCTGGCCTTCGTCCAGGGTGTCGGCCACCGCGAGCACCTGGCGGCTCCGGACGTCGAGGGCCACGATCGCGGCGGGCCGGTCGACGCCGTCCAGGGCCCGGGCCGCGGCGGCCTGCACCGGCCGGGAGATCGTGCTGCGCCTGCCGTCCAGCGGGGGCACCGGGGCGGCCAGCAGTTCGCGGCCCGAGGGCCGCTCCACCAGGGCGGGCACCGTCACCGTGCCCTCCAGCCCGGAGACGTAGCGGTCGGCCCTGCTGCGCCTGGGGAACGGCTCGCCCTCCCGGGTGAGGGTGGCGGGCCGGCGGAACGCGGTCTCGGTGCGCTGGACGGAGCCGCCGTCCCTGAGCGACGGGTGCATCGTCTCGGGGGTCCACATCACCTTCCAGGCGTCGTCCCGCCGCGTCAGGTGAAGCACCGAGGCGAACTCCCAGGGGTCGTCGAAGCCCTCCATCTGCCGGACCCCGTGGAAGGCGAACTCGGCCGTCGCCGCGTCCTCGCGCAACGTCTCACCGAGGGTGAGGGACAGCGAGGAGACCCTCAGGTCGCGGTCGAAGCCCAGGTGCCGCCCGGCGAAGTCGGCCGGCGGGTCGGCGACCAGCGCGGCCATCGCGGTCAGATCCCCGTCCTGCCACGCCTCGACGTACCGCGCCGCCGCCGCCTCGGGGGTGGCCGGGACGGCGGGCGCCGAGGTCGCCGGGGTCACGGGGGTCGCCGGGGCCGGGGTGGGGGCCTGGCCGGGCGGCTCCTCGTCGGTGAGGGTGATCTCCCTCGTCGGGCCGGGCGACCGCGCCGGGGAGGCTCGCCCGGCGTCCGGCGCGGTCAGCAGGCCGTACACGCTGACGACGACGATCGTCACCGCCGTGCCGATCAGCGCCAGAAGCCGTTTCCTGCGCATGCCTCACCCCCTGGGGTTTCCAGGGGTGTATACCACCGGTGATCCTCCCGGGTCACCCGAACACGCATGAAACGGGCGCTCTCCCCCCGATCTGACCCGGCGCGGGGTCAGCGCGCGGGGACGGCTCCGCGGGCGGCGGCGACGAACTCGCGGATGAGCCCGGCGTCCTTCATCCCGGGCGCGGTCTCCACCCCGCTCGACACGTCCACCCCCCACGGCCGGGCGGCGTCGATCGCCTCGGCCACGTTCGCCGGGTCCAGGCCGCCGGCCAGCATCCACCGGCCGGTGGGGCGCCCGCGCACCGCGGCCCAGTCCCACGGCTCCCCGGAGCCGGGCCTGGGCGCGTCCACGATGAGCAGGTCCTCGCCGAAGGCGCCACAGTGCGGGTCGGCGCTCGCCGACCCGGCGCGGACCAGGGTGAGCCCGAGGTCCCGCAGCGCGGCGAAGTCCTCGCGCGGATGGTCGCCGTGCAGCTGTACGGCGCGCACCCCCGCCTCCAGCGCGGCGGCCCGCACCTCGTCCGGGGACTCCCCGGCGAAGACCGCCACGGTCAGCACGTGCGGCGGCACCGCCGCGGCCAGCTCCCGCGCCAGGGCGGGGGCGATCCGCCGGGGACTCCGGGTGAGGACGAAGCCGACCGCGTCCGCGCCCGCCTCGACGGCGGCCGCCACATGCCCGGGCTCGCGCAGCCCGCAGATCTTCACGTACACCCTCGGCACCCTAGTACAGCGGTGACGCCCGGCGGCGAGGGCGGACGCCGGACCGGGCCGCGGCGCGCGGCCTCCCGGGGACTCCACCCGGCGGCGAGGGGCCGCCCCCTGGGCCGGGAGGCCGGATCCGGTGTCCGGTGTCCGGTTCGCGAGGTGCGGGCCGATCGGCCGGGGACGGCGAGGATGAACGTCCCTCTCCCCGGGGACCTTCGTCGCTGCCCCCGGCCCGCCCCGGGGCGGCACGATTGAGCCGGACACGAGGAGGTCAGCGATGACGATGCAGGTGAAGGACATCATGGGCAAGGTGGCCATCGCCGTCCGGCAGGACGCGCCGTTCGCCGAACTGGTCGCCACCATGCAGCGGTTCAAGGTCGGCGCGGTGACGGTGATCGACGCCGACCGGCGACCGGTGGGCGTGGTGGCGGACGACGACCTCCTGCTCAAGGAGACGACCGGCAACCGGTACGGCGCGGCCCTGTTCGAGGGCCGCGAGCAGCGCCGGGAACGTCGCAAGGCCGCGGGGACCATCGCGGCCGCGATCATGACCAGCCCGGCGATCACCGTCACGATCGGCACGCCGGTGCGGGACGCGGCCCGGCTGATGCACACCGCCAGGATCAAGCAGCTCCCGGTGATCGACCCGGTGACCGGCAGGATGGTGGGAACCGTCCACCAGCGCGACCTGCTGAAGGTCTTCCTGCGGCCGCCGCAGGACGTCCGGCGGGAGGTCGAGGACGTTCTGGCCGGGCTCGGCGTGCCGGTCGAGGACGTCACCGTGGAGGTCGAGGCGGGCGTGGTCACGCTGACCGGCCAGGTCCCCCGCAGCTCGCAGGTCGCCGCGGCCTCCGCCGCCGTCCACGAGGTGGACGGGGTGGTGGACGTCAGGGGCGACCTGACCTACCAGACGGACGACCTGCTGCTCGTCCCGCCGATGTACTAGGGCGTGTACCGGCGGCAGGGGTTCGCGTCATGTGCGCGGCCCCAGGAACAGTCCGCCGCTGGCGTCGATGACCTGGCCGGTGATCCAGCGGGCGGCGTCGGAGGCGAGGAACGCCACCACGTCCGCGACGTCGCCGGCGTCGCCGAGGCGGTCGAGCGCCGTCGATCCGGCGATGAACGCGGCCAGGCCGGGTGCTTCGAAGACGGCCGCGTTGGTGGGCGTCCGGGTGGCGCCGGGGGCGACCGCGTTCACCGTGATGCCCCGGACTCCGAGTTCGTTGGCCAGGGTCAGGCTCATCGTCTCGATCGCGCCCTTGGTCATGGCGAAGGACGTCTGGGCGGGGTTGGCCATGCGGGTCGCGACGGAGGAGATCGTGATGATGCGGCCGCCGTCGCGCAGCAGGGGCAGTGCCCGCTGGATGATGAAGTACGGCGCCCGTACGTTCACCGCGAAGAGGTGGTCGAACTCGGCCCGGGTCGTGGCGCCGAGCGGGCCGGTGGGCTGTGCCGCCGCGTTGTTGACGACGATGTCGAGGGGCCGTCCGGCCAGGCCCGCCTCGATTCCGGCGAAGAGCGTGTCGACGTCGCCGTCGACGCCCAGTTCCGCCTGGACGGCGAGGGCGGCGCCGCCGGCGCGCTCGATCTCGCCGACCGTCGCCGTCGCGCCGTCCTCGTCCGTGCCGTAGTGCACGATCACCATCGCTCCTTTGGCTGCCAGCCGGGTCGCGATCACCTGGCCGATGCCGCGCGAGGCTCCGGTCACCAGGGCCGTCCTGCCGGTCAGATCGTTCATGTCCAACACTCCCAACTGTTAGCAACTACCTACTTGGTAGTCTCTATCACGGTGGTAGTGTCTACCATATGGCTGAGCGGCACTCAACCCTGCGAGCGCGACGACGAGCCCAGACGCAGCGCACGATCCAGGCACACGCGATACGGCTGTTCAGCGAGCGCGGATACGACGCCACGACCATGAACGACGTCGCCGAGGCGGCCGGCGTGTCACCCATGACCGTCTACCGGCACTTCCCCACCAAGGAAGATCTCGTGCTGGTCGACCAGCACGGCGAGCTCATCGCCGAGCGGATCGCCGCCTCACCCGCCGGCCAGCCCCTGGTACGCCGCATCGGCGGCGCGCTCGTCGACGCGGCCGCCGCCCTGACCGGCGACGACGTGGCGGCGGACCGGCGGTTTCTGCTCGTCCGCCTTCAGCTCATGATCTCCACGCCCGCGCTGCGGGCCAGGCACCTGGACAACCAGTACGCCCTCCAGCAGGCCATCATCGGCGCTCTGGAGGGCGACGCCGCCGACCCCGACGCGGCGTTCCAGGCCCAGGCGGCGGCCAGCGCCTGCCTGGCCGCCCTGCACACGGCGATGGTGCACTGGGCCGAGGACGACGGGCGGGCCGATCTGCCCCGCCTGATCGGCAAAGCCCTCGCGGCCGTCTTCGGCGACGACGTCCTCGGACCCGCGCGATGACCGGCCGCGCGCCGCCGGAGCCGGTGGAGCGGCGTGCGCGGCCCGGCGCCCTACGGGAAGCCCCGGATTCGGCGGCGCACAAGCAGCCTTGGTCCCTCGAACCCTGAGGGGCCTCCGGCGGGGACCTCTCAGGAGGCCGGTTTCAGCAGGTACCCGATGTCCCGGCCGAAGGTGATCCCGGTGCGGGATCGTGGTCGGCCGCTCTCCCGCACGACCCGCCGATCGACCGGTGCCTGGTATACGAGCCCGCCGGGCCGCCCGGCGGGGCGCCTACCGGGACTCCTCGCGCTCCTTCGGGTCGAGCACGCTGGACAGGAAGGCCCTGGTCCGCTGGTGGCCCGGGTTGGCCAGGAGTTCGCGGGGCCGGCCCCGTTCGACGACCACGCCGTCGGCGAAGAAGGTCAGCCAGTCGCCGACCTCCCTGGCGAAGGCGATCTCGTGGGTGACCACGACCATCGTCATCCCCTCGACGGCCAGGCCCTTCATGACCTCCAGCACCTCGTCGACCAGCTCCGGGTCCAGGGCGGAGGTGGGTTCGTCGAACAGCATCAGCGCCGGGTTCATCGCCAGCGCCCTGGCGATGGCCACCCGCTGCTGCTGGCCGCCGGAGAGCTGGTGGGGCCGCTTGTGCGCGTGGTCGGCCAGGCCCACCCGGTCCAGGTGCTCCATGGCCAGCGTCCGCGCCCGGTCCGCGGGGGTGCCGAGGACGTGGACGGGGCCGCAGGCGACGTTCTCCAGTGCGCTGTGGTGGGCGAACAGGTTGAAGCGCTGGAACACCATGCCGATGTTCCTGCGGAAGGCGGCGAACTCCTTGGGGGTCCAGGGGTGGTACCTGTCGCCGCGCAGGGTGTGGCCGACCTCCTCGCCGAGCACCCGCAGGCTGCCGCCGAGCACCGGCTCCAGGCCGTTGATGCACCGCAGGAACGTGGACTTGCCCGAGCCCGACGGGCCGATGACGCAGCTCACCTCGCCGGAGGCGACGGTGAAATCGACGCCGTTGAGCACCTGCACGTCGCCGTAGCCCATCCGGACGCCCGAGGCCTGCACGATCTGCTCGCCCGCCGCGTTCATGCGGTCACCTTCGGCAGGATCCTGGCGGCCAGGCCGCCGCCGCGCACCAGCCGTACGGCCTCGGAGCCGAAGCGGCGCTCCAGCCTGCCCTGCAGGAAGGTCGCCACGGCTGTCATGAGCATGTACCAGAGGCTCGCCACGATCAGCAGCTCCATGATCAGATTGTTCGCCTTGTAGATCTGGCTGGCGTTGGTCATCAGGTCGTGCCCGGCGACCACGTAGACCAGCGAGGTGGTCTTCAGCATGGAGATGAACTCGTTGCCGGTGGGCGGGATGATGATGCGCAGCGCCTGCGGCAGCACGATGACCCGCATCCGCTTGGCCGGCGTCATGCCCAGCGCGTACGCCGCCTCGGTCTGGCCGTGGTCGACGGCCTGGATCCCGGCGCGCACGGTCTCGGCGAAGTAGGCGGCCAGGTTCAGCCCCAGCCCCAGCATGGCCGAGGTGAAGCCGGTCATCACCAGGTTGGTGTCCCACTTGACGCCGATCATGGTGAACGGGATCTTGAGCACCAGCTCGGGGAACAGGAACGCCAGGTTGTACCAGAAGATGAGCTGCACGAGCACCGGCGTACCGCGGAAGAACCAGATGTAGAACGTGGCCAGCCCGCTCAGCACCGGGTTGTGCGCCAGCCGCATGATCGCGACGAGCACGCCCAGGACCAGCCCGAGGACCGTGGCCAGGACCGAGATCTCGATGGTGACCCAGACCCCGCTCAGGATCCGCTCGTGGAACAGGTACTCGGCGACCTTGCCCCAGTCCAGGTTCGGGTTGCCCACCATGAGGTAGGCCAGGCGGGCCGCGACCGCCAGCGCGACCGCCGCGGCCAGCCAGCGGCCCCAGTGCCAGGTCCGCGCGACGGGGATCGGCCTGCCCGACGCGTCGGTGATCGGTTCGGTCCGCATGGTCACTTACCGCCGTTGACCACGGCGGACTGGACGGCCAGCTTGTCGAGGTTCCACGCCGCGAGCAGCTTGCCGTACTCCCCGCTCTGGATGAGCGAGTCCAGCGCGCCCTTGACGGACTCGATGAGCTCCTTGTTGTCGGGCTTCATCCCGATGCCCCACGGGCTCTCGGTGCCTTCGAGGGCGATCGCCTCCATGGCGAGCTTGGGGTCCGCGGCCTTGTAGGCGGCCACCACGTAGTCGGTGACGATGGCCTGCGCGCGGCCGTTGCCCACCTGGAGCATGGCCTCCGTGTCGCCGGGGAACTTCAGGATGTCCACCGCGGCCTTGCCGTCCTTCTTGCAGTCGGCGTCGTAGCGCTCGGCCAGCTCCATCGAGGAGCCGTTGTCGACGACGGAGACCGTCTTGCCGCACAGGTCCTTCGGCCCGGTGACGCCGGCCGGGTTGCCGGCCTTGACCAGCATCCCCGAGCCCGCCTGCACGTAGTCGACGAAGGTGATCTGGCCCTGCCGCTCCGGGTTGTCGGTCATCGAGGAGATGACGAAGTCGTAGCGGCCGGTGAGCACGCCGGGGATCTGCGAGTTGAACTCCTCGTCGGTGATGGTCACCTTGACGCCGAGCTTCCTGGCGATGGCCCTGGCCAGGGCGGGGTCGAAGCCGATCGGGGTCTTGCCGTCGCTGGCGAACAGCTCCATCGGCGGGTAGCCGATGGAGGAGACGACCTTCAGTCCGTCGGACTTCAGTTTCGCCGGCGCCTTGGCGGCGAGGTCCTTGTCGGGGGTGATGGCGTTGATGACGTCGGCCGCCTTCTCCTCGGCGGGGGCCTGGTCGAGGACGACGTCCGGCGCGGCGGCCGGCGCCGCGGCGGACGCGCCGTCGTCGAGGGACTGGGCGCCGCAGGCCGCGGTGGCGGCCAGCAGCGCGCCGGCGGCGAGCGTGGTGAGGATCCGGGTGTTCAAGGGGGGTGCTCCTTCAGGAGTGCTGCCAGCGGACTTCGCCGCCGACGACGGTGGTCATGACCTTGGTACGCAGCACCGCGGCCGGCGACTCCACGAAGGGGTCGGTGTCCACCGCGATGAAGTCGGCGAGCTTGCCGGGTGCGAGGACGCCCTTGCGGTCCTCCTCGCCCGCGGCGTAGGCCGCGCCGAGGGTGTGGGCGGTGAGGGCCTCGCCCATGCTCAGCCGCTGCTCGGGCTGCCAGCCGCCGGCGGGCGTGCCGTCGGCGCGGGTACGGGTCACCGCGGCGTACAGCGCGGCGAAGGGGTTGGGGTGCTCGACCGGGGCGTCGGAGCCGAAGGCCAGCGCGACGCCGACGTTCAGCATTCCGCGCCAGGCGTAGGAGGCCAGCTCGCGCCCGGCCAGCAGGGTGTCGACCAGGTCGATGTCGCTGGTGCAGTGCACGGGCTGCATCGAGGCGACGATGCCCAGCCTGGCCATCCTGGCCAGGTCGCCGATCCGCAGGTGCTGGGCGTGCTCGATGCGGTGCCGCAGCCCGGCCGTGGGGCCGAGGGCCTCGTAGGCGTCGATGACCAGGTGGTTGGCCTGGTCTCCGATGGCGTGCGTGGCCACCGCGATGCCGGCCCCGGCGGCCGTGCCGAACAGCCTGACCAGGTCCTCGTACGGCGTGACCGCGATGCCCACGTTGCCCTGCTCGCCGGCGAAGGACTCGCCCATGTGGCAGGTGTGCGAGCCCAGCGCCCCGTCGCTGAAGATCTTCACGGGTCCGGTGCGGAACCAGTCGTCGCCCTGCCCGGTGCGGCGCCCCTCGGCGATGGCCGCCTCCAGGTGGGTCATCGGGATCGCCTTGTGCACGCGTATCTTCAGCTCACCGGTCTCGCGCAGCTCCAGGTAGGCGGCCCGGCAGTCCTCGCCGTCGATGTCGTGCACGCTGGTCAGGCCGAGGGCGAGCAGCTCCTCCTGCGCGGCGCGGAGCTGGTCGCGCAGGTCGGCGGAGACCATGAGGTTGCGCAGCGGGTAGGAGGCCGACTCGCGCAGGATGCCGGTGGGCTCCCCGCTCGCGTCCCTGACGATCTCCCCGCCCACCGGGTCGGGGGTGCCGGCGTCGATGCCGGCCAGCCGCAGGGCCGCGGAGTTGGCCCACACCGTGTGGCCGTCCACGCTGGGCAGCGCGACCGGCAGCTCGGGGCAGACCGAGTCCAGCGCGTACCGGTCGGGCTGCGCCGGCGGGTCCCAGGTGTTGCTGTTCCACCGGCCGCCGAACAGCCAGGCGCCGGGTCGCAGCCGCGCCGCGTGCGCGGCCACCTTGCTCAGCGCGTCGTCCAGGGAGCGCACGTCGCGCAGGTCCACCGCGTCCAGGCTCTGGGCGTACTGCGCGGTGTGGATGTGGGCGTCGTAGAGCCCGGGGAGCACCGCGGCGCCCTCCAGGTCGATCAGCTCCGCTCCCGGGCCCGCGGCCTCGCGCACCTCCGCCTCTCCGCCGACGGCCAGTAGCCGCTCACCGTCCACGGCCATGGCCTGGGCCAACGGGTTGCCGCTGTCTCCTGTGCGGATGGCGGCGTTGCGGTATACGCGGATGCTCATGTGACTCTCTAGGGCTCGGCTCGATTGACGGTGGCCATCACTGTAGGAGTGGCGGAAAGAAGTCGGAAGCGCTATAAACACGACATTCAGCACCTCTGAGCGTAAGGAGCTCTAATGCTGAAGCCGGAACACCTGCGCACTCTCCGTGAAGTCGTTGAGCTGGGGTCCTTCGCCGCCGCCGCCAACCGGCTCGGTTACACCGCGTCGGCCGTCTCCCAGCAGATGGCCGCGCTGGAACGGGAGATCGGCGTCAGGCTGTTCGCCCGCTCCGCCCACAGCGCGCTGCCCACCAGCGCCGCCGAGGTGCTGGCCAGGCAGGCCGAGACCGTGCTCATCGACATCGAGCGCATGGTCGCCACCGTGCAGGCCGTGCACCGGAACAGCGAGCGGCAGATCCGCCTGGGCGTCTTCCCCAGCTTCACCGACGTGCTGACCGGCGTGCTGCGGCGGATGGAGCCCGAGGAACGCGCCGGCATCAGGGTCTCCGTCGCCGAGTCCTCCCAGCTCATCCCGCGCCTGGGCGCCGGCGGCGAGATGGACGCGGCGATCATCTACCAGGTGGGGAACTCCGGCCTGTCGTGGCCGTCGGCACTGGGCCGGCGCTGGATCGCCGAGGACCGCTACAAGCTCGTCCTCCCGCGCAGCTGGCCCGACCTGGCGCCCTACCGGGTCGAGCACCTCGTCGACCTGCCGTGGATCATGCACCACCCGGCGACCAGCGACGCCGCCATCTTCGAGGGCCTGTTCGCCCACTGGGGGCTGCACCCCCGGGTGGCCTGCCACTCCGACGACTTCAAGATCACCATAGCCATGATCGGGGCGGGGATGGGCGCGGCGCTCGTCCCCGAGCTCGCGCTGCGCGGGCACGGCCCCGACATCGTGGTCGCCGACGTGCCGTGGCTGAACATCAGTCGCAGCATCTTCACCCTCGTCCATCCCGACCGCGAGACCGCCCGGCTGCAGTCCCTGCTGGACGCGCTGACGCTCTGACCGCTCCCGCGCACTCGACGGGGCACGGCGGATCTGCCAGCATGTGCCGGATCACGGGCGCGGCCGGCGACGGACCCGGCGCGCCGATCGTCACCGGCCGGACTCCCCTGTGGCCGGAGCGGGTGTTAGGAGATCCTTGACTGTGGAACACGAGGCGGCGATCGCCAGGTCCGCCGAGGCCATACGCCTCCACCGCGGGCACAACATCCTCATCGAGGCCGGCGCCGAGCCGGTCATCGACCGGCTCGCACGTCGCGACCGGCCGGTGCCCGCCACGCCACCCGAGCTGTGGGCCTGGACGTTCGTGGTCAAGGACATGATCGACGTCGCCGGGCTCCGCACCACCCGGGGGTCCGTCCTGTACGGGAGCGAGGAGGCGCTGACCACCGCGCCGTGCGTCGAACTGCTGGAGCGCGCCGGGGCCCTCCTGGTCGGCAAGGCCAACCAGCACGAGTTCGCCTGGGGCGTCACGAGCGAGAACCCGCACTGGGGCGATGTGCGCAACCCGCGCCACGAGCATCTGGCTCCCGGCGGGTCGAGCGGCGGCACGGCCGCGGCGCTCGCCGCCGGGATCGCCCGGTTCGGCCTCGGCACCGACACCGGCGGCTCGGTGCGGATCCCGGCGGCCTGCTGCGGCGTGGTCGGCCTGCGCCCGAGGGCCGGCGTCATCTCCTCCGAGGGGGTCGCGCCCCTCGCCCCGATGTTCGACGTGGTCGGGCCGATGGCCACCTCGGTCGCCGACTGCGCGCGCGTGTGGCGGGTGCTCTCCGGAGAGGCCGTCGAGCCGCCGCGCTCGCTGTCGGGGCTGGTCGTCGGCGTCGCCGAGGGATGCGCGCAGGCCGGGGAGTTCGCGGACCTGGGCGCCGAGGTCCGCGAGATCGCCCTGCCGTACGGGATCCTGTCCCCGTACTGGACGATCGTGGGCGCGCAGGCCCGGCGCACCCACGAGGCCACCTATCCGGCGAACGCCGCGAGCTACAGCGCGGGCGTGCGGCGGAAGCTGGACGACGCCGGCGGGATCGGCCATCGGGAGTACCGCCGGGCGGTGGAGGAGCTCTCGGCCGTCCGGGCCGGATTCTCGGCGGAGACGGCCGGCGTCGACGTCCTGGTCATGCCGACGCTCGGCGGCCCCGCGCCGCGGGCCGGCTGCGACGAGGCCGCCGTCCGCGGCGAGGTCGGCCGGATCACCTCCGTCGTGTCCGCGCTCGGCCTGCCCGCGCTGGCCATCGGAGATCTGCAGGTGGTGGGGCGCCGCGAGGCCGACGTGCTGCGGGCCGGCCTGTGCCGGGAGGCCCGCGGAGGCGCGATCCCCGCGCCGCGCTGAACGTCAGACGCGCGGCGACAGGCTCCACGGGTCGACCGGGACGACGCCCGTGCAGCGGCCGGAGGGGTCGAGGAGCCGCCCGTAGAGCTTCGACTGCCGCAGGACGATCTGCCGGTCGGCGATGCCCGCGTACGGGAAGCGCTCCTCAAGGCGCATCACCAGCGGATGCAGGTCGGAGACCCCGTGCAGGCCGACGGTGAGGAGCATGTTGCGGGCGCCCGCGAGCGCCGCGCACGTCCGCGTCTCCGGCCAGTCGAGCAGCGCCCGGCCCGTCTCCTCCAGCAGGCCGTCCGGCATCCGCAGCCACAGCACCGCCGAGGAGTGCCAGCCCGCGTGCGAGCGCGCCAGGTCGCAGCGGAAGTCGATGTCGCCGGTCGCGACCAGGCGTGACAGCCTGCGCTGCACCGTGCGCTCGGACTTGCCGACGGCCTGCGCGAGCTCGGAGTAGCCGGCGCGGCCGTCGGCGAGCAGGGCCTTGAACAGCAGCCGGTCGATCTCGTCCATCTGCCTGGTGGACTCCGCCGGCCCCGGCCGCCTGGCCAGTGCGCCCGCGGACCGCGGCGGCAGCACCCGCAGCCGCCAGCGGCACGAGGCCTCGAAGACGCGCGTGGCGACATGGGTGCGCACCTTCGCCACGCCGGGCACCCGCGGCAGGTCTGTGAGCAGGTAGTCCGCCAGCGCCGGCATCGACGCGGCGACGGCGATCACGAACAGGTCGTGACCGGCGGCGACGTGCTGCACGGTGATGAGGTGGCCCTCCGCCGCGAGCGTGCCGGCGACCTCGACCGCCGCCCCGGCCTCGCAGTCGATCTCCAGGAAGGCCATGCTCATCGCGTGCATCTGGCGCTGCCCCAGGGCGACGGTGGTCCATGCCTCCCCCGTGCTGTTCAGCCGCTGCCAGCGCCGTGCCGCCGTCACCGGGTCCGCGCGGGTCGCCTCCCCGATCTCCACCCAGCTCGCTCGCGGGTTGATCTGGAGGGCGTCGATGAGTTCGAGGTCGGTCTCCGACAGCAACCGCCGGGGCTCGATGCCGGAATCCTGCATCATTGATCCTTCAGTGTCACATTGCTGCGTTTAGAGACCAGATGCACCTTATACCTCGATCCTTGTGCGGGTAGCCGCCCCGGGCCCGCCCCGGGCCCACCCCCCGCTCACCCCCGCTCACCCCGGCTCACCGCATGGAAGAGGACGCCCCCAGATGACTCAGTTCCACGATCGCGCCCCGGTACCGGCCGGGGGGCGGGTCGCCGATCCCGGGTCCGGACCGCACGCCGCCGCCGGCGGCGCCCGGTGAGCAGGGCCCGGCTGGTCGGCGTCCTCGGCGGCATGGGCCCGGCGGCCACCGTCGACTTCTACGGCAAGCTCGTGGAGGAGACGGCGGCCACCTGCGACCAGGGACACGTGCCCGTCGTCATCTGGGGCGACCCCCGCGTCCCCGACCGTTCCCTGAGCCTGCTCGGCGGCGGTGAGGACCCGACCCCGTATCTGCGGCGCGGCGTCGAGGGTCTGAAGCAGGCGGGGTGCGAGGTGCTCGCCGTGCCCTGCAACACCGCCCACGCCTTCGTCCCCCGCCTGGCGGAGGAGGCCGGGCTGGAGCTGGTGAGCATCATCGAGGTCACGGCCGACGCCCTCGCGGCCGACGGCGTCCGCGCGGCGGGCGTGCTGGCCACCTCGGGCACCCTGCGCGCCGGCCTGTACGCGGACGCTCTGCGACGGCGCGGCGTGGCGGTGATCGAGCCGGACGAGCCCGGTCAGCGGCAGGTCACGGCGGCCATCGGCGCCGTCAAGGGCGGCGGCGTCCAACCGGCCCACCGGCGGGCGCTGGCGGAGCTGTCCCGTTCCCTCGCCGATCGCGGCGCGGAACGGGTCGTCACCGCGTGCACCGAGCTCGTCCTGGCCCTGGACCGCTCCCGCGTCCCCGTCCCGGTTCTCGACCCCGCCCGCCTGCTGGCCCGCCGGCTCGTCGAGGTGGCGCTCGGCGCTCCGGTGTCCACCGCGGTGGGCACCGGCGCTCCCTGATGCCACACTTCCCATATGACGCAGAAGGAGCCCCGTTCCCTGATGCCCAGCATGCGGCTGGACGAGCTGCTGGCGGAGCTGCAGGTGCGGCTGGAGGCGGTGCTGGCCACCCGTGACCGCGTGCACGCCCTCCTGGAGGCGGTCGTGTCGGTGGGCAGCGACCTGGACCTGGAGACGGTGCTGCGGCGGATCGTGGAGACCGCCACCACCCTGGTCGACGCCGGCTACGGCGCGCTGGGCGTCATCGGGGAGGAGAACACGCTCGTCCAGTTCGTCCCGGTGGGGCTGAGCGAGGAGGAGATCGCCCGGATCGAGCACTGGCCGCACGGCCTGGGCCTGCTGGGCCTGCTCATCAAGGAGCCGCAGACGCTGCGCCTGTCCGACCTGTCCCAGCACCCGGAGTCGTACGGCTTCCCGCCCGGCCACCCGCCGATGGGCTCCTTCCTCGGGGTGCCGGTCCGGGTCCGCGAGGAGGTGTTCGGCAACCTCTACCTCACCGAGAAGCGCGGCGGCGGGGAGTTCGACGAGGAGGACGAGGCGATCGTGGTGGCGCTGGCCACCGCGGCCGGCGTCGCCATCGAGAACGCCCGCCTGTACGAGGAGACCCGCCGCCGGGAGGTGTGGCTGCAGGCGTCCTCCGACGTCACCACCGCCCTGCTGTCGGGCGCCGAGCCCACCGAGGTGCTGACGCTGGTGGCGCGCCGGGCCCGGGAGATGGCCGGCGCCGACGTCGTGGCGGTCATGCTCCCGGGCCCCTCCGGGGAGACGCTGCGGTGGGAGATCAGCGACGGCGCGCCCGGCGTCCGGCCCGCCGAGAGCGAGGTCCCCGTCTCCGGCACCCTCGCCGGCCGGGCCTTCCTCAGCGGCGAGCCGGTGACGGCGAGCGAACGCGACGCCGCCGCCTTCCCCATCGTCGGTTGCGCCGCCGATTCCGCCACCGACGTCACCGCCGGCCTCACCGCCGACGGGGAGACGCCGATCGGCCCGGTGGCCGCCGTGCCGCTGGGCCGGGCCGGGGCCGTCCGCGGGGTGCTGAAGCTCGGCAAGCGCACCGGCCGGATCCCGTTCAGCACCGGCGAGCTGCACACCCTGCGGTCCTTCGCCGGTCAGGCCGCGCTCGCCCTGGAGCTGGCCGAGGCCAGACGGGACGCCGAGCGCCTCGGCCTGCTGGAGGACCGCGACCGCATCGCCAAGGACCTGCACGACGTCGTCATCCAGCGGCTCTTCGCCGTCGCCATGACGCTGATGAGCATCGTCCGCCTCGTCGAGCACCCCGAGGCGGCGTCCCGGCTGCGGCACGGGATCGACGAGCTGGACGAGACCATCCGGCAGATCCGCTCCACCATCTTCGCCCTGCAGGCTCCCCGCGACGCCGCCCCCGGCCTGCGCGCGCAGGTCGTGGAGCTGGTGGAGGGCGCGCGCGGGCACCTGGGGTTCATGCCGGGACTGCGCATGGAGGGCCGCCTCGACAACGGCGTTCCGGCCCCGGTCGCCGAGCAGCTCACCGCCGTGCTGCGCGAGGCCCTGTCCAACATCGTGCGCCACGCCAGGGCCTCCAAGGCCGACGTGCTGGTCGAGGCGACCGACGACGAACTGCTCCTCCGCGTCCGCGACGACGGCGTGGGGCTGCCCGGCGAGGGCAGGCGCAGCGGCCTGCGCAACATGGAGGACCGCGCCCGGCAGCTCGGCGGCTCCTTCGAGACGGGCGCGGCCCCCGGCGGCGGAACCCTGCTGACCTGGCGCGTACCGCTCGGCGGCTGACCGCGCCCGGCGGCCGGTCCGGCCGCCGGGCCGCCGCCGGCGCGAGCCCCCGTCGGCGCGGACCCTCGTCGGTACGGGCACCGCCGGCGCGGGTGGCCGCCGGCGCGGGTGACCGCCGGTGCGGGCCGTCCTCAGCGCAGGCCGTCGAAGAGGTGCTCCTCGCGGCCCGGGGCGGGGACGCGGCTGAAGACGCGGATGAACGCCTCGTGGGAGAAGGCCCGGTGCTGGGCGTCGGCGGGCATGCGCAGCAGGAAGATGTTCTCGCCCTGGCTGGCGTGCGCCTCCAGCGCCTTGCGCTTGCGCTCGACGTAGGGGGCGACGTCCACCATCGCGGTGATCTGCTCCTCGGGGACGCCGAAGTCGTCGGGCAGCTCGAAGTCCTCCGGGGCCGCGCCGGTCGAACGGAGGAACTCGAACAGCTCGGCGATCCGCTCGCGGGGCACGGCGGTGTAGTAGAGCTTGGCGGGGACGCCGCTCGCCTCGGCCGCCGCCACGGTGATCCGGTGAGCCTGGATGTGGTCGGGGTGACCGTACCCGCCGTTCTCGTCGTAGGTGACCACGACCTGCGGGCGGTAACGCTCCATCAGCTCGGCCAGCCGCGCGGCGGCCCGCTCGACGGGGACGTTGGCGAAGGCGTCCGGCGCCTGGTTGGCGGCCCAGCCCTCCATGCCGGAGTCGTGGTAGCCGAGCAGCTCCAGGTGGTCGATCCCGAGGTGGGCCACGGACTCGCGCAGCTCCGCCAGCCGCAGGGCGCTCACCTCCGCCTCGTCGTGACCGTCCTCGCCGGGCTTGATCCCTCCGGGGGCGTCGCCCTGCTCGCCGTTGGTGCAGGTGACCAGGACGGTGCGGATGCCCTCGTCCGCGCACCTGGCCAGGATCCCGCCGGTCCCGATCACCTCGTCGTCGGGATGGGCGTGTACGGCCATCAGCGTCAGCTGATCCATCAGTCTTTCTACCCTTCCGTCTCCGTCACAGGCGGCCCGCGAGGCCGGGGGCGGCCTCTTCGAGCTCTTTCCGAGCCCTCTTCGAGCCCGGCCCACTCTACGGCGGCGCGCGGGACGGCGGACGGCGGCCCGGAGGGGACGCCGTCCCGCGGGATCACTCCGGGACGGCGGGCGCGGCTCCGGGCCGGACGTCCGGGGGACGCCGGGGCAGGACGAGGGCGGCGGCGCCGAGCAGGCCGGCGTCGCGGCCCAGGGAGGTGGCGTCCACCCGCAGGCGGCGGGTGAAACCGAGCCCGGCGTTCTCCGCCATCGCCTGCCGGAGCGGGTCGAACAGGATCGGCCCGGCGGCGGCCACGCCCCCGCCGACGACGACGCGGTCGAGGTCGAGCAGGGCCGCGGCGGTGTGGAAGGCGGTGGCCAGCGCGTCGGCGGCGCGGCGGAAGGCGGCCTGCGCGATCGCGGACCCGGCGCGGGCGCTCGCGGCGAGCGCCCGCGCGTCCGCCCCGGTCCAGCCGCCCGCGCGGGCCCAGCGGACCATGGCGGGCCCGCTGGCGACGGTCTCCACGCATCCGGACGCGCCGCACGGGCAGGGGTCGCCGCCGGGATCGACGGTGATGTGCCCGATGTGGCCGGCGTTGCCCGTCGGACCGAGGTACGGCACGCCGTCCAGGACGAAGCCGCCGCCGACGCCGGTGGAGACCACCACGCCCAGCACGGCGCGGGAGGCCGCCCGCCGCGGCTCCTCCCCCGGCCCCGGCGCGACCTCGGCGGACGATCCGGGCGCCGCGGCTCCCGGCTCCTCCGGTCCCTCCGGGAAGGCCCCCCGCCACCACTCCCCCAGTGCCATGCACTGGGCGTCGCCGGCCAGCCGTACCGGGCGGCCGGGCAGCATCCGGCCGACGGCGGCGGTCAGCGGGAAGTCACGCCAGCGGGGGATGTTGACCGGGCTGACCGTCCCGGCGCGCGGGTCGAGGGGGCCGGCCGAGCCGATGCCGATCCCCTCGATCGCATCGGCCGGCACCCGGGCGGTGACCTGCTCGACGACCTGGGCGAGTGCCCGGTCCGGCGAGCCGGCGCGGTTCAGCGGCACCTCGGCGCGGGCGGTCACGTCTCCGGCGGCGGTGACCGCCGCGGCGGCGAACTTGGTGCCGCCGATGTCCAGGGCGAGGACGGTCACCGGCGGGGCTCGTTCACGCAGCGCAGCACCGGGAAGGCGGTCAGCGCGTCCGGGTCGGGGAGGTCGCCGGCGGTGACATGGAAGACGGCGGTCTCCCCCGGCAGCAGCGTCACCGGCAGGTCGTCCACCCGGGCGTCGGGGTCGAGCCGGTCGGGGAAGAGGGCCAGTTCGCGCAGGAGGGTCCGGGCGGTGACCGTCACCCGGTGGCCGTCCCCCGCCGGTTCGGCGCGCGCGTCCCACCTGGCCTCGGGGAAGGCCACCCGGGTGTCCTCGGCGTAGAAGGACACCGTGCGCGTCCCGCCGAGGCGGGCGACGAGCAGTTCGGCGGCCGGGTCGCCGGGGGCCGCCACGGCGGCGGGCAGCGGGAGGCGGGTGACGGAGCGGGGGGCGACGGTCACCCCGGCGGTCTCCTCGGCCAGGATCTTCCCCGCCAGGTCGTGCCGGACCAGCGACAGCTCGCCGTGCCACGGCTCGGCCGAGTCGTTGACCAGCGCGGCCTCGCCGTCGATGACGGCGAGCAGCCGGTCGGCGTAGACGCGGCGCAGCGCGTACCACAGGGGTTTGCGGCGGCCGTCGCCGTCGACGGCGGCCCAGGAGGTGACCGGCCAGCAGTCGTTGAGCTGCCAGACGATGCTGCCGGTGCAGTGCGGGGCCAGCGCGCGGAAGCGGGAGACGCCGAACTCGATGGCCCGCGCCTGGTTCAGCTGGGTCAGGTAGTGCCAGTCGTCGAAGTCCTCCGGCCGGGGCAGGTGCTCGCCCAGGCCGCGCAGCAGCTTGCCGTTGCCGTCGATCGCCTTCTGGTGGTGCAGCACCAGGGGCGCGTCGGGGGCCAGCTCACCGCCGATCGCCCTGCGCATCGTGGCGTACGTGGCCGGGCCCTGGAAGCCGAACTCGGCGGCGAAGCGGGGGCGGTAGGCGGCGTAGCGGGTGTAGTCCTCGCGGTTCCACACGTCCCAGATGTGCACCGTGCCGCGTGCGGGGTCGTTGGGCGGCAGGCCGGGGGCGCCGGAGTAGGGGCTGCCGGGCCAGTAGGGCCGGGTCGGGTCGAGCTCGGCGACCACCCGCGGCAGCAGGTCGTAGTAGAAGCCCGCGCCCCAGCTGCGGCCCGCCAGGTCCTCCTGCCAGCCCCAGTCGGCGTGGCCCTCGATGTTCTCGTTGTTGCCGCACCACAGCACCAGGCTGGGGTGGCTCGCCAGCCGGGTGACGTTCTCCCTGGCCTCGGCCTCCACCTCCGAGCGGAACGGCTCCTCCTCGGGGTAGGCGGCGCAGGCGAACGGGAAGTCCTGCCAGACGAGCAGGCCCAGCTCGTCGGCCAGGTCGTAGAAGTCGTCGCTCTCGTACAGGCCGCCGCCCCAGACCCGCAGCAGGTTCACGTTCGCCTCGACGGCCTGGGTGAGGCGTTCCCGGAGGCGGTCGCGGGTGACGCGGTTCGGGAAGCAGTCGTCGGGGATCCAGTTGACGCCGCGCACGAACACCGGCTCGCCGTTGACCCGCAGGCCGAACGCCTCGGGGCCCTCCAGCTCCACCGCGCGGAAACCGATCTCCCGGCTCCACTCCTGGTCGCCCAGGCGCACGGTGAGGTCATGGCGCGGCCGCTCGCCGTACCCGCGCGGCCACCAGAGGTCCGGCTCGGGCACGGTGAGCGTCACCGCGGTTTCCCGCTCACCGGCCGCGAGCCACGCCTGCGCCGCGACGCCCGCCACGGCGATGTCCACCGCGAGCGGCTCCTCACCGACGCGCTCGACCCTGACGTGCACGTCCACCCGGCCGTCGCGGCCGTCGAGGGTGACCAGCGGGCGCACCTCGGCCAGCCGCGCGCCGCTCCAGCTCTCCAGCCCGATCGGCCGCCAGATCCCGGCGGTGACCACGGCCGGCCCCCAGTCCCAGCCGAAGTTGCACGCCATCTTCCGGATGAACTGGTACGGCTCGGCGTAGGCCCCCGGCCGGTCGCCCAGGGCCGCCCGCCGCTCCTCGGCGTAGTCGTAGGCGGAGCCGAACACCACGGTGAGGGTGTTGTCCCCCTCGCGCAGCAGGTGCCGTACGGGAAAGCGGTAGGAGCGGTGCTGGTTGGCGGTGGTGCCGACCGTGACGCCGTTGAGTATGACCGTGGCGACGGTGTCGAGGCCCTCGCAGACGAGGTCGGTCCGCTCGTGGCCGTCCGGCGTCCAGGTGAAGGCGGTCTCGTACCGCCACGCGGTGCGGCCGATCCAGGTGAGCCGGGTCTCGTTGTCGTCCAGGTAGGGGTCGTCGATGATCCCGGCGGCCAGCAGGTCGGTGTGCACGCAGCCGGGCACGGTCGCCGGCACCCCGGCCACCTCGACGCCGGACGGCACCCCGGCCGTCCCGGCCGTCCCGGTCACCTCGGTCGCCTCGGGGCCGGACGGTACGGCGTTCACCTCGACGTCACGCGGGACGGCGGTGAGGGTCCAGCCGTCGTGCAGCGGACGGTAGATGCTCAAGTGGTTCTCCTTCTCGCGGCGGCCCCGGCTTGCGGCGGCCGCCGGGCGTTCTTCTCAGCGGCCTTCGAGGCGGCCTTTGAGGCGGCCTTCGAGGCGGCCTTTGAGGACGCCTTCGGGGCGGCCTCCGGGACGGCCTTCGAGGCGTTCCTCGCGGCAGCCTTCGAGCCGGGCGCACGCCACGAAGTGGTCCTCCTCGGCCTCCGCGAGGCCGCCGGCGGCGCCGCTGTCGTGGTACAGGCAGGAGGTGACCGGCTCGGCGTCCTCCCAGGGGTCGTGCAGGCGCGGCACGGCCGACAGCAGCTGCCGGGTGTAGGGGTGCAGCGGCCGGCCGAAGACCTTGTCGGTCGCGCCCATCTCGACGACGGTCCCGTGCCGGAGCACGACGGTCCGCTCGGCCAGGTAGTTGCCCAGGGACAGGTCGTGGGTGATGTACAGCACGCCCAGTCCCCGGCCCTTGATCTCGGCGAGCAGGTTGAGCACGTCGATGCGGGTGGAGGCGTCGAGCATGCTGGTGATCTCGTCGGCGACCAGCAGCTTGAGGTCCAGCAGCAGCGCCCGGGCGATGAGGACGCGCTGGAGCTGGCCGCCGCTGAGCTGGTGGGGATACTTGCCGAGGACCTGGTCGGGGTCGAGGCGCACGTCCCGCAGGGCGGCGCGCACCCGCTCGTCCCACTCGGCGGCGGTCGCCGCGGGGAAGTACGCCTCTCTGATCAGCTGGAACACCCGGTCGGCCTTGAACACCGGGTTGAACGTGCTGAAGGGGTCCTGGAAGACGCCCTGGACGTGCCGGTAGTACTCCTTGCCGGGCCGTACCGGGGCGCCGTCGAGGGTGATCGAGCCGGCGGTGACCGGGACGAGGCCGAGGATCATCCTGCCGAGGGTGCTCTTGCCGCTGCCGCTCTCGCCGATCAGTGAGACGACCTGGCCCTCCGGCACGTCGAAGCTCACCCTGTCGACCGCGGTCAGGGTCTTGCCGCCGAAGGCTCCGACCTTGTAGACCTTCGTGACGTTGTCGAGTCTGAGCATCATGCCTTCCAGCAGGCGACGAAGTGGCCGGGTGCGACCTCGGCGGCCGGCGGCTCCTCGGCGCACCGGTCGAAGGCGAGCGGGCAGCGGTCCCGGAAGCGGCAGCCCGCGGGCGGGTCGAGCAGCGACGGCGGACTGCCCGCGATGCCCGACAGCCTGCGGTCGGTGTGGCGCACGCCGACCTCGGGCAGCGAGTCGATGAGCATCCGGGTGTAGGGGTGCCGGGGCGCCTCGACGATCGTCCTGGCCGGCGCCTTCTCGGCCAGCTTCCCGGCGTACATGACCATGATCGTGTCGGCGATCTGGTACGTGAGCGAGATGTCGTGCGTGATGAAGATCATGCTCTTGACGAACCCGTCGTCGCGGAAGCCGGCCAGCGCCTTGGCCACCGCCTTCTGGGTGGAGACGTCGAGGGCGGAGGTGACCTCGTCGGCGATGAGCAGCGAGGGGTCCAGGAGGGTGGAGACGACCATGACCATGCGCTGCTTCATGCCGCCGGACAGCTCGATCGGGTAGCGGTCCAGCACCTCGTGGGGCAGGCCCACCGCGTCCAGGCGGCCGAGCAGCTTGGCGGTGTCGGGGGTGACGCCGCGGGAACGCAGCAGCTCGCCCACCATCTTGCCGATCTTACGGGTCGGGTTCAGCGCGCTCATCGAGTACTGCGGGACGAGCGAGACCTCGTGGAAGCGGAAGTCGTTCATCCGCCGGTCGTCGCCGATGGGCAGCTCCGTGCCGTCGAGCTCGACGGTGCCGCCGACGTGGCGCATGCGGCCGTCCATCCGGATGAGGCTCTTGCCGAGGGTGGTCTTGCCGCAGCCCGACTCCCCGGCCAGGCCGAGGATCTCGGCGTCCCCCAGCTCGAAGGAGACGCCGTCGAGCGCCCGCACGTCGCCCCGCAGGGTCCGGTAGTGCACTTTCAGATCGCTGACCCGCAGGCTCATGTCTCCCTCAGCTTCGGGTTGAAGACCTCGTCGAGGCCGACGTTGGCGACGTACAGGGCTCCGACGATCGCGGTGATCCCGGCGCCCGGCGGGATGAACCACCACCACATGCCGAGCTGCATGGCGCTCCACTGGCTGGCGTTCTGCAGCATCAGGCCCAGCGAGACGCCCTCGGTGGGGCCGAGGCCGATGAAGTCCAGCGACGAGGCGATCAGGATCGAGTTGCCGAACAGCAGGATGAACGTCAGCAGCAGGTAGGAGCTCATGTTCGGCGCGATCTCCCGGGTGATGATCTTCCAGGTGTTCGAGCCGCTCAGCCTGGCCAGGTCCACGAAGTCCCGGCCGCGCAGCGAGAAGGTCTGCGCCCGGATGGCCCGCGCCGCCCACGGCCACGAGGTCAGGCCGATGAAGATCGCCTGCGCGGCGACGCTGCGGATGCCGAGGTAGGCGTTGATGATGAGCAGTACGGCCAGCGTCGGGATGACCAGGACGATGTTGGTCAGCATGTTCAGGATCTCGTCGAGGAGCCCGCCGCGGAAGCCGGCCAGGAACCCGACGACCATCCCGATGAGGGAGGCGACCACGCCGCCCAGCAGGCCCGCCGCGAAGGTGGTGCGCAGGCCGTACACGAACTGGGCGAAGACGTCCTGGCCGAAGGTGGTGGTGCCGAACCAGTACTCCGGCGAGGGGCCCTGCATGGGCGGGCCGACGTACTCGTTGGGCGGGGCGTCGATGGTCAGGGGCCCGATCAGGCCCAGCAGCAGCAGGACGAGGACCACGCCGGCGCCGGCGAGGAGCTTGCCGTTGCGCAGCGCGAAGTGCAGCGCCTCGCGGCGCCCGCTGACCGGTGCGGCGGCGTCGCGGGGGTCGCGGGGGTCGCGGGGGGCGGCTTCCTGGAGCGCGGTCATGCCTGGGCACCCGCCATTCCCGCCCGCGTCCGCGGATCGACCACGACGTAGACGATGTCGATGATGAAGTTCGCGGCGAGGACGCCGAGGACGATGAACATGAACGTGCCCTGCAGCAGGAAGAAGTCCTGGTTCTGGATGGCCTTGAGGATGAGGCTGCCCAGGCCCGGATAGGAGAAGACGATCTCCGTCACCAGGGCTCCGGCCACCAGCACGCCGAGCTGGAGCGCCAGGCCGGTGATCTGCGGCAGCACCGCGTTGCGGAAGGCGTAGCGCCGGATCAGCCGGTGCGGCGCGCCGAGCGCGGCGAGGTAGGTGGAGTAGTCGGACTCCAGCTCATAGATGATCATGTTGCGCATGCCGATCGCCCAGCCGCCGAGCGCGACGAGGAACAGCGAGGCGAACGGCAGCGCCCAGTGGTGCAGCAGGTCGAGCAGGAACTCCGCCGACCAGTTGGGCTGCATGGAGAAGCTGTAGCCGCCGGCGATCGGGAAGAGGCCCGCGACCACGCCCAGCCCCCAGGCGAGCAGGACCGCCAGCCACATGTACGGCATCGCGGTCAGAACGTAGCCGATCGGCAGGACGGTGTTGTCCATCAGCTTGCGCCGGGCCGCGTACGCCCCGAGCCGGTTGCCGACGACCCAGCTCAGCAGCACCGACGGGATCATCAGCCCCAGCGTGTACGGCACGGCGCCCATGATGACGTCGCTCACCGGGGTGGGGAACACCCAGATGCTGATGCCGAAGTCGCCGTGCAGCAGCGCCCCCCAGAAGTTGAGGTACTGCCGCCACAGCGGCTGGTCGAAGCCGAAGAGGCCGGTGTAGTACTGCTTCATCGCCTCGACGGCCGCGGGCTGGCTGACGTTGGCCCGGGCGACCATGCCGGCGACCGGGTCGCCGGGCATGAACCGCGGGATCATCCAGTTGACCGTGACGGCGACGACGAACGTCAGCCCGTAGACCAGTAGCTTCCTGCCGAAGTATCGACGCACGAGAGAACTCCCGAAAAGGGCCCCTCCTCCCCCCGGAAGGAGGGAAGGGGGAGGAGGGGGCGGAACCGACGGTCAGGAGGCGGGCTGGAGCTGGGTGAGCGTCTCGAAGCCGCCCAGTTCCATCCAGTTGCGCCACATGGCCGGCGCGTACTTGGGAGCGTTCGGGGCCGAGGAGGGCCAGTTCTTCCAGACGCTGGTGCTCGACTGGGCCCACAGGCCGTTGTACCAGAGCGGGATGACCGGCAGCTCCTCCAGATGGATCTTCTGGAGTTCGGCGATCTTCGCCTTCATGCCGGCGATGTCGTCGGTCTTGACCCGGTCGAGCTCCTGCACCAGCTTCCAGGCCTTCTCGTTCTCGTAGCGGCCGAAGTTGACGGTGTTCTGCAGCTTGCGGACCGGGAGCTGGAAGACGTACTCGTAGTACGTCCACGGGGTGTTGGACAGCTGACGCTCGTTGTTGAGCACCAGGTCGAAGTCTCCCTTGCCGCGCTTCTCCACCAGGGCGTTGAAGTCGGGGAAGTCGGCGGTGACGTCGATGCCGGCGGCCTTGGCGCTGGAGGCGATGACGCGGGCGGCCTCCATCCAGTCGGTCCAGCCGGACGGCACGATGAGGGTCAGCTTGATCTTCGAGCCGTCCTTGTTCTCCACCAGCCCGTCGCCGTCGCTGTCCTTGTAGCCGGCGTCGGCGAGGAGCTTCTTGGCCTTGCCGGTGTCGAAGGAGAACCCGGCCGACGACACCGTGGCCTGGTCGACGAACTGCTCCCACTGCGGCAGCAGGCCGGTGGGGCTGGCGGCCTTGACGAGATTGCCGTAGACGCCCTCGACGATCTTCTTGGTGTCGACCGAGGAGGCGAGGGCCTTGCGGAAGGCCGGGTCGTCCATCGGCTTCTTCGTGGTGTTGGGGACCAGCCAGGCGGTGTTGGCCGAGAGCATGTACGGCGGCTCGTTGTAGAAGGAGGTGATGCCGAAGTCGCCCTTGACGAGGTTGGCCACGCCCGGCAGGAAGTTGTTGCTGAGGTCCAGGCCCTTCTGCAGCAGCATGCCCATCGCGACCTCGTTGCTGGGGGTGGCGATGTCGACGATGTACTTGGGCTTGGGCTCCATGTTCAGGGCGGTCTTGCCCCACCAGTCGTCGCGGCGCTGCCAGACGACACGGTCCTGGCTGTGGCTCTTGTAGGTGTAGGCGCCGGTGCCGACGGGGTTCTCGTTGACCCCGTTGAGCACGTCCTCCTCGGACCTGCCGTTCCAGACGTGCTCGGGGACGATGGCGCGGCCGTAGAGGTTGAAATCCCACTCCTGGTAGTTGGCCTCGGAGAAGGTGAAGCGCGCGGTCCGGTCGTCAACCGCCTCGACGCTCTTCAGCCAGTCCCACATGTTGTGGAACGGGATGGTCTCCATCTTGCCGAGCTCGTAGGAGTAGACCACGTCCTTGGCGGTCAGCGGCTTGCCGTCCGACCAGTTCACCCCGGAGCGGAGCTTGACCTCGTAGGTCTTGTCGCCGGTCCAGCTTCCGCTCTCGGCCAGCCAGGGGACGAGCTTGGCGGCGTTGGGGTCGTAGTGGAACAGCGTCTCGTAGACCAGGCCCTTGGTGCCGGTGGCGTAGTCCCACTCGCGGATCGGGTTGAAGTTGGCCGGCGGCCCCCACTGGGAGCCGGTGGTGTAGAGCGTCTCGTTGCGGGGCAGCGAGCCGCCGTCTCCGCCACCGGGGGCCGCGGCGGGCGCGCTCGCCGCCCCGGAGCCCTGGGCGGGCGGCGTGGTCCCGCCACCGGAGCACGCGGCGACGGCCAGGCCCGTCGCCAGGAGCGGGAGGATGATCCGCACCCGGTTTCGCATCTGTCTCTCCTTCCCCCGCCGCCCGGCGGAGGTCTGAACGTCGTTCCAGGCCCCCGATGGATCGGCCCGCGGGAGCATGGCTCCCGCGGGCCTTGTGGGAGCGCTCCCAGTGCGCCGCGAAAGCACGCTCCCCGTCTTCGGGCCGGTGGATGGTGTCGCAACCCGCGCCACACCTCTGACGCGCCGGCACGGGGCCGGATCGCTCCGGGATGCGACTGAACCGGATAAGTACCGAGAACGTAAATTCCGCGTGTACGACGTGTCAATAGCCGTGACTCCTTCGAGACGTCCCGCCGCGCGGCCCGGCCCGCGCTCCGGCGAGGCCACCCGCGCCGAACAGCGGTGACATCGCAGGATCCGCCGCCCGCCCGCGCGTCCGGGCGGCGGGTGCTCCCGGCTGTGGGCGTGCGCGGGCAGGTAGTAGGGTGCGCGTGGACATCGAGAACCGAACCGATTCAGTCAGGGGGCGTCGTGAAGCGGCCGACGATCGCCGACATCGCCCGGCGGGCGGGCGTCTCCAAGGTGGCGGTCTCCTACGCGCTGAACGACCGCCCCGGGGTGTCGGAGGCCAAGCGGGCGGTGATCAAGGCGATCGCCCAGGAGATCGGGTGGCGACCCAACAGCGCCGCGCGGGCGCTGAACGGCGCGCGGGCGCGCAGCGTGGGGCTGGCCGTGTGCCGCCCGGCGCGCGTCCTCGGCATGGAACCGTTCTTCATGGAGTTGATCAGCGGGATCGAGAGTGAGCTGTCGGCCCGCTCCTACGGGCTGATGCTGCAGGTGGTGACCGACCACGAGCAGGAGATGGAGACCTACCGCCGCTGGTGGGGCGAGGGCCGCGTCGACGGCGCCATCCTGGTCGACCTGCACTTCGCCGACCCGCGCGTCACCGAGCTGGAGACGCTCGGCATGCCCGCCGTGGTGCTCGGCCACCCCTCGGAGGCGGGCTCGCTGGTCCCCGTCTGGTCCGACGACGACGCCCCCGTCCAGGAGACCGTCCGGTATCTCGCCGCGCTCGGCCACCGCCGCGTCGCCCGCGTCGCCGGACTGCCCCGGCTGGTCCACACCGTCCTGCGCGACCGGGCGTTCACCGCCGTCTGCGCGGAACTGGACCTGGACGGCCAGGTCATCGTGCACACCGACTACACCGGCGAGGAGGGCGCCCGCGCCACCCGCCGCCTGCTCAGCTCCCGCGACAGGCCCACCGCGGTCATCTACGACAACGACATCATGGCCGTCGCCGGCCTGTCCGTCGCCCAGGAGATGCGCCTGGACGTGCCCGCCGACCTGTCGATCGTGGCCTGGGACGACTCTCCCCTGTCCCAGGTCGTACGGCCCGCGCTGACCGCGCTGACCCGCGACATCCCGGCCTACGGCGCCCACGCCGCGCGCACCCTGCTGTCGCTGATCGCCGGCGAGGGCGTCCCGGGGGTCGAGGACGAGGCGGCCCGGCTCGCCCCCCGGGCCAGCACCGCCCCTCCCCCGCCCACGGCGTGACCCCGCTTGACCTTGACACGGTGACAAGGTCTTCAGTGGTGCCGAGGAGGTGGTCCCGATGGCCATGGCGGAACAGGACACGGACACGATTAGGGCTTCGCGGGGGCTGGAGGACGGCGACCCGTCGGTGCGACTGCGGGCGGCGCTGGCGGTCGGCACGGCCCCTGATCCGCGGTTCGTCGACACGCTCGTCGAACGATGCGCGATCGAGCCCGAATTCCATGTGCGCGACATGCTGACGTGGGCGCTCACCCGCCACCCGGCGTCGATGACGGTCCCGAGGCTCCTCGATGAACTCCGCTCGGAGCGCGCGCAGGCACGAAGCCAGGCGTTGCACACGCTGTCCAAGATCGGGGATCGGCAGGCGTGGCCGGCGATCACACGAGCGCTGCTGACCGACGCCGACGACGAGGTGGCGCGGAGCGCCTGGCGGGCGGCGGTCGTGCTCGTGCCCGAAGGTGAGGAGACCGGGCTGGCCGCGGTGCTGGCGACACAGTTCGGACGCGGCGGGCATGAGACGCGGCTGAGCCTCAGCCGGGCGCTGGTCGCGCTCGGCGAGGTGATCATGCCGGCCCTGCGCGCCGCCATGACGGATCCCGACCCTCGCGTGCGCGCTCACGCGATCGCCACGGAGCGGCTGTCGCGCGACCCGGATGCCGGGTTCGAGTTCGCGATCGAGGAGGCGAAGCGCGTCGTGGCCCTGGGCGGCCCCGGCCAGGAGGAGTGATGGGCAGTGTTGATCGGTGACGTGGCACGGCGGTCCGGGGTCAGTGCCCGCATGCTCAGGCATTACGACTCGCTCGGCCTGGTGCGGCCGACGGGTCGTACCGGGGCCGGCTATCGGGAGTACTCCGACGAGGACATCCGGCGGATCTTCCATATCGAGAGCCTGCGGTCGTTGGGGCTGTCGCTGCGTGAGGTCGGGCGCGCGCTCGACGATCCCGGATTCACACCCTCGGAGCTCGTCGACGACCTCATCCGTCAGACGCGGGAACGCATCGCGGCCGAGACGGATCTGCTCACCCGGCTCCGCCGGATCGGCGCCGCGGAACCCGCGGGCTGGGAGGACGTCCTCCAGACCGTCGCGCTCCTCCGGGACCTGGGGGCGAAGAGCGCCGGCGAGCGCCAGCGCGCGGCCCTGTCCGCGGCCGGAGAGGTCCCGGTGCCGGTGGAAGCGCTGGTCGAGGCGGTGCTGAGTGAGACGGACCCGAACGTCGCCGGGGCCCTCCGGTGGGCTCTGGCGCGATCGGGCGACGACGGACTGGCGCTGCTGGCGGAGGGCCTCGGCTCACCGGCGGCCGAGGTGCGCGAACGTGCCGTCCGGTCCATCGCCGAGATTCCGGGCGGGAAGGCGACCGCGCTGCTGCGGAAGACCCTCACGAACCCCGACATAGTGGTCCGCGGGTACGCGGCTCTGGCCCTCGGGGAACGCGGAGTGGCCGACGCGGTCCCGACGCTCATCGACATGGTCGTCGAGGGGACGAACGACGCCGACGCGGCCGACGCGCTGAGCGCGCTGGCGGGTCGTCCCGCGTCGGCGGACCGGATCGCCGCCATGCTCGTCGATCGCCTCGCCCACGGCGCCGTCGAACCGTCCGCACGCCCCCGGCTGACACAGGCGCTCGCGGACATCCCGGGAGCCACGGCGTCACGGGCCCTCGCGGATCTGTCACATGACGAAGACCGTGTCGTCGCGCTCACCGCGGCGTACGTTCTCGGGATACGCGACGCGCGATGACGGATCCCTCCCGGGGCGCCGCGCGCCCCGGATGACCCTGATCCCCGAAGCCGCACCGGCGTGGGCCCCGCGCCCGCACGCCGTACCCGGTGCGGGCCGTACCGGGTACGGGCCCCGGCGCGGGTCCTCCGCCCGCGCCGGCGGCGGCCTGTCGGTCCCGTTGCCTACAGTGTCTCCTCATGGAGGCATCCGTCGAGCAGTTGGTGTACGTCCGCGAGGACGAGTACACCGTCGCCCGGATGAGCGCTGACGACGGCCCGGGTTTCGTCGCCTCGGGCCGCGCCCTGGCCGGGGTGCAGCCCGGAGAGACGCTCCGGCTCGCCGGGCGGTGGGACGAGCACCCCCGGCACGGCAGGCGCTTCGTGGTCGACGGCTGCGAGCGGATCGTGCCGTCCACCGTCCGGGCCATCCGCCTCTACCTCGGCTCGGGCCTGATCCGCGGCATCGGCCCGAGGCTGGCCCACGCCATCGTCGACCACTTCGGCGAGGAGACGCTGAAGATCATCGACGCCGAGCCGGAACGGCTCCGCGAGGTCATCAACATCGGCCCGACCCGGCAGGGCCAGATCACCGAGGCGTGGCGCGAGCAGAAGGCGATCGCCGCGCTCATGGTCGTCCTGCAGGGCTTCGGGATCAGCCCGCTGCTGGCCGCCAAGGTCTACCAGGCGTTCGGCTCCGACTCCGCCGCCATCCTGTCCGCCGACCCCTACCAGCTCATCGGCCAGGTCAGGGGAGTCGCGTTCGCCACCGCCGACAAGATCGCCCTGCAGTCGGGGGTGCCGGAGTGCAGCCCGCAGCGGGTCAGGGCGGCGATCCTCGACCGGCTGGAGGCGGCCGCGGCCGGCGGCGGGCACTGCTACCTGTCGCTGACCGCCCTGGTCACCCAGACGATGGAGCTGGTCGGCCAGGACGAGGAGGTCATCCGGCGGATGGTCGACGCCCTGGTGGCCGACCGCCGGGTGGTGGTCGAGGCGGCCCTCGACGGCACCGGCCGGACCGTCGCCTACCTCGCCTACCTCCACGACCGCGAGCTGCGGCTGACCACCCACCTGACACGGCTCTGGCAGGCGCCCTCGGAGCTCCCCCTGCGCGCCTTCCACGAGGACCCCGCGCTGCACGAGGACCAGCGGATCGCGGTGAACATGGCGCTGACCAGCACCGTGTCGATCATCACCGGCGGCCCCGGCTGCGGCAAGAGCCACACCGTCAGGACCATCGCCCGGGTGGTGCGCGCCGCGGGCGGCTCGGTGACCCTCACCGCGCCGACCGGCAAGGCCGCCAAGCGGTTGTCGGAGCTGGTCGGCGTGCCCGCGATGACCGTGCACCGGATGCTGGCCCACCGGCCCGACGAGGAGGAGGGCACGCTGTTCCAGGAGACGCCCGCGCGGGCCGACCTGATCGTGGTCGACGAGGCGTCCATGCTGGACCTGCACCTGGCCACCCGCCTGGCCGCGGCCATCCCCTCGGGCAGCCACCTGCTGCTGGTCGGCGACAGCGACCAGCTCCCCAGCATCGGCCCCGGCAGCGTGCTGGCCGACCTGCTGCGCGTCGAGGAGATCCCGCGGGTCCGGCTGACGCACGTCTTCCGCCAGGCCGAGGGCAGCGGGATCATCGAGGCCGCCCACCGGATCCGGGCCGGCGAGGTCCCGGCGGTCCCCGGCGGCGGGGGCTTCTGGTTCGAGGAGCTCGACGACCCCGAGCGGGTCGCCGAGCGGGTGGTCCACCTGGCGACGGTGGCGATCCCCCGCAAACAGCAGGTGGACCCGGGCGAGGTGCAGGTGCTGTGCCCGATGCGCAGGGGTCCCACCGGCACCGTCGAGCTGGGCCGGATGATCCAGGAGCGGCTCAACCCCGCCCGCGACGACGCGGCCGAGCACTGGGCGGGCTCCACGGTCTTCCGCGTCGGCGACCGCGTCATGCCGATCCGCAACAACTACGACAAGGGCGTCTTCAACGGCGAGACCGGCACGGTCACCGCGGTCGTCCCGGAGAGCCGGGTCGTCGAGATCCGCACCGACGACGGCCAGGTCGTCGAGTACGGCTTCGACGAGCTCGACGAGCTGACCCACGCCTACGCCGTCAGCGTGCACCGCTCACAGGGCAGCGAGTACCCGTTCGTGGTGGCGCCGATCGTCGCCGAGGCCGGCGGCGTCATGCTGCGCCGCCGGCTGCTCTACACCCTGGTCACCCGGGCGAAGGCGTGGGTGGTCCTGGTCGGCCGGCGCGAGGCCCTGGAGACGGCGGTCCACCGGCTCGGCGGGCGCCGCAACACCGGCCTCGCCCGCCGCCTCGCCCTGGCGCTCCAGGGCTGAACGCCCCGGCGCGTCCCGCGCGGGTTCCGAGCCGCACAGGTTCCGGGCCGCACGGATTCCGGGCCGCGCGGGTTCCGGGCCGCGCGGGGTTCGAAGCGGCCCGTGCCCGCCGTACGGCGTCGCCGGGTTTCCGGTACCGTGCTCACCTCGTCCCGAAGGCCGGAACGAGTTGGCCCGGACGGGGGCGGCCGGGTTAACCTTGATCCGGAAAGGCCGAGAGGCGCTGCAACGGGCCCAAGACCCGCCACGCTCGGTCCCCTACCTGTTCGACAAGGGCGCCTCCGACAAACGGAGGTGAGCCGAATGAACACGTCTTCCGCCCGCACGACCATCCGCGACACCGCCCCCGCGCCGGACGGCGCGCCGCAGGAGACCGCGACCCGGGCGGCCGGCCGGACCCGCGCGCTGCGGGAACTGCTGGACCGGCGGATCGCGGTGCTCGACGGGGCGTGGGGCACGATGCTGCAGGGCGCCGGGCTCACCCCGGCCGACTACCGCGGCGAGATCCTGGGCGACCACCCGCTCGACGTGACCGGCGACCCCGACCTGCTGAACCTCACCCGCCCCGACCTCATCCTCGACGTCCACCGCCGCTACCTCGCCGCGGGCGCGGACATCACCACGACCAACACCTTCACCGCGACGAGCATCGGCCAGGCCGACTACGGCCTGCAGTCACTGGTGCGGGAGATGAACCTGCGGGGCGCGCAGATCGCCCGCCAGGCCGCCGACGAGGCCGGCGGCCGGTTCGTGGCCGGCTCGGTCGGCCCGCTGAACGTCACGCTCTCGCTGTCGCCGCGCGTGGAGGACCCGGCCTACCGGGCGGTCACGTTCGACGAGGTGTACGCCGCCTACGCCGAGCAGATCGGCGCGCTGGCCGAGGGCGGCGTCGACCTGCTGCTGATCGAGACGATCTTCGACACGCTCAACGCCAAGGCGGCGGTCGCCGCGGCCCGCGACGTCGCCCCGCACCTGCCGCTGTGGATCTCGGTGACGATCGTGGACCTGAGCGGGCGCACGCTGTCGGGCCAGACCGTGGAGGCGTTCTGGACCTCGGTCGCGCACGCCTCCCCCCTGGTCGTGGGGGTGAACTGCTCGCTGGGCGCCGAGGAGATGCGCCCGCACGTCGCCGAGCTGTCGCGCCTGGCCGGCACCTACGTGGCCTGCCACCCCAACGCGGGGCTGCCGAACGCCTTCGGCGGCTACGACCAGACACCCGAGGAGACCGCCGGGCTGCTCGGCGAGTTCGCCGCGGCCGGGACGGTGAACGTCGTGGGCGGCTGCTGCGGGACCACGCCCGGCCACATCGAGCGGATCGCCGGCGCGGTGTCCGGGCTCGAACCGCGCCGGGTCCCGGCGCCGCCCGAGCGGACCCGCCTCAGCGGGCTGGAGCCGTTCGAGATCGGCGCCGACACCGGTTTCGTGATGATCGGCGAGCGCACCAACGTCACCGGCTCGGCCCGGTTCCGCCGCCTCATCGAGGCGGGCGACCACCAGGCCGCCGTGGACGTCGCGCTGGAGCAGGTGCGCGGCGGCGCCAACCTCCTCGACGTCAACATGGACGCCGACCTGCTCGACAGCGAGCGGGCCATGACGACGTTCCTGAACCTGATCGCGACCGAGCCGGAGGTCGCCCGCGTCCCGATCATGATCGACAGCTCGCGGTGGAGCGTGCTGGAGGCCGGGCTCAGGTGCGTGCAGGGCAAGGGCATGGTCAACTCGATCAGCCTCAAGGAGGGCGAGGAGCCGTTCCTGGCGCAGGCGCGGCACATCCGCGACCACGGCGCCGGAGTGGTGGTCATGGCCTTCGACGAGCGGGGGCAGGCCGACACCGTCGAGCGCAAGGTGGAGATCTGCGCCCGCGCCTACGACCTGCTGACGCAGAAGGCGGGCTTCCCCGCCGAGGACATCGTGTTCGACCCGAACGTGCTGGCGGTCGCCACCGGCATCTCCGAGCACAACGGCTACGCCAAGGCGTTCATCGAGGCGCTGCCGCTCATCAAGGAGCGCTGCCCCGGGGTGCGGACCAGCGGCGGCATCTCCAACCTGTCGTTCTCCTTCCGCGGCAACGACGTCGTGCGGGAGGCGATGCACTCGGCGTTCCTCTTCCACGCCGTGCGCGCCGGGCTGGACATGGGCATCGTCAACGCCGGCCAGCTCGCCGTCTACCAGGACATCCCCGCCGAGCTGCTGGAACTCGTCGAGGACGTCATCTTCGACCGGCGTCCCGACGCCACCGACCGGCTGGTCGCGTTCGCCGAGACGGTCAGCGGGAGCGGCACCCGCCGTACGGTGGACCTGTCCTGGCGCGACGCGCCGGTGGAGAAGCGCCTGGCGCACGCGCTCGTGCACGGCGTGGCCGACTTCGTCGAGGAGGACACCGAGGAGGCGCGGCGGCAGGCGGCGCGGCCCCTCGACGTGATCGAGGGCCCGCTCATGGACGGCATGAAGATCGTGGGCGACCTGTTCGGCTCGGGCAAGATGTTCCTGCCGCAGGTGGTCAAGAGCGCGCGGGTGATGAAGCGCTCGGTCGCCTACCTGGAACCGTTCATGGAGGCGGAGAAGGAGCGGGCGCGGCTCGCGGCGGCCGGAGCGGACGACGCGAACGACACAGGCGGCGCGGACGGGACCGCGGCGGGCGGTGCGGAGGGCACGGCGGGTGACGCGGCCGGCGCCGTGACCGGCGACGCGGCGGACCGCGCGGCCGACACGGACCGCGCGAACGGCGCCCGGCGGGGCGGCGGCAAGGTGGTGCTCGCGACCGTCAAGGGCGACGTGCACGACATCGGCAAGAACATCGTGGGCGTCGTCCTGGGCTGCAACAATTACGAGGTCGTCGACCTCGGCGTGATGGTGCCCGCCTCGCGCATCCTCGACACCGCGGTCGCCGAGGGCGCCGACGCCGTCGGCCTGTCGGGGCTGATCACCCCGTCGCTGGACGAGATGGTCTCGGTCGCCGCCGAGATGGAGCGCCGCGGGATGAGGCTGCCGCTGCTGATCGGCGGCGCCACGACCTCGCGCCAGCACACCGCGGTCCGCATCGCCCCCGCCTACGGCGGCCCGGTGGTCCACGTGCTCGACGCCTCCCGGGTCGTCGGCGTGGTCTCCGACCTGCTGGACCCGGGCCGCGCCGAGGAACTGGACACGGCCAACCGCGCCGAGCAGGAGCGGCTGCGCGAGCAGCACGCCTCCCGGGAGCGCAGCCCGATGCTGACGCTGGCGCGGGCCCGCGCCAACCCCGAGCGGGTCTCCTTCGACGACCTGCCCGTGCCCGCCTTCACCGGCGTCCGCGTCGTCGAGCCCGGTCTGACCGAGCTCCGCGAGATGATCGACTGGCAGTTCTTCTTCCTGGCCTGGGAGCTGAAGGGCAAGTATCCGGCGATCCTCGACCAGCCGGTGGCCCGCGAGCTGTTCGACGAGGCCAACGCGCTGCTCGACGAGATCGTCGCCGCGGGCACGCTGCGGGCGCGGGGTGTCTACGGCTTCTGGCCGGCCCGTTCCGAGGGCGACGACCTCGTGGTGGACGCCGGTGACGCCGCGGGCGGTGCCGTACGGCTGCCGATGCTGCGTCAGCAGACCGCCAAGCCCGAGGGGCGGCCCAACCGGTGCCTCGCCGACTACGTGGCCCCGGCCGGCGACCACCTCGGCGGCTTCGCGGTGACCGTGCACGGCGCCGAGGAGCTCGCCGCCGGGTTCGAGGCCGGCAACGACGACTACCGGTCGATCATGGTCAAGGCCCTCGCCGACCGGCTCGCCGAGGCGTTCGCCGAGTGGATCCACCTGCGGGCGCGGCGCGAGTGGTACGAGCCGGACGCCGCCCCGTCGCTCACCGACCTGCACGCCGAGCGCTTCCGGGGCATCCGCCCCGCGTTCGGCTACCCGGCGAGCCCCGACCACAGCCAGAAGCGTGACCTGTTCGACCTGCTGGGCGCCCGGCGGATCGGCATGGACCTGACGGAGTCCTTCGCGATGACCCCGGCCGCCAGCGTCAGCGGGCTGATGTTCGCCCACCCGGCGTCGCGGTACTTCACCGTCGGAAGGCTCGGCCGGGACCAGATCGAGGACTACGCGCTGCGGCGCGGCCTGCCGGTCGCCGAGATCGAACGCTGGCTGCGCCCCAACCTCGCCTACGGCGACTGACCTCCCGGTCCCCCTCCGCCGCCGTTTCCCGGGCGATCCTCCCCCGGGCGGCGGCGGCGTCCGGGCCGGCCGCGGACCGGTCAGCTCCGGCCGAGCATCTCGGCGGTGAGGACGTCGCCGCCCAGGCCCCAGCCGCCGTCGGGGACCTCCTCCAGGAGGACCAGGGTGGTGGCCCTGGCCCGCTCCCCGTAGACGCCGGCGAAGGCGTCGGTGACGGCGTCGATGAGCTTCTTCTTGGATTCAGGGGTCAGGGTGCCGGCGGGCACCTTGAGGTTGGCGAAGGGCATGTCGTCTTCCTTTCGTGTCGTGGATCCGGAGTGGGGCGGCGGACGCCGGGAGGCGCTCGTCAGACGATTCCGCCGTTCGCGCGGACGACCTGCCCGTTGACCCAGTGCCCCGCCCGGCTCGCCAGGAAGGCGACGACCTCGGCGATGTCCTCGGGGGTGCCGAGCCGCTCCAGAGGGGGCTGCTTGGCGAGCCGTTCGATCGTGGCCTCGTCCTTGCCGTCGAGGAACAGGTCGGTGGCGGTCGGGCCGGGCGCGACCGCGTTGACCGTGATGTCCCGCCCGCGCAGCTCGCGGGCGAGCACGAGCGTCATCGCCTCGACGGCGCCCTTGCTGGCGACGTACGCCCCGTAGTTCGGCAACTGCAGCCCGACCACGGAGGTGGAGAAGGTGACGATCGCACCCCCGTCGCGCACGCGACGCGCGGCCTCTCGCGCCATGACGAACGTGCCGCGGATGTTGGTGCGGTGCAGGGCGTCCAGGTCGTCGAGATCGAGGTCGGCGATCGGGGACAGCGACAGCCGCCCCGCCGCGTTGACGACCACGTCGACCCCGCCGAAGGCCTCCTGCGCCGCGTCGAACATCGCCGCGACCGCGGCCTCGTCCGCCACGTCCGCCCGTGCCGGGATCGCCCGGCCGCCGGCCGCCGTGATCTCCTGTACGGCCTCCGCCGCGGCCGAGGCCGACCCCTGGTATCCCACCACGACCGCGTGACCCTGCGCCGCGAGCGTCCTCGCGACCGCCCGGCCTATGCCACGGGAGCCGCCGCTGACGACGGCCACACGCTGATCACTCATGACAACCCCCTGCTCGTATCAACGATACGCATCGGACATATCGGTGCTATGCCATGAAGATAACACAATTTCGTATCACCGATAGCATCGGGCGGTATCATCGTTTACATGACGGGAACGGACTCGCTTCGCGCGGCGATGATCGAGGCTGCGGAGCATCAGCTGGCGGCCTCCTCGGACCACGAGATCGCCACACGCGCGGTCTGCGAGGCGGTCGGTGTGAGCCAGCCCGTGCTCTACCGGTTGTTCGGCGACAAGCGCGGGCTCCTCGACGCCGTCGCCGACCACGGGTACGAGCGGTACGCCGCGCTCAAGGCCGCCCAGGAACGGACGGACGACCCGGTGGCCGACCTGCTCGCCGGCTGGGACGGCCACATGGCGTTCGCGAAGGAGAACCCGGCGCTGTACCAGCTGATGTTCACTCCCCGGCCGTGGTCCCGCTCGACGGCTCGCGATCGCGTGTTCGACCTGCTGGTGGCCGCGCTCGTACGGTGCGCGGCGGCGGGCGCGCTGAGGGTCGAGCCGCGGACAGCCGCCCGGCTGATCCTGTCGGCGAACGTCGGAATCGCCCTCGACCACATCGCCGAACCGGCCCTGTTCGACGACCCCGGGCCGTCCCACCGCATGCGAGACGTCGTGTTCTCGTACGTGCTCACCGAGACGGGCGTCCGGAACGACGCCGACCCGCTGCGCACCGCCGCGCTGAGCCTCCACGCGCAGCTTCTTCTCACCGGCGCCGAGGCCCTCGAACCGGCCGAGACGGCCCTCCTGCTGCGATGGCTCGAACGCGTCGCCCACTCCGGCCGGGCATGACGGCCACGCGGGCACGCGCGTCGGCCACGCCCGCGCCTCCACCGTCCGCCGCGCCGCCGTCCTCCTCCGGAAACCCGGGGATGACGACGGGAACCGTGCTCCCCGGTTGATCGTTCCAGCGGGTGGTTCACCATTCAGGACGTCACAGGGAGAGGAATCCGTGATCTTCAAACGCATGTTGGGGGCCCTGGGGGTCGGGGGTCCGTCGGTGGACACGATCCTGGCCACTCCGCGCGTACGGCCGGGCGGGCCGCTGCGCGGCGAGGTGCGGATCAAGGGCGGTGACTTCGACACCGACATCCAGTACGTCGCCCTGGGACTGGTCACCCGGGTGGAGTCGGAGTACGGCGAGGGCGAGCACGTCGGCCTGATGGAGTTCCTGCGCGCCGAGGTCTCCGGGTCGTTCCGGCTGCGCGCCGGCGAGGACCGCGTCATCCCCTTCGAGCTTCCCGTCCCGTGGGAGGCGCCGGTCACCGAGATCCACGGTCAGCGCCTGCACGGCATGGCGATGGGCGTGCGCACCGAGGTGGCGGTCGCCGGCGCGGTGGACAAGGGCGACATGGACCCGGTCGAGATCGAGCCGCTGCCCTCCCAGGAGGCGGTCCTGCGCGCCTTCGCCCAGCTCGGCTTCCAGTTCAAGAGCGCCGACCTGGAGCAGGGCCACATCTACGGCGCCGACCAGCGGCTACCGTTCTACCAGGAGATCGAGTTCTACCCGCCGCCCGCCTACTCGGGCCTGGTCAACGAGGTGGAGCTCACCTTCGTCTCCGGCCCCGGCGGCATGGACGTCGTCCTGGAGGCCGACCGGCGCGGCGGCTTCCACGGCTCGGGTGACGACTCCTACGGCCGCTGGCGCGTCGGCCACGACGAGGCCCTGCACCGCGACTGGGCCGCCGAGATCAACGGCTGGCTGGCCGCCCTGTCCCAGCACGGTCACGGTGGTGCCCACGGACACGGCGGGCACCACGACCCGTACGCCCACGGCGGCGCCCACGGACACGCCGGGCACGGGTACGGCGGGCACCACGACCCGTACGCCCACGGCGGGCACCACGACCACCACGGTCACCGCAGCGGGCCCGGCTTCGGGGCCGTCGCCGCCGCGGGCGCGGCCGGGCTGGTCGGCGGCTTCGTGGCGGCCGAGATCGTCGACGAGATCGGCGACGCCTTCGAGGGGGACGACGACGACAGCGACTTCGGCGGCGGCGACTGGGGCGACGACTGACCCGAGCCCCGGCCCCGGACGCCCGGGGCCGGGGCCGGTCCGGCGCCGTCGGTCCGCCCGCTCATCCGTTCCGTGCGCTTCGGCCGTCCAGCCGGTCACGCCAGGGGTGGGCGCCGTGCTCGACCGCCAGCGCCTCGCCCAGCCAGCGCCGCTGCGCGCCGGTCAGCGCGGGCAGCGCCTCGGCGAAGTCCGTCTCGTCCTTGGCCCGCCGCCCCCTGGCCTTGTAGAGCAGCTGAACCTCCAGAGCCAGCCGGCGGAAACCGTCGCCGGCGACGGTGAGAGAGTCCAGCGGGCGACGGATGCGCGCGTCGCGGCGGTAGACCCATTCGTCTCCGTCGGACTCGTCCAGCATCAGCTGGAAGCGCCACGGCCCCCCGGCGTGTTCGCGCACCCACACGTCGTGCGCCCTGGCCGGCAGGGTCTCCCCCACCGGCCAGGGACGCAGGGTGCCCGGCGGGTCGGCGACGTGACAGTCCCAGCCGGCCAGCATGCGGCGCGTCGCGTGCTGGTCACGGCGCAGCAGGCCGATGTCGACGTCGGCGTGCTGCCGCCAGGACCGGCCGACGGCCAGCTCCACGGCGTACCCTCCACCGACCCACCAGGGCGCGGCCAGCTCCCGGAACAGCCGGACGACCTCCATCAGGGGCGCCGGCTCCCATGAGTCCTCGACGTGTGCCATCCGGCCATCCTTCCCGATCATCCCGGAGCGGTGAAGGCGGTCACGGGGCCACCGGCCGCGGGGGTCATGCGGACGGCGAGGTGACCCCGCGCCATCTGCGGGTGTCCCGATGCCAGCCATGACATGGAACATGGCACCCCCATGACTACAGCGGGCCGCCACCTGCCGATCGGCTGGCCGGCGAGGCGTCGAGAATCGATTCTTCTACAGAACCAGCCGGGGAAGCGGAACCGGGGCCGGGACCGGTGGAAGCGGTCCCGGCCCCGGATGACGGCCGGGGCCGGGGCTCGGATCCACCGAGACGGCCCGGCCCCGGCCCGGGATGACGGCCACGGGACGCGGCCCGCCCCAGTCCGGCGGGCGGCGTCCCGGCCGTCCGGTGACGGCGCCACCGGAGACCTTCGAGGGGGAGACCTCCCCTCCGGAGCGCCGTACCGGGTCAGGGGTGGGCGACGAACCGCCCGAACCGGCCCCGGTGGTACAGCAGCGGCAGGCCCCGGTCACCCACGCTCACCTCGGCGATCAGGCCGACGACGAGGATGTGGTCGCCCACGTCGACCGTCTGGTGGGGCAGGCAGACCAGGTGGGCGGAGACATCCTGCAGCAGCGGCGCCCCGAGCGGCCCGGGACGCCATCGGGTGGGTTCGGCGAAGCGGTCGACGCCCTTGCTGGCGAACCGGGCCGCCAGGCCCGCCTGGTCACTGGTGAGGATGTTGACCGCGAAGTGGTCCGCGGCCCGCAGCCGGGGCCAGGTGGTCGAGTCCCGGTCCACGCAGAAGGAGACCAGCGGCGGCTCCAGGCTGACCGAGGAGAACGAGGTCGCGGTCAGCCCGGCCGGGACGCCCCCGCTCTGCGCGGTGATCACGACGACGCCCGCGGCGTGTACGGCGAGGGCCCGCCGGAACGTGTCGTGGTCCACGGACCTGTTCCACAGGGTCTCCGTCATGTCCCCGCTCCCTCCCTGAGCCGGATCCCCGTCCTCTCCCCGAGCGCCGCCGCCACCTGGGGGGCGACCCGGCCGGTCCAGCGCGCGAGGACCTCCCCGAGGTCCGGCAGCTCCCGCTCCAGGAGCGCCAGCCCCGGGGTGGGGACGTGCGCGCCGAGTTCGACCAGGAGGGGCCGCAGGTGCACCTCGACGGCGAGGGCGTGCCGGGGGTCACCCATGACCAGCACCGGCAGCGCCGCGACCCCGGTCAGCGCGGCCGGGGGCAGCCGGTCGAGGAACGCCTTGAGCAGGCCGGTGTAGGTCCCCTTGTAGGTGGGGCTGGCCACCACGAGCACGTCCGCGCCCGTGACGAGCTCCAGCGCCACCTCCACGCCCGCGGACGGGCCGGGCGCGAGCAGCTGCGGCCCGAGCGCCGACAGGTCCACGACCTCGTGGGAGCCGTCGTGCCCGATCCGCTCCCCGATCGCCTCGGCGGCCGCGACCGCCGCGATCCGCGTCCTGGACCCTCCGCGGGGGTTGCCGACCAGCGTCACGACGGAGGTCACGAGGCCACCACCGCGTCCGCCGAGCCCACCGTGTCCGCCGCGTCGGGCCGTTCGCCGGCCGGGGGCCGCGCGCGGCGGGAGGCCGGCCGGGGCAGGTCGTAGTTGTCGCGCAGCGTGCGGCCCTCGTACTCCCGCCGGAACAGGCCCCTGATCTGCAGTTCCGGCACGACGTGGTCGACGAAGTCCTCCAGGCCGCCCGGCAGGACCGGCGGCATGACGTTGAAGCCGTCGGCGGCGCCGTTCTCGAACCAGAGCTGGATCTCGTCGGCGATCCGCTCGGGGGTCCCGGCCAGGACCCGGTGCCCCCGGCCGCCCGCGAGGCGGCCGAGGAGCTGCCGCACGGTCAGGTTCTCCCGGCGGGCGAGGTCGATGACGAGCCTGCGGCGGCTCTGCGCCCCCTCCGTCTCGGCGGAGACGTCCGGCAGGGGACGGTCCAGCGCGTCCTCGGTCAGCTCGATGCCCACCAGATGGGACAGCTGGGCCAGGCCGTACGCGGGGATGATGAGGTCCTGCAGCTCCTGCTCCAGCCGGCGCGCCTCCCGCTCGGTGGAGCCGATGACCGGGGAGATGCCGGGGAGGACCAGCAGGTCGCCCGGATGCCTGCCGTACCGGGCGAGGCGGCCCTTGAGGTCGGTGTAGAACGCCTGGGCGTCGGCGAGCGTCTGCTGGGCGGTGAAGACCGCCTCGGCGTACCGGGCCGCGAAGTCCTTGCCGTCCTCGGAGGAGCCGGCCTGCACCAGCAGCGGGTGGCCCTGCGGCGGACGGGAGGTGTTGAGCGGGCCGCGGACCCGGAAGTGGGGGCCGTCGTGGTCGAGCGGGTGGATCCGGCCGGCGTCGGCGTAGACGCCCCCGAGGCGGTCGCCGACGACGGCGTCGTCCTCCCAGCTGTCCCACAGCCCGGTGACGACGTCGAGGAACTCGGCGGCCCGGGCGTAGCGGTCGGCGTGGGCGGGGCGTTCGATCCCGAAGTTGCGCGCCTCGGCCTCGCCCGCGGAGGTGACGATGTTCCAGCCGGCCCGGCCGCCGCTGATGTGGTCCAGCGAGGCGAACTTGCGGGCCACGTGGAACGGCTCGTTGTAGGTGGTGGACACCGTCGCGATCAGGCCGACGTGGTCGGTGACCGCGGCCAGCGCTGCCAGCAGCGTCAGCGGCTCCAGGCCGCCCAGCGCGTTGTGCCGGACGTCGCCCTGCAGGGCGAGGCTGTCGGCGAGGAAGACCGAGTCGAGCCGGCCCCGCTCGGCGATCCTGGCGAGCTGCTGGTAGTGCCGGACGTCGGTGAGGCGGGCGGGTTCGGTGCGCGGGTGGCGCCAGGCCGCCTCGTGGTGGCCGACGCCCATGAGGAAGGCGTTGAGGTGGAGCGTCCGGGTGGGCATCAGGTGGTCCTCCAGGTGGAAAAACGCCGCTCCACGGCGAGCAGGAGCAGGTTGAACAGCAGGCCGAGGGCGGAGATGGTGATGATCCCGGCGTACATGTCGGGGATGCGGAAGCTGAACTGGGCGTCCTGGACGAGGTAGCCGAGGCCGGCCTTGGCCCCGACCATCTCGGCGAACAGCAGGACGAGGATCGAGGAGGCGCCCGCCAGCCGGATGCCGGTGAAGATGGTGGGGACGGCCGCAGGGAGGATGACCTTCCGGAAGAGGCTGAGCGGGCCGAGCCCCAGGGAGCGGGCCGACTTGACCAGCAGCGGTTCCACGGCTCTGACCCCGCTGACGGTGTTGAGCAGGACGGGCCAGGAGCAGGCGTAGAACACGAAGACGATCTTCGACGGCTCCCCCAGGCCGAGTATCAGGATGAACACCGGCAGCAGGGCCACCGCCGAGGTGTTGCGGAAGATCTCCAGGACCGGGCTGAGGAAGTCGGCGACCGGCCGGTACCAGCCGATGGCCAGCCCGAGCGGTACGGCCAGCACGACGGCCAGGCCGAACCCGGTGAGGGAGCGGACCAGCGACGCCTGGAAGTGCTCCAGCAGTTGCCCGCCGAGCAGCAGGTCGTACCAGGCGCGCAGCACCTCCGACAGCGGCGGCACGAAGACCGGGTCCACCGCCCCGGTACGGGGCAGCACCTCCCAGGTCGCGGCGAGCAGCACCACGGCCGGTGCCCGCCGCGCGAGCCGGCCGAGCCGGACGCGGCGGCCGAACCGGGCCAGGCCGGCGAGCCGGGCGGGCCGCGAGGTCTCCGAGGTCTCCGAGGTCTTCAGGGTCTCCAGGGTCTCCGGGCTCTTCAGGACCCCCGGGCTCTCCGGGTTCTCCGGAGCGGCGGGTGACACCGGGGCCGGGGTGGCGGACGGAGCCGGGGCCGGGGTCTGGGCCGGGGTGGCGGGCGACGCCGGGGCCGGGGCGTCGCCCCGTGCGGATCCGGTCGCGGGTACGGCGAGGATGTCAGTCAACGGTCCGCTCCTGTTCCCGGCTGGCGGCGACCTCGTTGCGCAGCAGGCTCCAGACGTGGTGGCGGTACTCGCCGAACACCGGGTCGGCGCGCAGGTCGCCCTCGCGCGAGTCGAACCGGACGTCGACGATCTCCTTGATCCGGCCGGGGCGGGAGGTCATGACCGCGACCCGCTGCCCCAGGTAGACGGCCTCGTCGATGCCGTGGGTGATGAACACGACCGTCTTGTTCGTCTTCTCCCACACCCGCAGCAGCTCCTCCTGCAGCGACTCCCGGGTCTGGGCGTCCAGGGCGGCGAACGGCTCGTCCATCAGCAGCACGTCGGGGTCGAAGGCGAGGCTGCGGGCGATCGCGACGCGCTGGCGCATGCCGCCCGACAGCTCGTGCGGGTAGCGGTGCTCGAACCCGGCCAGCCCGACCAGGTCCAGGTAGTGCCGGGCCCGCTCGCGCCGTTCCCGCCTCGGGAGGGCCTTGGCCTCCAGCCCGAACTCGATGTTTGCCAGGGCCGTACGCCACGGGAGCAGCGCGTACTGCTGGAAGACGATGCCCCGGTCGAGGCCGGGACCGTCGACGGCTCGGCCGTCGATGAGGATCTCGCCACTGGTCGGCGTGGTGAGCCCGGCGATCAGGTCGAGCAGGGTGGACTTGCCGCAGCCGCTCGGGCCGACGAGGGTGAGGAACTCCCCCTCGCGGACGTCCAGGTCCACCCCGGCGACCGCGGTGAACGGCCGGTCCGAGCCGCGGGTGCGGAAGACCTTGCCGACGTCCCGGATGCCGATCTTCGCCTGCGAGGGGGCGGCCGGTGTCCGGACCGAGGAGGGAGCGGGCGTAGCGATTGGGTGGCGAGGGGAGGCGTCGGCTCGAAAGCCCCCGAGCCGCGACGCGTGGCGTCGCAGTGAGCCGAGCCGCGCGGCGGCGCCGTTCACGAGGGTCTCTCCCGCGGTGTCCCCGCCGGTGGCGTGCGTGCTCACGAGGTCCTCCCGTTCGCGAAGGGGTTGAACTCGTTGGTGTAGACGTCGGACGCCCTGACCTGACCGGGCCTGATCTCGCCCTCGCGTCCCAGCCAGTCGATCCAGGTCTGGAAGTCCCTGTCGGAGATCGTCCCGCCCTGGGTGGCCACGCCGCTGCTCTTCCAGAAGCCGACCGTCGAGGGGTCCTCGTTACGGCCCCGCCGGGCGATGATCTCCCGGTACTTGGCGATCACCTCCTGGCGGGAGTGGGTGCGCGTCCACTCGACGGCCCTGGCGAACGCCTCCACGAACTTCCGGGTGGTGCCGGGGTTCTGCCGGATGAACCGCTCGGTCAGCACGACGCTGCCCGCGGTGAAGGAGCCGAACAGGTCGATGTCCTTGAACAGGGGGCGGATGCCGCCGCGTTCCAGGGCCTTGTCCCGCAGGATGCCGGACAGCGCGGCCACGTCGATCTGACCCTGGCGCAGCGCCTGCTCGGTGTTGACCGGCGGCACGACGACCAGCTCGACCTTGTCGATCTCCTGCGGGGTCAGGCCGCCGCGCTTGAGGTACTCCTTGAGCACGGCCTCCAGGTGGGCGCCCAGGGTGTTGACCCCGATCCTCCTGCCGATCAGGTCGCGGGGGCCCCTGATCGGCGAGTCGCCGGTGACGTAGTAGCCGACGTAGCTGTCGGTGTCGCTGCCGTAGTAGCCGATCACGGCCCTGATCGGGGCCTTGGCGGCCTTGAGCTTGACGATCGCGCCGTTGAACGCGCCGCCGAAGTCGGTCTGCCCGGTGGCCGCGGCCTGGATGTCCTGCGGGCCGGAGATGGTGTTGCCGATCCACTTCAGCTTGATCGGCCCGAGGTAGCCGAGCGCCTCGGCCAGTTCGGGGAAGGTGACGGCGCCGACGCTGCCCTGGTAGCGCAGCTCGGTCACCTCCGGCGCGCCGGACTGGGAGGAGCCGGAGGCGGAGGCGGAGCCGCAGCCGGCGAGGGCGGCGACGAGGAGGAGGGACAGAAGGGCGTGTCCGGTTCTGATCACGGAGGTGGTTCCTCGTGGAGGGGCGCGCTCGCGCGGCGCCGGGCCGCGGGCGGGGCGCGCCGGGGGAAGACGATGAGGGGGAGGGCGCGTGGGCGTCGTCGGCCACGCGGGGACGCGAGGGTTCGGATGCGGCGGCAGGCCGGCCGTGCGCCCTCGTGGAGTGCGGTTGGACGCCGGTGATCCGTGATCAACGACACTGCGCGCTGGCGACGTGGCAGAAGTCCACGTGCGAGCGGCGCGTCAGGTGAAGCCCCAGGCTCATGTCCTCGAACCTACGATCCCCCGCCGGATAAGTCAACTTTTCCTACTAGAATTACATGAAATTAGGCGGGCCCTGTCCGGGGTGACGCGCCCGCCCCACTGGGAGTCCCCCGACCACCGCGGCCGTTCCGGGCCCGGAGACGTGACGGCCGCCCGGCCGGTGCCGCGACCACCCCCGACCCCTGACCCCTGACCACTGACCCCTGACCGTCCGCCGTGGGGCGGGCGGCCGCCCCTCAGCCGCCGCCGTGGCCGCCGTCGCGGCGCAGCACCGCGGCCGGCGCGGGGATGGCCGGGAACGGGTTGTCGGGCAGCAGGATGAGCCGCCGGGTTCCGCCCTGCAGCGCGGCGTCCAGGTGCAGCAGCGCGGCGCCGATGCCCGCCGCGCCCACCATGTAGCCGGTGTCGGCCGACACCTCGCCCGGCCGCAGCCGCCGGTACGCCTGGTACCAGCGCAGGCCCAGCCCGTCGTGGCCGTCCGCGCGGCCGATCAGGTCGTCGGCGAGCTCGCGGGCGAACTCCAGGTACGGCTCCCGCCCGGTCTCGGACCACAGCCCGACGAACAGCTCCAGCAGACCGGCGGTGCCGCAGCACTGGCAGGCCGAGTTCCAGAACCCGGCCGTGCGCCGGTACGGCACGCCGCTGCGCATGACGCCGCGCGCCAGCCGCTCCACCCACATCAGGTCGGACGCCTCGCCCGTCACCCGGTACAGCTCGTGGAACATCCTCGCCACGCCGGCCGAGCCGGAGCAGAACCCGAGGTAGTGCAGGCCGCGGCCCTCCGGCAGATGGTGCGGGACGACCGCGCACTCGCCGCTGACGACGCCGACCGCGCGGACGAAGTCCGCCCCCCGCCGCGCCGCCTCCAGGAACCGCACGTCGCCGGTGACGCCGTACAGCCGGGCGAGCAGGAAGGCGGTGCCGGCCGTACCGGACAGGAAGCCCGGGGTGACCGCGTCGGCGGGCAGGCCGGGGCAGTCGCCGAAGAGGTGGCCGGGCACCGGCTGCCCGGCGATGCGCTCGCCCGCCTCGACGGCCAGCTCCTCCAGGGAGGGCGCCCCGAGGACGGCGGCGGCGTGCAGCAGGCCCAGCACCACCCCGCCGTCGCCCCGCTGGGCGGGCTCGCGCGACCAGCCGACGCCGCCGCGCACGGGACGCGCGGCGCGGACGATCCGGCCGGCGGCGGCCAGGGCCGCCTCCCCGAACTCCTCGTCGCCGAGCACCCAGCCGGCCTGTGTCAGCGCGAACACCGTGCCGGCCAGGCCGTGGTAGAGGGAGACGTCCCGCTGCTCCGGCCAGGTGGCGGCGAGGTGGCGGGCCCCGGCACGGGCGTCCTCCAGGTACGCCTCGTGGCCGGTGGCGGCGGCGAGCTCCAGGAAGAACAGCACGATGCCGGCCGCCCCGGCGTAGAGCGAGCCGGGCTCCGGGGAGAGCGCCGACCTGCCGCGGGCGTCGGGGTTGGCCCGCCAGTGCCGCCCCCGTTCGTCGTCGACGGCCGCCGAACGGATCCAGCGGCCGGCCATGATGGCGGCGGTCAGGGGCGTCTCGGCGCGGGCGCTCGATGAGCGCGTCGGATCCAGGCCCATGTTTAAACTATCCCACAAAATTGGTAGGGAACACCGGTATTCATCACGGCGTACCGAGAGGACGACGATGCCCCTGCCCGACTTCCTGATCGCCGGCGCTCCCAAGGCGGGGACCACCGCCCTGCACGCCGCGCTTCAGCGCCATCCGGAGCTCTACCTGTCCCCGGTCAAGGAACCGAAGTTCTTCCTCACCGACGGCCCGCCGCCGGCGCGCGGCGGGCCCGGCGACGTCCAGACCTACCGCGAGCACGTCTGGCGGCGGGAGGACTACGAGGCGCTGTTCGCCGCCGCCCCGCCGGGGACCCGTCGCGGCGAGGCCACCCCCTTCTACCTCTACGACCGCGCCGCGCACCGGCGCATCCGCGACGCCGTACCGCACGTCCGGTTCGTCGTCGTGCTGCGCGACCCGCCCGCGAGGGGGCACCGGTGTCTGGACTGAGGAACGCAGCCGCGAAGCGGCGGAGAGACGAGGGAAGACACCGGATCAAGAGCCCCCGAGCCGCGACGCGCAGCGTCGCCATGGGATCGAGCGGGCGCATTCCAACTGGACCCACCTGTGGTCGGCGGGCCTGGAGCCGATCGGCGACGTGGTCCGCGCGTGCGCCGAGGAGGACCGGCGGGTCGCGGCCGGCTGGGCCCACTTCTGGCACTACGTGCGGCTCGGCCGGTACGGCGAGCAGCTCGCGCACCTGTTCACGCTGTTCCCCCGCGAGCAGGTGCTGGCCTTCCGCTACCGGGACCTGGTGGACCGGCCCGCGGCGACGCTGGACCGCATCTGCGCCTTCTTCGGCGTACGGCAGGGCCTGCTCACCGAGGCGCCCCGGGAGAACGTGACCGCCCATCCCGACGCGGGCCGCAGGCACGTCCTGCTGTCGGCCGCCGCGCGGGCCGGGGCGCTGGCCGGGCGCTTCCTGCCCGGCAGGCTGGGCACGGCGCTGGCCGAGCCGATCGAGGGCCTGCTCCAGCGGCGGGGCGACCCGCGGCGCCCGCTCACCTGGGAGCAGCGGCAGCGGCTCATCCCGTACTTCGCCGACGACGTCGAGCTGCTCCAGCGGGTCACCGGTGAGGACTTCGGCGACTGGCTCAGGCCCCGGGACCGCTCCGGCGGCCTGGTCGGCGGGCGTCCTCCCGGCCAGCGCCAGGCCAGGAACGGCCGCGTCCCCCCGGCGGATCCCCGGCGGGTGCCCGGCTGATCCGGGGACCGGCCCGCGCCGGGGCCTCGAACGGACGCGGCGGGCCGGCCACTCCCTCGGCCGGCCCGCCCGTCCCGTGCGCCGGGGCGCGACCCGATGCGCCCCGGCGCGGCTCCATGAACGCGGCTCCGCGCCCGGCGTGGTCCCGTGCGCTCAGCGCAGCTCCGTGCGCAGCTCGTGCGCGCCGTCGGCGCGGGTGTACTCGTAGTACAGCCGCGTGCCGCCCCCGGGCAGGTCGACGATGTCGAGGTAGCGCAGGCCGCCGCCCCGGTACGGCGAGACCGCGGCCGGACGGTCGCCCACGGCGGCCAGCGCGGCCGGGTCCCACCCCTCCGCGACGCCGGTCCGCTCCTCGTAGTTCTCGGCCGCGCTCGCCCGGCCGTCGTAGAAGGCCAGCACCCGGCCGGCCGCGAAGCGGACCGCGGAGACCCGGACGCCCCGGCCGTCCCAGGTTCCCGGGCGGCCGCTCAGCGCCGTGCCCTGCCAGGTCCATTCGAGGCCGTCGGCGCTGGTCGCGTACTTGGTGACCATCCGGTCGGCCTCCTCGGGGTCCTCCAGCGGGTGGCAGGAGGCCCACAGGTGCCACACCCCGTCCCGCCACAGGATCACCGGGTCCTTGACCCCGGTCTTGGGGTCGCCGGGCAGGACGGTCGTGCGTCGGTGGGGGTCGAAGCCCGCCGGGTCGTCGGCCTCCAGCACCTCCACCCGCCAGTGCTTGGTGCCGTACGTGGCGCAGCTCAGGTACAGCCGCCAGCGTCCCTCGGGGGTGCGCACCAGGGCCGGCCGCTCCAGGGACTCGGTGTCCATCTCCTCCTGGGTGATCGCCAGGATGTTCTCGAAACGCTCTCCGTCGGCGGAGCGCGCCACGACGACCGCGTAACCGCGCCCCTCCCCCACCGGCCTGCGCAGCCGGTAGGCCAGGTGGATCAGGCCGCCGCCCGCCACCGCGCTGGGCGCGCCGGCCCAGTGCCCCTCCCGCGGGAGCGGCGGCGCGACCGCGACGGCCGAACGTCCGGGGTCGGGCAGCAGTCCCGTGAGGCGGGCGACGTTCTCTTCGATCGACATGGGCACGACGTTAGGCCGCGGCCGGGAAGCAGTCATGGAGGTCCGCCCTTTCTTGGGAGACGCCATGCTATTCCATGGATTTCCTATTGACTTGATAGGAAATACGGTTCAGGGTCGGAGCATGCCCACCACCCGTCGGCGTCGGGCCGGAGTTCCGGGTGGCGTCGCCGCGCGCGGCGGGCCGGCGGCCGGTCGGCGTGTTCGCCGCCGCGACGGCGGTCAACATCCTCGTCGCCCTCGGGTTCGCCGTCCTGCCGTTCGGCGGCTTCACCGTGACCGGGTGACCGGCCACTTCACCGTGACCGGGCGACCGGCCGTCCTCAGTGCCCTTCGGCCGGCCGCGGGCCGAAGGCGTGGCGGAGGGTGTACTCGGCGGTGGCGAAATCACCGCCCTGGAGCGGGTCGGCGGCGAAGTGTTCCGCCGCCCCGGGGATCCGGTCGGCGTACGCCTCGGCGTCGTCGAGGGGGTGGTAGCCGAGCCCGTCGTCGAGCTCCCAGTACCGGCGGGTGTTGGCCGACACCGCGTACGCGGCGGTGAAGGTGACATCGGGCCGGGTCAGCGCGGCCCAGACGAACCCGGCGCAGTCGCGCGGGCTCAGCCAGGTGGCGAGGTGCCGCGGCTCGCTCGGCTCGGGTTCGAGGCTGCCGATGCGCAGGCACACCACCTGCAGGCCGAACTTGTCGGCGTACAGCCGGCCCAGCGCCTCCACGGCGACCTTGCTGACGCCGTACAGCCCGTCGGGGCGGGGCGGCGCCGACGCCGAGACCGGCTGCGCGGCCGGGTAGCAGCCGGTCAGCCGGTTGCTGCTCGCCAGCACCACGCGCCCGACCCCCGTACGGCGCGCCGCCTCCAGCACGTGGTGGGTGCCCAGGACGTTGCCGTCCAGGAGGTCGGCGAGCGGCGCCTCGTCCGGCACCCCGGCCAGGTGCACGACCGCGTCCGCGCCCTCGATGACCGAGGCCGCGTCCTCGATACCGTCCAGGTGGGCCCGGCGGACCTCCTCGTCCGGCCCCTGGGCGGTCAGCGGCTCGCGGTCGACCGAGACCAGCCGGCGCAGCCGGCGCCGCAGCGGCTCGCGCAGCACGGACCCGACCCGTCCGGCGGCGCCGGTGAGCACGACTCTCTCCACTGTCATGGTCCGGGAGTATGGCAGCGGCCACCGACATTTCCGATCACGCGCTCCGCCGCGGCGGTCGTTCCGTCCCATCGCGGCCCTGAGAGCTTCTGACACGACAAAGGCCACTGCGTCAGAAGCTCTCAGGGCGAGCGGTTGACAAGCGGCGAAGGTGGCGCGACCAGGACGCCCGCCGCGATTCGGCGCCCCGGTGATGCGCTCCGCCGCGGGTGACCTGGTGCGTCACCGTCTCAGCGCGGCGCGATGAGCCCCCGCCGGCAGGCGCGGACGAGGCGGCGCGGGACCGGCGACTCCTGCCCGTTCACGGTGATCGGGACGAGGTCGGGCACGGCCGCCTTCCACCGGCTGCGGCGATGCCGGGTGTTGCTGCGCGAGGTTCTGCGCTCGGGTACGGCCACGGCTACCGGCTCGCCTTCGTGACGCCTGGCAGCTCGCCCCGATGGGCCATCTCGCGGAAGCGGATGCGAGACAACCCGAACCTGGTCAGATGGCCGCGCGGGCGGCCGTCGACGGAGTCGCGGTTGCGGACGCGGGTGGCGCTGGCGTCGCGGGGCTGCCGGCCCAGCTCCCGTACAGCCGAGGCCCGTTCCTCCGGCGTGCCGGTGCGTACGAGCTCCTTCGACCGCGCACGGCGCTCGGCGTAGCGGGCCACGACGGCCTTGCGCCGCTCGTTGGCCGCGATCTTGCTCTTCTTGGCCATCAGATCCTCTCTTTTCGGGCGCGGATCAGTGCTACGGCCTTCTCGATGCCGATCCGGTCGATGGTCTTGATCGCCCGCGTGCTGAGCGCCAGCTGGACGAAGCGGCCCTCGCTCGGCACCCAGTAGCGACGGTTCTGGATGTTGGGGTTCCACCTCCGGCGGGTGCGCCGGTGAGAGTGGGAGACGTTGTTGCCGAAGACCGGCGTGATGCCGGTGAGCCGGCAGCGGGCCGACATCAGCTCCTCCCGTAGCGCTGGTTGAACCGCTCGACGCGGCCGGCGGCGTCCAGGACGCGGTTGCGACCGGTGTAGAAGGGGTGGCTCGCGCAGGAGACGTCGACGTCGACCACCGGGTAGGTGTTTCCGTCGGCCCACTGGACGGTCTTGTCGCTGGTGATCGTGGAGCGGGTGAGGAACGCGAAGTCCGCGCCTGGGTCGCGGAACACGACGGGGTGATAGTCGGGGTGGATGCTCTTCTTCATCGCTCCTCCCGGAACTCCACGTGGCGGCGGATGGTCGGGTCGTACTTGCGAAGCGTGAGCCGGCCCGGGTCGTTGCGCCGGTTCTTCGTGGTCACGTACGTGTAGCCGGTCCCCGCGGTCGAGCGGAGCTTGATGACCGGCCGGAGGTCGTTTCTGGACAAATCCAATCCTTTCTGGTCGCCAGGCTGTGCCATGATAGCGACAATGATTTTCATTTCTGCAACTGGAGGATCCGTGTCCACCCCCGTCGTCCTCGTCGCGGGCCTGCACGCCTCGGTCCGCACGGCGACCGTCGACCGACTGCTGAACGAGCACCCCGGATCCGTCGCGGTCCACCACGATCTGGCCGCGGTCACCGCCGATCGCGTCCGCCGGGTCGTCCGTGACGCGGTGAAGACGCTCGACGTGACCGAGGTGCGGCTCGCACATGGCTGCATCGCCTGCACCGTCCGCGAGGACCTCCTCCCCCAGCTCGTACGGCTGGCGGGCGCGGCTTCGCTGCTGATCGTCGACCTGTGGGACTCGGTCGAACCACGCTCCGTGGCCGAGGCGATCGACTGTGACGAGGCCGCGGGCATCTTGCGGCTGACCTCTGTGCTCACCGCGCTGGACGCCGAACGCATGCCCGTCGACATCACCCTCGGCGACCGGCTGTCCAAGGTCGGCAGGCAGGCGGCCAGAGGCGACCGGCGCTACCTGGCCGAGGTCCTCGCCCGGCAGATCGAGTACGCCACGGGACTCGTGCTGCACGGCGGGGACGAGGAGGACGGCGACCTCTCGCGGATGGTGCTCGCCCACCTCGCCCCCGTGACGCCGGTGCATGAGATCACCGCGCTACCCCGCCCCGCCGGCACCGCGCTGTGCACCGCCGTCCTGGCCGAACGCGTCGATCCGGCCACCGCCCAGCTCCCGTGCGACGCCCAGGACGGGGAGATCACCACGGTGGTGTGGCACGCCGTGCGCCCGCTGCACCCCGCCCGGCTGTTCGACGCCGTGGACGAACTGGTCACCTCGTCGGTCCGCTCACGCGGCCGTTTCTGGCTGGCGACCCACCGCAACCGGCTGCTCGCCTGGGACGCGGTCGCAGGCGTCGCCTCGGTGGAGGACGCCGGCTTCTGGCTGGCCGCGCTGCCCGAGGCCGCCTGGGAGACGGTCTCCCCCGCTCGCCGCATGGCGGCGGCCCTGGACTGGCACCCGGTCAGCGGTGACCGCGTCCAGCACCTGGTTTTCACCGGCCCGGACCTCGACCGCGAGCACATCCACGAGCTGCTCGACTCGTGTCTGCTCACCTGTGACGAGGAGCAGGCCGGCCCCGCCGCCTGGGCCCGCTACGACGACCCGTTCGCCCCCATCCTCGATCTGAAGGAGACCGCGTGAAGCCCCGCCGTACCCCGCGCAAGAAGGGCAACCCGCTGCACGGCGTCGGTCACATCGACTACAAGGACACCGACCTGCTGCGCACGTTCATCTCCGACCGCGGCAAGATCCGCAGCCGCCGTGTCACGGGCGTCACCATCCGGCAGCAACGGCGGCTGGCCCGAGCGATCAAGAACGCCCGCGAGATGGCACTGCTCCCCTACGCGGCCCCGGGCCGCGGATGACCCGCCTTCCGGTGACCGTGCTGCCGGGGTTTCTCGGCGCGGGCAGGACGACGCTGCTCGGCTGGGTGGAGGAGCTCGACGGCGACCACGTCCCGGAGACCGCGCGATGCCGGCAATGAAATGGAAAGGCACCACCCTATGAACGACCACCTGAGCCGCCGCGGCTTCCTCGGCTTCACCGCCGGTTTGTCGGCCGCCGCGCTCACCGGGTGCGCGACACGGCCCGCCGCCTCGACCGGAGGCCCGGCGGGGGGCAGGTTGCGGGCGGCCTTCCGGTTGGCGCCGCGCGCATGAGACGGATACTGCTCGCGGTGCCCTCATGCTCTCGCTCATCCTGCTGGCCACCATCGCGCCTCGTGGCGCGCTCACCCTGGTGCCCATCGTCACGCTGATCAGCCTGCCCGATGTCGCCCGGATCTCCAGGGCCGCCGCGCTGGAGATCGCCGGTCGCCCCGCGCTGGAGGCCATGCGCCTGCAGGGGGAAAGCCGGTGGCGCATCACGGTCGGCTACGTGGGCCGTTCGATGCTCCGCACCCTCGCCGCCGACCTCGGCACCCGCCTGACAGGGGCGCTCTACCTCGTCGCCGCAGCCAGCTTCCTCGGCATCGGCGTCTCCCCCGACGCCGCCGACTGGGCCGTCATGGTGGACCGCAACCGCGGGGGGATGTTCCTCCAGCCGTGGGCGGTCGTCGTCCCCGCGTTACTGATCGTGGCGCTCTCCGTCGGCCTCAACCTCACCTTCGACCACGCCCTGCGCAGAAAGGCCCACCCGTGACCGATGTCATCGACCCGGCACGGCAAGGCTCACCAGTGATCGACGTCGTCGATCTGCGTGCGGAGCCGATCCTGCACGGGGTGAGCTTCCAGGTGCCCGCAGGGCAGGTGCTGGCCATCGTCGGCGCCTCGGGCAGCGGCAAGACCACCACCGCCCTGGCCCTGCTCGGCGAGCACCCGCCGGGCGTCGCGGTCACCGGCGCCGTCACGGTCGCAGGCCAACGGATCACCGCCGCGCGCCCACCCACTCCCGGCACCGTGGGCTTCATCCCGCAGCATCCCTCCTCGGTGCTCAATCCCGTCCGCAGGATCGGCGCCGTGCTCAGGGAGATCGCCACGCGACACGGGACCTCCGTCGAGGCGGCGCTGCGACGCGCCAGCCTGCCCTCCGATCGCGCCTTCCTGCGCCGCTATCCCCACCAGCTCTCCGGCGGCCAGCAGCAACGGCTCGCGGTGGCCCAGGCCCTGCTCGGCGATCCCGCTGTCATCGTGGCCGACGAGCCCACCACCGGCCAGGACACCGCCACCCGCGACGAGGTGGTGCGCGAACTGTCCGAACTGGCGCGGCAGGGCATCACGATCGTCCTGCTCAGCCACGACCTCGACATCGTACGGACCTTGGCCGGCCAGGTGGTCGTCCTTCGGGATGGCCAGGTGGTCGAGGCGGGCCCCACCGACTCGGTGCTGGCCGATCCGCGGGAGAAGTACACACGCGAACTGGTGGCCGCCCAACCCGGCGTGGATGACGTCACCACGCGAACCGTCGAGGCGGGGCCCCGGCTGGAGACGACCGGCCTGACCGCCAGGCACGGCCGCGCCACCGTTCTTCGAGAGGTGTCGGTGCGAGCCGCGGCGGGCGAATGCCTGGCCGTCGTGGGCCGCTCCGGCAGCGGGAAGACGACTCTCGCCCGGTGCATCGCCGGACTCCACCGGCCGCAGTCGGGGTCCGTACGCCTCGACGGTCGCGAGCTGACCCGCCGTACCAGGAAGGACCTGGCGGCGGTGCAGTACGTCTTCCAGGACGCCCGAGCCTCCTTCGACCCCCACCGGACAGTCCTCGACCAGGTGGCCCGCACCGCCGTACGGCTGCGCGACATGAGCACCGAACAGGCCAGGACCGCCGCCCTGGAGATCCTCGCGGAGGTCGGCCTGCCCGCCGACGCCATGCGCCGCCGGCCAGGTGGCCTGTCCGGCGGCGAACTGCAACGCTGCGCCCTGGCCCGCGCCCTGCTCGCCGAACCCTCCGTCCTGATCTGCGATGAGATCACTTCCGGGCTCGACACGCTCACCCGAGCCACGGTCCTCGACCACCTCCAGCGGCTCACCCGCCGACGCCACCTCACCCTCATCATGATCAGCCACGACCTTGGCGTGGTGGCCAGGATCGCCGACCACGTCGTCGTCATCCATGACGGTCAGGTGACCGGGCACGGGCCGGCCGCCGTCGTCCTGTCCCCCTTCGCCGCCGGAAAACGGGAGAACGCACTGTGACCCACGACTACGAACTCCGTGCAGCCGGGCCTGCCGACCTCGACGGTGCGCGCAGCGTCATGCTCGACACCTTCTACCACGACCTCGGCTACGGTTACCGCCCGGAATGGCACGCCGACGTCATCGACCTGGAGGGCGTCTACCTCCGCGATCCTCGGCACGGCCTGTTCGTCGCCGTGCACAGCGGACAGGTCGTGGCCACGACCGCCGTGCGCGCCGCCGGACCCAAGAGCCCGTCGCACCCGGCCTGGCTCGCCGAACGCTATCCCGATCGACACACCGCCCAGCTGTTCCGCGTCTACGTCCGCCCGGAGCACCGGCGCCGCGGGCTCGGCAGAGGGCTGGTCGAGCTGGCTCGCGCCTTCGTCGCGAACACCCCGGGCTACGGATACCTCTACCTGCACACCGACACCCGAGTTCCAGGGGCTGAGGCGTTCTGGCGCTCACTGGCGGCCGAGGTGCACGACGACCGCGACAGCGACGCACATGCCTTCCAGACGGTGCATTTCGAGATCCCCTGAGAATTCTGAAGCCGGCGGAGGCGCTGTGATGCGGGTGTGGGGCAGGGGGCCACCCCTCTGTGATCGGCTTCGCCGTCACCCCTGCCCCGCGGAACCCTCGTCGCGTACCCATACCGCGATCTGCGCCCGCGAGGTGAATCCCAGCTTGGTCAGAATGTGCTCGACGTGTCCCTCCGCGGTGCGCTGTGCGATCACCAGCGACGCCGCGATCTCCTTGTTCGTCAGCCCCTGTGCCACCAGCTCGGCGATCTGCCGCTCCCGCCGGGTCAGCCGCGCCGGTTCCTCAGCGCCGCCGCCCTGATCGCGGGCGGGCTGCTCCTCCTGCAACGCGTACGCCAGCGCCTCCTCCCGATCCAGCCGCGCCCCGCGCTCCACGGCCGCCTCGAACGCCCTCTCCCCCAGAGCCGCACGTGTCCGATCCTCACACGCGTCGTGATATCCGGCCAGATACCCGAACCCCGACATGCGCGCCCCCAGCGTCGCCCACACCGTGCCCGCGATCCCCAGCAGCCGCGCCGCCCGCTGGAACTCCTCCCGCGAGGCGGCGATCCACGCCAGCACCTCGACCGTGATCCCCGCCCCCAGCAGATCACCCAGCGACCGGTTGAACGCCAGGCTTTTCCGCTCCATCCCGAGCGCCTGCTTCAGTTCCCCCTGCCGCCACAGATCCACGCCGAGCGCCATCATCATGTACGCGCGGTGCCAGCCCTCCCCGTGCGCTTCGCACACCGCCAGGCACTCCCGTCCTGCCGCGACCGCCCGCTCAGGATGCCCCAGGAACGAGTGCGCCAGCGACACTCGGATCAGCGTCAGCGCCAGCCCTGTCGGATCTCCCGTACAGCAGTGCCGCTCCAGCGCCCGCTCGAGGTGCCTCAGTCCCTCCTCCGCCCGGTCCTCGCACATGGCGACCTGGCCGTCGAACAGCTCTACGTACATCAGGATCGAGTCATCCCCCAGCCGCTCCCCGATGCTCCGCCCCTCTCGCAGCATCGCCGCGGCGCTCGTGATGTCACCCTGGATCACCGCCAGCCAGGCCGCGGTCCACAGCGCGCGCCCACGTGTCGGACCAGGCGAGCGGACGACGGCCAGACCCCGCTCCAGCCAGCCGCGCCCCTCTCCTAGATGATCACTGGAGAGCCAGTGATACAGCAGGTCCGTGGCCATGCTCAGGCCGTCCTCACGTGTACCCGGCTCGGTCAGCGACGACTCCAGCGCGGCGCGTAGGTTGGCGTGCTCGGCCTGCAGACGCCGCAGCCATCGCAGCTGCATCGGCCCGAAGAACTCCGCCCGCGCCAGGCCCGCCAAGCCGCGGTAGTAGTCCCGGTGCCGGCCGCGCAGCGTATCCGCCTCACCGCAGCGGGCCAGGCGCTCGGCCCCATAGGCGCGCAGCGTCTCCAGCATCCGGTAACGTACGGATTCCTGGTGGTCGTCGCGCGTCAGCACGCACTTGTCCACCAGGCCGATCAGCAGGTCGACGACGTCCCGCCGGGCGATGCCGTCCCCCGAGCAGATCGTCTCGGCCGCCTCCAGGTCCAGATCTCCGGCGAACACCGACACCCGCCGCCACAGCAGTTGTTCCTCCTGTGAACACAGGGCGTAACTCCAGTCGATCAGCGCCCGCAGCGTCTGATGCCGGGGCAGCACGGCCCTGGACCCGGCCGACAGCAGTCGGAAGCGCTCATCGAGCCGATCCAGCAACTGCCGGGCCGACAGTGCGCGCAGACGCACGGCTGCCAGCTCGATCGCCAGCGGCAGCCCGTCGAGACGGCGAACGATCCGGCAGACGACGTCCCGGTTGTCCTCGGTGACGGCGAATCCCGGGTGAGCGGCCCGCCCCCGCTCGGCGAACAACCGCACGGCCTCACCCTGTGTGAACGCCTCCAGCGAGGAATGCGGCGCCTCACAGTCGGGCAGCGACAGCGGCGGCACGGGCAACGTCTGTTCCCCGGTGATCCCCAGCGGCTGCCGGCTCGTGGCCAGAATCCGCACCTCGGGCGCTGCCCGCAGCACCGTGTCGGCGAGCACGGCACACGGGGCCAGCTGATGCTCGCAGTTGTCCAAGATCACCAGAGCCTGCCTGCCACGCAGGTGATTCGTCAGCACCGTCAATGGCGGCGCGGCACTACGGTCGGGGACATCCAGCGCACCGGCCACCGCCCGTGCCACCAGATCGGTGCCCGCCCCCCTCGTATCGACCGGCAGCGCGGCCAGCTCCACCAGCCACACGCCGTCCCGAAAGGCCCGACGCACCTCTTGACCCGCCCGAATGGCCAGCCGGGTCTTGCCCACGCCGCCAGGGCCGGTCAGCGTCACCACTCTGGACACCGCCAGCAGCCTTCTGACCTCGGCCACCTCGTGCCGACGCCCCACGAAGCTCGTCACCTCCGCCGGCAGGCCGCCGTCGTGCCGCCCCCGGGAGGTCTTCGTCATCGCTGCCATGGTGCCTCATTGCGACGCAGGCCGCGGGTCACCGTTCGCGCCGCCCCCGTCGCTTTTGGCGATCGTTTCAATGTGGGCTCGGTGTATCACTTGCAGGCTATCAAATGGATCGATGGATCCTGAGTGGAGGAGAGCAAGCGATCATGGGTGGGCTTGTGATCCCGGCCGGCCCCGCTGCCACCGCAGCGATCTCGCCGGTTTCGTCACCCGAGGTGGTGACGTGCCGGATCGGCATGGTCGGGTACGCCGGCGACAGGGCGGTCTTGGCGCCGTCGCGATCCTGTCGGCGCGCGCCCGTCACCGCGACGGTGGCCGGCAAGCCGGTGGTGTCGGTGGTGTCGGTGGTGTCGGTGGTGTCGGTGGTGTCGGTGGTGTCGGTGGTGTCGGTGGTGTCGGTGGTGTCGGTGACGAAGAACCGCCTGTGACCGTTGACCTTGCTCCCGCGGGACCCCTGAGGCGTGACCCACCCCCGGATAATCCATATAGGTATGAATACGGGTATTTGTACCGTTTTCTACGTTCGGTCTTCACGGCAGACTGGCAGCACGGTAAAGGTTCCACCCCGACAGGCGAAGGATTGAAGGAGGAGCCATGTGCGAGCACCAGCCTCACTGCCCTCCGGTGCACGCTCCCGACCGTGGGGCCGCCCACCTCGTGGCCTTCCACCCCGAGCAGGGGTGGTGGCTGCTCTGCAACGGTTTGGTGGTCTTCGACGACGCCGGAGAGCTGATGCCCGACGGGCGCAGCGTTCCGGCCCGCCTCCGGGAGCGGGCGGCATGAACTCCTCCGCCGCCCTCACCTGCCGGCCACCCGGCGCGGTCTCGCTCGCCGTGCCGGCCCTGGGAAGCCGCGAGGCGCGCCCCCGCGGCCGGTTCAGGACGCTCCTGCGCCGCCTCGCCGGGCTGGACGCCGGCACCGGACACCGTGACGCCTCCTGGTGGCTGGCCCGGCACCCCTCCTCGGTGGGCAGGGCGCGCCGGCTGACCCGGGAACGGCTGACCGCCTGGGACCTCGCCGAGCAGAGCGTCGCCGCCGAGCTGCTCGTCAGTGAGCTGGTCACCAACGCGCTGCGGCACGCCCGGGGGACGGTCTCGCTCACCCTCTCCCTCCAGGACGGCCTGCTGCGCTGCGAGGTCGAGGACGCCGAGCCGCTGCTGCCCAGCCCGCGGACGGTTCACGACGACGACGAGGGTGGGCGGGGGCTCCACCTGGTGGACTCCCTGGCCTGCTGCTGGGGCAGTGCCCGCACCCCCGGGGGCAAGGCCGTCTGGTTCGAGCTTCCCGCTTCCCGCGTCGCCACGGCCGACGCCCCGTAGCCGGCGCAGGGGCCGGCCCCTCCTCCCCCGCCGGACGCGGCGGGCACCCGCCGCGCCCGGCCCGCCCCACCCCGCCTCCCCCGCTCCCCCGCCGGCGGTCCCGTCCGCGGGACCGCCGGCACCCCCGCCGTCGCGTCGTCCCCAACGACGGGGGGAGCGCCTCCCGGTGGGTGAACGCGGCGCCCCGCCTGAGGGCCGCGTCGAACGGCGACCCGCGACCAGGGACATCATCGGTGCGCTGATCGGAGTGGCCGGTGGCTTCCTGTGGGAGAAGCACCTCGCCCGTGGGCGAAGGCCGATCTCGCCGACGCCATGAGGAACGCCGGTACCCGGGTCAGGTCCAGGGTGCCCTGGGCCGGCTCCCGTCTCGGTCATGTGGCTGACGCTCCCCACCTCGACCACATGACCTGAACCCCGAACGGCTCCCAATGGCCCATCGGGCCAGCGGCCGGGGACTTTGGTCCCTGCCGTGGTCAGGCGGCAGGCACGAATCTTGACCCATGTCCGCTGTTACCCCTGGGGCGAGGAAAGACCTGTGACTGATATCGACTCCACCCCCGGCATGGGGCCGTTGCTCGCCGCCCGGACGTTCTTCACCAGATCAGAGATATCGGCCGACGGCCGCACCCTGCACCAGATCAATCCCAGTGGCTGGGATCGCTTCTACCGGGATCGGTGGGCGCACGACAAGGTGGTGCGCTCGACGCATGGCGTGAACTGCACGGGATCGTGCTCGTGGCAGGTGTTCGTCAAGGACGGGCTGATCACGTGGGAGCACCAGGCGACCGACTACCCGTCGGTCGGACCCGATTCGCCCGAGTACGAGCCGCGCGGTTGCCCCCGCGGCGCGTCCTTCTCCTGGTACACCTATTCGCCCTCGCGGGTGCGCTACCCGTACGTGCGGGGCGTGCTGCTGGAGATGTGGCGCGAGACCAAAGCCAGGCTGGGCGATCCGGTGCTGGCGTGGGCGGAGCTGACCGGCGACCCGGAGCGGGCGCGGGCGTACAAGCGGGCGCGCGGCAAGGGCGGGTTCGTCCGCTCCAGCTGGGACGAGGTCCTGGAGCTGATGGCCGCGGCGCACGTGCACACGGTCAAGCAGTACGGCCCCGACCGGGTGGTGGGGTTCTCGCCGATCCCGGCCATGTCGATGGCGTCGTTCGCGGCCGGCACGCGGTTCCTGTCGATGATCGGCGGCACACTGCTGTCCTTCTACGACTGGTACGCCGACCTGCCGATCGCCTCCCCGCAGGTGTGGGGCGACCAGACGGACGTGCCGGAGGCGGCGGACTGGTGGAACTCCCGCTATCTGATCATGTGGGGTTCCAACATCCCGGTCACCCGCACTCCCGACGCCCACTTCATGACCGAGGCCCGTTACCAGGGCACGAAAGTGGTCGCGGTCAGCCCCGACTACGCCGACAACGTCAAGTTCGCCGACGACTGGCTGGCGCCGCACCCGGGCACGGACGGCGCGCTCGCCATGGCCATGGGGCACGTCGTGCTGACGGAGTTCTTCCGCGACCGCCAGGTCCCTTATTTCACCGACTACGTCCGGAAATACACGGACCTTCCATTCCTGGTGACGCTGGAACCGCGCGGTGACGCGTACGTGCCGCGCCGCTTCCTCACCGCCGCCGACCTGCTCGGGGACGGGGACGACGCCGGTGAGAACGCCGAGTTCAAGACCGTCTTCCTGGACTCCGGGACGGGCGCGCCCGTCGTGCCGAACGGCTCGCTGGGCTTCCGCTGGGGCCAGGAGGGCGAGGGCCGCTGGAACCTCGACCTGGGCGGCGCGGACCCGGAGCTGACGCTGTTCGACCGGTCGGAGCGGGCGGTCGCCGTCGACCTGCCGCGCTTCGACGAGGGCGCCACCGAGGGCGGCACGGTCATGCGCCGCGGCGTGCCGGTCACCGAGGTGGGCGGCAAGCTGGTCACCACGGTCTTCGACCTGCTCATGGCCCAGTACGGCGTCGCCCGCGACCTGCCGGGCGAGTGGCCGGAGTCGTACCTGGACGCGAGCCGGCCGTACACGCCGGCGTGGGCGGAGGAGATCACCTCGGTGCCCGCCGCGACGATCGCCAGAATCGCCCGCGAGTTCGCCCGCAACGCCGAACGCACCCGGGGCAAGTCGATGATCGCGATGGGTGCGGGCACCAACCACTGGTTCCACTCCGACCAGATCTACCGCTCGTTCCTCACGCTGGTGCTGCTGACCGGCTGCCAGGGCGTCAACGGCGGCGGCTGGGCGCACTACGTCGGCCAGGAGAAGGTCCGCCCGATCACCGGATTCCAGCACCTCGCCTTCGCCTTCGACTGGCAGCGGCCGACCCGGCACATGGCCGGGACCGCGTTCTGGTACCTGGCCACCGACCAGTGGCGTTACGAGCAGTTCGGAGCGGGCGAACTCGCCAGCCCGCTCGGCTCCGGCGCCTTCGACGGCAAGTCGTTCGCCGACTGCAACGCCCAGGCCGCGAGGCTCGGCTGGCTGCCCTCGCAGCCGACCTTCAACCGCAACCCGCTCACCCTCGCCGACGAGGCCGGCCGGGCCGGCATCCCGGTGGCCGAGCACGTCGCGAACGAGCTGAAGTCCGGAAATCTCCGTTTCGCCGCCGAGGACCCGGGTGACCCGGCCAACTTCCCCCGCGTGCTGACCGTGTGGCGGGCCAACCTGCTCGGCTCCTCCGGCAAGGGCAACGAGTACTTCCTGCGGCACCTGCTCGGCACCGACGCCGAGACCCGTAACCAGGAAGGACTGCACCCGGCCGAGGTGACCTGGCGCGAAGAGGCCGCCGAGGGCAAGCTCGACCTGCTCACCGCGATCGACTTCCGGATGACGTCCACGGCGCTGTTCTCCGACATCGTGCTCCCGGCCGCCACCTGGTACGAGAAGCACGACCTGTCCAGCACGGACATGCACCCGTTCGTGCACGCGTTCAACCCGGCCATCGCCCCGCCGTGGCAGACGCGCAGCGACTACGACGCCTTCCTCGCCCTCGCCGACCGCTTCTCCGAGCTGGCCGCCGATCACCTGGGCAGGCGCACCGACGTGCTGGCCGTTCCGCTCACGCACGACACCCCCGACGAGCTCGCCCAGCCGGGCGGCCGGGTGCGTGACTGGAAATACGGTGAATGCGAGCCCGTACCCGGCAGGACGATGCCGAAGATCGTGACGATCGAGCGCGACTACGCCGCCGTCGGCGAGCGCATGCGCTCCATCGGGCCGCTCTTCGCCGAGTCGGGCCTGACGACCAAGGCCGTGACCTACCGGGTCGGCCCGGAGCTCGACTACCTGGCCGTCAAGAACGGCACCGACGGCGAGGGACGCGTCTCGCTGGACACCGCCGACCGGATGTGCGAGGCCATCCTCGCGCTGTCGGGCACCACCAACGGCCGCCTGGCCACTCAGGGCTTCGAGAGCCTGGAGCGGCGCACCGGCACGAAGCTGGCCGACCTGTCGGCCGAGCACGAGGGCAAGCGCATCACGTTCGCCGACACGCAGTCCAGGCCGCAGCCGGTGATCACGTCACCCGAGTGGTCCGGGTCGGAGACCGGCGGACGCCGTTACTCCGCCTTCGTGATCAACGTCGAGCGGGACAAGCCCTGGCACACCCTGACGGGCCGCCAGCAGTTCTTCCTCGACCACGACTGGATCACCGAGCTGGGCGAGCAGCTGCCCGCCTACCGGCCGCCGCTCAACATGGGCCGCCACTACGGTGACCAGGGCGACGGCGGGGCGGCCGAGGTCACCGTGCGCTACCTGACCCCGCACTCGAAGTGGTCCATCCACTCCGAATACCAGGACAACGCCTACATGCTCGCCCTCTCGCGCGGCGGGCCGACGATCTGGATGAGCACCGAGGACGCCGCCGCGATCGGGGTCGCCGACAACGACTGGATCGAGGCGTACAACCGCAACGGCGTGGTCGTGGCCAGGGCGGTCGTCTCGCACCGCATGCCGGCCGGGACCGTGTACATGTACCACGCCAAGGACCGCAACGTGAACGTGCCGCTCACCGAGAGATCGGGCCGGCGCGGCGGCGTGCACAACTCCCTCACCCGGCTGCTGCTCAAGCCCAGCCACCTCATCGGCGGGTACGCGCAGTTCACCTACGCATTCAACTACTACGGGCCGACCGGCAACCAGCGTGACGAGGTCACCGTGATCCGCCGCCGCGGCCAGGAGGTGACCTACTGATGCGTGTCATGGCACAGGTGGCCATGGTGATGAACCTGGACAAGTGCATCGGTTGTCACACCTGCTCCGTCACCTGCAAGCAGACCTGGACCAACCGGGACGGCGTCGAGTACGTCTGGTTCAACAACGTCGAGACCAAGCCCGGCGTCGGCTACCCCAAGCGCTACGAGGACCAGGAGCGCTGGCACGGCGGCTGGGAGCTCGACCGGCGCGGGCGGCTCAGGCTCCGCGCCGGCGGCCGGGGCAAGCGGCTGCTCAGCCTGTTCGCCAACCCGAACCTGCCGGACCTGGACGACTACTACGAGCCGGCCACCTACGACTACGACACCCTCATCAACGCCCCCGCCGGGCCGCACGTCCCGGTCATCCGCCCCAAGTCGGCCATCACCGGGCGGGACATGGCGATCACCTGGGGCGCGAACTGGGAGGACGACCTGGGCGGCGCCCCCGAGCACGCCCCGGCCGACCCCAACCTCGCGGCCATGGTGGAGAAGGTGAGGATGGAGTTCGACAAGACCTTCATGTTCCACCTGCCGCGCATCTGCGAGCACTGCCTCAACCCGGCCTGCGTCGCCGCCTGCCCCTCCGGCGCGATGTACAAGCGGGAGGAGGACGGCATCGTCCTGGTGGACCAGGACCGCTGCCGCGGCTGGCGCATGTGCGTCTCGTCCTGCCCGTACAAGAAGGTGTACGTCAACCACAAGACCGGCAAGGCCGAGAAGTGCACCTTCTGCTTCCCCCGCATCGAGGCGGGGCAGCCGACCGTGTGCGCCGAGACCTGCGTCGGCCGGCTGCGCTACATCGGCCTCATCCTGTACGACGCCGACGCCGTTCTCGACGCCGCCCGCGTCGCCGACCCGCGCGACCTGCTGGAGGCCCAGCGCCGGGTCTTCCTCGACCCCGACGACCCCGAGGTGGCCGCGGCCGCCCGGGCTGACGGGATCAGCGAGGACTGGATCGAGGCCGCGCGACGCTCGCCGATCTACCGGCTGGCCATGCGCTACCGGGTGGCGCTGCCGCTGCACCCCGAATACCGCACGCTGCCCATGGTCTGGTACATCCCGCCGCTGTCACCGGTGCTCGACGCCGTCACCGGCATGGGCGCCGACGCCGACGACCCGGACAACGTCTTCCACGCCATCACCGACCTGCGCATCCCGCTGGAGTACCTGGCGAGCCTGTTCTCCGCCGGAGACACCGGCGTCGTGGCCGGGGTGCTGATGAAGCTGTCGGCCATGCGCTCGTACATGCGGGCCCGGACCCTCGACGGCAGCGTGGCCTCGGACCTGCTGGAGTCGGCCGGGATGACGGCGCAGGACATGGAGGAGATGTACCGGCTGCTGGCCGTCGCCAAGTACGACGAGCGCTACGTCGTGCCCGCCGCCCACCGCGAGGACGCCGCCGCGCTGTCCGCGCAGGTGGACGGGTGCAGCCTGGACGGTGACGGCGGGCCCGGGATGAGCGGGTTCCACCCGGCCGGCGTGACCGGGCGCCGCGGCGACGGCCGCGTGGGGCTCAAGCTCTTCGTCGGCAGGGGAGGCGCGGCGTGAAGCTCCGCACCTGGCCCCGCCGCCTCACACCCGCCGCGCCCGCCAGGCCCGGCCGGCCCGGTCATCCCGGTGAGCCCGCCCGGCAGGCCGGGCGGGCGCTGCCCGAGCTCTGCCCGCAGGACCGGGCGACGCTGCTTCGGCTTGTGTCGCTGCTGCTGCAGTATCCCGACCCCGGCCTGATCGCCGCCCGCGACGAGCTGGCCGCGGCCGTGGGCCGGTTGCCGGAGTCGGCGGCGCGCGAATCGCTGACGCGGTTCGTCGAGTGGTTCCGCGCCACCGAGCCGATGGCGCTGGCGCGCGCCTACGTCGAGACGTTCGACCTGCGCCGCAAGTCCAGCCTCTACCTCACCTACTACCTGCACGGCGACACCCGCCGCCGCGGCATGGCCCTGCTGACGCTCAAGCAGCGCTACCGGGTGGCCGGGCTCACCCCGCCGGAGGGCGAGCTGCCCGACTTTCTCCCCGTGGTCTGCGAATTCGCCGCCCTGGCCGGTCCCGCCGCCGGTGAGGCGGCGCTGCGCCAGCACCGCAAGGGCCTGGAGCTGATCCGCACCGCGCTGCACGACGGCGGCTCGCCGTACGCGGGGGTCCTCGACGCGCTCTGCGCCGAGTTGCCCGGCCTGTCGGAGGCCGAGCGGGCCGCGGTGGCCGATCTCGCACTGGCGGGACCGCCCGCCGAGGAGGTGGGGCTGGCCCCGTTCGGTCCGCCCCTGAACGAATTGGAGGTGCGGCCGTGAGCGTCGCGCTCTGGGTGGTCGTGCCCTACATCGCTTTGACGGTCTTCGTCGTCGGTCACGTCTGGCGCTGGCGCGTCGACCAGTTCGGCTGGACGACGCGTACCACGCAGGTTCTGGAGAGCCGGCTGCTGCGGCTCGGCTCCCCGCTGTTCCATCTCGGCGCGTTCGCCGCCATCGGCGGTCACGTGCTCGGCCTGCTCGTCCCGAAGAGCCTGACCGAGGCGGTCGGCGTCGACGAGCACCTCTACCATCTGGTGTCGGTGAGCGCCGGAACCGTGGCCGGGCTCATGGTGGTCGCGGGCCTGGGGCTGCTGCTGGCCCGCCGCTTCACCAGCCCGCGGGTGCGCCGCACCACGACCCGCGCGGACAGGGTCCTGTTCACCGTGCTGGCCGCGGTGATCCTGCTCGGCATGACCGCGACCGTGGGCAAGAACCTGCTCGGCGGCGGCTACGACTACCGCGCCACCATCGCCGTCTGGTTCCGCGGCGTCCTGACCTTCCGCCCCGACCCCGGCCTGATGGCGGACGTGCCGCTGATCTTCCAGCTGCACGCGCTGTCGGCGTGGGCGCTCGCCGCGATCTGGCCGTTCACCCGGCTCGTCCACGTGTGGTCGGCGCCGATCGCGTACCTGTGGCGGCCCTACGTCGTCTACCGGCGGCGCACCCCGCTCGGCGTACGCCGATGACCGGCGTCCGGCGTTTCACGGCGAGGAGCGAGAAATGAGCGTTGTCCAGGCGGCGGCGGTGGTGCTGGGCGCCGCCGGCGGCGCGTGACGGGCCCGGAACGGTGAACCCATGCGAACCGACACTTTCGTCACCGCACGAGTACCCATCCCACAGCTGGAGGACTGTGTGCTGTCCATCGCCGATCACTTCACCGAAGCGTTCCACGCCGAGCACCGCGAGGTCAGGGATCTGCTGCTCGCGCTGATCGACGCCTTCAAGAGCGGCGACTCGGCGCAGGTCAGAAAACTGGTGGAGACGCTTTCTGAGGCCATCGGGCCGCACTTCCGCTACGAGGAGGAGGCCGTGTACCCGGGCCTGCTGCCCATCTTCGGCAGACAACACGTGGACAAGCTGCTCAGCGACCACGACGACACGATCCGCGGCATCCGCGAGCTCGCCGAACTGGCGGAGCTGGTGATGCTCAACGACCTGGAGGAGATCGGCGAGGACCAGGCCGCGTGGGGGATCGAGCTGGTGCGCGAGATCCTGCCGCACGTGAGCGACTGCGACGGCCTGTCGATCATGGTGGAGACGCTGCCGGAGGACGACGTCGTGCACATCCTGGCCACCCGCGACGCGGCCAGGGAGACGAACGCCGACCTGCTGACCTGGGCGCGTACGATGCGGGCGCGTCATGTGTGAGACCGCGCCCCCCGTCCTGATCCAGGGCGGCATGGGCGTCGCGGTGTCCGGATGGCGGCTGGCACGCGCCGTCGCCCGGACCGGGCAACTCGGCGTGGTGTCGGGCACCGCGCTGGACATCACCCTGGCCCGCCGGCTGCAGCGCGGCGACCCCGGCGGGCACCTGCGCCGGGCGCTGGCCCGCTTCCCGGTGCCCGCGATCGCCGAGCGGGTGCTGAGCCGCTACTTCGTGCCCGGCGGGACGGAGCCCGGGCAGCCGTACCGGCCGGTGCCCCGGCTCGGACTGCGGCCCAATCGCGCCCGCGACGAGCTGATCGTCGTCGCCAACTTCGCCGAGGTCTTCCTCGCCCGGGAGGGGCACGACGGCGTGATCGGCGTCAACTACCTGGAGAAGGTCCAGCTGGCCACGCCGGCCGCCGTCTACGGGGCGATGCTGGCCGGCGCCGACTACGTGCTGATGGGCGCCGGCATCCCGGCGGAGATCCCGCACCTGCTCGACGAGTTCGCCGCGCACCGCCCGGCCGAGATCACGGTCACCGTGGCCGGCGCCGACGACACGCGGCACACGATCGGCCTCGACCCGGCCGCGCTGTCGCCCCGCCCCGCCGAGCCGCTGCGGCGGCCGAAGTTGCTGGCGATCGTCTCCTCGCACGTGCTGGCCGCCTACCTGGCCCGATCCCCGCAGACGCGGCCCGACGGGTTCGTCGTGGAGACGCCGGTGGCCGGTGGGCACAGTGCGCCGCCGCGCGGCCGCCTGCGACTGGACGCGGCCGGTGAACCCCTGTACGGCCCGCGCGACGAGGTCGACACCGGCAAGGTCGCGGCGCTCGGGTTGCCGTTCTGGCTGGCCGGCGGCTACGGCACTCCCGATGGGCTGGCCCGGGCACTGGCCGCGGGGGCCACCGGCGTCCAGGCCGGCTCGGCGTTCGCGCTGTGCCGCGAATCCGGGTTCGACGACGGGCTCAGGCGCCGCCTGCTGCGTGACGCCGCCGCCGGAACCCTGGAGGTCCGCAACGACCCGCGCGCCTCGCCGACCGGCTTCCCGTTCAAGGTCGCGCAGGTGCCCGGGACCCTGTCCGAGCCCGGGATCCACCAGCGGCGGCCCCGGCTGTGCGACCTGGGTTACCTGCGGACCCCGTACGTCAAACCCGACGGCGCGGTCGGCTACCGCTGCCCCGCCGAGCCCGTCGACACCTACGTGCGCAAGGGCGGGGCCGCCGAGGAGGCCGCGGGCCGCCAGTGCCTGTGCAACGGCCTGACCGCCGCCATCGGCCTGGGCCAGCACCGCGGCGACGGCTACCGGGAGCCCGCCCTGCTCACCCTGGGCCAGGAGGCCGCCTTCCTCGACGGGCTGCCCGAGAACCACTCGGCCGCCGACGTCGTGCACCGCATCCTGCTGGGAGCACCCGCATGACCGGCACCCCACACCGCACCGCCCTCTCGGAACGGACCGGAGGTCATCCGGAACGAGGACCTTGGTCGATATCCCGCGCCGGGCCCCTGGGCTGGGATGTAGCCGGAAGCACGCGCTGGTGCGTGATGACAGTGATGAGGAAGGATGATGATGACCGGCAAGAAGGATCCGGCCGTCGCCGGCGGCAGACCCGCGCTCATGCTCGGCTTCGCGACCCTCGGTTTCGCGTTGAACTTCTGGGCCTGGGCGTTGCTCAGCCCGCTGGGGCCGCGGTTCAAGGACCTGCTCGGCCTGTCGTCTGCCCAGCAGGCCCTGCTGGTCGCCGTCCCGGTGATCGTCGGCTCGCTGGGCCGTATCCCGGTCGGCGCGCTCACCGACCGCTTCGGCGGCCGGGTGATGTTCCCGCTGATCTCGGCCGCCGGCATCGTGCCCGTCGTGTTCATCGGGGTGGCCGGGCAGAGCTCGCTGCCGATGCTGCTGGTCGGCGGGTTCTTCCTGGGCGTCGCCGGAACGGTGTTCGCGGTGGGCGTGCCGTTCGTCAACGCCTGGTTCCCGCCGCGACGCCGTGGCCTGGCCATCGGCGTCTTCGGCGCCGGCATGGGCGGCACCGCGATCAGCGCCCTGACCACGGTCAAGCTCGTCGAGTTCGGCGGCTCGGCCACCCCCTTCCTCATCACCGCGATCGCGCTGGCTCTCTACGCCGCCGTCGCCTGGCTGGTCATGCGCGACGCCCCGGGCCGCACCGTCGCGGCGCAGCCGCTGCTGGAACGGCTCGCGGCCACCGCCAAACTGCCGATCACCTGGCAGGCCTGTGTCCTGTACGCCGTGACGTTCGGCGGCTACGTCGCCTTCTCCGTCTACCTGCCCGCCTATCTGCAGACCGGCTACGGGCTGGAGCAGGCCGACGCCGCCAACCGCATGGCCGGATTCGTGATCCTCGCGGTCGTGATGCGGCCGGTCGGCGGCTGGCTGTCCGACAGGATCGGTTCGATCCCGGTTCTGGTCGGCGTGCTCGTCGTGGTCGCCGTCGCGGCGGCGGTCCAGGCCCTCACGCCCGGCCTGATGCCGGTGGGCACGATCGCCTTCCTGACCATGGCCGCCGCGTTGGGCGCGGGCAGCGGTGCCACCTTCGCGCTCGTCGCGCAGGCCGCGCCGGCCGACAAGGTCGGCGCGGTCACCGGGCTGGTCGGCGCCGCAGGAGGGCTGGGCGGGTTCGTGCCGCCGCTGCTGATGGGCTTCATCTACGGTGAACTCGGCTCCTACGGGCTCGGCCTGGCGCTGCTGGCCGCGGCCTCGGCACTGACCGTGGTCCTGACGGTGACCGTGGTCCGCATGACGGCCTCGCGGCGCCTCACCGCGGCGGCGTAGCCGTTCAGGTACGTGGTCGACCGTGTCCGCCGGGGTCGGTGACGAAGGCGGTGGGCGGGCCGACGCGCTCCGTCACGATAGGGAGATGCCCGAATGCCGACCTATGTCCACATAGAAAAGGGCCGGCCGCCCGGCCCGCGGTCGCCGCGGAGGAGGCCACGGCGATAAGCGGCTCGGCGAGCGGCTGACCTACCGCTTCCGCGCCGACTTCGCCGGCGCGTGGCTCTACCACTGCTCGACCATGCCGATGACCCAGCACATCGCCAACGGCATGTACGGCGCCGTCATCATCGACCCGCCGGACCTGCCGAAGGTGGACCGTGAGTACCTCCTGGTCCAGGGCGAGCTGTATCTCGGCGAGCCGGGCGGCCAGGCCCAGGCCGGCGAGATCCGGCGGGGCGATCCCGACGGGTGGATGTTCAACGGCACCGCCGCCGGCTACGACCACGCCCCGCTGCGGGCCGAGGCCGCCGGCCCTTCCTCGTGCTGTCCGGCGACCGGTCATGCGTCCCGACGCGGCCGGCCTCATCCGGTCAGGAGTTCCGAAGCCGCGGATCACCCGCCGGGCGCGCGGGCGGGTCCGGGATCGCCCCGACGTACACCCAGGCGCCCGCCTCGCGGACGAACCGGCTGTGCTCGTCGAGCCGCCCCTCGGCCCCGCGCTCGACGTAGTGGGCGCGGAAGCGCACGGTGCCCTCGGTGTGGAACGCGCTGCCGCCGGTCGTCTCCAGGACCTCCAGGCCGGTCCACCGCAGCGAGCGGTCGAGGTCGAGGCGCGGCGGCCGGGTCCGCGGATGCCAGGTGCGCAGGAGGTACGCCGCGTCGCCGACGCTGAAGGCGCTGTACCGCGAGCGCATGAGCGCCTCCGCGGTGGGCGCGGTGGCCTCCCCCCGGTGCAGCCGCCCGCAGCAGTCGCGGTAGGGCGCGGGCAGCCCGCACGGGCAGGGACCGGCGGATGCGGCGGACGGATGCGGGGAGCGTGAGCTGCGTCGGGACACGTCCCCATTGTGCCCGGCGCCGCGACCGCCCCGGTTCCCGGCGGAGGACGACGCGACGGTCAGGGCAGGGTCCAGGTGACCCTTCGTTTCAAAGAGCCGTGAGTGTCATAGGACCGAGCCCAGCCGAGGGTCTCGAACCGGCCGTTCTCCTGGTTGATCCACTTGTCCTCGCGGTTGAAGTTGTAGCGGTCGTAGGCGTGGACGGTGATCTCCATGGTGGCCTGGCCGCCGTCGACCCGGACGTCCGCGCTGCCCCAGATGGAGTGGCGGCCCAGCGCGAACTCCCAGTTCTTGGTCTCCGTCTGCTTGATCGCCGCCGGTTCGCCGGTCATCTGGAAGTCCCGTCGCCCGGTCTCCCGGTGGATGCGCTCGGCGTTCTCCTGGGCGCGGCGGATCTCCGCGTCCACGGCCTCACGGATCAGCTTGTCGTCGCGGTACGCCTTGTCGTAGTCGATGTGGTAGTCGCTGCCGTCACCCTCCAGGTAGTGCTTGAAGGTGGCGGCCGCCTCGTCGAACCCCGGCGTCGCCTCCTCGGCGAGTTGCAGCGCCCGCCACTTGTGCCAGGCCGTGTGGTCATCGAGCGAGGGTCTGGCGTCCGGGTCGTACGGCCAGGGGTCGTCGTAGGGGATGCCGGGGTCCCGGGCCGGACCAAGGTCGTACCGGCCGTCACGCGGCCCCTCCTCGGGGCTGTTCAGGGGCGGGCGCGGGCGGCTCTCCGGCTGCCCTTCCACCAGCCAGGTCACGCCCGCGGACGAGGCGGCCAGACCCTTGACCCCGTACGCGCGGCGCAGTGGCGAGACCGCCGGGCGGACCGGGAACGACGGGGCCTTGGCGTGCAGGATGCGGCGCAGGCGGGTCTCCACGGCACGGATCAGCCTGCCGCCGAAGTACCGCTCGAGCCTGCCGCGCAGCGTCGCCACGGCCTTCCTGGCGAACGCCCGCAGCATCATGACGAAGCCGCGTGCCTGGAGCGCGGCGAGCCCGCCGGAGAGGGCGGCCATGGACGCCGCCCAGATCAGGGCGAGCAGGACGTAGGTCGCCAGGAATATCAGGACGGCCTTGACGATCTCGACGATCCGGGCGAACAGGTCACAGCCGTCCGCCAGGGCGTGCAGGGAGACGGTGAGGCTCTGCAGGTGCCCGGACCGCGCGTCGTCGGCGTGGTAGTCGGCCCAATGGCCGGTCAGCGCGTCGATGTGGTCGCCGTCGTTGTGCCGGGCCGCGTGGCCGACGGCACCGTGCGCCGCCGGGATCGTCTGCTCGTCGAGGGCGACGGCGCATGCGCGCAGGGCCGCCCCGCAGGCGCGGATGTGGTCTTCGTCCTCCGGCGGCCAGCGCACGCCGAGCAGGCTGAACGGGGCCTGCAGGTCCGGGGAGAGGGTGAGTGCCATGTGAGCGTGAGGCCGGTCAGGCCGGTCGGCCGGGGTGGGAGGCGCCGGGGTCCTGCACGACGGCGGAGATGTCGGCCTCCGTCCGGCGGAGATCGTCGGCCATGCCGCGGATGCCGTCGCCGGTCTGGTGGAGGTGGGAGTGCAGCAGGCGGCAGACGTCGTCGAGCAGGTCACCGAGCCGGTCCATCGCCGCCCCGGTGGAGGTTCCGCCCCACGCCGTGTCCCCCGTACCGCGCACGGTCGCCAGCAGACCGCCGGTGTGCCGCTCGAAGTCGGCCGCGGCGTCCAGCATGCCCTGACCGGCGCCGCTCAGCAACGACCGATCGAAGCGCAACACCTCGGTCATCCGGTGTCCCTTCATCCCAATGACAACCACGAATGATCTTACTTCGGCCGGTGTGGGCGGCACGCCCCGCGGCCTGTCACGTGGCACGCCCCGTGGCCCGTCGCGCCAGGATGATCGTTTGTTCTACGCTGTCCGGCCATGAGCAGCGAAGCGAGCATGGACTTCGACGCGGTCGGCAAGCTGGCCGGAAAAGTGGGCGAGGCCCACAAGGCCGTCACGAAGGGGCGGACGGCCCTCGCCGGTGGTCCCGGGGCCGTGACCTACGTCCCCGTGCCCGGCATGCCGGGTTCCAACGCGTTCGGTGGCACGAGCGGGGCCGTCTCCGCCGGTTCCGCGCACGCCGATCTGCAGGCGTCGGCCGATGGCCTGGCGGAGATCCTCATCGGCGTGCTCCGTTCCGACGAGGGCAGGCTCCACAGGGTCATCAAGGCGTTCAGAGAGCTGGACGACGAGATCGCCGACCGGCTGTTCTCCGGGGCGAACGAGTCCTTCGACGTCTACAGCGCGCATGTGCACAGCCACGGCCTGCACGGGTACGACGACTTCGTCCGCACCGGCCAGATCGACAAACTCCACGAGGCCATGAACCGCGGGCCGTCGCTGCTGGGCGCCGACCTCAACGTCGTGACGCACAACGGGGACAACCCGAAGAACAACTCCTCCGGCGACGCCATTCACGACTTCAAGCAGGAGGGGTACACGGTCTACTCGGGCGCGGCCGACGAGACCGGCAAGGTCGTCGGCACGTCTCCCTCCGGTACCCGCATCGACCATGTCGCGGGTTCGCCGGCCTTCGATCTGAGCGGGCAGCCCGTCCTGGTCGACGGGGCCACCTCCGACCATGACGCGCAGCGGGTCGACGTGGACGTCCCCAACTGGTAGGCGGCGTCACCGGGGCCTGATCCGCACCTCCGTCTCGGCCGCGGATCGGCCCTCGCCGTCGTCGATCCGCCTGTCGCCCGCGCCGGGCTCGTTGGCGGGCACCGTGATGCTGCCGCCGTCGACGTCCAGCTTCACCTTTTCGTTGTCGCCGGCCCCCTCGATGACGTCGCCCTCGCGGACGAGCACGGCGTTGCCGAACGGCGCGTTGATGACGTCTCCGATGATGGGCCAGTCGTCGCTCGCGTGGTACTTCTTGCTCGCCTCCTCGAACCTGACCTCCCAGTTGTCGCCGGTCCGCTTCTCCAACTCCTCCTCCAGGTCGAAGGTGTTATGCCGGAAGACCTCCTGGATGGTGGCGACGTCCGCGTCCTGGTCGGCGATCACCTGAGCGATCCTGGGGATGTCACCGGAGTCGGTGCCCTTCGAGTCGCCGGGCGAGTTGCCGGCACCCTGACCGATGTTGAGGTTGAGCAGGCGTATCGTGCGCGGTTTCCATTCCTTGGCCATCAACTCGAACTGGTCCTCGTAGAACTTCATGTCGCGCTTCTTCTCCGCCAGCACTTCGTCCACACGGCCACGGATCTCCTGCGCCGTGCTGATCGCGCCGGTGACCAGGCTCGCCTGTCCGGTGTCACGGGGGCGGAAGGTCAGGCTGTCGAGGCCGGTGGTCGTGGGCACCGCGCTGAGCTTCTTGCGTTCGTCGTCGAGGAGCCCCTGCTGCACACGCAGCACCGTGGCGGTGTAGGAGAGAAGGTCGGCGACGTTGGTGGCCCACCGGCCGAACCGCTCCACGTCGGCGGTGAGCCTCTTGCGGTAGTCGTTGAACGAGGCGGCGGTGTCGCCCGTCCAGCTCTCCTTGGAGAACACCGCGTGCGCGGCGTCGTTGATCAGGCCCTCAGCGCTCCCCACCTTGGCGCCGAGGCTGCGCCACGTGCCGGCCAGAGTGTCGAGGCGCACCGGATCGGTCTTCAGATCCCACAGGTCCGCGGTGGTGATCGGGTCGGGCTCGGTCATGAATGCCTCCTCGGTACGGGGACCGGCGCATCAGGCTTACACCTCTTGGTGATCTTCGCAAGATCACGGACCGGATGGAGGGCGCCCGGTTCACCGATTGCGTGCTGCTGGGGATCGGCGGCGTGACCGCCTTCGCGGGCGCCACCGTCAGCGACCGGGACGCCCAGGGACTCGTCCGCGCCCTGGCCGGCGCGATGGGCGTCACCATCGAGGACTGAGCCCCTCGTCCGCCCTCCGGGAGCCGGGATGGCATGCTCGTCGGAACGGCAAGGGACGGCGGACGGCCGGGCGCGCGGCGGGTGAGGGACGCGGAGCGCGCGGGCGGCGGAGAGGGGAACTGCGATGCGCACCTGGCTGACCGAGCGGTTCGGGATCGAGGTGCCCGTGGTGGGTGCGCCGATGGCGGGCGTGGGCGCGGGGCGCCTGGCCGCGGCCGTGTCGGCGGCCGGGGCGCTGGGCATGATCGGCGTCCCCTCCGCCGCGACGGCCGAGTGGATCGCCGGGCAGGCCGCGATCGCGGGCGGGGACGGCCGGCCGTACGGGATCGGGCTCATGGCCTGGACGCTGGACGGCGACCCCGCCCGGCTCGACGCCGTCCTCGACGCCCGGCCGAGCCTGGTGTCGGTGAGCTTCGGCCCGTACGCCGGCCACGTCGAGCGGCTGCGGCGGGCCGGGATCACCGTGGTCACCCAGGCGGGCACCACCGACGAGGCGCGCGCCGCCGAGCGGGCCGGGGTGGACGCCGTGGTGGCGCGGGGCGCCGAGGCGGGCGGGCACGGGCGTGACGACGTGGCGACCCTGCCCCTGCTGCAGAGCGTCCTGGATGAGGTTCGGATCCCGGTGCTCGCCGCGGGAGGCGTCGCGACCGCCCGCGGGCTGGCCGCCGTACTCGCCGCGGGCGCCGCCGGCGCCTGGGTGGGCACGGCGTTCATGGGCTGCGTCGAGACGACGCTCCCGGACGCGGCCACCGGGCGGGTGCTGGCGGCCGGGGAGACCGACACCGCCTACGGCCGGGTCTTCGACGTCGTCCAGCGGCTCGCCTGGCCGCCGGAGTACGGCGGGCGCGCGCTGCGCAACGCGTTCTTCGACCGGTGGGCGGGCCGGGAGGAGGAGCTCGCCTCGGACGAGGAGGCGCGCGCCGAACTGGAGGCGGCCCGCCGGTCCGGCGACTACGACACCGCCTACGTCTACGCGGGCCAGGCGGTGGGGATGGTGCGCCGGCGGCGGACCGCCGCCGAGGTGGTCGCCGGGTTCGCCGAGGCGGAACGGCTCCTGCGCCGCTTCGCCACCTGACCGGGGCCGGCCTCTCCCCCGTCGCGCCGCACGCGCCGTGCCGTACCGGACCGGGAGGCCGTACGGAGTCGCACGGAGCCCGGTCCGGCCGCCCGCGGGCGGCCGGTCAGCCGTCGAGGGCGGCGGCCATGCGGTCGAGGTCGGCCAGCAGGGCGTCCAGGCGCCGGGGCGGGATCGCCTGGATCATGCGCCGCTCGACCGCGTAGACCGCGGCGCGCGCCGCCTCCAGGCGGGCCAGTCCCTCCTCGGTGAGGTGCACCGGCAGGGCCCGGCCGTGGTCGGGGGTCGCGGGCCGGGTGACCAGGTCCGCCTCCTGCAGGCCGCGCAGCACGACGCTGGAGGACTGGCGGGTGACGAAGGTGCGCCGGGCGAGCTCGGCGCCGGAGATCCCCGGCCGTTCGTCCAGCAGTTCCAGGCACGCGTACTGCGGCACGGTCAGGCCGTGCTCGCGCAGCACCTGGTCCATCGCGGACCGCAACGCCGCCGCGGCCCGCTTGAGCCGGTATCCCACGTGCTCGGTGACGTCCCCGGCCTGATGCGGCGCGACCGGCCCCTCTTCCTCTTTCATGTCAATATTTTGACATAGGTGGCGAGATGCGTACCATCATGTATGTCAAAGTCCTGACATATGGACTCCGGTTCGAACCCACCCGGGAGCACCCCATGACCGCCGCCGTCACCGGCCCCGACTTCCTCGCCCTGCAGGTCCGCGACATCGAGGCCGCCGCCGCCTTCTTCGAGGAGCACCTCGGCCTCGTCCGGGCGCCCGCCGCGCCCCCGCACGCCGTCGTGTTCACCACCCGGCCGATCCCCTTCGCCGTCCGCGAGCCCCTGCCCGGCACCGACCTCGACAGCGGACGGCCCGGCCTCGGCGTGGCCCTGTGGTTCGCCGCCGACGACGCCCAGGGCCTGCACGACCGCCTCGCCGCCGCCGGCGTGCCCATCCTCGTCCCGCCGCAGGACGGTCCCTTCGGCCGCATGTTCACCTTCACCGGCCCCGAGGGCTACGCCCTCACCGTGCACGGCGGCTGACCCCGGCGGACCGCCCCGGGAGGCGGTCCGCCGCCGGATACGGCGGCAGCCGGGACATCCGCCGCCGGGGACGGGACCGGCGAGGCGCCCGCCGTCAGGGGCGGGAGCGACGAGGCGCCCGCCGTCAGGGGCGGCGGCCGGCGAAGTAGAGGAACCTCGTCTGCGGGTCGGCGCCGGCCGGAGGCTCGACCGCCGGGGAGAAGGCGCCGGTTGCCCGCAGCGCGGCGTGGTGGGGGCGCAGCGCCTCGTAGGTCCGGACGACGGCCTCGGCGTCCAGGGTCTCGTCCCCGCCGACGGCGCGGGCCAGATCCCAGGTGTGCACGAGCAGTTCCAGAGCGCCGATCGTGTCGACCGCCTCCGCCACGGTGACGGCGCCGATGGGGGCGCGGAAGCCCGAGGCGGCCAGATCCGGATCGGCGAGTACGGCGAGCACGCCCGCCCGGCACTCGGCGAAGGCGGCGGCCAGGTCGGCGTCCGGGGCCACCTCCGGGGCGCCGGCCATGCCGGAGACGCCCACGCCGTGCGCCGGTTCCGGGCGGGTGCCGCGCACCGCCGCGACGATCCCGCGGTGCCCGTTGACGACGTGCGCGACGACGTCGCGGGCCGTCCACCCCTGGCAGGGGCTGGCGGCGTCCCATCTGCCGCCGGGCGTCGCCTCGATCCGGGCCAGGAAGCCGTCCGCGAGCCGGCCGTATCTCTCCGCGATGTCGGACATCGTCATCCTTTCGTGTGCCCCGGCCGTCCGGCCGCGAGGTCCGCGTCCGGGTCATCCGGGAGGCTCCTCCGGTCGTCCGGGAGAGGGAGGCGGTCCAGGACGTCCGCCAGGGCGGGTACGACGCGGGACCGCCAGCCGCCGCCCATGATCGTGTGGGCCCGCCGCTGGAGGGGGTCGTCCGGGTCGAAGCCCTCGTGCGCCAGGAACAGCCGGGTGCCCGTGCCCTCCGGTTCCAGGGTCCAGGTGACCGTCCAGTCGACACCGGCTCCGCCTTCGGAGCCGGCGTCGCGCCAGCCGAGGCGGAGCATCCGCCCGGGGGTGAAGGCCAGCACCTCGGCCTGGACGACGCCGGAGAACCCTGTTGCGGGCATCGCGACGCCGCGCATGGTGTAGCGGTGCCCGACCTCCAGCCGGAAGTCGCCGGGCATCAGCCATCTGGCGATCAACTCCGGCTCGGTCAGCGCCCGCCACACCTTGGCCGGCGGGTGCGGCAGGAACTGGTCGAGGTGGAGGACGGTCAGGTCGTCGCCGGTCATCGGCTCCTCCGGGGGAAGCCCGCCGCCCCCGGGCGGGGGACGGCCGGGATGGTCAGGGTTCGTCCAGGTCGTCGAGCAGGTCCCGCAGCCCGGTGAGCTTCTCGCGCCAGAACCGCTCGAACGGGTCCAGCCACTCCCGCACCTCGTGCAGCGGGACCGCCTCCAGCCGGTAGAGCCGCTGCCGGCCCACCTTTCGTTCGCTGACCAGCCCGGCCTCCCGCAACACCCTCAGGTGCTCGGAGAGGCTGGGGCGGGCCATGGCGAAGCGGCCGGCGATCCGCTGGACGGGCTGGGGGCCCTCCTCGCGCAGCAGCCGCAGCACCTCCCGGCGCACCGGGCTGGCCAGCGCCGCGAAGACCCGGTCCCCGGCCGCGTCCGCGGCGTCCGCCGGCGCGTCGGCGCCCGGCCGGGCGGACCCGGCGCGTGTGTCGGTCACGCGCCCACTATAGGTAGGAAATCTCCTACCTATCAAGTCGGCCTCGCCCGCCCGGCGCGGGCCGGGCGCGCGGCCGCGTCGCCCGGGGACGTCAGGTGAGGCAGCCGACGTGCGCCAGCGCCTGCTTCAGCAGGACGCCCTGGCCGCCCGCCATCTCCTGCTGCACCATCGGCGACGCCGCCTCCTGCGGGGTGAACCAGACCAGGTCGAGCGCGTCCTGGCGGGGACGGCAGTCCCCGGCGACCGGGACGATGTAGGCCAGGGAGACCGCGTGCTGGCGGGGGTCGTGGTAGGGCGTGACGCCCTCGGTCGGGAAGTACTCGGCGATGGTGAACGGCTGCGGCGAGGGCGGGACGCGGGGCAGCGCCACCGGGCCGAGGTCCTTCTCCAGGTGGCGCAGCAGCGCGTCGCGGACCCGCTCGTGGTGGAGGACCCGTCCGGACACCAGGGCGCGGCTGACCGTCCCGTCCGATCCGATGCGCAGCAGCAGGCCGACGTGCGTGACCACCCCGGTGTCGTCGACGCGCACGGGTACGGCGTCGACGTAGAGGATCGGCATCCGCGCGCGCGTCAGCTCCAGTTCCTCGGAGGAGAGCCAGCCGGGCGTTGTTTCGGTCATTTCGGTCATTGGTCGATCGTACGTCGCCGCAGGCCGCGGGGCACGGCGGCTCCCTGGGTCCTCCCGCGTCCCGCACCGGCGGGCGGCCGGGTCCCGGTGACGGCCGCCGAGGCGCCGGGCCGGGGACCGCGGGGCGCGGCCGGTCGCGGAGGACCGCGGTGCGGGCGGATCAGTCGTTTCCAACCGGGTCACAAGTTCCCGCGGCCACCGTGAGGAGGACATTCCCGGACGACGAGGAGCAGCAATGCGAGTGATCAGACGTATCCGGATGGCGGCTGCGGTGCTGGCCGTACCGTTCCTGCTGGCCATGACGAGTGATGTGACGGAGGCCGGCATCCGCATCGCCAACCACTGCGAACCGTCCCTTGACGAGGACTGACGGTCTCCTGGACCGCCGCCGGGCCCGCGTGGTCCGGCGGCACGTCCTCCGGGGGGTCCACTGCCTGCGGCACGGCTGGTACGCCGAGGGCGAGCGGTGGGCGCGGCGGGCGGAGGAGGTCGCGCACCGGCTGGACCCCGCCGGGCATCCGGCGCTCATGGTGGAGCTCGCGTCGCTGTGGCACGGGCTCATCCGCTACCGGCCGGCGCGCGAGTGCGCGCTGCGGGCGGCGGGCCCGCTGTCGGCCGCGCCGCCGGGCCCGGGGCGTGACGGGCCGCTCGTCGACGCGCTGGTCCTGGTGGGCGACGTCGAGCGCAGACTGGCACGGTACGGCCGGGCCGAGGCGTACCTGCGCCGCGCGGAGGAGCTGACCGGCGCGGCCGGCTCTACCGGCCGGCGGCGGCTCGTGGCGGTGCGCCTGGCCCTCGGGGTGCTGTGCAAGGAGACCGGACGGTACGGCGAGGCGGAGGTCTTCTACCGGGAGGCGCTGGCCCTGCTGGAGCGGGAGGGCGGTGACCCGCTGGCGCGGGCCGACGCGCTGCACAACCTCGCCGGGCTCGCACACGCCCGGCGCGAGGACGGCGGGGAGCGGCACATCCGGGCCGCGATCGGCATCCGGCGGGCGGTGCTGGGCCCCCGGCACGTCCAGGTCGCCGCCGACCTCACCGTGCTGGGCGCGCTGCTGACCGAGCGGGGCGACCTCGACGAGGCGGAGGACGCGCTGCGCCGGGCCGAGGGCATCCTCCGCGAGCACCTGGGCGGCGACCACTACGAGGTGGCGGTGTGCCAGGTGAACCTGGCGCGCCTGGACGCCCTCCGGGGCCGCGCCGACGAGGCGGCGCGGCGCCGGAGGGACGCCCTGCGCGTCAAACGCCTCACCCTCGGCCCCGACCACCCGGAGGTGCGGCGTCTGGCGGCGTCCGTGCCGGAGTGAGAGCACCGGCGGCGGTCTCGGGCCGGGCGGACGGGGATGGGAGGCGCCGGTGGCGGTCTCGGGCCGGGCCGGCCGGGGTGGGAGGCGCCGGCGGTCTCAGGCCGGGCGGGCGAGCCGGGCGAAGGAGAGCACCACCACCGTCGACAGCAGCCAGCCCAGCAGGCCGGCGACGTTCAGCGACGCCGAGACCCATCGCCCCGCCGAGCTGCGCGTCTCCGGGTACCACGTCGCGCGCTGACCCAGCGAGACGAGCGGGATGACGGTGTCGACGGTGTAGAACAGCGGGTCGAAGCAGCGCACCTGCCCGTCCCCGCACGGCCCCGGGCGGGCGCCGTGCCGCGCCGCGGTCGCGGTGCCGTCCCCGGGCGCCGACACGTCGTCGACGGTGACCAGCCGGCCGTCCACCGCGTAGACGTTCCCGCGCGGGTCCGTGGCCCGGAGGGTCTGCTGGACGGCGGGACTCATCGTCATGACGCCCACCAGGGCGAGCAGGGCGCCCAGCATCCACAGCACCCGGCCCGGCCGGTAACCGTAGCCGACGGTGAGGCCGTAGAGCAGGTCACGGGCGTTCCTGATCCACCGGCGCGGCGAGCGGCCGCCCGGCGGGGACACCTTCCGGGCCTGTCGCCGCTGCTCGATGAGCAGGTTCTCAGCCTCCACCGGACGGCCGTGCTGACGGAACACCCTGGCCGCCTGCTCGTAGGGACCGGCGTCGAAGGGGACGATCGCGCGCAGCCAGTCACGGCGGGCCCGCCAGTCCCACGCGCCGTCGAACCGGTCGTAGACGAAACCGGAGATCGCCGAGTCCCGCGGCCACCGGGCCGGGTCGTCCGAGAGCACCGTGGTGGACGCGCCGGTCAGGTCCACCCGCGGCGGGATCTCGGCCCAGCGCAGCCGCATGCCGCTGCGCACCGCGGCCGAGACCGCGTCCAGCCCTCCGGCGAACGTGCCGCCGTCGCAGTCGAGCCGGCCCTCCACCGCGCACCGGTCCAGTGTCACCCGGCCCTCGGCGGCGAACCCACCGTTGAGCAGCACCGGCCCGCGGACCAGCGCCTGTTGCAGCGCGAGCGCCTCACCGCCCGGATTGCGCAGCCGTGCTCCGTGGGCGTCCAGGACGCCGCCGAGGGTCGCGGAGCGGAGCCCCACCTTGCCGCCGTCGGTCTCGACGTCACGCAGGTCGACCATGCCGTCGACGGCGACACCCTGGGCGGCGATGAGCGTCTCCTTCTCCGGGCGGCTCCACCGGGTGCCCCTGACGACCAGGTCGCCCCTGATGCGCGCCCCGGCCAGCCGCAGCGTGCCCTCGACCGCCGTCCCCGCCTCGATCAGCAGGCCGGAGCGCAGTTCGGCGTTGGTCAGGTCGAGGGCGCGCCCGCCGCCGACGGTGAACGAGCTTCCCCGGTGGATCCGGACGGCGCCGAAGGAGCCCATCGCGAGATCCACGCCGCCGCCGATCCGGCACTCGCCCTCGACGCTCAGCTCGCCGCCGATGAAGAGCCCCGGGGCGCTGATCGCGTCTCCCCCGTCGCGCCCGCTGGCGTACCCGGTGCCCCTGACCATCTCGGAGGGTTCGAAGGCGGCGTGGCGGATCAGGAGCCGCCCGGAGATCCGGGCGTTGCCGAGGTTGACGCAACCGCGGACCAGCGGACGGCGGCCCGTCTGGTCGTCGATGAGGAAGACGCTGCCGCCGATCTGCGCGTCCCCCAGGTCCAGCGCCAGCCCCCGGTCCGGGTGGGTCAGCCGGGCGCCGGTCAGGTCCAGCGAGCCCGCTACCTGCACCCCCAGCAGCCGCAGTCCGCCGCGCGCCTCGAACCCGTGCAGCAGCCGGACCGTCCCGCCGACCCGCATCCGGTCGGCCTGGATCGCCCGGTCCGAGGACTCGACGACCGTGTCGAGGCAGAGCAGGCGCCCGCCGATCTCCGACTCGCACAGCCACACGGCCGCCCTGCGGGAGGTGCTGGCCGTGGTCTCCAGGTCGCCGGTGACGCGCGACCTGGACAGATCCAGATCCCGGCGGACCCGCAGCCCGTTGGCCCGCAGGCCGGGCACCACGCAGCCGTCGAGTGCCAGCAGGTGCAGGTCGGCGCCGTCCAGATCGACGGGCCGGTCGAACGTGCAACCGGTGAAGCGCAGCGGGAAGGGGACCTCCATTCCCCTCAGGTCGAGGTCTCCGGTGACCCTGGCGCCCTCGACGGTCAGTCCTCGCGGGTCGATCTCCTCGCGTCCCCGCCGGCACAGCTCACGCACCAGCCTGGCCTCGACGACGAGCCTCCCGCCGTCCCGGGCCCGGACGGTCCGGCCCTCCCGGCAGGCGCGTACCAGGGCCGTCTCGTCGAGGGTCCGCACGGCACCGGGCGCCGTATCAGCGGTCGAAGTCCCGATATGCGACATCCCGCCATCCTCCCCGAGGATCCGGTGAGGCGCGGCGGGAAGGTCAACCGTGATCGGAAGGCGGCTCGTGGGACGAGCGCACGCGAAGCTCCTGGTATTACTGGGGCATGCCGGAAGAGACCGCACGCTCCGCGATCGACACGTTCATCTCCGCGTTCAACGCCTCGGACGACAGCTATGTGACTGCCCTGCTCTCCCAGGCCCTGACCTCAGACGTGGTCTTCTGGGGGCCGTTGGGTCGCAGCGAAGGAATCGGGGCGGTCGAGCGGTTCGTGCTGGACATCCGACGCCACCCGGCGGGGACCGGCACGATGGTGCGCTGCTCAGCGGTGGACATGCCTGACGAATGGGCCCGGTACCAGTGGGTCTTCACCACGCCTGATGGAGGCCCCCGCCTGGCGGGAACGGATGTCGTCCATCTGCGACGGAGCCTCATCGACCAGGTCATCGTCTTCGCGGGAGAGATCGAGCCGTTCGCCTCCTGAGTCATCCTTCTGTCGCTGTCCTTCTCCTGAACGTGCCCCGTCGGCGTTCGGGGGCTGCTGTTCGCGGTTGGTCAGGCCGCGGTGTTGAGGGGGGCGTCCGCCCCAGCGAATGCCCTTTTCGCTGCGGGTGCGGGCGCGTTCCTTGAGTTGGGCGGCGAGTACGTCGGGGTGGCGGGCGTTGGTGTTGCGCCAGCGCAGGTAGCGGTGCAGTGCCTGGGTTTGCGCAGGGCGGCTGCGGTGGTGGGAGTTGGCCAGGGTGACAGGGTGAACTGCCGCAGCGGGCCGAAGTGGGCCTCGATCGGCGCGGATCGACTTGAGCGCGGCCAGGGTGTCGGCGGTGCCCTTGCAGCGGCGGTTGACGCCTCACAGGCGGTCGTCGCCCACGGAGTGGCAGCCGTGGAAGTAGGTGACGCCGTGGGTGCGGCGGTAGGTCGCCGGCAGCCGGTTTGGCTTGCCCTGCTTCGCCCAGCAGGAGCCTGCGGTGGGCCGGATCCCCAGGGGCCCGAACTCGTCGAAGGCGAAGACCCGGTCCGGGAAGCGTTCCAGCACCTGCTCGATCCGGTCGAGCTTGGCGTCGCGATCAGGGTCGGGTGACTCCTTCCAGGTCTTGGTGCGCTGGAAGGTGATGCCGCGGCGCCGGAGCAGGCACCGTAAGGCTTCACGGCCGGTGCGGATGACACGTCCGTGCACTTTCCGCAGGCAGGCGGCGAGCTTGCGCAACGACCAGAGGGTGAAGGCAGCATCATCGCGCGCCGGTAGCGCACCGAGTCGGTGCTGCCCCGGCGCACGGTCTGCTGCAGCTTCTGCCCCTCCTGGTCGGTCAGCCTGCGTACACGGACAGGCTCAGCCACCGCGCATCCAGCGCTCGGATCGGACGTCACCGCACATCCAACCGTCACGACCACCAACCCGGTGAGCCTTCCCGGTCAGAGCACTGGGCCTCCGTCCCGGGCGGCCGTCCGGGACGGGGGGGTTCATCGGCCGGCCCGCCGGGCCGGCCCTGAAAGTTACAGGAGGGCTCCGCCGAACCGGCAGGTCACAGCGGCCCCGGTGGCCGGTCGCTTCCGGCCGCCGGGACCGCGCTCCTACGATCTGCGCAACCGACGGCGGAGGGGACGATGACGCGGAGGAACGCCTTCCGGGCGATGCTGGCGGCGCTGGCCGGAGCGGCGATGTTCATGGCGGTGACGTTCGCGGTCTCCGCGGCCGCGGACGCCGCGGCCACCAGGATCATGCCGCTCGGCGACTCGATCACCGGCTCCCCCGGCTGCTGGCGGGCCCTGCTCTGGGACAGGCTGCGGAGCAGCGGGTACACCGGCATCGACTTCGTCGGCACGCTGCCGCCGCAGGGCTGCTCGGTGGCCCACGACGGCGACAACGAGGGGCACGGCGGCTACCTGGCGACCAACGTGGCCAGCCAGAACCTGCTGCCCGGCTGGCTGGAGGCCACCAGGCCCGACATCGTGATGATGCACTTCGGCACCAACGACGTGTGGAGCGGCATCGCCCCCGCGACGATCCTCGACGCGTTCACCAAGCTGGTGGGCCAGATGCGGGCCGCCAACCCCGACATGAGGATCCTGGTCGCCAAGATCATCCCGATGAACCCGTCCACCTGCGCCGAATGCGGGCAGCGGGCGGTGAACTTCAACAACGCCATCCCCGCCTGGGCGGCGGCCACCTCCACCGCGCGGTCGCCGATCGTCGTCGTGGACCAGTGGACGGGGTTCGACACGGCCACCGACACCTACGACGGCGTGCACCCGAACGCGGCGGGCGACCGGAAGATGTCCGACCGGTGGTACCCGGCGCTCACCGGCCTGCTGGACGGCGCCCACCCGAGCCCCACCCCCACGGTCACGCCGACCCCCACCGTCACCCCCACCGCTCCGGTGGGTGGCTGCTCGGCCACCTTCAGGAACACCAACCAGTGGGCGGGCGGCTTCCAGGGCGAGGTCACCGTCCGGAACACCGGAACCGCCGCGATCCGCTCCTGGACGGTGCGGTGGACCTTCGCCGACGGCCAGCGGATCACCCAGGTCTGGAACGGCGAGCCGTCCGCGAGCGGCTCCGCGGTGACCGTACGGAACCTCTCCTGGAACGGCTCCCTCGCCGCGGGCGCCTCGACCACCTTCGGCTTCCTGGCCTCGTGGAACGGCGTGAACACCGCACCGGTACCCACCTGCTCGGCGGCGTGACCGCCCGGGGCGGCGTCCCCGCCGTCCCCCGGGACGCCGGAGGGCACGACGCCCCGGGGAACGGCGGGGACGCCGGGGCCGCGCCCGGATCTCCGGCTGTGGAGACACCGGGGCCGGGCCGGGTTCTCCGGCCGTCAGGCCGGGTCGAACGTCACGACCCGGGGCTCACCGGCCGTCAGGCGCAGCTCGTCCGGCCCTGTCACGCCCGGGGGCGGGGCCAGGGTGACGACGCGGTCGCGTCCGGCGGTGAAGGAGGCCCGCCTGAGCAGACCGCCCGACCATTCGAGGTCCACGATGACCGGGCCCCGGGCACGCAGACCCGTCACCGCGCCCGTCGGCCAGCCCGGCGGGAGGGCGGGCAGGAGCCGCAGCGTTCCGGTGTGGCTCTGCAGCAGCGCCTCCGCCACACCCGCGGTGAACCCGAGGTTGCCGTCGATCTGGAAGATCCGCGGGGGGTGCAGGCCCAGGAGGTTGGCGGCGGTGTGCTCGCGCAGCACCTCACGCACGGCCGTCTCCGCCGCCGCGCCGTCGCGCAGCCGGGCCCACAGGCAGATCGTCCAGGCTCGGCTCCAGCCGGTGCCGCCGCCACCGGCCGCGAGCCGGGCCTCCAGCGACCGCCGGGCCGCCACGGCGAGCTCCGGCGTGCCGTCCACGTCGATCTCGTCGCCGGGGAACAGCCCGTAGAGGTGGGACAGGTGGCGGTGACCCGGCTCGTACTCGGTGAACGGCCGCGACCACTCCAGCAGGCGGCCGTCCGCGCCGATCCCGGGGCCGCGCACCCGGGCGAGCGCGTCGCGCAGCCGCCCGGCGAACTCCGTGTCACCGGCCCGTACGGCCAGCCCGGCCGCGGTGCGGAACAGCTCGCGGATCAGCCACACGTCCATGGTGGCGGTGACGTCGACCGACACGTGCTCGCCGCGGGCGTCGAAGAAGGAGTTCTCCGGCGAGGTGGACGGCGCGGTGACCAGGCGCCCCGCGCCGTCCTCGACGAGATGGCCGAGCACGAACTCCGCGGCCCCCCGCACCGCCGGCCACGCCCGCGTCATGCGGAAGCCGTCGTCGTCGGCGAAGTCGGCGTGCTCGACCAGATGCCTGACCAGCCAGGCCCCGGCCATCGGCCACATCGACCACATCGCCTCACCGGGCATCGCCCAGCTCGCCCGCCAGATGTCCACGTTGTGGTGCGCGACCCAGCCGTCACCACCGTAGACCTCGCGGGCGGTGCGCGCGCCGGAGGAGGCCAACTCCTCCACCAGGTCGGCCAGCGGCAGGTGGCACTCGGGCAGGTTCGTGGTCTCGGCGGGCCAGTGGTTCATCTGGACGTTGATGTTGGTGGTGTAGTCGCAGCTCCAGGGGGGCCGCACGTCCTCGTTCCAGATGCCCTGGAGGTTGGCGGCCTGCGTGCCGGGCCGGGAGGAGGCGATCAGGAGGTAGCGGCCGTAGGCGAACATCAGCGCGGCGAGCCCGGGGTCGTCGGCGCCGGCGCGAACCGCGGCCACCCGTTCGTCGGTCGGCCGCTCGCCTGCCGCCCGCTCGCCGGTCGGCCGTTCGTCGATCGACCGTTCGTCGATCGGCCTCCCGCCGGTGGGCCGCCCGCCGTCCGGACGGGTTGCGCGGGCGCCGTCCCCCGCCTCCGGCCGCCCCTCCGGCGCCTCGCCGAGCCGCAGGCTCACCCGTGAGAACAGCTCGGCGTGGTCGGCGACGTGCCGCGCGAGCAGCTCACCGGTCCCGTACGGCTCCGCCGCGCCGATCGTGGCCAGGCACCGCTCCAGCAGCTCGACCCGGTCGTCCCCCGGTTCCCGGTCCCAGCCGCGGAACGAGGTCTCGGCGGCCAGCGCCAGGGTGAGCGAGGCGGCCCCCTCCACGGCCAGCGTCCCACCTCCGGTGCGCACCGTTCCGCCGTCGGCCCACGCCCGCACGGCGACCGCGAAGAGCATGCCCTCACCGGCACGGTAGACGACGGGGTCGGCGACCGGCCGGTGCGGCTCGACGTGGGCGGGCGCGCGGCCGGTCAGCGTCAGCGTCCGCGCGTCGGGGTGGCCCGTCCCGGCCTCCGCGTGCGGGGTGCGCAGCTCGGCCCGCAACCCGATCGCGGAGGAGGAGGTCACCCGCACCAGTAGGAGCCCGTCGGGCGCCGAGGCGAACACCTCGGTGGTGACGCCGCCGGCGGAGGTGACCGCGACGGCGCGGTCGAGGTCGAGCTCCCGGCGGTACTCCCCCGCCCTCGGCCCGCCTCCCCGCGGATCTCCCCCACCCGGCTCCGGGACCTCGGGTCCGCAGGTCAACAGGAGGTCGCCGAGAGGCTGGTAGGACTCGCTCTCCGGTCCCTGAAGCCTCCGTACGGCGTCCTCGGCCGCCCGGCGGTCGTCCTCGTCGAGCAGAAGGCGGCGGATCTCCGCGAGGGTCTCGGGCCCGCCGCTCACCCCGGCCCCGTGCGGCCTGCCCGACCACAGCGTGTCGACGTTGAGCGCGATGCGCTCCCGCCGCGGGCCGCCGAACACCATGGCCCCGATACGGCCGTTGCCGACGGGCAGGGCCTCCATCCAGTTCCGGGCCGGGTGCGCGTACCAGAGCCTCAAGGTCATGTCCCTCCTTCAGGAGCCACATGGAGCGAAGGTGGTTCATCCGACGGGGGCGGTGCTCACCCGAGGAATCCTGCCGGACACGTTGGTCTTCCGCGACGGTCGCCCTTCCACCTCCGTCAGCGCGGCGAATCCACCCGGTGAACGGTCGCCGACGCGGTGGACGACGACGGCTCGGTCCTTCCGGGAGGCCTCGGCCCCGGCCGTTCCCGAGCGCCGTCCGGAGTCACCGATCCGTCCGGATCGCCGCCGGGCCCCGGCCCTCCGCATCGGAGCGCACCTGCAAGTGACCCTCAACCCCCGTGCAAGTTGGAGCTCCTACCTTCGGAGTGTGTCCAGACGACTGATCCTCGGCGGCGCGGCGATCGCGGCGGGCGCCACGCTGCTGCTCCCCGCCCCGGCCTCCGCCCGTACGGCCGGCGCCGTCCCCGCCGACGCTCCGGTGCGCGCCGGGGCCGTCACCACCGCGAGCACCACCATGAGCACCACCCCGGTCACCCCGGCCGCTCCGGTCACCGCGCCGGTGGCCGCCGCCGGGGCGGCGACCGCCACGGCTCCCGCTCCCTCGACCGTGGCCAGGAGGCTCTTCCGCGCCTGGCTGCGCGCCGACCGCAGGGCCGCCGCCCGGGTCGCCACGCCGTCCGCGGTGCGCGCGATCTTCTCCTACCGCTACCGCGCCCCGGACGAGTTCGCCGGGTGCCGGGGCACCGCGTGCCGTTTCGTCCACACCAGCGTGCGCGTGCGGGGCGGTCTCAACGGCGTCCTCATGGTGGTCTCCGGCTCGAAGGTCACCGGGGTGTACACCTCACGGCTGCTCACCACGCCCTCGGCCGCCGCCCGGCACCTCTTCTCGGCCTGGCGGCGCGGCGACCGGAACGCCGGCCTGGAGGTCGCCACCACGGCGGCGGTCGGCAGGCTGTTCCGGACCGCGTACGACCCGCGCGGCGTCCGCCACATCTTCCAGGGATGCACGCCGGAGCCCCGTGGACACGCCTGCGCCTACTACTACGAGGGCGGCGCCATGGTGATGCACGCGCGCGGCTCGGCCACCACCGGCTACGAGATCCACTCCATCGGCTACCTCGCCGACTGATGCCGGGCGGAACGTCCGGCCTCGGACACCGGCTCAGGATCGGGCAGACCCTGGCCGTACCGCGCCGGCAGGCCGCGGCGGCGCGGACTCAGCCCGCATCGGGCGTGACGCTCGCGCCGACGGTTCGGGCGAGTTCCGCCGGCAGGGGGTACGGGCGCTCCGCGGGGAGCATGCCGGTGACGTCCTTCCCGTCGCGCAGCGCCTGACGGACGTCATGGACCCGGTCGGTCAGGTCGGTGATCCCGAGGATCCATTGATCGGCGTAACGGGCGGCGGCGTCACCGGACAGGCCCACCTGGATGGACCGGTACGGCAGGGCGTTGTGGTGCGGGTCGCGTTCCGGATCCCACTGGATGCGGACCGGGCTCTCCCGCAGGCGATTCCTCCACGCCGTCGGGTCCGTTCCGGCGTCGGGGTGGCTGAGGCAGGAGTGTCCCAGCGCCCACTCGAACCCCTCACGCGTGATGTCCACGGCCAGGACCCTGGTCTGTCCCGGCTTCTCGGCCCAGCCGCAGCGGTACATCATCCACAGGAAGGACGGTTTGATCCAGGTCATCCGCTCACGTTTGAAGGGTGGGACGAAGCGTTGCGCGGTGACGGCCGGGGCCGCGACGGCCGGATCGTAGGCCTGGTAGACGGTGATCGCTTCGTCGGTGAAGGAGGCTCGGATCTGCCGGTACGGGACGTTCATTCTCCGCAGGATGGCGAACCGCGCGTCCACCGGACAACCGGATTATCGGGGTGGACGGGCCGCCGGGACGACGTGGACCGGGGGGACGCGGGCGTCCGCGGCGTGCCGGCTCACGTGCCCGTCCGGCCAATGTGAACAGGGCGGAGCGGTACGGACGGCCCGGCCGGCCGCCGCGCCCGCGCAGCATGCGGGCGGCCGGCCGGGGTGTCAGCCGTTCAGCGGTTGGTCCACAGGTGCCAGAGCCAGTCGCCCTCGGAACAGGTGTAGGTCTCCCAGTGGCCCCGGTCTATCCCGCCCTGGCCGGCCGCCACGCACGCGGAGTGGGTCCAGTACCAGTCGCGGTACACGTCGTTGCTCGCGGCCGACCTCGCGGCCGACCTCGGGGCCGCGCCGGCGGGCGCGGGGGCGCAGAGCAGGACGGTCGTCGCGAGGGCCGCGACTCCGGCCCTGAACACCGATCTGATCATGACGTTCCTTTCGTTGAAGGATGCACGACGGTCACATTATGACACTGATTGATTACTCTCCGCATGCACGGAGATTGCCGATCCATCCGGTCCGGGTGAGAGTTCGGGAGCCGGACCGCGAACCAGGCGGACAAGTCGGATATTCGACCCGGACGGCGTCGCCGGATCGTGAAACCTGAAAACGGAAACGGGCGACAAACCGGACGACAGGTCGATCGATGCCACGACGGCCGGCCGATGTCGCGGCGATCCGATCAGCGGATGCGCGATACGGGGCGTCACCAGATCGAGCGCCTCTGACAAAACGATATTCGTGACTTTTCTAGGAAAAGTCAGTAAATACCGCCAGAAAGCCCGACACCCCATGCGACCAGCGCGTCACGTCGCGAAATCTTCCCGCGGAGGGACTTACGGAGTGTCACTTTTCGCAGACTGGGTGGAACATTGCATAAAACTAAATATGTCCGATTCGCCTCTTTAACGTAACGAAACGATCTTTGCGTTGTATCGCCCTTGTACCCTTTGCAACCCTTGCCCGCGTACATTCCAAGTAACCCCCGCCCCCAAGAGGAGATCGCAGGTGGCTCGCAAACTCACGCTGCTCGAACCGGTCTGCAAGGCCTTCGAAGAGCAGGTGCGGCGCACCCCCGAGCGGACGGCGGTCGTCGCCGGGGCGACCCGCACGACCTACACCGACCTCAACGCGCAGGCCAACCGGATAGCCCACGAGCTCCTCTCCAGGGGAGTCGGACGGGGTTCGACCGTCGGCGTGTGCCTGGACCGTGACGAGAAGCTGATCGCGGCGCTCCTGGGCGTGTGGAAGACCGGCGCCGCCTACGTGCCGCTGGAGTCCACCTTCCCGGCCGAGCGGCTGGAGTTCATCGTCGAGGACGCCGGGGTGTCGCACGTGGTCACCTCCGCGGCGCTGGCCGAGCGGCTGCCGGAGACCGAGATCGTGCCGGTGGAGTCCGTCGGGGAGCGGCCTTGGAACGATCCCGGCCTGCCGAGCGACCCGGCCGACCTGGCCTACATCATGTACACCTCCGGCTCCACCGGCCGCCCCAAGGGCGTCATGATCGAGCACCGCAACGTGATGACGCTGCTGCGCTGGGACGCCGACTACTTCACCGAGGAGGAACTGGCCGGCTTCCTCGCCTCGACCTCGGTCTGCTTCGACCCGTCGGTCCCCCAGCTCTACCTCCCCCTGCTGCTCGGCGGCACGGTGATCATCGCCGAGAGCCCCCTGGCGCTGCACTCCCTGCCCGCGAAGGACGAGGTCACGATGGTCAGCGCGGCGGCCTCGGCGCTGACCGCGCTGCTGCGGGAGCCGCTGCCGCCGAACGTGCGCACGGTGCTGTCCAGCGGCGAGCCGGTGAGCCGGGCGCTGGCCGACCGTGTCTTCGCCAACCCCGGCGTGCGGCGCATGGTGAACCTGTACGGGCCGACCGAGTGCACCGTCCACTGCTGCGCGCACGAGATCTCCCGGGACGCCGCGGGCGAGCCGCCGATCGGCACGCCGTACGCCTGGTCGGAGCTGTCGGTGCGCGGCGCCGACGGCGCGGCGCTGGGCGACGGTGAGATCGGTGAGCTGTGGGTGGCCGGCCCGCTGGTCGGCCGGGGCTACCTGCATCGGCCCGAGCTGACCGCCGAGCGGTTCGTGACCGACGCGGCGGGCGTGCGCCACTACCGCACCGGCGACCTGGTCCGCCGGGAGGGCGGGGTCCACTTCTACGAGGGGCGCATCGACGACCAGGTGAAGGTGGCGGGTTTCCGCGTCGAGCTGGGCGAGGTGCAGGGCAGGCTGGCGCGCCACCCGCTGGTGAACCACGCCGTCGTGCTGGCCCCCACCGACTCCGAGGGCACCCGGCGGCTCGTCGCCTACATCGAGCCGGCCGGTCCGGGCCTCGACGACGGGGGGCTGAGGTCCTGGCTGCGCGAGTGGCTGCCCGACTACATGATCCCCGCGAGGATCGTCTTCCTCGACGCCATCCCGGTCGGCCCGACGGGCAAGGCCGACCGCTCCCGGCTGCCCGCGGTGACGTTCTCCCCTGCCACCGGGACCGGCGGAGCCGCCGGAACGGCGGGGAACGCCGACGCCGGGTTCGTCGCGCCCCGCGACGAGACCGAGCGGCGACTCGCCGCGGTCACCGCCGAAGTGCTCGGCGCCGAGCGGGTCGGCGCGCACGACCACTTCCTCGACCTGGGCGGGCACTCCCTGGCCGCGGCCAAGATCTGCGTCAGGATCGAGCACGAGTTCGGCGTCCGCGTCCCGCTGACGGCGTTCCTGGCCCGCCCCACGGTCGCCGAGCTGGCGGCGTACGTCGCCGAGGCCGCCCCCGCGGCGGTGACGCCGCTGGTCCGCAACGCCGGGCGGACCACCTACCCGCTGACCAGGATCCACAGCGACCTGTGCCTGATGCGCGAGGTCAGCCAGAACCACGGCTCCACCGCCATCGCCTTCCGCCTCGGGCTGCGCGGCCTCGCCTCGGCCGAGCCGCTGCGCGCCGCCCTGGACGGGATCGTGCGCCGCCACGAGGCGCTGCGCACCGTCGTCACCGACGGTGCGACCGCCGAGGTCGGGCCGCCGGTCCCGGTGCCGCTGACCGAGCACCGCCCGGCGTCGGAGGAGGAGGCCGCCGGGCTGCGCAGCGCCGCGGTCGCCCACGGCTTCGACGTCACCCGGGACTCGCCGCTGCTGCGGGCCACCCTGCTGTGGTCGGGACCGGACAGCGCGGAACTGGTGCTGCTGACCGACCACACCGCGTTCGACGGCTGGTCGCTGGGGGTCGTGATGCACGAGCTCCTCGACGGCCTGGCCCGCTCCGGCGACATCTCCCTGCCCGAGCCGGCGCTGCAGATCGGCGACGTCGCGCTGCACGAGCAGGACACCGTCCTGGACACCGGGACGCTGCGGGCCTTCTGGGCCGAGGAGCTGGCCGGGGCGGTCCCGCCGTACGAGCTGATGCCCGGCTTCGACGGGCGTCCCAGCCGGATGCGCGGCGAGCGCCTGGTGCGCCGGCTCGACCCGGCGACGGTCGCGCGGCTCGGCGAGCTCGCGGCCGACTGCGGCGCCACCCCGTTCGCCGTCCACCTGACGGTGCTGGGCGTGCTGGTCGCCGGGCTGACCGACCGGCCGGACGTCGTCCTCGGCGCCGCCGTGGCCGACCGCGCCGCCCCGGGCATGGAGTCCGTGGTCGGCGTGCTGGTCGACGTGGTGCCGGTGCGGCTGCGCCTGGACGACGGGCTGTCGCTGCGCGAGGCCGTACGGCACGCGGGAACCGCGACGGCCCGGGTGATGGACCACCGCGCGCTGCCCGCGCGGGACCGCGCCGACGTCGGCGGCGTCGAGCGGCCGCCCGGCGCGGTGCTGACGCCCGTCACGCTGTCCATCCAGCCCGCGGAGGTCCCCCTCTCGCTGGAGCGTGACGGCGTGGGCGTGGACCTGATCGGCGAGCTGGACGCGGGCAGCGCCCAGGCGCCCCTGATCGTCTACGTCAACGACACCGCGGCCGGGCCCGAGCTCCAGGTCGAGTACGACCTGGAGTACCTGGGCCGGGCCGCGGCCGAAGCCCTCACCGACCGGCTGGTCCGCCTGCTGGAGGACGCGCTGGCCCACCCCGACCGGCCGCTGTCGGCGTTCGAGGTGGTCGGCGCCGAGGAGCAGGCGGCGCTGCTGGCCGCCGGGACCGGCGCGCCGCTGCCCGCCGACACTCCGCGGACCGTGGTGGAGGCGGTGCTGGAGCAGGCCGTACGGCGCCCGGACGCACCGGCGGTCGCCGACGCCGGGGGCGTCCTGACCTACGGCGAGCTGGCCGCCCGGGCGCGGCGGGTGGCCGCGGCGCTCGGCCCGGCCGCGGCGGGCTCCTGCGTGGGCGTGTGCCTGCCCCGCGACCGTCACCTGCCCGCGGCGCTGCTGGGCGTGCTGCTGGCCGGCGCCGCCTACGTCCCGCTCGACCCGGGCCACCCGATCGAACGGCTCCGCCACCAGGTCGAGGACTCCGGCGCCAAGGTGATCCTCGCGGCGGGCGAGGGCCTGGAGGCGGCCGGGCGGTTCGGCTGCACCGTCGTCGACCTGGCCGGGCTGCCCGCGGCGGAGGCCGGCGACGTCTCCCCGGCGGGGGCCGGCGCCTCCCGGGTGGAGCCCGGCGACCTGGCCTACGTGCTGTACACCTCCGGCTCGACCGGCCGGCCCAAGGGCGTCGAGGTCACCCACGCCAACCTCGCCGCGTTCACCGCCTCGATGCGGCTCGCGCCGGGGATCCGGCCCGGCGACGTGATGCTCGGCCTGACGCCGTTCTCGTTCGACGTGTTCGGCTTCGACCTGTGGGTGAGCCTGTGCCACGGCCTGCGGCTGGAGCTGCTGGGCCGCGACGACGCGCTCGACGGGCGGGCCGTCGCCCAGCGGATCGAGGAGGCCGGGGTCACGCTGATGACCGCGACCCCGACGACGCTGCGCATGCTGGTCGCCTCCGGCTGGCGCGGCGGGGATGTGCGCGTGGTCAGCATCGGCGAGGTGCTCGACGCCACCCTGGCCGCCGAACTGGTGGAGCGGGTCGCCGAGCTGTGGAACGCCTACGGCCCCACCGAGACCACGATCTACTCCACCATGGTCCGCGTCACCGCCCCGGTGGGCGACCCGGTGTCGATCGGCGTCCCGCTGGCCGGGGAACGGGCCTACGTGCTGGACCGGGCGGGCCGGATGCTGCCCGCCGGGACGCCCGGCGAGCTGTGGATCGGCGGAGTCGGCGTGGCCCGGGGATACCGCGGCCGGCCGGAGCTGACCGCCGCGGCGTTCACCGAGGACCCGCTGGACCCGGCGGGCGGCCGCCGCTACCGCACCGGCGACCTGGCCCGCTGGCGGTCCGACGGCACGCTCGACTTCCTCGGCCGCCGGGACCGGCAGGTCAAGGTCCGCGGACACCGCATCGAGCTGGGCGAGATCGAGACCGTGCTGCGCGAGGGCGAGGACGTCGCCGACGCGGCCGTGACCGTCCACGGCGGCGACCACCTGGTCGGCTACGTCGCCGCGCCGCCGGGGACCGACACCGGCGGGCTGGAGCGGCGCCTGGCCGCCCGGCTCCCGGAGTACATGGTGCCCCGCCGCTGGGTGGTCATGGACGCCCTGCCCCTCACCGCCTCCGGCAAGGTGGACCGCACCGCGCTGCCCGAGCCCCTCGACGAGGCCGGGCCGGTGCCGCCGAGCACCGAGGCCGAGCTGCTGGTCGCCGAGGTGTGGGCCGCCGTGCTGGGCCGCTCCGAGATCGGCGCGCACGACGACTTCTTCGCCGTCGGCGGCCACTCGGCGACCGCCGCGCTCGTCACGGCCCGGCTGGGCGACGCCCTGGGCCTGCGGTTGCCGGTGCGGATGATGTTCGAACGGCGCACGCTGTCGGGCTACGCCGCGCGTCTGGAGGAGCTGCTGCTGGACGACCTGGAGGCGGAGGCGTGAGCGGGCTCGCGACGACCGACGACCGGTACGGCACGCCGGCCGCAGACCGCTACGACACGCCGGTCATCCACCGGTACGACACGCCGGTCACCGTACCGGTGAAGGAGATCCCATGACCGTCAGCGACGAACGCCGCGGCGCCCTGTCGGCGCGGCTGGCGGCGGCGCGGCGCGCCGCCGCCCAGACCGTCCCGGCGATCCCCGTCCGGGAGGCGACCGGCGGGCCCGCCCCGCTGTCCCCCGCCCAGGCCCGGCTGTGGTTCCTGTCCCAGCTCGACGACCTGGCCGCCTACAACGTGCCGGCCGCCGTACGGCTGCGCGGCCCGCTGGACGTCGAGGCGCTGACCGGGGCGGTGCGCGACCTCGCCGACCGGCACGAGGTGCTGCGCAGCCTCGTCACCGACGAGGGCGCCACCCCGGTCGAGGCCGCCCGGGTGCCGGTCACCGTCGAGGACCTCGCCGACCCCGCCCTGCTGGGGGCGCGACTGGCCGAGGAGCTGGCCCGGCCGTTCGCGCTGGACGCCGAACCGCCCACCCGCGCCCTGCTGCTGCGGCTGCCCGGCGGCGAGGAGCACGTCCTGGCGCTGACCGTGCACCACATCGCCTTCGACGCCTGGTCGCGGAACCTGGCGCTGGCCGAGCTGGCCGCCCTGTACGCGGCCCGGCTCGGCCTGGCCGTCCCGCCCGCGCCGCCGCAGGTGCGCTACGCCGACTACGCGGCGTGGCTGGCCGGTCAGCCGGAGGGCGACGTCACCTGGTGGACCGAGCGGCTGGCCGGTCTCGAACCGGTGCTGGACCTGCCGGTGGACCGGGCCCGGCCGTCGATCGCCGACTGGACCGGCGCGACCGTCCCGGTACGGCTGACGCCCGCGCTGACCGCCCGGATCCGCGAGGCCGCCGCCGAGACCGGCTGCACGCCGTTCATGGTGCTGCTGGCCGCCTGGCAGGAACTGCTGGGCCGCGTCTCCGGCACCGACGACGTGCCGGTCGGCGTGCCGGAGGCCGGGCGGCTGCACCCCGACACCGCGCGCATGCTGGGCTGCTTCGTCAACACGCTCGTCCTGCGCGGCGACCGGTCCGGCGAGCCGACCGGCCGGGAGCTGCTGGCCCGGACCAAGGACGCCGTGCTGGACGCCCTCACCCACCGCGACGTGCCGTTCGAGCGGATCGTGGAGCGGCTGCACCCCGAGCGCAGCCTCGCCACCACGCCGATCTTCCAGGTGATGCTGAACGTCCTGGACGACCCGCCGCAGGCGCTGGACTTCCCCGGACTGACCGCCGAGGACGTCATCCCGGTGCTGCGCACCACCAAGTACGACCTCAACCTCGCCTTCGCCAACGCCGGCGATGAGTACCACGGCGAACTGGTCTACCGCACCGACCTGTTCGACGAGTCCACCGCGCTGCGGATGGCCGGCTGGTACCTGAACCTGCTGGAGGGCGTGCTCGCCGACCTGGACGCGCCCGCGGCGGCCGTGCCGCTGGAGCCGGTGACCGGGCCCGCCGTCTCGGGCGCGCGGATCCCGATGGACCTGACCCGGCCGCTGCACGAGGTGGCCGCCGACTGGGCGCGGCGCACGCCCGACGCGGTCGCCGCGGTGGACGCCTCCGGCTCGATCACCTACGGCGAGGCGGACCGGCTGGCCGACCGCCTGGCCCGGCACCTGATCGCGGCCGGGGTACGGCCGGACGAGCCGGTCGGCATCCTGATCGACCGGCACCGGGGGCTGGTCCCGGCGCTGCTCGGCGTGTTGCGCGCGGGCGGCGCGTACCTGCCGATGGACCCCGCCTACCCCGACGACCGGCTGGCCTACATCCTGCAGACGGCCGGCGCGCGCGTCGTGCTGACCGACCGCGAGTACGCCGGCCGGGTGCCCGGCGCGCTGGTGCTGCCCGACCTGCTGGCCGCCGACCCCGGCGGGCCCCACCAGCCCGACGAGCCGGTGGGCGCCGGCGTCACCCCCGGCCACCTGCTGCACGTGATCTTCACGTCCGGCTCCACCGGGCGGCCCAAGGGCGTGGCGATCGAGCACCGCTCGGCCCTGCACTACCTGCACGGCCTGGCCGAGCTGGTGCCCGAGGGGTGCGAGTCCTACGCCGTGGTCTCCACGATCGCCGCCGACCTGGTGATGACCTGCCTGTACGGTCCGCTCTTCCAGGGCGCGGCGGTCCACCTGGTGGACCAGGAGACCTCCACCGACCCGGAGGCGTACGCCGCCTACCTGGAGAGCCACCGGGTCGATGTGATCAAGATGGTGCCCAGCCACCTGGAGCTGCTGGCCGCCCACGGCGACCTGGCCCGGATGCTGCCGCGCCGGCTGCTGATCCTCGCCGGTGAGGCGACGTCGTGGGAGTTCGCCGAGCGGATCCGCGCGGCCCGCCCCGACCTGGAGGTGCAGATCCACTGCGGGCCGACCGAGACGACGGTCTCGGTGCTCGGCGGCCGGGTGCCCGAGGTGCCGTCGGGGTCGGGGTCGGTCCCGCTGGGCCGGCCGCTGGCCGGCGTCGACTGCCACATCGTCGACCCGGCGGGCCGCCCGCTGCCCGCCGGGGTGCCGGGCGAGCTGTGGGTGGCCGGGCCCAGCCTGGCCCGCGGCTACCTGAACCGCCCCGACCTGACCGCCGAGCGGTTCGTCTCCGACCCGGTGAACGGGACCGCCCGCTGCTACCGCACCGGCGACCGGGTCCGGCTCAACTCCGCCGGGCTGGTGGAGTTCCTCGGCCGGGTCGACGACCAGGTCAAGATCAGGGGCTTCCGGGTGGAGCTGGGCGAGGTGAAGGCCGCCCTGCAGGAACAGCCCGGCGTCCGGGAGGCCGCGGTGCTGCCGGTCGGCGAGGGCCGCTCCCGGCGGCTGGCCGCCTGGGTCGCGCCCGCCTCGGTGGACGTCGCCGCGATCCGGGCGGGGCTGCGCGAGCGGCTGCCCGACTACATGGTGCCGTCCGGCATCGTCGTCCTGGACGACCTGCCGCTCACCCCGCTGGGCAAGATCGACCGGGCCCGGCTGCCGGTCCCCGAGGCCGCGCCCGCCGGTGAGCGGGTCGCGCCGAGTACCCCGACCGAGCTGCGGATCGCCGAGGTCTGGTCCAGGATCCTGGACCTGACGGAGATCGGGGTCGACGACGACTTCTTCGACCTCGGCGGCGACTCCTTCCGCGCGGTGCGGGCGGTCCGGGAGATCGACCCGGCGCTGCGGGTGATCGACCTGTTCACCCGGCCCACGATCCGCGAGCTGGCCGCGCACCTCGACGGCGGCTCCGAGTCCCCCGCCGGGCTGCTGCACCGCCTGGCCGGTCCGCGCCGGGCGAGCCGTACCGTCGTGTGCCTGCCCTACGGCGGCGGCTCGGCCGCCGCGTTCCAGCCGCTGGCCACCGAGCTGGCCCGTCTCTCCCCCGCCACCGCGGTGCTCGCCGTCGAGCTGCCCGGCCACGACCCGGCCCGGCCCGACGAGGACGTGCTGCCGATGGCGGAGCTGACCGACCGGGTCCTGGCCGAACTGGCCGAGCAGGCCGACGCGACCGGCCCGATCGTGCTGTACGGCCACTGCGTCGGCTCGGCCGCCGCGACCGAGCTGGCACTGCGGCTGGAGGAGGCCGGGACGCCGGTCGCCGGCGTCTTCGTCGGCGGCAGCTTCCCCGACGCGCGACTGCCCGGACGGCTGTCGGCCTGGTGGAACCGGAGGTTCCCGGCGCACCGCTGGTCCTCCGACCGCGCCCAGCGCGACTTCCTGCGCACGCTGGGCGCCCTGGACGAGGACTTCGGCGACACCGGGATCATGCTGCGCGGCCTGCGGCACGACGTGGAGGAGGCCCAGGGCTGGTTCAGCCGCCGCCTCGGCGACCCCGCCGCGCAGCAGCGCAGGCTCACCGCGCCGCTGCTGTGCGTGATCGGCGAGCGGGACCGGGCGACCGAGCTCTACCAGGAGCGCTACCGCGAGTGGGGGGCGTTCGCCGACCGGGTGGAGCTGGCCACGATCCCCCGGGCCGGCCACTACTTCCTCAAGCACCAGGCCGAGTCCCTGGCCCGGCTGATGTCCGACCGCCTGGACCGCTGGACCGCGGGCGAGCTGCCCGAACCGGTCGGGGAGGTCGGCGTGTCGGGCGGCAGCGCCCGCCGGGACCTGCGCCGCTTCTACACCGTCGCGGCCGGGCAGACCCTGTCGCTGCTCGGCGCGGCGCTGACCTCCTTCGCGCTGGGCGTGTGGGCCTACCAGAAGAGCGGCCGGGTGCTGGACTACGCCCTGGTCAGCATGCTCGCCCTGCTGCCGTCGCTTCTGGGGGCGCCGCTGGGCGGCGCGCTGGCCGACCGGGTGGACCGGCGGCGGATCATGCTGGTCTGCGACGGCGTCTCCGCCGTGGCCACCGCCGCCCTGGTGATCCTGCTGTGGCTGGGCCGGCTGGAGATCTGGCAGGTCGGGATCGTCGCCGGGATGCTGTCGCTGGTGTCGGCCTTCCACCGGCCCGCCTACCTGGCGGCGGTGGCGCAGCTGGTGCCCAAGCCGTACCTCATGCAGGCCAACGCGCTGGCCAACCTCGGCACCGGCCTGGGCATGCTCGTCGGCCCGCTGGGCGGCGCCGCGCTCATCTCGCTGGTCGGGCTGCACGGCGTGGTGGCCGTGGACGTCGTCACGTTCCTCGCCGGGCTCGGCACGCTGCTGGCCGTACGGTTCCCCGACCGGCTGTTCTACCGGCTGGAGGAGTCCTTCGGCCAGGCCATCGTCGGCGGCTGGCGCTTCCTCGTACGGCGCCGCCCGCTGATGATCATGATCGGGTTCTTCGTCGTGCAGAACTACCTGAACATGCTCGCCATGTCGGTGACCGTGCCGGCGGTGATGTCGTTCAGCGACGTCGGCGGCGTCGGCCTGGTCACCGCGATGCAGGGTCTGGGCGCGGTTCTGGGCTCCCTGGTCATGGTGTTCTGGGGCGGCACCGAGCGGCGCGCGATCGGCATGGTCGGTTTCGTGGTCAGCCTCGGGATCGGCGTGCTGCTGGTGGGCCTGCGGCCCTCGCTGCCGCTGGCGGCCCTCGGCGGCCTGCTGTCGTGGGCCTCGCTCAGCGTGCTGAACGCGCACTGGCTGTCGATCATCCAGCTCAAGGTCGGCCTGGAGCTGCAGGGCCGGGTGCTGGCCACCAACCAGATGATGGCGGTGTCGATGACGCCGCTGGCGTTCCTGACCGCCTCGCCGCTGGCCGACGACGTCTTCGGCCCGCTGCTCGCCCCGGGCGGCCTCCTCGACGGCACCGTCGTCGGCGACATCGTCGGGGTGGGACCGGGCCGCGGCGTCGGCCTGCTGCTCGTCGCCTGCGGCGCGCTGCTGGCGCTGTGGGGCGCGCTGGGCCTGTGGTACCGGCCGCTGCGGCGCATGGAGGACGCCCTGCCCGACGCGGTGGCGGGCGCCGAGATCGCCGACGACCTGGACGCGGTCCAGGCCGAGGCCGACGCCGCGCTGCTGCCGGGGGCGGCCCCCACCCGGTGATCTCGGGATGGGCTCGCCCGGTGACCGGGTGAACGCCTCGGCGGGGCCCGGCCGGTCGTCACCGGCCGGGCCCCGCCGCTTTCCCGGCGAGGGCTGATACGGGGGCCGCTTTCCCAGGGGGCTGATACGGCGGCGCGAGGGCGGGCCGACGGCCATGGGAAGAGGCGCCGAAGCCGGCCATTCCCGGCTCGGCTACTCTCGGCGCCACCGACGTTCGCTCTACGATCCGGGCAAGCTGCGGCCGGATCATCACTCGGGAGACGCCGACGCATGAACACGCCACTATCGTCACCTGGAGCGGAGCGAACCGACGGATCAGCCGTCCGGATCGGCGCTCTCGTTCCGCTGACCCGGCCCGGCTGGGTCGAGGCGGGCCGGCACCTGCTCGCCGGACTCGACTTGGCCGTTCGCGAGGTCAATGACGCCGGCGGGATCGGCGGAAGACCACTCGAACTCGTGGTCCGGGACACCGCGGCCGACCCGCAGAGGGCCGTGGCGGCCGTAGATGAATTGGCTCGCCTGGGCGTGGCCGCCCTGGCGGGGGAGTATCACAGCGTCGTCGCCCGCGCCGCCGCCGCCAGGGCCGACGCCCTCGGCCTGCCGTTCCTCTGTTCGTCGGCGGTTCTCGACGCGCTCACCGAACAGCCGACGGAATGGGTCGCGCGCCTCGCCCCGGCGCAGTCCCGCGGCTGGCAGGTCTACGCGGACTTCCTCCTCGGCGCGGGCCACAGCCGGATCGCCGTGGCGACCCAGCCGAGTGTCTACTGGGCCTCCGGGGCCCGCATTCTGCGGGACCACCTCGCCGCACGCGGCGGCACCGTCCTCGAACTCGACATGGGCGTGCTCGCCCCCGCGGCCGTGTGCGACGAACTCGCTGGCAATCGCGCGACAGCCCTCCTTCTCCTGGTCGGCCACCCGGAGCCGGCGGTGCCGATCGTCAGGTCCGTCCGCCGCGACCCGCGCCTCGCCGAGATCATGATCGGTGCTCCGGCCGGGCAACCGGAGTTCGCCGAATGGGCGACGCTGCTAGGCGGTGACGGCGCCGCGATCCCGTTCCTGCGCTACCTGCCCGAGCGCCTCAGCCCACTCGGTGCACGCGTCGAGACGGCCCTCCGTGAGCTGCTGGCCGAAGCGCCCTCCTTCGTCGCCTTCGAGGGCTACGACACGGTCACCGTCCTCGCCGACGTGTTGCGTTCTCACGGCGCGGACCGGACGCGCACCGCCGAAGCCTGGTCGCGCGTCGCGGTCGAAGGCACCCGCGGGCAGATCAGGTTCTCCCGCGTGCCGGGCATCGGCGTTCGGCAGTGGGACTGGCCGCCGATCCAGGTCGTCGATCGGGATCCGGCGGAACCCGATCGCTTCCGGATCCTCCATACCGGCTGAAAGAGAGCGCAGGCCCGACTGCCCCATATCTGTCCGGGCTTGAGGCTGTCCACCTGTCCACGTGTTGATCACTAGGCGCACCCCACCGGCCTTGCTGAGGCTTCACGTTGGTCGATGTCCTCGCCGGCCAGGCCCCGACCCGCACGAGGTTTTGAATCGCTCGCCGGGAGCGTCCCCTTCCATCGATCCAACCCGAGGAGACATGAGCCGCGACGTCATCATCACTCTGGGGTTCGAGCACGACATCGATTTCACGGAAATCCTCGATCGGCTCACTCGGGCGGGCTGGGAGTTGCTCCGTGAGGAAGACAGCATCTGGTACATGACCGACTACGACTGGAAGCATCTGCCGCTGGACGGCCTGGCCGAGATGAAGCGCGACATGCGCGTCTCCTATGAGGCCGGGGAGGCGGTGGGCATAACCGCCAGGCTGCCCGACGGGGAGACCTTCGCGAACGTGCTGTTCCACGAGGAGAGGACCTCGGTCTCCCTGATCCCCCTGCCGGACTACCACACCATCGCGCACATGCCCGAGTTCGTCGATCTGGGCTGGTATCTCGGGAGGTTCTTGGCGCCGTTAAGAAATCTGCCCATCGTAGGGACGGAGGCCAGCGACCAGCGGTGACGGCGCCGGACGGGCCGACCGAGGGAGAAGAGCGACCGCGGCCCCCATCGACGGGATCAGGGGTGCGGCGCCTGGATCGGCCCGGCCAGGCCGGAGAAGGATCATTGTCGTCAAGCCGTCTCGTACGGCCTCAGTCGCCGGGCGCGATTCGCGGATCAAAGCGATATGCGGTGGCGGTCAGAGGGAACAGGGCAGACCGGCTCTGGGCCCATCTGTCTCGTTCCAGGCTCACGGTATCCGCACGCCGTACTCATCCGGCTGCCGCGGAGCGCCAATCCCAAAGAGGGTCGCGACGGAAGCGCGCCAGGACCTCTTCGTACTCGACCAGTTCACCGAAATTCGTGTCCAGCAATCCTGACACTCCCTGGATCAACTCACCCAGGAGGTCGCGGATACAGGAAATCCCGGAATACTCGAGCAGGATCGCCTGGAAATCGCCGATCCTGCGGCGGATTTCGTCCACTTCCCCTTCGCCGAATTCGTCCAGGACATCCCCGGACGTGTCCACACCGAAGCCGCACTCCCCTCGGTCGAGTCGATCGAAGACCAGTTCCTCGTCATAGGCGCCGGCTTGCCGAAGCCGGGTCACGATCCGCTTGTGATCCTCTGGAGGGCTGAGGAGGACGATGGTGGGCCTCACGAAACCTCCTTTCATGACGGGCACATGATTCCAGGTTCGGCTGTGAGGTCGCCATGTCCGGCAGGACGTTCTTGTCGCGCGCAACCATGAGCCGGCCTGCCCAAGGAACTGCCTGGCCACAGCCCCATCGGCGTCACCGCCGCGTCCACGTCCTGCTCCGCCTCCGGCATCGGGTGGCCAGGACCCTCTTCGAGGGACCCGGGCCCCTGACGATCCGCCCCTCGCCGCAGCCGTCGGCTGACCACCTGACGGCACGGATCGGCCCACAGGCACCCTGCACGCGGTCACCCGCTCCGCCTCCGCGTGTGTCCCGTGACGGGTGGGGTAGGAGTGACGATCATCCGCCGCGTCCGTGCACGTCAGGGAGGAGCAACCGAGATGGCAGACCGGATCACCGACCCGTGGGGACCCCGCACGCCGTACGGTCCCCCGTCCGCCGCCGGACGGCTCGCCGCTCCAGCCGCTGTGCCGCGGGTCCCGGCGCAGACGGACCGGCGCGCGGCACCACGGGCGGGCGACCGTACGGCGGGCGCGGGCGTGCATGTGGCGGGAGCCGGCGGACACACGGGGCGGGCCGATCTGACCCGACGAGACACCGAGGAGGCGTGACCATGCATCTGGCGCACTACCTGGGAATGCTGCACCGCTCCCTGAACGAGCTGGCCGGCGCCTTCAGCGAGGTCGGCCGGAGCCACGCGGGCGAGCCGGACGTCCACCACATCTGCGAACAGCTGGCCGACCAGTGCGTGGAGCACTCCCGGAGACTGGAGCCGTTCGTCGGACGATACTCCGAGGAGGCGTCCGACGAGCCCGAGCGGCTGCACTCCACGCTGTTCTCCGGCACCCGCGCCGGCGACCTGGGACTGCTGCGCGACCTGCACGACCTGTACCTCATGGCCGCCGAGTGCGACATCTGCTGGACACTGATCGGACAGGCCGCCCAGGGTGCCCGGGACGAGGAACTGCTCGCCACCGTCAACGCCTGCGAGCGGGAGACCTCCGCCCAGATGCTGTGGCTGCGCACCCGGATGAAGCAGGCCGCGCCCCAGGCCCTGGTCGTCGCCTCCTGACGACGCGGGTCCCGGCGGCGGCCCCGCGGACCGGCGGCGGAGGGCCGCCGCGCCCGGTTCGCGGAACCTCCCCGGGGCCCTGAGCGCGACACGAAGATCACTCCTTTGCCACCAGGGGTGATCGAAAGAACCCGCACAGTAACATCCCCGTGAAGTTGATCTACGAAGGCATCCTTCACGCAGAGGAGAAGTTCAGTGTCGAGGTCACATCACCCGAGATCCGCGCTCACCGTGCTGGCCTGCGCCCTGTCGGTTCTGCCGGCCTCGGCCGGGACGCGGGTCGCGGCCGACGCGGGCGCGCACGCCGCCACCGCGCCGCAGGCCGCCACGCGAGCCGCCGCGCCCTGCCTCCGGCAGGGGCAGGCGACCTACCCCGTCAGCTACTACTGGAAGAACGCGCTCGGCATGAGGCTGGGCAGCGGAACGGTCTCGGTCGACACCTCCCCGTCGTTGTGGGGCGGGCGGATCACACCGGGCGGCACCTTCACCCTCACGGTCACGCACCGCACGGCCCAGTGGCCGCTGCTGGTCAGGACCTACACCACCACGTGGGACCTGTCATCCCTCCTGGCGAACGCCGACATCGTCAGCCAGTCGGGGACCGGGACCATCGGCGGCAACACCCTGACGATCACCTCGCCGGGCACCAAGACGGACCCGCCCCCGAAGGTCATCACCTTCCGGGTCAAGCAGGGCACCATCGGCAACAGCATGACCATCCGGCCGACCGGGATCAGCAGCGTCCTCGCCGCCCCCGGCCAGCTCGGCGGCAACACCCCCGCCCCGCCGATCCAGATCGCGAGCGGGCAGTCCATCGCCCCCACCACGGCCGCCGACGACACCGCCACCACCGCGCCGGGCACGGCCGTCAACGTGCCCGTCCTGGCCAACGACACCGCCACCGCACCGACGATCAGCGGCGTCACCAAGCCCGCCAACGGCACCGCGACCATCTCCGGCGGCAACGTGGTCTACACGCCCGACCCCGGCTTCAGCGGCACCGACACCTTCACCTACACCGTCACCACCGACTGCGGGACCAGCACCGCCAAGATCACCGTCACCGTTCCCTGCAACTGGAAACCGGTCAGCCTGGTCAACGGAAGCTTCGAGGCGCCGCCCGTGGCCACGATCGACTACTCCATCCCCGACGCCTCCACCAACCCGGCCGTCGGCTGGCAGACCACCGCCACCGACCGCAAGCTGGAGTTCTGGCGGGGCGGCGCGAGCGGGGTCCCGGCGGCCGACGGCCAGCAGTTCGCCGAACTCAACGCCAACGAGGTCTCCACGCTCTACCAGGACCTGCCCACCGTGCCGGGAACGCCGATGACCTGGTCGCTCTACCACCGCGGCCGCCTCGGCACCGACGTGATGCGGGTGCTCGTCGGCCCGCCCGGCGCGACCGTGGCGCAGACCCCCACCGGCGCCTCCTCCCCGGACATCTCCGACGACAACACCGCCTGGCGCCGCTACACCGGGACGTACATCGTCCCTCCGGGGCAGACCACCACCCGGTTCGCCTTCGAGTCGGTGTCGGCCACGGGCGGCAGCCCCGCGCTCGGCAACTTCCTGGACGGCGTGACGTTCAGCACGCCGCCCTGCCCGTGAACCGCCACGGGCACCGGCCGCCGAGCCGCGACCGCCCAGATGCCTGACCATCGACGCGGGGACCCGGTGACGACGACACGTGCCGCCGGGCCTCGCGGTGATCACACAAGCACGCCTGCCGCGCGGTGACCCGGGCCATCGGACCATCGCGCCGGGGCGTCGCCGTACCGGTATCCCCTGCCGCTCCCCGGCATGAGCCGGTGCCGGCCGTCCCGCACCGGCAAGACCGGCGGGTACTTCAACGAGACGGGGCTGCGACTCGACGGCGACGGCGGCCCTCGTCAGCGGATGTCATGGTCGGGGTGGGTCTGGTCGTATGCGTGCCGCGCCTCGGCGATGACGGCGCGGTGGGCGAGTGACCAGTCGGCGAGCGCCTTGACCAGGTGGGTCAGATCGGTCCCGGTCCCGGTCAGGCGGTAGTCGACCTGGGCCGGGACGGTCGGGTAAACGGTGCGCAGCACGAGGCCGTCACGTTCGAGCCTGCGCACGGTGAGGGTGAGCATGCGCTGGGAGATGCCGTCGATGGCGCGCTGCAGTTCGCGGAACCGGCGCGGCCCGCTCGCGAGTTCAACGATCACGAGCACCGACCATTTATCGCCGATGCGGTCCAAGACATCGCGAATGCCGCAGTCGGGGTGGTCTGCGCGTCCGCAGGGGTCAAGGTCGGCGGGGGCGGTTACCCCGGTGTGCGTGGGTGACATCGAACTGCCTTCTTGTGGCCGGTGGGCGTGCGATCGAGGATCAAGCTTAGTTACCGATGAGAACCACGACGGAAGACTGTGATTGACATGATCCTGGTGACGGGAGCGAACGGGAACCTGGGCTCGGCCACCCTTGCCGCGCTGCGTGCCCGCGGCATCGCCGCGACGGGTGGAAGCCGCACGCCGGGCGAGGGGATGCGGCGTCTCGACTTCGATGACCACGCGGGTCTCGATCTCGCCGGGGTGTCGACCCTGGTGCTGATCTCCGCCGGTTACGCCGAGGACGACCAGGTCATCGAGCGGCACGCGGCGGTCCTGGACGCCGCCGTCCGCGACGGCGTCGGCCATGTCGTCTACACGAGCCTGACCACGGCCGGCGACCATCTCGGTTTCGCGCCGGCGCACCGTGCCACCGAACGCCTTGTGCGGGCGAGCGGACTGCCGTGGACGATCCTGCGCAACGGCCTGTACGCCGAACTCTTCGGCGGTCTGCTGATGTGGGCCGAAGACGGCGTGGAGTCCCCGTTCGGGGACGGCGCCCTGGCGGCGGTCGCGCGGGAGGATCTCGCCGATGCCGCGGCGGTCGTCGCGGCGAGTCCGGCGGGACACAGTGGGCGCGTCCATGACCTCGTCGGCACGCCGATCACGGCGGGTCAGGTGGCCGACCGGCTCGGGGTCCCGCACCGCGCCATCGGCCTGGGCGAGTACCGGCGCAGGCTCCTGGAGGCGCCGGGGCTCCTGCCGTTCCAGCCGCCCATGCTCGCCTCGATCGCCACGGGCATCCGGCACGGCTTCCTGGACGGCACCGCTCCCGCCCTCACGGACCTTCTCGGCCGTCCGGCCCGCGACCCGCTGGCCGCAGCCGTTGCGGTCGCCTCCGCCACGCGTCCGAAAGCACGCGTCTGACAGCCGTACCGCGCGCTGAGCAGCGAAACGGGTCCTCCCGGCGACCGTCGCGGGAGGACCCGGCTGCGGCTGAAGGCCGCTCGGTGTCTCTGATGCTCAGCCGACGGCCGGCGAACGGCCGGAGGGACAGGACCTCTCCACCCGGCCGGCGAACGGCCGGAGGGACAGGACCTCTCCACCCGGCCGGCGAACGGCCGGAGGGACAGGGCCTCTCCACCCGGCCGGCGCGCTCCGCCTCGAACACGTGAACCCGTCGACACCGAACGAGGCGACCCTCTCACCGGCCGATTCGCCCCGTCATGGCATTGACCGGAAAACAGCCCCTTCCGCAGGTAAGATCACGGAAGTGATCGACTTCCACAACGGATCCCTTTTCAAGCTGAATCCGTGCCGGCCGGAAGAGGTCGGCCCGACCGTGGCCCCCCTCATGCTCCACGGCGAGCTGATCGTCTCCTCCTACAAAACCGTCCGGGACTTCGTCGTCTTCACCGACAAGCGCATCATCGCGGTCAATGTCCAGGGGCTCACCGGCAAGAAGCGCGACTTCTCCTCCCTGCCCTACGCCAAGGTCCAGGCATGGTCGGTCGAGACCGCCGGAACCCTCGACCTCGACGCCGAACTGGAACTCTGGTTCAGCGGCCTGGGAAAGGTCCGCTTCGAGTTCAAGGGCAACTCCGACATCATCCGCCTCAGCCATATGATCGCCGGTTACGTGCTGTAGCAGAGCCGAAGCGTTTTCCGCCGACTCTGATCCGGAGGTAAGGGCTGGCCTCGCCATGAAAAGCGGCGAGGGTCGGCCCGGTGCCATTCGAAATCAGCGGACGGGCAGGCCGGTGACGGCGCGGCCGATGATGAGGCGCTGGATCTCGGACGTCCCCTCGAAGATGGTGAAGATCTTGGCGTCGCGGTGGAAGCGCTCGACCGGGTGCTCGCGGGTGTAGCCGGCGCCGCCGAGGATCTGGATGGCCTGCTCGGTCACCCAGACGGCGGCCTCACTGGCCACGAGCTTGCACATCGACCCCTCGGCCTGGCCGAAGGCGCGGTCGTTGCGGGCCATCCAGGCCGCGCGCCAGGTCATCAGGCGGGCGATGTCGACGCGGGTGGCCATGTCGGCGAGGCGGAACGCGATCGCCTGGTTCTCACCGATCTTCCGGCCGAACTGCTCGCGCTCGCGGGCGTAGTCGCGGGCGTACTCGTACGCCGCGCGGGCGATGCCCACGGCCATCGCCGCCACCACCGGGCGGGTGGTCTCGAAGGTCCGCATCGCGCCCTGCTCGCCGGCCCTGCCGCCGGAACGGACCCGCGCCAGCCGGGCCTCCAGCTTCTCCCGGCCGCCGACCAGGCACGAGCCCGGCACCCGGACGTCCTCCAGGACGACCTCGGCGGTGTGGGAGGCGCGGATGCCGTGCTTCTTGAACTTCTGGCCCATCGACAGGCCGGGCGTGCCGGGCGGCACGATGAAGGACGCCTGGCCCCGGGTGCCCAGCGCCGGGTCCACCGAGGCGACGACGACGTGGACGTCGGCGATGCCGCCGTTGGTGACCCAGGTCTTGACGCCGTTGAGGATCCAGTCGTCGCCGTCGGGGACGGCGCGGGTGCGGATGGCGCCGACGTCGGAGCCGGCGTCGGGCTCGGAGGCGCAGAACGCGCCGACCTTGACGTCGTCGGGGGTGCCGAACATCTGCGGCAGCCACTCCCCCACCTGCTCGGGGGTGCCGCCGGAGGCCAGGGAGGCCGCGGCCAGGCCGGTGCCGGCGATGGACAGGCCGATGCCGGCGTCGCCCCAGAACAGCTCCTCGAACGCGGCGATCAGTCCGAGGCCGCTGGGCTCGAACCACTGCTGGGCGAAGAAGTCGAGCGAGTACAGGCCGATCCGGGCGGCCTCCTGGATGACGGGCCAGGGCGTCTCCTCGCGCTCGTCCCATTCGGCCCCGGCGGGGCGGACGACCGTGCGGGCGAACTCCCGCACCCAGTCGCGCACCTCCCGCACGTCGTCACCCAGCTCCGGGCAGAAGCCGGTCTCGCTCATCGTGATCAACCCCTCTCGTGCGCTGCCCACCGTAACGGTTCGCCCGGCCACCCGGTAGGTCAGGCCGTACGGCGGGCCGGACGGTCGTCGGCGCGGCGGTCCCGCGGGTGCGGGTGCCGCGGCGGCGTCATGCGCGGCCGGTGCGGGCGGCGGCGGCCAGGGCCAGGACACCGAGGAGGAGCAGGGCGGCGGTGCCGTACATCAGGAGGCCGAACCCGCCGCCGGCGAAGGCGGTGGCGAGCTGCGGGCCGAGGCTCCCGCCGAGGAAGAGTGCGAAGGTGAACAGGGACAGGGCGGTGCCGCGGGCGCCGCCGGCGTTCGCGCCGACGCTCTCGTTGACCGCGGGGGTACCGGCGGCGACGCCGAAGACGTAGAGGGCGAGGAGCAGGGCGAGCCCGGTCACGCCCGGCCCGGTGGCCCCGGCGGCGGCGAGCGCGAGGGCCGCCACCGCGAGCAGCGCCGTCGCGCGCCGGGGGGCGGGGACGCGGGCCAGCACGGGGGTCAGCAGCGGGACGACCAGCATGGACGGCAGCCCGCTGATCCGCAGGGCCAGCAGGGCCTGCGGGGAGCCGGCGATCTCGGCGGGGCCGGCGAGCTGCAGGCCGGTGTAGACGGCGACGAACGTGGTCAGGATGGTGACGGTGCCGGCGTAGCGGAGCAGCAGCGCGGGGGTGGCCAGCAGGGACGGGATCGCGCGGTAGGCGGATGCGAGGGAGCCGGTGGCCGTACGCGGCGGGTCGGGCAGCATGACGGCCCGGGCGGCGACGGCGGTGACCGCGAACACCGCGGCCGACAGCAGGAACACTCCGCGCCAGCCGATCGCCCCGGCCAGCGCCTGGGCGGCGACCTGGAGCAGCACCGCGGCGGCGAGGAAGGCGCTGGTGATGGTGGCCAGCGACAGCGTACGGCGGTGCGGGGCGACGCGTTCGCCCAGGTAGGCCATGGCCGCCGGGGGGAAGATCGAGACCGCGACGCCCTGCAGCACGCGGAGCCCGATCGCCGATCCGGCTCCCGGCGCGACGGTGACGAGGGCGGTGGTGGCCGCGGCGGCCAGCAGGCCGGCGAGGATCAGCCGCCTGCGGCCGTACCGGTCGGAGAGCGGGCCGAAGATCAGGAAGCCGGCGGCGTAGCCCACGCCGAACGCGGTGACGAGCCAGGTGAGGCTCGCCTGGGCTGCGCCCCACCCGGTGGCCATGCCGTGCAGCAGGGGGATCACCACGTACAGCTGGCCGCTGGACAGCACGGCGGCGAGGGAGAAGACGGCGAGGGTGGGCCCGAGGGGGGCGAATCCGCCGGAGCGGGGGGCCGCGACCGGGATGGCCGGGGCCGACGGGTTGATCATCATGGCGGGACCGTATCCAACCAACCGGTTGGAAGTCAACCAACTAGTTGGATAGCGCTTCGGCGGCCGGTCCCGTACACTTCGGCGCATGCCGAAGGAATCCACCAGGGACGCCCTCCTGTCCGCCGCCCGCGCCGAGTTCGCCGCCCACGGCATCGCCGGGGCCCGGGTCGACCGCATCGCCGAGCGTGCCGGGGTCAACAAGGAGCGCATCTACGGTTACTTCGGCAGCAAGGACAAGCTCTTCGACCAGGTCATGACCGCCGTGATGGACGAGCTGACCGCGGCGGTCGCCATGCCGGGCGACGACCCGGTCGAGTACGTCGCCAAGCTCTACGACTACTACCGCACCCACCCGGAACTGACCCGCCTGCTGATGTGGGAGTCGCTGCACTACCGCGACGGCGAACTGGAGGGGCAGGAGCACCGGGTCACCAAGTGCGTCAGGAAGGCCGAGTCGCTCGCCACCGGGCTCGGCCGCGAGCCGTCCCAGGAGACGGCGCGCACGATGATGACGCTGATCGGGCTGGCCGGCTGGCCGGTGGTCATGTCACGGCTCGGCCGGATCATCCTCGGCGACGAGGCGGTGACCGAGGAGGGGCGGCTGCGGATGCGCGAGCACCTCGTCGCCTTCGCCCGGGCCGCCCTGGGCGGAGAGCCGGACGGCGCCCGCCCGGCCCCGGGCGGGGAGCCGGCGGGGGCCGGGGGCGGGCGGCCGAGCGGGGCCGCGGACGGGGACGCGAACGGTCCCCGTCCGGACGGCCCCGCCTAGGACGGCCGGCTCACAGCCGGTCGAGGAGCTTCCGCATCTGCTTGATCTCGGCCTGCTGGGCGGCGATGATGTCGGCCGCGAGCTTCTTGGCGGCGGGGTCGGCGCCCTGTGCCTGCTCGGTCTCGGCCATGCCGACCGCGCCCTCGTGGTGGGCGATCATCATCTTCGCGAACATCCGGTCGAACTCGGCGCCCTTGGCCGCCTTGAGGTCGGCCATGTCCTTCTCGCTCATCATGCCGGGCATGTCGTGTCCCATGTGGCCGCCGTCGGGCATCTCGGGCGCGCCCCAGGCCCTGAGCCAGCCGGTCATGGTGGCGATCTCCGGGTCCTGCGCTCCCTTGATCTTCGCGGCCAGGTCCTTCACCTCCGGGTCGGCGGCCCGGGTCTCGGCGAGTTCGGCCATCGTGACGGCCTGCCGGTGGTGCGGGATCATCATCTGGGCGAACATCACGTCGGCGGCGTTGGAGCCGGCCGCCGGCGAGGTGCTCTCGGCGGGTGAGGCGCTCGCGGCGGTCGCGGGCGCACCGCTCGTCATGCCGGTGTTGCCCGGCTGGGCGCTCGTCGCGCCGTCCCCGCCGCCGCAGGCGGTGAGGAGCGCGAGGGCGCCGGCCCCGGCGGTGACGGCGAGGGCGAGCCTGCGCAGCGCGGGGCGGGTGAGGTGATCGGTGGACATCATCGCGTTCTCTTTTCGTTTCCGTCGGGTCTGCGAACCGGTCGTCCGCGGGCGCGTTCCAGCCGCCGCCCGCGGGGGCGGCCGGCCTATATGCGCAGGACCGACAGACGCGCGAGACGCAGAGCCGTCCTCCGCGGGGGCGGCCGGGCGACGAGCGGCGCCGGCCGTACGCCGGCGGGCCGCGTCTCCCGGCTCCGCCGCGTCCACGCCCACGCCGCACCGGCGAGGAACAGCACGAGCGAGGTGAGCACGGCCAGACAGACGGAGGACGGATCGGAGGAGGGAAGGGTGCCGCCGGGGCCGGAGAGCGAGCTCCCGGGGTCCGGCGCCAGGTGGGACACCGTGTCCCCGTGGTCGCTGAGCGAGAGGGCGGCGGGCGAGAGGGCGTGGACCGCGGGGGCGGCCTCCCCCATGCCGGGCATGCCGTCGTGCCGCCCGCCGTGGTCGAGGTGCCCGAGCGTGTGCATCCCGGCGATGCCGAGGACCAGGGCGACGAGGAGCAGCCAGCGGTACGCCGGAAGGGCGGGCCGGCGGATCGTGTCGTCCATCTGCCCTCCCCCGAGTTCGCGCCCCGCCCGTCACACGGGCCTGTCCCCTCAGAAAAGCATATGGCGGCCCCGTGCCGATCCCCCCACGACCCCGGTGCCCGTCGCATCCTCATCCGCATGTCAAAGAACATGACGGACGAACCGGCGGACGCGGTGGAGTCCCTGGTCTCGCTTCTCGACTCCTTCGACGACCTTCCCGCCGCGGCCGGGCTGCGGACCCTGTCGTACCGGCTCCTCGGCGTGGCTCCCGGGGCGACCGTGGTGGACGTGGGCTGCGGCGCGGGCCGGGCCGTCGCGGAGATGGCGGAGCTGGGCGCGACGGCGGTCGGTGTGGACGTGGACGAGCGGATGGTGGCCACGGCCCGGCGGCGCCGGCCGCACGCCGACGTACGGCTCGGCGACGCCTGCGACCTACCGTTCGGGGACGGTGAGCTGACCGGGTACCGGGCGGAGAAGGTGCTCCACGACCTCGCCGATCCTGCTCGGGCGCTCGCCGAGGCGGCACGTGTGCTCGCCCCGGGAGGACACGCCGTGCTCATCGGCCAGGACTGGGACACGTTCGTGATCGACTCCGACGATCCGGAGCTCACCCGTCTCATGGTCCACGCCCGCGCCGGGACCGTACCCGCTCCCCTCGCGGCGCGCCGCCACCGCAACCTGCTGCTGGACGCCGGCTTCGAGGATGTGGCCGTGGAGGTGCGCACCGGCGTCTTCACCGACGTGACGGCGCTGCCGATGCTGACCGGGCTCGCCGGGGCCGCGTGCTCCGCCGGCGCCGTCACCCGCGAGCGGGCCGACGCATGGCTCGCCGAGCAGGCCGAGCGGGGACGGGCCGGGCGGCTCTTCCTCGCGGTGCCGCTGTTCGTGGCGAGCGGCCGGCGGCCCTGACGGGGCGGAAGGTCAGCCGGTGGCGCGGGAACGCCGGTCGGGGACGGTGGCCATCGGGGGACGCTCGGCGACGGCCGTGTCGCGGACGGCCGCCCGGTGTCCCCCGGCTCCCCCGGGCTCGCGGCGGAACTGCACCAGCCGGGGGGACGGCTCGTGCAGGGGGATCATCTTGTTCTGGCGTTCCAGCCGGGACCAGCAGGTCTGCAGGATCTGGGCGGCCATGCCGCCGAGCGCCTCGGTGGACTGGTGGGAGTGGACCCGGCGACCCAGGTCGACCTGGGCGAGGGCGTCGAGCCCGGCGAGCTCCAGCAGGTCGATCAGCAGGGCCAGCTCCACGCCGTAGCCGGTGACGAACGGGACGCGCTCCAGCGCGGAGCGTCGCCCGGCGTACTCCCCCGCCAGAGGCTGGACGAACCCGGCGAGCATCGGCCAGTGCAGGTTGAGCAGCGGGCGGGCGACGAGCTCGGTGACGCGCCCGCCGCCGCCCTGGACGTCCCGCAGCGGCCGGTCGTAGCAGCCCTTGACGTAGACCACGCCCGGGTCGGCGAGCAGCGGGCCGAGCAGCCCGGTCACGAACGAGGTCCGGAACTCGCGCAGGTCGGCGTCGACGAAGACCAGCAGGTCGCCGGAGGTCGCGGCGAGCGACTTCCACAGCGCCTCCCCCTTGCCGTCCAGCGGCTTGAGGTCGGGGAGGACCTCGTCCTGTGCCACCACCCTGGCGCCGGCCCGGGCGGCGCGCGCGGCGGTGTCGTCCACCGAGCGGGAGTCGACGACCACGAGCTCGTCCACGAGGGGGGCCGCGTCCATCAGGTCGCGCCGGATCGCGGTGACGATGTCCCCGACCGTCTCGGCCTCGTCGCGCGCGGGCAGCACGACGCTGACGGTCGCGCCGCCCTTGGCCTCCAGCAGCCACGGCAGCGGCCAGTCCTTCGACGATGAGGTGCGTTTCCGCAGCCATGCCTCCACTTCAGGCAGCACAGCCCACCCTTCTCATCATCGGCGACCTACGGCTATCACCATATGCGTCGATAATCATGGACGAGTATCGGGGAACACCTCCTGTCTTCTGTGCTCCCCGCAGGTGGGAGGATCTGCACAGACCGGAGGGAAAGGGGCACCATGGACCCGGTGGCCGTGATGAAGGCGGCACGCATCGTCCGTGACGAGCTTGACCGGCTGCTGGGCGGGTCTTCCGGGGAACTACGCGGGCGACTCGATCCGCTGCTGGCCGAGGAGGGCCGGCATGCCCCCGGGCCGCTGGCCGACGCCATCGTGATGCTGATCGTCCAGTACGGTCCCGTCTGGGAACGGTTCAGCGAGCTGATGGCCGCGGGCGACGTGGACGGCATGAACGGCGTGAACGGCGGCGAACCCGCCGGTCCCGGCATGCCGCCGTACGGCCCGGCCCATCCCGGCGGGCCACTCCCCGGTTCCCCGAACCCGCCGATGCCGCCCCCCGGGCCAGGGATGCCGCTCCCCGGTTCCCCGAACCCGCCGATGCCGCTCTCCGGTCCCGCGGGCCCCGGTGCGCCTCCGCCCGCCGCGGGAGGGCCGAACCCGCCGCTCCCCGCGCCCGCCGGCCCGCCGCTGATCGCCGAGCCGGTGGACGTGAATCCGCCGGTCATCGGCCAGGTGGAGCCGGAGCCACCCGCCGGACCGGTCTCCCCGGAGTGGCCGTCCCCCGCTCAGGACGGGCGGGAAGCGCCCGCCCTCCCGCTCCACGACGGCCGGATCGGCCCGGAAACACCGTCCGACGGGCTCCCGGACGGGCAGGCCGCCCCGGGATGGCCGGCCGCGCCGGATGGTGATCCGCAGGCCGGGCCACCCGCTCCGCCGTCCGGGACGCCGCAGGCCACACCGCCGGGCCCGCCGCCCGGCCAGGCCACGCCGCCGGGTCCGCCCACCGGCCAGGCCGGGCCGGAGTGGCAGCCGCCCGGCCAGGTAGGACCGGAATGGGCGCCCCCGGGGCAGGCCGGGCCGCCCACGCGGGGCGGGTCCGAGTGGCCGCCGCCAGGTCAGGCCGTACCGCTGGGCCCACCGCACGGGCCCGGTGGGCCCAGCGGGCCCGTGTGGCCGCCGTCCGGGCCGGCCGGTGCGCCGCCCCCGCAGACGGGGCCGGCCGGTGCGCCCCCGGCGCGGACCGGGCCCGAGTGGCCGCCGCCCGGACTGCTGGGCTCCGCGCGGACCGAGGAGGCCCAGGCCACCACGTCCGTACGGCGGGACGGCTCGGAGGAGCCGCACCCCGCCCGTCCCGCGCAGGGCGGCAAGGGCCCCTCGGTGCTCGGCCGGCTGACCGGCGCCTTCCGCAGGCGGCGCGCCGAGTCCGTCCCCTCCGGCCCGGCGTGGGCCGGGTTCCCGCTGATCCAGGTGACCGGCGAGGTGGTCGCCGGGGCGGAGACGCGGGTGGAGGTAGGCGTGGTGCCCGGCGATCCCGGCGTGACCCCCGGCGCCCCGCCCGGAAACCCGGCCGCGGGTCCGGGCGCCGCTCCGGCGTCCCCGGCGGCGCCGTACACCGGTGAGCCGTTCGACCTGGACGTCCAGCTCGTCGCCGAGGGGTTCGAGGCACCCGGCGGCTGGCGGGTGCGGCTGCGCGTCGATCCGGCGACGCCGTACCCGAGGACCGCGGTGCGTCTGGTGGCGCTCCCGCAGGAGCAGCCGGTCACCGCGCGGCAGATCCAGGCGGTCCACTCGGTGCGCGGCCAGGTGACCGGGTTCGGGGTGCGCGCGCTCGCCGTCGTCGGCGCCCCCGGCACGCTCCCCCAGGAGGGCGACGCGCAGCCGGTCGCCGGCACCCGGGTCCGGACGGGGAGCGACGCCGACCCGCCGGACGTCACGGCGGTCGTCGTGCACGGCGACCAGCCGGGACGGCTGTGGTGGACCTACCACTCGCCGCACTTCCTCACTCCCGACCGGGCGGAGGCCTGCGAGCTGGGCACGCGGATCTCGGAGTTCGGGCGGAACCTGGCGGAGCAGGCCGGCAGTCTCGACGACATGGGACGCCGGATCGCCGCGCGGATCCCGCGGGGCTTCTGGGAGCTGCTGCACGCGGTGGCGGCCCGGGTGGCCCCGCGCCGCCCGAACGTGCTGATCGTCTCCCAGGAGACGCACGTCCCCTGGGAGCTGGCCGCGCTGGAGCACCCGTTCGACCCGTCGGTCCCGCCGTTCCTGAACTGCCAGACGGTGACCGGCCGCTGGCCGCTGGGCGGGCGGCGCCCGGAGCTGCCGCCGCCGGCGCGGGCGGCCGGGCGGAGCATGGCGGTGGTCTACGGCGGCGCCGAGCCCCACCCGCTGACCGGCGAGTACGGTGCCGCCCGGATCAACCCCGTACTGGGCGAGGTGCTGGCCCTGCTGTCCCAGCCCACGGACATGGTGCACTTCACCGCCGGAGGCTCGGCGGCCGAGGCGCTGGGCCGGGGCATGGGCGGCGCGCCGTTCGTCTTCCTGGAGGAGCCGGACGACTGCCAGGCGTTCCTGCTGGCGGGCGCGAGCGCGGTGGTCGCCCCGCTCTGGCCGGTCGGCGACGACGGCCTGCCGCGGGAGTTCTACCGGCGCTGCCTGGCCGGGGAGCCCCCGGCGGAGGTGCTGCGCTCCCTGCGCTGCCAGGCCCCGGCCACCGCGACGGCCTACCGGTTCTTCGGCCATCCGTCGCTGACGCTGTCGCCCGGCGGGCCGCCCGCGTGACGGACCGCCCCGGCGGACCGCGTGACACGCCGTGCCCGCCGGGACGCCGCGGTTCCACCCGGCCGGGTGACGCCGCGCCGGCCGGAGGACGGGGCGGCGCGGGTCAGTCGAGGGCGTGGCGCTCCAGGAAGGTGTAGACGTCGGCCTCGTCCACTCCCGGGAACGAGCCCGGGGGCAGCGCCGCCAGGACGTGGGAGTTGCCCCGGGCGGAGGGCCAGGCGTAGCCCTCCCAGCGGCGGGCCAGCTCGACCGGCGGGCGGCGGCAGCAGTCACCGGTGGGGCAGCCGGAGCGGGTCCGGTTGGTGGTCTCCCGCCCGCGGAACCAGCGCGACTCCCGGTACGGCACGCCGAGGGTGATCGCGAAGTTCCGCTCGCGGCTCGGATCGACGTGCGCGACGCAGAAGTAGGTGCCGGTGGGCGAGTCGGAGTACTGGTAGAAGACCGAGAACCGGTCCGGTGAGAGGAAGACCTGCCGGCCCGACCACTGCTGGCACATCCGCTGGCCCTCGATCGCGCCCTGCTCGTCGGCGGGGAAGACGATGCCGTCGTTCTCGTAGGCCTTGTAGATGATGCCGCCGGCGTCGTTGCGGACGAAGTGGCAGACCAGGTCCAGGTGGTGGGTGGCGAGGTTGGTGAAGCGGTGCGCGGCCATCTCGTAGGAGACGGCGTAGACGTCGCGCAGGTCCTCCACGCTCAGCGCCCGGTCCTGCTTGGCCTCCCGCAGGTACGGCACGGCCGTGGCCTCGGGCACCAGCACGGCCGCGGCGAAGTAGTTGGCCTCGGTGCGCTGGCGCAGGAAGTCGGCGAAGTCGCGCGGTTTGTGGTGGCCGAGGGCGAGGTGGCCGAGGGTCTGCAGCAGGATGGTGCGCGGCGTGTGCATGCCGAGCTGCTCGTGCTTGACGTAGATGCGCCGGTTGCGCAGGTCGGTGATGGAGCGCACCGAGCGCGGCAGGTCCTGGACGGTCTGCACGGTGTAGCCGAAGTGCGTGACCAGGGCCTGGACGGTGCTCTGCGACAGCGCGCCGGCGCGGTAGCCGACGGCCGACAGCGCCTCGGCCGCGGCCTTCTCGATCTCCTCGAAGTAGTTGCCCAGCTCGCGCTGCGTACGGCGCAGCTCGGCGTTGGCGGCGCGTGCCTCCTCGGGGGTGGCGGTGCCCTTGGCCTGGCGTGAGCGCAGCTCGCCGTACAGGCCGAGGATGTGCTCCAGCACGTCATTGGGGACGCGGGCGGAGACCTTGAGCCTGGCCAGGCCGAGCCCGGCGTAGACCGGGTCGCGCTGCGCCTCCTCCAGCGCCATCTCCAGCTGCGCCCGCCTGCTGGGCGCCTGGCGGCGCAGCAGCTCCTCCACCGGCACGTTCAGCGCGGCGGCCAGCGACTTCAGCAGCGACAGCTTCGGCTCGCGCTTGCCGTTCTCCAGCAGGGACAGCTGGCTGGGGGCGCGGCCGACGCGCTCGCCGAGGTCGGCGAGGGTCAGGCCGCGCTGCTTGCGCAGGTGGCGGAGACGCTGGCCGAACGCGATGAGGTCCAGCTCCTGCGTCAAGGTCAGCGGTTCTTCACCCACCAGTGATCCCATACTCCGATGCTAGACGAAATTTCAACGGATATTTCCATACAGGGAGGGCGGGCGTGACCCGCGTCGCGTGATTGGTCTAGTCCACAGCGCAAACTGTGCGGTTCTTCTGCTCTGAATACCGTCTGGTATTCGCTCTGTGGGAAAAAATGACGTTCTTTCGCCAACTTCGGCCTTGTTCGCCCGTTTCGCCCCGACTCACACTCAGACCAAGGCACCCAGGGGACGACAAGGAGTGAAAAATGATCGATCGCCTCAAGGGAGCCGCAGAGGAACTGCGGCGCGAGTGGGAGAACGACCCCCGCTGGAAGGGCACCGAGCGGGCCTACACCGCCGAGGATGTGATCCGGCTGAGGGGGTCGGTCCAGGAGGAGCACACCCTGGCCCGGCTCGGCGCCGAACGGCTGTGGAGCCTGCTCCACTCCGAGGACTACGTGCACGCCCTGGGCGCGCTCACCGGCAACCAGGCGGTGCAGCAGGTCAAGGCCGGCCTGAAGGCGATCTACCTGTCCGGCTGGCAGGTCGCCGCCGACGCCAACCTCGGCGGGCAGACCTACCCCGACCAGAGCCTCTACCCGGCGAACTCGGTCCCGGCCGTGGTGCGGCGCATCAACAACGCGCTGCTGCGCGCCGACCAGATCACCTGGTCGGAGGGCGACGGGAACGCTCCGCACTGGCTGGCCCCGATCGTGGCCGACGCCGAGGCCGGCTTCGGCGGCGTGCTCAACGCCTTCGAGCTGATGAAGGGCATGATCGCCGCCGGCGCGGCGGGCGTGCACTGGGAGGACCAGCTCGCCTCCGAGAAGAAGTGCGGCCACCTCGGCGGCAAGGTGCTCATCCCGACGAGCCAGCACATCAAGACCCTCAACGCGGCCCGTCTGGCGGCCGACGTCTGCGGGGTCCCGTCCCTGATCATCGCGCGGACCGACGCCCAGGCCGCGACGCTGCTGACCACGGACGTCGACCCCCGCGACCAGGTCTTCACCACCGGCGAGCGCACCGCCGAGGGCTTCTACCGGGTCCGCAACGGCGTGGACGCCTGCGTCGCCCGCGGCCTGGCCTACGCGCCCTACGCCGACCTGCTGTGGATGGAGACCTCCACGCCGGACCTGGACGTGGCCCGCGAGTTCGCCGAGGCGATCAAGGCGAGCTACCCGGACCAGATGCTGGCCTACAACTGCTCGCCGTCCTTCAACTGGAAGAAGCACCTGGACGACTCCACGATCGCCAAGTTCCAGCGGGAACTGGGCCACATGGGGTACAAGTTCCAGTTCATCACGCTGGCGGGTTTCCACTCGCTCAACCACTCGATGTTCGACCTGGCCCACGGCTACGCTGAGGAGGGCATGAGCGCCTACGTCCGGCTGCAGGAGGCCGAGTTCGCCTCCGAGGCGCGCGGCTACACCGCCACCCGCCACCAGCGGGAGGTCGGCACCGGATACTTCGACCTGGTCAGCACGGCCATCGCGCCGGACTCCTCCACCACGGCCCTGCGGGGCTCCACCGAGGAGGAGCAGTTCGAGGCTCACTGACCCGCGGGGACGCGCGCCGGCGGCGGTGACCGCCGGCGCGGACCGGGCCGGGAAGCGGTGGCGGAACGGCTCGGCGCCGAACAAGGCGAGAAGAAGGGGGCCCGCCGGTCAGACGACCGGCGGGCCCCCTTCTCTGACGCCGTCAGCCGGTGAGGCGCAGGTCGGCGCCTTCCGGGCCCGGCGACGTCCGACGCGCGGCCACGATCACGGAGGCTATGAGGCGGCGGTGTAGCACTCCACTTCGGCCCGCCGATAGGACAGACCGGCCTTCACCAGATTCGCTATGCACTCGCACTGTTTCCCGGTGAGCGTGAGATCGCCGCAGACGGTGACGCCGGAATAGGTACGGCAGTCGAGGTTCGGGTTCACCGCGCCGATCCGGTAGGTGCTCTTGACCCGGGCCCGGCAGTCGGCCCGGAGCGACGCGCTGCCCGCGTAGTCGCACTGGTTGAGGAGAATCCGGTACTGCGATTCGCTCACCGGCGTCCTGGGCTTCGCCTCGGCCGCGGCACCCGCGCCGGAAAGCGTCGCCGCGGTGCCCGCCAACAGCGCCGCCACTGCGATGATCCGCTTCATGATGCCCCCCTTTGGCATCCAGTATCCGATACGCGAACGCGCGATTTCCACCGTGGACGAGTAACCGTCCGGGGAACCTCCCGGCACGACCGACGTCCCCTCTTCTACTTCTTCCCCGTCTCGCTGTGTCCATGGCGACGCTGTGTTGATGGCGACGCTTCGCGTCGCGGCTCGGGGGCTCAAGCCCGGCGTCTTCCCTCGTCGTTCGCTCGCTGCGCTCGCTCCCTCCTCAGTCCAGACACCGGCGCCCCCTCACGGGCTCATGGCGACACTGCGCGTCGCGGCTCGGGGGCTCTTGCCCGGCGTCTTCCCTCGTCGTTCGCTCGCTCCCTCCTCAGTCCAGACACCGGCGCCCCCTCACGGGCTCATGGCGACGCTTCGCGTCGCGGTGAGGCCCCGCCGTACGGATGGCTGGACGTCCGTACGGCGGGGCCTCACTTTGCCGCCGCCCTCCCGCCGGGCGGCTCGCGGACCGCGCAGCCGTCCGCGCGATGTCCGGGGGTTCCCGGCGCGCCCGGGAAACCGCGGCGCGCCCGGAGGGCCGGGCGCGCCGGGGGATCGGCGCGCCCGAGGTGCTCAGCGCTCGACGGCCTGCAGCAGCTTGCGGCGCTGCTGGGCGCCGAGACCGCCGAGCCGGCGGGTCTCGTCCACGTCGGCCGTCTTCATGAGCTGGGCCGCCTTGACGTTGCCGATGCCCGGCAGCGCCCGCAGCGCCTGCGAGACCTTGATGCGCTTGGCGACCTCGTCGTCGCGGCCGAGCAGCTGCTCAAGGCTCACGGACCCGGCCTTGACGTCGGCCAGGAGCTTGGCCCGGGCCGCACGCGTCTCGGCGGCCTTGGCAAGTGCCGCTTGACGCTGTTCGGGGGTTAGCTTGGGCAAGGCCATGTTGGTTTCTCCCTGGTTGCTTGGGTTCTGCCGTCCTGTTACCCACAGCGACGCGGCTAATCATCCTGGAACCAGGGAAAAACAGGGCATCCGTCACTGACCACCACGATATGCCCGAATGGTTACCCCAGACTTACCTGACTCTTCGTAGCCTCGACCTCATGAGTATCTGGCAAGGACCGGACGGCATCGAGGTGGAGGCGGTCGTGCTCCACGACCTCCCCTGCCTGCGGGTTACCCGGCGTGTCGGTGACCGTCAGGTGCTCCTGGCGTACTGCACCGATGTGCGGGAGGTCGGCGAACACGTCGACCTGGCCGAACTGGTCGCCTCCTGAGGAGGCGGCCGGGTGTGCGGGGGACGGCGGGAGGACGGCCACGGGGAACGACGTGAGGATGACCGGCCGTTCCCCGGGCGGGACCGGTACGGCGAAGGCGGTTCCGCACCGCCGGGAGGAACCGCGGGCGGAACGACCGGCCGCCCCGGGGGTGAGGCCGGTTCGGCATCGAGGTGAACTTCCCCGATCACCGAAGCGTCCCTGTGCGCAGGGAGGCCCGTGTGACTCCTCCGCTCCCTGAAGAGAGCGGCTTCTCGCTTTCCTCGGCTGAGGTGGGCGACGGACAAGCCCTGCCCGTTCCGAACACAGGGACCATATCAATGAAGCGATTCCCCCACCGGGTGAACCCGGCAGTCCCCTCGCTAGATCTGATGGAAGTACTCGACGGCCTCGCTGACGAGAGGCTCCGCCTGGAGCTCCTCCTCATCGAAGCCCTGCACCGCGAAGCGGAACGGCTGGCCGCGCAGGCCGGCCTCACCTGACCGGCGCACCCCTGCCCGGGACGCACGGCCGGGCTCCCCGTACGGCCGTGGCGTACCGGTACGCCACGGCCGTACGGGGAGCCCGGCTCGACGCCGTGGCCGATGATGGCGTTAGCTATCCCCATGAACAAGCGCGAGCTGATCGACAAGGCCGCGGCCGAGGCGGGGCTCAGCAGGCGGCAGACCGCCGCCGCCCTGGACGCCATCCTCGGCGTCATCCAGACGACCGTGGCGGCCGAGGAGAAGGTGGCCATCCCCGGCTTCGGGTCCTTCGAGATCGTCCACAAGCCGGCACGCACCGGGCGCAACCCGCAGACCGGCGAACCCCTGGAGATCGCGGAGACCTGGACCGCCAAGTTCAAGCCCAGTCCGGGCTTCATGGGTCTCATCCGCCAGCGCAAGAAGGACTGACGCCTCGGTCAGCCCCGGACGGCACGGGCGTACCAGCGCCCGTCCAGGGCGTCGATCCGCAGCGGCCTGCCGAAGCACTCCGACAGATTCTCCCCGGTCAGCACCTCCCCCGCCGGACCGGCCGCCTGGACACGGGTGTCGCGCATCAACAGGGCATGGGTGGTGGTCGCCGGGACCTCCTCCAGGTGGTGGGTCACCGTGACCGTGGTCAGCGCGGGCCGGGACGCGGCCAGGCCCTCCACCGCGGCGATCAGGTCCTCGCGCGCGGGCAGGTCGAGCCCGGCGAACGGCTCGTCCAGCAGCAGTATCACCGGCTCGGCCATCAGCGCCCTGGCGACCCTGACCCTGGCCCGCTCCCCCTGGGAGCAGACGCCGAACGGCCGCTCGGCGAGGTCCTTGCACCCCATGTCCGCCAGCAGCCGGTGGGCCCGCTCGTGCTCGGCCGGGCCGTAGCGGTCCCACAGCGGGGCGCTGCTGCCGGTGTGACCGGTCAGGACGACGGTGTGCGCGGTCGCGCCCTCGTCCTCCAGCAGGCCCTCGTCGACGAGGCGCTGGCTCGCCGCCACCAGCCCGATCCGGCGGCGCAGCTCCCGCAGGTCGACCCGGCCCAGGCGCTGGCCGAGCACGGTGACCGAGCCGCTGCTGGGGTGCCGCACGGCGGCCGCCAGGGACAGCAGCGTGGTCTTGCCCGCCCCGTTGGGTCCCAGCACCACCCAGTGCTGGCCGTACTCCACCCGCCAGTCGACGCCGGACAGGAGGGTCCGCCCCACCACCCGCACCTCGACGCCGCTCAGCTCCACCGCCCCGGGTCCGAACCCGCTCATCGTCCTCCGTCCGGCTCCGCACGTACGACGATGATCACCCTAGCCGACCCGGCGGTCCTCGCCTCCGGCCGGGCGGCCCCGCCCGGAAGCGGGGCGTGAGGGCGGGGAACGGCGTGACGGCCCCGGGACGGAAGCCGCCGGATCACCGCCTCTCAGTCGCCGATCTGGACCGACGGGGTCGCGCCCGGCGGGGGCGAGGACGCGCTCTCCGTGGCCGACGGCGCCTGCGACGGCGCCGGGCTCTCGCCGTCGCCGGTCTGCGGGATCTGGGTGAAGGAGGGCCTGGAGCCGGGGGTGGGCGCGCCCGTCGCCTCCGGGCAGCCGCGGTTCGCACCCCGGCCCCGGCCGCCGCCCCGCCCGTTGCCGTTGCCCCGGCCGTTGCCGTTGCCCGGGAGGTCCGCGCAGGTCTGCGGCCCGTCACCGCCGCCGGGCGGGCCGGCGGTGTCGCGGGGACCGCTCGGGGACGGCTCGGCTGGGATGTCCGGAGGGGTGTGGGCGGTGGGAACCGGCACCGTGCGGGTGGTGGTGACCGTGACCGCGGTCGGCTCGACCGGGGGCGCCGACCGCGTCCCGCCCTCCGGTGGGCGGGACGGGCGGAACGCGGACGTCGCCGTCGCGCCCTCGGCCGGCACCACCGCCGGGACGCGCTCGGGGACACCGGCCCCACCGGTCCCGTCCACCCCGCCGTCGCCGGCCCGCGCCGCGGCCACCACGGTCAGCGCCGCCATGGACACCGTGGCCAGCGCGGCGAACCCGGCCTGCGAGAGGTTCCCGCCACGCCCCGGCGCCGCCCGCCTGGAACCCCGTGCCCGGGAACGTTCCCGCGAGGGGCCGGCGGGCGCGGACCGCCCCTCCTCCCCCGGCCGGTACGGCACACCCGCCGACGGATACGGCGCCGCCGCGTACGGGTACGGCACGGCGCCGGACACGCCCCCCGCCCCTGCCCCCGCCCAGGGGGACGCGGCCCGCGACGCCCCGGAGTGCCCCGGGCCCGGGACCCACGGCGCGGCAGGGGGATACGGCACCGCCGTCCAGATCTCCCCCAGCACCCCGGCGACCGCCTCACGCGGATCCGCCGGCGCGGCCACCCCGCCCGCCGCCAGCAGCGCCACGAGCAGGTCGGCGGCGCGGGGACGGTGCGCCGGGTCCTTGGCCAGGCACGCCTCGACCGCCGGGCGCAGCAGCATGGGCACCGAGGAGAGGCGCGGCGGCTCGACCATGATGCGCCGGGTCAGCACGTCGAGCTCACCCGCGCCGAAGGGGTGGTGTCCGGTGGCCGCGTAGGCGATCACGCAGCCCCAGGCGAAGACGTCGGAGGCGGGCCATGCGGGCCCCCCGGTGAGCCGCTCCGGGGCGACCCAGCCGGGGCTGCCCATGACCTGCCCGGCCTGGGTGTGCGCGCCGGGGGCGTCCACGTCCGTGGCGATACCGAAGTCGATCACCCGGGGACCGGAGGGCGACAGCAGCACGTTGCCGGGCTTGAGGTCGCGGTGCACCAGCCCCGCCTCGTGCACAGCGACCAGCGCCGCCGCCACCCCCAGGGCGACGCCGTAGGCCAGGTCGGGCGTGAGCGGACCGCCGGCGGGCACCACCTGGGACAGCGCTGGCCCGGGGATGTACTCGCAGACCAGGAAGGGCCGGTCGCGGTCGGTGCCGTCCTCGACCACGGCCGCGGTGCAGAAGGGCACCACGCGCCGGGAGAACGCCACCTCCTCGGCGAACCGGGCCCGGAGCGTGGGATCGTGCAGGTGCAGCGGATGCGGCGTCTTGAGCGCCACCACGCCGCCCTGGGGATGCTCGGCGAGATAGACGACGCCCATCCCGCCCACGCCGAGACGGCCGAGCAGCAGGTAACGGCCGATGATGACCGGGTCTCCCACGGTCAGCGGCCGCACACCGGGCGGCAGGCCGTCGATGGGTCCGGTTCCGCCACGCACCATCCTGGTCGAGCCTCCCGTGTCCGCGATACGGCAGAACACACTGTGGCCGTAACCCGCGGCGCTTCGCGCCCGACCGGGCACAAGCGATATGCCTGGTAAGGCGACTGATCCCTCAAGGTAAGTAACCCCTGGTGCGCGGGACACGGATGGTGCCCGACGTGACATCATGACCGGCCGGTACGGGCCGCTGCGGACCCCGAGCCGGGACGGCCCGCGGCGGGACCCGGTATCGGGACGGCCCGAGACCGGACGCGGCCCGGCACCGGGACGACCGGAGACCGGACGCGGCTCGACACCGGGACGACCGGAGACCGGACGCGGCTCGACACCGGGACGACCGGGTGCCGGGACACCCCGGGCCGTGGCACCCGGAGGTCAGGCGGCCGAGCCGGACGGCGCCGGCAGGTCCCGGGCCGTCACGGCGCCGGGCCGCGCGAGATCCTCGGCCGTCACGGCGCCCGGCCGCGCCAGTTCCTCCGCCGCCGCGGCGCCCGGCCGTACGGTTCCCCCGGCCGCCACCAGGCCGGAACCGCCGGAGAGGTCCGGCGCCGGAAGGCCGGGGGCCGCCGCGGGACCGGACCCGGCCGACAGGCTCCGGGCCGCCGCGAGGAACCGGTCGATGTGCCGGAAGACCTGACGCGCCTCCGGCAGGACGTCGGCCAGGATGGCGAAGACGTGCGGCATCCGCCGCCACTCCTCGTAGGTCACCGGCACTCCCCCGGCCCTCGCCCGCTCGGCCACGCGGCGCCCGTCGTCCCGGAGGACCTCGGTGGAACCGGTCACGACCATCAACGGCGGCAGCCCCCGGTAGTCGCCGAAGACCGGGGACACCAGGGGGTCGCGCACGTCCAGGCCCGCCGTCCAGCGGCGGGCCAGCCAGTCCACCCGGCCGGCCGGGATCAGCGGATCCACCAGCCGGTTGACCCGCCGCGGCACATCCGTCAGGTCCGCCCACGGCGACAGGCACACCGCCGCCGACGGCAGCGGCGCCCCCCGGTCGCGCAGCGCCAGCAGCGCGGTGAGGGTCAGGTGGCCGCCCGCCGAGTCCCCGGCGAACAGGATCCTCGCCGGATCGTAGCCGCGCTCCAGCAGGCACCCGTACGCGGTGACCGCGTCCTGGAGGGACTCGGTGGGCCGGTGGACCGGACCCTGCCGGTAGTCCACGGCCAGCACCGGACGCCGGGCGACCGCCGACAGACGCCAGGTGATCGCCCGATGGGTCGCCGGGGAGCAGGCGAAGTAGCCGCCGCCGTGGAAGTACAGCAGCACCCCGCTCTCGTCGAGGTCCTCCCCCGCGCGGACCCACTCCCCCCGGCACACCCCGGTGTCGTCCCGGGTCACCCGCACGTGGGAGGGCAGGCGCACCGGCATCCGCGCGGCGAGGGCGGCGAGCTGGGAACCGGCGATCACCCCCGTGTCGGAGCGGAGCAGCAGGCCGGCGAGCGGTTTGAAGGTCCCGCGCATCATCGCGTTGAGAGCCGCGGCCTGCCAGCTCACCGGATAGCCGGGACAGACGTCCACGTCGATCTCGTCATGCATGCGGACCTCCCGCAGGGCCACGAGCGCGGACCTGCCGAAAGGCCGTGCACGCGGACCTTCTGAGAAGAGGATTCCCCGTGGGGGATCCCTCCATTCCTTCACCGGGCCGGGTCGCCGCCCGGCCGACCCCGTGGCGTCCTGCCCTGCCGGTTCCGAGACGGCCAGGCGCATTTACAATGTAGATCAAACTGTTTTCGGCAACAGCCGGCCGGAACCCCGCCCGGAACGGGCCGGTGAACCCGCCCGACGGGTCTCCCCGCTCGCCGTCGGCGTCACCGCCACCGCGCGCCCGCCGTCGCGGAGCCGGCAGTCGCGGAGCCGGCAGTCCGGCGGCGCGGCGTCCGGCGGCGTGGCGAGGAACATGGGAGATCCCGGGGCCCTGAGCCCGGAGATCCGTGTCAGCGGTAGTAGCCGTCGTCGGCGTCGTCGTAGTCGTCGTCGCGGACCCGGGGCGCCCAGCGGGAGGGCATGAGGACGGGCAGGAAGAGGGCGACGCCCACGAGGGCGTAGACGCCGGCGGCCAGCAGCACTCCCATGCCCCGACCGGCCTGCAGGAGCGCGGCGGGCAGAGAGGGGTCGCGCGGGACCAGATCCGTGGCGCGGGCGGGGTCGAGGGCGTAGACCACGGTCCAGGCGAGCAGGACGATCGACGGGACGAACGCGGCCATCGGGGAGACCCGGCCGGAGGCCACCAGCCCGAGCAGGAGGCCGACGCCCGCAATGACGCCCAGCGCGGTCCAGGACTTCGGGCCGCCGAGCGCGGCGGCCGCCGCCGCCGACAGTCCCTCCTGCACGGCCCAACCGGCTCCGCCCAGCAGGGCGGCGGTGAGGAGCAGCCCGACCAGCAAACCGGAAAAATGTCGCATGGACCCCGCCTAGCTACGAACTGCCTGTCGTGCTCGCGGCAACCATAGCTGCAAAAGACCGGAAAAGGCAGGCGTTGACGGTACGTGAGAACATGTGGTCACCATGCGTGCCCGCCTCCCCCTGCGCCTCGCCCGCGCGGCGGCCTTCTCGGCCGTGTGCGTGGCGCTGGCCGTCGCCGGCCACCGGGTCGCGGGCGGGTCCGGGCCCGAGCCGCAGGCGGTGACCGCCGCCTGGACGGCCGTCGCGGCGGTGGCGGCGGCGCTCGCCGGACGCGAGCGCTCCGCCACGGTGATCGGCGCCGGTCTGACTGCCGCGCAGCTCGTCCTGCACGAGCTGTTCGCCTTCGACGACCCCTCGGGGATCTCCCTGGTCACGCACTCCCACGGCCGGGGCCTGGGCGAGGGCCTGGGCATGCTCCTCGCGCACCTGACCGCCACGCTGCTCACCGGCTGGTGGCTGGCCCGCGGCGAGGCCGCCCTGTGGACGCTGCTGCGCGCCGCGGGCCGGCGCCTCGGCGCGGCGCTGCGGCTGCTCCCCTCCCCCGCCACGCCGCCCGCTCCCCCGCGCGCGGCCGTCGCCTCCGCCCCGCCCCTCCCGGCGCGGGGCGTCCTGCGGCACATCGTCAGCCGGCGCGGCCCTCCACTCCCCGCCGCCTGACCCCTCTTTCCCGTGCCTTCCCGGCACCGCGGAATCCGTCCCTTCGCGCGGGAACCGTTCCGCGCCGGGCGGCGACCGCCACGCCCGCGTCCGTGCGCGGCGTGACCGCCGCCGGCCGCCGCACGCCCTGATCGGTGCGCGGCGTGGTCCCGTCGCGGGGTTCCGCGCCTTCTCCGAACGTCCCGAACCCCGAAGTGGAGAATCCCATGTCGTTCCCCGCAGCGTTCCGCCGCCTGGCCGCCGTGACCGCCGGCGCCGCCGCCCTCACCCTCGGCCTCGCCGTGCCCGCGCTCGCGCACGTGAGCATCAACCCCGGCACCGCCGAGCAGGGCGGCTTCACCAAGGTCGCCTTCCGGGTCCCCAACGAGCGTGACAAGGACTCGACGAGCAAGGTCGAGGTGTCCTTCCCCCTCGACCACCCGCTGCCGTTCGTCTCGGTCAAGCCGGTGCCCGGCTGGAAGGTCAAGGTGACCGAGGGCAAGCTGCCCAAGCCTGTCACCACCGAGTACGGCGAGGTCACCGAGGCGGTCACCAAGGTGACCTGGTCGGGCGGGAAGATCGAGCCCGGCCAGTTCCAGGAGTTCGAGGTGTCCATGGGCGCGCTGCCCGAGGACACCGACCACCTCCTCTTCCCCACGACCCAGACCTACGACGGCGGCGAGGTCGTCAAGTGGGCCGACGAGCCCAAGGCCGACGGCTCCGAGCCGGAGCACCCGGCCCCGGTGCTGCGGCTCACCCCGGCCGCCGCCGACGGCGACGGCCACGGCCACGGTGCCGGTACGGCGAGCCCCTCGGCGGCTCCGGCCGCGACGGACGCCTCGCCCGCCGCGCCGTCGGTCACCGCGGTCGCGGCCTCCGGCGCGGACTCCTCCGACGGCACCGCCCGCGCGCTGGGCGTCGCCGGTCTGGTCCTCGGGCTCGTCGGCGCCGTGACCGGCGTGCTGGGTCTGCGCCGCGGCCGTAACGCCTGAGAGAACGCCCGAGAACGCCTGAGAACGCCTGAGAACGTTTGAGGGCGTCTGAGGGACGACGGGCCGCGCACCGGAGAACCGGTGCGCGGCCCGTCGGCTCGAACCCGCCCGGACCGGGTCCGGGTCGCCGCCTGGACCTGCCGCCCGGACCAGGCCCGCGGTCCGAACCCGGCCGCGTCCCGGCGCCGGGCCGGCACCGGGACGGAAAGTCACGCCGGGGCACTGGAAAGTCAGCACGCGCCGATAAACACTCGTGGGGGCCCGGCGGAAAAATCGATCCTGCGGCCCGCGGTTCCCGCCACCGGGATGTGGAACACGGGGCGTCCGGGATCGCGGTCCGCGTGACGGCACACGGTCACGACCCCCGAAGCGAGGTTCGCGCATGGCAACCGAGACAGTCTCGGCACGTCCCTCCGGCGGATGGATCTCCGCGCTCAACACCCGGCACCACAGGACCGCACTCAACCTCTACATGCTGATCGTCCTCGGCCACTGGGCCGAGCACATCGCCCAGGCCATCCAGATCTACGTCCTCGGCTGGCCACTCTCGGAGGCGCGCGGCGTCCTGGGCCTGCCGTTCCCCTGGCTCGTCACCTCCGAATGGATGCACTACGGCTACGCGCTGCTCATGCTGATCGGCCTGGTCCTGCTGCGGCATGGCTTCACCGGCAGGTCACGCACCTGGTGGAACATCTCCCTCGGCATCCAGGTCTGGCACCACTTCGAGCACCTGCTGCTGCTCAGCCAGGCGATCAGCGGCTACCACCTGCTGGGACGACCCACCGTGACCAGCATCATCCAGCTCCTGGTGCCGCGGGTGGAACTGCACCTGTTCTACAACACCCTCGTGTTCATCCCCATGGTGGTCGCGATGGTCCTCCACCGGCGTCCCCGCGCGTCGGAGCGCTCGCTGATGCGGTGCACCTGCGCGGTCGCGCACCAGTGGTGAGGCGGCACGGCGGGCCCGCGGCGAGGAGGCGCTCCCCCTTCTTCAACACGGTCCTGACGTTCGTCGCGGTCTTCCTGCTCTACCTGGCCGTGCCGAACATCGGCCCGGTCGTCCGTGCCGCGCGGGCCGACGGGATCGGCGGCCGGTTCACCGCGCGGCAGCTCGAGTGCATCCAGCACCCCGGGCACGAGTCCTGCACCTGGATGGGCGACTTCCGCTCCGCCGACGGCACGGTCCGCAAGACCGGGGTCGCGATGTACGGGAGCTCACGCGAGTCGCTGCGGACCGGGCAGGAGACCCCTGCCGTGGACGTCGGCCGTCCCCGCCAGGTGTACGGCCCGGGCGGCTCGATGGAGTGGGTCTTCACCGGCCTGCTGCTCCTGATCGGGGTCGCCGTCCCGGTGTACCTGTACGGCGGACCGCTGCGCCGGGCGCTCACCGGCCGCGGCGCGACCGGAACGTCCGGTGACGCGAACCGCCCGGAACCGCGGGCGGCGGAACCGGTCCGCTGAGGGCCGGTACGGGGCCGGGCCGGCGGCCGGGTCCCCGTACCGGTTCGCGACGCGCCCCCGGAACGACGATGAGGCGAACCGGTCTTCCGGCGGCCCGGCCGATGTCGCCGCTCGCGCCGTACGGCAGAACCTTCGTTTCCTTGCTCCTCACACGTCGCTCAAGGAACCGGCTGTCCGTCGGGGACGTCACGACGGTGATGTCGCGTCCCTCCGCGGCGCGCCGGAAGCGCCGCTCGATGCCGGTCTGCTCGACGTAGGGTCGACGCCACCTCGATGGGATTTTATTGGACCAGGTTCATTTCTGAACCCGGTTCATGTACGCTGTCCGTCGTGATCGCAGAAGAGAAACGAGCCCAGCGCAGGGCCCACATCGCGGACGCGGCGATGCGGCTGTTCGCCGAGCGGGGGTTCGACGCGGTAACCGTCAACGAGGTCGCCGAGGCGGCGGGGGTCGTCAAGGCGACCCTGTTCAACTACTTCCCGACCAAGGAATCCCTGGTCCTGCACGTGCTCGACGACGACCTCGCGCGGGTCGTCGCCGAGCGCGCGCCGGACCGCACGCCACTGCGCGCGTTGCGCGAGCACTACCGCGGCGCCGTCGCCGAGCCCGCGGGCTCCTACGTCCCCGAGCTGCGCACCATGGTGCGGGTCATCCAGCAGAGTCCCGCACTGGTCGCCGGCGTCAGCCGCTTCCGTGGCGAGCAGGCCGCGGCCCTGGTCAAGGCCCTCGTCGAGGCGGGCGAACCGGATGGCATGCGCGTCCGGCTGATGGCCGCGCACATCGTCACCGCGGTCAGCACCGTCCAGGAGACGTTCTTCCAGCGCCTGACGGACGGCATGTCCCCGCTGGACGCGGGCAGGCTCGTCGGCGGCGACCTCGATCTCGCGTTCGACCTGCTGGAGCGGGCCTTCGGCGGAGAGGAGAAGTGATGCGCGTACGAGGAGTCACCTACGAAACCGGCTTCCTGCCCGGTAACGCCAGCCGCCCGGAGTGGCACCCGGAGGCGGTCGGGCGCGACATCCGGGTCATCGCCGACGAACTGCACTGCACCGCCGTACGCATCACCGGCGGCACGCCCGAGCGGCTCTCGCTCGCCGCCGAGCTCGCCGCCGCGGCGGGTCTCGAAGTGTGGTTCTCACCCTTCCCCGTCGACCTGGACGCTTCTGAGATGCTCGCCCTGTACGCCGACTGCGCCCGGCGAGCCGAGGCCGTGCGGCGGGCGGGCGCCGAAGTCGTCTTCGTTCCCGGCTGCGAGAGCAGCGCCTTCGGCCACGGATTCCTGCCCGGGGCCACCTACCAGGACCGGCTGACCGCCATGGCCGGTGCGGATCCGGCCTGGTGGCAGGCGCTCGGCCCGGTGATGGAGCGCTTCAACGCCTTCCTGGGCGAAGTGGCCGCGGTGTCCAGGAAGCACTTCGGCGGCCGGGTGACGTATGCCGCGGGCCCCTGGGAGTTCGTCGACTGGGCCCCGTTCGATCTGGTCGGCATCGACGCCTACCGGGCCGCGCACAACGCCGCCCACTTCTCCGACGAGCTGCGCGACCTTTTCAGCCACGGCAAGCCGGTGGCCGTGACGGAGTTCGGCACCTGTCCCTACGCGGGAGCCGGAGACCGCGGCGGCATGGCCTGGGAGGTCCCCGCGGGCGCCGTCCGCGACGAGACCGAGCAGGTCCGCTATTTCACCGAGCTGACGGACGCCTTCGAGGGGGCGGGCGTCGACGCCTCCTTCTGGTTCACCTTCGCCGCCTACAACCGCACAGGGCATGCCGGCCTGGGCTCCTACGGCGTCGTCGAAACGCTGGATCCGACCACGTGGAAGCCCAGAAAGGTCTTCCACACCATGGCCGCCCGCTACGCGAACCCCTAGCCGGGGACCCTGCACACCGCCAGAGCCCGCGCGAGGCCTGGCCGGTCACGACACGCTGGTGACCGGCACCTTGGGGATGGCCATCGACGGCCGCACGCCGCCCGCAGGGACGATCACCCACTCCGATCAGAGGGTGCGGTTCGGGTCCTGGGCCTTCACCCGGCGGGCCAAGGACTCCTGCCTGCCGCCGTCGATGGGCAGCGTCGGCGGTTGCTTCGATAACGCCATGATGGAGTCGTTCCGGTCGCGGATGCAGGTCGAACTCCTCGATCGTCGGCGCTGGAACACCCGGATCGAGCCGGCCAACGCGATCTTCGAGTACGTCGCCGCTTCGCCGGCGTCGCGCTCGGCTGTCGCCGGACCACCGGCATCCCCGGGCCGCGCCTGTTGAGCGGCGGCTCAGCGGCCCTCGTTGAGGAAGGCCAGCACGGCGAGCACGCGCCGGTGACCACCGTCGGACACCGCGAGGCCGAGCTTGGCGAAGATGTTGCCGATGTGCTTGTGCACCGCGTTATCGGTGATCACCAGTTCTTCACCGATCTCGGCGTTGCCGAGGCCGCGGGCCATCAGTGACAGCACTTCCCGCTCGCGGTTGGTGAGCGTCTCGAGTCCGCTGCCCACCATGAGCTGGGCGACCACCTCCGGGTCCATGACGGTGCCGCCCGCGGCCACCCGCCGCAGGTCCTCAACGAACTGGCTCACCCGGCTGACCCTGTCCTTGAGCAGGTAACCCACTCCTCCGGAGCCGTCGGCGAGCAGTTCGCGGGCATAGAGCTTCTCGACGTACTGGGACAGCACCAGGACGGGCAGACCGGGATCCGCCGCCCGCAGGGCGACAGCGGCCTTGATGCCCTCGTCACGAAAGGACGGCGGCAACCGTACATCCGCGATGACCAGGTCGGGCCGGTGCTCTGCGACCGCGGCCATCAGGCCGGGCCGGTCAGGCACCACCGCGGCGACATCGATTCCCTTGCTGCCCAGCAGCAGCTCCAACCCGCTCGAAAGGAGGACGTTGTCTTCGGCGATCACGACGCGCACGGCAACTCCACGGTGATGGCGGTGGGCCCGCCGGCCGGACTGTCGACGGTGACGGTCCCATCCAGCGCGGCGGTTCTGAGGCGGATCCCGGCGATGCCGGTGCCGCGGCTCTCGTCGATGCCGCCCCTGCCGTCATCAGTGATCTCGATACGGAGCGTATCGGCCACGGCCAGTCGTACGGAGACCTGGGTGGCGCCGCTGTGCTTGGTCGCGTTGGTGATCGACTCGGCCACGATGAAGTAGGCGGCGGTCTCGACCGCGGCGGGAACGGGCGCGAGGCCGTCCAGGTCGGTCTCGACAGGCAGGCCGGCTCGCGCCGCGATCGCGGTCACCGCGCCGGACAGTCCCCGGTCGGCCAGGATGGGCGGATATATGGAACGGATGACCTGCCGCAACTCGGTCATCGCCTCCTCGGTGCCCTCGTGCGCTTCCTTGACGAGCCGCGCGACGATCCCGGTGTCGTCGCCGAGTGCTTCCCTGGCGACGGCCAGCCGCATCGCGATGGCCACCAGCCGTGCCTGCGTACCGTCGTGCAGGTCGCGCTCGATCCGGCGCAGCTCGGCGGCGTGCGCGTCGAGCACTCCCGACCGGCTCTCGGTCAGCTTTCCGATCCGCTCGGCCATCCGGTCGGCGACGGACGGCTGCAGCGCCGCCAGGCACATGCGGGCGTGCAGGCGGGCCAGCTTCGGCACTCCCCACCGGCTCAGTGCCGCTCCGAGGCCGGCCTGCGCGAGGCCGAGGCCGATCGCCGCCGGCCAGTCCCGCACGGGGAACACCACCAGCAGCCGCAGCGGGTCATCGTGCGGGAACAACCACCACAGGGGCGCTTCGAGGAGGGCGTTGACCACCTGGCTCACCGCCGCGATCGCGGCAAGCGCGATGGGCAGGCCCACCCCGACATGCAGGAGCATCCATCGCAGGTCGCGCCGGCTCTCGGGGCTGCGGACGAGCTCCCGCCACCCGACCATGCTCGCCCGCTGCTTCTCGATGGTCACGTGCAGGAGGCCGGCGGCCCGCCCGCGATGCCACTCGGCCCATCTGCGCAGAACGAGCATCATGCGCGGAACCACGATGAGTCCGATGCCGCCGACTCCGGTGAGCAATACCCCCGTGACCAGGAGCGGCAGGGCGATCATCATCGCCAGCGCCGAGGGGAACACGATCAGGCAATACCCGATAGATCTCCAGAGATCTCTCAATGGATGATCTTTCTGGCAGGAACCTCCATAGCTAGACAAACTATCAACATCACCCCCGCAACAGAGACGGGTGCCAGCCACAGCGGCCCCGCCGGCAGTGGACGCCCAAGGAACCCGATGCCGAGCAGGCCCAACGGCACGGCGCAGAGCGCCAGCCCCGCCACCGACGCTCCCGCGCCCACCAGCAGCGCCTCCCAGCGAACCATCCTCCGCAGCTGCCGGGGCGCCGCGCCCGTCCTGCGCAGTCCGGCGAACTCCTCACGCCGTGCCGTCGTGGTCGCGACGAGGCGGTTGGCGACAGCCACCAGCACGTAGCCCATCAGGACGGCGAGCACGGCGAAGTTCACCAGCGACTGAGCCGAGGTGGCGGCGTGCTGCGGACCGTCCGGCGTGCTCGCCAGCGTGATGCCCGGCCGCCGCGCCAGGGCGCCGAGGTCGGCGACGTCGGCGGGGCGGGCCAGGATCGCGCTGTCGAGCCCGGTCGTGGTGTGGGCGGAGGCCAGGTCACGGGAAACCACGATCGGCCCGAATCCGAGGCCCCGGCGGTAGGTGGCGACCACCCGCGCGCGTACCTTGGCGCCGTCCCCCATGATCACGTCCAGGTGTTCCCCCACCCGGCCGGCCTTCTCGTCCACCGCGACCGCGTCACCGGTCAGCCTGGCCAGGCTGCCTGCGGCGATGTCCAGGTCGATCAGGCCCTCGGCGTCCGGACCGAGAGCCATGGCGGGTCTGGACATCAGACCGGGGTCGTCGCCGAGCAGGAGCGGTTCCGTCGCCACGGTCGTCATGGTCACGGCTGTGGCCTTCGTGGTCGCTCGAACGTCAGTGAGCAGGTCGTGGGGAATGCCGCCGAGCTCGTGGGCGGTGATGGTGACCAGGCCGCGCATCCCCTCGGCTGCCTGGGCGGACTGGGCCGTGGCGATCGTGGTCTGGGTGAGGGCGACGCTGAGCCCCAATGTGAGCGTCATGCCGAGGGCGGCCACGGCTCCCGCGGTCCTGAGGGCATAGCCATGGCTGTTGTTGACCGCCAGCCAGATCGGCCCGGGTGCCCGCGCCATGAGACGCGACCGGGCCAGCGCTCCCGTGAGCTGCTGGATCAGCCAAGGCCCGGCCAGCGCCAGGCCGATCACGGCCAGGATCGCCGACGTCGCCGGGCCGACCGCGGCCGACTCGGTCCGGACGAACAGCGGCAAGGTCGCCAGCACCAGTGAAGCGAGCATGATCAGCAAGCCGGCGTTGGTGCGCACCTTCGACGGGGTGCGCGGCTCGGGCAGCCCGGCGATGACCGGCATGCGCGAGATCCGCAGGGCCGCCGCCCACGCGGCCACCCTCACGACGCCCAGCAGCAACAGCGTCGCGGCCACCGCCGGCAGCGGTCCGTAGGCCAGCGACTGGTCGGCGCGCAGCAGCCCGACGCCCGTCAGCAGGTCACCGAAGCGCGCGGCCAGAAGGTAGCCGAGGGCGGCGCCGGGGAGTGCGGCGGGGAGCGCGGCCGCGACCGCCTGAACGGTGACGATCCGCCGTACCTGGCGTGGGGTCGCGCCCGCCGCGCGGATCAGTGCCAGGTCGCGGCGCTGCCGGTTGACCGAGAGTGCCAGCCCGCCGCCCACTACGAAGCCGACCACCATGAGGCTGATGCCGCCGATCGAGCCGGGCAGGATCAGCAGCAGCCCCCGGCTCGCGGCCGCCCCCGGCGACTCCGCGTCGGCCCTGTCCCTGCCCGTGCTCACCTCGTACCCGCCGGTCGGCCCCGCCCCCAGGCGGCCGGCCACCTTCTGGGCCAGCGCCCCCGGATCGACGCCGGCCGCCGCCCGAACCGCGACCAGGTCCACGGCGCCACCGGCCCTGTCGGCCAGGGTGACGGCGACGGCGTCGGTGAAGTACACGCCGGGAGCATCGACCACGGCCGTGACCCGGTAGGTGCCGGACCTTCCTGCCGCCATCACCTGGAGCCGCTGCCCGACCTTCCCGCCGCTCACCGCTATCTCGTCGGGAGTGCGCGGCGCCCGCCCCGCGGTGATGCGCCCGCTCATGGCCAGGGAGGACCATCCGTGGCCCGCCGTCGCAGGATCGCCGGTACGGCCCGCCGTACCGGACAGAGCGGCGGCGGGGAAGCTGAGGTCGCCCACCGCGTGAGCCACGCCGGGTACCCCGGACACCGTGGCGACCAGCGAAAGGGGCAACCGTGCCCGCTCCGGGAGCGCGACCGGCAGATCCTCCTTGCGCGGTATCGACTGCCGGGCGGACACCACCACGTCGGCTCCGGCCAGCCGTAGGGGCGGCTGGGCGCGGAAGGCCGAGTCCACCAGTACCCCGGCCCCGGTGACCAGTGCCATCCCGCCGAGCACCGCCGCGAACACCACGAACAGCCCGCCCACCTTGGCGAGCGCCAGCGACAACCGGATCATGCCACGGGCTCCGCAGCCAGGTGCGCCAGCCGTACGGCGAGCTCGTCGGCCGTCGGAGCGGCCAGCGTGTCGATGACCTTGCCGTCGGCCATGACCAGGGTGTCGTGCGCCCGGGCCGCAGCCGCCGGATCATGGGTGACCATCACGACGGTCTGCCCCAGCTCGTCGACCAGTCCACGCAGCACATCCAGCACCCGGATGGCGTTGCGCAGGTCCAGCGCTCCGGTGGGCTCGTCAGCGAAGACCACGTCGGGACGCGCGACCAGCGCTCGTACGATGGCGGCCCGCTGCTGCTGGCCTCCCGACAGTTCCGCCGGCCGGTGCCGCAGCCGCTCGCGCAGTCCCATGCGGCCGACCAGTTCGTCCAGCCACGCCCGATCCGGGCGGCGGCCCGCCAGGCGCAGTGGCAGCGTGATGTTGTCCTCGATGCTCACGGTGGGCAGCAGGTTGTAGGACTGGAAGACGAACCCGATGTGCTTGCGGCGCAGCTCCGTGCGCTTCGTCTCGGACAAGCGGGTCACGTCGGCTCCGCCGATCAGCACCTGCCCCGAGTCCGGCGGTTCGAGCCCGGCCGCGCACTGCAGCAGGGTGGTCTTGCCCGACCCCGATGGCCCCATCACCGCCACGAACCTGCCGCGCGGAAAGTCCAGCGAGACGTGATCGAGTGCGGTCACCTCGCCGTAAGTCTTGCGCACCCGCTCCAGCGACACCACCGCGCTCACGAGCGGCGTCCGGTGATGTACAGGCCGATCAGCCCGGCGATCGAGGCCACGCCGACCACACCACCGGCCAGCCCTACGAGCGTCAGCTCGCCGCCCGCGGCGAAGTTGGACACCAGATTCACGGCCACCCCGGCCACCGTGGCGACCCACAGGAGTTTCTTCATGCGGATCACGCTAGAGACGCGGGCGCCCCGGCAGAATCCAGCAGACAACCCAGGCGAAGGTACAGCCGGCTGTAGCAGGTCCACGCGCTCGGCTCCGGCCACGCGCTGGGAGATCGCGCCGGCGTCGATGGTTTCCGCGGATCACCACCGATCCACCGTCAGGCCCGCTCCGAACGGGAACGGGCTCTTCCCCGAACATCGTCGGCGTGCAGGTCAAGCAGCCCGAGCCACGGTGGCGACGGCCCGAGCCGTCGCCACCGGCCGCCGCGGCGGGGAGGCTCAGGTGGTGATCGGCAGGTCGGCGCGGGCCCGGTCCGGGTCGCTGTTCCAGATCCACAGCCGGTGCGGGGGCGGCACCCGGTGGTGGCCGTACAGGCCGGCGTGACCGCCCCCCGGTCAGCGGAGGGCGGCCGCCGAGGCGCGGGCGACGGCCGCGGAGGCGAACGCGGTGATCGCCGGGTGCGGCCGGCTGCCGTCCCCGGCCAGCTCCGGCTGGAAAAGGGTGGCGAGGAAGAACGGGTGGCCGGGCAGCTCCAGGACCCGCACGGCCCCCTCCTCGCCGCGGCCGGTGAACCTCAGCCCGCCCTCCTCCAGCACCGGCACGTAGGCGGGATCGAGGCCGAAGTCGCAGGAGTACTTCTCCACGGTCCGGTCCGCGCCGACGATCCTCTCGATCAGCGAGCCCGGCTCCAGCCGTACCGCCTCCTCGTGGCCGGCGAGCGAGCAGGCCAAGGGGACCAGCAGGAACTCCCCGGCATCGGGGTTGTTCTCGGCGTGCGCGACCCGCAGGCCCAGCACGTCGCGGGCGTACTCCAGCAGGGTGTGCTGGAAGCCCCCGCAGGTGCCGAGGAACGGGATGCCGTGCTCGCGGGCGGTGCGGGCGGCGTTCACCGCGCCGGCCTCGCTGCGGTAGGGGCTGCCGGGCAGCATCCAGATGCCGTCGAACCCCTCCAGGTCGCCGGCCTCGTCGGTGGGGATCCAGTAGGCGTCCAGGGTCAGCCCGTCGCGCTCGCGCAGGGCGGCGAGGAGGGCGGGGACGCGGGCGTGGGCCTGGACGGCGGGTGATCTGTCGCCCACCAGGGCGATTCTCGCGATGGTCACGGGCCCATCCTGGCCGCCGCCCGCCGATGAGGTCCAACGATGATTCCTGGTGGGGCGATAAGCGATACTGATGCGCCGTGGACCCGCATCTGCTGCGCACGTTCGTGACCGTCGTCCGCCGCCGGTCCTTCTCCGCCGCCGCCGAGGAGCTCGGTTACACCCAGTCGGCGGTGTCCCAGCAGGTCGCCGCGCTGGAGGCCGACCTGGGCCTGACCCTGCTGCGCCGCCGCCCGGTGGCGCCGACCCGGGCCGGGGAGCGGCTGCTGGAGCACGCCGGGCCGCTGCTGCTGCGGCACCGGGCGGCCCGCGCGGACGTGCTGCGCGCCGCCGCCGGACCGGCCGGGCGGCTGACCGTGGCGGCATCTCCGCTGGCGCTGGTCCCGGCGGTCGCCCGCGCCCTGGAGCCGGGCGGGCCGGTGGTGACGCTGCGCGCGGTCGGCCGCGAGCGCGTGGCAGAGCAGGTCGCCTCCGGCGATGCCGACCTGGGGTTCGTCGACGGGATCGCGGCGCCCAGCGACCCGCTGCGCCTGCCCGACGTCGGGGCGCCGGCCGGGGTGCGGATCGCCGAGGAGGAGCTGGTGGTGATCCTGCCCGGGCGGCATCCGCTGGCGCGCGGGCGGGGGCTCGCACTGGCCGGCCTGGCCGACGCGCTGTGGCTGCACGCCCCCGCCTTCGTGCCGGTGGAGCGGCTGCGCGAGGTGGCGGGCGGCGGCGCCTTCCGGACCGGGTTCCGCTACGAAGGCCACGACCTGCGCACCGTGGTGAACCTGGTGGCCTCCGGGCACGGCCTGGCCCTGCTGCCCGCGCCGGTCGCGGCGGGGGCTTCCCCGGCCGCGACGCTGACGGTGCCGCTGACGGCGCCGCGCCTGGTGCACCGGGTGGAGATGCTGTGCGGCCCGCTCGCCTCCGGCGAGGCGCGGGCCGTCGCCGACCGGCTCGGCGCCTGACCGGCCCCTTTCACGGCAGGGTCAGGCTATGACAAGCCGGGCATCAACTCGCGCATCGCCCTCTGAAGTTCACGATGGGAACGTCACCACGGGTCCGCGACTCGTCCATCCGCCTCGAGGCCGTAACGGAGCAGCCGCTGCCAGACGTCGTGTCGAGCGAGTTCTCTCGCCAGGCTCACGAGCGGGGTCGAGTAGCCGGCGTCCGCCGCCTGCCGGGCCAGCCGCTCGGCCTCGGGCTCGTCGCCGAACTCGCGCCGAAGCCGGGACAGCGCGAAAAGCGGTGTGATCTTTCCGAATTCAACCAGAATGCGGTAGAGCCGTTCCGCCCCCCGGTGGTCGCCCCGCTCCCTCCGGGACTTGGCCATTCGCGTGATCGAGTACTCGTCCGACCCGGCTTCGCACAGTCGACGTACCCACTGTTCCGCTTCGGCATGATCGCCCGCCTGTTCACGCGACTCTGCGAGGCGGAGCAGCGCGTTCACGCTTCCGGCCTCGGCCGCCAGGCGCCACAACCGCTCGGCTCGCACGGGATCGATCCGTGACACGGAGGCCGCCACCTCATCGAGCGGCTCGGGCGAGCCTCTCCCGGCGATCTGCAACGCGATGTCTTCGGCGATGTCATGACGGTCCACCTGGTGGAACATGAGGAGGAACCACAGGCGCACCTCACGGACATCCTCAAGGAGGGCGACCAGACGCTTGGCACCGGAACGATCCCCCGCCATGACGCGGAGCCTCAGAAGGGAAAGCAGAGTCTTGCCGTCGCCCAGTTCCGCGGCGATGAGCGCCAGGCGTTCCGCGCCGTCGAGGTCACCTGCCCGCGCCCGCCGGTCCGCCATGTCCGCGAGAACGTCCACCGCCCCCGATGCCGCCGCCCGGTACAGCCACGCGGCGTCGCTGTGCTTCCCGGCCTGCTCGCGCAGCCTGGCCAGGTCCCACAGCGCGCCCCGGTCACCTTCGACCGCCGCCCGCCGGGCCAGTTCTTCGGCCCTCGCGGCGTCTCCTGCCCGCTCGCACAGCGTGGCGAGGGTTCGTACGGCGAGTGGATCACCGGCCTGCGCCGCGCTCTCGTAGAGCCGTTCGGCCTGGTCCCCTGCTCCGCCACGCATGCGCAGGTGGGCGAGTACCGCCAAGGTGCGGGTGTCCCCGTAGCCCGCCGCCCGGCGAGCCAGCGACTCCGCACCGTCCCGGTCCCCGGCCCTCTCCCGTGCCACGGCAAGGGCGCGCAGGGCGCCGGTGGAGCCGTAGTCCGCGGTCTTGACGGCCAGCCGCTCCGCCGTCGGGCGGTCACCTCGGCACTCGCGCATCCAGGCCAGTGTGCGCAGGGCCCGGGTGTCGCCGGCGCAGGCGGCCTCGGTGGCCAAGCGTTCGGCTTGGTCGAGGTCTCCTTCGGACTCCCGCACCCGGGCCAGCGCGTGAAGGGCGAGAGCGTCGCCCAGGTCCGCGCCGATCCGGTAGAAGCGAACCGCCTCGCCGAGGTCTCCCGCCTGCTCCAGCCGCCTGGCCTTCGCGCGCAGCGCCGCGTGGTCGCGGGCGAGAACGTAGAGGCGTTCCGCGTCCTTCGCGGCTCCCGACAGTTCCCGCAGGCGGGCCAGGTCGCGCAGGGGCTCGGGATCGCCCGCCTCGAAGGCCAGTCGAGCGAGGTGTTCCGCGCCTTGGGAATCGCCGGCCGCTTCGCGCCTGCGGGCGAGCACCCCCAGGGTGCGGGTTTCTCCCGCGGCGGCCAGGTCGGGTGCCATGGACACCGCAGCCGCGTCGTCGTCGGCGTCCATCCGAAGACGAGCGATCCGGCTCAGGAAGCTGACGCCATTGGCTTCGGCGATGGCGTTCAGGCGCTCGGCCCCCTGGTGATTCCCGCGCTCCTCACATCGGCGCACCAGATGCCACAACGTTTCTCGGAACGAGAACATGCTCTGCTTAGCTGTAAGGGCCAGACGGACGTAGCGCTCACACTCCTCGTAGTCGCCGGCCTCCTCCGCCCTCCGGGCCATCTCCCACATCGCCTCACGAATCCCCCGCTCCGCAGCGGCTCGGTAGAGCCGATCGGCCTCATCGGGATCGTCCGTGGTTTCCGCCAGTGGAACGAGGGCCTGGACCTCGCCGGCATCGGCGGCCACCCGGTACATCCGGGCGGCTCCGGCATGGCCATCCGTCCGCCAGAGATCACGGGCGACGTACCACAGGCCCTCCTGATGCCCGGCACGGAAGGCCCTGATGGCGAGTTGCTCGGCGCGGTCGCGCCGGCCGTTCTCCCAACGATGTTCGACCAGCCGCTCCAAAGGATGCCCGTTGCCCTTCTCAGCGATGGAGAAGGCGAGCCGCTCCGCCTCGGCATGGTCGGCGTACCTCTCCCGGATCATCATCAGCTGAAATGTGCAGGCGATGTCCCCCGCCTCGGCCCCGGCTCGGTAGAGCCGTTCCGCCCTGCTCGTGTTTCCGTGCTCCTCGAACTCGTCCGCCAGCCGATACAGCTGATCGAAGTGGCCCGCGGCCGCCGCACGGCGAGCCAGTTCCGCCGCGTGGCGGTAGCGTAAGCGGTCACGGGCCGCGGCGGACAACGCCTCAAGATCCTCCGCCGCGGTGATATGCCGGGTCGCCGCCGTCCAGAACGCCTCGGGCGGGGACTCGAACCGGCGACTCGACCGGCCGTGTTGTTCGAGGTAGTCGGCCAGCCGGTACAGCGGCTGGGCGAAGGGCGGCTCGCCGGGGCGGGGCTGATGTTCGATCAGCGGGCCGGGCAGGCGCCGGTGCTTGGCGGTCAGCCGGTCCACCGCGGCGGTGAACCAGTCCTCGTGCCCGCCGATCTGGTCCCAGGTGTGTTCGTCGAGGTATCCGGGGGCGGCGTGCTGCAGGAACGACTCGGTCAGGTAGCGGCCGTGCCCCAGGCGGCGAGCGTCCATCGCCGCCCACAGCAGCGCCTGCTCGGCCGCGCCGGCGTGCCGGTAGCGGCGTAAGAGCTCCCGTGCCCCGGCCAGTTCCTGGGTGACCTGCCCGCCCGGCGCCCGCCGGGCGGCGGCCCGCAGGCGGGGATCGGCCGCGATGGTCTCGGCCAGGTCCGCCAGCTGCCGGTCGGTGAACCGAAGCGGGGAGGTGATCTCCTCGGCGCCGCCGAGCAGCGCCCGGACCGCCGGGTGGGGGTCACGGCCGGCGGGATCATCGGGTGCCTGGGTCAGCCGGCTCCAGTAGTCCGGCCACATCGACCCCAGCACCAGGACCGGGCCCCGGGAGGCATCGGCCAGCAGGGCCTGCAGCGCGGTGGCGACGCTCTCACCGGCCTGTGGCGCCTGCAGATAGAACTGGGCCTCGTTCAGCCAGATCACCGACCGGGCGGCCAGGCGGTCGCCGCGCAAGGCCTCCACCACGGCCGGCGGCCGCTCCGGCGTCAGCGGGTGCCAGACGCGCCAGCCGGGCAGAACCGCGCGGATCGCCTCCCAGCAGGCCCGTGTCTTGCCGGTGGAGGAGCCCCCGACCACCATCACCAGCCGGCTGCCGTCCTCGGCCGCGGCCACCGCCGCCCGCAGCCGGTCATCGAACCCGTTCCGCGGCAGGTAGGGCGGCAGCACCGGCACCGGATTGGCCGTGGTCTGCGGCGCGGTGAAGGCCTGGTGCACCTCCAGGGCCAGCGCGTCGTGCTCGCCCAGCTCGCCGATCATCCGCCCCAGCGGCTCGGCGGGCGAGGCAGGGGCGGATTCGTGGTCTTTCTGGGCGGCGCGGGCGGTGCGGGCGGCGGTGGCCAGCCGCGCCCGGGCCGCCAGCCAGGGCCCCGGCTCCCGGCCGCAGGCCCGCACGAACCTCTCCACGGTCTCCGCCCGGGGCAGCGCCGTGCCGCCGGTGATCAGCGCCTGGACCGTCGCCGCGCTCAGGTCGGCCTTGGCGGCCAGCCGCTGCACCCCGCGGGGATCACGGTCGAACAGCAACGCCAGCTGCTCGGCCAGCTGCCGGCCGGTGCGGATCCGCTCCGGATCGATCGCGGCCATCGGCTCCTACCCCAGCGCTGTTCGGAAACGTTCGGAATCCACCTCTACACCGGCCGCCGGGACCTGGCCATCGAAACGAAATGATCCGTTGTCGCCGAACCGTCTCGAAACCGAACACCGCCCAGCGCGACCGTGCTGTCACCACCCCCTAAGCAGGAAGGACATCCTGGTGAACCGCACACCTCGCAAGTCCCGCCCCCACCGCCGCTCCCAGGAGCGCGGCCCCGGCGTCTTCGTGCCGCAGCATGTCATCGTCGCCCTGGCCTGCCTGACTCTGGGCGTCGCGGCCGGGGTGCTGGTGTGGCTGTCCCCGGCCGTGTGGCCGCCGGTCGATGCCGCCATGGCGGTGACGGGACTGTCGCTGGCGCTGTACGGGCTACGGCGCGGACGGCACCGCCCCTGAAGACCGTCGGCACGGCTTTGCTGAACCGGCGTCGCCCACCCGCACCGGGGCCTGGTGCCCCGGCGGCCGGGGTTGTGTGCCGACCTTGGGCTATGGGTCAGGTGCGGGCGAGGTCAGGGTGGTCGTGGGGGAAGTGGGTGGCGGCCCAGCTGGCGAGCAATCGGAGGTTGTCGTGGGCGGGGGTGCCTGTGGGTGCGGTGTAGATGGTGAGGGTGAGGCCGGGGTCGCTGGGGGCGGCGAGGGCCTCGAAGTCCAGAGGCAGGTCGCCGACGGCCGGGTGGTGGAAGGCTTTGGCACCGGTGTGGTGGAGGCGGACATTGTGGGCGGCCCAGCGGGTGCGGAAGGCCTCGCTGCGGGTCGACAGCTCGCCGATGAGGTCGCTGAGGCTCTTGTCGTAGGGGTCGCGTCCGGCTTCGGTGCGCAGGATGGCCACCGAAGTGTCGGCGGCGGCGTCCCAGCTGGGGTAGAAGTCGTGGGCGCGCGGGTCGAGGAAGTTGAACCGGGCGATGTTGACCGGCCGGTGCGGGGTGTCGAAGTGCGGGGCGTACAGGGCTCGCCCCAGCTGGTTGACCGCCAGGATGTCCAGCCGTCCGTTGCGGATGAAGGCGGGCGCGTCGGTGAGGGCGTCCAGGACCTGCTGGAGACCGGGCCGGATCTTGTGGGCGGGCCGGCGGCGAGCGCGGGGCGAGGTGTTGGCGGCACGGGCGAGGTCGAACAGGTGGGAGTGTTCGGCGTCATCGAGCTGGAGGGCGCGGGCGATGGCGTCCAGCACACTCTCGGACACCCCGCTCATCTTCCCGCGCTCCAGCTGGGTGTAGTAGACGATCGACACCCCCGCCAGCAGGGCGACCTCTTCGCGGCGCAGCCCGGGCACCCGCCGGTTGGTGCCGTAGACGGGCAGGCCCGCCTGCTGCGGGGTGATCCTGGCCCTTCGTGAGACCAGGAACTCGCGGATGTCGTCCTGGTTGTCCATGCACTCAGCCTACGAGCCGCAGGTCTGGTGAGGGGGGTGCTGTCAACCCCTGGAACAGCAGACTCTCCCCGATTCCGGCCGCGCGCGGTTGCATGGGTGCCGGCGCCGGGGAGCCGCTGACCATCAGCCGGACGGCAACGGCGTCAGGGAATCCGAGCAGTTCCCGGCCAAGGGCAAAGGCTCCGCCCAGAGCGGCCCTTGCGTCTGAAATATGAGGAATGGCCCGCGGAAAAGGAGGGCAACCATGCCGGAGGACAACAAGCCGACGGGCGCCCAGGCCCTGTTGGGGGATTTCGCGCCCGACCTCGTCGAGCTGACCGATGGGGCGCTGTTCGGGCGGGTGTGGCCGAACGAGGCGCTGTCACGGCGCGACCGGAGCCTGGTGACGGTGTCGGCGCTGGTGGCCCTGTACCGGGGCAACGAGCTGCCGTTCCACCTCAGGACCGCGCTCGGCAACGGTCTGACGGTCGAGGAGCTGAAGCAGGCGATCACCCATCTGGCGTTCTACGCCGGCTGGCCCAACGCCATGACCGCGATGACCGCCCTGAAGCAGATCGTCGAGAACGCCGGGACGGAAGAAGGCTGATCATGGAGGTACTGAAGCGGCCGCCGACGGCCAAGGGCCCGGCCGAGTGGTTCACCGGGGACGTGTGGTTCGACGTGATCCACCGCGGAGAGGAGCCGTCGCGGGCGCGGGCGAACACGGTGAAGTTCGCGCCCGGCGCCCGCACCGCCTGGCATTCGCACGGCCTCGGCCAGACCCTTCTCATCGTGGAGGGTGTCGCCCTGATCCAGTCCCGCGGCGCGAAGCTCGTCGAGGCCCACCCGGGCGATGTGGTGTGGACGCCGCCGGGCGAGGAGCACTGGCACGGCGCGGCCCCCGGCCAGTTCATGATCCACCTGGCGTTGTGGGAGGGCGACGACACCTCCTGGCTGGAGCACGTCACCGACGCCGAATACGGCGCCGCCCCCTCCAGCACCCGCGCCTGACCGACGCATACCGAAGACGACGAGGAGAACCGACCCATGCGTGGAGTAGTGCTGAACGGTCCCGGCGACGTCGCCGTCGTCGACCGCGACGACCCGAGGATCGAAAAGCCGACCGATGCGATCATCAAGATGGCGGCGGCGTGTGTGTGCGGGTCGGACCTGTGGCCCTATCGCGGTATCGAGAAGACCGGCGGCCCGGCGGTGATGGGGCATGAGTACGTCGGCGTGGTCGAGCAGATCGGCGCTGAGGTGAAGAACGTCAAAGCCGGGGACTTCGTCGTCGGGTCGTTCTTCGCCTCCGACAACACCTGCGAAATCTGCCGGGCCGGCTACCAGTCCCGCTGCGTGCACGCCGAACTCATGGGCGCGATCGGCACCCAGGCCGAATACGCCCGCATCCCGCTCGCGGACGGCACCCTGGTCGCCACGCCCGGCATGCCGGACGATGACCTGATCCCGTCGCTCCTGGCGGCCTCTGACGTGCTCGGGACGGGCTGGTTCGCCGCGGTGGCCGCCGAGGCGGGCCCGGGCAGGACGGTGGCGGTCGTCGGTGACGGCGCGGTCGGTCTGCTCGGCGTCCTGGCCGCCAAGCAGCTGGGCGCGGAAAGGATCGTGGTGTTCAGCCGGCACTCCGACCGGCAGAAACTCGCCATCGAGTTCGGCGCCACCGACATCATCACCGAACGCGGCGACGACGGCGTCACGGCGCTGAAGGACCTGCTGGGCGGGCTCGGCGCGCACAGCGTGATCGAGGCGGTCGGCACACAGGAGTCGATGATGCAGGCCATCCGCGCCACCCGGCCCGGCGGCCATGTCGGCTACGTCGGCGTCTCCCACGACGTTCGGCTCCCGGGCGATGAGCTGTTCTTCTCCGCCGTCCACCTGCACGGCGGGCCCGCCCCCGTCCGGCGTTTCCTGCCCGAACTCATCGACCTGATCTGGAACCGGCGAATCGACCCCGGCAAGGTCTTCGACCGGACCCTGCCACTGGAGGACGCCGCCGAGGGATACAAGGCCATGGACGAACGCCGCGCCATCAAGACCCTGCTGCGTCCCTGACCGGCGCAGCCAGGAGCGCGGCCTGACGCCGTTGCAGACCGGGCTGGCGTTCGTGCCGATGACCGTGCTGTCGGCGTTCGTCAATCCGCTGTCGGCCCGCCTGGCCGAACGCCACGGGCCCCGCGTTCCCATCTGCACCGGCCGTGATCTCGGAGGCCGCCGGTCAGGCGATCCAGGGAGGTGTGACCTTGTTGCCGGTGTCGCCGGGGATCCAGGCGTGAGCGTCGGCGGGAGCCGTGACGATGGCGGTGTAGCCCTGAGGGCCGGCGGTGAGCCGGCGGGTGGCGTGGGCGGGCAGGACGGCCGTGTCGCCGGGGCCCGCGGTGGAGATTTCGCCGTCGAGTTCGATGGTCGCCTCCCCTTCGAGGAAGGTCCAGATCTGTTCGGCGTCGAGGATGTGGACGGGGCCCTTCACGTCGGGCTTGCCCTCCGTGCGCCAGACGGAGGATCGCGCACCGCCCAGGGTCGGCGAGGCGAGAGTGGTCATGACCCCGGTCGGGGTCTCGGATCGGCGGCTTTCGGCATGACGGACGAGCGTCACGGTTCACATCCCTAGTATGGACAAGATGGTTGTCTATATAGTTAATGAGGTTGTCCATCTTGTCAAGCGATCTACAGGGTTTCGAACTGCCGCTGCGGCTGCTGCTGGGGTTCCGGGTGCTCATCGACGAACTGCACGAGGAGCTCGCCAGGCAGGGCCATCCGCGGATGCGGCCCATGCACGGGTTCGTCTTCCAGGCCATCATGCGGGCCGGCGGCCGGTACGGGACCACGGCCGCCGACCTGGGCCGGGCACTGGGCGTCTCCAAGCAAGCGGCGGGCAAGACCATCGACATGCTGGAGGGTCTCGGCTATCTGCGGCCCGGGCACGACCCCGGCGATGCGCGCCGCAAGACCTACACGCTTACCCCGCACGCCCACGACGCGCTCGAGCGGTCGGAGCAGATCTTCGAGGACCTGCGCGACCAGTGGGCCGAGACCATCGGCGAGGACCGGTTGCGGGCCATGGTGGAGGACCTGCGCAAGGTCACACCACCCGACGCGTTCCGCCTCGACACCCCGCAGTGGTTCAACGCACCGTAACGAGGCCCTTTGAACGGCACCGGTCCGGTCCCCGACCGGGACTTCCCCGACCACGACCGAGCGGGCTCGGTGATCCTCGGGGCCGTTCCGGTGTGGGTCAGCGGTCAGGATGACTCGCTTTCGGAGGACGTCGAGAATGGTGCGTCCGTACACTCGCCGTCCAAGGGCCTTCAAGCGTCGGACGGCGCGGCCGCCCAGATCCCCTGTCGCAAGAACGGCCTGTCCGATGACCGCGGGACCGCGGACCACATGGCCGTGCACCTGGAGAACCGCTGTCCGCGGAACAGCATGCCCATGCCCTTCCACCAGCGGTTCCTCATGTCTGTTCACACCAGGTCGCGGTACTCGATGCCTATCTTCATGTCGGTCCCGGACGCCGGGCCCCGCTCGTTCGGGCCCGGTGGCACGAGTCCCACCGACACCCCTACGCGGCTGAGTCCGGCGAGACGATGTCCCAGGTCCCGAATCGGGTCAGGCCGGCCGATCCGGCCGCCGCCACCGAGGCGTGGTTGTCGAGCTGGCAGCGGTACTGCGGCTCGTGTCCCCGCGCCAGGGCGTGCCGGGAGATCGCGCGCACGAGGCGCCGGGCGTGGCCCCTGCCCCGGTACGGCGGGAGCGTCAGCACACCGAGGTCGGCCAGCGGCGCGTCGCGCCACGGGTACATGCTCACCACGCACACCAGCCGTCCGTCTTCGAACGCGCCGTAGACCGCCCAGTGGTCCAGCTCGACGGATGCGTCGTCGCGATCCTGCTCCGGCGCCGCCTCCTCGAACTGCCCGAACACGCCCGCGTCGGCCTCGGTGAGCGGGCGGACCGAGGGGTCGTCCGGTTCACCGAGCAACGTCTCCCGGGCCTCGTCGGTGAAGTAGAACAGGTTGTCGGCTCCGTGCAGCGAGATGCCTGACCTCTCCAGCCGCTGCCGGAAGCCCGCCTCGTCGACCGGCTGCCCGTCTTCCAGGCCCATCGTCCCGGCGACCGCCGGGGTGAGCAGAACGCGTGTCTCTCCGTCGGTCGTCGTGAGGATGGTGAGCCGTTCGTCCTCGTCGAGGGCGGCGTCGGCGAAAACCCTGAAGGAGTCGTCACCGTAGAGGAGCCGGCTCGTCGGGGAGGAGGTCAGCCAGAAGTCGGTGATGGCGGGAGGGAACATGTCGGGTGCTTTCTGCTCGTCGTCGTCAGGCTGCTAGGTGATATACCGCAGGTTGCTGGATTCTCCGCCATCACTACCGGAGCCCCCGAGCTGAGACCGCGGCGAGAGTGATGTTCCCGCCGCGCAGGGCGGCGACCTTCGGCGCGGCGCTCATACCGGTCGCCGGGCGAAGCGCGCGTGCTGAGTCCTTGGCCTACACCGGTAGCCGTGATCAGACTGGGCCCTTGGCCTGGCACCGGTAGCCGTGATCAGGCTGGGTCGTTGCCGCCTGCGTCGCGGACGAGCAGCGCGATCTGCACCCGGCTGGCCAGGCCCAGCTTGGCCAGTGAACGGCTGACGTGCGCCTTCACCGTGGTCTCGGTCATGCCCGGTTCGCAGGCGATCTCGGCGTTGGACAGCCCTCGAGCCACCGCCCGCGCGATCTGGCGCTCGCGCTCGGTGAGCCTGGCCAGGCGCTTCCTGGCGGCAGCCGAGTCGGGGGACTCCCACCTGGCGAAGACATCGAGCATGCGCTTGGTCACCGTCGGTGAGAGCATGGCACTGCCCTGAGCCACCACGCGCACGGCGGCGATGAGGTCGCGGGGCGCGGTGTCCTTCAGCAGGAAACCCGATGCCTGGGCTCGCAGGGCGCTGTAGACGTACTCGTCGCGGTCGAAGGTGGTGAGCATGACCACCTTGGGCGGCTGAGGTGAGCGGTTGATCTCCCTGAGCGCCGTCACGCCGTCCATGACGGGCATCCGCACGTCCATGAGAACGACGTGCGGCCGGTAGCGGGCGGCCTCGATCACCGCCTCCGATCCGTTCTGCGCCTCGGCGACCACCTCGATGTCGCCGGCGGCCTCCAGGATCGCGCGCAGGCCCGTACGCACCAGCGCCTCGTCGTCCGCGATGAGCACTTTGATCATGTCGGTAGCCTGACGCTGACCACGAATCCGCCGTCGGGTTCCGTCCCGGCCGTGAATTCACCGCCCAGCAGTTCCACGCGCTCACGCAGCCCCAGCAGCCCGGACCCGCCGCTGGGTAGATCCAGGGCCGGATCCGGCGGGGCGGCGTTGCGCACGTCGACCTGCAACGCGGCGGGCAGGTGACGCAGGACGACCTGGGTCGCGGCTCGTCCCGCGTGTTTGTGGATGTTGGTGAGGGCTTCCTGGACGACGCGGTAGGCAGTGTGCTGGACCATGACGGGCAACGCGCCCGGATCGCCCTCCTCGTGCCGTTCCACCGGTACGCCCGCCGAGCGGGATTGCTCCAGGAGCCCGTCGAGATCGGCCAGTGTCGGCCGCGGATGGTAGTCCCCGCCCTCTTCGCCCAGGACCCCCAGCACCGCTCTGAGCTCGGTGAGCGCGTCCTTACCCGTTGCGCGAATCAGTTCCGCCTCCGCTGCGGTCTTTTCGTCGGTCGCGTTGATCTCCAGCGCTCCCGCCCGCAGGACCATGAGCGAGACCCGGTGTGTCACGACGTCGTGCATCTCGCGTGCGATCCGGGCGCGCTCCTGCGCGCGCCTGCTCGGTTCGCACCTCCTGCTCGCGCTCCAGCCGCCGGGCACGCTCGCGCAGCCCCGCGACCACTTCCTGCCGAGCACCGGCCCACAGCCCGAGCGCCAGGGGGAGCCAGGCGAACAGGGGTGCGCCGCCGAGTGCGGAGACCAGTCCGGCACCGGGCTGCGGGATGACCGCGACCAGACTGGCCGGCACCGCGTACAGCGCGAACGGGGTCGGGCGGCGCAGGGCGGTCGCGGCGACGTACGAGGCCACGGCCAGCAGCAGCCCCGGTGCGCGGAGTACGGCATCAGCCAGCGCGAGCACCAGCAGCGGCCATGGCCGGCCGGGCACCGCCCTGGCCGCCGCCGCGGCCAGCAGCCCCACCACAGCGGCGGGAACGTACGCGGCCGGCCCGCCGGCGGCCGGCAGGTGTGCGGGCGGCCCGGCCAGCGTGGCCGCGTACCCGTACGCCTGCGCGCCGGACAACGCCGCCGGTGCAAAGGCCCCGCAGAAGGCGGCTGCGGGCAGCACCCACGGCAAGAGCCCGGCCCGCACATCCTTCACCCACCACAGAGTAGACACCGCCAAGCGGTGTCCGGAACGACGTGTCACCAGCTGAGCACCCGCAACGGCGTCCTGTCCCCGGCCGGCTGAGTTTGCGTGCGCAGCTCCGGCACGGCATCGCGCAGCACCTTGATCCCGAGCGGCACGAGCACCAGGCACAGCGCAGCGCCCGACAGTACCCCGTCGATCGGCTCGCTCCTCTTCAGCACTCCGGTCCACAGCCAGCCCGAGAACAGGAACAGGACCAGCCGCCCGGTGCCGAACGTGCCCGAGCGGAAGGCGGCCAGGCCGAGGAGCAGTGTCCCGACATAGAGACCGAAGGCCGCCGAGACCGGCACTCGCCAGGGCCCGTAGGAGATGTCCACGTACAGGTCCATCACGATCTCGGTCGTCCGCTCCAGCCCGAGCGTCCCGATGAGCTGCAGGGCCGTCTCGTCCACACCCGCCCAGTACAGGCGCGAGAACAGCCCGACGACCACCATCGCGCCGCCCAGGCGGGCCGGCCAGAGGGAGCGCGTGGCAGCCATCCGGGCCAGGACGACGATGGCCGGGCACAGCACGATGGCTCCCGCCGTGTAAAGGGCGTACCCGGCCGTGGCCGGTTCCGGGTTCACGGTGTAAGCGGCCAGTTGCTCGGGCGCGGCGAACGGCTGCGTGGCGAAATACGCCCGCTGCCGCGACGTGAAGTCCGCCGTGCTCTGCGCCAGGTGGCGCAGAGCACGGCGGACCACAGGAGCGGCCCGAGCACCAGGGCGCCACCTCCGATGAATCGCCCGGGAAACCAGGCGTTGTGGTGAACCGACGCAGGAGTGATGTTGATCGGTGACATGCCATCACCCTGGCGTGCAGAAGAAGGCCACCACACCTGCCGTTCGGCACGTACGGATGTCTCTTTAGTTGCGATGCCGCAGGTCGCTGAGCATGTGATCGCCTTGTGGCGGCCGCCGGCGTTGCGGCGGCCTCGTCATGTGCGCGAAGCATGCTCAGGCGACGCTCACCGCGTCCCGCTCCGACCTGTGGGGTTCCTGCCCACCGCTCACGGCTGCGTCCCGGTGACCCGTGAGGGCCGCCGGCAGATCTGCGCACCCGACCACATCCCGCCCGCCTTGAAGGAGAGCGACTGATGGAAGACACCTCGTTCGACCCGCCCGCGATCGGTGCCGTCGGGCTTGATCATGACGCTGTCGGAGGCGGTGGTCGACGAGCGTGGCCATGTCGAGCGCGTCCTCGTACGGGTTGTGCGCACCGGTGGCGCTGCGTAAGGCGATCCGGCGCCGCGAGATCTGGGTGGAGGGCGTCCCCGCCCCCGCATCCAGTGGCGAGAACACCTGGCCGTCAAGCGAGCTCATCGGGGAGCAGGGCAGCTCTGACGGTACGGCTCATGCTCATACGGAATGAACCGCCGCCATTCCCGCTGGTCGAACGACCGGCCCGCGACGGCGCAGACCGCCCCGACCAGGTCACCGGGCAACTCCACGTCCCAGATCCGCACCATCGTCCCCGCGGTGACGAGCCGGGACCCGTCCGAGCTGAACGCGGCCGAGTGGACCGGCCCTTCATGAGCGGTCAGCGAGTCGCCGATCTGCCGGTGGGTGTCCACGTCCCAGACCCGGGCCGTGCCGTCGCCTCCGGCGGTGGCCAGGCGGGTCCCGTCCGGGCTGAAGGCCACGGTCTGCACCGGGCCTTCGTGCCCGGTCAGCGGGGCTCCGAGCTGCCGGCGGGTGGCCACGTCCCAGAGCCGGACCGTGCCGTCGAAGCCGGCGCCGGCAAGCCGGGATCCGCGTGGATCGAAGGCGACAGAGAAGACCGGGCCTTTGTGCCCGGTGAGCGGGTCGCCCAGCTGCCGGCGCGTTGCCGGATCCCACACACGAATGGTCCCGTCGCCCCCCGCGATGGCCAGGCGCGATCCATCCGGGCTGAAGACGGCCGAGAAGAGCGGGCCTTGGTCTTCACTGACCGGCTTGCCGAGCTGCCGGTAGGTGGTCAGATCCCAGAGCCGGGCGGTCCCGTCGTCACCGGTGGTGGCGAGCCGGGAGCCGTCCGGGCTGAACGCCACGGACTCCACCGGGCCCGCATGGCCGGTCAGCGGCTCTCCGAGCTGCCGATGATTGAGCATGTCCCACACGCGGACGGTCCCGTCGCCTCCGGCGGTGGCCAGGCGGGTCCCGTCCGGGCTGAGGGTGACCGAGAAGAGCTCGCCCACATGGCCGGCCAGCGGGCCTCCCAGGGGACGGCGGGTGGCCAGGTCCCAGAGCCGTGCCGTGCCGTTGCCTCCCGTGGTGACCAGCCGGGTCCCGTCCGGACTGAAGATCGCCTTGCGTACCGAGCCGTCGAGTCTCGCCATCGGGGCGCCGGCCTGTCTATGGACGGTGACGTCCCACAGTCGCGCACCGTCGTTCCCAGAGGTGGCCAACCGCGCCCCGTCGGGGCTGAAAGCCACCGAGGACGGGTGCCGGTGGCTGCTCATCGGGGCGCCGATCTGCCTATGGGCGGCAAGATCCCACACGCGCGCCGTCCCGTCGTCGCCGACCGTGGCGAGATGGGCTCCGTCCGGGCTGAAGGCCACGGAGCGTACGGCCCCTTTGTGGCCGGCCATCGGGCTGCCTGCCTGTTCACGGGTGGCGGTGTCCCAGACGCGTACGGTGCCGTCGAATCCGGCGCTGGCGATACGTGACCCGTCCGGGCTGAAGGCGACCGACCATACCGCGCCATCGTGGCCTTTCATGGGGGCTCCGATCCGCGCGTGAGTGCGGGTGTTCCACAGGTGTACGGCGCCGTCGTCGCCCGCGGTGGCCAGGCGCGCCCCGTCCGGGCTGAAGGCGACCGACCACGTTCCGACCATCGGGGCGCCGACCCGTTCGCGGGTCGCGAGGTCCCACACGTGTGTCTTCCCGCCGCCAGTGGTGGCGAGGCGGGAGCCATCCGGGCTGAAGGCCACGGACTGTACCTCGTCGTCGTGGCCCTTCACGGGGGCGCCAAGCCGTTCGTGCGCGATGAGATCCCACACCCGCGTCGTCCCGTCGCTGCCCGCGGTGGCGAGCCGGGTTCCGTCCGGGCTGAAGGCCACGGACCGTACGGCTCCCTCATGGCCGGTCATGGGGGAGCCCACCTGCTCGTGGGTGGCGGTGTCCCAAAGACGTACGGCGCCGTCGGCTTCCGCGGTGGCGAGCCGAGAGCCGTCCGGGCTGAAGGCCACGGACTTGACCGCGCCCGCGCGACTTGCCAGGACCGCACGTTCGGGCCTGCTGAGAACCGACACCAGGCTCGCCCGCGCCTCGCCGGTCCCCGCGATGGCCCATGCCGCCACGGCCAGCCGGGCCGACGTCACGGGATCGGCGGACAGCGTCTCGCTGTGAGCGGCCAACTGGCGGGACAGGATCTCGTTGCCCCGCTGCTGCACCGTATCGCGCTGTCGGCCGACTTCCTGGTTGGAGCGGATCAGAGACACCGAGACGCCGCTCAATCCCACGACCAGGACGCACAGCACCACGATCACCCTCCGCCACCGGCGCCGGCTCTGCATGGCGGCGGCAGCACCGGCGCGGAGGAACTCCTCGGCCACGGAGGTCAGCCGGAGGCCACGCCGGGGGCCGGCACGCCAGCGCGCCACGGCCGACCCGGCGTTCTCCAGCCGTACGCCGCGATAGAGAAAAGAGGCCTCGCGCTCTTCCGCGTCCCACTTGGCGGCGGCCTTCTCGATCTCTCCGTGCAGAACCCGGTCGGCGCGGTCGTCGTCCAGCCAGTCACGCAGACGACCCCACGCCGTCGTCAGCACGTCATGGGCGAGCTCGACGGTCCCGGCGGTGACCATGAGCCGGGCGTCGGTGAAAGTCGTGACCACCTCTCTGACGGCTTCGGGCCGCTCCGCGCAGAGGGCGGTCAACTCGCCGACACCCAAGCGGCGGCGGGTGACCTGCCCGTCGTCGCTCAGGAGCACGAGCGCCGTGATGACGCGCCTGGATATCTCCTGCTGCTCGGGGCTCAAGCGGGCGTAAACGGCCTCGGCGGCGTCGTGGACGGCGGAGGCCACACCTCCGGAACGGTCGTATCCCTGCCGGGTCAGCCGATCGCCGTCGCGGTTCTCCCAGGTCCGCACCATCGCCATCGACAGCAGAGGCAGCGCCCCCACGTCTGCCGGAGCTCGCAGATGTCCCGCCAGCTCCCGTACCACCTGCTCGGCCAGGCCCTTCTCCACTTCGAGCCCGGCCGCGGCGGCGGGCCCGGTGATGGCCCGCAGCAACTCCGCCTCACTCATCGGCTCGAGCACGAACATGCGCTCTTCCAGGGCCCGCGCCAGCGCTCGGTGGGTGGCGCAACGATCCACGAAATCGCCACGTACGGCCACCACGACCACTCCGGGCCCTCCCATGGTGATCGCGTGCAGCGCGTCCACGAAAGCGGCCCTCTCGGCGGACCCCTCAGCGGACAGGGTGAACAGCTCCTCGAACTGATCGACCACCATCACCACTCTCCGCGGCACCTCGCCGTTCCCGCCCTGCTGCCGCCGGCGGATCACCTCGGCGGACAGCATCTGCCGGGCCCAGACGGCGGCCTGCGCGGGATCTTCTCGCAGCTCGCCGAGGACCGCGCCGGCGTCGGCGCCGCACGGGAGCGCGAGCTGCAGCGCCAGGTGCCGCAAGGGGTTCGTCCCCGGGGTGAAGGTGATCTGAGGCGCGTCGTCAAGATCATGTTGGGGAGACGGAGTCGTGAGCGCGGGCAGCAGTCCGGCATGCAGGAGCGAGGACTTCCCCGCACCGGACGCCCCGGTCACCACGATGAGGCCCCCACCGTTGACCATGGCGACCAGCCGGGAGGTGGCCTGCCCGCGCCCGTGGAAGACCGCCGCCTGCGCCGGTCCGAACGGCGCCAGCCCTTGATAAGGACAACCGCCGATCCACTGCGGTTCCGGCGCCGAGGACGCCCCCGCCGTGAGACGGCGCTCCAGAACGCTCAGCCGATCGCGCACCGTGACCAGCAACGCGGTCTGGTGGCGGCGTTCGGCGTCCTGCCGGTAAAGAATCTCCTGGACCTCCCCCGCCGCCGCATCGAGCCGCTCCAGCATCGGCACCAGCGCCGCGTTCTGCCGGCCCAGTTCGGCGAAGCCCGACGCCATCCGTTCCAGCAGCTCCGCATGCCCACCGGCGAGCGCCTCGCCGAGGGCCGCGCGGGTGGCGTCCACCGCCTCCAGCGTCGCCGCCAGCGTCTTGGTCAGCGCGTCGGCGCGGGCATCCCCCGGCCGCAGGGCCTCTTCCAGCCGTACGGCCAGTTCCTCCTCCAGGTGCGCGGCACGCTCCTCCTCGGTGCCGCCGGTACGGGCGCGGGCGGCGTCCAGGGCGGAGCTGATGACGGTGGCCAGCACGTTACCGCCGACCGATCCGATGACGTTCATCCCGGCCAGCAGCACCGCCGCCCCCGGATCGGCCAGGGCCAGCGGAGTCAGCGCACTGGCGCACAGAGTCGCCAGGAGCGCTCGCGGCGTTGTCCATGCCACCGCACGCCCGGCTGCCCGGCGTACCCAGCTCTGGGCCCCCTGCTGGGCGGCCGCGATCTGCTCCGGAGACAGGGACACTCCGCCCGGTGCCTCCTGGTGCTCCACCTGTCGCTCCTGACCTGAATGCGTGGCTCCCTGCGGGAAAGCAGATCCTCTCTACGGTGTCATCGATACGGAGGGGGCCGGCGCTACTGATCACGACGGATGTTTCAAGAACAGCGCCGTCGCCGGCCTCCACACCGTCCAGGCCCACCCCGACCGCTGCACATCCGGCTGCATCCCCCACGCCGACCCCGACACCATCTGGCACCAGATCCAGGCCCGCCTGAGCGAACTGCCGGCCCGCCACGGCCTGGGCCACGTTTCCATCGAACGCGCCAGCGAGCCACCGCGTCGGAGCGCCGGCGGCACGTACCGCGCCGTCATCCCCGCCACCGCGGCCGCACCTTCGCCTGGCTGCATCAGTTCAAGCGGCTGCGCATCCGCTACGAGCGCCGAGCCGACCTTCATCAAGGTCTGCTTGGGCCGGCATGCGGCATCATCTGCCTTCGCCGACTCCAGACGTCATTCTGAGGTGCTCGACAAGGGATCTCGGCGAGCAGTGCGCAGGTGAGCCATGGCGATCTGCACGTTGCCGGTCAGCGAAGCGGTGGAGTCGAGGACGAGGCGGTCCTCGCGCCAGGCGCCGAAGTTCGCGCGTCGCGCCTCCACTGACGCCCAGGTCGGCTCGACGAAGCCGTCGATGTCGCGCCGGCGACCTTCGAGCCGTCGCCGGTGCAAGGCACGATCGGAGCAGATCACTTCGATGTGGCGCAGCGCCGCACCCCGGCGGCGGGCAAGACCGCGCCACTGCTCCCGTGCCTCCGGCGCATCGTTCACCGCATCGACGATGACGGTCTGCCCGAGCGCGAGGACATCGGAGGCCAGCGCCTCCACCACGACGTAGGCCGCCAGTCCGGTCGGCCGGCCGCGGTCGATTCCCGCTCGCCACATCGCGGCCTCCACCGGATCGACCGACAGCACCGGGGCCGGAAGCAAACGGCCCAGCTCCTGGGCGATGGAGCTTTTGCCGGCACCAGGCAAGCCGCTCATCACGATCAGCATGCCCCGAACACTGTCATACGGGACCGACCGACCATCCGATGCCGAGCAAGGTCTCTCAGCGGTTGTCAGCCTGCGGCGCGATGGTCAACTGGTCCATGTTGCCGTCACGCCGACTTCGTTGTGAAACGCTCAGTAAAAGCCGGAGCTCACGGCGCCAGGCCGGACATCATCGGGCAGCACGGGCGTTCGCCAGTCCTCGATGGGCAGAGGCGTCCAGTCGTGGGCGAAGGGGCCCTGTCGTGATTCGATCAGCCCGACCACTTCCTCGCGCGCCGCGAGGACGCCTTGATGCGACCGATCATCGATCAGCCCAAGCCGGCGACCGTGCTCGTACTCCTCCACATCCTTCCACCGGATGTGTGACAGGTCGGGGTCGGCGACCAGATCCAGCAGAAGGTCGTAGGTGTCGATACCCATGGCAGTGCGCTGCTTCGGCAGGTCGAAGTCGACGTACCAGGCGATTGGGCGTCGATCGGCGTCGAAGTACTGCCGCACCGTGAAGTAGGCGTCCAGGCCGTACCAGCTGCGTACCGTGGTGTCCTGCCACGTCCACCACCCCAGCTGCCACGTGCCCGATGCCAGTTCCTGGATGATCCGATCCCGGCCGCGCCCGTCGTGCAGGAACGCTGTGATCCATGTGGTCGACACCAGAGCACGCAAGCCCGGCCAGCCGGCCACCGTCAGATAGTCCCCGGCGTCCTCCAGCACCCGATACGGTATCGCCGACCACACTTTGCCGCCCCACATATGGCGGCGTACCACGGTCGTCCCCGCCTCGAAGCGTCCCAGCGTGTTGATCGTCATTCGGCGATCTTCCACCATCCGGGACCCGGAACCGGATACGGGCGCGGGGTCCTACAGGATCAGCCGTTGACGAGACCGGGGCGCGGTCGGATGCCTCTCTGAAAGAGCTCTCGCCGACTCCTCACCCCACCGGAACGGGTCTTTCTCACTTCGAGACTCGGGCCAGGAGAGCGCGCACCTCCTTCACGATGACCTCGGGTGCCTCTACCGGCGCCATGTGCCCGCTGCCCTCGGCCCACACGTGCCTGCCCTGGGGGAGCGACCGGGCCAGCCGCCGGTGACTGGCGGCGATCTGGGCCTGCCTGCCGCCGGAGCGCTTCTTGCCGGTGGCCGCGGAGATGAGAGTGACGGGCACATCGGGCAACGGCTTGTTCTCGGTCAGCTGCCGCAGCGCGCGGAAACCCTCCGCCAGGTGCCGCGCCTCGGCCCCGCGGACCCCGCAGCGCGCCGGCGGGCGGTTCGACCTCCTCGGCACCCTGACGGTCACGCTGGCCCTGACAGCCCTGGTGTGGGGCCTGACCACCGCACGCGAGCAGGGCTGGAGCGGCGGGCCGGTCCTGGGAGCGTTCGCCGCCGCCACCGTGTTCGGGGCGCTGTTCGTCCTCGCCGAACGCCGTCACCCTGATCCGCTGATACCGCCGCGGCTGCTGCGAGGCGGCCGGGTGGCCGCGGCCAACACGCTGATGGCCCTGTTCGGGTCGGTGTGGATCGCGCTGTTCTTCTTTCTGCCGCTCTACCAGCAGCAGGTACTCGGGCAAGGGCCTCTGGTCACCGGCCTCGGCCAGCTTCCGCTCGCCGGCGCGGTCATGCTCGGCTCCGCGCCGGCCCGCCGCCTCACCGCGCGGATCGGCACCCCCAGGGCGTTGCCGGCCGCCCTGATCGCGGAGGCCGCCGGACCACTGTGGCTGTCGCGGATCAGCGCCGACGGCTCATACCTCACGGACGTGATCGGCCCGAGCGTCATGATCGGGCTCGGCCTGAGCATCGCCTTCGTCCAGCTCACCGGCCTGTCGATGGACGGTGTCGCCAAGCAGGACGCCGGCACGGCGGGTGGGCTGGTGAACACCACCCGCCAGGTCGGCGGGGCCGTGGGTCCGGCAGTCCTGGCCACCCTGGCAGGCTCCCTCACCGCCCGCTCCTCCCAGCCGTCCTTGCGAGCCCTCACCGACGGCTACCGCGCCGCGTTCGTCGCCTCGGCCGCCGTCCTCATCCTCATGACCCTCCTCGCCGCCTACCTGACCCGCGCCGCCCGTACAACCGAAAGGAAGCTCGCCACGCGCACCGTCGACGAGACCGTCCCGTGATCGTCCGCCTGTCCACCACCATCGACAGCGGCGTTCAGGACGGCTTGGCCTTCCACCGTCCGTGTCGAGGCGTCGTGGGCCGGGGCACCCGTCGCCCAGCTCGGCCAGGCCCTCCGGCAGCCTCTCGAATCCCGGCGCGCGACCCCGAGGCACCGCGCCGAACAGCCCGTCCGATCCCCACACCGCAAGCCCAAGGCATCAATGAAGAGGAATCCGTCATGACCGCCAAGCCCTACCTGACCGGTCACTACACACCCGCCGTCGACGAGATCAGCGCGACCGGCCTCACCGTCGAAGGCCACCTGCCACCGGAGCTGAACGGCGGACTGATCCACAACAGCCACAACCCGAAGCCGGGTGTCACCCCGACCCACTGGTTCAAGGGCAGCGGCATGGTCCACGGGATCAGGCTGCGAAACGGCCGCGCGGAGTGGTACCGCAACCGGTGGGTTCGCACTCCCGCCCTCGAAGACGCCCCCTACATGACCGGCCGCGGGGTGGACCTGACCGCGAGCGTCGCCGGCACCCACGTCATCGAGCACGCCGGACGCCTGCTGGCCCTGTGCGAGACGAACTTCCCGTTCGAACTCGACGCCGAACTGGAGACCGTCGGCGCCTACGACTTCGACGGCAAGCTGCGCAGCGCCATGACCGCGCACCCCAAGACCGACCCCGTCACCGGCGAACTGCACTTCTTCGGCTCCTCGCCGTTCCCGCCCTACCTGATCCACTACATCGCCGGCGCCAAGGGCAGATCATCCACAGCGCCGAGATCCCCGGCGCGACCGTGTCACTCAAGCACGACTTCGCGATCACCCGCCGGCACATCGTCTTCATCGAAGGCTCCGTCACCTTCGACCCGGCGCGTGCACCAGGTCGGCGACGCCCGCCTGCCCAGCGAGGCCGTGTTCGTCCCCGCCGAAGGCGCCACAGGCGAAGAAGGCGGCTACCTCCTCACCGTCATCTCCGACCTCAAGCAGGACTCCTCCCGCCTGCTGGTCCTGGACGCCTCCGGCCTCGAGCAGATCGCCGCGGTTCACCTGCCCCGCCGCGTCACCGGCGGCATCCACGGCTCCTGGATCCCCGACACCGACCTGTAGCCCGCTCCCTCCGGGGCGGCCCCACGAGGGCCGCCCCGCGCCCCGTGCCCCGCGCCTCCAGCACGGCCCCGCCACGCCCCTTCGCCCCGCTCCCGCGAGAAAGGCCACCCGGCATGTCCCTCGACGGAGCTGAAGCGCACCGCCGGCCGCGGTTACGACTACCCCGGCCACCGTCGCCACCTGCGCATACGCGGGATCAGCCCGGTCATCGCCCGCCGCGGCACCCCGCACGGCTCCGGGCTGGGCGCCATCCGGTGGGTGGTCGGGCGCACCTTCGTCTGGCTGCACCGGTTCAAACGGCTACGCATCCGCTACGAACACCGCGCCGATCTCCATCGGGGCCTGCTCGACCTGGAATGCAGCATCATCTGCCTGCGCCGGCTCCGAGCCTCATTCTGAAACCCTCGGTAAGGGGCGCACCCTGGTTGAGCGGTGTTCCGCAGTGGCGGGCCGTGGCCACCCGCTTCGACAAGCTCGCCGGCCGCCATCTCGCAGGTGCCGTCATCGCGTCTCTGATGCTCTGGATCCGCCACGCGGAATTGTCAGACACGGCCTAGGAGTGCCGGGCCGCGACCTGGTCGAGGAGGGCGGCGAGGTGGCCGGGGGCCGAGACCATGGGCCAGTGGCCGGTGTCGATGGTGCGGAAGTCCCAGTTCGGCGCGGTGCGCATGGCCGAGACGTCGGCGGACACCCGGCCGCCGAAGTGCTCCATCGAGCACATGACGTAGGTGGCCCGCTGCTGGGCCAGCGGGCGCGTCAGGACGGCGGACTCGGCGACGGTGCGCCCGGGGTGGCCGACGAAGCGCCTGGCGAGCCAGCCGGCCTGGCGGCGGGAGAGCCCCTGGCCGTCGGCCACGACCGACGCGTCGGGAGCCGGCCAGCGGCCGTTGTTGGCGGCGATGAGCCGCAGTTCCTCGGCGCGCAGGCGCTCGGGGAAGGCGTGCAGCATCGACTTGCCGTCGTGGGGCAGGAACGCCTCGACGAACACCGTGTGCGCCACCCGGTCGCGGGCCCGGTCGGCCACCAGGCCGGCCACGATGCCCGAGTAGCTGTGCCCCACGACGATGACGTCGCGCAGGTCGTCCCTCTCGATGGTCGCCAGGACGTGGCCGACGTGCGTCTCCAGGCCGACGTCGGCGACGTCGGTCTCGGCGGTGGTCAGTCCCGGCAGCGTGACCGCGTGGGCCCGATGGCCGTGGCCGCGCAGGCGCCGCGCCACCGGCTCCCAGGCCCAGGCGCCCATCCACGGGCCGGGGATGAGAACGAAGTTCTTCATGAGGAGTCCGTTTCCCCTGCTTCCGGCCGGTCCGCGCCCCATGGGAGGCGCGTTCCGGCGGTGGGACATCGTCGTTGTCGAAGGTCCGGCGATGGCGACGCCCATCGCCATTCAGCAATCCGGCACCGGGCCCCGTCAAGCTTTCGTCAGGCGGCCTTACCGGATGCCCGCACGAGGGAGGCCCGGTTGAGGACGGCGGCGTCGGACTCCACGACCCGGACGTCGGGGTTCCCGGTGAGGATCGCCACCACCCCGACGTAGCCGTGTCCGGGGTCGAGCGGCAGGAGCCGCACCCCGTCCACGGGGACGTCCAGCGGCCAGCTCAGCAGCGCGGGCCTCTCGTCCGGGCCACTGACCTCGACCCGGTCCGGAGAGATCCGCAGTCCGTGCCCGGTGGCCTTCAGGGCCGCCTCCTTGCGCACCCACGTCCGGGCGAAGGCCTCGTACCGCTCGTCACCGGGAAGCGCCTCCAGGGTCCTGCGCTCGGCCGGCGTCAGCGCGCACCGCGCGAGCTCGTCGACCGAGGTCGTCGGCACCGCCTCCACGTCCACGCCCAGCGGCCCCTCGGCCGTCAGCGCGACCCCGACCCGGTCGCCCGAGTGGGAGATCGAGACGTGCAGCGGGGGCCCGCCGGTGTGGATCCGCGGTTTTCCGTGGTTCCTGGCGCAGTCCGAGCACGACCTGTCGACCGCCACGTCCTCGGGGCGGAGGCCGAGCTGGGCGCCGGCCGTGACCCGCAGCAGCCAGGCCCCGGTGAGGAAGCGGCGCAGGTCCGGCTCGCGCCGGAAGCGCGCCGCCCGCTCCAGCTCGGTGGGGCTCAACACCCCGGTCAGGCCCTCGATCGTCCCCTGTCGCGGATCGGCCCACCACACGTGGCACTCGCCCGCCGACAGAACAGAAGTGATCATCGATCTTCTCCTTGTCGCAGCGTTCTACTCGCGGTGACCGGCGGACAGGGCGCGGCAGGTCACCAGTTCCAGGTGACTGACCTCCGGCCTGGCGAGGATCCGGACCACCTCGGCGCGGATCTGCGCGCTCGTGGCCTCCTCCTCCGCGCGTATCCGGATGACGATGTCACCGGTCGCCTGCCTGAGGTCCTTGTGCCATTCCTCTGGAAGAAGCGCCAGAACCCGGATTCCGTCTACCGGAGAATTCGGTATCGGCCGCCCGTCGATATGGCGCATCGTCAACTGAACCAGCATGAGCCACGGTCCTTCTCCCATTTACCGGCCCATTGGAAGAGACCGGTTCCTCGACGTTTCCCGCCCGTCCGGATGAACGGACGCCCCAGCGAACCTCCCGAATTCACCGGATGACGGCCGGGTCATCGTCCCTTCGATGTCCCCGCCGTCCGGCGTGGTCGGTGATTCGTTCTCACACCCTCAACTCTGCGATGCGGGATGGGGCGGGACCAGGCTTCGGCGAGGCAGCAAGTTGCACGCGGGTAGCCGCATCCTGTCACCGGCCGGCGGGCGTGACGGGGCCGTACGGGCCGCGGCGGGAGGTGCGGGTCAGCGCGCGGGCGGCGGCGGAGCGGGCCGCGGCGGGGTGGGCCGCGACGGGGCGTGCGGGGCGGTGTGGGAGCGGCGTGGGAGCGAGGCGGTGAACGCGAAGGAGCCGTGCCTCGGTGTTCGAGGCACGGCTCCGGGGGTGGGCGCGGCGGACGTCAGAGGGGCACGTTCCCGTGCTTGCGCCGGGCCCCGGCCCTGCGCTTGTCGCGCAGCATCGCCAGCCCGCGGGCGACCGCCGACCGGGTCTCCACGGGGTCGATCACGTCGTCGACCAGTCCCCGTTCGGCGGCGTAGTACGGGTGGACGAGTTCCTCGACGTACCGGCCGAGCAGTTCCGCGCGCAGCGCGGTGGGGTCGGCCGCGGCGGCGAGGTCCTTGCGGTAGACGACGTTCACCGCGCCCTCGGCGCCCATCACGGCGATCTCGTTGGTCGGCCACGCGAGCGACAGGTCGGTGCCGATGGAGCGGGAGTCCATCACGATGTAGGCCCCGCCGTACGCCTTGCGCACGATGACCTGGACGCGGGGCACGGTGGCCTCGCAGTAGGCGTACAGCAGCTTGGCGCCGTGCCGGATGACCCCGGCGTACTCCTGGTCGGTGCCCGGCAGGAAGCCGGGCACGTCCACCAGGGTCACCAGCGGGATGCCGAAGGCATCGCAGAAACGCACGAAGCGGGCGGCCTTCTGGGACGCGGCGACGTCCAGCACGCCGGCGAGCACCATGGGCTGGTTGCCGACCAGGCCGACCACCTCGCCGTCGATCCTGGCGAGCGCGCAGATCACGTTGGGCGCCCAGCCCTGGTGCAGTTCCAGGAAGTCACCGTCGTCCACCAGCTCGGCGATGACCAGGCGCATGTCGTAGGGCTTGTTCGGCTCGACGGGCACGATCTCGGCCAGCCGGGGCCGCGGGTCGTCGGTCGCGCCGCGGGCCGGGTACCGGGGCGGCGGTTCCTGGTTGTTGCCCGGCAGCATCGAGACGAGGTAGCGCACCTCGGCCAGGCAGCTCTCCTCGTCGTCGTGCACGAACGTGGCCACCCCCGACCGGGTGCCGTGCACCTGAGCGCCGCCGAGCTGGGCGTGGGTGACCCGCTGGCCGGTCACCACCTCCACGACGTCGGGACCCGTCAGGTAGAGCTGGGCGTTCTCGCCGGCCATGAAGGTGAAGTCGGCCAGCGCCGTGGAGTAGGCCGCGCCGCCCGCGCAGGGCCCGAGCACGACGCTGATCTGCGGGATGACCCCGGACGCCTGGACGTTGCGCTGGAAGATGCCGCCGTAGCCGTTGAGCGACATCACCCCCTCCTGGATCCGGGCGCCGCCGCTGTCGTTCAGCCCGATGAACGGCGAGCCGGTGGCGATCGCCAGGTCCATCACCTTCTGGATCTTCAGCGCGTGCGCCTCGCCGAGCGAGCCGCCGAAGACGGTGAAGTCCTGGGCGTAGACGAACACGCGGCGGCCGTGGATCGTGCCCGATCCGGCGACCACGCCGTCGGTGTACGGGCGCTGCCGCTCCATCCTCAGGCCATGCGCCCGGTGCCGCCGGTACATGTCCACCTCGACGAACGACCCCTCGTCGAGCAGCAGGTCCAGCCGCTCGCGGGCCGTGCGCTTGCCGAGCCCGTGCTGGCGGGCGACGGCCTCGCCGTTCCCGGCGGCGATGCCGTCCCGCAGGCGGCCGTGCTCCTCGCGCAGCGCGCGCATGGAGCGGGACGCGGGCCGCGCTGACGACACGGCCGGCACGACCGGCGCGGACGGTACGGCCGGCGCGGACGGTACGGCCGGCGCGGACGGTACGGCCGGCGCGACCAGCGCCGCCGGTACGGCCGGCGGCACGTCGTCACGGCCGCCGGCGGGCGCGGCGGGGCCCGCGGGCCGGTCGCCGGCGGGCGCCACGGGGCGGACGGCGAGGTCCTCCCTGGCGGGCGCCGGCGCCGGTATGGATACGGCGTCGAGTTCCGAGATACTCACTGGAGATCCTCCCTCAGGTGTTGCACGCGCCGGCGTGCCGGGTGACCCCGGCCGCCCGCGGCCACGTGGGGCGTCACCTCACGAGCGCGGGCGCCGGGTAGGCGAGGCCGGCGCGACCGGCGGGCAGGTGCCCGCTCTCGCACAGCCACCGCACCGTGTCCCCGACGGTCTCGGCCAGGGGGCGCGGGGTGATCCCGCCCGCGCCGGCGGTTCCGGCGGGGCGTCCGGCATGGGCGCAGGTGTGGATGGCGCCGTACTCGGCGGGAATGTGCCACGGCCACACCCTCTGCACCAGGTCGGCGAGCAGGCCGACCGGGATCATCGCCGCCGCGGGCAGGAAGGCCGCGGGCAGGGCGCGGCCGGTGACCTCGCGCAGCACCCGGACGTACTCCCGGGTCGTCACGTACCGGCCGGGCCCGAAGCGGCGGCCCGCCTCCGGACCACCCGGCCCGGCGGGCGCGGTGTCACACGCGGCGAGCAGGGCGGACCCGGTGGGCGCGGTGGGCCCGATGGACCCGGTGGGCGCGGTGTCCCGTACGGCGGGCGCGGCGCCCGGTGCGGTCAGCAGCCGGGCGTGCAGCGCCGCGGTGTCCCGCACATCGCCCAGCGGGAACCCGCCCACCGGCCACAGCGGCATCAGCCCGCGCAGCGCGTCGCGCAGCCTTGCCGCCTGGTCGCCCAGGTTGGGGTCGTGCGGCCCGAGCAGGGCGGGCGGGTAGGTGATCACCACCGGGGCGCCCTCGGCCTGGTGGCGGCGGGCCACCAGCTCGGCCGCGGCCTTGGTCGCAGCGTAGGTCTCGCGCGGGCGGGCGACAGGCGACCGCTCGTCGATCGTCCCGGGCCGTGCCGGGGACGACGGGTCGCGTGAGGGCTCCGGGGCCAGGGCCACGACGGTGGAGACGTGGATGATCGGCCCGCCGGCGGCGCGCCGCGCGGCGCCGAGGACGACCTCGGTGCCGCGCTCGTTGACCCGGCGCATCCGTGCCCGCATCCTGCTGTCGAAGGAGTAGACCGACGCCGCGTGCAGCACCGCGTCGGCCCCGCGCACGGCCCCGGCCACGCTCCTCTCGTCGGTCACGTCCCCCGCCACCACGTCCACGGCCGACGGCCCGACGTGCAGGGGCGCCAGCGCGCGCTCCACCTTCGAGGGGTCGCGGACCAGCATGCGGACCCGGTGGCCCGCGCTCACCATCGCCGCGATCGAATGGGCGCCGACGAATCCGGTGCCGCCGGTGACAGTTACGAGCATCGGTTCACCTCTCCCAATCCCCACCAGTCAAAGGCGGCGGGCCGTCCGGTGTCACCTCCTGTTGTGCTTGCCGCCGAATGCGCACTTCACGGGCCGTCCGGCCCTTCCCGGAAATGCGTGGCCGATTGCTGTCGCAAGGCCCTTCTCCCGGGGCAGGGGGCTGGCAGGAAGTGGTAACCGACATGCAACTTGCTGCCTCCGGCAAGCCTGGTCCGGGCCCTTCCGGGCACGCAGAGTTGATTGTGCGAGGACGACTCGCCGAGGAAACGAAGAACGAGAAAGAGGCAGTGATATGAAGAACCTGACCGCCTTCCCGGTGAACTACAGGAACATCGTCAGGGGCGCCGTCGCGGTCGCCTCCGGCGCGCTGGTGCTGACCTTCGCGGCCGGTGCCCCCGAGGCGGTGGCCGGGCAGGCCGGCGGGCGGCACGTGACGGTGCTGGCCGACGGCAACACCTGGGGCTCGGCCGCGCAGGGGGCCGGCAACACCTGGGGTGTCCTGGCCGAGGGCCCCGGCAACACCTGGGGCTCCGCCGCGCGGGGTGACGGCAACACCTGGGGCTGACCGCCGGGCACCTCCGGCGGCGCCCAGCGGCGCGGCGCGGCGGCGCCGAAGGCGCGGAAAGGCGAAACGCGGAGAACCGGGACGGGGAAGAACCGGCGCGCGGAGAGGCGGGACGCGGATCGTACGGGGAAGGGCCGGGCCCGCCGTGCGGGAGGAGCGGAAACCGCGAGGAGAGACGAGAAAGGTCCGGAAAGGACCGAAGAGAGCCGGGGTGACGGGCAGAATCCCCGAAGACGTCGAGCGGCGTGTCGACCCCGCCGGCACGACCTCCCCGAGAAACCCCGCCCGGAGCGGCAGGCCCGCTCAACGAACCCTGACACCGCACCCGGCTCGCGCGGCCCCGAACGCCGCAGGCCCTCTCACACGGACCCTGATACCGCACCCCGCTCGCGCGGCCCCGGATACCGCAGGCCCTCTCACGCGACCCCCGATGACGCGGACCCCGAACGCGCGACCCCGAACGCGCGCACCCCGAACGCGCGCACCCCGACACCGCAGATCCCTGATACCGCGCACCCCGAACGCGTGGACCCCCGCGCCACGGTCCTCCCCTCCCCCACGGCCCTCCCACCGATGTCTCCACACGGCCCTCCCGCCGATGGTCTCCATCCGCGGCGGTTCCCCCGGGAGACGCCCACCCACGTCGTCGCGGTCAGTCGATGACCGCGACGGCCTCGATTTCGACCAGGTGGGCGGGAACGTCCAGGGCCGCGACGCCCAGCAGCGTGGCCGGCGGCACCGGGGTGACCCCCAGTTTCGCGGCCGCCCGGGTGATCCCCTCCAGGAGCAGGGGCATCTTGTCGGGGGTCCAGTCGACGACGTGGACTGTCAGCTTCGCGACGTCGTCGAATGAGCCGCCGGCCCCGGACAGGGCGGTGCCGACGTTGAGGTAGCACTGTTCGACCTGGGCCGCGAGGTCGCCCTCGCCGACCGTGACTCCGTCGGCGTCCCAGGCGACCTGCCCGGCGACGAAGACCAGCTTCGACCCGGACGCGATCGACACCTGCCGGTAGACGTCGATTTCCGGCAGTCCGCTGGGGTTCACCATGGTGATGGCCATGCCACTCGTCTCCTCGTCATGAGAGCCCGCGGGCTCACTTCCACCGGACCACGACGCTCGTGGTCTCTTGCAGTTACTGGGGAACTGTAGGAGAGTGTCCGCTGACATGGAAGAACGCACTTTTCAGTGACTGGGGAACCTCATGGTGACCAAGCAGTTCGAGGGCTCGCCCGCGGCCGCGGACCTGACACGCGCCGACTCTCTGGCGCGCGAGATCTTCTCGGACGTCGCCAACAAGTGGGCGTTGCTGATCATCGAGGCCCTGGGGGAAGGCACCCTGCGCTTCAGCGAGCTGCGGAACGGCGTCGAGGGGATCAGCCACAAGATGCTCACACAGAACCTGCGCATGCTGGAGCGCAACGGCCTGGTCGAGCGGAACGTCCACCCCACCGTGCCGCCGCGGGTCGAATACACCCTCACCGAGCCAGGCCGGTCCCTGTGGGAGATGACCAACGCGATGTGCGCCTGGACCCAGCGGTACCTCGGTCACATCGAGGCGTCCCGCCGCCGCTTCGACGCCTGAGCCGCTCGAAACGCCCGGGACACCTGAGACTTCGAGGCGCCCGGGACGTCCGAGGGGTTCGAGGCGTCTGAGACGTCCGGGGCGCCCAAGCGTTCCAGGGACGCCCCCGAGGGAAGGGACGCGCGGTGGCCGGTCAGATCCAGTTCTCCTCCTTGGCGCGCAGCGCGGCCTGGAAGCGGTTGACCGCGCCGAGGCGGGCCATGAGGTCGGCGACGTAGCGGCGATAGGTCCGCACCGAGATGTCCAGCTCGCGGGCGGCGATCTCGTCCTTGTCGGCCGTGGCCATCACCTCCAGCACCCGCTGCTCCATCTCCGAGAGCAACGGCTGCTCGGTGGAGGGCTCGATGAACTCGCGGAGGTCGACGGCGGACTTCCACATCCCCTCGAAGTAGATCACGAGCTGGGACACCAGGCCCGGCTCCCTGACCAGCAGGGCGCCCCTGGCGCTCTCCTTGGGGTCGATCGGCACGACCGCCACGCTCCGGTCGTAGATCAGCATGCGGTCCATGGGCTGCTCGGTGATGCGCACCTCGCCGCCGAGGCTGACCAGCTCGCGGAGGTAGGAGAGCATGAAGGCGTCTTCGAGCGCCTTGGGGTGGTACACCCCTTTTATCGACAGGCCGCGGCGCAGCGAGCGGGTGTCCAGCGGCAGCGCCGACTCGATCATCACCCGGCTGAACGGCCCGCCGGGGTGCAGGCAGAGCGTCTCCTTGTAGGAGAAGAAGGCGAGGTCGTCGAGCCGCTGGCGGACCCGGTCGGCGCCCTCGACCCGTTCGATGTCGAGGGCCGTCGCGGCGCGCTCCCCCTCCTGCTTGTCCTCCATGAAGACCGAGATGGCGTCACGCGCCGCGAGGACGCGCAGGACCTCGGCGTTGAGCTCGTTGAGCCGCTTCTCCACCAGGCGCTCGATGCCGATCCGTGGCTCGGTGGCCACGACCCGGTGCCGGTCGTGCAGGTCGAGCAGGCCCAGCCGGCCGAGTGTCTCGGCGGTGGACTCCACGAGATCCGGATCGAGGCCCAATGCCTCGGGAACGGAGTCGACGCCCTCCCCCCGGTGCCGGAGGAAGTATCGATAGATCTCCACCGCCTCCGGCGAGATGCCGATGACGGACACGTCCACGGCTCACCTCCCGGCCATGCGCACCCGCCCCAAAGGCGGGCGAACCGCCCCGCCATACAGGTGCGCCTGCCTACAATCTAACAACAAAGAGATAATCAGTAAATCGGCATATCTAGCCGATGACCCCCTGATCGGCCAGGTGAGCAAGAACGCGGTCGAGGTGCGCCCGGTCCTCGGCCGCCAGGCCGCCGAGCAGCCGGTCGTGGACCGTCTCGGTCACCGGGCGCAGCACGTCGGCGAGCAGGGCGTGGCCCGCGCCGGTCAGCCGTACGGCGTAGGCGCGACGATCGGCGGGATCACGCGCGCGCTCGACCAGCCCTCTCTCCTCCAGGGCGTCGATGAGGTGGACCATGGTCGAGCGGTCCACCCCCAGGCGGCGGCCGATCTCCTGCTGGGACAGCGGGCCCGCGGCCTGCAGCAGGCCGAGCACGCCGTAGTCGCGCCAGCGCAGGCCCTCGCCCCGCAGCGCCTCCTCCGTCTCGGCGACGACCCGCCGGGCCGTCTCGTGCAGCAGCCAGCCGGTCGTCCCGGCGAGCATCTCCGTGGCGGGGGCCGAGCCTCTCGCGCCGTCCATGGTCACCGCGTCCCCTCCCGGCTCACCGCGTCCGCTCCCGGCGGCGGTCGCGGACCGTCAGGTTCACCGACCGCCGGCCGTCCCGTCAATCGGCGGCGTGTTCCGCACGTCGAGGGCCACCGTACGCCCGGGGAGGAGGGGTCAGTTGACCGGGCATGGCAGCACGGTGCCCGGCGGGACCGGCCGGTGGCAGGCGGCGCCCGGGCAGACCACCTTGACGACCTGGCGGGACGGCCCGGCCGTGACCGCGACCGGCTCGTGCCCGAACCGCCGGGACGCGACGTCCGCCCAGTTGGACGGCCGCAGCCCGCCGGGCTCGCCGAGGAGCCGCGTGCCGGCGTCGACGGCCGACCGCTCCAGGTAGGCGAGGTAGTCGGCCTCACGATGCCAGACCACGAGGCGGCGCAGCGAGTCGCCGGCCGGCAGCTCGTCCCACGGCTGGGCGCGGGACGCCATCGCCCGCAGGAACGCCTCGCCGACCGCCTCCTTGACCGTCCGCGCCGCGGCGACGGCCATGGTCGCCCCCTCGCCGCCCACGCCGACCAGGGCGATCCGGGCGTCGGGGGCGGGCAGCACGAACGCCGACACCCACAGGCCCAGGCCGGACGCGGCCTCGACGACCCCGGGGGGAAGCAGCCGGTCGAGATACCGGGACACCCGGAGGACCCGCTGCCGGGGGTCGGCCCACCAGCGCGTGACCACGTCGTGGGCGAGCAGCTCGGCGACCGCCGCGGAGACCCCGTTGTCGACCACGCCGACCTCGGTGGGCTCGACCGCGCCGTCGCTCTCCCCCAGCCGGCAGACCTCGGCCGGCAGCAGGTAGCGCTCCCCGGTCAGCAGGCCGGTGCCCACGACGACCGGCCCGTCCTCCGGCGGGCCGGGCACGAAGTCGGTCAGCCGCAGCCGCCGCCCGCCGGGACCGGCCACGGGCACGGGCTCGGGTCCGGGCGGCAGGCGGTGCAGGAGGTCGAGGGCGGTGGCGCGGGCCCGCGCCCTGGTCCGGGCCGCGTAGGCGGAGAAGCCCGCGGCGATCACGGCGGGCGCGGCGGGCGACGCCTGCGCGTGCGCCAGGTGGACCGTGCCGCCCAGGCAGCCGGCCACCTCCCCCGCCGTCCCGGACGCCGCCTCCGGCGCCGTGACCGGCCGGGATTCCGCAGATGTGGACGCCATCGGTCCCTCCTCCTCACAGATCCCGGCCCGTGGGGGCCCGGAGTGAAGGCCGTCGGCCCCGCGGCCGCCGCTCACCTCGCGGAAAGGGCTGCGTCGGTCGGCCGCGGGCCGGGGTTTCTCCGCTGACCGGCTTCCCTTCCCGGTGTCGGAAACGGTGCGGGGGCCGGTACGGGACCCAGTACAGCACGCCGGTCCCGTGGGAGGTCAACGCGGCGGAGCCCATCCAGCAATCCGCGAGAAGATATGGCGGGACGTCCTTTTCCGGCAGGGATGCCCGGAGCCGCGCAGGGGGCGCGCGGCGGAGGCGCGGGGTGCCGCTTCGGCTCCTTCGCCTCGGACGGGCCGTGCCCCGCGCGCGGCGGGTGCGCGGGGACACCGCCGCGGGCGCGCGGGGGACGTCGAGCGGGTTCCCCGGGGCGGTCCGGCGGCTGGCAGGAACCTGTCAGCCGCGGCCATTTTGCTGCCTCCGTTTCGCCTGTCCGGCGTTCCGCCCGGAATGCATCGTGGGTGACACGAGGACGAATCACCAGCCACGAGGCAGGTTTTCCCATGGACGTTTCCGTAACCGCGCCGCCCGGCTTCGATGTCCACGGTCGCCATGACGACGCTCCCCGCTTCAACGTCGCCGAGCGTTTCCTGGACCGCAACCCCGGCGAGCGGACCGCCCTCCTCACCGACGCCGGTCCCGTCACCTACGGCGAGCTGCGGGCGCTGGCCGGCCGGGTGGGCAACGCGCTGCTCGCGCTGGGCGTGCGGCGCGGCGACCGGGTGCTGCTCGCGCTCGGCGACGGGGTGGAGTTCGTCGCCGCCTGGTACGGCGCGCAGCGGATCGGCGCCGTCACCGCCGAGGTCTACACCTACCTGCAGCCCAAGGACTACCGCTACTTCGCGGACTACGCCGAGCCCGCGGTCGTGGTGGCCGACGCGGTGACCCTGGGCCGGCTCCGGGAGGCGGGGGTGACGAACCTGCTGGTGGTCGGGGTGCCCGAGGAGGACCTGCGTCCCGGCGAGCGGCATTTCGCCACCCTCGTCGCCGCGCAGCCGGCCGAGCCGGTCCCGGCGGAGACGACGCGCGACGACGTGGCCATCTGGAAGTTCACCACCGGCAGCACCGGCGCGCCCAAGGCGTGCGTGCTGCCGGCGCGCAGCCCGCTGCTGAGCTTCGAGTGGTACGCCCGCGGCGTGCTGGACATCCGGCCCGACGACGTCGTGCTGCCGGTGCCCAAGCTGTTCTTCGGCTACGCCCGCGACCTGACCGCGCTGTTCCCGTTCGGGGTGGGCGCGGCCGGGATCGTCTTCCCCGAGCGCAGCACCGCCGACCGGATCTTCGAGCTGATCGCGAAGTACCGGCCGACCATCCTGGTCAACGTGCCGACCATGATGAGCGCGATGATCGCCCACCCCGAGGCCGCCCGGCAGGACCTCAGCTCGATCCGGCTGTGCACGTCGGCCGGCGAGCCGCTGCCGGAGGAACTGCACCGCCGGTGGCTGGACACCTTCGGCGTCGAGGTCGTCGACGGCATCGGCTCCTCCGAGGCGTACCACATCTACCTGTCCAACCGGCCGGGCCAGGCCCGCCCCGGCAGCCTGGGCCGGGTGGTGCCCGGTTACCGCGCGCGGGTGGTGGACCGGCACGGCCGGACCCTGCCGGACGGCGAGACCGGGCTGCTGGAGGTGACCGGTGAGACGGTGGCCCTGGCCTACTGGCAGGAGCCGGAGAAGTCGGCCGAGACGTTCGTCGGCGAGCACACGGTGCGCTCGGGTGACCTGTTCACCCGCGACGCCGAGGGCTACTTCTACTACCGCGGCAGGGCCGACGACATGCTGAAGATCGGCGGGATCTGGGTGGCGCCCGCCGAGGTGGAGAACTGCCTGCTGGGCCACCCCGCCGTGACGGAGTGCGCGGTCGTCGGCCACCGGGTGGACGGCCTGACCCGGCTTCGGGCCTACGTCGTGGCCGACGGCGAGGTGTCCGCCGAGGAGCTGCGGGCGTTCGCGAAGTCCAGGATCGCGCCGCAGAAGTGCCCGCGCGACATCCGGTTCGTCGCGGAGCTGCCGCACACCGGCTCCGGCAAGCTCGACCGCCGCGCCCTGAGCGACGGCGACGGCGGTGACCGCGGGGGCCACGCGGACCGTGAGAACCACGGTGACCATGAGGACCACGGTGACCGCGAGGACCGCGAGGCCGCTGTCCGGAGCGGCGCGGGCCGTCCGGAGCACCTGGCCGAGGTGGCCTGAAAAGGGGGGCACGGGAGGATGAACATGATCGTTGACCAGTCGCAGGAGACGGCGTACCCCTCCTACCTGGCGCTGGACGAGATCCTGACGCCGCCGCTCAGGGGGCACCCCGGCGGGTCCGGCGAGACGCTGCCCGCCGTCGCCCTCCGGGCGCAGGGCCTGTGGTTCGAGCAGCTCCTGCGGGAGCTCGACGCGCTGCAGCGCGGGCTCGACCGCGGCGACGGCCCCGGGGCGCTGCGCGCCGTGGACCGGTCGCTGCGGATCCTGCGGGCGCTGGTCGCCCAGCTGGAGGTCATCGAGCCGCTGGCCGCGTGGGAGCTGGCCGGCGGTGAGACGGCCGGGCCGGGGTCCTTCGACCCGGCGGGGTTCCGTGAGGCCGAAACGGTGCTGGGGCGGCGCGACCGCCGCCCGCCGCCGCCCGCGGGGCCGTACCCGGCGGACGGCCCCGCGGACGGCGGCGGGCGGGCGGAGGCGGAGGCGGCGACGTACCGGCCGTCGGTCTTCGACTCCCTCCTGGGCTACCTGGCGGCGCATGGCTATCCTGTCCCGTGCGACCTGCTGTACCGGGACGTGTCGGCGCCGGTCGCGCCGTCGCCCGGCCTCCAGGACGTCCTGGTACGGGTCCACCGCGACGACGGCGCGGCGGCCCAGATCTGCGAGCGGCTGGTGGACCTCGACGAGGGCTTCCAGGAGTGGCGTTACCGGCATGCCATGATCGTGGAGCGGGCGGCCGGTGACGAGGCCCCCGATCCCCGCGGAGATGTGTTCGCCCCGGTCTTCCCGGACCTGTGGGCGGTCAGGAGTCTGCTGTGAACCATCGTGAGAACCCGCAGGGCCGACCCGGGCACCGGGACGGCGCGGACCTTCCCGCCCCGGCCGGCGTGAGCCTCCGCGCCCAGGACGGCCCGGACGGCGCGGCGACCGTGCCGGACGGCGACCGGTCGGCGCTGCTCGCGCCGCACTACTCGATGTTCCGGGTGGCGGAGCGGATGCTGCTGACCGGCCACTCGCACCAGGCGTGGCCCGACGTGGCGATGGCCGGCCAGGTGGAGGCGTTCGAGGACGCCGCCCGCGACGTGGACGCCAAGTGGGGCCGGGCGATGGCCAAGGCCGACGAGGTGCGCGCGGGGTTCCGGCGGTTCCTCGGCGCCCCCTCGGCCGAGCTGGCCCTCGGCGGCAACACCCACGAGCTGGTGCTGCGCTTCCTGTCGGCGCTGGACCTGCGGGCCCGGCCCCGGCTGGTCACCTCCGACGGGGAGTTCCACACGCTGCGACGCCAGCTCGGCCGCCTGGCCGAGGAGGGGGTGGAGGTCGTCCGGGTCCCCGCCGAGCCCGCCGGCACGCTGGCGGCCCGGATGGCCGAGGCCGTCGACGACCGCACGGCCGCCGTGCTGGTGTCGGCGGTGCTGTTCGAGACCGCCCGGATCGTCCCCGGTCTCGGCGAGCTGGCCGCCGCCTGCGGGCGGCGCGGCGCCGAGCTGCTGGTGGACGCCTACCACGCCCTGGGCGTCGTGCCGTTCTGCATGGACGGGATCGACACGGCGTGGGTCGTCGGCGGCGGCTACAAGTATCTCCAGCTCGGCGAGGGCAACTGCTTCCTGCGCATCCCGCCGCACGCCGCCGGGCTGCGGCCGGTGATCACCGGCTGGTACGCCGAGTTCGCCGAACTGGCGTCCGACCACCGGGAGGGCACCGTCGGCTACCCCGCCGGGGCCGCCCGGTTCGCGGGGTCCACCTACGACCCGACGAGCCACTACCGCGCCGCCCGCGTGTTCGGCTTCTTCGCCGACCAGGGGCTGACCCCGTCCGTGCTGCGCCGGATCTCGCTGCGCCAGCGGGGCCTGCTGACCGCCCGGTTCGACGCGCTGGACGCCCCGGAGGACCTCGTCACCCGTGACCGCGACGGCTCCCCCGGCGACTTCGGCGGGTTCCTGTCGCTGCGGTCGCCGCACGCCGGGCGGCTGCAGGCCCGGCTGGCGGAGCGGGGCGTCCTGACCGACAGCCGCGGGGAGTATCTGCGGCTCGGGCCGGCGCCGTACCTGTCGGACGCCCAGCTCACCGCCGCCGTCGACGCTCTCGGCGAGGAGGTGGCCGCCCTGCGGCGGGAGGCGGGCTCGCCGGCCCGCACGTCCTGATCGGGGAATCGCCGGCTCGCCGAGGCTTTCGCCGCGGACCTCTCGGAGGAGGAGCCGTACGTCCGGGCGCACGGTCCCCCGCTTGACCTCAAGCCCGGTTGAGGTCGCAGAATCACCGGCGACGCGTGTCACGATCCGGCCCCCTAATGACCAGGAGCTTTCTGTCATGCCAAAAGTCGTCGTCATCGGCGCCACCGGCCGGCAGGGACGAAGAGGTCGCGCAAGGACGCCTGCTCGTCGACACCGCCGCCCGTCTCGACGCCCACCTGGTGTACTCGTCCGTGCGGGGCGGCGACCGCACGGAGACCGCCGGCGTCGACCACGCCGACAGCAAGCAGCTCATCGAGGCGTACCTGCGGCGGCAGCCGGTACGCGCGACGGTGCTCGGCCCGGTGTACTTCATGGAGAACGCGCTCAACCTCGGCTTCAGCGGGCTCGGCGACGGCGTGCTCGCCAGCCCGCTGACCCCGGGCAAGCCGCTCGACCAGGTGAGCGTCCTCGACATCGCCGGCATGGCCGTGCACGCCGTCGAGAACCCCGCCGAGTTCGCCGGCGAGCGGATCGACATCGCCTCCGACCGCGTCACCGGGCAGGAGGCGGCCCGGATGCTCAGCGAGGTGCTCGGCCGGGAGATCCCCTACCGGCAGACGCCCATGGACATGGTGCGGCGGTGGGCCGGCGGGGAGGTGGCCACGATGTTCGAGAACTTCGAGAGGAACACCGACTTCCTCGGCATCGAGGCCCTGCACGCCAAGTACCCCGCCGTGCGCTGGCACAGTTACGCCGACTGGGCCAAGACGGTGGACTGGGACAGGGTCCTGGCGGGCTGACCCGGCCCGCCACCGGACCCTCCCTGTCCACCGCCCGGCCTTCCGGTCAGCGCAGGGCGGGGGCGAACTGGCCCGGGGTACGGCCGGCGCCGGCCGGGCCCCGGTAGCACTGGGCGATGTCCAGCCAGCGGTCGGCCTCGTCGCCGACGGCGGTGACCGCGAGGTCGTCGCGGTGCCGGCGCCGGGTGGCCAGCAGGCAGAGGTCGGTCGCCGGGCCGCTGATCCGCTGCTCGGCGTCCTCGGGGCCGTAGGCCCACAGCTCGCCGGAGGGGCCGGTGATCTCGAAGCGGAACTCGGCGGCCGGCGGCGTCAGGCCCCGGGCGAGGTAGCCGAAGTCGCGGGTGAGGACGATGAACACCACCAGGTGACGCAGGCTGTCGGTCCGCTCCAGCTCCACGCCGAGGGCGTCGGCGATGTCCTGGCCGTGGGCGAACTGCTCCATGATGCCGGCGCAGGCCAGCACGATGGGCGGCAGCGGGTTGACCAGCCAGGGCACGACCTGCCCGGCGGGGACGGCGGCCAGGGCGGGCACCACGGCCTCGCGCTCGGCCCGCCAGCGGGCCAGCAGCACCTCGGGGGTGTCGTTCTCGTAGTCCTTCAGCGCGGCGTTCACCGCGCCGTCGAAGTTCTCCTGGGCCTTGGCGGTCATGGCCTTGAACGCCTCCGCGTCGGAGGCGGCGGTGCCGGCCAGCCGGAAGATGAAGGCCAGGTGGGCGATCTGGTCGGCCACCGTCCAGCCGGGGGCGGGGGTGGGCAGCTTCCACTGGTCGGCGTCCAGACCCGCCACCAGGCGGTCGAGCCGCTCGCCGTCGGCCGTCAGGTCCGCGAGTACGATCTCCAGGTCGGTCACGCGTCCGTCCTCCTACTTGTCGTTTCCGTCGGGTGGCGCATCGGATGTCGTGGGTGGCGCGGCCGGGGGCGGCCGGTCACGCCAGGGCAGGGCGGGCGGCTCGCCGGGCCGCGCGGAGGTGAGGGCCTGTCACCCGGAGTCGGCCGCGGCCGGGCGGGCGGCGGGGACCGGATGGCCGGCGGGAGCGGGGGCCGGTGCCGAGGCGGGTGGCACGGGTATCCAGGAGGCCACCCGGCGCGCCGCGGCCAGGGCGGCCCACGAGGTCAGCTCGACCAGTTCCCGGTCACCCGCCCCGGCGGCCCGGAACTCCTCGACGGCCGCCCGGTCCACCTGGTGGGAGGCGAGCGCGGTGAGCAGGGCCAGGCGGCCCGCGGGACGCTCGGCGGCCGGCAGCCGGTCCGCCGCGACCGTCGCCCACGCCCGGCTGAGGCCCGTCGGCCCGCCGTCCCAGGCGGCCAGTTCGGCGGCGACCAGTTCCCGCACCCGGTGGGGCACCGAGCGCCGGCCGTAGACGCCGGCGGCGGCGGACGCGCGGGCGAAGGCGTCGGCGAAGTGCGGCACGGCGGCCGTCCACGCCGCCGCCACGCCGTGCGGTCCGTCCTCCGTGGTCGCGTCGTCCCCCGGCCCGCCGTACGGCCGGCCGCCCGCCGGGGCCGTGCCGTCCGGCGGGTCCGGGAGCGGCGCGGCGGGGAGCAGGCCGGGTGAGGCGCCGGGTGCGGCGGTCCGGCGCGCCGCCGGCAGCATGAGCATGCCGAGCAGCCGTGAGAGGGGGCCGCGCGCGGCCCCGGGCACCTGCGGCGGCAGCGGGGAGTCGTCGAGGAACACGTTCACCATGCGGTTCAGGTAGTGGAAGGTGACCGCCACCGCGGCCAGCTCCGCCGTCCGCTCCGCCGGGAGCGGGGCCGCGTGCCGCCGGGCCGTCTCGCGGGTCGCGGTCGCCCGGGCCCACCCGGTGATCTCCGGTGGGACCGGGTGGGCGGCGGTCCCGGCCGCGCGGGCCGGCGGGACCAGGCCGCGCAGCGTCTCGGTGTGGACGCCCGTGCAGTACGGGCAGGCGTTGGCCGCCGACACCGCGGCGGCGACCGCCTCCCGTTCCGCCCGGCCGGTCCGCCCGGCGACCAGGAGCGACTCGCGCAGCATCGTCCAGCAGGCGGCCAGCGCCTCCGGTGAGGGCGAGTGCAGCATCACCGGCGGGGCGAGCAGGCCGAAGTCGTCTTCGAGCTGCCGGTAGACCCGGGCGACGAGGCCGCGGGCGGCGCGTGGCCGCACCGGGGAGACGTGCCGGACCTGGATCAGCGTTCCCGGCCGCATCAGCCGCGCGAGAGTCCCACCCATCGCCCGTCTCCTCTCCGTCACCGGCGTCGTCGCCGGTCCTGTCATGAGTCCCGCCGCAAGCCCTGTCACCGGCGCGTCGCCGGTGCGGTCACCGGCGCGTCAGCTCGGGGATCAGCGTGGTGACGCCGCGGCGGCCGGCGGTGGAGCCGTCCGGGGCGGGCGCGCCGTAGGTGACCTCGACACCGCGCTCCCGCGCCGCCTGGACGATGCCGGGGACGGCGCGCTCGGCCAGGGCGGCGATGGTCATCGCGGGGTTGACGGTCAGCGCGCCCGGCACGGCCGAGCCGTCGGTGACGAAGATGCCGGGGTGGCCGCGCAGCTCGTGCCGGTCGTCCAGGGCGGAGGTGTGCGGGTCGTCGCCGATGCGGCAGGAGGCCAGCGGGTGGACGGTGTAGGCGCCGACGAGGTCGTTGGTCCACGGCGTCACCGTGGCGAGCCCGTCGCGCTCCAGGATGTCCTTGACGTCGGCGTCGGCCATCTCCCAGGCACGCAGCGTGTTGGCGGTCGGCTTGTAGCTGAGCCGGCCGATGCCGAGCATCTGCTGCGACAGGCGGTCGGCGTTGCCGCGGGCCGGCGGCGGGCCGAACACGCCCTCGTTGTCGTCCTCGATCATCTGGAAGATGATCAGCCACGACTGCCAGCGCTTCAGCATCTCCTTCTTCCCGACGCCGAACCATCCGGGGTTCGCGCCGGGCGCCTGGGCGAGGATGGTGCCGAGGCCGGGCGGGAAGTAGAGCTGTTCGAGGGAGTAGCGGGTGTACTCGGGCAGCGAGCCGTCCAGCCGGTCCCAGTTGGCCACGGTCGGCCCCTTGCCGATCTGGTTGGCGGCGTAGGCCAGGCCGTCGCCGCGGTCCAGGCCGAGCACCTCGCGCACCCGGTCCTCGTTGAGGACGGCCGTGTTGAGCCGCTCGCCGTTGCCGGAGAAGTAGCGGCCCACGGCGTGCGGCATCGGGCCGAGGCCGGCCTCGCTGCGCTGCAGGATGACCGGGGTGGCGCCGGCCCCGGCGGCGAGGATGACGATCTTGGCGTCGATCGCGCCGTCGCCGGCGGTGATCCGGTAGTCCTCGTCGTCGACGACGCTGTAGTGGACGCGGTAGCCGCCGTCGTCGGTCCGCTCGATCCGCTGCACCTCGTGCAGCGGACGGATCTCGGCCCCGTGGGCGAGGGCCGCGGGCAGGTAGTTGAGCAGCAGCGACTGCTTGGCGTCGAAGCGGCAGCCGGCCATCATCCAGTTGCAGTTGACGCACTTCTCCCGGTCCACGGCGGCCGGGACGGGATTGGCCGTACGGCCGGCGTGACGGCAGGCGGCGGCCCACAGTCCCCCGGCGTACGTGGCGTCCTCCCAGCCCTGGTGGGTAATCGGGATGGACTCGGCGACCCGGTCGTACCAGGGGTCGAGGGTGTCGCGGCTGACGGCGGCGGGCCACATGCGGCGGTTGATGCTGCCGCGGCGCTCGAAGACGAAGCGCGGCGCGCGGGGCATGGCGGCGAAGTAGACGACGCTGCCGCCGCCCACACAGTTGCCGCCGAGCACGCTCATGCCGTCGCCCACGACGAAGTCGAAGGCGCGGGTGTAGGACGAGCCGAGCTTGAAGTCGTGTTCGAAGTCGTCGCTCTTCAGCCAGGGGCCGCGTTCGAGGATGACGACCTTCGCGCCGCCGGCCGCGAGGTGGTAGGCGGTGATCGAGCCGCCGAAGCCGCTTCCCACGACCAGGACGTCGGTGCGTTCCGGGCTGCTCATGCGGGGCTCCCTGAGGGGGTCGTGTCCGGGTGCAGGTCGGCCAGGGGGCGGCCGTAGGAGTAGGCGGGGAACCGCCACAGACCGTCGGCGCCGGGCCGGGTGACGCCCATCGCGGTCAGCCCGGGGTGACCGGCGGCGAGGGCGTCGGCGGTGCTCAGGTGCGCGGCGGAGTCGTAGGCCATGTTGCTGAACAGGGCGAGGCTGACCCACAGGTCCTTCTCGGGGTGGCCGGGGGCGGTGAGCAGCGCCACCAGCGCGGTACGGCCGGCGTGGTCCAGGGCCACGAACGGCGGGACGTCCTCCTCCAGCGCGATCCCGTGCTGGGCGGCGTAGGCCAGGGCGTGCTCGTTCAGCGCCCGGGCGAAGTCACCGAGGCCGCCGGATATGCCGGTCGCGTCCCATTCCAGCAGCTCGATGGCGCCGGCGGCCACCGCGCCGCCGCCCGGCGCCGCGCCCGCGACGGCCCGATCCCCCGGCCAGCGCTTCTCACCGGGGATGATCGTGTCCGCGAACGCCTCGAGCGTCATGGTCCTGTCGTCCTGGGGTTCGTTCTGAGCTGGCGGGCGCATACGCGTTCCTCGCATCTAGTTGAGCTCGGGTTCTCCACATGGTCCGGACAACGCCTCGTCCGGCGCATCTTCCACGTTGCCGTCGCCCTCGGCCTGGAGGGCCGAGCGGAGCGCGGCCAGGCCGCGGACGGTCTGGCTGCGCACGGTCGAGCAGCCGCTGCCCATCGCGCGGGCGGTCTCCTCGACGCTGCGGTCCTCCCAGTAGCGCAGGACGACGGCGGCCCGCTGCCGCGGGCCGAGGCCGGCGAGGGCGTCCATGAGCATCAGGCGGTCGCCCAGGGTGGCGTAGGGGTCGGTGGCGGGGGCGGACTCGGGGAGCGAGTCGTCGAGCACCTCCCGGGACCACCGGTGCGACCTGCGGTCGCTGATGAGCAGCCGTGTCATGACCGTCCGCGCGTACGCGTTGATCTTCTCGTGGTGGTCCAGCCGTTCCCAGTGCCGGTGGAGGGCCATCAGGGTGCGCTGGACGAGATCGTCTGCCTCGTACCAGTCGTCGGAGAGCTGGAACGCGGCGCGCCGCAGGGCGGGCCTGGTCGCCTCGACGAAGTGCGCGAACTCGTCGTCGCGTGTCCCGGCCATTGTTCACACTCCAAGAACGTCCAGTGAATATAGGACGTTAAAAGGGTTTAAATCTGACAAACGGTTGTTTCGGCGCTTCTTGTCCGACCTCCTCACAATTGGCGCACATTTCCTGGTCAACAACCCCTAGAGCCCTCTGACCCGCCCTTATCCGGGGCACCCCGACCCCAGAAAACCGGCGAACCCGTTCTTCGCCCCGCGAAGCAGGCATACGCTCGCCAGGTGACCAGCTCGCAGACCGGCGGCGAAGGGTCGCCGGCGGGCCGCCCCCGGGCCGCCTGCACCACCGGGCGGCCACCGGACCGCCCTGCCCGCCGCCCCTTCCCCGATCCGCCCGGCCCGCGGGGCCGGTCGCGATAGAAGCGCGATAGGAGCGCGAAGGAACGCGGGGGGACGCTAGGGGAAAGGCGCCCGGACGGGGCGCCGCCGCGGAAGAAGAGAGCCGCTCCGGCGGTCTTTTTCCGCCGCCCGCAGACGGCGGTGGAGATATCGGCAAGGCACCCGTGACCTGCCGGGGAGAACCCCGGACACGCTCCGCGCACACGCCGTCACGGATATATCGCCCGCGTATCGGGGCGAATTAATCGGCGTCGCGATGCAGCGCCGGACGGCCCCCACCGCGTGTACAGGTCGACGAAGAAAAAGGACGCAGGAAATAGATCCCAGGCCACTCCGGAGAAAGCGCTCGACAGCGCCGTCCGGACGCCGCCGAGCCTGGATGGATTCCGGCCTATTTCGAAGGCCCGTTCGTCCGGGCCTGTCCACCAGAAAGCCTCCGGACCCCAGGAGGAGCAATGGATGACGTAATCGAGCGAGCCGTTCTGCGGGTGATCGAGAGTATGCACGAGAACCTCGGCGATCAGATCACCGTCGACGACATGGCACGGACCGCGATGTTCAGCAAGTTCCACTTCTCCCGCGTCTTCCAGCGGGTGACCGGGCTGTCCCCGGGACGCTTCCTGTCCGCCGTACGGCTGGGCGAGGCCAAGCGGCTGCTCGCCTCGACCTCCCTGAGCATCACCAACATCAGCCACCAGGTGGGCTACTCCAGCGTCGGCACCTTCAGCTCCCGGTTCACCAGCAGCGTGGGCCTGTCCCCGAGCCGGTACCGGCTGCTGAAGAGCGTGACCGCGCAGTCCCTCGACGACGGCCGCGCCCGGGTCGCGCCGGGCCCGGCCGTGACGGTCCGCGGGACGGTCACCTCCCCGTTGAAGGACCGGCCGATCTTCGCGGGACTGTTCCCCGACCGGATCCTGGAGGGCCGCCCCGTCTGCTACACGCTGCTCGACGGCCCGGGACCGTACGTGCTGGAGAACGTTCCCGAGGGCCGCTGGCACCTGATCGCGCAGTCCGTCGCCCCCGGATACGAGGACGCCGTCCGGCACCGGCCGGGTGACGGCGACGCGCTCTGCCTGGCGCGCCGGCCGGTCACCGTGGGACCGGACGCCGGGCCCCAGCTCGCCGACGTCGAGCTGCGGCCGATGCGGCCGCTCGACCCGCCGGTGCTGCTGGCGCTGCGCGACCTGCTGTCGGCGTCGGACCCGGCGAGGACGGGCCGCCCGGCCGGGGAGGAGGAGCCGGACCGGCCGGCACGCGCGGTGTGCCCGGCGCACCCGGCGGGCACGCTGACCGGCGGTGGCAGGTACTGACCGGAGCGGAACGCGGCGGCCCCCGGGTGGTGGAGACACCACCCGGGGACCGTCGCGTTCCGCGTCCGCCGCGTCCCGCGCCCGTACGGAACGGCCCAGAGCACGCGGAAACGCCCGTGTGGCGGGCCCCCCTTCGCAGGGGCCCGCCGTACGGGCTCGTCACACCGCGCGGACGGTCATCGGCAGGCCGCCGCGGACCCGCAGGGAGAGCATGGCCTCCGGGAACGCCTCGCGGCCTGGCAGGCCGGCCAGGCGCAGCTCACGGGCGACCATGGCGATGACGAACGTCGCCTCCATCATCCCGAGGTGGTTGCCGACGCAGAAGCGCGGCCCCGCGCCGAACGGGATGTAGGCGTACCTGGGCCGGGCGGCCGGCCGCTCCGGGTCGAACCGCTCCGGGTCGAACCGGTCGGGGTCGTCCCAGAAGGCGGGGTGCCGGTGCAGGGTGTAGGTGCTGACCACGACGTCGGCGCCGGCGGGCACGTGGTAGCCGCCGACCTCGTCGGCGGCCAGGGCCTTGCGGGTCAGGGCCCACACCGGCGGGTAGAGGCGCATGACCTCCTCGACGACCATCGCCGTGTACCGCAGCCGGTGCAGGTCCTCGTAGCGGGGCAGCCGGTCGCCCAGCACGGCGACGGCCTCCTCGCGCAGCCGCTCCCCCACCTCCGGGTGGCGGTCGATGAGGTGGAAGGCCCACGACAGCGTGCTCGCCGTCGTCTCGTGCCCGGCCAGCAGCAGCGTGACCAGCTCCTCGCGGAGCCGCTGGTGGGCGGCGCGCGGGTCGCCCGACGGCGGCACGCCTGAGCCCAGCAGCCGCGCCACCAGGCCGTCGCCGTCCCCGCCGCCCCCGCCGTTCCCGGCGCTCCGGAGGTGGGAGGCGAGGAGGTGGTCGGCCACCCGGTACAGCTCCCGGCGGGCCCGGCGGAACCGCAGGTGACCGGGGAGCGGCAGCCACAGCGGCACCATGCTCAGCGACACCATCTCGAACATGGCCTGGTCCTGGACCGCCTCGAAGGAGTGCCCGATCGAGCCGAAGGCGCCGAGGTCGGCGTCGAGCAGGGTACGGCCCAGCACACCGAGGGTCAGTCCGGTCATCTCCTCGGCGATGTCCACCGGCGGCCCGCCCGCGTGGGCCCGCAGCCGCGCGACCAGGCCCGCCGCCTCCTGGGCGACGGCCTCGTCCTGGTGGGTGATCCGCTTGTTCTGGAACATCGGCTGGATGGTGCGGCGCTGCGCGCGCCACAGCTCGCCCTCGCTGGTCAGCAGCCCGTCGCCGATGACCCGGCGGGCCTCGGACAGGCCGATGCCCTTGTGGTAGTTGCCGCTGTTGTCGGCCAGGACGTGCTTGGCGTGGTCGGGATGGTTGAACAGGTAGATCGACTTCGGGCCGATGGACAGCCGGACCGCGTCGCCGTACCGGGCGGTGGCGTCGGCGAACAGCCCGATGCGGTCGGTCACGAGCTTGGCGAACAGGCCCGGCGTGGCGCTGAACGGGGGGCCGGGCGGCACCGCGCCGGTGCCGCCCGGGCGCGTGCCCCGCCGTGCCGCGGGGGCGGCGGGGCGGGTGCGCTCCCCGATCAGGCTCATGCCGGGACCTCCCGCCAGTAGGAGGTGACCTCCTGGAACTGGCCCCGGTAGACCAGCAGGCCGTCGCCGTCGGCCTGGTGCTCCATGCCCAGGACCTTCCCGATGAAGATCGTGTGATCGCCGCCGTCGTAGGAGCGCCACAGCTCGCACTCGAAGCGGGCGACCGTGCCGGCGATGAGCGGCACGCCGGTCAGCTCGCCGGTCAGCCACTCGACGGGGTCGAACTGCGCCATGCCCATCGGCCGGTAGCGGTTGGCGAAGTGCCGCGCCTCCTTCTCCTGGCGGGCTCCCAGCACCGAGACCCCGAAGAACCCCGTCATGCTGAGGCACTGGTGCATGACCGTCCCCCGGTCGATGCAGACCAGCACCAGCGGCGGGTCGAGCGAGACCGAGGTGAAGGAGTTGGCGGTCATGGCGTGCGGGACGGGCCCTCCCGTCGTCACCACGGTGACACCGGTGGCGAAGGCGCCGAACGCCCGCCGCAGCGCCTTGGCGTCATCCACCGTGGAAGACGTCATGGTTTGGTCGACTTTCACGCTGACCTCCTGGATCCGCGCCTAGTTGGCATACGGTTCGAGCGCCCGGACGAGCGGCTCGGGGACCCTGGCTGGTGCCGTGCGGGTGTTGGGTCCGCGCATGCAGGCCACCCGCTGTCTGCCGCGGGCGATGAGGATCTCGCCCTCGCCGTCGCCCTTGCCGAGCCGTACGTAGTCGAAGCCGAACTCCACCTGGGTCTGTCCCAGCTCCAGCAGGCGCATCCTGATGGACAGCTCGTCGAACGCGGTGATCTCGGCGAAGAACTCGCAGTCGACCTTGAGGGTGAACAGCTTCAGGTCGTCCTGCAGGTCGGCGAGGACCTCCGGGGCGCGTTCCTTGAGGAACATCTCCCGGCAGCGTCCCTGCCAGCGCAGGTAGTTGACGTAGTAGACGTTGCCCACGAGGTTGGTCTCCTCGAAACCGACCGTGTGCAGGTATTCGTAGTACTTGCTCATGGCCTATGACCGCCCTTCGGGCTGCTCGCTCGCGGCCGGCGTCCGTTCCCCGGCGCAGATCGCGAAGACGACGGGGTCGGGGGCGTCCCGCAGGGTCGTGACGAGCGTCGCGACCCGCACGCCCTCCGCGGCGAAGACGGCCCAGGCGCCGCTCCCCTCCCCCGTCAGGGTCAGGGACGACTCCCGGGGCAGGCCGGCCCGCGTCAGGGACGCGGCGGCCGCGGCGACGCGCGCGGCGGCGGTGTCGGGGCCGTCGCCGGTGGCGGCGGCGACCCGTTCGGCGAGCGGGGCGTGCGGGCCCAGCAGGGCCGTCCACTCCGCGGGCGTCCGCCCGGCGGCCGGCGTGACGTCGCAGCCGAGCGTGCCGGGGGCGGCGACGCAGAGCGTCACGCCGGGGCCGTGGGCGACGGAGACCGTCGCGCCGCCGGCCTCGCCGCCGATTTCACCGCCGGTCCCCGGCTCGCCGGGCGCGACCGGGCGGCCGAGCGCCCTGCCCAGCCCCACGGCCGCCCGCTCCCGGGCCGCCTCGTCGTCCGCCGCACCGGCACCGCCGACTGTGTCGGCAGTGCCGGCCGCGAAGGGCTCGACGGCGACCGCCACCCGGGCGCCGACGAGGTCCTCGACGGTCCGCTCCAGGTAGGAGCCGAGCAGCGGCGCCACCCAGGGGCCGCGTCCGTCCTTCTTCCGTACGGCCTGCAGCCGCAGGCCGTCCCAGCGCTCCACGACGTCGCCGGCCGGGGTTCGCACCGCGATGTCGTAGACGTACGTGTCGCCCTCGCGGCTGCGCTCGGTGGCGCAGTAGCGCAGCTCCCCGGCCGCGGCGAGCGCCGCGCCGCCCGCGTGCACCCGCTCGATCGCGGTGGGCAGCAGCGTGGCGTCCGGCACGCAGACCTGGTTGCCGTGCATGAGCGCGTCGCGCATGCCCGGGTCGCCGAGGAGCAGGTCTCCGGGGAGGTACCGGGCGAACCAGTCGCCGGACTCCAGCGCCGCGACGTCGGCGTCGACGTGGCGGGCCGCGGCCCGGTGGTAGCGGCGCAGCCGGTGGAAGCGCCGCCCCTGGAACAGCACGTCGCCGTACATCTCCGCCTCCGGGTCCAGCGGCACCGCGGGCAGGCCGTCGGCGACCTGTCCGGGCGGGCCCTGCGGCGCGGGTTCGTCGGTGTAGGCGAGCCGGGCACGGAAGTGGTCCACGTCGAAGCCGGTCTCGGCGCTGCGGATCGTCACCGCGACGGTGTCGTCGTCGGTGACGGCCGCGGCGATCCGGAGCGTGGTGCTGCCGTCCGGCGGCACGATGATCGGCCGCAGGAACTCGGCGTGCTCGATGACCGGCGCGCCCTGCCGTCCGGTGGCGGCGTGGGCGACCTGGGCCATGGCCTCCATGCCGATCACCGCCGGGAACAGCAGGTTGCCGTCGAGGAGGTGGTCGGCGAGGTAGAGATCGGTGCCGGGGTTGACCTCGACGTCGGTGACGAGCTCGACGTCGTGGTAGTGGATCAGCGGCTTGCCGACGAAGCGCAGCAGCGGCAGCGGCGGCAGGTCGTAGCGGACGGTGTCGATGCCCTCGGTGCGGCCGCTGATCACCACGACGGGCGGGACGTCGGGGTCGGCGACCAGGCGGCGCATGATCTGCACGCCCTGCTGCGGGGTGATCGGGCTGATGCCCTGGCGGGCCAGCCCCTCCACCACCGACAGCCGCTCGCCCATGCCGACGTCGGACCAGACCGACCACTCCATGCAGACGGCGCGGCAGCGGGGATGCTTGTCGGCCACCTCCCTGGTGAGTTCGGCCAGCCACTCGTTGGCGGTGGCGTAGTGGGCCTCGCCGTGCAGCCCGGCGCGGCCGATGATGCTGCCGAAGGTGACGAGCAGTCGCAGCCCGGCGGCGTCGACGGCGTCGAGCACGTTGCGCAGGCCGTCCACCTTGGGGGCGAAGGTGCGGGCGAAGGCCGCCATGTCGAGGCCGGTCAGCGCGGCGGGCTCGTTGCGGCCGGCGCCGTGCAGCACGGCGGTGACCGGCCCGAGCGCCGCCTGGACCTCGGTGACGGCGCGGCGGACCTGCTCGGCGTCGGTGACGTCGGCCCGGGCGTAGCGGACGGTCACCCCGGCCTCGGCCATCCGGCGGAGGTTGGCGGCCAGTTCGGCGTCCCCGGCCGGGTCGGACCGGCCGAGCACGGCCAGTCTGGCGCCGCTGTCGGCGGCGACCGCCAGGGCGCACTCGGCGGTGATGCCCTTGCCGCCGCCGGTGACCAGCAGGACGTCCCCGGAGCCGAGCGGCTGCTCGGTGCGGGCCGGCCGTACCGGAAGGGCGCGCATGGTGGGCACCCGCCGCACGCCCGCGGCGTCGTAGTACGCCTCGGCGTAGCCGGTGGTGGCCGCGACCTCGTCTACCACCCAGCCGACGGCCTCGGCGGCCGCCGGTACGTGCACGATGGTGACGCGGAGCTGCGGGGTCTCCAGCTGGAGCGTCTTGGCCAGGCCGGCCGCGCCCCGGCCGTGCTGCACCAGCACGAACCGGGTGCCCGCGGGGCCGGCGACGGCCGCCTTGGCGCCGAGCAGCGCCTGCTCCAGGTCTTCCCGCCGGCACTCCGGCGGTAGGCACACCAGGACACCGGATCCGACTCTCCCGTTCTCAAGGGCCTGGCGCAGCGGTTCGGCGATCGGGGAGCCGGCGCCGGCGAACAGCCGCCACCTGCCGCTCTCGCGCACCGCGGGCCGCTCCGGCAGCGGCATCTCGTCCAGGTCGAGGGCGAACGGCCGGGCCCAGGCCGCGGCGCCGGCCACGATCTTCGCGGGCTGCGCCTGGGGGGACTTGGCCAGGCCGTCGAGCGCCTCGCCCAGCTCCCGGAGGCTGGCGGTGGCGAGGTTCGTCGGGGCCTGCGCGGCGGGCACGCCCATCCGCTGGGTGGCCTGGTCGATGATGTGCATCACCGTGACCGAGCTGAGGTGCAGCTCGTCCAGCGGACGGCTGTCCTCGGTGACCATCTCCAGCGGCAGCTCGGCGCGCTCGGCGGCCAGGCGGCGCAGCAGGTCGATGGTCGACTCGCCGTTCTGCCCGGCCCCGCTCTGGCCGTTCTGCCCGTGCTGCCCGTTCTGGCCGGGTCCGGCGGTCCGCTCCGCGGCCGCCGGCGCCGTCGCCGGGTCCGCGACGCGGTGGGCCGCGCCGATCCCGATCTGCGGCGCCTGCTCGGTGGGGCTGGCGAAGAAGGAGAACTCCGCGCCCACCTCCAGGGGCCGGACGAGGCGGCCGTGGAACAGCTCCTCGTGGGCGAGGGGCACACCGGTGACGTAGGCGGCGCCGGCCACGCGCAGCAGCGAGGTCAGCGACTCGTCGTCGGTGTCCAGCGCGACCACCGGCACGTCGGTGATGTTCGCGGCCAGGCCGCTGAGCACCCGTCCCGGGCCGACCTCGACGAACAGGTCGACGTCGGGGGCGGCCTGCCGTACGGCCTGGGTGAACCGCACGGGCTCGGTGATCTGCCGCCGCAGCAGCGCCGGGACGTCGGTGTCCGGCGCCAGGTCCTCCCCGGTGACGGTGGAGACGACGCGGCGGTCCATCGGCCCGAACTCCTCGTCGGCCAGGCGGGCGCCGAGGACCTCGGCCGCCGGGGCGACCAGCGGCGAGTGGAAGGCGTGCGACACCCGCAGCCGGGTCCAGGTCAGGCCGGCCTCGGCGGCCCGGCGCCCGACCGCCTCGACCGCGTCGACGGGCCCGGCGACGACGGTCTGGCCGGGTCCGTTGTAGCCGGCGATGACGACGGGCAGGTCACCGATCAGGCCGGTCACCGTGCCGGGGGTGGCGCGGACGCCGGCCATGGTGCCCGAGGCGCTGTGCTCGGTCATGGCCTGCCCCCGCACGGTCGCCACGCGCAGCAGGGTGTCCTCGTCCATCGCGCCGGCCCAGTGCAGGGCCGACAGCTCGCCCAGGCTGTGGCCGAGCGCGACGTCGGCCTCCACGCCCAGCAGGGCGAGGGCGCGCAGGCCGGCCATCGAGCCGGTGACGATGCGCGGCTGGGCGACGGCGGTGGCCACCATGTCGCCGCCCGTGGGCAGCGCGGCCCGCAGGTAGATCTCCTCGACCTCGGTGAAGCGGCGGCGCAGCGCGCCGCCGCTGGTGCCGCGGCCCGACCCCTGGCCGGGGAAGAGGTAGCCGACCCGGGCCGGGCCGCCGGCCCGGCCGAGGAAGGCGCGGCCGTCCGGGGCGAGCATGGTGGTCTCGCCCGCCTCCAGCGCGTTGATCAGGCGCTGGAGCTGCCGCTCGGCGTCCTCCGGCGAGGTGACGACCACCGCGGCCCGGTACGGCAGGTCGCGCAGCTCCCGCTGGAGCGTCGCGGCCAGGTCGGCGAGCTGGGCGTAGGACACCTTCGGCGCGAAGTCCGCCAGCTCGGCGAGCCGCTCGCGCAGCGCCTGCGGCGAGGCCGCGTCGGCCAGCAGCAGCTCGGCGTCCTGCAGCGAGGCGGCCAGGGCGCGGGTGCGGCCCGGCAGCGGGGAGCGCCGCCGGGGGGCGGCGTTCTCCAGCACCACGTGGGTGTTGATGCCGCCGAAGCCCATGGCGGTGACGCCGGCCCGCAGCGGGGCGCCGTCCGGCCAGGGCTCGGCCTTGCGCAGCACGCGCAGGGCCGCGCCCTCCTCGGCCAGCACCGGGTGCGGGTCGACGCAGCCGACGGTGGGGGGCAGCACCTGCCCGTGCACCGCCATCACGGCCTTGATCAGGCCGGCCACGCCGGCCGCGGCCTTGGCGTGGCCGATCATGCCCTTGATCGAGCCGACCGCGGCGGGCGCCGCCGAGGGGTCGGCGGCGGCCCGGGCGCCGGACAGCGCCTTCAGCTCCGTCGCGTCGCCGAGGGCGGTTCCGGTGCCGTGGCCCTCGAACAGCGCGACGGTCTCGATGCCGAACCCGGCCCGTTCGTAGGCGCGGCGCAGGGCGAGCTGGTAGCCGCTGACCTCCGGCCGGGTCATGCCGCCCCGGCCGTCGGAGGAGATGCCCCAGCCGGCGACGGTGGCGTAGATCCGGTGCCCGGCGGCCAGCGCGTCGCTCTCGCGCATCAGGACGACCATGCCGCAGCCCTCTCCCGGCCAGAAGCCGTTGGAGTGGCGGTCGTAGAGGCGGAAGTCGTTCTTGGCCAGCGCCCCGGTCTTGGCGAAACCGACGATCTCGAACGGGTCGATGGACAGGTCCACCCCGCCGGCGACGGCGACGTCGATGTCGCCGTCGGCCAGCGCCTTGCCGGCGGTCACCACCGACAGCAGCGACGACGAGCAGGCGCCGTCCACGGTGTAGCCGCCGCCGTTGAGGTCGAAGTGGTTGCAGATCCGCCCGGCGATGGTGTTGGACAGGCCACCGGCGAGGGTGTCCTCGTCGATGGGCGGGAACGGGCTCTTGTAGGCGGCCTCGTAGTCGGCGAGGAACGCCTCCAGCCGCTCGTCGTCCCAGCCCTGCTCCTTCAGCGCCGCGGCGAGGGTCCGGCGCACGTACGGCCAGCGCAGCCGCAGCACGTTGGCCCGGGTGAACTCGCCGGTGAGGGTGTTGCCCACCACCACGCCGGTGCGTTCGCGGGGCAGGCCCTCGGCGTCGGGGAAGCCGGCGTCGGCCAGCGCCCGGCCGGCCGTGTCGAGGGCGAGCCAGTGGGTCAGGTCGGTGGAGCGGTAGGTGCTGCCGGCGACGCGGTAGGCGAGCCGGTCGAACTCGTAACCCTCGATGACCGCGGCGGTGCGGGCGTAGAAGCGGTCCGGGGCCGAGGGGTCGGGATCCCAGTAGTCGTCGAGCCGCATCCGCACGTCGGGCAGCCGGCGGAAGGCCCGCCGGCCGGCGACGGCGTTCTCCCACAGCTCCCGCGGCGAGGTGGCATCCGGGTAGCGGCATGCCATGCCGACGATGGCGAGCCTGGTCATACCTTCGCGACCTCTTTCCGGGCCGGGGCGAGGGCCTGCTCGGCCGCCGCGCTGACCTGGGCGGCGTCCCGCTCGCGGGCCTTGGCGACGATGTGCAGGGACCACAGGAAGGCGCCGCGGATCAGACAGACCGTGGCGGTGGCGAAGAAGATGCCGTAGGGGATGCTCATGCCGGTCAGCAGGCCGTACACCAGTGCGACGCCGCCGCCGAAGGCGACCTGCGACAGCGGCTTGGACGGCGTGGTGCCCGGGTCGGTGATCATGTAGTTGGTGAACAGGACGAACGCCACGCCGGTCATCATGGCCAGGCCGCCGAGGAGGGCGACGTCGTCGAGGATGACGCTGCGCACGACGGCCTGCAGGGCGAAGCCGATCACCCAGGCGCCGATCAGCCACATGCGGTTGGTCAGCTTGGCGTTCAGCATGGTGCCGAAGACGATGATCACGCAGGGGATGATCCAGTCGATCGGGTTGGTGACGTTCTCGCTGAAGTGGTACGGCGGCGCGATGCTGGCCCACGGGAACAGCAGCAGGATGACGGCGATGCCGAAGTTGGAGGGGTTCATCACGTGGCGCAGCCGGCCGCGGACGGGTGCCCGGATGACCCACTTGGTGCCGACGGCGACGACGACGCCGAACATCATCACCAGGATCTGGTCGTTGACGTAGATCAGCATGTTCATCGCGACGCCGCTGATGTGCGCCGGGTAGAGGAACTCCACCAGGCCGCGCAGGCCGTTGCCACGGAAGCGCGGGGTGCGGCCCTCGACCTTGGCGCCGATCAGCTCCAGGACGATCTCGGTGGTGTAGGCGGTCGCCAGGGCGGCGAAGGGCCACGTCCAGGGCTGCTCGAATCCGAGGACCGTGTAGCCGAGGATGTTGAAGACCGAGATCGAGATGGCGAACCGGCGCAGGGCCGTGATGACCTTCGGGTCGTGCCGCGGGGGCGTCTTGGCTTTCTCGGTCATGTCGTCACTGCTCCTTCGCTTGCGAGCCGAGCTGCACGGTGTGCCGGCCCGGGGTCAGCTGAAGATCCTGCTCGTGGACCTGTCCGGTCCGGTCGCGCCAGGTCAGGCGCACCGGCAGCGGGCCGGTGACGTCCCGGCCGAGGCCGATGTGCACCTCGTGGCCGCGCCGGCCGGAGTGGCCGCTGCCGCCGTCGACCTTGCCGATGGCGACGCGGCCGCCGGGGAGGGTCACCTTCACCTCGGCGCCGATCACGGGCGAGGCGGCGGACGGGGCGGCGCCGGCGGCGTTCTCGTGGTTCAGCCGCAGCTCCAGGAACGCGCCGGGGGACGGGCTCTGGTTGTGGTAGAAGACCGGGGCGTCCCACTGGCGGGCGACCGCGATGTCGAGCCGGCCGTCGCCGTCGGCGTCGCCGGTGGCGATGCCGCGGGTGGGCACGGGCACGGCCATGCCGAGCTGCGGGGACAGGTCGGCGTAGCGGCCGGTCTTGGCGTCCTTGACGAAGAAGGCGAGCGTCTGGTTGCCGCCGATGTCGGCGCCCTCGTGGACGGTCGGCCAGGAGTGCGGGTTGCGCAGCACGCCGTCGTTGGCGGTGGCGAGCTCCTGCAGCTGCGGCCAGCGGTTGACGTCGCCCTTGACGAAGCCGGTGGCCTGGACGATCGCCGGGACGCCGCCGTTGTCGAAGTCGTCGATCTTGACGTCCCAGCCCCAGCCGGACCACGCGGTGTGGCTCGGGGCGCTGCGGTCGGCGAACGGCGCGACGCCGCGCTTCAGCTCGGAGGCGACCTCGGCCCGGTCCTTGGCGGTGGACATGAACTGGAAGTTGCTCTCCTCGATGCCGAAGGAGGTGGTGATGTTGCTCACGAAGATGTCGTAGAGGCCGTCGCCGTCCAGGTCGCCGAAGTCGGAGCCCATGCCCTTGAAGGAGTCGTGGCCCAGGACCTTGGACTTGGGCACGATCGGCGAGGACTCGCCCTCGGCGAGGGAGAAGGCGATGTGACCGGGGGTGGAGCGGTTGTACAGCAGCCGGTCCCGGCCGAAGTCGTTGTTCAGGAACAGCTCGGGCAACTGGTCGCCGTCCAGGTCGGCGGTGCTGGCGCCGAGCTCCCAGCCCTTGGAGACGTTCTTCGGCAGGACGTCGTCGAGCTTGGTGAAGGCGACCGTCGGCCGCTCGCCGGCGGTGGCGCCGGTCCAGCGGAAGAAGTAGTTCTCACCGCCGTTGACGGCCGCCGACATGGAGTCGTTCATCTCCACGCCGCCGTTGACCTTCGGGTCCAGGACGGGGCCGTGCGGGAAGTAGTTGCCGATGAAGACGTCCACGTGGCCGTCACCGTCGAAGTCGGCGGCGGTGGCGGTGTTGCTGTTCCACTGCGGACCGGTGTACTTGGCCGTGCCGACGCCCGGCACCAGCTCGGTGGGCACGTAGGCGTCCGCGGCGAGCTGCGTGGCGCCGCTCTTCGCGAGGTAGACGATCGGCGTGCGGCCCCAGAAGTAGACCAGCAGGTCGGTGCGGCCGTCCTCGTTGTAGTCACCGGGCAGGCAGCCCATGGGGGCCATCGTGTCGCTCATCGGCAGCGAGCCGGGGTTCAGCGCGAACGGCCGGTAGCGGTCGGAGCGCGCGCCGGGGGTGGGGGTCACCACGACCTGGTCGATCCGGGTGTCGGTGACGCACAGGTCGTTGGACAGGCCGTCCATGTCGAGGTCGTTCATGGCGATGCCGGCCCCGACCGAGGAGATCCAGGCGTCGATGTTGCTGTAGCGCTGGTTCACCTGGCGGATCGTCTTCTGCGGGTACCCGGCGGGCAGCGCGATGCTCATCGGCTCGAACGCGTAGGCGCTCGCCAGGCCGTCCTTCTCCTCGTCCGAGGCGAAGGACGGGCGGCCCGCCGCGAAAAGGGCCGCCATCATGACGAGGGCGACGATTCCCGGCAGTTGCCTGCGCAGCCAGCCAGCTGTCGTGGTCACGGAGTAACACCTCCAGCAAATGCGAACTCATTGGCGATACGGCGCCGCCACACCTCGTAGGCGGGCAGGTCGCCCGTAACGGGCCCGTCGGGGCGGGTCCGGCGGCTGATCAGGGCGGCGTCCTCGGGCGTGGTGCCGCACAGCACCCGGGTCGCGACCTCGTTGTGCGGCACCAGCAGGCCGGCGCGGACGCGGGCCTCGGCCGCGAACGAGCTGCCCTGGGCGAGCTGCGGCCGGTACGTCCCGGCCCGCTCGCGCAGCTCCAGCAGCTCGTCCTCGGGCGCGCCGCCCGCGTAGGTCGCGGCCAGGCCGACGCCGGCGTACAGGTCGGCCCGGCGCGAGCGGGGGAACCGCTCGACCAGCGAGACGACCTGCTCGACGTCGGTGCCGCCGACGAACCACAGCGCGCGGCCGATGCCCTGGTCGATGGCGCGGGCGGCGTACGCCTCGGGCCCGCCGGCCGGCCAGGGGAAGCGCGTCTCGCGGTACTGCTCGTGCACGTACCGCTGCGTGTGGAAGTAGGCCTGGTGGAAGCCGTAGCCGTCGTGGACGAGCCACAGCAGCAGCGGGTCCAGCCCGCGGCTGTCCGGCCACAGGAAGCGCGGCAGCCGCGCCATGGCCCAGCCGATGCCGACGTAGATCATGTAGTTGTGGGCGTCACCCCGTCCGGCGAGGGAGTCGGCGGTCCGGTGCCCGCCGCCCGGCGTCAGCCGGTCGAGGATGGCGAAGGCCATGCCGGCGCCCTCGTAGGCGAAGCCGCGGAAGCGCCGGGGGATCTCCTCCAGGCGTTCCTCGGCCTCGGCCGCGGAGCGGGTCTCGGCTGCGAAGGCGTAACCGGTGAGAAAAGTCTCGCCGACCGTCTCCAGCAATTCCCGGGACGCGTCGTCCTTCACGTGGAAACCCCGGGTGGCAAGTTTCGTCTCTGATATGTCCGGCGTCAGGACGCGACGCCTCAATGACCGGAACATGCTGGTCAACCCAACCCCTCCACCCCTCGTCAATGGATGTCCTTCATAAATTCACGCATATGCCGAGCTGCGCTCTCCACTTCGGAAGTGCTGATCCGGAGCGCTTTTCCCGAGAGCACGTCCTTTCTCCGAAAACCGGAAAACGGGCCGGGAAAACCATTCATGAATCACGCTGTGAGTTCATCGGGCGTCACCGCCGGACGCCACGGCGGGCGGTGGGGCCCGGCGCCCGGCGGCCCGGTGATCCGGTGGCGCGGGCCCGGTGGCCGGGGCCCGGCGGCGCGGTGGCGCGGGCCCGGTGGCCGGGGTCCGGTGCGGTCGCCCGAGCGCTGCGGCCCGGCGTCAGCGCCCGACGCGGTCGGCCGCGAAGCGGGCGTGGATCCGCCGCCGCCACACCTCGTACTGCGGGACCGGGCCGGAGCCGTAGGGATCGACGGCGGTGTCGTCGGCGAGCGCGACCGCGTCGGCGACCGACAGGCCGGTCAGCGCGGCGGTGGCGGCCGCGGTGTGCTCGGGGACGAACCCGGCGTGGTCGCGGGCCTTGACCGCGAAGACCGCGCCCAGTGCCAGTTCGGCCCGGTGCTCGCCGGCCTCCTCCCCCATCGCGGCGAGTTCCCCGGTCCCGCAGCCGCCGGCGAACGTCGCCGCCAGGCCGACGCCGCTCCACAGGTCGGCCTGGCGTCCGTCGGCGAAGCGGCGCACCGCGGCGGCGACGTCCGCCGTCCGCGCGCCGTGGATGAACCACAGGGCGCGGCCGATGCCCTGGTCGACGGCCCGGGGGAAGTAGCCGGGCGACCCCTCCCAGGCGTAGGGGGCGGGCACCCGCTGCTCGTCCACCCAGCGCCGGGTGTCGAAGTAGGCCCGGTCGAATCCGTAGCCGTCCACCGCGAGCCAGCTCATCGTCGGGTGGTACGGCGTCTCGCCCAGGTCGGGGACGACCTTCTTCCACAGCGGCCGGGGCAGCCGCGCCATGGCGAAGCCGATGCCGATGTAGGTGAGGAAGATGTGCGGGCGGCCGGGGCCGAGCAGCAGGTCGCGGGTACGGTGGCCGCGGCCCCCGCCCATCGCGTCGAGGACGGTCAGCGCCATCGTGGCTCCCTCGTAGGCGAAGCCGCGCAGCTCCACGTCGATCATGCCCAGCCGCCGCTCGACCTCCCACTGGTTCCGCGCGTCGATGCCCCACTCGAAGCCGCACACGACGGACTGCGGGATGGCCTCCAGCCGTTCGGCCGCCGGTGACGACGCGCCGGGGAAGCCGCGTACCGCGAACGTCACGTCCGCCAGGGACGGTGCCAGCAGCAACCGGCGGAACGAGCCGAAGAATGTCGACATGGCGCTCTCCTCAACCGCCCGGGAGGCCCGGGGACCACCGCCGCGGGCGTCCCCGGCGTGCGGGGAGACGCCCGCGCACACCACTCAGGATGCGACCGGCGGCCCGCTCGGGCTTTTCGCAGAATGCGGGGCCGGTGCACGCGGTGGCGGTCCGCACGAACGGAGAAGGGCACGCGGGGCGGGGCCGCCTCCCGGGCGGGGACGGAGAGGGTGGATCCGGCGGAGCCCGGGGCCGCCTCCCAGGCGGGGGGCGGCGGTGGGGCGAGCGGCGGGGAGGCTCCCGGCGGTCAGGAGGCGAGCATGTCGAGGATGCTCCCGACGAAGAAGAGCGCGAAGGCCGCCTTCCGGAACCCGTGGAACGGCCGGGCGCTCCGCAGTGTGGCGGCGAGCCGCCGCAGCGCCCGTCCGAGGAGCCATCGCCAGGCCGCGGCGGCTCTCAGGCGCGACACGGTGGAGAGGGTGAACAGGAGCAGGACGGTCGCGGCGATCATGACCATGAACGCCCACGGCATGGCCGCCGAGCTCGTCCTGACGGCGCCGAAGACGAACACCATCGCGATGAGCACGCCGGCCAGGGCGACCAGGACACAGCCCTCGTTTCTGCCGGCCCGCTCCGCCTCGGTGAACAGCGCGCGGTCGGGACCGCTGAGGTGACTCGACAGGAACTCGGCGGCACGGTCCCTCGCGTGCGTGTACTCGTTCTCGTCTCCGGCGTAGACGCGCAGCTCGTCGATGACCGTGCGGTGGAAGCTCCGGTAGACCTCCAATGTGACGTCGAGTCCCTCGGGCACCCGGCCGGGGGGCGTGGCGTGGACGGAGATGCCGCTGATCGTGCCGCCGGCGGTCGACGCCGACCACACGGTGGCCATGTCCTCGGTGACGGTCTTGTGGAGCGCGGACAGCCGGGCCACGTCGCGTTTGTGGCGGCCTTGGGCGAGGGTTCGCCCGGCGCGTTCCTGGTTCGCCTCGCCGCGCCGCCTGACCTTGTCGGGGTCCAGCAGGTCCAGGCCGACGGAGAGCCCCGCGAGGAACAGGAGCCCCTTCCCGAACCGGCCGACCGTCAGCATCCTGATCCCGTACAGGTCCATGCCGGTGGTCGACTGTCCGTCCAGCCAGGTCGAAAGGACGGTCGCCAGATCGCTCATGGGGCGTATTCAACCGGAATGATCACCGATCGGACTGCGGATCGGGATTTTCCCGCCGAAACGACCGGACCGTCGGCTTTACCGCGGGCACGACCGGGCCATCGGCTTTACCGCGGGCACGACCGGGTCTCCGGCCGGGGGGCGCGGCGGACCGCGCCCGGGCGGGTCAGCGGGCGGCCGCGGCGGGCAGGGCCGGCCCGGTGCTCCAGGCGCCCCAGACGCTCCAGGCGGAGCCGGCGTCCCAGTTCGTCCCGGCGCTCCAGGCCGGTTCGGCGTGCCAGGCGGACCGCGGGCGGCCGGCCCCGGCGATCTCGGCGATCTCGGCGGCCTCGGCTGCCGCCGCCGCGGCGGCCGCGGCCCGCGCGGTGAGGACCGCGACGACCGCCGCCAGCTCCTCCGCTGTCGGGTTGCCCCGCACGACGGTCAGGACCGGGTTCTCCTCCACGGCGCACCTCCGGCTACGAAGGTCGCACCCGGCGGCGGCGGCGCGCACCTTCGGAAATGCCCTCCCGGGCCCGGCGGGTTTCGGGGTCCGAACGGACCCGGGAGGGGTTCGAGGGCCCGCACGGGCCGGGGCGGGCCGCGCGGGCCTCCGGCGGACGCCGCACGGCGGTGCGTACGGCGGTGCGTACGGCGGGCGCCGTACGCACCGGAGCGGGGTCTCAGACGACGAGCTGGTCACCGAACTCCAGGACGAGCGGCAGGTCGGCGCGGCGGCTGATGTTGAGCTTGCGGTAGGTGCGCGTGAGGTGCTGCTCGACCGTGCTGATCGTGATGTAGAGCTTGGCGGCGATCTCCCGGTTGGTGTAGCCGGCCGCGGCCAGGGCGGCGACCCGCCGCTCCGCGTCGCTCAGCATGCCGATCATGTCCCCGGCGGGCACGGCCGGCGGCGAGCCGGGGTCGTCGGCCCGCGACAGCGTCCCGGCCAGCGGCTGGGCGTGGCACTCCATGGCCACGGCCCGCGCCCGCCCGGCGATCGTCTTGGCGCGGCGGTGCTCGCCGAGCGCCTCGTAGACCTCGACCAGGTCGAACAGTGCGCGGGCCAGCTCGTACCTGTCCCCCGCGGCCTGGAGGTACTCGGTCGCCTGGCGCAGCAGCGGGGGGCGGCGGCGCAGCTCGGAGGCGGCGGCCAGCAGCCGGAGCGCGGCGCCCCGGCCCCGGGTGGCGCCGGGGCCGCACAGGTCGAGCTGGGCCTGGACGAGCTGCCGGGCCTCCTCCGCCTGGCCCATCCGCAGGCACGCCTCGGCGGCGTCGGCCCGCCAGGGGATCAGGCCGGGCGTGTCGAGGTTCCAGGCGGCCATCAGGTCGCCGCACCGCTGGAAGTCGCGCAGCGCCAGCGCGAAGTAGTCGGTGGCCAGGCTGTGGCGGCCCCGGGCGTGCAGGTAGTGCAGGCCGTAGCGGGTCTGGAACATCGCCTCGGGCACCGGCCGGTCCAGGTGCTCGCGCACCGCGTCGTACTTGCCCATCGCGGTGAGCGCGAGGATCAGGCTGCTCAGCGGCCCGCCGATGGCGACGCCCCAGCTGCTCACCGGGATGATGTCCAGGGCCAGGCGCGCGTGGTGCTCGGCGGCGGGCATGTCGCCCTGGCGGACGGCGATCTCGGCGCGGATCGCGGCGAGCCGGGCCTGGCGGCTCGGCGCCTGCCGGGACGACGCCTCGACGCTGAACAGGTCGCACCAGGGGGCCACCCGCTCGCAGCGGCCCGCGTAGGTGAGGGCCAGCAGCGAGTTCTCGACGGTGTCGAGCGTCATCTCGTCCAGGCGGGAGTCCTCAAGGATCCGCTCGACGGCGTCCATGTCCTCCTCGCGCGGGCCCCGGGTGAGGACCTCGGCCAGCGCGAGCGCCGACTCCAGCCGCCGGCTGACCGACACCGAGACCATGGTCGCCAGGCCCTGGTCGCCGGCGAGGTGCCGCAGCCGGTCGAGGAAGGGCGGGTGGGTGGCGCGCAGCCACAGCTGGCTCACCACGAGCTCGGCGGCCGTCTCGGGGTCCGCCGCGGCGCCCGGCCGGTTGAGCTGTTCGAGCACGTCGCGCGCGTCGTCGAAACGGCCGTACCACAGCAGCGCCCGGGCCAGCACGACGGCGTCGACGCCGCGCAGGCTGCCCCGGTTCATCGCCTCGGCCAGCTCGGCGAGGTGCCCGGTCGGCGCGGCCGGGTTGATCCGCCACTCGGCGCGCACCAGCATCGTCATGATCTTCGCGCGCTGGGTCTCGTCGGCGCACTCGCGCCAGGCCATGCGCAGGTAGTCGACCGCCGCCTCCACCCGCCCGGTGCGCAGGGCGCTCCTGGCGGCCTCCTCCAGGATCGGCACGACCCAGGGGGCCTCGACCCGGCCGGCCCGCAGCAGGTGCCCGGCGATCACCGCCGGGGAGGAGCCCAGGTCGTAGCCCAGCTCCGCGGCCCGGCGGTGCAGGTCCGCCCGTTCCTGGGCGTCCGTTCCGGCGAGGACGGCCTCGCGGACGGCGTCGTGCCGGAACCTGCCGAGGGTGAGCAGACCGGCGGCGCTGAGGGAGTGCAGTTCCCTGCCGACGTCGGGGCCGGGCAGGCCGAGCAGCCGGTCGAGCGACTCCGGCTCGCCGAGGATCGCCAGGCCCCGGGCGACCCGCATGGTCTGCTCGTGGCCGCGCTGCAGGCACGACAGCACGGCCTGGCCGTAGTGGTCGCCGGCGGTGACCCCGTCCGGCGGCTCGTCCGCGGCGGACCGGGCGAGCTGCCGGTAGTCGTCGGCCAGGGCGCCGGCCAGCAGGGGGTTGCCGCCGCTGAGGGCGTACCACTCGTCGGCGAGCCGGTCGGCCGTCTCCCGGCCCGCCTCCTCCTCGACGAGGGCGGCCACCCCGGCCCGTGACAGCCGGGTGAGCTGGATGCGGCGGCAGTGCGGCTGGCGGACCAGCTCGGTCTGGAAGAAGCCGTCGGCCCAGCGGCCGTGGTCGGCGTGGCCGAACACCATCACGATCCGGGCGAGCCGTACCCGCCGCGCCAGGTACGCCAGGCAGAGCAGGGAGGCGCGGTCGGCGTGGTGCACGTCGTCGACGATGATCATGAGCGGGTACCGCTCCGACAGCTCCAGCAGGACGGTGCACAGGACGTGGACGGTCTGGGCGTCGATCTGCCGGCCGCCGGTGTCCTCCGGCTCGGCCGCGAGCACGGTGCGCGCGCCCTCGCTCAGCAGCGCCAGCGCCCGGTCGCGCTCCTCGGGGACCAGCGGCGCGTCCTGGATGAGCTGGCCGAGCACGCCCAGGGGCAGGTCCCGTTCCATGCGGGAGCCCGTCGCGGTGACGGCCAGCGCGCCCCGCTCGATGGCCTGCTCGGCGAACACGTGCAGCAGCGCGCTCTTGCCCGTCGCGACGGCGCCGCCGACCAGCGCCACCTTGCCCCTGCCCAGCACCGCGCTGTCGAGGAGGGCCTGCAGGCAGGCCAGCTCCTCCTCCCGCTCGACCAGTTTCATCGTCGCTTCCCTCCTCGGCCCCGCCCTCACCGGGGTTCTCCGTCTCGTCGCGCCGTCATCCGGCCGGTCACCGCCCGCCGGTCGTCACCGTCCCGCCGTCGTCCGCGTGCTCCTCGCCCGCGCGCTCCTCGTCCGCGTGTTCCTCGTCCAGGTGAGCGTCCCCGGCTCCGCCGCGGCGCCCGTCGCGACACCCGCCGTGGGCACCGCCGTGGGAGCCGCCTCCGCGGAGGCCGCCGGGGTCGTCGGGGCCGCCGTACGGCGCGCCCGTTCCCGCCGAGACCTGGCGACGGCGGAGGCGGCGGCCGACAGCGCGGCGGCCCGCAGGTCCGGCCCGATCCCGGCCCCCCAGAAGACCGTCCCGCCCGCCTGGAGCTCGGCGTAGACCGCGACCTCGCGGAGCCCGTGGAGCCCGCCGCCGTCGGTGTCCTCGCGGGGTTCACCGGCCCGGCCGCCCCCGGGGAGCGGGCGCGCCTCCCGCCGGGCCGTACGGCCGTCGCCCGCCGGGCCGGTGTGGTGGACGGCGCGCACCCGCAGTCCCCGCCGGGCGAGCTCGGCGCGTACGGTCCGCACCGCGTCGGTCCGGTCCCCCCCGGCGTCGAAGCCGCCGCCGTCGACGTGCAGGACCACGGCCGCCGGGACCCCGCCGAAGACCGTGGCGACGGTCTCCGCGGACGGAGCGGACGGATCGGGCGCCGCGCCGATGACGTACTCGCGCTCGAAGCACTCCCGCAGCCGGTCGGGGCCGATCTCCCCGCCTTCGGCGTCGGCCAGCGCCTGCACCGTCCGGGCGAACTCCACCCGCAGCGCGCGGGGCGGGTTCAGCCCGTGCCGGGCGCTCATGACGTAGGCCAGGCCGCCCTTGCCGGACTGGCTGTTGATGCGCACGATGGCCTCGTAGGTCCGTCCCACGTCCTGCGGGTCCAGCGGCAGGTACGGCAGGCGCCACGGCAGCTCGGCCGGTTCGGCGCCCGCCTCGGCGGCCTCCCGCTCCAGGGCGTCGAAGCCCTTGTTGATGGCGTCCTGGTGGGAGCCGGAGAACGCGGTGTAGACGAGGTCGCCGCCGTAGGGGTGGCGCGGGTGGACCGGGATCCCGGTGCACCGCTCGACCGTGCGCCGGACCCGGTCGAGGTCGCGGAAGTCGACACGGGGGTCGACGCCCTGGGTGAGCAGGTTCAGTCCGAGGGTGACCAGGCACACGTTGCCGGCCCGTTCCCCGTTGCCGAACAGGCAGCCCTCGATCCGCTGGGCCCCGGCCAGCACGGCCAGCTCGGCGGCGGCGACGCCGGTGCCGCGGTCGTTGTGCGGGTGGACCGACAGGCACAGGTGCTCGCGCCGCGACAGGTTGCGGTGCATCCACTCGATCTGGTCGGCGAAGACGTTGGGGGTGGACCGCTCGACCGTGGTGGGGAAGTTCAGGATGATCTCCCGCCCCGGGCCGGGCTGCCACACGTCCATGACGGCCTCGCAGACCTCCAGCGTGAAGTCCGGCTCGGTGTCGGCGAAGTGCTCGGGAGAGTACTGGAAGCCCAGGTCGCAGCCGTCCAGGAACCGCTCGGCGTACTTCGTCACCAGCCGGGTGCCCCGTACGGCGAGGTCCTTGCACTCGTCGCGGTCCATGCCGAACACCCGGCGGCGGAACCACGGCGACGTCGCGCTGTAGAGGTGTACGGTGGCCCGCCGCGCCCCCGCCAGGCTCTCCACGGTGCGTTCGATCAGCTCCTCGCGCGCCTGGACGAGCACCGAGACGCGGACGTCGTCGGGGATGAGGTCGTCCTCGATGAGCATCCGGACGAAGTCGTGGTCGTCGCGGCTGGCGGCGGGGAAGCCGATCTCGATCTCCTTGTAGCCCATGCGCACCAGCAGGTCGAACATCACCAGCTTGCGCGCCGGGGTCATGGGGGCGGCCAGCGCCTGGTTGCCGTCCCGGAGGTCGGTGGAGAGCCAGCGGGGCGCGGCGGTGACGGTGGCGTCCGGCCACGTGCGATCGTTCAGGGGAACCTGGGGGAATGCGGTGTACCGTCCGGTATTCACTGTCGGAGCCCTTACCTGCGTGAACCTGGTGTGCCTGGGGACGCTGACACCCGTCAGCCGAATGAGCCGAAATACGTCGAATACGAGTACGGCGAGAGCTGGACCTGGATCTGGTAGGAGTCGGTCTCGTCGTGCATGCGGAAGAGGACGACTATCTCCGAATAGGCGGCGACGAGGCCGAGGCCGACGAAGTACCGGTCGCTTTCGAGGATGAGGCGGTAAACGCCGCGTTCGAAACGGCGGCCACTCCAGTCCCGGACACGGCCCTCGTGGTCGGTTTCGGCTTTGGCGTCGGGAGTCCAGTGGCCGCCCTCGGCGCACTCCAGCCGGATCCTGACACTGGCGGCCGGTCGGCCGTAGACACCGTCCAGTGTCTGAATAGCAATACCCATCTCACCGTCACCTGTCCAACGGGCCCGTCCACGGCGGCCCGGCTTAGGCGCTTTCGCCTTGGCCGCCCAGGCGGCACCGCTGCGAGCGCCGGCTCCGCCTGGGCTTCGTCCAAGGTTCGCGGACCGCGCTATCGGTTCACCTTCGGCCGCTTATCGGCCCGTCATGTCTTCGCCATCCGTCCGCCGCCCGCCCGCCCCGGCTTCCGTCGGCGGATGGCCGGGCCGCGGCCGGCCGGCCGCCACGAATCGCCGACCCGAATCCACATACGGACACGCCGAAAACCTCGATACCGCTTTTACCTGGGGCGATGCCCAGCGCGAAGGGAAGCGATAGGGACACGATGGTGGGCCGTGCGAGCGTCATCGGTGTCAGGAACGGCGTCCCGGCGACGCCGCCACGACCACGGAGGTAGAGATGAGCGGCAAGATCAGCAAGACCGTCGTGCGACTGGGTGTCTCGATCGTCATCGCCCTCGCGGGCGTCACCGTCAGCGGCGTGGCCGCGAACGCGTCTTCCCCGGTCCCGCCGCCGCCCACCACCCACCGCCCCATGTGCTGCAACCCCTGGGGATGACAGGAACACCACCGAACGCCGAGACGGCCGGGGACGCGAGTCCCCGGCCGTTTCGTGTTTTTCACCGGGTTGACAAGGGGAATCGCCCACGGGCACGCGGTTCGCCTGGCAACACCCCATTCCGCGTTGTACCATCCATTCACGAAACGGACAGAGCGTACAATCGCGAACAAGGTAGCGTTAGAGTGCTGATCTTGGAACACACCGCGCAGAACCCCTGGTGTTCCCGAACCATGCTTTACGTAAACTTCCTGTGACCAGGAAAGCCGGCTTCGGGGAGGTCCGTCACTTCCCGTGCCCCGCACGGCTGCAAAGCGTGAATGTCTCGCAGCGCCGGGGGGCGGAAGTTTCTTCAAGGAGATGCGCGTGGAGTTTCGCGTTCTAGGAGCGCTCGAAGTCACCGCGGACGGACAACGCGTGGATCTCGGTGGTATCCGGCAGCAGACCGTCCTGGCCACTCTTCTCCTGGACGCCAACCGGACGGTGGCCACGGGCCGCCTCATGGAGGCCATCTACGGGGACGACCCGCCCGCCACGTCGCGGGCCCAGGTGCAGATCTGCATCTCGGCGCTGAGACGGCTCTTCGCCGGTCACGGCGGTGAAGAGGTGATCGTGACGAGGTCGCAGGGGTACGCGCTGCGCGCCGACGACGAGCAGATAGACGCGTGCCGCTTCGAGAACCTCGTGCTTCGGGCCCGCCGCGCCCGTGACGGCGGCGATCTCGAGGAGGCCGTCAGGCACTACCGCGAGGCGCTCTCGCTGTGGCGGGGGCCGGCCCTGGAGGGCATCGACAGCCGGCTGGTGCAGTCGGTCGCGACCCGCCTCGCCGAGCAGCGGATCACCTCCAACGAGGACTGCCTCCAGCTGGAGCTCGACCTCGGCCGCCACCACGAGCTGGTCGGCGAGCTCACCCGGCTCGTGGAGGAGTACCCGCTGCGCGAGCGGCTCCTCGGCCAGCTCATGACGGCGCTGTACCGCTCGGGCCGGCAGGCCGAGGCGCTCCAGGTCTATCGCGACGCCCGGCGCACCATGATCGACGAGCTGGGCATCGAGCCCAACGAGCGGCTGCAGCAGCTCGAACACGCGATCCTCACCTCCGACGAGAGCCTCGACGCCCCCCAGGCGCCCGCGCGGGCCGGGGCCGCGCCGCAGGCCCCCGTCCCGGCGGTGCCCGGCATGCTCCCGGCCGGCATCGCCGACTTCATCGGCCGCGCCGAGCAGGTGGACGTCATCCGCAGGCGGCTGACCGTCGCCTCCGACGGCGCGGCGCGCTTCGCCGTACCGATCGTCGTGGTCACCGGCCGGGCGGGGATCGGCAAGACCAGCGTCGCGGTCCACGCCGCGCACAGCGTGATGGAGCACTTCCCCGACGGCCAGCTCTTCGCCAGCCTGCACAGCGGCGTGTCCCGCCCGGTCAGCCCGCTGCAGGTGCTCGAACGGTTCCTGCGCACCCTCGGCATACCCGGCACCGCCCTGCCCGACGGGCTGGACGAGCGGGCCGAGACGTACCGGACGCTGCTGGCCGACCGCAGGATGCTGATCGTGCTGGACGACGTGGGCAGCGAGAGCCAGGTCCTGCCGCTGCTGCCGGGCAACCCCGCCTCGGCCGTCATCATCACCAGCCGCAGCCGGCTCGCCGGGCTGGCCGGCGTCACCCACGTCGACGTGGACCTCTTCGACCCGGCCCACTCGGTGGACCTGCTCTCCCACGTGGCCGGGACCGACCGCGTGCGGTCCGAGTCGGGCTCCGCCGCGGCGCTCGCCGAGCTGTGCGGGCACCTGCCGCTGGCGCTGCGCATCGCCGGCGCCCGCCTCGCCGCGCGCCCGCACTGGAGCGTCGAGCAGCTGGTGGGCCGGCTGCGCGACGAGACCCGCAGGCTCGACGAGCTGATGCACGGCGAGATGGGCATCCGCGCCAGCCTCTCCCTGACCTACGACGGCATCAGCGAGGAGGCCCGCCGGCTGTTCCGGCGGCTGGCGATCCTCGACTCCCACGTCTTCTCCGGGTGGACCGGCGCGGCCCTGCTGAAGCAACCGCTCCTGGAGGCCCAGGACCTGCTGGACGACCTGGCCGACGCCCAGCTCGTCGAGGTCGTCGGCACCGGGCGGGGCGTGCACACCCAGTACCGCTTCCACGACCTCGTCCGGGTGTTCGCCCGGGAACGCCTCGCCGCCGAGGAGCCCGCCGCCGAGCGCGGCGCCGCGCTCAGCCGGGTGCTGAGCGGGCTGCTCATCCTCGTGGACGCGGCCCGATGCCGCGAGTTCGGGACCTGCCCGCAGGTCTTCGCGGAGACGGAGATCCCCCGGGTGCTGCCCGACGAACTGGTGCGGCAGCTCGTCACCGAGCCGATCGCGTGGTTCGAGCGCGAGCGCCCCCTCCTGGTGTACGGCATCCGCCAGGCGGCGCAGGCCGGTCTCGGAGAGCTGTGCTGGCGGCTCGCGACGACCGCCGCCACGTTCTTCGAGTCGAGGGTCTACCTCGACGACTGGCGCGAGACCCACGAGATCGCCCTGGAGGCCGCCCGCGGCACCGGGGACAAACGCGGCCAGGCGGAGATCCTGTACACCGCCGGCTCGTTGTCGTTCAACGAGCAGCGCTTCGGCGACGCGCGGCGTGAGTTCGAGGCGGCGGTCGAGCTCTTCCAGGCCGTCGGCGACGAGCGGCGGACCGCCCTGGCCGTCCGCAGCATCGCGACCATGGAACGTATGAACGGCCACTTCGAGGCGGCCGCGGAGGACTACGAGAAGGCATTGGGGATCTTCCGCTCCGTCGGCGACGACGTCGCCGCGGCGCAGACGCTGCACAGCCTCGCCCAGCTCCGCCTCGACTGCGACGACCCCGAGGGCGCGAAGACGATGCTCGCCGAGGCCCTGACGCTCAGCAAGTCCGGGGGTGACCGCAGGGTGACCGCCCAGGTGCTGCACCGCATGGGCCTGGCCCACCTCCAGGCACGCGAGTTCGGCCTGGCGGCGGGCGCCTTCGAGGAGGCGCTGACGGCGGTGCGGGAGATCGGCGACTCCACGGGCGAGGCGTTCAGCCTGCACGGCCTGGGCATCGCCCGGCTGCGTCAGGGACGCATCGCCGAGGCCGACGCCATGCTGCACCAGGCGCTGGAGCCGGCCGGCAGCTCCCGCCACCGGCTCGCCGAGGCGCAGGTGCTCGCCGGGCTGGGCGAGCTGGCCCTCGTGTCCGGCGACCCGGATCAGGCCGCCGTCCACCTGCGCAGGTCCGTCTCGCTGTTCCGCGGGATGCAGATCCCGCTCCAGGAGGCCGAGGCCCTCGCCCTGCTGAGCGAGGCGCTGCGCGCCTCCGAGGCCGACGCCGAGGCCGACGAGGCGCGGGCCAGGGCCCTCGAACTGACCGAGCGGCTCGACGTGCCGGCCGGGCGGAAGATCCGCGAGCGCCTGGGCGTGAAACGGCCGGGGGGCGCGACGCGGATCCTCACCTGACGCCGCCGGGATTTTCGTGACGGCCGTCCGGACCGCCGCGCTCGCACTCTCGGAGATGCGCCCGGATCACCGCGCCGTGATGATGAGGAAACAGGAATCGGCCTACGGACCTGCGCGGATCGCGGATCTGCTCACACGCCGCCATTGACGTTTGTCTGGCGATGGGAGGAACCCGGATGAATGGCAATCGTCCCGGCGAGCTCAGCCTCTCGGTCATCGAGGGCAAGGTCGCGGAGATCTGGAAGCACGTGCTCGACGTGCCGGACGGGATGGAGGACGCCACGTTCTTCGACCTCGAAGGGGAGTCGATCTCAGCGGTCCGCCTGGTGTCCCGGATCGAGGATGAGCTCGGCGTCTCCATCGACGTGGGCGACATCTTCGAGGAGGACCCGAACCTGGAGGCGCTGGTCCGGAAGGTCGCCGGCCAGGCCGAGGTCTCCGCGGTCTAGCGGTCCCGGGCACGGACACACGGACACGGGAAAGGCCGTTCCCTTCCGAGAGCCCCTCGGAAGGGAACGGCCTTTCCCGTGTCCGGCCCATGGTTCTCCAGGCTCACGGCCCGGGACCCACGGTCGTTCACGGGCCCGCATCGCGATGAACCGGTCGATCGGACACCTCCTGCTCCCGCCCCGCGCGCCCGGCTGCTCCACCGGACCGGAAATTCGGGTGCGGACCATCGGTGGGATGGTGTGTCATCGGAAGATGAAGGTCAAACTGGGCAGGCCGGGGGCCGATGGGCTCGGTGACATGCTGCGGGTGCTGGCGGAGTGGCAGGACGACAGCGCGCCCGTGCAGTTGCACCCGGGGGATGTGGGGTGGTTCTGGCGGTTCGGTGCGCAGCGGACGGCGGAGGCCACGCGGACCTGGAGCCGGGCCGGGCAGGTTCTGGCGATCGGGCTGCTGGACGGTGCGGAGCTGCTGCGGTTGGCGTTCGCTCCTCAGGCGTTGCGGGACGAGGAGCTGGCGCGGCAGGTGGCCGAGGACGTGTCGGCGCCTGAGCGCGGGGTGCTGCCCAGGGGCAGGGTGTACGTCGAGGCGCCGACGGAGGCGCTGGTCCAGGACCTGTTGTCCGAGGACGGCTGGGAGAGCGGCGAGCCGTGGACACTGCTTCGGCGTGACCTCGGGGCGCCTGTGCCGGATCCCGGCGTTCGCGTCGAAGTGGTCGGGCCGGAACAGGCGGACGAGTGGGCCGCGGTCCTGCGGGCGTCGTTCGACGGGTCGACGTTCACCGGCGAGCGCTGGCACGCGATGGCGGCGGGTGCACCGTATGCCGACGCGCGGTGCCTGGCCGTTCGCGATGAGCGGGGCGAGGCGGTGGCGGCCGTGATCGTGTGGTCGGCGGGTGAAGGCAGGATCGGGCTGATCGAGCCGATGGGGGTGCACCGGGCGCACCGCGGTCACGGTTACGGCCGGGCGATCACGCTCGCCGCGGCGCGGGCACTCCAGGAGTCGGGTTCGTCCAGCGTGGTCGTGTACACCCCGAGCTCCAACGTCGGCGCCGTCGCCACCTACCGGTCGGCCGACCTGGAGCAGTTGTCCGAAAGACGGGACGTGTACCGCAACGCTTGAGATTTTCGGTGTGTGGCCGGGGTGCGGTCGGAGAGAGAACGCGGGCAGAGATGCCAGGCGCGTGGCACGGCCGGAGCAGTGGAGGCGGTGACGCCTCTTCGGCGCGGCCGTCTTTCCTGCTCGGCGGTCTCCTCCGAAGCCCTGACCGGCTCGCCGCCCGCCACCACTTCGGCGGCGTGGTGGTGGGCGGCGAGCCGTGGTGGAGTCCACGCCGACCGGGTCGAGGCCGGCCGGCCCGCGGGCGGCGGCCGGCCGGGATCGCGGACCGGAGCGCGGGCGAGTCCCTCCGGCCTCGACTCCGTACAGGCCCTAGATGTAGAAGGTGTCGGGCTCCAGGCCGCAGAGGATGCGGCCGTACAGCTCGGCGTTGGTGTTCGGGTGCATCAGGGCGTGCAGGTTCATGGCGCTGATGTCGCGGGCGATCCGCTGGATCGGCACGTGGGTGTAGATCGACGACCCGCCGCTGGCCGTGGCGTAGATGTCCACGGCCTCCTTGGCGAGGCGGCACGCCGCCCCCATGTCCGCGCGCGCCTTGACCCGCTCCTCCAGCGTCCACTGCTCGCCGCTGACGCCCTTGCCGTCCACCAGGCCGGCCAGCCGTCCCGCGTGGAACTCGGCCTCGTCGACCTTCATGGCCGCCTCGGCGACCTGCAGGTGCGTCAGGGGCGCCTCACGCTGGCTGGAGTACCCGGTGTAGGTGATCTTCCGCTCGGGGAGCCGCTGGAAGAACGCCTCCTGGGCGGCCTTCGCCAGGCCGACCGCGGTGCCGACCGAGGAGGCCGAGGCGACCGGCAGCAGCGGGACGCGGTAGATCGGCGAGGCCGCGTTCAGCTTCGAGGCGTACTGCCCGGCGAGCACCGCGGGCAGGGGCAGGACGCGCTCGGCGGGGATGAAGACGTCCTTGGCGACGGTGCTGACACTGCCGGTGCCCTTCAGGCCCGAGGTGTTCCAGTCGTCCACGATCTCCAGGTCCGACATCGGGACCAGCGCCATGATCGGCATCGGCTCGACGCCCGGACCGGCCTGGATGGCGATGATCTCCTGCCAGTGGCTGTGCCAGGCGCCGCTGACGAAGCCCCAGCGGCCGTTGACGACCACGCCGCCGTCCACGGGGGTGGCCATGGCGCTCGGGCTCAGCGTCCCGCACACCCGGACGTCGGGCGTGGAGAACACCTCGTCCTGGACCTCGTCGGGGAACATGCAGGTCATCCAGGTGGGGATCCAGTAGACGGACGCCGTCCACGCGGTGGATCCGTCGGCCTTGGCCAGCTCGGCGGCGACCTCGACGAGGGTGCGGGTGTCGGCCTCGTAGCCGCCGTAGTGGGCGGGCACCCTCAGCTTGAAGACGCCGGCGTCGGCCAGGGCCTGGATCGACTCGTCGTGAAGCCGACGGTTCTCCTCCGACCAGGCCGCGTTCTTCCGCAGCACCGGCAGCAGTTCGGACGCGCGGCGAACGAGCTCTTCCCGCGCCGGGACATCGGTCGTCAGCACCATTTCCTCCTAGTCGTCGTCGACGAGCCCCCGAGAACCGCTCCCCGGCCTCCGGCTCGCGACGCGTACAAGGCCGGCACGCTCGTCCTGTCGTCCGGGAAACACGGACCGGGAGGCGCCCGCCGGTGATCTCCTCACGAATGTCGCATCCGCGTACGGCCGCGGCACCTTCGTGAGTGCGCTCGTCCCCCCGGTGGGGCGGGGAGGACCGGGCGGGGCGAGAAGTCCTCCGGGGAACGGCGGGAGCAGCGGTCCTTCGACGGAAACGGGGGAACGCCGGAAACGGCGGGAAAGGAACGGAGAAGCGGGTCAGGCCGCCGCCTTCGGCGCCGCGGGGTGTCCGCCCGCCACACCGGCCGGGCGCGCGCCGGCGAGGAGGGCACGACCGCGGTTGCCCCGGACGAGCAGGCCGGCGAGCGCGCCCGGCGTCCCGGCCGCGCCGGTCATCCCTGACACACCGGATGCTCCGGGCACACCGGACGCCCCGAACGCGCCGGGGTCCGCCCCCCGCAGCGCGGACGCGACCTCGGTGAGGTCCCGCACCACCGCGTCGAGCACCTCGGCGATCGGGCCGGCGTTCTGCCGCAGGATGTCGCACCACAGGTCGGGGGAACCGCCCGCGATCCGGGTGACGTCCCGCAGGCCCTGGCCCGCCAGCGCGAGCGTGGTCTCGTCGGCCCCCGCGAACCTCGCCGCCAGCGCCGCCGCCACCAGGTGCGGCACGTGGGAGACCGCGGCGGTGACCCGGTCGTGGGCGTCCGGGCGGACCAGCCGGTGCTCGGCCCCGCACAGCGCCACCAGCTCCGTCACCAGGCGCACCGCGTCCGGCCGTGTCGCCGGGTGCGGGCACAGCGCCCACCGGCGGCCGGCGAACAGGTCGGCGCGCGCCGCCCCCGGCCCCGACGACTCCCCGCCCGCCATCGGATGTCCCGGCACGTAGACCGAGACGTCGCAGCCGGCCGCCTCGGCCTCGGCGAGGATGCCCGCCTTCGTGCTCGCGACGTCGGTGTACACCCGGCCCAGCCCGCGGTCCTGGGCCTCGCGCAGCACGCCGGGGACCGTGGACGGCGGGGTGGCGATGATCACCACGTCGGCCGGGCGGTCGCCGCGGGCCGACGCCGTTCCCGCGCCCATCCGCTCGGCCTTGCGCACCGCGTACGGATCGCGGTCGGACAGGGTGACGTGGACCCCCGTACGGCGCAGCGCGAGCGCCACCGACGCCCCGATCAGGCCGCAGCCGAGAACCGCGGCACGGCGGATCTCCGTCGAAATCATCAGTCCTCCATGGGGTGCGCTCCGGCGCGGGACGGCCGGCCACCGCCTCGGGGACGGCCGGGGACCGCCGCGGAGGCGTCCGGAAGCGGAGCGGAGACATCCGGAAGCGGCACGGTCATCGGCCGCACCGTCAGTCTCCCGGCGCCGCGTCCGGCGTTCCAGGCGGAGGGCCCTCAGCAAGGTGCCGGTCACCGGCAACTTCCTGCCAGCGCCCCGCGCGGGGCCCTCGCCGGCCATCACCGGTTCGTCCGGGTCTCCCGCCGCGATCCCGTCCCCACTCCCCCGGCCCGCGCGGGGAGGCCGTCCGCCCGGAGGCCGGGCAACCGTACGGAGCCACTCTCCCGGCCCGCGCGGGGACGCCCGCGAAACGGACACCGCACGCCGAGAGGTGCGGCGTCCGGCGCCGGGCGACCACGATGCGAATGTGCGGGCCCGCGAGGTCGCGGGGCGATCCCCTTCCCTCCGCCGGCCCGCCGGGCCTGCCCTGTCCCAGCCATCGAGTGAGGGAACGCCAGCATGAGCGCATCACCGACCATCACCGACGACATCACGGCCGTCAGCGAGGTGCCCAAGCGCATCATCGCCGCGTGGGCCGCCAACGACGCCGACGCCTTCGCCGAGGTCTTCACCGAGGACGCCACCATGGTCCTGCCCGGGGTCTTCGTCTCCGGCCGCGACGGGATCCGCGGCTACATGGCCGGGGCCTACGCCGGTCCCCTCCGGGGCACCCGGGTGGCCGGCGAGCCGATCTCGGTGCGGTTCACCGGCGCCGACGGCGCCATCCTCGTGACGCGGGGCGGCGTCCTGGTGGGCGACGAGACCCAGCCCGCGCCGGAGCGCGCGGTCCACGCCACGTGGGTCCTGGCCAAGCAGGACGGCCGGTGGCTGCTCACCGCCTACCAGAACTCCCCGGCGAACGCCGTCTGACGCCTCCCGGCCGCCGGCGCCTGGCCGCGGACGGCGCGCGGAACGGACGCCGGACACGCGAAGGGGGACCTCCCGCCGGAGGTCCCCCTTTTCCGTGCCCGGCCCGTCAGGCGACCAGCTCGACCCGCGTGTGGTCGCCGACCAGCAGCCGGTGCTGGACCTTCTCCCGGTCGGCCGGCATCACGACGGCAGACCGCCCGATCATCGACCCGTACAGACCTGGGACCTCGGAGATCGTCGCGCCGTCCAGCACGATCGAGTCGGCCAGCCGCGTACGGCGCAGCACGCAGTCCTGGCCGATGGAGACGTCGGGCCCGAGGTGGCAGTCCTCGATCAGGGTGTTCGCCCCGATGATGGCCGGCCCCTCGATGACGGACCGCACCACCCGCGCCCCGGGGCCCAGCACGACCCGGTCGCCCAGCTCGGCGAGCAGCCGCCGGTTGCACTCCAGCACGTCCTCGGCCCGGCCGGTGTCCTTCCAGTAGCCCCGGTACTCGCTGGCCCTGACCGCCGATCCCCGGTCGACCAGCCACTGGATCGCGTCGGTGATCTCCAGTTCGCCGCGGGCCCCGGGCCGGATCGCGGCGACCGCGTCATGGATCCGGGCGGTGAAGAAGTAGACGCCGACCATGGCCAGGTCGCTGCGGGGCCGGGCGGGTTTCTCCACCAGCCGCCGGACCGCGCCGTCCCGGCCCAGCTCCACGACCCCGAAGGCGCGCGGGTCGGCGACCCGGTGCACCACGACCTGCGCCGCCGGCCGGCCGGCCCGGAACTCCTCGGCGATGGTCTCCACACCGTCGGGCAGCATGTTGTCGCCGAGGTACATCACGAAGTCGTCGTCGCCGAGGAACGGGCGGGCCAGCGCCACGCAGTGCGCCAGGCCCAGCGGCCGGTCCTGCGGGATGTAGGTGACGCGCACCCCCAGCCGCGACCCGTCGCCGATCACTCCGGCGATCTCGGCCGCCCAGCCGCCGACGATGACGCCGACCTCGGTGACCCCGAGGTCGCGGATGTTCTCCAGCACGTGCTCAAGGACCGGTTTGTTGGCGATCGGGATGAGCTGCTTCGGCATGGAGTAGCTGAAAGGACGCAGGCGGGTGCCAGACCCGCCGGACAGCACCAGGGCCTTCATGCGGCCAATTCTTACAGTCCCCCGGGAAACGCCTTTCTCTGCTTTTGCCGACTTCACCCGCAGGCGCGCGCGGGCCGGTGGTCCCGCATTTCAGGAGATGTTCCGCTCATGAGGCGGTGTGAGGATACGAGGGCGAACGCCGTTCACCGTAATCCGGTCGAAAACCCGAGTGTGGCAATCCGGAGGCTACCGAATGAAGAGCAACGACCTTGGGGAAGCCGTGGCCGACGACATCACGATCGAGGTCCCGACCCACGAGGACTGGGACGACATCTACGCGACGTTCTCCGCGGGCATCAACATCGACGGCGACCCGCAGAGCCGCGAGGCCGAGCGCGAGCTCTTCGAGCCCGCCCGCTCGCTGGTCGCGCGGAGCGGCGGACGGGTCGTCGGCACGCTGGGGTGCAACACCCGGCAGATCGCCGTCCCCGGGGCGGTGATCCCCGCCGCCCACGGCTGCCGCGGCGCCGTCTCCGCCGGCGCCCGCCGCCAGGGCCTGCTGACCAAGATGATGCGCCGGCACTTCGAGGACGCCCGTGCCCTCGGCGAGGCCATCACCCTGTGCTGGGCCAGCGAGGCGCGCATCTACCACCGCTTCGGCTACGGCCTGTCGATCCGCCGGATCGGGCTCAACGTGAACTCCCGCGAGGTCACCCCGCCGCCCGGCAAGGGCGCAGGAAAGATCATCGAGGGCAGCCCCGCCGACCTGCGCGACGCCCTCGTCAAGGTCTACGACCAGGTGTACGCCGAGCAGCCCGGCTGGTCGGAGCGGACCGAGGCCCACTGGGACTACCGCCTGGCCGACCTCATGTCGATGCGGGCCGGCGCCTCGGCGCTGCGGGTCGTCCTGCACGAGGGCGACGGCGGCGTCGACGGCTACGCCCTGTGGCGGGTGCGCGGCAACTGGACCGGCAACGGCCCGATCGGGCAGGTCGAGCTGGTGGAGCAGGTCTCCACGACCCCCGAGGCGTACGACGCGCTGTGGCGGTTCCTGCTGACGGTGGACCTCACCCGCTCGGTCACGACGTGGTCGTGCTCGGTCGACGAGCCGCTGTTCTACTGGGTCGAGGAGCCGCGGCAGCTCGCGGCGCACCTGTGCGACGCGCTGTGGATCCGCGTCGTGGACGTCGCCAAGGCCCTGGAGTCGCGCCGGTACGCCGCGCCCGTGGACGTCGTGATCGACGTGACCGACGAGTTCATGCCGGTCAACACCGGCCGGTGGCGGCTGACCGGCTCGCCGGAGTCGGCGACCTGCGTCCCCACCTCCGACCCCGCCGACCTGGCGTGCGACATCCGGGCCCTGGGCGCCCTGTACATGGGCGGGACGTCGATCCGGACGCTGGCCGGCACCGGGCTCGTCCGGGAGCTGACCCCGGGCGCGCTGGCCGCCGCGGCCCCGGCCTTCGGCTGGCACCGCTCCCCCTCCGCCTTCGAGCTCTTCTGACCGGCGCCGAAGCGGCCGCCGGACCGTGCGCGGGATCTCGCCCCGCACCCGGGGCGCGGTGGGATCCGGGTCTCCCGTCCCCCACCGCGCCCCGGTCGCGGCCGCCGGCTACCGGCTCACAGCTGCTCGCCGAGCTTGAAGCCGCGTTCGACGTCGCCCACCCGGGTGTAGGAGAAGCCGTCGGCGCCGACCGTCACGGCCATCTCACTGGTGTGCGTGCGCTCCACCGGCGGCACGGGGTCACCGTCGAGGTCGAGCACCGCCGACGCCTCGGTGTACCAGCTCGGGACGACCGGGTTGCCCCACCAGTCGCGACGCTGGTTGTCGTGGACGTCCCACGTGACGAGCGGGTTGTCCGGGTCACCGGTCCAGTGTCCTGCGTGTAGATCTCCACGCGGTGACCGTCGGGGTCGAGGATGTAGAGGTGGAAGGCGTTCGAGACGCCGTGACGGCCCGGACCGCGCTCGATCCGGTCGGAGACCCGCAGAGCGCCCATCTTGTCGCAGATCGCGATGATGTTGTGCTTCTCGTGGGTCGCGAAGGCGACATGGTGCATGCGCGGGCCGTCGCCGCCGGTCATCGCGGTGTCGTGGACGGCCGGCTTGCGGCGCATCCACGCGGCGTACACGGTGCCCTCGCCGTCCTCGATGTCCTCGGTCACCCGGAAACCGAGGTCCACCAGGTGCTTCGCCGCCCGCGGAACGTCCGGCGTGACCAGGTTGAAGTGGTCGAGGCGGACCAGCGCGCCCGGAGTGTGCAGCTCGTAGCGCCAGGCGAGACGCTCGACGTGCTCGACCTCGTAGAAGTACTCGACCGGGAACCCGAGCGGGTCCTGGACGCGGACCGCGTCGCCGATGCCCCTGACGAAGCCGTCCTTGCGGCGCTCCACCCGGCAGCCGAGCTCGGTGTAGAACGCGACCGCCCTGTCGATCTCCTCGGGAGAGCGGACCCGGTAGGCGAGCGCGGCGACGGCGGCCACCGGGCCCTGGCGCAGGACGAGGTTGTGGTGGATGAACTCCTCGAACGTCCGCAGGTAGGTCTCGGTCTCGGTCTCCTCGGTGACGACGAGGCCGAGCAGGTCGACGTAGAACTCGCGCGACTTCTTCAGATCGGTGACGACCAGCTCCATGTACGCGCACCGGACGATGTCGGGCGCCGGGGCCTTGGGGGTGGGGATGTCGGTGGTCACGGTGCTTTCCTCGCTCACTTCCGCGTCGTGAACGACGGGGCCGCCCCGGGTCCGCGGCCGAACCGCGGCGAGTGGGCGTCGTTCAGGGTGATGTGCACGGCCTGCTGGTCCGTGTAGAAGTCGATCGACCGGTAGCCGCCCTCGTGGCCGGGACCGGAGGCCTTCACGCCGCCGAACGGGGTGCGCAGGTCGCGCACGTTGTTCGAGTTGAGCCAGACCATGCCCGCGTCGACGCTCTGGGAGAACGTGTGGGCGCGCCTGAGGTCGTTCGTCCAGATGTACGTCGCGAGGCCGTACCTGACGCCGTTGGCGGGCCTGAGGGCCTCCTCGTCGTCTTCGAACGGGGTGATCGCGACGACCGAGCCGAAGACCTCCTCCTGGAAGATCCGGGCGTCCGGCCTGACGTCGGCGAAGACGGTCGGGGTGACGTAGTTGCCCTCGGGGAGGCCCTCCGGACGGCCTCCTCCCGCGACGAGACGGGCCTCTTCCTTGCCGATCTCGACGTAGCCCATGACCTTGTCGTGGTGCTCGGGGTGCACGAGCGCGCCGGCCTCGGTCGCGGGGTCGTGCGGGTCGCCGACCACGATGTTCCTCGCGCGTTCGGCGTAGCGCTCCACGAACTCGTCGTAGACGGATCGCTCGACGAGGATGCGGCTGCCGGCCGTACAGCGCTCGCCGTTGAGTGAGAACACTCCGAACACCGTCGCGTCCAGCGCCGACTCCAGGTCGGCGTCGGCGAAGACCACGGCGGGCGACTTGCCACCGAGTTCCATGGAGAGGCCCTTGAGGTACGGCGCCGCGTTGCCGAAGATGATCTGCCCGGTGCGGCTCTCGCCGGTGAACGAGATCAGCGGCACGTCGGGGTGCCTCACCAGCGCGTCGCCGGCGTCCTCACCGAAGCCGTTGACCAGGTTGAAGACACCGTCCGGCACACCCGCCTCACGGAAGATCTCCGCCCACAGCGAGGCCGACAGGGGGGTGAACTCGGCGGGTTTCAGCACCACGGTGTTGCCGGTGGCCAGCGCGGGGGCCAGCTTCCAGTCGCGTGGTAGAGCGCGTCCGCGGCGTGGTCGAGCTGCACGCCGGGGATGCCGAATATATGGCTGACGCCGTTGGCCGCCGGTGAACGGGCGAGAGCCTCGCCGCCCGTCATGTCCATGTGTCTCCTTAGGGAAGTTCATCGGGCGAGGGTCGGGTGAGGCGGGCGTCGGCGGGAGACGCGGCCTGACCGGCTCCGCCGCGTGACCGGGACGCGTTCCTCCGTGGCGGGCGGCGGCGGCCCGCCGTGTCCGGGGCCGGGCTCGGCCGGACCGGCTGCGGCGTCCCGCCGGATGCCTCGTGCCCGGTGCCGGTGTGTGACGGCGGCCGGTCCGACGGCGCGTGCGCGATCTTCGCCCCGAGGGCGATCGAACCCACCGCCCACCTCTTCTGAACCGAGCCGATCTCGCAAACCATATATATGATTATGATTATTCGAGGAGAGTGTCAACCATTTGTATGGTTTCTATTGATCGGGGCGCGCGGAAGACACCCCTCCGCGCGGCGAACGATCTACAGTTGACGGGTCACCGTCCATGGGAGAAGCCGGAATGTACGACGCAGACACGGTCACCCAGGTGACCTTCGACCGCAGCGACGCGCGGTCGTCGATCGCCGAGACGCTGGTGGAGCGCCTCGAGAACGCGATTCACCGCAACCACCTGGCGCCAGGCCACCGCCTGGGCACCAAGGACGAGCTCCGCCAGCAGTTCGGGGTCGCCCCCGCGACGCTGGCCGAGGCGATCCGCGTGCTGCGGCTGCGCGGCGTGCTGGACGTGCGCCCGGGGCCGGGCGGCGGCATCTTCGTCGCCGAGCAGTCGCCACTGGTCCGGCTCGGCCACGACATGCTCCAGCTCGGCGCCGACGGCGCGTCGGTGAAGCACTGCCTGGCCGTCCTGGACGTGCTCGACCAGGAGGTGGCGCTCGACGCGGCCGCCCACCGCACCGAGCGGGACATCCGCGAGCTGACCGAGATGATCGAGCAGCTGCGGCAGTCCTGGCCGGACGCCGCCGCGGCCCAGCGCCGCAACTGGGACCTGCACCGCCGGCTGGCCCTGATCTCCCCCAACGCCCTGCTGCGGACCATGTACACCCGGCTGGTCGACTACATCAGCAGAGACCTGTCCTCCGCCATAACCGCGGAGGACTTCCGCAAGGGCTCGGCCGACCGGCTCCAGGTGCACGTCGACCTGGTCGAAGCGGTCATCCGGGGCGACCAGCGCGGCGCCGAGGCCATGGCCCTGCGCCACCGTGGGCTGACGCGCGACGACCGCTGATCCCGACGACCCGGAAGGGGCCGGCGCCGGACGGGCGCCGGCCCCTTCCTCGTCTTGCGATTCGACAAAAATCATTATATAGATTTACGTGATTTGGTCCTATCGCAAGAGGAGTGAGGTGATCGTCAAGCACCGCGCCGCCATCGACGGGCTGGTCGCCTACAAGCCGGGCCGGGCTCCCGCGGCGGGCCGCCCCCAGGTCAAGCTCTCCTCGAACGAGATGTCGTTCGGGCCGCTGCCGGCCGTGCTGGACGCGATCTCACGCGCCGCCGCCACGTTGAACCGCTATCCCGACTTCCACCGCGTGGAACTGACCGAGGCGCTGGCGAGGCGGCACGACGTGGACCCGTCGCAGGTGGTCGTGGACAACGGCTCCGGCGCGCTGCTGCAGGTCCTGGCCTCGGTCATCGCCAGCCCCGGCGACGAGATCCTCCACGCGTGGCGGGCCTTCGAGAGCTACCCGATCGTGACCGCGGTCTCCGGGGCGACCGGGGTCACCGTCCCGCTGGACGACCGGCACACCCACGACCTGGCCGCGATGGCGGCGGCGGTGACCGACCGGACCCGGATGGTGATCGTCTGCAACCCGAACAGCCCGACCGGCACCGTGGTGTCCCGCGACGGGCTGGACCGGCTGCTCGACGCGCTGCCCGAGGACGTGCTGCTCGTGCTGGACGAGGCGTACCAGGACTTCGTCACCGACCCCGGCTCGCCGTGCGGCATCGATCTCGCCCGCGAGCGGCCCAACGTCGCCGTGCTGCGCACGTTCTCCAAGGCGTACGGCCTCGCCGGGCTGCGGGTGGGGTACTGCGTGACCCGGCCGGAGACGGCCGAGCTGATCAGGAAGGCGATCGTCGGGTTCTCGGTCTCCACCCTGGCCCAGGCCGGCGCCCCCGCCGCGCTGGCCCCCGAGGCCGCCGCCGCCAGGGAATCAAAGAAACGCCATTTTCACCGTATATATGGATAAAACGCCCAGTTAGGCGGGGAATCGCGGGAGAACTCCCGAGGCGGTCACCCTCCGGTCGAACCGTGGAATTGTCGGACCGCCGGAATAGCATCCTCGAAGATGCCAGCCGGGCCACGGATGGTGCAGGCTGGTTCCACCGGGTCTACCTTTTCCCGTGGGGCCGGCATATGCCGCCATCGCGCGCGGCCCGGTGGGGCACGACCGAACTGTTGTCCATATCCACCACACAGAGAGACTCATAATGGACGTAACGTCAGCAGACGGCACCACCATCGCTTTCGACCGGTCCGGTGAGGGGCCCGCGGTCATCCTGGTGCAAGGTGGGTTCAGCGACCGCTCCCACCCGATCTGGACGGGTATGGCCGCCGCTCTCGCCCCCCACTTCACCGTGTACAACTACGACCGCCGGGGACGCGGCGACAGTGGTGACACGCAGCCGTACTCGGTCGAGCGGGAGATCGAGGACCTCGAAGCGATCATCAAGCACGCCGGCGGTGAGGCGATGGTGTTCGGCGGCTCCTCCGGCGGGGCGCTCGCCCTGGAGGCCGCGGCCCACGGGCTTCCGATCACCAAGCTCGCCGTGTACGAGCCGCCCTACATCGTCGACGACAGCCGCGCGCCGGTCCCCCACGACTTCGAGGCCCAGCTCGCCGACCTCATCTCGGAGGGCCGCCGCGGTGACGTGGTCGCGCGCTTCATGACCGAGGCCGCCGAGGTCCCCGCCGAGATGGTGGACCAGATGCGCCAGTCCCCCTACTGGGAGGGCATGGAGGCCGTCGCGCACACCCTCGTCTACGAGGCCGCGGTCGTCGGCCCCGGCAACCAGCTGCCCGCCGAGCGGCTGACCCGCGTCACCGCCCCCACGGTCGTCATGACCGGCGAGAACAGCGCCCCCTGGATGGGCAAGGGCGGCGCCGCGGTCGCGGAGAAGCTGCCCAACGGCGAGCACCGCGTCCTGGAGGGCCAGGCGCACGACGCCTCCCCCGAGGTCCTCGGCCCCGCGGTCGCCGAGTTCTTCAAGGCGAGCTGAACACCGGTCCCCCCACGGCCCGGCCGCCCGCCGTACGACCCGCGCTCGCGGGTACGGCCCGGCCGCGGCGATCCGGAGGCCCACCCTGACGGCCGCCGGGAAGACACTTCTTCCCGGCGGCCGTCGTCATGCCCGGCCCCGGATTCCCGGCCACCGCGCCATACCGCGCCGCGCCGCGCCGCGCCGCGCCGAAGAAGCCTCAGGCCATGACCGCCGCCGCCTGAGCGCCGCGGCTGAGGCCGTACATTCCGTTCACCTCGAGGGCTCGGCCGCCGCCGGGTGCCGAGAGGCGTCGGCGGTGGTCCGGTGACCGGCCCGGTAGCGGCCCGGGGTCGTCCCGATGATGCCGGTGAACGCCGCGATGAAGCCGCTGGGGTTGGCCCATCCGCAGGCGTAGGCGGTCCGGGTGGTGTCGTGGCCGTCGGCGAGGAGCACGAGCGCGTGATGGACGCGCAGCTGCGTGCGCCATTCGTAGAAGGTCATGCCCAGCTCGGCGCGGAAAAGCCGGCTGAGGGTGCGGGTGCCGGCTCCGACCGTCTTCCCGAGTTCGGCCAGCGAGGAGTTGTCCGCCGGATTCTCGGACAGCACCCGGGCGATTCCCCGCAACCGGTCGTCCCGCGGCTCCGGCAGGTGCAGCGGCTGCTCGTGCGCTTCGTGGAGTTCGTCGACGAGGACACGAAGGAGGCGGTGGCGCGCGGAGCGGCTGTAAGCGGGCACGGCGTCACCGTGGTCACGGGGACCTGGCGCGGCGTCGCCGTGGTCGCGAGGGCCGGTCAGGGCGAGCAGGACCTCGCGGGCGAGGCCGGAGGCCAGGAACACGGCGGGACGGTCCGGGATGAGCCGCGCGAGGGACGGCGGGAGGAAGACGATCCGCATGTCGGTGTCGCCGTGGGCTCGGTGATGGTGCGTGAACCCGGCGGGGGTCCAGGAGACCCGGTCGGCGGGGACGATCGACGTGCCGCGCTCGGTGTGAACCGCCAGAACACCGCCGGCCGCGTACACCAGGTGTCCTCGCGCGTGCGACTGCACCGCGCTCGTCCCGCCGGACGGCCAGAGGTGGCGCCCGCCGGACGGCCACACATGCGACGTCACACCGGCGCTCGGGCGAGGTTGGCGGCGAACAGGCATCGGTTGGCATCCTATCGGTGGGCGGCCACACCCCCGATCTGGTGACATTTCCTCCGTGCGAAATGGTTCCCGGCCGCGCGGAGCGTCCGGCCGGAGCCGCATGTCATCGAGGCGGCGCGCCTCGATGCCGCGGCCTGAGGAGATGCCGCGGTTCGAGAAGGGGAGAGACACATGGCGACGTTCATCCTCGTACCCGGCGGCTGGCACGGCTCCTGGGCGTTCGAGGCCGTGGTCCCGCTACTGGAGCGCGCCGGTCACGCCGTCCACGCCCTGACCCTGACCGGCCTGCGGCCGGACGACGACGACGCGACGGTCGCGACCGCCAACCTCGACACGCACGCCGGCGACGTACTGCGGCTCCTCGATCGCGCCCACATCACCGATGCGACACTGGTCGGCCACAGCTACGGCGGGATGGTGATCACCGCCGCCGCCGACCGCGCCGGCGGCCGGGTCTCACGACTGATGCATCTCGACGCCTATGTACCGCGCGACGGCGAGTCCTGCTGGTCATTGACGACAGAGCGCTACCGGGAGGCGTTCGCCGCCGGCGCCACGGCCACCGGCTACGCCGTCCGGCCGCCGGACGGCGGCGATCCCCGCCGCCGCCCTCATCCCCTCGCCTCGTTCCTGCAGGCGGTCCGGCTCACCGGCGCGCTCGCCCGGATCCCCCACCGGGAGTTCGTCTACTGCTCGGGCTGGGAGGACCGGACGCCGTTCGCCGGACTCCGCGCCCGGCTCCAGGCCGATCCCGGGTGGCGGGTCCACGACCTCCCGACCGGCCACAACGCGATGCGTGAGGCCCCGGAGGCGGTCGCCGCGCTACTGCTCGGCGGATGACGACAGGACCCGATCCGCTACCGCCTTCAGCGGCCCTGCGGCGACCTGGGCGATCAAATGAAAAGCCTTCCTGAATATGCTTGGGCGCGTCGCTTCGTGCCGGGAACGTCAAGGAGACCCGTAATTGGTGATCATCGCTCAGGAGACGTCGTTCGACGAGGCAGAGGTGGCCGAGCTCTACGACTCGGTCGGCTGGCACCCGTGGACGCGCGACGTCGCCCGGGTGTGCCGGAGCCTGGCCAACTCGCACCTGGTCATCACCGCCAGGGACGAGTCGGGCCGGCTCCTCGGCCTGGCACGGACGGTGTCCGACGACGAGATCGTCTGCTATGTGCAGGAGCTGCTGGTCAACGCCCGGCACCATGGCAAGGGCGTCGGGCGCCGGTTGCTGGAGCACCTCAAGGACCGGTACGCGCACTGTCGCTACTTCGTCCTCACCACCGACCACGAATCCACCCCGGAAGGCCCCGCCAACCACGCCTTCTACCGCCGTCTCGGGCTGATCGAGCACCACGAGCAGGGCCTGTCGGCCTTCGGCCTGCGGGTACGCGACCCGAAGAGCCTCTAGAACAACCCTTGGACGGGTACGCGCGGGGCCGTCTTCTTCTCGGGGACGGCTTGCCACGACAGGTGCACCCGTGACCGGGGAGCCCTCCTGCGCCGGGGGCTCCCTCACGCCTGAGAGATCAGAAGTCGAACTCGCCCTTCTTCGCGCCGTCGATGAAGGCGTCCCACACACTCGCGCTCAGCACGAACGGCGCCTTCTCCGGAGCCTCGGAGTCACGCAACCCGACCCGCCCACCGGACAACGGAGCCACCTCCAGACAGTTGCCCTGGTTGGACCCGCTCTTGGTGGCCTTGCGCCAGGCGGCGGTCTTCAGCTCGTCGCTCAGCTCCACAGTCTCTCCGCCTCTCTGATCAGGGTGAGGGACACATGCCGGGGCTGCGCCTCGGCACGCAGGATGTCGTATCTGCTGCGGACAGCATCGACGTCCTCCGGGCAGCTTGTCACGTGTCCATTGGTTGTCGATTCGATGTACGCCGCGTCCGAGTCCTCCGGAAGCTGCGCGATCACGAAGCCGCCGAGAATGCCCGTGGTCACCCCGAGGGTCAGGGGAATGATCTGGACGCCGATCCGCGGCGACTCTACGGCCTCCAGAATCGCCTGGAGCTGACGGCGCATGGCTTTCCTGCCGCCGATCAAACGGTGAAGGACCCCCTCGTCGATGATCGCCCGGAAAAGTGGTGGTTTTTCCCGGTTGAAGATCTGCTGCCGTTCCATCCGGGCAGCGACGGCTTTCTCCACCTGCTCGTCGGATATGCCGGGCTCGCCGCGAATGACGGCCCGCGCCACGGCGCCCCGGCCCGTTCGTGCCAGAGGACCTCGCCTGAACTGGATGCCGCCGCTGATCACGTCGCCGTCCCCCCTGCCAATCGGGAGACGGGGCATTGCATCCGAACGGAAAGTCCCGTTAGCAGAGCAGCGTTGAGCGGCTTGCCGTGATTTTCCGTTCAAATGCGTCTCGCCGAAGGGCTTTCACAGGTCATGACTCATGCAGTCGGGTGGCCTGGACGGCTGTGACGCGGGCGGCGACCGGCCGCCGCCGCTCGACCCGGCCTTCTACCGGGCCCTGGAGTCCCCCGCTGTGTTCCCCCGGGACACCCGGTTCGTCGCGGGGCTGGCACACGAGGCCCAGGATCCCGCCGACCAGCGGCAGGTGCTCAACATCGTGGAGGGCATGCTGTCGCGTGGACGTCTCGCACACCTGCGGGCTCGGCCGGCGCTCGCCGCAGAACGCCCGGCACGCCCCGGCCAGAGCGCTCGCCCTGGCCGAGTCTTGAGCGCCCCTCCTCAGGTGCCGCTCACCACGGCTCCACGTCGGCCCCCAGGGCGGTGATCCACAGGGCGCGGAAGGCGTGCCCCGCCCGGCCGTTGAAGTCCCCCGCCGAAAGCCCGGCGAGCAGGTTCACCACCGCGCCGAGATGCCCGCACGTGGCGGCCTGCACGATGAGCTGCTCGGTCGGGTGCTCGCGCTGCGTCCGCGGTGTCTTCATCAGCGTCGTGTGCGCCTCGGCCAGCGCCGCGAGGTCCGCCTGCGTGGGCCGGGGCCCGGGACGGACGTCGGCCTCGGCCCGGGTGAGGAGTTCCTCCCACGCGTACCCGTCCCCGTGGACCGCGGCCCAGTCACGGACCAGGTCCGGCCGCCCCAGAGAGGCGAACAACTCGGGCGCCTCCCAGCCGTCGAACCAGCCCTGCGCCTGCCAGGGCTCCGCGCCGTCGCGGAAGGTGAGCAGCTCACGGGCGAGGTCGTCGCGCCCGGTCAGGACCAGGTACGCCAGCAGCGGCACGCTGTAGAAGGTCGACGGAGTGTCCCCCTCCCGCCACAGGGCCCGGGCCTCCTCCACGCGACCGCATTCGATCAGCGCCCACGCGACCGCCAGACGGTGCTCCCCCGGATTGGTCTCGGGCTCGATCGCGGCCCGTGCCCGGCCGAACCACGCCTCGGCCCGTACGTCCCCGAGCGCGGCGTAGGCGCCCGCCATCGACGAGGCGACGAAGGCCACGTTGTACTCGTCGAGCACGGCCTCGACCCCGGCCTCGGCGGGCGCCAAGAACGCGCGGGCCTCGTCGCGACGCCCGGCGGCGGCCAGGATCAGCGCCACGTCGGCCTGTCCCCTGACCCGTTCGGCCGCGGTCGGGATCGCCTGGAGGAGGCTCGCCGCACCCGCCGGCTCACCCCGGCGCGCCCGCAGTCGCGCCGCGTGCCGGAGGTTCTGGCTCACGTGGTGGTCCCAGCCCTCGTAGAGCGGCGCGACCGAGGTGATCGCGAGCTGGAAGAGGTCCTCCACGGTGGCGGTGTTCGGCGGCGGCCACGCCACGGGCCCCGACGGCGCTTCGGCACGGTCCCGGAACCCCGCGAGGCGCTCGGCCAGCGACTCGTCGGCGCGCTCGGCGGCGGTGGTGGCGTCCGGGACGACGTCGAGCGCGCCCCAGCGCGTCGGCCAGCCGAAGCGCCCGTCGAACGTCCAGGCGAGCAGGCTGTCGAGGGCGCCCCGCCGGTCGGGAGGGGCGATCACCAGCCCCGATTCGAAGGCCACGGCCCAGGTGTCGTCATCGAGCGCGAACGTCGGGTCGACGCGTGCCTCTTCCTTCCCCCGCAGATCCATCCCGATGTCATCGCCGTCGAGCTCCAGCGGACGCGGGTCGGGCGGCGCCTGCATGAAGGTGAAGTCCCCGGTCGTCTCGCCGGTGGCCGCCCGGACGAACCGCAGGGCGGTCGCGCTGACGGAGACGAGCACCCCGTCCGCGCCCCACGCCACGCCGAAGGCCTCCTCGGGCGCCGCGAAGGACCGCAACCAGACCGGACCGTCGCCGAGGTGCCAGACCTCGATCCGGCCGGTGGCGGTCAGCGCCGCCGCGTGCAGCCCGTCCGGCGACCACGCCCACACGGTGCCGTCCACGTCGTTCCGGTCGTTCTCCATCAGCGCGACGTCCACGTCGTAGCGGTGCCACCCATCGTCGTAGACGGCGACGCGGGGCCGGGCCCGTCCGCCGCCGGGCACCACGACCGCCAGCCGGCCGACCATGCCGCGGCTGCCCCAGGACATCTCGGTGGCGCCGGGGTGTCCCTGCGCCGTCGCGACCGTCCGGCCGGTCATGGCGTCGGCGAAGACCAGCTGCCCGCGCAGGTGGCGGGCGACATAACGCTCGTCCTGGCTCCAGGCCGGGACGTTCTCGCGGGTTTCCGCGTCGGCGAACCAGGCCACCTGCCCGCTCGCCATGTCGATGGCGCTCGCCCAGTCGTCCCCGTACCCGTGCAGGCGGGTTCCGTCCTTGGACCAGAAGGCCCGGCTGAAGAACAGCCCGTCGTCTTCGAGCCGTGCCTTGACCTCCGTCGGCAGGGCCTCGGGCAGGAACCCCACGTCGTCGTCGCCGTACACGCTGCCTTCGGTGAGCGGCGCGACGCAGCCGCGCACGTCGTGCGGGGTCCACACCCCGATGTAGGCGCGAGTGCCGTCGGGCGCGAAGGCGAAGCGGGGCGGTCGTGAGCTCCCGTCGGTCACGTAGGCCTCGCCGATCGGCTCCGTCTCCTCGCCGAACGGGTCCCACAGGCCCACGCCGTTGGTGTTGAAGGCCAGCGCGATCCGCTGCCCGTCGGCCGACCACTGGATCGTACGCACGTAGCCGGGCCAGCCCACCCCGCCCTCGATCCCATCGAGCACGTTGACGCACCGCGCGGAGGCCAGCTCCCAGACCTGCAGGGCGCCGCCGCGTTCGTAGTCGTCGCCGCACCAGCTGCCGATCGCGAGATACCGGCCGCAGGGACTCAGCGCGAAGCCGTTGATCTCGGCCGGGTGCCCGTCGGGATGGCGCAGCACGGCGCCGGCGTCCTTGAGGCGCTCGGTCGCGAATCGGTGCGCCTCGGTGATCCCGTGGGTCCGTTCCAGCTCCGCGAGCGCGGCGCGCAGGGGCGGGAGGTCGTGGGCCGGTGTGAACGCCGGCCAGTCCGCTCCGTGCAGCGCCGCCAGCAACGCGTCCGGACCGGCCGAGGGCAAGGGCAGGTTCATGATCGCCATAACGGGCGACGATAGTGAACTGGATGAGTGGATTTGCGGGATTCACGCAAATGGCTCAGCTGGCCAGTCCCGGCGCGGGGTTCGTCTCCGGCCAGGTGCTGTACGTCGCTGGCGGGCCTGTGGGCTGACCTGTGCCCCTGATCCTGCTGCCGGCCTTGGCCTGCGGGGTGGCGGTCGGCAACGTCTACTTCCCGCAGGCCGTCAGCCCCTCGATCGCGGCCGCTCGTGCTCACGGCCGGCGGTCAAAGATCCCGTTCGCCCGGCTCCCGCGCCGAGGACACCACGGCCGCCGCGGGCTCGACCTGCTGGCCGCCGTGCCGAAAGTTGAGGACCCTGCTGGTGACCGGGGTACTCGCCGTCGAAGATGGTGAGGAAGCCCTCGCCGAGGGTGTAGCGCTGCGGGGTGTATGGAGGTAGACCGAGCAGAGACGCGACGGTGTCGCGGTGGCTGTGGTGCGCCTCGACCAGGCGGAAGAGCCCAGGAGTGGAAAGCCTCGCGGTCCGCCGGCGGCGGCGCCGGGGCCAGACCGCCATCATTTTCCGGGCCGGACCTTCGGCCGTACGCGTCGCTACTGTCAACTTCGATGCCGCGCTTCCATGTCCGCTTCCAGTTGCCGTGACGGACTGTCATCTTCAAGGCCGCCAGACAACGGGGCCGGGACCGCACTGAGCGTCCTGCGCCGGTCCGGGCGGCGAGTTCCGCCCGGAGCGCCGCTCGCCCCTCCCCGACGCCCAGCGGTCGATGGAGTCGGTTCCCTCGCTCCTGGAGGGTCGCGCCCACCTGATCACCGTCGCCCGGCGACAGGTTCATCACGAATGCGAGCAAGGGCGAACAACGCCTGATCTCAGGTCGTCTCTTCGGCCATGAGGAACCCGACGGGCATGCCGCCCCTGCCGTTCCACCACCCCGAGTCCGCCCCACCGGACATGAAGAGTCCGGAGATGAGAAGCCCGGCCCTGGCCTGGCTCGGTCACCCCCTGACCGTCACCGCCGTGGTGGTCCTGCTGCTCAACGACCATCTCCTCAAGCCGCTGTGGCCGGGCGCGCTGACCGGCAAGCTCAGCGACGTCGCCGGCCTGATCGTCGCTCCTCCCCTGCTCCATCTGCTGGTTCGCCGCCCCCGCCTGTCCATCCTGGTCACCGGCGCGGCCTTCACCCTGGTCAAGACGACCACCGTCGGAGCCGCCCTCGCCTCGCAGGCGTGGACGCTCGTCTGGGGTCCGTCCCGGGTCCTGGCCGACCCGGCCGATCTCGTCGCCCTGCCCGCGCTGTACGTCGCCTGGTGGGCCTGGAGACATCCCGACGCCCGAGCCGTACGGCTGGCACGGGCCGCGATCGCGGTTCCCCTCACCGTGCTGGCCGTCGCGGCGACCGGTCAGGCGGACACCTTCACGCCGTACAGCGCCTACGCGGTCGATGTGATCGACGACACGATCGTCGTGGCGACCCGCGGGGGCTCGCGGCCGTGGCTCACCGGGACGGGCTTCGCCTCCGGGGACGCGGGAAGATCGTGGTTCGGCCGGACGGTCCCGGAGACCATCCCCGAGAGGACCTCGGCCTGCGTGCCCGGCCTTCCGGACCGCTGTTACCGGATCGTCCCGGGCAGGCTCAAGGTGGAGGAGTCCAGGGACGGCCGATGGGTGACGGCGTGGGAGGTCTCCACCGGCGACCAGGCATGGCTGGCCAGAGCATACGACCCTGAACATCCCGAGGGCACCGGCGTGGTCGCGTCTTCGGGGATCGCGGTCCAGAAGCTCCCCGGCGGGCACGTCGTGGTCGTCGCCAACGGCGCCGACGGGATCGCCCTGCGGGACGTCTCGGGTGCCTGGCACCGGCTGGGCTGGGCGGAGGGGAAGGGGTTCGCCTCCACCGCCGCGCCGTCCCTGACGAGTCCGGGGAGGTATGAGGACTCCATCCACACGATCGCGCTGTCGGCGGCCTTCGCCGCGGGAGTCGTGGCGCTCGGATGCGGTGTGCGGAGGTTCGGCTTCTTCGTGGCCGCGCTGGCGCTGTGGGCGGGGGTCTCGTCGTTCCACTCGGGGATGAACACGGCGATCCTGTTCAACCCGGTCGCCGTACTCCTGGGCATCGCCCTCATGTCCGCCGGCGCGGGCGGAATGATCATGAGCGCCGTACGCGGTGAGGCCCCGCTCCGGACATGGGTGATCGGCGCGGCCACCGCGGCCGTCACCTACTACGCGATCATGACGCCTTTCCGGGCATGGAGCGCCGGGTGGCTGGACTCCAGCTCGTCGGCGTTCAACCTGTCCGCCGTCCTGGGGGTCGCGACGGTCTGCGCGGGCGTCTTCGCCGTGGTCAGACTGGGAGGCTCCCGGCGGGACCTCCGGTGAGTCTGGAACGGGCTTCCAGGTCCTGGCCCACGTGGGGAGAGGCCGTACAAGCGGCCGCGCCGGGGCCGTCGGGTGGACGGCCCCGGCGCGGTGGTGCCGTGATGAGGAGAGGCGGGGTCGGCCCTCCTCACCGAAGGCGAGGCGGGCGGGGATCAGCCCTCTTCGCCGGAGGGGAGGACCAGGCGGCGCAGCGCCGCGCCGAACTCCGTCACCATGTCGTCGATGGTGGCGGGGTCGAAGAGGTTGCTGTTGTAGGCCATGGAGCCGATGATCTCGCCGCCGGGGTCGAGCTCCAGGTGCCACATCGCGCCGTCCGGGATGTCGCCGCCCACCGGCTGCGACAGCAGATGCCTGCGGATCACCGAGTACTCCAGCTCCCCGGCGGTGCCGCGCTCGGAGGGGAACGGCGACCGGAAGACCTGGAAGGCGACCAGGGCCATGTCGTCCTGCATCACGGGCAGCATGAGCTCCGGCGCCTGCTGGAGGACCTGGCCGAACGGGATGTCGTGGGAGTACGCCTGGACGCAGCTCGTCCGGACCCGGGTGACGACGTCGCGGAAGTCGTCACAGCCGGTCAGGTCCGCCCGCAGCGGCATGAAGTTGAAGAACGACCCCACGGTCTCGTGGAACCGCGCCGGGCCGCGGCCGGAGGAGAAGGTCGGGATGACGACGTCGTCGGTCCCGGTCTTCTCCTGCAGGAACCGCACGTAGGCGGCGAGCAGCACCATGAACGGCGAGCAGCGGGTCTCCTTGCCGATCCGCTGGACCGCCGAGGTGACGTCGGCGGGGAAGGTGAAGCGCCGCCAGCCGGTCAGCTTGGGCAGGCCGGCCGAGTGCGGGTGGTCGGTCTTCGAGCCCAGCATGCGGGCGCCGTCCAGCTTCTCCCGCCAGTACGCCTGCGCCCTGCCCAGCCGCTGCGGGTCCACGCCGGAGCGCTCCCAGGCGACGTACTCCCGGTACTGCGGCACCTCCGGCAGCTCGGCGTCGTGCCCGCTCCGGACCGCGTACCGGGCGGCCAGGTCGCGCATGACGACCCGCATCGACCACTCGTCGACGGCGGTGTGGTGGGCCATCAGCGCGAGCACCGCGTCGCGCTCGTCGAACCGGCCCACCACGGCGCGCAGCAGCGGCAGGTCGCTCATCGGGTACGGCCCGGCCTCGACCTCGTTGAGCAGTTCCTCGGCGGCCAGGTCGCGGTCGCCGGGGGCGGTGCCGGACAGGTCGCGGACGTCGAGCCGCGCCGGGCCGGGCGGGGCGATCCGCTGGTGGGCGTCGTCGCCGCGGCGGATCTCGGTGCGCAGGGCCTCGTGCCGGGCGACCACGTCGTCCAGGGCCTGCCGCAGGGCGGCCGGGTCGAGGGGCCCGGTGAGCCGCCAGCCGCAGACGATGGTGTAGCGGGGGCCGAACGGCCCCTCCTCGTCCCCCTTGTCGAACGCGCGGAGGAACTCCTGGTTGAACGACAGCGGGACGCGGTCCGGCCCGTCGCTCGGGATGTCGTCGGTCAGGCTTGGCGCCTCGGAAACGCTCATGACTCCTGGCTCCTCATGCCGGCGTACTGCTTGCTCTGTCGGGTGGGGGTCGTTCTGTCGGGGGTGTCGGGGGCCGCCGCCAGGCGGCGCAGCGTGTCGCGGTCCACCTTGCCGCCGGCGGTGCGCGGCAGGCGGCCGACGACGGTGAAGGTCACGGGCGGTGTGGCCCTGCCGAACCACCGGCGCAGGGCGGCGCGCCAGGTGGCCGGTACGGCGTCGCCGGCCGCGGGGTCGCGCGGCACGACGTAGGCGGCCAGGCCGGCGACCTGCCGGTGCCTGCCGGGGACGGCCACCACCGCGCACTCGGCCACCGAGCCGTGCGCGGCCAGCGCCGACTCGACGTCGCCGAGTTCGAGGCGGACGCCGTTGACCTTCACCTGGTGGTCCCGGCGGCCGTGGAACTCCAGCAGCCCGTCCTCGGCGCGGCGGCCCCGGTCGCCGGTGCGGTAGTAGCGGTCCGGCCCGTGCGCGCCCGGCGGCGGCCGGAAGGCCGAGAGGTCCCCGGCCGCCGCGCCGACGTATCCCGGCGTGACGTACGGGCTGCGGACGACCAGGTCGCCGACGGCTCCCTCGGGGCAGGGCCGGTCCCGCCCGTCCAGCACCAGGATGTCCCGCCCGGGGATGGGCCGGCCGATCGGGATACGGTCGCCCTCCGTCCCGGTCACCTCGTGCCAGGCCGCCAGGATCGACTCGGTCGGGCCGTACAGGTTGACCAGCCGTACGGCGGGCAGCGCCGCGCGGACGCCGTCCGCCAGCTCGCCGGTCAGCGCCTCCCCCGCCAGCAGGAGGCAGCGGAGTTCGGCGGGCGGTCGCGCGCCGGGGGCGGTGACGGCCTCCAGCAGGCGGCGGGCGAAGCTCGGGACGGTCTGCAGGTGCGTGACCCGTTCGGCGGCGAGCCAGGCGGCGAGCCTCTCCGGGTTGGCCCGGAGCTTCGCCGGGACCGGGCACAGGGTCGCGCCCGACACGAGCGGGGCGAACATCTCCACCAGGCTCGCGTCGTAGCCGGGCGCCGCCCACTGGGCCACCCGGGCCCCGGGGCCGATCCGGAACTCCGCGGTGAACCAGTCCATGAACTGCGCGAAGCCGCGGTGGGTCTGGGGGATGCCCTTGGGGCGGCCGGTGGAGCCGGAGGTGTAGGCGACGTACATCCACTCGTCCAGCCGGTCGTCCGCCCGCCCGTCCAGGAGGTCGCCCGCCGCGTTCGTCATCTCCGGGGTCTCCCCCGCCGCGAGGTCCGCGTCCGCGCCGGTCCGGGTGTCCCCGCCCGGTTCCGATGATGTAGCGGAACCCGAGGCCGGGCCGGCGTCCAGGACCGTTCCGCCCAGGGCGTCGCGGTACCAGGCCAGGAGGTCGTCCCCGGCCGGGGCGGCCCCGTCGAGCAGCAGGAACGCCGGCCGCAGGTCCGCGAGCACCGCCCTGCTGCGCCCGCCCGCCTCCGAGGTGTCGAGGCAGAGCAGGTGGCCGCCGGCGGCGAGGACGCCGAGCGCCGCCGCCGCCAGGCCGGGCCCCGGGTCCATCCGCACCGCCACCGGCAGGCCGCGCACCCCGCCGGCGGCCCGCAGGACGCCGGCGACCGCGTCGGCCCGCCGCAGCAGGTCACGGTAGGAGACGCCTCGTCCCTCCCCGGTGACGGCGACCGCGTCCGGAGTCGCCCGGGCGTGCCGCCGTACCAGCTCGTGGACCGGCCGCCCGGTGAAGACGGCGGCCGTCACCGGGGAGGCGGTCACGACACCGTCGCCTTGGGCTTCTCCACCGGCGCGGGCGGGCGGCGGCGCGGCTGCGCGGCCGGCTTGCCCCAGGGCAGGGCGTTCCACAGGATGCGGGCGAGCATCTTCGGCCGCATCAGCGCCTCGGGGCCGTCGATCAGGCCGGCGCCGCGCATGTAGGCGGCGGCGACCACGCCGTCGCGGGTGGCGGCGGTCTGCACCAGGTTCAGGAACGCCTGGGCCACGCGGAGCTGCGGGGTGCGCTGCCCCTCGACGCCGGGGAAGCTGAGGTCCACGGTGTGGGTCATCTCCCACGGCTGGTCGATGACGTTGCGGGACAGGTCGGAGAAGTACTGGAAGGGGTCGGGGGCCGCGCCGGTGTGCAGGTGCTGGCGGATGACCAGCGCGCTGAGCGCGGCGACGGTCATGCCCTGGGCGTACACCGGGTTGAAGCAGCACACCGCGTCACCGGTGACCAGCAGGCCGTCGGGGAAGCGGGTCATCTTCTCGTAGTGGCGGCGCAGGGTCGTCGGGAAGCGGAACGCCACCGGCTCGTCCAGCGGCTCGGCGTGCTGCAGGGCGTCGTAGATGTCGGGCACCGCGAGCGACTTGATCCACTCGTACAGGCCCTCCTGGGTGGTCGGCGGGTGGTCGCCCAGGATGCCGTAGGTGGTCAGCTCGACCCGGTCGCCGTCGGTCTTGGTGAAGATGGCGCCGCGGGGCAGCTCGGGCGAGGCGACCGGGTTGATGGACAGGTCGCCGTGGTAGGGGTCGGCGGTCAGGCGGTAGTGCTGGGTGACGTAGCCCAGGCCGATCTTCGTCCGCTCCTCCTCGACCCGGGCGTATCCCAGGGCCTCCAGCCAGATGGGGGTGCGCGAGCCGCGGCCGGTGGCGTCGACCACGAGGTCGGCGTCGATGACCTTCTCGCCGGCGCCCTCCTCCTCCAGCGGCTGCACCCGCACGCCGGTGACCCGGCTGCGGTCGGCCGTGGTCTCCAGGCCGAGGATGTCGTGCCGCTCGGCGAAGGCGATGTTGGGCAGCGCCCTGGTCCGCTCGCGGATGTGGTGCTCCAGCTTGGGACGGCTGGCGGCCACGCACACCAGGCCGGCGTGCTGCTGCTTGATGGGCTTGCCGTGGAAGTACCAGCGGACGTTCCCGGCGAGGTCGCCGGTGGGCACGCCGTCGGCGAAGAGCTGCTCGGTGATGCCGGGGTACAGCTCCTCCATGACCTGCTGGCCGCGGGCCAGCAGACCGTTGATGTGGCGGCTCTGCGGGCAACCCCGGCGCGGCCCCTCCACTCCGATCAGGACGTCGCGGTCGACGATGAGCACCTCGTCATAGGCGTCGGCGAGCACCCGGGCCGCGAACAGCCCAGCGAGGCTTCCACCGAGCACCACCGCACGGGTCTTTGCCACATCACCCATTGGAGCGCCTCCTCGGCTCAAGGTTTCTTCAGCGATCCGTCGTCGCCCGCCGGTCCCGTACGGCCGGCCGGGGCGCCCGCCCGCCCTTCTCCGCAAGGCGTGCGGTCCGCTGCTCTATCCGCTACAGCGTCACATCCGGAATTACCCGGGGCATCTTCTGGAATGCTGCCTGGCGGACCGGAAAGGGCGGGGATCCGGCGGACCGGAAAGGAGGCGCGGCGTGACGCCGTAAAGGCAGGCCGGAAAGGCGGAGAAGCGCAATTCCGAGGATGTGACGGAAACGCCCGCGTGTGATTCTGGCCGCATGACGGAGTTTGCGAACAGAACAGTTCTCATCACCGGTGGCGGCAGCGGCATGGGCCTCGCCACGGCGCAGAGGCTCCTGGCGGCGGGCGCGCAGGTCGTGATCGCCGGTCGCAGCCAGGAGCGCTTGGACAAGGCGGTCGAGGAGCTCGGCGCGGGCGACCGCGTCCTGGCCGTGGCGGCCGACGTCTCCCGCGCCGAGGACCTCGACCGGCTCTTCTCGCGCATCGAGGAGCGTTTCGGCCGGCTGGACGGCGTCTTCGCCAACGCGGGGATCGCCGACTTCGCCCCCAGCGCCGGTGTCACCGAGGAGAGCTTCGACGCCGTGGTGGGCGTCAACTTCAAGGGCGTGTACTTCACCATCGCCAAGGCGGCGGCGCTGATGGGCGACGGCGGCGCGATCGTGATCAACGGCTCCTGGCTGGCCCACCGCGGCCTGGCCTTCACCTCGGTGTACGCGGCGACCAAGGCCGCGGTCATCAACCTGGTCCGCACCCTCGCCCCCGACCTGGCCACCAAGGGGATCCGGGTCAACGCGGTCAGCCCCGGCTACATCGTGACCGAGATGTTCGAGGGGATCTCCAGCACCCCCGAGGCGCAGGAGGCGTGCCGCGCCCAGGTGGCGCTGGGCCGGCTGGGTTCCGCCGAGGACGTCGCGGACGCCGCGCTGTTCCTGCTGTCGCCCCGCTCCTCCTACATCACGGGCCAGGAGCTCGCGGTGGACGGCGGTCTCACGACCTCCGTCCCCATGTGAGCCGTCTTCGGCGGTGATCACGCCGAGCCGTTCCATGAGGGCCGTCGGGCGTTTCCGGTGGGGCGGCGGTTTCCGCCGCCCCACCGTGCTCTCCGCGAAATCCGTGAAGCGGCCGGACATGATGTCCGGCCGCTTTTCCCATTCTCACGCCCACCGTTTTCCGGCGCCATGTGCGACGCGTTCGATGTGTGTGACATCTGCGGCACATGTGAGTTGTGCGCCACGCGGACCACGCATGGCGCACATGTCACCGGCGTCACACGCGTCACACCGGGACGGGCTCCACGCGGCCCGGGGGCCGCCACCCGAACAGTGTCATGGGTCCTTCGTCCTGGGTGCTGAAGTCCCGGGGCGCGCCCGACTCCTCGCCGGCGCCCGACTCCCTGTCCACGCGTCCCGTGCGCCGCGACCGCAGCACCACGTCCGCCGCGCGGGACGCGCGCGCCGCCGAGTACGCCTCCAGCGCGGCCGGCGCGTCGGAACACGACCGCAGGTGGTGGGCGAGGACCGCCGCGTCCTCCAGCGCCATGCCGGCCCCCTGCCCGACCCCGGGGGTCATCGGGTGGGCGGCGTCGCCGAGCAGGGTCACCCTGCCCGAGGTCCACCGCGGGATGGGGTCGCGGTCCACGATGTCGGTCACCACGATCCCGTCGGCGTCGACGTCGCGGATGATCTCCACGATGGAGTCGTGCCATCCGGCGAGCAGGTCGAGGAGGGCCGGCATCGCCGCCGCCGGGCCCATCGCGGGCCACACCTCGGGCGGTGCGACGATCTTGGCCGCCCAGTACAGGTGCCCGCCGCCGATCGGCCCGGCGAACAGGTCGACGCCGTCGCCGCTGGCGATGAACCCGTTGGGGTGGGCGCCCGACCTTCTCGTCCGGCCACGCACCGAGGTGTAGCCGCGGTAGAGGAGCGGGCTGTCGCCGAACAGGCGCCGGCGGATGCCGGAGCGGACGCCGTCCGCGCCGACGAGGACGTCCGCGGTCAGGACGGAGCCGTCGGACAGGACCACGTCGACGTGCTCACCGCGGTCGGCGTGACCGTCGACGCGGACGCCCGTACGGAGGTCGACGCCGACGGCCAAGGCCTCGCCGAGCAGCGCGTGCTGCAGCGCCGAGCGCAGCAGGGTCACCTGCGGGGCGCCGAAGCGGCGGGTGAGCTCCCCGATCGCGTCGACCGCCAGCGTCGTGCCGTCGGAGGCCAGCGTCGGCCTGGTGTCGCCGGGGACGGCCTCGTGCCCGGCCGCGCGTACGGCCCGGCCCAGGCGGGGGCTGATGGCGTCCAGGGCGGTGATCGCGTTGGGGTAGAGGACCATGCCGGAACCGGCCTCGGCGATGCGCGCCGTACGCTCGACGACCGTCACCCCGATCCCGGCGCCGCGCAGGGCGACGGCCAGGGCGAGCCCGCCGATGCCGCCGCCGGCCACCACCACGCTCGGGCCCGTCACGGCCGGGCCCGTCACGACCGGCTCCGGCTCGCCTCGGGGACGGCGGGGGCCTCATCCTCCGGGACGGCGGGGGCCTCGTCCCCGGGGGCGGCGGGGGCCTCGTCCTCGGGCGGCTCCTCCAGTTCCTCCAGGACGAGCCCGTCCAGGAACCAGTCCTCCAGCTCCTGGAGCCGGCTCTGGCAGGTCGCCCGGTCCGGCCCGGAGACGAGGAAGCAGCACATGACGTCGGCGGAGTAGCGGGAGACCCGCATGACCTCCCCGCGCTCGACGGAGATCTTGTACTCCTCGACCCAGGGGAACGGCGGTTCTCCCGGGAGGTCGACGACCTTGCCCGGCCGGCGCGACAGGAGCAGCTGCCCGGTCATCTTGACCGGCTCGGGCCGTTCGGGGCCGATGTCGATCGGCAGCGGCAGGCCGGCCTCCGCGCGCACCCAGCACTCGTTCAGCTCGGCGCCGAAGATGGTCTTGATGACGCCGCGCGTCTGGGCTCCCCCGGTCCGGCAGGCGATCTCGCACAGGACGAGCCGGTCGTCGGGGGTGTGGAACACCTCCGCGTGGAAGGTGAAGTCGCGCGGGCAGGGCAGGGCGTCCAGCACCCGGTCGGTGAAGTCGAGCAGCCGCCGCGCCAGCGGGTCGTCGCGGTCCAGCGTGACGTCGTGCCTGCCGCCGCGCAGCTCCTTGAAGGACGCCAGGGTGAACAGATACTGCGACGGCCAGGCGAGGGCGACCCTGCCGTCCACGACGAGCCCGTCGACGTGGCACATCGCGCCGGGCACGAACGCCTCCACCATCAGGTTCGACTGGAGCGGCCCGTAGACGTCGAGCCTGTCGGCGACGAACGCGTCGAGCTCCTCGCGCGACCGGAGCACCGTGACGCCGATGGAGCCCGCCCCGTCGCGGGGTTTGACGACCACGGGGAAGCCGTGTTCCCGCGCGAAGGAGACGAGGTCGCCGGCGCACTCGACGCCGCGGTGCGCCGCGACCTCGATGCCCGCGGCCTGGACAGTCTCCTTCATCAGGAGCTTGTTGCGGAACGGCAGCGCGCTGGAGAACGTCTGGCCGGGCAGGCCGAGGATCTCGCGGAGCTGGGCGGCCCGCTCCAGGTCGTGCTCCTGGCAGGTGAAGAGGCGGCTCACGCCGTACCGCCTGGCGAGGTCGAGGACGCGGGCCTCCAGCACGCCGCCGACCTCGTAGTCGTCCAGCGCCTCCATGTGGCTGTAGCCGGTCTCCCCGGTGGGCAGTTCCTCGCCGACCCAGCCGAGGTGCTCCTTGGACGCCAGGAGCAGGACGTCCCCCTCGTAGTCGGCGAGCCACCTGTCGTAGGCGTGGGCGGCGAGGGTGCCGCGGTGGTGCAGGATCAGGACGCTCATCGGATCATCTCCAGGTTGTCGGGGACGAGCCCTGCCTGGACCCGGACCGCCGCGCGGCGGTCGTCGCCGTCGACGTCCGGGGTGACGGTGTCGACCAGCCACCGCCCGTCGTCGGCGCGGACCGCCTCGACGAGGTACGGGCAGCCGTCCGTCGCCGGCAGCGCCGCCAGCGCGGCGTCCACGGCGGACGACAGGCCGGGGGGTTCCGGGCGGCGCGACGCCGTGCCACCGGCGACGACGCGACGGCGCTCGCCGGCCGTCCACGGCTCGGCCATCAGGGCGGGCACGGACACCAGGTCGGGGGCCAGGCCGCCGCGGGTGTAGGCGCGCACGTCAGCCTCGTCGCGCAGGACCGCGACCGTGGGCCATCCGGCCTTCTTGCGCTCCCGGACCCGCACCGGGTATCCCCAGCGGTGGGCGTGCCAGTAGAGGTCGGAGATCCGCTGCACGGCTCCGCGTTCGACGGCGGGGACGCCCGCCCCGGCCAGGAGCCGCCGGGTCGTCACGGGGTCGGCGAACGCCAGGGCGTCGTCCCTGCCCTGCCCGGCGACGCCCAGGCACTCCCGCAGGGCGCCGGCCCTGACCAGGTCCTCGGTGGAGGTCGCCACGAGCGCCGACACGGCGGTGCGTTCGGCGAGGTCGAGCACGTACCTGTCCACCTCGGTGGACGTCGCGTAGCCGGGGAGGCATCTCACCAGGTCGTAGTCGCCGCCGGGGACCTCCTCCGGGGGGCGCCCGGTCAGCAGGACGAGCCGGCGGCCGCTGTCGCGCAGCCAGTCCGCGTACGGCGGGAGCGGGCCGACGGCCCGGTCCAGGATGACAATGGTCATGGGTTCACCACCTGCACGTTCAGGGTGTTCTCCAGCAGTTCCTCGCACAGCTTGACCGCGGCGTCGCCGTCGGGGCCGGTCGCGGCGACCAGGCCGAGGCGGTCGTTGTTGTCGAGCACCGGCCCGACGACGTCCCCGACCTTCGCGAACACGTCGGCGGCGATGACGTCGGGGCGGGAGCGCAGTTCCGCCAGGCCGTCGATCGCCGCCACCCGGCCCGGCCCGGCGTCCAGGAACCGCACGGCCGCGCCGCCTCGGGGCCGGGGCCGCTCGGTCAGCTCCTCCACCAGCCCGAAGGGGTGGCCGATCGCGTAGGCGACCAGGTCGATCCCGTACACCGCCTCCACCAGGTCGGTGATCCGGTCGCCGCCGATCCGGTTGTGCGACTCGATGACGACCGGGCCGCGCGGCCCGATCCGGATCTCGGTGTGGCTGGGCCCGTCGGCGAGCCCCATCGCGTCGAGGAAGCCGGTCGCGGCCGCCGCGACCAGCTCCTCCCGGGCGGAGGTGATCCGGGCCGGGACCGTGTGGCCCAGCTCCGCGAAGTGGGCGCCGGAGGTGAGCTTCTCGGTGACGGCGACCACGACGTGGCGGCCGGAGAAGCTGAACGCCTCGACGCTGAACTCGGGGCCGTCGACGTACTCCTCCATGAGGAAGCCGGTGAGCGGGAACAGGTGTCCGCAGCCGCGGTTCACCCCGGTCTCCCGCAGGCCGAGCACCCGCCGCCACGCCGCGTCGGCGTCGGCCGGGCCGTCGACGCGGAAGACGCCGATGCCGGCCGCCGCGTCGGTGGGCTTGACGATGAACGGGTAGCCGTACCGGTCGCCGAAGGAGGTCAGGTCGTCCCGGCTCCCCAGCGGCTCGGCGCCGATCGTCGGCGCGCCGCGGGCCGCCAGGTGCCGGCGCATCTCGTACTTGTCCCGGAACCGCCGGCAGACCTCGTGGCCGGTGCCGCCGAGGCCGAACAGGTCGTTGACCCGGCCCAGGGCGTCCAGCGCCGGGTCGGTCAGGGCCAGCGCGGCCGTGATCCCCCAGCGTTCGCGCGCGGCCTGCGCCAGGGGCCGCACCGCGGACCAGTCGGTGTAGTCGGCGACGAACGTCACGTCGGCGAGCGCGGCCTGTTCGGCCTCGAACTTGCTCCTGTGCTGGAGGAGGACGACGTCCAGGCCGAACTCCTTGGCCGTCCGGAGTGCGCGTGTGGTGGCGCCGATGAACAGCAGCGTCCTGTCCTGGGTCATCGCCTGCTCCCTGATGTCGCGTGTCGGGTGTGCGGTTCCCCCGCGTCACCGGCCGCGTGCGGCGCGGCCGCCGTCCGGTCGCCGTCGGTGCGCGGCGCGGCCTCGGCCCGGTCGCCGTCGGTGCGCGGCGCGGCCTCGGCCCGGTCGCCGTCCGCCCGCGGTACGGCCTCCGCCCGGTCGCCGGTCGCGTCCGGTGCCGTCTCCCCCTGGCCGCCCTCCGCCCGCGCGACCGCGGCCCGTGCCCGCAGCACCGACAGGATCAGCAGGCACGACGCGGCGCCGAAGACCCCGTACAGGGCGCTCATCGCGGCCGGGGGGACGAAGGTTCCGAGCGTCACGCACAGCGAGCCGGCCACCGCGGCGAGCCGGAACTGCAACTGGTAGACGGCCATGTACATGCTCCGCGCGTCGGGGTGGACCACGTCGGCCAGCAGCGCCTGACGCGTCGGGGAGGTCATGATCTCCCCCAGCGCGAACACCACCGTCGCGGTGATCAGCACCCCGGGGTCGTTGCTCACCGCCAGCACCATGTATCCGGCGGTGACGACGATGGTGCCCCCGCCGATCCGCTGCCCGTCGGTGAGCCGCCTGAAGATCGTCGTCGCGGACAGCGCGAGGCAGACGACGACGAAGGTGCTGATGGCCCGCAGGATGCCGAACATGTTGACCCCGTCGACGTCCAGCGCCCACGGGCCGACGTCGAAGAGCCGCTGCGGCGGGAACTCCTGGCTGAGCCGTACCCCGATGTAGTTGGCGAGCTGCACCTGGATGCAGGTGAACAGGAGGATCGAGAGGAAGAACCGGGCGAAGACACGGTCGCGCAGGACGGCGGCGTAGCCCCGCAGCAGCGGCAGCAGCCATCCGGCCCGCCCGGTCCCCGGCCCGCCCGCGGTCCCGGCGGTGTTCCCTCCGGTGGTTCCGCCGGTGGGCCCGGTGGCCGTCTCCGCGGTGGTCCCGGCAGTGGTCCCGGTGGCCGGCCTGGTCTCGGAGATCCACCGCCAGGTGACCACGGCGACCCCGCCGGAGAGCACGGCCGCCGCGGCCAGGATGAGGAAGAAGTGCCCGCCGTAGAGGAAGCCGGCGAGCAGGGAGCCCACGACGAACGCCACGTTCGTCGCCCAGTAGTTGACCGCGTAGATCCTGGGCCGCGTCTCCGGGGTGGACACGTCGATGATCATGGCGTCGCTGGCCGGCCGGACCACGCTGATCAGGGCCGTGTTGACCAGGTAGAAGACGTAGGTGGCGATGCCGGACTGCCACCACGGGGAGTTGGCGAGCGCCAGGCACACGGCCGCGACGAAGCAGCCCACCTCGCTGACGAGCATCGTACGGCGGCGCCCGCGCACGTCGGACAGGTAGCCGCCGAGGAAGGTGCACGCGATCGCGACGCCGGCGGCCACCACGGTCATCAGGCCGGCCGTGGCCGCGCCGTACAGGCCGGAGAAGTGGATGATCATCAGCGGGATGAGCATCATGTCCAGCAGGCGCTGGACGAACCCGATGCCGATGCGGAGCTTGATGTTCGGGTGTATCCCCTTCAGCATCACGCGGAGGTCACCTCCCGCTCCCCCGCCTCGCGGGACGGGTCCCGCACCGCGGCCTCCGCACATGACGGGTCCTGCGCCGCGGTCTCCGCGCGTCGCGGACCCCGCGCCGCAACCTCCGTACGTGACGGGTCCTGCACGGTGATCTCCGTACGCGGCCGGTCCTGCGCCGCGGCCTCCGCCCGCGGTGGGTCCTGCGCGGCGGCGCCGGACAGCCAGCGTCCCTCGGGGCGGCCGAAAGTCCCCCGTTCGGCGTCCCAGGCCACCTGCCCGCCCCTGATCGTGGTGAGCACCCGGCCGGTCATCGTCCATCCCTCGTACGCCGACCAGCCGCACCTGGACCGCACGTCGTGCGCGGAGAGCATCCAGGGCGTGGCGGGGTCGAAGACCACCAGGTCCGCGTCGGCGCCCGGCTCCACCCGGCCCTTGCCCGGCAGCCTGAACATCTCGGCCGGCCTGGCGGAGAGGTGCTCGACCAGACGCGTGACGGCCAGATCGGGGTCCTCCTCCGGCCAGCGCCGCCGCATGCCGGTCCACACGGCCACGGCGAGCTCCTGCACGCCGGGCAACCCGGGTGGGGCGTCCGGGACCGGCCGGGTCTTCTCCTCGACGGTGTGCGGGGCGTGGTCGCTGCCGAGACAGGCGACCTCGCCGGCCCGCAGCGCCTCCCACAGCCTGTCCTGGTCCGCCTGGGTGCGGATGGCCGGTGACAGCCGGATCCTGGCGCCCAGCCGGCGCGTGTCGGCGTCGGTGAACGACAGGTGGTGGCCGGTCACCTCGAACGTGACCGGCAGCCCGGCGGCCCGCGCCGCGGTGACCAGGTCGGCCTCCTCGGCGCTGGACAGGTGCAGGATGTGGGCCTCGGTGCCGTACCGGCGGACCAGCTCCAGGACGCGCGCCACCGCGGAGATGCCGCCGCTGCGCGGCCGCCGCCGCTCGTAGTCGAGGTAGGAGCGCGGTTCCCCCTGCCACCGGTCGAGCAGGGTGAAGATGGACTCGTCCTCGGCGTGCAGGAGCAGCCGCACACCGCCGATCGCGGCGGCCGCGAAGATCTTCTCCAGCGCGGCCGGGTCCCTGACCACGGTCGGCGCGGTGTGGTGGCCCGCCATGAAGACCTTGGCGGTCGTCGAGATCGCGGGGTCGAGGCGGGCGAGCAGCGCGGGCCGGCGGGGGTCGGCCCCCAGGTGGAACCGGTAGTCGACCAGCGACGTCCCGGCGACCAGCCCGGCCTTGGAGACGAGCGTCTCCGGGTCGAGGGTCGGCGGCACCGTGTTCGGCATGTCGATGACGGTGGTCACGCCGCCCGCGACGGCGGCGCGGCTCCCGTGGGCCCAGTCCTCCTTGTGTTCGAGTCCGGGCGTGCGGAAGTGCACGTGTGAGTCGATCAGCCCCGGCAGGACGTAGCAGCCGTCCGCCCGCACCCGGGGGACGTCCGGCGGCAGGCCGCCGTCGCCGCCTGCGTCACCGTCTCCGTCACCGCCTCCGTCGCCGTCGAGCACGGCGGTGATCCGGCCGCCGGTCACGGTGACGGTCGCCGGGCGCACCCCGGCGGGGGTGACGACGCGGCCGCCGGTCACCACCAGGTCGGGGCGTGTCCTCAGTTCGTCCATGACGCCGCCATCAGCTCCCGGCACAGGTCGTTGGTCGGCCCCATCAGCGCCACCGCGCGGGCGTCCGCGATCAGGCGGTTGAGCTGGTGGCCCACCACGTACGCGGTGGATCCGAGCATGCGGGCGATCTCCAGGCAGACCTGCTCGGCCGTGGCCGAGGCGAAGATCTTGCTCTGCAGCGTGACCGTGCCGGGCGTGGCCGACAGCCTCCGCCCCGCGCTGTCGACAATCGCGCGCGCGGCCTCCACCTGGGCGCTGAGCTCGGCGAGCCGCTGCCTGGCCGCCTGCGTCCCGAGCGGGCCGGGCCGGCGGGCGTGGTCGATCGCGACGTCCAGCGCCGCCTGCGCGATTCCCACCGACACCGCTCCGAGGGTCGCGCCGGTCTCGCGGACGGCGGCGATGATGGCCGGGGCCTGCCCCAGCGGGCCCAGCCGGTCCTCGTCGGGGACCTCGCAGTCGTGCAGGGTGACGAAACCGGTCGCCGACCCCCGCATGCCGGCCAGGTCGAGCGACCGGTCGACGCCCAGGCCGGGGTTGTCGCCCCGCACCAGGAAGAAGGACTGGCCCGCGGAGCCGTACAGGCTGTCGCCGTTCCCGCCGTTCCCGCCGTTCTGGCCGTTCCCGCCGTTCTGGCCGTTCCGGGGCTCGCGGTCGTCGTGCGCGGCGGAGGTCGTCGCGAGCACGAGGTAGATGTCCGCCACCCCGGCCCCGGTGGTGAACGACTTGGCGCCGTTGAGCCGCCAGCGGCCGTCGGGCGTCCGGGAGCCCGTCGTGGCGATGTTCTTCTTGGCGGCGCCGGCGCCCCGCTCGCTCCACGCCGAGGCGGCCAGGCACTCGCCGGACGCGAACGCCGGCAGCAGCGCGGCCTTCTGCTCGGCGGTGCCCCACTCGACGACGCGCATGGTGACGGCGAAGTGCTGGAACAGGATGATCGCCACCGACGGGTTCACCCGGGCGACCCGCTCGACCACCGAGTTGACCGTGGCCGCGTCCCCGCCGGCGCCCCCGTACTCCGCGGGCACCGCGGTGGCGAGCAGGCCCGAGCGGCGGAGTTCGGCCAGCGCCTGCTCGTCCGGCCATCCGCTGACGGCGGTCCGGGCCGCGGAGTGGAGAAGCGTCTCCAGCACCGGGCCCGGTTCGATCACGCTGACACCGACAGACATTCGACAGTCTCCTTGAACTGGAAATGGGCAAGCGACTCGATGAGGAACGAGCCGTGGAGGACGACCCGCCGGTTGCCGACGGTGATCCAGGCGATCTCGCGTTCCCGGTCGCGCACGTGCACGGCCGCCAGGACCTCGACGCTTCCGCCGGGCGTGTCGACGTGGATCGCGCCGCCGTCGTACCGGGCCTCCCTCGCGGCCAGCCACGGGACGGTGCCGGGGATCCCGATCGCCGCCCCCAGGCAGGCCGCGCCGGTCAGCGCCAGCGTGGGATGCCAGGTCGGCACCGACACCGCGCGGGCCGCGATCCGCCCGCCCCCGGCCGGGACGGTGACCGCCACCTTCGGGAACACGCCCTCGGCCGGCCAGCCCAGGTGGGCCGCAGCCGCGCCGCGGATCCGCACCAGGCGGTCGAACAGGGCCGGGTCGTCGCCGAACAGCTCCTCGGCGCCGGAGATCCGCGCGCCGGAGGCGGACACGAAGACGTACGGGTTGCCCGCGGACACCAGGGAGACCTCGACCCGCTCGCCGTCCACGTCCAGGGCCGTCGTGGGCCGGCCGGTCAGCAGCAACCGGGAGACGGGTTTGGGCGGCGCGTGCAGGAAGTGCATGGTGAACCCGGTCGTCCCCCGGCTCACCTCCTCGACCTCGCAGGCCAGGCAGTCGCCGTTGTTGAGGACGTTCACCCGCACCCGCATGCCCGGCCCGAGCCTGGGCAGCACGCCGGTCTCCGCCGCCGCCGTGATCGCGCACAGCACCGAGTGCCCGCACGAGCCCCGCAGGTCGAACCCGGCCGGGTCGCCCGGCAGCGCCTGGACGAACCGGTAGTCGAGGTCGAACAGCGGATGCGCGGAGGGCTCGATCAGCGCGATCTTGAGCACGTGCTCCCCGCCCGCGGCGGCCAGCCAGCGGCGGGCCTCGGTGAGCGCGGCGAGCAGCGGCTCCCGCTGCCTGGGCAGGTGCCTCGCGTCGAGCACCAGCGTGGGACACGGGCTTCCCACGGCGTAGGCGAGGTGGCCGATCATGCCGCCATCTCCGTCTCCTCCACCGGCCGGCGCGTTCCCAGGCGGAACTGGTCGAGCCACACCTCGTAGACGAGCAGCGCCCAGATCGTCAGCGCCGTGGTGTCGTCCGGCCGCGTCGCCTGCCGGGTGAACAGGTCCCGCACCGCGGTGGGGTCGAGCCGTCCGGCGGGGCGCAGCCGGTCGTCGGCCAGCATGTCCCTGGCGTACTCCCACAGCGGCCATCCCGGCGCGAGCATCGCGGTGACCGGCAGGGTGAAGGGCTGCTTCGCGCGGTTCGTCACGCTCTCCGGCAGCAGGCCGCGGGCGGCGGCGTACAGCGCGCGTTTGACCTGCCCACCGCCGATCCGCAGCCCGTCCGGCAGCGCCCGGCCCAGGTCGACGACGCCGCGCTGGCAGTACGGCAGGCGGACCTCGACCGACCGCGCCATGCTCATGTGGTCCACCCGGCGCAGGTGGTAGGCGGGGAGGCGGTGACGCAGCTCGAACTCGGTGATCCTCCGCAGCACGGTGCCGCCGCGGTCCAGCAGTTCCGTCGCCTCCGCGGGGACGGCGGGCGGCCCCTCGCGGAGCAGCGCCGCGTAGTCGCGGGTGTACAGGCCGGCGCGCCGGTCGGCGGGCAGGACCCCGAGGCTGTCGAGGTAGGCCCGGCGCCAGGGCGCGCCCGCCTCGGCGGCGGCCGCGGCGGCCCGCATCCGCTCGTAGCCGCCGAACACCTCGTCGGCGGCGTCCCCGCTGAGCGCGACCTTGAACCCGGCGTCCCGCACCGCGCCGAACAGGGCGTAGGTGCTGAGCGTGATCGGGTCGGCGTTCGGCTGGCCCAGGTGCCACACGACGTCGGCCAGCATGTCGGGGAACGTCGCGGGGTCGATCTCCACCTGGTGGTAGTGGGCTCCGGCCCGCTCGGCCACCTGGCGCGCGTAGTGCCGCTCGTCGGCGGGCCAGCGCCCCCGGTAGGCGATGTTGAAGGTGTGCAGGGTCCCCGGCCGCCGCGCGGCGAAGGCGGTGACCAGGCTGGAGTCGAGCCCGCCGGAGGTGATGGTGGCGACCGGCACGTCGGCGGTCAGCAACCGGTCCACCTCCCGGCGGAGCCTCTCCCGCAGCTCGTCGCCCACCACCGTGAGATCGGCCGGATCGGTCTCCGGCCGCGGCGTCGCCGCCCGCTCCCGGGCGCGCAGGCGCAGCCCCGCGGTCCCGTCGCAGATCGCGGTGACGCCCGGGGGGAACACCCTGATGTCGGCGAACATGGTCTGCTCGCCGAACGGGGTCTTGGTCGCGAGATAGGCGTCGAGGCCCGGCTCCCAGGCCGCGGTGGAGACCCCCTCGAACGCGAGGAGGGACGGGATCTCCGAGGAGAAGTGCAGGGTGCGCCCGGCCGGGTCCCACCGGTAGTACAGCGGCTTCATGCCCGCGTCGTCGGTGGCGAGCACCAGGCGGGGGGCGCCGCGCAGGTCGAGGACCGCGATCGCGTACATCCCGTCGAGGCGTTCGGCGAAGGCGTCGCCGTACACCCGGTAGAGGGCCGGGAGGATGGACCCGTCGCAGTGGTCGGGGAAGGTGAAGCCCCGCCCGCGCAGGTCCTCGCGCAGCGCGTCGTGGTTGTAGATCTCGCCGTTGAAGACGACCTTGACCGCGCCGTCGGGCGAGACGTACGGCTGCCGCCCGGCGCCGGGGTCCATGATGGCGAGCCGGGTGCTTCCCAGCGCGTAACCGGGGCCCCGCGCGAGTCCGGTGCCGTCGGGTCCGCCGTGGCGTTGCAGCGCCTCGGCGGTCCTCAGCTCGTGCGGCGAGGCCGTTGTGTTGAAATATCCGTATATGCGGCACATCCGCGTTAGCACTCCTCCCCGTCCACTCCGTCGTGGCGCCGGCTGCCCGATCCCGCGGCACGGGGCTCTCACCCGGTGTCGCGGCGTCGGCGGCGGCGACGTCCGTCGACGCCGGCGGCCTTCTCGCCCGAGCAGCCGGATCCGTGTTACGGGTGGTCGAGGAGTCCGGTAGGGGTCCCGCCCGCGGTCGCCGGAACCGAGGTTCCACGCCGCCGACGCGACGGTCGTGTCGGCGGATCCGGCTCTGCGGCAAGCCTGGCAGCAGCCCGGACGGCGGGGCACCTTTGGAATTGCGGTGATCGCCCCTCCCCCGGACGGCCGGGGCCGGCGCCGGACGACGATCCGGCGTCCCGCCCCGCCGCGCGCGGCCGACCCCTATCGCACCGCCCCGGAAGGCGACGGCCCCCACCGCGCCGGTCGGGAGGTTCCGGCCCCCGTCGCACCGGCCGGAAAGGCGCCAGCCGGGGAGGCGCCGGCCGGGGAGGCGCCGGCCCCGCCCGTGCGCGGCCGGACCAGGTACGGCGGCCGCCCGCGGAAAGCACCGCAACCCGGAAGATGTGCCGCGGCCGGTCGGGCGACAAGCTGATCGTGCAGGTCCCCGCGAGGCAGGAGGGGTCCGCTGTGCCGAGGACCGGCCCCGGCCGTCCCCCCCTCGCCGCCTCCGCCCGCGGCGGGCCCGCCATGGACGCGTCATGGACCTGTCACGGACGCGGGCCGGGCCGCCGGGTTCCGCCCCGCCCGTCGCCCGCGCCCATGACCGGCCGCCCATCCTTCCGACGCGCAAGGAGAAACCATGACCGTCAGCTTGCAGCCACCCGTGGCGACGGGCCACGCAGTGGTGTCGTCCCTGGAGGAGCTGGTGGGCGACACCCCGCTGCTGCGGCTCGCCCTTCCCGACTGCCCACCGGACGTCCGGCTGCTGGCGAAGCTGGAGATGCTCAACCCCCTGTCGAGCGTCAAGGACCGGGCCGCGCTGCGGATGATCCTGGAGGCCGAGCGCTCCGGCGCCCTTCCCCCCAGCGGGGGGACGGTGATCGAGGCGTCGTCCGGCAACACCGGCATCTCGCTCGCCGCGCTCTGCGCCTCGCGCGGCCACCGGTGCGTCATCGTCCTGCCGGACAACGCCACCGAGGAGCGGCGCGCCATCCTGCGGGCGTTCGGCGCGGAGATCGTGCTGTCCCCGTACCAGGAGGGCCTGCTCGCCGCGATCGAGCGGGGCGTGCAGCTCCACCGGTCCATCCCCGGCTCGTTCCTGGTCGGCCAGGAGAGGAACCCGGCGAACGTGGCGGCCCACTACGAGACGACCGGGCCGGAGATCTGGAACGCCTGCGGCGGCTCGGTGGACGTGTTCGTCTGCGCGGTGGGGACCGGCGGCACGCTGACCGGCGTCGCCCGCTACCTCAAGGAGCGGGGCGACGTCCACGTCGTCGCCGTCGAGCCGGCGGGCTCGCCGGTCCTGTCCGGCGGCGAGCGGGGCCCGCACCGCATCCCCGGCATCGGCGGCGGGTTCGTCAACCCGGTCACCGACGTCACCTGCATCGACGAGGTGGTCACCGTGACCGACGGGGACGCGATCGGCACGGCCCGCGACCTCGCCCGCCACTCCGGCCTGTTCGCGGGGATCTCCTCGGGCGCCGCCGTCCACGCCGCCCGGGTCCTGGCGGGCCGGGAGCGGTGGGCCGGCGCAACGATCGTCACGATCCTTCCCGACAGCGGCGAGCGGTACCTGTCCATCTGGGACGCCCCCGTGGACCCCGCGCCGCAGGCCACCGCGTCTCCGCAGACCACTCCCGTCCCCCTCAAAGGAAAGTGTGGAGCCTGATGACCATCACGTCCGAGACCTCGAAGACGCACTGGAACGACGTCGCGATCGACTACGACAAGGTGCTGAACACCGACGCCTCCAACGTGGCACTGCTGGCCACCGCGGTCGAGCTGCTGCCCCCCGGCGCCACGGACCTGCTGGACGTGGGATCGGGCACGGGCCGGCTGACCTCGCTGTGCCGTGAGGCGCTGCCCGGGGCCCGGATCGTCGGTCTCGACCCCGCCCCGACGATGGTGGCGGCCGCGCTGGAGAAGTTCGCCGCCGACCCGGACGTGACGTTCACCGACGGCGTGGTGCAGGACCTCTCCCAGTTCCCCGACAACAGCTTCGACGTCGTGATCAGCAGCTTCGCCCTGCACCACCTGGAGCTGGACACCTACGCGGCCTCCGCCGCCGAGATCTTCCGCGTCCTGCGTCCCGGCGGGCGCTTCATCAACGCCGACCAGTTCTGCCGGGTCATGGGAGAGCCCGGTGACCGGGAGCGCGCGCTCGACATCCTGGACCTGCTGACCGCCAAGGCGCGGCACTACCTCCTCAACGCCTGCTTCGAGCGCATGCTGCTGCAGGTGGACCTGCTCCCTCGCTTCATGCGCGAGGACGGGGAGATCCTCACCACGCCGGAGTTCTGGCGGGACCACCTGGTCGAGGCCGGCTTCGAGCAGGTCACGATCGTCCCCACCCCGCCGGTGGAGCTGTACAACCGGGTCATCTGGGCGGTCAAGCCCGCCGGCTGACCCCCCTCACCGCCGCGCAGGGCGGGCCGGGACGATCCGGCCCGCCCTTCGCGTGCCCGGCCCCGGCGGAACCGGATCGGCCGCCGTCGGAGCTCCCGGCGGAACGGTCTCCAAGGGGTGCCACCGGAGTACGGCAGAAACGGGCAGCGGGTGTGATCGCTGATCGCTGGAATCTCTGTGTCCGTACCGTTGGTGATGGTTTCCGGGGGTTCGGGTGGCGTCGATCGATCGGACGGCGTACCCCAGGTTCACGCGTGCGGTGTGGGCGCGCGAGCTGGCGGAGGTGTTCACTCCGTCGGTTGGCGAGGTGGACCGGGCCCGCGGGAAAACACAAGACGACCAGCACTTGCTGGCTTCGCTGGTGGGGATCTCGGTAGCAATGAAGAAATTTCCAACGAAGTAGCTTCTGACCTGGGTTGATACGGACCCCTTTGGCTAAGGCTCGATTCGCTTACGGTGTGGTAGAGCCCGGACGTGGCGCGCTTTGACGCGACGGATGCCGAGTGGGCGTTGATCGAGGAAAAGGAGCGCAACACCGTCGAACGCTGCTTCCAGAAGGTCAAGACCTGGCGCGGTCTGGCTACCCGCTGCGGCAAGGCTCCGGAAAGCCATGAGGCGGGACTCTACCTTCGAGGTTCGATCACGTGGCCGGAGCTCCTCACCTCGACCGCATGATCCGAACCCCGAACAGTTCCTATGACCTGCGCCTCGGTTTCCAGGTCGTCCTCTGCCCTGAGATGGGAACTCATGGCCTGGTGCAGTTCGGGGACGGTCATGCCCTGGCCTTCGGGTGACACGATGGTGAGGAGACATGCCTCAGCCCGTCGTCCAGTGACGGAGCTTCTCGGGGTTGCGCACGACCCAGATGCGCTTGATCCTCTCGCCTGCGACCTCGAACGCGAACACCGTCACGATGACGCCGTCCTGCTCGGCCACCACACCGGGACGGCCGTTGACAGTGCGTTCAAGGAACGTCATGTTGCCGGGTCTGCGGCGGGCGATTTCGATCCAGGCGTGCGCGATCTGTTCGCCGCCTTCGATGGGGTCCAGGAAGGTGGTGGCGAGGCCCCCGCCGTCGCCGATCGCCACGGCGTCGGGGTCGAGCAGGCCGATCAGGGCGTTGATGTTCTTGGCCTCCCACGCTTGCTTGAAGTCCCTGATGATGCTGGACTGCCGGGTCGCCGGGGCCGCGGAGGGCTGGGCGGCGCGGATGCGGCGGCGGGCCGAGGAGGCCAGTTGGCGGCATGCCGCGGGGGTGCGGCCGACGATCTCGGCGACTTCGGCGAAGGAGTAGCGGAAGACGTCGTGCAGGATGAACGCGACGCGTTCGGCCGGGGTCATCGATTCGAGGACGACCAGGAAGGCCAGGTTGACCGACTCGTCCAGGGTGATCCGGTCGGCCGGATCGGCGGCCGTGCCGCTGTCTGTGGGTTCGGGTAGCGGCTCGGGGAGCCATTCGCCCACGTAGGTCTCGCGCCGGACTCGTGCCGAGCCGAGCAGGTTGAGGCAGATGCGGCTGGTGACGGTCGTCAGCCAGGCGCCGGGGGACTCGATGGCGTCCTGCCGCTGCCGGGACATGGCGTACCAGCGGGTGTAGGTCTCCTGGACGGCGTCCTCGGCCTCGGCCAGGGAGCCCAGCAGCCGGTAGGCGAGGTTGATCAGCTGACGCCGCTCACTCATGACCGCGTCCAAGCCCGGATCGGGCCGCCCTCCGCCTGAACCGACAACGTCCGGCTTGTTTTGGCTGGTCATCGTCACGGCTCCCTGGTTCGTGTCTGCCTTCATCCTGCTCGACAAGACAGCGTGCCGAAATGTGAGGCCGGTGCCGCAGCCTGACATTTCCGGGGGTTGTGTTGTCGAACTTCATGAGTCCGGTGCGGACGTCCTGGCCACTACGGAAGGGCGCACCAAGACCCGCCGCCGAATGCGAGCAAGCACATTCGGCGCTCGTTCGACTACGTCGTGTCATCACGGCATCACCCTAGGGAGCCACTTTGAGCCTGTTCCGGCTTGACGCCAGCATCCTTCCCGGCACCTCGGCCAGCGCCGAACTCGCCGACATCGTGGAAGCCGAATGGATCGCCGCCCACCCGGACGGGCCGGTGGTGCGCCGGCACCTGGGCACCGATCCACTGCCGGCCGACGCCTGGGCGCAGGCCCACACCGGCGCATTGACGCCCGAGCCCGACCGCTCGCCCGCCCAACGCGACGCTCTCACGCTCTCCGAGTCGCTCGTCGCGGAGCTGGAGGCCGCCGAGACGGTCCTGCTGGCCGTGCCGCTGTACAACTTCGGAGTCTCCCAGCACTTCAAAACCTGGGTCGATCTGGTCATCGCCGGGGCGCCCTTGGGCAGCCCGGTGCTCAAGGGCAAGCCGACCGTCCTGGCCACCGTGCGAGGGGGCGGCTACGCCCCCGGCACCCCGCGCGAGGGCTGGGACCACTCCACCCCGTACCTCAAGCGCGTCCTCGCCGACGTGTGGCGGGCCGACCTCACCGTCATCGAACGCGAGCTCACCCTCGCCGCCACCAGCCCAGGCATGGAACACCTCCGCGACCTCGCCGCCGACCTGCACGCTCAAGCCCTGACCGTGGCCCGCGACGCCGGTCGAGCAACCGCGGCCAGGTGACTCCGGCGAACCGTTTCCCACCGGCCCGAACAGGAGCGGCATGTCATGGATCAGATAGCGCGCAACAAAGCGGCGTTCGCTCGTCTGCACGACACCCACCGGGCCGCCGGCGGATCGGCCGGCCCTTTCCCGGGCCCCCCGTTCACCCCTGGCTACTTGAACGGCAGTTGAGCACTCTTCTGCTACTCAACTACGTGACCAGGAGGAAACATGCCGGACCATGACAACCTGTCAGCGGAGGCCGCCCTTCGTGAGGTGGACCGCGCGCGGGACGCCGTACGGAGGTCCAGCCGCCGGGGTGCGTACCTCTACCTGGGGATGTGGCTCGCGGTCACCGCCTGCTGGCTGGTCATGTTCCTCGGACCGGCGGCGATCGCGGGCTACGTCACCCCGGCGCTCGGCGTCATCACCATGGCCGGGTTCGTGTACGCCTCCCGTCAGCGGGCCTACAGCCGGCTGCACTCCCGGCTCCCGTTCCCCGTCACCTACGCGTTCGTGGGGACGACCGTGATCGGAGTGTCAGGGCTCAGGACCCGTGCGACAGATCCGGCGCAGGAGGTGGGTGACACTCCGGCTAGATGATCTGTTGCTCTTCGACGCCTATTGAACCGGAAACGTGGG
>NZ_BMQJ01000016.1 GCF_014648055.1 Streptosporangium pseudovulgare
CAGCCCGAGCCTGCCCTCGGCCACCAGCTGCAGCACCACGGTGGCGGTGAAGGTCTTGGTGTTGCTGCCGATCCGGACGTGCCCGTCGGCCGGCGGCGCTTCGGCGCCGCCCAGCTCGCTCGCCCCGGCGGCGCCGACCCACTCGCCCCGCTCGTCGCGCACCCGCAGCGACACCCCGACGAGACCGGAATCGACCATCTCCTGGAGGATCTTCTGCAACTCCGGGCGGCCCTGCCCGGTCCGCGGGGTGTTCTTGTCCTGGTCGGTAAGGGTGATGGACATGATGGTGTGCTCCTTAAGTGTGTTACGAGAAGTCGATTGAACGGGCGAATGGTGAAATGCGGTCCTGTTGGTGCCCGGGTATCCGGACGGCTCAGACCGGGTCGCCCGAGGAGATCGCACCCAGCCTTGGAGCCGCCATCGCTGAACAGTTCATGGCATCCACCATCGCCGACCGCTCTGATATCGGGCCGTTGCCGTCCTGACGCCGCCGCTGACACGACACCGCATGGGCGATGTCGGCGGCCACGCTCCTTTCCGTCAGGTGCCGGACGTCTTTGTCGCCTCTGCGCCCCTGGACTGGTTCTCGGTGATGTAGGGGCGTAGTTCGCGTTCGTAGGCAGGGAATGCGACGGTGTGGTCGCCCGCCGTCTCCACCAGGCGGGTCGCCAGCAGGTGGGCGCCGATCAGGGCCTGGGAGGCGCCCATGCCCGCCGCCGGCGCCACGCAGTATCCGGCGTCGCCGACGAGGACGACGCGGCCGTGTGACCAACGGTCCATGACGATCTGGCAGGCGGAGGAGAAGGAGAAGTCGGGAGCCAGCCGCATATCCTCCAGCAGCCGTGGCACCTCCCACCCCTCGCCGGCGAAGCGCTCGTGGACCAGGCGTTCCTTCGAGTCGCGGTCGAGCCTGTCGATGCCGGGCGAATCGGTGGCGAACGACAGGCTCACGGTCATCCTGCCGGGGTCGCTGGAGCTGAACACGTGGACAGCCCTGCCTGGCGCGCCGTACAGCAGGCCCTCGTGGTCGAGGCCCAGCCGGTTGGCCGTGGTGAAGCCGACACCCGACATGCCCAGGTGTCGTACGAAGTCGCGGTGGGGACCGAAGACGTGGCGGCGAACGTTGGAGTAGACGCCGTCGGCGCCGACCACCAGGTCGAACCTGCGCCCGGCCGCCCTTTCGAACTCGACGCTGACGCTGTCCTCGTCCTGGTCGATCGCGGTGATCGAGTCGTTGAAGACGTAGGAGACGTCGTCGGCGGTGATGCTGTGCAGGATGCGCGTCACATCGGGCTTGAGCACCTCCAGGTCGCCGGCGGACGTCTCCGCAGGCACCTCACCGATCCACTTCCCGTCACCGTCGACCAGCGTGATCGCGCCCATTCCCGTGGCGTGATCGCGCATCTGCGACAGCAGACCCATGCCGTCGAGGACGCCGATCGCCTGGCCGCGGAAGTGGACCGCGTACCCGGTGCCGCGCAACGCGGCGGCGCGCTCCACCACGGTCACCGCGTAGCCCTGCCCATGCAGCCGGTACGCCAGCGACATGCCCGCGACACCCGCACCTGAGATCAGTACGTCTCCGCTCATGTGCACTCCTGTCCTGTACGTCCCGAGGCCTGGAGAAATACTGAGCGAGGGCGTTGATACATTCGCCCATATGATCTCTATGCGCTTCTCGCTCCTGGGCACAGTGGAGGTGAGCGCCGGCGGGCAAGCGCTGGGCGGAGCGCCACGGCATCGCGCGATGCTCGCCTACCTTCTGCTGAACGCGGGAAGCACGGTGAGCACGGACCGGCTGATCGAGGCGATGTGGGGGCCGACCCCACCAGAGACGGCCAAGGCACAGGTCCAGGCGTCGGTGATGGCGATACGCCGGATGCTGCGCGCGGCGCAGGCCGAGAACATCGTGCAGACGCGTCCCGCCGGCTATGCCGCGGTGACCGAGCCGGGCCAGGTGGACGTCCATGAGTTCAGGCGGCTGGCCGCGGGCGACCGCGACGAGATCCGCCAGGCGCTCGCGCTCTGGCGAGGGCAGGCGCTGGCCGACGTGCAGGCCGACTTCGTGCCCGCAACGAGGGCCCTGCTGGAGGAGCAGCGGCTGACGGCTTTGGAACGGCTGGCGGAGCTGGAACTGGAGGCCGGGCGGTATGCCGTGCTGCTTGATGAGCTCGCCGCGGAAGTGGCCGACCACCCGCTGAGGGAGCGCCTACGCGGGCAATACGTGCTGGCGCTGCACCGATCGGGACGGCAGGCGGAGGCGCTGGCGGCCGCACGCGACTACCGCACGACGCTGGCCGAGCAGCAGGGCCTGGACCCCGGCCGGGAGTTCGCAGCCGTCGAAGAGGCGGTGCTGAGAGACGACCGGCCCTCGGTGGTGAGCTTCCTGCCGTACGACGTGCCCGACTTCGCCGGGCGGGAAGCCGAGCTCGAGCGACTCGCCATGCTGCCCGACGGGGTGAGCGTGGTCGCGATCGACGGCATGGGGGGCATCGGCAAGACCACGCTGGCCGTACACGCGGGACACCTGCTCGCCGGGCGCTTCCCCGACGGCGCGCTCTTCGTCGACCTGCAGGCCCACACCGCGGGCCGTGACCCCGTCGATCCCGGCGACGCGCTGGAGATCCTGCTGCGCCAGGTCGGCGTGCCCGCGGAGCGCATCCCACCGGGGACCTCCGAACGTGCCGCGCTGTGGCGCGCCGAGCTGTCGGGCCTGCGCGCCCTGGTCGTCGTCGACAACGCCGCTGACACCCAGCACGTCAGGCCGCTGCTGCCCGGCGGTTCGGGCAGCATGGTCCTGATCACCAGCCGACGTCGGCTGACCGACCTGGACGGCGCCTACGCCATGTCCGTTGACGTTCTCTCAGAACGCGACGCGGTCGAGCTGTTCACCGGAGTCGTCGGGCCGCGCGCGCAGGCGGAGCCCGCCGCCGTCGTCGAGGTCCTGCGCCTGTGCGGGTTCCTGCCGCTGGCCGTGCGAATCGCCGCCGCGCGGCTGCGCCACCGTCCCCGATGGACGGTGGACTACCTCGCCGCACGGCTGCGCGACCAGAGCCGCCGCCTGGCCGAACTGGCCACCGCGGAACGGGGCGTCGCGGCCGCCTTCGCACTGTCGTACGAGCATCTGAGCCCCGACCATCGCCGCATGTTCCGCCTGCTCGGCCTCCACCCCGGCCAGGACATCGACGCCTACGCGGCCGCCGCGCTCGCCGACCTGACCGTCACACGTGCCGAGTCGCTCCTGGAGGACCTGCTGGATGCCCACATGCTCATCCAGCAGGAACCAGGCCGCTACACCTTCCACGACCTCCAACGCGACCACGCCAGGTCAGCGGCCGGGCTGCAGGAGCAGGACGACTCCAGAAACGCCGCCCTGACCAGGCTCTTCACCTTCTACACCCACGTCACGGGCATGGCCGCACTCAAGCGCTCGGACACGGCGCTCCCGATGCCGCACGAGCCCGCGCCAGGCCTGGAGATCCCGCCCCTGTCCGACCGCGCCGACGCCGCGGCCTGGCTGGACGCGGAGCTGCCCGTTCTCCTGGCCGTCGGTGCGTACGCGGCGGAACACGGCTGGCCCGGGCACGTCTTCTTCCTGTCCACGACCCTGTTCCCCTTCCTGGAGGAACGCGGCCGTCGCGGCGCCGCACTCACACTCCATCTCCAAGCCCTTCCAGCGGTGCGGCGGGCAGGCGACCTGCGGAGCGAGGGCCGCACCCTCGCCGACCTGGCCAGAACCCACCACGCCATGGGAAACGTCGCCCAGGCCGTCCGGTACGCCCGCGAGGCGATCACCACCTGCCGGGCGGCCGGCGACCCGGAGGGCGAAGCGGTGGGACATCACTACCTGGGCCACTCGCTCGAACGCCAAGGCGACCTTCATGACGCCCAGGACCACTATCAACAGGCACTGGAACGCTTCCAAGCAGCGGACAACCGCGTCGGCAGAGGGGTCCTCCTGACAGACCTGGGCAGGAACTACGGGGAACTCGGCAAGCCCGACCTGGCCCGCGACTACCTGGAGCAGGCCCAACGGATCAACCATGAGATCGGCAGCCCGACAGGCCTCTGGAACACCCAACTCGCCCTCGGAAACCTCCACAGCGACCAAGGCGAGCACGACGCCGCTCGCCGCGCCTTCCTGCACGCCTACGCGATCAGTCGCGACCTCGGCCCGCACCTGCAGGCCGAGACCCTCAACGCCCTGGGCGCCGCCGCACACGCCATGGGCGACCACAACCAGGCCCTCATCGATCACGACGCCGCACTCGCCATGGCCACGGAGTTCGACGACCCCCACGAAGCCGCCCATGGCCACCTCGGCCTGGCCAGGGCCCGTCACGCACTCGGCCACACCGCCTTGGTCCGCACACACGCCCAGGCGGCGCTCCTCCTGCTCGAAGAACTCGGCCACCCCGCCGCTGACGCCGCCAGAGCCCTCCTCTGACGATTGTTCATAAGACATGTTCGCCGGAACCGCGCTGTATTGCGTCGATACGGGTCATATCGGCCATCGGCACATCGCCTGAGCGGCGCCGATACTCCTGGCAAGGACCCGCCCGGACGTGATGACGGACCACTATCACGTACATGAGCGATCATGACAGCGGGCTGAGTAGGCGATCCGTCCGGCCGGGGGAGCCCGCGCACCACGTCCGCGGACGCGGCCGACCACGATCGTTCTCACCGGGGACCGCTGTGCCGATGCTCCCGGGGGCCGGGTTCCGCACGTGCGGCCGGGCGGATGATCCCAGACACGCGGCCGGCGGACGATCCTCGCGACACGCCCATGCCCGAATTACTGTTTTTTTATTTCTGGAAATTGGAAAAGGCTACGCTCGTCCGGTGGTCAAGGAGGCAGGCGTGGTGACGGCATGCAAGCACTGCGGTGCGCCGATCGAGCAGCGCCCCGGGCGGGGACGTCCCCGGGTCTACTGCCCGCAGGGCGGCTGCCAGGCGATGGCCAAACGGGAGCGGGAGCTGAAGCGGGCCGCGCCGGGCCTGGAGGGCGCGCTGGCGCGGGCCGAGGAGTTCTACGACCGCATGGAGAAGGGCATGGCCGCGGCGATCGCCCCGCTGGCCAAGGCCCTGTCCGACGAGCTGAGCCCGGCCGGGGTGGAGGCCAGGCTCAGCGCCGTGCAGGCCGAGGCGCACGCCCGGGTGGCGCTCGCCCACGCCGAGCGCGAGCAGGCGCTGGAGCAGGTACGGCTCGCCCGCGAGGCCACCGGCCACGCCCGGCGCGAGCGCGACGCCATGGTGCGGCAGGTGGAGGAGGCCAACGCCGAGCGGGACATCGCACTGGCCGACGCCGAGACCGCCAGGGAGCAGGCCCTGGCCGCGCTGCACGAGGCCGCCGCCACCGAGCGCCTGGCCAAGAATGCCGAGCAGCAGGCCCGGCGGCGGGCCGAGCGGGCCGAGGCCGCCATGGACTCGGGCGTGCGGGAGATGTCGGAGCGGGTGGAGGCGGCCGAGACCGCGGCCCGGCAGGCGCAGGCGCGGGCCGCGCACGAGCGGGAACTGGCCGAGCGGGCGCACGCCGAGCGCGACCTGGCCCGGCGGGCGGCGGCGGAGGCCGAGGAGACGCGGGCCGCCGCCGAACGGGCCGTCGCCGCCGCCGAGGCCCGCGCCCGGGTGCTGGAGGCCGAGCGGGACCGGGCGTTGGCCCGCGCCGACGAGGAGGCGCGGGCGCGGGCCAAGGCCCAGGCCGAGGCGTCCGAGGCCAGGATCCGGACGACCCGGGCGGAGCGGCGGGCGGCCGACGCCGAGAAGCGGGCGGCGCGCCGGGTGGCCGAGGCCGCCGACCGGGCCGCGGCCGAGGCAGCCCAGGCCCGCGCGGAGCGGGACGAGGCACGCACCCGGCTGACCCTGGAGCAGATGAGGAGCGCGGACCTGCGCGAGCGGATCGAGGCGCTGCAGGCCGAGGCCGCGGCGCTGCGGGAGCGGGCGGTGACCGCCGAACTGCGCGCCGCCGCCGGGGAGCGTTCGCCCGATCCGCGATGACGGCCCGATGGGCCTTCGGAAAAGGCTGAGCGCAGAAACCGGCGGTAAAAGCTGAGCGCAGAAACCGGCGGTAGCGGCGCGCGACCGGTTCCTCGGGGCCGCCGTCGCCGACAGTTTTGGCCGGATTGGCTAATACCGGCACAACACGCCTTCCGCCGCTTTTGATCATAACGGCGGGCAGGGGCACCTTCGGTTAGGTTCGTCTCACCGAGGCGTTGCCCGGGAAAGGGCACCGTCATGGCGGCGGGAAAACACACCGGTCTCCGGCGCATTGGGCTCACCATCAAGCAGGTGGAGCGGAATGCCTCGGAGCGCGGTCGTCCTCACTCGCCGAGGAGCCGGATACTCAGCCACAAGAGGTACCGATGCACATGCGTTTCCCACGGGGATACAGGCCGATGCGCCTGCCTCTGGCCCAAGAACATCATGTGAGCGTCACGCTCGAAGGCCGCACCGGTCTGTGCTCCCGACTTCCGAAGAGCAGCGACGTATGTGCGGGATAGCCGGGATGGCGTCGCGTTCTGTCCCCGACCTGGAGCTCGTCCGCCGCATGTGCGAGGTGATCACGCACCGGGGCCCCGATGGCGATGGCTTTCACAGCGACGAACACGCGGCGCTCGGCATGCGCCGGCTGGCGATCATCGACCTGACCACGGGCGACCAGCCTGTCTACAACGAAGACACCCGGATCGTGGCCATCTTCAACGGTGAGATCTACAACTTCGCCGAACTGCGGCGGGACTTGATCCGCCGAGGACACCGGATGCGCGCCGCAGGGGACTCCGAATGTCTCGTCCACCTGTACGAGGAGTACGGCGCCGACATGGTCCAGCGGCTCCGTGGGATGTTCGCCTTCGCCCTCTGGGACCGTGACAGGCAGCGGCTGATCCTGGCTCGGGATCGAGTGGGAAAGAAACCGCTCTACTGGCGGGCCGATCACACTTCTATCTGGTTCGCCTCGGAGCTGAAATCCCTGGAGCAGGACCCCCGGATGTCCCGGGAGACAGACCCTGTCGCCCTGCATCACTACCTGAGCTACCAGTATGTTCCGGCTCCGTGGTCGATCTACCAGGGTGTGTACAAGCTCCTTCCCGGACACGTGCTCATCTGGGAGCGGGGCCAGATCACCGTGCGCCGTTACTGGGAGCTGGACCGCACCCCACGGCCGGTGTCCGACGAACAGCAGCAGGAGGAGCGGCTGCGCGAGCTGCTGCTGGAAGCGACCCGGATCCGCATGGTGAGCGAGCGGCCCATTGGAGCGTTCCTGTCAGGTGGAATCGACTCTTCCGCGGTTGTGGCGGCCATGGCCATGCAGAGTCCCGGACAGGTGAAGACGTTCTGCATCGGCTTCGAAGACAGCCGCTACGACGAGCGTCGCAAAGCGCGCCTGGTCGCCGACCGGTATGGCACCGACCACCATGAAATGGTCGTGACGACCAGCCTGCTCGATGTTCTGCCGCGGCTGGCGTGGCACTTCGACGAGCCGTTCGCCGACTCCTCGGCGATTCCCAGCTTCTACGCGGCGCAACTGAGCCGACGGCATGTCACCGTCACACTCAGCGGTGACGGCGGGGACGAGTGTTTCGGTGGCTACCAGCGCTACGCCCTGATGAACCAGGCCGGAAGGATCCCGGCCGTTCCCCGCCCTCTGGCGGCTGCCTCCTCCCGCATCGGCACCGTCTTCGCCGAACGAAGTGCCGCCAGATCACCGTTGCGGCAGCTTGGCCGGCTGATGCGATTCGCCGCCGAGCCTCCGCCGCGGCGTTATCCCAGCCTGATGTCCTGCTTCACGCAGGAGCAGAAGCTCGGGATCTACAGCGAGGCGCTCGGCCACCGACTGGCGGAGGTGGACAGCCACAGTCTGCTGAAGACCGTCTTCGAGAATTCGTCGGCCGACACCGACCTCGGCCGCGTTCTGGATGTCGACACTCTCACCTACCTGCCGAACGACCTGCTGGTGAAGGTCGACATCACCAGCATGGCCAACTCGCTGGAAATCCGCTCCCCGTTCTTGGACCACCATCTGATGGAGTGGGCGGCCACCCTCCCCTCCGCGCTGAAGGTCCGTAACCGCAAGACCAAACTGCTCCTGAAACGGGCGGTCGCCCCCTGGCTGCCCGAGGAGCTGCTGCGCTGTCCGAAACAGGGCTTCGGCGTACCGCTCGCCGCCTGGCTCCGCGGCGAGTTGCGAGAGCTGATCTGCGACGTCCTGACCGACGATACTGCTCGCGGCAGGAATCTGTTCAGGCCATCGGCGGTCCGTGGCCTACTTCAGCGGCACATCGACGGCGCGGATCACGGTGACCAGCTGTGGACACTGCTGCAGCTGGAGCTCTGGCACCGGGCTCATGCGGCCGGAAGCGACCCCGTCGTGACGAAGGCCGAGTGCCCGGCGCCCCAGCCGGTCGGCCCCGAGGAGGTGTAGATCGCGCGGTTGGCGAGTGACTCGTTGAACTTGACGGCCTTCTCCGCGGATCCATGCCCCCTTGAGTTCGTGGGCGAGCGCGATGGCCTCGGGGGTGGGCTCGTCGCCGATGAACTGCGCTCCGACGGGGCTGTCCAACCTGCCGAACGCCAGGGACTTCGCGTCCGGGCGGACCTCGCTGCGCGTCGAGCAGGGCCTCAAGAAGCTCGGTGACCGTCCGCACCCCCGTGACGTGCTGCGGCTGACGCTCGCGGAAATGCTCCCCCTGCATGCCGACGCCCACGCGACCAGCCGGATGAGCGGCGCCTACGTCCTGGAGGCGCTGCACGACGAGGCCGGCCGGCTACGGCCGCTGCCGGCCGTCGCCACGGTTCGGCCCGATCACCGGTGTGCGGGACAATCACCGGTGTGCGAGTCGGACTGCTCGGGCCGTTCGAGGTCCGGAACGGTGATGGAGCCGTGGTGGGGGTTCCCGGGACCCGGCTGCGCGCGCTGCTGGCCGTACTCGCCCTCGAACCGGGACGGGTCGTCACGCGGTCGAGACTGGTCGACTGGATCTGGGGGCGGCGGCCGCCCGCGGACGAGGTGAACGCCCTCCAGGCGCTGGTGTCCAGGCTGCGCAGGGTGTTGCCGGACGGCGTGATCGAGGCGGACTCCGGCGGGTACCGGCTGGCCGTGGCTCCCGACGCCGTGGACGTGTGCCGGTTCGAGAGCCTGGTCGGTCAGGCCCGCGGCGCCGAGCCCGCGGCGCGGGCGGATCTGCTGCGCTCGGCCCTGGCACTGTGGCGCGGCACGGCCATGGAGGACGTCGGGCTGCGCGACAGCGACGCGTTCGACGCCGCGGTCGCGCGCCTGGACGAGCTCCGCGTCGCCGCGCTCGGGGACCGGGTGGAGGCGGACATCCGTCTCGGCCGCGGCTCGGAGCTGGTCTCCGAGCTGACCGGGCTGGTCGCCGCGTATCCGCTGCGGGAGGGGCTCGTGGCGGCCCTGATGCGCTCCCTCGCCGAGACGGGACGCGCGGCCGAGGCACTGACCGTGTACCAGCGGACGCGCGAGCGGCTCGCCGAGGAGCTGGGCGCTGACCCGTCGGCCGGGCTCTCCGCGCTGCACACCGCTCTGCTCAGGGGCGAGCTGGGCGAGCGGGCGGAGAGCCGCAGGACGAACCTGCGCGCCGAGCTGACGAGCTACGTCGGCAAGGACGACGACGTCTTCGCCGTCGCCGAGCTGGCCGGCAGGCACCGGCTGGTCACCCTGACGGGGGCGGGCGGCTCCGGCAAGACGAGGCTGGCCACGGAGACCGCCCGGACGATGCTCGCCGGACTGCCGGACGGGGTGTGGCTGGTCGAACTGGCCCCGGTGCCGGCGGGCGGCGAGCCGGCGCAGGCCGCCCTCACCGCGATCGGCCTGCGTGACCAGGGGCTGCTCGGCGGCGCGCGGGGCGGGGAGCCGATGGACCGGCTCATCGCCGCGGTCCGCGAGCGCGCGGTCCTGCTGGTTCTGGACAACTGCGAGCACGTGATCGAGGCGGCCGCGGCTTTCGCGGACCGGCTCCTGGGGGAGTGCCGGGGTCTGCGGATCCTGGCCACGAGCAGGGAACCGCTCGGCATCACCGGGGAGGTGCTGTGGCAGGTCGAGCCGCTCGCCCCGCCCGCGGAGGGGGCCGGCCCCTCCGAGGCCGCGGCCTCGCCCGCGGTGCGGCTGCTGCGGGACCGCGCGGGCCTGGTGCGCAAGGACATCGGCGCGGACGCGCGCACCCTGTCGGCCATGGCGCGGATCTGCCGGGCGCTCGACGGGATGCCGCTGGCGATCGAACTGGCCGCGGCACGGCTGCGCACCATGTCCGTCGACCAGCTCGCACATCGGCTCGACGACCGGTTCCGCCTGCTGACCGGCGGCAGCCGTACGGCGCTTCCCCGGCACCGGACGCTGCGCGCGGTCGTGGACTGGAGCTGGGATCTGCTGACCGAGGCCGAACGCCGCGTGCTGCGGCGGCTCTCGGTGTTCTCCGGCGGGGCGAGCCTGGAGGCGGCCGAACGGGTGTGCGGGGACGAGACGCTCGCCGGGGAGCAGCTGCTCGACCTGCTGACCGCGCTGGTCGAGAAGTCGCTGCTGCTCGCCGAAGGCGACGGCGCGCCGCGCTACCGGATGCTCGGCACCATCGGGGAGTACGCGGCGCACCGGCTCGCCGAGGCCGGGGAGACCGAGCGGACGCGCCGGGCGCACCTCGCCTGCTTCACCGAGCTGGCCGAGACGGCCGAGCCGCACCTGCGCGGGGCCGGGCAGCTGGAGTGGCTGGCCGTGCTCAGGGCCGAGCACGACAACATCGCCGCGGCCCTGCGCCGGGCGATCGCCGAGGGATGGGCCGAGGAGGCGATGCGGCTGGTCTCGGCCGTGGGCTGGTACTGGTTCCTCAGCGGGCACCGGGCCGAGGGCGCCGAGTTGAGCGTCGCGGCGGCCTCGCTGCCCGGTGAGGTGCCCGACGAGGTGCGGGCGACGGCGTATCTCATCGTGACGGTGTTCGCGACCTCCGGGCCCGGCCGCGACCAGTACCAGGCGCGGGAGTGGATCCTCCGGGCGCACCGGCTCACCCGGCGCGGCGGGCATCGCAACCCTCTGCTCGGGTTCGTCGCTCCGCTGGAGCGGATGCTGCGGGAGCCGGCGGAGTTCCTGCCCGCGTTCGAGCCGCTCATCACCGACGGCGATCCATGGGTGCGCGCGCAGGCCAGGCTCACGCGCGGCCGGCTGCGGCTCACGCACAACGGTGACGAGACCGGCGTGGACACCGACGCCGGGATCGCCCTCGCCGAGTTCCGCGCGCTGGGTGACCGGTCGGGGATCTCGCTGGCGCTGGCCTTCCTGGCCGATCGGCTCGCCATGCGCGGCGAGTTCGCGCGCGCGTGCGAGCACTACGAGGAGGCGGCCGTGGCACTGGCCGAGATGGGTGCGACCGAGGACGTGGTCGGCCTGCGGGCGCGGCAGGCCCAGCTGCACTGGCTGCTCGGCGATGAGCGGGCCTGCGCCTCCGCCATGGCCGAGGCGCAGCGGTGCGCGGACGGGATCGCCTGGCCGGACGCGTACGTGCTCGCCGAGCTGGCGCTTTCGAAGGCGCAACTGGCGTGCTGGCGCGGCGAGCCGGACCGGGTGCGCCGGCACCTGGCGGCGGCCCGGGCGGCGCTGGGCGACGACGGGGAACCGGGCGTCTGGTTCCGCGTCAGGGCCTCGGGCCTGTACGGCCACCTCATCGAGGATCTCGACGAGGCCCGCGCGCACTGGAGCGAGACGCTCCGCGCGACCGCGGAGACGGGGTATCCGCCGGCGATCGCCGGGGTGTTGCTCGGGATCGCGGACCTCGCGCTGCGCCGGGGAGACCATGAGCAGGCCGCGCGGCTGCTCGCGGCGAGCGACGGCGTGCGCGGCACGCCGGACCGTTCGCAGCCGGACGGCACCAGGATCGCCGCGGAGACGCGGAGCCGCCTCGGTGAGGCCGCGTTCGCCGAGGCGACCCGCGACGGCCGGCGACGGGACTGGCGCGAGCTGGCCGAGATCACCCTCGCTTCGGGGCGGGACCCACATCGGAACCGGATCGCACGCTAGGCCGGTTCGGGGAGGCCGGCGTGGGTGGTGAGGTGGTCGGCCAGGGCGGTGAGCTCGCCGGCGTCGCGGCCGAGCCGCTTCATCTCGTACACGGTGAGGATGACGCGGTAGTGCGGAGCATGGGCCTTGATCTGCCGGGCGGTGGTCAGAGAGAAGGATTCGAGACCTCCGGCCATCCCCTGCGACGCGTTGATGATCTTCTATGGGAATCGCTCATTCGTGAGAGCTGTTTGCGTCACCCGATCAACCTGCGCGCCTCCTCAGGGTCCTGCGGTGGTGCTGATCGAGCAGCCGATTCCATCGATATGGCTGTCATTCGGCAGGACAGGCGGTACCCGGCTTGGGCAGCCTCAGGTCGGTCAGGTACGTGGTGGCGTGTTGGATGGGGCATTTCTTGCCCGACAGGTACATGACATGGCCAGGCCCGTCGTAGCCGACGGTCACTGAGCCCGGGATCATCCTGGTGAAGCTCTCGGTCCATGCGTGGTCGCCCCACGTGCTGCCTACTCCCAGGAATGGCGGCAGGCCGCGAGTCGGCAGCGGGCGGGACGGGTTGGCGACCGCTAGCGGCCAACCGGTGCATCCGAGCGCGTCGAATGAGGCTGCTCCGAAGTTCGGCGAGACCTTCTGCGCCTGACGGCGGAACTTCTGCAACTGCGCGTAGCTGCTGTAGCCACGGTCATCTGCGCACGTCATCGCCAGCGCTCCGGGGGCGGCCCAGATCCGCGCGTTGCCGAGAGCGAAATCGGCGAAACCGGACCCGTCCCCGCCCCGGGCCTTGTCGACCGCCTCGGCGAAGGCCAGCCACCGAGAGTTGTCCGGTCCGGGGTCGCTGATGAAGCCGAAGCTCCTCAGATGCCATCCGGTCAGCTTGCCCTTGCCGAACTCGGACGACGTGACCGGGATCGGCCTGCGATCGGCGTCTCGAATGAGCTTGCGCCAGACCGCCCCGGCGTCCTGTCCGTGCAATGCGCAGGCGGGGGTGTCCGCACACCAGGTGGTGAATCTGGTGAAGACCCGTTCCAGGACGGGCAGAGTCCGCAGCGCCTGGTCGCGCCAGCCGTCGACCTGGTTGATCGTCCCGTCGAGATACATGGCTCGGATGCGCCGCGGGAACAGCCGGGCATAGGCGGCGGCGGGCACCCCTCCGTAGGAGTTGGCCATGAAGCTCAGCCGTTCCTCGCCCAGAGCCTCGCGAACCGCGTCCATGTCTCTGGCCGCCGACAGAGAGTCCATGTGGGCGAACAGGCTGGTCCTGTCCGCGTTCTGGCAGGCTTTGAGGCCCTTGGTCATCGCCGCGGCCAATGCCTTGTACTGCTTTTGGCTCTGTGGCTCGAACAGTGACGTCCCGGGCTGCATGCAGGATGGCGGCATCTGATCGCGCCACACGGTGGTGCGCGGCTTGTAGGCGACGAGGTCGAACCTGCGGCCTAGTTCGGTGAGGTCGGTCGCGGCGCGCTTCAGGTCGTCGATCCCGTTGGCCCCGGGACCGCCGGGGATGCCCAGTACGCTGCCGATCCGGTGCACAGGCTCGGTGGCGGGCAGCCGGGCCAGGTCCAGTTCGACCTTCGGCCCGTCCGGCCTGGCCCAGTCCACGGGCACCTCGATCGCAGCACACTGCATGCCCGCCGGTATGTCCTGGCCGGCGCAGTCTCGCCAGGTCGGCTGCGCATCCCGAGCGGCGGAGACCTCCGGGATCATTCCTGCCAGCGCCGCCACCGTTACACCGATGACCAGCCCTCTGGTCCTGCCGCGCCTGCGCCGCTGCTTGGTCGTCGTCATGGTGATCACTCTGGTGACACCGACCGGATGGCCGCCACCGGGACGTCCTCCGTGTTGGTTTCGGGATGTCCCCACGGGCTGTCCGGCTGTTCTCGCGCGTGCGTGTCCGTCAGGCTGGACGGCGTGCGGCGTCTGGCGGGGAGGAGCGCGAGACGGTTTCGGTCCGGGACGACTCGGAGGTGGTGCTGGCGGAGATGGTCACCTTCAACTCGGAGCTGATCGTGGCCGACAGCGAGGCGGAGAAGCCGAAATACGTGAAGCCGAAGCCGTCGCCACGAGTTCGGCGTCGAACACGGTCACGTTCGGGGCAGGCAGCGCTGCCCGTACCGCGGTGAAGGTGCGCTCGATCGCCGGGCCGGGGTGACCCGCATGAGGTTGGGCGGTCATGGTGGCGGCTCCTTTCTCTTGCTCCTGACAGCCTGCCGAGCAGGGGGAGGATCTGCGTTCCCTTGGGCAGCACGACCTTGCCGTGGCCGGCCCCGGCAAAGGCGCCACCGCCACCCGGCAACTCCGCGGCCCCGACGCCCGCGACGAGGACGACTCCCGGTAGAGAGCCATGCCCCCAGTGGGGTCCTTCACCCGAACACGCCCTGAACGCCAGGTAGGCCGGGCGAGTGTCCGTCCGGAGGCGCCAGGTAGGCCGGGCGAGCGTCCGCCCGGAGGCGCCAGGACCACCGGGCCCTACGACCCCGGTCGCAGACCGGTCGTGAGAGGTCATACCGAGGTCGCGCGCAACTCTCCACATCGGGGCCGTTGTCCGGCTGAGGTCACTCCGCCACGGTGATCAACATGACTGTGACCGTATTCTTCGGCCTGTCCCTCGCAGAGCTCTCGGCCTTGGCGGCCGCCGTCGTGCTGGTGCTGGCCCGCTGGCTGCCGCCCGGCGCGCGCCGACCCTCGACGTGGGCTGGTGCGGCAGCCCTCGCGGTGTCCGCGATCGTGCTGGCCGTGCTCGGGATCCGCTGGCAGCTCATACCCGTCCTCGCGGGCGGGGCCGTCGCGCTGACGTTCGCCGCTCCCTCCCTGCCGAGGCGGCATGCCGGGCGGCCCGCACGGCGGGCTCGGTGGTGGCCGGCCCTGCCGGGGTCGGCGGCATGTCTGGCTCTGGTTCTCGCGGGCGCGGCGGCGGCGTGGGCACTACCCCGGCCCGTGTTCCCCAAGCCGTCGGGCGCATACGCCGTCGGCACCACCGTCGTGCAGTGGACCGACCTCGATCGAGCGGAAACCGCCACGTCCCGGACCGATGACAAGCGGACGGTCGTCGTCCAGCTCTGGTATCCCGCGCAGCGTGATCCTGCCGCCCGGCGGGCGTGGTACTTGGGCCGTACGGCGCAGGAGGCACGGCTCGTCGCCCGCGGCGAGGCCGACTACCTCGGCCTTCCGAGCTTCATCCTCGACGAGGCGGCACGCGCCCACACGCGCTCAGTGCCCGACACCCCGGTGGCCGCCGGAGGCGGCCGGTTCCCCGTGGTCCTGTTCTCGCCCGGGCTCGGAGGCGTGCGCACCCAAAGCACCGCCTGGGCCGAGGAACTGGCCGGCCGCGGCTACGTCGTGGCGGCCCTCGACCACCCGTACGACTCAGCCGTCGTCACCCTCACCGACGGCCAGACGATCCGCACCCGGGTCACGTCCACCGGCGACCAGGCGGAGGACGACAGGCGCGCGGCCGGGTGGACAGCGGTCAGGGCCGCCGACCTCGGCTTCGTCCTCACCCAGCTCGGCCGCCTGGACCGCGGTGAGATCCCGGGCCTTCTGACCGGGCGGCTCGACATCCACCGGGCCGCGGCGACCGGCCACTCCCTCGGGGGCGCCGCCGCCCTGCAGGCCGCCCGCCAGGACCCCCGGTTCGCAGCCGTCATCGACATGGACGGCTTCCCGCGAGACCCCGCACCGCAACCGTTCGACCAGCCCGTGCTCGCGCTCACCCACGACGTGAAGCCGGGCGAGGAGCCGGACTACATCCCTCGCCTCACGCGGGTGCTCCAGCTCAGCACGGCGACGAGCTACCGGCTCACCGTCCCCGGTTCGGCACATCTCACCTTCACCGACGCTCCGCTCTTCCTGCCGCCGCTGCCCACGCTCATCGGCTCCCTCGGTCGGACCACCGGGCCGCGTATCACCGCAGCGGCCACCGTCGCCTTCCTCGACGCCGTACTCCGAGGCGAATCCGGCGACCTGGCCGCAGCCCTATCCAGGTACGGCCACCTAACCGTCCTTTGACGCGCTCCCCGGCCTGAAAGCCGGAGCACCGGCCCGCATTTCGGTAGCACGCGGTGTCGTGTCAGCGGCCGTGTCAGTACGGCGACGGCCCGGTGTCAGCGCGGCCGGCGATGGTGGATGCCGTTGAGACCCGGGCCGAGGAGAGGACCGACCATGGAACACACCGTCACCGCGCTACCGGCCGAGCGCCGGCCCGGCTGTCCCTTCGACCCGCCGGCGGAGCTGGTCGACGCCCGCGAGCACGGCCCCATCAGCCGCTACGTCTTCCCCGACGGACACCGGGGCTGGCTGGTCACCGGATACGACCTGGTCCGGGCGGTCCTGGCCGACCCGCGGTTCAGCTCGCGCAAGGAGTTCATGCTCCACCACCCGTTCATCGACTACTCCGGCATGGAGGCCCCTCCGGCGTCCCCCGGCGAGTTCATCCTCATGGACGATCCGCAGCACAGCCGGTACCGGAAACCGCTGATGGGCAAGTTCACCGTACGGCGGATGCGCCTGCTCACCGAGCGGATCGAGCAGATCACCGCCGAGCGGCTGGACGCCATGGAGAAGGCCGGGCCGCCGACGGACCTGGTGACCGCGTTCGCCAAGCCCATCCCCGCCATCGTCATCTGCGAACTGCTGGGGGTGCCGTACGAGGACCGGGGCTCCTTCCAGGGGCACATCGACTCATTCCTCAACGGGGAGACGGACGACGAGACCCTGATCGCGGCCTACACCGCGGTCCAGAACTACCTCGCGGAGCTGGTGGCCGCCAAGCGCGCCGCCCCGACCGACGACGTGCTCAGCGACCTCGCCGACAGCGACCTGACCGACGAGGAGCTGAGGGGGATGAGCCTGATCCTGCTGGCGGCCGGGCTCGACACCACCGCGAACATGCTGGCGCTGGGCACCTTCGCGCTGCTGCGCAACCCCGGGCAGCTGGCCGCGCTGCGCGCCGATCCCGCGCTCACCGACCGGGCCGTGGAGGAGCTGCTGCGGTATCTGAGCGTCGCGAAGATGTTCATGAGGACGGCGCTGGAGGACGTCGAGCTGGGCGGCCGGACCATCGAGGCCGGTACGACGGTCGTCCTGTCGAACCACACCGCCAACCGCGACCCTGAGCGCTTCACCGACCCCTACGTGCTCGACCTCCGCAGGGAGGAGGGCGGGCACGTGGCCTTCGGCCACGGCGTCCACCAGTGCCTGGGTCAGCAGCTGGCCCGCGTCGAGATGCGGGTGGCGTTCCCCGCCCTGTTCGACCGCTTCCCCACGCTGCGCCTGGCCGTACCGGCCGAGGAGGTCGCCCTGCGCCCGGAGGTCGCGGACATTTTCGGAGTGAAGAGCCTCCCGGTCACCTGGGACGCCTGACCGTCAGGCCGTCTGGCGGCCCAGGGCGCGGAGCTGGTCCGGGCTCAGCGCGGAGACGTTCTGGTCGATGGGCGACTCCGTGTACTGGTGGATCGTCCACGTCTTCCAGTCGGCCGGCGGCGTGACGGCGCCCTTGTCCATGCTGTACGCGGCCACCCACAGCGGGTACTGCTCCAGACCCCTGCCGTAGGTCTCGGCGAAGTTCAGGCCGCTGTAGAACATCGGCGTTACTCCGGTCTTGTCCTTCACGTACGACAGCCAGGTCTTGGCCCAGGCGTTGACCTGCTCGACGGAGCGGCCGTCGGTGGCCTCCAGGTCCAGGACGAGCAGGTCGCCGCGCTTGGCGGGCTGCGCGTTCACGACGGACAGGAAGTGCTCGGCCTCGGCGATCGGGTCGTTGCCCGGGTGACCGAAGTGGTACGCCCCGCGCACGATGCCCTTCTTGCCCAGCTCGCTCCAGTGCCGGGCGAAGGAGCCGTCGCGGAACCCCGTGCCCTCGGTGGCCTTGATGATGCCGAACTGGGCGGAGCTGGCGTTCCAGTCGTACGTGGGTTCGTAGTTGGAGATGTCCAGGCCGTACGTGAGCGGATGCGCCTCCTGCTGGGAGACGTGCTGGGCGGCCGCGACGTGCCCGGTGGACGAGGCGAGGGCCGCGGTGGGGACGGCGCCGCCGACGGCGGCACCGGCCAGGACCGTGCCCGCGAGGGCCAGGCCGAGACGGTTTCCGAACCTGCTGATCCGGGGGTTGCGCATGGGGTGTCGACTCCTTGCTTCCATGTCGCCTACCGGGTTAGCTGACGGGTTCGGGCCTGGAAGTGCCCTACGGGCGCGCTGATGGAAAGGCGTCCGATTCACCCCGGAAAGGTGGGTCCCCGGTTCCGCTGAGAAGGCGCGGATTCGGCGTCCGTACGCCGTCGGCGGGTATCGCCACAGGACGGCGTCGGGTCCGGTCAATGGAGCGGCTCTCAGGCCGCGATGACCAAAGGTATGCGTCGCCCCACGGAAAGGGCAAGTGACCTGGGGTGGAGCGGTGTGCGCCGGGGGTCCGGCGGGCCCCGGACCGCCGTGGCCGCCGGGGGTCCGGGCCCATGGTAAAAACTTGACGCCTCACCGCGCGGACCGGCCGGAGACCGGGCCGGTCCGCCGTGGCGGCCGGGCTCCCGGGCGGTCACCGCCGGCGGCGACCCCGTCCATGACGTCCTGTCTGTGGGGATTCGTGGTGTCCTCTTGGTAACAGCTCCGTAAGAGCACGCCGTTACCTGACGCGTACGGGCGGTGATGTTCGGCAGGCTGGAGGGCGGATCGGTTCCGGCGACGGGGAGGCGAGATGCAGGATGACCACGATCCGGCCCGCGGGCGCGGCCCCGGTGCGGGTCCCCGCGGTCGCAGGCCGTACGGCGGACCCCAGGACGCCTCGTCCGGGCCCGCCGCGTCCCCGTCCCGTCCGCCGGTCCGCCCCGCGGCCCGGTACGACGGCCCGGCGCAGAACCCCGGCGACCCCTTCGTGCACGGGTCGCTGGTGGACGCCGGCATCGCCGCCGCGACCCGGCCGCGCTCCCCGCGCGGGGAGCCGCCGCGTTCCTGGACGGGTCCGCGTCCCCGGCGCGACCGGATGCTGCGCCCCGCGCTGATCGGCGCCTTCCTGGCGGCCGCCGGGCTCGGCGTCTGGTCCTCCGGCTGGTCCCCGATGGCCGACCGGCCCTCCGTCATGGCGGCCCAGGCGCCCGCGCCGTCGCTCGCCCCGCGCGGCACGGCGGTCGTCCACCCGCCGCAGGCCGCCCGCACGCCGTCCTCCGCACCCGGCCGGGTCATGGTCGTCCGCGAGCTGAAGCCCCGCCTGGTGCGGCCCCGGGCCGGCGCGGCGGAGGCGCTGGACGGCCGCACCCGGCCGGGGGAGCGGCGGCACGCCGCGGCACGCCGTACGCCGGAGGCCGCCGCGCGGGGAAGGGCGGAAGCGGCGCCGGGGGCCGAGGGCGTCGCGGGACCGCGGGTGGAGGGCGCCGGGCCGGGCCGCCGGGAGCCGCCGGACCTCCCGAACCCGCCGCGCACCCCCCGCACCCCGCACGGCCACGACCGCGACCACGGGCACGGGCACGGCCCGGGGTCGCCCGGCTCCGGGGCCGGGCTGCGGGGCCGTGCCGACAGCGGCGCCCCCGGCGCATCGGTCCGCGACGGTCGTGACACCCCCGCCGGTCCCGGCGGGCCCGGCGGCCATGGCGGTCCCGGCGGTGTGGGCCTCCGGTTCGACGCCGCCTACGCCTGCCGTAACTTCCGGGAGGACGACTGGCGTCACGATTTCTGCGTCCGGGCGTGGAACGACTACCGCGGGCGCAGCGACCTCCCCTGACCCGGGGACGGCCGTGAGGGCGTCGGCTCAGCGCGGCTGCCCGGCGAGCAGGGCCTCGGCCGCCTCGGTACGCGCGTAGAGCACGAACCTGCCCGACCGGTGCGCGCCGGTCAGCCCCGCCGCGCGCAGCGCGGTCAGGTGCCGTGACACCCCGGCCATGGACATGCCGGTGCGCTGGCTCAGCTCGGTGGTCGAGGCCGGGGCGGCCAGCTCGCCCAGCAGCATCGCCCGGGTGCGGCCGAGCACGGCCGCCAGCGCCTCGGGCACCTCGGTCCGGCGGCGTTCCCACAGCGTGGCGATCCCGCGCGGCGAGTAACGCAGCGTGGGCTGCCACGGCGGGACGGTGACCGAGAAGACCCGGGGCCAGATGAAGACCGAGGGCACCAGCAGCAGCCCCCGCCCGCCCAGCCTCCGCCCGCCCGACACGTGCCGGTGCCTGACGAGCAGGGTGTCGTCCTCCCACCGGACGGCCGGGTCCAGGTCGTTGAGCAGCCGTTCCGCGCCCCCCTCCGCCAGCAGCCGGGCCCGGTGCAGGATGTCGCCGTCGAGCAGGGTGCGGATGCCGGGCCAGTACGGCGCCAGCGCCACGTCCCAGTAGGCGCGGATCACCTCCGACAGCTCCGCCAGCCCGCGCGCGGGGTCCTCGCGCAACGCGGCCAGCCGGGGGCCGTCCATCCCGGCGAGGTCGGCGCGGACCCGCTCGGGCGGGGTGGCGCGCATGGTGGCCAGCTCCAGGTCCAGGCCGGGCGCGGTGGTGACCGGCGGCGGGCAGACGAACGACGGGATCATCCGGGTGGGCACCGGCACCAGCTCGGTGAGCACGCCCCAGTCGACGCCCGCGGCCCGCAGCCTCGGCGTGACGGCCGAGACCCAGGGGCGGTGCAGCGGGTGCTCGCCGGGACTCCTGAGCACCCGTGTGCTCGCCACCACCTCCCACAGGGGTGAGAACGCGAACCGCGTGCAGGCCAGGTCGGCCAGCCCGAACTCCAGCCGCAGCACGCCGTACCGTTCCTCTCCACCCGCGCCCCGGCGGCTCTCCGCCGCAGCCGGAACGGTACCGCGCGCCGGCCGATTCGCTCCAGTGCGAATCGATGGAGCGGGCCACCGGGCGGCGGCAGGGTTCGGCGCATGACGACTGTGACGACATCAGGCGGCCAGGTGTTCGCCGATCCCGGCTTCCGGCGGCTGTTCGCCGCGGCGGCCGCCAGCAGGCTGGGCACCTCGGTCGGGCAGCTGGCGCTGCCGCTGGCGGCGGTGACGGCGCTCGGGGCGGGTCCCGCGGAGGTCGGGACGCTCGCGACGGCGAGCACGCTGGCGTTCCTGCTGATCGGTCTGCCCGCGGGGGCCTGGGTGGACCGGGTACGGCGGCGGCCGGTGATGGTGACGGCCGACCTGGCGCGGGCCGTACTGCTGGGATCGGTGCCGCTCGCCTGGTGGGCGGGGGCGCTGACCCTGACCCAGCTGTACGCGGTGGCACTGCTGTGCGGGGCTGCCACGGTGTTCTTCGACGTCGCCGACCAGAGCTACCTGCCGCACCTGGTCGGACCCGGACGGCTGACGGCCGCCAACACCGCGCTGGTCAGCATGGACGCGGCCAACCAGCTCGCCGGCCGGAGCGTCGGCGGCCTGATGGTGGAGCTGCTGTCGGCCCCGGTGGCGATCGCCGTGGACGCGCTGAGCTTCCTGTGGTCGGCGCTGTGCCTGCGCTCCATCCGCCGCCCCGAGCCGCGGTCCCACCCGGCGGGGGTGGGCCTGGGCCGTGACATCGCCGAAGGGGTCCGCCTGGTGACGCGCCACCCGATCCTGCGGGCCTTCACCGCCGAGGGCGCGCTGACCAACCTGGGCATCCAGATCGTCCAGACGATGCTGCCCGTGCTGTTCGTCCGGGAGCCGGGACTGTCCCCGCTGTGGCTCGGCGCGTTCCTCGGCGTGGGCGGGGCCGGGTCCCTCCTCGGCTCGGCCGCCGCGCGCCGGCTGGGCCGGCGGCTGGGGGAGGGGCGGCTGATCCTGCTGACGAGCGTCGGGATCGTGCCCTTCCTGCCATTGGTGCCGATGCTGGACGGCGGCGCCGGGCTGTGGGCGGCCGGGGCCGCGTGGACGGTGCTCACCGTCAAGGTCGGCGTCAGCAATGTGATCAAGGTGAGTTACCGGCAGCGGGCCACCCCGGACCGGCTGCTGGGCCGGGTCGGGGCGACGATGCGTTTCCTGCTGACCGGGGCGCTGGCGATCGGCGCCGGGGTGTCCGGCCTGGTCGGCGAGTTGGCAGGGGTGCGGACGGCCCTGTGGGCGGGGGTGGGCGTGCTGGCGGTGAGCTGCCTGCCGATCGTGTGCTCGCCGCTGCGGGCGCTGCGCGACCTCCCGGCGGGGGAGGAGCCGGCGCGACCACACGACGCCGGCTGAGGCCGTCTCCTCGGCGGCCACCCCGTGGCCACGGAAGGTCCGAGCCGCCCCGATTGGGTTCGGGGGCCGCCCATCTTATTCATTAGGTGAGGCTATGCTAACTTTTATCGTGTGTAAAAGAGCTCGGATGCGGGGCTCGCTTCCCATGACCTCTTGAGGAGCCTGCCATGCTCGCCGCATCCTCCGCACCCCCGCGACGAACGGTCCGAGCAGCCGCCGCGCAACCCAATCAGATAAGCCTTCCTACTGCCTTGGAGCCACAGTGTTCGCCAGCTATCTCATCGGCTTGCGCGAAGGGCTGGAGGGGGCGCTCGTCGTCTCCGTGCTGGTCGCCTTCCTGGTCAAAAGCGAGCGGAGAGACCGGCTCCCCTCGGTGTGGGCCGGTGTGCTCGCAGCGGTGGCGTTGTCCGTCGGGTTCGGGGCGGTGCTGACCTTCACTTCGGCTCACCTCGGCCATACGGGCCAGGAACTCTTCGACGCCGTCGCCTCGCTGCTGGCGGTCGTCTTCGTCACGTGGATGATCTTCTGGATGCGCAGAGCCGCCCGCGCGCTGTCGAAGGAGCTGCGCGGGAAGCTCAGCGACGCTCTCGAACTGGGCTCGACCGCCGTCGTCGTCATGGCCTTCCTGGCCGTGGCACGCGAGGGCCTGGAGACGGCGCTGTTGTTCTTCGCCTCCGCCCAGGGCGCCGCCACCACCGCCCAGCCGCTGATCGGCATCAGCCTCGGCGTGCTCACCTCGGTCGCGATCGGCTACGGCCTGTACAGGTCGGCCATCAGGATCAATCTCACCAAGTTCTTCACCTGGACCGGCCTGCTGCTCATCCTCGTCGCGGCGGGCATCTTCAAATATGGTGTGCACGATCTGCAGGAAGCGGCCATCCTGCCCGGACTGGGCACCCCGGCCTTCGACCTCAGCGCCGCGCTGCCCGCCGACTCCTGGTACGGCGCGCTGCTGTCGGGGATGTTGAACATCACCCCCCAGCCGACGGTCCTGGAGGTCATCGCCTGGGCCGCCTACCTGATCCCGGTCCTCATCCTCTTCCTGCGCCCCGCGCGTGCGCAGTTCACCCCCGCGCCCGCGGCCTGAACAGGAGCGTCATGTCCACCATCGCCCGTCTCACCCTCGGCGTGCTCGCTCTGGCCACGCTCACGGCCTGCGCGACCGAGACCCCCGCCTCCGACGGCTCCGCCGCGGAGCGGAAGTCGCCGGGAAAGGTCGCCGTCGCCGCCACCGACACCGAGTGCAAGGTGGCCGCCACCGAGATCGCCGCGGGAACCAGCACCTTCGCCATCACCAACGGCGGCAGCAAGGTCACCGAGTTCTACGTGTACGCGCCCGGCGACCGGGTGATGGCCGAGATGGAGAACATCGTGCCCGGCCTGACCCGCGAACTCATCGCCGAACTGCCGGCCGGCACCTATGAGACGGCCTGCAAGCCCGGCATGGTCGGCAAGGGCATCCGCAACGCGCTGAAGGTGACCGGCGAGCACACGCCGCTCGACGCCGACGCCAAGCTGGCCGAGGCGACGAAGAGCTACAAGCGCTACATCGAGAGCCAGAGCGACACGCTGCTGGTCAAGACGCAGGAGTTCGTGGACGCGGTCAAGGCCGGCGACATCGGCAAGGCGAAGGAGCTCTACCCGGTCTCGCGGACGTACTGGGAGCGCATCGAGCCGGTCGCGGAGATCTTCGGCGACCTCGACCCGGCCATCGACGCCCGCGAGGCCGACCTGGCCGAAGGCGAGGAGTGGACCGGCTATCACAGGATCGAGAAGGACCTGTGGGTCGGCAAGGACGTCAGCAAGGACGGGCCCATCGCGGACAAGCTGCTCGCCGACGTCAAGACCATCGTCGCCAAGGCCGGCACCGCCCAGCTCACCCCGCTCAACCTGGCCAACGGCGCCAAGGGACTGCTCGACGAGGTCGCCACCGGCAAGATCACCGGTGAGGAGGACATCTGGTCGCACACCGACCTGTGGGACTTCGACGCCAACCTGCAGGGCTCCAAGGCGGCCGTTCAGTCGCTGCGCCCGGTGCTGGAGGAACGCGCCCCCGACCTGGTCAAGACGCTGGACGAGAAGTTCACGGCCGCCGAGGCCGCGCTGGGCGCGCACCGGAAGGGCGACGGCTGGCAGCTGCACAACGAGCTGTCCAAGGCGGAGCTGAAGGCCCTTTCCGATGCCATCAACGCGCTGGCCGAGCCGATCAGCAAGATCGCGCCGATCGTGGCGAAGTAGCGCGAGAAGAAGAAGTCCCAGGAGAAGAGAAGTGATCTCATGAGCGAGCGGATCAGCCGCCGGACGATGTTCGGCCTCGGCGCGGCCGGGCTCGCGGCGGCGGCGGGCGCCGGCGCTCTCGCGACCCGCTCGACGCCGCAGCAGCCGACGACCGCGCACGCCCCCTCTCCCTCCGATCCCTTCCCGTTCTACGGCCCGCACCAGGCGGGCATCGTCACGCCCGCCCAGGACCGGCTGCACTTCGTCGCCTTCGACGTGACCACCACGAAGAAGGCGGAGCTGGTGTCGCTGCTGCAGGAGTGGACGGCCGCGGCGGCCCGGCTCACGCAGGGCAAGGAGGCGGGTTCCTTCGGTGCGGCCGGCGGCGACCCCGAGGCGGCGCCGGACGACACGGGGGAGGCGCTGGGGCTGCCGGCCTCGGGCCTGACGCTGACGATCGGGTTCGGCCCGACGCTGTTCGACGACCGCTTCGGCCTGGCCGCGCAACGGCCCGCCGCGCTGGCCGACCTGCCGAAGTTCCCAGGTGAGCGGCTCATCCCGGAGATCTCGGGCGGCGACATCTGCGTGCAGGCCTGCGCCCACGATCCGCAGGTCGCCGTGCACGCCATCCGCAACCTGGCCAGGATCGGCTTCGGCCGGGTCTCCGTACGCTGGTCGCAGCTCGGCTTCGGCCGGACCTCGTCCACCTCGCGAGCCCAGGCGACTCCGCGCAACCTGATGGGGTTCAAGGACGGCACCGCCAACATGAAGCTGGAGGACACCGAACTGCTGCGCGACCAGCTCTGGGCGGCGGAGCAGGACGGCAGCGCGTGGATGGCGGGCGGCAGCTACCTGGTGACCAGGAAGATCCGCATGAACATCGAGACCTGGGACCGCGCCTCGCTGCGGGAGCAGGAGGACATCTTCGGGCGGGACAAGGGCGAGGGCGCCCCGCTGGGCAAGAAGCAGGAGTTCGACGCGGTGGACTTCGCGGCCCGGCGGCCGGACGGCCAGCCGTACATCGCGGAGAAGTCCCACGTACGGCTGGCGCACCCCAGCGCGCACGGCAACGCGCACCTGCTGCGGCGGGGCTACAACTACGTCGACGGCTCCGACGGGCTCGGGCGGCTGGACGCGGGGCTGTTCTTCATCGCCTACCAGCGGGACGTGCGCAAGCAGTTCGTGCCGATCCAGATGGGCCTGGCGAAGAACGATCTGCTGAACGAGTACATCCAGCACGTCTCCAGCGGCCTGTTCGCCTGCCCGCCGGGGGTTCAGGACGCGGGCGACTACTGGGGGCGCTCGCTGTTCGGCTGAGCGGCTGACCGGCGGCGACCGCTTCGCGCACCGCGTCGCCGCCGGAGCCGGGCCGGAGCGTTTCAGGGGAAGTATCCGCGCGCGACCATGTCGGTCGTGACCAGGATGGCGATCGCCTCGGCGGCCAGCAGGGCCACCAGCACCACGAGCTGCACGATCCCGGCCTGGATCGGGCCGGCTCCGCCGAGCAGCATCCCCACGAAGGCGCCGGGCAGCGTGACCAGCCCCACCGTTCTGGTCTGGTCCAGGGCGGGCATCAGCGCCTGGTTCGCCGCCGGGCGGCAGATCTCCAGCGCCGCGTCCCTCGGCGGGAGGCCCAGCGCGAGCGCCGCTTCCACCTCGCCCCTGCGCTGCCTGAGCTCGTCGACGGCCCGCCGGCCGGCCAGCGAGGTGGCGGTCATACAGCCGCCCAGCAGTATGCCCGCGACGGGGATCACCACGAGCGCGTCCATGGCGATCACTCCGGTGGCGGCCAGCAGGGCGAGCACCGGCGCGGTGCCCGCGGCGACCGGCACCGCCGCCCACCAGGCCGATCGGCTCGGCGTGATGCGCCGGCCGGCGGTGAGGGCGGCGACGCCGTACATGAGCAGGATGAACCCGGCGGTGGCCGCGGAACAGCCGATCACCCAGGTGATCAGGAGGGAGACGGCACCGAGTTGCACGGCCGCCCGCAGGCAGGCGGTCAGCACCGCCCGTCCGTGGCCGAGGCGGCCCAGCCACGCCACGAGGGATCCCACGGCGACCAGGGCCGCCAGAGCCGCGGGCAGGGCGGGGGTCAGGGCGATCAGAGATGAGGAGCGCACAGCGGGTAGTGTCCCGCCGCGAACCGGCCCGATCACGCAAACCCTCGGTTGCCGCCCTTCACCTCACGTTAAGTGGGCTTTGCCCGATCGCATGGCGTTGTGGAGAATTCTTTGGTGCTTTGTCCTGATATGTGCCTTTGGTGGTCAGGAGTCAGGATCGCTGAGCAGATGCCGGAGGATCTCCTCGTCACCGGGTTCGAGCCCGCTGACGAACCGCCGCAGCACCGAGGTCCGATCGTCCTCCTTGGCGAGGAGACGGTTCATGTGCGCGGCCACCAGGCCCGGCGCGTCCGCGATCGCCGTGTACCGGAAGGCCCTGCCATCACGCCGCCGCGTCACGGCGCCCTTCTTGGCCAGCCGGTTCAGTGTCGTGATCACCGTACTGTAGGTCAGGCCGGCCGGGTCTCCGAGACGTTCGAGGACCTCGCCCGTCGTCAGCGGTCGATCGGAGGCGGAGAGAGCGGTGATGATCTGCGCCTCGAGTTGGCCGACCCGTCTTCTGGGGACGGTAGGTCCGGGGGCCGACGGCTGACGATCTGTCATCTACCGAATTTTATCCGCCCGCACGGCACCGGACGTCGACGCAGACGGTTCCCCGGAGCGGCCCGGCCACTGGAGCGCAGCAGTGTTTGACCACTTCGTCTGGTCCGTCCTGACGGTCCCGGTGGTGATGGTCGCTCTCATCGCGCTTCTCGCGGACCGGCTGCCGCCATCGCCCGCAGCCAAGATCCTGGCCTGGTCGGCCGCCGGAGCAGCCCTGGCGAGCCTGCTCAACGTGGTGGCGTTCACCGTCAAAGCCGTGGCGGAGATTCCCGTCGTCGCCGATTGTTTCGAGTGGTCCTACCAGACCGTGATCGACGACACCCGGCAGGTGCGCTGGGTTCCGTGGCTGTCTTCGATCTTGATGGTGTCCGCCGCAGTGGCCGTCCGCAACGTGGTGGCACGTTATCGCCGAGGACGCGCATGGGCACTGCGGTTCGGCGAAGCGGAGAGCCATGATCGGATCGTCGTGGTGCCCAGCGAGGAGATCGAGGCGTTCGCCGTGCCGGGCAGGCCCGGACACGTCGTCGTCACGACCGGGATGCGGAAGATCCTCACCGATGACCAATATGGGGCATTGGTGGCCCATGAGCGGGCGCACCTGGAGCACGACCACTTCAAGCTGATGCTGCTGAGCGATCTGGCCGGCGCGGTCCATCCCGCGCTGCGGTGGGTCTCCGACCGTGTCGGCTACCTCGTCGAGCGCGCCGCCGACGAACACGCGGCGGAGACGGTCGGTGATCGCAGGATCCTCGCGCAGGCGATCGGCACGGCGGCTCTGGCCGCCGGGGGACGGCCCCCGCTCAGGCTCGGCCCGCTCGCGTCCTTCGCCAGGCCCGGACGTGCCGGGGTGATACCGCGTCGGGTCGCCGCGCTCCTGCGCCAGGCCCACGGCGGCCGGCTGTGGCCGGCCGCCCTTCCGGCCGCCCTGGCGGTGAGCTCACTCATCTGGACCGGTGAGGCCTGGTACGACCTGGCCGAACTGCTCGTCCTCGCGGCCCGCCACTGAGACGGGCTCCTGATCGCCGCCGGGGCCGGACGGATCCGCCTGCCGGTGAACCGCTCAAAGTGCGCCGAGCGAGATCGATCCTGAGACGGTGAATCCTTTCGCGGTGCGGGGGCCTCTTATGGGATGACGGTCACGCTGGGAAGGAGATTCGGATGAGTGACGTCGTGATGCCGGCCGTGCGGCCGGCACCGTTCACGACCTCGTTCCGGCGGCGAGGACGCGGACGTGGCTGACCGCGGCTGGGTGAGCACACGGCTCATCGAGGCCGCACAGGCCGGTGATCGAGAGTCGATCACCGCGGTGGTCCATGGCGCCCACTCTCATGTGCGGCGCTTCGCGGAGCATCTTTGCGCGTCCCCGCAGGACGCCGAGGACGCCGCACAGGAAGCGATGATCATTCTCTATCGGAAGATCGGTTCACTCCGCGCCACCGGGGCGCTGGCATCGTGGATGTTCAGAATCGTCCGGAACGAGTGCCTGCGCCGGGCCCGGCTGCTGTTCGAGCACTATGACGAGGCCGGCGCCGATCTGGTGACGTCGGCCGAGGAGGAGGTCATCCGGCGTCTGGAAGCCGAGATCGTCGCGCAGGCGATCAGGGAGCTGCCGGACGTTCAGCGCAGAGTGCTGATCATGCGGGACGTCCTGGGCTACCCGGGGCGGGTGGTCGCAGAGAGGCTCGGTCTGAGCAACGCCGCGATGAAGTCCCAGCTACACCGGGCACGCAGCACGGTACGGCTCGGCCTGGGCGGAAAGACCGGCGCCACGGGCGGCCGCACGCCCCCGGAACCCACCAGTGCCTGACCTGAGCCGACCGTATTCCCACAACCCGAGTCGAAGAGGAGTTCCGCCATGCTCGAAACCGGATCGACCGTGCCTGACCTCGTGCTGGAAGACACCGACGGCCAGGCCGTCCGCCTGTCCGGCCACCAGGGTGATCACGCTGTGCTCATCTACTTCATGCGGTCGACGTCGTGCCCTGTCTGCAACCGGCACGTCCGAGACCTCATCCGGCGCCGCGACGAGTTCGCCGCCGGCAACGTCCGGGTGTTCGTCGCGGTTCCCGAGGACCGCCAGGCAGCGGCCGAATGGAAGGCCAAGCGCCAGATCCCGTTCCCCGTCCTCACCGGCCGCCGCGGCACCCCGCACGAGATGATCGGCCTGGGCAGAAAGGTCTTCGGCTCGCTGCAGCAGTCAGGCAGCATCCTTATCGACTCCCAGGGCATCGTCCGCCACGCCCACGGCTCCACCATGCCCACCGGCGGCTACGACAGGGAGGCGATCACCGCCGCCGTCCAGGTCCTCCGCACACGTAGGTGATCTACAGGGCCTGCCGATGTCAGAGGTGCCGCCTTTCGGCGCTGGTCCGCCCCGCTGGTCGACGAGTCAGTGCCGGGCCTTTCCGGTGTTCACCGCGTCCGCCCGTTCTGCCGAGGGACGCCTGCTGTTACGGTAGGGCGCGGTGCGCCGGGAAGTCTGGTCGGCAATGTCCTTTGACGTCGGTCCAGATGGAGGTGCCGTGGTACGGCAATCGTCGGAGCGTTCAATCAGTGGACGCCGCCCGTACGGGCCGGGTCGCCGGTGAACGCCCTGTTGCCGGCCTTCGCCGGCGTGCTGCTGGTGGCGGTCCTGCTGTCCAGCCTGGCCCACCGCACGATCCTGTCCACGGCGGCGCTGTTCCTGGTCGCCGGGTTCGTGCTCGGCGACGGCGTCCTGGGCGTGGTGTCGATCACCGCCGGGGACGAGGTCGTCGGCACGCTGGCCGAGCTGGCGCTGTTCGCGGTGCTGTTCACCGACGGCATGCGGGTCGGCTGGGCCGACCTGCGCAGCGCCTGGCGGCTGCCCGGCCGCGCGCTCGGCTGGGGTCTGCCGCTCACCCTGGTGATCACCGCGCTGATCGCGCACTACCTGATCGGCCTGGGCTGGATCGAATCCCTGCTGATCGGCGCGGTCCTGGCCCCCACCGACCCGGTCTTCGCCGCCGCCCTGGTCGGCAACGAGAAAGTGCCGCCCCGGCTGCGCCAGCTGCTCAACGTCGAATCCGGCGTCAACGACGGTCTGGCGCTGCCGTTCGTGATGGTCTTCCTGGCCCTGGCCGCCGGCTCACGCAACCTGCATCTGGGCGAGCTGGGACTCGAACTCGCCCTGGGCCTGCTCATCGGCGTGGCCGTACCGTGGCTGGCCATCAAGCTGGAACAGACCCGCTGGTTCTCCGCCTCCACCGCCTATGAGCCGCTCAACGCGCTGGCGATCGGCCTGCTCGTGCTGGCGCTGGGCAAGGCCACCCACGGCAACCTGTTCCTGGCCGCCTTCGCCGCCGGCATCACGGTCGCCACCTTCGGACAGCGGCAGCGCGAGGCGTTCGAGCATTTCGGTGAGCTGATCGCCGAGTTGTTCAAGCTGGCCGCCCTGCTGGTGTTCGGCGCGCTCATAACCCCGGCCCTGCTGGGCGCGGTCGGCTGGACCGGCTGGCTGTTCGCCGTCCTGGCGCTGGTGGCGGCCCGGCCCATCGCCATCTGGATCTCTTTCCTGGGCTCCGGCCTGTCGGTACGGGAGCAGGCCGCGGTGGCGTGGTTCGGGCCCAAAGGCTTCGCCTCCGTGGTCTACGGCCTGATCGTGCTGTCTTCGGGCATCGCCGCGGCCGGCCAGGAGTTCCAGCTGATCGCGGTCACCATCGTGGCCTCGATCCTGCTGCACTCCTCCACCGACATCGTCGTGGCGCGCTGGTTCGACGACGAGCGCGACGTGCCCGCCTGGTACGGCGCCGCCCGCCGCCTGCGCGGCCGGGTCCGTCAGGAGCCCAGCCCATGAGCACGGAGGCACGGGATGCGCACCGCGCCGGAGCCGTGCCCGCCGTCCGGACCACCGCGGTGAGCGAACACCACGGTGACGCCGTCGCGGTCGATGACGTGAGCTGCGCGTCGAGCCCGGAGGCCGACCTCGGTGATGCGGCCGGCATGACCCGTGCGTACCGACGGGCCCAGGATGGCCGAGGACGCGTCGGAAGACATCCCGGGCCGGCTCGTCGCGTGCCGGTACAGGATGCTCCGGAGGGAGCGAGGCGGTTGGCCGTCATGCGGCCGCGGAGAGCGCTTGTACCGCGGGCCGCGTGGTTCAGCCGACGATGACCTTCTCCTCGGGCAGCTCGTAGCGGCGCCTGCGATCCCGCAGCGCCAGTGCGGAGAACAGGGTGACCGGGCCGACCCGGCCGGCGAACATCAGCAGCGCCACCAGGATCTGCCCGGCCGGAGTGAGGTCGGCGGTGATGCCGGTCGACAGCCCCACCGTGGCGACGGCCGAGACCACCTCGAACAGGATCTGCCCCAGGCTGTGCGGGGTCAACGCCAACAGCGCGTAGGTACTGGCGATGACCAGGGCCACGCCCAGCAGGGCGATGGCCAGTGCCTGGCGCTGCACGGTCGCGGCCAGGCGGCGGTGGCCGGCGTTGACGTGGGTCTCGCCGCGCAGCTCGGTCCACACCACGAAGGCCAGCACCCCGAAGGTGGTCACCTTGATGCCGCCGGCGGTGCCGGCGCTGCCGCCACCGATGAACATCAGAACATCGGTGGCCAGCCAGCTCGTCGGGTGCATTCCGGCGATGTCCAGGCTGTTGAACCCGGCGGTGCGCGGCATCACCCCGGCGAAGAACCCGGCCAGCAGCTTGCCGGGCGCATCCATGGGCCCCAGCGTCTTCGGGTTGGCCCACTCGGTGATCGTGAACACCAGGAAGCCGAAGAGCAGCAGGATCAGGGTGGTGACGACGGTGATGCGGGTCAGCACCGACCAACGGTGCGGATGACGCCAGGAGCGGCGCAGCTCGAAGACCACCGGGTAGCCCAGGCCGCCGACGACGACGGCCGCGGCGATCGGCAGGCAGACCCACGGATCGGCGGCGAAGCGCACCAGGTTGTCGGGCCACAGTCCGAAGCCGGCGTTGTTGAACGCCGAGACCGCGTGGAAGAGGCCCAGGTAGGCGGCGCGGCCGGGCGGTTCGCCGTAGCCGAACGCGAACCGGGCCGCGAGCGCGACGGCGGTCAGCGCCTCGAACGCCAGCGTGAACGCCACCACGTTGCCGAGCACCCGGCGCAGGTCGCTCAGCTGCGGGGACTTGGTCTCAGCCTGGGCCCACATCCGGGCGCGCAGCCCGACCCGTCCGGAGATCATCATCGCGAACAGGGTGGCCAGCGTCATGATGCCCAGGCCGCCGGTCTGGATCAGCACCAGGATGACCACCTCGCCGAACGCCGACCAGTGGCCGCCGGTGTCCACGGTCACCAGCCCGGTCACGCACACCGCCGAGACCGCGGTGAAGAACGCGTCGATCAACCGGGTGCCGATGCCGGATTCCGCCGCCCACGGGGTCGCGAGCAGGCCGGTGCCGACCGCCGCCGCGGCGGCGAAAGCGGTCACGATGACCTGGGCCGGATGCTGGAAGCGGTCCAGCAACACTTGAGAGGGGGAACGACGTGTCACTGAGCCATCCTGCCGCCCGGGCCGTGTCCAGGCGGCAGCGGGGTCGGCCCCGCCCACGAGACGCGTTCCACGCATCTGCAGCAGGTGGCCCGGTACCTGGGCCGGCGGAGCGCGGGGGAGCCGGAGGAGTTCCTGCCGGCTCGGGCGATGAAGCACGACTCGCTCAGCTTGTCGTTCCGGTTGGCGTGTGAGCATCTGATCTCCTCGCAGGCGATCCGGCCGGGCGTGGTGACGCTGCCGGAGCGGGTCGCAGCGGCGCGTGCGGCCTCCGGCCGGGAGACCCACGGCCGGGCCCGTCGATGTGGTCGGGTTCGGGGGACGGGTGACCAGGCGGACCAGGTGGCCGGTGCCGGTGCCGGTGCCGGTGCCGGTAAGAGGGTTCATGGTGTCGCTCCTGCGTGTCGCCCGTCGCTCCTGCCGGTGCGGTCGTAGTGCCGTAGGAACAGCTCCTCCAGGGTGGGGGCCGGCTGATGAGGGCGCGTACGCCGGTGTCGGTGAGGTGCCGCAGCACGGCGTCCAGGTCGGTGGTGTCGACGTCGAACCACACCCGGCTGCCCTCGGTGTGCAGCCCGGGCAGGCCGGCCAGCTCCTCCGTCGGCGCTGCCAGGTCGGCCTGGATGGAGGTGCGGGTGAGATGGCGCAGACCGGCCGGGGAGCCGCTTTCGACCGTGCGGCCGTCCTTGATGATGGTCACCCGGCCGCACAGTGCTTCGACCTCGGCCAGGATGTGGCTGGACGACAGCACGGTACGGTCCCCGCGGCGCTGCTCCTCCCGGATGGTCTCGCGGAAGACCTCCTCCATCAGGGGTCCAGGCCGGAGGTGGGCTCGTCGAGGATGAGCAGCTCGGCGTCGGAGGCCAGCGCGGCGATCAGGGCGACCTTCGAGCAGGGTCAGGGCGACCACGGCCCCTCCGGCGCGGTGTTCACCGTGCTCGCCGCGCCGCCTTCCGCGATACGGGTCCACCTCCGTCGTTTCCGCCGGCCAGGTAAATGTGTCGGATGTTCGGCGGATACTGCGGAGACCCCCCTCTGGCATCGGGAACGAGCGCCACGAGATGATCACTCCATGGCGGATGTGGTCTTCTTCGACCTGGACGGCACCCTGATCGATCACCGAAGCGCGGTCTGGGAGGCGATCGGCCAGATCGTCCGGGCCGCGCCGAACGCGACGGCTTCACCGGAGGATCTGGTGGCGTTGTGGTGGACGCTGGAGGGACGCCACATGCGGGAGTACCTGGCCGGTGAGTGCTCCTTCGCCGAGCACCACCGGCGCAGGCTCCGTTCCTTCCTGCCCGCGCTCGGCGAGCCGGTCCCTGAGGATCCCGGCCTCCTGGACACCTGGATCGCCGAGCGCTACCTCACCGCGTTCGAGGGGTCCTGGCGGTGCTATCCCGATGTCCGGCCCTGCCTGGAGAACCTGAGACGGCTTCCCCGAGGACCGCGTCTGGCCGTTCTCACCAACGGGGACCCCGAGCAGCAGCGCGCCAAGCTCGCCCGCTTCGGCCTCCTGGAATACTTCGAAGCCGTCCTGACCCCGACCGAGCTCGGTGCGGCCAAGCCCGTCGCCTACGCCACCGCCTGCCGGTGGATGCGGACGGACCCCGAGCAGGCGGTCAACGTGGGCGACATGCTGGAAAGCGACGTGAACGCGGCCGCCCTCGCCGGGCTCACCGGCATCTGGCTGGACCGCGGCATCGACTTCGTCACCGGTGGGCCGTCGCCGACGGCGGACGAGACGGTCCTCCGCATCGAACGCCTCACCGACCTCCCCGGCCACCTGTCACGCACGAACGCCTGACCGGCCCTCGCGGACCTCGGCATGATCGGAGGGCGGGGAGTCCGGTTGTCCTTCGCCCCCCGCCGCCGCGTCTTCAGCCGAGGCGGTCGGCCTGGTCGAGCAGGTATCGCCGCTCGATCTGGTTGCCGGTCAGGGAAGCCGCCTCACGGTACAGTCTTGCCGCGTCCGCCGCGTCGCCGGTCATCCGCAGCAGGTGCGCACGCACCGCGCGTTCGCGTTGCCGGATCAGCGGGTCCTGATCGAGCCGGAAGCGGCGGTTGAGGTCATCGAGCAGGGCCAGCCCCCGGGCCGGCCCGTACGCCTTGGCCACCGCCACCACCCGGCTCAGCCGTACCGGTGGGGTGGGGTTGAGCCGTTCGAGCCACAGATAGAGCGCCGCGATCTGCGGCCAGTCGGTCTGCTCCGGCGCGGTGGCCGCGGCGTGCACGGCCGCGATCGCCGCCTGCAACCGGTAGGGGCCGGCCTCGCCGCGGTTCCAGACGCCGTCGATCAGTTCGGTGCCCTCGCGGATGAGCTCGGCGTTCCAGCGCGTCCGGTCCTGCTCGTCCAGGGGAACCAGCTCGTCGTGGCCGCCGGTGCGGGCGGGACGGCGTGCCTCGGTGAGCAGCATCAGCGCGAGCAGGCCGGTGACCTCGGCGTCGGCGGGCAGGGACTGGTGGAGCATGCGGGTCAGGCGGATGGCCTCGCTGGTCAGGTCGACACGGGCGAGCCGGTCGCCGGCGGAGGCCGTGTAACCCTCGTTGAAGATCAGGTAGAGCACCTGCGTCACGGCGGCCACCCGGCTGTCCCGGTCGGTGTCGGTCGGCGGGGTGAAGCGGGCGCCGGCGCGGGCCAGCTGCTGCTTGGCACGGCTGATCCGGGTGCCCATGGTGTTCTCGGTCATCCCGTAGGCGTGCGCGATCTCGGCGGTCGTCAGGCCGCCCACCGCGCGCAGCGTGAGCGCCACCTGGGAGGTGGTGCTCAGCGCGGGGTGGCAGCAGAGCAGCAGCAGGGCGAGGCTGTCGTCGGCCTCCTGCGCGTGGCCCGCCCAGCGGGCCGGTTCCTGCATGGCCAGTTCGGCGGCCCCGGCCTCCTGCTCGCGCCGGCGCCGGGCCTGGTCGGCACGGAGCAGATCGACCATCCGCCGGTAGCCGATGCGGATCAGCCAGCTGCGCGGGTTGTCCGGCACGCCCTCGGCCGGCCAGGTGCGGCTCGCGGCCAGCAGCGCCTCCTGCACCGCGTCCTCGGCGACCTCGAAGCGGCCGAAGCGCCGCACCAGCGCACCGAGCACCTGCGGCGCCTCGACGCGGAGCAGATGCTCGATGTCGGTGTTCATGCCAGGTGCGCCTTTCTCCCGGTGATGACGGTCTCCCGCCCGCGCCGGGCGCTGCCCGGCCTGGTCGGTCACGCGGTGAAGCCCTCGCCGCCGGCCGGCTCACCGGTGGCGATCAACTCCTGCTCGGACTTCCGGCAGGCGACGGACGCCGCCGGCGCCTCCTCGGAAGGAGTGCCGGCGGTCGCGGCGTCCCAGACGACGGCCGGGGTGCAGCCGAGCGGCAGATACTTCACCGCTGTTCCTTCTGGTGGTCGTGATCGGGCCAGCTTAGGCGGAACGGCGCAGCCATAGCGCGACGGCGGTCGTCCAGGTGAAGGCGACCAGGCCGTTGACGGCGATCTGGATGCTCATGTGCTCCGGCGACATGGGCAGCAGCAGGATCAGCCCGGCGGCGCCGTTGCCGATGGCCGACGGCACGGCTCGGCGGCGGGCGCATCGGACGGCCAGCACGATGGCGGCGATGGCCAGCGAGGTGAAGGAGACGGCGGCCGCGGCCGAGTGCGCGATGCCGTGCCAGGACATCTGGGCCACCGGACCGTCGGGGGTTCCGGCGGGGAACCCCTTCTCCGGGTCCATGGTGAACAGACCGGCGGCGATCATCCCGACGCCGAAGATCCCGACGAGGACGGGCAGCGCCCGCCGGCCGATCCCCTCGGTGACGGTGCGCCCGATACCGGCGGCCAGCGCCACGCCGCCCACACCGGCGAGCACGAACGTGGTGATCTGCATCCAGCCGAGGTCGCCGGTGGAGAGCTGGCTGATCGGATGGCGGGTGATGTCGAAGCCCTCGCGGGTGAGCATCTGGGCGGTCGCCGAGGCGAAGAAGACCGGCCCGGCCAGGGCGCCGGCGAGCAGCAGACGGTGGGATGAGCGGTGGACGCCGGGAGCGCCGGCGGTGGTCACGGTGGTGGCCATGGCTTCCTCCTTGATGGGATTCCTGCCGCTACCTCGGGGTGGGATCCGGCCTCTCGACACGATCCCGATGTGATCTGAAGCACACCCGAGGCGTATCGAGGCCCGCGGGCCGCTTTCGAGGTACCGGCAGGCACTCGCCAGGACACTCCAGGAGGACGGGATGTCCGAGACCTACCGGCCGAGCGCCGACCTGAAGACCCTGAACCGCCTGGCCGGCACCTGGACGGCACCTGGACGGCACCTGGCCGGTCACCGGTGACGCCGAGGGCGGTCCGGTCGGAGGGGCGGCGTGGCCGCCGGGCACCGGAAAATCCGGGAAACGCCAGCTTTCCCCGGCATAGGGTGCGGCCGTGGACAATCTTGAAAAGCTCGTCATCACCAGGCGGCTGCGGGTCCCCGTCGACGCTCCCGCCGGCGCCGTACCGGGCTGGGGGGAGACGGCCGCCCGCCAGCTCGACGCCGCACTGCTGAGCGTCGGCTTCACGTGCTCGCCGGCCCTGCTCGGCCGCCTGGCGGAGCTGCCCGGCGAGACCGTGGTTGACCTGGGTGTGCGGGTCCTGGCCGCCGTCCGGGAGCTGGTGGGCGACCACGTACGGCACAACGCCTACTTCATCGACTTCCCCGCGAACGTGCCGGACACCCTGGAGTTCTGGGCGGGCCTGATGCGGGAGGCGCTGCTCGACCCGGTCGCCGTCGACCGCGTCCGGCCGCCGGTGCTCGACCTGCTGACCCTGCCGGGCTACGGCCGCTACCGGCACTCCTACGCCGACCTGCTGGCCGCGCACGCCGAGCTGGTCCCGCTGGCCGCCGACCGGGTGACCGTGCTGGAGCTCGGCGGGAGCCTGGAGGCGGAGGCGGCCGGGCTCTACCTGTCGCTGGCGGGGGCGGAGACGCCCCTGGCCGCCGAGGACCTGGCGGCGCTGCGCGCCCTGGCCGCGTTCTGCGCCGACCGGCCGGAGCAGCCGGAGCGCATCCCGGTGCGGGAGAACCGCGCCGTCGTCAACGAGGCGCGGCTGGCCGCCGGACGGCCACTGCTCGTCGACACGGTGACCGACGTGCTGAGGCTCGCCTGCGGCTGCTCCGGCGGCGACGTCACGCTGGCCGTACCCACCCGGTTCCGCTCGTTCCGCCGCGCCGAGCGGCGGACCCTGCTCGAAGCCCTGGACGCCGTCGCCTCCCCGGCCGCGCTCGGCGACGTGCAGCGCCACCGGGAGCGGTGGAAGCGGCTCGGCGAGCGGCTGCACCCCCACGAGTACCCGCACCTGGCGCGTGCCGCCCGCGTCTTCGAGGCGGCCAGGGGCGAGCGCCGGGTGGTGAGCCTCGACGGCCGCGTCGAGGCCGCCCTTTCGGCGGGCCGTACCGCCGAGGCCGTCGAGCTGCTGGGGAACGCGCCCGGCGCGCTGCTGCGCCGCCTGGACCACCTGCTGCGGACCGGCTCCGCGCCGGCCGTGCTGGACGCCGCGGAGAAGGCCGCGGCGGGCGCCTCCGGCCGCGTGCTGCTGTCCCTGCGCGAACACCTGCAGAACCGGCTCGCCCCCGCCGCGGGCCGCGTCTTCACCAACCGGTACGGCAGGGCGTGGACGACGCCCGACTCCCGCCCGCCGCTGGCGCGGGAGTTCCTGACGCGGGCGCTCGCCGTCCTGGACGAGGAGATCACCCGCCGCCTCCCCGACCCCGGCGAGCTGATCGTCGACCCCGACGTGCTCGACGTCGCCCTGCCGCTGTCCGGCAAGGCCGTCGCACCCGGGATCGGCGTGCTGCCCCGCGGCTCGCTGTCGGCGGTGGACGGCGAGCTGTTCCGGTTCTTCGTCCACTGGCGGCAGGCCGCGCGGCGCACCGACTACGACCTGTCGGCGCTCATGCTCGACGCCTCCTACGGCGACCCCGAGCACATCTCGTGGACGAACTACGGCAACGGCTTCGCCACCTACTCCGGCGACCTGGTCGAGGCGCCCGACGGCGCGTCGGAGTTCATCGACATCCGGCTGGCCGAGGCGACCCGGCCGATCATCATCCCCCAGGTGAACATCTACGACGGGGAGCCGTTCGACGAGGCCGCCGAGGCGTTCTTCGGTTACATGACCAGGGACGCCGCGCAGGAGGGCAGGCCGTTCGAGCCGCGGACCGTGCGGATGAAGTCCGACCTGCGCGGGTCGGGCCGGGTCGCCCTGCCGTTCGTCCTGCTGCGCGGAGACGACGGCCGGTGGCGGGTGAAGTGGCTGCACCTCTACCTGAAGGGGTTCCCGCACTTCAACCAGGTCGAGGGCAACCGGGTCACCACCTCGCTGCTGGCGCGCTCGATCGTGGAGCGCGACCACCTGCGGGTCCGGTATCTCGCCGGCCTGCTGCGCGCCAGGGGATCGGCGGCCGCCCACACCACCTACATCGGGCTGGAGGCGCCGGCCGATCCGCCGCCGGGCTCGCGGGTGTACACGCCCGGGACGCTGCACGAGCTGATCCCCGCCTGATACGGTTGGGACCGCGAGGCCATGGGAGGGCTTCCTTCTCTCACCTTTTAGTGAAAACGCCAGCTCTCCCGCCTTCCTCGCACGCCGGTCGTGAGGCCATTCGAGGGCTTCCTTCTCTCCTGGTTCGATTCCAGGTGGGCCCCATGGGCCTACTGGCATATTCAGCTCCCGAGCCTTCCTCACGACCGGCCTGCCCATCCTTTCCCACCGGTACGGGACAGTCCCGGACGAATGCCAGGATGGGGTCATGGGCGCGGGGGAACTGCACGGGCGAAAGGCCGAAGAGGACACGATCGCCGAACTGCTGGCAGGAGCCCGGGCGGGCACCAGCTCGTCGCTGGTGCTGCGCGGCGAGCCGGGCATCGGCAAGACGGCGTTGCTCGACCACGCCGCCGCGGCGGCCGGTGGCATGCGGCTGGTGCGCGGCGCGGGGGTCGAGTTCGAGGCGGAGCTGCCGTTCTCGGGGCTGCAGCTGTTGCTGCGCCCGGCCCTCGGATCCCTCGCCGCGCTGCCCGGCCCGCAGCGCGAGGCTCTGGAGGCGGCGTTCGGGCTCGGGCCGGCGGCCGGTTCAGAGCCGATGCTGGTGGGACTGGCGGTGCTCTCCCTACTGGCGGAACACGCGAACGAGACGGGGCTGCTCTGCCTCGTCGACGACGCGCAGTGGCTCGACCGGGCGTCGCGGGACGCGCTCCTGTTCGCCGCCCGGCGCCTGCACGCCGAGGGCGTGGTCATGATCTTCGCAGCCAGGGACGGCGAGGGGTCCTTCCCCGCCCCGGGCCTTCCGGAGTCACGCCTGTCCGGGCTGGCCCCTGAGGCGGCCGCGGCCCTGCTCGACCGGCATTCACTCGCGCCCGCCGTGCGCTACCGCCTGCTCGCCGAGGCAGGCGGCAACCCGCTGGCCCTGCTGGAGCTGCCGGTCGCCCTGGCCGCCGAAGGCGGCAGCGCGTTCTCGCCAGGGGCGCTTCCCCTCACCAGCCGCCTGCAACTGGCCTTCCACGGCCAGGTCAGCCGGATGTCCGAGGCCTGCCAGAGCCTGCTCCTGGTGGCGGCGGCCGACGAGACCGGCGAGCTCACCGTGATTCTGCGTGCCGCCGCCGCGCTGGGAGCGGCCGTCGAGGACCTGTCTCCCGCCGAGCGGGCCGGCCTGGTGGTCCGCGGCGACGCTGACGGCACCACGATTCGCTTCCGCCATCCGCTGATCCGCGCCGCCGTCTACCAGCGAGCGCCGCTCGGGCAACGCCTCGCCGCCCACCGCGCGCTCGCCGCCGCCCTCGACTCGCCCGAGCACGCGGACCGCCGGGCCTGGCATCTGGCGGCCGCCGCCACCGGTGTCGACGAGGAGGCCGCCGCCGCGCTGGAACGCGCCGCCGCCCGCTCCCGCGAACGCAGCGGCCACGAGGCGGCAGCCGCGGCATACGAACGGGCCGCCCGCCTGAGCGCCGAGCCCGGCGCCAGGGCTCACCGCGAGGCCCTGGCGGCGGAGGCGGCACTGGAGGCCGGTGATCTGGAGCGGGCCAGAGCCCTCGGCGGCCGCGCGGCCCGTCGGCTGAACGGGGTCCCGGCGGTGAACGCGCGGCTCGCGCACGTGCGCGCGCTCGCGGACTTCTGGCAGGGCTCCTACTCCGCCGCCCACCGGTTGCTGCTCGACGGCGCCGGGCTCATCCGCGACACCGATCCAGGCCAGGCCGCCGTGCTGCTGATCCAGGCCGTGCACACCTCCTGGTACCTGGGGGAGCAGCAGCTTGCGGAAACGCTGGAACGGCTGATCGCGCTGCCGTTGGACGACGCGGATCCCCTCGCGCCGGTGGGACCCTACCTCGTCCACCTCGACCGGAACCGGTCCGACAACCCGCCGCCGCTGGGCGACACCCTCGCGGCGGTGCGTCGGCGGGGCCGTACCCCCGACCAGGTGTTGATGATCCTCTGCGGCGTGGCACTCGCGCTGGGCCAGGACGCCGACGCCTACGAGCTGGCGACCTCGCTCGCCGCCGGGCACCGCGCCAGGGGCGGCGCCGGGCGGCTGCCGACGGTGCTGTTCTTCGTGGTCGAGGGCGAGGTGTTCACCGGACGGCACCTGGACGCGCTCACCACGGCGACCGAGGCGCTGAGGCTCGCCCGCGACACCGGACAGCAGCAGTGGGTCAGCCAGTTCAGCAGCGTGCTCGCCTACCTCGCCGCGGCCAGGGGAGAGGAGGCCGCCTGCCGGCGCAACGCCGATGAAGGACTGGCGGGGGCCACCGCCGGAACCATCTCCCCCGGGGCGCCGTGGGCGCACTGGTCGCTCGGCCTGCTGGACCTCGGCCTCGGCCGCGCCGAGGCGGCGCTCGCCCGCTTCGAGCGCCTGACCCGCGAGCCGATGCGCCATCACATCTGCGCCATCCGTTCCACTCCCGACCTGGTGGAGTCGGCCGTACGAGTGGGGGCGCAGGAACGCGCCGCCGAGCCTCTGGCGCGCTTCGAGCGGTGGGCCGCGTCGGTCAGGCAGCCGTGGGCCGACGCGCTCGTGATGCGCTGCCGTGGGCTGCTCGCCGCCGACGACCGGGCCGAGGAGTTCTACACGGCGGCCCTCGAACTGCACGACCAGGACGGCCGCGCGCTGGAGTACGCCAGGACCGCGCTGCTCTACGGCGAATGGCTGCGCAGGGCCCGGCGGAAGGCCGAGGCGCGCGGGCCGCTGAACGAGGCCCTGGAGGTCTTCGACCGGCTCGGCATGCGGCCGTGGGCCGAACGCGCCCGCGGCGAGCTCACCGCGACCGGCGCCCAGGACCAGGGCCCCAGGCCCGCCGAAGGCGTGGCGGCCGGCCTCACTCCGCAGGAACTGCAGATCGCCAGGCTCGCCGCGCAGGGCCTGTCCAACCGCGACATCGCGGCGCAGCTCTTCCTCAGCCACCGGACGGTCGGCTACCACCTCTACAAGGCCTATCCCAAGCTCGGCGTCGCGTCCCGGAGCGAGCTCAGGGATTTCGCCGATCAACTGGGGCTGTGAGATCCTGTCATCGATGATGGAGCAGGTGCCACCTGGGCGGATTCTTCCCGTGGACGTCGATGAGGTCACGCCGATCGAGCTGGGCCCCGGCGTCCACGTACGGATGCTCCCGGGCATGCCGGGGATCAGGACGTGGGTGATCGACCTCGCTCCGGGCGCCGAATGGCCGGGCCTCGACGTCCATGAGACCTACGGCGAGGCGTACTTCGTCGTGAGCGGTGAGCTCATCGAGGACGACCGCACCCACGGACCGGGCACCTACGTCGCCTTCGGTCCCAGGACGAGCCACCGGCCCCGTACTGAGACCGGTGTGCGCGTCTTCGGCTTCAACTACGACGTCCCCGCTTGACCTGGCCGCTACTCGGCGGGCAGTGCCTCTCGTATCGCCTTCACGGTGGCGGCCGGGTCGTAGCCCTCGGGGACGCCTTCCACCAGAATGAGGTCGCCCTCGATGTGCCGCGAGCGCAGCGGTGCGATCTCCCGGTACGCGGGTGAGTCCCACCAGGCCCGCGCCTCGGCGATCCCGGGGAAGCCGAGCATCACGACGCTCCCGGGCCAGCTGCCCTCCTTCACCTCGTGTTGCGTGGCGTGCACGAGGTAGCGGCCGCCGTACGGCGCGAAGGTCCCGGGCAGGCGCTCGATGTACTCGGCGATCTCCGGGTGCGGAGCGGCGTCCTGCAGGTGAGCGATGACGTAGGCGGTCATGGTTCCTCCGCTGTTCCTGGATGAGCGGTACGGACCGGCCGTCTCCCCGAGACGTTCAGGCTCCGGCCGGCACCTTGTCGAGGAAGCCGAGCACCTGGCTGATCCGCCCGTCGTCACCGACCACCGCGACGTCGAAGCCGATGACGATCGGCTCGGCGCCCTCAGGTCCCAGGTGCCAGGTGAAGCGCGCGATGTCGTGGTGGGCGTCCACGGCGCCGCCGAGGCTGAAGACCAGCCCGCCGAACTGCCCCTGGACCGCCGCGATGGTGGCGTCGAGCCCGTCCCTGCCCCTGACGGAGACCAGCGGGTCGGTGTACACCGCGTCCTCGGCGAAGACCTCCGCCAGCACGGCCTGCCGCGCGGCGGCGTCGGTCTCGTTCCACGCGGCGAGGTAGCGCTGGACCAGCTCGTTCATGTCGCTCATGGCTGTCTCCTCAGTGGTCGTTCTCTCTTGTGACCACCAAATTACGCAGACGGGAACGACGGGGAATCTGACGTGCTTAGGTACTTCCGCCCTGTGAGGCAAGGCGGTCCGGGGCCGGCTGAACTCCGCCACCACCGCGGCGCCGGGGCCCGCCGGCGTTTTCGCGCCCCATCGGATTCAACGGCGCACTTTGAACCTCAGGTGCAGCACCCCCTCGCCCTGGATGACCACGTGGGGGTCCTCCAGCAGACGTCGCCCGTCGATGCCGCCGAAGTAGCGTTTGCCCGACCCGAACACCACCGGCACCACGTCCATCGCCACCTCGTCCACGAGGCCGGCCGCCAGGATCTGGCCTCCCGCCTCGCCGGCGTTCACCGCGACGGTCCGCTCCCCGGCGAGTTCCCGGGCCTTGCCGATCGCAGCCGTCACGTCATCGACGAAGTGGTACGACGCCTCGGGGTGCCAGCCCTCGGGCTTGGGCCGGTGGGACACCACGACCACGTGGTCGCCCGCGGGCGGCTGCGCCTCCCAGCCGTTCACCAGGTCGAACAGCCGGCGGCCCATCACGATCGTGCCGATCGTCTCCCACGTCGACCGGACGTACTCCGCCGACGCACGTGAGACCTTGATGCGGCCTCCGGCTCCGGAATGGTCGTACTGCCCGTCGCCGCCTTCGGTGATCGGGATGTCGCCGTTGAAGTACCAGTCGTGGAGCGGCCCGACGTCGTCGTTCCCGTCGGCGATGAAGCCGTCCACCGACACCACGCTGTGCATGATCACTGTGCCCACAGGTTCTCCCGAAGTCCCTCGCGTATCCGCCCCCGATCCTGCCGCCCTCGGGAGCGGGTGGGCTTGTAAAAAATCAATCGACGGGCATCGGGCCGCTGTCCGGCGGGAACCCCCGCTCGGCGGGGAACCGGCGGCGCAGGGCCAGGTAATCCGTCGGGGTGTGGCCGGTGAAGTCCTTGAACTCCCTGCCGAAGTGGGCCTGGTCGAAGTAGCCCGCCGTCTGGGCGAGCCGTGACCAGTCGACCGGACGCAGGGCGTCCACGGACACGATCAGCCGCGCGAAACGATAGATCCGCGCCACCCGCTTCGGGGTGACCCCGACATGGGACTTGAACTGCGTGGCCAGGTGATTGCCGCTCACCCCGGCGGCATCGGTCAGCGCACCGATCGGGATCGCGCCGTGGGAGGTCTCCAAACGCCTGCCCGTGTGCTGGACCAGGTCGAGGCCGTGCGACGGCGCCTCGGCGAGTCGCGATCGCAGCTCCTCCTCCACCACCCGCAGTCTCCCGGTGGCCGACGCGATGCCGTCGACCTGGTTGCGGATCCGGTCCAGGGACCGTTGCCAGACGGCGTCGACCGGCACCCACCGGTTCCGCAGCTCGGCCGCCGGCATGCCGGTGAACGGCGAGAGCCCCCAGGGCTTGAAGTGCACCCCGACGAGCCGCACCGGTGTGGGGTACTCGAAGAGGAAACGCCTGGTCCACACACCCATGAACCACCCGTCGGTGAGCACCGCCGGCGGCACCGAAGGGTCGGAGTCCCACAGGCGGACGGGTCCGCCCAGGTTGACGAACAGGTGTGCCGACGGCATCGGCGGGACGTTCATCCGGCGGTGGCGCGGCGTCCCGGTCAGGCAGTAGATGTCGTCGATGAACCGGTCGAGCGGCGGCGCGGGCACCCGGACGACGTATTCCATGGAGTCAGTGTGGCCGAGGAGAGCGCAGCCCGGGGTCCATGCGCCGCGGGAAGGGGATGGGCGGTCCGCGGAAGGCGACGGCTCTCAGGATCACATTCCGTAGCGGGCGGCGACCGCGGCGGCGCGGTCGCGCAGGGAGTCACGCAACCACTGTGGGGCCAGGGCCTCCGCGTTCGTGCTGAGCTGCCACAGCGCCCATTCGGCGTGTCTCGCGTCCTGGAAGGTCACCTCCAGCCGCAGCCGGCCGTCGGAGTCGGGTTCCTCGGCGAGAACGGCCAGCGCGGTTCCCACCAGGTCCTCCCGCCGCGCCGGGTCCATCCGTACCAGCACGGTGACCTGGTCGCCGCCGGCCCGGAACCGTGTGCTGCGCTCCTGCCAGGCCCGCTCCAGATCGACCCGGTCCGGCCGCTGTGCGGGTTCGGCGAGTTCCTCGGCGGACAGGATCCGGGACAACCGGTAGGTGCGGTCCTCGCCGGACCTCGTGGCCAGCAGGTAGCCCCGGTCGCGTATGGTGACCAGGCCTATCGGGTCCACCGTGCGCCACTTCGGGGTCCGGTCCACAGCCGCGTAGTGGATCCGCAGCCTGTGTCCGGCGAACACCGCGCGCAGGACCTCGGCCGCCACGGCGTCGGGTACCTCCTCGGCGGCCAGCCGACGCGAGAGCAGGTCGGTCTCCGGGTCGACGAGCAGCCGCTCGGCCGCGCCGGCCGCGGTGTCCCGATAGCTTTCGGGCAGCGCGTCGACCACCTTGAGCATCGCCGAAGCGAGCGCCGAGCCGAGGCCGAATGCCTGCGCGCCGCGCCGCGATCCGGCGACCAGCAGGGCAAGCGCCTCGTCGGGGTTCAGTCCGGTGAGTTCGGTCCGGAAACCGGGCAGCAACGCGAAACCGCCGTGCCGGCCGCGTTCGGCGTAGACCGGGACACCGGCCGCGGACAGCGCCTCGATGTCGCGCAGCACCGTGCGGGTGGACACCTCCAGCTCGCGGGCCAGCGTGGCCGCGGACAGCCGGCCGTGCTGCCGCAGCAGCAACACCAGGGAGACCAGCCGGTCGGCGCGCATGCGAGGAATTTACCGAAATACACGACACAGGATGTCGTGATTCGTTGGCAGGCTCATCGACACGACCGAAAGACGGCGGCGACCGATCCGGTCGACGCATGTGATGAAGAATCGAATGGAGCTGATGTGGAGATGGAGCGAACGGCGGTCAACCCGTGGGCATGGTCGGTGGAGCTGGGATACAACCAGGGTGAGATCGTCTCCGGGCACACCCGGACCCTGTACTGCGCCGGGCAGACCGCGATGAGCGGCGACGGCAGGCCCCAGCATGCCGATGACATGGCGGCGCAGCTGGCGCTGAGCCTCGACAACCTGGAGGCCGTGCTCGGCGAGGCCGACATGTCCCTCGCGAACCTCGTCAGGCTCAACGTCTACACCACCGACGTCGATCGGCTCTTCGAGCACTACGGCGTGCTGGCGTCGAGGTTGGGCGCCGCCGGGGTGGCACCGTCCACCACGATGCTCGGGGTGACACGGCTGGCGATCCCCAGCCTGATGGTCGAGCTTGAGGGGACCGCCGTCGCGTGATGCGGCCGGCCTGTGCGGGCTCGGGCCACGACCACCCCGCACAGGCTCACCGCGAAATCCGCCATTGACCCGCTCGGGGGCGCCGGTGTCTGGACTGAGGAACGCAGTCGCGGAGCGACGGAGTGACGAGGGAAGACACCGGGCTCAAGCCCCCGAGCCGCGACGCGCAGCGTCGCCATGAGCACAACCCCGAGCCGCGACGCGCAGCGTCGCAATGAACACAATCAGCCCTGGAGATAGCGCAGGACGGCCAGCACCCGGCGGTGGTCGCCGTCGGACGGCGACAGGCCGAGCTTCGTGAAGATCTGCGCCACGTGCTTCTCCACCGAGCCGTACGACAGGAACAGCGCGGCGGCGATGGCGTTGTTGGACCGCCCCTCGGCCATGAGGGAGAGCACCTCGCGCTCCCGGGGGGTGAGCGCGGCCAGCGCCTCGGCGCGGTGGCCGGCACCCATGATCTGGGTGACGACCTCCGGGTCGAGGACGGTCTGCCCGGCCGCGATCCGGTCGAGGGCGGACAGGAAGTCCCCGACGTCGGCGACGCGTTCCTTCAGCAGGTAGCCCACCCCGTGGGCGCCGTCGGCGAGCAGCCGCGCGGCGTAGCGCGTCTCGATGTACTGGGAGAACACCAGCACGCCCAGACCCGGATGGGCGCGGCGGATCCGGAGCGCGGCCCGCAGCCCCTCGTCGGTGTGGGAGGGCGGCATGCGCACGTCCACCACGGCGACGTCGGGCCGGTGCTCGGCCACGGCCGCCTCCAGCGCCTCACCGTCGCCCACGGCCGCCGCCACCTCGTGACCCCGGGAGGTGAGCAGCATGCGCAGCCCGTCCCTGAGCACCGCGGCGTCCTCGGCTATCACGATGCGCACGGGCTCGTTCTCCGTTCAGACGTGCAGGGGAAGCTCGACGGTGACCACCGTAGGCCCTCCCGGCGGGCTGTGGACGTCGATCGTCCCGTCCACCGGCGCCACCCGGCCGGCCAGGCCCCGCAGCCCGGATCCGGCGTCCATCGCCGCGCCGCCGTCGCCGTCGTCGCGCACGAGCAGGGTCAGCAGGCCGTCCGACGCCCGCACGCCGAGTACGGCGCGGCGGGCGCCGCTGTGTTTGGCCACGTTGGCGAGTAGTTCCGCGGCGCAGAAGTAGGCGATGGCCTCGATCGCCGGGGCGGGCCGCTCGGGCAGGTCGGCGTCGAACCGGACGGGGACCGGGCTGCGCGCGGCGAGCGTGGTCAGGGCGGTCTCCAGCCCTTCGCCGAGCGCGGGCGGATGGATGCCGCGGATCAGGTCGCGCAGCTCGACCAGGGTCTCCTTGGCGTCGCGGTGCGCGTCCTCGACGAGAGTGCGGGCGCGGGCCGGCCGCTCCGGCCGGTCGGCGTGCTCCAACTCCTCCAGGGCCATGCCCAGTCTCATGGCCAGCGTGACCAGCCGCGCGGCCGTGCCGTCGTGCAGGTCGCGTTCGATGCGGCGCAGCTCGGTGGCCGCGCCGTCCACCGCCATCGCCCGGGCCCGCTCCAGCCTCCGGGTCCTGGTCTCGCCCGGAGGCGGGCCCAGCAGCGTCCGGGCGAGCAGCCGCTCGGGGGCCAGCGCGAGATGGACGCCCCACGGCGCCGCCAGCAGCAGCACCGCCCCGACGGCGCTCGTCGGCACCGCGCCCGGCCAACCGTACGAGGAGAGGACCGGCAGGGCGGCGGAGCGCCACCACAGGGGACAGCCGAGCAGGGCCAGGCCGCCTCCCCAGAGCCCGGCGGCGACGGCGAAGGCCAGGACGGCCGCCGGCAGCCGGACCAGGCCGTGGATGACGGCGCGCCATCCCGGCAGGTCACTGAGTGCCGCCACGAGCCGGTCCGCCAGGCCCGGACCGGAACGGAACGGGGCGGGATCGGCCACCCGCACCCCGGCCAGCGCGCGCGCCAGCCGCCGGTTGGCCGCGCCGAGACCTCTGGCCGCCGGGACGCCCAGCGCCAGCAGCGGCAGGCCGACGACACCGGCCGACGACACGACGCTCAGCGCCACCACGACGGCGTAGACCAGGCCGATCACGGCCATCAGCGGCGTCACCAGCGCGTAGATGAGCTCGCGCCACGCCCGCGCCCACACCGGATCCGCGCCCGTCGCGCGCCGCGGCCCGTTTCCCGCCTGACTCTCCATGCCCCTCCTCACCCCGCGGCGCCGCCGGCGGCTCTTTTCCGGCGGCGTCGTCGTAAAGCCTGGCGGACGCGCGGGTGCGGGCCCAGCCGGACGGCACCCGGGGGACATCCCGAACCCGGTACGGAGGACATCCCCGTGGCGGACGCCCGCCCGGCCCGGCCACGGTGGAGCCATGACGACGACGAAGCGACGACATTCTCTCGGCAGGACCGGATGGCTGGTCATCGGCATGGCCGCGGCGGCGTTGGCGGGGATGACCCCGGCGGCGTCGGCCGCCCGGGACGATCGGCCGGTGTGGGGCGACTGCGCCGGGAAGGACGCGCCCGCGGACATGCGGTGCGCCGCGATCGAGGTGCCGGTGGACTGGTCCCGGCCGGACGGGCCGAAGATCACGCTGAAGCTGGCCCGGCTGGCGACCACCGAGCCCCGGCACCGGATCGGCAGCGTCCTGGGCGTCCCCGGCGGCCCCGGCAACAGCGGGATCGACGACCTGAAGCGCGCCGCCGCCGACCTCACCGACCTGCGGCGCAGGTTCGACATCGTCGCCTACGCCCCCAGGGTCACCGTGTGGCTCGGTCAGATGCCGCCGGTCTGCAGGCAACCCGGGACGACGCTGCGCGAGCCCCGCGACCGCAAGGATTACACCGCGCTGACCACGGCGATGACCAAGGCGTTCGAGGCGTGCCGGGACGCGGACCGCACCGGGCTGTTCGAGCACCTGGACTCCCTGTCGGTGGCCAGGGACATGGAGGCGATCCGCGAGGCCCTGGGGGAGGAGCGGCTGAGCTTCATGGCCAACTCCTACGGCGGGGCCCCCGCCGCCGCCTACGCCCGGCTGTTCCCCCGGCGCATCCGGGCCATGTACCTCGACGGCACGATCAACCTGGTGAACGGCTGGACCGACCAGGCACTGCGGTCATCTCCCGCCAGGGAGAAGGTGTTCGCCGGGTTCGTCCGCTGGTGCGCGGAGACCCCCGCCTGCGCGTTGCACGGGCAGGACGCCGGGAAGGTCTGGCGCCGGCTGATCCGCGACGCCGACCGCAGGCCGATCCCGGTCACCTCCGCGGAGTTCGGGAAGGGCGAGCTGACCGGATGGCGCCTGAAGAGCTTCGGCTTCACCGACCCCGGGCCGGGGAACTCCCGCTGGCTGGCCTTCGCTGAATCGGTGGACAAGGCCCGGCGCGGGGACGGGTCCGGCTTCGCCGACGTGGCCCTGGGCAACGCGCAGGTCTGGGCCATGCCCGGGGTGCCGGCGATGAGCTGCGGGGACGGCCGGGGATACGCCGGGTACACCGAGTTCCAGGCGTCCCTCCGGAAGGTGCGGAAGGCCTCGCCGAACTTCGGGGGGGCCGAGCTCGGCGGGCTGGGCTGCGCCGGGTGGCCGCTGCCGGTGGCCAACCCGTCCCGCCCGCTGCCGGTGCGCGGCCTGCCGCCGTTCCTGGGGGCCGGCAGCACGTGGGGCGACTACGCGTGGACGGAGAGCTTCACCCGGCTGGTGCCGGGGTCGGTCACCGTCGCCTACGACGGGCCCGGTCACGCCCTCTACCTGTCGGGGAAGAAGTGCCCGATCCGGCACGCCACCCGGTATCTGACCGACCTGACGCTGCCCGCGCCGGGCACGGTCTGCCCGGCCGAGTGACTCAGCCCAGGCCGCCGGTGGCGCGGATGTTCTGGCCGGTGACCCAGCGGCCGTCCGGGCCCGCGAGGAACGCGATCACGTCGGCCACGTCGGACGGCTGCCCGAGCCGGCCGAGCGGGGTGATCCTGGCGGCCATCTCGAGGTTCTCGGCGGAGTTGGTGGCCCGCAGCAGGTCGGTGTCGGTGGCGCCGGGGGAGACGGTGTTCACGGTGATGCCGCGCCTGCCGAGCTCCTGCGCCGCCGCGGCGGTCAGCTGCTCCAGCGCGCCCTTGCCGGCGATGTAGAGGGCCAGGCCCGGGGCGGGGCGCACGGTGTTGAGGGTGGAGACGTTGACGATGCGCCCGCCGTCGCGCATCCGCCGGGCCGCGTACCGGATGGTCATGAACGCCGACCTGACGTTGACGGCCATGGCCCGGTCGAACAGCTCGTCCGTGGTCTCGGCGATGGGGGTCGGGGTGAAGCTCAGCACGGCGTTGTTCACCAGGATGTCCAGGCCGCCGAACTCCTTCGCGGCGGTCTCCATCAGGCGTTCGGCGGCGTCCGGCTCGGCGAGGTCCAGCCGGACGCCGCGGGCGGCGCCGCCCGCCTCCGCCACCGCCCGCTCGACCTCGGCGGCGGCGTCGGCGCTGCTGGCGTAGTTGAACACGACCCCCGCGCCGTCCCGGGCGAAGCGCTCCACCACGGCCCGGCCGATGCCCCGCGACCCCCCGGTGACGACGGCGACCTTGCCCTTCAGCGGTGTCATCGGGAACCTCCCACGATCATCGGTTGCTTCGTCACCACCGAATCTACGGCCGTCCGTGATCGCCGGCGAGGCACCGCGTGGCGCGTGGCGCGAGGGCGGCGGCCGCACTCCGGACTGCTCCGCCGTACAGTGTCGGCTTTTAATAAAATTTCCGGTTATTTCGTTTATTATCTCACATTTGGTGATTCAGGAAATTCCATGAGAGCGGGCCGGAAAAAATCGGTGAAACGCCGAACGCCGGGAGTCCGGCGGTCATCTAAAAGGCCGTGGAGCGGAAGGGAGAATCTCTTCCGCGAATTCCCGAGAAAGGACCGCGAATGACTCACCGGAGGATTCGCAACGGCGCACTGGCCCTGTCCGCGGCGGGGCTGCTGACCGTCGCCGCCGCAGGCCAGGCCGGTGCCAGCGCCGCCGCGCCCACGTCCGCCCCGGCGCGCGCCGCGAACTGCGTGCACGTCAGCCACTCGTCCGGCTACGTCACCCAGACCGTGAAGGTCACCAACAACTGCGCCTCCACCGTCTCCTTCTCCGTCCGGCGGGTCGGGCCCGACAGCCCCTGCTTCATCGTCGGCCCGAACCGCTGGCGGTCGTACAAGTGGGGCAACGGGCTGAACTACCAGGGCATCAGGTGGAACTGCTCCTGAGCTCCGCTTCGCGGACGCCCGCCGCCACGGGCGTCCGCCCCGGGCGGAGCAGCTGGAGCAGGGGGCCGGCCATCGCGGTGGTGACCAGGGCCATCACGACCATCAGCGAGTACAGCCCGGTGTCGAGCAGGCCCAGTTGCAGGCCCGCGCTGAGGATGACCAGCTCGGTGAGACCGCGGGTGTTCAACAGCGTCGCCAGCGTGGCCGACTGGTGCGGGGGCAGGCCGTTCAGCCGGGCCGCGGTGAAGGCGCCGGCGAACTTCCCGCCGACGGCGACCAGCAGGATCAGCGCCAGCTCGGTCAGGCCCGGCGCCCCGACGGCGGACAGGTCGACCTTGAGGCCGCTCACCACGAAGAAGATCGGCAGTAGCAGCACCGTGCTGACCTGCCCGACACGGTCGGAGATCTCCTCGCGGAGCCGGTCGGCGCCCTCGCGCGGCATGACGACGCCGAACAGGAAGGCGCCGAAGATGAAGTGCAGCCCGATCCACTCGGTGACGCAGCCCGACAGCATCAGCCCGGCCAGGACGGTGGCGAGCATGCCGGGGCTGAGGTGCCCGGTCCGGCGGTGGGCGGCGGCCAGGCGGCGCAGCAGCGGCCGGACCACCCAGAACATCAGCGCCACGTAGGGCAGGACGAGGACGGCGTGCCACTGGCCGGTGTCCGCGCCGGTGACCGCCACCACCACGGCCAGCAGCGACCAGGCGAGCACGTCGTCGACGGCGGCGCAGGTGAGGGCGAGCCCGCCGGTGGCGGTGCGGTGCATGCCGCGGTCGGTGAGGATGCGCGCCAGCACGGGGAAGGCGGTGACCGCCATCGCCGCCCCCATGAACAGCGCGAACCCCAGGCGGTGGGGGTTGGGGTGGCTTTCCAGGAGGTACAGCCCCAGCAGCGCGCCGAGACCCAGCGGCAGCAGGATGGAGCTGAGCGACACGCTGACCGCCAGCCGGCCCGTGCCCCGCAGCAGGGCGTGGTCCAGTTCCAGTCCCACCAGGAACATGAACACCATGACCCCGATGTTGGCCAGCGCGCCGAGATGGGAGCGGATGTCGGCCGGGAACAGGGCGTCGGTCACCGCCCCGTGGAACAGGGTGGGTCCCAGCAGGATCCCGGCGAGGATCTCGCCGATCACGGGCGGCTGGCCGAGACGTGCGACCAGCGTGCCGGCCAGCCGGGTCGCGATGATGACCACGGCGACGCCGAGCAGGAGGGCGGCGACCTGCTCGGGGCTCACCGGAGGGCTCCGGTGGCGTCCGGTCCGGGGCGCGGCCCGCTCGCGGGGACGGCACGGCGGGCCGTACCGCCGGTCGCGGGGGCGGTACGGCCCGCCGCACCGCCGGGGCGGCCTGCGGCCATCGGCCCGGGGGCGAACAGGTGAGGGGGCATGTCTTCTCTCCCTGGGTAGGCGTGGCGCTCCCGGGCCGGCGGGGCGGGAGGGGAGCGTCGTGTCACCAGCCTGCGCCGGGCGCATCGCACCGCGGTAGAGGGTCGTCCGTGTTCCGCACGAGGCGGGCGCGAGGACGTCCCGCACGCGGAGTGGGGGCGGGGAGAGAGCCGTACGCGGGGCGGGCGCGGGGGAGAGCCGCCCGGGGTGGGCGCGGGGAGCGCCCCGTGCCCCCGTGCGCGGGGCGGGCACGGACGGGACGGCGCTCAGCCGACCAGGCGGCCCAGCGCGGGGTGCAGGACCTGGTCCAGAGCGGGGTCGGAGGCGGTGATGGCCCGCATCATCTGCTGGGCGCGCGGGCACGGCTCCACGCCGAGTTCGAGGTCCAGGGTGTGGCGCAGCTGCCGGTACACCGTCAGCGCCTGCCACTGCCGTCCCGAGCGGTACAGGGCGAGCATGTAGTCGATCTGCAGGTTCTCGTTCAGCGGGTGCTGCGCGCACAGCACGGCCAGGTCGCCCAGCAGCGTCTGGTGGCGCCCGAGCCGGAGCTCCGCCTCGATGCGCAACTCGGCGGCGCACAGCCGCAGGTGCTCCAGGCGCATCACCTCCAGCTCCAGCAGCGGCCCCGTCGGCACGTCCACCAGGGCCGCGCCGCGCCACAGGTTCAGGGCCTTCGACAGCAGCTGCGCGGCGCGGGCGTCGTCGTGCTCGTCGACGGCCCGGCGGCCGGCGGCGACGAGCCGCTCGTACTCCCAGGCGTCGACCTCGACGTCCGACATCTGCAGCTGGTAGCCGATGTGCCGGGTGACGAGCACGTCCTTCCCGGTGCGCTTGAGGGTGAGGCCGCGCGCGCTGTCGAGTTTCCTGCGCAGTTGCAGGATGTAGGTCTGGAGGGTGGTGCTGGCGCTGCGCGGGGGGTTGCCGTTCCACAGTTCCTCGGCCAGGGCGGCGGCGGTCACGACCTGACCGCGGTTGAGGGCCAGAAGGGCGAGGATCTGTCGTGGCTTGCCCGCGGTCGGGAGTACCGAGGTGCCCGATTCCCACGCTTCCAGTTGTCCCAGGATTCTGATTTCCACGGGGTTTTCGGTCCTCTCTGGATTCCTTCACGGTTCCGGGAGGTTCTCAGGGGGAGGGGTGCCGGCCGGACGTCCGCCGGGGGAGCGGCCGGTTCCGGTCTCGTAGTCGATCGGGGCGACCGCGTCGACCCGCCAGCCGGAGAGCACGGAGGAGGTCGCGATCACCCGGTCGCACAGTCGCCGTGCGGCCTTCATCGCCTCCTGTTCGCCGGGGGCCCGCAGGAAGACGACCAGGTCGACGCGGGCCGGCCGGCGGGTCGCCAGGCGCAGGTGTTCCAGGCCGTCCTCGGGGACGGCCAGCGACCAGAAGACGTCCGAGACGACGGTGCCGTCGGGGGAGGGGGAGCCCTCGGGGGCGGTGAGGGAGGCGGCGACCATGTACATGGGGTGTCCTTGGATGGGGTGGGTGGCCGTGGGGCGGTCTCGTCAGCCCTGGCCGTGCCCGCCCGGGGCGGGGGCGGGGGTGGGGGTCCCCCAGTCGAAGCCGCCGTCGTGGGAGATGGAGACGCCCCAGTCGAAGCCGACACCGTCGGGGTCGGAGACGCCCCAGTCGAAGCCGCTGTCGTCGGGGTCGGAGAACTGGCCGGACCCGGCGGACGCCACCGTCGGGCCGGTGACCGCGGCCGAGGCGCCGGCGCCGCCGGCCACCGCGCCGGCGGCGACGATCGCGGCGGTCAGGGTGAGGGTGGCGAGGGCGCGGGACGCGAGGCGGGGGGTGAGGTTCATGGTGACCGCTCCTGGGAGTCGTCCGTTTCCGGAGGGGGGGATGGTTCCCGCTTCCGGCTCCCTGACCTGCCGGGACCGTATCGGGTAAGCCGATTATTGGAGCAGGTAGGGGGCGGTTTCCACGATCTGGGGTTGCACCAACGTGCTTGGCATCATGGTGCTGCGCCAGGGGACGGTACGGTGACCGCGTTGAGCAGCGCGTTCGTTTCCGTGACACCATCTGACCTGGCCTGTTGGTGCCAGCCGTACCGCGCCCGGGGGCGGCCGTCATGGCACGCCGGTGCCACGCCTCCGGCGTGAACGCCGCGGCTCCGGCGCGGACGTCGTGGCCGCGGCACCAAGGTGCCGCCGGGCCGTGACGCCGCGCGGCCGTGCGGGGAAGGGACGGGCGCGCCCGCCACTGAATGATTGAACATTCAACCACTTTGAGCGTGCTCGTGGTTGTCCAGGTTCTTGGTCCCAATTATTGTTTGGGGGCCTCGTGGCTGCGGCGGCCATGGGCGAGGGAGCCGTATCGATGTTGGAAGCTCTGGGGTTAAGGGCCCGCACGCAGACCGTCTACCTGCTGATGCTGGATCATCCGGAGTGGGGGCCCGATCTGCTCGCGGCTCACCTGGAGATCTCCGAGGCGGACGTCCGCTCGGCGCTGGACGACCTGGCCGACAAGCACCTGCTGCGGCCGATGGACGAGGACTCCGGCCGGCTCTACCCGGTGAGCCCGGAGGTCGGCCTGTCGGCCCTGCTGGCGCGCAGCGAGCTGGAACTGGCGGCCCGTCAGCGCCAGATCGAGGCCACCCGCACCGCCGTGGCCACCCTCGCGTCCCGCTACAGCGGCAAGGACAGGTACGCGCCCGAGCTGGTCCACCAGCTGGTCGGACTGGAGGCGGTGCGGTACCGCCTGGAGGAGCTGGCGCAGACCGCCCGCCACGAGTGCCTGTCGTTCCTGCCGGGCGGCGCCCAGCTGTCGGACACCATCGAGGCGGGCAAGCCGCTCAACCAGCAGGCGCTGGAGCGGGGCGTCGCGCTGCGCACCATCTACCAGGAGAGCTTCCGCAACGACCCCGCGACCCTGCAGTACGTGCGCCTGCTGACCTCACTGGGGGAGGAGGCGCGGATCGTCCCCTCCCTGCCGATGCTGATGATCATCGTGGACGGCGAGGTCGCCCTGGTGCCGCTCGACCCCGGAAACGGGCGGCGCGGCGCGCTGGAGCTGCGCAGCCAGGGCGCGATCGCGGCGATGAAGGTCCTGTTCGAGCAGTTCTGGGCGGCGGCGAGCCCATGGGACGCCAAACCCGCCGCCGACAGCGACGGCCTGTCCAAGCGGGACCGGGAGATCCTGGCGCTGCTGGCCGACGGCCACACCGACGAGTCCATCAGCCGCAAACTGGGGTTGTCGCTGCGGACCATCCGCCGGCTGGTGTCGGACCTGATGAAGCGGCTGAACGCGCGCAGCCGCTTCGAGGCGGGCATCCTGGCGGTCCGTTCCGGCTGGCTCTGAGCGCCCGGCGCGGTCCGGGCGGCGGGGGTCACCCCACGACGGCCGCCGGCGGCCTGGCCTCCCCCGCCTCGCACAGAGGCTTCCACCAGCCGGGATTGTCCCGGTACCAGGCGACCGTCTCGGCCAGGCCGCGGTCGAAGCCCACCTGGGGCGCCCAGCCGAGCCGGGTGCGCAGCCTGGTGTCGTCGAGGCTGTAGCGCAGGTCGTGGCCGGGCCGATCGGCCACATGCCGGACCATGGACCAGTCGGCGCCGCACAGCTCCAGCAGGGCGGAGGTCAGCTCCAGGTTCGACAGCTCGTGGCCGCCGCCGATGTTGTAGACCTCCCCGGCGGTCCCGTCGGTCAGGACCCGCTGCACCGCCCGGCAGTGGTCTTCGACGTGCAGCCACTCGCGGACGTTCCAGCCGTCGCCGTACAGCGGCACCTGCAGGCCCGACAGCAGGTTGGTCACGAAGCGCGGGATCAGCTTCTCCACGTGCTGGTAGGGGCCGTAGTTGTTGCAGCAGCGGGTGACCAGGACGTCCATGCCGTAGGTCCGCCAGTACGCGCGGGCGATCAGGTCGGCGCCCGCCTTGCTGGCCGCGTACGGCGAGTTGGGCAGCAGCGGGAAGTCCTCGGTCCAGGAGCCGGTGGCGATCGAGCCGTACACCTCGTCGGTGGAGACGCACACCACCCGGGGGGTCCCGGTCAGGCGGGCGGCCTCCAGCACGGTGGCGGTGCCGCCCACGTTGCTGCGGACGAACTCGGCGGCGCCGTACACCGAGCGGTCCACGTGCGACTCGGCGGCGAAGTGGACGACGGCGTCGTGGCCGGGCAGGACCTCGCGCAGCAACGCGAGGTCGCAGACGTCGCCCTGGACGAAGGTCAGCCGGGGATGGGCGGCGGGCAGGTTGGCGCGGTTGCCCGCGTAGGTGAGCGCGTCCACGACGGTGACGCGCGCGCCGGTGAAACCGGGGTATCCGTCTTCGAGAAGGGTCCGGACGTAGTGGGAGCCGATGAAGCCGGCTCCGCCGGTTACCAGGATGTTCACGCTACCTCCACTGTGGCGTGGTCGCCGATGACCAGGCGGCGGTGACCGTCGTCGATGGCGGAGCACACCGCCGCCTCGCGGCCGATCAGTGAGCCGTAGATGCCGCGGACCCGCCGCACCGACACCCCGTCCAGGACGATGGAGTGCTCGATGCCCGCGCCGAGCAGGGTGCAGTTGCGGCCCAGCGCGGTGTAGGGGCCGATCAGGCTGTCGCGGACCAGCGTCCCGGCGCCGATGACGGCCGGACCGGTGACGACGGAGCCGACGATCCGGGCGCCGGGCTCGACCACGACCTCGCCGTACAGCCGGCTGGTCGCGTCGACGGTGCCGCGCACCTCGCCGCGGCGGCGTTCCATCAGGACGCGGTTGCACTCCAGCAGGTCGTCGATCTTGCCGGTGTCCTTCCAGTACCCGTGGAACTGACTGGCGTCGACCCGCAGCCCCCGCGCGACCAGCCAGGCGATGGCATCGGTGATCTCCAGTTCGCCGCGCGGGCTGGGCGCGATGGCCCGGACCGCCTCGTGGATGGCGGGGGTGAAGAAGTACACGCCGGTCAGCGCCAGGTCGCTGCGCGGCTCGGCGGGTTTCTCGGCCAGCCCCGTCACCCGTCCGTCGGCGTCCAGCTCGGCCACGCCGTACTCGCGGGGGTTGGCCACCTTGACCAGCAGGATCTGCGCGGCGGGCCGGTTGGCGGCGAAGTCCGCGGCGACCTCGGCGATGCCGTCGGCCAGGATGTTGTCGCCCAGGTACATGACGAAGTCGTCGTCGCCGAGGAAGTCCGCGGCGAGCCGCACGCAGTGGGCCAGGCCCAGCGGCGCGTGCTGGCGGATGTAGGTGATGCGCAGCCCCAGCGCGGCGCCGTCGCCGAGCTGGGCGCGCATCTCGTCGCCGCGGTCGCCCACGATCAGGCCGACGTCGGTGACGCCGATCGCCGCGATGTTCTCCAGGCAGTGCGCCAGCACCGGCTTGCCGGCCACCGGTATGAGTTGTTTGGGGATGGCGTGACTCAGAGGACGTAACCGCGTCCCCGAGCCGCCCGCCAGGACCAGTGCCTTCACGTGCCTCACCTCTCGCTCGGTCCGGGGAGGGGCGGCGGTTGCGCCCCTCCCCGGATCACCAGGACCGCAGGAGTCCCTGCGCGTCGTAATGCACCACCTCCGCGGGCGGCGGTCTCAGGATCGCCAGCGCGGCCCGGTAGCCCTCGGCCCGTGGGGTCAGGTCGATGACGCAGGCGTTGCCCGCGAGGTCGGGCCGGCCCGGGTAGGCCAGCAGGCGGCCCTGCTCGTCGAAGTCCACGGCGTTCATCGGCATGCGCAGCCCGTCGCCGGTGGACTTCAGCACCGCCTCCTTGCGGGTCCACGCCTGGAAGAACATCCGGGTCCGCTCGTCGTCGGTCAGCGTCTGGAACTTCGCCAGCTCGGTGACGCTGAGCACGCGGCGGGCGAGCTTGCGTGACTTGGCCGGATCGATCTTCTCCACGTCCACGCCCATCGGCGCGGACGTGGACAGCCCGATCATGACGAGGTCGGCGGAGTGGGAGACGGCCAGCTCCAGGTCGCGGTGCTCCACGCGGGGACGGCCGTGCGGGAGCCGGCAGTCGGGGCAGTCGCGGACGATCCGCAGGTCGACGGGGTCGCAGTCCAGCAGCCGCGCGGCGGTCAGCCGGATGAGCGCGGCGCCGACGGTGAAGCGGGCGCGGTCCTCCGGCCGCCGGTAGGCCGACCGCCGCTCCAGCTCCACATCCTGCAGCAGGCTGAGCAGGCCCTCGTGCTGGTCCGCCGGCCGCGCCCACCACACTTCGCACCGTGGCGCCGGGCCGGAGGGGTCCTCCGGCCGGCGCGGTGCCGCGGGGTCGGTGATGAGGGGCACGGCGGGCTCAGCCTTCCTCGGTGGCGATCAGGGCTTCCAGGTCGTCGACGAGCCGCTCGACCGGCGGCAGGGCGTGCAGGTGGCGCTGGACGCGACGGGCGGCGGCCCGGTGCGCGGGGTCGTCCAGTACGGCGCGCACCGCCGCGGCCAGCGGACGCGCCCGGCCCGCCGCTCCGGAGCCGTACGGCTCAGGCGGCCCCGGGGGTGCGGGCGGCCCGGTCAGCGCGGTCAGCGCGGTCAGCGGCACCGTGCGCGACAGGCCCAGCCCGGCACAGAGCGCGGCGTTGTGCCGGTGGTCGTCCAGGACCGGCAGCGCGACCATCGGCACGCCCAGGCACAGGGCCTCCTTGATGCTGTTGAGCCCGCCGTGGGTGACGAACAGGTCGCAGCTCTGCAGGATCAGCGCCTGGTCGGCGAAGTCCACCAGGCGGACGTTGTCCGGCGCGGCGTAACGCGCCGGGTCGGCTCCGGAGCCGACCGCCAGGATGGTCGTGCAGTCCAGTTCGCCCAGCTCCTCGATGACCCGGGCGACGAACTCCCCGGAACCGGGCAGGCTGTAGACGACCGTGCCGAAACCGGCGAAGACCAGCGGCCGGGCCGGGTCCAGCCCGGCGAACCACGGCGGCAGCGGCAGGTCGTCCGGATGGCTGTTGACGTGCCGGTAGCAGCGCGTCCCGGGCAGGATCATCTCCGACTCGCCGAACGCGGCGGGCAGGAAGCTCGCGGTGAAATACCGGTACAGGTTCCGCCCCTCCGGGTCGGGCGGCAGCCCCAGCTCGGCGCGGCCCTCGTCCAGGACGGGGCCGAGGACCTCACCGGTGACGCCGTCCAGCCCGCCGAAGGAGATGACCGGGACGTGCGGGACGCCCAGCGCCTCGGCCGCGAGGTAGCCGCCCAGCTCGTCGAGCTCGCGCACGATGAGGTCGGGCCGCCACTCGGGGGCGAGCTTCAGGATGTCGGCGGCGGTGCCGCGGGCGATGTGCCCGGCGAACGCGCGGGTCAGCGGCTCGCCCAGGGCGCGGAAGGTGTCGGCCGCCGTCGCGAAGTCCTGGTCGCGGTAGCCGGGTGGGAGCGTCCGGTAGATCTCGTAGCGCCAGTCGTAGCCGCCGGTCAGGTGCTCCAGCCCGAAGCCGCGGATCTCCTCGGCCATGCAGGCCGGGGCGCACACCGCGACCGTGTGACCGCGGTCGCGGGCCGCCTGGGCGACGGGCACCAGGGGGCGCAGGTGGCCGCTGGCGGGCTGGGTGGTGAACAGGATGCGCGCCATCACGACCTCGCCGCCGCGAGCCCCGCCGCCTGCCCCGCCTGCCCCGCCAGGCCGGCCAGCCGGTCCACCACCTCGGCGGCGGAGGGCTGCTCGGCCATCTCCCGGCTCAGCTTCTCGGCGGCCCGCAGGTGACCGTTGTCGCCCAGCAGCAGGTCCAGCTCGGCGCGGATCAGAGCGGGGTCGCCGTCACCGGCGAAGATCTGCCGGGCGGCGCCGGCCTCGGCGACCCGGCGGGCGTTGAACACGTGGTCGGTGAAGCGCGGCAGGATCAGCTGCGGCACCCCGGCGGCCAGCGCCGTCATCACCGCGCCGCCGCCGCCCTGGTGGATCAGGGCCGAGCAGGTCGGCAGCAGCAGGTGCAGGGCGAGCCGGTCGACCAGCCGCAGCCGGGCCGTGGCGCCGTCCGGCAGCCGGTGCCCGCCGCCGGGGTCCTCGCCGATGGCGACGATCTCCACGTCGGTGTCGGCCAGGGCCGCCATGACATGGGGGAGCAGCGACGGCTCCTGTCCACCCCAGCTGGCGACGGCGCTGCTGCCCAGCACCGCGACCCGCCGCCGCGACGCGGGCCGCGTCAGCCACTCCGGTACGGTGGCCGGGCCGTTGTAGGGGACGTGGCGCATCGTCAGCCGGCGCACCGGCTTCGGCGTCGGCACCTGCAGTGAGGGCGGGCACGGGTCCACGGTGACGTCGCCGAGGGTCTCCACCCCGCCTATGCCCAGCTCCGCGCACATGTCCGCGAGCGCCTCGTCCTCGAACTCCCGGGTCCGGCAGGTGTAGTCCATGCCCCAGATGTGCCGGGCGGCCGGGACTCCGAGCGCCGCCGCGGTCAGCGGCCCGGCGTACGTCGTGGGGTCGAAGACCACCAGGTCGGGCCGCCAACCGCGGGCGAAGCGCAGCGTGTCCGCGGTCATCGCCTGGGCGATGCGCTTGTAGGTGATGACGTTGCCCACTCCCCAGGCGCGCATCTCCTCCCACTCCACGGGCCGCTCCTGGCGCATGAGCCAGGAGAAGTACCGTCCGGCCATGGCGCCGACGTCCACGTCGTGGCCGACCGCCACGGCGGGCAGGCCGGACGCGGCGATGACGTCGGTCAGGGCCGGTTGACTGGCCACCACGACCTCGTGGCCGGCGGCCCGCAGCGCCCAGCCGAGCTGGACGCACGGGTAGAAGTGCGAATGCCAGGCCCAGGTAACGAACAGGACGCGCATCTGCCACCTCCGTCTCGAACGTGGAAGGAACCCGCGTCCCGGCCCCGCCGCCGCGGGGGCACGGCTCCGGGGCCGGACGCGTCGCCACTGTCACCCGGCCGGTTCGAGGAGCGGTCAAGGGATCGTTGGGGGCCGCTGGAGGATCGCCCGACCCGGCGGGCGCGGACACCATCCGGGCACCGCCGGGCCGCGGCCGACGCCCGCTTGAGTGGGATTCGAGTCGGGCCTCCCACGATCTGCCGTGTGCCTGACGACGGAGGGACGCCATGACGCCTGATCCCGCTCCCGGTGCCGGATCGCTGCTGGACGTGCTCGCATCTGTGCTGGAGATGCCGGCCGAGGAGGTCGCCGCGCGGCTCGGCGAGAGCTTCTTCGGCCTGGGCGGCACATCGCTGGACGCGATGGAGGTCGTCGACCGGGCCGAGGAGGAGCTCGGCCTCACCGTCGACGTGGGTCACCTGCTGGGCATGGCGCCGCTGTCCACCGTGCTGGCCGCCTGCGCGCCCGCCCGCGTGCCGCCGCCCGCCCCCGCGGCCGACCGCCGCCCCGTGCTGCCGGAACAGGAGAGCTTCCTCAGCGCCGAACGGCTGATCGGCGCCCCGATGCACCATGTCAGCGGCGCCGAGCTGACCGGCCCGCTGGACGAGGACGCGCTGCGGGAGGCGGTGCGCCTGCTGGTCGCGCGGCACGAGTCGCTGCGCACGGTCTTCGAGGAGACCGAGGACGGGCACCTGCGGCACGTGCTGCCGGACTGGCGGCCCGGCCTCGTGCGCCTCGAACCCCCCGGTACGGCCGGCGGCGACCCGGTGGCGGCGGTGCACGCCGAACTGGCCCGCACCTCCGCGGACCTGCTGGCGGACGGCGAGCGGCCCGCCGTCGCCTTCGTGCTCACCCGGTTCGCCGACCGCCACCACCTGCTGTCGCTGGTCGTGCACCGCGCGCTGGCCGACGGCTGGTCGATCGGGCTGCTCTGGCGCGAACTGACCGGCCGTTACGCGGCGCTGACCGCCCCCGCCGGCCCCGCCGGCCGGGCCGTCCCGCCCGGCCCCGACACCGCCGCCATATCCGGTCCCGGGGCCGCATCCGGTGGCTCCGCCGTACCCGGTCCCGGCGGTGAGGCCCCGGCGCCCAGCCCGGACCTGCTGCTGGACCGGTGGGCGGACCTGGCCGCGACCGGCGACCTCGACCGGCTGGCCCGGCGGCGCGTCGAGCAGCTCGGCGGCTTCCCGCCCATCGTGGAGCTGCCCGGCGACCTGCCCCGACCGGCGGAGTTCGACTTCCGGGGCAGCCGGCTGACGTTCACCCTCGACGCCCGGACCCGCGACGCCGCGGAACGCGCCGCCGGACGCGCCGGTGTCACCGTCACCGCGGTGCTGCTGGCCGCCTGGCAGCTGGTCGTGGCCCGCCGCTGCGCCCTGGACCGGTTCCTGGTCGGCGTCGGCGTCGCGCGTCGCGACCGGGCCTCCGCGACGCGGCTGGTCGCCCCGTGCGTCAGGACGGTGCCGATCCGGTGCGTGATCGACGACGCCGAACCGGTCGAGGAGTACCTGCGGCGGACCGCGCGGGCCGTCGCCGAGGGGGTGACGTCCGCCGACGTCCCGCTGGGCGTCATCAGCCGCGGCCTGCCCGGCGGCCGGGCCATGGCGGACCGGCGGCGCGTCCCGCTGCTGCAGATCACCTTCTCGGCGCAGGAGACGGTCCTGCCGGAGCAGGTGCGGGCGGGCGGGCTGACCGTCCGCTACCACGAGGCGTTCACCGGCCTGGTCGCCGCGGACGCCGGTCTTTCGGTGCTGCGCTGGGATCCCTCGCCCCGGCTGGCGCTGGACCACGCCACCGCCGTCCTGACCGCGGCCGAGGCGCGCGTCCTGGCCGAGGCGCTGCGGGCCGCCCTGCACGGGTTCGACTCCGGCCACGGCCGGTCTCTCGCCCGGGTGCGGACCATCCCGGCCCGCCAGCGGCGGTGGCTGCGCCGCCGCCGCGACGCCCGGTCCCCCGGGGGCGGCCTGGTCATCCTCGACGAGCGCGGCGGGCTGGTGCCCCCGGGGGGCGTCGGCGAGCTGTGGCACGCCGACGCCGGCCCGGCCGCGCTGCGCCGCTCGGGCGACCTGGCCCGCTGGGACGGCGCCGGACGGCTGCGGCTGCTGGGCCGCCGCGACGAGCAGGTCACGGTCTTCGGGCACCGCTTGGACCTCACCGAGATCCGCGACCGCATCCGCAGCCACCCCGACGTGGCCGACGCCGTCGTCGCCGGGACCGGCGCCGACGACCCGGCGCACCGCCTGCTGCTGGCCGCCGTCGTCCTGAGCCGCCCGCTCGACGACCCGCTCGGCGTCCTGGTCCCGTTCACCGCCGAGGGGCTGCCCCGCTACATGCTGCCGTCCCGGTGGGCGATCGTCGATGCGATCCCCACCTCCCCGGACGGCGGACACGACCTACGGCAACTCGAACACCTGGCCGTCTCACCCAACCGTCACAGCTCACCTAGGTAGGACCCATGAAGATTCTGCGGGGGGCCGTGTTGGCCCGTGACGATGTGCGCCGTCTCGACCAGCGGGTGGACCACTGGGCCCGGACCACCCCCGACGCCACCGCCCTGACCTGGCGGGGCACGTCCGTCAGCTACCGGGAGCTGGTCCGCGCCTCCGACACGGTGGCGGCCGGGCTCGCGCGGTCCGGTGTCGGCCGCGGTGACGTCGTGGTGGTGCGGATACCGCGCGGCCCGCTGCTGGTCCAGGCGCTGCTGGCCGTACTGAAGTGCGGCGCCGTCTACGCGGCGGTCGACCCGGACTGGCCGGAGGCCCGCCGCGCCCAGCTCGTCGGCCGGACCCGTGCTCGCTGGTACCTGACCGACGAGCCCGGCGAGGGCGCCCCCGGTGGAGCGACCGCGCTGGACGCCGCCGGGTTGCTCGCCGGGGTGCAGGCCGGCCCGTTCACCCCCGCCGGCGGCGACTTCGACGACCCCTGCTGCGTCTTCCTGACCTCCGGCAGCACCGGCGAGCCCAAGGCGGTGGCGGCCTCGCACAAGGCGATCGTCCGGATCGCGCTGGACCCGGTGCTCGGTTTCGGAGGTGGCACCCGGATGCCGCAGACCGCGCCCTGCCCGTGGGACGCCTTCGCGATGGAGCTGTGGTGCCCGCTGGCTCACGGCGGCACCTCGATGCTGCACGACGGCAGGCACTTCTCGCCGCAGGACGTGCGCGAGGCCGTCTCCGCCGGGGCGACCACCCTGTTCCTGACCACCGCCCTGTTCAACGTGGTCGCCGAGACCGACCCGGGGGCCTTCGCCGGGCTGGAGACGCTCATGGTCGGCGGTGAGCGCGCCACTCCCGGCTGCTTCGCCCGCTGCCGCGCCGAGCACCCGGACCTGCGTCTGCTGCACGTCTACGGGCCGGTCGAGAGCTGCGTCTACACCACCGCGTACCCGGTCACCGGCGACGACTTCGAAGACGGCCCCGGCGGGGACGTGCCGATCGGCCTGCCGGTCACCGGCACCGCCGTGTACCTCCTCGACGAGCGGCTGCGGCCGGTCCCGCCCGGCGGGACCGGTGAGATCGCCGTCTCCGGCGACGGCCTGTCGGCCGGGTACGTCAACGACGAGGAGGCCACCCGGGCGGCCTTCGTGCATCTGGAGCCGGAGGACGGGGACGCCGTGCCGGTGCGGGTCTACCTCACCGGTGACCTGGGCCGCCTGGACGGTGACCGCGGCCTGGTCTTCGCCGGCCGTAAGGACCGGCAGGTGAAGATCCGCGGGGTCCGGGTGGAACCCGCGGAGATCGAGGCGGTCATCGGCCGCGTCTGCGGCGCCGCCCAGGTGGCCGTGGTGCCGCTGCCGTACGGCGAACCCGTCAAGACCCACCTGGCCGCCTGCGTCGGCGGGAACCTCGGTGAGGCCGAGCTGGCCGGGATCAGGCGGGCGCTGCGCGACCACCTGCCGGCGGCGTTCGTGCCCGACCAGCTGTTCTCGGTCACCGAGCTGCCGCTGAACGCCAACGGCAAGACCGACCACGCCGCGCTGGCCGGGCTCGCCGCGCGGCACCGGGCCGAGCGGGCCGCCCGCGCCGCCACCGCCGATGCCGCCGGCTCCGGCGCGGGCGTGGGTGCTGGCGGCTCCGGCGCGGAGGCGGACTCGGTGCTGGTGCGCGACGTGACCGCCATGGCCCAGGAACTGCTCGACGTGCGGCTCGGCCCCGGCGACGACATCTTCGAGCTCGGCGGCACCTCCATCATGGCCATCCAGCTCGCGCACCGGCTCAGCCGGCACGCCTCCGTCAAGGTCAACGCGATGGAGGTCATGCAGGCCGCCACCCCCCGCGCCATCGCCGCGGCCGTCGAGGCCGCCGCGGCCGCGCGGGATTCCTCCGGCGCGGACGCCCGCCGGGCGAGGCGGTCGGCGAAGCCGTCGGCCGAGCGCTGGCTGGCCGGGCTGCCCGTGCCGCAGTGGCGGTTCTGGTACCTGGAGATGATGAACCCCGGCACCGACGACACCCGCTGCCCCTTCGAGTTCCGGCTGAGCGGACCGCTGGACGTCGCCGCGCTGGCCGCCGCGCTGCGCACCGTGGTCGGCCGGCACGAGGCGCTGCGCACCCGCCTGGTGCGGGTCGGGGCGCGGGACGTGCGGGCCGACGTGGTGGCCGCCAGGCACGTGCCCGACCCGCTGACCGTCGGCGCTCCGTGCGAGGAGCGGGTGGCCGAGTGGAAGGTCCGGGAGTTCCTGGCCGGGCCGTTCGACCTGGAGGCCGACATCCCGATCCGGGCGCTGGTCGTCCCGGTCGGCGCGGACGAGCACATCCTGGCGATCTCGGTGCACCACACCGCCTTCGACGGCTGGTCGGCCGGGCTGCTGTGCCGCGACCTGTCGGACGCCTACCGGGCGCACGCCGCGGGCCGGGCCGTCCCCTACCGCGCCCCGCTGCGCTTCGCCGACACCTGGCTCGACCAGGACCTCGGCGAGACCGAGCGGGACCGGGCGGACCTCGCCGCCTGGGGGCGGCGGCTGGTCGGCGTGCCCGACCTGCCGCTGGTCGCCGAGGGCGAGCTGGCCCCGCTCGGCCCGGTGCGGGAGGTGTGGATCGACGTGCCCGACGCGCTGCGGGCCGCCGCCGAACGGGCCGCGGCGCCGCACGGCGGCACGCTCCAGGCGACGCTGCTGGCGGCCTGGGCACGGGCGCTGCGCCGCTTCACCGCCGCCGACGACTTCGCCGTCGGCATCCCCGTCGCGGGCCGTACCACCCCGGCGGCGCAGGATGTGATCGGCTGCTTCGCCTCGGCCGTGGCGGTCCGGTTCACCGGCGGCCACGACACCGACCCGGCGGCCGACATCGCCGCGGCCGCCGAGCAGCTCGGCCAGGCGCTGCGCTTCCAGTTCACCCCGATGGAGCGGCTGTTGCGCGAGGACGCCCCGCGCGACCGCAGCCGCAACCCGTTCTGCCAGGCCGGGTTCGTCGTGCAGAACAACGTCCCGCCCACCCTGGAGTTCGACGGCGTCGCCTGCGCCGAGCGCCGCCACCAGCGCACCGCCTCCAGCTTCGAGGTGACCCTGGAGCTGTGGTGCGGCACCGGGCTGGAGGTGCGGCTGTGGTACCGCGGCGACGTCATCTCCTCCGCCGGCGCCCAGGAGCTGGCCGCGCTGTGGCGCGCGGAGCTGGAGACCCTCGCCGCCGCGCACGCCGTGGTGGCGCGGTGAACGCGACGGCCGGCGCGCCCGGCGCGGAGAAAGCGGCCGGTCACGGTACGGCGGGCAGGGCCGGAACGAACGGTCCCGGCACGGCGGACATGACCGGAGCGACCCGTCCCGGCACGGCGGGCATGACCGGTGCGGCCGGTGTGGCGGGCGGCCGGGCCGAGGTGGGCGGAGCCGTCCTGCCCTACGACGTCCACGGCGAGGACGGCCGCCCCCGGCTGGTGCTGGTCTGCGGCCAGGGCATGACGCGTGCCATGTGGCAGCTCACCGTGGTGCCGGCGCTGGTGGAGGCGGGCCTGCAGGTGCTCTGCTACGACCAGCGCGGCGCCGGTGACTCCTCCGCGCCGCCCGGCCCGTACTCGGTGCCGCGGCTCGCCGAGGATCTGCTCGCGCTGCTGCGGCGTCTCGGCTGGGACCGGACCGGCCTGGCCGGCGTCTCGCTGGGCGGCATGGTGGGGGAGTGCCTCGCGGCGCTGCGGCCCGACGTGGTGACCCGGGCCGCGCTCATCGCCTCCACCTCGGTCCCGACCGCCTTCCAGCGGGCCTACGCCGAGGCGCGCTCGTCGTCGCGCTCCGACGCGGTGAACCGGCTGCTGGAGCTGCTCATCACCGTCTCCGCCGAGGATCTGCGGGACGACACCCCGATGGCGCGCACCGGGCTGTCGTTCATCACCCGCCGGGGCGGCTACCCCGACGGGTTCCACGACCAGGGCCGGGCGGGCGACGAGTGGCTGGTCCGCGCCGACCGCCACGCCCTCTGGGACAAGATCGACGTGCCGTGCCTGCTGATGGCCTTCGAGCACGACCTGCTGCTGCCGCCGGAGGCCGTACGGCAGGCCGCCGGGCTGATCCGCGACGCCCGCTTCGAGATGATCCGTGACGTCGCGCACGCCAACGCCCTGATCAAGGCCACCGACGAGATCGGGGAGATCCTGGCGGACTTCTTCCTCGGCTGAGACCGACATCCCTCGCCCCGCGGCGGGCCGGCCGGAGAGGCCGGCCCGCCGCGGCGGTGTGCCTCCCGTCACGGCCAGGCCGGAGCGGGGACGCCGGTGGTGCCGATGACGGCCCGTTACCGGGAGGATGGGCCGGCAACGGCGGCGGCCTCGACAGCCTCGGTGGCACCGGTGGCGGCGGGCGGGAGCGTGACCGGTGAGACGGTCACGACCACGGACGTGACGGCCCGGCGACACGGAGAACCGGCGTTCGCGACGATCTCACCTGATCTCGCGGATGCAACACCAGATCCGTAGGTTAGGCCGCTGTTGCGGAGGAAGACAGGTATTCAGGCTGGAATGTGCGAGGGGTAAGGTGAGGGGTTGTGATGACGTTTCGGATCAGCGAGGCCGCGGCGCTGCTCGGGGTCAGCGCCGACACCGTCCGCCGGTGGGTGGACGCGGGCCGGCTGCGGGCCGAGCGGGACGAGCACGGCCACCGGCAGGTGAACGGCGCCGACCTGGCCGCCTTCGCCCGCACCCAGGTCGAGTCGGTCGACGACGGCCGCTCCTCGGCGCGTAACCGCTTCCGCGGGATCGTGACCGAGGTGATCAGGGACGCGGTGATGGCACAGGTGGAGATCGCCGCCGGGCCGTTCCGGGTGGTGTCCCTGATGAGCCGCCAGGCCGCCGACGAACTGGGCCTGGAGCCGGGGGTGGTGGCGGTCGCCGTGATCAAGTCCACCAACGTCGTCGTGGAGATCCCCGGCCACGAGCGCGTGGCCAGTCATCCGTGAGGAGCCCCCTTGGTGTTCAGGCGTCTTTCCCGATGGGCCGTGGCCCTGCCCGCCGTACTCGTGCTGGGATTGTCGGGGTGCGGCTCCGGCGGACCGGACGCCTCGACGGCCCCGGCCGCCGGCGCGGGGGCCGGGGAGGTGACGGTGTTCGCGGCGGCGTCACTGACCGGCACCTTCACCGAGCTCGGCAGGACCTTCGAGGCCGCCCACCCGGGCACCACGGTGAAGTTCAACTTCGGCTCCAGCGCGACACTGGCGCAGCAGATCGCCCAGGGCGCCCCGGTGGACGTGTTCGCCGCCGCCAGCCCGGCCACCATGAAGACCGTGACGGACGCGTCCCTGGCGGGCGCGCCGGCCACGTTCGCGCGTAACACGCTGCAGATCGCCGTGCCGAAGGACAACCCGGCCAAGGTGGACGACCTCGCGGACCTGACCGACGCGAAGGTGAAGGTGGCGCTGTGCGCCGAGCAGGTGCCCTGCGGCGCCGCGGCGGTCAAGGCGCTGGACGCGGCCGGGCTCAAGGTCACCCCCGTCACCCTGGAACAGGACGTCAAGGCCACCCTCACCAAGGTCGAGCTGGGCGAGGTGGACGCGGCGCTGGTCTACAGGACCGACGTGATCGCCTCGGCGGGCAAGGTGACCGGCATCGGGTTCCCGGAGGCGGACAAGGCGATCAACGACTATCCGATCGCGACGCTCGCCAAGGCGCCGGCCGGTGATCTGGCCGAGCAGTTCGTGGACCTGGTGCTGTCGCAGCAGGGCAGGGACGTGCTGACCAAGGCCGGCTTCGAGGCGCCCTGATCCGCATGGCCACCACCGAGCACATCAGGCCGGTGAAGCCGCGCCGCGGCTTCACCGGCCGCCCGTCGCCGTCGCCCGGCCGGCTTTCCGGCCGCCTGCCGTGGATGCTCCTGCTGCCCGCGCTGCTCGGGCTGGCGTTCCTGGTACTGCCGCTGGCCGGGCTGCTGATCCGCGCACCGTGGCCGACGCTGCCGCAGCGGCTGGCCGAGCCGCACGTGCTGGAGGCGCTGCGGCTGTCACTGGTGTGCGCCACCGTCGCCACCGCCGCCTGCCTGCTGCTCGGCGTGCCGCTGGCCTGGCTGCTGGCCCGGGTGGAGTTCCCCGGCCGCCGCCTGGTGCGCGCCCTGGTCACCGTACCGCTGGTGCTGCCGCCCGTGGTCGGCGGCGTGGCGCTGCTGCTGGTGCTGGGCCGGCGCGGCCTGATCGGGCAGTGGCTGGAGGCCACGTTCGGCGTCACGCTGCCGTTCACCACCGCCGGCGTGATCGTCGCCGAGGCGTTCGTGGCGATGCCGTTCCTGGTCATCAGCGTCGAGGGCGCGCTGCGCGGCGCGGACCGGCGTTTCGAGGAGGCCGCGGCCACGCTGGGGGCCTCGCGGTGGACCGTGTTCCGCCGCGTCACACTGCCGATGATCGCGCCCGGCGTGGTGGCCGGAGCGGTGCTGTGCTGGGCCCGGGCCCTGGGCGAGTTCGGCGCCACCATCACCTTCGCGGGCAACTTCCCCGGCACCACCCGCACCATGCCGCTGGCGGTCTACCTGGCCCTGGAGACCGAGCCGGAGGCGGCGATCGTGCTCAGCGTGGTCCTGCTGGCCGTCTCCGTCGTCATCCTGGCCAGCCTGCGCGATCGATGGGTGAGCGCGTCATGAGCCTGCGGGCCCGCCTGGTCGTCACCCGGCCCGCCTTCGAGCTGGACCTGACGCTGGAGGTCGCGCCGGGCGAGGTGGTCGCGCTGCTCGGCCCGAACGGCGCGGGCAAGACCACCGCCCTGCGCGCCCTGGCCGGGCTCACCGCCATGACGGCCGCCGGGCGGATCAGCCTGGACGGCCGGGCGCTGCACACCCTGCCCGCCGAGGGGCGGCCGATCGGCGTGGTCTTCCAGGACTACCTGCTCTTCCCGCACCTGACGGCGCTGGACAACGTGGCCTTCGGCCCCCGCTGCCAGGGGTTCTCCAAGACCGAGTCCCGGCGGGTGGCCGCCGAGCTGCTGGAACGCGTCGGCCTGGCCGACCGTGCCGCCGCCAGGCCCCGGGAGCTGTCGGGCGGGCAGGCGCAGCGGGTCGCGCTGGCCCGCGCGCTGGCCGTACGGCCGCGCCTGCTGCTGCTGGACGAGCCGCTGGCCGCCCTCGACGCCCACACCCGGCTGGAGATCCGCTCCCGGCTGCGCCGCCACCTGGCCGACTTCGACGGCGCCACCGTCCTGGTCACCCACGACCCGCTGGACGCCATGGTGCTGGCAGACCGTCTGATCGTCATCGAGAACGGCACGGTCGTCCAGCAGGGCACCCCGGCCGAGGTCGCCCGGCACCCGCGCACCGACTACGTCGCCCGCCTGGTCGGGCTCAACCTGTACCGCGGCGTGGCCGACGGCACGCGGGTCAGGGTCGGCGAACTGCCGCTCAGCACGTCCGAGCGGCTGGACGGGGCGGTGTTCGTCGCGTTCCCGCCCGCCGCCGTCGCCCTCTACCGCTCCCGCCCCGACGGCAGCCCGCGCAACCTGTGGCAGGCCGTCATCGGCGGGGTCGAACGCCACGGCGACAACGTCCGCGTCCACCTCGACGGCCCCGTCACCGCCTTCGCCGACATCACCCCCGCCGCCCTGGCCGACCTCGACCTGACCCCCGGCCTGCGGGTCTGGGCCTCGGTCAAGGCCACCGAGACCCACGCCTACCCGGCATGAACCGCCCCGCGATCTGCCTCGGCGGGCCCTGCCACGGCCTGCTCACCCGGATCGACCAGGACGTCGGCCTGCTGGCCGTGCCGATTCCGCGCCGCTCACCCGACGAGCCGGCGCGCGACGCCGGCTACCGCGTCACCGGTGAACGCGTCCGCTACCACGGGCACGCCGAGCCGTACGTCGTCCTGCACTGGACCGACGAGGACCGCCTAGGAGCCGCCTGCCCCGGCGTGCCCCGGGAACCCGGGGCCGCCCTCGCCGACCGCCACCGGGAACACTGAGACGGCGAAGGCCGCCCTGGGGGTGCCGCCGGAATACCGCCGGTCATCGCACGGCCTTCACGAGCGCCGGGACGAGAGAAGCCAGGATTTCTTCGTCGCGTGGGTCGCCGAGCTGGTATTCGGTGATGCCGAGGCCCGCGACGGTGCTGCGGGCACTGAGGGCTCGGACGGCTGCGAGAAGCGCGTCCGGGGTGACGCCACCGGGTTCGGGAAAGCCGACCGATCCGAACTCGGCGGGGTCGAGGACGTCGAGATCGATGTGGATGTAGACGGCGGGTGCGTGGACGGTCTCCGCAAGCTCGGCCAGTCCGGCGGCCGGAACGTGGGACCGGCCCCTCCCCGCTTGAGCGGGGCGGCTGTGAACATCCCTGAACCTGCGCGGTCTCCGCGGGCCCCGAACGCGTCGACCAACCGGCGCGGTACTCCGGCGGTCACCGCCACCGGCGTTCTGTTGTTCCTCAAGCCTCCTGGTCTGGTAGCAGCCGGAACGCCGGGATCTCAACGATCAGCGACCAAGCCCGCGGCCCGTTTCCGCCGTATTCCGGTGGCCCCCTTGCGCCTGTCACGCCGCCGCGCGGCGACGGCGGTGCCGGGTTCCGACGGCTCGCCAGAGCGGCGCAAGGCATCTTCGATCCGGCCACCACCGGGCGCGGTCAGCATTTGCCCATCAGCTACTTGCGGGTGGCCGGCCGCGAGCGGGCCGGCGGAGCAGAGGAGGCCGCAGATTGTCCCACCGCAAGCTCATCGTGGCCCGGCTGGAGCGGCGGCACACCGAACCGGTCGCCCGGCTGTTCGCCGAGTCGGACGCCACCGAGCTCCCTCACATGCTGGGCGTGACCCGGCGCACCCTGTTCGCCTTCCACGACCTGTACTTCCACCTGGTGGAGACCGACGAGGAGCTGTCGGGGCCGCTGCGCGACGTGCGGAGTCACCCGCTGTTCCGCTCGGTCGACGAGGGCCTCGCCGAGTACGTGCGGCCCTACGACCCCGGCTGGCGCGAGCCCGCCGACGCCATGGCCGCCCCCTTCTACGAGTGGCGGCGCCCGTGAGCGACCACAGAACGACGCGAGGAGGACCCATGACCGAGCCGCCCCGGGCCGCGCCGCGAGCAGTGCGGCTGTGCGACGTCCCGGCCAACCGCCGCCGCGGAGGCGACATCCGCGTCGTGCTCGGCCCGAAGACGGCCGGCGCCACGACGGGCTTCCTGGGCGTGCTGACCCTGCTCGGCGGCGAGTACGTCTCCGAGCACTACCACCCGTACTCGGAGGAGTTCCTCTACGTCGTCCGCGGCGCGGTCACCGTCCGGGTGGACGGCGCCGACACGCCGGTGGCGGCGGGGGAGGGGCTGCTGGTCCCGATCGGCGCCCGGCACCGGGTGACGAACCTCGCCGCCGAACCGGCCGAGGTGGTCTTCCACCTGTGCCCGCTGGCGCCCGAGCCGAGCCTGGGGCACGTCGACACCGAGGAGCTGCCGCACCCGGAGGCGCCGCACCCCGAGATCGCGAGGGTGTGATGGGCCGCCGCAGAGCCGTCATCACCGGCATCGGCGTGGTCGCGCCCGGCGGGGTGGGCGTGGCGCGGTTCTGGGACCTGCTGACCGGCGGGCGCACCGCGACGCGGGCGCTGTCGCTGTTCGACGCGGAGGGTTTCCGGTCCCGCATCGCCGCCGAGTGCGACTTCGACCCCGTGGCCTGCGGCCTGACCGCCGAGGAGGCCGCCACCAAGGACCGCGCCACCCAGTTCGCGCTGGTCAGCGCCGACGAGGCGATCGCCGACAGCGGCCTCGACCTCTCCGCGGCGGACCCGGGGCGCCTCGGGGTCGTCATCGGCAGCGCGGTCGGCTGCACGATGCGGCTGGAGGAGGGCTACCTCGCGGTCAGCGACGGCGGCCGGACCTGGCTGGTGGACGAGTCCAGGGCTTCCGCGCACCTGTACGACTACCTGGTGCCCAGCAGCATCGCCCGCGACGTGGCCTGGCGCTGCGGCGCCGAGGGACCGGTCGCGCTGATCTCCACGGGCTGCACCTCCGGCCTGGACGCGGTCGGGCACGCCGTACAGCTCATCGAGGACGGCAGCGCCGACGTCGTCGTGGCCGGCGCGACGGACGCGCCGATCTCCCCGATCAGCGTGGCCTGCTTCGACGCCATCAAGGCCACTTCGCCCAACAACGACGACCCCGGGCACGCCTCCCGGCCGTTCGACCGCGACCGCGACGGGTTCGTCATCGGCGAGGGCTCGGCGGTGTTCGTCCTGGAGGAGGCCGGGGCGGCCGCCCGGCGCGGCGCGCGCGTCTACAGCGAGATCGCCGGGTTCGCCAGCCGCGGCAACGCCTACCACATGACGGGTCTGCGGCCCGACGGACGGGAGATGGCCGAGGCGATCACCGTGGCGCTACGCCGGGCGGACCTCCGGCCCGAGGACGTGGACTACGTCAACGCCCACGGCTCGGGCACCAAGCAGAACGACCGCCACGAGACCGCCGCGTTCAAGGCGAGCCTGGGCGAGCACGCCTACCGGGTGCCGGTCAGCTCCATCAAGTCCATGGTCGGCCACTCCCTGGGCGCCATCGGCTCGATCGAGATCGCCGCGTGCGCCCTGGCGATCGAGCACGGCGTGGTGCCGCCCACGGCCAACCTGGAGAACGGCGAGGAGGCGTGCGACCTCGACTACGTGCCCAAGGTCGCCCGCAGGCGGCGGGTGGACGTGGCGCTGACCGTCGGCAGCGGGTTCGGCGGCTTCCAGACGGCGATGTTGCTGCGACGACCGGAGCGGCGGGAGACATGAGCACACGAGCACTGGTGACCGGCCTGGGGATCATCGCGCCGAACGGCGTGGGCGCCGAGGCGTACTGGAGCGCCACCCTGGCCGGAAAGAGCGGGATCGACCAGATCAGCGCCTTCGACCCCTCCGGCTACTCCACCACCCTGGCCGGGTCGGTCGAGGAGTTCGCCGCCGCCGAGTTCGTGCCCGGCCGGCTCATCGTCCAGACCGACCGCTGGACCCAGTTCGGGCTGGCGGCGACCACCATGGCGTTGCGTGACGCCGGCGTCGAGGCCGCCGGGATGCCGGAGTACGGCGTCGGCGTGGTCACGGCCAGCTCCTCGGGCGGCAACGAGTTCGGCCAGCGCGAGATCGGGCGGCTGTGGTCGCAGGGGCCCGGCGCCGTCGGCGTCTACCAGTCGATCGCCTGGTTCTACGCCGCCACCACCGGGCAGATCTCGATCAGGGAGAAGGCGCGCGGCCGCTGCGGCGTCGTCGTCTCCGAGCAGGCCGGCGGGCTGGACGCCCTCGGCCAGGCCCGGCGGGTGCTGCGCGAGGACGGCGGCGTCGTCGTCTCCGGCGGCACCGAGGCGCCGCTGTCGCCGTACGCGCTGGTCTGCCAGATCAAGAGCGGCCGCCTGTCGGACGCGCGCAACCCCGACGAGTGCTACCTGCCCTTCGACCGGCGGGCCCGCGGCCACGTGCCGGGCGAGGGCGGCGCGATCCTGGTCGTCGAGACCGCCGAGTCGGCGCGCTCGCGCGCGGCGAACCCCTACGGGGAGATCGCCGGGTACGCCGCGACGTTCGACCCCCGGCCGGGCAGCGGACGGCCCCCGGCGCTGCGCCGGGCCATCGTCCAGGCCCTGGCCGACGCGGGCCGCGCCCCGGAGGAGGTGGACGTCGTCTTCGCCGACGCCGCCGGGGTCCCGGAGCAGGACCGGGCCGAGGCCGAGGCGATCACCGCCGTGTTCGGCCCGCGCGGCGTCCCGGTGACCGCCCCCAAGACCATGACCGGACGGCTGTACGCCGGCGGGTCGGCGCTGGACGCCGCCGCCGCGCTGCTGTCGATCCGGGACGCGGTGATCCCGCCGACGGTCGGCACCGCGCACCTCGACCCCGCCTGCGACATCGACCTGGTGTACGGCGGGCCGCGGGACGCCCGGGTTCGCACGGCGCTGGTGCTGGCGCGCGGCGCGGGCGGCTTCAACTCGGCGATGGTCCTCACCGCGCCCTGAGCCGGTGACGGCCCCATCAGACCCGGCATCCCACACACCTCGGACAGCCCGAACAACCCGAAAAGCCAGAACAGCCCGATCGGCCCGATCGGACAGGAGGAGAAGATGACGCAGTTGACGCTGGACGACCTCAGGGAGTGCATGCTGCTGGCGGTCGGCTACGACGAGTCGATCGACCTGGAGCAGGACATCCTGGACGAGCCCATGGGCGACCTGGGGTTCGACTCGCTGGCCGTGATGAACGTCGCCCGCGAGATCGAGGCGAGGTACCCGGTCAAGGTCCCCGACGAATCCCTCGACGAGACGATGGCCACCCCGCGCCGGACGCTGGAGTACATCAACGGCCTGCTGGAGGAGGGGGTCGCGGCATGAGCGGCCACACCGACAACGAGGTCGTGATCGACGCCCCCCTCGACCTGGTCTGGTCGATGACCAACGACGTGGAGTCCTGGCCGGGGCTGTTCACCGAGTACGCCTCCGCCGAGATCCTGTACCGCGACGGCGACACCGTGCGGTTCCGCCTGACCATGCGCCCCGACGAGCAGGGGAAGGTGTGGAGCTGGGTGTCGGAGCGCACCCCCGACCCGGTGACCCGCACCGTGCGGGCCCGCCGGGTGGAGACCGGGCCGTTCGAGTACATGGACATCCGCTGGGAGTACACCGAGACGCCCGGCGGGGTGCGGATGCGCTGGACCCAGGACTTCCACATGAAGCCCCAGGCGCCCGTCGACGACGAGCGGATGACCGAGCGGATCAACCGCAACAGCGTCCGGGAGATGGGCCGCATCAAGAGCCTGGTCGAGCGGGCGGCCCGGACGGCGAGCCCGGTGTCATGAGCGTCGCCGCGCACGCGGCCGGCGTCCTGGCCGGCACCACCGCCGGCGGTCTCGTCGACGGCGAGACCGTCGCGGCGGTGGCCGTGCTGGCCAACGGCGTCGCCGCCGGGATCATGCTGTCCACCGTCATCGGCATCGCCCCGATGATGCTCAGCCTGCCCTACGGCCGCTACGTCCAGCTCGTGCAGTTCATGTGGCCGCGGTTCGACCCGATCATGCCGATCACCAACGGGGCCACGCTCGTGCTGGACGTGGTGCTGGCCGCGGTGCTGGTCGAGGGCTCCGCCCGGTGGGCCTTCGCCGCCGCGGCGCTGCTGCAGGCGGCCGTCATGGGCGTCTCCGTCACCCGGAACGTCCCGGTCAACCGGATGGTCAGGGCACTGGACCCCGACCGGCAGCCGCGCGACTGGGAGTCCATCGACCCCCGCCGCCGCTGGCGGGCGTGGAACGCCTTCCGCACCTCGCTGGCGCTGCTGGCCTTCCTCGTCAACGTCGTCACGACCTCGCAACTGGCCTGACCGCACCGGCACCACACCGACACCGCATCGGCGCACGACCGCACGACGCATGACGCACGATCGCACGACCGCGCGGCCGGCTCCGGCCGCGCCCGCCGAACGACCCACCGTGCGGACCCCCGTGCGGATCCCCGTACGGATCCCCGTACGGATCCCTGAACGGACCCACCGACCGCACCCGAACGACCGAAGGAGCCGAAGCGCCATGACGGCGAACGCAGGAATCTCACTGGCGGGAAAGAAAGTGCTCGTGACCGGCGGCACGCGGGGCATCGGGCGGGGCGTCGTCCTCGCCCTGGCCCGGGCCGGCGCCGACGTGCTGACCTGCTACCGCAACGAAAGCGAGCACGTCGGGACCCTCGAACGGGAGCTGAAGGCCATCGGCGGCGACCACCACGTGGTGCGCGCCGACGTCGGCAGCCCCGAGGAGATCGACCGCCTCATCGGCGAGTGCCGCACCCGGCTGGGCCGGCTGGACGTGGTGGTCAACAACGCCGGCGTCATCAGCCACGTCCCCTTCGCCGACCTGCCCGTCGAGGAGTGGCACCGGGTGGTGGACACCAACCTCACCGCCGCCTACCTCGTCACGCAGAAGGCGCTGCCGCTGTTCGGCGAGTCGGCCTCGGTGGTCAACGTCGGCTCCCGGGTCGCGACCGTCGGCATCCCGCTGCGCGCCCACTACACCGCCGCCAAGGCGGGCCTGGCCGGGCTGTGCCGCTCGCTGGCCAAGGAGCTGGGCCCGCGCGGGATCAGGGTGAACGTGGTGGCGCCCGGCGTCATCGCCACCGAGGCCGAGCTCTCACCGGAGGTGCTGGCGCGCTATCGGCAGATGACGGCGGTGCGGCGGCTGGGCCGTACCGAGGAGATCGCCAACACGGTGCTGTTCCTGGCCAGCGACCTGGCCGGCTACATCACCGGCGAGACCGTCAACGTCGACGGGGGGATCTGAGATGGCGGGGCGTCAGACGGCCTTCCGGGTGCTGCTGCGCATGGAGCTGGTGCCGGGGCGCGAGGAGGAGTTCGAGCGGGCCTGGCTGGCCGGCGCCGATGTGATCACCGGCCAGCCGGCCAACCTGGGCCAGTGGCTGTCGAAGAGCGCCGAGGAGGAGGGCGTCTACTACATCGTCAGCGACTGGACCGACGAGGCGCGCTTCCGCGAGTACGAGCGCAGCGACCAGCACCTGGAGCACCGCAGGACGCTGCACCCCTACCGCAGCAGCGGCTCGATGGTCACCATGAACGTCGTCCACTCCATGGCCGGGGCCGGCGATGGTCGGTGAGGTCAGGGTCCTGCTGTACGCCGCGGCGCCCGCCGGGGACCCCGGCGCGGTGGAGCGGGCCTACCACGCCGTCAGCGGCCGGCTGGCCGGCACACCCGGCCTGCTCGGCAACGAGCTGCTGGGCGACGCCCGCCGTACCGGTGGCTTCGTCGTGCTGAGCAGGTGGCGCGACATGGCCTCCTTCCGCGCCTGGGAGGAGGGCGCGGGCCACCGGGGGACCACCTCGCCGCTGCGGCCTCTGCAGGACCGCGGGCGCGCCGAGACGTTCGGCATCTACGAGGTCGTCGCGGACTACAGCTGACGCGGCGGACAGGAGCGCCTCATGGACTTCACGGACGACATCGCACGGCCGTCCCGCCCGGCCGCGCTGGTGGTCGGCGGGACGGGCTACCTCGGCCGGTTCGTCTGCGCCGGCCTGGCCGAGGCGGGCTACGAGGTGACGGCGGTGGCCCGCCGGGCGGCGGCGCTGCCGCCCGGCTGCCACCTGTACCTCGCCGACCTGGCCGCGGCCACGACCGCGGACCTGGGCCGCTTCCTGGACCTGGTACGGCCCCGCGTCGTGGTCAACGCGGCCGGCGCGCTGTGGCGGGTCACCGAGCACGACATGGCGCGCTCCAACCGGGAGCTCGTCGCGCGCCTGGTGGGCGTGATCACCGCGGGCCGCGAGCACATCCGCCTGGTCCACCTGGGCTCGGTCTACGAGTACGGCGCGCAGCCCGCCGGCTGCCGGGTGCTGACGGAGGACACCCCCGAGCACCCGGTGACGCCGTACGCGCGCTCCAAGCTGGCCGGCACCCGGATCGTCACCGACGCGGTGGCCGCCCGCCGCCTCGACGGGGTGGTGCTGCGGCTGAGCGCCACGATCGGCCCGCACGCGCCGGCCGAGAGCCTGTTCGGCGGGCTGGCCGGGCGGCTGGCGCGGCGACCCGAGACCCTGGAGGTGCCCGAGCTGTCGGGGGAGCGGGACTTCCTGGACGTGCGGGACGCGGCCTGCGCCGTGGTCAAGGCGGTGAAGATCTCCGCCACCCCGCCGGTCCTCAACGTCGCCCGGGGGCGCCCGTCCTCGGTCGCCGGCCTGGTCGACCGGCTCATCCGGATCAGCGGGGTGCCGGTGCGGACGGTCACCGTGCCCCGCCCGGCGGGGCGGCGCGACGCCGACTCCGGCCCGCAGCTCGTCGACGTCTCCGCCGCGCGCCGCACGCTGCGCTGGATCCCCCAGCACAGGCCGGGGGAGTCGCTGCACGCCCTCTGGCGAACTGCCAGCGATACTCCAGCGCTTCACCGGCGGGCCGCGTCAGGCTGACCGCAAACGCATCGAAATGGAGGGCATCCGGCCGTGGCTGATCAGGTCAAGCAGATCCTCATTGAGCACGTCCGCAAACTCCATCATGAGCGGACGACCGCACCGGTCTTCGTCCCCGGCGTCACGCCGATCCAGACCTCAGGCGCCGTCCTGGACGAAGACGACCGCGTAGCCCTGGCCGAGCAGGCCATCGAGATGCGCATCGCCTCGGGCGCGACCGCCCTGCGCTTCGAGCGGCTGTTCGCCAAGACGCTGGGGTTGCGCAAGGCGCATCTGACCAACTCCGGGTCCTCGGCCAACCTGCTGGCCGTGGCCGCCCTGACCGCGCCGGAGCTGGAGGACCGGCGGCTGCGGCCGGGCGACGAGGTCATCACGGTCGCGGCGAGCTTCCCGACCACGGTCAACCCGATCCTGCAGCACGGCCTGGTCCCGGTCTTCGTCGACGTGGAGCTCGGCACCTACAACACGACCCTGGAGCGGGTCGAGGCGGCGCTGACGCCGCGGACCAGGGCCATCATGATGGCCCACACGCTGGGCAACCCGTTCCCGGTCGCCGAGATCGCCCGTTTCGCCGAGGAGCACGACCTGTTCCTCGTGGAGGACAACTGCGACGCGGTCTGCTCCACCTATCAGGGCCGCAACACCGGCACCTTCGGCGACCTGGCCACCGTCAGCTTCTATCCGGCCCACCACATCACCATGGGCGAGGGCGGCTGCGTGCTGACCGACAACCTGGCGCTGGCGCGGGTGGTGGAGTCGATGCGCGACTGGGGGCGGGACTGCTGGTGTGAGCCGGGCGAGGACAACCGCTGCCTGCGCCGTTTCAGCCACGACATGGGGGCGCTGCCGTCCGGCTACGACCACAAGTACATCTTCTCCCACGTCGGCTACAACCTGAAGACCACCGACATCCAGGCCGGGCTGGGGCTGAGCCAGCTGAGGAAGCTGCCGGACTTCGTCGAGGCGCGGCGGCGCAACTGGCGCCGGCTGCGCGAAGGGCTGGACGGGGTGCCGGGCCTGCTGCTGCCGCGGGCCACGCCGGGCAGCGACCCGAGCTGGTTCGGGTTCGTCGTCACCGTGCTGCCGGAGGCGCCGTTCACCCGCCGCGAGCTGGTCGACTTCCTGGAGTCGCGGCGCATCGCCACCCGGCTGCTGTTCGCCGGCAACCTGACCCGTCAGCCCGCCTACCGGGACGCGCCGCACGTGAAGGTGGGGGACCTGGCCAACAGTGACCTCATCACCGAGCGGACGTTCTGGGTCGGGGTCTATCCGGGCATCACCGCCGAGATGACCGACTACATGGTCGGCTCGATCAGGGAGTTCGTCGCCGGGCGCGGCAGGCCCTGAGCGGGCCGTACCCGCCGACCGGCGACGCCGTGGGCGGGCCATATCCGCCGGATGCGCCGATCGTCAAGGCCGTGGGCCGGCTCGCCGCCGCCCGCGGCCTTGGCTTTGTCCGATTCGCGGTGGTCTGATCGAGTTTCGCTCAAGTTCGGTCCGAGCAGCGCCACAGCGGCCCGCGAGTACGGGGGACCACCATCGGACGCATCAGAGATAGGTGATCTCCGTGGAATGCGACGGTGAGTCTGTGAAGCGCATTTTGGAGGATTTAGCGGGGTTCGGTGGAGCGCCGGCCTTCGAGCACCCTCTCCGGGTGGGAGCGCCCAACATCGGCGACCGCGAACGCTTCTCCGCCCGCCTGGACGCGGCCTTCGCCAGAGGCTGGCTGTCCAACGACGGGCCCCTGGCCAAGGAGTTCGAACGACGCGTCGCCCAGGCGGCCGGCACCCGGTACGCCGTGGCGACCTGCAACGCCACCTCCGCCCTGCAACTGGCGATCCGGGCGGCCGACCTCACCGGCGAGATCATCGTCCCGTCGCTGACGTTCGCCGCCACCGCCCACGTCGTCTCCTGGCTCGGGCTGACCCCGGTGTTCTGCGACGTCGACCCGCTGACCGGCCAGATCGACCCCGACCACGCCCGGACCCTCATCGGGCCGCGCACCAGCGCCATCCTGGCCGTCCACCTGTGGGGCAGGACGGCGCCCGCCGAACGGCTGGAGGCCGTCGCCCGCCGGCACGGGCTGGCGCTGTTCTTCGACGCCTCCCACGCCTTCGCCTGCACCCGGGGCGGCCGCCCGGTCGGCGGGTTCGGCGACGCCGAGATCTTCAGCTTCCACTCCACCAAGTTCGTCAACGCCTTCGAGGGCGGCGCCCTGGTGACGAACGACGAGTCCCTGGCCCGGCGGGTGCAGAGCATCAGGAACTTCGGCATCACCGCCGAGGACGAGGTGAGCCACGTCGGCATCAACGCCAAGATGAACGAGGCGTCCGCCGCCATGGGGCTGACCTCGCTCGACAGCATCGACCGCTTCGTCGCCCGCAACCTGGACAACTACCGCCGCTACCGGGCGGGGCTGGCCGGCGTGCCGGGCATCCGGCTGATCCCCTTCGACGAGGGCGAACGCCACAACTACCAGTACGTCGTCATCGAGGTCGACCCGCGGCGGGCCGGGATCAGCCGCGACACCCTGCGGCACCTGCTGCACCAGGAGAACGTGCTGGCCCGCCGCTACTTCCACCCCGGCTGCCACCGGATGGCGCCGTACGCGGACCGGCCCCCGCTGCCGGCCACCGAGCACCTGTCGGAACGGGTGCTGGCCCTGCCGACCGGGATGAGCGTCACCCGGACGCAGGTCGCGAAGATCTGCGAGATCATCCGGGTCGTCGTCGTCAACAGCCAGGCCATCGCCGAGCGCGTCCCCATGGAGGTGGGCGCCCGATGAAGGTCTCGGTACTGGGTGCGCTCAAGGCCACCTACGAAGGCGTCGACGTCACCCCCAGCGCGCCCAAGCTGCGCAGCGTCCTGGCCCTGATGGCGCTGCGCCGGGGCCGGGTCGTCACCACCGGCACCCTGATCGAGGAGCTGTGGGGCGCCAACCCGCCGGTCAGCGCGCTGGCCACCCTGCAGACCTACGTCTACCAGGTGCGCCGCACGCTGACCGCGGTCGACCGCGGCGGCGAGAAGGTGCTGGAGACCAAGCCGCTCGGCTACATCCTGCACCTGGAACCCCAGGCGCTCGACAAGGACGTCTTCGACGAACTGGTCGAACAGGCCCGCGCCCTGCTCGGCGAGGGGGAGACCCGCGAGGCGCTGGAGGCGCTCAACCGGGCGCTGGCGATGTGCCCGGCCGCCCCGCTGGTGGACGTTGACCTGGGCCCGGTGCTCAGCGCCCAGGTCAACCAGGTCGCCGAGGATGTGCTGCAGGCGCTGGAGATGCGGGTGGAGGCCCGGCTGCAGCTCAGGCTGCACCGGGAGCTGATCTCCGAGCTCAAGCTGCTCATCTGCCACCACCCCTTCCACGAGGGCTTCCACGCCAAGCTGATGATCAGCCTGCAGCGGTCGGGACGGCGCTCCGAGGCGCTGGAGGTCTACCAGACGCTGCGCCGCAACCTGCGCGAGGAGCTCGGCATCGAACCCTCCACCGCCCTGCGCGAGCTGCAACGGGAACTGCTCAACGCCGAACTGTCGCCGTCCGCCGCCGAGACGCCGCCCCCGGCCAGGGCCGCCTCGTTCGTCACCCCGGCCCAGCTTCCCCCCGACATCGCCGACCTCGCCGGCCGCGACCAGCTCGTCAAGACCCTGACCACGCTGCTGACCGACACCCCGCAGAGCACCGCGCTGCGCCTGGTCTCCATCACCGGGATGTCCGGAGCGGGCAAGACGACGCTGGCCACCCGGGTGGCCCACCGGGTGCGGGTGCAGTTCCCCGACGGCCAGCTCTTCGCCGACCTGGGCGGCAGCCGCGCCGGCGCCGTCGACCCCTTCACCGTGCTGGGCTCCTTCCTGCAGGCCATCGGCATCGACACCGCGCAGCTGCCGGCCACGCTGGAGGAGCGCACCCAGCTGTTCCGCAGCCGCACCGCCGAGTCCAGGCTGCTGGTCCTGCTCGACGACGCCGTCTCGGCGGCGCAGGCGCTGCCCCTGCTGCCCGGCGGCTCCCGGTGCGCCGTGCTGGTGACCGGCTCCAACGGCCTGTCCTCTCTGCCCGGCGCCCGCCAGCTGGAGGTCGGCGCCCTCAGCCCCGAGGAGTGCCTGCGGATGCTGTGCACGGCCATCGGCCGCGCCCGCGTGGAGGCCGAGGAGGAGGCGGCCCTGGCCATCGTCGAACGGTGCGGCCGGCTGCCGCTGGCCGTCCGCACCGCCGGGGCCAAGCTCGGCACCGACCCCAACTACCCGCTGCGCAGACTCGCCGACCGGCTCGGCGACCGGCGCCGGCTGCTGACCGAGCTGCGCTTCGGCGGGTTCGACGTCGCCGCCCGCCTGGCCCCCGGCTACCTGCGGCTCAACCCCCGCGCCCAGCGGACCCTGCGGCTGCTGGCCGAGCACGACGCCGGCACGCTGACCGCCAGCCGCGCCGCCGCGCTGCTGGGCACCGACCTCAACGACGCCGAGTCCCTCATCGAGCAGCTCGTGGAGCAGCGGTTCCTGCGCCCCGAGGGACTGGACGCCCTCTGCCGGGAGGAGACGGCCTTCACCCTGCCCGAGCCGGTGATGTCCTACGCCCTGACGCAGGCCGCACCGGCCGGGGGAGCGCCGTGACCTCCGGTACCGGACCGGGGGAGCGCCGTGACCTCCGTACCGGGCCGGGGGAGTCCCGTGACATCTGTGCCGGCCCCGCCGTGACCACCACCGCGAACCCCCTGACAGCCCCGTCATGACCCCTGCCGCGGCCCCCGCCGCGAGGAACCGGAAAGGAGGACCCCGGATGCGCCTCACCGTCGACCAGCAGCGCTGCATCGGCTCCGGCCAGTGCGTCATGGCCGCGCCCGACGTCTTCGGCCAGTGCGAGGAGGAGGGTCACGTCCTGCTGCGCGACCCCGGCCCCGCCGAGGAGCGGCGCGCCGCCGTCAGCCGGGCCGCCACCGGCTGCCCGGTCCAGGCGATAACGATCTCACAGAAATGATCATTCGACCCCCGTTCGAGTGCCGCTCAAGTCATCCTCGAGGTGGACCTGTTGAAGTGGCGGGGAGCGACGTTCGTCGAGAGGAGTGCTGACGTGAGCTACGTGCTGGCGCTGTCGCGGATCGGGCTGGACGACGTGTCCGGGGTCGGCCGCAAGGCCGCCGTGCTCGGAGAGCTCGGCCGCGCCGGGTTCGCCGTGCCCGACGGGTTCGCGGTGACCACCGGGGCGCTGGAGGACAGCCTGGCGGCGGCCGGCGCCGGCCGGTGGACCGCCGACGCGCCCCTGCCGGACGGGCTGGCCGGGGAGCTGGCCGCCGCCCTGGACCGGCTGGGCGCCGAGGCGGTCGCGGTGCGCTCCTCCGGCGTCGCCGAGGACCTGGCCGGGATGTCCTACGCCGGCCAGTACGAGTCGGTGCTCGACGTGCGCGGCCCGGACGCGCTGGCGGAGGCGGTGCGGACCTGCTGGGCCTCCGGGTTCTCCGAGCGGGTCAGGGCCTACCGCGGCGGTGACGCGCCGGAGGGCGTCGGCGTGCTGGTGCAGCGGATGGTCGCCGCCCGCGCGGCCGGGGCCGCCTTCAGCGTCAACCCGGTGACCGGCGACGACGGCGAGGTCGTCATCAGCGCGGTCCGCGGCCTGGGCGAGCGCCTCATGTCCGGCGAGGTCACCGCCGACGAGTGGGTGGTGCGCGGCGAGCACGCCGAGCACACCTCCGGCGACCAGGACGCCCTGACCCCCGAACAGGCGCGCGAGGTGGCCGGCCTCGCCCGGTCCGTCGCCGCCCACCTGGGCGCCCCCCAGGACATCGAATGGGTCATCGACGACGAGCGGGTGTGGCTGGTGCAGGCCCGTCCGATCACCGGCCTGCCCGGACGGCCGCAACAGCAGATCCCGATCGCCATCGGGGAGCCGCCGCCCGGCTTCTCCAGCCGCGACCGCAACACCGACCGGCCCTGGGTCCCGCTGCAGCGCTCGGTCTTCATGCCCGTCTTCAGCGACGCGGCCCGCCACGTCTTCGCCTTCAGCACCGGCGTGACGCCCAGCGCCCGCGCCATCGGCGGCTGGACCTACGTCACCACCCCGCCCGACACCATCACCGACATGGTCGCCCGCGTCGAGAAGATCGCCGCGCGGATCGAGGACGACGAGCCCGAGCGGCTGATCCGCGAGTGGAACAAGGAGATCAAACCGCGCGTCGCCGCCGACCTGGCCGGCCTGCGCCGGATCGACCCGGCCGCGCTGTCCGACGTCGACCTCGCCGCCCACTTCGGCGAGCTGATGCGGCACTTCGCCCGCATGCACGACGTCTACTTCCGGCTCACCGGAGCCGCCGTCTTCCTGTTCGGGCGACTCGGCGTCGCCTGCGCCGAACTCCTCGGCTGGGACCCCGCGCGGACGCTGCGGCTGCGCGGCGGCCTGACCGGCGACCACGTGCCGGCCACCACCGGGCTGGGCGACCTGGCCAGGACCGCCGCCGCCCGGCCCGCGACGCGCGCCCTGCTGGAGTCCGGCGAGCCGCTCACCCCCGGGCGGCTCCGCGAGACCGACCCCGGATTCGCCGACGCCTTCGACGACTACGTGCGCGACTACGGCCACCGGACCATCGGCTTCACCCTCACCGACCCCACCCTCGCCGAGCAGCCCGAGGTGCTGCTCAACCTGGTGCGCGCCCAGCTGGACGCCCCCTACGACCTGGCCGCCGAACGCGCCCGCCTGGACGCCCGCCGGCAGGAGGCCATGGAGGAGGCCCGGGAGGCGCTGGCCGGCCGTACCGACGCCGAGCGCGAGCGCTTCGCGGCGGCGCTGGCCGGCAGCGACCTGGGCGGCCCGGTCCGCGACGAGAAGGTCTTCTACGCCGTGTCGCTGTGGGCGCTGGTGCGCTACGCAGCCCTGGAGATCGGCCGCCGGCTGGCCGCCGCAGGCACGGTCGGCGACGCCGGGGACGTGTTCTTCCTGGAGCACCCCGAGGCGCTGGCCGCCCTGACCGACCACCGGCCCCGCCACGACCAGGTCGGCCGCGGCCGCGGCGAGCACGCCTGGGCGCTGGCCCACCCCGGCCCGCCCTTCTACGGCACCCCGCCCGCCCCGATGGCCCTCGCGCCCGGCATGGCGCCGCCCTCCGCGGGCGCCGAGCACGTCATGGCGGTCATGCAGTGGTCGATGCGGCTGTTCGGCGGCCCCGGCGGCGCGGGGCAGGCCGAGGCCGGCGCGCTGCGCGGGGTCGCCGCCTCCGCCGGCCGCTACACCGGGCCGGCCCGCGTCATCACCTCCGTCACCGAGTTCGGCAAACTGCGCCGCGGCGACGTGCTGGTCTGCCCGGAGACCACGGCCCAGTGGGCGGTGCTGTTCCCCAGCGTCGGCGCGCTGGTCACCGACCGCGGCAGCCTGCTGTCGCACCCGGCGATCATCGCCCGCGAGTACGGCGTGCCCGCCGTGGTGGCCACCGGTACCGCCACCACCGCCTTCCGCGACGACCAGCTGCTGACCGTCGACGGCACCACCGGCCTGGTCCGGCCCGCCGGCGACCCGTGACCCGCGCCGGCGCCCCGCGCCCGGGAGACCCGCCACAGGGCGACCCGGCCGGGGCGGCCGTGTGACCCGCATCCGACGATCCGTGACCGAGCGACCCCGGCAAGGAGCCCCCCGATGCCCGATCCCCGCCGGATCGACGTCCACCACCACGCCATCCCGCCCAAGAAGGCCGAGCTGATGCGCCGGGCCGGCGCCCCGCACGTCATCCCCTGGTCGCTCGCGGAGACGCTGGAGGTGATGGAGGAGACCTCCACCGAGTTCGCGCTGCTGTCCAACGCCATCCCCGACTTCTCACCCGGCCGGGACGCCGCCACCGCACTCAACCGCGCCTCCAACGAGTCGACCGCCGAACTGGTCGCCGACCATCCCGCCCGGTTCGGCCTGCTGGCCGCGCTGCCCATGCCGTACGTGGACGCCGCCCTGGCCGAGCTGGAGTACGTCTACGACGAGCTGCACGCCGACGGCGTGGTGCTGGTCCCGCACGCCGGGGACGCCTACCTGGGCGACGCGCCGTACGACCCGCTGTTCGCCGAGCTGAACCGCCGCCGCGCCGTCGTGCTGGTCCACCCCATGCCGCTGCCCGGCGCGGGACCCGTCCCGGTGCCGTCCGTGCTGGCCGACTTCCTGCTCGACACCACCCGCGGCGCGCTGAACCTCATCCTGTCCGGGGCGCTGGACCGCTACCCGGACATCTCCTTCATCCTGTCGCACGGCGGCGGCTTCCTGCCGTACGCGGCCTCCCGGGTGGAGCTGCTCGGCCCGCCGTTCTTCGGCGCCGACCCCGAGCGGATCACCGCCGGGCTGCGGCGCTTCCACTACGACCTGGCGCTGACCGGCCCGTCGGCCCTGCCGAGCCTGCTGGAGACCGTCTCGGCCGACCGGATCCTCTTCGGCACCGACTGGTGCGCGGCCCCGCGCGCCGCGGTCACCGAGTGCGTGCGCAATCTCGACTCCGGCCGCTGGGACCTGCCGGAGCCGAGCCGCGCCCTCATCGACCGCGACAACGCACTCGGTCTGTTCCCCGGCGTCGCACGGCGGCTGGCCGCCTGCGTCTGACCGGCGGAGCCGACGAACCGACTACTACCTGGAGAATGCAGTGGGCCTGCGAGTGATCATCGCCGGTGGCGGCATCGGCGGCCTGTGCCTGGCACAGGGGCTGCGCAAGCGCGGCGTCAGCGTCGAGGTGTTCGAAAGCGAGCACGACCTGGGTCCCTGGCAGCGGGGATTCCGGTTACGCGTCGACCGGTCCGGTCGCGGCGCCCTGGTCTCCTGCTTACCCGCCGGCCTCTACGACCTCGCCCAGGCCACCGCCGGAAGGCTCTACACCCCGCGCGGCGCCGTCTACGACCACCTGCTCAACGAGGTCGTCACGGCCCGGCCGCCGGACCTGCCGCTCGACCCCGCGGCGGCCGCCATGGTCGTCGACCGCCGCACCCTGCGCGAGATCCTGTTCACCGGACTGGGCGACGCCGTACGGTTCGGCCAGCCGGTCGTCGACTACGAGCACGTCGGCGACCAGGTGCGGGTGCTGCTGGCCGACGGCGGCAGCGCGACCGGCGACGTGCTGGTCGCCGCCGACGGCGTCGGCTCGGCGGTCCGACGCCGCCGGCTGCCCCAGGCCGAGGTGCTGGACCTGGACCTGAGCGGCGTCTACGGCCACCTGCCCCTGGACGACGAGGCCCTCACGTGGATCCCGCCCGAGCTGCTGGGCGGCGCCCGCCCGGTGCTGTCGCCGGAGGGCTGGACCATGGTGCTGGGCGCCTTCCAGCCGCAGATGCCCACCGCCGACGCGCTGGCGCAGACCGCCCCGGGCACCGCCCTGCAGCCGGTGCCCGCCTACCTGCAGTGGACCCTCCTGGCCTCGGCCGAGACGCAACCGCTCCCGCCCGGGGCCCTGCGCGCCGCCGCGCCGGCCGAGCTGTACGGCCTGGCCGCCGAGGCGACCCGCGCGTGGCACCCGCTGCTGCGCCGCATCATCGCCGAGTCCCGCCCGGAGACGACGGTGGCCCTGGCGATCCAGACCATGATCCCCACCCCCGCGTGGCCGTCGGACAACGTCACCGTCCTGGGCGACTGCATCCACGCCATGACACCCGTCGGCGGGCTGGGCGCCAACGCCGCCCTGCGCGACGCGGCGCTGCTGGCCGCGGCGCTGGCCGACGCCGACGCCGGACGGCGCGGCCTGATCTCGGCGATCAACCACTACGAAGCCCAGATGCGCGACTACGCCTACGAGGCGATCAGCAGTTCGCTGTGGGGCGCGGAGACTCTTTTCGGCACCCGTACCCCCTCCACGGAAGGCGCCCACGCATGACCAACGCGTTCACCGACAGGTTCCGCCTGCTTCTGCCCCTGCTCACCGACGTCGTGGTACCGATCGTGCTCTACCTGCTGCTCAAGCGGTTCGGGGTGGGCGACTTCTGGGCCCTGACGCTGGCGGGCCTGGCCACCGGCGTGTCGGTCACGGTGCACACCGTCCGCCGTCGCAAGCTCGACATGTTCGGCGTGCTGGTCCTGCTGGAGATCGCGCTGTCGGTCGCCCTGCTGTTCGTCACCGACGATCCCCGGATCGTCGCGATCAAGCCGTCGTTCTACACCGCCCTGGCCGCGGTGTTCCTCCTCCTGACCTGCTTCGTCGGCCGGCCCGCGACCTACGTCGCCGCGCAGCCGCTGGCCACCCGCGGCGACCCGGTGCGCACCGCCGCCTACCGGGCCGCCTGGACGGTCTCGCCGTCCTTCCGCGCCCGCCAGCGCCTGATGACCGCCACCTTCGCGGTGTTCCTGCTGGCGGAGTCGATCCTGCGGGTGGTCGTGGTCTACCACTACTCCGCCGCCGAGATCGAACAGTCCTTCCTGCTCTCCCAGCTGCCGGGAATCGTGCTGCTCGCGCTGGTCCTGCTGTCGTTCCGGCTGCAGGTGCCCGCCCTGCGCCGCATCGTCGACGGCGTCCAGCGGCAGACGAACCCGGCCGGTTCCGGCGCTCCCGGAGAGACCGGAGAGACCGGGGACGCCGGGAACGGCCGCCCCGCGGCGGAGGGCTCCCAGCCGATTCCCCCACGGTGAAAGGCGATCCGCCATGTCCCTGGTCCACAACCCGCGCCTGCGGGCCACCCTGCCGCTGCTGCTCGACATGGCCGCTCCGGCGGTCGGCTTCTTCCTGCTGCACTTCCTGTTCGGCCTGAGCCCCGTCGTCGCGCTGACGGCCGGCGCCGTCGTCGCCGGGGGGCGCACGCTCTACCGCAGCGTGCGCGAGCGGCGCCTCAGCGCCTTCCCGGCGATGATGCTGCTGATCCTCGCCGCGACCCTGCTGCTGGTGTTCGTCACCGGCGACCCCCGGCTGCTGCTGGCCAAGAGCGCCGTCATCCCCGCCCTCGGCGGGGCCTACGGGATCCTCACCACGTTCTTCGGCCGGACCGTGCTGAACGACGTCGTGACGCCCTTCGTCACCAAGGGCGACGAGCGGCTGACGGCCGGCTGGGAGGACTGCTGGGAGAACGACGCGGCCTTCGCCCGCCGGCTGCGGCTGATCAACCTGCTCTGGGGGGTCGGCTTCCTGACCAGCGCGGTGCTGCGCGTCGTGATCGTCTACAACGTGCCGCTGGCCGTGGCGGTGGTGGCCGGGCAGGTGCCGACCCTGGGCGGGCTGGTGATCCTGATCCTGGTGACCCGGCCGCTCAGCGCGCCGCTGCTGACGGCGCTGCACGCCAGGGCCGCCGCCGAGCCCGCCGGGACGACCGGGGCGACCGGAGCGACCGGGGCCTCCGAGGCCGTGGTCCCGGCCGCCGCCGGCGACGCCGCACCCGCGGGTACGGCGGAGCGGGACGCGCGGGAGAGCCAGACGGCCGTGCCCGCCGTGCCCGCCGTGACCCTCGTGCCCACTGGCCCCGCCGCCGTGTCGCCGGCCTGGCCCGGCGCATGACCTCCCTGCCCGGCGACGTGGCGGCCGTTCCGCCCGTCGCCGCCCCGCCCGTCGCCACCGGCGCGGCGGGATCCGGCGGGGACGGCGGGGCCGACGGGGCCGTCAGATCGGACGGGGACGGCGGGGCGGGCTGGGTGCGGCGGCTGTGGCCCCACCTGCGCGACCAGCGCCGCCGCCTGGCACCGGCGTTCGCCGCGGCCGGGTTCAGCGCGCTGCTCGCCGCCGCGGTCCCCGTGGTGCAGCAGCGCATCCTGGACGAGGCGGTGCTGGCCCGCCGTACCCCGCTGCTGCCCTGGCTCGCCGTCTTCCTGCTGCTGTCCGCCGGGGCGTTCGCCGCCCGGCGGCTGTGCCTGGCGCTGCAGGCCGAGGTCATCACCCGGGTGCAGTACCGGCTGCGCGCCGCCGTCCACGACCGCGCCCAGCGGCTGGACCCGCGGGCCCGGCACGAGCTGACCGTCGGCCAGATCGTCTCCCGGGTGACCTCCGACACCGGGGCGCTGGTCCGGGTCCTGGGGATGGTGCCGCAGCTGTCCGGCGCGGTGCTGTTCACCGTCTTCGGGTTCGCGATGATGGCGTCCATCTCCTGGCCGCTGGCGCTGTGCGCCGCCTCGGCCGTACCCGCCATGGCGCTGGTGACCGTCAGGACCCGCCGGAGACTCACACCCGCCACCGCCGAGGCGCAGCACCGCCAGGGCGAGCTGACCCACGCCGTGGACCAGGCGCTGGGCGGCATCCGGGTGGTCAGGGCGTTCGGCCAGGAGGACCGCGAGCTGGCGCGGATCACCGTGAGCTCCGCGGAGCTGCTGCGGGCCCGGGTGCGCGCGGTACGGGTCCAGGGCCGCAGCCAGGCGCTGCTGACCGCGATCCCGGTGTTCGGCCAGGCGCTGATGCTGCCGGCCGGCGGGTGGCTCGTGCTGCGCCACCAGATCACCGTCGGCGCCTACCTGGCCTTCACCAGCTATCTCGCGCTCCTGGTCAACCCGGCGAACATGATCGCCGGAATGGTCGTGCTGGCCCACCGCGCCCGCGCCTCCGCCGTCCGCGTCTTCGAGGTGCTCGACGCGCTGCCCACCGTCGCCGACCGGCCGGACGCCCGCCCGCTGCCGCCCGGCCCCGGCGAGCTGGTCTTCGACCGGGTGGTGTTCGGCCACCCGGGCCGGCCGCCCGTCCTCGACGGGTTCAGCCTGCGCCTGCGGCCGGGGGAGACCGTCGCCCTGGTCGGCGCCCCCGGCAGCGGCAGGTCCACCGTGGGCCTGCTGGCGGCCCGCTTCCACGACGTGCGGGACGGCCGCGTCCTGCTGGACGGCGCGGACGTCGGCCGGGTGACCCTGGAGTCGCTGCGCGCGCAGATCGGCATGGCCTTCGAGGACCCCTTCCTGTTCACCGGGACGATCAGGGAGAACATCGCCTACGGCCGGCCGGACGCGGGTGACGACGAGATCGAGGCCGCGGCCGTCGCGGCCGGGCTGCACGAGTTCGTCGCCGGACTGCCCGCCGGGTACGGCACCGCCGTCGGCGAGCGCGGCTCCGCCCTGTCCGGCGGCCAGCGCCAGCGGGTCGCGCTGGCCCGGGCCCTGCTGACCCGGCCGCGCGTGCTGGTGCTGGACGACGTCACCAGTGCGGTCGATCCCGCGCTGGAGCGGCGGATGGCCGGCACGCTGCGGCGGGCCGTCCGGGGCCGCACCACGCTGCTCATCACCCGCCGCCCGGCGACGCTCGCCCTGGCCGGCCGGGTCGTGCTGCTCAGGGACGGCAGGGTGGCCGACGAGGGCGCTCATGAGGAGCTGTGGGCCAGGTCGGAGCACTACCGCGAGGCGCTGGCCGAGCCCGCCCCGGCCGAGCCCGACTCGGCCGAACCCGTTCCGGCCGAGTCGGCTCCCGCCGAGCAGGTCCCGGCCGAACCGCCTCCGGCCGAGCCGGTCCCGGCCGTGCCGGCGCCCCGCCGTGCCGTCGAGGACCTCCCGGGACGGCTCCCGCCCGCCGCGTCGGCGGAACCGGGGGAGGGGCCCGGAGACGAGCCGCCCGCCGCCCGGCTCCCGGGGGACGGCACCGGGCGACCGGACGTCCCCGGACGGGCGGCCGGGCGGCCGGCGCGGCTGTCGGCGCGTGAACTCCTCCGCGGAGACCGGCGCGGACCGGCGGCCGTCCTCGCCCTGGTGGCGCTGGGCGCCCTCACCGGCGCGGCCGGGCCGTACCTCACCGGCAGCGGCGTCGACGAGGGCATGGTCAGCGGCTCCGCGGGGGCGCTGCTGACCGCCTCCGGCCGGTTCCTGGCCGTGGCCGCGGCCGGGTACCTGATCACCTGGGCCGCCCTGGTGGTCTCCGGCACGGTCGGCCAGCGGATCGTCCACGCCCTGCGGCTGCGGGTCTGGGCGCACGTGCAGCGGCTTCCCGTCGAGGCCCACGAGCGCCGCCGCGGCGCCGACCTCCTCACCACCGTCGTGACCGACGTGGACACGCTGTCGGAGGTCATCTCCTCCGGTCTGGCCACAACGGTGGTGGCGGTCCTCACCGCGGTCACGGCGCTGGCCGTGCTGGCGGCCGTCGACCTCCTGCTCGCCGCGGTGGTGCTGGCCGTACTCGTCCCGCTGCTGGCGCTCGTCGCGCTGTGCGGCCGCCGCTCCGTCGCGAACTACCGGCGGGCCCGCGAGCACACCGCCGAGGTCACCGCCCACCTGGAGCAGAGCCTGGCGGGCACCCGCGAGTCCCAGGCGTTCGGCCAGCAGGATCGCAGGCAGGCCGAGTTCAGCCGCGCCGCGGACGGCTACGCCCGGGCCAGGCTGGCCACCCAGCGCCTGATCGCCACCTTCTTCCCGCTGCTGGAACTGCTGGCCGAGGCCGGTACGGCGCTGCTGCTGGTCATCGGCGCGTCCCTGGTCGCCTCCGGCGAGCTGGCCCCCGGTGAGCTGGTGGCCTCCGTGCTGTACCTGGCCCTGATCTTCACCCCGCTGCAGCAGGCGTTCGGGTTCTTCGACGCCTGGCAGCAGGCCCGCGTCTCACTGGACCGGATCGACGGGCTGCTCGCCGAGCCGCCGACCGCCGCGCCCGCCGGGGACGGCGAGCCGCCGCGTCCTCCGCACGGGGGCCTGGAGCTGGCCGGGGTCGGCTTCCGCTACCCGGGCGCCGCCCGCGACGTGCTGACCGGCATCGACCTGGCCGTCCGCCCGGGGGAGACCCTGGCGGTCGTCGGGCCCTCCGGAGCCGGCAAGTCCACCCTGGTCAAGCTCATCGCCCGCTTCCACGACCCGACGGCGGGCCGGCTGCGCCTCGGCGGCGGGACGGGGCCGGGCGTCCCGGACGGCCGCGGCGCCCGGCTGGGGTACGTGCCACAGGAGCCGTTCCTGTTCGCCCGCAGCGTCCGCGACAACATCGCCTACGGCAGGCCCGGCGCGACCGACGAGGAGGTCCGCGCGGCGGCCCGCGCCGCGGGCGCCCACGAGATGATCGCCGCGCTGCCCGGCGGCTACGACCACGTGGTCACCGAAGGGGCCGGCTCGGTGCCCGTCGGGCAGCGGCAGCTCATCTGCCTGGCCCGGGCCCTGCTGGTCCGTCCCGGCCTGCTGCTGCTGGACGAGGCGGGCGCCCACGCCGACCCGCGGGCCACGGCGGCGATCGGCCGGGCCGCCGCCGCGCACACCACGGTCATGGTCACCCACCATCTCACCGACGCCCGCGCCGCCGACCGCGTCGCCGTACTGGCCGGCGGCCGCCTGGCCGAGACCGGCACCCACGAGGAGCTGATCGCCGCGGGCGGCCACTACGCCGCGATGTGGCACCGGACCGCCACGCGGTGAGCCCGGCCGGGCCCCGCCGGAGTTCGGGGGAGGCGGCGCCTCTCAGCCGCGAGGACCGGTGCGCACGACGACGAACAGGCCCCCCGCGCCGGTGCCGTCCGGCGTCCGCCAGGAGCCGGCGACATGCCCCGTCGCGTCCGGCGGGAGCGGCGCGTTGTCCGGGGCCGGACGCAGGACCCGGTGCAGACGCAGGGCCGTACCATCCGGGGCCGGCAGCTCGGTGCCCTCGTGATCGTCGATCGCAGTGGCGGGGAAGCCCGCGGAGGCGAGGCCGTCACCGCTGAAGGAGCGGGTGACCTCCCTGTCGGGGGTGTCGCTGACGCTCTGGTCCTGGGCCTGGACCCGGCCCTCGATCAGGGCCAGCAGCTGGGCGACCAGCACCGGATCGTGGCAGCCGTCGTAGACCCAGCGCCGTCCCAGCACCCCGTGCTCCGTGGTGCCGATGAGGGCGTGCTCGGCTCCGTCGAGCGGGGCGCCGCGATAGGTGAGCGGCACCAGGTAGCCGGCCGGGTGAGCGCCGGAGGAGTCGGTGACCACCATGAACTCGATGCCGACCTCACCTTGGGGGTCGTCCAGCCGGAAGCCGCCGGCCTTGGTCAGCTGTGGTGCGCCCGCGCCGCCGGAGTACCACGGCCGGGAGGGGAGCCAGGAGGTGAGCAGTTCCAGCTTGGTCGGCTTGAGGGAGGTGCGGTGGATGACGGCCATGCCGAGGATTCTCTTTCGTCGAAGAGGACGATCTCCACATCGTCGAGGCCGGAACCTGACGAGCGGAAGGCCGGAGTGGTCCAGCGCCGAACACGATATCGATCAAGGAGTGACCGGGCGCGCCTGGCCCGGGTGGCGTCGCCACACCGCGGTGACCGCGTGGCGGCCGTTCCGGGGCGTGCCGGTGAGGTGCCGCGCCGATGACGGTGAGCCGGAGGGGCGCATCCGGTCGTCATGACGGCCGGGGGCGCACCGCGTAGCCGGCCAGGGACGGTTCCAGCAGGTCGAAGACCCGGTGGGCGGCGCCGGCCACGACGGCCGCGATCTCCCGGTTGTCCCTGCCCGCCAGGGACAGGTCCATGACCTGCTGGAACAGGGTGCGGTGGGCGGTGGTGAGCAGGGCGGCCGCGGCCCGGGGCGTGAGGTCGCCGGGGGCGGCTTCGGTGTCGGCGGCGAGCACCCGGGCGAGGGCGTCCTCGCGCAGTTCGTGCAGCTCGCGAAGCCGGGCGGTGAGGGTGGGGCTGTCGGCGATCATCCGGGCGAAGTCCGGGCCGGAGAAACCGGTCACGGCGTCGTGCCGCTCGACGGCGGCCATGAACTCCCGGCGCAGGGCGGCCAGCGCCGACTCGCCCTCGGCCCGGGCGGCGACGGTGCGGGCCAGGCTCGCGATGAAGGTCTCGTGGGTGTCGAGGGCGAGGTCTTCCTTGCGCGGGAAGTAGTTGGTGACGGTCATCTTGGCCACCTGGGCCGCGGCCGCGATCTCGGCGATGGTCACCTTCTCGAAGCCGTGCTCGATGAACAGCCGGGTCGCGGTGTCGGAGATCGACTGACGGGTCTGCTGTTTCTTCAGCTCGCGGAGTCCTGCGGTCATGGCGCCCATCCTCTCATGGGCCGACACAAATATGTGATTGACACAAATTTAGGCTCGGCATAAATTTGGCCGCACCCCGAACGAGAGGAACCCGCATGAACCTGCGCATCACCCCGGGAGAACCGCTGCGCCTGATGAGCGTGCACGCCCATCCCGACGACGAGTCGAGCAAGGGCGCCGCCACACTGGCCAAATACGCCACCGAGGGCGCGGACGTCCTGGTGGTCACCTGCACCGGAGGAGAGCGCGGCGACGTGCTCAACCCCGCGATGGACCGGCCGGGCGTGCGGGAGGACCTCGCCCGGATCCGGCGGGCGGAGATGGCCGCCGCCCGGAAGATCCTCGGCGTGCGGCAGCGTTTCCTGGGATTCACCGACTCCGGGCTCCCCGCCGCGGGTGAGCCGCTACCCGAGGACTGCTTCGCCGTCACTCCGCTGGAGGAGGCGGCGGGCCGGCTCGTGGCGCTGATCCGCGAGTTCCGCCCGCACGTCGTCGTGACCTACGACGAGACCGGCGGCTACCCGCATCCCGACCACGTCGGAACCCACCGGGTGACGGTGGCCGCCTTCGAGGCGGCCGGCGACCCCGGCCGTTTCCCCGGGGCCGGCGAGCCCTGGAGGCCGGCCAAGCTGTACTACCACGGCGCCCTGTCGAAGGCGTGGTTCCGGACGATGCACGACGCGCTCACCGCGCGCGGCCTGGATTCGGCCATGCACGCCGTACTGGCCGAGTTCCCCGACGACGCTCCCGGGCCGGAGTTCACCACGCGCGTGCCCTGCGCGGAGTACTTCGAGGTCAGGGACCGGGCGCTGCTCGCGCACGCCACCCAGATCGACCCGGACGGCGGGTTCATGCTGCACGACCGGGACGTCGAGCGGGAGGCCTGGCCCACCGAGGACTACCACCTGGCGCGCTCGCACGTCGAGGTGGTCCTGCCCGAGGACGATCTCTTCGCCGGCCTGCGCCCCCAGGACGCCGAAGGCGCCGCTTCCCACCGCCCGCGCCCGGCCGCAGGCTGTTAGCCGCGCTAAACGTGCCTTGAGGCATTGGGTGTTGCCGGGCCGGAGCGCCGGCTGCCAACGTGTCGTGAGCGGCGATCGGGCGATCCCGCCCGTCCATCAACGCGGCGTGCTCAGGCGACGGCCTGCTCAGTCGCCCGTCGCGCGGCGGCCGATCGCCGACATGCCATATCCCCTTCCTGCTCCGAAGGAGTCCCGACATGCCCCTGCGTGAACACGTCGGCTTCGCCGGTGATGCGGCGAAGCTCGCCGGGCACCTCTTCCTCCCCGACAACGCCGGCCCCGACGACACCGCTCAGGCTCCGGGTGTCGTGGTCGCCGGAACCTGGACCAGCGTCAAGGAACAGATGGCCGACCGGTACGCCGAGGAACTGGCCCGGCGTGGCTTCGCGGCCCTGTCGTTCGACTTCACCGGGTACGGCGAGTCGGGCGGTGAGCCGCGCGACGTCGAGTCGCCGGAGGCGAAGGTCCACGACCTCCGGGCGGCGGCCGACTTCCTGACCGGGCATCCAGCGGTGAGCCAGGCACAGATCGGCGCGCTGGGCGTGTGCGCCGGCGCGATGTACGTGAGCGCCTTGGCCGCCCAGGACCCACGGGTGGGGTCGCTCGCCCTGGTGGCGCCGTGGCTGCACGACCGCCGTATCCGCGAGGACAACTACGGCGGTCCGGAGGGCGTCGAGGCGAAGAAGGCGGCGGCCGCCGAGGCACGGCGCAGGTACGAGGAGACCGGAGAGGTCGCCTACGTCCCGGTGGTCAGCGGCAGCGACCCGGACGCGGCCATGCCCTTCGACATCGACTTCTACCTCAACCCCCGGCGCGGCGGGATCCCGCGGTGGCCCAACCGGTTCGCCGTCATGGCCTGGACCGGGTGGCTGGACTTCGACGCCATCGCGATCGCGCCGAAGGTGACCGCGCCCGTGCTGCTCGTGCACAGCGAGGACGCCGCGATCCCGGACGGCGCCCGACGCTTCCACGACGGCCTCACCGGGCCCCGGCACTTCCTGTGGACCGACGGCACCCAGTTCGACTTCTACGACCAGCCGTCCCAGGTCGGCTTCGCCGCGGACGCGGCGGCCGAGCATTTCGCCCGCACGCTGTGAACACCCCGCAGCCGCGATCCCTCTTCATCGCCCCGGCAGGAGACCACCTCGCCATGACCGATTCCCTTCCGACCACCGCGCCGTCCTCGGCCGAGACCAGGATCGAGATCGCCGAAACCTGCACCCGGATGGCCGTGCACGCCGACCGGCGTGAATGGGAGCTCCTGCGCGACCTGTTCGCCGACAAGGTGCTCCTCGACTACACCAGCCTGGGCGGCGGCGAACCGGTCCGGCTCACTCCTCAGGAGATCGTCGACGCCTGGTCGGCGACACTCGGCGGCTACGACGCCACCCAGCACCTGATCGCCAACCACCTGGTCCGCGTCGACGGGGACCACGCCGTGTGCACCGCGTCCTTCCAGGCCACGCACCGCCTCGCCACCGCCCATGGGTCGCCGCTGTGGACGCTCGGCGGCGACTACCGCTGGGAACTGGCCCGCGTCGGCGGCCGATGGCTGATCACCACGGTGGTGATGACGGCGACCTGGGGCGACGGCAACAAGGATCTGCCCGCACAGGCGGCAAGCTGACCGCACATACCGCTGGGCCGGGCGGCGCGGTCCGCGCCGCCCGGCGTCCCCTCGCTTCACCGCGCCAGGCCGCTCCGGCCACCAGCCGGGCTGTCAGCGGCCGCCCCTTCGGTCGCACGCCCTCAAGAACGTCTCAGGAGTGTCATGAAATCCCGGCTCAGGCCCTCTCCGGCCTCCGGTGCCGCGGCCGCCGCACCACAGGCGGCCCGCGGCGGATCCCCCGTGGTGCTCGGCGCCGCCCTGCTGGGCTTCTTCCTCATCTCGCTGGACGCGTTGATCGTCACCGTCGCACTGCCCGACATCGGCCGCAGCCTCGGCGGCGGCATGTCCGGCCTGCAGTGGATGGTGGACGGATACACGCTGGTGTTCGCCGCCCTGATGCTCTCCGCGGGAGCCCTGTCCGACCGCATCGGGGCCCGGAACGCCTACGGCGGCGGACTGGTGCTCTTCGCGCTGGCCTCGGCCGCGTGCGGGCTCGCACCCGACCTCAGCGTGCTGGTGGTCGCCCGGCTGGTGCAGGGGGCCGCGGCGGCGGTCATGATGCCGGCATCACTGGCCCTGGTCCGGCAGGGCTTCCCCGACCAGGCGAAACGGGCGCGGGCGATCGCCGTCTGGACCGTGGGCGGCGCGGTCGCGGTCGCGACCGGGCCGGTGCTCGGCGGGGCGCTCACCGCCTCGGCCGGCTGGCGGTGGATCTTCTTCGTCAATCTCCCCGCGGGTCTGCTGGCGCTCGCCCTGCTCACCCGCGTGCCGGCCTCCCCGCGGCTGCCCGCACGGCTGGACATGGCCGGTCAGGTGACGGCGGTGGCCGCGATGGGCGCGCTGACCTACGGTGTGATCGAGGGCGGCGACGGGGGCTTCGGCCGGCCGCTCGTGGTGGTGTCGCTGCTGGTGGCCGTGGTCGCGGCGGTCGCCTTCCTCACCGTGCAGGCTCGGGGCGCGCACCCGATGCTGCCGCTGCCGCTGTTCCGCTCGCGGGTGGTGGCGGTGTCATTGGTGGTGGGCTTCATGCTCAACGCCTCCTACTACGGCGGGGTGTTCGTCTTCAGCCTGTACCTGCAGCAGGAGCGCGGCCAGTCGGCGCTGCACGCGGGCCTGATGTTCATCCCGATGACGGCACTGGTCGCCGTGGTGAACCTCGCCTCGGCGAGGCTGGCGGGACGGTTCGGCCCGCGCGCGCCGATGGTGGCGGGACAGTTGGTCGGGACGGCCGGGCTGCTGACTCTGCTCACCGTCGGCGCGCACACCCATGTGTGGGTGGTCGCGGCGCTGATGGTGCCGGTCGGCCTCGGCGGGGCGCTGACGGTGCCGGCGCTGACGGCGATGCTGCTCGACGCGGTGCCCGCGGACCGGGCGGGCACCGCCTCCGCCGTGCTCAACACCGGCCGCCAGGCCGGCGGAGCCATCGCGGTGGCCGTCTTCGGGGCACTGCTGGCGAGCGCGGACACCTTCCTGGCGGGCATGCGGTGGGGCATGCTGCTCGCGGCGGCCGGGCTCGCACTGACGGCGGGCACGACGCTGACGCTGCCGCGGAATGGGCGCCGGGATGCGAAGGCGTGAGCCGGGCGGTGTCACGGCGGGGCCGGCTTGTTCCGCACGCCGTCTGACCGGAAGTCCGTCTCACCGGGTGGGGGCGAGCTCAAGGAGGATTTCCACGAAGGTTTGGAGCCTTGCGGATTCATGGCCTTTCAGCCACATCGGCGCATAGTCGACAGGCGGTGCGTCGTCGAACGAGAGGTAGGCGATGTCCGGCCGGGCGTGGTAGTCAGCCGCCATCGCACCGACCGGAGTGCCCCCTTTGCCCGCCCCGACCAGCGACAGCATCTCCTCCCAGCCGAAGGCGGCCGGGCCTTGGGGGACGGATCGGCCGCCCGGTGTACGACGTGGATAGTGGGCATCGAGGAAGTCCTGGGACGCACCGACGGGCGTGATCAGCGGCAGGAGGGCGAGATCCTCCAGCGAGACCGTCTCCCGGGCCGCGAGCCGGTGGGAGGCGGGCACCACGAGGGAGCGGCGTTCGGAGAAGAGAACAGGCCCGGCGATGACGTCGGGTCCGTCGACCGGAAGTTCTTTGACCAGTATGTCGAGTTCGTCGCCCCGCAACCCTGTGAAGGCGGCGGCGAACGTCATTCGATGGATCTCGACGGTGCACTGGGGATGGCGCGCCTGGAGCACCTCCGCCGCCCGCACGATGAGGTCGCCGCACCATAGGGCGGAGAAGCCGGCGCGCAGCACACCGCCGAGGCCCCGGTAGGCTGCTGACGCGTTGGCGACGGCCTGCTGAACCTGTCGATACGCGGGGAGCAGTTCGGCGTGGAGTCGTCGGCCGACCGGGGTGAGGGCCACGTGACGGCTGCTGCGTTCGAACAACGGGCCGCCGATGCGGCGTTCCAGTTTCTTGATCGTCTGGCTGACCCGGCCCGGCGAGACGAGCAGACGTTCGGCCGTGCGCGTGAAGTTGAGCTCTTCGGCCAGGGCCAGGAACGTCTCGATCTCATGCCGCTCCACCGAACCCCGCGCCTTCCGCGGCCTCGCTACCGCCACTCCGGCCCACGGCTCCGCCGCCGGGTCCTCCGCTCATCGGCGCCGCCCCAGAGCAGGCCGATGAGTGCCGTGACGGCCGCCTTCCGTTCATCGAACGTGATGTGCGGTGCCGATGAACCATAGTCGAAGATGAACGGCGAAATGAACGCCCGGACCGGACGCGGCGGTACCTCCGGCGCGGAACCGTTCCGAAGGATCACGTCAGGTCCCGGCGGACCCTGTCCGCCGGTGGCGGTGTCCGGCGAGGATCCGACCTCCGACGTCGACATAGCCGGCGAAAAGGTCGATCACATCATGAAGCCGCTCCCGTGCCGGGCCGCCCCGCACCAGGGCCTCGCCCTCGCGCAGGGCGGCGATCAGGGTCCTGGCCCGTGCCTGGCTGGCCTCCAGCAGCGACTCGATCCCTCCCGTGGCCTCGACCAGGAGCCGCCGGCTGCCGGGCTGCGGGATCACCCTGGCCAGTCCCCAGGAATCCAGCTGCCGCACCGCGGTGCTCACCGCCCCCTTGCTCAGCTCGAGCTCGGCGGCGATCGTGTCGAGGGAGATCGGCTCCTCGCTGAGGAGCAGCAGCCCGTAGGCGCGCCCGGTCGCGTGCGGCAGGTTCCAGGAGGCCAGCAGGTCACCCACCGAGGTGATGAACGCCCGGCGCCCGGCCGCGCTCATCGCCGCGCCTGCTTCGCAGCCGGGACCGTACGCAGGAACGCGTCGATCGCCGCGTTGACCGCGCATGGGTCGTCCTGGTTGGCGATGTGGCCCGCGCCGGGGATGACGATCTCCTCGACGCCCTCGGCCTCGGCCCACCGGGGCATGGCCGCGGCGATGTTGCCGGTGCGGTCCCGCTCGCCACGGATCAGGCACAGGGGCACCGGCGTGCGATAGCCCGGGTCCGGGGTGAGGAGTTCGACGGTCGCCCGCCACACCTGGACGAACTCCTTCTTCGGCAACCGACCGAAGGCCCGCCGGGCATCCGCTCGCGCGTCCGGGGTGATCGCGGAGGCTTCGGCCATCATCCGCGGGAGAACCTTCGCCGGGATCATCGACAGCGTCGGCGCGGCCGCCCGCAGCAGCAGGCGTTCCCTCCGGGACAACGGCGCCGTGTTCGGTGTCGCGCCGATGACGATCAGGGCCCGGGCGAGACCGGGGTGCCGCCGGACGACGGCCTGGCTGACGTTGCCGCCGAGGGACTGTCCCACGAGCACCGGCCGGTCCACTCCCAGGTGCTCGATCAGCGCGCACAGGTCGGCGACCGCCTCCTCCGCGGTGAACCGTGCTCCGGCCGGGCGGGAGAGGCCGTGGCCCCGCAGGTCCCAGGTGACGACGCGATGTCCGCGCTCCAGCAGGTACTCCCGCTGGGCGTCGAACATCACGTGGTCGGCTCCGGCCCCGTGGGTGAACACCAGTGGCACGCCGTCACCGCCGCTGTCGGCGTACCGCAGGTCACAGCCACGGAGGGAAAGCACGGAGGTTAGATTTACCATAATCTAAATATAGCGAATATGACCGTTGCGAATCGGCGACCCGACCACGGCGAGCAGGCCGGCGATACGTCCGGCCTGCGTCACAGGCCGCCGAACGCGCGGGTCACCTGCGACACGTCACGCGGATCCACCGGATATCTGCCGCGCCGCCGGAATGCCGTCCCCGTCGTCACCCGGCGCCGCCGCGGCGGGCTCGATCTCCGGCGCGCCGGTTGCGCCGCCGGTGATCTGGCGCAGCCGGGTGATGGTGTGGTCGAGCTGCGTCGCCAGGTGGGGGATGGTCGCCGGCGGCAGGTACGCCTCCGCGCCGGCGTCCAGCATGCGCCGTACCGGGCCGTGGTAGCTGACCCCGAGCTCGTCGTCGTCGATCTCGGTGATGACGAGCCGGGCTTCCGGGAACATCGATCGGAGGCTCCCGATCAGCTGAGGGCTGATCGGCGGTGTCAGCAGTACGTCGGCCGTCCTGGGAGCGGCGTGCATGTCGAGCACGACGTAGTCCGGGCCGAGCTTTTCGGACAGCGACACCCGGGCCGACGCCGACAGCTTCATCGCCGTGGCGACGACCGTCACGCCGTCGTAGTCGGCCGGAGGAGCCTCGTCTGCCTCCTCCGCGACGGCGGCGTCGATGATGGCGCCGTGGAGCACGCGAACGGTGCTGGAGATCACCGCGATCGATTCGCCGTCCCGGGTGACGGCCAGCTCCTGCCCGGGTTCGAGGGCGTCGATGAGCGCCCGGACGTCCTCGGGAAGGCGGGTGACGTCGATCGACCGGCCGGCCCGCGCGGCGCGCCTGCCCGCCATCAGGTCCGGAGCGCGCTCGGGGCGGCGGATGGAGGCGGTGCCATGGGACAAGATCCTTCCACATCGGCCCGCTGTCCTCCCAGAAGACGGCGATATCGGATCCGAGACGAGCGATCGGTCTCCCGGCTCCACGTCACCGGCGCCGGCCGACGGTGAGGACGACCGGCCGGTGGCGGGTGAGCCGTCCGTCCGGGCGCACGGCGAGGAGGCTACCGCCGGACGTACTCCCGGACGGCCAGGGAGACGGCCAGGAGGTACGGGCCGAGCAGCAGGACCGCGCACAGCAGCGCGTACCAGAACCGCGAGCTGAGCGGTCCGAGCAGCAGCCCCTCGGCCGCCCACGCCAGCACGGCCACCGCGACGGGGGCCACGAAGAAGACGAACCAGGCCAGCACCACGGCGAACCCGGCCAGCCACACCCACCGGAACCACCGCCCGGCCCGCACGTCGGCGGGCGCGGCCGAGTCCAGCTCCGCCGTCTGCGCCGGGGTGAGCCCGCCGAACGCGCGCCGCAGCAGCAGCGTCTTGACCCGCCACAGGTCGCGGCAGCCGAGCGCGTTGACCAGCACCCCGTACAGGTCGGTGCGCAGGAAGACCATGCACTGCCACAGCAGGCCCGCCAGCTTCACGAACACCCACGTCGAGAGCGTCGCGTCCACCACGGGGTCCGGCGACCACACTCCCTGCCGGATCAGCAGACGGGCGCCCAGCAGCAGGCTGAGCAGGACCACGTCCACCGCCATCCCGCCGAGCAGCGGCCCGTAGCGGCGACGGCGCGGCACCGTCCAGAGCTGGGAGAGATCGGTCTCCAGGACGAGCAGCATCATCCGCCGGTCCACCCCGAACCGGGACTCGACGCCGACCGCCCGGGCGGCGAGCCAGTGCCCGCACTCGTGCAGAAACGTCGAGACCAGGACGAACGGCATGAGCAGCAGCGCGCTCAGCCCGATGTCGTCGAGCAGGAACGCGTCCTGGGCCGGGTCCGGGAACAGGGACGGCGAGACGGCGAAGACGACCAGGCAGAACAGTGCGAGGACGGCGTAGCAGATCCAGGCCACCGGTCCGAAGAAGGGGCGGGCCGCGCGCCGGCTCACCCCCGCCATCCAGCGCCGCATCTGGATGGGCGCGGTGCGCACGACCCGGCGTTCCGCGTCGGGCCGGTCGTCGACGAATCCCAGCTCGGCGAGGGTCGCCACGAACGACGGCATGTCCACGGGCTCACCGGCGAACGCCTCGGCCTCGCCCGCGGCCTCCTCCTCGGTCGCGCCGCGCAGCAGCGCCGAGATCACCACTCCGCCCACGGCGGGCATGGACACGAAGGTGCCGGTGGCGGGATCGCCGACCAGGACCTCGTCGCCCTCCTCGACCACGCTGAGCGGGCGCAGCCGGACCGTGCCGCTCATCGGCTCACCGCCGGGCCAGCGCGCACGCCGGGCAGCCGGGGTCGCGGGGGAACGGCTGCCACACCGGGACGAGCCCGTCGAGCAGGTCGATGACGACCCGGGACCCGGCCGCGCGCGGCTGCTCGACGCCGGTCAGGTAGCGCATGGCCTCGTAGGCGACCAGCGACCCGACCTGCATCGCCATCGGCCCGGTGAGGCCGTTGGCGAGCCGCAGCCCGCGGGTGAGCCGCTGGGCGACCGCCGCGGTCGTGCGCTCCCGCGGATCGGGGAGGTCGGACTCGTCGCAGCGCAGGCAGGCGCTCACGCCCGGGTCGACGGAGAAGTAGATGAGCTGGGTGCGGGTCATCCCGCCGGCGACCCAGGGGACGCCCGCGCGCAGCGCCGCCTCGTTGACCCACAGGTTCGCGTCCGGGTCGCCGTCGAGGCCGCCGGCGATCAGGTGGGCGTCCTCGGTGAGGTCCTTGAGGTCGTCCGGGCCGGAGATCCACCGGTCCACGGCGCGGACCTCGATGCCCGGGTCGTACTCGCGCACCCATTCGGCGGCGCGGTCCACCTTCGAGCGGCCGATGTCGGCGTGCCGGTAGAGGAACTGGCGGGCGAAGTTGCGCGGGGCGATGTCGTCGCGGTCCACCAGTGTCAGCGCGCCGACGCCGAGCCCGGCCAGGCACTGCACGAGGGACGAGCCGCCGCCGCCCGCGCCGAGCACGAGGACGTGGGAGTCGCGCAGCCGCCGGACGAACTCCGCCCGCGGCCTGCCGAGGCGGGCGAAGACCCCGAAGAACGTCAGGTTGGAGAAGTGCCGCTCGTCGGCGTCCGGGTCGCCCAGCAGGCGTCCGGCGGCGTCCTCGACCAGGCCGAGGGAGTCGAGCCCGGCGAGACCGTCGCGGACGTCGTCCTCCGTGACGGGTACGCCCCGCGCGCTCAGCGCCGCGCTCAGTTCCTCCGCCGTGGCCGGTCCGCGGGCCAGCTCGTCGAGGAGCGCCGCGATCCGGCCGTCCGGATCGGCCAGCGTGTACGCCTCGCGCGGGTCGTGGACCACCACCAGTTCGTCACCGAGAGACTCCCAGGCGCACTCTTTCAACATCACCTGCATCGCTCATCCGCATCGCTCGTCGGGAGGGAGAGGGCCGGGAGGCGGCCAGAGCCGCCTCCCGGCCTACTGAGAGGCGGTGCCTCAGGTCATGAACTGGGTCGCCTTGACGGCCTCGACCTTGCGAACCTCGATCTTCACCTTGTCCACCTCCTTCTTTCCGATGTCCTTGATCAAGGTCCTCCCTTCGCCCACATAAACCGCATATGGTCGCCATAGAAGGGACAGAACCGCTGATCGTTCGGGGAGACGAGGTGGATTTCGCGGTCCTCGGGCCGGTCCGGGTCACCGACGCCGGGCAGCCGATCCGGCTGGCTTCCAAGGCCCGTGCGGTGCTCGGCGTCTTCCTGCTCCATCCGGACACCGTCCTGTCCAGGGACCGGCTGATCGCCTCGGTGTGGGACGACCCGCCCCGGTCCGCCCTGCCGAACCTCCAGACGTATCTGACCGCGCTGCGCCGCGCCGCGATCGAGGTCGAGACCGTGCCGTACGGCTACCGCCTGTGTCTGGGCCCCGACCGGCTCGATCTGCTCGCCTTCGACGAGGCCGTGCGGCAGGCCCGGCTGGAGGCGGCGCGCGGCGACGCCGCCGCGGCGAACCGGCTGTTCGCGGAGGGGCTGGCGCTGTGGCGCGGCCGGCCGGCCGAGGACGTGCCGCTGGCCGCGACGACGCAGGCGCGCATCGCCGAGCTGGAGGAGCGCCGGGAGAACGCCCGGCTCGGCTGGATCGACGTGCGCCTGCGGCTCGGCCTGCACGACGAGCTCGTCGGTGAGCTGACGCCGCTGGTGGAGGCCGCGCCGCTCAACGAACGCCTGTGGCACCGGCTCATGCTGGCGCTGCACCGGGCGGGCCGGCGCGCCGAGGCGCTGGAGGCGTACCGGCGGGCCCGCTCGACGCTCGTCGCCGAGCTGGGCGTGGAACCCTCCCAGGAACTACGCGGCCTGCAGGCGGCGATCCTCGACGACGCCCCCGTCCCGGCTCCCGCACTGGAGACGATCCGCGAACCGGCCTGGCTGGAGACGGTCCGGGAACCCGCCTGGACGGGGCTCTGCCTGCTCCCGGCCGACATCGCCGACTTCGCCGGCCGCGAGGGCGAGACCCGCGACCTGGTCGCCGCGCTGGACGGCACCGGGACGGCACCGGTGATCGTGACGGTGTCGGGGCCGCCCGGGGTCGGGAAGAGCACGCTGGCGGTCCACGTCGCGCATCTGGTGCGGGAGCGGTATCCCGACGGCCAGCTGTTCGTCCGGCTGTGCGACGCCTCGGCGTCGCCCCGCGACCCGTCCGACGCGCTCGCGGAGCTGTTGCGGGCGCTCGGCGTGGACTCCGCCGGCATGCCCTCCTCCGTCGGGGAGCGGGCGGCGATGTACCGGGCCAAGGTCGCCGACCGGGCGGTGCTCGTGCTGCTGGACGACGCGGCCGGCGAGGCCCAGGTGGAACCGCTGATCCCCGGGACCCCCGGATCGGCGGTCCTCGTCACCTCTCGTGGGCCGCTGCCCGCGCTGCCCGGCGCGATCGCGTACGCGCTGGACGTGCCGCCGGCCGCCGACGCCCATGACCTGCTCGCCGGCGTGGCCGGGGTGAAGCGGGTGGCGAGCGACCCCGGATCGGCGGAGGCGATCGTACGCGCCTGCGGCCGGTTGCCACTCGCGCTGCGCATCGCCGGGGCGCGGCTGGTGACCCGTCCGGCCTGGCCGCTGGCCGAGCTGGCGCGGCGGCTCGCCGACGCCTCGGCGCTGAACGAACTGCGCGCGGGCCACCTGGACGTCCGCGCCACGTTCGAGGCGAGCTACGCGGCGCTGTCGGCGCCCGCGCGGCGCGCGTTCCGGCTGCTCGGATCGGTGGCCGTCGACGGCGTGGCCGCCTGGACGGTGGCCGCGCTGGCGGGCGCGACCACGCACGACGTGGACGGCTCCCTGGAGGAGCTGGCCGCCGCCGGGCTGGTCACCGCCGGTGACGCCGACGCCGCGGCCGAACCCCGCTACCGCATGCACGACCTGCTGCGCGGCTTCGCCGCCGAGCTGTTCGCCGCCGAGGAGAGCGGACAGAGCCGGGCGGCGGCGCTGCGCCGGGTCGCCGCCACGGCCCGGGGCCACGCCGCCGAGGCCGCTCGCGAGCTGCCCCTCGCCTTCGCCCCGCCGCCGCCCGGTGTCCCGGCCCGGACGCCGCCCTGTCCGGAGGGCGGCGCCTGGCTGACGGCGGAGCGCGGCGTGCTCGTCGCCGTGGCCGAGACCGCCGCCCGCACCGGGCTGGTGCGCGAGGCGGCCGAACTCGCCTGCGCGCTGGCGCCGTTCCTGATCGTGCGCGGTTTCCACGACGACGCCGTCCGCATGCTGGGGACGGCCGCCGACGCCGCCGCCGCGGCGGGTGACGCCACCGCCGAGACGCGCCTGCGACTGGTGCGCGCCGACGCCGAGGTGGACCGCAGACGCGCCGGCGTGGTCGCCGACGAGTTCCGCCGCCTGCTCGACCGCTGCTCACAGGCCGGGGATCAGCACGCCGCCGCGTACGCGTTGCTCGGGGTCGCCGCCACCCTGGAGGCGGACCTGGGGTCCGCGCTCGCCGCCGCCACCCTGGCCGCCGAACGGTTCGACGCGCTGGGCGACCGGCACGGCCTGCTGAGCGCGTGGACCGAGGTCGCCGGGGTCCAGTTCTACCTGGGCCGCCACGACGCCGCCGCGGCGACCTGCCGCCGGGCCCTCGCCCACGCGGAGGGGCACAGCGCCGTCCACCGGGCCCGTTTTCTACGAATGCTCGGCATCGCCTGCTACGAGACGGGCCACGTCGAGGAGGCGATCGGCCACTACCGGGCCTGCCTGGACCTCTGCCGGGACCTGCGGTGGACCACCGGCGAACGGCTGGCGCTGCATCGGCTGGCCCAGGCCGAGGCCGCGCTGGGCCGCCATGACACCGCCACCGGCCTTCTCGCCCGGTGTGCGGAGATGTTCGTCAACGCCGGAGACACCCGGGGAGAGGCACTGATCTCCTACACGCTGGGCGAGATCAGCCGGTGGCGGGGCGACGAGCGGGCCGCGCTGGCCCACTTCACCACCTGCCTCCACCGGCTCGACCCGCTCAACGAACACGTCTGGTCCGCCCGCGCCAGCGACCAGATCGCCCGCTCCCGGGCCGCCCTCGGCTGACCGGTCGCGGTGCCTGTGGTCGCGCCACGGCCCGCGCGGCCGGGCGTAGGGGCCCGGCCAGGGTGTGTGACGTCTCCTCCTCCGGCGTGCCCGGCGATGCGATCAGCAACGCTCGTCGCGGGTGGGCAGGTTTCCGGTGGTCAGGAAGGAGGTGACGGTCCGGTCGCCGCAGGCGTTGCCGTTGGCGAGGTAGACACCGTGGCCGCCGGAGTCGACGGCCACCATGCGAGCCCGCTGCCCGAACGCCTGGCGCATCTTCAGCGCTCCGCTGTAGGGCGTGGAGGGGTCACGCAGGTTCTGGATGAGCAGGACGTTGGCGGGTCCACGCGAGGTGACGCGCACGGGGGGTTCGGCGGGCTTGAAGGGCCAGAACTGGCACGGCCCCGCGTTGACGGGCATGCCCGCGGTCAGCGGGTGGGCGGACCGGCTGTTCGCCACCTGGCGCTCGTACCCGCTGGTCGAGCCCGGCCATTCGACGTCGTTGCACATGGTGGCGCCGGCGGTGGCGGCGGTGTTCTGCATGGCGGCGGCCGGGGGCGTGTTCGACGGGGGCAATTCGCCGGCGGTCAGGGCGGCGTGCATGAGGGTGGCGAGCATGGGGAAGTTCGCGTCGGAGTACAGGGCGTTGAGCATGGTCTCGCGCAGGAGGTTGCCGTTCAGCTCTTCCGGATTGGCGCCCGGCCAGGGCAGGGGATTGCGGTCCAGCTCGGCGGCGAGGTCGAGGAAGGTCCGGCGGACCTGCGCCGGGTCGGTGCCGAGGCCGTACTCGCCGTCGCGGGTCGCGGCCCAGGCGGCGAAGTCGGGGAAGCGGTCTTCCACGCCGACGGTGTAGTTGGCCAGCCACCGGCGCGCCACGCGGCGCGGATCGGGATCGTCGTTGCTGTCCAGGATGACCCGGTCGGTGCGCTGCGGGAACATGGTGGCGTAGACGGCGCCCGCGTAGGTGCCGTAGGAGACGCCCCAGTAGGAGATCTTCTTCTCGCCGAGCGCCTGGCGGATGCTGTCGATGTCGCGGGCCTCGTTGCGGGTGCTGATGTGCCGGATGAGCGGTCCGCCGTTGCGGGCGCAGGCCTCGGCGATCCTGCGTGACCAGGCGAGGTTGTCCGCGATGCCGCCGTCGGCGTCGGGATACGGCTTGAGCTTGGTGACCGACAGGTCGCCGGTTGCGAGATCGCATGAGACGGGTGAGCTCTGGCCCACGCCGCGTGGGTCGAACCCGATGATGTCGTAGCGGTCGAGCACGTCCTGCGGCAGTTTCTTGACCTGGACGCTGGGGCGGTTCAGGCCGGGACTGCCCGGTCCGCCGGGGATGAGCAGCAGCACGCCACGGCGCGACGCGGGCTTGGCGGTCTTGATCCGCGACACGGCCAGCGAGATCGTCGGCCCGCCGGGCTTCCGGTAGTCCATGGGGACCTGCAGGGTGGCGCATTCCTGGCGCGGATCCACGCCGGAGCCCGCGGGGCAGGCGGCCCACGAGGTGCCCGCCGCCTGGGCGGGGGTCATCAGAGCCGTGGCGAGGATGGCGGTGGACGCTCCGACGGCTGACAGTCTCGCGAGGGTTCGCATCAGGATTTCCTTTTAGTGATCGTTCGGCTTGCGTCACCGAGACTGCCGCACCGCTGACCCCCAACCCAGAGACCTGGTCATCGAAGACCCATGACGTCATCACGAACGGGACAGAACGCCCAGTCGGTGACATGGCAGCACCAGAGCCTGTACGGAGTCCGGATCTTCAGGCCGGCCGGAGGCTTCGAATCCGTAAGACGGCTCCGCGCGGGTGCGGGCAGGTCAGACAGCCGTCGGGTGTCCTGCCGAACCGGAGGGCCGGCTCACGCCGCTCCTTCATGGGGTCCCGGTAGTCCTGGCCGAAAGACCAACCGCGGACCGGCAGTGCGGCGTGTCTCGTTGAGCGAACCTCGATTGGGACAGTCAAGATCACAGTCTCACTTCGTGATGGCCGGCGACATCCGTCACTGCAGGTAGCCGTGTCGGCGATCGGCGGGTGTTCGTGTCACTGGTTGTCCTCGAGGAGTTGTCGTGTGCGGGTGAGGAATGCCTGGCGGACCTCTTCCGGGTGCAGTATCCGGAGTGGTCGGCCGAGGCTGAGCAGGTAGCGGGCCAGGCCGTCGGCGTCTGGCCCGCCGATGTCGATGATCGTGGCGTCATCGCCGTCCGGGTGGTGGACGCCGACCGTTGGCGGCACCAGCCTGCGGGCCTCATCGGCCGGTACGGCCAGTCGGATGGTCACCCGCACCGCGTAGGGCTTCAGCGCGATGCCCGTGCTGACCATCTGTGCTGGATCCGGTGGGTCGGGCAGGGCAGTGGCCTGCCCGGTGGCCGTGGCATCGATGATGCGATCGGTACGGAAGGTGCGCCAGTCCTGCCGCGTCAGGTCGTAGGCGAGGAGATACCAGCGGCGGCCGGTGTAGATGAGCCGGTAGGGGTCCACCCGGCGAGTGGACGTCGTTCCGCCCCTGTCGCGGTAGGTCAACCGGGTGCGTTCGCCTCGTCGGCACGCGGTGGCCAGGTCGAGCAGCAACGCGGGGGAGATCTGGCTGTCGTCGGGTCGTGCGGTGTGGGTGAACGCGGCGTCCAGCTCGCCGAGCCGGTCGGCGATCCTGGCCGGCAGCACCTGGCGTAGTTTCAGCAGCGCCGACAGGGCTGCCTGGTCGCTGCCGGAGACTCCGCTGAAGGCGGCGGTGCGCAGCCCGACGGTGACCGCGAGGGCCTCCTCCTCGTCAAGGATCAGTGGCGGAATGCTGGTTCCGGGCCCGAGGTGGTAGCCGCCCCATGGGCCCATCTCCGATTCGATGCCGTAGCCGAGTTCACGTAGCCGGGCGATGTCCCGGCGAACCGTCCGTTCGGTGATCCCCAGTTGGGCGGCCAGATCAGCGCACGTCCAGGACCGCCGCGTTGACAGCAAAGACAGCAGCCGCAGCAGCCGCGCCGAGGTGTTGACCACGGCTGACAGTCTGCTCGATAACCAGGACCGTTTCCGACCGGGTCATACCGTAACGTCGCCGGCATCACCGAGAACTCCTCGGCCGAAAAGTCCATTACGACGACGATGACCTCCGCCAAGGTGCGTTAGATGGCGGGCCCGGATGGGCGCACGTAACCGACGAGGGGCAGGACCCATGGAAGCACGCATGAAGAGCGTGGCGAATCCCGACGTGATCACAGCGATCCAGCATCTCCACAAGGCGATTCACGCCGGTGGCGTCGACCCGCTCGTGCTCGAGCTGGTCCATCTGCGGGCCAGCCAGATCAACGGCTGCAGCCCGTGTGTGTTCGCCGGCGTCCAGTCGGCGAAGAAGCATGGAGAGACCGAGGAGCGGCTGCACAACGTGGTCACCTGGCGCGAGACCCCGTTCTTCACCGAGGAGGAGCGGGCGGCGCTCGCGCTGACCGAGGCCGCCACCCGGATCCAGGACGGCGCGCCGGGCGTGACCGACGAGATCTGGGACGCTGCTGCCACCCACTTCGACGAGAACCAGATGTCCGCGATCATCCTGAACATCGCAATCACCAATTTCTTCAACCGGATCAACCACACGATCCGGGAGCAGGCCGGCAAGACCTGGTGAAGGCGGGCGGGCGTCATCCGTCCAGAGGCCGCGGTGGCGACGTGGCGAAGGACGTGATCGGCCGGCTCCACCGTTGACCGATCCAGCGCCACTTCCGGCAGGCCCCCGTCCTGGGCGCCCACCTTCGGGTGACCGCCGGCAACCATACCTTTGATGATCATCAGGGGCACATGACGATGAGCAACGAACCACTGGAACTGACCGTTACCGATGCCCGAGCCTGGCGGGAGTGGCTCAGCGGACACCACGACAGCTCGGCAGGGGTGTGGCTGGTCCTCGCCAAGCAGAACACGACCCGCCCCACCAGCCTGACCTATGACCAGGCGCTCGACGAAGCCCTGTGCCACGGCTGGATCGATGGTCGGCTACGACGGCGGGATGAGATCACCTTCTGCCGGCGCTTCACCCCTCGCGGAAGGCGAAGTCCCTGGTCAGCGCGGAATGTTTCCATCGTCACCCGGCTGATCAGCGAGGGCCGGATGCATCCGGCCGGAATGGCCGAAGTCGAACGCGCCAAGGCCGACGGCCGCTGGGACACGGCCTACGCGGGACAGGCCGGCATCGAGGTACCAGCCGACCTGGCCGCCGCATTGGCCGCGAAACCCCAGGCACAAGCGATGTTCGACATCCTCACCTCCCAAAACCGCTACGCCGTTCTCTATCGGATCGCGAACGCCAAACGCGCCGAGACCCGAGCCCGCCGTATCACCCAGTTCGTTGACATGCTCGCCCGCGGCGAGGCGATCCACCCGCAAAAGCGCACCCTCGGCGGTTGAAGGCCGTCCCACTCCTCTCCCCGCCTCGCTCCTCCAAGCCCACGCACATGGCGGCTCGGCGTTCGGCCGGACCCGGAACCTTACCCAGCCCCGAGAACCCGTCATGGGCGCAGGCTCGGCTCAACAGCGGCCGGGCGCAAGGGGCGCCGGCCGCCTCCGTCCGGTCGGCAAGCTCAGCCGATGAGGTTCTCTATACCGATCCCCGCGGCCGCGAGGACGGCGGAAAGGGACGTGATGGCGAGCACGACGAGAGCGCACCCGCCCGAGGGAGGTTTCGGCGAGTTCATTTTGGCGGCGGTCTCGTGGTAGAGCTTCACAGCGGGGTCGTTTTCGTCGTCGTAGTCCCCATTGTGGTAATTGACCATTTTCGCGGCGCACAATGCGCAGAGCCTTCCCTCCGACACCTCTTTGCCGCAACCGTTGCACTTCGCCATGCTCTCACCCTCCGCGTGGTCCCGATATCGGAGCGTATCGATCCAGGCGGAGCCTCACACCCAATATGCCCTTCGCATATAGGACGGCATCCGCGATCACCGGCGCCCGGCTTCCCACAGCGCGCCGGTTTCGGCGATGACCGCGCGTACCGCCTCGAAGATCTGGTCCGGTTCTCCGGAGCGGGCCGGGCGACGCCGGAAACAGGTCGGCAAAGACCGTACGCCCGGCCTGGCGGTCTTCGGCCGGATATGTTTCCTGGCCGTCAGTTCGCCGATGCCACCGAGACCTCTCAGCGCTGGCGCCGCAGAGTCCAGAACAACCAGTTGCCGTTGGCCGCGCACGTGGCCACGTCCCACCCCTGACCGCCGAGTTCGGAAAGCACCGCGACCACCTCGTCGTAGCTGCCGGAGAACTTAAGCTCGTCACTCCCGGGCATGTTGACCCGGATGGTCTCCAGATCCCATAACCACTCGACAATGCCGAACTCGTACCGGAACATCATCGCCCCATCCGCCGGCTGCCACAGGCAGCAGGAAAATAACACGGCCCCGTGACCTTTGGACGGGGTGCCGTTAAGAAAAGGGGGCGAGAAGGATCGTTGCAGGATCCGGAGGCAGCCCGTCCGCCGGTCGACGGTGAGCCACCGCACGGGCCTCATCCGCTTCGGCGGCCCTTCCCGGCGGCGGAGGCGAGGCGGCGGACGCCGTCACCGCGGCCGGGACGAGCGACGCGCCGGCGGCGACGGTGGCCCTAAACCCGGAGGCCGCGGAGGTTCCTCCTCACCGTGCGTGCGCAGAGGGCTCTGAAGTCGTCCTCCTCCAGGCCGATGCGTCCGCCGAGATACAGCTGGACGAGTCCCTGGACGGGCGAGGTCAGGGCCAGGGCGGTCTCCAGCGGGTCGTCGGGGCGCAGCAGGCCCAGGCGCATGCCTTCCTCGGCCAGCTCGACGACGCGGGCGAACGCCGGTGACCCGTTCCGCCGGAAGTCGTCGGGGAAGCGCCTGGCCCGGTCGCGCCGGTCGGTCATCAGGAACGTGTACAGATGCGGGCGGCCGAGGGCGAAGTCCAGGAAGTCCTCCAGCAGGCACATCAAGCGGGTCTCCCAGTCGCCGTCCGGGACCTTCGTTCCCCAGTCTTCGCCCAGTTCGTCGAAGGTACGGTCCGCCACGGCCGCGAGGAGGGCCTCGCGGCCGGGATAGTGCTTGTAGATCGCCATGGCGGTGACGCCGACCATCTCCGCCACTCTCCGCATGGTCACCGCGTCGGCCCCCTCGCCGACGAGGATCGTCCGCGCGGCCTCGGCGACCCGCTCCCTTGTCGCGCTCATGGTGTACAACCTAAACCATCGGGGTGTACGGCGTATGCCCTTGGTGTCCTGAGGGGCGAGGCGACCGCCTCGCCCCTCGGCGGCCCTCAACCGGACGCGGGGTCGGCGGCCGGGATCGGCGGGGGATCGCGTCTTCGGGCGAGGGCGGTCAGCAGGGCGCGCCGTTGCCGTTCGGTGAGGTCGGCGACCCACTGCCTGCCATCGAGTCCGGTGCTCAGCAGCAGGCCGTGGACGGTGACGGGGGTGGCGCCGGGCAGGGCGAGCAGGATCCGGCGGATCGGGGTGCGGCGGGTGATCTCGTCGTCGCGCCGGAAGACCTCGGCCAGGCTGAGCCGTCCGGCGGTGAGCGCCCTGCGCAACTGTGTCCTGCTGAGTGCGGCGGCCGGCGCCGGACGGTGCGGCGGCGGAGCCTGTGTGGGCGCGGGCGGGGTGGCGGCCGGTCCGGTGCGGGGGAGCCCGGCGGAGGGCGTGGCCGGCGTCACACCAGGCCGCCGTCGGCCGTGAGGTTCTGGCCGGTCAGCCACGCCGCGTCCGGGCTGAGCAGCAGCGCGACGACGGCGGCGATGTCGGCGGGCCTGCCCACCCGGCCCAGGGCCGTCATGTGCGCCACCCCGGCCACCGCCTCCGGCGGGAATCCCGCGCGCAGCATGTCGGTGTCCGTCGGACCGGGCGACACCGTGTTGACCGTGATCCCACGCTGCCCCAGTTCCCGGGAGGCGACCCGGGTGAGCTGCTCGACCGCCGCCTTGCTCGCGGCGTAGACCGACTCTCCCGGGCTGGGCCAGGCGGTGCCGACGGAGGAGACGGTCACGATGCGGCCGCCGTCGGCCATCCTGCGCGCAGCCGCCCGTACCGCGAAGAACGCACCGCGCCCGTTGACCGCCATCACCCGCTCGAACACCTCCGGAGTGAGCTCGTCGATCGGCGTGTGGTCCATGACGCCCGCGTTGTTCACCAGCGCCGACAGCGGACCCGCGGACCTGGCGGCGAACACCTCGTCCGCCGCGGCGAACAACCGCTCCACCTGGTCCGGGTCGGCCGCGTCCGCGCGCACGGCGACGGCCCGCCCGCCGCACGCCTCCTCCACCTGCCGGGCCGCCCGTTCGTCGGCGGCGTAGCTGAACACCACCGTGGCGCCGTCGTCCGTGAGCCGTTCGACCACGGCCCGTCCGATCCCGCGTGACCCGCCCGTCACCACTGCCGCATGCATGGATGTCCCTTTCCCTAGGAGGTGCCTCACCATGGCAGGCGTCGCGGAAGCAGAGCTTCCGCGACGTGGGGGAAGCTGGATGCCATGACCACGAGAGATCCCGCGGGGCGGTTGCTGCGGCTGCTGTCACTGCTGCAGTCCCGCACCGACTGGCCGGGACCGGAGCTGGCGGACCGGCTCGGTGTCAGCACCAGGACCATCCGCTCCGACATCGAACGCCTCCGCGACCTCGGGTACCCGGTGTCGGCCGTCTCCGGTACGGCGGGCGGTTACCGGCTGGGCCCCGGCGCCCGGCTGCCGCCTCTGCTGCTCGACGACGAGGAGGCCGTCGCGGTGGCGATCGGCCTGCGTACGGCGGCGGCCCAGGCGGTGGACGGCATCGAGGAGACGTCACTGCGCGCGCTGGCCAAGCTCGAACTGGTGCTGCCGGCCCGGCTGCGTCCCCGCGTGGCCGCGCTGGCGGCCTCCACGGTACCGATGCCCGGAAATCATCCGGCGGTGGACGTCGGCGTGCTGGCCACGCTGGCCGCGGCCTGCCGGGACCGGCGGCGGGTGCGGTTCGACTACCGAGACCATGACGGGAACGCCACCGTGCGGGACGCCGAGCCGTACCGGCTCGTGCCGACCGGGCGGCGCTGGTACCTGGTGGCGTGGGACGTCGACCGCGACGACTGGCGGACGTTCCGCATCGACCGGCTCACGCCGCGCACGCCCCTGGGGCCGGTCTTCCCCGGCCGGTGGCTGCCGCCGGAAGACGCGATCGACGTCGTGACCAGGGGAGTGGCCTCGACACTGGGCCCCTGCCGCACGGTCGCGACGGTGCACGCCCCGGCCTCGGCCGTCAGCGAGCGGGTGCCGCCGGTGGCCAGGGTCGAACATCTCGACGACGAACGGTGCCTCCTGCACATCGGCGCCGCCACTCCGCTGACGCTGGCCGTCTATCTCGCCGCACTCGGCCTGCCGTTCACCGTGGACGGGCCGGCCGCGTTGCTGGAGGCGCTGCGGCAGGTGTCGCGGCACTGCGCCGACGCCGTGAGCGGGGCGGTACGGCGTCGGCCGGCACGACCGGCTCACCTTCGGGATCACCGGAAGGACCGCGAGAGGGACGGCGGGAAGGAGCGCCGGAGGGAACGCGAGGAGGAGCGCGGCACGTGTCCTCCGGGCACGACATGAGCGGGGCCGCCCGCGCCGCCGTCCCGGCCGGTGACGACGGCCGGTCCCGCCTCTCCCACGGCCGGCGCATCGTGGCGGCGCTGGCCGTCACCCAGACCATCGGCTACGGCGCGCTCTACTACGCCTTCTCGGTCTTCCTCATCCCGATGACCGCCGACCTGCACGCCACCGGCCCGCAGGTGGCCGCCGCGTTCACGCTGGCGGTGCTGACCACCGCGGCGTGCGCGCCGCTGGTCGGCCGGTTGCTGGACGCCCACGGCGGCCGGGTGCCGATGAGCGCCGGGTCGGTGCTGGCCACACTCGCCCTCCTGGCGTGGTCCCAGGTGAGCAGTCTGCCCCAGCTGTACGGGGTGCTCGCCGCGATCGGCGTCGCCTCGGCGCTGGTGCTCTACGAGCCGGCCTTCGCCGTCATCGTCGCCTGGTTCGACGGGCCCGAGGCCGGTCGGCGGGCGAACGCGCTGCTGGCGGTGACCATCGTGGCCGGATTCGCCTCCTCGATCTTCCTTCCCCTGAGCGGGATGCTGGTCCAGCGTTACGGCTGGCGCATGGCCCTGGTCGTCCTCGCCGTCATCTACGGTGCCTGCGCCGTGCCGCTGCACGCCCTGGTGCTGCGGCGCCGGCACACCGCCGCGGTCAAGCCCGCCCGGCGAGGCGAACCGGTGCGGGCCGTGGCGCGGACACGGCCGTTCCGGCTGCTGGTCCTGGCGTTCACCGCGCACAGCGGCGCGGTGGCCACCATCGCCGTGCTGCTCGTCACCTACCTGATCCGCCTCGGGCATCCCCCCGCCTTCGCCGCCACCGTCGCCGGCCTGCTGGGGGTGCTGTCGGTGACGGGGCGCCTGGTCACCACGACGTTGCGCCGCCGCTGGCCGGCCGCGCCGGTGGCGGCGGCGGTGTTCGTGCTGCAGGGCGCGGGGGCGGCGCTGCTGCCGCTGGCCGGGCGCACCCCGGCCGGGGCGATCGGCTGCGTGCTGGCCTTCGGGGCCGGGTTCGGGGTGGGCACCATCACCCTGCCGCACCTGCTGGCCGAACGTTACGGCACCGCCGCCTACGCCGGCCTGTCGGGCCGCGTCGCGCTGTTCTCGGTCGCGAACAGGGCCGCCGCCCCGCTGGGCGCGATCGCCCTGGCCCAGGTCGCCGGCTACGGCACCGTGATGGCCGTGGTCGCCGGTGCGTGCGCGCTCGCCGCGGGCGCGCTGCTCGCCTACCATCGCGCGTGACCGGGCCGCATCGGGCCCGCACCCGCCACCGGCCGAGCCGACGCCGGGTCGACGGGTGCTGAGGGCCGCCGCGGATCAGCGCCCGGCGGCGGGCGCCCGGTGGTGGTCCAGGCAGTCCTGGTAGGAGGGCAGCAGGCCGCGCTCCAGCGCCTCCCGCAGGGTCGGCGCCGCCGCGTCCCCCGGCGACAGGATCGGCGGCTCCGGCGTCCGGAACGGCAGCCCGATCTCCGGGTCGAGCGGGTTCACCGTGATCACGTCCTGCGGGCGGTAGGTCTCCGAGCACTGGTACTGCACGCAGGTGTCGTCCTCCAGCGCCAGGAACGCGTGGCCCAGTCCCTCGGCGAGGTAGACGCAGGCCCGGCTGCGGTGGTCGAGCACGGTCACCTCGTACCGGCCGAAGGTGGGGGAGCCGGCCCGCAGGTCGACCACCGCGTCGAGCACCGCGCCGCGCACGCACGTCACGAGCTTCGCCAGCCCCGGCGGGACCACCGCGCCGTGGACGCCGCGCAGCACCCCGCGGCGCGACACCGAGAAGTTGGTCTGCACCACCTTCGGAGGGTAGCCCAGCGCCTCGGCCAGGACGTCCTCCCGGTAGGCCTCGTAGAACGTGCCGCGCTCGTCGTCGAACCTCTCGGCCGTGACCAGGAACGCCCCGGGTACGGCCATCTGCCGGACATGCATGCTGCGGGTGTGAACGTCGCGAACAGCCATGGCGGCAGGTTAGGAGGGCGTGCTCGAAGCCGGTTCGAGTACCGGTCGGAGCCGCGCGGAGCCGCGCGGAGCCGCTCGGGGCCGCTCGGGGCCGGGCGGCGGCCCGGCGGGGTTCGCGGCGGTCTCCGGGTGACATCCGCCGGCCCCGGACGGTACCGGCCCGCGCGCCGCGGCTCTGATGGATCCGCGAGCGGTTCTCGACCGGGTGCGCCGACGCTTGGGGCGTCGCCCTGTTCGCCACCGTCAGGATGGGAACGTCCATGAGCAACGCCACCTTGACCCGGCACCCCGCCCAGCCCGCCGCGGTCGGCGGCCTCGACCTCGCCCGCCGGTTCGCCCGGTCGGCGCGCGTGACCGACAGCTGGGTCTCCTCCAACGACCACCTCGACGCGTGGCTGGCCGAGCAGCACCGGGCCAACCGCTTCTCGGTGGCCCCGATCCCGTTCTCCGGACTGCGCGGCTGGCGTTTCCGGCCCGGCACCGGCAACCTGACGCACGACAGCGGCCGGTTCTTCAGCATCGAGGGCCTGCACGTGCGCACCGACTTCGAAGGCGGCGGCGACTGGTCCCAGCCGATCATCAACCAGCCGGAGATCGGCATCCTCGGTCTCCTGGTCAAGGAGTTCGACGGTGTCCCGCACTTCCTCATGCAGGCCAAGATGGAGCCGGGCAACGTCAACACCATCCAGCTGTCGCCCACGGTGCAGGCCACCCGCAGCAACTACACCGGCGTGCACGGCGGCCGGCCGATCGACTACCTGGAGTTCTTCACCGACCGCTCCCGCGCCGCCGTGCTCGTCGACGTGCTGCAGTCCGAGCAGGGGTCGTGGTTCCTGCGCAAGCGCAACCGCAACATGGTGGTGGAGACGACCGGTGATGTGCCCGAGCACCCTGACTTCCGCTGGCTGACGCTGGGGCAGATCCACCGGCTGCTCCGCCGGGACAATGTGATCAACATGGACGCGCGGACGGTCCTGTCGTGCATTCCGCGGCTTCCGGACGGCGACGGCGACGGGATCGGGGACGACCCGGACCACTATCGGGCGGCGCTGCGCGCGTCGCTGTCGCCGTCGGTGTGGGCGCTGCACACCGACGCCCACATCCTGCACTGGCTCACCGACCTCAAGTCCCGCCACGAGCTGGTCCAGCGGCAGGACGGGCTCGACACCGTCAAGGGCTGGCACCGGGACGACCACCAGATCGCCCACGAGAGCGGCCGGTACTTCAGGGTGATCGCCACCGAGGTGCACGCCGGCAACCGGGAGGTTCCCGCCTGGACCCAGCCGCTGGTCCAGCCGGTCGAGCGGGGCGTCAACGCGTTCCTCACCCGGCCGATCGGCGGCGTGACGCACCTGCTGGTCCACGCCCGGGCCGAGGCCGGGTCGCGCGACGTGGTGGAGCTGGCCCCCACCGTCCAGCTCCAGCCGGGCAACTACGCCGGGCTGCCGCCCGAGCGCGTCCCCCGCTACCGCGAGGAGGCGCTGCGGCCTGACCCCGCCCGGCTGCGTTACGACACCGTGCAGTCGGAGGAGGGCGGCCGGTTCTACCACGCCGAGAACCGCAGCATGATCATCGATGTCGGGGAGGGCTTCCCGCTGGAGACGCCGCCGGAGTTCTGCTGGATGACCCCGCGGCAGGTGAGCGCGCTGCTGCGGCACAGCTACTACGTCAGCATCCAGGCGCGCAGCCTCTTCGCCGGTCTGTTGTCGCTGGCGTGAGGACCGTGGACGGCATGAGCGCCGCGGGTGACGTGTACGCCGTGACCGACGTGAACGCCGCGGGGAACCTGAGCGACGCGGGCGACATGAGCGCCACGGGCGATGTGAACGCCATGGAGGGCCTGAGCGCCATGGGCGGCGTGGACGTGGCGTCCCGGCCCGTGCGGATGGCGGTGCTCGGCGCCGCCGACATCGCCCGGCGCCGCATGCTGCCCGCCATGACCCGGGTCGCCGGGGTGGAACCGGTCGTGGTGGCCGGCCGCCGTCCGGCCGAGACCGGACGGCTCGCCGCCGAGTTCGGCGTGGAGGCCGCCGGCGACTACGAGACCGCGCTGCTCCGCGACGACGTCGAGGCCGTCTACCTGCCGCTGCCCAACGCCCTGCACGCCCCCTGGGCCGAGCGGGCGCTGCGGGCCGGCCGGCACGTGCTGGCGGAGAAGCCCCTCACCACCTGCGCCGCCGACACCGCCCGCCTGCAGCGGCTGGCCGACGAGCGGGGCCTGGTGCTGATGGAGGCGATGATGTTCGTCCACCACGCCCAGCACGAGGAGGTGCGCCGGCTGCTGGACGGCGGCGCCCTCGGCACCCCGCTGGCGTTCACCGCCGCCTTCACCGTGCCGCCCCGCGACGCCGGCGACATCCGCTACCGGGCCGGCCTCGGCGGCGGCGCGCTGCTGGACACCGGCGTCTACCCGCTGCGCGCCGCCCAACACCTGCTCGGCGGCGACCTGGAGGTGCTGGGGGCGGTGCTGCGCTGCGGCGACGAGGTCGACGTGGGCGGCGCCGCCCTGCTGGTCTCCCCGCGCGGGGTGACCGCGCAGGTGGAGTTCGGCTTCGACCGGCCCTACCGCAGCTCCTACGAGATCCGCGGCAGCCGGGGCGGGCTGCTGCTGGACCGCGCCTTCACCCCGCCCGCCGACCTGACGCCGGTGGCCCGCCGTACCGGACTCGACGGCCGGACCGGTGAGCTGCCGCTGCGGGCCGACGACCAGTTCGCCGCGCTGCTGCGGAGCTTCGCCCGGGCGGTGCGCACCGGGGAGCGCCACGGCGACGCCGCCGCGTCGCTGGCCCAGGCGCGGCTGGTCGACCGCATCCGCGAGACGGCCCGGCGGGTCCCCGCCTGACCGGCAGCCGGCCGTGCCTGACCGGCACCTGACCGGCACCCGACCGATATCCGACCGCAAAGGAGGCACGGTGCGCGCTCACCACGACCCGGAGAAACGAGTCGTCGTCCTGGGGGGAACCGGCTTCGTGGGCCGGCACGTCCACGCCGCCTTCGCCGCCGCCGGCTGGGAGGCGCTCACCGTCGGCCGCACCGCCGCGGCCGACGTCGCGCTCGACCTCACCGCCGCCCCGCCGCGCGCCCTGGCCGCGGCCCTCGACCGGCACCGCGCCACCGCGGTGGTCAACGCGGCCGGTGACTACTGGGGCCTGGGCGAGGAGCGGATGCGCCACTCCTTCGTCACCGTGACCGAGCGGGTGCTGGCCGCCGCGGACCTCGCCGCACGGCGGCCGCGGCTGGTGCAGCTCGGCACCGTCCTGGAGTACGGCCCGCTGCCCGAGGGCAGGCCGCTGACCGAGGACGCCCCGATCGACCCGGTCGGCGGTTACGGCCGCACCAAGTACGCCGCCACCCGCGCGGTCCTCGACGCGGACGCCGACGCGGTGGTGCTGCGGGTGACCAACTCCGTCGGCCCCGGGGCCCATCCCTCCAGCCTGCTGGGCAAGGTGGGCCACGCGCTGCTGGACGCCGTACGGCGGGGCCGGTCCGCGACGCTGGAGCTGGCGCCGCTGCGGGCGGTGCGCGACTACCTGGACGTGCGCGACCTGGCCGAGGCCGTCGTGGCCGCGGCCGGCGCCGACGCGAGCGGCCGGGTCGTCAACATCGGGACCGGCCGGGCCGTGCCGATCAGACGGCTGGTGGGCGACCTGATCGAGGTCAGCGGGGTCCGCGCCGAGATCGTCGAGCGTGAGCCCGCCTCGGCGGCGCAGGTCTCGCCCGGGGCGATCGCCGAATGGCTCCAGGTCGATCCCGCGACGGCGCGGCGGGTGCTGGGCTGGACGGCCCGGCGGACGCTGCGGGACGCGCTCGACGACTTCTGGAAGGACCTGCTCGACGGCGCGCGGCGGTGAGCCGGCTGGGGAAAGACCCGCTCGACGGAGGCGGACGGTCTGCCGGCCGCGAAGCTCTCGGGTGCCCGGGAGTTCGCGGCCGGCAGCGTCCCCCGGTGTCCTCCGGTGTCCTCCGGTGTTCTCCGGTGGGTGACGACCCGGTGGCCCTACCCGATGCGGGTGAGGAAGAAGTCCCGGACGTCCTCGGCGAGCAGCTCCGGCACCTCCATCGCGGCGAAGTGGCCGCCGCGCTCGAACTCCGACCAGTGCCTGATGTCGTACAGCCGCTCGGCCAGCGGCCGCACCGACTGTGTGATGTCGTGCGCGAACACCGCCACGCCGACCGGCACCGGGCACGGCTCGGTCCCCCGCGGGGCGTCGTGGTGCAGCCGCGCCGAGGAGGCCGCGGTGGCGGTCAGCCAGTACAGCGAGACGTCGGTGAGCATCCGATCGTCACCGATGTGCGAGCGGGGGTCGGTCCAGTGCGCGAAGCGCTCGGCGATCCAGACCAGCTGGCCGACCGGCGAGTCGGTCAGCGCGTAGCCGATGGTCTGTGGGGTGAGGGCCTGCAGGGCCTGGTACGGCGGGCGGTTCGCCATCAGCCGCCTGACCTTGTCCAGCCGGGCCTCGTCCGCCTCGGACAGTTCGAGGCCGGCGTCCGGGACCGGCCGGGTCGGGAGGTAGTTGACGTGCACCCCGACGACCCGCTCGGGTGCCACCGCGCCGAGCGCCAGGGAGATGCCCGCGCCGAAGTCGCCGCCCTGCGCGCCGTAGCGCTCGTACCCGAGACGGCGCATCAGCTCGGCCCAGGCCCGCGCGACCCGGACGATGTCCCAGCCGCGCTCATGGGTCGGCCCGGAGAAGCCGTAGCCCGGGATGGACGGGATCACCAGATGGAACTCGCGCGACAGCGGCTCGATGACGTCGAGGAACTCCAGGAACGAGCCGGGCCAGCCGTGGGTGAGGATCAGCGCGAGCGCGTCCGGCTTCGCGGACCGGACGTGGACGAAGTGGATGTTCTGCCCCTCGATCTCGGTGGTGAAGTGCGGGAGCTCGTTGAGCCGGGCCTCGTGCTCGCGCCAGTCGTACCCGGTCTGCCAGTGTTCGGCGAGCTCCTTGAGCCGCGCCAGCGGGAAGCCGTAGTCCCACCCGGCGTCGGCGACCTCGTTGGGCCAGCGGGTGCGGGCGAGCCGGTCGGCCAGGTCGTCGAGGTCAGCCTGGGGGATGTCGATGCGGAACGGCCTGATCATGGCCTCGGTCGCGGAGGGGTTCATTCGGCAGCCCAATGTTTGTATTCCTAACGTTTACCTCCCGAACGATAACACAATCATTAGCGCGCCGAACGACTCGTTAGACTTGCCGCATGGAGAGCGAGGAGACACCCGCCCGGTGGGAGGGCCTGCCCAGCTGGCTGCTCAGCCAGACCGCCCACCACGCGCACCGCCTGGTGAGCGACGGGTTCTCGTCCGTCGGCGCCCGCGGCTACCACTACCGCCTGCTGGCGACGCTGGAGGAGTCCGGCCCGGCCAGTCAGGCCGCGCTGGGCCGCCGTAGTGGCATCCACCTCAGTGACATGGTCGCGACGATCAACGAGCTCGCCGATCGCGAACTGGTCGAACGCGCCCCGGACCCCTCCGACCGGCGGCGCAACATCATCTCGCTGACCTCGGCGGGCAAGCGGCAGCTGCGGCGGCTGGAGAAGCGGCTGGCCGAATGCCAGGACGAACTGCTGGCTCCGCTGTCGCCCGAGGAGCGACAGCGGTTGGCCGAGCTGCTGTCCAGGCTGCGGGATCACCATGACCGGCGGACCCGCATCCCCGAAGAGCCGGGGCGCTGACCGGGAGCGCGTGGGTGATCAAGGCCCGTCCCGCCGCCTGACGGGGGTCAGGCGGTACGGGGGTCAGGCGGGGGCGGGCACCGGCTCGTCGGGGACGGTGTCGGGGACGGCGTCGGCCGGACCCGCCTCGGAGCCGGATCCGGCGGGGGCGGCGTCGGTGGCGCCGGCGGCGGCCGGGGCCGGGTCGTCGGACAGGTCGAAGATGGGACGCAGCCGGTTGAGGCCGGAGATCAGCGTCACGAAGTCCTCGCGCGGGAAGAACAGCTTCTTCGGGTCCACCAGCGCCTGGGCGTACTCGTAGTAGGCCTTCCGGTCCAGCCCGGCGTCGTAGAAGAAGCGGACGAAGGAGATGATGTTCCCCAGGAACTCCCGGTAGGAGTTCTCGTACCGCTCGCGGACGGCCTCCTCCCTGGCCGGGTCGGCGAGGATGTGCGGCACGGCGTCGGCGGCGGCCCGCGCCGCCATCATGGCCAGGGTCACGCCGGTGGAGAACAGCGGGTCGACGAACCCCGCCGCGTCGCCGACGAGCATCCAGCCGGGACCGGTGAACCGCTCGCAGGTGTAGGACCAGTCGCGGGCGTTGCGGAAGGCGCTGACCTGCCTGCCCTCGGCCAGCAGGTGCTTGACGTGGACCGACCCGGCGAGCTTGGCGGCGAACAGCGCGGGCAGATCCAGCCCGCTCGCCTTGGCCTCGTCCACGGGGGTGACGAAGCCGACGCTGTGGGTGCCGTCGTTGAGCGGGATGTACCAGAACCAGCCGCCGGGGACGTGCTCGATGAAGATGTTGCCGGCCTCGTCGCCGGTGAGGCTCTCGCCGTTCTGGTAGTAGGTCCACACGGCGACGTTGCGCAGGTCGTCGTGCCACTGGACCTCGGACACATGGCGGCCCAGGGCGCGCCCCTGGCCGGAGGCGTCCAGCACGAAGGAGGCGCGGACCTCCTGCTCGCCGCCGCCGCGCACGGCGTAGCGGACGCCGGTGACGCGGCCGTCCTCGATGACGGGCTCCTTGACGACGGCCTCCTCGACCACCTCGGCGCCCAGCTCCCTGGCCCGGGTCAGCAGCAGCGCGTCGAAGTCGGCGCGGCGGACGTTGTAGGCGTGGGGGTACTCGGGCTGGCCGTGGTCGAACGAGAAGTTCCACCGCCCGTCCTTGCCCCAGACGAGGCTGCCGCCGTACTTCCTGACGAAGCCGAGCGCCTCGACGCGGTCACGGAGGCCGAGCTCCTCCAGCACGTCGATGCATCCGGTGATCAGGGACTCGCCGATGTGGTAGCGGGGGAACTTCTCGCGTTCCAGCAGCAGGACGCTGACGCCCTTCTTCGCGAGCAGGCCGGCCGCGGAGCTGCCGGCAGGGCCTCCGCCGATCACGATGACGTCGAACTGTCGGCTAGACATTGGACTTCCCCTCGTTGCGGCTAGGAGCATTCACGGGTGCGATCACGGGCGCGGGAGCGGCCACGCTCAGGCGAGCGGTCACGCTTAGGCGAGCGGTCACGGGCGCGCGTCTTCCGGAAGGATCCCCGCGGCCCCTGAAGGACCGCTCGGGGATCGGTACAGCGGGACGTCGCCGCCGGTGGCGGCCGCGAGGCGGGCCGGGCCGGGGGCGGGGTGTCCACGGTCGGGAACGGCGGGAACGGCGGAGTGGTCGAGGTCGTCGGGGTCGTCGAGGGGCCAGGTGGGCGCGCCCCAGAACGTGTGGAGCCAGCTGGTCAGGATCTCGCGGGTAAGGGGACCCACGGGTTCTCTCCGATCTGTACGGCGCGGGGGCCGGGGCGGGTGGTCAGGCGGGGGAGGGAGAGGGCCGGCGGGTGAGGGAACAGGCCAGGTCGAACAGCGTGGGCTGCTCGAACAGGGCGGCGTTGGGCACGTCCACCCCCAGCGCCGCCTCCAGCCGGGCGCGCAGCTGCAACAGCTGGATGGAGCTGACGCCCAGCTCGTAGAGCCGGTCGCCGGGCTGCACCGGCCGGCCCGTGAAGTCGGTCATCGTCTGCCGCAGGGTCTCCCAGGCGGCGCTCTCGGCCGGGGTGAGGGACCCGTCCCCGTCCGCCGGGGACGCGTTCTCCTCGCGGACCACCTCGGCCGTGACGCCGAACGGGTCGGTGTAGACCGGTGGTTCCCCCGGAAGGCCGGGGGAGGGGCACGACAGGCGCTCCAGCGGGCCGGTGCCGCTCATCCGGGTGCGGATCTCCGCGGCGCGGGGGTTGAGCCCGGCGTAGAGGACCCCGGGCGGCCGGCGCAGCAGGACCCGGGTGAGCAGGTGACCCTGGTCGGCCGGCAGGGACAGCACGCCGCGCCGGACGGCGGCCGCCTCGTAGGGGTTGTCCTCGTTGACGCCGAGCCCCCGCCACAGGCCCCAGGCCAGGCTGTGCGCGATGACGCCGGCGCGGGCGACGAGGTGCTCGGTGAACGCGTCGGCGAAGGCGTTGCCCGCGCCGTAGGCGGCGCAGCCGGCCGAGGCGAGGTGGCCCAGCAGCGAGGAGAAGGTGACCAGGCGGGCGCCGGGGCGGCGCCGTACCAGGTCGGCGAGGTTCAGCAGGCCGGTGACCTTGGGCTGCCGGGCGGGGTCCCAGTCGGCGGGGTCCTCCTCGGCGATCGGCCGGAAGCGGTAGTCGCCGGCCAGGTGCAGCACGCCGTCCAGCGGCCCGCCCCAGGCGGCCTCGGCCTCGGCGGCGGCCCGTTCCAGGTCCTCGGCGTCGCGGACGTCCACGCCGCGGTAGCGCACGTCGCGGCCGGGGGCGGTCAGGCCCGAGAGGACGGTCCGCAGCGCGGCGTCCCGTTCCGGGTCACGCCGCCCGACGAGGAGGAAGCGGGCGCCGTAGCGGTCGGCGAGGGAGGCGACCAGCGGGGCGCCGACGCCGCCCGCGCCGCCGGTGACCAGGTAGCGGCCGCCGCGGCGCACCGCGTCCCGCCCCCCGGCGGCCCGGGTGGCCCGGCCCGTCCCGGTGGCTCCGGCGCCTTCACCGATGTCGGTACCGGCGCCGGTCAGCGGCTCCAGCTGCACGGTGTACGGCCGGCCGCGCCGCCAGGCCACCTCGCCCTGCCCGGCGGCGTGGTCGGACAGGGCCGCCAGCAGGTCGCGGGCGTCCTCGGCGGGTGAGGCGCCGGCCAGGTCGACGTGGCAGGCGCGGCTCGCGGGGTTCTCCCGCCCGGCGACCGCGCCGAGGAGCGCGGCCTGGGCGGCGGGGTAGCACAGGTCCTCCTCGCCGGTGACCGGCCGCAGCCCACGGCTGACGGTGACCAGCCGCGGGTCGCCCGGCCCACCGGACAGGAAGGTCCGGCAGGCCGTCAGCAGGTCGCGTCCGCAGCGGCGCAGCGCCTCCTCGACCCGCTCGCGGGGACCGGCCGGGTCGGGCGTGGGCAGGTAGCTCCACAGGTACAGCAGGGTCGCGGGCGGCGTCCGGCGCAGTCGCAGGGCGTCGCGCAGGGCGTACCAGTCGACGGCGGAGGCGGGGTCGATGGTGTAGCCGCCGTCGTCCAGGGTGCTGAAGCGCGGGCCGGGGCGGACGACGACGACGGGGCCGGGCGGCTCCAGCGCGGCGGCCAGCCCGAGGTCGTCGGCGAACACCACGGTGACGCCGTCCGCGACCGGCGCGGCGACCGGGCGGGGCTCGGCGGCGCGCCAGACGGGCCGCGACAGGCAGTCCGGCACGGTGGCCGCGGTGCCGCGGGCCGCGGCGATCGCGCGGACCGTCTCGTCGAAGTCGCCGGACTCCATGCGCCGCACCAGGGCGGCGCGCTGGATCTTCCCGCTGGTGGTGCGGGGGAACTCCGCCTCGGTGATGGGCAGCGCGTGGGCGGCGGTCAGCCGGATCCGCTCGGCGACGGCCCGGTGGACCCGTTCGACGGTCTCCACGACGGCGGCCGGCGGCCGGCCTCCGGGGTCCGCGGCCTCCTCGCCGGGGGTGGGGCGGGGAACGAAGAAGACGGCCAGCACCTCGCTGCCGGTGGCCGGGTCGGGCACGCCGCAGGCGGCCACCAGCCCGGGGGCCACCCCGTCCAGACCGCCGACGACGTCCTCGATCTCGTGGCAGTAGTACTTCTCGCCGTTGATGACGATGAGCTCCTTGGCGCGTCCGCTGATGACGACCTCGCCGTCGAGCATGAAGGCCAGGTCGCCGGTGTCGAACCAGCCGTCGGCGGTGAACGCCTCGGCGTTGGCGGCCGGGTTGTCCAGGTAGCCGGGGGTGACGCGGGCGGATCTGACCTGGAAGCGGCCGATCACCCCCTCGGGCAGCACGCGGCCCTCGTCGTCGGCCACGCGCAGGCTCGCCCCGGGGGCGGCCGGGCCCATGCTCATGAACTCCAGGCGGTCGGCCGCGGCGTCGCCGGGGCCGGCCAGGCGCAGCGTGCCGTTGAGCGAGGACTTGGCGACGCGCAGCACACTGGCCGGTTCGGCGAAGAACTTGCAGGTGGCGCCGGTGGCGGTCTCGGCCATGCCCCACATGTGGACGACGGCGCGCTCGTCGATGCCGAGCGGCGCGACCTGGGCGAGGAAGTCGCGCATCACCGCGGGCAGGCACTGCTCCCCGGCGTTGAGCATGGTGCGCACCGACGACAGGTCCCACCTGCCGGTCGGGTCGCCGCCGTCCCGGCGCAGGTCGCGCAGGGCGTCGGCGACCAGCCGGTAGGCGAAGTTGGCCGACCAGGTGTGGTGCACGCCGTACCGGCTCAGCACGTCCAGCCAGCGCAGCGGCTGCTCGGCGATGTGGCCGGTGGGGGCGTGGACGCCGTCGCAGCCCAGGACGACGTCGCGCAGCAGGTACATCACCAGCGGCGCGACGTGGTCGAACGGCAGCCAGTTGAAGCTCGTCTCGCCGGGCCGCACCAGGTCCACCTGGCGGGCCGACAGGGCGTTCTCCACGATGGCGCGGTGCGTCACCGGGATGACCTTGGAGGCGCCGGTGCTGCCGGACGACAGGGCCATGATCGCCACGTCGGACGGCCGGGCGGGGTGGACGTCGTCGCTCTCGGGGGAGACCTCCAGCTCGGCGACCGACAGCCAGTTCAGCTCGGGTTCGCCGTAGAGGGCTGCCAGACCGGCCACGCCGTCGGCGGAGGCGTCGTCGGTGATGATCGGCGGGCGGCCGAGGGCGCGCCAGGCGTGCATCAGCTTGTCGAGCACCGGGTGGCGGTCGTCGAAGGAGGGCGGCGCGGTGACGGTCACGCAGGTGACGCCGCCCAGCACGCACGCCCACACGGCCGGGAAGTAGTCGGTGAGGTTCGGCACCAGCAGGATGGCCGGGGAGCCGGGCCGCATGCCGCGCTCGCGCATGCCGCCGAGGATCCTCCGGCCGCGCCGCAGCAGCTCGGGGTAGCCGACGAAGGTGTCGCCGTCGCGGGTGACGGCCCGCACGCCCAGGTGGGGGAAGCGCTCGGCGGCCGAGACGACGGCCTCGGTGACGGTCTCGGGGTCGCCGGCGAGCCGCTCCAGCGGCGGCCCCTCGGCCAGGGAGGGCCGGGCCGCGCCGTCCACGCCGTCCGGGGTGTCCGGTGCCGTGCCCGTGCCGGTGGTGCGGGCGGGGGCGTCGTCGTCGGCCAGGACGACCCGCGGCGCCTCCTCGCCGACCGGTACCGGTTCGGCGCGCACGCCCCACCGCGCGGCGAAGGCGTCCAGTGCCTCGGCGGCCGGCACCGGGATCCGGGTCAGCGCCGCGAGGTCCGGCTCGCCGTCGCCGGTACGCGGGACGCGCCGGACCGGTACGGTCGCCACGGCACCGGCCGCGTGCCCGGCCAGAGCTTCGGTGACCCTTTCGCGCAGCTCCCCGAGGTCGGTGTCGTGCGCGGCGACCGGGTAGGCCACCGTGAGCGCCGGGGCGGTCCCGGCGGCCGCGGGGCCGGAGCCGCCTCCGCCGAGAGGACGGCCGGGGTCGTCTTCGGCGGGCCGGTCCGGCCGGCTCCGTCGCAGGACGACACCGTCGAGCACGCCGTCGAGACCGAGCAGCAGCGGTTCGAGGTCATTGAGGCGAGAGTTCACGGTTTCTGTCTCCTTGCGGTCGATGCCGTCGGTTCCCGGCCGGGAACATGTCCTTCCTGAAGTCCCGGGTGGTCCAGATGTGGTGGAACCGCTCCCAGATGCCGTGGCGCTCCTCGTCGGTCAGGTGCGGCAGGGTCAGCCCGAAGATCTGCGACAGCGCGGCCAGGTAGTCCTCGGCGGTGGTGAGCGTGCGGGTGGTGCGGCCCGCGGGCCCCACGGCGCTGAGCTGGCAGCCGATCAGCTCGTCGAACCCGGTGGCGTGGTGCCGCTTGACCCAGCCGTAGACGAAGAAGATCGACATCTCCTGGTCGGCGAGCCGGTCGAAGGTGGCGGCGAACTGCTCGGTGGTGGCCTCCTCCAGGGTGAAGTCGACGCCGCTGCACGACTCCAGCCGGTCGTAGTCGACGCGCCAGCCGCCGGGGGTGGCCTCGGAGGGGCGGACCCGGTAGGTGAAGGGGCCCTGGGTGTAGGTGCCGGGCGCCAGCGGCAGCGGCCGGTGGAAGCCCTCGCCGGAGCCGACGTCCAGGATCCAGCGGCCGCCGGGGTTGCCGGGCGCGGGCAGGCCGGAGACGGTCAGCACGTTGTGGGTCCCGTTGGCGCCGGCCGGGTTGGGGTTGTAGCCGCTCTGCACGCCGGCGGCGTGCATGCCGACCCGGTAGCCCAGCTCGCGCAGCAGCAGGTGGAAGGCTCCGTTGAGGTGGTAGCAGACCCCACCGCGGCCCTGGCCGACGATGCGGGTCAGCGACCGCCGCGGGTCGATGTCCGGCGGCCGGTCCAGCGTCTCGAACGGCACCCGTTCGACGTGCGCGGCGTGCAGTGCGGCCAGCGCGCCGGCCGACGGCGGGGCCGCGGGGAGGCCGAGCCGGGCGAGGTATGCGGAGATGTCGATGCCACTCACGCCTGCGAGGCTAGGAAGGGCCGCTAGAGGCCGGCGCGAGCCGCGGTGGAGCCCGGCTCGATCCCCGCCCCGACCCCCGCGCCGAGCCCCGTGCCGAGCCCCGGTCCCGGCCCCGCGCCCGAGACCGCGCCCGAGACCGGGGCCGGGACGGGGTCGGGGCCGGGACGGGACACCGGGCCGGGACACCGGGCCGGGACACCGGGCCGGGACACTGGACTTGGGCGCTGGGCCTGGGGTCAGGCTCCGGGCCGGACGCCGGCGCGGGCAAGTTCCTCCAGCTCGGGCACCAGCTGCGCCGGGGTGGGCAGGGCGAGCATGTCCTCGCGCAGCCGGCGGGCCGTGTCGCGGTAGGAGGGGTCGTCCAGCACGGCGGTGATCTGCTCGCGCAGGGCCTCGACGGTGGCCTCGGCGCCGGGCAGGCAGCGGCCCACCCCGCCGCGCTCGACCTGGCGGCCGTGGAAGATCTCGTCCGGCATGTGCGGCACGACGAGCTGCGGCACGCCGTTGACCAGCGCGGTCATCGTGCCGCCCGCGCCGCCCTGCTGGACGAGCAGGTCGCAGTCGCGCAGCAGCGCGTCCAGCGGCATCCGGCCGATCCGCAGGACGTTGTCCGGCAGCGGGTCGAACGCCGCCCGCTGCCCGTCGGTCACCGCGACCACGACCTCCGCCTTCAGACCGGCCAGGGCCTCGACGACCCGGGGGGCGATCATCATCCGGTCGAAGCCGAGCCGTTCCTGCGAGGTGCCCCAGGTGACGCAGACCCGCGGCAGGCCGGTGGGCGGCTCCAGGTCGGCCGGCAGCACCGAGGCGCCGTTGTAGGGCACGAAACGGAAGCGCCTGCGCGGCAGGTCCAGGTCGTACTGCAGCTCCGGCGGGCAGGGGTCGAGGGTCAGGTCGCCGTTGACGTCGAGCCGCTCCAGGCCGAAGCGGTCCAGCAGGTCGCCGACCACGTCGGCCTCGAACCTGGCCATCGGTCCGGTGAAGTCGACGCTCCACAGCACCCGCACCGCCGGGACGCCGCACAGCTTGCCGATGAGCGGGCCGACGAACGCCACCGGCTCGAACAGCACCAGGTCGGGACGCCAGTGGCGGGCGAACGCGGCGGCGTCGTCGGCCTGGGCCAGCGCGGAGCGGGTGGCGACGCGGAACCCGTGCAGGCGGCGGCGGGTGTGGTCGGCGCTTCCCCCGGCATCTCCACCGGTGCTTCCACCGGCGCTTCCCCCGGCGTTTGCTCCGGTGCTTCCGTCTGCGGAGGGCCGCGCCGCCGCGGAGCCGTCCGTCTCGCCCGCGCCCGCCGGACCGCCCGTCGTACCCGCGGTGTTCGCGGTGGTGTTCGCCGGGCCGCCCGCCGTACCTGAGGCGTTCGCCGTACCGGTGGCCGCGGTGTCGGCGGGCGGGACCGGTCGCCAGGACCGGGCGGCGAGTTGCTCGCGCAGCACGGCGTAGGAGTCGAAACCGGGGTCGCCGGCCGGCAGGGCGGGCAGCCCCGCCTGGACGATGGCCGGGACGAGGCCGGGGTTGCTGACGACGACCACCTCGTGGCCGGCGGCGCGCAGCGCCCAGCACAGCGGAACCAGCGGATTGAAGTGCCCGGGCATGTCCCAGGTCGCGGCGAGAACTCGCACGCCTGCCTCCGTATCGGTGTGACGGCGGATCGGTGACCGGTCGCCGCGGCCCGTCCCGGGGTGGCGACCGGGCCATCGTGGGCGTCCGGACTCGCGGCGCCCTCAAGCGCCGCTCGATCGCTCGGGCGATCCTCGAGCGGCGTGGCGCACAGTGGCGCGAGCAACGCGCGGACGCCGTCGTCGTCCCGGTGACGGTGTCCCGGCGACGGTGTCCGCGCGGACAGGTCGAGGCGGGCCCGGCGGGCCACGTCCGGGCCGGCGGGAACGCCCGGAGAGCGTCCGCGGAACGTCCGCAGGACATCCGCGAGAAAAGGGAGCGGTTCATGGAACTGGGGATTTTCCTCAACTACGACGGCGCGGTGCCGGTGGCCCGGGAGGCCGAGCGGCTCGGCTTCGCCTACGCGCTGGCGCCGGAGGGGTTCCGGTCCGACGCGGTCAGCGTGCTGGGCGCGGTCGCCGCGTCCACCGAGCGGATCCGCCTCGCGCCGGGGGTGATGCAGATCCCGGCCCGCACCCCGGTGATGACGGCGCTGGCCGCGGCGACGCTGGACGGGCTGTCCGGCGGCCGGTTCTGCCTGGGCCTCGGGGTGTCCAACCCGGACGTCTCGCGCGGCTGGTACGGCGTCGACTTCGACGCGCCGCTGGCCCGCGCCCGCGAGTACGTCGAGGTGGTACGGCTGGCGCTGACCGGCGGCCCGGTGCGCTACAGCGGCGAGCACTTCCGGCTCCCGCCGCCGGGCACCCGGGAGGCCGCGCACCTGCGGGCCGCCCCGGTCCGCGCCGACATTCCGATCTACCTCGCCGGGGTGGGACGGCGCAGCCTGGAGCTGGCCGGGGAGATCGCCGACGGCTGGATCGGGGTGTTCTGCCCGCCGGAGCGGCTGGCGGAGTCGCTGGGGCACGTGCGCGCCGGGCGGGCGCGGGCCGGCAAGGGACTTGAGGGCTTCGAGGTGATGCCGTCGATCCCGATCGGCGTGGGTGACGACCCGGAGAGGGCGGCCGAGCCGCTGCGGCCGTACTTCGCCAACTTCATCGGCATGGGCAGCAGGGAGCGGAGCGTCTACTTCACGCTGGCGGCCTCGATGGGGTTCGGCGCGGCGGCCGAGGAGATCCACGACCGCTGCCACGCCGGGGACCGGGCCGGGGCGGCGCGGGCGGTGCCGTTCGAGCTGATCGACCGGACCTCGCTGGTCGGCGACGCCAAGCGGATCTCGGCGCGGATGGCCGAGTACGCGGCGGCCGGGGTGACCACGCTCGGGCTGACCTCGCTGGCCACCTCCCTGGACGGCCACCTGGAGACCCTGCGGGTGGCCGAGGAGGCGCTGCGGCTGCAGCGGGGGTGAACCGGCCGGGCCCGGCTCCGTCACGGACCGGCTGATGACCCTACGACGGCTTTGACCTGCCCGGCCCCGCTTCTCAGCAGACCGGCACGCCGCCGCGGCAGTGAGGCGGTAGGAGCCGGTGCCGGTTTCGATGAGTCGCCGCCGAAGGTGAGTCGGTCGACGATTGCGGCGCAGAGGCGGGGGTCTGTGAAGGTCTTGGTCCAGCCGCTGAAGCTGTCGCCGGAGCGGAGGTCTCCTCGCCCGGCTTGGGGAGGGGGCCAGCCCGGCTCCTCGCGGGGGAGCCGGGCAGGAGGCCAGGTCAGACGGCCTGCGCGGTGGGCAGGACGGTGATCTCGGTGAGGTTGACGTGGCGGGGCGAGGCGGCGATGAACGCCACCGTCTCAGCCACGTCCGCCGACCGCAGCGGGTCGATCTCGGTGAGCAGCCCCTCCATCAGGGCGCTGGCGTCGGGGTCGGTGACGTGACTGGGCAGCTCGGTGTCGACCATGCCGGGCTCGATCGTGGCCACCCGGATGTTCTTGGGCCCGAGTTCGACGCGCAGCAGCCGGGTGAGGTGGCTGATGTAGGCCTTGGTGCCGGAGTAGACGGAGAACTTCTCCAGGATCCGGGTCGCCGCGATCGAGGAGGTGGTGATCAGGTCCGCGGGCCGACCGGCCTCGGCGGCGGCGGTCAGGTGCGGCAGGAAGGCGCCGATGACGTTCATGACGCCGGTGATGTTCAGGTCGATCTGGCGCTGCCAGTCGTCCTGGCGCAGGTCGGTGATCGGTGAGATGAGCTGGACGCCTGCGTTGCACCGCGCGGGTCATGTCGATGAGGGCGAAGACGTTCAGGTCGAACAGAGAGCGGGCCTCGGCGTCGCTGATCTCCTCCAGCGCGCCGAGCAGGCCACGGCCTGCGTTGTTGACCAGCACGTCGATCCGGCCGAACCGGTCGACGGCGGCCTGGACGGCGGCCGGGATGGCCGCGCTGTCGGTGACGTCGAGGGCGACGGTGAGCACGTTGCCGGCTTTGGCGAGATCGTCGGGAACGCGGGCCGGGTTGCGGACCGCGATGACGACGTTGTCGTCCTGGGCGAGGGCGGAGCGGGCGATCTCGGCGCCGAGCCCGCGGGATGCTCCAGTGATGAACCAGGTGGCCATGACGGTGTCCTTCGCTTCCGTTCCGTTTGACTGACATTTAGGAGTTTTGTCCAGGTCAGCGGGGCGGGAGAAGGTCGCGAGTTTCCTGGGAGGGACATACCTAGGAACCGGGCCGCGCGGCGGACCGGCCGCGCATCCGTAAGAGGCCGGGGCATGGCCCCGGCCTCTCGTGTCGTGGGGTGGTGGGTCAGTCGGCTCTTCCGGCCAGCGCCTGATCGGGGTCCTGCAGCGCCTTCGACAGCGCTTCGTCGGCGCGGGCGCGCAGCCGCTCGAACGCCTGCGCGGTGGGCGTGGCCGGCTCGGCCTGATAGACGACGAGCTGCTGGTGCGGCGCGCCGTTGACGGTGAACGCCGAGAACAGGATGTGCAGGTCGCCCACGACCGGATGGCGCAGGTGCTTGCCTTCCTGGGTCTTGGGTTTGACGTCGTGGCGGCCCCACAGCTCGGCGAACTCGTCACTGACGGCCGACAGGTCCGCCACGACCTCGGCGATGCGCCGATTGTCGGGGTCGTGGCCGTAGGCGGCACGGATCTCCGCCACGCACGAGTGCGCCGCCCGCTCCCACTCCTGGTAGAACTCGCGTCCGGCCGGATCGGCGAACACCATGCGGGCCAGGTTGTCGGGCGGGTGGAAGCCCTCGTGCAGCGCGGCGGCCATGGGGTTGCAGGCCAGAATGTCCAGCGCGGGGCCGAGCGTGAAGGCGGGCGAGGTGGACCAGCCGGCCATGAGCTGCAGCAGTTGCGGGCTGACGGTGGTGTCCTGCGCGCGCCGCCAGGTGCGCGACTCCGGCGACTGGACCAGCCGCCACAGGTGCTCGGTGGCGGGCACATCCAGTCGCAGCGCCCGCGCGACCGCGTCGACCACCTGAGGTGAGGGGCTGGACTCGCGGCCCTGCTCCAGCCGTACGTAGTAGTCGCTGCTCATGCCGGCCAGCATCGCCACCTCCTCGCGGCGCAGGCCCTTGACCCGGCGGCGGCCGTACTCGGGCAGGCCGACATCTTGCGGCTTGAGCGCGTCGCGGCGGGCGCGCAAGAAGTCGCCCAGCGGGGTTCCGGTCATGCCGCGCCCCCAGCCGGGCCCTTGGTCCGGCCCATGGCCGGCGCGGCCTGCATGACCGTACCGAGCGTGCTCGTGCGGGCTGTCATGTCCGTCCTTTCAACGTGCGGAGTCCTTCAGAAAGCTCGGCCCCGGCGCATCACCGCGCATTCCGCCTGCCCCGATGAGCGTTCCGCCGCAGGCGCTCAGGCTGGGAACAACGCACCCAGGCTCCGCGGCGGCGCGTTGCCTACCCTCAGCTGTCATGGATAGTGAGTGCAACGACCTGCTCGGGCGGTTTCTGCGGGAGCGCCGCGCGCTCGTGCGGCCCGAGCAGGCCGGGCTGCCGGCAGGCGGCCGCCGGCTGGTCCCCGGGCTGCGCCGCGACGAGGTCGCCCACCTGGCCGGCCTCAGCGTCGGCTACTACGCCCGGCTCGAACAGGGCCGGGAGCGTCCCACCCGCCAGACCGTGGAAAGCCTGGCCCGGGCACTGCGCCTGGAGGAGCAGGCCCTGGTGGAGCTGTACCGGCTGGCCCGGCCCACCGCCGGGCGCCGCCGCCCCGACCGCGTCGAGCGCGTCGTACCCGAAGTGCTGGCCCTGCTCAACGACTGGACGGTGGCCCCGGCCTACATCCTGGGCTGGTCCGGCGACGTACTCGTCCGCAACCCGCTGGCGAACGTGCTCCACAACCGCTTCATCTTCAGCGGCAACCTGCTGCGCATGATCTTCCTCGACCCGGCAGGACGGGAGTTCTTCGGTGATTGGGCCCGCACCGCCCGAGCGGCCGTGCACGACCTGCGCCACGCGGCCCGCCAAACCCCCGACGAGCGCTACCTGCGCGAACTCGTCGGCGAACTGGCGATCAGCAGCCCCGGCTTCCGCCGGGTGTGGGCCGCGGCCGAGCCACCCGGCAGGCTCACGCCCGGCAGCCACTTCTACCACCCCGACGTCGGTGACCTGCACCTGCGCACCGAGACCTTTCCCATCGCCAGCGCGCCGGGCCTGCGGCTCGTCGCCCATCCGGCCGAGCCGGACTCCCGCTCGGCCCAAGCCCTGGCCCTGCTGGGCACGCTGGCCACCCGGCCTGGGGAGCCGGTAAGAAGCCAGTGAGCCCCGAACGGCGTTGATCCTGTTGTGACTCGCCTGGTCGATGCCGGGCGGACATGACGCACCCCCCGATGCGTATCGACGAGTTGGTCGGGCACTGGACGATCCCCGGCGAAGAGCGGCCTGCGGGTCAGTGATCCACAAAACAGACCCTAGGCGTGAAGGTCGTACCAGGGGCGGTCACCGTGTTCGGCTGGAGTGCCGTCGAGCACCCGGGCAGTTCGCGCCGCCGGGTCGAGATGCACCGTGGCGAGGCTGGCCCAGCGCAGCCCGAGTTCCCTGCTCATATCGGGGAGGAGCGTCACTCCGGGTTCGCCGGGGCCGGTGACGAGTTGCTGGAGCATCTCATCGGCACTGGCCGGTCTGGTGCGTGCGAGGCGGTCCTTCAGAAAGGTGAAGCGCTCGCCGGAGTCCGGCTGGTAGAGCCAGGTCTTCTCGTGCCGGGCGGGAGTCGGCGTGAGGAAGTGGTTGGTGCGAAGACATGTCCCGGGCGCCACCGCAGGTACCTCGAACACTCCGGCAGGGCTGAGGTCGAGCAGCACGGCGCGTTCCTGCTCGAACAGCATGAAGGACCCCGATGAAGTGATGGGGGCCTCGTGGAGGATCTCGAGTGCGTGATCAACGTGATCGGCCTCTTCGAGAAGGAGCGCTGCCAGGACGTGCATGGGGATGCCGCCGGTGCGGTCATCCTGATGCCCGAGGATGTTGAAATGGAGTGCGAGTCCTGCGCTGTTGACCCCGATCTTGGCGAGGATCCCGTGTTCGGTGATGCCGACGTAGCGGTGGGCGCCACCGCCGGAATCGATGGTGTGCCAGTAGGGGCTGAGTTCGACGTGCCAGTCCCACGTCTGCACACCGAGGTGAGTGCGCCCGCCCTCGGCGTCGGTGACTTCCCGCACGATCGTCGAGCACTCGCCGGGTGGGACGGTGCGGCTGCGGGCGAGGATCTCGGTGCGCGCGTTCAGGGCCGCGACGCGCCAGGTCTCGACGCCGGCACCATCCGCGATGCCTTCGATCTGCTCGGCCAGGTTCGGCCGGAAGGCGTTGACGGCGTCGAGAGTACGGTGGGCGTCGTCCCGGACAACGTCGGGGTCGATGCCGCCGGCGGCGAAGAGGCGGTCGTAGGCGTCGATGGCGCCGGGCAGGGTGGCGGCGAGCTGCCTGCCGCGACTCCGGCCGCGGTGACGTGGCCGGGTGTCCTCGGCCGTGACGTGCAACCTGGCCTCGGGGCGATGAAACGGAATCTGCGTCATTTCGTGGGGGCCTCGTTCAGGGTGTGGAGCAGCACTTCACCATCCACCACGGTCGCCAGTACCGGGTTCATGGCCTGCTGCTCGGGGGACAGGGCCAGGGGATTGTCGGCGAAGACGGTCAGGTCGGCGAGATAGCCGGGGGCGATGCGGCCCAGACGGTGCTGGGCACCGGCCGCGAACGCGGTGGCTCGCGTCATTCCCGCGTAGGCTTCACGGGCCGTGATGCGCTGATCGGGTTGGACCGGCGTCGCCGCGGGGGCGTCAACGGGACGTCGCAGCTGGGCGTCGGCCAGCGCGACCCGGGGGTCGCCGAGACCGATGGGCCAGTCCGACCCGAGCGCGACCACGGCTCCATGGTCGATCAGATCCCTGGTACGCCATCCGTGAGCGACCCGTTCCGGTCCGATGCGGTGTGACCAGTTGTCGCTCTGGTCGGGGTTCGTCATCCGTGTCCCGTGGACGGGTTGGAGGCTCGCCACGACGCCGAGCGCGGCGAAACGGTCCAGCAGGTCGTCGGGGATGGACTCGATGTGTTCGATCCGGTGCGGGCCGGCCTCTGGACGGCCGACCTCCTCGATCACGTCGAGCGCGAAGCGGACCGCCTGGTCGCCGATCGCGTGGGTGGCGGTCGGGATTCCGCGCTCCGTGAAGAAGCGAACGGCGTCTCGGTATGCTCCGACGTCCTTCCACAGAGGCTTCTGGTTCTGCCCGAAGACGTCGGGGTGCTCGAACCAGGCTGATCCGTTGTCCGCGGTGCCGTCCAGCATGAACTTCACGCCCTCGACAGACCAGCGTCGCCCGGCCAGTGATTGTTGCGCCGCGATCGTCTCCCACACGCCGCGACCGGAGTCGGCGGGGACCAGCGGTGAACACCGCACCCGTACCGGCAGCTCACCGGTGGCCTCGATCTCCCGGTAGACCGCCTCGGACGGGTCGGTGAAGTCCAGGGCGTGCAGGCCGGTCAGACCGGTCGCGGCCAGCAGGCGCAGCTGATGCGCGACGTAGCCGGCCGCGGTGACGACCGGGATGTCCGGATAGTGATCGAGGACGAGGGCCATCGCCTGCAGTTCGACGATGAAGCCGGCGGGTTTCCCGTCTGCGCCGACGACGACCTGTGACGCGTCGTCGAAGGTCTCATTTCCGGTGAGTCCGATCCCGTCCACGACGGCCGGGCTGACGACCAGGGCATGAGCGTCGCGGGTCATCAGTGAGATCAGGGCGCCCGGGAAACGCTCCTCGAACACCGCGCCGGTGGGATCACCGCCGAATACGTTGATGTCGAGATTGAATCCGGTGATCCATGCTCCTTCCGGGAGCCGGTGAAGTCGTTGCTCGATCACGGCGCACGCCTCGTCGAGCGTCCGGGCGCTCCCGAGATCCAGGCCGCCTCCGATCTCGATCGATCCCCACACAGGGTGGGCGTGGGCGTCGGTCAGCCCCGGGGTGATCGTCGCACCGGGGAACTCATGGAGCACGGTGTCGTGCCCGTGAAGGTGGTCGAGGATCTCGTCGCCGCCGACGGCGATGATCGTGCCGTCCTTGATGGCCAGGGCGTGGGCCGCGCCCGGTTCGCAGGTGTCGTCGAAGTTCTCGATCCCCGCGGCGCGGAGGATGTGATCGGCGATCATGCTGCTCCTGTTCCGTTGGCGGGGATCGTCCGCAGTGCCTTCGAAAAAACCCAGTAGAGGAGAGCCGCCCCCAGGACGCCGACGGGCAGCGCGAGGTTCAGATCGCCCATGCGCGCGGAGATCGGTCCGGACCAGAAGCTGGAGCTCGCGCACAGGGTGGCCGCCACGGCGCCCAGTACGGTGGCCAGGGCGCCCGCCCAGTTCACGCCGCCCCGATACCAGAAGGGGCCGGTGCGGCTCTGGTCGTGGAGTGCCACACCGTCGTAGCGGTTCCGGCGCAGGATGATGTCGGTGGCGTAGACGGCCATGCAGGGGCCGGTGATGACGACGACCAGTTCCAGCATCGTGTTGACGGTGGCGAGGAAGTCGAAGACCAGGATCGCGAACAGGGTCATGGCGGTGCCGATGACGCCGACGACCAGCACGGCCGGCACACGGGGGAGAGGTACGCCGATCGACTGCATCGACAGGCCGGCGCTGTAGGCGGTCATGCCGTTGTTCGCCATGGTGTTCACCACGACGGCGATGACGAAGATCGGCGCGAACCAGGCGGGCATGATGCTCTCCAGGGCCGCCTGCGGGTCGCTCATGTCCAGGGTCGTCGCGGCGAACGCGCCGATGGAAGTGAACACGATGCTCGGCAGGAACGCGCCGGCGGCGGCCCACAGGGTGATGGCCGTGCCGCTTGTGTTCCGTGGCAGGTAGCGGGCGAGGTCCGGGCTGTTGCCGTACGACAGCGGGGTCGACGCGACGATGGTGAATCCCGAGGCCAGGACCACGAGGTGGGTGAGCCCGGTGAGCGGCTCGGCCGGCGCGTACGACCAGTCGGTGCGGCTGAGCACAAGGGCTGAGATCACGAGGAACACGATGGTCAGCAGGACGGTCAGCGCCGTGTACAGGCGGACGATCGTGGCATGCCCGTAGATGGCGATGAGCACTGTGGCGGCGGCGATCACACAGATCACCACCGCGTCCAGCGCGGCGGAGTCCGGCAGACCGATCTGCTTGGCCAGTCCGATGCCGGCCACGGACGCCGCCGACCAGTTCAAGGCGAGATACAGTGCCGAGATCAGCCAGCCGGTGACGGCGATCACGACCTTGTTCCCGAGGACCCCGTACATGGCGCGGGAAACGACCGAGCCGGTGGTGCCCGCGACGGGTCCGCTGACGGAGATGAATCCCGTGATGATCCACAGCAGGTTGCCGGCGATGATCACCACGACGGACTCGACCAGGGACAGCCCCATGAGGATGAGGGCGGCGCCGACGACGAAACTCAGGTAGCTGACATTCGGTGCCGCCCAGATGGCGAAGAGTTCTCGTGGCGATCCATGCCGCTCGCTGTCCGGGACGACATCGATGCCGCGGGTTTCGATGCGTCCGGCGCGATCGAGGCTTGCGGCTTCGGGGTTCGCGTCGCGGGCGGTGCAGGGCTGAGTCATCAGGTACTTCCTTCAACGAAGCGAGACGATGGAGTCCTCGCCGCCTTCCGCGTACGAGTGGATGAGCCGCTATGACCACAGCCTGTTGGTGCTGACGCCAATAGACTATTGGCTGCCAATTCAATAGTGTGATCTATATGACGTCAAGCCCTCGCGCTCCTCGCACTCGCAAGGACCCCGTCCAACGTCGAACGGAGATTCTTCAGACCGCGGGACGCCTCGCCCTGGAGCACGGCCTGGAACGTGTGACGATGAAGTCCGTGGCGGACGCGCTCGGCGTGAGACCCGGACTGATCAGCCACTACTTCGCGACCATCGACGTGCTCCTCTGCGAGGCGTTCGAGAGCGCGGCCTCGCAAGAACGTGAGGCGTTGCTGCCGCCCGCAGAGCGGGATCTGGAACCGCGGGAACAACTCGCCCGGTTCCTGCAACGCATCAACGACCCCCAGTTCCTCAACCTCGGGCGGCTCTGGCTCAACGCGCGGCACCTCTCCCGGTACCGCCCCAGGTTGCGGCAGATCGTCGCCGAGCAGGAGACCATCACCCGCGATGCCCTGACCGCCGTGATCAGAGAGGGCGTGCGTACCGGCGATTTCATCACCGATGATCCCGAGAGCGCGTGCGTGGTGATTCTCGTCGTGATCGACGGACTCGACTCGTACTCGAACGATGATTCGGCCCCGCACCCGGCGACCGTGGATCTGGTGTTCACCATCGCGGAGCGGGAACTCGGATTGCCGCAAGGAGGTCTTCGCGGCAGCACGAGGATGCAGGAGCATTGAGCTGACAGGTGCCTGATCGGGGCTGTCGTTGGGTGGCCGCCCTCCTCATCCGAGTTCAAAGACGTGTTGCAACGCGGATCAGGTCGGCAACGGCACGAAGGCGGCTGTGCGGCGGCCAGGCGATCACCGTTGTCACGGGCGGAGCGTCCAGGACCGGCACTGCGGCGAGGTCCCGGCGCAGGTCGGCGCCGGCCGACTCGGGAATGACCGCGGTGGTACGGCCGAGCGCGATCAGCTGGAAGAGCTGTGTCAGGTTCCGTACCTCTGCGCCCGGCCCTTCTGGATAGCTGCCGCCGGGACCGGGCCAGCGGGCCATCGGGAGCTTCGGCAGTGCGGTGACGTCGGCCATCCGGACCTCGGAGCGGCCGGCGAGCGGGTGTGAGGCCGGCAGGACCGCGACTTGTCCCTCGGTGTACAGGGTTTCGGTGTCGAGCCCGGCTGCTGAGTCGAAGGGCAGGTGTAGCAGAGCCACGTCGGCTTGCCCGTCCTGCAGCAGCCGCTGGTGCTGGTGTGCCTCGCAGAGCAGCAGCTCGACGGTGGCTGCGCCGGGTTCCGCGGCGTAGGCGTCGAGCAGTTTCGTCAGCAGCTCGCCGGCGGTGCCGGATTTGACGGCGAGGACGAGACTGGGGCGTGCTGCCGCGGCCCGTTGGGTACGCCGCTCAGCTGCGGTCACCGCGCTGAGGATCGCGCGCCCTTCGGCCAGCAGTACGCATCCGGCCTCGGTGAGCGTGACCTTGCGGCTGTTGCGTTCCAGCAGTGCGGTTCCGAGCCGCCGTTCGAGCTGGACGATCGTGCGGGACAGGGGCGGCTGGGCTATCCCGAGGCGCTGGGCAGCCTTGCCGAAGTGCAGCTCCTCGGCGACGGCGACGAAGTACCGCAGCTCGCGTATTTCCATGAGCCCAGGCTAATGACGGCAGACGCCGGATCGATATCGCTCGGGTATCGCTGCACTACCGAGGTGGTGTTGGTGCCCGACTGCGGCGCGGGCATGCTCGCTGTCATGAGCGAGAAGGCGATCGCGCTGGTCACTGGCGCGAACAAGGGAATCGGGTACGAGATCGCGGCCGGGCTGGGTGCGCGGGGCTGGAGTGTCGGTGTCGGCGCCCGGGACGAGCAGCGCCGGGAGGACGCCGTGGCCACGTTGCGCGCGGCTGGCGCCGACGCGTTCGGCGTACCCCTGGACGTGACCGACGGCGGGAGCGTGACCGCCGCGGTCCGACTGATCGAGGAGCGGGCAGGACGGCTCGACGTACTGGTCAACAACGCCGGCGTTGCCGGCGGCTGGCCGGAGGAACCCACGACCATCGACCTCGAGACCGTGCGGCGACTGGTGGAGACCAACGTCATCGGCGTCATCAGGGTCACCAACGCGATGCTGCCGCTGCTGCGCCGCTCGAAGCACCCGCGGATCGTCAACCAGTCCAGCCACGTCGGCTCCCTGACACTGCAGACCGCGCCCGGCGTCGACCTCGGGGGGATCAGCGGGGCCTACGCGCCGACGAAAACCTACCTCAACGCCGTCACCGTCCAGTACGCCAAGGAGCTGAGCGGCACCAACATCCTGATCAACAACGCCTGCCCCGGCTACGTGGCCACCGACCTCAACGGATTCAGCGGAACCCAGACCCCTGAGCAGGGCGCGGCGATCGCCATCCGGCTGGCGACCCTGCCGGACGACGGCCCGACCGGCCGGCTGTTCGACGAGAACGGGGTCGTACCCTGGTGACCTGACCTTCGGATGCCTTCCCCGTCGATCAGACCGCGGCCGCCCCTCAGTCCCACGTACACCCCGTGAAGAGCGTCCCGCCGTAGGCGCCGTCACCCCAGACCAGATGAGCTGCGGATGCGGCCCCCGCGGCCGGACCGGCATCTCGCGTACGGCATCTCGGTCAGGCTGTCCGGCTGGGGTGACCATCACCATCAACGGCAGGCCGGGCGTGTCCACGACTTCATTCCAGCCGTCTCAAGAACGGCCTCTGGAGGAGGCAGAGGGCTTCAGGGGGTGGGGCCGTTCCGGCGACGGCTCAGCACCGTCGCGATGGGCAGGGCCGTGGCCAGGCCGCTCAGCAGGACGGCCGCGAGGGCGCCCAGAACGGCCGGCTCGTCATCGAAGGCGATACCGACGGCGGCGAGGGCCGGCCCGGCGTTGCGCACGGCCGCGACGCCGCCCATGGTGGTGCGGCGTGGCCGTGGCCCGGTGGCCAGTACCGTGCCGAGCACGAAGGCCGCGGCGGCGAGGAGGGAGCCCGCCAGCAGACTGAGTGAGGCGATCAGCGCGACGATGTCACGCCAGTTGCCCACGAGCATGCCCGCCAGCACCGCGAGGAACGTCACGTTCGACACGGTCGCCGCCGCGGGGTGCCACGCTCGTGCCGTGGGCGCCACGTGATGGCGCATGACCAGGCCGACGGCGAACGGAACGAGCTGTAGGACCGCCACGGTCAGCATCAGCGTGGCGACCTCCAGCGAGACCCCGCCGCCCATGTTCGCCGCGTCGAGCAGGACGTTCACCGTCGGGCCGAAGGTGATGCTGCCGACGGCGGCCAGCAGGACCTGCGCCGCCGCTCCCGCCGCCACGTCACCGTGCTGCACCATGCCGAGCTTGGCGCCGAACGGCCCGCCGGGTGAGGACGCGATCAGCAGTAGCGCCACGAACGCCGGCGTGGGCAGGCCGAAGAGCGCTGCGATGCCCCAGCCGAGCAGTGGCAGGGCGACCAGGTTGACCAGGAGCACCAGCGCGAGCAGCGGGCCGTCGGTGAGGACGGCCCGCAGGTCCGGCCATGTCGTGCCGAGGCCGGCGGCGAACATGGTGGCCGCGATGAAGATGACGGTGACGGCGTTGAACAACAGGTGCAGGGTGTTCATCGACGCCTCCGGCCGGCGAGCCTGAGCGGCGTCATCACGCTCGGTCTGTGAGGTCGCCGAGCCAGCGCAGTGCGGTCAGGCTCGGCATGAAGCCGTATTCGCCGCCACGTGTGACGACGAACCGGGGCAGGCCGCACAGGCGCCGCCGGACGGGACGCCGGGGAATGGTGAAATCGCCGGAGCCGTCGGTGGAGCCGGTGAGGGGGTCCCTGGCCGGGCCCGCGCCGAAGAAGACGCCGTCGTTCAGCCATTCGGTCTGGACGAACTCGAACTGCCGCCCGAGGTGGGCGCCGATGAAGGCGAACATCAGCCCCCGGTCCGCGCCGTCGTCGTCCAGGACGCCGTCGGGCAGCGGCGGCCCGTAGACGGTGCCGCGTCTGATCATGCGGTGCAGCCTCGGGACTCCGGCCACTGCCGCGTCACGAGGGTTGGCCCGGCGGATGTGGCAGCCGCCGGGAGTGGTGAAGCCCGCCGGGTCGTTCTGCTGGTACAGGAAGGCGTTGCGGCGTGCGGCGTCGGCGCCGAGGTCCGGGTCGTCGTGGAGCGGGCACAGTGCCAGCGGCGCTCCGCTGCGCCAGCGGCCCATGATCTTCGCGGCCAGCAGTTCCTCGTCCTCCGGGCCGGTGGCGTTGTCCTTGAGGTAGCGCCGGAACAGCGCGACCCGCTGGTGAAGCTTGCGGAAGGCCACGTAGGTGCCGTTGCGTCCCAGCACGTCGGGTTGCGGTGCCTGGACGCCGCCGAGCTCGTCGGGGTAGCCGAGCACGAACTCGCCCGCCTTGAGCGGCGCCTCCAACGGGTTGGAACCGGCGATGCCGCTGCCCTGGATGGCGGGATGGCTGACGCCGTCGCGGTAGCCGAAGGGTTCGGTCTCGGTGGGCAGGGCGTGGCAGTCCTGCCGCCAGATCGCCGTCACGCCCGGCAGGGCCTCGTAGGCCGGGCGGGCGCTGTCGACGGCGGCCTGCAGCCGCGCGCTGTCGGGCGCGAGCGCCACCAGCAGCACGTGCGCGTCGGGCGTGCCGAGCGGCGGCTCCCAACGGGCCGGACCGCTGTCGCCGGCGTCGCCCAGCGCGGCGGCGCGCGCGGCCATGCCCTGCCTGAACTCCCACGCGAACGTGTCCAGCGACGCCTGCGGCACGCCGAGGGCCTTGAGGCCCTGGTAGGTGAGCGCGACGCTGACCCATGTGTCCCCCAAAGGGCTCATGGAGTCGGCGGCGGAGGTCACCGCCACGCTCAGGCGCCGCATCAGCTCCCGGCCCTGTGCGCGGTCGTCGACCCGGAACAGGATGTAGGTCGCCGCGTACGGGGTCGGCCGCGGGCTGAGGACTCCGCGTTGGATGTCGTCCAGTTCGAGCGTGGCCGGAGTGTGTTCGTTCACCGGGTTGCGCCTCCCTGTCGTGCTACCTGGCTCTGAGGAGGTTGTTCCAGAAGGCGCGCAGGCTGTCGTCGATGCCGAACAGCGAGCTGAAGATCGTGGAGTCGGCGAAGATCACATCCCCGGCCCGGTCGCCGCGCGGAGGCAGCCACAGGAACATGTTGAACTCGGTGTTCCCGGCCTCGACGAACGGGTGCGGCGGCCTGGTCAGGTCGATCGGCTGCCGGCCCAGCACCTGGACGGCTTCCGGGTCGTCGGTGGTGACGGCGTAGTGGGGGAGGTGCATGTGGAAGTTGAAGTGGGAGACCCCTTCCAGCCACCCCTTGGCGTCCAGATCCCTGGCGATGGACAGCGGGACGTTCTGCCCCTTTCCCATCACCGCGGGACGCAGCCCGTAACGGTTCTCCACCGGTAGCCCCAGGCCCGCCATCAGCGACCGGGTGTACCTGCCGAACCGCTGCTGCCGGGGCACCAGCGCGTCGCCGTGATGGTGGTACTCCACGTCGCGCATCGCCAGGTCGTCCGTCGCGCCGACGTCATGATGCGGCCCCAGGGCCAGGCAGGTCCCTTCGCGGGTGAGGAACGCGCGCACCGCCTCGATCTCCGCGGCCGTGGCCTCCTGCCCCGTGATCATGTGGTCCAGCCCCCACACGAACAGGGTGTCGGTGTCGGCCAGCACCCGCTCGTCCAGCGGGGTGTGGAACCCGGCCTGGTCGACGCGCTGGTACACCGGCACCGGATACCCGGTGGCCTCCCGGACGAACTGCTGGAAGGGCAGCCAGCCCCAGAAGAACAGTTCCAGGCCGCCCGCGATGCCCTGCTGGAAGCGCAGGGGATCCGACCATTGCGGGTCCTCGTAGGCCGGCCACTGTACGCGGCGCACCTCGGTCATCGTGGAGAACCGGTTGTCCAGCTCGGCTGTGTTCCTGCCTGCTTCGGCCGGGTAGCTCCACGCGACGTAGATGCTCATCCGCCGCCGGCCGGGGGCGTACGGGCGCGGCACGTGGTTCTGGTTGTAGGTGCGCGCCGTTGCGAACTCACTCATCTGATCTCCTGCGCTGTCCGAGGGCGTCACTGCAGTTGGTCGAGCATCTCCGACAGGGCGCCCTTGATCCGTAGAGCCTTCTTGATCTCGTCGGCGGTGACGTACGGGTACTCGCCGTACTCGATGAAGCTCGGGCAGTGATGCGCGCGGACGAACCTGACGAACGCCTCCGGGTTGGTCTTCCAGTCCTCGGGGAAACCTTCGAGGTTCTCGAAGACGGTGTTCACTCCCGCTCTGGTGAACAGCGCGATGGCGTCTTCGGTGTACTTGTCGAAGTCGGTGTCGAAGATCCCCTGGTACATGAAGCGGGTGTCGTCGTCGAACAGCACCCAGCGCAGGTAGTGCAGTTTCAGGGGGGCCAGCAGGCCGGGGTCGTCCTCCAGCGCCTCGGCGAGCGTGGTGCCGTAGCCCCGGATCGCATCGGCCCGGCCGGGCTTGACCCTGGCGATGATGGTGAATCCGTAACACGCGGGGCTGCGTGGGAAGACGGGCCCGTACTTTCCCTGCTCCAGGTGGTCGGTCTCCTTCGGGATGACGACCGCCTGCGGCCTGATCTCCATGGCCGTCCTCTCCCGTCGACGTGCTCATGGGAGGAAGGGTGAAGCGACCCGACTGGCCCTATCATCCCATGGTGCGGCGCCGAGTCCCAATCTCACACGCGAACGCGGCACCCGTCTTCCGCTGCGCCCATCCCGCGGTGTCGCAGCATCTGAAGGTGCTGAAGGACGCCGGGCTCGTGGACGAGACCGCTGTGGGGACCCGCCGGATCTACCGGCTGAATCCGGTGAGCGTGGCGGCGCTGCGCGATCAGCTCGACTTGTTCTGGGACCGGGCGCTGTCCGGTTTCCAGGACGCGGCCGAGCGGGACCATCCGGCCGCTCCAGGCCAGCACGAGGAGCAGCAATGACACAGACGGCCGTGAACCGGAGCGTCGTGATCGACGCACCGGTCGAGCACGCCTTCAAGGTCTTCAGCGAGCGGTTCGGCGACTTCAAGCCGCGCGAGCACAACCTGCTCGGTGCGCCCATCGCCGAGACTGTCTTCGAGGCGAGGGTCGGCGGGCAGCGCCGAGGACGGCAGTGAGTGCCGGTGGGCGCGGGTCCTGGCCTACGAGCCGCCCTCCCGCGTGGTGTTCTCCTGGGACATCGGCGTCCAGTGGCAGATCGAGGCCGACACCGCGAACGCCAGCGAGGTCGAGGTCCGCTTCATCGAAGCGTCGCCCGCCCGGACCCGGGTGGAGCTGGAGCACCGGCACATCGACCGGCATGGGCCCGGCTGGGAGTCCCTCGCCGAGGGCGTCGGCAACGATCAGGGCTGGCCGCTCTACCTGGACCGGTACGCCGCGCTCTTCGACTGAGCGCACGTCCGCGGCCCTCGTGGAGGTGGCCGGTGAGGGTGTAGTCGTCGCCGAGCTGCGCGGCCAGGCCGTCGGCGTCGTAGCGGGCGACGTCCAGGCCCGAGCACTGGGCGGGTCCGTCGGGGGCGAAGGTGGAAAGGATGACGATGCCGCCGGGGGCGAGAGCCTGACCCAGGACGTGGCGGTAGGCCTCGCGGCCGGCGGGGTCCTCTACACCGCCATGCCGGTGCCCCAGCGGGAGGATCGCCGCCTGCTCCTCCTGCCGGCCCTGTCGGCGGTCGGCTACCTACCTCTGGCGCTGACCCCCGCCCTTCGCGGGATGGCTCCTTTGGTCCTGGCCGCCGGGCCGGCCTCCGCGTTCGCCCTCGTCGCCCGGCTGGCGCCGGAGGGAACGCTCACCGAGGCCCACGCCTGGGTGATCACCGCCCTCGGCGCGGGAAACGCCGGAGGCTCGGCACTCGCCGGAACCCTGGCCGACCCCGCGTCTCCCGCCGCCGCGTTCGTCTCCGCTGCCCTCAGCGCCACGATCGCGGTGTGCATCTCTCCCACGGCCACACCCGGTGCACGTGCCGTCGGGCCCGCATTGAGCGCTGCTACCGTGGGCCCCCGCTCGCCTCAGCATGACCAGCTGGTGGGGAGTTGTCGGGCCGTGCAGGGATACGTTGCGCAACAACCGCGGGAAACGGCGCGATCCGTGCCTCCTGCCCGACGGGCGCATGGAGCTTCGACAGCGGACAGCGGGCAGCGGAACGTTGATGGGGGATGGATGCATGATCGGTGACCGGTGGGGCGTCAACGAGGACGAGACCGTGCGCTCCTACCCGTGCGACGATTTCGTCGCCTCGCCCGCACTGCGGGCCTGGCGGGGCGTGACTGTCGCGGCGCCCGCCGAAGCGGTGTGGCCATGGGTGGCACAAGTGCGGCTTGCGCCGTACGCCTACGACTGGATCGACAACCTCGGCCGTCGCTCACCACGCGAACTGGTCGGCCTTCCCGCACCTCGGGTCGGAGAAAGATTCACCTGCGCCGGCGGGCGCAAGCTGGGCCGAATCGTCTCGGTCGACCTGGGAAAGCAGATGACGGGCACCATCATGGGTGCCTTCATGTCCTACGTCCTCGTGCCGCAGGCCGATGACACGACACGCCTGCTGCTCAAGGTCGTCATGCAAACCAGCCGGTGGGTGGCCTTCGGGCTGTCCGTTGGCGATCTGATCATGGCCCGACGGCAGTTGCTGAACCTGAAGTCGCTCGCGGAGCGGCACCGGCATTCGAGCCTCGGCGCGGGTTGAGCAGCTTGCGGCGAAAGACCTGCCGGCCGCTGACAGAAGCCAGACCAAGGTATCCAGCGCACCACCGTCCCAACGGTCAAGCCGCCAAGAACCGATACGGCTTCTCGTCATCACCGAACGCCGGACCAGCCCAGAGTAAGAAGATCGCACAGGACGTCCAGCCACGCGATCCATCACAGCGGCCAACGCACTCATCTTCACCGACCCAGGCCTGAGCACCGGACGCCGAAGTGGGTGGGCAGCGAGTGCCGCCACCGGCTGCCGCATGACAACACCGTCCGGTCCGGCCCGGCCGTACGGCGGGCCCGGGGTGGTGGGGGGCGGTGCCGATGCCGCCCCGCTGTCGCCGGCCGTGCTCCGCTCCGCACGTGATCACGCCCTGGCATGTCACGATGCCCGGTCGTCACCCCGTCGGGACGCCGGCGTCGTAGCTGTCGCGTGCCCGGCCGATCTCCTCCAGGTGTTCGTGCGTCCAGTCGAGCAGGGCGGAGACGATCTCGCGCAGTGTCTCGCCGAGCGGGGTGAGGTCGTAGTCCACGTGCGGCGGGATGACCGGATGCACAGTCCTGCGGACCAGCCCGTCGCGTTCGAGTCCGCGCAGGGTGACGGTGAGCATGCGCTGGCTGATGCCGGGGATGGCGCGCAGCAGCTCGGTGAAGCGCATGGTGCCCGTGCTCAGCTGGTAGAGCACGACGACCGACCACTTGTCGCCCACCCGGTCGAGGATCTCGCGGGCCCGGCAGTTGGCCTCGGTCTCGGTCATGAACTGCACGGTTCTCTCCATGTCACTAACACAGGAAAAAGTGCGATCTGTCGACAGTAGTCGGCGGTGTGGTTAGTTACCAGAAATAACTGTAGGAGATGCCATGTCGAGAGATCATGCGCTGGTGCGTGAGCTGATCGCCGTGCACGACGGGCTGAGACGCGAGCTGAAGGAACTCAGGGGCGCGGAACGGGTGACCCACGACCTGCGCGTCCGCTGCATGTACTACTGCCACCACGTCGAGACGCACCACACCGTGGAGAGCCTCTACCTGTTCACTGCGCTGCGCGAACGGTTCCCCACGTCCGGAGAGGTGATCGACCGGCTGGAGGAGGAGCACGCGAAGGTCGCGGAGATCCTTCGGGCGATCGAGCGGGCGGCGGACTTCCGCGAGGAACTGGACCGGCTGGCCGACGAGTTGCTCGCGCACCTCGACTGGGAGGAGGAGCAGCTCACGCCGCTGCTCGCACAACTGGACAGGTGGCCGTCGTGATCGGGCTCTACGTCGACCCCGCCGACCACGAGACGGCGTTCGCCGCGGCCCGGCTGGCCGACGAGGCGGGCTTCGGCTTCGCCGCCATGCAGGACCACCCGTACATGCCCGGCCACCTGGAGATCTGGACGTTGCTGACCGCCGTCGCGGCCCGCACGACCAGGCTCAAAGTACTGACGAACGTGGCCAACCTGGCGCTCAGGCCGCCGGCCATGCTCGCCAAGGCGGCGGCCACCCTCGACGTCATCAGCGGCGGGCGGGTGCTGCTCGGAGTCGGAGCCGGCAGCCCGGCGGGCGACGCCCCCTCGTACGGCGCGGCCGCACCGGGACTCGGAGCGTTCGAGGAGGCCCTGCAGGTGCTCAGACTCATGCGGGAGCCGGGACCCGTCAACTTCGCGGGCCGTCACCACCGGCTGGAGGAGGCGATGCCCGGCCCGGTCCGTGAGGTGCCGATCTGGGTCGGCGCCCACGGGCCGCGCGCGCTCGCGCTCGCCGGCAGGTACGGCGACGGCTGGCAGGCCCCCGCGAACATCTACGTGCCCCCCTCGAAGGTCGCCGAGCGGCAGCGGCTCATCGACGCGGCGGCGATGGCGGCGCGAAGGGATCCACGCGAGATCCACCGCAGCTACAACGTGGTCGGGACGATCACGGCCGGCGGGCGGGGCTCGGAGGAGGAGACGCGGCCCCTGCAGGGGCCGCCGGGGTTCTGGGTGGACATGATCGGCCGCTACACCACGGAGCTGGGGTTCGACTCGGTGGTGTTCGCGCCCTTCGGTGCGGACGTGCTGAGCCAGGCCGAGCTCTTCGCGGAGAGGGTGCTGCCCGGCCTTCCCCGGTGAGGGCGCGGCCCGCGCGGCCGGGGGCCGGCGCGTCCTCGGTGATCCACTGGATCCCATGTGGGAAGAGGAAGGCGGTCGGGTGGTAGGCCTGGGCGGGTGCGAGTACTCCCGGCTTGGCGGGGTCGGCGATGAGACGGCGGGCGCTTTCGACGGCGATCACCGCGGTCGTGCCGTGGGTGTCGGGGCCCTGGACGATGCCGCGGTCGCGGCGGCCGCCGGTACCGGTGGCGTCGAGCACGTAGGTGAAGTGCTGGGGGCGGTGAACGATCCGCCCTCACCCTGGTCATCTATCGGGCGGGGGAGGGGGCCGATGATGTTGGCTCCTGTTCCATATTTGCCATCGCCGCCTCATCAAATGAGTCGTCGTCTAAGCACTACACCGACCACCCGGTGCACGGCAGCCCGCCGCAGACCACCGCGCAGGCCGCGATCGAGCGGGACATCCTGCGCGCCGCGGGGGAGGTGGACCTGACGGGCATGCGCATCCTGGAGATCGGCACTGGCACCGGCTAGATGCGGAGCAGATGTCAGTGTCACGAAGGTCCTGTGACGGCACTCCACGTTTCGGCGCCCGGTTGCCGGGGGCGGGGGCGGATGGTCCTGGGAACGCCGACACGTCGCCTCACCCGGGGACGACCCGGTGCTCGATGCCGGCTCCGCGACGGCCGGGAGGATTCATGGCCGCCGCGCAGGAGACCGGGCCGCTCCGGTGTGGCCCGCCCGGCCGGCGTTGGCGACGGTGACGTCCGCCGCCGATCCGGTCTTCACCCGGGCCTCCCCGCTCATGACCGCCCGTCCTGTGATCGAGAAGGCTGGGACGCGGGAAGCGGGAGGGCCAGGCCGGTTTTGACGGTGTCGAACACGAGCAGGGTCTCGTAGCGCCTGATGTTGTCGTCCGCCTTGAACAGGCGGTTGCCGAGGCGGCTGCATTCGCGCATGCTCCGCGCGGCCAGGACGACCACGTAGTCCCACGGTCCCGCGACCTGGTAGCACTGCTGGACCTGCGGGGTGGAGCGCATCCGTTCGGCGAAGGCACGGTGGTGTTCGAACGATTCCTGGTCGAGGGTCACCAGGACCGCGGCCAGGACGGTGGGGCCGAAGCGGTGTGGGTCGAGGACGGCGACCTGCCTGGTGATGAGGCCGTCCTTGCGGTAGCGGGCGATCCGCCGCTGGACGGCGCTCGGTGAGAGCCCGACCCATTCGCCGAGGTCGTGCAGGGTGCGTCCGGCGTCGCGCTGGAGGAGGTCCAGGAGCTGCACGTCGATCTCGTCCAGGCGGGGTGGCGGCGGTTCGGGCACGCAAGATTATTGCGTTCCGGCGCGGAAACTCTCAATCGCCTCGATCGGGTGCTCGATTAGCGTCGGCCGGGTCGGGAAGCCCCGAGGAAAGGCGACGCGCATGGATCTGGACGTGGCGCGGATCGAGAAGGCCATGCAGGTGATCGATCCGGTGTTCCTCAACACTCCGCAGTACATCGATGAGCAACTGTGCCGGGCGCTGGGCGGCCGCACGGTGACGGTGAAGCTGGAGACGGCCAATCCGGTGCGCAGCTTCAAGGGCCGGGGCGCCGATCTGATGCTGAGCACGCTCGCCCCCGGCACACCGGTGGTGTGCGCGAGCTCGGGCAACTTCGGGCAGGCCGTCGCCTACGCGGGACGGGCCCGCGGGATGACGGTCGAGGTGTTCGTGCCCGAGACGGTCAATCCCGCCAAGCGGGAGCGGATGGAGACCTTCGGCGCCCGGGTCGTCATGGCCGGGACGGACGGCACGTCGGCGCGGAAGGCCGCGGCCGCCCACGCCGAGCGTCATCCTGACCGCGTCTATCTGCAGGACGGTCTCCAGGCGGCGATCGCCGAGGGCGCCGGGACGATCGGGGTCGAGCTGACCCGCGGCGCGCCAGGCGGCGCGGGCGGTCCAGGCTTCGACGCCGTCGTGCTCCCGGTCGGCGACGGCGCGCTGATCAACGGCGTGGCGCGCTGGATGAAGGAGCACGCACCCGGCACCCGGATCGTGGGAGTCAATGCCGAAGGTGCCCCATCGATGCTGGAAAGCCTGCGCGTCGGCCGTGCGGTCACCATCGAACACGCTCGCACCTTCGCCGACGGCATCGCGGTGCGCACCCCGCTGGAGGCCTCGGTGCGACGGGCCCGCGCGCTGGTGGACGAGATCGTCCTGGTGACGGACGAGGCCATCGCCGCCGCCATGGAACTGGCGGCGCGCACGCTCGGGATCGTCCTGGAACCGGCGGGGGCGGCGGGCCTGGCGGCGATCGCCGAGGGCGCGGTCCCCGGCGATCGGCCGGCGACGGTGCTGACCGGCGCCAACCCACGTCCCGAACAGGCCGGCGAACTCGCGGCCCGGCTCGCACGGCCCGTCCCGGACATGTGAACCTCAGCCCGATGGCCGCCTGAAGCAGCCGCGCCGAGGCCGTCCCGTCGGTCGAACACGGGACGGTGACCGGTTCGAAAGGACGGTCACGTGCGGCCGTCCCGCACTCCCGTGCCGATGACCTGGTGGCTCGCGTGACCGATGAGCGCGTCGTCGTGCGCGCCGGGAAGACCCGCGGCGGGACGCGCCTCAGTGGGACGCCTCCGGTGAGACCGGTCTGCGTCGGCGCTGGGCTGGGCCGGCATGGCGCCCTGCCTGGCAGGGCTCCTGGCGGTCGCGTTGTCGTGGAGACGGCCGCGGCCGGTGTGACGCCGGCTCCGGCGGACTCCGCAGGCGATGGGCGCGGGCGGCAGCGCTCCCGACACCGACCCGAGCGACGGCATCGCCTCCGGCGACGCGGACCGCTACGTCCGCGGCCTCTTCCAGGAGGTCGCTCGCGCCCTGGGCGACGAGACCCGCACCCTGCAGCAGCTCGCGGCCGACCACGAGACCCCGAAGGGAAACAACGAGCGCATCCGCACCACCTGGTTCACGCCGGCCAACTCCGAAGCCCTCACCCAGGCCCTCGATGACCTCCTCGCCGACCTCAGGTAAAGGGCCGCGCCCGAAAGACCCGCTGCCGCCATCGCACGCAAGCGCGGGCCCAACGGAAGTCTCCATGTGGATACCCTCGCGCGGCGCCGCAGTCGCCCGCTTCCCGGAACGACCAAGCAGGGTGACCGGCATTACCCATACCACCGCAGAACCGGGCCGCGCGTCCGATCTCGGGTCGCGCACGACAACGCGCGTGGGGAGACCAGGACGGGCGGAACGCGGTTTTGCGCGGATACCGCCTGCCATGGCTGACGTCATCCTGCGGTGGCGCCCGGATCCCGCCGAGGACTGACCGCAACACCCTGCAGGGCCGATGGCGGAGCGAGAGCGACAGCTATGTCTCGGGCATTCTCCGGTGCGCCCATTGAGATTATCCCACCCATTTCGGAAACGGCCACCTCGCACAGAAGTCGCTGAGATGGCCTCACTGGACCTCCGTTCTCCATGTCCGGGCGACAACCCAAGATCCCTTGACGATCCGCCAGGATTATTAACTTCCCGGCATTTCATCCCCCGCCTCTCCGCGCATGCTCCGGCGACTTCCGTTCCACCGACCCGGGTGAATTCCAATCCCGCCATTCAAAAATACGCCGGTAAGAACGTTCGGCCCGCTGAACCGGCAGGCCGAAAGGGCCGCCCGCACGGGGTGGCCGTCTGGGTGCCCCGCCGCTCCCGGCGCCCCCGGGACGGGCTCCAGGAGCGGCCGCACGGCGGTGGCACCTCACCATCGTGCTCCGTTGCCGGTGCGGCGCGGGACGTGGGGCGGGACAGAGGCGGAACACGGGGTGGGGCACAGAGTTCGCGCGAGGTCGAACAACAGGATCAGAGATTGACAGGGCGCTTGGCGGCATGCCCACGGAAGCGCACCGAACCGCCGGTCCGCTCACATCTTCAAGAATTGACAGAACACGTGGCGGCATGCCCTCGGGAGCGCCGAAGAATCGCCGACCGTTACCGGCCGCCCAGGAATTGACACATGCCCGATGGTTGCCTAAGGTCCGCTTGCCAGCTTTTCAGACCGCGTCCGAAGGCATTAATGACTACATCCACGTTGCCGAAGTCCCGGCAGCAGTTGATCCTTACCGTTCTCATGGTGTGTTCGCTGCTGATCCGGCTGGACGACACCGTCCTGAGTACCGCCCGCGAGGGCGACGCCGTGGGAGCCCGCTGACGCCATGGGAACCAGGCAGAAACTCCCCGAGATGCGGTCGGACAGTCAGGCCACGTACCTGCCCGACCGGCACATGTTCGCCCTGTGGACCTGGGCCGACGGCGCCGTGGGGGCGGCCCCGCCGGTCGGTGACGTCGAGACCGTCTCCCTGGTCGTTCCGACGCCGGACCTCGGCGGGCTCAAGGTGTCCGACGTCGACTGCGTGCTGATCGAGCCGGACCGGCTCGTGGACGCGCCCCTCGACTCACCCGGCCGGTCGGTGGACGCCTGGCGGTCGTGGATCGCGGGCGGCGAGCCGGCTCTGCCGATCGCCGCGCACGCGGTCCCCGACGCCACGGGTGTCGTCGTCACGACGGCGGAACACGCGAGCGGCGTCTTCCGCCGCACCACCTCGGTGGGGGCCGAGATGCGTACGGCGCTCACCGCCAAGCTGCGCCCGTATCAGGTGCGCGGGGTGAGCTGGCTGCGCGAGACCATCGACACGCACGGCGGCGCGGTGCTGGCCGACGAGATGGGACTCGGCAAGACCCTGCAGACCATCGGCTGTGTCGCCGGACGCGCCGAGAAGGGGCCGCAACTGGTGGTCTGTCCCACGTCGTTGGTGGGGAACTGGGCGCACGAGATCGCACGGTTCGCACCCGGCCTGCGGACCACGATCTGGCGCGGCGGGCCGCTGCCCGCGGTGGGCAGCGGCACGGTGGTGCTCACCGGCTACCCCACGCTGCGCACGCACGGCCCGGCCCTGGCGGGGATCCAGTGGAGCACCGCGGTCTTCGACGAGGCGCAGGCCCTGAAGAACCCCCGTACGCAGGTGTCGAAGGCCGCGCGCACCATCGCGGCCGACGCGCGGATCGCCCTGACCGGGACGCCCGTCGAGAATCACCTCGACGAGCTGTGGGCCCTGCTCAATCTGGTCGCACCGCACCTGTTCGGGAACCGGACGCAGTTCCGCCGTCGTTTCGTGCGGCAGATCGCGGACGGCTCCTCGGCCGCTTCCGCCCGGCTGCGCGGGGCCATCGAGCCGGTCGTGCTGATGCGGAAGAAGTCGCAGGTCGCGGGGTCGCTCCCGCCCAAGATCCACGCCGATCTCATATGCGACCTCACCGAGGAGCAGGAGAGGCTGTACGACCGGCTGCTGGAGCAGGTCATCGACGACGGCTTCGGCAGTGGCGCCCAGCGGCAGACCAGGGTGCTCGCCGCCCTGACCTCGCTCAAGCAGGTCTGCAACCATCCGGGCCTGATCACGGACGATCTCGGTGAGCTGTCGGGCAGGTCGGGAAAGCTCGACCTGTGCACCGACATCGTGGCCAACAACCTGGAGAACGACTCTCCGACCCTCGTCTTCACCCAGTACCGGCGGACCGGTGAGCTGCTGGTCCGGCACTTCGCCGAACAGTTCGGGGTGAGTACGCCGTTCTTCCACGGCGGCCTGAACCAGGGGCAACGGGCCGACATCGTCCGCCGGTTCCAGTCCGACGACGGTCCGAAGGTGCTCGTCCTCAGCCTGAAGGCCGGGGGCACCGGGCTCACGCTCACGCGCGCGGCCGACGTCATCCACTTCGACCGGTGGTGGAACCCGGCCGTGGAGGCCCAGGCGTCCGACCGGGTCCACCGGATCGGTCAGACCCGCACGGTCACCGTCACCACCCTGACCACCGGAACCACCGTTGAGGAGCACATCGCGGCCATGCACGACCGCAAGTCCGCGCTGTCGGACATCACCGACATGTCCAGCGTCGCCGAGCTGACCCGCCTGGACGACGACCGTCTCATCGAGGTCCTGCGCCGGAAGCGAGTCAACTGACCATGGCCGACCGCGACTACGGTTACACGAAGTGGGGCAAGGACTGGGTCCGGTTCGCCGAGTCGTTGCGCCAGACCCGTCCCGATCCCCAGCTGCCGAGCGCGCGGCGCATGGCGCGCGACGGGAAGGTGCAGATCACGTTCGACGGCCGGACCGTGCGCGCCGTCGTGCACCGGGGTCGCGGCACCTCGGTGGTCACGATCGAGGTCGCGCCGATGTCCGCGGGGGTGACGGCCGAGATCTCCCGTCGGCTGAGCGGCATTCAGCCCCTGCTCACCGACGATCTGTACTGCGCGATCGCCGACGCGGGCCATCCGCCCGCGCCGGTCCTCGACAGCGTCGACTGCTCCTGCCCGGCCGGCGCCCCGCGGTGCGCCCATGAGCTGGCCGTCTACTACGACATGGCGCGGCGCATCGACGACGATCCCCGCATCGCTCTCGACGTGCAGGGCTTCTTCCGCGCTTCGGCGGGCGGCGGCCAAGCGCCCGCCGAAGCGACGGCGCAACGCTGGATCGCGCTCAACTCCCTTGACCCGGCCGCCTACTTCACCGCGGCCGAGTGACACGACCCCGGTGTCGGCGAAATCAGCCGGCGGGCTCGCCGAACCAGCGGGAGAGATGGTCGTCCAGGTCCTGCTGATCGTCGCCGGCCCAGGCGACGTGGCCGTCGGGGCGTAGCAGGACGCACGGAACATCCAGTGCCGCAGTGTGATCCGCGAGGTGATCGACCCGGTCTGACCAGCCGCCGACGGTCAGGCGTTCGGTGCGGTCCAGCAGCAGGCCGCGGCCGCGATGCAGCAGACCGTAGAGGCGGCCCTGTTTCACGTCGATGTCGCGCAGGCGGCGGCCGAGCAGGTCGGGGCCTTCGCCGAAGTCGTAGCGGATGCCGATAGCGGTGATCTTCTCGATCAGACGGCGGTTCACCTCGTCGAAGTCCATCAGTTCGGTGAGCAGCCTGCGTACGGCCCGCGGGCCCGGTTCGGCGGACAGCAGCTCCATCTGGGCGCGGGTGTTGTCCAGCACCTCCTCGGCGACCGGACGGCGTTCGGCCTGGTAGGTGTCCAGCAGCGTTTCCGGCGCCCAGCCGCGGATCCGCGCGGCCAGTTTCCAGCCGAGGTTGAACGCGTCCTGAACGCCCAGGTTGAGGCCCTGCCCGCCGGTGGGCGGGTGGATGTGTGCCGCATCGCCGGCCAGCAGCACCCGCCCGACCCGATAACGTTCGGCCAGCCGGGTGGCATCCCCGAAGCGGGACAACCAGCGCGGGGAGTGCACGCCGAAATCGGTTCCGGCGATGGTGCGCAGCTGTTGCTTGAAATCCTCGAGAGTGGGCGGTTCCGCGCGGTCGCCGACTCCCGCGGCGGGGACGACGACGCTGTAGACCCCTCCGCCGAAGGGCCGGAGCCAGAACCGGTGAGGGGCCTCGCGGATTCCGGCCACCTTGGCGGCGATCTCCTCCTGCGGCAGGCCCACTTCCATCTCGCCCATCAGCGTCTCGGTCCGCGAGGGCTCGCCGGGGAAGCCGACACCGAGCAGTTTGCGCACCGTACTGCGCCCGCCGTCACAGCCGACGAGATAGCGCGAACGCAGCCGTTCCCCGTCGGCCAGCTCGACGGTCACACCCTCGTCGTCCTGCTCGAAACCGGTCACCGCGCGACCGTGCCGGACCTGCGCACCCAGTTCGACCGCATGTTCTTCGAGCAGGCGCTCGATGACCGGCTGCGGAACGCCCAGCATGTAGGCGTGCGCGGAATCCAGGCCCTCGGGCGCGGGTTTAGGGATGGCGGCGAAGAAACCGCCGGCCGGACGCCGTCTCCCATGCCGGAGAACGCGCTCCAGCAGCCCGCGCATCGCCATCAGCTCAAGACTGCGAATATGCAGACCGACTATGCGGACGAACGACTTGGGCTCGGTCTCCTTCTCCAGGACGAGTACCCGCACGTCGTGCAGCCGCAGTTCGGCGGCCAGCATCGCACCGGTCGGCCCGCACCCGGCAATGATCACGTCGAACATGGGCGCGCGATCGGCGCCGGAGGCCGGTGGCCGGAGATCGGGGACGTCGCCCACGGTGAGGTCGCGCTCGACCGTATCGTTCGACGACGGATCGGCGGTGAACTGAGAGTGCACAGGTGTTGCCTTTCGGGAGTGCCTTGTGGGGAGGCGCTCCCGGCGACACCTACGTCAGTCGCCCGGCCGTGACGGGAAGGGGAGCACCCACATCGATACAGCGTTCATGGGTCTCACCTCCTCGGGCGGTGTCACGGTCAACTGCAAGCTACAAGCCCGGACATCATCCCGTCCAGCTCTTTCCCGGCCACATGATCACGACTCCGAAGGGGCCCGTGCGGCAGCACTTTTGAAAACGGATCGGCGCGTTGCATCGTGTCAGGACACGTCCGGGAGGAGAACGCCTTTACGTTCGTCCTGTTCGACATCTCCGCCGTGAGCGAGGACCCGTCATGCGAGCCATCACCGTTCGAGAGCGCGCCGCCGGTCTGGCCGGGCTTTCCCTGACGGAAGAGCCGTACCCGCACGCCGCCGAGAACGACGTCGTCGTCCGGGTGCATGCCGCGGGGTTCACCCCCGGAGAACTCGACTGGCCGGGGACGTGGTCCGATCGCGCCGGCCGTGACCGGACGCCCAGCGTGCCCGGGCACGAGGTGTCGGGTGTCGTCGCCGAGCTGGGATACGGAACGACCGGCCTGACCGTCGGCCAGCGGGTGTTCGGGCTGACCGACTGGACCCGCAACGGCTCGCTGGCCGAGTACGTGGCGGTGGAAGCCCGCGACCTCGCGCCGTTGCCGGCCGATGTCGGCCACACCGTGGCCGCCGCACTGCCGATCTCGGGACTGACCGCGTGGCAGGGACTGTTCGACCACGGCCGCCTGGCCGCCGGCCAGACCGTCCTGATCCACGGCGTCGCGGGCGGTGTCGGTTCCATCGCGGCGCAGCTCGCACGCGAGGCGGGAGCCCGGGTGATCGGCACCGGCAGGGCCGGCGACAGGGACACGGCACTCGGCCTCGGCGTGGGCGCCTTCCTGGACCTGCAGACCGATCCCCTTGAAGACGCCGGTCAGGTCGACGTGGTGTTCGACGTGATCGGCGGTGACGTCCTGGACCGCTCGGCCGCGCTGGTGCGCGCCGGCGGCACGCTCGTCACCATCGCCTCACCGCCCACGGTCCGGCCCCGTGACGGGCGGGCGATGTTCTTCGTCGTCGAGCCCGATCGCGCCCGGCTCGCGGACCTGGCACGACGGGTCCGGGACGGACGGCTCCACCCGATCGTCGGGGCCGTATGGACGCTCGCCGAGGCGCCCTCCGCGTTCGCACCCGCCCGGCGCACCCCCGGCAAGACGATCATCCGGGTCACGGAGGGCGAATAACCGGCAGGGCCGGCCCAGGTGCCGGCGGCGTTGTACCGGCTCGGCCGCATTTGAGCAGACCATCACCAAGACTTGAATTCGCCCGCGGTTGACCTCCGAGATGACTGGACAGCGTAGTCATCACTCCTCCTGACCGGGACCCGAACCACTTCCGCTGCGTGGGGACGGAACCCGGGACGCATCGCGATCACCCGATGCACCTGAAAGGTCCGAGCAGGATGGGAGCGGTCATGATCCGAGTACGGTTCGCCGGTGGCCTTCTGGCCGCCGGAACGGTGGTCGCGTCCGTGGCGTGCGCGCCCACCGCGGAGCGCGCGACCGGTCAGGCGCCGGTGGCCGCCATGGTCACGCAGCCACCGTCCGAGACGCTGTCGCCTCTCCTAGAACAGGCGCTTCCCGATGTCAAGGGCAAGACGTTCACCGCGGCGATCGTGAACTTCCCGCCCGCCGCACGCGCGGCACCGCATCGCCACGGCAGGGCTTTCGTCTACGCCTACGTACTGGAGGGCATCGTGCGCAGCCGGCTCGGTGGCGAGCCGGTGCGTACGTATCACCCGGGCGAGAACTGGGTCGAGCGGCCGGGCGCCCACCATCTGCTCACCGAGAACACCAGCCGGACACGACCGGCGAAGCTGCTGGTCGTCTTCATCTCCGACACGGGGGACAAGCTCAAGGTCGACGATCCGCCAAGGTAGGGCCATCGGCCGGGCGCGACGGCGCGGGCCCGGTCAGCGCGAACCCCGCATCGGGTACCACCCCGGCATGCGACCGAGGCCGGACATCGAGACTTGGCGACCGGCTGAGAAACTGGACCCGTGTTTCCGGAGACTCCCGCCGCCGCGGCGCTGTCGGTGGTCACCCGTTTCTGCTCGCCCGCGCTGTTCAACCACTGCGTCCGCTCCTACCTGTGGGGAGCGATGTACGGCACAGCGCACGGGATCGCCTTCGATGACGAGCTCTACCACGTTTCGGCGCTGCTTCACGACATCGGGCTGACGGAGGCCTTCGACAGCCACAGGCTGCCGTTCGAGGAGGCGGGAGGGCAGCTGGCCTGGGTCTTCGGCGTGGCGGCCGGCTGGCCGGCGGAGCGGGCCGCCAGGGTCACCGAGATCATCATTCTGCACATGCGCGACGACGTGTCCCCGGCCGTCGACCCCGAGGCCCACCTGCTGCAGGTCGCCACAAGCTGGGAGGTGGCCGGACGGCGGCCGGAGGAGTTCCCGCCGGACGCCAGGGCGGAGGTGCTCGCCCGCTATCCCCGGCTGGGATTCGGCGCGGAGTTCCTGGCGTGCTTCGAGGACCAGGCGAGGCGCAAGCCGGACAGCGCCGCCGCCGCGTCGGTCAGGAGCGACGTCGCGGGGCGGATCGCCGCCAACCCTCTCGAAGGCCGCCCATCCGCCTGACCTCCACGGTCACTTCGGTGGACCTCGCGATGGCGCCGATCGAACGCCGCGGGGTCGGCTGACGTCTCGTACCGGGCCGGGAAACGAGCGGTCATCGTGCCTCCCGCCCGTACCGGGCCAGGACGGCGGCGCCGACCGGTGCGGCCGACGAGCATTCCAGGTAGGCGGGTGGTCCACCGGCGGGGAAAAGCCGATCGCCGGTGCCGAGGATGGTGGGGAAGGTCAGCAGCCGGTATTCGTCGATCAGGTCCTCGGCCATCAGTGCATGGACGACGCTCAGGCTTCCGGTGATGATCACATCCCGCTGCTCGCGCTTGACGGCGTCGATGAGATCGCCGTCGATGACCTGGGAGTTGGCCCAGGCTGCGGTGTCGATCAGCGTGCGGGAGGCGACCAGTTTCGGCACGGCGTTCATCCGCGCGGAGAACGGGTCGTCACGTCCGGGCCAGAGCCGTGAGAACAGCTGCCAGGTGCGGCGTCCCAGCAGCATGACGCCGTCGTCGAGGACGCCGCCGAGCCGGAACTTGTCCCCGGCGACCGTTTCTGGCCCGTGCCGGAACGCCCAGCCCCCGGTCGGCGTGCCGGCGGAACCGTCCGGGTCGGACACGATTCCGTCCAGGGTGATGAACTCGATGACGATGACGCTCACGATGGGTGTCCCTTTCGTTGGATGCTCACCCGTACGTACCGGCGGCATCAGCCGGACTCATCGCGACCCGTCGAACGTGTTGAGAACAATCTCCTGGGACAGGCCGAACGCCTCGAACACGCCGGGATCGGCGAACACGACATTGCGCGCGATCCGGCCGCCGGTGACCGTGAAGACCTGGAGCGTGTGCAGGCGATGCCCGCCACCGGGCTCGGGGGCGTACGCGGCCAGCGCGGGCTGGCCGTTGGCGGTGAGGCGCCTGAGGCCCCAGCCGGTCCCGCGCATGTCGAACACGCGACGCATGAACAGGCCGTAGTCGTGGCCGCCCCGGTACCACAGCGGCACGGGCGGCATCTCCAGGACGGCGTCGTCGGTGAGGAGCCGCACGAGTGCGGGAACGTCGGCCGCCTCGAACGCCCGCATGTAATGCTCGATCACCTGGCGTACCTTCGGGTCGTCCGGCTCGCTGACCTCGCCGGCGTCCGTGGCCTCGCCCGCTTCGGCGAGGGCGGCGCGGGCCCGCTGCAGGGCGCTGTTGACGGCCGGGACCGTGGTGCCGAGCTGGACCGCCACCTCGGCGGCGCTGAACTCCAGTACCTCGCGCAGCACGAGCACGGCCCGCTGCCGCGGCGGCAGCGTCTGCATCGCCGCCACCAGCGCGAGCCGCATGTCGGCCCGCACCCCCACCTCGAACCGGGCGTCGGGAAACGGCTGAAGCCAGGGAATGTCGAAGGCCGGTGCGAGCGGCGCCTCGGGATCATCGCTGGGCGCGCCCAGCCCGGACGGCAACGGCCGCCGTGCGCGGCCCTCCAGCGCGGTCAGGCAGACGTTGGTCGCGATCCGATACAGCCAGGTCCGCAGCGACGCGCGGGTGGCGTCGTACCGGTCTCGGGCCTTCCACGCCCGCAGCATCGTCTCCTGCACATGGTCCTCAGCCTCGTGGAATGAACCCACCATCCGATAGCAGTACGCCACCAACTCGGCCCGATACGGCTCGAAATCCACCGCCCCATCATGGCGCACGCGACATCCCACATGACGCTCACGGCGAGCCGCGCGGGGACAGACGGCGTGCCGCCCGGCCCCGCGCGGATCTGACGATCAGCGCTTCATCAGGGCGAAGACTCCCCAGCCGAGATACTCACGCATGTAGCGCGCGTAGCGTGCGGGCTCGGTGCTGAGCTCGGCCCGTACCTCGGGCGCCAGTTCGTCGTCCGGGTTCCGGTCGAGCCAGCGGCGGAGGTTGAGCCACTGTGCCGCGCAGTACCGGTCCCAACTGTCCTGGTCGGCCAGCATCATTTCCACGACGTCGTACCCGAGGTCCCCGAACTGCTCGATCAGCTCGGGCAGCGGCCGGAAGTCGGCAGGGCCGGTGGCGTGACAGGCCTCCGCGGTCTCCTGGTCCGGCGGAGTCCGACGCCAGTAGGGCTCGCCGATCAGCATCAGACCTCCGGGGCGGAGGCTGCGGCTGAGCAGCTCGGCCGTTCCGGCGACGCCGTTCCCGATCCAGGTGGCGCCGATGCAGGCGGCGAGATCGACCGGTTCGTCCGCGACATGACCGGAGGCGTCGCCATGGACGAACTCAACCCGGTCGGCGACGCCGAGCTCGATGGCACGTGCCTGGGCCTGCTCGGTGAAAACCGTGCTGATGTCCACGCCCGTACCCGTGAAGCCCAGGTCACGTGCCCAGGTGCACAGCATCTCGCCCGAGCCGCTGGCCAGGTCGAGCACTCGTGCCCCGGGGGCCAGGTGAAGTGCCTGGCCCAGGACGGCGAGCTTGTCGGCGGTCAGCGGGTTGTGGATGCGGTGGCTGCTCTCGCGGATGGTGAAGATGCGGGGAAGATCCATGACCGGATTCCTTTCCGTCATGCCTTGCGGTGGGAAGAGCGGTTGATGGCGCGTCGCAGGCGCGCGATGTCCTTCTTGGGACGTTCCTGCTCGGCGCGCAGCCGCGCGTCGGTGCGGGAGGCGGCATAGGCGTTCTCACCCAGCAGGCGGTTGCCGAGGGTGGCCTTGCCCGCGCTCGGCCCACACGACCCGGCCGGGAACCGGCCCGTCGGCACGGAAGGGGGCGAAGGACGGTCGCGTTCCTCGTCCCAGCCGTAGTCGGCCGGATTCAGGACGCGCGCAGGAGAGAAGAAGGCAGGTCGCTGAGAAGCGGGTTGATGAAACAATGCGGAGACCCTTGGGAAGGGGCCCCTCCGGACGGCACGTGCGACCAAGAACTCCCGCTAGGGGAGAGGAAGGCAGGTGCGGGTCAGGACGAGGCCCGGGAAGTGAGGATGATCCGGGCACTGCACACGGCAGCGGTCTCCACGACAGTCATCAACCCACCTCCTTCGATCTCCGCAGCAGACCCGGTCGTCACTGCGCCGCCAGAGTACCAGCCTCTGCCGTCGCCGGGCCATCCGTCCTTCACCGGCCCCTGATGCCGATGACAGCGCGCGCCGCGACGGTCGATTCCGGCGCGGCGCGCACTTGGCCGACGCGGACCCGCGTGACGCGAAACTGATCGACTTCCACGTCTTCACGGCGCTCGCCGAGTTCATCCGCGAACTCATCGTGGAAGGCACTCCGCCGACACCGGTCCTGTAAGCCCGACATCGCAGAGCGTCATCAAAGCTCATGATCACGCGGACTTGCCCGGACAGTGCTCCTGACCAGACGCACTTGCTCACGGAATCGCGGATCCCGCACGTCAGCCGAGCCAGTCGCCGCCGGACATGACGGTCCTGCCGGGGATCTCCGGCAGGCCGCGCCAGGCGGAGATCCGCTCGGGGCGCAGGCACAGCGCGATCACACCGGGGACCCGGTCGGGATTGAGCGGCAGCCGGTCGAACAGCGCGCGGACCCGGCCGGGCAGCTCGGCGGGTTCGCGCAGGCTCACCGGCCCATCGACGAGCACCACGTCGCGGGCGGTGCCCAGGGCCGCGCGGGCGCGGACGGTCCGCCGCAGGTTGGCCACCGTACGGCTGCCGCGCCTGGTCATCATGACCAGGTCGGTGCCGTCCCAGGCGAAGGCCAGCGGGATCATGTGCGGGCCGTCGGGCCCGGCGGTGGCCAGCCACAGGTGCCGCTCGCCGGTGAACATCTCCTCGATGTCGGCCCGTCGCCGGGCGGCCGGGCGGGGCGGCGGCCCGGCGGGCGGGCCGGTTCTGGGAACGGCGGGCGCGGGGACCGGGGACATGGCGGCTCCTTCGGAGTTCGCGGGCGGGTGAGGACGGGCGGCGCCGTACCTCAGGCGGGCTGAGGAGAACGTTCGGCCAGGCGGCTCAGACGGGCTGGGGGGAACGTTCGGCCAGGCGGTTCAGCACCGGCACCAGGTCGGCGGGGCGGGGTTGGGCGTTCATCTCCGCGCGCAGCCGGGCGACCGCCCGCCGCCGTTCGGCGGAGCCCAGCAGGTCCGCGACCGCCGCGCGCAGCGCCCCGGCGTCGGCCTCCTCGGGGGCCAGGACCGTCCCCGCCCCGGTGGCGGCCAGCCGGGCGGCGCCGAAGACCTGGTCGGGAAGCTGCGGCAGGACGAGCTGTGGCACCCCGTGGTGGACGCCGGTCAGCGTGCTGCCGAACCCGCCCTGGTGGATCAGCGCCGAGCAGGTGGGCAGCAGCTGGTGCAGCGCGACACCGGTGACGGCGCGGACACCGTCCGGCACCGGGCCGAGCCGTTCCAGGTCGTCCCGGCCGACCGCCACCACGATCTCCGCGTCCGCGCCGGCCAGCGCGGCCACCACCCTGGGCGGCAGGAAGCTCTTCGCGCCGCCGACGCTGGTGGTGGTCGCCCCCCAGGTCAGTGCGATCCGCGGCCGGTCCGGCGGCTCCCACAGCCACCGCGGCAGCACCGCCCGGCCGTTGTAGGGGACGTAGCCGACCGTGGCGCGCTCGACCTCGGCGGGGATCTGCATGCTGGGCGGGCACGGGTCGACGGTCAGGTCGCCCAGCACCGCGCAGCCGTCCAGGCCGAGCCGCGCGGCCGTGGGGGCCAGCACCTCCGGCACGATGTCACGGGCCTGGTAGGTCATGTCCACGCCGTGGATGTGGCGGACGGCGGGGACGCCCAGCAGCGCGGCGACCAGGGGGCCCGCGTAGCTGGTGGGCTCGAACACCACCAGGTCGGGACGCCAGTGCCGGGCGAAGCGCAGCGTGTCGTCCACCATGAGGTCGGCGCGGGCGGCGAACGCGCCGAACACCCGCGCGACCTTCTCCCGCTGGCCGGGCCGCCAGTGCCCGGCGGCCTCCGCGCCCGGCGGCGGCGCGGCCGGGACGCGGTCGTGGCTCAGACCGCGCATGTGCCGGGCGCGAAGCTCGGCGTGGTCGACGTCCGGACCGGCGGCGACGAACGCGGCGCCGGAGCCGGTGACGACGCCGGCCATGGAGTCCTGGCTGGCGACGCACACCTCGTGGCCCGCGGCGCGCAGCGCCTGCACCAGCGGGACCAGCGGAAGGTAGTGCGAGGACCAGGCCCAGCAGGTCACCAGCACGCGCATGGCCGTACCCTCCTCACCAGGTGACCGGGATCTCGGTGAACGCCTCCAGCAGCGACCCCTCGTGGCGGCGCAGCCGCTCGGGCGGTACGGCCAGCCGCAGCCCGGGGAAGCGGCGCAGCAGGGCCTCGGTGGCGATCTGCAGTTCGGCGCGGGCCAGCGCGGCGCCGACGCAGAAGTGCGGGCCGACGCTGAAGGTCAGGTGCCGGCCCGCGTCGCGGGTGATGTCGAAGACCTCCGGCCGGTCGAAGACCGTCTCGTCCTGGTTGGCGGAGTCGGCGGCCGGGATCACGCTGGCCCCCTTGGGGATGGTGTAGCCGTCCATCTCGATGTCGTCGACGGCGTAGCGCAGCATCGACACCGACGAGCCGGCCAGCTTCCAGCGCAGGGTCTCCTCGACCGCGTCCGGGATGCGGCCGTAGTCCTCGCGCAGCAGCGCGAGCTGGCCGGGGTGGGCCAGCAGCAGCGCGACGCCGCCGCCGAGCTGGGTGGCGGTGGTCTCGTAGCCGACCAGAAGCAGCAGCCGGCACCACCACTGCAGCTCGTACTCGGCCAGCCGGCCGTCCTCCCGGTCGCGGACCCTGATCATGTCGCTGACCAGGTCGTCGCCGGGGGAGCGGCGTTTGGCGGCGATCAGTTCGGCGATGTAGCGGTTCATGTCCGCCATCGCGGCCCTGATCCGCTCGGGCGGGAACCGGCTGACCGACAGGAAGTGGTCGGTCCAGGAGCGGAACAGCGCGGTGTCGTCCTCGGGCACGCCGAGCAGGCGGCAGATCACCCGGATCGGCAGCGGGAAGGCCAGGGTCTCGTTCAGATCGGCCGGGCCGCCGCGCTTCTCCATGGCGGTCAGCAGCTCGTCGACGACCTCGTGGATGTGGGGCCGCAGCGACTCCACCCGGGTGGGGGTGAAGGCGCGCATCACCAGGCGGCGCACCCGGGTGTGCTCCGGAGGGTCGGGGTCGATCTTCGGGTCCTGGAACATCCGGTTGTTCCTGGCGATCCGCGCGGCGCCGGGCCGGTTCAGGTTGCGGCTGAGCCGCTCGTCGGTGAGCAGCCGGCGCACGTCGGCGTGCCGGGTCACCAGCAGCGCGCGGTCACCGCTGGGCAGCGTGACGGGCACGACGGGGCGCTCGCGCAGGTCGGTCAGCTCGCGCGGCACCTCCAGGGCGGACGGGCGGGGGAACGGGTAGCGGCGGGGCTCTCCGTCCGCGGGGAGCGTCCCACCGGGCAGGGAGCGGGGGCTCTCCGCCGAAGGCGGCATCCCACCGGACTCACCGGGTCCACCGGGTCCACCGGAGAACGGGCAGGAACGCGGGGTCTCGCTCGCGGGGAGCGTCTCACCAGGCAACGGGCACCTCCGTGAAGCCCTGGAAGAACACGTCGTGCTGCCGGTTCAGCTCCGCGGCCGGTACGGCGAGCCGCAGCCCGGGGAAGCGGCGCAGCAGCCCGGCCAGGCCGATCTGCAGCACCGCCCGCGCCAGCGGCGCGCCGACGCAGTAGTGCTGGCCGGTGCTGAAGGTCAGCTGGGTACGGTCCCGCCGGGTGACGTCGAACCGCGCCGGGCAGCCGAAGGCGGCCGGGTCGTGGTTGGCCGACTCCAGCGCGGGGATGATGCTCGTCCCCTTGGGGATGACGGTGCCGGCCACCTCGATGTCCTCGGTGACGTAGCGCAGCATCGACAGCGAGGAGCCAACGACCTGGCAGCGCAGCAGCTCCTCCACCGCGGCCGGGACGCGGCCGGGGTCCTCGCGCACCAGCGCGAGCTGGCCGGGGTGGGCGAGCAGCAGCACCACGCAGCCCGACAGCTGGCTGGCCGTGGTCTCGTACCCGGCCAGCAGCAGCAGCGTCGACCACCAGTGCAGCTCCTCCTCGCTGAGCCGGCCGTCGTCCTCGTCGCTGACCCTGATCAGCGCGCTGATCAGCTCGTCGTCGGGGTTCTCACGCTTGCGGGCGATCAGGTCGCGCATGTAGCCCCACGGCGGGGAGCTGGTGTCGCCGAAGTTCGCGCGCTCCTCCTCGGGGACGCCGAGCAGCTCGCAGATGATCCGGATCGTCAGCGGGTAGGAGAAGGCGCGGTTGAGGTCCACCGGGCCGCCGGCGCGCTCCAGCCCGTCCAGCAGCTCCTCGACGATCTCGGTGATCCGCGGGCGCAGCCGTTCGATGCGGTGGGCGGTGAACGCCTTGCCGATCAGGCGGCGCATCCGGGTGTGGCCGGGCGGGTCCATGTCGACCTGCCGCTGGAAGACCTTGACCTTCTTGGCGGTCATCCGGGCCACGTCGGGCCGGTTGCGGTTCTTGCTCACCCGGGGGTCGGCGAGCACCTGGCGGATGTCGTCGTAGCGGGTGATCAGCAGCGCGGTGTCGCCGCTGGGCAGCGTGACCGGCACGATCGGCTCGGCGTGCAGGTCCGCCAGCTCCTTGGGCTGGTCGACGGGGGACGGCCAGCCGAAGGGGTAGGAGTGCGACGGCGTCGTCATGGGGCCTTCCTCAAAGGGGCGGCGATGGTCGGGGCGGCAGGCGTGTCCCCGGCGCCGGAGAAGGTCCGGGGGCGTCCGCGGGGGCGACGGGGCACGGTCACGGGCACCGGCGGGCGCCCAGGGGAGCGGGGGCCGGGGAGCCCGGGAGGGGGAGCGGGGCGGGGGAGCGGCGGCCCGGTCAGACCGGCCGCGCCTCGATGATCCAGTGCGGCGGCATGGTCTTGGTGGTGCCGACCAGCTCGAAGCCGGACGCCGAGAGGAGGCCGCGCCAGTCGCGCAGATTGCGCTCCTTGCTGCCGAGGCTGACCGCCATCGCGATGTCCATGGCCTTGCTGAAGTGCCAGTCGTTGCCGTCGGGGACGACGGCCTCGACGATGAACACCCGCCCGTCCTTCTTGTCGCCCAGCGCGGCGCGGATGTTGCGCAGGATGGCGACGCTGTCGTCGTCGTTCCAGTCGTGCAGGATCGCCTTGAGCAGGTAGGCGTCCGGGCCGGGGGTGACCGACTCGAAGAAGTCGCCGACCACGCACTCGGTGCGGTCGGCCACGCCGTACTGCTCCAGCACCTCCGCGGCGCCGGTGATCGCCGATGCCTGGTCGAACAGCAGGCCCCTGGCGTCGGGGTTCTTGCTGAGGATCGCCGCCAGCAGCCGGCCCTGGCCGCCGCCGACGTCGGCGATGTGGCCGAACCGGCTGAAGTCGTAGGAGTCGGCGACCTGGGCGGCCATGTTGCTGGTGCCGGTCATGGCCTTGTGGAACACCTCGGCGTACTCCGGGTGCTCCTCCATGTACTCGAACCAGCCCTTGCCGCCGCGTACCTTCGGCCCGGTGGACTCGCCGGTGCGCAGCGTCTCCACCGCGTAGCCGAAGCAGTTCCAGATGCTCTCCTCGCCGTACAGCCAGGCCAGGTAGCGCAGCGAGCCGGGCACGTCGCTGCGCAGGTACTCGCCGGTCCCGGTCAGCTCGAAACGGCCGTCGGGCAGCTCGGCGAAGATGCCGACCGAGGCGGCGGCGCGCAGGAACCGGTACAGCATGCCCGGGTCGGTCCCGGTCGCCTCGGCGAGGTGCTCGACCGTCCGCGGTCCGTCGGCCATGTGGTCGGCCACGCCGACCTGGGCCAGGACGCAGACCGTCGAAGAGATCATCTTTCCGGCCAGCACCGTCAGCAGGTGGTGTTGCGGGCCGCCCGACCCGAAGGTGGGTCCGGCCGGCTGCTGGTCGACCACGAGGCTCGACGTCATGGGTCCTCCGATTCTCAGGCCGCGGCCGACGGGCGCGTCGGCGGGCGCGGGTCACAGCGCCGACGTTCCCGCCGCCCGCTAGAGCCGCGCTCCAGTGCGCGTCGAAGGCCGGGCCGGGCCGCGCCAGCCCGCGTCGAGCGCCGCTTCAGCCCGGGGCCGGATCCTGCCTGCCATGACCGTTGTCCTGAGTGTGTTCGTCGTCGTCGGCGGCGGCCTGCTGGCGGGTGTGCTGTTCGCGGTGGCCCTCAGCGTGGTCCCGGCGTTCCTGGCGATGGCCCCGGCGGAGTACGTCCGCGTTCACCAGTTGGTGGGCCGTCACTTCGACAAGGTGATGCCGCCGCTGGTGCTCGCCTGCACCGCCGCCGACCTGGTGCTGTTCGCCGCCGCGCCGCCCTCGCCGTACCGGCCGCTGTTCGCGGCGGCGGCGGCGCTGCAGCTGGGGGTCTCGGCGGTCTCACAGTTCGGCAACGTGCCGATCAACCGGGCGGTCAAGCGGCTGTCGCCGGCGGCGATGCCCGCCGGCTGGCGGGACCCGCGGTCGCGCTGGCGCGCCTGGCACCTGACGCGCACCGCCATGGCCGTCCTGGCCAGCCTCGCCAACGTCTGTGCCGTCGTCCTGGCCGGCTAGTGCCCGGGCCAAACCGAAAAGGAGCTCCTCATGAGTCAGTCCTCCGGCGCCGTCCTGGGACCCTCGGCGATCGACGTCAAGCGGCTCAGCAACGCGTTCTGCCACGCCAAACTGCTGCTGACCGCCGGCGAGCTCGGGGTGTTCGCCGACCTGGAGGAGCACGGCCCCTCCACCCGCGACGAGCTCGGCGCCCGCGTCGGGCTGCACCCGCGGGCCGCCCGCGACTTCCTGCACGGCCTGGTCCTGCTCGGCCTGCTGGAGCTGGACGGCGACCGCTACCGCAACAGCGCCGCCGCGTCGGCCACCCTGGTGCCCGGCCGCCCCGACTACATCGGCGGTTTCCTCTACCGCGCCAACCACATGCTCTACCCGGCCTGGGGCCGGCTGACCGAGGCCCTGACCACCGGCCGGCCGCAGACCGCCGGGGCCGCCGACGACGGGGCGTTCCTGCGCATGCTGTCCGACCCCGCCCAGCGCGAGCAGTACCTGCGGATGATGGACTCGGCCAACAGCCTGGTCGCGCCGTACCTGATCGAACGGTTCGACTGGCCGGCCCACCGCCGGGTGCTGGACGTGGGCGGCTGCCGGGGCAACCTGGGCGCCCGGCTCATGCTGGCCCACCCGCACCTGACGGCCGGGGTGTTCGACCTGCCGCCGCTGGCCGGCCCGCACGCCGAGCACGCCGAACGACTCGGCGTGGCCGGCCGGGCCTGGTTCCGCGCCGGTGACTTCTTCGCCGACGAGCTGCCCTCCAGCGAGGTCGTCATCCTCGGCCACGTGCTGCACAACTGGTCGCCCGAGCAGCGCGCCTACCTGATCGACAAGGCCTACCGCGCGGTGACCCCCGGCGGCGCCCTGCTGATCTACGACGCGATGCTCCCGCAGGAGCCCGCCGACCTCGCCCGGATCCTGGTCAGCCTCAACATGCTGCTGGTCACCGAGGGCGGCTCGGAGTACACCGCCCAGGAGTGCCTGGGCTGGCTGGTCGCCGCCGGGTGCACCGACACCGAGGTCCGGCCGCTGGGCGGCACCGACACCCTCGTGATCGGCCGCAAACCGATCTGACGCCGGGCGCGCGACGCCTCGCCGCCCTGCGCGGCCGGTCGCCCGCCGCCCGCTCCCTTCCCCTCGCCCCGCGCGGCCGGTCACCCGCCGCGCCCCCTTCTCCACGCCCCGCGCGGCCGGCCGCCCGCCGTGCACCCCTTCCCCGTGACACCGCGCACCCCCCTTCCCGCACCACCTGAAAGGCACCCCCCGATGACCGCTGCCGACCTCATCACCCCGCCCGGCGCCCGGCTCGGCCGCCGCCGGTTCCTGACCGTCGCCGGGACCGGCCTCGCGGGCGCGCTGCTGCTGCCGTCCGCCCCCGCCCCCGCCGGCGCCGCCGCCACCGGCACCGAGGACCCGCGCACCCACTTCTTCGACGTGGAGGGCTCCTTCAACATCCGCGACATCGGCTGGTACTCCAACCGGCTGGGCCGTCGCGTCAGGCGCGGCGTGGTCTGGCGCGGCGCCGGGCTGGGCCGGGTGACCGACCTGGGCCTGACCCAGCTGGCCACCCTCGGCCTCACCTGGGACATCAACCTGCTCAGCAACCGCGAGCTGGCAGCCGGCCGGCCCGACCGGCTGCCCGAGGGCGTCCAGCTGTTCAGCGCCCCCGTCGGCGACGACTCCGCCGACCCCATGCCGCCGACGATCGACACCACCAGGCCGGACGCCTACGTGCTGCAGGAGTTCCGCGAGTACGTCACCAGCCCCCAGTCCCGGGCGTCCTTCGGCGCGGCCATCCGCAAGATCGCCGGAAACGGCGGCAGGCCGGTCTACATCCACTGCAACTCCGGCACCTACCGCACCGGCTGGACCGTCGCGCTGCTGATGAGCCTCCTGGGCGTCGACCGCGCGCAGATCGACACCGAGTTCCTGCTCAGCAACCTGACCTTCGGCGTGAACTACGCCTGGCCGGAGTACCTGGACGCCGGCGTCGACCAGGCCAGGACCACCTTCGGCTCGCTGGCCGGCTACCTGGCCCGCGGCCTGGGCGTCGACGCCGCCACCGTCCACGACCTGCGCAGGACCCTGCTGGCCTGACCCGCCGCGTCCGCCCGCGCGGCGGACCGGGTACGGCGGGCCGCCCGTCCCGTCCGGCCCGCCGCGCGCCCCCGTCCTGTCGCTCACCCCGTCCCGTCCGGTCCGCCGCTCACCCCGTCCCGTCCGCCGCGCGCCCCGCCGTACCAGGCCCGACCCACCGACGCCGCCCGCCGCCCGCGGCGGACGGCTCCGCCCCCGCCAAAAGCAGGTGAACCCCGTGACCATCACCGTCGATCCCGGTACGGCGCTGCTCGCGCCGCCCGCCCCGGCCCCCGCCACCGTTCCCGTCACCTCGGCCGTTCCCGCCACCGACCGCCGTGACCCCCTCGTACGGCTCGGCGCCGTGGCCGACCCCGGCTCGCTGCGCGTCGTCCCGGCGGACGCCGGCTCGGGCGCGCTGTGGGGCCGCGGCACCGTCGAAGGCCGTCCGGTCGTCGTGTACGCCACCGACGCCCGGGTCATGGGCGGCGCCATGGGCGAGGACGGCTGCCGGCAGATCGTCGACGCCATCGACGCCGCGGTGCGCGGCCAGGTCCCCGTGATCGGCGTCTGGCACTCCGGCGGCGCCCGCCTGGCCGAGGGCGTGGCGGCGCTGGACGCCGTCGGCCGGGTCTTCGCCGCGATGGTGCGCGCCTCGGGGAAGGTGCCGCAGATCTCGGTGGTCCTCGGCCCGGCCGCCGGCGGCGCCGCCTACGGCCCGGCGCTCACCGACATCGTCATCATGAGCGACGCCGGGCGCGTCTTCGTCACCGGTCCCGACATCGTGCGCAGCGTCACCGGCGAGGACGTCGACATGGAGAGCCTCGGCGGCCCCGACGCCCACGGCCGCCGCTCCGGGGTCGCACACGTCACGACGGGCGGCGAGGAGGAGGCCGTCGCCGTCGCGCGCCGCCTGGCCGCCCTGCTGGGCGGCCAGGGGACCCCGGAGCCGGACGGCATCGGCCGCCAGCCGGAGCTGGCCGGCGTGCTGCCCGAGCGGGCCAACCGCGCCTACGACGTCAAGCCGCTGGTGGGCAAGGTCCTCGACGCCGGCTCGTTCGTGGAGCTGCACGCCAGGTGGGCGCCCAACGTCGTCGTCGGCCTGGGCCGGCTCGCGGGTCGTACCGTCGGCGTCGTCGCCAACAACCCGCTGCGGCTGGCGGGCTGCCTGGACTCCGCCTCCGCCGAGAAAGCCGCCCGGTTCGTGCGCATGTGCGATGCCTTCGGGGTGCCGCTGGTGGTGCTCGTCGACGTTCCCGGCTACCTGCCCGGCGTCAACCAGGAGTGGAACGGCGTGGTCCGCCGCGGCGCCAAGCTGCTGCACGCCTTCGCCGAGGCCAGCGTGCCCCGCGTCACGCTGGTCGTCCGCAAGTCCTACGGCGGCGCCTACATCGCGATGAACTCCCGCGCCCTGGGCGCCACCGCCGTCTACGCCTGGCCGTCGGCGGAGGTGGCGGTGATGGGCGCCGAGGCCGCGGTCAACCTGCTGCACCGGCGGGCGCTGGCCGCCGTACCCGACGACGAGCGCGACGCGCTGCGCGCCCGTCTGGTGGCCGAGCACGTCGCGCTGGCCGGCGGTGTCGGCCGGGCCCGCGAGATCGGCGTGGTCGACGAGATCATCGATCCGGCCGACACCCGCCGTCGCCTGGCCGAGGCGCTGGCCGCCGCGCCCGCCGTCCGGGGCCGCCACGGCAACATCCCGCTCTGAACCGTCCTTCGCGGCGGTCCGCTCCTCCCGGCGGCCCGGCGGTCCGGCGGCCCGTTCCTCCCGGCGGTCCGGCGGTCCGGCGGCGCCGTGCCGGGCGTCGCCTCGGGGAGCGCCCGCCCGTGCCGCGACGGACGGGCGGCGCTCCGCTTCAGGCCGGGCCGCCTCCCGGGAGGACCGCCCGCGCCGGACCGCCCATCGGGCCGTGCCACGTCAGCCGCGCCGCGCCTGCGGCGTTCAGGCTCACCGCCCAGACCATCAGGACGACGAGCCACTGCGCCCACATCAGCGTGCTCATCGGGCCGGAGAGCAGGTTGTGGGCGGAGGCGAAGGGGGCGAGCCACGTCTGGGCGGGGCGCAGCGGACCCACCGCGCCCAGCAGGGCCCACAGGCCCAGCGGCAGCACGATCGTGCCCAGGCACGCGAGGACGGGCCGCCGTACCAGCACGCCCAGCGCGGTGCCGACCAGCTGGGCGACGACCTGCACCAGAACGGCGCCCGCCGCGACGGCCCCGGCGTACCGCCAGGCGTCCGGGGCGGCGCCGGACGGGGCGACCACCAGCGCGGCGGCGCAGACGAGGTTCCCGAAGACGCCGACCGCGGCGGCGAACAGCGCCGCCGCGAGCAGGGTCGGGGTGAACCGGGCCGTCCGGGGTTTCCGCCGCAGGTCACCGGCCAGCAGGGCGCCGAGGAACGGCACCGTGACCGACATCAGGATCTGCACCGGCTCGGCGAGCACGGCGAACGTCAGGTCGGCGGGCCGTACCACCGCGGTCACCGCCGCGGCGATCACCAGGCCCAGCAGCAGGGTGACCGCGATCAGCCGCCGCCGGGCCCGCGTCCCGGCCAGGCGCCGGAACGCGGCGGGAACCGTCTCACCCGAGCCGGTGGGCATCCCGCCGGCCTCCACCACGCTTTGTCGCAAGATTCGTCCCCTCATTCACCCCTTTTCGCTTGATGATCTCTTCTACGGGATGGGATGTCACGGGCCGGGCGTTCACCGCCTGAAACCTCACGCCCGGCGGCCGGCCGGAACTCCGGCGGCCGCGCCCACCGCCGGAGGCAGGCGGCGTTCGAGGGGTCCTTTCGAGGAGTCTCTTCGAGGGGCCCTTTCGGGGGGCCGGGTGCGGAGATCGGGGTGGGTGAGCCGGCGTGGCGGCCCTGGCGGGGTTCACCGCCGGACGCCGGGTCGGGCCTCGCCGGGAGACACCCGTCCGCATCGTCACCGTCAGTCGTCGATGGCCTGGTAGAGCGTGGTCCAGAAGTCGTGGATGAGCCGCATCGAGTCCGGCGTGGACGCCCCGACCTGGGTGAGCAGGATCCCGGTGAGCCGGTTGGCCGGGTCGGCGTAACTCGCGGTGCCGCTTCCGCCGTCCCAGCCGAACTGGCCGATGGGCGCGTAGTCGCCGCGGTAGGTGCGCACCGCCATCCCGAAGCCCCAGCCGCCGTGCTGGCCCTGGCCGTGCGAGATGTGGACGTTCTCGGTGGCCATGGCGTTGCGGGCGGCGTTCTGCTCGGGCGTGAGACGGTCGGTGGTCATCAGCTCGACGGCGGGCCGGGACAGGATCCGCTCGCCGCCGTGCATCCCGCCGTTCAGCAGCATCCGGAAGTAGGCGTGGTAGTCGTCGACGGTGGAGACCAGCCCGCCGCCGCCACCCGGGAACGCCGGAGGCCGGCTCCACCGTCCCCCCTCGGCCTCGTCCCACACGAGGAACTCTCCGGTCTGCGGGTCCGGGGCGTAGAGGGTCGGCAACCGGTCGATCTGATCGGCGGGCACGTGGAAACCGGTGTCCTTCATGCCCAGCGGGTCGAAGATGCGTTCGCGCAGGAACTCCTCGAACGACCGGCCCGTGACCCTGGCGACGAGCACGCCGAGGAGGTCGTTGCTGATGTGGTACTGCCAGCGCTCTCCGGGCTGGTGCATCAGCGGAAGCTCACCCAGGCGGCGCATCCACTCGTCCGGCTCGGGCACCGGCACCGGCAGGTTGGGCGTGAGCCCCTGCTCGAAGACCGCGTTCATGATCGGCGTGCCCAGCGACGTCATGTCCATGCCGAGCCCGAACGTGGAGGTCAGCAGGTCCCGGACGGTGATCGGCCGCCGCGCCGGCACGGTGTCGTCCAGCGGGCCGTCGAATCGCTTGAGCACCCGCCGGTCGGCGAGTTCCGGCAGCCACTCCTGCACCAGGTCGTCCAGCCGCAGCCTGCACTCGTCCAGCAACACCATCGTCGCCGCGACCGAGACCGGCTTGGAGGTGGAGGCCATCCGGAAGATCGTGTCCCGGCTCATCGGCGCGCCACCGTCGTGACGCATCGTCCCGACCGCTTCGACGTGCGTCTCCTCGCCCCGGCTGAACAGGGCGACGAGCCCGGGGATCCTCCCCGATTCGACATACCGTGCCAGCACCTCACGCAGCCTGCGCAGCCCTGCTTCGGAGAAGCCGCCGTTGCCCTGTTCCATCATGAATCTCCTTGCGTACAGCGTTCGATCGGCCGGACCCGCCCCGGTCCGGCGCTCATGGGTTCGGCGAGCGACGCACGGGGCGGGAGGCGGGTTCGGTCACGGGAGACTCCCTCCGCGGCGTCACAGGTGCCCTCCTACGTTTGGAAATCTCTGAACGAAGGCGACAATACATTGCGTTTACCAATCCAACAACACTTAAAGAAGGCCATAGTCGCCTGTCATAGATGGAAAATGGGCTTCCTTTGCAATGAGTCTGAGGTTGAACGCAATGGAAGATCCGGCGTGCATTGCAATGGACTCCGAGTGAATGCATACTGTGCAGCGAGTGCGCGGGCGCCGATCCCCACGCGTGCCGGCAGATGGGAGACGAGCACCGATGCCCGGAGGCAGACTCACCGACGAGGAGCGCCGGCACATCGCCGCGGGACTGGCCGAGGGGCTCGGATACGCGGAGATCGGCCGGCGCCTGGGGCGGCCCGCCTCGACCGTCATGCGGGAGGTCACCCGCAACGGCGGCCCCGGCGGCTACGGGGCGGACCGGGCGCACGAGGCCACCCGGCACCGCGCGCGCCGCCACCGGCAGGCCCGGCCTCCGGCCCCGCCGGTCCCCGACGACGGCCACGGGCGCGATCCCCGGGCGGTGCGGGACTTCACGGAGTCCTTCACCGCCCTCCTCGTCCAGCAGGGGCTGCCCCGGATGGAGGCCAGGGTGCTGGTCTGCCTGTACATCACCGACTCCGGCGCTCTCACCGCCGCCGACCTGGTCCAGCGGCTTCACGTCAGCCCGGCGTCGGTCTCGCACGCCGTCGCCTTCCTCGAACGGCAGGGCATGCTCAGCCGGGAACGGATTCCCGGCACACGGCGCGAACGCTACGTCATCGACGACGAGATCTGGCTCCGGACCATGCTCGCCTCTCTGCAGATGAACGACGCCCTGATGGCCGCGTCACAGCGTGGAGCCGAGATCCTCGGGGCCGCGACTCCGGCGGGCGCCCGCTTCGAGTCCTCCGCCGAACTCCTTCTCCTCGTGAGCGAGGCGTTCCAGCAGGTCGTGGAGCGGTGGCGGCAGAACCAGGGGGGCCGGTAAGAAACGTGTCATGAGCCCCGAACGGCGTTGATCTTGCTGTGACTCGCCTGGTCGATGCCGGGCCGGCATGACGCACCCCCCGATGCACATCGGCGACCTGGCCGAGCACTGGACAATCCTGGACGAAGAGCGTGACCTCGTCGCCGGGGGTCCCGGTGGCAACGGCGCAGGAAACGACGGATATGCAGGTCGGCGGCCCGTCTTCCCGGCTGTGCCCAAAGGCCCTTGCGGGGGCTCCGACCTGCATATCCGTCGAAAACCTCCCCGGTGCCACCGGGACCCCTGGCCGCCACGCCGATGCCGGTGGTGACAGACCCGGCAGGCGATCCGATCCGGTGCCAGCGCGCTGAAAGTATGCGTTCAGCTCATGTTCAAGGCCGCTGAAAGAGCCGGTTCCTAACGTTCTGCGCGGGCAACTTCAACCGTAAGGAGTGACATGAGGTCAATCGCAGCTCTCGCCGCCACAATGGTGCTCGCCTCCTCCCCGGCCGCGGCCGAAACCGAGGAGAGCGACCGGGAGATCCCCCTGGCGCACATCGAATACACGAGCGGTCTCACCGTGGACTTCTCCGACAGCCAGCCCTCCAACGAAGTGGGGATGTCCCAGCTCGGGATCATCGGCCGCGCGCCGCTCATCGCCTGGGATCGGAGCAACAGCTACCTGCAGACCTACCTGGAGATCACCCCGCCCGACGTGCCGGTGCCCCAGCGTCTCGTCGATGACCACGGCCCCGACCTCCCCGCCGAGTTACAGCGGCGGCGGATCACCAGCGAGCCGGTCACCGTGCGCGGCCTGACCGCTCCGGCCGGCGCCGTGCTCTCCGCCTCGTGCACCGCCGAATACTGGAGCTGGCACCTCTGGCACGACAACGCCAAGGCCGGTATGGCTCCCAAGTCGTACACCACCCACGACTTCGGCGGTTTCAAGGAGCGTCACGCGGAGAGCTTCATCTTCAACTGCCTGCCGGAGGGCTCGCCGAGTCACCTGTGGGCCCACCACCGGGTGTACTACTGGAACGGCACCAGCTGGTGGAAGCACGCGGACGAGAAGGTCGGCCCCGGGCTTCAGGCGGAAAAGGTCAAGGGCAGCGTCAAGCGCCACCGCAAGGTCACCTATGACGACGGCTGGGGGTCCAACCCCAACTGCCTCAGCGGGGCTTGCAAGTACACCCGTGAAGGACGTTTCACCAGCTGACGGATGACTGGTCGCCTGCGGAAGGCTCAGCCGCACAATTCCGGTGCGGCCGCTCCCCGCGATACGCCGCCTTCCGCGAGCGGCAGCCCGGAACTCCCTGTAACCGGTCACGCGGACCCCAGGGGACGAACTCACCCGCCCGGCCACCTTGTACGGCCCGCAACCCGGCTGCACCCCTTACTTCTCTTTCGCCCGCAACACAACTTCGACGTTGACAGGAAGTTGATATCGGCGGGCAACTTGCTGAAACGGCTTTTTATGGAATGTCCCTCGCGAATGGCGCAAAGTTGTTCTTGCAAGGGCGAGCGATCGCCGGAGAAAAACAGGGAAAAGCCAGAGAAGGCAAGAGAGAGAAGGAGCAAGGAATGCAGAAGAAGACCGGTCTTTTCGCCAAGCTGGGTGTCGCCGCCGCGGTCGCGGTCGGTGGTATGGCCCTGGTGTCGCAGCCGTCGGCCTTCGCCGCCGCCTCCGGTTTCTCGGTGACGCCGGCCACCGGCCTGTCGGACGGCGCCTCGGTCACCGCCTCGGTCACCGGCGCCGCAGCCGGGGACCAGGTCACCATCCTGCAGTGCGCCACCGTGAAGGACCAGCTGGCCTGCAACCCGGAGACGGTGAAGACGGTGACCGTGGACGGCGCCGGCGCGGCGAGTGTCCCGTTCGTGGTCCGCAAGAGCTTCCAGGCCACCACGCCCGAGGGAGCGGCGGCCGGCTCCGTGGACTGCTCGGTCACCGCCTGCTATGTCAGCGCCGGAAACCCCAAGGGCCTCCTGGGGTCCACGCAGCTGTCCTTCCGCTAGCCTCCGCCCGACCCGCGTTTCCCGCCGACAGGGAAACGGCCGGACGGGAAAGAAACAGCGACCGGAAGAATGTTTCACTGAATAACGTCACTGTTGCCGGTAAATGAGTCAGAAAGGAGTCCGGACGCGAAAACGAAGGCCGCCGGGGACGCCCCCGGCGGCCTTCACGCTCGCGCTGCACCTCCCCCTCCCCGCCATGGCCGGTCTCGTCCGGGGCGCCTCCCCGCCGAAGCCGGAGAAAGCCGCTCGCACCGCGTTCTCCTGCTCGTCTCGGCTGCATCGGTCCGGTGCGGGGGAGACGGTGGCGAAGGAGAAACCGACCGTGAGGCGGTTCGGCGCGCCAGAGCCGAACAGATGGAGCGCCGCGCCGGGGCCTTTCACATTGAGGGGAAGGCGATCACGATGTCCCTGCCGTTGGCGTAGCTGACCACGGGCCTTCCCAGCGCGTCGCCCACCCTGCGGGCCACGCGCTGGAACAGCTCCACCATGTCCGGGGTCTCGGCGGTCACCCGGAACCGCCCGCTCGCCAGGAGATGCTCGGTGACGAGGGGGGAGAAGGCCAGCTCACTCCGGGCCATCTCGTCCGCGTCGAGCGGGGTGTGCCGGAGGGCGGGGGAGTGGGGGGTCATCGTTTCTCTCCTCATGATCGACGTCATCCCCAGGATGCCACCCGCGTCGCCGCCCCGGGCCGCCGCCGGAGAATCGGTGACCGCCCGGAAACCGTCGGCCGGGCCGCGGTGCCCACCGGTTGCGTCCGCCCGGACGCGACGCCGTCTAGACGGGGCCGGCGTCGCTCCGGGGCGCCGATCCCGCGTACCGGCGGACGATCGGCTCCAGGTAGTCCACCTGCGTCCCACCGAGCCGGGCCAGCTCGGCAGGGGAGCGGACCAGGGCGATCCGGTCCAGCTCCGGCTCCCGGCCCAGCGCCGTCTCCGACGCCACCAGGGCCGCGAACCGCTCACGCAGCAGCGGCTCCGGCCGGGGCGGCGCGAGGAACAGGACGCCGACGTCGCCCTCCTCGCCGTGGACGATGGACCACAGGATCATCTCGTCCGGCGCCGTGTCCAGGCCCGTCTCCTCGGCCAGTTCCCGGGCGGCGTGCCGGGCGAGCGCGGCCGTGTCGAGGGGGCCGGCGTCCTCGGGCGGTTCGGCCGACCCGCCCGGCGGCTGCCAGCGGCCGGGAGCGGCGGTCGACGACGACATCCGTCCCACCAGCAGCCGCCCGTCGTCCGTCGGCTGCGCGATGCTGACGAAGAGAGGCGGCAGCCGCGCGGTGGCGCCCGGGACCAGGCGCAGGGCGTAGCGCCGGTAGGTGATCCTCGCCCAGGTCAGGACCGCGCTGCGCGGCCCCTCCCACTCCAGCCCCGCCGAGGCGGCCACCGGCCCGTCGAAGAAGCTCGGGTTGGCCCGGACCGCCTCGTCCCACGCGCGGTCCATGGCCGCCCGCTCCCCGGGCGGCACCGGGGGCGCGGGGATCTCGACCAGACGGAGACGGTGCACGTCCAGGAGTGCGACGCCGCGCCGCGGCGATGGCTCGGTCACCCGCACAATGCTGGCACACGAGGTTCCGTCCCTCCGGCGGTTTCCCCCGGAGGGCGACGACGGACGTCCGGCGCGGAGCCCGGCCCGGGTGCCCCGGCGAGACGCGCGACCCGGGCCGGGTTCCGTACCGGAGGCCCGGCCGTACGGCCCGGTCCGCGCCGTGTCCCGCGCCGCGCCCGGTCTCAGGCGCGCCAGCCGCCCTCGTCCACCCCGCCCGGCACCTCGGCCGCCGGGTCGTAGGGGGTGCGGGTGAAGACGAAGGTGTTGAGATCGAGGTGGCTGATCGAGCCGTCCGCGCGGTGCACCGGCCGCAGCGTCTCCCCGGCGTAGTAGCCGTCCAGGCCGACCCAGGTGCCGTCGGCGCGGGCGGTGAACCGCGAGGCCCGGCCGGGGCCGCCGATCGGCGACAGCGACAGGTCCCGGCCGCCCGTCAGGCGCAGCGTGTAGGCGGCCGGCCCCCAGTACCACGGACCGGTCAGCTCCAGCAGGGCGGGATCGACGGCGGCCGGCTCCCACTCGGCGGGCAGGCGCGGCTCGTGCTCGTCGAGGATGGCCAGCAGGTCCGTCGTCAGGGCCCGGCTGGCCCCGGAGGTGGCGTTGGTCAGGAACAGCACGCCGGTCGCGTCGCCGGGATCGGCCCACACCGAGGCCAGGAAACCCGGCATGGAGCCGCCGTGGCCGGCCAGGCGGCGGCCTCCCGCGCGGGCCAGCTGCAGGCCCAGGCCGAAGCCGCCGGTCCAGGCGTCGCCGTCGTCGACGGTCGCCGGCTCGCGCATCTCGGCCAGGGTTTCGGTGCTCAGCACGTCACCGGTGTCACCGGCCAGGAACGCCGCCCACCGGGCGAGGTCGGCGGGGGTGGACCACATCTGCCCGGCCGGGGCCATGGCCCCCGCGTCGTGCTCGGGCTCGGGCAGCAGCACGTCGGCCCACGGGTGGACGGCGTAGCCGGTCGCGTGCGGGGCGCGGGGCCGGGGCGTGGTGTCGCGCATGCCCAGCGGCTCCAGGACCTCGTCCCGTACGGCCCGCGCCCAGTCCGTCCCCCGGTGCCGGGCGACCATCTCGCCCAGCAGGGCGAAGCCGAGGTTGGAGTAGTGGAAGAGGCGGCCGGGGCGGTGCCGGGTGGTCTCCGGGCCGAGCAGGGCCAGCAGCTCCTCCACCGGCATGCCGGGGGTGCGCTCCCACCACTGGCCGGGCGGCTCGGCGGTCAGCCCGGCGGTGTGCGACAGCAGCTGGGCGATGCTCACCTCGCCCACCGGGGTGCCGGGGACGTGCTTGCCGATCGGGTCGAGCAGGGCGATCCGGCCCTCGTCGCGCAGCCGCATGACGACGACGGCGACCATGCTCTTGGTGATGGAGCCGATGCGGTACTGGGTGGCCTCGGTGGGCGCGGCGCCGTCCACCCGGCCGCGGGAGCCGAACCAGACCGGGCGCCCGTCGCGCACCACGACGGCCGCCAGTGACGGCAGCCGCGAGCCGGCCTGCTCCTGCGCGATCCTGCGCAGCAGGGCGCGGGCCGTACCCTCCAGAACCGGTGCCACCATCTGCTCCTTTCCATGGCCTGACTGAGAGGTCCCAGGCTAGGCCATGCGCGCCCATCCGAGCCGCCGGGACGTCCAAGGCCGGGGCACGGCATGTGACGGCGAACCCGGTGGATCGGGCCGGCGGGCCCGGCCGGTCCCGGCGGGTCCGGAGCAACGAGAGCACCGCCGGCGGCCGCGCCGAGGTTTTCGGCATGTCATCCGCCCCGCCGGGAGAAGAGGACACGACCTGGCCGCTTCCCCTGCGACCGTTGCCACCGGCCGCGCGGATCCGGCGGCCGGTGGTGCGGACCGGGCACGCCTCATGACGCCCGGAGACAACGAACAGAGATCAGGGGTCGAACATGTCCGTCAAGTCCGTGGCGCATCTGAACTTCCGGGGCGACGCCCGCGCGGCGCTGGAGTTCTACCGGTCCGTGTTCGGCGGCGACCTCGCCGTCGTCACCTACAAGGACGCGGGGAACGTGCAGGAGCCCGCCGAGGCGGACCAGGTGATGTGGGGCCAGGTGACCGCCGGGAACGGCTTCCACGTCATGGCGTACGACGTGCCCTCGCGGCTGCCGTGGGACCGGGGCGAGAACTCGTTCTTCCTCTCCGTGCGCGGCGAGACCGCGGAGGAGATCACCGAATACTGGCAGAGGCTGTCCGCCGGGTCGGCCGTCATGCAGCCGCTGGGGCCCGCGCAGTGGGCTCCGCTGTACGGGATGCTCAGGGACCGCTTCGGCGTCGTCTGGGTCCTGGACGTGGTGAGTCCGTACAACGGCTGATCAGGGGGTGGGGGGCGGCGACCCGGCCGCTCCGGCTCAGGGGGTCGGCCGGAACCGCCCGCGGTAGGCGGTGAGGGTCAGACCTGCCCAGCGCCGGTGCGTGCTGGCCCGCCGCCCGTCGAGCACCGGCCGTCCTCCGACGGCGGCAGCACCCCGGCCCGCCGCAGGCCGTCGCGGGCCGCCGCGATGGCCTCGGGGGTGGTGGCGAAGACACGCCCGGCCCTGTCGAGGTCGGCGATGGCGCCCAGGGCCCGCAGCGGCTGGTGGTGGCCGTCGCGGATACCGGAGACGTAGACGGTGATGCCGCGGCGCTGCAGCCGCCGGACGGCGTCGCCGAGGACCAGGGCGCCGCTGGCGTCGACGGCGGTCACCCGGGACATGCGCAGAATCACCACGGAGACGTCGGCGAGCTCCGACAGCTCCAGCAGGAAGCGGTGCGCGGCGGCGAACAGCAGCGGCCCGTCCAGCCGGTAGGCGACGATGTGCTCGGCCAGCAGGGCGTGCTCCTCCTCGGTGTGGTCGCCGGGCAGGTCGGGGCGGAGCGGCATCCGGTCCAGCCGGGCGTCGCGGGCGACGGCGCGCAGGGCCAGCGCCCCGGCGACGACTAGGCCGATGATGACGGCCTGGACGAGGTCCAGCGCCAGGGTCGCGGCGGCGGTCAGGAGGAGGACCGCGGCGTCGCCCCGGGTGGAGCGGAGCATCGCCGCGACCGATCCGGCCTCCACCATCCGGAAGGCGGTGGCCAGCAGCACCCCGGCGAGTGCGGCCAGCGGGATCCGGGCGACCAGGCCGGAGGCGGTGAAGACGATCACGGCCAGGATGCCCGCGTGGGCCAGGGCTGCCAGCCTGGATCCCGCGCCGGAGCGGACGTTGACCGCGGTACGGGCGATCGCCCCGGTGGCCGGGACACCGCCGAACAGCGGGGCGGCGAGGTTGGCGAGTCCCTGGCCGAACAGTTCCCGATCCGGGTCGTGGCGGTGACCGACGCTCATCCCGTCGGCGACGGCGGCCGACAGCAGCGACTCCAGCGCGGCCAGCGCGGCGACCGCGACCGCCGGGGCGAGCAGCGACGGCACCGCGGTCACGTCCAGAAAGGCCAGGGATGGAACGGGCAGCCCGGCGGGCAGGTCGCCGATCCGGGCGACCGGCAGACCCGCCAGCTCGGCGGCGGCGGTGGCGGCGGCGACGGCCAGCAGGGAGAAGGGCACGGTGGGCCGCCACCGTGCGCCTGCCAGCATCAGCACGGCCACCGTGACGGCGACGGCCGGGGCCCACCAGTCCGGGTGGGCGAGGAAGTCACGTGCGGCGTTCCAGGCCACGACGGTGACCTTGTCGCCGTCCGGGACCGGCACGCCGAGGGCGGCGGGCACCTGCTGCAGGCCGATCACGCAGGCGATGCCGACGGTGAAGCCCTCCACCACCGGAGCCGGCACCAAGGCCATGTACCTGCCCGCGCGGCCCAGCGCCAGCGCGACCAGCAGCAGCCCGGCCAGCACGCCGACGGTCAGCACGCCCGAGGCGCCGTGCTCGTGCATGATCGGCACCAGCACGACCGTCATCGCGCCGGTCGGGCCCGACACCTGGAGGCCGGAGCCGCCGAACAGCGCGGCCAGCGCCCCGGCGACGACGGCGGTGGCCAGCCCGGCCTCGGCCCCCATTCCCGAGGAGATGCCGAACCCCAGCGCCAGCGGCAGCGCGACGATCGCCACGGTGAGCCCGGCCAGCAGGTCGCGGCGGGGACGGCGGCCCATCGCGGCCAGCTCGGCGCGCTCGGGCAGCACCGAGCGGACCCGGGCCCCCAGGAAGGACGAGAGGGTGTTCACGAGGCGTCGTTCCCGGTCTCGAGCAGCTCGCCCAGCAGTTCGCGCTGTCCGGTGAGCATCTGCGTCAGCAGCCTGCGGGCCGCGCGCAGCAGCTCGGCCACGTCCCCACCGGACAGCTCGTAGACCATGGTGGAGCCGTCGCGGTGCGCGCTGACCATCCCCGAACGGCGCAGCACGGCCAGGTGCTGCGACAGGCCCGTCGGCTCGACCTCTATGGCGGCCAGCAGGTCGCGCACGGGCATCGGCCCGTCCTGCAGCAACTCCAGCACCCGGATCCGCACCGGATGGCCCAGCAGGCGGAACAGCTCCGCCTTGGCCTTGTACAGCGGCACCGACATCAGGTGGCCTCCTCGCCGTCCGGCCTGCTCCCGCCCGGCCATCGCATCTTATGAATTGCGAATATTCGCAATAAGCCAATCACCAGGGTATCCGGTGGTCGCGCCGGACCGTCCGGCGGGGGCGACGAGACCCGGCGTCCCCGGGCCGGCGGATCCGGCGTGGCCGTCCGGCACGACCGATCCTCGCGACGCGTCCCACCCGAGGGCCGGAGCGGCCCGGCGGACCGGGCGGGGCGTCAAAGGCGCAGGCGCGACAGCATCGGCGGCAGCTCGCCGCGGCAGGTGACGGCCAGGCGCCGGGTCGCCCGGGTGATCGCCACGTACAGGTCGTTGCCGCCCATCGGGGACCGGGTGAGGATCTCACCGGGCTCGACGACCACCACGGCATCGAACTCCAGCCCCTTGGCGGCGGTGACGGTCAGGACCGCGACGGGGGAGTCCAGGACGTCGCCGTCGCGGGGGAAGAGCGCGGTGAGCGCCTCGTGGCGGGCGTCGGGGACGATGACGGCGAGGCGGCCCTCGCCGATCGCGGCGAGCTCGTCGCGCACCAGGGCGGTCAGGGCGGCGCGACCTCCGGGGAGGCCGGGGTCGAGGCGTACGGCGCGCGGGGGAGCGCCGCCGTCGCGCACCGACTCCGGCGGCTCCGCGCCGGGGGCGACCGCCGCGAGGACGTCGGCGGCCACCTCCATGATCTCCGCCGGGGTGCGGTAGTTGACCAGCAGGTGCTCGGTGCGCCGGCGGCCTTCGAGGTAGGGGTCGAGCATCTCACCCCACGAGCGGGCCCCGGCCGGCGAGCCGGTCTGGGCGAGGTCGCCCACGATGGTCAGCGAGCGGGCCGGGACGCGGCGCATCACGGTGCGCCAGGCCATCGCCGACAGTTCCTGCGCCTCGTCCACGATGACGTGGCCGTAGGCCCAGCGGCGGTCGGCGGCGGCCCGCTCGGCGGTGGTGGTCTCCGGATCCGGCGCGCGGTGGCGGTCGGCCAGCGCGGCGGCCTCCATCATGTCGTCCTCGAACAGGCCGGTGTACTCCAGCACGCCCAGCGCGTACCGCTCGTCGGCCTCACGTTCGGCCCGCTCACGCTCGGCGCGGGAGAACATCCCGGCGGCCTCGGCGTCGCCGATGTCCTCGCCCAGCAGCTCGGCCGCCTCGTCCAGCAGCGGGACGTCCCCCGCCGTCCACGGCGCGCCGTAGGGCCGCAGCAACGCGGCGCGCTCGGCCGGGGTCAGGCCGGGCGCGGCCGACTCCAGCGCGGCCGGGTCGGACAGCAGGCCGGCGACCAGTTCCTCGGGGGTCAGCGGCGGCCACAGCGCGTCCAGCGCCCGGCGGACCTGTTCATGGGCCCACAGGGCCCGGCGGGCGTGGCGCAGGTCCTCCTCCGTGTCCGGGGCGTCCAGCTGCCGGGCCTCGTCCAGGGCCAGCGCCCTGAGCATGTCCATCACGAACAGCTTGCGGGCGGCGTTGTGCGGCAGGCGGGCATGGGCGGCCCGGTCGCGGGCGCGCACGCAGGTGTCGTGGCCGGCCCGCAACGTCATCCACTGCACGACCACCTCCACGCCGTCGCGCAGCGAGGTGCGCACCGGGACGTCCACCTCCAGGTCGCCGCCGGGGACGCGCCGGCGGTCGCGCAGCGCCGCGGCGAGCACCCGCGCCATGTCCAGGTCGCCCTTGAGGGCGGCGGCGACGGGGGAGTCGGTGGCGACGGCGTGCACGCCCGGGTACAGCTGCCCGACCGACGACAGCACCACGTCGGTCTCGCCCAGCGACGGCAGCACCCGGCCGATGTAGCGGGAGAAGGTGGCGTTGGGGCCCACGATGAGGACGCCGCGGCGTTCCAGCACGTCGCGGTGGGTGTAGAGCAGGAAGGCCGCCCGGTGCAGGGCGGCGACGGTCTTGCCGGTGCCGGGCCCGCCCTGCACCACCAGCGCGCCCGCCAGGCCGGAGCGGATCACCCGGTCCTGCTCGCGCTGGATGGTGGCCACCACCTCGCCCATCCGCCCGGTACGGCCGCGCCGCAGGGCCGCCAGCAGCGCCGCCTCACCGACGAGCGCGCGGCGCTCGCCCTCGGCCAGGCGTTCCAGGTCGAACACCTCGTCGTCGAGACCGATCACGACGCGGTCGCGGGTGTGCAGGTGCCGGCGGCGCACGAGCGTGCCGGGGTCGCCGGGGGTCGCGGTGTAGAAGGGGCGGGCGGCCGGGGCCCGCCAGTCGGTCAGGATGATCTCGCCGTCGGCGTCGCGCAGTCCGGCGCGGCCGATGTAGCGGGTTTCGCCGTCGGCGTCGTCGATCCGGCCGAAGCACAGGCCGTGCTCGACGGCCTCCAGGCGGGCCAGGCGGCGGGCGTACTCGCCCGCGGTGACCTCCCGTTCGTAGCGGGCCTGGTGCAGGCCGCCGGTCTCGCGCCCGTAGGCCTTCTCCAGCGCGGCGCGGGTGTGCCGCCGGACGGCGTCGAGCCGCTCGTAGGTCCGGGTGACGTGAGCCTGCTCGGCGCGCATCGCGGCGGCGAGAGCGGATTCGTGTTGACGGAACTCCATCTCTCTGATAAACTCCTAACGAGGAATTCTAACTTCTTTGAAAAAGAGGGATTGAGCATAACGCTCTCCCTTTCTTTCGTCACCCTCCGAATCACCCGATCCCCGATCCCCGATCCCCGATCCCCGATCCCCGATGACCGTGACGCCTTGATGCGCCGTGAGAGGCCGAGAGGCTCGGTACCCGGATTCGTGTCATGGGCCGCGAGGTAGAGCGTTGTCGCAGGTCACGATGGGTGACTGTCGGGCCCGGCCGACGCCGGTCCGCGGGGCGGCCAGACCCATGCCCTTGCCGAACACGTGGTGTTCACGGACGCGCTGCAGCGCGGCGAACAGCGCGCCGATCACCTCGCGGGCTCGGCCGGCGTCGGCGGGCAGGCCGAAGGGTTCGGCGACGGCGGCCAGGACGAGGTGCCTGCCCCCGGAGTCCGGCCGTGCCCGGTAACGAATGCGGACGGTGGCTGCTTCGGGATGAGGGCTTGGCTGACGTGCCGGGTCGGGTGTTCAGGGGGCGGGCTGCTCGAAGCCGTGCAATATCGCGGTGAGGCCGGCCTCGAAGTGGTCATCGGGGGTGGTGGCGTCGGCGGCTTCGGCGAGCAGGTTGTAGTCGGGGCTGCCGGGCCCGGGTCTGCGGCTGCGCCGGCCGGCGCCGAGCCTGGTCACGGCGATGGCGAGCGCGTGTCCGACGGTGAACTCGCGCAGGCAGCGGAAAAGGCGCAGGGCCTGCGCGGGGGGGATGCCGTCGTCGCGGAGCTTGGTGAGCATCTTCACGCCGGTGTCGATGGAGGCGGGCGAGCGTACCGGCCGGGTCGCGAACACCTGTACCGCGTGGGGATGGCGCAGGAGCGTGTCGCGTAGCCGCAGGCAGTAGTCGCGTGCCAACCGCCGCCAGGGACCGTCCCAGGGCAAGGTGCCGACGTCGATCTCGGCGAACAACGCCTCGGCGACGCCGTCGAAGAGATCCTCCTGGTCGGCGTAGTGGCGGTAGACGGCCATCGGGTCGAAGCCGACGGCGGCGCCGAGCTTGCGCATGGAGAACTTGCGCAGGCCGTGGGTGTCGATGAGGGCGAGCGCGGCGGTGGCGAGGTATTCGCGGGTGAGGGTGGGCCGCGTGGGCGGCTCAGGCAGCCTGACCGGCGGACTGGGGTCGGCTGTCATGGCTGGAAGCCCTCCAGGAGCTTTGTGAGCGTCGCGGTGAATTCCTCCGGCTGCTGCACGTACGGGACGTGGCCGCCGGGGAACTCCTGGCAGGGTACGCCAAAGCGCTCGGACATCAGGTGCGCGGGCGCGTGGTAGGGCTTGCCGACGCTGTCACGGCCGGTGGCCGGGCACCAGGGCGCCGTGGTCGCGGCCAGCGCGGCCAGGTCGGGCCGGTAGTCGAAACAGAACGCGGGCAGTTCGCGGCGCATCGTCAGGTCGGCGTTGCGGAGCTGGCGGGTCATCACGTCCGGCTCGCGCCGGGTGATCTTCCGCGCCAGGCTCCCGTACGCGAGCATGACGTGAGTGGCGGCGGCGATCACGGCCTGGCCGGCCGGGGACAGGAACAGCCGTGGCGGGTCGGGCAGCGTCATCGCGCCGAACGCGGCGTAGGCCCGCATCACGTGCTTGTCCCGGGCGAGCCGGCCGATGCGCTCGATCTCCCGCCGCTCCCGGCCGTCCGGCGCAAGGAGCTGGACCAGCGGCGGCTCGTGCACGACCGCGCCCAGCAGACGGCCGGGGTGGCGGGCCACCATCTCCAGGGCGATGATCGCACCGCCGCTGCTGCCGAAGACGTACGCGCGTTCGAAGCCGTAGTGGTCGAGGACGGCGACCGCGTCGGCGGCCTGCCGGGGGACCGTGAGCGAGGCGTCCGGCTCGGTGAACGGGCTGCGGGAGTTGCCGCGCCGGTCGTAGGCGATCACGGTGAAGGTCCTGGCCAGCAGCGGGATCACATCGGCGTACATGCCGGCGTCGCCTCCGCCGCCGGAGATCAGCAGCAGCGCGGGTCCATCGCCGGTGCGTTCGACGTGCAGCCGCGCCCCGGGCACCACGACCATGTCGCTTTCCATGACTTCCTCACTCCCGCTACGTTGTAGTTTAAATCTACATCGTAGACAGAGGCGAAAAGCAGCTTTACGCCGAGGAGAGGCGATGGCCGACCTGAGAAGCTCCGCGCGAGGGCGCGTCCGGGCGCTTCTGGCATGCGGGTTCGCCCCGCTGATGTTCCTTGTGGTGATCCTCGTGGACGGGGCGCTGCAGCCTGGTTACAACGCGATGCTGGAGGTCGGCCGCGCCCAGCGCACCGTCTTCCTGTCCCGCCGGCTTCGCGACCGCGATCTTCAGCGGGAGACCGAATCCGGGCTGAACGTGGTGGAGAACCACAACGGCGTCAACGACCACATCAAGCGCGGCAAGCGCGGAGAGGCGAGCGCCAGGCCACCGGAACATTCCGAGACGTAAGCTGGCGATCATGAGCGTTCCCCTCAGCGACTCCGCACGGCAGATCCTCGACGCCCCCAACATCGGCGTCCTCGCCACCCTCAACCCCGACGGCAGCCCCCAGACCTCGGTCGTCTGGGTCGGCACCGACGGTGACGACGTGGTGATCTCCTCCGAGGCCGGAAGACGCAAGGTCCTGAACCTGGAACGGGATCCGCGCGCCAGCCTCAGCGTGTTCGACCTTGCGGATCCCGACAGATACGTCGAGATCCGCGGGCTCGCGACGGTCACCGAGGACGAGGGAAGGCGACTGGCGGTGGAACTGGCGGAGAAGTACGAGGGCGCCGGCGGCGGAGAGGAGTACCTCCGGCTTCCCCCGGAGAAGGTGCGCGTGGTGATCCGGATCACGCCGCGACGCGTGCTGGGCTACGCGGCGTGACGGGACCGCAGGGCCGAGGTCGAGCAGGGAGGAGGCGAGACGGAACGCTGCTCGCCTCACATGCCTGACGGCCTGGGCCGTGTCGTCCTCGGCGTCGTGTGTCGCAGCCACGACGGCACGGATGCGCCGGCGAACGCGGCGGTTCGGGAAGCGATGGTCTCGCCGTGGCGGATGGCCGGGGCGCGCCGGATCGCCGGGCTCGGATCAGCGCGGCGACGGCGGTGCCCACGTCGGCTTCCGTCGTGTGGGGGTGGAAGGCATGCCGCTGATGAACGAACTCAAGATCCTGGGGATCTCCGGGAGCCTTCGGGCCGGCTCCCACAACACCGCCCTGTTGCACGCCACCCGGAAGTTCGCACCCCCCGGCATGAACGTGGAGATTCACGAGGGGCTGCGCGACGTCCCGCCGTACGACATGGACCTGGACACCCCGCTCGGCAGGCCCGCCGCGGCACAGGATCTTCGCGACCGCGTCAACGCGGCCGACGGCCTGCTGATCGTGACGCCGGAGTTCAACTACTCCATCCCCGGCGTGCTCAAGAACGCCATCGACTGGGCCAGCACCGACTGGACCGGCACCGAGGGACCTCCGCTGCTGCGCAAGCCCATCGCCATCGCCGGCGCCGCCCCCACCAACTTCGGATCGGTGCGAGCCCAGCTCGCGCTCCGTCAGGTGTTCGTCTGGACCGACTCGGACGTCGTCACCAAACCCGAACTCATCGTCTTCCGCGACCACGGACGCTTCGACGACGGCGGCGACCTCATCGATGAGACGACCGCCGGCCTGCTGCGGGACCTGCTGAACGCCCTCGCCGCCAGGACCAGGGCCGCCCGGCAGGAGGACACCGGACGATGACCGTCCAGGGCATGATCACCAAAGGGTTCGAGGACGTCAGAGAGGCGTTCGCGGCAGGGGCGGGTCGGCCTCCGGGGAGGAGCCGGTTCAGGCGGTTCGCAGCAGCGCGGCCAGATCGTCGGGCATGGGCATCGGCTGGGTGAGGCTCGCGGTGGCGCGGCCGGTGCTGCCTTCGGGGTATCGGCCCAAGGCGCTGCCGGGAGCGGCGACGATGATCCGGACGACCTGGCCGAACGCTTCACGCCGGTCGCGCTGGGCGATCGCGAGGGCGAACATGGCGATGTGGTTGCGGGTGTGGGGCCAGGGCTGGGAGATGATGTGCGCGCGCTCCAGGTGCCGCCGGCGAGACTCGGGCTCGGTGGCGGCGCGGGCGGCGCGCATCTCGGCGCGGTAGGCGGCCCGCACCCGCTCGGGCATCGGACGGCCGATCATCGCTGGTCCTCCTGCGTGTTCACCTGGACGGGCAGGCAGCAACCGTCCGCGCAGCCGTCCGCTCCGGGCGCGGTGACGGACGCGGTGACGGACGTGGTGACGGCCGTGGTGACGGCCGCGGTGTTGCCTGCGGAGAGGGAGGTGGGGACGGCGCAGCAGGCGTCCCCTCTCCAGGCTTCGCGGCCTTCCTTGACCGCGACGGCGGCGATGACCAGGGCGGCGATCGGGTCGGCCCAGGACCAGCCGAACAGGCTGTTGAGCGCCAGCCCGACGAGCAGCACCGCCGACAGGTAGGTGCACAGCAGGGTCTGCTTGGAGTCGGCGACCGCGGAGGCGGAGCCGAGCTCGCGGCCGGCGCGGCGCTGGGCGTACGACAGGAACGGCATGACCACCAAGCTGAGGGCGGCCAGGATCAGCCCGGGGGTGGAGTGCTCGGCCTCGCCGACGCCCAACAGGGCGCGCACGGCGTCGAAGGTGACGTAGGCGGCCAGCGCGAAGAACGAGATCGCGATGACCCTCAGCGCGGTCCTCTCCCGCTCCTCGTGGTCGGTGGCGGAGAACTGCCAGGCCACGGCGGCGGCGGAGGCGACCTCCACGATGGAGTCCAGGCCGAAGCCGATCAGGGCGGCCGACGAGGCGACGGTGCCGGCGGTGAGGGCCACCGCCGCCTCGATCACGTTGTAGGTGATGGTGGCCGCGACCAGCAGCCGGATGCGGCGCCGCAGTACGGCGCGCCGGTCCGGGGCGGGCAGGTTGAGCGTGGTCACGACACCGTCTTCCCTTCGATCTCGCCCGCCTGCCGGTCGAGGCGTTCCAGGTCGTGATCGAGTTCGGCCCGCAGCGCGCCGCGCGCGTCGGCCGCGCCGTGAGTGGTGCCGTGCCGGGTGCCGTGGATGGGGCAGAGCACCACGGCGTGGCCGGTGGCGGCCAGCAGATGCTCGGCCGAGGCGAGCAGGTCCATCAGCTCGGGGCGGGTCAGGGAGTAGAAGGACTGGCGGCCTTCGGCGCGGTGGTCGACCAGGCCGCAGTCGCGCAGGCAGGCCAGGTGTTTGGAGACCGTGGACTGGGCCAGGCCGAGCTCGCCGACCAGGTCGACCACCCGGGCCTCGCCGCGCGCGAGCCGGGCCACGATGCGCAGCCGGTTCTCATCGGCCAGGGAGTGGAACAGGGCCGCCGCCGGGGAGATGCCGGCGGCGATGTCGGCGCTGACGCAGCGGCCGGCATCATCATCAATCGCCATATGGCGATGATAACCCGTATCAGGAATGTCATGGCAAGGGGGCGACGGAGCGGACATCCGGCCCCGGAGCATCGACCTTGACGGACCTTCCCGATCTCCCCCTATATTGCTCATATGAATAAGTATTCAGATGATGGTGTCGTGGCGGTGGACGGCTGCACCGCCAAAGTGGTCGACGCCGACCGGGTCGTCGCCGTACGCGAGCGCATGCCCGCGGCCGGGGACCTGGCCGACGCCGCCGACGTCTTCGGCCTGCTGTCGGACCCGAACCGGCTGCGGCTGCTGGTCGCACTGCTGGACGGGGAGCTGTGCGTGTGCGACCTGGCCGCGGTGACCGGCCAGAGCGAGTCAGCCGCCTCCCACGCGCTGCGGCTGCTGCGCGCGCACCGCATCGTCGTCGCGCGCCGCGCCGGCCGGATGGCCTACTACCGGCTGGCCGACCCGCACGTGCGGCTGCTGCTCGATGTGGCGCTGGCCCACATCGAGCACACCGAGCTCCTCCACCCCGAGCGCGACGGAACCACCTGATGGGCGCCGGACACGGACACGGGCATGCGGGCGGCCGGCACCGGTGGCGGCTGGCGGTCTCCTTCGCCCTGATCGGCGGCTTCTTCGTGGTCGAACTGGTCTTCGGCCTGATGTCGGGCTCGCTGGCACTGCTGTCGGACGCCGGGCACATGGCCGCCGACGTGGTCACCCTCGGCGCGGCGCTGGTCGCCACCAGGATCGCCACCCGCCCCGACACCACCGGCCGCCGCAGTTACGGCTCCTACCGGGCCGAGATCTTCGCCTCTCTGCTGGCCGTCGTGCTGATGCTGGGCGTCGCGGTCTACGTCGTGACCGAGGCGATCGGCCGCATCGGCCAGAACGCCGAGGTCTCCACCGGGCCGATGCTGATCGTCGGCGCACTCGGCCTGGCCGTCAACCTGGTCGCGCTGCTCCTGCTGCGTTCCGGCGCCAGTGAAAGCCTCAACGTCAAGGGCGCCTACCTGGAGGTCGTGGCCGACACCGCCGGCTCGGTCGGCGTCATCGCCGCCGGTTGGCTGGTGGCCGCGACCGGGCAGGCGTACTGGGACACCGTCATCGCCCTGGCCATCGGCGCGTTCGTCGCCGTACGGGCGATCTCGCTCGGCCGTCAGGTCTTCGCCGTGCTCGGCCAGCACGTGCCCGAGGGCATCGACGCCTCCGCCGTCGCCGCCGACCTGGCCGCCATCGACGGCGTACGCGACGTGCACGACCTGCACCTGTGGACCCTCACCTCCGGTATGAACGTGGCCACCGCCCACCTGGTCACCGCCGACCAGAAAGACCACCACGCCGTCCTCGACCGGGCCCGCGACCTGCTGCGCCATCGTCATGGCGTGGCCCACGCCACGCTGCAGGTGGAACCGGCAGACCACCGCGGCTGCGACGAACTGAACTGGTGAGTCACCTCCGGACCCACGACCGGTCACCGCTTCCCACGACACCCACCCACTCGTTCGGAGAACACCCCCTTACCGGACCCTGCCGACGGCAGGCCGATGCCGACCGCCTGCCGGCGATGCCCGGCCGCATGCCCCGGGCGGGGCATGCGGCCGGGCCCGGTACGCGCGGCCTCAGGCGGGGATTCCGGTCAGGCGGCGCAGGGTGAACGGCTCCGCCAGGATCTCCTCCAGCACCCCGGCCACGTGCTTGAAGTGCGGCAACGAGAAGTGGTGGTCCAGCGCCGCGCTGTCGGCCCACTCCTCCACGATGATCATGTGGTCGGGGCGGCCGGGGTCGGTGTAGGGCTGGTAGCCCAGGCAGCCCTCTTCGGCCAGAGAAGGCTCGATCATCGCGTCCAGCTCCTGGCGCAGCCGCTCCTCCTGGCCCGGCCTGGCGCGGAATCCGGCGACGATGACGAGAGTGTTCGACACGTGTGGCTCCTGTGGTTAGTGATCGTTGCGGTGTTCGCCGGAGCGAACGATGTCCATCGTGCGGTCCGGGCCGAAAGCCGGCCAGAGCCCTGTCCGGCCGGGGTCGCTCCTGCCTGGGCCTGACAGAACCAGGCAGGAGCCGGCGAACCTCGCGATACTGGACCGCATGGATCGTGCACAGCAGCTCAGCGAGTTCCTCAAGAGCCGGCGCGCCCGGCTCAGCCCCGACGTGGCGGGCACGGGTGGCTTCGGCGGGCAACGGCGGGTGACCGGCCTGCGCCGGGAGGAACTGGCACTGCTGGCGGGTGTGAGCGTCGACTACTACACCCGGCTGGAACAGGGCCGGGCCCGCAACGTCTCCTCCGAGGTGCTGGCCGCGGTCGCCGACGCGCTCGGCCTGGACACGGACGAGCGGGCCTACCTGAACAACCTCGCCAGACCCGCCGCGGCCCGCAGGCGCCCGGCCCGCCCCCAGAAGGTGGGCCCGGAACTGCGGCAGGCACTGGAGGCGCTGGCCGGCGTGCCCGCCTACATCATCGGCCGCCGGCTGGACGTCCTGGCCTGGAACGAACTCGCCCGGCTGCTGGTCGCCGACTTCCCCGCCCTGCCGGTGACCGAGCGGAACATGGCCCGCCTGGTCTTCCTCGACGCGGCGGCCAAGGACCTCTACCCCGACTGGCGGACCAAGGCCCGCGACACGGTCTCCAACCTCCGGTTCGACGCCGGCCGTCATCCCGACGATCCCGAACTGGCCGCCCTGGTGGGTGAACTGTCGCTGCACAGCGCCGACTTCCGCCGTCTGTGGGCCGACCAGGCCGTGCGCGCCAAGACCCGCGGCCACAAGCGCTTCGCCCACCCCCTGCTCGGTGAGCTCGATCTGGACTATGTGGCCATGCGCGCGCCCGATGACCCCGACATGACCATGATGATCTACAGCGCCCCGCCAGGCTCCGATGCCGCCACTTCCCTGCGCCTGCTGGCCGGCCTCGCCACCGGGTCCGGGCCCGCCGCCGAACCCGAACCCCAGAAGACCGTCTGAGCCGTCATCCCGGGGCCGCTCATCTCATCGCCGAGGACGGCGGGAGCGACCGGCGCCGTGGAAGTAGGCGTTGGCCCCGGGGCTGAACATGAGAGCCATCGCTCCCAGCACCGCCACCAGGTGCAGCACCCGGCTGAAGGTGAAGGCGAGGGTCATCGCGTCGGCGCCGGCGAAGAACTCAATGATCGAATTCCCCTCCATCAGCCACCGAACCGGCTCGATGACCAGCGACAACGTGCCGAAGATCCCCAGGGTCAGCGCGAGAGCGACACGCGCCCAGCCTCGGCCCTGACGCAGGCGCACCGCCAGGAAGATCGCCGCGGCGAAGACCGCCAGCCGGAAACCGAGGCCGCCGGCCAGGCCGGCCAGGGAGGCCGATCCCTTGGCGAGCAGGTCGGCCACGTTCCGGGCGCGCCCCGGTCGCGCCCGTCCTTCGATGAGGGTCTCAGGGGCGCAGTGCCAGCTTGCCGATGGTCGCCCGGGCCTCCAGTTCGGCCAGTGCCTTCGGGCCGTCGGCCAAGTCGTACACCGTGGGCCGGCCCGGGTGGAGCACCCCGGCGGCGATCAGCGCGAACAACTCCTCCATGACCTCGCCGAAGATCCGCGGGGCGGCCTGGATCAGGACGCCGAGGTTGAAGCCGATCACGTGGACCTGGTGCCGGTAGACCAGCTCCCGGTTGGTGAGCGCCGCGTCGCCGCCGGCGCCGCCGAGGACCACGGGGTGCGGGAGTTCCTGGCCGATCTGCGGCGCGGCCAGTTCGAGGCCATCCGGGAGCGGCTGGCCGCCGAGCCGACCATGGCGGCGGGCGACCTGGACGCCGTCGCGCGGTTCTACACCACCGTGCTGCAGGGCATGTCGATCCAGGCGCGCGACGGCGCCGGCCGTGCCGAACTGGAGGCGGTCATCGCCTGCGCGATGGCCGCCTGGGAGACGCTCGTCGGCTGACGGAGCGAGGGGCCCGGCTCGACCGGGACGCGGTCCGGCACCACCGGCCCCCGGCCCCCGGCAGCCGCGCCGGGACGGACCCCGCACGGCCTGCGCCGCTCCGCCGGCCGCACGGCCCGGCCGGAGGGCCGAGCGGGACCGGCACCGGTGGGGGCGCTGCCGGGCGCCCCCGTTTACCTGGGGTTTCGTGGGTACGTTGAAGGCATGGTTCCAACGATCACCCTCAACGACAAGACACAGATCCCGCAGCTGGGTTTCGGTACCTATCTCATCCCGCCCGAGCAGACCGCCGGCATCGTCGGCCAGGCCCTGCAGGTCGGCTACCGGCATATCGACACCGCCCAGATGTACGGCAACGAGGAGGGCGTCGGCCAGGCCGTCGCGGCCTCCGGAATCCCCCGCGAGGAGCTGTACATCACCAGCAAGCTCGCCAATGACAACCACCGTCCCGACGACGTGCGGCGTTCCTTCGACGAGACGATGGCCAGGCTCGGGCTGGAGCGGCTGGACCTGTTCCTGATGCACTGGCCGCTGCCCACCCTGTACGACGGTGACTACGTCTCGACCTGGAAGGCCATCACCGATCTGATCGCCGACGGCCGGCTGCGTACCGCGGGCGTGTCGAACTTCCAGCCCGACCACCTCGACCGGATCGTCGCCGAGACCGGGGTGGTGCCCGCGGTGAACCAGATCGAGGCGCACCCCTACTTCGCCAACGACACCGCGCGCGAGGCGTCCCGCCGCCACGGCGTCGCCGTCGAGGCGTGGAGCCCGCTCGGGCAGGGCGGCGCCGTCCTTGCGGACGAGAGGATCACCGAGATCGCCGCCGCCCACGGCAAGACCACCTCGCAGGTCATCCTGCGCTGGCACATCCAGCGCGGCGACATCATCTTCCCCAAGACGATGCACCGCGAGCGGATGGAGGAGAACTTCGCCCTGTTCGACTTCTCCCTCACCCCGCAGGAGGTCGACGCGATCGGCGCGCTCGACAAGGGAGAGCGGGGGCGGGTCGGACCGCATCCGGACACCTTCGACTACCTGCCGGACTGACCCCGCCCGGCCCCGCGGGCCGGTCAGCTCCGGGTGGCGCGGGCGGCACGGGCGGCCAGGGCGCAGGTGCGCCACCTGGTCCGCGGGAAGGCTCAGGGTCGCCACCACCTCGTACGTGGGCGCGAGCGAGTACAGCCTGCCGGTGACGAACGCGGTCGCGTCCCACCGCGCCCATCGTCGCCCGCACCGGATACCCCAGCTCGCGCAGGCGATCGATGTCGCGGCGAGGACCAGCCGGATCACCTCGCCGCCGACATGCGCGCGTTCTTCGCCAAGGTCCGCTGACCGCCGCCCGAAAGGGGCGCGGCCCGGATCTGCGATATGATCTCCGCTGACACCTGAGCCTCCCCGGTACGGACCCCGGTCCACCGAGGAGGCTCTTTTGCATGCCCGGGGTGGCCGCGTCCCCGGTACGGCCGGCTCTCCTACGCCGGAGCCGTTCCCCGGGCGGGCGTCCGGCTTCCGCCATTCACCGTTCTCACCAAGGAGACCCATGTCAGATCTGCACGCGCCCACCGTCACCGCGGCGGCCGCCGGCACCTGGAAGCTCGGCGACCTGACGGTCAACCGCGTCGGGCTCGGCGCGATGCGCCTCACCGGCAGCGCCGCCTTCGATCTGGGCGTGCCCAGCGACCGGGAACGGTCGATCACCGTGCTGCGGCGCGCGGTCGAGCTGGGGGTGAACCACATCGACACCGCCGCGTTCTACTTCTCCTCGCTGCGCTCGGCCAACGAGCTGATCAACCGGGCGCTGGCCCCGTACCCGGACGACCTGATCATCACCACCAAGGTCTGGCCGGGCCGGGACCCGTCGGGGGAGTGGTGGTGGGCCGCTCCGGAGCAGCTGCGCGGCCAGGTCGAGGAGAACCTGCGCCAGCTCGGCCGCGACCACCTGGACGTGGTGAACCTCCGCGTCCCGCCGAGCCGCGGGTCCGGCTCGATCGCCGAACACTTCGGCGCGCTGGCCGGCCTGCGCGACGCCGGGCTCATCCGCCACCTGGGCGTCTCCAACGTCACGCCCGACCAGCTGGCCGAGGCCCAGGCCATCGCGCCGGTGGTCTGCGTGCAGAACTCCTACGGCCTCGGCGCGCCGGCCGCCGAACGGGAGTTCCTGCGGGCCTGCGGCGCCCAGGGCGTCGCCTTCGTGCCGTTCTTCGCGATCGCCGGCGCCGGGCGCGAGGCGGGCGCGCGCGGAACCGACGACGAGACGGTGCTCGCCGTGGCGCGCGCGCACGGCGCGACGCCCGCGCAGGTCCGGCTGGCGTGGACCCTCCATCAGGGACCGCACGTGCTGGCCATCCCGGGAACCGGCGACCCCGGCCACCTGGCCGCCAACGTGGCCGCCGGCGCGCTGCGGCTCTCCGGCGAGGAGATGGCGGCCCTTTCGGCCGTCGGCGGCGAGCACGGGGCCGGGTGACGGCGGCATAGGGAACCGGACGATTCAACCGGCTGGCGGCGACACGGAGAACCGGACGGCCTCCGGTGGCACTTCGACCGGGTGGCGGCGGCACGGGGAACCGGACGGCCTCCGGTGGCGCTTCAACGGGTGCGCGGACGAGAGGGTCTCGCGGCACGACCGGTCAGGCGGCCTTCCCACCGGGGGAGGGCCGCCGGACCGGCCGGTCCGGCACGGGGTCAGGGAGTGATGACGGCGAGCTGGTCGACGTAGTCCTCGGTGGCCCAGAGGTTGTCGTCCGGCCCCAGGACGATGTCGAACGGCCCGGCCAGGCTCGTGGGCAGCGGGTATTCGTTGATCGTCCCCGCCGTGGTGACGCTGGCGACGTTGCCGCCGATCTGCTCGACGAACCACAGGTTGCCGTCGGGGCCGCTGGTGATGCCCCACGGGAAGCTGTTGGGGTCGCTCACCGGGTACTCGGTGAAGACGCCCGAGGTGGTGACGTTGCTCACCTTTCCGTTCCCGTCGGTGTACCACAGGTTGCCGTCGGGCCCGGTGGTGATGCCGATGGGCATCGCCCCGGTGGACGGGATCGTGTACTCGGTGATGGTCCCCGAGGTGGTGATGCGCCCGATCTTCCCGGCGAGGGCCTCGGTGAACCAGATCGCGCCGTCGGGTCCCGTCGTGATGCGCATCGGGTACGAATCGGCGGCCGGCAGGCTGTACTCGGTGATGGCTCCCGAGGTGGTGATGCGCCCGATCTTGTTGCCGTTGGACTCGGTGAACCACAGGGCGCCGTCGGGGCCGGCGGTGATGGCCCAGACGAAGGCGCCGGGGGTGGACAGGCTGTACTCGGTGATGGTCCCCGAGGTGGTGATGCGCCCGATCTTGTCGCTGTTGGACTCGGTGAACCACAGGGCGCCGTCGGATCCGGTGGCGATGTGGGCCGGTTCGGCGTCGAAGGTGGGGAGGGAGTACTCGGTGAACGTGCCGCCGGTGGTCACACGGCCGATCTTGTTGGCGTAGTTCTCGGTGAACCAGATCGCGTCGTCCGGCCCGGTCGTGAGCCCCACCGGTGTCGACGGGCTGGTGGGGATCTGCAGTTCGTTGATCGTCGGAGCGCTCAGCGCCCCGGCCATGCGCCGGGGGCCGGGCCGCGGCGCGGGCGGATAGTGGCAGCGGATCCCGCGATGCTCCGGCATCCGCTTGAGTGTGAGGCAGAGCTTCACCCAGGGCCGCAGCGGAGACGGCCCCGGCGGAGCGGAGACCGCCGCGGACGCGGGCGCGATCGCCGTCATGGCCAGGGCCAGGGCGACCAGCGGATACCCGAGGCGTCGAGTGCGATGACGCATGACATCCCTTTCAGCAGACGTTCGGCACGAGCGCGGGCCGGTCGCCGGGTCACGCCGGGCGGTCCGTGACACCCCGTGACACCTCGCGGCGAAGCGCCCGGACGTCGAACGCCGTGGCGCTGTGGAACCGGGGAGTCGTGGGTGCCGCGCCATCGGCACGACCTCGTCCCGGGCGGCGCTCCGGGCGCCGTCGTCGGCCCGTGTCCGGCCCGGCGAACCCAATCTGGCAGGGTCACCGAACATCCTCGGTCGCGCACGGTCCGTGGCCGGTCAGGAAAGCCCCAACTTATCGCGGGCCGGTTCTCCCGGCAGGGCCGCTCAGGCGACGGAGTGGGTCACGACCCCGGTGTAGACGCCGGGGGCGGCGGTGGAGGGGACGGTGACGACGAGCGTCGGCGCCCAGCTCGTGGAGGTGGGGATCCCCACCAGCTTGCGCGAGGAGAACGCGGTCACCGGCGAGGACAGGGCGACCTGCTGGTCGGCCGTCGGCTGCCCGGCGGTCCGGGATGCGGTGCCGGAGGAGGCGGTGACCTGGCCGGACCAGTAGGCGACGTTGCCCTTCGTGATCGTCTGCGTGGGCGTCCCGGACCCGGTGGTGAAGTCCGTGGCCGCCACGGTCGCCGTCCACGACGGGGTTCCCCCTCGGTTGTCGGCCACGGTCACCGTGCCCATGGACGCGCTGATCGAGCCGCCGGCCGGTCCGCTTCCCAGGTTCACCGACCCGGGCACGGTGATCGCCAGGGGATCGACGCGCAGGGCGACCGTGGCGATCCGGACGGCCGGCGAGCCCGGGACGGGGCCGGCGGCGGCCGGTGCGGCCAGGCAGAGCAGCACACCGGCCAGGCACGGCGGCGCCAGAGGGGCTCTCGCGGAAAAGACGCCGGTACGGGCCTTGCTCATGCCGATTCCTCACAGATGTCTTGGCGACGTGCCCGGGCACCGGTTCGCCGCTGGCGGGAGGACCGATCGACAGCCTAGATCATCGAGGTCCGGCCTCCTTTCCCTCCGCCGCCCGGGACAGGTAATCCCCTGGCAAGGACCGGGTTGGACGTCCCGCGCCGGGGCCGCGGCCAAGCGCGGCGGCGGGCGCGGAGCGGACGGGGGCGGGCGCGGAGCACGCGGGGGACGGGCGGCGGCACCGCCCGCCGAAGGCGCGGCCGTCCGATCGGCCACCCCGCGGCATGGACGGGGTCTGGTGATCCCGCATAACCGCCAAGACTGTACAGGTCGTGATGAAGAGTCGGCAGACGGCACACCCAACGGTCCTCCTCGTTGATCTCCCTGGCCAGGATGAGCCGCGTACGCAGGTCCTGACGTGGGCCTGGACGGAATGAAAGAGGAGCGGCCATGTCCGCACGCCGTCTCGGCACAGTCTGTTGGGGAGTCGTGGGCCTGGTGGCGGCCCTGACGGTCGCGCTGCCCGCCACGGCGGGCACCTGTCCCGCCTCGACCACCTGTTCCACCACGGTGACCTTCACCGTCACCGCCCCCGACGGGCTGACGATCACCGTGCCCAGCGGACCGGTCAACATCGGCAGCGGAGCCCCGGGCGGGCAGATCAGCGGCCAGCTCGGCTCGATCACGGTGTCGGACCAGCGGGCCACGCTGGCCGCCACCTGGACCGCGTCGGTCGTCGCGGCCACCGGCGGGTTCACCACGGGCGGCGGCACCGCACCGGAGACCATCCCCAACACCGCCGTCCTGTACTGGTCAGGGGCCGCGACCAGCACCACCGGCAGCGGCACCTTCGTGCCCGGCCAGGCCAACGCCGCGGCCGCGCAGTCGCTCGACCTCTCACGCACGGCCTTCAGCAAGACGACCGGTTCCGGCGCGAACTCCGCCACCTGGAACCCGACCGTCGTGATCAACGTCCCCGCCGGCGCGGTCGCCGGCGTCTACACCGGGACGGTGAACCACTCTGTCGCCTGACATCCTCCTGCGGGCGAGCCTGCCGGCCGCGCTACTCGCGCTCGCGGTGTCCGGCGGGCTCGGCGCGGCGGCGGTCGCGGCCGCCGACCCGCCGCGTCCCCGGGCGAAGGGCGCCATCGGGATCGTCCTGCTGGAGGCGCCGGAGAACCGGATGGACGACCCCCGCGCGCGCATCTTCATCGTCGACCACGTCAACCCGGGAACCACCTTCAGCCGGCGCCTGCAGATCACCAACAGCTCCCCGCGGCGGCAGCGCGTGAAGCTGTACGCGGCCGCCGCGGACATCAGGCAGGGCAGGTTCACCTTCGCGCCGGGCCGCACCCAGAACGAGCTGACCTCGTGGATCACGCTCAACCGTCCCGCCGTCGATGTGCCGCCGCACGGCAGCTCGCAGGTGACGGCCACCGTCCGCGTCCCGGAACCGGCGACCAAGGGCGAGCAGTACGGCGTCATCTGGGCGCAGGTGTCCACCGGGCGGCCGAACGCCAAACGGAACATCGCGCTGGTCAACCGCGTGGGGATCCGTGTCTATCTCGACGTCGGCCCCGAAGGTGAACCGCCGTCGCAGTTCCGCATCGGAGAGGTGGTGCCCCAGCGCCTGGACGACGGCCGGCCGTCGATCGCGGCAGCCGTACGCAACACCGGCGAGCGGGCCATCGACCTGACCGGGCAGCTCACGCTGTCGGACGGTCCCAGCGGAATACGGGCGGGCCCCTACCAGATCCCTCCCGGCACGACCCTGGCCCCTGACCAGGCGGGCAGGGTGACCGTCCCGCTGGGTGACCGGCTTCCGGACGGGCCGTGGAAGTTCCAGCTCACGGTGCGAAGCGGACGCATCACGCACACCGTCTCGGGCAGCCTGGCCTTCCCGGCCAACCGCGGCCGGGGAAGGCCGGCCACGCTCGACTCCTCGATGACGACGCTGCTCGCCCTGACCGCGCTGATGGCGCTCGCCGGCGCGGGGACGCTCTTCGTCGTCGCCCGCCGTCAGCGCCCGGCGGCACGCTGACAGGGCGGAGGCGGCGAGCCGGCACGCCCGATCGTCCGGGATCTCAGGCCGTCGTCACCGTGGACCCCGGGCCGGGGCCAGGGCGAGACGAATTCAGCTTGACCTTTCTTAAATTGAATATAAAAATGACTCCATGGAAAGTGGGGCCAGGCGCCCGTACCGCATGGGCGCCCGCGCCGCGGCCGTGGAGGCCACGCGGGCGCGCGTGCTGGAGGCGGCGGCCGCGCTGTGGACGCGGCGCTGGTACGACGACGTCACGCTGCAGCACATCGCCGACGAGGCGGGGGTGTCGGTGCAGACGATCGTCAACCACTTCGGCGGCAGAGACGGGCTGGCCGACGCCGTCGCCGACCTGGTGGCGTCACAGACGGTGGTCGCCCGTCAGGCGCCGGTCGGCGACGTGGCGGCGATCGTGGCCGTGCTCTTCGCGGACTACGAGCGACAAGGCGACGCCGGCGTGCTCTGGATCGCGCAGATGGACCGTGTCCCGGCCGCCGCGCGGGCGGCCGCCCACGCGCGCGACCAGCACCGCGCCTGGCTGGAGCAGGTCTTCGCCGACCGCCTCCCGGCCCCGGGCCCGGCCCGCGAGCACGCGCTGAACCTGCACCACGCCGCCACCGACCTCTACCTGTGGAAGCTGTGGCGGCGCGACCTCGGCCTGTCTCGCGAGGACGCCGAACGTGCCATGCGCGACCTGCTGACCTCCATCGACCCCCGGAAGAGGCACGATGCGTAAGGACTTCCTGTTCGCCACCTGGGCCGGCGGCGGAGCCGTGCCGCCCGTCCTGTCGGTCGCCCGCGCGCTGCGCGAACGCGGCCACGGCGTCCGGGTGCTGGCCGACGAGTCACTGCACGAGGAGGTCACCGCCGCCGGTGTGGAACCGGTCGCCTGGACCACGGCGCCCCAGGGCGACGTCACCGATCCGGCCAAGGACGTCATCAAGGACTTCGAGGCCCGTACGCCGCTGGGCGCGCTCGCCCGGCTGAGAGATCGCATCGTCTGCGGCCCCGCGGCCGACTACGCCCGGGACACGCTGGCCGAGCTGCGTGCCCGCCCGGCCGACGTGCTGGTCGCCGAGCACATGCTGCTCGGCGCGCTCACCGGCGGCGAGGCCGCCGGGATCCCGGTGGCCTCGCTGGTGACGACCATCTATCCGTTCCCCACTCCGGGGGCGCCACCGCCGGGTCTGGGCCTCGCCCCCGCCTCGGGCGCGCTGGGGCGCCTGCGCGACCGGGTGCTGGCCCGGCTGGCCGTCAAACCGTGGGGGAGGGGACTGCCGGCGCTGAACGCCGCCCGCGCCGCGCACGGCCTGCCGCCGGTGGACTCGGTGGTCGACGCGTTCGACCGCGTCGACCGGTTGCTCGTACTGTCCCCGCGCGCGCTGGACCACCCCGGCAGGCGCTTCCCCGCCCACCTGCGGCACGTCGGCCCGCGGCTCGACGACCCGGCCTGGGCCCGGAAGCCGGAGCTGCCGGAAGGCGACGCGCCCCTGGTCCTGGTCGGCCTGAGCTCATCGTTCATGAACCAGCGCACACAACTCCAGCGCATCGCCGACGCCCTCGGCACGCTGCCGGTGCGCGGGCTGCTGACCACCGGCCCGGCCGTGGACCCGGCGACGGTCCGCGCGCCCGGCAACGTCCTGGTCACCGCGGCCGCCCCGCACGGCGTCGCGCTGCGCCACGCCGCGGTGACGATCACCCATGCCGGGCACGGGACGGCCGTCAAGTCACTGGCCGCCGGGGTGCCCCTGGTCTGCGTGCCGCTCGGGCGCGACCAGACGGAGGTGGCGCGGCATGTCGAACTCGCCGGCGCCGGGATCACCGTGAGCAGGAACGCCTCGCCCCGCACGATCGCCCGGGCGGTCGGCCGTGTCCTCCACGAGCCCTCCTACCGTCGCGAGGCGCGGCGGCTGGCGGCCGAGATCGCCGCCGAGACGGCCACCGACCGGGCGGTCGCCGAACTCGAGGCCCTCACCGGCCGGAACGAGGGCGCCTGCGGAGCCTGACACGGGGCCGGACCGCCGGGCCCGCCCCGGGCACCGGGGCGGGCTCGGCGTCCGAGGGGTGTACATCCTGAACATCCCGCGCAGGGTGTACATCATGTGCGTATGGTGGAGGGCATGACGAACGACGCACTGGGCATCGTCGAGGCGCGCAACAACCTCGGCGTCCTGGTGGCCCGCGCCGCCCACCGCCACGAGGCCACCCGCATCCGCCGCTCCGCCGGCGAACGCGCCGTCCTCATCTCCGAAGAGGAGTACGAGGAGCTGCTGCGCCTGCGCCGGGAACGGGAGATCGCCGGCGTCACCGCCGCGATCGCCGCCCACGACCGCGGCGAGACGGACATGGCGGCCTACGACAGCGCGGCCGACCTGTACGCCGACCTCGACCTGCCCGCCCCGGGCGGGCGCTCTTGAAGCGCCGCCTCCTGCTCGCCTCCGTCGTACGGGAACTGCTGCGCGCGGCCGCGCCCGGCCTGCGCGCCACGATCGCCGACACCCTGCTCGATCTCACCGCCGACCCCGAGCCCATCGGGGCCCGGCCGTACGGCGGCATCCCGGACGCCTTCGAGTTCCGCGCCGAGACGTTCCGCCTGGTCTACACCCGGGGCGGCGACCACGTGTCGGTGTGGGTTCTGCAGATCAACACCTGACCCACGCGGGTCCGCCGCCCGTACCCGGCGTCACCGAGACGCCGGACGAGGCGGGACACGCCGGAAGGCCAGTGGCTCCGGTCGGGGCCTTCGCCCCTTCCGGGACCCGGACGCCGCCGAAGACGACGAAGGCCGACGGCCGACGCACCGCCTCTTCCGGGCACGGGCTCAAGCGGGCGGCGTGACCGGGGACCACACCCCCCATACCCGACAAAGGCGGTACGGAGAATGTCGGGTGATCGGGGCCGGTGTCGCCGCACGATGGGGGCATGGACGACACGACCTTGGTATCCCGTTTCCTCCGCGACGGCTTCGTGAAGCTGGAGGGCGCCGTCGCGCCGCGCGTGGCCGCGGACTGCGCGCGGCTGCTGTGGCGGGAGACGGGCT
>NZ_BMQJ01000017.1 GCF_014648055.1 Streptosporangium pseudovulgare
GTCCTGGCCGGGCCCGCCGAGAAGCGGACCATGGCCTGCGCCGACGATCCCCGGCACGCCTGGGTCCGCTCCTCCTGGGCCGAGCAGGCGATCGACCCGCGCGTCCCCATGGCCAAGGCGCCGCGATGAGCGCGGGACCCGGTGACCAGGGCGGCGCGGGAGCGCTACGGGGACGCCGGACGCGACGGGCGTCCCCGCCTCCGGGACCGTACCGAGGGTCCGCTCCCCGCCGTCGCGGCGGCTAGGGTCGGAGGCGTGGAAAGTTCTCAGCCTCCGGTGGTCCCCGGCCGCGGGGGAGAGCCCCGCCCCGGCGACCTGCGGGCGGGCAGCGCCGACCGGGAGCGGGTGGCCGCCGTGCTCGGCGACGCGCTCGCCGACGGTCGGCTCGACCCCGTCGAGCACGAGGAGCGGATCGAGGCGCTCTACCGGGCCCGCACGCTCGGCGAGCTCACGGTGCTCACGACCGACCTGCTTCCCCCCGAGGCCCAGCCGCTGCGGACCGACATCCGCGCGGTGACGGCGTTCTTCGGCTCACAGGAGCGCTCGGGCCGCTGGGTGGTGCCCACCCGCTTCCCCGCGACCGCGATCTGCGCCAACGTCACGCTCGACCTGCGCGAGGCCATGCTGCAGTCGAGCCGCGTCACCGTCCAGGCCACGGTGCTGTGCGGAACCCTCACGTTGATCGTCCCGGAGGGCGTCCGGATCGAGATGGCCGCCTCGACCGTCATGGGCGGCATGCAGAACCAGGTGCCGCCCGCGCCCGGCGGCCCGGTCATCGAGATCACCGGGCTGGTCGGCCTGGGGAGCGTCGTGGCCAAGCCGCCCAAGCGCCCGCGCCGCTCCTGGTTCCGCCGCTGACGGCTCCGCCGCCGAACCGCCTCCCGGGACCCGTGGGCGGCGGTTCGGCGGCGGGACGCGCGCGTCCCGCGCCGGGTCCGGGCCCGGTCCGTGCCGGGTCCGTGCCGGGTCCGGTCTGCGCCGGGTCCGGTCCGCGCCGGGCTCAGCTCGCGCTGTCGAAGTTGATCGCGCTGTAGGCGCGCAGCTTCCAGAGCTGGTGCTCGCTCTCGATCCTGCGGATCGTGCCGGACCGGCCCCGCATGACCAGGGAGTTGGTCACGGCGTACCGGCCGTGGTAGCGCACGCCCTGCATGAGCTCGCCGTCGGTGATCCCGCTGGCCGCGAAGAACACGTCGTCGGACCTGACCAGGTCGTCGGTGGTCAGCTTGGCGTCCAGGTCGAGGCCGGCGTCCAGCGCCCGGCGCCGCTCGGCGTCGTCCTGCGGCCACAGCCTGCCCTGGATGACGCCGCCCAGGCACTTGATCGCGCAGGCCGCGATGATGCCCTCGGGGGTGCCGCCGATGCCGAGCATCAGGTCCACGCCGGTGCCCCGGCGGGCGGCCATGATCGCGCCGGCCACGTCGCCGTCGGTGATCAGCTTGATCCGCGCGCCGGCCTCCCGGACCTCCCTGATGATCTTCTCGTGGCGGGGCCGGTCGAGGATGACCACGGTCACGTCCGACGGCTCGCCGCCCTTGGCACGTGCCACGGCGGCGACGTTGTCGGCCACGGGAGCGTCGATGTCCACCGCGTCGGCGGCGTCCGGGCCGGTGACGAGCTTGTCCATGTAGAAGACGGCCGAGGGGTCGTACATCGAGCCGCGCTCGCTGACCGCGATGACCGAGATCCCGTTCGGCATGCCGAGGGCGGTCAGGCGGGTGCCGTCGATCGGGTCCACGGCGACGTCGCACTCGGCGCCGCTGCCGTCCCCCACCTCCTCGCCGTTGTAGAGCATCGGCGCGTTGTCCTTCTCGCCCTCGCCGATCACCACCACGCCCTTCATCGACACGGTGTTGATCAGCTGGCGCATCGCGTTCACCGCGGCGCCGTCGGCGCCGTTCTTGTCGCCGCGCCCGACCCAGCGGGCGGCGGCCATCGCGGCGGCCTCGGTGACCCGGACCAGCTCCAGGGCGAGGTTGCGGTCGGGCGCGTGCTCACCCGTGGCGAGTGCGGCGGGGACGGACGTCTGGTCGGACATGGAGAAGGGCCCCTCTCGTCGATTACGACAACGATCGTAGTTGTCCCCCTTTTCTGCCCGGCCGGGGAGGATAATGTGCCGTCTCGACTCCATCTCCCGCCTGAGGGCGGGGGTCTTCGCGGAGGTGGCGGATGAGCGGCGACACGGTACGGCCCGCGGCACGGCCGGTGACCGGCGCGTCCCCGCGGGGTTCCGAGCGGGGCGCCGCCACGCGCGTCGCGCTCCTGACGGCCGCGCGGGAGACCTTCGTCGAGAGCGGCTTCGCCGAGGCGGGGGTCACCGACGTCGTGGCGCGGGCCAGGGCCAGCGTCGGCAGTCTCTACCACCACTTCTCCGGCAAGGCCGACCTCTACCTGACCCTGTTCGAGGAGTTCCAGACCCGCCAGACCCAGCGGACCAGGCAGGCCGTCCAGGAGGCCCGCGCCGCGGGGGAGGGCGACCCGATGCGGCTGTTCATCGCCGGAGCCCGCGCCTACCTGGAGGGGTGCCTGGCCGAACGCGAGCTGGCCGCGCTGTTCCTGCGCGGAGACGGGCCGCCCGGCTTCGAGGTCGTCATGCGCGACCGGCTGCGCCAGTGGGCCAAGCGCAACGCCACCCTCTTCGAGGGGGACGAGGGCGCGCTGGTGGTGGTCCTCACCGGGGCGCTGGCCGCCGCCGTGTCGGAGGTCGCCCTGTCGGAGGACGAGGCCGCCTCCCGCGGTCTGGTCGAGGACGCGCTGGCCATCATCGGGCAGATCCGCCGCCCCTGAGCCCCCGCGGACCGTCCCCCCCGTGGGAGGTCCGGTTCCCCGGGGAACCCCGGAGGCCGCGGGGCGCCGCGGTGGACGTGCCCCGGCGGGCGTGCCCCGGCGGGTGGACCGCCCCGCCGGGCGGATAGGCTCGACACTCGTGCGACGGTTCACTCAGGGTTTCTACGGCTACGCGTTCGCGATGCTCGTCTGCCTCGCGGCCGTGGGCCTCTTCCTGCTGGTCACGCCGCAGAGCAGAACCGAGCACATCCCCAGGATCGACTACTCGATGGACGTCGCCAACCTGCGCCGCACCGCGCCGTACGAGGTGTGGGCGCCGTCCCAGGTGCCGGCCGGCTGGATTCCGACCAGCTCGCGGGCGGCCCAGGAGGAGGGCACGACGACGTGGCGGCTCGGGTTCGCCACCGCCCGGCGCTCCCACGCGATGCTCGCCCAGAGCGACGAGAAGCCCGCCGCCGGCTTCGCCTCCCGGATGGCCAACACCACCGAGGTCACCGGGAACGTCCAGATCGGCGGCGCGACCTGGGAGCAGCGCTTCCGCAAGGACAAGAACCAGCGCTCCCTCGTCCGGCTCCTGCCCGACGCCACCGTCGTCGTCACCGGCACCGCCCAGTGGGACGAGCTGACCACCCTGGCCGCCTCCCTCAAACAGCAGCCGAAGCCGACCCCGTAACGCCGCGCGGCCCGGAAACGGGGCTCGCCCGTCGAGGCCTGAGCCGCCCGGACCGGACGGCCGGAAGGGAGCCGCCCCGAAGCCGCGCGGCCGGAGCCGCCGTGAACCGGGCGGGGCAGGGGGCGGAGGTTCCGGAAGGCGAGCGGTCAGGGGTCAGAAGGGCGAGTCGCCCGACAGGTCGGGCTGGCGGCGCTGCGCCATGGCGGCGGCGAGCTTCACCCGCGCGCCCTGGAGCCACTCCTCGCACACGGTCGCGAGCCTCTCGCCGCGCTCCCACAGCTCGATCGACTGCTCCAGCGTCAGCCCGCCCGCCTCAAGGCGGCGGACCACCTCGGTCAGCTCCTCGCGCGCCTGCTCGTACGACGGTGTCTTCTCATCGGCCACGTACCCACCATAGGCCGTACGGCCCGCCTCCCCGGCCTTCCCACGGCCGCCACGGCCGCGTCCGCGACGGAACACCCGCCCCGGCGCCACCGGCCCGCCCCGGGGCCTTCCCGTGGCCTTCCTGGGGCCTTCCCGGGGACTTCCCGCTCGCCGTCCGTTCGGCCCCGGGCGCCGGGCGGCGTCCCGCCCGGCGGTCAGTCCGTCGGCTCCGGGTCCCTCCGGACCGTCACCCGGTCGTCGGAGAACCGGACCGTCAGCTCCTCGCCGGGGGCGGTGTCGCGGGCCAGCCGTACGACGTCGCCCGACGGGCGCTGCACGATCGCGTAGCCGCGCTCCAGGGTCGCGGCGGGCGACAGCGCGACCAGGCGGGCCCGCAGGTGCGTCAGCGAGTCGCCCGCCCGGTCCAGGGAGCCGGTCAGGCAACGCCTGGCGCGATCCCTGAGCTGCTCGGCCTGCTCGGCGCGGCGCTCCAGCTCGCGGACCGGGTCGGCGAGCGAGGGGCGGGAGCGGACCGCGGACAGCCAGGCCGTCTCGCGGTCCAGCCAGCCGGCGGTCACCCGGCGCCCCCGGTCGCGGAGCTGGCGTATGAGGGTGAGCTGCTCGCCCACGTCCGGGACGATCTTCTTGGCGGCGTCCGTGGGCGTGGAGGCCCGCACGTCGGCCACCAGGTCGAGCAGCGGGTTGTCCTGCTCGTGACCGATCGCGCTGACCACCGGGGTCCGGCACGCGGCCACCGCCCGGACCAGCGACTCGTCGGAGAAGGGCAGCAGGTCCTCCATGGACCCGCCGCCCCGGGCGACCACGATGACGTCGACCTCGCCGTCCGCGTCGAACTTGCGCAGCGCCTCGGTGACCTCGGTGACCGCGTACGGTCCCTGCACCGCCACCGGTTCGACCTTGAACCGCACGGCCGGCCAGCGGCGCCGGGAGTTCTCCAGCACGTCGCGCTCGGCGGCCGAGTCGCGGCCGCAGATCAGCCCGATCGTGCCGGGCAGGAACGGCAGCCTCCGCTTGCGGTCCACCCCGAACAGCCCCTCGGCGGCGAGCACCTGGCGCAGCCGCTCCAGCCGGGCCAGCAGCTCGCCCACGCCCACCGGGCGCATCTCCAGCGCGGTGAACGCGAAGGAGCCCCGGTTGACCCAGAAGTCGGGCTTCAGGTGCATGACGACCCGGGCGCCGTCCACCGGCCGGGGGACCGTCGCCTCGTAGACGCCGCGCGGGCAGGTGACCCGGGCCGACATGTTGGCCACCGGGTCACGCAGCGTCAGGAACACCGTGCCGCCGCGCGCGGTCAGCTCGGTGATCTGCCCCTCGACCCAGACGGTGCCGAGCTTGCCGATCCAGCCGCCGACCATCTGCAGGACCGTGCGGACCGGCAGCGGCTGCTCCGGTGTCGTCTTCGAGCTCATGGCCGGAGCCTACGCGTCGCCGGCGCCTACTCGGCGGCCTCCAGCTTGGCCAGGCGGTTCTCGTACATCCGCACGACCTCCGGGCGGGCCGTGGTGGCCCGCTCGTAGGCCAGCAGCCGCCGGACCTGCTCGGCGGACTTGCCGCGCATCCGGGCGCGCAGCGAGGCGACCGTCAGCTGGCCGTACCCGGGCATCGGCTCCTCGGGCACCTCGACGGTCGCGGCAGGCGGCTCGACGCCCTCGGGCCCGGCGGCCTTCGTGCCGGTGACCTCGACCACGGGGGTGTCGGCCTCGCCGGGCGTGGCGACGTGCACCTCGGTGACCTCGACCCCGGCGGCCGGCGGCGCGGCGACGCCGGCCTCAGCGGCTTCGGCGGACTCGGCGGCCGGGGGCTCGACGAGCCTGGGCTCCGCGGTCCCGACGGGCTTCTCCCCGGCCTCCGGCGCGGCGGTCCCCGCGGCCTTCGGCTTGGCGGTCCTGGGCTTGGCGGTCCTGGGCTTGGCGGCCTTCGGCTCCGTGGCCTTGGGCTCCGTGGCCTCGGGCTCGGTGGTCTCGGCCCCGGCGGTCTTCGGCTCAGCGGCCTGGGCCCCGGCGGCCTCGGTCTCGACGGCCTGGGCCCCGGCGGGCTCCTGCTTCGCGGTCTCGGGCTCCGCCACCTTGGCTTCCGTGGCCTTCGGCTTCACGGCCTCGGGCTTCACGGCCTCGGGCTTCACGGCCCCGGGCTCGGCCGCCTCGGGCTCGGCGGCCCTGGACTTGGCCGGGGCGAAGATGACCGGCTCGGGGCGGGCCTTGGCGCCGTTGGACCCCGTCCCGGCCTCCCCGGCGGGGGCGGCCGTCTCGTCCCGGGACGCGGCGCTGTCCGGGCGAGGGGCGAAGATGACCGGCGCGCGGCGTGGCTTCTCGCGCGGCTCCTCCCCGGTCTCCCGCGCCGTGTCCTGCCCGGCCGGTCCCGTCTGCCCGGCGGGTTCGACGGCGGCCTCCCCGGCCGGCCCGCGCCGCTCCGCGGCCTCCCCCTGCTCCTCCTGGTTCGTCAGCCGCTTGATCGTGCCCCGCACGCGGTCGCCGAGCAGCAGGGCCTGGCCGACCCCGCTCAGCGCCGACTGGAGCATGTGAAGAGGCAGGTCCTTGGCCTTCTCCTTGAACTGCTCGCGGCTGGAGAATGCTTCGCGGACGTTTCTGGTGACATCTCGGATGATGTTGGGGACCGGCATGTCGTCTCCCTGGAGGTCTGTTCCCGACTACATAGTCTGGCAAGACCGTGTCGGCTGAGTTCGTCGATGGGTGGGCGGGCCCGGCGGTGGCTCCACGTAGCATGAGAACATGACTTTCGAGACCCCCGCGACTCGGCGTGTTCTGGTGGCCAGGCCGCGCGGTTACTGCGCCGGCGTCGATCGCGCGGTCCAGGCCGTGGAGAAGGCGCTGGAGCTGTACGGCGCGCCGGTCTACGTGCGCAAGCAGATCGTCCACAACACCCACGTGGTCCGGACGCTGGAGAAGCGTGGGGCGATCTTCGTCGAGGAGACCGAGGAGGTGCCCGAGGGCGCCATCGTCGTCTTCTCCGCCCACGGGGTCTCCCCGGCGGTCCACCGGGAGGCCGCCGAGCGCGGCCTGCGGACCATCGACGCCACCTGCCCGCTGGTGACCAAGGTGCACAACGAGGCCAGGCGCTTCGCCTCCCAGGACTACGACATCCTGCTCATCGGCCACGAGGGGCACGAGGAGGTCGAGGGCACCGCCGGTGAGGCGCCCGACCACATCCGGCTGGTCGACGGCCTCGACGCCGTCGACACCGTCGAGGTCAAGGACCCCGACCGGCTCGTGTGGCTGTCGCAGACCACGCTGTCGGTCGACGAGACCACCGAGACGGTCACGCGGCTGAAGGAGCGCTTCCCCAACCTGATCGACCCGCCGAGCGACGACATCTGCTACGCCACCCAGAACCGCCAGGTCGCGGTGAAGGAGATCGCGGCCGAAGCCCAGCTCGTCATCGTCGTCGGCTCCCAGAACTCCTCCAACTCCAAGCGGCTGGTGGAGGTCGCCCTCGACCACGGGGCCGACGCCTCCTACCTCGTCGACGACGCCTCGTTCATCAGGGACGAGTGGCTCGACGGCGTCACCACGGTGGGCGTGACGAGCGGCGCCTCGGTGCCCGAAGACCTTGTCGACGGGGTCCTGGCCCACCTCGCCGAGCGCGGCTTCGCCGATGTCGAGGAGGTCGAGTCGGTGCAGGAGAGCGTCCGCTTCGCGCTTCCGCACGAGCTGCGCAAGGACCTGCGCGCCGGCGTCTGACCCCGCTTCCCCCCGCGTTCGCCGTACGGCGGGCGCGGGGCCGCCCGGCCCGCCGTACGGGGGAGGACCCGTGGCCGACCGGGCGCGCGGAAGGACGTCCGCGAGGGAGAACGTCCGGCCGCGCGGAAGGGCGGCTCAGGCGTCCTCGCGCGGCGTGCCGTACACCTTCGGCTCGAAGTAGCCCTCGGGCTCGGGCGCGAAGGCGCCGGCCTCGCTCCGGCGCGGGCGCGGGACGGCGGGGCCGCCCGCCCGCAGTTCCTCGCGCAGCTCCCGCACGCACCCGGCCAGGCCGCGCCGCCAGGCGACGACCAGCACCAGCAGCGAGCCGCCGAACAGCCAGGGGGCGCCCGCCGACAGCGTGGTGAACAGCCCCAGGCCGAGCGTCTGGACCGGCGAGGCCGCTCCCAGGGACCTGAGGGCCTCGGCGAGCAGCGTCGCCACGAAGAAGACCAGCGGCGGCGAGACCACCAGGGTGAGCAGGTCACGCCGGTTCACCAGGGCCACCGCCACGGCGCACCCGGCGACGAACGCCACCCCGGTCAGGGCGGGCGACCCGAACAGCGTCTGCAGGACGCAGCCCAGCAGCGTGAACGCCAGCACGGAGACCACGGCGCCCCGGGCGGTCAGCCGGACGCCGCCACCCCGCCCCCGCTCACTCACACGATCACCCCGCCAAGCGGCCGTCCGTCGCCTCGACCGTTCACCACGCGCTCCCTCGACCCCGGTCCCTCGTCGCCGCGTCCCGCGCCGCGGCACCGGGTCTCGCGGCCGACGGGGAAAGGCTAGGACAGGTCGTTCGCCAACTTACCGTTCAACCGGGACACAAGAGGCGAGCTTGGCTTCTCTTCTCCCGGCGGTTCCGGTTCTCCCAGCAGTTCCGGGGCGGTGAGCGCGCGGGCGAGGTCCTCGACCGGCCGGGGCGTGTCGAGGTCGCCCTCCACCAGTCCCAGGTCGTTCAGTTTGCGCGCGCTCACCAGCACCCGGGTCTCCAGCGAGCCGACGGCCCGGTTGTAGGACTCCACGGCCCGGCTCAGGGACCGGCCCAGCGTCTCCACGTTCCGCCCCATGCTGCCCAGCCGCTCGTACAGCTCCTTGCCGAGCTCGAAGACCGCCCGCGCGTTCTCGCTGAGCGCGGCCTGCTGCCAGGCGTACTGCGCGGTGCGGAGCATGGTGATCAGTGTGGTGGGGGTGGCGATGTGGACCCGCCGCCGCATGGCGTGCTCCAGCAGTCCCGGGTCGCGCTCCAGCGCCGGGGCCAGGAACGCCTCGCCCGGGATGAACAGCACCACGAACTCCGGCGCCGGGCTGAACGCCTGCCAGTAGCTCTTGGCCGCGAGCCGGTCCACGTGCTCACGCACGTGCCGGGCGTGGGCGTCGAGCCGCGCGGCGCTGTGGCCGGGGTCGCCGGACTCGGCGGCCTCCAGGTAGGCGGCCAGGGAGACCTTGGAGTCGACCACGACGTTCTTGCCGCCGGCCAGCCGTACGACCATGTCGGGGCGGAGCGCGCCGTCGGCGGTGGTGACGCTCGCCTGCTCGTCGAAGTCGCAGAACCGCTGCATGCCCGCGATCTCGGCGACCCGGCGCAGCTGCAGCTCACCCCAGCGGCCCCGGGCCTCCGGCCGCTGCAGGGCGCGGACCAGCGTGTCGGTCTGGAGGCGGAGCCGGTCGTTGCTCTCGCGGACGATGTCGATGTGCCTGGCCAGCTCGGCGTGCGCGGCGCGGCGGCCCGACTCGGCGTCGCGCAGCTGCGCCTCGACCCGGGACAGGGTGTCCTTCAGCGGCTCGACCAGGTGCTCGACGGCCTGCTTGCGCCGTTCCAGCTCCCCGGCGGCCTCGGCGCGGCCCGCGGCCATCCGGGTCTCGGCCATCTCCAGGAATCGCAGGTTGCTGGCGTCGAGGGCGCGGGCCGACAGGGCCTGGAACCGTTCGGCGAGCTGCTCCTCGACGTAGGCGGCCTTGTCCTCGGCGGCCTTGGCGCGCGCCTCGGCCTCGGCCACGCGGGCACTCGCCTCCGCCGCCCCGGAGGCGGCGCGCGCCCTGCCGAGCAGGAACCCGATCGCGAGCCCCGCGGCGAGGCCCATGGCGAGCTGGAAGACGAGTGCCGTGACATCCACCCCGGAATGATCGCAGGCCCGGCGGTTCCCGGCCTTCCGACACGCCTTTCCGGCCGGTCACGCATTTCACCTGCGAGAGCACGTATCGTCACTCTTGGTATCCGTATCCGTACGAGGGGTGGTGACCCGGTGGGTGCGAAAGGCTCGCAGCCGAAAACGGCGCTGGCCCTCGTCGGAGCGGTCCTCGTCGTGCTCGCGGCGGTCGTCGCCGCGAGCGTGTACGTCTCCGGGCGCACCAGCCCGCGTCCCGCCCCGGGCGCCCTCTCGCTGGTGTGGGAGAGGGGGGCCTGCGTGAGCCGGAACGGCGTCCGGTTCGGTCTGGTGCCGTGCGGGTCGGCCGACGGGCGGGTGCTGTCCGTGGTCGGCGACCGGCCCGAGGACTGCCCGGCCGACACCGACGAGATCGTCGGGCTCATGGAGGTCCCCGCAGGGACCACCCCGGCCCCGCCGTCCCCGGTCACCGGCTCCTCCGCGTCACCGGCCTCCACGGTCTCCCCGGCCCCCGGCTCCTCCGCGCCGCCGGCATCACCGGCCCCGTACAGCCGTACGGCGTGCGTCCGCAACCTGGCCGCCCCGCACCCGGGCGACCCCGGCGCGGGAGGCGGGGTGCTGCGCACCGGCGACTGCGTGACCGCGCGCGGCGGTGAGCGCCCGTGCTCCGCGGGCGGCTGGTACGGCAGGGCGCTGGCCGTGGTGGACCGGGCCGCGCGGTGCCCCGCGGCCACGCTCGACTCCCTGGCCGCCGGCCCCCGCACGGTCGTCTGCCTGGGCCGGGAGGGCAGGATCCCCGCGGTGGGCGACTGCGTGGCGGAGCCGCGCGAGCGGGCCGAGGCCCGGGGCGCGCTCGGCAGGATCTCCTGCGGCTCGGCCCGGGCGTGGGCCAAGGTGACGGCCAGGACCACCGCCGCCGCCCTCTGCCCGCCCGGCTCCGACCGCTATCTGCAGACGAGCGGGCAGGCCGTCTACCGCCCTGTGACCTGCCTGCGGCGGATAGCAGTGCGTGATTCGCCGTAAACTCGGCTGACGTGAGCCTGAGCATCGGCATCGTCGGACTTCCCAATGTGGGCAAGTCGACGCTTTTCAACGCGCTGACCAAGACCGCCAACGCCCTGGCGGCGAACTACCCGTTCGCCACCATCGAGCCCAACGTGGGTATCGTCGGCGTTCCCGACCCGCGCCTGGAGAAGCTGGCCGAGATCTTCGGCTCCGCGAAGATCCTCCCGGCGAAGGTGGAGTTCGTCGACATCGCCGGCCTGGTCCGGGGCGCCTCCGAGGGGCAGGGGCGCGGCAACCAGTTCCTCGCCAACATCCGTGAGACCGACGCCATCTGCCAGGTCATCCGGGTCTTCGGCGACCCCGACGTGACCCACGTGGACGGCGCCGTCTCGCCCGAGCGCGACATCGAGACGATCAACACCGAGCTGATCCTCGCCGACCTGCAGACCCTGGAGAAGGCGATCCCGCGCCTCCAGAAGGAGGCCCGGACCAACAAGGACCGCCGGGCCGCGCTGGAGGCGGCCGAGGCGGCGGCCAAGCTCCTCGACGGCGGCACCACCCTGTACGCCGGGGCCAAGGGCGCCGGCATCGACCAGGCCGACCTGCGTGACCTGCACCTGCTGACGGCCAAGCCGTTCCTGTACGTCTTCAACCTGGACGCCGACGAGCTGACCGACGCCGAGCTGCGGGCCCGCCTGTCGGCGCTCGTCGCCCCGGCCGAGGCCGTGTTCCTGGACGCCAAGATCGAGTCCGAGCTCGTCGAGCTCCCCGACGACGAGGCGCTGGAGCTCCTGCAGTCGGTCGGCCAGGAGGAGTCGGGCCTGTCGCAGCTCGCCAGGGTCGGGTTCGAGACCCTGGGCCTGCAGACCTACCTGACCGCCGGTCCCAAGGAGACCCGGGCCTGGACGATCCGCAAGGGCGCCACCGCCCCCGAGGCGGCCGGGGTCATCCACACCGACTTCCAGCGGGGCTTCATCAAGGCCGAGATCGTCTCCTTCGACGACCTGGTCGAGACGGGCTCCATCGCCGCCGCCCGCCAGGCGGGCAAGGCCCGCATCGAGGGCAAGGACTACGTGATGCGCGACGGCGACGTGGTGGAGTTCCGCTTCAACGTGTAGCAGGCGACCGGAAACCCACTCTGAGCTGGGCCGAGGTGAGTCACTGGGCCACCTCGGTCCGCACAGAGTCCGCATGATCTTGAAACGCGGCGTCGATGGCACGCCTCGTACGGTCCTCCGAGTCGGGGAAAAGATGGCTGTAGACGTTGAGCGTCATCGCCGCGTTCGTGTGCCCCAGTCGCTCGGAGACGACCTTCACCGACTCGCCGCCGGCGATCAGCGTCGAGGCGTACGCATGGCGGAGAGCATGCGGGCCGGTGCCGACTGGTAGACCCGCGGCCTTCACCGCCTTCCGCCAGAACCCGTCCATGAACGACGTGTAGACGACCGGGCCGCCCTCAGGCGCGGTGAACACGAACCCGTCAGCGGCGGCCGGGAATGCCTTCAGGTGAGCCGCCAGGGCGTCAGCGGCCACCTGGGGGAGCGGGACGGCCCGATACGACGACTCGGTCTTGAGCTCGCACACGCGGACGCCGTGGCCGGCCGTCTGCTGCACCTGCTGCTCGACTTGAAGCACGCGCTTCAAGAAGTTCACATGGCGGACTTGGACGCCGAACAACTCGCCCGGCCGTAGCCCCGTGGTGGCGCCGAGGATGACCAGCGCCCGGTAGCGCTCGGACATCGCCGCGGCGAGCGCCTGGACCTGCTTCACCGTCAGCGGGACGACTTTCTTGCGTGGGACCGCGGGGAGGTCGATGTCCTCGCACGGTGTCCGCGCGATCTTCCGATCCTTCGCCGCGGCGCGGAAGACGGCGCTGACCGTGTTGAAGACCGTGCGCGTGGTCGACGCCGCGAGCTTGTGCGTCTTCGTCAAGCCCGTGACCCAGCTCTGCACGTCCGAAGTACGGATCGACGATAGGGAGCGCTTCCCGAAGGCAGGGTAGGCGTAGCAGCGGAGATGCTGCTCAACGGCCTTCGCCGTAGCCGGCCGGTGCGGCTTGGCCGCTCGCCACTGCTCGGCGTACGCCTCGAACGTCTCCCGGCCGGCCCGTGGGTCGACGTACTGACCGGTGAGCACGCTCGCGGTGACTTCGTCGAGCCACCGCTGTCCGTCAATCTTCTTCTCGAAGTGCCGGGCGTGCTCCTTGCCGTCAGCGTCGCGGTACCGGGCACGCCACTTGCCGTCAGGACGCCTCTTGATGCTCGCCACGATCCTCCTCCCGGAGTGTCTGCTCTGCACCTTCCAGCAGCACCTTGCTCGCACGAGCGGCGCCCCGAATCTTCGTGGTCAGCCCGATGACCTCTTCGTAGGCGTCGATCAGGTTTTTCACTCGATCGAGCGCCAGGGTTCGGATCGCTGGTGAGCCGGACGTCTCCCCATGCTCGAAGAGGGTCCGTTCGTACTGCTCTTGAGTGACTGACACCTCTCCGGGGAGAAGCCCGTCCTCTTCCGGGATCTCCTCCATCGGCAGTAGCAGACCGGGCAGGGAAGTGCCCAACGCCAGCGCGAGCGAGACCAGCTCTGCCGCAGTGAACGCGCGGCGCCCCTTCTCGGCTGCCGACACTGCCTGACGACTCCATGGCTTGCCGAGATAGCTGCCGAGCGCCTCGCCTAGCTGCGCTTGAGACATCCCGCGGTCCTCACGGAGGAATGCCACGTTGGCGCCAATCACTTCTTCGATCTTCATCTCACTCCCCTATGTCGGACCTAGAATGACAGGGTGGGATCGCGTTGACAAGCGTTGACGCTTACTGGTAGTTCTGGCATGACAGTAACTCTGTATCAGACATGGAGGCTGGCATGGCTAGGGCTATACCGGTAGGTGTCGAGCGGCAAGACCGGCGCGGAACTGCACAGAAGATGCAGGTTGATGGCGACATGGGGCGAGAGCAGGAAGACCCGTACAAGACCACAAAGGAGGTGGCCGCCCGCTTCCGAACCTCGCCCAGCACGGTGAGGTACTGGCGGTACGCCGGCATCGGCCCGCGTGGCGTGAAGATCGGCACCAAGGTGCTCTACCGCGAGTCCGAGATTCGCCGCTGGGAGCAGGAGCGCGAGGCAGCGGAGAGCGGGGCCGCCTGATGACCCCCGGAAAGCAGAACGGCGCTCAGGCCATCACCCCTGAGCGCCGCCCCAACGACCAGATGGCCGCCAACGACACGGCCCACTCTAACCGCCCGGCAGGTGCCCGTCACCTCCCGACGCAGCTTCCGATCGTCCTCGCGGCGACGATCTACAGCCCGGCGCCCGGCATGAGTCAGGCGCTTGTCGTCCCTGACGACGTCTGTCCCGGCTGTGGGTTCTGGCACTCCCACCGGATCAAGGTTCCGGCGCCCGTGCTGGTCAACCGCAAAGCGCGGTGTGGTCAGCGGTACGAACTCGCTCTCCACAAGCCCGCGGCCAAGCGCGGACGGAGGGCAGCGTGACGAACCGCATGCTCGACGCCGCCCTGTCCTACGCGGGCCGCGGCTGGCCGGTCCTCCCGATCGTCCCGGGCGGAAAGAAGCCGCTCGGCGAGCTGGTGCCGAACGGCTTCCACGACGCGACCACCGAGGTTGAGCTGGTTCGAGCCTGGTGGACGGCCTACCCGACCGCGAATGTCGGTGTCGCCACCGGTCACCCCGCCTTCGACGTGCTCGACGTCGACGTCAAGGCCGCCGGTACCGGGTGGCCGGCGTTCAACCGGTGCAAGGCCGCGGGCATCCTGCCCGTGCCGTTCATGGTCGTCACGACGCCCTCGGGTGGGATGCACGCCTACTACGTCGGCACCGGCCAGTCGTGCGGATCGCTGCCCAAGAGCTTCATCGACTTCAAGGCCGCCGGCGGGTACGTCGTCGTCCCGCCCTCGACCGTCGACGGGCGCCCGTATCAGCTGATCAGCGAACGCCCCACCGAACGGCACCAACTCAACTGGTCGGCGGTGAAGGACTTCCTGAACCCGCCCCGGCCCATCACCACGGCACCCCGCCGCCCCACCGCCGGAACCGGCATCCCCGGCCTCGCCGCCTGGCTCGCCGACAAGACCAAGCCCGGCAGGAACGCGGCTTTGTTCTGGGCAAGCTGCCGCGCCGTCGAGAACGGCGCCACGGAAGCCGAGCTTCACGAGCTGTACCGCGGCATGCAGTTCGGCGACGGCTTCGACGAACGCCAGGCCGCCCGCACCGTCGCCGACGCCTACAGGACCATCAGGAGAAGCGCGTGACCGACGGCTGGAATCTGACAGGGCCGGATTCGGATGAGCCCACGAACAGGGGTTCTGACACTTCTGACGCTTCTGACACACCCGAGACTCGGGCCAAGTATCTGCTCGACGCGGTCAACGTCCGCAACGGCACTTGGCTGACAAAGCAGGAGTTCCCGGCTCTTCGGTACGCGGTTCCCGGCCTGATCCCGGAAGGGCTCACGATCACGATTGGACCGCCGAAGGTCGGCAAGAGCTGGTTCTTCGGCAACATCCTGCTCGGTATCGCCAACGGCACCCAGGTACTCGGCAAGCTGTCCATCCCTCAGCCCCGCCACGTGCTCAACCTGGCGTTGGAAGATGGCGACCGGCGCATGCAGAGTCGATGCTGGCAGATCCTCGGCGGTGAGAAGCCGGCCATCCCCGACCCGTACCACTACGTCACCCAGGTGCCCCCGAACATGGTCATCGAGGTCATCGAGGCGTTTCTCCTGATGTACCCCGAGACGGCCATCGTGGTGCTCGACACCCTGGGGAAGGTCATGCCGGATGCCCGGCCGGGTGAGTCCGCGTACGCCCGGGACTACCGCATCGGTGGGCGGTTGAAGCGGATCGCAGACGACCACCCGGGCCTGTCGCTGGTCGTCATCCACCACGACCGAAAGGCCACCTCCGAAGACTTCGTTGAGGCGGTCAGCGGTACGAACGGTCTCGCGGGATCAGCCGACACGATCATGGTCCTTGGGCGCAAGCGCGGCGCCGAGGAGGGCGTGCTGAAGGTCACGGGTCGCGACGTGCCGGAAGCCGAGTACGCCCTGACATTCGACGGCCGCCTATGGACCCTCGACGGTGCTGACCTGATCCAAGCCGAAGCCAACGCCCGCAAGCGCCAGGAAGCCAGCAACCTCTCTGAGACCTCGGTGGGCATTCTCGACTTCATCCGCCAGAACCCCGCCGGCGTCACCGCCAAGCAGGTCCGCGACAAGTTCGGCGACAACTCTGACCAGTACCTCAAGAGGCAGCTCGAAGCGGGCAAACTGACGCGCCCCAAGCGTGGCCTGTACCTCGTGTCAGAACCGTCAGAAGTGTCAGAAGGCCAGATCAGCACGGGTGTCGATTCTGACGCCGACGAAGAATAGGAGACTTCGATGACCAAGATCCTCACGACCCAGAACGCTCAGATCACCACGGCGGCCGTCGAGGTGAAGACCCTCACCATCTCCGGCAAGCAAGTCACCCTCTCCGTCTTCCGACAGCTCCGCGAAGAGCCGCTCCTGACGGAAGACGTCACCCTCAACGGCGTGCCATGGGGCTACGTCAACTACCACCCCGACAAGTGCGGCAACCACCGCCGACACCTCCACGTCGTATGGCAGCGGGGAGCCGATCTCCTGCGCAGCACCGTCTACGCGCCCGAGGTCGCCAAGTTCCAGAGCGTCTGGGCCAAACTGTTCATCGAGGCCGCCATAGCCGAAGGACTCACGAAGCGTTCCGCTGAAAGCTTCGGCATTTCCAAGATTCAGATCTGGCCGCATTGGGCTACGCACCCTCACCTCGCCGAGTTCTCCTACGGTGGAGTCTCGTTCCAGGCTGCGATCCGCGAGGACTTCGCCGACGCCTACGACAACAACTACGTCAGCCCGTACGTGAAGGAAAAGGCGGTGGCGATCACGGGCCCGCACGGCGACGCAGGGTCCATCGCCGCACTCAAGCTTCCCGTTGCCGAGTACCTCGCCGTCTGGGACGCGCTGACGGCCCTTCCGCACCTCTTCATCGCCGTGTGAGCCCGTGACCACCTCGACCACGGCCGGGCGCATCGAGGGCGCGCCCGGCCACCCGGCCCCGGCCATCCACCACCGCACCGTCGCGATCCTCGCCGAGCACCTCGACTTCCGCCGGCTCCGCATCGCCTACCGCGCCGACCCCGAGGTGTACGCCGACCTCGTCACGCTGACCGTCCTCGCACTCGCCACCCGCACCGGTCGCGCCGACGCGACCGAAGTGGTGATCCGGACGCCCATCGAACAGCATTCGAACATGACCACCAACCAGGTCGCCGAACACCTCGGCATCACCGCCGACGCCGTACGCCGAGCCGTCCGCGAAGGCCGCCTCACCGCGACCAAGCACGGCGCCCAATGGCTGGTCACCCCCGAAGACCTCGCGGCCTACCGCATCCGACGCGCCGCCTGACAGAGCAGGAGGAACCCATGCTCGACTCCCGCACCCGCGAACGCCTCGAAGCCAAGGTGCGCGACTTCAACACCCAGCTCGCCGAGATCCGCGACAACCCCCAGCTCTCCGAACTCGGCAAGCGCGAACAGATCCGCGAGCTGTACGACCAGGCCCAGCCCGTCGTCGAGCAGCTCCGCGCCGAAGCCGCCAAGACCACACAGACCACCGTGGCCGACCTAGAGCGGCGCCTCTTCGGCCTCGCCGACAACGACCCCACCGCCGTCATCTCCTACCGCGATGCCGCTGATCGCGTCGCCGCCATCAAGTCGCCCGCCGAACTCGGCGAGCTGATGGAGCGCGCCCACCGCAGCGGAGACGCGACCCTGCTTCGCGCCGGCTTCCATCACGCATTCCGCAAGAGCCGCGACCCCCTCGGTAGCGACGACTGGGACGCCCTGGTCGGCGAGTACGTCGAGCACAACCCCACCGCCGGCGACGACCTCGCCCAGCTGCAGCACCTCACCTCACCCCGCGGCAAGACCGCCCAGTTCGCCGAGATGCTCGCCACCAGCATCGCCCGGCCCAAGGAACTCGACGACCGCCACCAGCCCAGCGACCAGGTCCCCGAGACCCACCAGGTGGAGCACCTCACCCGATGACGGACATGAACGCCTGGATCAGGGACCGCGCCGGCTACACCGAGCCCGACCCCGAGCCCGTCGAGGAACACGTGCCCTCCTTCAACGGCGGACCACGGCGCACCCCACCCGCACCAGCCAGCATGAACACCCTGCTCCGCCGAGCAGCCGAACGCCGATGGCACGGCTGACACCACAGACTCAGGCCGACCCGGGGACCTCCAGCCGGACCGGCCTGACCCGTCGACCCGGGGCAGCGGCTTACCTCCCCGCCGCCCCGGGTCAACGACCCACCCACCCGGCCACCCCCCCGAACCACCAAACCCAAAGAGGACCGCGGGGGAGGTGCCTCGCAGTCCAAGGACCTGAGACCTCCCCGCACACGCGCATGCGCGAGGACATCTCAGCCCTCCCCAGGGGTGGGGGGTGCCCCCTATGTCCGATTCGCAGAGGACCGTGGGGGAGGTCCGCGCTACAGCCCGCGAAATCAGCCGTTCCGACGGGGAGGGAGCCCGATGAAGCCGGGTCCGAAGCCGAAGCCGTACCTGCAGTCCGTGCGGGAGGGCAATCCGGGGCATCGTTCGCTGTCGCCGGGGGTGGTGTTCCCCTCGACTGAGCCGGTCGAGCCGGATTGGTGGGATCTGCTGCCGGGTGAGGGCGAGGACGCCGACCGGGTGCGGGTGGATGCCCGCGAGGTCTGGCATCGGCTGTGCCTGCAGCTGGTGCGCTCTACCGGCCTGAATGCTTTCCAGCAGGACGCCTTCGTGGATCTGTGCGTGACGGGCGCGCGGATCCGTCAGGGCGAGCGGGCGCTGTCCATCGATGGCCCCGTGGTTCAGGGTGAGCGCGGCTTGGTGCGTAACCCGTGGGTGACGGTGCTGAACCAGTACCGGGCGCACTGGCGGCAGCTGCTCGCCGAGTTCGGCCTGACACCAAGTGCGGCGACGCGGATCGTGGCGCCGATCGAGGAAGACGAAGACGACCCGTTCGACTAGGAGGAGATGCGGGTGGCAACTCAGGGACAGGTGGCGAGTCCGCACGTCGGGCGGTCGCTGTGGGAGCTGCGGGAGGCCGTCGAGGCGCTCTCGGACGACGATCTGATGGTGGTCGGCGGGGTCTGTCACGACCTGGAGCTGACCGAGGGGACGGCTGCGTTACGGCCGGTGCTGGACGGGGTGATGAAGCTGGTCGTCGCGGTCTGGTTGGAGCGCACGGGTGAGTCTGCGGATCTGGACGACGTCATGAAGCTGATCACCGAGGAGTACGCCGGCACGAAGGGCGGGCTTCATGGCTGACCGGTCGGTGAGCATCAAGCTCCGGGCGAACGTGTCGGGGTTCACCGCGGGGCTGCGTGCGGCACAGACGGACACGACGAACCTCGGCCGGAAGATGACGGAGACCGGCGCGGCGGCTGATCAGATGCGGCGCCGGCTGGAGGCGGCGACGAAGGCTCTCCCGAAGATCGAGATCGACGCGGATTCGTCGGCTGCTGAGGTCAAGTTCGCTCAGCTGCGCCGGGATCTGGAGACCCTGGCGAGTAAGAAGATCGGGGTCGACGTCGACGCGGGTGTGGCGCGGGCGGAGATCGGCCGTATCGAGGATGAGTTGGCCCGGTTGCAGCGCACCGAGGTCGACGTCAACGTCCGCGCTGATATTGGTACGGCGCTGGCGGAGCTACGCGCGGTCGATGTGGAGCTGAAGCGGGTCGACGGCCACGACGCCCGGGTTCAGGTGGATGCCGACGTCGGCGGGGCACTGGCGAGTATCGCGATGGTGGGGGCGGCGCTGGCTGCGTTGCCGGCGGTGACGACGCTCGCAGTGGGCGTGACCGCCCTGGGTGGGGCGTTCGCCGCGGCCGGCCTGGGAGCAGCGGGGTTCGCCGCGGTGGCGGTGCCGTCGATGGGGCGCGTGAGTGAGGCTCTGAAGGCCCAGGAGACGGCCGCGAACGCCGCGGGCGGGGCGACGAGCGGGGCCGGGCAGTCCGCGGCTCAGGCGGCGCAGCAGGCGATGCAGCTGGAGCAGGCGGAGAAGCGGCTCACCGATGCCCAGAAGGATGAGCGGCAGGCCCAGGAGGACCTGACACGGGCCCGGGAGGACGGCCGCCGGGCGCTGGAGGACATGAATTTCAGTCTGGAGCGGTCGATCCTGTCGCAGAAGGACGCCGCGCTGGCCGTGCGGGAAGCCGAGGCCCGGCTACAGGAGGTCATGGCCGACCCTGAGTCGTCCGCCCTAGACATCGAGCGGGCCATGCTCAGTGTCGAGCAGGCGCACCAGCGTGCCCGTGAGCAGGAGGTCAAGACCCAGCGGGCGAAGAAGGACACTGCGGCGGCGAATAAGGCCGGCGTCAAGGGCACGCAGGAGTACCAGCGCGCCCAGGAGAACGTCATTGCCGCCCAGGAGAAGGTCGCCCAGGCCGAACAGCAACTCAAGGTGCTCCGGCTGCAGCAGAAGGAGGCGATGTCCTCGGCGGGCGGCGCCGCCGGCGGGCTGAAGGACGCCCTGGCGGACCTGTCGAAGGAAGAGCGCGCCATGGTCAAGGACCTTGAGGCGTTCCAGAAAGGCTACGAGAAATGGCAGCGGTCCCTGCAGCCGGACGTCTTCCCCGCGATCCGCCAGGGGATGGATCTGGTGCTGCTGGGGCTGGACAAGATCGGCCCCGGGGTGAGCGGCGCGGGCAAGGCGTTCACGACGCTGGGCAAGGACGCCGAGGCCGCGTTGCGGGGCCCGTTCTGGACGGACTTCTTCAACGACGTCAACGCCGAGATCCCCGGCGCGATCACCTCTCTTGGCCACGTCGGGATGGATGTCTTCACCGGCCTGGCCGGCGTGATAAAGGCATTCCTTCCGTACGCCGATGACGTCACCGCGGCGCTGGAGCGGGGCTCGGAGACGTTCGCCGACTGGGGTACGGGCCTGGGGGACTCTGACGGCTTCCAGCGGTTCCTGATGATGGTCCGCGAGGACGGGCCGATCGTCGTCGAGGCACTGGGCAACCTGGCCAAGGCGGCGGCGCCACTCGGGGGCATATCGGTGACGGGCCTGTCGCTGCTGGCGAGAGTGCTGGCCGACATGTCTCCGGAGCAGATCCGCGGCGTGGCCATCGCGGTCGGCGCGGTGTATACCGCCGTCAAGGGCTACCAGACCGTCAGCGGGGCGGTGGGCTGGTACCGCGACCTCGCGGGCAGCATCAGCAAGGCGGGCGACACCGCCGACGCGGCCAAGGGGCGGTTCTCCGGCCTGGGCGGCAGCCTCAAGGCGGCGGGTATCGCCGGGGTCGTCCTGGGCATCGCTGGGGCGGCTGACAACCTGGCCGACAGCCTGACCGGCCTCAACCCCGACATCGACAAGCTCGCCCGCGGGATGAGTGACTTCGTCCGGGGCGGTCAGCCGGCGCCGGAGCTGATGGACCAGATCGCGGGCAAGGTCAACGTTTTGGACCTGACCCAGTGGGAGAACTTCGGCGACATCTCCTCCCGCCTCGCGTCGGATAACCCGTTCTGGAAGATCAGCAGCGACTTCTCCGACAGCGTCAAGGAGATCTCTGGTGGCCTGATCACGATGGATTCGGGTGCGCAAAGGATGAGCAACATTGACCAGGCGCTCGCCACCATGGTCCGGTCCGGCAACGGCGACCAGGCCGCGAAGATGTTCAGCGTCTTGACCCGGATGGCGGGCGATGCGGGTGTGCCGATGGACCGGCTCAAGCAGCAGCTTCCCGAGTACACCCGGGCAATCGGCGCGACGACGCAACCGACCAACGCCGCGGCGCTGGCGATCCAGGGTGCCAAGGCCGCCATGGACAACCTCAACGGTGCCGTGTCGAAGTTCGCCGGCCGGACGGATGCGCTGGTGGCGGTCCGGAACATGGAGGCCGCTTACAAGGACGCCACGGTCGCGCTGGAGGGCACGAACGGAAAGCTGAGCGTCAATCACGACATGGTCGCCTCGCAGCGTGACGCCGTGATCCTGGCCCGGGAGAAGTTCAGCGGCTACATCGACTCGATCCGCACGGCCGCGGACGGCTCGGCGACGCTGAGCGGCAAGACCGAAGACGCCACCCGCGCCGTGCTGGAGCAGTTGCCGAACCTCGCGAAGCTGGCCGGCAAGAGCGGCGAGGCGAAGGAGGAGATCCTCAAGCTGGCGCAGGCGTACGGCATCAGCCGTGACGATGCGATCAAGGCGATGTCCAGCGCCGATGGCCTCAGAGACGTCCTCGACAAGCTGGAGTCCAAAGAGATCCGCATCTTCGTGAAGACGGAGTATCAGGATGAGCTGTCCCGTGAGGCGCTTCGGCAGGCCAACAAGCACGCTGAGGGCGGCATCTACGGCGTCGGTGGCCACCAGTACATGGCGGACGGCGGGATCCGGGATGTGGCGGGGCCGGTGCTGATGGCCTGGGGCGGGGTGCGGTCGGTGGGCGCGGACCCGGGAGCGATGATCGCGACGGGGCCGAAGCTGATCAGCGGACGGGCCGGGCCTGACGTGGTGTTCGGGGAGGCTGGCGCCGAGGCGTACATTCCGCTCGCGCCCAACCGGCGGGCCCGCGGCCTGGAGGTGCTGACGGCTGCGGCGAACATCATGGGCCAAACCGTGATGCCTGCCGCGGCGGGGTCGTCGGTGTCGAGCAGCTCGACGACGATCGGCGGGTCCGTCACCAACGTCGGTGGAGCCGTCACCAGCATCGGTGGGGCGCGGACCACGGTCGGCGGATCGTACGGCAGCCGCATCTCCTCGCCGACCACGATCAACTCATCCCAGGTGTCCCGGCCCGTCTCGGGCGGCACTTCGGGCGGCGGGTGGAGCTCGGCTGATGTGGCACAGATCGCCGGGCAGCTCGCGACGATCGTGTCGCGCCTGGATGCGATGGAGCGCCGTAACCCGGTCACGGTCGAGAACATGCAAGTGCGGGAACAGGCCGACGTCGGCGCGGTCGCCGCGGCGCTGTATTCGCGGCTCGGCAGCAAAGGCCGCTGAACATGACGGTGGCCCCGTCTCGCGCCCATATGAGCGAGACGGGGCCACCAGGGTTCCCCGTGCCTCGACACCCCTCCGAGAAGAGGAACGGGGAAAGTCCGCGACGGGCCTCGACGTGCCGCGGACTCCTCCGGCCGGCGCGCGACCGGAAGACCTCTACATGGGATCGCGGTACAGGTGGATCATCGTGCGTGGGTCGGGGCGGATCGCCGCCCGGAACTCGGCCCAGGCGTCGTAGATAGTGATGGCGTGGGCAAGGCCTTCCGGCGTGCCGCCGCCGGCCTCCTTCATGGCCTTGTCGCGAAGCTGATCGAGCCGTTCGGGATCCCGGCTCTTCCGGCGGGCCTTGGCGTGCATCTTCTCGACCTCTTCGGGGGTCACAGCTCGACCCCCTTCCGGCCCAGTGCGGCGGCGAGCTGCTTGCACAGGTCGCCGGCGGTGGTGTCGTAGAGGGTGTGGGATCCGCCTTCGGGGCCCGGGTTGGGGCCGGGGGCGTAGTAGATGCCCGCGGACCACCACACGCGGTAGGGCGGGTACGCGCGGCTGATGGCGCGGATGAGGTCAGCGCGCCGCTGGGCAGTGAACTCGATCGGCGATGCGTGTTCAGGAGCCGTATCGTTGGCCATGGGTGGACCTCCATCGTCCAGCCGAAAGGCCGTTCCGGTGTGCTCAGCACCGGGGCGGCCATTGTCTTGTGTGCGCTGCGTGGCGACAGCGCCACCCAAAGATATGACGCGGCGGGGAGCGGTGTATAGCAGTAGGCCGCTACCTATACGTTTGTGCAGCTCAGCGTAGTTTTACAGTGAGGCGCATGGCAGATACGGACGTCCCGCCCTTCGAACCCGGACCGGCCCAATACACGTATGCGGCGCTGGCCGACCACATCGCCCTGCGGATCCGCAGCGGCGACCTCAACCCGGGCGCCCGCCTGCCCGGGGAACGCGACCTCGCCGTCGAGTACGGCGTGGCGATCGGCACCGTCCGCCGAGCCGTCGCCGAACTCCGGAAGCGCGGCGTGGTCGTCACCTTGCCGGCGAAGGGAACCTTCATCATCGAGCCGGGCGATTGAGCGGCGGGAGGAACGATTCGTTCCCCCGGGCGCGGCAAGGCGGTCATCCTGCGCTGCCACGGCATGCCGACCTTGTTGGTGACGTCACCGACATGGTCAGCGCCGAGCAGCTTCCCGGCGCCGGGAAGCTTCCGGCCGGACCCTTCACAGGGTGGGAGACAGCTCCCACCCGGGTGGGCGTGGCACCTCGCGGAGGGGCTGGGGTGCTACGCGGGAGAGGGTTACAGGTCAGAAGGGGTGCCACGGACCGTGGCACCCCTTCGTGGCACCCCCGTGGCGGGGGCGTGGCACCCGTGGCAGCAAGATCAACACTTCGTGGCGCGCAGCCCACGCGCAGCCGTACGCGCGAGGGTGAGCCCGTCAGGGTGACGGGCTCACCACCGAGTCAGTCGACCTCGGGCCGCTCGGGCATGAGGTAGCGCTGGGCGTCGTCGTCGTAGCCGAGCACGTCGGCCTCGACCAGCTTCTTGAGTTGCTTCTACGCCCACGCCCGGCTCATGTCCGTCGACTCCCAGAGTGGCCTGAGATCGCGTGTGGCGAAGTCGCGGGCCCCGCCGTCCCATAGCCCTTGGATGTGCGCCATGAGCGCCTCTCCGCGCTGCTGAGGCGTCATGGTGACCTCCGGCGGCGCGAACTCCCATTCGGGGTCGCTGGGGTCGTCGACGATCGGGTCATCGGGGCCGGCCTGAACCTCGGGGTCGGGGTCGTCCTCGGTCAGGTACTCGCTCGCTACGTTGCGCACCTCCTCATCTTCGTCGTCGGTGGCGTCGATGGCGTGTTCCAGCGCTTCGGGCGGGGCGGCGAGCGCCTGGCCGCCGCTCGGAAGGCGGGAGATCGCCGCGGTTCCTTCGTCGACCGGCTTCGCGGCGGCCGGCCAGGCGGCGGCGTGCTCGCGCATCGCCGCGTTGGCCCGCTCGTCGTCGAACTGGCCGCGGCCGTCGAGACCCCAGGCGAAGGTCCGCATCGGCATGGCGATCCGCTCGTCCGGGATGCTGGGGGCGTCCCAGTACGTCATGCCGGGCTGCTTGTTCGACCAGAGCTCGGGGCGGGCGCCGACGTCCTGCTGAGCCTCCGACAGGCCAAACCCGGCATCGTGCCCGGACTCGACGCCGAAGCACGCCTTGGCGAGCTGGCCGCGCGCCAGGGTCGGCATCTGCGTGTAGTCGCTGCGCTGCAGGCTCATGACAACCGACCCGCCCGCCGAGCGGATCGCCTTGAGCATGCTCAGGAACGCCTCCTGCTCCTTGTCGCTCAGAGCGTCGTAGACGTCGGGGAACTCCTCGATCCACACGATCCAGTACGTCAGGCCGCACCCGGGCTTCCACTTCTGCAGGTTCTTCGCGGCGAGCTGGTCGGTGCGTTCCTTCACCCGGGCCTGCACGTCCGCCAAGAGCGCCTTCGCGCCGGCCTTCGTCGTCTCGAAGCGGTGCAGCGCCTCGGCGAGCGGGCCGAGCGTCTGCGTGCCCTTCGTGATGTCGATGGCGAACACCGCGGCGTCGTAGCGGGTGACGATCTCGCCGAGCAGGTTCCATGCCCCGCCGATCGACTTGCCGGACCCGGTCTGCCCCATGATCTGCAGGTGGTGGCCCACGATGACGTACGCGACTTCGTCGAGGTCCTGCCACAGCCCGTGGCGAAGCGGGTCGGCGATCGAGCCGCCCGGCCTCGACGGTCCCGGCCACGGGATCGGGTGCTTCATCACCCGCGGATCACTGATGACGACCGTCGCCCGGCTCGCGTCGTCCGGGTCGATGGCCGTCGTGATGCTGCCCGGGGGCAACCCGATGCCGCTCTCGATGTACGGGACCTTCTTCTGCAGGTCCTCGGCGGTCTGCCGCCCGGCCTCCAGCTGTACGGCGCCCTCGACCTTGTGCTCGGTCGCCGCGGTGGTGCGCGCCTCGACCGCCAGGCCGGCCCGCTCGGCGCCCTGCCCGAACAGCATCGCCAGCGGATCGGCCAGGGCGCCCGGCGCGTCCCACCCCTTCATCCTGATCACGGTGCGGATGTTCCAGGTGGCGCACAGGGTGAACCCGCCGATCAACGCGATACGGCCCGTGACGACGGTGGTGGGGCCGTTGATCGTGGCGGCCGTCACCCACAGACCGGTCAGCAGCGTCGTGGCGGTGGTGTGCGTCTTGCCCCACGGGCCGCGGGCGTGCGACTGGCCGTAGGTCACGCCGGTCAGCACGATCACCCCCACCGACATCAGGAACGCCGTCCAGGACGCCACGGCGGGATCGTCGGTGTCGAGGATGAAGTGGAAGGCCGAACCGACGCCGAACAGCAGCAGGCCCACCACCCACGGCGATGCGAGGGTGACCAGCTTGGACACGCCCTGCGCGGCCACCTTCTGCAGGCTCGACTCAACATCGACGGGCACGAGTTCCTTGCTACGGGTGGCCATCACACGTCATCCCAGTTGAAGACCGGCTTCTTCTTGTCCTTGATGGCGGGAAGCTGCTCGATGAACTCCTTGCGGAACTGCTGGTGAAACTTCACCATCTCGACCGCAGATCCCTTCTGCAGCTCCGCGGCGCGCTTGAGGCGCCGCACCACACGGCGGGCCCGCAAGCGCACGTCCGGGCCGCCGAGCAGGGCAAGCACCGGGTGACCCTTGAAGCTGCGGATCAGGACGGCGTACAGCTCTTCGCTGGCCATCTCGAACTCGCCGCCGAGGTCCCGGCACAGGGCCCGCCCGATCTGGGCGTAGTTGGTGATGGCCACCGGCCCCTGCCATGGGATGTTGGACAGCTCAGGGATACGGGCCCGGCCCGGCCTGTCGGTGCTCACTGGCCGTCCTCCTCGATGTCGTCGTCGTCGAGCACGTCACCCTCGGCGACGTGGTTCTTGCCGGTGCGGTAGGCGTCGCCGACCAGGCGGGCGAAGTCCGCGGCGTCCCGGCGGAGGGGACGGGCGCCGGCGAGCGCGGCCACCAGGTCATCGAGCGCCGACAGCAGCAGGCACAGCACGGCGTACAGCCCCGCCCACACGCTGGGGCGGGGGGCATGGTGGATCATGGGGTCTCTCCTCTTCATGGGGAGGGCCCGCCCCGGGTGCTCTTGGTCGATGCGGCCCGGGGCGGGCACAGGGGTCAGGTACGGGCCTGGGTACGGGTCAGCGTCGCCAGGTACGCGCGTACCTGCTGCGCTCTCTCCTGGCCGATCCGCATCTCGTTCTTCAGCGTCCGAAACGACGGGAGCTTGCCCGCGGCGAGCATGGGCCGGTACCGCTCGGCTGCCTGAACGGCCAGGTCATCGCCTTCAGGTACACCCTCGGGTACACCGCCAGGTACGGGTTCGGGTACGGCGAAACTGCCGGGTACGGCAGGCTCGGGAAGGCGGTCGCCGACGCGGTGGACGAACGCGATCAGGTCCGCCACCGCCCGTCGCGCCGCGGGGTCCGGTTCCGGGTCCGGCTCGGGGTCGGGTACGGGCTCAGGTACGGCAGGTACGTCATCCGCGGGCGGTTCCTCGGCGGGTACGGTCGCCGCCGCGGCGTACTCCTGAGCGTCGCGGGACAGCATGTGCCCCAGCCCGGCGCCCATGCCGAGCACCAGCACCGGCAGGCAGGAGACCACCGTGACGATCCACCCGGGCGCCGTGGCGTAGCCGGCGACCTCCAGCAGGTGGTAGGCGACCTGACCGAGCATGCCCAGCAGCAGCGACCCGATCGACGACCACTTCGCGAACCTCCGGGTCCCCGCCGACAGAGCCGGGCTCGACGACAGCCACGTCCCCAGCGCGTACGCGGCGTAGGTCTCCACCCCGATGGGGAGCGTGATCGCCGTGTTGATCTGGAAGCCGTCCGCGATGCCCGGAAGCGGCGTCACCAGGCCGAAGCCCGTCTTCTGCCCCAGGCCAACCCAGCCTGACCAGGTGGCCACCCCGGCGGGCAGCGCGAGCAGCAGCAGCGGCCACCGCGCCGGCGCCTTGCCGCCGCTCATGCCTCATCACCCATGGTCCGCTCAGCCACCTTGCCCAGCGCCGCGGCGAACTCGCCGAGGGAGCGGATGTCGAGGCCGGCGAGGATCCGCGACCAGTCCATCGCGATCGGCCAGTCGATGTCGGTCAGGAAGCGGCGGCCCTCGGACAGGAACGACAGGTGCACCACGACCGGGGTCCGGCCGTCAGGGGTGTCGGCCTGGGCGTAGCGGAGCATCACCTCGCCGGGGCCGCTGAACGGGCCGACGTAGGCGAGGTGGAGGCGCTCGCCGGCGGTGTCGGTGGTGTGGTCGGCGACGCACCACTTGGGGCACGGCGCGGGGGACGATACGGTCGGTTCCACGATCTCTCTCCTGGTGTGATCAGGGGATGGGGTCGAGGCCCCGGCCGGTGTTCGCGCACCGGCCGGGGCCGTCTTGCTAGGAGGGGTCGGACTCGCCGCGGGCCGTGGCGACCAGCTGCAGCAGGTGGCCGGCGAACTCCTCGGCCTCGGCCAGCGACAGGTAGAACAGGAAGCGGTCGGAGCCCTCGACGACGCACACCCGCGGCTCGGCCTCGCGGTAGCCCTGGATGAGGTCGATCAGCGCGACCTGGGGCCGGTAGTTCGGCCGGGTGGGCGCCCCGTAGTTGATGAAGTCCATCGTGGTCAGCTCGACCGCGGCGCTGACGCCGTCGTGGTGGCGGTCGTCGGGGTGGTCGGAGGCGCTATGAAGGGCGCTGCACCAGGCCGGGCACGGGCCGGTGAGCCACGCGGGCACCTCGACGTCGGCGGGACGGTCAGCGGTGGGGGTCGTACGCTTGTCCACGGTGAGGGACCTTTCCTTGGGTGGTTCCGATCCAGGGCCCGTCCCGGTGGTCGAGACCGGGCGGGCCCGCCGTGCATTGGGAGGTCTGGCCTTCCGCTCGCTGTAGCTCTCGGGGAGGTACGGCGAGCGCAGGGCCAGCCCTGGGGCGGCCCGGAGGCCGCCCCGCGGGGCCTAGCGGATGGCGATGAGGTGCTTGTCCTCGCCGTCGATGGTCACGGCCGCCACCTTCTGTCCGAGGGTGAGCATCCGCGGGTTGCGCTGAGCGGTGAGGCTGACGCCGTCCTGGGTGGCCATGTCCTGCAGCGTGGCGTCCACCAGGTCCCGGGGGAGGTCGACCAGGGTGACGCGGATCGCGTCGAGGCGGACGGGCCGACCGGGGCGACCCAGGGAGGCGCGGGTGTAGGCGGCGCGGATGCGGTCGGTGATGGTCATATTCGCTCCTGTGTTGCGGTTCTCTGTTGCGCTAAACAGTAGCGGTTCCCTGTGGCAACCGCAACCCTGTTGCGCTAATCTGTTGCGCATGACGAAGAACCCGCTTGAAGCCCTCGACGACAGCACCCGCCGGTACCGCCAGACCGAGGCGGAACACGAGAGGTCACGCACGGCCGTGATCGCCGACGTGGTGGCCGCGCTCAAGGCCGGCGAGAGGCCGACCGACGTCGTGAAGCGCTCACCCTTCACCGATGCGTACGTGCGGAAGCTCGCCAGAGAGCACGGCATTGAGGCCAGGACGAAAGGCGGCAAGGCGTCGAGCTGAGCGGGGAGGTTCGCGGGGGAGTTCGGTCCGCGGTCCGCGGGAAGTCCGCAAGACCTCCGAACATCCCCGAATATCGTCAACGCCAGCAAACGCAAAAACCCGCAGGTCAGAAGCTTGGTCGGAGCGTTTTCCCAGGTCGCCGCGCTGGCCCCAGACTTCCGCTTCAACGTCTAGCGACCTGACGCCACGTCGCCGATCCGGCGGGCACGCGGGCCGGAAGGGGCCCGGCTCCTCGGAGCCGGGCCCCCAGGCTTTCCCGGGGCCGGGTTACGGCAGGCGCCGTGCCCGCAGGACGGTGTCGTGGGCGTGGTGCGTGCCGGCGGGCGGCGGGACGACGCGGGGGCGGGTCTCGTTGACGAGGACGTCCCAGGTGCGGTCGAGGAGCCGGGCGATGTCGTCGACCTGGTAGTAGTCGGCGGGGTCGAAGTCCCCCTCCGGGTGCGGGGGCAGGTCGGCGAGGGCGTGGGTGACGAAGAGCAGGGTGCCGCCGGGGGCGACGGCGTCCAGCAGGCCGCGCGGCGCGGCCCGGCCCGCCCGGCGCAGGAGCGGGAAGTACTGGACGGACACCAGGTCGAAGGCGCCCGCCGGGGGCGGTGTGGTCATGAGGTCGGCCCGCTCCCAGGCCACGCGGCCCTCGACGTCCGCGGCGGAGGCCGCGGCGCGTCGCAGGGCGGTCTCGGATATGTCGATCCCGGTGACCTGCCAGCCGCGCCGGGCCAGCCAGAGCGCGTCGGCGCCCTCACCGCATCCGACGTCGAGCGCCCGGCCCGGCGGCAGGTCGGTGATCTCGGTGACGAGCACGCCGTTGGGGTTGCCGCTGAACAGGCGGTCGCGGCTGCGGTACATCTCGTCCCACCGGTCTGCGTCCATGGGTTCGGTCCTCTCGTCGGTCTCTCTGGTGGCGGCCGGCCCGGCGAGCCGCCGGTCCGGCCGCCGTCGCGGGTCCGCCGTCCCGCCGGTCGCGGTCGTGCGTCCCGCCGGTCGTGGGCGCGTGTCCCGCCGGTTCCGGCGGCACCGGTCGCCGCCGCGTCGTGCTGATCGCCGTCGCCGCCCGGGAACCCCGGGTCGTCGCGGCCACCTCCGGCGCCAAGGTGCCCCCGTTTCGCCCTCCCGGCAAACTTCTTTGCGGAAAATGCAAAAATGTGGGCACAGTGGCCGTATGGACGATGACCTCGACGCCGTGCTGACCGCGGTCGGGCCCCGGCTGCGCGAACTGCGCCGTCGCCGCGGCGTCACGCTGACCGCCCTGTCCGAGACCACCGGCATTCCGGTCAGCACCCTGTCCCGGCTGGAGTCCGGGCACCGCAGGCCCGGCCTCGAACTCCTGCTGCCCCTGGCCAGGGCCTACCGGATGCCGATCGACGAACTCGTCGGCGCCCCGGCCGATCTCGACCCCCGGGTGTACCCGAAGCCGGTCATCCGCGACGGAGTGACCATCGTCCCCCTGACCCGCAAACCCGGCGGGCTGCAGGCGTTCAAGCACATCCTTCCCGCCGGCCTGACCGACGGGCGCGAGCCCGACCCCCGATCCCACGAGGGATACCACTGGCTGTACGTCCTCAACGGCCGCCTGCGCCTCGTGCTCGGCGACAGGGACTTCGTCCTCGCGGACGGCGAGGTCGCCGAGTTCGACACCCATCTCCCGCACTGGTTCGGCAACGCCGACGAGCGCCCGGTGGAGTTCCTCAGCATCTTCGGCCCCCAGGGGGAACGCGTCCACATCCGGGCCAGATACCGCCCCGACGGCCTCTGACCGGCGCGGAAGCGGACCTCGGCCGGCTCCGCCCGTGAACAGGGCGCGACGGTCCGGGCGGTGCCGCCCCGTCATCCGGCTCCACCTCACCGGGTGGCGCGCGGGCACGTCAGGCGGATCCGTCAGGCGGGCAGGGTGGCGAGCCAGTCGGTCAGGAGCCGGTTGACCTCGGCGGGACGCTCCTCCTGGACCCAGTGGCCGCAGCCGTCGAGGATGTGGCAGGAGACCAGGCCCGGCAGCGTGGCCGGGTACGCCTCGATCGCGCCGGCCAGCCAGGTCGTGGAGGCGTCCAGAGCGCCGCCGACGAATAGGGACGGCTGGGTGACGGGGGCGCCGTCGAAGGCGGCGAGGTCCTCCCAGTCGCGGTCCATGTTCCGGTAGCGGTTGAGAGCCCCGGTGACGCCCGTGCGTTCGAACTCTCCGGCGTAGACGTCGAGGTCCCGCTCGCCGAGCCACGCGGGCAGCCGTCCGGCGGGGAAACGGTCGCGCAGCGTCCCCCCTCTGCCGGCGAAGTGCGGGTCGGGGGCGCCGGGCGGTGGCATGGTGTCGGCGGACAGGGCCGCGTAGAAGCCCGCGAGCCAGCCGCGCACATCCGGTTCGATCTCCGCCTCGGCGCGGCCCGGCTCCTGGAAGTACGAGACGTAGAACTCCTCGTCCCCGCCCATCCCGGCGAAGACGTCGCTGGGACGGGGCCCGCCGGGAGGGGTGTAGGGAACGCTCAGCAGCCCCACCGCCCGGAAGACCTCCGGCCTGAGCAGGGCGGAGGTGGCGGCGATGGTGGCGCCCCAGTCGTGGCCGACGACGACCGCCGTTTCCTCGCCGAGGGCGCGCACCACCGCGACGTTGTCCTCCACCAGGTCGAGCATCCGGTACGCGTCCGTCGCGGCCGGCGCTGAGGAACGGCCGTAGCCGCGTACGTCGAGGGCGACCGCGCGATATCCCGCCGCCGCGAGCACCGGCATCTGGTGGCGCCAGGAGTACCAGGTTTCCGGGAAGCCGTGGACGAGCAGCACCAGCGGCCCGGTTCCCTGCTCCGCGATGTGGATCCGGCCCCCCGGTGAGGACACCGATCGATGTGTGATCTCCATGGCCTGTCGCGACATGCGCCCTCCTTCGGGACCGCCGGCCTTCAACGCCCCGGTGGCCCCGTCCGTCGTTCCGTTTCGCCAGCTGCCTCGACTGCCTCGGCGCCGAACATGCCGAACATGCCGAGCACGCCGAGCACGCCGAGCACGCCGGGCACGCCGGGCACGCCGGGCACGCCGGGCACGCCGGGCACGCCGGGCACGCCGGGCACGCCGGGCACGCCGGGCACGCCGGGCACGCCGGGCATGCGGAGGATTCCGCCCGGATGGCGAATTCGTTTGCGGATTCAGCAAATCCGTTCCACCGCGGTGGAACGCGCCGGGCGGTCTCCGGGGACGTCAGGCGCCGCGTGCGCCGGCCGTGCCGTACTCGGCGCGCCAGGTGGCGGCCGGCGGCTTCCCGGAACGGGGGAGGCATTCAGGACGGGACCGTTTCCTCGCCGCCCCGGCCGTGCCGCTCGGTGACCCGGGCGCGGCCGAGCAGGCGCAGCGCGAGGAGGCCGCCGACGCCGGGGAGGAGGGCGGCCGCCCTGACGGCGACCGTGGCCTGTCCGAGACGCCAGGCCGCCACGACGACGAAGAGGTAGGCGCAGCCGTGGGCCGGGCCCATCAGGGAGGAGACGGGCTTCAGGTGCACGGTGGCGATGTTGGCCAGCATGATGACCAGCGAGGCGAGTTCGAGGTGCGCGGCGACGCGCAGGTGGCGAACGTCCACGGTCACACCCCGGTGGTGGAGCCGGGGCGGATGATCATCAGTACGGTGACCGTGGCCCACAGCAGGTTGAAGACGCCGGTGAGCATGGACAGGCGGCCGGGCACGCGGGGGTCGGGGCCTGCGGTCGCGTCCCCCAGGGCCGCGAGCTCACGGCTCTGGGCGGGCAGGATCAGCAGGGCCAGGACGGCGGCGGCCGCGGCGGTCAGCAGGATCGAGGCGATCAGCCATCCGTCGCCCAGGACGCCGAGGCTGCTCGCCGTGGCGAACCCGAAGACGGGCACGCCGATGCCGACGGTCGCGTACACCCGGCAGATACGGTGCAGCGTCCGCAGGGTAGCGAGCGCGTCCCGGTCGCCGGGGACGTCCCCGGCGATACGGCGGGCGCGACGCAGGGCCGGGGGGAACATGCCGGCGGCGACGGTGACCGGGCCGACGGCCACGACGGCGACCAGGACGTGCAGGGAGAGGAAGAGTTTCGTCATGTTCGATGCTCGGTTGCCTGGAGGGCGTGGGTGGTCTCGGCAGTCACAGGGCGGCGGGGGCGGGTCCCTGAGCGCGCCAGACGGTGCCGCGGCGCTCGTGGGCGAACAGCTCCTCGACGGCGTGGGCGACCCGGGGACCGACCTCACGCTCCAGCAGGTACAGGCCCAGGTCGAGCCCGGAGGTGACACCGGCGCCGCTGACGAGGTCGCCGTCGTCGACGACGCGGGCGTTCACCGCGTGGGCGCCGGTCGCGCCGAGCGCGCCCATGCCCAGGTGGTGGGTCGTGGCGTGGCGTCCTCCCAGCAGACCGGCCATGGCCAGCAGGAGCGAGCCGCCGCACACCGTGCAGACCGTCACCTCCGGGTTCTCCATGGCCGCCTTCAGCAGCACGGGCAGGTCGGTGGTCAGGGCGCGGGCCAGCCGTACGGTGACGGAATCGTCCCCCTGCCGCTCTTCGGTGCCCGCGTCCGGGCCGGGCGCCTCCCCGGGCTCTCCGACGCGGCCCGAGGCGCCGGGGACCAGGATCAGGCCCGCGCGTCCGGGGTCGAGGGCGGCGGTGGCGCGTAGCGCCAGCCCGCCGGTGCCGCTGACCACCTCGCGGGGTCCTTCGGCGGAGACCAGTTCCACGGTCACCGCGCCCGCGGAGGCGGTGCCGCCGGCGTGGAGCACCTCGTAGGGGGAGACGGCATCGAGCGGATCGAAGCCGTCGAACAGGACGATCTGGGCGTGCATGGGGATCCTTCGGATGCGGGACGCCCGGCCGGTCGCCGGGTACGCCCCGAACGTAACGGGCCGCCACCTCCCTCTCCCAGTGGCATTTATGACAGTCCCCAACGAAATAGTGCCAACATCGGAAGAAGGCCGCCACGCTGCGCCGAGATGGCGATCCCAGGGAGCCGGGACCGGGTGTGCCGTCCGGCGGGGCGGTAGATTCCGGCCATGCACACCGTCGCCGTTCTCGCGCTGGACCAGGTGATCCCGTTCGACCTCTCCACCCCGATCGAGGTCTTCACCCGTACCCGGCTTCCGGACGGGCGCCCCGGCTACCAGGTCCGCGTGTGCGCCGAGCGGCCGGAGATCGACGCCGGCGCCTTCACCCTGCGCGCGCCCTGGGGCCTCGACGGGCTCAGGGGCGCGGACACGATCATCGTGCCCGGCACCGCCACACCGGAGGTCCCGCCCACCGCGGAGGTCCGCGACGCGCTGCGAGCGGCCGCCGTGGACGGCACGCGCATCGCCTCCATCTGCGCGGGCACCTTCCCCCTGGCCGCCACCGGCCTGCTGGACGGTCTGCGGGCCACCACCCACTGGATCGCCGCCGGCCTCCTGGCCGCCACCCACCCGGAGGTCGACGTCGATCCGGGCGTCCTGTACGTCGACAACGGGCAGATCCTCACCTCGGCCGGCGCCGCCGCGGGCCTGGACCTGTGCCTGCACATGATCCGCCGCGACTACGGCTCGGCCGTGGCCGCCGACGCCGCCCGCCTGTCCGTCATGCCCCTCGAACGCGAAGGCGGGCAGGCCCAGTTCATCGTCCACGACCACCCGCCCACCCCGCAGGGCTCCGCCCTCGACCCCCTGCTCGTCTGGCTGCAGGACAACCTCGGCCGCGAGCTCACCCTCGCCGACATCGCCGCCCACGCCCGGGTCAGCACCCGGACCCTGATACGCCGCTTCAGCGAGCAGACCGGCACCACCCCGCTCCAGTGGCTCCACCGGGCCCGCGTCCGGCAGGCCCAGCACCTCCTGGAGACCACGCACCACTCCGTCGAGCGCATCGCCGCCCAGGTCGGCTTCGGCTCGCCCACGGCCTTCCGCGACCGTTTCAAGCGCACCACTGGTGTCAGCCCCCACACCTACCGCCGTACCTTCGGCCGGCACCCGTCCGTGACCCGTGACCCGCGTCACCGCCAGGGCCGCGGCGTGGCGACATCCCGTTGAAACGTGGCGCTCACCCCTGCGAACGCCGTGCCCGCGGGCTCGTAGCGTCGAGCCGGAGCCGGTGACCGCCGGCTCCCCGTTCGACGAAGGCTCTCCAACATGCACGTTCACATCGCGTCGTCCGACGGGTTCGGCCCGATCGGCGTCATCGCGCCCTCCGACCGGGCGCTCCACGTCACCGGCGACGGCGGCATGCCCGCCGGCGTCTCCGAAGCGGGTCCCCTCTCCTCTTCGGAACTCGCGGGCTCTGCACAGCTCACCGGCTCCTCACCGCTCACCGGCCGGCGCCGGTCCGCCGGCGCGGACGAGGGCGCTCGATGAGGACGCCGGACGGGATGTCCCCGGCCGGTGTCGTGGCCGCGGCGGCACCCACCCTCGTGTTCCTCGTCGCGAACCAGATCGGCGGCCTTCGCCCGGCGGTCGCCGCCACGGCCGTGACCGCGGCGCTCATCCTCGCCTGGCGGCTGTGGACCCGGCGGCAGGTCCGGCACGCGGTCGCCGGCGCCCTGCTGGCGGCGGCCTGCGCGGCGGTCGCCGCCGGGACGGGGCAGGCGCGCGGCTTCTTCCTGCCCCCGATGCTGATCCCGGTCCTGGCCGCGGCGGCGTGCCTGCTGTCGCTCGTGGCCGACCGGCCGCTGGCCGGCCTGGTGGCCAACCGGATCGTGGGCGGTCCGCCGGAATGGCGTTCGCATCGCGGACTGCGCCGCTTCTACGCGGTGACCACGGTGCTGATCGCGCTGGTGAGCCTGGTGAGCCTGGCCGCGCAGGTGCTGCTGTACCAGTGGGGAGAGGTCGCCTGGCTGGGGATCCTGCACGTCCTCATGGGCCCGGTATGGGGTGCCGTGACGGCACTGTCCATCGTGCTGTCCCGCAGGGCGGTGTCCAGGGAGCGCGCCGCCGCCGAGAGCGCCGGCTCCTGACGGCCGGCTCACCGTCCGCGGCGAGCCGAAGGCCGTGGAGGGCGAGGCGGGGACGTCCGTACCGCCGGGGCGCGGCCGTCCGTACGGCCGGAGCGGGGACGTCCGTACCGCCGGGGCGCGGCCGTCCGTACCGCTGGAGCGCGGCCGTCTGTACGGGCCGGGGCGGCTCAGTCCTCTCCGTCGATGAGGCACTGGATGGCGGCTCCGTACCGGGCGGCCAGGCTCGCGCGGTCGGCGCGGCCGAGCACCGGGTCCTGCACCACGTGCAGGGAGGTGAGCAGGCCCCCGATCTGGGCCGCGATCAGATGGGCCCGCAGTTCGGCGTCGCCGCCGCGGAGCCGGCCGACCAGCGGGACGGCGAAGGCCCTCTCGATGATCTCGCGCAGGGTCTGCTGGACCGGCGCCCGCTCCGAGGCGCGGAAGAGCGCTGACAGCGAGGTCACCGCCAGGGTTCCCGCGCGGGAGGAGGAGAGATCGAGCACGTGCTCGACGAGGGCCTGCCCGAGGCTCTCCAGCGGCCCGTCCATGACCGCGGCCACCGGCAGGTCGACGGCCATGACCTCCAGGAAGAGCCGCTCCTTGGAGCCGAAGTAACGGATGACCAGCGCCGCGTCCACGCCGGCGTGGGCGGCGATGGCCCGGATGCCCACCGCGTCGAAGCCGCTGTCCGCGAAGAGGTCGCGCGCCGCCTCGGAGATCGCCTGCCGGGTCGCCGCCGCCGACCGGCGGCGTGCCGGGCCCTGTGGTCGCACCGCCACGGACGACCTCCTTTCCGCTCCCGTCGTGAGGTTTGTCATCATAGATGACATACGATGTCATCACTGTTGACAAACCGGTGGGGGAGAGAGGGACCGTTCGATGGACCGCCTGAAGGAGAAGGTCGCGCTGATCACCGGAGCCGGCGGCGGCATCGGCCGCGCCGCCGCGCGGCTGATGAGCGCGCAGGGCGCCCTGGTCGCCGTGGCCGACCGCGACGGGGACGCCGCGCGGGAGACGGCCCGGCTGGTCGAGGCCGCCGGCGGCCGCGCGCTCCCGCTGACGGTCGACGTCATGGACGAGGACTCCGTGGCCGGCATGGTGGGCGTCACCGTCGGCGAGTTCGGCCGCCTGGACGTGCTCTGCAACCACGTCGGCGGCACGGACCCGCGCGCGGACCTGGACCTGCTGCGGCTGGACATGGCCGAGTTCGACCGCGCCGTCGCCCTCAACGTGCGCAGCACGCTCCTGGGCTCCCGGCACGCGATCCCCCACATGATCCGGGCCGGCGGCGGGTCGATCATCAACACCGCCTCGGTGGCCGGCCTGGTCGGGGACGTCGTGCAGATCTCCTACGGCGCGGTGAAGGCCGCCGTCATCAACCTCACGAAGTCGATCGCCGTGCAGTACGGCCCGCACCGCGTGCGCTGCAACGCCGTGGCCCCGGGCGCGGTGGTCACCCCCGCCCTGCTGGACAACCTGCCCCGGGACGTCGTCGACGACCTCAAGCGCACGAACGCCCTGCCCTATCTCGGCAGCCCGGAGGACATCGGCCACACCATGGTCTTCCTCGCCTCCGACGAGTCGCGCTACCTCACCGGGCAGCTCATCGTCGTCGACGGCGGCATGACCGTCCAGTCCCCCGCCGCCCCGGGACGCCGGGCCATGCTCCCGCCCGGCGACTGACCCTCGTACGGTCCGCGCGCCCGTGGGGAGGACGTCCCGGGGGCGTGCGACCGGCCCCCGCGGGCGCGCGGCCCACCTTCGCGGGCGGCGCGCCGCCCCGTGATCCCCCGGACGGGCCTGATCGGCTGATCAGGCCCGTTTCGTCATTCGGTGACGCTGAGTAATGCTTTCCGGGATAAATGCGCAGGTCGAGACAGTCTCGGTGCTGTTTGGTGAGCAATGCGTGGCGTTTCGGTAATCGGGGCATGCGCCGACCTGGAGGAATATGTTTTCTCCCCGCGAACGGCGCAGGTCACCACGCCGTCCGCATCCCAGACCCGGTTTGCTCGGTAAGGACGATGCCTGCAGCATAGGCGTGGCTTTCCTGGAACAATCGGCGAGGCGGTTAGAGTAAGTCCTTGACCATGGTTAACGGGGTCGCGGGTAATACGAAACCGTGCCGGCCGGGGGATCGGCGCGAGCGGAGGAATGATGGCTCGAAGGGCAGCGCTCCAGCGTGATCCTCGGATCACCGGCGACCCCGGGCTGTCGGCGTACCCGGGGTCCCTCGACGATCCGGAGCTCGACCCGGCCCCGGCGCGCGGACGCGGCGCCTCGCGGGGCCGCTGGTCCGGCGGAGGCGGCCGGTGGCTGGTCTGGGTCGGCCGGGTCATCCTGTGGGCGCTGATAGTCGTCATCGTGGTGAACGGCGTGCGCGCCATTTTCGAGCGTGCCACCGGGCAGACCGCCACGGGCGGCCCGTCCGCCGTCTCGACCGGCTCCGGATTCCCGGTCGGCCGGGCCACCTCTTTCGCCAGCCAGTTCGCGGCGGTCTATCTGAATTTCGACGCCGTACGGGCGTCGGAAAGGGCCGCCAGGCTGGCCCCCTATCTCCCCGACGCCGCCGAGCCGCAGCTCGGCTGGGACGGACTGGGGCGAATGGCCGCCGGAGCGGTCCAGCCGTACGACACCGAGATCGTCGACGACCGGAACGCCGTCGTCACCATGGCGTTCCAGGCGGGCGACCGCCGCCAGCTCCTGTCGGTGCCGGTGTACTACGACGCCGAGAAGGGCAGGTTCGTCGTCTCCGGCCGCCCCGGCATCCTCCCCGCCCCGTCCCCGGCCAACCTGCCCGCGGTCGCCGCGCCGGAGAACGACGAGGCCGCCGAGCAGGAGCTGCGCACCCCGCTGGCCGACTTCTTCAAGGCGTACGCCGCGGGCGACACCGTCTCCCTGCAGCGGTACGCCGCCGCCGGGGTCACCCTGGACGGGTTCGGCGGCGCCTTCACCTTCGTGGAGCTCAAGGACCTCGACGTCCCGCTCGTCGGCGGCGCCACCCGCGAGGTGACGGCCACGGTCGTGTGGGGCGTGCCCTCGGGCTCCGGCACTTCCACCGACTCCGCCTCGTCCGACCCCGGGGCGATGAACGGCAAGCTGGAGCAGTCCTACCGGCTCACCATGGTCAAACAGGGCGACAAGTGGTTCGTCAAGGACATCCGAGGCGCGAAACGGTCTGCGGGGAACCCATGATCGGACGGTGCCGGAGCACAGTGAACAGACCCCCCCTGATCGGAGAGCCGGCGGCGGGCGGGTTCCGGCGCGCGTGTCACGACCCCGTGGCCGCCCGGCGAGCGCGATCATAAGCACGGAGGACGAGAAGTGACCCTGAACACCATCCTGCTGAGCGTGATCGACATCGCTCAGCCGACCGCTCCTCCGACCGGCGTCAACACCCAGGGCCTGGCCGACTTCCTGCGCAAGTTCTTCGCCCCGCTCTTCCTCGTCGTCGTCTCCGTCGTCGCCCTCTTCTTCCTCTTCACCAGGGAGATCACCAGGTTCGTGCAGTTCATCATCCTCGCCATCGCCATCGGAGTGATCTTCTACGTGCCGAACATCATCGAGGTGACGGCCAAGGCGATCGCGGGCGCACTGGGCATCACGGGGGGTTGAGACCGCGCAGAGCGGTCAGAGAACGAGAGGCGGAAAGGAGGAGCGCGTGGATCTGCCCACGTATACCAATATCTGGCGGATCGAGAAGCGGCTCTACAAGCTGTACGACCTACGGCTGCCGATGCCGCTTCCCATTGTCTGGATCGGTGTGTTCGTGGGTGTGGCGGTTCCCTGGTCGCTGCTGCTCGCGCTTCTCGGCCTGCCCTTCGACGCCCCCTGGCACGTGGTCTACATCGTGCCGCCCGGGGTGGTGACCTGGCTGTCCACCCGCCCGGTGATCGAGAGCAAGCGGCTCACCGAGCTGCTGCAGTCGCAGACCCGTTACATCGGGGAGCCGCGCACCTGGTGCCGGATGGCGCCGGTCGCCGAGCCCGCCGAGATCACCCTGACCGGGAAGGTCTGGCGGGCCGCCCCCCGGCGGGCCGCCGACGTCCGCGTGAAGTCCGCGCGCAAGGCCCGGCACACCCAGGCCGGGCACGCCGCCTCCCCCCGCGAGGTCCGTCCCGCGGTGGCGGCCGCCGCCGCGGCGGCCCTGGAGTCCACCCAGGACGCGACCGCCCGCGGGCACGCCGCGGAGACGGCCACCCAGGAGCGGGGGAGCCGGGGCCGCGCCGCGTGGGGCACGGTCCGGGCCGCGCGCAGGGGCACCGCCCCGGCCCTCGGGGGTCCCGCCGAGCCCCCGCGCACCGAGCCGCCGGCCGAGCGTCCGCCCGCCGCGGCCGGAGCCGCGCCGACGGGGACGACGAGCCCGGCGGATCCGGTGACGGGCCCGGCGCGCGCCGTACCGGCGGCTCGGGAGGCTCTCGCCTCCGAGGCGCGGACGGCTTCGGCCGAGTCACGCACGGCCTCCGAGACGCACCCCGAGGTCCGTACGGTGTCCGAGACGTCCTCCGAGGTCCGTGCGGCGTCCGAGGTCCGTGTGTCCGAGGTCCGTGCGGTGTCCGAGACGTCCTCCGAGGCGCGCACGGCCGCCGAGACGGCTTCCGGGAAGCGGACGGCCTCCTCGGAGCCGGCCTCCTCGAAGACGGCCCTCTCGAAGACGGAGCCCGCCGCCGGGACGCGGTCCGCCGCCTCCGGTGCGCCGTCCGCGGCGACACCGCCGATCGGCACCGAGGCGCTGCGGCGGCTGCGCAGGCTCGCCGCCTCCGCGGAGGCCGGGCGCGCCGCCCCGGTGGAGGAGCAGGGGCCCGCGTCGCTGGAGCGGTTCGCCGAGCGGCGACGGGCGCGGTCCCCGGAGCGTCCCGCGGAGCACTCCTCCGGGCATCCCGCGGAACATCCCCCGGCACATCCTCCGGCGCGACCTGCGGAAAACCCCCCGGCGCGGCCCGCGGAGCGTCCCCCGGCGCGGTCCGGCGGGGTCCCGATCCGCGCGGTCCCCTCGGCGTCCGGCCCCGGGACCGATCCGGTGGCGCCCGCGGTGCCGGTGCCCCGCACCACCCGCGGCGACGAGCCCACCCCCGGCACGGCCCGGATCCGCCGGGTGGAGTCGGTCGTCGGCCGCGACTCCTCCGGCGGGTGGCGGCGGCTGGCCCAGGTGGTCGTCGGGCCCGGCGGCGGAGGCCGTACGGACGGATCGGAGATCGACGAGGCGCGGGCCACCGCGCCGTTCCCCGGCAGCCGCCGGGTGGTCGTGCTGGGCTGCACCGGCGGCGCGGGGCAGACCACGACCGCGCTCATGCTGGGGCACACCCTCGCCCGATACCGCGAGGACCGGGTGCTCGCGGTCGACGCCGGAACGGGCCACCACAACCTCTCCAGCCGGATCCCGGGCGAGTCGCCCGAGACGCTGAGCTCGCTGCTGGCCGGCCTCGACACCGTCCACGGCTACCTCGGCATGCGCGCCTACACCAGCCGCTGCGCCTCCGGCCTGGAGGTGCTGGCCGGCGACAGCGACGCCGGCGCCGAGCAGCGCCTGGCGGACCGCACGCTCTTCTCCGACCGGCGGCTCGGCCAGGCCATGGACACGCTGGAGCAGTACTACAAGCTCGTGGTCGTCGACCCCGCGGCGGCGCTGGCCGCCCGGGTGCTGCCCTACGCCGACCAGCTCGTCCTGGTCGTCCCGGCCAGCGAGGACGGCCCGGACGCGGTGGCCATGACCTACGAGTGGCTCGACGGGCACGGCTGCGCCGACCTGCGGCGCCGCGCGGTCCTGGTGGTCAACGGCGTCAGCCGCCGCAGCATGGGCGACGTCGAGCAGGCCGAGGCGGTCGCGCGCGGCAGGTGCCGGGCGATCGTGCGGGTGCCGTGGGAGGACGAGCTGGCCCCGGGCAGGTCCGAGCGGGTCGAGCCGTCCCACCTGCGGACGGCCGGCCGCCGGGCGTACCTCGCGCTGGCCGGGGTCGTGGTCGCGGGACTCGGAACGGCACAGGCGGTCCGATCGAGCGAGGAGGAGCTGGCCAAGTGATCCCCCGGGCGGGACGAGACGTGGTGGACGGGCATGACGAGGTGACGGGGTGAACGGCCGCGCAGGACGGACGGGCGAGCGGGCCGGCGGCGCCGTACGCCTGACGGGTGATCGGGTCGGCCGCGCCGTACGGCGGGCGGGCGATCAGGCGGTCCGCGGGGCGGGCCGTGCCGCGTCCCGGACGGGGGAGGCCGGGTGAGCCGCGCGTCACGGGCGCACAGCCGTCTCGCGGTCCGGTACTTCGACGACCGGATCCTGCTGACCGACTCGGCGGTCTGGGCCTACTTCAGGCTGCCGACGGTGAGCTACGAGTTCGTCACCCCCGAGGAGCGGGAGGCGCTGGCCACCAACGTCACCATCGCGCTGGCGGCGATCCGGATGCCGGACGCCGAGGTGCACCTGCGGGTGGCGCACCGCACCTACCCGGCGGCCGAGTGGGCGATGGCGCTGAACGCCACCTCCGACGAGGGGCCGGGCTGGCGCGACTACCTGGAGGAGATGTACCGCCACGTCTGGGCCAAGGACTTCTGGACCAAGGAGGTCTACCTCGGCGTGCGCCTCGGGCCGCGCGGCAGGCAGATCGGCGGCGGCGTGCTCGCCCAGCTCTTCGGCTTCTACCAGCGCGGCGAGAAGGCCCTCGGCATCGACGACGACCATATCCCCCGGGCCGAGGTCGCCCGGTGGACCGAGCAGGCCGAGCGGCTGGGCCGGGCGTTGTCGGCCAGCGCCCTGTACGCCCGGCACGCCACCTCCACCGAGATCGCCTGGCTGTTCCAGCACGCCGCGACCGGTTCCCTCGGCGACCCGCCCGCCTCGGCCAGCCCCAAGCGCAGGTGGGGGCAGGGTGAGATCGAGTCGCTGGTCGAGGGGCAGATCCACAACGGCAGGTCGCTGCTGCGGATCGAGCAGCCGTACGGCGACTCCTACGTGGCGCATCTGTCGTTCGCCCGCTTCCCCGACCTGATGCCGTTCCCCGACGGCGAGCCGTGGATGCACTTCGCCGACCAGCTGCCGTTCCCGGTGGAGGTCTCGTCGCGGATGCGGCTGATCTCCCCGGTCAAGGCCAGCAAGGACGTCGCGCGCAAGCTCGCCCACGCCCGCGACATGGACATCCACATCCGCGAGGCGGGCGCCGAGGCCCCGCTGGCGCTGGCCGAGCAGATCGACGCGGCCCGGATGCTGGAGCACGGCATCACCAAGGAGCGCCTGCCGTTCGTGTACGGCTGGCACCGGCTGATGGTGTCGGCCCCGACCGAGGAGATCTGCGTGCAGCGGGTCGAGGCGGTCGTGGAGCACTACCGCGACATGGGCATCGACATCGTCAACTCCACCGGCGACCAGTTCTCGCTGTTCTGCGAGGCACTGCCGGGTGAGCGGGTCCGGGTCAACGCCTACGCCCAGCGGCAACCGCTGCGCACCATCGCGGGCGGCATGGCGACCGCGACCGTGGACCTGGGAGACCGGGTGGACGAGTCGGGCGCCGGGTGGATGGGACCGTACATCGGGGAGACCCTCGGCCGGGCGCGCAGCATCGTGCACTTCGACCCGCTGGTGGCGGCCACCCGCAACCGCCCGACGGCCATCGCGATCACCGGTGAGCCCGGCGGCGGCAAGACCACGCTGGCGCTGCTGATGATCTACCAGATGGCGCTGCGCGGCGTGACGGTCGCGGTCATCGACCCCAAGGGCGACGCCGAGTCGCTGGTCCAGCTGCTGCGCAACCGGGGCCGCAAGGCGCGGATCATCCCGCTGGGCTCGGCGGCCCCCGGCCTGCTGGACCCGTTCTCCTTCGGAGACGACATCGCCGCCAAGAAGACGATGGCCAGCGAGACCCTGCGCCTGCTGCTGCCGCGCATGTCGGAGGAGCGGGAGTCGGCGATGATCCAGGCGGTCGCGGCGGTCGCCAACGGCGAGGACCCCTCGCTGGCGAAGGTCGTCGAGTTCCTGGAGCAGACCGAGGACGCCGCCTCCAAGAACCTGGGCGCGGTGCTGCGCTCCATGTCGGAGATGCACCTGGCCCGGCTCTGCTTCGACCCCTCCGGCGGCGAGCAGATCGACACCGAGGGCTGGACCACGGTCTTCACCCTCGGCGGCCTGACCCTCCCGGACGCCGCCACCGGCCGCGACGACTACTCCTACGAGCAGCGGCTGTCGGTGGCGCTGCTCTACCTCGTCGCGCAGTTCGCCCGGGGCCTGATGAACGGCCTCGACCGGCGGACCCCCAAGGCGATCTTCCTGGACGAGGCGTGGGCGATCACCTCCACCCCCGAGGGCGCCAAGCTGGTGCCCGAGGTGAGCCGGATGGGCCGCTCCCGCAACACCGCGCTGGTGCTGGTGTCGCAGAACGCCGGCGACCTGCTGAACGAGCAGGTGACCAACTGCCTGTCGTCGGTGTTCTCGTTCCGGTCCACCGAGCGGGTCGAGGTCGACCACGTGATGGCGCTGCTCGGGGTCGAGCCCTCCGAGGAGCACAAGGCGGTCCTGCGCTCGCTCGGCAACGGCGAGTGCGTGTTCCGCGACCTGGACGGTCGCGCCGGCCGCATCGGGGTGGACCTCATCTCCGACGAGCTGCTGCGCTGGCTCGACACGAACCCGACCCACGAGAGGCCCCCGGCCGACCCCCAGGGTCAGCCCGGGGGAGACCGAGTCAGCAGGCAGGGCGCCGTGGCGGTGGAGGTGCGGTCATGAAGGGCTCCGGCAAGGGGCACGGGAAATCCCGTGGCGGGCACGGAGGCTCCCGGAAGGGAAAGAGAGGCTCTCGCAGCCGGCTACGCAGGCGGGTCGCCATCGCGCTGGTGGCGCTGACCGCCTTCCTCGCGCTGCCCCTGGTGTTCCCCGAGGGGGGGTCCGTCGCCATCGCCGCCCCCTGCGACTTGTCGCCGGACCTCACCCCCGAGGTCGTCGGGTCGGGCGTGGACGGCCTGGTCAAACCCCCGGACCCGAGCCCGCCCGCGACGTCGGGCGCGACGATCACGCCGGCGCCCGCCCCGGCCGCGTCCGGCGCCCCCGGGGCGGCCGCCGCGGCGCAGGGCAACTACACCACCTACGGCATGAGCGGCCAGTTCTGGCACACCTACAACCTGGGCTGCGACGACGTCGCGGCGGTGCTGGGCAACGCCTGGGCCAACACGGTCTTCTCCTGGGCCAAGTCACTCGACCGGCTGACCATCACCACCTACCAGGCGGCCGCCACCGAGGGCCCGCTGGAGTCGATCAAGGATGTCGTCGACGACATCGTGACCAACCTGGCGAACGCCATGTACTGGCCGTACCTGCGGCCGGTCGTGATCCTCGGCGCCATCTGGCTCGCCTGGTACGGCCTGATCCGCAAGCGCGCGACCACCACCGCCGAGGGCGTCATCTGGATGGTCCTCGCGGTCACCGTCGCGGTCTGGTTCTTCAGCCGCCCCGGCGACTTCACCTCGCTGGGGAAGGTCGTCACCGACAAGACCGGTGAGGTCGTCAACTCGGCCTTCTCCGGCCTGCCCGGCGCGGGCGGCGCCTCCTGCATGCCCACCAAGGACGACCCCGCCCCTCAGGCCAGGGCCGGCGGCTACGGCCAGCCCGGCGTCCCCGGGGTGGAGCAGAACGCCGACGCGCTCTGGTCGGTGCTGGTCTGCAAGCCGTGGCTGATGGGCGAGTTCGGCACCGCGGAGGCGACCGCCCCGGTCGTGCAGAAGCTCGCTCCCAAGCTGCTGGACATCCAGGCCATCGACGCCACCGAGATGCGGGCCGCGCAGGTGCCCGCGAGCAACTCCCACCAGCTACGGTACGAGGAGGAGATCGCCAAGCCGCTGGAGAACACGCCGATCTTCTTCCTCTTCCAGGGAAAGGATTGGACGAGCCGGCTCGGCATCGCGATCGGCGCCCTGCTGGCCGCGATGGTCGCGGGCGTGCTGATCTTCCTGGTGGCGGTCTCGCTGCTGGTGCTCAAGGTCGGGTTCCTGCTGCTGCTGATCCTCGGGCCGATCTTCCTGCTGCTCGGCGTGCATCCCGGCTCCGGCCGCATCATCGCGATGCGCTGGGTGGAGATGCTGGTCGGCACGCTGCTGCGGCAGGCGGTGCTGGCCCTGGTCCTCGGCGTCCTGGTGTACGGCTACGCCCTGATCATCTCCACCGCCATGCCGTGGGGCATGCAGGTGATGTTCATGGCCCTGCTGACGATCGCGGTGTTCTTCTACCGGCGGCCGTTCCAGCACCTGTTCGCCTCCATGGACGGCCACACGCTCGCCACCCGCGTTCTCGGCGACGCCGCCACCGCGCCGACCCTGCAGCGGGCGGCGGGCGCGCTGCCGCCCGTCGCGGCGGCCCGGGTGGGCCGCTGGGGCATGCGCAAGGCCGAGCCCGCGCTGCAGGCCGCGGCGCTCGCCACCGGCGCGTCCGCGGCGACGGCCGCCGCGGCGGTCGCCCAGGGCAGGGTCCGCGGCGAGGACGGCGGCGCGGCGGCGGGCACGCCCTCCGGCGCCCGGGTCCCGGCCGGCGCGCAGCCCGCGCCACTGGACACCGACGCCCAGGCGGGCGGGCGGCGCAAGGCCGGAGGTCGCCCGGTCACCGCGGCGCGCCCCGGCGCGGCGCCGCCGCTCAACCTCTCCGGTACGGCCGGCGGCGCGGCGGGCGGCGGGTCCGGCCGTACGGCGGGCGCGTCCGGCGGATCCGGCGGGTCCGGCGGGTCCACGGTCAGGTCCGGCGGCGCCTCCGGGGGTCGCGGCGGGAGCGGCTGGTTCGGCGGGCGGTCCGGCGGCGGCTGGGCCCCGCAGGGCGGCTCCTCCTCGGGCGGGTCCGGCTCCTCGGCGGGCCGGTCCGCGGCGCCGTCCTCCCCGGGAGGAGGCCGGAGCGGCGGGAGCCTCTTCGGCGGTGGCGGGGGCGGCGGTTCGCGGCGCTCCGAGCCGTCCTCACGAGGCTCCGGTTCCGGCGGGTCCTCGCGCGGCTCCGGCCGTTCGTCGGGCGGCTCGGGCGGTTCCTCGGGGTCCGGCGGCAGCCTGTTCGGCTCCGGCGGCTCCTCCGGGTCCAGGCGGGACTCCGGCCGGTCCGAACGGTCCGAGCGGCGGTCCGAGGCGCCCCCGCTCTGGCTGCCCGGCCGTTCCGAGCGGGGCAGGGAGGCCGATGAGGCGCCCGCGCCGTTCTGGCTGCGCGCCTCGAAGCCGGAGGCGGACTGACGATGGCAGAAGGCGGCAACCGCCGGGGACTCGTCTTCGCGGTGCTGGTCGCGATGCTCGCCGGCGTCGGGATCTACCTGACGATGATGTCGGGGCAGTCGGGCGGGGAACCGTCCGGGGAGGACCCGGCGCGGGCGGGCCGGGCGACGGCGCAGGCGCGGGTGAGCGCCGAGCCGCCCCGACCGGCGGCCACGGCCAGCGACGCGCCCTTCGACGTCTACTCCTACCTGCCGATGACCAAGCAGGAGCTCGCCGCCGCGGCCGACTACGCCCGGCGGTTCACCGCCGCGTACGGCACCTACCGCTACGACGAGGACCCGGCGGCCTACGGCGACCGGGTCGGCGGCTACACCACGACCGAGTTCGCCGACGTCCTGCTGCGCACGTTCTCCTCGCCCGGCACGATCGAGGCCAACAAGGCCGACCAGGTCGTCTCGGTCGGCAGCGCCCAGGTCAAGGAGATCCGGCAGGTCCAGGACACCTCGGTGACCTTCGTGGTCACCGGGACCCAGAAGATCACCACCAAGGCCGGACCCCGGGACCTGACCGACGACTACGCCGTCACGCTCATCGAGGTCGGCACCGAGTGGCGGGTCCACAACCTGGAGCCGGCCGACGCGGGCCAGGAGGGGGACGACCGCACCTCGCCACCCGGGGAGGACGGATGAACGGCGGTCCGCGGTGAGGGCCGGGCGCAGGACGCGGATCCCGCTGGTCCTCGGCGTCGCCGGGGTCTGCCTGCTCACCCTGATCATGGCGCCGATGATGATGGTCAGCACGTTCCCGTCGATCGTCGGCGGCGAGCTGCCCGACTGCGAGGCGGCCGTGAAGAACGTCAGCGCCGAGTCCAAGACCGCCACGGCGGACATCCCCCCGGACTACCTGAAGCTGTACCGCAAGTACGGCAAGCAGGTCGGCGTGCAGTGGAACGTGCTCGCCGGAGTGGGCAAGCGAGAGACCGACCACGGCCGCTCCACCCTGCCCGGGGTGCGCAGCGGCACCAACTACGCCGGAGCGGCCGGGCCGATGCAGTTCCTGATCGGCACGTGGGGCGGCAAGGCGAAGATCAAGATCCCGTCGAAGTTCAACGGCTACGCCTCCGACGGCGACGGCGACGGCTGGGCAGACGTCTACAACCCCGCCGACGCCATCCTGGGCGCGGCGAAGATGCTCAAGCGCAACGGCGCGCCGGAGGACGTGCGGCGGTCGCTGTTCGTCTACAACCGGGCCTGGTGGTACGTGGACCAGGTCATGGAGATCGCCCGGAAATATGCCGAGGACGGCGCGGTCGCCGTGCCGCCACAGGCCGAGCCCGCCTGCGACGAGCCGCTGGTGCAGGCGGCGCCCAGCGGGACGGTGGCCCAGATCCTGCAGTACGCGCTCGCCCAGCGCGGCAAGCCGTACGTGTGGGGCGGCACCGGACCGGACGCCTTCGACTGCTCGGGGATCATCTACATGGCCTACCGCAGCGCCGGCCTGACGATCCCGCGCACCACCTTCGGTCAGTGGCCCTTCGGGGTGCGGATCGACGCGGGCGACGAGCAACCCGGTGACCTGGTCTTCTTCAACGCCGGGCCAGGAACGAGCGCCGACAACCCGGGACACGTCGGCATGGTCGTCTCGCCGGGCAAGATGGTGGAGGCACGGTGCACGCTGTGCGGGCCGATCAAGGTCACCACCTATCGCGACCGCACCGGCATCGTCGGGTACACCCGCCCGCTGCAGAACCCGCAGGTCCTCGAACAGCTCAGACTGAAGGAGCAAGGCTGAAGGAGTTCTTCGTGAAGAAGGTCGTCGTCGGGGCCGCGATCCTCGACGGCGACGGCAGGCTGCTCGCCGCCCAGCGCGCCGAGCCGCCCGAGCTGGCCGGCGGCTGGGAGCTGCCCGGGGGGAAGGTCGATCCGGGGGAGGACGACCACACGGCCCTGGTCCGCGAGTGCCTGGAGGAACTGGGGGTCGTGGTCGCCGCCGGGACACAGGTCGGCGGCGACTGGCCGTTGACCGGCGACTACGTGCTCCGGGTCTGGCTGGCGCGGATCATCGAGGGGGAGCCGGAGGCCAAGGAGCACCTGGAGTTGCGCTGGCTGACCGCCGACGAGCTGTTCGACGTGGCGTGGCTGCCCGCGGACCTGCCGATCGTGCGCGCCGTACAAGGTCATCTTGGCGGCATCTGACCCGCTACTCACGGTAGGCTTGTCGTTGCTCAACGTGCTGATCATGCGCGTTCGTAACGGGGGATCGGAGAGATGCGGTGACCGAGTGGTTGCAGCGTGCCCGGGTCGCGTCCGCGGTGGGGGCGGGGGCCCTCATCCTGGGCGGCGTCCCGGCCGCGTACGCGGACGTGACACCGGGGTCGGCCGGGTCGACGCCGGGGGAGGTCGCGGCGGACGCCTCGGCGGTGGCGGCGAGCGATCCCGCCGCGGCGTCCGGGGCCGCCGCCGACGAGCTCCGGTTCCGGCTGTGGCTGCGGGGGGCCGGTGACGAGGCGTGGCTGGCCGTCTCCTCGAAACCCGCCGAGGCGCTCAAGGACGTCGACTGCCCGCGCGAGGCCGCGCCGGCGGCGGAGGGGCCCCCGGTGGCCGAGGGGCCCGGCCGGGACGTCCCGGCCGCCGCGCCGGACGCGCAGGGGGCTCCCGCGGCGGGTGGCGCCCGCGCGGCGGCCTTCCGCCCGGCGGGCCTTCCCGAGGCGGCCGGGCCCGGCGACGGCCCGCTCGCGGGCGCTCCGCTGACGGACGACACGGCGGGCGCCGCCGGGTTCCGGGGCACCGGGACGGGTCCGGCGGCCGGTCAGGCGACCGGTTCGGTGTCCGGTTCGACGGCCGGTCCGGCGGAGGAGAGCGAGGCCGTCCCGGCGGGCGCCTCCGGGATCCGGGACGCCGGAGCCGAGGTGACCGGTTCGACGGCCGATTCAGCGGTCGGCTCGGCAGGGGACGTCGCGGGGGCTCCGGCAGGCGCCCCGGCGGAGAGCGACCGGACGGCGGGGGGCGCGTTGAGCTGCTCGATGGCGAAGGCCGGTGAGCGCGTGCCCGTCGACGTGGTGCTGCGCGCGCCGGAGGAGGCCCAAGAGGTCCAGCTGACCGCGGTGGCGCGCATCCGCGATGCCCGGGGCGAGTGGGTGACCCGGACCGCGCGGACCACGATGCGGCTCCCGGCGCGGACCGCGCAGCGCTCCGGCGCAGTGGACGGCGCCGTGGACGGAGCTCTGGACGGGACCGCGGAGGGGACCGCCGCGGGGGCCGCGGCTCCCGGTGGACGGACCCCGGTCCCGGGCAGCGCGCGGAGCACCGACGCGGCTGGAGCCGTCCCGGGCTCGGGAGACTCCGGCGACGTCACGGCCCCCGACGTCACGGGCTCCGGAGCCGGGACGGGTGCCGGAGAGGCCCGGGTCACCGGCGTTCAGGGCACCGGTACCCGGGGTGCCGGCGCGGCCGGGCTCACCGGGGACTCGGCGGGCGCCGCGGCGACCGGGGGCGCCGGAGACGCGGTGCGCACCGGAACGGGAGGCGCCGGAGACGTGGCGGCGAGCACCGCCGGGACCACGCGGGCGCCGCAGACCGGAGGTTCCGCCCTCACCGGAGCGGCTCCCGAGGCGATGCCCGGCATGTTCGGTGAGCGCGCGCAGGACGCCGGACAGGCCACCGGGACGCTCCCCGACGAGCGGACGAACCTGCTCTCCCGGCCCGGCACGGCCCTCCCACCCGGGAGGCCGGCCGCACAGAGCGGAGCGGCGCGGCCGGAGACCAGGGCCCTCGCCGCGGACCCGGGTTCGAGCTCCTGGCCGGCGGGCTCGGAGGATCGGGGCATGCCGATGGTCCTGGAGGACATCCCGGCGTCCCGGCGCAACCTCCCGGTCTACGAGGACCCCGCCTCCCAGGCGTCCGCCGTCCAGGAGCCGGGTGCCACGCCGGGGCAGGGGAGCGCGTCCCGCGGCTCCGCCCGGGGTCCGAGGGTGCCGCGGACGGCGATGGCGACCCAGTCGCAGGCCGTCCCGAGGCTCCAGGGCCCGAGGGCGGCGCTCAGGAACGGCACGGCCCAGCGGGGAGCCCGGAGGCAGGGGGCCGTCGGCATGCGGCTGTCCCCGATCCAGCAGATGCCCCCGCAGATGGGGCAGTTCCCGGTGATGCCGCCGATGCCCCAGCAGATGCCGCCGATGCCTCGCCAGATGCCGCCGATGCCGCAGCAGATGCCGCAGCAGATGCCGGCCCTTCCGCAGGTGCCGCCGCAGATGGGGCAGCCGCCCATGTTCCCGCAGGGACAGATTCCGCCGGGCCGGATGCCGGTGCTGCCCCAGCAGCCCGGCCAGATGGGACAGCCGGGACAGCTCGGGCAGCCGCCCGTCCAGCAGGGATACCCGCAGCAGGGGTACCCCCAGCAGGGTGGTCTCGGCGCGCCGATGACCCCCGGCGTCCCGGGTGCCCCCGTCGCGCCGGGTGTGCCCGGGGCCCCGTCGCCGCTGGCGATGCCGCCGGGGGCGCCGCTTCCCCAGGAGCTCGACGGGTCGAGCACGAAGATCGAGTCGGCGAACCGGTCGAGCTCGGTGCTGTCCGACGTGCGGGGCCTGCCCGCGGTCGGGGCGGCGGTCGGCGGCCTGCTGCTCCTGCTCTGGCTCCGGATGAGGATCCAGCGTCGGCGCAACTGGCGGCCCGTATCGTAGAAAGCGGTTTACTGTTAGTTTTGCCCAACTAGTATTTCCTTGGCGGGTTTAAGGCTGGGAAATTCGCGGAGGGCACGGTTGGCGCGATCGCGACGGACGGCGGCTTTATCCGCCGTCGCCATGTCTCTCGGACTGAGCGGTGCGGTGCTTCTGGCTGCCGCGCCGCTCACCGCTCCGATCGCCGACCCGGCGACCGTGCTGGTGGCCGACACCCCCGGCGAGGTCCCGGGATGCGGCACCGACCCCGCCGCTCCGTGCGACGAGGAGCCCACACCGGTCGTCACGGTCACGGTCACCGCGCCTCCTGAGGAGGAGTCCCCCGCCCCGCCGAAGCCGGCTCCCCGGACGGTGCACACCACGGTCATCGTCCCCCCGAAGACGACCAAGACTCCGAAGCCGACGAAGACCGTGCGCGAGACCGTGACGGTGCCGGCGCCGCAGCAGACCTCCGCGCCCCCCGTCGAACCGCCTCCCACCACCCCCGCCAACGAGCCGGTGACGCCGCCGACGACCAGCGACCCGGATCCGTCCTTCCCCAGCACCGAGACGCAGCCGCAGCCGACCGCGATCCCCACCGCCACGCCGCAGCCGAGCGACACCCCGTTCGAGGAGACCGCTCCCGCGCCGGTCCGCCACGAGATCCGCAACGCGGGCTCGGAGTTCGACAGCGCCACGCTGAGCGGCCAGCTCGCCATCCCGGCGCTGATCCTGGTGCTGCTGGTGCTGTTCGCCGTACTGATCTTCGAGGGCAGACTGCGCCGCCTCGCCCACGCGGCGGCCGTCCGCCGGGCGGGTCCCCGTTCCCCGGCCTACCGCGGCCCGGCCGATCCGATGGCCTATCCCGCCGGTCCCGCCGCTTATCCCGTCGGCCCGGCGGCCTACCCCGCCGGTCCGGGTTACGCGGCCGCGCCGGGCTTCCCGCCGGGGACCTACCAGGGCGGCACGGCCTACGCCCCGATCGTCAGCCTGGTGCCCATGCACATGTACCCGCAGGGGTACCCCGAGGGCTACGCCCCCGAGGCGTACGGCCGGCCGTACGAGCACCCGTACGGCGGGCAGCCGTACGAGACGGCCTACCTGCCGCCGGGCCATGAGCACGCGTCCGCCGGATACCCGCCGGGCCACGAGCACGCGCCCGCCGGATATCCGCTGCCGGGTCATGAGCACGCGTCCGCCGGATACCCGCCGTACGCGGAGCCGTACGGCCCGGCGGGGCATGATGAGATGTACGGCGCGGTGCACGACGAGGCGATGGCGCCCGACGTCCCGGGCACCTTCCACCCCCTGGACGAGGACGCCTTCCCCGGCCCGGCCGCCCGGCCCGCCGGTCCCGGTGATCTCCCTCCCGGCGAAGGGGATGACGGCCTGCCCCGTGGGGCGGCCGGCCACCCTGGTCCCTCCGGTGAGGCGGGTGCCGGCCGCGGCGGCTCGCCGTCCTCCCCGGAGCGGGGCGAGCCCGGCGACCACGCCCGGGGCTTCTTCGAACCGGCCCGGCCGCCCGCCGGCGAGGCGCGGCCCGGCGAGAGCCTGACGGACGAGACGCGATCCGGCGCAGAGAGCCCGACGGGTCCGGCGGGTCCGGCGGGTGGGTCGCGATCCCGCTCCGAAGCCGCCCCCGCCCCCGCCACCGAGCGCGCCCCCGCTCCCGAACCCGGTCCCGGGGGGCCACCGCCTTCCGGCCGGGAGTCCGGCTTCGCCGAGGCGCCCTCCGGTCAGGAGCCGGTCCCCGGGGCGTTCCCCGGTCAGGAACCGGTTCCCGGGGCGCCCTCCGGTGCCGGGCCGACGGGCACGGTGACCCATCCCCTGCCGGAGCGGGCCGAGGGCAGGAAGAAGCGCGGGCTCTTCCGCCGCTCGTCCTGACGCCCACCGCGGGCCGGGACGGTCGCTCGTCACGGCGGTTCCGCCAGGACGGCTGCTCATCACGGCCGCTCATCACGGCCGTTCCGCCGGGACGGCCGCTGGGCACGGCCGTTCCACGGGCCCGGACGGCCGCCTGGCCCGGCGCGTCCCGCCGGACTCGTACGATCTCCCGCCGGGCGAAAAGCGACGGCGCCGGCCACGCGGATGCGTGGCCGGCGCCGTCAGCGGTCACCGGCGCCGTCAGCGGTCACCGGCGCCGTCAGCGGTCACCGGCGCCGTCAGCGGTCACCGGCGCCGTCAGCGGTCACCGGCGCCGTCAGCGGTCACCGTGGGCGGTGATCACCCGTCGAGGGAGGGGATCACCGCTTCGCGTCGGAACGCCGGAAGATCTTGTTGCCGAGCCAGACCAGCGGGTCGTACCTCCGGTCGACGACGCGCTCCTTCATCGGGATCAGCGCGTTGTCGGTGATCTTGATGTGTTCCGGGCAGACCTCGGTGCAGCACTTGGTGATGTTGCAGTAGCCGAGACCGTGCTCCTCCTGCGCGGCGTCCTTGCGGTCCGCCACGTCGTAGGGGTGCATGTCCAGCTCGGCGATCCGCATGAGGAAGCGCGGACCGGCGAAGGCCGGCTTGTTCTCCTCGTGGTCACGGATCACGTGGCAGACGTTGTTGCACATGAAGCACTCGATGCACTTGCGGAACTCCTGGGACCGCTCGACGTCGATCTGCTGCATGCGGTACTCGCCCGGCTTCACGTCCGACGGCGGGGTGAAGGACGGGATCTCCCTGGCCTTCTGGTAGTTGAACGAGACGTCGGTGACCAGGTCCTTGATCACCGGGAACGCCCGCATGGGCGTCACGGTGATCGTCTCGTCCTCCGCGAAGGTGGACATCCGGGTCATGCAGCCGAGCCGGGGCTTGCCGTTGATCTCCATGGAGCAGGAGCCGCACTTGCCGGCCTTGCAGTTCCACCGGACCGCGAGGTCGGGCGCCTGGGTGGCCTGGAGCCGGTGGATGATGTCGAGGACGACCTCGCCGTCGTTCACCTCGACGGTGAAGTCCTCCAGCCGTCCCTCGCCGCCCTCGCCCCGCCACACACGGAACTTCGCCTTGTAACTCATGGTCACTCCTTGACCAACGCGTCGAAGTCGGCCAGCTCTTCGTCCGTCATGTACTTCTTCAGCTCGTCGCGTTCGAAGAGCCTGATCAGGTCGCCGCGCATGGACGGCTGGACCTCCTCCTCCACCGTGACCGAACCGTCCGGGCCCAGTGCGCAGGACAGGAGCCTGCGGCGCCACTCCGGCGACATGCCCGGGAAATCGTCGCGGGTGTGACCGCCGCGGCTCTCCTCGCGGAGCAGGGCCGCCTTGGCCACGCACTCGGAGACCAGCAGCATGTTGCGCAGGTCGAGGGAGAGGTGCCAGCCGGGGTTGTAGATCCGGCTCCCGGTCGCCCCGACGTGCTCGGCCCGCTCCTTGAGCTTGCCCACCGCCTCCAGCGCCTCGGTGATCTCCTCGGACCTGCGGATGATGCCGACCAGCTCGTTCATCGTCCGCTGCAGCTCCTGGTGGACCACGTAGGGGTTCTCCCCCGACCGCTCCAGCGGCGCCAGCGCCTCGGCCTTCGCCGCCTCCACCGCGTCCTCGGCGACTTTGGGCCGCGCCCGGAGGCCGTCGACGTAGGCGGCGGCTCCGGCGCCCGCGCGGCGGCCGAAGACCAGCAGGTCGGACAGCGAGTTGCCGCCGAGCCGGTTGGAGCCGTGCATGCCGCCGGAGACCTCACCGGCCGCGAAGAGGCCGGGGACGGACGCCGCGCCGGTGTCGGCGTCCACCTCGACGCCGCCCATGATGTAGTGGCAGGTCGGGCCGACCTGCATGGGCTCCTTCGTGATGTCGACGTCGGCCAGCTCCTTGAACTGGTGGTACATCGAGGGCAGCCGCCGGGTGATCTCCGCGGCGGGCAGCCGGCTGGAGACGTCCAGGAAGACGCCGCCCTGGGGTGATCCGCGACCGGCCTTGACCTCGGAGTTGATGGCGCGGGCCACCTCGTCACGGGGCAGCAGCTCCGGGGGACGGCGGTTGCCCGCCTGGTCGGTGTACCAGCGGTCGGCCTCCTCCTCGGTGGTGGCGTACTTGTCCTTGAACACCTCGGGGATGTAGTCGAACATGAAGCGCCTGCCCTCGGAGTTCTTCAGCACCCCGCCGTCGCCGCGTACGGACTCGGTGACGAGGATGCCGCGGACCGACGGCGGCCAGACCATCCCGGTGGGGTGGAACTGGATGAACTCCATGTTGATCAGCTTGGCCCCGGCCAGCAGCGCCAGCGCGTGGCCGTCCCCGGTGTACTCCCAGGAGTTGGAGGTCACCACGTAGGACTTGCCGATGCCGCCGGTGGCCAGCACGACCGCCGGGGCGTCGAAGAGGACGAACCTGCCGTTCTCCCGCCAGTAGCCGAAGGCGCCGGAGACCGCGTCGCCGTCCTTGAGCAGGCGGGTCACCGTGCACTCGGCGAAGACCTTGATGTATGCCTCGGCGTCACCGTGCCGCCGCTCGTCCTCCTGCTGGAGGGCGACGACCCGCTGCTGCAGGGTGCGGATCATCTCCAGGCCGGTACGGTCGCCGACGTGGGCCAGCCGGGGGTACTCGTGCCCGCCGAAGTTACGCTGGCTGATCTTGCCGTCCTTGGTGCGGTCGAACAGCGCGCCCCACGCCTCCAGCTCCCAGACCCGGTCCGGCGCCTCCTTGGCGTGCAGTTCCGCCATCCGCCAGTTGTTGAGGAACTTGCCGCCGCGCATGGTGTCGCGGAAGTGCACCATCCAGTTGTCGTCGCTGTTGACGTTGCCCATGGCGGCGGCGGCGCCGCCCTCGGCCATGACGGTGTGCGCCTTGCCGAACAGCGACTTGCAGATGATCGCGGTCCGCTTGCCCTGCTGGCGGGCCTCGATGGCCGCCCGCAGCCCCGCGCCGCCGGCGCCGATGACGACGACGTCGTATTCGTGACGCTCGATTTCCACAGCAGATCCTTATGCGAACGGGAAGTTGATGATGCCCTTGGCGACCAGCCGGACGTAGAGGTCGGCTCCCATGACCGTGAACATCGAGATCAGCGCCAGCTCCTGGTGCTTGGCGTTGAGCTTGGAGACGAAGCCCCACGCCCGGTACCTGACGGGGTGCCGGGAGAAGTGGTTCAGACGCCCGGCCGTGATGTGGCGGCAGGAGTGGCACGACAACGTGTACAGGTTGATGAAGACGGCGTTGATGATCAGGATCCACGTGCCGAGGCCGTCCGGCTTGCCGATGAGGGCCTTCACCGCGTCGATGGCGAGGATCAGGCCGATCACGATCGCCGCGTAGAAGAAGTAGCGGTGGATGTTCTGCAGGATCAGCGGGAAGCGGGACTCGCCGGTGTAGCGGCGGTGCGGCTCGCCCACCGCGCACGCCGGGGGCGAGAGCCAGAAGCCGCGGTAGTAGGCCTTGCGGTAGTAGTAGCAGGTGAAGCGGAACCCGGCGGGCAGGCCGAGGATCAGCAGACCGGGCGGCAGGGTGTACCAGTCGCCGAACGGCGCGAAGCCGAACAGCCGGGCCTCCTCCGGGCAGGTCGCCTGCGCCAGGCACGGGGAGGCGAACGGCGCGTGATATGGGGAGACGAAGAAGCTCTTATCGAAGATCGCCCATGTGGCGTAGATCAGGAACGCCATGAAGATGATGAAGGTGACCAGGGGGTAGCGCCACCACTGGTCCGTCCGCAGGGTGCGTTCCTTGATCTGCGCACGTTGCCTTCTGGCCGTGTTCTCGGCCGTTGTCTGGGTCATTTTTGACCTCTCCACCTCCCGCGAACCCTGCTGCCGTGGGGTCCGGGTCATTTAATGTGTGCGGCGCGCCGGAGGCCGTCGTCGCGCCGGCTCAGCGTGCGCGCGTGTATTGGTGGGGGATACGTTACGACGCTGCCCGGGGGTTGTGTGAGAAAGGTCACTCACATTTTCCCGCTCTCGGTGTGATTCCCGTCACGTTGGTCAGGAAAAAGTCACCGGCCGGTCAAGACCGCACGGGAGGGCGGGACGTGGGGAGATCGTCGGTCACGGCGGACGGCGGCGCGGAAGGTCCGGAGACCGGCGGCACGGGCCGGTGAGGACGGGCGCGGGCCGGTGCGCGGGGCGGGGCCGGAGGGCCGCGGGCGGACGTGAGAGGCGTGAGGCGAGATCAGAGAGCCGCGGGCGGGCGCGAGACGGGACCGGAGAGGCGCGCGTGGCGGAGCGCGAGGGAACGGCGGGCGGGCCGCGGGGCCGCGACGGGCGGCGGCCCCGCGCCGGCCGGACGGGACAGAAAGAGAGGAGAGGTCAGTACCGCTGGCTGCTGTTGGGCAGCTTGACCACGGTCACGAAGAAGTCGTCGATGCGCCGGACCACGCTGATGAACTGGTCGAAGTCGACGGGCTTGGAGACGTAGGCGTTGGCGTGCAGGTTGTAGCTGCGCAGGATGTCCTCCTCGGACTCCGACGTCGTCAGCACGACCACGGGGATGCCCCGCAGCTTCTCGTCGGACTTTATGTCCTGCAGCACCTCCCGGCCGTCCTTGCGGGGGAGGTTGAGGTCGAGCAGGATCAGGTCGGGCCGGGGGGCGTCGGCGTACTCGCCCTCCTGGCGCAGGAAGGCCATGGCCTGCTCGCCGTCGTTGACGACGTGCAGCTTGTTGCGGACCTTGTTGAGCTCGAACGCCTCCTTGGTCAGCAGGACGTCACCCGGGTCGTCCTCGACCAGGAGCACGTCGATCCAGCGCAGGTCATTCATCGCTCTCTCCATCAGGAAGGGTCCATTTGAAGGTCGTCCCCGCCGTGCCCGTCGTGCCCGGCTCCGGCTGTTCCACCCAGATCCGGCCGCCGTGGTACTCGACGATCTTCTTGCAAAGGGCCAGCCCGATACCGGTGCCGGCGTAGGCGTCCCGGCCGTGCAGGCGCTGGAAGATCAGGAAGATGCGTTCAGTGTATTTGCCGTCGATGCCTATGCCGTTGTCGGTGCAGGAGAACTCCCACACGTCACCGTCGCGCCGCACGCCGATGTGGATCTTCGGCGGCTCCTCCGAGCGGAACTTCACCGCGTTGCCGATGAGGTTCTGGAAGAGCTGGGTGAGCTGGGACCGGTTGCCGCGCACCACGGGCAGCTCGTCGGAGGTCACGGTCGCGCCGGCCTCCTCGATGGGCGCGGCGAGGTTCTTCAGCGCGGCCTGCAGGGGAACGTCGGCGTCGAGCGTGGCCATCTCCCCGCCGATCCTGCCGACCCTGGAGAAGTCGAGCAGGTCGTTGATGAGGAGCTGCATGCGCTTGGCGCCGTCCACGGCGAAGGCGATGTACTGCTTGGCGCGGGTGTCGAGCTGGTCGCCGTAGCGCTGGTCGAGCATCTGGGTGAAGCTGGCCACCTTGCGCAGCGGCTCCTGCAGGTCGTGGCTGGCGACGTAGGCGAACTGCTCCAGCTCGCTGTTGGAGCGCCGCAGCTCGGCGGCCTGCTCCTCCAGCTTGACCTGCGCCTCGGAGGCGCGCCGCCACTCCGCCAGCATGCGGCGGCGCATGGCGTCGACGTGCCCGGACAGCTCCGACAGCTCCGACGGCCGCTCGACCTTGAGGCGGTGGTCGAAATCCCCCTGGCCGACCGCGCGGACCTGCTCGGTCAGCTCGGCCAGCGGACGCAGTACGGCGAAGCGCACGATCAGCACCGAGCCGATCCCGGCCAGCACCAGGACGGCGACGATCACGCCGAGCGCCACGTAGAGCGCGGACCAGCCCCGGTCCAGCCGGACGCTCCCCTCGTCGTGCAGCCGGTTCAGGTGCGCCCGGAGGGTGTCCAGCGACCGGCGGACCTCGGTGAACCGCTCGGCGTTGACCGGCGCCATCCGCTGGGCGGTCTCGGTCTTGTAGGTCGGCACCGAGGCGATGAGCGCTTCGGCGTAGTCGCGCCGCCAGGCGTCCCCGACGGCCCCGATCCGCTGGACCTCGGCGCGGACCGCGTCACCCTCCGGCATGCGGGGCATCAGCCGTTCGAGCTCGGCCATCGCCCTGGCCTCGTCGGCGACGGCGGCGCGGTAGGCCAGCAGGGAGCGTTCCTCGTTCGTCCTGCCGTACGTCCGCGCGGAGCTCTCCTGCGCGGTCAGCGCGTTGGAGATCTCCAGGGTGCGCAGCGCCGCGGGGTCGACGACGTCGACCACGGCGCCCCGCAGTCGGGTGAAGTCCTTCATCGAGGCGACCGCGAAGAGGCCGGTGATCGCCAGGGCCGCCGCGATCAGCACCCCGGTGAGCAGGAACCACTGCCCGACCCGCAGCTTGCCGAAGCCCGTCGCGGGCTCGGGGGCGGGCAGCGGGCGCAGGCGTCCGCGGTCGCTCATCACGCCTCCTCCGGCTCCCGCGCGCCGGACCGGGAGATGAGGACGGTGGCGAGGTCGTCGCTGAGCGCGTCGCGGTTCAGCTCGATCACCCGCTCGATCAGCCGGTCGAGGTGGATGCCGCCCTGCTCGTGGACCAGTCTGAGCAGGCCCTCGGTGCCGAGCAGGTCGGGGCCGCCGCCCACGGTGGCCTCGATCAGGCCGTCGGTGTAAAGGAGCATCGACCACTCGTGGCCCAGCGGCACCTCGATCTCCGACCAGTCGATGCCCTGGAAGATCCCCAGCGGGGGGCCGGAGGGGGTGCCCTGCAGCACGCCGATCGCGCCGTCGCGGATCAGCAGGGGCGGGGGGTGGCCGACCACGTGCATCCGGGCGCGGTCCAGGGAGGCGTCGATCGTGGCGATGCAGAGCGTCGTGAAGATCTCCGGGGACTTGCGTTCGAGGCGCAGCACCGAGTCGAGGGTGCGCAGCAGCTCGTTGCCGGTGTGCCCGGCCAGGACCAGGGTCCGCCAGGCGATCCGCAGCGCCACGCCCAGGGCCGCCTCGTCCGGGCCGTGCCCGCACACGTCGCCGACGACGACGTGCACGGCGCCGTCGGGACCCTGCACGGTGTCCCAGAAGTCACCGGCGAGCAGGGCGCGGCGGCGGCCGGGGAGGTAGCGGGCCTGGTGCTCCAGGTCGGCGGTCTTCAGCAGCGGGACCGGCAGCAGCCTGCGTTCGAGGCGGGCGTTCTCCTTGGCCGTCAGCTGGGCCTCGACGAGGCTGCGCTGCGCCAGGTCGGCGCGCTTGCGCTCCATCGCGTAGCTGATCGCCCGGGCCAGCAGCCTGGCCTCCACGTCCTGCTTGACCAGGAAGTCCTGGGCGCCCGCGGCGACGGCCTCGACGCCGACGTGGGTGTCGTTGAGGCCGGTCAGCACGAGCACCGCGGTGTCGGGCGCCATCGACAGCACCTGCTCCAGCGCCTCCAGGTCGCTGGCGTCGGGCAGGGAGAGGTCCACGAGCACGCACTGCACGTCGGGGGTGAGCCGCTCCCTGGTCTCGGCCAGGGAGCGCGCCCAAATGATCTTAGGAGGGTTCTCCGACTCGCCGAGCAGCTCCTCCACGAGGAAGGCGTCGCCCGCGTCGTCCTCGATGAGGAGGATCGTGAGCGTGTCGTTGGAGGGGGCGGTCACGGACGCCTCTTCATGGATCGGGGGCACCTTGTCAACGTATGAAGAATAGTGTGACATCGGGACTTACCGTGTGGTGATCAGGCCCGCGGCCTCGCAGCCCTCTCGCAACCGCCTGGTGGCCCCCTCGATGGTCCGACCGGGCGGCGGTGGTCCGGGTGCGTCCGCCATCGCCCCGCCTTCCATCCTGTACGGCCCGCCCCGCTTCCGCGCGCCGATCGGGAAACCGTTGCGCCGTTGTGAGACTTCTGTTGCGCCGGTGGGGAGGCGCCACGCCGGTCCCCGGTGGGCGCCGGTCCCCGGGAGAACGCCGGGCCGCTCACCCGGTGGTGATCAGCTCCAGTCCCTCGGGCAGGCTGCCGTCGTGCGCGGCCTCGGCGAGGAAGAACAGCAGCGTGTCGTGGAAGGCCCGGGCCGCCCGGGTGGGCTCGACGTCCTTGCGGTGGGCGATGGCGATGGTGCGCTGCAGTCCGGGCGGCGCCAGCGGCGTGCCGGTCAGCCCGGGGCGGCCGTCCAGGACCATCGACGGGACCAGCGCGATGCCCAGCCCGGCCTCCACGAACCGCAGCACGGCGTCCATCTCGCCGCCCTCCACCGACAGCCTCGGCTCGAACCCGGCCTGGCGGCACGCGCTGAGCGTGGCCTCCCGCAGGTCGTAGCCGCGGCGGAACATCACCATCGGCCGCCCGCGCAGCTCCTCCATCCGCAGGTACGGCCGGCGCACCGGCGAGTCGGTGGGGGAGACGACGACCAGGTTCTCCCGCAGCACCTCCTCGGTGGCCAGCGCCGGATCGTCGCTCTGCAGCGGCATGATGATCAGCGCCAGGTCGAGCTGGCCGCGGGCCAGGGCGCGGACCAGGTCGCGGGAGCCGCCCTCCTCCACCAGCAGCTCGATTCCGGGGTAGTCGCGGTGGAACCGCGCCAGGGCGTCGGCCATCAGCCCGGCGCACAGCGAGGGTGTGGCGCCGAGCCGTACCCTTCCCCGGCGCAGCCCCGCCAGCTCGGCGACCTCCCGCCGGGCGGTGTCGGCGTCTGCCAGCATCCGCCGGGCCAGCGGCAGCAGGGCCTCACCCGCGGCGGTGAGCGTGACGTTCCCCCGGGCACGGCTGAACAGCGGTGCCCCGAGGTCGGCCTCCAGCGCCTTGATCTGCTTGCTCAGCGAGGGCTGGGCGACGCGCATCCGCTCGGCGGCGTGGGTGAAGTGCCGTGCCTCGGCGACCGCCACGAAGTAGGCGAGTTGCTGGAGCTGCACGCCTTTAGCGTACGGATACCCCGGGGGCGGATCCGGGGTGGCCCCCGGAGAGGGGGAGGATGTGAGATTGCTCGCATCAGGCCGCCGGGCGCGACCTCTCAACCTGCGTGAACGCAGAGTCGATAGCCCGCGGCTATGGAAACGAGGCTCACGATGACTTGGACGACGGGAACTTCCGCTGCCTAGCGTCACGTTCGTGACTGCCACAATTGAGCGCGGCAACGCCACCGCGTCGATCAATCCCCCCGGCGACGCCACCGCTGACAAGAAGACGCCCAGGAGGCGTGGCGGGTTCCTGAACTCCTCCCCCGGCAAGAAAGCCGTGATGGCCGTCACGGGCGCCGTCATGGTGCTCTTCCTGGTCCTGCACATGGCCGGAAACCTCAAGAGCTTCCTCGGCGCCGAGGAGTTCAACGCCTACGCGGCCTCCCTGCGCACTCTCGGCGAGCCGATCCTCCCGCACCGCACCCTGCTGACCGTGCTGGAGATCGTGCTGGCCGCCGCCCTCGTGCTGCACATGTGGGCGGCGATCACCCTGGCGCGGCGCGCGGGCCGGGCCCGCCCGGTCAGGTACGCGGTCCGGCGGAAGTCCCAGGCGGGCGGCTACGCCATCCACGCCATGCGCTACGGCGGCACCGCGATCTTCCTCTTCCTGATCTGGCACCTGCTGGACCTCACCTTCGGCACGGTCAACCCGGCCGGCGGCTCCGGCACGCCGTACGAGCGCCTGGTGGAGGGCTTCGCCCCCTCGCGCTGGTGGGTGACGCTGTTCTACGTGCTCGCCGTCCTCGCGGTCGGCCTGCACCTGCGCCACGGCCTGTGGAGCGCCTTCCAGTCCCTCGGCCAGGCCGGTCGCCGCAGCTACCGGGGGCTGAACGCCTTCGCCGTCACGGTCTCGGTGCTGATGGTCGTCGGCTTCCTCGCGGTCCCCGCCGGTGTCATGGCCGGAGTCATCAAGTGAGCGGGACCCGTACGACAGGCGCGGCGAAGGCCGCGCGGCAGGTCTTCAGCGCGGTGAACGAGGAACGGTGAGCGAGAGATGACCATGAACTACACCGAGGGCGCGCCGATCCGCGACACCAAGGCTCCCGAGGGTCCCATCGAGGACCGCTGGGAGAAGCGGAAGTTCAGCGCCAAGCTGGTCAACCCGGCCAACAAGCGCAAGCTGCACGTCATCGTGGTCGGCACCGGCCTCGCGGGCGGCTCGGCCGCCGCGACGCTCGGCGAACTCGGCTACAACGTCACGTCGTTCTGCTACCAGGACTCGCCCCGGCGGGCGCACTCCATCGCGGCGCAGGGCGGCATCAACGCGGCCAAGAACTACCGCGGCGACGGCGACTCGATCTACCGGCTGTTCTACGACACGGTCAAGGGCGGCGACTTCCGCGCCCGCGAGTCGAACGTCTACCGCCTGGCCCAGGTCAGCGTGAACATCATCGACCAGGCCGTGGCCCAGGGCGTGCCGTTCGCCCGCGAGTACGGCGGCCTGCTGGACACCCGCTCCTTCGGCGGCGCCCAGGTGTCGCGCACCTTCTACGCCCGCGGGCAGACGGGCCAGCAGCTCCTGCTCGGCGCCTACCAGGCGCTGGAGCGGCAGATCGCGGCCGGCACCGTGAAGATGCACACCCGCCACGAGATGCTCGACCTGATCGTCGCGGACGGCCGGGCGCGCGGCGTGATCGTCCGCGACATGGTGACCGGCGAGATCGAGCGGCACACCGCCGACGCGGTCGTGCTGGCCACCGGCGGCTACGGCAACGTGTTCTTCCTGTCCACCAACGCCAAGGGCTGCAACACCACGGCGATCTGGCGGGCGCACCGGCGCGGCGCCTACTTCGCCAACCCGTGCTACACCCAGATCCACCCGACCTGCATCCCGGTCAGCGGCGACTACCAGTCCAAGCTGACGCTGATGTCGGAGTCGCTGCGCAACGACGGCCGCGTGTGGGTGCCGGTCAAGAAGGGCGACACCCGCCCGGCCGCGCAGATCCCCGAGGACGAGCGCGACTACTACCTGGAGCGCATCTACCCGGCGTTCGGCAACCTGGTCCCGCGTGACATCGCCTCCCGCGCGGCCAAGAACGTCTGCGACGAGGGCCGCGGCGTCGGCCCCGGCGGGCTGGGCGTCTACCTCGACTTCGCCGACGCGATCAGGCGGCTCGGCCGCGACGCGGTGGAGAAGAAGTACGGCAACCTCTTCGAGATGTACGAGCGCATCACCGGCGAGGACCCCTACACCCAGCCGATGCGCATCTACCCGGCCGTGCACTACACCATGGGCGGCCTGTGGGTGGACTACGACCTGCAGTCCACCATCCCCGGCCTGTTCGTGATCGGCGAGGCCAACTTCTCCGACCACGGCGCCAACCGCCTGGGCGCCTCGGCTCTGATGCAGGGCCTGGCCGACGGCTACTTCGTGCTGCCGACGACCATCGGCGACTACCTCGCGAACGGCCCCTACGGGGAGGTCGACGAGGACGCGGTGGCCGAGGCCGAGACCGCGGTGCGCCAGAAGATCGAGCGGCTGCTGACCAACGACGGCACCCGTACCGCCGACTCCTACCACCGCGAGCTGGGCAAGCTCATGTGGGACTACTGCGGCATGGAGCGCACCGAGGAGTCGCTGCGCAAGGCGCTGGAGCGGATCCCCGAGCTGCGCGAGGAGTTCTGGAAGAACGTCAAGGTCTCCGGCACCGCCGACGAGCTCAACCAGGCGCTGGAGCGGGCCGGCCGGGTGGCCGACTTCTTCGACCTGGCCGAGCTGATGTGCATCGACGCCCTGCACCGCACCGAGTCGTGCGGCGGTCACTTCCGCGCCGAGTCGCAGGACGCCGACGGCGAGGCCCTGCGCGACGACGAGAACTTCGCCTACGTCGCGGCCTGGGAGCACGGCGCGGAGGGCCCCGTCCTGCACAAGGAGGCCCTCGAGTACGAATACGTCAAGATGACCCAGCGGAGCTACAAGTGATTCGGCGAGCCGGCGAGTACGGCGACGTCGTCCACGCCCGCGTCGGGCGAGTGAGCGAAAGCGAGGAGCCGCGGGCATGAACCTCACCCTCAAGATCTGGCGCCAGAAGGACCCGCAGGACAGGGGTCGCATGGTCACCTACCGGGTGGAGGACGTCTCTCCTGACATGTCCTTCCTGGAGATGCTCGACGTGCTCAACGAGCGTCTCATCCTGGAGGGCGACGAGCCGGTCGCCTTCGACCACGACTGCCGCGAGGGCATCTGCGGCATGTGCGGCATGGTCATCAACGGTGTCGCGCACGGCGAGCAGGTGGCCACCACCACCTGCCAGCTCCACATGCGGCACTTCGAGGACAACGCGGTCATCACCATCGAGCCGTGGCGGGCCGCGCCGTTCCCGGTGGTCAAGGACCTGGTCGTGGACCGCTCGTCGTTCGACCGGATCATCCAGGCCGGCGGCTTCATCTCCGTCCCGGCCGGATCCGCGCCCGACGCGCACAGCGTCCCGGTGAAGAAGGAGGACGCCGACAACGCCTTCGACGCGGCCACCTGCATCGCCTGCGGCGCCTGCGTGGCGGCCTGCCCGAACGGCTCGGCCTCCCTCTTCACCGCCGCCAAGATCACCCACCTCAGCCTTCTGCCGCAGGGCCAGCCCGAGCGCGAGTCCCGCGCCAAGGCCATGGTCGAGCAGATGGACGCCGAGGGCTTCGGCGGCTGCACCAACACCGGCGAGTGCACCGCGGTCTGCCCCAAGGGCATCCCGCTGGACACCATCGCCCGGATGAACCGCGACTACCTGCGGGCTTCCAAGTAGGTCACGGCGCGGACCCTCGGGTCCGCACCCGGAGCGGACGGCTCCCCGGCCATGGCCGGGGAGCCGTCCCGCTTTCCGGCCGGATCGGTGCCCGGGGAGCCGTACGGTGCGCAGGGCGGGCTTCCGGCCGTGAGGTCCGCCGGGTCCGCCGAGTCCGTCGGGTCCGCCGGTTTGGCCGGGTTCGCCGGATCCATCGGATCCGCCGGAAAAGACGATCATGGACCTTGCCCTGTGGCAGGATCCCCTCATGTCTTCCCAAGAGGGTTTCCAGGCCCATCAGCGGGGCATCCGGGCCGTCGGCCTGAACATGGAGCGGACCGCGCTGGAGATGAGAGAGATCCAGCAGGCGTTCGACGTGTTCGGCCGCACCGACCTCTCCTTCGGGGCGCTCAGCCTCATCGGGGAACCGGCGCGCCTGCGCTACACGCACGCCTTGGAGGACTTCCGCGAGCGCCTCGCCCGGGGGACCGCGTCGGCGGAGGGGCTCACCCGCGGCCTGGGCAAGAGCGCCGACGGCTACGCGGAGGTGGAGGACGCGGCCCTCCGGGACGCGCTCGCGGTCCTCGGCGACATGAGTTACGCCGAGTCCGCGCAGCGCCGCCCGGGTGACCCGTCCCTGCCGGGGGACAGGCTCTACCTGAACTCCGCCTACGACTCCTCTCCCCTGGGCGGTTTCAGCGATCCGCACCTCATGGGGCTGGTGGGGGAGGGGGTCATCTTCGGCATCGGCTCCGCGATCATGAAGGACCTGCACATGTCGGTCGAGGAGGCGGCGCGACCGTTGGGATACGGCCCTCCCCTCCTCCCCGCGGAGCGTGCGGAGCTCGCACGCCTGGCCGAGACGAGCCGGCGGACGGAGGCACTGCTCAGGGGAGCCGCGAGGATGTCCGCCGCGGCCTTCACCGGTGCCGCCCTCTGGGCGAGCGCGGTCGTCCCCAGCGACGAGGCCCTCGACACCGCCCTGCAGAACTGGGTGCACACCGTGAGCTCTCTGGGTGACATGTTCGGGGTGACGGACCCGGCGAAGCGGGAGAAACTGGCCGAGGCGTGGAGCGGTGACGCGATGGACGCGGCGGACAGGAAGATGCGTGACTTCGTCACGGCGGCCGTCCAGACCACCGACCAGGCCATGGCCATGGCCTGGGGGCTCCACCACGCGGTGCAGAGGCTCAACCGGCTCCACGACCTGGCGTACAAGCTCGTGCTGGGGGAGCTCGTCGTCCTGGCGGCCCTGCACGCCGTGGCGGCCTTCTTCCCGAACGCGAGATTCTCCAAGGAACTCATCGGCTGGAAGATCAGCCGGACCGTCCTGGTGCTCCACGGTCTCATCGCCGCGGCGTGCGCGGTCATGATGACGGCGGAGGTGACCGGGACGGGCTCCGCGACCGAGGGCGTTCCCCGGACCGACTTCCCGATCGTGAACGCCTGACGGTCGCGGAGTCCGCCGCCGGTCGCCCGGGTCCGGTCCCCCCGGGCGCGTTCGTCCATGCCGCGGTCCGTCAGCCCAGTTCGGCGGCGATCTCCTGGCGGAGGGTCTCGGCGTCGATGCCCGCGCCGGCGATGACGCGCGCGCCCACGCCCTGGCCCTCGCGCAGGATTCCGAGCAGGACGTGGCCGTCGGAGATGTATCCGTGCTTGAGGCGCAGGGCCTCGCGTAGCGACAGCTCCAGCGTCTTCTTCGCGCGGGGGGTGAACGGGATGTGCCCGCCGGTCCGCCGGCCCCGCGCGGGGCCGCGGTCCAGGGCTCCGGGACCGAAGACGGCCTCGACCCGTTCCCGGACGGCCGACAGGTCGATGCCGATGGTCTCCAGCGCCTCGGCGTCGAGGCCGCCGCCCGGCGGCGGGACCAGGCCGGCGACCGCCCGGTAGGCCCGGTCGTGGTCGAGCCCGTGGCGGGCGAGGACCCGCGCGGCGAGGCTTTCGGGCCGGTCGAGCAGGCCGAGCAGGATGTGCTCGGGGCCGATGAAGCGGTGGTTCAGCCGGCGGGCGTTCTCCTGGGCGCCGATCACCGCCTGCCGGGCATCCCCCTGGAACCGTTCGAACATCTACCTCTCCCTTCTCAGCAGCCCGCGGCCGCCCGCGTACTTCTTGTGCACCGCCTGCCGGCTGACCTCCAGGCAGTGCGCGATCTCCTGCCAGGACCAGCCCTGTTCGCGGGCGTTCTCCACCTGTAGGGCCTCAAGTCGTTCGACGAGCATCCGCAGTGCCCGCACGGCCCGCAGGCCGACGGCGGGGTCGCGGCTGCCGGCGTCGGAGGCCAGCTGCGCCGTGTCGCTCATATCCGTCAATTTAGGTTGACATGGCGCTCTCGTCAACCAGAGTTGACGTGATCGTTTTGTCGGAAAATGGTTTGCCTGGTGAGAGGGGATCTTGTCAGGCTATAACGGCCATGCGCTCCTTACCCGTCGCCGATCCCGGCGCTCCCGACGCCCGTAGCCCGTTCCGGTACCTGTGCTGGGTCGCCCGCAACCAGGCGGGTCCCCTGCTCATCGGCGCCGGATACGCCACCCTGTGGTGGCTCGCGATGGCACTCGTGCCCATGGTGATGGGCAGGGGCATCGACGCCGTCCGGACGAAGGACACCTCCGCCCTGCTCACCTGGGGCATCGTGCTGCTGGTCCTCGGCGCCGTGCAGGCGGCCGCGGGGATCCTGCGCCACCGGATGGCCGTCTACAACTGGCTGGCCGGCGCCTACCGCACCGTCCAGGTCACCGTACGGCAGGCCACCCGGCTGGGCGCCACCCTGCCCAGGCGCATGTCCACCGGCGAGGTGGTCAGCGTCGGCAACTCCGACATCGCCCACATCGGCAACGCGATGGACATCCTGCTGCGCGGCAGCGGCTCGGTCGTCGCCATCGTCGCGGTGACGGTCATCCTGATCGGCACCTCGCTGCCGCTCGGCCTGACGGTGCTCGTCGGCGTCCCGGCCATGGCCCTCGCCGTCACGCCGCTGCTGCGGCCGCTGAACCGGCGCCAGCACGCCCACCGCGACCTGTCGGGCGAGCTGTCCACCCGCGCCGCCGACATCGTCGCCGGCCTGCGGGTGCTGCGCGGCATCGGCGGCGAGCAGGTCTTCGCCGACCGCTACGTCACCGAGTCCCAGCGGGTACGGCGGGCCGGCGTGAAGGTCGCCTCGGTCGAGTCGCTGCTGGAGGGCGCGCAGATCCTGCTGCCCGGCCTGCTGATCGCCGCGGTCACCTGGCTGGGCGCGACCTTCGCGACGCGGGGCGAGATCACCATCGGCCAGCTCGTCGCCTTCTACGGCTACGCCGCGTTCCTGATCACCCCCCTGCGGACGCTCATCGAGGCGGCCGACAAGCTCACCAAGGGACACGTCGCCGCCCGCCGGGTGGTGCGCATCCTCTCCCTCGAACCCGAGGTGGACGGCGGCGCCGCGACCTCCCCCGGCGGGTTGCTGCGCGACGTGGCCTCCGGCGTGGCCGTACGGCCCGGCACGTTCACCGCCCTCGCCGCGGCCACGCCCGAGGACGCCATCGCGATCACCGACCGGCTCGGCCGCTACCGCGACGGCGACGTGGACTTCGGCGACGTGCCGCTGGACACCCTGCCGATCGCCGAGGTGCGCCGCCGCATCCTGGTCGCCGACAACGACGCCGCGCTCTTCGCCGGAACCCTGCGCGAGGAGCTGGACGTCGCCGGTACGGCCTCCGACGACGACCTCGCCGACGCGCTGTACGCCGCGTGCGCCACCGACATCGTCGACGCGCTGCCCGACGGCCTCGACGGACACGTCGCCGAGTCGGGCCGGGAGTTCTCCGGCGGCCAGCGGCAGCGCCTCCGCCTGACCCGGGCGCTGCTCTCCGACCCGGAGGTGCTGGTCCTCGTCGAGCCCACCAGCGCGGTGGACGCCCACACCGAGGCCCGCATCGCCGACCGGCTGGCCAAGGCGCGGGCCGGCCGTACCACGCTGGTCTGCACGACCAGCCCGCTGGTACTCGACCGCACCGACCACGTGATCTACGTCGAGGGCGGCGTGGTACGAGCCCAGGGAACCCACCGGGACCTCCTCGCCACCGCCCCCGCCTACGCCGCCGTTGTGACCCGAGGAGAATCATGACCAAAAAGATCCTCCCGGTCGCCGGGGAGGCGCAGGTCCGCGCCTACGCGCGCAGGCTCACCCTGAAGTACCCGCATGCCCTGTCACTGGCGCTCGGCCTGCACGCGCTGGCCGCCGTCGCGGGCCTGGCCGTGCCGTGGCTGCTGGGCCGGCTGGTCCAGGACGTGCAGGACGGCACCGGGGTGAACGTCACGGCGGTCGCGCTCGGCATCGCGGCCTTCCTGGCCGCCCAGGCGGTGCTGGTCAGGTACGCCGTCTACGCCTCCTCCTCGCTGGGTGAGAAGGTCCTCGCCGAGCTGCGCGAGGAGTTCGTCGGCCGGGTGCTCGACCTGCCGCTGTCCACCGTGGAGCGGGCCGGCTCGGGAGACCTGATCACCCGTACCTCCCGTGACGTCGACTCGCTGTCGCGCACCGTACGGCGCGCCGTGCCCGAGACGCTGATCGCCCTGGTCACCTGCGTGATCACCATCGGCGCGCTGTTGATCGCCGGGCCGCTGCTGGTCCTGCCCTCGCTGCTGGCCGTACCGATCCTGTGGTTCTCCACCCGGTGGTACCTCAGGCGGGCGCGCGACGGCTACCTGCGCGAGAGCGCCGCCTACGCGGACATGACCGACGGCCTGGCCGAGACGGTCAACGGCGCCCGCGCCGTGGAGGCCCTCGGCCTGCAGGAGCGCAGGCACCGCCGTACCGACGGCGACATCGCCCGCTCGTGGGCGGCCGAGCGCTACACCCTGGGCCTGCGCACGGTCTGGTTCCCCGCGGTGGAGGCGGGCTACGTCATCCCGATCGCGGCGACCCTGGTCATCGGCGGCCTGTTCCACGTCAACGGCTGGGTCACGCTGGCCCAGGTCACCACGGCCACGCTCTACGTCCAGCAGCTCATCGACCCGCTGGACCGGCTGCTCATGTGGATCGACGAGCTCCAGGTCGGCGGCGCCTCCATGGCCCGCCTGCTGGGCGTCGCCGAGGTGCCCGACGACCGGGCGCCCGGCGCGCGCGTCCCGGACGGCGACGAACTGCGGGCCGACGACGTCCGCTACGCCTACCGCGAGGGCCACGACGTCCTGCACGGCATCGACCTGGTGGTCCGGCCGGGGGAGCGGCTGGCCATGGTCGGCCCGTCCGGCGCGGGCAAGTCCACGCTGGGCCGGCTGCTCGCGGGCGTCCACGGCCCGCGCGACGGCGAGGTCACCGTCGGCGGCGTCCCGCTGGTCGAGCTGCCGCTGGACGACCTGCGCGGCCACGTCGCCCTGGTGACCCAGGAGCACCACGTCTTCCGGGGCACCCTGCGCGACAACCTGCTGATCGCCCGCCCCGACGCCGGTGACGACGCCGTCCACGCGGCGCTCGCCGCGGTGGACGCCACCGAGTGGGTCACGGCCCTGCCGGACGGCCTGGACACGGTCGTCGGCTCCGGCGGCCACGCGGTCCCGCCCGCACACGCCCAGCAGATCGCCCTCGCCCGGCTGGTCCTGGCCGACCCGCACACCCTGGTCCTGGACGAGGCGACCTCGCTGATCGACCCCAGGGCCGCCCGTCACCTGGAGCGGTCGCTGGCCGCCGTCCTCGACGGCCGCACGGTGATCGCCATCGCCCACCGCCTCTACACGGCGCACGACGCCGACCGGGTCGCGGTGGTCGAGGACGGCCGGATCAGCGAGCTGGGCTCCCACGACGAGCTGGTCGCGACCGGCGGCTCCTACGCCGCCCTGTGGAGCAGCTGGCACGGCGGCGGTCCGGCGTGAGCGCCGAGGCTCCCGGGACGCGGTGACGGGCCGTCCTCCCGCCGCCCGGGACGGGAGGACGGCCCGCGTTCCGGCCTTCCCGGGGCCGGGTCAGCCCGCGCCGGACCCCTGCCCCTGGAGGCCGGACAGGGCGTCGGCGAAGGCGGCGGAGTGCTTGAGCTCGTCGCGTGCGGTGTCCGCGAACACCTCCGCCGCCTTCCGGTCACCGTCGGCCTCGGCCTGCCGGGCGTAGCCCGGGTACATCCGCTCGCCCTCCTGCTTCTCCCCGGCGACCGCGGTGCGCAGGTCGGTCCGGGTGTCGCGGACCAGACCGGCGAGTTCCGCCTGTTCCGCGAAGTGCTCGGTGCGCTCGACCCCCGCGGCGCGGTCGAACAGCGTGGCGAGTTCCGGCTGGTCGGTCTGCCGGGCCCGGTCGGCGTACAGGGTGTACTTGGCGCTGGCGAGCGCCTCGCCCCGCAGCGCGGTCCGCAGGTTCTCCAGGGTGCGCCGCGCCGACACCTGAGGGGGTCCGGCCTTGATCCGCACCGGCTTGACGGTCACGTCGGTGGGAACGGTGACCCCGGCCGCCGGGGCGGTGACGGCCTTCAGCGCCTGGGCGAACCTCGCGCGGTGGCCGGCCTCGTCGCGACCGATCTCCGTGAAGAGCCTGGCGGCCTTCCGCTCGCCGTCCGCCTTGGCCTGCTTGGCGAAGCCGCGGTACATCCTGGACGCCTCGTAGGACTCCCCTCCGATGCTGCGGCGGAGGTTGGCCGCGTTGTCGCCGACCAGCCCGGTCAGCTTGGCCTGCTCGGTGAGGTGCTCTCGCAGCTCGGTGTCCGCGGTGCGGTCGAACAGCTCCCGCACCTTCGGCAGTCCCTCCTGGGCGGCCTGCTCGGCGTAGGCGCGGTACTTGGCGGACGCGAACGCCTCGCCCTGTATGGCGTTGTTCAGGTGCGCCCGCGTCGCCGGGCTCAGGTCGTCGCCCCGGGGAGCGGTCGCCGCCATGGCGGCCCCGGCGGGGACGGCGACGATGGCGGCCGCGCCGAGGACGACGGCACCGGTCTTCCGCCAGGCGGATCGTCGGCTGTGCATAGGGACCTCCCGATGAGCCGTGTTCCCAGGCCCGTGGCACCGGTGGCCGGTCTCGTGACGGCGGACGCGGAGCGGGACCTCGTGACCGGCTCCCAGTGCTGGATCGTCCGTTTCGGTCAATACCCCCGCACGTACCCCCTGCTGAATTGACGAATGCGCCACATATTCACATAAGTGACAAAAGGGATTTTTCTCTGCGAGGTGGGCCGACGGGTTTCCCGGCCCCGCGAAGCGGGGACCGGCGCGTTCCCCGCGGGCGTCCGCGGGGAACGGCGATCCCGGCCGGCGGACGCCCGCGGGGCGACGCCGTCCGGGCCGTGCGGCTAGCCCAGGGCCTTCTTGAGGAAGTCGACCTGGAGGAGCAGGAGGTTCTCCGCCACGACCTCCTGAGGCGTCATGTGGGTGACGCCCGACAGCGGCAGCACGGTGTGCGGGCGGCCGGCCGCCAGCAGGGCGGACGACAGCCGCAGCGTGTGCGCGGCCACCACGTTGTCGTCGGCCAGGCCGTGGATCAGCAGCAGCGGGCGCTCCAGCTTCTCGGCGTCGGCGAACAGCGACGACGCCTCGTAGTGCCCCTCGTCCGGCCGGCCGAGGTAGCGCTCGGTGTAGCAGGTGTCGTACAGCCGCCAGTCGGTCACCGGAGCGCCGGCCACCGCCGCGTGGAACACGTCGGGACGGCGCAGCACCGCCAGCGCCGCCAGGAAGCCGCCGAAGGACCAGCCGCGGATGCCGACCCGTGACAGGTCGAGGTCGTCGGGGAACCGGGCCGCGGCGCCGTGCAGGGCGTCCACCTGGTCCTCCAGCGGCGGGGTGGCCAGGTCGTTCAGGATGGCCCGCTCGAAGTCCGGCCCGCGGCCCGGGGTGCCCCGGCCGTCGGCCACGACCACGGCGAAACCCTGGTCGGCGAACCACTGGCTGGTCAGGTAGGCGCCGGAGGCGGTCAGCACGCGCTGGGCGTGCGGCCCGCCGTACGGGTCCATCAGGACCGGAAGCCTCGCCGAGCCGGGCTCGTGCCCGGACGGGAAGATCACGGCGGTGGACAGGTCGCGTTCGCCCGCCCGGATCAGGGAGACCCGCAGGTCCAGGCCGGGCCGTTCGGCGTACGAGGCGATGTGGCCGCACTGCCTGCCGTGGTGCAGGACGGTCGTCACCGCGCCCTCGTGGGTCATCGTCTGGGTGGTGAGCACGAGGGTGCCGCCCGCGGTGTGGCCGCTGTAGACGCCGCTCCCGGCCGGGCTGACCAGGGTGATCCGGCCGTCCTTGTAGGCCCACAGGGCGATCTCGGTGGGCTCGCCGCTCGCCCGGAACAGCACGGTGTCGCCCTCGATGTCGAGGACCTCGCGGACCTGGAGCGTGGCCGGGGTGACCGGCCGGTCGCCGACGAACAGGCGGTGACCGCCCTCGGCGGCGGCGACCCAGACCACGGACCCGTCGGTGAGGCGGCCGGGCACGCCGGTGTAGACCTCCACCCAGGCCGGGTCGGTGTCCTCGCGCAGCAGGGTGGTGGCGCCGGTGGCCGGATCGACCGCGAAGAGCCGCTTGGACCGCTGGTCGCGCGACATGGTGACGATCATGGGGCCGTGGGCGTCCCAGACGGCGTTGACGAGGTACTCGTCGGTGAACGGGACGGCGACCCGGGAGCCGTCCAGGGACAGCACGAACAGCTCGACCTTCGCGTTCGGCGTGCCCGCGGAGGGGTAGCGCTGCTCGACGGCCGGGCGGGACGGGTTGGCCGGGTCGGCGATGTGCCACCGCTCGACCGGGGAGACGTCGGCCCGCTCGACCAGCAGCGCGTCACCGGAGGGGGACCACCAGTAGCCCCGCATCCGGCTCATCTCCTCGGCGGCGATGAACTCCGCCAGGCCGTACGTCACCTCGGGAGACTCCGGGCGGGCCAGCACGTGGTCGACCTCGTCCTCCAGGTCCTGGATGTGCAGCGCGCCGCCGGTCACGTAGCCGACGTAGCCGCCGTCGGGCGACACCCGCGGATCGATCACCGGCCCGGCGGTCTTCAGCCGGCGCACCCCGCCGGTCCTCAGGTCGGTGACGTACAGGCTTCCGGAGAGCACGAAGGCCGCCGTGGTCACCGCGGCGTCGGTGCTGTAGCCGACGACGCCGCCCGCCTGCTCCCGGCTGCGCTCCCGGCGGGCCCGCTCCTCGGGCGGCAGGTCCTCCTCGCCGCCCGCCAGGACGCGCGGGTCGGCGATCAGCCGCTCCCGGCCGCCGGCGACGTCGTACTCCCACAGGCAGGTGACCGGGTCGGACCCTCCCTTGGATCGCAGGAAGACGACGCGATCCCCGCCGGGGGCGATGGTGAAACCACGCGGCGCCCCGAGGCTGAACCGGCGGGTCCTGGCGTGAAGACGAGGAAAGCTCTCACTCATGAGAGCCATCTTGCCAGCTCCGCGTTCCCAGGGCTGAGGGACCGCCGGGCGTCCGGGCGTGCTCCCGTGAATCGGCGCGTGTCCGCGCGGACCGGCGGGATCCCGCGGGTCCGGCGGGTCTGGCGGGATCCGGCGGGATCGGTGCGCCGGGATCCGGATGAGGCCGTGTCGGTGGCGGCGGGGAATCGGGTGCCGGATAACCTCTGAGCCATGACTGACCGGCGCCTCCTGCTCGTACACGCCCACCCCGACGACGAGACGATCGGCACCGGGGGCACCATGGCCAGGTACGCCGCGGAGGGCGCCCACGTCACGCTGGTGACCTGCACGCTCGGCGAGGAGGGCGAGGTCATCCCGCCGGAGCTCGCGCACCTGGCGGCCGACCGCGACGACGCCCTCGGCGCGCACCGCGTCGGGGAGCTGGCCGCCGCCTGCCGGGAGCTGGGGGTCGCCGACCACCGCTTCCTGGGCGGCCGGGGCCGCTGGCGCGACTCGGGGATGATGGGCGTCCCCTCCAACGACCGCCCCGGGGCCTTCTGGCGGGCCGGCCTCGACGAGGCCGCCGGGGAGCTGGTGAAGATCATCCGCGAGGTGCGGCCCCAGGTGCTCGTCACCTACGACGAGGACGGCTTCTATGGCCATCCCGACCACATCCAGGCCCACCGCGTCTCCTGGCGGGCCTTCGAGCTGGCGGCCGACCCGGCGTTCGGCGAGGGAGAGCCGTGGCAGGTCGCCAAGTTCTACCTGACGGCGGTGGCCCGCTCCACGACGCGCCGGGCGGTCGAGGCGATGCGGGTGACCGGGACGCGGTTCCGCGTCGAGGACGCCGAGGAGTCGCCCGGCCGCGCGGACGAGGAGATCACCACCGAGATCGACGTCCGCGCGTACTTCGGGCACAAGCTCGCCGCGATGCGGGCGCACGCCACCCAGATCACCGTGGACGCCCCGTGGTTCGCCCTGTCCAACGACGTCTGCCAGGAGGTGGCGAGGGTGGAGCACTTCGTCCTGCGGGCCGGGGTGACGGGCCCGGCGGCGCCCTCGCTGCCGGTCGAGTTCGGCGGCCTGGGGGAGCCGTACAAGCTGGAGGACGACCTGTTCGCCGGCATCGACTAGCCTCGGTGCCCATGGATCCCATGCCCGCGGAGGAGCGGAACCCGGCCCGGCGGGGGCCGTCGGAGGCGGCGGTCACCGCGGCGGCGTACTGCGTGCTCGCCCTGTTCGGGCTCGGCTTCGGGGTCGTGGGCGCGTTCCAGCACTCGTGGTACCTCTGGCCCGTCCCGGTCTCGGCCGTCGGCTGCGTCGTCGTGCTGTTCGGCGCCTGCCACGGCGCCGGGCGGATGATGGGCGGGAAGCTGGGGGCCCTGACGCCCGCGGTGGCCTGGCTGGTGGTCACGATGATCTGGCTGGGCCAGCGGCCCGAGGGCGACCTCGTCATCGCCAATGACCTGTCGGGTTACGTCTACCTCTACGGCGGCCTGGTCGCGGTGCTGGCCGCCGTCCTGCTCACCCCGTCGGCCCGCGGCGGCTCGTGGCTGCTCACGCAGCACTCCTTCGGTCCCCGCCCGGCCGGACGGGCCCCGGGGGAGCGCGGGACCGGAGCCTGACCGCCGCGTGCCCCGGGGCCGCGGCCCCGGGAGGTGGAGCACAATGTGCGGTATGCGGCGGTTGTATCGGGTACGGCGGGCACTCAACTACGCGAACCTGTCCACGCCGCTGGGGCTGCTGGTGGCGCGGGCGGGCCGGGCCAGGACGGCGCCGGGCCCCGGCGGGCTGGTCCTCGCCCACGGCTACCGCCTGCCGCTGCCGATCGCGGGCGCGTTCACCGTCGGCAACGTGGTGCTGACCAGACACGGCGAGGGCCATCTCACCGGCGCGCTGCTCCGGCACGAGGCCCGGCACGCCTCGCAGTACGCGGCCTGCCTGGGGCTGCCCATGCTCCCGGCGTACGGCGCCGCGGCCGTGGTGTCCCTGCTGCTCAGCGGTCACCAGGCCGCCTGGAACGTCTTCGAGCGGCTGGCCGGCCTGGAGGACGGCGGCTACCCCCGCCGCCCGCCGCTGTGGCGCCGGTCCCGCCCGCCCGGACGGGGCCCGGCGCCCGGCCCCGGACCCCGGGGGACGGCCGGCTCCTGACCGGCCCCGTGCGCCGCCGGGACCGGCCGGAGGCCGTCAGGGACCGAGCGTCAGGGTGTGGGTGGCCGCCCGCTTCACCGCGTCCTCGTGGAAGGGCATCGGGACGGTCCGCCCGTCGGCCCACAGCGGCGCCTGGTCGGCGTAGTTGTCGTGGAAGGCGTGTCCCGACGCCCCGGTGAGGTTGATCCACTGCGACCTGTCCAGGTCCGACAGGTCGACGACCATGCGCATGGACGGCAGCCACTGCACGGAGTAGTCCTTCTGGACGTCCCAGCCGGCCGCGTCGACGGCGTCCTTGCTGCCGCCCACCGCGAACGGTCCCCGGTTGAACAGCCACTCGATCGGGGCGATCCCCGAGGTGCCGAAGGTCTGGTTGGTGATCGTCAGCGTGTGCAGGTCGCCCCAGCGCCAGCTCTTGACGTCCGGGCCGAGGCGGTCGCGCAGCTCGTCGTAGGCCAGGGCCATGGCGCGCCGCAGCATGTCGTCACGGGTCTCGACGCCCTTGGTCCGGGAGTCGTCCCAGAACGGGTCGTCCGGCGTCCCCAGCAGGAGGCGGACCACCTCGAACCAGCGGTCGCCGCCGGTCGGCCGGGAGCCCTCGGGCAGGTCGTCGTTGAACGTCTCGATGAGCAGGTGCCGCCAGACGGCGTTGAAGTACATCGCGGGCCCGGAGTCGGCGTCCTGGGAGTAGTCCCAGCCGGACAGCAGCTCGCGGGCGTCCGCGGCGCCGCCGGCCACCTCCACGTCCAGCAGCCGGGGTACCAGGACGGGGGCGAAGCCGTTGCGGCTGTCCTTCTGGATCTCGCCCATCGTCGAGGCGTCCACCTTGCCCTTCTTCAGCTCGTCCTTCAGCCGGTCGGCGATCCGCTGGGAGCGGTAGCCGTACGACCAGTCCTTGGTGAGCAGGTTCGGGTAGCGCTCGGGGTCGATGACGGCGTTGTTGGCCGTCACGATGTAGCCCTCGGGCGGGTTGTAGACGCTGGGCAGCTCGTCGAACGGGATGACGCCCTTCCAGGAGTAGTCCCCGGTCCAGCCCGGCACCGGCCAGGTGCCGTCGCCCCGGCTGCGCACCGGGATGCGGCCGGGCGACTGGTAGCCGATGTTGCCGTCGACGTCGGCGTAGACGAGGTTCTGCGCGGGCACCTCGAACTTGCTCGCCGCGGCGCGGAACTGCTGCCAGTTGCGGGCGGTGTTCAGTTCGAAGATCGCGTCGGCGGTCCGGCCGGGTTCGAGCGCCGTCCATTTCAGCGCCACGGCGTCGGCCTTCTCCCCGAAGGCGGCGTCGGCGCCGGCCATGGTGTCCTTCACGTCGTCCATGACGTCGGACATGATCGGCCCGTGCATGGTCTCGCGGACCTTGAGGCGGACCGGGTCGCCGCCCGCCACCTGGATCGTCTCGGTCCTGGTGGACAGCGGCTTCCAGGAGCCCATGTAGAGGTAGGAGTCGTCCTTGACCCGCTCCAGGTACAGGTCGGCGACGTCGGGCCCGAGGTTGGTGAAGCCCCAGGCGATCCGGTCGTTGTGGCCGATGATCACGCCGGGCACGCCGGAGAAGGTGAATCCGGTGAGGTCGAACGGGCACTCGGCGTTCACCGTACGGCAGTGCAGTCCGGCCTGGTACCACACCGAGGGCATGTTGGGCGACAGGTGGGGGTCGTTGGCCAGCAGCGGCTTGCCCGATCCGGTGTGCGAGCCGCCGACCACCCAGGAGTTGGAGCCGATGCCGCTGGAATCGGCGCTGTCGCCCATCAGGCTCGGCACCGCGCGCAGCGCCCGCGAGGCACGGGCCAGCGCGTCCGTTCCGGTGCCGGCCGGCGCGCCCGCGCCCGTTCCGGTGCCGGCCGGTGTGCCCGCGCCCGTCCCGGCGTCGGTTCCGGTGCCGGCCGGTGTGCCCGCGCCCGTCCCGGCGTCGGTTCGAGCGTCGGCGGGGTCCTTGTCGCCGGGTTCCCGGTTCTGGTCGAACCCGCGGTCGGTGAGCGCGCCGCGGGTGACGATCGGCTGGTGGGTGTCGAAGGGGTAGCCGGGCCAGAGCTGCCCGACCCGGTCGGCCGGCAGTTCGCTCGCCGCGATCGCCCGGCTGATCTCGGCGTCCATGTTGGAGCGCAGGTCCCAGGCCATGGCCTTGAGCCAGGCGAGGGAGTCCACCGGGGTCCAGGGCTCGGGCTGGTAGCCGAAGTTGGTGAGCTTGAGGACCGCGTACTCCAGGCTCCGGTCGGCGAAGCCCGGGTTGCGCTTCATCCAGGAGTTCACGCCCTTGGCGTAGGCGTCGAGGTAGCGCCGGGTCCGCTCGTCGAGCAGCGGCAGCTCCTTCTCGGCCACCCTGCGCCAGCCCATGGTGCGGATGGCCTTGTCCTCGGACAGGGTCGCCGAGCCGAACATCTCCGACAGCCGCCCGGCGGTCACGTGCCGCCGGAAGTCCATCTCGAAGAAGCGGTCCTGCGCGTGCACGTAGCCCTGGGCGAGGAGGAGGTCCTCGGCGGAGTCGGCGTAGAGCTGCGGGATGCCGGACTTGTCGCGGTAGACGGTGACCTTCCCCGCCAGGCCGTCCACCTTCAGGTCGCCGGCGAGCTGGGGGAAGGACGAGCGAACGGCCCATACGCCCACCCCGGCGATGACGACCGCGAGTACCACCACGACGGTGAACGCCCGAGCCAGCCACCTGAGCGGCCGGGGCATCCAGGCATACGGCCGGAACCTCACAAAGACCTCCTATGCGACGTGCTCGAACAAGTTTGGCAGCACCCTGGAGCGGGAGCGCCTCTTCCGAGCCCGTCGGGAGGGCGATCAGGGACATCTGGCGACACCGTCGCGCCGAACGCCCTGGCACCAGGCGTCCGGAGCACTCTGGAGCACTCTGGAGCACTCCGGAGCACTTCGGAGCCGGACGGGGCGGGCGCACGGTTTCCGGGCCCCTCAGGAGCGTCCGGTCAGGACCAGATCTGACCCTCCGGGGCGTCGGCCACCCGGACACCCAGGGCGGCCAGCTCGTCGCGGAGGCGGTCGGAGGCGGCCCAGTCCCCGGCCTCCCGCGCCCGTTCCCGCCGGTCCAGCAGCTCGGCGGCGCCCGGGGGCAGGCTCGGGGTCCGGCCGATCTCGGACGCCAGGTCCAGGGCGAGGACCCGGTCGAGGTGGAGGAACGCCTCCAGCCGCGAGCCCGGCGCGATCGACTCGTCGCGCTCCAGCTCGCGCAGCAGCCGCAGGGCCAGCGGGGTGTCCAGGTCGTCGTCGAAGGCGGCCTCGACCGCCGCGACCCGTTCGGCGGGCATCGGCCGGCTCGGCGACTCCGACCACCCGGCCACCCGGGAGCGCCAGCGCCGCAGGGTGCGGTCCGCGGCCCGCAGGGTGTCCCAGGTGAGGTTCATCTGCCGGCGGTAGGGGTGCTCCAGCATCGCCAGCCGTACGGCCAGCGGGTCGAGACCCGCCTCGGCGACGTCGGAGAGCAGGACGACGTTCCCGGTGGATTCGGCCATCTTGCGGCCCTCGAAGAGCAGGTGCTCGCCGTGGACCCAGTGGGCGACCACCTCGCGGCCGGCGGCCGCGTCGGACTGGGCGCGCTCGTCCTCGTGGTGGGGGAAGCGCAGGTCGATCCCGCCGGTGTGCACGTCGACGCGCTCGCCGAGGAAGCGCAGCGACATGGCCGAGCACTCGACGTGCCAGCCGGGGAAGCCGCGCCCCCAGGGCGACTCCCAGGTCAGCTCCCGGTCGGCGGGCTTCCACAGGGCCCAGTCGGCGTGGAAGCGCTTGCGCTCGTCGACGCCCGCCACCCGGTGGCCGGGCCGCAGCCGGTCCAGCCGGTTGCCGGAGATCTCGCCGTAGGAGGGGAAGGAGGCGGCGTCGAAGAAGACCGACCCGTCCGGGGTGGCGTAGGCGTGCCCCTTCTCGACCAGCTTCGCGATCAGTTCGATCATCGGCTCGATCGTCTCGGAGGCGCGGGGGGAGTGCTCCGGCGGCCGGATGTTCAGGGCGAGGGTGTCGGCGAGGAACGCCTCCTCGTAGGACCGCGCCAGTTCGAGGGCGGAACGGCCCTCGGCCCGCGCCCGGGCCAGGACCTTGTCCTCGCCGGCGGGGTCGATCTCGGCGTCGTCCACCAGGTGCCCGACGTCGGTGACGTTCCGGCAGACGGCCACCCGGACCCCGCGCCGCTCGCAGACCCGGCGGATGAGGTCCGACAGCAGGTAGGACCGCAGGTTGCCCAGATGCGCGTGACGGTAGACGGTCGGCCCGCAGGTGTACATGCGCATCGAGCGGGCCCCCTCGGCGAGGACCGGCTCGACCCGGCGGTTCCGCGTGTCGTACAGCCGCAACATGCCCCGAGCCTAACCGCCGGCCGCGCGCGGCGGCCGGCCCGGGACCGTACGGCACACCCCGCCCGGGACCGTACGGCACCGCCCCCGGGCGCGTGACCGGGAAGGCGAGCCGGGCGGGGTCAGGCGGCCGTGCCCTCCAGCAGCGCCAGGATCTCCCGGTCGCCGCGCTCGCGCAGCCGCGCCAGGACCTCCTCGCGGCCCACCCCCTCCGGCAGGCCGATGCGGGCGCCGATCAGCCGGATCCCCTCGGCCTCGGAGGCGACCGGGGCGGTGTAGCCGATCAGGTGGAGCGCCCGGTTCAGCGACGGCAGGTTCGGCTGGGCGGCCGGCAGGAAGCGGGTCAGCAGCTCGCCGCCGTCGGAGACGGTCAGGAAGACGTGGTCGCCCTCGGAGGCGCCGGCCGCCACCAGGATCGGGCGGATCGACCCCATCGTCGGCTGGTTGTGCCAGCTGATCACCACGTCGCCCGAGGGGGTGGCCGCGGTGAGCTGGCCGCCGGGGGCCATGCCCAGGTGGGCGGCGAACCCGGTGGGCAGCGGGGAGCCCGAGCCGCGCAGGTGCTCGGCGTTGATGTCCACCCGGTGCCACCAGCGCCCGTCGCGGCTGCGGAAGCAGCGCCGGGTCGCCGAAACGTCGCGGCGCGGCTGGTAGTCGGCCTGCTCGGTGCCGGCCACCCGGATCCACCCGCGCTGGGTGCGCTCGAAGCCGGGGCCGCCCGCGTAGGCGCGGACCGAGCTCTCGCTCACGTCGTAGCGGGAGGTGAGGTTCGCCACGATCGTGTTGACCGACTCCTCGCCGCCCGCCCGCTCGATCTCCCGGACGATCATCTCCCGGATGCCGAGGTACTGGTCGCCGCCCCAGCGGGTCAGGCCGTACTTGTTGCGGTCGAGCCGCAGGAACCGGTCGTCGGCGGTGAGCTGGTTGCGGATGCCGACGAGACTGTAGTCCTCGCCGATGCGCTCCTGGATCTCCTCGGGCGTCAGCGCGCTGCCCGACACCGCGAGCACGGCCTCGGCCTTGTCGTTGACGCTGCGCGGCCACGGCACCACGTGGTTCTCGAAGACCCGCAGCTGCGGGACGGAGACGAGCCAGCGCTCGGCCACGTCCTCGCGGATGCCGAGCTGGCTGACCAGCGTGACGGCCTCCTCCAGCGGGCGGGGGCCGTCGGCGAACAGCTGCCGGGTCTTCTCGCGCAGCTCGTCGGCCCCGCCGGCGACCAGCCAGCCGTCCACCTGCTCGTAGCCGGTCAGCAGGGTCCGCACGAACCGCCAGGCCGGGATGCCCAGCGTGGCGAGGTCGGTGCGGTGCCACGGCACCGCCGCGGCGAGGTCGTCGGCGGGCACGGCCGAGCCCAGTCGGCCCCGCAGCCACGAAACGTGGGCGACCAGCGGCGCGGCGCCCTCGCCGGACAGCCACGCCTCGACGTGGTCGCGCAGGTCGCGCTCGATCTGCCGGATGCGCTCCCTGGTCACCGAGAACCGCTGGGCCAGGTCGTCGAGCGTGGCGCGCTGGGAGGCGTAGAGGCGGTCCCTGGCGATGGCGCGCTGCCGCTCGTCCAGGTCGGCGAAGACCTCGTCGATCAGCTCCGGCAGCGGCCGGTCCGGCCGGGCGGGGCGCGTCCGGGCGGCGACGCTCTCCGGGGTGACCGGTTCGAGCAGCCGCTCCAGCACCTCGGTGAACAGCCTGTGCACCGCCTCGCGGCCGAGGCCCTCGGACATGCGGACGCTGGCGGCCGGGTCGGTGAACCTGAGCAGCGGCAGGACGTCACCGAGCGTCAGATGTCCCCAGCACGTCAGGGCGAGGTCGGCCAGACGTCCGGCGACCTCGGAGGTCCCGATGGCGGCGCATGCCCGGTCGAGCGGTAGCGCCTGCCACCACGCCTCGGGGAGCCGGGGATCGGTTGCGATCGGCGCGACCTGGCCGGGGGAGGTCCAGCGCAGGGGTGGCACGATGTCGCTCAGGCTGAGGTTCATTGAGGTCCAACCGGCAAAAGGGGAATATATCCGCAGTTCAGAATATGTACTCAGGTGGGGAGGAAGGGACTGGCGCGTCCTGTGTGAGACACGTAGAGCAGCTCTCTGGCCCGGGTGCAGGCCACGTAGAGCAGGCCGCGCTCACGCTGCAGGTCGTGCGCCCGCGCGGCGGGGTCCTCCGCGGCGGGGGTGAGCGCTCCGGGGGCGGGCACGATCCCGTCGGCCACGCCGATCACGGCGACCCGCCGGAACTCCAGACCCTTCATTCCGTGCAGTGTCGTCACTCCCACCCCCAGATCGCGCAGCGCGGCCCGGGCGTCGCGCACCAGACCGGCGGTCCTGGCGGCCACCCCGATCTCCCGCGGCGGCACGCCGTCCCGGACCCACTCTCTCACCTGGACCGCCAGACCGGTCAGTTCTTCCTCCGGCGAATCGTAGGCCCGCACCATCGGGCGGGGCCCGTGCCCGGGCGAGCGGAAGCCGTACATCTCCTGGACGCCGTCCACCAGGCCGTCGGCGGGCCCGCCGCCGCGCAGCCGCACCGCCCAGGCGAGGATCTCCTGCGGCAGCCGGTGCGACACCCGCAGCCGTGTCGTCACCGCGTCGATGCCGACCGAGCCCAGCGGCACCCGCGTGTCGAGGACGCGCTGATGGGGGTCGCCGGTGATGAACAGGTCGTCGGGGGCGTACGGCACCGCCGCGCGCAACAGCCGCCACTGCGCCGGATGCAGGTCCTGCGCCTCGTCCACCACGATGTGCCGGTACGGCTCGCGGGACGGCTCCTCGTCTCCCAGCAGGTCGCCGGTCGTCCGGCCGAGCAGCAGCGACGCCTCCGCCGCGAGCTGGAGCAGGGTGCGCTTGCCCCGCTCCCGCAGCCGCCCGGTGACGTGCTCGACGGCCCGCCACACGGCCTCCCGCTCGGCGGGCCCGAGGTCCACGCCGCGCCCCGGGCGGGGAGCGGCGAGATACTCCTCCAGCGTCCGCAGGTTCTGCGCCAGCACCACCTGCTCCCACTCGCGCAGCAGGAACGCCGGGCTGTGGCCGCCGCCGCCCTCCTCCCAGAGCGCGACCAGGTCGGCGGAGTCGGCCAGCGCGGGCGCGCGCCCCTCGGCCTCGGAGACGACCCGGTGCGCCAGGCGGTCGACGTTGCCGACCTCGATCCGTTCCCGGACCTCCTCGTCCTCCGCCAGCAGGTCCAGCCGGGCGGACAGGTCGGCGCTCAGCTTCTGCGAGAACGTGACCAGCAGCACCGGGCCCGCGCCACGCCGCGCCAGGCAGACGGCCCGGTGCAGGGCCACGAGGGTCTTGCCGGTGCCCGCGCCGCCGGTGACCAGCACCGGCCGCTCGTACGGCTCGTGGTAGGCCAGCCGGTGCTGCGGCGGGTGCAGGAAGACGCACCAGTCCGGGGCGTCGAGTACGTGGTTCAGCTCGCGCGGGCTGCCGACGAAGACCGCCCGGTCCGGGCTGCGCAGGAGCGCCGCAGCGAAGTCGTCCGGATCGACCGGGCGCCCGTCCGGGGGGACCGCGCGGCAGGCGTCAAGCTCCCGCCACGCCCCGGCCAGCGACTCGCCCCGGGCCAGCGCGGCGAGCGGCTGGTACTGCGTCGGGGGCAGCAGCGGCTCCAGCGCCTCCAGGGCGAGGTCGTCGGTGATCAACCGGACCAGCGGCAGCAGCCGCCGGTCGACGCCCAGCTCGGCCAGGTCGGTGTCGCAGTTGTCGGCGAACAGCCGCGCGGAGGTGGCGGCCGCGGCCCGGCGCAGCGCGGGCTCGGCCCGGCCGAGCGCCTCGGCGTCCCACATCTCGACCACGCCCAGCGCGGTGTTGACCCCGAACCGGTGACGCCGGCCGTAGGCCCACGCCTCGGCGTCGGGCAGCACGGTCAGCAGCCAGTGGACGTCGCGCTGCCTGACCACGACGCCGCGGTGCCCCTCGGCCAGTCGGAGGGTGGCGACCCGGGGGTCGCCGGCCCCCCTGATCCGCTCCGGGTGCGGCGCGCCCGCCACGCCCTGCATGAACCGGCGCACCGCGACCACGACGTCCCGGCGCGCCGGCTGAGCCAGGGCGCCGAGTTCCGCGGGGAACTCCGGGGAGATGGCGAGCCGGGGCATCGGCTACGCCAGCAGGGACAGCAGGTCGCGGTCCCCGCGCTCTCGCAGCCGGCTGAGCAGGTCGGGCGAGTTGACCGGCCCCGTCAGGCCGACCCTGGTGGCGATGACCCGGACGGCCTGCTCGGGGGTGCCGCCCGGGGCGGTGTAGCCGACCAGCCGCAGCGCCCGGGCGAGCGGCTCGTCGTCCGGGTCCGCCGCGGGCAGGTGCCTGGCGCGCAGCACCCCCTCGTCCGACAGCGTCAGGAACAGGTGACTTCCCTCCTTGGCGCCCACGTCGGCGAGGAGCGGCCCGAGCGACGAGAGGACGGGCCCCTCGCGCCAGCTCAGCGTGACCTCGCCCACCGCGCTGTCGACCGTACGGGCGGCGCCGGGCGACATGCCCAGGTAGGCGGCGAAACCGCTGGGCAGCGGGCACTCGTCGCCCCGCAGGTGCTCGGCGGTGATGTCGACCCGCAGCCACCAGCGGCCGTCCGGCTGGCGGAAGCAGCGCCGGGTCACCGAGACGTCCTTCAGCGGGCGGAACGGCGACCGGCCGGCCTGCCCCGCCGCGGCGGGCCGCCCGCCGGCCTCACCGGGCGGCCGGTCGCCGTTCCGGACGGGGGTGTCCGGCTCCCGGCCCGCGTTCTCCGCCGAGGCCCGCGGCGCGGGGGCCTCGGCCTTCTCCCCGGCCCTCTTCGGCTCCTTGGGCCCCTTGGAGTCCTTCGGCCCCCTGGCCTCCTTGGGACGCCCGGCCTGGGATCCGCCGCCCTGGCGCTGGGGGGCCTTCTGCCCGGCGCTGAGGATGCGGAGCTGGGGGACGTTCTCCAGCCACTCCTTGGACACGTCGGGATGGATGCCCAGCGAGGCGACCAGCGACAGCGCCTTGGTCATGGTCAGCGGCGGCTTCGCGCGGCTGATCACGTCGCGGGTGTGGTGGCGCAGCGCCACGATGTCGCCCTCCACCAGCCACTCGTCGACCAGGTGGTAGCCGTCCAGGGTGGCCAGCACGAACTGCCAGGCCGGAACGTCGAGGGAGGACAGCTCCCGCCGATGCCAGCCGGCGGCCGAGACCAGGCGCGACTTGGGGGCCGCCTTGCCGAGGGTCCGCCTGACCTCCGCCAGGTGCTCCCGGTACGGCGCCGCCTCCGGTGAGGCGAGCCACTCGGCGAGCCGCCGCCGCAGGTCCGCCTCCACCTCGGCGATGGCGGCGGGCGGCACCGCGAAGAGCTTGGCCAGCGCCTCCACCGCGGCGGGGTCGTCGCTGAACACCCTGTTCTGCGCGACGGCCCAGCTCCGGTCGTCCAGGTCGGCGAAGGCCGCGTCCAGCAGGTCGGGGAGGTCGGAGGGCGCGTGCTCGGCAGCGGGCCCGGCCGGGTCCGCGTCGTCCGCCGCGACTCCGGCGTCCGCCGCGGCCGGTGACGCCGCGGGGAGCGAGTCGGGGACGGGCGCGGAGTCCGGCTCGGCCTCGGCCTCGGCCACGGGCTCCGGCTCGGGTTCGGGTTCGGCGGCCTGCTCGGCCGCGCGGACCGGCTCGTGCTCCGGCCCGTGATCCGGCTCATGGGCCGCGACGGGTTCCGGGGCCGAGGCCGGTGCGGGGGCCGGCCCGGACGCCGGAGCGAACGCGGAGAAGGGGACGGGCGCGGGGGATGGGACCGGCTCGGCCGCGGGGACCGGTTCGGGTTCGGCGGCCTGCTCGGCCGCGTGGACCGGCTCGTGCTCCGGCCCGTGATCCGGCTCATGGGCCGCGACGGGTTCCGAGTCCGGGGCCGGTTCCGAGTCCGAGGCCTGTTCCGGGTTCGGGGTCGGTTCCGGGAGCGGTCCGGGCCCGGGCCCGGAGCCGGGGACCGGCCCGGCCTCGGCCCGGAGAGCCTCGGGGCCCCGGGAGGCCTCGGGGCTCCGGGGCACCTCATGGGCCTCACGGGCCCTGTGATCCGCCTCGTGGGCCCCGTGATCCGACTCGGGGGCTTCGGGGGCGGCGGAGGCGAGAGGGGCGGCGCGCACGGCGCCGGCGTCCCCGGACACCGGGGAGCGGTCGGCCTCAGCCCGCTCGGGGTGGGCGAAGTGGTCGAACACCGCGCAGAACAGCACGTGCACCACGGGGAACGCCTGGATGAAGGGCTGGTCGCGCAGCTCGCGGCCGGTGAGGGCGAGCAGGCCCGCCCAGGAGCCGGTGCGGTCGAGCGCGATGGCGGTGCACGGCTCGTCCGCCTCGTCGGGGTCCAGGACGTACAGCGCGGGCAGCACGTCGCCCACGGCGGCGGCCGGCCAGTGGTCCAGGGCGATCCGGGCCAGCAGCTCCGCCAGCCGTTCCGTGCCCAGCACGGCCAGCACCCGGTGCAGCGGCAGGCTGCGCCACCAGGCGCCCGGCAGGTCGGGCTGGTCGGCCAGCTCCGGGATCGTGGCCGCGTCGCTCCAGCGCAGCGGCGGCACGAGGTCACTCAGACAGAAGTTCATCCGCTCCCCTTCCCAGCCCCTCCAGCCGCCCGATTCGCTTCACGTCGCCGGGGAACGAGACTTATGGAACAGACCATAGTCTGGCAAATCACCCCGGCGCATCGGGCCGGTTCAGCGGCGTACGGCCGCGAACCTGAGCCGCACGTAATCCGCCATCCAACCGGTCTCCCGGCGCAGCGCGGGCGCGGCCAGCTCGTTGACCCGGCGCAGCAGCGGCTCGACCATCCCGGTGGGGACCGTGCGGAGCAGCGACCCGGCGAACATCCGCACCCAGCCGGCCGCCCCGTCCGGGCACTCGTCCATGGGGGTCGGCCGGTCGAAGTACTCCAGCAGCCGGACGACGAACCCGCCCCGCTCCAGCCGCGCGGCGTACTCGGCCGGAGTCGGGAAGTACCACGGCAGGTCGGGCTCGGGCAGCCCGTGCTCCCGCCAGGCGGTGGACATCGCCGCCGTCAGCGCGGCGCAGTTGCCCGCGCCGCCCATCTCGGCGACGAACCGCCCGCCCGGGGCCAGTGCCTCCCGCACGCTGGCTATCACCGCGTCCGGCTCGCGGCCCATCCAGTGCAGCGCGGCGTTGGAGAAGACCGCGTCGTACGGCTGGGCGACCGTGAAGTCGCTGCCGTCGCCGACGATGAAGTCGATTCCGGGGTACTGCGCCAGGGCCTTCTCGATCATCGCCGCCGAGCCGTCGATCCCGAGGACGTGGGCGCCCCGGGCGGTGATCTCGGCGCTCAGCACCCCGATGCCGCAGCCGAGGTCGACGACCCGCTCACCCGGCCGCGGGTCCAGCAGGTCGACCAGGGGCGCGCCGTACGCGGAGACGTATCCGAAGCCGGTGTCGTGGGTGCGAACGCTCCACCTCGTCATGCCGGGGGTGTCGTTTAGCAAGACGTCAGCTCTCTTCCGAACACCACGCCTCTTGCCGGTGCTCACGAGACACTTTAGAGCCTCGGAGATGCCCCGACATATCAGTCCGAGAAGCCCCTTTGGTCAGCGACCGTCCCACGGGTTCCCTGTGTCAGTCGGCCTTCTTCGCGTCCCAGCGGTGGCGGAGGTAGCCCTTGGCCGCGTCGATCTCCGACACGGTCAGGTAGACCGGCTCGGCCCTGGTCGCGGGCAGCTTGGCCGCCAGCGCCTGGTCGAGGGCGCCGCGCATCCGCAGGGCCTCCGTCCGCACCGGGCGGGCGTAGCCCTTCATCATGAGGTTCTGGCCCCGGTCGGAGAACAGGAACTCCTCCCACAGGCGCGCGGCGGCCGGGTGCGGGGCGTTCCTGCTGATCGCCTGCACGTAGTAGCCGCCGAGCGCGGTGCCGCCCGGGACGACGACCTTCCAGCCGGGCCGGCCCGTCCCGGCCGCCGCGGCGGCCCGTACGGCGTTCTGGTAGTCCCAGTCGATGACGGCGTTGGCCGTCCGCTCCGCGGGTGCGAGGTTGCCCGCCCGGCGGAGGCGGTCGAAGAACTCCACGCCCCGCTCCACCTTGGCGCCGCCGTCGCCGAGGGACACCGCCATCACCCCGCCGAAGGCCGCCGCGGACTGCCGGGGGTCGCCGGGCAGCGCGACACGGTAGCCGGGTTTGAGCAGGTCGGCGTAGGACGACGGGGCCGCGACCTTCGAGGAGTCGTAGGCGATGGACATGTAGCCGCCGTACCCGGCGTACCAGCGCCCCGCGGGGTCCTTGACGCGGTCGGGGATGTCCTGCCAGCCCTGCACCCGGTAGGGGGCGAAGGAGCCGGCGTGGGCGACCGCGACCTCCAGGCTCAGGTCGAACACGTCGGGCCTGAGCCGGCCCGCGGCCTGGATCTCCCGCTCGCTGCTCGCGCCGGGTTCGAGCTGATCGACCTTGATCCCGTACTCCCGGGAGAAGGTGTCGATGATCTCGCCGTAGTTGATCCAGTCGCGCGGCAGCCCGATCACGGTGAGCGAGCCCTCCTTGCGGGCCGCCTCGACCAGACGGTCCATGGTCGAGAACCCCTCCCGCATGGAGGCGGCGTTCACCTTGACCGGTGGAAGCTGCCTGGTCTCGGTGGCCGGGGCGCCACACCCGGCGATCGTGGCGACGAGGAGCACGGCGGCGGCGCTGATGCGTACGGTCACCCATCGGATACTCGCCGCGACACGCGGGGCGGTCGAGGAGGCGCGGCCGTTCTTGGGAAAGGGGTTACGCCGGGAAGACCTCGGCGCCGCGCCGGGGCGGTCCGGATGGGCGTGGCCGGTGCGGTCCGGAGCGGCGTGGCCGGTGCGCGGCCCCTGATCTCCGGTGCGCGGGCCCGGGTCTCCGGTGCGCGGGCCCGGAGCGTCGGAGGACGGGCACGGGTCTTCGGGGAGCGGGCCTAACCCCGGCGGTCCGGCACGATCCTGGCCGCCGCGAGCGTGTCCTCGGCGATCTCCACCAGGGAGCCGTCGCGCCTGCGCACGCCCAGCGTGCCGTCGCGCCAGAACTCCAGCACGCCCACCGCGTCCCGGAAGCCCTCGGGGACCCGTCGTCGCGTGGTTACCCTTTTCCCCACGTCGGATGGGGTTATGGTGATGACGAGGCGAGCGCCGAGGCCTGGGGCCACCGTTTTTGCCCCCTCCCGTTTCGGACATGTGACGGGCACGGCAATACTAGGGCGTAGCAACCCCGCGGTCGAAGTCGCGCCTAGGTGCGTAAAGGAAGAAGGAGCCCGAGGTGACCTACGTCATCGCGCAGCCTTGCGTGGACGTCCTGGACAAGGCGTGCATCGAGGAGTGCCCCGTCGATTGCATCTACGAGGGCGAGCGCATGCTCTACATCCACCCCGACGAGTGCGTGGACTGCGGTGCGTGCGAACCCGTCTGCCCCGTTGAGGCGATCTTCTACGAGGACGACCTCCCCGAGCAGTGGAAGGACTTCTACAAGGCCAACGTGGAGTTCTTCGAGGAGCTGGGCTCCCCCGGCGGCGCCTCCAAGGTCGGCAAGATCGAAAAGGACCACCCGGTCGTCGCGGTCCTGCCCCCGCAGGCCGAGGGCCACTGAGCGTCACCGAGCGAACGCCGGCGGGCGGCGGCGGCGCGGAGCCGCCCCGCCCGGCGGGGCTCCGCCCTCCCCGGCGGAGCCGCCCGGCCCCGCCTCGCGGGGCCACACCGATGACAAGCCATCTCCCGCGCCGGCGGGGGAGACGTCCAGCGGGGGAGAGCCGTGATCGATCTGCCTGATTTCCCATGGGACCGGCTGACGCCGCTGAAGAAGCTCGCGGGGTCGCATCCCGAGGGGATCGTCGACCTGTCGGTGGGCACCCCCGTCGACCCGGTCCCCGCCCTGGTACGGCAGGCCCTGGCGGACGCCTCCGACAGCCCCGGCTACCCGCTCACCCACGGCACCGAGCGGCTCCGCGCCGCCGCGGCCGGCTGGCTGCGGCGCAGGCACGGGGTGACCGTCGACCAGGCGGACGTGCTGCCGCTGATCGGCTCCAAGGAGCTGGTGGCCTGGCTGCCCACGCTGCTCGGCGTCGGCCCCGGGCAGCGGGTCGTCTTCCCCGAGCTGGCCTATCCGACCTATGACGTCGGGGCCCGCCTCGCGGGCGCCGAGCCGTACGCCGCCGACGGGCTGCTCTCGCTCGGCCCGGAGCGGGTGCCGCTGGTCTGGGTCAACTCCCCGTCCAACCCGACCGGCAAGGTCCTGCCCGTCGAGCACCTGCGCAAGGTCGTCGCCTGGGCGCGCGAGCGCGGGGCCGTCATCGCCTCCGACGAGTGCTACATCGAGCTGGGCTGGGAGGAGCGGCCGGTCTCGATCCTGCACCCGGACGTGTGCGGCGGCTCGCACGAGGGCCTGCTCGCCGTCCACTCGCTGTCCAAGCGTTCCAACCTGGCGGGATACCGCGCCGGGTTCGTCACGGGCGATCCCGCGCTGGTCAGGCGGCTGCTGGAGGTCCGCAAGCACGCCGGCATGATCGTTCCCGGGCCGGTGCAGGCGGCGGCCGCCGCCGCCCTGGACGACGACGGGCACGCCGACGAGCAGCGCGCCCGCTACGCCGCCCGGCGCGCGGCGCTGCGCCCCGCCCTGGAGGCGGCCGGCTGGAAGATCGACCACTCCGTCGCCGGGCTGTACCTCTGGGCCTCCAACGGCGCCGACTGCTGGTCGCAGGTCCGCGAGCTGGCCGAGAAGGGCATCCTGGCGGCCCCCGGCGACTTCTACGGCCCGGCCGGCGCGTCGCATGTCCGGATCGCGGTGACCGCGACGGATGAGCGGATAAGTGCGGCGGTGCGGCGCCTCCAGTAGGATCCGGCGGCATGATCTCTGGGGCCGCCGTGGCAGTCGGACTGGGCGTGGTCGCCCTCGTCCTGCTGGCCGGCGCGTTCGTGGCGGCCGCCCGGCGGGGCGGGCGGCGCTCCGCGCGCCGCTCACCGGCTGGGACATCCCCCGCGCGGGCCGTGCCCGCCGGGACCGCGCCGCCACCCGCCGGGACCGCGCCGCCGCCCGCGTCGCCGTCCGGGCCGGAGGCGGGCCACGCCGGCGTCGACGACCCCGACCCCCGTGCCATCAAGGTGGGCGACACCATCGAGTGCCAGGGCGTGCGGAGCCGCGTCATGGGCGCCCTGTACCTGTCGTGGCAGGGCAACCAGTGGACCGAGTACCTCCTCGACGACGGCTCCCGCCGCGACCGGTGGCTGTCGATCGAGACGCGCCCCGGCTCCGACGACGCCCTCCACCTGGAGGTGCTGCTGTGGACGCGGGTGCCCACCCAGGGCATGATCCCCGCGAAGACCACGCTGACCGTCGAGGGGGTCGAGTTCTTCCCGGTGGAGCGCGGCACGGCCGCCTTCCGCGGGGAGGGTGTCAGCATGCCCGAGCGGGGGCTGCTCGACTTCGCCGACTACCGCGCCGCCGACGGCCGGTTGCTCAGCTTCGAACGGCTCCAGGGCCACCGCTGGAGGTCCTTCCACGCCCAGCCCCTGCCGCCCGGTTCGATCACCTTCCACCGGCGGGCCGACCTCGCCTGACGGGAGCCCCGGCCCACCCGGCCCACTCGGCCCGGTACGCGCCGGAACCGTCCCCCGGGTGCGGAACCGTCTCCCGGTACGGAACCGTTTCCCGGCGCCGAGCCGTCTCCCGGTGCCGAGCCGGGCGGCGCGGCTCCCGGACGGCCGGGCCCTGCGCCGTCGGCGACGGACCGGATCCCTCAGGAGATCTCGACCCGCGCCGCCGACGCCGCGGCGTCCGGGCGCCAGCCGTCCTCGCCCTTCGCCGACGTCCATGCCCGGCCGTCGTAACGGATCCGGCGCAGCCCGAACTCCTGGGCGTGCGCCACCGACCAGGAGGCCACCAGCCAGCCGCGCCTGCGCGAGTCGGTGTCGAGCGTGGAGCCGGGCCCCAGCGCGCGGGCCAGCCGCCGCCTGGCCCGCTCGGTGGCGGGTAGCGGCGTCGCGCTCGCCGGCTTCGCCGTGGCGCGCGCGGCCGTGGGGCTCTTGCTCGGCTTCGGGGGGAACCAGCAGTGCACGGCCCCGGGCACCCGCCCGGTGAACGCCGCGGCCAGGATCTTCCCGTCGTCCTCGTGCTGGGCGTAGGCCGACCCGTCGGCCGAGCGCTGCACCCGCTGGGCCGCCTCGTGGAGCGGCAGCTTGCGGTAGTTCTTGACCTTCACCAGCGCCGAGAAGAACTTCCCCGTGGCGTAGACGGGGTCCACGAGCTGCTCGGGCTTGCCCCAGCCCTGGGAGGGCCGCTGCTGGAACACCCCCACCGAGTCGCGGTCGCCGTAGGCGAGGTTGTAGAGCTTGGACTCCTGGATGCCGGTGGCGTAGGCGATGACCACGGCCCGCTCGGGCAGTTTCCTGCGGGCCGCCACCGCGGCGATGACGGCGGCCACCTGGGCCTGCTCGATGTCCAGGTCGCGGGTGCCCTTCGGGGTGGTGACCCGGCAGCCCTCGCCGAGTTCGGTGAGGGCGGGAGTCCGGTGGAGAAGCCTGAGGACGCCCACGGTGATGGACACCGCGAGCAGGACCACGATCACGATGATCGCGATGACCCCTTTGGAGAAGCGCCGTCGCACCCTGAAGAACCTACCGGTACGGCGAGGTGCGGAGACCCGTCTCCGGGCCGGTCCATCCGGTCGTGGCGGGCTCTCCGGCCGGCCGCGCGCCCGCCCGCCGTACCGGAGCCGGCCGCGGCGGACCCGCCGGACGGTCACGTGCCCCGGGGAGATCCGCGGCCGGGCCGGTAAGGTCGCGAGCATGGGTACGCGTCTGGATCTCACACAGGACGTCGGCGCGCTCACCGCGCGGATCGTGGACGTCGAGTCGGTCAGCGGTCACGAGAAGGCGCTGGCCGACGCGGTCGAGGAGGCACTGCGGGCGCTGCCGCACCTGACCGTGCACCGCGACGGAGACGCGGTCGTCGCCCGCACCACGCTGGGCCGCGGCGAGCGGGTGGTGATCGCCGGGCACATCGACACCGTGCCGGTCGCCGGCAACCTGCCGAGCCGGGTCGAGGACGGCCTGCTGTACGGCTGCGGCGCCTCCGACATGAAGTCCGGCGTCGCGGTCGCGCTGCGGCTGGCCGCCGCGCTGCCGGAGCCGAGCCGGGACGTCACGTACGTCTTCTACGACTGCGAGGAGATCGAGGTCGAGCGCAACGGCCTGCTCCGGCTCAGCCGACGGCACCCCGACTGGCTCGCCGGGGACTTCGCGGTGCTCATGGAGCCCACCGACGGCGTGATCGAGGGCGGCTGCCAGGGCACGCTGCGGGCGCAGGTCATCACCCGCGGCAAACGCGCGCACAGCGCCCGGTCCTGGCTCGGGGTCAACGCCGTCCACGCGGCCGGCCCGGTCCTCGCGATCCTCGACGGCCACCGCGCCCGGCGGCCCGTCGTGGACGGGCTGGAGTACCACGAGGGCCTGAACGCGGTCGCGATCAACGGCGGCGTCGCCGGCAACGTGATCCCCGACGAGTGCGTGGTCACCGTCAACTACCGCTTCGCCCCGGACCTGTCGCTGGAGGCGGCCCAGGAGCACGTGCGCGAGGTGTTCGACGGGTTCGAGGTCCACTTCACCGACGGGGCGCCCGGCGCGCGGCCCGGCCTGTCCCACCCGGTGGCCGCGGCCTTCCTGTCGGCCGTCGGCGGCGAACCGCGGGCCAAACTCGGCTGGACCGACGTCTCGCTCTTTTCCGGTCTCGGCGTTCCCGCGGTGAACTACGGGCCTGGTGATCCCAATCTCGCGCACCAGCGGGGGGAGTACGTCGCGCTGGAGAAGATCTTCGAGTGCGAGCGCAGAATGCTCGACTGGCTGGGCTGACGGCCGGCATGCCTGCCTGGCTGGGCTGACGGCCCGCCCGGCGACCCGGACGGGCCGGGCCCAAATGAAAGTGGCTTTCCTCGTCGGCCATTTGACGGGGAAAGCCACTTTCAGTCCCGAGCAGCACCCTCGGCGGTTAGACGCGCGTTCGGCGAAATCCGGTTCCGTGTTCGCCAGGAGATTTTTCAAGATTTTTGTTGAACGGGCTAGCGTGTTCGGCATGAAGAAGACACGCCCGGAACGCCGGCAGGGGGCATCCCTGGTGCGCGGCGCCCTCGTTTCCGATTCCACCCACGACCAGAGGCTCCTCGACCGCAGGGGACCGGCGGACTGGCTGCACATGGATCCCTGGCGGGTCATGCGCATCCAGGCGGAGTTCGTGGAGGGCTTCGGACAGCTCGCCGAACTGCCCCAGGCGGTCACCGTCTTCGGGTCCGCGCGGACCAAGGAGGGCACGCCCGAGTACGAGATGGGCATCGAGCTCGGCCGCAAGTTCTCCGAGGCGGGCTACGCCGTGATCACCGGGGGCGGGCCCGGCTGCATGGAGGCGGCCAACCGGGGCGCCAGGGAGGCGGGCGGCGTCTCCGTGGGCCTGGGCATCGAGCTCCCCTTCGAGCAGCAGATGAACGAGTACGTCGACCTCGGCATCGAGTTCCGCTACTTCTTCGTCCGCAAGACCATGTTCGTGAAGTACGCGTGCGGGTTCGTGACGCTCCCCGGCGGCTTCGGCACGATGGACGAGCTGTTCGAGGCGCTGACCCTGGTGCAGACCCGCAAGGTCACCTCCTTCCCCGTGGTGCTCATGGGCACCGAGTACTGGGGCGGCCTGCTCGACTGGATGAGGACCACCCTGGTGGGCTCCGGAAAGATCTCCCCGGCCGACGTCGACCTGATCTACGTCACCGACGACGTGGACGAGGCCGTACGGATCATCACCGACGCCGACCGGAACCGGTCGCGGCAGCTCCAGGACGAGGAGCGGGCGGCCGCGGACACCGTCGGCGACGCCCAGTAAAAGAAGCGTCGTAAGGTCTCAACGTGTTCGTATGCGTATTCCTGGCGTCGAGCCAGAAGATCGACGCGAAGTATCTGACGTTGGCGGAGGAGGTGGGGGCCGAGATCGCCCGGCGGGGACACACACTCGTCAGCGGCGGCGCCAGGGTCTCCTGCATGGGCGCGGTGGCCCGCGCCGCCCGCGCGGGCGGCGGCCGCACCATCGGGGTCATCCCCCAGGCCCTGGTCGACATCGAGGTCTCCGACGAGGACTCCGACGAGATCGTCGTCACCACCGACATGCGGGAGCGCAAGGGCGTCATGGACGCCCGGTCCGACGCGTTCCTGGTGCTGCCCGGCGGCATCGGGACGCTGGAGGAACTGTTCGAGATCTGGACGGCGCGCACGCTCGGCCTGCACGACAAGCCGCTCGTGGTCCTCGACCCCTGGGGGCTCTACGCGCCGCTGCGGCAGCTCGTGGACAACCTGCACGAGGCGGGCTTCACCCGGCCGAACGTCTTCGACGCGATCTCCTGGGCCACCACGGTCGAGGAGGCGTTCCAGCACCTGGAGAAGCGGACGCGGCACCTGGTGCCGAGCCCCGAGGAGATCGGCGAGTCCACGCCGTAGACACCCGACCCGGCCTGGCCCGGCCTCAGGCCAGGCCGCGGCGGGTCAGCGCGGGCGGGCGCCGCCCGGCGAGGGCGTCGGCCATCTCGGCGGCCTGCCGTACCGGGCCGGGGCGGGTCGTGCGCAGGACCCGCGCCCCGGCCCAGACGCAGACCGCGGCCACGGCCAGCTCCGCGGCATCCTCGGCGGCGTCTCCGACCAGGGCCGCGGGGGTCACGACCACGGTGTGCCCGGCGCGGGCCAGCCCGGCGATCTCGGCGACGGAACGGGCCTCCACCCAGCCGGGATCATCCGGATCTCCGGGGCCGATCACCACAAGAGCTGCCATGACCCCAACCTTAGATCAGGGGAGTTGTGGCACGATTCGTATGTGCTGGTCGTACTCGCGCTCGCGCTCGCCGCCATCGCCATACTCGCCGGTGTCTGGGCGGTCGCCACGGGACGGGGTGACGAACTGGGGGAGTTCACCCCGGACGTCCCGCCGCTCGGCCTGCCCGAGGCAGGGCAGCTCGGCGCGGTCGATCTCATGGCGCTGCACCTGCCGGTGAGCCTCGTCGGCTACCACACCGAGAGCGTGGACGAGGCGCTGAACCGGGTCGCCGCCGCGCTGAGCGAGCGCGACACCCGGATCGCGGTGCTGGAGCAGCGGGTGTCGGAGCTGCTGGCCGGCCGGCTCAAGGCCCGCCAGGAGGCCTACGCCGGGCCGCTGAGCGGTCCGCGCACCGAGCACGAGCCCGAGGCGCCGTGGGGCGCCACGGAGCTGCTGGAGACCCATCCGGAGGAGCTGGCGGCCCCCGGCGGTCCCCCGGACGTCCCCGCCGTGCCGTACGGCGACCGGGTGACCGGGAGCGGTGCCCGGCCCGCCCTCCTGGCTGAGGACGGCCCGGAGGCCGAGGACGGCCCGGAGGAGGCCGCCGCGGACGGCGAGGGCGGCGAGACCGGTGGGACCGGCGCGGCCCCGGAGCCCGGCGGCCGCCCCGCCCACGGTGACCGAAGCGATCGGGAAGACCGGGACGACCGGGACGGTCAGGCGGGCGGCGACGACCGGGACGGCCGGACCGGCGAGCACGACCGGGCCGACGGGGCCGACGGGGCGGGCGAGGACGACCGGCCCGGCCAGGATGACAGGAGCGACCGCGGCGACCGGAACGACCGCGGCGACCGGGAAGTGCGGGAGGCGCGATGACCGAGCCGGTGCGCTGCGGCTGGGCCGGTTCGGCCCCCGAGTACATCGCCTACCACGACGACGAGTGGGGCCGCAGGGTCGAGGGCGACGATCCGGTGTTCGAGCGGCTGACCCTGGAGGCGTTCCAGTCCGGCCTGTCGTGGATCACGATCCTGCGCAAGCGGGAGAACTTCCGGGCGGCCTTCGCCGGGTTCTCCATCCCCGCCGTGGCGGCGTTCGGCCCGGCCGACGTCGAGCGCCTGATGGGCGACGCCGGCATCGTCCGCAACCGCGCCAAGATCGAGGCCGCCGTCGCCAACGCCCGGGTCGCGCTCGACGTGGGCCTGTCCGAGCTGGTCTGGCGGTACGCCGACCCCGGAACCCCGGTCCCGAAGACCCTGGCCGACGTGCCCGCCCAGACTCCCGGTTCGAAGGCGCTCGCCAAGGAGCTCAGGGCGCGCGGGTTCCGCTTCGTCGGCCCCACCACCGCCTACGCGCTCATGCAGGCCATCGGCCTGGTCAACGACCACCTGGCCGACTGCTGGGTCCGCGACGCCTGCCGCTGACCTCCGGTCCCGCCCGCCGCCGGGCCGTGCCGCCCCGGTGAGCCCTCCCGGACCCGGCTCGGCACGGATCAGTTCCGCGCGTCCAGGGCCGTTCCATACAGACGGGACACCCGGAGCCTGATCACCACGCGCCGGTCCTTCACCATCTGTTCGAGGAACGCGGTCTCGTCCGCTCCGTGGTCGGGCGGTTCCGGTGGCCGGGCGCGGCGGTCAGGCGACGAGGGAGACCTCGCCGTCGTGCTCCGCCGTCACGGCCCGCGTGTCCCCGGTCCGGCGCAGTACGGCGAGCGTCACCAGGACGGCCGCCACGAGCAGGCCGGCGGAGGTTGCGAAGGCCAGGTGGTAACCGCCGGTGAGCGCGGCGGCCCGGCTCTCGCCGTTCCCGAGCAGCTCCTCCGTGCGGGACGCGGCCAGCGTGGACAGGACCGCGACGCCGAGGGCCATGCCGATCTGCTGGGTGGTGTTGAAGAGGCCGGAGGCCAGGCCCGCGTCGTCCTCGCGCGCACCGGACATGCCGAGCGTGGTCAGCGCCGGGAGGACCAGTCCGCCGCCCGCGATCAGCACCATCACCGGCAGCAGGTCGATCGCGTAGCCCGCGTTCACCGGGACGCGGGCCAGCCACAGCATGGCGGCCAGCAGCATGAGCAGGCCGCCCAGCAGGACGGCGCGCGCGCCGAACCGTGCGCTGAGCCGCGCGGAGACGAAGAGGGAGACGGCGCCGATGGACACCGCGGCGGGGAGCATCGCCAGGCCGGTTTCGAGGGCGCCGTACCCGAGGACCCGCTGCATGTAGAACGCGACGAGGATCTGGAAGGCGAACATCGCCGACAGCGCGAGCATCTGGACGAGGTTGCCCCCCGCGACGTTGCGCGAGCGCAGGACGCGCAGCGGCATGAGCGGGGTTCCCGCGGTGGCCTGGCGGACGACGAACCCGGCGAGCAGGGCGAGCGAGACGGCGCCGAGGCCGAGCGTGGGGGCTGAGAGCCAGCCGTGCTCCTCGACCTTGACCACCGTGTAGATCCCGAGCATCAGTCCCGAGGTGACCAGCGCGGCGCCCGCGACGTCCGCCCCGGCGGAGAGGCCGAGCCCGCGGTCACGCGGCAGCGCCGGGATCGCCAGGGCGATGGTGAGCAGCCCGATCGGCAGGTTGATCAGGAAGATCCAGTGCCAGTCGAGCAGGTCGGTGAGCACTCCGCCCAGCACCTGCCCGAGCGAGGCGCCCACCGCGCCGGTGAACGCGAAGACCGCGATCGCCTTCCCGCGTTCCCGCTCCTCGGTGAACAGCGTCACCAGGATGCCGAGCACGACGGACGAGGCCATCGCGCTGCCGACGCCCTGGCCGAACCGTGCCGCGATGAGCAGGCCCTGGCCGTCCGCGACCCCCGCCAGCACGGAGGCCGCGGTGAACACCGCGTTCCCGGCCAGGAACATCTTCTTGCGGCCGACCAGGTCGCCCAGCCGCCCCGCCAGCAGGAGGAGCCCGCCGAACGCGACGAGGTAGGCGTTGACGATCCAGCTGAGGCCGGCGGGCGAGAAGCCCAGGTCCCGCTGGATGGCGGGCATCGCGACCGTCACGATGCTGCCGTCCAGGATCGTCATCAGTCCCGCGGCGGACAGCACGCCGAGGGCCAGGGGTCTGCGAGGGGATGCGAACGACACGGGTCGTCTCCTGTTCCGTGGGGCAACAGGAGAGACGCTAACAGATTGTTTTGTTGTGGACTATCCCTAATGGACCTGATCTGTTCTCGCCTAGCGGCCCTCGAAGACGGGCCGCTCCTTCCTGAGGAAGGCGCGGGTGGCGTTGACGTGGTCGTCGGTCCTCGCGCACTCGTCCTGGAGGACGGCCTCCTGGTCCAGGGCGTCCGGCAGGGAGGCGCCCGCGGCGAACGCCAGGGCCCGCTTCGTGGCCCCGTAGGCGCTCGTCGGGCCCTGCGCCAGCCGTACGGCCAGCTCCCGGGCGGCGGCGTCCAGCTCGGCGGCCGGGACGACCCTGGAGACGACCCCCAGCTCCAGCGCGCGGGCCGCGTCGAGCGGTTCGCCGAGCAGCAGGAGCTCGGCCGCGCGGGCCGGGCCGACCAGGCGCTGCAGGGTCCACGAGGCGCCGGAGTCGGGGGCCAGGCCGATTCCGGTGAAGGCCATGGCGAACCTCGCCTTCTCGGAGGCGATCCGCAGGTCGCAGGCGAAGGCCAGGGAGGCGCCCGCCCCGGCGGCGACACCGTTCACCGCGGCGACGACCGGCTTGTTCATCTCGGTGATCGTCCGGACGATCGGGTTGTAGTGGGCCCGCACGGTGTCGTTCAGCCCCTGGCCCGCGTCCAGGGAGGCCGCGTGCTCGGCCAGGTCCTGGCCCGCGCAGAACGCCCGGCCCGCGCCCGTCAGCAGCACCGCCCGCACGGCGGGGTCCTGCGCGGCCCGGGTCAGCGCGTCCAGCAGGGCGGCCTTGGCCCGCAGGGTCAGCGAGTTCATCGCCTCCGGCCGGTTGAAGGTGATGGCGGCGACGCCGTCGCCGACGGCGTAGAGGACGTCGTTCACGTCGTTCACGAAGCTGGCTCCTTGGCTTCCTGCGGTTCGGTGAGGGTGAGATGGCGGTCGACGAACGCGGCGGCGGCCGGCAGGAGCCGGGCGGCCTCCCGCTCGAAGTAGGCCCGCGCCTTCTCCCCGGGCCAGCCGGGCGGCAGCAGGGCGGCGGGCAGCCCGGGGTCGCGGAACAGGAAGTTGCGCCAGCCGTGCACGAGCCTGCTGCGGGTGGCGAACACCCGGTCGCCGGAGGCGTCCGCGGGCAGCCCGCCGACGAGGTCGACGGCCCGGGACAGCCACTCCTCGTAGGCCGCCCCGACGCCGTCCAGGTCCCAGGCACGGGCGGCCAGCGCCGCGGGGTCGCCGTCCAGCGCCGCCTCGAACCGGTCGGCCCGCGCGCCCTCGGCGGCGAGGACCCCGTCCAGCTCGGGGGAGGGGCGGGGCCCGATCCAGGTGCTCTCCGTCAGGGGGGCGTACCCGATGAAGGCGAGGTCGGCCCGGAGCCGCTCCCGCCGGGGCCGCTCGCGCACCGGTTCCACCACGAGGATGTGCCACCGGCCGTTCCACGTGATCGTCTCAACTCGGTAAATTCTCATGGCCGTCTCGTCGAGGCGGCGCACGCACTTGGCGGTGGCCTCGTAGCCGGGCCCCTGGGGCAGTCTGGCGGGGGAGAGCCAGCCCTGCCGGACCATCCGGGAGACGGCGGTGCGGACGGCGGGACCGGCGATGTCCAAGGGTGCGAGCAGCCGGACGAGGGCCGCCACGGACGCGCGGTCGCCCCGGGAGCGCAGATGGTCCCCGTACAGATCGAACAGTGCGGCGCGGGCGTTCACGGGGACAAGTCTGGTCGCCGGACGGGGTCACGGACAACGGTGCCGATTGCCGGATGAGTCGAAGGGGAGGCTGATCGTTACCATTCCGAGCGCGGAGGCGGGATAATAGGACATCACAGAAGACGTGAATGCGTCGGCCACCCTCGGGTCTGACGGAGATCCGGAGCCCGAAGCAGGAAGGGATACACGCATGGCGGCTATGAAGCCGAGGACCGGCGATGGTCCGCTGGAGGTCGTCAAGGAAGGCAGGGGGATCGTCATGCGTGTTCCCCTCGAAGGCGGCGGCCGGCTCGTCGTCGAACTCTCGGCGGACGAGGCTGCTTCCCTCGGTGAGGAACTGAAGAAGGTCGTCGGCTGATCCCGATCCGAAACGGCGGTGCCACCGGGTCCTCCTGAGCGCTCCCCAGGGGAGCATGACGCCCGCCACGACCCGCGCGACCGCGACCGATGAACGCATGACCACGGCCCTGGCCGCCGGACCGCCCGAAGAGGCGGCTCGCGCCGGGGCCGTGGTGTTGTCCCCGGCTGACTGACTGGAGTGCTTTCCATGCCCATCTCCCCGTGTTCCCTCGTCCCCCGGCCGCCGGCGGGCCTCGGCCTGCCCGACGCCGGACCGGCCGGCGCGTCCGCCGAGGGGGGTGAGCGGGTCGCCGGGGACGCCGGGCTGCTGGCCGTGCCGTTCGGCCCGGACCTCGCCCTCCAGGAGGCCGCGGCCGGGGTCGCGCTGCCGGTGCCGGTGGCCGCGCTGCTGGCCCACCACCGGGCCAAGGGCGAGGCCGGGGAGATCGTCGAGGTGTCCGTCGCCGACGGCGACTCCGTCGGCCGGGTGCTGCTGTACGGCGTCGGCGACGGCTCGGCCGACGCGCTGCGCAAGGCGGGCGCGGCCGTGGCCCGGCGCGGCAGGGGCCGCGACGGGCTGCGGGCCGTGCTGCCCGAGGGTCCGGTCGAGGCGTTCGTGGAGGGCGCGCTGCTGGCGACCTACACCTTCCGCATGGGCGAGCCGCAGAAGCCCGGACCGGTGGAGCGGATCGAGTTCGTCGGCGAGGGGGCCGAGGCCGCCGTGGAACGGGGCGAGACGGTCGCCCGGGCGGTGGCGCTCGCCAGGGACCTCGCCAACACCCCGGCGTCGGTGAAGTCCCCCGCCTGGCTCGCCGAGCGCGCCCTGGAGCAGGGGGTCGCCGCGAAGGTGTGGGACGCCGAGGCGCTGCGCGCCGAGGGGTTCGGCGGCATCCTCGCGGTCGGCCAGGGTTCGCCCAACCCGCCGCGCCTGATCCAGCTGTCGTACGAGCCGGAGGGCGCCACCGAGCACGTGGTGCTGGTCGGCAAGGGCATCACCTACGACAGCGGCGGCCTGTCGCTCAAGCCCACCGAGGGCATGAAGTTCATGAAGACCGACATGGCCGGCGGCGCCGTCGTCATCGCGGTGCTGGGCGCGCTGGCCGCCCTCGGCGCGCGGGTCCGTGTCACCGGGTTGATCGCCGCGGCCGAGAACTCCTTCTCCGGCTCGGCCCAGCGCCCCTCCGACGTGATCACCCAGTACGGCGGGCGGACCGTCGAGGTCCTCAACACCGACGCCGAGGGGCGTCTGGTGATGGCCGACGCGCTGGCCTACGCCGACGCCGAGCTCGACCCCGACGTCATGGTGGACATCGCCACGCTGACCGGAGCCATCGGCATCGCCCTCGGCAAGGGGCTGGGGGCGCTCTTCGCCTCCGACGACACCCTGGCCGCCGGCCTGGCCGCGGCGGGCGAGACCTCCGGCGAGCGGCTGTGGCGGATGCCGCTGATCGACGACTACGCGCCGGCCCTGAAGTCGTCCGTGGCCGACCTGGCCAACGTCGAGGCCGGGTCCACCTACGGCGCGGGCTCCATCACCGCGGCGCTGTTCCTGCGCGAGTTCACCGGCAAGCGCCCCTGGGCGCACCTGGACATCGCCGGCGTCGGGCGCAGCACCGCCGACGAGGGCGTCTTCGCCAAGGGCGCCACCGGGTACGGCGTGCGCCTGCTCCTCGCGTGGCTGACCGGCCGGTGAGCCGGGCCGGGTTCCGCGGGGACCCGCGGAACCCGGGACCCGTCCTACGGGTCCCGGCCGTGGCGGGGACCCGCGGAGCGGGGCCTAGTCGTCGAGCTTGACCGCGGCCAGGACGCCCTCGCCGAGAGGGATCATCAGCGGGCGCAGCCGTTCGTCGGACTGCACGAGCTTGCCCAGCTCCCGCATGGCGACGGCGTCCGGGTCGCGGTGCGCCGGGTCGGCGATCCGGTGGCGCGGGAGGGCGTCGCCGAACACCACGATGCCCCCGCGGCGCAGCAGGCGCACCGCCTCGGCCAGGTAGTCGACGTACTCCTGCCGGGAGCCGTCGCAGAAGACCAGGTCGTAGCCGCCGTCCGACAGGCGGGGCAGCACGTCGAGCGCCCGGCCGGTGATCAGCCGGACGCGGCCGCCGGAGAAGCCCGCCTGGGCGAAGACCTCCCGCGCCAGCCGCTGGTGCTCCGGCTCCACGTCCACGCTGGTCAGCGTGCCGTCCTGGCGCATGCCGCGCAGCAGCCACAGGCCGGACGCCCCGCAGCCGGTGCCGATCTCCACGACGGCTCGGGCGTTGATGGCCGTGGCCAGGAAGCAGAGGGCCGCGCCGCCTCCGGGCGGGATCGGAGGTGCTCCCACCTCCGCGCCGCGCTGCCGCGCGGTGCGCAGAATCTCGTCCTCCGTGTGGAACCCGTCGGCATAGGCCAGAGTGGCCTCCAACGGACTTGTCGGCGACTCTGCCATCGGCCTCTCCTCCCGCTTTCTCCGTACACAGTCAGGCAGTGGGGCCCATAGTCCATATAGGCACTGGGTCGCAGCCTAAGGGAGCCGGGCCGGATCGGGAACTCATGTCGCCCGCGGTGCGTTGCACGGTTTAAGCGGCCTTTGCCGGTCCTCAGGACTGGCAGTGCACATGAGGGGGCGAAACCAGGCACTATGGCGATAGCGGTGGTCCCGGAGAGAGGAGTGCCGGTGGAGGATCCCAACCACCAGGCAGACGCTCCCGTGTCCGAATGGACACCTCCCACCTGGGAGGAGGTGGTCCGCACTCATTCCGCCCGCGTCTACCGGCTGGCGTACCGGCTGACCGGCAACGTCCACGACGCGGAGGACCTCACCCAGGAGGTCTTCGTCCGGGTCTTCCGGTCCCTGTCGAACTACACGCCCGGCACTTTCGAGGGCTGGCTGCACCGCATCACCACCAACCTGTTCCTCGACATGGCGCGCCGCAGGCAGCGCATCAGGTTCGAGGGTCTCGCCGACGACGCCGCCGAGCGGCTGCGCGGGCGTGAGCCGTCGCCGGCGCAGGCGTACGACGACACCCACCTGGAGCCCGACATCCAGGCGGCACTCGACGCGCTCGCGCCGGAGTTCCGCGCGGCCGTCGTTCTCTGTGACATCGAGGGGCTGTCCTACGAGGAGATCGCCGCGACGCTGGGGGTGAAGCTCGGCACCGTCCGCAGCCGCATCCACCGCGGGCGGGCGCAACTGCGTGACGCGCTGGAGCACCGCGCGCCCAGGGGCGACCAGCTTCCCCCGACCATCACCCGCGGGGAGGAGTTCGCATGACCGGTCTCAGTCGTGACGGACATCACCGCGGGCCGCTTGGCAAGGAGTGCGCATGAGTCATCTTGGAGAACGCGTTTCGGCGCTGGTCGACGGTGAGCTGAACCACCACGAGCGCGACCGCGCCCTGTCGCACCTCGCCTTCTGCGCCACCTGCCGGGCCGAGGTCGACGCCGTGCGGGCGCTCAAGACCCGGTTGCGGTCCCTGGACGGTCCGGCCGTGCCCGCCGACCTGTCGATGTCGCTGCTGAGGATGGCCGAGCCCGGCGGCCCGTTGCCGCCGCGCGAGCGGCCCTTCCCGTCCGGGCGGACCTTCGGCGGCGCGCCGATCCCGAGCATGCACAGCGTGGCCCCGCCGGACAACCGGCCGCGAGGCCGCGCCCCGGGCGCCCGACGGTCCAGGAGGTTCGGCTACGTCGCGGTGGGCGTCGCCTCCGCCGCGGTGGCGATCGGCACGATGTTCGCCGTGAACGGCTCGACCCCGGCCACGCACGTGCCGCCGGCCGACATGTTCGCCAACCACCACCGGCAGGTCGCGCCCTCGGGTACGGCGACGCCGACCCCGTCGCCCACCGTTCCCTGATCTCCGCGCGGACCGGCTCCGGTCCGCGCCCGTGACGACGCGCCGCCAGGTCCACCGGGCGGCGCGTCGCCGTGTTCCGGGACCACGCCGAATTCAATCCCCTTTGCCGGATTTGATGGGAAAAGTTCCATGGCTGGCATGCCGGGCGGCGCAACGGGCATACGATCTGGATCCGGGACTCAGCCGAGCAGGAGACGATCTGGGCGAGTGGAGGTCATGTCTACACCGTCTGCGCGGGCGTTCCGGCCGGCATGGCCGACACCGCAGCGGTGGCGCCGCCGCACGGGCCCGGACCGGGCCGCCGCACCACTCGGGGGAAGGCGCGAGCCGTTCACCCTTCTGTTCCGATCCCTTCGGGAAGGCACGTTTTACATCTCTCGTATGCCGCTCAGGGGAGGATTGCCGGATCGTTCCGGTGAGCGGCCTCGTGCGAGGCAAGGAGTGGTGAATATTCGATGACCGACGAGACCCGCCCCCACGAGGCGAACGACGCCGAGGGGCGCACGCCGTCGGGCTTCGCCGACGACAGGGGGGCCGCCCCCGAACCCTCTCGTCCGGACTTCCTGCCCGCCGGAGAGGCGCCGCCGTCCGGCGGCGAGCCGCCGCGCGGCGACGGCTGGAACCGGCTGGGAGACCCCGGTCAGCCTGGTCAGGCCGGGCAGTCGGGTCAGTACGGCGGGCCGGACCCGCACGGGCAGCGGAACCCCGGCGAGCACCCCGGGCCCGCCGAGCGGCCCGGGTGGCCGGAGACCGGCGAGTGGGCGGCCCGGCCCGGGGAGGGCGGCCATGACCCGGCTCACAACCCCGGCCAGGACCCGGCTCACCATCCCGGCCAGGACCCGAACCGGAACCCCGGCCAGGGGCCCGGCCCCGCCGGCGGCTGGGGCGACCCGTCGGGCAGGGCCCACCAGGACACGGCGATCTTCACCACCCCGGCCGGCCCGCCTCCTCCGCCGGAGCACGCGTTCGGCATGGGCCCCGGCTGGGCCCCGCCCCCCGGCCCTCCGATGGGCGGCGCGGTCCCCGGCGGCAGGCGCGGGCCGCGCACCGGCACCCTTGTCATCCTGGCCGTGGTGATCGCGCTGCTCGCCTCGACGCTGGGCAGCCTCGGCACCTACCTCCTCACCCGGTCCGCGGCCTCCGGCACCGACCCGTCCTTCAGCCTCGGCAAGCCGCCGAACGGCTCCTCGGCCCGGCCGCCGGACTCGATCGCGGGCGTGGCCGCCCGGGTCCTGCCCAGCGTGGTCTCGCTGGCGGTCAGCGGCGGCTCCGGGGCGAACACCGGCTCGGGCTTCCTGATCAAGGGGGGCTACGTGGTGACCAACAACCACGTGGTCGCCGGGGCCGCGAACGGCGGTGAGATCCAGATCCAGTTCAGCAACCGCAAGTCCACCCCGGCCCGGATCGTCGGCCGCGACCCCGAGTCCGACCTCGCCGTGGTCAAGCCCGACGACACCTTCGGCGCCCCCCAGGCCACGCTCGGCAACTCCGAGAACGTGGTCGTCGGAGACCCGGTCGTGGCCATCGGCTCCCCGCTCGGCCTGACCGGCACCGTCACCTCCGGCATCGTCAGCTCGCTCAACCGCACCGTGCAGGCGGGCGAGGAGAACAGCTCCGACACCACCTGGTTCAGCGCGATCCAGACCGACGCCGCCATCAACCCCGGCAACTCCGGCGGCCCGCTGGTCAACGCCAACGGCGAGGTCATCGGGGTCAACTCGGCGATCGCCACGCTCGGCAGGTCGCTCGGCGGCCAGAGCGGCAGCATCGGCCTCGGCTTCGCCATCCCGGTGAACCACGCGCGCCGGGTCGCCGAGGAGCTGATCAGCACCGGCGTCGCCAAGAAGTCGCGGATCGGCGTCACCATCGACCAGACCTACCAGGGCGCGGGGGTCCGGATCGCGAGCGAGGCCGAGCGCGGCGCCCAGCCGGTCGAGCCGAACGGCCCCGCCGACAAGGCGGGCCTCAAGCCCGGCGACATCATCATGGAGGTCGACGGCACGGTGCTCCAGGACGGCAGCGAGCTGATCGCGGTGATCCGCAACAAGGCGCCCGGCGAGAAGGTGACGGTCAAGTATCAGCGCGGTGGCCGGGAGAAGACGGCCGTCGTGACCATCGGCACCGCGACCGCCCAGCCCTCGCCCAGCCCCTCCTGAGGCGGCGACGGACGGGTGCGGGCTCAGGTGCGGGGACATTAGTCTGGAAGCTCCCGGGGTGTGTGCCCCGGGAGCCGCCCGGCGTTGCCCCGTTAGGAGATCACAGTGTTCGGACTCGGCTGGCCTGAGATCGTGGCGCTCGTGGTCATCGGTCTGCTCGTCTTCGGCCCGGAGAAGCTGCCGCAGGCGGCCGCCCAGGCGGGCCGCACGCTGCGCAACCTGCGGCAGATGGCCAACACCGCCAAGCAGGACCTCCGGACCGGGCTGGGGCCGGAGTTCGCCGACTTCGACCCGGCCGACCTGAACCCGAAGAACTTCGTCCGCAAGCACCTCACCGGCGAGCTGGAGGACGACTGGAACGGCGCCTCCGCGGCGGCCACCGCCACGGCCACGCCGGCCCCCGCCGGCTCCTACGCCGCCCAGGCGGGCGGCGAGCTGGGATACGGCGAGATCCCGCCGTACGACTCCGAGGCGACCTGACCCGGGGAGGGCCGTCGGCCCGGGACGACGAGAAAGAGGAGGCGCCCCCGCCGAAGGGGGCGCCTCCTCTTTCTCATCGTCCGGGCCTTTTCGCCGTTCCGGTCCTCCGCCGTCCCGGGATCCGGCTGCCGCGTCAGCGGCCCCGGGTCGGGGAGATGCCGAGCTGCATGCCCCTGAGGCTGCCGGCCCGCTTGCCCAGGCCGTTCGCGATGCGGATCAGCTCGGCGGCGGCCGGGGCGTCGGGGTCGCTGAGCACCAGCGGCTTGCCCGCGTCGCCGCCCTCACGCAGCCGCATGTCGATCGGCACCTGGCCGAGCAGCGGCACGCGCGCGCCGAGGGTGCGGGTGAGCGCGTCGGCGACGGTCTGGCCGCCGCCCTCGCCGAACACCGAGATCCGCTCGTCGCAGTGCGGGCAGGGCAGCCACGACATGTTCTCGATGACGCCGGCGATCTGCTGGTGCGTCTGCACGGCGATGGACCCGGCGCGCTCGGCCACCTCGGCGGCGGCCTGCTGCGGGGTGGTGACCACGAGGATCTCCGCCGACGGCATCCGCTGCGCCACCGAGATGGCGATGTCACCGGTGCCCGGGGGCAGGTCCATCAGCAGCACGTCGAGGTCGCCCCAGTAGACGTCGGCCAGGAACTGGTGCAGCGCCCGGTCGAGCATCGGGCCGCGCCACACGACCGGGGTGTTGCCCTCGGGCTTGAACATGCCGACCGAGATGACCTTCATGTCGTGCGCCACCGGCGGCATGATCATGTCTTCGACCTTGGTGGGCCGCTCGGAGACGCCGAGCATGCGCGGCACGCTGTGGCCGTAGATGTCGGCGTCCACGACGCCCACCTTGAGGCCGCTCGCGGCCATGGCGGCGGCGAGGTTGACGGTGACGGAGGACTTGCCGACACCGCCCTTGCCCGAGGCGACCGCGAACACGCGGGTCAGCGAGCCGGGCTTGGCGAAGGGGATCTCCTTCTCCGGGCCCCGGGCGCCGCGCAGCTTGGTCTGCAGGGCCTTGCGCTGCTCGGGGCTCATGACGTCCATCTCCACCTGGACGCCGGTCACGCCGTCGATCCGGGAGACCGCGGCGGTGACGTCGCGGGTGATGGTGTCCTTCAGGGGACAGCCCGACACCGTGAGGAAGATCCCGACACGCACCACCCCGGCGGGGGAGATGTCGACGCTTTTGACCATGTCGAGTTCGGTGATCGGCCGACGGATCTCAGGATCGTTGACGGTCGCGAGGGCGGCCGTCACCAGTTCCGGGGTAGGTGCCATCGAAGTGTCGGCAACGACCGTCACCCTGGGGCGACGGGGTGCCGTCCCTCCTTGTCTATGATCGTCCGGGCGGGTCGTGCGGGCGGGTGCCCGTGCGTCGCGACGCCCAGCGGCTGGGCGAGGAGCCGCTCCCCGGGGGGAGCGGAGAAGAGGTCACGGCCCATGGTATGAACCCGGGGTCGTCACGGGGAATTCCGGGATCCGGCGGTGAGCGCCGAATTCGGGAGATCCCCTATGTAGATGCATGTGCAACGTTCTAAGGTTACCCCGTGACCGTGACGGCGGGCGAGCCAAGAGAGGCCACCGGCCCCGGTGGGTCCGAGGGCTCCGGGGGCCCCGGGGGACCGGAGCTCTGGCGCATGCTCCAGAGGGCGCAGGCGCGCATCACGCGGGCGCTGGAGGCCGAGCTGCTGCTCGGGCACGACCTGGCCCTGGCCTCCTACGACGTGCTGACCCGGCTGGCGGAGTCGCCGGACCGGCGGCTGCGGATGAACGACCTGGCCGACCGGGTGCTGCTGTCGCGCAGCGGCCTGACCCGGCTCGTCGACCGCCTCCAGCGAGACGGCCTGGTCGAGCGGGAGGCGTGCCCCGACGACGCCCGGGGCCTGTTCGCGGTCCTCACCGACGACGGCGCCGTACGGCTGGCCGAGGCCACCCCCACCTACCTGCGCGGGGTCCACGCCCACCTGCTGGGCGCGCTCGGCGCCGACGAGCTGAGCCGGTGCGCGGCCGTGCTCGCCAGACTCGCCGGGCCGCCGTCCGGCGAGGGGTGACGCGGCCGGGCGGGTGACACGGCCGTGCCGGACCGGCCCGCGCCGGGCGTCCCGCGTCAGGACTCCTGCAGCTCGTCCTGCAGCCGCTGGAACTCCGAGCGGATGTAGTCGCGGGTGGCCACCTCGCCCAGCGCCAGGCGCAGGCCGGCGATCTCCCGGGTGAGATACTCCACCTCCGCCTGGTTGCGCTCGGCGGCGGCGCGGTCGAGCTCGTTCTGGATGCGGTCCCGGTCGTCCTGCCGGTTCTGCGCGAGCAGGATCAGCGGCGCGGCGTAGGAGGCCTGGAGCGACAGCATCAGGGTCAGGAAGATGAACGGGTAGGGGTCGAAGCGCCAGCCGCGCGGCCCCAGGACGTTCCACCCGAGCCACACCGTCACGAAGACGGTCATGTACACGAGGAACCGGGCGGTGCCGAGGAACCGGGCGAACCGCTCGGCCATCCGCCCGAACGTCTCGGGGTCGTACTGCGGGCGCAGCCGCGGCCCCGTCTCCCGGGGCAGGTCGAGCCGGTCAGTCATGCTCGCCGCCGGGCTCGCGGTACTGTTCGCGCCAGTCGTCGGGGAGCATGTGGTCCAGGACGTCGTCCACGGTGACGGCGCCGACGAGGCGGCCCGCCTCGTCCACCACCGGCACCGCCATCAGGTTGTAGGTGGCGAGGTAGAGGGTCACCTGGCGCAGCGTGTAGCCGGGCTTGATCGGGTCGATGGAGGTGTCCATGACCGCGCCGAGCAGGGCCGACGGGGGCTCGCGCAGCAGTCGCTGGAAGTGGGCCAGGCCGAGGTAGCGCCCGGTGGGCGTCTCGATGGGCGGGCGGGCGACGTACACCTGCGCGGCCACGGTCGGGGTGATCTCCCGCTGCCGGATGTGGGCCAGGGCCTCGGCGACCGTCGCGGTCGGCGGGAGCACCACCGGCTCGCTCGTCATCATGCCGCCCGCGGTGTCCTCGGGATAGACCAGCAGCCGCCGTACGGAGGCCGCCTCGTCCGGCTCCATCAACGCCATGAGCGCGTCGGCGTCCTCGGGCGGCAGCTCCTGCAGCAGGTCGGCGGCATCGTCGGGGTCCATCTCCTCCAGCACGTCGGCGGCGCGGGCGGGCTTGAGGCGGCTCATGATGCCGATCCGGTCGCGCTCCGGCAGCTCCTCCAGGACGTCGGCGAGCCGTACGTCGTCGAGGGCCGAGGCCACCTCGATCCGGCGCTTGTCGGGGAGGTCGTGCAGGGCGCCGGCCAGGTCGGCGGCGCGCATCGTCTCGAAGGCGACCAGCAGGTTGGCCGCGCCCTGGTCGCGCTGCACCGCGCCGAGTCCCCTGACCTCGGACCAGTCCACGATCCTGGTCGGGCCGCGCCTCCGCCGCCGCAGTCCCCGGGGCGGGCCGCCGCGGACCACCGCCACCTTCGTGATCGACCACTCGGCGCGGCCGGTCTCCTCCATGGCGAGGTCCAGGACCGTCATCCGCTCCCCGCCGACCTCCACCTCCAGGTCGAGCATCTCGCCGATGGCCAGGGACTCCGAGGCCCGCTGCTCGAACCGCCGCACGTTGATCTGGCCGCTGAAGACGACCGCGCCGGCCTCGAACCCCCGCACCCTGGTGATGGGCAGGAAGACCCTCCTGTGCGCCTGGACCTCGACGACCAGTCCGTGCACGCGCGGCGGGGCCGTGCCGGAGATGGACACGACCACGTCCCGCACCCGCCCGACGCGGTCCCCGGCCGGGTCGAAGACCGCGACCCCGGCCAGGCGCGCGATGAAGATCTTCACATGTGAAGCGTAGGTCGCGCTTCGGATGGGCCGGTTCAAACGACGCTCACATTTCGGACGGCCCCTTGCCGCGGACCGGAGCGCCGTGACAGCATCAAAACCTTGAAACGGTAGTTACACGGAGGCTGACTATGAGGCGTGCCGCCCTGTCGATCGCGGTCGCGTCGTCCTGCTCCTTCGCCTTCTCCGGCACCATGGCCAAGTACCTCGCGGACGGCGGCCTGTCCCCGATGGAGTCGGTCTGGGTGCGGATGGCGGGGTCCGCCCTGCTGCTCCTCGGCGTCCTCGCCCTGGTCCGGCCGGGGGCGCTGCGCATCCCGCGCTCGCGGCTGCCGTTCTTCGTGGTGTACGCCGTGGTCGCGGTGGCGGGGGTGCAGGCACTGTACTTCGCGGCGATCACCCGCCTGCCGGTGGGCGTCACCCTGCTGATCGAGTACACCTCGCCGGTGCTGGTGGTGCTCTGGGTGCGGTTCGTCCGGCGGGTACGGCTGCCGCGCGCCGCCTACCTGGGCGCCGTGGTCGCGGCCGTCGGGCTCGCCGTCGTGGTCGAGGTGTGGGCGGGCCTGGCCCTCGACCCGCTGGGCCTGCTGCTCGCCTTCGCGGCGGCGGCCTGCTGCGCCGGGTACTTCCTGCTCAGCGACGGCTTCGGCGACGACATCGACCCCCTCGGCCTGATCGGCTGGGGACTGTTCGGCGCGGCCGTGGCGCTCGTCCCGCTCTCCCGGCCGTGGGACATCCCGTGGCGGGCGTTCACCCGGACCGCCGACGCCGGCGGCGGCCTCGCGCTGCCGGTGTGGGCCGCGACGCTCTGGCTGATCGTGATCGCCACGGTCGCCGCCTACGTCCTGGGCGTCATCGCGATCCGGCGGCTGTCGGCCGCGGTCGGCGCCACGGTCGCCACGCTGGAGGTCATCATCGGCGCGGTGGTCGCCTGGGTGCTGGCGGGCGAGGCGCTCGGGTTCTTCCAGATCGCCGGCGGCCTCGTCGTCCTGACCGGCGCCTACCTGGCCCAGCGGGCCACCGGGGACCTGCCCCAGGCGGCGGTGGAGGCCCCGGAGCCGGCCCGCGCGGGGTGACCGGGCGGACCGGCCCGGCGGGGCCGGCGGAGGGCCGGGAGGCCGCCTCACGGGGCGTCGGCCGCACCGTCGAGCCGGTGCCGGTCTCCGCTCAGGGAGCGGGTTCGCGGGGCGTCAGCCGTACCACCCGGGAACCCGCGGCCCAGCGGGCCGTCAGCCCCGCGCCGTCGGCGGCGTTGAGCCGCTCCTTCGCCAGCGCGGCCACCGCCTCCGGGGCCCGCTCCTGGTCCACCACCTCGACGTCCGCGTCGAAGGAGACCAGCCTGGCGCCGTTGTCCTTGCTGCGCAGGGTCACCCGGACCTGCCCGGCCTCGGTCAGGCCGGGCAGGTCCTGCTCACCGCCGCCGGTCACCACGTAGATCGCGCCGTCGTGCCAGACGTGCCAGGCGAGCCGGGGCCGGTCCAGTGAGAGCCACAGGATCCCCGACTTCTTGGCGCCCTCTTCGATAACACCCATGCGGCGAATGTACGGCCCCGCGCGTCCCGCGGCCGGATCAGCGGCGGGAGAGCCGCCAGGCGGCCGGGAGCATGCCGGCCGCGATCGCGATCTTGGCGGCGTCGCCGAGCAGGAAGGGGATCACGCCGGCGGCGAGCGCGGGGCCCAGGCCCAGCCCGGTGACGGCCATCAGGACCGGCAGGCCGAACGCGTAGATCACCAGGTTGCCGAGGACCATCGTGCCGACCGTGCGGGCGGCGGTGCGGTCGCCGCCGCGCTCGGCGAGCTTGCCGACGAGGGCGGCGGCGGCGATGAAGCCGACGACGTAGCCGAACGTGGCCCCGCCGAAGCCCGAGGTGCCACCCTGGAACCACGGCACGCCCGCGACGCCGACCACGGTGTAGAGGATCATGCTGAGCGCCGCGCGGTTCATGCCGAGCGCCGCGCCGACGAGCATGACCGCGAAGGTCTGGCCGGTGACCGGGACGGGCCACATGGGGACGGTGAGCTGCGCGGCGAGCCCGGTCAGGACCGCTCCGCCGGCGACGAGCGCGACATCCCGCACCCGGGACCCGGGGATGAGGTCGGACAGTACGGCGGGCCGGACCGCCGGAGAAGCGTTTGCCATCGTTCTCGTCTCCCTTTGCTGAAGCTTGGTTCCTCATTATTCGGACATCGCCGGCGCGGGGTGTACAGGGGCACCACCAAGAACGAGGGTGAGACTTTGTATGACCGCCATAGCCCGGGGTCCGGCGCTCCGGGGCGGCGGCGGCCCGTTACGGTGTCGCCATGCGCTCCCGACGTTCGTGTCTCGCGGTCCCCGGCAGCAACCCGCGCTTCCTGGAGAAGGCCCAGGGCCTCCCCGCCGACGAGGTCTTCCTCGACCTGGAGGACTCCGTCGCGCCGCTGGCCAAGGAGGAGGCGCGCCGGAACGTCGTGGCGGCCCTGCGCGAGGGCGACTGGTCGGGCAGGACGCGGGTCGTGCGGGTCAACGACCTGGGCACCCGGTGGACCTACCGGGACGTCATCGAGGTCGTGGAGGGGGCGGGCGAGTTCCTCGACTGCCTGATGCTGCCGAAGGTGGAGGACGCCTCCCAGGTGGCCTGGCTGGACGTCCTGCTCACCCAGATCGAGAAGGCGAACGGCCTGCCGGTCGGCCGGATCGGCATCGAGGCGCAGATCGAGAGCGCCCGGGGCCTGGTCAACGTGGACGCCATCGGCGGCGCCTCCCCGCGCCTGGAGACGCTGGTCTTCGGCCCGGCCGACTTCATGGCCTCGATCAACATGCGGACCATGGTCGTCGGAGAGCAGCCCGCCGGCTACACCGAGGGCGACGCCTACCACTACATCCTGATGCGCATCCTCATGGCGGCCCGCACGCACGGCCTGCAGGCCATCGACGGCCCGTACCTCGCGATCAGGGACCTGGACGGCTACCGCCGGGTGGCGGCCCGGTCGGCGGCGCTCGGCTTCGACGGCAAGTGGGTGCTGCACCCGACGCAGGTCGAGGCGGCCAACGAGGTGTTCTCGCCGTCCCAGGAGGACTACGACCGGGCCGAGCTGATCCTCGACGCCTACGAGTACTACACGACGGTCGAGCGGCGCGGCGCGGTCATGCTCGGGGACGAGATGATCGACGAGGCGTCCCGGAAGATGGCGCTGGTGGTCGCGGCCAAGGGGCGGGCCGCCGGGCTGGTCCGCACCGAGTCCTTCACCCCGCCGTCCGCTTGATCCGGGCGGGCCGGCCGGAGCGCGAGGGTCGGCCGGAGCGCGAGGGCCGGGCGGCCGGGCCGGAGGGGTGCGCGGGTCGTGGCGGGTGGGTGGACGGTGTTTCGGTCCGCCGAGATTCCGGAAATATGGCCCTAAAAGATGACGTTTCCGGCGGGTCACGCGTAAATCTGACTAGAGAGGTCTCGCCAGCGCGGCTCCGGCGTGCTGCTCTGGACTGTGTACGGTTCCGGCCCCGGCCGCCCGCCCGGCGGAGGTGATCGTTTCGGCGGAACGGGGTAGGAGTAGGGTCCCGTGGGTTTCGCCGCCCGGCTGGTGATCGCGGCGGGGTGCCACGGGGACGGCTGGAACGGTCCGGGAGGGCGATCCCGGGCCGAGACGGGCTTCCTGCGAGGAGGTGCTGAGCGTGGTCCCGGGCCCCCACGACCCGCGCTCACCGGAACGGCCGCCGGACGACGGCGCCGGTGACGAGGCGTTTCCCGGGGGCGGCACCCGCCGCCCCGAGGACTTTCCGCCCACACTCCAGCACTTCCCGCCCGGCCCCTCCGACGACGGCCCCAGGGGAATGCCGCTGGCCTCCCCCTGGATGCTCCCGCCGTTCGCCGCTCCCGTCCCGGAGGAGGAGCCCCTGCGGGCGCGCCCCGAGGGGCTGGGCGGTGAGCGCCGCCGCCCGCACACGCGCCCCTACTCCGCCTCCCGCGACGGCGCCCCCGGAGATCCCGCTCCCGGCGCCGTCTCCGAGGACCGGGACCGGGACGGGGACGGGGACGCCGTGCCACGTCCCGTCCCTCGCCGCGCCGTACGGCCCGACATGCTCGTGGCATCCGGCCCGCCGCGGGTGCCGGGCGCCTCTCCGCGGGCGACGCGTTCCGTGGAGCAGGTGCGTTCCGTGGCACCCATGGCACCCACGGCACCCACGGCACCCACGGTCGAGGCTCCCTCGGCCGAAGCGCCCGTGGCCGAGGCGGCCGGGGAGGGTGAAGCGCACGCCGTGTCCGATGACGACTTCGAGCCGGTGCGCCGCGTGGGGCGCCCCCCGGGCGGCCGCCCGGCCCGGCCCGACCTGCTGGTCGCGCAGGGCCCGCCCGGCAGGCGCGGGCCGGGCGGCGGCAGGCACCACCGCTCCTCCCCGCCGCCCTCGGCCGTACGCCGCTCCGGCCCGACACGGCGCAGGAGCGTGCGCGGCCTGGTCGTCCCGGTCGCGGTCGTCATGGTCCTCGCCGTCGCGGTCGCCGGGGGCCTGGCGCTGTGGGGATGGGTGGGCGACCCCTTCGGCACCGGGCTGCGGCTGGTCGGCGACGAGAGCGGCTCCGGCGACTCCGTCTTCGTCGCGCAACCCGAAGCCGGGGGCACCGGCTCCAGCCAGGTGCTCAACGCCGTGGTGGCCGACGGCTCGACCGTGGTGGCCGTCGGCAGCGACACCACGAGCCCGGTGCCCAGGCCGCTCTTCCTCGTCTCCACCGACGGCGGCTCGACCTGGCGGCTCGGCAGGGTGAACGGGCCCGCGGGCTTCCAGGGCGGACCGACCGCCGTCGGCGCGGTGGCGGGCGGCGACGGCCGCTGGCTGGCCGCGGGCAACGACCTCCTCGGCACCGGCCAGGGCCTGTGGACCAGCGCCGACGGCTACGAATGGACCGCGGTGGACCCCGCCGGAACGGGCGCGTTCACCGTCGGCGACAAGGTCATGGAGCTGGCCAGGACGTCCTCCGGCTTCGTCGCGGTCGGCACGGCCGTGCTGCCGGACGGCACCGCCGGGGCCGTCGCCTGGGTCTCGCCCGACGGGCGCGGCTGGAGCAGGGTGGACACCTCGAAGATCGGTGCCCCGGACAAGGTCCGGGGCCTCAAGGCGGTCGTGGCCAGGGGCGACGCCGTGGTCGCGCTCGGCGACCCGGGGCAGGGGCGGTCGTCCTCGGTGATCCTGCGCTCGGCCGACGGTGGGCGGACCTGGCTGCGGACGGGGACGGAACTGGACGGCGTCATCCCCGAACCCGGCACGCTCGCCGCCTCCGCCGGCGGGTTCGTGCTCGTCCCGGCCCAGCAGCGCGGCGAGAAGGGCGACGTCCAGGTCTACTGCTCCTCGCAGGGCGACGACTGGAACCGGTGCGGCAAGATCACCGGAATGGACTCCGACGGCGCCGGCGTCCGGCGGCTGACCTCCTCGCCGCAGGGGGTCGCGGCGATCGCCGAGACGGGCTTCGAGCGCTACGCCGTCTACACCAGCAAGGACGGCCACGACTGGGCCAGGTCCACCGACCTCGGCGAGGTCCCCGGCTCGCTGCGGGCGGTCGCCGTATCCGGCACCGGCACGCTCGTCGTCGGCGGTGACGAGCGCGCCGCCGACGTGGACAACCGGCTGATCCTCATCACCGCCCCCAGGGGAGGCCGGGCCGCGCCGGTCCCGCTGGGCGGGATCGAGGGACTGGCCAGGGCCGAACGGGAGACCGCCCGGGTGGCGGCCGGCGAGGGCGGGTTCGTCGCCGTCGGCACCGCCTCCGGCGACGCGGGTGTCTGGACCAGCGCCGACGGCCAGGGCTGGACGGCCGCCGGCCCGGCGCAGGCCCTCGGCGGCCCGCGGCGCCAGTCGCTCGCCGACGTCGCGCAGGGCAGGCACGGCTGGCTGGCCGTGGGCGGCACCATGACCGACGCCTCCTCCACCGAGCCGCTGCTCCTCACCGCGGCGGGCGGCGCCGGCTGGCGGCGGGTCCCGATCGCGGGTCCCCTCGCCCCCGCGGCCGACCACGACTTCCTCGCCCCGCACGCGGTGGCCGCCGGACCCTCCGGCTACGTCCTGGCCGGGGAGGACCGCGGCCCGGCCGGGAGCGTCCCCGTCCTGTGGTTCACCCCCGACCTCAAGCGCTACACCAGGGCGGAGAAGCTGCCCGCGGGCGGCAGCGGGGTGCGGCTGCACGACGTCTCGGCGACCTCCACCGGCTACGTGGCCGTCGGCGGCGCCGGCACCGCCGGGCACGAGACCGGCGTGGTCTGGGTGTCCGCCGACGGCACCGACTGGACCGCGCGCAAGCCGCTCCTGCCGCCGGGGGCGACGTCGGCCGGGCTGCGCCACGTCGTCCTGCACGGCGGGAGCGTCGTCGCGACCGGCACCGCCCGGACCGACCAGGGCGACCGGCCCTTCGGCGCGGTGTCGGCCGACAACGGGACGACCTGGCGCGTCTCCTGGCTCCCGGCCGGCCGGGCCGCCGCCGTACAGGATCTGGCGGCCACGGACGACGGTGTGGTGGCGGTCGGCTGGGACGGCGCCCCCGGCGAGGGCGACAGCGCGGTCTGGACCTCCGAGGACGGGACGACCTGGCGGCGGCACGACCCCGACCAGGGCAACCAGAGCGGCGAGGGGGCCCAGTGGCTCGGCGCGGTCGCGATCGCCGGGGACCGGGTGGTGGCGCTGGGCCGCTCCACCACCTACGACGCCGACCACCTCACCGTGTGGCGCTCGACGCTCACCGCGGGGCGGTGACCGGTCGCTTCGCCGTACGGCGTCGGGCGCTCACCGGGGAGCGATGACCGACCACTCGGTGAGGGCCGCGAGCAGGCCGGTGGTCAGCGGGAGCCGGGCCAGCTCGCCGGGGGAGAACCAGCCCGCGTCGGCGGCGTCGTCGCCGGCCGCGAGGGTGCCGCCGCGCACCTCCGCGAGGTAGTCGCGGATCTCGTAGACGGCGCCGCCGGGCCCCGGCCGGTCCACCGAGCCGGCCAGGCGGCCCACGGCGACCGTCAGGCCGGTCTCCTCCAGCACCTCGCGCGCCACCGCCTCGGCGTCGGACTCGCCGGGTTCGACCCGGCCGCCGGGCACCGACCACAGGCCCTCGCCGGGCGGACGCCCCCGGCGCACGAGGAGCAGCCGCCCCGAACCGTCAAGGATGATCGCGCCCACACAATTTACCCGCACGTTGACAAGATTACGGCCGGATAACGAGCCGTGCCCTTGACGGAGGGGGCGTCGAGGACGCACCGTGGGTAGTCGTGAGAGCCGCGCCTACCTGCCCACGGTGTTTCGGGCCGCTCCGCGCGCCCAGCGTCTGGTCGAGCGCCTGGAGATGCGCCCGGCACGGCGACGTCCTGCCGATGCAGGCGCCGATGCGCCCCTCCGCCGCCGCCGTCGAGGCCGTCACCCGCGACGCCCAGGTGCCCGTCTGGCTGCCCTGGCCGCTGCCGCAGGGGTTCCTGGTCACCGGACTGGCCGAGGCCGGAGACGACCGCACCGGGGCCAGGGCCACCGTGGTCGCGCTCTCCGGGCCGTCCCTGACCCAGGGGCCGGCCGACATGCTGGTGATCGCCGAGGAGCCCGGCGTCGGGCTGGGCGCGGGGCTCGCCGGGCTGGACGGCCCCGACCCCGGCACGGGGCTCGACGAGGGCCCGGCGCACGCCAAGATCGACATCAACGGGCGGCCGACCCCGCTGTGGTGCGTGGCGGGCGCGCCCGACCGCGCGGTGTACGCCGGGGAGGCGCTGGGCAACTGGCTGTGGCTGGTCGTCTGGCCGTCCGAGGCGGGCTACCTCGTCACCCTGTACGAACTGTCCCTGCGCGACCTGCGCGACCACGACCAGGCGCTGGATCTGCCGTTCGGCGCGTTCTCCCCGCGCCTGGGCGGCGAGGGACCGGCGGAGAGCGGCGAAGAAGGCTGACGAGAACGAAGAGGGCCGAGGAGACGGGGCCCCCGGCGGCTTACGGGTAAAGTTCGGAAGCGTGACAGCGCGTATCGAACGAGTGGTGACCGAGGGGACCGTCGACGTCGACGGCGTCGAGCACGAGGTCGAGAACAACACCTGGATCGTTGGCGACGACGAGGAGGTCATCGTCATCGACCCCGCGCGTGACGCGGAGGCGATCCTGGCGAAGGTCGGCGAGCGGGAGGTGCTGGCCGTCGTCTGCACCCACGGCCTGCCCGACCACGTGGGCGCGGCCATCGAGGTCGCGGCCCGGGACGAGGCGGTGGTCGCCCTGCATCCCAAGGACCGGCCGCTGTGGCGGCGGACCTGGCCGGAGACCTGGCCGGACATCGACATGGAGGACGAGGGCGTGTTCGGCGTCGCCGACGTCGAGCTGGAGGTGATGTCCACCCCGGGCGTCTCGCAGGGCGGCGTCTCGCTCTACTGCGAGGCCCTGTCCGCGGTGTTCACCGGCAAGACCCTGCAGGCCGACGGGCCGGGGAGGATCGGCGACGAGTATCCCGCGCTGGCCGACCAGCTCACCGCGATCGGCGGCCGGCTGTTCACCCTGCCCCACGCCACGCGTGTGATGCCCGCGCATGGCGAGGAGACCACGGTCGGCGCCCTGGAGCCGCAGTTCGACGACTGGCTGTCGGGCTCGCTGACCCGCCGTCAGGAGACCGGCGAGGACGGGGCCGAGGGGCCGCTGACCGACGGCACGAAGGCGGCCGGCATCCGCCTCGACCTCCGCGACCAGTGAGCCCATGGACCAGCTTCCCCTGGAGGGCATGCCGCGGCGGCTCTACTCCTGTACGCCGTCGCGGCTGAACACCTGGCTCGACTGCCCCCGGCGCTACCGGTTCACCTACATGGACCGGCCCGCGCCGTCCAAGGGGCCGCCCTGGGCGCACACCGGCGTGGGGATCAGCGTGCACAACGCCCTCGCGGGATGGTGGCGCGAGCCGTACGAGCGGCGGACGCCGGAGACGGCGGCGGCCCTGGTCGGCAGGGGGTGGATCGGCGAGGGCTTCCGCGACGCCGAGCAGTCGGCGGCCTGGCGGAAGCGGGCCGCGGAGATGACCGGCGCCTACGCCGCGACCCTCGACCCCGCCGACGAGCCCGTCGGCGTCGAGCGGACGGTCGCCGCGCGGACCCCGGTCATCGCCCTCTCCGGCCGCGTCGACCGGCTCGACCGGCGCGGCGCGGAGCTGGTCGTGGTCGACTACAAGACCGGCCGCCGGCCTCCCACCGGCGACGACGCCCGGTTCTCCCTCGCGCTGGCCGTCTACGCCGTGGCCTCGGAGCGGATGCTGCGCACCCCCTGCCGCCGGGTGGAGCTGCATCACCTGCCGACCGGCTCGATCGTGGAGTGGGAGCACACCGAGGAGTCGCTGGCCGGCCACCTGCGGCGGGCCGAGGAGATCGCGGTGGAGGCGTCGGAGGCCGACGACCGCTACCGCGCCTGGGCGGGCCCGGCGCGTCCCGCCGGGCGGACCGGCCGCGCGTCGCCGGAGGCCGGCCGTACGCCGCCGGAGGTCCCGGCGGAGATCGACGCGGTCTTCCCGCCCCGCACGGGACCCCTGTGTTCCTGGTGCGACTTCCGGAAGCACTGCCCCGAGGGCCGCGCCGCCGCCGGCGACCGCGACCCCTGGGACGGACTGGCCGACGACTGACCCCCCGGACCCGCCGGGCCGGTTCCGGGCCGGCGGGTCCGGTCAGTTCAGCAGGCGGGCCTCGGACTCGTTCCAGAACCGGGTGAGCGCGGCGGCCGTCGTCTCCGGGGCCTCGACCGCGGGGGAGTGGGCCGCGCCGGGCACGACCATGCACTCGGTGCCCAGCCGGTGGGCCATCTCCGCCTGCGCCTCCGGCGGCCAGCCGTCGTCGTGCTCGCCGCACAGCACGAACGTGGGCACCCCGACCTGGGCGAGGTCGTCGCAGCGGTCCGGCGCCGACAGCACCGCGTGGGTCATCGCGACCATCCCGGTCACGGAGTTGGCGAGCAGCCGCCCGCGCAGGAACTCGATGATCTCGTCGGGCACGCCGGCCGCCAGCGCCTCCGGCTCCATCCGGGTCTGCCACAGCCGCTCGATGCCCACCTCGGGCAGCTCGGCGAGCATGGCGCGGCTCACCTGGGCGCGCACCCCGGGGATGGCGGAGGGGCCCGAGCTCATCAGCGTGTAGGACGCGAACTTGGTGCGGCCGTCGATGACCGCCTCACGGGTGACCAGGCCGCCGAAGGAGTGGCCGACCAGGTGGACGGGGCCGCCCCCGCCGACGTGCTGGGCCAGCACGTCGATGTCGTTGCCGAGCGCCGGGCAGGTGTAGGCGGCGGGGTCGTCGGGGCCCTCCGTCTCGTACTGGCCCCGCATGTCGATCGCGACGACCTGGCGGCCGGCCTGGGCGAGGGTCTGCAGGACCGCGATGAAGTCTTCCTTGCTGCCGGTGAGGCCGGGGACCAGCAGCGCGGGCCAGCGCTCGGCTATGCCACTGACCGGCATGGCCTCCAACGCGGCGAAGGTCCCCACGGTCGTCTCGATCCGGCGGGAACGGACGCCAGGAGGCAGGGTCAGAAATCGTGGCGTACTCACGTGGCCCCACGATACCTCTCCCCGCGGAGTGCCTTTGTGCGTCTGAGATGCGGAAAAAGGGGTGCGACCCGTCGGGTCGCACCCCTTTCGCCGAGGGCCCGGACCGCCTCCCGCCTCCCGGGCGGGCACGGTCCGGGCCCTCTCGCGATCTCCGCGCCTCCTGCCGCGCTCCGCCGGCTACTGCGGGCGGCGCTGGCCCCGCTGCCCCCGCGCGGGGGGACGGCGGCGGCTCTGCGCCCGCTCCGACGCCGCCGACGGGGCGATCTCGTCGTCGTCCGTCGCGAGGTCCGGCGACTGGAAGATCACCGTGAACGGGCTCGCCGGGACGATCTTCTCCGGCCGCGGGCGGGAGTCCGGGGCGTCGGGCTCGTTGTCCCACCGGTCGGCCACGGGCTCCTCCTCCCGGACCGCGTCGCTCCGGCCGGTGTCCTCCCGGACCGCGTCGCTCCGGGTGGTGTCGTCCCGGGACTCGTCGTCCCGGGCCGCTCCGCTCCGCTCCTCGCCGCCGAGGCTCACCTCGGGGTTCAGGCCGGACCTGCGGCGGCGGGACCTCGCGGGGCGCTCCTCCCGGACCTCCTCGCGGGGCGCCGCGTCCGTCTCCGGCACGGCGGGCTCGGCGACCGGGCGCCGCGCCTCCTCGGCCGCGAGCGGCGCGTTCCGCTCACCGGCGGTCTCGGCGACGCCGGTGTCATGGACGTCGCCGACGTCGGGCCGGGTGGGCTCCTCCGCCGCCCCGGCGGCCTGGACGGCCTCCTGGGCGTTCCGGCCGCCCCGGGTGCGGCGACGCTCCCGGGGAGTGCGGGCCGGACGCTCACGGCGCTCCCTGGGCTCCTCCTCGCGACCCCGGCGCGGGCCGCGCGAACGGCTGCGGCCGGTCTCGCCGAGGTCCTCGATCTCCTCGGCCGCCAGGCCCGCCCGGGAGCGGTTGGCGCGCGGCAGCACGCCCTTGGTGCCCTCGGGGATGCCCAGGTCGGCGTAGATGTGCGGGGAGGTGGAGTACGTCTCGACCGGCTCGGCGAAGTCGAGCGACAGCGCGTTGTTGATGACCTTCCAGCGGGTGAGATCCTCCCACTCCACGAAGGTCACCGCGACGCCGGTCTTGCCCGCCCGGCCGGTGCGGCCGATCCGGTGCACGTAGGCCTTCTCGTCCTGCGGGCAGTCGTAGTTGACGACGTGGGTGACGTCGTCGACGTCGATGCCGCGCGCCGCGACGTCGGTCGCCACGAGAACGTCGATCTTGCCGTTGCGGAAGGCGCGCAGCGCCTGCTCGCGCTGGCCCTGACCGAGGTCGCCGTGGACGGCCGCGGCGGCGAAGCCGCGCTCCTTCAGGTCCTCCACGACCCTGTCGCAGGCCCGCTTGGTCTCACAGAAGATCATCGTGAGGCCCCGGCCCTCGCACTGCAGGAGGCGGCCCACGATCTCGACCTTGTCCATCCGGTGCACGCGCCAGACGAACTGGGTCGTCTGCGGCGTCGCCTCCGCCTCGGCGTCGTTGTTCTCGGCCCGCACGTGGGTGGGGCGGCTGAGATAACGCCGGGACAGGGCGACGATCTCACCCGGCAGCGTCGCGGAGAACAGCATCGTCTGCCGCTCCGCCGGGATGAGCTTGATGATCCGCTCGATGTCGGGCAGGAAGCCCAGGTCGAGCATGCGGTCGGCCTCGTCCAGGACGAGGGCGTTGATCTGGCTGAGGTCGAGGTGCTTCTGCTTGACCAGGTCGAGCAGGCGGCCCGGGGTGCCGACGATGACGTCGACGCCCTGCTTGAGCGCCTCGATCTGGGGTTCGTAGGCGCGCCCGCCGTACACGGTGAGGATCCGCGAGCCCAGCTTGCCCGCCGCCGTGACCAGGTCTTCGGTGACCTGGACGGCCAGCTCGCGGGTCGGCACGACGACCAGCCCGCGGGGCTTCTTGCGGTTCTTGCGGGGCTTGCCGACCCGCTGCAGCATGGCGACGCCGAAGGCGTACGTCTTGCCGGTGCCGGTGCGCGCCTGTCCGATGATGTCCTGGCCGTTGAGTGCCAGGGGAAGCGCCATCTCCTGAATGGGGAACGGCGTGGTGATGCCCTCGGTCTCCAGGGCATCGGCGATCTCCGGGGTGACTCCGAGGTCTCGGAACGTCGTCAGCTTGGCCTGCCTAAGTCTCCGTTGAAGGCAGTCCTGCCGGGACCACGGGCTGAAAAGTTTCCCCGTGCCCGGGTCCTCGCGGAAGGGCCGGCCCTCTGATGTCATCAGCGACCGCTGCGGCGTCATGCCGACTTCGGGGGCGTCCAGGAGGTGAAATCTCCTGGGTTAACACGGGTGCGGTCGCACTTTCACAGAGCAGTGTACTCGATACCACAACGCGGAACCGATTTCTTGGTATTCCTGCGGAATGGCGGGGTCCGGCAACTCGTAGGCTTCCCTGCATGAGTGATTCCCCTCCCGGCGTCGCCGACCTGCTCGGCGTCCTCGCCTACGCCGAGCTCACCGCCTTCCTCCGGCTCGCCGAGGACGCCGCCCGGCTCGCCCCCACGCTGACCGACCGGGCCGCGCTCGGCGACCTGGCCGTGACCGAGTACGCCCACTTCCGGCTGCTGAGCGACCGGCTCGCGGCGCTGGGTACGGACCCGGAGGAGGCGATGGCGCCGTTCGTCGGGCCGCTGGACGACTGGCACGCCAGGACAGCGCCGCACGACTGGCTGGAGGCCCTGGTCAAGGCGTACGTGGGTACGGGGATCGCGCTCGACTTCTACCGTGAGGCGGCCACCCGGGTCGACGAGGACACCCGCCGGCTGGTCGACGAGGTGCTCGTCGACGGGGGGCGCTCGCAGTTCGCGGTGGAGCGGGTGCGCGCGGCCATCGAGAACGACCACGTGGTGTGCGGGCGGCTGGCGCTGTGGGCCCGGCGGCTCGTCGGGGAGTCGCTCAGCCAGGGCCGGCGGGTGGTCGAGGCCCGGCCGGAGCTGGCGGCGCTGCTGGTGGAGGCGGCGGGGGAGGACATCACCCGGATGTTCGGCAGGCTGACCGAGGCCCACGGCGAGCGGATGTCCGCCCTGGGGCTGACCCCGGGACCCTGAGAGGCCGTCCGGATCACGGGACCGCTCCGGAAGCCCGCGGACCGCTCCGGAAGCCCGTCCGGGGCCGCGGGCCGCTCCTGAGAGCGTCCGGGACCGCGGGGCCGTCCGGGATCCGTCGGCTGATCGGGGAGCGTGAAGGCGCCGGACGGTTGTACGGTGCGAGACATGAGGGTCCCGCGCCGCTACGGCACTCCTCCGACCAGATGTGGACCGAACCGCTGGGCGCTCCGCGCCGTGCTGCGCCGGGGAGACGCGGACTGCCCCGCCGTCAGCCTGGGACGCCACCCCGTCCACCGGGACAGGCGCCCGCCGGGGTGCCGCCTCGCGGGGCGGGAGGACCGGCCGGGGCACTGCCCGGGAGACTGACCGGGGGACCGGCCGCCCACCGCGTGGAGACGGCCGGGACGACCCGCCCGCGGACGCGCCGACGACCCGCGCCGGCTCGGTCCGTGCGGGCCGGACGCGGGCCGCGTGGCCGTCTCAGGGCGGGTTCTTCCCCGGTGATAGATCCTTTCCCGGGGACCGCCGGGGCGTCAGGAGCACGGCCGGGGTCGCATCCGTCAGAGGGTGCCGCCGAAACCGACCGGCCGGCTCTCCTCCTCGCCGATCTCGATGAAGCCGAGCGAGGAGATGGGGACCAGCACCTTGCGGCCGCCGGTGTCGGTGACGCTGAAGACGCCGCGCTCGGGAGCGAGGGCCCTGTGCAGTTCCTCCTCGATCTGCTCGGCCGTCAGCTCGGTTTCGACTATGAGCTCACGGTGCACGGAGCGCACGCCGATCTTGATTTCCATCCTGCTCCCTTTCGACGAGGGTTGCTCGTCCCATGGTCGCCCCATCGGGGATCCGACGCGCCGGTTGATCGCGTCAAGCGAACAGGCGCGTCCGCCCCGCCGGCGCCCGGTCGCGCCGCTCCGGCGGTACTCGCCGTTCCGCCCCGTCAGTGCTCGGCGGTGGTGCGGGGGAAGCCGGATATGCCGCGCCACGACAGGCGGGCGATGAGCTGGGTGGCGGCGTCCTTGGGAATGGAGCCGCCGCTGCTGATCCAGTAGCGGGCGCTGACCTCGGCCATGCCGACCAGGCCGACGCCGAGGAGCCTGGCCTCGTCGCTGGAGCAGCCGGTGTCCTCCTGGATGACCTGGCTGATCATCTCGGCGCTCTCGCGGAGGTTGCGCTCGATGCGCTGGCGGACCGGGGCGACGTTGCGCAGGTCGGATTCGAAGACCAGCCGGAACGCCTCGCCCTGGGTGGAGACGAAGTCGAAGAACGCCCCGATCGCCGCCTGGACGCGCTGCTTGTTGTCGGTGGTCGAGGCCAGGGCGTCGCGGCAGCGGGCGATCATGTCGTCCACGTGCACGTCCAGCAGGGCGAGATAGAGCTCCTGCTTGCCGGGGAAGTGCTGGTAGAGCACCGGCTTGCTGACGCCGGCCCGTTCGGCGATCTCGTCCATCGCCGCCGCGTGGTAGCCGTTCTCCACGAAGACTTCCTGGGCGGCGCTGAGCAACTGGCGACGGCGGGCCATCCGGGGCAGCCGGGTGCCCCGGGGCTTGGCGTCCGGGGTAGCGGTCACGGCGTTCTCCTTGCGGGTGCTCCTGCTGTCCTGCGACATCCTACGCGTGGGTAACCAGGTCAGCGATAGTCGTCCTCGTCGAGCTCCACGACGCGGGTCTGCTCGGTGGCGTCGGCGGGGTCGGCGTCGAGCGGGATGTGGTCCGGCCAGTCGGGGCCGTCCTCCCGCACCGGGCGGGTCTGCTCGGCGGCGTCGGCCTCGGGGGTCTCGGGCGAGGCTCCGGAGACCCGGCCGGGGGTGTCGTCGCGCACCGGGCGGGTCTGCTCGGCGGCGTCGGCGTCGGTCGTCTCGATTCCGATCTCCTCCTCATCGGGAAGGTCCGTGAGCGTCTCGTCGTCCAGGTCCGCCGGACCCTGCCCCTGCACGTTCATCTCAGCCATCCGCTCTCTTCCGTTCTTCCGTGTGACCGGGCGAACATCGGACATCGCCCAGCGTACGACCTCGGGTCCCGCCCGCCGTGAAAGGCGGGGCATCGGAACCCCCATGGCGGGTAACTGCCCTGTTGGTGAGTGTTTACATCCACCTCGTTCACATTCCGAACGTACGTGCGAAGATCGGCGGGGCGGTCCCGAGACAGGGAGAGACCATGCGGAGCATCTGGAAAGGCGCGATCGCGTTCGGGCTGGTCACGATCCCGGTCGGGGTGCACACCGCGACCGAGCAGCGCAACGTCACCTTCAACCTCGTGCACAAGGAGGACGCCGGCCGGGTCAGGTTCCGGAGGATCTGCGAGGTCTGCGAGCAGGAGGTGCCCTACGCCGACGTCGCCAAGGGCTACGAACTGCCGACCGGCGAGATGGTCGTCCTGGAGAGCGAGGACTTCGAGGACCTGCCGCTCTCGACCTCGCGGCGGATCGAGGTGCTCCAGTTCTCCCCGGCCGCCCAGATCGACCCCATCCTGCTGAACAAGTCCTACTACCTGGAGCCCGACTCCGAGGGCGTGCGTCCCTACGTGCTGCTGCGCGACGCGCTCGAACGCTCCGGGCGGGTGGCGATCGTCAAGGTCGCGCTGCGGCAGCGCGAGTCGCTGGCGGTCCTCCGGGTCAGGGAGGGGGTGTTCGTGCTGGAGACGATGCTCTGGCCCGACGAGGTGCGTCAGGCCGACTTCGGGTTCCTGGAGGAGGAGGCCGAGGTTCGTCCCCAGGAGCTGAGGATGGCCGAGTCGCTGATCGACAGCATGGTCGCCGACTTCGACCCCGCGCTGTACAAGGACGCCTACCGGGAGGCGCTCCAGGAGGTCATCGAGGCCAAGGTCGCGGGACGCGAGGTCGTCGTGCCGGCCGCGGCGCCCGAACCCGGTCCCGCGCCCGACCTGATGGCCGCGCTCCGCGCCAGCGTCGAGGCGGCCAAGCGCCGGCAGCCGTCCGGCGGGGCGCCGGCCGCCGCGCGCGGGTCCGCCCGCGCAGCCGGAGAGGGCGGGGCCCGGGGGCGAGCCGGGGAGCAGGGGGAGAAGACCGGGGAGCAGGGGGCGGAGAAGGCGCCGCGCAGGGGGAAGGCGCGCCGCCCCGCCTGACGCCGCGGTACCGGGGCGGGACCGTCCCCGGTACGGCGGAGGCCACCGTACGGCGGCGGTCGTTCCGCTCCCGGGAGCGCGGAAACGCGGGGACGGGGGCCCCGCCGGCTCGACGCCGGTGAGGCCCCCGTCGTGATGCGCGCGGAGCGAGGTCCGCCCGCGACCGGTGGAGCGTCAGCTGGTCGGCGCGGCCGCGTCGCCGCCGCCACCGCCGCCCTCGCCCCGGCGGCGCTCGGGCTCGCCGATCACCGGGTTGAAGCGCTCGAACTCGAAGTCACGGCGGGTCTGGGCCTGGCGCTCGCGCTGGGCCTGGGCGTTGTCGCCGTGCACGTCGTTGCGGTTGTTGTTGACGGTGGTGACCCTCAGCCTGAAGCGCCGGTGGCTCCAGTGGCGGCCGCCGCAGCCGCCCCAGCCGCCGCCGCAGCCGCAGCCGGTCTGGAAGCCGGCGATGGTGGTCGGCGCCACGGTGGCGCCGGCGGCCGTGGTGGCCGCGCCCAGGCTGACGATGCCGCCGGTCATCGCGGTACCGACCGCGAGGCCAGCAAGAACAGTCTTGAACATTTGTCCATCCCCTTTGTGTGAGCGGTTCCCCGCTCGTTTTCTCTGCGCTTTTTGAAAAACCGCGTGCCGTCCCCCGGATGGCGCGCCGTTACGGGCGGCGGCCATGGAATGGGATTTCCGGCGGCGCCGGCCGCCCGGCCCCATTCGGACGATGCCGTACGGGAATGCCCGTGTCGGCCGGTGGGCGCCGTGCCGGGTCGTTTCGTCTCCCCGGGGCACCCGAGCCCGCCGGGCGGTCACCGTCTTTCGCGGAGAACGGCGCCCCCGTGCGGGCCCGGGCCTCACCCCCCGGGCGGGTTGGAACTCGTCACGGTCACGAGCCGGATCGCGCGCGGTCACCTGCTAGGGCCGCGTGCCGCGTCCCGGCCGGGCGACCGGTCAGTCCTCGCCACCCACGAACGGGTCGAACCGGTTGAACTCGAAGTCCCGGTCCTCCTGGAACTGGCGCTGACGCTGAGCCTGCAGGTTGTCGCCCCGGACGTTGTTGTGGTTGTTGTTGACGGTGATGACCCTCAGCCGGAAGCGGTTGTGGCTGCACCGGCGACCACAGCCGCCGCCACAACCGCAACGACGCCAGCCGCAGCCGCCGCCGCCACAGGTCTGGAAGCCGGCGACGGTGGTCTGGGCCACGGCGGCGTTGGCCGCGGTCGCGGTGGTGGCCGCGCCCAGGCTGACGATGCCGCCGGCCAGCGCCGTGCTGACCGCGAGACCGGCGAAGACGCTCTTGAACTTGGGCATTGCGTTTCCCCCTTGAAAGGATCGGTTGCCCCGCTCTGACATTTTCGCGATTCCTCGGAAAATGTCCGAGATGGCCCTTAAGGGCCGATCTCTCGCAGACTTGATTTCCGTCCACCTTGGGCAACAAACAGAGATTGGCGGCTTTTACTTCTGCCTTATCTATTTATCGCCGCGGTTAGACTCTTATTAATTGTTTTGCTGTGAAATGTCTTTAATGTCGCTTTTGTGTCGAGGTGGGGAGGTGACCGGCTATCGTCGAACCAGAGGCCGTCACGGGCGCGACACGAGAGGACGAGGGGTCATGGAGCCGATTCCGGTCTGGCCGGGCGAGATGGTCGACATCGGAGGGCAGCGCCTCCACGTGCGGGCCACCCCGCCGGGACCGGCGGAGACCGCCGTCTACGTGCACGGACTGGCCGGCTCCGCGACGAACTGGACCGACCTGATGGGCCACCTGTCGGACCTGGTCACCGGGCACGCCGTCGACCTCCCGGGAGCCGGGCACTCCCCGGAGCCGCCCGACGGCGACTACTCGGTCGACGCCCACGCCCGCTCGGTGGCCGCGCTGGTCGAGCGGATCTCGGCCGGGCCCGTCCACCTGTTCGGCAACTCCCTGGGCGGCGCGGTCTCGGTGCGGATCGCCGCGACCCGTCCGGACCTGGTCCGCTCCCTCACGCTCGTCTCCCCGGCGCTGCCCGACCTGACCCCCCGGTACGGCCCGGCGCGGGTGGCCCTGTCGACGGTGCCGAGGCTGGGCGACTGGGCCGCGAACCGGCTCAGCATGCTGCCGCCGGAGCGCAGGATCAACGCCACGATGGCCATGTGCTACGCCGACCTCGGCCGCGTCCACCCCGACCGGCTGCGCGAGGCCGCCGAGGAACTGCGCCGCCGGGACGGCCTGCCGTACGCCGGGGCGTCGATGATCGGCTCGGCGCGCGGGCTCGTCGCCGAGTACTTCCGGCGCGGCGAGGACAACCTCTGGCGGCAGGCGGCCAGGGTGACCGCGCCCACGCTGGTCGTCCACGGCCGCTACGACCGGCTGGTCAACCCCCGGATGGCGGCCCGTGCCTGGCGGACGTTCCCGCGCGTGCGACTGGTGCTGCTGCCCGACGCCGGGCACGTGGCACAGATGGAGGTCCCGGAGCGGGTGGCCAGGGAGGCCAGGCAGCTCATCACCGAGAGCACCGGGAGCGCCGGGAACGCCCGGAGTGCCGGGAGTGCCCGGTCGCGGATCGGGGAATGACCGGGGCGTCCCCCGGGTTGTCAGTGGTGCGCGCCGTGCTCGCCCTGTGCCCGGCCGCCCCTTGAAGACCCCTGAAACGGGAGCAGAACTGTGTCGTTGCCACCGCTGGTAGAGCCGGCAGCCGAGCTGTCCGTCGACGAGGTGCGTCGTTACTCGCGCCATCTGATCATTCCCGACGTGGGGATGGCCGGTCAGAAGCGCCTGAAGAACGCCAAGGTGCTCTGTGTGGGCGCCGGCGGCCTCGGCTCACCCGCGCTGCTGTACCTCGCGGCCGCGGGCGTGGGCACGCTGGGCGTGATCGACTTCGACGTCGTCGACGAGTCCAACCTGCAGCGCCAGGTCATCCACGGCCAGTCCGACGTCGGCCGCCTCAAGGCCGAGAGCGCCGCCGCCAGCGTCCGGGAGATCAACCCGCTGATCGACGTGGTCGTGCACAACGTCGCGCTGAGCACCGACAACGTCATGGAGATCTTCTCCGGGTACGACCTGATCGTCGACGGCACCGACAACTTCGCCACCCGCTACATGGTGAACGACGCCGCGGTCCTGCTCGGCAAGCCGTACGTCTGGGGCTCGATCTACCGCTTCGACGGCCAGGCCAGCGTGTTCTGGGCCGAGCACGGCCCCTGCTACCGCTGCCTCTACCCCGAGCCCCCGCCCCCCGGCATGGTGCCCTCCTGCGCCGAGGGCGGCGTGCTCGGCGTGCTGTGCGCCTCGGTCGGCTCCATCCAGGTCAACGAGGCCATCAAGCTCATCGCCGGCATCGGCGAGCCGCTGGTCGGCCGCCTGATGATCTACGATGCCCTGGAGATGAACTACCGCTCGGTCAAGGTCCGCAAGGACCCCGAGTGCGTGCTCTGCGGCAAGAACCCGACGGTCACCGAGCTGCTCGACGACTACGAGGCGTTCTGCGGCGCGGTCTCGGCCGAGGCCCAGGAGGCCGCCTCCGGCTCCACGATCAGCGCGGCCGACCTCAAGGCCATGCAGGACGCCGGCGAGGACGTCTTCGTCGTCGACGTCCGCGAGCCGAACGAGTACGAGATCGTCTCCATCCCCGGCGCCGTGCTCATCCCCAAGGGCGAGTTCCTCAACGGCTCCGCGCTGGAGCGGCTCCCGCAGGACAAGAAGATCGTCCTGCACTGCAAGTCCGGCGCCCGGTCCGCCGAGTGCCTGGCGATCGTCAAGAACGCCGGTTTCTCCGACGCCGTCCACGTGGGCGGCGGCGTGCTGAGCTGGGTCAAGACGATCGACCCGAGCCTGCCGACCTACTGATCGGACGAGGGGCGGCGTCGCCCGGCGGCCCGGTGGCCGCGGACGACCCCGGCCCACCGGCCGCCGAACGGGCGGCCACCCCCGTACGGCCGCCCGGCCGCGCACCCCGCGCGGCCGGGCGGTCGTCGTTCCACCGCGGTCCCGGTCGGCATCCGCGGAGTTTCCCGCCGGTTCTCACGAGGGCTCGCGCCGACCTCCGCGGCGGTTCACACTTGCTTTTGTGGCGGTTCGCACTCTTCCGGCCGCACTAAGGTCAAGGCGTGAGCGGGATTGACGATCGGCGAGGGCGAGCCTGGCCGACGCTGGTCGTCGCCTCGCTGCTCACGCTGACCTGCGTGATCGTGGCCGGAGTGGCGGCTCGCACCGCCGCGGCCGAGCTCACCCGCGGGCCGACCCCCGCCGAGCTGGAGCGGGCCTCCCTCGGCGAGCTGGCCCGGCGCTGGCAGACCTGGCCCGCCGGGCGGATCTTCCCCGAGTCCGTCGGCTACGCCGCCGAGCAGGGCGGGCGGGAGAACGCCCTGCGCGTGGGCATCTCACCGGAGACCCGGTGCGACCGGGCGGTGGACGCCGGGCTCCACGGGGCGCTGCGCCGGGCCGGGTGCCGGGGGATCCTGCGCGCCACCTACATCGACGGGCTCCAGGGGATCGTCGTCACCGTCGGCGTCGCGGCCTTCGGGACGGAGCGGGGCGCCGCCGCGGCGGAGGCGGCGCTGCCCGGGGGCGACCGTCCGGCGCCGGGCCTGCGGGCGCTGGCCTACCCCGGCACCGTCACCGACCGGTTCGGCCAGGACGAGCGGCAGGGCGGCCTGGCGCGGCGGGCCGGGCCGTACCTGGTGCTGGCCACGTTCGGGCAGGTGGACGGCCGGCCCGCCCGCGCGGCCGGGACCCAGCGGCCGACCGTGTTCGCCTTCGCCGGCGACATCGCCGACCGGATCCTCGCCGACCTCGCCACGCCCGCGCGGCCCGACTGCGCCTCCGCGGAGTGGCGGTGCTGAGGCGCACGGTGCCGGGGAGCGCCGTGCCGGGGAGCGCGGTGACGCCGGGACGGGCGGTCCCGGCGGTCCCGGCGGTTCCGGTGGCGCCGAGGCGGACGGCCACGGCGGCGCCGAGACGCGCGGTCCCGGCGGTCGCGGCGTTCCTCCTGGCCGCGGCCGCTACGGCGGGCCCCGCCACCGCCGCCCGCGCCGACGACGTGCGGACCGCCCAGGAGCCGGTTCTGCGGACGCTGGACCTGCCGAACGCCTGGCGGACCTCCAGGGGCGAGAACGTGACGGTCGCGGTGCTCGACTCGGGGGTGGACGCGACCCACCGCGACCTCGCCGGCTCGGTGGTGCAGGGCAGGGACTTCACCCGGGGCGCCAACCCGCCGGGCGTCGCCCCCGCGCGGCTGCACGGCACCTACATGGCCTCGCTCATCGCCGGGCACGGGCACGGTCCGGGCGACGCCGACGGGGTCGTCGGCGTGGCGCCGGAGGCCGAGGTGCTGTCGGTGCGGGTGATCCTGGAGGACGAGGAGCCGGGCTTCCGGCGGTTCAACACCGCCGCGCGGTTCGAGAACGTGGTCGCCAGGGGCGTCCGGTACGCCGTGGACCACGGCGCCGACGTGATCAACATGTCGATCTCCAAGGAACTGGCGACGGAGGAGGAACGGGCGGCGATCCGCTACGCGATCTCCAAGGGGGTCGTGCTGGTCGCCGCCGCGGGCAACGACGGGGCCCGGGAGTCCGCCGGGACGGGCTACGCCCCCTACTCCTACCCGGCCGCCTTCCCCGGGGTCGTCTCGGTCGCCGCGGCGGACCGGAGGCTGCGCCGGGCGTCGTTCTCCAACCGCAACCCCTCGGTGCTGCTGGCCGCGCCCGGGGTGGACGTCCTCGGCGCGGGACCCGGCGACGAGTACTGGGTGGGCAGGGGCACCTCGCAGGCGGCAGCGCTGGTGTCGGGGGTAGCCGCCCTCATAAAAGCGAAATATCCGCGTATGTCGCCCGCGCTGGTGGCGCAGGCGCTCACCGCCGGAGCCACCCGGCGGCCGAGCGGCGGCTACGACACCGGCCTGGGGTTCGGGGTGGTCAACGCCTCCCGGGCGCTGGCCGAGGCCGCCAGGATCCACCGCCACACCCTGACCGCCCGGGCGGGTTCGCTCCAGGACCCCGCGCGCCCGGTCGGCCGCGCGGCCGGGCCGGTGCAGGTCGTACGGCGGGACCGGGACATGATCAACATGTACGGGGGGATCGCCGGGGCCGCGGGACTGGGGGCCGTCGCGTCCCTGGCGGTGCTCGCCGTCTCCGCCCGCGCCGCACGCCGCCGCCGGGCGGCCGGGCCGGTCCCGGACGACGAGGTCACCCGTGCCGCGCCGGAGAACGGCGGCGCGGTCATCCGTACCGCGCCGGAGAACGGCGATGCGGTCACCCGTGCCGCGCCGGAGAACGGCGATGCGATCATCCATGCCGCGCCGGAGAACGGCGGCGCGCGACCGGTTCCAGACGGCGGGGACACACGAACCACCCCGGGCGGCGGGGAGGCATAGGGCGGCGGGGCCCGGCGACGTAGCATCGAAGTATGTCGATGCCCGGGCGTTCGCAGGAGCCGCGACGGCGCCTGGTGGCCCCGGCGGCCGGTGCCCGCGGCGGGTGGCCGCCGCCCGGTTCCCGGGCGTCCGGCGCCGCGCGGGCGCGGCGGGGCCCCGCCCCCGCCGTCTCCCGGCGGGTCCGCCCCTGGCCGGCCGCGTCCCGCGACCGCGCCGCCGCCGAGCGCGTCGTGCGGGAGACCCTGGAGCAGGGGGTGCGGTTCCGCGCGGTCTTCCTGCTCCTGGCGGGCGTGATCCTGGTCATCGCCATGACCAACGTGCTGGTCGGCGCGGCCGGGCTGGTCCACGAGAGCGGGTCTCGCCCCCTCACCCCCGCCGAGCAGGACCGCTACGTCAAGGACGAGATCGCCGGGCGCTGGCGCACCTGGCCCGCGACCCTGGTCTTCCCCACCGAGCTGCAGTACGTCGGCCTGGGCGGGACGCAGCAGTACGCCCGCCGGATCGGCATGGCGCCCGAGGTCTCCTGCCGGGCCGGCACCGACGCCCCGGTCGGCGCGACCCTCGCCGAGCAGGGCTGCCGCACGCTGCTGCGGGCCACCTACGCCGACCAGACCTCGACCTTCGTCGTCACCGTCGGCATCGCCGTCCTCGGCGACGAGGAGCGGCGGGCGGCGGCCACCTCCCGGCTGGCCGTCGACGACCGGGTGGGGGTGCGGCCCGTGGCGTTCCCCGGTACGGCGAGCGCCCTGTTCGGCGCGGCCCAGCGCCAGCGCAACGCCTGGATCGGGGTCGGCCCCTACATCGTGTTCTTCACCGCGGGGTACGCCGACGGGCGCACCCGCGAGGCGGTCGCGCCGGAGGAGAACCTGCACAGCGAGCTGTGGCCGGTGGCGCAGTCGGTCGCCGGGCGCATCGCCCGGGCACTGGGCGACGAGCCCAGCGCCGTGCCCCAGTGCACCCAGGGGAACGTGTGCTGAGGCGGGGCCTGCCGCGGGCGGCGGGCGCCCTGGCCGCGCTCTTCCTGCTGGTCCCCGCGCCGCCGGCCGCCGCGGACGTGCGCCAGGACCAGCGCTGGGTGCTGCGGGCGCTCGACGTCGAGCGGGCCTGGAAGGTCACCCGGGGCGTGGGGGTCACCGTCGCCGTGGTGGACAGCGCGGTGGACGCCGGGGTCGCCGAGCTGCGCGGCAGGGTCGTCTCCGGGCCCGACATGGGATCCGCCGAGAGCGCGCTTCCGGGCGGTTCCGCGCCGGGCATGCACGGCACCGCGATGGCCTCGCTCATCGCCGGGGCGGGCAAGGGCGACGGCGGCCTGCTCGGTGTCGCGCCGGAGGCCGGGATCCTCTCGCTGCCGCTGGTGCCGCGCGAGGACGAGGACGGCGAAGGCGGGATCGCCGCCGCGCCGCCCAGGGTGGAGCGGCGGCAGGGCGCCGACAGCCCGCTGGCCCGCGCGATCCGCTACGCCGCCGACCACGGGGCCAAGGTCGTCAGCATGTCGCTGGGCGCCTACGGGCCGCACCGGGCCGAGCGCGAGGCGGTCTCCTACGCGCTGTCGCGGGGCGTGGTGCTGGTCGCGGCGGCCGGGAACGACGGTGGTTCGGCCTACACCGCGAGCCACGGCACCTCCTTCTGGAGCTTCCCGGCCGGATACTCCGGGGTCATCGGGGTGGGCGCGGTCGACGCCCGCGGCGAGCCGGCGCCGTTCAGCAGCGACAACCTGTCGGTCATGGTCGCCGCGCCGGGGGTGGGCGTGCCGGTGACGCTCCCGGGCGGCGGGTACGGCACGTCCGAGGGGACCAGTGCGGCGACCGCGCTGGTGGCCGGGGTCGCCGCACTGATAAAAGCGAAATATCCGGATCTGCCGCCCTATCTCGTGTCGCGGGCCCTGACCTCCACCGCCACCTCCGCGCCCGCCGCCGGATACGACGACCACGTCGGGTTCGGCATGGTCGACGCCGCGGCGGCGCTGGCCAGGGCCGGGGAGCTGGCGGGCGCCCGATCCGGGGCCGGGGAGCCCCCGGGCGGGCACTTCGGGTCCGGTGCGCCGGCCCCGCCGGAACGGCCCGGCCCGGACCCGCTGCGCCTGTGGCTGTACGGCACCGGCCTGCTGACCGGGGTGCTGGCCTTCGCCGGGGCCGCGGCGGCGCTCAACCGGCGGCCCGCGCCGTCCGGCCCGCGCGGCGGCGGGGAACGGGGCGGCCTTCGGCGCCGGCCGCCGTGGCCGTGGCCCCGACGCGGGCCGGAGGGATGAGCCCGCGGGGACGGTTCGAACTCGATTCGAACGCGGTTTGGACACCGTTCGGACACTCTTCGGGTGCGGCGCGGTCCGATCTTCGGATCTCCGGCACGAAGGCGATCAAAGGTTCGCTAGGGTCGCCCCTCATGGGGTACGAGTTGCGCGTGGAGCGCCCGGCGCCTCTCGCCTTCGCGGAACTCGCGACTGTGCTGGGGCAGGCGGGGTTCGAGTTCCGCGGTTCACAGGAGACGGGTGAGGTCCTGGCCCGCCACGCCGACGGCCTGCACGCCGTCGCGGTCTGGAACGGCGGCCTGTCCGGCGCGCCCGGGTCCGACTGGCACGTGGCCCAGCTCGCCCGGGTCTCGACGCTGCTGAACGCCAGCCTGGTCGGTGAGGACGGCGAGACCTACGCGATCCGCGAGGGCCGCCTGGAGCAGCTGAACGGCTCGGCGTCGTACGAGTTCGGCAAGGTCGACGAGATCCTGGCCGCCGGACCGGCCGCATGGAGCCGGTAGGCCACCCGACACCGTACGCCGAGCGGGTGCTCGACCTGGTCGAGCGCATCCCGCCGGGGATGGTCATGTCCTACGGCGATGTCGCCGAGTATCTCGGCGAGGGCGGCCCCCGGCAGGTCGGCCGGGTGATGTCCCTGTGGGGCGGCGGCGTGCCCTGGTGGCGCGTCGTGCACGCCGACGGCACCCCGCCGCCGGGCCACGAGCGGCGGTGCCTGGAGCACTGGCGCCGGGAGGGCACTCCGCTGCGGGGCTCACGCGCCGACATCCGCGCGGCCAGATGGGACGGCACACCCAGAAATCGGGCGTAATCGACGTCCGCGGGCCCACTACGATGGCGTAGGACAGCGATCTGTCCGAAAGGCGGTGCCTCCCCCCATGGCCACCGGCGTCACACCCGCGCGGGCAGGCGGCGATCCCGTCGCCGACCGTCTGAAGGTCGTCCAGGATCTCTGCGACCGCGGGGAGCCCCTGGAATCGATGATGGCGACCGTGCTCGCCGAAGGGCTCACGCCCGCCCAGCGCCGCCGGTTCGACGCCGAGGTCCTGGCGGGCCCGCTCGGCACCCGGCTGGACCTCGCGGTCAAGCGCGGCGCCGCCCGCAGGCGCGAGTTCGTCACCCTCGTCAAGCCGTACCTCGCCGGAGTGGACGCCAGGGTCAAGCGCGACCTGCCGGTGGCGCGCAGGATCGCCTTCCATCTGGTCGACACCCGCGAGGCGGACGACCTCGTCGAGGGCGACGCGCTGCAGAAGATCGTCACGGCCGCCGCCGAGCCGTCCCGCCGGGTCCGCAGGAAGATGCGCTGGTACGCCGATCTGCCGTTCCAGGACGAGCTCCCGGAGAGCATGTTCCGGCTGCGCGCCGCCGACCTCGTCCCGATCACCCGGATCGAGGACATCTCCTGGTCCGGCGGACGGCTGCGGATCACCGGCCACGCCTACCTCGCGGGCCTGTCGGTCCGCGGCCCCCGCTTCAACCGCGCCACCGTCGTGCTGCGCGGCCCCCGCGGGCTGCCGCCCGTACGGCTGCGCACCCGCCGCGTCCTCGACCCCTCGGCGACCCACGGCGCCGCCGAGGCGGGCTGCAACTACGACTGGTCCGGCTTCGTCGCCGAGCTGCGTCCCTGGTCGCTGCGCTGGCGCGCCGGGGCGCGGGTGGTGCTGCGCGGCGGCAGGAGGCTGCTGCGCCGCCGCTCCGTCGTGCGCGACACCACGACGTGGCGCGCGGAGATCGTGATCTGGAGCCGCGGCGCCCGCGCCGTCGGCCTGCTGCGCGGCCCCTCCACCGGCCGCACCGAGCGGCCCGCGGGCCTGGACATCGGCCACCGCCGGTGGATCCGCCCGGTCTGGACCTCCGACCGCGCCCTGCAGATCGCGCTGCAGCCCACCCGGGCCGAGCTGACCGGGGTGACGCTGGACGGCGACCGGCTGGAGCTGCGGGTCTTCCTGCCCGGCAAGCAGCACACCAGGGGCAACGCGCGGCTGGACGGTCACCGCATCGCCGCCGACTTCACCCCCGTCAAGGGCGGCACCGACGTCGTCGTGCCGCTCGCCGTACCTTCCCTGCTGCAGGAGCGTGACGGCGGCAGGCTCTGGGTCGAGCCCAAGGGCGAGCCCGCGGCCCCCGTCATGCTGGGCGGCGCCGCGGAGAGCCGCTCGGTGATCGGCGAGCGGGAGATCACCGTGCTGGGCGACCGGCGCGACCGCGTGTCGGTCTCCGCCCAGCGTGTCCGCCCCGTCATCTCCGAGGCGGCCTGGGCCGCGGACGGCACGCTCACCCTCGCCGGCTCCTATCCCGCCGCCCCCGGCGCGGTCGAGCTGAGCCTCAAGCACCGCACCGGCCTGATCCACACCGTGCCGCTGGAGCGCGACGGCGAGCGCTTCACGGCGCGGTTCGCGCCCGCCGCGATGCCCCGCTTCGCCGGGACCGTCTCGCTGGCGAGCGGCACCTGGACCATGGCGGTCCGCGACCCCGGCGGGAAGATCGTGCCGGTCCGCGCCGACCACGCCCTCCTCGACTCGCTGGACGAGGAGACGAAGGTCCGCGACGGGCGGGAGTACCGCCTGGTCTCCACCCGGTTCGACGTGCCCGTGCTGACCGTCGCCGAGCACGTGCCCGACGACGAGAAGGGCGCCGGTGGCCTGTACGCGCTGCAGCGTACGTTCTACCCCGCCCAGCGGGCCATGGAGGCGACCGACGCGACCGTCTACGTCTCCTACGACGGCCGCCAGTACGAGGGCAACGTCCGCGCGGTCTACGAGGAGCGCGTACGGCGCGGCGACGACCGCGAGCACATCTGGGTGGTCAAGGACGGCGCGTTCGTCCCGCCGGGATCGGCCGAACTGGGCTTCGGCCCGGACATCCGCCCGACGGTGGTCCGCTCCGGCAGCCGCGAGCACTACGCGGCGCTCGCCCGCTCGCGGTACGTCGTGGCCAACGGCTTCCTGCCGCCGTGGTTCCGGGCCCGCGAGGACCAGACGGTCGTGCAGACCTGGCACGGCAGCCCGCTCAAGCTCCTGGGCAACGACCTGCCGCACATGTCGCGCGACCCGAAGCCGCCGGCCTGGCACCGCCAGGCGGCCGAGGTGCGCGGCTGGGACCTGCTGGTCTCCCAGAGCCCGTGGGCCACCCCGATCCTGCGCAAGGCGTTCGGCTACCGCGGGGAGATCCTGGAGAGCGGCTACCCGCGCAACGACGTGCTGTCGTCCCCCGACCGGGACGAGATCGCCGCGCGGGTGCGGCGCGAGCTGGGCGTCGCCGAGGGCTCCACCGTGGTGCTCTACGCGCCGACCTTCCGCGACTACGACCGCAGGAACGCCTCGGTGAAGCTGAACCTCGCCGAGGCGCGGCGGGTCCTCGGGGCGGGTCACACGTTCCTGGTCAGGGGACACCCGATGCAGGCGGCCCCGAACGTGCCGCGCGATCTCGCGCTGGACGTCACGACATATCCGGAAGTGACGGATCTGTTGTTGATCGCCGACGTGCTGATCACCGACTACTCGGCCATCATGTTCGACTTCGCCGTGACCGGCCGGCCCATGCTCTTCTTCACCTACGACGCGCAGCGCTACTCGGCCAAGCGGGGCCTGTACCTCGACCTCGCGGCCGAGGCCCCCGGGCCGCTGCTGACGACCGCCGCCGAGGTGATCGAGGCGCTGCGGACGATCGACGAGGTGGCCGCCGCGCACGCCGACCGCTACGAGCGGTTCCGCCGCACCTACGCGCCCCGCGACGACGGCAAGGCGACCGGCCGGCTGGTGGACCACGTCTTCGGCGGCTCCTGACGCGCGGGGCCCGGAGCCGCGGTGGGGCCCCGGCGCTCCGTGGCGCCCCGGTCTTCCGGTGAGGCCCCGACCTCGACCCCCGACCTCGACGGGAGCCCCGCGAAGCCGCCGCGGCGCCCCGGCTCCGATGAGGGCTCCGGACATCCTGTGAGATTTCCGACGCCTCCGGATCCTCCGGGGGCGTTCCCACCGAGGTCCGGCGGGTTCCCCCGGGCGGCCCGCCCGCGCCGGCCGCGTCTTTCACCGTGCGACTCACGCGGACTCGGCACGATCATCGCCCGGGATCTGGTGGAATGACGAGTTGTGAGTGGTCAGGGTTGGCGTCTGGTACGTCGTGAGGGCGCGGGGAGGGCTGTTGCCCCCGTGCTCGACGAGCACCAGAGTGCGGTGGTGGCGCATGAGAGCGGCCCGCTGCTCGTGCTCGCCGGACCCGGCACCGGCAAGACCACCACGATCGTGGAGAGCGTGGTCGACCGGGTCGAGCGGCGGGGCGCCGACCCCGAACGGGTGCTGGTCCTCACCTACAGCCGCAGGGCCGCCGAGGAACTGCGCGAGCGCATCACCGCCCGGGTCCGCCGCACCACCCGCACCCCGCTGGCGATGACCTTCCACTCCTACGCCTACGCCCTGCTGCGCCGCGAGGCCGTCCTCGCCGGACGGGTGCCGCCGCGCGTGCTGACCGCCCCCGAGCAGCTGCTGGAGATCCGCCGCCTGCTCCACGGCGAGCTGGAGGACGGCGCCCTCCACTGGCCCGAGGACATACGCGAGGCCCTCGCCACCCGCGGCTTCGCCCAGGAACTGCGCGACTTCCTGGCCCGCGCCACCGAGATCGGCCTCGGCGGGCGCGACCTCGTCGAGCTGGGCCGCCTGCACGGCCGCCCCTCCTGGGTGGCCGCCGGGCGGTTCGCCGACCGCTACCACACCCGGTTCGACCTCGACGCCGAGCCGGTGCTCGACTACGCCGACCTGATCCGCGCCGCCGCCGCCCTGCTCGCCGAGCCCGAGGCGCGACTGCGCGAGCGGTCCGCCTACGACGTCGTCTTCGTCGACGAGTACCAGGACGTCGACCCGGCCCAGGAGCTGCTGCTCCAGCAGCTCGCCGGGGAGGGCCGCGACCTCGTCGCGGTCGGCGACCCCGACCAGTCGATCTACGGCTTCCGCGGTGCCGACGTGCGCGGGATCATGGACTTCCCCGACCGGTTCCGCCGCGCCGACGGCGCCAGGGCGCCCGTCCTGGCGCTGCGCGTCTGCCGCCGCAGCGGCCCGGAGCTGCTCCGGGCCACCCGCCGCGTCACCGCCCGCCTGCCCGCCCCGCTCGGCGGCGCGGCCCACCACCGCGACCTGCGCGCCCTGCCGGACGCCGTTCCCGGCGACGTCCGGGTCGTGGTGACCGACGGCGCGACCCAGGAGGCCGCCGTCGTCGCCGACACACTGCGCCGGGCGCACCTGCTGGACGGCGTCCCCTGGTCGCGGATGGCGGTGCTGGTCCGCTCGGCCACCCGCCAGGTCCCGCTGCTGCGCCGCGCGCTGGTGAGCGCCGGGGTGCCGGCGGTGGTCGGCGGCGGTGAGGTGCCGCTGTTCCAGGAGCCCGGCGTGCGGCCGCTGATCCGGCTGATCCAGGTCGCGCTCCACCCGGAGAACCTCGACGAGGGCATGGCCGAGGAGTTGCTGACCGGCGCGCTCGGCGGCACCGACATGATCGGCGTTCGCCGCCTGCGCCGGGCGCTGCGGATCGCCGAGCACGAGGCGCTGCTCCACCCCGACGAACGCGACGTTCCCGGCGGTGACGTGCCCGGCGACGACGACGCTTCCGATGGTGACCTGCTTCGCGACGACGACGTGCCCGGCGGTGACGACGCGCGCGGCGGTGACCTGCCCGGCGACGACGCTTCCGGCGGCGACCTGCTCCGCGATGACGACGTTCCCGGCGGTGACATGCCCGGCGACGACGCGCGCGGCGACGTGCTCCGGGACGCCCCGGCGCCCGGTGACGACGTGCCCGGCGGCGCGGCCGGTCCGCGGGACGGCACCGGCGGGCCGGAGGAGGACGGCCTCCCGGTCCCGCTGGAGGAGCGCGCGGCGCCGGCGCCCCGCTCGTCCGGCGAACTCCTCGTCGCCGCGCTCAAGGACGCCCGGGAGCTGGTCCGGGTCGAGCCGCACGTGGCGCTGCCCGCCGAGCGGGTCGCCCGGCTCATCGCCAGCGCCACCGAGGCCGTACGGCGCGGCGGCACCGCCGAGGACGTGCTGTGGACCGTCTGGAAGGCCACCGGCCTGGCCGAGAAGTGGACCGAGACGAGCCTCGCGGGCGGGTTCCGGGGCGCCATGGCCGACCGCGACCTCGACGCGGTGGTGGCGCTGTTCGACCACGCGGCCAAGTTCGTCGACCGGCTGCCGCACGCCGGCGTCGAGGTGTTCGTGGAGGACCTCGTCTCCCAGGAGATCCCCGGAGACTCCCTCGCCGAGCGCGCCCCCGACGCCGACTCGGTGCGCATCCTGACCGCGCACCGCTCCAAGGGCCTGGAGTGGGACGTGGTGGTCGTCGCCGGCGTCCAGGAGGGCGTCTGGCCCGACCTGCGGCCGCACGGCCCGGTCCTGCGCACCGACGACATGGTCGCCCGGGCCCGCGGCTCCGAGCACGAGAGCCCGTCGGCCGTCGCCGCCGCCCTGACCTCCCAGGTGCTGGCCGAGGAGCGCCGCCTGTTCTACGTCGCGACGACCCGGGCCGGGAAGCGGCTCGTCGTCACCGCCGTCGGCGGGGAGGACAGCGAGGAGCGCCCCTCCCGGTTCCTCACCGAGCTGGTGCCCGGCTCGGACGAGGAGGCCGGCGTCGACGAGCGCTCCCGCTGGCTGAGCATGTCGGCGCTGGTCGCCGACCTCCGCTCGGCGGTGACCGACCCGACCCGGCCGGCCCCGCTGCGCCGGGCCGCCGCCGAGCACCTGGCCCGGCTCGCCGTGGCCGGGGTGCCCGGCGCGCACCCCGACGAGTGGTACGCCCTGACCCCGGTCTCCGACGACCGCCCGCTGAACTGGCCCGACGGCATCGTGCGCATCTCGCCCTCGACGGTGGAGAACTTCACCAAGTGCGGCCTGCGCTGGCTGCTGGAGACCTCCGTCGGCGCGGGCGGCACCGACGCGGCCCGGGGCCTGGGCACGGTCGTGCACGCCCTGGCCGTGCTGGCCGCGACGGGCATGCCGAGCGAGGAGACGCTCGGCAAGCGCCTGGACGACGTCTGGGGCGAACTCGACTTCGGCGGCGTCTGGTACAACCGCAAGCAGCGCCGGGTGGCCGAGGAGATGGTCGCCAAGTTCCTGCGCTGGCACCGGGACAACCCCCGCGAGCTGGTCGGCCTGGAGGAGGCGTTCGTCGCCACGCTCGCCGACGGCGTGCAGATCAAGGGCCGGGTCGACCGCGTCGAGCGCGACGCCGACGGCCGGGCCGTGATCATCGACATCAAGACGGGCAAGAACGGCCCCAAGGACGCCGACCTCGACCGCCATCCCCAGCTCGGGGTGTACCAGCTCGCCGCGCTGCTGGGCGCCTTCCAGCGGCACGGGATGACCGAGCCCGGCGGGGCGGCACTGGTCCAGGTGGGCGACGCGGCGGGCAAGAAGGACGCCAAGGAGCAGATCCAGCGGCCCCTGTCGGAGGACGCCGACCCCGGCTGGGCCCGCGACATGGTCGAGACCGTCGCGACCGGCATGTCGGGGCCGTTCTTCCAGGCCAAGGTCAACGACGGCTGCCGCACGTGCGCCGTGCGGTCGAGCTGCCCGGTCAGCAAGAACGGAGACCAGGTGTGCTGAGCCGTACCGTCCGGCGCGGGGGCGTGCCGCGCCGTTCCCCGGCGTCCCGCGTCACTCCGCGCCGTTCCCCGGCGTCCCGCGTCACTCCGCGCCGCCCTCCGGTGGGCCGGGCCGTACCGCGCGGGGGCGCCGCGTGCTGAGCCCGATCCAGCTCGCCGAGAAACTGGGCATCCTCCCCCCGACCCCGGAGCAGGCCGAGGTGATCGAGGCCGGCCTGGAGCCGATGGTCGTCGTCGCGGGCGCCGGGTCCGGCAAGAGCGAGACCATGGCGGGGCGGGTCGTCTGGCTGGTGGCCAACGGCCTGGTCCGCCCCGACCAGATCCTCGGGCTGACCTTCACCCGCAAGGCCGCGGGCGAGCTGGCCCACCGGGTCCGCGAGCGCCTCAACGGCCTGGTCGCCGCCGCGCAGGTCCCGGCCGAGCTGCTGGAGGGCGAGCCGACCATCTCGACGTACCACGCCTACGCGGCCCGGCTGGTCACCGACCACGCCCTGCGCGAGGCGCTGGAGCCGACCATGCGCCTGATCAGCCCGGCCGTCTCCTGGCAGCTCGCCCAGCGGGTGGTCAGCGGCTACGACGGGCCGATGGAGCAGATCGAGTGGGGCCCGGCCACCGTCACCCGGGCGGTGCTGGAGCTGGCCGGTGAGCTGGCCGAGCACCTGCGCACCCCGGCGGACGTACGGGAGGTCGGCGCCTGGCTCGCCGACCGCTACGGCGGGCTGCCCGGCTCGCCCACCCTGGCCCAGCGCCGCCCGCTGGTCACCCAGCGGGCCCGCGAGCAGCTCCTGCCGCTGGTGGAGGCGTACGGCAGGCTCAAGCGGCGGCGCGAGGTCGTCGACCACGGCGACCAGATGGCGCTGGCCGCCCGGATCGCCGCCGGGCACCCCGAGGTCGGCGAGATCGAGCGGGGCCGGTTCGCCGTCGTCCTGCTGGACGAGTACCAGGACACCAGCCACGCCCAGCTCGTCCTGCTGCGCTCACTGTTCGGCGGCGGTCACCCGGTGACCGCCGTGGGCGACCCCTGCCAGTCCATCTACGGCTGGCGCGGCGCGTCGTCGGGCAACCTCAGCCGCTTCCCCCGCGACTTCCGCACCCCCTCCGGGGAGCCGGCCCCGGTCCGGTTCCTGTCGGTCAGCTTCCGCAACGGCGACGCCGTGCTGGACGTCGCGGCCCGGGTGCAGCTTCCGCTCCGGATGGAGTCGCGGGACGTGCCGGTGCTGGTGCCGGGCGGCAACCGCGTCCAGCGCGGCCGGGTGGTGTGCGCCTTCCACGAGACCGCCGACGACGAGGCCGAGTGGGTCGCCGCCGAGATCTCGCGGCTGCTGGGTGGTGAGAGCGCGCCCGACGGCCTGCCGTGGGGCGACGGCGAGCGCAAGAAGGCCAAGCAGAGCGCCTGGGGCGGCCCGCAGTGCCTGCAACCCCACGACGTGGCGATCCTGGCCCGCAAGCGGTCCCAGTTCCCCGCGCTGCGCCGGGCGCTGGAGGCCCGCGGCATCCCGGTCGAGGTGGTCGGCCTGGGCGGGCTGCTCGCCGTACCGGAGGTCGCCGACGTGGTGGCCACGCTGCGGGTGATCTACGACCCGTCGGCGGGCGACGCCCTGGTGCGCCTGCTGTCGGGCCCGCGCTGGCGCATCGGCCCGGCCGACCTCAAGGAGCTGGGCGACCGGGCGCGCGAGCTGAACCGCGAGCACCGGGAGGAGTCCGAGGCCCCGTCCCCCGGATCAGACCCGCTGGACCAGGTCGTGGCAGACCTCGCCGAGGAACGCGGCAGCCTGGTCGACGCCCTCGACGAGCTGCCCGACCGCCCCGAGTGGCAGGAGGCGTTCTCGCCGCTGGCCCGGGTGCGGCTGCTGGCCATGTCGCAGGAGCTGCGGACCCTGCGCGCCCACACCGGACAGCCGCTGCCCGACCTGATCGCCGAGATCGAGCGCAGGCTCGGCCTGGACATCGAGGTGGCGGCCCGGGGGACGGCCGTCGGCCCGTTCGCCGCCCGCGCCGACCTCGACGCGTTCCTCGACGCCGCCGCCCGGTTCGCCGGGGACTCCGAGGACCCGACGCTGGGGGCGTTCCTGGCGTTCCTGAAGGCGGCCGACGAGGAGGAGAACGGCCTGGACGCCGGCCGGGTGGGCGAGAGCAACAGCGTGAAGCTGATGACCGTCCACGCCTCCAAGGGCCTGGAGTGGCCGGTCGTCGTGGTGCCCGGCATGTCGCAGGCGCTGTCCAAGGCCGGGACGCTCACCGTGGGAACGATCTTCCCGGCCCGCCCGACGACCAGCCCCAGGTGGACGGAGAACCCCCGCAAACTGCCCTACCAGCTGCGCGGCGACGCCTCCGACCTGCCCCGGCTGACCGGGCTGTCGAAGGAGGAACTGGCCGACTTCGACGAGCGCTGCCGCGACCGCGACCTGCTGGAGGAGCGTCGCCTGGCCTATGTCGCGGTCACCCGCGCCCACTACCTGCTGATCGCCTCCGGCTACCGCTGGGGCACCGGGTCCAAGCCGCTCCTGCCGTCCGATTTCCTGCTGGAGATCCGCGACACCTGCGGCCGGGTGGCGGCCTGGGCGCCCGAGGCGGCCGAGGACGCCGCCAACCCGCTGCTCGCCGAGCCCGCCGAGTCGGCCTGGCCGGTCAGCCCCGACGACGCGCGCTACGCGGCCGTCCTCGACGGCGCCACCCTGGTCGAGGCCGCCCTCGCCGCCCTCACCGGCGGCGACGCCCCCGCGGACCCGGCCGGCGCCGGCCGTACGGCGGGCGGACCCGGAGCCGGTACGGCGGGCCCGCACGAGCCGCTCGGCGACATACCCCTCCCGCAGCTCCCGCCGGAGGACGAGGAGGTCCCCTTCCCGGACGACCCCTGGGACGTCCCGGAGGACGCCTGGGATCCCTCCGGCGACGCTCCGGAGCGTCCGGAGGACTCCGGCGGCGGGCTTCCGGCGCCCTCCCCGGACGCGCGGGGCGCCTTCGCGGTCGAGGGCTCGTCCGGCGGGCGGGCCGTACCCGTGGAAGGGGGCGGCCGGGACGGCGTCGAGGCCGTGCTTTCCGGGCCCGCGCTTTCCGAGCCTGTTTCCAAGCCCGCGCTTTCCGAGGCCGTGCTCTCCGGGCCCGCCCCCGAGTCCGTTCCCGGGACCGTCGCCGAGACCGTCACCGGCCCGGACGGGCGGGAGGACGCGGCGGTGACCATCGCCGACCAGGCCGCCCACCTCGCCGGGTTCGGGGACGATCCGGGCAACCGGCACGCCAGGACCCTCGCCGAGCTGCGCGGCTGGGACCGTGAGCGGGCCAGGGCGTGGGCGCGCGACACCGAGCTGCTGCTCAGGGAGCGGGAGACCAACCGGCGGCGCGGCACCGGCCGGGTGGAGCTGCCCACCCACCTGACCGTCTCCTCGCTCGTCACGCTGGCCTCCGACCCCAAGGCCCTGGCCCGGCGGATCCGCCGTCCCGTGCCGCGGAAACCCGCGCCCCTGGCCCGCCGGGGCACCTCCTTCCACAGCTGGCTGGAGTCGCGCTGGGGCCAGCAGCGGCTGATCGACGAGCTCGACCTGCCCGGTGCCTTCGACGACGGCTTCGAGGAGGCCGACGCCCGGCTGGAGGAGCTGCGCGCCCGGTTCGAGGAGAGCGAGTGGGCCTCCCGGGAGCCGATCGAGGTCGAGGTGCCGTTCGAGACGATGATCGCCGACCGGCTGGTCAGGGGCCGGATGGACGCGGTGTTCCAGACCCCGGACGGCCGCTACGAGGTCGTCGACTGGAAGACCGGCCGCCGCCCCGAGGGCCGCAAGGCGGAGTCGGCCGCGTCGGTGCAGCTCGCCGCCTACCGCCTGGCCTGGTCCCACCTGGCCGGCGTCCCCCTGCCGGCGGTGAGCGCCGCGTTCCACTACGTCAGGTCCAACGAGACCGTCCGTCCGGCCGACCTCCTCGACGAGCGCGGCCTGGTCGCGCTCATCGAGTCGGTCCCTGTCATCGGCTGACGCGCCGTTCCGGCGGTGATCGCCGCGCCGGGTCCGGGGAGGCTAGTCCGGCGGGAGATCCTTGACGAACACGATCCCGTCGGCCCCGGTCAGGTAGGCCGGGTCCATCGGGATGTAGCCGAACCAGGGGGAGACGCGGGGGGCGGGCGGCGCGTCGTCGAGGGCGGCGGCCACCCGGCGGGGGTCGAGGAGGCAGCGCTCCTCGGGGAGCGTGTACAGGAGCCCCTCGACGGTGTCCGGGGGCGGGGCGTCCACTCCCCGGTGCCGGATCGTGCCGAGGGCCGTGGCCAGGAAGGCGTACTCCTCGCCCAGATGGGGGCTCACGATCGCGCCTGAGCTCCACCACTCGAACGGCGTGTCGCCCATCCGCATCGTGCTCTTGCCCCGTTGGAAGTGGACGTTGTGGGCGTGGGCCAGCACCGGGCCCCGCTCGGCGACGGTGAGGAGGTTGGCGGCGATCATCGAGCTCCGCAGGCCCAGCAGCCGCGACATGCGGCCGGGCGACGTGTCGGCCAGCCAGTGGTGGTAGCGCAGCAGGTCGACGGCGGCGCGCGCGTACAGGCGGGCCCGGTCCCGCTCCTCCCGCGAGGACGTCGTGATGAGGCGCGGCGTCTCCGCGTCGAGCAGCGCCACCATGTCGTCGGCGAGCAGTCGCAGCTCCCCGGCCTCGGCCGACCGCCCCACGGACTCGGACGGGTCCATCATCGTGGCGGGATTCGCCCACCGCTCGTCGGCGCCGAGCAGGCGGTCGAGCGTCTCCGCGTCGCAGGGGAGCAGGTCCGCGTCCAGCCGGGCCGCGAGGTGGCCGTGCAGCGCGGTGAGGGCCTGGCGGGGGCTCATGGCATGGCTGATCTCCAGCGGGCCGTCGAGACCGGCGAAGCGCACCCGCTCGGACGGCGGCCTGCCGTCGTTGTACTCGCGCATCCAGCGCACGAGCTCGCGGTTTCCCGTGAAGGCTCCCCACCCGTGGCTGAAGCCGCGTTCCATGACCTCGTCGAGGGTGCCCGTGCCCGAGGTGACGTAGTCGTCCACGACCAGGCCCATCAGGCAGTCGCTCTCGATCCCGATCGTCCGGTAGCCCTCCTGCTCGACGAGCTGCCGGAAGAGCTCGTTCCGCACGTCGAGCAGGAGGTCCTCGCCGTGGGTGGGCTCGCCCAGGGCGAGCACCCGCGGCCGGGTGGGGAGCAGGCTCATGACGGCGGCCGCGTCGACGGCATGGACGGCGTCTTTCATGTCGGTGACCATGCCTTAGACGCTATCTTTGAACGCTCGGTTGAGACTTTTCCACGATGATGGCGATCTCGCGAGGCCGAACCTTCAAAACGGCGGCTCGGTACTTGATGCTCGGCGCTCGGGCGGGTGGCGGGACCACGCGGCGGGCACGCCGGAAAGCCGTGGTGGGAGATCCGCCGAGTCCGGTGACGGGCGCGCCGGGGAAGCCGGGCTCGGTGAGGGTACGTCGGGAGACCGAACCCGGTGACGGGCACGTCAGGAGGAGCCGAGTCCGTCGCGCAGCAGGGCGAACGCGCGGTCGGCGGCGGCCACCGCCTCCGGGTGGACCTCCGAGGCCGTCCGCCCGCCGGCCAGTTCGGCCCAGTTGCGGCGGGCCAGCACCCGCTGGACGGCCAGCACCTGACCGGCGACGAGACGCGCGACGAGGTCGTCCATCGTTCCGGAGCCACCGGAGCCACCAGAGCCACTGGAGCCACTGGAGCCACCGGAACCACCGGAACCACCGGAGCCACTGGAGCCACCGGAACCACCGGAACCACCGGAGCCGCCGGGCCCCTCCGCGCCTCCCGAGCCGCCGACGCCTCCGGGACCCGCGGCGGTCTCGGTGAGCGCTTCGGCGAGCGCCTCCTCGTCGGCCGTCATGTGGTGCATCAACCTGGCCGCCAGGCTGGGGGTGGAGAAGATCATGCGGTGGTAGGCGAGCACCTCCGGGTCGTCGTTCAGGCCGGTGACGGGGTCGCGGCGGGCCAGCCCGTCCAGGAAGTGCCGGTGCAGCGCGGTCAGCGGGTCCGTGCCCGGCCCGCGCCCCCGCACCACGCGCGCGGCCTCTCCCCGGTGGTCGGTGATGCGGTGGAGGACGAGGTCCTCCTTGGTCGGGAAGTACTTGAACAGGGTCGGCTTCGAGACCTCGGCCGCCGCCGCGACCTCGGCGACCGAGACGGCGTCGAACCCCCGCTCCAGGAACAGGGAGATCGCAGCCGCGGAGACGGCCTCGTGGGTCCGCTGCTTCTTGAGGTGCCGCAGTCCTGTCACCCGCTCAGCCTAGCAAGGTGTAACTTGGTCAATATCTTAACCGAGTTAACTCATTGGAGCGCCGATGCCGGAACTGGACGAGGAGCGGGTCCACGTCGCGCGATGCGAGGCCGCGTTGCGCGCGATGATCGACGGCGCGCGGTTCAACGTCGTCGTCGGCGAGCACGTCGCGGGCGACCGCTACAGCGCCGAACGGCTCGGGCGCCACCTGAAGAGCCTCGCCAAGGAACTCCAGGAGGACGCCGGCGGGCCGCCCTTCTTCGGCCGCCTCGACTTCGGCTCCGGCGCCGACGCCGGTGAGCACCGCGGCCGGCGCTACCACATCGGCCGGCGCCACATCTCCGGCGAGGGCGGAGGCCCGCCGCTGGTGATCGACTGGCGGGCCCCCGTCTCCCGGGCGTTCTACCGCGCCGGCGCCCGCGATCCGCGGGGCGTCGCCGTACGGAGGCGCTTCGGCTGGGCTGGGGGCACGCTGACCGGCTTCGAGGACGAGCGGCTCGACCGGGGCGAGGAGCTCGGGGCCGCGAGCCGCATCATGGCGGCCGAGATCGAGCGTCCCCGCGTCGGCCCGATGCGCGACATCGTCGCCACCATCCAGCCGGAGCAGGACGACCTGGTCCGCGCCGACCTCGCCGAGTCGATCTGCGTCCAGGGCGCTCCCGGCACCGGCAAGACCGCCGTCGGGCTGCACCGCGCCGCCTACCTGCTGTACGCCCACCGGCAGCGGCTGGAGCGCGGGGGCGTGCTGGTGCTCGGCCCCAACCGCGCGTTCCTCGGCTACATCTCCGCGGTGCTGCCCGCGCTGGGCGAGATCGACGTCGAGCAGACCACCGTGGAGCGGCTGCTGGCCCGGGGCCCGGTGTCCGGCCGCGACGGTGAGGCCGCGGCGCGCGTCAAGCACGACGCCCGCATGGCCGAGGTGCTGCACCGGGCGCTGTACGGACGGGTGCGCAGGCCCACCGGACCGATCGCCGTGCCCGACGGGTCCTACCGCTGGCGGATCCCCGAGGAGGAGTTCCGCCGGATCGTGGACGACACCCGGCGCGAGGCGCCGCCGTACGGGGTCGGGCGCGAGCGGGTGACGGCACGCGTGGTCGACGCGGTGCGGCGGCGGGCGGAGGCCCGCGGGCGGACCACCGGAACCGCCTGGGCCCGTACGGTGACCCGGGCCGTGCGGCCCTTCGTCGACGAGGTGTGGCCCGCCGTCCGGCCGGAGGAGGTGGTGGCCGGGCTGCTCGGCGACCCCGCGGCCCTGGCCGGGGCGGCCGGCGGGATCCTGACCGCCGAGGAGCAGGCGGCGATCCTGTGGACGCGACCGCCCCGCACGTTCCGGAGCGCCCGCTGGTCCGCGGCCGACGCCGTCCTCCTCGACGAGGTCGCCGGCCTGCTGGAGCGGCCCGACGGCTACGGCCATGTCATCGTCGACGAGGCGCAGGACCTGTCGGCGATGCAGTGCCGGGCCGTCGCCCGCAGGAGCGAGTACGGCTCGATCACCGTGCTGGGCGACCTCGCCCAGGGCACGACGCCGTGGGCCGCCCGCGTCTGGCCGGAGCACCTGGCCCACCTGGGCAAGCCTGAGGCCCGGGTGGTCGCGCTGACGACCGGCTTCCGCGTCCCGGCGGCCGTCGTCGAGCTCGCCAACCGCCTGCTCGGCGCACTGGAGGCCGACGTCCCGCCGACGCGGTCCTTCCGGTCCGACGGGCGCCTCCGCGTGCGGCAGGCGCCGGACCTGCGGAGCGCCGTCGTCGAGGCGGTGCGCGACGCCCTGCGCCACGAGGGCTCCGTCGGCGTGATCGCCGCCGCCGCCGACGCCGGGACGCTGGTCGCGGCGCTGCGGGACGGCGGCGTCCCGGCCGCGGCCGTCACCGCCGACGCCGATGGGAACGCCGATGGGAACACTGGCGGGAACACCGGCGGGGACGTCGAACCCGCCGGCGCCGCGCCCGCCGGCGCCGGAAGGAACATCGGCGGGGGCGCCGCGCCCGACGTCGCCGGCCCGGCCCGGGTGACCGTCGTGCCCGTGACGATGGCCAAGGGGCTGGAGTACGACCACGTGGTGGTGGCCGAGCCCGCGGCCATCGCCGAGGCCGAGGAGCGCGGGCTCAACCGGCTCTACGTGGCGCTCACCCGCGCGGTCTCCCGGCTCGACGTGCTGCACTCCCGTCCGCTGCCGCCCCAGATCGACGTGACCGATTTCCGCCCGTTGCCGTCCCGGACCGGCGTGCCGGGTTCCCGTCCGCTGCCGTCTCAGATCGACGTGCCGGATCCCCGTCCGCTGCCGTCCCGGACCGGCGTGCCGGGTTCCCGCCCGCTGCCGCCTCAGACCGCCGGCCGCCCCAGGTAGCGGAACGACGGCGGCGGGTGCATCAGGAAGTCATGGTGGGAGATGTTCCAGGCGTAGGCGCCGGCCATGGTGAACTCCACGACGTCGCCGGGGGCCAGCGCGACCGGCGCCCGGCGGGCGAGGACGTCCTTGGGCGTGCACAGCTGCCCGGCGATCGTGACCGGCCCGCCCGGCGGCAGCGGGGCCATCGGCTGAGAGTGCCCCTTGGCGGCGGGCGTGCGCAGGTGGTGGGTGCCCCCGGCGACCACGGCGAACAGCTCGCCGTGGACCCGCTTGACGTCGAGCACCCGCGTCACGTACCGCCCGCAGTAGGCGGTCAGGGACCGCCCCGGCTCGATCCGCAGCATCTCGCCCGGACGGCGCAGCCGCGCCAGGCCCTCGCCGTAGGAGCGCCAGTCGAACCGGTCGTCCGGGTCGGCGTAGGACACCGCCATACCGCCGCCGAGGTTGACCTCCGTCACCCCGAGTGCGCGGGCGTACTCCAGCACGGCCGCGGCCAGCCTCAGCAGTTCGGCGGCGGCGAGCCCGCTGGCCAGGTGGGCGTGGACGCCGCGCAGCCGTACCCTGTCCTGCCCCTCCAGCGCCGCCGCGCACCGGGCGATGTCGGCGGGGTCCATGCCGAACGGCGTCGCGCCGCCGCCCATGGCGAGCGACGCCCCGCCCACCGGCACGTCGAGGTTGACCCGCAGCAGCACGTCGGCGCGGCGGCCCGAGGCCAGGAGCCGCCGCAGCTCGCCGGGGCTCTCCACGTGCAGCCGGGTGACGTCCGCGGTCAGCTCCGCCTCGGCCTTGCCCGGCCCGCCGAGGGCCGTCGGGACATCGGGCAGCAGCCCCCGCACGTGCGCCAGCTCGCCCGCCGAGGAGACCTCGAAGCCGTCCACGTGCCGGGCCAGCACCCGCAGCAGCTCGGGGTCGGGGTTGGCCTTGACCGCGTAGTACAGCTCGATGCCCGGCAGCGCGGCCCGCACCGCGGCGGCGTGCCCGTCGAGCGCGGCGAGGTCGTAGACGTAGGCGGGCAGGTCCGCGGGCGCCAGGCCGTACGGCGGGGCGCCGCGGCCCGGCTCCGGGGCCGCTCCCGCACCGTCCGGAGCCAGAGCCGGACCCGCACCGGCGGACGCCGGGCCGTACGGCGGGACGACGGCCGTCACGAGACCATCGCCAGCGGGTTGGCGACCGGCACGTACCCGGCGCGGCGGTCGGCGGCGCGGGCCCACCGGACCGAGAGGTTGGCCTTGGCGGGCAGTGGAGCGCCCGCCAGCAGGTCCGACAGCCGGCGCGGCCGCCCCCGGGACCCGGCGTACCCGGCCAGCACCTCCCCGGCCACCGCCCACAGCTCCCGCGCCGCGCCGGGATCGGGGCCGGCCAGCCGGGCGGCGATCTCCGGCAGGTGGTTGACCATCAGGCAGTAGACCACCCGGTTCCAGCCCCCGTCCTCGTCGTAGGTGAGCGCCGCGGCGACCTCGTCCGGCAGCCCGTCGAGGTCGTGCCGGCCGGCGACGAGCTTGGCGCCCTCCAGGTCGCGGAAGACGGCCTCCACCGGCAGCCCGGCCGCGTCCACGCCGACGAGCACGTTCTGCAGGTGGGCCTCCAGCACCACGCCGTGGCTCAGGTAGGCGTCGAGCACCGGCGGCGCGACGCGTTCCACGTAGGCCCGCCACCATCGCGCGGGGTCGGCGGGCCGGTCACCGGCGGCGGCCAGCGCGCCGCTCAGCAGCGGGGTCACCCCCGGCGGGCAGACCGACCACGGGCTCGCCCGGACGATCACGCTCAGCCCCTCCAGCAGCCGGGTGCCCAGGGCGGCGGAGCGGTAGCCGGGCTCGGGCAGCCACCGGGTGCCGGGGAACCGCTCGGCCAGCCCGGCGAACACCGGCGCGAGGCGCCGGGTCAGCTCGACCGCGCCCGCCAGCTCGTACCAGGAGTTCTTCCGGACGCAGTTGGTGATCCGCACGTCCAGGCTGAACTTCAGGCAGCGGTCGATCCCCGGCTCGTAGACCGTGCGGACCGACGAGGTGGGAACCGACGCCCGGGAGGCGCTTCCCAGGTCCGCCAGCCTCCCGTCGGCCAGCGGGGCGGCCAGCTCCGCGGCGAGCAGGTCGAGCTGCCACGGATGCGCCGGCAGAAGGGTGTAGCCCGGCGGGGCGGCGCCCAGCCCGTCGAGCGGGCCGGTGTCGCCCGCCTCGGCCAGCACGTCGTCGCGCACCCCGAGCAGCCGCAGCGGGAAGCTCGCGTGCGCCTCCGGGGCGTGCCGCAGCCAGCCGGCGTCGCCGCGCGCCTTCGGGCTGGGGTGGAACGGGTGGCCGAAGACCAGCCCCTGCTCCGAGGCGAGCCACGGGTCGGCCGGGGGCGGGACGTCCCGGCGGGCGGCGACCAGCGCCGCCATGGCCTCCCGGCTCGCCCCCACCTGGGTCGCGAACTCCTCGTTCGCCGCGTCCGCGGCCTCGCCCAGCTCCCGTTCGACGAGCCGGACGAGCAGGTCCACCGACAAAGGCCGCCAGCGGCCGTCCTCCAGCCACTCCGGCGGCCCGTCGAACCGCAGCGCCAGCCCGCCGTACACCCGGGCCCGCAGCAGGGTGCCCGCCACCCGCAGCAGCACGTACGGCTCGGCGTGCCACACCAGCCCGCGGGGCCCGGCCACCTCCCGGACGCAGCAGCGCAGCAGCGCGGCCAGCGACGCCTCCTCGGCGGCGGCGGCCGGGGAGTCGAGCGCGAGGCCGGTCAACAGGACGCCCTTCTCCCGGCCGCGCCGCGGGCGGAGCCGTCGCGGGGGGCCGGGGGCCCGGCGGGGAGCTGGCGCAGGTAGTTGGGGCCGCTGGTGCCGTAGAACTTGTTCACGTCGCGTGCCCCGGTGCGGGCCTTGTCCACCAGGGTCCCGGCGGTGACCATCGACTTGCCGACCAGCCGGGCGGCGTCGAGGGTCCTGGCCCGCAGCAGCCGCGCCATGGGGTCGTAGCCGTGTCCGTCCAGCGCCTCGGCCAGGGCGTCGCGGACCAGCCGGAACGCCTGCGGCGGCGGCAGCACCGCGGACGTCACCGCGGTCGCGGCCAGGTGCAGGGTGATGGTCACGAACACGTCGGCGAGGGCGTGCGGGTCGTCGGTCAGCATCCGCTCGTCGGTGAAGTCCGGCACCTCGATCCCGGCCGCCCGCAGCCGCCCGGGGGAGGTCAGCAGGCCGTCGTAGTCCTTGACCAGCAGTCTGGCCGGGCCGTCGCCGAACACCAGCGACAGGTTCTGCTGGTGGGCCTCCAGCGCGGTGCCGTACCGGACGAAGAGCCGCACGTTGTAGGAGAACAGCAGCCGCAGGTAGTCCTGGAGCATCTCCGCCATGTCCCCCCGGTACCACCGCCCGGCGAGCTCCTCGGCGACCAGCCCGCCGCCCGGCAGGGGAGCGGGCAGCGCGGCCACCGGGACGACCTCCCCGGCCGGATGGCGGCGGAACATCCAGCCGAGGTACTCGTGCCCGGCGTGGGCGTAGGTCTGCTCGTCGGCCAGCAGCACCCGCGGGTCGGGCATGCGACGCAGCAGCAGCTCGCCCCGCGCCCCGTCGGCCAGCGTCTCCGGCTTGATCGACCGCCGGTTGCGCAGCCCCAGCGTGCTGGTGGTCAGCGGCAGCTTCAGATGCGCGCGCCGGTCGAGCGCGACCGTGCGCGTCGAGAGCGTCGGCCGGACCTCCAGGTACGGCTCCGGCGCCAGGACCGCCCACGGGATCTCCTCGACCGCGCGGGCCGTCAGCGGGTGGACCGGGAACAGCACGTACGTCCCGGCGAGCTCGCCGGGCAGCCCGACCGCGGGAAACTCCGGCGCGCACGGCAGGGCCGCCCCGGTGACCCGTTCCCGGGGCACGGCCGCCCAGCGCAGCTCGAAGACGGGCGCGAACTCCGGCGCGTACGCCACCAGCTCCTCGTCGGTCAGCCCGGTCCGGCAGCGCGCCGTCGGGTACACCGGGTGGTCCACGAAGGCGGCCAGCGCCTCGTAGCGCACCGCGTCGAGCCGCCCGGCGTCGGCCTCGGGACCGTTCCCGGCTCCGGCTGGGGTTCCGGCTTGGCCGCGGGGCCCGGCCCCGGCCTCAGGGCCGGTGCCGGGAGCGCCCGGAAGCCGCCCGCCGGAACCGCCGCCGGTCCGCCGGTCCGCCGGGGTACGGCGCGCGAGGCGGGTCAGCGTCTCCTCGCGGTGGGCGTCGTGGAGTTCGAGGGCGCGCAGCGCCTCCCGGCACTCCCGGGCGAACGCCTCCACCCCGGCGGCGTCCGCGGGCGCGGAGATCTCCCGCAGCGCGTGCAGGACCTCCGCCAGGCGCAGCGCCTCCTGCGGGGCCACCACGAAGTCCTGGAACGGCGACCCCGCCGCCAGCCGTACCTGCCGGCCGGTGGGCAGCAGCAGCACGACGCCGTCCCTGCTCCGCGTGACCCGCCCGGCCAGGCCGCCGTAGTCCTCGCGCAGCAGCGCGTTCAGGACCCGGGCCGCCAGGTACGGCTCCCGCCCGCCGGCCCCGCCCGTCCGGTGCTCGCCGTCCATGCCGTGCCCCCCTTTCACCGGGCGCGCACCGCTCACGGGGCGCCCGCCGCTCACACGACGCCCGCCGTTCGCGGGGCGCCTGCCGTCCGTGCCGCGCCCGCCGTTCGCGTGGCTCATGCGACCTCCCACCGTCCGGTGGCGGTGAAGGCCGCGAGGGCGTCGTCCACGCTCGCCCGGTCGGGGCCGATGGCGCGGACGATGCCCAGGTAGTCGCGGTTGGTGTTGGACGGCTCGATCCGGTCGCCGACGGCGCGCAGCGGCCGGTGCCAGAGCCGCACCCGGTCACCGGGGGCGGGGTCCACCACGCCGGGGGCCGCCGTCACGGTCCCCGGGCGGCCGGCCACCAGGCTCAGTACGGTCCCGTGCCCGGCGGGCCGGCCGGGAGGGCCCGCGAGGCTCATGAGGCCTATGAGGCCCGCGGGACCGTCGCCGTCCGTGGGGGTTCCCGATCCCGGACCCCGTCCGGCCTCCTCCGTCCCCGCGTGACCGGCCGGGGTCGTCCCCGCGGGGGTCCCCGGTCCGGCCCCGGCCCGTCCGCCCAGGTGGACGGCGAGGATCCGCTCGAACAGCGGGACGCCCAGCAGGTCCGCGAGGAGGAAGTCGCAGTGGTCGCCGATCACCCGGTAGTTGACCTCGATGATCCGCGGCCCGGCCGGGGTCATCACGTACTCGGTGTGGCAGGCCCCGAAGCCCACGCCCAGTGCGGCGAGGGCCCGCAGCACGTGCTCCCTTCCGGGCGGGTCCGCCCAGTCGAGCCGCTCCTCCACGAAGTGCGGCGGCGGACCCAGCGTGGTGCGGAAGCCGCCGAGCACCCGCAGGTCCGTGCCGTCGCCGAGGGTCTCCAGCGTGTGCAGCGGCCCGTCGAGGTACTCCTCCACCACCAGCGCCTCGCCCGGCCGCCGGTCGCGGATCGCCCGCACGGCCGCGGCGAGCTCGCCCGCGTCGGCCACCAGCACGACGTCCTCGCTGGCCACGCCCTCGCGCGGCTTGACGACCGCGGGGAACGGCGGGTCGGGAGGGACGGGGTCGTCCGGTGCCAGCCGTACCGATCGGACGGTCTCGATCCCGGCCTCGGCCAGCCGCCGCCGGGTGAGCGCCTTGTTCTTGGCGGCGAGGCAGGCCCGCCAGTCCTTGCCGGGCAGGCCGAAGTACGCGGCGGCGAGGGCGGTCTCCGCCTGGATGTGGTCGGAGTTGGAGAAGATCGCGTCGGGCGCGCGGTGGTGGGCGATGAGGTCGATCACCGAGCGGGCGTCGCGGACGTCGCACCGCAGCACCTCGGCCCCGGAGGCCGCGTACTGCTCGGGGCGGTCGGTCAGGATCGTGACGTCGCAGGCCAGCGCGCGTGCCGCGGGGAGGAACCCGTCCGTGACCGAGTCGGTCGGCTTGAGCGCGGTGAGGTACAGGCGCAATGCAGGGCCCCCGAGTATCAGGTAAGGCTAACCTAACTAGTTGCATCCTAACCGGATGGAGATCATCGCGCTGGCGTCTCGGCGTAAACACGGTACATGTCCGGCCTGAGATGAGGATGCCAGTCCCCTCGGCCGGTCCGGGAGCCGAGGCGGGGGGAATCCGGGGGCGCGGCGTAGGATGACCAGTCGGTTCGGGAGGCGAACGGCGTGGAGATCGTGGATATCACAGCACAGGACGGACTACTGGGGCCGCTGCTCCTCGCGCGCAGCGCCGTCGACCGCTCGGCGGCGCTGCGGGGCGACGCCGCGTGGCTGGAGAAGACGTGGGCCGATCCCGTCACCCGGGTCGTGGTCGTCGACGACGGCAACGCCCTGGTCAGGCGGTCCGGCGAGGAGTTCTCGCTGGTCTTCTCGGCTCCGGCGGACGCGCCCGCGGGCGAGCGCTACCTCCTCGGCGTGGACGCCGGGGGCGTCGCCTACTTCGCGGTCTCCGCGCCGCTCCCGGAGCCGGCCCTGGGCGCCTCGCACGGGCGGCTCGTCTCCCCGGTCGCCGCCTCCGCCGTCCCGGACGGGCAGGTCGTCGCCGCGGGGCTCCGCCAGGTCGGCTCGCTGCTCGGGGACCTGGACGCCGGGCTGCTGGTCTACGCGGTCGCGCTGGAGGCATGGCACTCCACCCACGAGTTCTGCCCGCGCTGCGGCAGCCGTACGGAGGTGCGGTCGGGCGGGCACGTCCGCGTCTGCCCCCGCGACGGCGGCCAGCACTTCCCCCGGGTCGATCCCGCGGTGATCATGCTGGTCCACGACGAACAGGACCGCTGCCTGCTGGCCAGGGGTCCGCAGTGGCCCGAGGGCCGGATGTCGGTGCTGGCCGGGTTCGTGGAGCCGGGCGAGTCGCTGGAGCACGCGGTGGCCCGCGAGGTGGCCGAGGAGGTCGGCGTGAGGGTCACCGGCGCCCGCTACCTCGGCAGCCAGCCGTGGCCGTTCCCGCGCAGCCTGATGATGGGCTTCTTCGCGCGGGCGACCTCCACCGAACTGGTCCTCGACCAGGAGGAGATCGCCGAGGCGCGCTGGTTCGGCCGCGCGGAGCTGCTGGCCGCGCTGGAGAGCGGCGAGGTGCGGCTGCCGTCCGGGCTGTCGATCGCCCGGAGGCTGATCGAGACCTGGTACGGCGAGCCGCTGTCCGGAGACTGGTGATCCGCGCCGCCGTCCCGCCGGGTTCCGCCGTCCGGGGAGCGGTGATCCCGGCAGGGGGAGGATCCGCCTCCCGCCGGGACCGCCGTGTCCCCGCCGGTGCGGCGGCTACTCGCCGGCGACGGCCGCGGCCTGCAGCCGGGCCTTGACCTCGATCACCGAGGGGTTGGTCACCGCGGTGCCGTCCTCGAAGACGACGGTCGGCACGGTCTGGTTGCCGTTGTTGACGCTCATGACGAACTCCGCGGCCTCGGGGTTCCGCTCGATGTCGACCTCCCGGTAGGCGATGCCCTCGCGGGTGAGCTGGGTCTTCAGCCGCCGGCAGGGACCGCACCAGGTGGTCGTGTAAACGGTGAGCGCCATGTCTTGATCATCCCCTCAAGTGATGTTCGGCGCTCATGGCAACAAAGCGAAGGCCGTTCATCTTCCCGCCCGTTTTCCGGAGCCTGCCTGCCTGGTTCCCGGAGCCCGCCCGCCCGGTCCCCGGGGCCCGCCCGCCCGGTTCCCGGGGCTTGCCCGCCCGGTTCCCGGGAGGCGGCCGGGGCCGTCAGTGGAGCCGGGCCGCGACCCACTCCTGCACCGTCTCGGCCACCCCGGGCTGCCGGTACATCGGCGCGCTGTGGTCGGCGCCCGGCTGGGTCAGCACCGTCATCGGCACCCCGAAACGCTTCAGGCGCTCCTGGAGCCGGAGGCTGTGCTGGACCGGCACGAACTCCTCCTCCGAGTGCAGCGTCAGCGTGGGGGCGTCGCCGCGGCTCGCGTGGAGCGGCACCTCCATGCTGTTCCAGACCTTCGGGCACTCGACGGGCTCGCAGCCCCCGGCGAGGCGGACGGCGGACTCGCGCAGCTTGAGCCGGTAGCCGTCGGTGGTGTCGGCGCCGTCGTTGTAGGCCGTGATCGGCGAGATCACGGGGGAGACGCCGACCACGCCGCGCAGCCCCGGCAGCCTCCGCTCGCCGTAGGTGCCGACGGCGGTGGCCAGGTGGCCCCCGGCGGAGAAGCCGATCACCACGTAGTTGTCCGGGTCGAAGGACCACAGGGCCGCGTGCTTGCGCGCGGTGGCGATGGCGTCGAAGGTGTCGGTGCGGGGCGCGGGCCAGGCCGCGTTGCCGGAGAGGCGGTAGTTGAGGTTGAAGACCGTGTAGCCCAGCTCGGCGTAGCTCCGGGCGATCTCCGACATCTGCTTCTTGTCGCCGCTCGACCACCAGCCGCCGTGGATCAGGAAGACGCCCGGCCGCTTGAGCTCGTCGGGCTGGTACCAGACGTCCATCCGCTGCAGGGTGTGCCGGCCGTACGCGATCGTGTCGACGACGGTGCCCTTGGTCAGCGGGTCGGAGTCGCCGGTGGCCGGCGCCGAGGAGGTGGAGGTCGGGGTCGGGGTGGGGGTCGGAGTCGGGGTCGGATCGCCCTTCGCCGCCGCGGCGGACGCGGACCCCGCCGCGGCGGGCGCGGCCGGCGACGCCGCGGACACGTGGACGGCCGGGGACATGGAGGAGGCGTGTGCCATCGCGGGCCCGGACGCCAACGCCGCCAGGGCCAGCGCACTCACCGTCACCGCTGCTCGCACGAGTCTCGTCCTTCCCCGAAGTCCACTTCGCTCACATTGTGGAGGAAAGGCAGTGGTTTATGCATCTTGGGGGGCGACATAGGTTGGCCGCGGCACGGACTCGGGCTTACCGGGTCGTGGGTGCCGGCTGGGAAGATGTTTTCGTCCGACCCGTTCGACAGTCTGTGGGGGCGTTCGTGGAGCTCGACGTGGACCTCGATGACGTCCTGGCGGGCCTGGACCCCGAGCAGCGCGCGGTGGCCGAGGCCGTGCGCGGGCCGGTCTGCGTGCTGGCGGGAGCCGGGACCGGCAAGACGAGGGCCATCACCCATCGCATCGCGTACGCCGTGCGCAGCGGGGTGGTCGAGGCGCAGAGCGTGCTGGCGGTGACGTTCACCACACGCGCGGCCGGGGAGCTCCGGCAGCGCCTGCGGCGGCTGGGCACGCCGGGCGTGCAGGCCCGGACCTTCCACGCCGCCGCGCTGCGCCAGCTCACCTACTTCTGGCCGCGCGTCATCGGCGGCGACCCGCCCAGCGTGATCGAGTCGAAGCTGCCGCTGCTGGCCGACGCCGGCCGCTCCCTCCGCAGGAACCTCGACCGCTCGGAACTGCGCGACGTCGCCTCCGAGATCGAGTGGGCCAAGGCCACCCAGATCGGACCCGAGGACTACGCCCAGGCCGCCGCCAAGGCGGGCCGCACCCCGCCGATCCCGGCCGAGGAGGTCTTCCGGCTCTACGACGCCTACGAGCGGCTCCGCCGGGAGCGGCACCTGGTCGACTTCGAGACCATCCTGGAGCTCACGGCCGCGGTGATGACCGAGCACCGCGAGGTGGCCGCCGAGATCCGCCGGCAGTACCGCTACTTCGTCGTCGACGAGTATCAGGACGTCAACCCCCTGCAGAAGCTGCTGCTCGACACCTGGCTCGGCGGGCGCGACGACCTGTGCGTGGTGGGCGACCCCAACCAGACGATCTACTCGTTCACCGGCGCGACCCCCCGCTACCTCACCAACTTCCCGGTGGAGCACCCCGACACCGCCCTGATCAGGCTGGTCCGCGACTACCGCTCCACCCCCCAGGTCGTCTCGCTGGCCAACCGGGTGCTCGACCGGGCCCGGACCCCCCACAAGATGACCCTGGTCGCCCAGCGCCCCGACGGCCCCGAACCCGTCTTCACCGAGTACGACGACGAGGTCGCCGAGGCCCAGGGGGTCGCCAGGGCCGCCGCCGGGCTCATCCGGAGCGGCGTGCCGAGCCGCGAGATCGCCGTGCTGTTCCGCGTCAACGCCCAGTCGGAGGTCTACGAGCAGGCGTTCACCGAGGCCGGCATCCCCTACCTGCTGCGCGGCGCCGACCGGTTCTTCGAGCGCCCCGAGGTACGGCAGGCGGTCGTGCTGCTGCGCGGCGCGGCCCGCTCCGCCTCCGCCGGTGACGACCTGGTCTCCACCGCCCACGGCGTCCTGTCCGGGATCGGCCTCACCGCCCAGCCCCCGGGTGGGGGCAGGGCGCGGGAGAAGTGGGAGTCGCTGAAGGCGCTGGCCGACCTCGCCGAGGAGCTCGCCACGGGCGGCGCCGACCTGCCGGCCTTCGTGGCGGAGCTGGAGCGGCGGGCCGCCGAGCAGCACGCGCCCGCGGTCGAGGGGGTGACGCTCGCCTCGCTGCACGCCGCCAAGGGCCTGGAGTGGGACGCGGTCTTCCTGGCCGGCGTCACCGACGGGATGCTGCCGATCGTCTACGCGGAGACGCCCGAGCAGATCGAGGAGGAGCGCCGCCTGCTGTACGTCGGCATCACCCGGGCCCGCGTCCACCTGTGCGTGTCGTGGGCGCTGGCGCGCTCGCCCGGGGGACGCCGCTCGCGCAGGCCGTCCCGGTTCCTCGACGGTCTCATGGGCCGGGCCGCCGCCCGCGGCCCGTCACCGGAACGCGGCGGACGCGGCGGGCGCGGCGGGGACGGCGGGCGCGGGGAGCACGGCGAACGTCGTGAACGCCGTACGGTCGCCGCGCCGGTGAGCTGCCGGGTCTGCGCCAAGACCCTGATGGCCGCGGCCGAGCAGAAGCTCGGCCGATGCGCCACCTGCCCCGCCGACTACGACGAGGGGCTCCTCGCGGCCCTGCGGTCCTGGCGCGCGGACGCCGCCAAGGAGGCCAAGGTCCCGACATACGTGGTCTTCACCGACGTCACCCTGCAGGCCATCGCGGAACGGGCACCCCTGTCCGAACGGGACCTGATGGCGATACCGGGAATCGGACGCGTCAAACTTGACCGGTACGGCGAGGCGGTGCTCCGCCTGTGCCGCGCTGCCGGAAACCAGACGGAGGACCTGTGAACGAGGCGCTCAAGGAGCTGCTGGACCTGCTCGATCTGGAGCAGATCGAGCTCGACATCTTCCGGGGCCGCAGCCCGGAAGAGCGCATCCAGCGGGTGTTCGGCGGCCAGGTGGCCGCGCAGGCCCTGGTGGCCGCGGGACGGACGCTCCCGGCGGACCGCTACGTCCACTCACTGCACGCCTACTTCATCCGGCCGGGCGACCCGGCGGTCCCGATCGTCTACAACGTCGAGCGGGTCCGCGACGGCCGGTCCTTCACCACCCGCCGGGTCGTGGCCATCCAGCACGGCAAGGCGATCTTCACGCTGTCCGCCTCCTTCCAGATCATGGAGTCCGGCGTCGAGCACCAGGCCGCCGTCATGCCGCCGGTGACGGCACCGGAGGAGTTGCCCTCGTTCCAGGACCGGATGCGCCAGCTCGTCGCGGAGGACTCCCCCTACCGGGACTGGCTGGCCAGGCCGCGCCCGGTGGACCTGCGCTACGTCACCCCCCTGACCTGGGAGGCCCACCGCGACCCCGAGCTGCGCGGCTCGAACACGAACGTGTGGTTCCGCTACGACGCCGAGCTTCCCGACGACCCGCTGCTGCACGTCGTGCTCGCCGCCTACGCCTCCGACTTCACCCTCGTGGACACGGTCCTGCTGACCCACGGGCTGGCCTGGGGGGCCTCCAACATCTCCGGCGCGTCGCTCGACCACGCGATGTGGTTCCACCGCCCCTTCCGCGTCGACGACTGGATGCTGTACGCCCAGGAGTCCCCGTGGTCCGGGGGTGCGCGGGGGCTGGCCCGGGGCGAGATGTTCACCCGTTCCGGGGAGCTGGCCGTGTCGGTGGTCCAGGAGGCCATGATCCGAGTCAGTTAGTTACGAAACTGCAGGTAGAAAATATGTTGCCCGCCCCCCGGGGGCGGGTTTAGGGTCATGGTCAAGCAAGTCGGGTGTCATAGCCCGACGATCCGTTAACGGAGGTGAGTCCGCTGTGAAGATCAACATGATGATGCTGCCCCAGACCGGGCTCGCTTTCGCATGCGGTGACACCGCCCTGCCTTGTGGCGGCCGGGCCATCCTCGCGGCTGATCTGGTCTCCCGGCGTCGGCAGGAGAAGTCTGCCCAGATCAAGGCCGGTCGTCTGTTCGTCGCTGCCGCCGCCGCTGAGGTGGCGGCCGGCGTCGCGGGCGCTCCGGCTTTCGCGGGCGCTCCGGCTCTCGCAGACGCTCCGGCTCTCGCGGGCGGCAGCTACGCCCCGACCAAGCACGTCCGAATCGGTGGACTGCGTGGTCCGCATCCCTGGAGGAAACCTCCGGTCATCACCTGACCGGGGTAAAGAGCCTCCAGGCCGCGGATCCGCAATCAGGATCCGCGGCCTTCTTGTTTGTCCGCGTCATTCCTGACCCCCACCCAGAGGTAACCAAAGATCAACACCCATACAGAGAGGTGAACAAGATGGGGGCCCAGACGATCATGGACCTGATCGACGAAGCCGAAATCCCCTGTCGTACCGACCCGGACCTCTGGTTCGCCGAGTCTCCTGAGGATGTGGAGTTCGCCAAGGCGCTCTGCGGAGGCTGCCCCATCCGGCAGGCCTGCCTGGCCCGCGCGCTCGAGCGCGAGGAGCCGTGGGGCGTGTGGGGCGGTGAGCTCATCCTGAGGGGGGTCATCGTTCCGAGGAAGCGTCCGCGCGGGCGTCCTCGCAAGACCCCCCTCGCCGCCTGACCGAGACCCGGCACACCGAACCCCGGTAGACCGAACCCCGGTAGACCAAGAACTGATCGACCGAGAACCCAGAACCTTCCGAAAGGACCACTTCCGATGACCTACTTCACCACCCAGGGCCAGGCCGTCTCCTCTATGCAAGAAGAACTGGTCAGGGACCGAATACGAACCCTTCACCGTGAGGCCGAGGAGCAGCGCCTGGCCACCGGCGTCCTGCGCCTTCAGCGCGCGCGCCGTGACGCCGAGCGCGCCACCTCGCGTCTCCATCGGGCGCTGCTGCGCCTGGGCTGATCGAAGAGACGGGATGGCCGGACGTCCACCGGACGGGCGGCCGGCCACCCGGCTTCGTGAAGGCCACCGGGCTTCGTGAAGGCCACCGGGCTTCGTGAAGGACGGCCGGCCCGCGAGGACCGGACGACCACCCGGCCGGGCGCACGGGAACCGGGGGTCACGCGGCTGCACATACGGGGACCGGACTGGTCACGCGGCCGTACTCACGGGGGCCGGACGGCCACGCGATCGCACTGCACGAGATGAGCCAGAGGGGCCCGCCACGGCGGGCCCCTTCGTCGTCTCCCGCCCCCTCCCGCGGCGGCTCGCCGCGGCATCCCGGTAGGCGGTGTCTCCCCGTGCCGCCTCAGCCCTCGTGTTCCCGCCCCCGGTGTCCCGATCCGCGACGTTCCCAGCCCGCGGCGACCTGCCCCCGTTCACGGTGGATCAGCCCGCGGCGGCCTGTTCCCAGGGGTCGTCCTCGTCGAAACCGGGAACCCAGCGGACCACCTCGTCACGGAAACGGGCGGTGGTGCCGAGCTGGCAGAGCACGCCGATCCCGGCCGCGTGGACACGGTGGATGAGCACGTAGGAGGGCGGCAGGTTCAGCTGGCGCGTGACGTTGCCGGGCCGCAGGTCGGTGACCGTCGCGGCCTGCTCCTGAAGCCATTCGCGGCTGAAGGTGAACTCCTCGACCGTGGTCGGCTCGACGTAGGGGGCGAGGAACGCCCGCAGGGCCTCGGGCTCGACCTCGATGTGGGGGAGGATGAAACCCTCGTCCCGCAGTCCCTGCACCACGCTGTCCATGTCGCCGCTGTTGAAGATGCGGGTGAGCTGCCCGAAGGCGGGCGGGTAACCCTGCGGCAGCCGGTTGACCGCGCCGAAGTCGAGGGCGCACAGCCGGCCGTCGCCGGTGATCCGGAAGTTTCCCGGGTGCGGGTCGGCGTGGAGCATGCCCACCCGCGCGGGGGAGCAGAACAGGAACCGGACCAGCAGGAGCCCGGCGCGGTCACGCTCCTCCTTGGTGCCGTCGGTGATGATCCGCGACAGGGGCGTGCCGTCCACCCACTCCGAGACCAGCACCTGCTCGTTGGCGGCGATGACGTCGGGGACCACGAAGTCGGGGTCGTCCCTGAACTCCAGGGCGAAGGCGTGCTGGGCCTGGGCCTCGTTGAGGTAGTCCAGCTCCTCGGCGACCCGCTCGCGCAGCTCGGTGAGCACGCTCTTGACGTCGAGCCCGGGCAGCAGCGCGCCGAAGAGCTTTCCCAGCCTGGCGAGCTGGGCGAAGTCGGAGAGCAGCGCCTTGCCGGCGCCCGGATACTGGATCTTGACCGCGACCGTCCGGCCGTCGTGCCAGACCGCCTTGTGCACCTGCCCGATCGACGCGGCCGCGGTCGGCCTGTCCTCGAACGACAGGAAGTTGTCCCGCCAGTCGTTCCCGAGCTGCTCGATGAGGACCTTGTGCACGGTCGCCGCCGGAAGCGGCGGAGCGGCGTCCTGGAGCCTGGTCAGGGTCGCGCGGTAGGGCCCGGCGATCTCCTGGGGCAGTGCGGCCTCGAAGATGGACAGGGCCTGGCCCAGCTTCATCGCCCCGCCCTTGAGCTCTCCCAGGACCTTGAAGATCTGCTCGGCGGTGCGTTGCTGGATCTCCTGGGAGACGATCTCCGCGGACTTGCCCCCGATCCGTTTTCCCAGGCCGAGAGCGGTGCGCCCGGCGAAACCGATCGGAAGGGACGCCAGTTTGGCGGAGCGCGCGACGGCGCGGCGCGGAAGGTCACTCACCTTGGCTTCGCGGCCGGTCCCCGTACAGCGAGACGCCGCTCCCTCCCTTCGGTGTGGTGTCTATCAGCGGCAGGTAGCCGACGCGACCATTGTTGGGGAACCAAAGTCGTTTCGGAAGCAACGACATTGAGGATGAACACTCCAGGATCGCCGCTTCCATCTCCAATCAGGCAATACATCTAATGTGCTGTTGGTCACAATAGGCTCACGGTCGTCGAGCAGGGCAAGCGCCTGACCTGCCGCGGTGGCCGCCACCAGTGCCGACAGCACGGTGCCGCAGGCGATCTCGCCCGCGGGGAAGCCACCCAGGCGGGCACTGACGACCGGCCAGCCGGGGTCACGGTCGCGTCTCGTCAAATCTAGGCACTGCAGACAGGTGCTTCGTCCAGGCAGCACCATGGGACCGACCGAACCGAACCCCTCGAAGGCGGTCACCAGCAGGTGGGGGACCCGCCGGTCGAGGAGATCCCGCACCAGCAGGGCATCGAGCGGCCCCACCGGGGCGAGCACCACCAGATCGGGCGGCCTGGCGCCGTCGGCGAGCCGGGCCGCGCGCTCACCGGTCCAGGCGTTCACCCCCGGCGCCAGGGCCGTGATCACGGCGACCGCGCCGTCCTGCCTGCTCATCCCCACCTGCGCCCAGGTCAGCCCGCCGGGCACGACGTCGCATGGCCGCACCGGCCCGGGATCGACGACGCAGACGTTGCCGACGCCCGAGGCGGCGAGCAGCGCGGCGACCTGCGCGCCCACCCGGCCGGCGCCGTGGACGCGCACCAGGGCCTCGCGCCTGCGCGTCAGCGCGCCCACGCCGCCGTCCGTGACGCCGGGGGACAGGGACAGCATCTCCAGGTCCGGCTGGAGCCGGTCCCGCTCGGCGAGCGGGAGCGCGCGCAGCGGGCCGGGGCCGGCCGCCGCGTCGTCCACCAGGCCCCGGCCGGCCAGCATGCCGAGCAGTGCCCGGCCCCCCTCCTCGCCGATCCCGGCGTCGGCCGCGTCCGCCAGCACCCCGGGGAGGTCACGCACACCGTCCAGGCCCTCCAACCAGCGGCGGACCTCCGGCTCCAGATCGGCCAGCACCACGGCGTGCCGGGGATGCAGGCCGAACTGCAGCGTGCGTTCGTCACGGGCGACCCGGCGCAACGCGGGCTTCAGCCGCGGTCGCATCGGGATGGGCGCTTCCGGTGATCTCGACGGGGACAACGGGGTCTCCTTCCGGCACGAGGGACGGTCACCCTGCCGCGGCGCCTCCTCGGGCCGCCCGGTGGAGCGGCGCCGTATCGGCGGTGTGCTTCCGAAGACGCGGTGTCCTTCCGAGGACGCGGTGGGCGCCCGGAAGACGTCGCGCCCACGGACGCCGCACCGGCAGGGACGTCACCGTGTCCTCACGGCCGCACGACGACGTGCCGGAAGCGTGCCACGCGAGAGGAAGATCCCGTCCGCGTTTCCCCCGGCCTGTGGACAACCGGTCCCGTGATCGGCGACCTGTGGAAAACCCGCCGCCCCTCCGGCCCGCCGACCCCCCGCCTCCGCCCGGTCTCCGCCGGTCACCACAGGGTTTCCGGCACCCCCGGCGCCCGGACGGCGTGCACTACGCTCCCCGCATGAACGAGCTCCTGATCGACCGGCGCGACGGCGGAGTCGCGGTCCTCACCCTCAACCGCCCCGAACGGCGCAACCCGATGACCGACGGGATGACCGAGGAGTGGCGCCGGGCCGTCGCGGCCCTGCGGCGGGACCGTGAGGTGCGGTGTGTGGTGGTCACCGGCGCGGGGAGCGCCTTCTGCTCGGGGGGAGACCTGTCCTGGCTCGCCGAACGCGCGGCCGAGGGGGTGACCGGCCTGCGCGACCGGATGCTGGACTTCTACCGGACCTGGCTGTCGATCGCCGACCTGGAGGTGCCGACCATCGCCGCGGTCAACGGCGCCGCCGTCGGGGCGGGACTGTGCCTCGCCCTGGCCTGCGACCTGGTCTACGCCTCCGAGGAGGCCAAGCTGCTCGCCCCCTTCACCTCGCTCGGCCTGCACCCCGGGATGGCCGCGACCTACCTGCTCCCCCGGGTCGCCGGCGTGGGCGTGGCCCGGGAGCTGCTGCTGACCGGGCGGACCATGACGGGCGCCGAGGCGGCCGCGGCCGGGCTGGTCACCAGGGCCTTCCCCGGCACGTCCCTGCTGGGGGAGGTGTTCGAGATCGCCCGCAGGACCGCCGCCAACGCGCCCGCCGCCACCAGGCTCACCAAGGTCGCGCTCGCGGGCGGCGGGCACGCCGACCTCGACGCGGCGCTGCGCTGGGAATCCCTCGCCCAGCCGGTCACGATGGTCTCCGATGACATGCGCGAAGGCCTGGCGGCGCAGCGAGAACGCCGGCCCGCGCGATTCGGCGACTCCTGAGACGGGTGTTATCCAGGTTAATTCGATAAGGCTCCGCCATAACCGCCCGGCATCGCCGAACAATCAACGAACACGGATTGACCAGCAGGAACGTCACTCGCCCTCTGGTGTTAATTCATCTTTCTCGGCTACCGTTCATATGTGCCCCCCGAGACAGTCGAGGTCCGTCGAAGTTCTCGTCGTCGACGGACGGTTTCCGCGTACCGTGACGGCGAGAAAACGATCGTGCTGCTGCCCGCCGGATTGAGCAGCAACGACGAGGAGCAATGGGTACGGCGGATGCTCGACCGGCTGGCGGCCAAGGAGCAGCGGCGGCGGCCCTCCGACGACGACCTGATGGAACGGGCCCGCGACCTGTCGGTCCGCTACCTCGACGGCCGGGCCACCCCGTCGAGCGTGCGCTGGGTGGACAACCAGCAGCACCGCTGGGGCTCGTGCACCCCCGACAACGGCACCATCAGGATCTCCACGCGGCTGCGCGGCATGCCGTCCTGGGTGGTCGACTACGTGATCATCCATGAGCTCGTACACCTGCTCGTGCCCAGCCACGGCCCCCGGTTCTGGGCGCTGGTGGAGCACTACCCGAGGGCCGAACGGGCCAGAGGGTTCCTGGAGGGTTTCTCCATGGCGGCCAACAGCCCCACGGAGGAGTGGTGACGTCGCAGGAGGCCCCGGAGGAGACGCCCCGGGAGCCGGAGACACCGCGGCGTACGGTGGCGGTCCTCGTCACGCCCTCGATCGCGGACGCGGCACCGCCCGGGGTGGACGCCGGGGAGTTCCTGCGGGCCGCGGCCGAGGACACCTACGAGCTCGCCGCCGCGCTCGACTTCGTCTCGCCCGTCCTGGTCACCAGCGTTCCGGGCATGGAGGAGATCGTCTGGCCGGGGACACCCGTCGTGGAGATCCCCGACCTGTCGGGCCCCGCCCTGGTCCGCGCCGCCTTCGAGGCCCTGTCGTCCGTTTCCGAGGCCCCGCCGTCCGCCCCCGCGGCTTCGCCGCGCGGAGAGCGGGCCCCGTCGTCCGCCGCCGGCGCCCCGTCGTCCGCCGCCGGCGCCCCGCCGTACGGCGAGCAGGCGGTGCTGCTGAGCGGTGACGCACCGGACCTGCCCGGCCTGCTGGTCGGCAAGCTCTTCCGCCGGCTCGGCCGTGCCCGGATCGCGGTCTGCCCGGCCGTGGGCGGCGGCGCCGTGGCGATAGCCGCCCACCTGCCCTATCCCGCCTGGGCCGGCGTGGGCTTCGACGATCCCGACCCGGTCCGGGCGTTGCGCGCCTCGGCTCCCGGCCCCCGGACGGTCGCCACCGGCCCCGGCTGGCACCGTCTGCGCACCCCGGGCGACGTCGCGCGGCTGGATCCCGGTCTGGAGGGCTGGGACAACACGCGGGCACTGCTGTCGGTCTGAGCGCCGGACCGGAACGCCGTCAGGACGCCGTCAGGACGACGGCAGGCGCAGGTCGGCGAAGAGGGCCCGGTGGTCGGTGCCTGGGACGGTGTGGACGCTCACCGCGTTCACACCCACCCGCTCGTCCACCATGACGTGGTCGATGGTGATGATCGGCGGGACGCGCTTGTTGGCCGGCCAGGTGGGGATGAGCCCCGCGCCGGCCCGGTCGGCCGCGTCCGCGTAGCCCCGGCCCAGCAGCCCGCGCAGGGCCGCGTGGTCGATGCTGGCGTTGAAGTCGCCGGCCAGGACGCGGATCCTGTCGGGGACGGCCGGGGGAAGACCCGCGAGGGCCTGCGCCCACTCGTGGACCTGGGCGCCCAGCGGCGGGTAGGGGTGGACGTCGACGAACTCGACGGGCTTGGCGCCCGGCACGGTGACCAGCGCGGCCGGCATGTTGTGCCCGACCGGGCGGAACAGGTCGTCCAGCTGGGTCATCGGGTTCCGGGCGTACAGGCCGCTGCCCCGGGCGCTCCACTCCGGCTCCAGGACCCGGTACGGCATGAGCTCCTTCAGCCCGGCCGCGTCCAGCTTCTCGACCAGCCCGGGGGTCAGCTCCTGGGTGCTCAGCACGTCGGGTCTCAGCCGCCGGACCAGGTCGACCACGGCCCCCGCGTCGGCCTTGCCGAAGAGCATGTTGAGGGTCAGCACCCGCAGCGCCGGACCGGAGGCCGCCTGCGCCGAGCCGACGGCGCGCGGCAGCACGCTGAGACCCAGCGCGGCGGTGGCGGCCAGCGCCACCGCGGTGGCCGCGCGCCTGCGGGACAGCGCCGTCAGCAGAAGGGGAACCAGCGACCCGGCCGCGACATACGGCGTACCGGTCATGAGCTGCGTGGCCAGCGACCCGCGCTCCAACCCGGCCACCCTGGCCACGGCCCAGGCGGTGAACGGCACGACCGCCGCCCAGGCGAGGGCCTCGGGGACGCGCCGACGCCGGCGGGTGGGCGTCACGATCGCGCCGCCCACGTCTCCGCCTGCCGTCGTTCTCGCGCTCACACTGCCCCGATTCGCCCGTCACGCCAATGGACCAAGACGATAGCCAGGGGGGTATGAGGCGAGCATAAAACACCTCGGCTATCCGGCGCGGAGAACCTCGCGGGCCCGGCGCGCCAGCCGCCGGGTCGCCTCGTCCGACAACTCGGGGATCTCCTCGATCGGGAACCAGCGAAGGTCGAGCGACTCCTCGCTGATCACCGCCTCGACGTCCGCCGGGGCGACCGCGCCGTACTCCACGTCCAGGTGGTGGCTGTGGGGCGGGTGGCACCAGACCCGGTGCCGGTCGAGGGCGAGCGGGCCGGGAAGCAACCGCAGGCCCGGGATGCCGGACTCCTCGGTCGCCTCCCGTAGCGCCACCGCCGCGAGCGTCGCGTCGCCGCGCTCACAGTGGCCTCCCATGGGCAGCCACATCCCCGCCTTCGGGTGCAGCGTGAGCAGCACCCGGAGGCCGTCGTGCGACAGCACCGCGGTCGTGGCCGTCAGGTGACCCGGCACGCACTCACGCCACATCGCGTCCTCGTGGGCGCGCAGATGCTCCAGGAACTCCTCGCGCAGGAGCTCCTCCTCCGCGGTCGGGGCGGTCCAGCCCCGCAGCACGGCCGCCGCGTCCGCCCGCAGGCTCCCGGGATCTCCCGCGCCGACCGGATCTCCGGCGCCGACCGGCGCCGCCGGAACCACCGGAACCGCCGGGCCGGCCGCGTCAGCCGCGTCAACCGCGCCGGCCGGTTCGCCGAGCCCGCCGGCCCGCTCACCCGGCCGGCTCACGCGCGATCGCCCTCGCCGCCGTCCTTCCGGTCGTCGCCGTTCGTGCCGTCCTCGTCGCTCCCGCCGCCCTCGCGGCCTTCCCGGCCCTCCGCGCGGCCCTCGTCCCCGGCGGAGGCCTCCCTGAGGGACGCCTCCAGGCCGGACAGGTCGAACTCCGGCTCGCCGTGGACGAAGCCGCCGGGGTTGTCGAGGTCGTCGGCGGTGGGCATCAGGTCGGGGTGGCCCCAGACCGCGTCGCGCCCGTCGACGCCGCGGGCGGCCTCCAGCGCCTGCCACAGCGCCGCGGCCTCGCGCAGCCGGCGCGGCCGCAGCTCCAGCCCGACGAGCGTGGCGAAGGTCTGTTCGGCCGGGCCGCCGGTCGCCCGGCGGCGCCGTACGGTCTCGGCCAGGGCCGCGGCCGAGGGCAGCTTGCCCTCGGAGGCGCGGTCGACGACGGTGCCGACCCAGCCCTCCACCAGGGCCAGGACGGTCTCCAGCCGGGCCAGGGCGGCCTTCTGCCGCTCGGTCTCCTCCGGCTTGAGGAGGTTGCCGCCGGACAGGGCCTGCTGGATCTGCTCGGGGTTGTTGATGTCGAGGCCGCGGAGCTGCTCCTCCAGGGCGGAGACGTCGACGGTGATGCCCCGGGCGTACTCCTCCACGGCACCGAGCAGGTGGGCGCGCAGCCACGGGACGTGCTGGAACAGCCGATGGTGCGCCGCCTCGCGGAGCGCGAGGTACAGGCGGATCTCCTCGGCGGGCGTCTCCAGGCCCTGGCTGAACGCGGCGACGCCGCCGGGCAGCAGCGCCGGGTCGCCCGACAGGGGCAGGCCGATGTCGGTGGAACCGATCACCTCGCGGGCGAGCGAGCCGATGGCCTGGCCGATCTGCTGGCCGACCATCATGCCGCCCATCTGCTTCATCATGCCCATCAGCGGACCGGCCATCGCCTGCGCCTCGGGAGGCAGGCCGGCGGCGCCGAGCGTGCCGCTCATGGTCTCCACCATGCGCGCGGCGATCGGGTCGCAGAGCTGCCGCCAGACCGGGACGGTCTTCTCGATCCACTCCGACCGGCTCCACGCCTGCGGGCTGCCCGTACCGCCGGGCAGCGCCGTGACCTCGTTGAGCCACAGGTCGGCGAGGTTGAGGGCGTCGACGATCTGGCGCCGCTCGCCCTCCATGACGCTCGGATCGCCCTCGGCGACGACCACGTGACGTGCGATGTTCTTCGCCATGTCCCAGTTGACCGGGCCGGAACCCGACGGCGCGGAGAGCATGTCCGCGAACTGGCGCATGGCCGCCGCGATCTGCTCAGGGTCGCCGAACATGGCGAACGGGTTCTCGTTGGGGTCGTTTTCCCGACCTGGCAAGTCAGTCACCGCTCTACCTCGTGCAGGATGGAGGAGTCCACATCCGCCACGTTATCCGTCGCACGGCGGGTCAGTGCAAAGCGAGTACATGGTGCCTACCTCGAAACGCCCGCGGTCCCCGGTCGTCGCCGTCACCGGCGCCGCCTCCGGAGTCGGCCGCGCGTTCCTCGCGAAGGTCGCCTCTTCTGCGGATTTCCGCAGGGTCGTGGCCATCGACGAGCAGCGCGGTGACGTCCCCGGCGTCACCTGGCGGGTCATCGACGTCAGGGATCCGCTTCTGGCGAACCGGATCTCCGACATCGACGTGCTCGTCCACCTGGCGGGAGACTTCGCCCTCGACGCCGACCCCGCCGAGCGCCGGGCCTACAACCTGCGCGCCGCGCAGACGGTCCTCACCGCCAGCGCGGCCGCCCGGGTGCGCCGCGTCGTGCTCGTCACCAGCGCCATGGTGTACGGCGCGACACCCGACAACCCCGTCCCGCTGCCGGAGGACGCCCCCGTGGCCGCCGAGCCCGACACCGGCATGGTCGGCGACCACCTGGAGATCGAGGCGCTGGTCCGGCGCTCCCTGCGCAGCCACCCCGGCCTGGAGGTCACCGTGGTACGGCCCGCCGCCGTGGTGGGCCCCGGCGTGGACAGCGTCGTCACCCGCCACTTCGAGTCGCCCCGGCTGCTCAGCGTCAAGGGCTGCGAACCCCGCTGGCAGTTCTGCCACGTCGACGACCTGGTCTCGGCCCTTGAGCTGGCCGCGCTCGGCACGGTCTCCGGGGTGGTGGCCGTGGGCTGCGACGGCTGGCTGGAGCACGAGCAGGTCGAGGAGCTCTCCGGGCTGCGCAGGTTCGAGCTGCCCGCCGGACTGACCTTCGGCACCGCCCAGCGCCTGCACCGGCTGGGCGTCACCCCGGCGCCCGCCACCGACCTCCACTACGTGGTCTACCCCTGGGTCGTCGACTGCGTGTCGCTGCGCGAGGCCGGGTGGAAGCCGGCGTGGACGAACGAGGCCGCGTTCACCGAGCTGCTGGAGCTGCGCGAGGGCAGGCACACCGTCGTCGGCCGCCGCCTGTCCGGCAAGGAGGCCACCCTCACCGCCGCCGGGGCGACCGTCGCGGTCCTGGGCACCGCCGCCATCGTCCGCGTGGCCCGCAAGAAGCGCCGCCCGTGAGACCGGGGCCCGCGCCGTACGAGGGATCGCCGCCCCGGGGCGGCGGATCACCCGGAGTCCGGGGATCACGAAGATCCGCCGCACCCGATCGATCGCTCCGGGGCCGGGGCCGCCGGGCCCCGGCGATGTAGGCTTTCGGCGTGGACGTCATCCGGTTGCTGGACATTCGCGACACCCCCCTGTCCCTCGACGAGGTGTTCTCCGCCGTCGGCGACCACACGGCCGGCGGCACGGCGATCTTCGTCGGCACGGTCCGTGACCACGACCACGACAGACCGGTCACCCGGCTGTCCTACTCGGCCCATCCGAGCGCCGAGGCCGAGCTGCGCAGGGTGGCCGAGAAGATCGCCGCGGACTTCCCGGTGACCGCGCTGGCCGCGGTGCACCGGACCGGTGACCTCGCGCTGGGGGACATCGCGGTCATCGTGGCGGTCGCCTGCCCCCACCGCGGCGAGGCCTTCACCGCCGCTCGCAGGCTGATCGACGACCTCAAGGGCACCGTGCCGATCTGGAAGCACCAGCTCTTCACCGACGGCACGACCGAGTGGGTCGGGGCCTGCGACTGACGCCCGGCGCCGGCCGCGCCGCCGCGGCGGGCCGGCGGGTGGGTGCGCGGTTATCCCACCGGTGATACGGCATAGGCTTCCTGTCATGTCACGACGAGCGCTGACACTGACGGTGGCCGGCATCCTCACACTCCTGCTGGGAATCGTCGGCGCCCTGCTGCCCGTGCCGTACGTGGTGCTGAGCCCCGGACCGACCGAGAACACCATCGGAGACGTCAAGGGCAAGCCCGTGATCAGCATCGAGGGCCGCCAGACCTACCCGACCTCCGGTGCCCTCAGGCTCGTCACCGTGGCGTACCAGGGCGGTCCCGGCAACAGGATCGACCTGCTCAGCGCGCTGCGAGGCTGGCTCGACCCGACCATCGCCGTCGTGCCGGAGGAGACGATCTTCCCGCCGACGAGCACCGCCGAGCAGGTCGACCAGCAGAACACCGAGGAGATGACCAGCTCCCAGGACGATGCCACCGCGGCGGCGCTGACCGAGCTGAAGATCCCCTTCACCTCGGTCGTGACCGTGGCCTCCGTCCAGAAGGGCCTTCCGGCCGACGGGAGGTTCAAGCGCGGAGACGAGATCACCGCGGTGGACGGCGTCACGGTGACCGACCGCGAGAGCGTCGCCGCCGCCGTCCGCAAGCACAAGCCGGGCCAGCGGGTCGACTTCACCGTCAACCGCGCCGGACAGAGCACCACCGTGGCCGCCCCCACCGTCGCCGCCCAGGACGGCACGCCCGTCGTGGGCGTCACCATGCAGATCGGCTACAAGTTCCCGTTCAAGGTGGAGATCAACGTCGGTGACGTCGGCGGGCCGAGCGCCGGGATGATGTTCTCCCTCGGCATCGTGGACAAGCTCACCCCCGGCGAGATGACCGGGGGCAAGGCCATCGCCGGCACCGGCACCATCACCCCGGACGGCCAGGTCGGCCCCATCGGCGGCATCCAGCAGAAGATGGTCGGCGCCCGCGAGGACGGGGCGGTGTTCTTCCTCACCCCGGCCGGCAACTGCGCCGAGGCCGTCAAGGCGGTCCCCGACGGGCTCAAGCTGGTCAAGGTGGACACGCTCCACAGCGCCGTGCAGGCGGTCGACGCGATCCGCACCGGCGGCCCGACGGAGAGCTGCCCGGCGGGCTGACGGCCGTACCGGCGCACGCATGGGGCGGTGACGGCCGCGCGGACGTACGCGTGGGACGGACCGGCCGGGTGGGGACGAGGCGCCTGCCCGGCACCCGTGCGAGGCGCGACGAACGGCGTCCCGCGCCCGCGTGAGACGGGCCGACCGGCGGTGACGCGTGGTGACCGTCCGAATTCTCCGGGTTCCATCCGATTCTCCGGGCACTGTTCCGCGGTCCCGCACGTTGGCATCGGTGAACCCGGGATCCGCGGGCGTTGTGGCCGGACCGTGCCCAAGGGCTGAGCACGGCCGAACCCCCGCCGGTGTAGGTTTCCAAACACGGACCGTGCTCTCACGACAAGGGGTTGGCCTTGAGCTTCCGGACCCCCGGAGCCGGTAGGGCGATGCGCTTGCCCCGCCGGCCACGACTCTTGATTCCCACGGCGATCGCCATCGTCGTGCTCGTCGCTTTGTTCTTCCTGTTCGTCGGCGTCTTCACCGACTACCTCTGGTACGACTCGGTCGGCTACACCTCGATCTTCTCCGGTGTGATCGTCACCCAGATCGTGCTGTTCGTCGTGGGCGCCGTCCTGATGGTCGGGCTGGTGGGCGGCAACATGCTGCTCGCCTACCGGACGCGGCCGATGTTCGGCCCCGGGATGTTCGGCGGCGCCAGCGGCGCGGACCGCTACCGGATGGCCCTCGACCCGCACCGCAAGATGATCTTTCTCATCGGCGCCGCGGTGCTGGCCCTGTTCACCGGGTCCTCGTTCGCCGGGCAGTGGAAGACCTGGCTGGAGTTCGTCAACGCCACCCCGTTCGGCGAGACCGACGCGCTGTTCCACTACGACGTGTCGTTCTTCATGTTCACCTTCCCGTTCCTGCGGATGGTGCTGAACTTCCTGTTCACCGCCGTGGTGCTGTCGGCCGTCATGGCGGCCGTCGTGCACTACCTCTACGGCGGCTTCCGGCTCCAGTCGCCCGGCGTGCACGCCACCCGCGCCGCCCGCGTCCACCTGTCGGTGCTGCTCGGCGTCTTCGTGCTGCTCAAGGCGGTCGCCTACTGGGCCGACCGGTACGAACTCGTCTTCTCCGACCGGGGCTTCGTGTACGGCGCCTCCTACACCGACGTCAACGCGGTGTACCCCGCCAAGACGATCCTGGCGATCATCGCCCTGATCTGCGCGGCGCTGTTCTTCGCCGGGGTGGTCCGTCCCGGGGCCATGCTGCCCGGCGTCGCCTTCGGCCTGCTGGTGCTGTCCGCCATCCTGATCGGCATGGTCTACCCGGCCCTGGTCGAGCAGTTCCAGGTCAAGCCCAACCAGCAGGGCAAGGAACAGGAGTTCATCAGACGCAACATCGAGGCCACCAGAAAGGCGTACGGCGTCGATCAGACGGAGGTCATCGACTACGCCGCGCAGGGTGACGCCTCGAAGGTCAACGTCACCGCCGACAGTTCGATCTCCGGCGTGCGCCTGCTCGACCCCAACCTGGTGTCCAAGACCTACCAGCAGAAGCAGCGCATCCGCGGCTTCTACGACTTCCACGACCCGCTCGACGTCGACCGCTACCCGGACGAGTCGGGCAAGCCGCGCGACACCGTGGTGGCGGTGCGCGAGCTCACCGGCCCGCCCGCCGAGCAGGACAACTGGATCAACCGGCACCTCGTCTACACCCACGGCTACGGCTTCGTGGCCGCGCCGGGCAACAAGGTCGACGCCGAGGGCCTGCCGGCCTTTGACGCCAAGGACATGCCGGTGACCGGCCCCCTGGCCGAGCGGACCGGCCTGAAGGAGGCGCGGGTCTACTTCGGCGAGTCCCCGGCCGCGCCCGAGTACGTCATCGTGGGCGGCGACCGCAACCAGGAGCTCGACTACCCGCTGAGCAGCGGCACCGGCCAGAAGAACACCACCTACGACGGCAAGGGCGGCGTCCCGGTCGGCTCGTTCATCAACAGGGTCCTCTACGCCGCCAAGTACGGCGAGATGAACCTGCTGCTGTCGGGTGACGTCAACGACAAGTCCAAGATCCTCTATGTGCGCAACCCGCAGGAGCGCATCGCCAAGGTCGCGCCGTTCCTGAGCCTGGACGACAACTCCTACCCCGCCATCGTCGACGGCAGGGTGGTCTGGATCGTCGACGCGTACACCACGTCCAACGCCTACCCCTACTCCGACAGCCGGAGCCTGGAGTCGATGACGCGGGACACCGTCACCGACCCCCGCCTGGTGGTGCAGCAGCCGCGCGACCAGATCAACTACATGCGCAACTCGGTCAAGGCCACGGTGGACGCCTACGACGGCACCGTCACGCTGTACGCCTGGGACGAGAAGGACCCGATCCTGCAGACCTGGCGCAAGGCGTTCCCCGGCATCGTCAAGCCGAAGAGCGAGATCTCCACCGGTCTCCAGCAGCACCTGCGCTACCCCGAGGCGCTGTTCAAGGTCCAGCGCGACGTGCTGTCCCGCTACCACATCAAGGACCCGAACGCCTTCTACAGCGGCCAGGACTTCTGGAACGTCCCCAACGACCCGTCGTCGGGTGAGCGTGACGTCAAGCAGCCGCCGTACTACCTGTCGGTCAAGATGCCGAACACGGACGAGCCGACGTTCTCCCTGACCACCACGTTCGTGCCGCGCCAGGGCCCGAACCTCGCGGCGTTCATGTCCGTGGACGCCAACCCCGGGCCCGACTACGGCAAGCTCCGCATCCTGCGGATGCCCTCCAACACCACCATCCCCGGCCCGGGACAGGTGCAGAACAACTTCCAGAACAAGTTCTCCGGCGAGCTCAACCTCCTCGGCATCGGAGGGGCGAAGGTCCGCTACGGCAACCTCCTGACCCTGCCGTTCGCCGGCGGCCTGGTCTACATCGAGCCGGTCTACGTGGAGACCGCCGCCTCCTCCGGGCAGGAGCCGTACCCGATCCTCCGCCGGGTGCTGGTCTCCTACGGCGACAGGGTCGGCTTCGCCGACACGCTGGACGCGGCGCTGAAGCAGGTCTTCGGGGACGGCACCCAGCTGCCCCAGCAGGAGGTGAACAAGCCGAACACGCCGGCCCAGCCGAACACCGCGCTGAACCAGGCGATCGGCGAGGCCCAGCAGGCGTACGACAGGGCGCAGAAGGCCCTGAACGCCAACCCGCCCGACTGGACGGAGTACGGCGCGGCCCAGAAGGCGCTCTCGGAAGCGCTGAAGAAGCTGGAGTCGGCCGCGGCGCCGACGGCGACCCCCGCACCGACCTCGACCTCCGCACCGACGGCGACGCCGACGCCGACGCCGTCGGGGTCGGCCACACCGTCGCCGACCCCCACGTCGTCACCGAGTCCCTAGCCGGGAGGAGCCCCGCGGGTTAATCGATTCGCGTCCACCGCCGAAGCCGGGTAGTCTTTAGACACACACCGACGCGGGGTGGAGCAGTTCGGTAGCTCGCTGGGCTCATAACCCAGAGGTCGCAGGTTCAAATCCTGTCCCCGCTACCACGAGCAAGGGCCCGGATCTCACTGAGATCCGGGCCCTTCGCGTTGCCCGGGATCCGCTCCCCGACGTCGCGTGCCCAGGGGTGCCGTGCCGCTGATTTGCCTTGTCCCCGGGATGGCGGGTAATCTTCAGATGCAACACACCGACGCGGGGTGGAGCAGTTCGGTAGCTCGCTGGGCTCATAACCCAGAGGTCGCAGGTTCAAATCCTGTCCCCGCTACTACAAGCAAGGGCCCGGATCTCACTGAGATCCGGGCCTTTCGCGTTTCCGCACTCCTGTTGTGCGCCGGTTGCTTACATGATTACATGCGATCAAGGATCTTCGCTGGAAGGGCAGGCCATTGATCGTCGAATACATCCGTTACCGCGTCCCCGAGGAGCGGTCGGCAGACTTCGAGGCCGCCTACCGGCGTGCCGCGGCGTCCCTCGGCAGCGCTCCCGAGTGTGTCGACTACGAGCTCACCCGTTGCGCGGAGGAGGCCGGCCGCTACATCCTCCGGATCACCTGGACCTCCGCCGAGGACCACCTCGAAGGGTTCCGGAACGGCCCGAACTTCGCGGCCTTCTTCACCGAGATCCGGCCATACGTCTCCGACATCGAGGAGATGCGCCACTACGAGCCGACCGGCGTCCACGGGCAGGGAGCCTCGGTGCCGACCCTGTACGACTGGGCCGGCGGAGCCGAGGCGTTCGAGCGGCTCACCGAGGTCTTCTACGGGCACGTGCTGAAGGACGAGCTCATCGGCCCGCTGTTCGCCGGCATGGACCCGCGGCATCCCACGTACGTCGCCATCTGGCTGGGCGAGGTCTTCGGAGGCCCCGACCGCTACACGCGGGAACGCGGAGGGTATGCCCACATGCTCTCCCAGCACATCGGCAGGGGCATCACCGAGCGGCAGCGCCGCCGCTGGGTGAACCTCCTCCTGGACGCCGCCGACGAGGTCGGCCTTCCCGAAGACCCGGAGTTCCGGGCGGCGTTCCTCGGCTACATCGAGTGGGGGACCCGTCTGGCGTTCGCCAACTCCCAGCCGGGCGCCACTCCGGTCGCCAAGGCTCCGGTTCCCCACTGGGGGTGGGGCGTGGCGCCGCCGTACATGCCCCGGGGATGAGCGACTAGCGTGCCGGTGTGGATGACACGTCCGGACCGGTCCTGCGCTGGCGGGTACGCAAGGAGCTCCCGGTCCTGAAAACCGTCGCGGCCCTCGGCTTCGCGCTGCTCACCGTGCTGAGCCTCGGGGATCCGCGCGGCATGATCCTGGCGGGCGTCGCGACCCTGGTGGCCGCGGGCCTCGCCCTGCGCGACGTCCTGGCCCCGGTACGGCTCAGCGCCGACGGCCACGGACTCGTCGTGGTGAGGGGGTTCGCCGGTTCCGAACGGGTGCCGTGGAGCGCGGTCGAGCGGATCCGGGTGGACACACGGACCCGCTTCACCTCGCGTACGGAGTTCCTCGAGATCGACACCGGCGACGGGATCTTCCTGCTGAGCCGGTTCGACCTGGGAGCGCCCTGCCAGGAGGTCGCCGACCGGCTGTGCACCCTGCGAAGCGGCCACTGAGGTCTCCGCGGTGCCCGGCCCTCTCGGCCGGGGAGCGCGTCAGCGGCGGAGGGTACGGCTCACGCCCGTGCACGCGCGAAGACGGGGCCCGCCGCTCCCGGCCCTCTCCGGCGCGGACTTCTCCAGCTCCGTCAGCAGCACGGCCGCCGTGTGCGCGTCGGCCAGGATCTGAGTCACCTCCTCGTCGGTGGCGGGAAGCTGACCCCTCTTGGCGAGCTCGTCGCGGAGGAACGTGAGCGGCTGCGGGTGGCCGGCCGCCTCGGCGGCCACCGTCGCCCGGGCCGCGGTCAGCAGACGCAGGTAGTGGGACCGGAGCAACGCCTCACGCATTCGCATCTCCTCAAGGTCGCTCAACAGGGATCTGGCGACCATGAGGAGGTCCTCGGGGTGATCGGCCTCCGCGTCGATGTGCGCGCGGATGTCGTCGAACTCCGAACGGGCCATGCTGCTCACCTCCATGGTGGAGTCAGGATCCTGACCCTCGTCCCTATGTCATATCGAGCGGCGATTGCGGACGGCTTGACGCCCGCTTGCGCCTGCCCGCGTCCTGCCGCTCACGTTTGGGACGCATGACCCCCGGGGATGGTTGGCAAGTTGTCTTTGTTGCCTCTGGGGCCTGCTAATGTTCTTCCTGCAGGGCAACGAGCCCCCAGGAGCCGCAAGGTCCCGGGTGAGCGAGATGCCCGGCACCTCCCTCACACTGAAACCGACTTTTCGGCTGTGTCCGCACGATTGGACACAAACCGGATGTTGGAGTAAGTTAGAGGGGTTGCCCTGGAAGCGGGGCGGTCGAGATCCGCTGTGGATCCGGCGGGTGCGGGTCGGCTGACGCGAAAGCGACAGTTTGACACAAACCAGGCGGAACTGCTAAGATTGAGACGCGAAACGAATGCCCCGGAGGGCGGATCGACGATCCGGACCGACGGTGAACGCGTCCGTTTCTTGAGAACTCAACAGTGTGTTAAAAGCCAGTGCATGATGCACAACCCCGTCCCACCCGCCTCGG
>NZ_BMQJ01000018.1 GCF_014648055.1 Streptosporangium pseudovulgare
GGTCAGCAGGCGGGCGGCCCGTCACCTTCGATCCCGGGCGCTACCGGCGGCGCAACACCGTCGAACGCTGTTTCCAGAAGATCAAGACCTGGCGCGGCCTGGCTACCCGCTACGACGAAACCCCGGAGAACTACGAGGCCGGGCTCCATCTCCGAGGCTCGATCATGTGGCTGAAGCTCCTCACCTCAACCACATGATCCGAACCTCAAACAGCTCCTAGTGCGTTGACCGGAAATGATCACCGGGTGGGTGACACGCCGTCGGGCTTGCCGGGTTCGGGCGGGTTCTGCTTCCAGACTCCACCCTGTAGGGATCGAGTCTGCGGAGGTGGCGGGTGGCAGAGCCGGTAAGGGCTCGACGGCTGGACGATCACGAGGGGCAGTACCTGCAACGCATCGTCCGGCGGGGCAAACACGGATCGATCAAAGTCCGTAGGGCGTTGATCATCATGGCGTCGGCGTCCGGACCCCGGCCCCGGCGATCGCCCGGCTGGTGGCGGCCGATGAGGACACGGTGCGGGACGTCATCCACGCCTTCAACGAGCGGGGTCTGTCAGCACTGGACCCTAACTGGGCGGGAGGCCGTCCCCGCCTGCTGACCAGCGACGACGAAGCATTCGTCATCGCGACGGCCAAGATGCGCCCGGCCAGTCTGGGCCGTCCGTTCACGCACTGGAGTATCCGCAAACTCGTCGACTACCTCGCCATCTGCCCCGACCGGCCGATGCGGGTCGGGCGGGAACGGCTGCGTCTGCTGCTGCATGAACACAAGATCTCCTTCCAGCGGACGCGGACCTGGAAGGAATCACGCGACCCCGACAAGGACGCCAAACTCGACCGGATCGAACACGTCACCACGCACTACCTGGACCGGTGCTTCGCCTTCGACCAGTTCGGGCCCCTGTCGATCCGGCCCTGCCACGGCACGTCCTGGGCGCCGGAGGGTAAGCCCGACCGACTGCCGGCGACCTACCACCGCACTCATGGCGTCCGGTACTTCCACGGCTGCTACTCCCTGAGTGACGACCATCTCTGGGGCGTCAACCGGGAGCGCAAGGGCGGGGAGAACACCCTCGCGGCGTTGAAGACGATCCGGGCCCGCAAACCCGACGGCGCACCCATCTACGCGATCATGGACAATCTGTCGTCCAACAAGACCCCCGCGATCCGCGCGTGGGCGAAAAAACACAAGGTCGAGCTGTGTTTCACACCCACCAGCGCCTCATGGGCCAACCCCATCGAGGCCCAGTTCGGGCCCTTGCGGAACTTCGTGATGGGCAACAGCGACCACCCCAACCACACCGTCCTGGCCCGGAAACTGCAGGACTACCTGCGCTGGCGTAACGCCAACGCCCGCCACCCCGACGTCCTGGCCGCCCAACGCCGCGAACGCGCCCGCATCCGCAGCGAACGCCAGCAACGCTGGGGCCGACCACGCCGAGCAGCGGCATGATCAACCCCGGTGAGCGCACTAGCGTTCACCGAGTTCAGTGATCTGCGGCCGGTCGGTCGTCGTTGACCAGCCACTGCCGCCCGTCGATCAGCTCCCGGACCGCGTCGAGCTGTCCGGCGTGCGTCGCAGTGTCGACGATCACGTGCATCAGCACTTCGCGCAAAGACCCCAGCCGCCATGACCCCGAACCGAACATCTTCGTCGGCCACCAGGCCAGCACGGCATCGATCGCCGTCGCCCCGATGACCCTGTTCGACTGCTCGATCGTCTGTCGATACCGTGCGAGCACGTCCGCGCCGGAGAACTCCTCGGGGACCTTCCAACCGAACTCGCCGGCCACGAGCGTGTCGATGACCTGGCGATCGGCGGCCATCGCTCCACGGAACCAAAGCGCCTCGGACCAGGTCAAATGGTGCACCAGGTCGCGGGGTGACCAACCGGACGGCAGCACCGCCTTGCGTAGGTCCCCCTCGCCAAGGCCGTCCAGGATGCCCAGGACGTGCTTGCGCTGCGAGTCCAGGTAACCGAGCAGTGTTTCGCGCTCCACAGCCTTGCTCTCCCCCGATATTTGTGGATTTCAGACCATACAACAACGAGATCGGCAACCGCATGGATCAACGTGAGCGCGGTCAAGCTGGCGCGTTGTCCGCCCGGTGAACGTTCATGGTCACCGCACTAGCCGACCCGAGCCTGGTGGTCCTGGACACGCAGAGCATCCACGTGGCCGTCGGCGTCCCGGCCACGACGACGGGCCGGGACGCCGCGAAAAGGGTGCCGGGCAGGAAGAGATGCCTGGCCGTGGACGTGTTGGGGCTCGTCGTCGCGGTCGTCGTGCTCGCGGCCTCCACGCACGAGAACACCGCCGGCATCGCCCTGCTGGACCAGGTCGCCGGGCAGAGCGGCAGCGTGAAGAAGTCCCTGGTCGACCAGGGCTTCAAGAAGAGGGTCGTCGAGCACGGCAAGAAACACGGTATCGACGTCGAGATCGTCGAGCGCATCCCGGACGACAAGGGCTTCGTTCCGCAGGCCAAGCGGTGGGTCGTGGAACAGACGAACGGGATCCTGATGTTCTACCGCCGTCTCGTACGCGACTACGAACACCGGCCCGACTCCTCCCGCTCCCGCGTCTTCTGGGCGATGACCTCCGTCATGAGCCGCCGCCTCACCGGAGCCACCATCGCCTCCTGGAGGACCGCATGAGCGAGAACCCGCAGGTCAAAGCCATCCTGGAACACCTCGAAGCCCGCGAGCGCGAACTGGCCGACCAGGCCGAGCAGTTCCGGGTCCGCATCGAAGAACTCACCCGGCAGCTCGGCGAACTCGCCGCGGAAAGCGAGGACCTGCGCATCACCCGCAAGACCCTCCTCACCCTCCCGCTGCCCTCACCCGCCACCGGGCCGGACCGCCCCGCCTACCAGCAGATCCTCACCGCCCTAGCTGACACGAGCCGGCCGATGCGCGCCCGCGACCTCTGCCAGGCCCTCGACCTGCCGATCCTCCCCAAGAACACCGAAGGCATCCGCTCCAAACTGAAACGCCTGGTCAGCCGGGGCATCCTCATCGAACCCGAACCCGGCTTGTTCGCCCGCCCCGATGCCTGAGGGCCCCCCACCCACGACCAGCGGTCCTTCCCCAACCTCAACCACGAAACGGACAAGAGCTCACGTTCCGCACTCTAAGAACTCCTATCGGAATGACTTCAGGCGTCGCCAGCAGATGATTGCGCATCCGAGGGTGAGGAAGGCGACCGGACGGCGGAACTCCTGCGCACCGTGGCGCTAGGGTGAGAAGGCGTCCGCCCACCGGGCGACGGACCTGGCCGGGGCTTCACCGGCACGGCTCTCCACGACTGTTTGCGACGTGACTGTACCGATGCCTTGTGCGCATCATCCGGGGGCCCTCGCCGCTCGGGCCCGTGTGCCGTCTCTGCGGATCGGGAACACGCGCTGCCCGGTGGGCGAAGTCCCTGGCGTGTCGGGATAGGGGGTGTCGTCACGGGCCCCCCCTTTTTGGGCGTGTTGCGGATGGTGGGCGTGGTCCGCCGTTCAGTCCGTCTGAGAGGCGTCCTCGGCCGCGAACATCCAGCGCTGCTTCTCGAGTTCGGCGGTGATCGAGATCAGGAGGTCCTGGGTGACCGGGTCGGCCCTCTCGGTGGCGTCGATGCGCTCGCGCAGCCGTGTGGCGGCGGCCCCCAAGGTCTCGACCATCATCTCGACGGCGTCGTCGTCGCGTATCCAGCCGTCCTTCGGGCCGGGCAGCGCGAACGCCGAGGCGATCGTCTCCGGCCGGCCGTCCGGCGGGAGACCGAGCGTCGCGGCCCGTTCGGCGACCGTGTCGGCGGCCTCGCGGATCACCGTCACCAGTTCGTCGAGCTGCAGGTGGAGGGAGCGGAAGCGATGCCCCACGATGTTCCAGTGCGCCTGCTTCCCGATCAGCGAGATCCCGAGGAGATCCACGAGGGTGTTCTGCAGCGCGCTCCCGGCGACCTGACGGGCCGTATCGGGAATCGTGCTCTTCATGACTGTCATACGGCGGTTCTCCTTGCGTAATCGTCTCCGGCGATACGGAGCAGCGCGACACGTTCCGGTGGCGGGGTGAGCGGTGGGCCCGCTCCCCGGGCGTCGTCGTGGCGTGGGTTCAGGCGGTGTGGAGGGTGATGGCGGCCTGGGTGGCGTCGGTGTCGCGCAGGGCGTTGAGCATGAAGAAGTGGTGGATGATGCCCGGATAGCGGGTAACCCGTCGACCACAAGGTGGATCTGGTGGTCGACGTCCCTGCTTCGTGTTCCACCAACTCGGTGGTTCTCACTGCCCGCGACGGCCGAGTACGAGCCGACCGACCGGGGTGGGCACGACCTCCACGCCGGTGAAGCCGCCGGCCCGCAGCTCCGCGGCCAGGTCCTCCGAGCTCACAACAGGCGGGACCCCGCGGCAGTCGGCGACGAGCGCGTCGAGGGATGCGCCCAGGCGGGCGGACGTCGAGTCGTCGGCCGGCGCGGCGAGTTCCTGTGCGAGAAGCAGACCGCCCGGGGCGAGTGCGCGCCGGATGGCGGCCAGGGTGGACTCGCGGGTGTGGCTCGGGAAGAATGCCTGGGCCCAGTAGCAAACACCGTAGACCGCATCGTCATCGAGCTCCTGGGCATTGGAGTGCCGGATGTCCAGGCGTGGGGCCACACCGGCGGCCTGGGCACGTTGCCGCAGTTCCTCGACGACGTCGGAAGCACGCTCGACGGTGACAGCATGGAGGGCGGGGTACTCCACCAGCGCACTCAGCACGGCTCCGCCGACCCCGCTGCCGACGTCCAGCAGGGGGCCGCCCGCGGCCAGCCGGTCACGGTACGCCGGGAGCGCGTCGTAGGCCATCACGAACATGCTGCGCGCGGCCGCGGTGGGCCGGACGCCCCAGTCGCGGGCGATGACCAGCGCGTCTGACTCCCAGTCGTACGCGGTGGGCGGGGAGAAGGCGGAATGCACCCGGTCGAGTGCCGCGTTCGATGCCTCCAGCACGGTCGCCAGTTCCACCCCGGAGGCGCCGGCGTGCAGAGCGCCGAACTCCGGACTCAGCACGAAGGCGGGCGAGGAGTCGTCGGCCTTTCGGACCACCCCGGCAGCCTGGAGTACCTCGATGATCCGGCGGGCCCGGTCGGTAGTGATGTCACTGACGGTGGCGAGGGCCTCCGCGGTGATGGGCCGGGTCAGAAGGTCGAGCGTTTTCGTCTCCGATGCCGCCTGCAGCAGAGCGAGCAGCTCGGCCCCCTGCGCCCACTGCTGTATCTGTGCGCGCCCGGCGAAGGCCGCCTGTAGGGCGCCGAGTTCCTTGAGTCGTTCGTCCATCGTGATCTTCCTTCTCGTGGGGTACCGATCGCTGCGACCGCGAGATCGACGCGGGGCTGGTGGTCCGATCCGGGGGTGTTCCCCGTGCCGGACAAGGTGGTCTCAGGGGCTTGGCGACTGAGTCCTGCTTCTCTCGGTGAGGGCCCGTGGGCCCTCACCGGTGCGCCGGGTGGGGTGTGGTTGCCAGGACTGTCGCGGGGTGGGGCCTGCCGCCGTCACCAGGGGAGTGCGCCGGCGCGGTCGGTCACCGTGCCGGTGGGGGTGTCGGGCCCCAGGGTGGCGATACGCACCGCCGCCTCCGCGCCCTCCTCGACGCTCTGCCCGATGTGGCCGGTGAGCTCGGTCGCGGTCTGGCCGGGGTCTACCGCGTTGAAGCGGACGTCGGGGATCGTCCTGGCGTACTGCATGGTCAGCATGGTGACCGCGCTCTTCGACGAGCCGTAGGCGGCGAGCGGATACTGCGACTCGACCCGCTCCGGGTCGTGGGTCAGCGTGAATGACCCCAGACCGCTGGTGACGTTGACGACGGACGGGGCGGCCGCCTTCCGCAGCAGGGGCAGGAACGCGTGCGTGACGCGCACCAGGCCGAAGACGTTGGTTTCGTAGATGCGGCGGATCTGGTCGGCCGTCATGTCCTCGGGTGCGGTCACTTCGCCGAGGATCCCGGCGTTGTTGACGAGGATGTCCAGGTGGCCGGCCCGCGTGCGCAGCGTCTCGACCGCCGCGCCGACCGACGCGTCGTCGGTCACGTCCAGCTGGACGAAGCCGGCGCCGAGCCGGTCGGCGGCCTTGCGGCCGTTCCCGGCGTCCCGGGCTCCGATCCAGACCGTCTGGCCGGCCTGGACGAGTCGGCGCGCGATCTCGTGGCCGAGGCCCCTGTTGCCGCCGGTGATCAATGTGGTGGTCACGTCGTGTCTCTCCTGTGCGTGTCGTCGGAGCGGGTGCTCCCGGAAAGCGGTCACCGGGAGCACCCGCGGGATTGGTTCGTGGCGGTGCGCTCCGTCGGCGTCGACGCCGACGTCGGCGGGCGTCCTGCTCTAGTGGGCGGGGCGGAACGGACGCAGCAGGCGGATGCCGTCCTCGATGGATCCGTCGATCAGTTCGAGCATCTGCGGGACGAGTTCCCGCATCCGGGGCGCGGCGAGGTGTGCGTCGAGGTGGGCGCGTGTCTCCCAGCGTTCGTAGATGACGAACTCGCCGGGTCGGCCCTCGACTTCGTGGGACTCGTAGTCGATGTTGCCGGGGTCGTTGCGCGAGGGGGTGACGGCGGCGGTGATGAACGCCTTGAGGTCGTCCTCCCTGCCCGCCTTCGCTTTCGCGTCCCAGACGATGGTCACGTAGCCGGTGGGTGTTGCGGTCATGGTGATTCCTTTTCTGTTCCGAGTTGTGTTCCGTGCTGACGGGCTGTGTGTCGGTACCGAGCCGGGTCAGCTCTTGATGAAGTCAAGGAGGTCGGCGTTGACGGTGTCGGCGTTGACGGTGCACATGCCGTGCGACAGGCCCGGGTAGACCTTCAGGTCCGCGTGCTCGACCAACGTGACCGCCGGCCGGGCGGAGTTGGCGATCGGGACGATCTGGTCGTCGTCGCCGTGCAAGAGGAGCGTGGGCACGTCGATCGCCCGGAGGTCGTCGGTGAAGTCCGTCTCCGAGAACGCTCTGATCCCCTCGTAGTGCGCCTGCGCGCTGCCGGCCATCCCCTGGCGCCACCAGTTCTGGATGATGCCCGGGGAGACGTCCGCGCCCGGACGGTTGAACCCGTAGAACGGCCCGGAGGCGATGTCGAGGTAGAACTGGGAGCGGTCGGTGGCCACGCCCTCGCGGAAGCCGTCGAAGACCTCCACCGGCAGCCCTGCGGGGTTGGATTCCGTTTGGACCATGAGCGGCGGGACCGCTGCGATGAGGACGGCCTTGGCAACCCGGCCGGCACCGTGCCTGGCAACGTACCGGGCGACCTCTCCGCCACCGGCGCAGTGGCCGACGTGGACGACGTCGCGCAGGCCGAGGTGCGCCACCACGGCGGCGGCGTCCGCCGCGTAGCGGTCCATGTCGTGCCCGTGACCGACCTGGGCGGAACGCCCGTGCCCGCGGCGGTCGTGGGCGACGACGCGGTAGCCCCACCGGACGAGGAACAGCAACTGGGCGTCCCAGTCGTCCGAGCTCAGCGGCCAGCCGTGGTGGAACATGACCGGCCGGCCCGAGCCCCAGTCCTTGTAGAAGATCTCGACTCCGTCGCCGGTGGTGACGAACGGCATGGTCCGCTCCTCGTGGTCTCGCCCGGGTACCGGGCCGATTCGATGTCTCCACGAGAATGGCTCGGCCACCGTGCTGACAGCCTCCGTCAGCTGACTGACATCCGGCCGACGGCTCGCTTACGTCAGTACCGGGGCAGTGCTGAGACCCGACCGGTAGCTCTCACAGCCGGGTGGCCGGAGGCTCGGGAGGCAGCGCCTCCAGAGCGTCGCGGAGCCCGGCCCGCGACGTGATCCCCAGCTTCGGGAACACACGGTAGAGATGCGACGACACGGTCCGCGGCGAAAGGAACAGACGCGACGCGATCTGCGGGTTCGACAGCCCCGTCGCCGCCAGCCTGGCGACCTCCAGCCCCTGACGGCGCAGCCTCTCGCCGTACGCCAGATGAGCACGGCCTACCTCGAAGGGCCACTGCTCGACGCCCGGCAGCCCGAGCGCCTCCTCGAAGCACCGGACCATGTCCTCAGCAGCCGATGTCATCGCCGTGACCGTGGCCGCGCTCAACGCGAACCGCGACAAGAGGTGACCGACACCGGACGGATCGAGCCAGGTCACCGAGATGGTCGCCGGGGCCCATCTCGTGAGACCGGGCCAGCGGGAGGCTGGAGTCCAAGAGCGCCGGGTCACAGGTGGGGTAGAAGCCCTCGGCCTGGAGTATGTCGAAGGCCCGGGTCACCACCCGCCGCTGTTCGGCCGGGTCGGTCATGGCCGAGGGAAGCCGGTAGTAAGGCTCACCGCCGACCGCTACGGCGGAGACGAAGCCCGCGCGGTGGAGCACTGAGCCGGCGGCGCGGTCCTCGGCGGATCGCTTCCGGATCGGGCGCGGAGGTACGCCGAGTCGGTCCAGGCGCGCGTCGACGGCGGCAAGGAAGGCCAGTATGGGCTGGCGAAGTGGAAGGGCATGCTGAAGTGTTCTGCCAGGGCGGTGCCGGTTTCCATGGCTTCCTGCGCCTCCGGCCAGGGCGGTACCTGCCCGTTGAGGACCCGCAGATCCGCCCCCTGACGGATGCAGGTCAGGTCAACCTCGTGCTGCGGGTCGTCGAGGGGAGCGATGAGCACCACGACCCAGCCGTCGGTGTCCCCGTCCCCCCGCTTTACCGGCACCGAGGTTTACCCCTGTCGATCACACCCTTGATCCATTGGCAGAATGCCCTCTGTCCTGCAGATAACGCGTTCAACGGTGCACAGAAGAAGCGTGGTATTGGACTGCGGCAGCGGGGTACCCCTGCTGCCGCACAGCGGCGTCCGCCTGACCGAGTTGCGGAACTACGACCCGCGCCGCTCCTGATCTTCGGCGCTCCCGGCCACGGTGCAGAGCCGCTGTCAGCAGTTGAGGGTCTCCGCCTCGAAACCGATCCTCTCACCACCGGACACCTCACGGCCATGCTCAGCGGCAGGTGCGCGTAGGGTCAAACGGTCGGCTTCAGGTATCCGGCGGCGGTCAGTCCCGTGAAGGCGATGTCGGCGTCGGTCAGCTGCCCGCCGAGCACATGCCGGACGAACTCGCCGACCGGAATCAGCACCGTCTCGACGAACTCGCCGTCACCCGGGTCCGGCTCAGCGACTCTCCGGCATCCGCGGGCCAGGACCGCGTGGCGGCGATGCGAGGCGTAGGACGCCAGAAAGGTCTGCATGACCACCTCGAGCGTCGCCGCCTCATAGCCGGTCTCCTCCAGCAGCTCCCGGGCCGCCGCGACCTCGACCGGCTCATCGCCGTCAGCGTTTCCGCCCGGCAACTCCATCAGGACCTTCCCCGGCCCCGGCCGGTACTGACGGGCCAGCACCACCTGCTCGTCCTCGGTCACCGCGACGACCGCGACGGTCGCACCGCCCACCAGGATGTCCCATGTGTCCTCGCGGCCATCCGGGTAGCGGTACCGGTGACCACGGACCGTCAAGAACCCCGCCGGCCCGTCCAGCTCCCCCAGCCGCGTCCACTCACCGACCCTGACCTCACCCACAAGCCCCACCCTAAAGATCAACACGCCCTCAGCGGTAACGCATCGTCAACGACGACGGATGAGACGACGCCCCCCGCGCGCCTGCGATGACAGCGCCCCCTTCCCGGCCGGGCCACGGCGGAAAGGGACGCTTGGCGCTCGCTCAGGCCCGCTTCTACCGCCACTGGCCGTTGCTGTAGCGGGCGCAGGTGTAACGGCGGCCGGTAACCTTCGCATACCCTGCCTTGCCGTGCGCGGCCTTCGGACAGTACGCGCCCGGCGTGACGCAGTTCCAGTGGTTGCCGGACCGCTGGTAGGTGCAGGCGGTCGCCACGGCGCTGGAGGCGTCGGCGGCCGGGGCCAGGCCGGCCACGGACGGGGTGAGGAGCATGGCACCGGCCACAGCGGCGGTGGCAAGCAGACGTCTGAGCACAAAGGTCTCCCTGGGAGTTCGGGGGGATGCAAACAGACGTAGGACGCCCCAAGCGGCCGCCGGATTGCCCGCAGCCTGGAGCTCCACGTCAGCGCTCCGGCCTGCCGGCAACGCTGACGGCCGCGCTCCAGCGATGATTGGGGCTCATCGCACGGACCCGAGCGGAGAGCCGCAATCAACACCATATGGGCCTGTAAGCACCACCACAGGAACGCCCCAGAATCTTCGATTCGGGACGCTCGACAGCCGACGTGCGGGGCTCGGCCGTCAGCTGTCGAGTCTGGCCGCCTGCATGGCGCCCAGCCGCCGCACGAACCGGGCGGTGACGATCGCCGTCGGTACGACCAGCATGTGCACGGCCACGCTGGCCCAGGTCTCCCACGTGTATTGGTACCTGTAGCGGACGGAGTCCGTATCGAGGAGTGTCGTCCACTTGATCCAGAACAGGGGCCAGGTCAGGAAAGTGATCAAGCAGAAGATCCACCATGCGCGCAGGAGACCGGCCGGGACGGTCGTCCCGTCCCGTCCCGGGGGGCTGGAGGCGTGCCAGACGTCGTCGGCGATCTGCTTGGGCAGCCACAGGTTGGCGATCGGGATGAGCCAGCCATACACGGCCATGGAGGGCCCGTAACGCAGCCGGCCGGGTGCGAGCCGTTCGGCGACGACGCGTACCCGGTGGAACCACAGCAGCCACGCCGCCGCCAGCCCCAGGCCGGAGACGATCTGAGCCAGCCACATGATGGTGGCATCCCACTCGTAGGCATCGAACAAGCGGATGAGGTCCGACTCCTCGGGGTACCGCGATCCGGCTTCGTCGAAGACGTAGAACTGGTGAACCACCGTGCTCACAGAAACCAGGGTGAAGAGGGCAAGCAGCACATGGGCGGCGATCTGGTAGCCGGTGGCGGAGTGCAGGGGGTCACGGCCGCGCATATGGCGGCGTTCGTTGACCAGCAAGGGCTGGGGTGCCCCCGGCGGATTCGCGTGGCCGGACGGTGGCGGTGCCATCGTTCGGGGGCCGCCACCGTCGGTCGCGGTGGCCAGGTCGTGAAGAGCGGTCAGCGCCAGGGTCCGGCGGTCGGCGATGACCTGGGTGAGCGCCTCAGGCAGCCACCGCCCCTGGTCGGGCGAAGCGAGCGCGGTGAGCCGGGTCAGCACCTGCTCCAGGCTGGGCCGGGCGGCGGGGTCCTTGGCCAGGCAGGCCGCCACCAGAGCGGCCAGGGAGGCGGGCACTCCCTGAAGATCGGGGTCGGCGTGCACCACGCGGAAGACGACCGCGTGGACGGGCCCCGTCCCGAAGGGGCTGTGGCCGGTCACGGTGAAGGCGAGCACGCAGCCGAGCGAGAACACATCCGAGGGCGGCCCGACGTCCCGGCCCATGGCCTGTTCGGGGGACATGAACGCGGCGGTGCCCAGCACGGTGGAGGTCTGAGTGTGGCTGGTGGCGTCCAGGGCGCGGGCGATGCCGAAGTCGATCAGGCGGGGCCCGTCGTCGGAGAGGATGACGTTGCCGGGTTTGAGGTCGCGGTGCACCATCCCGCAGGCGTGCACGGCGGCGAGTCCTTCGGCCAGCCCGGCTCCCAATACCGCGGCCGACTCCAGGGGAAGCGGCCCGTGCTCGTCGACGGCTTGGTGCAGGGAGGGGCCGGGGATGTAGGCGGTGGCCAGCCACGGCCGGACGGCGTCGGTGTCGGCGTCCACGACCTGGGCGGTATAGAACCCGCCGACCTTGCGGGCGGCGTCCACCTCGGAAGCGAAGCGGCGCCGGAAGTCGCTGTTGCCGGCCAGTTCCGGGCGCACCACTTTGACGGCGACCAGGCGCCCACCGGGGGAACGGCCCAGGAACACCTCTCCCATCCCGCCCCCGCCGAGCCTTGCGTGCAGCCGGTAGGAGCCGATGTGAGCCGGGTCGCCGTCGCGTAGGGGGTCGGTCATAGTGGCTCATTCTCGTCGAGATCTTCGCCGGTCGGTGTCGATGATTCCAAAAGAGGGGCCACTGGAATATGGCAGAAACGGGCCGCGCCGGGGCGCGGACCGGACAGGGGGCGCAGACCAAGTAACGCCGAAAGGGACAGTCTCCTGGTCACGGCGGGTGTGTGCGCGAGGATTACGGCTCGAACATGGCGGGATAAGTCCGGCGCGATAGCGGTCACGGGGGCGTTTCCGCAGGCCGGGCTGCTTGATATCAAGCTTTATGTCAACCGGCTGTCCCTTCCAGCCGTACTTGGGCTATGGGCCGCTCACAGCTACTTTGCGGCTGGTGGCACGAACCCGAGCGGAGGGCCCCTCAGTAGCGGCCCGGGAAAGTCCCGATCATCATGCGGGGCCGATGACCTCGTCGCCGAAGACGGCCGCGAGGGCTTTGCCGACCAGGCGGTGCAGAGCCGGCGCGCCAGCTGACGGGGTGATCATGATCGTGTTCGACTTTTGATCGTTTCGCATCGAACGAGGAGTTGCGAGCTCAAGGCCGACCCGACAGCGACGAGGACGACGATGCTGATCAAGGCCAGCGACATCGTCGCGGACTCTTGGGGCAATAGATTCATCTCGTTCCGGAAGATTTCGCCGGCGCCGTGGAAGGCGAAAGCAGTCGCGCCACAGCCGAAGACGAGCCCGGCGACACCGACCACAGCGATGACGATCTTGCCGAAGTTCACCGGCATGAATCGCGCGAGACTGGCGCACACCAAGCCAGCCAGAACGACATCGGCAACGCTGAGCACGACGGCGCCCTCGAGATGCTCGAATTCCCCCCATGTTTCACCGGCATCGGGAAGTCCGGCGACGGCGAGTGCCGTGATGACCGCCAACGCTGTCATGACCCCCATCAGCGCGGTAACCACGACCGGCTGCCGCTTCTTCGGCCAGACCGGCAGGATCTTGGTGTCGCGCCGCACATGGACGGTGGTTGCGGGCTGCTCACCTGCAATGTCTCCTGCCATAGCCAGTGCTTCGTCGACCGTCGGCCTGCCGCCCGGGTCCTTGTCCAGCAGTCGGGTGATGAGCCGCGTGAGCGGCCCGGCTCGTTGCGGCGCTGGCGCCTCCTCCAGGAGTACCGCGGCCAAAGTCGCTTCCTGGGTATCGCGGCGGAACGGCGAGAACCCCTCGACGGCCTGGTAGAGAGTCACGCCGAGGGAGAACAGGTCCCCGGCGGGAAGGCCGTCAATGCCGCGCAACCGCTCGGGTGCCATGTACTCCGCCGAGCCGATGAACATCCCGGTGGCGGTCAGCGCGGAGTCAGTGTGGTGGATCGCTGTCCCGAAGTCGGTGAGCAGGATCTTCCCGTTCTGGGAGAGCATGACGTTGGCCGGTTTGATGTCGCGGTGCACGACGCCTTCCCGGTGCGCTGCGCCGATTGCCGTCAGCAGTGCCACAGCGACTGCGATGACCCTGTCCACCGGAAGAGGGCCGTGCTGCTTGATGTGCTCGCTCAGCGAGCAGCCGTCGATCAGTTCCATGACGATCCAGGGAAGACCGTCATCGATGACGACGTCGTGAACCGCGACGATGCCGTCGTGTTTGCGCAACCGTGCGGCATTGCGGGCCTCACGCGTGGCCCGCGCCAGCCGCTCGGCTCGTTCGGTTTCCGGCATCTCCGGCGGCAGTTGCAGTTCCTTGATTGCAACGTCTACGTCGAGGGTCTCGTCGCGAGCCCGCCAGACCCGCCCGAAACCACCGGATCCCAGTTCGGTGGCAAGCCTGTAGCGCCTGCCGACCACGTCACCGGCCAGCCTCGAAGTCATGCCCCGTCTCCCGCCATCGCGCTTGGCCCGAACAGTTGATCAGAGTACAAGCCCCCATCATGGTCAGTGGGGTTGCCCTCAGCAGCGGCTGCGAGGGTTTTGTGGACGACACCGACGGAGACCTTCACCCAGGCGGCGACGGTGCGGATGGATTCCCCGCGCCGGGGTGGGCCTCGGCTGACCTCATCGAACGGCCGGGCAGTTGGGCTGACGGTACCGCTCATCGGGGATGTATCGCCGCCACTCCTCGGGAGTGAACGGCCGGCCCGCGATGTCGCACGCCGCTCGCAGGAGACCCTGAAGGTCGTACGGCAGTCCGACATTCCAGATCCGCACCGTGTCGTCGACTCCGGCGGAGGCCACGCGTTTGCCGTCCGGGCTGAACGCCACCGAGCGCACCCCGTCGGTATGTCCGATGAAGGGAGCGCCGACCTGCTTTCCAGTGGCCACATCCCACAGCCGCACCGTGCCGTCCTCTCCGGCGGAGGCCAGGCGGGTGCCGTCCGGGCTGAACGCCACCGAGGCCACTATGCCGGTGTGTCCAGTGAGGGGGGCACCGACCTGCTTTCCAGTGACCACATCCCACAACCGCACCGTGCCGTCCTCTCCGGCGGAGGCCACGCGTTCGCCGTCCGGACTGAACGCCACCGAGGCCACTATGCCGGTGTGTCCAGTGAGGGGGGCACCGACCTGCTTTCCAGTGACCACATCCCACAGCCGCACCGTGTCGTCATATCCGTCGGAGGCCAGGCGTTTGCCGTCCGGACTGAACGCCACCGAGGCCACCGGACTGGCGCTTCCGGCGAGGGGCGCGCCGACCTGCTTTCCGGCGGCCACATCCCACAGCCGCACCGTGCCGTCCTCTCCGGCGGAGGCCAGGCGGGTGCCGTCCGGACTGAACGCCACCGAGGCCACCGGGCCGGTGTGTCCGGCCAGGACAGCACGTGCCGGTCTGCTGAGAAGTGCGGCCAGGCTCACCCGCGCCTCGCCGGTGTCGGCGATGGCCTGCGCCGCAACGGCGAGGCGCGCCGAGGTCTCCGGGTCGTCGGGCAGGACTTGGCTGTAGGCGGCCGCCTCCCGGGAGGCGGCCTGGGCGCTGCGGGCCAGCGCCAAGGCGCTCTGCTGTTTGGCCGCTTGGCCGGAGCGCACCGCGGCCACCGCGGTGATGATCGCGACCACCAGCAGCCCCGCCAGCACCGTGAACCGGAGCCGCTGGCGGCGCCGGGCCCGGGTGGCGGAGAGAGTGCCGGCGTGCAGGAAGGCCGCGGCGGGGCCGGGTAGGTCGAACCCGTCGTAGCGGTCCGGGTCGGCCCGCCAACGCGCGACGGCCTCCTCGGCGGCCTGCAGGCGAATCCCGCCGTACAAAAACGACGCATCCCGGCCGCGCCGATCCCACTCATCAGCGTCCTGCAGGATCTCGGTGTGCAGAACGCGGTCGGCGCGCTCGTCGGCCAGCCAGCCGCGCAGCCGCGGCCAGGAGCCCAGCAGCACGTCATGGGCGATCTGGACGCGGCCGGCGTCGACGACGACGAGCCGCCTTCGGGCGAAGACCTCCAGCACCTCATCGACCGCGGCGCGCCCGCCCGGGGGGCGGCCGGTGTGCAAGGCGGCGCGCTCGACGGTACGGCGGGCCAGCGCACCGTCACCGGTGACGGCCGTCAACCGCTCGAACACCCGCCGCGCCGTCTCCTTCCGATCCGGGGCCAGATCGGTGTAGACGGCATCGGCGCTGGAGGCCACCGCCTTGGTCACCCCGCCGGTACGGGCGTACCCCCGGCTTGTGAGCCGGCCGTCCTCGCGGTGTTCCCAGACGGTCAGCATGGTCTGCGACAGCAGCGGCAACGCCCCCGCCTCATACCCGCCGCCCGCGGCGCGCAGCTCGCTGAGGATGACATCGACCAGGCCGGACTCGATGGCCAGACCGGCGGCGTCGGCGGGGCCGGTGATCGCCCGCCGCAGATCCGGCTGCGTCATCGGGCCGACGACGAACGCCCCGTCCCGCAGGGCCGCGGCCAGGTGCGGGTGGGCGGCGCAGCGGTCGACGACGTCGCCGCGCACCGCGAGCACCACCAGCGCCGCCGCGGCGCCGTGCGGCCCGCCCGGGACGGTCGCGGCCGCGTGCAGCGCGGCGACGAACGCCTCCCGCTCCCCCACGGCCCGCTCATCGGCGTCGGAGACGAGGGTGAAGATCTCCTCGAACTGGTCGACGACCAGCACCAGCCTGCCCCCGGCCACGGCCGACGACGGCAAGGTGCGGCGGCGGGCATCGGCCTCGACCGCCTGGCGCACCAGCAGCGGCGCCTGCCCGGGATCCTCGCGCAGGCCGCGCACCACCTCAGGGGCCGAAACACCCGCCAGCGCGGCCAGCGCGGCCGCCAAAGCGACCAGCGGGGAGCCGGCCGGCTCCAGGACCTGCACCGGCCAGTGGCGGGCCGCCGCCGTCAGCTCGCCCCGGCCGATCGCCGGCAGCAGGCCCGCGCGCAGCAGTGAGGACTTGCCCGCCCCCGAGGCGCCGGTCACCACCACCAGTCCCGGGGCGGCCAGCCGCCGGGAGACGGTGGTGAGCAGTTGCGCGGTGGTCACCTCCCGGCCGTGGAAGACCTCGGCGTCGGCCTCGCCGAAGGGCACCAGCCCCCGATACGGGCACTTGTCCCTCCAGCGCGCCCGGGCGGCGCCGGGTGCGCCGCCGGGGTGCTGCCGGGGAAGCTCCGACACCAGCTGCAGCAGCAGCCGGATGTCGGTCGCCTGCCGGTACTGCAGATCCACCACCAGGCCCAGCTGCGCCCCCTGCACGTCCTGGCCGTCGCGCAGCACCCGCAGCTGATCTTCGACGGCGGCCAGCGTGAAGGCGAACTCGGCGAACTCCCGGCCCAGGCCGGCCAGGCCACGGGTCAGATGCTCCTGCAGGTCGCGGTCCCCGGCCTGGATCGTCGCCTCGATCGCGGCGCCGACCGCGCCGACCTCCTCCAGCAGATGCGCGATCTCCGCACGCAACTCCTTCGCCTCGGGCCCGCCGCTCTCCAGGATCCGCTGGATACGCCGCTCCAGCTCCGCCTCCAGCGCCTGCCGCGGCGACTCACCACCGCCGGCACCGTCGCCGCCGTTCTCACCCAGGCGGGCGATGCCCGTTTTGACGATGTCGGTCAGCAGGTTGCCGCCGACCGCGGTGGCCGCTCCGAGCATCGCGGCCCCCGCCGTGGCCTCACCCGGCTCCAGGAACGCCCCGAACGCCCCCGCCGACAGCAGCGCCAGCAACGCCGGAGACGACCAGCGGCGCGCTCCGGAGACCGGGGTGCGGGCCAGCCGCGCCACCCGGGCCCGCACCCCGGCCCGCATCAGCTCCGACCGAACCTCCCGCCCCTCCCCCTGGTGCTCCTGGTGCTCCTCAGCGCTCACCCCGCCACTATCACCCACCCAAGGCCGGAAAGTCCGCACAATCCCCGATCATCTGCCGCCCCGGAGACGAAGGGCCGCGGTTGCTTTCCCGGCCCGCAGCACGACGAGCCCACAGACGGCGAAAACGACACGGCGAACAGGGCGGCCTGCCCCTCGGGGACGGGGAGCGTTCGCCGCCGGGCGTCGGTGCGCCCGACGCCCGGCGGCTTGTCCATCCACGGCATCCGCCACAGCGTGGCCACCGCCCTGCTGGACGCCGGCGAGGACTCCGGCTGCTGGTGGAGACCGAGGGCGCGATGTCGGCCGCGGAGGGCCTCGCCCGCCGGATCGACGACGGCGGCCCGGACGAGTCGACGCTCGCCCACTCGCTGTATGTCCGGTACTGCGTGCAGGACAGCCTCTCCCGGGTGGTCCCGCGCGGTCGACCTGCTCGGCGACCTCGGTTCCACGGCCTCGGAAGAGGTCGGCCACTTCGCCACCTACACCAATGGGCTGGACTCGCATCCGCCGGCACGGGACCAGATGACCGGTCCGCTGGCGGCGTACCTGGTCGACGGGCCGCTCACCATCGCCTGATCCCAGGCGCCCGACAGCGCCTTCGGCCGCGCCCACCGGCTGCAGGTCGTCGGCATACATCAGGACCGCGAGCAACCCCCTCACCCGGCCGCGCCACGTCGATCAGGCGAGGCACTGACGCTCACTCCTGCCCGCCGTCGCCGTGCACAGGCCTTTCGCGGATGGAGCGGCTTACCGCCACCGGCTGTTTCGCCGTTCCTCCACCCCGGGAGGGCTCGCCGCCGGTGCCATTTTTGGCCGACGGCGTCCCATGTCCATGATCACCGTCGGTCGCGGCCGGGGCGGCTCTCCCCTCCTGGGTCCGGTGAGGGGGCGCACGAGCCGCTGGAGCGGGCCAGGCGCGACGCGCTTGCCAGGGCACTGGTGATCAACGCGTCTTACCTGCATCAGCTCCACGACGACATGGGCGCGGAGCATCCTTCGGGACCATGTCGTGTGCAGGGGTTGTTTGCACGAGCGGTGGTGAAGTCAGGAAGTTTCGTAGCCGACCCAGTCGATGTGCCAGCCGAGCCGCTCGGCATCGTCGAGCGTCATGGGTACGCCGTCGCGCCATCTGAGGACAACACTGAAGCTGGTGGCAGTGGCGTTGTAGATGGCAGTGGTGCGGAGGTCATGCTCGCCGTAAAAGTCACCTCCGAGAGCGATGAGGTAAATGGGGCAGCTGGTGAACCCGGCTCCGGAGGTATCGACGGTGATGTCGTAGTAATACCCTCCTGTCGGCCTCCAGCCAGACCTAGGGGTGCTCCGTCCTGAGGCCACTCCGTTGACGTTGCGGGCGTACAGGGTGCCCGGGTCGTTGGAGCCGAGTGCGCTCCAGATTTTCATTCCGCCTGGGAGGAACCTGATGTCTCCGTCACCGTCATTAGGTCCGCTCACGTAATCGGTTCTGATGCCGCTGACGTACAGGGTGCCCGGGTCGTTGGAGCCGAGTGCGCTCCAGATTTTCATTCCGCCTGGGAGGAACCTGATGTCTCCATCGCCGTCATTAGGTCCGCTCACGTAATCGGTTCTGATGCCGCTGACGTACAGGGTGCCCAGCTCGCTGGAGCCGCCTGTGCTCCAGACCTTCACCCCGCCCTGGGGGAAGGTGATGACTCCCTCGCCGCTGTTGGGCCCCTCCACATACCCGGTGAGCACGCCGTCGAACACGGCCTTGTCGGCCGTCAACGTCCCCTTCACGCCGGAGCTGTCGGAGATCTCCGCCCCTGTGCCGGCGATGGTGAGGCCCCAGTTGGTCTTGGTCCCCTGAACCCTGGGTGTCTTGATCTCGGTGGTGGCGGTGAGCGTGTCGAGTTCGGGATCGCGCACCTGAACGGTCGTGGTGAGGAAGTGCTGCTGCTGCGTGGTGGGGTCGGTGGCCCTGAGGATGTAGGTGATGGCCCGCTTCGGGGCGGTGGGCGGTGACCAGCTGCCCCCGGAGACGGGGACGAACTGCGGCGCGCCCGGGTACATGATCGCGTAGCTGAAGCCGGTGGACCCCTGCCAGCTCAGCGTGAGCGTGTCACCGGGGTTCACCATGGCCTTGTCCGGATGGAAGCTGTGCGGCGCCGGGAGCTCCTGTGGCGCGGTCTTCGCCAGCGCCACCGCCGCGTGGCTGGTGCTCAGACCCCCGGTCTTGGTTCTGCTGGCCTTCTCGGTCACCGCCAGCACGGCCAGCCCGGAGGTGGCGGCGAGGGCGACGTTCTCCAGCGTCAGCACCATGTAGTCGCCGGGGGCGAAAGGGGTTCTACCGCCAGGGGTGGTGGCCTGGGTGGCCTGGAAGGCGTTGGAGCCCTGCCGCTGGACGTTCACCGACGACCGGGTGCCCGGCGGTGGGCCCGTCCATGTGCCCGGCCGGGTGCCCGGCCATGTGCGGTACTCGCCCTTTGGCTTGATCTTGTTCAAGTTCGAGGTGAGGTCGCCGGCGCCGTTGCCGACGGGCACCTCCACCGTGATCGTGGACCAGTACGCCGGCTGCTGCCCGGTGTTGGTGACGAGCAGGTACACCGTCCCCGTGGACGGCCGCCCGGCCGCTGACGCTTCCAGGGGCGCCGGGTCGGTGAGGACGGTGTAGGTCAGCATGGTCATGGTCACGACTCCCTTTTCGTGAAGGACGGCGCGGGCCGATGACCCACCCGCGGCAAGAGGAGCGGCCGGGCGGGACAGGCGGCGACATGGGGGCGCATCCGAAACCCGCCTGTGACGCGCCGGAGAAGATCACCTCTTGATCCAATCGTCCGGCGTTGGAGCGTGACAATGCCACTTAAGGCGGCCATAACAGGGCGGTCCGGCAATACCATCAGCGTCTTGACGAGCATGGGGACCATGCGTCACCGGCGTCCGTGAAGGCGTCCTGCTCCCGGATGTGTCCTTATTACTGCAACGGCGCTTGTGGGGGCGGATGGCCGCGTCTGCGGTAGTGGGAGCGGCGGGCTTGGGCTTGTCGGCGGCGGCGCCATCGTGACCAGGCGAGGACGTGGTGGGGTGCATGCCGGGGCTGCAGGAGAAGGTGGACCAGCAGACGCCGTGTCTCGTTGACGGTCAAGGGGATGAGATCATGATCTTCTGGTGGGGTGTCGGCGCAGGCCCGATCCCGTTTGCCTGAGTCGCGGTGACTGCCAGAAAAGCGTGGGCCAGCATCGACAAGGTGATGTGCCGGTACCAGCCGGTGTAGCTGCGTACCTGGTAGTGGTCCATGCCGGCCTCGTTCTTGGCCGCCTGGAAGCACTCTTCGATGGCCCAGCGCGATCCGGCGACCCGTAGCAGCTGGTCCAGGCTGGTGCGAGCGGGCCCGTAGCACACGTAGCAGGCGATGTCGTCGGAGTTGGTCAGGGAGCGGCGGGCCAGAACCCAGTGGCCGCGACCGGCCACACGCAGCGGTCGGATCGGTACTCGCGCCCAGGCGTAGAGGCGCTGGCCGTGAGCGCCGTCACCGCACGAGCGGCGTCGCCAGGCCTGCGCGGGTAAGGAGGCCACCAGGTCATCGACCCGCCGCTGCTGCAGCTGCATGCTGACGACGGTGTCGTCGCGCCGGGTGGCCGGCACGTGGAAGACATCGCGCTGCTCCAGCCACACGCGCAGGGATTTGGCCTGGCCGTAGGCTTCGTCGGCGGTGAACCACGTGAAGGGCACCTCGGCTTGCAACGCCCGGGTGAGCATCGCCTTGGCCAGCTGGTGCTTGGTGGCGAATCGCACGTGATCGTCGATACCGGCCTGCCGGCAGCGGGCACGATCGTCGGTCCAGGAAGCGGGCAGGTACAGCTCCCGGTCGATCAACGCCCGCCCCCGCGAGGAGGCGTAGGCGAGGAACACGCCGATCTGGCAGTTCTCGGTTCGGCCCGCCGTACCGGAGTACTGTCGTTGGACGCCGGCGGAGCGCACGCCTTTCTTGAGGAACCCCGTGTCGTCGATGATCAGCACACCGTCACGGTCTGCGAGATGATCCATCGCATAGTCGCGAAGGTCATCGCGCACCGCGTCGGCATCCCAGTCCGCGGTGCGTACCAGCCGCTGCATGCCGTCCGGGCTGATCTGACCGGCGAACTCGGCCAAAGTCCAGCCGTTCTTGCGCTCCAGCCCTGCCAGCAGGCCCCGGATGTAGGCCAGCACTCGCTCACGCGGCTCCGAGCGGGCAAACCGTCCCGCGATCCGCTGATGCAGCTCCGCCAGCCCTGCCGACCACGTCTGAAGGTCCATCACTGCCACGAGACACAAATGATCGCCAAACGAGACGAGCTGCACAAGTGCCGTTGCAGTATTAGCGGTCGGGCTGACGTAACGCCCTCCGATCACCCACGCCGGCGCCGGGCCCGCTCTCCTCGGACGGCCTCAGCCTCAGACGCCGCCGACGTCCGCGACAAACTCTCGCAAGGGCCGGTAACCGTCGGACCAGGAGTTCCTCTCTTCGAGCAGCCGCCTGCCCAGCAGAACAGCCAGCGCCCGACCCCTCTCGTAACGCTCGCCGCTCCACACGCGTAGCCGCTCCAGCGCGCCCTGAACGATGTCGAAGTCGCCCGGGAACAGGTGCAACCCGATCTTGGTGAGCGACGGCTCGCTGTACTTGGTGAAGAACGCCGCGTTCTCGAAGAAGTCCCGTGTGAAGTACAGCTCGTCCATGCGGCTCTCCTCCATCAGGCGTGCGACCACGTCGAGCTCGAACGTCCCGGCCAGCAGTTCACCGATCCGGACGCCGACCCAGGGCACCAGCTCCTCCGGGCCCGTTCCGCGCGGGTGGGACCGCCAGAACGCGTCGCTCAGCACGTTCCCGGCCTCCTCCAGTTCGTTTCGCGCGATGAGGATGTGGCCCAGCAGGTGCCCGGCATACGCGGCGATCATGTCGTTGTCCGATCTCAGCGCCCGCGTCAGTGGCTCCTCCGCCGCCACCAGATCGCCGCTGACGATCAGCAGATTGCCGGTCAGGACGATGGCGAGTTCCTCGTCCGCCTCCGCGTAGAGCGCCCGTGCTGCCTCCTCGTCCCCGGTGAGCTGCGCGGTGACCCCGCGTAGCAGCGAGTGCCCGTCTTCCTCCGGCTCCAGCTCCGCGATCAGCACACCGGCCAGCGGCCCCAGCCACGGGTCCTCACCCGCTGCCACCTGCTCCAACGACTCCCAGCAGGGCAGGCCCGCGCCGAGTTCGATCCCTGCCAGCGCCGCCGCCGCGTGCCCGGCCACGGCTGTGCGACCCTTCCCGGCGATCTCCCGCAATGCGTTCATCGCGTCGTCCAGGTCTCCGTTCCGGTACGCCTCCAACCCTGGCTCGACCTCCGCCGGCACCGGCTCGACCGGATCCAAGGGAAGCAGCGCGGGAAGCTCCAGATCCTTCAGCGGGTACAGGGTCTGCGGCTTGTCGTTCGCATCCATCCCCGGGGCGTTTCCTTCCTGACGGGAGCATTTCCCCCACACCCTGCCACCAAGATCAGACACTTTCTGCCCGCGACAACGATCCCCTCCCCACCCATACCCCCCAATGTCCGCCCCCGGTCGTACGACGACGTACGACTGACATCAAGTCCGCGCGAGCCATTGGCGTTGAGTCCGCGTTTCCACCGGCGAAGACCCCGCGTTCAACACGCGGGGCAGGTTCCGACAACAAACCCCGAACACCGACACCCGCGCCAGCAAGAAGACTCGAACGCCGACACGTTCAGCTGGAAAGGACATCACTCGATCATCGTGGCCACATCTCCGCGGACTGGCCACCTGCTTGGCCAGATCTCCCTGGAATCGGCCAAATCAGCAACGACCTGACACCGGCAGCGGCGACGGCCCCGGGGTCGAGGGCAGGGGCGCGCTCTTCGTTCCGGTGGACGGTCCCCCTGCGGACGCGAGAGGGAAGGCGGCGAGGACCGGCGGCCCGCTCACGGTCGAGGACAGGCCGGATGAGTGCCGCCGGGGACGGTCTCCAGCCGGCCGACGGCGGGCTGGGCGGCTCATCACTCGCGAGGCTGAGCGCGGTTATAACCTGAGTGGCAGTCGCGCGGGCGCGTACCGCAGCCGGTTGACCACCGACGTATGGACAGCGGCCCCACCCGCGTGAGGGCGGGTGGGGCCCGATCAGAGAATCATGCTTCGTCGACAGTCCGCGCGGTTGCCCCGTGCGTGACCGGTGCCGGCCGGGGCCGAGTGATCGGCTCGGCCTCGTGCGGCCCCGGGCTGAGGCTCACCCGTAATTGCCGGTGCTGCGGACGACGTTCCACCATTTCTCGGTGTACCACTTCACCGGGTGGCGGAGCCGCCAAGCTTTGGTGACGCCCCGTTCGTGGGAGCCGCTGAGGCCCGGCACCGTTTTCTTCAAGGGTGGTTGCCTTTCGCCTGGGACATCCAGGCCGATGTTCACGCCTCGGCCGACTTCTACGCCGGCGGCTGTGAACTGGCCCTGGCTGTTGGTCGCCCCATACATGTCGAGATCCAGGCCCTTCGTCCTCTTTTCATTCTCGTAGCTGAAGGTGGTGTAGGTGTCCGTCGTGCCGGGCGTGGTGTTCAGGTCCTCGGTGTTGGCGTTGGGCGCGTACATGAGGCCGCCGTACCATCCGCCACCGATCGAGGTGGACAATCCGCCCTTGACGGTGGTGGCGATACCGGGGCCCTTGCGGTCGCCGGTCAGACATGCTTCGACGCCGAGTGAGATGCCGAGGGCGCCCCTGACGCCGAAGCACAGGCCGAGCAGGCCCTTCTTCGGCTTGCTCGGCACCTTGGGTTTGGGCGGCGCGGCAGGACGGGAGGCCGGGTCGGGGGTGCCGGGCAGCCGCCATGGAGGTCTCGCCCCGGGCATGACCGGGCCCTGGAGGATGGCCTGCCGCGCGGCGATGTACCAGTTGCTCACCGCAATGCGGTAGTAGCTGGTGAAGATGTTCAGCTGGATGTGGACCAGATAGATGTTCTGCCGGACGAGGTAACGGTAGCTGGCTGTGTTGAACCAGAACTGCCGATAGCCGAGGAGGTAGAGGTTGACGATGGGGAACCGGCCGTCCGGGTCGGACAGGGTGGTCGGGTTGTTGTCGGCGTAGTTGTAGCCGTTCATCTGCTGTGAACGGCCCATCTCGATCTCCGGGTCCACCGAGATGAACCGGCCGGTGTCCGGGTCGTAGCCGCGGTCGCCGAGTGTCGTGAGATCGGTGGAGGAGTCGACGACGCCGCCGACGAATCCCTGCTCGTCGCCGGCCGGCCACTGGCCCGCGCTCGCCCGTACCTGGCCGAAGGGGGTGTAGCGGCGACGGCTCATGGAGCCGTCGGTGGCGTTGATCGCCAGTTCGGCGGTGCCGTGGTGGTCGTTGACCAGGAAGGTGACACCGGCGCTCGTACGCATGGCGTACTGGTTGTACCGGGCGGTCGTGGCCGTGGTCTGGCCCTTCTGCAGCCGCACCTCCATGTCGGGCAGGTAGAGCGTGGTGCCTGCCGGGTCGCGGCGCAGCAGCCGGTCACCGTCGGCGGTGTAGAGGAAGGTGGTCTCCCCCTTCTTGTCGTCCACGACCTTGACCAGTTCGCCCTCGGCGTCCCAATGGAGCGTCTGGTTGCCGGAGGGCGTCCTGCGTGCCGTGGTGTTGCCGTTCGGGTCGTAGTCGTAGGTCGCGGGGCTGCCCGTCACTTCGGAGAGCTGGTGTCCCTTGTACTTCGGGTCGACGCCGGAGCCGCCCGCGTAGCGGTAACCGCGGGTGGCGGTCTGCGTGCCGCCGGAGGGGCCGGCGCCGTACTGGGTCTCACCGGTGCGGTTGCCGACGTCGTCGTAGGTGTAGCCGACCCGGTACGGCGCAGGCCCGCCGATCGTGGCCTGCTTCGGGTCGGCCGCGCAGGTGGTGGCGGTTCCCGCGGCCGTCTGCTGGGTCCAGGCGTCGGTCAGCCGCTGCAGGTCGTCATAGCGGAAACACTGGTTGTCCACGCCGTCTCTGGAGGTGTCGGTCGCCTGGAGCAGGTTGCCGGAGTCGGAGTATCGGTACTCCATGCTGCGGTCGGTTCCCGACGTGCCGGCGTGCGCCGTGGTGGCCTTGCTCAGGCGCTGGGTGCCGTACTCGTAGGAGAAGATCTGGTCCACCTGCTTGCCCGCGGCGCCGATCGACAGGCGCTGGCCGACGACCTTGCCCGTCTTGGTGTAGTCGACGCCCACCAGATAGGTCGACAGGTTGGAGCCCAGCGCTGCCAGACGGCCGAGGCCGTCGTAGGTGAAGGCGGTGTTCTCCGCCGGCAGGTCACCGGCCGCCGGACTGCTGGAGGCCTTCACGCTCCCGTCCAGGTTGTAGGTGGTGTCGAAGACGTAACCCCCTACGGGGGCCAGGGCTCCCTCGGTGCTCGGAAGCACGTACCGCTTGCGGGTCGGCCGGTTCAGGTTGTCGTAGAAGTCGATCTGGGTGGTGTACCGCGCCGTGTCCACGATGCGCGTGGAGCTGGTGAGCTGTCCCTTGCGTACCGTGTCGTAGACCCACTCGGCGATCTTGGTGCCGGGGGTTGCGGACGTGGCGTCGTACATGCCGGTCTTGCGGCCGAGCCCGTCGTAGGTGACGCCGATCTTCTTGCCCCGCGCGTCCTCCGTCAGGACGAGCTGATCCAGGTCGTTGTAGCTGAACTTGGTGAGGCCCTTGTCAGGATCGGTGGTCTCGATCTTGCGGCCGCGCAGGTCGTACCGGGTGGTCCAGACGTGGTTACCGGGGCCGGTGACCGAGGACTCCAGGCCGCGGTGGTCGTAGCGGAAGGTCGTGGCGATGTAGCCGGTCGTCCGGTGCTCGCGGATCTCGGTCTTGCGGTCGAGCGCGTCGGTGTAGGTGGTGACCGGGGTGCCGCCCGGCGGGGGGATCACCTTGGTCCAGTTCCCGCCGTACTCGTAGCGGGTGCGCCACCTCTCCTGCGCATCGCTGCTGCCGATCAGCAGCCGATCGGCCGTCTTGCGGCCCTGGCCGTCGTACTCGTAGACGTGCTGGGTCTCGATCTTGCCAGGGTCGGCCACCCCGAACAGCTCCGGCTTCGGCTCGCCGTCGGCGTAGTAGCTCTCGTAGGTACGATCCACCGCGCCCGCGGCGTTGTAGAAGGTGTCGGAGACCAGCCGTCCCTTGGTCGTGCCGTCCCGTCCGGCCGCTTGCACCTGCCGCTCCCGCAGCCAGCCGTCGAACAGGGTGTAGGACAGTTCCTGACCGCCCTCGGCGGTGATGGACCTGGTGGCGACGGCGACGATCGCGTTCGGCTGGATCAGGTAGCCGAACTCCTTGTCAGGCACGGCGGTGTCGGGACGACCGCCGGTCCACACCTTGATCAGATGGCCGAGCGCGTTGTAGTTGATGGTGGTGGTCTTGCCGCCCGCGTCAGTGTCGCTGATCGGGCTGCCCCACGCCGGGTCCAGGACCTTGCTGGTGGTGTGCGCCGTGATGGCGTCACCGGCCATGGCCGGTGGGCTGATCACCTCAACCTTCGTGGTCAGGCCCTGCGTCTCGGTGTACTTCATGGTCGTGGTCCTGCCCGCGGCGTCAGTGACGGTCTCCGCGCGCCCGTACCGGTCGTAGGCGGTACGCGTCACGGCCAGAGGGGTCACCGTCGTCGCGGTGGCCTCCTTCGCCTTCTCGACCAGGGTGGCGTTGCCACGGGTCGGTGCGGCCTTGAAGGCGCCGTTGTCGTAGTACGTGCGTTCCTCGGAGATCAGGTCCTTGGACAGGTCCGGGGTGTCGGCGCAGCGCCCGGCCACGGTTCTGACCTGGGCCGGTATGGCCAGGACGCGGGCGCCGTTCTCGGTGAACGTCGTGGTGACGCACTTCTCGTCACCGGCGAGCGCGATGTCGCCCTCGTCGTCCACCACGGCCGGCGCGCCGGTGGTGAGGTTGAAGGAGTTCACGCTCTGCCTGGTCGTCTGCCAGCCGCCGCCGACCTGCTTCATCGCACGCATGCCCGCGACGCCGGTGAGGTTGGCGGTGACGGTGATGGTGCCCTTGTCGATCGTGCGCGTGCGGGAGGCGGTCTGGTGGTGCCAGGGCTTGTTCACCGCCTTGACGACCGCATCGCCGCCTGCCCGGTTGTAGGTGATCGTCTTGACGGTCATGCCCTGAAACGACTCGTGATCGGTGTACGAGCCGCCCTCGCCGTCACTGACCTCGACCTGTTTGACGCCGCCGTCGGCGTTCAGCCGGTCGCCGTCCATGCCTTGGAAGAACCAGTAGTCGGTCTGGCCGGGCGCGGCACTGGTGACGCCGCTACGCACGCGTACCTTGTCGTAGCCCTGCCACTGGGACCAGGTACGGTACTTCTCCTTGGTGAGCCCGTCGTCGTCGGTGAAACGCCAGGCGGGGCTGCCGATGCTGTAGTCGTAGCCGGTGACCATGTCCGGTGAGCCGCCCGTGAGGTCGGTCTGGGCGATCTGGGTCACCACGTATTTGTGGAACCAGTCCAGCGTCGGCTTGGCGTCACCGCTGGTCTTCTCCCAGAAGACCGGGAAACAGCGGCGATGGTTGGTCGGCGGGCTCGGCGTGTCGCCGACGCGGCAGTCCGCCGTGGCGTAGTTGACGTCCAGCACGCCGCCGGTCTCGTTGCCGATGGAGCCGATCCGGTTCTTGATGAACGGCCCGACGTCGTCGCCGAGGGCGTCCACCCGGTTGGGCAGCTGGGTGTAGGCGAAGGTCACCGGCGGCATCGTCACGACGGACGGTCCCACGTGCCCCTTGTGGACGATCGACTTCAGCAGCAGCTGACGGTCCACGTCCGCCGTGCCCCAGTCGTGCGAGAACGACCAGGAGTCCACCGTCCGGTGGCCGCTGCCGTCGCTCTTGACGACCATTGTGACCGCCTCGACGATCCGCTTGCGCGTCCAGAACGTGGGCGCCGAGGCCCCCTTGTAGTCCTGGCACTTGGTGTCGGCCTTGCAGTTGAGGTCCCAGGGAACGTCCTCCCAGTAGTCCGGGTGGGCGTCGATGTTGGACTCGGCGCAGTCGGCGGCCGAGCGCAGGCAGCGCTCCCCCACCGTGAACGCCACCCGGGCCGGGGCCTTGGCCGGATACAGGTTGTCGCTGCGCAGGCCGTACTCGACGCTCTTCAGATAGCCGCCACGCACGTAGGGCGTGTCGTCTTCGGCCCGCAGGTTACGCCCGTAGCGGTTGCCCTCCTGCTCGTAGTAGTAGACGATCGCGTTGCCGTTGGGGTCCTCGACGTAGTCGAGATTCCAGCGCCAGGCCTGCTGGCACCACGACTTGGCGAAGGTGTCGCCGTGGCAGGGCTCGCCGGCATCGTCACCGAAGACCGGCACGGTCCACGTGGACTTGGTCTCCGCCTTGCCGGAAGCCCAGCCGGTCAGCCGGTTCTTGCCGAAGTAGTAGCGTTTCCCGTCCGGGGCGGTCACCAGCCAGTACTCGTTGTTGTCATCGCCGTTGCCGGTGTCGGCGTCGGACCCTGCGAACTTCTGGATCCGGGTGCCGTCGTCCCTGCGCAGCCTCCACTCGTTGGTGCCGGACTGCACCAGCTCGCCGCCCTTGCCGCCCAGCGTCAGCACGGCGTTGTCGTAGCCCCAGCACTGGTCCATCGGGTGGACGTCGTAGGTGCTGTCCTTGGGGACGCCGTCGTCCTCGCAGGAGCGGTATCTACGCTCGATGTAGCCGGGCCACAGGTCGAAGCCGTCTCCGACCTGCGAGCCCTGGTTGTTGGAGCTGGAGGTACGTCCGTCGATGGACGACGAGGAGTAGGACACGGCCAGCTCAGGGGTGAGCCCGCCGGGCACCGGAGGCATCCGCAGCGGATACGCCCAGGTGAAGTCGCCGGTCTGGGTTCCGACCTGCCAGGTGGCCGAGGCCGCCAGCTCGGTGGCCTTGTAGTCGCCCTTGGCGCTGTCGGCGGCGGCGGTGGCCGCGAACACGACCGGTTCGGCGGCCGCCTCGACCTCGGCCGTGATCGTCCCGGCCCGTGCGTCGTTGGCTGCGGGGACCGGGGTCGTGGTCCGGCACTCCGGCCTGTCCGGCGTGCTCAGCGCGCACGCGGGCAGTGTCACCAGGCGCATCCGCGATCCGAACGAGCCGCCGAAGGCCTCGGCGAACCCGGAGTAGTTCAGGCGCAGGCCCACCGTGCCCGGTGCGCCGCCCTCCTGGCCCAGGGTGAACACCACGCCCGTGACGCCGGCTCGGGCCGTGGCCGACCGGTCCAGCATCCGCACCCGGACCTTGCCGGGTGTGGTGTCCTTGGCCTGCGCCTTCGGCGTGGAGACCCAGATCGGCAGGTTCCCCGCCTGTCGCGCGCGGGTTCCGCTCTCCGCCGTGACCGCCGGGGCGCCGGGTTCGCCTCCCAGCGTCACTACGGCCTCACCGGCGTCCGGCCAGCGCACGACCGGTTCCGGGGCACGTGGGGCGGTCTTGCGTGACGTGGCTTTCAGTGATTTGCCGGCCACCACAGGCTCGCGGTCAACCGGTTTGAGGGTTTCTGGGCCGGTCTGTGCCGTACCGTAGGCCGGCATGGCGGTGAGGAGCCCCGCCGTGAGCGCGGCCGTGAGTCCTAAGCGCAGGAAACGGTGAATCCTTCCGGTTCCCAGCCGCGCCGAGACACCGCGGACAGTCATGCGTAATCCTCCGAGCAGGTCGTGGAGTCAGGCGGAGAGAGCCGGCCGGTGGCGCTCGCCGCCACCGGCCGGCGACGGTTCAGCCGGGAATCGAGCCGATCTCCGTGGGCACGGTCAGCGTGTCGATGAGCTGCTGGGAGGCCACTCCGCGCAGCACCCACACGTCATCGACCAGACCGGCCCAGGACTTGCCCGCTGGATAGGCGCCGCCGGAAAGGCTCCGGCCCACCTGCAGCGAGGCGATGGGGCCGAACGGCCGGGTGCGGTGGCGGAAGGACAGGTTGTCCGCTTCGGCCGCGGCCTCTCTCGTCCCGTTCACCCAGAGGGTGACCGTTCCCTCCGTGGCGTCGTAGGTGACGGCGAGGTGATCCCAGTCTCCGAAGTTGCCCTGGTGGAACGTGGAGTGCTCCACGCTGGCCGTGGTCGCGCCGGTGCCGTCCTTGTCGGGTACGTCCAGCACGTAGCGCTGCTTGCCAGGGTCATACCTGACAGTGATCGCGCTGTTGTACGACCCCGCCAGTGCCAGCACGGCCATCGAACGGCTGGGTGTGCCCGGGGTGGAGACCCACACGGAGACGGTGAAGCTGTCCCGGGTGTCGATCACCGCCCCGTTCGCCGCGGCGTAGTCGTTGTTGCCGCCCGGCAGTTCCAGCGCGCCGCCGGTGGTCCCGGCCGGCGACTGCACCAGCACCTTGGACGGGTCCTTGGTGATCTTGGCGGAGCCGTTGAGCGTCAGCGGGTACGCCACTCCCTGACCGGTGTCCGGGCTGCTCGCCGGGGTGCCCGACGCGCTGTTGAGATGCCACTTGCTCTCGACCAGAGGTTTGATCGTGAACAGGTCGTGCACTTCGTCGGCCGTCACCACCCGGTCGAAGACCCTGACGTCGTCCACGATGCCCGGCGTGTAGTCGGCGAACTTCCCGGCGTACAGGCCACGGCCGATCTGGAAGGCGTTGCCGCTCGCCCAGGCCGCGCCCATGTCGCCGGGCACGCCTTCCACACCGTTGACGTAGAGCCGCATCTTCTTGGCCACCACGTCCTGCACGCCGACCAGGTGGGTCCACACGCCGGGCTTGGCCGGGTCCTTGGAGTACGCGGTGCCGGCTCCGGCGGTGCTGGTGTCGGCCTGGACCCGCCAGAACTTCCATTTCTTGTCGCCCGGGTCGTACTTCAGGTAGAAGGGCGAATTCTGCGTCGCGGCCTGGCTGGCCACGACGAAGGGGGCGGTGGGCAACGTGGCGGGCATCTTCACCCACGCCGACACGGCCAGGTTCTTGGTGGTGTCCACCACCGGGCCGCCGGTGGCTGCGTAGGAGCTGGTGCCGTTCAGCCGCATCGCCGTGCCCAGCGCGCCGGAAGCGCCGAGGGCGGCGCCGCCCTGCGGCGTGGCGGGATAGGCTCCCCGGGCGTCGGCCAGGCTGGTCGCCCCCTCCGCATCGTCGAGCTTCCAGTGCGCCTTCGGGCCCCTGCCGTCGGCGACCCAGAACTCGTAGGTCCCTGTCGACCAGTTGTTGGCCGCGTCCCAGGCCGTCACGTACAGCGTGTTCAGCCCCGAGTACGTGGGCATCGCCTGGATCGACTCGGTGGCAGCGGTCTTGGCCTTCGCCGAACCCGCGGAGGGGTCGGTGTTCATCGCCCAGGCGTACTTGGCCACCCGGGTATCGAGGGCGATGGTGAACGTGCCGTACCTGCCGACTCCATCAGTGGGGACCTGATCGGGGTTGGCGGGATCGAGCGCCGGGTACCCGTCGGCGCCGGCAGAGGTGATCTTCGGCCCTGGCAGTGCCCTCGCGTCGTACATGAAGTAGCAGGCCGTCGCGTTGCCCGCCCAGCTCCACGGACTCCACGCCCGCCCGTCGTAAGCGCGCACCCCCCAGCCGGCGACGACGCCCTGCGGGACCACGCCGGTCGCGATCTTCACGCTGAAGGAGGACTTACGCGCCCCGCTGGCGGACATCTTCGTGACGGTGCCGAGGTTCTTGGTCTTCGTGACGCCGTTCTCCTTCCAGCTCACCTGAAACTGCGCCTTGAGTTTCTCCCCCTCCACGCCCTTGTTGTCGGGGTCGGTGAGGTTCTTCGCGTAGAGGGTCGGGAGCTGGTTGAACGTGGCCGGACTGTCCGGCCCGCGGCACGGGCCGCCCGGGCTGGAGGAGAGCTGGCTCATCTTCGGTTGCGGCGGCGGGCTGTTGTAGTGCACCCGGACGAACGCGTTGCGGTCGAACCGCTTCCAGGCGAGCTGGTCGCCGCCGTCTCGGGCGCGCAGCCCGAACGTGGTGTTCGACCAGCCCTCCTTGGCGGCCTGCCGCACCGCGCTGGTCACGTTGAACAGCACGTCACCCCCGGGACAGCCGGAGCTCCAGCCCTTGGCCACGTTCCTGCTGTCCAGGCGGCGCACCCAGTTGTCCGACGTGGAGTTCCACGTGGAGCCCGACCCGAAGGCCTTGGCCAGGTAGATGTCCACGACCCGCTTCCTGCACGAGGTCGAGAAGGTCTCCTGCGCGTGGAACTCGGCGGAGATGATCTCCTTGTGCGCGAACCGGGCGGTCGGGACGCGGTAGAACAGCCGCTTCTCGTACCAGCCGTTGCAGTAACGCCCGGCGGGCGGGTAGTCCCGCGGGCAGCGGCCCATGCCCTCGTTCTTGGTGAAGTTGTACTTCGACCATCCCGCGCTGGAGACCATCAGCCGGGCTGAGGCCCTGGGGGTGTCCCACATCGGGTCGATGTAGAGCGGGAAGGTGGTGTCGGCGCCGGTGAGCAGGTCCTGATCCGGCTTGAGCGCGATCTCCCCGCCGCTCACGGTCGTGGCCACCGTGGCGATCTTGGAGGTGTCTCCGGGCTGGACGGCCGTGGCCTCCGTGATGGCGCCTTCCCCCTGGTCCTCCGACGAGGGGTCCGTGTCGCCGTCAGCCGTCAGCGACCGCGCGGCAGCGGCGGGCTGCGTGGAGTCCCACATGATCGGCACCGGGGCCTCGTAAACGACGCCGCCGCTCGCGTCGTCCACCGCCTGCTGGGTGCCGTCCTCCGCGGTGCGTACGGTCAGGCCGGGCGCGGAGAGCCCCAGCTTGATGGTGGCCAGGCGGGGATCCTTCGCCGCCGCGGCGGTCTTCACGACCAGGATGTGCGAGAAGCCGTCAGGCTCCACCCGGACCCGGAGATCCACGTCGGGGAGAACGCCGGGATAGACGGCGGAGTCTCCGTCGAGCCAGGGTTTGGGCAGTGCCGTCGCCCAGGTCAGCGACATCGGCCGGCCTGCCCGCTCGATCGTCACCAGCGGGCCGGTGCCGCCGCCGGACAGCCGGATCGGCGTCGTTGTGGCGTTGGGCACGATCGAGCCGTCGGCCTGCTTGCTCAGCTTGGTGTCGACGGCCACCCAGGCGCCGTCCTTGACCACCCGTACCGGCTGGAAGTGCTCCTTGGAGGTGAAGCCGCCGTCAGGGGTAGCGTAAACCTCACGGGTCTCGCCGCGTTCCGACAGCACCTCCACCAGCTGTCCGCTCGCCGCCGCGGCCGCGAGCGCCTCCGCCTCGCTCTGCTTGAGCTCCTTGGCCACACTCCAGGTGTTCTCCACCAGCGACACGTTGTCGAGGTGGGCCGTGAACGCGCCCGCGCCCCCGAGCTGGAACGCGACCTCCGCCACGCTCGTGTCGACGGTGGAGGTGAACGGGAAGGAGAAACGCTGGGCGGCCGTCTCCAGCTCGACGGTGCGGGCGAACGCGTCGTTGTACGGTGCCTCTCCTTCCCGCACGGCCACCTGCACCGCCACGTCGGCCGAGGCCCGGACGTCGAAGGACAACGTGTAGGTGTGACCGCTGATCAGGGGCGCGGTGCGCTGCACGACCACGGCGTCCTCCGCGTCGGCTGCGCCACCGGCGACCGTGGCCCGTAGTTCCCCGTTCTCGACGGCGAGCGCGGGGTTTCCCGCCGACCACCACGGAAGCGGCTGGGAGGCGTCCATCGTCCCGTTGCGCACCAGCTCGGTCGTGGCCGGCTCATCAGGCCACGACAGCGCGCCGAGCCTGACCGGTCCGCTCGCCGATACGCCGATCGCCGCCGCGACGTCGGCAGGCAGCGCCGCGCCCGCCGTCTCCGCCGGGCTGCCGGGTACCAGGCGATAGTCGCCTGCCGCCGCGTTGACCACATAGCCGGCCTCCTGATAGCGAGAGCCGGCGTCGCGCCCGGTCGCAGCCTGGAACTCCGCCAGCGACGTGTAGTGCAGACTCACCCCGGTCACCCGCGACCACTGCACGAGCGTGCCAGGAGTGTCGGCGGCGGTGCGCGAATACCCGTTGTGATGCATGCTCGCGGCCGGGATCATGCCGTCGCCGCCGACCCGGCGCCCGGACGCGACGGAGTTGTTGTCGGTGGTGTTCACCAGCGGCGCGGCGCTGTCACCGGCGGCGATGATGTTGTTCATCAGCGTGGTTTCCGCGGTGTCCCAGGTGATGCCCAGCGCCTTCTCCGCGTCGGTCGGGCAGTTGTCCTCGTCGCCGGGGCATGTCGGCCGCGGGTCCTCCTGCACGGCGATGGCCTGCCCGTTGCCGACGGAGGTGTTGTTGATGATCCGCACCTTGTTGGAGCCCAGGATGCTCAGGCCCGTCATGCCGTTGCCGGCCAGGACGTTGGAGGCGATCAGAGCCTGCCCCGACACCTTGTACTGCAGGCCATGGCGTGAGTTGGCGCGGATGAGGTTGCGTACGACCGTCAGGTTGTAGCAGGACAGGTCGCACCAGAAGCCCACACCCTGGTTGGCCTCGAAGACGTTGTCCCGCACGCTGGCGTTGGCGATTCGGGTGGCGACCATGCCGCCCCCCGACAGGTTGTACCCCAGGGAGAAGCCGAGTTGCTCGGTGTTGTTGCGCAGGACCCGGTTGCCCTCGACCGTCAGATTGCCTGACTTGTGAGCCGTGATACCGGTGTACCCGTTCTCCGCGATCACGTTGCCGCTCACGCGGACGTCGTCGGCGTTGACCAGCAGACCGGCAGCCGCATTGTGGAGGATCGTGTTCTTCTCGAACACCATGCCCTTGGCCTGCGCGATCAGCGCGGCCGGCTCCTTGCTCTGGTTCTGGCTGGTGCCGTACTGCGCGAAGCCGAGCCCGCGGACGACCGAACCGTCCGCGCCGGCGAAGAAGTGCATGGCGCTCTTCTTGGCCGTGATCTCGAGTCTGCGCCCCGTCGGGTCACTGCCGATGTACGTCTTGTCCGTCGTCCCATCGTGGAAGAAGGTGCCGGCCTTCAACTCCTCGCGGGTGGCCACCTGGCGCAGCGGCTCACCGTCGAGGAACACCATCTGCGGGTCCCCGCCGACCGGGTTGTCATCATTGAAGTGCTGGGGATTCATGCACTCGTCGTAGGCCGGGGGCGTCGACCTGCACACACTGCCCGGGTTCCAGCCGTCCAGCCGCCAGGCGTTGCCGTCGACCACCAACTGGCTCAGCGGGATCTCCTGACTGCCCTTGAACCAGACCTTCTCGCCCGGGTACGGCTGCAGAGTGACCGGAGCCGCGACGTTGCCCAGCCGTTCGCGATATTCCCCCGCCCGCAGCACGATCGTGGTCATCCTGCCCGCCGCAGCCCTGGCCGCGGCCGCTTCCGGGGTCCGGAGCGGGGCCTCCTTCGTGCCCGCGTCGGTGTCCTTTCCTGTGGGAGCCACGAATATCGCATCCGACGGAATGGGATACGACGTCGGGATGATCGACAGGGAGGTCGGCGTGGATCCCGACGCCGTTGTCGCGGCCGCAGCCGGTTTTTCACCGGGAGCCGATATGGTCAGCACGCTCGCGGCCACCATTATCAGCGGGACGGCGATGGCCGCACCCCGTAATCCCATGAGCTTTTCCTCCTCGGCAATACAGATCGCAGTCCCCAAGGGGACGGTTGCTCGGTTGTGATCGTGGGGGACCTGCGGTGGCCTTCACCGCCCGGCAGGCGACGCGCCCATGGGGCCTTACCGCAGCATCGACTCGAACCTCGGGACGTTCCTTCGGGCGATCACAAAGACGGCATGACCAGCGAACATGACGCCTCGCTGTCATTTACTCTCGCGCGTTACCTGATCCGACATTCGATGTCACGATAACGATCAACAGATTCACGGTCGTCCATCCAGGGCTTGAGATTCTGCCTCTATCCACCGCGGTACGCCGATCGGAGAACTCCACCTGGCGCGGTAGATTTCCGGGGCCCATGAACCGCTGCGCCGAGCACTTGTTCAAGACCGCTTCCCCCGAGCTGGATCTGCACGGTGAGGACCGGCCCCTGCACCAGTTCCGCCACAGCGCCCTGCAGCACTTCGCCGAGGCCGACTGCACCGCGCCCGAGCGCAGGCCAAGCGCCGCCACCAGCACCTGGCCGGACTTGGCCGCTACGTCCGTCTGGGCGAAGAGACATCCGCCCGCATCACCGTCGACGCCGGCCCTGTCACCCGACGTCGCACTCCGTGACCTCCTTCTGGTGAATCACCGCAGGCCGCAGCCAGGCCTGTTGGATGTCCGTTGGATGTTCGTGGGTACTGCCGAGGTCCCGATAGCCGATGCTCGGTCCGGCGGGCCGCGTCAGACCCAGGAGTACTCCTTGTCCGTCACCGCGGGCAGTTCCACGGTGCTCGGCCTTGCGGTCGGACCGGCCAACTGGGCGAGCGCCGCTCCGATAGGAGGGGTCGAACTCTCCTCACAGGAGGAGCGTTTTTGGAACTGCAGGGTCGACAACGCACGTGGGTCCGCGACGGCGGACCAGGCAGCCTCATTCGTGCAGTTCCTGGCGGGGCCTTCCGATGCCTCACCATGAAGCGTGTTCCCCAAGGGACTGCACAGAGAACGGCTCTGCCAAGATTCCGGACTCGGGGACCCCGTCGAGCAGTGCCCCGACGGCGATGGCGGCTCCGCTCCCCTGCTCCTGGCTGTCACCGGGCACCCCACGCCCGTGGGGGCCCTGGATCTTGGTCACGATTGCCTCCATACTGCCGTGGGTGACGTTGCGGATAGAGATCCTCGGCTCCCTCCGTGCTCATCGCGGGCAGGCGGAACTCGACCTCGGGCCGGCCCAGCAGCGAAGCGTCCTGGCCGTGCTGGCCCTGGCCGAGGGACGCTGCGCGCCGATGTCAGAGCTGGTCGACATCCTGTGGGGCGAGAGATCGCCCGCCACGGCCGTCAATGTCCTGCACACCTACGTCAAACGGCTGCGGCGCATCCTCGAACCCGATCGCCCCAGCCGCGTGGCCAGCCGCCTGCTCCCGCGCGTCGGCGACGGCTACCTGCTCAGCACCGACGAGGTCGAGGTGGACCTCTGGGAGTTTCGCGCCCTGGCCAGGCAGGGTGGCGGTCAGGATCCGGTGCGGCGGGCGGTGGCGCTCTGGCGCGGCCGGCCGCTGGCCGAGCTGCGCCCCCTGGTGGGGCATCCGCTGCTGGCGGGACTGGCCCAGGAGCTGATCGTCGCCCTGGAGACCTTTGCCGAATCGGCCGTCCTGAACGGGCACGCGGTCGACGTGCTGCCCCTGGCCGAGGAGATAGGCCGCATGGCGCCGCTGGACGAGCGCGTTCACAGCGTCCTCATTGAGCTCTACCTGGCCACCGGCAGGCGGGCCGAGGCGCTGATGCACTACCGCGACATCAGCCGCAGGCTCGACGAGGAACTCGGCGTGCGGCCGGGTGCGCAGCTCGGTGCCGCCCACGAGCTCGCCCTGCACGCCGACACGCTCCAGCCGGGCAAGCAGCAGGCCGCCAAGCCGCAGGCGGGCCGGCAGCCGGTCGCGCCGGGGTGGGGAAGATTACCCGTCCCTGCCCAGCTCCCTCCCGACATCAGCGACTTCTCGGGCCGGCTCGGCCAGCTCTCGGCGCTGTCGCGCATCCTCGGCTCCCCGGCCGACGGTCGTACGGCGATGCCGACGGCGGTGGTCAGCGGGCTGGGCGGCGTCGGCAAGACCACCCTGGCCGTGCATCTGGGGCATCTGGTGCGGGAGAACTTCCCCGACGGCCAGCTCTTCGTCGACCTGCACGGCACCGACCGGCCCGCCGCCGATCCCGCGGCGGTGCTGCACCGGCTGCTGATGTCCATGGGCGTGAACGGGTCTGTCATCCCCAAGGAGCTCGACGACCGGGTGGCGCTGTACCGCAGCAGGATGGCGGGCCGCCGGGTGCTGCTGGTGCTGGACAACGCCGTGGAGGAGAGCCAGGTGCGCCCGTTGCTGCCCGGCGCCGCCACCTGCGCCACGGTGGTCACCAGCCGGTCGCGGCTCATGGGATTGAGCGGCGCGCACCGGCTCCACCTCGACGTCTTCACCGCCGACGAGGCGATGGACGTGCTCGTGCACCTGATCGGCGAGCAGCGGGTGAGGGGTGAGGGCGACGCCGCCCGCGCGATCCTGGAGGCGTGCGGCCACATCCCGCTGGCCGTCCGCGTGGCGGGCGCCCGCCTGGCCGCCCAGCCCCAGCTGAGCCTGGAACGTTTTCGCAGGCAGCTGAGCAACGAGCGCCGCAGGCTGGACCACCTGTCGGCCGGTGACCTGGCGGTGCGAGCGACCTTCGGGCTGAGCTACGACGCGCTGCCGCCAGCCGTACGGCGGGCCTTCCGCGTCCTGGGGCTGCTGGACGTCGCCGACTTCGCCGACTGGACCCTGGCGGCCCTCCTGGACGAGCCGCAGGAGCAGGCGGAGCGCCTTCTCGACCAGCTCATCGACGTGCAGCTGGTGTCGGTCGCCGACGAGGACGAGACGGGCGAGCCGCGTTACCGCATGCACGACCTGATCAAGCTGTACGCGGCAGAGCGGGCGGCGCTGGAGGACGACGAGGCCGCGCGGGAGGAGGCCAGGGTCAGGGCCTACGCGACCTGGCTCTCGCTCGCCGAGCAGGCGGACACGGAACTGGCCTACCGGACCCTGCCCGCGCTGCGCGGTCCGGCGCCCCGCAGGAGGCTGCCGGCGGAGCACACCGGCCTGCTGCTGGACGATCCGGTGAAATGGTTCCAGAGCGAGCGGGCGAACCTGGCGGTCGTGATCACGCAGAGCGCTCGCGAGGGACGAGCTGACCTGGCGTGGAACCTGGCCGAGGCGTGCGTGGGCTTCCACGAGATGCGCGACCTGCTGGAGGAGAGCCAGGCGGTGCACGCGGTCGCGATGGCGGCGTGTGGCGAGGACGTTCCGCGTGGGCGGGCGGTGATGGCCCGCAACCTCGCCTACCTGTTCAGCGTGCCGATGATCCAGCCGCTCGCGATGCACGAGCACGCCCAGATCGCGCTCGACCTGTTCCGCTCGGTGGGAGACGTCCGCGGCGAGATCCATGCGCTCGCGATGCTGGGCACCGCGGTGCTCGCCGAGGGGCACGGCGAGGAGGGTCTGGAGCTGATGCACCTGGCGCAACGGCTGACCAGGGAGCACGGCCACGATGCGGGCTTCGACTTCGTCCACGCGGGCCTGGGTTTCTCCTACCGCGAGCGCGGCGAGCTGGAACTCGCCTCGGCGCACCTCGAGCAGGTGGTCGAGCGGGCCAGGGATCGCAAGGTGAACCGGCTGCACCTGACGGCGCTCCGCTCGCTCGGCATGGTCCGCCACTACCAGGGCCGCTACGACGAGAGCCGCGAGGCGCTGCTGCAGGGCCTGCGGCTCAGCAGGAGCCTCGGAGTGCGGCTGAAGGAGCTGCTGGCGCTGGTCGTGCTCGGCGAGAGCGGGGTGCTCACCGGGCAGCCGGACGCCGACTCCTTCCTCGACACGGCCGAGGAGCTCAGCGAGGAGATGGCCGGCGAGATCACCCGCGCCATCGTCTCGCGGAGCCTGGCCACCAGGGACCTGGTGAACGGCCACTTCGAGCAGGCGCGCGAGCGTCTGCTGTTCTCCCTGCGGGTCTTCCGCGAGCTGGGGGTGCTGCACCTCCAGGCCATGGTGCTGAAGGCCCTCGGCATCGCCCACGTCATGCTGGGCGAGAACGCGCAGGCCCTGGCGGCGTGGGAGGAGGCCAGGGGACTGTACGGGAGGATCGGCAACCGGCATGAGATGGGAGAGATCGAGACGCTCGTCGCCGGAGCCACCGGCTGACGGTGATCCATTCGGCGTCCAGTCGTGATCCATTCGGGTGGTCTAGCCTCCGTGGCGGATCCACCGCCGGATCCGCCACCGGGACCGCACCCCTCCCCGCCTGGAGCGCCCATGATCTCCGTGTCCCTGATCATCGACAATCCCGATCTGCTGGTCATCGCCATCGCCTCGCTGGCGGCCGACCCCGGCTGCAGGCTTCTGGCCAGGGCCGGCGGCCTCCCCGAGCTGACCGAGCGGCAGGGGGACCGGGCGGACGTGATCGTCGTGGACGCCGCCCTGGCCGGGCCGCCCGACGGCGCCGAGACCCTCCGGCTCCTGCGCGCCGCGGGCCACCGCGCCTTCGCGCTCGGCGAGGACGCCACCCTCGTGGAGGCGCCCGCGCAGTCCGCTCTCGCGCCCGGCCGGCTCGCGCCCGCCATCCGCACCTTGCTGGGGGTCGGCCCGCAGCTGTCGGGCCAGGAACGGGCGGTGCTGCTCGGCTACGCCTCCGGGCTCACGCTGGAGACCGCCGCGCGCCGGGCGGGCATCCAGCCGTCCACGGCCAAGAAGTACCTGGAACGTATCAAACGCAAGTACGCCGACTGCGGGCGCAGCGCCTACACCAAGGTGGACCTGGCTCGCTGCGCCCGTGAGGACGGCCTGCTCGGCTGACGGCTCAGCCGGGAAGGCCGACCGGCAGCAGGTACAGCGCGCTCTCGGCGACCCCGTCGAGCCCGAACAGCTCGTGCACCAGGTCGTCGTAGAAACCGCCGAGGGTGATCGTGCCCAGCCCCAGCGCGGTCGCCGCCAGGGTCAGGTTCTGCGCGACGTGGCCTGCCTCCAGCAGGGCGAAGCGCAGGGCCCGCGTGCCGTACCTGGGCCGGTGGGTGTCGAGGTTGGCGGTCAGCAGCAGGACGGCGGGCACGCGGGTGACGTCGATCAGGCCGAGCCGCTCGTCCACCTGCGCCGAGGTCAGCCACATCGAGGTGGCCGCCAGTTCGTCGTCCGCCGGCGGCGCTCCGAGCCGTCGCAGGGCGCGGCCGTCCTCGCCGACGTGGTAGGTGCCCGGGTCCAGCCCTTCGACCTTGCGCACGACCAGACGCAGGCGCGTGCCGTACCTGGCTCCTGCGCCGGGGAACGGGCGGCGCCGGTAGGCATGGGCGGGGCCGTCGCCGAAGCGCAGCGTGCGGTCGGCCCTGGCGCCGAACGCCAGGCCCAGCAGCGAGCCCAGCTCCGCGGCGCCCACCGGGCCGGTGAAGGTACGGCAGGAGGCCCGGCGGTTCAGGGCCTCGCCCAGCGGCAGGCTGAGCGGCGGGCCCTCCGGCAGGCGCACCTCGGGCAGTCCGGGCATCGGCGGCCGGTCCTGGGACGGCTCGCCGTGGGAGTCGTCGGGCAGCGACGGCAGGATCCCCGGCGGGTACTTCGACTCCTCCAGGTAGCGCTGGTCGGTTCCCGCGTCGGCGGCCAACAGCGCGGCGACCAGCCAGCACACCGCGCGCTCCTCGTCGGGCTGGACGCCCAGACGGTTGCAGAGCATGTGCAGCTGCGACGCCCAGATCCACAGCCGGCGCACCTCGTCGAGCCCGCGCGCGGCCAGCTCGCCGTCCGCCTCGGCCACCGTACGGCTCCAGCGGACGCACAGATCGTCGTCCTCGGCGGCGGCCAGCAGGTGGCGCAGCGCCTCGCCCTGGCCGGCCACGAGCCTGGCGGTGCGCGCCAGGGGCACGGCGGGCGGCAGGAGCTCGACCTCGCCGGTGTACCGCCAGCTCGCCGCGTGCCTGCGCAGCCAGGCCGCCGCGGCCCGCTCGTCCAGGCCGAGTCCCAGCGTGGTGGCGCGGACGAGGCGGATGGCGGCGCTCATCCGTCCTTGCGGGAAGCGCCCTGACAACGCCTCCACGGCGGTCTCGGTGGAGCGGCAGAAGACCCGCTCGGCCACGCCGATGCCCTCGGCTTCGCCGTACCTGCCGGTCTCCGGCTCGTAGGCGATCGACTTCACGATCCCGTGCGGCGTCCAGCCGGCGTCGGCGGGCAGGTCGGCGGGCAGGGCGTCCGCCACCGCGTCCGCCACCGCCCGCTCCAGCTCCGCCGGGTCGCCGACGCCGAGGGCGCGCACGCGCAGGTGCGGCCCGCCCTCCCAGTACCTGATGAAGAACCAACCGGACGTGCGGCGGGCGGCCATGAGCGGGCCCAGGACACCGGTGAGGAAATCGTCGGTCCGCTCCACGGACCAGTGCACGAAGCAATGCAGGCTCGTCCAGGTGTCCACGGCGGTCCTCACGTCAGGGGAAGGGATGGGGGTGGAAGGGCAGGTCGTCGTAGCGCGGCGGCGCGGGCAGGCGGCTCAGCCTCGCGGGCACCTCCAGCAGCCGGGGCAGGCCGCGGGTGCGGCGGTAGACGTGGCCGAAGGTCATCGGCAGCGACCCCGGCACGATCACCTTGGCGGCGTGCAGCCCGAGCCGCTCGCGGGTGACCGGCTCGCTCTGGTCGACCGCTATCACCTCCAGGCCCCGCGCCGCCAGCTGCGCCACCCACTCCGACAGGTACTCGCCCAGGTCGGGTACGGCGGGGCGGCGGGGCCACACCTCGCGCCAGGACACGGGGGTCTCCTCGCCGCTCAGGAAGGAGTGCCAGGGGGCGGCCTCGGCCAGAGCGTTGACGAAGACGTGGTCGTCGACCGTGCGGACCAGCGTGGGATCCTCCAGCATGGGCTGCAGCCGGTCGGGGTCGAAGGAGACGATGCGCGGATCCGCGGCGTTCCTGGCGTTGATGTAGACCTCGACGACGGCCGACCTGACGGCGGTGAGCGGGTCATGGTGGGCCCCGGCCGCGAACAGGGCGTTCGGCCGCCGCGGATCCGGCACGCGTCGGCGGATCATGCTGAGGACGGCCGGCACGCCGAAGTCGTTGGTGGCGTCGAACAGCAGCAGATCGTGCCCGAGCGAGCCGAGCCGGTCGGCCAGGCGGCAGATCTGCGGGTCCTCCATCGGGGTGGCGATCCGCCGCAGCGGGGTGCGGGCGTACCAGGCCATCAGGAAGGCGTCGCGCTCGGCGACCTCGAACAGTCCGTACAGAATCGCCTCGGCCAGGCTGGAGCCGAGCCCGCAGCCGTTGGAGGAGTCGTAGATCGAGCGCCTGCCGCGCAGCCGCCAGTACACCAGCTCCTCGGGCACCAGCCGGTCGCGCCCGTGGGTCAGCGACCAGCCGTGGACCCAGGCGAGCGGCAGGCCGGCAGCGTAGGGCGTCAGGCGGAAGGCCGGATGGTCCGTCAACTCCGGCTCGTGCAGGCCGAGGGTGGCCGGATCGACCGCGACGTGCGGGTCGAGCTCGGCGTGGGCGGCGCGCACGACGGTACGGCTGCCGCGCGGCGTCATGCCGGTCAGCCGCTCCAGCGCCTCGAACAACGCCACCCGCTCGGCGTCGGCGAAGTCCTCCGCCCTGCCGTACCCCGCCTCGGAGGAGTCGGCGGCGCCCGGCAACTCGGCGCTGGCCAGGGGCAGGCTGCGTGAGCCCCAGCGGAACAGCCGCAGCACCGGGCCGACCCGCCAGTCCAGCAGGACCTCACGCAGCCCGCCCGCGCCGGCCGTGCGGGGGTTGGCCTCGCGCAGGCCGGTGCCGGTGACCGGGTGCGAGGCGATCGTGATCGGGCGCGGGGAGTCGTCGGGCAGTGGTGCGCAGACCCGGCAGCCGCCGAAGGGCCGCACCCGGTGGGTGGAGACCTCCAGACTTTCGCCCCTGATCGCCCACATGACGCCGTCCTGCGGTCGCTTCGCCAGGCGCTCGACCAGGGCGGCGACCGTCGGCGGGACCGAGCCGCCCATGACCTGGCCGGTGTGCGGGGAATGGCCGGGCAGGGCGTGGATCCTGGCGTGCTCGGCGCAGGCCACGCACGCGCTCGTTCCCGGTCCGGTGAGCGGGCCGACCAGCACCAGGCCGCCGTCGCAGCGCACCGGAAGGACGGCGGGCCCGCCGTCCACGGCGCGGGCGGCCAGCTCGGTGATCGATTCCAGGGTCCAGGTGTCGAGGACGACGACGTCGAAGTCCATGCTCAGCTCCGCCAGATCTGGAAGCCCGCGGCGCTCACCGCGCAGGGCCGTTCGTCGCGGTGAGGCAGGCAGCCGGTCAGTTCGCTCAGGCGGGCCTGCAGCTCCTCCTCGTGCGCGGAGAGCGCGGCGGGCCACAACCACCGGCCCAGATCGCCGTCGCGCTCCTCCGGGGTGAGATCGGGGCAGGGTATGGCTCCGCAGACCGGCGTGACCGGTCCCGGTGCCAGGAGCGTGCCGACTGCGGCCATGGCGGCCATGGCCGCCGCCTCATCACGGTCGCGCTCGACCGCCCAGCCCAGGCGGGAGCCGCCGCTGTCGACGATCTCGGCGTGCCAGGCGCCGTCCAGGTCGCGCAGGCACAGCCGCACGGCGCGGCCCAGACGGCGGGTCAGGACGCGCCACCAGTGGCTGCCGGGGACCGGGCCGCGCCACGGGGCGAGCCCGGCGGCCAGGCGGTCGGCCAGGTGGCGCAGGAGGACGCCGCAGGCGTGCAGCTCGTCCGCGCCCACGGCCGTGCGCGCCGGGTCCTCGCCGGTGAGCGCCTGGGCGGCGGCCTGAACGGCCGCCAGATGGGCGGTGTCGGTGGTGGGACCGGCTCCGGTGACCTCGCGGCCGGGCAGCGGGCAGACGACCAGGCCGAGGGGGAGCTGGGGGTGGCCGTCCGGGATGGCGGGGGGCAGCGCTCCGAGGTCGGGGTCGGTGAGCAGCGCGGCCCGCCGGAGCGCCTCCTCCAGCGTGACGCGGTGGGCGGGCGAGACCGGGGCGGCCGGAGGCCAGGGGCGGTAGGAGGCCTCCAGCGGGTCGGCCTTGGCGAGCAGGACCTCGCCGGACCTGGCGGGCCATCCGGCGATCGCCCTCGCCATCCGGTCGGCCGCCGCGGCTCCCAGCAGCTCGGCCAGCATCGCATCGGGCGCGAGCCCGTGGCCCGCGCCGGGCAGGTGAGGGGTGGCCGGGGCGTCGGGCAGGTGAGTGGTGGCCGGGGGGCCCGCGAGGCGGGTGGTCAGGGCGTCGGCCAGGGCGGCGGCCTGGGCGGGGGGCAGGGCGGGCGTGACGAACCCCGTCGGGCCCAGGCCGGCGGCGCGGACCACCAGTACGCCCGCGATGAGCGTGAGGCCGTCCGAGGCGGGTGCCGTGCGGGCACCGATATGGCAGCGGGCCAGCGCGTCACGCGCCGCCTCCGCCAGCCGCCCCTCGCCCCGCACCGTCACGGTGGCCGCGCCCAGCGAGCGCCACGCCGCGTCCGGGTCGGGCGCCGCCGATTCCAGCCATCCTCGTACGGCCGGCGGCATGCCGTCGCCGGGCCGTACCGCCACCACCAGGTCGTGCTCCCGCAGCCGATCGAGCAGCATCCGCACGGCCTCCCGCAGAGCCGGCTCCGGGCACAGCGCGTCGAGATCGCGCTCGCTCACCCCCTTTGCGAGCAACGGCGCCAGCCGCTGCCACAGCGGCCACAGCCCGGCCGCCCCCTCCAGGCTGACCGCGCCGCTCCACGACCGCAGGTGCACACCCGCGGGCAGGCGACCGGCCCGCACCACAGGGCGCAGCCGCAGGACCGTCTCCGCGCTCACGCCGGAACTCCGCCCAGCCGCTCGCGCCACGTCCGCCCGGTGATGCGCTCGACCGCCTCACTGAACAGGTAGGCGGCCAGGTAACGCTCCACAGGCCGCAGGTCGCACAGCGCCAGCAGGCGGTAGAGCACGTTGGTGCCGAAACGGTAGAGCCCGAAGGGCCTGCTCAACGCCACCTTCTCGAACCCGGACCGGTTGAGCAGCTGGTGGTATTCGCTGTAGTGGCGGCGGGTGAAGTCCCACCGGATCTCGGTGTCGCCGCCGAAACGGGCGGCGACGGCGGCGTACCCGTTACGGTCGCGGACCAGGGCGGCGGTGTCGAGAGCGGCGTCGGCGTGCGCGGACGCGTCACGCGACCAGGCGCGCCAGGCCGCCGCGACGCCCTCCAGCCGGCCGGGCAGCACCCCGCCTTCCGCGACGGTGCGGACCAGCTCGGTCACCCCCGCGCCGCGCTCGGCCCACTGGCGCTCGAAGGCCGCCTCCAGGCTGCCGTCGGGATCCTCGTAGGCCAGATGGTCGGCCACGTGCGACAGGAAGGACTGGTAGCCCGCTCCCAGCCCGGTCGGATAGCCGGCGGCATGGGCGGTCATCGCGACCAGGGCGAGGGTGACGCGGGAGCCGGGGTCGCCGGCCAGCTCGAGTGACCGCTCCACCGCGCCCAGGCCGAGGGCCAGCAGCTCGCACCGCTCGAGCACGGCGGCCCGCGAGCCCAGCAGGTCGGCCAGGGGAGCCAGGTCGGCAGGGCGCACCAGCACCGAGTTGTCAGGGTGGAGGGGTGCGTACGGCCCGGGCACGAGCTCGGCGCGCCCGGCCAGTTCCGCCTGCCGTACCAGCTCGGCCGGATCCACCACGGCGGTGGAGGGGAAGGCCGCCAGGTGGCGTCGGCAGGCGTCGGCGGCCTCCTCCGCGGCCCGGGCGTGATCGCCAGGACCGTGGAAGCGGAGGAGGACGTGCGGCCCGCGCAACCAATGCCGATCGAGGTGGACGCTGCCGGGAAAAGACCGCGCGAGCGGAATGAGGAATTGCCGTAACAACGGCGCCTTGAAGTCCTCGTAATAATGGCAGACAACGTCGATCATACGTACCCGTCCAAGCGCGCAAAAGGATTCTTGAATGGCCGGGGCGCAGTTCCGGCGGAAGCGGCGTCCCGGCCGGCAAATCATTCGATCTCGGTACCGCCGCAGCAGGACGACGAGCCGCAGGTGGAGCAACCGCCGCAGCTCGACGATCCTGACGAGGCGCCGGTCTCGGGCAGGGCGACGGCGTCACGCATGGCCGTCACCTGCAGACTGGACAGATCCAGGTCGGCGAGGCCGAAGTCGGCGGTAATGATCGCAGGGGACATGATTCACCTCCCAGGTGCTGGAGTTCGACTCCCGGAGTATGGGCCGCGTCCCGCCGCGATCACCTGACAGCTTTTCTGCTGTCTTGACCATGCCGTCGGAAAAGTGTACCGACAGCGGTCGGCCAATTTTCGGACCTTGACTGTCGGGAGCCCACGTGAATACGCTTCGCCCGTTTCCACGACGCGATCGGTATCGGTGAAGAAATGAACGCTGTCGAGGTCGAGAATCTCACCAAGAATTACCGGGGAAATCCCCGTGCCGCGGTCGACGGGATCAGCTTCGAGGTACGCCACGGAGAGGTCTTCGGCATGCTCGGCCCGAACGGGGCCGGCAAGACCACCACGGTCGGCGTGCTGACCACGCGGGTGCGTCCCAGCGGCGGCCGGGTGGTCGTCGAGGGCCTCGACGTGCTGCGGGAAGCGACGCGGGCCAGGCAGGTGCTGGCCGTGGTGCCGCAGCGGACCAACCTGGACCGCTCGCTGAGCATCCGGCAGGTCCTGCAGTGCCACGCCGCCTACCACGCGGTGCCCCGCGCCGAACGGCGCAGGAGGGCCGACGAGCTGCTGGAGCGCATGGGCCTGGCCGACCGCGCGGGCGACCGCACCGACCGGCTCTCCGGCGGTCAGGCGCAGCGCGTGATGATCGCCAGGGCGCTCATGCACGAGCCGCGCGTGCTGTTCCTGGACGAGCCGTCCGGCGGGCTGGACCCGCAGTCACGGCTGTTCGTGCACGAGCGCATCGCCGAGCTGCGCGAGCGCGGCGTGACCGTGGTGCTGACGACGCACCAGATGGACGAGGCGGCCAAGCTCTGCGACCGGGTCGCCATCCTGGACCACGGCAAGGTGCTGGCGCTGGACACCCCCGGCGCCCTGGTCAGGGAGCTGCCGGGCAGCAACACCCTCACGCTCGCGCTGGACTCGGCCGAGGGCGCGGCGGCCGCGGCGCTCGCCGCCGTCGAGACCGTCGAACGCGTGGAGGAGCTGCCGGGCGGGCGCGTACGCCTGTACACCTCGCACGATCCCGGTGAGGTGCTGCCCACCGTGGTCAAGGCGCTGGCCGGCCACGACCTCACGCTCGCCGGGGTGGAGTTCGCCCGCCTCGGCCTGGAGGACGTCTTCCTCCGCCTCACCGGACGGGAACTGCGATGACCACCATCGACGAGGCCAGGGCCGCGACCCCCCGGCCGCCCGTGGCGCGCTCCTTCGCCGCCATCCTCACGCGCGACCTCGTCGTCACCTGGCGCGAGCTGCCCGCCTTCCTGACCCAGGTGGTGCTGCAGCCGCTGTTCATCCTGTTCGTCTTCGGCACGGTCCTGGGCGACCTGGGCTACGTCGGCGGCGACTTCGGAGCGGTGCTGCTGCCTGGAGTCATCGCGCTCAACGCCTTCATCGGAGGGCTGCAGAACACCGCGCTGCCGCTGACGCTGGACTTCTCCTACAGCAGGGAGATCGAGGACCGGCTGCTGGCGCCGCTGCCGATCTGGCTGGTGGCCGTCGAGAAGATGCTCTTCGGCACGGTTCGCGGCCTGCTCGCCGGAGCGGTCATGATCCCGCTGGGCCTGCTCGTCCTGCCGGGCACCGAGATCGCCCTCGCCTCCGTGCCGCCCGCCCTGCTCGTCATGGCCCTGGGGGCCTTCGTGGGCTCGGCGATCGGGATGACCCTGGGCACCGCGGTCTCGCCCCGGGGCATCAACACCGTCTTCGCGATGGTGCTGACGCCGCTGATGTTCACCGGGGCCACCCAGTTCCCCTGGCCGCAGCTGGAGCGGCTGCCGTGGTTTCAGGTCGTCTGCGCGCTCAACCCGCTCACCTACGTCAGCGAGGCCATGCGCGCGGTCATGGTCCCCCAGATCCCGCACCTCGCGTTCTGGCTCTGCCTGCTGGTCATGGCGGTGGCCGGCGCGGGGTTCGCGGTCGCAGGCGCGCTCGGTTTCGGCCGCCGCGCCCTGGACTGAAGGAGGTGCCCGCCGCTTCCCTTCCACCCGCCAGCCGCACTCGCACATGTACGGAAAGGAATGAAACCCCATGCCGAACCTGACCTTCAACCTGGAGGACCTGGCTCTGGAGGAGCTGTCGGTCACCGCGATGCGCGACGGCGTCGCGCTTCCCGAGACCGGCGCCTCCGCCTGCAGCGCGTTCACCTCGATCGCCACATCCTCGTCCTGCTGCTGCATCGTCATCCAGTAGGGAGCGTGCGATGACCGCTTTCCCCTTCGAGGTGACGGATCTGAGCCTGGAGGAGCTGTCGGTGACGGCGATGCGCGACAGCGTCGCCCTCCCCGAGACCGCCGCCTCCGGGTGCCTGACCACCTCCTCGTGCTGCTCGTGCATCCAACCCACCTGAGTGAGAGAAGGTGCCATGCCCAGTTTCGCCTTCCAGGTCGATGAGCTGTCTCTGGAGGAGCTGTCGGTGACGGCGATGCGTGACAGCGTCGCGCTTCCCGAGACCGGCGCCTCCGGCATCAGCTGCTCCAACCTGTCGATGTCGTGCAGCTCCTGCTGCTCCATCGACCCGATCTAGGAAGCCGCTCACACCCCCCGGCCGCTCACGGGTGGCCGGGGGACCACCCACAGAGGATGCGTGATGACCAGCACATTGGACAGGCCGTCAGGCAGCGGTACGGCGAGCGCTGAACTGGCGCCCTTCGCGGTGGTCAGGCGCGCGGCCCTGCCGTACCCCGAACGTCCCCAGTCGGCCGAGCCGTGGCGTGCGGCCCTGCGTGAGCTGGCCGGACTGCTGCGCACCATGGAGGCGGCCGCGCCCGGCCTGGCCGACGCGCTCGCGGCCAGTGCCGCCCGCCACTCCCTCGACTTCCACCGCGCCGTGGTGCTGCCGCTGCGGCGCGACGTCCACAACGGCCGGGTGCCGCGCGAGTCCCTCGTGGCCCGGCTCGGCGACCTGCCAGAAAGGGTGCCCGGACTGGCCGGGTGGCTGGCCGCCGCCCGCGCACGCGCCCGGCTGGAGCAGGAGCTCGCGGCCGGATGGGGCGACGCGCTGACGGCGGAACGCGAGGTCCTGGCCGGCATCTGTACGGCGGAGCCACTGCGCCAGGCCGTCACCCTCACCGGGCGCGACCTGCTGTACGGCGTGGACCGCACGGCCGCGTGCGCCGGGCGCCCCGACAAGCGCGCCCGCCAGGCCGAGCCCACCGTGCTGCGCTACGCGCTGCGCGCCACCTCCAAGACCAGCCCGCTGTCCTGGTACACCTCGGTCGGCCTCGGCTGGTGGGACGGGCGCCCTGGCGGCGACCCCCAGCCGCGCGCCTGCTCGCAGGTCAACCACGTCCTGGTCACACGGCTGCTGAACGCCCTCCTCGGAGACCCGGGCAGACGCGTGAACCTGCCGCACCGGCTCGCACCCGCCCTGCGGGAGCGCGACGGGCGGGTGGTGTACCAGCGCGACATCCCCCAGGCCGACGCCACCCACGTGCACGCGGCCCGAGAGGAACGGGTCGAACTCGCCCTCACCGGGCCGATCGCCTTCCTCCTCCGGCACCTGCGCCAGGGGGAACGCACCCCTCGGGAACTGGCCGAACTGCTGGCGCGCAACATCGCCAGCCCGGCGGCCGCGCAGGCGGCGGGCGCGTACGTGGGACAGATGATCGACGTCGGGCTCATCGTGCCGGCGTGGCCGGTCGACCCGCAGGACCCGGACGTGCTGGGCTCCCTGGCACGCTGGCTGGAGACCGCCCCGGCCGCCGGCGGCGTGGTTTCAGACGGCGTGGTCGCTGATCTTCTGGTCGCGGGCGGCTCGCTGGCCGGGCGGCTGGCGAGCCTGCGAGAGCGCACCGCGGCCTTCTCCAGCCTGCCCGCCGCCGCCCGCCCTGCCGCGCTCGCCGCGCTGGCCGACGACTGGCGGGAGACGGGCGAGCTCGTGGGCGCCGACCTGGCCGGGGTGCCGGTTCTCATGGAGGACGTCACCCTCCCCCGCCCCCTGCCCCTGGGCGCCGGGCACGGCCGCGCCGACCTGCCCGCGCTGGCCCGGCTCACCCCGCTGACCATGCTCTTCGACCACCACCTGTTCGTCCGCCGCCTGGTCACCGAGCGGTTCGTCGACCTGTACGGCAGCGGCGCCCGCGTGCCCCTGTCCGCCTGCACAGAGCTGATGTCGCAGGTCTGGAGCCAGGTGCTCGGCAACAGGCAGCGCGACCCCGGCATCGAGGCCGCCCGCGAGCAGGTGCGCGAGCTGATCTCCGCCGCCGGCGACCCGCACTCGCTCGACCGCGAGATCCCCAGGGAAGCCGTCGACGCCGCCGCAGACCTGCTGCCCGCCTGGGTGCACGCCCGGCCGGTCTCCTACTCCTACTTCGTCCAGCCCGTCCCCGGCGGCGGGCTCGCGGTCAACCACGTCTACGCCGGGTTCGCCAGGTTCACCAGCCGCTTCCTGCCCCAGCTCGACCCCTCGGCCACGGCGGCCGTGACGGAATGGCTGCACCGCGTCCTGGGCCCCGACACCGTGCAATACCGCCCGGTGCTGGGCTTCAACGCCAACCTGCACCCCATGGTCACCGCCCGCGAGGTGGGCGAGGACCCGCGCTGGGCCGACCTCCAGCCCGAGGAGCTCGACCTCCTCCACGACGAGGACACCGAGCTCGTCCGGGTCGTCGACCGCGCCACCGGACGCCCCCTGAGCGTGCTCTACCTCGGCTTCCTCGTGCCCTACTCGCTACCGGACCGCACCGCGCCCCTCACCGCGGACCTGGTGTGCGGGCATCCGGCACTGTCCGGCCTCGCGGGCAGGCGCGAGACGGGCGGGGTGACGGAGCTGGGACGGCTGACCCACGACGGGGTCGTGCTGCAGCGCCGCAAGTGGAAGTTCGCCGACGACGCGGCCACCGCGCTGCGCGAAGCCTTCAGGAGCGAGCATCCCGCCGTCGCCGCCGCCCGCCTCCGGGCCCGCCACGGGCTGCCCGAGCACCTGTTCGCCGAGGCGTCCACGGTCGTGGACTCGCTGGCCGGGTTCCTGCGCAAGCTGCGGGCGGCCAAGCCGCAGTACGTCGATCTGGGCAACGCGCTGCACCTGCGCTGCCTGCCCGCCCACCTGGAGCGGTACCCCGAGGACATCGCCCTGGTGGAGGCCCTGCCCGTACCGGGGACCGTGGACGAACCGGTGACCGAGCTCATCGTCGAATCCTGCTGGAGAGCCTCATGAGCGAGTTGGACGTCGTCTGCTATTACCACGAGCCCGTCAAGGCGGGGCTGCTCAGGCAGGCCGTCTTTCCCGCGCTGGGGGAGGCGGTCGCGGCGGGCGTACGCGGGCACGTCGAGCGCCACTGGCTCCACGGCCCCCACCTGCGCGTCCGCCTCCGACTTGGCCCAGGCACGATGAGCGCCGCGAACCCGGCGGACGGCATGGCCGCCTCGACGGACGGCCGGGATGCCTCGGTGGACGGCATGGCCGCCGAGGCGCCGGACCCGGTCTCCGCGCTCGGAGCGGCCGGCCCGGCGGAGCTGGCCGCTGCCGCAGAGCTGGTCGCCGATCGGTTGCGCGGCCACCTGAGCCGCCACCCCTCGACCAACCGGCAGACCCCCGCCGAACTACTCGCCCACTCGCGCGAGGCCGGGCGCCTGGAGCTGGTCGCCGGGCCGTACGAGCCCATTTTTCCCGACAACACCGTCACCATCACCCCCGCCGACCACGCCCCGACCGCCGGACTGCTGGGCTCGGCCGAGCTGGTACGGCTGCGTTCGCGCGTGCTCGAACGGGGCATGTCGCCGTGCCGTACCGCCCTGGACCAGCTCGCATCGGACGGCGACAGCGCGCCCGGCCGAATCGCCCTGGCGATCACCGCGATGACCGTGCACGCCGACGAGTACCCGCACGGCCTGCAGCACGGCTACCACTCCTTCCTGTCGCACGTGGAGGATTTCCTCACCTGGCACGACCCGGACGGCCGGGTTCGGCATGGTCTCGACACCGCCTGGGAACGCAACCGCGAGGCGACCGTCGACCTCGTGGCACGCATCGCCGAAGGACACCGACCCTCCGCCGCCGTGTCGGCCTGGCGGGCCTGGAGCGCGGCGGCCCGCGCCGAGGCCGGGCAGGCCTACGACGACGGCGTCCTGGTGATGGAGCTCGGACCCGGCTACGCCGCACGCGCCGCCCTGCTCGACGATCCGCGCACCGCCCGGCGCTGGGACCCGGGCGCCCCGCGCGAGGTCAGTGAATACCACCGGGCGCTGCGCTCGGTGGACTTCACCCGGCCTCCGCTCGGCCGTAGCTTCACCGTTTACCGGTTCGGCACCAACATGCTCTACCAGCTCCTGGCCGTCTGCGACGTCACGCCCATGGAGCGGTACCTGGCCGCCTCGATGATGGCCCGCGCGGTCCAGCAGGTGACGGGCACCAGCTGGCGCGAACAGCTCGGGGCGCCCCTCGGGTCGGTGGCGCGATGACGGAGGTGCTCCGGCTGCGCCCGGTCGTCCACGCCGCCCCCACCGCCGACGGGGTGCACGTACGCGGGTGGACGTCGAGCTTCACCGTCAAGGGCGGGGCCGGGCTGTGGCGGCTGTGGGAGCAGCTCGCCGCGGCCCTGGCGGGCGGCGTGCCCGCCCCCGAGCTGGCCGCCCCATCCGGCACCCCGGAACCGGTCGCCCGCGCCATCGAGCTGATCATCGGCCAGCTGCGCGAGCACGACATGCTCGTGGCCGTGCCGCAGGGGTGGGGAGAACCGGGCCCCGACCTGCCGCCGATCGCGGTGGCCGCCTGGCTTGAGTCCTCGGCGGCCGACCCCGCCGCCGCGTGGCACCGGCTCGCCGGGACGGTGTTCACGGTCTGCGGCGCAGGCGCACCGGCCGCCGCCGCCGAGCGCGCCCTGGCCGCAGCGGGGATGCGCTACCGCCGCGTACCGGGGCCGGCCTCCACGCTGACGCTGGAGGCGTCAGACCGGCTCGCCGTGGTGGCCGGGTGCCTGGGAGAGGTCGGCTACGCCGTACCCCCGGGCTCCGCCGACACGGCGGCAGCGCAGGCCGCCGCCGTGGCCCACCACCTGTCGGGCGGGTCCACCGAGGCATCGGCGAATGAGGCATCCGCCGGCGCGACCCCCCGCCTGTCGAACGGGCCCGCCGCGGAGCCGCCCGAGGTCCTTTGCGCACTGGTGGCCGGGGCTGCGGTGCACCGGTTGCTGTGCGCGGCGGCCGGGCTGCCCGACCCCTCCCGGGAAGGGCGCGAGACCCCCACACCGCACCACGCGGTCCTGGTCGCCCGCCTCGACCCGCTCAGGATGGCCTATCACCCCTGGCCCGACGCCGAGCCACCCCGCGAGGCGCTCTCCTGGGAGGAGGCCATGGCGGCACTCGACGTCCTCGGCGATCCTGAGCTGGGCCTGGTGCCCACCCCACAGGCGCAGGATCTGCCCCAGCTCCCCGTCAACCTGGCCGCCTGTGGCGAGATGGTGGGCTACGGCACCACACTGAACGCCGCCCGCCTGCATGCCGCCCTGTCCGCGGTCGCCCGGCCCTCCGACGTGGCCATCGGCATGGATCACCTGCACGCCCGCGGCCTGGCCCTGCGCCTGGCCACCCATCGCAACCGGCTGGAACCGGTGGAGGCCGTGGAGCTCGTGGAGGAGGCGGAGTGGGCCGACGATCCCGCGGCGCGCCGCTGGTGGAAAGCGCTGACCCTACGCCTGGCCGTACCGGCGAGCATCGAGGTGGTACGGCTCGCGGCCGGCGTGGTGCATGCCCAGGTGAGTGCACGCGGGTGCGTCCTCGGCTGGGCGGTGGAAGCCGAAGCAGGCGAGGCGGCGGCCTTCGCCCTGCTCGCGGCGACGGCGAGGGAACAGGCGCGCCGAGCGGGCCGGTCGATCGCCGAAGGTCCACCGGTCTGCGGCGCGACCCCGGCATGGCAGCCCTCGCCCCAGCCGCTTCCCTGGGGGTACCGGGACCATGCTTGGCCGTCTGGTTCCCGCGAAGGCGAGGCCCGCTTTCAGCAGGTCCTCGCAGCCCTGGCCGGCGAGCATGAGACCCCTGGAGCCGAGGCCACTGAAATCGGGGCCACCGCGCTCAGGCCGGCTGCACCCGTAGCAGACGAAGCCGGGGTCGGCGGGCCGTGGGCGATTTCGGGTCTGGTCGCGGTCCGGATACCCCCTGCCCGCGCGGCGCGGCCGCTCGACCTCGGACGCGCCCAATGAAGATCCGCTCCTGCGCGACAGAGCTACGCGACACGGACGCCGAGGCGCTCTTCCTGACCCGGTACCGCCTGGCCGAGCTGGAGGAGCTCGCCGCCCGCACCAAGAGCAGACGGCATCCGTTACTGCCGATCTGCCACGAGGGCGCACTGGTCCTGATCGGCCCGGTCCAGGGCCCCCAAGGCGGCGTCTGCCTGGCCTGCGCCGAGACCCAGCGGCTGGCCGCGTTCGGGACCGCCGTCCCGGTGGGCGACCCGCGGCTCACCCTGCGAGGTGTGGCATCACCCGCTTTCCAGCCCGCTCTGCTGGAGCTGGCGGCCACGATGCTCGCCGACGCCGAGCAGCACGCGGACGTCGTCTACGCCCTGCGGACCGACCACGGCTCCATGACCCACCACACCGTCATGCCCCGCACCGAGGGATGCCCGACATGCGCACCGCGGCCGACGGAGGAGCCCATCGCCCAGCCATCGCCCCCAGCTGCGACGGCCGTCGCACAGACGTCGTCCCCCACCGCAGAATCCGCTGCCCGAGCACCGCTGCCAGCCGTCGCGGGCACCTTCCGGACCCACAACCCGAAGACCGAGGGCTCACGCCTGCACGACACGCTCATCGACTCGCGGTACGGCCCAGTGGCAGGTCTCAGACGCAGCGGCTCCCTGGCCCTGCCCACGGTGGCCGCGATGCTGGCCGGTGACCCGGACGGGCAGGTGGCCGGGTTCGGCCGGACGGGGGACTTCGCGCAGTCGGAGCGGGTGGCCCTGTTCGAGGCGGTCGAGCGACTCAGCGGCATGCGCCCGCACGGCGGCCTGGCCGGCGCGGCCGGCACAGGTGGCGCGGGCAGGGTGGCGCGGGCGGATGGCGCAGGCGGTGCGGTGTGGGCGGCCTTCGCCGACCTGGGCCCGGACCGCGCGGTCGATCCCGCCACGCTGGGCCTGCACGAGCCCGACCGGTACCGGACCGACCCCCACCGCACCCTGGTCCCCTACACCCCCGACGTGCCGACCACCTGGGCTCAAGGTTGGTCCTTCACCCGCTCCACGCCCCTCCTCGTCCCCGAGCACGTCGCCTACTGGGGGCTGCCACGAAGCGACGCGGCCAGGTTCGTGGCTGAGACCTCCAGCGGTTGCGGGCTGGGCAACAGCCTGGCCGAGGCGGTGCTGCACGGCTTCTTCGAGGTCGCGGAGCGCGACGCGTTCCTGATGGCCTGGTACGCGGGCACCCCGCTGCCCCGCCTCGCCGTACCGGACGATCATCTCCTGCTGCCCCACCTGGTCGACCGCCTCGACCACCGTGGGTACGTCCTGGAATTCCTCGACGCCACGAACGATCTCGGCGTCCCCGTCGCCCTGGCGATGGCCCGGCGAAGGGACGGCAGGCAGCCCGCGGCCTTCTTCGCCGCAGGAGCGCATCCCGATCCGGTGGCCGCGATGGTCTCGGCCGCCGCGGAGATCGCCGTGGACGTCGAATCCGCCGCCGACCGGGCCAGGCAGGCGCCGGGCGACTACACGAGGGAGCGGCTGCTGCGCCTGCTCGACGACCCGGACCGGATCCGCACCATGGAGGACCACGTCGCCGTGTACGGCCTGCCGGAGGCGGCAGGGAAGTACGCGTTCCTCCTGGAGGACGCTCCGGAACCGGTGCCCGCCCCCGCTCCACCCGGCGGCGACCTGTGGGCGGTTCTCGACCACTACGTCGGCCATCTGCGTGGGCTCGGCCTGGAGCTCGCCGCCGTGGACCAGAGCCATCCCGTCATCCGCGACCGTCTGGGCCTGCGTGCGGCGAAGGTGATCGTGCCGGGCACGCTGCCGATGACCTTCGGCCACGCCAACCGGCGCCTGCGCGGCCTGGACCGGCTCTGGAGCGTCCCCGCCCTCCTGGGCCGCCGCCCCACACGTGGACCCGACCGCCTGCCACCCCACCCATTCCCGTGACGGAGCCTCTCGTGGCGGAGTCCCCTGCCCCGTCGGCCGACGGCATCGACGTACCAGCCGACAGCATCGCCGCCGTCCTGGCCACCGTCTACGAGCACGGGCCGGGCAAGGGCCCGCACTCCGAGGGCCCGGTACGGCCCGAGCCGCCCGCCGTTCCAGGCACCCCGCTGAGCTCTCTCGCGGCCTGGGGTGACTTCGGCGCCGCCCTGGCCAGGCTCCTGACGGACGTGCTCACCCCGACCCGCTGGGAGCCGCACAACCCGTTCAACGACCACCGCGCCTACCCCTCGCCGCGCGCCGCCTACCTGATCGAGCCCTGGCTGCGGATCGGCATCAGTGCCTGGCGCGTCGACCTGGTCCGGCGCACCCTGGCCGGTCCCGGCTCGCCGCGCCCCGCCCGGAGGGTCAGGCTGGATCTGCGGCGCCGTCCGGACCGGCTGCCCGCCGGCTACGGCTCGCTCGCCGAGGCCCTGGCCGAGCTGGAAGCCGGGCACCTCATGGGAGCCCTGGCCGAACGTGCGCCCGGCCATGGGCTCACCCTCGTCCCGGATCCCGCGGGCGTCACGATCGCCCCCGGCGCCTCGGCCGTCGTCGCCTTGCCGCTCTTGCCCTCCTGGCGCAGCGCTGGTCTGGGGCCGCGCGGCGTGTCGGCCGACCCCAGGCCCTTGCCGGAGTCGGCTGCCCGGGCGATCGCCGAGGCGCTCACGGATCCGCCGCCGGGCTCACCTGTCGCGACCTCACGCCTGAGAGTACGGCTGGCGCTCAGGAACGTGACCGGCTTGCCGGACGGCTGGTACGCGCTGTCTCCCTTGGAGCCGCGAAGGTGCGACGACTGCCACCCGCCGTCCCCCCTGGAAGTACGACAACCGGGCGCCGCGATGGCGGCGGTCCAGGCCGCCTTCACCTACCCGCCCGAGCAGATCCACGTAGGCGGCATGAACCTGGCCGTTCTCATCACCGCCGACGTCGGGCGCGCGGTGCGGGAGGAGGGACCCCAGGCCTACCCCGCTCTCCTGCGGGCCGCCGGAGCGCTGGCGCAGCACGCCTGTACGGCTGCGGCCGTACAGGGCCTGTTCTGCCGCCCAGTGCGCAGCGTCAGGGAAGCGTCCCTGGAGGCCGCCGCTGGCGCACCCGCCGCTCATGACCTGCTCTACCTGGCCCTGGTCGGACGCCCACGGTTCGCCTCGCTCTCCTACGACCTGACGCCGCTGGCCCGTGACGCTACTTCGTGATCACGCTCTCGAGGCTCATCGAAGTGCTCACCGATCTGGACCTGCTCCACGACGGCTCCGTTCCGGAGATCCGATCCTGGATCGAACGCGTCATATGCAACCTCACACCAGGCTTCATCGATCCCGTCCGGCAGTGGCTGCTGGTCTTGCTCAACGGCGACACCCGGGCGGACCGTCGTTCATCGTCCAGCATCTATGTCTATTTCGGATGCGTCCGGCCGTTTCTCGACGATTGGGCGGCGGGTTACGACCATCTGCGCGAGGTCACCCGCTCCGACATCCACGCAGTGCTTGGACCGCTCAACGGCTCACGACGCCACACCGCGACCAGCGCGGTGCGATCGCTGTTCGGTTTCGCGAAAAAGCGCGGCCTGATCCTTGCCAACCCGACGACCGGGTTGAAGGGCCGCCCAGCGGACTTTGCCCTGCCTCGCACCAGCCGTGATTAACCCCGTTTGGGGCCTATGACAGCATTCTTACCGGCACCCCTGCTGCGGCGGCGCCATCCCAGCCGAGAAGCGCTCCGACGCCAAGGACTGCAGCGACGGCCACAAGCGCCGCTACCACCGCGAGCGACTTGCGGCCCAGGCCGAGGCCGACCTACGGGCCCAGCTGGCCGAACGCCGCGAGCAGACTGCCACTGCGGACAAGAAGACCGCCGAACAGGCCGCCCGCCAGGCCAAGACCGCGGCCGCCGCCAAGGTCGCCGAGGCCAACTCCGCCTGGAAACAGACCGCCCAGCACGAGAAGGCCGTCGGCGCGGCCGAAGCTGAACGCGACACCGCCCTCCAGGCCGAAGCCCACGCCATCACCGCGCACGCGCAGGTGAGCGAGGACCTGCGCGCTGAACGTGAGGAGGGGATCGCGAGGACCGGCGCAGATGACAACGCTTCCATCTGAGCCTGGATCCACGGTGTGAATTGTTGTGATCGTTCTTTGGCTCAATTCCTCCACGAGCACCGTCTCTGCAGGTAGAGGTCCTGTTTTCGGATGTGGGAGGCCTGCCGTGCTCGGGTCGCGGCTTGTCCGGGTGCTGCGGGCTGGGGCAGTGGGTGGGCCACAATGGCCGGTGACCGTCGTGGTCGTCGGGTTCGAGGCGGTGGCGCGGATATGGGACGGGTCAGGCCGCTCGGGCCGGTGGCGGGTCGTGGACGGCCTCGAAGGCGTTCAGCCAGACCTGCTGCCAGCGCCAGTGCGCGGGCAGGTGCAGGGTGAGGTGTCCGCGGCCGTGCCGGGCCAGCCGTGCGGGCACGCTGATGTGCGCATGATGGCGGCGTGGCCGGTGCGAAGGGCGGCGGCCGGATCGCTTCCGGCCGGTCCCTGCCAACGGAGGTAGACCATGGTGGTGCCATGGCGCATGCCCACGGCGACATGAGCGATCGAGTCATCGAGGTGCTGCACGGCGAACGTCCTGATCCCTCCCGTCCAACGGCTGCCGGTACGGACGTGGCCGACGCGGTGCCCTGGAGCAGTACATACGGGTCAGGCTCGCCGTCCACCTCGAACGGCCAGGCCCACGTCACCTCCGCCGGCAGCCCGCCACGCGCCGCCACGATCGTCGCCCCCGCGCCCGGGTAGCCGTCCTCGGTCCAGGCATCCGTCGTGACCAGGGCCTGCACGCCACGCCACCCTGACCGGTCGAAGCCTGCAACGCCCTTGAGCACGTCATGGCCGGAGCGGCCGCACTCCTCGGTGCCATGACGGGTCGCCGCGACCGCGTCCACCGCCACCTGCGGGGAGGTGATCCAGAACCGCACCTCCAGCGGCTCGTCCAGCTCCGGGAGTAGCAGCTTGCCGCTGTAGGCGGGCACGCCCTCGGGCGGCATCCGAGTCTCAATGTTCTCCGGCCAGCACCACGGCAGAAGGGGGGTGCCCGGGAGGGTTACGCCCGCGTCTCCCCCGCGGACAGAGCCTGAACCGGCAGATCGACGCCCTGACCGCCGCCGGATGCCGCAAGGTCTTCGCCAGCAAGAAGTCCGGCAGGAACGCCCTGCGCCCGGAGCTGAAGGCCTGCCACGCCTTCCTGTCCGCCGACGGCTGAGCGAGGTGCTTTGCGCAGGCGATGAATAGCCGCAGTACGCGTCGCCGAAGTACCGCGTTGGTTGACAAGGCCGACGCCGGCTACACCGATCGATGGATCACTTTTCCATCTGGCGGGAGACGCCCAAAGCAGCTCATCTCGTTATTTTCAACGAGATCCTGTCCTGCTAGGCAAAGGCGGCTCCGTGGCTCGTCCTCGCCGGTTCGGCTGGTTATGCGTTCTCATGATGTTTGCGTTTGGAACCGTGACGGGCCCCGCGCCCGCCGGCGCGTACGCCGCGACCCCCTGCACCGCCGCCGACCTCTACGCGCACCGGACGGTGACTCCTTCGACCATCACCGCCGGAGCCAAGTTCGGCACGACATCGGTGAGCGGCGATTTCAACAAGGACGGTTACGCCGACGTGGCCGTCGGCCTACGCGACCGCTTCGTCAAGAACCCCGGCGACATGCGCAGGTACCTGAGCCGGCCGGAGATGGACGCCGCGCTCAAGCCGAAGAAGGGCTCCCTCGGACGGGTGAACATCGGAAAAGCGGTCGAGCGGGCCGCGGCCCGGCACCCGGACATCCGGCAGCACTTCGCCGCGGTCGGTGGCCGGGACATGCCGGACTTCGTGGCGCTCAGGACCATGCGCATGTACGAGGTGACCACGAACTCACCGAGCGCGTTCTTCAACCACGTCAACCGCGGATACGTCGATCCGACCGCCTACATCGGCTACAAGCAGGTCCCCTTCGGCACCGGCCTGTTGCCACGGCTGCCGCAGCCGAGCATCATCGAGCCGAAATTCCCCTTCCTACCGGGAGCCGGACCATGACCGCTGCCCAGCCGCACGCCGCGGGTGAGCGTGACGTGATGTCCGGCTCCCGCGTCACGCTCGGCCGGCCGTGGATCGACCGCTGGGCGCGGTTGCTGGACTCACCCGCGGCCGACGGCGTGCTCGCGCTGGCGCTGGTCGCCGGGACGTGGGGGTGGGAGGTGTTCGAGCCGGGCAGGGGCCGGCCGACCGACGTGTTGTCGCTGACGCTGACCGCGCTGGTGAACGCGCCGCTGGCGATGCGCAGGCGGGAGCCGTTCACCCTGCTGGTCGTCTCGGTGAGCGCGTCGCTGGTCTACCACGCGCTGGGCTACCATCCGGGGCTCAACGGCATCGGCCCGCTGCTGGCGCTGTACTCGGTGGCCGTACGCTGCGCCTGGCAGGCCACCGCGGCCGGAACAGTGCTGGTGGTGACGGAGTGGACGCACGCCTCGAACCTGCAGCCGGGCGCCGCGCTGTGGTCGGCGCTCGGCCAGGCGCTGATCGTGGCGGCCTGGGCGGTCATCACCGGAAGCGTGGTGCGGCTGCTGGGGGAACGCGGCAGGCAACTGGCCGCCCTGGCCGTGCGGCTGGCCGAGGAACAGGAGGTCACCGCGCAGCGGGCGGTCACTCATGAACGCGTCCGCATCGCCAGGGAACTGCACGACGTGGTCGCCCACCACATGTCGGTCATCTCCATACAGGCCGGGCTGGGCCGCTACGTGGCGCTGTCCGACCCTGCCACCGCGCACGCCGCCCTGGGCGTCATCGCCGACACCAGCCACGAGGCGCTGACCGAGATGCGGCGCCTGTTGTCGATCCTGCGTATCGAGGCCCACGAGGACGACGAGGGCGGCCACCCGGCGATGCCGGGGCTGGGCCAGCTGGACATCCTGGTGGAGCGCATGCGCACAGCCGGGCAGACGATCCAGGTGGACGTGGAGGGCCGGCCCAGGACGGTGCCCCCCGGCCTGGACCTGTGCGCGTACCGCATCGTGCAGGAGTCGCTGACCAACGTGCTCAAGCACGCGGGTCCGGCCCAGGTGCGCATCCGGCTGACGTACACGCGGGATGCCCTGACCCTGCACATCACCGATGACGGCGGGAACCCCGGCGCGCCCGCCGCCTCGTCCGCCGGTCCCGGTTGCGGCGGGGACGGGTTGATCGGCATGACTGAACGTGTCAGGCTCTACCAGGGAACGATCATCGCGCATCCGCTCGCTCAGGGCGGTTTCGAGGTTCTGGTGATGTTCCCGCTTCCGCCGTCCGACCTGGACGCGCCGATCTGAGCAGGCAGGTGATGACGAAGGTCCTGGTGGTCGACGATCAGGTGCTCATCCGGGCCGGCCTGGCGGCGCTGCTGCGCGCCTCAGGGCTGGAGGTGGTGGGCGAGGCCGCCGACGGCGAGGAAGCCATGCGCATGACGGCCACGCTCAAGCCGGACGTGATCCTCATGGACATCAGGATGCCGCGCATGGACGGCCTGACCGCCATGGAACACATCCTGGCCACCGGCAAGAACCCGCCCAAGGTGCTCGTCCTGACCACCTTCGACCTCGACGAGTACGTCTACAAGGCGCTGCGGCTCGGAGCCGGCGGTTTCCTGCTCAAGGACACCCCGCCCGAACGCATCATCGCCGCCGTCCACACCGTCGCCGCCGGTGACGTGCTGCTGACGCCGGGCATCACCAAGCGCCTCATCGAGGCGTTCGTCAGCCCGCCCACCTCAGCCCCCTCCCTCGGCAGCCTGACCGCCCGCGAGACCGAGGTGCTACGCCTGGTCGGGCACGCGCTGTCCAATAAGGAGATCGCCGAACGGCTGTCGGTGAGCGAGGGCACCATCAAGACCCATCTCAACCGGCTGATGACCAAGCTCGGCCTGAGCAGCCGCGCCCGGCTGGTCGTGCTGTCCTACGACTGCGGCCTGGTCAAGCCCGCCGCCCGCTAGTCCTGACGCCCGCGGCCCGGGCTACTGACAGCAGGTGACTCACATCGGGCCCGCGGGTCAGAACGGATCGATGGCCGTCTGGCCAGCGTACGTAGGCGGCACCCACCTGCCCGCCGGGACAAGGACCCTCGTAGGTCAGAGGAACGGGCAGTTCACTCAGCGCTTGGTGAATGTCGAGCCTTGGGGCGGGCGGCAGCGTCACGCCGTTGATCATCTTAAAGCATGATCAATATGACAAGGTCGATGATCAGTCGCCAACCTCATGACAACAAGCGTGAGCGACTGCCAACTCTCGTGAGCGACAACAGCGGAAAGCGTCCTTATGATCATCTTCGCCGAAAAGGTGGCGCGCCGAGATGGTCGCTGGCGAGCGAACGGCGGACCGCCGGTGTTGTGCGGCCAGCATTAATCCGGATTTGTGGGGTTTGACCACTCAGGGGGCACCGCCCAGTTCCTTGGCGGCCCCGCTGCCCAGCCCGCAGGTTTTACGGAGATGCCGGTGGATGGGTTTGTCACAAGTTGCTTGCGAGGCGCGTCCGGACAAGGGGTGATCGTCATGATGGGGACATGGCGAGGCGTGGCGGTCCCCGACGGCACGCGGTGGCGTAGTGGGCGTCCCCGACGGCACGCGGTGGCGTAGTGGGCGCCCCTGACGGCACGCGGTGGGCGTCCCTGACGGCATTGGCCGTGGTGCCGGTGGCGATCGGCTGGACACTGCGCGACGAGAATGGGCTGGAGACTGCGGCGAACCGGGCTCAGCTGGCCTGCGTCGTGCCGGCCATCCCCCTCTGCTGGTGCCGCTGTGGGGGTGGTGGCGCAGGGCGGTCGATTCCTCACTTCCCGGGGCGGTGATCTCGGAGCAGATGGATCAGGCCCTGGACGTGCCGGCCGGGCTGGTGCACCGGCAGTGGGACGACGAAGCCGTGCGGCGGTCGCTGGATGACCCGGTGCCGATCCCGGTGCGGTGGCGGCCGGTCCGTACCCCGCGCTTGATCGACCATCCGGACAACCTCACCCCTGGCACCGAACAGCTAGAGCCCTCCAGCGGAGACATCCCCGCCCTGATCGCCGCGAATCTGGATCAATGCTGGCCGCGCAGTGTCCAGCCGATCGCCACCGGGACCCCTGCAACCGCTGCCATCGTCAGATGCACCAGGTGGCGGTTGTCCAGGATGTGCTGTTCCTGGGTGAAGCGCCCCCCTTCGCCCCCACGACAAGGCAGTGCGGAGCCCTAGCCTCGACATATGGACGCAGACAAGGACCCCGCCGCCGAAAACGCGCTGGGAAGTTCCCTCCGCGCACGGCGTGCCCGGCTGAGCCCCGAAGACGTGGGAATTCCTACTTCCGGTCGTCGCAGGGTGCCCGGTCTGCGCCGTGAGGAGGTCGCCACGCTCACCGGAGTGAGCTCCGACTACTGCATGCGCCTGGAACAGGGCCGGGAGGCCAGCGCGTCCGGCACAAAGCCCGGTACGCGCCTCCGCCCTCGGAACCGATCCTCCCGCCACCGTCATGGTGGCCGGGCGGCGTCGCCTCTCACCCGATCCTGAACCGCTTCCTGTATTCGCCCGGCGTGACGCCGAGGGCGCGCCGGAACGCGCGGTTCATCGTGTCGACGGTGCCGAAGCCGCAGCTGGTCGCGATCCGACCCATCGTGTCGTCTCCGGTCTCCAGCCGGTTGCGGGCCGCCTCCAGGCGGGCGGACTCCACGTAGGCCGCCGGCGTCATACCCAGCTCGTTCTTGAAGATCCGGGTGAGCTGTCGGTCGCCGATGTGCAGGAACTCGGCAAGGTCGGTCACGGTGAGCGGGTCGGCGAGGTGCCCGGCGATGTGGTGCCGCAGCTCGTCAACCCGCCGGGTCGTGGAGATCGGCTCCAGCGGGACGCTGAACTGGCTCTGGCCGCCCGGCCGCTTGAGATAGACCACCAGCTGGCGGGCGACCCTCTGCGCGAGCAGCTCGCCGAAGTCGTCGGCCACCAGCGCCAGCGCCAGGTCGAGGCAGGAGCTGATGCCGGCCCCGGTCCACACGTCGCCGTCGCGGATGAAGATCGGTTCGGCGTCCACGGTGATCCGAGGGTGCTCGGCGGCCAGCTGCGCGGCGGTGGACCAGTGTGTCGTCGCGCGCTTGCCGTCGAGCAGGCCCGCGGCGGCGAGGATGTGGGCCCCGACGCACACCGAGGTCATCCTCCTGGTGCGCTCGGCGAGCCTGGCGACGTGCTCGACGATGTCCGGCTCGACCAGCGCGGTGACGCGGCGGTCCCCGTCGACGGTGACCGCTCCGGGCACGATCACCGTGTCGATCGAACGGCCCTCCAGGTCGTCGAAGGTCGCGTCGGGCAGGATCCGCACGCCGGCCGAGGTGATGACCGGATCCATGGTCCTGGCGACGAGCAGGACGCGGTACCCCGTGGGCTCGTCCATCTCCCGCTGCAGCAGCGAGAACACCTCGGGCGGCCCGGTCACGTCGAGCAGGTCGACCTGGTCGAAGACGACGACCGCCACCAGGCGTTCGATCGTGGTCATGCCGGGCCCCCGTTCAGCGATGTCGGTATTTGCAGGTTACGCGACATTGCCGACATGACGCGGGCTCCATAGCGTTGGAAGTGCCCATGGACCAGTGGGCACGACACGCGACGAGAGGACATCCCATGGCACGCACCACCCTGCGCCAGCTCAACGGCTTCGACGACACCCCGGCATCGCTGAAGGACGCGACGCTGGTGATGGTCGACTACCAGAACACCTACACCGAGGGCGTGATGGAGCTCGAGGGCTGGGAGCAGGCGCTCGACGCAGCGGCGGACCTGCTGGCCCGCGCCCGCGAGGCCGGGGCGACGGTCATCCACATCGTCAACGACGGCGGCGAGGGCACCCCGTACGACGTCAAGGCCGAGATCGGGCAGATCCATCCGAAGGTCGCGCCGGTGGGCGGCGAGGCGGTCGTGGTGAAGACCGCGCCGAACGCGTACGTGGGCACCGAACTCGGGCAGCTGGTCGACGAGGCGGGCAATGACGATGTCGTGGTGGCCGGCTTCATGACCAACATGTGCGTGACCTTCACCGCCGAGGGCACCTTCCTGCACGGGAAGAAGCCCACCGTGGTCGCGGACGCCTGCGCCACCCGGCCGCTGGAGACCGTCGTGTCGGCGGTGCCGGCGCAGCAGCTGCACGACGCCGCGCTGGCGACGATCGGCGACCTGTACGGCGTCGTCGTGAAGACCGCGGGCGACCTGGGGTAGGCCCGCCAGGGAAGGCGACCGGATGGACGAAGCCCCGTGGAGTCGACCTTCACGGGGTTCTTCGCGTCCGGACGGCACCGTCGACGGCGACGCCGATACGGGCATGTCGACCGTCCGACAAGAGCTCCTGCGTTGCCGTCGCGCCGACGCCCCGACCGTCACCCGCTGGGCCGGGGTGGGCAAGCCGAGCATCTACCGGGCCTTCGGATCGAAGGACGAACTGGCAGTGGCATACCTGCGGGAACGGGGCAGGTCGCCTACCTCATCCAGATGCTGGTCGACGGCGCCCACATCACCAGTCAGATCTTCGATCCCGGCCGCTCGGCCACCGGCCTGGTGACCGCCGTCGACAGGCTCCTCGACACGTTCCTGCCGGCCGACGAGAAACCGTCCGCGCCGACCGGACCGGACACACCCCTGACGCACGACCAGAAGGAGAGCGATGTCCACTGATGTTCTGCTGCCCGAATACGCCGAGCGGTTGATCCGGGACCGGCGCTCGGTCCGCGCGTTCCGCCCCGAGCCCGTGCCCGACGACGTGTTGCGTGCCGTGTTCTCGCTGGCCGGTGCGGCACCGTCGAACACGAACACCCAGCCGTGGAGCATCGAGGTCGTGAGCGGTGCCGCCCGCGACGCGCTCAGTGAGGCGCTGCTGGCGGCCCACGCCCGCGGCGCTCTCCACCGATTTCCCCTACAGCGCCGATCTCTACACCGGCGTCCACGCGGCTCGCCGCCGGGCCTTCGGCACGACGATGTACAGGGCCCTCGGCATCGAACGCGACGACCAGGCCGCCCGTGACGCCTACCAGACCGACAGCCTCCGCTTCTACGGCGCTCCGCACGTCGCCCTGCTCTTCCTGCCATCGAACGGGGAGGTCCGGATGGCGGCCGACCTGGGCATGTACGGCCAGACCCTGCTGCTCGCCCTCGCGGCCTACGGCATCGCGAGCTGCCCCCAAGGGCTGCTGAGCTTCTACGCCGGCACCGTGCGTGAGCAACTCGAGGTGAGTGACCGCAAGCTGCTCTTCGGCGTCTCCTTCGGTTACCGGAACCCCGACGCGCCGGGCAGCGCCGTACTGACCGGCCGCGCCGGCCTCGAAGAGACCACCCGGTTCCACCTGTGAGCCGTTTGTCGGTGGGTACGGCTCTTCCTTCATTGACTGGAGCGTTCATATCGACGATATGAACGCCGGGCCGACCACGTCGCAACCCTCATTCGCCACCACCGACTCACCAGATGAGTCGCCGTCTTAGGCAGTGATGCCCTCAAAGCCGGAAGGCGTCAAGGGCCCGGGCGTTTCCCCTGCCGTCAACCGCCCAATCGGCGTCCACGCGTGATCGGAAGGTGCCGCGTGCGTTCTCGTCGAACACCGGCCGCCCGGCGGCAAGGTCGGTGGCGGGATCGCCGCTGGTGAGATCGCCGAAGCCCAGGGAGACCGGCGAGCGTGGAGTCGCCGAGCGGCGAGGAGCGGACCCGTTATCCGGGGTCCGTCCGGACCGGCAGGCAGGTAAGGCAGGTGGCCTGAACCTGCCTGCCGGATCATCTGGAGTTGTCAGGCAAATAGGTCACGTCAGGGGCGTGAGGTCATCCTGGGTGAGCCTTGAACCGGGGAGAAAACGGGCGGGCTGCACGAGTCCGGCTACTGTTGATCCGCATGACGCACACCGAGATCGAGATCACTGCGGAGTTGGTGCGGGATCTGCTGCGGGACCAGCACCCCGACCTGGCCGACCACCCGGTGAGGCTCGGCGCGCTGGGCTGGGCCAACCAGCTCTGGCGGCTCGGTGACGACCTCGCCGTCCGGTTGCCCTGGGTGGGGGATTCTGCGGACGAGCTGCTGCGCAAGGAGCACGCCTGGCTGCCCGTCCTCGCTCCGCGCCTTCCGCTGCCGGTTCCCGTCCCGCAGCGCCTCGGTGAGCCCTCCGCTCTGTTCCCGCGACCCTGGATCGTCACCACCTGGGTGCCGGGCGAGCCCGCCGACCGCGCCCCCGTCACGCGCGGCGCGGAGGCGGCCGACACCCTGGCCGCCTTCCTGACCGCTCTGCACCAACCCGCCCCCGAAGAGGTGGACACCGACGGCCAGGGCCGCGGAGGGCCGCTGGCCGGCTCCTCCAAGTGGGTCGCCCAGCAGCTCGCCTCGGCAGCCGAGCTGGGCCTGATCCCCGACCCGGACGCCGTCCGCGCCGTCTGGGAAGACGCCGCCGCCGCCCCGAACTGGGCCGGGCCGGCGCTATGGCTCCACGGCGACCTGCATCCGGCCAACGTCCTCACCGCGGACGGCACCCTCTGCGGCGTGATCGACTTCGGTGCCCTGTTCGCCGGCGATCCGGCCGTCGACCTCGCCGCCGCCTGGAACCTGCTGCCGGACGGCGCCGCCGACCGCTTCTACGCGGCCTACCAGCCGGCCCCGGACGCCGCGACCCTGCGCCGCGCCCGCGGATGGGCCGTGATCCGCGCCCTCGTCGGCCTCCACGTCGGCGATGCCGGTGTCCATGGCCGGCCAGGCGGCAAGGCCACGTGGGGCCCACCCGCCCACGCGGCGCTGCGACGCCTCATCGCAACGGCGCATCGCTGATCGATCACCCCTCCACGCGCTCGGGAACCAATGCGCGCGCACCAGGAAACCGGCCCGGAGCGTCGGCCATGTCCGATCCTCTCGCAAACGTTTCCCAGAACCACATGGCCGGGGGGCTTGAGTGAGAACGAGTCATGAGAGGGATTCGAGGCCGCCGGCCGTCTCATGAGGCGTGTTGGCGATCTTCTCTCGGAGTCACTCGTCTGGTGGAAACGTGCCGGACTCGCTGTGACAGAGGTCACGACCGGGCTGAGCAGCGGCGGACATTCACTGGCCGACCCGGAGTGGCGCTCCCCCGGCATGGAGTGTTAACGTCACCGGCGTCCGGTTGATCACCTCCCCGACCGTCTGTGTCCTAGCGATCCATCGGGAGCCTCGAGAACAAACGAACACCATGAAGAACCTTGATCGATGATCCCGCAACCGGGTGGATCAGGGTTGAGAGGGCCGAGTAGGCCGGTTCGCGTCAGGTTCGCACCTGACCGATCCCATCTCCATCGCCCGTTCGGGGCCGATGTTCTTCTCCTGTTCGTTCGCAGGCTCCGCTGGAGCCTGCCTCCCTGATCGCAAGGATCTTCGTGACCTCCCGTTCTTCCGTACCCGCCGTGACCGCGTCGGCCGGTGCCACCACAGTCGTGGTCCTCTTGATGGCAGCGGTCTTCCTGTCCCTGCTCGACTCGCAGATCGTCGCCACCGCGCTGCCCCGCATCGTCGCCGACCTCGGCGGCTTGGACCGGTTCGCCTGGGTCACCACCGGTTACCTCATCGCCGGCAGCGCCGCCGTTCCCGTCTACGGCAAGCTCGGTGACCTGTACGGCCGCAAGCGCATCTTCCTCATCTCGATCCTGGTCTTCCTGGCCGGCTCGGCTGCCTGCGGCCTGGCCCAGACCATGACGCAGCTGATCGCTTTCCGCGTCGTCCAGGGCATCGGCAGCGGTGGCCTGTTCATCTCTGTCCTGTCCGTCCTCGGCGAGATGTTCGCTCCTCAGCAGGGCGCCCGCTACTACGGCTGGTTCTCTCTGACCTTCGGCGCCGCGTCCCTGACCGGCCCGACCATCGGCGGCCTGCTCACCGACATGGCCGGCTGGCGCTCGATCTTCCTGGTCAACCTGCCCCTTGGCGCACTCGTCGTGGCCGTCATCTCGATCCGGCTGCACCTGCCCGCCCAGCGCGAACATGCCCGAATCGACTACCTCGGCGTCATCCTCCTGGCCGCCGCGATCGTCGCGGTGAACCTGCTCACCACCTGGGCCGGCACCGCTCATGCCTGGACCTCCCCGGTCACCCTCGGCCTGGCCGCCGCCTGCGTGCTGTCGCCGGTGCTGTTCGTGCTCGCCCAGCGCCGCGCGGCAGACCCGGTCATCCCCTTGCGCCTGTTCCGCGACCGCACGTTCTCCATCGTCGTGGCGGTCGGCTTCATCGCCGGGTTCCTCGGCCTGGGCATCGTCAACTACCTGGTGCTCTGGCTGCAGGCCGTCCTGTCCCTCAGCATCCAGACCTCCGGCTACCTGCTCACCGCGATGATGCTCGGCGTCGTGCTCACCTCCTACGCCTCCACCAAGCTGATCGCCCGCGCCGGCTCCTACCGCCGGCATCCCATCGCGAGCATGGTCCTGTTCGCGCTGACCGGGCTGCTGTGCGCGGTCGTCGACGCCGGCCCGGTGCTCGCGACCATGTTCCTGCTGCTGTACGGCATCGCCGGCGGACTCAACTCCCAGGCCCTGAGCCTGGCCGCCCGCAACGCCGCCGGCCGTGACGACATCGGCGCCGTCCAGGGCACCGCCACCATGGCCCGGCAGATGGGCACCGCGCTGGGCACCTCCTTCTTCGCCGCCCTCGTGACCAGCGAGCTTCCGGCCCGGCCCGGCCGCCTACGCCGACGCGCTGCACCTGGTCTTCCTCGCCATCATCCCGATCGCGCTGATCGGGCCGGCCCTGCCTCTGTTCCTCCCCGACACCAAGCTCTCCCGTTCCTGAACCCCGAGAAAGGACCTCTCATGCTCCTCATCACCGGTGCCACCGGCACTGTCGGCTCCGAACTCCTCGCCCTGCTCGCCAACCGGAACATCCCCGTCCGGGCCATGACCCGCAATCCCGCCAAGGCCGCGTTCCCCGCCGGCGTCGAGGTCGCCACCGGCGACTTCGACCGGCCCGACAGCCTCGACGCCGCCCTCGACGGCGTCGACAAGGTCTTCGTCCTGCCGCCCGGCTACGGCCCCGACGGTCCCGTCCAGGAACGCAACCTGGCCGCCGCGGCGGCCAGGGCCGGGGTCTCCCATCTGGTCAAGCTGTCCACCAGTGGCGTCACCTTCGACGCCACCGACCCCATCAGCACCGGCCATCGGCTCGGCGAACAGGTCATCATGGACTCCGGCCTGCCGTGGACGATGCTGCGCCCCGGCACCTTCATGGCCTACCTGTACGGCTACGCCCCGACCATCGCCGCCGAGCACACCATGTACGTCACCGAAGGCGACCCCGTCTCCGCGATGATCCACCCCCGCGACATCGCCGCCGTCGCCGCGCACGTCCTCACCACGCCCGGCCACGACGGCCAGGCCTACACCCTCACCGGCGGCCGAGCCCTCTCGCCCCGGGACCAGGCCGACATCATCGGCCGGATCCTCGGCCGGCCGATCAAGCTCATCGAACGCAGTCCAGCCGAAACCCAGGCGGAATTCGACCGCCTCGGCTGGTCGGGACCTCGTCTGGAGGCGCTGCTGGAGCTCAAGCGCCAATCGACCGCCTGGGACTGGAAGATCTTCGACACCGTCGAAAGGCTCACCGGCGAGCCGCCGCTGACCCTCCAGGACTGGGTCCGTGAGAACATCCGCATCTTCCGGTAACGGAATCGACCCGACGCAGGCCGTACTTCCAGTGATCCCGCCTCGGCCTCGGATCGGGCGCCACGAAACCGACCACCCGACAACCCACTCCCCCGCGCCCTTCCGAGCGTCAGAACGTCCAGGCCATGATCGCCTGCTCTCCCGGGCGGGCCGGTAGAACCACGCTTGGACAGACCCTCCCGGGCCGGCGGGCTCATCGGTTGAGCAGGCCACCGCCTTCGTCAGCCGGTTCTCGGCGGTCGCGGTCCGCTCCCGGGGAGCGCGCGGCACGTCACGGGATTGCTGCGGGCATGGTGGAAGGTTGAGCCATCGTGCCTGTTCCCGTACGGCGTCAGGCCGGGTGGCCACACGGCGGCTGCCCGCCACGAAGGATGTGACGGGCAGCGGTCGTTCGCTGGGAGCCGGTCTCTACGAGGCCGAGAGTACGGTGCGGGTGCCGCGGCGCCACACGTCACGCAGGTTGAGGGTGTCGCCGATCGTGGTGGTGGGGTCGCCGTCCACGAGCAGCAGGTCGGCCCGAAGGCCCTCAGCGATGCGGCCACGGTCCTCCAGGCCGAAGCGGCGTGCCGGGGTGAGGGTCGCCGCGCGGAGGGCCTGGATCGGGGTCAGGCCGGCCCGGACGAGGTACTGGAGCTCCTGGTGGACGCTGGCGCCGTGGACCACGCCGCCCAGGAACGGCAGAGGCAGGGGCGCCGCGTCGGTGCCCGCCAGCAGGTCGACGCCGGCGTCGTGCAGGGCCTTGACCGAGGCCAGGACGTCGTCCAGTTCGCCCTGCGGGTAGCGGTTGTAGCTGCTGTTCAGGGTGTTCGTCCATGCCTCGTTCAGGCGTGAGCCGACGCGTGGGTCCTCGGTGAGGGATGAGCCGGTGATGCCCATCATGGAGGCGTTCAGGACGACGCAGGGGACGACGAACGCGCCGGAGGCGGCGATGAGGTCGATGATCTCGTCGGTGTGCGGCCGGTCCATGAACAGGTGGGCGAAGCCGTCGATGCCGGCCTCGATCGCCATCCGTGTCGCGTCGATGGTCAGGGTGTGGGCGATGGTGAGCATCCCGTGCCGGTGGGCCTCGGCGACGCCGGCGGTCAGGGTTGCCTGGTCGAGCATGGGCAGACCGGGGTGGCCTTCGACGGTGCCGTCATCGACCATGAACTTGATGTAGTCCGAGCCCGCCGCGACGAGCCGGGGGATGAAAGCGACCGCTTCTTCCGGCGTGGTGGAGAACGGCATCAGGGGCATCTCATGCGGGCCGGACCTACCACTTCGGTCGTCCGGTTCGCCGTGGCCTTCCGGGGTGAAATCTTCGGGCATGAGTTCGCTGGGGTGGCCTCCCGGAGGAGTGATGCCGAACCCCGCGGAGCGGACATCGGCGAGGGAGTCGTTCTCCGTGATGTGCGCGCGGCCGGTCTTGGTGTTCATGCCCTGCATCTCCAGTTCGGTGGTGATCCCGAACCGCAGCGCCAGCGCGAGAGCCTCGTCGGAGGTGTGGACGTGGGCGTCGAACAGGCCGGGCAGCAGCGTCTTGCCCCGGGCGTCGACGACGTCCGCCCCGGCGGGCGGCTCACCTCCGACCGCGGCGATCCGCGTGCCGTCCAGCACGACGGTGGTGTCCTCCCGCACGTGCTCACCGTCGAACACACGGCCGTTGATGATGGCTGTGATCATGACTCTCTCTTCTCCGGGCAGGCACATCGCTTGGCTGGTGCCGAGTTCCCCCGCCGCGATCAGCATGTTAATGCAACCAGCAATCCTGTGCATTTATGCATGTATCTGCAGTCTGCAGATACATGCGATAGGCTGCGGGGGTGACCAACGCGGACCCCGCCTCCATGCCGGAGGGGCAGGCCCTTCTCGACGCCGTCGGCACGGCCTTCGCCCGGCTGAGGCCGCGCACAAGGCAGGCCCCGGTCGATCCCCCGGCGAGCCCCAAGAACCTCAAGCGCAACCTGGTCCTCAACCTCGTCGACGAGGCGAGGGCGACGGGCACGGAGATGACGGTCGGCGGGCTTGCCGCCCACCTCCTGGTGGACCCGTCGGTGGCCAGCCGCATGGTGAGCGACTGCATCTCCCACGGTTACCTGGTCCGTGCGGCCTCGCAGCAGGACGGGCGCCGTACCGTGCTCCACCTCACCGAGGAAGGCGCCGCCCTCCTCGATCGTTTCCGCCGCCAGCAGCGGCAGGCATTCGAATACATCACCCGTGACTGGCCCGACGCCGAACGGCTCGAGTTCGCCCGTCTCCTCCTCAAGTACGCGGACTCCACCGCCCGGCTGCCCGCGCCGGGCGCCGTCGACGGACCTCCCCTGCCGCCGGTCACGTAGGGCCGCCGACTGGATCTTCATCCCCGGCCCCGCCACCGACGGCACTCACCCGTACGGCATTACGCCGGCAAGCAGGCGTTCACCCACTACGACTTCCCGCAGTACCGCGACCCCGACCGCGACGTCGTCTACGTCAGCGTCTACGTCGGCGTCGTCCCGTCCGGCGACGGCACGCTCACCACCAACGGCCGGCTGGGGGACATCGTCGGCGGGCAGGGCCTGGCCTTCAACAAGAGGATCGACGAGACGACGACCCCTGTGATCGACGTCTTCGGCCACCCCGCCGGCCCCCACCCCGACGGGACCCGGCCCTACACCGGCCAGAGCCTCGAACACTCCACCGGGCAGGTGTCCACGACGAACCTGTCCAGCCCGTCCGCCGACCAGCTGGTCGGCGTCGAGTCCCCATTCACCGGCGAGGGCTCACCCGGCTCCCCCTGGCTGCAGGGCTACGAGGACGAGCACGGCCTCGGCCACCTTGACGGCGTCACGGCCGGGGTCTCGACACCGACGGCGACGGCCGCGACGACACGGGGATCTCCCCGTACTTCGACACCCCGCCGGCCGCCGTCCACCGCGCCGCGGCCGCCGACTGGACCGGCCGCCTCACCTGAGGCGTCCGTCAGGAGCCCGCCTTCCGGAAGCCCGGCTTCCGGGAGGCGGCTCAGCCGTGAAGGCGGTGCGCTCGCTCTCCGGACGGCCCACCGCTCGGGGTCGTGCACAGGTGAGGCGTCTGCCGAGGATGATGCGGCGCTATGGCTGCCCGGTGCGCTGCGGCGGGGTGGCGGGTGAATCCGCGGCGGGGCGCCGGTCGCGGCGCTGGGAGCGGTGGCGGCGTAGCAGCCGGAAAGCGCCGGTGAGCGCGATGAGCACGGCGGCGGCGGTGACGACGGCGACGTTGGAGATGTCGGCGCCGAGCCGGGCGATGCCGGTTTCGAGGGCGTATTGGGTGCCGATGGGCAGCAGCCCGGTCGCTTCGGGATCGCGTGCGGTGATGAGCAGGAGCGTGCCGAGTACGAGTGACAGCGTCCCGGAGATGATGGCGTGCCAGCTGTTCGTCCAGCGGCCCAGGTGGAACATGCGATGCCGGAGCCAGGTCCGCAGGCGGCCGGACCAGCGTTTCCAGGCCAGGGCGAGCAGCAGCAGCGGCAGCGCCATCCCGGCGGCGTAGATGGCCAGCAGGACGGCCCCGTAGACGGGGTTGGCGCCGGCTGCCGCGATCATGAGCACGGATCCGAGGATGGGGCCGGTGCACACGCCGGCGACGCCGTAGGCGGTGCCGAGCAGGAACACCGTCCACGCGGTGCCGGGCTCGCGCCGCCCCGTGCGGCCGAACGCGGGCAGAGGCACGCCGAGCACCTGGACGAGGCCGAAGACGATCACCACGATGGCGACGACGGTGAGCAGGGTGGTGCGTTGCTGGGACAGGAACGCACCCGCGGTCGCGGCGAACACGCCGAGCGGCACGAGCGTGGTGACGAGCCCGAGGTAGAACACGCCGGTGCGGGCCACCAGGAGCGCGGGCCGGGAGAAGGCGTAGGCGAAGAACGCCGGCAACAGCATGGCCGAGCACGGTGACAGCAGGCTCAGCAGGCCGCCGAGGAACGCGCCGAGGTAGCCGATGTCCATCTCAGCCCTTCCCGGCCTCGGCCAGCTGGGCGTCGATGAGCCGGCGGAACACCTCGATCGGTTGCGCGCCGTTGACGATTTCCTCCCCGAGCACGAACGTGGGGGTGCCGCTCACACCGAGCGCGGCGGAGGTCTGCGCCTCCTTCTGCACGAACTGCGCGACGGCGGGGTCGTCGAGGGCCTTGGTGAACGCGGGCACGTCCAGCTTGTCGATGGAGGCGGCGATGTCGATGAGCTCCTTGCGGCTCCAGTCGGAGCCGCCGGCGAAGGTGCGCGCATACAGGGCCTCGTAGTACTGCCAGAACAGGTTCTGGCGGGCGGCCGCGCGGGCGGCGATCGCGGTGTCGACCGAGTGCTGGCTGAGCACGGGTGCGTCGCGCCATTCGATGCGGAGTTTGCCCTGCTCGACGTACTGCGACAGGAGGGCGGGCAGGGCCTGCTCGGCGAAGGCGGCGCAGTATTTGCAGGTGAAGTCGGCGTATTCGATGAGCACGACGGGTGCGTCCACCGGGCCGATGGCGGCGGGGTCGCCGGGGTCGCGCCGTACCAGTTGCGCCAGTGGGCTCTTACCTGTTGTCGTGGTGGGGGTGGCGGCCGGTGCCGCGGCGCCGGTGTGCGGCGGGGACACGGTTCGCTGCGACGTCTGTGCCAGGATCCCGACCACGGCGATGACGAGTATCCCGATCGCCACGGTGATCAGCCGCGCGGTGCGTGAGCGGCTCTGCTCGGTGCCGGTCCGGGGCTTCGCCGTACCGGAGGTCGACGTGGTGCGCTCGCTCACGTGAGGACCTCCACGAGGCCGGCCTCTGCGGTGTGCCCGGCGGCTGTCCGTTGCGGGATCCGGGCCGTGGCCCGGGATGGGGCCGGCCATGCCACCTCGATGTCCACCGGCATGGGCTCGCCGGCGTCCAGCACCTCCTGCCGGATGGTCGGGTCGGTCACGTCTCGCATGTGAGGCATAGGTGTGCTTTCAAAAGGTCCGTAGTGGGGCGGGAACACCGGACGAGCCGACGGCTCGACCGGCGGCGTCGGGCGTGAGCGCCGGGGACGCGGTGCGGCTCGCGGCCTGGCTGGATCGGCGCTGCTCACGAAGCCGCTCGGGGCCAGACGCTCATGACCGGCGCGTAGGTGTGATCATACGTTCCAACCGCAGACGACCAGGTATCCGTCGACGGTGGTGAGCCGATCGGAGGTCGGGGCGTCGGGCAGGGCATGGCCGAGGTCGCGGTTACGGACCTCGCCGATGGGGCTGAAGTTCCGCTCCGGGCGCCAGTGCAGTTCCTCGGCCGTCAGGTCGCGCCAGAGCTCGTCGGTGTAGGCACGGGCGCGGTCGTACTCCGCCAGCAGGTGCGGGACCTCATACATTGCGGTCACATCCGATCGTCGTGCGGGCGGTCACGAGGACGCCGGTCTCGGGGCAGGGGTACGGCGGGCGGGCAGGACGCCCCGCGCCGGGCCGAACAGGTTCGACAGCGCGTCGACCCCGCCTTGGGACGAGGCGCGGGTCTCGGCGGAGACGACGGCGCCGAACAGCGCGGACCCGGCGACGTTGACGAAGGACCAGCCGATGCCCAGCAGGATCAGTGACGTGATGATCCAGCCGATGCCGTCGGGTTTCACGGCGCCGATCACGAGCGAGACGGCGAGGACGCCGAGCCCGGCGCTGATCGCCGGCCGGTGACCGTAGCGGTCGGCGATCAGGCCGACGAGCGGGGCCGGGGCGTACATGCCGACGATGTGCAGGCTGATCGTGATGCCGACGATGGTGATCGAGCCGCCGTGGTGGGTGAGGTGGACCGGAGTCATGGTCATGACCGCGACCATCACCACCTGGGCGGTGAGAATCGCGATCACCGCCACCCGGGCCCGCTGGTTGACGCCCAGTTCGGCGAGCACCTGCCGGATACGGCTCGGCTGTTTGCCGGCAGGAGCCCCGGGTGATGCCGGCGCGGTCTGCCCGAGGAACAGCAGGGGGTCGGGACGCAGCCACACCCACACGATCAGCCCGGCGATGGCCAGGCAGACTGCGGCGATGAGGAAGGCGCCGGCGTACACGGTCAGGCCGGTGGCGGCGCCGATGATCTCGCCGGGCACGCCGAGGTTCGGGCCGAGCACGGAGCCGAGGGTGCCCACCCAGACCACCAGGGCCAGCGAGCGGGCCCTGTGGTGCGGCCGCGCGAGGTCGGTGGCGGCGAACCGCGACTGCAGGCTCACCGCCAGGCCGACGCCGATCAGCAGCAGGCCGGCGAACAGCGGCACGATCAGGCCCCACTGCGCCGCGGCGACCAGCACCGCGCCGCCGGCGGCGGCCGTCCACCAGCCGCCGGCGAGGGCGACGCGGCGTCCACGGCGTGCGGCCAGCGTGCCCAGCGGCAGGCCGAGCAGCGCCGCGCCGAGCGTGCTCGCGGTACGGGCCAGGCCCGCCCAGGCTTCGTTGTCGGTGACCGCTCCGGCCAGCAGGATCCCGATCGAGGGTGCGACACCCACCCCCACGGTGCCGACGATCTGCGCGAAGACCAGCACGATCATCGTGCGCCGCTGGACGGCGTCGATGGCCGGCCTGTCCGGGGTGAGAGGGACGGGGGCGGTGCTGATGAGGTGTTCGGGCTCAGGCACGAGAGTCCTTGTCTGCGCGAGGCGGCCGCGGCCGGTGTGTCCGATGAGCACGTCGCCGGCGTACATGGTTCCTGGTCAGGCTGCGTGCCCGGTGAGGGGTGACGGCGGCCGCGTGATCGGACATCACCACCGTTGACGGCGGAAGCGTCAGGCGGTCTCGTAGATGCGCACGTCCGGAGCCGCGTTCAGGTAGGGCTGCAGAGCGGTGACGACGTCCTGGGTGAACAGCTCGGTGGACAGGTACGCCCGCGCGTCCGCGACGGTGGCGAAGCCGTGCAGAACCTGCACGTCCTCCTCGCGTACCAGCAGTTCCTTGCTCCTGGCGCCCGCGACCGTGTCCAGGAACGGCTGCTTGTAGCGCTGGTAGACGCCCGCCGCGGCGGCACGGTCAGCCGCGTCGACGTCCAGGGTGATCTGAAGGTAGGCCATGGTCTCCTCGTTTCGGCTTCGAGTGCGATGGCCACAGCGTGGCCATGAATGACGAGCGGGCGGCGCACGCGGCGACGCGGACGGCCCGGCGCGGCCGGTGGCTGACTTTGACGCCTACGCCGGCCGCACCGGCGGACCGGAGGGCAGGGGGTCTTGGCCGAGAACACGGGCGCCGTCGGCGGCGGAGATGCGGACCGCGGCGAACCCGGAATCGATCATTTCCTGCTCGTAGGAGCACAGCGCCGGGATGAGCGGGCCGCCGTGGGCGAGTGCCGCGGTGAGCGCCGCCGCGTCGCGCAGGGCGAGGTTGGCCCCGGCACCGGCCGCCGGGCTCATGGCATGGGCGGCGTCGCCGAGCAGCGTGACGTGGGTGGTCTGCCAGGGTGGGATCGGGACGCTGGTGCGCAGCTCCAGCGGGAAGACCTCGTACCACTGGGAGATCATCCGCCGGATGAGGGGGTGCCAGCCGTCCGTCATGTCCATGACGAGGGACCTGAGCTGTTCCTCCGTCATCAGGAGGACGTCGGGCGGAAGGTCTTCGGCGCGGGCGCCGAAGGAGCAGGTGGCGTAGTCGCGGGTGAGCGCGACGCCCACCATGCGATGGCCTGGACCGGTGATCGCGGTGAACACGTTGTCCATGCCCTCGGCCAGCTCGGCTGGGATCTTGCCGTAGAGCTGGACGAGCCCGGTGCCGACGATGCGGGCGTGCGGCAGGTACCGGCGGCGGACCGCGGAGTTGATGCCGTCGGCGCCGACCAGGACGTCGCCTGTGACGGTGGTGCCGTCGTCGAAGCGCGCCGTCACGTGGTCGGCCGCGTCCTGGAAGCCGGTCAGTCGCATGCCGTACGTGATCGTCTCCGCCACGTCGGCCAGCAGGGCGTCGCGGAGCGTCTGCCTGTCGATCGACAGGTGGAGTCCGCCGTGTTCGAGAACCTCGGACTCCTTGAGCGTGGGATCGAAGCGGACGAAGCGGGGCGAGGGTGTGTGGGCGGTGGCGAGGAAGGCCGCTCGCCGTTCCGGGGTCATCACGCTGGTCAGCGCGTCGATGCCCACGTCGCTGAGATGCAGGCGGTAGCCCTGGCGGCGGATGAGCGGCGACTGGTCGCGCTCATAGACGGCCGCGTCGATCCCGGCCCTGCGCAGTCCGCCGGCCAGGGCCAGCCCGCCGAGGCCGGCCCCGATGACGATCACCTTCATCACCGGTCGCCGCCGAACTCGGCGGCGTGCTCGGCGGCCCATGCCGACAGCGTTGTGGCGGGTGCCCCCGTGATGTTGGGCACCGCGGAGGTGACCTCCGGGCGCGGAGCGGCGGCCATCTTGGTGTAGCCGTCGAGCAGTTCGTCGATGAAGCCGCCGGGGAAGTCGGGATCGGTCGGCAGCCGGGCGCGCTCCTGCTCCAGCGTCAGCTCCTGCCAGCGAGCGACCGGGTTGGGCTGCTCCTCGGGCGCGACTCCGGGCAGTGCGCCGCCACCGGTCATGAAGACGACGTGGCGGACGCGGCGCTTGAGCGCGTCGACGATGGGACGGGCGGGTTCAGCCGAGTGGAAGGGCCACATGAGGAACGCGCCCTCGATGTCGTCGAGGGCGCCGGGCGTCTCCAGATCCGGAGTGATCACCTCGACGCCTTGGGGCAGCTTCGCGGCCTCAGGGTCACGGCTCGTGGCTCGTACGGCGGCGCCACTCCAGGCCAGCCGCTCGGCCACCCTTCTGCCCACGTTGCCGGTCGCGCCGAAAACCAGGTAAGTGCTCATGCGTCAAGAATCCCGTCGCCCCCGTGACCACGCACCTCATGTGCCACTTCGTGGCGATAAATAGCGTGAAATAATGAAGCATGGCGAAAAGTAGCGCGTTGGACGCGGTGGACTACGCTCTCGTGCACGCGCTCCAGATCGACGGCCGCGCCTCCTTCCGTACGATCGCCGACGCACTCGACGTCTCCGAGCACACCGTCGCCCGCCGCTACCGGAAGCTGCGCGCGCACGGCGTCCTGCGGGTGGCCGGCTGGCTCAACGGCCAGCGCTTCGGCCGCACATCCTGGTCGGTGCGCCTGGTGTGCACGCCCGACGCGGCAAACCAGGTGGCCGAGGCCCTCGCCCGGCGCGACGACACCGTCTGGGTCCGCCTGCTGTCCGGCGGCACCGAGATCGCCTGCGGCGTCCAGGAGGGCGGCGACCAGGACGGCGACGCCCTGCTGCTGAAGAAACTGCCGCGGACCCCGCGCATCGTGGCCATGTCCGCGCACGCGACCCTGCACATGTTCGCCGGATGGCGCAGCCGGGTCGCGGTACTCACCGACGAGCAGGCCGAGCGGATCCGGCCCGCTCTGCCGTACGAGAAGGAGATCTCGCTGAGCGCGCAGGACCGCGCCATGGCGCGCGTGCTGGCCCAGGACGGGCGGGCCGGGTACGGCGAGTTGGCGGCGGCCAGCGGATGGTCGCATACGACCGTGCGACGCCGCCTCGCCGAACTGCGATCCGGCGACGCGCTCAGGTTCGACGTCGAAATCTCCTCGCAGGCCCTGGGCTACCACGCCGAGGCCTGGTTGTGGATGAAGGTCGAGCCGTCGGCCCTGGCCTCGGTCGGCGAAGCCATGGCCGCCCACCCCGAGGCCGACGTGGTGGCGGCCACCACCGGCCCCACCAACCTCATGGCCGGTGTGACCTGCCGCGACACGCGCGACCTCTACCGCTACCTCACCGAGCGCGTGGCGCCGCTCCACGGCGTGCGCGAGCTGGAGACCGCGCCCGTGATCCGCACGGTCAAGCGGGTGGGCACCCTCCCATCGTCAACGTCCCAGGGCTGAAGCCCTGGGCTTGCGCCTCTCGTACCTGCCCGGCCGGCAGGCACGGGACGCATCCCTCGGGTTCTGCGGCCTGCCGGCCGCCGGTGCGCTTGCACGCTGCCGGCGGCGTTGCGCTGGACGCGGCAGGCCGCTCGGTTGTGACCGGTCTGGCCAGAGCCGCTCCTTGCGCGCATCAACCGATCGGTTGATGCCGTAATCCACCACCCCGCTCCCCGTACGGACGATCCGTCACCCCCTCCCCCGCGCGATTCTCAAGGCATGCCGACACACCGGGAACCCGCCCTCCGCACCACCGGACTCCGCAAAGCCTTCGGCGACCACCTGGCCGTCGACGACATCCACCTCACCGTCCCCGCCGGATCCTTCTACGGCCTGGTCGGCCCCAACGGAGCCGGCAAGACCACCACCCTGGCCATGGCCGTCGGCCTCCTCCGCCCCGACTCCGGCAGCGCCGAGATCTTCGGCGTCGACGTCTGGCGTGACACCGTCCAGGCCAAGGGACTGATCGGCGTGCTGCCCGACGGCAATGCCATGCCGGAACGACTCACCGGCCGCGAAGTCCTCACCTACCTCGGCCTGCTGCGCGGCCTGCCGCCCGCCGTCGTCGCCGAGCGCACCGACGAACTCCTCCAGGTCCTCGAACTCGACGTCGCCGAGCGGACCCTGGTCATCGAATACTCCACCGGCATGCGCAAGAAGATCGGCCTGGCCGTCGCCCTCCTGCACGCACCTCGCCTGCTCGTCCTGGACGAGCCCTTCGAGGCCGTCGACCCCGTCTCCGCAGCCACGATCAGGACCATCCTGCGCAGGTTCGCGGGCAACGGCGGCTCCGTGATCATCTCCAGCCACGTCATGTCCTTCGTCGAGCAGCTCTGCGACCACGTGGGCGTCATCTCCGACGGCCGCGTCGTAGCCGCCGGGCCGCTGGCCGACGTACGCGGCGCCGGAACCCTGGAGGAGGCCTTCGTCGACCTCGTAGGCGCCCGCACCGGAGGGACGGAGGGGCTGGCATGGCTCACCCCCTGACCCCCGGCCCGGCCGCATCGGCACAGCACATGATCCGCATGCGGCTGGCGCTCATGCGCAACTCCCTGCGCGGCGACAACGCCTCCAACCTCTACACCGGCGTCTCGCTCGGGCTGGTCCTGGCCTTCGCGACGATCGCCGTCGCTGTCCTGTGGCCCGCCCACCTGCCGGTCACGCTGGCGGTCTGGCTGTCCGGCTGGATCTTCGGCCCCATCTTCATCGGGGGTGGCGGTGAAGCCCTGCGCCCCGAGTACTTCTCCATGCTCCCGGCCACGCCAGGCCGGATCGCGGCGGCACTGCTCGCCGGAGCCTTCGCCGGCCCCGCACCGGTGGTCACCCTCGTCGCCCTGATGTCACTGCCGGTGTACGGCTGGCGCTTCGGCCCGGCAGGTGTGCTCATCGGCCTCGCAGCGGCGGTCATCACGCTCATCACGATGGTGATGATCTCCCGTGTGATCGTGGCCCTGATCGGCCTGTTCGTCAGATCCCGCGTCACCGCGGCGGCGGTCGGCGTGGTGACCGGAACCGCCGTCGCCCTGTGCAGCAACGGCTGGGCCCCGGTAGCGGCGCTGGGCGGCGCCGATACCGCCGCGTGGTCGCAGCTCTTCGTCCGCGTCCTGCCGTCGGGATGGGGCGTGGCCGCCATCGAGGCCCCCTGGCTCCTCGCCCTGGCCATCCTCGCGGCCAATGCCGCCGTGATCGCCCTCCTCCTGGCCGCTTGGTCCGGCCTGCTCGCACGCCGCGTCGTCTCGGCCGCGCGGGGCGGAGTGCCGCCCCGCCGGGGCACCCCGCGCCCGCTTCCCGTGGCGGCCGGCGCCCGGATCGCGGCTGCGAAGGAACTGCGCACCTGGTGGCGTGACCTGGTCCGCATCCAGCTCCTGGCCACCGCCCTGTCCTACGCCGTCGTCACGCCCCTCCTGCTCGTGACCGTCGACGCCTGGGTCATGGTTCCCTTCGCGGGTCTCATCGCGATCGTGATGGGAGCCGCCAACTCGGCCAACCTGTACGGCTCCGACGGCACCGCCCTGTGGCTCACCCTCATGACCCCCGGAGCCGAACGCGCCGACGTCCGCGGCCGCCAGCTGGCCTGGTTGGTCATCGTCGGCCCGGCCGCGCTCGTCCTCTCCCTGGCAGGCACCCTCATCAGCGGCCTGTCCTGGGCCTGGCCGTGGGTCCTGGGACTGCTGCCCGCCCTGCTCGGTGGCGGCGCCGGGGTCATCGTCCTGCTCGCCGTCACCTCGCTCGTCCCCGGCACCGACCCGCACAAGCGCGGCGGCAACCCGCTCAGCACCGGCGCCGACGAGACCGCCGAGACCAGCCTCGCCTGGCTCGTGTTCCTCGCGGTCCCCGCCACCGCCCTGCCCGCGGCCGGCGTCATCCTCCTCAACCCCTGGGCCGGCGTCGTCACCGGCGTGCTGACCGGCGTCCTCAGCGCCTGGGGCCTGGGCAAGATCGCCTACCGCAGGCTGGAGAGCCACGGGATCGAACTGCTCAACCTCATGAAGTACGGCCCGCCCCCCGAACCCGCCAGGCCCACCACCGCCGATCTCCCCACCCACCACCGCATCGGCGTCACGATCAGCTACCTCATCGCCTGGCTCCCCCTGTTCCCGCAGGGCCTGGCCCCCCTGGTCATGAAGATCCTGGGTGTCGAGGAGCGCGTCTGGTTCCTGGCCCTGTACCTCCCGCCGATCTGGCAGTGGCCGACCATCATCTTCATGATCGCGATCGGGCTGCTGATGTACGGCTACGCCGTCCTCATCCCGATGCGTCTAAGCTCGTCCGCATCGACTAACAGGTGAAAAGGGAGGGTAAGCCCCGGATGAACGATCCCTTCCCTCCTTCCGCCTGGGAACGGCGCTTCGAGCGCGTCGTCGAGATCGTCCCCTACCTCACCCTCGCCACCTCCCTGGTCATCAGCCTGGCCTCCCCCGAGCAGCCCCCGGGCGGGATCCCGCGCACCCTCGCGCTCACCGCCCTGGCCCTGGTCTGGATCCTCGGCGTCCGCACCCTCCTGCCCGCCGCCGTACGTGGGCGGCGGGTGGCGGTCACCGCGCACTTCCTCGGTGTCCTGGCCACCGCGGCATTGCTGGCCTTCCACGACCCCATCTTCGTCATCTACTGCATATCCGGCTTCTTCCTGGCCGCCCACTTCGCCCCCTCCAAGTGGACCTTCGCCGCCGTCGCCGCCACCTCCGTCGTCCTGTACGGCTCGACGCTCGACTGGTCGCAGGCCACCATCCAGCTCATTGCCTTCTATCTGGCGATCATCGCCGTGCAGACCGTCGCCATCGGCGGCGGCTCCATCGCCGGAATCAAGATCGAGGAGCGTCAGCGCATATACCGGAAGGCGGTCAGCGACCTGCAGACCGCCCTGGAGGAGAACGCCGACCTGCACGCCCAACTCCTCACCCAGGCCCACGAGGCGGGCATCCTCGACGAACGCCAGCGCATGGCCCGCGAGATCCACGACACCCTCGCCCAGGGCCTGACCGGCATCATCACCCAGCTACGCGCCGCCCAGCGCGTCGAGGACTCCGACACCCACGTCGCGCTCGCCCTCGACCTGGCCCGCGAAAGCCTCACCGAGGCCCGCCGTTCCGTCGCCGCCCTCCACCCCCACCAACTCGACGACGCCCACCTGCCCGAGGCGATGACCACCTTGGCGCGCGACTGGGCGCAGTCCACCGGCGTCGACTTGCACGTCGAGGTCACGGGCGACCGCATCCCGCTCAGCCCCGCCATCGAGGTCACCCTCTTCCGCGTCGCCCAGGAGGCCCTCACCAACGTCGCCAAGCACGCGGGCGCCACTCGCGCCGGCCTGACCCTCTCCTACACCGGCGCCGTCGTCCTGCTCGACATCCGCGACGACGGCACCGGCATCCACGACCCCGACGGCAGAGGATTCGGCCTCAGCAGCATGCGGCAACGCCTACGCGGCGTCGGCGGCTCCCTCGAAATCGAGAGCACGCCCGGCGAGGGCACCGCCGTCAGCGCCACCGTCCCCGCGCTCCAAGGAAACCCCCGGTGATCCGCCTCCTCATCGTCGACGACCACCCCATCGTCCGTGACGGCCTGCGTGCCGCCTTCGAAGCCGAACCCGGCATCCACGTCGCCGGCGAAGCCGCCAACGGCCGCGAAGGCATAGAGCGTGCCGCCGCACTCGAGGTCGACATCGTCCTCATGGACCTGCGCATGCCCGAAATGGACGGTGTCACCGCCATCGCCGCCCTGCGCCACTCCCACCCCCACATCAAGACCCTCGTCCTGACCACCTTCGACGCCGACTCCGACGTCCTGCCCGCCATCGAAGCTGGCGCCACCGGCTACCTCCTCAAAGACGCCCCCACCGACGAACTCCTGCGCGCCGTCCGCGCCGCAGCCGCCGGCGAGCCGGTCCTGTCCCCCTCTGTCGCCGGACGCCTGATGGGCCAGGTACGCAAACCGGTCAAGGCTGCCCTCACCGACCGCGAACTCCAAGTCCTCGCCCTCGTCGCCGACGGCGCCTCCAACCGCCAGGCGGCCGCCAAGCTCTTCATCAGCGAAGCCAGCATCAAGACGCATCTGCTGCACATCTACGACAAACTCGGCGTCCGCGACCGCGCCGCCGCCGTCGGTGAGGGCTACCGACGGGGTCTGCTCAGCTAGCCGACCAACGCCGACCCCGACACCGGCGCCGGCGCCGGGGGCTGCGGTCCGCGGCGGGAGCGCGCCCGCCCCCGCGCGTCGCTCGGGGCTATGACGGGGACGGGGTCGCGCACCGGGTGGCGAGGCCGTCCAGGAGGCAGCCGAGGCCGAACGCGAAGCGCCGCTCGCTCTCGCGTTCGACATCGACCTCGCCCGTGGCGGCCATCCGGCCGGCCAGCGTCGGGTGGCGTTCGGTGACCTGGCGCAGGTACTCGGCCGCCCGCTCGTCCCAGCCGGACCCGGTCCCGCTCATGCGGGCCAGCGTGTCGCGCCAGGCGACCTCCGCGATGACCGCGCCGACCACGTGGTCGTTGACGGCGGCCATGGCGGCGTCGAGGTCGGAGCCGGCGAACCCGGCGCGCTCCAGCAGGCGCAGCCCGGTCTCGGCCAGGGCGAGCGCGTTCGGGCCGAGGTTGGGCCTGACGGTCAGCTCGGACAGGGCCCACCGGTGGCGCAGCAGCATGGCGCGGTTGCTGTGGGCCAGCGCCGCCAGGCCGTCCCGCCAGTCGGACGTGCCGGGGCCGGCGCGCACCTCGGCCAGCACGCGGTCGAGGGCCAGCTCCAGCAGGTCGTCCTTGGTGTGGACGTACCAGTACAGCGACCCGGCGGTCACCCCCAGCTCGGTGGCGACGCGGCGCATCGACAGGCCGCGGTGACCCTCGGCGTCGAGGACGGCGACCGCCACGTCGACGATCCGCTCGCGGGTGAGCCGGCGGTCGCGCGGCGGCCGCTCGGGACGCAGCCACACGGACCCGCCGGAGGACTCTGACGACGGCACGCGATCACCCTACCCGCCTTGACGTCGCCTCCAATTCCCTTATACAACGTTCAAGAGCATTAAACGCTGTTCAAGAAGGAGAAGGAGGAGTCGGATGTCCGCCCCCACCCCGGTGTTCCGCGCGAACGGCCCGCTGCCGGGCGACGTGCACGTGACCGCGCTCGGTCCTGAGTCCGGGCCGCCGGCGGTCTTCGTGCACGGCTCCACGAGCTGGGGCGACGACCCGGTGTACGGGTTCGCGGCGCAACGCCCGCTGGCCGGCCGGTTCCGGCTGCTCCTGATGGACCGCCGGGGCTGCGGCGGCAGCCCGGACGCCGGGGACAGGTTCCCCGGCGACTACCTGGCCGACGCCGACGACGTCGCCGAACTCCTCGGCGCGGGCGCGCACCTGGTCGGCCACTCCTACGGCGCCGTCGGAGCCATGATCGCGGCGGCGCGCAGGCCGGAGGCGGTGCGCTCGCTCACCTTGGTCGAGCCGGGCTGCTACCAGGCGGCCGCCGACCACCCCGCCGTGGCCGAGGCGCTGCGCGCCAACCGCGCCGCCTACGCCGGCCTTCCCGACCTGACGCCCGAGGAGTGGCTGCGGGCCGCCGCCGGTTCGGCCGGCACGCCGGAGCCGGAGATGGGCGATAGGCGGTTGCGCGCGGCCGCCACGGCGCTGCGCGAACGCGTCTGCTGGGAGGCGGGGCTCCCGCTGCCGGCGCTGCGGGCGGCGGCCTTCCCCAAGCTGGTCGTCTCGGGCACCTGGGAGGGCGCCCCCGGCCCGTACCGGGAGCGCGGCGGCGTTCCTCTCATGGCCTGCGCACGGGTCACGGCCGAGCGGATCGGCGCCCGGCACGAGCAGGTGCCAGGCAGCGCCCACTACCCGCACGTCGAGGCACCGGAGCGGCTGAACGCGCTGCTCACCGCCCTCTGGTCCGGCGCCTGAACGGGCCGCGCCGCCGGGCCGGTGTTCCTGGCCGACCGGCGCGCCCTCGCCTCGGGCGCCACGCGCCTGCTGCCGCCGGCCTCCGCCCCGGCACCGGGCGCGGCCGGCCGTCCTACGGGAGATCGAAAGGGGCGGGGGAATGGCCTTCCCAGATCCGGTGGGAGGCCTGTTCGGGGTAGGGCAGGGTCTCCGATTCGGCGTCCAGGACGCGGGTGAGCCGCTGGTCGGGCCGGTGGCCGGCCCATCCCGCGTCGCCGGTGGTGACGAAGCGGATCCATGCCTCCCTGAGCTCGTGGGCGAGCGCGATGGCCTCGGGGGTGGGCTCGCCGCCGATGAGCTGCGCGCCGACGGGGCTGTCCAGCGTGCCGAACGCCAGGGGGACGTCGAGGCTGTGGCAGGCGCCCAGGGCGCCGCCGAGGACCGGGGCGGTCCAGCACAGTTCGAACAGGTACGAGGTGCCGCCGGCTGCGGCGTTCGCCTCGGCCAGCTTCTGTGACGGCATGCGGAAGAGGGCGTCGGAGTACACCGTCTCCACCAGCTCCTCCGGGCCGGCCTGCGGAAACGCGGCACGGTACGCCTGCGCGCCATGCGGCTGGGGAGCGAGCAGTTCCAAGGCTGTACGGGCGTCCTGCTCGGTGAAGGTGCCCTGCCGTCCGCTCATGACGCTGAACAGCCGGAACTCGTCCCGGGTGTGGCCGACGAGCAGCTCGGTCCCGTTCGCGCGCGCGCCGGTCAGCGCGGTCCAAGGCGTTTCGGGGAGCACCTCGCCGTCGACGACGGGGCACAGGGCGGTTCCGGTCTCCGTGAGGCCTCCCCAGCTCTCCCGGTGTGCATGAAGGCCGGCGTTGAAGGAGGTGAGCTCTGCGGCCAGGTGCCAGGGGTCGATGTCGCGCAAGGCCGCAGCGGTGGGGGCCGCCGCGCCGAGCCGGTCCGCGAGCGCGGCGGTGACCTGCCGTGCCAGCGCGGGGGTGCTGTGCAGCCCCGGCACCGAGTGGGCGATGGCCCGCCGGAACAGGCCGCGCGCCGGCTTCATCGTGAGGAGGGCGGCGACCGACCCCGCCCCGGCGGACTGTCCGGCCACGGTGACCTGGCCGGGGTCGCCTCCGAAGGCGGCGATGTTCCGCTGCACCCACTCCAGCACCGCGATCTGGTCGAGGAATCCGCGGTTGGGCGGCGCGTCGTCGAGGAACGCAAAACCCTCCACGCCCACGCGGCAGTTGATGGTCACCACGACGAGTCCCGCCTCGGCCAGCGCCGCCGGGTCGTACATCGGGTCGCTCGACGCCGCCGAGATGTAGCCGCCTACAGGGATCCACACCAGCACCGGCAGTCTGGCCGCGCCCGGATCCGGAGTGCCGACGTTGAGCGTCAGCCAGTCCGTGCCCTGCGGCGGACCCGCGTCGACCGGCAGGGACAGCGGCACCACGGGGCCGAACTCCGCCGCCTGCCTCGTCCCCTCCCAGCGGTGCGGCGGGGCGGGCGCGGCGAAGCGGAGCGCTCCCACCGGGGGCTGGGCATAGGGGATGCCGCGGAACACCGCGTGCCCCTGCCGCCGGCGCCCCTGCACCCAACCTTCCGTGGTCCGCACCCTTGGCTGTTCGGGCATGACGCTTCCTTCCTCGAGTGAACCCCCGGTTTATAAGTCAACTGTATTATGTCAACTGTATGGGAAAGCCTCCGGGGTACGAGGGAGAGATCGGCGATGCCGAAACAGGTGGATCACCGCGGACGCCGCGAGGCGATCGCCCGCGCGCTGTGGCGGGTGGTGGAGCAGCGCGGCGTCGCGCATCTGACGATGCGCGTGGTGGCGCAGGAGGCGGGCATCTCCCTCGGGCAGCTGCAGCACTATTTCGCCTCCCGGGCCGCCATGCTCTCCTTCGCCATGGACTTCGCGTCCGAGCAGACCTCGCTGCGCGTCGAGCAGGGCCTCAAGAAGCTCGGTGACCGTCCGCACCCCCGTGACGTGCTGCGGCTGACGCTCGCGGAAATGCTCCCCCTGCATGCCGACGCCCGCGCGACCAGCCGGATGAGCGCCGCCTACGTCCTGGAGGCGCTGCACGACGAGACCGTCCACGAGCAGGCGCGCCGTGGCCTCGTCCAAGGACGGGCCCTCATCGAGCAGTTGGTCCGCCGTGCGGTCGCCGACGGGCACATCGCCCCTGACCGCGACCCGGCGACCGAGACCGACCTGCTCCTTGCCCTCACCGGCCTCACTCCCCTGATCGAACTGGGCGTGATCAGGCCCCGGGACGCGCTCACCGCGATCGATCTGCATCTGGACAGGCTGTTCACCGGGGAGGATCGGAGCGCGTGACCCGCGCCCGTACGCGTCAGCGGCTGGGACCCCGGCGCCGCCCGCCCGCACCGGGGTCCGGTCACCTGCCGTGTCGCTGCGGCATGCGCCGTGAGTCAGGCCGCCTCCGCCGCGCCCACCCGGCGGGGGTCGGCGCAGGAGCGGGCGACGCCCGAGGCCGGGTCCAGGACGATGGCCTCGAAGTTGCCCGTGAGCGGGCTCCACGGATTGATCACTCGCGTCCACAGCCGCTCCCGGCCGGCCCACTCCCGTACCTCGCGCAGCAGGGCTGCGTCGAAGCCGGCCTCCAGGATGTTGCCCGGCTCCCAGCCGCGCTCGGGAGTGTGGGGCCGGGCCCCGAAGCGGGGCGCCCGTACGCTCTCCTCGATGCTCATCCCGAAGTCGAGCAGGTTGACGAGGTTCTGCAGGACGTTGGCGACCAGCGACACCGACGGCGAGCCGGAGACGATCACCGGGACGCCGTTCCGCAGCACGATGTTCGGGGCCAGGTAGATGGAGGCCCGCTCGCCCGGCCCCGGCATGACGCGCTGGAAGAACGATCCTCCGCCGGAGAGCTGGAACCCCTCGCAGAACAAGCCGTTCACGAAGCCCGAGCACATGTGGGAGTGGGTGAGCGAGACGACGTCGCCCGCACCGTCCACCACGGAGATGTGGATGGTTCCGGGCGACGGTGCCGGCGCGCCCGGCGGGGGCGCCGGCACCAGCAGGGCCATGCGGGTCCTGGCGTACTCCTTGGACAGCAGCACCTCCAGCCGCTCACGGTCCTCCACGAGGTCGCGGCGGAGCGGGGGCGCGTAGTAGGCGGTGTTGTGGGCCTGCATGAGCAGCCGCAACGTCTGCGGCGACTCGGTGGCCGGGCCCATCGCGCGCAGGTCCACCGTCTCCAGCATGTTGAGCGCCGAGATGAGTTGCACGCCGCCGTCGTCAGGCGGCGGGGAGGCGACGATCTCGGCGCCCCGGTAGCTGCCGCGCACCGGCTCCTGCACCCGGGCCCGGTAGACGCGTAGGTCCTCCTCGGACAGGACACCGCCGTCCGACCGGGCGGCCGCGGCGAAGGCCCGCGCGAAGTCGCCCAGGTAGTAGTCCATGCCCTCGTCCCGCAGCCGCCGCAGGGTACGGGCAGCGCGCGGCTGGCGGATCGTCTGGCCGGGGACCGCGAGGTGACCGCGTTCGAAGAACACCTCGCGCATCTGCTCCGACGCGCCGAGGGCGGCCTGGGCTCCGTAGGCGATGCCGTACAGGAAGGGGTTGACCTCGAAACCGTCGTCGGCGGCGGCGATGGCGGGTGCCAGCAGCCGGGCCCTGTCCCGCGTTCCGAAGCGGCGCCGGGCCTCCTCGAAGGCGGGCCACCACCCGGGGACGGGCACCCCGCGCCCCCGGGTGAGGTCCGCGCCGGTGAAGTCGGGCAGCGGGGCGAGCGGGGCGGCCACGTTGCCGTTGACGTACGTCGTCTCGCCGGTCGAGGCGCTGCGGTGCAGCAGGCTCAGACCGCCGGTGAGGGAGGTCATGTGGGGTTCGACGATGAGCTGCGTCGCGGCGGCGGCCAGGGCGGCGTCGGCGGCGTTGCCGCCTTCGCGCAGGACGTCGCGGGCGGCCCGGGTGGCCAGTGGATGGGAGGTGACCACCATGCCGCCGGAGCCGCTGACGGGCTCTTTCGGGCCGTGCACGGCGGGAGGCACCGGATCCGCTGAGAGCATCACGGTGGGGGATCCTTTCATGAGGTGGCTCCGGAGGTGGCTCCGACGGCGGCGGGCGTCCGCCCGCCGCTCACCCGGGCCTCGTCGATGGCCTTCGGCAGGGCGAACGCCGCCACCAGCGCGGAGACCAGGCAGATGGCCGTCATGTAGAAGCCGAAGGAGACCTCCGTCCCCGTCAGGCCCACCAGCCAGGCCGCCAGCAGCGGGGAGGTGCTGCCGAGCAGCGTCGTGCCCAGGTTGTAGTTCAGGCCGGCGGCGGTGCCGCGCACGTGGGGCGGGAAGCTCATCACGTACGCCGTCGTCAGCGGCCCGCCGATCACGTTGTTGATGATGGTGAAGCTCACGACCCCGATGATCGCGAACAGCAGGGAGCCGGACTCGATCGCCAGGAAGGTCGGAACGGTGGCCACGACGAACACCGCGTACCCGGTGACCAGCAACTTCTTGCCGCCATGCCGGTCGGCGATCCGGCCTCCCCAGATCGCGGCGGGCGGGCCGACGAGGTAGGTGAGGATCGCGGCGAGCAGCGCCTTGTCCTCACCGAAGCCGTTCTGCACGAGGGCGGTGACGAAGTAGCTCTGGATCATGAACGAGCCGACCCGCTGACCGGCGCCGAGCCCGATGGAGCGCAGCATGTCGCGCCAGTGCTTGCTGACGGCCTCTTTGAACGGGGTCTGCTTGACCTGGTGCCGCTTGGCCTCCTCCAGCACCTGCTGGAACGCGGGCGCCTCGGTGGTGCGCCGCCGGATGTAGACGGTGACCAACGACAGCGGCGCCGCCAGCAGGAACAGCGCGCGCCAGCCCCAGGAGTCGAAGCTGCTGGCGGGCAGGGTGACGATCAGGGTGTACGCCAGCCCGGAGGCCAGCAGCGGGCCGAGCGAGGTGGATCCCACGCTCACCCCGGACAGCAGGTTCCGCTTGCGCTGGGGGCCGTGCTCCAGCAGGAAGTTCGTCGCGATCGTGTACTCGGCGCTGGCGCCCAGCCCCTGGATGAGCCGGCACAGGGCCAGCAGCACGGGTGCGACGACCCCGATGGCCGCGTAGGACGGCAGCAGGCCGATCCCGACGGTGCCGACGGACATCAGCATGATGGTCAGGGTCAGGACGTACTTGTGCCCCTTGAAGTCGGCGACGCGGCCCATGAGGGTGCCGCCGACGGGGCGGATGGCGTAGGAGAGGATCAGGCCGAGGTAGGTCGAGATGAGCGCGACCGTGGCGTCCCCGTCGGGGAAGAACGTGCGCGACATGACGACGGCGAGAATGCCGTAGAGGGCGTTGTCGTACCACTCGACGACGTTGCCGAGCATGGCCGCCCAGAGGACTCGCCGCCAGGTGGTGTTGTCCGTCGGAGACGCGGCGCTGGGGTTGGTCACCGGCGCTTCCTTTCTTTCCTGCTGCCGGGCGGGCTCATGGATGGGCTCACCGGGCGGGGGGTGTTTGATCGGGGTAGTCGTGGGCGGCCCGCTCCGCGGAGATGACGCCTTCGCGCAGGTCGCGTTCGACGTCGGACGGGTCGCGTCCGGCGGGGTCGCCGTAGCCGCCGGCGCCGGCGGTGATGATGCTGACCCGGTCGCCGGGCTGGAGGATCGTGTGGCCGTGGGACAGCGGGCGGGCGCCCTCGCTCAGCTCGACCCGGGCCGAGGCGCCGGGCCCGCCGCCGAACAGTCCCCACGGCCGGGAGCGCTGCCGGCTGGTGTCCAGCCAGAACTGCACGTCCTGTTCCTCGACGCGGACCGTGCGCCGGATGCCCATGCCGCCGCGGGTGCGGCCGGCGCCGCCGGAGTCGGCGACCAGTTCGTACGCCTCCACCAGCAGCGGATATTCGCTCTCCAGCGCCTCGACCGGCAGGTTGGAGGTGTTGGTGACGTGCACCTGGACCCCGTCGAGGCCGTCCTTGGCGGCCCGCGCCCCGGAGCCGCCGCCGATCGTCTCCAGATAGACGAAGTAGCGGCCGGTGCGCGTGTCGTGGCCGGAGAAGTGCACGCCGGTGTTGGCGCCGTTGGCCGCGGCGGTGACGCGGTCCGGCACGGCGGGCGCCAGGGCGCCGTGGATGAGGTCCACCACGCGCTGGCAGGTCTCGGTGCGCCCGTTGACGGCCGCCGGTTCCACGCAGTTGACGATCGAACCGGACGGGGCGTCGATGCGGATGGGACGGTGCAGCCCGGCGTTGGAGGGGATGTCCGGGTCCACCAGCGTCTTCACGGCGTAGTAGACGGTCGCGTACAGGGCCGTCCACACCATGTTGACCGAGGCGCGGACCTGGCCGGGGTTGCCGGCGAAGTCGAAGTGCAGCTCGTCGCCGGCGACGGTGACCCGTACCCGCAGCTCCAGCTCCTCATCCAGCTCCGGGCAGTCGAAGCGGTCGGTGAAGTCGTAGGTGCCGTCGGGCACCTCGGCGATCACCGCGCGGGTGCGCCGCTCGGTGTAGTCGAGCAGCGCCGCCGCTGTCTCGATCATGGTGGCGCGGCCGTAACGCGCGGCCAGCTCGCCGTAGCGGGTGACCGCGAGCCGGTTCGCGGCGAGCTGGGCGCGGAAGTCGGCGCGGCGCTCGGACGGCACCTGGCAGTTGGTGAGCACCAGGGCGAAGACGTCCTCGACGATCTCCCCGTCGCGGGCCAGCCGCACCGGCGGGATGCGCACCCCTTCCTGGTAGATGTGGGCGTGCCCCCGGTCGCCGAAGTCGGCGTGGTGCGCCAGGTTGGCGGCCCAGGCGGTGAGTCGGCCGTCGACGTGGATGGGCGTGACCAGCACCATGTCGGGCAGGTGCGAGCCGCCTCCCGAGTACGGGTCGTTGCTCAGGAACGTGTCCCCCGGGCGGATGTCCTCGGCCGGGAAGCGCTCCAGCACCGCGGCGACCACGCCGATGAGCGAGCCGAGGTGGATGGGCGAGGCCTGCTCGGCCTGGGCCACCATGTGGCCGGCGGCGTCGAACAGGCCCGCCGTGCAGTCCCGGCGCTCCTTGATGTTGCTGGAGTAGGCGGCGCGGACGAGCGTCTCGCCCATCTCCTCCACGATGGACGACAGGGCCGAGCCCATCACCTCCACGAGGACGGGATCGATGGTGGTCATTGCGCTCCTCCGATGGCGATGACGAGGTTGGAGTGGGCGTCCACGGTGAGCCGGTCGCCCGGGAGCAGCACGGTGGTGGTGTCCATCTGCTCGATCACGGCCGGGCCCTCGAGGCGGTTGCCCGGCCGCATGGCCTCCCGCCGGTGCACCGGCACCTCGACGTAGCCGCCGAGTTCGGGCACGTGCATGGCGCGGGTGCCGATGAGGGAGGCGGCGGCGTCGGGGCCGGCCGCCTCTTCGCGCGGCAGCTCGGCCCGCGGCACGGACCCGGTGGCCTGCAGGCGCAAGGTGACGGCCTCGACGGGGTCGCCGGGGGCGTCGTAGCCGTACAGTCTGCGGTGTTCGGCGGCGAAGGCGGTCAGGACGGCCAGCACCGTCTCCTCGGTGATCGGGCCGTCGGGGACGGGTACGGGGATCTCGTAGTTCTGCCCGGCGTAGCGCAGCTCCGCGGTGCGCAGCACGCTCCGCTCGGCCGCCTCGACGCCCTCCTGCTCGAACCAGTCCCGCGCCTCGCCGTCCAGTTCCTCGTACAGGGCGCCGAGCCGCCGCGCGGAGTCCTCCCGGAACGGCTGGATGCGGGTGCGCGAGAAGTCCGCGCGCACGTCGGTCATCAGCAGTCCCAGCGCCGACTGGGCGCCCGGGGTGGGCGGCACCAGCACGGTGCGCATGCCCAGCTCGCGGGCCAGCCGGGAGGCGTGCAGCGGTCCCGCGCCGCCGAACGGGACCAAGGTGTAGTCACGCGGGTCGTATCCCCGCTGCACGGAGATGACCCGGATGGCCCGCGCCATGTTGGCGGTGACGACGCGCAGGATGCCCTCGGCGGCCTCCTCCACGCCGAGCCCGACCCGTTCGGCGACGCGGCCGACGGCGGCGCGCGCGGCCTGCTCGTCGATGGCCATCCGCCCGTCGAGCAGGTGGGCGGGGTTGAGGGTGTGCAGGACGACGTTGGCGTCGGTCACCGTCGCCTCGCTGCCCTTGCCGTAGCAGGCGGGGCCGGGGTCGGCGCCCGCGCTGGCCGGTCCCACCTTGAGGTGGCCGCCCGCGTCGACGTGGGCCAGCGAGCCGCCGCCGGCGCCCACGGTGTGGATGTCGAGCATCGGGGTGCGGATGGGCCGTCCGTCGAGCTCCATCCCGGTGGTGACCTTCGGCACGCCGTTCTGGACGAGGGAGATGTCGGAGGAGGTGCCGCCCATGTCGAAGGTGATGATGTCGGGGTGGCCCGCGCCGGCGCAGATGCCTGCGGCGCCCACCACACCGGTGCTCGGCCCGGACAGCACGACACGCACCGGCATCGCCTCGGCCGCCTGGAAGGGCAGGATGCCGCCGTTGGACTGGGTGACGTGCGGCACGGCCGTCAGCCCTCGCTCGGCCAGCCGGCCGCGCAGCCGCTCCAGGTAGCGGGCGACGACCGGTCCGACGTAGGCGTTGGTCACGACCGTGGAGAGCCGCTCGAACTCGCGGAACTCGGGCAGCACCCGGCTGGACAGCGAGATGTGCGCCCCGGGCAGTTCCTCCGCGAGGATCTCCCCCGCCCGCTGCTCGTGCTCGGGACGCAGGAAGCTGTACAGGAAGCAGACCGCGACCGCCTCCACCTCGTGCTCGCGCAGCGTCTTCGCCGCGGCCCGCACCTCCTGCTCGTCCAGCGCGATCTCGACGCGCCCGTCGTGGCGGACCCGCTCGGTCACCTCCAGCCGCAGGTCCCGCGCGGCGAAGGGGACGGCCTTGTCCGCCTGGAGATCGTAGAGATCCGGCCGGCGGCCGCGCCCCAGCTCCAGCAGGTCGCGAAAGCCCCGCGTGGTGATCACGCCGGTGCGCGCGCCCCTGTGGGTGAGCAGGGCGTTCGTGCCGACCGTGGTGCCGTGCGCGAAGTACGACACCTCGCCCATGCCCCGGCCGCCGATCTGCTCCAGGGCGCTTTCGACGCCTTCGACGATGGCCAGCCCCGGGTCGGCCGGGGTGCTTGAGACCTTCCGCACGTGGACGGCGCCGGTCGCCTCGTCGTAGACGACGATGTCGGTGAAGGTACCGCCGGTGTCGACACCGATGCGCAGAGTCATTGCGTTCCTACCTGTCGCGAGCACTTCCGGAGTTTCCGCTGGTCAAACGATATGTACTGGTGGCTCCCTGCCGGGATCGGTGCTCCGTGCCCGAAGCCGCCGTATGCCTCGCAGGCCAGGGCGGCGGCCTCGGCGGCCGCGCGCAGCGCCTGCTCGGGATCGCCCTCCCGTCGCAGAAGCCCTGGAAGGAGCGTTCCAAGGAAGGCGTCGCCGGCGCCGAGCGTGTCCACGACGCGGCAGGGGACCGCGGGCTGCCGCCACAGGCGACGGCCGTCGCTCAGGAGGGCTCCGTCGCCGCCCCTGGTGGCCAGCGCCCAGCGTGCTCCGCCCGCGGTCGCCTCCCGTACGAGGGACTCCGCCTCCTGCTCCCCCAGCTGCGAGGCGGAGTACGCGGCCAGGAACAGGTGCGGGACCAGGCCGGCCGCCCACGGCTCGCGCCAGCGGTGGGAGAAGTCGAAGGAGAGGCGGATGCGGGCGGCGATCTGCGGCACCTGCCCGATCAGGGAGCCGCTGTACGCGGTGTGCGCGAGGTCGTAGCCCGCCAGGGCGTCGAGGCCGGCGGCGTCCAGGGTGAACGGCGAGACGCCGTCGTCGGAGCCGGCGAAGAATCGGTCGCCGTCCTTCAGGCGCACCTCGCTCCACGCGTTGGGGCCCGGCTCGGTCCGGACCCGGGAGACGTCCACGCCCTCGGCGGCCAGCGCCCCGCGTACCAGCGCGCCGGCCGCGTCGTCGCCGGTCACGCCCCAGTAGGCGGTCTCCGCGCCGGCCCGCCGGGCGTACACGGCGACGTTGACGGCGTTGCCGCCGGGGAACATCGTCGCGAGGTCGGCGTAGCGGTCGGCGACGTTGTCGCCGAGCCCCACCAGACGCATCAGTACTCCACCCGGTACATGTAGCGGCGCTGCGCGGTGTTGTGGCCGCGCTCGGCGGCGCAGAAGTCGAGCAGCCGCCGCGACGTGCTCGCGACGGCGAGCGGGCTGATCAGGCCGCGCTGCGCCTCGGGCACGCCGGGCAGGGTGAAGTCACGGGAGTCCAGGACCGAGAAGGTGGAGTAGTAGCGCTCGGCGAAGGCGACGGCGCGCTCCCCCATCGGGCGGGTGGCGTCCTCGCCGTTCAGGATCAGGACGGGGTGCTGACCGATGATCTCGAAGGGACCGTGGAAGAAGTCGCCGGCGTGCACGGCCGAGGCGTGCAGCCAGTTCATCTCCTGCAGATAGCAGGCGGCCAGCGCGTTGGCGGCGCCGAAGTTGGGGCCGGCGCCGAGCACGTACACCAGGTCCGCATCGCGCCACTGGGCGCCGACCTTGGCTCCGAGGGCGGCCACCTCCTGCTTGGCCGCGGTGAGCGCCTGCGGGACGGCGGCGATCGCGCGCCAGGCCGCGTCCGCGTCGGGCAGCGCGCCGTGCGCGTCCAGCACGGCCAGGGCGATCTGGGTGAAGTGGATGGCCTTGGGCTCGGTGACCGTCACATCGCTCGGGTAGTCGAACAGCACGTCGGCGACCTCGGCAAGCGGGGATTCGCCGCCGCGCGCGATGCCGGCCACGGTGGCGCCGGCCTTCTTGGCCAGCCGCGCGGCCTGCAGCGTCTCGGGGGTGCCGCCGGAGTGCGAGGACGCGACCACCAGCGCCGTCTCGTCCAGCCCGGACAGTGGCCGGTGAACCATCTCGCCGGCGGTCATCCGCTGCGAGGCGGGCGCACCGGCCGTGGACTCGAGCAGGTCCTGCGCCGGGAAGGTCGAGTAGTACGAGCCGCCGCAGCCCACGAAGTACACCGTGCGCAGGCGGCGGGCGGCGGCCAGTTCGGCGGCCAGCCCCCTGGCCTTTCCGGCCTGGGCGACCGTGTGCTCCAGCGTGGATGTCAGATCGGATGCCAAGGGGATGGGCTCGATGGCGACGGGCGAGGACATGGGTCTTTTTCTCTCCTGAAATTGATCATGCGGAGCTGGGCCGCGACACAGTGAGAACCTTCTCACTGATTGCTGAGAACCTTCTCACTGCCGATAGACTTACGTCAACGGTCTTCGGATGGGATATTTCTTCAGATTTCGGACATGCCGCCAGACCGCCCCACAGCAGAAAGGGCACCGGACGTGCGACCCACAGACCGGCGCGGAGGACAGCCGAGCATCGTCGAGGTGGCCGGCGTCGCCGGGGTGTCCACCGCCACGGCCGGCCGTGTCCTCGGCGGCTACGGAAAGGTCAGCGAGACCTCACGGCGCAAAGTGGAGGAGGCCGCCCAGCGCCTGGGTTACCGCGCCAACGGCCTGGCTCGCAGCCTCATCCAGGGGTCGACGGAGACCATCGGCGTCATCGTCACCGACGTGGGCAACTCCTTCTTCGCCAGCGCGGTCCGCGCCATCGCCGACGAGGTCCGGGCGGCCGGCTATGAGATGCTGCTGGCCAACACCGACGCCGACCCCCAGACCGAGCAGCGGGCCCTGCGCATGATGTGGGAGAAGCGCGTGGACGGCGTGATCATCGCGCCCCAGGGCTCCGGCAGCGTCGGCCACCTGCGCCCCCTGGTGGACGACGGGCTCCCCATCGTCCTGCTGGACCGGCCGCTGGCGACGCTGCCCGAGGTGGACCAGGTGATCATCAACAACACGTCGTGCGCGCGCAGCGCAGTCAACCACCTGATCGAGCTCGGCCATCGGCACATCGCGGTCATCAGCGAGGCGGCCCACGACTTCCCCCGGCTGCGCTCGGTCACCCTCGCCGGCGGCGACGCCGAGCGCCCCAGCGCCGCGCGCCTGGTGGGCTACCTCGCCGCCCTGCGCCGCGCCGGCATCGACGCCGACGAGGACCTCGTCGTGCACTCCCCCTACAACCGGGCCGCCGCGGAGCGGGCCGTGCTGGGCCTGCTGCGGCGGCGGCCCGAGGTGACGGCCATCTTCTGCACCGACAACGTCCTGACCTCCGGCGCCGTCGCCGCGATCCAGCGCAGCGGCCGCCGCTGCCCCGACGACCTGTCCGTGATCGGCTTCGACGACCAGGACTGGACGACGCTGGTCAGGCCCCAGCTGACCGTGGTGCGCCAGCCCCGCTACGAACTCGGCTCCGCCGCCGCCCACAGGCTGCTGCAGCGCATCGAGGAGCGCCGCTCCGCCCCGAACAACCGGTCACGAGCCGAGAACACCGCGTCCGGCGATGCTCCGAAGATCCAGGAGGCCCAGCGACTGGTGCTGCGCGGCCGGCTGATCAAGCGGGCCTCGACCGGCCCGATCCCGCCCGGCTGAGCTTCGGGGCAGGGAGGCCCGCGGGCGATCCCCGCGGGCCATGACGCCGGTCGACGGCTGCCGGACTCTGGCCTGCCCATCCTCACACGCCTGGCCGCCGCCGCCGGACTGGAGGCGCCGGCGGCCGGGGGTGTGCGCCTTATCCGCGGCACTCACGTGCGCGCGGGAGAAGACCACCGGCGGCCCTCACATGGGGCCCGTGTAAGCGCGGAATGCGGCGACGCGCCGGAGCCCGCGCCCCTGACTCGGGGCGCGGGCTCTGTCGGCTCGTGGACTCCACGGACCAAGGAATCCGTCGCACGGCCCTGTGATCAGAGGCGCGCCGGCCCCGGCAGCGGGATGGAGGCCACCGGGCGGGCCGCCGGATGCCGGGCGCTCGGCTCGGTCGGTGAGCGGTACCGGGATGGGGGGTTATGCGGCCGAAGCGGGCTGGTGGTCGCCGCCGCGCTGCCGGTTGATGACGGCGAAGCGGTTGGTGGCGTTGATGAGGGCGATGAACGCCACCAAGGCGGCGAGCTGATCGTGGTCGTAGTGCTCGGCGGCGTCGGCCCAGGCTTGGTCGGTGACGCCGCCGGCGCCGTCGGCGATGCGGGTGCCCTGCTCGGCCAGCTCCAGTGCGGCGCGCTCGGCGTCGGTGAACACCGTCGACTCCCGCCAGGCCGCGACCAGGTTGATGCGGGTGGCGCTCTGCCCGACGTGCGCCAGGTCCTTGGCGTGCGCGTCGGTGCAGTAGCCGCACCCGTTGATCTGGCTGGCGCGCAGCAGCACCAGGTCCCGGGTCACCGCCGGCAGCGTCGATTCCTTGATCAGGGCCATGCTCGCCGAAGCGATGTGCTTGAGGGCCTTGGCGGCGACCGGGCTGCTGAACAGGTCCATACGAGCTTCCATGACGTCGTCCTCACTGTGGGAGCGGGCCGCGCGACCGTCGGCGTGGATCATCGGCGCGGCATCGGACGACCATGGAGATGCCGATGACCCGATCCCTGTGACAGCCAGGCGATGTGATGCATGCCACACACCATGGCTGTCACAGACGGGTGGGGACCGGCATCTTTCTGCGTGTGACACGATCAACCGCGAAAGGCGGAACGCCCACGATGAGCGAACACAGCGAGCCGGCCATGGACGCACCCGAGCCGCCCGCCGGCCACGGCCGCGTGGATCCGGCCACCGAGGCGTTCGTGGCGCACCGCAACCTGTTGTTCACCGTCGCCTACGAGATGCTCGGCTCGGCCGCCGACGCCGAGGACGTCCTGCAGGAGACGTGGCTGCGGTGGGCGGACGTCGATCTGGAGCAGGTGCGCGATCGGCGCGCCTACCTGGTCCGGGTGACCACGCGTCAGGCGCTCGGCCGGATGCGTACGCTGCGCCGCCGCAAGGAGTTCTACATCGGCCCCTGGCTGCCCGAACCGCTGCTGACCGCGCCGGACGTGGCGGAGGACGTGGAGTTGGCCGACAGCGTCTCGATGGCGATGCTGCTGGTGCTGGAGACCCTCGCCCCGACCGAGCGGGCGGTGTTCGTGCTGCGCGAGGTGTTCGACCTCGGCTACGACGAGATCACCGAAGCCGTCGGCAAGACGCAGGCCGCGGTCCGCCAGATCGCCCACCGGGCCCGTGCGCACGTCGCCGCCCGCCGCCCGCGCGGAGCCGTCTCGCCGACCGAGACCCACGATGCGCTCAAGGCGTTCCGGCAGGCGGTCGAAAGCGGCGACCTGCAGGGCCTGCTCGACAAGCTCGCTCCCGACGTCGTCCTGCTGGGCGACGGCGGCGGGGTCGTCCAGGCCGCGCTGGAGCCGATCGTGGGCGCCGACCGGGTGGCCCACGTGCTGGCCACCGGACGGCTGAGCACGATCATCGCGGCGACGCTGCAGCCGGCACAGATCAACGGCTACCCGGCGCTGATCCTCCGCCTCGACGGCAAGATCGACACCGTCATCGCGGTGCGCCTCGACGACGGCCTCATCACCGGCCTGTACGCCGTGCGCAACCCCGACAAACTGTCCTGGATCCAGCAGGAGACCGCCCTGCGCCGCTGAGCCCGGAGCTCCCCGGCCACGTGGCCCCCGGTGCTCCGCCGACCCGGCAGGACATGGCGTCTGGAGAGCTGTGAGCTATCGGCAAGGCGAGTCATGACCGTGATCACACATCTCCGGCGAGGCGGGAATCGGGGGCCGGTTCGTCCTCGATGAGGAACTCGATCCCCGTGACCACGTCTGTGACCACGCGATCAGGCGCGGTAGAAGGGATGGTGTTCAAGCCGCGGTCGATCCATATCGTGCTGAGCCCGACGGCCCGACCTCCGGCTATGTCAGCCTCCGGGCTGTCTCCGGTCATCCATCCGCCGTCGTCGAGGTTCGCCCCGCACCTTCGGGCCACGACGCCGAACAGACGAGGATCCGGCTTCTTGAAGCCCTCGGCCCCCGAGATCGCCCACGCGGTCACGACGTCGGCCAGACCAGACCGGACGATCTTCCCGGTCTGGTTGTCCTTCATCCCGTTCGTCACGATGCCGACGATCCATCCGGCATCACGCAGAGCAGCCAGGCCGGCGAGGACTTCGGGACGGCACTCCACCAGGAACGGCAGCCGACCTCGATAACGGGCCCACAAGACGTCAGCGGGTTCGCTCAACCCGAACCTGTCCCGAACGGCTTGGAAGAACTGATCCATCGGCAGCGCGCCGTCGTTGTCCAGCTCAATCATCCAGGCCAGGTCGTGCTCGCTAAGCGCTCGGTCCGATGCGAATTCCGCCGCCCAGCGCCGGAACGCCCCCAGGCGGTCGATCAGCGTGTTGTCCAGGTCGAAGAGCGCCAGCCGTTGCACAGCGCATCACATACCCATCCCCGTCATGCCGTCAACCAGCCCGGTGGTCATAGGGCTCGATGGGGGGTACATCGATCCACGATGCAAGCGTCGGCACTCGACCCGGCAGGCCCTTCACCCGTACGTCCCTGCGGGTGGAGTCCTACCTGACCGGGTCCCGGTGGCAACGGCACAGGAAACGATGAGCCGTTTTCATCCTGCGTAGCGGTTGGCTTCGACGTGGTGCAGGACGAGGATGGCCTGCACGATCGCGGTCGCTCGGCGCGGACAGCAGCGCAGCTTGGCCAGGATCTTTCAGGCCTTGAGGGTGGCGATGGCTCATTCGCCACGAGCGCGAATTCTCGCGTCAGCGCGGTTGACCGCTTTCTGCCGGCCTGACGGCTCCGGCCGGAAGCGGCGCCGCTTGAACGGCGTGCGCACGCTGCCACGGGCGCCTTGGTCGCCCTTGTCGGCGAAGGTCATCACGTCTGCGCTGGTCAGCTCATCGATGATGTCGTGGATTCGGGCGGCGGTGAGGTCATGCGTTGAGCCCGGCGGTGCCGGTGAGGCCCACACGAGCCGGCCGGTGGCGTCGGCGATGACCTGCACGTTCACGCCATGCCGCTTGTGCTTGCCGGAGTAGTACGGCCGCTGGTCTGCCACGCGGTCGATCGGGATCAGCGTGCCGTCCAGGATCGCGTACGCCAGGCGTTGGATGCGCGGCATCGCGATGGTCAGGTCCCCGGTGACCGCTGCGAGCAGCACGATCGCTTCTTGTACACACCGCCAGGCGGTAGCGACACCGACGTCGGATCCGGCGGCGAGCCGGGTGGAGGTGTCACCGTTGCGCAGGTGGGGCAGGGCGAGCAGCGCCTGCCGGCCCGGGTCGAGACGCCGCCACCGAGATCGATGCTGGTTGCGGTGCGCTCGGATGAGGTCGGCGAGGTGGTTCAGGGTGCGGCTGGACGGCTTCGAGACGGCAAGGAGCAGCTCTACAGCCGGGTTGGGAAGGGTTTATCTTCTCGGGCATGGATCATCAGGGAGAGTTTCGTCGGGCAGCGCTTGAGTTGGGCATCCCGGACGACGAGATCAGCAGGTTCAGCCAGCACCTTCGTTTGGCGATCGGATTGTCCGGGGGTGGCGATGGTTCTCCGGTTGGGCACATCGGTGGGTCGCCCCGGCTGCCGGTGGGCATGAAGTGGCCGTCCGCCGGGGACATTCCGTTGCCGTTGCTCCTTTCCGTCGATTGTGGGGCGCTGCCGAGGGTCGACGGCTTCGACCTGCCGGCGGACGGGACGCTGCTCTTCTTCGTTCACCAAGAGATGGACTTCGACGAATCGCCGACCGATCCGGGGCAGTACTCGCGAGTCGTGTATGTACCGGACGGCACCGAAACCGCGGTCGCGGAACCCCCCGACTCCGCGTGTGTCGGCGAGCGGATCGACGTCTGCGCCGAGCTCAGAGCCGATCTGCCCCTTTGGCTCGAGGAGGGCGACGAGGGCGAGGACTGGCACGAGTTCTGGGAGGATCTCGAGTGGGACGACATGTCACCCTTCCAGCAGCGGCTGGCCCGGTACATGGAGCGTGAACTGCCGCACCTGGACGAACTTCGGTCCCTGGCCTACGGCCTCTGGCCGTCCGGCGCCTACCTCGTCATCGGCGGGTACGCCGATGACGAGGAGACGATCGGCAGCATCACGGCGAAGACCCTCGCGAAGGGAGAATGGTTTTCCTATCTGGACGAGGACGCGCTCCGGCTGGCGAGCGAATGGATACCGCTCGCCAATGAAGGACGGATCTACACGGAGTACTACACGAAATTTATGATCCGCCACGACGACCTGGCCGCCGCTCGGTGGGACAAGACGCTCACCGTGACCAATTTCGAGGCCCCGTGACCAGGTTCGACGCACCTCCACCCCGGGGGGCCGGCGAAGGCTGTTCACAGGCGTCCGCGCCAATGGTCACGACAGGGCCGGTGGGGTTCTTGCTGTCGCGGACGGGAACGGTGGGGCAGGCGTCGCTCTGGGCTACCTCGACACACTGAGCCTTTTCCAGCTTCACTTTGAGGTTCCAGCTGGACGAAAACGGTGAGTCGATCGAAGAGAGCATCTCGTCGGCGTTCACGCCGGCGGGCCGATTGACCGGAAAGGAGATCGTGGCCGGGCACCGTGCGATCGTCGGCTTCGGGCGGGCGGGCGGGCGCCGGCGACGGCGATGGTGACGGCGTTCAGGAACGGGCCTCGGCGGCCTGCTGCTCGGCGATGCGACGCTTGGCGTCCGCCCACGTGATCGGCAGCTGATCGACGGGGACTTCCCAGAAGGTGAAGACCGACCGGCGCATGATGGAGCGCAGGCCCTTCACGATCGTGTGGTGCGGTTCGGCCTTGGCGTAGGCGTAGAGCCGCTCCCGGCTCTCCCAGGCGGACAGGGTCCAGAAGGTGCGGCGCAGCGGGTCGGCGATCAGTGAGGCGCCGAGCGCGCCCTGCGCGCCGCGTACCTGCTTCCAGGCCGCGAGCGACTGGAAGAGGAACCGCGGCACGTCCTTGAGTGAGCGCACCTCCAGGCGCGAGGCCATCACCAGCGCGGTGGTGACGCCGGGCTGCGGCTCGTTCGGGGTGGTCCAGGGCAGTGTGGGCATGACCGTGCTCTTCCTGGGAGGGGCCTGCCTGCGGGAACCGTCCGCGGGCATAATGGATAGGAAAACTATCGATAGTGACACTATCCACCATAGACGGTGGAGCTGTCGAATGGACGGAAGGAGACAGGACCGATGCGAATGTCCGATCCCAGCCGGAAGAGCGAGGTGTCCGCGCCCACGGCCAAGTACTGCATCCGGGAGGAGCCGCTGCCCGCCGGCCGCCGCATTTCGGCCGCTCAGGCCGGCTACGACGAGCAGCACCTGCGCCGGCTGCGGCTGATCCGGACCCTGATCGGGGTGTGAGGGCTCTCCGTGGAGGCCGCCCGGCAGGCGCTGGGGGCACTCTCCGAGGAGCAGTCCCGCCCCCACCTCGTGCTCGGTCCGGCCCTCGGCGCGATCCGCCTGCCGGAAGAATCCCCCGGGGAGCCCGATCACCCGGCCGCGGTGGACGCGCTGCTGACACCTTCCCGCGGCAGTTCACCCCGCAGGTGCCGGCCGCGGTCGCGAGCGTTTGGTGTTCGCGCACCAATCGAGTGGTGGCCTGGGGGATGCTCGCCGCCATTGCGCCACGGACCCGTCATCCGAAGAACCTACGATCTTGACCGTGACACCTTCGGTTTCGCGTCCCCCGGAAGCGGTACTCGCAGCGTTCGGCATCCGCGCTGATCCAGTGGTACTGCCAGGCGGCAAGGGTGGCACCTGGCGAGCTGACCAGGTGGTCCTCAAGCCCGTGGAGTTCTTGGCGGAGACGCTCTGGCGATCGGAGGTGCTTGCCGCCCTGCCCGACTCGGCCGACTTCAGAATCGCCCGCCCCGTTCGGGCCGTGGACGGGGCATGGGTGATCGACGGCTGGGAAGCATCTCGGCTCATCGAGGGCGTCCCGGATGTCGGGCGTCAGGATGACGTGCTGCGCGCCGGCATCGCCTTTCACACGGCCATCGCGAGCCTGCCCCGTCCTGAATTCCTGGACCTCCGCGACGACCCGTGGTCCATCGGTGACCGTGTCGCATGGGAGGAACTGCCCGTCCAGGCATGCCCGCCGGCCCTGGACCTGCTGGAGCCGCTGGTGCGCGCTCGCCGCCCGGTCGATCTCGCCTCGCAAGTGGTTCATGGGGATCTACCCGGCAACGTGCTGTTCGCGGACGGCTCGCCACCAGCGATCATCGATTGGTCCGTTTACTGGCGCCCCGCATCATGGGCGGCAGCGGTCGCGGTGGTCGATGCATTGTGCTGGTACGGCGCTTCACCCGCGTTGGCCGCCCGTTGGTCGCACCTGCCGGCCTGGGGCCAGATGCTGATCCGCGCTCTGATCTACCGGATTGTCACCCACGAAACGGCATTCGGCTCCCCCGGATGGACACCCGACCAGGTTGCGGCATACCTGCCCACCATCAATCTCGCTGTCGTCCATGCCGACCACGGTGTCGACCAGGCGCATCCCCGCAGTCCATGACCGATACCCGACACGCCCGAAACGATAAGACCATCGTCTCCTTCCAACCCGCTGCGTGACGATGCCACGGGGACAAGCTTGAACAGAGAGGTCGAGATCAGTTCGGATGAGCAGGCGTGCTCGTACCGGCATGGGGTGCCGTAGGGCCGGCCGCCGGTGACCGAGCTGAACGCGCGCGCTCGGCGGGGTCAGCCGGGCGGGCGGTGGACGACCTTGTCCGTCGAGCGGCCGGGATAGACAACGAGCAGGTGCTCCTCCAGCGGCGCGTCGGGGTCGTTCTCGTCCCACGGCAGCGTGCGGGCGTGGACGCGGAGGCGGTAGTGGCCTGGACCGGCGACGGCCAGGTTGGGCAGCGGCCCGGCCGGCCCGGGCGCGGCGAGCATCGGTGTTCCCGCCTCCCGCCCCGGACAGGTAGGGCGGCGGGAACCGACGCGGACAGCGTCGTGGGGGGGGTTACCTCGGCTGCCAGCGACCGATCTTCTTGCTGATGAGCGTGGCGCCGATGCGTGTGTAGAACCGCTGCGCCGCCTCGTTGGTCTCGGCGACCTCCCAGCGGATCACCTTGCCGCCGGCGGCTTCGGCTGCCGCGCGCATCAGCTGTTCTCCCGCGCCACGGCCGCGTTCGGTGCCGGTCACGTACAGGTCGTCCAGATGGAGGTAGTTTTCGCCGGACCAGAAGCTGATTCGCTCCAGCCAGGAGACGTAGCCGATCGCCTGGGTGTCCCGTTCGGCGAGCAGGTAGGTGACCTCCGGGCGGGCCAGCAGCCGCTGCAGGTCGGCGACGGTGACGGTGACGGCCCATGCCCGGTCTTGGTGCTTGGCCAGTTCGCTGATGAGGCCGTGCACGGTGGAGGCGTCCTCGGGGGTGGCACGCCGGATCGAGATCATCGTGGTCCTTTCCGCGGGGTGGGGTTTGGTGCGGCGGCGTGCAGGCTCAACTCGGCCATGGGAGTCCTTCGTGGCCGGAGGGCACCCGGGCAGTCGCCTCGCGTCCTGTCTTGCCTCGTGCTCCGGTCACCGGCACCGTTCGGGTCATGCGTGCTCCCGGAGCCGGACGATGGCCTTGCCGATCGTGGGCGCTGCGCTGTGCAGCAGGCCCAGCAGGGCTTCGGGTACCCGCTCGATGTCGTCCAGCACCGTCTGGCGGTGGCGGATCTCGCCCGAGCACACCCAGGAACCCGCTGTGTGTTGCGAACCAGGACCTGACCGGGCTGCAATTCGGGAATCCGGGCCTCGACCAGCGCGAAGTCGTCGGCTGACGCCTTCGCCGGCGGCCGTCGTGTCAGGTGCCACTCCCGGGCCCGCCCCTTGCCGGTGACTGTCGTCGGGACATCCCTTCCATAGATACTTGATGCACTCAAGCATCTAGCCTGGCGTACATACTTGAGTGCATCAAGTTCTTGTAGAGTGGCCCCATGGCCGTACCGACTGGGCCCGTCACCGCGTCGACCGATGCCGAACGGGCGATGTTCGACTTCGTTGACGCCTACGACCGCGCCTATGAAACCGCGGCCCTGGAGCACGGGCTGAGCGTGGCGCAGGCCTGCGTGCTGGGGCGGCTGACCCGGCAGATCGGGATGGGAGAACTGGCCGACGAACTCGGTTGCGACGCGTCCAACATCACTCAGATCATCAGCAGGCTCGAGGCGCGCGATCTCGTCCGCCGTCGCCCCCACCCCGACGACCGCCGCTCCCGGCAGATCGTCCGGACCCCCAACGGAACCATCCTCTACGCCGCCTTCGAGGAGTCCTTCGAGTTCGCCCGGTCCGCCGTCGCCAATCTGAGTGCCTGCGAACAGGACCAGCTGGCCACCCTGCTCCGCAAGGCCCTCAACGGAGCACGAGAACCGAACAGCCAACCCACTTGAGGCGTGGTGGGTGATGCGGTCCGGTGAGCACGATGGGGCGGGCGGTTCCACAAACGATGCCTCGGGCATCGGCATCGGGCCGATCCGTGGTCCAGCGGAGCACATGACCGCCTTTCCACGAAACGCACCGCCCACCGTTTCACTTCAGGAAACGGCCCTTCCGTGAAGTAACCGGCTCCGTGCCGTCTCTCACCCCCAGCTCGGCCCCGCCTGATGCAGACCCTGATCGCGGCGAACTCCCTTCACGAAAGATGCTCCGCCCGCCAGTGGCCCTGGATGAGGACCTGTGACAGGCCACAGCCGGTCCCCCGAGGTGCGCCGCCCCATCCCATGCGGCCTGGCATTCGGCGACGTGCCGGCATCAACGAGATCAACCCGTTCGGGGCGTGTGACAGCGTTGCTTACCCGATTCGACGTTGTCGTCGCTCGTGATCAACACCGTGAGCGAACCGACAGCTGCGTCATGGGGCTCCAACATCACCGCAGGCCAGGCATGGCATGGGAACCTCCGCGGTCCGTTTCTGGCGCGTTCCGGCCGGCCCTCTCAAGAGGCCATACGCCCGAAATATGAGGATATGCAGGGTTCTCCGCCCCTCATGTCGATGTCACCATTGGGGCAGCCCTGGCCGGCCACCGCTCCTTGCGCTTGCGGATGAGGAGTCATCGCGTATGAACCCCAACACCACGCTGGGAGCGTTCGCTCTCATGACGGTCGTCGCCATGGGCGGGACGGCGCCGGCGAGCGGCGCGCAGACCACGGGCACGGTGTCCCGGCTCGCCACGGCACACGGTGCGGGTACGGACGGGAACCTCTCCCCCGGCCAGGCGCTTCTCGGCTCAGGCAACAGTCACTTCAACGGCAACCCGGTGACCATCCAGACCACGTACTCCGGGGGCCTGTACTCCCTGAGCGACCCCACCCGCCCCGGCCTGAACTGCGGCCGTTTCAACGGCCCCGTCTTCACCAAGCCGACCGACACCTGGGGCGACGGAACGGCCCTCGGCCTGGAGACCGCCTGCGTCGACGTCATGTTCGCCGCGCAGAAGCACTGGGACATGCTGCGCGACTGGCTGGGACGCAACGGCGTCGACGGAGCCGGCCACGCCTATCCGGCGTCCGTCGGCCTGAACCAGGTCGAGGCCTACTGGAACGGCGTCCGCACCGCCTTCGGTTACAACAGCGCCCACACCAAGCAGCTCACCTCCCTCGACGTGGTCGGCTTCGTGTACGGCGGCATCGTCTACGAGAAAACCGGTTCCTACGGCGGCGACGGTCTGGAGGCGCAGTCCCTCAACCGGTCGGCCAACGAGATCTTCGGCACCCTGACCGAGCACTACGTCGGCCACCCCCTGGCCCTGGACGAGCCGGACTACCTGATCGGCGAGGAGGTGAACGTGGACGGCGGGGGACCGATGATGCACATGTACGACCCCTCACTGACGAATCATCGGAGCTGTTACCCTCTGCCCCAGGGCACGCTCCCCGACAGCGGACCGCAGGATCACTGGTTCTACCTGCTCGCCGAGGGCACCAACCCGCCGGGCGAACCCGCCAGCCCGGTCTGCGCGGGCCCGTCCTCACTGACCGGCATCGGCATCCAGAAAGCCGCCCGGATCTTCTACCAGGGGCTCCAGCGCAAGGCCCTTGGCTGGTCGTACGCCAGGGCACGCCTGGCCACCGTACTGGCCGCCAAAAACCTCTACGGCTGCGCCGAGGTGAACGCGACCAAGGCCGCGTGGACCGCCATCCGCGTCGCTCCCCAGGCCGGCGAGCCGACCTGCCCGTTGCCCACCCCTCCTCCTTCCGCTGCTCCCAGCCCTGCCAGTCCTTCCGGCCCCTCCCCCTCCCTGTCCCCCAGCGAGATCACGGTCACCCCGCCCTCGGCCAGAGTCAGCCCCGGCGGATCCACCACCGTCCGGTTGACATCCTCTCCCCCTGAAGGGAGGAGATTCCCACGGTCACCCGCAGGAGTTCCTGTTTCATCGGGCCGCGCCTCCCCGGAAGCCTCCGGGGCCGGTCTCACCGACCCTCCGCAGGCGTTTCACCCGTCCGCCAGGATGCTGCCTGAGGTGCCGGCCCGGCGGGTCATCGCGTGCCTGAGCGCCCTGGAAGCCGGAACGGTGGCCTGTCTGCAGGGCGGCCACCCGGCTCCGTGAGCTGGTGCGGTCAGCTTCGCGTCAGGTCTCCGTCAGGTCCCGGAAGTCGACTGCTGTCAGGTGAGGCTCCCACCCGGGGCTCGTGCGCGGACAGGCCCTCGGCCGGGAGCGGGCGCTGGGCCTCAAGGACGGCGGATATCCGCCGGGCCTCCATCGGCACGTTCTGGATCACGGCCAACTCGTGAGCACGGCGCAGGCAGGCATCCGCTTCGGCCGGGCGCCGCAGAGCGGTGAGACTGTCGGCGCGCAGGCACAGTGCCACTCGTTCCAGCACCCGGTCGCCATAGCGGCGAGCGTCATCGAGGAGCCGTGTCGACAGCGTCTCCGCGTCAGCGTGGCGACCGGCTCTCACCGCAGTGTGAAGGTCGGACAGCGAGATCAGCAAGGACATGCGCGGGTTGCCTGCCGCAAGCTTCATGGCCTTGTCCAGCATCGGGCGTGGGTCGCCCCCATCGAGGGGGGCCAAGCGCGCGAGCAGGACGGCCTCGCTGAGGGCGTCACCCACCCCGGCGGCCATCGACACGGCCTGGGTGAGGTGCGCCAGGGCGGCTTCTGCGCCCCCCAGCGCCAGCTCCGCGGCGCTGAGGTTGGCCAGCGTCAGCGCCTTGACGGAGCTCTCGCCCAGCAACGGCAGCGCTTCCTCGGCCAGGGCGAGGACCTTTTCGTGCCGATACTGAAACGCCTCGACCGCGCACAACGAGGCGAGCATCGCCCCCACACCTTGCATCTCGTCGTGGTCGCGGCACACCCGTAGAGCCAGCTGCGAGGTCTGCTCCCAGTCCACGAACTGTCCGTGGATCTCGAACAGCCGAACCCCGGCCAGCGCGAGGTCCCAGCACATGGCGGCGTATCCGCGTTCGGCGGCGTGACGAATGCCGGCGATCAGGGTCTCGCGCTCGGCCGCCATCCACGCCATCGGCTCATCGGGCAGCACCCGACCCCGCGGCCGCCAATGCGGGGCGCCGCTGTCCAAAAGGCGGAACCCGCCCCCGTATTCACGCTCACAGGCGTCTTTGGCGAGCGCCAGCAGGCACGACAGGAAGCGATCACGAACGCTGTCCTGCACCGGCCCGCTCCCGGCACGCTCGCGGGCCAGCAGCCGGATCAGATCATGAAAGCGATATCGCTCCTGTCCGGCGACGTCGAGGCCCTCAGGTTGGAGGAGTTGCCGTTCGGCCAACCGTTCCAGCAGGTCCCCGCCTGCGCTGACAGGCACCGCCAGCAGGGCGGCGGCCATCCAGGCGGTGAAGGTGGGCACCGGCACCAGACCAAGCCGCTCGAACAGGGCCCGCTCAACGTCGGGCAGGTCCTGATAGCCGGCCTCCAGGCCGGCGCGCACGTCCAGTTCACCCACGCGCAGCTCATCCAGCCGCCGTTCCTCGGTGAGTCTCGCGGCCAAAATCTCCGGGGTCCAGCCGGGCCGGGTCACCAGCCGGGCGCCGGCCACGCGAAGGGCGAGCGGCAGCCTGGCGCACAGCTCGACCAGCGGGGCCGCATGGCCCGGCTCGATGCGGGCGATCCGGCTCACCAGCAGCGTGGCGTCGGCGGGAGGCAGCACATCAAGCCGGATCGGCAACGCCCCGCAGTCGGCGACCAGCTTCTCGAATCTGCTGCGCCCGGTGACCACCGTCACGCAGCCTGATGCTCCTGGAAGGAGCGGCTCCACGTGCACGGACCCGGGCGCGTTGTCGACGATGATGAGCATCCGCCGCTCCGCCAGGACCTGGCGGTACAGCACGATGCGGGCGGTGTGGTCCTCAGGGATGAGGATGACGCCGAGCGCGGCCAGAAAGCGGGGCAACACATCGGTTGCGGGGTACCGGCCGAGATCGGCATAGAGCTGCCCGTCGGGGAAATGGCCGCTGGAACGATGGGCCCAGTGCAGCGCCAACCCGGATTTGCCGACGCCGCCGACTCCGCTGATGACGGCCACGTTCGCCGGGCCGTGCAGGAGCCGATCCAGCACGGCCAGTTCCTTGGTACGGCCGGTGAAGGCATGCACGTCGGGCGGCAGCAGGCGGGGGGCCGGATCGTGGCGGAGCAGCTCCTCATGGAGGCGGCGCAGCGGGCCGCTCGGCTCGACGCCGAGTTCCTCCACCAGCTTGGCGCGGGTCTGCCCGTACAGCCGGAGTGCTTCAGCGGGGCGACCGGCCGCGGCCAGGGCACGCAACCACAGCTCGATGAACGATTCACGCAGCGGTTGTTCGGCCACCGCGGTGGCCATGTCACCGGCGCATTCGGCGAAGCGCCCCAACAGCATCAGAGCCTTCGCACGTGCCTCGATCGCCCCCAGCCGTGCCTCCTGCAGTACGGCGGCCTCGACTTTGATCTCCTCCAGATCGTGCACCCCGCCGTACGGCGCGCCCCGCCACAGGGCCAATGCCTGATCCAGCAAGGGCAAGGCGCGCTCGGCCGGCTCGGCGGCGGCGCGCTGGATCAACTGTGTGAACTGGAGCGCGTCCAGCTCGTCATCGGCGACGATCAGCATGTAGCCGCCGCCGCGGCGCACCAGCCTGTCTCCGACCATGGCGCGTAATCGATGCAGATGCCAGCGGAAGGTGCTCGGCGAAGGTGCCGCGGACGGCCATGCCGCCTGCGCCAAGGCGTCGCCCGACACCGGCCGGTTGGCGTGGCACGCCAGCACCGCCAGCAAGGACAGCTGCTTGCCGGCCGGAATTGTCGTGCCGTCGACCGTTACCGCCCCGAGAACCCCGAAATCCACTCAGCCGATTATGAGGTTCCCCGAGCAGGCAATCCATATCCCGTCCTGAAGAGGCCGACCATTATGCGAGCAGCAGGTGTGGTCCAGGCTCCTCGTCGAGGAGGCTTGGAAGGTGAGGTGGCTGCCGCCGGCAGGCTCCGATCCCGTCCGTGCGTTGACGTCGCGGTCGAATGGATCCGATGACGCCTCTGCTTGAGAGGCCCGCGCGTGTCTTGGCCCCCTGGAGCCGTGTTGGTCGGTGCGGCAGAGCCTCAGGCGGAATTCCTGATCGAGGCGGCGAAGACGTCGGCTGCGCTCGCCATCTGCTCGCTGATCACGTGAGCGTAGACCCGGAGCGTGATCACCGGGTCAGAGTGGGCCCAAACGGCCCTCGACGTCCACGCAGCCTCAGCAGAAGCCGAGACCGCCGCTGCCCGACGTCTGGACCTGGCTGGAGTGGATCCAGTAATACGTGCCGTCATGCCGGTTGGAAAGATAATACCACAGATTGCTGCCGTTGACCGTGGAACCGACATGGAGAAAGCATTCCGGGTAGATGGTCGTGCCCTTCTTGCAGACGTACGCAATGTTGTCCTGGTTGGTGAATGGGGTCGTCCTCACGTTTGCGTCGTACTTGCAGGAAAAGACCATCATGGTGGTGGCCTGCGTGGTGGCCTGGGCCTGAGCCGGGGTCATGAGTGTGAAACTCGTCAGAGCCGCGGCCATGCCGAACGCCGACATCCACAGGCGGCGGGTCTTGCGATCGTTCACGATGATCTCCCTCGGGTCGTTGATCGTGAAGCACACTAGGGACCGGCCGTTGGGTCGCCGCTGGGTCTTCGTTGGATGCCGGGCGTTGATGCTCCGCAAGGGCCTGTGCTCCTCGCTGATCTCCGGTCGGCGAACCGCGCGGGATCATGGCGCAGCGCAGGCGCTGACCCGCCCGGTTGGTCGGCGGCACGTTCATGGCCGTCGTCGCGCACCGTGGTACGGATCGTCTTACCGCGGCGGGCGCCGTCCAGGCCGAGCTCACGCATCAGCCGGGCGACGACGCAGCACGCCACCTCGATGCCTTCACCGTGCAGTCGCCGCCAGACCTTACGAACCCCGTAGACGCCGTAGTTGCCGGCGTGGACGCGGCTGATGTGCTCCGCCATCTGCGGCGTCCCGGTTCCAACAGGGAACCAACGTGAACCAAACAGAGCCCTTCTACCTTGACGGCATGAAACTGCGAAAGCTGTCCCTAGCCCTCGCCGGTGCTGCGATGCTCTGCTTGCCGGCCCTGACGCCGGGTACGGCCTGGGCCGACCCTCTGCCGTCAGGCTGCGTCAACAAGCTCTATACCGCATCCGCCTCATCCCAGGCTTGGTGCACAAGCGGGGTCGGGTACGTCGCCGCCGGCGTCCAGTGCCGGACCAGCGGTGGAAGCACGAAGTGGTTCTGGGGAAACTGGGCAACCGTCCCCGGCAGGACGTCGTACGCCTACTGTGAAGTGCCCTACATCTACGCCATCGCCAGCCGGTACAGCGTCACGCAGTGACAGAACCCGCCGGCTGCCTGCCGGCACTCCGGTGACACTTCGCGATCTTTAAGCGCTGGGGCCACAGGGCAACGGCCACCGCGTGATCATTCGGGTTTGTGAAGACGGAGCATCAGGCGGTGGCCGCGAGCCATAGCGCAGACCCTGACGGCTGGGCGGTCGTCTTCAACGAGCCGATGGCCAGGATCGCCGGCCGGTTCGGCCGCGTCGAGCCACGCCGCGCCGCCGCGCCGGTGCGAGACCGGGCGCGGCGATGTACCGGATGACGTGCCGGAGTCGCGCGGCGGTCCGGCGGGCCGATGCCCTGCTCGCTGCCGTCTCATGATCGTCCATGTACGGGTTAGCAGTCCCTTATCACGTACATCAAGGAGGATTCTGCGGACGGGCTCGCCGACCGGTCAGCCGCGCGCGGCATGGGTTCTCTATTCGGCGTGCTCGACTGCGGCTTTCGGGAGGGCGAGCATCACGAGTGCCGTGATCAGGTAGAGCGCGGCGGAAGCGATCAGGACGATGCTGAGCGCGTGACCGTAGTCGGGCAGCACCGGTGCCCCGGCGGCTGAACCGGTGACGGAGGTGAAGAAGATCGTGCCGAGAACGGCGATGCCGACGGCGCCGCCGATCTGGTTGACGGTGGAGAGCACCCCGCCTGCGGCACCTGCGTTGCGTCCGGGAACGCCTGCGAGGACGACGTTGACGAGGACGGGTGCGGCGAGACCGAGCCCGAGGCCACCGATGAAGAGTGCGAGGGCGAGGAGCCGGTATCCGGGATCGTTGCCGTCCTTGACGATGGACCACAGGATGAGCTGAGATGCCGCGATGGTGAGCGAGCCGGCGATCAGGAGCGTTCTGCCCGCCTTGGCGGCGAGAGCGACGCCGAGGCCGGAGGTGATGATCGAGCCGAGCGCGTACGGGAGGATCACCAGGCCGGTCTCCCATGCGGTTCGGCCGGTTCCGTTCTGGAGGTAGACCGAGAGGGTGAGAAAGTACGACCCGATGCCGCCGAAGAAGAGCACCGAAGCGCTCAGGCCGACCGTGAAGGCGCGGATTCTCAGCAGAGCCGGGTCGAAAACAGGTTCGTCTCCGCGTCCGGTGAGGCGGCGCTCGTGGGCGAGGAAGATCGCGAGAACGATGATTCCGGCTGCGAGGAGGGCGTAACCGGCCCAGGTCCATCCCCATGTCTCGATCTGGATGATCGGCAGCAGCAGGAGAAGGATGCCCGTGGCCGCGAGGAGCGCGCCGGGGAGGTCCAGTCGCGCGGTCGAAGCGGAGCGGGACTCCGGCAGGACCTTCGCGCCGAGGATGAGTGCCAGGATCGAGACGGGCACGTTGATCCAGAAGATCGTGCGCCAGCCCAGGCCGAACAGGTCGATGTCGACGAGCAGCCCGCCCAGCAGCGGGCCGGCGACCGAGGCGAGGCCCTGGACCGCTCCGTAGGCACCGAACGCCTTGGCACGCTCGCTCGGAGCGAATGATGCCCGGATGATCCCGAACACCTGCGGGACCATGATCCCGGCGGTCAGTCCTTGCCCGGCCCGCATGCCGATGAGCATCCCCGGATCGACGGCCAGCGCGCACAGCGCCGAGGTGGCCATGAACCCGGCCAGCCCGATCATGAACAGCCGCTTGCGGCCGTACCGATCACCGAGCCGTCCACCGGTGATCAGGCCCGCGCCCAGGGCGAGGGTGTAGGCGGCGATCGTCCACTGGATCTGAGCGTCGCCGGCACTCAGGTCTTGGGCTATCGCCGGGGCCGCGACGGTGACGATCGTCGCGTCGAGAAGGTCCATGAAGGAACCGAAGAGCACCACCAGCAGCGCCGCGGTCGCGCCGGCGTCGGCGATGAGTGTCGGAGAGGCCTCAGTGGTGCGGGTGCCCTCTCGGGGGCTCGGTGAATCGGTCATGTCGGCCACCATCGTCGGCATAGTTGCCATCGAGTGACCGCTATCGGTGAGAGAATCGGAGAACCATGGCCGCTACTTCAGCGCGGACGCTCAAGCTGCTGTCGATCTTCGGGATCGGTGCGACCCTGACCGCCGAGGAACTCGCCACCCGGCTCGGAGCGTCGGTGAGAACCGTGCGTCGCGATATCGATACGCTCCGGGACCTGGGATACGAGATCGAGGCCGTCCGCGGAGCAGGCGGAGGATATCGGCTCGGTCGTGCCACCCGCTTGCCGCCGGTCGTGTTCGATGAGGACCAGGCCGTCGCCACCGCTGTCGCGCTCCAGACGGTGCCGGCGGTCCTCTCCGGCATCCGCGAGAACGCGGCCCGTGCTCTCGCCACGCTGTACCAGGCGATGCCCGCACGCAGCCGCCTGCACGCCGAAGCGTTCACCGTCTCCTCAGCCCGCAACTACTGGGAGTTCCCCGCGCCACCGATCGACGCCGAGATCGTCCGCGCCGTTGGCAGCGCGATCAACCGGCAGCACCTCGTTCGCGTGGACTACACCGGTGACGGCGAACCCGTCACGCTCACGCTGGAGCCGCACGACCTCGTGGTCTGGGCCGCACGCTGGTACCTGGTCGCCTTCGACCCGGATGCGGACCGATGGCGCGCGATGCGCATGGACCACGTCAAACCACGCATGCCCACGCACACCCCCTTCGACCGACGTGACATCCCGCACCGCGATCCCGTCGCCTTCGTCATGACCGCACATGACCGCGGAGACGCCGCCGCCGAATGGCCATGCCGCGGCTCAGCCATCCTCGCCCTGCCCGCCTCCACCGTCGCCCGGTTCGCCCCCGGCGGATCGACAGTCGAGTACGCCACCGAAGCCACGTGCCGACTCACACTCGGCGCATGGTCGTGGCCAGGACTGGCCGGACTGCTCCTCACCTTCGACGCCGACATCGCAGACATCGAACCGGCCGAACTCAGGCAAGCCCTGCACTCCCTGCGCACCCGAATCAGCAGGGGGCTGGGACCCGCTACGCCGCCTCGGCCAGGGTGGTGAAGTCAATGTGGAGTAGGTCGGGATCGAAGTCATCAGGCCGCAGCCGCCGAACGCCGCGCCCGACACACTTCCTGACGGACGCGGCGCCGACCGGCGCGTCGTGCCCGCCGCGGGCCGCCACGTTCACCTCAGACGAGGCCGACGCCCCCGCAGGACGCCGGACGCCACGGCCGACGGTGACAAGACCGCTACCGCCGCGCCGGCGAAGAACGCCCCGGCTCCGACGACAGGCTTTCCCGAGCGCCGGACCAAAACGGTGGACCGGCCGCAGACCGGGATCCGCCGCCTGGCCCGCGTCCTTGATGAGGGCGGCATGACCGAGCACCGTGAGCTGCCGGGTGACCCTGTCTGATGAGATGGTCGAGGGATTGATTGCGTCAGGGGGTTACGTCGAGGCCGCGGCCGAGCCGCTTGTGCTCGTGCACCACGAGCGTGACCGCGACCCCGCGGAGCGGAGCTCACAGGCCAGGCGACGGCCTTGTCGAGCTCGGGGCGGACGGTCCTCGAAAACACAGTCCGCGATCATGATCACAGAAATCACCTGGGGGCCGGTCGCGCGTGCCTGGGTGGGGCCTGAACACGTGGCGGCGGCGCGTTGACTTTGTCGCAAGGTATGACGCACCATGTTGATACAAAGCTTGCGACAAAGGAGGCGTCATGACTCGTGAACCATCACCGGACGCCGGTCCGCCGGCGCGTGCGGCCGACCTGCGACTGGCGGGTGAGTGGCTGGCCCGGCACGACCTGGCCGGAGCTCGCCCCACCCAGCTGCTGGCCAGCCGGCTGGCGGTCCGGAGACAGGCCCGCCTCGCCGCTCACGTCATCCTGGGGGTGCTGATCATCGCAAGCGCGCTTGCCAGCGTCACCTTCGGCGGCACCCAGCCGCAGCGCCCGCTGCAGCTGCTGGCCCTGGCCGTCGTCGTAGCCGGCCTGCTGCTGGCGCAGTTGCTGCTCGACCGGTGGGTGCGACGCGTCGACCAGCGGGTGGGCGCGACCCTGCCCCGCAGGGCCGCCCATCTGATCCAGCCCGGCTGGCGGGCCGTGCTCGGCCGGCCGTACGCCGTCTTCACGGTCGCCACCTTCGCCGGTGCGATGGTGCTGGCCGGGAGCGCCCTGGCCGTTCCCGGCCCCACCGTGCGGCGGCTGGCCGTCGTCCTGCTGATCGGCCTGCTCGGCGCGACCGCCATTTTCGCCCTGCAGCTACGCCATCTGCTCAGGCACCCGGTCGTGGCGGAGGACGAGGAGTCGCTGACCGCCGACGTCATCATGCGCGTCGAAGACGCCCGCGTCCTCGCCACGCCGAACGTGCAGTGGTCACTGCCCATGGTGCTGCTCTTCGGCACCGCGCCCGGCTGGTGGAGCGCCGCTTCGGTCGCCTACCTGATCCTGGGCCTGGCCGCCTTCATCGCGCTCCAAACCAGGACGCCGTCGAGCGCGACGGTGGCCCGGCAGGCGATGAGCAACCAGTGATCGTCATCGACGCGGCCTCGCCGGTGCCGCCATTCGAGCAGCTACGGGCCCAGCTCGCCCGGCAGATCCAGGACCGCACGCTGGCCGTGGGCGCCCGGCTGCCGACCATCCGCCACCTCGCGGCCGACCTCGGCCTGGCCGTCAACACGGTCGGCCGGGCCTACCGGGAACTGGAGGAGGCGGGGTTGATCGAGACACGCGGGCGGGCGGGCTCATACGTGTCGGCCGCCGGCGAGGAGGGCCGGCAGCGGGTGCACAGGGCCGCCGCCGACTACGCGGCCGTAGTGGCCAGCGTCGGCATCGACGCGGGCGAGGCGATCCGCATCGTGCAGGCGGCTCTGACATCCCGCGGGACAGCACCGACCTCGTCATGACCGCGAACCGTCCAACGCCTTCGCCGACCGCCTGGCCCCGGTGTCGCTGGAGCGCCGGGACGCGTTGGAGGTCATCGCCGCCTACGGTCGCTTCCGGGGCAGCCTGCTGTAGGTGGATCCGCCGCACCTCGGCAGCACGCAGGAGCGGACCCCGCCACGAGATGGGCGGCCCCGACGCACACCGTGCGCTGGCCGAGGCACTGCACGCCTGCCGTGCGAGGGCAGTGGTGTCCGGGTGTGCCGACGAGCTGTACGACACCGAGCCGTACACCGGTTGGCACCGCCACATACTTGCCGCCTCGGCGATCATCGCGGGGCCGGGCTCGTGGAGCGCGGCAGCGGCATGAGGCAGTCCAGGCGCCGAAACGGCTTCTGGGTTCGCTGTCATCAAGCCGCCTCGTCCGTGGAATCGGGAGTGGGAGCCAGTCGCAGGCCGCCGGACCGGGCCTTCTCCTCGGGGAAGACCCACTTCCGGAGCGCCCGGAAGCGGAAGACCATGGCGATCAGCGTGCCGATGATCTGCGCGCTCATGAAGTCGGCGATCTCCTGGGTCACCGGGCTCACATCCGGGGTCTCCAGACGGAACACATACCGGGAGATCCATAGCGGCGCGGAGCTGAGCACCAGACCGACGCCACTGACCAGGAAGAACAGCGCCGCCTCGTGACGGCGCTCGCGGCCGCCCCTGGCCCGGAACGACCATTCGCGGTTCAACACGTAGGACACGATCGTCGCCACGAGCACCGCGATGATCTTCGCGGTCACCGGCTTCGGTTCCAGAACGGTCAGCTTCAGCCCATAGAACACCGCGTTGTCCACCAAGAACGCTACTCCACCCACCACCGCGAACTTCAGCGGTTCACGGTGCTTCAGCGCAAGCGCGTGCAGCGGTTCTGGCAATCTTGCGAGTACTGCGTTTGCTGTTCGGAGCACCCCCGATCTTCTCACCGGCCGAACGCCCTGGTAACAAGATTCACGGACACGGCTCGTCCGGCTGGAACCGTACCTGACGACGAATCCGTGTGATCATGAGCGTTGACAACGCTCTGCGATGTCGGACTTACGGAACCGGTATCGGCGGAGTGCCTCCTGCCCGTCTGGAATGAACCGGTGCCGCCTCACGGCCTCGCTCAACTCGGCGCTCGTCAGCCAGCCCACCCAGCTCACCGCATGGGGATCGGGCGAGACGTCGCCGGTGATGACCGCTTCGTGCACCCCGAGCCAGTACGAGCCGATCTCGCCGTGGCACAGGAACCTGACCACTTCATGCACCGGTACCTCGACGCCTAATTCCTCTGTGATCTCACGTGAGGCCGCTGCCTGGTAGGACTCCCCGACGTCGACTGCCCCGCCGAAGGTCACCTCGTAATGGCCGGGGTATCTGGACAGTCCGTCAGCCCGTCGGTACACCAGGAATCTTCCCAGCTCATCGCGGCAGACAGTGGTGGCGATGCGGTGTAGCCGGCCATGACGGATCGCATCGTCCCGGCTGACAACGCCCAGCACATGGTCCTGATCGTCGACATGTTCCACGAGCTCGGTCACAGCGGCATGATCTCAGCTCCGGACCGGCGCCCGGCGCCCCCGAGTAGCCTGTGGCCGCGCCGGGATGGGGCCCATCGCCATGCCGACCGAGAGCCGGCCGACCTCTCGCCACCGGGCGGGCCGGTTCCCGTCGTCAGTTCGGCCGCCGAGGTCGGGGTAGAGCGATACCCGCGCGGAAGAAGAAGTGGCGAGTGAGCGGCAATGATCACAAGGCAGAAAGCCCTTGGACCGGGAGGAACGGGGGCACGGTGCACGAGATCTCGACATCTCTTCCTCGGGAACTGCATCCGCGCCTGGTTGGCTGTGCGCGTGATCAATAACGACTCCCGGTCTCGTCCGGATCCGATCGCCTACCTCGACCACGTCGCCGCAAGCACAGCGGGCCGGGACTACAAGCAGCAGGTGCTGGAACTGCTGGATCTTCACCCCGGGCAGGCCGTGCTCGATATCGGGTGCGGGCCGGGGACCGACTTGGCGGCGATGGCGGCCGCTGTCGCACCGGCCGGCCAGGTCATCGGGGTGGACCGGGATCCCGTGATGATCGCCGAGGCTCGTGCCCGCCTGGCAGAACACCCCTTGGTCGAGATCCGTTCCGGAGACGTCCATGCGCTGCCGTTGGACGATGGGAGCGTCGATCGAGCTCGCACCGACCGTGTGCTCCAGCACGTGGCGGATCCGGCGCAGGTGCTGGCGGAGTTTCGCCGGGTGGCCCGCCCTGGAGGGCGGGTCGTCATGGCCGAACCCGACTGGGAGGGGCTGCTGATCGATTCCCCTCAGCCGGCCATGAGCCGCGCGCTGGTTCGGTTCCTGGTCGCAGAGATCATCCGTAACGCGACCATCGGCCGCAGCCTGGCGCGGGTGTGCGGGGAGGCAGGACTCGTGGTGCGGTCCGTGGCGACAGCCGCGCCGGTCTTCCGCGACTTCACGACCGCCGATCACGTCTTCGGGCTGCGCCGCAACGTCACCCGGGCCGTCGATGCCGGTTATCTCACGCCGGACGCCGAAGGATGGATCGACGACCTCAGCTCTCAGCCATTCCTGGCCTCGGCCTTGTTGTTCTTGGTGGTGGCTGAAATCCCCGGGTGATGAGCCGGCCCTGGTTGTGCGGGCCGGGCGAGGTGGCAGGACATCTGGGCCGCTGCTTCGTGCAACGGCTCCGGCCGGTTCCAGGTCAGCGGCGGGACCGCTCGAAGGAATTCCTCAACCGGGTCCCGGGCAAGTCCGCCGCAAGGCGATCATCTGGTCATGGTGTCCGATGCCCTGTTCGTCGGCCAAGGCCCCCGGTGCCGGACCAGGGGTTCACCTGTCGTTGACGGGGCGGCGAGGTGGCCTGGAGAGCGGCGCGGCGGAACCGATTCGGGGCCGCATCGAGGTCACGTTCTGGGCCATTCGATCTCAATGATCGTCGCGGTTCCGCCCACGGGTCTTCCCCCGTGCATGGTTACGGTGTCGCCGCCTTTGAGAGGCCATCAGCCTTCCGGCGCCGGCGGAACCAGGCGGATGATCTCGCGTCCTCGGGTTCGATCTGCCGCGGCCGAGACGGTGGGCTGGCGGGCGGTGCAAGAACACACCGGTAGCCACCACATCGCGGCCGAGAATGCCGCGCAGAGCGTGGCGGCCACCGCAGGGAGTGCGCGAGGAGTAGCGGCTGCCGCGAGGGGCATGACGTCTCAGTGAGTGAGTCTTCGGAGTCCGGTTACCGTCATGGTGACGGGCTGACGCAGCCTCCGGTGGAGCCGGAGCCCGATCTTGAGGATGCCTTCGACCGTCTGGTCAGTGAGGGTTCGGGGCGGTTGGCGCGGCCGTGGTCGACGTTGGTGGTGACCGGCCTGCTCGGTGGGATCGATGTCGGCACCGGGGTGTTGGCGTACCTGCTGGTCAAGGAGGCGAGCGGGTCCACGATCCTGGCCGGACTGGCGTTCGGCATCGGTTTCGTCGCGCTGGTGATGGCCCGTAGCGAGTTGTTCACCGAAAACTTCCTGGTGCCGGTGGCCGCGGTCGCGGCCCGGCATGGATCCGTGGGTGGACTGGCCAGGTTGTGGGCGGTATCGCTGGTGGCCAACCTGGCCGGTGGGTGGGGAATCGCCTGGTTGATCGTGCAGGCCTTTCCCCGGCTGCATCCGACCGCTGTGGAGGCCGGCACCCACTTCGCGCATCTGGGGATGAACCTGCATTCGTTCTCTCTCGCGGTGCTGGCCGGCATGGTGATCACGTTGATGACCCGGATGCAGCACGCCACCGACAGCCTCGGAGTCCGGTTGGTGCCGGCCGTGTTGTTCGGCGCCCTGCTGGCCGGCGGTCAGCTGTTCCACAGTGTGCTGGACTCGATCCTGATGTTCACCGCCCTGATCACCGGCCGGGCTCCGTTCGGCTACCTGGACTGGTTGGCGGCGTTGGGCTGGGCCATCCTGGGCAACCTCGTCGGCGGTGTCGGGCTGGTGACCTTCCTGCGGCTGGCGAGGGTGCCGCACCGCCTCGCCGAGGAACGCGGCCACCACGGCTGACAGCGTGACACGGCCGTCCCGGTCCCCGCAGAGGCCGGCGCCGCGAAGCCGTCGTCTTGCAGCGTATGACGCAGCCGGCTGGACGTCTCCCTGCCCGACCCGGTTCTCCGGACCGGCAACGGGTGACGGGAGTCGCGTGGGGTTGCCCGCCGACGCGATCGCGGCTCACGCTTCGGGCAGCCGCGCCGGCGTCGCCGTGTCGCCGTGTCGCCGTGTCGCCGGTGACCGGACGCGAACGGCTGCCGTATCGGCGCGCCGAAGACTTCTTCCAGCAGGCCACCCGTGCTCTCGACCCCCGCGAGAAGGGCTGGAGGCTCCGCTGGCTCCGCCACTGCGCCCTGCAGCCACCTGCTTCATGTGCTGGATCGGTCTGCCACTACTCTCCCGCGATATGACGATCAGGTTCATCGCCCGAGCAGTCGCAGTCACCGAAGAGCCCGAATACGAGTGCTTGTCGGCCGGCATCGCCGAGGCCGAGGACGGCGGCGGCCTGATGTTCGACTTCCAGTGCAGTACGTGCGAACCCGACGAGCAGGACATCGCCCTGGGCTGGGACACCCACTGCGTGGTCACCGCGAACCAGGGGACCGCCTACGGCGCCGTCAGTGAACTCACCCTGCACGGCAACATGCTGCGCATCGTCCTCGACCCGCACGACCTGGACGCGCTGGGCCTGCCCGACCCCGAGATCGAAGCGATCATTGAGGCGGACGGCGAAGCGATCGAGCAGTTCCGGAACGCGCTGCGGCGCATCCTCGCCTACGGCCGCGCCGACGCGCGCCCGAGCGTTGTTCACCTTTGACGGCACTTCGTTCGGCTGCTTCCGAACGGTCAGCCGAAGATCGACGGTCTGCCCTCGGCCGTGTCACTGCACGACCTGGCTCGGTAACGTCGTCGTGCGCCCGAGCTGATCGCGCCCACCACCCGGCTCCACACCGCCTGGCTCGAGGCGCGTGCCGAGTGGGGTCCCGGCCTCCATGAGGACGGTTTCGGGCTGCTGCCGGCCGACGAGGTCGGCTCACCGGCCGGGTTCGCGGCCTGGATGGCGCGGCTGGCCGGCGAGCCGGATCAGGCGGATGCCGGTGGGGTGGCGTGCACGTACCGGTGGATCGTCGAGGGTGACCGGGTGCTCGGCGGGATCGCATTGCGGCACGGGGACGGCGAGGTGGTGCGGCGGCTCGGCCGGATCGCTCACGGGCGACCGGTCCGCAATGCCCTGACGCCCCGCGCGGGACAGCGGACCGTGGTCTGGGGCCCCCGCGCGGGTTCGCGCAACCAGCCCCAAGTAATTTCCTGTAATCGCCGCTACGGCCGGTCACGTCAAGGAGCCCGGCGGGCTCGTCTTATCGTGACCGGCCGTTCTGATGTCGGAAACGCCGCCCCGAAGCCGGGGGAACACGTCCTGCACCACGTCTTCGGCCGTCCCTTGGTCGCCGACGAGCGGCACAGCGAACCACACAAGACCGAGCCGATACCGGCGATGGAAGGCGACCAGGTCAGCATCAGGGGATGCGGCCGGCGGAGCGGACACCTTCGGTGCCGGCTCCGCCGGCCGCAGGATTTCACGGTCCATGTCTATGAACGCGCGGTCCCTACCGATCTGCTGCTTCTCCACGTCGAAAATGATCCGGAGAAAGATCCGGTCCGCCCCCGCCAGGGTCGTTTTCGGCCCAGTATGTTCAGCGGACGAGCCGGGCCTGCGAGATCAGCCCGGGCCGATGGCGTAGGCCCGGATGATCGTCTGGGTCAGGGTGGTGCCGGACGTGCCGTTGACAGTAGCCCTCAGCGAGGCGAATCCGGGCGTGCGCGGGTTCGGTATCGTGGCGGTCCATCCCGTGGCGGTGCGCCGGGCCGGGACGGTACGCCAGCTCGTGCCGTCGTCGGAGAAGAGCTCCAGCTTGAGCGTGGAGGGAGCGCCCTCGACCCTGATGGGCAGTTCGGTCAGTGAGCCGGGCCTGGCGCGGTTGAGGTCGTCGAGTCCGCTGGGCGCGTAGCGCACCGCCATCAGCGGTAGCGGCCGCTCCGTTTCTGTACGCGCCGACCGGAAGGTCCACACGCTTTCCACCGCCGTGGACAGCGCGGAGTAGGGCGCCTGCCTGCGCATGGACTCCCGCAACGTGTAGACGCTCGACTCCGCCGGCAGCGCGGCTTGGAAGCGGCGGCTTTCCCACTGGTTGAGCGCGCAGCCGGTGAGGGATGCCTCGGCGAGCACGTTCCCGTTCCGGCTGAGGGTGGCGGTGCCGGATGCCGCCGTGTCCGCTCCGACCCTGCCAGGGGCGGGGTCGGTGAACAGCCCGACGGTGGAGAAGGCCAGCGTGTCCCGGGTACGGCTGCCGCGGATCCCGGCGGTCGCGGGACCGGTCACCGCGGCGTTCCAGGTTTGCCGGGTACGCTGTCCGGACTTCATGGCCTGGCCGCCGTCGGCGAGCGTGTGTGTGCCGAGTTCGAGCATGCTGTCCCACGTCAGGCCGGGTGTGCGGTAGTAGGTGAGCGTGCCGGGCAGGTCCATGTCCTGGGGCGGCGAGACCAGGAACACCGGCCAGTCGTCGCGGAAGCGCGGCCCGCTGAGGGGCAGGCCGGTGGCCGCCGTGGCGGACGCGCGGAAGGTCGAGCTCACCGTGGCGAGGTCCTTCTGCCTGGCGGTGTAGGTGGGATCTTCAGGCAGACCGCCGGTGCGGTGGTCGGCCAGGTCGTACAGGTATGGGCTCGGCACGGCGTCCTTGCTGGACCAGATGGTCCGCAGCAGGTAGCGCAGGCCCTCCTGGCGTGCGGGGACGACGAAGAGCCTGGTGTTGGGGTCCTCGCCCGACAAGCTCGCGATGCCCCAGGCGCCGTGTGACAGGCTCAGCTCGTGGCCGCGTCCGGGGGCCGCGCTCGGATCGTCCAGCGTGACCCGTACCGGATTTCCCTTGCGTGCGTCCACGACCACCTGCTGGTCGCGATCGGCGATGCGCACCGCGGTGTGCGCGACGGTCTTGCCGTACGCCCGCTCGCTGAACTCCGCGTAGACATTCCACGGCACCTCCAGCCGCTGGGTGGACAGCTTCAGCGTCTCCCCTTCGGTGGTCACGTCGACGGTGGCCGGGGTGTCCGCGGTGTTGGCGTAGGTGAGGGTCCTGGTGGCCACCCGCTCGCCCTGGCCGTTCCAGGGGAAGGCCGCCCACAGATCGCCCGGCAGGGCCACGATCCGCTGGTCGACGGCGCGGGCCACGTCCACCCGGCCACTGCCCTGCTGGTACGGCGTCGCACCGGCCGAGGGCGCGGCACTGCCGACGAGCGCCGCCTTGAGCTGCCGACCGCTCCATTCGGGGTGCTTCTGGGCCAGGATCGCGGCGGCTCCCGCCACATGCGGCGCCGCCATCGAGGTACCGCTGAGCGTCTGGTAGGCGCCGCCGGGTGCCGCGGCGACGATGTCCGCGCCCCTTCCAGGGGGTCGAGTTCCAGCGTGTCGGGCCCGCCGATACTCATGTTGACGATCTTGGCCTTGACCTTGAGGGCGGCCCATTCCATGCCCGCCAGGACGGCGGAGTCGGCGATGCCGTCGTCACCGCCGACCTTGCCAATGGCCAGCTTGGCGTCGGGCGCCACGCCCCGGTATTTATCCCCGGCTCCGGCGACGGTCGAGGCGACGTGGGTGCCATGGCCGAGGATGTCGCGGATGTCAGGGTCTTCGCTGAAGTTGTGTTCGTAGGCCACCGCTCCTTCAGGTCCGGGTGGTCGGGGTCGTAACCTGAGTCGAGTACGGCCACGGTGACGCCCTCGCCGGTCAGGCCGCGCTCCCAAGCCGTGTTCGCTCCGATCTGCTTGACGCTCTGGTCCAGGTCGAAGAAGCGGCGGCCGTCCAGCCAGAGTTTCGTGTTCCCCGCGCTCAGCGCGCGGGCGCCGCTGGTCAGGTCCTTCCACGTCCGGCCCGCGCTCTCCTTCGGCACGCGCAGCGTGGTCATGCCGGCGCCGGCCAGCCGCCGGGCCTGGAGGGCGGCCGTGGGCACCTGCGCCGACTGGGCGATCAGGGGGATGTCGGATCTGCGGGCATCGTCATAGCGCCAGGCCAGCAGCTGGGTGACATCGAACAACCGCCGGTCGAGCATGCCTCCGGCCACCAACGTCCGGGCGTCGGACAGAATCACGTACAGATGCCCTTGGCGCATCTGGCTGGTGAAGTCCACCTGCCGGCCGGGGCCGGGAACGACGCGGAAACCGTTGCCGGCGACCATCACCCGGTCGCCGGTGATCAGCGTCACACTGTTCGATGTGCCGGTACCGGTGCCGGCGGGCGCGGCGGATGGGGGCATGGGGGTGGCAGCGGCCGCTCCCACCAGCAAGGCGACCATGAGCGCATTGCGTAAGATCATCGTGAGCCTCTCGGGGCCGGGAAGATTTCTGGCCCGTTGTTGCCCGCAGGTCCTGGATGGGTTCACGCACCGGACTCGTGGCCGTCGAGATCGGCATCCCGGCGCTCGCTGCCACGGCCTTCGGACTGGGGGCGTGTACGGTCGTTTTCGCCAACGCGGCGCAGGCGGCGCTGCCCGACATCGTCGCGAAACCGCTGCTGCACAAGGCGAACGGCCATTAGCAGGCGATCACCACGATCGGCCTGCAGTTCGCGGGGCCACCGATCGGCAGCCTGCTCGGCGGCCTGATCAGTGCGCGCATCGTCGAGAGGACAGGCGCGCTTCCCGCGCTCCTGACCTCGCTCGCCGCGAACGTCGTCGTCTTCACCGGGATCGGGCCGAGCCCGAACGCGGTCGTGTTCGGGGCCCTGGCCGAGCGAACCGTGCCACCCGCCGGCACGTCTACCGATCATGAGGATGCGTGCGGCCGCGATGCTTCTCCTGCTCGCGACGGCCTGTGGTTCCGCCCGGACACCGGTCACCGCCGAGGAGTTCACCGACCGCGCCCGTGAGGTCGCCGGACACTGGCGGGATTCGGCGGAGCGCGGGCCCTGGAAGGCGGGGTTCGTCCCGCTGCGGAACCTGACCCTGGAACCCGACTGGGAGCACACGCCCCGCCGGGTCGGACGGAGCGCGGTCAACAGCGCCTGGAAGCTGGAGACCGAACTCCCGGCCGAGGCGCCCGCCCCGGCCGAGCTGCGCTGGGCCGGCGGGGGCACGCTGAGCGTGCCGGTCCTGACGGCCGCCGCCGCCTACGCCGGGCTCAGCAAGCCCAAGTCCTTCGCCGACGAGAAGTGCCCGGCCGAAGGCTGCAGGCCGCTGCGCGTGATCGCGGTGGCGCGGGGCGAGGCCACGGTGCCCAGCAGCCGGGGGGGGCGTGCGGGTGCCGACGTGAGACTTCACCGTGGGGGGCGTGCCGGAGCCGTTCCGGCGGGTGGCGGTGGACCCGGCCGCGATGAGCGGACCGCCCCGGCCGCTGGACGGCGGAATCCAGGAGGTGAGCACCTACGAGGTCCGCACACCGACCGAGCTCCGGCTGAACTACCAGCGCCGAAGGCGTCGTCGGGGATGTCGTCGTCGAAGCAGCCGAGCTCCCACTCCCTGCTGAGCAATCCGTCGTCCCGGCGGACGCTGAGCCACATCACCGTGTCCGGTCCGAGACCCGCCGCTGTCGAGTGAAGGGAAAAGAACCCATGACGAAAAAGATCGTTAAGGGCAAAGTGCTGTGCTATGTCGTTCGTGACGGACGGTTGCTGGTCTTCCGGCACACCGGCTTCAGCTACGAAGAGGTCGGAATCCAAGTCCCCGCCGGAAGCATCCGGCCGGAGGAGACACCGGAGCACGCCGCCCTTCGCGAGGCACGGGAGGAGACGGGGTTCACCCGGTTCAGGATCGTCCGGAAGCTGGGTGAGGTCACCTACGACATCAGTCCCTACCGATTCGAGATCCAGCACCGCCACGTCTTCCACCTGGAGCTCACCGAGCCCACCCCGGAGCGATGGGCCGGCCGGGAACTCCACGACGGCGAACGGGAGCCCACCGACTTCGAGTGCTTCTGGATCCCACTCGAAGCCGCCCATGTCCTCCAGTCCGGCCAGGGCGCGCTACTCGGGGCGCTCTTCGACTGACCGCAGGCGGCTACTGCCCGAATCGCCGAACTCGCGACCGAGCAAGATCCCAGGAGGAGCGCGCCCTGTCCGATAGGCATGTGCTCACTCCTCACCGGCGCGCTTCGCCACGTGAGATTCCTCATCCCAGGTCACGGCCGCGACCCCGAAGACGATCCCCTGACGTAGGACCCCCTTCCGTAGTGCCATGAGACAGGACGGACCAGCATCGCGCTCAGAGCTTCACGGGCGTTGGCCCTTGCCCCGTCGAGTCCGCCCCTCGGTGCGACGGGAAACCCCCGTGCCCCTGATGCCGATATATGACCTGGTCGACGAGGAGCCCTTCCGACCTGGAACCGGGCCCATCGGCGCCTCCGGCCTCGGCCTGCACGGCGAGGACGACTCGCGGTGCCGTGGCCGGCGGTGCCGGGTAGGCTGAAGGCTGATGTCGCACCAGCGGCATACCGGACGAGGGCGTGTCGTACCCGGCCTGCAAAGACGACCGTGTCGAAGGGCTCGGTCATCATGTCGTGGTTGGTTCTGATCGTCTCCGGTCTGCTGGAATCGGTGTGGGCCGTGGCGCTCAGCAAGTCCGCCGGTTTCACCCGTCTGCTTCCCTCGTCGATCTTCGCCGTCGCCCTGGTCCTCAGCATGATCGGCCTGGGCTACGCACTGCGCACCATTCCGGTCGGCACCGGCTACGCGATCTGGGTGGGCATCGGCGCCGCAGGTACGGCGATCTTCGGGATGCTCTACCTCGGCGAGCCGGCGAACGTGATGCGCCTGCTGTCCCTGCTCCTCGTGCTCGCCGGGGTCGTCGGTCTCAAGCTGTTCCACTGACGGGACCCGGCGTTCGCCCGAAGACCTCCACCGACGGCAGCGGCCGGTGGGCCGCGCCCCGACGCCTCGTCAACGTCACCGACCGTTCCTTGCCGCTCGATCCCCGTGAAGCCGGAGATGGTGGCCGCCGGCAACGCCTCCTACGCCGGCATGGTGTTCGGCCTGTTCAAGGTCCTGGGCTGCACCTTCTCCCCGCGCTTCCGCGACCTGGGCGACCAGCGGTTCTGGCACGCGTCGATGCCCGGTGGATGGTGCCACGGCAAGCGCGGCACCATCCACCGGGCGTACCGGGACGGCATGGAGGACCGGTCGTCACCCACTTCACCGCACCGCTGTGGGTTCCGGATGGACCTGTCGGTGTCCGAGCGCGTCGTCGTGCGGAAGGCGGTCAGAACACCATGGTGAGCAGGTCGGCGAACAACTCCTGTTCGTCGATCTCAAGCCCGCGGTTCGTGAACCACGTGGCCATGTTGTGGCAGTCGCGCATCAGGAAGTCCATGCCCTTCGGATTGCCGACGACGTCGACGACCTGGGGCAGGTCGATCATCACGATCCGCTCGGCCTGCGCGAGGACGTTGTACGGCGAAAGGTCGCCGTGCGCGAGCCCCGCGCGGGCCAGTTCACGCATGCCGTTGCGGAGCTGCTCGAAGTACACACCGAGCAGTTCCTTCGACGGCCGGACCTGGGCGAGCCGGGGCGCGGCGCCGCCCTCGCCGTCGTCGATGAACTCCATCAGCAGCTCGGTGCCGTCCACCTGCACGGGATACGGCACCGGGACGCCGGCTTTCCACAACCGGTTGAGGGCGTCCCATTCGGCGTACGCCCACTGACCGGCCGCGACACTGCGGCCGTGCGAGGTCTTCTTCGCCATCGCCCGGCTGTCGCGGCTGTTGCGGGTACGGCGGCCTTCGACGTACGACGTACTGCGGTGGAAGGACCGGTGCTCCTCGGTGCGGTACCGTTTCGCGGCCAGCAGCGAGGACTTCGCCGGATTGCCGCCGATGGCTTCGACGGCCCGTTCGAGCAGGAAGACGTCGGCTTCCTTGCCGGTTTTGAGGACGCCGAGCTCGGTGTCGATCGCAGCCTGTTCCGTCACGACCCACGAGGGGCGTGGTTCCGGGCCGCGAGAGCCGCGCTCGACCTCCAGCCAGGTGGACCACCGCTGATTCGGGCCCAGCTCCTCGTCGACCGAATGGAACTCGAAGACGAAGGCTGCCGCCGGATCTGGTCGGGACTCGTCACCGGTGAATTCGGACCGGCGGGAGTCGAGGTCGGAGTAGGTGTCAGAGAGTTCGTACTCGGAAGACAACGGGTGTGCTCCTGAACAAAGAGGTGGGACTGATACGGACGTGCCGCAGCGCGGTGATGGCCATTCGTCAGCCCTCCTTAGTTCAGGCAGCGCTCTGCGCCGCTCGATCGATCCAGCATGCCCCGCCTGTTTCGGACTCCGCAACGTATTTACCGGAGCCGGAACCGTGCGGTCGGGCTCAGCCGGAGCTCCTGCATCGGCTTCGCGGATCGGCAGACCCGGCTCCGACCGCACCGGCTCCCGCCAGGCCCGCGGCGCGGCGAGCCGCCGGCTCAGCCGGTCCGCGAAGCGCGTGCCGGGCGGGCCAGCGGCCCGAGGTTTTGGCGGTCTCGATCGCGGCGCGGCCTGCCGGGCGCATCCGGCCGGCGGCCGTCAGCGCCTCGGCCTTCGCGACGTTGGTGCTGGACCAGGGGCTCCGGCGGGTGCGCGGCGAGTAACGCTGCAGGTAGTAGTCGCCGTCGAACGCCCTGCGGTGGCTGTCGATCCAGCCGTGGCACAGCGCCTCGTCCAGGGCCTCGTCGAGGGTGACGGTCTTCGCGGCGCCGTTCTTCTTGGCGATCAACAGCCAGACGTCGCGGGCGGTCTCGTGGTGCTCGGTGAGCCATGCCCTCCAGGCGGCGGCGTCGTCCAGGAGCAGGGCGTTGTCGGTCATCGTGGTCAGCCCTTCCGGCCCGCGAGGACGTCCATGTAGTGGTGGTTGACCATGACGCCGAGGATGTTGCCGAACGGGTCGCGCACCGAGGCGGTGACGAACCCGGGGCCGCGCTCGGTCGGCTTCTCGAACGGGGTGGCCCCCATCTCCAGCAGCCGCGCCCAGGTCGCCTCCAGGTCGTCGACGGCCCAGTAGACGATCGCTCCGCCGTCCTCGGTGCTCCAGCCGTCCGGAGCGAACCGCGCGTCGATGATGCCGAGCTCGTGCTGGTAGTCGCCGACGCGGAACTCCACGTAGGCCGGGTCGCCCTGCTCGGGCCGCTGGAAGTAGGCCCGCACGCCGAGGAGCTCGGCGTACCAGTCACGGGCGGCGGCGACGTCATGGGCGTAGAAGCTGATGGTGGTGAGTCCGCGGAGCACGTTCTTCTGCCTTCCGTTCGGTGGCTTGTGAGAACGATGCTTCCAGACAAAGTGCTCACCGAATGAGTACTTTTCCGCCGTCGTCGAAGTGGCGGGGAGAGACGGTGTCGTGGAGGGCGCGTACGGCGCTGCGGACCGCGGGGATGTGGTCCGCCTCGCGAGGATGGATCAGGTGCACGGTCCGGGGACGAAGCTGCGCGGCCACGCGAACGGTGACACCGGGATCCCGGAAGGCGTCGAGGGCAAGCTGCGGGAGCAGCCCGATCCCCAGACCGCGGGCGATCAGCGCCTGGGTGACCACATAGTCGTCGGTGCTGTGGCGGATGTCCGGGACGAAGCCCGCGTCCTGGCAGGTCTGAAGCAGGTTCGCGGTGCACCGTTCACATCCCCCGATCCACCTCTCCTCCGACAGCAGCCGCAGGTTGACCGGCTGGTCGGGCGGTGCGGCGTGCGCGTGGGGGTGGGAGCGCGGCAGAACCAGCCGGACCGGGTCCTCCCCCAGCACGGCCCGCACCAGCCCGGGGTGGTCGGCCGGGTGCTCCCCCGCGTGAGTGAACGTCAGGGCCAGATCCACCTCACCGGTGGCGAGGAGGTCCAGCGCCTCGGGGGGCTCCGCCTCGCGAAGCCGTACGTCCATGCCGGGATGGCGCCGGGCCAGCAGGCTCATGGCGGCGGGAACGAGCGCGGCGCTGGCCGAGGGGAACGCGGCGAGCCGGACGGTGCCCTCCCGCAGCTGGGCCAGCGCGTCGAGGTCGTCATCGGCGGCATGCAGCCGTGTGGCGATGGCGTCGGCGTGGCGTAGCAGGACCGTGCCCGCTTCGGTGAGCCGGATCCCGCGCGGGCGGCGCAGCACGAGCGCCATCCCGACCTGGCGCTCCAGATGGCGCAGATGCTGGCTGACCGCCGGCTGCGTCCACCCGAGGGAGCGGGCCGCCCCCGCGATCGAACCGGAATGCGCGATCTGCCGGAAGATGAGCAGGCGGTGGGCATCCATGCCATAAGTATCGCTTGGGGGTCATCCAAGAAACACAGGCCTACCTATGAGCTTCGCCCATGGGCCACCATGGGTCCATGACACGGACCATCGGCCTTATCGGCGGCATGAGCTGGGAATCCTCCGCCGAGTATTACCGGCTGCTCAACGAGGAGACCCGCAGGCGGCTGGGCGGCCATCACTGCGCCCGGAGCCTGCTGCTGACCCTGGACTTCGCCGAGATCGAGGCCATGCAGCGCGCGGGAGACTGGGAGGCCGCCGGGCGGCGGCTCGCCCAGGCGGCCAAGACCCTCGAGCAGGCCGGGGCGGAGATGGTCCTGCTGTGCACCAACACCATGCACCGGGTCGCCGAGGCCGTCGAGGCGGCGATCGGTGTTCCCTTCGTCCACATCGTCGACGCGACGGCGGAACGGATCACCCGCGCCGGCCTCACGACCGTAGGGCTGCTGGGCACCCGCTTCACCATGGAAATGGACTTCTACCGATCCCGGATGCTCGGGCACGGGCTGGAGATCCTGGTGCCCGACGAGCCCGGCCGCACGCTCGTGCACGACGTCATCTACCGGGAACTCACCCAGGGCCGCGTCGAGGACTCCTCCCGTGAGGCCTACCGGCGGATCATCACCGATCTGGCCGAACGCGGCGCCCAGGGGGTCATCCTGGGCTGTACCGAGATCACCCTTCTCATCGGCCCCCAGGACAGCGCCGTTCCCGTGTTCGACTCCACCCGCATCCACGTCGAACACGCCGTCGACCTGGCATCGCGGTGAACGGCACGGTCAGCGCCGGGGCCCGCTGATCGACGGCCCTTCAGCCGGCCGTCACCGTATTCTCGGCCGGTGATCGACCCGTGGCCGGCGGAGACCACGGGTCTCCGTGAAGCGGATCCTCCCGCCTTTCCCCGCGGCGCCGGCGGCCCTGACCTGCCTGGCCGGCGGCGGGTGGCCTCCGACCGCACCGACGACCACCAGGCGGCCGTTCGGGTCATGGCTTCCCGGCGCTTCGCCGCGCTCGTGATCGAGGCATTCCACGCCTTCCCGGAGCGCTCACCGCTATCGAGGGCGGCGCGGCGGGCACCAAAGGGGCCGCGGAAGAACGCGTGAGGACACGACCCGGCTGGGTTCTGCCCGGCCGGTCAAGGCGTCGTACGCTCCAGAACATGCACAGCACCCTGACGGAGCACGCCCGGTGTCTCTACGGAGACGAGTACCGACCTACGCCGGAGTGCGGCCTCGACCATCAGGAGCGCTACTTCCTCGAGGAGCTGACCTTCGCCGACGCGGATTCGATCCTGGCCATGCTGCGTGAGCTCTGCCCGCACGTGGCCGACGGCCATCTGCCGGTCTGGGTCCGCAACCTGTCCTATCGGCTGGTGCTCTTGCAGCGACCGGACGAGCCGGCGCTGATGCGGGAGGCCGCCGCGAGCCTGTGGTCGCACGGACCGGACTGGGACGGCATCGCAGCGGACCTGACGCGGCGGGCGGACGCTCTGGAAACGGGCTGATCATAGCTTGGGCCGGAGGCGGATCGAGGCCACGGTGACGGTGTCATGGAAGACGTGAGCGCGTTCGTCATGCCGCACGGCCCTCCCCGGAAAGGTGGATCCCGCAGATCGGACCACCCCGGGAGCGTCCGGGCCCTTCGCCGGAGCGGCGCTGCCGAGGTGGCCCGTACGGATCCGGAATAGAATCCCGTCGACCACCCCGCGGTGGTCGCTCCAACGACCACCCCGGTGCCCGGACTTCGGCGGACGCGACGCAGGTCGCGCCCACCCGTCATGTGTCAGATCGCCCCGCCCCACGACCGGAACAACGACCTCAAGGCAAAAGCAAGACGGTCACATGATCCGCCGGACGGAACCCAGCCTTCCCCTTCCCCAGGCGGCCCCGGCGGACGGCGCCGGGAGACCACGAGCATCGCAACGACATGGATTCCAGAGAAGATATGACCGACAGCCCCACGCCCGCCGCCCCGACCACCGGCGAACTACTGGAGATCGCCGACGCCCTTCTCCCCGGCCGCTCCCTGGACGACGCCCGGATCACGGAGGGCAATCTTCACCACGTCGTCCTCCTCCCAGGAACGGCAGCCGTACGGGTGAGCAAGCGTCCGTCGTCGGCGCAGGAGATGCCGCGCCGCATGGAGGCGCAGCGGGAGATCTCCCAGGCCGGGCTGCCCTTCGCGGTGCCGGAGCCGCTCACGCCCGTGACGCGGTTCGGCGAGCGTACGGCGGTCGCCGTCTCCTGGATCGACGGTGAGGCACAGCCTGAGGGACAGGGCGACCCCGGCCAGATCGGGAAACTGCTGCGCGCCGTGCGAGAGGTCACCGTCACTCCGCGCCTGAGGCGGCTGCTCAACGCCCCGGGAGAAAAGGGCTGGGCCGAACTCCTGGCCGAGGAGGTCATTCCGCGTCTGCCGGACAGATGGCGGGACGAGTGCCGCACGCGTCTGGAAGCGGCGCGGGACCTGGAAGCCGTACCGGACGCACTGGTTCACGGCGATCTGTGCGGCGCCAACGTGCACTGGAGCCGCAACGGCCAGCTGATCGGCGTCCTGGACTGGGACCAGGCGCATCTGTTCGACCCCGCCATCGACGCGGCCCTGATGGCCTGGCACGGCTGGGACACCATCAAGAAGGCGGTGGACCCCGAGACCTGCCGGCGCGCCCGCATCTACGACGCCCCGTTCGGCGTCGGGCATCTCGTCGGAGTCTTCGACGGCCGCCCGCTGACGAACGTCGAGGGATACGTGCGCAGCATCGTCGCCTGGCTTGAGAAGAACGCCTAGACGGCCGAGCCGGGAGCCTGCCACAGGGTGCGCCCGATCCGCTCCGCGCCCTCATCGCCGCGCGGCCGCGACGGACACGGCCGGCCGCCCGACGACGGCCGCGCATCGTTGTCGCGACCGGGTCGGGGCGCTGCCGCGGTGGTGGTCGACCAGGCCCGGGCCGGCCGCCCGCGGGGTCTCCTCCCGCACGTACCACTCCTGCGTCCATGCCGAGGTGTCGTGGGAGACCCCGCAGGCTTCCGGCATGCGCGTCAGGGCCGTGAGTCCGTACGCGAGCCGTAGGCCGGGCCGAACACGACCAGCAACGCCAGATCCTCGGTGACGTCCACGAAGCGGTGTTCCTCGCCCGCCGGGACGAAGACGACCGCTCCGGGACCGACCTCCGCCTCACCGCCCGGCGTCACGATGCGGGCCCGGCCTGCGGTCACCACGTAGATCTCGTCCTCGGTGTGCGGGCTCTGGGTGTCGGCCCCGCCTGCCGGGATGCAGTACGTCCCCACCGACAGATCCGGCACCCTGAGCTGCTCGACCCAGTCATTGGCGGCTCCGGCAGCAGGCTGCGCCCACTCCCCCGCGCCCTTGATGATCTCCATGGCGGCGACCATACCGGGCAGGCCGATCCCCGGACTCACCATCCCGAGCTCGGCGATGGTCTCACATCATCGAGAGGGCTTCGTGACGCCGCGTTTCGTCGCCCGCCGTCGGCCCGGCCGAGCCGGCCGCACTACGCCGCCTGGCCGACGCCGGCACCTCGGTCACCGAGGCCGCCCGCACCCTCGGGATCGGCCGATCCATCGCCTACGCAGCACTCGTGCGACGCCGACCGGCAGCCATCCCACCCTGATTCCCGCCCGTCGGCGTCCCTCATCGACGTGTTGAGCGTTCTGGACGACGGCGCTCACGTAGCAGCCGGCCGCCGAGCAGGACCGCGCAGGACCCGACGGTCAGCAGCCCGCCGGCGAGGAAGGTGCCCCGTACATCGGCGAGCGGCAGGACCAGTCCGCCAAGCGCGGCACCCGCCGCGATGCCGGCGTTGTAGGCGCCGGAGTTCGCTGCGAGGGCGATGTCCGTACGGCCCGGCGCGCAGTGCAGCATCGCGTTCTGCGTGGTCATGAACACCGGCCCGAGTGCACCGCCCACCAGCATCAGGAACACCGCCGCCGCCACCTGATGAGCGCCGAACGCATACAGGCCGAGCATGCCCACCGCCTGCGTGGCCACGGCGACGGTCAACGCGGACTGCGGAAAGCGGTCCAGAAACACTCCGGTGATGCTTACCCCGGCCAGACACGCGACACCGAAGACCACGAACAGGACGCTGACCGCGCTCGGGGAAAACCCGCTCACGTCGCCCAGGAACGTCACGATGTAGGTGTATCCCGTGAACGCCCCGGTGGCGGACAAGGCCCCGGCCGCCAGCACCGTCGCGAACCGCCGCACGTCGGGACTGCTCGCGTACGCGGCGGGCTCTTCTTCCGGGCGCGAAGTCGGCAGCAGGACGGCGATCGTCACCAGAGAGACGAGCCCCAGAGCCGCCAGCGTGGCGATGGGTACCTGCCAGTCACTCCGCTGGCCCAGCCAGGTCCCGGCAGGAACACCCAGCACGAGAGCGAGCGAACCGGCGACGGACAGCGCCCCGACCACCCGCCCCCGCACCTCGGACGCGAACAGACCCACCGCGACCGGTCCCATCACGGCCCAGAACAGCGCCTGGGCGAGCGCGGTCAGCAGCCGCGCCACGAGGAGCAGCCAGTAGGAGACGGCCAGCGCCGCAACGAGACTGGACACCACGAGCGCGGCCAGCAGTCCCGTGAGCACATAGCGCCGGGGCACGGCCCGCACGACGTGGGCAAGCGGCACAGACGCGATGGCCACCGTCACGCCGTAACCGGTGACCAGCAGACCGACCGCCGACAGGGACACCCGGAGGTCTTCGGAGATGAGCTCCAGGAGGCCGACCGGCAGGTTCTCTGCGGTGTTGAAGGTGAGAGCGGCCAGCATCAGGGCCCCGAGCACCGCCAGCCTGTGCCAGGGAGCCGGTTGCCGCGTGATCGCACCGTCTTCTCCGATCCTCGCGCGTTGTACCTGCTCGGTAGCACCGTCCATGCAGGCACCTCACCAGGCGCATCAGTCCCGCCGCAACCGGATTCATGGGGCTGCACCGACCGGCGGACCAGCCGCATCGCGCCTGCAAGGGGCGCAACGTGGTGGAACGGTGTTTCGCCAAGCTCAAGCAGCGGCGAGCCGTCACCACCTGCTACGACAAGCTCGCCGGCCGCTACCTCGCGGGTGTCACCATCGCTTCCCTGCTGCTCTGGCTCCGCCACACCGCCTCCCACACCCCGCACGGGATGAACCGGGAGAAGAGCGCGACGTAGGTGTCGGAGATGTAGTGGTAGGCGATACCGCCGACCCCGCCGCCCTCCAGCAGCGCGACCACAACACCGAGTAGTTACCCAGCGCTGCACGCCACCTGGCGGTAGTCATACGAGAACAGGGCCGGGTAGAGCGTTGCCGCAGGCCACAGGGGGTGACTGCTGCGGTGCGCGCCTCTGGGTCCCGGTCCGGGCGTTCAAGGATGAGTCCGGCACTCGGCACCACTGATACGGCGCACCTTCCGGAGTACCGGTGTCTCGCCCATTCCCTGAAATGGCTCCCTTGACCGCGAACGGACAGGGTCGCCGGCGCCGAGGGCATGCCCCGCTGCCGGATCACGGGATGGGGGTTCTCCCCGGGAACCGTCGGGGGAATCCCTGATGCGGGTCGGGGGGAATGTCGGACAGGATCGACGACATGAAGATCACCGCGATCGCGGGCGGCCTGCTGGCCTCCGCGATGCTCCTGACCGGGTGCGGCCTGGACGCCATCGGCAAACCGAAGAATGAGGAAACCAACACGTACCAGGTCAAGGAGAAGGTACAGCAGCTTCACCTCAGAAGCGGCAGCGGGAACGTGACCGTCACCGAGTCGGACACGACGTACGTCAGCGTGGCCGAGAGGCTCTACTGGAGCAACGACAAGCCGCAGGCCAGGCACAAGGTGGAGGGCGACATGCTGTCCGTCTACTACGACTGCCAGAAGTCGTGGGGCACCTGCGGGGTCGAGTACAAGGTGGAGATCCCCAAGGGGGTCCAGGTCGACCTGGATGCCGGCTCAGGTGATCTGACACTCAGGTCACTCACCGGCCCTCTGGACCTCAAGGTCGGCTCCGGCGACATCGAGGGCGACGGCCTGGGCGGAAAGAAGCTCCTCGCCGAAGCGGGGTCCGGCGACGTCACCCTGAAGTACACGGCCGCACCGGACGGCGTCGAACTGTCGGTCGGCTCGGGCAACGTCGTGCTCACCGTCCCCGATGAGGCCTATGACGTGAACACCAGGACGACATCCGGTGACGCGAACATCTCGGTCAGGAAAGACAGTTCCTCACCGCACAAGATGTCGCTGACCGCGGGTTCCGGAGACGTCACCGTCTCGGCTGGATAACCGGCTCCGTGGCCTGCGGCAACGCTCTGCTTCAAGGCTCATCGCACGGACCCGGGCGGAGGGCCTGCCCCGGCGTACCCTCGAACGCCCGGGGCGCCGAAAGAGCGGGAACCGTGGAGCAGGTCAGTAGCCGAGTCCGACTCGCCGCCCAGGCCGCCGCGCCGAATTGTCGGACACGCCTTAGGCGGGGGCGCGCGGGGCCTTGTCATCGGTTGAAGTGTCGTCCCCGGCCGCGGAGGCTTCTCCGGTGAAGTGGCGCAACTGTGGGCTGAGCGCGGCTACAGCGGCGGTCAGACCGAGCAGTCCGCCCAGCACGATGAGCGCCGCCGCGCCACCCAGAGTCGCAGCCAGTGCCCCGCCGAGGACGGGCCCGAGGGGCTTGAGCGCCATCGCGCCCATGCTCAGGACCGCGCCCATCCGGCCGAGCATCGCTTCCGGCACCATTCGTGCGACCACCACGTTCATCACCACGTTCAGTGAGGGCGTCGACAAGGTGATGAACACCAACGGGATCATCGGCCACCACGCTCCCCAGGGCAGTGCCGTGGCCGCCAGCGCGGCACCGAAGACCGTCACGACGGCCAGCAGTAGTCTGCCGGGAGGCAGGAGCCTGCTGATGCGGCCCGACAGCAGCGCACCGGTCAGTCCACCGATTCCGAGGCCTGCCAGGACCGTGCCGGTGACGCGCGCATCACCGCCGCGTTCGCCGACGAGCACAATGAGCGGGATGAGGAACGCTCCGCCCAGCAGGTTGAGGATCATCACCGCTGCGGTGACCTCCCGCAGGCCATGCCGGCGCCACAGCCAGGCGACGGCCTCAGCCGCTTCCCGGCGCATGCTACGCCGGATCGGCCGCTGCTCCTCGCCGTCATCTCGGGCGGAGGGTTGCGGCTCGCCCGCCGGGCGGCGCGGCACCTTGGCAAGAGCGTAGAAGAGCGTGGCGGCAAGGAAGGTGATGGTGTCGACGACGAAGGGCACCGCCCGCCCCAGGCCGTACAGCAGGCCGCCGAGCGGAGGGCCGATCAGCCCGGCCGCGTGGGTACGGGCCTCCTCCTGCGCATAGGCACTGTGCAGTTGGCCCGAGGGGACGATGCCGCGGATCGCCGTCTCCTGGACGGGACCGATGAACGCGACGCACAGCCCGTCCAGCACTGCCAGTGTGATGAACTGCCAGACCTGCACATGGCCGGTGATGATGAGCGCCGTCAGCAGTGCGGAGGCGATCGCCTGGAAGCCCTGGGCCGTGATGAGCGTGCGGCGGCGGTCCCACCGGTCCACCCAGACGCCGGCCGGTATCTGGACCGCGAGGAAAGCGACGGTGCGGGCGCCGGCGACGGTGCCCGCCAACCCGGGCGAGCCGGTGAGCGCCAGCACCAGCAGCGGCATGGCGAGCCTGGTGAGCTCCGACCCCAGCTCGGAGACCGCGCTGCCGATCCACAACAGCTGAAAACGCACGTTCTTGCGCAGCGGGACGATGTCTGTCACGAAGCGTCTTCCTTAGATGCGGGGCGCGGCCACCCGGCCTCAGGCGCCGATTTCGGAGGCGAAGGCTGCGCGGGTTCCGGCTTCGGACAGGCACGGGCGGAACCCGGAGAAGATACCGACCGGAGATGACGCTGTCTACTGAATAAAGCGGCTGGGGACACATGTGCTTTCCACATCGGAAGCGGACCCATGAAGACGGTTGTCACCCTTTGGCGCAGGACCAGCCGGTAGAGGCAGTTGATCGAAATCACTTCGCGGTCGCCGCAATCGCACTGACATGTCCTCACCGGTGGCCAGGTCTTGCCGTCCGGGCTGAACGCCACCGGGCCGCCGCCGAGGGCGAGATGTCCTTGGCCGACCGGGCCGCCCGACCGGCTGGGGGTGGATCCGGCCGTTCTCGCCGAGTACGGCCGGCGGGAGCAGACACGCAGCGCTCATCGCCGGACGCAGAGGGAGTCGGTCTGGCAGGGTTCGGCTATGGGTGATCATGGACTGGATGACGGGGTGGTCCGGCTTCGCGAGTGGGCCGATGAGGATGCCGGCTGGTATGCCGAGAGCACGCGCGACCCGCTGATCCAGCGGTTCACGACGGACTCGCCGACGCTGGATTCCGCGCAGGTGCTGGCAGCGATCGTCCGGTTGCGGGAGTCCGGCGACGAGGAGGGCTTCCTCATCTGCGACTCGGTCACCGGGCAGCGGCTGGGCAACATCGCGCTGCGGCATGACGGTCAGACCGGGGAGATCTCCTACTGGGTGGCCGCCGAGGCGCGCGGACGCGGGGCGGCGACCCGGGCCGTGGCCCTGTTCAGCGCCTGGACCTTCCAGAACGTGGGCCTGAGCGAGCTGTGGCTTCGAGCTCATCGCGACAACGTCGCCTCACAACGGGTGGCATCGCGCACAGGGTTTCGCCGGGATCCGCAGTGCGACAGGACGCAGGAGGCGAAGGGCGAGGTGTGGCCGATGCTCGGCTATGCGCTGTCCCGGCCCGCATCCTGACCGGGGACGAGCTCACGCGACGTTCGCATCGACGATGACCCTGCGCGGGCGCCCGTCCCGCGGTCCTGGGCGTTCTGGTCCACCGCGTTCCATCTTCCCGATCAAGGAGAACAGAGCGATGGGATGAGCGCGGCGATGGCGTCGAGGATGCGATCGAGTCCATGCCGGAAGCGTTCCTCGGGGGCGAGGTGGGCGGTGCGGGAGTCGAGAACCGATCGGTTGAACAGGGGGAAGGCGCCGGATTCGACGACCTGGCGGACGTACGGTCCCATGTAGTCCCGCTTCCAGCGCTCGGGGTCCAGGCCGGTGCGGCGGGCCTCCTCCAGCCAGCCGATCTCGCGGCGGATCGCGCTGTGCACGTAGTCGTTCAGCATGCCGACGAAGCCGGTGATGTCGTCGATGTCGAGCCCGGTCCCGCTGAAGGCGCCGAGTGCGAACTCGTGCACGCGCAGCAGGCTGGGGCCCAGCGTGGGCCGGCTGGTGAGCAGCGCGATCAGCCAGGGATGGCGCAGGCCGACGGCGCGGATCCGCCGGCCCAGCAGCGTCAGGTCGCCGCGCCAGTCACCGGACGGGCCGTCGGGAAGCTCGATCCCGCTCATCGCCAAGTCGATCATGAGGTCGAACAGGTCGTCGCGCCGGGGAACGTAGCGGTAGAGCGACATGGCGCCGGTACCCAACTCGCCTGCGATCCGCCGCATGGTCGCGGCCTCCACCCCTTCGGCGTCGGCGATCCGGACGGCCGTCCGGGTGATCTGCTCGCGACTGTAGCCGGGGCGCCGTCCCGGTCCGGAGCGCTCGTGCCCCTCCGGCTGCATCCAGATGCTGGTCGCGCCCTCGTCGGCCATGGACACCCCTCCCTCTCCATTTGCGTACATGGTACCTGAATGGTTATGGTCCATTTCACGTACGAGGTACGCGAAATGGAGGACGTGTGGATCGATCTCTTCGTGCGGGCGTGATCGGCGTGATGCTCGGCATGATCACAGCCCCGTTGGACGGCATGATGCTCGGGCCCGCGTTGCCGGCGATCGTGAAAGAGCTCGGCGGACTGGAGTACTTCTCCTGGGTGGCGACGGCCTATCTGATCTGCATGGCCGCCTCGACGCCGATCTGGGGGAAACTCGGCGACCTGTACGGCCGCAAGGCGGTCTACATGGCCGCGATCGTGATCTTCCTGCTGGGCTCCGGACTGTCGGGGATGGCGCAGGACATGATCCAGCTCGTCGGCTTCCGGATGGTGCAGGGGCTGGGCGCGGGCGGGCTGATGACCGGTGCTCTGGCGCTGATCGGCGAGCTGGTGCCACCCCGGCACAGCGGCCGGATCATGGGGCTGTTCGGGGTGATGATGCCGATCGCGTTCATCGCCGGGCCGCTGCTCGGTGGCCTGTTCGCCGATGTGGGCTGGCGGTGGGCGTTCTTCGTCAACCTGCCGATCGGTGCGGTCGCCCTGCTGCTCATCGGTGCTGCCGTGCGGCTGGAGCGGCGCCGGATCAGGGCCCGGATCGACTATCTCGGGGCGCTGCTGCTGACGGTGGTACTGGTCGCGCTGAGCCTGGTCGCCGGTTGGGGCGGCACCCGGTACGCCTGGAGTTCGACTGCGATCCTGGCCTTGGTCCTGATCGGGCTGGCGGCGGTGGGCGTCCTGCTGGTCGTGGAACGGCGCGCGGCCGAGCCGATCGTCCCGCTGCACCTGTTCGCCGACCGCAACTTCACCCTCGCCCAGGTCATCCGCTTCCTCGGCGGCGTCGGCATGGTGGTGGCCGCCACCTTCCTTCCCCAGTACATGCAACTCGTCCACGGCGCCTCACCGATCACCAGCGGCCTGCTGATCCTGCCTGCCATGCTCGGCATGGTCGCCGTGCTGATCGGCACCGGCAGGCTGATCAGCCGCACCGGTCGCTACCGGATCTACCCGATCCTCGGTGGCGCCACCGTGACGGCCGGCATGCTCGCGCTGCTCCTCCTGCGCCCCGGCGTCGATCTGGCGCTCGCCTCCGCCCTGACGCTGATCGGCGGCCTCGGGGTGGGCCTGCTGATGCAGTCCACCACGATCATCACCATCAACAGCGCCGCGCCGCGCGACATGGGGTCGGCCAGCGGCTCGGTCACCCTCTGGCACACCATGGGCGCCTCGCTGGGCGTGGCCGCCCTGGGCGCCCTGTACACCGCCCGGCTGCAGGACACCCTCATCGACCGCCTCGGCGCGGCGGGCGCCGGCCGGATCACCTTGACGCCCGAGGCGCTCCTGCGGCTCACGCCCGCGGCCCGGGAGGCGGTTCGCCTCGCCGTCTCCGACGGCATCCACGTCATGGCCCTCGGCGCCGCCGCGCTGGGCGCCCTCGCCTTCGCGCTGGCCTGGTTCATCCGCGAGGTCCCCCTGCGTGATGGCGCCCCATCGGCCGAGCCCGCCACCGCGGCCGTGTGAGGGCCTGCGGCTGGAGTACGGCAAGGCGATCGCCACCGGCACCTTCGACGCCCACCGCCTGATCGCCGACGCCGCGCGACAGGGCAAGGCCGAGCTCATGGCCGAACACCTGTTCCGCGCCCATTTCACCGACGGGCTGCACATCGGCGACCCCGCCACGCTCGCCCGGCTGGCCGCTGAGGCCGGTGTCACCACCGGCCACGTGCCGTCCACCGGAGTGCGCGCCCGGCTCGACCGCGTGCGCCGACTCGGCATCACCGGCGTGCCGGTCTTCCTCATCGAGAACCTGCCCCCGCTCACCGGATCCCAGACCGGGACCACATCGCCGGCGGCCCTGCGACAGGCCGCCATCACGAACGGAGAACACCATGACCACTGACCCGCTGAGGCTGGCCGTCATCGTCGGCAGCGTCCGCGAAGGCCGCTTCGGCCCGACCGTGGCCGGCTGGTTCGCCGGCCAGGCCGCGTCCCGCCCGGACCTCGACGTCGACGTGATCGACCTGGCCCAGGTGCCGATCGGCGGGGCGGCCCCGTCGATGTCCGCGCCCGCGCCGGTGCTGAAGGCCCTGGGCGGGCTGACCCCGCGGCTGACGGCCGCCGACGCGTTCGTGGTGGTCACCCCCGAGTACAACCACAGCTACCCGGCCGCGCTGAAGAACGCCATCGACTGGCACAACCAGCAGTTCCACGCCAAACCGGTGGCGTTCGTCTCCTACGGCGGCATCTCCGGAGGCCTGCGCGCGGTGGAGCACCTGCGCGCCGTCTTCGCCGAACTGCACGCCGTCACCACCCGCGACACCGTCAGCTTCCACGGCGCCTGGGAGTGCTTCGACGGCAACGGACAACCGAAGGACCCGACCGGCCCGGCCGCGGCCGCCAAGACCCTGCTGGACCAGGTGACCTGGTGGGCGCGCATCCTGCGCGACGCCAAGACCACCACCCCCTACACCGCATAAAACAGAAAGGCATGATCATGACGACATTGACCGGCAAGACCGCGCTGGTGACCGGCGCCAGCCGGGGCATCGGCCGCGCCATCGCCACCCGGCTGGCCCGCGAAGGCGCCCGCGTCGCCGTGCACTACGGCGGCAACCACGCCGCCGCCAAGGACACCGTCGCCGCCATCGAAGCGTCCGGCGGGCGGGCCTTCGCCGTCCAGGCCGAACTGGGCGCGCCCGGCGACGCCGAAGCCCTGTGGGCGGCCTTCGACGCGCACGCCGCCGGGCTGGACATCCTGGTCAACAACGCGGGCATCCTCGGCGGCCAGAGCGAGATCGACGGCGTCACCCGGGAGGGCCTTGAGCGCCTGTTCGCGGTCAACACCACCGCCCCGTTCCTCATCACCCAGCAAGCCCTGCCACGACTGCGCGACGGCGGGCGGATCATCACCGTGGGCACCATGCTGACCCGCGGGGCGGCCATGCCCAGGGCGATCGATTACGCCATGTCCAAGGCCGCACTCGACGTCATGACCGTCGCCCTGGCCAAGCAGCTCGGGCAGCGCGGCATCACAGTCAACCTCGTGGCCCCCGGCGTCATCGACACCGACATGCACCAAGGACGCCTGGTCGGCGAGGCCCTGGCCTGGCTGTCGTCACAGACGCCCCTCGGCCGGCTCGGCACGCCGCAGGATGTGGCCGACACCGTCGCCTTCCTGGCCTCCGACGACAGCCGCTACGTCACCGGACACCGGCTCGACGTCTCAGGCGGGACGACCATGTAGACCCGCGCCATCGACGAGGCCCGTGACCAGGTCGGCGTGCTCGGCGGTCAGCCGTCGGCATCATCTCCTCCTCGAAGGGAGGAGATGATGCCGACGGGCATACTCTGCGACTGGACCTGCCGGTTCTCCCGCTCCACTGTGTCCTCAGGTTTCGCCCGCCGGCCGCGCCCGGTAGGCCGCGACCTGTGTCCCGTGAAGAAAGTGAGGTATCCGTGGTCAACCGGACGGCTTCGCCTGCCGCTCGTCCCCCGCGGCCGCCCCGGGCGCAGGCCGGTGCGCTGCTGCCGTCTCCACCGGGGCGGGGCACGCGGCGCGCACCGTGCCGGTGGTGACCGGCCTCGCCGTACTCGCCGCCCGGCACATACGCCGCCCGCCACTCCACTGACTCAACGGCCCCCATCCGAGAGAATCATCCGTATGAGCCTTGCGGACCCCGAACCCGACCGCGCCGACGCGGAGGCCGGCGGTAAGGATGCCGTCTCACCGCCGGTGCGATCCTCGGCCGCGTCGAGCGCGCTGGCGCCGCTGATGGCCTCCGGCGCCCTGCTGCTGGACTCCCCCTCCGAGGAGGAGGAGGAGGAGGGAGCCGAGCTGGTGTGGCTGCACGAACACAACGCCGCCCCGATCGCGCTGCCGCCCAAGGGCAGCTCCCCGCCCGCCCGCACTCCCGCGGAGCTGGCCACGCTGCTGCGCGCGGTCCAGGCCCCCGAGGAGGCACTGGCCGCCACGGCGGGCTGGCTGCTGTCGGACCGGCGCTCCTCACCCGCCACCCAGCGCAACTACCTGCGGGACATCTCCTGGTGGCTGTGGTGGGTCCAGGCCCGCGGCCTGCACCTGGGCGACGCGCCGTTCTTCGAGGCCGACCTGTACGCCGCGGCCATGCGCGGCGCCGGCCTGTCGGCCAACACCCGGCTCGCCCGCATCAGCGCCGCCTCCTCCTGGTACGTCTACCTGCGCCGCGCGAATGCCGCCACGACCAACCCCTTCGACGGCATGGACCGGCCCAAACGCCGGCTGCTGGCACCCACCCGCTACATCACCGGCCCCGAACTCGACGAGATGGTCGCCGAAACCGTCGCCGGCGAATCCCCGCGCACCCAGGCGATCATGGCGGTGCTGCGCGGCACCGCCTGCCGCGTCAGCTCCCTGCTGGGCGTGCAACTGCACCAGCTCACCCACCAGGGCCGGTTCCGGGTGCTGCAGCTACCGGTCAAGGGCGGCGGCATCCACCCCGTCAAGGTCAGCTCGTACATGGGTGAGCTGATCGACGGCTACCTCGCCGAACGCGGCACCGCCCCCGGCCCCCTGTTCGTCTCGCGCACCGGCCGCCCGCTGCAGCGCACCTACATCCGCGAGCTCATCCAGCGCCTCGCCGCCGCCGTCGGCGTGCCCGACGCCCGGCAGCTGTCCATCCACGGCATCCGCCACAGCGTGGCCACCGCCCTGCTCGACGCCGGCGAGGACCTGTCGGTGGTCCAGGCCCTGCTCGGCCACGCCAGCCCCGACACCACCCAGGTCTACGCCCACCCCGACACCCTCACCCGCTCCCCCGCCGACAGGATCGACCAGCGCATGGCCATCGCCGCCGAACGCCGCACCCGACACGCCCGCTGAAGGGTCACAGACATATCGACAGCTCGCGCCGCGCGGCGTCAGCCTTCGGCTCCTGCCCCGAGAAGCTGACGCGGCGGCTGGCGGCCGAGGTGGCGCACGCCGAACGCCGGCCGGATCGGGTGCGGGAGGAGTTGCCGCGGCACCGCCGCCAAGAGCGGATGGAGCCCCGGCATCGGACCGGGTCACGCGGATGGTGTGGTCGGCGGTGCACCGGAAATCCCTCATTGTGCGAGTCCTTCCTGTGCGGATGCGCCCTTCACAGTGCTCGCGGCGACATCTGTCACGCGGGTGTGGTGCGGCCCCGCCGCCGTGGCGGGCGGAGGGGCCGTGACCTGCTGGGAACCGATCTATCCGAGCACCGGGTAGTTCGCGCGGAACACGTTGTGCGGGTCACGGGCCCGCTTGATCTCTCGCAGCCGCGCGAGCGTTCCGTCGGAGAAGGCGTCGGCCGCCGTCTCTCCGGGGGACAGCAGGGTGTACGGCTTGCGCCCGCTGACGTAGGCCCCCAGGTCGGCGACGACCTCGGCCTGCTTGGCGCGCGTAGCGTCGGCCGCGTGCGGCAGCCCGAGCCCCAGCAGCCCGAGCAGGTACGGCTCAGCCACCGCGCCGCTCGCACCGGCCCCGCCACCCGGCTCGGCGAGCGCACCACCCAGATGCCGGATCTGCAGGTTGATGAGCGGTTCGACCGGCGTGGCCAGCAGCAGCTCCACCGCGTCCGCGTCCAGGCCGGTGAGCAGCTCGCCACGGGCGATGGACGGCGCCGGATCGGTGGGCTCCGCGGTAATGCCGCCCAGATCGGCGACCGGGACGACGCCGCGACTGTCGGAGACTGCGCTCCCGATCTTGTCGACGCGCGCCAGCAGGTCCTCGCCCCGCGCCGCCTCACCCCGGTACACCAGGTCCAGCGTCACCATCGGCGGCGCGCCGGGCGGCTGGAACCGGTTGATCCACACGCTGAGTTCCCGCGGCGCCTCGGCGGTGATCTCCAGGAACGCGTCGAACACCTCCCTGGTCCGGTGCTCCGGCCAGATCACCCGCCCGCCGTACAGGACCGGCGCGGGATACAGGTCGAGTTCGAGGGCGGTCACCATCGCGAAGTCCCCGCCGCCGCCGCGCAGCGCCCAGAACAGGTCGGGGTCGGACTCGGCGGTCACCCGGCCCGGCTCGCCGTCGGCGTCCACGATGTCGATGGCCCGCACGCTGCCGGAGGCCAAGCCGTACTCGCGGCTGAACCAGCCGACCCCGCCGCCCAGGGTGTAGCCGGTCACGCTGACCCCCGGCGCGCTGCCGGCCAGGCCGGTCAGACCCAGCGGACCGGCCGCCGCCAGCACCTGCCCCCACTTCACACCCGCGCCCACCCGGACCACGCGCTCCTGTGCGCGTACCTCCACCTCGTTCAACCGGCCGGTACGCAACAGGATCAGGCCTTCCACATCACCGGAGGCGCCGTGCCCGCTCGGCTGCGCGGTCACCGTCATACCCGCCCGCCGCGCGTAACGCACGAGCGCCGCCACGTCATCGGCATCCGCGGCCTCCGCCACGGCCGCCACCGGCTGCCTGACGGTCAGATTCCACGCGGTGGCCGCCTGTTCGAAGCCGTCGTCACCGGGCAGGAGCACGCGCCCCTTCAGGACACCGCGCAGATCATTGATCGTCATAGTCGTCTCCCTTTTCGAGTTGTCAGAGAATGCGGACGTCAGGCGGGCTGCGCGGCGGTCGCCGGGGTGGTGCTAGTCTCGCGGAGGATCAGCAACCCCGTGACCGCGATCAGCGCCGCGGTCAGGCCGTGGATGCCGAGCGCGGCGGCCGTGGATCCGTGGTGGGCCAGGACGTTGACCATGTCGCCGAACGGGGCGACGGCCGTCATCAGCAGGACCCAGCCCAACGGGCGGCGGTGGCCTGTCACCAGCAGGATGCCCATGGCCAGGCCCATCGCGATCTCGCGGCTGCCCTTCACGATGGAGAAGCCGCTGCCGTCAGAGGGCCAGTTCGCCAGCCCCGGGAAGGTGGTCCCGAGGGGCAGGACGAAGGACAACCCGAGGTAGAGGGTGAACAGGACGACGACGGCGGCCAGGACGGTGTTGAGCTTCTTCAGCGACATGGTCGTTCTCCTTGTATGTACGGACGGGCAGGGTTCAGCCGCGGACACGGCGGATGTGGCGGGCGTAGCGGGGGCGGCCGATGACGTGCCAGATGACGCGGACCGGGGCGGGAAGGCCGCTGAGGACGATGGCGCGCTCGGCCGGGTTCGCGTCCTCCAGGACGGCGCCGAAGAGGGTGAGCAGGGTGAGCTTGGGCGTGTTGGCCACCAGGTGGTCGCCCAGGGAGGCCCACTCCTGCTCGGTGATGTGCTCGGCGGCGAGCGGGAGGAGGGTGGCCTCCTCGTCGTCGAGGTGTTCCAGCAGGACCGCGCGGTGCTCGCAGAGGGCGGCCACGAGGGTGTCGCGTTCGTCGGCGCCCGCGGTGGCCTCCCAGGCCGGGACCGCGGCGTCCAGCCTGCTCAGGGTGGCCGCGACGCGCTCGTGCTGGGCCTGCATGCGCAGCACGATGTCGGCCTCCAGGTCCACCCGGGACAGCAGCGGCGGCCACAGCAGCTCGTCCTCGCCCTCGTGATGGTTGTGCAGGCCCAGCCGGTAGACGCGGAAGTGGCCGGCGATCACCTTGGCGCGAGCGGTGTCACCCGGGGCGACGGCCGTGACGAGCTCCACCAGCAGCCGGGACTCCCGGCGGAGGACGCGGTGGATGATCTCCATGTCCTGGGTGTCGACGCTCATCTGTTCCTGCCCTTCATCGGTGGTGATGTGTTCAGGCTGCTCCTGGGTGTTTGGAGGGCATTTGGAGGGCATTTGGAGCTGATTTGGAACGTCCACGTACGATGTGCGGATCATGGTTTTCATCCGGGTGCTGGGCTCGTTCGTGGCCGAGGTCGGCGGCGAGCCCGTTCCCCTGGGCGGGCCGCGCCAGCGGGGCGTGCTGGCGTTGCTGGTGGCGGCGCGCGGGCAGGTCGTGCCGGTCGACCGGATGATCGAGGATCTGTGGCGCGGGGAGCCGCCCGCGCGGGCGCTGATGTCCCTGCAGGCGTACGTGTCCAACCTGCGCCGGTTGCTGGAGCCCGGACGCCCGCCGCGCACGCCGGCCCGGCTGCTGGTGAGCGCGCCACCCGGTTATGCGCTGCGGCTGCCGCCGGATGCGGTGGACGCGTGGCGGTTCGAGGACCTGCTCGACCAGGCCCGGGCGGTCCCCGACCCCCGCGCCGCCCGGTCCCGGCTCGCCGAGGCGCTGCGGCTGTGGCAGGGACCGGCGTTCGCCGAGGCCGCCGACGAGCCGTGGGCCGCCGCCGAGACCGCCCGGCTGAACGAGCTGCGCCTGACCGCCACCGAACTGCACGCCGCGGCGGGTCTGCGCATCGGCGACCCCGCCGCGGTGATCCCCGAGGCCGAGCGGCTCACCCGCGACGAGCCGCTGCGCGAGGAGGGCTGGCGGCTGCACGCCCTGGCACTGTGGAGCAGCGGCCGCCAAGCCGACGCGCTGGCGACGCTCCGCCGCGCCCGCGGCATCCTCGCCGAGGAACTCGGACTCGATCCCGGCCCGGACCTGACGGCGTTGGAGGAGGCGATCCTCACCCAGCGCACGGACATCCTCCACGCGTCCGTGCCCCCGCCACCGCCCCCGCCGGCCGCACCGCTGCCGCCGGCCGCACCGCCGACGCGGCCGGCTCCGATCACCGAGGCGCCGTTCGTCGGACGCCAGGCGGAACTGTCGGCACTGGTCACGGCCGCCTCCGAAGCCGCCACCGACGGCGCCCGCATCGCCCTTGTCACCGGCGAGGCCGGGCTCGGCAAGTCGACGCTGCTGGAACACCTGGGCAGGCGGCTCGAACATGACGGATGGCTGGTCGCCGCCGGCCACTGCCCCGAGGTCGACAGCGCGCCGCCCGCGTGGGCCTGGACCGAGGCGCTGAGAGCCGTCGCCGCGGCCACCTCCCCGGGCGAGTTCGCCGACGACCTTGCGCCGCTGCTCACCGACACCGCGCCGGTGACCGCCGACGCCACCGCCGGACGGTTCCGCCTGCGCCAGGCCGTGTGGAAATGGCTCGCGGCCATCGCCGCGCAACGCCCGGTCGCCGTCATGCTGGACGACCTGCACTGGGCGGACACCGCCACGCTGGAACTGCTCGGCGGTGGCCTCGGCATGCGGGCCCCGGTTCTGGTCGTCGCCGCGTACCGCCCGGACGAAAGCGGGCACCTCACCGAAACGCTGGCCACCCTGGCGCGCGCCACGCCCCTCCGCCTGGCGCTGCCGGGGCTGGACGACGCGGCCGTCGCGCAGCTCGTACGGACCGAATGCGAGGCCGACGAGGAGACCATCGCCGGGATCGCCGAGCGCACCGGCGGCAACCCGTTCTATGTCCGCGAAAGCGCCCGGCTGCTGAACGGCGAAGGCGCGCTGGTCGCCCTCTCCGAGGTCCCCGAAGGCGTACGGGACGTCCTGCGCCGCCGCCTCGCACGGCTGCCCGAGGCAGGCGTGGCCATCCTCCGGCTGGCCGCGGTCGCAGGCCGGGAAAGCCCGGTGGACGTCCTCGTGAAGGCCGCCGACACCGACGAGGACGGCGTGCTGAACGCACTGGACGCGGGCGTCATCGCCGGGCTGCTGAACGAGCCCGCCCCCGGACGCGTCCGCTTCGTCCACGCCCTCGTCCGCGACACCCTCATCGCCGACCTCAGCCGCCTCCGCGCAGCCCGCATGCACGCCCGGATCGCCGCCGCTCTCGAAGCCACCGGCGACATCCCGGCGCTGGCCCACCACTACGCGCGCGCCGGCTCCCCCAAGGCCGTCGGCTACTGCGTCCAGGCCGCCGAGCTCGCCGAGGCCCGCTACGCCCACGACGTCGCGGCCGCCCTCCTCACCGACGCGGTCGCCAACTCGACCGGACCGGACGAACGCGTCGAACTGCTCGGCAGGCTGCTGCGGGCGCAGATCCGGGCCGGAGCCGTCGAAGCCGCCCGCGAGACCCGCCGTGAAGCCGTGGAGTACGCCGAGTCCCTGGGCCGCGACGACCTGATGATCGCCGCATTCACCGCCTGGACGGAGCCGACCCCCTGGCAGGCTCGTATGTACGGCACGGTGGACCGGCCCATCGTCGACCGCCTGAGCCGCCTGCTCAAGCGCACCGACCTGGCCCCTTCGGTACGGTCCCGGCTCCTGACGGCGTACGTGGACGAACTGGCCGGCGAGGACGACCCGACCGTTCTGGAGGCGGCACGGGAGGCGCTCGACCTCGCCACCGGACCCCGGCTGCGGGCCGCGGCACTCCAGAGCCTGGCCCGAGTCCACGGCGACGCCGAGCTCTGCCGAGAACTCGTGGCGATCGGCACCGAGCACGACCTGCCCGTCTACCGCGTCACCGGGCTGATCAACCACGCCGCCGTCGCCGCCGCCGCCAACGACCCGGTGACCGTGCACCAGGCGACCACCGAGGCCCTGGACCTCGCGCGCACCTACCGAATGCGCGAGGCGATCGCCGTCGCCGAGACCACGCTGGCGACCCTGGCGCTCGTCGAAGGCCGATTCGCCGACGCCGAACGGCTCTACACCGAGGCCGCCGAGGGCATGCGGCGCGCCGGATCGGTGCACGCCACGGGCTTCCTCCAACTCACCCTGGCCACGATCCGGCTGAACGACGGCACGCTCGGTGCGCACCTGGACGACGTGCGCGCCCTCCACGCCGTGCTCGGCGCCATGACCTCCGACCTGCTCGCGCTCGCCCTCCACGCCAACGGCCTGGACGCCGAAGCCCGCGAGGTCCGCGCGTCACCCGGTCCGATCCGCCCCGACTTCTTCTTCATCTTCCTCACAACGCTGCGCGCGATGGCCATCGTCGCCCTGAACGACCGCGACGCCGCCGAGGAGATCTACGCGACGCTGCTTCCGCACCGCAACGACCCCCCGGCGGGCGCCGAGAGCCTGGCGGTGGCGCTGCGCCCGGTCGCCCACACCCTCGGCGAGCTGGCCCTCCTCCTGGGCCGCACCGAGGCCGCCGCCCACTTCACCCAGGCCGCCACCATCGCCGACCGGTGGAACGCACCCCACTGGGCCGCCGAGGCCCGGCTGCAGGCGGCCACTTCCATGGCCGCGGCACGACCGGGACCGCCGTAGGCCACCAGGAAGAGCATGCTCGCCCGGCCGCCCTCGACCACTCAGCGAAATCCGACCGAAACCTCCCCGGACTGCAGGGAGGCCGTCCATGGCGGAATGACGCTCCTCGCGACGGGGCCGGGCACGAATGCACCGGCCCCGTGCCGCGCCGCGTCCTGTCAGCCGAACCATTTCCTGATCTTCGGCAGCGACCGCGCGGCCCAGGCTCCGGCCGTGCTGCCCGCCGCCGCCCCGAGGTAACCGCCGACCCCGGCGCACGCGGGCCCGCACAGCGCGCCGCCCACCGCCCCGCCGGCGAGCGCGCCTCCCGCCGTGGCGACACCCCGGACGACGGCCCGCGCGGTCTTCATGGATCCCGACAGGTCGGTACGGCCCTTGTCCTCAGTCCTCTGCGCCTGATAGTTGTCCCAGCCCGCCAGCGCCACGCCCACGTAGTTGGCGCCCTTGGCGAACTTCGCCAGGCGCAGGGATTTGGTCTGGGCCCGCGTCATCGACTTCAGCATGGCGCTGCGGTAGTAAGCGGACCAGTAGCGGTGGTTCCCGCCGTTCTTGATGGCCTGCAGTTCGGCGGCGAACCTGCCCCGCTGCAGCTCCAGTAACTCGTCACCGTAGTTCATCAGGGGGATGGTCTTCCCGCCGTCCAGCATCGTGCTGAGGAAGGTGGTGCCCAGGCTTCCCAGTCCGAGATTGGTGAACGCCCGGGGATCGAGGTTGCTGACGGCGGTCTGGCCGTAGCCGGGCGGGGTCTCGTACGGCTGGACCGGGCGCAGCAGGGGCACCATCCTGGCCCGCGGCGCGGGACGGTATCCGCCGCCTCCCCCTCCCCCGCCGGAGGAGCAGGAGTACAGGATGCCGCAGCCGATGGGGCCGAGGCTGTTGCGCACCTTCCTGGGGATCTTCGGCCGTGGCGGGTTGAGGATCTGGCACAGCAGCGGCAGCGCCCGGCACAGCGAGGAGCCTCCGCCGCCGCAGTTCCTGCCGGAGTAGTAGCACTCGGTGTTGCCGCGCAGCGGGCCGTCGAGGCCGGAGGGGTCACTCTGGGTGACCGGCGTGTTGTTGGCGTAGACGTAGCCGTTCCAGCTCTGCGGGTGGTCGTCGTTGAAGATCGGATCCACGGAGATGAACCGGCCGGTGTCGGGGTCGTAGAGGCGTGCGCCGAGCTGGGTGAGGCCGGTCGGGTCCTGGGTGCCGCCGACGAAGCCCCTTTCGCCCGGCCAGGCCACGGCTGAGCCGCGCCGTCCGCCGAACGGGGTGAAGCGGCGCACGGTCGTCTGCTGGGTGGCGGCGTTCACGGCGACCTGGGCGGTGTCCTGGTGGTCGAGTGTCAGGAAGGTGACGCCGGCCGTGGTGCGCATGGCGACGGTCTCGTCGCCGTGGCTGTAGTAGCGGGTGGCGACCGGGGCACTCGCTCCGGCGTTCAGCCGTAACTCGGTGTTCGGCAGGTAGAGCGTGGTGCCGCCCGGGTCCTTGCGCAGCAGCCGGTTGCCTTCGGTGTCGTAGACGAAGCTGGTTGTCTTGCCGTTCTCGGTGATCTGGGTCAGCTCGCCCGCGGCACCCCAGCCGAGGGTCTGGACGGCGCCGCCGACGGCACGGGTGAGGGTGTTGCCGCCTGCGTCGTAGGTGTAGGTGTCGGTCCGGGCGCCGTCGCCGCCGGTCTGGGTGACGCGGTCGAGGTGGTGGCCCTGCCCGGACGGGGCGTAGGTGTAGGTGCGGACGGTGTCGGCCGCGCCGCCGCTGCCGTGCCGGACCTCGGAGGTGCGGTTGCTGGCCGTGTCATAGCCGAACGACTGCCAGTAGGGGGCCGGCCCGCCGACGACGGCGGCGGTGGGGGCGCCTTCGCAGGAGGCGTCGCCTTCGGTCCAGGCCCCGGTGAGGCGCTGCAGATGGTCGTAGCGGAAGCACTGGTTGTCGGTGCCGCCTCGCGAGGTGTCGGAGATCGCGGTGATCACTCCGGCGTCGTTGTAACGATAGGTGGCGTCGCGGTCGGCGCCGGTCTGGTTCTCACGCAGCAGGCGGGCGGTCGCCAGACGCTGGGTCCCCCACTCGTAGGTGAAGGTCTGCCAGACGCGTTTGCCGGTGACGCCCAGCTCGTACAGCAACGGCTTGCCGGTGGGAGAGTAGTCGGTGGCGGCCACGTAGGTGCCGAGATTGCTGGTCAGACGGGTGGGGCGCAGGTAGGAGTCGTAGCCGCGCACCACCGACTCGGCGGGCAGGCCCCCGGCGGCGGGCAGGCTCTGGCCGGTGACCGTCTCGTCCAGGCCGTAGGAGGTGGTGAAGACGTAGGTGCCGGCGAGGGGGCCTTCGGCGGCGGGAACGCTGATCGCGGTGGTGTCGGCACGGCCGAGCTGGTCGTAGTGGCGGATCTGGGTGCTGTAGTCGCCGCCGGCCGTGTGCGTGGTCGAGGTGGCGAGCTTTCCCTTGCCGAAGGGTGCGGTGTCGTAGGTGTAGGAGGTCAACAGGGGACCCGTCGCCGAGCCCTCGCGGGTGGCGGTCTTGCGGCCGAGCGCGTCATAGGTGGTGAAGATCTTCTTGCCGCGGGCGTCGGTGGCCGAGGTCTCCCGGTCGAGATCGTCGTAGGTGAAGCTGCTCTGCCCCTTGTCCGGGTCGGTCGTCCTGATCTTGCGGCCGCGCTGGTCGTAGGTGGTGGTCCAGACGGCGCCGGCCGGGCCCGTCACGCTCGCCTGTTCCCCGGCGGGCGTATAGGTGTAGCGGGTGGCGTCGTAGTCGCCGGTGGGGGTGGAGCCGCGGTACTGGCGGCGTTCGATGACCTGACCGCGGGCGTTGGTGATCTCGGTGGTGGGGATGCCGCCCGCGGGCGGGGTGACCGAGACGCGGTTGCCGCCGCCGTAGCCGGTGACCGTACGCCACTTCTCCTGCTCGGGCTGGGAGCCGTTGCCCACCATGAGGATCTCGGCGGTCTTGCGGCCCAGTCCGTCGTACTGGGTACGTGTCTGCGCTTCGACGTTTCCGGGTGTCAGGACGCCGAACAGCTCCGGTTGCGGAGCTCCGGCCGCCGGGTACGGGGCGTAGCTCTTGACCACCTGGCCGCGTTCGTCGTAGAAGGTGTCGGTGATCAGGCGGCCGCCGGGGCCGGGCACCTGGGTCTGCCGGGAGCGCAGCCAGCCGTCCAGCAGTTCGATCTCCGAGACGCGCTCGTCGCCGGTGGCGGTCAGCTCGGTCGTGGTGATCGCGACGATCTTCCGCTCTTCCACCCGGTAGCCGAAGGCGAAGTTGGGCTGCTGGCCGGAGGCTTTGGAACGGTTGGGCTGCCAGACCTTGCTGAGCCGGCCCAGCCCGTCGTAGGCCAGGTCGGTGCGGAGCCGGTTCGCTTCGTCGGTTTTGGCGGTGGGTTCGCCCCAGGCCGGGTCGAGTTCCTCGGTCGTCGTCAGCGGGGTGGCTTCGAGGCCGGGCACCGTCGGCGGTGTCTTGGCGACCTTGGTCGTCAGCCCGCGCGTGTCGGTGTAGACGGTGGTCGAGGTCTGGCCGAGCGCGTCCTTGACCGCGGTGGGGCGGCCGTAGGAGTCGTAGGTGGTCTGCTTGTCGGTGAGGTAGGTGGCCGTGGTGCCGTCGTGGGCGGCCAGCGCGTCGGTCTTGGTCACGTTGCCCCGGCTCGGGGCGGCGCCGTAGGCGCCGTTGTCGTAGTAGGTGCGCACGTCGGAGATGACCTGGCGGGACCGGTCAGGGGTGGCGGTGCAGGCCACCGCGACGGTTTCCACCCGGATGGGGAAGGTCACCATGTGCGCGGTGATGTTGTCGGCGTAGCTGGTGCGGGTGCACTTGTCGTCGTCGGCGGTGGTGACGTCGCCGAGGTCGTTGACCGTGGTGCCGCGGCCGACACCCGGGCCGGACGGGGCGTAGTCGGCGTCGGTCCTGGTCTCGGTCCAGCCGCCGCCGTCCTTGGCGGTCCAGGTGCGGGTGATGTCGGTGTTGACCACGTTGGCCGTCACCGTGCCCCAGGAACGGGTCCGCGAGGCGGTCTGCGCCCGCCACGGGGTCTTGACGGTCCTGGCGTGGACCTGGCCGCCGGGCCCGGTGTAGTCGACCTTGCGCAGCTCGAATCCGGCCAGCGCGTCGTGGTCGGCATGCGTGCCGCCTTCCCCGTCGGACACCGTCACCGACTTCTCGCCGCCCGACTTGTTGAGCCGGTCGCCGTCCATGCCGCGCAGGTAGAAGACGTCGCTCTGGGTGGCGGGGGTGCTGTGGTCGCCGGTCAGGGTTCGCACCTGGCCGTAGCCGCGCCACTGCGACCAGGTCTTGTGCTTCTCCTTGGTGAGCCCGTCGTCGTCGTCGAAATGCCAGGCGGCGCCGCCCAGGTACTCGTACTTGGTGACCATGTTGGGGGCCAGGCCGGTACGGTCGACCTGGGTCACGCTCGTGACGACGTACTTGTGGAACCAGTCGGTGATCGGGTCCTCCCGGCCCGGCGGCTGCCAGATCACCGGGAAGCACCGCCTGGTGTTGGTCTCCGGCGTCGGCAGCGCGCCGAGCGTGCAGTCCGGGTCGCTGTACTTGATGTCGATCTGCCCACCGGACTCGTCGTAGATGGCGCCGAGCCGGTAGCGGATGTAGGCCAGGATGTCATCGCCGGACTTGTCCAGCCGGTTGGGCAGTTGCACGTGCGTGAAGGTCACCTTCGGCAGGGTCACCGGCTTCTCGCCCTCGGAGGCGGCATGCCCGGTGTGCTGGATCGAGGCCAGCAGCAGGTCCCGCTCGACGTCCGCCAGCCCCCAGGTGTGGTCCATCGACCAGGACTCCACGTCGCGGTAACCCGATCCGTCACCCTTGATGACCTGGGTGGTGACTTTCGTCAGCCGCTTACGCGACCAGAATGTGGGCGCCACCGCGCCGTGACCGTCCTTGCACTCCTGGCCGGAGGCGCAGTTCAGATCCCACGGCACGTCCCACCAGCGCTGCGGATTGTCGCCGATCTTCGAGGCGGCGCAGTCGAACGACTCATCGGGCAGGCAGCGTTCGGCGGTGCCGAAGACCACCCGGGCCGGCGCGGTGGCGAACAGGGCGTCCGAGCGCAGCCCGTAGGAGATGGACTTGAGGTAGCCGCCACGGACGTAGGGGGTTTCGTCGCCGGCCTTGAGGTTGCGGCCGTAGTGGTTGGTCTCCTTGGCGTAGGCGTAGGTGATGGCGTTGCCGTCACGGTCGACGACGTGGTCCAGATTCCAGCGGTAGGCCTGCTGACACCAGGAGGCGGCGAATCCGGAGGACTTGTGGCAGGGCTCGCCGTCGTCGTCGCCGAACACCGGGACGGTCCAGGCCGAGGCGGTCTCGGGTCTGCCGTCGGCCCAGCCCGGCAGCCGGTTGCGGCCGAAGAAGTACTGCACGCCGTCGGTGCCGGTGACCCGCCAGTACTCGCCGTCGTCGTCGCCGTTGACCGCGCCGGTGAGCTTCTCGAACCTGGTGCCGTCGTCGTTCTTCAGCCGCCAGGTCCCGTCCGTGGCCTTGACCAGCTCACCGGCCCTGCCGTTCCAGGAGACGGTGGCGTTGTCGTATCCCCAGCACTGGTCGCCCGGGTGGTTGCCCCAGGAGTCCTTGGGGGCGCCGTCGTCCTCACAGGAGGTGTAGCGGCGTTCGATGAAGCCGGGCGACAGCTCGAAACCCTGACCCGCCCAGGACGGCTGGCCGTTGGTGTTGCCGGTCCTGCCGTCCACGCTGCCCGAGGAGTACGTCAGCGCGACCTCCGGCTTCAGGTCCCCCGGCACCGGCGGCACCCGCATCGGATAGGTCCAGGTGAACTCCCCGGCGTTGCCGCCGGCCTCCCAGGTGGCCGACGGCGACAGCGAACTGGCCTTGTAATCGCCCTGCGACCCCGCCTCGCCGGCGGCGGCCATCAGCACCGCCCCGGACCCCGCCTCGACCTCGGCCGTCAAGGTGGCGGCCGCCCCGTCGTTCGCGGCGGGCAGCGGTTCAGCCACGCGGCAACCCGGAAGACGCGGGGTCGTCAGCACGCAGGCCGGCAGCCGTACCAGGCGCAGCCTGCTGCCGTACGCGCCGCCATAGGCCTGGGCGAAGGAGGAGTAGTCGAGGCGCACACCGACGCGGCCCGCCCCGGCGGCGTCCGCGGCGCCTGTGGTGTCTGTGGTGTCTGTGGTGTCTGTGGTGTCTGTGGCGGCCACGGTGAGCACGAGCCCGTCCAGGCCCGCCCCGGCGGCGGCGGCCCGGTCGAGCACCGATACGCGCACCCTGCCCGCGGGGCGTTGCGCCGCGCGCCGGGCCTGCGCCGGAAGGTCGCGCGCCGGCAGGACCCACACGGGCAGCCGGCCCGCCCGCACCGGCTCGCCCGTGCCCGGCACATCCACCTCGGCGCTGCCCGCCGCGGGCCAGGCGGCCTTGGGCGGCGATGCCGGCCGGGCCGCCGGATCGGCCGCGCGAGGAAGAGCCGTCAGGCCTCTCCCCTGAACGGGACGTTCAGTGCGAGCCGATTCGGGGCGTTCGTTGACAGGCAACGGGTCGGCCAACGCCGGAACGCCGGGCAGGACCCCGGTCAAGCACACCACCGCCGTGCTCAGCACGGACCCGCGCAGTACCGCACGCTTCAGGCTTACCTTCATCACGATCTCCACGGGCCGGGGCAGCCGACAGGGGGATTCAGCCCGGCCCCCGCACAGGGAGCCGGGCGGCCGACGGGACGTCAGGGACCGGCAGCGGTGTCCAGCTCACCGCCGATGGCCAGCATCTGGACCTGCTCCTGGGTGAGCGCGCCTTGGTAGGCCCACACATCGTCGATGGCGTCAGGCCAGAACTCGCCGCCGAACCTGCTGCGGCCGACCTGCAGCCCGCCGTTGGCGGCGTTGAACCCGAACACCTGGTCCTCCTGGGAGACACCGAGGGAGGTCTCCTCAAGCTGGCCGTTGACGTACAGGCTCATCCGGTCGCGCAGCGCGTCGTAGACGATCGCGACGTGGTCCCAGTCCCACTCGGTGAACGCCGAGTGCCCGGTCTGGCGCAGGTCGCCGGCGAGGGTGGTGTCGGCGTTGCGCATCTGCAGCTGCCAGCCGCCGGTGTCGGGGTCGGCCGGATCCGGCACATAACGCAGAGCGAAGGCGTTGGCGTTCACCCCGGCCTGGGCGAACACCGTCCTGGCCGTCTGCGGACGGCCCATGTTGCGCACCCAGCCGGCCACCGTGAAGCTGTCGTCGGCCTGCACCGGCGGGGCGGCCGTCTCGGCGTAGGCGGTGGTGCCGTTGAGCAGCAGCCCGGCGCTGGAGACGTACCGGAAACCCGCGGCGGGGTCGATGAGCGCACCGCCCTTGAGCGTGAGGCTCTGGGAGCCGGCGGGTTCACCCCTTCCGTCGGTGTTGAGCTTCCAGCGTCCCTTCACCACGGGGTGCTGGGTGACGAGTTCCTCGGCCTCGACCGCGCCCACGGACCGGTCGTAGATCCGCACGTCGTCGATCAGACCGGGCCATTGGTCCACGTAGGCGCCCAGCCACTTGCTGCGGCCGATCTGCAGCCCGCCGCCGGCGTGCCAGACCGCGTCGAGCGGTCCGCTGTCGGTGCCCTGCTCACCGTTGACGTAGATGCGCAGTTTCCTGGTCACCGCGTCGTAGACGCCGACCAGATGCGTCCAGGAACCGGCGGACGGCGTCGCCTTGGAAACCGCCTGGTACCAGCCGCTCTCGTCGGTGTCGGTCTTGGACTTGGCGAACACCCATTTCTTGATGCCGCCCTCATACTTGAGGTAGAAGCCGCTCTTGCGCGAACCGTCCTGCGACACGACCGAGTAGTGCTTGTCGAGCTGGCTCGTCTCCAGGCGCACCCATGCCGACACCGCGAAGCTCTTGGCGGTGTCCACGACAGGACCGGCCGTGGCCGCGTACCCGGTGGCACCGTCCAGCCGCAGCGCCGTACCGTCCTGTCCGTCCTGCCCGAGGGCGGCACCGCCCTTCAGCGCGGCCTGGACGGCCGCGGCGGGAATGCTGTAGATCCGGCCGAGTCCGGCCTCCTCATCCATCGGCCAGTACGCCACGAGGCCGGACGGGTTCCCGCCCGATGTGAGTTGCGGGACCTCCTGGTCCGACAGCGCCCGCTGGTGCAGCCTGACCTCGTCGATGCCGCCGGGCCACCGGTTGACCTGGGCGTCGTTGTACTTGCTGCGGCCGATCTGCAGGGCGCCCGAGGCCTGCCACGCGCTCACCCCGCTCACCGTGCCCGCGAGCTGCCCGCCCACGTAGAGGCGCAGCTGACCGGTGGGCTGGTCGTAGACGCCGGTGAGGTGGGTCCACGCTCCCAGCGGGAGAGGGCTGCTCCCTCTGGCGGAACGCCAGACGCCGCCACCGTCCCCCGCGGTGTCCGTGCTGGGCATCTTGAACTCCGGTTGCCCGGACGGGTTGATGCCGAGCTGGAATCCGCTCTGGTGCGCTCCGTCCTGGGCCAGCGCGTTGAACGTCCCAAGAGCTTTCGGTTTGACCCACGCGGAGACGGTGAAGCTTTCCCGCGTGCGTAGCACCGGCAGGTTCGTCTGGGCGTATCCGCTGGTCCCGTCGAGGGTGAGCGCTGTGCCCGCCTGTCCCGGCTCGCCCAGAGCGGCCCCGCCCCGCACGTAAGCCGCCATGCCCGGGGTCTGGGCCGTCACGGTCGTCGCGCCGGAGCTCTCATCCAGCGTGAACCGGGCCGTCGCGTCCGCGCCCGCACGGGCCCAGAACTCGTAGGTGGTCGGGGCGCTGTTCTGGTCGGCCTGGGTGAACGCCTGGACCGTCAGCAGGTTGGGGCCGGAACGGCTCGGCGCCAAGGCGATCTGGCGCGCGGCGCCGCCGGTCGTGGCGACGGTGGTGAGGGCGGCGCCGTTCAGCTTCAGCTCATAGCGGGCCGCGGCCTTGGCCGGGTCGCTGACGGTGAAGGTGCCCTCGTCGCCGACGCCACCGTGCCAGCTCTGATCGCCGGGGTATTCGGACGAGGACACGACGGGCGCGGCCGGTACCGACGGGTCGTAGTAGAAGTAGCAGCCGGTCTGCGCGCCATCGTAACTCCACGGACCCCACTGGGCGCCGTCCCAGGCCCGTACACCCCATCCGATGATCTTCTTCTGGGGAATGGTGGAGGGAAGTTTGATCTGGTGCCGGCTGCCCGAGGTCAGCGCGGGCGTCAGTGCCGAGGTCCATTTGGCACCCCAGTCCGAGCCGTCGGCCTTGTTGGCCCAGTGCAGCGTGAACTGGCCCTGCACCTTCTTGGCATCCTCGGTGTCCGGGTCCCCCAGATAGGCGTACAGGGTGGACAGATCGTTCACCCATTGGGCCTCGTTCCCAGGCACGCACTTGGTACCGGGGCTGGCGAACATCGACCCGGTGTTGGGCTGGTACGGCGGCCGGTTGTACTGGATGCGCAGGTAGGCGTCGTCGGCGAACCGCTTCCACCACGCCATCGAGCTCTCGCTGTAGGCCTTCAGCCCGAACGTGATGGTCGAGTATCCCTTGTCCACCGCGCTTTGCACATGGGAGCGGAGCTTGGCCCCGCCGAACTCGACCGGCGCGCGTGAGCAGTAGGCCACATCACGCGAGGTGAGATGTTCCAGCCAGGCGTCCTTGGTGTTGTTCCACGTCGCCGCCGAGGTCAGCGCACTGGCCCGCCACAACTGCACCGAGGTGCCGTTGTCGCAGTCGTAGGCCGCGGTCTCATAGGCCACGAACTCGGCCGACTCGATGTACTTGCCCTTGATGGAGGGCAGTTTCATCCGGTAGAAGAGCCGCTTGGTCTGGTTCTTCACGCAGCGGCCGTCCTTGGCGACCTCACAGCGGCCCATGCCTTCGGTGGCGTTGCCGTTGAACTTGGGGTAGTTCTCGTCCGGATAGCCGGAGGAGACCATACCCCAGTAGTAGGCCGCGCTGGTCTGCCAGACCGGGTCGATGTAGACGGGGAAGATGGTGTCGGGCGAGGTCAGCAGCTGCTGATCGGGGGTCAGCGCGAGTTGCCGGGCTCCGAGGCCGACCGGCACCTTCGCGGTGCGCGAGCCCTCGCCGGGCCCTTTGCTCAGGTCAGGCTCACGCGCGGCCGCCGTGTGGGGCCCCGTGCCGTCGGCCGGCAACGAGGAGTCCCACATGATCGGGGAGGGCGCTTCGAACAGGGCCTCGCCGGTGCCGCTGTCCGTGGCCTGCAACACCCCGGCGGAATCCTGGGCCACCGACAGTCGCGTGGTGTTCAGGGTGAACGCCAGCCGAGCCAGCCGCGGGTTCCGAGCCGCGGCGGGTGTCTTGATCACGAGGGTGTGCGAGAAGCCGTCCGCAAGCGCTCGTACGCGCAGGTCGACACCACCGCCGAGGATGTCCCGGTAGACGGCGCTGTCGCCCTCCAGAACGGGCTCGGGCAGCGCTTCCGGCCACGACAACGACAGCTCGCGGCCTGCCCGCGACATCCGTACCAGCGGCTCCTGGCCGCCGCCGGACAGACGCAGCCCGACCGCCGTTGCGACCGGGACGACGCCGGATCCGTCACGCCGCAGCGTGGTGTCGATGTCTGCCCACTGGCCGTCCCGGCGGGTGCGCACCGGCCGCAGGTGCTCGGTCACCTCGAACCGCCCGTTGGGCAGAACCCTGACCGTGCGATGCTCGCCCCGCTGCGACAGCACCTCCACGGGCCGCCGCGACGAGCGCGCCAGCGCCGCGGCGTCGCCCTCGGACGCCGCGGCGTCGGCGGGCGGGCTCACGGCCAGACCCGCGGGCGGCTCGGTGACCGAGGCCGCCGCCGTCTCAAGCGAGCCGGCGACCAGGCAGGTCAGCACGGCGGTGAGCGCCACGCAAGGTGCGAACGCGCGCCTTAATCGGCCCCTGCTTCTGCCGCCGAACACCACCAGCATCACGACCTCGTTCCCCTCACCCACTTGATGATCAGAAAGTAGGCGGCAAGGAAGCAGAGGACCATTCGGCACCCGATTGATCTTCGGCTGCAACGACAGCGGTAGCCGTGACCGAAAGGTAAACCCGCGCGGTACTCGGGGCGCCGCCAAGACTCGTGTCACCAGGTACACGCGATCGCGTCAGACCTGGTGGTGAGCATGGCGACTCTCGCCGTTCGTGCGCCACCATGTCAACGTGCCGGGCCGCTACTCCTTCCGGCTGCCCGATCCGCCCGGCGGTATGAGGCCCCTGCGTGACCCAGACACGGCCGATGAGTGGACCGGGAGGAAGGAAATGGCCGCCGGCCCCGGCCGTTGTCCGGCGGCACACAGCCGCCGGACAAGGTCGCCCACCGCCGAGATCAGACGTCTTCGCGCAGGTACAGGTCGCGCAGCAGGCCGATCTCGCCGCCGTGATGCGCGACCTCCTTCAGAGCGTGCAGCGCGAGCTTCAGATACGTCTCGTCGGCCCAACCGCCGGGGCCCATGCCTATCGGCGCCAACAGGCGCTTGTCGCCGAGGGCTGCGATACGGGAGATGAAGTGCTCCCAGTCCTCGGCGAGCGCCTGGATGCCCTCTTTGGCGGTGCCCGGCCACTCGTGGCGGTCGCCGAACTCGGGAACGTCCTCGAAGCAGTAGATCACGTAGCCGCGCAGACAGAGGTTGCCGATGTGCCAGATGCGCCAGGCGATCGTCGTGACGGGGTCCGGTTCCTCCGGAGCCGATTCCGGAAATAGCGTGGCGACGCGGAAGACGCCGTCGTCGCCGGGGCGGATGCTGATGCAGTCGCTGACCGGCTCCCAGTGGTACTCGGCGTCGGTCAGATCCTTCAGGCGCTCGAACAACCGGTATCGCACGTTTTCGAAGATCGCGAGAATGTCCCGCGTGGCGGGGTCGGGCACGATCATGTCAGCCATGTCAACTCCAGGGCTCGGTGGTTTCGGGTCGGTCGGGATGATCAGGATCGACAGGTCGGCCGGCTCGGTCACGTGCCGCCGCCTCGGCGTGTGTCGCCGGGTGCGGGCAGACTGGTGAGTTCGGCGACGGCGTCCGGCGACGGCTTGAAGTAGCGGCGGACGTTCTCCGCCTTCTTGTGCCGCGACTCGGCCATCGACATCAGCAGGCTCGCCCCCTGCTCCCCGAGGTGGGTCAGACCGGAGTGCCGGAACTCGTGCAGATCCCAGCCTGTGCCCGCCCCGTGCAGCGCGGTGTGCTCGTTCAGCAGGGCGCGGGCCTGGCCGCGGCGGCGGGCCTTGGACTGCGCGCCTTCGGCCCTCACCGGCGCGTGGCGGCCAGTGAAGTCCAGGTCCTCGATGTTCAAGCGGCAGGGTCTCCTCCGCCCGCGCCACGGTCTCGTACAGCATCCGGTAGAAGCACTTCCCCCGCAGGTGCACATCGCGGCGGGCGATCAGTCGGTCGATCGCCATCTTCGGGCGCGCCGGCGTCTCGGAGTCTGGCGGGGTCAAGCGCTTGGCCCAGGTCGGCACCTCCGGGCCGTCGAAGCCGCGCTCGGCGCACCAGGCGAGCCAGGACGGCACCGCCGCCCGGCGGGCGTTCCAGGTGTTCACCGCCATCGAGCCCCACAGTGCTTCGAGGGCCTCGCTGATCTCGTCGTCCGCGACCTGCCCGAGCGGTCGGCGCGCGCCGACCCGTTCGGCGGTCTTGCCGACCCCGATCGCGTAGTTCCGCACCGTGTTCGGGTTGCCGAGCGCGTCGAGGAAGGCGTCCGCGGCGCCGCGGACGGTGAGCGCTTTCCCGGCGGGCAGCTGCGCGACGGTGGCCACCGCTTCCCCCTTGCCACAGATAACAGGGCCGCTTCGCGTAGTGGCCTGGAACCGTCGCCGCAGGTCGCGATCAACGACGCCCCAGATAATAGGGCGTCATCCGTGGCAACACCCGACCTCAACCATCGCGAACACCTCCCTCTACCCGCTCCAAGACCATCCCAATGTGGGTTTTGGGCATATGTGGGCCGACCCCCTCACTGCCACGTCGTGCGGACAGTTATGTTTCTCCTATGTGCAAGCTCCCGGATTAGTCGGTGCCACCGCTCTCGGTGTCCTGACCCATCTCCCGACCGGCCGCCGGTCGGGCTTTTTGTGGAGCTTCCATGTTCAACAATCGTGCCGTTCTGCACGCTTTCGTCGCGGCCGGTGTCGGCCGCCTGTCCTTTTCCACCATCGGCCTTGCCCTGCTGCTCGCCACCGAACAGGCCACTGGCTCCTTCGCCGTAGCGGGCCTGGCCCTCGGGGTGTTCGGCGTGGCGAGCGTCGCCGCGCCGGTCAAGGCCCGTCTCATCGACCGCCTGGGAGCCAGGCGCATGCTGCCGCTGCTCGCCGCGGGCTACGCTGCGGCGCTCCTGCTGACCTGCTATTTCGACGGGCTGCACGTGCCCGCCGCGGCCGTTGCGGGACTCACGGCTCCGCCACTCGGTTCCACCATGCGCGCGGTCTGGGCGCAGCTGCTGCCGGACCCGGCCGACCGGCAGCGCGCCTACAGCCTCGACGCGGTGGTCGAAGAGGTCCTCTTCGCCGCCGGGCCACTACTGGTAGGCGTGATCGTGCTGTGGTCCACGCCCGACACCGCCCTGGTCCTCTGCGCAGGGTTGATGGTCGTGGGCACCGGGACCCTGGTCACCTCGTCGGCGGTCCCCAAACCCGTTACCGTCAAGCGAGATTCACACTGGGCCGGACCGCTGCGTGGGCGTGGCTTCCGCGTCCTGGTCGCGGTTGAGTTCGCCGTCGGTCTGGGCTGCGGACCGGTCGAGGTGGCCGTGGCCGCCAAGGCCGAGGTCGCGGGCCAGCCCGCCGCCGCAGGTTACCTGCTGGCGGCCATGGCGGTGGGCAGCGCGATCGGCGGGCTGGTGTGGGGACGGGTCAAACACGGCCGCCGCACCTCGGTCATCTTGGCCCTGCTCTTGACCGTGCTGACCACCAGCGTCACGGTCGCCTCCTTTGTGCCCTCCCTGCCCGCGCTCGGTGTGGTGCTGGCCGCCTTGGGCCTGGCCAGCGCTCCCGCGCTGGTCGTGGCCTGGCTGGCCGCAGACGAGCTGGCACCGGAGACAGCCCGCCTGGAGGCCAACGCCTGGGTGACCACGGCCGCCAACCTCGGCGTCTCCTTCGGCGCCATGCTGGCGGGCCTGGTCATCCAGCACTCGACGGCCGGGCTCTCGCTGGCGGGCGGCGCAGGTGTCCTCGCGCTAACGACACTGGCGGTGGCGGTCTCGGGCCGGAGCCTGGACCGGGTGATCAAGCCGGTCTCCTGACGCACGCTGCGATCGCCACAGGAGAATCGGCGCGACCGTGGAGGCTGTGAACGGACAAGATGATCTGCGGCTGGGTGGACCTCCCGGCGTTCTTCTCCCGAACGTGACCTCAGCCGCCATGTAGAGCAGTGAGGTCCTGTTCTCGGAAACGCAGAACTGGGATTTCACGTCGGAATCACCTGCGTTCCCGGAAGTCGGTAGCGTCTCCGCTTCCGGAAACACGGTCTACTCTTTCGGCAACGCCGGTCGGGGGTCTGAGCGTCGCGGGCCGGGACCGGCCGGAGAGCCGCAGCCCGGCCCGCGAACACCAGCGGCCCGCCAGGGGTGGGCCGCCTTGAAACCGGAGAGAAAGTTCTCATCCGCACGTTGGCCAACGCGTGTGTCGGGTCTCATGATCTGCGTGACAGATCGTGCTCAGGACCTGTGTGACACTTCGCCGAGTGCTGGCGGAGTTGAGCGTGGTCGAGCAGCGGTACCAAGCCG
>NZ_BMQJ01000019.1 GCF_014648055.1 Streptosporangium pseudovulgare
GGTCGAGCACGAGATCCCTGATCGCGGTACGGACGTCGTCAGAGGTCATGTCATGACGCGGCCCCGGTGAGCTGGGCGTGAAGGCGCCTGCACTCGTGGACGAAGCGGATCGTCCGGCGGCTGCCCGCGAACTCGGCGACGACCGGAATCTCCCCGCGCGCGCCGGTCCAGCGGGCAACGTCGGCGGCGAAGGCGACGAGTTCGGTGTGGGTCACGGTGATCCGCCGCCCCTCGCCCGGCAGCATCCCGGGCAGCAGGGCGCGCAGGATGCGCCACACCTCGGTGGGCGAGCCGTACAGGTGGATCCGGCCCTTGACGAAGGGGATCCGCTGGTCGCCCTCGTGGGCCACCGCCCCGCCGGGGCCGTCGTCGCTGTTCCAGGTGATGAAGAAGGCGCGCAGCGGGGCGTCGTCGTCGAGGTAGCGGCCAGGCCGGTAGAAGCCGCCCACCATGATCCGCCGGGGCCCCGGCTCAGGGTCGGGGTCCCCGCCACGGGTGAGGGCGCGTACTCCCACGGAGTGGTTCGCGCTGTCCCAGAACTTCTCCGGTTCGATCGGCGGCACCTCCGACACGCTCCCGGGGGTGACGAGCTCGGCGGACAGCGCCGACTGCCAGTCGTCGGGGTCGAGGCGCACGTCCCTGGACCGCCAGTGACCCCGGTCCCGTTCGACGTGGGGCTTGAGCCTGCGGCGCAGTCCCGCCCGGTCGTCGGCGATCCCGGCGACGAAGGCCGCCAGCCAGCGCTCCTGGCCGATCCACCGCTCATGGTGGTCAGGGAAGATCGACGGTTCGGGGAACCGCCGTGCCTCCGGCGGCTCGGGCAGCGGCGGGAACTCCTTCCGCTCCAGCAGTTCCTCAACCGGGGTCTCCCCGCCGAAGCGCTCGGCCAGCTTCGCGCCCAGGTCGGCGGGGAGGTGGCGGACGGCGTCGAGGATCGCCTCGGTGTGGTCGGCGAACAGGCCGGCGTATTTCAGGGTCAGCTCGGTCGCGCGGTTGCGCACGTCGAAGGACTTGTGCGCGTACGCCGTGGTCAGCGCGGTCACGAAATCGACGGCCGTCTCGGGCGTGGCCCGGATCGCCTGGTCGAGCCAGCGCAGGCCGGTGGCGGCGAGCTTGGCCTCGTCCCGGAAGGTGAGCGCGTCGACCGCCTCGACCAGGTCGGCGTGGTCGAGCGGCATCGCCCCGCGCACCTGCCCGGCGGCCAGCTCGGCGACCGTGCCCGGAGCCGACGGCAACAGCCGCAGGTAGTCGCGCAGGCGGGGCGCGGACTCCGCGGGCGTGGGATCGAGGAGCATGTGCAACCGGACGAAGAACCGCAGGTCCTGCGCCTCGCCACCGCGCAGGAAACGGCTCACGCAACCGTCGAGCACCCGCTCCCTGGGCAGCTCGCGGGCGGCGGCGGCCAGCCAGCGGGTCGGCCGGGGCTCCAGCCGCTCGTCACGGAGGGCGCGGCCCGCGCCGTCGGCGTCGAAGACACGAGGCAGCAGCACGGGGGTCAGCGGGTCGTCGGCCACGCTCGGCGCGGCCAGCCAGGCGGCCACCAGCGGGTCGTGGTCGGGCGGCGCGGCGCCGGACTCACGCAGCAGCGCCACGGCCAGCGGCGCGATGCGGTCGGCGGGACGGCGCACCCGCCGGGCCAGCCGGACCGCGACGTCACGACGCCACTCCCGGGGGCGGGCGGCCGCCACCCGGCACACCTGGGCGACGTCGGGGTCCTCGGCCCAGCGGCGGTTGACGTCGCGGCCGGTCATCCACGTCACGGCGGCCGCCGGACCGGTGATGACGCCGACACCGGTCAGCAGCAGCGCGCCGGCCAACTCGTCGAGCAGGTCACCGACCTCCCAGGAGGCCATCTCCTCGAAGTCGTCGGGATGACGGGCGCGCACCCGCTCGGTGCGGGCACGGCGCAGCTCCTTGACGAGGCCGGGCAGCCGCCCGCTCAGCTCGGCGCGCTCCTCCTCGGTGAGCGTGACCAGCCGATCGGCCAGGCGGTGGACCTGGTTGCGAGCGACCAGGTCGCAGATCTCCGTCCAGAGGGTCATCGGGAGGTCTCCACGGCGGCGCGGGCGACGATCCGGGCGGCCAGCACGTGTTTGCACGGCCCCCGGGAGCCGCGATGGTCCCACCACCACTCGCAGGTGCAGGATCCGTCGGCCAGCGAGACCCGGCGCGCGCCGCCCGAGGTGTGGACGGTGGCCGACTCGCCTTCGAGGCGTACGGCGCCCGCGTCGACGAGTTTGCGCGCCTTGGCCAGCCGCGGGTTGAGCAGGATCACGTTGTCCTTGTCATAGGGCAGCTCACGGTGGAAGTGGGCGGCCTCCGACAGGTCGTAGCCGACCCGGCCGGCGACGCCGAGCTGTGTCAGCGCGGCCCGCACCCGGGCGGCGGGCATGCCCGCGCGGTCGGCCAGCAGGCCGATCTCGACCTCGGGCTCGAAGTTGAGCAGCATGCCCACCACGTCGGCGTCGTTCTCGGCCTCGTCGGTGGCCAGGTCGTCGAGCACCGCGCCCTCGCCGGAGAAACCGCGCCAGCGCTCGGGCGAGAGGGTGAGCGTGTAGCGCATGCCCGGCAGCTCCAGCTCCCAGGCGCTGGATGAGGCGTCGGCCGGGCCGTACACCCGGAGGGACTTCGCGAAGCGCAGCAGCGGCAGGAGGGTGCCGAGCCGGTTGGGGCCGGCGAGCTGGACCGAGTCCGGAACCTGGCGGTCGAAGACCTTCAGCTCCCGCCCCGCCTGCGCCACCCACACCGTGCCCTTTCTGGGCAGCCCGCGCAGGAACCGTACCGCCGCCATTCCGGCCAGCTCACCGCGCTGGTCCATGCCCGAGGCGATGACCTGTACCTCGGCGAAGCCGCGTAGCCAGCGCTCGGGCAACGGCACCTTCTTCTCCACCACCGCGCCGTCCATCGTGGTCACGACCAGCTCGTCGAGGCCCACTCCCAGGTGCAACGGGTCACGCGCGCCGATGCGCGCCAGCGCCTCCCGGAGCGGCGCGTTCACGTCGACGTTGGTGGTGCCCCGGTCGAACACCTCGCCGTCGAGCGCGCCGTTCAGCAGATCAAGCCGGGCGTACACGCCGCCGCAGGCCGAGAACGACTCGAACCGCAACCGGTCTCCGTTGCACGTCACCACCGGGTCGCGCACCCAGCCGGGCCGCGCCTGCGGCTGATGGTAGCGGGCCAGCGCCACATCGGCGACGCCGAGCAGGGCCGCCGCGGCGGGGGCCGCCTGGGTCACCACGCCGCTGAAGAACCGGGGGGCCACGGCCGGGCCGGACAGGGCCCGCCCACCGGAGGTCGCCAATCCGAGACGGCCGTCGACGAGGGAGGAGGGCGCGGCGTACGTGTACGCCTGCGTCGCTGAAGTCATGGCCGGGACGTTAGATCGACCCACCGACAAATCGGCGCCGTCTTCTGCATTCCCCGTGTGGGTGCGAGATGTTCTGCGACGAACACCGACCGCACCGGACTCGGCCGCTCATGCGCCGGGCCGCGCCGGAAAGACTCAACGGCCGGCCCGAACGGCGGCGGGCCGAATCATGCGCCGGGCCGCGCCGGAAAGACTCAACGGCCGGCCCGAAGGGCGGCGGGCCGAACCGGGCCGGACCGCCGCTTCCAGCGGCCGGCTAGCGCTGCTTGAGGCGCTGCGCCTCCTTGCGCACCTCGGCCTGAACCGACCGTTCGCGCTGCAGCCACTCGGGGTTCTCCGCCTTGATGGCGTCGATCTCGGCGGTGGTGAGCGGCCCGGTGATGCCGCCCCTGGCCAGGCCCGAGTTGGAGACGCCCAGCTTCACGGCGACGACCTGCCTGGGGTGCGGCCCGTTGCGCCGCAGATCGGCCAGCCACGCCGGCGGATCGGCCTGCAGCGCGTTCAGCTCATCCCTGGAGACGACCCCCTCCTGGAACTCGGCGGGAGTGGCCGAGAGGAGCACACCCAGCTTCTTGGCCGCGGTCGCGGGCTTCATCGTCTGAGTGGTCTTGAGCTTGGTCATGATGTCAAGGGTATGGCGTGAAGCCGCTTCCCCTGACACCGGTACCGTGAGGAGGTGACTGACAGGGAGTTCCGGCTGGCTTACGTGCCCGGGGTGACGCCCGCCAAATGGGCGGGTGTCTGGGCCGAGCGTGTGCCCGACGTGCCACTCACCCTGGTCCCCGTCGCCGCCGCCGAGGCGGTGACGTCCCTGCGCGACGGCGGCGCCGACGCCGGGCTCGTGCGGCTGCCCGTGGACCGCGAAGGGCTCAGCGTGATTCCTCTCTACGTCGAGACCACGGTGGTCGTGGTTCCGAAGGATCACCTGGTGACCGCCGCCGACGAGGTGACCGTCGCCGATCTCGCCGACGAAGAGGTGCTCCATCCGATGGACGACACCCTTGGGTGGGCGGCCCTGCCCGGACTGCCGGCTTTCACGCGCCCGGACACGACGGCGGAGGCGATCGAGCTGGTGGCGGCGGGGGCCGGGCTGCTGCTGGTCCCGCAGTCGCTGGCGCGCCTGTACCACCGCAAAGATCTGACCTACCGGCCGGTCGTGGAGACGCCGCAGTCGCAGATCGCGCTGGCCTGGCCCACGGAGGCGACGACCGAGCTGGTGGAGGACTTCATCGGCATCGTCCGCGGGCGTACGGTGAACAGCTCGCGGGGCCGTACCCCCGCGTCCGCCCCGGAGAAGGCGCGGAAGCAGCCGCGGAGTCCCGCTCCGGACCGGTCGGGCCGCCGGGGCGCGCAAACCGGCCGGGGCAGGAAAGGCCACCGTCCCCGCTGAACCGTGTACCGCTTCACAAGCGAACCGCGGCTCTGGGACGGATCATCGGTGGCGTCCGCGGAGCTCGGCGCGAGTGCGGCGATCAGCAGCGTGGTCAGGGCATGGAGGCGTTCGACGGCGGCAGATAGGGGAGGAAGTGGTCGGCCACGATGTCCGCCACGGCCTCCGCGTCGTCGAGCCCGTCAACCTCAAGGACGCGTATGCCCAGGTGACGAGCGGAGCGGACGGCCTCGTCGGCGACGAGGCGGTCTCGGGCGAGTCGGTTGCGCCGTGCTCGGTCAGGGTCGCTGACCGCGTGATCGACGGCGGCGGCACGGGGCAGTTCGCGGAGCTGGCGCTCACGGAACTCCTCGGTCGGCACCATCACGATCATTCGACGGGGTGAGTCGATGATGGGGGCGACCAGTTCGGGACGCAGCCCCCAGCCTTCGGCGATGACGGGTCGCCCCGACACCAGGCCGCGCAGGTCGTCCAAGGCCCACTCGAACCGCGTGGGGAAGCCGGCCAGGGTCTCGTGGGCCATCTCCTGAGGGCTGGTGTTCACCCAGACGCTGTCCGGGTCGGGGTCCGCGGTGGGCTCGCCGAGTCGCACTCGGCGTGCGATCCGACGGTCATTGTGCGCACGCGCGTCGTGATGGTCGTAGTGGTACGCGGTCAGCCCGTATCGGGTGGCCAGCAGCCTGGCGACGGTGGATTTGCCGGCCCACTGACCACCTCCGATCCACAGGGCGCCGTGCAAGGTGCCGAACGGATCCCAGATCTCACCACCTGTGGTGTTCACGGTCACAGCCTGACAGTTGTACAAGCCGAAGAACCAGTCTTGTTCCGCCTGCCCGGCCGGAAGATGATCGTAGAGAGGGGAGGCGGCACATCCTCCGCTCGTAACCCGTCGAACACCTCCGGCACCGTGGCATCTCCTGCCCCTCAAGGGCCCACCTGCGATCCGCCGGTTTCTCTCCAGGCGCAGGTCAGAGAGGATGACAAGATCCTCGGCACCCACACCACCCCGGCCGTCCCCTTGAGCGAACGCCCGCGCGCTGACCCGGTTACGACCTCGACCGGCGCGTACGGATGAACGTCACCAGGAACAGCACCTGGATGCCGCCCTCGACCAGGACGAGCAGCGCGGCGTCGAGCGCGGCGAGGACGGGGCCGCCGTGGAATCCGTCCCAGACGGCTGTGAGCGCGTGGGCCAGTCCGGTGATGACGATCGGGGCGCCGTAGAGGGCGAAGACCGTCAACGTGACGGAACTGCCCAGCGCGAGGGCGACGGCGTAGATCCTGACGGCGCGCCGCTCGTGCGGGTCCAGGTCGCCGGTGGGGTCGGTCACCGGTGAGCCCGGCTTCCTGAACAGAGCGACCGCCCTGTCGAACAGATACCGGACGTAGCGGAGCCCGTCGCCGAACAGATCCTTGCACCGGAGCAGGTCGCGGAGCACGAAGTAGAGGTCGGTCCGCATGTAGATCTGAGCCTGGAGGGGCAGGCACAGCAGCGTGGTCAGCATGAAGGCCCGGAGCAGCGCCTGGGCCGGGCCGGGCAGCGGCAGGTACGCGACGGCCAGCACCATCGTCGCGATGAGGAAGACGTCGGAGGCCATTCCGGCCAGGTACACGCGGTACCGGCGCCGCCGGGGAACCCCCCAGATGGCGGTGACGTCGGTCTGCACGACGAGGTAGTGCAGCCTGGTGCCGAACGCGATCCTCGCGGGCGCGCCCAGCGAACGCGCCGCCAGCAGGTGCATCATCTCGTGCACGCTCGCGACGACGGAGAAGAAGGCCGTGTTGACCAGCACCGAGAGCCCGGTGTACCCGCTCCAGAAGAAGTCCTGGTGCCGGGGGAACAGGCCGGGCCTGGTGAGGACGGTCAGCGCCGCGGCCGCGACGACGGCGAGCCAGAAGAGCTTCATGGGCCTGGCGAAGAGCCAGCGGACGTGCCGCTCGGTGATGCCCATGAAGTGGCCGTTCACCGGCTCGGACGCCGGGCCGGGCAGCGGGATCCCGTCGATCTCGGTCACGAAGGCGAGGTCGGCGAGGGATTCCACGAAGTCGGCCACGTCCAGCTCGACGTCGTGCTCGGCGGCGACGGCGGCTTCGACGTCGGCGACCGGACGCCCCTCGCCGAGCAGCCGGATCACGTCTCCGCACACCGCGGGCAGCTCGACGAACTCGCCGAGGTCCGGGCGGCCGACGATGATCGCGTCCGGGTCGTCGTCGTCGGGACGGACGACGAGCTGGTGGAAGCGTACGACGCTGTCCGTGCCGACCTCGATCGCCGGGGCGCTCACCGAGCCGTCGGCCCGCAGAGCGGGCAGTCGTCGTCACGCGGGACGTCGATGTAGTACTGGTGGTCCCAGACGGCCAGATTCCAGTGAAAGACCCTGCCGCGGGTCTGCGCCGGCAGGCCGCCGAGCTGGTACAGCACCTCCAGCGCGCACAGGTGGCCGCTGATGTTCGCGCTGGCCGCGACCACCGCGTTCGGCCGCGGCTCGGCGAGCAGCCGCCCGAGCTCCTTCTCCTTGCGCGCCTCCTCCCGCCGGTCCAGGCAGGCCCAGCAGCCGGTCTCACCCGGTACGAACGAGCCCACGACGACCATCGGCCCGGTGTACAGGCTCATGAACCACGGGGTGCCGGTTCGCAGGGCCGCCTCGTTGGTCCACTGGACTATCTCCGGATGCGGTTCGTCGGCGCACAGGACGAACAGGTCGCAGCCGGTCATCAGCTCCACGACGTCATCGGGGCCGGTCACCTTGGTGTTGCTCCCGGTCACCAGGACCGCGCCGTTCATCGCCCGGAGCCGCTCGATCGCCTGGTCGACCTTGGGCTTGCCCACGTCTGACTCGGCGTACAGGAGCTGGCGGGTCAGGTTCGACTCTTCGACACTGTCGAAATCGGCGATCCGCAGTGCCCCGATGCCGCTCGACACCAGCCCCGCCGCGACGGCCGATCCGGTACCGCCCACGCCGAGCAGGCTCACCCTGGCGTCCTTGATCTTGGACTGGACCTCGTGCGGTGACGTACGCGGCGACGTGTCGATCCAGCTGAAGAAGTGGCGTGCCGATTCGTGCCGGGCGACCTCCCGCTCGGTGAGGTTCGCCGGCACGGGCGCTTCGGCGTCCTCGACGAAGCCGCTCTCGACCAGGTCGGCGATGACGCCGCGCACACTCTCGTCGTCCACGCCGGGATGGGTCTTCGCGAAGTCGGCGCAGATCTCGTCGACGGTGCGGGTGCCGTCCATCAGGGCCACGATCGTGGCGATGCTGCCGTCCTCGTCGTCGGCTATCTCCGAGGCCACCCCGAACTGGGACAGTCCGATGACGATGCGATTTCCCGGCAACACGAACGGCTGGTGAACGCGTTTCACCCTGGGCAGAGGCACTCGGCCGCCCTCCCCTTCACACGGTAAAAAGCAGAACCGGTCGGACGACAGCCGACCGGTTCTGTGTGTCGGTGGATCAGCCGCTCTGTCCGCCGCGGTTGATGGTGGTCTCGATCTTCTCGAGCTTCCTGATCTTGACTTCGAGCTTCTTCTTCATCGACATCTCCTCGCTCCCGATCTCAAGCCGGGGAGACTCCCCGAGAATGGCCGGCGAAGGGCACCCGAACCAACGTGAGTTCCGCTCACCGCCTCTGCCAGCCAAGATCATTGCATTTGTGAAGCGCGGCGGTCAATGCCCGGCTCCGGCACGAGAGCTGCTCGCCTGAGCAGCCACTGCTCGACAGCCGCGCTCATCTTCCCGCCCGCCTCCAGCGCCGCCGCCTTGGCGGCGACCGGGTTGGTGCCCGCCGCCTGGCCGAGGATCACCCCGAGCACCAGGCGGCCCCGCACGCGGGAGGCCCACATCAGGTTGCCGCCCGCGGCGGTGCCGGAGCCGGTCTTGATGCCGATGACGTCGTGCCTGTTCAGCAGCGTGTTGGTGTTGGGCAGCTTTCTCGCGTCGCCGGGGACGGCGGTGTCCGCCTGCGCCACCACCTCGCGGAAGACCGGGTCGCGCATCGCCTCCTCGGCCAGCTTGAGCTGGTCGGCCGCGGTGCTGACGGTGCTGTCCTCGTTGCCGCTGGCACCCGTGTACCTGGTGTCGGACATGCCCAGACGGCGGGCGGTGGCGTTCATCCGCTCGACGAAGCGCTCCTGCGAACCCGCGTCCCAGCGGGCCAGGAGGCGGGCCACGTTGTTCCCCGACGGGACCATCATCAGCTCCAGCATGCGGCGCAGCGGTATTCGCCGGCCCTCCCTGACCGGGACGGTGGACTCCTGCGGCATGTAGGACTCGTCGGCGGCTGTGCGGTCCACCTTGATCAGCGGGCCGTCGTCGCCCGGCCGGAGCGGGTGGCGGCGCAGGATCACGTAGGCGGTCATGACCTTCGTCACGCTGGCGATGGGCACCGGGTTCGGCTCGCCGCTGACGCCCAGGCCGCCCATGCCCTCCACCTCGACCGCCGCCTGGCCCTCGGACGGCCACGGCAGGGGCATGCCGGAAACGGCGCCGGAGACGGGCGGTACCGCTCCACAGCCGAACAGGGCGCTCGCCAGCAGGAGGAACACCAAAGAACGTCGCATATCGGACACAGTGGGCCACCCATGTGTCCGTCCGGCCGTGGCCGTGTCTCCACCCGCGCTTGGTTGAGCATCACCTGCGTATCAGCCCGATGGCTGACGGGGGAGGCGGAGGGCGGCGACGGCTCCGTCGGGGGCGTTGGCCAGGGTCAGATCGGCGCCTATGACATGGGCCTGCCCCAGCGCGATCGTCAGCCCGAGGCCATGGCCGCGGCCACGTTCGGCGGCACCCGTGCGGAAGCGTTTCGGGCCGTCGGCGAGGAGCTCCGGAGGGAAGCCCGGCCCTCGGTCGCGGACCTCGATCACGTGGTCCCGGACCGTGATCTCCACGGGGGGCGCACCGTGGCGGTGGGCGTTGAGCACGAGGTTGGCGAGGATCCGGTCCAGACGGCGCGGGTCCGTCTCGGCCACCGGATTCCCCGAAGCCAGCACCCGCACCTCGACCCCCACCCGGGCCGCGGACTCCTCGGCCAACTCGGCCAGCGGCACCCGTACCCGTTCGGCGACCTCGGCGCCCGCGTCGAGCCTGGAGACCTCCAGCAGGTCCTCCACCAGCGAGCGCAGCACCCGCACCTGGCCGCGTACCAGATCGGTCGTCTCGCCCTCCTCCAGCAGTTCGACCACGGCGACCAGGCCCATCAGCGGGGTGCGCAGGTCATGGGCGACATCGGCGGTGAACCGCTGTTCGGCCAGCAGCCGGTGCTGCAGGCTCGCCGCCATGGAGTCCACGGCGGCGGAGATGTCGGCGATCTCGTCACGCCCGCCCCAGCGCGCCAGGCTGCCGCCCCGACGCGGGGGAGCCGGGGCGACGCGGGCGTCCAGGTCGCCGTTCGCGATCCTGCGGGCGGTGCGGGCGACCCGCCGCAGCCGCCGGTTGGCCGGCTCGGCCAGGAACACCGAGATCGGCACCACCACGACGAGCGCGGTCAGCGCGGCCCGGACCATGGCCCGGTCGAGGGCACGCAGCCGGATCATGTCGGACCCCACCTCCATCGTGGAGGTGGCCACGAGTCCTCCGTCCACCCGTTGCGCCGCCCACATCCACGGCTGGTCGGGCCTCCGGTCGTCGTACCAGGTGGCGGGCGACTCCACGGCCAGCCGTTCGCGTAGGGGCGAGGGCAGCTCATCCGGTCTCTTGATCGATTCGGTCCACGGGGCAGGCCCCTCGGGGGGAGTGCCCGCGCGGTACTCCTTGGCGACCATCGCGGCCCACTCCAGCGCCCGGTCTTCACCCTGCCGTATCGTGCGCTCAAGCGTCGTGCGGTGGACCAGGACCCCGACCACGGCCGCGACCGCGCAGCAGGCCAGTGTGATCAGCGCCGCCACCTTCCACCGCAGCGAGCCCACCATCATGACGTGCGCAACTTGTAGCCGAACCCGCGCACCGTCTCGATCCGGTCCGTGCCGATCTTCTTGCGCAGCCGCTGCACGCAGAGGTCGACGACGCGGCTGTCGCCGTCCCAGCCGTAGTCCCAGACGGTGCGCAGCAGCGTGGCACGTTCCAGCACGATGCCGGGGTGGGCGGCGAACTCCAGCAGCAGCCGCAGCTCGGTCGGGGTCAGCTCGACGCGTTGCCCGGCCCGCCGTACCTCCAGCGCGCCGGTGTCGATGCTCAGCTCGCCGAAGTCCAGTACGGCGAACGCGACGGCCTGCCCCGCCGTGGGTTCGGCGGGCACCGGCCGGGCGAAGGCGGCCCTGCGCAGCAGTGACCGGATCCTGGCCACCAGCACCGACAGGTCGACCGGTTTGACCACGTAGTCGTCGGCGCCGCCCTCCAGTCCTGCGACGACGTCCAGTCCGTCACCGCGGGCCGACATCATGAGGATCGGCACCTGACTGGTCTCCCGGATCCTGCGGCACAGGCTGATGCCGTCCAGGCCGGGCAGCATCACATCCAGCAGCAGGAGGTCGTGGCCGCCCGCCTGGGCCGCCTCCAGGCCGCTCAGCCCGTCAGCGGCGGTGGCGGTTCGGAAGCCGTAGCGTTCCAGGGCCAGGCTGACCGACGCGCGAATCACCGCGTCGTCCTCGACGAGCAGCAGAGATGTCATGAAAATGCACCATATCTACCGAAGTGCGTTGACAGGTTCCATGCGAGCGGCACGCAGGGCCGGGTACAGACCCGCGAGCAGCCCGACGACGGCACCGGCGGCAGGCGCCATGACGGCCAGCCGTACATCCAGGACCGGGGTCCACTGCTTGGCGGCGCAGACCGCGACGACCACGACGATCCCCACGGAAGCGCCGACGATGCCGCCGGTCAGCCCGGTGAGGGTGGACTCCAGCAGGAACTGTGCGGCGATGTGGCGGCGGGCGGCGCCCAGGGCGCGGCGCAGGCCGATCTCGGCGATGCGCTCCATCACGGTCACCAGGGTGACATTGGCGATGCCGACCGCGCCGACGACCAGGGAGACCAGCCCGAGGATCAGGAAGAGGGCGTTGACGTCGCCCTCCACCGCATCGCGCGCCCTGGTGGGGCTGGACGGCGAGATGACCTGGAGGAGGGCCTCGTTGCCGGGGCTGAGCGCGGCCGGCGCCTGCTCGGCGATCAGTTCGGCGGCGCCGAGGCCGGTGTTGACCAGGACCCGGGTCACGGTGCTCAGGCCGTAGCGCCTGCCGACGGCCGGCGGCAGCATGACGGCGCTCGCAAGGCTCTTTTCGCGTTTCAGGTCATCGAGCACACCGATGACGGTGTACGCCTGGGTCCCGATGAAGACGGCCGGAGCCCGTTCCAGCCGGGTGATGCCCAGCATGTCGGCCGCGTGCCGGCCCAGCACGACGACCTTGTCCCCGCGGGCGATGTGCCCGGCGTCGAAGTAACGGCCCTCGACCATCCTGCCTTTGACCGCGGCCGGCAGACCGGGGCCGCTGGCGACCACCGTGAGAGTCTGGTCGGTGACCCGGGTGGGGTCCACCATGTCGTTGGAACGGACGCTGAGGTTGGCGCTCTGGTCCGACTCGGCGAGGGCGGCGGCGGAGACCACCCCGCGCAGCCGGGTCACCCGGCCGACATCGGCCCAGTCGACCAAGGGGAACGGGTTCTCCGGGACTTCGACCGTGACGGAGGTGGCGGTCAGCTCGTCGAAACGGCCGACGATCTGGTTGCCCGCCGTCGCGGCGACGCCCAGGGTGACCACGAGGGTGGTGATGCCCAGCACGGTGCCCAGCGTGGTCAGCACCGAGCGCACCGGACGGGCCAGCAGGCCCGCCATGGCCTCGTTCAGCAGGTCGCGCGGGTGCACATCTACTCCTCGGCCAAGGTGCCGTCGGTGATGCGCACTCGGCGCGCGGCGCGCTCGCTCACCTCGTTCTCGTGGGTGATGACCACGATGGTCATGCCCTGGGCGCGCAGTTCGCCGAACAGGTCGAGCACGGCGTGGGTGTTCCTGCTGTCGAGGTTGCCGGTGGGCTCGTCGCACAGCAGCAGCGCGGGCTCGCCCATCAGGGCGCGGGCGATGGCGGCGCGCTGCCGCTCGCCGCCGGACATCCTGCCGGGCAGGAACTCCACCCGGTGTGACAGCCGTACCCGCTCCAGGGCCCGCAGCGCTCGCTCGCGCCGCCCCTTGCGCGACCCCCTGCCGTAGACCTCGGCCAGCATCACGTTCTCCAGCACGCTGCGGTGGGGCAGCAGGTGGAAGGACTGGAAGACGAAGCCGATACGGCTGCCGCGCACCGTGGTCCGCGCGCTGTCCTTCAGCATGGTGGTCTCGATGCCGTCGAGCCGGTAGCTGCCGCTGGTCGGCCGGTCGAGCAGGCCGAGCATGTTGAGCAGGGTGGACTTGCCGGACCCTGAGGGGCCGACTATGGCGACATAGTCCGATCTCTCGACTCTCAGGTTGACGGCGGAGAGCGCTCTGACGGGGGGATCGGTGGGGAACTCCTTGGTCAGGTCGTCGAGGAGGATGACCGGCTCAGGCACTGTTGATCACCACCATGTCGCCCGGCTTGAGGTCGCCGGTCACCTCCACGGCTCCGTCGGCGGACAGGCCGGTGCGTACCTCGACCTCCTTCGTCTGGTCGGGCGCGGTCTCCACCTGCACCCGCGCTTTGCCGTCCGCGGCGGTGACGACCGCCGCGGCGGGGACCACGAGCACCTCCTGGTCGGTGGCTCCGATGGTGACGCGAACCGTGACGGGCGCGCCGGCGAGCTTCTTGAGGCCCTTCATCGAGGCAGGAGTGATCGTCACCGGCACGGCGCCCTTCGCGTCGCGCCCGCCGAGGGAGGTCACCGTGCCGGTGACGATCTTTCCGGCCTCGGTTTCGATGCTCGCGTTCAGACCCGGTTTCAGCCGCTCGGCCTCAGCCACGTCCACCGAACCCGAGACCACGAAGGTGGAGCTGGTCACCGTGGCGATCGACGTGTCCACCAGCTCGCCCGCCCTGACGGTCGACCTGTGCAGCCGGGCGGGCAGCCTGGGCAGGAAGACGACCTCTCCCGGCGGGACGATGGTGCCGTAGGTACGGGAGAACTCGGCCAGCAGCGCCCGCGCCGCGGCCAGGTCACTTTGGGCGTTGGCCACCTTCAGCTTGACGGGCGAGAGCTGCCTGGCCTGCCTGAGCGCCTGCTCGGCGGTGACGACGGCCTCGCGAGCCACCCGGACGTTCTTCGTCAGCTCGGTCAGCCGCCCGGCCCGCGCGGTCTCGGCCTCTTCCAGTACGCGCTCCAGGGCCGACCTGGCGGCGGCCAGATCGGCTCTGGCGTTGATGACCCGGAGTTCGAGCAGACGGGTGTCGGCAGGCGGCCCGGCCGTGGCACCCGCGGTGGGCTCTGTGGTGGGGCCGGGGCCGAGGGTGTGCGCGGGGGCCGGCGTCGCGGTGGGCGTCACGGTGGGCGTCACGGTGGCCTGGGCGAGCTCCTGCCGAGCCGCCAGCAGCTTCTCCTCGGCCGCCCGTACGGCGCTCTCGGCGGCCTCGACCTCGGCCTCGTCCTCGGTGGTGTGGTCCTGTGCCCGCGCGCTCCTCAGCGCCTGTTCGGCCTCCCTCAGATCCTGCCGGGCGTTGGCGAGCCTGACTTTCAGCGGGAGCACGTCCTTGCCCTGGTCGAGGGCCTTACGCTCGGTCGCGAGCACTTCCTGCGCGGTCCGCACGGCCCGGCGCAGGTCGTCGTGCCTCTGCCGCAGTTCCAAGGTGGGTTGCTGCGCCTCATAGCCCTTCTCGGCGTAGAAGCGGGAAACCGCGGCGGCGGTCGCCTGGTCGAACACGCCGGTCACGGGTGCGCGGTGGCCGAGCCTGCGCAGCGCCTTCTGCAACTGCCGGACATCGGCCCCCTTGGCGCCGAAGACGATGCTGCGGTGCATCGGCACCGTGCCGGAGAAGACGAACACCGGGCGCCCGTTCACCTCCATCATCACCGCGCCCTCCGCGAGGGTGCCCCGCCGGGGAGCACGGGTGGCGCGCTGAGCGGTTTCGCTGCCGCCCACCACCCCGGCCAGCGACACCGGATACGGCGAGCCGTACTCCAGCGTGCCGCTGACCACGACGGTGGCGACCAGTTCGCGCCGCTCGACCGCGACGGTGACCAGCGACGGTTCGGGCGGCTTGCGCGCCGCCGCCTCGTCGGCCGGGGAGCGCAGCAGGGTGCCCACCCCCCAGCCGGTTCCCGCGACCACCAGGATCACGGCCAGCACGAGCAGCAGCTTGCCACGAGGGGTACGCATCACTGCTCTTGGAACCCGTACTTCACCCTGGCCTCGTTGGTGAGCCGCTTTTGCAGGGGGATGAAGGCGGCGTAGAAGTCCTTGCCGCACTCCAGGTCGACCAGCGCCGACCTGATCTCCTTGGCGAGGTACGGCCGGGCCGCCTCCGCCGTGACGGTGCCCGCCTTGCCGAGCCGGTCGGCCTGCCGGCCCCACACATCCATGCCGCGGGCGCTCAGCGCGAGCGGCTTCGCGGAGGTCACCCGCTCGCCTTCGGACTTCAGGCACTCGGCGAAGGGCGCGGCGAGCTCCAGGAGTTCGGAGTCGCCGTCGAGCTCCTTGTCGATGTTCTCGATCTCCGTGCTCATCTGGTCCTGATAGTCGGCGACCGAGGTGACCTTCAGGCCGTTCACCTGCCGGAGGGCGGTCACCCGGCACTCGTTCAGGGTCTTGAGGTAGGCGTCCCGTTCGGCGCCGGAGAGGCTGTCGATCGTCGCCTGGTTGGCGTCCGGCGCCCGCGTCCCCGGCGGCTTCGGATAGACGATGGCGGAGAAGACGCCGAAGCCGTTCTTGCTGCGGTCCGCCTTCATCGCCGCGTAGTCGGCGGGGTTCGCATCGGACTGCTTGGGCCGGCTGACCGAGGGGGTGTAGGAGAAACCCTTCTGCTTCATGCAGGTGGCGATGACGTTCTCCCGCTCGCGGGCCTTGTCCATCGAGGCGTTCCCACCGCCGGCCACGGGAACGGCGTTCGCACCGCACCCGGTCAGCACCGCGAGACCGAGCAGACAGCGCACCAGCACACGCATGGAGTACTCCTTCACCGTGACATGGGGAACCACGCCGCCCCTCGCGGCGCCGTGGCCACCTTGGCGGCCGTTTTCCTCCACTCGGTGTTGGCCGGGTATCCATACGCGCTCACCCGTGTATCCGCCGGGTATCAACGCCCGTTGCCGCGATCTCCGAGAAGACGTGCGCTCACCTGTCCGGCCCCGGTGGCCGATTCGATCAGGCGGCTGTTTCGATCAGGCGGCGAGTTCGAGTCGAGCGGGGTGGCCGGCGCGGGTCCGGTCCAGCGCGGTCGTGCGCCTGCCGTCTCAGGCCGGCCGGAGACGCCGCTTCGGCCGTCGCCGTGTGAGGCCGGTGCGCTGATGCGGCTCGGTTTCTCCGGTGATGCTCATGCGGGTTCTTCCAGCTTGCGGGCGATGTTCTCCAGGGCGGACAGGTCTGCGGGCGAGAGCCGGTCGATGACGTGGCGGCGGACCGATTCCAGGTGGATCGGGGCGGCGTCCTCGAGCGTTTCCAGGCCGTCCTCGGTGAGGACGAGATAACAGCCCCGGCCGTCGTCCGGGTCGGGTTCGCGCCGCACGAGACCGCGGGCCTCCATGCGGCTGGCGTGCCGCGACAGGCGGCTGCGCGACCAACCCATCTTGGCGGCCTGCTCGCGCAGCGTGCTGGCGCGGCCCGGGCGCTCGGAGAGCGTGCTGAGCACCTCGTAGTCGGGGTCGGACAGGCCGATCGCGGCCAGGTCGTGCGCGGTGCGCGACTGGATCGCGATCATCATCCGGCGCAGGGCGCGCCAGGCGCGTTCCTCGTCCGCGTCGAGCCAGCGCACCGCCTCAGAGGACCATTTCTTTGACATGTAAACAAGTTACCAGTTATGTTCGTTTCCATGTCAACGAAATCTGTGCGAGTCCTTGTCCTCGTGTGCAGCACCCGTCCCGGCGCTCTCGGCCCGGCGGTGGGCCGGTGGCTGATCGACGCGATCGCGCCACGGGCCGCGGAACTGGGCGTGGATCTCCTGCCGGTGACCCTCGGTGACCTCGCCCTGCCGTTCCTCGACGAGGAGGACGAGCCGGCCTCCGGCGTTCACCGGCACGAGCACACCAAGCGGTGGAGCGCGATGGTGGACGCGGCGGACGGCTTCATCGCGGTCACCCCCGAGTACAACTACGGCATGCCGGCGACGTTCAAGAACGCCCTCGACTACCTGGGCCGGGAATGGGCGTGGAAGCCGATGGGGTTCGTCAGCTACGGCAACACCTCGGCGGGCACCCGGTCGGTCCAGCACGCCAAGCAGGTGGTGACCACGCTGCGGCTGGTGCCGCTGGGTGCCACGGTCGCCCTGCGCATCGCCGACACGGTGGACAACGGGCGGCTCCGCCCGGACGCCGGCCGTGACAAGACCGCCATCGGGGTCCTGGACGAACTCGTCCGCCTCGCCCACGCCCTGCGGCCGATGCGCGAGCGAACCCGTTCGGGTTCGGGGGCGGTACCGCTGCCGGGGTCGTACGTGAGAGCGCTGACCCCGGACGACGCTCCAGAGGTTCTGGTGCTCCAGCGTTGCTGCTGGGTGGAGGAGGCACTGGCCAACGACACCCTGGCCATCCCCGCCCTGGAGGAGTCGCTGGAGCAGGTGCGCGCATGGCTGGCCACCTGGCAGGCCACGGGCCTGTGGCGGGACGGCCGGCTCCTGGGCATGGTGCGCACGCGCCGCGTGGAGGACGACTGGCACGTGGGCCGCCTCGGCGTCGTTCCCGATCTGCGCGGCCGGGGCGTGGGGCGCTGGCTGCTGCGCGAGGCCGAAGCCGCGGCCGACGCCGGCTGCCGCCGCATCGTGCTGTCCACCGGCGCCCGGAGCCGGCGCAACATCAGCCTTTACCGCGCCCAGGGTTACCGCGCGGAGTCGTCCGACGACGCGACGGCCTTCCTCACCAAGCCCGTGTCCGCGAATGCCGCCGTCGGGATTCCCGACGGAGAGCCGGCAGGGGCGGAATGACGGGACCGCTGCCCCCAGGCGAACCCCGCCAGGGCCGCGTTCGGCCACGTCGTCGCTGAGCCGACGTGGAACGTCCGGTGCCGCGGCCCTCGGCTCAGGCGCGTGGACCGGCGCCGTGCAGCAGGGTGTCGATGATGCGGGCGGCGAGGGCGTCCGGGTCGGCGCCGTCCGCGTCGCCGTGCAGGGACTCCCGGATGAGCGCGTAGTAGACCCGGCGCACCCAGTCGAGGTCGGCTGCTTCGTCGATGAGCTTGTCGGCTTGGGCCCGCTTCAGCACGGTGATGCAGCGGCCGGCGATGTCCCGCTGGAGGACGGCGGCCTCGCTGTCCGGGTCTGCCGGCAGCTCCAAGGCGAACGCCCAGGCGCTTTTGACCTGGAGCACGTTGGCTGTGATCCGGTGCATCGCCACCAGCGGCGGCGCGGTGTCCGGCCTGCCGTCCTCGACCGCCTGGGCGAGCTGGCGGGCCGCGGACGACGCCAGTGCCTCGATCAGCGCCTGCCGATTGGCGAACCGCCGGTGAATCGTCGTGCGGGCCACTCCCGCGGCTGCGGCGATCTGCTCCATGGAGGCACCGGGCTCTTCGACGAGCAGCCGCTCGGCCGCCTCCAGGATCGCGCGCACGCTGCGCTCCGCGTCCGCCCGCAACGATCGTGCCGCCGTCTCACCCATCACGCCTCCCCGCCAGACCACTCATCCAGAAACACAGTACATCCTTGATGCGCCCTAATCCTTATCTGAATCATACCTGTTGCAATTCGAGGAGTTGCTGATACATTCTCCCCTCAGTTGCTGTCGACCGAAGGAGAAACCCGTGCACAGCACCGCCCTCATCACCGGAGCGTCGTCCGGCCTCGGCGCGGAGTTCGCCGCCCAGCTCGCCGCCCACGGACACGATGTGATCCTGGTGGCGCGCTCCGGCGACCGGCTCGCCGCCCTCGCCGAGCGTCTGATCGCCGAGCACGGCGTGCGCGCTCACGTGCTGGTCCAGGACCTCGCCGAACCGGACGCGGCCCGCCGTATCGCCGACCAACTGACCGCCCGCGGTCTGAACGTCGACCTGCTGGTCAACAACGCCGGCTTCGGTACCTGCGGCCGCTTCGAGGAGATACCCGGGGCCCGCGACCACGACCAGCTGATGGTCAATGTCGTCGCACTCGTCGACCTCACCCATGAGCTGCTGCCCGGCATGCTGGAGCGCGGCCGCGGCTCGGTCGTCAACGTCGCTTCCAACGCCGCCTTCCAGCCTTCCCCGTACTTCGCCGTCTACGGCGCGGCCAAGACCTTCGTGCTCAACTTCGGCCTCGCCCTGCGTCAGGAGTACCGCCGGCGCGGCATCCGCGTGCTCACCCTGTGCCCTGGCCCGGTCGAGACCGCCTTCTTCGACACCATCGGCACCCGCCGGGCGGCTGTCACCGGCTCCATGACCACCCCGGAGCCCGTCGTACGCGCCGCGCTGCGCGCGCTGGAGCGCGACCGCGGCTATGTCGCCCCCGGACTCGGCAACGCCCTGGCCGCACATCTGACGCCCCGCCGCCCCAGAACCCTGGTCGCCGCCATCGCCGAACGCATCACCCGCAAGGTCCTGGCCGCCCCGGCTGCCACCTCGGCGTTGCCGGAGCACGCCGCATGAGGCCCTTCGCCGCCCCCGTCGGCGCGGCCTCGGCGATGCTGCTCGTCGGCACCTCGACCGCGGTCTCCGCCACCATCGCCGACTACCCGGTCTTCACCGGGCAGGCCCTGCGTTACGCGCTCGCCGCGGCGATCCTGCTCGCCGTCGTAGGCCGCCGGCGCCTGCCCCGCGTCCGCCTGACCTCACGTGACATCCTGCTTCTGATCGCGCTGGCCGCCACCGGCCTGGCCGGGTTCAACCTCTTCCTCGTCGAAGCCACCCGGCATGCCGGCCCCGCCATGATCGGTACCGTGGTCGGAGCCGTCCCCCTCGTGCTCGCCCTCGTCGGGCCGCTGATGGAACGCCGACGCCCCGCCCCCCGCGCCGTCGGCGCCGCGATCGTGGTGGCGCTCGGCGCGGCCGTCGCCGCCGGCCTCGGCTCGGGCAGCCTGACGGGCCTTCTGCTGTCCCTGGGTGCACTCGCCGGCGAGGTGGCCTTCTCCCTGCTCGCCATCCCGCTCCTGCCCAAACTCGGCCCCCTGAGGGTCGCCGCCTATCCCGCCGCTCTGTCCGTACCCATGCTGCTGGCCGCGGGCCTCGCCCTGGACGGTACGACCTCTCTGCGACTGCCCACACTCAGCCAGGCGGCCGCCTTCGGCTACCTCGGCGCGATCGTCACCGCGGCCGCCTTCTTCCTCTGGTACGACGCGCTGCGCCGCCTCGGCGCCGACCGCGCGGGCCTCTTCGCCGGTCTCGTACCGGTAGGCGCGCTGCTCACCACCGTCGCACTCGGTCTCGGTCAGGCAGGCCCCGCCGACGTCACCGGCGCCCTGCTCGTCGCGGCGGGCGTCGTCATCGGCCTGCGACAGCCCAGCCGCGACAGCCTGGGAGCACACCATCTCCAAGCGGGTGTCCCCGAGCCGGCCTGACCAGTGTTCTACCGCACCCGCCCCCAGGCCCTGGCCCGCCTCCAGCCTCATCATCAACCGGAGCAGTACCTGCTTAACGAGGGATCTACGGCTTTCGGCCGACTGAGCGGATGCGGGCCGGTTCGAGGCTTCGGGTATGGAGCCGGATGGCGAGGCATTCGCGGTGGGCGACGATGGCGGTGCTGCCGGGGCCGTCGGCGCTGCGGACGTCCAGGGTCACGCCGTCGCCTCCCGGGCTCAGAACGACTGGCGTGTCGCAGAAGTCGCACCCCCATTGGAAGCATTCCAGGTCTTGGCTGCGCAGGCTCAACCGCGCCCAGGCGGGCGAGGTGTAGCGGCGGAGCTGCTGGACGACGGCGTCGACCTCGGCACCGACCGGGGGGTACTCCTCGGGAAGGGCGCGGGGGTTTCCCGATGGGCTGTCGATCACGGCGGCGTCCACGGACGCGCCGATGCCCTCATGACCAGGGATCACCACGCTGACGCCCCACGGTTGATGGGCGGTCACCCGGGCCCGGACCGTTTGCCCGGGGACAAGGCCGGCCCCCGCGGCATCGAATCGACGCATCCGGTCATTCTCCTGCGTGGAACGGCCTTGGCCGGACCGTCGATCGCCCCGAGCCTCTTACGGAGATCAGCCATCGCCAGGCGATCGTCAGGGCGGGATGAGTGCGCCACCACCACGAAGGCATGGCAGTCGGGCGCCTGATCTCTCCGGGTCGTTCAGGTGAGTCGGAGGTTCTCGGCTGTTTAGAGTCCTCCCATGGAAGTCGATCAGTACGTGTACTTCGCTCTCAAGAGCGAACGCATGTCTGCGGAGGAGATGGCCACGCGACTGGGACTTGAGGCGGATGAGGTCACGATTCGAGCCGGTAAGAGGCTTGAGCCCCCTCGCCCGGCGGTGCACATCTGGCAGATCAACGTTCCCGGATCGAGCCTGCCCGTTGACGACATGATCGCAGCTTTGGTTGACCGATTGGAGCCGTACGCCCCAGCGATCGGAGCGCTCGCCGACGAACTGGATCGGCATGAGCCTGGACACACCGCCGTCCTACAGGTGGTTCGCTTCTTCGGTGACGATGACGAGAACTCCGAGGAAGAGCGAACAACAGAAGCTTCACCTCGACCTCGGCCACTGGGCTGGCACCTTGACCGCCGTGTCCTCGACTTCTTGCAGACCACTCGGGCGGAACTCGACGTTGACGAATACGGGGACACTCTCTGATCGTCGATCAGTGCCGCTCTGGCCATGTGCCTGCCCATGGCCTGGCCGAATGGTTTCACCGGCGGCGCGTCGCCGGTGGCGGCGAGTCTCGCTGGGTACGGCGGGTGCATGGTGCGGCCACGGCCCGGGGCGCCGCCGGCCGGGACCGGCCCTCAGGCCGCACGCCCGGCCGGCAGGCGGACGATGAAGGTCGCCCCTAGACCCGGACCCCGCGAGGCGGCCGTGATGTTGCCGCCATGGGCGCGGACGATGCCGCGGGCGATGGTCAGGCCGATGCCGCTGCCACCCGCGGGGGCCGGGCGTTCCGGGTGCTGGACGCGTTCGAAACGGGTGAAGATCCGGGTGAGGTCGTGGGCGGCGATGCCGATGCCGGTGTCCTGGACGCGGATCTCGACCTGCGGCTCCGGGTCGTGGGTGGCGTTCACGCTCACCGCCACCCGGCCGCCGGGATCGCAGGCGGCCAGGGCGTTGCCCAGGAGGTTGACCAGCACCTGGGTGATGCGGCCCGCGTCGAGCAGAGCCATGACCGGTGGACCCGGGATCGTGCCGAGCGTGATCCCGCCGTCGTCGAACTGGGGCCGCAGCCGTTCGGCGGTGCTCACCGCCAGCGCGGTCACGTCGGTGGGCGTGTGGTGCAGGACGAACGCGCCCTCCTCGGCGCGGGAGAGGTTGGACAGGTCGTCCGCGAGGCGCCGCAGCCGGTTGAGGTCGTCGGCGAGGGAGGCGAACATGAGGTCGTCGGGGGCGAAGATGCCGTCGGCCATTCCCTCGATCTGACCGCTGAGGATGGTGAGGGGGGTGCGCATCTCGTGGGCGATCTCCGAGACGAGGCGGGCGCGGCGGCGCTCCATGTCGGCGAGCGCCGCCGCCAGCCGGTTGACGTCCTCGACCAGGGCGGCCAGCCCCGGCTCGCGGGGGACGTCGAGGACGTCGTCGTAGTGCCCTTCCGTGAGGCGGTGGGTCGCGGTGCTGACCTGGCGCAGCGGCCGCAGCAGGAACCGGGAGAACCCCAAGGACAACACGAGCGCCGTGACCAGGCCGACGGTCAGCGCGGGCCAGACCAGTTCGATGCCGACCTTCTCCTGGATGCCCCGGGCGAGCAGCTCGACCACCGCCGATTCGAGGCTGGAGAATCTCCTGCGGAGTTCGCCGTAGTCGTCGAAGCCGGCCAAGGCGTCGGCGGCGATGTTCACCGCCATGAGCGTCACGGCCAGCACCGCCACATGGGACAACGCCAGGCGGACGGTCAACGGCAGCGGCGGCGGCAATCGCCACAACGCCACGACCGGCTTCGCCGCGCGGGACGACACCCGGCGGACGAGCGGTGGCAGCCGCCACCACAGTGCCGTGACCGCCATCGCCGCGCGGGACCGCACCACGCGCACGGCCGACGTCAGCGTCCGTGCCGCGCCGCCGACCGGGACACGCGTCGCCACGGTCCGCACGGCTCCCCGGCGGTTCATCCGGCGGGCCGGGCGAGGAAACGGTAGCCGATGGCCCGCACCGTGCCCACGAAGCGGGGCGCGTTCGCGTCGTCGCCGAGCGCGCGCCGCAGCGTGCGGATGTGGACGTCCACCACGCGTTCGTCGCCGAAGAAGTCGCGGCCCCATACGTGATCGATCAGCCCCCGGCGGGTGAACACCCGGCCCGGCGCGCGGGCCAGGACCACCAGCAGGTCGAAGTCGAGCGCGGACAACTCCACCGTACGGCCGGCCTCGGCGACGACGGTCCGCGCGTCGGGATCGATGACCAGCCCCTCGAAACGCAGGGTGCGGTCCTCCGGCGCCGGGTCCGGGCCGTCCGCCCGGCGCAGGATGGCCCGCGCCCGCAGGGCGAGCTCCCGGGCGCTGAACGGCTTGGTGACGTAGTCGTCACTGCCCGCCGTGAAGCCGATGACCCGGTCCACCTCCTCCGTTCGCGCCGTCAGCAGGATCACCGGCACCTGACTCGTGACACGGATCCGGCGCAGCACCTCGAACCCGTCGAGCCCGGGCAGCATCACGTCGAGTACCACCAGATCGGGCTGTTCGCGGGCGACCGAGGCGAGGCCCGACGGCCCGTCCGGGGCCTCCAGGACCTCGAAGCCGTCCGCCTCCAGATAGCCGCGTACCGTCATACGAATCTTGGGCTCGTCGTCAACGACCAGAATGCGCTGGGTGCTCATGCCTGCCCCCGTCCCGGGCGATCCGGAAGTGCCGGGGCGTTTCGGCCGCTTCCTGGTAGAGGGTCTCGAAGGTGTCCAGGGTGTCCGCGATGTCATGCCGGGCGACGGTCTCGCGGCCGGCGTCGCCCATGCGCGTCCGGGTCACGGGGTCGCCCAGCACCGAGCCGAGGGCCGCGGCCAGCGCCGGAACGTCGCCGGGCGGGAAGAGCAGTCCGTTGACTCCCGGGCGCACCAGGTGGGGCAGGGCCATGGCGTCGGCGGCGACGACGGGCTTTCCGGCGGCCATGGCCTCCATGGTGGCGAGGCTCTGCAGCTCAGCCGTACCGGGCATGCAGAACACGTCGCAGCGGGCGTAGGCGTCCAAGACCTCCTGGTCGTCGACGAGGCCGTGGAAGACGACGCTGTCGGCGACGCCGAGCGCGCGGGCGAGATCCTCCAGTTCGCCGCGGCGGGAGCCGTCGCCCACGATCTCGGCCGTGACCGGAAGCCGCTCGGGGAGCAGCGGCAGGGCGCGCAGGAGGACGTCCACGTTCTTCTCCGCGTCCAACCGGCCCACGAACAGCACGCGCGGTCCGTCGTCCGCTCTCCTCGCCGGAGACTGCGCGAAGCGGCGCAGATCCAGCCCGCAGGACACCGGCAGGATCGTACCGTCCAGGCCCTGCTCGCACAGCAGCCGTACGGCGCGGGGGGTGGGCGCGGTGACGATCCGGGCGCGGCGGAAGACCCGGAGGAGGTCACGCCAGGCCAGCCGGCCGATCGCGGTGGCGAGCCGGCCGGGCAGCGGGGCGTAGCCGATGAGGTTCTCCGGCATGAAGTGGTTGGTCGCCAGCACTGGCACGCCCGTGCGCCGCGCGATGGCGGTCAGCGTCCTGCCTACGCCGAAATGGGACTGTACGTGAACCACGTCGGGTGCGATGCGGTCCAGCAACCGGGCGGCCGCTCCGCGGATCCGCCAGGGCACGCAGACGCGGAAGCTGGGATGGAACGGGGTGCCGTAAGAGGCGAGACGGTGGACCGTCGGACCGCCGCGCATGACGCGCTCGGATACGGCGTCCTGGGCGGCGGGGCAGATGACGTGGACATCGTGACCACGCTCGGTGAGCCCGACGGCCAGGCGGTGCGCGAAGTTCGCCGCGCCGTTGACGTCGGGAGGATAGGTGTCCGCGCCGATGACGATGCGCTGGGTGTGGCCGCCGGGCATGTGATGCTCCTGTCGTGAAAGGCGCCGCAGGAAGGAGGTTTTTGGGTGGAGTCGGGGCCGGTGGGGATGTCGCGGGAGAGGCGGACGACCCCGCCGATCGCAAGGGCGGCGAAGACCAGTCCCAGACCGGCGATCGGCCAGGTCAGGCCGGGTGCCTCACCGAGTACGCCGATGCCGATGGAGACGGCGACCAGCGGGTCCGTGACGGTGAGGTTCGCCACCGTGCCCTCGGGCGGCCCGTCGGCGTGGGCGCGCTGCACGAGCCAGAAGCCCGCGAGGACCGCCGCCGCGAGACCGATGAGGATGCCGAGCAGTTCCACGTCGGCGCCGTGCGCCGCGTACCGCTCCGTGGCGGCCCGCACGAGCGTGGAGGTGCAGCCGTAGGCGGCGCCCCCGCCCACGCCCAGTACCAGGAACCTCGCCCGGCCGTTGAGCAGGCGGGTGGCGAACCGGCAGCCGGCCACCACGGCGGAGACCGCCGCACCGACCGTGAGCAGCGCTCCCGTGGTGATCGGGACGGGCACGGTGTTCAGCGCGGCGAGCACCGCGAACGCCACCGTCCCGACGAGGATCGCCGCCAGCGCCCACCCGGTACTCCGGCGCAGCCGGTCGCTGCGCGCCCGCAGCCCCAGCAGCACGCCCACCACGATCCCGATCACGCCCGCCGGTTCGACCACAGTCACCGGGGCCAGCCGCAGCGCGATGACCTGGAACACCGCCCCGGTCGCCAGCAGCGCCAGACCGGCCAGCCAGCGGGGCCGCCGCGCCGCCGCCACCAGGGACGGCGCGTCCCCCGAGACACTGTGCTGCAGCCAGGTCCCGGCCGTGAAGCAGCACGCGTTCAGCAGCGCCAGGCCGATGGCGATCCAGGTCACCGTTCCTCCCGGCTCGCCTGCACCGCCTCGGCCAGTTGGAACAGCAGGCTCAGCTCCAGGGTCAGGGCCGCCCGCTCGGCCAGGCCCAGCCAGCCGCCGATCGCCCGCACGGCTGGGGTGGGCCGGGCGGCCGTGGCGGACACGTGCGTGGCCAGGAAGGCAAGGCCGCCGGCGGCGCTCGCCCAGGAGATGCGGCGCAGGGGCCGCGCCTTCCTCTCCCAGCCGGGCATGCCCTGCAGCCGCCGGGCGATCAGGAGCCCGACGGCCGGGAGCGTCGCGATCGCGCCGCCCGCCGCGTATCGGTGCGTCAGCCCGCGGGCCGTGGGGACGCCGCCCTGCGGATCGGTCCGGAAGATCCCGGTGAGCGCCATGCCGCCGCACCACACGCCCAGCAGCGCGGTCGCCGGCGCTCCGATCGGCAGCCGGGACCGCACGAGCCCGGCGAGCAGCGCCGCCGAACCCGCCGAGAGGCTGGCCACGGTCCCGGCGAAGACCGCGGCGGCGTTCTTGCTCAGCGCGTAGTCGCTGACCGTGTGCCGCACGGTGTCCACCTGCTTCGCCCATCCGATGTGCAGGGCGGTGGCGCCGACCAGCGACCCGGCCAGCCCGGCATGGGCCGCGACCACGAGTTTTCGCGTGAGGTGAGAGCTGTCCATGACCGGTAGGAAACCGGTGTGCCGTGTGGCCCGTACGAGCGAGATCGTGAAGCTTCCGTGAAGCACCCGGGTCGTTCCGGCGCCGGGATCCGCGACCACCGCTCGGTGTCCGCGTCGCCCGAACCGGCGACCCCGCCGTCTGGGCGCGGACCTGTCGTGCTCGAATGGAGACGCGTCACCGCACGGGACGGACGCCGACGCCGTCGAGGTAGGACTCGATCGCGCCGAGTTCGGCGGTGCCGACCACGGCCGCGACGTATCCGTCCGGCCGGATGAGCGCCCACTGCCCGGGCGACAGCCCGTACGCGCTCTGGACGTGGCCTCCGGTGTCGAGGATGTCGCCGCCGATGACGTGGATGCGCAGGCCTCTGCGCGGTTCCGGGACCGGGGCGTCGCCGGGCTCGTAGCCGAGCAGGGTCCAGTGCGGTCCCTGGAACAGGCTGAACAACCGCGTGGCGAGCCCGCCCGCGCCGGTGACGGGAGCGTCGGGCGCGCGGTCGCCGGACGCCACGCCCTTGTAGGGCTCCAGGCCGGTCAGCGACAGGGACGAGTCCGGGTAGCCGACATCGAGCTGGGTCACCTCGCGGCCCCGGCGCATGTCGCGGTTCTTGGCCGCTTCGAGCAGCTTCTTGGACAGGCCGAGGACCGCCTCGGCGACCGGTCGGCGCTCCTCCTCGTAGGTCGCCAGCAGCGACTCCGGCGCGCCGTCGAGCACGGCGGCGAGCTTCCAGCCAAGGTTGTAGGCGTCCTGGATACTCGTGTTCAGGCCCTGCCCGCCGGTCGGCGGATGGCAGTGCGCGGCGTCCCCGGCCAGGAGCACGCGCCCACGCCGGTAGGCGTCGGCCAGCCTGGCCTGCATCGTGAACACCGATGCCCAGGACACCTCGCGGATCACGATGTCGTCCTGGCCGCCGCGCTCATGGAGCAGGGCGGTGAGCCCTTCGGCCGAGAGGTCGACGTCCACGTCGAGGGGGACCGGGGCCATGTACTGGAACATGTCGGTGCCGTGGAGCGGGCACAGCGAGACGCTCCGCTCGGGCTTCTCGTTGCCCCAGCGGTGCCAGACGCGCGACGAGGCGCCGTCGACCCGCACGTCGGCCACGAGCGCCCGCACGTTGAGGGACTTCCCGGGGAACTCGATGCCGAGGGCCTTGCGGACGAAGCTCGATCCGCCGTCGGCGCCGACCAGGTAGGCGGCTCGCACGGTCCGCTCCCCGTCGGGGGCGGCGATCCGCGCGGTCACGCCGTCGTCGTCCTGATCGAAGCCGACGAGTTCGCAGCCGTACTCCGGGGCGTGGCCGAGTTCGGTCAGCCGCTCCCGCAGCCGACGCTCGGTGAGGAACTGCGGAACGAGCAGCGGGATCTGGTACGGCTCGGCAGGCGTCGGCTCCGGCAGGATCCCGGCGTGCTTGTCGACCGGTCCGTCGTGGGTGTAGGTGCGCATGGGAGGGTACTCGCCCCCCGAGGCGACGATCCGGTCGACCACGCCGAGGTCCTCGAACACCTCCTCGGTGCGCGGCTGGATGCCCTTGCCGCGTGAGCCGATGAACGGGTGCGGCGCCTTGTCGATCAACCGGAACGCGACGTTCCCGCGGGCGAGATCGATGGCGAGGGTCAATCCCGCCGCGCCGGAACCACAGATGATCACATCAAGCTCTTCGTTGCGTGCCACGGTTCACCTCTCCGTCGGTGACGGTCGGCCGGGCAGCCCATCCCGCCCGGTCCGACGTTATGTGTATTTAGCACGGAGTATGTTCCGCATTCGAAGCGGCCGTCAAGTCTTCTCCATGGCCGACACATCGCCCCGACGGCTTCCCGGCTATCGAGCAGAGCAGTTTGAACTGGCCTTTTATGGCCCTCCTCGCGTGGGAGAAATTCTGATCCAGGTGTCGCGACCGCACTGTCCCAGTGGTGGAAAATTATGTGTACTATGAGCGCATGTCCACGGATGTGATCGTCGTGACCATCCGTTCCCACGCCGGGCATGAGGAGACCGATCACCCATCACGGGAACGGCCCGGCCTCCGCCACGCCTCGCCACCCGCATCCGCGTCCCCGCCATGCGAAGGCGGCGTCTCCGCCGGGCACCGCAGGCCTACCGGAGGCTGCCGGTATCCTCGCCTTGGCACCTCCCCGTCCGTCCGCAAGGGCACGTAAGGCATCGGTGGCGAGCATGGTTTCCCAACACCGCCGGCACATCGCGTTCCGGCGCCTGCATGAATCGCTCGTCGACCTGATCGCGCTCATGAACCTGCCGCAACGCGACGAGACCCTCATGGCCGAAGCGGGCATCGATCTCGACCGCGCGTTGTTCAAACTGATCGTCGGAATCCGGCGGTTCGGGCCGATCGGCGTGGTCGAACTCGCCGAACGGGCAGGACGCGACCACACCACCGTCAGCCGGCAGGTGGCCAAACTCGCCGAGCTCGGCTTGATCGAGCGGCGTCCGAACCCGGCGGACCGACGGGTCAAGGAAGCCGTGATCACCAGTGCGGGCCGTCGCATCACGGACGCGCTCGAGGCGGCCCGGCAGAGGCTCGTCGACTCCGCGTTCGCCGAATGGAGCGACCGGGACCTCGTTCAGTTCGAGCAACTGATGCGCAGGTGCGTCGACGACATGCTCGCCATGTCCGCGGCCGACAAAGAAGAGGGCGGCCAGTAGTGCCGCTCAGCGCTGAACAGCATCACCTGGCAGGCCTCTGATCAGCTCCTTCGCCCGGACACCGTCTTGCGCTGGCACCGTGACCTGATGAGACGGCGTCATACCCGTACCTGCCGGCCGAAGCGGCCGGGGTGCCCGCCCACGGTCCGCTCTCGGCCGTGCGCTCGATGATCCGCGCCACCTGCAATCCCCGCGTCTCGGTGGCCGCAGCGTGGCGCGGCTCGCTCGCACGGCTCATGGAGATGATCGGGAATCGACCGCGGCGTGGTGGAACGCGGGAACACCGGGGAGCATGATGTAGGAAAAAGTCCGGCCCGATCACGATGGCGTCATCGAGAATCGGGCCGTTGACCTGCTGAAACACCGGGTAGGGCGCCTGGGACTCGAACCCAGAACCTACGGATTAAAAGTGGATCGCCCTTGCATGGGCCGAGGACGCGTTGACCCGCATGTGATCGCTAAATCTCCTTCGACTGCGGTGAAGTCATTCCGTGTATGTTCCGGATCTTGCTCTGTATGACGACCAAGAGGGGGCCGGTCTGTGGCGGGTTCTGATTCAGTAGCGGTAGCCGGGCCAGTGAGGGTCCTCCCAGCGGGCGGGGCCGGTAAGTCCGAGCAGTCGTATCCGGTGGAGCAACTCCACGGGAGCGTTCGCGGCACGGAGTCGGGCAGGGGCATGACGGATCAGCCAGGCCGTCAACTCGGTACACATCTCTTCCTCGTTGTCCCAGCTCTCCCACGGGAGTTGGTCTCCCAGCAAGTCGTATTCCCAGCGCGTCACCGCTTCGACCAGGTGGCGGTCGGCCACGGCGCACGTCTGCGCCTCCCAGACGTGCAGCCATGGGCTGATTGTGGCGGAGGCTTCGGCGCACAGAGCGAGGATCTCGTGTGCAGGCACTGCGGGATCCGAGTCGAGGAGAGTGTGGGCCCACCAGGCGTTCAGGAATTCCCGCACCGCTGCGGCCTGCTCGGCAGGCCACTGCTGCCACTGTCCGCGAGCGAATGAACGTCCGACCTCCTCCATGCCGAAGAGAGGCTCGACGAGGCCGCCGACGAGGGCTCCCGACAACTGAGGCAGAATGCGGCGTAGCACCGACGCGTGATCGTCCCAGTCGCCGGCCCGCCAAGTGCGATGCAGGAGATCAAGGTCCAGCTCCGCGTCCGGCTCCTTCAATCGTGCGAGCTCCTCCGCGCTGCCCCAGTGGCACTCACAGTTGCGCTCGTCGGGGTGGGCGGTCATACCACGAAAGGTGACGGCCATATGGTTCAACGCGGCGTCGAGACGGAATCGTGCGGGCGTCTGGTCGAAGTTCATCGTGGGCGTTCGCCTTCAAAGACTCCGGAAGGTCGCGCCGTCCGAAGGTTGTCACCTTAGTGGAATCCATGAGAGACGGAAACGGCGTTGTCAGCTTGGGAATTGCATGGATCACGGCTCGCACGGGCACTGACCTGGGCGTGGAACCGGTCATGAGTAACCGCGGTTGCCCCCTCGCCACCCTGCTTAATGGCCCGCTAATGGCCCGGCGGCCAGGCGCAGGACCTGCGGTGTATGCGATGCGCGCACTCCCACTTTGTTCTGCAGGGAAGGGCTAGTCGATTCTGTCCCAATGCAGAGACCTTCTGGTTTGATCACTGTCATGGAACATAAGGCGACACCCCACGAGCCGATGACTCCGGCACATTTCGCGGTGGAGCACGGCGACCTGAGGGAACTGATCCGATTGCTCGACGCCGGTGCCGACCCGAATGAGGTGTGGTCCGACATGACCCTGCTCGTGCATGCGATCGATGTGGAGGCGGACGGAGCAAACCAGACCGGAGAGCCACTGGACGCTGCATGCACCGCTGTGCTCTTGGCCTACGGGGCCGATCCCGAACGCCCGGGCCCCGATGGAACAATCCCGCGACTCTTCGCCTTCCACTACGGTCATGGGCTGGCGGTCCGGTTGCTTGAGGCCCACATCGCTCGCCGTCACGGCGGCACCATGCCGAACCCCTGCCCGGAGCTTCCTCCAGCAGAACCCCGTATGTGAAGGGCGGCAGGATGCGCGTGGTCGTTGATGGCCGGCAGGTCAGGTCGGAAGCTGATTTCCACCGGATACTGGCGGGGCCGCTGGACTTTGGTCCCTACTACGGGCACAACCTCGCCGCGCTTTGGGACAGGTTGAGCACCGACGTAGAACGGCCGGTGGAGCTGGTGTGGACCCATTGGGAGGAAAGCAGGGCGAACCTGGGGACCGAGGTCTTCGACAAGATCTGCAGGATTCTGACGTGCGTTCAGGAACAGGACGCGGAATGGAACTGGCGCGAGCGCTTCACCTTCGAATTGCGCGGCGCGCACACTCCGCCTGCCTGATCACCCCGTTTGCCGTCGACCCGCCCGAAGGGGAAGCGGGCCAAGGCCGCCGGGTCCAGGTGGAGCGCCCAACTGGACGAACGACCTGGACCCGGCGGCCTTGGTCTGCTCGGCTTGCCCCGGGTCGATGGCGGGCGGGGTGATCAGGCCCCTACCTCAGCCACTTACGGTTAGAGACGATGCGCGGGCCTTGGCGATCACCCCGGAGCCGGAGCGCCCCCGCCGGAGGCGTCGCTTGTTTCGCGCTAAGGCATGTGGAGGAACGGGGCCGACCAGTGCCATCATCATGCCTATGACGTTGATCAGAAAGGGCTATGCCTCGTAGGCGCCCCTCTCGGGTTCGTGCGCGTGGGTCGGTGTGCGGAACTCACAGAGCTTCGATCCATCAGGTCCCTGGTCTTGGCCGTCGTCCCATGGTCGCGGTGATCACGCTTGAGCACACCAGAATGCGGCCAGGCGAGGTAGCGGAGGCGTTGCTCGCTTGGGCACAGGCAGTGGTCCCCGGAACCGTTGACCGGATCGCACCGACATGCATGTGCCCTGAATGCTGCGGAGTGGCCCCACGCTGGCGGCTGGAACAGGCGCTCATGGCTTTGCCGCCATGGGCCAGGCCCTACCTGTACTCCTTGGTTCTCCCGCTGGACAGGCGGTTTCTCGCCCGGACGTCGCTGGATCCGCATGCGTCGCCTGAATGGCCTTGGTGGCAGCGACGGCGCTGACTCCCGCGGCTTGAGCATGACCGAGTGGTCCGGCTCCTGGTTGTGCGGCGGAGTGGAGGTGCGGCCCGAGCTGCCGGCGGCCGGGACCGGCCCCCAGGCCGCACGCCCGGTCGCCGAGCGGGCGCAGGGCCGCGAGGCGGCGCGCAGCGCCGCCCTTGACTCCTTCACTGAAGGCTCTGCGGGTGGTGCGGTGGCTGGAGGCGGCCTCGTTGCCCCTGAGCGCGTTGGAGGACCCGAAGCACACACGGGCGGCGCTGGAGGCCATCTCCCTGCGTCTGGACGGTACGGCCGCGGCGGCCTCGACCTACCGGCGCAAGCGAGCCGTCTTCCACCAGGCCCTGGAGTACGCCGTGGAACTGGGAGAGCTTTCGGCGAACCCCATCCACAAGGTCAAGTTCCGCAAGGTCAAGACGACGGGTGAGATCGACCGGCGCGCGGTGGTGAGCCCGGAGCAGGCGCGTCGGCTGCTGGTCGCCGTGACCTACGCGGGCCGTACCCGTGGGCCGATGATGGCGGCCATGTTCGCCTGCATGTACTTCGGGGGTCTGCGACCGGCGGAGGCGGCCGGCCTGCGTGAGGCGAACTGCGATCTCCCGGCGACCGGTTGGGGAACCCTGACTCTGGAGACGACCCGGCCGGAGAGCAACAAGCGCTACACCGACTCGGGGGAGGCCAACGACGAACGCGGCCTCAAGCATCGGGGCAGCAAGGCGACCCGGCGCGTGCCGATCCCGCTGGAACTGGTGGCCATCCTGCGTGAGCACATCACCCGGTACGGCGTCGCCGAGGACGGCCGGCTGTTCCGGACCCGGAGCGGCAAGAGCTTCCCCGGCTTGACGGTCTCGATGGTCTGGAGGCAGGCACGCATGTACGCCTTCACGCCCGATCAGGTCGCCTCACCGCTGGCGCGTCGGCCGTACGACCTGCGACACGCGGCGGTGTCCCTGTGGCTGAACGCCGGGGTCCACGCCCCGGAGGTCGCCGAGCGGGCCGGCCACGGGGTCGATGTGCTTCTTCGGGTCTACGCCAAGTGCATCGACGGGCAACACGAGATGGCCAACAAGCGGATCACGGAAGCGCTCACCACGTGACCACCGTGACGGCAGGAGACTGTGAAGGACCCCGGGAAACCCCTCGGGGTCCTTCGTCGTGTCGGCTCACGTTCCCCCGGAAGCGTTCCGGAGGCTTCCGGAAACCGGACGCTGACCTGGGCGTACGGGCGCGATCCCATTCCGCGTATGTTCCGGGAACAGTGGCAGGCGGTGGCATCGGACTGCATCCGACTGTATGTGCCGGGAAAGATCGACAAGGACAAAGGCCCTGGTCAGGGCCTGAATCCCTGCTTGGGAGTGGTAGGGCGCCTGGGACTCGAACCCAGAACCTACGGATTAAAAGAGCATTGGGGGACGTGCCGGGCGGTGATGAGTGATGCCGTCCCCGAACGTTTTGCCTGGTAGATGGCGCTTCCGCATGCCGTTCCGTGCTGCCGTGAACGCCCGGAACCGGGGTCGTGTGTTCCTGCCGGTCTCCCAACGGTCTCCCTCGGTCTCCCATCCGGCGCCCGCCGCGGCGGGCGCCGCCCACCCTCCCGCCGCTCGCTCGGCACCGGCGGGCATCGGCGGGGTGACGTCAGCGCTCCCCGGCGGCGGCCGGACGGGCAGATGGTGGTGCGGGGCGGCGGGGTGCCTGAGGGCCGGTACTGCTCGCCAGTTCGGAGAGGACCGCGCGGAGACCCGATAGGTCCGGCGGCCCGGCGGAGGGTGACGGGGTGGGCTGCGTCGGGAGCGCTGAGGCGGCGCGGCGGCACTGTGGGCAGGGTGGTGTACCGATCCCGGGCCGCGGCTGGTCACCTCCGGGGGTGCCGTGGGGGCACGGCCGCTGGCCGAGCAGCTCGGCCAGCGGCGGCGGGGCCGGTGTCGTCTGAGGAACGGCCGCGCGGCTTCCGGCGCGAACTCGTTCCAGCAGCGGGACCAGGTCGCCATTCTCGGCGAGGCGAGTGGCGTAGGCCGTCAGGTTCCGGGGTTGGTTCTCGGTTGTGATGATGCGGATGATCTCTCTCGTCTCTTCTGCTGTTGCTCCGACGGCGCTCATGATGCGGCGTTCGGTGCTCGAGAGAGATGAGGGGTCTTGAGGGGACTGAGGGGAAGGGGTCCGGGTTTCCCGGACCCTGAGACCGGAAAACCCGGACCCTGAGAGGGCAGAACCCGGACCCTGAGAGTTTTTATCCACAGGCTCAGCAGCCGGATTTCCCGGCTGCTGAGCACCCTCGCGCCCTCGCTCAGGGTCCGGGTTTCCCGGACCCTGAGCAGGGGTGAGCGGCAGAATCCGGAACTCGGCGTGCTGATGCTTCTGGCCGCGCTTCGTTCGCTCGATCGCACCCTTGTCGATGAGCGCCTTGAGGATCGCCGCGCGTTCGCTCCGTCCCGCCCGGAAGCGCTGCATGACCTTCTCGTTGCTCTCGACACCCTTCGAGCACAACCGGGTTTCGTCCCGCGCGTCTTCTGCGAGCACGAGCAGGGCGTAGCGCTCCCGAGGCGTGAGCGTCGCGGGGGCGTGGTCCATGACTTCGACGATCAGGCGGATGCCCACGCTGGCTCCGCGTCGTTCGTCTGCTCCGGGGCGTTCCCGGCCGCTTCGGCGAGCGCGACGCCCAAGCTCCGCAGGAGGTCCGCGCGAGTCACCCGATAGGCGTTGCCGAGTCGCAGCACCGGGCAGGGGAACTCGCCCCGGCGCGCGAGTTCGTGCGCCTTGGTGCGGCCGATGCCCCACGCCCGGCCGGCCGTCACCAGGTCGACGGCGACGGGCAGCGCGAGCAGCTCATCCAGCGTCATGCCGTTCGGGGTGCCCGGCGTTTCCGCACGCCGGGCACGGTCCTTCGATTCGGCCTGTACGTGGGCAGGCTGTATTTTGACCATGGGTCTCCTCCTGATGCTGCAGGTGGGGATCAAGGGCCTGTTCGGTGTTGGTAGCACCGGGCAGGCCCGTTCTTCTTTTTGCTGGGTCAGCCGTTCGGGCGAACCTTCTTGAGGCGGCCAGTCCGCTCAGCCCACCCGAGGATGTCGGCGAGCCACCACCAGACACGGCCTGAAATCTTGCCCTCAGGCTCAGGGAACTTCTCGACGGTGACCCACTCCTTCTCGGAGCGACGTCGCCACGCGATCACAGTGTTCTCGGAAACGCCGAGGTGCTCGGCGACGCCGTCGATGCCGACGGGAATCCAGGGCGGTTCAGGACGGGGCATGGCCGGAGTGTACCCCCAATAGAGGCGCATGTCTTTACCGCCTAGATGTGTTGACGGGGCGCATGTATTAGCCATACAGTCAGGGGGTCCAACGAAGACGGCTCAGCCGGTGCTACCAACACCAGCCGAGACCTGATACCACCTGCAGCATCAGGAGGAGACTCATGGACCAGGCTTCGGCCTTGGCTTCCGCGACCCCTGCCACCCGGGTCACGACGCGCGAGATCGCCGCCGCTCATGGCGTCTCGCTCCGCACCGCCCAGCGTTGGGCCAAGGCGGGCAAGCTCGCCGCGCAGAAGGTGGCCGGCCGCTGGGTCATCACCCTGACCGCCCCCGGCCTGGACGGCTTCAAGCCGTTCCAGCTCGACAAGGCGCGCGAGGTCATCGAGCAGGGCGCGATCCTGGCGACCAGCCGCCCGCACGTCTACCGGGCGATCAGCTCGGACGGCACCACCGTCTACCTCGCTTCGCCGGACGGGTGCTCATGCCCGGCCGGCCTCAAGGCCCGCCGCTGCTACCACATCGCCGCCGTTCGGATCCTGCTCGCCGCCCGCACCGGCCGCCGCGCCGCCTGACCGGAAGGACCTCCGCATGAACAGCGCCGCCCCGATCGAGCTCCGCTCCCTGTGGCAGCCGATCGCCGACCCGGTCGAGCGGATGGAGTGGCAGTCCGAGCAGGACGACTACCGCTTCGACGACTGACCAGCACCACCGCAAACGCAATGCGGGCCCGCCCCGGTGGTCGAGACCGGACGGGCCCTGGATCGGAACCCCCTCTCGGAAAGGTCCCTCACCATGGACAAGCGTACGACCCTCAACAGCGCCCCCGCCGCCGCGGCCGCGAACCTGCGGACCCGCACCTCTGGAGTCGTCCACGCCGCCGTCAACGGCCTGCCCGCCTGCCCCGCCCGCTCCCGAACCACCAGCCTCGCCGGTGCCTACGCCGAGACCCGGCAGCCGGTCACGTGCAAGAACTGCTTGAAGCTGGCCAGCGCCGCCCTCGCCGAGCCCGTCGAGGCCAGCGCCGCGCCGTACGGCGAGGGCCGCGAGTACGGCGTGTGCGGCACCGTCGACGGCGCCCAGATGCGCATCTACACCGGCCCGACCCTCGAGCAGGCCACCGCGAACATGCTCAACGCCCTGCCGACCGTCCGGCAGCGCGAGGCCTTCGCCGTCACCGCGGTCGTCGTCTTCCGCACCCCGGGCGGCGAGTGGACGCCGCTCGGCGCTGACCAGCCAGCCGCCGGGGGAAGCGGTGCCGTCAAGCCGCGGCCGTACTGGCAGACCGCGCCGTGCCCGGCCTGGTGCGAACTCACCCACGACGACCGCGACCAGCCCGCCGACCGGTTCCACCTTGGCCCGGACCGGGTCACCCCGCTCACGAGGGAAGCCCCGGTTCAGGTAGCGCCCGGACGGTGGGCGCCCGAGGAGCTTGGCCTGTGCCTGCGCCAGGGCGACCGCGACGACGAGCCGGTGGCGGAACTGCGCCGCGGTGACGCCCCCGCCGTACGGCTGACGCTGGCCGAGGCCGAGCAGCTGCACAAGCGGCTTGGCTTGCTGCTGGCCGAGGCCCGTACGGCGGCCGCCGCGAGCTCGGCGCCGGGCTGCGCGCCGTGGTGCGTCCGGCACGACGACTGCACCCGCGGCGGCCGCCACCTGCCCGACCCCGAAGGCGGCATGTGCTGGGCGCCCCCGGTGCCCCTGCCGGGCGGCCGGTACGGCTCCGCCGGAACGGTCGAGCTGTCCCACGATGCCGAGGACGGCGCGCTGATCCAGGTGGCCAACGACAGCGACGCCGTGCTGACGGTGGATGAGGCGGAGGAGTTCGCCCACGCGGTCCTCGCTCAGGTCGCGCTGGCACGCACCACGGTTCCCGGCACGCCGGAGCCGCTCGAGCTGGCGGCCGGCGAGGACAGCTGCTCGGACTCGGCGTGCCGCATCTGCCGACCCGCCTGACCCTTCAACCAAGCGGCCCCGGCCCGGTGACTACACCACCGGCCGGGGCCTCGACCCCAACACCCCTGACCGAACCAGGAGATGAGATCGTGGCTGAGAACCTACCCGCCCACCGCCCGTGCCCGCCATGGTGCCGAGCCGAGCACACCGAGACCGGCCCGAAGCGCGTTCACACCTCTACGTTCGGCCCGTTCAGCGGCGCCGGACAGATCGTGATCCGGTACGTGCAGGTCGACGAGGGCGCCGTACGGCGGCCGCCGCTCGCCCGCCTGGCCTACCGGGACGCCGGCCAGCCGCGGCTCATGGACGTCGAGCCGGACGACGCGGCTGACTGGGCGGCGATCATCAGCGGCCTGGACATCCGATCGTTCACCGAGTTCGCCGAGGCGCTCGGCAACGTCGTGCGCGACCTGGGCGGTGAAGCATGATCCGCATCTGCACGACCGTCGTGGTCGTCCTCCTGGCGGCCGTCGCCGCGGTGGTGTCCTACCGGCACGCCTTCGAGGTCGTCGTCGCCAACGGCGAGTCCGGCCTGACGGCACGCCTGGTGCCGCTCACCATCGACGGCGCGATCTTCGCATCCTCCATGGTGCTGCTCGACGCGGCCCGCCGCCGCCTTCCCGTGCCCGCGCTGGCGCGCTGGACGCTCGCCCTGGGCATCCTCGCGACGCTGGCGGCGAACGTCGCGCACGGGTGGGCTCACGGTCCGGTCGGCGCGATCGTCGCCGCGTGGCCGGCCGTCGCCCTGGTGCTCTCCTACGAGCTGCTGATGGGCATGATCCGACGTGGCGCCGTCCCGGTGTCTGGAACTCCAGACACCGAGGGTGTCACCGCTGACACCCTCAACCGGGTCGACGGGACAGTGGCCGAACAGGTGCCGGTCGAGCCGGTCGGCCCGGGTACGGCTGAGCCCGCAGGCGGCGAGGTCGAGCAGCCCGCCATACCCGCCGTACCTGAGCCGTCACCTGCACCGATGCCGGTCCTCACACCCGCGCCCGATGAGCTGTTCCCGGTCGCCGCGACCAGGTACGCCGATGAGGTCGCCACGGGTGTGGTGCCGACGATGACCCGCATCAAGCGCGAGATGAAGGTCGGCCAGCCGCGCGCTGTGCTGATCCGCTCCTACCTCGCCCAGCTCGCCAAAGCGAGCCTGTCCTGACCCCCATGCCCGCCCCGGGCCGCATCGTCCAAGAGCACCCGGGGCGGGCCCTCCCCATGTGAAGGAGAGAACCCCATGATTCACCATGCCCCCCGCCCCAGCGTGTGGGCGGGGCTGTACGCCGTGCTGTGCCTGCTGCTGTCGGCGCTCGATGACCTGGTGGCCGCGCTCGCCGGCGCCCGCCCCCTCCGCCGGGACGCCGCGGACTTCGCCCGGGTGGTCGGCGACGCCTACCGCACCGGCAAGCACCACGTCGCCGAGGGCGACGTGCTCGACGACGACGACATCGAGGAGGACGGCCAGTGAGCACCGACAGGCCGGGCCGGGCCCGCATCCCGGAGTTGTCCAACATCCCGTGGCAGGGGCCGGTGGCCATCACCAACTACGCCCAGATCGGGCGGGCCCTGTGCCGGGACCTCGGCGGCGAGTTCGAGATGGCCAGCGAAGAGCTGTACGCCGTGCTGATCCGCAGCTTCAAGGGACACCCGGTGCTCGCCCTGCTCGGCGGCCCGGACGTGCGGCTGCGTGCCCGCCGTGTGGTGCGGCGCCTCAAGCGCGCCGCGGAACTGCAGAAGGGATCCGCGGTCGAGATGGTGAAGTTTCACCAGCAGTTCCGCAAGGAGTTCATCGAGCAGCTACCCGCCATCAAGGACAAGAAGAAGCCGACGTTCAACTGGGATGACGTGTGATGGCCACCCGGAGCAAGGAACTCGCGACCGTCGATGTCGAGTCGAGCCTGCAGAAGGTGGCCGCGCAGGGCGTGTCCAAGCTGGTCACCCTCGCATCGCCGTGGGTGGTGGGGCTGCTGCTGTTCGGCGTCGGTGCGGCCTTCCACGTCATCCTCGACACCGACGATCCCGCCGTGGCGTCCTGGACGGCGTTCCTGATGAGCGTCGCGGTGATCGTGTTGACCGGCGTGACCTACGGCCAGTCGCACGCTCGCGGCCCGTGGGGCAAGGCGCACACCACCGCCACGACGCTGCTGACCGGTCTGTGGGTGACGGCCGCCACGATCAACGGCCCCACCACCGTCGTCACGGGCCGTATCGCGCTGATCGGCGGGTTCACCCTGTGCGCCACCTGGAACATCCGCACCGTGATCCGGCTCAAGGGCTGGGACGCGCCGGGCGCCCTGGCCGATCCGCTGGCGATGCTGTTCGGCCAGGGCGCCGGGCGGGCCGGCCTGGCGGTCGAGGCGCGCACCACCGCGGCGACCGAGCACAAGGTCCAGGGCGACGTGCAGCTGGAGGCCGGGCGGCAGACCGCCGAGGACCTGCAGAAGAAGGTCCCGTACATCGAGAGCGGGATCGGCCTGCCCCCGGGCAGCATCACGACGTCGATCGACCCCGACGACGCGAGTCGGGCGAAGGTCACCATCAGCGACCCGCGGGTGATGAAGCACCCGATCCCGTGGCCAGGCCCGTCGAGGCCGGGCGGGTCGATCGCCGACCCGATCCGGCATGGGCTGTGGCAGGACCTCGACGAAGTCGCGTACGTCATCGTGGGTCACCACCTGCAGATCATGGGGCAGACCGGGTCCGGCAAGTCGATCGGCGGGGCATGGAACCTGCTCGGCGAGATCGTCACCCGCTACGACGCCGCGGTGTTCGCCATCGACATCACCAAGGGCGAGCAGACGTTGGGCCCGCTCGCCGAGGCGCTGCACCGCTTCGAGACGACGAAGGCCGGCGCGAAGGCACTCCTGGCGGACGTGCAGGCCCGGGTGAAGGAACGCACCGACCAGCTCGCCGCCAAGCAGCTGCAGAAGTGGAAGCCCGGGTGCGGCCTCACGTACTGGGTCGTGTGGATCGAGGAGTTCCCCGACGTCTACGACGCCTTGAGCGACAAGGAGCAGGAGGCGTTCTTGTCGATGCTCAAGGCGATCCGCTCGGCGGGCGGGTCGGTGGTCATGAGCCTGCAGCGGTCGGACTACACGCAGATGCCGACCCTGGCGCGCGGCCAGCTCGCCAAGGCGTGCTTCGGGGTCGAGTCCGGGCATGACGCCGGGTTCGGCCTGAGTGAGGCTCAGCAGGACGCCGGCGCCCGCCCCGAGCTGTGGAGCAACAAGCAGCCCGGCATGACGTACTGGGACGCGCCGTCCATCCCGGATGAGCGGATCGCGATGCCGATGCGGACCTTCGCGTGGGGCCTCGACTCCGCCGGCGGGTTCGATGACGAGCGGGCGAACGCCGCGATGCGTGAGCATGCCGCCTTCTGGCCGGCCTTCGCGAAGCCCGTCGACGAGGGCACCGCGGCGATCTCCCGCCTTCCGGGTGGCGGCCAGGCGCTCGCCGCCCCGGCCGAAGCGCTGGAACACGCCATCGACCCCGGAGACGACGAAGATGAGGAGGTGCGCAACGTAGCGAGCGAGTATCTGACCGAGGACGACCCGGACCCCGAGGTTCAGGCCGGCCTCGATGACCCGATCGTCGACCAGCTCGACGACCCCGAATGGGAGTTCGCGCCACCCGAGGTCACCATGACGCCTCAGCAGCGCGGAGAGGCCCTCATCGCGCATCTCCAAGGGCTGTGGGATGCCGGGGCCCGGGACTTCGCCACGCGCGATCTGCGGCCGTTGTGGGAGTCGACGGACATGAGCCGGGCGTGGGCGCAGAAGCAACTCAAGAAGCTGGTCGAGGCGGACGTGCTCGGCTACGACGACGACGCCCAGCGCTACCTGATGCCCGAGCGGCCCGAGGTCGGCTGAGCTGGCGGTGAGCCCGTCACCCTGACGGGCTCACCGCCAACACCTGCGACTCCAGCAAAAAGGTTTTACCGTTTTGCTGACGCGCTCACCCTCACGGCTGCCCGATGAGATCTTCCTGCTCTCGCCAGGAAGATCTGAGAGCAGGTGTAGATTCTTCACCTTCGCGGGCCCCGGGCGGCCCTCGCGTGTCAGGGGTTCGTAAGGAAGTGCAAGGCCCGGCCCGCGCGTGCGGCTGCGCGAGGGGCCGAAGGAAACCCGTCTGATTCAGACGGGTTTCCTCGCGTACGGCTGCGCGTGGGCTGCGCGCCACGAAGTGTTGATCTTGCTGCCACGGCTACGCGACGGCAGGACGCTTCGTCAACAGATACCGCTGCTGCTCACCGCTGTAGCCCAAAGCTTCAGCCTCGATGAGCCTCTTGAGGTGCTTCTGGGCCCACTGCCGGGACAACCCATTGGATTCCCATAGGGCCTTCATGTCCCGGGTGGCAAAGTCACGCACCCCGGCGTCATAGAGCGCCTGCAAGCGCTCTATGAGCGCACTCGGGGAAACTGACACACCCCTGCTCCGGGCCGCGCGTAAGGCGTTCTCAGACGCTGTAATGACTTCCATATGCGCAGGATTGACGCATGACGGTACACGGCACAGGTGGTCAATCGTCATGCCCTCGGGAATCTCATCAACCAGGAGTTCGTAGGCGAACCGGTGCGCGTAGCCGTGGCCGTTCGCCTCGACGCGGAATCGACCGTAGCCCTTCTGTCTCCTGGCGCCCATCCACAACCAGCACTCTTCCTTTGTCTTTCGCTCGACCTTGCTCCAAAACCTTTCAGATGCCTTCGCCAGATGGTGAGCGCGGTCAGACATGACGGTCCTTTCTAGGTGCCACGATCTTGCTTTTGATGGTGCCACACGGACGCGAAAGGGGGTGCCACACCCCGCCACGATCTTGCTGCCACGGTCCGTGGCACCCCTTCTGACCTGTAACCCCCTCCCGCGTAGCACCCCCAGCCCCTCGCGAGGTGCCACGCCCCGCCGGTGTTGGTGTGCAGGGTGAGCATGACCGGTCCGGGCTTGGACGGCACGGGGTCGGGCTTGGGCATGGCGGCGACCCGCTGCTTGCGCTGCCGGTCCGCGGCGTCGAGGGCGACCTGCCCGGCGCGGACCTTCTCGGCGAGGTCGGGCGCGTCCCGCTGGAGCGCCTTGGCCTGCTGGACGGCGCGGCCGGAGGCACCAACGACCTTCGCAGCACGCTCACGAGACTTGGCCTCGAACGGCTTAGGCGGGGAGACCTGCGATGGAAAAGGTGGCAGATCTGCCACAGTTTTTTCACTCAGGGTGGCCTGCGGCTTCGGAGCGTCACCGATTGGTCGGCCGACCTTCGTAGCCGCGGCGATCGCCTTCTCGTACTCCAGCGCGATCAGCGCCTTCTGACCCGCGTTCAGGTGCCCACCCGAGGTGGAGCTGTCTCCCACCCCTCGACCAGCCTTTTTCCCAGATCCGGGAAAAAGGCAGACCGGGCGTCAGCCGGTCGGCCAGTTCTCCCGCTCGGCGACGAACGTCCCCCGGCCCTGGATCGTCACCACCCAGCCCTGTTCACCGAGCACCTTGACCGCGCGGCGCACGGTGCCGCGGGCGACGCCGTGTTCCTGCTGCAGGTGGCTTTCGCTCGGCAAGACCTGGCGGGGCTTGAGCTCGCCGGCGCGGATCCGCTCACGCAGGATCCCGGCGAGCTGCTCCCACAGCGGTGTCGGGTTCAGGTGGTCGACCGTCATAGGCATGACGTTACGGACAGGCTGAATGACCTGCGCATACGGTCCGTATTGAACGTGCTGTACGTGCTGTACGAGTTAGACGTACAGTTGGCCGGAGCCCACACAACGTGACGGGCCCGCCGCGACGCTGAGAACGTCGAGACGGGCCCTTGATCGGACGCAGGAGGTCCGAACCATGGCCAACGATACGGCTCCCGAACACGCCTCGCCGATCGAGTTCACCGCCCAGCGGCGCGCTGACCTCATCCGCGCCATCAGCCGCGCGTACCCGCCCTACCGCGTGTGGTGGTCCGCGGGCATCTACTACGCGCCCGGACCCACCCCCGACGGCGGATCCCACACTCTCACCGCCCCCACCGCCGGCGACCTGTGCAAGCAGCTCGCCGCCGCCCTGGGCCGCGAGGGGGTCGAGCTGTGAGCCCCGACGAGGTGAAGCGCTGGCACGCCCTCGCCCGCCGCAAGAGCGCCGACCCCGAGCGGATCGACCAGCTGTACAAGGCCGCGGTGAAGGAGTGCGGCGGCACGGTCGAGAAGCTCGCGGAGGCGATCACCCGGGAGCTCGCCATCGAGGAAGGTCTGGCGAAGCTCATGGCGGAGATCCGCCGGACGTAGACCTCCCGGCCGGCCTTCGCGCGCCGAGGGCCGGCCGGAGGAGTCCGCGGTGCGTCGAGGTCCGCCGCGGACCTTCCCCCGCGCTTCTTCTCGGAGGGGTGTCGAGGCACGGGGAACCCTGGTGGCCCCGTCTCGCCCATGTGGGTGCGAGACGGGGCCACTGCCATGCTCGGCGTGATCACAGCTCCCACGGCAGTCCGCCGCCTCGAGCAACCGCATCGCCAACTACGCGCCGGCGACGAGCCTGCCCCGCTCGGCGAGCACCCGGTTCAACGCCGCCCACTCCTCCGGGTACTCTTCGGCGACCGCCGCCAGCAGGCCGGCGAACACCCGCTGCGGCAACGTCGGCTCAGCCCATAGATGGCCCCATGGGCACTCCACGTAGGTCGGCGTTTCGCCGATCTCGTCGGGGACGACTCTGACCGTCAGGAGATGCTGTTCTCCGCATTTGGGACAGGCGGCTGGCGAGCCGTTGGTTCCGAGGACTCCGCCGTTCAGCTTGAAGGTGACGGCCCTCACGGTGCTGTCTTCGGGGACGCTCATGTCCCGTACACCTCCCGCTCCAGACCGATCAGCCCGTCACGGATCTCGACCAGCAGCTCGCGGGCGACTCCCTGCGGGTCGCGGAAGTTGAGGTCGGCGCCGTTGACGGTGAGGTTCAGATTGATCGTTGCCGCCTTGCCCCGCCCTCCCGCGGTTCCGGTGCCTGCGGCGCCGTACGCGCCGGAGAACGCCGGAGCCGACGTCGCAGCAGCGGGCATGCTGATGGACGCGGCGGCATCCGCCATCCGCTGGGCGGCGGCCTCGACCATCGGCTCACCCGCCTGCATGCCGACGACCATGCCGGCGGGCAGCTGGCGGCCGATCGCGGCCATGACCCGGCTGGGCGAGCGAATGCCCAAGGCGTCCTTGACCCACTGCGGCATGATCGACGAGAAGAAATTCCTGATGTAGTCGCTGAACCACTGGAACTGGGCGACCATGCCGTTCCAGATGCCCAGGATGATGTCGTGGCCGAAATTCGCCATGCGGCCGCCGATGTCGCCGAGCGCGCCGAGGATCATGTCGGGCAGCCCGCGGACCCAGTTGATCAGGTCGTTCAGCCGGTCGACAGCGCGGTCCTTCATGCCGCCGAACCAGTCGGCGAACCGGCCGGGCAGCTCCCCGATCCGGCTGACCGCGTCGAAGATCTTCCCGGGCATGTCCCTGACCCAGTCGACCAGGTCCCCGGCCAAGCGGATCGCTCGGTCCTTCATGTCGCCGAACCACGCGCCGACCTTGCCGGGGATCTCTTTGAGGGTGTCGATGGCGCCCTTGATCCAGTCGACGCCCTTGTTGAACCAGTCGCGCAGGGAGTTGATCAAGTCGGGGATGATCGAGTGGCCGACCAGCACGTCGTACAGCCAGCGGAAGAACTCGACGATCTTGTCGGCGACCCACTTGACCTTGTCAGCCAGCCACTGCACCCACGGCGTCACCGCCGAGGTCACCTTCGCGACGAGGTCGAGGAACCACTTGATCGCCTCACCGACCGCGGGAACGACCTTCTCCAAGATCGCGCCCACCAGCCGGACCAGCCACTCCACCAGCGGCATCAGCTGCACGATCAGATCCGCGACGATCTTGATGATCGGCATCACCGCAGGTAGCAGCGCGACGAACGCGCCGATGATCTGCACGAGGATCGGCACGAGCGTCTGGATCAGCTGCACCAGCACCGGCAAGATCGCGGCGATCAGCGGCGCGAACGCCGTGATCAACTGGGCGACGATCGGAATGATCGGCGTCAGCGCAGGCAGCAGGCTGACGAACGCCTGGACGATCGCGACGATCGACGGCATCAACGCGGTCAGCGCCTGCATCAGCGCGGTGCCGATCTGCTGCGCCGCCTGAGTGATCACCGGCAGCAGCGGCTGCATGGCCTGCAGCAGCATCGTCAGCGCCTGCACCAGGATCTGCCCAACCTGCGAGGCGACCTGCGCCACCATGCCGATCAGCGGCGTCAGGACCGGCAGCAGGCTGGCCAGCAGCGTCGCCGCCTGGGTCAGGAACGGCGCCACTGCGGCAAGGGCCTGCACCAGGGCCGCGCCGACCGTCTGCACGAGCTGCGCGATGATCGGCAGGATCGGCGTCAACGCCTGGATCAGAGCGGCCAGGGCCTGCACGAGGATCTGCCCGAGCTGCCCGGCCACCTGGGCGACCAGGGTGATCAACGGGGTGAGAACCGGCAGTAGACCCGCGATCATCTGCACGATCTGCAGGAAGAACGGCGCCAACGTGGTCAGGGCCTGCACCAGCACCGTGCCGAGAACCTGCACCAGCTGACCAAGGGGCGGCAGCAGCGGAAGCAGCGCCATCCCCAGGTCAGCGAGGATCCTCAGCAGCGAGCCGCCGATCGAGGCCACCAACTGTGCAATGCTGCCGATCAGCGGGGTGATCGCCGGCAGTAGGGCGCCCAGGATCGCCTGTACGACCTGGCCGAACACCGCGATCAGCGGAGAGGCCGCTGTGATGATCTGAGCCAGCGCCGGGAGCAGCGCGGCGGCCAGGACCTGCACCAGCTGCGCTACGACTGGAAGTAGCGGGCTGATCGCCTTGACCACCTGAATGAAGACCTTCAGCAGCTCACCGCCGAGAACGGCGATGATCTCCCCGGCCACCGGCAGCAGGTCCGCCAGGGCCTTCAGCAGCTCGGTGTTCCACAGCACCAGCAGGTCACCGATCGCTGGGATCAGAGGCCGGATGGCGGCAATGATCTGCGTGAACGCCTGCGCCAACGCCACCGCGACCGGGCCCAGCAGCGGCGTCAGCTGGCGGATCGCCTCTCCCAGCGTCTGAGCGATCAGTGCGGCCAGGGAGGCGATGACCGGCAGCACCGGCGCCAGCGCGGTGACGATCTGGCTGAACGCCGACACCAGCGCGCCGCCGACCGTCGCGGCCAGCTGCCCCACCACCGGCACCAGCGGCGTCAGGGCGGGCAGGACCCCAGAGACGAGCGTGACGGCCAGCTGAGCGATCTGCGGGATCAGGGGAGAAACCGCCGTGACGAGCTGCCCGAACGCCCCGACGACGGGCGTCAGCAGCGGCGTGATTTGCTGCACCGCCCCGGCCAAGCTGGTCGCGATCAGCTGCACCAGCTGCCCCACGACGGGCAGCAGCGGCGCCAGCACGGCCAGGACGCCGCCGACGGCCTGGCCGACCGGGGCGAGCGCCGGCGCCAGCGCCCCGACCGCCTGCCCGATCGCGCCGACCGCCGCCATGACGCCCGGCATCAGGTTCGCCGCGGCGACACCGATCTGGGTGAACACCGGGGCCAGGGAGGAGAACAGGCCGGAGATCACTCCAGCGAGCGGCTGCAGCGTCGGAACGATCGCCGCGACGGCGCCGCCGATGCCGTTGATGACCGCGACCAGGCCGGGCGCCAACGCTCCCAGCGCCGGGATCAGGCCGGAGATCGCGGTCATCAGGACCGGGCCGAACGCCGTCGCCAACGCAGCAACGCTGGGCGCCAGGGCGCCGATGCCTGAGGCGAGGGTGGTGATGACCGGCGTCAGGGCCCGGCCCGCCTGCGACAGCGCTTGGAAAGTACTGACCAGGGCGGTTTGCCCCTGAGCGGAGTCGACCCAGGCGTGGGTGGCGTCGAGGATCTGCCCCAGCACACCCAGTGCGCCGGCCCCGGCAGCCGACATCGCCCGGAACACCCCGGCGACGGTGCCGCCCAGGTCGCCCAGGACCGCGCCCAGCTGCTTGATGACCGCCAGGCCGGAGTTCATCCACTCCAGCGCCTTGCCGGACGCGGACGCGTTGCTGAGGAACTCCCCGAACCGGGTGGCCGCGGCGGCGATGCCGGGCGCGAACCCCGACAGCCAGGACGCGCCCACCACGCCGAGGTCCCGAAAGCCCGCCAGCAGCGGCGTCAGCGCGGGCAGCAGCCCGGCCATCGCGTCCCGCAGTGACGCGAAGACCGACCGAATGGCCTGCAGCGTCTCGGCGGAGCGGGCGAATTCCAGGACCTTCAGCGCGGCCTGGCCGAACACCGCCGCCACCGACTCCATGCCCTCGCCGAGGGCGTTCAGGATGGGGAAGAGGCTCTCCATCTGGCCGACCAGCGGCGCAAACAGTGCGTTCTGGACGCGGTCCTTGAGGTAGCCGAACGCGCCCGAAATCTGAAACAGCTCATAGGCGACGTCGCTGGCACTGCCGGACAGGTCCTTGGTGCCCGCCATGAACTTCTCGACGTCGCCGCTGAGGGCGGCCTTGAAGCCGTCGGCGACGCCCATCAGGCCGACCTTGAGGACGCTCATCGCTCCCGCGCCGAGCAGCACCGCACCCGGCAACGCGGCCAGCAGCCCGCTCGCCGGCGCCAGCGCCGAGACCAGAGCGGAGACCTGCACGGCCGCTGCAGCAGCCCCGGCGGCGAGCGTGGAGAACGCCCCGGCCGCCAAGCCCAGCTTGCCGACGCCGGCCAGTAGCGCCCGCGTCGCCGTACCGGCCCGGTCGATGTCGACGTGGATGTCGCGGAACCCGCCGAACAGCCGCCCCAGGTTGGGGGTGATGGACGACAGGGCGCGGCCGATGACGGAACCCAGCCGGTCAACCGCACTGCTGAAGCCGTCGTTGAAACCCTCACCGGCGGCGTTGCCCAGGCGGCGGCCCTGCAGGTTGGCTTCGGCCTTGTCGTCGGCGAGGTTGCCCACATCGGGGTCAGCAGCTTCTTTGAAGCCGTCAGCGAAGCCCTCCCCGGCGGCATCCCCCAGGTTTTTGCCCTGGCGGACGAAGATCTCGCGCTGGTCGCGCAGGTTGCCGCCGGCGTCGCGGGAGACGCGCCGCCCGAACTCGTCGGCGAACTCCTCCCCTGCCGCCTCGCCGAGCTTGCCGCCCTCCCGGACGAACTGGCCCCGCTCGTTGCGCAGCCGCCCGGCCGCATCGCGGGAGAAGCTGCGGCCGAACTCGTCACCCGCGCGGCCTCCCGCGCTACTGAACTCCTGGCGAACGTCGTCCTGCACGGATGACGTGTCGGCGCGGACCCGGACGAACGCCTCGGCGAGGGCAGCCATGATCGCCCCCGATCAGACGTCAGCGACGTACGCGCCCACCACCGCGTACAGCGGGCCGCTCATCGCTTCCCCAGCCCGCGAACCGTGCTGCTGAACACCGCGTCGAACAGCTCGTCCTCGGTCATCTCGTTGACCGGCTTCGCGGCTGCCGCGGCTCGCTGCTTGTGGTGGGAGTACTCCCGCTCCCACTCCGCGAGGCCGACAGCTTGAGCCGCGGCCATCTGCCACTGCTCGACCCGTAGCCGGTAGTCGTAGTTGGCTTCGTGGTTCACGACCCGGTTGTCGACCCGCGCCGCAACGTCCCCGTCCGGCCCTGAGAACGCCTCCAACATCTCCGCGGCCTTCTCCGGGGACTTCTCCGCGGCGACCGCGTGCCGGGCGAACCACGGCACGCTCAGCAGCGCCGACGGGGCCATACCGGATGCGGTGAACGGCGGTAGGTCCCCCGTCGAAAACAGAGTCGGCGGCGTCGTCGAGGCGTATGCCGCCAGCTGCTTACCGCCCGGCCCGGCCAACGCCGCGGCGACCAGAGGATTCCGGGACGCATCCACATGCAGAAGCGGCCGCACCGCCGCCGCCGGGGCCGGTGTCGGAGTGGGGGGCGGGGCTGCCTTCGGCGCCGCGGCCGGCGGCTTCTGCGCCTGGCGGGCGGCGGCCTTGGCCCGGTAGACGTCCCGGCAGAGGATCTCGCCGCCGGCGCCGGACCCGCGCACTCCCGCCAGGTCCACGCCGAGATGGGCAGCAACCTGCCGTACCGCCTCAGACACCGGCGGCGGTTCTGCCGGCAACGTCTGCGGCAGCTGCGCGGACGCCGGCGCCCTCAGCACATCCACGTACCGGACCTCACCGTCCGGGCCGCTCCCGCGAACCTTCGCCATGTCCACGTTGAGATTCGCGGCCACCTGCCGGACCATCTCCGCCGACATCTGCGGCCGCGGCTGGCCTTCACCTACACCGGCCGAGGGCTGCCTATCCGAGCCGTGTCCTGACATCTGCCCTGCCTGCCTCTCGAGCGCTGCTCCGCATACGCCCCGAGGTCAGCCAGGTCGATCAACCAACGGCCGGCGATTCGCTCAGCTGGCAGAGCACCTCGAGCACACAGATCCCGGACGCCCCGATCCGTGATCCCGAGGTGCTCTGCCGCTGTTCCCGTCCCCACGGGGCCACTTCCAACGAGAAGCAACCCTGACGAATCGGCCTCATCAGACACTTCCGCTCTACCGCACACGGAAGTCCCAACCGCAATGACCAGCAGCTGCGTCAACGCCCGCACTTCCGGCGGCGCCTGGATCCCATCCCGCGCCGCGGCCCGCGCCGCCGCCCGCAACGCCCGCTCGCAGTAGCCGGCGCCCACCGGCCCCAACAGCACCCACCCGCCCGGCAACACGGTCGCCAACCGATCCGGCTCGCTCACCGCGGCGCCCCCGACCCGCCCGAACCCGCCGGGAAGTCCAACATCATCTGATGCTCAAGGGCCAACACCTCCAGCTGTGCCGCCACCGCGGCCGGCGGCCGGCCCCGAACCGCCTGCAACGCCAGACAGGCAGCAACCCGGGCGACATCGTCAGCGGCCAACCCCTGCAACGCGCGCCGGATCGCCGACAACGCCAGATCCGGCACGCACGAACGCGCCGCCACCTCGAGCGCGAACAGCGCGTGGTCAGCCACCTCCGCGCTCGACAGCCGCCCCTCAGCCATGCTCGAGCTCACCCCGGCCAATCGACAGCAGCACCTCCGGAGCGATCCGCTCAACCCACCGCGGCCACTCCCGCCTCACCAGCTCCGCGTCCCGCGTCCCCAGCACCGCAAGCACCTCAGCGCACATGGCATCCAAGATCCGGCGAACAGCCAACGCGATCAGCTGCCCATCCCGCTCGGCGAGCGCGGCCCGCTGCTTGTCCGCCCCCGAATCCAGCACCGCCTTCGACAAGCGGCTCACCCGATCCAGCCACGCCCCGAACGCCTCGAGCGACGCAGAATCCAAGGTGCCCCGATCCGCGATAGCGAACTTGAGCCGCTGCACCACCTCATCAGCATCCCGAGCAGCACTCATCAGCGCCGACGCAGGATCCCGAACCTCAGTCGGAGTCGCCGACGCCGCAGCCTGCAAAGCCACGATCCGCGCCTCCCGGGCCGCCGCCACCTGAGGCGCCGCACCACCATGCACGAAGCACACCCCGCCGCCGACCACCAGCCGCTGACACCGCTGCCGAGTCGCCTTACTCGTCGCCGTGCACTGCTCAGCACGGGGGGAAGGACCAAGATTCATCAGTTCTCCAAGGGGTCTGTGACGTGCGCGGACGTCGGGCGGGATGGGGACCTCATGGTGTCGGCGACCTCATGGTTCGGCCTGCACGGGAAGCTCGTCGACGGGGGCGAGGTGTGAGCCATACGGCGGCCGGTCGGCGATCGTCTGGGCGTGCTCGACCCGGCCGGGGTGGTGTTCACGCGGTGGCCGGCGTGGTGGGCCAGTACCGGCACGGTTCGCAGACGCCGTACTGGTAGACGAACCCGCCGTGGGAGGCGGCCGCCGACCAGATGGCGCCGTGGTCGGGGACGACCTGGCCGCACCCGTCGCAGGTGCGGTCCTTGGCGGATCCCTTGGGCAGGCGGAGCAGGTGGGCGCACGCCGAGCAGACCACGAGGCGCGGCCGCCAGGCGGCGGAGATGACGGGCTGAGGGCGTGCGGGGTGCGGCTGGTGGAGGCAGGTGGTGGCCTGCTCGGTGATCCAGGCGGCGAGGGCGTCGAGGAGGCCAAGCCGTACCCAGTCGGGGTGCTGGTCGAGGGGGAGGCTGAGGGGGGTGCTGCCGGTGGCGGCGGCCGCGGTGGTGAGGGTGTTGCAGGTGTCGCGGGCGGCGGCGTCGGCCTGGTCGAGGATCCAGCTGTAGCCGGCGGCGCGGATGGCTGTGCGGGTGGTGTTGAGGATCTCGGCGAGGTCGGGGTGGTGGGCGAGGTCGTCGAGGGCGATGGCGAGGTTCACGGGGGTGCCTCCTGGGCGGGGGTGTCAGCGGGAAGAGTTCGGCACGCAGCCGGAGTGCCGGGTCATTCCGGGCTTGAGGACCATCGTGCGGCAGCACACGTCACAGAGACCTGTCGGTCCGTCCTTGGTCCCATCAGCCCCACCTCCCCCCTCTCTAAGAGAGGGAGAGGGGGGAGGGAGGTCTGTCGATGGCTCCCCCGACCTCCCCCGCAGAGTCCGGGGGGAGGTCTGTTCAGCGGAAACGTTGCTTTCTCCCCCGAAGACTGGGGGATGTAGCGTTTCAAGATCGTGGGGGAGGTCTGGGGGGAGGTTCTGAGCTCTCCGCTTCCGGATCCTGACAGCCTCCTCGATCTTCTCTTTCCGGGCCTTGATGCCAAGCTCGGCGCACGCCTGGATCGTTCGCGGACCTCCGAAGGTGGCGGGGACCCCTGCCCTGTCGAGCTGCAGGGCGATCCACTCCGGGCTGCCCTGCTCGAGCTGACTCGGATGCGGAGCTTCCGGAACCAGGACGACAGATGTGACAGGGCTGCCGTCTTCCTTGGCTTCCCCCTCCAACGTGATCAGCTTGGGGGTGAATACTTGAGGAGGTCCCTCGTCGTCGTCCTTCTGCTTGCCAACCTTGAAAGTGATCTTGGAATCGAGGCGCTTCCCCGTCCGAGTGACACTGATCTCGGTTTGCATGGCGCCGAGCACCGCAGAAGCACCCCGGCCGCGCTCGGTCTGTTCATGGCCGGTGTGATGCACAACGAGGATGCAGGCACCGGAGGCCAGGCGGAGCGCTTCCATCCGGTCGACGACGACACCCATCTCGGTGTTGTCGTTCTCCTTGACGCCCACCGTTACCCGGGCCTGCGTGTCGATGATGATGAGGACGGGTTCCAGGCGTCGACACATTTCGATGAGGACGTCCCACTCCGTGCTCATGGCTTGCACAGGGCGCGGCAGGAACTTGACGCCGGTCATCTTCCGGCCGTGGTGCTGTTCCCATGCCCGCTTGCGTTTGCCCATGCCGCGAGCACCTTCGGCGACGAGATAGATCACGAGCCCTTGACGGACCTGCTTACCGTGCCAGTCGATGCCGCTTCCGACGGCGCCGGCGAGGCTGAGCACGATGAAGGACTTCATGCTTCCGGACGCGCCGTACAGGCGGGTGACGGTGTCGAGGAACAGCACGTCCGCGACGAGTGGCTCGAGGTCGGGCATGTTGTCGAGGTCGTGGGAGTCGAGCAGTTCGGCGATGAGGGCGTTGACGCGGTCCTCAATGCCACCAGGCACGTCCTCTGACCATTCGCGCTGTTCGCTGTCGTCCATCTCCAAGGTCGCCGCGGACAGTTCTTCGGTGGTCTTGTCGGCGGCGTCCACTCGGATGAGGTCGGCGATCGTGAGCCGCGCGGCCAGATGGTCGGACACGTCCTTGCCGACCGCGGGCAGGTAGATCCGGTACGGGACGCCTGCTCGTGCCAGGGAGGCGGCGACATTCCGCGCGTGCTTGAGGCCGGCCTCATCGGCGTCGTTGTCGGCGATGATGCGGACCTCGGACACGCCCACGAGCATCTGCGTGTAGCGCTCCTGCCAGCCCATGCCAGCACCGCCGGGCATAGTCGTGGCGACGTACCCGGTAGCGGCGGTAACGCTGTCGACGTCGCTTTCGCCTTCGCACAGGACGACCATGCCGCCGGCCGCGGCCTGCGCGCGGACTTCGGGAAGGTTGAACAGGACACGCTCCCCCTTCGGGGGGTGCTTGTGCCGGTCGCCGGGAAGTCGCGAGCGGAACGCCTTCGGCATGAACTTGTCGACGTACTGAACCACGCGGCCGTCGAGGTCGCGGTATGTCCAGGTCTTGATCAGCTGGCGACCCGGGCTTTTGCTCTTGGGCTCGCTGAACAGGTCTGCCTCGGTCAGACCGAGGGCGGCGAGGAAATCGGTGTTGCCCTGGCACTTGTGGCACCAGACCACCACGTTCTTGTCCTTGCCGATCCCGATGGACACGGTGTCCGGGGCGTCGCCGTCGTGGCAGATGCCCCGTGTCCGGGCCTCACCCCCACGGGAGATGACACGCTCTCCAGCCTCGTGGAGAACGCTCATCAGGTTCTCGAAGGCGCTCACCGGTTGTACGCCTCCGAGCGGGTGAGGTGCTGAGGGAACAGGCCGAGGCCGGCGGTTCGTCGGTGGTCGGCCTCGAGGGTGTTGGAGCTCATCGGCTGGTCTCGTCTCGGGGCAGGGGGGTCAGGTTCAGGAGCGGCCCGCGCCGGTCGGCTTCGGCGTCGAGCAGCTGGTCGACCTCACGGCGGAGGGTGACGCGCAGCAGCTCGAGCATCTCGAGCGCCGCGACGGGGTCGGCGGCGAGGTCGGCGGCGGCGCGGGCCCGTTCGGTGATGCTGGTCTGCGTCGCGGTGTACGCCTTCGAGTACCGGCTGAGGCGGCCGTTCCGGCGGGTGTCGGCGGTCATGTCGTGCCCTCCTTCGTCGAGGGCCGGAGCATCGCCGCCGCGGCGGGTTACCGTCAGTCCTCGCCGAGCGGAGGGGGCGCCGCGGCGGGGTCGCCGGTCGGCGCTCATCGCGCCACCGCCGGCCGGGCCGTGGGGATGACGAGGTAGTGGCCGCGGCCGCACCCGGCGGCGCGTACGTCGCCGGCGGGTTCTTCCGGTGTGCCGCGGTGCAGGTGCGAGCCGTGGCAGTGGGGGCAGTGCTCGACGACGGACAGCCAGCGGGTTCGGCGGCCGGCGGGGGCGTAGGCGATGGCGGTGACAGGGATGCCGCGGTGTCCTACGCTGTGGGTGATGGTGGCGTTGATGGGGACATCAGCGTTCGGGCGGCGCTCGGGGGTGATGGCCCCGGCGCCGTTCGTCATTTCAGGCGGCGGCATCGGGACCGCCTTCGAGCGCGGGGCTTCTCGAGGTGTCGACCTGCAGCGGGTCGATTCCGAGGCTGCGCAGGAGATCGGCGCGGGTGACTCGGTAGGCGTTGCCGAGCCGCAGCACGGGGCAGGGGAACTCGCCGGCGCGGGCGAGGTCATGGCTCTTCGTCCGGCCGAGTCCCCAGGCGCGGCCCGCGGTGACGAGGTCGACGGCGGCCGGGAGCGCGAGCAGCTCGGCGAGGGACATGCCCTTGGTCCCGGGGGTCGTGCTCTCCGAGCGGGTCAAGGAACTGACGGTTGCCCTTGTCATGCGGCAACACCGCCTGAAACGGAGGCGCGGGTCTCAAGCCAGGCGTAGACGTCCTGCGGGGCGTACTTGCGGTGCTTCCCGAGCTTGTACGACTTCGGGCCAGTGCCCGCCGAGTTCCACTTGTGGAGCGTCCAAGGGGATACGTCGAGGAAGGTCGCTGTCTCCTCATGGCTCCAGAGCCGCTCGGATCCCATGGTTCTTGCCATTCAGGTCACCTCGAGGACTGTGAGTTTGCCGTGTCATAACTCTCTCAATGGCAAGTGATAGCACGTGCGGGAGAACATTGACAAGCCTCTCTCATCGCGAAACGATGCCTGGCGTGGCGACATTGAGAAGCGACGACAAGCGACAGCGCAGGCCGCACAAGATTGCTCCGGGATTCTTTGTGCTGGTTCCTGCCGAAATGACCGTGTCACCTGGTGATGGAGTGGGGCCGTACCAAGTTCGGCTTGTTATCGACGTTGCAGGTGGTCGGCTGGGATGCACAGAGCTCACGGTTACGGCTCAGGACGGTACGACGATCAGCAGTGCGGCTCTGCGTGGGGTGCCTGTCGCTTCGATCGTGAGGAGTTGTGCACGCAACCTGGTGATGGAAGGTCATGAGGGTGAGGGCGTGATCACTCTTGAACCACATGACGTGGATGTGGATGTGAGCGCTGGCCCGACGGATGAGGCGTTGCGCGCCGTGGCTGCTTCGTACTCGCTTGCGTACGCACTCGGGGAGCCGCCGGCGAAAGGGGTTGAGCGAGAACTTGGCCTGGCGACCTCGACCGCAGGGCGTTGGATCAAGCTCGCACGAGAGCGCGGCTTTCTCGAGATCCCAGCGGAGAAGGGAAGGAGGGCGTAACCATGAAGGGCTCGACGTTCAAGCGGTGCAAGTGCCGCGGCGACGACGGCCGCGAGCTCGGCGCCAAGTGCCCCGAGCTCCGCCGGAAGAACGGTTCGTGGAACCCCTCGCACGGCAGCTGGTACGGCAAAGCCGAACTGCCGGCCGCGCCGGACGGCAAGCGCGTCGACCTCCGAGTGGGCGGCTTCCGGACAGAGGCCGAGCTGGCGAACTTCTTCGAGGACGCGTTGCGGCTGATCTCCATCCCCGACAGCGGCCCGGACGGGCACACCGCGCGCATGGAGATCCGGCAGCTGATCCTCGACGCCCGCCGGAACCGCGGCCCGATGCCGCTGTTCGACGAGATCCGACGCAAGTACCAGGCCGGACAGGCGTTCCGCCCCGAGACGTTCGGCGAGTTCTGGGCGCGATGGATCGCGCGCCGCCGGCGCACCGGGGACATCCGCAAGTCAACGCTCATAGCCTACGAGTCACACCACCGGATCCACCTGCACGTCCTCGACGACGTCCGGATGGACCGGCTGAGGGTCACCCACCTCGACGCGCTGTTCGCCGGCATCGACGACAAGAACGCCGAGCTGCTGGCGGCCAAGGCGTCGGAGGATCCCGCGGTCCGCGCCGCGGTGCGCGGCCAGCGCGTCACCGGCCCGGCGACCAAGCAGCGCATCCGGGCGACCCTGCGTTCGGCGTTGAGCGACGCCCAGCGCGAGGGCCTGGTGTCGGAGAACGTGGCCAAGCTGGTCAAGCTCGAGGCGGCCAAGCGGCCCAAGGGCCTGGTGTGGACGATGGAACGCGTGACCGCCTGGACGGCCGAGTACGAACGCGCCTTGGAGCAGGCCCGGGAAGAGGCCGGCGGGAAGACCGTCAACGCGCTGAAGGTCTGGGCGGCCATGCCCCGGCCGAGCAAGGTCATGGTGTGGACGCCCGCCCAGCTCGGCGTCTTCCTCGACCACGCGGCGCGGCACCGGCTGTACGGCCTGTTCCACCTGGTCGGCTTCCGGGGCCTGCGCCGCGGCGAGGCGTGCGGGCTGCGGTGGGAGGACACCGACCTCGACGCCGGACAGGTGATCGTGCGGACGCAGCTCGTTCAGGTCGGGTGGGACGTCGAGGAGGGCGACCCGAAGACCGATTCCAGCGAAGCGCCGATCGCCCTCGACCAGGCCACGGTGAAGGTCCTGCGCGCGCACCGCGGCCGACAGAACGCCGAGCGGCTCGCCTGGGGTGAGGCGTGGCAGGAGACGGGCCGGGTGTTCACCCGGGAGGACGGCTCCGAGCTTCACCCGGCGTGGGTGAGCGAGCAGTTCGAGCGCCTGGCCTTCGAGGCCGGCCTGCCGCCGATCCGGATGCACGACCTTCGGCACGGTGCGGCGACCATGGGCCTGTCGGCTGGGGTGGACATGGCGACCGTTCAGGCGATGCTGCGTCACTCGTCGATCACGATCACGTCGGACACCTACACCTCGATCATGCCGGAGGTGGCACGGGAGGCGGCCGAAGCGATCGCCGCTCTGGTGCCCCGGCGGGCCGTGGTGGGGGAGGCGTCCGAAACCACCGGTCTCCCTTCGGTCTCCCCTGGGGGTGTTCCGGGACCTACGGATTTCCGGGCAAGAAGAAACCCCCTGGTCAACAGGGGGTTGAAGAGTAGGGCGCCTGGGACTCGAACCCAGAACCTACGGATTAAAAGTCCGCAGCTCTAACCATTGAGCTAACGCCCCGCTGGAGACAGCGTACCGAGGATAGTGTCCACTATCGCCCGTCGCCAGGCCTGCCGGGCCTCCCGGTTCGCCGAACGCCGCGTGACGACGATCGCCCTCCCCATAGGCTGGCCTTCATGACAAGTTGGGGGTTGGAGTCGCTTCCGGGGCACCGGGTGTCCGCTCGGCAGGGATATGTCGTGGTCGACGTGGAGACCACCGGGTTCTCCCCGGCGAGGGGCGACCGCATCTGCGAGATCGCGCTCGTCTCCCTGGACACCGGCGGCGAGACCGTCGACGAGTGGCACTCGTTGATCAACCCCCTGCGGGACACCGGGCCCGCGCACGTCCACGGCATCACCAAGCAGATGGTCGCCGACGCGCCGGTGATCGAGGAGGTGCTGGACGAGGTGTGGTCGCGGATCGCCGGGCGCGTCCTGGTGGCCCACAACGCCTCGTTCGACCTGCGTTTCCTGCGGGACCTGCCCGGGAGCCAGTGGCTGACCGAGACCCTGTGCACCCAGAAGCTCGCCCCCGAGTTCATCCCGCACGGCAAGTGGACGCTCTCCGCCTGCTGCGAGCGGGCGGGGATCCCGCTCTCTGACGCCCACCACGCGCTGGTCGACGCCCGCGCCGCCGCCGAGCTGCTCCGCTTCTACCTGCGCCGAGGGGTCTCCTGGGCGGAGAAGCTGGAGCTGGCGGCGACCCGGGCGCCCGAGTGGCATCCGCTGGGCCTGCCGCAGCGCCGGGCGCTCCAGCGGTAGCGCCGGACGGGTCCCTACGGCCAGGCGGTCTCTACGACCGACCGGTCCGGTGGAAACCGCCGGGCCCGGCGAGGAACCCGGACGCCCGGACACCTGAGCGCCCGGACGTCTGAACGGCCGGGCGGACGGAGGCGCCCACCCGGTGCCCGTCTCCGGTGCAGACCCGGCCGGATCAGTGGAAGGCGTCCAGCCCGGTGAGCGCCCGGCCCAGGGTGAGCAGGTGCACCTCCTCGGTGCCCTCGTAGGTCAGCACGGTCTCCAGGTTGTTCATGTGCCGGATCACCGGATACTCCAGCGTGATGCCGTTGCCGCCGAGGATCGAGCGGGCCTCGCGGGCGATGTCGAGGGCGGCGCGGACGTTGGCGAGCTTGCCGAAGCTGACCTGCTGCGGGGTGATGGCGCCCGCGTCCTTCAGCCGCCCCAGGTGCAGGGCGGTGAGCTGGGCCTGCCCCAGGCCGACGTACATCCAGCCGAGCTTGCGCTGGGTGAGCTGGAAGGCCCCGATGGGGCGGTCGAACTGCACCCGGCTGGTGGCGTAGTCGAGGGCCGTCTCCAGGCAGGCCCGGGCGGCGCCCACCACGCCCCACAGGATGCCGTACCGCGCCTCTGAGAGGCACGACAGCGGGCCCTTCAGGCCCCGCACCCCCGGCAGTACGGCGGAGGCGGGCAGACGGACGTCGTCGAAGTACAGCGACGAGGTGACCGAGGCGCGCAGGGACATCTTCCGGTGGATCTCCGGGGCGGAGAAGCCGGGCGTGCCGGTGGGGACCACGAAGCCGCGGATGCCGTCCTCGGTCTGTGCCCAGACCACCGCGACGTCCGCGATGGAGCCGTTGGTGATCCACATCTTGGAGCCGTTGAGGATCCAGTCACCGGAGGGGTCCTGCTTGGCGTGGGTGCGCATGCCGCCCGGGTCGGAGCCGTGGTCCGGCTCGGTCAGGCCGAAGCAGCCGATCGCCTCGCCGGCCGCCATCCGGGGCAGCCACTCCTCCTTCTGCTCCGCCGAGCCGTACTTCCAGATGGGGAACATGGCGAGCGAGCCCTGCACGGAGACGAACGACCGCAGGCCGGAGTCGCCGGCCTCCAGCTCGCGACAGGCGATGCCGTAGGAGACGGCGTCCATGCCGGCGCAGCCGTAGCCGTCCAGGTGCATCCCCAGGAGGCCGAGGGAACCGAGCGCCGGGCCGAGTTCGCGCGCCGGGAAGACGCCCTCCTCGAACCAGTCGCCGACGTGGGGCAGTACCCGCTCGGCCACGAACCGCCGCACCGTGTCGCGGATCAGGCGTTGTTCCTCGGAGAACGTGTCGTCGATGCGCAGCAGGTCGTCCATGGACTGTTCCCTTCTCCCTGGGGCACCCTGGGCCCGGTGTCAGGGTAATCCGGATGCCGCCGGATGGAAGGTCAGGGTCGTGCCAGGGCGAATCCCGATGGGATCGGGACTCCTCGCGGGGCAGTCTGGAGACATGGAAGAAAACGACTTCTCGGGTGTCAAGCGGCTCTACAGGACCAGGGACGGCCGCATGGTCGCGGGTGTGGCGTCCGGCATCGGGCGGTACGCCGGGATCGACGCGAACGTCGTCCGCGCGATCATCGCCGTCAGCACGTTCTTCGGCGGCCTCGGGGCCGGCGTCTACCTCGTCGGGTGGCTGCTCATGCCCTCGGAGACCACCGGCACGTCGGTCCTGGAGCGCCTGATCGACAAGCACAAGGACGACCCGGTCTGGCAGGACGCCAAGGTCAAGGCCAGGGAGGGCTGGGCCAAGGCCGAGCACTGGGCCAGGACCAACGGCCAGAACCGCCCCCAGGGTCACCCCGGCCAGGGCCACCCCGGCTACGCCGACCCCACCCCCTACTACTCCGGCCCGGCCGCTCCGCAGGACGCCTACTCCGCGCCGACCGCTCCGCCGCGGCGGGACGACGAGCCGCGGGCGTGACTCAGGCGGCCGCCTCGGCGCGGACCCTCTCGATGATCTCCTTGCGGGATCCCGACCACAGTACGGCCAGCGCGGCGGCGACGACGAGACCCGCCGCGCCGGCCAGCCCCACCACGGTCTCCGGGCCGAGCTCGGCGGCGGCGGCGCCGCCGATGAGGATGCCGATCCCCTGGACGGCGAGCAGGCCCGACTGTACGAGCCCGAAGGCCATGGCCCGGCGCTCGGCGGGCACGCACTGCACGAACGCGGCGTTCGCCGCGAGCTGGTAGGCGCCGCCCACGCCGGAGGCGAACCACAGGGCCAGCACCGCGGCGAGCGGTGGCCGCGCCGCGCACAGGATCAGCGGCGCGCAGGTCAGCATCGCCATCCACCCCATGGACCGCAGACGCCGGGACGGGGTGACGTACCGGCTGAAGAAGAACGCGCCGACGACCGTACCGGTCGGCATCGACCCCATCAGCAGGCCCGCGACGAAGGAGATCCGCTCCGGATCGGCGGTCAGCGTGGCGGCGTACGGCGTCGCGATCCCCTCGGGCAGCACGTAGAAGCCGCACAGCCAGGCGAAGAGGACCAGCGTCCGCAGCCGCGGATCGCCGAAGACCAGTCGCGCTCCGGCACGGGTCGTCGTCCACATGGAGGGGCGGCCGGTCTCGCCGTTCTCGGGCAGGGGGCGCCGGCGTACCCCGGAGGCGAGGATGAGCGCCGAGGCGAGGTAGGTGGCGGCGTCCAGGGCCAGCGCGCGGTACGGGCCCATCCCCATGATCAGCGCTCCGCCGAGCGCGAACCCCAGCATCTGGGCGCCCTGGTTGGTCATGTTCTGCAGGGCGGAACCCATGACGTAGCGGTCGCCGGCGAGCAGCTCGGGCAGCAGCGCGGCCCGGGCGGCGGAGAACGGGGCGCTGAGCAGCACCACACAGAAGACCAGCCCGCACAGCGCCGGGAACGGCACGCCGGGGACGGCCATGAGCGACACCATGACGGCCCGGAGCAGATCACAGATGATCATCACCCGCCGCCGGGCGTAGCGGTCGGCCAGCCCCGCGAGGAGGGGACCGCCGATGATCGGCGGGAGGTAGGTCAGCGCGTAGACCGACGCGGTGGCCAGCGCCGACTCCGTACCCTGGAAGACCAGCACGGACAGCGCCACCCGGGAGAGCTGGTCGCCCAGGAGCGAAAGACCCTGGCCGAGCCAGAGGGCGCGGAACTCGCCGATGGCGATGACCTCGCCGTACGTTGCCCGGCGTTCGGCCGGACGGCGGTGCCGCCCGGGCAGCCGGCCGGGCGTGGTGGCCGCCATAGGACTCCGGTGGGCTCGCAGGCGCATTGACTGTGGGTGTTCAGTGTGTAACCTACGGTGCCTGCTGAAGCGCTCTGGCGCAACTGAAAGCGTCCAACCGCGCGCAAGACGTAATCAGAAACCGGGGAAAAGCCGCCGTCCTCCGCGAGGTTCGGGGATGATGGGCGTGGTCACCGACCGTCGCCGGCGGTCACCAGCCGAGTTCGTGGAGCCGGTCATCGTCGATGCCGAAATGGTGGGCGATCTCGTGAACCACGGTGATCCGCACCTCTTCCACCACCTCACTCTCAGAAGCGCACATTGCGCAGATGGGGTGGCGGTAGATCTCTATCCGGTCGGGTAACACTCCGGCATACCAGTCGCCGCGTTCGGTAAGGGGGACGCCCGTGTAGAGACCCAGCAGACCGGGCTCGGGAGGATCGTCCACGACCACCACGACCACGTTGTCCATGACCCTGGTCAGCTCGGGAGGGATCGTGTCCAGTGCCTCGGCCACGAGCTCTTCGAACTTCTCTCTCGAGACCTCGATCACAACAGCCATTGTGCCCGCGTTTCCGGGTGTGAGGGAGCCGCATGGGTTTCATGAGCCGGACAAGAAGTCTCGTCCCCTTCATCAGGGGGCCGTTAGCGCGCGGGGTGGCGGTCGTCGTGATCGCGATCGCCGGCGCCTGGCTGGGCATCTCGCTCGGCGGTCCGGTGCGTACCAGCGTCGGCCCGGTCGACATCGGCATGTCGGCGGCGCCGTCGTGGTCCGGGGAGACCGTCGTGGACGTCCACCCGCTGGGCACCCTCACCTTCGACACGCACGACGCGCCGGTCGCTCTGCGCGTCACCCTGGACAACATCAACCCCGCCCGCGCCGGCGCGCTGCTGGAGGACCCGCAGCTGTCCAGTCAGCTCCCCACCCTCCTGGAGAAGGAGCTGCGCGAGGGGGTGAAGACGCTCGCGCTGCGCGCCCTGCTGTGCGGCCTCCTCGGCGGGCTGCTCGTCTCCCTGATCGTCTTCCGCCGGCCGGGAGCGGCCCTGGCCGGGCTGCTGAGCGTCGTCGTCGCGATGGCCGCCACCGGGGCCGGCGCCGCCCTGACCTTCCGGCCGAACTCGGTGGTGGAGCCCAAGTACACCGGCCTCCTCGCCGGCGCGCCGTCCCTGGTCGGCAGTGCCGAGTCGATCGTGACGAGGTTCGAGTCCTACCGGTCCCAGCTCGCCAAGCTGGTCAACAACGTCTCCCAGCTCTACGACACGGTCTCCTCCCTGCCGATCTACGACTCCGACCCCACCTCGATCCGGGTCCTGCACGTCTCCGACATCCACCTCAACCCGGTCGCGTGGAACCTCATCCGCTCGGTCGTCGGCCAGTTCAAGATCGACGCGATCGTGGACACCGGGGACCTGACCGACCACGGCACCGGCCCCGAGGACAAGTTCGTCGAGGAGATCCCCACCTTCGGCGTGCCGTACGTCTTCGTCCGGGGCAACCACGATTCCAAGGCCACCCAGCGGGCCGTGGCCAAGCAGAAGCACGCCGTCGTCCTCGACGACACGGTCAAGGAGGTCGCGGGACTGCGCATATACGGCGTCGGCGACCCCCGGTTCACCCCCGACAAGTCGGTGGAGGTCGACTCCGCCCCGGAGACCCTGACGACCCTGGGGCACGCCTACGCCACCCGGCTGGGCCAGGCGTTCAAGCAGCCGGTCGACCTGGTGGCGGTGCACGACCCCACGATCGCCAGGGCCTTCTCCGGCGCCGTGCCGATGGTCCTCACCGGGCACGCCCACGAGCGGTCCACCGAGCTGCTGCCGTCCGGCACCCGCGTCCTCGTCCAGGGCTCCACCGGAGGGGCCGGTCTGCGCGCCCTGGAACACGACGAGCCCACGCCGGTCGCGGCCTCCGTGCTGTATTTCGACCGCAAGACCCACAGGCTCCGGGCCTGGGACGACATCACCCTGGGCGGGCTGGGTGAGCAGTCGGTACAGATCGAACGTCACGTCGAGACCGACCCTGGCCGTACAATTTCTCCTGGGCCGACGGTCACCCCCTCTCCGACGGGGGAGGCCGCCGACACCAAGGCTCCGTAAGGCTCCGTAGGCCGCCGGAACGCCGCTTTGGCATCGAGGGCAAAAGTCCCCTATGCTTCAGAGGTCTCCAGCGGAAGACGGCACGGAACGGGATGAGAGTCCCGAGCCCCCATCGTCTAGTGGCCTAGGACACCGCCCTTTCAAGGCGGCGACACGGGTTCGAATCCCGTTGGGGGCACGGCCGAGCGTAAGCTCACCGGGAAAGCGGCAGGTCGAAGACCTCCGAAGAACTGGTAAGCTAGGCAAGCCGAGAAAAACGGAAACGAAAGTTTCCGACAAAGCAAGGTCCTGTAGAGCAGTTTGGAGTGCTCGCCACCCTGTCAAGGTGGAGGTCGCGGGTTCAAGTCCCGTCAGGACCGCTCTGGTAGGTGTCGCACCACCATCCAGGTCAGGTAGCTCAGTTGGTACGAGCGTCCGCCTGAAAAGCGGAAGGTCGGCAGTTCGACCCTGCCCCTGACCACCACACTTGAGCAGCAGAGAAGCCCCGAGCGATGACCGCTCGGGGCTTTTTTGATCTTCGGTGACAGCAACGCGATCGCTGAGGTCGCGCTGCCACTGAGGGCGTGATGCGGATGACGTGAGGACCACGCTCACGTCGGGCCACGCCGTACGCCGGGCCTTGCGGGTCGGAACGGGGCCGAGACCGACAGCGGGACCGCGATCGGTCTGGTGAACCGACCTGACTCGGTGATGAGCCGAGTCGGACCAGTTGCCACGGGATGGTTCGTCCTGATCCGGCCAGGCTCCAGCGGCCCTTACGGCCGGCGTCGGCCAGTGGTCCGCGCACGTACGCGGCGGCGGAGCGGCGCGGTTCGACGCGGATCGCTCACCGGTTCGACGCGGCCGAGCCGGTGAGCGATCCGGGTCATCGGTCCGTAGAAGAGACCACCCGGCCGCCAGGGTTCACGTTATGGCCCGCGGCCACCGCATGGTCTTCAAGCGTCTTCGCGAACTTCGAGTGATCACGCGGTGGCCGCGGGCCATGTGACGCCGACTCATCAAGATCGCGGAGTGTCACTGGAGTGCTGGGTTCCGCCGCGGGTTTCCACGGGCTGTGGAAACCCGCGGCATCTCAACGTCTGCCGGACGTCGTCCGGGCCGTCGTCAGCCGAGAAGAGACTCAGCCCGTGTAGTCGGTGGTATGGCTCTCAGCGCCGGTCGGCCATAGGTACTTGCCGTTGTCGCGGGTCGAATAGGTCCGGTTGCCGTCTCCCGCACGGGCCTGGATGAGGTTGCGGCGCCAGGTGGAGCCGCGGGCCGATCCGCCCCAGATGTTGCCGTACAGGAAACCCCACAACTGCTCGAGCTCGGCCGAGAAGACGTTGTCGGTGACGGTGATGTTGGTGGCATTGTTGGTGACGCCGAAGCTCAGGGCATAGCCCCAGCCGGAGACATAGTTGTCCGTGAAAGAGATGTGATCGTAGACGCCGCTGCCCTGCAGGGCCAGGGCATTGGTGTTGCCCAAGGAGGCCAGGGTGTTGTGGTGGACGATCATTGGGCCGCCATCGCCTTCACTCTGCGGGCCTATGCCGTCATGGTGATAGACGTCATGGGACGTATCGGCCATGTCGTGGATGTAGTTGTTCGTCCAGGTCGACGGGCGGCCGGGGAAGCCGGTCACCATCTCCAGACCCGCGTTGCCCCAGATGTCGTTGTGGTCCATGACGGCGACGGCTTCCTTCATCGTCGTCGCGAGCTGCCAGGACTTGTCGAAGGGCGTGCCAGGCTTGGAATGGGATGACGAGACGGTGCCGTCGTTCCCGGGAGGCATCGAGTAGGAACTGGGCTTGAACGTCGAGTACAGGAACTTGATGTTGTTGTCCGAGTAGATCTGGACGAGATTGTCGTTGGGATCGGTGCCCTCGAACAAACAGCCGACGAACGTGAGGTTGTCGCCGTAGATGTCGACTTTCAGAGCCAGGAAGCGCTTGAAGGAGATGACGCTGTTGTCCGGAAACTCGAGTCTCAACGGCTTGTCGGCACTCATATTCGGTGCATAGTCGGTGAGTCGGCCCGGGTACGCACCCAGGCCTAGACCGCCGGCATTGGCCGGGGTATTGGCATAGCCGGTGTTCGAGAAGTCCGGCCAATATCCGGAGCCGTCGTTGGGCCGTGCCTCGATGGCTGAGACGCTGCCGGCCGACGCGCGTACACGGGACTCGGCGCTGGCGGCGACGCCCGTGGTGAGGACGGACCCGAGGAGCACCAGAGCGGCGGCTGCGGAGACGCAACTCTGGATGATCATACGGTCGGCTGGAAAGCGAAGGCGCTTGTACAGGTTTCTGCCAAGTGATTTTTTGATGTCATTCTCCGGTGTCGCTGAAATGTAATTCCAGGGTGGCGGACAAATGGAACCGGCTAATCATCGTCCCGATCGGGCCTCGCAATGTGGGGGAGGCTGTGCGTGGGCGGGACGCTACCAATCGCCGCCTGGGCCGTCAATATTCATGTTCGGCGATTAGTCGATCACGGATGGTGACGGCAGGTGTAAAGGGTGGGTGGCTTACGGTGACATTCGCGGCCTTTGGTGAATTCCGAATGGCCCGTCGAATCGTGTGCTGCTCTCGTGATTTCCTCGGCCGTCTGGACGGTTCGGGTGAGGGCCTGGTCCATCCGGCCCGCTGGACGGCTTCACGGTCAGCTCTCGAACACGCTGTCGGACCGGGGTGCACCGATCGCATGGACAGGCGGTTGTCTCGGCTCGTGGTCGAGGTGGTGATCTCAGCTGTTCGGTGAACGGCCGGCCCGCCGCGTGGTGGTCGGGACGGTGATCACCACTTGTCCCAGCCCTGCCAGCCGTACCAGCTTCCACCGAGGTGCCGGTAGCTGTCGTCAGAGGTTTCCTCGGGCCGGCCTTCGGGCAGCCAGACGAAGCCGGTGTTGCTGTAGATGGCCCATTCCTCGGAGGAGAACGCGGCGCTGCCGGGAACCTCCCCGTCCTTCTCGTACGAGAAGTAGCGATCTGCCCAGCACACCCGGTACAGGCCCAGCCATCGACAGGAGTCATCGGGTGATGTCCCTGCTGCCACCGTCCTGCTGAAAGCCTCCATGCTCGGTTCGGAGACCGCGAACCGCATCCGGAAGGGAAGATCGGCGACAAGTGCGACCACGACTCCCGCGGCGATGAGCCAGGGAAGGAACCAGCGCCACAGGCGGCCGGAGACCGCGCTTTCATCCTTGAGCGCCGCCGTGCCGATGCGGACGCCCCAGATCAGGACCAGCGGGCCTCCGGCGAAGACCGCGGTCAGGAACATCTCGATGGTGTACCAGTGAGGGACGCTGGCCCAATACAGAAGCATGATGCCCACAGCCGAGATCGCGGTCAGAAACGGCCACCCGGGCGGCTTGGTGATCACGGTGTCACCCTAGCGATCACACCTTTGTCCCGATAGTCATCGCTGACAGCTGCGATCAGGTCACGAAGGCGGCCAGGCGGTCTCACGCTGAGTAGCCTCACCGGCATGTCCCTTGCCTCGATTCCCAGCCCTTCCCAGGGGGTCTGGTATTTCGGAGTCGTCCCGATCCGGGCATACGCGTTGTGCTTCATCCTCGGGATCGGCTTCGGCGTCTGGCTCGGTGATCGCCGCTGGCGCGCCCGCGGCGGCGAGAAGGGCGTGATCGGCGACATCGCGGTCCCCGGGGTGATCTTCGGCCTGATCGGCGCTCGCCTCTACCACGTCATCACGGACTGGCAGACCTACTTCGGCCCACGCGCGATCAAGGAGCCCTACCGGGCGCTGTTCATCTGGGAAGGCGGGCTCAGCATCTGGGGCGCGGTCGTCCTGGGGGGCGTGGGCGTGTGGCTGGCCTGCCGGCGCCGCGGGCTGTCTCTGGGCGCCGTGGCCGACACGGTCGCGCCCGGCATCGCGTTCGGGCAGGCGATCGCCCGCTGGGGCAACTGGTTCAACCAGGAGCTGTACGGCGGTCCGACCCCGTTGCCGTGGGGTCTGGAGATCGACCAGGCGCACGACGGCGAGCCGGGCGTGCTCTACCACCCGACGTTCCTGTACGAGTCGCTGTGGGACGCGGCGCTCGGTTTCGGGCTGATCCTGGCCGGCAGGAGGTTCACGCTGCGCCACGGTCGCCTGTTCGCCCTCTACGTCGCCGGTTACACGTTGGGGCGGTTCTGGATCGAGGGGCTGCGGATCGACCCGGTGGGCGGAGTGGACCACGCGGTCACGCTCCTGGGGCTGCGGATCAACCAGTGGACCTCGATCGTGCTGCTCATCGGCGCGCTGGTCCATCTCTGGGTGACTCGCGACAAGGGCGCCGAACAGACCGTGGCACCGGCCTCGCAACACGAGGCCCCGCCCGGAGAGAACGGCGGGCAGGCATCCGACCCGATCGAGAACACATGAGGTTGCGTCCACGGTGGCAATCCCGCGCGGCCGGATATCAGATAATCTGATTTCATGAAGGTGATGACCGCCACCGAGGCGTCCCGGAGTTTCGCGGCAGTCCTGGACGAGGTGGAGCGAGGGGAGACGATCGTGGTCACCAGGGGAGGCAGGCGGATCGCGGTGATCGGCCCCGCGCCTGTGGCACCCGGGCGTATGGTCAAGGCGTTCCTGGCGAGAAGCGCCGAGACGCTGGACGCCGAGTTCGAGTCCGATGTCGCAGCGGCCCGTGAGTCGGTCGACGATGAGATGAGAAGCATGTGGCGCGACGTCTGATCCTGGACACCGGTGTGCTCATCGCCGCCGAGCGCGGCAAGGCCCCCGTGGAGACGGTGATCGGCGACGCCGACGATGTGGCGATCGCCGCGATCACGGTGGCCGAGTTGCTCGTCGGAGTGGAATTGGCCGACGCGACCCGCCGCCCCGCGCGGCAGGCCTTCGTGGAAGAACTCCTGGCGCTGATCCCGGTAGAGGAGTACACCACGGACGTCGCAAGGGCCCATGCCCGCCTGATGGCGCACGTCAGGCGGGAGGGGAAGACGCGAGGGGCTTACGATCTGCTGATCGCCGCGACTGCCGCCGCCACCGCGAGAACAGTGATCACAATGGACTCGTCCGCCGCGTTCGATGATCTGCCGGGCGTACGCGCGCAGGTCGTTCCCCGCTGACGCCGACGTCTCTCGCCGGCGTCAGCCTGATCATGTGGAAACGAACGAGAGCACCTGCGAGGACGGGACAGGGCTCTGGCGGTCCGCACCCGGTTTCCGGCCGGTCGGCGTGGCGGGCCGGAGCGTCAGGGACGCGATGACGGCGCCGGGGAGACGGCGGCCGGTGAGCTCGCCGAACCGGATGGCGACGGCGTGCCACCGCCCTGGCCCGCCGATCCGCAGAACGTCCTGACGGCGATCCCCATGACCTCCTCCGTGGTCGGGTTGCGGGTCGAGGGGTTGATCGACAGGGTCATCGACGTGCCGGAGTCCGAGCGGAACGTGAACGTGAGGTAGCCGATCAGCTCGCCGCTGTGCCCCCACACCGTGCCGCACGGCAGCGGGTACGCCTGCAGCCCGAGCCCGTAGCGGAACCCGGCTCCCGTCTCGACGGTCGTGCGCATCGCCCGCAGGGACGCCTTGCTGATCAGCTTGCCGCCGAGCAGCGCGGACATGAACCGCTCCAGGTCCGCGGCGGTCGAGATCATCTCCCCCGCGGCCCAGTCCAGTGAGGGGTTCATCCGCGTCGCGTCCACCAGGTCGGGAAGTGGCTCGTACCCCTTGGCGTGCGGTGACGGCAGCCCTGCCCGGTCGCCCGGCACCACCGTGTGGCGCAGCCCGAGCGGACGCAGGATGCGGCGGGTGACCTCCTCACCGTACGGATGGCCGGTCAGCTTCTCCACCAGCAGTCCGAGGACCACGTAGTTGGTGTTGGAGTAGTGCCACTTCCCGTCGTCGGGGAGCTTCTTGGCGAAGGCCACCTTGAGCAGCTCGCGCGGCTGGTGGGAGCGGAACCGGGCGTCGCCGCGCCAGCGGTTGGTGGAGTATCCGGGCTCGCTCATGTAGTCGTACAGGTGGCTGGTGTGGTTGAGGAGCCGGCGGACGGTGATCTGCTCGCCGTCCGGCACCAGGCCGGGCAGGTACTCGTCGACGGGGGCGTCGAGCCGTACCTTGCCCTCGTCCACGAGCTGGAGCACCACCGTCGCGACGAAGGTCTTGGTGACGCTGCCGATCCGGAAGTAGCCGCCGGGCGACGGCCGTCCCCCGCGCTCGATGTCGCGCACGCCCGCGGCGCCGGTCCAGGTGCGGTGGCCGTCGGAGACCCGTGCCAGGGCGGCCGTCGCCCCGCCGCCCGACACGATCCTCTCCAGGTCGGAACGTACGTCCACGGCCTGGCCGCCCACCGCCACAGCCGCCGCCACCAGCACGTTCATCATCGTCTGCATCATGTGCTCAACGCTATGGAGATCGACTTCGCGGAGGAATGCGGTGCGCCGCCCACCTCGGCTGCGGAAAACCACAGCCACCCATCGTCTCTGCGGAGAACCAAAGCCACCCGTTCTCTGCGGAGAACCGCAGCCGTTCACTGCGTCTGCGGAGAACCGGGGCCGCTCAGGTGCCGAGGTAACGCAGCACGGCCAGGACGCGGCGGCTGTACCCGGTGGTGTGCGACAGCGCGAGCTTGTCGAACAGGGCGTTGACGTGCTTCTCCACCGCGCTCTGCGACACGTGCAGGGACTGGGCGATCGAGGCGTTGGTCATGCCCTGCGCCATGAGTTCCAGCACCTGGCGTTCGCGGGCGGTGAGCCGGGCCAGCGGGTCGGCGTGGGTGGTGCGCGCGAGCAACTGGCGCACCACCTCCGGGTCGAACGCCGTCCCGCCCGCGCCCACCCGCTCCAGCGCGTCCAGGAAGTCGCCGACCTGGGCCACGCGGTCCTTGAGCAGGTAACCGATGCCGTCGATGCTGCCGCTCATCAGCTCGGCGGCGTACTTCTTCTCGACGTACTGCGACAGCACCAGCACCCTGACCTCCGGCCGGCGCCGCCGGATCTCCAGCGCGGCGCGCAGGCCCTCGTCGGTGTGGGTGGGCGGCATCCGCACGTCGACCACCACCGCGTCGGGTGGCTCGCCGTCCACCGCCTCCAGGAGCGCGTCGGCGTCGCCCACCGCGGCCAGGACGTCGTGGCCTTCCTCCTTCAGTAGCCGCACCAGGCCCTCACGCAGCAGGGCCGAGTCCTCGGCCAGCATCACGCGCACGGCGGCCCCACTTCGATCCGGTCACCGGCGGCTCCGGCGGCCGGCAGCGCCCGCTCATCCGCACCCTCGTTGATCTGCACAACCGTGACCCTAACGGCAGCGGGTCCGGGCCGGGTCCGCCGCGGCGGTCCAGGCGCAGCCGGACGGTGGTCCGGGACGTGCCGTCAGGAGAAGTAGACGCCGATGCGGTGGCCGCCGATCTCGTGGACGTCGATGTCGAGGTCGTACACCGCGTTGAGCACCTCCGGCGTCATCATCTCCGCGGTCGTCCCCTGCGCGACCACCGAGCCGTCTTTCATGGCCACGATGGTGTCGGAGTGGCAGGAGGCGAAGTTGACGTCGTGCACGACCATGACCACGGTCTTGCCGTAGTCGTCGGCCATGCGCCGCAGCCGGCGCATCATCTGCACCGAGTGCCGCATGTCGAGGTTGTTCAGCGGTTCGTCGAGCAGGACGTAGTCGGTGTCCTGGCAGAGCACCATGGCCACGTGGGCGCGCTGCCGCTGGCCGCCCGACAGCTGGTCCAGGTGCCGGTCGGCGAGGTCGCCGAGCTCGAAGTAGTCGATGGCCTCCTCGACGAGGTCCCGGTCGGCGGCGGTGAGGCGGCCGCCCGAGTGGGGGAAGCGGCCGAAGGCGACCAGTTCGCGCACGGTGAGCCGGACCGACAGGTGGTTGTCCTGCCGGAGTACGGCCAGGCGCCGGGCCAGCCGGTCACCGGGCGTGGTGGCGACGTCCATGCCGTCCACGGTGACGGTGCCGCCGTCGGCGGGGACGAGCCGGCTGACGACGGACAGCAGCGTCGACTTGCCCGCGCCGTTGGCGCCGATGACGGAGGTCACGCCGCCCGGAGCGATGGTCAGCGAGACCCCGTCCAGGACGACGGTCTCGCCGTACCGTTTTGTGACGTCCTTGATCTCGATCACCGTCGTGACTCCCGGATGAGCAGGGCGATGAAGTAGACACCGCCGACGAAGTTGATGATCACGCTGAGCGCGGTGTCCATGGTGAACATCCGCTCCAGCACCAGTTGCCCGCCCACCAGCACGGTCACCGCGAGCAGCGCGGCGGCGGGCAGTACGGTGCCGTGGCGGAACGTGCCGGTCAGCTGCCTGGCGAGGCTGGCGACCAGCAGGCCGAGGAAGGTGACGGGACCCACCAGCGCCGTGGACACCGACACCAGCACCGCGACGACGACCAGGACCCGGTTGACCACCCGGGCGTGGTGCACGCCCAGGTTGAGCGCGTGGTCGCGGCCGAGGGCGACGACGTCGAGCCGGGGCGCGAGTCTCGCGGTCCACGCCGCCGCCGCGGCGACGAGCAGCGCGGAGAGGGCGAGCAGGTCCGGGTCGACCTGGTTGAAACTGGCGAACAGGCTGTCCTGCAGCACCACGAAGTCGTTCGGGTTGATCAACCGGGAGGCGAGTGAGGACAGGCTGCCGAACAGGGTGCCGAAGACGACGCCGGCGAGGACCAGGACGTACAGGTCGCGCCCGCCGTGGCCGAACAGCCGGCGGTACAGGGCGCCGGCGAACAGCACCATCGCCGCGACCTGGCCGGCGAACAGCAGCCGGGGGTCGGCCGAGCTGAGCGCCAGCGCGCCGAACAGGAACACGATCAGTGTCTGGATCAGGACGAACAGCTGGTCGAAGCCCATGACGCCGGGCGTGAGGACGCGGTTGCCCGTCACGGTCTGGAACAGGACGCTGGAGCAGGCCACCGCGGTTCCCACCACGATCATCGTCGCGATCTTCCGGGCTCTGAGGCCCAGGGCGTACTCCCAGTTGCCGGCGAGCCCGATCAGGCAGAATCCCGCGACCGCGGCGACGGCGAGCAGCGTGAGGACGGCGAGCACGCGGCGTTCGCGGCGGCGCGCGGCCGCCTGCGCGGGGGAGGGTCCCCTCGGGGCCGCCGGCGGTGAGGTCCGCGCCGCGGCAGGGGAAGCCGGGGAAGCCGGGGATGGAGCCGGAGACACCGGGGCCGGGACCGGGGACGGAGGTGAGGGCGTCATCGCAGCCCCATCCGCCTGCCGCCGCGCAGCAGCAGCGCCAGGAACAGGACGCTGCCGACGACGCCGACGACGGTGGAGACCGGGATCTCGTAGGGGAACCTGACGAGCCGGCCCGCGACGTCGCACAGCAGTACGAGCAGCGCCCCGGCGAGCGCGGTCGCGGGCAGCGCGTGACGCAGGTTGTCGCCGAGCGCCAGGGTCACGAGGTTGGGCACGACCAGGCTGACGAACGGGATCTGCCCGACGGTGACCACGACGACGGCGGTGATGACCGCGACGAGCACGAGACCGGTGTTGACCACCCTGTCGTAGCGCACGCCGAGGTTGACGGCGAAGCCGCGGCCCATGCCGGCGACGGTGAACCGGTCGGCGTACAGGTAGCCGAGCGCGGTCACCGCGCCGGCGATCCACAGCAGCTCGTAGCGCCCGCGCAGCACGCCGGAGAAGTCGCCCGCCGTCCACGCGCCGAGGCTCTGCAGCAGGTCGGCCCGGTAGGCGAAGAACGTGGTGGCGGCACCGATGACCCCGCCGAACATGATGCCGACGAGCGGCACGAGGATCATGTCGCGGAAGGTCAGCCGGCGCAGGATCCACACGAAGAAGAACGTCCCGAGCAGCGCGCACCCGACGGCCATGACCATCTTGACGAGGACGGCCTCGCCGCCGGCGAACAGCGTGGCCAGCAGCACGCCGAAGGCGGCCGACTCACCGGTGCCGGTGGTGGACGGCGAGACGAAGCGGTTGCCGGTGATGTGCATCATCACCAGGCCGGCCACGCTCGTCGCGGTGCCGGCGAGCAGTACGGCGAGCAGCCGCGGCAGCCGGGACTCCACCAGGAGGCGCATGTCCCCGGGTCGTCCGCCGAGCAGGCCGGCCGGGGTGAGGTCGCCGACGCCGACGAAGAGGGACCCGGCGGCCAGGACGGCGAGCAGCACCGCCCCGGCCGCCAGGTGCCACGCGCGCAGCCGCCCGGGTGACGGGTGGCGGTTCACGACAGGCTGTCGCCGACGGCCTTGATCATCGCCTCGACCGAGCTGAGCGCGGTGGGGGCGACGTACCAGGTGAAGGAGTCGAGGTAGACGATCTTCCCGTTCCTGGCGGCCCTGGTCCCGTTGACCAGCTCGTTGTCCAGCACCTGCTTGGCGGCGGCGCCGTCCTGGCCGATGGCGGAGTCGCGGTCGACGACGTACAGCAGGTCGGGGTCGGCCTTGGCGATGAACTCGGCCGAGACGGCGTTGCCGTGCACGTCGGTGGACAGGCCGCCGGCGGCCGGCTTCACGCCGAGGGCGTCGTGGACGAGGCCGAACCGGGAGCCGGGGCCGTAGGCGCTGATCTTCCCACCGGTGGTGAGCACGACCAGGCCGGTACGGTCGCCCGCCGCGGCCTTCACCCGGGCGACGGAGGCGTCGATGGCGTCGAGGCGCCGCGTGATCTCCGACTGCTTGCCGAAGATCGTGCCGAGGGTCTCGACGCGCTGGCGGAGGCTGGTCAGGAAGTGGGCGTTGTCCACCGTCAGGTCCACGGTGGGGGCGATCTCGGCGAGCTTGGGGTAGGCGGCCGAGGAGCGTCCGGCCACCACGATCAGGTCCGGCTCCAGCGCGTTGACCTTCTCGTAGTCGGGTTCGAACAGCGATCCGACCTTGGGGTAGGCGTCGGTGGCGTACTCGGCCAGGCCGTCCGGAAGGTTCTCCACGACCGGCACCCCGCTCACCCGGACGCCGAGCTCGTCGAGGGTGGCCAGCACGCCGACGTCGAAGACCACCACCTTCTTCGGGGAGGCCGGGACCTTGGTCGTTCCCCTGGCGTGCGTCACGGTCACATCACCGGCGCCGCCGGCCCCTCCGGCCGCGGCCGAGGCGTCCGTCCCGGTGGTTCCCCCGCACGCGGCGAGCGTGAGCAGGAGGGGCAGGAGGAGCGCGCCGAGTAGGCGCCCCCGAATAGGACGGCGATGCATGAAACCTCCAAAAGACGCACAAGCTTTGGTTAGCCTAACCTAAGAAAAATGGACGCAGAGCGCACCCCTCGCGTCAGGGCGTCAGCGGAGGTGATCTCCCGTGCAGGAGGGGGCGGAGCCGATCGCCGCGTCAGGCCGGCGGTCGCCGCGCCCGTGGTCCGACTACGCCCGGCGGGCGATCCGTGCGGACCAGCGGTGTGCCGGGCCGTACGGCCTTACCGAAGGTTTCCCCCGAAACGGATCTTCCTCACTATTGTGATCTCCATCCGGTCGATGGAGGGGAGGGCGGGCGATGGCGGCGGACGGGTCCGGGGCGTCTCTGGGAAGCCGGTACGTGCTCCTGGACGAGATCGGCGCCGGCGGGATGGGGAGCGTCTGGCGGGCGCGGCACCGGGACACCGGTGAGATCGTCGCGGTGAAGCTGCTGCGCGACGGCCTCGCCGGCGACGAGGACCTGGTCCTGCGGTTCGTGCAGGAACGCAACGTGATGCGGAGCCTGCACCACCCCAACATCGTCACGTTGCGCGACTTCGTCATCGAGGGTGAGCGGCTCGCGCTGGTGATGGACCTCGTCGAGGGCGGGGACCTCCGCGCCCTGCTCCGGCGGCGCGGCACGCTGCCCCCGGCGGAGGCGGCAGGGCTGATGGCCCAGGTCGCCGAGGCGCTGGCGGCGGCGCACGCGCTGGGCATCGTGCACCGCGACGTCAAGCCGGGGAACGTCCTGCTCGACGGGGCCACCGGGCGGACGCGGCTGACGGACTTCGGCGTGGCCCGCATCGTCCACGGCCCCGGGCTCACGCAGACCACCTCGATCATCGGCACGCCCTCCTACCTGTCGCCCGAGGTGGCCGACGGCGGGGCCGCCACCCCGGCGGTGGACGTGTACGCCGCCGGGCTGATCCTGTACGAGCTGCTCGCCGGCCGCCCGCCGTTCGTCGGCGAGCACCCGATGGCCCTGCTCCGGCTGCACGCGACGGCCGCGCCCCGGAGGCTGCCCGGGATGCCGGACCCGCTGTGGCGGATCATCTCGGACTGCGCCGCGAAGGACCCGGCGGGACGTCCACACGCGGGGGAGGTGGCCGCGGCGCTGCGCGGGGCCGCGCCGTCGCTGGCGGGGCTGCCCGCCCTGCCCCCGGTGGCCAGGGAGGACGCCCCGGCCGTCACCTCCGAGCCCCTCCCCTCGCACGCCGGTCGTCCGGACCCGGCCGTCCAGGGGACGCCTCACGCGTGGCACGTCGCCGGCCCGGGTCCATCCGTCCACGGGATGTCCACCCCGCCGCACGTCGCCGGCCAGGATCCGGCCGCGCGCGGCGCCGCGACTCCCCCCGGGAACGCGGTCCGCCCGGGGCCGGATGCCGGCGGGGCCGTGCCCCCTCCGGCGAACGGCGCTCACCCGAGTGCCCGGGAGGCCGCGGCGCCCGGGGCGGGAACGATCACCTCCGGGGACGGGGGAGCCGGGACGCCGGCGCGGCGCGGGCCGTTCCGGAGACCGGCCGTCCTCGCGGCCGTCGGCGCGGCGCTGACGCTCACCGCCGCGGCGGTGGCCTTCGCGGCGCCGTGGCGGGCCTCGGACGCCGAGGCGGTGGGGGACCGGATCGCCGCGGAGGTGAAACCGACCGGCGGACCAGCCGGTGAGCCGACCGGCGAACCGGCCGACAGCACGGTGACCGACACCCTGGAGGGCTCGAAGGAGAAGTCGCCCAGCCCCTCCTCGAAGGATCCGAAGGATCCGAAGGACCCAGAGGACTCGAAGGAACGGTCGGCGCGCAGCCGCACCACGGAGACGGCCGCCCCCACGCGGCCCGCGAGGCCGAGCCCGGAGAAGCCCGCCGCGCGCCGTACCCCGAGTTCGGAGTCCCGCACCGCCGAGCCGGAGCGGTCGAAGACCGCGACCGAACCGGAACCGGCCGGCAAGCGTACGGCGGAGCCCCCGCGCCAGGTCACGGAGCCGGCCTGGCGCTGCCGCTCGTGGATCTCCACCGGTGCGGGCACCGGCACGGAGATGTCGCCCTGCATCGCCATGGTGGGTGACGTCTTCCACCTCATGGGACGGATCAGGGGGTCGAGCTCGGTCCGCTCGGACGTGCACGTCCAGCTGTACGACACCGACAACGACACCAACATCTCCCAGCCCTTCGTCTGCTCGGGCGTCGCCCCGCCGGGCGACGGCGCGATCTCCACGTGCGGCCCGTTCACCGTGACGGTCCCGCGCATCGGCACCAAGCACGACGTCCGCCAGCGGTGGAAGCGGACGGGTACGGCCTCCTATGGCGGCGGCGTGGAGAGCCCCTGGACCCTCTGGTGATCAGGAGAGCCCTCGCCGGTCCCGCGTCCGCCGGGACGCCGCGCGCCTCCCGCGTCCGCCCGGACGCCGCGCGCCTCCCGCGTCCGCCCGGACGCCGCGCGCCGCCGGGCGGAGCCCCATGCTCCGGGTCCGGGTCCGGGTCCGGGAGCGGGCCGGTACGACGGGGCAGGGCGTGCGGGTCAGCGCGACGGGGTCAGGGCGCGGAGCCGTTCGTCCAGTTCGTTCCGGTAGAAGTCGATGAAGCCGTCGGGGTCGGGCCCGGCGTTCTGCATCACCAGATGGTCGAAGCCGGCGTCGACGAACCCCTGCGCCTTCTCGACGTACCGCGCCGGGTCCGGTCCGCAGGCGAACTGCGCGCGGATGTCGTCCTCGCGGACGGTGGCGCTCGCGGCCTCGAAGTTGACCGGGTTGGGCAGCTCGCTCATGACCTTCCAGCCGGTCACCGCCCACCGGGACGTCTCCAGGGCGGCCCGTACCGCCTCCCCCTCGTCCGGCGCCCACGCCATCGGCACCTCGGCGTAGCGGGGACCGTCGCCGCCGGCCTCGCGGTAGTGCCGGACGAGGTCGGGCTTGTCCTCGGTGGCGAACAGTCCGTCCCCCAGCTCGGCGGCGATCCGGGAGGCGTGCGGGCCGCCGGACGCCACGATGATCAGCGGGGCCTCCTCGGGCAGGTCGAACACCCGGGCGTCCTCCAGCCGGAGGTACTCACCCTCGTAGGACCGGTATCCGCCCTGCCACAGCAGCCGGATGATCTCCAGCGCCTCGCGGAGCATCTCGTGGCGCACCCGCACGGTGTCGGGGAACCCGAGGCCGACGACGTGCTCGTTGAGCCGTTCCCCGGACCCGATGCCCAGGGTGAAGCGCCCGCCGGACACCAGGGCCGTCGTCGCGGCGGCCTGGGCGATGATCGCCGGGTGGTAGCGGATGGTCGGGCAGGTCACGCCGGTCGCCAGCCCGATGCGCTCGGTCTTCGCCGCGATGGCGCCCAGCACCGTCCAGGTGAACGACGAGTGCCCCTGGGCGTCCAGCCAGGGGTGGAAGTGGTCGCTCATCTCCACGAAGTCGAACCCGGCATCCTCGGCGCGTACGGCCTGCCGGATGAGGTCGTTCGGGCCGAACGCCTCGGACGCGAGCTTGTAACCGATCTTCATTGGTGCCCCCACCCCGGGGCTCGCCCGCGTCCGGCGGAGAGGCGGAGAGCTTGCGAGCCGGCTGTTGCCTGATCCTGTTTTCGCAGGTTAAGCGGTGGAAAACGGCGAAGCGCGGTTCTCGGGCGGTGTGTCGCGCCGGTGTCTTCCTCCCGGCAGGCGGGCCGGACGAGGCATGGGAGTTCCGGCTCGGGCCGGAACTCCCGTGACGCGCGGGTCAGGACTCCCGGTAGTAGGGGTCGCTCACCTCGCCCTCGCCCCGCTCCGCCGAGAAGGAGTAGACCTCGCGGCCCTGGACGAACACCCGCAGCGCGCGGCTCATGACGTCGAGCGGGTCACCCGACCAGATGACCACGTCGCCGTCCAGCCCCGGCCGGAGCGAACCGACCCGGTCGTCCAGGCCCATGATCCGCGCCGGGTTCACCGTGATCGAGCGCAGCGCGATCTCGCGGTCCAGGCCCTCCTTGACCGCCAGCGTCGCCTGGTGCACGAGGAAGTGGATCGGCACCACCGGGTGGTCGGTGGTGATCGCCAGCTCGACGCCGGCCCTGGCCAGGATGCCGGGGTTGCGCAGCGACCGCTGCCGCAGCTCCACCTTCGACCTGCTGGTGAACAGCGGGCCGATGATCACCGGCACCTCCCGCTCCGCGATCAGGTCGGCGAGCAGGTGCCCCTCGGTGCCGTGGTTGAGGATCACGCGGTAGCCGAACTCGTCGGCCAGCCGCAGGGCGGTGGCGATGTCGTCGGCCCGGTGGGTGTGCTGACACCACGGCAGCTCGCCGTCGAGCACCCGGACGAGGACCTCCAGCGTGCCGTCCCGGTCGAACGGCTTGCCCTCGGCTGCGGCGTGCTCCCGCCTGGCCCGGTAGTCCTGCGCCCTGGTGAACGCGTCGCGGATGACCGCGGCCACGCCCTGCCGGGTGGAGGGCAGCTTCTTCTGGTCACCGTAGACGCGCTTGGGGTTCTCACCGAGGGCGCTCTTCACGCTCACCGGCTGGCGGACGAGCATCTCGTCGACCGTACGGCCCCAGCACTTGACCGCGACCGTCTGCCCGCCGATGGGGTTGCCGGAGCCGGGCTTGACGACGGCGGTGGTGACGCCGCCGGACAGGGCGTCGGCGAAGCCCAGGTCGGCCGGGTTGATCGCGTCGAGGGCGCGCATCCGGGCGCCGACGGGGTCGGTCATCTCGTTGGTGTCCTGGCCGGCCCAGCCCTCGGCCTCCTCGTGGACGCCGAGGTGGGCGTGCGCCTCGACGAAGCCGGGCAGCACCCACGAGCCGCCCGCGTCGACGGTCGTGACGCCCTCGGGAACGGCGACCTCGGCCGCGGGCCCGACCGCCGTGATCTTGCCATCTTGGATCAGTACGGTTCCGCCGTCGATCGGCTCACCGTCAACAGGTACGACATATCCACCGGTAATGGCGACGTTCATGCTTGGCAAACTATCGGTATCCGGTTATATGTCCGCAAGCCTGCCATATGTCCCGTACGGCCGGCCGGGAGGCGGGCCGCCCGCCGCCGGATCCGGATGTTCTCCGCCGCGAACTTCGTAGCCGCGGACTTCGTAGCCGCGAACTTCGTAATTGCGGAAAGAATCTTTCCGCATCGGCTCGTAGTTTCCTTCTCGTAGCAGAAGACGAGCGCAGGAGACCGCAATGACCTTTCTCGTGACCGGGGCCACCGGGACCGTCGGCCGCCACATCGTGGACGAGCTCGTCCGGGACGGCCGGCGGGTGCGCGCCCTGACCCGCGACCCGGGCCGGGCCGCCATGCCCGCCGGGGTGGAGGTCGTGGCCGGAGACCTCACCATGACGGACAGCCTGGCGTCCGCGTTCGACGGGGTCACCGCGGTCCACCTCATCAACTTCGGCGGGGACGACTACGGGCTGCTGCGCAACGGGAGGGAGATCGTGGACCTGGCGGCCAAGGCCGGCGTGCGCCGGGTCACCGTCCTGGGCGGCTGGGACGAGGGCACGCTGGAGCCCGCCGTGCGGGACGGTGGCCTGGAGTGGACCTTCGTGCACCCGACCGAGTTCATGTCCAACGCGTTGAAGTGGGCCGAGCCGATCCGCATCGAGGGGGTGGTGCGCGAGCCGTTCGGCGACGCGACCACCGCCATGGTCCACGAGGCCGACATCGCGGCCGTAGCCGCCAGGGCGCTGGTGGAGGACGGTCACGCGGGCAGGACGTACGGCCTGACCGGCCCGGAGCGGCTGTCCACCCGGGACAAGGTCCGCGTCATCGGCGAGACGATCGGCCGCCCCGTCGAGTTCGTCGAGTTGACCGAGGGGCAGGCGCGGGAGCGGATGGCCGCCGAGGGGCAGCAGCAGGAGCTGATCGACTTCCTCATCGGCGTTTTCGGCAACGTGCCGGAGGAGCCCAACATCGTCAACGACACCGTGGAGCGGGTCACCGGCCGTCCGGCGCGTACGTTCGCCCGGTGGGTCGCCGAGCACGCCGACGCCTTCCGCCCCTGACGGGCGTCCGGGCGGGAACCGCCGCCCGGACGCGACTCGCCATCCGGCCTGGGAACCGTACGGGTGAGCCCCGCCGTCCTGGCGGGGCTCACCGCTCAGGCGAAAACCACCGCCCGGACGGGAGTCACCGCCCGGACGGGAGTCACCGCCCGGACGGCTCCCAGGCCGGGGAACGGCCGAGCATGCCGAGGATCACCTCGAAGCGGGAGGCGGCCGCGGGGACGGCCAGGCCCGGCCGGAACGCCGAGCCCGGGGCGAGGCGCCGCTCGTCGTCCGGGACCGCCAGGGCGATCGGCCGGGCGGCCTCCACCAGGTCCGCGTCCGGGGTGAAGGGGACGCCGAGCGAGCGGGCGACGTCCCAGCCGTGCACGAGGTAGTCGATGAAGTGGAAGCCGATGGCCTGGGGCGCGGGGAACACCGCTCCCTCCCCGAACTCGGCCAGGGCGAAGGCGCGGTCCGGCACGCCGTCCGCGGCGAACGCCGCCGTCACCCGCTCGGCGGCCTCGACGTAGGCGGAGACGGCGTCGGCGCCGAGCGGACGGACCCGCCACACCTCCGGGTCGGCCCCGCGGCCCTCGGCCGCGGCGGCGAAACCGTGGTGCTGGGCGGTCATGTGGGCGAGCAGGTCCGCCAGCGTCCACCCCTCGCACGGCGTCGGCCGCCCGAGGTCGGCGGCCGACGCCCCGGCGACCAGGTCCACGCTCGCCCGGACCGCGCGCCTGTCCAGCTCGCGGATGTCCACGGCTTCTCTGATGTCCACGGTTACCCCCAAAAGATAATAAGCAGATGCTTATCATCTACAGGGGCTTATCGTCTGTCAAACGTATAGTGGGATGCCGTGACGGACCGCCCCGACCTGGCCGCGATGTTCCTCCCGCTGACCCGGGCGCTGATCGACGCCGAGCGGCCCGTGCTGGCCGAGCACGACCTGTCGATGTGGGCGTACGGCGTCCTGCTGGCGCTGGAGGAGGGGCCGCTGCGCACCCAGGCCGCGCTCGCGCAGTCCATCGGCGCGGACAAGACGCGCATCATCGGGGTGCTCGACGACCTCCAGCGCAGGGGGCTCATCGAGCGGGTCCCCGACCCCGCCGACCGGCGCGCCCGCCTCCTGTCGCTGACCGCCGAGGGCCGCCGGCTGCGCGACTCCGCGCAGGCGGGCATCCGCCGCCGGGAGGAGCGCCTGCTGGCGCGCCTGCCCGAGGGTGACCGCGAGGGCTTCCTACGATCCCTACGCGCGCTCGCCGCCCTGCCCCCCCACGAGATCACGGACCCCCCTCCTGAGGTCACGGACCCCTGAAACGGGACGGCGAGCGCGCCGGCGCCCTGAGCGCCCGTGGCCGACGCGTCAGACGCGCTGCCACAGAGCAGGGACGTTCGGGGGCTCCCACCCGGCGTAGGCCGTGTGCGCCTGGATGCACCGGTAGGTGACGCCGCCGTAGGTGACCTGGTCGCCGGCCCGGTAGTTCGTCCCGGCCTGCCAGGTCCCGCCCCCGTTCGGCGGCGGGGTGATCGTCGAGGTCGGGGTCGGGGTCGGGCTCGGGTTGGGCGCGTTGACGTTGAGCACGAAGTCGAACGTCGCCTCCCTGCCCGACCCGACCGTGCGCACGGTCATGAGCAGCGCCGGGTTGTAGATCGTGTCGGTGTTGTTGCGGGGCTCGCCGGGGAAGTAGAGCTGGGTGGTGAGCACCGGTCCGTTCGGCGCCTGGACCTTGACGTGGATGTGCCTGGTCCGGCCGGGGTACAGGCCCGGCACGATCGTGGTGAGCCGGAAGGCGCCCTGCGCGTCGCTGAACTGGTGACCGCGGAAGGTGTATCCCGTGTTGTCGTAGGCGCCGTTGTTGTCGGCCTGCCAGAAGTCCAGCAGCGCCCCGGCGATCGGGCGGCACGAGCGGCCGAACACGTACCCGCTGACGGTCAGCGGGACACCCGGCGTGCCGGGCCCGGCCAGTGAGGTCCGCAGCGGCGAGCCGGGCTTGAAGTAGGGGCCCTCGATCTGCTCGATCGTCGGGGCGTCGCCGTCGTCGCAGGCCGGTGTGAGGGGGAGCGGACCGTCCGTCACGGCGCTCGCCGGCGCCGTGGCCCGGCCGACCAGCAGCGGGGCGGCCGGTACGGCCACGAGGGCGGCCTTCAGCAGCGTCTTGCGGCTGATGCCCCCGCCTCCGTTCTCCTCGGCGTTCTCGGGTCGGGTGTTCTCGGCGTCCACGGTGGCCTCCTCGGGGGGTCGGGGAAACATGCCTCGCGTCCGGGTGGGCCCGCCTGCCCTGGCGGCACGCCGTACGGCCTGCCGGACGCGCCCGGCGCCGGAGGCGGGTCCGGACCGGCCCGGGTGTGACGGGTCCGTGCGGTGGCCGCGGGCCGGTCCGGACCCGGCGCTCCGGGTCGCCCCCAAGCTGTCATCGACTCCCGGGCCGGAGAACCCCACGATTTTGTATAACGTCGCCATATGCAGCCCCCGGCGGCGCCCGTCAGTGCCGCATGACGTCGCCATGCGCGGCGCCGTGAGCGGTCTCCGGCAGCCCCCGGCGGCGTCCGTCTCGCCCGCCCGCGGCACGGCCGGCCGTTCCTACGCCGGGTTTCGCATCTTGCGAGTTCTTTCGTGCTCGGTGTTCGTTTTCGGAGCGGCCGGGAACGCTAGCCGGACGACGAGAGGAGACCGAAGTGGAGTACAAGGAGTTCGTCCAGGCGGTCGCCGGCCGCACGGTCCTGACGCGTGAGGAGGCGGCGGACCTCACCCGCGCGGTGATGCGGACGCTCGGCACCCGGCTGAGCTCCGGCGAGGCGCGCTACCTCGCCGAACGGCTGCCGGACTCCCTCGGGGAGCTCATCCCGGCAGAGGGCAGGAGCGAGCAGTTCGGGCTCGACGACTTCATCACGCGGGTGGCCCGGCACGCCGGCCTGAACACCGAGGCGGCCACCGAGGGCGTCCGGGCCGTCCTGAAGGTCCTCCGCGAGACCGTCAGCGACGAGGTCTTCGGCCACGTCGCCTCGCAGCTCCCCGGTGGCTTCGAGCGGATGGCCGGTTCCGCGACCTGACGGCCCGCGCCGGATGGCCGGTTCCGCGACCTGACGGCCCGCGCCGGGTGACCGCCCCACCTTCCCTACCTGCGGTTTCATGCCTAAAGTAGTGATATTGGCGTCCGTGATCAGCCGCCTCGGCCCGGCCGGCCGTACCGGCTGATCCCGGTCACGCCGTACGGGCGGTGCCGTACGGGCGGCGCCACTCCGGTCCGCGCCGTACGGGCGGGCCGCCGGGGTCCGCCCGGCCGGTGGGCCCGCCCGAACGAGTCCCCGGGGAACGAGCGAGTCTCCGGGGAGAGCGGGGGCATCCATGACGACCGACCCGCCACTGGGCGCCGGGCTCTACGAGTTCTCCCCCTTCCCGCACATCGCGGACTACGCGTTCCTGTCCGACTGCGAGTCCACCGCGCTCGTGGCGCCGAGCGGGAACGTCGAATGGCTGTGCCTGCCGAGGATGGACTCGCCCAGCGTGTTCGCCGCCGTGCTGGACCGGGACGCCGGGGGGTTCCGGATCGGCCCGACCGACCTCAGGGTGCCCTCCGCGCGCCGGTACCTGCCCGGCACCATGGTGCTGGAGACGAGCTGGGGCTCGCCGACCGGCTGGATCGTGGTGCGCGACGCGCTGCTCATGGGCCCGTGGCACCACGAGGACGAGCTGTCGCACACCCACCGCAGGGCCCCGACCGACTACGACGCCGCCCACGTGCTGCTGCGCACGGTGCGCTGCGTCAGCGGGGAGATGCAGGTCACCCTCGACTGCGAGCCGGTGTTCGACTACGGCCGCAGGCCGGTCCGGTGGGACTACACCGGCCAGAACTACCACCAGGGCGTCGCCCACGCTGACGGGACCGATCTGGAGCTCACGCTGACCACGGACATGCGCCTGGGGTTCGAGAAGGCGCGGGCCAAGGCGCGGACCCTGCTCCGGGAGGGTGAGACGCGGTTCTGCGCGCTCTCCTGGACCGCCCACGAGCCGCCCCGCACCTTCGACGACGCGTACGGCAGGCTCGTGTGGACGGCCCACCACTGGCAGCACTGGCTCGCCAGGGGCGACTTCCCCGACCACCCGTGGCGCGGGTTCCTGGAACGCAGCGCCCTCACTCTCAAGGGCCTGACCTTCGCCCCGTCCGGCGCGCTGGTCGCGGCGGCGACGACGTCCCTGCCCGAGACCCCGGGCGGGGAGCGCAACTGGGACTACCGCTACACCTGGATCCGCGACTCCACCTTCGCGCTCTGGGGCCTGTACACCCTCGGATTCGACTGGGAGGCCGAGGACTTCTTCGCCTTCATCGCCGACGTCGCCGAGCGCGACAAGGAACTCCAGGTGATGTACGGCGTCGACGGGGAGCGCGACCTGGAGGAGCACGTCATCGAGCGGCTGGGCGGCTACGAGGGGGCCAGGCCGGTCCGGGTGGGCAACGCCGCCTACAAGCACCGCCAGAACGACGTCTGGGGCGCCGTCCTGGAGTCCTTCTACATCCACACCCGGTCCCGGGACCACCTCGACGAGCGGATCTGGCCGGTCCTGAAACGTCAGGTGCAGTCGGCCATCAAGTACTGGCGGGAGCCCGACCGCGGCATCTGGGAGGTGCGCGGCGAGTGCCGGCACTTCACCTCCTCCAAGGTCATGTGCTGGGTGGCGGTCGACCGGGGCGCGCGGCTCGCCCGGCTCCGCGACGACCTGAAGCTGGCCGAGAAGTGGCGGGCGGTGGCCGACGAGATCCACGAGGACGTGTGCGCCCACGGCGTCAGCGAGCGGGGGACCTTCCGGCAGCACTACGGCACCGACGCGCTGGACGCGTCGCTGCTGCTCATCCCGCTCCTGCGGTTCCTGCCGCCGACCGATCCCCGGGTGCGCGCCACGGTGCTGGCCATCGCCGACGACCTGACCGTCGACGACCTCGTGCTGCGCTACGACCCCAAGGAGACCGACGACGGCATGGCCGCGGAGGAGGGGGCCTTCACGATCTGCTCGTTCTGGCTGGTGTCGGCGCTGGTGGAGATCGGGGAGCGCATCCGGGCCCGCAAGCTCTGCGAGAAGGTGCTGTCCTTCGCCAGCCCGCTGGGCCTCTACGCCGAGGAGATCGACCCCTACAGCGGGCGTCACCTGGGGAACTATCCCCAGGCGTTCACCCACCTCGCGCTGATCAACGCGGTCATCCACATCATCCGGGCGGAGCGGCGGCACGTCACCGAGAGAATGTGGCAGACCTCCGAGACGGAACCACTGTGACCGTGCACGGCGCCTCACGCAGCAGCGCCTGGCAGACCACGCCGAGGGGCAGCTCCACCGGGTCGTCGTCCCCGCAGTCGCCGATCACCACCAGACCGGCGTCCTCGGCCGCCCGGTGCAGCAGCCGCGTGTAGGGACGGGCGTCCACGATGGTCTCGACCTCCACCCCGGGATACTTCTCCTCCCACACCGAGATGTCGCAGTAGAAGCGCTTGGCGAACGGCTTGGGGTCGTCGGTGCCCGCCGGGCACAGGCAGAACGCGGACAGCGGCACGCGCCTGATCCGTGCCGCCTCGAACGCGACCCTCAGCTCGCCCCGCTCCATGCGGGTGCCCTCCACGCCCACCACGACGCGGCCACCGCGCGACCGGGGGAGGTTCTTGACGATCGCCACCGGGCAGTAGGCGTGCGCGGCGAGCTGCGAGGCGGTCGAGCCGATGCGCAGCTCCTCGAAACCGCCCGCTCCGCGCTGGCCGACCACCACCAGATCGGCGCCCGCCGACTCGGCCAGCAGGGTGGCGGCGGGCGAGCCCATGTCGAGACGTCCCCTGACGTCCAGCCGTGGCGCCAGCCCCCGGGCGAGGTCGACCCCCCGGTCGAGGACGTACCGGCCCATGTGCGCCAGGACGTCCATCGTCGCGGGATCGACGAAGTTCACGGGGTACGGCTGCCGCCAGACGTGGCAGACGGACAGCGGGGCGAACCGCATCCGTGCTTCCTCGACGGCCCAGCGCACCGCCTGCTCGCTCGCCTCCGAGCCGTCGTATCCGACGACGATCAGACCTTCGTCACGTGCCCGCATGACATCCCCCGCCCCGCTGTATGTCCCCTCACCTCTATGTTTGCCCCGTTTGCCGGTTATGGCGAGCATCGGGTCGGGAGACGTTCCTGGCGCAGTCGGCGCCGGGCATGAAGGCGCGCCGACCGCGGCGGATGCCGGGCGCGGAGGCGCGGGGGATCAGGGGAAGGGGCCGGCCGCGGCCGGGAGGGGGACCGGCCGGAAGGGGGGGGCCGGGTCAGGCGCGCACCATCGTCACCTGCTCCGCGGGCGAACGCTCCTCCTGGGGACGGCCCTGCGGGCCGGACTCCGGCGCGGCGTCACCCTCGGCGGAACCGGGCCGCTGCGGCCGGGCCTGCGTGGAACCCGCCTGCTCGGGACGGCCCTGATCCGGGCGGGCGGCCTCGGCGGGGACCGCCGTCGCACGGGCGGCGTCCGCGGCGGATCGGCAGGTGCAGTATCCGTTCGCCACGATCAGCCGGGCTCGCTGCGTCGTGTAGGCACGCGCGTCCGCGGCGGGCGGGACGCCATTGCAGGTGGCGCAGACAACGGGCTGACGATCCATGGGCGGGATTCCTTCCTGAGGGGGCCGCCGGACGATGAAGACCCGGTCGGCTGACTGCTCCTGCCCAGAGGAGAAGGAGTGAATCTCCCTGTCGGGACTTCCATCGTACTTCGTGTCATAGAGCGATCATGCGGATACGGAAAGCGATCTTGGGGTGTTCGTCGCGCCTCCCGGAGGAGAACTCCCGTCACTATAGAGTTTTCCCGCAACGGCGGGCGAACTGATGTTCGATTATGTCGAAGATCCCGCTCCTCGGCGAGGCCGCTATGTCGTGACCCTGTTCCCTGAGGTCCTCCCGGCGCCGTTCTTCGCGGTGTCCCGCGTGATGACGGGCCTCTCCCCGGCCACCGGGCGCCTCCGCAGCAGCGCGTTGGCGGCCACCGCGACGCACACCAGGCCGAGCAGGAAACCCCAGCTCACGTCGGTCAGGTGGTGCATGCCCCGGTACATCCGCGAGTAGGCGATCATCAGGGGGATCCCCAGCCCGACCGCCCACCACAGCACGTTGAGGATCTTGTAGCGGTGGGTGTGCAGGGTCAGGATCAGCGCGAGGCCGCAGTAGAAGGCGACGGCCGCGCTGGTGTGGCCGGAGGGGAAGCTGGAGGTGGGGGGCGCGGGGTCCAGGTGCTGCACCTCGGGCCGCTTGCGCTGGGCGAAGACCGTGGCCAGCAGGAAGATGGCCGACTGGGAGAAGACGGCCAGCGTCAGGAAGGCCGACTCGTTCCAGCGCTTGAACGCCAACCGGAAGACGATGATGAGCACCGCGGTGCCGGCGATGATCGTCGGCATGTCGGAGAAGGCGGTGAAGGTGTCCGTCAGCGAGTTCCAGAAGGCGTTGCGGTCCTTGGTCATCGCCGCGTTGACCCCCTCGTCGTTCGCGATGAGGGTCGTGGTCTGCAGGACCTTGGTGATGAGGAGCCCGACGCCGATCGTCAGGGCGGCCATGAGGACGAGCGGCAGGAGGATGAGGCGCGCCGCGTTCTTGAAGTCGATCGACGTTTTCGACATGGCGCGCGAACTACCCTAAATCATCTCCTCAGAACGTTCCGGCTCGACACCTTCCTTGTGCGGTTCGACCGGTCTGCGGCCCTCCTCGCGCCGCCAGCTCTCGAACCCGGCGACGGTCCCGGCGACCACCACCACGCCGAGGGTGATCCCGGCGGTCACGTCGCTGAGCCAGTGGACGCCGAGCGCCACCCGCGTGTAGGCGACGAAGATCGCGATGGCCGCCGCGACGATCCACGCGGCCACGCGCGCGGCCGCGCTCCTCAGGTACGGCAGCAGGATGAGCACGAGGACGCACACCCCCGTCGCGGCCGCCATCGCGTGCCCGGAGGGGAAGGATGCGCCCGGCGCCGTCGCCACCGGATCGGGCAGGACGGGCCGCGCCCGGTCCACGATCTCCTTGACCGCGAGGTTCAGCAGCCCGCTGACGGTGATCGTGACCACCGCCCACACCGCCAGCCGCCGGGCTCCGCGGTACCAGAGCCACAGGGCCGCCGCCACCACCAGCGCCCGCCACACGTTCGGCCCCAGCACCTCGGTCGCCACGCTCAGGAAGTGCGTATATCGGGGCTCCGCGAGGGCGCGGGTGTGCAGGCTCCGCGCCACGCTCTCGTCGAGGTCGTTCAGCGGGGTGAAGGAGGAGACGACGAACACCAGGAGCAGGACGAACGGCACGGCGAACAGCGCCACCAGGGCCACCGCGAGGGTGAGCCGCGTACCCAGACGGCGGTCCGACGACTTCCTGTCATGGTGGCTGGGCAACTTGAGCATTCCATACGGGTACCCGAGGACGCCCGGATATGCGTACGTGACCGTAAAAGGGCGGCCGCCGGTTTCCGGTGTCCCGGTCGCGGTGACCGGGAGGCCGCCGTCAGGCGGCGCGCCGGGCCTCGCGCCGGGTGGTCCAGCGCAGAACGTCGCAGTGCCGCCGCTCGGCCTCGGCGAGGGCGGCCTCTCCGGCGTAGGAGTCGAGTACGGCACGCAGCCACGGCATCCGCTCGGTGACGTCCCGCCACGCCTGGGCCGGGTCACCCGCGCCGAGTTCGAGCAGCGCGTCCAGGTGCGCCGCGTAGGCGGTCCACCACTGGCGGCTCAGCTCGGCGAGGAACCCGCCCAGGCCGCCGAACTCCTGCTCGATCTCCGGCTCCCACCACGGCGGCACGATGGTGGCGCCGGTCTCCTCCAGGTCGCGGAGGACGACACGGGCCAGGGTGCGCCGGCGGCGGACTGCTGCGGAACGTGACAGAGTGCTCATATGCCTCACTCTGCCGTCTTCCACTTGCCGATCACTTAAAACCCTGTTGACGGCGGTTGCGGAGGTGTGCCGGGACGGTGCCCGGGGTGTTCCGGACGGCGCCCAGGGATGCTCCGGACCGTTCTCCGGGACGCGCCGGACGGCGGCCCGTGGGGGGCGGCGGACCGGCCGCGCCGGGCGCCGGACGGCGGCCCGCCGGGAGCGATTGGCCCAAGGCACCGGACGGCACTAGTCTTTGCCGCAGATCATTCCGCCTTGCGTCCGCGGAGCTACCTCGGCTCGGAGGAAGCTTTTCCCATGGCTCAAGGTGATGGACCGTCCCGGCCCGTCGGCTACGACCCGGACCCCTCGCGCGGTGTTCCCCGCGCCGGCGCGCGCCGGCGCGGACAGGATGCCGGACCCCGCCTCGGTCATCGTGTTCCCCGCGCCGGCGCGCGCGGGCGGCACGTCGACCGGCCGCCCGGAACCCGGCGGCCGGACCGGCCGTGACCGGACTCCAGGCCCCGGACCGGCCCGGTTCGCGAATCCGGGCGATCCGGTTCCCCCCGCCCGGACCGGCCCGGTCCGTGGGATCCGGTCGGTCCGGCTCCGGGCCCGGATCAGCCGTGAACGGCGGCCCGTGAAACCCCGGCGGGAGGGCGTCCCATTGGACTCGCGGTGGCCACCCCAAAGGTAATAACCGTTATTTCGCCTATTTCTGGGCAGTCGTAACGCTCACGTCAAGTAGGTAGGCCGACGCTGAAAGGCGCCACACATATGACCCATGTCGATCCGGACTCACTGGTCGCGAGTCTCAGACGTCTCCAGACGGCCTCGTCCGCCCAGGGGAAGGGCATCGTCCACCAGCTGGAGCGGGCCGTGGACGTCGTGGACACCCTCTTCGGCTACTCAGGCGCCGGCCTGATGTTCGCCGAGGAGGGCGGCAAACTGCGCTACCTGGTCGCCACCGACGACCGGGGACGCAGCCTCGAAGGCGCGCAGCTCCACCTCGGCCAGGGCCCGTGCGTGTCGGCCTACGCGGAGAACACCGCGGTCACCTCGACCGACGTGTGCTCGGACCCGCGCTGGCCGAAGCTCGCCGACCTGCTCCACCCCGGGGTGCGGGCGGTCGCCGGGGTTCCGGTACGGCTCGGCGGCGACCCCGTGGGCACCCTGAACGTCTACCAGTCGGAGCCGTACGAGTGGGACGAGTCGGACGTCCAGGCCCTCTACGCCTACGCGGACGTGATCGAGCAGCTTCTCTGTGCCGCGATGGCCGCCGAGGAGAAGAGCGCCCTGGCCGAGCAGCTCCAGTACGCCCTGGACTACCGGGTCGTCATCGAGCGGGCCATCGGCTACCTGATGGGCAAGCACGACCTCACCGCGGCCCAGGCGTTCACCGGGCTGCGCAAGCGGGCCAGGGACAGCCGCCGCCGGGTGGCCGATCTCGCGGCCGAAGTGCTGGGCGAGGAGGCGGGCGAGCCGAGGTGAGCGTGCGCTCCGCGACGACCGGCCGGGGCGAGCGGGCGCCCCACGGCCTGCCGGGCCGGGCGGACACCCCGCGGCGGACGGCGGACGCCCCACGGCCGGCCTGAGCGGGCGTCCACCGGCGAGCCGTACCGCTCGCCGGGGGCACTAACCTGATCGGTGATGTATCGATTCGTGTTCACGCAGGTCCTCAGCCGCTTCGACCCGGAGGATGTGCACCATCTGACGGTCCGCGCGCTCCGCCTCCTGTCGGTGACGCCCGCGGTCAAGCGGCTCGTCCACCGGCGGCTCGCCCCCCGCGACCCCGCCCTGCGCGTGCGGGCGTTCGGCGTCCACTTCCCCGGCCCGTTCGGGCTGGCGGCGGGCTTCGACAAGGACGCCGGGTGCGTGGAGGCCATGTCCGCGCTCGGCTTCGGCCACGTCGAGGTGGGCACGATCACCGCGCACGCCCAGCCGGGCAACGCCAGGCCCCGCCTGTTCCGCGTCCCCCGCGCCCGCGGCATCGTCAACCGGATGGGCTTCAACAACGCCGGGGCGGGCGCGGCGGCCCGGGTGCTGAGCCGGCCGCGCGGGGTCCCGGCCGTCGTGGGCGTCAACATCGGCAAGACCAAGGTCGTGCCCGAGTCCGAGGCCGTCCAGGACTACGTCACGAGCGCCAGGGCGCTCGCCCCGCTGGCCGACTACCTCGTCGTCAACGTCAGCTCCCCGAACACCCCCGGCCTGCGCGACCTGCAGGCCGTCGGGCTCCTGCGGCCGCTGCTCGCGGCGGTCAAGGAGGTCGCCGACGCCACCCCCCGCCGCACCCCGCTGCTGGTCAAGATCGCCCCGGACCTGGCCGACGACGACGTCGACGCGATCGCCGACCTGGCCCTCGACCTCGGCCTCGACGGCATCATCGCCACCAACACCACGATCCGCCGCGACCTGGGCGCCGCCGGACGGGGCGGCCGGCCCGACGAGCACTGGGACGAGACCGGCGGGCTGTCCGGCCGTCCGCTGAAGGACCGCTCGCTGGAGGTGCTGCGCAGGCTGCGCGCCCGGGTGGGCGACCGCCTGACGCTCGTCTCGGTGGGCGGCGTGGAGGACGCCGACGACGTCTGGGAGCGCCTGCTCGCCGGGGCCACCCTCGTCCAGGGCTACAGCGCGATGATCTACGAGGGGCCGCTGTGGGCCCATCGGATCCACCGCGAGCTGTCCCGCCGGCTGCGCCGCCGCGGCGTCACCGACCTGCGAGAGGTCATCGGTCTCACGGCCGGCTGAGGCCGTACGGCGAGTCAGGGCCGCGTGACGTAGCCGGGCGCTACACCACCTGGACCGCGGCGCGCCGGCCCGGATGGATACCCTCACCGGAGGAAACGAGGGTTGGAGGCGCTGATGAGCGTGATCACGTATACCGTCACCGGGATGACCTGCGGCCACTGCGTCAGCTCGGTCAAGGAGGAGGTCGGCGAGGTCCCCGGGGTCACCGGGGTCGAGGTCGACCTGGGAAGCGGCCGGGTCGAGGTCTCCGGCGACTCCCCCGATGACACGGCGATCCGCGCTGCGATCAAGGAGGCCGGTTACGAGGTCGCCGGCTGACCCGTGCCCCGGCCGGCGCGGGCCGTACGGCGCGGCGGCCCGGACCCGACGCCGTACGGACGACCCGCGCCCGGTCGGGCCCCGCCCCGTACGGTCGTCGGCGACCGGCCCGCGCGGCCGGTCAGGCCCCGTCTCCGGAGATGCTGGGCCGCGTGGAGTCGGCGAGGTGGGTCATCTCCTCCAGCCGCCGCATGACCTCCTCCACCCTGACGGCCCGCGGCCGGTGGCGGCGGTGGCCCGCGCCGCCGAGCTGCCAGGGGCGCGGCCCGGACGGCGGGCGGTACTCGACGCCCAGCGCGTCCAGGCGGTCCAGATGGCGGGTCAGCCGTTCCGGGAAGTCGGTGCCGGCCGAGCCGGACCAGGCGACCTCGGCCAGCGCGCAGCCGCGGGGCCAGGCGCGGTAGTCCACCGCCCGTCCGTCGGGCAGCCGCTCGCTCCACAACTGGAACTGCGCCCCCAGCACGCGCCCGCGCTGCCCGGCCGTCCACGAGGACGGCGCAGGGTCGAAGGCCGCCACGTCCGCCACGGTGATCGCGTCGCCGATGGCGATCGGCTCGTCCTCCGAGGCGGACTCGGCGTAGTCGAAGTACAGCGGGAAGACCGGCGTCTGCACCACGTCGTGGCCCGCCTCGGCGGCGCGCCGGGCCACCCCCGTCCCGCGCCAGGGCATCACGATCGTGTCGGGCCGCAGCGCGCCGCTGACGAACGCCTCGTCCCAGACGACCGCCCGGCTGCCCCGCCCGGCCAGCTCGTCCGCCAGCCGCCGCAGGAACCAGGCGTGCAGGTCGCTCGGCCCGGCGAGCCCCAGCTTCTCGCGGAACGCGGTGATGGCCGGTGAGGCGGCCCAGTCGTCGAGCACGCACTCGTCGCCGCCGATGTGCACGTAGGGCGTCTCACCCAACGCGCCGAGCAGCTCGTCGAACACGGCGGTCAGGAACTCGATCGTCTCCGGCAGCGGGGACAGGATCGCGGGGGAGATGCCCCAGCGGTCCAGCACGGTGAAGGGCGTGGGCTCCCGGCCGTCCGCGGCCCGCGCGCCGAGCGAGGGGTAGGCGGCGAGGATCGCCGAGGCGTGGCCGGGCACGTCGATCTCCGGCACGACCGTCACGGCCCTGGCCCTGGCGTAGGCGGCGATCTCCGTGAGGTCGCCGAGCGTGTAGTGGCCGCCGTGCGGCACCTCGTCGAAGGCGTCCTCCTCGCCGCGGAGGCTGGTGATCGTACGCGGCCGGTGCGAGCCGATCTCGTGCAGCCGGGGCGCGACACGGCTCTCGATCCGCCAGCCCTGGTCGTCGACCAGATGCAGGTGGAGCCGGTTCAGCTTGTGCGCCGCCATGAGGTCGACCATCCGCAGCACCTCGCGCTTGGGCAGAAAGTGCCGCGCCACGTCCAGGTGGACCCCGCGCCAGGAGAACGCGGGCGCGTCCTCGACCCGGCCGCACGGCACCGTCCACGAGTCGCGGGCCGTCGCGGCGCGGAACGCCTCGGCGCCGAGCGCCTGCCGCAGCGTCTGGCCCGCGTAGAACGCGCCGGCCCGGCCGCCGGCCGTGACCCGGACACCCTCGGGCGTCACCTCCAGCGTGTAGGCCTCCTCGCCCAGCGCCGGATCCTCCGTCACCGTGACCGGTCCGTGCCCGGCGGGACGCAGGTCCAGCACGGGCAGCGCCCGGCGCAGGGAGTCCACCGGTCCGGCGGGACCCGTGACGCCCGCCCCGGAGGGAAGGTCGAAGGACCCGCCGGTCCGGTCGAAGAGGACGGGACGCGGCAGAAGATCGGTCATGCCTTCAGATCATGCCAACCCCGACCGGACCGCGCACCCCCCCGGACGGTCCGGCGGCGGGGCCGCGCGTCACCTCAGGTAGGTCTGCAGCCCGTTGGCCAGGGCGGTGGCGATCCGCTGCCGGAACTCCGGGCTCTCCAGCTTGGCGGCGTCACCGGCGTTGCGCATGTTGCCGGTCTCGATGAAGATCTTCGGGACCGTGGAGAGGTTCAGCCCGCCCAGGTCGCTGCGGAAGCTCAGCGCCTTGGCGCCGATGTAGGTGGAGTACGGGATGCCGGTGCCCGAGCGGTAGGCGTTCCTGACGTCGATGCCGAGCCGCCGGGAGTCGGCCACCACCGGGTCGACCGGGCCGCCGATCTTCTTCGGGATGATCACATGGAAGCCGTGGTCGGCCGGGCCCGCGCCGTCGGCGTGGATGGAGATCGACGCGTCCGCCTTCGCCTTGTTGCCGATGGCGGCCCGCTCGGTGATGCATGGGCCCACGCCGTTGTTGCCGTGCCTGGTGAGCTTCACCGTCGCACCCCGGCTTTCGAGGATCTTCTCCAGCCGCCGGGAGACGTCCCAGGTGAAGGCCGCCTCGCTGTAACCGCTGTTGGTGGCGGTGCCGGTGGTGTCGCACGCCTTGCGCTGGGTCAGGACGTCGACCTGCTTGTTGATCTTCGCTGGGTACTTGTAGTTGGCCCCGTTGTGGCCCGGGTCAATGACCACGGTCTTGCCGCTCAGCGGCTTCGCCGAGGTGGTCCCGGCCGCCGGCGGGGTGGTCCGCGCCGGGGTCGCCGGGGCGGTCTCCGCCGCGGGACCGTTCGGGGCCGTCACCGGATTCGCCGCGCGGGGCGCGGGCTCCGCGTCGCGTGCCGGACCCGCGGCGGCGGCGCCGCCACCGCACGCGGCGGCGCTCAGGCCGCAGGCGACGAGAACCGTCGCCAGTGCTTTAGTGGTCACGCTCATCCCCCTCGAAGGAGTCGTCAACCACCCAACTTACGCGGCTCGGAGCGTGACCGGCGCCACCGTCACCAGACGTGGTCGCCCATCTCCTGCTTGGTGAGGAGCGAGGCGAGCTCGCGGGCGTCCTCGGCGTCCAGCCCCAGGACCACGCGCGGACGCCCCCACGGATGGTCGATCGAATGGGCCACGTAACTCGCCACGGATTCGGCGCCGACGTCTCCGGCGCGGCCTCGGGCGGCCCTCCAGTGTGCCCACGCCCGCTCCAACTCGGCGGCCGCGCGCTGGGCGCATGAAACCAGTTCTGGATCACGCATCGTCAACCCCCTCCTGTCACACAGGAGTGAACACCGGTGGCTTCCCGCCACTTCGGGGGTTGACCAGGTCTTGACGGGAATCTGGGGCCCGCCTGGGCGCGGTGCGACGCATCCAGGCGGGCGCCTCAGTCCGGAGCCGGGCCGGTGGTACGCCGTACGACCAGCCGCGGCGTCACCTGGCGCAGCCGCGAGGCCTTGCCGGGGTCGCCGATCCGGTCACTGAGCAGCGCCGCGGCCGAGCGGCCCATGCTCCGGCGCGGCTGCTCGACGGTGGTCAGCGAGATCGGCGCGGTCCCCGCGAGGTGGGTGTTGTCGTACCCGATCACCGACAGGTCCTCGGGCACCCGCAGGCCGAGCTCGGCCGCCGCCGCGAGCACGCCCATGGCGACCGTGTCGTTGGCGGCGAAGATCGCAGTCGGCCGGGGGGTGCGGGTGAGCAGGACGCGTGCCGCCGCAGCGCCGCCCTCCTCGGTGCAGTCGCCCTGCTCGACCATGATGTACGGCGCCAGCGCGCGGCGGCGCATCGCGACCAGGTAGCCCTCGCAGCGGAACCACCCCGAGGAGAACCGGGAACCCTCGACGTGGGCGATCCGGCGGTGGCCGAGCTCCACCAGGTGGTCGATCGCCAGGCGGGCGCCGAGCTGGTCGTCGTCGACGACGATGTCCACGCCGCCGAGGTCGGTCTCGCGCTCGCCCACCACGACCGTGGGCGTGTAGGAGGTGGCCTCGATCAGCGTCTCGCTGGTGGGCGCGATGCCGAGGAGCACCAGGCCGTCCACCCGCAGCTCCAGGAACGCTCCCACGGCCTCGTCCTCGAAGGCGGGGTCCCACTGGCTGTTGCCGATGAGCAGCCGGAGCCCGTCGCCGTGCAGGCTCTCCTGCAGGCCGTCCAGGAACTCGGCGTAGAAAGGGTTGTGCAGGTCGGCGACGAGTGCGCCGACCAGATGGGTGCGGCCCTCGACGAGGCTGCGGGCGACCGCGTTGGGCCGGTAGCCGAGCTCCCTGGCCGCCTGCAGCACGGCCTGCCTGCGGTGCTCGCTGACGTGCGGCGACCCGCGCAGCACGAGTGACACCAGCGACTTGGAGACGCCGGCGCGTTCGGCGACGTTACGGATCGTCGGCCGCGGGCGCGGTCCGTAGCCGTCGGGTGCGACGGGTTCGGTGAGCCCGCGGGCTCGGGTGGCTGTGACGTTGATCGGCGGACCTGACATGGCTCTCCCCCGTGATGGTGGATGGGCACCTGTCACTCAAAACGATCGAGAACCCGAAGGGGTACGGCCTGTGTTCAGGAAGTCCGATCTTGCGATGGCCGCGGGTGCCGGGCCGTACGGGCGGGCTCCGGGCGGTGTGCCGCGCGCGGGGCGCCTCCGACCAGGCGGGACGTCGCCGGCGAGGATCGCCGGGGGTATCGTCGGCGCGATGCGGCGCGCGGGAAAAACGGCGGCGGCCCGCCGGACGGATCCGGGCGGGTCCGCCCGTCCGGTTACGGAGCGGATACGGAACGATTCACCGGACGGGCCCGGCCGGGCCGGCACGCGGCACGCGCGGACGCCCCCGGACGAGGCGGCCCGTACGGGACGGAAGACGATCGGCGCGCGAGGCGCGGACGGCCTCGGGTCCCGGACGGTCCCGGGCGTGCGCGGGCGTGTGGTGCGGCCCGTACGCGGGCCGTACGTCGGAGGTGACGGCCCCGGGCGTGCGCGGGCGTGTGGTCGACGCCGACGACGTAACGCTCGCCGTTATCGACGGCCCCGGGCGTGTGACCCGGCGCGGACGGCACGGTACGACCGGCGTGGCCGGCGCCGTGCCGGGGCGGCGCCGGGCGGGCGGCGCCGCTCCCCACACAACCGGTGTGGTCTGCGCGCCCACGACGTGAGCGCGCGGTTGGTCCCCCTAGTTTCTGAAGCGATCGATCCCCGTCTTACTCGGAACGCTGTTGCGGAATCCCCGCGAGCAGCGCCCGGACCTCGGTCTCCCGGTAGCGGCGGTGACCACCCAGGGTGCGGATGGACGTCAACTTGCCCGCCTTCGCCCACCGGGTCACGGTCTTGGGATCGACGCGGAACATGGTTGCGACCTCCGCCGGGGTGAGCAGCGGCTCTGCCTCGGGTGTACGAGCTGACATTTGTGCGGCCTCTCCTCCATGTGGACCGGCGACAGCGATCCTGCGACTTGACGCTTGTCACGGATGTCCGCTTATGGCCCCTTGCGTGCGGCTGTTCGGACCATATGCGGCATCACCCGATGTGACCATACAGCCACGTAGAGCGATTGGCGAGCCTTTGCGGGGCTCATCTCTCTTGTGCACCTGTTGTTGTCACGCTCGGTGATTCTAGCGACACGTTTCGTGGTATCGCAGTGAAAACGGCAAACTACTCAGTTCGTAGATGTGTCACCGGTCATCGACTGAACTACTTATGCAGGTCAGAGGGATGATTTGCGACTCAGTTTGCTGATTCGAGAAGTTGTATTGATCTCCAGCGGAGAATCACCCGCCGGTACATGGTGAAGGCCAACTCTTCCTCGCCGGTTTCCAGACCCGTCAGGGCCGCCGAGACCTCCGCGACCGAGTGGTCGGCCTGCAGCGTGTCGTCGTCCATGAGGTGGACGATGCCGCCGTAGTCGAGCTCCACCAGCGAGTGGGGATGGAACTCCTCCAGCCAGCGCGCCACCTCCTCGATCCCGGAGATCAGCGTGTCGTCGCCCACGTGCCTGCGGACGATCTGCAGCGCGCGGGCGCTGCGGCGCCTGGCGTGGGCCATGGACGTCACGTAGATCAGGTTGCGCGTGGTGGTCGCGCCGCTCCGGGGCCGGCCGCCGTCCAGGACGAGCCACCGCTCGTTGTGGTCGAAGGGGACGAACCACTCCGTGGGAACGTGCCACGTCGAGGTCTGGATGTTGGTCCGCAGCGCGGCCGAGCCGCCGCGCCGCTTGAACCTGTCGAAGTCGTCGGCCGTCTGCTGGGCGACGGTGAGCGGCACGAACCGCTCCGCGAGGCGGGCCGGCGTCGCCCCCCGGAAGCGGGAGAAGGCCAGCCACGACCTCAGCCGGCTCTGCCAGGGGCAGACGTACAGCACCTCCTCCACGCGCCTGAGATAGGCGTTGGGACTCTCGTGGGGAGGGACCGGGGTCGGAGGGACGCCGAGCAGGCGCCGTACCGCCTCACCGTGCTCGGCGCGCAGGGCGCCCGCGCGGCGGGGCCGGTCGGCGGCCTCGGCGTAGGCGGCCCAGGAGGCGCGTTCCTGCGGGGCGAACGCGGCCAGCGGTTCGTAGACGCGGAGGTAGGCGGCATAGGGCAGCACGACCGTAATCGTGTCATGAAGAACCGCTTCCTGTCCGGTATCGACCCCGTGCCCGCCGGGCGGGCACGGGGCCGCCCGGCGCCGTCAGGGCGTCCCACCTGGTGGGAAGGCGGGGTTTCCTCCTCCGCTGTCCCGGAAGTTGTGGTTACTCTGAGACTGATCTCCGCCGCGACGGAGCGGCGGACCTGAACGACCGGGAGTCACCACAGTGACCGACGTCTTCGGGCTGTCCCACCAGGACATCAGCCCCTCGAACGGCCAGACGAAGCACGAGCAGGTGGTCTTCTGCTCCGACGAGCGCAGCGGTCTGTACGCGATCATCGCGATCTACAACACGGCCCTCGGGCCGGCGCTCGGCGGCACCAGGTTCTACCCCTACGAGAGCGAGCAGGCGGCGCTGGCCGACGTGCTCAACCTCTCGCGGGCCATGGCCTACAAGAACGCCCTGGCCGGGCTCGACCTCGGCGGCGGCAAGGCCGTCATCATCGGAGACCCGGCGGCGGACAAGAGCGAGGCGCTGCTGCGCGCCTACGGCCGTTTCGTGCAGTCACTGGGCGGCCGCTACTACACCGCCTGCGACGTCGGCACCTACAGCGAGGACATGGACGTCGTGGCCCGCGAGTGCTCCTTCGTGACCGGCCGCACGCCGGCACAGGGCGGGGCGGGCGACTCCTCGATCCTGACCGCCTTCGGCGTGTTCCAGGGCATGCGCGCCGCGGCCGAGCACGCCTACGGCTCGCCGACCCTGCGCGGCAGGCGCGTCGGCGTCGAGGGCGTGGGCAAGGTCGGGCACCGCCTGGTCGAGCACCTCCTCGCGGACGGCGCCGAGGTCGTGATCTGCGACGTCAGCGAGCAGGCCGTCGAGCGGGTCAGGGCGCGGCACCCCGAGGTGGACGTCGTCACCGACAAGACCGAGCTCACCGGGGCCGACCTCGACGTCTACGCGCCGTGCGCGCTGGGCGGGGCGCTGGACGACGAGACGGTCGCCCGCCTGCGCGCCAGGATCGTCTGCGGCGGGGCCAACAACCAGCTCGCCCACCCCGGGGTGGAGAAGGAGCTCGCCGGGCGCGGCATCCTCTACGCGCCCGACTACCTGGTCAACTCCGGCGGGGTCATCCAGGTCGCCGATGAGATCGGCGGTTTCGACATGGACCGGGCGAAGGCAAAGGCCACCCAGATCTACGACACGACTCTCAAGATCTTCGCCATGGCCGCTGAGGACGGGGTCCCCCCGGCGGTCGCAGCCGATAGGCTGGCGGAACGCAGAATGTCGGAAGTCGGGCGAATTAGGGGCATTTGGCTGGGCCACTAGCGCCTCGCGCCCATACGGCGTACCGAGCCGGGCGTAAAACAGGTACGGTTGTAGTCGAACGAGAGCTGACGCCTCAAGTCAGGTGGCGTCAGTGCGTGGTGCGTTAGCGACGAGGGGTCGGGCACGACCCCACACGAGGGGGTCGAGCCAATGGGGCGCGGCCGAGCAAAGGCCAAGCAGGTCAAGGTTGCTCGCCAGCTGAAGTACAACAGCGGTGGCACTGATCTTGAGCGTCTTCGCAACGAGCTCGGAGTCAGGGACGACTCCAACCACGGTGACGACGCCAACGACTCCTACGACGAGCTGGCGGATCGCTATGCCGATTACGCCGACGACTTCGACGACCGCGACAGCGGCCCGCCCGGTCGCCGTTAGGCCCAATTTCAGACGGAGCGTGAGCTGGACACCCGGTGGCCTCGGGCCACCGGGTGTTTTCTCCGTGTCCTGACCGAAGAGCGCCCCGGATCCCCGGGGCGCTCTTCGTCGTATCGGGCCGCCCGGGGACCGGCGCCGGCCGTACGGCGAGGCGGAGCCGTACGGCCGGGCGGACGGGACGACGCGGCGGGTCCCCCTGATCTAGCGGTAGCGGGCCAGGCCGGTGCCGGGGACGACCTCGCCGAGCACCCAGGCCGGGAGGTTCCGCTCCGCGAGCAGGGCCAGGGCGGCGTCGACGGCGTCCGGCGCGACCACCGCCGCCATGCCCACACCCAGGTTGAAGGTGCGGTCCATGTCGGCCTGCGCCACCTTGCCGTGCCCGGCGAGCACCTCGAAGACCGCCGGAGGGGTCCAGGAGGACCGGTCGAGCAGGGCGTCCAGGGTCGGCGGCAGGGACCGCGACAGGTTGCCCTCCAGGCCGCCGCCGGTGATGTGGGCGTAGGCGTGGACGTCAACGGCGCGGGCCAGCTCCAGGCAGTCGCGGGAGTAGATCCTGGTCGGCTCCAGCAGTTCCTCGCCCAGCGTCCGGCCCAGCTCGGGGATCTCCGCCGAAAGGGAGAGGCCGGCCAGCTTGATGACGTGCCGGACCAGCGAGTAGCCGTTGGAGTGCACGCCCGAGGAGGCCAGGGCCAGCACCACGTCGCCCTCGCGGACGCGGTCCGGGCCCAGCATCGCGTCGGCCTCCACCACGCCGGTGGCGGCGCCCGCGAGGTCGTACTCGTCGGCGCCCATGGCCCCGGGGTGCTCGGCCGTCTCGCCGCCGATCAGCGCGCAGCCCGCGAGGCGGCAGCCCTCGGCGACGCCGCCCACGATCTCGGCGATCCGCTCGGGGACCACCTTCCCGCAGGCGATGTAGTCCGTCATGAACAGCGGCTCGGCGCCGCAGACCACCAGGTCGTCCACGACCATGCCGACCAGGTCGACGCCGATCGTGTCGTGCTTGCCGAGCGCCTGCGCCAGCATCACCTTGGTGCCGACGCCGTCGGTGGAGGCGGTCAGCAGCGGCCGCCGGTAGGACAGCAGCGCGGAGGCGTCGAACAGGCCGGCGAAGCCGCTGGGGTCGTCGACCACCTCGGGCCGCCGGGACCGCGCGACCTTCGACTTCATCAGCTCGACGGCGCGCTCGCCGGCGTCGATGTCGACGCCGGCCGCGGCGTAGCTGGTCACAGCTTGGCCTCCAGGACGTACTTGCCCACGTTGTCGCGGTCGATGGGAATCGGGTACACGCCGTCGAAGCAGGCCCGGCAGAGCCGCTCGGCGGGAAGCGTGGTGGCCTGGGTCAGGCCCTCCATCGAGATGTAGCCGAGCGAGTCGGCCCCGAGGGAGGCGCGGATCTCCTCCACGCTGAGCGAGCCGGCGATCAGCTCGGCCCGGGTGGCGAAGTCGATGCCGTAGAAGCACGGCCAGGAGACCGGCGGGGAGGAGATCCGGACGTGGACCTCGCGCGCGCCCGCCTCGCGCAGCATCTTGACGATCGCCCGCTGGGTGTTGCCGCGCACGATCGAGTCGTCCACGACGATCAGGCGCTTGCCCGCCACGACCTCCCTCAGCGGGTTCAGCTTGAGCCGGATGCCGAGCTGGCGGATCGTCTGGGACGGCTGGATGAAGGTCCGGCCGACGTAGGAGTTCTTGACCAGGCCCTGGCCGTATGGGATGCCGCTCTCCTCGGCGTAGCCGACCGCGGCGGGGGTGCCCGACTCGGGGGTCGGGATGACCAGGTCGGCCTCGACCGGGTGCTCGCGGGCCAGCACGCGCCCGACCTCGACGCGGGTGGACTGCACGCTGCGGCCGGCGATCGTGGTGTCGGGGCGGGCGAGGTAGACGTACTCGAACAGGCAGCCCTTGGGGTCGGCCGCGGCGAAGACGCGCGAGCGCACGCCGCGCTCGTCGATGGTGAGCAGCTCGCCCGGCTCGACCTCGCGGACGAACGTGGCGCCCACGATGTCCAGCGCCGCGGTCTCGGAGGCGACCACCCAGCCGCGCTCCAGGCGGCCGAGCACCAGCGGGCGGATGCCCTGCGGGTCGCGGGCGGCGTAAAGGGTCTTCTCGTCCATGAAGACGAGGGAGTAGGCACCCCTGACCTGCGGGAGGAGCTCGGCCGCGGCGTCCTCGATGGGCTGGCCGCGGTCCTGCGCCAGCAGCGCCGCGAGCACCTCGGTGTCGGTGGTCGCCCTGGTCGAGCCGGGGGCCAGGCGCCGCGCCAGCTCGGGGGTGTTGATCAGGTTTCCGTTGTGGGCGAGCGCGAGCCCGCCGTCCTCGGTGGAGCTCAGCGTCGGCTGGGCGTTCTCCCAGACGCTCGACCCGGTCGTCGAGTAGCGGCAGTGGCCGACGGCGATGTGGCCGCGCAGCGTGCCGAGCACCGACTCGTCGAAGACCTGGGCGACGAGGCCCATGTCCTTGTAGACGAGGATGCGGTTGCCCTCGCTGACCGCGATGCCCGCGGACTCCTGCCCGCGGTGCTGCAACGCGTACAGCCCGTAGTAGGTGAGTTTGGAAACTTCTTCCCCGGGCGCCCAGACACCGAAGACGCCGCAGGCGTCCTTCGGAGGACGGTCTTGGGGATCAAGGTCATGGCTCAGCCGGCCGTCGCCCTTCAGCACATGCCTCAGTCTAGGTCGGCCGAATCGCTGCTCGTGCTCCGGGGGGTCGCCCGGCCTTGGCCGAACTATGATCCGCCGTTTGCCGTGTTGGACTGTTTTGGGGCAAAGACCGGGGGGAGTGTGAGGTATCCGGCATATCTAGCGTCGGGAGAAGAGACGTGACAACACCTGAGGATCCGCGCCAGCCCGACCCCCGGCGGGAGCCGGGAGAGGAGGGCCCGGAGGAGACCCGGCCACGTTCCCCGGAGCCGCGCGTCCCCGGTGAGGACACCGAGCAGCCGCCGGTCTCCACCCCCTCGGAGCCCACGCCGCCCCGCCACCCGGACGTGCCCGCCGCACCGGAGGTCCCCGAGCCGGTCCGGTCGGAGCCGGAGACCCCCTACGTCGTGCCGGGTTCCACCCCGCCCGCCTACCCCGGGTGGGAGGGCGCGCCCGAGGAGGCGGCCCACGAGCCGCTCGGTGAACCGGGCGTGCCGCCGATCGCCGCGCAGCCTTCCCGCTTCGACCCCCCGCCGGGCGGGGAGGAACGACACGGCGAACCGGGTGAGCCGGAGCGGCCGGGCGAGCGTGCCGAGGCGGGTGGAACGGGAGGGCCGGGCGGAGTGAACGAACCGGGCGGAACCGGCGGACAGGGCGGAGCCGGTGAGCCGGACCGGGCCGTGCCGCCCGGCGGGGAGCCGGGCCGGGGCGCGGCGCCGCCGCCGGGCGGTGGGCCGTACGAGGGCGCTCCGCCGTACCAGGGAGCCCCGCCGTACCAGGGCGGCGGTCCGTACCAGGGAGCCCCGCCGTACCAGGGGGGAGGCACGGGGGAGACGTCGGCCTACCCGCCCGCGGGCGGTGGCGAGCCGTACGGGACGGGCGGCGCCTACCCGGGGCCGGCGCCCTACCCGGGGTATCCGGGGGGCCAGTGGGCGCCGGAGAAGCCGAGGACGGGGATCGGCACCGCCGCGCTCGTGCTCGGCATCGTGAGCATCTTCCTGCTCCTGGTGTGCGGCCTGGGCGTGCTGACGGCGGTGGCCGGGCTGATCGTCGGCATCGTCGCGGTGGCGAAGAACTCCGGCCGCGGGCGCGGCTGGGCGGGCATCATCCTGAGCGCGCTGACCCTGGTCATCGCTGTGATCTTCCTGAGCTGGCTCTACAGCAAGGTCGGCGACTGCGCCAACCTGCCGCCGGAGCTCCAGCGGCGCTGCATCGAGGACCGGCTCGGCATCCAGGTGGGCACGCCGTGATCACCGGACGGTGACCGCGCGCCTCTCCCGGCGAGATCCGGCCCACCGTCCGGCGGCCCGCCCGCCGGACGGGCCGCCGGGACGGGTGCGACCGGGCCGGGCTGATCGGGCCGGGTGTCCGGACGCGGGTGTCAGGACCCGGATGCCGGACGCGGAAGGCCGGACCTGATGCCGGACGCGGAAGGCCGGACCGGGGCCCGAGGGCGCCCTCAGGGCACCGGGAGGTACGCCGACAGGTCCGCCCTGGCCCCGCTCGCGGAGACCTTCCCGGCGGCCATCGCCTCGGCCCACGTCACCCGCCCGGTGGCGAGCTCCAGCCAGGTCCGCGCGTCGGTCTCGATCACGTTCGGCGGGGTGCCGCGGGTGTGCCGGGGGCCTTCCACGCACTGCACGGCGGCGTACGGCGGGACCCGCACCTCGACGGTCCGCCCGGGAGCCGCCGTCGCCAGCCGGTCCAGCAGGTGCCGTACGGCCAGCCGTGCGATGTCCCGCTCGGGCCGCAGATCGCGGTCGTAGGCCCGCAGCACCACCGGCACGCACGCGGCCAGCAACGCCGCGGGGCTTCCCGGCCCGTCGTAGGGCGGCTCGTCGAGCGCGGTGAGCTGGGCGTCCAGCGCGGCGCGGACCTTGGCGGGATCGGGCTTGTGAGGCGGCACGCCCTCCATCATGCCCGCCCCGGGGAGCGGCGCGGCCGGTGAGCCGTCGGCCGTCGTCCCGTCCGGAGCCGCGGCGGGCCGCTCTCGCCCGACGCGCGGAAGCGGGGCGGCGCGGCCGGTCAGGCGCCGGCGCGGGGGGTCACGAGCCCGTGGTCGTAGGCGGCGATGACGAGGTGGACCCGGTCCCGCGCGCCGAGCTTGGCGAGCAGGTGGGAGATGTGGGTCTTGACGGTCTTGACGGAGATCGTGAGGTGGTCCGCGATCTCCCCGTTGGAGAGCCCGGCGCCGACGAGCGCGAGTATCTCGACCTCCCTGGCGGTGAGCCCGCCGACCGGCGCGGGCTCGCGGACGGCCGGCGTCCTCAGGTAGTGCTCGACGAGCCTGGTGAGGATCGAGGGGGCGAAGAGCGCCTCCCCGGAGTGGGCGCGCCGGATCGCGGCGATGAGCTCGCCGGGCTGGATGTCCTTGAGGAGGAACCCGGACGCCCCGGCGCGGAGGGCCTCGTGGACGTACTCGTCGAGTTCGAACATGCTGAGCACGAGGACCCGGGTCGCCGCCAGGTGCGGGTCGGCGCATATCCGGCGGGTGGCCTGGATGCCGTCGAGCACGGGCATCCGCACGTCCATCAGCACGACGTCGGGGCGGGCGGCCCGGACGGCGGCGAGCGCGCCGGCTCCGTCGCCGGCCTGACCCACGACCGTGAGGCCAGGATCGTGGTCGATGACCATGGCGAGGCTGCGCCGGAGAAGCGGCTGGTCGTCGACGAGCAGCACCCGGATCGGGCACTCACCGCCGTCCGCGGCGGCCTCCGGAACGGCTCCCGCGGAGCCGTCCGGGGTCACGACCCCCGCGGTGTCCGGCGTCGTCCCGCCGGGGCGTCCCGTACGGCCGGGCGCGGTCACGCCGCCTCCCCGTTCAGGGTCACTCGGTCTCCCCGTCCGGTGTCACGTCGCCTCCCCGTTCAGGGTCATTCGGTCTCTCCATCCGGGATGCGGGCGGTGACGCGGAAGCCGCGCCCGGCGCGCTCCGCGTCGAGGACGCCGCCGAGCGCGGTCACCCGCTCGTTCAGCCCGAGCAGGCCGTGACCGGCGCCGGGCCTGGCCGTCCAGTGGCCCGCGGGTCCGTCGTCGTCGACGGTGACGACGACGGCGTCCGCGTCGCGGCGGAGACGGACCCGGACGCCGGTGGGGCCGGCGTGCCGCGCGGCGTTGTCGAGGGCCTCGCGGATCACCTTGCACACCGCCACCTGGACGCCCGGCGAGACCTCCCCGACCGGCCCGAGGTCGAGCCGGACGCGCAGCCCGGCGAGCCGCGCGGCCCGTACGATCCCGGGGACCCGGCCGAGGTCCTCCACGGGGTCCAGGGCCTCGGGCCCGTCGGTACGGCGGAGCACGGTGAGCATGCGGCGCAGCTCGGTGGTGGCGTGCCGGCTCGCCTCCTCGATGTCCGCCAGCGCCTCCCGCGCCTCGCGGACGGCGGCGTCACAGGCGGCGTCACAGGCGGTGTCAGAGGCGGCGTCACGGGCGGTGTCAGAGGCGGCGTCACGGGCGGCGTCACAGGCCGTGCCACCGGTGGTGTCACGGACCGCGCCGCGGGCGGCGTCACCGGCGTCGATGACGTGCCGGGCCGCGGCGGCGCGGACGGTGACGAGGCCGAGGCCGTGGGAGACGATGTCGTGCAGGTCTCGGGCGACGCGCAGCCGTTCGACCAGTACCGCCTCGGACGCCGCCCACTCCGTGAGCCTGGCCTCGTGGGCGGCGCGCTCGGCGCGGCCCCGGCGGACGGCCCAGACCGCGACGCCGAACGCCGCCACCGTGATCATCGGGGGCACGACGACCGCGAGGGGGCCGTTCGCCCCGACGCCGAGAAGAGTCGCGGCCAGTACGGCGAAGGCCGTTCCGGCGAGATATCGCACGCGTGACCGCCACACCGGCCGTCCCGGGGTGTTCATCGCCCCGATCCTACGGTCCGCCCGCCCCGGCGTCGTCGGACCGGGGGCTGACATCCCGCGGGCCGAGCCCGCCCCGGCGGACCCGCTCCGGGACCGATGCGCCAACCCCGGTGACGGCCGTTGGCTGGGGTCCTGCTTTACGGATCGTCCCGCCCGCCGCGGTCGCCGAGGGGCCGCCCGACCGGGCCCCGACACGGCGGAGATCCGCGGAACGGAATCCGGGGGACGGCGGCGATCCGGTGACGACGGGAGACACATGATCACGATCGACCAGGTCAGCAAACGGCGGGGGAGCAAGCAGATCCTCACCGAGGTCGGCTTCGAGGCGCGCCCGGGGCGGGTGACCGGGTTCCTCGGCCCGAACGGGGCCGGGAAGTCCTCCACCCTGCGCATCCTCCTCGGCCTGGACCGCCCCGACGGCGGCGTCGCCCTCGTGGCGGGGCGGCCGTTCGCCCGGTTGCGCCGGCCCCTGACGACGGTGGGCGCGGTGCTCGACGGCGGCGGCGCGCACCGCTCCCGCACCGGCCGCGGGCACCTGCGCTGGATCGCCGCCTCCAACGGGCTGCCCCGCGCCCGGGTGGACGAGGTCCTCGACCTCGTCGGCCTCACCGAGGCCGCGGGCCGGCGCGTGGGCGGCTACTCGCTCGGGATGGGCAGACGCCTCGCCCTCGCGGCGGCCCTGCTGGGCGACCCGCCGGTGCTGGTGCTCGACGAGCCGGTCAACGGGCTCGACCCCGAGGGCATCCGCCGGCTCCGCGTGCTCCTCCGGGACCGCGCCGCGGCCGGCGGGACCGTGCTGCTGTCCAGCCACCTCATCGGCGAACTGGCCGAGACCGTCGACGACGTCGTGGTCATCGACCGCGGGCGTGTCGTGGCACTGGGCACCCTCGCCGAGGTCACCGGCGCCCACCGCGGCCTTGAGGACGCGTTCTTCGCCCTCACCTCGGGCACGGGCCCCGGCACCGGGCACGGGGGCCGGCCGTGAGGGCGCTCCGCGCGGAACTCCTCAAGCTCTCCGGGATCCCGTCGGCGTGGGTGGCGGTCGTGGTCGGCCTGGTCGTGCCCTTCGCCGTCGCGGCCCTCAACGCCGGCGCCCGGAGCGCCGGCCGGGCCGCGGGCGGCTCCGACCCGACCGGCGTCGACGCCGGGTTCCAGGAACTGGCCTTCGGGGTCATCGGCGTGGTCGTCCTCGGCGTCGCCGCGGCGAGCAGCGAGTACTTCGCCGAGGGCGGGGACTCGGCGGGCGGCCGGCAGATCACGGCGAGCCTGACCGCGGTGCCGTCCCGCGTCCGGTTCCTCGCCGCGAAGGCCGGCGCGCTGGTCCTGGCCGCAGCCGCCCTCGCCGTCCTCTCCACGGCGGCCACGCTCACCGTCAGCCGGGTCGTGCCCGGGGAGTTCGCGGCGCCGCTCACCTCCGCCGACGCGCCGCGTGTCCTCGGAGTGGTCGCCTACTGGGTGCTGACCGCGCTGCTCGCCCACGGGCTCACCCTCCTCACCCGCGGCGGCGTGGTGCCGCTCGTCGTGCTCATCCTGAACACCTCCGTCGTCAGCGTCACCTACCTGCTGACCCGGGTCACGCCCCTGGCTAACTACCTGCCCGACCTGGCCGGGGCGCGGATGTTCGTCCGGACGTTCCGGTCCTCCGTGGAGATCCCGCCCCTCGCCGGGGGCGTCGTCATGGCCGCCTGGACGCTCGCGCTGTTCGGCGTCGCCGCCGCCGTCTTCCTCCGGAGGGACGCGTGACCGCCGCCGCCCGCCTCCCGAGGCCCGGCGCGTCCGGCGCGTCCGGCTTCTCCAGTCATTCCGGTACGTCCGGACCACGCGTCGTGGCCGGCACGTTCCGCGCGGAGGTCCTGAAGCTCCTCACCCTCCCGGCGCTGTACCTGACGGCCGCGATCACCTGGGCGGTCGCCCCGCTCCTGGCGGTCGCGTCCGTCTCGGCCGCCGCCGGGGAGGGGAACGGACCCGGCCCGGGGACGGACCCGGGTCTGGCGCCGGTCGGGTACGCGCAGGCCGGGTTCGTCGTCCTCGGCGTCCTCGCCGCCGCCTCCGAGTACCGGGGAGGGCAGATCAGGACGACGCTGACGTGCGTGCCACGCCGGGTCGAGGTGCAGCTCGCGAAGGCGGCGGCGCTCGCCGTGACGGCCCTTCCCGTCGCCGTGGCGACCGCCGGGTCCGGCGTCCTCGCCGCCCGCGCGGCGCTCGCCGCGCACGCTCCGCCGTACGGCGCCGCCGGGCCGGTGGACGCGCCGGGGGAGGTCCGGGCCGTGGCGGGGGCGGCCGCGTACCTCGTCCTCACCGCGCTGCTCTCCTCCGCCGTCGCGACGTTGACGCGCGGGACGATTCCGGCCGTCACGGTGCTCCTCGGCCACCACTTCGTCGTCGGCCCCTACCTGGCCGGCAGGACCGCGCTCACCGCGTACCTGCCCGGCACCGCGGGTCTGTGGCCCGGCGGCGGTACGGGCGCCGGCGAGGTGCTCGGCGCAGGGGGGAGGTGGGCCGTCGTCACCGGCTGGACCGTCGCCGCGCTCGGCGTCGCGATCGTCTCGTTCCGGCGCCGGGACGCGTAGGGTCCGTCCGCGCCGCCGTACGGGCGCGCGGCCGCGTCCCGTCCGCGCGGTGCGGCCCGCCCGGTCGACGGCTCCCGGGTTCACCGCTTCGGGGAACGCCGCGCGAGCCGGCCCGCCCGGGTACCGGGGCGTACGGCGGTCCCGGCGGTGTACGGCGTTCCGGTGGGGGCGCTCGGCGGCCTCAGAAGAACTGCCAGATGCTGAACCTGCGGACGACGAGGGGGACCGAGGCCCGGCCGACCACCCGGATGTGCCTGATGCGGGTCCTGAGGTTCATCGTGACCTTCACGCATTTCAGGCAGACCTCGTGGAAACCCGGCAGAGCGTAGTAGGAGATCGAGGTGGCGCGGTGTCCCAGGCCCCGTTTGGACAGGCTCAGCCCGACCTCCCGGTAGATCCGCCGCGATCCCTTCAGGGTGAAGGCGGTCGAGCCGATGAGCGCGTGGTTCGCCGTCTTGGGGCAGTGCGCGAATACCCGGACGTGGCTGGCCTGGCGGGGGTCGAAGGGCAGGACCCGGAGCGACGGGACCTTCTTCAGCAGCCGGGGGATGTGGTTGCGCCCCCCGGTGAACGGCGTGAACACCGTCTGGTCGGTCCGGGACCTGACGTAGGCCGTGCTCGTGGCACTGGCACTGGCGCTCGCGGTGGCGGTGGCCGTGGCGCTCGCGCTGGGGCCGGCGCTCGGACTCGCACTGGGGCTGGGGCCGGCGCTCGGACTCACGCTGGCACTGGGGCTGAGGCTGGCGCTCGCGCTGGGGCTGGGACTGGGGCTCGTGCTGGGACCGGGGGCGGGGCCGGCGCCTGCATTCGGGCTCGCGCCGGGATCGGGGGCGGGAACGGCCGCGGTGCCGGGCACGGGGGCGCCCGCGACCGGAGTGGCGCCGGGCCAGGCCACGACGGCCGGACCCGCCAGGAAGGCCGCGGCCACCCCGGCGCCGATGACGAGACGCATGCGATCCTCCTGCCCGGACGGGTGCCCGCGCCGGCCGAGTGCTTCCGCCGGGCGCGGCACGGGTGACGGTGGAGGGGCGCTCGTCCGAAGCCCACTCCGCGGGTCTCCACCGTGGCGGGGGCCCACGGCCCGGGCCCGGGGCGATCCGGGCGAGGATTCCCGGATCGCCGTCCTGACCAGGCTGTTCGTCTTAATTATGTGTGCAGTGTCGCGAAAAAAGGGGAGCCACGCTGGTCCGGCGTACCGCGCCCTACGCGATCGGCGCCGTGGCGGCCGCCGCCCCGGCGGGCTCGGCCCCGGCCACCGTCCAGGCTTCGGCCCGGGTCCCGGCGGGTTCGGCGGTTCCGGCCGCTCGCGGTCTCGCGGGGCTCCCCGTGACACCGGCCGGCTCGGACGCGGTCGCGGCGCCGGCGGGTTCGGCCCCGGGGCCGGCGGTCCGGGCCGTCCGCAGCGCGAACAGGCTGATCGGCACGCCGGCCAGCACGATCGCCGCCGACACCACCAGCGCGTACCGGTAGGCGTCCAGGAAGGCCGCCGCCGGCGCGGTGCCGTCCGTCAGGAGGGATGCCTGCCGGGTGCTGAGGATCGCACCGAGGACGGTGACGCCGAGCAGCCCGAACACCTGTCGTGAGACGTTCAGCGCCCCCGAGGCGACCCCGGCGCGGCCGGCGGGCAGCGCGGTCAGGATGGCGGTGGTCAGCGGCACCAGCAATCCGCCGCCGAGCCCGTAGAGCAGGAACCACGGCAGCAGGTCGGCGAACGAGCCGCCCTCTCCGACGAAGGAGATCCCGAAGATCGCGACGGCCATCAGCAGCATCCCGGCGGCCACGGTGCGGGCGGTCCCGAGCCGGGCGGTGACCCGGGGCGCGACCGCCGCGACCACGGACATGACCAGTGCCATCGGCACGAACGACGCCCCGGCCTCGGTGGGCGAGAAGCCCAGCGCGTTCTGCAGGTAGAGAGCGGTGAAGAAGTAGATCCCGAACACCGCGAACGACCACAGCCCCGTCACCAGGGTTCCGCCGCTGAACACCCGCGACCGGAACAGCGACAGGTCGATCATCGGCTCGGACGTGCGGAGCTCGACCGCGACGAAGACCAGTGCCGAGACCAGCGCGAGGCCGAACGCGCCGAGGATCTCCGGTGAGGTCCAGCCGGCCTTCCCGCCCTCGATGAGGGCGTACGTCAGGGAGACCATCGTCAGGCTCGACGTGACGATGCCGGGCAGATCGAGGCGGCGCCGTACCGGGTCGCGGGGGGCGGCCGCGATGGCCCACAGGCCGAGCCCGAACGCCACGATCCCGATCGGGACGTTGATCAGGAAGATCCAGCCCCAGTGCCACCGCTCGCTGATCACCCCACCGGTCAGCGGCCCCAGCGCCATGGCCAGCGCGCCGATCGCGCTCCACAGGCCGACCGCGGTCGCGCGCTCCCTGGGATCGGGGAAGACCGTGGTCAGCAGCGCGAGGGCGGTGGGCGCCAGGAGGGCGGCGCCGACGCCCTGGAACACCCGGGTGGCGGTCAGCACGCCGCCGTCCGCGGCCAGGCCGGCGGCGAGGGAGGACAGGGTGAAGGCGGCGAGGCCGGCCAGGAAGATCCGCCGCCTTCCGAACAGGTCGGCCAGCCGCCCGCCGGCCAGCATCAGCCCGGCCGAGACGAGGACGTACACGCTCACGACCCATTCCAGGCCCGAGACGTCCAGCGAGAGGTCCCGCTGGATCGTCGGCAACGCGACGTTGACCACGTTGTTGTCGAGATAGGTCATGAAAGTGGCGAGGGAGATCGCTCCCAGTGCCCACCACCTGCGGTCTTGCGGCATAACAGCTCCTCTACACTGTACTTGTACGTCGTACATGTACAGCGCATAGTGGAACCTGTACCGCGTATAGTTGTCAAGCGTGATGGGAAAACTGACGCGCGAGGCGGTCGTCGAGCGGGCGCTGGAGATCGGTGACGCCGAAGGGCTTCAGGCGGTCACCATCCGGCGGCTCGCCCAGGAGCTGGGCGTCACGCCGATGGCGCTGTACTGGCACTTCAAGAACAAGGAGCAGCTGGTCGTCGGGATGGCCGACCATCTGATCGAGGACTTCGAGATCACCCCCGACGGCTCACGCCCGTGGCAGGAGCAGCTCCGCGAACTCGTCGGCCGGCTGGTGCGGATGCTGCGGCGTCACCCCTGCGCGGAGGCCGTGCTGGAGGAGGTCGACAAGATGGAGGTGCCGGCCTTCCTGCGGGTGTGGGACACCGCCCTCGGCCTGGCCCTGCGCGCCAGGTTCGGCGCCCGGGAGAGCTGCCTGATCACCCGGTACATCCTCCAGGGGGCCATCGCCCTGGCCGGAGGCTCGGTGGAGCACCGCAGGTGCGTGCCGGATGAGGAGCGAGCGGAGCACGTCCGCCTCAAGCGCGTCCGCTTCCAGTCGCTCCCGCCGGACACCTACCCGAACATCGTGCGGATGGCCGTACCCCTCACCGAGAGGGGCGACGCCGAGCTCTACGACACGTTCGGCGTGGACCTGCTGCTGGCCGGCATCGAATCCATGGCGGCCCGGCTCGACGGCTGAGCCGCGGACGGCCCGGACGGCCCGGACGGCTTGGCCGGTTCGCCGCCGCGCCGCCGCGGCCGGGCGAGCGCCGCGCACACGGCTCCGCACAACGCGACGCCCAGCAGCACGGCGTAGGTGTTGCGGAAGCCGGTCATCAACTGCTCCACGGCGGCCGGGGAGACGCGGGAGAGCGTGCCCGCGTACACCCGGCCGCGCAGCTCGGCGCTGACCGGCCCGGTCAGCACGCTCAGCGTGAGCGCGACACTGAGCACGATCCCGACGTTCATGATCATGAGGCGGAAGCCGTTCACCAGGCCGAGGTTGCCGGCCGGCAGCGCGGCCATGACCTGGGTGGTGTTGCCGGTGAGGAACGTCCCGCTGCCGCACCCGCACAGGAACAGTCCCGTCCCCACGACCCAGTACGGCGTGCCCGGCGCGGTGGACGGCATCAGCACGGCGAGGCCGGCGGTGCTCAGCAGCGCCCCTCCGACGGACAGCGCGTGCGGGGAGATCCGGCGGCCCAGGGAGCCGGCGAGCGGCGAGGCGACGGCCATGCCGACCGGGACCGGGAGCACGGCCAGGGCGGCGGTGACCGGCCCGGCGCCCATGGCCGCCCGGAAATAGAGGGCGGCCAGCAGGATGAGCGACGCGCGGGCCAGTGCGTTGCAGAACGAGGCGGCGTTGGCGAAGGCCAGCATGCGCTCGCCGAACAGCCGGACGTCGAGCACGGGCCGCGCCGCCCGGCGCTCCACCGCCACCAGCACCGGCACCAGGGCCGCCGCGACGGCGGCGCCGGTGAGCGCGACCGGGCTGGACGGGCCGCGCGACCCCGCCTCCGACAGCGCGACGAGCGCGGCCGACAGCAGGGCGAACATGACCAGGTTCCCGGCCGCGTCCACCGGCTCGCGGGGGCCGGGGGCGACCCTGCGCAGCACGAACGCGCCCCAGACGAGGGCGAGCAGGCCGGCCGGGACGTTCATCCAGAAGATCCACCGCCAGCCCGCCGTCTCGGCGACCAGGCCGCCCAGCGTGGGGCCGACGAGCTGGGCGACGGAGAGGGTGCCGATGTAGACCCCCATGCCCTGGCTGAGCCGGTCGGGCGGGAAGGCGTCGGTGATGATCACCGTGCCGTTGGCCAGGATCATTGACGCCCCGACCGCCTGCACGGCCCGCATGGCGATCAGGAACCACACCCCCGGGGAGAGCCCGGCCAGCAGCGACCCGGCGGTGAAGAGGGCGAAGCCCGCGAGGTAGACCTCCCTGCGCCCGAGCAGGTCGGCCACCCGGCCGAAGAACACCAGGCTGGCGGTGTTGACCAGCATGAAGGCCAGCAGGACCCATCCCGCGGCGAACGCGTCGGCGTGGAAGTGCCCGACCACCTCGGGGAGCGCCACGTTGAGCGTGTTGCCCGCCACGCCGATCAGCACCAGGCCGAGGCCGGTCACGGAGCAGACCAGCCACGCGTGGCGGAGCCGGGCGGCGTACTCGGGCGAACCCGGCGTGTCCCGTGGGACCCGTGGGTGCCCTGGGCCCACCGCCTCGCCCGGCGCTTCCGGCGCACTCCGCGCGTTCTGTCCGTCCTGTGCGTCCGACGGGTCCGACGGGTCCGGCGCGTCCGAGGCGGCCCGGCCGCTGGGACGCGGGTCCTGGGGGGCGGAGGCCATGCCGCCCAGTCTGACGTACGGCGTGCCGACGGTCCGGTCCCGGCCGGTGCGGTGATCCGCAGAAGGCGATGCAGAAATGTGATGTTTGCCACGTCATCCGTTGGAACGGTTCAAACGTGTATCACGCGTATCCATGGAACACGCCAGTCTCTGGCGTCGCAGAAAGGAAGCCCAGTGGCTATCAAGTTGCCGGGCAGGCGCGCGATCACCGTCACGGCCGTCGGAATGCTGGCCGGAACGATGCTGACGGTCGGTGGCGGTAGCGCCGTCGCATCCTCGGCGGGCGAGGAGATCCACGCGTGCGTGAACAAGAAGACGCGCTACGCGCGCATCGTCAACGCCTCGGCCAGGTGCCGGACCACCGAGGTCCGGGTGACCTGGGGCGGAGAGGGCGGCGGCTCCCAGACTGTGAGCACCGCCGGCCCGCAGGGTCCCCAGGGCCCGCAGGGCAGGCCCGGCCCCGCCGGTCCGCAGGGTCCCCAGGGGCCGCGTGGTCTCCAGGGCAGGCAGGGCCAGCCGGGCACGCCCGGTAAGGAGGGCGCGCCCGGGGCGAAGGGCGAGCAGGGCGAGCGCGGCCTGCCCGGCAAGGACGGCCAGGACGGCGCCCCGGGCAAGGACGGCGCTCCCGGTAAGCAGGGCGAGCGCGGTCTCCAAGGTCCCCGTGGCCTCCAGGGCGAGCGCGGTTTTCCGGGCAAGCAGGGTGAGCAGGGTCAGCAGGGTCCCCGTGGCCTCCAGGGCGAGCGCGGCCTTCCGGGCAAGGATGGCCTCCCCGGCAAGGACGGCCTTCAGGGCAAGCAGGGTGAGCAGGGCCCCCAGGGCAAGCCTGGCCAGGACGGCAAGCCTGGCCAGGACGGCAAGCAGGGCCCCCAGGGTCCGGCCGGAAAGGACGGCAAGGACGGTCAGGACGGCGGCCTGGCGGCGGTCACGACCCGCAGCCAGAGCCAGACCTTCAAGAACGACGGATCCGTCTCGGTGAGCTGCCAGACCGGCGAGCTGGCCACCGGCGGCGGCTACTCCATCAGCGGTGACAACAACTTCTCGATCGTGGCCTCGATGCCCAGCGGCAACGGGTGGTCGGCGAAGGTGAACAAGACCGGCATCTTCAGCGCGAACAGCTCCCAGGAGTCCGCCAGAGACTCCACCGGCTCCACCGGCTCCACCGGCTCCACCGGCTCCACCGGCTCCACCGGCTCCGCCAAGAGCTCCGCCACCCCCAACCCCACCCCCGGGGCCGGCGGCAAGCCGCTGGGCATGTCCGCGCAGACCTTCACCTCCGCGACGGTCACCGTCTACGTGGTCTGCGCCAAGAAGGGCTGACACCCCGTACAGGATCGATGCCCGTGAACGGGCGACGCTCCGGGCGTGAGCGTTTCGCGCGCCGTATGTGACGACCGGCCGGGTCTTCTTTCAGAGGGGAGAGGCGACCTGGCCGGTCCCGTGCCCACCGTGGCCGTCTCGAAGGCCCGTGGACGGTCTGTGGACGGACGACATGCCACCCGGCCGGTCCCATCGGGCAGGCGGTTCCAGTGCTCGGAGGCGAGGACGCCCGCCGGTTCCGGTGCCCGCGGACGTGTCGTCCCGCCGGTCCGTCCGGCCGTCCGGCATTATCCGGTCGGAGCGTTGACTATTGTCCGGTTCATGAGCTCTCACTATGACGTCGTCGTTCTCGGTGCCGGTCCCGGCGGATACGTGGCCGCCGTCCGGGCCGCCCAGCTGGGCCTCCGCACCGCGATCGTCGAGGAGCGGTACTGGGGCGGTGTCTGCCTCAACGTGGGGTGCATCCCCTCCAAGGCCCTGCTGCGCAACGCCGAACTGGCCCACCTGTTCACCCACGAGGCCAAGACGTTCGGCATCCAGGTCGACGGCCAGGTCACCTTCGACTACGGCGCGGCCTTCCAGCGCAGCCGCAAGGTGGCCGACGGGCGCGTCAAGGGCGTCCACTACCTGATGAAGAAGAACGGCATCACCGAGTACGAGGGGCGCGGCACCTTCACCGACGCCAACACGATCGAGGTGGCCAAGAGCGACGGCGGCACCGAGACGGTGACGTTCGACCACTGCATCATCGCCGCGGGCGCGACCACGAGGCTGCTGCCGGGCACCTCGGTGAGCGACCGGGTCGTGACCTACGAGGAGCAGATCCTCACCGAGAAGCTCCCCGAGAGCATCGTCATCGCCGGCGCGGGCGCGATCGGCGTCGAGTTCGCCTACGTGCTGCACAACTACGGCGTCAAGGTGACGATCGTGGAGTTCCTCGACCGCATCGTCCCCCTGGAGGACGAGGAGGTCTCGACGGAGCTGGCCAAGCGCTACAAGCGGCTCGGCATCGAGGTGCTGACCTCGACGCGGGTGGAGTCCATCGACGAGTCGGGCGACAAGGTGCGCGTGACGGTCTCGCGGGACGGCGCGCAGCAGGTCCTGGAGGCCGACAAGGTCATGCAGGCGATCGGCTTCCAGCCGCGCGTCGAGGGCTACGGGCTGGAGCGGACCGGGGTCGCGCTGACCGAGCGCGGCGCCATCGACGTCGACGGCCGGTGCCGGACGAACGTGCCGCACATCTTCGCCATCGGCGACGTGACCGCCAAGCTGATGCTCGCGCACACGGCGGAGGCCATGGGCATCATCGCGGCGGAGACCATCGGCGACGCCGAGACGATGGAGCTCGACTACGTGATGATCCCCCGGGCGACGTACTGCCAGCCGCAGGTCGCCAGCTTCGGCTACACCGAGGCGCAGGCCCGGGAGCTGGGCTACGACGTCAAGGTCGCGAAGTTCCCCTTCACCGCCAACGGCAAGGCCCACGGCCTGGGCGACGCCACCGGGTTCGTCAAGCTCATCAGCGACGCCCAGTACGGCGAGCTGATCGGCGCCCACATGATCGGCCCGGACGTCACCGAGCTGCTGCCCGAGCTGACCCTGGCCCAGCAGTGGGACCTCACGGTCCACGAGGTGGCCCGTAACGTCCACGCCCACCCCACGCTCAGCGAGGCGGTCAAGGAGGCGGTCCACGGGCTCGCCGGCCACATGATCAACATGTGAGGCCGCCGGAGACGGCCTGGACGGAAAGGGGAGGCGCGGGCCCGGCCCGCGCCTCCCCTTCTCTTTTCCGGAAGTTCTCTTCTCTGGAAGATCAGCCGAAGATGCCCGGCAGGGTGGCCTCGTGGGTCTCCCGCAGCTCGGCGACCGGGATGTCCAGCACGCCCTCGACGGCCAGCGAGGAACCGCCGGTGACGCCCAGGCGCTGGCAGGGCACCTCGTGCGCGGCGCACAGCTCGGCGAAGGCGTCGAAGGACTCGGGACGCACCGTCACCAGCGCGCGCGCCGGCGACTCGCTGAACAGGTCGGTGAACGCGTCGTCGCCCGGCAGCGAGACCGAGCAGCCGACGCCTCGGGCGAGGACGGCCTCGGCCAGCGCGACGGCCAGGCCGCCGTCGGACAGGTCGTGCGACCCGGTCAGCAGGCCCTGGGCGGCGGCCTCGGTCAGGACGCGGGCGAGGGCCAGCTCGGCCTCCAGGTCCACCTGGGGCGGCAGGCCGCCGAGGTGGCCGTGGACGACGTGGGCCCACTCCGAGCCGCCGAACTCCGCGAGGGTCTCACCCAGCAGGACGACCCGGTCGCCCTCGCCGGTGAAGCCGTTCCTGACCCGCCGGGCCACGTCGTCGATCACGCCCAGCACGCCGACGACCGGGGTCGGGTGGATCGCGGTCGTGCCCGTCTGGTTGTAGAACGACACGTTCCCGCCGGTCACCGGCACGCCGAGGATCTTGCAGGCGTCGGCCAGGCCGCGGGTGGCCTCGGCGAACTGCCACATGACCTCCGGGTCCTCCGGGGAGCCGAAGTTCAGGCAGTCGGTCACCGCGAGGGGCCGCGCGCCGGTCACGGCGACGTTGCGGTACGCCTCCGACAGGGCGAGCTGGGCCCCGGCGTAGGGGTCGAGGCGGGCGTAGCGGCCGTTGCCGTCGGTGGCCAGCGCGATGCCCCGGGTCGTCTCCTCGGCGCCCGGCATGACCTCGCTGATCCGCAGCACGCCGGCGTCGGCGGGCTGGGCCAGCACGGTGTTGCCCCGGACGTAGCGGTCGTACTGGGAGGTCACCCACTCCTTCGACGCGAGGTTCGGCGAGCCGAGCAGCGTGAGCAGCGTCGCCCGCAGGTCGTCGGGGCGCGGCAGGCGGCTCGGGTCGTCGGCGTTCAGCGCGGCCTGGCCGGCGGGCTCGTGGAACGGCCGTTCGTAGACCGGGCCCTCGTCGGCGGCGGTGCCCGGCGGGATGTCCACGATGGTCTCGCCGTACCAGGTCATCACCAGCCGGCCGCCGTCGGTGACCTCGCCGATGACGGTCGCGGGGATGTCCCACTTGGCGCAGATCGCCATGAAGGCGTCGATGTCGTCGGGGGTGACGACCGCCATCATGCGCTCCTGCGACTCGCTCATCAGGATCTCCTCGGGCCGCAGCGACGGGTCGCGCAGCGGGACGAGGTCGAGCCGGACGTCCATGCCGCCGGTGCCCTTGGCCGCGAGCTCGGTGGTGGCGCAGGAGACGCCGGCCGCGCCGAGGTCCTGGATGCCGACGACCACGTCGGCCTGGTACAGCTCCAGGCAGCACTCGATCAGCAGCTTCTCCATGAAGGGGTCGCCGACCTGGACGCTGGGCCGCTTGGCCTGCGACTCGTCCTCGAAGGTCGCGCTCGCCAGGACGGACGCGCCGCCGATGCCGTCGGGGCCGGTCAGCGCGCCGAACAGCACGACCTTGTTGCCCGGTCCCGGGGCGGTGGCCAGCTTGATCTGGTCCTTGCGGAGCAGGCCCACGCACAGGGCGTTGACCAGCGGGTTGCCGATGTAGCAGGGGTCGAAGACGACCTCGCCGCCGATGTTGGGCAGGCCCAGGCAGTTGCCGTAGTGGCTGATGCCCTCCACCACGCCGGGCAGCACCCGCCGGGTGTCGGGGGCGTCGGCCGCGCCGAACCGCAGGGCGTCCATCACCGCGATCGGCCGGGCGCCCATCGACATGATGTCGCGGACGATGCCGCCGACGCCGGTCGCGGCGCCCTGGTGCGGCTCGACGTACGACGGGTGGTTGTGCGACTCGATCTTGAAGGTGGCGGCCCAGCCGTCGCCGATGTCCACCACGCCGGCGTTCTCGCCCATGCCGACGAGCAGCGCGTCGGAGGCGGGGGCCTTGGCGCCGAACTGGCGCAGGTGCACCTTGGAGGACTTGTAGGAGCAGTGCTCGCTCCACATGACGCTGTAGATGGCCAGCTCCGAGCTCGTCGGGCGGCGGCCGAGGATCTGCCGGACCCGCTCGTACTCGTCGGCCTTCATGCCCAGCTCGGCGTACGGCTGGCGCTCGTCGGGGGTGTCCTCGGCCCGCTTGACGGTGTCGAGGGTCACGCCGTGCTCGCCGGGTCGCTCGCTCACAGGTTCACCAGCCTCTTCAGGATCGAGGAGAAGAATCCGCGGCCGTCCGTGCTCGGGGCGCCGGTGAGGTCCTCGACCGCGTGCTCGGGGTGGGGCATGAGGCCGACGATGTTGCCCGCCTCGTTGCGGATGCCCGCGATGTCGTTCATGGAGCCGTTGGGGTTGCTCCCGGCGTAGCGGAAGACGACCTGGCCGCCCGCCTCCAGCGCCGCCAGGGTCGCCGCGTCGGCGACGTAGCGGCCCTCGCCGTGCTTGATCGGCAGCACGATCTCCTGGCCCTCGGTGAAGTCGGAGGTCCAGGGGGTGGCGGTGCTCTCGACGCGGACGCGCTGGTCGCGGCAGATGTAGTGGAGCCCGGCGTTGCGCATCAGCGCGCCGGGCAGCAGGTGGGCCTCGCAGAGGATCTGGAAGCCGTTGCAGGTGCCGAGGACCGGGAGCCCGGCCCTGGCGGCGGGGATCAGCTCCTCCATCAGCGGCGCGAACCGGGAGATGGCCCCGCACCGGAGGTAGTCGCCGTAGGAGAACCCGCCGGGCAGGAAGACCGCGTCCACCCCCTTCAGGTCGGGGTCCGCGTGCCACAGCGGCACGGCCTCGCCACCGGCGTGCCGTACGGCGCGGGCCGCGTCCTGATCGTCAAGAGTCCCGGGAAAAGTGACCACGCCCACGCGGGCAGCACTCATGACAGCGTTCCCCTCCACAAACGAGCGCCGCGCCGGCCGTCTCACCCAGCGGACGGCGGTCTGCGGCGGTGCGCCCAGGCTATCCGCTCGCCGACGGTGGGAGCGCACGGGATCCGTCCGATCGCACAACCTGCCGCTTTGCCCGGACGGCCCGACTTGGAGGATCGCACAACGGCGGCGCGAGACGCCTCGCGGGCCGTACGGAGGATCAGACGGCGGCGAGCGCCCGCTGCCGGGGGATGACCGGCTCGTCGTCCCAGGCGAGGTGCTTGCGCAGGTGCACGGTGGTCCCCCGCCCCGGGGTGATGTCGAAGGAGATCTCGTCCACCACGGCCTGCATGATCAGGATGCCCCGGCCGTGCTCGGCGTCCGTCGGCGGATACCGGTCGGGCATCCTCGGCAGCCCGTGGCCGCGGTCGATGATGCGGACGTCGCAGCGGCCGTGCCCGATCGAGACCTCGACCATGTAGCGGTTGGCGGGCCCGCCGTGGCGCACCGCGTTGGCGCACGCCTCGGTCACCGCGAGGAGGATGTCGGAGACGCAGCTCTCGGCCACGCCGAGCGAACGCAGGGAGTCGCCCAGCGCCCGCCGGACCATGGGAATGCCCATGGCCTCTCTCGGCAGTGCCAACGAGAACTCGATATCCACCGGATTCCTCCCGGGGCCAGACGTCACCCTGTCAAGGCTTCCCCACAGAATCCGGGCTAACCGCAAAATAACCCTGATCTTATTTAGCGTTGGTCAAGCCGTGGGATTACGGCCATCCATAGTGGAACCCACCCGGCGGAATACGGCATGAGCCGCGCCGGCGTGACACGGCGCGGTTCGGCGGGCGGAACATGCCGCCCGCCGGTACGGCCCGCGGCCCGCGGCCTTGGCGGGCGGACTACGACTCGGCCCGCTCCACGGTGACGATGTAGTCCTCGATCACGGTGTTGGCCAGCAGGGTCTCGGCCATCTTCCGGACGTCGGCGAGCGCGGCGTCGTCGGCGGGCCCGTCGAGCTCGACCTCGAACCGCTTGCCCTGCCGTACCGAGGCGACACCGGAGAAGCCCAGCCGCGGGAGCGCGCGGGCGATCGCCTGACCCTGCGCGTCGAGAATCTCGGGCTTGAGCATGACGTCGACGATGACGCGCGCCACGGTGTTCCTCCTGCTGGAAGCGGGGATGGATCGGGGTCTCAAGCGTAGCCGCCCGCCGTGGCGGCTCGTCGCGGGGCCGGGGGTCCCGCGTGCGAGCGTAAGCGGGGTGCGTGTCGGGAACTGGGAGCTTATGGATGCCGGGACAGGTCTTGCGCGCAGGTATGTGACCTCTGCCACGATGTCCACAAACGCATACGAACCACCATCATTCGGTTCGCATGCTTCCCTGACCGGCCGGGCAGAGGCGGAGAACCCGTCCCGACGGCCCCGAGCACACAGGAGAGGCGCGTGACCACCGAGCCCCCTCGTGGTGCGGAAGCACCCCCGGAACTCGTCCAGCTGCTGACCCCCGAAGGCGAGCGGGTCGAGCATCCCGACTACGACATCGATCTGACCCCCGAGGAGGTCCGCGGCCTGTACCGGGACCTGGTCCTGGTGCGCCGCGTCGACCTGGAGGCGGTCGCCCTGCAACGCCAGGGAGAGCTGGGGATCTGGGCCTCGCTGCTCGGCCAGGAGGCGGCGCAGATCGGCTCGGGCAGGGCGCTGGCAGAGTCGGACATGGTCTTCCCGACCTACCGCGAGCACGGTGTGGCCTGGTGCCGGGGCGTGGACCCGGTCAACCTCCTCGGCCTGTTCCGCGGGGTCAACCACGGCGGCTGGGACCCCGCCGAGCACAACTTCCACCTCTACACCATCGTGATCGGCAGCCAGACCCTGCACGCGGTCGGCTACGCCATGGGCGTCCAGCGCGACGGAGCCGTCGGGGAGAACGGCGCCGCCACGATCGCCTACTTCGGCGACGGCGCCACCTCCCAGGGAGACGTGAACGAGTCGTTCATCTGGGCGTCGGTGTTCAACGCGCCGATCGTGTTCTTCTGCCAGAACAACCAGTGGGCCATCTCCGAGCCGCTGGAGAAGCAGTCGCGGATCCCGCTGTACCGGCGGGCCAGCGGCTTCGGCTTCCCCGGCGTCCGGGTCGACGGCAACGACGTCTTCGCCTGCCTGGCGGTCACCCGCAAGGCGCTGGCCGACGCCAGGTCCGGGCAGGGCCCGATGATGATCGAGGCGTTCACCTACCGGATGGGCGCCCACACCACCTCCGACGACCCGACGCGTTACCGCCTGGCCGACGAGCTGGAGGCGTGGAAGCTCAAGGACCCGATCGAGCGGGTCCGCGCCTACATGTTCAAGAACCGCATCGCCGACCAGGACTTCTTCGACGCGATCGACGCCGAGGCCGACGAGCTGGGCCGTGACGTGCGCAAACGCTGTCTCGAACTGCCCGATCCCGAGCCCCTGGCCATCTTCGACCACGTCTACGCCGAGCCGCACCGGCTGATGGACGAGGAGCGCGCACAGTTCGCCGCCTACCTGGAGGGGTTCGAGGGATGACGACTCTCACGCTGGCGAAGGCGCTCAACGAGGGCATGCGCAAGGCCATGGAGGACGACCCCAAGGTCCTCGTCATGGGCGAGGACGTGGGCAAGCTCGGCGGGGTGTTCCGGGTCACCGACGGGCTGCAGAAGGACTTCGGCGAGCAGCGGGTCATCGACACCCCCCTGGCCGAGTCCGGCATCATCGGCACCGCGATCGGCCTGGCGCTGCGGGGCTACCGCCCGGTCTGCGAGATCCAGTTCGACGGGTTCGTCTTCCCCGCGGCCGACCAGATCATCACCCAGCTCGCCAAGATGCCGCTGCGCTCGCTGGGCAAGCTGAAGCTGCCCGTCGTGGTGCGCATCCCCTGCGGCGGCGGCATCGGCGCGGTCGAGCACCACAGCGAGTCCCCCGAGGCGTACTTCACCCACACCGCCGGCCTGCGGGTCGTGGCCTGCTCCAACCCCGCCGACGGCTACACGATGATCCAGCAGGCGATCCGGTGCGAGGACCCCGTCATCTTCTTCGAGCCCAAGCGGCGCTACTGGGAGAAGGCCGACGTCGACACCTCCGCCCCCGCCGACGACTGGACGCCGTTCGACCGGGCCCGCGTCGTACGGCCCGGCGCCGACGTCACCCTGCTGGCCTACGGCCCCATGGTGCGGACCTGCCTGGAGGCCGCGGCGGCGGCCGAGGAGGACGGCCGCTCCGTGGAGGTCGTGGACCTGCGCTCGCTCAACCCGCTGGACATCGACCTGGTCGCCGAGTCGGTCGCCAGGACCGGGCGCTGCGCGGTGGTGCACGAGGCGCCGGTCTTCAGCGGGTTCGGGGCGGAGATCGCCGCCCGGCTCACCGAGCGGTGCTTCTACAACCTGGAGGCCCCGGTGCTGCGCGTCGGCGGCCCGTCCACGCCGTACCCGCCCTCCCGGCTGGAGGACCACTACCTGCCCGACCTGGACCGCGTCCTCGACGCCGTCGACCGCCTGTTCGCGTTCTGAGGAGGGGGAGACGAGGATGAAGGAGTTCAAGCTCCCCGACGTGGGCGAGGGCCTGACCGAGGCGGAGATCGTCCGCTGGCACGTCAAGCCCGGCGACCCGGTCAAGGTCAACCAGATCATCGTGGAGATCGAGACGGCCAAGGCCGTCGTCGAGCTGCCCTGCCCGTTCGAGGGCGTGGTGACCGCCCTGATGGCCGACGAGGGCGAGACCGTCGACGTCGGCAGGCCGATCATCTCCGTGGACGACGGCTCCGGCCCCGCCGCCCCGGCCGTGGGCGAGGGTACGGCCGGCGCCCGCGCGGAGGCCCTGGCCGAGGACATGGTGCCCGAGCCCGCCGCGGCGGACGAGCCGTCCACGGAGAAGCGCCAGCCCGTCCTGGTCGGGTACGGCGTCAAGCCCGGCGCGGCCCGCCGCCGCCCCCGGAAGCCCTCGGCGGGCTCCCCGGCGGCCTCGTCCGCGGTCGCCCCGGCCGCCCCTCCGGCGGCTCCGGCGGTTCTGCCGGCTTCGGGAGGCGTTCCGGCGGCCCCGGCCGTTCCCGCCGTCCCCGCGCGTCCGGCGCCGGAGCCCGCGGTCCGGGAGACGCCGCCCACGGGTTCGGCGGCGGGCCCGGCGGCGCGGCGGGCCGCGGTGCTCGCCAAGCCCCCGGTACGCAAGCTCGCCAAGGACCTCGGGGTCGACCTGGCGACCGTTCCCCCGACCGGGCCGCACGGCACGATCACCCGGGAGGACGTCCACGCCGCGGTCGAGGCGGCGGCCGACGCCGGCCGTACGGCCCCGCGGACGGCCGCGCAGGCGGTTCCGGCCGCGCGCGGCGGCGAGGAGCGGATCCCGGTCAAGGGGGTGCGCCGGGCGACCGCGCAGGCCATGACGGCCTCGGCGTTCACCGCGCCGCACGTCACCGAGTTCCTGCAGGTGGACGTCACCGGCGCGATGGAGGCCGTGGCGCGCCTCCGGGCGCTGCCCGACTTCGCCGAGGTCAAGGTCTCGCCGCTGCTGCTGGTGGCCAAGGCGGTGCTCGTCGCCGCGCGGCGGTACCCGATGATCAATTCGATGTGGGACGAGGCAGCCCAGGAGATCGTGGTCAAGCACTACGTGAACCTCGGCATCGCCGCGGCCACCCCGCGCGGTCTGCTCGTTCCCAACGTCAAGAACGCGCACGAGCTGTCGCTGCCGGACCTCGCCCGGGCCATCGGCTCCCTCGCCGAGACGGCCAGGGCCGGCCGTACCCAGCCCGCCGACATGTCCGGGGGCACGATCACGATCACCAACGTGGGCGTGTTCGGCGTGGACGCGGGCACCCCGATCCTCAACCCGGGCGAGTCGGCGATCCTGGCGTTCGGCCAGGTCAGGGACCTGCCCTGGGTGGTGGACGGGCAGGTCGTGCCCCGCAGGGTCTGCACGCTCGCGCTCTCCTTCGACCACCGGGTCATCGACGGGGAGCTCGGCTCGCTCTTCCTGCGCGACGTCGGGGCCATGTTGGAGGACCCGCTCCGCATGCTCGCCTGGGGCTGATCCCGTAAAATCGGCCGAAAGTCATAAAGCCGGCTGAGCCCTTTGGGAAGGCCGGTTCCCGCGAAGCGCGGGCCCGTCCCCGGAGAAAAGGGGACGGGCCCGCGGCGGGGCTTCGATCCTGGGAAATTCCACCCCGTAAAACGATGAACCGAAACCTCCCCGGCCGTTTCTTGGGGCGGTTTTTCCATGTGGTCCGGAAAGGCGGGCACGCCTTTCCGGCCGTGCGGTTCTCAGGCGCCTATCGGGCGCCGCGGGCCTTTACCACCAGTTGTCCCAGCCCCAGCCGCCGCCGCCGCAGCCGCCGCCGCACCGCCACCCGCAGCGGCGGCAACCGCAGCCGCGACGGCAGCAGCCGCACCCGGTGACGAAGCTGGACGCGGTGACTCCCTGGACGGCCGGGGTCGAAGTGGTGGTCGAGGACGACGCCTGCGCGGGCCCGGCGACGAGGGCTCCCGCGACGAGCCCGGCGCCCATCAGGCCAGTGACGAACGAGGCGGCCGTTCTGCTTTTCATGCGGTCCTCCGATTCCACGAGAAGACGTGATCCGTCCTCCTGGATTGCTGGACAGTTCACAGCGTGCCGGAGGCGGAGCGATCAAGTCACCGCAAACCACTTATGGCTTGGCAAAGGCGCACAGATGTGTATAAATACCAAATAAATAGCAGATATGCATGCATTTCGGACAGGTAGTACGGCGAGCCCGCATGCCGAGCCAGAGGGCGTGAACGCGGAAGAACCGTGGAGGGCCGCCGGAGGGCCGCGGAGGGCCCGGCCCGTACGCTGGCGGGGCATCCGAGCGAAGGGAAGACCATGTTCCGCCACGTCGTGCTGTTCACCTGGTCCGAGACGGCCACCGAGGAGCAGAAGGCCGCGATCGCGACCGAGCTGGGCCGGCTCCCGGGGATCATCCCGGAGATCCGCGCCTACGCCATCGGAGCCGACGCGGGCGTGAACCCGGGCAACCACGAGTTCGCGGTCGTCGCGGACTTCGACAGCCTCGACGACTACCTGGTCTACCGCGACCACCCGGTCCACCAGGCGGTGATCGCCGAGCACATCAAGCCGATCCTGGCCTCACGGGCGGCCGTGCAGTACGTCGTCTGACCGCGCCGTCACAGTTCCGGCGGGTGGTTCTCCCGGTGCATCAGGCGGCCCTCCGACGTCGCCCCGCGCCGGGGCGCCAGCACCACGCTCAGCACCACCCCGACGGCGCCGACGATCATGAAGATCACCCCGATGACGTCGATGTGCACGTTGTCGCCGAGGACGTCGGGCTCGATGGCGAACCGGAGGATGGCGCCGATCGTGAGGAAGAAAATGCTGACCCCGACACCCATCGGACCCTCCGGACACAGGTAGTGATCAGGCAAAGAGAGCGTCTGCGTTCCCTCATACCCCTTCCCGCGCGATCCCACCACCGGCGCGGTGCGCGCCCGCCCGGAAGGCCCGGGAACGGAGGACCGGAAAAGGCCCGGGGCGGAGGGTCCGGGAACGCGGACGGGGGCGGTCCCGTGAGCGGGACCGCCCCCGTCACCGCCTGCCGCGGGAGCGGGGCGTCTTCGGAAGGCCGTGATCAGCGGATCAGAAGGCCTCTTCGGGCAGCTCCATCAGGTCCTGGTCCGTCGCGGCGAGCACCCGGCGCTCGGCCGCGATGCGGGGCAGGACGGTCTGGGCGAAGAACGAGGCCGCCGAGACCTTCCCGGTGTAGAACGCCCTGTCCCGGTCGGACTCGCCGAGCGCCCTGAGGGCCACCTCGGCCTGGCGCAGCAGCAGCCAGCCGATCACCACGTCGCCCAGGGCGAGCAGGAACCGGGTGGTGTTGAGGCCGACCTTGTAGACCTCCTGCGGCGTCTCCAGCGAGGAGATCGCCCAGCCGGCCATCGTGTCGGCCATGGCCTTGACCTCGTCCGCGGCCTCGCCGAGGAGCTTGCGCTCCTCCTTGAGTCGGCCGTTGCCGGCGTCGGAGGCGGCGAACGCCTTGATGTCGCCGTACATCGTGCCGAGGGCGACGCCCTGGTTGCGCATGACCTTGCGGAAGAACAGGTCCATGCCCTGGATCGCGGTGGTGCCCTCGTAGAGGGAGTCGATCTTGGCGTCCCGGATGTACTGCTCGATCGGGTAGTCCTGCAGGTAGCCGGAGCCGCCCAGGGTCTGCAGCGAGCGGGCCAGCAGCTCGTAGGAGCGCTCGGAGCCGACGCCCTTGACCAGCGGGAGCAGCAGGTCGTTCATGGCCTCGGCGTGCTCGTCGCGGCGGCCCTCGAACCCGGCGATCTGCACGGCGTCCTGGTAGGTCGCGGTCAGCAGGACCAGCGCGCGCATGCCCTCGGCGTACGACTTCTGGAGCATGAGCTCGCGGCGGACGTCCGGGTGGCGGATGATGGTCACGCGCGGGGCGGACTTGTCGGCCATCTGGGTGAGGTCGGAGCCCTGCACCCGCTGCCTGGCGTACTCCAGGGCGTTCAGGTAGCCGGTGGAGAGGGTGGCGATCGCCTTGGTGCCGACCATCATGCGGGCGTGCTCGATGATCATGAACATCTGCTTGATGCCCTGGTGCACGTCGCCGACCAGCGTGCCGACGGCCGGGTGCTTCTCGCCGAAGGTGAGCTCGCAGGTCGTGGAGACCTTCAGGCCCATCTTCTTCTCGACGTTGGTGACGTAGACGCCGTTGCGCTCGCCCAGCTCGCCGGTCGAAAGGTCCACGTGGTACTTCGGGACCAGGAACATCGACAGGCCCTTGGTGCCGACGCCGTGCCCCTCGGGACGGGCCAGCACGAGGTGGAAGATGTTGTCGGCCATGTCGTGCTCGGCGCTGGTGATGAAGCGCTTGACGCCCTCGATGTGCCAGGTGCCGTCGGGCTGCTGCACGGCCTTGGCGCGGCCGGCGCCCACGTCGGAGCCGGCGTCGGGCTCGGTGAGGACCATCGTGGCGCCCCACTGGTGCTCGATGGCCAGCTCGGCGAAGCGCTTCTGGTCCTCGGTGCCGATCGTGTGCAGCACGTGGGCGAAGGCGGGGCCGCTGGAGTACATCCAGATGGCCGGGTTGGCGCCGAGCACCAGCTCGGCCAGCGCCCAGTTGACGCTGTTGGGCAGGCCGGGGCCGTTCAGCTCGGCGGGCAGGCCGAGGTTGGTCCAGCCGGCGTCACGGTAGGCGGCGAAGGACCTCTTGAAACCCTCCGGCATGGTGACGGTGCCGGAGGCCGGGTCGAACACCGGGGGCCTGCGGTCGCCCTCCTCGAAAGAGTCGGCCAGCACGCCGGAGGCGAGGCGGTTCACCTCGTCCAGGACGCTGCGCACGACGTCCTCGTCGATGTCGGCGAACAGACCGCTGCCCAGGATGTCCCGGCGCCCGAACACTTCGAAGAGATTGAACTCCAGGTCACGGATGTTGCTCTTGTAGTGGCCCATGGGGTCGGCTCCTTCACACGGGTGAACCGGGACGCTTGCATACTCGCCAGTAACCTTACCGACAATGCTACCCGCGAGTAACCCCTAAAAAACGGCAATGATGGGACGTTTGTCACACATCCTGGGGAGACCCTTTACCCGGGGGACCTTCCGAGCTCCGCCCTGCCGGAAGCGCCGCCGTACTGTCGGGACATGACGAAGTCGTACGGCGGGACGGGCGGGCGGGAACCGGCGGGCGAGCCGCCGGTGGACGGGCGGCCGGTGGACGGGCGGTGGCGCGCCGACCTCGCGCGGTGGGACATCCCCGAGCACATCCTCAGACGGGCCCCGGTGAGCCCCTGGGGACACTCCCCGGCGCGGTTCGCCCAGCGCACCGAGCACGCGCTCGCCGTCCCCGAAGGCCCGTCCCTGGCCAGGATCGCCGAGGCGCTGCCCGCCGCGGGGAGCGTGCTCGACGTCGGCGCCGGCACCGGGGCGGCCTCGCTGCCGCTGGCCGGCCGCCTGGGGGAACTGGTCGCGGTGGACGTCTCCGCCGGGATGCTGGCCGAGCTGACACCCCGGGCCGAACGACTCGGCGTCCCGGTCCGGACGGTGCCGGGCCGCTGGCCCGACGTGGCCGACCGCACCCCGGTGGCCGACGTCGCGGTCGCCGCCCACGTCGTCTACAACGTGCCCGACCTGGCCGCGTTCCTGGCCGAGCTGACCGGCCACGCCCGGCGCCGGGTCGTCCTGGAGCTCACCGAGCACCACCCGATGAGCTGGCTCACCCCGCTGTGGCGGCACTTCCACGGCCTGCCCCGCCCCGCCCGGCCGACGGCGCACGACCTGATCGCCGTCGCCGGGGCGCTCGGTCACGAGGTCCGCCACGAGTCCCACGCGGCTCCGCTGCCCCGCTACGCGTCGCTGGACGAGCTCGCCGAAAGCGCCTGCCGGCGGCTCTGCCTCGCCCCTGACCGGATGGGGGAGGTCGCCGGGGCCGCCGTCGCCCTGGGCATGTGGCCGCTCCCGCGCGAGCGGTGGTTCACGGTCTGGTGGGAGACGGTCTGACGGCCGCGCCGGGCCGCCCGCGGTACGGCGGGGCCGTCGTCCCGGCCGGTACGGCGAGTGCCCGCGCCTGGCCCCGGTACCCGGCTCCGGCGCGCCGCGTAACCTGCTTGACGGCTTAGGCGGTGTCGCGGTTAGGTGTGGGGCATGATTGAGATCCCCTATGTGACCTTCGACTGCGCCGAGCCGTACGAGCTGGCGACCTTCTGGAGCCAGGCCACCGGGTGGCCGATCCACCCGGACGGCAGCGCCGGCGACGACGAAGTCCTCGTGCAGGGCACGCCCAGCCTGCTGTTCATCAAGGTCCCCGAGGGCAAGACGGTCAAGAACCGCGTCCACCTGGACGTCACCGGGGCCGACGGCACCACCCGCGAGGAGGAGGTGGAGCGGCTGGTGAAGCTCGGCGCCACGGTCCACGACGACCGGCGCGCCCCCGACGGCAGGGGCTGGGTGACCATGCTCGACCCCGAGGGCAACGAGTTCTGCGTCTGCCGCGCCGAGTACGAGAGGTCCTGACACCGGTCCCGCGGCACGCGCGACGGCCCGGAATGCGCGACGGCCCGGGGTCTCAAGGGCGGCCGGTCCCCGCACGGCGGCGGGTCTTGCCGGAATGATGTTCGCTCAGGAATGCTGCGGTCATGAGCCCCCCGAGCGCGTCCGTGAGCATCCATGTCTCGGCGCCGCCCGAGACGGTCTACGAGCTCGTCACCGATGTCACGGACATGAGCGGCTGGAACGTCGAGTGCGGGAGCGCCGAATGGGTCGGCCCGATCCGCGAGCCGCGGCCCGGCGCGAGGTTCCGCGGGCGCGACAGGAACGGCCGGCGGCGGTGGGCCACGCTCTGCACGGTCACCGTCGCCGACCCCCACCGGGTCTTCGCCTACGGAGTCCGCGCGGGCGGCCTGCTGGACGTGGCGATCCGGCGCTTCGAGATCACTCCCTCCGGGACCGGCTGCCACGTGGAGCAGAGCACCTGGGACACCCGTGGCCCGGTCATGCGCCTGCTGGGCGGGTTCGTCTCCGGTGTCCGCGACCGGGCCGCCCGCGACCGGGCCGACATGCTGCGGACCCTGGAGCGCCTGAAGGCGGCGGCGGAGGCGGTGGGCGCGCCGCCGTCCACCGGCGGTTGAGCGCTTCCCGCTCGCCACGAGGACCGGGCGGACCTGACAGGCCGGACGGGCCGGACGGATCCGACCGGGCGAGCCGGCGGGCCGTACCGGGAAGGCCGGCGAGCCGTACCGGGAAGGCCGGCGGCCGGGTGCGGTGGGGACGCGCCCGCGCTCAGCCGCCGTACGGCAGGGAGCGGTGCTCGCGGCCCCGTCCCCGGAAGACCAGGGCCAGGAACGCGGTGATCAGGTACACCGCGACGCCGCCCTGGAGCGCGTCGAACGCCGCGCCGAACACGCCCTCGCCGTCCACGACGAGCTGGACCGGATACATGAGCGCGGCGGCCCCGAGCGCCGGGTAGAGCGAGAAACGCCAGGGGTGGCGCAGGGCCCAGAGCCGGGCCTGCCGGGTCACCCGGTCGCCCCTCTCGGGCCTGGAGACCGCGCCGACGGCGGTGACCAGGCTGAACAGGACGATGCCCAGCGACAGCGCCCAGGTCAGGTCGGCGCTTCCCGGCAGGATCACGCCGAGGCCGAAGCTGACGGCCGCGGCGGTGCCGCCGGTCACCGCGGCGGCCTTCCAGGGCGCGCCGTGCAGGGCGGCTCCGGCGAGTGAGATCTCGTCACGTCGAGTCAGTTCGTTGCTCATGCACCCAGGGTGCCTCCCGAGTCCCCCTGCCCGCATCGGGGAGAGACCCTGATTTCGACCCTGACCCCGCGCCCTGCGCCTTCGCGCTCCGCCCCCGCGGGCTCATGCCCCCGTACCCTGCGGATTCGCCGGATTCCCGACCCGGTAGGTTGATCGCCATGTCCGTGGAATTCCGCCTCGCCCGGCCCGGCGACCTGCCGGCCATCGTGTCCCTGATCGCCGACGACGCCATCGCGGCCGCCCGCACCGGCGAGCTCGGCGAGGAGCACCGCGCCGCCTTCGACGCCATCGAGGCCGACCCCGGCAACGAGCTCGTCGTCGCCGAGCTGGACGGCGAGGTGGTGGGCACCATGCAGCTCACCTACATCCCCGGCATCTCCCGGCGCGGCGCCCTGCGGCTGCAGATCGAGGCGGTCCGCGTCGCGGCTCCGCTGCGCGGCCGGGGGCTGGGCCGCCGGATGATGGAGTGGGCCGTCGAGCGGGGCCGCGCCCGCGGCTGCGCGCTGGTCCAGCTCACCACCGACAAGACACGCAAGGACGCCCACCGGTTCTACGACTCGCTCGGCTTCGTCGCCTCCCACGAGGGATACAAGCTCGCCCTGAGTTGATCGTTATCCTCGTCCCCACCGCTAACGACACGAGCCGACGGGACGGGCGATATGAGACGACACGCGTTGGGGCTGGGTGCCCTGGCCATGCTGCTGGCGGCCTGCGGCGGGAACACCGGCGACCCGGAGGCGGCCCCGGCCGCCACCACGAGCGCCGCCGCGAGCGCCACGGAGAGCGCCGCGGCGAGCCCGACCCCGGCCGGCCCGCCGACCCCGAACTCCAGCCCCAGCCCCACCGGGGAGAACATCGCCGGCTGCGTCACCGCGGACATGGGCGAGATCTTCAAGTACACCCGGGACAGCACCGCCACCAAGGGCGTGATCATGGGCAAGGGGAAGGTCGGCGCGGTCGTCTCCTACGAGCGCCGCGGCACCGTGTGCGACTGGCTGCCGCTGGCCGAGCGGCTGGTCGCCGAGGGCCGCCGCGTCCTGCTGTTCGACCGCAACGACGTGGTGAACCCCGAGAAGGACACCGTGGAGATGGCCCGGCGGCTGCACGACGCGGGCGTCGAGAAGGTGTTCCTGATCGGCGGCTCGATGGGCGCGCGGCAGTCCGTGCTCGCGGCCGGCCGGCTGAAGTTCCCGGTGGCCGGGGTCATCAGCGTCTCCGGCGGCACGACCCAGCCCGGGGACGTCACCGCCCTCAAGGCGCCCTTCCTCCAGGTCACCGCCGACGAGGACTCGACCGCCCCGCTCGAACTGGCGCAGGCCGTCTACCAGGAGGCGAAGAAATCGGCCGACCGCCAGCTCCTCGTGCTGAACGGCCGGGAGCACGCCAGCGCCCTGTTCACCGCCGGGCAGAGCGACAAGGCGCTCCAGGCGATCACGGCGTTCGTCACGAAGCACTCGGGCTGATCTCGACCAGGTTGTCGTGGTAGACGGCGCCCCTGCCCAGGTCGGCGTCGCGCGCCTCCACCGCGGCGTTCACCGTCGAGCCTCCGGCGCTCAACTTGCGCCAGTGGCCCTTGGTGGCGGCCACCACGCCGGGCCGTACCCGGTCGCTGATCTCCACCACGGCCTCGAACCCGCCGACGTCGTTGAACACCCGGGCCCGCTGCCCGTCGACGAGCCCCCGCGGTCCGGCGTCGGCCGGGTTGACCAGGACCCGGGGGCCCCGGGAGCGCCGCAGCAGCTCGGGGTTGTTGCCGAAGGTGCTGTTCAGGAACATGTGCGCGGCCGGGGTGACCAGCGTCAGCGGGTACGGCCCCTCGGCGGCCGAGGCCGTGCGCGGGGGGACGTAGGCGGGTCCGGAGCCGAACCGGAGCCTCCCCGAGGGGGTGGGGAAGCCGTCGGCGAACGGCGTGAACGGCCGCGGCACGTTCAGCCGGGCCCACCCCTCCTTGCGCAGCCGGTCCACCGTGATCCCGGCCAGCGACGGGTGGCCGGAGGACAGAAGCTGCTCGGCCAGCTCAAGGTCGGAGTCGTACAGCGACGGCTCGGTCAGGCCCATGTGCCGGGCCAGCCGGCGGAACGTCTCCATCGTCGACAGGCACTCGCCCGGCGGCGGGACGGCGGGCTCGTTCCACATCAGGTACATGTGCCCGTAGCCGGCGTGCAGGTCGGTGTGCTCGATCTGCATGGTCGCGGGCAGCACGATGTCGGCGTAGTCGACGGTGTCGGTGGGGAAGTGCTCCATCACGACCGTGAACAGGTCCTCGCGCAGCAGCCGCTCGCGGATGCGGTTCTGGTCGGAGGTGGAGGCCATCGGATTGGCGCCGTAGACCCACAGGCACTTCACCGACTCGTCCAGCTCGTCGGCCAGCCGGGTCATCGTCCGCCGCCGCACCGGCCGGGCGAGCAGGTCGTCGCGGGTGTCGATGTTCAGGTGGATGTATCCGCTGGTGGAGTAGGCGACCCCGCCGCCGGGACGGCGCCAGTCGCCGGTCACCGCCGGGATGGCGGCGATCGCGCGCAGCGCGGCGCCGCCGCCGGCGTGCCGCTGGATGCCCATCGTGGCCCGGATGCCGGTGGGCCGGGTGCGCGCCAGCCGCAGCCCCAGGGCCCGGATGTCCGACTCGGGCAGCCCGGTGATCTCCGCGACCAGCTCCGGGGGGTGGCGGAGGATCTCCTCGCGGAAGCCCTCCCAGCCCTCGGTGTGCCGGGCGAGGTAGTCGCGGTCCTCCGCGCCCTCGGCGAGGACCACGTTCAGCAGCCCCAGCGCCAGCGCCGCGTCGGTGCCGGGCCGGATCGGCAGGTACTCGTCGGCCTGGTCGGCGGTGCGGGTGCGGATCGGGTCGATCGCGACCACGTGCGCCCCGTCCGCGCGGGCGTCCTGGATGAACTTCCACAGGTGGTGGCCGCTGGTCAGCGTGTTGGTGCCCCACAGCAGGATCAGCTTCGACAGCGCGAACGTCTCGGGGTCCATCCCGCCGGGCGTGCCGTTGATCTCGGTGAGGCCGGCGTTGCCGGCGGCCGAGCAGATGTTCGCGACGTGCCGGGAGGCGCCCAGCACGTTCCAGAACCGGCGCCCCGCCTCGCCCTCGACACCCTGGATGTAGCCGAGCGTGCCGGTGCCCTGGTACGGCCAGATCGCCTCGCCGCCGTGCTCGTCGACGATCCGGCGCAGCCGTACGGAGATCTCCTCCAGGGCCTCGTCCCAGGTGATCCGCTCGAACTCCCCCGATCCCTTGGGACCGGTACGGCGCAGCGGGGAAAGGATGCGTTCGGGCGACTTCACCTGCTCCAGGTAGCGGTTGACCTTCACGCAGAGCGCGCCCCGGGTGTAGGGCTGGTCGGGGTTGCCCCGCATCCCGACGGCCTCGCCGTCCCGCACCGTCACGACCCATGAGCACGTGTCGGGGCAGTCCAGCGGACATGCCCCCAGAACACGCAGTTCACCCATATCACCCAGCGACATGGCTCCGACTTTAGCCGCGGACGCAGAAGGGGGGTACGGCCGGCGTGGCCGTACCCCCCTGCCCCTCCCGGGTCATCCCGGGGCGCCCTCGCGGGCCACCCCGGGACACCCCTGCGCGTCACCCGGGGACACCCGGAGCTCCGGGACGCCCGGACACGTCATCCGGACGCCCCCGCGGGTCACTTCGAGACGCCGCCGTGGTCGTGGTCGGCCCCGAGGCCGCCGCCCCCGGTACCCGCCCGGGTGGCGGCGGGCGTGCCGCCGCCGGGCAGGTCGCGGCTGTAGGCGTAGACGAACGCCGCCGTCGCGACCGCGCCGGTGTTGATCGTCAGCGCCTTGTCGCTGATGTTGGCGATGGTGTCGCACGCCTGGTGGTAGCACTTGTCGTAGGCGACCCCGGCCTGGCCGCCGAACTTGGCCGCCTCCTCGGGGCTCTTGACGCCCTCCGCGCCGGTGAACAGGCCGCCGGACGGGATGCCCACCGCGATGAACGGGCCGTAGTCGGACCGGCCGGTGAAGTCGGTGCCGACGTACGGCTGGCGGATCGTCCGGTAGTACGTCTCGAAGAGCTTCTCGATCTCGTCCGATCCCGCCGGGCCCGCCGGGGCGCCCGTCTTGTCGGAGTCGTCGCCGTCGTAGATCCCCAGCGTGTAGTTCGGTGAGGCGATCATGTCGAAGTTCAGGTACAGCTTGATCCGGGCCTTCTCCTCGGCGGAGAGGCCGTCCACGTAGTGCTCGGAGCCGAGCAGGCCGAGCTCCTCGGCGCCCCAGAAGGCGAAGCGGAGCCGGTTGCGGGTGGGCAGGTGGCCCGCCCGCAGCGCGGTCTCCAGGACGGCCGCGCTGCCCGAGCCGTTGTCGTTGATGCCCGGCCCCTCGGGGACGCTGTCGAGGTGGGCGCCCAGCATGACGACCTTGCCCGGGTCGCCCTTGCGGCTTTCGGCGATGACGTTGCGGGTCTTGCGGTGCAGGTCGCTCTCGGTGCTCGCCGCGAGCCGCACCGTCGTCCCGGTCGCGGCCAGCTCGCTGCCGGCCGCGAAAGTGGCGCCGACGACGGGGATGTGGGTGGTGGGCTCGTTGAGTGTGCCGTTCAGGAGGGTCCGGCGGTCGTTGGTGCCCTCGCCCGGCTGACCCTCGTTGAAGATGATCACACCCGAGGCCCCGGCCGCCTGGGCGTTCTCGGCCTTGACCTGGAAGTTGCAGGTGCCGCGCTGCATCAGGGCGATGTTGCCCGCGGTGAAGCCCGCGAAGTCGCTCGCCTCGCACCCCGAGGACGAGCTGTTCGGCGTCGGGCTCGGCGGCAGCGTCAGGTCCACGCCCTGCACCGGGGCCGTGACGCTCCCCGAGCCGGAGTAGGTCATGACCCTGAAGTCGGTGTTGCGCGCGTAGGTCTTCGCCGCGGGGGAGACCCGCTCCATGACGGTCGGGGTGATCTCGCGGAAGAACGGGAACTCGAACTCCTGCAGGGTCACGTCGTACCCGGCGGCGCGCAGCTCGCCGGCGACGTAGGACACCGAGGCCTCGTGGCCGGGGGTGCCCGAGGCCCGGGTGCCGCCGTTGGCGTCGGCGATCTGCTGGAACTTCACCAGGTGTTGCTTGACGGACGGGACCTTGACCGAACGGCTCAGCCCCGCCGGGTTCGGATCGGCGCTCGCCGGGGCGGCGGAGACGACGGGCAGGGCCACGGCCGCCGCGGTGGTGACCGCGGCTACCAGACCCCTCGACGCGCGTGCGCGCATGCGGACTCCTTTGGAGAACAACGGTGGTGCCGGAAATCCCCCGTGATCGCGATGGGACAGAACGTAGTCCGGACAATCTTGATCTTTAAAGACCGCTCCGACATTCGTTATCGAGCGGAGTCGAATCAGCGTTCGGGGCGTTCCCCCCTCCCTACTTGACGGGTCGTCTCCGACGGCGTAGGCGCGCGGGAAGCCGGGCCTGGAACGTGCCTTTCATGATCCATTCGGCCCCGCCGGTAGCCGCCGGGATCCCGTACGGCGGACGGCGGGGCTTCTTTTCCGGTTCCGCACAGCAGAATGGAAGCCATCCGCCGGACGGCCGGAAGCCCCTGCGACGCGGTGTTCACGGCTCCGGGCGCCGGCACGAAAGGAAGATCGGTGACGTATCCGTAATGAAGATCGATGACGCAACAGCAATGGAGAACGTGCAGAATCGCGGGTGGTGACCGAAATCAGAGAGCACGGAGAAGCGCCGTCCGCCGGCGATGAGAGGCCCCCGGCGAACGGCGATTCCGCCGTGCTCGTCATCGAGCCGCTGCTCCCGCAGCGCATCCGGCGCCCCTCCGACCTGCTGCGCTTCCTCGCCACGGTCATCGTGCTGGCGGCCGTGGTGCTCCTCGCGCTCGTGGCGCAGAAGACGCTCAACGGTCTTGAGGGCGACGTCGCCGACAGCACCAACCACCTGCCGTTCCTCCTCGGCGGCGTGGTGGGCGTGCTGAGCGGGGCCGCCATGCTCGGCGTCCCCGCCGCCTACGCCATCGAGCGGGTGCTCCACCGCGACGGCCTGCGGGTCGCCGAAGGCGTCTTCGCCGCCATCGCCGGCATGGTCCTCTCCTTCGCCCTCGGCGAGTGGATCATCAAGTTCGGCTCCGCCGAACTGCGGTTCCTGTTCACCAACGGCCGCGGCGACATCGAGCCGCTCAACACGCTGGTCACCTCGGTCATCGCCTACGTCACCGCGGTGCGCATCTCCCGCCGCCCCACCTGGCGCGCGGCCCTGTGGAGCGCGGTCGCGCTCAACACCATCGCGCTCTTCGCCGGCAGCGCCGCCACCCTCCTCGGCGTCGCCGTCTCCCTCCTCGTCGGCCTGGCCGTCGGCTACGCCACCCTGTACGGCCTGGGCAGCCCCAACACCCGCCCGCCGGGCAGCGCGGTCATCACCACGCTCCGCAAGCTGGGCTTCCAGCCCGTCAAGGCCCGGCGGATGGACGACGACCACCAGAGCAGCAGGCGCTACGCCGTCGACCTCAAGGACGGCAACCGCCTCGACGTCACCGTCCTCGACCGCGACCGCCAGGTCGCCGGGCTGCTCTACCGGCTCTGGCGGCGGATCAGGCTCAACAGCGAGACCCGCCGCCGCGCCATCCGCTCGCTCCGCGCCGAGCTGGAGCGCGAGGCCCTGATGGCGTACGCCGCCCAGGCCGCCGGGGCCAGCACACCCCGCCTCGTCGGCACCAGCGAGATCGGCACCGAGGCGGCGCTGCTCGCCTACGCGCACGTCCCCACCCGCCCCCTCGACGACATCCCCGACGAGGAGATCGACGACAACCTGCTCGCCCAGATCTGGGAGCAGGTCCTGCTCCTGCAGGTCCAGCGCCTCGCCCACCGGAGGCTGACCGGCGACAGCATCCACGTCGACGACGAGGGTCGCATCGTCCTCACGGACGCCCGCAGCGGCGAGATCGCCGCCGGCGACCTGCTGCTCCGCCTCGACGTCGCCCAGCTCCTCACCTACCTCAGCCTGCGCGTCGGCGCCGAGCGCGCGGTCGACGCCGCCGCCACCGTCGCCGGGCCCGGCGTGCTGGCCGGTGCGCTGCCGCTGCTGCAGCCCATCGCGCTCACCCGCGAGACCCGGGCGGCGCTCAACCGGAACAAGGGCCTGCTGCCGGCCATCCGGGAGCGGATCGTCGAGCTCGCCCCCAAGGTGGAGAGCGAGGAGGTCCGCCTGGAGCGCTTCCGCCCGCGGACCCTCGTCACGATCATCGCCAGCACCGTCGCCGCGTACTTCCTGGTCGGCTCGCTCAGCCAGATCAACCTGAACGTCCTCAGCTCCGCCAAGTGGGGCTGGACCGTCGTCGCGCTCGCCGCCGCGATGCTGAGCTACCTCGCCGCGGCCCTGATGCTCAAGGGCTTCGTGCCGGAGAAGCTGCCGCTGGGCCGTACGGTGCTCGTCCAGTTCGCCGGGTCCTTCGTCAAGCTCGTCGCGCCCGCCGCGGTCAGCGGTGTCGCCATCAACACCCGCTACCTGCAGAAACGCGGCATTCCGCCGGGGCAGGCGGTGGCCAGCGTGGGCGCCTCGCAGGTCATCGGTCTGGCCTTCCACATCGGCCTGCTGCTGCTGTTCGCCTACGTCACCGGCTCCCGGACCGCCGAGTCGTTCACGCCCTCGCGGACCCTGGTGTTCGCGCTGCTGGCCGTCGCCCTCGTGACGCTGGTCGTGTTGGGAGTCCCGCGGCTGCGCAGGCTGGTCACCTCCCGGGTCCGCAGCCTGTTCTCGGGCGTCGTCCCGCGCCTGCTGGACGTCCTGCAGACGCCCAGCAAACTCTTCGAGGGCTTCGCCGGCACGCTCCTGCTGACCATCTTCTTCGTGACCTGCCTCGACGCCTCCATCCGGGCCTTCGGCGGATCCCTCGACTTCACCGCCGTGGCGATCGTCTTCCTCGCCGGCAACGCCATCGGCTCCGCCGCCCCCACCCCCGGCGGTCTCGGCGCCGTCGAGGTCTCCCTCGCGGCCGGCCTGACCCTCGCCGGCCTGCCCAAGGAGATCGCCACGTCGGCCGTGCTGCTGTTCCGGCTGTTCACCTTCTGGCTGCCGGTCCTGCCCGGATGGGCCTCGTTCGCCTACCTCCAGCGGCACGAGGCGCTGTAGGACGCTCCCGCCCGTCCGGCGGGCCCCGGTCCCGGGACGCGGACGCCCACCGTCCGCGGGTCCGGCGCGGCGCCCCTCCGCGGGCCCTGCCCGGAGGAGCCCGTACCCGAGGCACCTCCGTGAGCCCTGCCCGGAGGAGCCCGTACCCGAGGCCCCCCGGCGCCCGGGACCGCCGTCCCGGGCGCCGGGAGGTCAGGCCTCGCTCGACCGGGCCCAGATGTTGATGCCCGCCTCGACCGCGTCCTTGTCGATGGCCGCGAGCTCGTCGTCGGTGAACGACAGGTTCCGCACCGCCCCGAGGCTGTCCTCAAGCTGCCCGACGCTGCTCGCGCCGATCAGCACGGACGTCACGCGGCTGTCGCGCAGAGCCCAGGAGAGCGCCATCTGGGCGAGCGTCTGCCCCCGCCCCAGGGCGATCTCGTTGAGCCGGCGGACGTGCCGCATCGTCTCCTCGGTCAGCATCTCGGGGGTGAGGAACCTCCCCAGCGAGGCCCGCGACCCCTCGGGAATCCCGTCGAGGTAGCGGCTGGTCAGCATGCCCTGGGCCAGCGGCGAGAACGCGATGCAGCCCATGCCCTCCCGCTCCAGGGCGTCGAGCAGCCCGCCCTCGATCCACCGGTTGAGCATCGAGTAGGACGGCTGGTGGATGAGCAGCGGCGTGCCCATCTCCCGCATGATCCGCGCAGCCTCGACGGTGTGCTCCGGCGAGTAGGAGGAGATGCCCGCGTACAGCGCCCGGCCGGACCGGACCGCGTGGTCCAGCGCGCCCATCGTCTCCTCCAGCGGGGTGTCCGGGTCGAACCGGTGGCTGTAGAAGATGTCGACGTAGTCCAGGCCCATCCGCTTCAGCGACTGGTCGAGGCTGGCGAGCAGGTACTTGCGCGACCCCCACTCGCCGTAGGGGCCGGGCCACATGTCGTACCCGGCCTTCGTCGAGATCACCAGCTCGTCGCGGTACGGCGCGAAGTCCTCCCGCATGTGCCGGCCGAAGTTGGTCTCCGCCGAGCCGTACGGCGGGCCGTAGTTGTTGGCCAGGTCGAAGTGGGTCACCCCCAGGTCGAACGCCCGGCGCAGGATGGCCCGCTGGGTCTCGAAGGGCTTGTCGTCGCCGAAGTTGTGCCAGAGGCCCAGCGAGACGGCGGGCAGCCTCAGCCCGCTCCTGCCGACCCTGTTGTAGGGCTGCCGTCCGTTGTAGCGGTCATCCGCCGCCATGTACGTCACTTGGTCACCTTGGCCGTGTCGAGGATCCAGGAGAGGACGAGAGCCTCCTCACGCCAGGCGTCGTACCTGCCGCTGCGTCCGCCGTGGCCGGCGCCCATCTCCGTCTTGAGCAGGAACGGCCCGCCCCGTGCGATGTCGCGGAGCTTCGCGACCCATTTGGCGGGCTCGTGGTAGAAGACCCGGGTGTCGTTGAGACTGGTGATCGCGAAGATCGGCGGATAGACCCGGTCGTCCACGTTCTCGTACGGCGTGTACGACTTCATGTACTCGTACACGTCGGCGTTGTGCAGGGGATCGCCCCATTCATCCCACTCGATCACCGTCAACGGCAGCGACGGGTCGAGGATCGTGTTGAGCGCGTCCACGAACGGCACCTGGGCGACGACGCCGGCGAAGCTCTCCGGCGCGATATTGGCCACCGCCCCCATCAGCAGCCCGCCGGCCGATCCGCCCCGGGCGATGATCGAGCTCGACCACCCCTCGGCCTTCAGGTGCTCGGCGGCGGCGACGAAGTCGGTGAAGGTGTTCTTCTTCTTCTGGAACTTGCCGTCCTCGTACCAGCGGCGGCCCATCTCGCCGCCGCCCCGGATGTGCGCGATGGCGAAGACGAAGCCCCGGTCGAGCAGGCTGAGTCTGGGGATCGAGAACGACGGGTCGATCGACGCCTCGTAGCTGCCGTAGCCGTACAGGAGGGTGGGCGCGGGCCGCTCGGTGCCCTTCCTGGCCACGATCGAGATGGGGACGCGGGTGCCGTCGGAGGCCGTCGCCCACTCGCGGAACTGCTCGTAGTCGTCCGGGTCGTAACCGCCGAGCACCGGCTTGCGCTTCAGCAGGATCAGCTCACGCGTCGCCAGGTCGTAGTCGTAGACCGACGCAGGGGTGATCATGCTGGTGTAACCCAGGCGCAGCCGCTCGGTGACGAACTCCGGGTTGCCGGCGGGCCCGACGTCGTAGATCGGCTCGGGGAAGGAGATCTCGTACGGCTCGCCGTCCCCCGGGAGGATGCGGATGCCGGTGAGGCCGTCCCGGCGGAAGTGCACGACGGAGTGGCTCTGGAACGCGTCGACGTTGAGCAGCCGGGTGTCGGCACGGTGCTCGATCAGCGGGGTCCAGGTGCCGGGGTCGTCGAGCGGGGCGGTGGCCAGCTCGAAGTTCTCCGCGTTCCGGTTGTGCAGGACCAAGAAGCGGTCGCCGGCGTGCTCGACGCCGTACTCGACGCCCGTCTCACGGGGCCGTACGACGCGGAACTCCCCCGTGGGGTCGTCCGCCTCCAGGATCCTGACCTCGCTGGTGATCTTGCTTTCGGCCGCAAGCATCAGGTAGCGCTCGCTGCGGCTGAGGCCGATGCCCAGCCAGAACCGCTCGTCGGTCTCCTCATGGACCAGCACGTCGTCCTCGGCCGCGGTGCCGATCGTGTGCCGATGGACCCGGTACGGCCGCCAGCTCTCGTCCACCGTCGTGTAGAAGAAGGCGGTGCCGTCCGCCGACCAGGCGCCGCCATAGAAGATGCCCGGGATCTCGTCGGGGAGGATCTCCCCGGTGGTGAGGTTCTTCACCCTCAGGGTGAAGCGCTCGTCGCCGGTGAAGTTCACCGAGTAGGCCATCATGGTCCCGTCGGGACTGACCGCACTGGTGCCGATGGCGAAGAAGTCGCTGTCTCCGGCCAGCTCGTTGCCGTCGAGGAGGACCTCCTCACCGGGAAGCGGCTCGCCGGCCTTCAGCTCGGGCGGCGTCTCCCCGGTGGCCGCCACCCGGCACTGGATGCCGTACTGCTTGCCCTCTTCGGTCCGCGAGTAGTACCACCAGCCGTTCTTCCTGCTGGGGACCGAGAGGTCGGTCTCCAGCGTCCGGCCCTTGATCTCCTGGAAGATCGTCTCCTGCAGGGGCTTGAGATGAGCGGTCGCCTGCTCCGTATAGGCGTTCTCCGCTTCGAGGTAAGCGATCGTGTCGGGATCGTCCTTGACCGTCAGCCACGCGTACTCGTCGATCACGGTGTCCCCGTGGTGTACGCGCTCGCTGGGAACCTTCTTCGCCTTGGGCGGCATCTGACTGCTCACCCCGCCGAGTCTATGTTTCCCGCCGGACCCGTCCCCGGGGGTCCGACGCTTCCCTCCGGTGCTTCCCCGCGGGGGTTCCTTCCGGAGGCCTTCAGGGGTTCCCGGGGGTTCTGAGGGTTTCTGGGGGTTTCTGGGAAAGAGGGCGCGTCTTCCGGTGGGGCCGGGGCGCGGCCGGTGGTTCGGGATCTTCTCCGGGGCACTCTCCGGAGGGCGGTTCGGCTGTCACGGCTCGGCTCCTCTTGGTCCGGCTCGCTTGGTCCGACCCGCTTGGTCCGACCCGCTTGGTCCGACCAGCTTGGTCCAACCCGCTTGGTCCGGCTCCGTTCGGCTCGGTTCGGTTCAGCGCGGGGAGATGTTCGGCCGTTACGGCTCAAGCGGTCCGCGAGGACTGCTAATCTTTCGTGGTCGGCAGGGACCGGCCAAACCACTCCAATCACTTCGGTGACTTCGGCGTGGCTTGCACCGTGTTCCCCGATATCCCCTTGAAACGCACCGCCGCGGAGATCGGTTCGCAGAGCCACTCAGAGGCTGGTAAGTTTGAGGGGTTGCCTCCGAAAGAGGCGGCCCGAATTCCCTTCGGGTCGGCGAAATCGATGAAAGTCGCTCCGAAAGAGCGGTTTGACACGAAAAAGCCGGTCTGAAAGAATAAAGGCACAACGAAACGAAC
>NZ_BMQJ01000020.1 GCF_014648055.1 Streptosporangium pseudovulgare
CGCAGGCCTCGTGGGGTAACGGTGGGAAACGATCAACGCTCTCGCGGGAAGCGATCTTCCGTACCCAGTCTCAGCCGCTGGCCAAACCCATTCGTGAACACCCCACCACCAAAACGCCCCACACCCGATCTCGGTGTGAGGCGTCCGGGCCATTAGCGGGCCATTAACCCACCGGGGTCAGCGCACCCGCGTTTCCGTCGTCATCGTCGTCCTGGTGCCTTTCCTGCTTCTTCGCCTCGCGTTGCTCGGCCTCCACACGGGCGCTCAGCGCGTCGGCGATCCGCTGAACTGGTGCCAGAGCGGTTCGGTCAGCCATGACGGCAGCGCGGGCACAGGTATCCCCAGTGATCACAGAACGTCGCATCTCCATGATCGCCAAGACCTGTGCCCGCTCTGCCGCTCGGGCCACCGCGCCTGTCTGCGCAGACTCTCAGGTCTGTTGCAAAAGCGATCACAGTCACCCGCTGATCGCGGTGCTGTGGGTGGTCGTCTGGTCAGACGGGTTGACCGATCGGGCGGATCACCACTGTGTTGACGTCCACACCGGACGGTTGGCAGACCGCCCACACGATGGATTCGGCGACCTGCTCGGCGGTCAGCAGCTGTCCCTCGGGAGGGCCGCCCAGGCTTTCCCAGAAGCCGGTGTCCACACGTCCCGGCGCGATCAGTGTCACCCCCACGCCATGCCCGGTCACTGCGCGGCGGGTGTTCTCGGCAAGGCCGGTCATCGCCCATTTGGTCGCGCCGTAGAGGTTGCCAGGGGTGTGGATGAAGCCCGCGACGCTGCCCACCAGGATGATCCGGCCACGCGTCGCCCGTAGCGCCTCCACCGAGGAGCGGATGAGCAGGGCCGGTCCGAGGACGTTGGTCAGCACCATCTCCCGCCATCGGGTGGGGTCGCCGTCGATGACACTGTCAGGAGTCGCGGAGCCCGCGTTGGCCACGACCGCGTCCAACCGCCCGAACCGCTTCAGCGTGGCCTCCACCGTCGATCGCATCGCATGGTGGTCGGCGGCGTCCGCGGTCAGGCTCAGCAGCGCTTCCGGCCTTCCACGGCTTTCGGTGAACCGGTCGAGCCGGGCGCGGTCTCGTCCGGTGATGGCGACCCGGTGACCGCGGTCCAGCAGCATCCGGGCTGCCGCCGCCCCGATGCCGCTGGAACCGCCGGTGATCAGTATTACAAGGGGATCAGTCATGCGCCCGGACACTAGGACCTAGAGCCGGCTCTAGGGCAAGCCCGTAGGGTCAGGACATGCCGCGCACTTCCGCTTCCCTCAGCATCGGCCAGGTAGCCGAGCGCACCGGCCTCAGCGTGCACACCCTGCGCTTCTATGAGAAGGAGGGACTGTTCGCCAATCCGGTGCGCCGTGTCGGCGGCCACCGGGTCTACGGCGAGAGTGATCTGGAGTGGCTCTACCTGTGCACCAGACTTCGTGCCTCAGGAATGCCCCTCCCGGCGATCCGCGAGTACGCGGCGCTGGTCCGGGAGGGAAAGGTGACCGTGCAAGCACGGCTCGCTCTTCTGCGGAGCCACCAGGAGCGCGTGACCGCGCAGATTGAGGAACTGCAGCGCTGCCTGGCCCTGGTATCCCGCAAGGTGGCGCTTTACGAAGAGCAACTCGCCGACGACGGCAGCGATCCACTGTGGACCGGTTCGTGTCTGTCCGAGCACGAACGGCAAGTCTGAAGGGCACTGCGGAGGAGAGTGGCACGGGCATTTCTCCTGTATGGGTAGGCCGTTGCGAGCTGGTCCTTTGCGGGTGGAGACCTTCACCGGGCTGCGGATGAGGCGGTTCGAACGGCTGGTGAAGGTGGTGCTTGGGCGGGGCGGCAAGCCACGGTCCGCCGGGCCATTCGGCGTCTTGGGCCGTTTGTCGTAGCCCGACTGCCCGGGCGGGTAGGGAGACATGCCGGCCAGGCGCCTGCGGGAGATGGACGCGGCCGCTCGGGCCGCCCCGCACCGGGATCGGGCCTGCTTGAGCCCGAGCCCGGGCCAGGGCATTTCGACGTGCGGGGATGCCTGCGCGCCACCATCAGAGTTCACCGCCGGCCTCGTTCACCGGAGACCCTGCACGGTCCCGACGCAAGGGTGCGGCAGGAATCTTGTGGAAAGCCGGTAAGACCGGGCTGCTCTCGACCACTACCTCATGAGTGTCGGTTAAGGAGCCTGGGTGCTGAAACAAGAGGAGTTCGCCGCGTTGTTCGATGCGTGCCATCCCCGCGTGTACGCGTACGCGGTGAGCCGCTGTGGCCGCCGACTGGCTGAGGAGGTGGTCAGCGAGACGTTCGTGGTCGCCTGGCGTCGGCATGACGACATTCCGGCCAAGAACGCGCTGCCGTGGCTGCTGGGCGTCGCGCGCAACGTGATCCGCGACGTTCACCGGGAGGAGCTCCGGCGGGCGGCGCTGGACGACGCGCTACACGCGTGGGCCGACGAGATCGGGCCCGATGTGGCCGAAGAGGTCACGGAACGCGCGGCGGTGTTGAGGGCGCTGGCCACGTTGAGCGACGAGGACAAAGAGGTGCTGATGCTGGTCTCGTGGCACGGGCTGACCTCCGTGGAGGCGGCCAAGGTCGTCGGGAGCACCCGGTCGGCCTTCTTCGTACGGCTGCATCGCGCCAGGCGGCGTCTGAAGGCGGCCATGGGCGACGTGACGGCGGTGCGCCGCCGGCGCGCGCTGGTATCAGAGGAGGAGCAGTGAAGCGGAAAGACGTTCTGGACGTCCTTGCGGCGGCTCGCCCCGCAGACCTCGACCCACCGGGGACACCTCGCGCACAGGTCATGGAGCTGGGCAGGCCGATCAGAAGGCGGCACTCCGGATGGCTCGGAGCGGTCGCGGCCTCTCTGGCGACGGTGTCCGTGATCGCCCTCCTGACGGTACCCCGGCTGATGGGCCAAGGCGCCGTCACCGGTCAGGTGGTCGGCCCCTCCTCCGCAAACGTCCTGGACGCGGCGGCGGATCGGGCAGCCGGTCAACGACAGGCGCCCGGACGCTACTGGCACACCTCAGGCATGATCCTCGGGGAAGAGATCATCGGCTCACCGGATAACCGCTATCGGATCAGAACTCGAGCTCAGACGAGCAGCTGGGTGCCGCTTGGCTCGGAGTACACGGTGCTCACCGAGAGTGGCCTGCCCACGGTACGGGCCTCGGCGGCGGACGAGCAGGCATGGCGGCGGGCAGGCGCGCCTAAGCTCTGCGGCAACGACTCCGACTGCGGAAACGACACGGCGCCGCTCGGACGCACCAGATTCATGTTCATGCCCGGTACGTGGCCGATCCGCGACCAGGGTCTCACTCTTCCGGCGAGCGAACTGCTCGATCTGCCTCAAGACCCCGACGTGCTGGAGAAGCGACTGCTGTCGTTCTGGCCCGCTTATGAGAAGACCATGGCCGCCTGGCCCTCACCGTCCTCGGGGACGTCGTTGCCCACCAAGGAGGCCTGGCTCCTGGATCTGTCGCTGAAACTCCTCCAGCACTCCCCGATCTCGGCTGGGACCCGCGCCGCCCTTTACCGGATGGTGGCGAGCCTGCCCGGCACTCGTGCCTTGGGTCAGGTTCGGGACGCCGAGGGACGTCTGGGGATCGGTGTGGGCTGGCGACGGGCGATGGGGGATGGGTGGAGCGAGACACAGCTCATCGTGGACGAGTCCAGCGGCAGCCTGCTGGCGCTCCAACAGGTCGTGGTTGAGCAGGCGTCGCAGGATCCACCCGGTGCCGACGGGATCGCCGGTCTGCCCAGGGGGTCGATCTACCACGCGCTCGTCTACCAGAAGGCCACCTGGACGGACACCCCTCCCACTCTCCCCGCCGACTGCCCCGCCCCGAAGAGGAACGGCAGAAACGAGTGCCTCGGATGACGCCACGCCCTGTCGCATCCCGTCGTCGCTGAGCCGGGAGCACGAAACGTCAGGTCACCCTTGATGCGCGACGTGGGAGAGCGGTATGGCCATCGGTGAAGAGTGCGGACTCCGCAATCGGTACGGCACTTACGATCGCCCCTACGTGGCCGGCCATCATCGATGACTGGAGGCGATCGCCGGTCCAGGGCTTCATCGGCCCTGGGCCACCGGACGTCGTTGCCGGCGTGCCCGTCGAGTGCCTGAGCACTTTCCGAGTGCCTCGCGGGTGAGGCCATCAGGATCAGGGGAAGCGTCGCGTGAGCGGCTTGAGGCCGGTCCTGCACGCGGTGCGCGAATTCGAGCCGCCGCTATGACTCGTCGAGTTCCGCGTCCCGTCTTCGAGCCTCGCGTTCCGCCCACTCCCGCCGTTGGGCGGCACGCTCGGCCGTCACGCGCTCATGTAACGTCGGTTCTCTTCGACGCTCGTGCCGAATCGCCAACCGCACCGCCCAGTAGACGATGACGAATAACAGCGCCGCGGAAAGCACCCAGCTCACGAGTACGACGAGGCCGTCTTTCATCCCGAGTCCTTTATCGGTTTCCCGGACCAGGATGGCAAGCATGCCCGATCAGCCATTCAGCGTCCACTGCTCCAGCCGTACTCAGTGATCTTCAGTTCGGCCGGGGAGGGCTCTGCCGTACCCGGTGGAACTCGACGCTGACAAAGTGACCGTCGGTGAAGCCGAGACGTACGCCATCGCAGTGTGCGAATGGCGTTCCCCACGTGTCGTGCGGAGCATCCGGCAAACACGCCACCAACGCCAGTTCGATCGCCCCTCCGTGTCCGACCAGCAGCGCCGACCCGCCCTCCGCGACACCGTCCACCGTTTCCGCCCAGATCGCGCGGTGGGTCTCGGCCACGGCCGCCGCGGTACGGCCCTTTCGGATGATGTCCGCGATCTGCCGGTATGGCTCGATCCAGTCCCACTGAGCATGCCGAGGGATCTCTTCGGATACGTAGCCTGACGGCATCTCCATTGTGTCGTCGACGGCGAAACCCATCGCCACGGCGGTCTCAACCGCCCGAGGGGACGAACTGGTGACGACGCGCTCGTAGGGGCCGACTCCGGAACCGATGAAACGGGCCAGGGCGATGCCGTCAGCCGACAGGTGGGACCCTCGGCCACGCATCGCGCCCTTCTTGGTCAGGCTGTGCCGGCGCACGTCCAGCCAACGCATGGGCATCCTCCTCCACAAGGCATCGTGGTGGTCAGACGAAGACCGTATGCGACCACCGCGATCATCGACTGCTGTGCTGACAAACGAAGATCATGCGGTGGTCGCAGGCGACAGCGTGACGGCCTCGCGCCGGAAAGCGTCACGCGCGCGGCCGTCACACGCTCAATGTGTGGACGTACGGTCCGAACCGCTCGGAGCCGGAGGGGCCGAGGGCCTGGGGTGAGGGGTCATGTGACCTCGCCGCGGGCGCGCAGGGTCGCCACGCCGTCGCCTTCGAGCTCGTTCCAGTAGCCGGTGCGTCCGGTCATCGCCATGATCAGCGCCAGTGTGGGGCCGGTCACGAGCGCGCCGGAGCCGGTCGTGAAGGGACCGTCGGTGGCGACGAGGCGCAGGTCGCGGATTCGGCCCTTGGCGAGGACGACCAGGTCGGAGCGCCGGTAGTAGTCGGCTACCCGGGTGAGCATCCCGATCGGGTAGTCGCGCCGGACACCCAGCGGTCGCCGGATGTCCTCTCCGTGCACGACTGTCTCGCCCAGCATCGCCATGACGGGCAGGGGCGGCTTGGTCGTGCTGGTCACGATGCGGCGGAACCCGGCGAGCGTCTCGACCGGGGTCGCGCCCAGTTGCTCGGCCAGTCGCATGGCCACCTGTTTGTCGAAGTCGAAGCGGCAGCGGATGACACCGGTCATCCACCGTACCGGTGTGAGGCTCGCCCCTGAGGTGATGTGCGCCAGCACCTCGCGCACCGTCAGTCCGGTGCACAGGGACGGTGTGGTCCACTGCTCGCCGGTCAGGTCCGCGAGGTCGGCCGCCAGGGCCGCCCGCTCGGTGTGGACCAGGGACCACATATCGGCCTTGCGGAGTGCCGTCGGCTCGGGTGCGGAGTCGGTCATCGTCAGTGGCTCACCAGACCGACATGGTTGCCGTCGGGGTCGGCGAACACCGCGATCCGTCCCAGGGGTGTCGCTGCCGGTTCCATGACGCGGCTGCCGCCCAGGCTTTCCGCACTCGCCAGTGCGGCCTCGACGTCGTCGACCGTGAAATAGACCACGATCCCGGTGTACGGGCTGCCGGGACCGGCCTGACCGATCCCGCCTGCCGGACGGTCGCCGTCACCATCGATGAGTGCGTAGGTCTCGTCGATGGTGTTCACCGTCCAGCCGAACAGCTCCTGATAGAAGCGTCGTGCTCGCGAGGCGTCGGGGGTGGAGATGTCGAACCATCCGGGCGTGGGATGGGATCCGGTAGAAGTCATGGCAGTCCTCCTTCACATGGGGCCGGTATGCGCCCTCGCCTGGTAAGACTGCCGCAGTAGGGCAGAATCGTCGCTCATGGGGGAAAATTCGTTCGAGATCCAGACGGATCCTGCGGTGCGGCGCGTTCAGGACGCTGACCTGGCCCAGGCCCGCTTGGGGGATGATGCCGCTTTCGCCCGCCTGGTGGGACCGCTACGCCAGGAGTTGCACGGTCATTGCTACCGGATGCTGGGATCGAGTCACGACGCCGACGATGCCCTGCAGGATGCCCTGCTGCGCGCGTGGCGGGGGCTCGCGAGCTTCGAGGGACGCGGCTCGTTGCGTTCGTGGCTCTACACGGTGGCCACCCGTACCTGCCTGGACCTGGCCGACTCCCGCGGCAAGCGGGCGTTGCCCGTCGACCTCGGCCCATCCAGCGAACGCGCCGTGCTCGACGCCGCCCCGCTGACCGAGGTCGCCTGGCTGGGCCCCTACCCCGACCAGGGCCTCGCCGACGGCCGGGCCGCCCCTGAGGCACGTTACGAGCGGCGCGAGTCCGTCGAGCTCGCCTTCGTCGCCGCCCTGCAGCACCTGCCGGGCAACCAGCGGGCCGCGCTGCTGCTGTTCGACGTTCTCGGGTTCTCCGCCGCCGAGATCGCCTCCATGATGGGCACCTCGACCACGTCGGTGAACTCCGCTCTGGCGCGGGCCCGCAGGCTCGTGGCAGAAAAGATCCCCTCCCCGAGTCAGCAGCGGGCGCTGCGAAAAATCGGCGATGCCAAGGTCCAGCGGCTCGTGGCCGCGTTCGCGGCGGCGCTGGAACGCGGCGACATCGACGCCCTGGTGCCGCTGCTGACCGAGGACGTCACCTGGTCCATGCCGCCTCTGGCGACCTGGTACCGGGGGCTGGCGGCCGTCACGGACTTCGCCGTGCAGGTCCCCATGACCAGATGCCCGAGCTGGCGGTCTCTTCGGACCAGCGCCAACGGCCAGCCCGCCGTGGCGTTCTACATCGGCGGCGACGCCATCGGATCGCACGCCGCCTGGTCGATCACCGTGCTCGCGCTCCGCGACGCGCGCATCTGCCGGATCGTCTCGTTCCTTGGTCCCGACCACTTCCCGGCCTTCGGGCTGCCTGCCTCGCTGCCCTGATCCCGAGTGAGCTTGCTCCGCTTTGACGGACACCTTTGGTGTGGTGGTCAGGCCGCGACAGCGGCCTCGTAGGCGGCAGGGCTAACGTAACCCAGACTGCTGTGCAGCCGGTGCAGGTTGTACCAGCCCTCGATGAACTCGAAGATCGCACTGCGGGCGGCGGCCCGGCTGGGCCAGGCCCGATCACTGAGCAGTTCGCCCTTCAGCGTGGCGAAGAACGACTCGGCCAGGGCGTTGTCCCAGCATTGACCGGTCCGGCCGACCGGCAGCCGCACCCCGAGCCGCTCGGCCAGATCGGCGAACGCCCCGCTGGTGTACTGACAGCCGCGGTCCGAGTGGAAGATCACTTCCTGGGCGGGGCGACGTCGCCGGCAGGCCGCTTGCAGGGCGTCGGCGACCAGCTCGGTGCGCAGGTGATCGGCGGTGGCCCAGCCCACCACGCGACGTGAGGCGATGTCGATGACCGTGGCCAGATACAGCCGGCCCTCGTCGGTGGGCAGGTAGGTGATGTCGCCGCACCTGGCCAAGCTGGTCGGGCATGATTCGCCGATGCCGTGCCTGCGCCGCTACCAGGACGACGGCTTGTTCGACCGGTTCGGCTACCACGCCTCCGAACTGTGGACCAACGGCCGGAACGTCTGGGCCGATCACCCTGCCGGATCGAGCCGGGTTCGTCTGGCGGAGGCGATGAGCACGCGGGAACGGCGCTCCAGCGCGGCCCCGGCGGCCCCGCTGCTCCGCAGCCGTCGTGCGCCGGTCCGGGCTGAGACGTGTCGTCAGGTCAGCCGGATCCGCACAGCCTGTTGAGCTCCGCGACGTCTGTATTGATATCCGCGATCACCTGGTTGGGGTCGCCACCGGTCATGCCGGTCAGGCGGAAGTTCAGTTCCTGGAATTCAGCGGCCAGCCGACTGATCTTCGTCCCCACCACTCCTTGCGCGTGGAGGGCTGTGCCCATCAGATCGCGGTACGTCTGCTGAGCCGCGGCCGCCTGGCTGCTGCGGACGGTCCCGGCGTTCCGGCTGTATGCGGTCAGCGCCGCCGCCGCCTCGTCGCAGCCGTCGGGCCGGGCCGCCGGCAGCAGTGGGGTGGAGACCGGGACCGCTCGCGTGGGGCTTGGCGGTCGGAGCGTGCCGGACTCAGGCGATGGACTCGAGGTCGGCGGTGCATGCCGGGTGGTGGCCGGATCCGGTGACGATGAATGCGGGGCCGGGGTGGGAACCACCTGACTGGGCTGGGGCTGCGAAGGCGGGGCCGGGGTGGGAAGCGCCGGGCCGGGCTGGGGCTGCGAAGGCGGGGCCGGCATCAGGTAGGCGACCAGCGCGACCACGGCGGCGATCGTGCCCGCCAGAGCGCTCACCGCCGTCCAGTTCAGACGCGAGCCTGCTCTTCCGCCCGCTGCCGGCGGCTGCGCTGATCCGCTTCCGGTCATGCCCTCATCGTGGCCGAGCCGCCGAGTTCGGTCCAGAGCGCCTCTGCTGATCTGTGGGCACCCGTGCGCGTCGCGTGCTCGATGAGGTGGGAGCGACGAGGGGCAGAGGGAGTCGCAGGGAATGCGATCAGCGCCCTGAGCTGCATCTCCGTATGCCAAGCAAGGCCGGCGGGCGTCCTTGCGAGTCTCCCCGTCCGGTTCGAGGAGCCGGTCCCGGAATCGGGGCCGGGACCGTACGGGCGTCGAGGCCGTACCGAAGGTGATCGACTCTCGTTTCCGCCTGTCGTGGCCTCATGCCTTGACATGCAGCCATTCGGCTGCCTAAATTAAAGGCAGCCGAAAGGCTGCATATTGACGGATGGCAACCGGGATACGAGGGCGGCCATGGACGAGGTGTTCAAGGCGCTGGCCGATCCGAGTCGGCGCGCGCTGCTCGACTCGCTCAACGTCCGCAACGGGCAGACGCTGCGCGAGCTGTGCGCCGGACTCGACATGGCCAGGCAGTCCGTCAGCAAGCATCTCGCGGTGCTGGAGGAGGCCGGGCTCGTCACCACCGTGCGGCGGGGCCGGGAGAAGCTGCACTACCTCAACGCCGCGCCCGTGCACGAGATCGCCCACCGGTGGATCAGCCGCTATGACCGGGCCAGGGTCCAAGCCCTGGCGGATCTGAAACTCGCCCTGGAGGAGGCCCCCCCAATGAACGCTCCGACCTTCGTCTACACCACCTACATCCGCACCACCCCGCAGAAGCTCTGGCAGGCGCTGACCGAGCCCGCATTCACCCGCCGCTACTGGGCCACGGAGTTCATCACGGACTGGTCCGTCGGCTCGCCGATGACCTGGGACAACCACGGAGTGGTGATCAGCGACCCGGAGCAGGTCGTGCTGGAGGCCGAGCCCTACAGCAGGCTCTCCTACACCTGGCACGCCATCACCCCGGAGCTCGCCAAGCGCTTCGGCTGGGACGAGGAGGCGCTCGCCCGGCTGTCCGGCGAGGCCCGCTCGAAGGTCACCTTCACACTTGAGGAGGCCGCGCAGGTCGTGAAGCTCACCGTCGTGCACGACGGCTTCGAGCCGGGATCGATCCTGGCCGAGATGGTCGGCCACGGCTGGCCGAACGTGGTGGCGAGCCTGAAGTCACTGCTGGAGACCGGTGAACCACTGCCGGAGGATGCGTGACCTCCCCGATCGGGGCTCGGTGTGAGGAAGCCGGACGCGTGCCGGATGGGCCGGGGTGAGCCGCCGCCCGGTTTCCACGCCAGCACCGCCGCGTCGTCAGCAGTGACGCCGATGGACCCCGAGGGGGAGCGCCGGCTTCGGGCAGCTCATCGCCGGCCCCCTGTCCGGTCGATACAGTCGCCGCCGCCCTTGCTTGCCACGGCCTCACGCCGTGCGGATGGTGCGCCTCCCGACGAGAGATGTGACGCCGAAGGTGACGCCGACCCCGATCACGATGGTGACCGCGTAGGGCAGGGGCGCCGCTGCCTGCAGCGGATTGCCGGTTTTGACGATGGCGAAGGGCAGGACGGTGACGAACGCTCCTACGCTTCCGGCGATGACGCTGATGGCGGTGGCCGCGCCGATCTCGCGTATGAGCATCCGCTGTGTTTGGGCGTTGGTCGAGCCGATGAGGGACATGACCGCGAATTCCGCGCGGCGTTGGGTGATGGAGGCGACGAGGTTGTTGGTGAGGGCGATGGCCATGAATGCCGCGATCAGGGCGACGACGAAGTAGTTGATCGTGGCGAGGACCTGAGCTGTGCTGTTCGCCGTGCCGACGCTGTTCTCGATGCCTTGCATGCTGAGCGTGCCTGCGGCGACGCTGACGAAGAGGGTCAGGAAGGTCACGGCCGGTCGTATCCGGTCCGGGGCCGCGGAGAGGTTGATCGCGGCCAGATGGGAGGGGGCGGTGGTGCGTGCTGAGCAGAGGGCGTTGAGCGTGGCGTTCGCCGTGGCGACGAGCTCCGGGGCGAGGATGCACAGGCCGACGGCGACAAGTACGCAGCCGGGCCCGGTCATCGCGGTAGTGAGCACGTCGGCCGGGTCCATGGCGAGTACCGTGGCCGATGAGGCCAGACCGGCGGCGATTATGATCGCCGCGGTGATTCGGCGCCGTCGTCCCGGACGCCGTCCCGTACGACGGCGTGGGGGCGGAGACGCATCGGCCACGGGGCTGCGGTGAGCGAGGGAGCGGCTGCCTATCCATGCCGCGAGTACGCTCGCGGCCAGCACGATGAGCACGCCGAGGGCCGGGAGGAGCACGCCGGGTGCGAAGACCGAGGCCGCGTCGGTGAGTCCGACGGAACGGATGCTCTGTGTGACGATCCAGCCGACGAGGTAGCCGGTGGCCAGCCCCGGGAGCGCCGTGATGGCTGAGATGGCCGCTGTCTCGATGACGAGCATCTGCTGCACTTGCCGGGGGCTCGCGCCGATGAGACGGATGCCTGCGATCTCCCCGGCGCGGCCGGTGAGAGCGACGCTGATCGTCGAGACCATGGCGAACAGGACGATCGAGACCGCCCAGCCGCCCATGATGAGCGGGAACTGCACCAGGAACGCGCGGTCGGCGGCGACCGTACTCTCGGCCAGCCCGGTGCCGAGCAGGCACATCATGCCCGTCACCAGGATGGTGCCGACGAGCGTGACCAGGCCGGTGGTGATCGCGGCGGTGCGGTGATGCGCGAAAGAGCGCATGGCGATCCTGATCACCGGTGCACCGCCGTACCGTGGACGGCCTGTTCCGCCGATTCGACAAGGACGGCCATTCTGCCGGCGACCTGCTGCGCGGTGGGACGCGGGAGATGATCGACGATCCGGCCGTCGGCGAGGAAGAGGACGGCGTCGGAATAGGAGGCGGCGACCGGATCGTGTGTGACCATGATGATCGTTTGACCGTGGTCCGCGAGTTCACGCATCAACCGCAGGACCTCCCTGGCGCTGCGGATGTCGAGGGCGCCTGTGGGCTCATCGGCGAAGACGATGTCCGGGCCGGCGATCAACGCTCGCGCGACCGCGACGCGTTGCTTCTGGCCGCCTGACAGCTGATGCGGGCGGTGGCTGCCCCGGTTGCCGAGCCCCACGCGGGTGAGCAGTTCGGTTGTGCGCGCGGGTTCGATCTTCCGGGAGTCGAGGCGCAGGGGGAGTTCGACGTTGTCGATGGCCGAGAGCGCGGGCAGAAGGTTGAACGACTGGAAGACGAATCCGATGCGGCGCCGGCGCAACCGCGCGAGCTGTACCTGATCAAGTCCGCGAAGGTCTTGCCCGTCGAGCTCGACGGAGCCTGACGTCGGATTCTGCAACCCGGCGGCGCAGTGCAGGAGGGTGGTCTTGCCGGACCCTGATGGCCCCATGATCGCCAAGAAGGATGACCGGGCGACACTGAGGTCAACGTCGCGCAGGGCATGGACGGGTCCGGCCTCTCCTGGATATTCGCAGCGGAGCGCGCGGATGCGCAGTATGGGCGGCATGGACGTGGCAGTGGCGTACGGGATCATGGAGCCTCCCTAAAAGAGTGTTTTAAACGATCGTTTCATACGAATGTTTATTTGATACGGTAGAGCATATGAGTGCCAAGGACAAGCTGTTGCTGGCGGCGCGTGACTGCCTGCTGGCCAAGGGGTACGCGCACACGACCGTGCGAGACCTGGTCGCGGCGTCGGGGGCCAACCAGGCGTCGATCAACTACCACTTCGGGTCCAAGGAGCAGTTGCTCACACGGGCTCTGCGCGATCTCAACACGGAGTGGGGTGAGCTGCTGTTCGCGGTGCTTGAGGAACCCGGCCTCGCCGGCGAAACGCGGTCCCGGCCCGGCGATCAGGAAGACCTGTGGGGCCGGATCATCGACTCGATTCAGGCCAACCGATCGCTGTGGTTCGTCAACTTCGAATCTGTCGCGTCCGTACGACAGGACGACGAGATCCGGGGGATGATCGCCGACGGTCAGAAGCTTGCGAGGGTCTCGCTGGCGCGGGCGTTCGCCGGCCTGGGGCCGGATAGTGATCCGGAAGCGGTCCACGCGGCCGGATCGCACTACCTCGCCCTGCTCGTCGGGCTTGCCGCGCAATGGCTCACCGACCCTGAACACGCGCCGACGGCAGAGCGGTTCGTCGCCGCCAACGTCGGCTCCGGCGACCGCCGCTGACGGCGGGGTTCCTGGTGAGGTGGACGGCGTTGGCGCTGATGGTGATCATAGGCCGCTGAAGAGCGAAATATTCTTGTTTGCAATGTTTTGGGCACTCTGAGCGAATTATGGTTCGCCGACCTCCCGGGCACCGAACGGACCATCGCGGTGACCGTCGAACCCGAGACCCCGCTCACCCCGCGCCGGACGGCTGGACAGCTGGACACCGGTGGTGCGGCCGTGGGTGAGAAACGCTGGAACGCTCGTCCACAGCCCTGAATCAGTCCGCGGGCCCTTTACGGCTGGCGCCGTCCCCCAGGTAGGCCAGCGCCGAGACCACCGCCGCCTGCACGCCGGTGTCCAGGGTGGGCTGGACGACCGGGGCGAAGGCGGCGTTGTGGTTGGCGGGGACGTCGGTGGCGATCGTGCCCTCCGCGGCCGCCCCCGCGTACCGGCCGGGGTCCGTGCCGCCGAAGCCCCAGTACGTGAACGGCGCGCCGAGCGCCTTCGGTATCTCACTGAAGTCCTCGCTGGCCGTCTGGAGATCGAGCGCTCCCGCCCGGTCGCCGAAGAAGGCGGAGAAGGACGCCGCGACCTTCCGGGTGGTGTCCTCGTCATTGATCGTGGCGGGAAAGGTACCGAAATGGTCGATGTCGGGGGGCTTGGGAGCCCCCGAGGCGGCGCATTCGGCGTGGGCGATACGTACGATGGCGTCCTTGACGCGCCGCCGCACATCCTCCCGGTAGGTGCGCACGTTCAGCTGGATCTCGGCCGTCTCCGGGATGTTGTTGGGATTGGCGCCGGAGTGGACGCTGCCCACCGTGAGCACTACCGGGGTGAGCGGACCGACCTCGCGGGAGACGACCGTCTGCAGGCGGACCACGAGCATCGAGGCCATCACCACCGGATCGATGCCCTGCTCGGGGGATGAGCCGTGGGCCGAGCGGCCGTACACGGTGACGCGGTAGTTGTCGGCGGCCGACAGCGCCGGCCCCGGCCGGGTGAGCACCTGGCCCGCCGGATAGGGCAGCACATGCTGGGCCAGGCACACGTCGGGTTTCGGGATCCGGTCGGCCAGCCCGTCGGCGATCATGCCGCGGGCCCCGTCACCGGGCTCCTCCGCCGGCTGGAACAGCGCGATGTGCGTGCCCTTCCAGGCATCTTTGGCCCGTGACATCAGCCGGGCCGCACCCAGCAGGGCGGTGACGTGGGTGTCGTGCCCGCAGGCGTGCATGATCGGGTGACCGTCGCCGCTGGTGGCCGTGCTCGCGTACGGCAGGCCGGTCCGCTCCTTGATCGGAAGGGCGTCCATGTCGGCGCGGAACAACACGCCCGGCCCGTCGCCGTTGGCCAGCACCCCGACCACGCCGGTGCCGCCGACCCGGTCGTGCACGTCATAGCCGTACGCCCGCAGCTGCTCGGCCACCCGGGCCGAGGTGCGTTTCTCCTGGTGCCCGAGCTCGGGGTGGGCGTGCAGGTCGCGGTAGTACGCCTCCAGGCCGGACCTGATGGCGTCAAGCCCGGCCAGCACCGTGTCGACGGACATCGACCGCCTCCTCATGCTCCCTCGCAGGGGATGCTTTCCGGATATAAATCCCCATTACTCCAAATGGAGGCAAACGTTCGGCCAGCCGTGAGCGGACCGCCGCCGGTTCCCCGCGGGTGTCCCTAGGCTTCCTGCCTGTGCGGGTCGAGACAGTCACGACGGTGCTGGACCTGGTCGGAGTGTTCATCAACAGCCTGCTCGGTGGTTCGGTGGCACGCCACCGGGAGCTGGACCTGTTCGGGTACGTCGTGATCGGGGTGGTGTCCGGCCTGGGCGGCGGGCTGATCCGCGACGTGCTGCTGCAGCACGGGCCGCCGCTCGCCCTGACCAACCCCCTCTACATCCCGATCGCGCTGGCCGGGGCCGGGGTGGCGTTCCTGCTGAAGTTCACCGAGCGGGAATGGAACCGGATCTTCTACGTGCTGGACGCGATCGCGCTGTGCGTGTGGGCTGTCGCGGGGGCGCAGCGGACGCTGGCCGCCGGGCTCGGCTGGCTCCCGGCGATCCTGCTGGGCACCATCACCGCGGTCGGCGGCGGCGCCACGCGCGACCTGCTGGTGCAGCGCGTTCCGGCCGTGTTCGGGGGAAACGGCCTGTACGCGTCGGTCGCCGCCCTGGTCGCGGCGGTGCAGGTGGTCTGCTCGGCGTTCGGCGTGTCCATGGTGGTGGGCACGTCCCTGGGGGTCGTCGCGGGCACGGTGCTGCGGCTGGTCGCCTACCGGCGAGGGTGGGAGCTGCCCGGCGGCATGGAATGGGAGGCGCGTGACGTCCTCGGCAAGGCCGTCCGCCCGCCGCGCCGCCGTCGCCGCGACCGCCGTGGTGACCGGCGTCACGAGGGCGGTGACTGAACGACGGCGCGGGCGGTCCGTGTTCTCCCGCGGGCGGGATGTCAGGGGTCCGGACCTCCTGGGCGCCACCGCCCTCCCGGCAGGAAGAAGCCCAGGTCAGGCATTGTCGCCTCACCTGGGCTTCGATCTTCGTCTCGTCTCGTGCTCCTTTCGCCGGCCGAGCTCGCGGCTTTTCGTTCTCTGGCCGTACGGACTCCTTTCGTTACTTGACCGCACGGATGCCGACGATGGCGGGGTTGGTACGGAAGTCGTCCCAGAACGCGTCGCCGTGGTCGGCGGGCAGCACGGGGGGAACGATCTCCACCGAGCGGAACCCCGCGTCGCGCAGGGCGGTGACCACCGGTTCCTCCTCCCAGAAGCAGGCCTGGAACGAGATGGGCGGGTCCACGTGCGCGGTGACCGTCAGCTCCTTTCCGCCGGGGAAGTCCGCGTCGGGCCGGTGGGTCAGGCCGTACTTGGTGGCCAGGGGCCCGTCCCAGTCGAAGTTCGGGTTCATCTCCAGGCCGGTGTACACGCCTCCGGGGGCGAGGTTGTCGTGGATGGTGCGGGCCATGGCGGCGAGGTCGGACCGGTCACGGGCGTAGCACAGCAGCCACACCGCGTTGACCAGGTCGAACCGGCCGACGACCCCGAGCGTCCGGGCGTCGTGGACCTTGTAGGCGATGCCGAGCGGCTCGCGGGCCTCGGTGTGCTCGGCGACGGCGACCATCTCCTCGGAGATGTCCACCCCGAGCACCGAGGCCGCGCCGGCGCGGGCGATGATCCTGCTGTACCAGCCGGTTCCGCAGGCCAGGTCCAGCACGGACCCGCCCGCCACCGCGCCGGTCAGCGCCTCGACCGTGGCCCGTTCGGGGCCCCTGGCCAGGGGCATCTCCCGCTTGAGCCGCTCGTAGGACCGGCCGATGTCGTCGTACTGGGTCCGCATCAGGCGGCCCTGCGGGTGGCGGAGGTCGCTCGCTCGCGGACGGCGGCGACGACGTCGTCCCTGGCGTAGCTCTGGGCGTTGTAGAGGGATCGGAGGGGATCACGGATCTTGCGCCTGCCGTGCATGAGCCTGCTGTTGTCGACCAGCGCGACGTCGCCCGCGTGCCAGTCGATCTCCTCGGTCTCCAGCTCGGTCGCCTCGATGATCTGGCGCATCAGCATGGCGTCCAGCGGACGGCCGTCCTCGAACTCGATCACCGGGGGCTCGTAGTTGACCGACGGGGTGAGGATGCTGTTGGTGAACGCGATGTCGGTGCCGAACAGCGTGGTGTGCGCGGCGTAGGTGAAGTACTTGTAGTGGACGGAGCCGTCGGGGCGCAGCCGGTACTTGACGTCGACGCCGTCGTCGGTCACCGCGAGCAGGTCGTCGAAGACGACCTCGTCGGCGGTCTTGGCGCCGTCGAGCAGGCGGACGACGAGGTTCTTCCACTTGTCCTCGGGCATCGGCCTGGCGAAGGTGATCCGGGTGGACAGGAACAGCTCCTGGGTACGGGCCGGCAGCCGGTCCCACACGTGCAACCCGTCGCAGATGGTGGTCTGCGAGCCGACCTTGGCCGGGGTCTCGCAGTAGAACCACACCAGGTCCGGCACCCACGGCGTGGCGCCGTTCTCCACGTGCAGGCCCTGCGGCACCAGCCCCGCCTCGATCTTCTGCGCGACGTTGCCGCCGGCGAACTTGCGCGCCGGGTCCAGGGTGATCCGCGATGAGATGCTCTGGATGAGCGTGGAGAAGGTGGCCGGGTCGGTGTCGAAGCCGCGCAGGAGGACGTAGCCGTGCTCGGCGAGTGCGGTCATCAGTTCGACGCGGTCGACGGTGTCGAGTCCGGCGCGGTCGGCGGCGGTGACGACCAGGCCCTTGCCGTCGGCGTGGTCGGTGGTGGTGAAGTTGCCCAGCATTTCTCAGACCTCCGTCAGGCCGAATCGGCCGGTGGTGAGTGCTTCCTTGATCTCTTTACGGCGAGGGCGTCCGGTGACGGTGAAGAACTCGGCGTAGAACGTCTCGTCGGCCTCGACGAACGCGGCGCTGCCGACCTGTTCGATCTCCGAGAGGATCTCGGCGTTGACGTGGCGCACGTCGGCGAGCGCGGTGGCGGGGTCGGTGCCGCGGCTGACGACGAAGACCGCGATCAGCCGCTCCATGTTGTCGCCGAACACGGCGGCGGCCTCGATGCCGGGCCGGCTCTTGTACTGCGCCTCGACCCATTCCGGGCTGACGTTGCGTCCGTTGGAGGTGATGATGATGTTCTTGAGCCTGCCGGTGATGGTGACGTAGCCGTCGTCGTCGATGTCGGCGATGTCGCCGGTGTGCAGCCAGCCCTCGGCGTCCAGCGGGAGCGCGGTCGGGTCGTCCGATCCGAGGTAGCCGGTGAGCAGGGACGAGCTGCGGATGAGGAGTTCGCCGGTGTCGGATCGCCTGACCTCGCAGTGGCGCAGGGGCTTGCCGACCGTGCCGAGACGGACGAGGCCGGGGCCGTTGAGCGTGGCGACGGAGCCGTTCTCGCTGAGGCCGTACGCGACGTACACCGGCAGGCCGCGGTCCCACATGACACGCAGGACCTCGTCGGACACCGGGGCGCCGCCGCTGAACAGCAGCATCGGGTCCTCCCGGCCGTACACCGCCAGCGACAGCTCACGGGTGGTCGCGTCCGGGATGGTCCTGGCGTGGGCCGCGATGGACTCCACGAGGGACGGCGGTACCAGCGACACCGTGGGCCGGGCCTCGGCGAGCAGCCCGCGGACCTGCTCGACGTCGCCGCCGGCGGTGCCCAGCGGCTTGGCCTCCTCGGGCAGGAACACGACCGTGCCGCCGGCGAGGAAGGTCAGGTAGACGGCGAAGACCTGCTCCACCAGCAGGCTCGTCGGCACGACGGAGACGTAGCGCTGCCACGCCTCGACGCCGACCCGGCTGGTGACGGAGTCGATCAGGTCGTCCACCGCGCCGCGGCGGAGCATCACGCCCTTCGGGGTGGAGGTCGTGCCGGACGTGTGGACGATCTTGCAGATGGCGGACTCGTCCAGTGTCGCCGCGGCCCGGACCCTGGCGGTGATCTCCTCCGGGGAGTACCCCTCCTCGACCGTGATCGTGATGACCTCGCACCCCTCGGGGAGGATCCTGTCCTCACCGCCCCACTCCGCCAGGCGCTTGCGGCCCTGCTCGTCCACCAGGCAGACGATCGAGTGCGACAGCAGATGGCGGGCCTGGTCCCGGCCGAAGGCGATCGGGATGGGCACCGACCGCACGCCGGTCAGCAGGCAGGCCAGGTCGCCGACGATCCCCTCCACGCCGTTGCCGGTGAGCAGGCCGATCGTGCTGGTCCCGGTGTCCCTTCCCTCGGCCGCGGCGGCGACCGCGTCACCGGTGCGGATCGCCGCGCCGAGCACGGTCCCGTAGGTGTAAGGGCGGGGCGGCGCGGACGACCTCATCTCCTCCACGGCCACTTTCTCCAGTGAGCCGAGGCGGTCGAGGGCATGGTCAAGCCAACGCATCAGCGGACTCCTTCTATGCGTTCAGATCTCGGTGCTGTTGAAAGGCTCAGTGCCGTTGAGAGGCCGGTTGAAGGTCCGGCCGGGAGAACGCCGTCAGGCGGCGGTCCGCGGGGCGAGGTCCCGCCCGCAGCGGAGGATGCCCGTGCGGGGTTTCGCGGAGTAGTAGGTGCCCCAGTCGGTGCCGCCGGTCCCGGCGAGGTCGGCGCGGCGGGCGTTGGTGAGGGTGTGGAACTCCCAGCCCGCGACCCTGGCCACGTCGTGGAGCTTCTCGGTCAGCGTGGACAGCAGGAAGTCGTATCCCAGGTGGAGGGCGATCCCCGGCAGGGCGCGCATGAGGAACAGGCCGGCGCCGGGGTGGAACGACGCGATCGGGCCCATCTCCACGACCCGGCGGCGGTCGACGTGGGTCCCGGGGACGAGGTCGGCGCAGGCCCGCTCGACCGGGACGTCGAGGTAGTTCTCCGACAGCAGCCGGCGCCCGGCGGCGGTGGTGAGCCCCGCGACGCCCAGGATGCGGCCGAAGGTGGGCGAGTCGCGGGCGCCGTCCCACGCGGTGACGAACAGGTCGGGGCCGGGGGTGACGACGGCGCCGTACCGGTCGAGGTACTTGCGCTTCACGCTGTCGACGCAGAACCGGTAGTTCGGCGTGCCGGGACTGGCGAACCCCGTCCGGAGAAGCGGGGAGGTCGCGGGGCCGGACCGGACCTCCTCCAGCGACGGCAGGGATACGGACAAGGAGTCGGACGCGGTGCCAGGTGTTGCCATTTCCTCATCCTCATCTCGAAGTGCCGATCTGCTTGCGTATGCACAACTCTGCGTGACCCCGGGTCGCCGGAACAGGAGTTTCGGGTGCAGCAAACTGCCCGGGGCTGCAGTTTTCTGCCAAAGACCGGCGCTTGACATGCCGTACGGCCCAGTACCGGACGACGCCGCGGGTTCCGGAGATCTCCGTAAGGGCAGGTGAGGGGCGGGAAAGGACGTCCGCGGGAGACGATCGGCGGCGAAAGGAAGCCCCGTACGGAGGGTCCTCCGTACGGGGCTGTCAGGTGCCGGAAGGGCGCACGGCGAGGTCGCGCCCTTCCGCCGGCCGGCGCCGGTCAGGTCACGACCACCGGTCAGGCCACGACAACGGTCAAGCTACGACACCGGTCAGGCCACGACTGCAGGTCAGGCCACGACGCAGGGAACGCCGTTGAGGGTGAAGGCGGTCGGCTCGGCGGTGTCGCCGGTGTGGGTGGCCTGGAAGCCGATCTCGATGGTGGCTCCGGGGGCGAGCGTGCCGTTGTAGTCGACGTTGCGGGCGCTCACCTGGCCGCTGGAGGGTGAATAGGTGGCGTTCCAGCCCGAGGTGATGGTCTGGCCGGAGGGCAGGGTGAAGGCCAGCGTCCAGCCGTTGATCGCCGAGGTTCCGGTGTTGGTGATGCTGATAGCGGCCGTGAAACCGTTGTTCCAGGTGCTCATCGTGTAGGTGACCCGGGGTCCGGTGCCGGGGCCGCCGGTGGGTGTCACGGTCGGCGTCGCGGTGGGCGTCGCGGTGGGCGAGGGGCCGTCGCCCACGGTGGTCACGAAGGTCGTCACGCTTCGGGCGGGGAGCGTGACGGTGAGGGAACCGTTCGACACGGGGATCGTCCCCTGGGGGGCGACGTTCCTGCTCGCGTCGGTCAGCCAGGACGAGGCGCTGGACACGGTGGTGTTCGCCAGGGTGAACTGCTGGCTCACCGCGGAGGTCCCCTTGTTGACGGCGACGATGACGATCGTGTCGCCACCCCGGTACGCCGAGACGTAGACGTTCGACGCCGGGTTCGCCGTCGCCCCGATCCGCACGTAGCCGGGGCGGACGAACCTGGCGAAGTGCGCCATCATCGCGCCGCGCTTGCTGATCTGGCCGTCCTCCCGCATGGGGCCGTAGCTGCGCCGGATGTACCACCAGACGTACGCCTGGAACTCGGCCTCCACCATGGCGCGGTGCATGTGCTCCGCCACGTCGAGCGCCTGGGGCCAGAGGTCCGCCGAGTCGCTGCTGTTGGGGTGGTAGACCTCGGTCATCCAGAGTTCTTTGCCCGCGCCCTTCTGCTGGAAGAGGGGGTAGGGGAAGTTCGAGTACGGCGTGCCGTAGAGGTGGGCCCCGATGATGTCCACGTTGGCGAGCGCCGCGGAGTCGTTGAGGATCGGGTCCGACATGTTCTTCAGGTACTGGAAGGACTCGGGCGCGATGACCCTGGTGTTGATCGAGCCGGCGTTCTCCCGCAGGAACCGCACCATCTCCGTGGGGGTCCACCACGTCCAGTCATGCGCGTAGTCGGGCTCGTTCTGCACGGATATGCCGTACAGGTTCACCCCGTTGTTCCGCATGTACGTGCTGAAGGCGTTGAGGTGCTGGGCGTAGGCGGCGTACGAGCCGTACCTGAGGCGTTTGGCGTTGGTCTGGCTGCCGCGGGTGAAGGTCTCGACCATGCCGGCGGGAGGGTTCCACGGTGACGCGAAGACCGTCGCCCCGAGCTCGACCGCGCGCTTCGCCGTCGCCAGGTCACGGCTCCAGTCCGACTGGTTCTCGCCGACGGGGATCCGCAGTATGGAGAACCCCAGGCGGCCCTCGCCGGCGCCGAACGCGGTGTCCCGCTGGGCGGCCGTCAGGTCGCCGGCCCAGGCCGCGTGGGCCATTCCGCCGAAGCCCCGAATCGTCTGCCGCCGCACCGACGGATCGATGACCGCTGTCGCGGCGGCGGCCTCCGAGGCCCCCAGGACCGAGGCCGCGGCCGTGAGGACCGGCAGGGCCCCCATCGTCGCCAGGACGGTCCTCCGGCTCAGCGGTCTCCGCTCGCCGCCCACGGGCTCATTCTGATCTTGCGTCACGTCTTCTCCTGGCTGTCGGTTTCTCCTGGCTGTCGGTGTGATCCGCGTCCTCCCGGTCCCGCCGGCCCGGCCGGCACCGGCTCCGGGGCGGACGCCGATCCGTTGTCGGTGGCCCGTCCGGTTCCGGTCGGCCCTCAGTTTTGTTAGCGCTAACTTCACGCCGATGGACCGGCACGCGAGCGTGACGGGGTTCACGGGTCGCTCACGTGGTCGCGTGAGGGGCGACACTCCGGCGGAGTGTGTTTCGGTCCTCGGCCGGGGTCAAGTGCGACGCGGGCCGGCGGGTGGGCGAACTGCGTGAACGGCTCGCCGGACCGTGAAATTTTCAGGTCGGCGATCCGCCGTCGGCGGGCCCGCTCACGACGCCCTGCCGCTCTGCCGACGCACCATCTCGGTGATCCAGACGGGCGCGAACGGAGACGTGCAGCCCGGGGAGGTCGGGTAGTCCTTGAGCACCTCCAGGCGCTCACCGATGCCGATCGCACGGGCGCGGTGCTCGGCGTGCTCGATCCCGATCTGAGCCAGGCAGTTGTTCATCGCCCACTGCAGGCGATCCGGGGCGCCCTTCATCTCCGCCTCGATGACGTCGAGCAGCCCCGCGAGGTCGAGGCCCTCGGGCTTCCTCGACACGCGTTCGGCGGTCAGTGCCCAGCCGGCGGCCGCGACCGCCGGATCCGGATCGGCGGACCAGGCCAGGCGCAGCTCCTCGGAGTGCGGGTTCTTCTTCACCACGTAGTTCACGAGCCAGTCGTGCACCTTGGGGGTGCGCGCCTCACGCAGCATGGCGTCCAGCTCGTCGTGTCCGAACGCCTTCGGGCGGCAGATCAGGAGGGCCAGCAGCCTCGCCGCGGTGTCACCCGTCTCCCAGAGCCGGCGCGCGAGCTCCTGCTGCGTCTTCAGCCGCTTGGCGAGCGCGCGCAGCCTGCCGAGGTTCACACCGTGATCGTCGCCGTGCTTCTCGTTCACCTCGCGGGCCCTCGGGTCCTCAAGCCCGGCCAGCTCGGCCATCACCTCGGCCACCGTCGTCCCGGTCGGCGTCGTCTCGGCCACCTCGTTCTCCTGTCCGTCACGCGCGGGATTCACGCCACGCTGGATCGAGCGCGTGCCCCGGGCCAACGGTCTCACCCATGGCTTATATAAGGCAAGGCTGATCATCGAGGACCGCTGTCAGGACGAATCCCATCCGTGTCCGCGCGGGCCGGAGCCGGCCGCCGGCCGCGTCGTGGACGGCCGTGGGCCGCCTCACGGCGCGGGGTGTGGCCGGTGGCGGGAGCCGCGCCGCTCCGCGCCACCGGCGGTATCAGGTGAGCAGCCAGATCGCCGAGAACAGACCTATGACCATCACGAGCGTCCGCAGGTACGAGGCCCGCATTCGCCGGCCGAGCACCGCGCCGACCCAGCCGCCGAGAAGCGCGCCGGCGCCGAGCAGCAGAACGGGTTGCCAGACCGGCAGCAGATGCCCGGTCATGATGAAGACCACCGTGCCCGTGGCGTTGATCGTCGTCGCGGTGAGGATCTTGAGAGCATTTATCTGCTGGAGCGACATGCGCGGGAACGCCACGTTGAACACCGAGAACAGCAGCACACCGAGAGCCACCACCCAGTAGCCCCCGTAGACGCTGACGGCCAGCATCATGGCCCACGGCCCGTAGCGGCGAAGCCTGCTGGGATGCGACGCGCCGGTGGCGGCGTGACGGTCCGGATCGGCGGCCGCGGAGTCGGCGACCGCGGTGTCCGCGGTCGCGGGCACCGCGACGGCCGGACCGTCTCCCGCCGGATCGGGTCCCGTCCCGGCGGGGGACGGCCCCGAGGCGGCCGGCACGAGCACCAGGGCGGGCCGGGACGCGGGGGACACGGGGGACACGGCCTCCCGGGCCGGGACGCCGGACTCCCGCCCGGTGCGGCGGCCCAGCAGCGGCTGCGCCGCGGCCAGGGCCGTGGCGGCGAGGATGAGCACCGGCGTGGCCGTCGCGAAGTATTTGGCCGGGAGGCTGAGCAGGAGCACGCTGCCCACGAGGCCGCCGGCCACCGCCACCATGGTGATCTTCACCAGGAGCGCCGGTTGCTTGGGCAACCACGTGCGGTAGCCGTACGCCCCGGAGATCCCTCCGGGCAGCAGGCCCAGGCCGTTGATGACGTTGGCCAGCACCGGCGGATATCCCAGCCAGATCAGCGCGGGGAAACTGACCAGCGACCCCCCGGCGACGACCGTGTTGAGCGCACCCGAGGCGACGCCCATGGTCGTGAGGAAGACGGTGTCCGACCACGTCATGATCGGTCCCGGGGGGTCACGCCGGTGACCGCCGCGGCACCGTCCCCCGGCCCCGGATCCCCTCCGCGGAGGGGACCTCCCGTACGGCCGGCGCACCTCCGCCGCGCGCCGCGGGTCCTCACGAATGTTCTTCCTGTGACCGGCTCCGTCAGGCCCATGGCGACCTCTCATGGAGATGACCGGCGGATCCAGGTCTCGAGAGGCCGGCAGTCCAGCCGAATCGGCTGTCCTGACGACACGCCGCCGGCAGCCGCGAGGATCGTCGTGCTTGTCTCGCGGGAGATGCCGGCCACGTGCTTCGTACCGGGTGCTGCCTCCGGCCATCGTGGCCGGCTGTGCTCCGGGCTCGGTCCTGTGTTCCGCGGGTGAGGTTCCTCACCCGCGGTCAGGGTGCGCGCCGTACCTTGATGCCAATCTTGCCGTTACCTTGCAGTCCAGGTCAGGCGCGGAAAACGGTTTTCGGGCCTGCCGCCGGAACCGACGCGGGACGGCTTTCGGGGTCATGGGAACGGGCGGGCCGGAATCGGTTCCGGGGAACTCCGCCGGGAGTTCTCCACCGTCGGCCAGATGAAATCGATATATGTTCCGAGCTCGGTCGGGGAAATCGAGCGGATGCTGACAAAAGGTCAAGAGCATCGGCCGCCGCCGGCCGGTGATGCCATACCGGAACGCCGGTCGGCCATGGCGACTTTCGGCGTGCACGGTCATCGATCGTTCCGCGGTGGCAGCCGATCGCTCCTGCGTGATGGATCGCGTCCCGGGGACGCGCGCGACGATCGCGCGAGGTCACGCGTTCGTTCGCGGAGCCGTCCGGCTCACGCGTCGTACCCGGACACCGCGCCGGGATCGGCGTTTTCGTGGCGGACGGCCACTCGGGCGCCGATGACCCGATCGGCTCAGATGACGATGATGTAGATCATCTGGAATGGAGTGAACATCACTGCCTCCCCTCGCTTAACTGTGGTCACGTTGGTCACATGTTAACCATGCCGGGAAGCATCGTGCGGCATATCCAGAAAAATCCAATTATGTGAATTGGGTATGGATGACGCGGCCGAAGCCGGCCATTCCCGATCGCGCATGCCAGAGCCCCGCGGGTCCGAGAACACACCGGTCAGGAAGCGTTCACATCGAGACCGTGCAGCCGCGCCCGCAGGGCCGTCTGCTCGGGCACGTTCAGCCGTTCGAAGATCTCCAGAGCCTCGTTCCACAGCGGTTCGGCCGAATCATGGCCCTGGACGTGGAGCGTCGCGTCGCCGAGCCCTTCGAGGCAGCAGGCCCGCTCGTAGGGGTCGTCGAGGTCGCCGGCGAGCCGCAGCGCCGTACGGAGGGCATCGAGCGCCGCGCCGTAGTGGCCGGTGCCCCGATGGGCCGCGCCGACGCCTCGCAGGGCGCGCGACTCCTCGAAGGGGTCGGTGATCGCCTGCGCGATGCCGAGAGCCTTCTGGTGGTGGATGAGCCCCTCGGCGTACCGCTGGTCGCGTACGTAGGTGTAGCCGATGTTGTTCAGCACGTTCGCCGTGTTCCGGCGGTCCCCGGTGGCCTGGTAGATCTTCAGCGCCTCCCGGTAGAAGCGGAGCGCCTCGCCGTGCTCGCCGACGTGCTCGTAGGCGTTCCCGATGTTGTTGAGGACGACGCCCTCGCTCTGCGCCCATCCGATGTCCCGGATCGTGGTCAGGACGTCGTGGAACATCCGCAGGGCCCGCCGGCCGTCCCCGAGGCGTAACGCGATCTCACCGATGTTGTTCTCCACCTGCGCCTGGAGACGCCGGTCCCCGAGGCCGCGGTTGAGATCCATGACCTCTTCGAAGTCGGTGACGGCCTCCCGGTACCTGCCCGCCTGCCACAGCAGGATCCCCTTGTGCACGAGCGCCTGACACTCGCCGCGCAGGTCGCCGACGCTCCTGAATATGGTCAGGGCCTCCGTCGTGTGGGTGAGCGCCGCCTTGAAGCGTCCCGAGTACCAGCACACGCGCCCCTGCTGGTCGAGCGTCTCCGCCTCACCGAGGCGGTCGCCGATGGAGCGGTGGATCGCCAGGGCCTCCTGGCAGTAGCCGAGGGCGAGCTCGAAGTGACCGGTGTGACCGCGCAGCAGGCTGAGCTCCAGCAGCGCTTCGGCCTCGCCCGCCCGATCGCCCATGTCGCGGCAGGCGGCCAGAGCCTTCTCGTGGGTCGCCACGGCGTCGTCCCAGTGCCCGAAACGTTCGAGGAAGGCCGCGAGCGCCTGCGGGAGCCGCCGGGCATGGGGGCGCCATCGGTGGTCGGCCGCGTACTGCGCGCTCGCGACGAGGTTGACGCGTTCGGCCTTCAGCCACTCCTGCGCCTCGGCGACGGTCCGCAGCGGCGGCGGGTTCTCGGGTACGTGGACGATCTCGGTCCGGCCCCGGCGGCGGTTCGGGCTCAGGGCGCGGTCCGCCCTGTCCGCCAGGTGGAGGTAGTGGTCGAGGAGCCGGTGCACGGCCTGGCGGGCCTCGTCCTCGGACTCCTCGGAGAAGGCCCGTTCGGCGGCGAACTTCCACAGCAGGCCGTGCAGCCGCACCCTGCCGGCCACCGCCTCCTCGACCAGATGATGGTCGAGGAGGTCTTCGAGCAGGCGCTCGCCCACGGACAGGTCACAGCCGATGAGGGCGGAGGCCGAATGCACGGTGAGATCGATCCCGGGGTGCAGGCCGAGCCGGCGGAACGCCCGGCGCATCTCGTCGGTCAGCCCGCGGTAGGACAGCTCGAAGGCCGCGGCGATGTCCCGGTCTCCCGCCCTGATGTCGGACAGCCGGAGCCTCGCTCCCGAGAGCCGGGTGACGAGGTCGGCGACGCCGCGAGCCGGCCGGTGGCGGAGCTGGCTCGCCACCAGCTGGATGGCCAGGGGCAGGTGACCGCAGAGCCGTACGACCGTTTCGACGTCATCCGGCGCCATGGGCCGGTCGTCTCCGACGACCCTGCGGAACAGGGCCGCGGCGTCCCGCGTCGGAAGGACGTCCAGGGACAGCGAGTCGACGCCTTCGAGCCCGGTCAGCCTGCGGCGGCTGCTGACCAGCACCAGGCAGCCCGGCGCGCCCGGCAGAAAGGGGCGGATCTGGTCCTGGTCCGCCGCGTCGTCCAGCACGATGATCGCTCTGCGGTCGGCCAGCTCGCTCCGCCACAGCGCCGCTCTGTCGTCGAGGGAGGCCGGTATCCGGTTGCGCGACACGCCCAGGCGCCGGAGGAGGACCGCGAGACCCTCCCGGGGGTCGAGGGGGTCCTGGTTCGGGTCGTGGGCGCGCAGCCGCAGGAAGAGCTGCCCGTCCGGATAGCGCGGCGCCAGCCGGTGCGCGAGGCGGACGGTCAGGACGGTCTTCCCCACCCCGGGCATGCCGTCGATCACCTCGACCGGGGCCACGTCGCCGAGCGACTCCTCGCCGAGGGCGCCGAGCAGCCGCTCCATCTCCGCGTCCCGCCCGGTGAAGTTCGAGATCCCCCGGGGCAGGTCGTTCGGAGCCGTCTGATCGACGATCCTCTGACGGCCCGGCGGCCCCGCGATCTCCGGATCACCGCGCAGGACGCGCTGGTGCGCGTCCCGCAGGGCCGGTCCGGGCTCCATCGCCAGTTCGGTGTTCAGGCGGCGGCGAGCCTGATGGTACGTCTCCAGGGCGTCCGCCTGGCGGCCGCAACGATAGAGGGCCACCATCAGGTACCTGATGAACTCCTCGTCGAGGGGATGCTGCGCGACGAGCCCGTACAGTTCCGCGACGAGGTCCGCGTGCTGTCCCAGATCGAGTTGCACGGCGACGCGTCTCTGCGTCGCCGTCCGGCGCTCGCTCTCCAGGGCGGTGCGGATCTCTCTCGCCCAGTCGCTGTCCATTCCGGCCAGTGCTTCGCCACGCCAGAGCGCGTCGGCTTCGCGGAGCAGCCGCAGGGCGTGCTCCGGGTCGCCGCTCTCGGCGATGGCCTGTGCCTGGTCGCACAGCCGCCGGAACCGGTGCAGGTCGACGCGGTCGGGATCGACTTCCAGGGTGTAGGCTCCCGAGCCCGAGAACAACCGGGCCGTCCCGTCCCTGAGCGCGGCCAGCCGGCCGCGGAGCCGCGCGATGTAGGCGTAGAGGCTGTCACGGGGTTTGGGCGGCGGGTTCGCCCCCCAGAGCCGGTCGATCAGGGCTTCGGCCGGCAGCGGGCGTCCCGCCGTCAACAACAGCATCGCCAGCACCTGGCGTTCCTTGGCCGAGCCAAGCCCGAGGTGCAGGCCGTCGGCCGACAGCTCCACAGGACCGAGAATACGGAACTCCACCCCGAGCCCTTCCGGGTTGGGTTTTTTCTTCAATATCGAATTATTTCACTCGGAGCTCCGGAAATCCAGGAGGAAGAAAAGTGGTCCTGTGGCCATCGGGACCGGAAGGGACGGAAACAGGTGGCCGTATGGACCGGAAACGGGCTCGCCGAAAACCGTCGGCACCGGAAAGGGCCTGTCGAAATCCCACCGGCACCGGAGCGAGCCCGCCGGAACCCGCCGGTCTCGCGGCGATCAGGCCGCCGGAGCCTCCGGGGCGGCCTGTGTGCCGGGCATGCACGGGCCGTAGTGCCCTCTGCCGCACATCGAGCAAATGATCTTAAGCATTGGCATCTCCTCGGGGCATGTCGAATCAGCCGCGGCGCTCCTGGGGACACGTCCTCGTCCCGGGAGTCCGCCGCGTCAGCCTTGCCGGACGGCCGTCGGAATCTCGTGCTCGACGGCTTCTCCCGCTCTCTCCGCGCCCTGTGTGCCGCCGGTCGCGCTCCCGGATGCCGACGGCGCTCCACGTGGAGCGGGACCGCACCGCCGGGAGCGGCCGGTGCCGTGGGTCCGCCGTACGGCTTCGGTGGCGAGCTTGAGACCTCGGAGAGACGTTCTCTCTAGTACCTCAAGCCCCAGTACACCAGAACGACCTCACCCGTGACTCACGTTTTCCTAACCTTTGCGGATATGCCAGTAAATATCTTATATGTTCTATATTTGATATAATATGGATGATTGTCGGGATTGGTGATGCATGAAGATCACCAAAATCGAGAGAGGTGCGGCGGGGCCGTGATTTCGGTCCGGAGATAAGTTCGAGGCCGCACCAGGTCAGACGGTGGATCGCCATTTCGGTCCTGAGAATATGCGCGGGTTCGCGCCGGGCCGCGCTGGACCGGGCCGGGCCGGACGGGGCCGAACTGGGCCGGACTGGGCCGGGCGGCGGGTCGCCGTCTGCCGGATCCTCTGTGGGCCGGGCGCGCCGAACGCGGGCCGGGCTCAGGCCGGGCGCGGGCCGAATGCGGGCCGGGCGCACCGAATCGCCCCGTGGTCGCGGCCTCCCGGACGGATCACCGAACCCGGCGCGTGGATCCCGTCGCCATCGGCATCGCCATCGGCATCGCCATCGGCATCGGCATCGGCATCGGCATCGGCATCGGCATCGGCCGCCATGGCCGCCGGAGGTAGCCTGACTCCGGGGCGTACGTCGCGTCGGTCTCGCCGTCGCCCCTACCGGCTCGGCCGTCCCCGCGCTCGGCGCGTCGCGGGGAAGCATGCGGTTCCGGCGCGTCACGTGCGACATCGGAGGTGGTCACGGTGCATCCGGTCTTGTGACAGCCCCATCCCGGGGTGTCACGGAGCCGAAAGGTGACCGTATGAGCAAGACCGACAAGACCCGGCCCTGGTGGGTGCGGATGGCCGACGCACCGATGGTGACCTGCCTCCCCGTACACGACCACCGGTTCGGGCACTGCACGCTGCCGGACGAGATCACCGCCGACAGCGCGTCCCTGGGCCGCCGCATGACCGGTTGCCACTGGGGCGGCCCGGCCCACTACGTGTTCGGCAACCTCACCAGGGGCGGCAACCGGGAGTGGTACCACCTCCGGCGCGAGGATCGCCGCCGGAGCCGTCACCGGGCCCGCCGCGAGCTGCGCGGCTACCGCGGCGAGGACTGAGAGAAGGCCGGCTCTCGGCTCCGGCGCCACCACGGGACACGGCGGGGCCGGGTGATCACCGGGCCGGCGTCGCCGGATGAGTCTCCGGGGCGGTGACAAGGGCATGGAGCCGGGGCCCGGGCCCACGCGGCCGGGGTCCGGGGCATGAAGCCGGGATCCAGGGTCATGCGGCCGGGGTCCGGGCCGGGTGCGGTCGTCCCCGGCCCGGCCCGGACCTCCCGCGGGCGGCACTGCGAGCGCTGCGGGCGCGGCAGACGCCGCCCGGTGCGGTCTACTTCCCGGTGACCGCCCGGTAGACGCACACGTTCGCGCCGGCGCCGCCGGTGGTCGTGGAGACCAGCTCGAACGTGCGCAGCGCGCCGTCGTCCGGGAAGATCTTCTTGCCACCGCCGAGGAGAACCGGCATGACCACGAGCCGGAGCTCGTCGACCAGGCCCTCGCGCAGGAGGGCGCGCACGAGCGTGGGGCTGCCCATGACGACCACGTCGCCGCCCTCGGTCTCGCGCAGCTTCCGGATGTGGGCGACCGCCTCGCCGCCGGGGATGAGCGCGGTGTTGTTCCACGTCAGGTCGTTCTCGCCCAGCGTGTCGGAGACGACGTACTTCCGGATGGAGTTCATCCGGTCGGCGAACGGGTCGCCGGCCTGTCCGGGCCACGCCGCGGCCATCGTCTGCCAGGTGCGGCGTCCGAACAGCAGCGCCTCGGCGTTGCTCAGCGCGTCGTCGAAGGAGCCGCCCACGACCTCCGGGTCGAAGAACTGGTGCGACCAGCCGCCGTGGGCGAAGCCGCCGTCGGTGTCCTCGTCGACCCCGCCCGGTGCCTGCACGACGCCGTCGAGGCTGATGAACTCGCTGACCAGGATGCGCATGGGAGGTGCTCCTTCGGGTTGTGTCGTCGGGGTGGCCGGTCCGTCCGCCGGGCGGGCGGCTCCGCGGTCGTTCCGGTCGCGAAGCCGCCTGTCCGGCGGGTCCGGCGGAACCCCGCCGGCCGGTCTCCCCGGCCGCGGCGTTCCGTGTGATCAGAGACTATGCCCCGACAACTTTTTTTGTCAAGGATGAAATGCTTGTCGGTGGTTTCGGGTGCGGGAGACGGGTTGGATAGCGTCGGGGCATGCGGCTTCATGTGGGATGCGCGATGTGGACCCACGCCCCGTGGCAGGGGCGCTTCCTGCCCCACCCACTCCCGCCCGGGGAGCGCCTGCGGGCCTACGCGACCTGGTGCGACGCGGTGGAGGGCAACACGACGTTCTACGCGACCCCGGCGCGGAGCACGGTGGAGTCGTGGGCGCGGCAGACCTCGCCGGACTTCCGCTTCGTGGCCAAGCTGCCCAAGTCGATCACGCACGAGCGCCGCCTCACCGGTCCCGGCGCCGACGAGGAGCTTGGAGTGTTCCTGGAGGCGATCGAGCCGCTCGGGCCGCGGGCCGAGACCCTCTGGGTCCAGCTTCCCGGATCGTTCGCCCCGGCCGACCTCGGCGTCCTGGCGGGTTTCCTCCGCGCGCTTCCCCGCTCGCACAGGTACGCCGTCGAGGTCCGGCACCGCGCGTTCTTCGAGGACGAGCGCGCCGGGCGGCTGCTCGAAGGGGTTCTCGGCGGCGTGGGCGCCGAGTGGGTCCCGTTCGACACGACCGTCCTCTTCCGGAGCCCTCCGACCAGTGACGCCGAGCGGGAGGCGTGGACGAGGAAGCCGCGCCTGCCGCGCCGGTCGGCCGCCCTCACCGACCGCCCGATCATCCGCTACCTCGGCCGGGACTCGGCCGAGCGCACGGTCGAGGGCTGGCGGCCATGGGTCGGCACGGTCGTCGAATGGCTGCGCGAAGGCCGCTCGCCGACCGTGTTCATCCACACGCCCGACAACGCCGACGCGCTGATGCTCGCCCGCCGTTTCCACGACGAGGTACGGGCCCACCTGCCCGAGGTCGAACCGCTCCCCGAACCCATGCCGTCGGAACCGCTGACCCTCTTCTGACCGCCGCGCCTCCCACGCCGCCCGTGTCCGTCTCGTTCGGTGGCTTCGGCGCGGTGACAGTGGTCATTTGCCCCTTCCGCCCGCTTGCGAGGGCTCTAGGCTGTCTGCCGTGACGTCCGGGCGGGTTGTGATCGACAACCGTTTCGAGCTGCTGGAGCGGCTGGGAAGCGGTGGCATGGGCACGGTGTGGCGCGCCCACGACCTCGCCCTCCACCGGGAGGTCGCCCTGAAGGAGGTCCGTCCGTCGGGCGCGGCGGAGGACGATCCGGGCAGGGCGCGGATGCTGAGCGAACGGGTGATGCGTGAGGCGCGGGCGCTGGCCCGGCTCAACCACCCCAACGTGGTGACCATCCACCACATCGTGGACGCGGGCGAGACGGCGTACCCGTGGATCGTCATGGAGCTGGTGCGCGGCCGTTCGCTGCAGGACCGTCTGGCGGAGGGCCCGCTGGCGCCGGCGGAGGCGGCGCGCCTGGGGAGAGGCGTCCTGGCCGCTCTGTGGACCGCTCACGCGGCGGGCATCTGCCACCGCGACGTGAAACCGGCGAACGTCCTGCTGCGCGACGACGGCAGTCCGGTGCTCACGGACTTCGGCATCGCGGCGCTGCACGACGCGCCCAGCCTCACGGCCAGCGGTCAGCTGGTCGGCTCACCCGAGTACATCGCGCCGGAACGGCTGCGCGGCAGGGAGGGCGACCCCGCCTCGGACCTGTGGTCGCTGGGCATGCTGCTGTACGTGGCGGTGGAGGGGTATCACCCCATGCGCCGCGAGACCACCATGGCCACGCTCGCGGCCGTGCTGAACGGCCACGTCCCGCCTCCGCGCCGGGCCGGCCCGCTGGCGCCCGTCCTGGCGGCCCTGCTGGCGCAGGACCCCGCCGCCCGCCCGCCCGCCGCGGAACTCGACCGGATGCTGGGCTGGGCGGCCGACCCGGCCTCGAACACGCACCCCGGACTTCCGGTGTCGCGCGGCGGCCCACGTCGGCTCCGTGCCGTGACGGTCGCCGGGGCCGTCGCGCTCAGCGTGGTCCTCACCGCCGTGGTCCTCCTCAACGTTCCGGGCGGGTTCGGAGACGGGGCGGTCCCGGAGGCGTCACAGCCCACCGGCGGCTCCGCGCGCACCCCGGTCACCGCCGACGCGAAGCGGGCCGGAAAGAGCGCCGCCCCCGAGCCGGAGGAGAGCACCGGTTCCGAGCCGGAGGAGAAAACCGGCTCCGGAACGCTGCTGGACCCGAGCCGGGTCAGGGAGGCGATCAAGGTGCTGAGGGAGGCGACGGGCGGCACCGACTTCGTGGGATTCGTCGTGTACGACGAGTACGTGGTGGCCCAGGCCCTCCTCCCCGGCGACAAGAAGCTCTACGACATGTACACCTACCGGGACGGTCAGGTGAACCGGACCAGGGGAAGCACCGTCACGCCGCTCCAGAAGCGGGTGAAGCCGGAGTCGTTCAACTGGGAGGCGCTTCCGGCGCTGCTGCGCACGGCGGACCGGAAGCTCGGCATCCCCCGTCCGACCGGCCACTACGTGATAGCGGAGGGCGGCTGGGTCTTCGCGGGGGGCCAACCGGTCCTCCTCGTCTACGTATCCGACGGCTACGGCGCCGCCTATCTGACGGCGAGCGTGAAGGGCAGGGTGCTGCGGACGATGCCGCGGGACTGACCGGGGGGCACCGGCCGGGGGCACGGCACGGGCCGGGCCCCACCGCCTGGGGTCCGGCCCGTGGAGACGTCGTCCCCGGGCTCTGTTCCGTGGACGACCGCGGCGGGCGGGATCGTCCACGGAACAGCGCCTAGCCGAGCGCGGCCGGTTTGCGGGCCAGCACGAACGCCTGCGGGAACCCCCGCTTCTCGTCCTCGTCCGGCGAGATCACCATGCGGGCCACCTCGGTGAGCCCGGCCTCGCGGAGCAGGCGGGCGACGTGGTCGGGCGACCAGCGGTAGGCGAGCGCCACGGTGTGGTCGAACGCCTCCGGTGCCGCCGAGGGGTCCTCGTGGGCCTGGAAGGCGACCAGCAGGTGGCCGCCCGGGGCCAGCACCCGGGAGAACTCGGCGAACACCTCCGGAACCCGCTCCGGCGGGGTGTGGATGATCGAGTAGTTGGAGAGGACGCCGCCGAGCGCTTCGTCCGGCAGGTCGAGGGCGAACATCGAGCCCTCCTCGAACCGCAACTCCGGATGGGTACGGCGGGCCAGGGCGACCATCTCCGCGGACAGGTCGACGCCGAAGGCGTCCAGCCCGAGGGCGCTCAGGTGGGCCGTCACGTGGCCCGGGCCGCAGCCGAGGTCGGCGACCCGCCCACCGGTGGCCCGGACCAGCTCGGCGAACGGGGTGATCATCGCGCGGACCAGCGGTGTGCTCGCGAACTTCGGGCTGATGAGCTCGGCGTAGGTGTCGGCGACCGCGTCGTAGGCGGTACGGGTGGTGCTCAGGAAGTCCGGTTCGATCATGGCCGGTCATCGTAACCCACCCGTCGGCGCGGGCCGGCCGTACCGGGGCCGGGGCCCGGGGCGTCCCGGATCCCGGCCCCGGTACGGCCGGTGGTCCCGCGGTTCCGCTTCAGGAGGCCCGCCGGAGCGCGGCCAGCCGGTCCGCCGCGGCCACGCCGGCCCACGCCATCGCGACCAGCACGCCGACGCACAGGGTGAGGGAACCGGCGCGCCCGCCCGACATCGCCCAGCCGTTGCCGAGGAGGAGGGCGGCGCCGCTGACCCGCGAGGCCACGGCGAAACCGGTACGGCCGGCGCGGGAGAAATGGCGGCCCAGCACGAAGCAGGCGGCGATGAGCGCGGTGAACGCGACGGATCCGGCGGCCATGTGCGCCATGGCGTGCCAGCTCATGGCCGTCGGCCGGCCCAGCGGGGTGCCGGCAGGGAAGCCGTCGCCCGGGTCCATGACGAACACCCCGGCGACGGCCAGCATGACGCCGTTGACCAGGAGCAGCCGGGGCGCCCAGGTCCCGCCGGGCGTGCCGCGTATGACACGGCGGAGCCCGGTCGCCCCGGCGATCGTCAGCGCGCCGGAGACCAGGAAGTTCGCGATCTGGATCCAGCCGAGGTCACCGGTGCTGAGCATGCTCAGCGGGTGGCGGAGCAGGTCGAAGCCCTCGCGGGTGAAGACCTGGGCCAGCGACACGAACCCGAAGACGGGCGTGGCCGCCACCAGGCAGGCGAGCAGGAGACGCGTGGCCGGGGCGGCGGCGCCGGGCCGGGCGGCGGCCTCGGACCGCCCGGAGGTGCCGGCGCGGGTGGTGCGGCGGGCGGAGACGGCGGGGGCGGGCTGGACGGTGGTCATGGTTGCTTTTCCTCTCCTGCGGCGGGTTCTCCGCCGGGGTGTTCGAACGGCCGGCTTCCGTCCGGCCTCGCTGACGCGTCGAACGGGGCGGGACGGATTCGACACCGCCGCGCCGCCACGCGTCTGGACCGTTCTGACCTGCGGCGTCATGCGTTCCCTGTCACATCGCGTTCCCTGTCACATCGCGCGATCTCCCAGGTCGGACACCGGATGTCGATATCCGCCCGCCTCGTTCGACGCGTAGCCGGAGACCGGAGAGAATCGGTCACTCCGGCGGAGTCCGGTACAAAAGCTGGGAATGACAGCCCGGCGAACGAGGGAGATATGACGATGCGGTTCCTGATGACCACCAAGGGCATCGACGCTGCTCCTCCGACCCCGGAGGTCATGGCCGAGATGGCGGCGTTCGTCGAGGAGATGACCCGCGCGGGAGTGCTGCTGGCCACCGGGGGCCTGGACCCGGCCGGCATCCACGTCTCGGCGTCCGAGGGGAAGATCACCGTCACCGACGGCCCGTTCACCGAGGCCAAGGAGGCGATCGTGAGCTTCGCGCTCATCGAGACGCGCTCCGAGGAGGAGGCCGTCGAGATGTCCCGTCGCTTCTGGAAGATCATCGGTAACGGTGAGGGTCACATCCAGCAGGTCTTCGGCCCGCAGGGCTGATCCCACGCTTGCGCGCCGGGCCGGGCGCCGCCGATGACCGGGCACGTGGCGTCCGAAACGGAAACGGGAACGGAGATGGACGCGTGACGTCCGGGCACGAAGACGGGAACGGGGACGGACGCGTGACGTCCGGGCACGGAGACGGGCAGGTGACGTCCGGGAACGGGAGCGGAAGCGAGGCCGGGGGCGGAAACGGAAGCGAGGCCGGGAACGGAGGCCGGGCCGGGGACGCCCGCGGCGCGGTCGGCGCGGTCTGGAGGATGGAGTCGGCGAGGATCATCGCCGGGCTCGTCCGGATGGTGGGCGACGTGGGGCTGGCCGAGGAGCTCGCCCAGGACGCGCTCCTCGCCGCCCTCGAACAGTGGCCCCAGGCGGGCGTGCCGGACAACCCGGGCGCCTGGCTCATGGCCGTCTCCAAGCGCCGAGCCGTCGACCACCTGCGGCGCGGCGAGCGGCACGAACGCGGGAACGAACGGCTCGCCCACGACCTCGCCACCCGGCCGGACACCGGCGAGGCCGGCGTCGACGAGGCCCTGGGCGTCCTCGACGGCGAGGTGGGCGACGACGTCCTGCGCCTGATGTTCGTCTCCTGCCACCCGGCGCTGTCCACCGAGTCCCGGGTGGCCCTGACGCTGAAGCTGATCGGCGGCCTGCGCACCGAGGAGATCGCCCGCGCGTTCCTCGTCTCCGAGGCGACCGTCGCGCAACGCGTCGTCCGCGCCAAGCGCACCCTCGCCGACCTCCGGGTCCCCTTCGAGGTCCCGGAGGGCCCGGACCGGGCGGCGCGCCTGTCGTCCGTACTGGAGGTCGTCTACCTCGTCTTCAACGAGGGGTACGCGGCGACCGCGGGCGAGGACTGGACGCGCCGGGACCTCTGCCACGAGGCGCTGCGCCTGGGCCGCCTGCTGGCCGGGCTCGCGCCGTGCGAGGCCGAGGTGCACGGCCTGGTCGCGTTGATGGAGCTCCAGGCGTCCCGGCTGGCCGCCCGGAACGACCCGTCGGGCCGGCCCCTCGCGCTGCACGAGCAGAACCGCGGGCGCTGGGACCGGCTCCTCATCCACCGCGGCTTCGAGGCCCTGCTGCGTGCCAGGGAGTGCGGCGGCCCCCTGGGACCGTACGTGCTCCAGGCCGCCATCGCCGCCTGCCACGCGCAGGCGGCCACGGCGGAGGAGACCGACTGGAAGCGGATCGCCGACCTGTACGAGGTGCTGACCCGGGTGCTGCCCACACCCGTCGTACGGCTCAACCGCGCGGTCGCGCTGGCCATGGCGTACGGTCCCGAGGCGGGCCTGGCCGCCGCCGACGCGCTGGCCGGCGAGCCGGCGCTCGGCGGCTACCACCGCCTGCCCAGCGTGCGCGGCGACCTGCTGGCCAGGCTCGGCCGCCACGAGGAGGCCCGGCGCGAGTTCGAACGCGCCGCCGCGCTCACCCGTAACGTGCCGGAACGCACGGTCCTCCTGGAACGCGCCGCGGCCTGCGCCGACGCGGCGGCGGCCGTGCGGGCGGCCCCGGGCGGGTCCGTCACCCTGGGCGAGGCGGCGGACGACTTCCTCGCTCGCGAGGACCTGGACGCCGCGACCGTCCGCTCCTACGGCCAGACCATGGGCCGCCTGCGCCGCGAGATCGGTGACGACGTCCCGCTGGCGGACGTCAGCGCCGGGCGGGTGGCCCGGGTCTTCGCCGAGGCATGGGGGAGCGCCGCGCCGGCGACGTGGAACCGGCACCGCGGCGCGGTCCGCTCCTTCTCCGCCTGGGCGGCGGCCCAGGGCCGGCCGACCGGTGGGCCGGACGGTGACCTGGCCGCCGGGCTCGGCCGCCGGTACGAGCCCCGGGGACGGACCCGCCCGATCGACCGGTCTCGCGTCGAGGCGCTGGGGGAGCGACCGGACATCGCGCTGCGCGAGCGCGTCCTGTGGCTGCTGCTGCACGAGAGCGCGGCGGGCGTCGGCCCGGTGCTCGCGCTCAACGTCGAGAACCTCGACCTGGCCGGAAGACGCGCCCGGACGGCCGGCGGGTCCGGGTGGATCCGCTGGGGGGACGGCGCCGCCGAACTGCTCCCCGGGCTCGTCGCGGGCCGCCGCCGCGGCCCGCTGTTCCTGTCCGAGCGCAGACCGGGGCCGGGCCGCCCCCCGGCGCCCGGCGACCTGTGCCCCGAGACCGGCCGCCGCAGACTCTCCTACGAACGCGCCGAGTACCTGTTCAAGCAGGCCACCGGCCACACCCTCGGCCGGCTCCGCGCCAGGTAGCGGCGGCGCCGTACCGTCTCGGGCGCCGCCCGTCCGAACAGGTCACCGCCCGTGCTTCCGGCGGGCTCCGCCACGCCGTACCGGCTGCTCATTCCCCGCGGGGAATTGCCGGTCGGCGGCCCCGGCCGCAGGGTGGGACCGGAACACGGGAACACCGACACACCAGCCGAGGAGGAACGGTGACCGACATCCGCGTCCGGGAGCTGACCGAACGCTACGTCGCCCTCTGGAACGAACCGGACGGCGGGCTGCGCCGCAAGACGATCGAGGAGCTGTGGGCCGAGGACGGCGTTCACGTCCTGCACCCGTCCGAGGAGATCCGGGAGGCCGCCGCGAAACTGGGCTTCGACCATTCGACGCTCCGGGCCCGCGGGTACGACGAGATCGACGTCCGGGTGAGCCGCGCCCACGAGGAGTTCGTCGCCCCGGGCGAGTTCGTCTTCCGGCAGGGAGGTGAGCCCGTCCGCCTGGACGACGTCGTCAAGCTGACCTGGGAGATGGCGCCCGCGGGTGGCGGCGAGGCACTGGGCGGCGGTCTGGAGATCCTCGTCCTCGACGGTGAGGGCCGCATCACCGCCGACTACCAGTTCCCCGGGTGACGGCCGGCCGGTGAGCCGTCCCGGGGCCGTCCCCATGGTCCGCCGCCCGGGAGCCACCGGCCAGCACCGCCGCGGTGGCCGCGTCGGCGGGCAGGAACGCCTCCAGCTTCAGCTCCGCCACGGTCACGTCGAGCGCGGTCGCGAACGTCGTGATCGTGGTCGTCAGCCGCAGCTCACCGTGCGCCGAGCGCAGCCGCACCGGTACGGCGAAGCCCACGTGGTCGTGCCCCGGCTCGGCGTGCGGCACGTAGCCGGACAGCTCCTCGCGCAGGTCACCCGGGGGAACGCGGTCGAGGATGTGCCGCGCCCACTGCGCCAGGTTCACGATGCGCGGCGCCAGCCCCTGCGGATGCAGGGAGAGGCGCAGCACGTTGACCGGCGGGCGCAGCAGGTGCCCGGCGACGCCCTCGGTGAGCAGGCCGAACGCGTCGTTGGCCAGCACCAGCTCGTGATCGGCGTCCACGACGACCGCGGGATAGGGGAGGTGGCCGGTCAGGATGTGCCCCAGCGCGGCGCGCACGTGCGTGAGGGCGGGGTCGTCGAGCGGGGTCCGCGGGTAGACGGGGGCGTATCCGGCCGCGGTCAGGAGCTCGTTGCGTTCCCTGAGCGGCAGCTCCATCGACTCGCCGAGCCGTACCACCATGGTCCGGCCCGGCCGGGAACGGCCGCTCTCCATGAAGCTGAGGTGGCGCTGTGTCGTGCCGGCGCGCAGGGCGAGGTCGAGCTGGCTGAGGTGCCGGCGCCGCCGGGCCGCGCGCAGCGTCTGGGGGAAGTCCACGCATCCAGTGTGCCGAGGCCGTCCATTCCCTCCGGGGAATTGCCGGCATTCCTCTCGGGGAGCACGATCCCCGCTGTGAACACGCGACTCGGGGTCCTGCTCCCCACCCAGCACAGCCAGTGGAAAGACGCCCGGCGGCTCCTCGACTTCGGGCTCCACGCCGAGCGGCTCGGATACGACTCGGTCTGGGCCAACGACACCCTGATCGGCGCGCGCGCCGAACCGCTGGCCACGCTGTCCGCGCTCGCCGCGGTGACCGAGCGCGTCACGCTCGGCACCGCGGCGCTGCTGCCCGCCCTCCGCAGGCCGGTCCTGGCCGCGCAGGAGCTCGCCACCGTCGACCATCTTTCGGGGGGCCGGCTGGTCGTCACCGTGGGTGCGGGCTTCCCTGGCCGGTCGGAGATCGAGTACGCCGCGTCGGAGGTGCCCTGGGAACGCCGCTTCGGCCGGTTGCACGACACGGTCGCCCTGTGGCGGGCGCTGTGGTCGGGCGAGCGGGCGTTCCACGGCGCGGTACTGCGCTTCGACGACCTGCCCGAACCCACCCCGTCCCACCGGCCCGGCGGCCCGCCGATCTGGCTGGGCGGGGCGAGCCCTTCGGCCCTGGAGCACGCCGGGCGGCGCTACGACGGCTGGCTGCCCTACCCGCCCGACCCCGACGGTTACCGCGCCGGCCTGGCCACGGTACGGCGCGCCGCCACGGAGGCGGGACGGCCCGCCGACGCGGTCACCCCGGCGCTGTTCGTCACGGTCCTGGTCACCGGCGACGTGGCGCGGGGCGAACGCGAGCTCGACGCCTACTGCCGGTCCATCTACGGCGTGCCGTACGAGGTGGCGCGGACGATCCAGGCGATGGTCGCGGGCCCGGCCGATCACGTGGCCGCCACGCTGGGCCGCTACCTGGAGGCGGGCGCGGAGCACCTGATCTGCCGCCTCGCCGCGTCGGACATGGACGCGCAGCTCGAACAGCTGGAACGGGTCGCCGAGATCGTCCGCCCGGTCCCGGCAGGACGATGACCGGTCGCGCCGACCCGGCCGGGGGCGGCCGGACGGGATGGAGCCGGGCCGGAACGGCCGGGCAGGACGCGGAGCCGTGTGACTCCAGGTGAGGAGGCGGCGGCCCCGGGTATGGCAACGGGGCACCGGACCGGCCGGGCGGCCCGCGCGGGCCGGTGGCCGGGCCCCGCCACGGATGCCGCGGGAGCCGGGACACAGGGAGCGGGACACAGGGAGGCCGGATGACGGAGACGCTGCGGATGACGCTGACGGCCACGGTGCTGGGCGCGCCTGACGCCCGGGAGCTGGCGGCCTTCTACCGGAGGCTGCTCGGGTGGGAGGTCCGGCAGGACTCGCCCGACTGGGTCTCACTCGCCGCGCCCGGCGGCGGCGCCGGGCTGTCCTTCCAGACCGAGAAGGACCACGTCCGGCCGATATGGCCCGCGGGGCCCGATGACCAGCAGATGATGATGCACCTGGACATCGAGGTGGACGACCTGGACATCGCCGGGGTGCACGCGGTCGCCGCGGGGGCGGCCCTCGCGACCTACCAGCCGCAGGACGACGTGCGGGTCTACCTCGACCCCGCCGGCCACCCGTTCTGCCTCTGGAAGCGGTAACGGGGACCGGCCGCCGCGGATCCGCTCTGGGAACCGGTGGTCGGGAACCGGTCCGGGCTCGGGGACCTTCCGGGGTCGCGCCGAGCCGCCGCGACCGTACGGCGGGGGTGGCCTACGCCGAGCCGCCGCGACCGTACGGCGGGGGTGGCCTACGCCGAGCCGCCGCGACCGTACGGCGGGGGTGGCCTACGCCGGGCCGCCGTGACCGTATGGCGAGGGTGGCCTACGCCGGGCCGCCGGGGACGGCGAGACCGGTCTCGTAGGCGACGATCACCGCCTGCACGCGGTCGCGCAGGCCCAGCTTGGTCAGCACGTTGCTGACGTGCGTCTTGACCGTGTGCTCGCTGACCACCATGGTCTCGGCGATCTCGGCGTTGGACAGCCCCCGTGCGATCAGCCGGAGCGTCTCCCGCTCCCGGGCGGTCAGCACGGCGAGCCGCTCGGCGGACGGCGCGGCGGGGCGCGGGGCCGTCCGGGAGACGAATTCGGTGATCAGCTTCCTGGTGACGGCCGGGGCGAGCAGCGAGTCCCCGGCCGCGACGACCCGGACCGCGTGCACGAGGTCGTCGCGGCGGACGTCCTTGAGCAGGAACCCGCTCGCACCCGCCCGCAGCGCGTCGTAGACGTAGTCGTCCAGGTCGAACGTGGTGAGCATCAGCACCTTGCAGTCGCTTTCCGCGCACACGACGCCGGCCGCCTCGATGCCGTCCATCACGGGCATCCGGATGTCGAGGAGGACCACGTCCGGCCGGTGCTCGCGGACGGCCGCGACGGCCGCGGCGCCGTCGCCGACCTCGGCGACGACCTCGATGTCCGGCTGGGCGCCGAGGATCATCCCGAACCCCGCGCGCACCAGCTCCTGGTCGTCGGCCACCACGACCCTCACCGCCATGCCGTCACTCCGTTCTCCCTGTTCTTCTCCGTCATGCCGTCGCCGGCCCGGTTCACGCCGGTCACGCCGCGGTCCGCCGGGTCCGCGCCGGTCATGCCGTCACCGGCCACGCCGCGGTCCGCCAGGTTCACGCCGGTCACGCCGCGGTCCGTCGGGTCCGCGCCGGTCATGCCGTCACCGGCCGGGCCGCCAGCGGCAGCCGCGCGGTCACCCGGAAACCGGGACCGTCCGTACGGGGCCCCGCGACGGCCGAACCGCCGCAGGACTCGGCGCGTTTGCGGACGCCGGCCAGGCCGTTCCCCCCGGAGGGGAACGACGACGCCGAGCCGCGGCCGTCATCGGTGACGTCGATCACGAGCACGTCGTCCTCCCAGCGGATCCGGACGTCGGCGCGGGTGGCGCCCGCGTGCTTGACGACGTTGGTGAGGGCCTCCTGGGCGATCCGGTAGGCGGCGACCTCGACGTCGGGGAGCAGGGGACCCGGCTCCCCCGAGGCGGAGCAGACCACCTCGATCCCGGTGCCGGAGACCTGCTCGGCCAGCTCGGCCAGGGCGGCGACGGTCGGCTGCGGAGTGCGCGGCCCCGCCTCCTCCTTGAGCACGTTCAGCGTCCGGCGGAGCTGCACCATGGCGTCGCGCCCGGCGGCGGCGATCGCGTCGAAGACCGCCTCGGCGCGGGCCGGGTCGCTCCTGACCACGACCGGGCCGGCCTCGGCCTGCACGACCATGAGGCTGACCGCGTGGGCGAGGATGTCGTGCATGTCACGGGCGATCCGGGCCCGCTCGCGCTCGGCGGCCCGTTCGGCCTCGACCACGCGCTCGTGCTCCAGCCGTACGGCCCGCTCCTCCAGGACGGCGGCATACGCGCGGGAGGCGGCGGAGGCGCGGCCGATCGCGTAGGCGGCGACGAACAGCACGACGCCGCGCAGCGCGGTCTCCGAGGAGCCGGCCAGCAGCAGGCCCCCGACGATCGTGGCGAGGAGTACGGCGACGCGCGGCCACCGGGGGGAGTGGACGGCGACCGTGTAGGTCGCGATCAGCCCGCCGTACCAGATGGGCTGGGCGGCCACGTCGTCCGAGAGGTCGTAGAGGGCGGTCGCCATGAGGCTGGCCAGCAGGGTGGCGATGGGCGCGCGGCGCCGCCACACCAGCGGCACGGTGGCGGCCACCACGACCGCGTACCCCCACCAGCTCCATGGCCCGTCCCGCGGTTCGTCCGGGGAGAGGAGCGGCCACAGCTGCACGACCAGCACCGCCACGGCGAGCGCCGCGTCCACCCACAGAGGCGGCAGCGACCTCAGGCGGTCACGGACAGGACCGAGGTGGGACAGAACTGGCACAGCACCCAATCCTGCCGTCTCCCACCGGATCTCGGGCACGCCGGTCGGCCGGAGGCGTCGCGGAGACCCCTTCGCGAGCGGGGACTCCTTCATGCGCGGGGTGCCATCCGCGTGCGGGGCGTCCTTCACGGGAGGGCGTGGGCGGCGCGGACGGGACGGGCGGCCTGCCGGGAGAGGGGGAGGAAGGACACGAGCAGGCAGATCGCGCCGAGGGGGATGAAGTCCTTGCTGACGAACGGGAAGGCGAGGTCGAGCAGGACGAGCAGCGGCGTCCAGGCCTTGACGCGGCCGAGGACGGCGAGCTGGGCGACGAGCGCGAGCTGGCCGATGTAGAAGAGGAACGGCCCGCCGTCGTAGACCGCCAGGGAGACACCCGGAACCGCCTTGACCTGCTCGAACAGGGGGCTCATGGCGGCGTGGTCGGCGGACATGAAGCCGACCGCGATGTCGATGGCGAACTGCGCGACAAGGGCGAGGGCGCCGGCCGTACCGACCACCGCGCTCGTCGTGGCCAGGGCGTTCCCGCCCGCCATCCGCCGCATCCGCCAGTAGATCGGGATGAACAACGCGAGGGCCGCGATGAAGGCGAGGTGCCCGGAGGTCCAGGCGAGGCCGGGGCCGCGGCTGCCGTCGAGCCCGTCGAGGAGCCGGAGCACCCCGTAGGCGAAGACGAACAGCGGGGCGGCGACGAACGCGACCCGGAAGAAGGGGGAGGCGGGGGCGCCCGGGGCAGAGGTGACCGGGGCAGGGCCGCCGGTGACGGCAGGGGCGACGGGGGCGGTGGAAACAGGGGTGCGGGTTGTCATCGGGAAGGCTCCTCGGTGGTGTTCTCCTGCGTAGATCCTGGCCGTCCGCCGTTCGCGGGGGATCGCCGAGGAGAGCGATTCCGGCGCTCCCTCCCACGGGGGAGCACCGGTCCCGGGACCGGTCCGGAGAAGGACCCGGGACCGGTCCGGAGAAGGACCCGGGACCGGTCCGGAGAAGGTCCCGGGACGCGCCGAGGTCAGGACCTCCGGGCCGCCTGGTGCCACTCGTCCCCGGTCAGTGCGTACTCCACCTCGCCGTGCTCGCTGCCCGGGATGGTCTCCGGCCAGTCGGCGAAGAAGGTGCGGACGTGGCGCAGGCCCGCCTTCTCCATCACGTTCCGCGAGCCGGTGTTGACCGCCATCGTCCGCGCGACGACACGCTCGACCCCGAGGCCGGTGAAGCCCTCGCGCACCAGCGCCCGCGCCCCCTCGGTGGCGTAGCCCTTCCCCCAGGCCGTACGGCGCAGCCGGTAGCCGAGCTCGACCGTCTCCGGGGTGTCCTCCTCCACCAGGGGCCGGAACTCGAACCAGCCGATGAACTCCCCGGTGGACCGGATCTCGGCCGCCCAGTACCCGGGGTGCCCGAAGAGGTCGTGGCGGCGCAGCATCCGGGGGAGCACCCGGCCCAGGATCTCCTCGCGCGGGGTGGGCCTGCCGCCGTTGAGGAAGCGCATGACCTCCGGGTCGCCGTCGAGCTCGAACAGGTGGTCCGCGTCGGCGTCGGTCAGCTCGCGGAGCGTCAGCCGCTCGGTCTCCAGAAAGATCTTCACGGTCCGATCATCGTCCGGCGGCAGGCGGGCCCGCCAACCGTTTTGCCCGCTCTGCGCGGGTACGGCAGCCGTTTTGCCCGCTCCGCGTGGGCAGGGCGGTCGTTGTGCCCGCTCCGTACGGGCCCGCCGACCGTTTCGCCTGTTCCGCGAGGGGAGGACCGGGCGGCTCTACGCCCTCGACCCGCCTGGACGGTGTGAGCGGGCCCGGGAGTAGGTGACCGTACGCCCGGTGACCGTGAAACCCAGGGAGGCGTACAGCCGCGCCGGTCCGGGGTGGGCCGCGTCGCCCCGGACGTGCACGACCGCGGTCCGCGCCCCGGCCGCCCGCAGCCGGTGCATCGCCTCCAGGCAGACCGCGCGCGCCAGCCCCATCCGGCGGAAGTCCGGGTGCGTGCCGACGGGCTCGAACTCCCCGACGTGGTTTCCGGCGTCCAGCCAGGCCAGGCCGTACGCCGCCAGCCGGCCGTCCGGGGCCTCGGCCACGCAGTCCAGCTCACGCCGGTACGGCCAGGCGCTCATGACGCCGCGGTAGCTCTCCTCGGTGACCCGGGAGGGGTGGAACGCCGCCCGGTGCGCCGCGACCCGGGCGGGCACGTCGCCGTCGTCCCGCACGTGCCGGACGGCGAACCCGGCGGGCGGCTCCACCGGGGGAAGCTCCCGCAGGTCGTGGGCCATGCGCACGAGGAAGGGAAGGCCGTCGGCGGGCCGGTAGCCGTGCCGGGTCAGGGCCGCGGAGACCGGACCCTCGCCGTCCATGATCTCCACGTTCAGCGTGTCGCCGGTGGCGACCGTCTCGAACCAGCCGAGCACCTCATCCGCCAGCCCGGGGTGACGGGGATGCACCAGCAGGCGCAGCTCGCCCGGCGGTTCGGCCCACCCCCAGGCCAGCGGGCGGCCGTCGCGCTCCCACAGCATGGTCGGCCACTCGCCGTCCCGCCCGATGTGCCGGCAGCGGCTCCAGGCGAGGCCGCCGACGTGCCAGCGGCTGCCGGACGTCCAGGTGGTCCACGCGAGCTCCTGCATCCTGCGCAACGCGCCGGGACCGTGACAGGGCCGCATGACGATGTCGTTCACCTGTACGGCTCCCTCTCCTCGCACCTCCGCGACGATCCCGGACGGTTCGGGTCCACACGCCTCCGCGGCGATCCCAGATGATTCGGGTGGCACGCCGGATCGATCATCACATCCGGCATTCTCCGCCGTCGCGACGGGATGCGACGGCGGTTCGGGCAACGCGGGTTTCACAGGCGGCCGGCGCGGAGCATAGCGGGGCGCCCCGGGCGCGTCTGTAGGACGTAACCACACAGTGGAGGTGATCGTGGACGCCGCAGAGGAGCGACGTTTCCGCGAGTTCGTCTCGGCGCGGTCCCCCGCGTTGATGCGGCTGGCGTTCCTGCTGACCGGGGGCGACCAGCACGCGGCCGAGGATCTGCTGCAGACCGCGCTGGCCAGGACGGTCACCAGGTGGCGGACGGTGGACGCGCCCGAGGCGTACGTCCGGCAGGTCATGTACCGCCAGCAGGTCTCGTGGTGGCGGCGGCACCGGGAGGCGGCCGTCCCCGAGCCGCCCGACCGGGCCGCGGCGGACGGCACGGACGGGGTGGAGCTGCGGCTCGTCATGCGGCGCGCGCTGGCGAAGCTGACGGCGAGGCAGCGGGCCGTCCTGGTCCTGAGGTACTACGAGGACCTGCCGGAGGCCGAGGTCGCCGGGGTCCTCGGCTGCTCGGTGGGCACGGTCCGCAGCACCGCCCACCGATCCCTGGCCAGGCTGCGGCAGCTCGCGCCCGAGTTGCGGGAGCCGTACATGATCTTTGGGGAGGCGAAGAGATGACCATCGACGAGCTCGTCAGGCGGACCCTCCACGGCTGGTCGGAGGAGGCGCGGGTCCCCGCGGACCTGGCGTCGCGGGCGCTGGGGAGGCGGCGGCGTTCCAGGGTGAGGACGTTCGCGGTGGTCGCGGGGGCGACCGCGGCCGTCGTCGCGGGCGCGTTCGCGGTGCCGGACCTGGTCGCCGGGGGCTTTTCCGGATCGGACGGCACCGCGCCCGCCGTGGCCGTCGCCACCGGCTCCGACCCGTCCGCCGCGCCCGGCCCGTCGGCGGGGACCCGGGAGACCCTGGGGGACGCGGACTCCGCGCCGCCCGAGACCCTGGTGGCCGCGGGGGACACGGCGGTCTACGCCTACTACACCTGGAGGAACGAGAAGGTCGTGGGCAACCGGGAGGCACGCCGGCTCACCTGGCACCTCTACGACGGCGACTCGGGAACCTACGAGAAGACCCCCTGGGCGTGGCTCGATCCCGCGCCGGGCGGGGAGTCCGCCGCGGTGCTGGAGTCGATCCCGGCGCGCCGGGTCGGGGTGGTGACCGTACGGGGCGGCGACGTGCGGTGGTTCGACCTCGAACACCCCGCGGGGGCGGTGTCGTGGTCACCGGACGGCACGAGACTGCTGGTCACCAACTACGACGACGACCCCGACCAGGTCGAGGTCATGGGGAAGGACGTCTGGACCGTGATTCTGGCGACCCGGACCGGCTTCACCCTCATCGACCCCGCCGCCGGACGGCAGGACTTCCACCCGGCCGCGGTGGAAGGCGATGGTGGGGGGGCCAGCAGGCAGGACTTCTTCTGGAACGCGGACGGCACCCTGATCTGGGAGTGGACCAACCCCGGTAGATCCAAGAAGTTCTACGGCATGGACGGTGCCCCGCGGCCCGTGCCCCCGGATGAGCCGGTGCAGCGGGAACAGACGGCGGGGCTGTCACCCGGCGGCCGGTGGCTCGCGTCCAACAGCCCGGACCGCACCGCGGTCACCGCGGTGAAGGACATGGAGTCCGGCGAGGTCAAGCCGCTCAGGCCGGTCGACGGCTACTGGATCGAGCAACTCGCCGCCTGGGCCGACGACGGACACGTGATCGCCTGGGCGTGCGAGCTCAAAGGGGCCGACGACTGCGTGAAGAGTGAGTTCCGCAACCGGCTGCTCCTCGTCGACGTCCGGGGAGGCGCGGTCGTGCCGCTCACCGGCTACCGGGAGAACAGCCTGCGGCCCGGAACCTGGGTGCCGGTCTTCTCCCGCCGCTGAACCGGCCCGTGCCCGCCGTACGGCCCGCTCCCGTCACCGGACCGGTCCGCGCACCCCGGCGCGGGCCGTACGGCGGGCACGGCGGAAAACGTCTCGCGGCGCGGCGAGGCGCCCCCTAGGCTTGCGGCCCATGACTCTCCAGTGGCGGCCGTTGACCAAGGACGACGTCGAGCGGTGGGCGACGCTGCTCGCCGAGGTCGAGAAGGCGGACCGGATCGGGGAGAACTACGGGGCCGAGGATCTCACCGACGACCTCGACAATCCCCTGCTCGACCTGGCCGAGGGCACCCTGGCCGCCTGGGACGGCGACCGGATGGTGGCCTTCGGCCTCACCGCCTGCGGCTCCGCCGCGGACCCGGCCCACCGGATGCACCTGTGGGCCGCGGTCCACCCGGAGTACCGCCGCCGTGGCCTCGGCCGTCACGTGCTCGACTGGGCGGTCCGCAACACGCCGGTGCTGCACGAGCGGCGTCATCCCGGCCGTCCCCTCGAACTCCACACCGGCGTCTTCGACGGCAACGAGGGCGCGACCGCGCTGATGCGGACGGCGGGGATGGCCCCCTCCCGGTGGTTCTTCACCATGGGCCGCGACCTGGGCACGGAGATCCGCCCGGCGGCCCTGCCGGCCGGTCTGCGGATCGTCCCCTACCGCGCGGACCTCGCCGACGCCGCCCGCGGGGTGCGCAACGCCGCCTTCACCGACCACTGGGGCAGCGTCCCGCACACCCCGGAGAGCTGGGAACGGACCATCGTCGGCGTGCACGCCTTCCGTCCCGAGGACTCCTACCTCGTACAGGACGAGTCGGGCAGGGGCGTGGCGGTGCTGATCACCCACTACTACGAGGCGGACACCCAGGCCACCGGGATCCGCGAGGCGTGGATCCAGATCATCGGCACGGTGCGGGAGTGGCGGGGCAAGGGGGTGGCCGGGGCGCTGCTGGCCCACGCCCTCGGAGAGTTCCGCGCGCGGGGCTACCGGCGGGCCGCCCTGGGCGTGGACGCCGACAATCCGACCGGTGCCCTGGGCGTCTACTCCCGCGCCGGGTTCGAGGTGGAGAACCGCACGACCACCTACGTGCTCCGGCTCGCCGGTGAGGCGTCCGGCGGCTGACCGCGGTCCGCTGCCGGCGGTTCGCGGCGGCGCGGCCCGGTGGGGCGCGAGACACGGATGCAGCGGCCGGGAATCCGGTGAAGCGCGATCGCCGGCGCCCGGACGGCATCCGGGAACGCGAGTGCGGCCCACCCCGCAAGGGTGGGCCGCACTCGCGTTGCTCAGGACAGCTTGTTCGAAGCCTGATCCGCCTGGGCTTCGCCCTTGTCGGCGTGCCCGTCCGCCTCGGGGCCGGTCTTGGAGGCGGTCTTCCCGGTCATCTCGCCGGCCTTCTGCGTCCCGGTGTGAGCCTTCTCACTCACCCAGCGGGAGGCGTCGGAGGCGTTCTCCTTCAGCATGTCGGTCCACTGCTCGGAGTTCCTGCGGTACATCGCGAAGCCGGCGGCTCCGACCGCGAGCCCTGCGAGCAGCAGGAACATCGGCCAGCTGCGGGACTTCCCCTTGGGCGCGGGGTCGACCTTGGCCGCGGCCTGGGACAGCATCGCGCTGACCCTGGGGGCGAGCTGCTCCTCCACGGAGTGAGCGGCCGCGTCCAGTCTCGGCGCGGCCCACTCGCGGGCCACGTAGAGCTTGTCCTGCGCCATGTCCCGGGCCTGGACGGCCACCGGCGCCATGCGATCGGCGGCACTCGCGACCTGAGACTTCATCTGCTGCAGTTTCATCTGTGTCATCAACCGTGCGTCCGTCGGCATGATCTTCTCGATCTTCTGCTTCCTCAGCAGTACAAGAGGCACATCAACCTCCCCAGTCGTCGGGGCCCCGTTGCGTCCCCTTCCCGATCGAAGGCGGCTCAATCATTACCGGCCGTGGGAGGATGCTAGATGGACCGGCTCCGGCCGCAGCCATCACAAGACCACAAAACAGCACCTCGCACAGGGTGTGAACAAAGAGACCCGAAGGGGGCAGTCCCTCGTGGCTGAGAAGTTGATCGCTACTCTGAACACCAACCGCGGCACCGTGAAGGTTCAGCTCTTCCCGGACCACGCGCCCAAGACGGTGCGCAACTTCGTCGAGCTGGCCGAGGGCACCCGCGAGTGGGTGCATCCCGAGACCGGCCAGAAGACCACCGACAAGCTCTACGACGGCACGGTCTTCCACCGCGTCATCGACGGCTTCATGATCCAGGGCGGCGACCCGCTGGGCCAGGGCATCGGCGGACCGGGCTACAAGTTCGACGACGAGATCCACCCCGAGCTGTTCTTCAACCGCCCCTACCTGCTGGCCATGGCCAACGCCGGCATCCAGGGCGGCCGCGGCACCAACGGCTCGCAGTTCTTCATCACCGTGGTGCCCACGCCGCACCTCAACGGCCGCCACACCATCTTCGGCGAGGTCGTCGAGGGCCAGAACGTCATCGACGCCATCGCCAAGACCGACACCGACGCCCGTGACCGGCCCAAGGAGCCGGTCGTCCTGGAGTCGGTCACCATCGACCGCGTCCAGGGCTGATCCGTCCGCGACCGCCGGGCGGCCGGCGACCCCGCGCACGGGGTCGCCGGCCGCCTCACGGCGCGGGCACCCGTGCCCGCCGTACGGCCACCGCGGGCCCGTATCCGCATCGCGCGGACGTCAGCGCCCGCCGTACGTCCGTTCCCGGCCACCGTGGCGTGCGCGGGCACCCGGGATCCTTAATAGGCTGGCAGTCTGTGGACAACAGCACGGTCGAAGGGGCAGCGAGACGCCATGACCACCCAGCCTCCCGGCGAGCCTGACACCGCTGACACCGCGGCCGTCCCCACCTGTTACCGCCACCCCGGCCGCGAGACCTACGTGCGCTGCCAGCGCTGTGAGCGCCCGATCTGCCCCGACTGCATGCGGGACGCCTCGGTGGGCTTCCAGTGCCCCGAGTGCGTGGCCGAGGGCGGCAAGACGGTACGGCGGACCCAGGCGGTCTTCGGCGGCAGGCCGGTCGGCACCCCGTACGTGGTCTGGACGCTCCTGGTGGTGAACGTCCTGGCCTACGGCGCCCAGTTCCTCGACCCTGGGGTGATCGTCACCTTCTCCACCTTCTCCCCCGCCATCCACGAGGGCGAGTGGTGGCGCCTGGTCACCGGCGCGTTCCTGCACGCGCAGCCGGGACAGGGCTTCTCGATCACCCACATCCTGTTCAACATGCTGGCGCTGTACGTCATCGGCCCGCAGCTCGAACGCAGCCTCGGCTCACTGCGCTTCCTGGCCCTCTACCTGCTCTCCGCGCTCGGCGGCTCGGTGGCGATATACCTGTTCGGCATCAACGCGGTGGGCGCCTCGGGTGCGATCTACGGCCTGTTCGGCGCGCTGTTCGTGGTGGGCCGGAAGCTCCGCTACGACGTCACCGGCGTGCTGTGGCTGATCGGCATCAACGTGCTGCTCACGTTCACCCTCAGCGGCATCAGCTGGCAGGGCCACCTGGGCGGTCTGGTCGCGGGCGTCGCGGTGGCGGCGATCCTCGTCCACGCCCCGCGCGGGAACCGCAACGCGTTCCAGCTGGCCGGCTGCGTGGCGGTGCTCCTGCTGCTGGTGGCGGCGGTCGTGCTGCTGCCGCCGATCGCCTACGAGGCGCGGTACGGCCTTCCTGTTTGATCATCCACACCCTGGGGCTTCCCCAGGGTGTGGATAACCCTGTGGAAAGAACTAACGCCAGCGGGTGGACAGCACCACACCGAAGATGATGAAAACGAACCCGATGAACAGGTTCCAGTTGCCGAGGGCGCCGATGAGGGGCGCGGTGGGGGCCACATAGTAGACGGCGATCCACAGGATGCCGATGATCCAGGAGGCCACCATGACCGGCGCGAGCCAGCGCGGGCTCACCTTGACCGTCTGGGCCGTCTGCGGCGGCGTGTAGACCGCCTTCTTACGAGTCTTGGACTTGGGCACTGGGTTCTCCTGCGTCAACCCTGCGCGGTCCGGATCGTGCGCAGGCCGTGTAGCCAGCGTAGTCGCTGGTGGGTGAAGACCCGAGTAAGAATAGACCGCACACATGGGACATGGCGATCCCACGGGCGATCAGCATGGGGCAAACCTTGCGCCAACGGCGCGCTTCGCTCCGGTCCCGGGCCGCCTCTCCCGCCTAGCCTGGGCGAATGAGAGCCGCGCTGAGAGCCCTGGGGGAGACGGGCATCACACTGGGCGCGGTCCTGCTGCTCTTCTGCGCCTACCTCGTCTGGGGGACCGGCTCCTACACGGGTGAGCAGCAGACGCTGCTGCGCAGACAGCTCGTCGAGGCCAGGAAGAACATCGTGCGGACCGGCCGGCTCGGCGAGGTCGAGGTGGGCGGGGCGCTGGCCATGCTGCGGATCCCCCGGCTCGGCGATCTCTACCGGTACGCCGTGGTGGAGGGCGTCGGCTGGGAGCAGCTCCGGATGGGGCCCGGCCACTACCCCGGCTCCGCCCTGCCCGGAAAAGTTGGAAATTTCGTTATTTCGGGGCACCGAACCACCTATGCCGCCCCGTTCAACCGCCTTGACGAGCTCCGCCGGGGCGACTACATCGTGGTCGACGCCCGCGATGCCCGCTACACCTACCGGGTCACCGGCAAGCGCGTGGTCGATCCCACCGACATCGACGTCATCGCCCCGAACCCCGCCCATCCCGATCGCAGGCCGACCAGAGCCCTGATCACGCTGTCCACCTGCCACCCGGAGTACTCCGCCGCCCAGCGGCTGGTCGTCACCGGCGAGCTGGAGGGACGCCGGGACCACCGCCCCTGGAGGGCGGGCCGGAAGCAGGAGCCGTCGCGGGCCGATCGGAAGCCGGAACCACCGCGGGCCGACCGCCCACCGGACGGCCCGGCCGCGGGAACGGGCGTGAAGGGAGACCACGCCGCAGACGGGCACTCCACGGACGGTCCGGCGGGCGGGCACTCCACGGACGGCCCGGCGGACGGGCGTCCCGCGCACGGCCCGGCGGGCGGGCACGACACGAGCGGATGAGGAGGGTCGCGTGTACGGGTGGATCTGGCGGCTGCTTCCCGGCGGCCCCGTCGGGAAGACGGTCACGGCGCTGACACTGGCCGGGCTGGCGGTGGCCGTACTCTGGTTTCTCGTGTTCCCCTGGATGGAGACCCGGATTCCCTTCGACCACGTCACGATGGTCCCATGACCCCGCGCCACCCGATGGCCCCGCGCCGGCCGGGGACGGCGCCGCGCGTCCTCGTCGTGGACAACCACGACAGCTTCGTCCACACGATCGTCCAGTACCTCCGCGAGCTGGGCGCCTCCTGTGACGTCCGCCCGCGCGACCTGGTCGCGGCCGAGGACGCCGACGGGTTCGACGGGGTCCTGATCAGCCCCGGCCCCGGCACCCCCGAGGACGCCGGGGTGAGCGTCCCGCTCGTGATCCGCTGCCGGGACCGCGGCCTGCCGCTGCTCGGTGTCTGCCTCGGCCACCAGGCCATCGCCGTGGCCCACGGCGCGACCGTCGCGCGGGCCCCCGAGCTGATGCACGGCCGGACCAGCGCGGTCGCCCACGACGGCAGCGGGGTCTTCGCCGGGTTGCCGTCCCCGGTCACCATGACCCGCTACCACTCGCTGGCCGTCGTCCCGGGAACCGTACCGGCCGACCTCCGGGTGACCGCGACCACCGCGGACGGCACGGTGATGGGCCTGCGGCACCGTACCGCGCCCGTCGAGGGCGTGCAGTTCCACCCGGAGTCGGTGGTCTCCGAGCACGGTCACCGGCTGCTCGGAAACTGGCTCGGCGAGGTCTGTAACACCCGCGTCCGCCTGAACGACTAACCAGTGAGCCCTTCCGCCATCGCCCCCGAGTGACGGAAGGGCTCACCGTTCTCTCCGGCTCTCTCCGGCCCGGAACGGCTCGCGCGGTCCGTGAACGACGAGGGGCCCCGCCGTACGGCGGGGCCCCTTCATCGTGGTGCCGACCGGTCGCTCAGTTCCCGTCGCCGGGCGGCGGGTTGTCGAAGACGTCGCCGCCGCCGCCGTCGTCCTGGCCGCCGCCGTCACCCCATCCGTCGTCGGTGTTGGTGTCGTCCGGCTGGGGCTCGTCGCCGGTGGTCGGATCGTCGCTCGGGGTCGACGGCTGCTGGGTCGGCTGCGGCGCCTCGCCGCTGGACACGACCAGCGTGATCGTGGTGCCCGGCTGGACCTTCGTCCCCGCTTCGGGACCCTGACTGAGGACGGTGTCCTTGGGCAGCTCGCTCGCCTGCGGGACGACCTTGACCTTCAGCCCGGCCTGCTGCAGCAGCCGCTTGGCGTCCTGGACCGTGAGGGTGGCCACGCTCGGCACCTCCACGGCCGCCTTGGGCACGTAGAGCCGGACGGTGCTGCCCTTGGCGGCCCGCTTGCCCGCCTCGGGGTCGGTCTTGAAGACGACGCCCTCCTTGCCGCTGGAGACCTGGGGAACCACGCTGACCTTGAAGTTCTTGGCCTCCAGCGCGGAGGTGGCCTCCTCGGTGGTCATGCTGACCACGTCGGGCACCGCGACCTTCTCCAGGCCCTTGGAGACGGTGAGGACGACCTCGCTGCCCTTGTCCACCTCGGTTTCGGCCGGCGGGTCGGTGTCGATGACCGCGCCCTTCTCCATCTCCTCGTCGTACTTCTCGACGACCTTGACCTTGAGCCCCATATCGGTGAGCGTCTTGTTCGCCGCCTCCTCGGTCTGCGAGACCAGCGAGGGGATCTTCACCTTGCTGCCCTTGGCGGTGTCGCCGGGGTCGCTCAGGAACATGTAGCCCACGCCGATGAAGGCGCCGATGATCAGCAGCGGGACCAGGATCCACGCGGCGGTCTTGACCGCGGCGTTGCCGTTGCCCTGCTGGCGGCGCCGGCCGCGCTCGCCGCCTCCGCCCCCGCCGGCCACCTCGGTGCCGTACTCGTACGCCGGGACGGCGGTGGTGCGCTGGGTGGCCGGGCCGGGGACGCCGGCCTGGGTCTGCTGCATGGTCCGGGTGGCGGAGCCGTAGTTGTTGGTGATCGCCATCGTCTGGGGGTCCATCGGCATCCCGGACAGCGCCCGCTGGATGTCGGCCCGCATCTCCCCGGCGTTCTGGTAGCGGTGCGCCGGGTCCTTGGCCATCGCCTTGAGCACGATGGCGTCGGCCCACTTGGGGATCTCGGGGTCGATCTGCGACGGCGGGATCGGATCCTCGCGGACGTGCTGGTACGCGATCGCCACGGGGGAGTCGCCGGTGAACGGCGGCTGCCCGGTCAGCAGCTCGTACAGCACGCAGCCGGTGGAGTACAGGTCGCTGCGGGCGTCGACGCGCTCGCCCCGGGCCTGCTCCGGCGACAGGTACTGGGCGGTGCCGATGACCTGCGCGGTCTGCGTCATGGTCGCGGCCGAGTCGGCCATCGCGCGGGCGATGCCGAAGTCCATGACCTTGACGTCGCCGTTACGGGTGATCATGATGTTCGCCGGCTTGATGTCCCGGTGGACGATGCCGCCGCGGTGGCTGTAGTCCAGCGCCCGCAGGATCCCGTCGACCAGCTCGGCCGCCCGCTCGGGCATCAGCCGCCGGTCGGCGCGCAGCAGGTCGCGCAGCGTGCGGCCGTCGACGTACTCCATCACGATGTACGGCACCGGCGCGCCGTCCGTGACGTCCTCACCGGTGTCGTAGACCGCGACGATGGACGGGTGGTTCAGTGACGCGGCGGACTGCGCCTCCCGGCGGAACCTCGCCTGGAAGATGTGGTCCCTGGCGAGGTCCGCGCGGAGAGTCTTGATGGCGACGACCCGGTCCAGCCGGATGTCTCGAGCGCGGTACACCTCGGCCATGCCGCCGCGTCCGACGACGCCGTCGAGCTCGTAGCGATCGCCGAGGCGTCGGGGCTGAGTCATTTCCTGCACTGTCCCTTACCGTTCATCTTGGGTGCCGGTGATCCCTTGGTCCACCGGTGTCCATCATCGACCCCGTGCCACATTACGTCTCCCCGTTCGGCGGGTCTGTTTCGCCGGGGTCGGGGGTGGTGCTGGTCGTGGTGCTCGGCGTCGCCGGAGGGGCGGTGGGGGTCGGGGGCGGAGGCGGGGCGGTCGGAGTGGGGCTGGGTGTCGGCGACGTGCTCGGCCGGGCGCTGGGCGTGGCCGATGTGCTTACGGTAGCCGACGGCGTGGACGAAGGCCGGTGCTGCTTCGTCGGCACGGCCGACGGCCGGCTCCGGACCGGCCGGGGGCGTGTCGGCGTGGGCGACGGGGAGGTTGTGACGGTCGGGCTGGCCGGGATGACCGACCCGCCGGTGCCCCGGTCGACGTTCCGGTTCGCCAGGTCCTGGGCGGTCAGCGCGCCCAGCCCGACGGCCGCCGCGCACCCCACCACCGTGGCGGCGATCACCGTCGTACGGCGCAGCCCCCGCCGGGAGCGCCGCGCACCGTGCGCCGGACCGTGCGCCGCGCCGCCCGCGGTCTCCGCGCCGAGGCCGTACGGGTCCGCGCCCGCGACGCCCGGGTCCGAGATCCCCGAGCCCGCGACACCCGCGCCGGCGCCCGCGACGACCGCGCCCGCGGCACCCGCGGCGTCCGTGTCCGCGTCGCCCGCCCCGGCCGGGCCGACCGGGGTCTGCGCTCCGGCGTCCCCGCCCGCCGGAGCGGGCACGACGTCGCGCGGCCACTCGCTCGCGGGCTCCGCCCGCCACCCGTGCGGGTCGGTCAGCAGGGCCAGTCCGGCCGCGCCGGTCGCGGTGAGCGACTCGCGCAGCGCGCGGGCCCGGCCGGCCAGGTCCTCGGCCCCGTCCGGACGGCTGCCGGGGTCCTTGGCCAGGCACCGCATCACCAGGTCCCGCACCGCCTGCGGCACGCTCTCGGGCAGCGGCGGCGGCTCCTGGCCGATGTGCATGAGCGCGATCGCCACCTGCGTCTCGGAGACGAACGGCGGCCGGCCCGCGAGGCACTCGTAGGCGACCACGCCGAGCGAGTAGACGTCGGTGGCGACGGTCAGCCGCTCCCCTGACGCCTGCTCGGGGCTGACGTACTGGGCGGTGCCCAGGACGGTGCCCGTCTGTGTCATGGGCGCGGCCTCCAGCGCCCGGGCGATGCCGAAGTCGGTGATCTTCACCGTTCCGGTCTCGGTGACCAGCAGGTTGCCCGGCTTGATGTCGCGGTGGATGATCCCGGACCGGTGCGCGGCCGCGAGGGCCCGGGCGGTCTGCTCGACCATGTCCAGGGTGTCCTCGGCGCTCAGCGGGCCGGAACGCTTCAGGATGGTCGCCAGCGACTCGCCGGGGACCAGCTCCATCACGAGGTAGGCGACGTCGTCGGCCTCGCCGTAGTCGAAGACCTGGGCGATGCCGGGGTCGGACAGACCGGCCGCGATCCTGGCCTCCATGCGGAACCGCTCGCGGAAGTCGGGGTCCGCCGCCACGTGGCGGCGCAACAGCTTCACCGCCACCTCGCGGCCCAGCAGCTCGTCGCGGGCCCGCCAGACCTCGCCCATGCCGCCCGTCGCGATCCGCCCCAGCGGGCGGTATCGGCCCCCGAGCAACGCGGTCATCGTCTCAGCACCGCTTCCATCACGCTCTTGGCGATGGGGGCGGCGGTGTGACCGCCGGTGGCCTCGCCACCGGCGCTCCCGGACTCCACGATGAGCGCGACCGCGATCTTCGGGTCCTCGGCGGGGGCAAAGGAGATGAACCAGGCGTGCGGGTCACGGCCGTCGGCGGTCTCGGCGGTTCCGGTCTTGCCCCCGACGGTGACGCCCGGGACCTTCGCGGCGCCGGCGGTGCCGATGTCGACGACGTTGACCATCATCTCCTTGAGCTTGGCCGCGGTCTCCTCGCTGACGGCGGTGGACAGCTCTTCGGGGTCGGCGGACTCGATCTCGTTGCCCTCGGCGTCGGCGACCTTGTTCACCAGGTAGGGCTTCATCACCACGCCGTTGTTGGCGATGCCCGCGGCGATCATGGCCATCTGCAGCGGGGTCATCTGGTTGCTGCGCTGGCCGATGGCGGTCTGGGCGAGCGCGGCCTTGTCGGCGTCGAGGTCCTCGTCGCCGCGGAGCCTGCTGCCCGCGACCGCGAGCGGGATGCTCAGCGGCTCGCCGCCGATGCCGAACTTCTCCGACTGCTTCTGAAGCGCGTCGTAGCCGAGGTCCATGGCCATCTTGCCGAACGGCGTGTTGCAGGACTTCTCCAGCGCGAACGACAGCGTCACCCGACCGGCGCCGCACGCCGCGCCGGCGTAGTTGGGCAGATCGTGGGTGGTGTTGGGCAGGTCGAGCACCTGTGGGGCGTCGATCTGGCTCTGCGGCCCGAGGCTGTCGTCGCTTTCGAGGTAGGCGGCCATGGTGACCACCTTGAAGGTCGAGCCCGGCGGGTAGGTGCGCTCGATCGCCCGGTTGACCAGCGGCTTGTCGGCGTTCTTGTCCAGCTTGTTGTACGCCCTGTTGACGTCGGCCTTGTTGGGCTTGGCCAGCGGGTTGGGGTCATAGGACGGCACCGAGACCATGGCGCGGATCGCCCCGGTCTTCGGCTCGATCGCGACCAGCGCGCCCTTCTTGCCGCTGGCGCTCAGCGCCTCGTAGGCCGCCTCCTGGGCCTTGGGATCGATCGTCAGGTCGACGTTGGCGCCCTTGGTCTTCTTGCCGCTGAAAAGGTCGATGCCGCGCCGGATCAGCAGGTCGGCGCTGGAGCCGTTGAGCAGGCCGTTCTCGGCGCGCTCCATGTCGCGCTCGCTCTCGGGCGCGAAGAAGCCGGTGATGGGCGCGTAGACCTTGCCGCCGGGGTAGCGGCGCTCGAACCGGAAGTCCTTGTTGACGCCGGTGTCGACGGACTCGGCGAGCACCTTGTCGCCGGCGGTGATCCGGCCGCGCTCGACCTCGTAGCGGTTGTAGAAGTTGCGGTCGTTGCGCGAGTCGGCGCTCAGCTTGTCCGCCTTGACGGCCTGCAGGTAGTTCACGTTGAACATGAGCAGGCCGAACATGAGCAGACAGGCGATGGCGACGCGCTTGAGGGGACCGTTCATCGCTGGAACACCTGCGTCATTCCTTCGTCCTGGATGGCCTGGGGCGGCGGCTGCCTGGCCGTATCCGACGTGCGTACCAGCAGCGCGATGAGGATCCAGTTGGCCAGCAGCGCCGAGCCGCCCTGCGACATGAAGGGCGTGACCAGGCCGGTGAGGGGGATCAGGTTGGTGACGCCGCCGACGATGATGAAGACCTGCCAGGCGAGGATGAACGACAGGCCGCCCGCCAGCAGCTTGGAGAACGGGTCGCGGGCCGCGAGCGAGGTGCGCAGGCCGCGCTCGACCAGCAGCGCGTAGAGCATCAGCAGGGCCATCAGCCCGGTCAGGCCGAGCTCCTCGCCGATGGCCGGGAAGATGAAGTCGGAGATGGCCAGCGGGATCAGGTCGGGGTGGCCCTGGCCGAGCCCGGTGCCGAGGATCTTCCCGGTGGCCATGCTGAACAGGCCCTGCATGAGCTGCCGGCTGCCGCCCAGTTCACGGTCGTAGAACGCCTGGTTCTCCGGGTCGAGGAAGACCTCCCACCGGGCGTACACGTGGTCGAAGATCGTCCCGGCGACGACGGCGCCGCCGATGAACAGCAGGATGCCGATCAGCACCCACGAGGTGCGCTGGGTGGCGACGTAGAGCATCGCGATGAACGTGCCGAAGATCAGCAGCGAGGAGCCGAGGTCCTTCTGCAGGATCAGCACGCCGAGGCTGAGGCCCCAGACGATGAGGATCGGGCCGAGGTCGCGGGCCCGGGGCAGGTCGATGAAGAGCAGCCGCCGTCCGGCCAGGGCCAGCACGTCGCGCTTGGCGACGAGGTAGCCGGCGAAGAACACGATCAGCGCGAGCTTGGCGAACTCGGCGGGCTGGAGCTGGCCCAGGCCGGGGATGCCGATCCAGATCCGCGCGCCGTTCTGCGAGACACCGATGAGCGGCAGCAGCGGCGAGATCAGCAGGAAGAGACCGAGCGCTCCGGAGGTGTAGGTGAGCCGCTGCAGCGCGCGGTGGTCGCGCAGCACGATCAGCGTGACGGTGAACATCACGACCCCGACGGCCGTCCACATCAGCTGGGTGGAGGCCGAGGCGCCGAACGCCTTGACCTCCTCCAGCCGGTAGATCATCACCAGCCCGAGACCGTTGATCAACGTCACCAGCGGCAGGATCAGCGGGTCGGCCCAGGGGGCGAACTTCGCCAGCACCAGGTAGGCCACCAGCATGAGGCCGCCCAGGCCGAGGCCGTAGCCCAGCATCCCCGCCGGGATCTTCTGGTCGATGGCCAAGCCGACGTTCGCGTACGCGAACATCACGATCGCGACGGCGAAGGCCAGCATCGCGAGCTGGGCCACCCGTCGCTTGGCGGGCATGGGGACGGGCTCTGCGGCAGGGGTGCTCATGTGTCTACTGCGACCTCGTGGGTTCCGGGGTTGCGCTCTGGCTGGGCTGGGTGGTCTGCCTGGCCTTTCCCTCCGGCTTCTGGGCGGACGACTTCAGCTCCTGGATCTTCCGCAGGCCGGCGTCGACGTCGGGGACGGGGATGCCGTCGCGGACCTGACCCTGCTGGAAGGCTCCGAGGACCGTTATCGACTCGGCGGTGCTCCGGGCGACGTCGAAGAGCTCGATGGGACCGATATTGGTCTTCACGCCCTGGAAAACCACGATCTCATCCCCTTTCGCCCCCACGAAGTACTGGTCGTCGAGCCACTGGTTTCCGAAGTACCACCCTAGGCCGCTGCCGACCAAGACGACGCCCCCGGCGGAGGCCAGAAGGGGCCACAGGCGCCGCCGGCGCTTCGGCGGGCGTCCCGCGGCCCGGGGGGCCGCGGGCTCGTCCCCGTCGTCGGTGACGACCGGCTGCGGCATGGTGATCGCGGCGGCGCGGCCCGCCGGGGTGTCCGGCGGCTGAGGCTGGGACCGGGACGAGCCCGCGGCGCCGACCACGGCCACTTCGGCGGCCGGGACGGACTCCTCGTCCACCTCCAGGACGTCGGCGACCACGCAGGTGATGTTGTCCGGGCCGCCGCCGCGGTTGGCCAGGTCGATGAGCGCGCGGACCACCGCCTCCGGATCGTTCACCGTCGAGAGCGTGTGGTGCAGCGTCTCGGCGCTCACCACCCCCGACAGCCCGTCGGAGCACAGCAGGTAGCGGTCACCGACCTGCGCCTCGCGCAGGGACAGGTCGGGATCGACTTCCCCGCTGCCGTCGAGCGCCCGCAGCAGGATCGACCGCTGCGGGTGCGTGGCGGCCTCCTCCAGGGTGATCCGCCCGTCGTCCACGAGGGACTGCACCAGCGTGTGGTCGTGCGTGATCTGGTAGAGCTCCCCGGCCCGCAGGAGGTAGGCGCGGGAGTCGCCGACGTGGACCAGCGCCACCCGCGTCCCGGACCACAGCATGGCGGTGAGCGTGGTGCCCATGCCCTTCAGGCTCGGGTCGCGCCCGACCATCTCGTGCAGCCTGCGGTTGGCGTCGCGGACCGCCGCCTCGATGGCGCTGAGCAGGTCGCTCCCGGCCGCGCCCTCGTCGAGGGAGGACATCGCGGCGATGGCGACCGAACTGGCCACCTCACCGTGGGCATGACCGCCCATGCCGTCGGCGACGGCGAGCAGACGGCCGCTGGCGTACGCCGAGTCCTCGTTGCCTTCGCGGAGGAGCCCGACGTCGGAGCGGGCGGCGTAACGGAGTGCGATGGTCATTTGCGCAATTCGATGACGGTCTTACCGATGCGGATCGGAACACCGAGCGGCACCGGAGTCGGACGGGTGACTTTGGAGCGGTCGAGATATGTGCCGTTGGTCGAGCCGAGATCTTCCACGATCCACTGACCGTCCTGGGGGAAGAGCCGGGCGTGCCGGCTGGAGGCGTAGTCGTCGTTGACCACCAGCGTGGACTCGGTCGCCCGGCCGATGGTGATCGTCGCCTCGCTGAGGGGGATGGTGGTGCCCTGCAGGGGCCCGCCGGTCACGACCATCTGCCGCGGCTCGCCCTTCTTGGGTTTGGCCGCGGGCTTGACCGGTTTGGGCGTCTTGCGGGCTGAGGCGGCGCCTGCCGTCTGGGAGCCGAAGAGGTCCGTCCGGATCACGCCGACCGCGGCGATCACGAAGAACCACAGCACCGCGAGAAAGGCGAGCCGGATCAGCAGCAGCGTGAGCTCGGACATGGAGCGTCTGTTTACCTCTAATCGCGCCGGAAAACCAGTGTCGTGCGTCCGAGCGTCACGCGAGTGCCGTTCTGGAGCTCGACCCGGCGCACCGGCTGGCCGTTGACGAAGGTGCCGTTCGTGGAGCCGAGATCGACGAGCACGACCTCGGGGCCCTCCACTCGCAGCTCGGCGTGGTGCCGGGACACACCCGGGTCGACCAGCCGCAGATCGCAGTCGGTGCCCCTGCCGAGCAGGGTCACCGGCGTGGTGAGGTCGTAGGAGCGCTGCCCCTGCGGGTCGTCCTGGGTGGAGACCAGCAGCCGGGGGCGCCCGCCGAAGGCGCGCGGCGGGGCGGCGGGCACGTCGCTCGGTGACTGGCGGATCTCGTTCTGCTCGACCGTCGCGCCGCGGATCACGCCGGAGCGGATCCGGAACAGCCCGACCGCCAGGTCCTCGGCGGTCTCGAAGCGCACCCGGACGGGTCCCACGAACGAGTAGCCCTGTTCCTTGGCGTACTCCCTGGCGAGGTTGGCGAGTTCGTGGCCGATGCTGTCGGCGTAGACCTCAAGGCGCTCGCTGTCGGTCATGGACAGCTCGACCACGAAGTCGTTCGGCACGAGCGTGCGCCCCTGCGCGACGATCGCGGCCCGCTCGTCCATCTCCCGCTGGACCGCGCTGGCGACCTCGACCGGCTGAAGGTCAGATTTGAACGCCCGCGCAAAGGCCCCCTCGACCAAGCCTTCGAGCCTGCGCTCGAAGCGCTGAAGGACTCCCACCGGGTACCTCCCTTCTTCCGTCCTATGTGGGTCACGGCCGCTGGGGGGCTCGTTCCTCGCTCTCTCGCACCCAAGCTCCTCCGCTCCGCGTCTAGGAGGATCGTATCCGGGTTCGTGGGTAGCGGCTGATTCGTGCTAATGTTTCGACCGCACCCAACAAGGGCGGGTGGCGGAACGGCAGACGCGCACGGTTCAGGTCCGTGTGTCCGAAAGGACGTGAGGGTTCAAATCCCTCCTCGCCCACACGGAACCGTCGATGAAATCGGCGGATCCAAAGTGTCGATGAAGGGCCCCGGTTCGTGAGAGCCGGGGCCCTTTCGCATGTCGCGGCGACCTCCCCCGGAGTCCGGGCGGGGGGCCGTACGGTGACCGATCATGGACGACTGTCTACCCCGAACCGCTTGCAGGGCACTTTCGGTGGGCTTGCCGGAGATTCATCCTGTTCGCCCTCGGCTTAATGAGCATGGCCGATCCGGCTGTCCGGTGCGATCGGGATATCGCTGACCTGCGCGGAAAGGGGATCGCCGGTTCGGGCGACGGGAGGTCGCCGGGCCGGCCGGCCCGGCGTGACCGGGGGCCGGCGGGAGAAACCGGGCGGCCCGGTGGGGGAATCGCCGGCGGCGGGAGGACGAGGTCCACCCGCCGCCGGCTTCGTTCTCCGACGACCCCTCAGCGGGCGGCCAGGACCCGGACGTCGAGGATCTCGCCCACCAGGTCGGTGAGGCTCACCATGCCGGCCACCTCGCCGCCCTCGTCCGTGACGAGGCCCACGTGGGCGTGGGCGTCCTGCAGGACGGCGACCGCCTCGGAGATCGTCGTGGTCTTCGCCAGCCTGGGCGCCGGGCGGGCGAGCTCCGCCGGGCTCTCCCCGGGCCGGATCAGCAGGTCCCTGACGTGCAGCACACCCACCACCTCCGAGCGGCGCCCCGCGTTGACCAGCAGGCGCAGGTGCCCGCTGTCGGCGGCGGCGCGGCGCACCTCGGCCTCCGGGGCGTCGCCGGCCACCGAGGCGGCCCGCTCGATGGGCAGCATCAGCCGCTCGACCGGCTGCTGGTGGGCGCGCAGCGCCCGGGTGAGCAGGTCGTGCTCGGTGCGGTCGAGCAGGCCCATCCGCCCCGACTCTCCGACCAGCATGGCCAGCTGCACCGGCGTCCTGGTCGTGGCGAGCTCGTCCCTCGGGTGCACGCCGAACATCCCCAGCACGGCGTTGGTCAGGCCGTTGAGGGAGGCCAGCACCGGCCGCATCACCCGGGTGAAACCGCGGAACGGCAGGGCGACGCTCATCGCCGCGGTCTCCGGGTGGGTCAGCGCCCACGACTTGGGAGCCATCTCGCCGACGACCATGTGCAGGAACGTGACCAGGGCCAGCGCGAGCACCAGCGAGACGGGGACCCGCAGCGACTCGGGCACGCCCACCAGCCCGAAGACCGGCTCCAGCAGGTGCTCGATGGCCGGCTCGGTGACCATGCCCAGGCCCAGCGAGCACAGCGTGATGCCGAGCTGCGCGCCGGCCAGCATCAGCGACAGCTCCTTGCCGCCGCGTACGGCGGCGCGGGCGACGATCCGGGTGAACCGGCCGCCCCGGCCCGCCAGCTCCTCCAGGCGGTGCCTGCGGGCCGAGATGACCGCGAACTCCGCGGCGACGAAGAAGGCATTGCCGATCAGCAGCACCACGCCGAGCAGCAGCGCGCCCACGGGGCTCATCGCTTTCCCTCCGCCGCGCCGGTCCCGGCGCCCTCTCCGGTCCTGCGGCCGGCGCTCAGTGCGGGCTCGCCGCGCCGCGCGCCGTTCTCCCTGGCACCGTCATCCCGCGTGCCGTCCTTCCGGGCACCGTCCTTCGCGCGGTCGTCCGGCGCGCCGTCATCCCGCGCGCCGTCCCCGGCCGCGGGGAGCGACAGCCGTACCCACTCCGGGACCCGGCGCTGCACCGACAGCACGGTGAGCACCGCGCTGGCCTCCTCCGGGCCGTCGTCGTCGAGCAGATCGGTCTCCACGGTCAGCGGGACGGTCACCTCGTCGCCGAGCTCGGCCATCCGGCCGAGTTCGGCGAGCACCAGGCCCGCGATGGTGTCGTAGTCGTCGCTCTCCGGGAGCGCCAGCTTGGTGACGCGCTCGACCTCGTCGAGGCGGAGCGTGCCGGGGAGGTTCCAGGTGCCGTCGCCGTTGGCGACGACGCCGGCCGGTTCGGGGTCGTTCTCGTCCATCAGTTCGCCGACGAGCTCCTCGGCCAGGTCCTCGACGGTGACCACGCCGGCGAGCCCGCCGTACTCGTCGATGACGCAGGCGAGGTCGTCGCGGGCGGCGCGCATGCGCTCCAGCACGGCCGGCAGCGGCAGTGAGTCGGGCACCAGCAGGGCCGGACGGGTGATCTGCGACAGCGGGCCCTCGGACTCGCCGGAGCGCAGCAGTTCGCGGACGCCGGTGACGCCGACCACCTCCTCGCCGTTCTCGGTGGACAGCACCGGATAGCGGGAGTGGCCGTGCTCGCGGATCACGTCGACCAGGTCGGAGATCGGGCGCCCGGCGCGGAGCAGCACCACCCGGGGGCGCGGCACCATGACGTCCTCGGCCGTGCGGTCGCCGAACTCCAGGGCGCGTTCGAGCTGCTCCGACAGCCGGGGCGGCAGGTCGCCGGCCGTGGCCGACTCGGAGATGATGCGGGACAACTCCTCGGGGCTCGCGCCGTGTTCGACCTCCTCGACCGGTTCCACGCCCACCCGGCGCAGCAGGCCGGCGGCGGCGGAGTCGAACAGCCGGATGACCGGCCCGGCGACCTTGAGGTAGCCGAGCGTCCAGCGGGCCAGGAACTTGGCGACCGGTTCCGGGCGGGCGATGCCGAAGTTCTTCGGGGCCAGCTCGCCGAGGACCATCTGGACCACGGTGGCGATCACGATGGCCAGCGCCACGGCGACGCCCGGCACGACGGCCGCGGGCAGCCCCACGGCCACGAGGCCGGGACGGACCACCTCGGCGATGGCGGGTTCGGCGATGAAGCCGACCAGCAGCGCGGTGACGGTGATGCCGAGCTGCGCACCCGAGAGCATGAAGGAGAGCCGGCCCGTCACCTCCAGCGCGCGCCGGGCGGCGGCGTCACCGGCGTCGGCCTGTTCGCGCAGCACGGCGCGGTCGGCGGCCACGAACGCGAACTCCTGGGCGACGAAGAAGCCGGTGGCGACGGTGAGAAGGAGTACGGCCAGCAGACCGAGAGCCGTGTTCACAGGGCGGTTCTCCCGGTCGGGTCAGCGATTCCCGTGCCTGTGCACGGGCCGGTACTCCATGGGTCCGGAGTGGACACGATCATCCTTTCGAGCAGAGGTCGTCCTCTACCGTAACGATCCGTGAGGGGCTGATGTTTCCGGATCGGCTGACGACTGCATCACTGGGGGTTATGTACCGTCTGGGTACTTCTGTATGACCAAATCTTGGGGAGGGCTTCGCGGGCCGGGACCGCGACGTAGCGTCGATAATGGCTTTTCATCGCGAACCGGAGAAGTGGCGGGGATACGACGTGGGTGACGCGCAGGACGACGACGACCGCACACGTGCGATGCGACCGCCGCCCGCCGAGCCGTGGCGCGCGGCGGGGCAGCCCGCCCATCCGGTCCCGGGGCGGAGCCGCACGTCCTCCGCCCAGGACGCCGGCCGTACGGCCCGCGGCCAGGACGCCGACCGTACGGCCCGCTACCAGGCTCCCGGCGGCGCCGCCGGGCCCGCCGGGTCCGCCGGGTCCGGCCCGGGGGATGAGGCGGCCCCCCGGGCGACCTCACGGGTCTACGGCCAGGCCAGGCAGGGATCGGAGCCGGCCAGGCCGCTCCGCGGCTCGCAGTCGTCCTCCGCCCGGCCCGCGGGCGCCGACCCCCCCGACAGGAAAGGCGGCCCCCGGATGCCGGGCACCACCTGGAGACCGAAACGACCCGGCAGGCTGGCGGTGCGGATCCTCGCCGGTCTGGTCGTCGTGCTGCTGGTGCTCGGCGTCGTCGGCTTCTTCGTGATCAACTCGCGGCTGAAGGAGGTCGACGCGCTCGGCGAGTACACCGGCCGCCCGGACGCCACCGCCGGCACCAACTGGCTGCTGGTCGGCTCCGACAGCCGTGAGGGCCTGACCAAGGCCCAGCGCAGGAAGTTCGCCACCGGCCGCGCGGTCGGCCGCCGCACCGACACGATGATGCTGCTGCACGTCCCCGACGGCGACGGCCGGCCGACCCTGGTCAGCCTGCCCCGCGACTCCTACGTGCCGATCGACGGGCACGGCAGCGACAAGCTGAACGCCGCCTACGCCTACTCCGACGGCGGCCCCAAGCTGCTGGCCAAGACCGTCGAGAAGGTCACCGGCCTGCGGATCGACCACTACATGGAGATCGGCTTCGGCGGCTTCGTGGGCATCGTGGACGCCGTCGGCGGGGTCGAGATCAACGTCAAGCAGGACATCAAAGACCCCAAGGCCGGGATCGACCTGAAGAAGGGCGTGCAGACGATGGACGGCGGCACCGCCCTCGGCTACGTCCGTACCCGCGCCACCGGCGGCATCCCCGACTTCGAGCGGACCCAGCGCCAGCGGCAGTTCTTCTCCGCGGTGGTGAAGAAGGCGTCCGCCCCCGGCGTCCTGATCAACCCCTTCCGCTCCGTCCCGCTCGCGCTGAGCGCCACCGACGCGGTGGTGGTCGGCGAGGAGACCGGCGCCTTCGACCTGCTCTCCCTCGGGCTGGCCATGGGCGACAACCCGGTCACCACGATCGTTCCGGTCTCCTCCTTCCCCAAGGTCAACGGGCAGGACGTCGCCAAGTGGGACAGCCAGCGGGCGCTGCGCATGTTCCGGGCGCTGGCCGAGGACAAGCCCGTCCCCAAGGACGCCCTCGGAAAGTGACGCGGTCTCCCGGCGCGACGCCGGGAGACCGCCGTGGCCCGGTCCCGGCCTCGGCCTCCGGCGCACTCGCGCGGGGCGGAGCGGGGCCGGGCGGCCGCGGGACGGGCCCCGGGAGCGCTCCGCGTCCGCGCGGTCCCGGACGTAGGGTCTCGATCATGACGACCATCGCCGAGGAAGTCCTCCTCCTCGCGCTCAGCGAGCGGGAAGGCAAGCAACTGGTCGGCTCGACCGATCTGGACGTCGCCCTCGGCGGCGCCCTGCTGGCCGAGCTGGCGGTCAACGGCCGGGTCGGCCTGGCCGACAAGAAGATCACCGTCCTCGACCCCACCCCCCTGGGAGACGCGGAGCTGGACGCGGCGCTGGCCCGGATCGCCGCCGAGAGCAGGCCGCACAAGCCCGACCGGTGGGTCTACAAGCTCCGTTCGGCCAAGCTCCGCGGACGTCTGCTCGCCGGGCTGGCCGAGCGTGGCGTGCTGGACGAGGAGCGGTCGAAGGTCCTGGGGATCTTCCCCCGCACCCGCCACCCGGAGCTCGACCCGAGCGTGGAGCGGGCGGTGCGCGAGCGCGTCCGGGAAGCGCTGACCGGAGCCGCGACCGACGAGCGGACGGTCGTGCTGATCGCCGTACTGCACGCGGCCAAGATCGACCGAAAGGCCTTCCCCGACGTGGACCGGCGGGCCTTCAAGGAGATCGCCGAGGACCACTGGGCGGGCGACGCGGTCTCGAAGACCATCTCCTCCATCAACGCCGCGGCGGGCGGTGCGGCGGCGGTGGCCGCCGCGACGTAGCCGATCACGCACGGCCGGTGCCGCCGTGCCACCCGCCCGGTACGGCGGCGCCCGCCGTACCGGGCGTCCCGTGCGGTCATCCGTCCCGTACGGCCGGGGCCCGGCCGGGCCGTACGACCGGAGGCCGGTCGGGTCACACGGCCGGGGGCCCGGCCGGGCCGTACGGAAGCCCGGTTGGGCCACTTCCCGCCCCACCGGGGGACGGACTTGGGACAATGGGCGTCATGACTGTTCCTGAAGTCGAAGCACAGGCCGTCCCCGACGGAGCGTTCCTGCTCGACGTGCGCGAGAACGACGAGTGGCGGGCGGGACACGCGCCCACGGCCGTCCACATCCCGCTCGGAGAGCTCCAGGTCCGGGCCGGCGAGGTGCCGCCGGACGCGCCCGTCTACGTGATCTGCCGCTCCGGCGGCCGGTCGGCGCACGCCGCCGCCTGGCTCAACCACGTCGGCCGGGACGCGATCAACGTCGGCGGCGGCATGCAGGCGTGGGGGAGCGCGGGCCTGCCGATGGTGAGCGAGAGCGGCCGGGACCCGTTCGTGGCCTGATCCGCCGGACCGGGGCCGGCCCGATCGCGTCGATCGTGGGATCACGCGGCCGGGCCGGCCCCGCCACTGTTCACCGTCCGGCGTCCTGGGGATACCAGCGCAGCTCGACGGTGTTGCCGTCCGGGTCCCGCACGTACACCGACTGCGCGTCGCCACGCGCGCCGAACCGGGTGACCGGCCCCTCCAGCACGGTGAGGACGCCGGAGTCGATCACCTCCTGCCAGTCCACGGGATCCACGACGAGGCAGATGTGGTCCACGTTGGACTCACCGCGCGGACGTTCGACCAGATCGATGATGGTGGACTCGTCGACCCGTACCGACGGGAAGGGCGCCTCACCCGCTCGCCACTCCGCGACCCGCTCCTCCTGGAGGCCGAGGGTCCCCGCGTAGAACTCCAGTGCCCGCTCGGCGTCCCGCACGTTGAGCACCAGGTGGTCGAAGGCTTTCACCCGCATCGATGATCTCCTCTGCTGACTGTTCCGTCTGAATCGTAGGGTGGCTCATCCGTGTGCGGCCGTCGCTTCGTCGGCGACGGCGGGTGAGGTCCTGCCGCGGGTGGCGAGGGTGAGGAGCAGCGAGGCGGCGGTCAGCGCCACGCCGAACCAGACGACGCCGGTGACGCCCAGGTGGTCGGCGAGCAGTCCGCCGAACAGCGCCCCGAGCGCGATGGAGGTGTTGTAGGCCATGGTGTTGAGTGACATCGCGGCCTCGAAGGTGTCGGGCGCGGCGGCCTGGGTCATGTTGACCTGGCACAACTGCACGACGCCGAAGGAGATCCCCCACAGGACCAGCGAGACGACCGCGCCGGCCTGCCCGTGCCCGATGGTGAGCAACAGCAGCAGGGAGGCCGTGAGCCCGGCGCAGCCGACGATGAAACTGCCCCTGAGGTTCCTGCTCGCCGTGTGCCCGGCGATGAAGTTCCCGGCCGCGCCTCCGGCGCCGTAGATCATCAGTACCGCGGTGATGAAGAAGGGCGTGGCGGAGGTGCTGTCCTCCAGGTAGGGGCGCACGAAGGTGTAGGCCCCGAAGTGACCGAGCACGAACAGCACGACGGTGAACAGCACCAGGCGCAGCGGTGCGTTCCTGAGCGGGAGCGTGAAGACCTCCCGGACCGGGACCGCGTTCTGCGACGGCAGCGACGGGATCGCGGCGACGACCGCGAGGAGGACCAGCGCGCTGAGGCCGGCCCAAATGAGGAACGTGGTCCGCCAGCCGGTGAGGCTCTCCAGGACGGTGCCCAGCGGTATGCCCACGACCGCGGCGACCGAGATGCCCGACATCACGATGGCGGCCGCCCTGCCGGCGTGGCGTTCGGCGACGATGCGCATCGCCATGCTCACGCCGATGGCCCAGAACACGCCGCTGGCGAATCCCATGACGAGCCGCGTCGTCAGGACCAGCGGGTAGTTCGGTGAGACGGCGGTGATGAGGTTTCCCAGGGTCAGTATCACCAGCAGCGCCGACAGCAGCACGCGCCGGTTGACGCGCCTGGTCCAGGCCACGATGAACGGCACACCCAGCCCGGCTGAGACGCCGTACAGGGTGACCATCAGCCCGGCGGTGCCCACTGATATGCCCAGGTTCGAGCTCATCGGGGTGAGCAGGCCGACGGGCATCAGTTCCGTGGTGAGGAAGACGAACAGGCTGGCGGTGATCGCCGAGACGCCCAGCCACGACCTGGTGGCCGAGTGAGGGTGGTCAACGTGTGTGGCCATCATCTTCTTTCTGGTCATCGGATGTCACGGGCCGAGGGGACGGGACGCTGCGGCGCCTGGCCGGGGCGCCCTTCAGGGCCTCCGTCATGTGGTCAAGGGTGGGCGAACACCGATCAATGAGTCCAACGCATACTTTTCATGCTGATCAATCTGAATGAACGATTGATGACGGGGCCGCGGCAGCGGCCCGCTGTGGCGGTGTGTCCTGTCATGCGGCAATATGAGGGCGCCAATTGCATAAGCCAACGCGGGAGCTCGGGGCGCCGGGCTGAGAGGGCAGCACAGCCGCTGCCGACCGCCTGAACCTGTCCGGGTAATGCCGGCGTAGGGAGCGTTTCGTGACATCCGATGTCATCGGTTCCAAGCATGCAGAGGCCCCCCTCACCCTCGACCAGGCCCCGCCCAAGACGCTCGGCGCGCTGGACCAGGGCGCGTTCTGGGCGAACCTGGGCGTCAGCCTGCTCGGCTTCTCCTTCGCCCTCTTCCTGATCGACCCCCTGCTCGACGGCGACACGCTCACCCTGCCGGCGGCGCTGCTCGCCGCGCTCGTCGGCAGCCTGATCGGCACCGCGATGGTCGGCCTCGCCGCGGTGCCGGGCGCGCAGACGGGCCGGCCCGCGATGGTGCTGCTGCGCGGCCTGTTCGGGGCGAGGCTCTCCTACGTCCCCACCGTCCTCAACATCGTCCAGATGATCGGCTGGGGCGCGTTCGAGCTGTGGGTCGTCGCGATGGGCGCCCAGGCGATCTTCGGACCGTCCGTGCCGTACGCGGTCTGGGCGGTCGCCGCCGGGGCGCTGACGACGGCGCTGACCCTCTACCCGCTGGGCGCCATCCGGCTGCTGCGGCGGTTCGTCACCGTCGGCGTGGTGGTGTCGGTCGTCTGGTTCGCGGTGGTCTTCCTCCGCGACACCCCCGCCCAGACCGGCGGGTCCTGGCACGGCTTCGCCCCCGCGGTGGACTTCGTGATCGCCCTGTCGGTGTCGTGGGTGCCGGTCGCGGCGGACTACGCCCGGCACTCGCGGTCCAGCCGCGCGGCCTTCGCCGGCGTGGTCGGCGGTTACACGATCGCCCAGGTGGCGTGCCTGGCCGTCGGCGTCTACGCGGTGGCGCTGGCCGGCCACGCCGCGGTGGGCGAGAACCAGACCACGGTGTTCGCCCCGTTCGTGGCGGCGCCGCTCGGGGCGCTGTTCTTCGGCATCCTGGTGCTACGCGAGACCGACCAGTCGTTCGCGAACGTCTACTCCACGGCGATGTCGCTGCAGAACCTGATGCCCAGGGTGGACCGGAGGGTCTTCTCCGTGGCCATCGGCGTGCTGACCACCGCCGTCGCCCTCGTCATCGACGTCCACTCCTACCAGGCGTTCCTCGGCATCATCGGCGCGGTGTTCGTCCCGATGTTCGGTGTGCTGGCGGTCGACTACTTCCTCCTCGGCCGCGGCCGGACCTGGGACACCTCCGAGACCGCCCCCTCCCGCCTGCTCATGGTGGTCCCGTGGGTGCTCGGCTTCGCCGCCTGGTGGCTGCTCGCCGCCCCCGCGGGGGTGAAGTGGTGGGACGACCGCTGGGCCTGGGTCAGGGACGCCGTCGGTTTCGCCAAGCAGCCGTGGATGAGCGCGGCCGTCGGGTCCTTCCTCGTCGCGGGCCTGGTCACCCTGGCCATCGGGGCGCTGGCCCGCCGTACGGGCCGGACCGCCCCCGGCCCTCGACCGCACTCCGTGACCCGCCGCACTCCGTGACCGGCCCGTACGCGGTGACCGGCCGTCCATCGGGAGCGGGGCGCGCCGTGACCGGTCGCTTCTCCTGAACGGGTGCGGGGTCCTCTGAACGAACGGGTGCGGGGCCCCGCCCCGCGCCCGCGGGCCGCCTACGGGCTCAGGGGCGGGCGGCCCGCGCCCCGCTCGACGCGCAGCAGCCGTTCCTTGGCGACCGGGCCGCCGGCGTAGCCGCCCAGGACGGTCTCGCTCTCGACGACCCGGTGGCAGGGCACGATCACACAGACCGGGTTGCCGCCCAGCGCGTTGCCGACCGCGCGCAGCGCCCGCGGTCTGCCGATCCGCTCGGCGATCTCCCGGTAGGTGGTCACCGTGCCGTACGGGACCGTGAGCATCTTCTGCAGGACCGTCCGGGCGAACGGCGTGGCGAGCTGCAGGTCGATCGGGACGGTGAAGGTGCGCAGCCGTCCGGAGAAGTAGGCGTCCAGCTCCCGGCGGACCGGGTCGAGCCGCCGGGGGTCGCCCCCGATGAACGAGCTGACCTCGTTGCTGACGCGCTCGAAGACGGTGTTCTCGTCCTCGTAGCTGCACGCCACCACGCCCCGGCCCGTCACGGCGAGGACGAGCCGGCCCACCGGCCCGTCGAGCGTGCCGAACGCGACATCCGGGGAGGTTCTCCCCACGTACGTGGGCGAGGTCACCCGCAACAGTGCGTCGATGTCACCGGATGACATGGCCCCACCCTTTCGCTGTCCGGGCGTGTTCAGGCGCGCGGTGACGGCAGCGTATCGGACGGATCCTCCCAACGGGTGTCAGCACATGCGGACGAAAGTGCCAAGATCAGGCCGGTTGACGCGGCACTATTGGTATGTGGGTGACAGCAGGGGGTGTGACGACGGCATCGGCCGCGCGGTCGTCGCCAGCGCGCCCAACGCGATCGTCGCCCTCGACCGCGACCAGACGGTCCTCAGCTGGAACGCCGCCGCCGAGCGGCTGTTCGGCTGGACGGCGGCCGAGCTGCTCGGCCGCCGCGCCCCGATGGTCCCCGAGGAGCTGACCGCCGAGCACAACGCGGTCCTGGAGCGGGTCCGCACCGGCGGCCAGGTGTCGCTGCGGACCAGGCGGTTCCGCCGCGACGGCACCCTCCTGGACGTGCGGGTCGACACCAGTGCGCTGCGGTCCTCGGCCGGCGCCCTGCTCGGCTACGTCAGCGTCTACCACCTGGCGCGCGACGACGAGAGCGCCCACGACGGGGCCGCCCGGCGGGCGCAGCTCGTCCGCAGGCTCACCGACGTGGTCGCCGACATCAACGCCGAGCGGGAGCTGCCCGCCGTGCTCGACCGGATCGCGGCCAGCCTCACCGAGCTGACCGGCGCCGACGCGGGCGGCTTCGTGCTCATCGAGGGCGACCGGCTCCGGCTGGTGGCCACCCACCGGCTGCCGGAGTCCATGCGCGGCTCCACCGCCGACCTGCGTTCCAGCCTCGTCGGCAAGCTCCTGCGCACCGGCCGGACCGTGATGCTGGAGACCGGCGAGCAGGCCGCGCTGGACGAGCTGATCTGGTCGCGGCTGCCCGGCCTGCACACCATCGCGCTCGGCCTGGCGGCGGTGGGCGGCCGGCCGTACGGCGCGCTGTACGCGTTGTTCGCCAAGCGCAAGGCGAGCCACCTGGAGCTGGAGCTGCTGGAGCTGCTGGCCGGGCACGCCGGGATCGCCGCCGGCAACGCCCTGGCCTACCAGGAGGCGGTGTGGCAGCGGGCCCACGAGCGGGCCGTGTTCGACGCCAGCGCCGACGGCATCGCCGTCCTCGACGGGGAGGGCCGCGTCACCCAGTGGAACCCGGCGGCGGCCGGGCTGACCGGACGCACGGCGGCCGACGTGATCGGCGGGCCGCCGCCGTTCCCGCTGCCGGAGCCGGGTGACAAGCTCACCCTGCAGCTTGCCTCGGGAGCCTGGCTGGAGGTGCTCTGCGCGGAGATCGTGGAGACCGGGGAGACGGTGGTCGACTTCCGCGACATCACCCGCGCCAAGGAGCTGGAGGAGGCCAAGGACCTCTTCCTGGCCACCACCAGCCACGAGCTGCGCACCCCGATCACGGTGGTGCGGGGGTTCGCGGGCACCCTCGACGCCCGCTGGGACAGCATGACCGACGCCGAGCGCCGCGCGGCCGTGCACACCATCGCCGAGCGGGCGCGTTCCCTCGGCCAGCTCATGGACCACCTGCTGCTGGGCTCCCGGGCCGGCACCGGCGAGCTCACGCTCCGGATCGAGGCGCTCGACATGGGAGCGCTGATCCGCGCCGCCACGCTGGGCCTCCCGGTGCTGTCGGATCTGCACCGTGTCGAGGTCGATGTGGCCTCTGACCTGCCCCCGGTCTCCGGTGACGCGCTGGCGACCGATATCGTGCTGGGGCAGCTCCTGGAGAACGCGTTCAAATATTCACCGGACGGCGGTCTCATCAGGGTCGCGGCTTGGCGGGAAGGTGACCGGGTGGTGGTGGTCGTGGACGACGAGGGCGTGGGCATCGCGCCCGCCAGCCGCGAGCGGGTGTTCGAGCGGTTCGTCCAGGTGGACGGCGGTGACCGCCGCAGGTTCGGCGGAGTCGGCCTCGGCCTGTACATCGTGCGCAGCCTGGCCCGCGCCCAGGGCGGCGAGGTGACGGCGCACGAGGGCCCGGGAGGGGGCACCCGGATGCGGCTCTCCCTGCCCATTGCCGACACGCCGAGCGCCTATACCTGACCGACACACCGGTGCGGTCATGGCCCGGTAACGGATGCGCTGAACTATCGTCGAATGTGCACAAGCCGTAATCGAGGCGCGGTTTCTAAGACCATCTAACGGGGCATTTCGGTCGTACCAGGTGTGTTCCTGAGGGGGAACGGGGAAACGGGGAGGTGAGTGCGTCGAGCGTCGTTCTGTTGCCGTATGCACCGTCCAGCGTCGCTGTCGCACGCCAACGTCTCTGCTCCGACCTGCAGGAATGGGGTGTCTACGAGACCGCCATCGACGACGCGGTCCTCGTGGTGAGCGAACTGCTGAGCAACGCGCTCCGGCACGCGCACCCGCTGCCGTCCGGCCAGGTCATGGTCGCCTGGCGGTGGGCCGGGGGGTGCGTCGAGGTTGCGGTGAGTGACGGAGGCGCCGCCACCGAGCCCCGTGCCGGACGGCCCACCCTCTCCTCCCTCGGCGGCCGCGGCCTCGGCATCGTCGAGTACGTCGCCGAGAACTGGGGCGTCAGGCACGAGGGGGAGATCACCACGGTCTGGGCCCTGCTCACCACCGTCGCCGACCAGGGCGACGGCCAGGTGTCCCTCCCCGAGCCCGCGCTGCGGGAGTGCGGGTAGGTCCGCCGGGTCCGCCGTACGGCTCACGCGGGCACGGCCGGGCCGGTCACTTCGAGAGCCGGCTCACGACCGTGACCACGGCCACCACCGCGAACGCCACCACCGCCAGCACGAGCACGAACTTCAGCAGCCCGAACAGCGCCGGCAGCAGGAGCCCGAACACGACGTAAAGCGCCAGCAGGACGCCCAGGACCGCCATCACCGTACGAGTCATGTGATCCACGGTACGCGGGACGCGGGCCCCGCGGGGACGGAGAGGATAACGATCCGCTCTCCCCGATCCTTACGGACCGGTGACGCGGACGCGGCGGACGGTCCGCACGGGCCTACCGTGGACGTCATGGGCGCGCGGATTCTGGTGGTCGACGACGACCCCACGGTGGCCGAGGTCGTGGTCCGCTATCTCGAACGCGACGGCCACCGGGTGGAGTGCGTCTCCGACGGCGCCGAGGCGCTCCGCCGGGCGCTGTCCGACCCGCCGGACCTGATGGTGCTCGACCTGATGCTGCCGAAGATGGACGGCCTCGCCGTCTGCCGGAAGCTCCAGGAACGCCGCCCGATCCCCGTGATCATGCTGACCGCGCTGGGCGAGGAGATCGACCGGGTGACCGGCCTGGAGATCGGCGCCGACGACTATGTCACCAAGCCGTTCAGTCCCCGGGAGCTGGCCTTGCGAGTGCGGTCCGTGCTGCGGCGGGGACGCGGCGCCGCGGCGGCGGCCGGGACCGGCGTGCTCCGGGACGGCGACCTGGTCGTCGACGTCGACGCCCACGAGGTACGGCTCGGCGCCGCGGAGGTGACGCTGACCGCCCGCGAGTTCGACCTGCTGGCCCACCTCATGCGCAACCCCCGCCAGGCGTTCAGCCGCGCGGCCCTGCTCGACCAGGTCTGGGGCTGGTCCTTCGGCGACTCCTCCACGGTGACCGTGCACGTCCGCCGCCTCCGCGAGAAGATCGAGCCGGACCCGGCCGCGCCCCGCCGCATCGTCACCGTCTGGGGCGTCGGCTACCGCTTCGAGCCCACCCCGGAGCCATGATCCCGTGATCCCCGAGATCCTGGTCATCGTCGCGGTCACGGCGGGCCTCGGCCTGCTGGTGGCGCTGGCCGGGCTGGGCGCGATGCGGCTGCTGCGCGAACGGTCGATCGGCGTGATGCTCGCGGTGGTCGCCGTGGTGACCGTCGTGGCGACGGTCGGCGGGGTGGTCGCCATCACCCTTGAGATGATCATCGAGGGCACGCCCCGGGACATCGTGCTCAGCGTGGTCGCGGTCGGCGGGCTCGTCGGGCTGGGGGTCGCGGCGGTGCTGGCCCGCCGGGTCGTGGCGGCCAGCCGCAGGCTTGTCGCGGCCGTGCGCGCCGTACCGCCGTCGGGGGAGTTCGCGCCGCCCCGCGGACTGCCCGCCGAACTCGACACCATCGCCAGGACCCTGGAGCAGGCCTACGAGCGCATCCGCCTCGGCCACGAGCGCGAACGCGCGCTGGAGAGCGCGCGCCGCGAGCTCGTCGCCTGGGTCAGCCACGACCTGCGCACCCCGCTGGCGGGCATGCGGGCCATGGCCGAGGCGCTGGAGGACGGCGTGGCCGGCGATCCGGAGACCGTGGCGCGCTACCACCGGCGGATCCGCCTGGAGGTGGACCGGCTGTCGGACATGGTCGGCGACCTGTTCGAGCTGTCGCGGATCCACGCGGGCGCGCTGCGGCTGTCGCGCTCCCCGGTCGGCCTCGGCGACCTGGTCGCCGACGCCCTGGCCGGCGCCGAGCCGCTGGCCAGGGCCAAGAGCGTACGGCTGGCCGGCGAGGCGGGCGAGGTCGTCCCGGTCGTGGCGGACGCGGAGGAGCTGTCACGGGCGCTGCGCAACCTCGTGGTCAACGCGATCAGGCACACCCCCGCCGACGGCACCGTGCTGGTGCGCGCGGCGGTGGAGGGCGAGGTCGCCTGCCTGTCGGTCGCCGACTGCTGCGGCGGCATCCCGGAGGAGGACCTGCCCCGCGTGTTCGACGTGGCCTTCCGCGGCGAGGCGGCCCGGACCCCGGGCGCGGACGGCACCGGGGCCGGGCTCGGTCTGGCGATCGCGCAGGGCATCGTCGAGGCGCACGAGGGGACCATCGGCGTGGTCAACGCCGGGGCCGGCTGCCGCTTCGAGATCCGCCTGCCGCTGCCGGCCTGAGCGTCCGAACGCCGTCCCGGGCCCGGGGCCCGTCCGCGGCCGGCGGCCTCACGTGTCGCGGGGGCCGCTCCGGGGGGAGACGAGGATCACCCGGGTCTCCCCTCCGTCGCCGGAACCGCCGGAATCGCCGGAACCGCCAGGATCGTCGGGTTCGTCGGGTTCGACGTGCCGGTAGGAGGACGGCGCCCGCGGTGTGTCGAAGGACTCGATCATGGCGCGGAAGGTCGGGCACGGCCAGCGCCACATGCAGCTGCGGCACCGCAGGATCGGGTGGGCCGCGTCGCTGGTGATGCCGCCCGCGTCGCGCGGCCGGTGGAGGTCGAGGAGCCGGACCCCGAGCGTGGCGAAGCCGAGCAGCTCCTCGCGCGCGCCCTCCAGGAAGTCGAGGTCGTCACCGGTCAGGCGGGTCCTGATCGGGACGTATCCCTCGTGGCTCATCATGTTGCGGAGAGACCCGGCCGCGTCGTGCCACGAGGTGGCCTTCTCGGTTCGGGTGATCATGGACTCCAGGTGGTCCCGGAGCCGCTGTCGCTGGGGGTCCTCAGGAAAGTCGGTGTTCATCTGGTCGAGCCCGTTTCTGCTCAGCGGTCGTCGCTGCCGTGGCGCAGTGGACGGGCGGGAGAGTTCCGGGTCACTCCCTTCCCGGCCGAGCCGGTATTGCGCAGTGTCAAGTCTCGCGCACTCAGGGTTTCCGTGAGGTCGAAACGGGGGACAAAAGGCCGACGACTCGTCCTGGGCGAGAGAACGTGACCCTGGGCCTTCGCGCCGCTAGTGTGCCGCTGTGGAGCTAAAAGTCTCAACTCGATCTCATGCCGGGCACACGGTCATGACTATCACCGGCGAAATCGACCTGTACACCGCGCCGGGCCTGCAGTCCGAGTTCGCTCGGCTGCTCCAGGAGAGTCCGACCACCTACGTGGTCCTCGACCTCTCCAAGGTGGAGTTCTGCGACTCCACGGGGATGAACGTGCTGCTCGCCGCGCTCAAGCGGCTGCGCGAGCGCGGGGGGACCATGGAGCTGGCCGCGCCGCGGCCCGCCGTACGCAAGATCCTCCAGGTCACCGGGCTCGACTCGGTGTTCACCGTGCACGACGCGGTGCCGGACGAGTCGCTGTCGGCCGAGCCGCAGGGGTGACCGGCGCGACGATGACCGGCACAGCAGTGATCATCCCCGCCAAGGACGAGGCGGACAGGATCGGCGCCACCGTGGCCGCCGCCACGGCGCTCCCGGGCGTCGATCTCGTCGTGGTGGTGGACGACGGCTCGACCGACCAGACCGGCAGGGTGGCCAAGGCCGCAGGGGCACGCGTCGTACGGCACAGCCGCAACCGCGGCAAGGCCGCCGCCATGGAGAGCGGCGCCGAGGCGGTGCGCCTGTTCGACGACGAGAATCCCAGGAACCTCCTGTTCCTCGACGCCGACCTCGGCGAGACGGCGCGCACCGCCGCGCCGCTGATCGAGCCCGTCGCGGCGGGCGAGGCCGACATGACCATCGCCGTGTTCACCACCAGGGTGAAGCTGGGCGGCCACGGGTTCGTGGTACGGCTCGCACGCGAGGGCATCGAGCGGGCGACCGGCTGGACCCCGGCCCAGCCGCTCAACGGCCAGCGCTGCCTGACCAGGGCGGCCTTCGAGGCGGCCCGCCCCCTGGCGCACGGCTTCGGCGTGGAGACCGCGCTGACGATCGACCTGCTGCGCAAGGGGTTCCGCGTGCGGGAGGTCGAGGTGGAGATGGCCCACCGGGCCACCGGCACCGACTGGAGGGCCCAGGTCCACCGGGCCCGGCAGTTCCGCGACGTCGCCCGCGCCCTGCTGGTCCGCCGCTAGCCGTCCGTCACCGGCCGCCGGCCGCCGGCCGCCGTCCCGGCGAACCGCCGCCGGGAGCCCGCGCATGCCCGTCCGGCGCTCCGGACCGGCCGCCGCCCGGGGCACCGTGCCGGATGTGCTGGAATTTGCGGGTGACTCGGGATCCGGCGGTTGTCGACGGCAGGCGAGCCCCCGCGCGTGGCGCGTTCCGGGAATTCGACGCGGCCGCCTACGCGGCCGTGGGGCTGTCGGCTGCCCTGACGGTCCTGATCGGGCTGCTCGGGCCGTCCGCGATGGTCCCGGTGCTGCCCGGCCCCGCCTGGCAGCCCCCCTACTCCCTGGGCGTGCGCCCCGACGGCCACCTCGTGATCGCCATGGCCGCGGCCGCGATCGTGCTGGGCGGCCTCGGGCTGGCCGGTGCGCTGCGGGCCCGGAGCGGGCCCGCCGCCCGCCCGCTGCTCGTGGCCGGCTGCGCGGTGGCCGGGCTGCTGGCCTTCCTCCCCCCGTCCGGCTCGGCCGACCACCTCAACTACGCCGCCTACGGCCGCCTGGCCGCCCTCGGCCTCGACCCCTACGCCGTCACCCCCGCCGAGCTGCCCGCCGACCCGGTCACCGGCGCGGTGGAGGAGTGGGCCGGCGTGACGAGCGTGTACGGGCCGGTGGCGACGGCCGTGCACGCGCTGGCGAGCCTGATCGGCGACGACTCGGTCAGGCTGACGGTCTTCGCGATGGCGGTGTTCAACGCGGCCGCGTTCGTCGGGACCGCGCTGCTGCTGCACCGCTTCACCCGGGCCGACGCCGGGCTGTCCCGCCGGGCGGCGCTGCTGTGGGCGGCCAACCCGCTGATGCTCTACCACCTGGCCGCCGGGATGCACGTCGACACCCTCGCCGTGGCCTGCATGGTCGCCGCGCTCGTGGCACACGCGGCCGGGAACGCGGCGCGGGCCGGCGCCGTCCCGGCCGGCGTGGCCGGACCGGGGGGCCCGGCCGTACCGGGCGGCGGGTGGCGGCGGGCCGGGAGCGGCGTGCTGCTCGGGCTGGGCATCGGGGTGAAGCTCAACGCCGGGCTGGTCGCGCTCGGCCCGGCGTGGGAGCTGCGCCGCTCGCCGCGCCGGCTCGCCGTCGTGGCCGGCGCCGCCACGGCCACCGTGCTGCTGACCTACGGCCTGGCCGGGCCGCACGTGCTCGACCAGGTCGGCGCGGCCAGCAAGAAGGTCTCCCTCGCCACCCCGTGGCAGCTCGCCAAGACCGGTCTGCAGGCGGCCTTCGGGCCCGGCGCGTACTCCTCCTGGATCCAGCTCGGCTCGATGCTATTGCTGGCCTGCCTGGCGTGGCTGGTCCTGCGGGCCACGCCCCGGGCCACCGCCCCGGCGGTCTCCGCGGCGCTGGTGGCCGCCTGGCTGTTCGCCGCGCCGTACGCGCTGCCGTGGTATGACGGGCTGGCCTTCGCGCTGCTGGCGATGGCGGCCGGGGCGTCCTGGCCCGCGCTGGAGACCTTCGTGCTGGCCAGGACGGCCGTCCTGTCGCTGGGCTACCTCCCGGCCAGGGAGGCGATGCGCCCGGCCGACCTGTTGTGGCTGAAGACCCTGCTCAGGGAACGGGTGGTGCCGTGGTCCCTGCTGGCTCTGACGCTCGCCCTGGCGTGGTGGGCGGCGAGAGCCGGAGCGCGCGCACGCAGGCGGTCAGCGTCAGCGGCACCGCGACCGTGAGCGCCATCGCCGGGATGGCGATGCCGGAGTCGTTCAGCAGGAACCCGGCCAGCGCGCAGACCAGCGCGCCGATCAGCCCGGCGCGCAGCGCGGGCGCCAGCGCGTAGGCCCGGCCCAGCGCGGAGGCGCCCCACCGGGAGGGGCGGTCCAGCACCAGGAACAGGAAGGCCAGCGCGACCAGCGATAGCAGGGTCAGCGGCCAGTTGCCGACGGTGATCCCGAGCATCGCGCCGAACTTCCGGGTGACCACGGCCCATGCCTCGCCGTCCAGCACCTGCTGGACGAACGCGCCGAGGTGGGTGCGCTGTTCGGCGGGCCGCAGCCAGTCGGCCACCGCGATCACCGTGATCGCCAGGACGCCCGCCGCGCCGATCAGGACGGCCTTGGCCACCGACAGACGGCGGCCCGACAGCAGGACCACGAGGACGGCCACCCCGGCCAGGAACGCCGGGACGCCGCCGAAGTCGGCGCCCCACCCCGGCCAGCCGTCGGCGAACACCGCGAGCCCGCCGTACAGGACGCAGACGGCCAGGGTGAGCGCGCGGCGCCCGCGGGGCAACAGCCACTGGGCGATCCCGGCGAGCGCCAGGATGGTGCCGGCCGAGTAGACCGCGAAGGCGATGTTGCCGAAGCCGTAGAAGCGCCCACCGGTGACGGGCTCGTAGCCGCCGACAGCGTTCACCTGGAGCCGGGAGCCGGTCATCACGTCGGCCAGCAGGGCCAGCGAGGTGATCGCGGCGACCACGGTCAGCGGGCCGAGGACGTGCGTCCGCCACGGCCCGGCCAGGGCGAGCGCCGCGACCACGCAGGCGACGGCCACGATGGTCAGGACCAGCGCGGCCATCGGCGCGGGCAGGCTCCACCACGGCACGAGCTGGGCCAGGAAGATGCCGACGGGGATCGCGCCGCTGACCGTCGCGACGCCCCGGACGGCCGTCAGCGCCCGCGAGCCGCCCCAGCCGCGCCGGAACGCCACGGCGGCCAGCACGTAGAACAGGATCTGCACGGTCACCAGGCCGGTGAAGAACGGCCCCCGCACCTCGCGCAGCACCTCGCTGGCGAGGTCGTCGTCGGCCAGCCGGTCCACCGTGGCGGCCGTGCTCCCGCCGCCCGGCCCGGCGCTCCGCCAGGCGTGCCCCACGACCGTGTTCGGCGCCTCCAGGCCGAGCAGGGCGATCACGGTGGCGGTCAGGTCGGTGTTGGTGACCAGGCCGTCCTGCCGGGTGGAGGGGGCGGTGAGCAGGCCGCGCGGGTACGGCGCGCCGCCGGGGGACGCTCCCCGGGCGACGGCCACGTGCAGGTGGGCGGTCGGTGAGGCGTCGGACAGGCCGCCGAGCAGGACGGTGGCGCCCGGCGGGACCCGGCCGAGGACCGCGCCCACCCCGCGGTCGGCGGCGGCCACCGCCTCCCGGCGGGCCCGGTCGGTCAGCGCGGCGGGCGGGCCGTCGCCGTCCGGCTGCCCCCGCAGCCACGCCTCGGCGAGGTCGGGGACCTCCGCCACCACCAGCCGGTACGGTGCCAGGTCGCCGAGTCCGCCGATGCTAGGAGCGTATTTACCGATATTTCCGGACTTGTCGGCAGCGGCGAGCGCGGCTCCCGGCCCGGCCGCCGCCACCTTCCCCCCGGCGTCCGCCACGAGCTGCCCGAGCTGCCCGAGCACCGGGCGGTAGGAGACCTCGGCGGCGTTGTGGGCGGTGAGCCGGGACCAGTCCGGCACGCTCGCCCCGCCGTCCGGTCCGGGTCGCGGCGCGGCGGGCGGCGCACAGCCGTCCCCGGGCGCGCCCGCCCGCTGTCCCGCCGAGACGGTCAGCCAGCCCGCGACCGGGCAGATGAGACTCCGTCCCGGCGGGGGCACCGCCCGGGTGGACATCGACGCGGACCCGCCCCGCTCCACGAGCCCCCACAGGTTCGGCGTCCGAGCCCGGTCGAGGTCCTTCCATTCGAGGCCGGGCACTCCGATCACCACGACCTGCCCCGGGTTCGCCGGAGCGGCTGAGGAGGCGGCCCGAGCGGTGGCCGGCACGGAGGCCGGTACGGAGGCGGTGGCCGGCACGGAGGCGGCGGTCCGAGCGGTGGCCGGCACGGAGGCGGTGGCCCGAGCGGTGGCCGGTACGGCGGCGTGGGCGGCCGTACCGGGGACGAGGAGAACCAGCGTGAACACGGCGACCAGCGCGGCCCACGGCATCCACGCGGCGGCCCGTGCGGCGGAGACGGCCCGTGCGGCCGTCCGCGCGGCGCGTGCCGGCCGTCCCGGGACACGCGCGGCGTGGAGCGGCCCCGCGGCGCCCGGCGGGGCCGGGAACGGGCCCGCGGCGGGGACGGGCCTGTGACCGCCGTGCACCGCACCCATGAGACTCCCCCGTGTCCGTGAACCGTCAGGTCCTGCTTCGTGGATCATTCCGCCCGCCGCGACCGGCCGGACGGCCGGGCGTCCCCGTCACGGCGGAGATCCGCGGGGCGGGACCCGGGCCACCGGTTTACCAGCCCCACGGTAACCTGCCTGCTCGTGATGACTGGCGAGGCGACCGCGACGACCACCGTCAGGCGGCCACCGTGGGTGTGGCCGCTCGCGCTGCTGCTCGTCGCGGCGGCGGCGGCCCCGCTGGTCCTCTACTGGCTGGGCAACGTCGACGACCAGCGACTGGTCGACCTGGATGTGTACCGTACCGGCGGCCAGGCACTCCTCGAAGGCCGGCCGGTCTACGACTTCGTGACGCCCGCGCCGCAGCTCCTGCCGTTCACCTACCCGCCGGTCGCGGCGATGCTGGCCGTACCGCTGGCCATGATGTCCTGGCCGGTCGCGCAGTGGGTGTGGACGGCCGGGATCTTCGCCACGCTCGCCGTCACCGTCGCGTACGCCTTCCGCGCCGCGCTGGGCCGTTTCGCGACGGGCCGCGCGGCATCGGGTCCCGCCGCGCCGGATCCCGGCGTGCCGGGCGGCGGCGGTGGGCCGGGCGGCGGCGGTGGGCCGGACGGCGCCGCGTCCGGCCGTGGTGTGCCGGGCGGGGTCGCGCCGGGCCGTACGGCCGTGCCGGCGGAGGGCAGGTGGGGCGGCCTGTGGCTCCCGGCGGTGTTCACCGTCCTGATGGTCGCGTGCACCTACCTGATGCCGATCAGGGACCAGGTCCGCTTCGGCCAGGTGGACATCCTGCTGGTCGCGCTCTGCCTGGCCGACTGCGCGGCCCGCCGCCCGGTCTGGCCGCGCGGCCTGCTGATCGGCCTGGCCACCGCCGTCAAGCTCACCCCCGGCGTCTTCCTGATCTACCTGCTCATCACCGGGTTCGGCCCGGGCGGGCGGCCGGAGCAGCGCCGGGCCTTCCTCATGGCGGCCTTCACCGCGGCGCTGCTGACCCTGCTGCCGTTCCTGGTGATCCCGTCCGACGCCACCGGCTTCTGGTTCCACGCGCTGCTCGACCCCGAACGGCTCGGCGCCAACGCGGCGACCACCAACCAGTCGATGCGCGGCATGCTGATCCGGCTCTACCTGCCCGACGCGCCGACCTCCCTGCTCTGGCTGGTCCTGGTCGCCGCGGTCGGCTGGTACGGCTTCCGCCACGCCCGCCGGGCGTTCCTCGACGGGCACACGATGACCGGGGTCGCGCTGACCGGCCTGATGGCGGTGCTGCTGTCGCCGGTGGCGTGGATCCACCACCTGGCCTGGGTGGTCGTGGTCCTCGGCGCGCTGGCCGGGGACGGGCGCGACCCGCTGCGGGTCCGGGTCGCCGCGGGCGTCTGGCTGTACTACGTGGTGCCCGTCCCCTGGTGGGGAGTGGCGATCAAGGCCGCCGAGATCCCGGTGCTCAGCCCGGTGCTGGGGAAGATCGTCCAGAACGGGTTCGGGCTGGGCGCGCTGGCCCTAGTCTGGTTGCTCGCCTCGTGGCTGCCGAGACGCCGCGAGACGTTCCGGCCGCTCACCTGACACCGCCCGCCTGACGCCTCCCGGCATGCCGGCCGTCCCCGCGGCCCCGGGGGGCCCGGTGGAGGCCGGGGGTGAACGCCGGGGCGTGGACGAGGCGGGACGTGGGGCTCCGCACCGGGGGCCGACGGTGGGGCTCCGCACCGGGGGCCGATGGTGGGGCTCCGCACCGGGGGCCGACGGCGGGGCGGTCCCGGCACGTGCGATTCACCACCGTTTCCGGACCGGCACCGGATAGCCTGACATCATGCCGAAACTCGCCTACCTGGGTCCTGAGGCCACCTTCACCGAGGAGGCCCTGCGCATCCTGGCGCCGGACGCCGAGGGCCTGCCGAGCGCCAACGTCAGCGCGGCGCTGGACGCCGCCAGGCGGGGTGAGGCCGACGGTGCCGTCGTGCCGCTGGAGAACTCCCTGGAGGGCGGCATCAGCTCGACCCTCGACGAGCTCGCCTGGGGCGAGCCGCTGCTCATCACCGCCGAGCTGCTGCTGCCGGTGCAGTTCTCCCTGCTGACGCGGACGGAGATGCCGCTCTCCGACGTCAAGCGGGTCTACACCCATCCGGCCGCCATCACCCAGTGCCGTGGTTTCGTCGCCCGCGAGATGCCGGACGCCGTGGTGGTCCCGGCCCCGTCGACCGCGGCCGCCGCCCAGGAGGTGGCCGACCCGGGCTCGCCGTACGACGCGGCCATCGCCGCGCGCATCGCCGGCGAGCGCTACGGCCTGGTGGAGCTGGCGTCCGGGGTCGGTGACCGGTCCGACACCGTGACCCGGTTCATCCGCCTCTCCCGGCCGGGCCTGCTGCCCGAGCCCACCGGCTCCGACTGCACCTCGCTGGTCGCCTTCCTCACCGACGACCACCCGGGCGCGCTGCTGGAGATGCTCACCGAGTTCTCGGTGCGCGGCGTCAACCTGACCCGCATCGAGTCGCGGCCCACCGGCGACGGCATCGGCCGCTACTTCTTCCACTTCGACTTCGAAGGCCACGTGGCCGAGGCCCGGGTCGGCGAGGCGGTCTCCGGCCTGCGCCGCATCTGCGCCGACGTCCGCTTCCTCGGGAGCTACCCGCGCGCCGACGGCACGGCGCCGCAGATCAAGCGGGGCACGGCCGACGACGACTTCGCCGAGGCCGCGGGCTGGCTGTCCAGGATCCGCTCCGGCCGGCCCTGACCCTTCCAGCGCCCTTCCAGCGCCCTTCCGGCGGGTCCGGCTCTCGGGCCGGCCTGATCCTCCTGCCGGTCCGCCCCTCCGCTCCGGTGGGACCGGCCGCGCCGGAGGAACCCGGGTAATAGGTGAGCGGGTGCGTGCCCCGCATCGGTAGCCTTGTCCTGTGATTGACCTGCGTACCCTTCGTGAGGATCCCGACCGGCTACGGGCGTCGCAGCGTGCCCGCGGTGAGGACGACTCCGTCGTCGAAAAGCTGCTCGACCTCGACGAGCGGCGGCGCGGCGCGCTGAGCCGCTTCGAGGCGCTGCGCGCCGAGCAGAAGAGCATCGGCAAGTCGGTCTCCCGCGCCTCCGGTGAGGAGAAGACCGCCCTGCTCGACCGGGCCAAGGACCTCTCGGCACAGGTCAAGTCCGCCGAGGCCGAGGCCGAGAAGCTGGCCGGGGAGCTCGAAGAGCTGCTCCACACCGTGCCCAACCTCGTCGAGGAGGGCGCCCCGGAGGGCGGCGAGGACGACTACGTCGTGCTGGAGGAGGTCGGCGAGAAGCCGTCCTTCGACTTCGAGCCGCGCGACCACCTGGAGCTCGGTGAGCTGCTCGGCGCGATCGACATGGAGCGCGGCGCGAAGGTCTCCGGCGCGCGGTTCTTCTTCCTGAAGGGCGCCGGCGCCCGGCTCCAGCTCGGCCTGCTCAACATGGCCATGCAGCACGCGATCGAGGCCGGGTTCATCCCGATGATCCCGCCGGTGCTGGTCAAGCCGGAGTCGATGAAGGGCACCGGCTTCCTCGGCGCGCACGCCAGCGAGGTCTACCACCTGCCGGAGGAGGACCTGTTCCTGGTCGGCACCAGCGAGGTCCCGATGGCGGCCTACCACGCCGACGAGATCCTCGACGGCGCGGCGCTGCCGTACCGCTACGCGGGCTGGTCCTCCTGCTTCCGCCGCGAGGCGGGCTCGTACGGCAAGGACACCCGGGGCATCATCCGGGTCCACCAGTTCGACAAGATCGAGATGTTCTCCTACTGCCGTCCCGAGGACGCGCAGGCCGAGCACCGGCGGCTGCTCGACTGGGAGCGGGAGATGCTCGCCAAGGTCGAACTGCCCTACCGGATCATCGACACCGCGGCCGGCGACCTCGGCACGAGCGCGGCGCGGAAGTTCGACTGCGAGGCGTGGGTGCCCAGCCAGGGCCGCTACCGCGAGCTGACCTCGACGTCCAACTGCACCGACTTCCAGGCCCGCCGCCTGGGTGTCCGCTACCGCGACGCGGGCGGCAGGCCCCAGCACGTGGCGACGCTCAACGGCACCCTGGCCACCACCCGGTGGATCGTCGCCATCCTGGAGAACCACCAGCGGGCCGACGGCTCCGTCGTGGTCCCGGAGGCCCTGCGCCCCTACGTCGGCCTCGACGTCCTCGAACCCGTCAAGTAACACATATAGGCCTTCCGGCCTTCTTTCCGGTCTTTCCACACCCTTCCATGTCCTCCCGGGCCGAGGGCCCCGCCGATCCCGGCGGGGCCCTCGTCGTCATGCCCCCGGTCAAGGGAAGTGGACGGCGAGCGTACGGCCTCATCCCTCCTGGTAGGTGGCCAAAAATCCGGATATCTACGGCAAAGGCCGGGGGCGGTCACGAGGGCTTCTCCCGGCTGCCGGAATGCGATTCGGCATCCGCCGCCGAGCGGTGATGTCCGCCACACGGGCGGCGGCCCATACCGGCGGTGATCCACGGCTCCCGCGGGGGCCGTCGCTCCGCCTCATCAGAGACGGTCTCCACGGGCGTACAGGGGGCTCGGGGACGGCCGTCGGCCCTTTGGTCGTCCGGGCCGGGTGAGGCCCTCAGCGGCGCTCTCAGGGGCGAGGAGGGGGTGCGGGCCTGTGCGCCCGGCGATTCGCCGGCCGTGGCGGAAGTCTCCCCGTGAAGTCGTTCGGGGGTGCGGCGGAGAGGACGCCCGGAAACGGCGGAGGGATGCGATCGGCAGGGGACGCTGGGGCGAGGACGTCCGGAAACGGCGAAAGGATGCGATCGGCGGCGGCGAAGGGGGCGAAGGGGACGGTCCGCAGCGGCGGAAGGGGCGCCCGGAAGGGCCGTAAGGGGCGCCCGAAAAGAGGGGCTGGGTATGTCCGAAAGTCGTGAAGCCGTCCGGAAACGGCGAAGGCGGGGTTCGCGTGAAGCGAACCCCGCCTTCCCCTCTGCAGAGGTCTATGCGTCAGACGGCGCGAACCTGCGAGGCCTGCGGGCCCTTCTGGCCCTGCGTGATCTCGAACTCGACCCGCTGACCGTCCTCGAGGCTCCGGTAGCCGGAGCCCTGGATCTCGGAGAAGTGGACGAAGACGTCCGGTGCGCCACCGTCCGGCGCGATGAAGCCGAAGCCCTTTTCAGCGTTGAACCACTTGACGGTTCCCTGAGCCATTAAAGCTCTCCCTCAGGATTTGAAACTTCGGGATTCACACCTCGTGAACCCCATGTGTCGTACAGCACGCCCCGGGGTGGTTCAGTCAAACTGGTTTTCACAACGGGATTCAGCTAATACAACGCCATCACATCTAACACTATCCCGCGGACAGGTGTTCCCGCCATGAGGAAGTTCATCCCAGGCGAGTCCCGCGTGGCGTGGCACCGGGCATCACGGTGCAGACTGGACGTGTTATGGGAAGCCCCCGCCTTGTCGCCACCGACCTCGACGGTACCGCACTGCGCTCGGACGGCACCGTCTCGGACCGCACCGTCGCCGCCTTCGCACGCGTGGAAGAAGCCGGCGCCACACTCGTCTTCGTGACCGGCAGACCGCCTCGCTGGATGCGCCCGGTGGCCGGAGCCGTACGCCACCGGGGTCTGGCCATCTGCGCCAACGGCGCCCTGGTCTACGACCTGCACACCGAGCGTGTCGTCCAGTCGCGCCTCATCACCCCCGACATCCTGGAGGAGGTCGTCGGGAGGCTCCGCGCGGAGTTCTCCGAGCTGACCTTCTCCGTCGAGTACGAAGGCGGGTTCGCCCACGAGTCGTCCTTCCGCCTCGACCGCGCCGACAGCCGTACCGCCGGGCTGCTCGTCGGGGCGGCGGCCCTCACCGAGCGGCCCTGCGCCAAGCTCCTGGCCCTGCACCCCCGGATGGACCCCGACGTCCTCAACGACGCCGTCTGCGAGCTGGTCGGCGACCTCGTGACGCCCACCCACTCCAGCGGCCGGGCGCTGATCGAGATGAGCGCCCGGGGTGTGACGAAGGCCACCGCGCTGGCCGCCCTCGCCGAGACCCAGGACGTCGTGCGGACCGACTCGATCGCCTTCGGCGACATGCCCAACGACCTGCCGATGCTGCACTGGGCCGGCACCTCCTACGCCGTCGCCAACGCCCACGCCGAGGTGCTGGCCGCGGTCGACCACGTGACCGCGGCCAACGACGACGACGGGGTGGCCGAGGTGCTGGAGGGTCTCTACCGGTAGTCCCGCGGGCGCCGGCGACCCCGGACGTCCTGCGGGATCACCGACGGCCCCGCACGCCGGTGGTCCGCCATGAGCGCCCTGGCCGAAGGGGACGCCGAGCGCCGGTGGCCTCGCACGCCGACGGCCCTGGTCCCCGCCCGCTCCGCGCGGGGACCAGGGCCCTGGCCGGTGACTCCGCAGGCCCTACAGGTACGGGCCCGAGCTGCCCTGGTGGCCGCTGTCCTGCTGGAGGGAGACGCCGCCGGGCAGCGCCCTGCGCATGTTCTCCAGCTGGGCGCGGGCGGCCATCTGCTGGGCGAAGAGCGTGGTCTGGATCCCGTGGAACAGGCCCTCCAGCCAGCCGACGAGCTGCGCGTGCGCGACGCGCAGCTCCGCGTCGCTCGGCGGGGCGCCCTCACCGTCGGCGAAGGGAAGCGACAGCCGCTCCAGCTCCTCGACCAGCTCGGGGGCCAGGCCGTCCTCCAGCTCCTTGATCGAGCTCTGGTGGATCTCCTTGAGCCGCTTGCGGCTCGCCTCGTCCAGAGGGGCGGCCCGGACCTCCTCGAGGAGCTGCCGGATCATGCTGCCGATGCGCATGACCTTGGCGGGCTGCTCCACCAGATCGGCGACCGAGCGGCCCTCGCCGTCCTGCTCGACCTGGGCGCCCTGGGGCCCCACGACCACGATGTGCGGAGTGCTCTCCTCAGCGTTCATAGTCCTCAACCTACTAGCAGAATTTTCCCGACGTGTTCCCCGGTCTCGATGAGCCGATGGGCCTCGGCCGCCTCGCTCATCGGCACGCGGGCGTGGATCACCGGCCAGATCACACCCGCGTCGACCAGCGGCCAGACGTTCTCCACGACGCCGCGCACGATCGCCCCCTTCTCATCCACCGGCCGCGCGCGTAGCGTGGTGCCGTGCACCGAGGCCCGCTTGGCGAGGAGCGCACCCAGGTTCAGCTCGCCCTTCGAGCCGCCCTGCATGCCGATCACGACCAGCCGTCCCCCGGTCCTGAGCGCCCTGACGTTCGCGGGCAGATACTTCCCGCCGATGATGTCGAGGATCACATCCGCCTGGATCCGCTCGGAGAAGTCCTCCTCGCGGTAGTTGACGCCCTCGTCGGCGCCGAGCTCCAGGCAGCGGGCGATCTTCTCGTCCGTCCCGGCGGTGACGGCCACGCGCGAGCCGAACGCCTTCGCGAGCTGTACAGCCAGCGTGCCGATGCCGCTGGCGCCGCCGTGGACGAGGAGCGTCTCACCCCTCCTCAGCCGCGCGGTCATGAAGACGTTGGACCACACCGTGCAGGCGACCTCCGGCAGCGCCGCCGCCTCCACCAGGTCCACGCCATCGGGCACCCGCATGACCTGCTGCCAGGGCACGGCGACCTTCTCGGCGTAGCCGCCGCCGGACAGCAGGGCGCAGACCCGGTCACCCGGCCGGAAGCCCTCGACGTCCCGGCCCGCCTCGGCGACCACCCCGGAACACTCCAGCCCCGGGTACGGCGAGGCGCCCGGCGGCGGGTCGTACCGTCCCTGTCTCTGCATCACGTCGGCGCGGTTGACGGCCGAGGCCGCCACGTCGATGAGGACCTCACCTGGGCCGGGACTCGGATCGGGCACCTGTTGCCACGACAGCGCCTCGGGTCCGCCGGGTTTATCGATCACGATGGCGTGCATGTGAGCCAAGCTATCCGGTGGGCCAACTTGACCGTTGCCCGCGATGATGTGAACACAGGGCGTTAACCTGCTATGTGTTTGCTGCCCTTTTACGCCCATCCCGAGGGGGAACACGGTGGCAAGGCACGATCGTGAGGAATCTCTCGAGGAACAGCTCGCCTGGCTCGACGCTATCAAGGAACAGGAGGAGGCACCCCCGGTACCGGTAAAGAACGCGGTGGACGACGCCACCGCGGTCTCGCCGTACCCGAGGGACCCCTGGGGCCTGGTCGCCGCCGAGCCCGAGCCCGAGACCACCTCGGCGCAGCTCCTCCGTGCCGCCGTCGACTCGGCCTACGCGCCCTCGGACACCTCCCCGGGCACGGGCGGTCATCCGGCCGAGGACGCCGACGCGGCGGACTGGATGAACGCGGGCTCGACGGCGGGCGCGTTCGCGGTGCCCCCGTTCGGGGGGTCCTCCTCGCCGTCCTCTCCCTCGTCTTCCCACTCGTCCTCTCAGCCGTCCTCCCCGTCGTCCTTCCCCCGGAACGACGACGGCTTCCTGGCCCCGCTGAGGCCGCTGCCCCGCCAGGAGCACGACGACGCCGAAGGCTCCGCGACGGGTGACTTCACCCGGCCCGACGTCCGTTTCCCCGCGGACGACGACCGGGCGCCCTTCACCGACCCGGGCCTCGGCCGGGGATCGTTCACCGACCCGGGCTTCGCGCGGCCGTCGTCCACCGACCCGGGCTTCGCGCGGCCGTCGTCCACCGACCCGGGCTTCGCGCGGCCGTCGTCCACCGACCCGGGCTTCGCGCGGCCGTCGTTCACGGACCCCGGACTGGAGCGGCCGTCGTTCACGGACCCTGCTCTCGAACGGCCGTCGTTCACCGACCCGGGCCCTGCGCGGCCGTCCTTCACCGACCCGGGTCTTCGCACGCCCCGGACCGGGCCGGAGGAGCCGTCCCGTCCGCTTCCCGAGCAGTCCCGGCAGGCGGAGGAACGGCCGGAGCACTCGTCGTCCGACGAGCCGACCGCAACCGGTCCGTCCGGTCCGTCCGGCCCCGCCGAGCCCCCGCTTGAGCCCTTCAGGCCCTCGGGACCCGCGTCGGGGCCCTCGGAACCCGCGCCGGAACCGTTCAAGCCCGCCGGGGCCACGGCCGGCTCCGCCGAGCCCCCGCTCGAACCCCTTAAGCCATCGGCGCCGAAGCTCGAAGGGTTCTCCTTCGGGAGCTTCGAGTCCCGCGTCGCCGACCGCGACCGGTCCCCTTCCGAAGCCGTCGAACCGGACCCCGACGCGGAACCGGCCGCCACCGACGCCGTACGGCGGGCACCTGAGACGTCCGGGTCCGGGACGCCGGGTGCGGGGAGCCCCGGTTCCGAGAAGCCGGGTTCGGAGACGTCCGGCCCGGAGAAGCCGGGTTCCGAAGGGTCCGGTTCGGAGAAGCCCGGCTCGAAGCCGGGCTCGGAGGCGTCCAAGCCCGGCGCTCCCAGCCCGTTCGGGGCCCCCGTCGCCTTCGGCGCCGACCGGTCGCAGTCCGGCACGCCGGAACGGCAGGCCCCCGGTCCGTTCGGTTCGGCCGCCTTCGGCTCCTCCGGCCCCGCGCCCTTCACCCGGGGCTGGGACGCGCCCCCGGCCGCCCGCGACGACGCGGCCCTCGCTCAGTCCCACGACGACCAGAACGATCGGGACGACCGGGGCACCGCTCCCCGGCCCGGCGAGGTTTCCGGCCACACCGGGGACGTCTCCGAGCGCGACCCGGCTTCCGGCCGTGACACGGCCTTCCGCCGGGACCGTGACGTCGCCCCCCGCGGGGAGGCGCCCTTCTCACCGGAACACCACGAGCGGCCGTTCACCCCGGCCGCCTCGGCGACTCCGTCGGACACCCCGGACCGCGACAGGCCCTCAGCCCCCGAACGGAACCGGCCCGCCGACCGCGGTGACAGACTCGCCGCCTCCCGCAAGGACAGGGAGCCCACCTCCGGCCGGGGGATGACCGACCGGGGCAACTCCTTCTTCCCCGACGAGGATGAGGACGAGGACGAGGAGCTGCGGGAGCCGTACCAGCCGCGCCGCCGCCACTCGGCGCCGCCGCCCGCGTTCAGCGCCCCCTCCCGGCAGTCCTCCGGCACGTCCAGGCCGTCGGCCGACAGCCTGGACCCGGACTCACTGCTGCGGGGCCGCCGCAACGGGCCGTCCAGCGGCTGGCGCAAGCTGATCTACCGGGCCACCGCGGGCCTGATCAAGCCCGGGGAGTCGCCCGAGGTCCGCCGCCGCGGAGAGCTGATGACCCGGGCCCGCACCCCGGTCGCCACCGGCCACCACCGCGTCGCCGTACTCAGCCTGAAGGGTGGGGTCGGGAAGACCACGACCACGGTCGGCCTCGGCGCGACCCTCGCCCAGATCCGCGGCGACCGGGTCATCGCGGTCGACGCCAACCCCGACCGCGGGACCCTCTCGGACAAGCTGGAGCTGGAGACCTCCGCGACCGTCCGCGACCTGCTCAACGAGCGCCAGCAGATCAAGCGCTACGTCGATATAAGAGCATTCACCTCGCAGGCGCCGTCACGGCTGGAGGTCCTCGCCTCCGACCGCGACCCGTCGGTGTCGGAGGCGTTCAGCGCGTCCGACTACCAGGCGGTGGCGCAGGTCCTGGAGAACTTCTACTCGATCTGCATCACCGACTGCGGCACCGGCCTGCTCCACTCGGCCATGTCGGGAGTCCTGGGCCTGGCCGACCAGCTCGTCCTGGTCAGCTCCCCGTCCGTGGACGGCGCCCGCGCCGCCTCGGCGACCCTCGACTGGCTGGAGGCCCACCACTACGAGGACCTGGTCAGCTCGGCCACCGTGGTGCTGTGCAGCGTCCGCCCCAGGTCGAAGTCGACCGTCGACCTCGACCGGCTGGAGGCCCACTTCGCGGCCCGCTGCCGCGCCGTGATCCGCGTCCCCTACGACCCCCACCTGGAGGAAGGAGCCGAGATCGACCTGGAGCGGCTGCAGCCCGCCACCCGCGACGCCTACCTGCGGCTGGCCGCCTCCGTCGGCGACGGCTTCGCCGCACCACAGCCCTGACCCGGACGGCGGCCTCCCGCCCGGAGGCTTCCCGCCCGGCGGCTCCGCCTCTGGGCTTCCCGCCGTGGGCTTCCGGCCCTGGGTTTCCGCCTCTGGGTTTCCGGCTCTGGGTTTCCGGCTCTGAGGCGAGGGCGGAGCACTGCCGAGTCAGGGACGCGCCGGTGACGGTGAGGGGCTAAGGTGCAATCTGACACGTTCTTCGGGGCGTGTCGGCCGGGAGAGCTCGCCTAGTGGACGATGGCGGCGGTCTTGAAAACCGCTAGGGCCGGCGACGGTCCTCGTGGGTTCGAATCCCACGCTCTCCGCCCACCTTGCGAAACGGCGTCTGACCAGGGGTTTTCCTTCGGTCGGGCGCCGTTGGTCGTTTCGGGGGTGTGCAGCCGGATGCCGCCGTGAGCGGCTCTCGGCCGGTGGTCGCGGAATATACGCGGAATGATCTTGACGGTGTTTCCCCAGGTCGGCCCGGAAAAGCAGAAGGGCCTCGGTCTCCCGGAGCCCCTCCACCGCGCGTCCCTCACAGGGCCAGCACGCGGTCAATGCGATGGTTCGCCCGCTCTGTGCCGCCGTCGATGCATTTCGCGTAGACCTTGAGCAGCACGTCCACCCCGTGTCCCGCCCGTTCGGCCACGTCGGGGGCCGCCACCCCGGCGTTGAGCCACAGACTCACGGCCGCGTGCCGCAGATCGTACGGCCGGGCCGCCAACGGGGACGCCTGCTGCTCCGGAGTCAGGGCGAAGGCCCGCGCCGCCTTCCACGCCTCGCAGTAGGTCCCGATGGAGATCACCCCGCCGCGCGAGGTCCGGAACAGCCGGCCGTCCTCATGGGCGCCGAACTCGTCGAGGTGCTCCCGCAGGATGGCCACCAGCTCCGGCGGGATGGGCACCGGACGACCCTCGTCCCTGGCCCGGTGCTTGAGCCCGCGATCATCATGAGCCTTGCCGCTGTCGGTCCACTTCTTGTTGGCCTGCGGCTTGGACTTGGCGAGAATCAGCCGGCCCCACCCGGTCTCGGGAAGGTGGCAGTCCTGCCTGCGGAGCCCGAGCGCCTCGGCCGGACGTAGACCGGCGAAGTAGAGGCAGGCGAAGAACCCACGTAGATGCCGGCCCCGGTCGAGCCGACCGACATAGGTCACCGCCGTGAGCAACTCCCGCGCCTGAGCCGGGTTGACCACCACGCGCCGGTCGACGACCTCGCGGACCTTCGGGGGCTTCCACGCCTTCACCTTGTCGATCGGGTTGGCGGGCAGCTCCTCCAGGTCCACGGCGTACTGAAGGGCGTTGTAGAAGACCGACCGCTTGCGGGCGATCGTGGTAGCGGCGGCGGCCCCGCCGTCGAGCCGGAGCGTCAGCCCATCCAGGCCCAGCCGTACGTTACGCACCTTGGACAGGTCTGAGACGCGGAGCGAGTGCCGTTCGAGCCAGGCCAGCGCCGTACGGATCTCCTGTGGGCGGGGAAGCTTCCGGGCGGCGGGAGGAAGGGCGAACTGCCGGAGAGCCTCCCGCAGGAGACGCGCGTCAGGCCGGCCAGGGGCGTCCTCGTCGACGAGCGCCGGAGTCACGGTCGCCAGGGCATCGGTGAGGCTGTCGCGCGTCTTGGCCGCCGCGTGCGACCACTTCATGTCCACGTACGCCATGGCGAAGCTGAACCACGTCACCGCGTTCTTGACCGCCAGCAGGGAGAGCGGGAGGCCCGTCTCCACATCGAAGGCTTCACCCCGCTTGGCCGCCTGCCGCAGGTCCGACAGGAAACTCTCGGCGAGCGCCTTCGTCCGCAGGGTCTTGGACCTCTCCTGTCCGCCGACCTTCCAGCGGACCACGTAGGACGGGGTCTTGCTGGAGGCGTTCCGGCGGATCTCCCAGAACTTCACGTCATAGGAGGTGCTCATGCCGCCTCCCGCAGGGATTCGAGCCAGGCGGTGAACTCGCTGCGCCAGACGCGGATCTCGCCGTTCGGGAGCTTGATCCCCTGTGGTGCGTGGCCGATCTCGCGCCAGCGGTAGAAGGTGCGCCGGGAGACGCCGCCCAGCTCGTCGAGGATCTCCGGGACGGTCATCAGCTCGTCACGGTTCTTGCTCACGCCGCCTCCCGCATCTCGACTGCCGGAACTTGTTGTCCGTCTGCTCTGGCTTCCAGGGCCAGCAGGGTCGCTCGCCAGCGTTGGCGTTCGGCGACCATGCGCAGCAGCCGCAGGGCAAGCGAAGGGGCGTCGGCGTCGCCGGCCGGGACGGGCTTCCAGACGTAGCGGTGCGGATCAGTGGCGGTGGGGTCGTCGGCCAGGCCGAGGGCTTCCAGGGCCCAGGTGCGGCGGTCGCGCTTGTGTTCGGCCAGGGTCTTGTTCGACCACTTGCGCGAGACCAGCACGCGGCGTCCGGCGTAGCCGAGGTGTTCGGGCTTGTGGGCCTTGCCCCGGCAGCGGCCCGGGGTCATGCCGGGTTTGGCGCCCTTGGGCTGCACGCCGTACCGGAGCCAGTTCGGGCAGGCCGGGGAGCAGGGTTCGTAGCGGAGTGCTTCGACCAGGCGGGCGGCGTGGTCCCGGCGTGCCGGGTCGTCGGCGTCGAGACTCTCGCCGAGGCTTTTGGTGAGGTACTTCGACAGGTAACGGATGCACTGGTCGGCATCCGGTGTCCCAGCCAGCACACCCTGAGCGTCGATCTGGTCGCCAAAGCGGATCACGTGCAGGGGTTCGGCGTCGTCGTCCTGGTCGAGCCGGTCGAGGGCGTCATCCCAGGTGGGCAGCAGCTCCCCCGTGTCGGGGTCGAGGTAGTCGCCGGTCTGGCCGTCCGGGTAGGTGCCGTCGTTGGGCAGTTCCGCCCGCGGAGTCCACACCGGCAGGTGCTCGCCCTCGAAGCGGACTTCGTCGGCTTCCGGCCACCACACCTGGTGGTACGTCGCAGCGGCGATGGCCTTCACTTCCGCTCTCGGGAGGGTGCCGCGGATGGCCATGTGCAGATGTGGGGCGAGGCGCTTTTGTGGTTCGACGGTGGCGAAGTACTGCACGTCATAGCCGGCCACCCGGCGGAGGTTCTGCACGAACCGGTCGACGAGCTTGGAGAAGTGCAGCGCGTCCCGCGCGGCCCGCGCATAGTCGTAGCTGCTCGGGTCGACCGGCACGCCGCGCCCGGCCTGGATGCGACCGTAGGACGGCAGGGTCAGGGTGATGAACAGCGACGGCCGAAACACCTTCCCCTCGGGGCCGGTGAAGGTCCGCCCGAGCGTGGTGGGCCGCATGGCCCGCCGGGGCAGGTCCGGGGCGTCCTGGCGGCGCCGGGTCGAGCGGGACCGCCGAGAAGCCGCCCGGCCGGACAGGGTGCCCCGCATCCCCGCCGCACGGATCTCCTCATCGATGGCCTGAATCGCGGCGTCCCAGTCCGCAACCTCCTCGGACATGCCGTCGCGTTCGGCCTCATCCCGCTTGGCCTGGACGTCGGCGCGGAACTCGATCAGCCACCGCTGATCCTCGGTCGCCGGGTCAGGGGCGGTGACGGGTTCGGCGTCCAGGTGCCAGCCTTCACGGCATTGGGCCTTGCGGAGCTGCTTGTTGCGCCGGGCGCACGGCGGGCAGACAGCCTCCCGGGTGGACCCGCACGGGACGTTGACGTCCTCGCTCTGCCCGGTGCAGGTGTCCAGCCGGCGCAGGAGGATCGGCCGGATGCACACGCCGTTGGCCTTGGCGACCTCCACGGCCACGTCCAGAGCGATAGGCATCTTCTGCTTCGCGGCCCGGGTCAGGGTCCGGTCGGTCGTGGTGTTCATTCGGTCACCTCCTCGCGGTGCACCTCGGTCAGGTCGGCGGCCAGCCGGAACAGTGAGCCGTAGGGGTCGGTGGTCACCGAGACGTTGAACAGCTCGAAGGCCACCACCGGCTGAGCGTGGCGCGGGCCGACCATGGCCAGGACGGGCCGCCGGCAGATGCGGGTGATCTCTTCGTCGGTGCCGTAGAAGCAGACCCTCATGCGGCCACCGCCTCGGCCATGGCGCGGATGTCGGCGTCGGAGACGTAGGCCGCGCGGACCCGGATCGGATCGGGTGAGGCTTCCAGCCGCACATAGGCGACGCCCGCGCCCTGCTCCGGAATGGGTGAGATGTGGTCGGCCAGCGCGCCCCGGTCGCGGGCGCCATCGCCGAGAACCATGTCCACCTGCTCGGACTCGTCCAAGCGGAGGGCGATCTTGTCGGGGAACAGGTTGCGGATGTTCATGACCTCCTTGCGCGGGTCCTGGAGTGCGGCCAGGACGCCGACACCGACCGCCCGCCCTTGGGTGGTGAGGGTCGCCAGGGCGGCGGAGATGCGGAGCTTCAGGCCCTTGTCGGATTGGTAGGCGGTCAGGAACGCCACCTCATCGACGACCACCAGGACGAAGGGGTCATCGACGGTGGGGGTGTGGTTGCGCTGGTGTCCGGCGAAGCGGTCGGCGCGTTCCTGCATCACCGCCACCGCTGCTTCGAGAAGGTCGGCGCAGTCGGCCGGAGTCGCGGCATAGCGCTTCCCGAACAGGGATCGGCCGAAGGACAGTTCCATCCGCTTGGGGTCGAGGGCCCAGATCTCGACCAGGCCCGCGCGGACGGCGGGGAGGAGGCCGCGGATGGCCGACCAGATCACCGAGCCCTTGCCTGCCCCGGTGGCCCCGGCGACTAGGACGTGAGTGCCGTGGACGGTCAGCAGCCAGGGAGCACCGTCCTCACGGGTGCCAACCCGCACCGGCCCGACCGATGCCGTCTCCGGGATCGGGACGGCGGGCATGGGCGTGGCGAGCGGGTCACGCCGGGGGAAGACGAGATGCAGGCGGCCCGCACGGGCGATGGAGACGCGGCAGGAGCGGGCGCCGAAGCCGTGCGCGAGCTGGTCGAGGCGGTCGGCCCAGTCCTTGACCGCCTGCCCGCTGAGCATCTTGACGGTCACCACGTCGGCCCAGGAGGTGCAGCGGATGCTGAGGAGGCGGGGCAGGTAGTCCCGGCCGCGCAGATGCCGCCCTAATCCGGAGATGATCATTACCGGTTGCCAGTGCCGCCGGTAGATCCAGACCAGGCGCCAGAAGGCCAGCAGCCGCCAACCGGCCAGGCGCAGGAACGAGGGCCGGTGCAGGGTGAACCACAGCCCCGGCACGGTCACGACTGCGGCGATCGAGGTCAAGCCCCAGCGCCAGCCGTGCCAGCAGGCCAGCGCGCACGGGGCAGCGACGATCACCGAGGCGACCGGGTGCCGCCAAAGGAGCTTCACCAGGCCGGCCAGCAGCCGCCAGGCGAAGATGACGAGTGTGACGATCGCCGGGGTGCGCAGCACGGCGGGGCGGAAGACGACGGCGGTGTCGGGGGTGGTGGAGACCAGGCGTTGCGCCTCATCCCCGGGCAGTTTCCGGAACATTAGGCTGGAGACCTTCTTCCTTGAATTCGCGTGAGAGGGAGAACCGAGGGGCCGCCGGAAGTTGCCGCTTCTGGCGGCCCCGCTTGCGTGTCAGTCGGGCTCTCGGCGAGAGCCGGTGGGATTGCCGTCCCGGTGCGCGGTTACGCCGCCATGCCTCGCTTGCCGGTCAGGGTGTGGAAGGAGCGCTCGACCGCGCGGGCGAACTGGTCGGCCTCGCGGGCGAGCTGGCGGGCGAACTCGACGTCGGAGGCCGTCACCCGGTCACCGGCCGAGGTGGTGACCAAGACCGACAGAGCGCCGAAGTCGAGCGCCAGAACCGGCGTGCGCGAGGGGTAGAGGTGGTGGGTGACCTGAGCGCCGGAACCGGCGTTCAAGGTGATGGCGGCGATACGGTGTGCCTTGCGGCGCTTCATCAGGCGGCGTCCTTCCCGGCGGTGGCGGTGTGCTTGGCCGGAGCGGTGGCGCGGGGTGCGCGCATGGTGCGGGCGCGGATGGACCAGGCGAGCCGGCCGGTGTTCTGGGCGACGTAGGGGGTGACGGTCATGCCGTCGAACTCGACAGGGACGAACGGCAGGCCCGGCAGCGAGGCCGGGGGGACCGGCTGCACGTCGGCGAGGATCTTGACGGTGACGGTCTTCTGGCCGGCCTTGACGGTGGGGTCGGCGTCCATGACGGCGACCTGCCAGACCGGTTCGCCGGTGGTCTTGTCCTTGGCGTAGACGGTCCGGCCGTTCGCGGAGGCGGTGAAGTCCTTGACCTGCTCGACCTCGCCGACGATGTAGCAGCCGTGCGGGAAGACCTGCTCGAAGCTGACGGGGATGGGGCCCTGGATGGCCATGACGACAATCCTTTCGTCTATCCCCCTAGACAGGGCGGTGGCTCCGCGAAGACGAGGTGTCTAGGGGGCTATGCAAGCAAGGTAAGCCGGAGTCGATGAACTGTCTAGGGGGGTCGACAAATTTCCTAGGAGAACGTCCAGAACGCCGCGGTGGCGTCGTCGTAGGTCTTGCCGCGCGGCCAGCGGGAGCCGTCCGGGTCGCTGCGCTCAGCCTCACGGACGCGGCGGATCAACTCGGCGGGACCGGAGCCGGTGAGGACGTCGAGGGCTTGACGCCAAGTGGCCAGGTGGAAGCGGTCGACGAGGCGGGAGGCCCCGTCGCTGAGCAGTGCGGCGGATCGGACGCCGCTGGTTGGCACGGTCCCGGCGAGAGCCTGTTCGGCGGCGAGGGGATCAGTGGCGGCGACCCAGAATCCGCCGTCACGGTTGCGGTGGTCGCGCAGGGTCTCCACATACTTCCGATGAGCCGCGGTGTGTTCGGGACTGCCGGAGGGCAGAGCGTCCATGCTCGCCCGGTGGGCCGCGCCGACGAGGGCTTCCCGGTCGTCGCAGACGACGAGCGGTTCCGCCGCATCAAGGGTGTCGAGGACGAGGACGGAGTCGGCCAGAACGAGGTAGTCCAGCGTGTCGGCCGTACGGCGGAGCATGACCACGGTGGCCGAGGGGGAGCCGGGATGGGTGAGATCACAGACGAAGTCGTGCAGGGACGCCACGGCTTTGATGCCTTCGGCGAGGATCTCGGTCAGTGGCTTGCCGTCCTGGGCGAGGCCGGCGATGAGGTTCGAGCCGAGGGAGCGGGCGTACCAGGCGACACCGTGAACGCAGCCCGATTCCGATCCCGCCGGGGTGCCGGCGCCGTCGAGCAGGACGATGGCGTCCGGGGTGGCGGCGACGAAGTCTTCGTTGGGTCGGCCGGGGGCCGCTTCGGTGGCGAAGGTGACGCGCATCAGGTCAGGTGTCCTCGTGCCGGTAGAGCGGACTGGCCAGTTCCGCTTTGACCGGTTCCCCGGTGGCCGGGTCGTATTCCACCGCGACCACGGTGGAGAACCTGTGGTCGCCGACCTGTCCCCACAGGGTGGCGATCTCGGAGGTGAGCAGGTCGACCACGCCGAGAGTGCCTTGGGGGTGGATGCCGGTGAAGACCAGGACGCTGCCGTCGCCGTCCGGCCGGGCCAGCCGGCCGAGGTAGGCGTAGTCCACCGGCCGTGGCGGGTCGGAGTCTTCCCCGGAGCGGTAGGACTGGCCCGTACGGCGGTCTTTCAGGGTCCACGCACCGTCCTTGATCCACTCGAAGACCGGATCGGACTCATACAGTTCGGCCATGACCGGCGACAGCTTCGGCCCGCAGATCACGATGAGGTTCGGCCGGTTGAGGTCGATGTCCCCGCCGAGAGGGACGTGTTCGAGGCTCACCGCCAGGTCGAAGCCGCGCGCCAGGTCCTCCAGCCGCTTGGCGGCCGTGACGTCTTCCATGGCGACCACGGGACGAGCGTTGCCGGCCTCCCGCTTGAGGGGAGTGGCCAGCGTGAGCGTCCCGGTGCCGAGGAAGGCGCCCTCGGGAGCGGGGCCGGTGTGCTTGATCTGGTGGATGCGTCCACGCGACAGCCCGGCCTGCTCGGCGATCTGCGCGTATGAGATGCCTTGGGCGTGCAGTTCCTGGATGATGCGGCGGCGCAGGCGTGCCAGTTCGGTGACCTCCTGCTGTGCGGCGCTCAGTCGCTCGGTTGCGGCCCGGATCAGTTGATACGGGTCGGCGATGGCGGCGATGCGCTCAAGGTCACTGGATGGCACGGCGGGTCCCTTTCGGTGGTGCTCCACCGAGTCTAGACCCCTAGACGAAATGTCGTCTATCCCCCTTGACAGTGCTGGTTTGAGTGGTTCGCCGGTTTTAGGATTCACCGCCCGGATCGCTGAGCGCCGCTTCGGTACACCACGTGTCACCGCACGCGCCCCGTCAGCAGGGCCGCCCACAGCTCTTGCGCCTTGCTCGCAGTGGTGCGGGCGGTTTCGGTGATGTCGGGACGGGGGCCCTGCACGGTGCGGCGCAGGTAGGACTGCCCGCCCGCGGAGCACAGTTCGTAGACGACCGAACGGCAGTGACAGGTCCAGGCGATCACCCGGCAGCGCTCACCACGCCGTGCGGTGATCCAGGTCAGCAGGACATGGCCGGCCTGCAACGGCCCGACGTGCGGAGCGAGGCACTCGCTCATCGCGTGGCCGTTTGCTGGGGAGCCAAATCCAGCGCGGCCCAGACGATGCGGCCTTGTTCGTCTCCGGTCACACCCCAACTCACTGCCATGGCGGCGACGAGAGCCAGGCCGCGCCCGCCTTCCTCGTCCTCCTGCGGCGGGAGGGGGTGGGGAGCGCGTGGGCCGCCCTGGTCGAGGACGCCGAGCCAGATCCGGTCGCGGTCGGCCTGAACGGCGACGGTGAAGCAGCCACCGAACCGGCCGCTTGCCGAATGCCGGACCGCGTTGGTGGCTAACTCGCTGACGATCAGTTCGGCGTCCTCGATTCCGGGCCGGGAGCCGAGAAGGGTGGTGATGAACCGTCGTGCTTCGGCGATTGCGATAGGAGAGCCGGGGAAGGTGCGGGACATGCGCCAGGACGACATAGCGGACTCCGATGTCTAGGGGGCTATACATCCATGTCGCCAGCGTATGAGCGATACTAGAAGTAGCTCAAGGCATAGGACGCATAAATGCGTCAGTTGCTAGAGGCGGTTTGCCAAGGCGCGATAGTCGGCACCGATTCGCCCCAGTAAGTCCCGCAGCTCCTCGCCATAGACGGCAGCCGCCACAAACGCCTCAAAGGTCTCCTCATGGACCGAGAGCTCTGCGGACTCGGTCAACGTCAGATCACCCGTGAGGCTCTCCACCACGCTCACCGCCCCGTCATAGACGGTGAACCCATGCAACGGGAACGCCGGCGCCTGCACCGACCACGGCACCACCCCAAGACGGACGTGCGGAAGTGTCGTCACCTGCACCAGCCGATCGAGCTGAGCCGCCATCAACGCCGGCGACCCGGGCCAGGTACGGACGGCGCCCTCGGTCAGCACGAAGGAGAACTCCCGGCCGGAGTCGAACAAGACCGCCTGAGCCTCCACCCGCACCGCCGCGGCCTTGGCGGCATCCTCCTCATCCACCTCCCGGCCGACCATCAATGCCAGCCGGGCATACTCCGCCGTCTGCAACAGCGCCGGAACCATTGCCGAAGAAAACACCACCACCCGGCGAGACGAACGAAGCCGAGCAGCATTGGCCGCCTCCCTGCCGACAAGGCCACCTCTGAGCCGGGAGACCTCATCCCGCAGTCGGGCGAGCAGCGCATCCAGCTCCGTACGGCCCACCTCATCCAAGCCCAGCGCGGCAACGAGCCGCTCCACCGTCTCCGGAACCGGTAACAGCCGGCCCGTCTCGATCCGGGAGATCGTCGGCTGGGCCACCCCAGCCCGCGTCGCCAGCTCCTTGCCCGTCAGCCCGGCATCCTTGCGCAACCGGCGCAGCAGCTCACCCAGCGCCCGCAGGCGATCCCGACGATCCTCCACACCAGCGTTCTACCAGCCGTCCGCACACCGGGCACTGACTCGTCTTGGATCACTGCCGAATTGTTCTTATGGGTATCAAGCGGCGGCGCGCCGCGCCGCCGTACCCGGCCCTCCGCCGCCCGCCGGCCGGGCATGCGGCCTGGGGGCCGGTCCCGGCCGCCGGCGACCCGGGCCGTAGCCGCACCGCGTGCCCGCCGTACCCAACCAACTCGCCGACCCTCGCGGCGCACCGCCAGGCGTATCCGGATCACCATCTGTTGAGATCGAGGCAGTCCGCAGATCGAATGTCAGGTAATGACGTCAGCGCTGTCTCGGGCCTCAGAACGGCGAGACGCATCGGCGAGGTTGCGACGGTGGAGCTTGATCAGGATGTAGGCGGCGAGAGCGTAAGCAGGCCCGTAGAGGAAGGGCGGAATGCCGATGCCCGTGCCGTCCCGGTAGCAGGTGTACTCGTCAGGAAGGGACATGGGATCGGCCGGCGGGCACTGGGTCAGATCCGACCAGGGGCCGACGACGTTGGCGGCGAAGTTGACCGCCGCAAGAACACCCAGGATCACGGCCACAACCACAGTGGTTCGGTCCTGCCACCGTCGCCGAAGCAAGGCTGCGACGGCCACCATGGGCACAGGGAGCGCGAAGGCCAGCATGACCACTTCGACGTTCCCCAGCGCATGCATGATGTCCATGCCCACGGAGCCCAGATAGCCGATACCAAGGCCCTGAGCCAAGGGGTAGATCCCAATTCCGTCTATGACGTGGAAGTCGTAGTAGAAGAGGCCAGTGCTCGCGATGAGCCTACTGCCGGCCCAGGCCGTGACCGAGGGGAAGAGCGCGAGCAACGCAGCCGCCGACCACCAATGCCGTACCCGCATCTACCCTGCTCCCCACCAACGGTGCCGAATGAGACAGAGAGTCTGTCATGAGATCACTCCTGTGGATCTTTCCGCATCGGTGACGTGGGACGGAGCCGGTACTACTGTCACGATCGCCTGAGGGTGGCTGATCCCCGTTCAGGGCTGGGGGCGATCGACGGTCCGGGGGTTCGTTCCTCACCCCCGCCCCACCGAGCACCAAGGCGACAAAGGTGCAGACGCTCCCCATCCCCTCGCGTGCCCGTTACGTGCCCGTCAGGAGGATGATCAAGGGGGACTCGCGGGGAACCACAGGCATTCAAAACGCTCCCCCGCAGGTCAGCATCTTCCCAGCTCAACAGTCAGGCGCGATAGAGACTTCTCAAGCTGGTAGACCGGGTTCGTTCTGTCCAAGCCTCTCGGCGCTGAAGGCAAGGTTAGGGTTCTTCGCTGGAGGCAGGATTTTGGTCGGTCAGGTCAGAGTCTGATCGCTTGCCGATGTTGATCCCGTTCGACTCCAGGGCTTCTACCGCGCCGAACAGCATGGGGAGATGCTCTATACCGAGGGATCCGGTCGCGATGCGCAGAAGCTCCCCTGCGCGGTGTGGCGGAACCGCGATCATGGTTCCCCGCGGGTCAGCATCAGCTTCGACCTTCGCTCTTAACCGACTGTATGGCATTGAGGAATTTAATGAGGCTAGGTCCCATGGCGCCTCACAATCTTCTCCCGGGTTTGCTTTCTTAGCATATACGGTTACCCCTTGACCGATGACCTTTGTCCAGTTGTTTTCGACGACAATTCGAACCCCGGCATTCTGTGTGCTACTTTCTCTGGCGATGTGCACAAACATTGCTAGAGGAGTCTTCTGAATAACCATGGCTGCCGCCAGGGTCAAAGTGTCGATCTGTTCATCATCAACATGGCAGGAGTCTGCGAAGTGGATTATTTTTATCCTATAGAGCCACTGCATCAAGGCGTTGTTGATAGTGTTAATAAAGGTGCCTTCGGATCGCGATTTCCAGTCCGCCTCAAAGAGATCCTGAAGATCGGTTTCTTTTCCCTCTCGAAGTGCCAGCAGATACAATCCGTCACTGCCGTAGGGCCACCGAACAACCCCTCCATACTCACGTAGATGCATAAAGGTGCGCGTAGGGTCGGTGTAGCCAATCTCCAGTGGGATGCCCCCATTTTCAGCTAGCGGTCCGATGGTCTCCGAGAGACTCCGGAAACGAAAACTGTCTTTCTCGACCTCGAACCATAGCCGCCGTGCTCTCCATCCCGAGAGAAGATGAATATGGCCATCGTAGCCCGCCCCCTGCTGCTCCTGGTCTACGCAGGCGACTATTCCTTGCCGCGAGAGCGCCTCATCGAGCACCTTCTGATTTCGGCGTCGCTCCTTGTCTCTGCTGGGTCCCATACCAAGCGGCACGTGCGCGACGAGGAGTTCGCCTGTGATGAAAAGTCGTAGCAAATACCAGAGGACTGCGTCTGCTTCGCTGTCCCATCCTCCGAACGGCTGTCCCATCGCACTGACAATGCCCTTGTCGTAGGCGGGAACCCCCGTTTTTCGAAAGGATCTTGCAACTTCGCTCCCTATGGCGCCGGCCAGTGCGGCGAGCTTGCGACCGATCTTGCGATGCTCTGTGGGGGGGACTCTATTGGCCATGTTTGCTCCAGTTAATAGCAAGGAGCTGCTCTGCAACATAACAGACAGCGCTGACAGTTCTGTTTGACCGGACGCCAGCGTACTGTCTCGACGCTGCACGCCAAAGAGATATGTCCCGACCTGCATCTTGCTTTCGTGGCTAGCCGCGTACAATGCTTGCCCGCGGCCTGGTGACCACTGCAGGCCTTCGGGAGTCGCGTAGTCCTCAAGCGGGTTTTCCTCTGTGGGGGGTGGGCGTCTATAGACCTCTTGCCCGACCGACCTTTTCGACCTTGCGTCGCGAGGCACGCACTGCGTCGGCTAGATCCATCCCCTGATTGCGTACTTGATCGTATTCTTTCCAGCCGTCATCGCCTCGATCTGCGCGTCCAAGGATCTTGTATACAGAATCATCGGATTCTTGGTCATCTGGCAAATCTGAGAGCCCTCCATGCTCACCTAGCCAGTCAGCGAGGGCTTGGCAGCACTGCCAGAGTTCAGCATATGCCTCTTGGACTGCTTCGTTGTCAAAGTACCTTTCGCGCCAGTCGCGAAGGAAAGAATAGAGCTCTTCCGTCTCGCTGAGTCGCCAGATAGTTCCGTGGAAGGCCACTTTTAGATAGACCATTAATCCGCTCGTCCAGGGAAAATAGTCCATCAAATCCCTGAAAGTCTCCTGGTCTCGTACGGAGGGATGTAGGCGCTGTTCTAGATCCTTAACAGTAGCCTCCAGAAGAGCGTGGGAACGCTGGAGATCCCGCAACCTGAAAGCAAGGCGGTTTGCGAGCGGGCTTAGGAGAGCGACAAGGGGTGCCGCGATCCAGAGTACTGTTAAAGGATTGCTTCTAACCCATTGTCGAACGCTCTCCGATAGAAGGAGTGCGAGGACAGCCGACACGTCTGCAGTAATCGCGATGGCTGTTAGCAGCGTAGATGCGGCAAATCTCTCAAATGGTCCGGGAGGCGACTCTGTCACGAGCGTACATTAGCCTCTATGTCAACCGTTAGATAGAGCTTGAGAACCTCCCAGAGCCCTGAGCTGCGCAGCAAGTGTTCAAGTCCGGGCTGGCGAACTTGGGGATCCGAGGACCGCAGCGAGGAGTCCTCGGCGTCGGCTGGCTCGGGCCGCACAGCCCGAGCCCAGCCTCGACGCTTCTACTCAGAAGCGTCGCTTTCCCTACTTTCCGGTGAGCGTTCCTCTCGGTCGCGCTCGCTCCGAACCGCGACAGCCACCGCAATGATCCCGGCCGCGATGCCAGTTGCTTGCCCCAGCCCAGGCCAAAAGTACGCCCCCGCAACCAGCGACAGGACCGCTAAGCCCCAACCAACTGGCTTCCACCACGGCTGACGTGGCAGTGTCATCAACACACCTTCTCTCTTCCACCAAGCAGAGCGATGGTGTGGACGGCCCTCCGTGCCAGCGGAGGGCCGTTCCGCTTTCGGAACCGCTCTGGCCGCCCACGTACAGAACGCTATCGGGCCAGCCGCTTAACGTCTTTGAGTAGAGATGTGCCCTGAGCTGGGCATTTACCAAGTCGCTCGACATAGCGAATGTGGCGTATCAACATGTGTTGATGAGCGAGATCACTGAGGACTTCGAGAGCTTCCTTAAGCGGATCACTCAAAAGCTAGTCATCCGACTTGTCGCCACTGAAGGAAACGAACCGACTCTCATCAACCAGATCAACATGACAGCAAGATTGATCGGCCACTTCGAGCAGCATCAACGCACACTCGTATCCCGTGGGACAAGTCGAGACGAGGAATCCCATCTGGACAAGATGCTTCACGGCGACGATCGCCCCGACCGCCCCTATACCTGGAAAGAAGTCGGACAAGCACTCGGTGTGAGCGGACAGGCAGCTCACCGTAAGTACGCGAGGAAGCCTTTAAATCCCGATGGCCATAGTCATGACGAGAGTTCTGCCTCCGACTAGAGCGTCCTGGCTTCGGGATGATCATTGGAGGCCTGCTCGCTACCACCAGCGTATCAATGGCTGAGGGGCCTGCTCATCCCGTCTGCCATCGACCCGGAACAAGCCGGAGAGTCCTGGGAAGGGAACAGCGGGTCATAGGCCAGGGAAGATCGATTTTCGCCTTCACGGGAGCGTTGGAGGTCAACCTACCGATTGCGGAAACCCATGTCTCGGAAGTTCGCGAGGAACAGCCCAAGGTCGGGGAGGTCCTCGAACTCTTCCCGGGCGAGGTAGTCAGCGGCCATGCGGCAGATGGATTCATCCGGCGCCGGCGATACCCCGGCCTCGGCGCAGACCTCCTCGTACTGCTCCCGCGACATTCCTCGGGGGAAGCGGCGTTCCAGCTCCCGGCGCAACTGCGCGCGCTCCTGGCGACGCTCGCGGATGATGCCCCAGCCGCGGGCAGAGGCGAGCTTCTTCGACACCGTCGCCACCACGCCGTCACCGGGTGGCCCGTGCGTGCGGCCACTGATCTCCGGGCTCACGCACTCGTCATCGCTCATGGGAACCAGGCCGAGAGCGGCGCACGCCCGTTCGTAGCCCTCCCGGCTCAGCCGGGACATGTCCTTCTCGCCGGAAGCCGCACGCGCTCGCGCCATGGCCGCGTTGACCTCCTGCCAGAACGGGTCGTCTCCGTCGCGCGGGTTCGCCGGCAGGGGATGCTCGGTAAGCGGCATGCGACCACCGTAGCCAGGAAGGCAATCTCCGCCCATACCTTCCAGTCCGAGCGCCTCTGCCGAAAGATGGTGGGGAAGCCCGGGGCGCCGGTTCGGCTTCTGCGGGATGTGTAGGGGTGATCTTCGGATTCACGGCCGCGCCGTACGACTCGGACCCTTCGCGGGTTGCAGTTCACCGCCGTACAGCCCCGTTCAGGGCAGACCAGCCGGGCGGGTTGGTCTAGGTGGAACCGATCGGGACGGTCGAGCCCCGAGCTGCTAATGCGGTTTGGGCGAAGACACCGGAGGCGTGCCCGCTGTGCGCCAGACACGCCGAGGTCGGCCAATAGCCGTTGGTTACGAGCAGAGACCCGCGGATCTCGCGGCCTACAAAGGAAACTCGTCTCCAAACAGGATAGCGCACTCTCGTACCCTTCCGCCGCGCGTTACGAACCGGGATGAACGTCCACCTGCACGTACGCGTTGTAGCAGTAGCACGGCTCGGTTTTGATCGGCCGGTATTCGGGGAAGGTGGCTTCTCCGCGGCCGACGACCCGCCCCTTTCTGTCCCTGACGAGGGCTTGGACGTGCATGCGCGAGTAGTCGGTGGCCTCTCCAGGAAGATTGATGATGAAGACCTGGGCTCCGGCCGGCGTGCCGGTTCCGTGGGCAGGGGTGGAGGACCCGGACGAGTCGGGAACGACCACTGCCCCTTCCCGGCAGAGGCCACGTGCGTCGCACAGTTCGTATGTGTGGCCGGATCTCACGATCGAGTGATGCGCGGTGAGCTCCACTCTGTTTCCCGGGCACGGCCCGCAGGAAGGTGGCTCTCCGCATCCGGACAGCACCGCCACCGTCACGGTCGCGCACACCAGCTTACGGAGTCTCAGCGGTTGCGACGCGGGCTTTCCTCGCCTTGCTGTGATCACGCTTCCCTCCCGGAGGTACGTCGGCCCATCGTGGTGGCGTGTCGTTTTCACCTGGCCTACGTCTGAAGAAGACCGGTGCCCCTCGCGGCTGCGGGCACGGGTCCACGCAGATGAAGAGACGCTAGGGCATGCGATCGACAACGTCGATATGGGCGTCTGTCAGCGGTTGAGCGCGCGTGGCTGGCCAGGGAGTGAAGCCCTGAAGCCTTGATCATTCCAAATTCGTTTCCGTTAAGGCCTACGAACCTGCATAGGTGCAGGTCAGACTCTTTTCGCAGCGGGTCTGTAAAACCGTCGGCACAGCCGACACAGGTTCAAGTCCTGCACCCGCCATCAGCCAAACTGGCAGCTCAGAGGCCCTATGGGGTCTCTTGTGCTGTTCCAGGCCGCGCAGTCGAACGCAGCCAGAAGTAGCCGCGCTTCATCGCTTGCGGGATGGATCACGGAGCGTTTCCCCAGGTTACGCAGGCGCGCTCAATTTAGGTCGCGCGCGGGTGATCATGCTGGATAGCCTCCATCCATGGAGTTCGCGGTCGGTGTCCCAAGTCGGTGGGCGGTCAGGTTCCACTCAGGTGAGACCATTGAGCTAGGCGCCAACGGTTACACGGAGGCCGGTGGGTATCTGATCTTCGACGTCATGGTCAATGCCACGGCCGAGGAGAAAGGCGAGATCGAACGTCTGTGGCAAGTTCGCTACGGCCCCCAGTGGACGGGATCGATCGTCGCCAAGATTCCCGCAGCAGCCGTTGCCGAAGTTTGGACCGCGGAATCTTGACCCTGGCAGGGAGCCCGGGTGCAGCTCGGGTTGTACGGCTCAGAAGTTGCGGTTATGGAAACGTCAGCCCGTGCCTGAGCTGTCAGCAGGCACAATCGGGTTGTGACCTCCCAGGACTCCCTCCTTCTGAAGGCGGCCCGTCTCTGTCCCGCTGACGCTCGGACTGAACTCGGCGTTGGCGTGGCCGAGGTGCTGGAGTACCTGAAGCACGACGAGTGGGAGATGGCCCTTCTCCTTCTCGAAGAACTCGGTGACGCTCATCCCCAGCCGCCGGAATTCTGGAGTCTGCTGGCCGATGCCGCCCGCCTGATGTGGCTCAAGTCGGATGTCGCCTGGTGTGAATGGCGGCGCAGCGAGGCCCGTACCGGTGCCTTTCTGGCTGAGCTTCACCTGCTGCCCGCCGGGGAGGGAAGCCGTACAACGCCCATACCTGCCGGCGGATTGCTCCGGCCTATGTGGGATCTCGGCCACCGCACGCCTGAGGGCGAATCCCTACTCAGCATCGCCCGCCTATGGATTGAGGGCCGCGACTCCTTGAAGCCGGGAGGGAGCGCATCGGTGCGACTGCTTCCCCTCACCCCTGAACACTGGCGACACCTCAAGCCGGGTGACGTGGTCACCATGCACGAGATGCGGCCACCCACCGGAACAGCGCGCATCGCGGAGGTCATGCCGCCTGTGGGATATATGCGGGATGATCTTACTCGGTAGAGGCCGAGGGGAGTGCTTTCACCCAGGTGGGAGGGCATGTCGCCGCCGGGAACGCGGCCCTCTTGAAAACCGCTAGGGCCGGCGACGGTCCTCGTGGGTTCGAATCCCACGCTCTCCGCTCACCTCGCGAAACGGCGCCTGACCAGGGGTTTCCCTTTGGTCGGGCGCCGTTGGTCGTTTCGGGGGTGTGCAGCCGGATGCCGTTCTGAGCACCTCTCGGCCGGTGGTCGCGGGATATATGCGGGATGGATCTTGAGGCGTCCTCCCAGGCCGGGCACGAGAATCCTGCCCTGAGAGTCGGGAGGAGAGCCGTGGAGCATGCGGACTGGGACCGGGTACCGGGACCGACCTGGTACCACCCGGAGACCGCCCGAGCGGCGGTGGAAACGCTGGCCCGGTCTGCGGACCCTCAGCAGGCCGCCCGTGCGCTGGCCGATCTTCGGTACGCGGTCACGAACGACCACGCCGGAACTCTCTATCCGGCCGCTGTCCCCGCGACGAGTGTGCTTCTGGAGGCGATCGAGGAACGACCGGGGCCGCCCAGGCAGGAGGCATTGGACGCGCTGCTGGACTGGTGGGGGTGCTTTCACCCCGAACCGGGCTTCGAGACCTATGAGGACCCGCTGACGGGAACTGCCGATCTCATCGAAGGCATCATGAGGAGCGTCCGTGATGCCGTGGACATGCTTCACCGAGTCGCTGACGACCCGCTCGGGGGTGGAGGGCATCGTTCCGGTGTGAGGTTGCTGCTGACCAGGCTCAACGACGGCTGGAGCACGGAGGCCGGCTGATGCGGAGGGGTGCCAGGTATCTGTAGCCGTGTTCAGGTGAAAAGGGAAGAGGCCCCGGCGTTCCCAAGGCCCCTTCGTGATGTGAATGATCATGCAGCCAGTGCGTCCTCAATCCTGCGGTTGGAGATCTCTGCGCCACCGTCGATGCACTTGGCGTAGACCTTGAGCAGCACGTCCACCCCGTGCCCGGCTCGTTCGGCCACCTCCGGAGCGGCCACACCCGCGTTGAGCCAGAGCGAGACGGCCGCGTGTCGCAGGTCGTATGGCCGTGCCGCCAGGGACGAGGCGACCTGCTCGGGCGTCAGCGCCAGGTGACGGGCGGCCTTCCACGCCTCGCAGTAGGTGCCGATGGAGATCACCCCGCCGCGTGAGGTCCGGAACAGTCGGCCATCCTCGTGGGCGCCGAACTCGTCGACGTGCTCCCGAAGGATGGCCACCAGCTCCGGCGGGATCGGGACGGGACGCCCCTCCTCATCCGCCCGATGCTTCAACCCGCGGTCGTCATGAGCCGCACCCGAGTCGGTCCACTTCTTGTTGGCCTGCGGCTTGGACTTGGCGAGGACCAGCCGACCCCAACCGGTCGCCGGAAGGTGGCAGTCCTGGACCCGGAGGCCGAGCGCCTCAGCTGGGCGAAGGCCGGCGAAGTAGAGGCAGGCGAAGAACCCCCGCAGGTGCCGGCCCCGGTCAAGGCGGCGGCGCGGCGCGCCGCCGCACGGCCCGCCGCCCGGACGCCGCCCGAGCGTGCGGCGTGGGCGCCGGTCTCGGCCGGCGACGGGACTGCGGGCCGCCCGCCGTACCACCCGCCCGCCGCACTGGGCCATCGGCCGCCGCATCGGGGCCGCACCACCGCCCACATACAGCCCTCACGATCGCCCGGTGATGGCTGGCCTTTCCGCGTGGTCGGGGGCGATCGACGATCCGGGACTTCGTTCCTCAGCCTCGGATCACCGCTCATCCCGAGCAGCCGTCAGATTGTTCCGCACGGTCACAGTAAGCGGGTGCTCCTCACCGAGGACGCGGATGCAGTCGGTGAGGGTCTGCTCGTACATGGGGATGGCGCGGGTGAGGTCTCCGGCTGATTCGTAGGCGCTGGCGAGGTTGTTGCGGCTGTTCAGGGTGTTGGGGTGGTCTGCGCCGAGGATGCGGATGCGGTCGGTGAGGGTCTGCTCGTGTAGGGGGATGGCGCGGGTGAGGT
>NZ_BMQJ01000021.1:0-111925 GCF_014648055.1 Streptosporangium pseudovulgare
TTGGAGGAGTTGTAGAGCAGGTAGACCGTGCCGGCGGTGCCGAGGGCGGCGCTGTCGATCACGCTGTAGCCGCTGCCGCAGACCTCCTGCGCGGTGTACGGGTTGGTGCCGCTGGAGCCGCAGCCGTTCTTGGACGTCAGCGTCTGGGCCGGGTAGCCGAACGTGGTGCCGTTGAAGACGGCCTTCTGGATGTTGGACGGGTAGCTGGTGCCGAGACGCACCTCGTAGTGCAGGTGGGGCGAGATGTTGTTGCCCGGCTTGCTGGTGTTGCCGACCGTGCCGATCTTCTGGCCCTGGCTGACGGTGGCGCCCGCGCTGACCGACCGGGTGTCCAGGTGCGCGTAGTAGCTGCTCCAGCCGCCGCCGTGGTCGATCTTGACCAGGTTGCCGTAGCCGTTGGTCGAACCCTGGTGGGCGGAGATCACCACGGTGCCCGCCGCGGCGGCGACGACGGTGTCGCCCTTGTCCGCGTCGGCGGTGCCGCCCCGGTTGAAGTCGATCTCCCACGACTGGTGGGCGCTGCTCGCGCTGGAGTTGCCGGTCCAGGACTGCCCGCAGGGGAAGGGCATCTGGAAGCTCGGTGTCGCCAGCGTCGTCGGCGGCAGCTCGACGGACGGGTCGTTCGGCGGGTCGGCTCCCTCGAGTTCCGGATCGTAGTCCGTGACGGCCGCGGTGGCCGTGACGGCCGTGAGTCCCGTCGCGGCGACGGCGCCCGGCGCGGCCGCGGTCGCGCCCGCGAGCCCGACCAGCAGGGCGAATCCCGTGGTGAGCACTCCTGTGAGTCTCATATCGATCCTTTCCGCGAGATGCGGGGGGTGAAGAGCCTTGACCGGCGCCATGCACTGTCTGTTGGATCTTCCGGAAGGCTCCCGCTGCGGACCAGCGTCGGCCTGCGGCGCATATGAAACATCCAGAATCCCTATAAAGCCCTGTCAGCCCCGGGTGATGCGGCCCGGTGAAATGGTTGCGACGCCTCCCGTGAGAGGTAGGTGCGGTCATGGTGGTTGATCGGCCCGCGTTCAGGGTGCTCGGCCCGCTGGAGGTCGGCCCCCCGGGGCGGCCCCTGCGCGTCGCGGGCACGAAGTCCCGGATCCTGCTGGCGTCGCTGCTGCTCGACGCCAACCGGGTGGTCGCCGCGGACCACCTGGCCGAGATCCTGTGGCCGCTGAGCCGGCCGAGGTCGGCCCTGGCCAACCTCCGCACCTACGTCAGCTCCCTGCGCGCGGTCCTCGGCGCGACGGGCGGCGCCCGCATCCTGGCCCGGCCGTCCGGCTACCTGTTCGAGGTGCCCGCCGGGCAGCTCGACGCCCTCCTCTTCGAGGACCTCGTGGCCGGGGCGCGGGCGGCGGCCCGGGCCGGGGGAGACGCGGGGACCCGCGGGGACGCGGCGTCGGGGACGGAGGGCGGGCCGGAGGCGGCGGGCCGGGCGGAGGACGCGGCCGGGCTGCTTGACCGGGCGCTCGCGCTGTGGCGCGGCGCCCCGCTGGCCGACCTGTCCGGCAGCCCCCTGTGGGACGCCCGGCTGGAGTCGCTGGCCGGGCTGCGGCTCTCCGCCGCCGAGGAGCTGGCCGCCCTGCGGATGGAGCGCGGGCGGCACGCCGAGGCGGTCGCCGGGCTGCGCGGGCTGCTGAGGGAACACCCCTTCCGGGAGGACCTCTGGGGGCGGCTGATGCTCGCCCTGGACGCCGCCGGGCGGCAGGCCGAGGCCCTGGACGCCTACGCCGCGGCCCGGCGGCAGCTCGTCACCGAACTGGGCGTCGAGCCGGGCGCCGGGCTGCGCCGGGTGCACGCGGACATCCTGGCCGGGCGGCCCGCGGCGGAGGCCGCACCATCCCCGCCGGCCCCGCCGGCCCCGCCGGTCACCGTCCCGCGCCAGCTCCCCCCGGACATCCCGGACTTCACCGGCCGGACCGGGACCGTCTCGGCCCTCACCCGGGCGCTGTCCCGCGAGAGGAGGCCGCCGGACGGGCCGCCGGCCGTCGCGGTAGTGGCCGGTCCGCCGGGAGTCGGCAAGACGGCGCTGGCCGTCCACTGCGCGCACGCCGTACGCCGCGCCTACCCCGGAGGGCAGCTCTACCTCGACCTCGGCGGCACCACGCCCGCCCCCGCCGACCCCGGCGAGCTGCTGGCCGAGGCGCTGCGCGCGCTGGGGACCGGCGGAGCCGGCCTGCCGCCCACCACCCGCGAGCGCTCCGCGCTGTACCGGTCGCTGCTGGCCGGACGGCCGGCGCTCGTGGTGCTCGACGACGCCGCCGACGCCGCGCAGGTACGGCCCCTGCTGCCGGGCAGCGGCTGCGCGGTCGTCGTGACGAGCCGCCGGCGCATCACCGAGCTGCCCGGGGCGCTGCAGATCGACCTCGACGTCCTCACCCCCGCGGAGGCCGAGGAGCTGCTGGGCAGGATCGCGGGCGCCGACCGGGTGCGCCGGGAGCGGGAGGCCGCCGCGGAGATCCTGCGGGCCTGCGACCACCTTCCGCTCGCCGTCAGGATCGCCGGGGCCCGGCTGGCCGCGCGGCCCGGCTGGCCGCTGGCCGTGCTGCGGCGGCGGCTCGCGGACGAGGCGAACCGCCTGGGCGAGCTGCGGGCCGGGGACCTGGAGGTGCGTGGCAGCTTCGACCGCAGCTACCGGACGCTGCCCGGCGACGCCGCCCGGGCCTTCGGGGCGCTCGGCCTCCTCGGGACGAGGCCGCTGCCCGGCTGGGTGGTCGGGGCCGTGCTCGGCCGGGACCGGGCCGACGACGTCACCGACGCCCTCGTCGACGCCAACCTGCTGCGGCTCGCCGGGACCGACGCGCTCGGCCGGCCCCGCTACCTGCTGCCCGGCCTCGCCCGGTGCAGCGCCCGGGAGCTGGCCGGCGGCCCCGGCGGCGCCGGTGGTGCGGACGCCCTCGCCCGGGTGCTCGACGGGTGGACCGCCCTCGCCGGGAGCGCCATGACACGGCTGCCGACCACCCTGTTCAGCCTGGCCCCGGCGGACGAGCCCCGCTGGCGGCCGGACGGCGAGACCGCCGCGAGCCTGCCGGCCGACCCGCTGCCGTGGTTCGACGCCGAGCGGGAGACCCTGGCGGAGGCCGTACGGCTGGCCGCCGACGCCGGGCTCGCCGGTGCCGCCTGGGGGCTCGCCGCCGCCCTGGTGCCCTACTTCGACCTGCGGTGCCACTTCGACGAGTGGCGGAGCACGCACCGGGCCGCGCTGGAGGCGGCCCGCCGGGCCGGCGACCGCGGCGGGGAGGCCGCCATGCTCCGCGGCCTGGCCCAGGTCGGCCTCTACCAGGACCGCTACGCCGAGGCGGGGGAGATGTTCGCGCGGTCCCGGGTGATCTTCCACGAGCTGGGCGACGCGCGCGGGGAGGCGGTCTCGATCTGCGGGCTGGGGGCGGTGAACCACTTCCGCGGCCGCCACGTCGAGGCGCTCGGCCACTTCCGGATGGCTCTCGCGATCTTCGCCGCCCTGGAGGACCGTGGCGGCGAGGCCTACGTCCGGCAGGCCGTCGGCCGGGTCTGCCTGGTCCTGCGCGACCTGGGCCGGGCCTCGGCCTGGCTGGGCGGGGCGCTGCGGCTGGCCAGGGAGATCGGCGACCCGCACCGGGAGGCGTGCGTGTCGATGCAGCTCGGGCGGCTGCACGACCTGGCGGCCGACGCCGAGGAGGCGATGCGCTTCCAGGGGTACGCCCTGGACATCTTCGAGGAGCTCGGCGACCGGCACTGCGGCGCCTACGCCCTGCAGAACCTGGGCGGCCTGCAGGTGACCCGCGGTGACCGGTCGCACGCCTCGGCGCAGCTCCAGCGGTCCCTGGAGATCTTCCAGCAGCTCGGCGACCGCAGCGGGGAGGCCGCCGCGGTCCAGCGGCTCGGGGAGCTACACCGGTCGGCCGGCCGTACCGGGCTGGCCCGCGACTACCTGCACCACGCCCGCGCGCTCCGGCGGGAGCTGCGGGGCGGGGCGGGCGGTGGGGTCCGGTCCGCGGCCTGCGCGCCGCCCCCGGGCCGGTGACCGGCCCGGGGTGTCCTTTCCGGGCCGGTCACCGGCGGTCCCGGCGGAGGCCGGCGGGGGAGTGCGGGGGAGTACAGCGGGTGCGCGCGGGCGGCTCAGGCGGTGCGGGCGCGCTCAGCGGCGCGCCGGGGCCGGGATCGGGACCGGGTCCGAGGCGGCGGCGGCCGGGCGGGCGGCCCGGCGCTCCAGCGCGCCGGAGAGCACGGCCAGGCCGAGGGCCGAACCGGTGAGCAGCGCGCCGACCCAGTTGGGCGCCGTGACGCCGAGGCCGGCCGACAGGACGAGCCCGCCGAGCAGGGCCGCCAGCGCGTTGCCGAGGTTGAAGGCGCCGATGTTGACCGCCGAGGCCAGCGTCGGCGCGCCCGCCGTCTGGTCCAGGATCCGCTTCTGCAGCGGCGGGACGGTCGCGAAGCCGAGGGCCCCGATCAGTGTGAGGGTGACGGCGGCGGCCACCTTGTCGTGGGCGGTGACGGTGAACAGCGCCAGCACCAGCGCCAGCCCGCCCAGCGACAGGTACAGCAGCGGCATCAGGGCGCGGTCGGCGTAGCGGCCGCCGACGAGGTTGCCCGCGACCATGCCGATCCCGAACAGCACCAGCAGCCAGCTCACGTCGCCCTCGCCGTACCCGGCCGCCTGCGTCATCATCGGCACGATGTAGGTGATCGCGGCGAAGACGCCGCTGAAGCCGAGGACCGTCATGCCCATCGCCAGCAGGACCTGGGCGTTGCGGAACGCGGCGAACTCGCCGCGGATCCGCCCGCCGCCGGGCTCCGGGCGCGGGCCGGCGGGCACGAGCGCCGCCACCCCGGCCAGGCCGAGGACGCCGAGGGCGGCGACCGCGGCGAAGGTGACCCGCCAGCCGGCGTGCTGGCCGAGCGCCGTGCCGAGCGGGACGCCCACCACATTGGCGACGGTCAGGCCGGTGAACATCAGGGCGATGGCGCCCGCCCGCCTCCCCGGGGGGACGAGCCCGGCGGCGACGACCGAGCCGATCCCGAAGAAGGCACCGTGGGCGAGCGAGGCGACCACCCGCCCGGCGAGCATCACGCCGAAGCCGGGGGCGGCCGCCGAGAGCAGGTTGCCGGCGATGAACAGCCCCATCAGGGCCATCAGCATCCGCTTGCGGGAGAAGCGGGTGCCGATGACGGTCATCAGCGGCGCGCCTGCGACCACGCCCAGCGCGTATCCGGTGGCGAGGTTTCCGGCGGTGGGGACGGACACGTCGAAGGTCGCGGCGACCTGGGGCAGCAGCCCCATGATCACGAACTCGGTGGTGCCGATCCCGAAGGCGCCGATGGCCAGCGCCAGGAGTGCGAGTGGCATGGCAGAGCCCCCGAAGGTTGCGTTTGGGATTTACAAGCGGAGACAATAATTGCACACGCTGGTAAATGCAAGCGCGATATGTTGCGCATGAGGGATACCCTGGGGATGGCACACCGAGGAGGGGTCCCATGTCACCGTCGCCGTCCACCGGCCCGATCGCCGGTCCTCCCCAGCGCCCGGCCGACGGGCCGGCCCGGGGCTGGTCCGTCCTGTCCGTGCTGCACGGCCGCGTCGAGGCGCACCTGGAGCGCGCCCTGCAGGCGGCGCACGAGCTGAGCGCGCGGGAGCTGTCCGTGCTGGACCTGCTCAGCGGCCAGCATCCGGGCGAGGGCGGGCACCTGCAGATGCACCAGCTCGCCGAGGCGGTCGTGCTCAGCCAGAGCGCCACCACCCGCCTGGTCGCCCGGCTGGAGGAACGGGGCCTGCTCACCCGCTACATCTGCGCGACGGACCGGCGCGGCATCTACACCGACGTCACCGAGGCCGGCTTCGCCCTCCTTCCGAAGGCCCGGCGGACCAGGGACGCCGCGCTGCGCGAGGCCCTCGACGACGCGGAGCGGCGGCCCGGTCTGGCGCCGCTGGTCGCGGCCGTCCGCTCCCTCGGCGACGCCTGACGGGGACCGCGCGGACCTCGCCTCCGGGGCGTCCGGGCCGGGGCGTTCGGACCCCGGCGTACGGCGGAGCCGCCGGCCGTCAGCCCCGGCGCCCCTTCAGCGGTCGACGACGCACAGTTCCCAGGGGAGCGAGCTGAGCCGCCGGCCGCCCTCCGGGGCGCAGACGACGACGTCGGCCACCCGCGCGCCGAACAGCTCCGGCAGGTAGATCGCCGGTTCCAGGCAGACCGTCGTGCCGGGTTCGAACACCGTCCCGTCGCCGGGGACCAGCCACGGGCCCTCCTCGTGGCTGCGGCCCACACCGCGCCCCGGCCGCCGCCCGGCGTACTCGCCGTAGCCGCTGCCGTCGATCACCTCACGGGCGGCCCGGCCGACCTCCGCGGCCGTCACGCCGGGCCGTACCGCGTCCAGGGCGGCCCGCTGCGCGGCCAGGACGACCGAGTACATCGCCTCGAAGTCCTCCGGCGGCTCGGCCACCGCGAACATGCGGGCCACCTCCGCGCAGTGGCCGTCCCATCTGCCGCACACCGACACCAGCAGCGCGTCACCGGGATTGATCACGCGGTCGCACGCCGCGTGCCGGGGCAGCGCGGTGTGCTCGCCCGCGGCGACGAGCACCGACAGCGTCTCCTCGCACCCGGCCTCGGCCAGCGCGGCCCGCAGCCGCCGCGCCATCGCGCGTTCGGTGGCGCCGAACCACACCAGCCCGCGGGCCGCGAGCAGCACCGCGTCCGCCGCCGCGGCGGCCCGCCCGGTCGCCGCGACCTCCGCCGGCTCCCGGCGGAGCCGCAGCGGGGCGAGCACGGACGACGCCAGCACCAGTTCGGCGTCCACCGGCAGCGAGAACAGCTCCCGGGCCCGCATCTCGGGGTCCACCCCGACGCGGCGGGCGGCGCCCGGGACGAGCGCCGCCGCCTCCCGCGGGCCGGCCGCGGCGGTGGGCGGTCCCTCGCCGGTCAGGACGAGATACCCGTCGTACCCGTCGTCCAGGCCGTCCAGGCCGCTCAGGTAGCGGAAGTCCGGGGAGGGGCGCAGCACCAGGGCGTCGACCCCCTCCTCGGCCATCCTGCGGCGCACCTCATCGATCATCGGGGTTCGTGCAGCCAGCAGGCGACCGGGCCGAACGCCGGTTCGCGTTCCCGGCAGACGTCCATCGCCACCGGGCAGCGCGGGTGGAACCGGCAGCCGGACGGCGGGTCGGCCGGGTCCGGCACGTCCCCGGCCAGCTCCGCCGGCAGCACCCCCGCGCCGTCGGGCGCCGGGATCGCGCCCAGCAGCGCCCGGGTGTAGGGGTGGCGGGGGTCGCGCCAGACCTCCGCGGTCCGGCCCACCTCCACGATCTTCCCGAGGTACATCACCGCGATCCGGTCGGCGATCAGCCGCACCACCGACAGGTCGTGGCTGATGAACAGCAGCCCCGCGCCCGCGGAGACCGCGAGGTCCCGCATGAGCGTGGCCACCTGGGCCTGGGCGGAGGCGTCGAGCGCCGAGATGGGCTCGTCGCCGATCAGCAGCGACGGCCGGGCGGCGAGCGCCCGGGCGATCGCGATCCGCTGCCGCTGCCCGCCGGAGAACTCGTGCGGGTGGCGGCCGGCGACGTCACCGGGCAGCCCCACCCGCTCCAGCATCTCGGTGGGCGTGGTCGTGGTGTCGCCCGCCGCGCGCAGTCCGTCGGCGATCTGCGCGCCCACCCGCCGCCGCGGGTTCAGCGAGGAGTAGGGGTCCTGGAAGACCATCTGGATCCCGGCCAGCGACCGGTCCCTGCGGCGCAGGCCCAGCGGGGTCACCGTACGGTCGCCGAAGGAGATCGTCCCCTCGGTCACCGGGGCCAGCCCGCACACCGCGCGGGCCAGCGTCGACTTGCCGCATCCCGACTCCCCGACGAGGCCGACGACCTCGCCCGCCTCGACGGTCAGGCCGGCCCCGGCCACGGCGCGCACCACGGGGCGGCCGGGGGTGCGGTGCTCGACGACGAGGTCGTTCACGCTCAGCAGCGTCATGAGGTCTCCCCGGGTAGCGAGTCCAGCAGGGCGCGGGTGTAGGGGTGGGCCGGGTCGCGCAGCACCTGTGCGCGCGGGCCGGTCTCCACGACCACGCCGTCCCGCATCACGCTCACCTCGTCGGCGACCGCGGACATCACGCCGAGGTCGTGGGTGACGAGCAGCACGGCCAGGTCCAGGTCGTCGCACAGGCCGCGCAGCAGCCGCAGGATCCCGGCCTGGACGGTCACGTCGAGCGCGGTCGTCGGCTCGTCGGCGATGAGCACCTTCGGCGAGCAGGCCAGCGCGACCGCGATCGCGATGCGCTGGCGCATGCCCCCGGAGAACTGGTGCGGGTAGCGGCCGAGGGCCTCCTCCGCGCCCGGGATGCGCACCTGGCGCAGCAGGTCGGCGGCCCTGGCCCGCGCCTGCCGCCGGTCCAGGCGCATGTGGTGGCGCATGTGCTCGGTGAGCTGGCGGCCGATCGTGAGCATCGGGTGCAGGCTGGTCGCCGGGTCCTGGAAGACCATGGCGACCTCGCCGCCGCGTACCGCGTTGAGCTGCCGGGGGGTCATGGCGAGCAGGTCGCGCTCTCCCAGGGTGATCCGGCCGCTCACCCGCGCCCCGTGCGGGAGCAGGCCGAGGACGGCCAGTCCCGTCATCGTCTTGCCCGAGCCGCTCTCGCCGGCCAGCCCGTGCACCTGGCCGGCGCGCAGTTCGAGGTCGACGCCACGCAGGATCTCCCTGCCGCCGAGGGTGACCTTCAGATCGGAGATCGCGAGAGTCACAGCGCACGCTCCTTGATGGCCCGGGCGGTCCGCGGATCGAGGGCGTCGCGCAGCGTGTCGCCCAGGAAGTTGAAGGCGAGCACCACGGTCAGGATGGCGAGACCGGGGAAGGCCGCCACCCACCAGCTGTCGAAGACCTCCACGCCGGAGGCGACCATGGCGCCCCACTCGGGGGACGGCGGCTTCGCGCCGAGCCCGAGAAAGGACAGGCCGGACAGCAGGAGCAGCGCGGTGCCGATGTCCAGGGTCGCCAGCACCAGGATCGGCCCGGTGACGTTCGGCAGCACGTCCACGCGCAGGGAGCGCCAGGCGGAGAATCCCAGCAGCCGCCCGCTCAGCACGAACTCGCGTTGCCGCACGCCCAGCACCAGGCCGCGGGTGACGCGGGCGTAGGCGGGCCAGGCGACGACGAGGACGGCCAGTACGGCGTTGGCGAGGCTCGCGCCGAGCGCGGCGGCGACGACCATGGCCAGGATGACGGTGGGGAAGGCGAAGACGAGGTCGGCGAACCGCATGATCGTCTCATCTACCCATTTACCGAAATATCCGGAAATGGCGCCTAGAAGACCGCCCACCAGCACCGACATCGCGACCAGCAGCAGCGTCAGGGGGATCGACAGACGCGCGCCGTACATGACCCTGCTGAGGATGTCGCGGCCGAGCTGGTCGGTGCCGAACCAGTGGCCGGGGCCCGGTGGCGCCAGCCGCGGCAGCTCCTGGGCGAGCGGGTCGTGCGGGGCCAGCAGCGGGGCGGAGAGCGCGATCACGAACCAGGCGAGCGCGATGACCCCACCGGTGATCGCCAGCGGCTGCCGCCACGCGCGGGGGAGCTTCACCGCGGCCTCCGCGGGGCGTCCCGGCCGGCGAGGACACCGTCGGGGGCACCGTCGGGGACGGCGCCGGGGAGGGCGTCGGGGAGGGAAGGGGTCACGACAGTCTCACTCGGGGGTCGATGACGCCGTACAGGACGTCGACGATCAGGTTGATGACGAGGTAGACCCCGCCCACGACCAGGCCGACGCCCATGACGGCGGGCAGGTCCAGGGTGGTCGCGCTCTTGTAGGCGTACTGCCCCACACCCGGCCAGGCGAAGATCGCCTCGACCAGGACGGTGCCGGACAGCAGGCTGCCGAAGGCCAGGCCCGCGACGGTGATGACCGGCACCAGTGCCGGGCGCAGCACGTAGCGGAACAGGATCACCCGCGGCGGCAGCCCCTTGGCCCGCCCGGCGCGCACGTGGTCCTGGCCCAGCACCTCCAGCACCGCCGACCGGGTGAACCGGGTCAGCAGGCCGATCGTGTACAGGGCGAGCACCAGCGCCGGGGTGACCAGGTGGCCCACGGCCGAGGAGAACACGTCCCACTGGCCCGCGAGGGCGGCGTCGAGGGTGTAGAGGCCGGTGACGTGCGGCGGCGGGGTCAGGCCCGGGTCGATGCGGCCGCTGCCCGGAGCGATCCGCAGCCGGTAGAAGAGGACGTAGAACGCCGTCAGCGCCAGCCAGAACGTGGGCACGGAGATGCCGAACAGGCTGAGAACGCGCAGCAGGTGGTCGGAGAACCGGTCGCGGCGCAGCGCCGCGACGACGCCGAACGCCACGCCCACGACGATGGAGATCAGAATCGCGGCGCCGGCCAGCTCCAGCGTGGCCGGCACCGAGTCGGCCAGGTCGTCCAGGACCGGGCGGTGGCTCTGCTGGCTCGTCCCGAGGTCGCCCTGGACGACTCCCCGCAGGTGCAGCAGGTACTGCTCGGGGAGCGGCTTGTCCAGCCCGTGCTCGGTCCGCCACTGGGCGACGATCGCCGGGTCGCCCAGGGCGCGCTGGCCGAGGTTGGCCGCGACGGGGTCGCCGGGGACCAGGTTGGTCAGCACAAAGGTGACCAGCGTGATGCCCACCGCCAGCAGCAGCGCGGTGAGCACCCTGCGGACCAGGAAGCGGGCCAGCGGGCTCCGGGCGCCGCGGCGGCCCGGCTCCCGCCGGGCCGCCTTCGGGTCGTCACCCGGCGCCGGTGGGCGCTTGATCGACACTGACGGTCCTTACTTGACGCCGAGGCCGGCGACGTCGACGGTCCACACCGGGTTGAACTTCAGGCCGGTGACGGAGGAGGCCGTCACGATGTTCTGGCCGGGCTGGATGAGCGGGATGAACGGGCCGGAGGCGTTCAGCTTCGTCTGGATGTCGGTGTACGCCTGCTTGCGCGCGTCCTCGCCGGTCTCGGCGGCGGCCTTGTCGCCCGCCGCCTCCAGCTCCTTGTCGGCGCCGGCCTTCCACCCGGCCCGCAGGCCCACCAGCTTGCCGGGCAGGAACGACAGGTAGTCGCTGGGGTCGGGGTAGTCGGGGCCCCAGTACCACAGGCCCAGCTCCTCCTTGCCGTTGCGGTAGTTGTCCAGGGCGGTGGTGACCGGCGCGGGGACCAGGTCCACCGTGATGCCGACCTCCTTGAGGTTGGCCTGGATCCGCTCGGCGAGGGGCTGGAAGGACAGGCCGTTGACGGTCAGCTCGCTGGGGTACTCCAGCTTGACCGTCGGGTTCACCAGGCCGCTCTCCTTCAGGGCGGCCTTGGCGCCCTCGACGTCGCGCCCGGCGGCCGCCTCCGGCGGGAGCGCGCCGAGCAGCATCGACGGGATGACGCCGGGCGCCTGCACCGAGCCCTCGCCGGCCAGCTCCAGCAGGCCCGCGTAGTCGACGCCCTTGCGGACGGCCTCGGCGAACTTGGGATCGGAGGTGACCTTGCTGACCGAGGGGTCCCGGTTGGCCAGCAGGAAGATGACGTTGGCCGACGCCGTCCTCGTGACCTGCAGGTCACCGGTGATCCCGGCGACCTGGTCGCCGGAGAGGTTCAGCGCGACCTGGCTGTCGCCGCGGGAGATGTTGAGCTTCTGGGTCGCCGCCTCGACGTTGCGGATCACGACCTTGTCGTAGGCCGGCTTGGCCTGACCCCAGTACTTCGCGTTGGCCCGCAGCACCACCTGGCTGCTGACGTTGAACGACTCGATGGTGTAGGGCCCGGAGCCCGCCGACGCGGAGTTGAGGTACTGCTCGGCCTTGTCGTTCGGGTCGGCGGTGGCGCCGTGCTCCTTGGCGACCTTGGAGTTGAGGATGCCCAGCGCGGGGTTGGGCAGGATGTACGGCAGCGCCGCGTTGGCCTTCGCCGAGGTCAGGGTGATCGTCGTGTCGTCGGTCTTGGCGACCTCGACGCCGTCGAGCAGGAAGGACGGCGTGCCCTTCATGTCGCGCACCCGGTTCAGGGAGAAGACGACGTCGTCGGCGGTCACCGGGGACCCGTCGGCGAACGTGGCGTCCTTGCGGAGCTTCAGGGTGAGCGTCTTACCGTCCTTGGACAGCTCGAACGACTCCGCGAGGGCCGGCACCGGCTTGGTGACGTCGGAGCCCTCGAAGGTGAGCAGGGTCTCGTAGGCCGCCTTGCCGACGATCAGGCCGGTGGGCTCGTAGGTGCGCCCGGGGTCGGCCGTCTTCAGGTCGAAGGAGGTGTCGATCACCAGCGTCTTGGAACCGGCGCCTCCGCCGCCTCCGGACGCGGGGGCCGAAGACGAGCCGCCGCCTGAGCAGGCGGCGAGGGCGAGGGCGCCGGTGAGCAGCACCGGCAGCAGGGCCGCCTTCGCCCCCGGGCGCCGAGAACGGGTCGCCATTTTGTGTCCTCCGAAATTGGTCCATATGGACGTTTGGTCGCCGATCGTCCTGTATTGTCCGGCAGAAAGTCCAGCACGGGGCGGAAAGCCGAGACGAATCTCGGTCGAGAGGTATGGTCATGACCGAAACATCAAGCAATCCGGCTCACGGAGGCACCCAGCCTGGACGGATCGGCATCGGCCTCGAACTCGACACCACGCACCTGAAGATCCTCGAAGTGCTGCGGGAGAACGGCAGGATCTCCGTCGCGGCCCTCGCCGAGCGCGTCGGCATCTCACGGGCGAACGCCTACACCCGGTTCGAGGCGCTGCGCGCCGACGGCGCGATCAGGCGGTTCACCGCCGAGATCGACCACGTCCGCGCGGGGCTGGGCATCACCGCGCTGATCTTCGTGACCGTCCGGCAGCAGATGTGGCGCCAGTTCCGCGCCGAGCTCGCGGCGATGCCCGAGGTGGAGTACTGCGCGATCACCACCGGCCAGCACGACGCCATGATCCAGGTGCGGATGGCCGACGTCGCCGCCGTGCACGCCATGGTGACCGAACGGCTGGCGGGCATCCCGGCGGTCAAGGCGACCGAGACGGTCTTCATCCTGGACGAGGTGATCAGGCGGCCCTACGTGCTGCCGGGGGACCGGGCGGGCGGGCGGGCCGCCCGCCGTACGGCCCCGGAACCCACCGGGCCCGCGGGCTCCGGGAGCACCGCGGGCCCGGGAGGCGAGGTTCCGCTGGGCAAGATGCGCTTCGTGGGCGCGGCCGAGGGCCGCGGCCGGCTCCAGCGCGACGGCTGACCGGTCAGACGACCTCGTCGCACACGCTCACGTGCACCGTGTCGTCCCCGGTGAACGTGAACTCCTCCACCAGGCGGAGGCGGCCTCCGTCGCGGGGCTCGATGCGGCTGCCGCTGCGCCCGCCGGCGCGTTCCCCGTTCTTGAGCAGGTGGACGTAGGAGATTTCGATCCGGTCGCCGTCCCGGGTGCCGATGAACCGCCCGTGGACCACCGTGTCACCGGTGTAGTCGCCCCAGATGACCCCACCGGACTCCCGGTAGGAGAACTCGGTGGGCCCGGCCGGGTCCACCTCGCTGGCCGTCGAGCTGACCATGACGAACCTGCGGCCGTCGAGATTGAGGAGATCGCTGTCGTTCACGTCTCAGCATCGTGCCGCTCCGCCGGGCTCACGCAACCGACCCTGGACGTTTCGCCCGGCGGGGGACGCCGGGGCGGTGATGTGTCCAGTCGCCTCCCCGCTCCGGAGGGACCGCCGAGACCCGCTCAGGTCCCGGCCAGCACCAGGGCGAAGTCCCCGTCCGGGTCGGTCAGGAAGCGGATCACCGTGAACCCGGCCCGGGACAGCTCCCGGCGCAGGCCGTCCGGGCGGAACTTGGCGCTGATCTCGGTGCGGGTCTCCTCACCGGCGGTGAACGGGATCGACAGGCCCAGGTCGCCGATCCGCACCCGCATGTCCCGGGTCGCGCGCAGCCGCATCTCGATCCAGTCGTTGCGCACGTCGTAGAGGGCGACGTGGGCGAACGCCTCCGGGTCGAAGTCCGCCCCCAGCTCCCGGTTGAGCACGTGCAGCACGTTGCGGTTGAAGGCGGCCGTCACCCCGGCCGCGTCGTCGTAGGCGCGCACCAGCCTCCCGGTGTCCTTGACCAGGTCGGCCCCGAGCAGCAGGGTGTCGCCCGGCGTCAGCGTGGCGCGCAGCCCGGTGAGGAATACCTCGCGCGCCGCCGGGTCGAGGTTGCCGACGGTGCCGCCGAGGAAGGCCACCATCCGCCGCCCGGCCCTGGGCAGCAGCGCCAGGTGCCGCTCGAAGTCGGCGCGCACCGCCCGCACGGTCACCCCCGGGTAGCGGGCGGCGAGCCGGTGCGCGGCGTCGCCCAGCGTGACGGCGTCGACGTCCACCGGCGTGTAGGCGCGCAGCGCGCCCGCCCGCTCCATGGCGTCCAGCAGCAGGACGGTCTTCTCGCTGGTGCCCGAGCCCAGCTCGACCAGGGTGTCGGCACCGCTCAGCCGGGCGATCTCGTCGGCGTGCCCGCGCAGGACGACCAGCTCGCGGCGCGTGGGGTAGTACTCCGGCAGCCGGGTGATGCGCGAGAACAGCTCGCTGCCCGCCGCGTCGTAGAACCACTTGGGCGGCAGCCACTTGGCCGCGGCCGTCAACCCGGCGCGGACGTCGTGTTCGAGGGACTGGCGCAGGTAGCCGCGGTCGAGATGGTCGATCAGCTCCACGGCCTGCCGGGTGACTGTCACGGGAACCTCCCTGGATCGGTGGACGGGGTGGTGGTACGCCGGTCCGGTACGGGGCCGGCCCCGTACCGGGCGCCGGTCACAGCGGCTGGAGCTCCACGCCGCCGGCGGAGACGAGGAGGAGGTGCCGGTCCGGTACGGCCCGCCAGCCCGGCCGGTCGTCCAGCGGTTCGCTCGCCACGAGCACGCCCCCGCCGGCGTGCGGGGAGCCCTGGGGCCGTGGGCCCGGGAGCGACGAGCCCGGGTACGGAAGGTCCGGGCCGGGGCGGTCCGCGCGCAGGAAGAGCGTGTCGCCCCAGGTGGTCGCGGCGAGCGCGGCGCCGTCACAGGCCAGCAGGTTCAGGCGGGCACCGGGGTCCTTGGCCCCGGCGTGGACGACGACCTCGGCGAGGGACTCGCCGAGCGGCCGGCCCTCACGCCGCCGGGCGAACACCGCCGCGGCCACCCACGCGGAGTCGCAGGCGCTCGGCGCGTCGTCGGCCAGGTCCCGCAGCGCGTCCCGGGCGACGCGGCCGTTGTGGCTGAGCAGCCACGGGCCGTCGGTGAAGGGCGCGGTCGCGGTCTCCTCGATCGGCATGCCCACGGTGGCCGTGCGCACCGCCGCCAGCAGGCACCCCGAGCGGGCGGCCCGGGCCAGGGCGGGCAGGTTGGCGTCGGTCCACATCGGGACGGCGCGGCGGTAGCGGACCGGTTCGGGAAGGGACCCGTCGTACCAGCCCATGCCGAAACCGTCGGCGTTGACCCGGCCGTGGCGCTGCATGCGGGGCGCGTAGGACTGCCGCAACAGCCCGTGCTCGGGCTCGTGGATCAGCGAGGCCAGGGACCGGGGGGCGCCCAGCCAGGCGGCGTGCCGGCACATCAGGCGTCCTCCCGGGCCGCGGGCCGGTGGGCCGGGTCTCCCCAGCGAACATGCGCCGGCATGTCAGGACTCCTCGGCGGACGCCGACCGGGCGCAGCGGAACCCGGAGAAGATCTGCCGCCGGATCGGCAGGTCCCAGTTGCGGAACGTGGTGCGGACCGCCGCCGGGTCGGCCGCCCAGGAGCCGCCGCGCAGCACCCGGTGGCCGGAGCCGAAGAAGACCTCGCTGTACTCCCGGTAGGGGAAGCTGCGGAAACCCGGGTAGGGCAGGAAGTGCGAGGCGGTCCACTCCCACACGTCCCCGACCATCTGCTCGGCGCCGTAGGCGCTCGCCCCGGCGGGGTAGGCCCCCAGCGGCGCCGGCCGCGCGGCCCGGTGCCCCAGGTTCGCCCTGCCGGGCCCGGGGTCGTCGTCGCCCCACGGGTAGGCCCGCGCCCGCCCGGCCACCGGGTCCCACCCGCACGCCTTCTCCCACTCGGCCTCGGTGGGCAGCCTCCTGCCGGCCCAGCGGGCGTACGCCTCGGCCTCGTACCAGCACACGTGCTGCACCGGCTCGTCCATGAGGACCGGCTCGGTCCGGCCGAAGCGGGTGCGCCACCAGTCACCGCCGTCCCTGATCCAGAACAGCGGCGCGCGGGCCCGGCTCTCGCGCAGCCAGCGCCCGCCCTCCTCGCTCCACCACCGCGGGTCGTCGTAGCCGCCGTCCTCGACGAACGCGGCGTAGGCGGCGTTGCCGACGGGGAACCGGTCGATCCAGTAGGCGGGCAGGTCCACCGGGTGAGCGGGCCGCTCGTTGTCGTAGGCCCACGGCAGCGTGGAGGTGCCCATGAGGAAGGGGCCCGCGGGCACGAACACCTCCTCCGGCCCGCCGGGGCGGCCGGGCGGCAGCTCGGCGTCGCGCACCAGGCCCGGCTCGCCGGAGAGCTGGAGGGTGGCGAGCATCGTCTCGTCGTGCTGGTGCTCGTGCTGGATGACCAGGCCGAAGACGAAGCCGCCACGGCGCAGCGGGTCGGGGTCGTTCGGGTCGAAGCCGTCCAGGACGTCCAGCACCCGGCCGCGCACGCCCTCGATGTAGCGGCGCGCCTCGGCCGGTCCCAGGATCGGCAGGGAGGGCCTGTCCCGGCGCGGATGCCTGAACGCGTCGTACAGGTCGTCGATCTCCGGCCGCAGCGGGGTGATCCCGCCGGCCTCGCGCAGCACCCACAGCTCCTCGTAGTTGCCGACGTGCGCCAGGTCCCACACCAGCGGCGACATCAGCGGCGAGTGCTGCCGCACCAGCAGGTCGTCCTCGGCGTCGGTGTAGGCCAGCGACCTGCCGCGCACCGCGATCAGCTCGGCGGCGATCCGCTCCTTGAGGCGGTCCGCGTCGGTCCCGTCAACGATCATCCTGCCCAACCCGCTCATCCCCTTCGTCACCCCGCGTCCTCCTCACCGTCCGTGCCGCGCGCGCCGCCCGTACGGTGGCCCGCGCCGCCCGTGTGCGCCCGTGGTGCCGGCCGTCATGCCGCGTACGTCCACCCCTCCTCGCCGGCCAGCCAGGCCGCCAGGCTCCGCTCCGGCTCCGCCGCCGGGGCGGTCGCGCCGAACAGGTCGAGCAGGTCCGCGGCCGGGGACCTGCCGGGCGTCACGTACCGGTCGGCGAACGCCTCCGCCCGGCGGACCAGCGCGGGCGGCGCGCCCAGCCGGGGCAGCGCGGCGAGGGCGGCCCGGAAGCAGGCGTCGGCCGCCGCGCGCAGCCCGGGGTCCGCCAGCCCGTGCCGTGCCGCCCGCGCCCAGCTCCCCGCGTACGGCTCCGCCGCGGCCAGCGCCGCGCCGGCCGCCAGGTCGTCCGTCACGAGGGCGTGGGTCACCGCCGCGCACACCGGCCACCACGCCGGGTGCTGCGCGTCGAGGTAGCGGATCTCCAGCCAGCCGCGCGGCCGTACCGGGGGGAAGACCGTGGTGGCGTGGTAGGCCAGGTCCGCCGGGGTGGGCGGGCGCGCTGGCAGGCCGCGTCCGGCGTACGAGGGCGCCGGGGAGGCGGCGGAGGCGGGCGGGCGCGGCGGCGAGCCGTACGACGGGCCCGGCGCCCCGGGCGCGGGGCGGGGCGGGACGACCGGTACCGGGCGGGCGGGGACGGCCTGGGACGCGGCCAGCCAGTCCCGCAGGGACGACCCGTCGCCGACCGGGCGGCACCGCTCGCCGTCCCCGTCCTCCTCGCGCACGAGCATCACCCGGGCGTCGAGGAGGTAGTCCCGCCACGCCGCCACCGGATCCCCCCGGAGGGGGACGGGAGCCGTCCGCGTCGGGTCGAGACGCTCCCACACCACCTGGCGGCCCGACATCCACCCGCACGGCCCGCCCTCCAGCAGCGGCGAGTTGGCGAAGGCCGCCGTCAGGACCGGCCCCAGCAGGTGCGCCCGCTCCCAGCGCGTCCCGGGATGTTCGCCCAGGTCCACGTTCACCTGGACGGACGCGGTCGAGCACATCATCAGCGGCCCGTACGGCGAGCCGAAGAACGCCGCCATCGCGTCGTAGCGGGGCAGGCGGAGCTGCCGCCGGGCGGGCCGTACCGGGTCGAGGCCCGCCCCGGCCAGCGCCAGGCCGGCCTCCCGCAGCGCCCCGCGTGCCGCGTCGACGTCCGCGGCCACCCGGGCGACGGCCTCCGGCAGCGGGCCCGCCGGCCCGGAGAGCTCCAGCTGCCCGCCCGGCTCGAACGTCACCCGGCTCCCGCCGGGCAGCGGCGGCAGCGCGGCGGCGACCCTGTCCAGGGGGACCTGACGCGTGGGGCTCCCGAGGTCGAAGACCAGGAACTCCAGCTCTATCCCCAGCCGGTCGCCGGGGCCGCCGCCGAAGCAGCGGCGCGCGAAGTCCTCCACCTCCGCGGCGTCCCGGATCGGAGTCTCCCCGGTCACCAGACCGTTCATCGGCCGCCCCTCCCGCCTGACGGGTACGGGACTACAGACCCGGCAGGGGCGCGGGCGTTACACCGGAGGCGCGGCGAATTTCCCGGGCGGGGAGGGGGCGCGGCGGCTCTCAGGAGCGCCGGTGCTCGCGAAAGCCGCGAGCAGTGGCCCTCAGGAGCGCCGGTGCTCGCGGAAGGCCGCGAGCAGCCGCTCCCGCGCGCTCTGCGGAAGCCCGTCGGACGGCGGGCGGGACGGCTCCCCGCCTGCGCCGGGACCGGAGGCGCCGAGGGCGCCCAGGGCGTCCGCGGTGGCGCGGATCTGGCCGAGGTAGCGCGCGCAGCCCTCGCACCCGGACAGGTGCTCGGCGAACAGGCACCGGGTGGTCTCGTCGAGCTCGCCTTCCAGGTAGGCGGTGACGAGTTCCACCACCTCGTCGCAGCTGAACCGCTTCACAGCGCCGACCGCCTCACCGTCTCGAACCTGAACCGTTTTCACTACGCCGACCGTCCCGCCGTCTCGAAATACTCCTCCAGCCGCCCGCGCACGGCCGCCCGGGCGCGGTGCAGCAGGACCCGCTGGTTGGCGGGGGAGATCTCCAGGATCTCGCACACCTCCTCGGAGGTGCACCCCTCGACGTCACGAAGGGTGATCACGACCCGCTGCCGGTGAGGCAGCTCCGCCAGGGCCTTGGTGATCAGGCCGCGCATCTCTGTGGCCAGGACCTCGCCCTCGGGGGTGGGCCAGGCCGCCGGGGCGTCCTTCCAGAAGCCCGGGAGGAGGTCGTCGGCGTCCTGGAAACGCGCGGGCTCGACGGTCGGGCTCTCATGCTCGAACGCGCTGCTCCACGGGACCACGCGGTTCTCCCGGACGCCGCGCTTCCTGGCCGTGTTGACCAGGATCCGGTAGACCCACGTCTTGACCGACGAGCGGCCCTCGAAGGCGTCGATGCCCCGGATGACCGCCAGCCAGGTGTCCTGGACGACCTCCTGCGCCGAGTCGTTGGTGGACACGTGGGAGCGGGCCAGCCACAGCATCCCGCGTGACCAGGTGTCCAGCAGCGTCGCGAACATCGCCTCGTCCCCGGCCCGCAGCGCCGCCACCACCACGTCGTCGGGAGGCAGCCCGCCGTCCGCGAAGGACTCCACGACCCTCTCCTCCCGCTCCGGCGTCCGAGGCGTTCTTCCGGAGAGCGAACGACCCGGACAGGAGGATTCCCGTACCCGGCGGAACCGACACCTGACGGCGTCCGCCGGGGGACGGGTCAGGGCTTGCGGCCCACGCCCACGTACGCCATGCCCGCCATGTCGGCGTAGGCGGACGGCGGCACCTCCGGGTCGGCGAACGGCCACACGCTCTCCGTGCCGGTGCCGTCGGCCAGCCCGGGCGGGATGAGCTCGAAGTCCCCGAAGAACCCGGCGACCTCCTCGCGCGACCGGGGGGTGAACGCCGCGTTCGACCGCCGGTACAGCTCGGCGACCCTGGCGGTGCGCTCGGGGTCGGCGTCCCCGGCGACGTGCGAGATCGCCAGGTGGCTGCCGGACGGCAGGGCGTCGCGGTAGGCCGCGACGAACCCCTGCGGGTCGGCGTCCTCGGGGATCAGGTGCAGGAAGAACATCATCAGGACCGCGACCGGCCGGTCGAAGTCGAGGAACTTCCGTAACCGCGGGTCCTCCAGGACGCTCCGCGGGTCGGTCACGTCCGCCTGCACCATGATCACGTTTTCGTTCCTGGCCAGCAGGGCGTTGCCGTGCGCGCAGACCACCGGGTCGCTGTCGACGTAGGCCACCCGGGCGTCCGGGGCGAACCGCAGGGCCACCTCGTGCACGTTCTGCCGGGCCGGCAGTCCCGAGCCGAGGTCGAGGAACTGGTCGATCCCCCGTTCGGCGAGATACTCGACGACCCGGCCGATCAGCAGCCGGTTCTCCCGGGCGCCCTGCCTGGTCTCGGGCAGCACCGAGAGGACCAGCTCGGCGAGGTCCCGGTCGGCCTGGAAGTTGTCCTTCCCGCCGAGGAAGTAGTCGTACATCCGGGCCGCGTTCGGGATCTGCGGATTCACTCCGGGGGGTGCCTGCTCCGCCGTCATCGTCAACCTCGCCGTCTGCGCTGTCAGGAAGGACCATGATCGCGGCATCCGTCCCGGATCGCCACCCCGGGGATCCGGCGCCCGCGGCGCGCCATGTCCCGGACGGACGGCGTGGGTCCGGAGACCCCGGGGGCGGACGGGCCGGGATGGACGGGCCAGGGATGAACGGGCCAGGGATGGACGGGCCGGGGGCGGGTAAGGGGCCGTTCGACGTTTCCGTGACAGGGAGTGACGATTGCGATGAGTGAGTACGAGCGTTCCCGCACCATGCCCGCGACCGCGGAGATCGTGTTCGACGAGGTGAGCGACCTGGACCGGCTCGACGACTGGCTGCCCCGCGAACTGCACGTGCACGCCGAGGAGCCGCCGGCGGTGACCGTGCACGAGGACGACACCGGGCAGGACTCCCGCGCCCTGTTCCGGGCCGTCCCGGAGCAGCTCCGGCTGGAGTGGGGCACCCGCGACGACGCCAGCTACAGCGGCTGGCTCCAGGTCGCCGACAGCGGCGCCGGAGGGAGCGAGGTGACCATCCACCTGTCGTTCTTCGACGAGGAGCACGCCCCGTCCGCCGAGGAGGTCCACCGCTCCCTCGACGAGAGCCTGGAGAAGCTGGCCACGCAGGTGGGCCGGCAGACCGACAGCCCGGCCGGCTGACGGACGGCTGACGGACGGCTGACGGCCGACGGTGCGGGCCGCCGCGCCGCCGTACGGTACGGCGGTCTTGGCGAGGGGGCGGGCGGCGCTCAGAATCGGGTCCATGGCTGATCATCACCCCTACGTCGGCGCGCGGGCCCCCCGCCGCGAGGACGGGCGGCTGCTCACCGGGCGCGGGAGATACGTCGGCGGCGTCGGGCCGCCGGACGCCGCGCACGCGGTGATCGTGCGCAGTCCCGTCGCCCACGGGCGGCTCACCGGATGCGACACCGCGGCCGCCCGCTCCGCCGCGGGGGTCCTCGGCGTCATCACCCCCGCCGACGCGGCGGGCGCGCGGCTGCCGTGCGTGGCGGTCGCGCCGGGGCAGCGCGAGTCCTCCTACCCGGTGCTGGACGAGGAGATCCGCTACGCCGGGCAGCCGCTCGCCGTCGTCGTGGCGCGGACCCCGGAGGCCGCCCGGGACGCCGCCGACCTGATCGGCCTCGCCATCGAGGAGCTGCCCGCCGTGGTCGGCGTGGAGAACGCCGTCCGCGACGGCGCCCCGCTGCTGTACCCCGCCTGGGGCACCAACCTGGTGACCGACTTCGAGGTCGGCGACACCGACTGCGAGGCGGCGATCGCCGCCGCCGACCACGTCGTGGAGATGACATTCCGCCTGGGCCGGGCCGCGCCGAGCCCGATCGAGCCGCGCGGGATCGCGGCCGGCCTCTCCGACGGCACGCTCACGATCTGGGCCGCCACCCAGGCCCCGCACCACGTGCGCGACCACGCGGCCGAGGCCCTGGGCCTGCCCCTCAACGCGGTACGGGTGATCGGCTGCGACATCGGGGGAGGGTTCGGCGCGAAGGAGCACCTCTACCCCGACGAGGCGCTCGTCTGCCTGGCCGCCCTGCGGCTCGGCCGCCCGGTGCGGTGGTCGGAGACGCGCGCCGAGCACCTGTCCGCCACCCTGGCGGCCCGCGACGCCGTCCACCGGGGCCGCCTGGCGTTCACCGCCGACGGCGGGTTCGTCGCCCTGCACTGCGACATCCTCGGCGACCTGGGCGCCCATCCGTCGAACGTCGGGATCAGCCCGCTCGCCGTGTCGGCCATCATGCTGCCCGGCCCCTACCGGTTCGAGCGGGCCGGCGCGAGGGTGCGCGCCGCCGTCACCACCACCACCCCGACCGGCTCCTACCGGGGCTTCGGCCAGCCGGAGGCGACCTGGACCAGGGAGCGGCTGGTGGACGAGGCGGCGCGGCTGCTGGGGGCCGACCCCGTCGAACTGCGGCTGCGCAACATGATCGGTCCTGACGATCTGCCCGCCGCCACCCGCACCTGGCAGTCCTACGACAGCGGCGACTACCCCGCCGCCCTGCGCCGGGTGCGGGAGCTGGCCCGGGTCGGGCCGCCGCGTGACGGGCGCAGGCGCGGCGTCGGGTTCTCCTGCCACGTGGAGGCCACCGGCATGGGGCCGTCCATGGGCCTCAAGGCCGCGGGCCAGGCCGCGGGCGGGTTCGAGACCGCGATCGTGCGGATGGAGCCCGACGCCTCGCTCGTCGTGCACGCCGGGGTGGCCGGGATGGGACAGGGCATCGAGACGACGCTCGCCCAGCTCGCCGCGGACGGCGTGGGCGTGCCGCTGGACCGGGTCCAGGTGATGCTCGGCGACACCGCGGCCACGCCGTACTCCTCGATCGGCTCCATCGCCAGCCGCTCCCTCGTGGTCGGCGGCGGCGCCCTGAACCGCGCCGCCCGGCTGCTGCGTGACCGGATCGTCGCCATCGCCGCCCACCGGCTGGAGGTCTCCGGCGACGACCTGGAAATCGCCGACGGGGCCGTCCGGGTGAAGGGCGACCCGGCCTCGTGCCTGACCCTGCGGGAGATCGCCCTGTCGGCCTGGCGCGGCTGGGATCTGCCCGAGGGGGTGCCGCCGGGGCTGGAGGAGCGCGTCACCCACGACCCCGCCGACTACACCTACGCCTACGGGGCGCACGCGGCGGCGGTGGCCGTCGACGTGGAGACCGGCGCGGTCGAGGTCGAGGGGTACTGGGTGGTCGGCGACTCCGGGACGCTGGTCAACCCGGCGATCGTCGAGGGCCAGCTGCGCGGCGCGATCGCCCAGGGGATCGGCATGGCGCTGACCGAGGAGGTCGCCTACTCCGCCGACGGGCAACCGGCCGCCGACTACTTCCCGCCGACGGCGCGGGAGGTGCCGGACATCGAGGTCGTCCTGACCCAGACACCCTCGCCGATCACTCCGGGCGGCATGAAGGGGGTGGGGGAGGCGGGCACGATCGGCCCGCCCGCGGCGATCGGCAACGCGGTGGCGGCGGCCGTGCCCGAGATCGCCGCCGGGGTCGCCACCACCCCGCTCACCTCCCAGGCGGTGTGGTCGCTCCTGCGCGGGGACGACCCGGCGGAGCCCGGCTGAGCGGCGCCGGAGGTCCCGCTCAGCCGGGGCCCCGCCTCCGGGACGCGCGCCGTCCGGGGTACCCGGGGCCCCGCTCTCCGGGGCCCGTCCTCAGGACGCGCGCCGTCCGGGGTTCTCCGGAGTCCCGCTCTCGGAAGTCCCGCTCTCGGGGGTCTCCCGCAGAAGCCCGGTGACCCGCCGTACGGTGTCCGCCACGGCGGTCCCGGCGGCGCCCACCAGCGGCTCGCGCTCCTCCTCGGCCGTTGGTCCGGGGTCCGGCTCGGTCGGCCGGGCGTTCCCGGCCCGGCACGCCTCCAGCTGCGCGGCGAAGGCCAGCCCGAGGAAGAGCGCCATCGAGCTGAGGAACGACCACAGCATCAGCGCCATGACGGCGGTGAGCGGGCCGTAGGTGGAGCCGAAGGTGCCGCTGCCCTCGATGTAGAGCGCCAGCAGCAGCGTGAACACCGTCCACAGGGCGATCGCGACCAGGGCGCCGAACGCGAGCCAGGTGTGGCCCGGCTGCCTGCGCCGCGGCGCGGCGCGGAACAGCACCGACGCCGACAGCACTGCCAGCAGGAACCCGACCGGCCAGCGCACCAGCGTGAACGCCCGCAGCTCGGCCCCGCCCCAGTCGTAGACCTGGGCGAGCGCCCGGCCGATCGCGCCGCCGCCCACCATCACCACGAAGCCCGCGGTCATGAACGCGCCCGCGGTCAGCGCCATCAGCAGGGCCCTGCCGTACTTGCGGTGGAACGGGCGGTCGCGCTCCACGCCGTAGATGCGGTTGGCGCCCCGCTCCACCTGGGCCATGGCGCTGGTCAGCGAGACCAGCGCGGTGCACAGGCCGAGCCACAGTGCCAGGGTGCCCCCGGTGTGGCCCGCCTGCCGGTGGCTTTCGGAGAGCACGTCCCGGACCGCTTCCGCCCCGGCCCCGGGCGCGATCCGGCTCAGCGTGAGTTCGAGCACCTCGCCCAGGTGCTCCTGGTTGACCACCGAGCTCAGCCCCACCAGCGCGATGGCGCCGGGGATGATCGACAGGCAGATCTGGAAGGCCAGCGCCCGGGAGTTGGTCATGCCCTCGCCGTACCTGAACCTGGCGAAGGAGTCGCGTACGAGGTGCCAGCGGCCGTACCTGCGCAGGGTGACCCAGGCGTGGTCGGCCGACAGCTCCTCGCCGCTCATGCTCCGTGTCTGCGGCACTTCCGTCGCGGTTCCCATGGTCGGGTGCGACTACCCGGGGAGCCGGACGGCGAACCGGCCCGCCGGTAACGGTCCTGACACCGTCCGGAGAGCGTGGAGGGCTCCGCGGGGAGAGCCGGCGACCGCCGGGAGAATGGCAAAAAACGGCATGAAAGGGACGAGATGGGTAGAGGAAGTACATGGCTGAATTTCTCACCGACATCAAGGAGATCCGCGCCAGGGCCCGCCAGGAGATCGACAAGGGGCCGATCACGTCCGCCTACGGCGCCGACCTTCCGCGGGTGATCCAGGTGTGCAACGAGGCGCTGGCCACGGAGCTGGTCTGCGTGCTCCGATACAAGCGGCACTACTACACCGCCACCGGGATCTACGCGGAGCCGGTGGCCGCGGAGTTCCTGGAGCACGCGGGGGAGGAGCAGGAGCACGCCGACCGCCTCGCCCAGCGCATCGTGCAGCTCGGCGGCGAACCGGACTTCAACCCCGAGACGCTGACCCTGCGCTCGCACGCCGAGTACGACGACAGCCTCGACCTCGTCGAAATGATCAAGGAGGACCTGGTGGCCGAGCGGGTCGCCATCGCCTCCTACACCGAGATCGTCCAGTGGCTCGGCGACCGGGACGTGACCACCCGGCGCGTCTTCGAGGACCTCCTCGCCCAGGAGGAGGAGCACGCCGACGACCTCAAGGGCCTGCTGGAGAGGCTTCCCGCCGCGCTCGGGAACTGAGCCGCGCCCCGCGAGGGGGCTGAAAAGCCGAGAGTACGGCGCCGCGCCCGGGGACCGAGGCGCGCCGCCGCGCGGGTCGGGGACGTCACGGACGTCCCCGGCCCGCTTCCCGCTGCCCGGCATCGCCCGCCGGGGCCGCCCCTCCCGTGTCCCACGCCGTTTCGGGCGGGCCGCTTCCGGCGCGTCGCGAGCTTGGGAGGGCCGCTTCCGGCGCGTTGCGTGGCCTTGGGTGTCGAAGGACGACGACCACAACGCGGTATCGCCGTTGATTCCACCGGTAAATTTCCGGCTCCATCCATAAATCAAACGCCACGATTAACTATTTCTCGTTATCGCAGAAAGTGGCCGGGTATCTGGTGACCGGCGGTTTAGAAGATGTGTGGCGCATTAATAGGATGAAATGTCCAGAAAGGACTAATCATGAGTTCTTCGGTGGGCACAATGGCGAAGCTGTCGCTCGCCGCCCTGGGCACCGCCCTCCTCGCCGTGCCGGGGGGCGTCTGCCGGGCGGACACCACCGGGTCCACGACAGGGGAACCGGTCGCCGGCGTCCGGGCCCCCGGCGTCCACGGTCCCGGCGTCCACGGTCCCGGCGTCCACGGTCCCGGCGTCCACGGGTCGAGCGCCCGGGGCCCCGGCGCGCACGGCTCCGGCACCCGGCGGGACGACGCCGCGTTCCGGCAGGACGGGGCGGCCTCCGGACGGCAGGGCGGGACGCATTCCGAGCGGCGGGGCAGGGCCTCGGCCGAGCGGCAGGACGCGTCGCGACGGCACGCCGTACCGAGGCGTCAGGCCGCCGCGCCGCAGCGGGGCGAGGACGCGTCCACCTCCGAGGATGCGGCCGGCAACGGGCGGGGGCGGTTCACCGGGCGGGAGGCCGTGGGCCGCAGCCGTGCGGGGAGGATGGCGGCGTCGAGGAATCGCGGCGGGCAGGCTCCGTCCAGGCAGAGCCAGGCGCAGGCGGCCCCCTCCTCCGGACAGGGGGGGAGCGCGGCCGGGCCGGACCGGGCCGAGGCCCGCCCGGCGGTGCCCTTCGCCGACAGGTTCGGCCCGCACGGCAAGTACGGCCCGGACAACACCTTCAACCCCACCGGCAAGGTCAACCGGCGGCTCAAGTACGGGCCGTTCCTCACCTGGCCGGTCCTCTGCGGCACGGCGGACGACTCCATGGGGTGCATGACCCAGTTCGTCCCCGAACTGGGCACCGGAACGCCGAAGCAGTGAGGGCCCGGCGGGCTCCGGTGAGTCCGCCGGGCTTCCGGGGAGGGCACCGGGGCGCCCGCCGGGTCAGAGCGGGATCCACTCCGTGGAGACGGTGACCTCGTCCAGGACGCCGGGCAGCGGGTCGACGCCGATGCCCGGACCGGTGGGGACGTCGAGGTGACCGTCGCGCAACTCGAACGGGGCGGTGACGTCGGTGGCGAAGTAGCGGCGCGAGGCGGAGGTGTCGCCCGGCAGGGTGAAGCCGGGCAGCGCGGCCAGGGCGAGGTTGGCGGCGCGGCCGACGCCGGTCTCCAGCATCCCGCCGCACCACAGCGTCACCCCGTGGGCGCGGGCCAGGTCGTGGATGCGGCGGGCCTCGAGATAGCCGCCCACCCGGCCGGGCTTGACGTTGATGATCGAGCACGCGCCCAGGGAGATGGCGGCGGCGGCGTGCCGGGCCGACTCGATCGACTCGTCCAGGCAGATCGGGGTGGCGATCCGCCGGGCGAGCCGGGCGTGCTGCACCATGTCGTCGTCGGCCAGCGGCTGCTCGACGAGCAGCAGGCCGAAGGCGTCGAGCGCGGCCAGCCGGGGGGCGTCGCCGAGGCTGTAGGCGGCGTTGGCGTCGACCTGCAGGAGCAGGTCGGGGCCGAACCGCTCGCGCACGGCCCGCACCGGCTCCACGTCCCAGCCCGGCTGGATCTTCAGCTTGACCCGGACGTACCCCTCGTCGAGGTAGCCCGCCACGGTGTCGAGCAGCTCCGGGACCGAGTCCATGATGCCGACCGACACGCCGCAGGGCACCCGGTCGCGGGAGGCGCCGAGGAACGAGCCGAGGGATCGCCCCGAGGCGCGGAGCGACGCGTCCAGCACGGCGGTCTCCAGGGCGGCCTTGGCCATGCGGTGGCCCTTGAACGGCTCCATCGCCCGGTTGACGGCCTCGGCGTCGGCGTGCGCGGGCAGGGCGGGGATCAGGAAGCGGCGCAGCGCGTCGGCGGCGCCGTCCACGTACTCGGAGGAGTACAGCGGCTCCGACATGGCCACGCACTCGCCCCAGCCCTCGGCGTCGGGGGTGACGACTCGCACGAGCAGCACGTCGCGCTCGGTCTCCGTGCCGAACGAGGTGCGGAACGGCGCCACCAGCGGCATCGCGATCCGCCGCAGCTCGATTCCGGTGATCTTCATGGTGTGCGGCCCGCGCCGCCTCTCCTCTCACTCATGATCCGAGCCGTTCCAGCGGCCCGGGCCGTTCCACGACGTATCCGGCCCGGCGGTCGAAGCCGGTGACCAGGGCGCCCTCCGCCAGCAGCCCGCCCAGCACCTCCCGTACGGCGTGCCGCCACGCCCGGGCCGCGTCCGGGTCGGCCCGGCGCAGCGCCTCGACGTCCTCGGGCACCGCCACCAGGACGGTACGGGCCCCGGCCCAGGCCCCGGCCGGGACCGGCGACGGCAGGCCCTCCAGGACGGCCAGGCCGGTCACCGCGTCCGCGGGCACCTCCGGGACGTACGGCTCGCCCCGCGCGGCGGCCAGCACGCGCGGCTCCGAAAGGTGCCACACGGCGAGCAGCCGGTCCGACTCGTCCCCGGCGTTGATCGCGTCGTCCATGGCCCCGTAGAACGACGGCAGGTACTCCTCGGCGTGGGCGCCGAGTTTGGCCAGGTTGAAGTGGGCGTTGCGGCGCACCAGCGGGTCGTAGGTCCAGGTGACGCGGTCCAGGCCCCGCTCCAGCGCCCAGGCGCGCTGGTGCAGCTTCAGCGCGAGGCCGGCGCCGCGGCCGGGGAGGGCGCCGGTGACGTGGGAGTGCAGGGCCCGGCCGATCGGGGCGGCCAGGAACGCCACCGACGCCCCTGCCAGCCGCCCGCCCTGGTAGGCGCCCGCGACGTAGTTGCCCGCGTGCGACAGCGCCCGCATCAGCTCCACCGTGATCGGCCGGTTGCCCGGATCGGGGCGCCAGATCGCGTCGAACAGCCGTACGGCGTCCTCGAACTCCCCGACGTCGCGCAGCTCGCGCACGTCGAGGCCGCCCCCATCACCCGTGCCGACCCCCGTGACCAGCGCGCTCACCTCCCTCAAGGGAGCGTAGCGCGGGTTCCCGGCGCCGGTCCCTACGCCGTCTCCGGAGCCTCGCCCCGCGCCGTCCCGGCCCGCCGTCCCGACGCCCCGGCCGCCTACTCCGGCTCCGGCCGGTCCGGCGCTTCCTCCCGGTCCGGTACGGCGCCGGGGTGGGCGGCGAGGAACCGGTCGAGCACCTCCTCCGGGACGCGGCCCCGGACCGGCACCTCCAGGCCCTGCTCGCGGGCCCACTCGCGGACGTCGGTGGTGGTGTGCCCGCGCAGGCGGACGGGGGAGTCGGCGGGCCGCCGCGCCCGCGACGCCTGCCTGACCTCCCGGGAGCTCTCCAGGACCTTCTCGATCAGGCCGAGGGCCTCGCGCAGCCGCCGCTGGTTGTCGTCGGACAGGTCGATGGCGAAGGTCCGGTTCAGCAGGGAGAACTCCCGCCTCGCCACGTCGGTGCCCTCGGAGTGGTCGAGGTCGTCGACCAGGATCACCTTCTGCGCCACGGCCGGCCCCTTTCCGGTGAGCTGCGTTCCGTCTCGGTCACGAGCGGGCATCATGCCGCGCCCCGCGGGGCCGTTCACGCACTTGACGGGCTCTTTGCCGCTCCCTGACCCGTTGGCGGGTAGCCTCCCTGGACGTCCCGTACGGCCGGAGCGGGCGTGCCGTACCAGAGGGGCGGCTCTCTGGGGCTCCCGGACGGCGATGAAGGAAAGTTACAGGATTCTCACAACGTCTGGAGATTATTGACGTCCCTCGCGGGGCGACCATAGGGTCCGGTCAACCCCGGCTATCCCGGCCACGTAAGCCCCAACGGAGTGGTTCATGAAGCGACTAGCGGCCGTAGCGGCACTGCTCGGCCTCGCCGCCGTCACGGCGTGCAGCGGCAACACCGGAGACAAGTCCGCCGCGGGCGGCGCCGGCGGGGGTGGTGGCCTCTACACCACGATCGACGGCAACAAGCCCGGCCTCGACGTCAACGGCCCGTTCAACCCGTGGAGCCCCAAGGGCAACGCGTTCGCCGGCTACAACGTCATGAAGCTCGCCTGGACGAAGAACCACCTGACCGACCCGAACCAGTTCTACCCGGGCATCGCGGCGAGCTGGGAGATCGCGCCGGACAACTCCTCGATCACCCTGCACCTGCAGCCGAACAACAAGTGGTCCGACGGCAAGCCGGTCACCGCCGAGGACGTCAAGTTCTCCATCGCCCTCGCCTACACCCAGGGCAGCACCGCCTTCGCCATCACCCCGGGCGCGGCCGGCGCGGCCTCCGAGGTCGAGGTGGTCGACGACAAGACCGTCAAGATCACCCAGGACATGGAGAACCCCAGCGTCACGTTCGTGCGCGGCGTCATGGACAGTGCGGTCGTGCCCAAGCACGTCTGGGAGAGCGTGCTGCCCGCCGACTTCTGGGACAAGCTCAAGGCCGCCCGCGGCGAGGGCGCCGACGCCGACAAGGCCCGCGAGGAGATCACCGCGCTGGCGGAGAAGGTCCTCGCCTTCGCCCCGCCCAAGGACGTCTCCGCCGGCCCCTACACGCTGGAGCGGATGAACCCCGGCGAGGCGCTGCTGGTCAAGAACAAGAACTTCTACAACGCCGCGAACGTCGGCCCCGACCAGGTCAAGCTGCTCAACTACACCGGCAACGAGCAGATCTGGAACTACCTCATCGCCGGCAAGCTCGACAGCGCGCCGTTCACCGCGGTGCCCACCGACGTGATGAAGCGCATCTCCGCCACGCCCGGCAACGGCGTCGTCAAGGGCTTCTCCCCGGTGGCGCTGGGCCTGGCGTTCAACCAGTCCAAGAAGCCCTACGACAACGTCCACGTGCGGCGCGGCCTGGCCTACCTGATCAACCGCGACGAGATCACCAAGATCGCCTCTCCCGAGGGCGGCACCCCGGCCGTCACCACCACCGGCATCCACCAGAAGCCCGCCGCCGACTGGCTCGGCGACGAGCTCGGCAAGCTGGAGCCCTACAAGCTGGACGTGGCCAAGGCGGAGGAGGAGTTCAAGGAGGCCGGCCTCAAGAAGGAGGGCGGCAAGTGGACGCTGCCCGACGGCAAGCCGTGGAAGTTCACCATCAACGTCCCGGCGCCGTTCTCCGACTGGGTCTCCGGCGCCAAGGCGATCACCAGCCAGCTCAACGCGGCCGGCATCGACGCCGAGGTCCTGAGCGTCGCCGACTACCCGATCTACCTGGAGGAGCTCGCGGCCGGCAAGTACGACGTCGGGTTCTGGCTGATCGCCCTCGGGCCCGCGCCGTACAACATCTTCCAGCGCCTCTACGGTGCCTCCAACGGCTGGTCGGTCCTCGGCGGCAAGGTCAAGCACGCCGAGCCCGGCAAGAACGGCAACTGGATGGGCGGCCCGGAGACCATCGAGGTCGACGGCGAGAAGATCAATCCCGGTGAGCTGACCGCCAAGCTGAACTCGGTCTCCGGTGACGAGCAGAAGGCCATCGTCGGCAAGCTCGCCAAGGCGGCCAACCAGGACCTGCCGGTGGTCCAGCTCTGGGACTACGTCAACACCCAGTTCGTCAACACCAACCGTTTCACCGGCTTCCCGGAGAACGAGAGTGACCTGCTCCGCCAGCCCGCCGGCGTGTGGATCCAGCTCGGCATGGTCAAGAAGAAGCAGTAACGCATGACGGTGCTCATCCGACGGCTCGCGGGTCACCTGGCCCGCGGGCTCGTCATGATCCTGGTCGTCACCACGGTCAGCTTCTTCGTCATCCGCAGCGTCCCCGGCGACCCCATGGCCGCCAAGTACGAGAAGCTGGTCGAGCAGGGCATGTCCCCCGAGGCCGCGCAGCGGGCCGTCGAGGTCCTCTACGGCTTCGCCCCGTCGGGCGGCCTGTGGCAGCAGTACGTGGACTACATGACCGGCCTGCTCCGCCTCGACCTCGGCCAGTCGCTCACCGTCCCCGGCGTGGGCGTGTCCACCGTGCTGTTCTCCGCGGCGAAGTGGACGATCCTGCCCGTGCTGGCCGGCACGCTGCTGAGCTTCCTGGTCGGCGTCGTCCTCGGCGTCTACGCCGCGATCCGCCGCTCCGGCAAGCTCGGCGACGCCCTGGCGATCTCCGGGTCGCTGCTGCACGGCGTCCCGCAGTACGTGCTCGCGCTGCTGCTGATGGCGGTCTTCACCACCCTGATCCCGATCCTGCCGGCGGGCGGCACCGCCGACATCATGTACGAGCCGGGCCTCAACGCCGGCTACATCGGCTCGCTGATCCAGTACGCCACGCTGCCGGTGCTGACCTACGCGCTGGCCTCCTACGGCGGCTGGATCCTGGCGATGAAGTCGAGCGTGGTCACCGTGCTCGGCGACGACTTCATCCTCGCCGCCGAACTGCGCGGCATGAAGCGCGGCATCGTCTTCCGCTACATCGCCCGCAACGCGATCCTGCCGCTGTTCACGATCCTGGCCCTGTCGCTGGGCATGCTGTTCGGCGGCGCGATCTTCATCGAGCGGATCTTCAACTACCCCGGCCTGGGGCTGATGCTCATCGACAGCATCACCAACCGTGACTACGCCCTGATGGGCGGGGCGTTCCTGCTGATCACCGGGGCGATCATCGTCGCGAACATCGTGGCCGACCTGTTCTACACCGTCATCGACCCGCGGGTGCGCAGCGGCGAGGGGGCCCCATGACAGCGCAGACCATCACGGCGGCCAGCGGCGCCGCGGGCGGCGCCGGTCCGGGCACCGGACGCGCGGCCCTGCGCCGCAACTTCTGGCGCGGAGTCTGGCGGGTGCTACGGCGCAAGCCCAGCCGCATGCTCGGCGCGGTCATCGTGGCCGGGTTCGCACTCATGGGCGTGTTCGGGCCGATGTTCTACCCCGACCACCTGCCCCGCGACACCGCCGCGCTGTACGCGCCGCCGAGCTGGGAGCACCCCTTCGGCACCGACTTCGAGGGCACCGACGTGCTCGCGCTGCTCATCACCGGGTCGCGCTACGTCCTGCTGACCGCCCTGGTCACCGCCGTCATCACGGTGGTGCTCGGCGCGGCGATCGGCCTGTTCGCCGGGTTCCGGCGCGGCCGCTGGGACACCGTGCTCATGCGGATCACCGACATGAAGCTCACCATCCCCGGCCTGCCGCTGCTGCTGGTGCTGTCCACGGTGTGGAAGTTCACCAGCGCCCTCGAGATGGGCCTGGTGCTCGGCCTGCTCGGCTGGGGCGGCGTGGCGCGGGCGGTGCGCTCGCAGACCCTGTCGCTGCGCGAGCGCGGCTTCATCGAGGCCGCCCGCGGCCTCGGGCTGTCCACCACGCACATCATCGGCCGCGAGCTGCTGCCCAGCATGGCCCCCTTCATCGCGATGAACATGCTCATCTCCGTCACCGGCGCGGTGTACGCCCAGGTCGGCCTGTTCTTCCTGGGCGTGCTGCCGTTCGACGCCAACAACTGGGGCGTGATGCTCAACCTCGCGGTGTTCGGGGGAGGGGCGATGTCGTCGCCGGCCGCGCTGCCGTACCTCATGGCGCCGCTGCTGGCGATCCTGCTGCTCACCCTGGGCATCGTGCTCGTCGTCGACGCGATGGACGAGATCTTCAACCCCCGCCTGCGTGAGGAGTGACCGGGTGCCCACCACCGAGAACACCGCCGCGAGGAACGCGGGAAACGCTGGGAACGCCGGGAAAACCGCGAACGTGGCGAATGCGACCAAGGCCCCTGGGGTGCGCGTCGACGGCCTGACCGTCGTCTACCGGACCCCCGCCGGGGAGCTGCCCGCGGTCCGCGGCATCGACCTGGAGCTGCCCGCCGGCACCATCACCGGCGTGGTCGGCGAGTCCGGCTCCGGCAAGTCCACGCTGGCGCTGTCGCTGCTCAACGCGGTCCAGCCGCCGGGCAGGATCAGCGCCGGCAGCGTGGAGATCGACGGCCTCGGCGACGTGGTGAAGCTGAGCGGCGAGGACCTGCGCAAGGCGCGCGGCCGGCACATCGGCTACGTCTTCCAGGCCGCCCAGAACTCCCTCAACCCGCTCAAGACCGTCGGCAAGCAACTCCTCGACCTCGGCCGCTCGCACGAGATCGAGGACCTGCGCGGCCTGGTCAGGGACGCCAAGGACCTGTTGGGCCGGATGGGCCTGGACGGCGCCCGCGTCCTCGACTCCCACCAGCACGAGCTGTCGGGCGGCATGCGCCAGCGGGTCGGCATCATGCTCGCGCTGGTGCTCAACGCCCACCTGGTGGTGCTGGACGAGCCGACGACCGCGCTCGACATGATCACGCAGGCGAACATCCTGCGGATCGTCCGCGAGGTCCACGCCGAGCGCGGCCTGACCACCCTCGTCATCACCCACGACCTCGGCGTGGTCGCCGAGGTCGCCGACCGGCTGGCCGTCATGTACGGCGGGCGGCTCGTCGAGCAGGGCCCCACCAGGGACGTGCTGAGCGCGCCCCGCCACCCCTACACCCAGGGCCTGCTGCGGGCCATCCCGCGCCTGCTGGGCGACATCGGCGAGGCCCGGGCCCTGCCCGGCCGTCCGCCGACGCTGGGCACCGTCCCGGCGCGGGGCTGCGTCTTCCGGGAGCGCTGCGCGCTGCGCATGGACGTCTGCGAGACCGAGGAGCCGCCGATCGTCGTCCGGGGCCCGTCGATCACGGCCTGCCACGCGGTCGCCGCCGCGGACGCGGGCACGGACACGGGTGCGGACACCACGGCGGGCACGGCCACGGCCGGGGCGGACGCCGTACCGGACGCCGCGCATCCGGCGGAGACCGCGGACGAGCCGGAGTCCGCGGGCGCTGTGGGGGCCGCAGGGGCCGGGGAGCCGGCCGGGGTACAGGGAACGCGGGGGGAACAGCCGTGATCACCGGGCAGAACATCACCAAGACCTTCAGGCAGCGCGGCGGCGTGCTCGCCGGCCGCGACGTGAGGGCGCTGCGCGGCGTCGACTTCACCATCCCCAAGGGCGGGGCGGTGTCGTTCATCGGCGAGTCCGGCTGCGGCAAGACGACGCTGGGCCGCATCATCGCCGGGCTGGAGACCTACGACTCCGGCGAGATCACCATCGACGGCACCCCGATGTCGTCGCTGCGGCCCCGGAAGCGCCAGCCGTACTTCCGGCGGATCCAGATGATCCACCAGGACCCGTACTCGGCGCTCAACCCGACCCGCACCATCCACCAGACGCTGGACGCGCCGCTGTCGCTGCGTGCCGGGCAGACCGGACGGCCCCGCTCGTGGGTCGACGAGCGCGCCGAGGAACTGCTGGCGCTGGTCGGGCTGGACCCGGGCTACGTGCTGCCGCGCTACCCGCACCAGCTGTCCGGCGGCATGCGCCAGCGCGTGGTCATCGCTCGCGCGCTGACCGTGGACCCGGAGATGCTCGTCGCCGACGAGGCCGTATCCATGATCGACGTCTCGCTCCGGCTGGGCATCCTCGCGCTGCTGAAGGACCTGCGCGAGCGGCTCGGCGTGAGCGTGCTGTTCATCACCCACGACGTGGCGACCGCCCGCTACATCGGCGACGACGGCGAGCTCTACGTCATCTACCGCGGGCAGGTCGTCGAGCGGGGGCACGTGGACACGATCATCTCCGCGCCCGTCCACCCCTACACCCAGTCGCTGCTGTCGGCGATCCCGGTGCTGCACGGCCTGGAGCGGCCGGGCGAGCAGCCGGTGGTGCCGACCGAGGCGCTGGACGAGAGCCACCACGACGCGGGCTGCCTGTTCGCCCGGCGCTGCCCGTTCCGCACCGACCGCTGCGAGAGCGAGCCGCCGGTGCTGGGCCGGGACGAGGAGTTCCCGCAGGAGCACGCCTGCTTCCATCCTCGGCGCCGCGACGTCGTCGCCACACCGATCGGGCGGGGGTGAGCGCGATGGTGAGTCCCGTGGGAGGTGACGGCGCATTCGCCGTGCCCGGCACGTCCGGCGCGCCCGCCCGGGGCCCGGCGGATGTCTCCGGTGCTCCGGGTGCCCGGGGCGGTTCCACGACTCCGGGCGGTGTCACGGAGGTCTCCGGAATCTCCGAAAGCCCCGGGGCCTCCGGGGCCTCCGGGGACTTCGGCGCCTCCGGAACAGGGATCCGCGAGGCCGGCCCGGACGACGCGGCGGCGCTCGGCGAGCTGGCCGCGGTCGCGCTCACCCTGGACGCGGCCGAGGCTCCGGACCTGGTGGCGAGCCTGTCCGCGCCGCCGCCGGGACGCCGCTGGACCGCACTGGTCACCGGCGACCTCACCGGCGTCGTCTTCGCCTCCGTCTCCGGACGCGACCCGTCGGCCGGGCACATCGACCTGCTGGCCGTGCACCCCGGCGCGCGGGGCGCCGGGCGGGGCCGCGCGCTGGTCGCCGCGGCCGAGGAGTGGCTGCGCGGGCAGGGGGCGACCGAGGCCCGCTTCGCGGGCAACCCGCCCTGCTACGCCTGGCCCGGGATCGACGTGCGCTACACCCCGGCGGCGGCCCTCGCCGAGAGGATGGGCTATGAGCGCTACGACGTCGCCTGGAACATGACCGCCGGCCTGGCCGCCGACGCCGACCTGTCCACCGACGCCGACGTCGCCCGGCTGGCGGAGTCGGGCGTCGAGCTCCGCGAGGTCCGCGCGGCCGGCCCCGGCGACCGCGCGGAGCTCGACGCGCTGCTCGCCTTCGTCCGTGAGCACTGGAACGACAACTGGGCGTGGGAGGCCGAGCACGCCGGCGGCTGCCACTACGCCGTGCGCGGCTCGGAGATCATCGGCTTCGCCGCCTGGGGCGCCAGGCCCGCCTGGTTCGGCCCGATGGGCACCGCCCCGGCCGCGCGTGGGCTGGGCGTCGGCCGGGTGCTGCTGCGCCGCTGCCTGGCCGAGCAGCGGGCGGCGGGTCAGGAGAGCGCGCAGATCGGCTGGGTGGGACCGCTGGGGTTCTACTCCCGGGCGGCGGGCGCGCGCGCCGAGCGGGTCTTCTGGCTCTACCGCCGCTCCCTGCGGTGACGGACGGATGTCAACTGCCCGGACACCGGTGGCCCGCACATCGGCACGCCGAGGGGCGCCGGTCCGGGCCGCGGAGGGCGACGGGCCGGCGGGCCACCGGTCGGCGGGTCACGGGCCGGCGGGACCGGTGACCCACCGGCCCGCCGAATCCGCAGAACCCCTGGAATCCGCGGTCCGCGGGCCGGTGACCCGCGGACCCGCGGGATCAGCGGTAGAGGAGCGGGTCGCCGCCCGTCCAGGCCTCCGGGTGGCACGGCGGCGGGCACAGCCCGCGCGGGTCGTCCCCGGCGTCCAGGACGCGGCGCAGCGAGTCCGACCCCCACAGCAGGTCGGCGAAGTACGGCCGGGCGTTCTCCCCGGCCGGTCCGGCGTTCCCCTCGCCCTGCCCGGTCTCCTCGCCCGGTCCGGCGTCACCGCGCCGCCAGGCGAACTCCTCCGGGTGCAGCGAGCGCGCCAGGTGCAGCATCGCGACCCCCGTCAGCACCGGCCGGAACGCTCCGGCGTCGTGCACGTGGAGCTGCGCGCCCCGCACCGCCACACCCGCGTGCTTGCGGAAGGCCGGGGTGAACCACGCGTCGCGGAACCGTACCCCCGGCAGGTCCAGGGCGTTCAGCCCGGCGGCGAACCGCTCGTCGAGGTAGGGCGCGCCGACCAGTTCGAAGGGGCGGGTCGTGCCGCGGCCCTCCGACAGGTTCGTGCCCTCGAACAGACCGGTGCCGGGATAGACCAGCGCGGTGTCCGGGGTCGGCATGTTCGCCGAGGGCATCACCCAGGGCAGGCCGGTGGCCGCGTGCGGCATGTCGCGCCGCCACCCTTCGGCCGCGACGACCAGCAGGTCCGCGCCGATGGAACGGTTGACGTGCCGTGCCAGCTCGCCCGCGGTCAGCCCGTGCCGCAGCGGGATCGCCGCGCGCCCCACGAAGCTGGCGAAGGCGGGGTCGAGGAGCGGCCCCTCCGCGACGGTCCCGCCGAGCGGGTTGGGCCGGTCCAGTACGGCGAAGCGCACCCCGAGCCGGGCGGCGGAGGCCATGAGGTCGTACATCGTCCAGACGTAGGTGTAGAACCGCGTCCCGATGTCGGCGATGTCGAAGACGAGGGTGTCGATCTTCGCCGCCTCCACCAGCCCGTCCAGGGCGGCGCCGTCGGCGCCGTAGGTGTCGAGGACCGGCAGGCCGGTGGCCGGGTCGGTGCCCGCCGCCTCGCCGTGACCGTCCTGGGCGGCGCCGCGCACCCCGTGCTCCGGGCTGAACAGCGCGGTCACCGGCACGCCCGCCGACAGCAGGGCGGTCACACCCGGGGTGAGGTCGGGCAGCACCCCGGTGGGGTTGGTGACGAGGCCGATCCGCCCGCCGCCGAGGAGGCCGGGGTCGTGAACAACTCGTTCGATTCCGGTCCGCACGAGTGACATCGCTCCATTCATAGAAGATAATTTGCAGAATAGAAGACTCTGGTGAAAATTAGCGACATGGGGCGTCATGATTGATCCACTCGCCGACCTGTCCACCGAGCAGAGCGATCCGCGCTACGGCCAGATCGACAGGCTCTCGACCGAGCAGGTGGCCAGGCTGATGAACGCGGCCGACGCCACGGTGCCCGCCGCCGTGGCCACCGCCATACCGGCGATCTCGGCCGCCATCGACGCCGTCGCCGACCGGATGCGGCGGGGCGGACGTCTGATCTACGTGGGCGCGGGAACCTCCGGCCGGCTGGCCGTGCTGGACGCCTCCGAGTGCCCGCCGACCTTCGGCACCGACCCCGAGGTGGTGCAGGGCGTCATCGCCGGGGGCGAGCCCGCGCTGACCCGTTCGGTCGAGGGCGCCGAGGACGACGACGCCGCCGGCGTCGCCGCCATCACCCGCCTGGAGGTGGGCCCGCTCGACTCGGTGATGGGCGTCTCCGCCAGCGGCCGGGCGCCGTTCGTCATCGGCGCGCTCGGCGAGGCGGAACGCCGCGGCGCGCTGACCGTCGGCCTGTCGTGCAACTCCGCCACACCCCTGTCCGCGGCCGCCGCGCACCCGATCGAGGTCGTCGTCGGCCCGGAGGTGGTGACCGGCTCGACCCGTCTCAAGGCCGGGACCGCGCAGAAGCTGGTCCTGAACATGGTGTCCACCATCACCATGGTCAAACTGGGCCGCACCTACGGGAACACCATGATCGAGGTGTCGGCGATGAACTCCAAGCTGGAGGGCCGGGCCACCCGCATGGTCTCCGGCCTCACCGGCGCCGACCTCACCGCGGCCCGCGCCGCGCTGGAGGAGGCGGAGTGGAACGTCAAGGTCGCGGTGCTGGTGGTCGAGCACGGGATCGGCGCCGGCGCGGCCCGGGACCTGCTCGCCGCGCACGGTGACCGGCTGGAGGACGCCCGGGCGGACGGCGCGGCGGTGGGGGAACGGGCCACCGAGGACGTGCGGCATGCCTGACCGGCTCGGCGGCATCCTGGCGGCGGCCGTACCGGACGCCTGCTCGGCGGCGGTCGCCGTGATCGCCGTCGGCGGTGACGTGGTCGCCGCCGCGGCGGCCGGGGAACTGGTCCGCTACGCCGACGTCTCCGGGAAGCTCATCGACGACCGGCCGCCCGCCCGCCGCGACTCGATCTTCGACCTGGCGTCCGTCAGCAAGCTCTTCACCACGGCCGTCATCCTGTCGCTCGCCGAGGACGGCCTGCTCGGCCTGGACGAGCCGGTCGCCGCCCGGCTGCCCGGCGCGCGCGCCGGCGTCACCATGCGCCACCTGCTCACCCACACCGCAGGACTGCCGCCCAGCCGCGCCCCCGGCCACGAGGCCGCCGGCACCGGCGACGGCTCCCGCGCTGCGCACCTTGCGCATCTCGCGCACGTCCTGGCCACGCCGCCCGCGGGCCCGCTCGGCGGCGGCTACGTCTACTCCGACGTAGGAATGATCACCGCGGGCCGGGTGGCGGAGATCGCCGGGGGAGCGCCCCTGGACGAGTTGCTGCGTGCCCGGGTCACCGGTCCGCTCGGCCTGGCCGACACCGGCTACCGGCCCGCGGCGGAACTGCGCCACCGGATCGCCGCCACCGAGGACCAGCCCGAGCGGCCCGGATCCGGGTGCGTGCGCGGCGAGGTCCACGACGAGACCGCCTACGACCTGGGCGGCGTCGCCGGGCACGCCGGGATCTTCGCCACCGCCGACGACGTGCTGCGGTTCGCCGAGGCCCTGCGCACCGGCGGCGCCCCGATCCTGCGGCCGGAGTCGGTCGCCGAGATGACCCGCGACCAGGGAGTGCGCGGCGCGGCCTTCCGCCACGGGCTCGGGGTGCGCATCGGCGACCCCGCCATCGTCGGCCCGCTCACCGACGCCTACGGCCACTCCGGCTTCACCGGCACGTCGGTGGTGGTGGACCCCGGCCGGGCGCTGACGGCCGTCCTGCTGACCAACAACGTCCACCCGCTGCGGGGCCGCGCGGGCATCCGCGACCTGCGCCACGCCGTCGCCGCCGAGGCGCTGCGCCTGTCGGCGGCCGGTGGGCGCGGGTAGGTGCGATCATGGCGGGATGACCGAGAACCCCCTCAGTGATCCCTCCGGAGCCGATGACCCCTCCGGCCGCCCCGGGAAGCCGAGCCGCCGGGAGATCTCCGACGCCGTCGGCGGCGCCGGCTGGCGCTACATCCTCGGCGCGCTCCGCACGTCGGTGCCCGTGCCGTCGCTGGCGCGCGGGACCGACGTCGCCGCCCGGGCCGCCGCCGCGGCCGGTGACCGGGCCGACGGGAGCCTCTGGATGGACGTGCGCGGCGACAGGGTGGTCCTCACGCTCCAGTCGCTCGCGACGGCCGGGGTGACACCGCGGGAGATCGAGCTCGCCCACCGGATCTCCGCCGCCGTGGGCGAGCTGGGCCTGCGCACAGGCCCGGAGGTCGCCGACCGGGAGTCCCTGCCGGGCGACGCCACCGGCCAGGAGGCCGCCGGCAGGGAAGCCCGATCGGACCAGATCCTCGAGATCGCCATCGACGCGCTCGACATCGCCGCGGTCCGCCCGTTCTGGAAGGCCGTCATGGGCTACACCGACGAGGCCGGCGCGACCGGCCCCGAGGACCCGCTCGTCGATCCGGTGGGCCAGGGCCCGGCGATCTGGTTCCAGCAGATGGACGCCCCGCGACCCCAGCGCAACCGGATCCACTTCGACGTCTCCGTCCCCCACGACGAGGCGCCGCACCGCATCCGGGCCGCGCTGGCCGCCGGGGGAGTGCTGGTGTCCGACTCCCGGGCGCCCGCCTTCTGGGTCCTGGCCGACGCCGAGGGCAACGAGGCGTGCGTGACGACCTGGCAGGGCCGCGACTGACCCGCCGTCCCCCCGGGCCCGTACGGAGGATCGGAAAATTCTCCGGATTTCCTCCGGCGGGCGTGTCAAGAGAGCGGCTCCGGCTCCGACTCACGGGTGTACCGGCCGGACCGGGCGGGACCGCGACACATGACCTTGGAGCGACGACATGAAGAACGTGAAGACGGGCATTCTGCCGGTGCCGGGTGCGAACCTCTACTACGAGGTCCGCGGCTCCGGCCCCGTCCTGCTGCTGATCTGCGGCGGTATCTATGACGCCGCCGGATACGCGGGCCTGGCCGACCGGCTCGCCGACCGGTACACGGTGGTCACCTACGACCGGCGCGGCAACTCGCGCAGCCCCCTCGACGGGCCGCCGGAGCCGCAGAGCATCGCCGTCCACGCCGACGACGCCCACCGCCTGCTGACGGCCGTGGGCGTCACCGAGGACGAGCCGGCCTGCGTCTTCGGCAACAGCTCCGGCGCGGTGATCGGCCTGGAGCTGGCCGCCCGCCACCCCGGGCGGGTCCGCGCGATGGTCGCCCACGAGCCGCCCGTCTTCGAGCTGCTGCCCGACCGCGACCACTGGCGCGCCGTCGCCCGGGACGTGGCGGACGCCTTCCGCGAGGGAGGCGCCGGGCAGGCGATGGGGGTCTTCGCCGCGGGGATGGGCATGGGCGGCGGCGACGACCACGGCGAAGACGCCGGGCACGGGGACGCAGGGCACGAGGACGCAGGGCACGGGGACGCAGGGCGCGGGGACGGCGGCGCGCAGGCGGCTCCCGGCGCGGACGGGGAGGGTGCGGCCGGGCCGGGACACGGCGACGCCGCCCCCGCGCCGCAGGGGGAGCCGGACCCCGAGACCGCCGAGATCATGGCCCGCACGGCGGCGAACATGGAGTTCTTCATCGGCTACGAGGTCCCGCCGTTCTCCGGCCACACCCCCGACCTCGACGCGCTCCGGGCGTCCGGGGTTCGGGTGGTGACGGCGGTGGGGGAGACGTCGGAGGGCGAGCCGCCGCACCGGGCGGCCCTCGCCCTGGCCGAGCGGCTGGACGGGCGGCCCGAGGTGTTCCCCGGCGACCACGGGGGCTTCGGCGCCGAGGCCGAGGCGTTCGCCGCCCGGCTGCGCGAGGTGCTTGCGGCCTGACGGCGATCCCTCCGGGCACGGGCGCCACCGGCCCGGGGCGGGCACCCGTCCGGAGCGTCCCCGCCGGCCGGTGACGCGGGCGGGACGCCCCCGCCCGGTGGCCGGACCCGGGACGGTGAGACCTCCGGACCGATGACCCGCCCGGTGCGGACCTCAGACCGGCCGCGTGCCGAGGAAGCGGCGCAGCTCGGCGGCCAGCTCGGCCGGGGCCTCCTCGGCCATGTGGTGGCCCGAGTCGATCGAGGCGCCGCGGACGTCATCGGCCCAGCCGCGCCAGATCGCCGACGGGTCGCCGTAGAGGTCCTCCATGTCGTCCCGCTCGGACCACAGGAACAGGACCGGGCAGGTGATCCTGCGGCCCGCCCGGCGGTCGGCGTCGTCGGCGGCCCGGTCGACGCCGAGCCCCGCGCGGTAGTCCTCGCACATCGCGTGGACGGTGGCCGGATCGTGGATCGCCCGCCGGTAGTCCTCGTACGCCTCGGCGCCCATCTGCTCCGGCGTCGCCCGGTACCAGGCGTCGGGGTCGGCGCTGATCACCCGCTCGGCGGGCTTGTCGGTCTGCCCGAGGAAGAACCAGTGCCACCACGCGGCGGCGAACCGGGCGTCGGCCCGGTCGAGCGCCTCGCCGATCGGCACCGCGTCCATCACGACGAGGCGGGTGGCGGCGTCCGGGTGGTCCATCGCCACCCGCTGCGCCACGTAGGCGCCCCGGTCGTGGCCGGCGACGGCGAACCGCTCGTGGCCGAGCGCGCGCATCAGCGCCACGCAGTCGCGGGCCATCGCCCGCTTGGAGTAGGGCTCGTGATCGGGGGTGGTCGGCGGTTTCGACGAGCGGCCGTAGCCGCGCAGGTCCGGGCAGACCACGGTGAAGCCGTCCGCGAGCAGCGGCGCGACCCGGTGCCAGGTCGCGTGGGTGCGGGGGTGGCCGTGCAGGAGCAGCAGCGGCGGCCCGGAGCCGCCGTGCCGGACGAACAGCTCCGCCTCACCGGTGTCGACCCGTTCCTCGGCGAACCCCTCGAACATCCCGTGTCTCCCTCCGGTCGCGGATCCGGTCGAAAGGCCCCTTCCTGCCGGCGCGAGATCCAAACCGCGAACCCCGCGGTGCCCTCCACGACCGGCCGTGTCCTGCGGGCCGACGTGACGCGCCCGTCCGCCTCGCCCGTCCGTCTCGCCCGTCCGTCTCGCCCGTCACGCGGTCGCGGCCGCCGTTCCGCCGCGCCGCCGTTCTGTTGTGCGAGGACGCGTCATCACGGCGTCGCGGGACCGTTCCAGGCGGTTTTCCTGCTCTTCGGCGTGAAGATCTTTATGTGCAATTTCACATGTGACATCTTCTCCTTACGGGCGCTCGGCACGGGGCCGGGCCCCGTTCCATTGGAGGAATTCGATGAACCAGATCGCCAAGCGTGGTCTCGCGTTCCTGGCGGTGGGGACGGTCGTGGCCGGGGGGCTCGCCACGGCCGCCCCCGCGTCGGCCGCGACCCTCACGACGACGACCACGTGCAGCACCTCGGGACCGATCCAGGGCCTGAACGTCAAGGCGTGCGCGGACGTCACCGGCGACCGGGTACGCGTGTACGGGATCGTCGGCGCCATTGGCATCTCCGAGCCGCCGGTCAACCCCCGTGACGTCGGCGCGGAGGTCTCCGGCGCGATCGTCGGCGGCCCCCTCCTCGGCTCCGGACGCCGGGCCCTGAGCATCTGGAACAACGTCTTCACCGTCGAGGGCGTCACTGCGACCGTGGGCTCCGGGTCCACGGTCCGCGCCACGGTGACGATCACCCCCGGCCCCGCGGGCCCCGGAGGCGGAGGCGGCACGCCCCTGCCCGGCCCGACGTCCGTCTCCGTGGACGTGCCGGTCGTCTACTGACCTGCCCGGGAGACCTGCCCGGGTGACCGGGCTGGGGTGACCGGCTGGGTCGCCGGGCCGGCGGGAGCGCGCGACCGCGGTCGCGCGCTCCCGCGCATTCCGTGCGTCCGGCGGACCCGCCGGGCGCACGGAGGCGAGCGACGCCGTCAGCCGGCGAAGTGGCAGGCCACCTTCCTCTCTCCCGGTCCGTGGGCCATGAGCGGAGGGGCCTCGGTCCGGCAGACGTCCCGGGCCATGGCGCAGCGCGGGTTGAAGGAGCACCCCGGAGGCGGAGCGGCCGGGCTGGGCGGGTCGCCCGGCAGGACGATCCGCTCGCGGACGAGTTCCACCTCGGGGTCGGGAACCGGTACGGCCGACAGCAGGGCGCGGGTGTAGGGGTGGGCCGGGGCGTTGTAGACGGCGTCGCGGGAGCCGATCTCCACGACGCGGCCGAGATACATCACCGCGACCCGGTCGCACACGTGCCGCACCACCGACAGGTCGTGGGCGATGAACAGGTACGCCAGGTCCAGCTCCCGCTGGAGGTCGGCGAGCAGGTTGACGATCTGTGCCTGGATCGACACGTCCAGCGCCGAGACCGGCTCGTCGCAGACGATCAGCCTGGGCCGCGACGCCAGCGCGCGGGCGATGCCGATGCGCTGGGCCTGGCCGCCGGAGAACTCGTGCGGGTAGCGGTCGGCGTGCTCGGCGCCCAGGCCGACCGTCTCCAGAAGCTCGATCACGCCGCGCCGGTCCAGCAGCCGCGTCGGGCCGGAGACGATCCGCTCGACGGTCTGGCGGGGGTTCAGCGACGCGAACGGGTCCTGGAAGATCATCTGGATGTCGCGGCGGAACGGGCGCATGTCGCGCGGGCCGAGCCGGGTGATGTCGCGGCCGGCGAAGACGACGGTGCCGCCGGTGGGCTCCATCAGCCGGACGATCATCCGGCCGGTGGTGGACTTGCCGCAGCCGGACTCACCGACCAGGCCGAGGGTCTCTCCCGGCCACACGTCGAAGGTGACGCCGTCCACCGCCCTGACCCCGTTCCGCTTCCCGAAGGTCATCCGCAGGTCCCGAACGGACAGCAGCGGCGCGGGCCGGGGCCCGGCGTCCGGCGCCGCGTCAGGTGCGGTGCCCGGCTCGCCGGCCGGCCGGGCGGGCGACGCCCCGGTCATCGTGAACCTCCGCGGGTCTCGGCCAGGTGGCAGGCCGTACGGTGGACCGGCCCGGCCGGGGGGCCTTCCGCGCCGACCAGGCGGAGCGCGCGGCCCGCATGGACCTCGCCGACCTCGCCGAGTACGCAGAGCTCGCGGAGCTCGCGGAGCTCGGGCGCCTCGGTGACGCAGGCGTCGTCGGGGGCCGCGGCGTAGCGGGCGCAGCGGGGATGGAACCGGCAGCCGGGCGGCGGCGCGAGCAGCGACGGCGGGCTGCCGGGGATGGCCCGCAGCCGCCCCTTGACGACCGGGCCCGCCACGCCCCCGGCCACCGGATCCGGTGAGCCCCCGGCCGCCACGCTCCCGGCCGCCGGATCCGGCGAGTCCCCCGCGCCCCCGGCCGGCAGGCGAGGGGCGGAGGCGAGCAGGCCCTGCGTGTAGGGGTGACGGGGAGCCCTGAAGATCTCCCGCACCGGGGCGTGCTCGACGGTACGGCCGCCGTACATCACCAGGACCTCGTCGGCGACCCGCGCCACGACGCCCAGATCATGGGTGATCATCATGACGGCGATGCCGCGGTCCCGCTGGATCCTCCTGATCAGTTCGAGGATCTGCGCCTGCACGGTCACGTCAAGGGCGGTCGTCGGCTCGTCGGCGATGAGCAGGTCCGGCTCGCAGGACAGGGCCATCGCGATCATCACGCGCTGCCGCATGCCCCCGGAGAAGCGGTGGGGGTGCTCGCCCGCGCGCCGCCTCGGCTCGGGGATGCCCACCTCGGCCAGCATCTCCACCGCGCGTTCCCGCGCCACCCGGCGTGAGACGCGCAGGTGCAGCCGGTACGCCTCGGCGATCTGCTCGCCGACGGTGTAGAAGGGGTGCAGCGACGACAGCGGATCCTGGAAGATCATCGCTATCCGGCGGCCGCGCAGCTCGCGGAGGCGGGAGGCGGGCGCGCCCACCAGCTCCTCGCCGTCGAAGACGATCGAGCCGGAGACGGCCGCCTCGCGGTGCAGGCCCATGATCGCCAGCGACGACACCGACTTGCCGGAGCCGGACTCGCCGACGACGCCGAGCGTGCGGCCCCGGTCCAGGTCGAAGCCGATCCCGTCCACCGCGGTCCCGGCGGGGAAGGCGACCCGCAGGTCTCTCACTCGCAGGATCACGCGTACCTCACACGGGGGTCGATCACCGCGTAGACGAGGTCCACGCCGAGGTTCGCCAGGGTGATGAAGAACGCCGCCAGCAGGGTGACGCCGAGCACGACGGGCTGGTCGGCCTTGAAGATCGCGTCGTAGGTGAGCTGGCCGACGCCGGGCAGGCCGAAGACGTGCTCGGTGATGACGGCCCCGGCCAGCAGCCCGCCCAGGTCCATGCCGAAGATCGTCACGATGGGGGTGAGCGCCGAGCGCAGGCCGTGCTTGGTGACGACGGTCCGCTCGTACAGGCCCTTGGCTCGCGCCGTCCTGATGTACGGCTCCGCCATCGTCTCGATCATCGAGGCCCGGGTGAGCCGGGCGTACATGGCGGCGTACAGGCTGGCGAGCGTCATCCAGGGCAGCAGCAGGTTGCCCGCCCAGGCGGCCGGGCCCTCGGAGATCGGCCGGTAGTCGGGGTAGGGGAGCCATTCGAGCCGCTGGACCAGGATGAGCAGCAGCATCATCGCGGTGAAGTAGACCGGCGCCGAGGCGGAGGCCAGCGTGGCCGCCATGAGCGAGCGGTCGAGAGCGGTCCCCCGGCGCAGGGCCGCGACCAGCCCGACGGCCAGGCCGCCGGCCAGCCAGAGCGCGGCCGCGCCGAGGGCCAGCGAGACGCTCACCGGCAGGCGGTCGGTCAGCAGGTCCCAGACGGGCAGCGCGTTCTGGTAGGAGTAGCCGAAGCAGGGGACCGAGCACTCCAGCGCGGTCGGGCCGTCGCCCAGCACGCGGCCGGTGAAGATGCCGGTCACGTAGCCGCCGAACTGCTCGTACACCGGCCGGTCCAGGCCCATCTGCGCGCGCACCAGCGTCACCTGCTCCGGAGTGCAGGTCTTGCCGCAGGCGTGGGCGGCCGGGTCCGAGGGGAGCACGTAGAAGACGGCGAAGGTCACCGCGCAGATGACGAGCAGCACGCCCGCCACCGCGGCGAGCCGCCGCAGCAGGTAGCGGGTCATCGGCCGCCTCCCTTCGGGTCGAGGGCGTCGCGCAGCGCGTCGCCCAGCAGGGTGAAGGCCAGCACGGTCAGGAACAGGCAGACGCAGGGGATCATGAAGTACGCCGGCGCGACCTGGTACCAGAGCAGCCCGTTGTCGATCATCTGGCCCCACGAGGGGGTGGGGGGCCGCACGCCGACGCCGAGGAAGGACAGCGCGGCCTCGGTGCCGATGTTGGCCGGGATCGCCAGCGTCGTGTAGACGAGGATCGGCGCGGCGATGTTGGGCAGGATCTCCCGCAGCAGGATGTGCGGCCCCATCGCCCCGTTGACCCGCGCGGCGTCCACGAACTCCCGGTGCCGGACGCTCAGCGTCTGCCCGCGCACGATGCGCCCGACGTACGGCCAGCTGAACATGCTCATGATCAGCACGAGCAGCAGCACGCGGTCGGTGCCCGGCGCGATGGACAGCAGGGCCAGCATGAAGATCAGGCTCGGGAACGACATCACCAGGTCCATGATCCGGCTGAGCACGGTGTCGACTCTGCCGCCGAGGTACCCGGCGACCAGGCCGACCGCGGTGCCGGCGAGCACGGTGACGGCCGTGGCGGCGACCGCGATCAGCAGCGACACCCGCGCGCCGTACACGATGCGGCTGAAGACGTCGCGGCCGTTGCCCGGCTCGACGCCGAGCCAGTGCTCGGCGCCGATCCCGCCGAAGTCGCCCTTCGGCACCCCGCCGAGCGCCTGGTCGATCGCGGTCTTGTCGAAGGTCTCGGGCCGCCAGCCGTTGAGCCCGGTCAGCAGCGGGGCGGCCAGCGCCGTCACGACGAAGACCGTCACGATGGCGAGGCCGAGGAGCGCGGCCGGGTCGCGGCGGAGCCGCTCGTAGGCGATCCGCCCGGGGGAGCGGCCCCGGACGGCCGGGGCCGCGATACCCGCCGCGGCCTCCCGCGGTGCGGCGGTGGTCACTTCCCGACCCCGAGGGCGGCGTAGTCGAACTGGCCGGACCAGATCAGGTGGCCGAACGCGCCGCCGACCTTGGAGCCGGTGAGCAGCGGCTTGCGGAGCCAGAGCAGGGGGACCATCGGGGTCTTCTTCATGATCTCGGCGTCCAGGTCCACCCAGGCGCGGTCGGCCGCCTTCAGGTCGGTCATGGCGCGGATCCCGTCGATCCGGTCCATGGTCTCCTTGTCCCGGAACAGCGACACGTTGCCGCTGTTGCCCTTGTCGGTGATGGTGCGGCCGTCGAAGAGCATCGGGATGAAGGAGGACCCGGACGGGTAGTCCTGGCACCAGCCGTACAGGGCCAGCCCGTCGAACCTGGCGGTGTCGCCGATGGTGTCGTAGTAGACCGACGGGTCGAAGGTGCTGATCTCGGTCTCGACGCCGACGCGCCTGAGCGACTCCTGGATCGCGGTGGCGGCTCCCTTGTCGCCGGTGGAGGCGTACATCGTGACCTTCACCGGCGTCGTCACGCCGGACTCGGCGATCAGCGCCTTGGCCTTCGCCACGTCGCCGGTCGGCGGGATCTTCAGGGTGTCCTGCGGGACGCCTCCGGACAGCGACGGCGGCAGGTAGGCGGTGGCGACCGTGCCGGAGGCCGGGCCGCCCTTGACGGTCTGGTACGCCTCCTTGTCGATCGCGTACTGCAGGGCCAGGCGGAACTTCGGGTTGTCGAAGGGCGCCCTGGCGGTGTTCATGGCCAGGGTGTCGGTGCAGCCCCGGATCTCGTTGTGGAAGCGCGCCCTGACCTTGGGGTTGGTGAGGATCTTGGCGAAGCTCTCGCCGTTGACGTCGGCGTAGGTGACCGCGGTCCGGTCCTCGCCCTGGTCGGCGATGAGCCGGTCCACGATCACGCTCTGCCGCAGGCCCTGCTTGACGACGACCCTGTCCGGCAGCGCCTTGCGGACCGGGTCGGTGGCGGGGTCCCAGTGCTCGTTCCGGCTGAGCACGAGCTGCTTGCCCCGGTCATAGGTGTCGATCTTGTACGGTCCGGAGGAGAAGACGCGGTTGTCGTACTGGGCCTTGGTGTCCCTGGCCCGGGGCACCGGCGCGAAGGTCGGCAGGGTGGCGTAGTACGGGAACTCGGCGACGGGGCGGTCGAGGTGGAAGACGATCGTCTTCTCGTCGGGCGTCTCGATCGACTTCAGCGAACCGTCCCGGTAGGGGCCCCGGTACTTCTCGCCGCCGGTCAGGACCAGGCGGGCGTAGTTGGGGCCGCCGGGCAGTTCGGGGGCGAAGGACCGCTCCACGTTGTACTTGACGTCGGCGGCCACGACGGGCGAGCCGTCCTCGTACTTGAGGCCGTCCTTGAGGGTGAAGGTCCAGGTCCTGCCGCCGTCGGACATCTCGCCGACGGTGGTGGCGAGGTCCGGGACGATCTGCAGGCTGGCCGGCCCCGGCTCCGACTTGTAGGTGACGAGGGAGCGGTAGAGGTAGCGCAGGCCGAAGTCCATCTCCGGCATCGTCCAGTTGCGGGTCGGGTCGAGGTGGGAGAAGTCCTGGTTGGACAGGATCGTGAGCGTCCCGCCCCTGGCGGCCTCACCGGCCGGGGCCTGGGAGCGGTTTCCGGACCGCTCGGCGGCGGGTGTCCCGCCGCCGCAGGCCGCCGTGGCGGACAGCACCGCCAGCGCGAGGAGGCAGGGGACCGCCGTGGTCTTCACGGACATGTGTCACTCCGCAGTGGTTGGGGGGGAGAGCGAGAGTGACACGTAACATAGTAATGTGAAATATTACCGGCAATAGTACGTTACCAATCCGTAATTCTCCTGGCCCGGCATTCCCCCGTTTTCCCGGTCCCGGCCCGGTGGCTTTCCCGGTCCCGGCCCGTCGCCTTTCCGGGTCCCGGTCCGGTGGCTTTCCAGGTCCCGGTCCGGTGGCTTTCCCGGCTTCTGTCCTGCGGTTTCCCGGGTCCCGGCCCGGCGGCCCCGCCCCGGCCGTCAGATGAGCGGATGCACCTCGGGATGGGCGTCCCACCAGCGCCGGAACAGCGGATTGTCGTCCAGGTGGTCGGTGTACGCGGCGGCGAGGCCGCGGTAGAGCTCCGCCGCCTGCTCGGTGCCCAGCCGGTCCCGGCGCCAGGCCACGGTCAGCTTGGCGGTCTGCGGCTGGCCGGCGAGCGGGCGGACGACCGTACCGGGCGCGGCGGGCCAGGTGGGATCGACCAGGCGGACCCCGAGGCCCGCCGCCACCAGCGGCCGGCCCGCGCCGCTCGGGGCGTCGTAGCGCACGTCGGGCTCGAACCCGGCCGCGCGGCAGGCGGCGCGCAGCGCGGCGAGCGAGCCGTCGTCGGCGCCGGGCGGGCTGATCCAGTGCTCGTCCCGCAGGTCGGCGAGCCGGACCTCCTCCCGCCCGGCCAGCCGGTGGCCCTCCGCCAGGGCGACGAATATCGGATACCGGGGGACGAGGGTACGGCTGGCGACCGGCGCCGTCAGCGTGATGTCGAACCCCTCGACGATGCCCAGCAGGGCCACGTCGAGCTGCCCCTGCGTGAGCGCCGTGGCCAGCAGCGTCGCCGAGGGTTCGATGCGCAGCGAGATCTCGTGCCCGCGCAGCCTCTCACCGACCCGGTCGACGATGCTCCCCACGCAGGCCAGGTGCACGCAGCCCAGCCGGAGGGTCTCCACCGCGGTGGGGACGCGCAGGTCGCCGAAGAGCGCGTCCACCTCCGTCAGGACGATGCGGGCGCGGGCGATGACCTGCCGTCCCAGCGGGGTCGGCTGCACCCCGGAGTGGCTGCGCACGAACAGCGTCCCGCCGACGATCTCCTCGACCCGGCGCAGCTGGTTGGTCATGGCCGGCTGGGACAGGCCCAGCCTGGCGGCGGCGCGGGTGACGCTCCCCATCTCCGCTATCGCACAGATCGTGCGGAGATGCCTGATGTCGAGCTCCATAGCCAAGAATTATGTGACGGCTGATGACCATCGCATGAACTTCCCGAGCAAACTGCGACGTAAGCGCACGAACCGGCGAAGGCGCCGGGTCGCGAAACCCATAGCGGGGAGCCTGCGCCGCCCCACGGCGACGGCCCGCACCCGGCCGTGAGACCGCGGGAGACGTGCTCCCCCGGCCCTTTCGGGGGCGGAGACCCCGAACGACCGGCGACCCCCCTGACCCCGTGGGCCGCCGGCCCCCACCCCCCTGACCCGGCTGACCGGACCGATCTCGCGCGCCGTCGTGAACACCCCCCGGAGGTTCAGTTGTCGATCAAACCGCCCCTCGGTGAACTCGGGAAGCGTCTGCGGTCGCTCCTCACACCCGTGTTCGCCCTGGGAATCGTCCTCCAGCCGCTGGCGGCGTCCCCCGCGACCGCCGCCGTCCCCGCCCCGGTGGCCGCCGCCCCCGCACCCGCCCGCACCGCCGACAAGCCCCCGCCCGTCGGCGCGGACGCGGCCGGCGACGCCCGGCACGCGCACGCGTCCCCGCTGAAGGTCGAGGCGCGCCCCCCGCTGCCCGCGTCGGACGACGCGCTGCGGCGCACCGTCGACAAGCCCGCCCGCACGTCGGAGCATCCCCGCCCCTCGGCGAAGTCGGCGAAGACGACGGCCGCCGCGGCGGCGTGCAACGTGAGCGACTTCACCGGCAGGTCCGGCAGCGCCCTCGTCCAGCAGATCAAGTCCTCGACCACCGACTGCGTCAACACGCTGTTCAACCTGACCGGCGGTGACGCCTACTCCGCCTTCCGTGAGTCGCAGATGGCCGGCGTCGCGTACGCGCTGCGCGACAACGCCGTCAACTACCCCGGTGACAACAGCACCGGCACCGCCCAGCTCGTGCTGTACCTGCGCGCCGGCTACTACGTGCAGTGGTACGACTCCGCCACCGTGGGCGCCTACGGGCCCGCCCTGCAGACCGCGATCCGCGCCGGCCTCGACGGCTTCTTCGGCAACTCCAGGGCCTTCACGGTCGGCGACGCCAACGGCGAGGTCCTCGCCGAGGCGGTCACCCTGATCGACAGCGCCCAGCAGAACGACCGCTACCTCGGAGTCGTCAAGCGCCTGCTCAACGGCTACGACGGCTCCTACGACGCCCACTGGTGGATGCTCAACGCGGTCAACAACGTCTACACGGTGCTCTTCCGCGGCCACCAGGTCCCGGCGTTCGTCACCGCGGTCCAGGCCGACCCGAGCGTCATCGACACCCTCAACGCCTTCGCGACGAAGAACCTCTCGCTGCTCGGCACCGGCCGCGGCTACCTGACCTCCAACGCCGGCCGCGAGCTCGGCCGCTTCCTGCAGCACACCGCCCTGCAGACCAAGGTCCGGCCGATGGCCAGGGACCTGCTCTCCCGCAGCCGGATCACCGGGCCCACCGCCCCGCTCTGGGTCGGCGTGGCCGAGATGACCGACTCCTACGACAAGGCCAACTGCTCCTCCTACGGCACCTGCAACCTGCAGCAGACCCTGGCCGCCAACGTCCTGACCGTCAACCACACCTGCAGCCCCAGCATCAAGATCCGTGCCCAGGACATGACGCCGGCCCAGCTCGCCGACAGCTGCCGCAGCCTCACCAGTCAGGACGCCTACTTCCACAACCTCGTCAAGGACGGCAACCGCCCGGTCACCGGCGACAACAACACCACCATCGAGGTCTGCGTCTTCGACTCCAGCACCGACTACCAGACCTACGCCGGCGCGATGTTCGGCATCGACACCAACAACGGCGGCATGTACCTGGAGGGCGACCCGTCCGCCTCCGGCAACCAGCCGAGGTTCATCGCCTACGAGGCCGAATGGGTACGGCCGGCCTTCGAGATCTGGAACCTCAACCACGAGTACACCCACTACCTCGACGGCCGGTTCGACATGTACGGCGACTTCGACGCCGGCGTCACCACGCCGACCATCTGGTGGATCGAGGGCTTCGCCGAGTACGTCTCCTACTCCTACCGCGGGGTCGTCTACGACGCCGCGATCACCGAGGCGGCCAGGCGCACCTACGCGCTCAGCACGCTGTGGAACACCACCTACTCCCACGACACCACCCGCATCTACCGCTGGGGCTACCTCGCCGTGCGGTACATGTTCGAAAGGCACCCCGCCGACGTCGCCACCGTCCTCGGCCACTACCGCACCGGCAACTGGAACGCCGCCCGCACCTTCCTGACCGGCACGATCGGCAGCCGCTACGACAGCGACTGGCAGACGTGGCTGGCGGCCTGCGCGTCCGGCGCCTGCGCGGGCGGCGGGAGCGGCAACCAGACGCCGAGCGCGAGCTTCACCTTCACCGCCACCGGTCTCGCCGCGACCTTCACCGACACCTCCGCAGACCCCGACGGGACGATCGCCTCCCGCCGCTGGGAGTTCGGCGACGGGGCGACGTCGACCGTGGCCAACCCCTCGCACACCTACGCCGCCTCCGGCACCTACCCGGTGAAGCTCACCGTCACCGACAACGCGGGCGCCACCGGGACGAGCACGCAGCAGGTCACGGTGTCCACCGGCGGAACCGGCACCCCCGAGTGCACCGCCTCCCGGACCGACGAACTGGGCAGGAACTGCCAGCGCGGCAACGTGTCGGCGACCTCGGGGAACTACGCCTACTTCTACCTCAACGTCCCCGCGGGCACCCCGAAGCTGACCATCACCACCTCCGGGGGCACCGGGAACGCCGACCTCTACTACAGCCCCGCCTCCTGGGCCACCACCACGAACCACACCGCCCGGTCGGCCAACCCGGGCAACGCCGAGACCCTGACCATCACCAACCCGCCCGCCGGCTACGTCTACATCAGCCTCCACGCGGCGCAGTCCTTCACCGGAGCCACCGTCAAGGTCGAATACTGACGACGGCCTGAACCCCGCCGGGGCCGGCCCCGGCGGGGGTCAAGGCCCATCCGGCCCGCACGTCCCCCGCCGGGACGTGCGGGTTCCGGCGGTTCCCGACGCTCCGAGTCGAACGATTGTCTTTGCGGCCCACACCTCCGGACGACGAGTCAATCGGAGCGCACGCCGAGGGGGAACAGGAGGGTTTCTCTGGGAATGCAAAAGGTAGAAATTTAGATAAATGGCTTAATTTTCCGCAGGGCCATCATGGGGGCCGCAAAGAATCGAGTCGTTATTGTCTCGTTACGGTTTCGGCGGCGCGTGCGGCCTCGGAGGAGGTGACCGGGACCAGGTCGTACATGCCATCCGCGACGTCACGCGGGAGGCGGCCTCGGCCTTCGCCCCGGCGCGGGTGAAGAGCACGTACCCGCTCTCCGCCACGAGATGAGACGGCGTCTTAGTGCCGCGCCGTGTCGTTCGTCGATGGTTCGTGCCGCCTCCACGCACTTTGCGGTCGAAGGAGCGCCGCTCGAAGCGTCCGGCGAGCATGCAGCCGAGCTGGGTCCGGCCGTACGCGTCGACGCGATCGGTGCGCAGCACGACCGCCCGCGCTGCGGCGGGGCCAGGGGCCACGGCTTGACGGTTGAGCTCCCACCGGTACCGGTCGCGCTCGGCATCGGCCTGCGTCCACCAGTTCCGCATGTCGGCCTCGGCGGCCTGTCGTGCACGCTGCTCGGCCTCAGCGCGGGCCTTGCGCCGGAACATGCCGATCCCCGCCGGCGCCTGCTGCTCCCGAGGGGTCAGAGAAGCCGACAGGTCCGGCGGCGGGACAGGTGCGGCGTCGGGCGGCGCGGGAAACCGCGGCGTGGTGCGATGGGCGATCGGGCGCACCTCGGGCAGGGCGACCATCCATGGATACCGCAGGAGAAAACAATTTTCTAGGTGTCCGGTTCATCGGAAAATTTCTTCCGAATCTTCTTGACCTGACCGGTTGACGGTGGGAAAGCTGGGAGAGAAGTGCCGAAAGGTGAAAGGACCGCTCCCCCATGGTCACAGTCCGCCCTTTCCGGTCCGGTGATGAGACCTCGCTGGTCAACGCCTGGAACCGCAGCATGTCCGCCGACCCGACGACGTCAGCCTGGTTCAGGGACTGCGTGCTGCTCGACCCCAACTTCGACCCCGAGGGCCTGCGCGTGGCCGTGGACGGGGACGACGTGGTGGGCTGCGCGTACGCCGTCCGCCGCCTGATCCCCCTGGCGCCCGGCACCGACCTGGAGCCGGACGTCGGCTGGATCCCGTTTTTCTTCGTCGTCCCCGAGCACCGCGGCGGCGGCCTGGGCCGGCGGCTGGTGGGCGAGGCGGTGGCGTTCCTGGAGGGCCTCGGCCGCACGAAGGTGGACTTCTCGTCGTACACCCCCAACTACGTGCTGCCGGGCGCGGACGCCGAACTCTATCCCGGCGGATACCGGCTGCTGGGCGAGCTCGGCTTCCAGACGCTCTACTCGCCGGTCGCCATGGACCGCACTCTCGTCGGCTACCAAGCCCTGCCCGAGGTGCACGAGCTGATCGGCGAGCGCGAGCGCGAGGGGTACGTCTTCCGCAGCCCCGCCGTCGGCGAGCTGCCTGAGCTGATCCGTTTCGCGGCCGACGCCTTCAACCCCGACTGGGGCGAAGCCATCCGGCGGCACCGCGATCCCGAACGCATCGTTATAGCGAAAAAAGATCACATAGTTGGCTTCGCCCTGTACGCGGCCTATCGCGGCATCCCCGAGCGCTTCGGCCCCTTCGGCGTCGACCCCGGCCTGCGCGGCACCGGCCTCGGCAAGATCCTCCTCCATCTCACCATGACCAGGATGCGCGCCGAAGGGCTGCATTCGTCCTGGTTCCTGTGGACCGGCGAGACCAGCCCGGCCGGCCACCTCTACACCAAGGCGGGCTACGAGATCACCAGAAGGTTCCACGTGATGAGGCGGTCCGCATGACACACGTTCTCGCCATCGGGGCCCACGCGGGAGACCTGGACCTGACCGCGGGCGCCGTGCTCGCCCAGCACGTGCTGCGCGGCGACCGCGCGACGCTCCTGCACCTGACCCTCGGCGAGCGCGGCCACCCGCGCATGACCGTCGCCGACTACGCCGAGCAGAAGCGCGAGGAGGCCGAGACCTTCGCGGACCGGATCGGCGCCGGCGTCAGGTTCCTCGACTACGAGGACGGCCTGCTGCCCGAGGACGACGAGACCAAGATGCGCGTCGGCGACATCATCAGGGAGCTGCGGCCGGACGTGATCCTGACGCACTGGAGCGCCTCCATCCACAAGGACCACGCCCGCACCCACCGGATCGTCGAGGACGCCCGCTTCTACGGCGGCCTGAAGACCCTGGAGCGCGAGCATCCGGCCTACTGGGCGAACGAGCTCTACTACGCCGACAACTGGGAGGACGCCGAGGGCTACGCGCCCGACGTGTTCGTCGAGCTGAGCGAGGAGGCGTACGAGCTGTGGTCACAGGCGATCACCGGCTACGCCTACGCCAGGGGCGAGACCTACGGCTTCCCGTACGTCGACTACTACCGCGCGCTGACGATCGTGCGCGGCGCGCCGGCCGGGTTCGGCCGCGCGCAGGCCTTCGCCGCCCCGAAGGGCTCGCGGCGGCTGCGCACGAAGTACTTCGGGAAGGGGGCCTCCGCATGAGGCGGCCGATGAGCCGGCCGGCGAGCCGGATCGCGGCGGTGCTGGCCGCGCTGGCGCTGGCGGGATGTTCCGGTGGCGGTGCCGGCGGCGGCGGTGGCTCCGCCAGGAGCGGGGACGCGCCGCCGCTGGTGATCCACGCCGTGGACGCGGGTACGTTCCAGGAGGACTTCAACCCGTACCACCTCGAAGGCGTGAACTTCGGCACCAGCGGGATGATCCACGAGACCCTCATGTACTTCAACAAGCTCAAGCCGGGGGAGATCACGCCCTGGCTGGCGCTCGACCACGAGTGGTCGAACAAGGGCAGGTCGGTGACGTTCACGCTGCGGCCGGGCGTGAAGTGGTCCGACGGGCAGCCGTTCACCGCCGACGACGTGGCCTTCACGTTCCAAATGCTGAAGAAGCATCCGCAGCTCAACAGGAACGCGCTGGAGATCGAGGGGGCCGAGGCGCTCGCGCCCGACAAGGTGCGCCTCGACTTCGGCGACACCTCGTACGCCAAGCTCTTCAACATCGCCGGCAACTCGCCCATCGTGCCCAAGCACGTGTGGGAGAAGGAGAAGGACCCGTCCACCTTCACCAACCCCAAGCCGGTCGGGACGGGGCCGTACACGCTGTCGAAGTTCTCGGCGCAGCTGTACGAGCTGGTCAAGAACCCGTCCTACTGGCAGCCGGGCAAGCCGGAGGTGCCGGTGCTGCGGTTCCCGGCGTACACGGCCAACGCCCTCCAGACGGCGCTGCGGCAGGGTGAGGTGGACTGGGCGGGCGCGTTCGTGCCGGACATCCAGAAGATCTACGTGCAGGGCAAGCCGGAGCAGAACAAGTTCTTCTTCCCGCCGGAGGGCGTGGTGACGCTGCTGCCGAACCTGACCAACCCCGTGCTGGCCAAGCCCGAGGTACGCGCCGCCATGAGCCTCGCCATCGATCGGGGCAAGATCGTCCGGGTGGCCGAGCGGGGATACACCAAGGTCGCGCATCCGACCGGCGTACCGATGCCGGGCGGGGAGGCGTATGTGCCGCCCGAGTACCGCGACGCCGCCTACAAGGTCGACATCGAGAAGGCCAAGGAGCTGCTCAAGGGCGTCGATCCGGCGCAGCTGAAGTTCACCCTGCTGGTGCCGTCGCCGTTCACCGACTGGGTGAACGCCGCCCAGCTCATCCGCGAGGACCTGGCCAGGATCGGGATCACGGTCGAGACCAGGGGAGTGGCGTTCCAGGACTGGGTGTCCAAGGTCGGCAAGGGCGACTACGACCTGTCGATCAGGGCCACCGCGTCCGGGCCGACCCCGTACTTCCAGATGCGCTCGATGCTCTTCGGCGGGCTGGCCAAGCCCGTGGGCGAGGCCGCCACCGGCAACTACGAGCGGTGGAAGGACGCCGAGACCGACAGGCTGATCGACGCGTACACCGCCACCGAGGACGAGACCGAGCAGCAGAAGGCCACCCAGGGCCTGAGCAGGATCATGGTGGAGAAGGCGCCCACGCTGCCGCTGTTCTACAGCCCGTCGTGGGCGCAGTACCGGACCGACAAGTACGTGGGCTGGCCCTCCGAGCAGGACCCGTACGCGATGCCGTCGCCCTATACCTCGCCCGACGCGGCCGTGGTGCTGCTGCACCTGAAGCCGGCCGGCAATTGAGGTTCCTGGCCCGGCGGCTCGGCTTCTACCTCCTGACGGCCTGGGCCGCCATCACGCTGAACTTCCTGATCCCCCGGCTCATGCCGGGGGACCCGGTGGAGCTGCTGGTGGCCCGGATGAAGGGGAACGTCGACCCGGCCGCCATCGACGCGATGCGCAGGGCGTTCGGCATCAGTGACGCGAGCCCGTGGCGGCAGTATCTGGACTATCTGGGCAACCTCGCTCATGGCGAGCTGGGCCGCTCGATCACGTTCTTCCCCACCGAGGTCTCGACGGTGATCGCGGACAGCCTGCCGTGGACGGTCGGGCTCGTCGGCGTCGCCACGCTGATCAGCTACCTGATCGGCACCTCCCTGGGCGTGATCATGGCGTGGAAGCGCGGCACCTGGCTGGACGGGGTGCTGCCGGCGGCCACGTTCATGCACGCGGTGCCGTACTTCTGGGTCGCGCTGGCGCTGGTGTTCGTCTTCGGGGTGACGTTGCGGTGGTTCCCGGTCAGCCGGGCGTACGGGCTGGACGTGATGCCGGGGCTGACCGGTGAGTTCGCGCGGAGCGTGCTCTACCACGCGACGCTGCCGGCGATCACGATCGTGCTGGCCTCCATGGCCGACCGGATCCTCGGCATGCGCAACGTCATGGTGACCACGCTCGGCGAGGACTACGTGGTGATGGCCGAGGCCAAGGGGCTGACCTCGCGCCGGGTCATGTGGGCCTACGCCGCCCGCAACGCGATCCTGCCGAACATCACCAGCTTCGCGCTCTCGCTCGGCTTCGTGGTGGGCGGCTCGGTGCTGACGGAGATCGTCTTCTCCTATCCCGGCATCGGCTCGATGCTGCTCAAGGGCGTGGAGAACGAGGACTTCCCGCTCATGCAGGGCATCTTCCTCGTCATCTCGCTGGCCGTGCTCGTCGCCAACTTCCTGGCCGACCTGGCGTACGTGGTGCTCGACCCCCGGACCAGGCAGGAGACGGAATGAAGATCAAGATCGGGGCCGGGATCCTGGTCTTCTTCGCGCTGATGGCCGTCCTCGGGCCGCTGCTCATCGGCGCCGATCCCGCCGCCACCAGCGAGGACGGGCTGCAGGGCCCGTCGGCGGAGCACTGGCTCGGCACCACGCAGACCGGGCAGGACATCCTCGTCCAGATCGTGTACGGCGCCCGCGTCTCGCTCGGCGTCGGCGTGCTGTCGGCGCTCATCGCCACGGTGCTGGCGGTCGCGGTCGGCCTGGTCGGCGGCTACGTCGGCGGCGCCGTGGACGAGGCACTGTCGGTGCTGACCAACATCTTCCTCGTGCTGCCCGCCCTCCCGCTGATCATCGTGCTGGCCGGCTATCTCCCGCAGCGCGGCGTGGCCTCGGTCGCCGTGGTGATCGCGGTGACCGGCTGGGCCTGGGGCGCGCGGGTGCTGCGCGCCCAGACCCTGTCGGTACGCCGGCGCGACTACGTCCAGGCCGCCAGGGCGAGCGGCGAAGGGCCGCTGCGGATCGTCTTCTACGAGATCCTGCCGGTCCTGCTGCCCGTCATCGCCACCAGCTTCCTGGCCACCGTGGTCGCGGCGATCCTGGCCGAGGCCGGGCTGTCGTTCCTGGGCCTGGCCGACCTGTCCACGGTGAGCTGGGGCAGCATGCTGTACTTCGCGCAGAACGGGCAGGCGCTGCTCATCGGGGCCTGGTGGTGGTTCATCCCGCCCGGCCTGTGCATCGCACTCATCGGCACCGGCCTGGCCCTGGTGAACTTCGGCATCGACGAGATCGCCAACCCGCGGCTGCGCACGATCAAGGCTCCCCGGAAGGCACGCGCATGAACGTCCTGGAGATCCGCGGCCTCGGCGTGGACTACCTGTCCGGCTCCGGAGCCGTGCACGCGGTGTCCGGCGTCTCGCTCGACCTGCGCCGCGGCGAGATCCTGGGCCTGGCGGGCGAGAGCGGGAGCGGCAAGTCCACGCTGGCGAACGCGGTGGCCCGGCTGCTGCGCCCGCCCGCCTCGATCACGTCGGGGTCGGTCGTCTATCGCCGCCAGGACGGCTCGGCCGTGGACGTGCTCGCCCTGGGCGGGAACGAGCTGCGCGCCTTCCGCTGGAAGGAGCTGGCGGTCGTCTTCCAGAGCGCCATGAACTCCCTCAACCCGGTCATCACCGTGGGCGCCCAGATCGACGACGTGCTGCGCGTCCACGCGCCCCGCATGTCCCGCAACGAGCGCACCGAGCGGTCGGTGGAGCTGCTGCAGCGCGTCGGCATCAGCGCCGACCGCCGCCGCTCCTACCCGCACGAGCTGTCAGGGGGCATGCGCCAGCGTGCCGCCATCGCCATCGCGCTCGCGCTCAACCCCGAGATCATCATCATGGACGAGCCGACGACCGCGCTCGACGTGGTGGTGCAGCGCGACATCCTCGCGGAGATCAGGGCGTTACGGGAGGAGTACGGCTTCGCGGTCGTCTTCATCACCCACGACCTGTCCCTGCTCATGGAGATCTCCGACAGGATCGCCATCATGTACGCGGGCCGGGTCGTGGAGACCGGGACGGCCAAGGCGCTGCACCGGGCGCCGCGGCATCCGTACACGCTGGGGCTGCTGCGCTCGTTCCCCCGCCTACGCGGGCCGCGCGAGGAGCTGCCCGGCATTCCCGGAGTCCCGCCCGACCTGCGCTCGCCGCCACCGGGCTGCGCCTTCCACCCCAGGTGCGCGATGGCGGTGGCGGAGTGCTCCGAGAGCCTGCCCGTGCTCAGGACGGAGGCGGACGGTGAGGTCGCGTGCCTGCTCAACGACGGGAGGGGAGTGTCATGAGCATCCTGGAGGGGCGCAACCTCACCAAGCACTTCACCGCCGCCCGCGGTCCCCGAGGCCGCTTCGGCAAGCGGCCGCCGGTGCGGGCGGTGGAGGACGTCTCGATCGCGCTGCGGGCCGGCTCGGTGACGGCGCTGGTCGGAGAGAGCGGCTGCGGCAAGAGCACGGTCGCGCGGCTGCTGGCCCAGGTCTATCCGGCCACGTCCGGCGAGGTGCTGCTGCGCGGCGAGCCGGTACGCGCCCACCGCGGCGCCGCCTTCAAGGAGTACCGGCGCCAGGTCCAGCTCATCTTTCAGGACCCCTTCGCCTCCTTGAACCCCTTCCACCGGGTCCGCTACCACCTGGCCAGGCCCCTGCGCCTGCACGGGCACGCCCGCTCCGACGCCGAGGAGCGCGAGCAGGTCGCCGAGCTGCTCGAACGCGTCAGCCTCACCCCGGTCGAGCAGTTCATGGACAAGATGCCGCACGAGCTGTCCGGCGGTCAGCGGCAGCGGGTGGCGATCGCGCGGGCGCTGGCGGTGCGGCCCATCGCGCTGATCGCCGACGAGCCCGTGTCGATGCTGGACGTCTCCATCAGGCTCGGCGTGCTGCGACTGCTGGAAGGGCTGGCGCGGGAGAACGGGCTGGCGCTGCTCTACATCACGCACGACATCGCCAGCGCCCGTTACTTCGCCGAGGACATCACGGTCATGTACGCGGGACGGCTGATCGAGAGCGGGCCGGGCGAGGAGCTCACGCAGTCGCCGCGGCACCCGTACACGCGGCTGCTGCTGGAGTCGGCGCCGGATCCCGACCGCGTGGCGCCGCCCGCGGGCGAGCGGCACGGCGAGCCACCCAGCCTGATCGACCCGCCGGGCGGCTGCCGGTTCCATCCGCGCTGCCCGGTGGCGTTGCCGGTGTGCTCGACTGAGGCGCCGGGGCGTACGGAACTGGGCGAGAGACGCTGGACGCACTGCTGGCAGGCCGGCGCGGCGCTCAGCCGCTAGAGCCGGACCTCCCGTACGGCGCCGGCCTGGGTGGCGGCGATCGCGGTGAAACGGCCGGTGCCGCCCCGGCCTACCTGTTGCGGCGGCGGGTGTCGGCGACGTACTCGTCCACCACGTCCCGGGTCGCCCGCAGTGCCGCCTCCGAGGTCTCGAAGGTGCGCTGGGCGATGCCGACGAAGATGCAGTCGACGATCAGCAGCTGGCTGATCCGGCTGGCCAGCGCGCCGGGCCGGAACGCGGTCTCCCGGCCCGCCGAGACCAGGACGTGGTCGGCCAGCTCCGCCAGCGACGAGCGCGGGTTGTTGGTGATCGCGACCGTGGCCGCGCCCGCCTTGCGCGCCACCCGCATCGGCGCCAGCACGTCCGGCGTCTCCCCGGAGGTGCTCACCCCCACCGCCACGTCCTGCGCCCGGAGCAGGGCCGCGCTGGTCAGCGCGAGGTGGGAGTCGGTGAACGCGTGGCCGGACAGGCCGATGCGCATCAGCTTCTGCTCCATGTCGACCGCGACGAGCCCGGAGGCGCCCACGCCGTAGACGTCCACCCGGCGGGCCGCGGCGACGGCCTCGATCACCGCGCCCAGCCGGTCGGGGTTCAGCTGGGCCGAGGTGTCGGCCAGCGCCTCCGACTCGGCCCTGGCGACCTTCGCGATCACGTCGGTGAGCGGGTCGTCGGGCCCCAGGTCGCCGGGGACGAGCCGCTCGGGCTCCTCCCTGGCCACCGCGGCGGCCAGGGCGAAGCGGAGCTGGGAGTAGCCGGCGAAGCCCAGGGCGCGGGCGGTGCGCACGATCGTGGCCTCGCTCGTCCCGGAGACCGCGCTGAACTCGGTGATCGTGCTGCGGGCCACCATCCCCGGGTCGTCGAGGATGAGGCGGGCGATGGCCTGGGCGGCCGGCGTCAGCGACGGCAGGACGGCCCGCACCGTGGCCACCAGGTTCCCCGGCGTGGGGTCGTCATGGTCGTTCATCAGTTACCTCCAGCGTGGAGACCCGGTCCTCAGGCCGGAGGTCGCCTCCCGGCTCGCCTCTCCTGCCAGGATCAAGCCTATTGTCCGCAGGTCAGGTGGAGAGCGACGATCCGGGCGGAAACCCGGGAAATGCCGTGGGTCGCGATGTGCACGGCGCCGGCGGGTTCGCCGGGCACGCCGGTCTCGACCACGATCGCGTCGGGGCGCAGCCGTACGGCGCGGGCCAGGATCTCGGCCGCCCACGGCTGGCGGTGGGCGTCGTGCGCCACCAGCACGAGCGGCCGGCCCGCCTCGCCGCCTTCGCCGAGGTCGGGCAGGCCGGGGGAGTCGGCGGTGACGGTGTGCCCGGCGGTGCCCGGCATCAGCTCGGTCATGGCGCCGAAGATGCCGGTGGGCGTGCCGGGGGCCACCGCGAGGTTGAGCCGCGGGGCGATGTCCACGACCAGCGGCGGACGGGCGAGCGGGAGCGCGGGCGCGAGACGGGCGTCCCGTACGGTGACCCGCAGGGCGGCGCGGGCGGCCTCCATCCCGAGTTCCCCGGAGCCCGTCCCGAGATCGCCGGAGGCATCCTCGCGCTCCCCGGTCACCTTGGCGCGGGCGGCGGCGTTCGCGGTGTACCAGGCCGCCAGGTCCAGCACGCGCGCCGCGGCCTCCGCCAGCCGTTCCTCGGCCAGCTCGCCGCGCCGCACGGCCGCCACGATCGCGTCGCGCATCGCCAGGACGTTCTCCCCGCCGGGGGAGGAGGCGCCGACGCAGATCGCGTCGGCCCCGGCGGCCAGCGCGCGGACGGCGAGCTCGCCGGGCGGGTGCAGGGCCGCCACGGCGCCCATCTCGATCGCGTCGGTGACCAGCACGCCGCCGAAGCCCAGCTCCTCGCGGAGCAGCCCGGTCAGGATCGGCCGGCTCAGCGTGGCGGGGCGGTCGGGGTCGAGGGCGGGCACCAGCAGGTGGCCGCACATGACGGCCCGGACGCCGGTCTCGACGGCCGCCCGGAACGGCGGCAGGTCGCGCTCGCGCAGCAGGTCGAGGGAGGCGTGCACGGTGGGCAGCGCCAGGTGGGAGTCGGTGACGGTGTCGCCGTGGCCGGGGAAGTGCTTGGCGCAGGCGGCCACCCCCGCGCCCTGCATGCCCCTGATCCAGGCCGCGGTGTGCCGGGAGACCAGCGCGGGGTCGCCTCCGAAGGAGCGGATGCCGATCACCGGGTTGCGCGGGTCGGCGTTGACGTCGGCGTCGGGAGCGTAGTCCAGGGTGATCCCGGCCGCGGCGAGCATGCGGCCGATGCCCCGGGCGACCCGCTCGGTACGGCCGGCGTCGTCGGCCACGCCGAGCGCGAGGTTGCCCGGCCAGGAGCTGCCGGCCGCCGCCTCCAGGCGGGTGACCGCGCCGCCCTCCTCGTCGACCGCGACGACCACGTCCGGATTCTCCCGCCGCAGCGCGGCGACCAGCTCCGCGGTCTGCGCCGGGCCGGTGAGGTTGCGGGCGAACAGCACGGCGCCGCCGAGGCCCTCACCGAGCGCCCGCCGCAGCCACTCGGGCGGCTCGGTGCCGTCGAAGCCGGGCTGGAGCACCGTCATGGCCATCCGGGCCAGACCGGGGTCACCGGAGGACCCGCCGGGCCGGCCGGAACCGCCGGGGGACGTGCTGCCGGACATGTTGTCGCTCATCGCCACCTTCTCACCGGGACTCACCGGGACGTCCTGGGCAGGTTACACATCCATGACACTTTCTTTCATCTTCATTGCCTCAAAAGTAGATTTCTGCCATCCTCGCCGTCGAGACCCCCGCGATCAACCTCGTGTTCGGCAGAGGGCGTCGGCGACGGCAGCGGCCCGTGACGTGCGGTTCCGTGACCCGTCCGCCACGATCCGCGGCCGAAGCGGGTTACGGGCGAACACCCCCTTGGAGTCCGCATGAGCTCACCCACCCGACGTACCGTCCTGCGCGGCCTCGCGCTCGCCGCCGCGGCGAGCGCCGCGCCCCTGCCCGCCTTCGCCTCCGCAGCCTCTCCCGCCACCGGCGGATACGTCCCGCCGCTGCGCCAGATGCGCGGCATGTGGATCGCCTCGGTGGTCAACATCAACTGGCCGTCCAAGCCGGGGCTGACCGTCGAGCAGCAGAAGGCCGAGTACCTCGCCTGGCTGGACCTGGCCCAGGTCCGCAAGCTCAACTCGGTGTTCGTGCAGATCCGGCCGACGGCCGACGCCTTCTGGCCCTCGCCGTACGAGCCGTGGTCGGAGTACCTGACCGGGACCCAGGGGCAGGACCCCGGCTACGACCCGCTGGCGTTCCTGGTGGAGGAGACCCACCGGCGCGGCCTGACCTTCCACGCGTGGTTCAACCCCTACCGGGTGTCGATGCAGCCGGACCCGGCCAAGCTGCACCCCGACCACCCGGGCCGCAAGCACCCCGACTGGATCATCCCCTACGGCGGCAAGATCTACTACAACCCCGGCCTGCCGGAGGTCCGCGCGTTCGTGCAGGACGCCATGATGGACGCGGTCACCCGCTACGACATCGACGGCCTGCACTTCGACGACTACTTCTACCCGGTGAACACCACCGCCTTCGACGACGCCGCCGCCTTCGCCAAGTACGGCCAGGGCTTCCCGGACCTGGCCGCCTGGCGGCGCAACAACGTCGACCTGCTGGTCTCGGAGATGCAGCAGCGCGTGCTGGCCGCCAAGCCCGAGGTCGCCTGGGGCATCAGCCCCTCGGGCATCTGGCGCAACAAGTCCACCGACCCGCTGGGCTCGGACACCGCCGGCGGCCAGTCCTACGACAACCTGCACGCCGACACCCGCGGCTGGGTCAAGAAGGGGTGGCTCGACTACATCGCCCCGCAGATCTACTGGTACATCGGCCAGTCGAACGCCGACTACGCCAAGCTGGTCCCCTGGTGGTCCGGCGTGGCCGCGGGCACCGGCACCGAGCTGTGGATCGGCCAGGCGGCCTACAAGGCGGGCGCCGCCGGCCAGCCCGCCGAGTGGTTCCGCCCCGACGAGCTCACCAACCACCTGACCCTGAACCGCAGCCACCCCGAGGTGGGCGGCGACATCTGGTACAACTCCGCCGACGTCCGCGACGACCGGATCGGCTCGGTCACCCGGACCGTGGCCGCCCACTACACCCGCCCGGCGCTTCCCCCGCTGCTGCCCAGGCTCGCGCACGGCCGGGCCCCGGAGCGCCCGGTGCTCGTCTGGGCCAAGAGGGGGTCCGGCGGCGTCGAGCTGCGCATCCAGGCCAGGGGCCATGAGACGCCGTTCCAGTACGCGGTCTTCCGGCTCGACGGCCCGGCCCGGCCCGGGGACTTCGACGACGCCCGCAACCTGGTCGCGCTCGTCCCGGCCACCGGCAAGCAGGCGCGCTGGGTGGACCCCGAGGGCGGCGGGAACTCCCACTACTACGTCACGGCCGTCGACCGGGTCAGCCGGCAGAGCGCGCCGAGCGACGTCCGGCGCGCGCACTGAGCCCCGCGCGTCGGTCCGCGGGCATCTGAGCACCGCGGACCGGCGCGCAGGCGCGGTGACGGACCGCGCGCCGGCCGGGACGCGGTGACGGCTCCTGTGGCGGGCTCCGTCCCGCGTCCCGGCCCGGCGGAACCCGTACGGGACGCCGCTTCGCGCGGGACGCCGCGAGGCGCCTCCGCGCCCGTCGACGTGGCCGGGCACGGAGGATCAGCGCCGCCGCGTCCGCCCGCGGCGGACCAGCACCGCGCCGCCGAGGAGGACCAGCCCCGCCGCGGCGGCCGCTCCGTACGGCATCGGCCACCCGGACCCGGTCTCCGCGCCGGACTCGACGGACGCGGTGGTCACCGCGGCGCCGGCGTCACCGTCGCCGGACGCCCCCGCGGTCCGGCCGGGCGGTGTGGCGGGAGAGGCGGAGGCGGACGGGGCGGCGGGGCCGCCGGTGGAACGGGCCGACGGGGTGATCCCGGACGGCGGGATCCCCGGCGGGCGGATGTCCCCCCAGTGGTCCTCCTGCGGCTGCTGGGCGTCGATGGCCCGCCGGAGGTCCGCGGGAACCGGCTTGATCTTCAAACTCCCCGGCACGGTGACGGTGCCGATCTCGTAGGGGGAGAACCAGCCCTGAACGGCCTCCACCCTCCAGGTGCCGCGGGGCAGGAACACGGCCGCCGCGTAGTGGGCCGGCTCCCGCAGCGCCACCCCGGGGAATTCGACGCTCTTCCTCCCCTGGACGAACCTCAGTCCGACCTCGCCCAGGTCCGCGCCGTCGTAGGGGTGGGTGCCGTGCTGGAGCATCCAGAACCCGAGAACGTAGGGGGTCTGCGGGCGGATCTCCCCGGGGACCGGGTCCAGGTAGGTGACGGCCCAGCCGCCCGCGCGGGCGGGGGCCGCGAACGCCAGGACGGGCGCGAGGAGCGCCGCGATGAGCAGGATTCGCTTCATGCCATCGATACCGCCGCCGGCCCGCCGAGGTTCCCGCGAGGCCCGGCGGCGACGCGTTCGACGGCCGTGCCCCTGTGCCCTGCAGGTCGAAGCGGGCACGGCGTTCCACGCCGCCCGGCGGCGACGCGTTCGACGGCCGTGCCCTTGCGCCCTGCTGATCGGAGCGGGCACGACGCTTCACACCGGCCGGCGCCCGCCGTGACCTCCCGCGCGGGTCAGACGGCCGCGGCGGACAGGATCACGTCCACCAGCCGGTCCGCCGCGTCCGGCCTTCCGTGCGCCCTCGCCCGATGCGCCATCGCCGCCCGCCGGGCGGGGTCGGCCAGGAGCGGTTCCACCGCCTCCCACAGACCGGCCGCGGTGACCTCACCGGTCAGCGCCACCGCGGCCCCGGTGCTCTCCAGGTGGCGGGCGTTGTGCGCCTGCTCGTTCCCGGCCGACGTGGCGAGCGGGATGAACACGGCGGGCTTGCCGAGCGCGGTCAGTTCGGCCAGTGTCCCGGCGCCGCTGCGGGAGATCACCACGTCGGCCAGGGCCAGCACGTCCGGAAGCTCCGGTCCGACGAACCCGGCCAGGTGGTACCGGGCGGCCGCCTCCGGCGGAAGGGCCGCCGCGCTCCGCCGCAGCGCGTCGACGTGCGCGGGCCCGCACTGGTGGACCACGTTCGCCCGCTGCAGCAGCCACGGCAGCGTGTCACGGACCACATCGTTGATCTGCTGGGAGCCCTGGGCGCCGCCCGTGACGTACACGGTCGGCAGGCGCCGGTCGAAGCCCCACAGCCCCAGCGCCCCGACCGCCTTGTCCGCGTGTCCCCACAGCACCTCGGGGCGGACCGGGTTGCCCGTGACGACCCCGCGATCGCGCACCGCCTCCGGCAGCAGCGGCAGCGACGACTCCGACGACAGGGCGATGCGCGTCGCCCGGCCCGCGAGCCTGCGGTTGGCCAGCCCCAGCCGCACGGTCTGCTCGTGCAGCACCAGCGGCCGGCGGCATATGCGGGCCGCCAGACCCGCCGGGACGGCGACGTACCCCCCGGTCGCCAGAACGACGTCCGGCCGGAAACCGGCGATCACCCTCCTGGCCTGCAGCACCCCGAGCGGCACGCGCGCCATGTCCCGGATGTTCGCCGGGGACAGCATCTTCAGCGGATTGCTCGACCGGCGGATCTTGCCCGTGGCGACCGTCGTGAACGCGATCCCCTCGGCCGGCGCGACCCGCGCCTCCAGACCTTCCTCGGTGCCGATCCACAGGACGTCCAGCGACCCGCCGCCCGCCGTGAGCCGGTCCCGCAGCGTGCGGATCGCGGTCAGGGCCGGATACGTGTGGCCGCCCGTACCTCCTCCCGAGACGATCAACCGGAAGGGGCGTGAGAGACGAGGAGCGTTGGTCACCGGATGAACCCTACTGGCTGCCCGCACCGCGGAGAGACGGCCCCGGGACGGCGGCGAGGCACGGAGCCCGGCCCGCCGGGGGGTCAGCCGATCAGGCGGCGGTGGGCGGCGAGCGGGTCGGGGACGGCGCCCGGACCGGCCGCGTGCAACGCGAGGGCGGCGGCCCCGGCGGCGCTGTCGCGGGCGGTGACCACGGTCCCGGCCAGCCCGGCGCGAACCTTCCCGGCGAGCAGCGTGGGTTCGGTGAGCAGCGAGCCGGCCAGCACCAGCGGCCCCGAGACGGGACCCAGCGCGCCCACGGTGGCGGCCAGCCGCCGCGCGGCCTCATCCAGGATCGCCGTGGCCGCGGCGTCGCCGTCCCGGGCGGCTGCCTCCACGGCCGGCGCCAGCCGCGCGAGCCACGCCGGACCGGACTCGGCGATCCCCGCGTGGACCAGCCGCACGATCTCCTGCGCCGACGGCGCCGGTCCCGCCGGTCCCGCCGATTCCGGCGGTTCCGATGCCACCTGCCCCGGTCCCGCCTGCCCCGGCGCCCGCGACGGTTCCGGCTCCGCCGCGCCGCCGCCGAAGCGGCCCAGCAGCGCGGTGGGCGCCGCCCGCCCGTCGACCGAGGCCAGCACCGCGCGTACGGCGCGCCGCCCGATCCACGTCCCCGAGCCCTCGTCGCCGAGCAGCCAGCCGTACCCGTCGGCCCGGCCGGTGATGCGCCGGTCGTCGATCCGGGCGGCCACCGCGCCGGTCCCGGCGATCAGGACCGCGCCGGACGCCTCCGCGGTCGCCCCGGCGAAGGCGGCGAGCGCGTCGGAGACCACCGAGGGCCGTCCGGGCAGGCCGGCCGCCCGCCACGCCTCGGTGGCGACGGCCTCGGTCCGCTCGCGCGCCGAGTCCCCGCCCGCCAGGCCGAACACGCCGGCCGTCACCTCGCCGGGGTCGAGCCCCGCGAGCGCGGCCAGCAGCGCCCCGCGCAGGCTGCCGCCCGGGTCGGCGGACGACAGGATGTTGGAACCCCCGCCGTATCCCCTCCCGGCGACCTCCCCGGAGACGGTCGCCACCACGCACCGCGTGCTCGTTCCGCCGCCGTCAACGCCGATGACCAGTGCCGTCACGGAAGCTCCATCTGTAGCCAATCTTCCTGTGACTATATTGTCGTGAAAAAATCCTGCAAGGAGAAGGCGTGCGGGTACTCGGTCTGATCTCGGGAACATCTCACGACGGCATCGACAGCGCGGTGGTGGACTGGTCGCTGGACGGCGACGTGCTCACCGGGACGGTGGAGCACGTCGGCGAGCGGCCCTACGACGCCGCGCTGCGCGCCCGGATCGTCGCCGCGCTGCCGCCCCGCCCGGCCGACATGGGGGAGGTCTGCCGCCTCGACACCCTGATCGGCCAGGCGTTCGCCGACGCCGCCGCCGGCTGCGGACCGGTCGACCTCGTCTGCTCGCACGGCCAGACGCTCTACCACTGGGTCGAGGACGGGCGGGTGCGCGGCACCCTCCAGCTCGGCCAGGCCGCCTGGATCGCCGAGCGGACCGGCGTGCCCGTGGTCTCCGACCTGCGCTCGCGCGACGTGAGCGCGGGCGGGCAGGGCGCCCCGCTGGTCTCCTCCTTCGACCTGCCGCTGCTGGCCGGGCTGCCCGGCCGCAGCGGCGCCCTGAACCTCGGCGGCATCGCCAACCTGACCGTCCGGGAGCCCGGCCTCGCCTACGACACCGGCCCCGCGTCCGCGCTGATCGACGCGGCCGTCGCGGCGGCCACGGGCCTGCCGTACGACGAGGACGGGCGGCTCGCCGCGGCCGGCACGGTGCACGAGGGGCTGCTCGCCGAGCTGCTGGCCGAGCCGTACTACCGGGCGGCGCCGCCCAAGAGCACCGGCAAGGAGCTGTTCCACCCCGGCTACCTCGACGCCGTCGCCGGGCCGTACGGCCTGGCCCTGCCCGACCTGGTGGCGACGCTGACCGCGCTGACGGCCGAGACCGCCGCCGCGGAGATCCGGCGGCACCGGCTCGGCACCGTCGTCGCCTCCGGCGGCGGGACGCGCAACCCGGTCATGATGGCCATGCTGCGCGAGCGCGCCGGGGAGGCGCGGATCGTGCTCAGCGACGAGCTCGGCGTGCCGTCCGGCGCCAAGGAGGCGATAGCCTTCTCCTTCCTCGGCTGGCTGACCGCCCACGGCCTGCCCGGGACCGTTCCGGGGTGCACGGGCGCCTCGGGACCGCGGGTGCTCGGCAGCATTACCCCCGGCCGGGGGCCGCTGCGGCTGCCCGAGCCGCCGCCCCGGGCACCCGCCCGGCTGCAGATGAGGACCGCTTCCACCTGACGACCGCTCCGCCCGATGGGAGCCTGACGGCTGCCCCGCCCGATGGAAGCCGGGCACCGGCACGAGCGGCGGCGGAGCAGTCCAGGACGGCGCCGAACGGAAGATCGCGGATCCTCCCGCCGTCGCGCCCCGGCCCGCCCTGGACGAGGGAGCCGACGACGACGTTGCCGTCGATGCCGGCCGGGTTCGTGTCGGTCAGGGTGGCGTCCGGCGCGTAGATCGTCCCCTTGACGGTCCCGCCCCGCCCGGGGGGCATGGTGATCGAGACGGCGTCCGGGAAGTCGAACAGGACGAAGCGCGCCTGTTTCCCGCCGATCCCGGTGACGGCGGGCGGGACCCAGGTGAGGACGCCGCCCTCGGCGACGGTGTCCACGACGACCAGCAGGGGCGAGGCCGCCGTCGGCCCGCGGTCGAAGACCAGGCGGGCGATGGCGGCCAGGTTCCGGCCGGTCGTCCGTACGACGTTGGTGACGCCGCGGGCCAGGGTGATCCGCACGGTGGAGCCCGGAGGGACCGTCCCGCCGGGGAACGGCCGGCCGGTCGCGCCGCGCAGCACGACGTTGTTCTCGCACCCCGCCAGCGCCGCCGCCCGTTCCCGGTAGGTGCCGAAGAGCCGCCGGAAGTCGAAGACGGTGGCCGGGCCCACCGAGGCGGCGGGTTGCCGGACGCTCAGCTCGACCCGCCCGGGGTCGTCGTAGCCCCCCGTGGCGTTGACCCGCGTACGGGCCGGCACCCCGTTGTCGTCGGTGTCCATGACGACGGAGCCCGCCAGGGAACCGATCTTGACGTGGCCGCGGGAGAGGACCGTGACGCGGCCGGTGGCGGTGCTCCGGTCGAAGGCCACCCGGCCGCCCACCACCAGCGCCGTCGGCCGGACGTCGCCGCCGACGACGTGGGAGCCGGCCGTGGCGAGGGCGACCCGGTGGTCACCGGCCATGACGAGATCTCCGCCGATCGCCAGCGTGCCCTCGTTCCCGCCGCTCGCCAGTATGGCGTCCCGCTCCACCATGACGGTGAAGCCGTTGTTCCCGCTGACCGGGTCGACCGGTTCCGGCGCCGGGGCGGGGGCCGGCGCGAAGACCCCCGCGCCGAGGCCGCAGGCTCCCAGCCCCAGCCGGTACCTCAGCGCGCGCATGAGCCCCCCGTACCCGATCCGTCTCCCCGGCCGAGTCTGGAGAGCGGGGGCGCGTTCCGGGCCGCGCCGCGCCGCGCGCCGGGTGTTCCTGGAGCGAACCTGGCGATCCTCTGTGAGAGATGTGATGTACGTCATGTTCGGGCCCCGTTTCCGGGGGCAGGGGCGAACGACGTGATGGAGCGCGAAGCCCGGTGACGTGTGTCGTGGCGGCACCCGGGAGAGGAGCACCCACCGGCCCGGTCCGGACGGGGGACGGAACCGCTCCCGGGTGGCCGCAGAGGGATCTTCCGTGGTGGGTCACCCCGCCTTCGTACAGCGGGTTTGCCGGACAGCCTGGGGACTCGCGCGCCGTCGGCCGCGTTCGCGTGACCGCGTCGGCGAGTTTTCCCTCGCTCATACGTCGCAGCGTGGCGACAGAATGGGGTCGGGGATGAAGATCATTGGAATCGCGGGCAGCCTGCGCCCGGGAGCGTACGTCAGGAGGCTGCTGGAGGCGTCCGGGCACGAGCTGCCGGCCTCGGCCGGATTCGGGATCTGGGAGGGGCTGGAGGAGATCCCGCCGTTCGAGGACGGCCCGCTTCCGGGACCGGTGGAGGAGCTGTGCCGGGCGCTGTCCGCCGCGGACGGCGTGCTGATCGCCGCCCCGGCGTACAGCGTCCTGCCTCCGCAGCTCCGCCACGCCCTCGACTGGGCGTCCCGGCGCGGCGGCGCGGTCCTGGTGGACAAGCCGGTCGGCGTGGTGACCGTCTGCCTGCGCCCGTACGAGGCGATCTGGACGCAGATCGAGCTGCGCCGCGTCCTCGGCGTCGCCGGCGCCGTCGTGCACGGCGTGGACCTGCCGGTGTCGCCGGCCGCGGGCCGGTTCGACGAGGCGGGGCGGATCGCCGACCCGGAGCTCCGCGACCGGCTCCGCCCGGTGCTGCGCCACCTGTGCGCGCCGCAGGGCGCCACGGTCCCGCCGCCCGCCGCGCGTACGGTTCCCGCCCCGGCGCCGGTCCTGGCTCCGGCGCCCGTCAAGCTCCCGGCGTCCGCCGCGCGCACGGTTCCCGCCCCGGGTTCGGCGCCCGTCCCGTCCCCGGCGTCCGTCAAGCTCCCGGCGCCGGCCGTGCCGCAGGTGTTGGCCAGGACCCAGGCGGGGTAGTCCCCGTGACGGGATGACGTTCCGCCGCCGGGGCGGAACGGGCGCGGGACCGGCCGGGCCGGTCCCGCGCGAGCTGACGGGGGGCGGCCATGGGCCTGGGACAGATCGGCGTGTGGCACTCCCTTCTCACCCGCGCCCCCGTCGCGGACGCGCGACGGGCCGCGGCGAAGATCGAGGACCTCGGCTACGGCACGATCTGGTACGGCGAGGCGGCCGCCGGCCGGGAGGCGATGAGCACCGCGGGCGTCCTGCTCGCCGCCACCCGCGAGGTCACGGTCGCCACCGGCATCGCCAACATCTGGGTCCGCGACGCCACCGCCATGGCGGCCGGGGCCTGGACGTACGGCGAGGCGTACCCGGGCCGGTTCGTCCTCGGCATCGGCGTCAGCCACGCGCCCCTGGTGACCTCCCGGGGCCACGACTACAGCCGCCCCCGCGCCGCGATGAGCGCCTACCTCGACGCGATGCGCCAGGCGCGGGAGGCGCTGCCGATGGAGGCCGTCCCGCCCCCGCCCGTGCTGCTGGCCGCGCTCCGCCCCCGCATGCTGGAACTCGCCCGCGACAAGGCCGACGGCGCCCACCCCTACTTCGTGCCGCCCGAGCACACCGAGACGGCCCGCGGGATCCTCGGGCCCGCCCCGATCCTCGCCCCCGAGCAGGCCGTGCTCCTGGAACGCGACCCGGCCACCGCCCGGCGGATCGCCCGCGAGCACATGGGCCCCTACCTGAAGCTGCCGAATTACACCGGCAACCTCCGCCACCTCGGCTACGGCGACGACGACTTCGCCGGTGGCGGCAGCGACCGGCTCGTGGACGCGATCGTCGCGTGGGGCGACGTCGAGGCCGTCGCCAGGCGCGTCGACGCCCACCTCGCCGCCGGGGCCGACCACGTCGCCCTCCAGCCGCTCTCCCCGGACCTGCGCCACGGCGTCACCCAGCTCGCCGAGCTGGCGCCCGCCCTGGCCGTGCGGCCCCGGGACTGAGGGGGCCGAGGGGCCGAGGGGCCGGGGGCCCGGGAACCCGGGGCCCGGCAACCGCTCCGCTTCGCCGTACGAAACCATGGACATACGGGGGAGGGGGGAGAGCGCCATGGGCGACCTGATCGAGGAGCGGGCGCTGCGGGCGCTGAGTGAGGCGTTCGACGCCACCGCGCCCGTCATCCGGCACGACCGCAGGGAGTTCCCCGAGGGCACCCCCTTCCTGTCGCTGCGCCTGCCCGGCTCCGCCGACGCGGCGGTCTTCCTGGACGGCAGCAGATGGATCTACCTGAGCGAGCCGGAACGCGGCCGGATGCCCACCGAGTTCGCCGCCGGGCGGCTGGGCGACGACCCCGAGATCGTCGTCCGGCGGCTGGTGGCGGTCCTGGCGCCGCCCCGCCGGGACCGGCTGCCGGTCCGCCTGCTGAAGGCGTTCCTGCTCGCCCTGCTCACCGGGCTGGGCGTGGGCATGCTGAGCGTGGTGGTCATGGCGGTGCTCATCGTGGGCAACGGCTACCTGTCGGAGACGACGGTCGCCTGGGCGTACGGCCTCGGCGGGCTGTTCGCCCTCGCCGCGGGGACCTGGACGGCGGTCCGCTGGTGGAGGGCGGGCTGACCCCGCGTGACCGCGCCCGTGATGGGCAGTGACCGGGAAGGTGGGGCGCAGGAGGGGAACCAGGAGGGGACGGCATGGCGGAGCTGCTGGCGGTCTGCAACGGGGGAGCGGGAAGCGCCGACGACGCCGCGCGGAACGCGGCGCTGAAGACGCTGCGCGCCGGGGCCGACGTCGTCGAGGTCACGGCGGGCGAGGGGGAGGGGGATCTCGGCGAGGCGCTCGACGCCCACCCCGGCCGGGACGTGGTCGTGCTGGGCGGTGACGGATCGCTGCACGTGACGGTCGCCGCCCTGCACCGGCGCGGCGAGCTGGGCTCCCGCGTCGTGGGGCTGGTCCCCATGGGCACCGGCAACGACTTCGCCCGCGGGCTGGGCATCCCGCTGGACCCGGAGGAGGCCGCCCGCGTCGTGCTCGCCGGCCGGCCGCGCCCCCTCGACCTGCTGGTGGACGACGAGGGCGGGATCGTCGTCAACGCGGTGCACCTCGGCGTCGGGGCGGAGGCGTCCGAGCGGGCCACGCCGCTCAAACCCGGCCTCGGCAAGCTCGCCTACGCCGTCGGCGCGCTGCTCGCGGGCGTGCGGAGCACCGGCTGGCGGCTGCGCGTGACCGTGGACGGCCGGACGCTCACCGACCGGCGGGTGCTCATGCTCGGCGTCGGCAACGGCGTCACCATCGGCGGCGGCACCCCGCTGACCCCCGAGGCGAGGCCCGACGACGGCATGGTGGACGTCGTCGCGGCGCTGACCACCGGGCCGGTGCGGCGGCTCGTCTACGCGCTGAGGCTGCGCGGCGGCCGCCACCCGGAGCTGCGGGACGTCGTCACCGCCCGGGGCCGCGACGTGGCGGTCGAGGGCGAGCCGGTGCCGGCGAACGCCGACGGCGAGCTGACCGGCCCGGCGGCCAGGCGGCACTGGAAGGTCGTCCCCGCCGCCTGGCGCATGTTCGCCTAGGACCCGTCCGGGCTTCGGACGGGGCGAGTTCCTGTCGGCCGTCGCAGCGGGTTCTCGTTGGGTATAGGGGAAACCATGATTTTCCTGAGGCGGGCATCCCTCGTCGCCGTACTGACTCTCGTGGCCGTCCCCATCACCCCCTTCGCCGCCCCGCAGGCTGCGGCGGAACCGCGTAAGCAATCACAGGCCGCGAGCGCGGCCCTCGCCCGGCACATGCTGGTCCGGCTCAAGGTCGCCAGGCCCTTGTCCATCCGCGGCTACAGCCGCGAGCGGTTCCAGCCCCAATGGGAGCACCGCAAGGGCAGGTGCGACACGCGGGAAACGGTGCTGGCCCGCGACGGGCGGCGCGTACGCCGTAACGCGGCCTGCCACCCGGTCAGGGGGCTCTGGTACAGCCCGTACGACGGCAAACGGCTCAGGAGTGAGAAGCAGGTGGACGTCGATCACGTGGTGCCGCTCGCCTACGCCTGGCGCTCGGGCGCCAAACGGTGGAGCCCGGCCAAGCGGCGCGCGTTCGCCAACGACCTCACCCGCCCCGAACTGCTCACCGTCAGCCACTCCGCCAACATCGCCAAAGGCGGGCAGGGCCCACAGAACTGGCGCCCGCAACGCCGCGCCTACTGGTGCCGGTACGCGACCTCGTGGATCACCGTGAAGCACCACTACCGGCTCTTCGTGACCCGCAAGGAGAAGGTGGCCCTGCTCAACATGCTCCGCACCTGCCGACGCTAGCCGGCGGCGCGGGCGAGGCCCACCCCGCCCCAGCCGCGACCTCTCGCCTGTCGATCACGCCGGCGACGGGCGGGCCGTCACCGGCCCTCCGGGTCATCGCCCCGGGCGCCGCCCCGCGGGCCCGGGGCGATGACCCGCCCCGGACCGACCCGCGGGGTCCCTCATTTCAGTGCCTGGGAGACCAGGTCACGGGCGGCCTCCTGCACCTGGGCGAGGTGCTCGGGCCCCTTGAAGGACTCGGCGTAGATCTTGTAGACGTCCTCGGTGCCGGAGGGGCGGGCGGCGAACCAGGCGCTGTCGGTGGCGACCTTGACCCCGCCCAGCGGGGCGCCGTTGCCCGGCGCGGTGGTGAGCACCTCCCTGATCGGCTCACCGGCCAGGGTGTCGGCGGTGACCTGGCCGGCCGAGAGCCGGGACAGGATCGCCTTCTCCTCGCGGGAGGCGGGGGCGTCCACCCGGGCGTAGGCGGGGTCGCCGAACCTCCCGGTCAGCGCGGCGTAGTGCTCGCTCGGCGAGCGGCCGGTGGTCGCGATGATCTCCGAGGCCAGCAGCGCCAGGATGATCCCGTCCTTGTCGGTGGTCCACACCCCGCCGTCGCGGCGCAGGAACGACGCCCCGGCGCTCTCCTCGCCGCCGAAGCCGAGGGAGCCGTCCAGCAGCCCCGGCACGAACCACTTGAAGCCGACCGGCACCTCCACCAGGCGCCGCCCCAGGTCGGCGGCCACCCGGTCGATCATGCCGCTGCTCACCAGCGTCTTGCCCACCCCGGCGCCGGCCGGCCAGTCCGGCCGGTGGGAGTAGAGGTAGGAGATCGCCACCGCGAGGTAGTGGTTGGGGTTCATCAGGCCGCCGTCGGGGGTGACGACACCGTGCCGGTCGGCGTCGGCGTCGTTGCCGGTGGACACGTCGTACGCCTCGCGGTTCTGGATCAGCGAGGCCATCGCGTACGGCGACGAGCAGTCCATCCGGATCTTGCCGTCCCAGTCGAGGGTCATGAACCGCCACGTCGGGTCGGTCAGCGGGTTGACCACCGTCAGGTCCAGCCGGTGCCGCTCGGCGATCTCCCCCCAGTAGGCGACGCTCGCGCCGCCCAGCGGGTCGGCGCCGATCCGCACCCCGGCCGACCGGATCGCGTCGATGTCCAGCACCGAGGGCAGGTCGTCGACGTAGGAGCCGAGGAAGTCGTACCGCCCGGTCGTCTCGGCGGCCAGCGCCTTCGCGTAGGGGACGCGCCGCACGCCCTTCAGCCCCTCCGCGATGAGGGTGTTGGCGCGGTCCTGGATCCAGGAGGTGGCGTCGGTGTCGGCCGGGCCGCCGTTCGGCGGGTTGTACTTGAAGCCGCCGTCGGCGGGCGGGTTGTGCGAGGGCGTCACCACCACGCCGTCGGCGAGGCCGGCCGTACGGCCCCGGTTGTGGGTGAGGATCGCGTGGGAGACCGCCGGGGTCGGGGTGTAGCCGTCGCGGTCGTCGATCAGGACCCGCACCCCGTTGGCGGCGAAGACCTCCAGCGCCGACACCCGCGCCGGCTCCGACAGCGCGTGGCTGTCGGCCCCGAGGAACAGCGGGCCGTCGATGCCCTGCTCCGCCCGGTACTCCACGATGGCCTGGCTGGTGGCGAGGATGTGGTCCTCGTTGAAGGCCGTCTTCAGTGACGAGCCCCGGTGGCCGGAGGTCCCGAACGCCACCCGCTGGCCCACCTCGCCGGGGTCGGGGCGCAGGGAGTAGTAGGCGGTCACCAGCCGGGCCACGTCAACCAGGTCGGACGGCTGTGCGGGCTTGCCCGCGCGGTCGTGCGTCATCGGATTCTCCTCACCTCACCAGGGCCACATCGCCAAGGCCAACCGTACTTACCCGCGAACCGGCGGCTCACCGCCCCCTTCGGCGTTCGCCCCTTGCGGTTGTTACTTGGCTGAGTTATTTATTACTCATGGAAGTAATCACGGTGCGGGCGCCGGGCCGGTCCCGCCCCCGGAGGCCCCGGTGAGCGGCCGCGCCCGCGCGGGGCTCCTCCTGCTGGTCGACCTGGTGGCGCCCGCCGGGCTCTACTACCTGCTGCGCGCGGCCGGCCTCGGCGAGACCGCCGCGCTGCTCACCTGCTCGCTGATGCCGGGCGCGGGCATGACCGTCACCTTCGTCAGGGAGCGCCGGCTCGACCCGGTGGGCCTCTTCATGACGGGTGTGACGCTGGCCGGGGCCGGCCTGACGCTGGTCACCGGGAGCCCCCGCCTCATCCTCCTCAAGGGAGCCCTGCTGATGGCGGCCTTCGGCGGGTGGTTCCTGTACTCGGCGCGCGGCGGCGACCCGGTCCACGGCCCCAGGCCGATGGCGATGCGGCTGTCCCGGCCGCTGCTGGAGGGATGGGCCGTCGCCCGGTGGCGGCCGTGGGACGAGCTGTGGGAGCAGTCACCGCTCTTCCGCCGCATCTGGCGGGTCTCCACGGTCATCTGGGGCGTCGGGGCGCTGGCCGACGCGGCGGTCCGCGCGGTGATCGCCTTCGCCCTGCCCGTCGATCTCGCCGTGGGGCTGAACGGCGGGCTGTACGCGCTCTACTCGATGCTCATGCTGGTGATCGTCAACGTCTACCAGGTGCGGGCGGGCCTGTTCGACCGCCGCGTCTACGCCTCCGCCGCGCCGGAGTGACCGTCCGTGCCGGACCCGGTCGCGGAGGTCTCCTCGATCTCCTCCAGGCGGGCCCGGAGCCGGGCCCGGATCTCCTCCGGCGTGTAGGAACGCCGCCGCCGCTCGGCCCGGACCACCACGGCCCCGGTCGCCGCGACACCCGCCACCCCGGCCAGGCCGACTATCTTCCACCACCGCATGTGCCTAGGCTACTTCCCGTGATCGGCAAAAGCGTCAGCCTCGACGAGGCGGTCAACCTGACCCGCACCGGCGACGTGTGGCTGTTCCGCGGCCGCAGCGTGCCCGACCGGGCCATCCAGACGGTGACGAACAGCCCCGTCAACCACGTCGGCATGTCCGTCGTCATCGAGGACATGCCTCCCCTGATGTGGCACGCCGAGCTGGGCCGGTCGCTGCCCGACCTGTGGTCCGGCACCCACCAGCGCGGCGTCCAGCTGCACGACCTGCGCGACGCGGTCCGCGTCTGGGCCACCCGGTACGGCCAGCGCGGCTGGCTGCGCCAGCTCGAACCCGAGGTGACCGCCGGGATGGAGGACGCGGTGCTGCGCGTCATCTCCCGGCTGGACGGCACGCCGTTCCCCTCCACGGCCCGGCTCGCCGGGCGCTGGCTGCGCGGGCGGGTGCCGCGGGCCCTCCGGCGCGCCGCGACCGGCAACGCCCTGGAGAGCGCCTACTGCGCGGAGGTCGTCGCCGTCACCTACGAGGAGATGGGCCTGCTCCCGGCCGGTCGCCGGCCCCACTGGTACGACCCGGGCCGCTTCTGGAGCGGTGACGACCTGGAGCTGACCGGCGGCTTCCAGCTCGGCGGGGAGATCACGGTAAGGCTCGCATAGGGCCTGCGCGGGCCTGGCGTACGCGGCCCGGTCGCAGGCGGCTGGGGTGCCGGTCCGCGTCGTCGAGGCGGAGGACGGGGCGGGCGGCCGCCTGGCCTGAGCCGCCTGACCTGAGCCGCTCGGCCTGAGTCGCTCGGCCTGAGTCGCTCGGCCTGAGTCGCGCGACCTGAGTCGCGCCGCCGCGCCGGGCGCGGAGCGTCGGGACCGTCCACCCCCCGGTACGGCGACACACCATGACCGTGCCCCCAACTGATCACTTAGGGAGATATGTAGTCAAGAGTCACCTTATGCGGTATTTATCGGCAAATTGTGGGGGAATCGATCAACGAAGAGAACGATGGGCACCTTCGGGTCCGCCCGACCGGATCCCGGAGGGCTCAACCGTCCGACAAGGAGATCACCGTGAAGAAGTCTCTTCTCGCCTCGGCACTGGCGGCCCTCACCCTGGCGGCGGCCCCGGCGGCGCAGGCCGTCACCGCGGCCTCCTTCCTCACCACGCCCAGCCCGGGGCCTACGGACATGACCTCCCCCGGACCCTCCGAGATGTCCGGCTCGCCGTCGGCCGGTGAGGCGGGCCAGCCGTTCGGCCCCGGCTGCTCCCAGCTGCCGGCGGAGGGCAAGGGCAGCCCGGCCGAGCTGAAGAACGAGTCGCTCGACCAGGCCCTGCAGGACATTCCCCAGCTGTCCACGCTCGACAAGGCCGTCAAGGCCGCCGGGCTGACCGACCAGCTGAAGTCCGCCCAGGACATCACGGTGTTCGCGCCCGTCAACGAGGCATTCTCCAAGATCCCGAAGGAGGCCATGGCCAAGGTCCTGCAGGACAAGGAACAGCTCACCAAGATCATCCATAACCACGTCGTCGAGGGCCGCAAGACCCAGGCCGACCTCGCCAGCGGGACGCTGACCACCGTGGGCGGCGGCACGCTGAACGTCTCGGGCTCCGGCGAGGAGTACACCGTCAACGACGCCAAGATCCTCTGCGGCAACATCCAGACGTCCAACGCCACCATCTACCTCGTCGACTCGGTCCTGATGCCCGAGGCCGGGGCGTCGGCGTCGGCGTCGGCCTCGGCGTCGCCGAGCTGACCGGCCGGGAGGGGGCGCCCGCGGCGGACGCCCCTGACCGCGCCCCGGAGCGCGCCCCTGACGGCGCCTCCGGCCGGGCTTCTGACGAGGCCTTCCTCCTTCGTCTCCTCGTCGAGGACTACCCCGCCCGTCCCTGGGAACGGGCGGGGTAGTCGAGCGGAGACGGGGGAGCCGTATGAGCGAGGGCAGGTCCGGCCAGGTGGAGCGGCGGCTGCGGGAGACCGCCCGCGAGGCCTTCGGATGGGACGACCTGCGTCCCGGGCAGCCGGAGGCCATGCGCCACCTGATGGACGGCGGGGACACGCTGGTGGTCATGCCCACCGGGGCCGGCAAGTCGGCCGTCTACCAGATCCCCGCGCTGCTCATCGACGGGCCGACGGTGGTGGTGTCACCGCTGATCGCCCTGCAGCGCGACCAGGTGGCCGGGCTGCGGGAGGCCGACGCCGGCGGGGCGGTCGCCGTCAACTCCGCGCAGTCCGACGGCGAGGCGTCCTTCGAGGCGATCCGCAAGGGCACGGCGGAGTTCCTGTTCCTGTCCCCGGAGCAGCTCGCCAAGCACGAGACGATCGAGCGGCTCCGCGCGGCCCGCCCCTCGCTGATCGCCATCGACGAGGCCCACTGCGTGTCGGCGTGGGGACACGACTTCCGCCCCGACTACCTGGGCCTGGGACGGGTGATCGAGGCCCTCGGCCATCCGCCGGTGGCGGCGCTGACCGCCACGGCCACCCCGTCGGTCCAGGAGGAGATCGTCCAGGCGCTGGGCCTGAGGGACGTCCACCGGGTCGTGCGGGGCTTCGACCGGCCCAACATCGACCTGGAGGTGCGCCGCTTCGTCACCGCCGAGGACCTGCGGCGGGCGCTGGTGGAGGACGCCGCCTCCCGCGAGGGCGTCGGGCTGGTCTACGTCGCCACCCGCCGCGCCACCGAGGAGTACGCCGCCGCGCTGCGCGAGCGGGGCCGCCGGGTCGAGCCCTACCACGCGGGTATGAAGGCGGCCGAACGGCAGCGGGTGCACGAGCTGTTCCGCGACGGCGAGGTCGACGTCGTCGTGGCGACGTCGGCGTTCGGCATGGGGATCGACAAACCCGACGTGCGCTACGTGCTGCACGCCGCCCCGCCGGAGTCCCCCGACTCCTACTACCAGGAGATCGGCCGCGCCGGGCGGGACGGCGGCCCGGCCTCCGCCGTGCTGTTCTACCGGCCGGAGGACCTGGGCCTGCGTCGCTTCTTCGCCGGAGGCCGGGCCGACGAGGAGCTTCTGCTGCGGACCGCCACGCTGCTCGGCGAGCACGGCGGCGCCGTCCCGGCGGGCGAGCTGCGCGCCGTGCTGGACGTCGGCCCCACCCGGCTCACCCGGGTGGTGAACCTGCTGGAGAAGGTCGGCGCGGTCGAGGTCACCACCGAGGGCGACGTGCGCGTCGTCCCCGGCGGGCCGGAGCCGGAGGAGGCGACGGCGCGGGCCGTCGAGATCGACGACACCCGCCGCCGCATCGACGAGTCCCGCATCGACATGATGCGCGGCTACGCCGAGACGGCCGGCTGCCGCCGCCGGTTCCTGCTGGAGTACTTCGGCGAGCCGTACGAGCGCGCCTGCGGTGCGTGCGACACCTGCCGGGAGGGCGCGCCCGCCGGGCCCGGGCCCAGCGACTCCTTCGCCATGCACGCCAAGGTGCGCCACAGCTCCTGGGGCGACGGCATGGTGATGAGCAGGGAGAGCGACCGCATCACCGTGCTGTTCGACGAGGTCGGGTACAAGACCCTCTTCCTGGAGGCGGTCGAGCGCGAGGGCCTGCTGACGGAGATCCGCTGACGGCGGTCCGATGACGGCGGTCCGCTGACGGCGGGCCCACCGGCGGCACCGGCTCGCGACGGGAAACGCGCCGGCGCCGCGTGGCCGTACCGGGGCCGGAGGGGACCGGTGAAGTGGCGGGGCGGCGGAGGGGCGGGGCGTCCGGGCGGGTCAGCCCGTCTTGCGGGCCACCCCGGCCATCGTCCAGGTCCTGGCGGGGCGCTGCGCGGCGAGCGGGTTGTCGGGACGCCAGTGGCGGGCGTACACGAAGCCCGGCTCCACCAGCTCCATGCCGTCGAAGAAGCGCAGCACCTCGCGGCGCGTGCGCGCGGCCCGCTCGCCGTAGCGGTTGAGGAGCCTGCGGTAGACCGCGGTGATCGGGTCGGCCACCTCGGGATGGTCGTCGAAGACGGCGTGGGCGATGACGAGGTGGCTGCCGACCGCCAGCGAGTCGCGCAGCAGCGCCACGCTCTTGTGCGGATTGTCCTCGTCGGGGATGAACTGGAGCGCGTTGGTGATCAGGACGGCCGTCGGCCGGTCGGGGTCGATGAGCGCCCGCAGCTCCGGGTCGGCCATCAGCTCGTCCTGGTGGAGGACGTCGCCCCGGACGACGGCGGTGGCGCCGTCGGTGGCCAGCAGCGCCCTGCCGTGGGAGAGCACGACCGGGTCGTCGGCGACGTAGACCACGCAGGCCCCGGGGATGACCGAGCGGGCGACCTGGTGGACGTTCTCCCGGGTGGGCAGGCCCCAGCCGAGGGCGAGGAACTGGTCGATCCCCTCGTGGGCCAGGTGGCGCACCACCCGGCCGAGGAACGCCTCGGTCTCCTCGACCATGTTCTTGATCTCCGGGGCGATCGCCAGGATCTGCTCGACGGCCTGCCGGTCGGCCGCGAAGTTGTCCTTGCCGCCGAGGATGTAGTCCAGCATCCGGGCGACGTTGGGTGTGCTCGTGTCCAGCCGCGGTGGCGGACGCCGGTCCGTGCCGCTCATGTGTCACCTCCCTCGTCGCCTGTGAGGGTAGAGAAGACCGGCGGCGAAGGATAGACATCGGCGAGTGGACAAAGGGAGAAATATTCTTATTTTTCCGCTGCGGCTCAGCGGCATGCCTCCAGGCGCCGGGCGGTCCTGCCGGGAAGGGCGAACGACGCCCACACGGCCTTGCCGCTGGTCTCCAGCGGGGCCCATCCCCACGTCTCGCAGATCCCCTGCACGACCTGCAGGCCGCGGCCGCTCTCGGCCTCGAAGTCCGGCTCGCGCAGTCTGGGGCCCTCGTCGCGGGGGTCGGTGACCGCGCACAGCACCGCGCGTTCGGTGTGGCAGACGACGACCCGGACGTCGTGGAACGGCAGGGCGCGGCCATCCCCCCGCAGCCCGTGCCGCACCGCGTTGGTGACCAGCTCCGACACCACCACGGAGGCGTCGTCGACCAGGGGTTCGAGCTCCCAGGACACCAGCGCGGCCGCGGCGAACTCCCGCGCGGTGCGGGCCGCCCAGCGATCGTGGGACAGCCCGCGCGCGGCCAGGCGGAGCTGCCCGGCCGGAACCTCGGTGCCGGACCAGGGGGGTGGGCCGCCCGGGGGAAGGATGCGGCCGAGGATGGACAGCCACCGCTCCCATCCACCGGTCTCGGACCGGAGGGAGGGGGCGGGGTGCGTGGGGTAACCAGTCATCTGTGACCTTGGGATGCGTGGCGTTCGCGTAACAAGGGCAATGCGAATAGCTATATTGCCCATGAGTGTTGTGCATAAGCAAGTACAGATGCACGTGCAGATGCACAAAGCTCTATGATCGAGGCGTGTCTTCCCTGCGGTCCCCGTGAGAGGCGAGGATGAACGAGCAGCTCAACGGCGTCTCGGCGGCTCTGCTGGCCGGAGCGGTGTGGCGCAAGAGCCGGTTCAGCAACCCCAGCGGCAACTGCGTCGAACTGGCCCCCCTGCCCGGCGGCGCGGTCGCCGTGCGCAACTCCCGCGACCCCGACGGACCGGCGCTGGTCTACACCCGGAACGACCTCGACGCCTTCGTCCGCGGAGTGAAGGGCGGGGATTTCGACGACCTTATTGTCACGATTGGTTGAAGAATAAAATTCGCTGTGGCCGGGAACGAGTGATCGGAGTACGGTGAAGGCTCGCGACGGCCACAAAGAGTGGGCGGGGGGTCGCGTTCCGCGCACGAAGGACTGCTGATGACCACACCTCGCGCCGACGGCGAACCGGCCGTTCCGATCCCCATCGCCGCGCCGAGGGGCAGCTCGACGGTTCTCCGGATCGTGCTCGGCGCCCAGCTGCGCCGGCTCCGGGAGGGCCGCGGCATCACCCTGGAGGAGGCCGGCTACGCCATCCGCGCCTCCCACTCGAAGATCAGCCGGATGGAGCTCGGCCGGGTGAGCTTCCGGGTCCGCGACGTCGCCGACCTGCTCACCCTGTACGGCGTGACCGACGACGACGAGCGCCGGTCCCTGCTCTCCCTCGTCGAGCGGGCCAACCAGACCGGCTGGTGGCACAACTACAACGACGTCCTGCCGAACTGGTTCGAGACCTACGTCGGCCTGGAGGAGTCGGCCTCCGGCATCCGCAACTACGAGGTCCAGTTCGTGCCCGGCCTGCTGCAGAGCGAGGACTACGCGCGGGCCGTGATCCTGCTCGGCTTCCCCGCCGCGGGCGAGGAGGAGCTGGAGCGCCGGGTACGGCTGCGCATGGCGCGCCAGCGGGTGCTGCGCGGCACCGACCCGCCCCACCTGTGGGCGGTGCTGGACGAGGCGGTGCTGCGCCGCCCGCTCGGCGGGGCCGAGGTGATGCGCGGCCAGATCGACCACATCCTGGCCGCCCTGGAGCTGCCGAACGTGACGGTGCAGATCGTGCCGTTCAGCGTCGGCGGCCACGCCGCGGCCGGCGGGCCCTTCAGCATCCTGCGCTTCGCCCAGCCCGACCTGCCGGACATCGTCTACCTGGAGCAGCTCACCAGCGCGGTCTACCTGGAGAAGCGCGACGAGGTGGAGCGCTACATCGAGGTGATGGAGCGGCTCTGCATCGAGGCCGAACCGGCCTCGCGCACCCCCGAGATCCTCAGGCGGATCCGCGACGAGCTCTGACGGCTCCGCGACGAGCTCCGACGGCTCCGCCGCCCGCCCGCGCGGACGGGCGGCGGGGCCGCGCCGGGACCTCAGAGGTACTGCGGGAACAGGTCCGTCGTCGGCCAGCTCGTCACCGTGACGGCGTTCATCCGCGGGCTGAGCACGTCGAAGTCGAGTGTGCCCGCCTCCTCCCGCCGGTTGAACAGGGCCGCGTAGGTGAAGCCGTTCTGCAGCCGGGCGAGGTAGGTGTAGGTGCCCGGCATGCCGCCCGCGTGCCAGGTGTTGAGGTGGCCGGTGACCTGACGGACGTACCAGCCGGCGCCGTACCACCAGCCGTCGCCGCTGACGCCGATCTCCGGCTTGGCGACCATCCGGGAGATCGACGTGGAGTTCAGCACCGGTCCGGCGGCGTCGAAGACGCGGGCGAACCGCACGAGGTCCACCGCCGAGGCCACCCAGCCGCCGTTGGCGTCCTGGTTGGGCATGTTGAACCCGCCGTACTGGTACGGCACCACGGTGCCGGAGTCGTCCAGCACCGTCTTGCGGGTGTACTGCGAGTCGTAGGACACCTCGCCCGGCAGCGCCTCCGACCGCAGGCTGCGGCCGATCCGCATCCGGGTGACACCCACCGGGGCGAACAGCGTCTGGCGGACGTAGGACTCGTAGTCCATGCCGGAGACCTTCTCGACGATCCGGCCGAGCAGCAGGTAGCCGTAGTTGCTGTAGACCATCTTCGAGCCCGGGTCGAAGTCCAGCGGCCGCCCGGTGGCGTAGCGGATGATGTCGTCGTGGCCGATCGGCAGCGGCGCGTCCAGCGCGGCGGAGATCGTGTGGTCCAGCCAGAGCTGGTCGCCCGAGACGTCCCGGTCCCAGCCGCCGAGGTGCTGCAGCAGGCGCAGCACGGTCACCTGGGCGAGCCTGGGGTCGGCGGTGGCCGACAGCCCCAGCAGCGTGGTGACCGGGGCCGACAGGCTCAGCCTGCCGTCCTGGACCAGCCGCATGATCGCGGTGGCCGTGATGTGCTTGCTCAGGCTCGCGATGCGGAACAGCGAGGTCGGCGTCGTCTGCGGCACGTAGCGCGAGCCGTCCGAGTAGGTGTATCCGCGGGCCAGCACGAGCTTGCCGTACTTGGTGATCGCGAGTTGCGCGCTGGAGATGCCCCGTTCCTTGACGAAGGTCTTCATCACGTTGTCGAACCCGGCCAGCGAGGAGGGGGCGGTGCCGGAGACCGTGACTTCCGGCGGGAGAGGAGCCGCCAGGGCGGGCCGGGCGCCCAGCGCGAGGGCGGGCAGCGCCCCCGCGCCCGCCCTGAGCAGGTTCCGGCGGCTGAGCGTCGTCACTTTCTGACCTCCAGTATCGGTGCGCTCCAGAAAGATCAACATCTTACGGACATTTCCTGTAAGTGATCTCTGGTTCACCCGGGTACGGCGGGCGCCGGAAGGGCGCGTGCCGTGTCCGCCCGTGTGCCGTGTCCGCCCGCGGGGGGCCGGGCGGCCACGTGCGGCCGCGCGCCCGGCGGGCGGGACCGGCCGTACGGCCGCGCGTAGCATCGCTGGTGTGGAGCTGTTCCACCTGCGCTACTTCGTCGCCGTCGCCGAGCAGCTCAGCTTCTCGGGGGCGGCGCGGCGGCTGCACATGGCCGCCTCGCCGCTGAGCCGCCGGGTGCGCGACCTGGAACACGAGCTCGGCGCCGCGCTGTTCGAGCGCGACTCCCACCACGTCCGCCTCACCGAGGCGGGCACGACGCTGCTGCCCATCGCCCGGGACATCCTGGCCCGCGCCGACGACATCCCGTGGCGGCTGAGCCGGGTGTCCGCCGGCGGGCGCGACGTCGTCCTCGTCGGCGTCCCCCCGGGGCTGCACGAGAGCCTGCGGGAGGGGCTGCGCACCCTGGAACGCCGGCTCGCCGGGTGGTACGACCTCAGGCGCTGGCCGGGCGGCAGCGAGGACCTGGCGCGGGCCGTGGCCCGGGGCGAGCTGACGGCGGCGTTCGTCCGGCTGCCGGTGCGCGGCCCGGAGGCGGCGGCGCTCGAGGTGCTGGAGGTGCTCGCCGAGCCGCTGGGGGCGGTGCTCCCGGCCGCGGAGTTCGGCTCGCGCACCTCGGTCTCGCTCGCCGAGCTGAGGGACCACGCCTACGTCGTGGCCGCCCCCGGCCTGGCTCCCGCCTATTTCGACCGGCTGGACCGAGAACTGTCCGAGGCGGGAATAAAACAGCGAATCCGCCTGAAAACCGGGGACTACACCGGCACCGGGGAAATCGTGGCGCAGGGTTCGGCGTTCTCCGTCTCCATACTGGGCGAGCGGACCGCCATGCGCAGGTACCGCCATGAGGATACGGTGCTCCTGCCCTTCTCGGACTTCGATCCGTCCCTGGTCACGGGGCTCGTCTGGCGTGCCGACCGGTTCGCCGCCGATCCGGCGCTGCGCCGTCTCGTCGCACGGGCGAAAGAGGTGACCGGACTCGGCGAGCCCCTTCGGAACCGCCGTGTGATCCGTTTCCCGAAAACGCCTCCAGCGGCGTGACCACAGCGGTCACGCCGCCTTTTCCGTATCGGTCGGGCCAATAGTTTGCCCGGCTAAGTATCGACGGGTAATTTGGATAAGGAGAGAAATACGCAGAACACTTCACGGGTGCGTGCGCCCGTCGGGAGCCGCAATGCCTGAGCCGAAGAACCACACCGGCGCCGCCACGCCGCGGCGGGCGCCCGAGCCGGAGAACCCCGCCGTCACCGCCACGCCGCCGCGGGAGCCGTCCGCCGCCCCGCCGCGGGAGCCGTCCGGGCCGCTGGCGGGGGTGCGGGTCGTCGACCTGTCCACCGTCGTCATGGGCCCGTACGCCGCCCAGATCCTCGGCGACCTCGGGGCGGACGTCATCAGGATCGAGCCGCCGCGGGACACCGCCCGCAACGGCACCGTCCACCGCACCCCGGGCATGACGTCGCTGTACCTCAACGTCAACCGCAACAAGCGCAGCGTCCGCCTCGACCTCAAGGACGACGCCGACCGCGAGCGGGCCATGGACCTGCTCGCCACGGCCGACGTCCTGATCACGAACATGCGCATCGGCGCGCTGCGCCGGCTGGGCATGGACCACGAGAGCCTGCGCGGGCGCTTCCCCCGGCTGATCTACGCCCACGCCCAGGGGTTCCGCCCCGACTCCGCCCGCGCCGGGCTGGCCGCCTACGACGAGACCATCCAGGCCGCCTCCGGCCTGATCGACGTCGCCGAGCGCGCCGCCGACATCGCGCGGCCGGTGGTGCTGCCGACCATCCTCGCCGACAAGGTCAGCGCGCTGACCATCGTCTACAGCACGCTGGCGGCGCTGGTCCACCAGCGCGCCACCGGGCAGGGCCAGCTCGTGCAGGTCCCGATGGCCGACACCATGATCGCCTTCAACCTCGTCGAGCACCTGCAGGGGCACACCTTCGAGCCGCCCCTCGCGCCGACCGGGTACGCCCCCGCCCTCAACCGGGGCCACCGGGCCCGGCCGACCAGGGACGGCCTGGCGATGATCATCCCCTACAGCCCGCAGAACCACCGCGACCTCTTCGCCGCCGCCGGCCGGCCCGACCTCGCCGACGACCCCCGGGTCAACGGCGAGAAGATCAACGTCGTCCGGGACGGCGTCGCCCTGTCGGAGATGGTGGAGTCGGTCACCCCGGCGCTGACCACCGCCGAGTGGGCCGAGGTCTGCGCCAAGCACAGCATCCCGTTCGGCCCGGTGCTGCGGCTGGAGGAGGCGTCCGGCGACCCCTACGTGCGAGAGGGCCACCTGATGGACGTCGCCGAGCACCCCACCGAGGGCCCCTACCGGGTGATCGGGGTGCCGGTGGCCTTCTCCGCCACCCCGGCCTCCGTCCGGCGCCACGCGCCGCGTCCCGGCCAGGACACCGAGGAGGTGCTGGCCGAGCTGGACCGTCGCGCCGTCGCGCGGGCCCGCCCCGAGGGGACCGGTCCCACGGAGACCCGCCTCATGGAGACCCGCCTCACGGAGGCCCGCCGTACGGAGATCCGCCCGGCGGAGGCCTGCCCCGCGGAACCGGGGGCATCGGAAGTATCCGGGCACTGACCCCCGAACTGAAAGAGCAAGGTGATTCTCATGGCGAAGCACGCCAACCCCGATCCGGACTTCTTCGGTTTCGCCGAACTGCTCACCGACGCCGAGCGGGCGAGGCTCGCCGAGATCCGCGACTATCTGGAACGCGAGGTCCGGCCCCTCGCCCAGACGGCGTGGGAGTCGTCGGAGTTCCCCTTCGAGGTCATCGGCAAGTTCGCCGAGCTCGACCTCGCCGGGCACGCCTACCCCGAGTTCGGCGGCCACGCCCCGCAGCGGGCGCTGTTCAACGGGTTCGTCTCGCTGGAGATGAACCGCGTCGACCCCTCCCTCGCCGTCGCCCACGGCGTGCATACCGGCCTCGCCATGGGCAGCATCGACGGCGGCGGCAGCGACGAGCAGCGCCACCGCTGGCTGCCCGACATGGTCAAGTGGAACAAGATCGGCGCGTTCGCGCTCACCGAGCCCGAGGGCGGCTCCGACGTCGCCGGCGGCATGCGGACCACCGCCCGCCGCGAGGGCGACCGCTGGGTCCTCGACGGCGCCAAGCGGTGGATCGGCAACGGCACCTTCGCCGACCTGATCGTCGTGTGGGCCCGTGACGTGGCCGACGACCAGGTCAAGGGCTTCGTCGTGGAGAAGGGCGCCCCCGGCCTCACCACCTCCAAGATCGAGGGGAAGATCGCCCTGCGCGCGGTGCAGAACGCCGACATCACCCTCACCGGCGTCGAGGTGCCCGAGGCCGACCGGCTCCAGCGCGTCAACGGCTTCCGCGACGTCGCCGAGGTGCTGCGCAGGACCCGCGGCAACGTCGCCTGGCAGGCACTGGGCGTGTCGGTGCGCGCCTACGAGCTGGCCCGCGCCTACGCCGTCGAGCGGGTGCAGTTCGGCCGCCCCATCGCGGGCTTCCAGATGATCCAGGACCTGCTGGTCCGGATGCTCGCCGACATCACCGCGTCGTTCGGCATGATGGTCCGGCTGGCGCAGCTCGCGGACGAGGACCGGGTCGGCGCCGCGCAGGCCGCGCTGGCCAAGGCGTTCACCACGACGCGGATGCGCGAGGTGGTCTCCCGGGCCCGCGAACTGTTCGGCGGGAACGGCATCGTGCTGGACCACGAGATCGCCAAGCTCTTCGCCGACGCCGAGGCGATCTACTCCTTCGAGGGCAGCCGGGAGATGAACACCCTCATCGTCGGCAAGGCGATCACCGGCCACAGCGCCTTCGTCTGACCTAGCGGCCGCGCTCTGTTCGCAGGGCGCCGCCGCGCGCGGCGGTCAGCGCGACGTGCACCGCCTGGTCGGCGGTCGTCTCGTCGACCGGATCGGCGGTGATGAGCAGGCGCAGGTAGATCGGCGCGGCCAAGGTCTTCAACAGCTCGGCGGGATCGGTGTCTCCGGGAAGCTCACCGCGCTGGATGGCGCGTGTGACCACGGGTTCGGCTCTGGCGAGGCGGTCGGCGAAAACATGGCGCCGTGCCGCGGCGATCTCCGGGAGATGGGCCGCTCCGGTGAACATCGCGGCGAGGATGGCCTGCCCGGTCGGGCTGGTGAACGTCTGGACGATCGAGCGCGCCAGCGCTCGCAGGTCGGTCTCGATCGCTCCGGTGTCGGGAACGGGAATGTCCATCGCCATGTGCTCGGCCAGGGCATCGGTGAGCAGGCTCTCGCGATCCTTCCAGCGCCGGTAGACCGTCGTCTTGTGGACCCCGGCGCGTTGCGCGACGTTCTCGACGCTCAACGCTGCATAGCCCTTGTCCACGAGTTCGGCGAGCGTGGCGGCGTGGACGGCGGCGCGTACTTTGGCGCCGCGGCCGATCGGCCGGGCAGAGGGTTGACCAGACTGCATTGCAACTCCAAGTTGCGATATCCGCGGGGCGGGTGGCACGATGAATGTATCGCAACTCGGAGTTGCGATACATTCGTCCGCGTCCCCCTTGAGGTGGCACATGATGCGCAACTCTCGCCCCTGGACCTTCCAGGCCATCCCCGACCAGACAGGACGGGTCGCGGTGGTGACCGGAGCCAACAGCGGCATCGGCTACGTCACCGCCCGTGAGCTGGCCCGCCATGGCGCGCATGTCGTGCTGGCCTGTCGTGACCCCGGACGCGGCCAGGCCGCCCTCGCCCGCATGCGGGACGAACTGTCCGGCGCTCACCTGGAACTGCGGCGTCTGGACCTGGGCAGTCTGGCCTCCATCCGGGACTTCGCCGCCGGCTGGGACTACGGCCGGCTCGATCTGCTGGTCAACAACGCCGGGGTGGCGATGGTGCCCTACGCCCGGACCACCGACGGGTTCGAATCGCAGTTCGGCATCAACCACCTGGGCACCTTCGCCCTGACCGGCCTGCTCCTGCCGCACCTGCTCGCCGCGCCCGATCCACGGGTGGTCACCGTCAGCAGCGAAGGTCAGCGCTTCGCCCGCTTCGACCTGGAGAACCTCAACGCCGAACGCCGCTACCGCACGGCGTTCGCCTACGTGCAGTCCAAGCGGGCCAACCTCTACTTCGCGATGGAACTGCAGCGCCGGGCCGACGCCGCCGGGCACAAGCTCCGCAGCATGGCCGTCGCACCTGGACTCACCCGCACGAACGTGCTCACCGGCGGTGCCAACAGCGGCAGGGGACGGCTGTATGCGACCCTCACGCGCCTGATGGTGCGCGTGGCCTTCCGTCCCACCCCGGAAGGGGCGAAGACCTCCCTGTACGCGGCGACCGTGCCGGACCTGCCCGGCGGCGGCTACATCGTTCCCAACGGCGTACTGCAACTGCGCGGCGAGCCCACTCGTCGAACTCGCGAGCACGCCATCCGCGACACCGCCACAGCCGCTCGCCTCTGGCGGATGTCCGAACGGCTCACCGGCGTCACCTACGCCCTGTCCGCCGCCAGGGCGACACCCCTGCCATAGCGTTCATCGGGGTACGACGCCGCCCCCTCCACAGGATGTCCTCCTCCCGGTCCGGCTCATCGGGGTTGCGGAGCGGGCGGACACCGGAAGCGGCCGTACGCGGCCGCCTCACCATCACTCAAGAACTCACCCGGCATAGACGCCGAAGGTAGGGCAGGCCCGGCAAGCAGGACGAGCGGAAGGTCAAATGGTTGGCTGTGGCCACCCGCTGACGGGACTTTTCGTTCGGATGCTCGTCATGTCCCGCCGCCTCGCCGTACCGTCGCGTGCCGTACGGCGGGCCGGGCGGGCGGTCAGCCGAGCCGGTCGCGGGCGGCGGCCACCGCCGCCTGGCCGAGGCTGATCCCGCCGTCGCCGGGCGGCACCCGCCGGTGCGTCAGGACGGCGAAGCCGCGCTCCTCCAGCAGGGCGACCGTCCGCTCCAGCAGCAGGACGTTCTGGAAGACGCCCCCCGACAGCGCCACCGTGCCCAGGCCCCGCGCCTCCCGCAGGCGCTCGCAGCCCGCCGCGACCGCCGCGGCCAGCCCGTTGTGGAACCGGGCGGCCACCGTCCCCGGCGCCGCGCCCGCCCGCAGGTCCTCGGCCGCGGCCCGGACCAGCTCGGCCCCCGGTACGGTGAACGGCACCCCGCCGGCCAGGCGGCAGCCGTACCCGTCCATCTCGTCCTCGTCGGCCAGCCGTTCCAGCCCCGCCGCGGCCTGCCCCTCGTAGGTGATCACGTCGCGGACGCCGGCGAGCGCCGCGACCGCGTCGAACAGCCGGCCCGCGCTGGAGGTGAGCGGGGCGTTCACGCCGCGCCGGGCCAGCGCGACCACCGCCTCCCAGCGCCCGGTGTTGCGCCGCACCACCGCCAGGTCGCCGGGGACGTCCCCGGCGTAGGCGGCGTCGAGATGGGCGGCGGCCATCCGCCACGGCTGCCGGACCGCCGCCGCGCCCCCCGGCATCGGCACGGCGGCCAGGTGCCCGGCCCGCTCGAACCCGGCCAGGCCGGCGACGAGGAACTCCCCGCCCCACAGCGTCCCGTCGGCGCCGTAGCCGAGGCCGTCGAAGGCCACCCCGATGACGGGTCCGGCCACCCCGTTGTCGGCCAGGCAGGACGCGACGTGCGCGTGGTGGTGCTGCACCCCCGTCCGGTCGACGCCCTCCAGGGCGAGCGCGTACTTGGTGGACAGGTACTCCGGGTGCAGGTCATGGGCGACGAGGCGCGGCGTGATGCCGAGCAGCCGCCGCAGGTGCGCGACCCCCTCGGTGAAGGACCGGAACGTCTCGTGGTTCTCCAGGTCGCCGACGTGCGGGGAGACGAACGCCTGCCCGCCCCTGGCCAGGCAGAAGGTGTGCTTCAGCTCCGCGCCGCAGGCCAGCACGGGCCGGGGAGCCGGACGGGGGAGCGGCAGCGGGCGCGGCGCGTACCCCCGGGAACGCCGGATCGGCAGCGGCCCGCCGCGGAGGACACGGACCACCGAGTCGTCGGCGCGCGCCCGGATCGGCCGGTCATGGGCCAGGAAGGCGTCCGCGACCCCGCCCAGCCGCGCCACGGCCTCGCCGTCGTCGCGGGCGATCGGCTCGTCACCGAGGTTGCCGCTGGTCAGCACGATCGGCTCGCCGACCCGCCGCAGCAGCAGGTGGTGCAGGGGGGTGTAGGGCAGCATCACGCCCAGCCACCGGTCTCCCGGCGCCACCCGCGGCGCGAGCCGCGCACCGGGCCGCCGCCGCAGCAGCACGATCGGGCGCGCGGCGCCGGTGAGCAGCCGTTCGGCGGCCTCGTCCACCTCGCACAGCCGCCGCGCCGCCTCCGGGTCCGCCGCCATGACGGCGAACGGCTTGTCCTCGCGGCGCTTACGGGCCCGCAGCGCCGCCACCGCCGGCCCGCACGCGGCCACCGCGGCCAGGTGGTAGCCGCCCAGGCCCTTGACCGCGACCACCGCCCCGGCCCGGAGCAGCGCGGCGGCCGCGTCCAGGACGGCCCCGTCCGAGGTCGCCCGGCCTGGGAAAGACCGGCCCGGGACGGCTCCGCCGGGGGCGGTGGTGGACGGCGGGGGAGGGGAGCAGTCCCGCCCGGGAGGTCCGGGGAGGCCGGCCGGGGGAGGGGCGGGCTCGCGGCCGTCCGGGCCGAGCAGCCGCAGCCGGGGCCCGCACGCCGGGCAGCACACCGGCTGGGCGTGGAAGCGCCGGTCGGCCGGGTCGCGGTACTCCCGCTCGCAGTCGCCGCACATGGCGAACCCCGCCATCGTGGTGTTCGGCCTGTCGTACGGCAGGTCCGTGACGATGGTGAACCGGGGCCCGCAGTTCGTGCAGTTGACGAACGGGTAGCCGTACCGCCGGTCGGCCGGGTCGTCCATCTCGCGCAGGCAGTCGGCGCAGGTCGCCGCGTCCGGGGCGACGAGCGCCCGGCGCCGCCCGCCCGGAGGGCTGGGCACGACGGCGAACCCGGACCGGCCGGTGACCGGGACGGGCACGGCCGCGACGCGCTCCACCGCCGCCAGCGGCGGCGCGCCGTCCCGCAGCGCCGCGGTGAACTCCCCGACCAGCGCCGACGCCCCCTCGACCTCGATGAACACCCCGCGTTCGTCGTTGCCGACCAGCCCGTCCAGGCCGAGCCGGGTGGCCAGGCCGTACACGAAGGGCCGGAAACCCACCCCCTGTACGGTGCCCTCCACCCGGATCGCCGCCCGGACCCGCTCGCCCGCCCGCCCGCCGTCCATCGCCCTCCAGCACCCCGCGGCGCGTCCGCCGCCTCCGGCGCCCGCCGTACCCGTCATCCCGCGGAGCACGGCCCCGCCGCATGATCGATTCCCGCGTCCGGGACGGCGGCCCCGCCGGACCGGAAGTCTTTCCCCGATCTTGCCCGTCCCCGATCCGGTCCTTGTCTTACTTCGTAAAGGGCGACGGCCGGAAAATGAACCGGGAAGAGGGAACAGACCGGGGGAAGATGATGTTCGAGGGCGAGAAGAAGGCGATCGAGACAGGAGTTGGCGATGGGAAAGCTGAATGAGGACGCCAAGGAGTTGCTCCGGCGGCCGATCCACGGGTGGGCCACCACGGTCCGGTCCGACGGCTCGCTGCACAACACCGTCGTCTGGGTCGACGTCGACGGCGACGACGTGGTCTTCAACACGGCCCTGGGCCGGGTCAAGGACCGCAACCTGCGCGCCGACCCCCGGGTGTCGGTGAGCGTGCTGGACCCCGAGAACGCCTTCCACCTGGTCAGCGTGTCCGGCACCGCGAGGCTGGAGGAGGAGGGCGCCGACGAGGTCATCGATCGCCTGGCGAAGAAGTACCTCGGTGTGGACACCTACCCCTACCGGCAGCCGGGTGAGGAGCGCGTCACGGTGCGGGTGACGCCCGAGCAGGTGGTCTACAGCCCCGGCCGCTGACCGGCGGGGCGCCGGTCGGCGCGCCTTCCCGCCCCAGGGCCCGGTGCGCCCGCAGCCGTCGCAGGGGTCAGCGCTCGCCGGGGTCGCTCCCGCCGTGGCGGCCGACGAGTTCGGCGCCGATGCGGGCGAGCTCGTCGCGGACCGAGCGTGGTTCGACGACCTCGACCAGCGCGCCCCAGCCGGCGAGGTCGCGGGCGATGTCCAGCGGGGTCGGGGCGGCGAGGCGGACCCGGACGCGTCCCCGGTCGGGTTCGCCGTCGATGTGGCAGTGCCGTCCGAACCGGTGGCACAGGATCGGCGCGAACCGCTCCTCGACGAGCACGGTCGCCCAGGTGCGGGAGCGGCGCCGCTCGACCTCGTCGACGACCTCCTGCCAGGCGGTGGCGAGGACGAAGTCGTCCGGGCGTTCGACGGGCTCGCCGGTCTCCTCCACACGGGCGACCCGGTCGACGCGGAAGGTGCGCCGCCCCCGGTCGGTCCCGGCGAGGAGATACCAGACGTCGTCCTTGTCGATCAGTCCCCACGGGTCGGCCAGCCGTTCCGTCCGCTCCCCGGCGTGACCGACATAGGTGAGGCGGACCCTGTGCCTCCGGATCACGGCGCTCTGCAGCAGATCGACCATCGGGGGCCGGGGCCTGTCCTGTTCGCCCCACCGGACGGGGTCGGTGACCGTGGCCTCGGCGGCGGCCTCGGCCTCGGCGCGGAAGGTCCCGGGCAGGGCCCGCACGAGCTTGCGGAGCGCCGCCCTGGCCTCGGCGGAGACGGACGCGGCGGGGCCGACGAGCAGGAAGAGCGCCCGCGCCTCGGGCGCCGTCAGGCCGCTGAGATCGGTACGGGCGCCGCCGACCAGGGACCAGCCGCCGCCGCGGCCGGGCTGGGGGTAGACGGGGACACCCGCGGCCGACAGCGCCTCAAGGTCACGGCGGGCGGTGGCGACGGACACCTCCAGCTCGGTGGCCAGCTCGGCGGCGGTCACCCGGCCGCGGGCCTGCATCAGCAACAGGACGGCCACAAGGCGATCGGCGCGCATGGTCCGGATTCTTCCGCAAAGCAGGCGGAGCGGTCAGCGCTCATGGTCCGGCCTCGGCCGTGAGGCAGAACTCGTTGCCCTCGGGGTCGTGCATGACCTGGAAGGCGCCGACCGCGTCGCGCTGCGGCGCGCCCGACCGCCGTCCGCCCAGCGCGACGGCCGCGTCGGCCGCGGCGGTGAGATCCTCCACCTCGAGGTCGAGGTGGAGGCGGTTCTTGCCGGAACGCGGCTCCGGGACTCGCTGGAAGGCCAGGCGCAGCCCTTCCGGCGGGTCGATGTGGGACCAGCCGGGGTCGCGGTCCACGGGCGCGGCGCCCATGAGCGCCCCCCAGAACGCGGCGAGCCGCGCCGGGTCCGCGCAGTCGACGACGAGCTGGCTCTGACGGATGATCACCCCCCGATCGTACGGCCCGGTTCGCGTCGTATGGGAGGATTCCGGCTCGGTGGTGGGACGGGGCATCCGGTCGCGGAAGGGAATCGAAGGAAGAGATATGGACATCGGAAAGGACCGCGTGCTGAAGGGGCAGGGGGAGGAGTTCCGCGAGTTCTGGCGGGAGCGCCACCTGTGCACGCTGACCACGATCCGGGCCGACGGCACGCCGCACGTCGTCCCGGTCGGGGTGACGCTGGACGTCGACTCCGGGATCGCCCGGGTGATCACCTCGGGCACGTCGAGGAAGGCCCGCAACCTGCCGGAGGTCGGTGAGGAGGGGGCGCCGGTGGCGGTCTGCCAGGTGGACGGGCGCCGCTGGTCCACCCTGGAGGGGCGGGCGGTGGTCCGCCGCGACCGCGAGGCGGTCGAGGACGCCGAGCGCCGGTATGAGATGCGCTACCGGATGCCGCGGGAGAACCCGGCCCGGGTGGTGATCGAGATCAGCGTCACCCGGGTGCTGGGCAACGTCTGACGCCGCCGGTCACGCGGCCGGTGGGAGGGGCCGGCGGTCCGGGGAGGTGTCCGGGTCGCCGGGACGGGCGCCGGCGGAGGACCCGGGAGAACCGGACCGGCCGGTCCCCGCGCCGCGGAGGGCGGCGCGGGGACCGGCCGGTGGAGACGGTCGCGGGCGGTCACCGGATCGCCGGTGACCGCCCGGCGGGTCAGGAGCGGCGGCCGAACCAGCGGCGCTTGGCGGGCTTGGCGTCCTGCGGGGCCGCGGCCGGGGCGGCGGCCGCCGCGGCGAGCGGCTCGGCGAAGCCGGCCAGCGGCTGGACGGTGGGGGAGCAGTCCGCCAGCGCGATCGGGTCGCCCATGGCGACCACGATCTTCCGCTGGCCCTTGAACGCCTCACGGGCGTGCGCGGCCAGGATGTTGTCGACGATCAGGATGTCGCCCACCCGCCAGGTCTCCCTGGTCGTGGCCCGGCGGTAGGCTTCGTCGATCGTCTCGATGTCCTCCTTGGAGATCGGCTGGCCGTCGCCGTAGGCGGTGTTGAAGGGCAGGTTCTCGTGGCCCAGGTCGTCGATGAACACCTCGCGGACGTCCGGGTCGAGCGCCCACTCGTTCCAGAAGACCGTGTGGTTGAACCAGACCTCCTCACCGGTTCCGGGGTGGCGGATGGTGGCCGAGCGGCGCTGCCTCGTGCGGAGCTGGTCGTCGCCGACCCACTCGTGGGCGATGTGGTTCTCCGCGCAGTAGGCGGCCACCTCGTCCCTGTCCTCGGTGGCGAAGGCGGTGCGCCAGCCCAGGCTGATGTGCTCGCCGTAGTTGCGCACCAGCGACCAGCCGTGCTCGCGGAAGCGGTCGGCGAGCGGCGCGGGGATGTCCCGCAGGACCTTGCGCACGTCGGTGGTCGGCGTCGCGCCGCCCTCGTCGGGGGCGACGAGGCAGCCGAACATCAGGATCCCGGGGAAGTTGAGCGCGTAGCTGTTCTCGTTGTGCGGGCGGATCGCGTGTGACGGCGGCAGGTCGGTGGAGGAGTAGACGTCCTTGCCGAAGTGGCTGCGCGGGGTGGCCTTCTCGACGTACCCGGCGAGCTTGGAGACCAGCGCGTCCCGGACCTCGGCGAAGTCCTCGATGGTCTTGACCGGCAGCCCGCGCAGGTAGACGGAGCCGTGCTCGTCCAGCCCCGCGCGGATGGCCTCGCGGCTCTCCCGCAGCCACTCGCAGGTCTCGCCCAGGTCCGCGCCCTGGGCGTCGGCCGCGGCGGGCCTTTTGTCCCTGACCTCCCAGTCGATGGTGGTGTTCATGCGGCGTGGGTCCTTTCCAGCTCTTCGATGCCGATGAGGTCGTCGGGCTTGGCGTCGGGCACCTCGTCGTCGAAGCGTGCCAGCGTCCTGACACGCATCCCGGCGAGGGTCAGCAGGCCCAGGGCGAGCCCGCAGATCAGGTAGAACAGCCCCAGCCCGCGTCCCGGGCCGGTGCCGATGAGCGCGCCGACGGTTCCGGCGAGCGGGCCGCCGGCGGCCATCAGCGGGTCGAGCAGGGGAGCGGCGAGCGGCGCGACGACGCCGAAGCCGATGGGCACGGTCGCCGCGGCGATCATGGTGTTGACCGCGATGATCCGGCCCTGGAAGCGGTGCGGCACCTTCACCTGGATGATCGTGGCGATGATGCCGTTGATCAGCGACAGCGAGAAGGACATGCCGAACGCGCCGGCGCCGATCAGCCACAGGTTGGGCTGCAGGCCGGTGACCAGGCCCGCGAGCGCCATCAGCCCGGCCGAGGCGATCGCGCCGCGCAGCTTGCGGTGGGTCGGGCCGCCCCACAGGCTCATCACCAGGCCGCCCACGATCGCGCCGGCGCCGCCCGCGACCGCCACCGTGCCGGCGGCGGCCAGGGTGGAGAACGACAGCACCAGCGGCGAGACCATGACGAACATGGGCGCCAGGAACAGGTTCACCCCGGCGAAGAAGAACAGCATCGCGCGGAAACCGCGGTGTCCCAGCGAGTACCGGAAGCCGTTGACGATCTCCGCGGAGATCGGCTCGCGGCGGCGCAGACCCAGCGCGGTGGGGAACTTCACCAGCAGGACCACCAGGACGGCGAACGCGTAGGCGGCGACCTGGACGGTCAGGATGCCCTCCAGCCCGATCGCGGCGAGCATGCCGACCGCGATGAGCGGGGCCAGGAACTGCCCGCTGCCGATGGCGAGCTGCACGATGCCGTTGGCGTGGCCCAGGTAGCGCTTGGGCACCAGCTGCGGTATCGACGCCTGGTAGGCGAGCCGCTGGAACGTCACCGAGACGGAGACGATCGCTATCAGCCCGTACAGCGGGCCGACGGTGAGCCGGTCGGTCAGCAGCAGCGCGAGCATCACCGCCTGGGTGAGGCCCGACGCGGCGTCACCGGCGATCATCACGCGCCGCCGGTCGTAGCGGTCGACCACCGCGCCCGCCAGCGGCGCCACGATGATGCCCGGCACCAGGGCGAGCAGCGCGATGAGCCCGAAGTGGGCCATCGATCCGGTCTTCTGGAAGATCCAGATCGGCACCGCGAACTCGGTGAGCGCCGACCCGACCAGCGACACCAGCTGGCCCAGCGCGATGGGCAGGAAGCGGCGCATGCTCGGCTCACGCTCGGTGCGCGCGGCCTTCCGGTGCACGGTCTCCTGCAGCCACCAGGTGCCGCCCGCCTCGCGGGAGTGCTCCCGCCGCCAGGCGTCGTCGGCGCGGTGCGTCCCGGTGACGATCAGGGCCAGCTCGTCGGCGCGGTACTTGGGGAAGAAGTGCCCGGCCTCGTCGATGACGACCAGCGACGCCGTCTCCGACAGGAAGCACCACTCCTTGAAGCGCTCCTGGTAGAACTCGGTGCTGGGGTCGCGCTCGCCGACGACCGAGACGATCGGCGCCTTCAGCCGCGGCTGTTCGGTGGCGAACAGGTCGGTGAAGTACTCCTCGGCCATCCGGCCGTCCTGGCGCATCAGTTCGACGGTGAACGTCACCTGTTCCTCGTCGAGGCCGGTCATGTCGCCGCCGAGCGCGCGCAGCTCGGCCGCGATGCTGCGGGTGCCGTGCAGGCGGTCGTTGATCAGCGTGCTGAGCGGGCCGAGGAAGCGGCCCCTGGGCTTGGCGAACGGGAAGATGCCGCCCAGGTAGAGGGCGTCCAGCTCACGTCCGGACGCCTCGACCTGCTTGGACAGCTCGATGGCCAGGGCGCTGCCCGGCGCGCAGTGCCCGTAGATGACCAGCGGGCCCTGGATGTGTTCGGCGATCTCCTTGACGCACTGCGCGGCGACCTCCTGGAAGGGAAGCTGCGACTCCTCACCCGGCTCACGGCCGGGGGCGGCGACCGCGTAGAGGGAGTAGCCGGCGGGCATCGCGTCGGCGAGCGTCTGGTAGACGACCGCGTTGGCGCCGCCGTACGGCACGCAGATGACGGTGCCGCGGCGGTCCTTCGGGGCGATCGGGCGGGTCAGCTCGGCGAGCATCCGGCGCGGCCCGGCCGTCTCCCCGCGCCGCTCGACGATCAGCTTCGCGAGCTGGGCGACGGTCGGGTTCTTGAACATCTCCAGCACGCCGATCGGCGGCTTGCTGTCGGGGAACGCCTTGCGCATCCTCGCCACGACCTGGGTGGCCAGCAGCGAGTGGCCGCCGAGGTCGAAGAAGTCGTCGTTCGCGCCGACCTGTTCCAGGTCCAGCACGTTCGCCCAGATGGCGGCGACGGCCTCCTCGACGGGCCCCTCCGGGGCGGTGTAGCCGGCCCGCTGGTCGGCGCGCTCGGGCTCGGGGTCCGGCAGGGCCCGGCGGTCCACCTTGCCGTGCGCCTGCAGCGGGAACCGGTCGAGCCAGGCGAACCGGCCGGGGACCATGTACTCGGGCAACCGGTCCAGCAGGTGCGCCCGCAGCTCGGCCACCGGCGCCTCCGTGGCGTCCGGCTCCTTCTCCAGCCAGGCCACCAGGTGGTCGCCGCGCAGGTCCACCACGCCCTGGACGACGCCGGGCAGGGTGGCGAGCGCGGCCTCGATCTCGCCGAGCTCCACCCGGTAGCCGCGGATCTTCACCTGGTGGTCGGTGCGGCCGAGGAACTCCAGCCGCCCGTCGTCGAGCCGGCGCACCAGGTCGCCGGTGCGGTACATCCGCGCGCCGGGCTCGCCGTAGGGGTCGGCGACGAAGCGCTCGGCGGTCAGCCCGGGACGGCCGAGGTAGCCGCGCGCCAGGGTGTCGCCGCCGATGTACAGCTCACCGGCGACGCCCGGCGGGACCAGGCGCAGCGCCCGGTCCAGCACGTAGACGCGGGCGCCGGGCAGCGGGCGGCCGATGGGCCAGGCCGTGCCGGGCGCCGCCGCCTCGGGGTCCACCCGCTCGGTGGTCACCGCGACGACCGTCTCGGTGGGACCGTAGCTGTTGAAGATCGCGCAGCCGGTGCGGCCGGCGAGGTCGCGGACCCACGCGGTGGGCGACGCCTCACCCGCCAGGATGAGCGCGCGGCGCGGCAGCAGCCGCTCCGGCTCCACCTCGGCCCCCAGGGCGGCCAGGTGCGAGGGCGTCATCTTCAGGTAGTCCAGGTCCGCGATGGCCTCGGCCAGCTCGTGCCCGGAGCCGCGGCGCGGCAGCTGGTGCAGGGTGCCGCCGCCGGTGAGCGGCAGGTAGAACATCAGCATGCTGAAGTCGAAGGCGAGCGACTGCAGCAGGCCGAAGTGGGCGTCCGGCACGATGCCGTACTCGGCGCGGATGTACTCCAGGTAGGCCACGATGTGGCGGTGCTGGACGCCGACGCCCTTGGGGCGGCCGGTGGTGCCGGAGGTGTAGATCACGTAGGCGAGGTCGCCGGGGCCGGCCAGCGGCTCCAGCGGGCCGTCGTCCTCGTCGGAGGCGTCGCCGAGCCGGTCCAGCTCCACGACGGGACCGGTGAAGCCGGGCGCCCTGTCCCGCAGCGACGAGCTGGTGACCAGCAGGACCGCCGAGGAGTCGGAGAGCAGGAACTCCAGCCGGTCGGTCGGCTGCTCGGGGTCCAGCGGCAGGTAGGCGCCGCCCGCCTTGAGCACCGCGAGGATCGCCACGGCGGCGTCCACGTTGCCCTCCAGGCAGATCGCGACGCGGGCGTCGGGGCCGACGCCCATCCCGCGCAGCCGCCTGGCCAGCCGGTTCGCCCGGCCGTGCAGCTCGGCGAAGGTGAGCGACCGGTCTCCGGCCACCAGGGCGCGGACGTCCGGGGTCCGCTCCGCCTGGGCCTCGGCCATCTCGCCGAGCGTGCGGTACGACGGCTCCCAGGTTCGGGTGCCGGCCCACTCGCCGAGCAGCGCCTCACGCTCGGCGTCGCCGAGCAGCGACACCTCCGACAGGCGGCGCCCGTGGTCGGCGACGGCCTGCTCCAGGAAGCGCCGCATCGCGCGCTCGACGCGCTCGACGGACGCGGCCTCGAACAGGTCGGTGCGGTAGGTGAAGAACCCCTCCAGCCCCTCGTCGGCCTCGGTGACGTACAGCGCGAGGTCGAACTGGGTGATGGTGAGCGGGAACTCGAACGGCGCGATCTCCAGCCCGGTGACGCCGCGGGCCGGCTCCGCCCGGTTGTTCAGCGCGAAGGTCACCTGGAAGATCGCCGACCGGCTGGGGTCGCGCTCCACCCGCAGGTCGTTGACCAGCTGGTGGAAGGGGTAGTCCTGGTGGCCGAGCGCGCCCAGCACGGTCTCCCGGGTGCGCAGCAGGTGCTCGGCGACCGTCGGGTCGTCCCCGGTACGGCCGCGCAGCGTCACCATGTTGACGAAGGAGCCGACGACGCCCTCCAGCTCCCGGTAGGGCCGTCCGGCCACCGGCGAGCCGACGCCGAAGTCGTCCTGGCCGGCGAGCCGGGCGAGGACCGCCTGGTAGGCGGCGAGCAGCGTCATGTAGAGCGTGGCGCCGTGCGCCCTGCCGAGCTCCCGGACCGCCTCGGTCAGCTCCGCGTCCCAGGTGAAGGCGGACAGCGCGCCCTCGAAGCGCTGTTCGGCCGGGCGCGGGTGGTCGGTGGGCAGTTCCAGGTCGGGCATCCCGGTGAGCTGCTCGCGCCAGAACGCGACGTCGGGCTCGACCTCGGGCCCGCCCAGCCGCTCCCGCTCCCACACGGCGAAGTCGCCGAACTGCGCCTGCGGCTGCGGCAGCTCCACCGGGGTGCCGTCGCGCAGCCCGGCGTACAGGGCGAACAGCTCGTCGGCCATGATCTCCAGCGACCGGCCGTCGCTGACGACGTGGTGCACGGCGAGCAGCAGCACGTGGTCGTCCGGCGCGATGCGGACCAGCGTCGCCCGCAGCAGCGCGTCGGCGGCCAGGTCGAACGGCCGCCTGACCTCCTCACCGACGATCTCGGCCGCGCGGGCGGCGTCGTCCGCCGCCACGACCTTCAGCGTGGCGGGGCCGGGCTCGTCGATGACGACCCTGGGCCGCCCGTCCTGGCTGGGGAAGCGCATCCGCAGCGCCTCGTGCCGGGCGACCAGCGCGGTCAGCGCGGCCTCCAGCAGCGCGGTGTCCAGTTCACCGGTCAGCCGCAGCGTCAGCGGCATCGTGTACGCGGTGTTGCCCGGGGCGAGCTGCTCCATGAACCACAGGCGTTCCTGCCCGCTGGACGGCGGCGGCTCGGTCTCGGGGGACCGGGGCCGGACCGTGACGGTCGCCGCCCGTCCTCGTAATCGCTGCGCCAGCAGGGCGCGCTTGTCGGCCGAGAGCGTGACGGCGCGTTCCGACAGCTGGTCGGTCATCTACGGTTTCCTTCCTTGCGGGACAGCGGCGCTCAGGCGCCCTGTCCTTCGATATCGGCGATCAGCAGTGCCTCCACGGCGTCGGCCAGCTTCTCGACGGTGGGGTTGGCGAAGATCACGTTGATCGGGATCTCCAGGTCCACGGCGGCCCGGATCCTGGCGGCCACCCTGATGGCGAGCAGGGAGTTGCCGCCGAGGGCGAAGAAGTCGTCGTGGACGCCGACGCGGGTGGTGCCGAGGACGTCGGTCCAGACGTCGGCGACGAGGTGTTCGGCGTCGGTGCGGGGTGGGACGAAGGCGGTGGCGGTGGCGGTGGTGTCCTGCCATATGGGGGTGGGCAGGGCGCGGCGGTCGACCTTGCCGCTGTGGTTGAGCGGCAGGGTGTCCATGACGGTGAAGGCCGCCGGGACCATGTAGGCGGGCAGGTTGTCCTCGGCGAAGCGCCGCACCAGGTCGGCGAGCTTGCCCTCGCGGTCGGATCCCGCGGCGCGCGGGACGAGGTAGGCGGCCAGCCGCCGGTCACCGGGCTGGTCCTCGCGCACCACGGTCACCGCCTGCCTGAGCTCGGGATGCCGGCCCAGCACGGCGTTGATCTCCCCGAGTTCGATGCGGATGCCGCGGATCTTGACCTGGTCGTCGACGCGGCCGAGGTAGTCGAGGGTTCCGTCGGGCAGCCATCGGACGAGGTCGCCGGTGCGGTACATCCGTTCGCCGGGCCGGCCGTGGGGGCAGGCGACGAAGCGTTCGGCGGTGAGGTCGGGGCGGTGCAGGTAGCCGCGGGCGAGGTGGTCGCCGGTGAGGTAGAGCTCGCCGGGGACGCCGGGTGGTACGGGGGCCAGGTGGTCGTCCAGGACGTAGGCGCGGGTGTTGTCCAGGGGGCGGCCGATGGGGATGACGGGGCCGGGGGTGGTGATGGGGTGGGCGGTGGCGTAGACGGTGGTCTCGGTGGGGCCGTAGCCGTTGTGCACGGTGGTGGCGCCGGCGGTCAGGACGTGTTCGACGGCGGTGGGGGAGGCGGCTTCGCCGGCGATCCACAGTTCGGGGATGCGGGCGAGCAGGGCGGGGTGGTCGGGTGCCAGGACGTTGAACAGGCCGGTGGACAGGAAGATCGCGGTGACGTGTTCGGTGTCGAGGGCCCAGGTGAGGGTGGCGGCGTCGACGACGCCGGGGGGTGCCACGACGATGGTGCCGCCGTTCAGGAGGGGGACCCAGAGTTCGTACATGGACACGTCGAAGGAGGAGGCGGTGTGGAACAGGACCCGCCGGTGGGCGGGGCCGTGCCAGAGCCGGTCGGTGGCGAAGGAGCGGATGTTGCGGTGGGTGACGGCGACGCCCTTGGGGGTGCCGGTGGAGCCGGAGGTGAACATCGCGTAGACCAGCCGGTCCGCGGCGATCTCCAGCCCGAGGTTCTCCGGATCGCTCTCCTCGGTGGCCGTCATCGCCTGGACGCCCTCCACGGCCCGGGCATGCTCGGCCAGCTCGTGCTTGGCGTAGGCGGCGTCGGTCAGCACCACCCGCGCGCCGGTCCGCTCGACGATCCAGCGCATCCGGCTCACCGGCAGGCCGGGGTGCAGCGGCACGTAGGCGCCGCCGGCCTTGGTCACGGCCAGCAGCGCCACCACCACGTCGGCCGAGCGCTCCATGAGCACCGCGACCGGCGACTCCGGCCCGACGCCGGCGGCGGTCAGGCGGCGGGCCAGGGCGTTGGCCCGGCCGTTGAGCTCGGCCGCGGTCAGGCGGACCTCGCCGCAGACCACCGCCTCGGCGTGCGGATCGGCCGCCACCCGCGCCTCGAACAGCTCGGCCAGGTTGCCGGGCGGGGTGGGGGCGGCGGTGTCGTTCCACTCCCTGAGGAGGGTGCGGCGTTCGGCGGGGTCGAGGAGGTCCACCGCGCCGATCGGGGTGTCGGGGTCGGCGGCGACGGCCTCCAGCAGCCGCACCAGCCGCGCCGCGATCGTCTCGGCCGTTTCCCGGTCGAACAGGTCGGTGGCGTACTGCAGCACACCCTCCAGCCCGGCAGCGGTGCCGTCGGCGGAGTGGCCGTCGGTGAAACCGAACAGCAGGTCGCACTTGGCGCCGCCGAACCCGTACAGCGAGTACGCCGGGTCCAGCGCCATCGTCAGCCCCGCGACCCCGCTCTCGGCGGGGGAGGTGTTCACCAGGCCGAGCATCACCTGGAACAGCGGAGTACGGCCCGGCACCCGCGGCGGGTTGATCGCCTCGACCAGGTTCTCGAACGGCACGTCCTGGTTGGCGAAGGCGGCCAGGTCGGTCTCGCGGACCCGGGCCAGCAGCTCGCGGAAGGTGGGGTTCCCCGAGGTGTCGGTGCGCAGCACCAGCGTGTTGGCGAAGAAGCCGACCAGGTCGGTCAGCGCCTCGTCGGTGCGGCCGGCCACGGGGGCGCCGATCGGCACGTCGGCGCCGGCGCCCAGCCGGGTCAGCAGCGCCGCCAGCCCGGCCTGCAACGTCATGAACAGCGTCGCCTGATCGGCCTGGGCCACCGCCAGCAGCCGCCGGCGCAGGCCGGCCGGGAGCGAGAAGGACACCGACTCGCCCAGGTGCCCGGGCACCGTCGGCCGGGGCCGGTCGGCGGGCAGCGCGATCTCGTCCGGCAGCCCGGCCAGCGCGGCGCGCCAGTGGGCGGTCTGCTCGCCCATCAGGCTGCCGGGGTCGGCGGGGTCGCCGAGCAGCTCGCGCTGCCAGCGGGCGTAGTCGCTGTAGCGGACCGGCAGCGGCTGCCAGCCGGGTTCCTCGCCGCGCACCCGGGCGGCGTAGGCCGTCGCCAGATCACGCTCCAGCGGGCCGAGGGACCACCCGTCGATCGCGATGTGGTGGAACAGCAGGGCCAGTACGTGCTCGTCCCGCCCGTCGACCGGCGGCAGCGCGAACAGCTCCGCCCGCATCGGCGGCTCCGACGCCAGGTCGAACGGCCGCAGCGCCGTCCGCCGGATCGCGGTGTCCAGCTCCGAGCCGTCGATGATCCCGGTGACGGTCAGGTCCGGCACGCTCTCCAGCACCCGAGGCTCGGGACGGCCGTCCCGAGCGGGAAAGACGGTGCGCAGCGTCTCGTGGCGCAGGGCCACGTCGGCGACCGCGGCGCGCAGCGCCTCCCGGTCCAGCCGGCCCGACAGCCGCAGCACCAGCGGGATCGTGTAGAGGCTCGCGCTCTCGGCGAGCCGGTCGGAGATCCACAGACGCGACTGGGCGAACGACGGCTCCGGGCGTCCGGACTCCCCGCCTCGGGCCAGGACCGGCCTGGGCCGGCCGCCGTCCTCACCGCCGGCCCGCTCGATCCGGTCGGCGAGCGCGGCGACGGTCGGCGCCTCGAAGATCTCGCGGACCTGGAGTTCGGTGGAGAAGGCGGCGCGGATGGCGGTGACGGCGCGCATGGCGAGCAGGGAGTGGCCGCCGAGGGCGAAGAAGTCGTCGTCGACGCCGACGCCGGGTACGGCGAGGAGTTCGGCGAACAGCGCGCAGAGCCGTTCCTCGACGGGGGTGCGCGGGGCCGCGCCGGAGGTCGTGGTCTCCGGGGCGGGCAGGGCGCGGCGGTCGACCTTGCCGTTGTGGTTGAGCGGCAGCGCCGCCAGCACGACGAAGGCCGACGGCACCATGTAGGCGGGCAGCGTCTCCCCGGCCGCCCGCCGTACCCGGTCGGCGAGCTCATCGGCGTCCCCGCCCGGTCCGGCGTCCGCGGCACGCGGGACGAGGTAGGCGACCAATCGCTTGTCGCCGGGACGGTCCTCCCGGGCCAGGACGGCGACCTGGGCCACCTCGGGGTGCCGCGCGAGGGTCGCCTCGATCTCGCCCAGCTCGATGCGGAAGCCGCGGATCTTCACTTGGCCGTCGGCGCGCCCGACGAACTCGAGGTCGCCGCCGGGCAGGCGGCGCACCAGGTCCCCGGTGCGGTACATCCGCGTGCCCGGCTCTCCGTACGGGCAGGCGACGAAGCGTTCGGCGGTCAGGTCCGGCCGGCCCAGGTAGCCGCGCGCCAGCTGCTCCCCGGTGAGGTACAGCTCGCCCTCGTCGGCGGGCCGCAGGTTCTCGTCCAGGACATGGACGCCGACGGCGTCCAGCGGGCGGCCGATGGGGACGGCGCCCGACGGCGGCTTCTCCACCCGGTGGGAGACCGAGAACGTCGTGTTCTCGGTGGGTCCGTAGACGTTGTGCGCGGCGCCGCCGGCGAGGACGATCCGCTCCATCGCGGCGGGGTGGGCGGCCTCGCCCCCGGTCCACAGCGAGGGGATCCGCGCCAGCAGCTCCGGCGCCTCCTCGGCGAGCACGTTGAACAGGCCGGTCGTCAGGAACGCCGCGGTGACCCGCTCGCCGTCCAGTATCCGGGCCACCGTCGCGGCGTCGACGGCGCCGGGCGGCGCCATGACCACGGTGCCGCCGTTCAGCAGCGGCACCCACAGCTCGTAGGTGGAGGCGTCGAAGGCGAACGAGGAGTGCGACAGCACGCGGTCGTGCTCCCGCCAGCGGTGGTCGGCGGCGAGGGCGGCGATGTTGCGGTGGGTGACGCCCACGCCCTTGGGGACGCCGGTGGAGCCGGAGGTGAACATCACGTACGCCAGCCGGTCGGCGGCGATGTCCAGGCCCGGGTTCTTCGGGTCGGTGTCGTCGCCCACGACCAGGGAGGTGACGTTCCCGGCCGGCTCGTGGCCGGCGTGCGCCGCGTCGGTCAGCACGATCCGCGCGCCCGCCTGGTCAAGGATCGCCCGCATGCGGGCGACCGGATAGGCCGGGTGCAGCGGGACGTAGGCGCCGCCGGCCTTGACGACGGCCAGCAGCGCCACCGCCACGTCGGCCGAGCGCTCCATGAGCACCGCGACCGGCGACTCCGGCCCGACGCCGGCGGCGGTCAGGCGGCGGGCCAGGGCGTTGGCCCGGCCGTTGAGCTCGGCCGCGGTCAGGCGGACCTCGCCGCAGACCACCGCCTCGGCATGCGGAGCCGCCGCCACCCGCGCCTCGAACAGCACGGCAAGGTTCCGCCGCAAAGAAATCGGGTTCACGGAATCTCCAGGTTCAGGGCACGGGGCACAGGGGCCCCAGGGCACGATGAGGCGAAAAGCCGAACCGATGACACAGGCGCTGTTCAGCCACGGCTCAGCCGCGCGGAATATCCGCTTCCGAACGCGGCTCGCGGTGGTGGTCGCCCGGAGAGAAGGAACTCGGCACCCCAAAAAGGGCACTGATGCCCTTTTTGGGGGTTTTGGTGCCCTTTCTAGGACGCCTTCAGGCTGCGCGGCCGCATGTCGGCCCAGTTCGCGTTGATGAAGTCCAGGCAGCCCTGCCGGCTGTCCGTTTCGTGCGCGATGTCCCATCCGCCGGGAACTTCGGCGGAGGTCGGCCAGAGGGAGTACTGTCCCTCGCCGTTCACCAGGACGAGGTAACTGCCGTTCTCATCGTCGAACGGATTGCTCATGGAAACTCCGTGCTTTCGGAAACGGTCTCGTGGACGTCTTTGTCAACCGGAACGCAGGGTTACCGCATATCACCGGAAAGCGACCGATCCCACCGTCTAAGTCACTAACACCCCGAAGGGGGAGTATCCCCTATGTATGCGGAGTAATGTCAACCCTTGACTCCGAATGGGAAAGTGATGTCAACCCTTGACACTGCAGAGGAAAGTGACAAGTATCCCGTCAGCCAGGAGTACGGAGTGGAGACGGGGGAATGATGGCCGGTCGCGCGCCCATGCCATACGACTATCTGCGGCAGGTGCCGGCTTTCACGGTCGTCAGCGACGACCTGGTGCACGACGGGGTCCTGCCCGACGCGCACGTCTACGAAGCCGGCAACGTCTCCCCGCACCTGCGCTGGTCCGGCGCGCCGGCCGGGACGAAGAGCTACGCGGTCACCTGCTTCGACCCGGACGCCCCCACCGGCAGCGGCTGGTGGCACTGGGTGCTCGCCGACATCCCGGCCGACGTGACCGAGCTGCCGCGCGGCGCGGGCAGCGGCGACATGGAAGGGCTGCCCAAGGGCGCCCTGCACGGCCGCAACGACTACGGCACCTTCGACTTCGGCGGAGCCGCTCCGCCCCCCGGCCCGGCCCACCGCTACGTCTTCGCCGTGCACGCCCTCGGGGTGGAGAGCATCGAGGTCACCCCCGACCAGACGGCCGCCGTCTTCAGCGGCACGATCAACCACTACGCCCTGGCCCGCGCGGTGCTCATCGCGGAGTACGGCGTGCCGGACTCCGAGGCCTGACCGGCCGTTCGGCGCCTCGGGCCCCTCACCCGTCCCGGTTCACCGGCGGGTGAGGGGCCCGAACGCTTTTCCGGCACCCCCGTCTCCTCCGGACACCGCTCCTCTCCGGCCATCCGATGTCCTTCGGGCACCCGGTACGGCCCGCCCGGCCGCCGCGGCATACCGAATCGGCATGGCGCGGCGGCCGGGCGGCGGGTTCGGGATTCTGCCCCGTGGACCCTCGCCGTGGCGAGGATCCACGAAACAGGTCCTAGTGTCCTCCGGCCTCGATGTCGGCGATCAGCAGTGCCTCCACGGCGTCGGCCAGCTTCTCGACGGTGGGGTTGGCGAAGATCACGTTGATCGGGATCTCCAGATCCACCGCGGACCTGATGCGCGACCGGACCCTGATGGCGAGCAGGGAGTTGCCGCCGAGGGCGAAGAAGTCGTCGTGGACGCCGACGCGGGCGGTGCCCAGGACGTCGGTCCAGACGTCGGCGACGAGGTGTTCGGCGTCGGTGCGGGGCGGGACGAAGGCGGTGGCGGTGGTGTCCTGCCATATGGGGGCGGGCAGGGCGCGGCGGTCGACCTTGCCGCTGTGGTTGAGCGGCAGGGCGTCCATGACGGTGAAGGCCGCCGGGACCATGTAGGCGGGCAGGTTGTCCTCGGCGAAGCGCCGCACCAGGTCGGCGAGCTTGCCCTCGCGGTCGGATCCCGCGG
>NZ_BMQJ01000021.1:111935-112981 GCF_014648055.1 Streptosporangium pseudovulgare
TTGTCACCGGGCTGGTCCTCCCGGGCCAGGACGACGGTCTGGGCCACGTCCGGATGACGGCCCAGCACGTTCTCGACCTCGCCGAGTTCGATGCGGATGCCGCGGATCTTGACCTGGTCGTCGACGCGGCCGAGGTAGTCGAGGGTTCCGTCGGGCAGCCAGCGGACGAGGTCGCCGGTGCGGTACATCCGCGCGCCGGGCTCCTCGGGGCAGGCGACGAAGCGTTCGGCGGTGAGGTCGGGGCGGTGCAGGTAGCCGCGGGCGAGGTGTTCGCCGGTGAGGTAGAGCTCGCCGGGGACGCCGGGTGGGACGGGGGCCAGGTGGTCGTCCAGGACGTAGGCGCGGGTGTTGTCCAGGGGGCGGCCGATGGGGATGACGGGGCCGGGGGTGGTGATGGGGTGGGCGGTGGCGTAGACGGTGGTCTCGGTGGGGCCGTAGCCGTTGTGGACGGTGGTGGCGCCGGCGGTCAGGACGTGGGCGACGGCGGTGGGGGAGGCGGCTTCGCCGGCGATCCACAGTTCGGGGATGCGGGCGAGCAGGGCGGGGTGGTCGGGGGCCAGGACGTTGAACAGGCCGGTGGACAGGAAGATCGCGGTGACGTGTTCGTCGTCGAGGGCCCAGGTGAGGGTGGCGGCGTCGACGACGCCGGGGGGTGCCACGACGATGGTGCCGCCGTTCAGGAGGGGCACCCAGAGTTCGTACATGGACACGTCGAAGGAGGAGGCGGTGTGGAACAGGACCCGCCGGTGGGCGGGGCCGTGCCAGAGCCGGTCGGTGGCGAAGGAGCGGATGTTGCGGTGGGTGACGGCGACGCCCTTGGGGGTGCCGGTGGAGCCGGAGGTGAACATCGCGTAGACCAGCCGGTCCGCGGCGATGGCCAGTCCGAGGTTGTCGGGGTCGGTGTCGGTGCCGACGAGGAGGGGGGTGAGGTGTGCGGTGAGATCGTGTCCGGCGTTGGCGGTGTCGGTGACGAGGATGGGTGCGCCGGTCTGTTCGGCGATCCAGCGCATCCGGGCCACGGGCAGGGCGGGGTGCAGGGGGACGTA
>NZ_BMQJ01000022.1 GCF_014648055.1 Streptosporangium pseudovulgare
TCGGCACCTTCTCCCTCAACGCCGGCACCTACAACGTCGTCGGCGTGAGCCGCTGGACCGCCGGCACCGGCTACGTCATCGCCGACGCCGTCCGCGTCACCAAGGTCTGAGGGCCCGCGCGGACGGGGTGAGGGGCCGTCCGCGCGGGCGGGAACGGGGAACGACGCCGGACCGCGGGGCGGCCCATGACGGGGCCGTCCACGCGGGCGGGGGACGAGGGCGGAAGGTCCCATGCCGGTGGGACCTTCCGCCCTGCCCTTCCGGAGGCCCCCCTCCCGACCATGGGAGGGGGTGAGAAGGATGACCGAGACCCGCGAGGTGGTCGTCGGCTACGACGGCTCGGACTTCTCCATGCAGGCTCTGGAATGGGCGATGGACGAGGCGGAGCTGCGGCAGCTGCCGCTGAGGGTGGCCCACGCCTGGCGCTGGCCGTACGGCCAGGCCGAGGAGGAGGTGAAGCTCCACCTGCGCAAGGCGGCCGAACACGTGCTGTACCACGGCGCCGACTGCGCCCGCTCGTGCAGTTCGATCACCGAGGTGGCCACCGACCTGTACGAGGGGTCCGCCGCCGAGCGGCTGGTGGAGCTGTCGGCCCGCGCCGAGCTGGTCGTGGTCGGATCCCGTGGCATGGGAGCCCTGGCCAGGACGGTCCTGGGGTCGGTCGCCGGCTACGTCGCGGCGCACGCGTGCTGCCCGGTGGTCGTGGTGCGCGGTCCCGGCCCGATCCCCGTGCCGCTGCACCGGGGAGCCGTGGTCCTGGGCATGGCCGCGGACACGCGCGACGAGGCGATCGGGTTCGCCTTCGGCGAGGCGGACGTCCGGCAGCTCAGCCTGGTGGCGGTGCGGGGCGTCTCCCTCCAGCCGGCGTCGTGGCTGTCGCAGGGGCCGCCGGCGACCGAGCCGGGGACCGTCACGAAGACGGCCGAGGGCGAGATGACCGAGCGGTTGCGGCCATGGCAGTTCAGGTACCCGGAGGTGGCCGTCCGGGTTCACGGCGTCGCCGGGCCGCCGAAGGACGTCCTCGCCGACGTCTCCAGGGAGGCGAGCCTGATGGTGGTCGACGGGGCGCGCGGGCACGGGCGGCTGGGCTCGGTCACCAGATCGATCCTCCAGCGCAGCGCGTGCGCCGTCGCGGTCGTCCCGGTGCCGGTCCTTCCGGAGGAGGAGGACGTCGCGCCCGCCGGGGTCGCGCAGGCCGGGGCCGACTAGGTTGGGAGGGGACCATGGTCATGCGGGTCAGGGACGTCATGGGCAGGGTGGCCATCGCGGTCCAGCGTGACGCGACGTTCGCCGAGCTCGTCGCGACCATGCGCCGTTTCAAGGTGGACGCCGTCGCGGTGGTCAACGCCGACGGGCGTCCGGTCGGCACGGTGTCGGAGGACGACCTGCTGCCCGGCGGAACCGACCTCCCGTCCGGCGGAACCGACCTCCCGCCCGGTGGGACGGACCTCCCGTCCGGTGGGACGGACCTCCCGTCCGGTGGGACGGACCTCCCGTCCGGTGAGGCGGGCCTTCCGCGCGGCGAGGACGCGCCCGCGGGCGGCGGGCGGTGCCCGGACCGCCGGAGGATCATGGAGATGACCGCCGAGGAGCTCATGGCCAGCCCGGCGCTCACGGTCGTGGGGGAGACCCCGGTCCGGGAGGCGGCCCGCCTGATGCACGTCAACGGGGTCAGGCAGCTGCCGGTGATCGACGCCGTCAGCGGCCGGATCGCCGGGACCGTGCACCAGGCCGACCTGCTGAGGATCTTCGCCCGGCGGGCGCCGGAGGTCCTGGCCGACGTGGCGGCGGCCGTGGCCCGGCTGCGGCTGGACCCCCGTACGCTCACGATCTCGGTGGACGCCGGCGTGGTCCGCATCCAGGGGAGGCTGGCCAGGCGGTCGCAGATCGCCGGGCTGGCCGAGGCCGCGCAGCAGGCGGACGGCGTCGTCGACCTGCGGATCGACGTCACCTACGACCACGACGACCTGGCCGACGACCTGACCGGCGAACCGGCGGACCGCCCGGCGGAGGCCGCCGGGACCGGCCGGGTGACCCTGGCGAGGACGGCCCCGGAGGACTGAGGGCGCCCCCGCGGAGTGGAGGACTGAGGGCGCCCCCGCGGAGTCCGTGGCTACCGGCCGCTCCAGGCCGGGGTGTCGTCCAGGGTCCACCGCAGCTCGTCCACCACGTCGACCACCCCGTTGACCCGCTGGACCATCCGTGTCGCCAGGCGGGCGTCGCTGCGCCGGTGCATGCGCCCGGTCAGGGTGACGACGCCCTGACGGACCGTGGCGGAGACGGTGCTGGGCTCGGCCCACAGGGTGCGGTCGAGGATGTCCCGGCGCACCTCCTCGGCGATGTCGGCGTCGTCGCGGACGAAGACCTTCAGCAGGTCGTGGCGGCTGACGATGCCCTGGAGGACGTCCTCGGCGTCCACCACGGGCAGCCTCTTGACCCCGTGCTCCTCCATCAGCCGCATCGCCGAGACGATCGAGGCGTGCGCCCGCACGGTGACCGCGGGAGCCGTCATCAGCTCGGCGGCGGTGTCGCCGCGGGCCTTGGCCCGGCCGTCCCCGCCCTTGGCGCTCAGGCGGTCGCGCAGCCTGGAGCGCAGCGGCGGCTGGTAGCCCTCGCGGTAGTAGCGCTCCCTGAACTCCTCCTTGCGCAGCAGATCCGCCTCCGAGACGACGCCGACGACGTGCCCCTCGGCGTCCACCACGGGGGCCGCGCTCACGCCGTGGGCGATGAGCACCTCCGCCACGTCCTTGAACGGGGTGCAGCCGTTGACCGACGCCACCTCCGTCGTCATGACGTCCTTGACCTTCACGTGCATGGCCGGACCTCCTCCGGGCTTCCCGTGCCGCTCGCATCTCTCATCACACCGCCGCGGGGGCCCGCCGGGCAGCGGCCGGAGGTCCTCAACGACGGGGACCTTCGGCCACCGGGGGCGGAATCACCGCGTACCGGTGTGGGTGCAATGCGTATTTGGTGGGGAAACTGATATGTATGGCAGATGTTGAGCCATATGCCCTGACTCCGCACATGCGACTGGACGAGCTGCTGGCGGAGCTGCAGGTGCGCCTGGAGGCGGTGCTGGCCACCCGCGACCGCATGCAGGCCCTGCTGAACGCCGTGGTGTCGGTGGGCAGCGACCTGGACCTGGAGACGGTGCTGCGGCGGATCGTGGAGACCGCCACCACCCTGGTCGACGCCCGCTACGGCGCGCTGGGCGTGGTGGGGGAGGAGAACACGCTCGTCCAGTTCCTCCCGGTGGGGCTGAGCGAGGAGGAGATCGCCCGGATCGAGCACTGGCCGCACGGCCTGGGCCTGCTGGGCCTGCTCATCAAGGACCCGTGCCCGGTACGGCTGGCCAACATCGCCGACCACTCCGAGTCGTACGGCTTCCCGCCCGGCCACCCGCCGATGGGCTCCTTCCTGGGGGTGCCGATCCGGATCCGCGAGGAGGTGTTCGGCAACCTCTACCTCACCGAGAAGCGCGGCGGCGGGGAGTTCGACGAGGAGGACGAGGCGATCGTGGAGGCGCTGGCCACCGCGGCCGGCGTCGCCATCGAGAACGCCCGCCTGTACGAGGAGACCCGCCGCCGGGAGGTGTGGCTGCAGGCGTCCTCCGACGTCACCACCGCCCTGCTGTCGGGCGCCGAGCCCACCGAGGTGCTGACGCTGATCGCCGGGCGGGCGCGGCGGATGGCGGGCGCCGACGCGGTGGCGGTGCTGCTGCCGGACGGCGACGGCCGTCGGCTGCGGGTCGTCATCGCCGAGGGCCCCGGCACCGCACCGGACATCCAAGACGTCCCTGATGTTTCGGATGCCGGAGAAGGCAGCCGGGACGCGCCGGATGCCTCGGACACCGCGGGCGGCGGCCGGGACGCGCCGGGAACGCCGGACGAGTGCGGCGGTCACGCCGGTGGACGGCTGTGCCCGAAGGTGGGCGCGTCCACCCTGGTGTCCGGCTCGCTGGCCGGGCAGGCGTTCGCCTCCGGTGAGCCGTTCATGGTGACCGACCCCGTCGGCGGCTCCCTGCCGGGCAGGGCCGACCCGGCGGCACCCGGACCGGCCGCGGCGGTGCCGATCGGCGCGGCCGGCACGGTGCGCGGGGTGCTGTCGCTGGCCAAGCGCCCCGGCCGCATCCCGTTCAGCCAGGTCGAGCTGCGCACCCTGCACGCCTTCGCCGGGCAGGCGGCGATCGCGCTGGAGCTGGCCGAGAGCCGCATCCACGCCGAGCGCCTCGGCCTGCTGGAGGACCGCGACCGCATCGCCAAGGACCTGCACGACGTGGTCATCCAGCGCCTGTTCGCGACCGCGATGACGCTGATGAGCGCGGTGCCGCTGATCGAGCGGCCGCAGGCCGCCACCCGGGTGCAGAACGCCATCGACGAACTCGACAGCACCATCCGGCAGATCCGCTCGACCATCTTCGCCCTGCAGAGCCCCGACGGCGGCGACGACGGAGGGCTGCGCGGGCGGATCACCACGCTGGTCGAGGACGCCGGCGCGCACCTGGGCTTCCGGCCCGCCCTGATCATGGACGGTCCCCTGGACAACGGGGTCCCGCCCGAGATCGGCGACCACCTGCTGGCCGTACTGCGCGAGGCGCTGTCCAACGTGGTCCGCCACGCCAAGGCCACCCGCGTCGGCGTGCACGCCGGGCTCGCCGGTGGCCGGCTGACCCTCCTCGTCGAGGACGACGGTGTCGGCCTTCCGGCCGACGGCCGCCGCAGCGGCCTGCGCAACCTGCGGGAACGCGCCGACCGGCTGGGCGGCGCCTTCCACGTCGACGTCCCGCCCGGCGGCGGCACCCGGCTCACCTGGAGCGTTCCGCTGGGCTGAGCGCGTGGCGGGCCGAAGGACGGCGGACCCGTCGCGGGTCGTCACGGCGTACCGGGTTGCGGCCGTCCGGGCGACGCGCCGTTCGAACCCCTCGGCCGGGGGCCGCGGTCGGCCTGCATACCCCGAACTCCTCGGCCGGGGGGCCCGCGGTCGGCCTGCGCGTCCCGAGCTTCTCGGCCAAGGGGCCGCGGTCGGCCTGCGCGCTCCCGTCGGCGCCGCTAACGGTGGACGCGCCGGCCGGAGATCCGCTCGATGTGGAGCACGATGAAGTGGTCCCCGCAGCCCGTGGTCCACGCCGTCAGCGGCAGCCCGGTCAGCCGGGTGACCTCCTCGGGGTCGTGGACGGTCCGGGTCCGCCCCACGGCGGTGACCGACCAGCCGGTGCGGGCGTCGGTGTCGAAGTCGTCCGCCTCGAAGGCCACCACGGTGTCCCGGGTGGCGGCGGCCACCTTGGAGGAGGAGTCGGTGCAGATCACGATCTTCCCTCCGTCGACGTAGAAGTCGACCGGCTCCACCGCGGGAAGGGCACGGTCGGTGAAGACGATCCGGCCGATCGGGGCCGACGACAGCAACTTCACGCACTCCTCCCGGGAGAGCGTGTGCGGCCGGATCGAGTCGATGTCCATACCTGAAGCTTCGTCGAGGGAGGCCCCGGCGGTTGAGGGGAGAAGGTCCCCTTCTCGCGGACCATGGCCCCGTGCCGTACGGACCTTCGGCCCCACGGCCCTTCGGCGGTGCTTTCCGGGGCCCGCTTCCACGGATCTTCGCCGCGGCGAGGACCGGCCCGGGGGCCGCGACGGGTGGAAAACCGCCTGGGCGACCGCGGCGGGTGAGAAGCCGCCTGGACGGCCTCGGCGGGCGAGGAGATCCGCGGGACCGGCCTTAAGATCCCTGCCCGACGGGCACGTTGTCCCGGTCCCACAGAAGCTCGTCGATCACGCCGACGACGCCGTCGACCCGCAGCATCATCGTCAGGGCGGTCCGGGTGTCGCCGCGCAGGGTCATCGTGCCGCTCAGCGTCACCACGCCGTTCCTGACGGAGACACGCACCCGCGAGGTGTCCATCCACAGCGAGCGGGTCAGGACGTTCCGGCGGATCTCGCGCTCGATGTCCCGATCCGGCCGGACGAACGGTTTCAGCAGGTCGCGGCGGCTGACGATGCCCACCAACCGGCCCAGACGGTCCACCACCGGCAGCCGCTTGACGTGGTGGTCGCGCATCAGGCGGCAGGCGTCCGTCAGCGGCGCGGTCTCCCGGACGGTGATCGCGGGGGAGGACATCAGCCGCCGGGCGAGGTCGCACCGGCCCGCGCGGCGGTCGCCGTTCCAGGCCGTGGTCCCGGGCGGGTCCTCCGGCTCCTCGCGCAGCAGGTCGGACTCGGAGACGACGCCGGTCACCCGGCCCTCGGCGTTCAGCACCGGCACGGCGCCGACCGTGTGGGCGACGAACATTGCGGCGATCTGCTTGAAGCAGGCGTCCTCGCGGACCGAGATCACCTTCCGGGTCATGACGTCTCCGACGTTGACGCACATCGTGCCTCCAGCCCCGCCCGGACGGGGCGGGTGCCCGTGAAGGATCCCGGCCCGCACGTGTGAGGCGACGGTACGGACGGCGCATTGCGAAGAACTGACTCACCTCACACCCAGAAGACTGGGCGCGCGGATGGCCGTCCTCTAGAGGCTAAATGCCCTTTTGTGAGGGACTGTCGGCCCTGTTTGTTTGTCAGGGACTGTCTGCCCTGTTTGTCCTGCGGCGTGGAAAACCACCCGTCTCGCACGGAAACACTTCGGTCCGGGCGGAGACCGGGGCGGTGGCCGCCGCGATGCCCGCGCTCACCCGGGCTCCAGGAGGGGGCGGTGGAACCGTACGGAGGACGGCTCCGGGGCGGGGCGGATCGCCGCCAGCGCCCGTTCGAGCGACCGCTCCAGCGGGACGCCGGTGTCGATCACGACCGCGCCGGGCCACGGCGCGGCCCGCGCCGCCAGCTCCGCCGCGATCTCCGGACCGGCGTCCGAGATCCCCCCGGTACGGCTCGCGAGCCGGTCGGCGACCACCTGCGGCGGGGCGGTGCAGCGCAGCGCGAACAGCTCGCTGGACGCGCCGTCGGCGACGGCTCCGGCCGCCGCCCGGTGCGCGGCGTCGGTCCAGGAGGCGTCGAGGACGACCGGCTCGCCGTTCCGCAGCAGCCTGCCGGCCCGCGCCAGCAGCTCGCCGTAGGCGCGTTCGGTGTGCTCCCGGTCGTAGACGCCCTCGCCGAAGGGGGCGGCGGCGGACCGCTCGGGGGTGACGCCGGCCAGTTCCTTGCGGACGCGGTCGCTGCTCAGCAGCGTCACGCCGAGCCGGTCGGCGATGGCCGCGGCCAGGGTCGACTTGCCGGTGCCGGGCGTCCCGCCGACGAGGATCAGCGGCACCGCGCCGGCCCGCAGGTGGCGCAGCGTGAGGCCGGCGAGCTCACGGGCCTGGCGCGCCGCGCCGGGGTCGTGCTGGGCGTGCCGCAGGCAGGCCACCTTGACGCGGACGAAGGCCCGGTAGGCGACGTAGTGGTGCCACAGCGTGGGCGGGGCGGGGTCGCCGGAGAACTCGGTGTACCAGTGCAGGAACAGCTCCGCCGCCCGGGGCGCGCCCAGCCGTTCCAGGTCCATGGCGAGGAAGGCCGCGTCGTCCAGGCCGTCGAGGAAGCGCAGCCGCTCGTCGAACTCCAGGCAGTCGAGGATCCGCGGCCCGTCGTCCAGGCAGAAGACGTCCTCGGCGAGCAGGTCGCCGTGGCCGTCCACGATCCGGCCGTCGGCGACGCGGGCGGCGAACAGGGGGCCGCGGCCGTCGAGGAAGCGCAGCGTGCGCCCTTCGATCTCGTCCAGCACCGGGGCGCCGACCACCTGCTCGGGCAGTGCCCTGACCTGGCCGAAACTCGCCGTCCACCGCGAGCGCAGCGCCGCCACGCCGCCCTCCCGGTCGATCCGCGGGCCGCGGCGGGCCCGGCCGTGCATGCCGGCGAGCGCCCTGGCGATCCGGCGCAGGTGGTCGTCGACCGGCTCACCCGTCCGGACCAGCTCCGACAGCCGCCGCTCCTCGGGCATGCGCCGCATCACGACGAGGTGCTCGCAGACCCGCCCGTCGGGGCCGACCACGTCGGCGACCCCCTCGTAGACGTCCGGGGCCAGCCGCCGGTTGAGCTCCACCTCCTCCTGACAGACGGCCCGTCGGGCTTCGACGGAGGTGAAGTCGAGGAAGCCGAGATTCACCGGCTTCTTGAGCTTGACGGCGCGATCCCCGAGGAGGATCACGACGCCGGAGTGCGTCTCCCTGACCTGCGCCCACGGTTCCATCGATCACGCCTCCGCGTCCCGGTCCGGCCGCCCGGCCGGCGCCGCCCGGCCCCGCGCTGTGGGGCGGACGTCCCCGATGCCCGTCCCTTACCCCCGGCCGCGCCTCCCGACGCGGCCCGGCGGCGTCCGGGGATGGGAAAGCGCAGGTGAGCGCCGCCGGAACGGGTGCGCATCGGGAAACGGGCCTGGCACGCGTCCGGGAACGCGGGGCGTCCGCTCGCTCCCGGCCGGGGGACCGGCGGGGCTCGGTGCGCGTCCGGGACCGGGCGCCGTGCGCGCGGGCGGGCGGCGTATGCCGGGCGTGTTATGTTCTGCGGCATGCCCAGGGGGACCGGTGAAGTCAGTGAACCCATGTACTACGTGCTCGTCGCGCTGCTCGACGAGCCGTTGCACGGCCACGCGATCCTGAAGGCGGTGGCCGAGCTGTCGGGGCGGCGGGTGAACCCGTCCGTGGGCACCCTGTACGGCATCCTGGAGCGGCTGAACGACCGGGGCCTGATCGCGGTGGACCGCGAGGAGACGGTCGGCGGTCGCAGCCGGCGCTACTTCCGTCTGGCGGAGGACGGCCGCGGCGTGCTGGAGGCCGAGGCCCGGCGCATGCAGCGGGCCGCGTCCCTGGTCATCGACCGCCTTTCCCCGGCGTGACCCCGATCGAACGCCGCTACCGGCTGCTGATGCGGCTGGCCTACCCGCGTGGCTACCGGTCCGACCACGGCGAGGAGGTGCTGGGGGTCCTCCTCGACTGCGCCGAGCCGGGCCGTACGGTGCCGGAGGCGCGGCAGGTGGCGGGGCTGGTCTCCGGCGGTCTGCGGGAGCGGGTACGGCAGGCGGCGCGGGGGGAGGCCTGGCGGGACGGCCTGCACCTCGGCGTGACGGCCGTGATGGCGGGGCAACTCGCCGCGCTGCTGCCCTACGCCGGGCGGATCGGGGTATGGGTGCTGGTGTCCGCCGCCGGGCTGCTGGCCGTGTCGCGTGGGCGGGTCTGGCCGGCGCTGCTGTGCGCCGCGCTGAGCGGGGGCAAGGCGCTGCTGCTCGCCGCGGCGTGGCAGCCGGTCGACGTGACCCTTCTGCCGGTGTACCCGGGGTTTCTGACCGACCGCCCGCTGTTCGCGGCGAGCGGGCCCGCGGCGGTGGGGCTGGGGTACGCGGTGGTGTGCTGCGGCCTGCTGGTGCTGACGGCGGGACCACCGCCGGGGCCCAGGTCGTCGTGGTGGTGGGCGGCCGTGCCGGTGGCGGCGTGGGCCGGGCCCGGCCTGCTCGCGATCGAGGCGACGCTCCCGGTGGGCCTCGGCAGGCTGGTACTGGAGGTCGGCCTGCTCTGTCTCGGCGTGTGGGCGGCGCGCACGGCCCGTGACGCGCGCTGGGCGCTCGCCGCGGCGCTCCACCTGCTGGTGGTCTCGGGCCAGCTCACCGAGCGGCTGACCGAACTGACCCGGCAGCACCTGACGTACTGGGGCCTGCTGGCCGCGCTGACGGCCACGGCGGCGCTCGTGCCGGGCGATCGGCGGCGCGCCGTCCCGAACTGACGCCGGGCGGCATCCGGGGCGCCGTCCCGAATTGACCATACTCCGTTGAACGGAGTATGGTCCCCTGCCATGCCTAGAAGATCACTTGCGGCCCTGGCCGTGCTCTGCGCGCTCGCGGGGTGCGGGACGAGCCCCTCCGCCCGGTCCGCGACCCCGTCGGCGCCGCCGGACGACACGGCCCGCCGGATCCAGTCCGTGCTGGCGGACTGCATGAAGGGCGAGGGTTTCACCTACGTCCCGTTCGTGCCGCCCCCGCCGTCCCTCCCCGAGGGAATGCAGAAGGCGGCCGGCGGCGACTACGCCGCGATGAAGGCGGAACGCTCGAAGACGGGCTTCGGCGTCTTCTCCACCCTGGTCTACCCCCACGACTTCACGGACATCGGCGAGCCCGGCGCCGATCCCAACTGGAAGATCCAAAGAGATCTGTCGCCGGCCCAGCAGAAGGCCTACGACAAGGCGGAGACGTCGTGCCAGGGGCGGGCGATCACCAAGGTCACCGGCAAGGTCGTCAGGTCCGAGGAGGACAGGTTCACGCAGCTGAACCAGGTGATCGACCAGACCGTCCGGCGCGAGCTGGACGGCGACCCGGCGCTTGCCGAGCTCGCCTCGGCCATGTCCGGCTGCCTCTCCCGCCAGGGCTACAAGGTGACGTCCGCCAAACCGACGGACATGGCGCTCCGGGGAGAGAGGGCGTTCACCGCGCAGAAGGACGAGGTCGCCAAGAACGACGACATCCCGGACACGGATCTCCCCGAAGGGAAGTACTACGATCCCACGCACCTGAGCGCCAGTGAGGCCCGCCGCCACCTGGATCAGGAGATCAAGGCGGCCCTGGACGACCTCGAGTGCGGCAAGGACTTCTACCCGGCGTACCTGCCCAAGTTCCATGAGATCGTGCGGCGGGTCCAGGGCGAGTTCGGGGTGAGCTGACGATGGCCGCACGACCGCGTCCGCTCCGGCCGCCCGCGCCCCCGGAGACGCGGCCCGCGGCGAGAGCCGCTGATCCCGCCGGGGGGAAGCGGCCCCCGGCGACGGCCGCCGGGCCTTCCGGCCAGAGGCCGGACAGGCCGCGGGAACGTCCGGCGAACGGCACGGCCCGCCGATGAGATCTCCACGCAAGGTCCTGCCCGGGGCGCTCGCCGGAGTCCTGCTGATCGCGGGCGCCGGCTGGGCGGTCGGCACGCGGCTGCGCTCACCCGCGGAGGAGGCGGCGCTGCGCAGGCCGCCGAAACCGTCGCTGGTCACCGCGCCCGTCGAACGCGTCCGGCTGACCAGCACGGTCGTCGTCAGAGGAACGCTGGAGTACGGCTCCCCGCTCGCGATCACGCTGGCCGGCGTCGTCGGCGGCGACGACACGGCGCAACGGGTCACCCGGGCGCCGCGCCCCGGCAGGCTCACGGAGGGCGGCCTGCTCATGGAGGTCAACGGCCGCCCGGTGTTCGTCCTCGCCGGCCGGGTGCCGATGCACCGCACGATCGTCCCCGGCGCGAAGGGCGCCGACGTGCGGCAGCTCCAGCGGACGCTGCGCCGCCTCGGCCACGCGGCGCCCGTCACCGGGGTGTTCGACCGGGCCACCATCGCCGCGGTCACCCGCTTCTACGCCCGGAAAGGGTACACGGCCCAGCGGCCGGCCCTGGAGGCCCGAGAGCGGCGCGAGACGCTGCGCAAGGCCGTGCGGACCGCCAGGCAGACCCTCGCCGCGGAGAGCCAGGCGCTCGACGCCGCCGGGGACGTGGCACCGCAGAAGACCAGGGCGGCCAACGCCAGAGCGGACCTGAAGGCGGCCGAGCGGGAGCTCGACGCGGCCGATCGGCAGCCGTACACGCCCGAGGACCAGGCCAGACGGGACGCGGCCGAGGCCACGGTGCGCGCGGCGGAGGAGAAGGCGCTGGAGGCCGAGCAGGAGCTCGCCCGCGCCGCGTCACCCGGGCCGACGCCGTCCGCCCAGCCGTCCCCTCAGCCGCCCGCCGACACCCGGCTCCTGGACCTGCGGGTCGCCAACGCCCGGCGGGAACTGGACGCCGCACGGACCGCCCTCGACCGGGTGGAACATGAGGCCGCCCAGGCGCGGCGCACGCGTCTGGAGGAACTCCGCAAGACCGTACGCGACCGGAGGGAGGCGCTGCTGACGGCGGAGCAGGCACTGCGGCAGGCGAAGCGGGTCTCGCCGGCGCGGCTCAAGGTGGCCGGCGCGCGTGAGGAACTGGCGGCCGCCAAGGCGCTGCTGGCGGAGTTCGAGCGCACCTACGGCACCACGATCCCGCCCGGCGAGATCATCTTCCTGCCGAAGCTGCCGGCACGCCTGAACAAGGCCCAGGTCAAGGCCGGTGAAACGGTCGAGAAGGCGGTCGCCACCGTGACGAGCTCGTCGTTCGTCGTGGCCGGCACCGCCGAGGCCGCCGACGCCGACCTGCTCAAGAAAGGCATGAAGGCGGTCATCGAGACCGACGCGGGCCGTACGTACCCCGGCACGCTGACCGCCGTCGGCGAACAGGCGGCGGGGACGGCCGAGGAGGACCGGAAGGCGGGCGGCGAGGGCCGGGCGGGCTCCGAACCCGTCCTCGTCACGCCCGGCGAGGCCAAGGGCCTGAAACACCAGGCGGGAAAGGCCGTCACGGTCCGCGTCACGGTCGGCGCCACCGAGTCGGAGGTGCTCGCCGTCCCGTCGGCCGCCGTGGTCACCGCCGCCGACGGCCGGCCGCGGGTGCAGGTGGAGGTGGCGCCGGACCGGGTCAAGGAGGTCCGGGTGCGGACGGGGCTCACCGCGCACGGCAAGGTCGAGGTGATCGGGGACCTGCGGCCGGGCGACCGGGTGGTGGTCGGCGGTGTCTGAGCCGGTCATCGAACTGGTGGGGATCGGCCGCGACTTCTCCGCCGACCCGCCGGTGCGCGCCCTGGCGGACGTCTCCCTGCGGGTGGGACGGGCCGACTACGTGGCCGTCATCGGCCCGTCCGGCTCCGGCAAGTCGACCCTGCTGAATGTGCTGGGCCTGCTCGACCGGCCGTCCGCCGGCAGCTACCGGCTCGACGGCGTCGAGACGACCACGCTCGGAGACGGCGCCAGGACCAGGCTGCGCGGCCGGCGCATCGGGTTCGTCTTCCAGGCGTTCCACCTGCTGGACCACCGCAGTGTGGCGGAGAACGTGATGCTGGCCGAGGTGTACGGCCGCCGGCCCCGGCGCGGCCGGCGCGAACGCGCGCACGCCGCTCTGGAGCGGGTCGGGCTGGGCCACCGCGCCGTCTTCCCTCCCGACCGGCTGTCAGGCGGCGAACGGCAGCGGGCGGCCATCGCCCGCGCCCTGCTCGGTGAGCCGTCCCTGCTGCTGTGCGACGAGCCCACCGGCAACCTCGACAGCCGCAACACCGAGGCGGTCCTCGACCTGTTCGACGAGCTGCGCGACCAGGGCCTGACGATCGTGGTCATCACGCACGAGGCCGAGGTCAGCGAGCGTGCCGCCCGCCGCGTCAGGATCATCGACGGCGTGCTGGCGGAGGTGTGAGGATGCACGTGCGCGACCTCGCCGGCGAGGCGTTCGCCGGCATGCTGGCCTGTCCCGTCCGGACGGCGCTCACCACGCTCGGGACCGTCCTCGGCATCACCACGCTCGTCGTCACGCTCGGTGTGGCGGCCACGGCGGGCAACCAGATCGTCGGCCGGTTCGATGAGCTGACCGCCACGTCCGTCACCGTGGACGTGCCGGAGCACGACCCCCCGCTCGTCGCCTGGGACGCGGTCGAGCAGGTCACGCGGCTGCGCGGTGTGACCTCCGCCGTGGCCCTGGCCGAGAGCGAGGCCGCCGCCAACGTCGCCGTGCGCGCCAACCGCCTCGTGGACCCCACCCGGGCCGCGGGCCGGACGCTCACCGTGCTGGCCGCCACCTCGGGGCTGCCGGAAACGGTGCGCGGGCGCATGGTGCAGGGCCGCTTCTTCGACCAGGGCCACGTGGACAGGGGGGAGAGGGTCGTGGTGCTCGGCGAACAGGCGGCCAGGATGCTCGGTGTCACCCGTATCGACCGGGCACCCGCCGTCTTCATCGGCGAGCAGCCCTACACGGTCATCGGCGTCCTCGGCGAACCGCGCCGCGAACGCGCCCTCGCCGCCGCCGTCATGGTGCCGTCCTCCCTCGGCCCCCGGTTCGGTTTGCGCCACGTCACCCGGGTACTGGTCGCCACCGGCCTCGGCGCCGCCGAACTGATCGCCCGCCAGGCGCCGGCCGCGCTCAGCCCCGGCAACGAGCACCTGCTCCTGGTCGGTTCCCCGGCCACCCCGGCCAGGGCCCGCGACGCCGTGGCGGGCGACGTCGAGGCCCTGTTCCTCGTCCTCGGACTGGTCTCGCTGGTCGTGGGCGCCGTCGGCATCGCCAACGTCACGCTGGTCACGGTGATGGAGCGGACAGCCGAGATCGGGCTGCGCCGGGCGCTCGGGGCGGCGCGCAGGCACATCGCGGCGCAGTTCCTGCTGGAGTCGACACTGGTCGGGCTGACGGGCGGGGTCATCGGCGCCGCCCTGGGGGTGGTGGCGATCGTCGCGGTGTCGGCCGTCCAGCGGTGGACGCCCGTCCTCGACGTGCGTCTCGCCCTGGCCGCACCGGGCGCGGGAGCCGCGGTGGGGCTGCTCGCCGGGCTGTATCCGGCCCTGCGCGCCGCCCGTATGGAGCCGGTGGACGCGCTGCGCTGATCACCCGCCGGGCGCTGGGGATCTGGAGCGCCCGGGACGCCGGGGACGCGTCCCGGCGGGGCCGCCGCGGCCGGTGCGGTCACCGGCCGCGGCGGGGGAGGGGAGGGCAGGCGGGTCAGCCGGTCCGGCAGGGGGAGCCGTTGAGGGTGAAGGCGGTGGGTCTGGCGTTGGCGGTGCCGCCGAGGGAGGCCAGGAAGCCGAACTCGGCGCTGCCGCCGTTCGCGGCCAGGGTGCCGTTCCAGGAGGCGTTGGTGACGGTGACGGCGGAGCCGTTCTGGGTGTGGGTGCCGTTCCAGGACTGGGTGATCTTCTGGCCGTCGGTGAAGGCCCAGCCGGCCTTCCAGCCGTTGACCGGGGCGGCGCCGTTGTTGGTGATCTTCACGCCGCCCTGGAAGCCGCCCTGCCACTGGCCGGCGACCGTGTAGGTCACCGTGCAGGCGGCCGGCTTCGGCGTGGGGGTGTCGTCGACCGTGGGCGTCGCGCTCGGCGTGGCCGTCGGGGTGACGCTCGGGGTCGGCGTGGCCGTGGGGGTGGCGCTCGGGTCCGGGGTCGGGGTGGGTTCGGCGCCGCCCTCGGGGATGACGACCGTGCTGATGGAGTCGGCGGGGAAGGTGCCGGTGTAGCCGTTCGCGCCGACCCGCTGGTCGGCGGCGCGCTGGATCGCGGTGAGGTCCGCGGCGCTGTAGTGGTAGGTCTGGGCGGTGGAGACGCCGGTGCGGCCCTTGATCGCGATGTCGCTGGTGAGGTCCTCGCCGGTCTTGTTGACCACGACGAGGGTCAGGGCCCCGTCGCCGCTCCGCTCGGCGGCGTAGACGGCGAGTTTTCCCTGGTCGGTGCTGGTGGCGGCGACCGCGGTCTCGCCGAACGCGCCGCCCTTGCCGTCGTAGTTGCGGTACATCCGGAACGCGTACGCGACCGGGTCGGTGCCCTTGGGCGCCGTCCACAGCGCCGCCAGGTCGAGCTTCTCCCGGCCGAAGACGCCCAGCACGTCGGCCTCGGCCAGCGCGCCGTTGATGTGGCCGTAGGCGCCCCAGCTGTACTCGGTCATGGCGATCTTGGTGCCCGGGTAGTGCCGGTCGACCAGTTCCCGCATCCGCGGGATCATCCGCACCGGCTGGTTGATCCAGCTCTCGTCCACGTAGGTGGGGTCCCACAGCTGGCGGGTGGAGCGCAGCCGCAGCGCCTGGGTGGCGGCGTCGCCCGCGTCGGCGGCGCTCACGCCGGACTGCTGCGGGTAGAGGTGGTTGTCGAAGTAGTCGAGGATCCGGACGCCGTTCTCGTCCTCGTACGCCTTCATCTGGTCGAGGTACCACGGGCCCAGGTCCTGCCCGCCGTGCGCCGCACGGTCCGGCGGGTCGCCCCAGCAGCCGGTCCGGTTGCAGGTGTCCTGGTCCAGGCCGGAGTAGAAGATCGAGTTCAGGCCCCAGCCGACCGGGCCGAGGGTCTTGGCGCCCGGGTCGGCCTCCTTGACCGCCGCGGCGTACCGGTAGGTGCGGTCGCGCAGCTCGTCGTAGCCCAGCCCCTCGGGGCGGACGTCCCGGTGGGTCGCGTGCCACAGGTCGGGCTCGTTGTCGAGCTCGTAGTACTTCACCCCGCCGTCGGCGGCGGCGCCGTACCGGCCCTTGAGATGGGTGATCCAGTCCTTGACGTACTGCGGGCCGGCCTCGACGCCGGTGTCCTTCGGGTCGTTGCCGGTGATCGGGGTGCCGTCCGGCTTCCTGCCGTCGCCGCAGTCGGGGGCCCAGGGGTCGGTGGACCGCTGCGCGCCGTACTTGGCGACGCTGAACCCGCACGCCCTGGCCCGCTCCTTGGCCACCCAGCCGATCAGCGGCAGGGTCAGCATGGTCCGCGTGCCGGTCGCCCGGTCCCGCTCGACGAACCGGTCGGTCTCCGAGCCGTTCGGCAGGGCCGACGGGTCGGGGTTGTCGTTGGGGATGTTCTCGAAGTACCAGTCCGAGGCCCGGTTGGTGGTGTCGTTGCGGAAGTTGTAGCGGGTGGTCGCGTTGCCGCCCCAGCGGTGGACCGGCAGCCGCAGGTCGCGGGCGAGCGCCTCGTCGGCGAAGTTCATGCCGTAGATGTCGGGGCTGATCGCGTGCCGGCCGGAGACCGGGTCGACGCTCAGCGCGGGGCCCGCGACGGCGGCGCCGGCGAGGCCGGTCAGCTGGCCGAGCCCCAGGCCGGCGGCCAGCACCCCGGCCACGGCCGACAGGAGCGCGTTTCGTTGACGCACGGTGGGTTTCCTTCCGATGCTGCGGCGGTCGTGAGCCCTCCCTGTGGGAGCGCTCCCACAGGGAGGGTGGTGACCGGTCGGTCCGCTGTCAAGGAAACGCTTTCCGTACGGCGGGCAACGGCAGGTCGGCGCTGAAACTTTCCCCGTGGGCGCCCCGGGCCGGACCGGGCGGGCCGGCGGCGTGCGGAGGACGGTAGAGAAGCGGCAAAAGTCCCATCGCGGTACTCCCATGGCACCAAGGGGGCGAACCGGTCTGGTTCATCATGGGTCTATGAACGCGGTCGCCCGCTGGGACGCCTTCCGCGCGCTGGCCGACCGGCGCGGACGTCCCGGTGCCCGGCTGATCGACTCGCTGGCCGGGGCCGCCGCCACCGTGCCGGACGGCCCGGCGGCGTGGGCCCCGCGGATGGCCCGCGCCTTCGGCCTGCCGGCCGCCGCGGGCCTGGGCCCCGCGACCTTCTACGCCGACCTCGCCGTCCCGCACGGCCGCCGCCACGTGCGGGTCTGCACGGCGGCGGCCTGCTTCGCCGCCGACGCGGGCCGCCACCTGACCGAGGTGGAGGAGACGCTCGGCGTCGCCGTGGACGGCGTCACCCCGGACGGCGAGGTCTCGCTGCAGGGGGTGCGCTGCCTCGGCTACTGCTACGCGGGCCCCGCCTGCCTCGACGGCGACGTCCCGTGCGCCGGCCCCGATCTCGCCGCCCAGCTCTCCGGCCGGGTGCCGCCGCGGGCGCCGTCGATCCCGGCCGCCGACGCCACCGGAGACCCGGTCGTGCTGGCCGGGATCATCGGCCGGGAGACCGCCTGGCAGGTGTGGCCCCGGGTGGTACGGGAGGGCGACCCCGCGCGGGTGGCCGCCGAGGTGGCCGCCTCCGGGCTGCGCGGGCGGGGCGGCGCCGGGTTCCCGGTGGCCGCCAAGTGGGCCGCCGCGGGCGGCTCGCCCGCCACCGTGGTCGTGGCCAACGGCGACGAGGGGGACCCCGGCTCCTACGCCGACCGGCTGCTGATGGAGTCCGACCCCGATCGGGTGCTGGAGGGGGTCGCGCTGGCCTGCTTCGCCTGCGGCGCCCGCCGGGCCGTGGTGCTGGTGCGCTCGGAGTATCCCCTGGCGCTGGCCGCGATGCGGGCCGCGGTGGACCGGGCCCACGCCGCCGGGCATCTGGGCCTCGACGTCCACGGCACCGGCGTCGGCCTCGACGTCCGCGTCGTCGCGGGAGCCGGCTCCTACGTCGCGGGTGAGGAGACCGCCCTCATCGCCGGGCTGGAGGGGGAGCGCGGCTGCGCCCGGCCCCGCCCGCCGTACCCGGTCCGGGAGGGGCTGTGGGGCGACCCGACCGTGGTCAACAACATCGAGACGCTCGCCGCCGTGCCGTGGATCGTGCGCCGGGGCGGCGCCGCCTACGCCCGCCGCGGCACCCCGGCCGAGACCGGCACGAAGCTGGTCTGCCTGTCGGAGCGGTTCGCCCGCCCCGGCTGCCACGAGGTCGAGCTGGGCACGCCGCTGTCGCGCATCGTCACCGAGCTGGGCGGCGGCCTGCGCGACGGCGCGGAACTCGCCGCCCTGCAGATCGGCGGGCCGCTGGGCGGCTTCCTGGCCCCCGACCGGCTGGACGTTCCGCTGACCGAGACGGCCCTGGCCGCCCGCGGCGCCGCGCTCGGGCACGCCGGCCTGGTCGCCTTCGACCGGCGCCCGGCCCCGCGCGACGTGCTGCGCCACGTGTGGGCCTTCGCCGCCGCCGAGAGCTGCGGCGCCTGCTCGCCCTGCCGCGTCGGCTCCCGCCGCGGCCTGGAGATCGCCGGGTACGGCGGGCCGCCCGGCGGCGGCGCTCCCGGCGGTCCCGGCGGTCCCGGTGCTCCCGGCGGTCCCGGTGCTCCCGGCGGTCCCGGTGCTCCCGGCGCCGCGGACGGCGCCGCCGGAGAGGAGCGCCCGGCGGCTGACGGCGAGACCCCGGCGGCGGACGGCGGGCCGCCCGGCGAGGAGTACGCGCGGCTGCTGCGGGTGATGGACCGGGCCAGCCTGTGCGCTTTCGGCCGCCGGGTCCCCGCCGCCGTGCGCAGCCTCGCCCGCGCCTACGGCGACCGGCTCGAAGGGTGGGACCCGTGAGCCCCGCGAAGGATCCCGGGGCGGCGCCGGTGAAGGTCGCGGTGGACGACGTCGTCGTCCAGGTGGGCGAGGACGCCTCGCTGCTGGACGCGGCGCGCGCGGCCGGGGCCGGGCCGGCGACGCTGCCCGCGCTGTGCCACGACGACCGCCTGTCGCCGGCCGGCTCCTGCCGTACCTGCCTGGTGCGGGTCGGCGGGCACGTCGTGGCCGCCTGCGTGACCCCGGCGGCCGGCGGCGCCTCCGTGGAGGTCGCCTCGGGGGAGATGGCGGAGCTGCGCCGCGAGGCCGTGGAGCTGATCGTGGCGGGCCTGCCGCCGCGCGCCCTGGCCGGCGACGCCGACAGCGAGCTGGCCGAGGCGTGCCGGGCGCTCGGCGTCGGGCCGGAGGCCGCCCGCGCGCCGGGCGGGCGCGGCCGGGACGACAGCCACCCCTACGTCCGCCTCGACCGCGACCTGTGCATCGCCTGCGGCCGGTGCGTGCGCATGTGCGCCGAGGTCCAGGGCACCTTCGCCCTCACGCTGACCGGCCGCGGCGCCGACACGGTCGTCGCCCCCGGCACGGGCGGGCCGTGGATCGACTCCGACTGCGTGGCCTGCGGCGGCTGCGTCAACACCTGCCCCACCGGCGCGCTCACCGAACCCGGCCTGCCGCTCGGCGGCCGGGCGGCGGTGACCGCGCGCACCCGCACCACCTGCGGCTACTGCGGCGTCGGCTGCTCGCTGGAAGTGCTGACCCGCGACGGCGAGGTGGCGGCAGTGCTGCCCGATCGCGGCGGCCCGGTCAACCGCGGCCACGCCTGCGTCAAGGGCCGCTTCGCCCACGGCTTCCTGCGCTCACCCGACCGCCTCACCCGGCCGCTGCTGCGCCGCGACGGCCGCCTGGAGGAGGCCACCTGGGCCGAGGCGCTCGACCGCGTCGCCCGGGGACTGCGGGCCGCCGTCGCCGACGGCGGCCCCGGCGCGGTGGCGGCGATCTCCTCGGCGCGGGCCACCAACGAGGAGAACTACCTGCTGCAGAAGCTCATGCGGGTCGTCCTCGGCACCAACAACGTCGACAACTGCTCCCGGCTGTGCCACTCGCCCTCGGCGGCCGGGCTGACCGCCTCCCTGGGCCTGCCCGGCGGCACCGACGCCTTCGAGGACGTCGAGCGCGCCGACTGCCTGCTGCTGACCGGCGCCAACCCGGCCGAGGCCCACCCGGTGGCCGGCGCCCGGCTGCTGCGGCAGGTCCTGGAACGGGGGACGCGGCTGGTCGTCGCCGACCCGCGGACCGTCGGGCTGGCCCGCCACGCCGACGTGCACCTGCGGCCCCGCCCCGGAACCAACGTCGCCCTGTTCCACGGGCTGGCGCACGTCCTGCTGGCCGAGGGGATGATCGACGAGGCGTTCCTGCGGCGGCGCGCCGCCGGCCTGCCGGAGCTGGCCGCGCTCCTCGACGGCTACCCGCCGGAGCGGGTGGCCGCCCTCACCGGCGTCCCGGCCGCCGACCTGGTGGCCGCCGCCCGCCTGTACGGCCGGGCCGAGCGTCCCGCGATCGTCTACGGCCTCGGCGTCACCGAGCACCTGCACGGCACCGACGGGGTGCGGGCGCTGGCCAACCTGGCGATCCTGCGCGGTGCGGTCGGCACCGGCCGCGGCTTCGGGATCAACCCGCTGCGCGGCCAGAACAACGTCCAGGGCGCCTCCGACATGGGTGCGCTGCCCGACACGCTGCCCGGCTACGGCAGGGTCACCGACCCGGCCGCCCGGCGGCGGGCCGGGGCCGTCTGGGGCGCGCCGGTCCCGGAACGGCCGGGCATGCGCATCCCGGAGATGTTCGCCGCCGCCCGCGCCGGGACGCTGCGGGCGCTGTGGATCATGGGGGAGGACGTCTGCGCCACCGATCCGGACGCGGGCCGGGTCGCCGAGGCGCTCGACGCCTGCCCGCTGGTGATCTGCCAGGAGCTGTTCCCGTCGGAGACCGCGCGCCGCGCCGACGTCGTGCTGCCGGTGGCGTCGTGGCTGGAGAAGGACGGCACCTTCGTCAACTTCGACCGCCGCTTCCAGCGGGTCCGTCCCGCGCTCGACCCGCCGGGGGAGGCCATGGCCGACTTCGCGGTGATCCACGCCGTCGCCGCCGCGCTCGGCGCGGACCTCGGCTGCCCCACCCCGGCCGCCGCGCTGGCCGAGTGCGCCGAGGTGGCCCCGCTGTTCGCCGGGCTGTCGCACGAGCGGCTGGACGCCGAGGGCGCCGTCCCCTGGCCGTGCCCGGACCCCGCCGCCCCCGGGGAGGCGAGCCTGTACCGGGAGCGGTTCGCCACCCCCGACGGCCTGGCCCGCCTGGCCGCCCCGCCGTACCTGCCGCCGGGTGAGACGCCGGACGACCGCTACCCGCTGGTCATGGTCACCGGGCGGCGCTGGGCGCACTACAACTCCGGCACCATGACCCGCCGCACGGGCAACCTCCTGCTGGACCCCGACGACCGGCTCGACCTGCACCCGGCCGACGCCGCCCGGCACGGCCTCGCCGACGGCGCGCCGGTGGTCGTGGAGAGCCGGCACGGCCGGGCCACGCTGCTCGCCCGGCTCACCGACGAGGTGACCCCCGGGCAGGTGTTCTGCGCGTTCCACTTCCCCGGAAGCGGGGTCAACACCCTCACCTCCGACCACACCGACACCGTGACGTCGTGCCCGGAGTACAAGGTGACGGCGGTACGGCTGGCCAGGGGCGGCTGAGACGGCCGCCCGCCGTCCCCGGACACGGGCATCGAGGGGAGCATCGAGGGGAACAGCATGGCGAAACCGCGGATGAGACGACGCAGGGTCGTGACCGGCTACGACGGATCGGACCACTCGCTGCAGGCCCTGGAGTGGGCCATGGACGAGGCCGAGCTCAGACGGCTCCCGCTGACCGTCGTCCACACCTGGCAGTGGCCGTACGGCGAGGCCGGTGAGGCCGGCGAGGACGCCGGGGACCGCGGCCGGCCGGCGGCCGGGCGGGTGCTGCGGCACGGCGCCGACTGCGCCCGGGCGTGCAGCACGATCGTGGAGGTGGTCACCGACCTCTACGAGGGGTCCGCGGCCCGGCGGCTGGTGGAGCTGTCCGCCGACGCCGAGCTCGTCGTGATCGGCTCCCGCGGGCGGAACGCCCCGGCCCGGTCGGTGATCGGCTCCACGGCCTCCACCGTCGCCGCCCACGCGCGGGCCCCGGTGCTCATCACCCGGGGGACCGGCCCGATCCCCGTGCCGTTGCACCCCGGCCCGGTGGTCCTCGGCCTGAAGGACACCACCGCCGACGAGGTGCTGGAGTTCGCCTTCGAGGAGGCGGCCCTGCGGCGGCTGCGGCTGCTCGTCATGCACGCCGGCCACCCGCACCACCTGACGGCGTGGGGCGTCGCCATGGCCCCGCTGCCCGACGTCGACGACTCGGCCCGGGTCTGCCGGGAGTGGGTGGACGAGCGCCTCGCCGGCTGGCAGGAGAAGTATCCGAAGGTCGCCGTCGACGTCTGCCTCAGCACCACCGCGCCGAAGGAGGCGCTGCTGGAAGCGTCGGCCGAGGCGACCCTCCTCGTGGCCGGGGCCGGGCGGTCGGCGCTGCTGTCCGGGCACCTGGGGCTGGTGACCCGCTCCCTGGTCAGGCACGCCTCCGGTCCCGTCGCGGTCGTGCCCCCGCCGCGGGACCCGCCGGTCCCGGCGGGTCCCTGAGAGCGGGTCTCTCCGGGAGCGGGCCCCGACGGCGGGCCCCTCGAGAGCAGCTCCCCGGGAGCAGGAAGCAGGGAGCAGGAGACAGCGGGCAGGAGACAGCGAGCAGGACAGCGGACGGCGACACGGACGGGAGGAAGCCATGGGCGGGCAGGTGGTGGCCGGCACGGACGGATCGAGGCCGGCGTCGATCGCGGTGAAGTGGGCGGCCGACGACGCCGCCCGGCGCGGGTGCGGCCTGCGCGTCGTCCACGTCTGCGAGCCGTGGGCCTACGACCTGCCGTACGTGCAGGTGCCCGGCGTCCAGGCGCCCGGGGCGCAGGTGCCCGGCGCACGGGTGCCCGGGGCGCCCGTGGGCGTGTCACGCGCCTGCGAGGAGCTGCTCGCCGCCGCCGTGGACCTGGCCCGCGAGCAGGCGCCCGGCGTGGAGGTGACGCCCGTGCTCGTCACCGGGCGGATCATCGAGACGCTGCTGGAGGAGTCCCGCCGGGCGGCCCAGGTCGTCGTCGGCAGCCGGGGCCTGGGCGGCTTCGCCGGCATGCTGGTCGGGTCGGTCGGGGTGGGCCTGGCGGGCAGGGCGGCCTGTCCCGTGGTCGTGGTGCGCGGCGCCCAGGAGGCCGTGCAGGGCGAGGTCGTCGCCGGCTTCGACGGGTCGGCGGCGTCCCGCGTCGCGCTGGAGTACGCCTTCGCCGAGGCCGCCCGCCGCGGCGCCCGTCTCCGCGTGGTCTACGCCTGGCACGCGCCCGTGATGACCCCGTACGCGGCCGGCTGCTCGTCGCTGGCCGAGGACGCCCTCGCCTCCGGCCGGGAGGCGGTGCGCGGGGTCCTGGAGTCGTGGATCAGGGACCACCCCCAGGTGGAGACGGCCGAGACGTCGGTCTGCGCCCACCCGGTGTCCGCCCTCTGCGAGGCCTCGGCTCAGGCCGACCTCGTGGTCGTCGGCTCGCGCGGCCTGACCGGGCTCGGCTCGCTCGTGCTGGGCTCGGTCAGCCGGGGGGTGCTGCACCACGCCCACTGCCCGGTCGCGGTGGTGCCGTCCCCGGAGGAGGAGTGAGGGCGTGCGGCCCCCGGCCGCGGCGCGCCCGCGCCGCCCCGTGACGCGGCACGCGGACGCTACCGGCACCCGGACCGGAAGTCCCTGGTGGACGGGTCTTTCGGCCGCTGCGGCGGCCCCGGGCCCGGGTGTCGGATGGACGGTGACGGACCCAAGGAGGGCGACATGACAGCGCACGTACTGGTGGGTGCGGACGGCTCCGCTCCGGCGCGGGCCGCGGTTCGGTGGGCCGCCGACGAGGCGGTCCGGCGCGGCTGGGCCCTGCGGATCGTGCACGTGTGCGAACCGTGGACCTACGACCTCCCGCTCCAGACCCCGCCGGGCTTCCACGACTCCATGGCCGCGTACTGCCGGGGGATGCTCGACAGCGCCGCCGACCTGGCCCACGAACACGCCCCGCAGCTGGAGGTGAACAGCGTGCTGGAGCCGGGCAGGACCGTGGAGGTCCTGCGCCGCGAGGCCGCCGACGCCCGGGAGGTCGTGGTCGGCAGCCGCGGTCTCGGCGGGTTCGCCGGCCTGCTGCTCGGCTCGGTCTCCCTGGCCCTGGCGGGGCGCGTGGGCGTTCCCGTCGTGGTGGTCAAGGGGGAGCCGAGGGAGCAGCCGTTCGGCGAGGTCGTCGTCGGCTTCGACGGCTCGGCCCACTCGGTGGCGGCCCTGGAGTACGCCTTCGAGGACGCCGCCCGGCGCGGTGCCCGGCTGCACGCCGTGCACACCTGGCAGATGCCCGTCGTGGGACCGGGCGCCACCGCCTACACGCCGCTGATCGAGGAGATCGCCGCCTCCGAGCGGCACGTCACCAGGGAGGCGCTCACCCCGTGGCGGGACAAGTACCCGCAGGTGGAGGTCACCGAGACGGTGGTCTGCGGGCACCCGGTCGCGGTCATCCGCGACGCGTCGCGGAACGCGGACCTGGTGGTCGTCGGCTCCCGCGGGCTGGGCCGCACCGGCTCCGCCCTGCTCGGCTCGGTGAGCCACGGCGTGCTGCACCACTCCCACTGCCCCGTCGCCGTGGTGCGCGCCCACGGGGAGGCGTGATGGACGTGCAGAGCCCGCCGGACGTCCGCGACCTCACGGTCGGCCGGGTGATGAGCCGGACGCTCGTCGCCGTCGACCCCGACGAGTCCCCGCTGCTGGCCTGGGAGATCATGCGCCGGGCCGGCGTCCACCACCTGCCGGTCGTGGACGGCGACCGCCACCTGGTGGGCGTCCTCACCCGGGAGGACATCACCGCCCGCTGGTCGGGCGGCCCGGCCGAGCAGTCCAGGGTTCGCGTCCAGGACCTGATCTCCGGGCGCCGCTGCCCCCGCATCTCGGCGCACGCGCCGCTGCGGGAGGCCGCGGCGGCCATGATCGGCGCCGGGACCGCCGCGGTCCCGGTCCTGGGGGAGTCGGGGACCGTCGTGGGAATGGTGACCACCACCGACATCCTGCGGGCGGTGGCCGGCCGGATCGCCGAGGAGACCGGCGAAGGGGAGCCGCCGGAGCTCATGACGGGGATGTTCCGCCTGGTCCCGGTGCTGCCGCATGACTCGTGGCGTTGACGCGCAGCTCGCCGCGCGGATCCACTTCCTGGCCCGGGTCGCGTACGGCGCCGCGTCCCGCCCCCGCGCGGGACGCGAGATCGTCGTCGCGTTCGACGGGTCACCGCAGAGCCGCGCCGCCGTCGGGTGGGCGGCGCGGGCGTGCGGGGTGCGCGGCGGGAGGCTGACCGTCTGCCACGTGTGGGACGGTCCCCGGGCCGAGCGCGAGGCGGCGGTGACCACGCGCGAACGCGGCCTCGCCGGACTCGTCCTGTCGGAGGGCGTGGAACTGGCCGAGCGGCTGCTGCCCGGCCGCGCCGTGCGGTCGGTGCTGTTGCGGGGGGACCCCGGGACGGAGCTGGTCTCGCTCGGCCGGACGGCGGAGATGCTGGTGCTCGGCACCCGGGGCCGCGGCGGCATGGCCGGGCTGCTCGTCGGCTCGGTGAGCGTCCACGTCGCCACGCACGCGGCCTGCCCCGTGCTGGCCGTACGGGGGACCGCCGAGGCGGCGGGGGGCGCGGAGACCGTCGTGGTCGGGGTGGACGGGTCGGACTGCTCGCTGGCGGCCCTGCGGTTCGCACTCGAGTACGCCCGGGGGCACCGGCTGCCGGTGCACGCGATCCACGCCCGCCGGGACGGGCCGGGCAGACGGGGGGAGGAACTGGAGCGGTGGGTCGCCGAGGCCGTCGCCGCGCTGCCCCGGGGAACCGCCGGGGTGACCGTCACGACCAGCACGGTCGGCGGCCCGCCGCTGCCGGTGCTGCTGCCCGGCAGCCACCGGGCCCGGCTGCTGGTCGTCGGCTCGCGCGGGCTCGGCCCGGTGCGAAGCCGCCTGCTCGGCTCGGTCAGCCGGGAGCTGCTCCAGCGGGCCGGGTGCACGGTGGCGGTGGTCAAGGACCGCGACTGAGACCCACGCGGACCCGCGCGGACCGGCGCACGCTCCCCGGAGGTGCACGGGCCGAGAGACGGGGCGGCCCGGGAAACGGGCCGCGGAGCACGACGGACCGGCCCGGGAAACGGGCCGCGGGGCACGACGGACCGGCCCGGGAAACGGGCCGCGGAGCACGACGGACCGGCCCGGGAAACGGGCCGCGCGACGGGGCCTTTCCGGGCCGGAGAAGATCCGGCGACGGCCCCGCCGGGAAACGGGCCGAAAGTCCCCCGGCGGCGGGCCCAGCGGCTCTGGGAGCCCCGCCGCCCCGCGCAGACGCTTGAACCGACGGCCCCCTACCCGAGGAGGAGACCATGTCCTCGAACGACACCGGCCGGCCGGTCCCCGGAGCGGCCGGCGGCCCCGCGCCCGTCATCGTCGCGGTGGACGGCTCACCCGACGCCGCCAGGGCGGTCCGGTGGGCGGCCGACGACGCCTTCCGGCGGCGGCTGCCGCTGCGCCTCGTGCACGTCGTGGAGCGCGGGCCGTACGACATCCCCCGGTTCTCCGCCCCCGAGTGGCCGGGAACGCTCGTCGTGAGCGGCCGCCGCGTCCTCGACGAGGCCGAGAACCAGGCGCGCGCCCGCCAGCCGACGCTGGAGGTGGCCACCGAGCTGATCGAGGGGTCCCGGACGAGGAGCCTGTGCGAGCAGGCCGCGGACGCCGCCCAGATCGTGCTCGGCAGCCGCGGCCTGGGCGGCTTCGCCAGCGCCCTGCTCGGCTCGGTGAGCACCTACGTCGCCGGGCACGTCCGCTGCCCGGTGGTCGTCGTCCGCCCCGGCGGCGAGGAGCACCGCCGCGAGGTCGTCGTCGGCGTCGACGACTCCCCGCAGTCCGACCCCGCCCTCGCCTACGCCTTCGAGCAGGCCAAAGCGCGCGGCTGCCCGCTGCGCGCGGTCCACGCCTGGCAGCTCCCGGTGCACGCCTTCGCGCCCGACGTCACCTACGACATGGACGAGGTCCGCCGCTACCAGGACCGCATGGTGCGTGAGAAGCTCACCGCCTGGCGGGAGAAGCTCCCCGAGGTGCAGGTGATCGAGGACGTCTCCAGCGCCCACCCCGTCGACGCCCTCGTCGAGGCGTCGGCGGACGCCGACCTGGTCGTCGTGGGCTCCCGGGGCATGGGCACGATCGGCTCGGCGATCCTGGGCTCGGTCAGCCGGGGGGTGCTGCACCACGCCCGCTGCCCGGTGGCGGTCGTGCGGGCATGAACCCCGGCCGCGCCGCGCATCGGGCCACCGCCGTCCTGCTCGCGGTCACCGTGGCCGGGCTGGTGTGCGGCGGCGCGCTGTACCTGGCGGGCGAGGTCACCGCGGCCGGCGCCGTGTGGGCGGCGGTCACCGTCGTGGCCCTGGCGCCCGCGGCGTGGTGGGTGGTCTCGGCGCTGCGCGGCGGCCGGGTGGGCGTGGACGCGATCGCCGTCCTCGCCCTGGGCGGAGCGCTCGCCGTACGGGAGTACCTCGCCGGCGCGCTGATCGGCGTGATGCTCGCCACCGGCCGGGCCCTGGAGGAGCACGCGCTGCGCCGCGCCCGGCGCGACCTCACCGCGCTGTACGAGCGCGCCCCCCGCTCGGCCCGGCGCTACGAGGACGGCGAGCCCCGCCTCGTGCCGGTGGACGTGGTCCGCCCCGGCGACCTGCTGATGGTCCCCGCGGGCGAGACCGTCCCCGCCGACGGCGTCGTCGCGGCCGGCTCGGCGCTGCTGGACGAGTCGGCGCTGACCGGCGAGTCGCTGCCGGTGGAGTACGGCGCCGGCCGGCCGGTGCGCAGCGGCGCCGTCAACGCCGGCGCCGCGTTCGACCTGCGCGCCACCCGCACCGCGGCCGACAGCGCCTACGCCGGCGTCGTGCGGCTGGCCAGGGAGACCGAGGCGGCGAGCGCCCCCGTCGTACGGCTCGCCGACCGCTTCGCCGCCTGGTTCCTGCCCGTCACGCTGCTCGCGGCCGGGACGGCCTGGTGGCTGTCCGGTGACCCGGTCCGCGCCGTCGCCGTGCTGGTCGTCGCCACCCCCTGCCCGCTGCTGCTGGCCGCGCCCGCCGCGATCGCCTCCGGTCTGTCCCGCACCGCCCGCCACGGCGTGGTCGTCAAGGGCGGCGGGGCGCTGGAGCGGCTCGGGCAGGCTCGCACGCTGGTGCTGGACAAGACCGGAACGCTGACCTCGGGCCGGCCGCACGTCTCCGGCGTCGTGGCCGCGCCCGGCGCCGACCCCGGCGACGTGCTGTGCTGGGCCGCCGCGGTGGACCGGATGTCGTCCCACGTGCTCGCCGAGGCGATCGTCCGCGCCGCCCGGGAGCGCGGCATCTCCCCGCCGCAGCCGTCCGGCGTCGTCGAGCGGCCCGGCACCGGCACCGAGGGGCTGGTGGAGGGCCACCGCGTCGAGGTCGGCAAGGCCACCGCCCCCTCCCACCCGGAGTGGGAACGCGTCCAGCGGGCGCGGGCCGCCCTGGACGGCGCCATGACCGTCTGGGTGACCGCCGACGGCGACCCGGCCGGGGTGATCCTGCTCCGCGACACCGTGCGGCCCGACGCGGCGCGGACCCTGCGCCGGATGCGCGACGCCGGGATCGAACGGGTGGTCATGCTCACCGGCGACCGCCCCGAGGTCGCCGAGAGCGTCGGCGTGGTCCTCGGCGTGGACCGGGTGCTGGCCGGGCAGACGCCCGCGGACAAGGTCGCGGCGGTACGGCGGGAGACCGGCCGGGCGGTGACCGTGATGGTCGGCGACGGCGTCAACGACGCCCCGGCCCTGGCCGCCGCCGACGTCGGGGTCGCCATGGGCGCCCGGGGCTCGGCCGCCTCCACCCAGGCCGCCGACGTGGTGCTCACCGCCGACCGGCTGGACCGCCTGGCCGACGCCATGGACGTCGCCCGCCGCTCCCGGCGCATCGCCGTGCAGAGCGCCGCCGCCGGGATGGCGATGTCGCTGCTCGCCATGGCCGCCGCCGCGGCCGGGATGCTGCCGCCCGCGGCCGGCGCGCTGCTGCAGGAGGCCATCGACATCGCCGTGATCGTCAACGCGCTGCGGGCGCTGCGCCCGGCGCACGGCACCCGCCCGGCGGTGGACGCCGCCACCGAGTCCCTACTGCACCGCTTCGAGCTGGACCACTCCTCGCTGCGGCCCCCGCTGGAGCTGATCCGCCGGACCGCCGACGAACTGGGCGAACGTCCCGGCCCCGAGGACCTCGGACGCCTGCGGGAGGTTCACCGCTTCCTCACCGGACGGCTGCTCCCGCACGAGCGGGCCGAGGAGCACGCGCTGTACCCGGCGATGGGGCAGGTCCTCGGCGGCCCGGAGGTGACCATGACGATGAGCAGGGCGCACGCCGAGATCGAACGGCTCGTCCGCCGGCTGGGCCGCCACCTCGACCTCGCCGGCGACGCCGGGCTCCGCCCGGAACAGCTCGACGACCTGCGCTCCTGCCTGTACGGCCTGCACGCGGTGCTGCTGCTCCACTTCGACCAGGAGGAGGAGGCGTACTTCTCCCTCGCCCTCGGCGCCCGCTCCCCGGCGTGACCCCCGCCGCGGTCCGGGGCGGCGGCCGGGCCCTCCGGCGCCGCCGCACCGGGGGCCCGGTGGAGGGCGGGTCCGTACCGGGGCCATGGTCCCTGCCATCGGGGACTTTCGCCGCTGACCGCCCGGCCGCCGCCCGGGGACGATCGACGAAAGGAGGCGATGATGACGACCAAGGATGGCACGGGCGCGCGGGCCGCCTCCGCGCGGACGCCCGGCGGAGGACGGTCATGAGCGCTCATCCGATCGAGGAGATCATCTCGGCGACGAGGGCGGCGGTCCAGGCCGCGGTGTGGGCGCCGTCGGTGCACAACACCCAGCCGTGGTCCTTCACCGTCGAGGGCGACGAGATCGCCATGCGCGCCGACAGCGACCGCAAGCTGCGGACCGGCGACGCCGCCGGCCGCGAGCTGCTGATCAGCTGCGGCGCGGCCCTGACGAACGTCCGGCTCACGCTGCGCCGCCTCGGCCACGAACCCCTCGTGCGGGTCCTGCCCGACCCCGACCGCCCCGCCCTGGTGGCGACCGTGCGGGTCGGCGGGACGGTCGTCCCCGACGAGCACACCGTCCGGCTGCACGCCGAGATCGAACGCCGCCGCACCCACCGCGCCGGGTTCACCGAGCTGCCCGTCCCCGAGCGCCTGGAGGAGACGCTGGCCGCCCAGGCCGCCGCCGAGGGCGCCCGGCTCACGCCGATCCGCGCCGAGGCCGCCGTCCGGGTGCTCGCCGCGCTCACCTGCGCCGCCCAGGACGTGCAGTCGCAGGACCGGCTGTTCTCCCTGGAGGTGGTCCGCTGGGCCCGGCCGCCGGGCAGCACGCGCGGCGACGGCGTCCCGGCCGGCGGCTACCCCCGCGAGCCCCGGCGGACGCGCCCGCACTTCGCCCAGCGCGACTACGCCCACGGCCACCCGTGGGGCAACGACAGCGACCAGTTCTTCGGCACCTCCACCGGCACGGTGGCCGTGCTGACCACGCGCGGCGACTCCCGTGAGGACTGGATCACCGCCGGTCAGGCCCTGCAGCGCGTGCTGCTGCACGCCTCGGCGTACGGCCTCAGCGCCGCCTTCCACACCCAGGCGCTGGAGGCGTACCACCTGCGGGAGTTCATCCGGCAGGAGCTGCTGTCCGGCGAGTACCCGCAGATGATCATGCGTCTCGGGTTCACCTTCGACGAGAACGCCGCCGTCCGGCGGCCGGTCTCCGAGGTGCTGGAGGAACGCCCGCCGCACTGACCCGCCGGGCCGCTCCGGTCGGTACGGGCCGGGGCCCCGCCGGCTCGCGTGGCGATCACCGGCCGGCGAACAGGCCGGCGGCGCGGGGAACCAGGGGAACCGGGAAACCAAGGGAACCGGGGGAACCGGGGAACACCGTACGACCGGGCCGCGGGCCCGCGAGAGCAGGGGAGGACACCGTGATCCTGGTGGGAGTCGACGGCTCGCGCGCCGCTCTGGACGCCGTGAGCTGGGCGGTCCGGGAGGCCCGCCTGCGCCGGACCGCGCTGCGCGTCGTGCACGTCATGCCGGCCTGGCCGCTTCAGATGGCCGAGGACGCTCCGTACGCCGACGTGGGCCGGTGGATGCGCGACGGGGCCGCCGCCACGCTGACCGGCGCGCTGAGGCGGGTGGAGGAGGAGGGCGGCGGCGTCGAGACGGACACGGAACTGCTGCCCGGCGAACCCCGGAGCGCGCTGCTGGAGGCCGCCCGGGAGGCGGAGCTGCTGGTGGTGGGCAGCCACGGGCTGGGCGGTTTCCGGGGGATGCTGCTCGGTTCGATCGCGCTCGGCGTGACCGGCCGCGCCTCCTGCCCGGTGGCCGTCGTGCGCGACCTGCCCGCCCACTCGCGCGGCGAGGTGGTCGTCGGCGTCGACGGCTCCCCGGGCGGCGCGGCGGCCGTCGATTTCGCCTTCACCGAGGCGGCTCTGCGCGGCGCACCGCTGCGGGCCGTCCACGCCTGGGGACGGCCCGCGACCCCGCTCCCGGTGCGCGCGGTGGCCGGGGGCGAGCGGCGGGCACTGGCCGAGGCCCTGGCCGGCCGGGGCGAGAGCCACCCCGACGTCAAGGTCGTCGAACAGGTGGAGCAGGGCCACCCGGTCGACGTGCTCAGGGACCTGTCCGCGCGGGCCGACCTGCTGGTCGTGGGGTCACGCGGGCGCGGCGAGCTGGGCGGCCTGCTGCTCGGCTCGGTGAGCCACTCGCTGATCCACCACGCCGCCTGCCCGCTGATCGTGGTCCCCTGCCCGCCGGAGCGCTGAGCCCCGTCCCGCGGCCCCCGCCGCGGCGGGGGCCGACCCTCCTGGAGCCGTCCCGCGGCGCCTTGATAGGTTGACCGGCGGGGTGAGCCGGGAAGTCTGGTCGGCGCTTCTGTCGTCGACCCCGAAAGTGCCGGTGCATCCGATGCGCGCCCGCGACCTCGTCAGTGACTTCCCCACCATCTCCCTCGACGCCCCGGCGGCCGACGCCGCCCGGATCGTGGCCGACCGGCACCTGCTGGCGCTGATCGTCGTCGACGCCGGCGGCTCGCCCGTCGGCGTGCTGCCCGCCACCGCGGTGCTGCGCCTGGCCGTGCCGCGCTACTGCCTGGACGATCCCGCGCTGGCCCGGGTGGTGGACGAGGCGCACGCCGACGCGTTCCTGCGGTCGCTGTCCGGGCGCACCGTCCGCGACTGCATGCCGGACGACCCCCGCGAGCTGCCGGTGACCGACCCCGACGCGACCGTGCTGGAGGTGGCCGCGCTCATGGCGCGCACCTCCAGCCCGCTGGTCGCGGTCATGGACGACGGTCGCCTGCTGGGAGCCGTCCTGCTGACCAGGCTGCTGGGCCGGGTGCTGTCGTCGTGACGGCCACCGCGTGGCTGACGGTCGCGATCTTCCTCGCCGCGTACGCGCTGATCGCCACCGAGAAGGTCAACCGCGTCGCGGCGGCGCTCGGCGGGGCCGGCATCATGCTGGTCATCCACGCCACCGACGGCCGGGCCGCGTTCTTCTCCGAGCACTCCGGGATCGACTGGAACGTCATCTTCCTGCTGCTCGGCATGATGATCATCGTCGGGGTGCTCAAACAGACGGGCGTCTTCGAGTATCTGGCGATCTGGGCCGCCAAACGGGCCAGGGGCCGCCCCTTCCGGCTCATGGTGCTGCTCCTGGTGATCACGGCGCTCGCGTCGGCGCTGCTGGACAACGTCACCACGGTCCTGCTGATCGCCCCGGTGACGTTCCTGGTGTGCGAGCGGCTCGCGCTGCCGGTCGCGCCGTTCCTCATCGCCGAGGCCATGGCTTCCAACATCGGCGGTGCCGCCACCCTGGTCGGCGACCCGCCCAACATCATCATCGCCAGCCGCGGCGGACTGACCTTCAACGACTTCCTCGTCCACCTGGCGCCGCTGGTGGTGGTGCTGATGATCGTGTTCATCGGCCTGTGCCGCCTGCTGTTCCGCAGGGCGTTCGTCTACGATCCCGAGCGCGCCGCGGAGATCATGCAGCTGAACGAGCGCGAGGCCATCGCCGACCGCCGGCTGCTGTGGCAGAGCCTCACGGTGCTCGTCCTGGTGCTGGCCGCCTTCGTCCTGCACCCGGTGCTGCACTACGAGCCGTCGGTGGTGGCGATCCTCGGCGCCGGGATCCTGGTGGCGGTCACCAGGGTCACCACCGAGGAGGCGATCCGCGAGGTCGAGTGGCCCACCCTGGTGTTCTTCGCCGGGCTTTTCGTCATGGTCGGCGCGCTGGTCGAGACCGGCGTCATCAAGCAGGTCTCCCAGGCCGCCGTCGAGGCCACCCAGGGCCGCCTGGGGGTGGCCACGCTGGGCCTGCTGTGGATCTCCGCCGTCATCTCGGCGATCGTGGACAACATCCCCTACGTGGCCACCATGAGCCCGATCGTCGCCGAGCTGGTGAACGCCAACGGAGGCAACGGCCCGGCGCAGGTGCTGTGGTGGGCGCTGGCCCTCGGCGCCGACCTGGGCGGCAACGCCACCGCGGTCGGCGCGGCGGCCAACGTGGTCGTCCTCGGCATCGCCGCGCGCAACCGGACGCCGATCAGCTTCTGGGAGTTCACCAAGTACGGCCTCGTCGTCACCTTCGCCACCGTCGCGATCGCCACGCCGTACCTGTGGTTCCGTTACCTCGCCTAGTCCTCTCCTACCGTCCCGGGTCATCGTGCACGGCGCAGCCGTGCACGATGACCCGGACGGTGTTCCGGACGACGTCCCTGCCGACGCTCCCGGGCGGCGCGGTGACCAGGGTGAACAGCGCGCCTCCGTAGAGCGCGATCAGGGCGGGGATCTTCTCGCGCGGGATGGCGAGGCCGAGTTCGTCGTGGTGGCCGGCGGTGATCCGCAGCGACGTGTCCTGCAGGCGCGCGAGCGCCGAGGCGAGCGCCGGTCGGCGCACGGCCTCCAGCCGTAGTTCGAAGATCGCCAGATAGCGGTCGCGCAGCGTGGTCGCCGCGGTGAGCAGCGACTCCGTCAGCAGGTCGACCAGCGTCGCGGGGTGCCCGGTGGCCCGGCCGGTGTCGGCGTGATGGAGCTCGGCGATGCGCTCCGCGGCGGCCACCAGCAGCGCCTCCCGGTCGCGGAAGTAGTTCGAGGCCGTGCCCGGCGGAAGGCCCGTGTGCCTCTCCACCGCTCGGTGGGTCAGCCCGTGCACGCCCGATGACGCCAGCAGCTCGATGGCGGCATCGGCCAGAGCCCGGCGACGGGCCGGATTGGTGGGCGGCATGCGGCCATGCTACCAATAGGCGTACTAGTACGATCGTAGTGAATCGGTGGGAGGCCCGATGAGGATCGTGGTGGTCGGCGCCGGGCTCGGGGGAGTGGCGGCCGCGGTGGGCCTGCATCGCCTGGGCCATGAGGTGACGCTCTTCGAACGGGGTGCCGAGCTCCGGGAGGCGGGCACCGGGATCGTGATCATGCCCAACGGGCTCCGCGCGCTGGACGCGCTGGGGCTGGCCGAAGGCGTTCGCGGGCACGCCGTGCACGCCGCCCGCGCGGGACTGCGGGACCGGCGCGGGCGTCCGCTGCTGGTCACCGATGCGGTTCAGGCGCAGCAGGACGTCGGGACCCCGGCCATCGTCGACCGGGCGGAACTGCACCGGACGCTACGCGCCCCGCTGCCCGCCGACCTGGTGCGAACCTCGGCTCCGGTCGAGCGCCTGGAACCCGGCCCCGACGGGGTGACCGTGATCAGCGACGGAGAACCCGTCGCGAGAGCGGACGCCGTGATCGCCGCCGACGGCATCCGCAGCGCGTTGCGCGGGCAGCTCTTCCCCGGCCACCCCGGGCTGCGGCGGACCGGCCGGATGGACCTGCGCGGCATGCTGTCCCGTCCTGCCGGCCTGGCGACGGACCTGCTCGCCAATCAACTGGTCGACCGCCGCAGCGGGGCGATGTTCGGTCTGTTCCCCGTCGGCGAGGACCGCCTGTACTGGTTCACCGACTCCGTGCTGCACGGCGCGCCCCCCGGCGCGGAGGAGGCGCGCCGGGGGATGCTGTCCCTGATGGCCGACTGGCATCCCCTCGTCACGGAGCTGATCGAGGCCACCCCGCCCGCCGACGTCCACGTCGATCCGATCACTCGTCTGGCCGGACCCCTGCCCTCGTTCGCGGTCGGCAGGATCGCGCTTCTCGGCGACGCCGCGCACGCCATGCCGCCCGACCTCGGCCAGGGCGCCAGCCAGGCCTTCGAGGACGCGGCCGCGCTGATCCGCCATCTGGCCGGCGCCCGGCCGGCGGACGTGGCCCGGCGGCTCCTGCGCTACGACGCCGAGCGCAGGCCCGTCGCCAACCGCATGATGCGGGCGGCGTCCCGGCAGTCGCGGCTGACCTCGCAGACCGGCGCCGCCGCCTGGCTGCGCGACGCGCTGCTGCGCGCCGTACCGTCCCGGCTGGCCACCCGGCGGCTCGCCGCCCTCTGGCGCGCCTAGGTTCTGTTCTGCGGATCCTCGCCGTGGTGAGGATCCGCAGAACAGAACCCAGCGGGCGCGCGCTCCGGGGCTGGTGGAGGATCACCGAGGATCACCGGGAAAACATGACACTGGGTGTCCTCTTTTCCCGGCAGCGTCATCCCCATGCACAACACGCTGAAGGACAAGGTCGCCGTGGTAGCCGGGGCGACGAGGGGAACGGGACGGGCCATCGCGGTGGCGCTGGGCGAGGCGGGCGCCACCGTCTACTGCACCGGCCGGACCACCCGCGGGGCGCGGTCTGAGATGAACCGCCCCGAGACCATCGAGGAGACCGCCGAGCTGGTGACCCGCGCCGGCGGCCGGGGCGTCGCCCAGCGGGTCGACCACCTGGAGAGCGACCAGGTGCGCGCGCTGGCCGAGCGGATCGGCCGCGAGCACGGCCGCCTCGACATCCTCGTCAACGACATCTGGGGCGGCGACATGTTCGCCAAATGGGACGTCCCGGTCTGGGAGCACCCGCTGGACGACGGGCTGCGCCTGATGCGCCTGGCGATCGACACCCACCTCATCACCAGCCACCACCTCCTGCCCCTGATGATCGGGAACCCCGGCGGCCTGCTCGTCGAGGTGACCGACGGCACCGCCGAGTACAACGCCGCCAACTACCGCCTCTCGGTCTTCTACGACCTGGCCAAGACCTCGCTGAACCGCCTGGCGTTCTCCATGGACCACGAGCTGCGCCCGCACGGCTGCGCCGCCGTCACGCTGACGCCCGGCTGGATCCGCTCGGAGGCGATGCTGGAGCACTACGGCGTCACCGAGGACAACTGGCTCGACGCCACCGCCAGGGAGCCGCACTTCGCGATCTCCGAGTCGCCCGCCTTCGCGGGCCGGGCCGTCGCCGCGCTGGCCGCCGCCGACGACCGCGCCCGCTGGTCCGGGCGGACCGTCTCCAGCGTCCAGCTCGCCCGGGCGTACGGGGTCACCGACGTCGACGGCAGCGTGCCCGACGCCTGGCGCTACATGGAGGAGGTGCAGAGCAAGGGCAAGCCCGCCGACGTCACCGGCTACCGCTGACCCGCCGGTGGCCCGCTGCCGTCCCGCCGGGGCACGGCCTCGGCCGTGTCCCGGACCGGCGCGCGGGCCCGCCGGTCACGGGGCCGCGCGATCCGTCACCTCAGCCCGGCACGGCCTCGTCCCCGGGCCCGCCGTACAGGGCGTTCATCCGCGCGGCCGCGTCGGCCAGGAGCGCGCGCAGCTCCGGCGGGTCGAGGACCTCCGCATCGGGCCCCAACCCCAGGAGCTGGCCGTAGGCGACCTCCAGCGACTCGACGGGCAGCGACACCGTGACCCGGCCCTCCCCGTCGGATTCGGTGGCCGACGCCAGCGCCTCGTCCAGGGCCGCCGGGTCGGCGAAGACCCGCAGCCGGCGGCGGCCGACGGGGCTCAGCCGTACGGTGACCCGGGTCCGCAGCAGCGAACGGGCGAACTCGGCGGCGCGCTCCTCCCAGAACGCCGCCAGGTCGAAGCCGCGGTCGCGCTCGAAGCGCCGGTCGGTGTGCGCCTCGACCCCCGAGAACCGGTCCACCCGGTAGATCGCCGACCGCGTCGCCAGGTACCAGACCCCGGCCTTGAGCACCAGCCCGTACGGCTCCAGCGTCCGGGGCGCGCCCCGGTAGAGGCCGGTGACGGGGTGGTCGCCCCACACCGCCCTGGCCAGCGGGGCCAGCGCTTCCGGAGGCGGCCCGCCCCCGGCGAACCAGCCGGGGGCGTCGAGGTGGAAGCGCTGCGCGGCGCTCGCGGCGGCGTCGCGCGCACCGGGCGACAGCGCCGCCGCCGCCTTCAGCCGCGCCGAGGCCGCCGCCTCGCCGAGCCCCATCTCCCGCAGCGCCCGCGGCACCCCGGACAGGAACAGCGCCTCCGCCTCGGCCCGGTCCAGGCCCGTCAGGCGGGTGCGGTAGCCCTCCAGCAGGCGGTAACCGCCGCCCCGGCCGCGGTCGGCGTAGACCGGCACCCCGGCCTCGGACAGGGCGAGCACGTCGCGGTGGACGGTCCGCTCGGAGACCTCCAGCTCGCGGGCGAGCTCCGCGGCGGTCATCCCGCCGCGCGCCTGGAGCAGCAACAGCAACGACATCAGCCTGGCCGCACGCACCCGCCGACCCTAACCCGCCCGCCGTACGGCCCGGCCCGGCCACCCGGCCCCGCCGCGCTCACCGTACGACCCGCCCGCCGTAAGCCTCCGGGATCCGGGCACCGGGCCGCCGCGCCCGCCGTACGACCCGCCCGCCGTGCGACCCGCTCACCGTGCGGTCCGGTCCGGTGCGGGCACGTTGCATGATCACGGTTTCCGCCGGTACCCTTGCGGCATGCGAGACCTCGACACCCTCCAGTGGTGGCGCCGCTGCTAGGCGGCGCGTGTTTCGCATTCGCGAAGTGGACAGACGGCCGCCCGGGAAGGCGGCCTTTTCTGTTTCCGCCTCCTTCCGGGCATCGAGCGACCAAAAGGGACGAGGCTGCAAGTGGAGACCAGCGGATATACCACTGCCGGTGGCATCGGCGTCGAAGTCACGACGTCCGATGTGCCGGAGACCATGCTGGAGGACGTCGTCACCGCTCTCGGCGAGCGCCGCGGCGGCGTGCTCTCCTCGGGGATGGAGTATCCCGGCCGCTACAGCCGGTGGCACCTGGCCTACGCGGACCCCTGCCTGGAGATCGTCGCCCGCGGGCGCAGGATCTCGGCCCGCGCCCTGAACGCCCGCGGCCGGGTCGTGCTGCCCGCCGTCGCCTCGTGCATGCTGGCCGCCGGCAAGCCCACCGGCGAGCCGACCGCCGACCACGTCGAGGTCCACGTCGCCGAGTCCGAGGACATCCTCCCCGAGGAGATGCGCAGCCGCCGGCCCACCGTCTTCACCGCGATCCGCGAGATCATCGCCGCCTTCAGCGGCGAGGACGAGCACCTGGGCCTGTACGGCTCCTTCGGCTACGACCTGGCCTTCCAGTTCGAGCCGATCCGGCAGGTCCTCACCCGGGCCGACGACCAGCGCGACCTCGTGCTGCACCTGCCCGACCGGATAATGGTGGTCGACCGCAAGCGGGAGACCAGCAGGGAGTACCTCTACGAGTTCACCGTGGACGGCGTCTCCACCCGCGGCCTGGCCCGCGAGGGCGAGAGCGTCCCGCTGCCTCCCGCCCCCGCCGAGGTCCCCGCCGCCCCCGTCAAGGGCGCCTACGCCGAGGTCGTCGCCGCGGCCAAGGAGAAGTTCGTCCGCGGCGACCTGTTCGAGGTCGTCCCCGGCCAGGTCTTCCACGGGGTGTGCACCGACCCGGCCGGCTTCTACCGCACCCTGCGCAGGCGCAACCCGGCACCGTACGAGTTCCTGTTCAACCTCGGCGACGGCGAGCACCTGGTCGGCGCCTCCCCGGAGATGTACGTCCGCGTCAACGGCGACCGCGTCGAGACGTGCCCCATCTCCGGCACCATCGCCCGCGGCGGCAACCCCATCGAGGACGCCGAGGCCATCCGCACCCTCCTGAGCAGCGTCAAGGAGGAGTCGGAGCTGACCATGTGCACCGACGTCGACCGCAACGACAAGTCCCGCATCTGCGTGCCGGGCAGCGTCCAGGTCATCGGGCGGCGCCAGATCGAGATGTACTCCCGCGTGATCCACACCGTCGACCACATCGAGGGCCGCCTGCGCCCGGAGTTCGACGCCCTGGACGCCTTCCTCACCCACATGTGGGCCGTCACCGTCACCGGCGCCCCCAAGACCTGGGCGATGCAGTTCATCGAGGACCACGAGGAGACCACCCGCCGCTGGTACGGCGGAGCCGTCGGCTACATCGGCTTCGACGGCTCGATGAACACCGGCCTGACGCTGCGCACCGCGCAGATCCGCGGCGGCGTCGCCGCCGTCCGGGCGGGCGCGACCCTGCTGTTCGACTCCGACCCCGAGGCCGAGGAGCGCGAGACCGAACTCAAGGCCAGCGCGCTGCTCGAAGCCCTGGCCGCGGTCGGCGAGGAGCGCGAGCAGGCGCCGGCCCCCGAGGCCCCCAGGACGGGGGAGGGCATGAAGGTGCTGCTCGTGGACCACGAGGACTCCTTCGTCAACACCCTCGCCGACTACTTCCGCCAGCAGGGCGCCGAGGTCGTCACGCTGCGCCACGGCTTCCCGGTCGCCATGATCGACGAGATCGCGCCGTCCCTCGTGGTGCTCTCGCCCGGTCCGGGCTGGCCCGTCGACTTCGGCCTGTCGTCGCTCATCGACGCCCTCTACGAGCGCGACCTGCCGGTGTTCGGCGTCTGCCTCGGCCTGCAGGGCATGGTCGAGCAGGCCGGCGGCACGCTGGAGCTGCTGGCCAACCCCGAGCACGGCAAGCGCGGCCAGGTCAGGAGGGCCGGCGACAGCGCCCTCCTCGACGGCCTGCCCGAGGAGTTCGTCGCCGCCCGCTACCACTCGCTGCACGCCAAGCGGCCCGGCCTGGTGGGCTTCACCGCCACCGCCCTCACCCCCGACGGCGCGGTGATGGCGATCGAGGACACCGAACGGCGGCGCTTCGCCGTGCAGTTCCACCCCGAGTCGATCCTCACCGCCGAGGGCGGCGCCGGAGCAAAGATCATCGCCAATGTCCTCCGGCTCTGCCGCACCCCCGTGTAGTCCGCGTTCCGTGCTCCTGACGCGCTCCCCGGCCTGAAGGACCTCTGTCGCCCGATCGCCTGGACCATGCGGTGAGCTCCAGGTCGATCCGGGTGAACCGGCCGTTCCCGGAGGTCACGCCGAACCGGGCGACAGAGCCGTGAAGGCCGGGGATCCGGCCCGCGCCGCGCCGGCGCCTCACCCGCGTCGGCCCGGGTCCGTGCCGGGTTCCCCGCCGACGCGGGCCCGGCCGGGTATGTCTAAGGTGTTCTCGTGGCCGCCCCGCTGAACGCCGAGAAGACCCGCGCCGCGCTGCGCACGTCGGCACGCGTCTCCCTGGAGACGCTGCTCGTCGTGCTGATGACCGCGGTGGCCCTGTGGATCTTGGGGCAGATGTGGTCCGTCATCTGGCCGCTCGTCATCGCGCTGCTCCTGACCACCCTGACCTGGCCCGTGACCCGCTTCCTGCGCCGGCGCGGCTGGCACCCCACCCTGGCCGCCTCGGTCGTGACCCTGCTCTTCCTCCTGGTCGCCGCAGGCATCGTGGTGCTCATCGTCGTCCCGGTGGCCTCCCAGTCCGGCGAGCTGGTCACCGGCGTGGGCGACGGCATCCAGCGCCTGCGCGACTGGGCCTCCGGGCCACCGCTGAACTTCGGCGACAGCCAGGTCAGCAACGTGTTCAACACCGCGGTCACCCGCATCCAGTCCAGCGTCGGCAGCATCGTCACCGCCACTCTCAGCGGGGTGGGCACCGTGGTCAACGGCCTGGTCACCACCGTCCTGGCGCTCTTCCTGATGTTCTTCTTCCTCAAGGACGGCCCGCGTTTCCTGCCGTGGCTGACCCGCCAGCTCCCCGGCCGTCTCGCCAGGGACGTGCCGGCCGTGGCCACGCGCGGCTGGGACACCCTCGGCTCGTTCGTCCTCTCCCAGGCGTTCGTCGGCCTGCTCGACGCCGTCTTCATCGGTATCGGCCTGTGGATCGTGGGCGTGCCGCTGGTCCTTCCCCTGGCCGTCCTGACCTTCGTCGCGGCTTTCGTTCCCATCATCGGAGCCCTGTTCGCCGGTTTCGTCGCGGTCCTCATCGCGCTGGTGTCCAACGGCCTGACGGACGCGCTGATCGTGCTCGCCATCATCGTCGCCGTGCAGCAGCTCGAGGGGAACGTCTTCCAGCCCATGGTGCAGAGCCGTGGCCTGGGCCTGCACGCGGCGGTGATCCTGCTGGCGGTGACGCTGGGCGGCAGCCTGGCGGGCATCGTGGGCAGCCTGCTGGCCGTACCCATCACCGCCCTGATCGCCGTGGTGTGGAACTACCTGCGCGAGCAGCTCAGCGATCCGCTCCCCGCGCCCCCCGAACCGGAGACCTCCGGACCGGACACCGGGGGCGGCCGGCCCGGGCGCCGGGGGCGTCCGGAGAGGCGGCGCTAGGCTTGCCTGTGCCCGCGAACCGCCACCGGAAGGTCTACCGCCCATGGACGACAGTCAGCCGCGTTTCCTCGACGACGTCACCGTCGAGCTGGTCAGGCACAGCGCCTCGGACACCGACGTGCTCTGGGCCGCGCGGGTGTCGACCGCGGGGGAGCAGTCCCTGGAGGAGATCAACAAGGACCCGGAGCGGTCCAAGGGACTGATCAACTACCTCATGCGCGACAGGCACGGGAGCCCGTTCGAGCACAACTCCATGACCTTCTTCGTCAGGGCGCCCATCTTCGTCTTCCGGGAGTTCCACCGTCACAGGGTGGGATGGTGTCTGGCGGGTGACTCTGAGATCACACTAGTGAGCGAGAAGGGGAACATCCGCAGGCGGACGATCGCCGAGCTCTATAGGCTCTGGCATCACGGAGTCGAAGACGCCCTGCCCAGCTCTGGTGGAGGGGTGACGTGGAAGAAGAGCGCCGGGAAGTGGAGCGCTCAGGTCAAATACGCTAATAAATCCCACTATCTGGGGCTGCACGAGACGAGAGAGGCCGCTGAGCGGGTGGTGGCCGAGTTCAGGGCCGAGCACCCCTCCAAGCGGCTGCGCAAGCTCGCATCCGTCCGTCGCAACCACGTCCGCTGCTACGACGAGACGACTCTGCTCGCCTCCCGCGCCCGGATTCTGGACGTCATGGAGTCCGGAGTGAAGCGGCTGATCCATCTCACCACGGAGAGCGGCCGGTCGCTGAGGTGCTCGGTGGACCATGCGGTTCTCACACCTGAAGGGTGGCGAAAAGCCGGAGAACTGGAAGTCGGAGACCAGCTCATGGCCGCGGCCACCGCCGTACCTCCTTCGGAGGCGTTGGTTCCGCCCTCCCTGCGGCGCGGGATCGGTGTCTGGACGTCCATGCAGAGGCTCCGGTTGATCAGGGAGACGGACACGTGCCACCTATGCTTCAGGAGCTTCCCGCGTGAGGAACTTGCGCTCGACCATGTGGTTCCTGTGGCTGCAAACCTGTTGAAAGCCCTTGATCCAAGCAATCTCATGCCTGCCTGCTCGCCATGTCACCGGAAGAAGAGTGACGCCGAGCAGGCACTCGCCAAGCGAGGAGGGAAGGTCTCGATCGCGAAACCCGACCCGATCGTCTCGATCGAGGACGGTGGCGAGGAGATGACCTATGACCTGTCGGTCGAGGGTCCTTGGCACAACTTCCTCGCCAATGGAATCGTCGTTCACAATTCCTACAACGAGGAAAGCGGGAGATACAGGGAGCTGCAGTCCGATTTTTACGTTCCGGGTAGGGAGCGCAGGCTCGTCCAGGAGGGCCGGCCGGGCAAATACGTGTTCGTCGAGGGGACCGACGAGCAGCACAAGCTGGTGACCGAGGCGATGGAGGCCTCCTACCGGCAGTCCTACGCCGCCTACCAGGAGATGCTGGAGGCCGGCGTCGCCCGCGAGGTGGCCAGGGCCGTGCTGCCGGTGGGCCTGTTCTCCTCGATGTACGCCACCTGCAACGCCCGGTCCCTGATGCACTTCCTGTCGCTGCGCACCAAGAGCGAGCAGGCCAAGGTGCCCTCGTTCCCGCAGCGGGAGATCGAGATGGTGGCCGAGAAGATGGAGGCCGTCTGGGCGGGGCTGATGCCCCTCACCCACGCTGCGTTCGTCGCCAACGGCCGCGTCGCCCCCTGACGGGGGTTACCGGGTCGTCCCGCTCTGAGCACCCGGCGTGCCGGGCACCGGTCGGCCGCCGGGGCCCGGCACGCCGCCATGGATGATCGGGCACGACGCCGGTCGCGCCTGGCCCTCAGGCCAGGACGCACCGGGTACCACTGAAGATCGTCGGCATGCACTTGTTGCAGTGGGTGCATAGCGACCGGGTGGCGGGCTCACACCGGATGCGGTTGATCAGGTCGGGTTCGCGCAGCGGCGCGCGGGCCATGGCGACGAATCGGAAGCCCTCGGCCATGGCCAGGTCCATGGTGGCGCGCTGGCTGACGCCGCCCAGCAGGATCAGGGGCATGCCCAGCGCGACGCGGAACTGACAGGCGCTGTCGAGCAGGTACGCCTCCCGGTAGGGGTACGCGTGGATGAAGCGGTCGCCGACGAGGTTGCCGCCCAGTCGCATGGGCTGCCTGAAGGTAGCGGCGAACTCGCGGATCGGGGCGTCGCCGCGGAAGAGATACATGGGGTTGAGCAGGGAGCTGCCGACGGTCAGCTCCAGGGCGTCCACGCTGCCGTCGCGTTCGATCCACTGGGCGACCTGGCGGCTCTCGTCGAGCCAGAGCCCGCTGGGCACGCCGTCGTCCATGTTGAGCTTGGCCAGGACGGCGATCCGGTCGCCGACGGCGTCGCGGACGGCGCGGGTGACGGAGAGGACGACCTTGGCGCGGTTGGCCAGCGGTCCGCCGTAACCTCACGGCGCTTGTTGATCTTCGGCCTGAGGAACGAGCTGGCGAAGTAGTTGTGGCCGAGGTGGATCTCGATGGCGTCGAAGCCCGCCTCGATGGCCAGCCGGCCGCGATGACCAGGTGACAGGCTCGCGTCGCCGAGGCGGTCGCCTGTGGGGGAAACCAGGTCCGCGAGGAGGCCGAGGCGTATTCCGGCCGGCGCCCGGACACCGAGGTCATCCTCCGCCGCCCTCACCTCATCCGGCCCGCACGGCATGGGCCGCGGTGAAGGCAAGGAGGAGGGCGGCGGGTCGCGGTGGAGGCCGGCTACGCCGACCAGTCCCACCTGCATCGGGACGTCATGGCGTTCACCGGGGCGACCCCGGCGGCCGTGGCCGGCGAGCCGTTCCTGGCGGTCGACGACATCGCGTGGCCGGGAGCTCATCCGGGGTGATCCGCCCCACCGGTGTCCGCCCCGCCGGTGTCCGCCCTGTCGGGATCCGCCTCGCCGACGCCGAAGGGCAGGGCGTCGAAGTGGACGACGACCTGGGCGGTGTCCGGCGTGTCACCGGGGCGGCCCCGGGCCCGCTTCCGGTAGACGTCCAGGACGGCGGAGACCTCACCGACCAGATCGGCGAGCTCCTGGCGGGTGAGGCGCATGCCGCTGCTGGAGGTGACGCTGGCCTCGATCCACGCCCGGGGCGCGGTCCGTGACTCCTCCAGCCAGCGGGTGAGCTCGGCCCCGCGCTGGCGGACCACCTGGGCGAGCACCATCTCGGCGGCCTGGGCCGTGTCGGGGTCGCGGCGGAAGCGGTCGCCGTCCATGGAGAAGCTGCCCGCGCGCCACCAGCGTTCCTTGCCCCTGCCGCGTCCAGGGACGTCCTCGATGAAGCCGTACCGTTCGAGCTGCCGCAGGTGGTAACTCGTCGCGCCGGTGTTCTCCCCGGTCAGGGCGGCGAGCTGGGTCGCGGTCGCCTCGCCGCGCTGCTCCAGGAGTTCCAGCAGGCGCAGCCGGGAGGGGTGCGCCAGCCCCTTGAGCGCGGCGGCGTCGATGGAACGGGTCTTGTCATCCGTCATGTGCAGCCATATCTTTGCAAAGAATCGTTTGCAAACTTCTCTTTCCACGATACCGGGAGCACGCATGACCGGACGACCCCTCCACCGGCTGGTGGCCGCCTCCGGCCTGTCGAACGTCGCCGACGGGATCACCGTCGTCGGCGTCTCGCTGGTCGCGGTGACGCTGACCCGCTCGCCGGTCCTCGTCTCCCTGGTCAGTGCGGCGGCCACGCTGCCGTGGCTGCTGCTCGCGCTGCACGCGGGCGCCCTGGCCGACCGGCACGACCGCCGCCGGATCATGGTCGCCGCCAACGCGCTGCGGGCGGCCGCGCTGGCCGGGGTGGCGCTGACCGCCTGGCTCGGGCTGCTGAGCCTTCCGGTGCTGCTGGCCGGGACGCTGCTGACCGGCGTCGCGGAGGTCCTCGCCGACACCTCCGCGCAGTCGGTGCTGCCGATGATCGTGCCGCGCGAGCGGCTGGGCGAGGCCAACGGCCGGCTCGTCGCGGTGGAGACCGTCGGCAACAACTTCCTCGGCGCCCCGGCCGCCGGGATCCTGGTCGGGATCGGCGCGACGGCCGCGCTCGGGACGCCCGCCCTGCTGTACGCGGCGGCGGCCCTGACGCTGCTCGGCATGCGTGGGCGGTTCCGCGTCGAGACCCCCTCCACCCGGCCGCTGCGCGCCGACATCGCCGAGGGTCTGCGCCACCTGTGGGGTCACCGGGTGCTGCGGAGCCTGGCCCTCTTCTCGGGCGTGCTCAACTTCGCCAACGCCGCCTACTTCGCGGTGTTCGTGCTGTGGGTGGTCGGCGAGGAGTCCCGGGTGGGGCTGACCTCCGCCGGGTACGGCGTGCTCACCGCGTCGCTGGCGGCGGGCGCGGTGGCGGGATCGCTGGTCGCCGACCGGCTGGCGCGCCGGACCGGCCAGATCAGGACGCTGATCGTCGCCGACGTGGTCAACGGGCTCCTGCTGTTCGTGCCGGTCCTGCTGCCCACCGTGCCCGGTATCGCCGTCACGGCGGTGCTGCTCGGCGTGACGAACGCCGTCTCCAACGTCGTCATCGTCTCGCTGCGGCAGCGGATCGTCCCCGAGGCGATGCTCGGCCGCATCAACGCCACCGCCCGCCTGATCGGGATGGGGGCCACCCCGCTGGGCGCCGCGGCGGGCGGGTTCCTCGCCGAACGGGCGGGGCTGCCCGCGGTGTTCTGCGCCGCGGCGGCGCTGTGCGTCGTCGCCGTCGCCGTGGTCTCCCGCTCCGTCACGACCGCCTCGGTCACCGCGGCGGAGGAGGCGGCCCGTGCGGAGGAGACCCGGACGGCGGAGGAGACCCGTACGGCGGAGGAGACCCGTACGGCGGAGGCGGCTCCGATGGAGGGGACCCGGACGGCGGAGACGGTCCGGACGGAGGAGGTCCGGGGGGAGGCGGCCCGGGCGGAGAACGCTCCGACGGCGGAGAACACCCGGGCCGGGGAGGAGATCCGGGCGGGGGAGACGGCCTGAACGGCGGGGACGGCTTCGGGGACGACCTCAGGACTCGATGATGTCCCGGTGGATGTCGGTCAGGGGGACGCCCCCGCGCCGCAGCCGGCGGACCGCGTCGCCGACCATGGCGGGCGGGCCGCAGACGTAGACCTCGTGGCCGGCCCAGGAGGGGAAGCGGTCCAGCACCTCGCTCACGGTGCCCCGAACCCCGTCGTGGCCCGGCTCGTCGGAGACGACCGGCAGCACCCGCAGCCGGGGGAACTCCGACTCCATCCGCACCAGGTCGGGCAGGTCGTACAGCTCCGCGGCGCGGCGCGCGCCGTACAGGAGGTGGATGCCGGACCGCCGCCCGGAGGCGATGGCGTGCTCGATGATCGCCTTCAGCGGGGCCAGCCCGGTGCCTCCCGCGACGCACAGGACGTCGCGGCCGGAAGCGGGCGGGGCCATCGACCCGGACGCCGGGCCGAGCATGAGGGTGTCGCCGACGCGGGTGTGCCGGACCAGCGCGCCGGAGACCCACCCGCCCCGCACCGCGCGGACGTGCAGCCGGACGGTGCCGTCCGGCCGCGGGGCGTTGGCGATGGAGAAGGGCCGCCACACGCGCGGCCAGCGGGAGGTCTGCACGCTGACGTGCTGTCCCGGCAGGTACGGCAGGGGCTGGGCGGGCCTCAGGGTGAGGACGGCGACGTCCGGGGTGCGCAGCTCGTGGCCGGTGACCTCGGCCAGCCACCAGGCGGGGGAGACGCCCGCGTCGGCCTCGGCGGCCTTGATCATGAAGTCGGCGGCGACGTCGTACGCCGCCTCCCACGCCCGCTCGACCTCGGGGGTCCAGACCTCGGCGGCGAAGTGCCGTACGGTGGCCAGCAGCGCGGCGCGGACCACGGCGTAGTGCTCGGTGAGCACGCCGTACTTGCGGTGGTCGCGGCCCAGTCGGCCGAGGAACGGCGCCATGCCGTCGGGGCCGTCGACGCTCCAGACGATGCGGGTCAGCGCGCCGAACAGGCGGTCGCGCTGGGCGTTCATCGCCGGGGGGAACATTCCACGCAGGTGCGGATTGGCGGCGAACAGCCGCCCGTAGAAGTATGCCGCGGCCCGGTCCGCGACGGGCTCGATGACGGCGAAGCTTTCCTTGACGAGACGCGGATTCAACGACATGTGATCGGACCTCACCCCACCGACCGGATCAAAGTCCGATCACGCAGACCACCTCCATGACGGTTCCGGGTGACGAGCGCCCGGTGACCCCGGCCCGCCGGTTCGCTCACATTGAATTCTTGCAGTTTCCCATAGGCGTCACAACCGTTTCTCTGGAATATGGTGCGAAATCTGGCCTTCCGTAATTGCGAGGGCGTCGCGGATAATAACCTCTTGATGGCCATGTGTGCGGAAATGAGGGATATTCGTAATATTTCGTATTTAATGTCGCGTCGAACCGCCCAGCCGGCTCGCGGGCCTTTTCGGGGCGTCTCCGGAAGGTGGATCGTTCCATCGCCCCGGGACGCCACCGGTGGGTGGAGCGCTCCATTCCCCTGGAGCGGTCCGCCGGGGCGGGTTCGCCGTGCTGGGCCATTGAGATCTGATATGGGTGGCATAACCGAAATGGCGCGCAGCATGATAGGGATGTTGCCGAAAGACGGGACAGGCGCCGTCCGGGAACAGGGCGCCGCCTCCCGCACGGCCACTGGAGAGCCCATGCCCAGACCTCTGATCGGCATCACCTCCTACCTCGAGGCCGCCCGCTGGGGCGACTGGGTCCGCGAGGCCGTCCTGTCCCCGCCCGCCTACGCCCGGGCGGTGGAGCGGGCGGGCGGCGTCCCGGTGCTGCTCCCGTCGCTCGGCCCCGCCATGGCCGCCGAGCACGCGCGCCACCTCTCCGCGGTGATCCTCACCGGCGGCGGCGAGCTCGACCCCACCCTGTACGGCGCGGCCCGCGACGAACGGCTCGGCGAGCCCCAGCCCCACCGCGACCGCTTCGAGCTGGCCCTGACCCGCGCCGCCGTCCAGGCCGGCCTGCCCCTGCTGGGCGTCGCCCGGGGCATGCACGTGCTGAACGTCGCCCAGGGCGGCAGCCTGATCCCGTGGCTTCCCGACGCGGTCGACAGCCATGAGCTCCACACCGGGGGCGGGCACGTCGTCCAGGTCAGCGTGTTGAGCAGGCTGGGCGGGGCGGTGGGCGACCGCGTCGAGGCGACCGCGCCGCACCGGCAGGCGATCCGGCGGCTCGGCGCCGGCCTGATCCCCGTGGCCTGGGCCGACGACCAGATCGTCGAGGGCGTCGAGCTGCGGGACCACCCCTTCGGCGTCGGAGTCCAGTGGCACCCCGAGCGCGGCGACGACGACCGGCTCGTCGCGGCGCTGGTCGAGGCCGCGGCGCGGCCCGGACCGCGGCCCGGACCGCGGCCCGAAGCCCGATCCGGGGCCGGAACCGAAGCGCCACCAGGGGTGCGGGACCTGCCCGGCGCCGCCGCGCTGCCGGAGGGGGCCCGGCGATGAGGGGATACGAGGACTACGAGAAGCTGAGGATCGACTGGGCCGCCGACGGGGTGCTCCGGGTGACGATCAGCGAGCCGCGCAGGCTCAACGCCGTGGACACCGTCGGCCACCGCGAGCTGGCCGGGATCTGGCTCGACGCCGACCGCGACGACGCCGTGCGCGCGGTGCTCGTCCGGGGCGAGGGCGAGGCGTTCTCCGCCGGCGGCGACCTCGCGATGATCGAGGAGATGACCCGCGACCACGCCACGCGCATGCGCGTCTTCACCGAGGCCCGCGACATCGTCTACAACGTGATCAACTGCTCCAAGCCGATCGTCTCGGCCGTCCAGGGCCCGGCCGTGGGCGCGGGCCTGGCGGTCGCGCTGCTGGCCGACGTCTCCGTGGCGGGCCGTACGGCGCGTGTCATCGACGGCCACACCCGCCTCGGCGTGGCGGCCGGCGACCACGCCGCCATCGTCTGGCCGCTGCTGTGCGGGCTGGCCAAGGCCAAGTACCACCTGCTGCTGTGCGAGCCGGTCACCGGGGAGCAGGCCGAGGCGATGGGGCTGGTCAGCCTGTGCGTGGACGACGACCAGGTGCACGAGCGGGCACTGGAGATCGCCGTACGGCTGGCCGCGGGCTCGGCCGAGGCGATCCGGCTGACCAAGTACGCGCTCAACAACTGGCTGCGCCTGGCCGGCCCCTCCTTCGACGCCTCCCTGGCCATGGAGTTCCTCGGCTTCACCGGCCCGGACGTGGCCGAGGGGGTGCGGGCCGTACGGGAGCGGCGCCCGCCGGAGTTCACCTGACGGGCCGGGTGGACCCGCCGGAGCGCCGGCCCCCGTGAAAGCCGGGAGCCCGTCCCGTGAGAGCCGGGCAGGCCCGGGGAGCCGTCCCCCGGCCGTCGCCCGGGGCGCCCCGCCGGGTCAGCCGACCGGTTCGGCGCCCGCCGCGGGGCGGTGCCCGGCGTGCCGTTCGCCCAGGGCCGCCAGGCCGGGCGCGAAGATGTACCGGACCACGTTCCTGGTCACCTTGGCCTCGTCCGCCCCGCCGTCCGTCTCGAAGACCGCCGACCACTCCACGAACGCCCGGCCGGTGTCGGTGACGGGGCAGACCCGGTAGACCGCCCGGTACCCCCGGACCGGCAGGGGGCTCTCCAGGATCTCGTAGGCCGCCGAGCGCGAGTCGTCGTCGAGGGTGAGCAGCCGCTCCCGGAAGAGCCCGCCCGCGCCCTCGATCCGGCGCACCGTGCCCGGACCGCCCCCGCCCTCCTCGAACACGCAGGAGGAGATCCCGGGCAGCCACTCGGCGAGGTTCCCGAAGTCCCTCAGGTAGCTCCACACCTCGTCCGCGGAGGCGTCGATCACGGTGCTGGCGTAGGCGGGCATCGGCTGCTTCCCCTCGTCGCTGGTCTCACGCTCTTCGCCGTCGTCGGGCCCGGCGGTGATCGCCCGGCCCTGCGGGGAGTCTGCCCCCCGGGACGGCCCCGCAACCGGGTCAGAAGCTCCTGGGCAGTCCCAGCACCCGGGTGGCCAGGTGGTTGAGCAGGAGCTCCTCGGTGACCGGGGCGACCTTGCCGATGCGGGCGTCGGCCAGCAGCCGCGCCACCGGGTACTCCAGCGAGTAGGCCATGCCGCCCAGCGTCTGGAAGGCCCGGTCGGCGGACTCCCACGCGGCCTGGGAGGCGGCCAGCTTGGCGATGCCGGCCTCGGTCCCGCAGGGCAGCCCGGCGTCGAACAGCCAGGCGGCCTTGTGGACCATCAGCCTGGCCAGCTCGATCTTCGCCTTGACCTCGGCGAGGGGGAAGGCGACGGCCTGGTTGGCGCCGATCGGCCGGCCGAAGACCTCCCGCTCCCCGGCGTAGCGCACCGCCACCGACAGGGCGACCTCGGCGGCGCCCAGCCCGCCGGCGGCGAGGAGGATCCGCTCGGGGTTGAGGATGTCCCACAGCACCCGCGACCCCTGGTCCACCTCGCCCACCACGTTCGCCGCGGGCACCCGCAGGCCGTCGACGAAGACCGTGTTGGAGGGGGTGGTGTTGGCGCCCATCTTCGGGATCGGCCGGTAGGACAGCGATCCGGCGGCGACCGCCTCGGGCACGTTCACCAGCAGGATCGTCAGACCGTGGCTGCGCGGCTTCGCCTCGGCGGCCGGGACGGTCCGGGTGACCAGGAGCATCCAGGTCGCGCGCTGCACGCCGGTGATCCAGACCTTCCGGCCGTTGACCACGAACTCGTCGCCGTCGCGGCGGGCGAAGGTGGAGATGCCCAGGGAGTCGGACCCGGCGTCGGGCTCGGTGAGGGCGAAGCAGGTCTCCACCTCGCCGGTGGCCAGTTTCGGCAGCAGCTCCTCGCGCTGCCGGGGGCTGCCGTGCCGGGCCAGGGTGAGGGCGCCGAACCCGGGGGTGAGGACGTAGGTGAACGCCGAGCCGCCGGCCGCGCCGGACGCCGACAGGGCCTCGGTGGCCACGGCCAGCTCCAGCAGGCCCTGGCCGCCCCCGCCGTACTCCTCAGGTACGGCCAGGCCCAGCCAGCCGCCCCGGGCCAGGTCGTCCCAGACCTCCTGCGGCCAGCGTTTCTCGGACTCGCAGCGCTGCCAGTAGCCGAGGTCGTAGCGGGCGCAGACGTCGGTGACGCCGCGCTGGACGGCGAGTGCGCTCTCGGGAAGGGTGAAGTCCACGGGCGATCAACTCCATTCCGGTCGCGCGATCTTAGAACGAAGTTCTGTTCCCGATCCAGTGCCACGCGCCCGCCGCCCGTCTCCGCCGCCCGTCTCTTCGGCGCCCGTGCCCGCCGCCCGCGTACCGCCCGCCTTCCGCCCCGCCTTCCGGGCCCGCGTACCGCGCCACCCTCCGGGCCCGCGTACCGCCCGTTCTCCGGGCCCGCGCGCCGCCCTCCGGGCCCGCGTACCGCCCGTTCTCCGGGCCCGCGCGCCGCCCTCCGGGTCCGCGCGCCGCCGTACGGGCTCAGCCGGGACGGCCCGCCTCGGCGGCGGGGCGCGGCCGGCGCGCGTGGTAGACGAAGGCCGGCGGCAGGTTGCCCCACACGGTCCGGCCCGCCACGACCTCCTCGAAGGCGTTCGACAGGCGCCGCCGGAAGCGCCGGGCGGGCGGCAGGTGGCGGGCGAAGCCGTAGGCGAAGGTGGTGAAGGCCGCGTCGGGCCCCATGACCGCGCGGACCGCGTCCAGCAGCCCCACCTGGACACCGTCGGGGAACGCCGCCCAGGGCAGGCCGCTCACCACCACGTCGGCGCCGGCCAGCCCGCGTTCCCGCAGCAAGGAGGGCAGCCGCGCCGCGTCGGCGGCGACGACGTCCACCCGGGGGTGCCGGGCGGCGAGGAGCCCGGCCATCCGGGGGTTGATCTCCACGGCCAGGTGGTGCCCCCGGCCACCGAGCCGCCGCTGGATCTCCGCCGTGAACACGCCCGTGCCCGCGCCGAGCTCCACCACCACCGGGTCGCCCCGGCGGGGGATCGGCGCGGTCACCGCCCCGGCGAGCCGGCGCGAGCTGGGAGCCACCGCCCCGACGGTCGCCGGGGAGCGCATCCACTGCCTGAGGAAGAGTGCGGCGTCACTGCTCATGCAGTGCACCATAGGCGCTGTGAGCTGGGAAATCGCCCCATCGGGCGGCCGGACCCGGCGGCCACTTGGAGGAGGCGGCCGACCTTCCGGAGGAGGAGCCTCCCCTCCTCCGGGCCTATACCGTGCTGTGTATGCGACTGCGTGACGTGCCACATGAGATTCCGTGACCCGTCCGCGGCCCCGCGCCCGGCGCCGGGCGCGGGGCGCCGCGGCTGGGCCGTGGACGTCTGCGTGGCCGCCGCGGCGGTCGCCCTGGACCGGCTCATCTCGGGCGGCACATATTCCGGCGGCGCCGTCCCGGCGCTGATCACCTGGGGGTTCACCCTGCTGGCCGGGGTGCCCATGGGGTTCGTCCGGCGGTTCCCCCTGACGGTCTGCGCCTTCCTGGCGGCCGTCCTCGTCGTGTGCGACCAGGTCGGCGCCTACACCGCCAACACCGCGCAGATCCTGCTGTCCGTCGCGGCGGGCGTGGCCGCCCACCGCGGCGACCGGCGCCGCGCCGCGGCCGCCGCGGTCCTGGCGGGGGCCGCCACCGCGGTCAACGTGGCCGACCCCGGGATCGCCCTCACCACCGCCTCCTGGTACGTCCCGGCCGTGGCGGGCGTCATCCCCGTGGCGGTCGGCCGCTACCTGCGCCACCCCATCGAGCCGATGGCCCTGGTGGAGCGGCGTCCCGGCCTTGACCTGCTGCTCGCGGGCGGCGGGGTGGCCTTCATGGTGCTCGACACCTGGACCAAGTGGCACGACGGGCCGCTGCCGGTGTGGGGGGCGGGCTGGTTCATCATCTGCTGCGGCCTCACCGCCGGGCTGACGCGCACACTGCCCGGCACGGCCTTCGCCGTACAGGCGCTGCTGGTGCTGATGGCCGACCGCACCGCCGGCTTCGCCGTCGGTCCGATGCAGGGCCTGTTCCTCGTCACGCTGGGCGTGTTCGCGATGCGGGCCTCCTGGTCGTGGACGGGCGTCGCCTACGTGACCGCCTCCACCGTCACGGCGCTGAACTTCATCGACGGGGACCTGTCCCAGGTCACCCCGGCCCGGGTGGTCGCGCTGCTGGCGATGGTCGCCGCGCCGGTCGCCATCGGCCGTTACGTCGGCATCCGCCGGGCCACGACCGAGCTGCGGCTGGCGATGGCCGAGGAGGCCAGGCTGCTCACCGCCGAACGGGCCCGGGCCGACCTGCTGGCCGAGCGCGAGCGCATCGCCCGCGACGTTCACGACATCGTGGCCCACCACGTCGGGGCCATGGTGCTGCGGGCCGGAGCCGCCCAGTACGCCGCGCCGTCGGGCCCGGTGGCCGAGGCGCTGGCCGACATCCGCGCCACCGGCCACCAGGTGCTGGAGGACCTGCGCGGCCTGCTCAGCGTGGTGCGCGACCCGGACCTCGTCCACCCGCCGCTGCTCGACCCCGAGGACGTCGTGCGCGAGGCGGTGGAGCGGATGAACGCGGCCGGGCTGCGGGCGGAGCTGCGCCTCGACCCCGAGGTGGGGCGGCTGCCCCTGGTGAGCCGGGCCTCGGCGGCCCGGATCGTCCAGGAGGGGCTGACCAACGTCCTCAAGCACGCCGGGCCCGGCACCCCCGTCGCCGTCGAGCTCACCGTGACCGGCGACGGGCTCGCGGTGGACGTGGTCAACGGCGCGCCCCCGGCCTCCCGTGACGGCGCGCCCCCACACCTCCCGGCGTATCCGGGCTCGCCGGAGCACCGGGAGGCCCCGGAGGCCCCGGAGACCCCGAAGACCCCGGAGACCGGGGCCCGGGGGCTCCACGACGCCCTGCCCGGCGCCGGACAGGGCGTCGCGGGGATGCGCGAGCGGGCCAGGGCGCTGGGCGGGCGGCTGTCCGCCGGCCCCGACGGGGCGGGAGGATGGCGCCTGGCGGTGACGCTCCCCGCCGACCCCGCGGATCCGGCGGGCCGGGCTGGACGAACCGGCCTGCCGGGACGGACGGGCTGGAACAGGGTGTGCCATGAGGACCGGACGGTCCCGGAGGAGGCAATGTGATCAGGGTGGTCGTCGCCGACGACCAGGCGCTCGTGCGCGCCGGTGTGCGGATGCTGCTGGAGGCGGCCGGTGACATGGAGGTCTGCGGGGAGGCGGTGGACGGCGCGCAGGCCGTACGGCTGGCCGAGGGGCTGCGCCCCGACGTGACACTGATGGACCTGCGCATGCCCCGGATGGACGGCCTGGAGGCCACCCGGCGCGTCCTCGCGGCCTGGCCCGCGGCGCGGATCGTGATCCTCACCACGTTCGCCGAGGACGAGAACGTCTACGCCGCGCTGCGCGCCGGGGCGATCGGCTTCCTGGTCAAGGACGACGAGCCGGGCCGGATGGTCGACGCGGTGCGCCGGGCGGCCACCGGCGAGCCGCTGCTCGCCCCCTCGGTGCTGCGCCGCGTCGTGGAGCGGGCGCTGGCCGCCGAGGAGCAGGCCGCCGCGCACGTCCCGGCCGGGCTGACCGACCGGGAACTGGAGGTGCTGGCGCTGGTCGGGGCGGGCCTGTCCAACGCCGAGATCGCCGACGCGCTGCACGTGGGCGTCACCACGGTCAAGAGCCACGTCTCCACCGCCATGGACAAGCTGGGCGTGCGCAACCGCACCCAGGCCGCGGTGGTCGCGCACCGGATCGGGCTGGTCGACGCCGGTTTCCGCCCGGTCGGGCATCCGCCCCGGGGCGGATCGGCGCATCCGCCCCGGGGGTGACGACGCGGCGGCCCCTCCACCGCCACGATGTGTCCGGAATCGTTCATCCGAGGAAGGACACCTCTCATGCAGGAGGTCATCGCCAGGCCGACGGCGGACGGCCGTCCCGTCCCCGCCGGCCTGTTGTACGGCCTGCGCGTCCTGGTCACCGCCCAGGCGGCCGGCCTGATCGTCGCGGCCTCGTTCGCCGGCCAGGCCGTACGCGGCGGGGAGGCACTGGCCGAGACGCACGTCATGGCCGGGATGGTGGTGCACCTGATCGCGCTGCTGCAGGTCGTCGCCGCCGTGCTGGTCTGGCGGCCCGGCCGGGGCGCCGGCTGGCCCGCGCTGGCCAGCCTGGGCCTGCTGCTGATCGGCCTGGGCCAGCACTTCAGCTGGGAGATGCTCGGCACGCACGTGCCCAGCGGGCTGACGCTGTTCGGCCTGGTCGTGGCCGTGCTGATCTGGGCCTGGTCGTCCCGCGCGGCGGTGCGCCGCTCCTGACAGACCCGCTTCTGACAGACCCGCTTCTGACCGGCCGGTTCCTGACCGGCCCGCTCCTGACCGAGCCCGCGTCGCGCGCCGTCCCCGGCGGGCGTGCGGAAGACCCCCGCGCCGCCGTGGTCCCCCCGGGACCGCGGCGTTTCGGCGTGCCCGGCGCCGGGCCGTCCGGACCGGTGCGATCCGGCGGGACCTGGCACCGTACGGGGCGGGCCGGGCGGGGACGCCGCCGGAAGGAGGGGGGAGGCCGCGGGCCGTACCCGTAACAGGGATACGGTTCGCGCATGCCCCGCACAGGTAGGGTCGGCATCAAGTACGGGAGGGGAGACATACCGGTGAATCCGGAAGCATCGGAAACCGAGGACCGTATCTGGACGGTCCCCAACGCGCTCAGCCTGGCCAGGCTCCTGGGTGTGCCGGTCTTTCTGTGGCTGGTGCTGGGCCCCAAGGCCGACGGCTGGGCCGTCGGGCTGCTGATGCTGGCCGGCTTCTCCGACTGGCTGGACGGCAAGATCGCCCGGGCGTGGAACCAGACCAGCAGACTCGGCCGCCTGCTGGACCCGCTGGCCGACCGCCTCTACATCCTGGCGACCCTGCTCGGCCTGGCCCTGCGCGACATCATCCCCTGGTGGCTGGCACTGGCGATCCCGCTGCGCGACGTCATGATGCTGGGCATCCCGCCCATCCTGCGCCGCCTCGGGTACGGCCCGGCGCTGCCGGTGCACTTCCTCGGCAAGGCCGCCACCGCCAACCTGCTCTACGCCTTCCCCCTGCTGTTCCTGGCCCACCACGACGCGTGGTACGCCGGTCCGGCCCGGATCGTCGGCTGGTCGCTGGCCATCTGGGGCACGGGCCTGTACTGGTGGTCGGGAGTGCTGTATTGGGTACAGGTGCGGCAGCTCGTCAAAGGAGCCAAACGCCTTAAGAGGTGATTCGTGAAGGCCGTCGTGATGGCGGGCGGGGAGGGGACACGGCTCCGGCCGATGACCGCCAACCAGCCCAAGCCCCTGCTCCCTGTGATCAACCGGCCGATCATGGAACACGTGCTGCGGCTGCTGCGGCGGCACGGGTTCACCGAGACCGTCGTCACCGTGCAGTTCCTGGCCGTCCTGGTGCGCAACTACTTCGGCGACGGCGACGAGCTCGGCATGAGCCTGCACTACGCCACCGAGGAGACGCCCCTCGGGACCGCCGGCAGCGTCAAGAACGCCGCCGACAAGCTCCGTGACGAGCCGTTCCTCGTCATCTCCGGCGACGCCCTCACCGACATCGACCTGACCGACATGGTGCGTTTCCACCGCGAGAACGGCGCCATGGTCACCATCGGCCTCAAACGGGTGCCCAACCCCCTGGAGTTCGGCATCGTCATCGTCGACGAGCACGGCCGGGTCGAGCGGTTCCTGGAGAAGCCCACCTGGGGCCAGGTCTTCTCCGACACCGTCAACACCGGCGTCTACGTGATGGAGCCGGAGATCCTCGACGAGATCGCCCCCGGCGTACCGGTCGACTGGTCGGCGGACGTCTTCCCGCGGCTGCTGGCCCGCGGAGCCCCGCTGTACGGCTACGTCGCCGACGGCTACTGGGAGGACGTCGGCACCCACGAGAGCTACCTCAAGGCCCAGGCCGACGCCCTGTCGGGCCGGGTGAAGCTCGACATCGACGCCTTCGAGGTCTCGCCCGGCGTCTGGGTGGCCGAGGGCGCCTCGGTGGACCCCGACGCCGTGCTCAAGGGCCCGCTGTTCATCGGCGACTACGCCAAGGTCGAGCCCGGGGCCGAGCTGCGCGAGTACACCGTGCTGGGCAGCAACGCCGTGGTCCGCGAGGGCGCCTTCCTGCACCGGGCGGTGATCTGCGACAACGTCTACGTCGGGCCCGGCGCCCACCTGCGCGGCTGCGTCGTCGGCAAGAACACCGACCTGATGACCGGCGTCCGGATCGAGGAGGGCGCCGTCGTCGGCGACGAGTGCATCATCGAGGCCGGCGCCTACCTCTCCTCCGGCGTCAAGGTCTACCCCTTCAAGACCATCGAGGCCGGCGCGGTGGTCAACACCAGCGTCATCTGGGAGCCGCGCGGCCAGCGCAACCTCTTCGGCCCGCGCGGTGTCTCCGGGCTGGTCAACGTCGAGATCACCCCCGAGCTGTGCGTACGGCTGGCCAGCGCCTACGCCACCACGCTCAGCAAGGGCGCCTCCGTCGTCACCTCCCGCGACTCCTCCCGCGCCGCGCGGGCGCTGAAGCGGGCGGTGATCAGCGCGCTGAACGCCAGCGCCATCAACGTGCTGGACTTGGAGGCCACCCCGCTGCCGGTGTCGCGCTTCCACACCGCCCGGGAGAGCGCGGTCGGCGGCATCGCGCTGCGCACCACCCCCGGCGACCCGCAGAGCGTGGACATCGTCTTCATGGACGAGCACGGCGCCGACCTGTCGCAGGCGGCCCAGCGCAAGCTCGACCGGGTCTTCGCCCGCCAGGAGTTCCGGCGGGCCTTCCCCGGAGAGATCGCCGAGCTGCGCTTCCCGCCCCGGGCGGTCGAGGACTACACCCACGAGCTGCTGCGTCACGTGGACATGCGGGGGGTCCGCGACGCCGACATGAAGATCGTCGTGGACTGCGCGGGCGGCACCTCCGCGCTGGTGCTGCCGAGCCTCCTCGGCCGGGTCGGGGTGGAGGTGCTGACCGTCAACAACCGGCTGGACGAGGCCTCGCCCACCGAGACCCTCGCCGAGCGCCGCCGCGACCTGCAGCGGCTGTCGGAGCTCGTCAGCTCCTCCCGGGCCGCCTTCGGGGTGCGGTTCGACCCGGTGGGGGAGCGGATCGCACTGGTGGACGAGCTGGGCCACCTGATCAGCGAGGAGCGCGCCCTGCTGGTGGTCCTGGACCTGGTGGCGGCCGAGCGGTGCGCCGGCCGGGTGGCGCTGCCGGTCACCACCACCCGGGTGGCCGAGCAGGTCTGCCGCTTCCACGGCGTGCAGGTCGAGTGGACCGCCACCGCGGTCGACGCGCTCACGAGCGCCGTCCGGGGCCAAGAGATGATCTTCGCGGCGGACGGGCGGGGCGGTTTCGTCGTGCCGGAGTTCGGGCCCACCGTGGACGGCCTGGCCGCGTTCCTGCGCCTGCTCGGCCTGGTCGCCAGGACCCGCCTGTCGCTCAGCCAGATCGACGCCAGGATCCCCGAGGCCAAGCTGCTGCGCCGTACGGTGCCGACGCCGTGGGCCGCCAAGGGCGTGGTGATGCGCTCGGTCATCGAGGCCGCCCAGCACCACCGCATCGACACCACCGACGGGGTGCGGATCGTCACCGACGACGGAGCCTGGGCGCTGGTGCTGCCCGACCCGGCCGAGGCCGTCACCCACCTGTGGGCCGAGGGCAACGACGTCGACACGGCGCAGGGCATGCTGGAGCACTGGGCACGGGTCGTGGAGGAGGCAGCCGGCATCTGAGCCCCGCGAGGGGACGCCGGTGTCTGGACCCGCTCGGGGGCGCCGGTGTCTGGACTGAGGAGCGCAGCCGCGGAGCGGCGGAGTGACGAGGGAAGGCGCCGGACCAAGAGCCCCCGAGCCGCGACGCGCAGCGTCGCCGTGAATACCGTGAGGGGGCGCCGGTGTCTGGACTGAGGAGCGCAGCCGCGGAGCGGCGGAGTGACGAGGGAAGGCGCCGGGTCTGAGCCCCCGAGCCGCGACGCGCAGCGTCGCCATGAATACAGTGAAGTGCGACACTCCAGCGCGGCGGCATGGACCGGAAGTACCACCCGGCGGTAACTTTGTCCCGACCGAACCCGCGGTCGAGCGTCGGCCTTGATCTTTGCGTCTCATTGGTGTATGTTGCGGCATTCGCAGTCAGAGAAAATACTTGAGAAGCGAAGAAGCGAGGCGCGCATCCCTGAGCACCGTTGCCGCGTCTTCGCGGTAGGAGGCCGAGCCGATCGATGCCGAGCGTCTACTGCACGCAGTGCGGGCACGCCAACCCTGAGGATGCCCGTTTCTGCTCCCAATGCGGTTCGCCGCTGACCAAGTACGAGTCACCCGGAGACAGCACGTCGACCATCTCCCTCTCCGGGATCGAGGCGTACGAGGCGGAGACCGGAGAGACGCTTCTCGCCGAGCGGCAGGCCGTCGAGCAGTTGCCCCCGGGCTCCGCCCTGCTCGTCGCCATGCGCGGCCCCAACGCCGGCAGCCGTTTCCTGCTGGACAGCGACCTGACCACCGTGGGGCGTCATCCCGACAGCGACATCTTCCTGGACGACATCACCGTCTCGCGCCGCCACGTGGAGTTCTACCGGCGCGGCGGCGGCATGTTCACCGTCCGTGACGTCGGCAGCCTGAACGGCACCTACGTCAACCGTGAGCGGATCGAGGAGGTGCCGCTCTACGGCGGGGACGAGGTGCAGATCGGCAAGTTCCGGCTGGTCTTCCTCACCCGCGGCGCCTCTGGAGGATGATGAGCTCGCAGGCCGCTCGTGCGCACATGAGCATCGGGGAGGTGCTCGCCCTGCTGCAGGGCGAGTTCCCCGACGTCAGCATCTCCAAGATTCGTTTCCTGGAGGGCGAGGGGCTGATCGAGCCGGAGCGCAGCCCCTCCGGCTACCGCAAGTTCACCTACGCCGACGTCGAGCGGCTCCGCTACATCCTCAGCGAGCAGCGTGACCGCTACCTCCCGCTGCGCGTGATCAAGGACCGGCTGGACGCGGCGGACCGCGAGGAGCGGCCCGTCGCCCCGCCCCGGGCCCTGCCCGACGAGCCGGTCAGGGAGGTCCGCCTCACCCGCCAGGAGCTGCTGGCCGCCGCCTCGCTCTCCGAGGAGGCTCTGACCGAGCTGGAGGACTTCGGCCTGGTGGAGGCCGTGGCCCGCCACTACGACGCCGAGGCCCTGGCGGTGGCCCGCAGCGTCGGCGCCCTGGCCGCCTTCGGCCTGCGCGCCCGTCACCTGCGGGTGGTCAAGGCCGCCGCCGAGCGTGAGGCCGGCCTGGTGGAGCAGGCCATCGCGCCGCTGCTGCGCCGCCGGGGCCCCGGCGCGATCGCCAAGGCCGACGAGACGGCCGGGGAGATATCCGGGCTCCTGCTGGAATTACACGCCTCGTTGCTGCGTTCCGGCGTTCGAGGGGCCCTGGGCCGGTGAGCCCTGGCCGGACGGCCGTAGCCCCCCGGATGTTACGTTGAACGAACCGGTCGAAATCCAGCGAAGATGGAGCAGCCCGTGTTGCAGATGGAGGTCGTGGGCGTTCGGGTTGAGATGCCTTCCAACCAGCCCATTGTTCTGCTCAAGGAGGCACATGGGGAGCGCTATCTGCCGATCTGGATCGGCATGACCGAGGCCACGGCGATCGCCATGGCCCAGGCCGACGAGCCGCCGCCGCGGCCGCTCACCCATGACCTTTTCCGCGACGTGCTCGACGCCCTGGGCGTCCGGCTGAGCACCGTCAACATCGTCGCCCTCCGGGACGGCATCTTCTTCGCCGATCTCGTGTTCTCCAACGGGGCCGAGGTCAGCGCCCGCCCGTCGGACTCGATCGCCCTCGCGCTGCGCACCGGCGCCCGCATCTTCGCCAGTGAGGACGTGGTCGCCGAGGCCGGGGTGGTCATCCCCGACGACCAGGAGGACGAGGTGGAGAAGTTCAGGGAGTTCCTTGACACAATCACGCCCGAGGACTTCGGTCGCGCGGGGTAGGTATTTCGGTGCATTTACGCTTCACGACGCGCCGAGTGGGGTCGTTGACTGGGCTTGGCCCCGAGCCTACGGTGCAAGTGAACCCCGGGGCCGCGCGTAAACCCCCAGATCAGGCCGCGGGATGAGAGAAAGCCGGAGGTCCGCGTGGCGGTCAGCAGCGGCGAGGGTAGAAACGCCGATCAGGATGACCCGGAACGGCGCGGGAAGGCCCACCAGCGTGCGGGTGAAGAGGGCCTGCTGTTCGACGGGGCACCGGTGAACCCGCCCGCCGACATCGGCTACCGCGGCCCCACCGCCTGCGCCGCCGCCGACATCACGTACCGTCAGCTCGACTACTGGGCCCGCACCGGGCTCGTCGAGCCCACGGTCAGGGCCGCCCAGGGCTCCGGCTCCCAGCGACTGTACGGCTTCCGCGACATCCTCGTCCTCAAGGTCGTCAAACGCCTCCTCGACACCGGCGTCTCCCTCCAGCAGATCCGCATCGCCGTACAGCACCTCCGTGACCGCGGGGTCAGCGACCTCGCCCAGATCACCCTGATGAGCGACGGGGTCAGCGTCTACGAGTGCACCTCGCCCGACGAGGTCATCGACCTCCTCCAGGGCGGCCAGGGCGTCTTCGGCATCGCGCTGGGCCGCGTCTGGCAGGAGGTGGAGGGCTCCCTGGCCGATCTGCCCGGCGAGCGCGCGGAGGCGTCTCAGAGCCCTTTAGGCGATCATCACGCGGATGAACTGGCCCGCCGTCGCAGAGCCCGGCGAACCGGGTAAAGTTGGTCTGGCCGCAGACACCGTGCGGGAGAGTCCCCGGCTGGGCCGGGGCGCCGAAGGAGCAACCCTCCCCGGAATCTCTCAGGCACCCTGTACCGCACGGACGAGGCGACTCTGGAAAGCAGGTGCGTCCGCCAGGCGCGTCTCACCGACGGTGAAAACCCTCCCCGACGGGGAAGGTGAAGCTCTCAGGTGGAGATGACAGAGGGGGAGATCCGGCATACGCCCGCGCTCAGCGCCGGTCTCCACCAGCCCCGGGAGGCTTTCCATGACCGACCTGTCACCGCTCGGTGAGCTCAGCTCCCCGCCGTTCTCCACCCGCCACATCGGCCCGGCCGACGACGACCAGGCCCGCATGCTGGAGACCGTCGGCTTCGCCTCGGCCGCCGACCTCCTCGCGGTGGCCGTGCCGGAGGCGATCCGCACCGCCGACCGGCTCGACCTCCCGCCGGCGGCGAGCGAGCCGGAGGCCATCGCCGAGCTGCGGGCCCTCGCCTCCCGCAACACGGTGCTCACCTCGATGATCGGCCTGGGCTACCACGACACGATCACCCCGGCCGTCATCCGCCGCAACCTCCTGGAGAACCCGGGCTGGTACACCGCCTACACCCCCTACCAGCCGGAGATCTCCCAGGGCCGCCTGGAGGCCCTGCTCAACTTCCAGACGGTCGTGACCGACCTGACCGCCCTCGACGTCGCCGGCGCCTCCCTGCTCGACGAGGCCACCGCCGCCGCCGAGGCGATGACCCTGGCCCGCCGCGCCGGCAAGGCGCCCTCCAACGTGTTCGTCGTCGACGCCGACGCCCTGCCGCAGACCAAGGCCGTGCTCGCCACCCGCGCCGAGCCGCTCGGCATCGAGCTGGTCGAGAGCGACTTCACCGCCGAGCTGCCCGACTGCTTCGGCGTGCTCGTGCAGTACCCGGGCGCGAGCGGCCGGATCAGGGACTTCCGCTCCGTCGCCGACGCCGCCCACGCCCGCGGCGCCCAGGTCGTGGCCTCCGCCGACCTGCTGGCCCTCACCGTGCTGACCGCCCCCGGCGAGATGGGCGCCGACATCGCGGTCGGCTCCACCCAGCGGTTCGGCGTGCCGATGGGCTTCGGCGGCCCGCACGCCGCCTACATGGCGGTCCGCGACGGCCTGCAGCGGCAGATGCCCGGCCGCCTGGTGGGCGTCTCCCAGGACGCCGACGGCCGCCCCGCCCACCGCCTCGCGCTGCAGACCCGCGAGCAGCACATCCGCCGCGAGAAGGCCACCAGCAACATCTGCACCGCGCAGGTGCTGCTCGCGGTGATCGCCGGGATGTACGCCGTCTACCACGGTCCCGAGGGGCTGCGCCGGATCGGCCGCCGCGTCCACCGCCACGCCGTCGTGCTCGCCGAGGGCCTGCGCCAGGGCGGCGTCGAGGTCGTCCACGACGCCTTCTTCGACACCGTGCTGGCCCGCGTGCCGGGCCGCGCCGCCGAGGTCGTCGCCGCGGCCCGGGACAACGGCGTCAACCTGCGGCTGGCCGACGACGACCACGTCGGCGTCTCCTGCGACGAGAAGACCGAGCTGCCGCACATCGAGCGGGTGCTGGCCGCCTTCGGCGTCAGCGGCGCGGTCCTGGCCGACCTCGACGCCTCCGCCCACGACGCTCTGCCCGCCACCCTGACCCGGACGAGCGACTTCCTGACCCACCCGGTCTTCCACAGCCACCGCTCCGAGACCGCCATGCTGCGCTACCTGCGCAGGCTGCAGGACAGGGACATCGCGCTCGACCGGTCGATGATCCCGCTGGGCTCGTGCACCATGAAGCTCAACGCGACCACCGAGATGGAGCCGATCACCTGGCCGGAGTTCGCCGGCCTGCACCCCTACGCCCCCGCCGAGCAGGGCGCCGGCTACGCCCAGCTGGTCGGGGAGCTGGAGGGCTGGCTGGCCGAGGTCACCGGCTACGACGCCGTGTCGATCCAGCCCAACGCCGGCTCCCAGGGCGAGTTCGCCGGCCTGCTCGCCATCCGCGCCTACCACCGGGCGCGCGGCGAGTCCGGCCGCGACGTCTGCCTCATCCCCTCCTCCGCGCACGGCACCAACGCCGCCAGCGCCGTCATGGCCGGCATGCGGGTCGTCGTGGTGGCCTGCGACGACGACGGCAACGTCGACCTCGACGACCTCGTCGCCAAGATCGAGAAGAACCGTGACCGGCTCGCTGCGATCATGGTGACCTACCCGTCCACGCACGGCGTCTACGAGGAGGGCATCACCCGGATCTGCGAGCTGGTGCACGAGGCCGGCGGTCAGGTCTACGTCGACGGCGCCAACCTCAACGCGCTGGTCGGCCTGGCCAAGCCGGGGCAGTTCGGGGCGGACGTCTCCCACCTGAACCTGCACAAGACCTTCTGCATCCCGCACGGCGGCGGCGGCCCCGGCGTCGGGCCCGTCGCGGTCCGCGCCCACCTCGCCGAGTACCTCCCCGGCCACCCGCTGCACGGCGGCTCGCCGGTCGGCCCGGTCTCGGCCGCGCCGTACGGCTCGGCGGGTATCCTGCCGATCTCCTGGGCCTACATCCGGATGATGGGCGCCGAGGGTCTCCGCGCGGCCACCGAGCAGGCCATCCTGTCGGCCAACTACCTCGCCCGCCGCCTGGCCCCGCACTACCCGGTCCTCTACACCGGCCGCGGCGGGCTGGTCGCACACGAGTGCATCGTCGACCTGCGCCAGATCACCAAGGAGACCGGTGTGACCGTGGACGACGTGGCCAAGCGCCTCATCGACTACGGCTTCCACGCGCCGACGATGTCCTTCCCGGTGGCCGGAACGCTGATGATCGAGCCCACCGAGAGCGAGGACCTGGCCGAGCTCGACCGGTTCTGCGACGCCATGATCGCGATCCGCGGCGAGATCGCCAAGGTCGCCTCCGGCGAGTACGACAAGAAGGACAACCCGCTGCGCAACGCCCCGCACACCGCCGACTGCCTGGTCACCGACGACTGGAACCACCCCTACGGCAGGGCGGAGGCGGCCTACCCGCTGCCGTCGCTGCGCGAGGACAAGTACTGGTCGCCGGTCCGCCGCATCGACCAGGCCTACGGCGACCGCAACCTGGTGTGCTCCTGCCCGCCGCTGTCGGCCTACGAGGACTGACCCGCGAGGGGGGCGCCGGTGTCTGGACTGAGGAACGCAGCCGCGGAGCGGCGGAGTGACGAGGGAAGGCGCCGGGCTCAAGCCCCCGAGCGGCGACGCGCAGCGTCGCCATGGACACCGCCCGTCCGCGGGACGCGGGACGCCCCGAGTCGTTAGGCTCGGGGCGTTTCCCTCACCCGGAGAGGACCCCGCATGCCAGAGGTGGACACGCGTCCCTTGGAAACGGCGCGCAGGCTGGCCGAGGACGGCGACCTGGACGCCGCCGCGGCGATCTTCGCGGATCTCGCCGCCGACCCCGCCGAGCCCGACCGCGCCCAGGCGGCGGTGGGGCTGGCGGTGGTGCTGGAAGAACGCGGCGACGTTCCCGGAGCCCGGTCGGCCGCGCGCACCGCGCTGGCGACCGGGCACCCGGAGTTCGCCGCCCAGGCAGCCTGCCTGCTCGCCCGCAGCTTCGAGCGTGAGGAACTGCCGGACCAGGCGCGGGCCGCCTGGCAGGCCGCCCTGGGCATCGGCAACCCGGCCTACGTGCCGCTGGCGCACATGGCCCTGGCCCGGCTGGCCACGGGGGACGAGGAGGCCGAGGAGGCGCTGCGCGCCGCGCTGGCCACCGGGGACCCGGAGATCGCCTCCCGGGCGGCCCAGCGGCTGGCGGAGTTCTTCCTCCAGGAGGGTGAGGCGGGGCAGGCCGCCGACGCGGTCCTCACGGCGCTGGCCGTACCCGACGTCGCCGACGCCTCCCGTCTGCGGGTGCTGCTCGGCATCGCCCACCTCGACCTGGCGTGCGCGGAGTTCGCCGCCGCCGTCGAGGAGGACGGCGACGTGGAGACCAGCGCGCTGGCCATCGAACTGCTGGCCCGCACGCTCCCGCTCCGGGGCCGCGACGAGGACGCCGAGCGGGTGTGGCGCTACGGCCTGGACGGCGACGCCGACCTCGCCGCCGAGGTCCGCCTCCGGCACGACCGCGACATCTGACGGCCCCGGACCGGGGCACCGCGATCGGAGCCCCGGGGGGAGGGGACACGCCCGCGTCCCGCCTGCCGGGCCCCTCCCGGCATCCGCCCGCCGGTGTGTCTTCGCCCGTCGCGCCGTTCCCGCCCGGCGGCGTGCGAAGGTGACCTGCGAAGATATGTGATCGGTCGCCGGCCCGGCCCGCCGGCGAACCGATCGTTCACGGCCTGACAGGCCGTCCGGAAGGAGAAGACGATGGGACCGAGCAAGCTGCTGCACAGCCACAGCCACAGCCACAGCCACAGCCACGACCACGGCGCCGGGACGATGGACCGGCCCCGCGCCTACGACGTCGTGACCGGCGTCGGGATGCTGGGACGGCGGCGCGAGGCGTTCACCCGCCTGGCCGCGCTGTCCGGGGTGCGCCGGGGCGACCGGGTGCTCGACGTCGGCTGCGGCACCGGCTACCTCACCCGGATCATGGCCCCGGTCGCCGGCCCGGAGGGACACGTGACCGGCGTCGACCCGTCCGAGGCCATGATCGGCCACGCCCGCCACCGCGCCCCGGCCAACTGCTCCTATCTGGTGGGCGAGGGGCAGCGGCTCGACCTGCCCGACGCCTCCTTCGACGTGGTGGTCTCCAGCCTGGCCGTCCATCACATGCCGGCCGCCGAGCGCGGCGCCGCCGTACGGGAGATGTTCCGCGTGCTGCGGCCGGGCGGACGCCTGCTGGTCGCCGAGTCCCGCCGGCCCACCGGCCGCCTGACGGCCCGGCTCGCCGGCGCGCTGGCCGGTCCCGCGATGCGGCACGACCCGCGGGAGCTACTCGGAGACCTCATCCCGGCCGCCGGATTCCGCGTCGAGGAGGAGGGGGAACTGCCGGTCCTGCTCTACTACGTCCGGGGCTCGCGACCCGCGGAGTGAGGGTTGTGTTCATTGCGACGCTGCGCGTCGCGGCTCGGGGGCTTGAGTCCGGTGTCTTCCCTCGTCACTGCGTCGCTTCGCTCCTGCGTTCCTCGGTCCAGACACCGGCGCCCCCTCGCGGGTCCAGACGTCGGCGCCCCCTCGCGGGGTCAGTCGCGGGTGCGGCGGCGGCCCAGTGCGTGGGCGATGTTGACCGCGACGATGCCGCCCCAGGCGAGCAGCAGCCCCGCGGCCCCCGCCTCACCCGCGGCGATCGCGGTCAGCGGGACGCCGATGCCCAGGGAACCCAGCGCGATCGCCACCGTCCCGTCGCCCTTGCGCCGGTTCCCCGGGGACTGGGGATCGGCGTCCGCGGCGCGCACCTCGGCCCGCACCTCGGCCCGCACCCGGGCGGCGATGGTGGCGTCGATCCGGTCGACGAAAGACTCGACCAGCGCGGCCTCGTACTCGGGGCCCAGGTCCTGGCGGGCCTCCAGGGTGGCGCGCATGTCCTGTCGGATATCGTGATGCTCCTGCACGCTTCGATTCTCTACCCGATCCCGGCTCCCGGGATCGGCCTTTAGGACGATATCCGTGTCCCTGCGTCAAGCGACCACCCTGGAGATCCCGACCCCGCACGGCCCGGCCGTGGCCGAGATCGACGGGATCGCCCGGCCGCGCTTCCTGCTGGTGCTCACGCACGGCGCGGGCGGCGGAGTGGAGGCCCCCGACCTGCTGGCGGTACGGGACGCCGTGACGCCGATCGGCGGCCTGGTCGCCCGGGTGACGCAGCCGTTCCGGGTGCGGGGCGCCCGCGCGCCGGGCTCGGCCGTCAAGCAGGATGAGGCGTGGACGGCCCTGGTGGCCGCGCTCCGCGCCCGCCACCCGGATCTGCCGCTCGTGCAGGGCGGGCGGAGCAACGGCGCGCGGGTCGCCTGCCGTACGGCGCGGCAGGCCGGGGCCGGGGCGGTCGTCGCGCTGGCGTTCCCGCTGCACCCGCCGGGCAGGCCGGAACGCTCCCGCGCGGGGGAGTTGCGTGCCGCCGGGGTGGACGTCCTCGCGGTCAGCGGAGACCGCGACCCGTTCGGCGTGCCCGAGGCGGCCGACACCGCCCGGCTGGTGGTGCTGCCGGGCGAAGGTCACGAGTTCAAGAAGGACCCCGGGCGGGTGGGCGAGGCCGTCGCGGAGTGGCTCGGCGCGAGGATGCCGCCGGCCCCGGTATGACTCCCGAAGCGGGAACGTGAGGGATCAGGACACCCCGGCCAGCGGCCGATGCGGCTCGATGACGGCGCCGTCGGGGAGGAGCTCGCCGGTGTCCTCGAACAGCACCACACCGTTGCACAGCAGGGACCAGCCCTGCTCGGGGTGCGAGGCCAGCGTGCGGGCGGCCTCGCGGTTCTGCGCGTCGGCGGACGGACAGGACGGCTCATGCGGGCACATCGGCGTGCCTCCGGATCTCTCTTCTCGGCTCGCCGGGACCGTTCCGCCGGGCGACCGGCGTCGGGCTCCGATACCCGCGCATGCGGGACGAGCGTCTGGTGGACATGTATGGTCGTGCGCGTCTCGGCGCTGAGGTGCGCACATCAGGCAGATCAAGTGTGCGATCCGCACGCCCCAGGCGACATAGCCCGTTAGGACTGTTTGCACCCTGAACAGGAGTGGGCCCCGCCGGCATGTCGAGGGTGTGTTCTATGACACAGCATGCCTTATAGGAAGATACCCGGCCAACCTCGACACGCCGGGGTCCAGGTAAAATCACCCGCCCACGCGGCGGGCGAGGCGGGCGGTGGGCGCCGCGCGGCCATGACGCCGCCCCCGTCCCCGGCCGGTGCCGCGCCCCCTCCGTCCTCCGGTCGCTCGCGAGGCGGGCGTCAGCGGGCGGCCAGCCCGGTCAGGAACGCCTCCAGCCCGCTCTCGAAATCGGCGTCGGACGCGGGGTCGCCGCCGCCCGCCGACGGCGGGCGCCAGGGCTCGCCGTCCTCGCCCATCGGCTCGGCCCAGCCCGACTGCTGCACCTCCACCGCCACCGCGCCGAAGACGTAGGCGCGCAGCGCCCGGACGGCCCGCGGCGCGTCCGGCAGTCCCGCCTCGGCGAGCTGGTCGGTCTGCTCGCGCAGCGCCATCGCCGCCCGCCCCTTGGGGGGCCTGGTGAGCGCCAGCGCCAGCACGCCCGGGTGCTCCCGCAGCAGGGCCCGGCTCGCCCGGCACCACTGCCGGGCGCCCTCGCGCCAGTCGGGGGAGGGGTCCACGTGGACGGCGGTGACGTGCTCGGCCAGTGCGTCCATGAGGGCGTCCTTGCCGCGGGGCAGGTGGTGGTAGATGGCCATCGCCTCCACCTGCAGGGCGTCTCCCAGCCGGCGCATCGTCAGCCGCCGCAGGCCCTGGGTGTCGGCGATGTGCAGGGCGGCGTCGATGATGCGTTCCCGGGACAGGGGGATGGGCGGTCGTTTGGCTGGCATGGCGGCCATCCTGCCAGCCGTGACCTTACTGCGTAAAGGCAGGCGCGCCGTGACAGCCCCCCTCTCGAAGGTGTCCCCAGCCCCGAAGCATCCAGGTGAGTGATCACGATCGCGGTTCGTGGTCGTCACGGAGGGGCGGATGGGGCTGGTCAGTCGAGGTTTCTGCCTGATCGTGTTCGTGTTGCAGATGGTCGGGCGGATTCGGTTCTGGCGGCTTCTGTCCGATCATCGCGTCCGCCCGGTCCCGTCAGGCGGCCTCGAAGTCGGCTCGGTGGTCGGCGGCCCACTCCGTCAGAGCGCGGCCGGGTCGCCCGGTCACTGCGGTGACGGGACGTGGGACGTCGGGGACGGTGAGGGTGTCGTGCCAGTAGCCGAGCAGCATCTTCATCACGGGCTCGGGGATGAACCGCGCGGTCTCGGCACGGAACTCCTCGGGCGTGATCTCCACCAGCGGGATTTCCCGCCCCAGGGTCTCGCCGATGATCGCCACCTGCTCGGCGCGGGTCAGGGCTTGCGGGCCGGTGAGCGGGATCGCCTCCCCCAGATGATCGTCGGAGAGCAGGGTCTCGGCGGCGGCCTCGGCGATGTCGTACTCGTGAATCGGGGCCTGTGCCGATGCGAGGTACGGCGCCCGGATCGGTGCGCCGGAGCGGATCTGCCAGGCCCAGGAGAGCAGGTTGTTGGCGAAGGTGCCGGGCCGCAGGATCGTCCAGGCATCGGTGCGGTCGGTCACGGCGGCCTCGACCGCGCTGTGGTGAAGCTGGCTCGCCGAGCCGTGGTCACGCTGGAACTCCTTCGCGGCGGCGAGGGAGGACAGCACGGTGAAGCGGTTGACGCCATGCGCGATGGCCGCGGTGACGAACGCCTCGACGCCCTCGGCGGGGAAGACGAAGGCACGATCGACACCGTCGAACACCTCCGGCCCGAGCGTGGCGGCGTCGGCCAGGTCGCCGGCGACGACCTCGACGCCGGCCGGCAGGTTCGCGTCATCGGGCTTGCGGGTCAGCGCACGTACGGCGGCGCCGCGGGCGAGCAGGGTTGTGACGAGGTGACGGCCGACGGCGCCGGTCGCGCCGGTGACAAGGATGGTCACGATGCCTCTCCTTAGGGAAATGGTGCCGGTCTGTCCGGCCTGAACGCCAACCTAAAGAGGGTTTAGGGCATTTTCTGTCCGCATTTCTACTAGACTCGGCGAGTATGCCGGAACAGAGCACGACTGAGCGGGCGCTGCGCCTGCTGGAGTTGCTGCAGGCTCGCCGGTCCTGGAGCGGTGTCGAGCTCGCCGAGCGTCTCGGCGTCGACGGCCGCACACTGCGGCGGGACGTGGAGCGGCTACGGGGCCTCGGCTATCACATCGAGGCACGTCGCGGCCCCGACGGCGGCTACCGACTGTCCACGGGCGGCGACCTGCCGCCGCTGGTGTTCACCCCGGATGAGGCGCTCGCCGTGGCCGCCGCCCTCGCCTCGTCGGCTGCCAACGGCGCTGCCGGCGGGGGCGAGGTCGCGCTCACCGCCCTGGCGAAAATGGAGCAGGTGATGCCCCCGGCGGTGCGTCGGCGGGTGCGGGCGCTACGCTCCTCGGTCGCTCTCGGCGGCACGCCGAATGCGGTGGCCGGCGCGTATCCGGCTCCGATGAACGCCGACGTGCTGGCAGTCCTGGCGCTGGCGTGCCGGGACGCGGAGCGGGTCCGGTTGCGCGTGATGCGTACCGGGAGTGCCGACACCGGACGGGAGTCCTCGCGCCACGTCGAGCCTGTCGCCCTGGTGCCGCGGCAGACCCGGTGGTTCCTCGTGTGCCGCGACCTCGACCGCGGCTGGCGGGTGTTGCGCGTCGATCGGATCACGCGGGCATCGGCGACGGGCGTGCGTTTCGAGCCGGGAGAGGTCCCCGGAGGCGACCCGGTCGCGTTCGTCACCAGCCGGCTCGGCGCTCCGCCTCGCAAACATACGGCGACGATCCTGATCCATGCCCCGATCGAACAGGTACAGGCGTACATGGGTGGCTTCGCCACGGACTTCTCCTCGACGACGACCGCCACCGGTCGGGCGGCGACACACTGGCGCATCGCCGACGTGCGTCTCGAGGTCCTCGCCGGCGGCCTGCTGTGGGTGCGATGGCCCTTCGAGGTGATCGACTCTCCCGAACTCGCCGCCCTGCTGCGGGACCGGGCCGCAGCCTTCGCCTTCGCCGCCGATCCGCGCTGAAGCCGACTCACCAGGCCGTCACGACCAAGGGTCTCAAGCGGGCAAAGGGACACGCATTCGGAGTGGAGGGCCGGTGAGGACCGCTCAACCTGCTTTGGGGCCTGGGACACGTTCGGGAGCGGAGGGCCGTGACACCGGTCCCTGGATGTGTGGGGCGGACGGGAACGGCGTAGGCTACGAGCCGTGATCAGCCGGGGAACGCCCGGCGATAGAGAGAGGGCAGACGATGGCGTTTTTCCGACCGGGCGTGAGCCGGGAGGCGGAGGTTCGCTACCACGCTGACCAGGAGGTCGGGAAGAGCTTCCCCGAGCTCCTGAGGAAGGCGCGGGCCGCCGAGGCCGAGCTGCGCCGCGTCCAGGCCGCCGGGGCCTCCACCGAGGAGCTGCGGGTCGCGGCCCGGGCCTTCGACGTGGCGCTCACCGAGGCGCTGCGGGCCGCCGAGGCCAACCAGCGGGCGACGTTCGGCGTCCGGACCTACGACGACCGGATCCGCCGCCGCAAGGCCAGGGCCACCCCCAAGGGCGCCGAGTGGACCGACGAGGTCAACCGGCTGCGCACCCTGCGTGAGCGCAACCGCCTGACCGGCCTCATCCGCGTCCCCCGGCCGGCCGGCTGGGTGGGCTGACGCCCGCACGCCCGGCCGCCTCCCCGCGCGGCCGGGCGTCCTTCACATCGGCGATCTCGCCGGGCGGCTCCCGGTCACCGCTCCCTGACGGCCGCCGCCGCTTCCGGCGGCCGGGCCGTCAGCTGGCCCAGTCGAGCAGGGGACGGGTGTTGCTGGGGTGGCGCAGCTTGGACAGCGACTCCTTCTCCAGCTGCCGGATGCGCTCGCGGGTCAGGCCGAGGTGCTTGCCGATCTCGTCGAGGGTGTGGGGCTTGCCGTCGACGAGGCCGAAGCGCAACGCCATGATCTTCGCCTCCCTGGGGGAGAGGTTGCCCAGCACGCCGCGCAGCTGCTCGCCGAGCAGCTGCCGGTCGACCACCTCCGAGGCCTCGGGCGAGTCGACGTCCTCGATGAGGTCGCCGATGGTGGTCTCGCCGTCCTCGCCGATCGTGGCGTTCAGGCTGATCGGCTGGCGGCTGGTGCGCAGCAGCTCCTCGATCTGGTCGGGGGACTTGTCCAGCTCCACCGCCAGCTCCTCGGGGGTGGGCTCCCGGCCGAGACGCTGGTGCATGTCGCGCTCGACGCGCGACAGCTTGGACAGCATCTCCAGCACGTGCACCGGCAGGCGGATGGTGCGGGCGGAGTCGGCGAAACCACGCTGGATGGCCTGCCGGATCCACCACATGGCGTAGGTGGAGAACTTGTAACCCTTGGTGTAGTCGAACTTCTCCACCGCGCGGATCAGGCCGAGGTTGCCCTCCTGGACCACGTCCAGCAGGGCCATGCCGCGGTCGGTGTACTTCTTGGCGACCGAGACCACCAGGCGGAGGTTGGCCTCCAGCATGTGGTCCTTGGCCCGGCGGCCGTCCTCGGCGACCCACTCCAGGTCGTCCCGCATGGCGGCGGACAGGCCCGGCTCGGCCTCCAGCTTGGCCTCGGCGTACAGGCCCGCCTCGATCCGCTTGGCCAGCTCGACCTCCTGGGCGGCGGTCAGCAGCGTGCGGCGGCCGATGGACTTGAGGTACGTGTGCACCGAGTCGCCCATGACCGAGGACTGGTCGTCCAGGTCGAGCGCCTGCTCGGCGTCGGCCTCCAGCTCGGCGTCGTCCGGGGCGGTCCACTCGTCCTCGTCGAACTCGGCGGCCGGTGCCTTGTCCTTGGCGGCCGTCTTCGCCTTGACGCCCTTCGGCGCCCTGGTGGTCTTCGAGCCGGTGGTCTTCGAGGCGCGGGTGGCCCTGGTCCCGGGGGCGGGCTCCGGGTCGTCCCCGGACGCCGGCTCCGCGGGCTCGGCGGCGGACCCGGCGGTGGTCTTCGCGGCCGTCCCGGTCTTGCGCGCACCGGTCTTGCGGGCGGGCCTGGCCGTGGCCTTGGCGAGCGTGGGCTCGTCCTCGGCCGACAGGCTGACGCCCGCCTCGGTGAGCTCCCTCAGGATGGCCCTGCCCTCGGTCGGGCTGACCCCTGCCTCGGCGAACGCGTGGCGCAGCTCCGCGAGGGAGAGGTTACCCTGAACTCGCCCTCGGTCGAGGAGCTGGTCGAGGGTCGTCGGGGCCTCAGGTGAGGTCGCCGCGGCGGTTGGGGGCATGAGGACACCTCCTCCATCACGGAGTCGTCTGCATACGGTTTGTCTGTCGGGTGGGGCGGCGTGGGGGCCGCTCAGCGCACCAGTACCAATAACCCCATCCAAGAACTTTCTGTTCCCGACTTGACGGGGAAAATATGATGGGCAGTTCACGGCCCATTGTGACCCGCCGCTCCGGGCGCCCGTACGGCGGTCCGGCGGAAGGCCGGTGACCTGCGAGGCGACGGCCTGCTCCAGGCGTGCTCCGGGCCTACTCCGTCACGTTCACCGGGCCCTCGGCCGCGGGCATGGGGAACGGCTCCGCCTGCTCCAGACGGCTCTCGGTCCAGTATTCCGCGGCCTTTCCCGGGTCGGGGTTGACCCGGCGGGAGATCACGTAGTCCTCCGGGGAGGGCGCCGCCTCCGTGGGGGAGGGGAGGGGCCGGGCGGTCTCGCCCGGCGTCAGGGGCCGTGCCGGCGCCACGTCTCCCGGCTCCGCGGTCTCCACCGGGAGGCCCGCGAGCTTTCCGGGGTCGCCGGCCTCGCCGGTCTTCGCGGATCCGGCGCCGTCGCCGAGCCTGCCCGCCGAGGCGGCCGCCGCGACGGACGCGCCGCCGGCCAGGACCACGCCGACGACCGCCGCCGAGACCAGTGTCCTGCGGTCGATCCTCATCCGTTCCGTCCCTTCCGTATCGGCTGTGCCGGTTGTCTCCGTTGACGCGCGCCGGCCCGCCGATGTCCGCCGGGAGCGCCCGGCGATGCCGGTTACTCCCTATTGACGCGCGCCGCCCCGTAACGGTTCCGGGTCACGGCCATGACTCCGGACCGTCACGGTTCCGGATGACGACCATAACGGAGGGCGGCGAGATCCGGCTTCCCATTGGACAGAAGAGGCATCTCCGGCAGCACGACGAGCTCGGCCGGGGCCGCGTGGGCCGGGAGCCGCTCCTTGACGAAGGCGCGCAGCTCGGCCAGGGACGGCGGAGCCGGGGAGACCACGACGGCGACCACCCGCTCGCCCCACTCGGGGTCGGGGCGGCCGACCACCGCGGCGTCGGCGACCGCGGGGTGCTCGGCCACGACCGCCGCGACCTGCGCCGCGACGACCTTCTCGCCGCCGGTGTTGATCATGTCGTCGGCCCGGCCGATGACCCGCAGCCGGCCCCGGGACACCTCGCCGAGGTCGGAGGTCAGGAACCAGTCGCCGTCGCGGGCGGCGGCGGTGAGGTCGGGACGCAGCCGGTAGCCGGAGAACAGCACGGGCCCGGCGAGGCGGATCCGCCCGTCGCCGCCGATTTTGAGATCTACATTGTCAAGGGGCTCGCCATCATAGACGCACCCGCCGGAGGTCTCGCTCATGCCGTAGGTGGTGACGATCCGGGCGCCCGCGGCGCGGGCGGCGGTGAGCAGGTCGGCGGGGGCGGCGGCGCCGCCCAGCAGGATCGTCCGGAAGGCCGCCGGGCCGGCCGGGTCCGTGGCCAGCAGGCGGCGCAGCTGGGTCGGCACCAGGGAGACGTGGTCGGCCCCGGAGGCCAGCACCGCCTCCGGCGAGAAGGTCTCGTGCACGATCGGCTCGGTCCCGCCGAGCAGCGACCTCACCAGCACCTGCAGGCCCGAGACGTGGGAGGGCGGCAGGCAGCACAGCCAGCGCTCGCCGGGCCGGGCGCCCAGCCGGCGCAGCGAGGCGGCGGCCGAGGCGCGCAGCGCGGCGGCCGACAGCTGGACCCCCTTGGGGGCGCCGGTCGAACCGCTGGTGGTGATGACCACGGCCACCTCCGGCGCCGCCGGGACGCCGCCGGCGTACGGCGCGCCGTCGAGGTGGGTGGGGCGCAGCGCCGCAAGCGTCGCCCGCAGCGCCGGGGCGGGCAGGCCGGGCGGCAGGGGGAGGACCGCGGGGCCGTCCCCGCCGAGCGCCGCGGCGACGGCGGCGGTCAGGCGGGGGCCGGGGGGCAGCGTCAGGGCGTGCAGCTCCCGCTCCCCGGAAGGGGGCTCCACATGTGCGGGTCCGGTCGTCACGGTCGTAAGGTTAGTGCCGAATGCCGAGTGACGACCGGGGGAGACCCCGGTGAGGAAGGGGCGAGACGATCGTGAGCACCGAGCGGGCCGAGCCGGGCAGCAACGAGCCGGCGGCGGGCGAGGGGCGTCCCCTGCCGGAGAGCGTCCAGAAGAGCGCGGTCGACTGGAAGCGGTCGGGCGACTACGAGGACATCGTCTACGAGACCGGCGAGGGCATCGCGAAGATCACGATCAACCGGCCCGAGCGGCACAACGCCTTCCGCCCGACCACGCTGTTCGAGCTGCGCCGGGCCTTCGACGTCGCCCAGGAGGACGGCGAGGTCGGTGTGATCATTCTCACCGGCGCCGGCGACCGGGCCTTCTGCTCCGGCGGCGACCAGAAGATCCGCGGCGACGACGGCTACGTCGACAAGTCCACCCCGCACGTCGGCCGGCTGAACGTGCTGGACCTGCAGGTGCAGATCCGCCGCTGCCCCAAGCCGGTCATCGCGATGATCGCCGGTTACGCCATCGGCGGCGGCCACGTGCTGCACGTCTGCTGCGACCTGTCCATCGCCGCCGACAACGCCGTCTTCGGCCAGACCGGCCCGAAGGTCGGCTCCTTCGACGGCGGCTACGGCTCCTGGCTGCTGGCCGAGACCGTCGGCCTGAAGCGGGCCCGCGAGATCTGGTACCTGTGCCGCCAGTACGACGCGAAGACCGCCCTGGACTGGGGCCTGGTCAACGCCGTCGTCCCGCTGGCCGAGCTCGAGACCGAGACCGTCAAGTGGGCCAAGGAGATGCTGGAGAAGTCGCCGCTGGCGCTGCGCATGCTCAAGGGCGCGCTGAACGCCGTCAGCGACGGCGCCGCCGGCATGCAGCAGTTCGCCGGGGACGCCACCCTGCTGTTCTACATGAGCGAGGAGGCGCAGGAGGGCCGCGACGCCTTCAAGGAGAAGCGCAGCCCCGAATTCGGCAAGTTCCCGCGCCGGCCGTAATGGACGAGACGCTGTCGCGCCGCCCCGGCGGCCGCGGGGCGGGTGCGGTGCGGCACCGCACCCGCCGGCCGCGGAGGGCGGCGCGGTGAACCCCGCCACCGCGCTCGCGACCGTGCTGGTGGACGAGCTCGCCCGCTGCGGCCTGACCGACGTGGTGCTCGCGCCCGGGTCCCGCTCGACCCCGCTCGCGCTGGCCGTGCACGCCGACAGCCGGCTGCGGCTGCACGTGCGCGTCGACGAGCGGTCGGCGTCCTACCTGGCGGTGGGCCTGGCCCGCCGCGGGGAGCGGCCGGTCGCGCTGGTCTGCACCTCCGGCACCGCCGCGGCCAACTTCCACCCCGCGGTGATCGAGGCGCACGAGTCGGGGGTGCCGCTGCTGGTGCTCACCGCCGACCGGCCGCCCGAGCTGCGCGACACCGGCGCCAGCCAGACCGTCGACCAGATCAAGATGTACGGCACGGCGGTCCGCTGGTTCAGCGAGGTCGGCGTGCCGGAGAACCGCCCCGGCCAGGTCGCCTACTGGCGTTCGCTGGCCTGCCGGGCCTACCAGCGCGCCTTGGGCCCGTCCGATCCCGGGCCGGTCCACCTGAACGTCCCCTTCCGCGAGCCGCTCGTCCCCGACGGCGACACCTCCTGGTGCGAGCCCCTGGACGGCGGCGCCGCCGGGCCGTGGGTCCGCACCCGGGTGGCGCCCCCGGCGGCGGCGCTGCACCTGCCGCCGACCCGGCGCGGGGTGCTGGTCGTCGGCGACGGCGCCGCCAATGTGCGGCGGTACGTCGCGGCGGCGGGCATGGCGGGCTGGCCGGTGCTGTCGGAACCGCACGGCAACGCCCGCTACGGCGACCACGCGATGTCGGCCCACCACTTCCTGCTCGGCGCCCCGGAGTTCACCGAGGGGCATCGGCCCGAGGTGGTGGTCACCCTGGGCCGCCCGAGCCTGTCGCGGTCGCTGCTGGGCTGGCTGGGCCAGGCCGCCGAGCACATCGTGGTCACCGGCGACCTGACCCGCTGGCCCGACCCGACCCGCTCGGCCACCCAGGTGGCGCAGGCGGTGGAGATCCCGGTCGCGGCCGGCGACGACGCCTGGCTGCGCTCCTGGCGCCGCGCCGACGCCGCGGTCCGGGCCGCGGTCGACGAGGTGCTGGACGGCGCCGGGTTCAGCGAGCCGCGCCTGGCCCGCGATCTGGCCGAGGCGCTGCCCAACGGGTCGCTGCTGTTCTCCGGCTCCTCCATGCCGATCCGCGACCTGGACCAGGCGATGCGGCCCCGCCGGGGCCTGCGGATCATGGCCAACCGGGGGGCCGCCGGGATCGACGGCGTGGTCTCCAGCGCGATCGGCGCGGCGCTGGCCCACAACGGCCCCGCCTACGCGCTGCTGGGCGACCTGACGTTCCTGCACGACCAGAACGGCCTGATCCTCGGGCCCCGCGAGCCCCGCCCCGACCTGTGCCTGGTCGTGGTGAACAACGACGGCGGCGGGATCTTCTCGCTGCTGCCCCAGGCCGCGCTGCGCGAGCCGTTCGAGCGGGTGTTCGGCACCGCGCACGGGGTGGACCTGGCGCACGTGGCCGCGGCGACCGGCACGCCGTACACCTTCGTGGACGACGCCGGGCAGCTGCCCAAGGCGCTGCGCGGGGAGGGGATCCGGATCGTCGAGGCCCGTACCGAGCGGGAGCCCAACGCGGCGCTGCACGCCGCGATGCGCGAGGCGGCCCACGCCGCGATCCGCGAGGCCGTCTGACGGTCCCGCACCGGGATCGGTGCCCGGGTACGGCGGCGCGGTCCGGCGTACCCGGCCCCGTCCCGGGTCGACCCGCCGGTACGGCCGGCCGTGCCCGGCCTCCGGTCCCGCCCGGTACGGCGGGTCCCGCCGTGCCCGGACGGTCCGGATGGCGAAGATCGCGGCACCGGACCCAATAGGGTGGCATCCATGCATGTCGACGCGTTGCTCCAGTCGATCCCGCCACTGTGGGTCTGCCTGATCGTCGGCCTGGTGATCGGGGTGGAGAGCCTGGGCATCCCCCTTCCGGGGGAGATCGTCCTGGTCAGCGCCGCGCTGCTGGCGGCCAAGGGGGTGGTCGACCCGGTGTGGGTCGGCGTCTGCGCCAGCGCCGGGGCGATCATCGGCGACTCGATCGGCTACGCCATCGGCCGAAAGGGGGGCCAGCCGCTGTTCGACCGGCTGGGACGCAGGTTCCCCAAGCACTTCGGTCCGGAGCACATCGCCAGGGCCGCGCACTACTTCCACCGCTACGGCATGTGGACGGTGTTCTTCGGCCGGTTCATCGCGTTGCTGCGCATCCTGGCCGGGCCGCTGGCGGGCGCGCTGCGCATGCCGTACTGGCGGTTCCTGGTCGCCAACGTGCTGGGCGGCATCGTGTGGGCGGGCGGCACCACCGCCGCGGTCTACTCGGTGGGCCGGGTCGCCGAGCAGTGGCTCAAGGGCTTCTCCTGGGTTGGGCTGGTCGCGGCGGTGCTGTTCGGCCTGGCCACCACGGTGTTCGTCAAGCGGCGGGCCGCCAGGGCGGCGGCGAAGGAGGAGCACGGCAAGCCGGTCGGCGCCGCCTGAGCCGGGCCTCCGGCCTCCCGGGCTTCAGGGTTTTCAGGGCTCTGAGGGCTCTGAGGGCCGCGCCCGGCGTCTGACTACCAGGTCTGGGGATGTGGTGTCGTCGCGGTCCGGTCACGGTGGGTGTACGACCTACCTGAGGAGGGCCACATGCGACCCGCCGAGACGCCGCCGGCCGCCCGCGAGCCGGTGGCGAACTACCGCACCTACGCGGAGGCCCAGCGCGCCGTGGACTACCTGTCGGACCAGAAGTTCCCGGTCGAGAACACCTCGATCGTCGGGGTGGACCTCCGGCTCGTGGAGAAGGTGCTCGGACGGCTGACCTACCTGCGCGCGACCGGGATGGGCGCGGCGTCGGGCGCCTGGATCGGCCTGCTGGTCGGGTTGTTCCTGGCGATCTTCGTTCCCGGGCGGTTCGGCCTCCTGCTGATCCTGTGGGGCCTGATCTGGGGTGTGATCGCCGGTGCGATCTTCGGCCTGGTCGGTCACGCGCTCACCGGGGGCAAGCGCGACTTCATCTCCTCCAGCGAGCTGGTCGCCGACCACTACGAGGTGCTGGCCACGGCGCCGCACGCCGTCGATGCGCGCAGGGTCCTGGAGTCGATGTCCCCGGGCGGGACGCCCATGGGGACGATGCCGCCCGGCTCGGCCACGCCCGGCGGGACCGTTCCCCCTCCGGCGTCCGGGGGGCCCGGGACGATGCCGCCGGGAGCGCATGGGGCGCCGGGGGCGATGCCGCCCGGCGCCGTTCCGCCGCGCCCCTGAGACGGCGTCCCTGAGACGGCGTCCCTGGGACCGGCGATCGGCCGATCGGCCGAACCGTCAGGTCTGAGGATGTGGCGGCGGGCCGTGCGGAGCGATCGTGGGCCGCGTGGGGTGAGACCCTGCCCCGCGGCGTCCCGCGGGGCGCCCGCCGGAGGCCAGAGCGCACTCGTCGGAGGTCAGCATGGCCAAAGCAGTCGGGATCGACCTGGGAACCACCAACTCGGTGATCGCCACGATGGAGGGCGACACGCCCACGGTCATCCCCAACGCCGAAGGGTCGCGGACGACGCCGTCGGTCGTGGCCTTCACCCCGGAGGGCGAGCGCCTGGTCGGCCAGCTGGCCCGGCGGCAGGCGATCCTCAACCCCAAGGGGACGATCTACTCCGCCAAGCGGTTCATCGGCCGCCGCTACGACGAGGTCTCCAGCGAGATCAACGCCGTCTCCTTCGACGTGGTGTCCGGCCCGGACGGCGCGGTCCGCTTCGACGTGCGCGGCAAGCCGTACGCGCCCGAGGAGATCGCCGCGCAGGTCCTGCGCAAACTCGTCGACGACGCCTCGAAGTTCCTGGGGGAGAAGGTCACCGAGGCGGTCATCACCGTACCGGCCTACTTCAACGACTCCCAGCGCCAGGCGACCAAGGACGCGGGGAAGATCGCGGGCCTGGAGGTGCTGAGGATCATCAACGAGCCCACCGCGGCGGCGCTCGCCTACGGCATGGACCGCAAGGAGAACGAGACCGTCCTGGTCTTCGACCTGGGCGGCGGCACGTTCGACGTCAGCGTGCTGACCGTCGGCGAGGGCGTCGTCGAGGTGCGGGCGACCGCCGGTGACACCCATCTGGGCGGCGACGACTTCGACCGGCGCATCGTCGACCTACTGGCCGACGAGTTCCAGCGCGACACCGGCATCGACCTGCGCGGCGACCCCCAGGCGCTGCAGCGGCTGTTCGAGGCGGCGGAGAAGGCGAAGGTGGAGCTGTCGGCCGTCACCCAGACGCAGATCAGCCTGCCGTTCATCACCGCGGACGCGAGCGGGCCCAAGCACCTGAACACCACGCTGCGGCGGGCGACGTTCGAGGAGATCACCGCCGACCTGCTGGAACGGTGCCGGGGACCGGTGGAGCAGGCCATGTCCGACGCCCGGCTCACCGCGGCCGACATCGACGAGGTGATCCTGGTCGGCGGCTCGACCCGGATGCCCGCCGTACAGGAGCTGGTGCGCCGCATGACCGGCGGCAAGGAACCCAACATGACGGTCAACCCCGACGAGGTCGTGGCGCTGGGCGCCGCGGTCCAGGCGGCCGTCATCAAGGGCGAGCTGAAGGACGTCGTCCTGCTCGACGTGACCCCGCTGTCGCTGGGCATCGAGACCCTCGGCGGGATCATGACGAAGGTCATCGACCGCAACACGACGATCCCGGCCCGCCGTACCGAGGTGTTCAGCACCGCCGAGGACGGGCAGAGCGCGGTGGACGTGGTGGTGCTGCAGGGGGAGCGCGAGCGCGCCGCCGACAACCGGGTGCTGGGCCGGTTCCGGCTGGAGAACATCAGGCCCGCGCCGCGCGGCGAGCCGCAGATCGAGGTGACCTACGACATCGACGCCAACGGCATCCTGAACGTCTCCGCCCGGGACAAGGACACCGGCGCCGAGCAGCGCATCACGATCAGCGAGAGCTCGACCCTCGACCAGGGGGAGATCGAGCGGATGGTGAGCGACGCCGAGCGGCACCGCGACGAGGACCGGCGGCTGCGCGAGGCGGTCGACGCCCGCAACACCGTCGACAGCGCCGCCTACCAGGTGGAACGCCGCCTTCGGGAGCTGGGGGACGCCGCCCCGGTGCACGAGAAGGCGCGGGCCGAGATGCTCGTCTCCGAGGCCCGCGGGGCGATCGAGCGGCAGGACACCCCGCTGGAGCGGCTGCGGTCGCTGGCCGAGGACCTGCGGCAGGTCTACCAGGGCCTGAGCGCGGCCGGGGCGGGGGCGGGGCCTGGGGTCGGCACGGGCACCGCCGGGGCCGGGACGGGCGCCGGTGCGGGTGCGGGCGCCGGTGGGGACGAGGACGTCATCGACGCGGAGTTCACGACCGATGAGTGACCCGCTGGAGTGGGAGGGCACCGCCGCGGGACCGCCCGCCGGGCCGCCCGCGGAGCCGTCCGAGGGGCAGGCCGCGGGCCAGGGTGCGGATCGGAGTGCCGGCCGGACCGGGGGACCGGCCGGGGGACCGGCCGCCGGTGCGGAGGCCGGTGCGGAGGCGGCGGCTGAGGCGGAGGCGGCCGGGCTGCGGGACCGGGTCGCCGAGCTGGAGGACCACTGGAAGCGCGCCCTGGCCGACCTCGACAACCTCCGCAAGCGCGTCAGCCGCGACGCCGAGCGGGTGCGGCTGGAGGAGCAGGCCAGGGCGGCCGGGGAGTGGCTGCCCGTGCTGGACAACCTGGAACGCGCCCTGGAACACGCCGAGGGCGACCCCGCCTCCCTCGCCGAGGGCCTGCGGGCGGTGCTGCAGCAGGGCCTGACCGTCCTGGCCCACCTGGGGTTCCCGCGCCGGGACGACACCTGGGAGACGTTCGACCCGGCCCGCCACGAGGCGGTGGCGGCGGTCCCGCGCGAGGACGTGCCCGCCGGGACGGTCGTCGCCGTCGTGCGGCCCGGCTACGGCGACGGCGAGCGGCAGCTGCGGCCCGCCCAGGTCGTGGTCTCCAGGGCGGAATGATGCCGCCCGCCCGCGACTTCTACGAGATCCTCGGGGTCCCCAGGGGAGCAGGCCAGGAGGAGATCCAGCGCGCCTACCGCAGGCTCGCCAGGGAGAACCACCCCGACGTCAACAAGGACCCGGCGGCCGAGGACCGGTTCAAGGACATCTCCGAGGCCTACAGCGTGCTGTCCGACCCGGCGACCCGCCGCCGTTACGACGCCTTCGGCCCCGAGTTCCGCCAGGTGCCCGAGGACGTGGACCCGGAGACCTGGGCGCGCGCCAGGGCGGCCCGCGCCGGGCGGGGCACGCGGACCGGCACCGGGGGCATGGGACCGGAGGGCTTCGGGCCGGGTGTGGAGTTCGGCGAGGGCATCGACCTCGACGACCTGCTGCAGGGCCTGTTCACCGGCAGGGCGGGCGGTGCCGGGCGGGCGGGCCGCGCGGGCCGGGCCGGGCGGGGCTGGGGGCCGATCCCGGGCGCCGACCAGGAGGCCGGGATCGAGCTGACCGTCGAGGAGGCCTACCGCGGCGGCCGCCGGTCCATCACCGTGGGCGGCCGCACCCTCCAGGTGGACATCCCGCCGGGGGTGACCGACGGGCAGCGCGTCCGGCTGGCCGGGCAGGGCGGCCGGGGCACCGGCGGCGCGCCGCCGGGCGACCTCTACCTGGTCGTCTCCATCGCGCCGCACCCCCGCTACCGGGTCGAGGGGCGCGACATCCACGTCCGGCTGCCGGTGGCCCCGTGGGAGGCGGCGCTCGGCGCGGCCGTCGCCGTCGACACCCCCGCCGGCGAGGCCAAGGTCAAGGTGCCCGCGGGCACCTCCAGCGGGCGGCGGCTGAGGCTGCGCGGCCGGGGGATGCCCAACCCCCGCGGCACGCCCGGCGACCTGCTCGCCGAGGTGCGGATCACGGTTCCGCCCCACCTGTCCGGTGAGGAGCGCGAGCTGTTCGAGCGGCTGGCCGCCGCCTCGTCCTACGACCCGAGGAGGCGGCGATGACCTACGCCCTGGCCCGGCCCCGGCGGCTGGACCTGGAGACCTTCGCCCGCGCCGCGGGCGTCCACCCGGAGCTGCCGCGCCGCCTGGTCGTCCTCGGCGTGCTGCAGGCCCGCACCGACCCGTCGGGGACCCTGTGGTTCGAGGAGTCCCAGCTGCGGGCCATGGCGCGGATCCAGCGGCTGCGCGCCGGGTTCGCCCTCAACTACGCCGCCCTCGGCCTGGTGATCGACCTGCTCGACCGGATCGCCGAGCTGGAGGCCGCTGCCCGCACCCGTTCCCGGCCCGCAGGAGGCACGCCGTGGATCTCAACCGGCTGACCGAGAAGTCACAGGAGGCGCTGCACGACGCGCAGACCGCCGCGCTGCGCCACGGCCACCAGGACGTCGACGGCGAGCACCTGCTGCTGGCGCTGCTGGACCAGCCCGAGGGGCTGGTGCCCCGGCTGATCTCACGCGCCGGCGCCGACCCGGGGCGGCTGCGGGAGGAGGTGGAGGCCGACCTCGCCCGCCGCCCCCGGGTCGCCGGGCCCGGCGTCGAACCCGGGCAGATCCGGGTGACGCAGCGGCTGTCGCGCCTGCTGGAGGCGGCCAGGCGGGAGTCCGACCGGCTGAAGGACGAGTACGTCTCGGTCGAGCACCTCCTGGTGGCCCTGCTGGAGGAGGGACCGGAGACCTCCGCCGGGCGGCTGCTGGCCGCACAAAGGCTCGACCGGGAACGCTTCCTGCGGGCGCTCACCGAGGTCCGCGGCCACCAGCGGGTCACCTCCGCCATGCCGGAGGCCGCCTACGAGGCGCTCGTCAAGTACGGGCAGGACCTGGTGGCCGCCGCCTCCTCCGGGCGGCTGGACCCCGTCGTCGGCCGCGACACCGAGATCCGCCGCGTCATCCAGATCCTGTCGCGCAAGACCAAGAACAACCCGGTGCTGGTCGGCGACCCCGGCGTCGGCAAGACCGCGATCGTCGAGGGGCTGGCCCAGCGGATCGCCGACGGCGACGTGCCCGAGGGCCTGCGGGACAAGACGATCTTCAGTCTCGACATGGGGGCGCTGGTCGCCGGAGCGAAGTACCGGGGCGAGTTCGAAGAACGCCTCAAGGCGGTGCTCACCGAGGTCGCCGCGGCCGAGGGCCGGATCCTGCTGTTCGTCGACGAGCTTCACACGGTCGTCGGCGCCGGCGCGGCCGAGGGCGCCATGGACGCCGGGAACATGCTCAAGCCCATGCTGGCCCGCGGCGAGCTGCACCTGATCGGCGCGACCACCCTCGACGAGTACCGCAGGCACATCGAGAAGGACGCCGCCCTGGAGCGCCGCTTCCAGCCGGTGATGGTCGACGAGCCGTCGGTCGAGGACGCCATCTCGATCCTGCGGGGCCTGCGCGAGCGGCTGGAGGTCTTCCACGGGGTGACCATCCAGGACGCCGCGCTGGTGGCCGCCGTCGTGCTGAGCCACCGCTACATCTCCGACCGGTTCCTGCCCGACAAGGCCATCGACCTGGTGGACGAGGCGTGCGCGATGCTCCGTACGGAGATCGACTCGATGCCCGCCGAGCTGGACGAGCTGACCCGCAGGGTGACGCGGCTGGAGATCGAGGAGGCCGCGCTGGGCAAGGAGGAGGACGCCGCCAGCGCCGCCCGCCTCGCGGAGCTGCGCGGGGAGCTCACCGGCCTGCGCGCGGAGGCCGACGCGATGCGCGCCCAGTGGGAGGCCGAACGGCAGGTGCTGCGCCGGGTGCAGTCGCTGCGCGAGGAGATCGAGCGGGTCCGCACCGAGGCCGAGCGGGCCGAGCGCGACTACGACCTCAACCGCGCCGCCGAGCTGCGCCACGGCCGGCTGCCCGAGCTGGAACGCCGGCTGCGCGCCGAGGAGGAGAGCCTGCGCGAGAAGCAGGGCGCCGGGCGGCTGCTGCGCGAGGTCGTCACCGAGGACGAGATCTCCATGATCGTCGCCCGGTGGACGGGCATCCCGGTGAGCCGGCTGAAGGAGGGCGAGCGCGAGAAGCTGCTGCACCTGGACCAGGTGCTGCACGAGCGGGTCATCGGCCAGGACGAGGCGGTGCGGCTGGTGGCCGACGCCGTCATCCGGGCCCGCTCCGGCATCAAGGACCCGCGCCGGCCGATCGGGTCGTTCATCTTCCTGGGTCCGACCGGCGTCGGCAAGACCGAGCTGGCCAAGGCCCTGGCGGAGGCCCTGTTCGACACCGAGGACAACATGGTGCGCGTCGACATGAGCGAGTACCAGGAGCGCCACACCGTCAGCCGCCTGGTCGGCGCGCCGCCGGGATACGTCGGCTTCGAGGAGGGCGGGCAGCTCACCGAGGCGGTGCGGCGCAAGCCGTACTCGGTGGTGCTGTTCGACGAGGTGGAGAAGGCCCACCCCGACGTCTTCAACACCCTGCTGCAGGTCCTGGACGACGGGCGGCTCACCGACGCCCAGGGCCGCACCGTCGACTTCCGCAACACCGTGCTGATCATGACGTCCAACATCGGCTCGGTGTACCTGCTGGAGGGCGTCACGCCCGGCGGGGAGATCAAGCAGGACGTGCAGGAGCAGGTCATGGCGGAGCTGCGCGGGCACTTCCGCCCGGAGTTCCTCAACCGCGTCGACGACATCGTGATCTTCAAGCCGCTCACCATGGGGGAGATCGAGCACATCGTCGACCTGATGTTCACCGAGCTGCGCGTGCGCCTCGGCGAGCGCGGGATGCGGCTGGAGCTGTCCGCCGAGGCGCGCCGCCACATCGCCGAGCGCGGCTACGACCCGGTGTACGGCGCGCGGCCGCTGCGCCGGTTCATCTCCCGGGAGGTGGAGACCCGCATCGGGCGCGCGCTGCTGACCGGGGACGTCGGCGAGGGCACGGTGGTGCGGGTGGGCCTGTCCGGCGGGGAGCTGGCCGTCTCCTTCGGCTGACCGCATCCGGGCCGGGTCAGCCCCCGTCCGGGCCGGCGGCCGACAGGGCGGCCAGCCGGGCCAGCTCGACCCGGGAGCGGACGCCGAGTTTGCGGAAGATCTGCCGCAGGTGGAAGGCGACGGTGTGCTCGCTGACGAACATCTGCTCGGCGGCCTGCCGGTTGGTCAGCCCCTGGGACACCAGGTCGCAGACGGCGCGCTCGGTGCCGGTGAGGCTGGACCAGCCGGAGTCGGGGTGGTCGACGCGCTCCCAGTGCCGCCGCCGCTCGCCCAGCTCGCGCAGCCTGCGCCGTACCCGGGCCGCGTCCCGGCGGGCGCCCACGCCGCCGTAGCCGGAAAGGGCGCCGTCGAGCGTCTCGACGGCCGCGTCCCGGCGGCCGGGGGCGGCGCCCAGCAGCACCCCCAGGTCCTCGGCGGCCGACGCCCTGGCCCACGGGTCGGCGTACCCGGCCGCGGCCCGGCCCAGCGCCGCGGGGTCGCGGTCGCGCAGGCCGCGGGCGTGGGCGGCCGCCACCGGCGGGCCCGGCAGGCAGGGGTTGCGCCCGGCCAGGTCCTCGGCGGCGGCCACCACCTCGTCGGCCCGCCGGCCGTCCCCGGCCGCCAGGGCCGTGCGCACCAGCCACGCGGCCGCCGCGGGCTCGCCGGTCAGCACTCCGGCGTGCCCGGCCAGGCCGTCGTAGAGTCCGCCGAGCGGCGCCATCGCGGCCGCCGCCCCGTCCCGCGCCTCGACGATCCGCCCGGCCGTGAGCTCGGCGCGCAGCCGCCCGTACGGCGTGCCCGCCGACCGCGCGGCCTGGCCGGAGGCGAGGGCCCGCACCGCCCGCGGCAGGTCGCCCGCGCGCAGCGCCGCGGCGCCGAGCGCCGACAGCGCCAGACAGGCCAGGTCCGGGACGTCCAGGCCGGCGGCGGCCGCCAGCGCGGCCTCGGCCTGCTCGGCCGCGTCGCCGGCCCGGCCCGCCGCGAGGTCGAGCCGGGCGCGCAGCACCAGGGCCGCGGCGGCCCACGCGGGCCGGCCCGCCGCCTCGGCCGCGGCGCTCGCGGTGATCTTCTCCGCCTCGTCGAGCAGCCCCAGGTCGATGAGCATCGCCGCCAGCACGGCCCGCGGCTGGGGGTCCCGGCGGCCGGACGGTCCGGGGGATCCGGGCGGCGGCTCGGCGGCCTCGCGGGCCAGCTCCAGACCGCGTGAGAGGCGGCCCTCGTCCCAGGCGAGCAGCGCGGCGGCCACCGGCGCGACGGATGCGGCGGGCGCGGCGGATACGGCGGATGCAGTGAGGGCCGCGGGCGCAGTGGGGGCAGTGGGCGCAGTGGGCGTGACGGCCGCGAAGGGCGCCGGGCGCGCCGCGGGCAGGGCGCCGTCCGCCGTGCCCGGCTCGGGCCGTGCCCCGGGCCGTGCCCCGGGCTCCGGCCGGGGCGGCGCGGAAAGGACGGGCGGCGGGACGCGCTCGGCCTGCCGGCGCAGCGCCTGCCGTACCGGGGCCGGGACCGTCTCCAGGACCGACCGCCACAGCAGCTCGTGGCGGAAGGCCAGCTCCTCGGGCGTGACCACCAGCAGCCCGGCGGCCAGGGCCTCGTCCAGGGCGGGCAGCAGCGCGGCCGGGGGCTCGCCGAGCAGCTCGGCGGCGTAGGAGGGGCAGAAGGACCGCCCGAGCACCGCGACGGCCTCCAGCAGGTGGCGGGTCCGGGGGCTCACCTCCTCCAGACGCCGCCGGACCGCGGTGTGCAGCCGCCGGGGCAGCGCCCCCGCCGCCGCTTCGGGCCCCGCGGATTCCGCGGGCGACCCGGCCGCCGCGACCTCCTCGGTCCTCCCGGCTCCCGCGGGTCCCGCCGCATTCGCCGGGCGGGCCACGCCGGTGTCCACCCGGACGGCGCCCTCCTCGCGCAGCCCGGTCAGCAGCGCCAGCAGCAGCGCCGGGTTGCCGGCGGCCTGGGCCGCCAGCGCCGTCAGCTCCGCGTCCGGCACGGCGCCCAGCGCGTCGGCGGCCACCCGCGCCACGGCGGCGCCGTCCAGCGGGCGCAACGCGATCCGGGCGGCCCCCTCCTGCTCCAGCAGGCCGAACAGCCGCTCGCCGTCGTCGTCGCCGGTGGCGCGGCGCGCCAGCAGCCACGCCAGCGGGTGGCCGGCCAGCCGCGACGGCAGCGTCCGCAGCGCCATGAGCGTGACGGGATCGGCCCACTGCAGGTCGTCGAGGGCCACCAGCAGCGGCCCGGCGGCGGCGCGCCGCTCCAGCGTGGTGCTCACCCGCTCGGCCAGCCACATCAGCAGCCCCGGCCCCCCGGGGAAGGCGCTCCGGGCGACCGCGGCGCGGGCGGTGGTCTCCTCCAGCGCCGACAGCAGCGGCGCCAGAGGCATCATGCGCTCCAGCTCGTCGGCCCGGCCCGCGGCGACGCCCGTCCCGAGGGCGGCCGCCGCTGCCGCCGCCTCGGCCAGCAGGAGGCTCTTACCGATCCCCGGCTCGCCCTCCACCAGGAGCACGTGCGCGCCCGGGCCGGGGGCGCCCTCCAGCAGGCGGAGCACCTCCGCCCGCTCGCGCTCCCGTCCGCGCATCGGCGTTCCCAGCGTTTCCGGAATCGCAGGTCACCTCGGGGTCATGTCGCGGCACGCGGCCGCTCTTCCATGACCGGGTTCCTGCGCCGCGGACCACCCGGGAAAACCCATTTAGATGGACGAATACCCAGATCAACGGTCTTTTTGCCGGAATGGGACCGGCCGGGCACACGGTGGGGCCCTCCACTCGGGTCCGTGCGATGAGCCCCGAAGCGGCTCCGGGTGACGAAAGCAACGATCGACGCCACGACGGGTGCCACCGGAATACGGCGGAGACGAGCCGCCGGGTGGCGTGGCGGCTGTTCGGCGTCGGGCCGGCGCCTCGTACGCGGTGAGGCGACCGACCCTGAGGGCGCGGGCGGCCTCGGTGACCGAGACGCCGTCACCGACCGAGCGGCGTGGTGCGGCCGGCTCGGCGGGGCCGCCGCCCCCGCCCTGCTCCCACCGGGCCGGCAACGTGTGGATACGAGGTTCGGGCCGGTCAGCGGAAGTCGGAGATGCGCAGCACCGCCAGCATGTCCGTCGCCCGGGAGCCGGTCGAGAAGGATGCCTCCGCGCCGACCCAGCCGCGGAAGGCTCCCGTGTCGTCGATGATCTGCATGAGCGGTTTGACGTGGGAGTTGCCGGTATAGCAGAACTCACCGCGCTCCATCGCCAGGCAGGTGCACCAGTGCCACAGCGTGTCGCGGCGGTCGGTCTTGGAGATCATCGTGAGGTAGTACTGGATGGAGCTGACATCGGGGCGCGTTCCGCCACCGTATCTGGGGCAGCCGCCCGACTTCTGACACGCGCCGCGCGAGGATGGCTGCAGGTAGGTCAGGCACGAGGTGGTGGCGGCGCAGGAGCGGAAGGCGGAGTGGCCGAACGGCTGATTGCCGGACGTGACGAGTCCGCCGCCCGCCCAGCTCGTCAGGTCCTGCCTGAGTGAGCCGGGAAACGCCTTCACCGAGCTCATCGCTCGGCGGGTGCCGAGTGCGGCGTTGCTGCCGTAGCCGTACCCGTGCGTGGCCAGCGTGCTCTGCTTGAGGTCCAGGCGGGCCAGCCTGCCGTCGGGCGAGGGCCGCACGTACCACTGCTCCGTCCATGTCTGGGCGATCTTCCAGCGGATGGTGAGCACGTCGCCCGCCACGGTGTACGTCCCGGTGCGGCTCTCGTCGGGGGCGCCGGTGAAGCCCCCGGCGGTGAGCACCTCGCAGGCGCGGGGCCGCGATGCGACACCGCCCGCCCTGGTGGTGCAGCTCGGATCGGGGACGGTGCCGGTGCGCTGTCTGGCCTTGGGGTGACGCTGCCACCATAGGTACAGGGCGGCGCTCACCGTGCCGTCCGCGGCGAAGCGGTAGCTGCCCAGGCGTACCCAGTTCTGCTGGGAGGCGGCCTTCAGATGACCCTGTGAGATGACATAGGTGGTCTTGCCGCCCGGCAGCGGCGAGGCGGAGACCGCGGCCATGGCCGGCCGGGCGGGCAGGATGGTGACGGCGAGCACGAAGGAGAGGAATGCCGCTGCGGTGCGCATGGGGAGACTCCGGAAGGCTTGCGGGCTTAGCCGATCGTCGACAGGCCACCGTATTCGGCCCGGACTGGATATGTCCCGGAAACCACGGTCATCGCACGGACCCGGGTGGAGGACCGATGGGGCGGGCACACGGGGACGGACAGGCGGGGGAGGGCCCGGCGTACGGCGCGGCGGTCCAGGTACGGCCCGGCGCCGGCCGGCCCGCTGAGGGCGGCCCGTCAGCGCTCGATGAGCGTGAACTCCAGGGAGTAGTGCGAGGCCCGGTAGACGTGGGAGCCGTGCTCCACGGCCCGGCCCTGGTCGTCGTAGGTGGTGCGCAGCATCGTCAGCAGCGGGGCGCCGCGCCGCTCGTCCAGCAGCCTGGCCTCGGCGGCGGTGGCCGCCCGCGCCCCCATCCGCTGGTTGGCCACGCGCATCCGCACCCCCGCCGCGCGCAGCAGCTCGTACAGGCCGCGTTCGGTGAGCCGCTCGGCGGTCAGCGGGGCCACCCCGACGGGCAGCCAGTTGTGCAGCAGCGCCAGCGGCGCCCCGGCGGCGTAGCGGATCCGCTCCAGGCGCAGCACCTCGGTGCCGGCCGGGACGCCGAGGGTCGCGGCGAGGGCTCCGTCGGCCGGGACCGGCTCCAGGGCCAGCACCCGGGTGGCGGGCTCCTGACCGGCCCGGCGCAGGTCGTCGTAGAGGCTGGTGAGCTCCACCGTGCGGTTGACCCGGCCCTGCACGACCTGGGTGCCCACACCGCGCTTGCGCACCAGCAGGCCCTTGTCCACGAGGTACTGGATCGCCTGGCGGACGGTCGGCCGCGACAGGCCCAGGCGATCGGCGAGGTCGATCTCGTTGTCCAGGCGCGCCCCCGGAGCGAGGTCGCCGCGCCCGATGGCGTCGGAGATCTGCTGGGCCACCTGGAAGTACAGCGGGACCGGGCTGGATCTGTCCAGCTCGATGCCGAGCTCGGCGCTCATGCCGCCCTCCCGTGTACGTCTGTCCTGATCAGGGTAGCGGACATCAGAATGTCATGACCAACTCCGCCCCGGTCCCGCCCCGGGGGCTCCGGGCGGAGTGAAAGGGACGTATCGGGGAAAATGGGATGACCATGCGGGTGCCGAAGGCCGGCGCGGCCCGCAGACGCCGCTGGAGGATTCGATGGACCTGAGCACCTCGCGTGAACTGTGCGACGTCGCGGCGGAGGCCGCCCGCGCGGTCGGCGAGCGGCTCCGCAAGGCGTTCCGGTCCCGGCCCGAGGTCGAGACCAAGCGCGACTTCCACGACCCGGTGACCGAGCACGACCGCGCCGCCGAGGAGACCATCCGGGAGATCATCTCCCGGCGGTTCCCGGACAGCATGATCATCGGGGAGGAGGGCGGCACCACCGGCTCGGGCGAGCCGCGCTGGTACGTCGACCCGATCGACGGGACGGCCAATTTCGCCGCCGGGCTGCCGTTCTTCTGCGTGTCGGTGGCCGCCGCCGTGGGGGAGGAGCCGGTGGCGGGGGTGGTCTACGACCCGGTGCGCGACGACGAGTTCCGCGCCGACCTGGGCGGCGCCTGGTGCAACGGCGTACGGCTGCACAGCCGGGGCGCGGCGGGTGACCGGGAGGCGATGCTGCTGAGCGGCTACCCCACGGCCGGCGACCTGGCCGCCGACCGCGCCGGGTCGCTGGACCGGTTCGGCCGGATGCTGGAGGCGTTCGCCTCGGTGCGCCGGCCGGGCAGCGCCGCGCTGCACCTCGCGCACGTCGCCGCAGGCTGGGCGGACGTGGCCTACGGTTCCGGGGTCAAGCCGTGGGACGTCGCGGCGGGGGTGCTGCTGATCCGGCAGGCCGGCGGCGTCTACCTGCCGCTGGGCGACTCCCTGTTCGCCCCCGGCGGCTACCTCGCCCACGTCGGCGGGTTCGACCTGGCCGGCTCGGTGATGGCCGAGGTGTGCCGCCCCGAGCCGGGGACCTCTTATTAATCTACATTGTAAAGGCGAGTAGCCTGGTGCGATGAACCAGCCGTACCTGACCGTGGACGAGATCGTCGAGCACGAGACGGAGATCAAGCGGTCGCGCTTCCTCTGCGCGGTCGCCCCGGCGGGCTCGGAGGAGGCGGCGCGGGAGTTCGTCGCCGGGCGCAGGCGCTCCCACGGCGACGCCACGCACAACTGCTCGGCCTACGTGATCGGCGGGGACCGGGGGGTCCAGAGGGCCGACGACGACGGCGAGCCCGGCGGCACCGCCGGCACTCCCATGCTGGAGACGCTGCTGCGCCGGGGGCTGTCGGACGTGGTGGCGGTGGTGACGCGGTACTTCGGCGGGGTGAAGCTGGGCGCGGGCGGGCTGGTGCGGGCCTACGGCTCGTCGGTCGGCAAGACGCTCGACCGGGCCCGCCTGGTGGAGATGGTCCCGGCGCGGCTGGTGGCGGTGAGCGTGGACCACGTGCGGGCCGGGCGGCTGGAGAGCGACCTGCGGGCCTCGCCGTACGAGGTGCGGGAGGTCGGTTACGGGGCGGGGGTCCGGTTCACGGTCGCGGTGCGGGAGGCGGACCTGCCGGTGTTCGGCGGCTGGGTGGCCACGCTGACGGCGGGCCGGGCGGAGGTCGAGGAGGGGGAGGCGGTCCACCTGCGGGCCGGGTGACGCGCGGCCCGCAGGTGTCGGGGGCGACGGGGCCGGTGGGCCGATGCGGGGATGTGGGATGGATCACATGGTTTCCCGGAACTTTCCGGGCGGATCCGTGGCCGGGCCGGTCGGCGCGGGGCTGGGGTTTTCCGCAGCCCCGGGGTGGGGTGAGGCCGTGAGGGGCCGGCGGGTTTCCGCATTCTCGCGGGTGCTCGCGGCTTCGTAGGGTTCGGGGCATGAGCACCTCAACGACTGTCGACGGAGTCGCCGGCTGGGCGGTCAGCCTGATGGAGACCTTGGGAGCCCCGGGGGCGGGGTTGGCGATCGCGCTGGAGAACCTGTTCCCGCCGTTGCCGAGCGAGGTGATCCTGCCGCTGGCCGGGTTCACCGCGAGCAAGGGGGACATGACGCTGTTCGAGGCGATCTTCTGGACCACGCTGGGGTCGGTGGTCGGCGCGGTGGCGCTGTACGGGGTGGGGGCGTTGCTGGGCCGGGCGCGGGTGGTGGCCATCGCGCGGAGGCTGCCGCTGGTGGACGTCTCCGACATCGAGAAGACCGAGGCGTGGTTCGCCCGGCACGGCCGCAGGACCGTGTTCTTCGGGCGGATGATCCCCATCTTCCGCAGCCTGATCTCCATTCCGGCGGGGGTGGAGCGCATGCCGGTCCCGGTGTTCCTGGTGCTGACCACGCTGGGCAGTCTCATCTGGAACACGGTCTTCGTGATGGCGGGATACCTGCTAGGGGAGAACTGGGAGCTGGTGGAGGGCTACGCCGGGATCCTGTCCAAGGCGGTGCTGGGCGTGGTGGCGCTGGCGGTGGTGGTGTTCGTCGTGGTCCGGCTGCGGCGCCGGGGCAGGCACCACGCGGAGCGCTGAGGTGAGGACGGCGGTTCGGGCGGCCCGGGTGCTGGCCGGGATCGCCCTGGGCGTTCCGGCGGCGGTGGCGCAGCTGCTCTTCCTGCTGGTGGCGGGGCCGCTGCTGGGGGTGCCCCGGGCGCGGCGGGGGGTGCTGGCGGTGGCCGTACGGCTGACCGGGACCGAAGTGCGGCGGCTGGGGCTGCTCGGCGGGGTGGAGGTCGCCGGGAGCGCGGAGGGCCGTCCCGGAGGTTACGACGGGCGGCGGGCGCTGCGTTACCTGGCGCTGCGCTGGCCGGTCGGGGTGCTGGGCGCGCTGGTGCTCACGCTGCTGGTCGCCGGGGTCGCCGTGACGGCGCGGCTGGCCTGGAGCTGGGGAAGGGGCGAGCCGTTCGACGGCATGCTGCCCAGCGGCTTTTTGGTGGCTTATGGGCTGGCGGCCGGGGTGGTGCTGCTGTTCCTGGAGGTCACGGGCCTGATCGGGCTGGCGGCGCTGGAGCGGCGGCTGGCGCGTTCGGCGCTGGGGCCCAGCCCGACGGAGCGGCTGGAGCGGCGCATCGCCGAGCTGGCCGAGACCCGGTCGGGCATCGTGGCGGCCGTCGACCAGGAGCGCCGCCGTATCGAGCGTGACCTGCACGACGGGGTGCAGCAGCGGCTGGTGGCGCTGGCCATGCTGATCGGCCGCGCCCGGCGGGGCCGGTCGCCGGAGATCCTGGAGGAGCTGCTGCGCCAGGCCCATCAGGAGGCCCAGGAGGCCCTGGGCGACCTGAGGGAGGTGGCCTGGCGGGTCTACCCGGCGGGCCTGGACTCCCTGGGGCTGCGGGAGGCGCTGGCCACCGTCGCCGAGCGCGCCGGGGTGCCGGTCACGGTCCGCTACGGCCTGACCGGGCGGCTGCCCGGCCCGGTGGAGACGGCGGCGTACTTCGTGGTCTGCGAGGCCGTCACCAACGCGGCCAAGCACGCGGCGGCGGGCTCGGTCACCGTGGAGGTCGTCCGGGAGGGGGCGGCGGTCGTCGTGCGGACGCGGGACGACGGGCGCGGCGGCGCCGACCCGGCGGGCGGGGGTCTTTCCGGACTGGCCCGGCGGGTGGCGGCGCTGGACGGGCGGTTCGAGGTGGCGAGCCCGCCCGGCGGGCCGACCGTGGTCACCGCGGAGCTGCCGTGCGGGTGATCCCGGGCCGTGCGGGTGATCCCGGCCGGGGGCTCCGCGGTGACCACGGGGCCCTCGGGGCCCTCGGGACAGGGCGCCCCCGGAACGGTCAGCCCTCCAGGGCGTACTGCATGACGCGCAGCTTGGCCTGGGCCTCGGCGAGTTCGGCGGCCGGGTCGGAGTCGCCCATGATGCCGCAGCCGGCGAACAGCCGGGCCCGGGGTCCCTCGATCTGGGCGCAGCGCAGCGCGATGCCCCACTCTCCGTCGCCCCGGGCGTCGATCCAGCCGACCGGGCCGGCGTATCCGGCGCGGTCCATGCCCTCCAGCTCGCGGATGACGTCGAGCGCCGTGTGGGTGGGGGTGCCGCCGACGGCGGCGGTGGGGTGCATGGCGGCCACCACGTCCAGGACCGACGCGCCGTCGGCCAGGCGGCCGGTGACCGGGCTGGCCAGGTGCTGGACGTTGGGCAGGACCAGCAGTTCGGGTTCGGCGGGCACGGTCAGCTCCGCGCACAGCGGGGCCAGCGCCTCGCGCACCGACTCCACCGCGCAGATGTGCTCGTAGCGGTCCTTCTCCGAGGCGAACAGGCCGGCGCCTCGCGCGTCGTCGTCGGCCTGGCTGGTGCCGCGGGAGACGGTGCCGGCCAGTACCAGCGACTCGATCGTCTCGCCGGTACGGCGGACCAGCAGTTCGGGGGTGGCGCCGACCAGGCCGGCGCAGGAGAAGGTGTAGCACTCCGGGTAGCGGGAGGCCAGGCGCGACAGCAGCAGCCGGACGTCGATCGGCCGCTCGGCGACGGCGGTGAGGTCGCGGGCCAGCACGGCCTTCTCCAGCCGCCCTGACCTGATCTGCCGTACGGCCAGCGCCACGGCGTGCTCCCACTCCGGGGCGGTCAGGCTGCCGTCGCCGTAGCGGATCCGGCCGGGGTCGGTGGGCGGGGTGACCAGGTCGAGGCGTTCGTCGCCGACGGTGGTCAGCCAGGCGCGGCCGCCGCGGCGGGCGAGGACGACCTGGGGGACGACGAGGACCGAGCCGTGGGCGTCCGGGTCGAAGGTGAAGGAGCCGAAGGCGACCGGTCCGGAGCCGGGGACGCCGGCGCCGTCGTCGACGTGGGCCTCTCCGAGGATCGCCGAGAGCCACCGGCGGGCCCAGTCGAAGCGGCCGGGGCCGGGTGGCACGGCCACGCGCGCGGCCTCACCCCAGGCGACCAGTCCCTCGCCGCGCCTGATCCAGGCGTAGGGGGCGGCCTCCGGAAGTCGCGCGAGCAGATCGCCGGGGTCACCGACGAGGGTGGTTCTCACCACGAGGGGGCGGGTCAGTCCGAGCGCGACACTCACCCGGAACACTCTATGCCGGAAACTGAACGTGTTCGACGACGGCCCCGGTATCAGTGCCTCCGCCACGTTACGTCAAGAAAGCCATGGTGCTCGGTCAACGAAGGGCGCCGCGGTGTCCTGCGGTGATACATCCCATGACAGGGGTGATCGACCGCTCGGAGGTGCCATGGCCGGCAGGATTGTGACAGTGCTCACAGGCGTGGTGACGCTCGTGGCCGTCTGCCCGGCGGCGCCGGCGCGGGCGGCCGGGTCGCGGCCGGTGGAGGCGGGGACGGCGAGGCGGGCGGCGCCGGTGCAGGCGCGGGTGGCGGGGGCCCGGACGGGGATCCGGGCGGCCGGAGGGCGGCCGGTGCGGGCGCGGGCGGTGGCGGCCGGGCGCGGCGCGCCCGCCGGGTGGCGGCCGGTGGTGATGGTGGCGGTCGGCGACTCGATCAGCTCGGGGTTCAACGCCTGCGGCTGGTACGTGCCGTGCCCGGCGCGGTCCTGGGCGACGGGCGACGACGAGCGGGTGCGCAGCCACTACCTGCGGCTGCTGGGCGGCGGAGCCCCGGTCGCCGGGCACGGCGTCAACCTGGCCGTGCCCGGGGCGACCAGCGCCGACCTGGCCCGGCAGATGGCCGGGGCCGTCGCCCGGCGCGCCGACTACGTCACCGTGCTGGTCGGCGCGCAGGACGCGTGCGTGGCCGACGAGCGGCAGATGACGCCGGTGGACGTCTACCGCAGGCGGGTGGCCGGGGCGCTGGAGACGCTGCGGGCCGGACGCCCGGACGCCCGGGTGTTCCTGGCCAGCGTCCCCGACCTCAGGCGGCTGTGGCAGGTGGGCAGGAACAGCGTGGCGGCGCGGGCGTTCTGGGCGGTGGGCCGCATCTGCCCGAGCATGCTGGCCCGGCCGCGTTCGACGGCCCCGGCCGACCGGGAGCGCCGGGACCGGGTCCGGGCCCGGGTCTCCGGCTACAACTCCGCGCTGGCGCAGGTGTGCGCCGCCTACGGCCCGGCCTGCCGGTTCGACGGCAACGCGCTGTTCGGCTGCCGCTTCACCCGGGACCAGCTGAGCAAGTGGGACTTCTTCCACCCCAGCGCCTCCGGGCAGCGGCTGATCGCCCAGCTGACCTTCCCGTTGATCGAGGACTGGCTGCGCGAGCCGGCCGGGGAGCGGGTCACCTGAGCGGGTCCTTTCAGGCCAGGACCTTCTCCAGGAACGCCGTCAGCCTGGTCCGGGTGCGGTCGATCTGCTCCTCCACCGTCAGCGACTCCTGCAGCCGGCCGCCCAGGCCGGGCAGCTTCCTGCCGCGCACGTACAGCGAGCAGTCCAGGTCGGTGCAGGCGTACAGGCCGACGGAGTTGCTGTCGCGGCCGGCCGGGCCCGCCCTGCGGGCGGTCATCAGGGAGACGCCGGCGCCCGGGTGCATGGTCAGGCACAGGGAGCACATGCCGCGGTGCAGGCCGCCGCGCTGCCGGGCCGCCAGTCGCAGCGCCACGCCGACGACCTCGCCGCCGTGTTCGGTGACGAGGTAGCCGCGTTCGGGGGCGGCCGGGTCGAGCCACCCCAGGAAGTCCAGGTCGTCCCAGGGACGCTCGGCCAGGTCCCGCGGGAGCGTCAGCCGTTTGGCCTCTCCCTTGGAACAGTTGACGAACGAGCCGCGGATCTCCTGTTCAGAGACTGCTTTCATGCCGTGGAACGCTACCTTGCCTAAAAGATATAGGCAAAGGATTAATCAGCCTAGGAAAGGCGGGGCGGGTCCCCGGCCGTGCCGGTCTCTCAGCCGCGAGGCCGGGCGGGCTCGCCGAGCTCGGCCAGCGCCGCCGCGGTGGCCGCGGGCGCGGAGAACATCGGCCAGTGGCCGGTGGGCACCGCGGCGAAGCTCCACTCGGGCCCGGCGAGCGCGGCGAAGTACGGGTGGCCGGCCTCGATCAGCGCGCGGACCTGCTCCAGGGGGTAGGAGCAGGTGATGAGCGTCTTGGGCAGCCGGTCCGCGCCGCCGCCGAGCTTCAGCGGCCGGGTGAGCGCGCCGTACGGCTGCGCGGTGGCGCGGGCGGTGAACCTGGCGCGCTCGGCGGCGCCCAACCCCTCCAGGCTGACGCCGAAGCGCTCGTGCTGCTCCCAGGAGGGCGGCGGGTAGGCGGTCCCCCCGCAGGCGGCGACGCTGCTCTCGATGTACTCCCGCTGGGCGGGGTCGTAGAGGTCGAGCTGGGTCAGGCCGTCGGCCGTCGGCCCGCTGTCGAGGTAGACGACGCGGGAGATCCGCTCGGGGATCCGGTCGGCCGCGCCGGTGACGGGGGCGGCGCCGCCGCTGTGGGCCACCAGGATCACCTCCCGCAGGTCCGCGTAGACGATCGCCTGGACGATGTCGTCGATGTGGGTCTCCAGGTCCACGCCGGGCCCGGCCAGGTGGGAGCGGTCGCCCAGGCCGGTCAGGGTGAGGGGGTGGACGTCGTGCCCGGCCGCGCGCAGCGGCCCGGTGACCTCCTCCCAGGCCCACGCGCCGAGCCAGAATCCGGGTACCAGGACATAGGTGCTCATCGATCTCTCCTTCGTCGGAACGGTTCCACCGTAGAATCGAATCCGGACAGAATCGGTCCTGATTGGTGAGGAGTCTCCGATGACGGTCACCCGGGTGCTCGCCCTGCTGGAGCTGCTGCAGGCCGCCCCCGGCCTGACCGGGCCCGAGCTCGCCGCGCGGCTGGAGGTGGACGAGCGGACGGTGCGCCGCTACGCGGTGCGGCTGTCGGAGCTGGGGGTGCCGGTCGAGGCCGCCCGGGGCCGTTATGGCGGCTACCGCCTGCTGCCCGGCTACCGGCTGCCGCCGCTGATGTTCACCGACGACGAGGCCGCCGCCGTGGTGCTGGGGCTGCTGGCCGGGCGGCGGACCGGGCTGTCGGTGGGGGAGACGGCGACCGAGAGCGCGCTCGCCAAGATCCAGCGGGTGCTGCCGCGGGCGCTGCGCGAGCGCGTCGAGGCGGTCCAGGCCACGCTCGGGCACACCCGGGACGCGGCCCCGGCGGAGACCCGCCCGAAGGCCGGTCCGCTGCTGGCCCTGGCCGAGGCGGCCCGGCGCGGGCGTACGGTACGGCTGGCCTACCGCTCCTGGCGGCGGGAGTCCTCAGAACGCGACCTCGACCCCTACGGCCTGGTCTTCCACTCCGGCCGCTGGTACGTCACCGGGCTGGACCACGCCAGCGGGCAGGTGCGCACCTTCCGGGTGGACCGGGTCGGGCGCGTGGAGCCGGCCGCCGGGCCCGGGGAGCCGGACGGACGTCCGGGGCGGGCGGAGGGGCCGGGCCGGGCGCGGGGACCCGAGGCGGGGCGGTCCTTCGAGGTGCCCGACGGCTTCGACCCGGTCGCGCACGTGGTCGCCTCGCTGGCGGCCGTGCCGTACCGGCACGAGGTGGAGGTGCTGCTGGAGATGCCGCCGGAGGAGGCGCGTGAGCGGGTGCCGGCGTCGGTGGCGACGCTGACGCCGACGCCGCGGGGGGTCCTGCTGCGCGCCAGGGCCGAGCGGCTGGACGGCATGGCGCTGATGCTGGCCGGGCTGGGCCGGCCGTTCACCGTCGTCACCCCCGACGGGCTGCGCGAGGAGGTCCGGGCCCTGGCCGGACGGCTGGCCCGCTGCGCCGACGCGGTCCCCGAACCCGGGGACCGCCCGCCGGTGTAAAGAAGCCGTAAATCAACAGCCCCGGGAATGGATAACGATCATCATGATTGGGCAGGAAACCCGCACACGCCTTGCGTTCCGGGGAGGTGCGGCATGGCCTGGTCGCAGGAGGAAGAGCGGATTCTGCTGCGGATCGAACGCCACCTCATCGATGAGGACCCGAGGCTGGCGGCTCGGCTGGAGTCGTTCGACAGGCGTGTGCGGCGCCGCGAGGAGGGCGGCCGCAGGCGCGAGCGCCCGTCGCGGCGGCCGGGTCGCTCGACGGTCGTCCTCATGACGAGCTGGCTGCTGATCGCCACGCTGATCGCCACACTGCTCATCCTCGTCTTGCGCCACGAGGCCGCCGCGCTGCCGCTCTGACCCTCCTCGCGCCGCCGTCCCCGGTGCTCTCGTGAGGGCGCGGGCGCGTCACGAGGCCGTAGTGCTGCCGCTCTGACCCTCCTCGCGCCGCCGTCCCCGGCCCTTTCGTGAGGGGCGCGGGCGCGTCGCGAGGCGCCGGGTACGGCGCCGCCGGTCACCAGCGGACCGGGACCGTGCGCAGGCCGCCGACGGCCAGCCCCTCCACCCGCTCCAGTTCCGCCGCCGGCACGGCCAGCTCCAGATCCGGCAGCCTGCGCAGCAGCACCTCCAGCACGACCTGCAGCTCGGTGCGGGCCAGCGCCTGGCCCAGGCAGGAGTGGGAGCCGGAGCCGAAGGCCAGGTGCTGGTTGGGGCTGCGGGACAGGTCCATCTCGGCGGCGGCGCCGAAGGCGTCCTCGTCGCGGTTGGCGGCGGCCATGCTGCACACCACGGTGGTGCCGCGGGGCAGGACCGTGCCGCCGACCTCGGCCTCCTCGTTCAGGTAGCGGGGCAGGCCGAAGCCGGAGTTGGCGTCCAGGCGCAGGCTCTCCTCCACCGCGGTGCGGATCAGCGACGGGTCGGCCAGCAGCCGCTCCCACCGGGAACGGTCGGCCAGCAGCATGGAGACCATCTTGCCGATCATGTTGGCGGTGGTCTCGTGCCCGGCGACCAGCAGCGCTATGCCGGTGACCACGATCTGGACGTCGGACAGCCCGCCGTCCTCGGGGCCGCCGGCCGCGATCAGCGCGCTCAGCAGGTCGTCGCCCGGCTCGGCGCGCTTGGCCGCGACGTGGTCGGACATGTACTGGAAGAACTCGCCCTGGGCGGCGGCGATCTCGGCCTCGCCGTAGCGGGTGAGGTTGAGCATGGTGTCGGACCAGTACGAGAACCGGTCCCGGTCGGCGGCGGGCACGCCGAGCATGTCGCAGATCACGTACACCGGCAGCGGGAAGCCCAGGGACGCCTTGAGGTCGCCCGGCGCGCCGCGCTTGATCATGTCGTCGACGAGGTCCTCGGCGATCCGCGTCATCGCGGGCCGCAGGGCGGCCATGCGCCTGGCGGTGAACCACTTGATGACCAGGCGGCGCCAGTGCAGGTGCTCCTCGCCGCCGTCGGGGATGATCTGCGACATCTCGCTGCTGAACACCCCGCCGCCCTCGGCCGACAGCCGGGCGGCGTCGGGCGCGGTGAGCCGGCGGGTGAAGCGCGGGTCGGCCAGCACCCGCTTGACGTCCTCGTAGCGGGTCAGCAGCGTCGCCCGGTCGCCGCTGGGCAGCCGGACGGTCGCCGCCGGGCACCGGCCGCGCAGTTCGGCCCATTCGGCGGGCGGCTCCAGGGCCGCGTCGGTCGGGATCGGGTAGTTCAGGACCTGCTCCTCGGCGCTCATCCGGCGTCTCCTTCGAGAGATGGTCGGCTACCCCGCCACGTTATCTTACATCTGCAAGATAACTGACAGTTGTAAGCAAGGTTAGACTGGCGGCGTGGCCACGATGAAGGACGACGGCGTCCCCTCCGGTGACCGGCGCGTCCGCCGTACCCGCGCGGCCCTGGCGCGCGCGCTGCTGGAGCTCGCCGAGGAGCGGGACCTGTCGCGGATCAGCGTCTCCGACGTCGCCGAACGCGCCGGGGTGAGCCGCACCGCCTTCTACGACCACTACCGGGACGTCCACGAGCTGGCCGAGGCCGCCTGCACCGCGATGATCGACGACCTGATCGGGTTCCTGCCCGCCTCGGGCCCCGATCCGAAGGGGGAGGGGCCCGAGACTCTGGCCGCCTTCTTCGCCAGCCTGGCCGGGCACGCCGGGCTCTACCGCGGTCTGCTCGGACCGCGGGGCAGCGCCCACGTCACCGACCACGTCCGCCGCCGCCTCGCCGCGGCCGTCCGCGACCGCCTGCGCCGCGAGGCCGCCGGCCGACCGTCCGGGCCCGCCGGCTCGCCGGAGGAGTCGCACGACGTCCTGGCCGCGTTCGTCGCCGGCGCGCTCATCGGCGTGGCCTCCGACTGGCTCCAGCGCGAGTGCCCGCAGTCCCCCGGCCGGATGGCCGCCCTGACGTGGCCGCTGCTGAGCGCACTCGACCCCGGCGGTCGCGGCGACGCCGGCGTGCCCGCCTGAACCGGACCCGGTACGGCGACGCCGGCGTGCCCGCCTGAACCGTAACGGGCCCGGCTGAACGGCCGGCCGGGGCCGCCCCGGCCGGTCAGGCGAACGGGCGGGACATCTGGTCCAGCGCCCTGCCCATCACCTCGCGCAGCGTCCGGCTCTCCTGCTCGGCGCACCACCACTGCATGGCGATGCGCAGCGCGGCCAGGAACGCGGCGGTGATCACCTCGGGATCGACGCCGTCCGGCCGCGCCCTTCCGGCCACCGCCCGGCTCAGCTCGCTCTCCAGCCGGACCCTGCTGGCCAGCTGCCTGGCCAGCAGGGAGGGGTGGCGCATGGCCAGGCGGGTGCGCAGGTGCAGCTCCCGGTCGGAGCCGCCGGCCTCGTCGGACTCGTCGTAGAGCTGTTCCAGCGCGTCGCGCAGCGCCTGCCAGGCGGAGCTGCCGGCCGGCTGCTCGTGGACGCGCCGTACCAGGGTGCCCAGGCGCTGCTCGTCGCCGTACAGCAGCGCGTCCTCCTTGCCGTCGAAGTAGTTGGAGAACGTCCGGCGGGAGATGTTGGCGGCGTCGGCGATGGCCTCGACGGTGACGTTGTCCAGGCCGTGCTCGATGGCGAGCCGCAGCGCGGCCTCGTGCACCGCCTGGCGGGTCTCGGCCTTCTTGCGCTCGCGCAGCCCCGGTGTGATGTCCATGATGCGGACGAGCTTACCCAATGGGAATAAGTTCTCAATGCGCAAAGTTTCCCATTGGGCATGTATGGTGTCCGGGTTGCATTCCCTTCCCTCTTGATCGGAGGTTGCGCGTGAGCGCACAGCCGGCAGCGCCGCCCGCGGCGGAGCCGATGACCCACCGCGAGGTCCTCGAAGCCCTCAGCGGCCTGTTGCTCGTCCTGTTCGTCGCCATGATCAGCGGCACCATCGTCTCGGTGGCGCTGCCGCAGATCATCGGCGCCCTGGAGGGCAGCCAGTCGCAGTACACCTGGGTCGTCACCGCCTCCCTGCTGGCCTCGACCGCCTCCACCCCCATCTGGGGCAAGCTCGCCGACCTGTTCAACAAGAAACTGCTGCTGCAGATCTCCATCGTGATCTTCATGGTGAGCTCGCTGGCCTGCGGTTTCGCGCAGAACACCGGACAGCTCATCGCCTTCCGCGCGCTGCAGGGCCTGGGCATGGGCGCCCTGCAGATCCTGGCGCAGGTCGTCATCGCCGCGATGATCTCTCCCAAGGAGCGCGGCCGCTACAACGGCTACCTCGGCGCGGTCATGGCCGTGGCCACGGTCGGCGGCCCCCTGCTCGGCGGCGTCATCGCCGACACCTCCTGGCTCGGCTGGCGCTGGTGCTTCTTCATCGCCGTGCCCTTCACCATCGCCGCGTTCGCGCTGCTGGCCAAGACCCTGCACCTGCCGACCGTGCGCCGCGCGGACGTCAGCATCGACTACTGGGGCGCCACCCTCATCGCCGCCGGCGTCAGCGTCCTGCTCATCTGGGTCACCTTCGTCGGCAACTCCTTCGACTGGCTCTCCTGGCAGACCGCGGCCATGGCCGGCGGCGGCGTGCTGGTGCTGGTGGTGGCCACCTGGGTGGAGGCGAAGGTCCGTGAGCCGGTCGTGCCGCTGCACGTCCTGCGGCGCGCCACCCCCGCGCTGGCCATCCTGGCCAGCCTCGCGGTCGGCATGGCCATGTTCGGCGGCTCGGTCTTCCTCGGCCAGTACTTCCAGATCGGCCGCGGCTACGGTCCCACCGCCGCCGGCCTGCTGACCATCCCCATGATGCTCGGCGTGCTGCTGTCGTCGACGATCAGCGGCCGGATGGTCTCGGCCAGCGGCCGCACCAAGCCCTACATCCTCGTCGGCCTGGTCGTGCTACTGGCGGGCTTCGCGGGCCTGGCCACCATCGACCACGAGACCCCGATCCCGCTGATCTCGGTGTACATGCTCGCCGTCGGCGTCGGCGTCGGCATGTCCATGCAGAACCTGGTGCTGGTCGTGCAGAACACCGTCCCGCTGCGGGAGATCGGCGCCGCCAGCGGCGCGATCACCTTCTTCCGCTCCCTCGGCGGCACCGTCGGCGTCTCGGTGCTCGGCGCCGTCCTGGCCAACCGCGTCGCCACCGGCATCACCGAGGGCCTGGCCAAGGCCCACATCCCGGTCAGCGGCGGATCGGCGGCCGGCGGCAGCCTCAACATCGCCGCGCTGCCCGAGCCGGTCAAGACGATCGTCCGGGCCGCCTACGGCGATGCCACCGGCCACATCTTCCTGATCTCGGCGGGCATCGCCGTGGTCGGCCTCGTCGCCGCGGCGTTCCTGCGGCCCGCCCAGCTGCGCGACAGCCTCGACCTGCCCGCGCAGGAGGCCGGGGAGGCCGACGGGCGGAAGGTCGGCGCCTCCTGACGGGTCACCACCACCACCCGGCCACCTGACCGGGACCGGAAAAGCCGGAAAGGCCGCGCCCCCGCATCGCCCGCGGGAGCGCGGCCTTTCCGCGTGCCGGCCTGGAAGCGCCGGACCGTCATGAGGTCCCGGTGGCGATGAAGAGATCTCCGGCGAAGTGGCTACGGCGAGCAGGGGGCAAGGTTCCTCCGCGGCTTGAAGTTTTTCCTCCATCGGCCCAGCAGCGTGGACAACACGCGGCGGAAAGCTTCCGGGAACGGTTCAACGACAGCCTTGACGTCATGAGTGCTGACTACGACGAACAGCCCGGCGGCGCGGGGCCCGCCATCGACACATTCGTCCCGCTGCCGCGCCGCGGACCGGCCGTGACGCGGCGCCGCTCCTCGGCCGTGGGTGGCGGGTCCGGACCTGGGGAGACGCAAGGCGGGCCTCAGCGCATCGCGGAGATGAGCGCATGAACCCGCCCTCCGATCCGCCCGCGTGGCGGGAGTTGCTGGGCCGAGAGCATCTCGGCGCGGTGATCGTGCTGGCCGGCGGAGTGCTGGTCGGTGCGATCAACATCTACCTGGCGGCGAGCCTGCTGCCGACCGCGGTGGCCGACCTCGGCGGCGCGAGTTTCTACGCCTGGAACATGACGGTCTATCTCGTCGCCATGGTGATCGCGACGACGCTCACCGGCCGGTTGCTGTCCCGATGGGGGAATGTCGGCGCCTATGTCCTCGGGTTCGCCACGTTCACCGCGGGCTCGCTGGCCTGCGCGCTGAGCCCGGCGATGGCGGTGCTGCTGGTCTCCCGGGGTGTGCAGGGGCTCGGGGCCGGGCTGTTGTCCGGGCTGGGATTCGCCGTCATCCGGGCGGCGCTGCCGGCCCGGCTGTGGACGCGCGGCGCGGCGCTGATATCGGCGATGTACGGCGTGGGGAACTTCGCCGGTCCGGCGCTCGGCGGGCTGTTCGCCCAGTTCGGGGCGTGGCGGCCGGCGTTCGAGGAGATGCTGGCCGGCCCGAACCCGGCCGACCTGGTGGAGGCGATCGCGCTGCCGGTTCCCACGCTGGTGATCTGCGAACTGCTGGGAGTGCCCTACGCCGACCGCGCCTTCTTCCAGCGTGTGGCGGGCGCGCTGGTCATGGACGAGGGCGACCCCGCACAGGCCATGGCCGCCAGCGAGGAACTGAACGTCTACCTGGATGCCCTGGTGGAGGCGAAGAACGCCGAACCGGGCGACGACGTTCTCAGCAGGCTGGCCGTCGAGCAGTATCGCAGCGGCGCGATGACCCGGCGGGAGATCTCCACGATGGGTCAGCTCCTGCTGGTGGCCGGGCATGACACCACCGCGAACATGATCGCGCTGGGTACGGCCGCACTGCTGGCGCACCCGGCGCAGCTGGCGGCGGTCCGCGACGGGGATCCCGGGCTGGTGGCAGGCGCCGTCGAGGAACTTCTGCGCTACCTGTCCATCACCCACACCGAGGCCCGCCGCGTCGCGCGGGAGGACCTCGAGATCGGCGGCCGGCTGATCCGCAAGGGGGAGGGCATCATCGTGGTGAAGAGCATCGCCAACCGCGACCCGTCGGCCTTCACCGCCCCCGACGCTCTCGATGTCCACCGCAGGGCCCGCCACCACGTCGCCTTCGGATACGGCGCCCACCAGTATCTGGGCCAGCCCTTGGCCCGAGTGGAACTGCAGGTCGTCTACGGCACCCTCTACCGGCGTGTCCCGACGCTGGCCCTGGCCGTGCCGCTGGAGCACCTGACGTTCAAACACCACGCCGTCTTCTACGGCGTCAGCGAACTGCCCGTCACCTGGTGAACCGGGAAGGAGAGAACGAAGGGGAGAACGTATGAAGGTCACCGTCGATCAAGACGCCTGCACCGGCTCGGGGCAATGCGTCCTCATCGCCCCCGACACGTTCGACCAGCGTGACGAGGACGGCATCGTCACGCTCCTCCACGACAGCCCGCAACCGGGGCTGCGGGAGGACGTTCGTGAGGCCGCCCGCATCTGCCCGGCCCTGGCCATCCGGCTGACCATCTCGTGAACCGGCCTTCCCGCATCGTGGTCGCAGGGCTTCGGCGGCCGGTCTGACCGTCGCCGAAGCCCCGCGCCGCAACGGGTTCACCGGTTCCCTGACCCTGGTCGGCCAGGAGCCGCGGCCGCCCTGCGATCGGCCGCCGCCGTCCAAGCGGATCCTGCGTGGCACGTGGGACCCCGGCCGGGTGACGCCACGCCGTCACGACGACCTCGCCACCACCTCATCGAGCCGGCCGGCCGCGGCCCGCGTCACGAACGCCGGCAGGACCGGGAACCCACGCTCCTCGCGCCGCTCCGGCCCCTGGAAGCTCTTCTTCCCGGACACGTCCGATCGGGAGACGATCGCGAAGTCACGCCAGGACCCACATCGCCCGGGTGCCGCCGTCCGGACCGGGACGGCCCGGTGCAAGGGGTCCGTTCCCTCAGTGGGTGCCTGCTCTGGGGATACGGATGCCGGCGGCGCGGAGCTTGGTCTCGACGAGCGCGACCCCCCGGGCCGCGGCCGATCCCCGCTCCTCGCCGTGGAGGGCGATCAGCTCGTACCGGGTCGCGGCCTCGGTGCTGGCTTGCAGACCGGTCACGATCTTCAGGTGCGCGGGGTTGGCGAGGAGGTGGTCGGCCATGGCGGTGGCGAGCTCGGCGATGCGCGGGTCGTCCGGTTCCCAGGCCGCGGCTTCGGCGCCGCGCTTGATCAGGGCGACGAACCGGGTGTCGTCGAGGGCGTGCTCGACATGAGTGAGGTAGTCGTCGAAGCCCTCGGGGACCAGTGCCCTGGCCAGCACCCAGCCCTCCCTGGCGGCCGCCACCTCGTCCGCGGAGAAGCCGAGGCCGGACAGCCGCCCCAGCAGCGCCACAGCACGGTCGGGCAGCAGAGCCCGGTCGCCGTCGGCGAGCCTGCGCAGCGTGTCACGCCGCGTGATCAGCTCCTCGATCCGCCCGGTGAGCTGCCGCTCGACGTCGCCGAGCGCGGCGGCGAACAGCGCGGGACCGGCGTCGAGCAGGGGCCCGATCTCGGCCAAGGGCACCCCGGCGGCGGCCAGCGTCCGGGCCTGCACCAGCCGCAACAGCTCGGCCGATCCGTACCGCCGGTAGCCGGAGCCGTCGCGTTCCGGCTCCTTCACCAGGCCGAGCCTGTGGTAGTGCCGCACCGTCTTCACCGTGACGCCGACGAATGCCGCCGCCCGCCCGATCGTGACTCCGTTCATCTGCAAAATCCTGCCTTGTGCTCGAACTCGGCGACTGAGCAGACCACAGCCGGGCATGTGGGCGGGCCACGCCGAGCCCGCCGGGCCCGGCGTGGCCCCGGTTCGCGTTCCGCCTGATGCACGACCGGAAGGGGCCACCCCTTGAGGCTACGGGTCACAGGTGCTCAGCCCGTCGGCTGGGCCGGATCGGCCCGCCTGCCGCAGAACACCTCGTTGAGGAGCCTCTGCTGGGCCTTCCGGAACGCTGCCGCGATGGACAGGTCGGCGTCGTCCACGCAGCCCAGCGCGGCGGTCAGGGTCTTACCGCCGTCGGGGGTGCCGTACATCAGCGCCGCGTGGCCCACGGCGGCGCCGTTGTGGGAGATGACGGTGCCGCCGCAGTCCGTGGTCACCACGAACACTCCCAGGCCGTAGTCCATGTTCGGGATGCCCGTCGGGTGCGGGGTGCACATCTCGGCCAGCAGTGGGGCCGGCAGCAGCCTGCCGCCCAGCAGCGCGGAGATGAACGTGGCCAGGTCCCGGGTGGTCGAGATCATGTCACCGCCGGTGGAGATCCAGGAGGGGTTCTGGCGGGTGACGTCGATCGTCTTCCGCTCGCCGGTGTCCTCGTACCGGTAGTAGGCGTGGGTGTGCGGCGCGGGGATCTCCGGCGAGGTGTCCGGCGCCACGGTGCCCGACAGCCCGAGCGGCCCCAGGATCAGCCGTTGCATCTCCTCCGCCTGCGTGCGGCCGGTGACCTTCTCGATCAGCAGCCGGGCCAGCACGTAGTTGGTGTTGGAATAGCTCCAGCCCGTCCCCGGCTCGAACCGCGCAGGCCTGGACAACGCCAGCTCCACCAGCTCCTGCGGCCGGTAGGACCTGAACCGGTTGTCCACCCACTCCTTGCCCGTGGTGCCGTAGGGGATGGGGATCCCCGGCACGACCGTCCCGTCGTCGTAGACCTCGCCGGTGAAGTTGAACACCCCGCTGGTGTGCTGCAGCAGCATCCGCACCGTGATCCGCCGGTCCAGCCCGAGCTCGGGCAGATGGTCCGCCGCCGGGGCGTCCAGCCCGAGCCTGCCCTCGGCCACCAACTGCAGCACCAGGGTCGCGGTGAAGGTCTTGGTGTTGCTGCCGATCCGGACGTGTCCGTTGATCGGTGGCTTGGCGGTCCCGCCCAGCTCGCGCGCCCCGGCGCTGCCGGCCCACTCGCCCCGCTCATCGTGCACGCGCAGCGACACCCCGATGAAACCGGACTCGACGATCTCCTCGATCGCCTTCTGCAGCTCCGGGCGATCCTGCCCGGATACAGCCTCCGGCACGGCCCCGCTGTCCGCGGCGATCCGCAGGGTGTTCTTGTCATGGTCGGAAAGGGCGATCGTCATGGTGGTTTGTCCCTCGGATCCGTTGTGTCCCGGCCGGCGTCGTGCCGCTGCGCCGAGCTTCCACCCTGACCCAAGGTCAATCTCAACCGTGATCTGGCTCACAGCCGCTTCGGGGGCGGGAGGCCGTCCCCCGCCGGGGGTGACAGTCGTGTCCCGCGCGGTCCGGCGGTGTTCCGTAAGGCGATTCCCACCGGAGCACCGCCCGATCGGACCGGCACCCCGGCTCACGGTGTTCCGTGCAGGTGTTCCGGTAACGGGGGGCTGTACGGAACACCTGAGGGCGTGCACGGAACCCGCGCCGGCTGCGCCCGCTGCTCGACCGGCGGGCAAGACGCGATCATCCAGATCCGGCGACCCCTGGCTCTCGGCATCCCCGAGGGTCGGATCCACATCGACCGCGGCTTCTCCGGCACCACCCGTCATGATCGCGGCGGCCTCGATCGGGCCTTCGCCGCGGTGTGAGTGCGATCGTTGACTCCTACATCCCTGGTGAGTAATTTTGTCAGGACATAGATTTGTCCTGACAAACTCTTCCTGCGGAGGATGCCATGGCTGCCAGGGTGGCCGAGATCGTGCGCACGCGGGTCCACAATCCCGAGGCGATCGCCGAGGCGGCG
>NZ_BMQJ01000023.1 GCF_014648055.1 Streptosporangium pseudovulgare
GATGCGGATGCTGTCGGTGAGGGTCTGCTCGTACAAGGCAATGGCGCGGGTGAGGTCTCCGGCCGAGCGGTAGGCGTAGGCGAGGTTGTTGCGGCTGGTCAGGGTGTCGGGGTGCTCCTCACCGAGGATGCGGATGCAGTCGGTGAGATTCTGCTCGTGCAAGGGGATGGCGCGGGTCAGGTCTCCAACCGCTATCAGATAGCGCCCCGCCAGGCCCTGCAAGGACAGCACTCGGACCGCAATCTCCACGGTGGATACAAGTTCCTGAGCGGTGATGTGCTGGTGTAAAGCGGCGGTCTGCTCGATGAACGCCTCACGGTCGCCCCGATCCCACACCACCCGCTCCAACGATGGACCACACGCTCGCACCCATTCGGCTACCGCGCCCAGCACCTCATCCAGCCGGCCCTTCTTCCGCGCCGCATCACGGATCACCGTCTGAATGAAGCGGTGCATGCTCACCGAGGAGCCGTCCACGCTCACCACGATCAGTGAGGCATCCGCCAGCACCCCGATCGCCGTATCCACCCGCACTGCCCCATCCCCACCCACCTTCCCGGTCAAGACGGGGTAGGCGGTGAGGCGATGCAGCCACGAGCGCGGGACTCCGGCCGGTGACAGCACCGCCAGTACCTCCAGCAGTCCCCGCTCCACCCGCACCCGCGCTCCGGAGCCGAGCTGCGCCAGCGACAGCAGCACCGCCTGGGAGGCCCCGTGCGGATATCCCTCACCCGGGATGGTCGGCAGCATCTGCTTCAGCGAGACCGAACGCAGTCGCCGCACATAGGTGGCGTAGTCCAGATGCTGGCTGCGGATCACCCAGGCCGCCTGCGCCAACGCCAGCGGCAACCGTTCCACCTCCTGGGCCAGCAGTAATGCCCCCTGCTCGTCCGTCCGGCCGGAACGTTCCTGCAAGAACGCCACCGCCTCATCCACGGTGAACACCTCCACAGGCACCGCCACCCCCAGCGCCTGGACCTGCCGCCGGTTGCTGGAGATCACCACCTGCACACTTCCCAGCGCCGGCAACAAACCGGCCGCCACTTCGGTGCCGGTCAGGTTGTCCAGCACCAGCAGGCACGGCCCGCTCTGGCGAGACAACCACTGCTTGAGCCGCCGCGCCCCCTGCTCGGCATCCTCCCCGGCCACCGCGATCCCCACCGCCGCGGCCACGGCGTCCAACCCGGCCAGCAACTGGTCATCGGTCTCGGCATTAACCCACGCCACCAGCGGCCACCCCTCCTCGGCCCGCCGCCGCGCATAGGCCGCCGCGATCTGGGTCTTGCCCACCCCCCGCGCGCCGGTCAACGCGCACACCACCACCGCCCGCCCCGACCCGGCCGCCTCCTCCAACTCCCGCATCAACCCCTCCCGCGGCTGAAAGGCCATCGGCCGACGCGGAATGTCCCCCACCACCACCGAGGACGCAGCAGAATCCGGCGCCTGGTCCTGCTCGGATGCGGCGACAGGGCCTGGCAGCGACAGCGCACCGGAAGGAGACACCGCGATCTCCACCCGGACCGGAGCAGCAGGCGTCTCCGCCGACGTCGTAGCCGCCTCCACCGGGGCCGTGCTCCCCTCGTGGGGGGAGACCTTGCGTGTCACCCATAGCCCCACCCCGACACAGGTCATCGCTGCGGTGAACCAGCCGACCTGAGCCCACCACGGGCCTTCTACCTGATTGGTGGCCACTCCGGCGGCTACCGTCGCAACCACACCCGTCCCCGTCAGGCCCCAGCGCTTGCCCCGGCTCACCGTCATATCCCCAGCTAACCGCGCCTCACGCGCAAGCACCGGCATGAAGAGGACACGGCAACCAAACTGCGATCAACCAACTTGGATCTGCCCAATGAAGGAGATCCGATCCGTCTCGGATGCCGTGTCCGACGGGACGGGAAGCGAAGGGAAAGCGGCGGGGAGTTACGGGGAACGCGATTAGTTTCGTGAGCTGTTTCTTCGCAGGTCGAGCGCGATCGACACGCGTCTTTGCGAGCAGGTGATCCGCCAGGCTTTTGGGAGCCACCTTGGGAGCCACTCGGGTGGTCGATCATGAACTGATCCGAACAGCCTTGAGCGACTGGAGCCCTGGCAAGCAGCAGGGTGAACGGCTCTGAACGATCCCGGATGTCGTTCGGGGACCTTGTAAACAGAAGGCGAGTGATGGCGCCCTGGCTGTACAGCCACGAGTACAGCCAAGGGGACGAACGACGGCGGAACCCGGCGAACGACCACGGACACCCGGCCGCCAGGTCGAAGCCCCGGACTTTGATCGAATCGGCTTCTTTTAATCCGTAGGTTCGGGGTTCAAGCCCCGTGGTGCCCTACCGGCCAACCGCTTCTCTCTGATCTCGTTCGGCGAGCTCTTACAGTTCTTGGGCCGGTTACGGAGTCCACTGAGTGGAGTGAGCCCAGGCTTCTGCGTGTTCCGTGATTTCGGCGATGATCGGGCTCTTGGCCGCCGCGTAGGCGTTCATGTCGGGCCAGTCGTGAGCGGCGAGTCGCTGTTTGAGTTCCCCGTAGAGTTCGCGGTCGGCGGTGTCGTGGCGCAGCCAGTCACGAAAGAGGAGATGGCGGCGTTCCCAGTCGCTGTCTGTGGTGCAGACGTGCACATGGACGGCGAGGTCCTGGGTGCGCACCATGCGGTGGCCGAACTGGCGGACGCGCAGGTGATAGCCGGCGGCGACGAGTTGTGGAAGGTAGGCGTCCTCGTCGTCGGCGTTGGGCACACTCAGGTCGATGTCGACGATCGATTTGGCCGCCAGCCCGGGGACCGCGGTTGAGCCGATGTGGTCTACACGGCGGGCCAGCGGGCCCAGAGCGACGATGATGCGCTCTCGCTCCTGCGCGAAGCGCCTTGGCCACGCCTCGTCGTACGAGACGACTTTGATGTCGCGCCTCTCCTGTCCGCCGATCAACTCGATGTCTTCCGCCATGATGGGCATCATTCCATCAGGGCGACGTCGCTTGATCACGCTTCTTCCAGCCGGGACGGTCAGCCGGTGAGGGCGCAGATTGATCACTGCTTGGATCTTCGACCTCACCTGTCGTGACGTGCAATATGCGTGCAATGATCATGGTGGCGAGAGCGGTGCGGAGATATCGCGTCGCAGGTCAGGAGCCGTGCCACGCCAGGAACGGTCATGGGCTGTAAAACCGTCGGCATTCTGGTTCTCGGAGCCAACACGCCGTCCGACCCCGGACCGAGCTGGACTGATCTGAACAGACGGATTGTCCGTGACCTGCGCGGCGAACCGGTCTGAACGTCATTGGAGATATTACGGGGGCCTACGGATCAGAAGACCAATCGGAGTTCAGGGCGATTTAGAACCACTCAAGGCGGACCGTGCATGCTCTCTGACCCGTGCTTTCTGGTGCCAGATGAGCTCTCCGTGAGCCGCTTCTTGGAAACCGGCGGGTGACTCAAAGGGGCTGACGCGGGAGAAACACTTCCGAGGGTGAGGGAGCCGACGGCAGCTCACTCCGGCTGATGAGGAGGAAGAGTGTTCGAAGCAGCCCGACTACCAGAACCGGAATCCCGATGATCCAGCAGCGCAAGCCCGCCCAGATGCCCGCATTGACCTGCTCGCCGTTGCCCTGGATCTCGGGCGCGAGACTTGAGGCGACCACCGGAAGCGCGAGCAGTGCGATACCTGCGAGGATGAGCGCCGCGCTGGATGCGATCGACTGCCCCTGCCGGTAGGGGCGAGCCGCCAGCAGGGTCAGGACCACGGCACATACGACGGCAGGCAGCGCCACCTTGCCCGCCCAGTGCAGCAACATCGTCGTCCCGTACCACCGCTCATCCGAAAGCGGCTCCGCGAAGTAGAGCACAGAATCCGGTGCGCCTTGGAGGTCCCGGAGTGTGCCCAGCAGGCCGCCACCGATGAATGCGCTGATGAACACAGCCCATCGCCACCCGGTCCGGAAACCCTTGGCCGAAACGATGACAACGGCGACGGCGGCGAGCATGCCGAGCACCACGCCCTTGCTGGCCCCGTTGGCAAACGGTATCCACTTGTTCCATGGGTAGTTCCCGACCGTGATGGCCGTCCACGCGCCGATGGCGCCCCAGGCCACGACCCCGATGGCGATCGCGACGCATAACAGATCCCTGACACGCTCACGTTCGGTCACGCCTTGGCCTCCTTCATCTACGACACGCGTACGGATCACTCTGTCGGTGACTTCGAGATGCTGCAATGCGTGCTGTGGCAGCCCTTGTGATCGTCGGCTGTTGCGGGACATACGCGGGATGATCTTCGATGGTTGAGGTCCAGGGAGAGGCTTTCACCCTGGTGAGAGGCAGTGTCCCCGCCGGGAACACGGCCCTCTTGAAACCGCTAGGGCCGGCGCCGGTCCTCGCGGGTTCGAATCCCACGCTCTCCGCTCACCACGCGAAACGGCGCCTGACCAGAGGTTTCCCTCGGGTCGGGCGCCGTTGGTCGTTTCGGGGATGTGCAGCGGGATGCCACTGTGAGCGCCTCTCGGCCGGTGGTCGCGTTTTCGGCCCGGGGCGGGTCAGCGCGTGATCATCTCGTCCGGTCGTCCCGGCGTGTGTGGTCCGGGGTCCGGCCGGCGTCCGCGGTTGCGTAGCGACCTGAGTTGCTCGGCCGCCTGGCCGAGCCGGTAGTACAGCCGTGGTGGGACGTGCGGGAGGAGCGGGGAGTGCCGCTTGCTGAGCAGTTCGATCAGTTGCTCCGGTGGAAGGCCGACGTAGCGCGGGAGGCTCTCATACCATCGGGCGCTGTAGCGGGCCGCTCTCAGGGAGAGGCGGATCGCGGCTTGGCGTTCCCGATCGTAGCGGGCGAGGGCGGTCTGGAGCTGTGTCTCTCCGTGTAGTGCGTTGACCAGGAAGGCGGCGTCTCCCAGTGCGAGGGCGGTGCCGGCGCCGATGGAGTAGTGGGTGGTGTGCGCGGCGTCTCCGAGCAGGACGAGGTTGTCGTGGTACCACGTCCGGGTGGTCAGGGTGCGGAAGTTCAGCCAGTATGTGCCGTCTTCGGTGTGTGTCTGGGCGATCAGTGGGTGTCCATCCAGGGTGTCGGCGAAGAGTTTCTCCAGAAGGGCCAGGCTGTCGGCTTTGTTCGCCTGGTGGAGTCCGAGTCCTCTCCAGGTGGTGGGGGAGCATTCGATGACGCAGGTGCTGTGGTCCTTGCTGAATCCGTAGCCGTAGCACCAGATCCAGCCGTGCGCGGTCTCCACGAAGCTGAAGGTGAAGGAGCGGAAGACCTTGGTGGTGCCGAGCCAGGCGTAGACGTTGCGTCCGACCGTGATCTCGGGGCCGAAGTGGTCGGTGTGGCGTTCGCGCAGCAGGCTGTTGACGCCATCGCCGGCGACGACGAGGTCGGCGTCGGCGAGTTCGTCCTTGTCGGTGATCTCGTGTTCGAACTCGATGTGCACGCCGAGGGAGCGGGCGCGTTCGGTGAGGATGCCGAGCAGTTGATGCCGGCCGATGCCGAAGCCTTCGTCCCAGTCTTCCACTGCCACCGTCGCCACCGTGGCGCGGTCGTGGACGTGCATCTCCCATCTGTCCCAGTGGATTGAGTTCTCCTGGATGGCGCGTGCGGATTCGGGGTCGGCGCCATGAAGGTCGTTGAGTAGTTCGCCCCAGTAGGTCACGCCCCAGCCGTACGTCGAACCGGCTGGGTTCCGCTCGTGGACGGTGATGTCGTGGGAGGGGTCCACCCGTTTCATCAGGATCGAGAAGTACAGGCTGGCGGGTCCGCCACCAACACAGGCGATCTTCACAACAACTCCTGCTGTTACTTATTGTAATCAATTAGCATCATAGAGTAGCAGATGGTGATTTCTTCCCAGGTCATCACGCCAGGCGTCGAGCCGTCAGGGCGTGGGCGCGTCCCGGCGGCCGCGGAGCTCCGGCACGAGCGGCTCGTCCGGCCCGATGCGTTCCGGGAAGATCCGGATCTCCCGCATGGAGATCGGTTCCGGGCTGAAACGCTTCACCCGAACGGGGTACGGCTCCCGCCCCGGTGGGAGGCGGAAGCCGTACCCCGTTGAGGGCGCCGTGACCGGTTCACGCTGATCACGGTTCCGTCAGGGGAGGCGTCGCGCCGAGATCCCACCGGCCGTCGATTCCGATCAGGCGCACGGCGGCGAGGTATGCGGCGAGGTATGCGGCGAGCAGGCTCCCGGCGTCCGGTGACGACGGCCACGCTGCGCGCCCCGGTGTGGTTCACTCCCAGTCCGACGTCGAAGTAGACGTTCGGGTACACCTGGGCGAGGAAGCCGGCGCTGCGGTGGAGGGGTGACGCAACAGCGGGTCAACGCTCTCTGAGCCGACTGGAACTGTCAGCCTCGCACGCCATGATCAGCTCGCATGCGCCAGCACGTGCCCTCAAGGAGTGCCATGGCGGGGATCATCAAGACATTTCTCGACTCGCGCAAGATAGAGCGGTACCTGGTGGGGGTCGTGGACGTCGAAGCGGAGTGGGATCTTTTCGGGCCCGAGAGGGACGACGTCGTTCCCTGGTCCATCGCGCTTGTACTGTGACCATGTTCTCGTCAAGTACGAACTCTGGGACGGCGAGCCACCTGCCATGGACTGGGATGAGAGCTGGGCGGGGGCCGTTCACCTCCCCCTCGGGAAGGATCCACGCGATCAGTTGCCGCTCCGGAGAACTGGATTGTTACGAAGAGTTCGAGCTGGGCCCCCGGGCCGCCGGTGGCAGTTCAGGGTCCACAGGAAGCTCCCCGGGCATGAGGACTTCACAGTGGACATCGTCGGCTTCTCCCTGTTCAAGGTGCAGTTCCGGCCGTCTGCGGAGGCTCCTGCCCTCTTCTGAGAAGGCATCATCTCCGCACGGCGACAGGCCCGGCTCCGTGATCCGGAGTCCGGGCCTTTCCACCTTGGGCGGTGTTCGCGAGCGGATCAGGCCTGCGGCAAGGAAGGCTCTTCCTTGATCGCTTGCCGCACGAGAGGTGATCGCTTCCCACGGTCCGGCGAGCCGTCCCGTCCGTGTCTGCCGGAAAAGAGGTCGAATGACCCGTTGCTGCGTACACGAAGGTTACGGACGCGGACGAGGTGCACGAAGCGGGAGACGATGACGGCGGCGGCGGCGAGTGCGGCGGTGGCGGCCCAGGCGTACAGCGCGAGCCACACGTATGTGATCTGCTCCAGCGTGCCCGCCCTGTGCATGGCGAAGCCGATAAGGTCCGCGAGGCCGAAGAAGAACACGATCGGTGCCGAGTACGGAATCAGCCTCACGAGCGGGCGCCAGGCGGCCAGGCCCTCGCGGCGGCGGGCCCAGCGGCGGGCACGGCGGACTCCCAGGGCGCCGAGTCCGAGGTTGAGCACACTCAGGCCGGCCAGCCAGGGGTCCGCGGTCATGGTGAAGGGCGCCGCGCCGGCGTCGGGGCGGCCCTCAATGATGTCGATCAGGCCGTTGGTGATGAGAAGCGCGTCGTCGCCGGAGATCATCCCTGTGTTGGTGACCACGGCGATGCCGTACCGGCTCGCGGGCAGGAGTGTCTGTGCGGAGTTGTGGGTGAGCAGCCAGCCGGTGTGCTGGAGCTGGGGCGCTCCACCAGAGGTCTTCCCGGTGTACCAGCCCATGCCGTACGTGCTGCCGGCCACGCCGGAGGCGGTCTGGGCGGTCTTCAGGGTTTTCTCGGGCAGGGCAGAGCCGGCGCCGTTCTGCGCAATCAGCCACTTGGCCAGATCGTCGGCGGTGCTGACCACGCCGAAGGCGCCGTTGAGGAACCACTTCGGATGGGAACGCTCGATGACGCGGTCATAGGCTCGTATGTAACCCGCGCCTTGGCCGGGGAGTTCACCGGTGGTGTTCACGGTCGTGGTGGACGTCATGCCGAGCGGGCGGAACACGGCGGCGTTCATGTAGTCGGCGAACGGCACTCCGGCCACCACCTCGGTGAGCCGCGCCGCGACGGCGTAGTTGGGGTTGTGGTAGGCCATCTTGGTGCCGGGTTCGGTGGCGAGCGGAGCGGTTCGCAACATCGCGACAGCGTCCTTGAGGGTGTCCGGTGCGGGGAGCGTCAGTTCCGGGAAGCTCATGTCGCTCATCCCCGAGGTCTGCTGGAGCAACTGCCGCACCGTGATCTTGGCGGCGCGCGGGTCGGCCATGGCGAACTCGGAGAGATATGTCCGCACAGGAGCGTCCAGGTTGATCTTGCGTTCGTCGCTGAGGCGAAGGACCGCCAGGGCCGTGAACGACTTGGAGACCGAGGCGAGCGGCATCGGAGTGGCTTTGGTGATCGTCTCGTGGTCGGCTGTGTGACCGTAACCTGCCGTATGCACGACCCGGTCGCCCTTGGTGACGGCAACGATGGCACCGGGTAGCCCGGTCCGCTCGACATAGTCGCGCATGTAGTCGTCGATCGTGCTCGCACTCAGGTCTCCGGGCCGCGGGGACGCTGCGGAGGCATGCGCCGTCGTCGTTCCCAAGGCCAGCAGCACACCAGCCAGTCCGGCCATCGCCGCGGCCTTCCGCATCCTCATCGGGTTCCTTCCGAGCTTCCTGTTCACTGGGAACCCAAAGGTAGAAGTCCGTGCGGGCGGCGCACAGGACACGATCGTCTAGCCCGCACCCTGACTTTCGTCAGGGGGACATGGATCTCTTTGTCTCGGCATCGCACCCGCACATGTCGCCGATGGCGGGACCCAGGGCGGGCTCGCAGAGTGGCTGCACCGGTCCGGCCTGCCGGCGGCCTTCGGCCGGCAGGCCGGACCGCCCGCCTTGGAGCTCACCGCAACAGTGACCGCTCGGTGGGCGCGAGTCGCAGTCGTTGCGACGTCCTCACCCACCGCTCCGAAAGGGCGGGCAGCACCTCCTCGGACCAGCGTCCCGAGCGCTGCAGGGAATCCAGGTGCTCGTCGAGCCGACCTTCGTCGGCGAACCGTGCGAACCACACGAAGACCTCTTCGCCGGTCCGCACCGGCAGCGCCGGGAAGGTGTTCGGGGCGTGCTCCGATCGCAGATACGCCAGTGGCTCGCCGCCGGCCTCGGCGAGCACGGGCCGGACCCGCCGCTCGAAGAACTCGATGAACGCGGTGTCGAACGGGCCGATGCCGTGCCAGATCGTGGCGAGGACGAGCGACGACGGGAACACCGACGGCTCGCCGGGGGCCGGCCGGGCGTCCACCGGCGCCGGGAAGCCGCCCCGCGCCGAGGCCGGTCGCAGCAGCAGCACGTCATCAGAGTCGATCATCGTTGCGTTCGCCTCGTCGCGGTGCGCCCGCCAGATCGGCCCGCCATAAAAGCTCCCCAGCGCCTTCGCGCGGCGCGGCATGTCTTCGAAGCCGCGGAGCCATACGAACCGGTCGGGGTCGTCCAGGTCGCGGAACTGCCCCAGGACGGTCATGCCCGTCGCTTCCTGGGTTTCGACGAACTCCCGGTCGAACAGGTCGATCAGCACGTCGCGCTGTCCCGGGTGCAACGTGTACTGCCGTAGTTCGACGATCGGACACCGTACGGCTTCCATCGGATCCACTCCTCGTTCAATGATGTAACAAGTTTTGTTACAATAACGGCCGTGCTGTGATGCGGCGAGATTCGACCGCCGTACCGGCGACTAGTTCGTCACCGTTTCGCGGAGCATGTCGGCGATGGAGGTGTCCGCCAGCTCCCGCCGGATGGCCTGCTCGACCCGGCCGTAGGTCTGGGTGAGGGCGGGCCGGATGCCTCGGCCGACCGGACACTCCAGATTGGGCTCGGTGTGGTGCAGACCGAACGGCTGCTCCCCCCCGACCGCGTCGTACACCTGGAGCAGGGTGATCTCCTCGGGTGCACGGGCCAGACTCCAGCCTGCGCCGGCGCCGTGGCGGACCTCCACCAGACCGGCTCGCCGCAGGTCGCCGAGGCTGCGCCGGATGATCACGGGGTTGGTGTTGACGCTGGCCGCGACCTGGTCCGAGGTCAGCACCTCCTGGCCACGGCGATGCGCCAGCGCCAGCCACGTCAGCGCATGCGTCGCGATGGTCAACCGACTGTTCGCCGCCATCACCCCTCCTTGCCGTAACATTTTCTGTTACAGATGTGCGGCGGTCAAGCCACGTCGACGGGCCGTTGTCGAAGGGATGCGGGGACGCGGGTGGCGACATCGCGGCCCCCATGCAGCCCGGCGATCACCACCGGGTGGTCGCCTCTCCGTCGAGGCCGGGGCGACCGGTGAGCCGGGATTCGTTCCCCGCCCCGGCTCACCGAGTAGCGTGGCTGGTCATCGCGTGCCATGCGAGGCGGCTCCGATCCTCCTCGGAGACCGACAGGAGCATGAGAAAGAGCGGGACGATGCCTGAATACGGGAGTGACGGACGTGTCCCGCGCAGGGGAGGGGCGAAGGGCGGCCTCCGAGTGCCCGTCCTGGTGAACCTCGGACTCGGCGTGCCCGCGAGCGTGCCGCTCTATCTGGCGTGGTGGTTGCTGACCGAATACATGCCGATGGACTGCAGGACGCCGGAAGACCTCGTCAAGCCTGGGCTCACCAACTGCAACTACACGATCCTCGATCACTCCCACCCTGTCATGTTTCTCCTGGCGGTGACCGGTGTGTTCACAGTGGCCTTGGTGGTCGTGATCGATGTGATCCTCCCGCTCCGGCGCGGGCGAAGGCCGGCGGCATGGCTCGGTGCGGCCGTGCTCATCCCCGTTCCGTTCGCGGTGTGCCTGGCGCTGGCCTGACGACTGGACCACGCCGAGTCCCGTGGAGGCCGTGGGCGCCGCTTCCGGCCGGCGGCGGGTGCGGACCCGGTACGGCGGGACTTCGGGATGCCCGCCGTACCGGGTCCGCACCCGCCGACCGGAAGCCACGCCGCCGCCACACCGGTGCGGCATGACGATCGCCGTGCCGCGGCCGGACACCACGCGGGAGCGGCGGCGATCGACGGCCCGGGACCCGGTTCCTCGGTCCTGGTCCATCGGGGAACCGGGTCGCCGTCCTGCCTGCCGCCGATGCCCCGCGGTGCGCAGGGAGGGCGCCGGGTGCGGCCAGGAATCAGGAGAGGGTGTCCTTGACCACGATCTGGCCGTCCTCGATCACGAAGGTCTGGTTGGCGTTGGGCACACACTGCCACAGGTAGACCTGCGTGCCGTTGGTGCGGCCGTTGGTGACGTCCAGGCATACGCGGTTGCCTGAGTTGAGGGTGGACTTGAGGATGATCAGGCCCTTCTGGACGACCCAGAGCTGGTTGGCGTTCCCCAGGCATTGCCACTGGTACACGCGGGTACCGTTGGCGCGGTTGTTGGAGGCGTCCAGGCACATCTCCCGGCCCCTGCCGATGGTGTCCTCCACCTTGATGAGGCCGTCCTGGAAGACGAACTTCTGGTTGGCGTTGTCGTCCTGGCACTGCCACAGGTACATCTGGGTGCCGTTGCCACGGTTGTTGCTGACGTCGACGCACGCCGGGGGGCCGACCAGGGCCGTACGGCCGGCGTGCCGGTGAGCGGAGGCCGCGGCGGGCAGGACGGTGACCGCACCCACCGCGGCGGAGATGACGGCGACGGCCAACGGACGGCGAGCAAGCATGGTTGCCTCCCGAGAGAGTTGATCGAGACGCCAGCACCATGTCACTACCGTTCGTCATTGATCAATCACCGAACGCGTGCGTCCTGTCGTGCGGTGGAACGTGGGGTTGTCGGCGAGGCGGCGTCCACCGGGAGGGTTCACGGCTTCGCCAAGATCCGGAACGTGCTCGGAATGATCTCGTCCGCGAATGATCAAGAACATCGGGATGAGCAGGTCTGAGTCCTGTTTGGGCAAGAGAAACCTTGCACTTCCCCTCCGATGGCCCTTCGTCCTCCTCATGGGCCGAATGACCCGGATGCGCCCGCCGATTCAAGGGCGCCCGGGGCCTCCGTCCACGGTCGGCTTCGCTGATCCCTGACATGGCGAACCCGTTCTGAGGATCGGCGACTGCGAGGAGGGCAGAGGCGGACCGGGGGACGGGTCGCGTGCCGTCCGCCGTGCCCGTTGCGTGATCCCTGTGTATGAATGAGTCATGACCGCGCGATATGACGGCCAGGCCGAGTGGTACGACGGCTACATCGGGCCCGGTGCCGGCGCCAACGCCGCCTGGATCGTCGATCTCCTCGGCCCCGGGGGCGGTCTGTGCCTGGACATCGGTTGCGGTACCGGCCTGTACCTCGAAGCCATCCGGTCCACCGGCCGCACCGTCGTCGGCCTGGACCGCTCGGCCGACCAGCTGCGTCTCGCCCGTGGCAGGGACGGAGCTCCACTCCTGCAGGGTGACGCCACGAGGCTTCCGTTCGCCGCGGGCGCCTTCGCCACGGTCACCGCGCTGTGGGTCTCCACCGATGTCGGTGACTTCGCCGGCCTGGTGCGGGAGGCCGCCCGCGTGCTGCGGCCGGGCGGGATGCTGCTGTTCTACGGCGTGCACCCGTGCTTCAACGGTCCTCACATCGAGCCGCGTCCGGACGGGGCAGTGGTCATCCACCCCACGTACCGGATCACGGGCCGGCACAGGCGTTCGCCGTGGTGGCGCGAGGGCGGCCTCCGGGACAGGGTGGGCATGAGCCACGTGCCACTGCCCGACCTGATCAACGCGTTCGTCGACGCGGGGCTGACCATCGACCGGGTGACCGAGCCGCGCGAGGACCCCGTTCCCTACGCCCTGGCGGTCAGGGCGTTCAGGGCTTGACGCGATCGACAGCCGGTCGGGCGTCGGCGTCCGTCACACGGCCGATCCACTGGACGGGAAGTCGTGTCGACTCTACGTTCCGATCATGCGGACATACGCCGAGAAGATCTTCGATGAACCCAACTTCCTGGACACCTCCGACGAGGCCGAGGGCGAGGCGGAGACCGTCAGCCGCTATGTCGCCGCCACCCTCACCCGCAGCGGAGATCAGTGGATCGCTGTCGCCCGTGACCTTCCCGGCGGAGCCATCGTCCGAGCCGAGGGCGCGACCTGGAGAGAGGCCAGGAAGAACATCGCCCGACGCGTCCTCTGACCGACCGGCCGTGGGTGTTCCGCACCGTCGCCCCCCGAGCAGGGTCAGTTGCGCGTGAGGACGCGGGTGACGCCCGCGACGACGGCCGTGGCGAACAGCCAGCCGAGCAGGACCATCGCGGACGCCACCCACTGTGCCAGTCCCTGGTGCTTGAAGGCGCTTTCCTGGCCGAGGTTGACGATCGGCAACAGCACGTCGGCGGCGTACAGCACCGGCTGGTAGTGCGGGTGCTCGTCCGCCTTGATCGGCTCTGGGCGGTGGTAGGTGAAGAACACGCTTCCCGCGGCCAGCAGCGCCAGTACCCACGCGGCGGCCCGCCCCGGCCGGTAGCCGTAGCCGACCATCCCGTCGAGCAGGTATCCGAAGATCCTGGCGTACCAGGGACGCGAGGCGCGGTAGCGACGCTGCTTGGCCAGCAGGACCCGCCGCGCCTCCTCATCGTGCCCCTGGCGGCGGTAGTAGGCCGCCAGCTGCTCATACGGCTGCGCCCGGTACTCCTTCCCACCTCGGCGCAGCCACTCCAGCCGCTCGCGGGAGGGCAGGTCCGGCTCCAGATCGTCGTACACCAGCTCGTTCAGATCCAGATCGGCCGACCAGCAGCCAGGGTCGTCGTACAGCGTCCCCACCCGCGCGCCGGCGAGATCGACCTCTCCATCGGCGGTGAATCCCGTTCTCAGCCACAACGACCGGGCCTCGACATCCACGCAACTCAGCGCTGTCCCGCCGGGGTTGGTCAGCCGCGCCCCGTTGAAGCCGAGTTGCCCGGAGATGCGGGCGCTGGGGAGGCGGATTCCTCCTTCCGCCTGAAACTCCTCCTGGCAGAACATGTTCCCCTCGACGACCAGCCCATCGGCGCTGAGGACCACTCCGTTGGGGTTGGTCAGCCGTGCCCCGTTGAAGACGAGCTGTCCGGAGACGCGGGCACCCAGGAGGCGGATCTCTCCCTCCGCCTGAAACCCCTCCTCGCAGAACATGCCTCCCTCGATGACCATCCGGTCGGCGTTGAGCGCTGTTTTGCCGGGGTTGGTCAGCCGTGCTCCGTCGAAGTTGAGCTGGCCGCCAATGCGGGCGTCCAGGAGGCGGATCTCTCCTTCCGCATGAAACCCCTTTCGGCAGAACACGCCTCCCTCGGCGACCAGCCCATCGGCGTTGAGTGCCGCTCCGCTGGAGTTGGTCAGCCGTGCCCTGTTGAGGCTGAGCCGGCCGGAGATGCGGGCATCGGTCAGGGCGGCGCGCTGCATGCGGCACGCGTTCAGCCAGAGGTGTCCTTCGATTCTCGTGTCATTCGCATTCAGGCCGGGGAGCACGCTGCGGGTCAAGCTCACCGTACGAGTCGCCGCCTCATCCAGGCATACCGGCTCCTCGAACCAACATCCCTCCAGCGAAAGGGGAAAATTCACTTCCGCGTGGGCCAAGGCCAGTTCACCGGTCACGCGTGCCCCTCGCAGGCGGACCGCCGCCACCCGCCCGGGAGCCGCCTGCTCGTCCGACAGCAGCAGCGCCGCGATGACCGTGGCTCGCACCCGCCGCTCATCGCTCCATTCGCCGCCCTGCTGCGGATCGTCCTTCTCCGGATCGCCTGTCCTCAGATCGGCCTCATCGCCCCGTGCAAACGCCTCGCACAGCCGACGCTCGGCCTGTGACAGCTCCCCGAGCCCCCATTCGACGGCAAAAGATGCCCCATCAGACATGAACTGATTATCATCAGACCCATCTGTCCTGCACTATAAAAACCCGGTTTTTCCAAAGGGAGAATTCTCGCGTGGACGGCTCGGTCTCCCCTGGGTCCGCAGCCGAGCCTTGTACGCGCCGTTCACACCTCTACGAGTAGACCGTCCTGGGAGCCGCCTTGGGAGCGGGACAGAGCCCATCGCCGCCGGGTCCGAAAGCCCTTGGCCGAGACGATGACAACGGCGGTGGCGGCGAGCATGCCGGGCACCACGCCGACCGTCCGCAGATCTGCATGTTGTCCCATTTGGGAGACGAAGAGAATATTGTCTGATTTATTCAATGCGAGGAAATGGTTTCGGTAGATATGAGAAATCTTTCCTATTGTGTCCAGTTGCAGGGGTCGCCGATATCAAGATGGAAAAGATCAATCATTTTATTGACATGTACTATTTGTCTGAATAGGGTGCTATCCCTGTGAAGTCAAGCCGGAAGATCGAGCTGCCGTTCGCGGCCACGCTGTTCACAGCCGGATGCTCTTTACTGCCGGGTTCCGGCGTCTCCGCTTCCGGCGACAGCGGAGGCGGTCCACGGACACCCGCTTCCTCCGCTGAGCCGACGCCGACCGCCGGATCACACTGGCCGCCGACGTACTGTTCGCCTTCGACAAGGCGGACCTGTCGGCCAAGGCGCGTTCCCGCATCGAGCAGGTCGCGGGAATCCTGAAGGAGCGCGCACCGGGCAAACGAATCGGCATCGACGGTTACACCGACGCCAAGGGCTCGGACGCCTACAACGCCGAGCTGTCGCGCAGGCGCGCCGAGACGGTTCGGGTCGCGCTGGCTCCGCTGCTGGAGGGCAGCGGCGTGATCCTGACGGCGGCCGGTCACGGCGCGGCCGAGCCGGTCGCTCCGAACACGGTGACGGTGGACGGCGAAGTGGTGGACAACCCCAAGGGCCGTGCCCGCAACCGGCGTGTGGAGATCACGATCCCGCGCTGAGCCGGCACCCGGCATGCTGCGGCGATCGCAGCCCCGCTCAGGCGTTACAGGGCCATGAGGCGGCAGGCGGCGCTCCCGCGTGCCACCGGAAACCTGACGGCTGATCACAGGAAACGGCGACCGGCCCAGGTCGTGAGCCCCGGCCGGGCGCCGTCGGCCGTTTCGGTGGCGTCCGGCCGTACGCCGTCATGGGCGGCTCCCGGCTTCCGGCTTCCGGCTCCCGGCTCCCGGTTCTCGACTCCCGGCTCCCGGATCCCGATCCCGACCCCGATCTTCGGCCCCGGTTCTCGGCTCCAGTCCCGCTTTGATCTTCGGCCCTTGGCCCTCAGCCCCTGCCCTCGGTCCTCGGCCGACGGGTGCGGAAGGTCCCGTTGACGGCGGACGCCACCGCCTCGACGTGCCCGCCGGCAGGGGGCGTCGAAGAGTCACACCCTTGTTTTCCAACACATACGGGTGTAAATAAAGATGAAACCAAACCGAAACGGCGGTGAATCAACACCATGTACGCCGAGGAGCGGCAGCAGGAGATCCTGCGGCGCGCCCGGGAGGCCGGGCGGGCGGACGTGATGGCGCTGGCGGAGGAGTTCGCCGTCACCACCGAGACCATCCGCCGTGACCTGACCGCGCTGGAGCGGGCGGGCGTGCTGCGGCGGGTGCACGGCGGCGCCATCCCCGTGGAGCGGCTGGGCTTCGAGCCCGCCCTGGCCACCAGGGACGAGGTGATGACCGCCGAGAAGGAGCGCATCGCCAAGGCCGCCCTCGCCGAGCTCCCGGAGGACGGCGCGGTCATCCTCGACGCGGGGACGACCACCGCGCGGCTGGTCCAGATCCTGCCGCCCGACCGGGAGCTCACGGTCATCGTCAACTCCCCGCCCCTGGCGACCGCGCTGGCCGTACGGCCCGGCCTGAATGTGATCATGCTGGGCGGTCGGGTGCGTGGGCGGACGCTGGCCACCGTCGACGACTGGGCCCTGCGCCCGCTCGCCGACCTGCACGTGGACGTGGCGTTCATGGCGGCCAACGGCTGCTCGGTGTCCAAGGGCCTCACCACCCCCGACCCGGCCGAGGCCGCGATCAAACGGGCGATGATCGGCGCGGCGCAGCGGAGCGTGCTGCTCGCCGACCACACCAAGTTCACCAACACCTACCTGGCCCGTTTCGCCACGCTGTCCGAGATCGACCTCGTGATCAGCGACACCGGCCTGGACACCGCGACGGCGGCCGAGATCGCGGCGGCCGGTCCCGAGGTGGTGCGTGCATGATCGTGACGCTGACCCTCAACCCCAGCCTGGACCGGACGATCGACATCGGGTCGCTCGACCGCGGCGCCGTCATCCGCTCCGCGGCCACCCATCTCGACCCGGGCGGCAAGGGGGTGAACGTCTCCCGCGCGCTGCTGGCCAACGCCGTCCGCTCCCGCGCGGTCGTTCCCTACGGCGGCGAGGAGGGCAGGCGGCTCATCTCCCTGCTGTCGGCGGAGGGCATCGACATGGTGACCGTACCGGTCACCGGGCCGACCCGCTCCAACGTCGCGCTGGCCGAGCCCGACGGCACGGTCACGAAGATCAACGAGCCGGGCACGGCCCTGTCCGCGGCCGAGCTGGACGCCCTCGCCGATGCGGTGCTCGGCGCGGCGGGCTCCGCGGACTGGGTGGTCGCCTCCGGCAGCCTCCCGCCCGAGGTGCCGGCCGACGTCTACGCCCGCCTGTGCCGCCGTTTCGCCCACGCGGGCATCCTCGTCGCGGTCGACACCAGCGGGCCCGCCCTGAGGGAGGCCCTGGAAGCGGGGCCCGCGCTGGTCAAGCCCAACCGGGAGGAGCTCGCCGAGGCGACCGGCCGGGCCATCACGACGCTCGGCGACGCGATCGAGGCCGCATCGACGCTGCGCTCCCGGGGCGCGGGCACGGTCCTGGCCAGCCTCGGGCCCGACGGCGCGGTCCTCCTCGAAGGCGACCAGGTCTGGTACGGCGAGGGCCCGGTCGCCGAACCCCGCAGCACCGTCGGGGCCGGCGACGCCATGCTGGCCGGGTTCCTCGCCGCCGGAGCGCGGGGCGAGGCCGCGCTGGTCGAGGCGCTGGCCTGGGCGACGGCCGCCGTGGGGTTGCCCGGCAGCCGGATGCCCGGTCCGGCCGACATCCGCCGCGACCACGTCCGCACCTTCACGGCCGATCCCGCCCTGCCGCTGCGGTCCGGGGGCTGACAACGGCCGATCCCGCCCTGCCGCTGTGGTCCGGGGGCTGACAGCGGCGCACCACCACCCCCCTGACCGGCGGGCCCGACGCGCCGCCGGTCACCCCGGAAGGAGCACACCGGATGAGCACCGACTACACACCCACCGTCCAGGGGACCGGGGTGAGAGCCACGATCCAGCGCTTCGGCGGGCACCTCGCCGGAATGATCATGCCCAACATCGGAGCCTTCATCGCCTGGGGTCTGATCACCGCGCTGTTCATCCCCACCGGCTGGCTGCCCAACGAGACCCTGGCGGCCCTCGTCGAACCGATGGTCAAGGTCCTGATCCCGGTCCTGATCGGCTACACCGGCGGGCGGATGGTCCACGGCCAGCGCGGCGCCGTGGTGGGCGCGGTCGCCACCATGGGCGTGGTCGTCGGCGCAGAGGTGCCGATGTTCCTCGGCGCGATGATCATCGGTCCGCTCGCCGCCTACCTGATCAAACTGGTGGACGGTTTCACCCAGGACCGGACGAAGGCCGGCTTCGAGATGCTGGTGGACAACTTCACCGCGGGCATCGTCGGCGGCGCCATGGCGATACTGGGCGTCCTGGGCATCGGCCCGGTCATCCAGACGGTGACCAGGGCGGCGGGCGAGGCGGTCGCCTGGCTCGTGGGCAACAACCTGCTCCCGCTGGCCTCGGTCCTGATCGAGCCCGCCAAGGTGCTGTTCCTCAACAACGCCATCAACCACGGCGTGCTCAGCCCGCTGGGTGTGGCCGAGGCCGCCGAGCACGGCAAGTCCATCCTGTTCATGCTGGAGAGCAACCCCGGCCCCGGCCTCGGCCTGCTGCTCGCCTTCCTGTTCTTCGGCCCCCGGGCGCTGCGCCCCAGCACCCCCGCCGCGATGATCATCCACTTCTTCGGCGGCATCCACGAGATCTACTTCCCGTACGTCCTCATGAAGCCGCGCCTGATCCTCGCCGTCATCGCCGGCGGCGCCGCGGGGGTCTTCGCCTTCATCGTCACCGGCGCCGGCCTGGTGGCTCCGCCGTCCCCCGGCAGCGTCTTCGCCTACTTCGCGGTGACCCCCAGGGGCGGCTGGTTCGCCTCCGCCGCCGGGATCGTCGTCGCCACGGCCGTGTCCTTCGCGGTCGCGGCGGTGCTGCTGGGCTTCGGCCGGGGCGAGAAGGACACGGACACGGACGCGACCGCGGTCACCCGTACGGACACGGACACAGACCCGGACCCGGACGCGGCCGTGGCCACCCGTACGGCCCCGGACGCGGACGTGAAGGACCCGGAGGAGACCGTTCCCGCCACCTCACCCGCCAGCAAGGAGGCATGATCCATGGCCGGCATCGACGGCAAGGACATCCGCAAGATCGTTGTGGCCTGCGACGCGGGCATGGGCAGCAGCGTCATGCTCGCCACCCAGGTCCGCCGCCAGCTCAAGGGGGCGGGGGTGGAGGTGGTGCACACCCCGGTCAACTCCATTCCCGGCGACGCCGACGTGGTGCTCTGCCACGCGGGACTGGCCGACCGTGCGAGGGCCGCGGCCCCGGGCACCGTACTGGTCCCCTTCCAGGTCTTCATCGGCGACCCCGCCGTGACGCGGCTCGTCGACACCATCAAGAAGGGCGGGACCGTCGGTGGCTGAGACCGCGCCCCTTCCCCTCGACCCGCGCGCCGTACGGCTCACCGCCTCGGCGGCCGACCGGGACGACGCGATCCTGCAGTGCGGCCGGGCGCTGATGGAGGTCGGCGCGGTCGAGTCCCCCTATCTCGACGCCATGCTGGAGCGCGAGCGCGCGGTCTCGACCTACATGGGCGAGGGGGTCGCCATCCCGCACGGCACCCTGAAGGCCAAGGAGGTCGTCAGGCACGACGCCCTCTGCGTGCTGCGCTTCCCGGACGGCGTCGACTGGGACGGCGAGCGGGTGACGGTGTGCGTCGGCATCGCCGCCCGAGGCGACGGCCACCTGCGGCTGCTCTCCGCGCTGGCCCGGATCCTGATGGACCCCGAGCGCGCCCGTGCGCTCCGCGAGGCGGAGGAGGTCGCCGAGGTGCTGCGCCTGCTGGAACCGATCGAGGAGGAAGAATGAAGGTCGCCCGTTTCCACGCCCCCGGTGACATCCGGGTCGAGGACGCCGACGAACCCGTCGCCGGGCCCGGAGAGCTCAGGATCCGCGTGCGGAACTGCTCGACCTGCGGCACCGACGCCAAGATCCTCAAATACGGGCACCACCACATCAGGCCGCCGAGGGTCATGGGCCACGAGATCGCCGGGGAGGTGGTCGACGGGGCGGGCGGCTGGGCGCCGGGCGACCGGGTACAGGTGATCGCCGCCATCCCCTGCGGCCGGTGCGGCGAGTGCCTCCGGGGACGGATGACGGTCTGCCCGAACCAGGAGTCGATGGGCTACCACTACGACGGCGGCTTCGCGGAGTACATGGTGGTGCCCGAGAAGGTCCTGGCCGTGGACGGCGTCAACCGCATCCCCGACGGTGTCGGCTTCGCCGAGGCGTCGGTGGCCGAACCTCTCGCCTGCGTGCTCAACGGACAGGAACTGGCCCGGGTCGGCGAGGGCGACGACGTGGTGGTCATGGGGTCGGGCCCCATCGGCTGCCTCCACGTACGGCTGGCCCGCTCGCGCGGAGCCGCCCGGGTGTTCCTCGTCGACGTCAACGCCGGACGGCTGGAGGCGGCGGCGTCACTGGTACGGCCGGACGCCGCCGTGCACAGCGGGGAGGACTCCGGGGACGTGGTGGACCAGGTGCTCAAGCTGACCGAGGGCCGGGGCGCCGATGTCGTCATCACCGCCGCGGCCTCCGGCGCGGCCCAGGAGCAGGCGCTGCGGATGGCGGCCCGCCAGGGACGGATCAGCTTCTTCGGCGGCCTGCCCAAGGACGATCCGATCATCCGGTGCGACTCCAACCTGGTGCACTACCGGGAGCTGACCATCGTCGGCGCCAACGGGTCCAGCCCGGCGCACAACGCCCAGGCCCTGCGGCTGATCGCCGACGGGCGGGTCCCCGTCGCCGACCTGATCACGCATCGGCTGCCGCTCCCGGAGGTCCTCGACGGGATCGGCATCGTCAGCCGCGGCGAGGCCATCAAGGTCACCGTCGAGCCCTGACCGGCCCCGGCCCCGGCTCCGGTTTGGGCCCGCACCACCATCACCGGCCCCGGCTCCGGCTTGGGCCCGCACCACCATTCCCGCCCCCCGCCAGAGAGGAAGTCCGGACAGTGCCGGAAAGGACAGTCGTCATCGCCTCGCGCACGGGTCTGCACGCCCGGCCCGCCAAACTCTTCGTCCAGGCCGCGGCGGCGCAGGGGGTGCCGGTGCGGATCCGGCTCGGCGCGGGCAGGTCCGTCCCCGCCAACAGCATGCTCGCCGTGATGGCGCTCGGGGCGGAACACGGTGCCGAGGTCGTGCTGGAGGCCGAGGGGCCGGGCGCGGACGCCGCGCTCGACTCCCTGGCCGGGCTCCTCTCCCGCGACCTCGACGCCGAGGAGACGCCGGATGTCTGAGCCGACGGCCGCGCCCGTACCCGTACCTGAGACGGCGCCGTCCCCCGGAAACACGACCGGGACCGGTACGGCGCCCGAGATCGGGACAAACCCCGGAACAGCGGCCGGGACCGGTACTGCGGCGCCGGGCGGGCCGGTGATCAGTACGGCGGTGACAGGCGGGCCGGTCACCGGGACGCTGCGCGGGCTGGGCGTCGGTCCCGGACGGGCCGCGGGCCGGGCCTTCCGGATGGCGGGCCCGCCCCCGCTCCCCACCCCGGTCCGGGGCGGCGACCCCGACCGGGAGCGCCGGGAGGCTCTGCGCGCGCTGGCGGCCGTCGCCTCGGAGCTGGAGGCCCGGTCCGTGGCCGCGTCCGACCCGGCAGCGAGCGCGATCCTGGAGGCGCAGTCGTTCATCGCCGCGGATCCGGGCCTGCTGGAGTCGGTGGAGGGGAACGTCGCGGCGGGGATGGACGCCGCCCACGCCGTCGACGCCGCCTGCGCCGGTTACCGGGAGGCGCTGCTGGCGGCCGGCGGCCTGATCGCCGAGCGCGCCGCCGACCTCGACGACATCCGGAACCGGGCCGTCGCCGAGGTGCTGGGCCTGCCCGTGCCGGGCGTCCCCGATCCCGGCCACCCGTTCGTCCTCGTCGCCGACGACCTCGCCCCCGCCGACACGGCGGGGCTCGACACCGGCACCGTGCTCGCCCTGGTCACCGAGCGGGGCGGGCCGACCAGCCACACCGCGATCCTCGCCCGCGCGCTCGGCCTGCCCGCCGTGGTCTCCTGCCCGGGCGCCACGCGCATCGGCGAGGGAACCTGGGTGTCGGTCGACGGCACCACCGGGGAGGTCCGCACCGGCATCGGGGAGGAGGAGGCCGCCGAGATCCGGCGGCGCGCCACCGCCGACCGCCTCCGGCGGGCCACGAGCGGCGGCCCCGGCCGGACCGCCGACGGCCACCCGGTCGAGCTCCTGCTCAACATCGGTTCCGCCGCCGACCTGAGGCCGGAGGTGGAGGCCGAGGGGGTGGGACTCTTCCGCACCGAGTTCCTCTTTCTCGACCGCAGGGAGGCCCCGGGCTTCGACGAGCAGGTCGCGGCGTACGAGGAGGTCTTCCGGGCCTTCCCGGACGGGAAGGTCGTCGTCCGCACGCTCGACGCGGGGTCGGACAAGCCGCTGCCGTTCCTCGGGGCGGGCCGGGAGCCCAACCCCGCGCTGGGCGTGCGGGGGCTGCGTGTCGCGCGCGGGCGGCCCGCCGTACTCGACACCCAGCTCGACGCGATCGCCGAGGCGGCCCGGCGGAGCGACGCGGAACCGTGGGTGATGGCGCCGATGGTCTCCACGGTGGCCGAGGCGGATGACTTCGCCGCGCGGGCGCGGGCGCGGGGGATCACCCGCGTCGGTGCGATGATCGAGGTTCCGGCCGCCGCGCTCCGGGCGGACCGCCTGCTGGAGCGGCTCGACTTCCTCAGCATCGGCACCAACGACCTCAGCCAGTACGCCTTCGCCGCGGACCGCCAGCACGGCGAGCTCGCCGACCTGCTCGATCCCTGGCAGCCGGGGCTCCTGCGGCTGGTCTCCGAGTGCGCGCGGGCCGGGCGGGCGGCGGGCAAGCCCGTCGGGGTGTGCGGGGAGGCCGCGGCCGACCCCCTCCTGGCCCCCGTGCTGGTCGGGCTGGGCGTCACCAGCCTGTCCATGTCGGCGCCGAGCGTCGCGCCGGTCCGGGACGCGCTGGCCCTCCGCTCCCTGGAGCGCTGCCGGAACGACGCCCGGACCGCCCTGGAGGCCGATGATCCCGCGAGGGCCCGGCGGGCGGTCGCCGCGGGCGGACCACGGTGACGGTGGACGGACCGCCCTGTGCCGCCGGTGGACGGGTCTCCCGATGAGCATCGAGCACCGCGGTTCCTTCCACCGGGGGCCATGGGCTACAGGGTCCGGTCCGCCGGGAGCATCAGCCATATCCCCGTGACGAAAACCCCGATCCCCACGAGGACCACCGCGACCGAGAGCTCGTACGACACTTCCGTCAGTCCCATGCTCAGCCCGATGGCGAACGAGAAGACCGACATCAGCAGTTGCCCCCACCCGTAACGGCGAGGGTCGGGGCCGGCGTGCCGGCGGAAGAGCAGGCGGGGAAGCCGGCCGGTCACCAGCGAGTGGACCCCCAATGTGGCGTTGAGGCATCCGGCTCCCAGCAGGATCCACTGTGTCGCGCCAAGGCCCATCGAGATCAGCTCCTCCACCGTTGATCCCGACGATACGGGCAGGCGCCCTGGTCGTCACCTCACCGGCGGGAACAGGGCGCGGTCCGGACTCCGCCACACCCGCCCGCCCGGATCCGGCGGTGTGCGGCGGGCCGTACGGCCGCCCCGGCTCGGCGGATCAGTCCGCGGAAGGTGGTTCCGGGGCGGGCGGAAGTGTTCAGCCTTCGAGCGTGACCAGGGAGTACCGGTAGGAGGTGGAGCCGTTCTCGTCACCGGTGTGCGAGCGGCCGGTCATGACCCGGCCGGCGCCCGCCTCCGAGTAGCAGTTGCTCTCCTTCGCGCAGCTGCTCGTCACCGGGGAGGTGAGCCGCAGCTGCCTGCCCTGCCAGTAGATCGCGGCGGTGCGGTACTTCGTGATGCCGTTCTCGTCGCCGGTGTGCCACCTGCCGGCGATGGCCTGGTCGGGCGGGGCGACGAAGTTCGACTGCTTCTCCTTCTGGCCGGTGTTCCAGTCCCCGAGCAACACCTGGGCCTGCTCGCCGTTGACCAGGATCCAGCTGCAGTAGTAGGTGGTGGGGCCGTTCTCGTCACCGGTGTGCATGCGGCCGGTCAGCACCTGGTTGGTCGGGCAGGTGAAGGGGATGCCACGCCATTCCTGCACGGTCTCGGTGTACGAGCGCTCGACGCGGATCGTCACCTCCGCGGTGGCGGCCGCCGCTGCGGGGACCGCGGGAAGCACGGTCAGGGCGGTCAGCGCGGCCGCCGCCATCGCGGTGGGCAGAACCTTCTTGGGCATCTCATGTCCTCTTGCTCGGTGGTCTGTCGTCGTTCGGCGCACGACGGAGGGCGCCCGGGTCCCCACGGTCCGCGCCATCGCCGCGGGACGTGGGAACCCGGCATGCGCGATCGGCGGTGCGCCATCCCCGTTCCCGCCACCGATTCAGCCCCCCGTGCCGCCCGCGAGCGCCGGAAAGGGCCGTCGCGGACGGGTCACATGGTGTCCGGCGCCGCATCGCCGGGTCGTCCCCCCGCAGGGGGACAGCGGGTCCGCCGTGGGAGTTACCTCCGGCATTCCGATGAACGGTCACCCGAAGGATCTTTCGGACTTCTCTGCCGATATCAATGGGATGAAAAGGGCTCGGCGCTGTCAACCGGACGTCCTCATGCCTCGTCTCTCCTGTGCCCCTCTGTCACGACAGGAGATGTCTTGCGCATCCGTCCCGCTCTTTCGGCCGTCGCCGTGGCCGGCGGCCTGGTCCTGCTCTGCCCACCGGCGCACGCCGCGGCCTCCGCGGCGCGGCAGACGGTCTCCGAAGTACGACAGGCCGCCTCCGGGGTACGGCAGGCCGCGGTCCTGGCCACCGACGTCGTCTCATACCAGTGCGAAGTGACTCCCAGCGGTGAGAAGCAGGACGTCAGGGTCAGGGTCGAGATGGAGATGCCGTCCGACGCCAGGGTGGATGTGCAGACGACCATCCGGTGGCGCGGAACCTACGCCGACGAAACCGGCGTGCTGAGGGTGCCCGCCGTGGGGTTGCCCGCCGGGACCAGGCTGTACGCGTACGCCTCCATCAGCGGGATCGAGAATTTCACCTCCGCCACCGGGACGGATGACCTCGCCACGCTCAGGGCGGGCCAGGTCCTCCAGCTGCCGGAGGGGTGGGTCTCCCTGAGGACCACTCCGAGGAACGCGGGCACCGCGACGGTGAAGCCGGCCACCATCAACTTCGGTACCGATTCCGACAAACAGCTGATTCACTGCAAGGTCCTGAACGCCGATGCCCTGAAGACCTACTCCCTCCCCGTCGCTTCAGGGAACGGGCAGCCGGCCGACCCGACGTCGACTCCGGACCCGACCGATTCCACCCCGGTCTCCCCGACCCCGGATCCGACGCCCGAACCGACCCCCACCGTCACGGTGACCACGGTCGACCAGTCGGCGGACTCCGACCCGGAGACCCCGGAACCGGCGGTCGTGACCGAGGAGGCGGTGGAGCCGGTCGGAGGGGTGAACGAGACCCCGTTCGGAGCGGCCGCGACCGGAGGGGGCGGTGAGGCCGGCCCCGACGCGCGGACGTTCGTGGTGGCCGGTTTCCTGCTGACCCTCACCGCGGGCATCGGACTGCGGTCGCGCCGCCGAGGTGTCCTCGACGGGTGACCCGCTCCGGCGCCGGTCCCCGTCCGCGGTGCGCGAGCCGTGGCGCGCCGGCCGTCCCGGAGCATACGGCTCCGCCGTCCGGCGTCACCGCCGCGGCGGCTCATCCGGGGCGGATGCCGCCAGGCGGTCGGCGAGGCGGTCGAGGCCCCGCCTGATCATCTGGCCGTAGCCGTCGTCGCCGAGTGCGCCCACGGCGGCGCGGCCGCGAGCGAGGTGGTCGCGGGCACGGCCGAGGTCGCCGAGCCGGTGGTAGGCGTCGGCCAGGTTGAGATGCAGGGAAGGGTAGAGGCCACTCGCGGATCCGATGACACCGGCCTGCCGCGCCCGTTCGTCGGTGATCAGGTCCGCGGCCTCCAGGGCGCGCAGATCCCAGAGCAGTTCCTCGCGCACGTCGTCCTGGACGTCGGCCATCGAGTGGGCGAGGGCGCATCGGTGCATGGGATCACCGCTCGCGCCGATCTCGTCCCACAGGTCGGAGAACAGCAGGCGGGCCGCTTCGCGCTCACCTCGGTGGCCCAGCTCGATCCCCTGACCGATCCTGGCCATCACCGCGTCGGATCCGGTCACGCGGCACCTCGTCTTCCTCGCCGTCTCCCCGGTGGGCGGCGTCGCCCGGACATCATGCCAGCGGTCCGGCGCGGCGAGCTGTCGCAGGGAATCCCCGAAGCCTTCACCGGCGTCCACCGCAGCCGCTCCGTGGAGGAACGGCGCAGAGAACAGTGAGAAAAAGGAAGTTCAGAAAATGTCAGCGGAAACTATCAAGATCTTTTACTGTTGCCGTTGGCGAAAGGCGGGACGGTGAAGGACTTATCCGGATTCAAGGAGTTCGTTGGTGACCAGGGACCAGGGTTGGCGCGCACCGCCTACCTGCTCTGCGGTGATCCGGATGGCGCCCGTCGGCTGGCCGTACGGGCTCTCGTCAGGGTCGCGGGATCGTGGCCGCAACTGCGCTGGCAGGGTCCGGTCGAATCCGCGTTCACTCGCCTTTTCCAGGATTTCCTGAGCACCTCGGCAAAGCCGTACCCGGGTGGAAGCGGGACGCGTGACACGCTGGGTGCGCTCACCCCAAGACATCGCGCGGCGATCGTGGCGCGTTTCCATACGGCGACGTCCGAGTGGCAGGCGGCCCGGCTGATCGAATGGGATCCCGGAACGCTCTCCATGGAGATCGCCGCCGCGCTCTCCGAACTCCGGCCTCGCCTCCCGGAGTTCATGGCCTCGTCACCGTCGGCACCGGCTTCCGAGCAGGCTTCACCGACGGCTTCCGCTCATGTTCCGCCGCCGGTGGCCGGTCCGGCTCAGGAGCAAGAGCCGGAGCCTGAGCAAGAGCGGGAGTCTGGGCCGGGGTCCGGGCCATGGGCGGCGCCGGAGCCGATGCCCGCGTCGCAGACCGGATCATGGGCCCCGCCGGAGCCCGACCGGCCCGGACCGTCCGAGCCGCCCGACCGGTCCGAGTGGCCGACGTACTCCACGGTGACGCCGGGCGAGGACGACGTGCTGCGGCACGCGCTGTCGGAGCTGGCGGGCGAACTGCCCGACGTCGTGCTGACCTGGCGGGTCGAGAAGGGCATGCGGCTGCGCCGCACCAGGCGGCGGACGCTGGTCACCGTCGGGGTCATCGCCGCGGTCACCGCGGTCGTCCTGCCCATCGGCCGGGTCGCCGACACCCTGGCCGAGCGGGTCCGGCAAGCCCAGCAGGTTCAGGAGATGCTGGACGGGACGGGTGCGGACCCCTACGAGTACGACGAAAACGACGTGTTCGACGAGTACGGGCACCCCGGCGAGGATCCGTCCGAGCCACCGTCGCCGAAGGCGCTCTCCGGCGGGTTCGGCGAACCGGTGCACTACGCCTACCCGGGACAGTGCGTGTCCCGGCAAGCGGGCAGGAACGCCCCTTGCGCGCAGTGGCGGGTGGTCACCGCCTCCGGGAAGGAACGGAGGGTCCCGGACGCCGCCAACGACTTCGCGCCCAGCGGGGGACGGTGGCCGCTCGCCGTCAGCCGGGACGGGCGGCGGCTCGCCTACCTCAGCACGAAGCGGAAGCGGTTCGTGGTCCACGACCTGCGCGCCGGCACGAAGCAGACCATCGATGTCGGATCGGACCCGGCCGCAAAGGGGTACGGTGCCACGATCACCCCCTCCGCGAACGGCAGGTGGTTCGCGGTGAGCTTCGCCAACCGGCGGGGCGTGGCCGAAGCAGCGGTGCTCGACACCCGAACCGGCCGGACACGCCGCCTGCACGAGAGCTGTTGCGTCCTGGGCGTGCGCGACGACGGCGGGACGGTGCTGGCCCGAACCCGGAACGCCACCCGCGTGCCGGGACACACGTCGCTGACCAGCGTGGTCGTACAGCCGGCGACGGGAAAGGCGTCCCCCGGCTTCCGGTTGGACCCGGACCTGATCGAGGCGGGGACGGCCCTGTCCCGGGACGGCCGTTCCATCGCGCTGCTGACCAGGCCGTCCTCCGAGGCGGAAGACCACCCCGGGTTCCTCGTGACGATGGATGTCGGGACGGGACGGATCCTGCACAGGACAAGGCCGGAGTTGTACGAGGGCGATGTGGTGGAGAGCGTCGAGGGCTGGTACGACTCCGGTTCGGCGTTGGTGAAGGTGCGGCACTACTACGAGACCGACGAGGAGGAGTTCGAGGACGAGTACGTGGAACGGCTGTACACGGTGGAGGTCGCTTCCGGCGACGCCACGGAGCTCGACCTGACGGGAGAGCAGAGGATCCCCTACGACGCGGTCCTGGGGAAGGTCGGCTGAGGTACGACGGCCCGCCGTGACGGCGCGGTGGCACGGCGGAGGGGTGCCGGTGGCGCCGGTGCCGTGCCGTACCCGCCTCAGGGGCGGGGGATCGATGCGCCTCAGGGCAGGGGGTCGATCGCGATGTGCTGGTCGTACTGGGAGAGCTCCCCGCCGCGGTCGGTCAGGATGGGCCACTTGGTGTTCCGGGCGCACCAGACGGCGTGCCCGGCGGTGATGTCCCGCGAACCGTCGAGGATCTCCGCGATGTCGCCCACCTTCCCGTAGGTGAAGTCGTCGACCACCACGCCGGGTGTCGTGACCAGCTCGAACAGCTCGACCTGGGTGGATATCGGGGAGATCGACAGCACGGCCGCGAGGCTGGTGGCGGGGATGCATATCCCGCCGCCGCGGAACAGGCACATGGCGGCGATGCTCCGCGAGTACTCGGTCTTCGCCACCGCGATGTCGATCAGGGCGCTGACGTCGAGGACGCGTCCAGGCAGCATGATCAGCTCCTCCGTACTCGCCGGATACCGATCTGTCCCCACTCGGTCTCGGTCAGCTGCTCGACACCGAGGGCGTCGGCGGCCCGGTCGAGATCATCGCGGTGGAGGTTCCAGCGCTGCATCAGCGTGATCACCTGCGGCTTGTTGCCGATCTCGCGCTGCAGGGCGGCGTTGACCACGTCTGAGATCCTGCTGCCGGTCGTCCGTGCTTTATGTGAAAGCGCCTCATAGGCTGCTTTGTCCAGCTCTATCGTGATAGAGGTGTCGGGGTCTGGGGGAATTACTCTTTGTTGCACCTTTCTGTGGTGAAGATGTGCCAGCCACAGGGGAACGGGCTGCGACTCCTGCATGGTTACATCCTGGTCGTCGGGTTTTGGCGTATCGGGGCTTTTGCCGTTTCGCCAGTCCGGTAGGGGATGGGCCATACATCTGACATTAGCTGTGAAATCTCCTGATGGCAGCACTCTCCTTCCGGCCCGTTGGCCGGCCGCCACGACAAAAGGGACAGAGCCGGACGCCCCGGCAGGGTGTCAGGATTCCTGCGCGGGCGGCGCGGAGGTGGGATCGGATGACGGCGCGGCCGGATCCCGCTCCGGGTCCCGAACGGAGCCCGCCGGTGACGAAGAGGGGTCAGGCGCCGGGGTGAAGACGTCCGGAGTGACGCCGGACGCCGGGGTGGACGTGGCCGGGTCCGAGGTCGGGCCGGTTCGCCCACTGGACGGATCCGCCGGATCCGGGAAGGGGCCCTTCGAGGAAGGGCCGGGTGAGGGGCCCGCCGGGTCCGAAGAGGGGCCGTTCGAGGAAGGTCCGGAAGAAGGGTCCGCCGGATTCGAGGAAGGGTCGGCGGACGGATCCGCCGGGTCCGGGGAGGGACCGGACGCGGGGCCCGAAGACGGGCCCGCCGGATCCGGTACGGCGGCGCCGCACAGTCCCGCGCCCCGCCGCTCCTGCGCCATCTGGTCGGCCGTCTTCGTCCGGTACTCCTCCAGCTCCTCCGGTGACGGCGCGTACCGCCACGAGCCCTCCTCGAAGCGGAACCCGAAGCCCGTCGCGGTGCCGGACCGGATCGCCTGGACCGTGGCGTCGTCGCCGTGGACCGTGACGGAGGCGATGGTGAACGCGGCGCCGCCGGACGGCAGGCCGGTGGACGAGGGATCGGCGGAGGGGCCGGCGGCGGAGGGATCGGCGGGCGAGGCGCCGGTGGACGTGGCGTCGTCCGTGAGCTGCGGGCACAGCTGGAACAGCCGGATGTAGTCCTCGCGGCTGATCAGCCCCTTGGCATCGGTGCTCCACAGATCCCAGAAGTCGCCGTAGGAGCCGCTGGAATAGGCGTCGAGAACGGGCTGGACGCTCCGGCGGACCTCCTCCTCGGAGTGCGCGGCCCCACCGGTGGCCGAGGCGCTCCGCATCGGGGCGGGCGGGTCGAGCACCGTCACCAGGGTGACGACGGCGCCGATGACCAGGCCGACCGCCAGGAGCGCGATCACCGCCAGTCCCCGGGCCGTCTCGTCCGAGGGCCGGCCGTACCGCGGCGGGTAGCCCACGTGAGATCTCCGGAGGGGCGGGGAAAGCGGACGGACGTGATCGTAACGCCCGGCGCCCGCGGCTGACCATGGGCGCTCACCGGCTCCTTTGTTTCCCACTCCTGCCCGGAAACAGCTCTCCCGTCCCGGTCATCCGTCCCGGAAACCGGGTGAAAACCGGCGAACGGGCCAGCGGGCGGACCGCGGCGGGCTGGATAATGCGCCGGTGGGTGAGACGATCGGCACGGCCGCGGCCGTCTTCGCGGGGACCAACATCGACGACATCGTCATCCTGACGGTGCTGTTCCTGACGTCCCGGGCGGGAGGCGCGCTCCGTCCCCGGCACATCGTCGCGGGCCAGTACGCCGGCATCGCCGCGCTGGTCGCGGTCTCCGCGGTGGCGGCGCTCGGTCTCGCCGTGGTGCCCGACCGGTGGGTGGGGCTGCTCGGGCTGGTGCCGTTCGGCATGGGGGTCCGGGGGTTCGCCGGGTTGTTCGGGAAGGGCGGTGACGACGGCGAGCCCGAGCCGATCGCCTCCGGCCCGTTCGCGGTCGCCGGGGTGACCGTCGCCAACGGCGCCGACAACATCTCGGTCTACGCCCCGCTGTTCCGGACGATCGGGCCGGGCGCCGTCGCCGTCACCGTCGCCGTGTTCGCGGTCCTGGTGGCGGTCTGGTGCGCGGCGGCGTCGTGGCTCGGGTCGCACCGGAGGGTCATCGCCCTGGTGGAGCGGTCGGGCAGGTGGCTCGTGCCGGTGGTCTTCATGGTGATCGGCGCGGTCATCGTGGCACAGTCCATAATTCCCTAAAAATGGACTAATCATCCGAATTTAGGACATTCCTCTCGGGGAATTACTTCACATGCGACAGCATTTGCGGTTCTACCGGCACCGTTGGTTCAAGGTGTGGCTCGCCATGACGGCCCTGTCGGCCGCGCTCATCATCATGATGGAAGCGGTCGGCAACCACGCGGTCAGGCCCGCCGCCTTTTTCTACGGCGCCGCCGCGGGACCGATGGCCCTTCTCGTCGCCGTCCACGACCGGACCGGAATCGGCACCAGCGTCCCGGGAGTCACGCTGGTGGGAATGTTCCTGTTCGGGGGAGGCGTCGCCCTGCTGCTCGGCGGATACTTCGACTCCCTTCTGATCCCCGACGGCGCGAGCCTGGACATCCTGCGGGTCGGCTGGATCGAGGAGCCGGCCAAGCTCGTCCCGATCCTCGCGCTCGCACTCACCGGCCGCCACCTCACCAAGGCGGCCGGGGTGGCGCTGGGCCTGTCGTGCGCGACCGGCTTCGCCGTCATGGAGTCCATGTCCTACGCCTGGAAGAACGTCGACAAGGACAGCGCCGTCGGGGCGGGCATGGTGCTGTTCACCCGCGGGCTCACCACCCCCTTCGGGCACCTCGTCTGGACCGGGATGGTGTGCGCGATCGCCTTCGAGGTCTGGCACCTCGCGGGGCGGGTCGTCGTCACGGTCACCATCGTCTGCGCGTTCACGGTCGCCGCGACGCTGCACTCGATCAACGACGGCCTGCTCGTCCTCGACGTCCCGGTGTCCGTCCGGCTGCTCTTCCCGGTCGTGGCGGCGGTGAGCTACTGGCTGTTCCACCGGGCCACCGGCGATCTGTCGCCGCGGGTGCCGGGCGGCGCCGCGGCGCTCGCCGTACGGATCACGGCGCCGCCCGGCCTGCAGCCTCCGGCCGGGGCGCCACCGGGCCGGCCCGCCTGACCGCGCCACCGGCGTCCGGCCGCGCCGTACACCGGGCGGAACGTCGCGGGTCCCGTCGCGCCGTACGCCGGTCGGAGCATCGTGGGTCCCGTCCCGTCGCGCCGTACGCCGGTCGGAGCGCCGGCGCGTCCGGCCGCGCCGTGCCGGCTCAGAGCCTGCTCAGAGCCGGGACAGCAGCCACCGGGGGCCGGTGACCAGGGCGCCCTCCGCGGTGACGCGCTCGCGCAGCCCCCGGTCGGCGGTGACGACCAGGACGCGCTGCCAGCCGGGAACCTCCCGTACGGCCCGCACGATGGCGTCGTCGCCGCTCCCCGGGGCGGCGACGACCGAGACCCCGGGAACGGGCGCGACGCCGCGGGCGGCTCCCTCGACGACCATGGTGAAGCGGGGGAACCACCGCTCCAGGGCGGGCAGGGGCGAGGGCACGTCCCGCACGCCGCACGTGCCGAGCGTGGCGACCTCCGAGACCAGCCTGGCGGCGGCCCCGGCGCGGTCCCTCCACCAGCCGTGCTCGGCGCGGGCGCCGACGATGTTGGCGACGTCGAGGACGACCGTGAGCGGGGCGAGCGCCCGGCTGATCACGGGCCAGGTCGCGGCGAAGCCGGGATGCAGGTTCCCGGCGGGGATCGTCTCGGGGGTGAACCAGCGCAGCGCGACGCTCTCGCTGTCGGCGGGGAACGCCTCCAGCAGTCCGGCGGCCTCGGCGATGACGGTCGCGAAGGACCAGGCGCCGTGGTCGTCGAGGTATATGCCCTGGACGCGGAGGTCGCCGCCGTCCAGGCCGGCCTCCTCGCGAGCCTCGCGGAGCGCGCCCCGGACGGGATCCTCGTGGCTGTCGAGGGCTCCGCCGGGCAGCGCCCAGGTGCCGCCCTGGTGGCTCCACGCGGCGCGCTTCTGCATCAGGATCCGGGGCATCCCGTCGTCGTCGTGATGGACGGCGAGCAGGCCGGCCGCGTGGTGCAGGCCCCAGTGACGGTGGCCGAGGTCGCACCGGGCCCATCCGTCGCCGTCACCAGCAGCCATGGCTCCCATGATGCCCCAGGTGAGGGGGTGCTCACCGCGCCGGTCCGGGACCGGGGCCGGGTCACCCGGGACGTGTCAGGGTGCGGGCCGGGCCGGCCGGACGGCGTCACGCGAACCGTACGGCCACGCGCGGCGTCACACGGGTTGTACGGCGTCGCGCAGGGCGGCGACCGTGAGGCCGAGCCCGTCGGCGGAGGCCCGGTCGAGTGCGGCGGTCAGCGTCTCCACGTACGTGCCGCTCGCCATCTCCTTGCGTGACCGGCCCTCCTCGGTGATCACCGTGTAGACCCCGCGCCTGTCCTTGGCGCACAGGCTGCGCCGGGTGAACCCGACGGCCTCCAGCCGTCCGACGAGCCGGGTGACCGAGCTCTGGTTCAACCCGAGCAGGTCGGCCAGCTCCTGCATGCGCAGCTCGCCGTCGTGCGCGGTGGACAGGTGGCACAGCGCCCGGTACTCGGACAGGCCCAGTCCGTGGCGCTGGAGCGCGGTGGACAGCTCGTGCTCCACCCGCGCGTGCAGCCGCACCACTCCGATCCACATGTCGTCGTCGATCATCATGGGGCGGCTCCCTCCTCGGTGTTGACGCCCACCCTACATGTATGCACAGAATATGCATGCACAAGCAAATATGCGAGGAGGCGAGTACGGCACGGCCCGGATCCGCCTGCTCATCGCGGCCGTCTCCGAGGCGGCCCTCGCGTCGGCGACCAGCGCCACCGGGGGCCCCACCCGGCTGGGACCGTCTCAGCCGCCGCCCTTGCTGAAGTGCTGGAGGTCCTTGGGGCCGCTCCAGTAACCGCCCCACTCCCAGCCGAGCTTCTGGAACGCCTTGACCACCTTGTCACCCGGGTTGATCACCCCGGGCTCGTCCAGTGGGCGCTTGGCGAACTTACGGGCGTTCTTGTGCGCCACCGAGCCGTTCGCGTACACGTAGGGGTTCTCGCGCGGGTTGAGGTCGATGGCCCTGCCGTAGGCGTGCTGGGACCAGTTGCTAGACCCGGTCGCCGCGCGGCAGTTGAAGGCCGAGGTGTTGCCGGCGTCGATCGAGTCGTAGTCGTCGCCCTTGTAGACGTCGACGGGCACCATCTTGTAGATCGGCCACCGCCAGCCGTACAGGCGCTTGAAGACCGTGACGACGTCGTCCGTGACGCTCTTGTTCACCACGAGCCTGCCGGTGTGCGGCTTGCCGTCGAAGCCCCAGTGGGTCATCGTGACCATCCGCAGGTCGCCGACCGGGACCGGGCAGCCGGGCCGCCAGGAGTAGGGGAGCTGGTCGCGGGCCACCTTCGAGACCTTCGCCGAGAACTCCGGCGGACCGGTCGGGCTCGGGCTCGCCGCGGGGCTCTCGCTCGCCTGGGCGCTCTCGCCCGGGGTCGCGCTCGAAGCCGGGGTCGGGGTCGCGGCGACCCGCTCGGGCGTGGTGGACGGCGACCCTGACGTCGGGGAACCCGACGGCGGCGGCGCGTCGGACACGCCGCACGAGGCCGCCAGGAGGCAGCCGGCGGCCACGGTGACGGCCGCCCGGACTCGGATGGCGCCCGTCGCCCGGGCGCGGACGGCGGGCCGGGTGGTTGGCATCTGATCGCCCCCGTATCGAGGTTGAGACGGCGAGGTTCCCGATGTAGCCAGCCTGCTACAAGAGATGAGCGGCCGCCGTGGCGGGGTCCGGTCACGGGACTTCGGGCGAGTTCGCCGTGCTTGCGGCGGAGTCCGGTTCCGGGTGTCCGGGCGGGCCGCCGTACTTCTTGGCCGAGCCTTTCCGTGGAAAACCTCGTTCCTGTGTTCGAAGGGACGCTACAGTCGGAGGCACTGGATCGAACACGGGTTCGGACGGCCGCTCGGGTGGCCTCCGCCCAGGTGGGAGGGGTGCGTCATGGCCATGCTCGCGACGCCGCCGGTGATCCGCACCCCGATCCGGCGGCCCGTCGTCCGCCGCCGCGCGACACGCCGTAACGCTTTCTACGGAAATCTACGTCGGCCGCTATATCCCGTCATAAAGTCCGAGAGCGTGGACCCCGTGCGCAATCCCTACGCCCCCGGTGCGGGGCAGCGCCCCCCAGAGCTCGCCGGGCGCGACCGTGAGCTGCAGCAGTTCGAGATCGTCCTGGAGCGGGTGGCCCGCGGCCGCCCGGAGCGCAGCATGGTCATCACCGGCCTGCGCGGCGTCGGCAAGACCGTCCTCCTCAACACCTTCAAGTCGATGGCCATGCAGCGGCTGTGGGGCACCGGGAAGATCGAGGCCCGGCCCGACCAGTCGATCAGGCGCCCGGTGGCCGCCGCCCTGCACCTGGCGATCCGGGAGCTGGCGCCCCGGCACCGCGCTCCCGAGCGCATCGAGGAGTTCCTCGGTGTGCTCAAGGCGTTCGCGATGCGCGACCCGACCGCGGCCAAGGGCACCTCGCACTGGTCGCCCGGGATCGACGTGCCCGCCGCCCGCGGCCGGGCCGACTCCGGTGACCTGGAGATCGACCTCACCGAGCTGTTCGTCGACGCCGCCGGGGTCGCCACCGACCTGGGCGTCGGCATCGCCCTGCTCATCGACGAGATGCAGGACGTCCAGTCGCCGGACGTCTCGGCGCTCTGCGTGGCCTGCCACGAGCTCTCCCAGAGCGGCGGTCCGCTGATCGTGGTCGGCGCCGGCCTGCCGCACCTGCCCAGCGTGCTGTCGGCCAGCAAGAGTTACTCCGAGCGGCTCTTCCGCTACGCCCGGATCGACCGGCTCGACCGTCAGGCGGCCGACCAGGCGCTCATCGCCCCCGCCGAGGAGGAGGGGGTGGAGTTCACCCAGGAGGCGCTCGACGCCCTCTACGAGGCGGCCGACGGCTACCCCTACTTCGTCCAGGCGTACGGCAAGGTCGCCTGGGACGTGGCGCTGCGCAGCCCGATCACCGCCGACGACATCAAGGTCTCCGCGCCGGAGGCCGAGGCGGAGCTCGCGGTCGGCTTCTTCGGCAGCCGGTACGAACGCGCCACTCCCGCCGAGCGCGACTACATGCACGCGATGGCCGCCATCGGCGACGAGCCGGTCGCCACGGCCGAGGTCGCCGAGGGCCTGGGCCGCAAGCCGTCCAGCCTCTCGCCCGCCCGCGACAGCCTCATCAAGAAGGGCCTGATCTACAGCGCCGAGCGCGGCCTGATCGCCTTCACCGTGCCACATTTCGGAAAGTTCCTGCGTTCCCAGCCCGTCTGAACATGTGTTCGATATACTGAAGGCGGGTCCTAGACCCCTATACGGCTCTCTAGTGGGGAAGCTAGAGAGCCGTATAGACCTCCATCGACCGCGCCCTAGAGAAATCTAGGGTTCTCTAGCCGCGAGCCGATACGGGGATAGATTCCGTCAGAGTGCCGGCGTCGACCGGCTGCCCGGCGGCGTCCACCAGCGCCACCCGCACCGCCGGGTGCCGCCCGCTCAGATAGACCGCGAAGACCACGTCCACCGGCTCGTCCGTACGGCTGCGCCCCGGATAGACGAAGAACCGCCAGCACAGCTCCCGCCAGCTGTCGACCGGTTCGCCGGAGGCCAGCAGCCGCTCGTGGGCCCGCCAGACCGGGCTGGCCCGCAGCCGGTGGAGCGCCTGCTCCGGGGGCATCGGCCGCTGCTCGCAGGGGGCCCGGTGCCGGATCCGGGCCGCCGCCTCCTCGATCTCGGGAGACAGCGCGGCCAGCACCACCAGCCCCCCGGCCGCGGCCAGTGCGTCCGGCCACGTCATGGCGGTCAGCAGTGACCAGCCGGAGACCGGCGGGGCCCAGACGGTCCCGGCGGCCATGGCCGTCAGCACCGTCGTCCGGCCCAGCGAGCGCAGCCCCACCGGCGCGGCACTGACCTCGCCGAAACAGCCGCATCCCACGTCGGGGCGCTGCCGCCGCAGTTCCCACAGGACGTAGGTGGACATCGCGAAGAACCCGGCCGTCGCCCAGCGGAACGCCGGATGCCCGCTCGCCAGCAGGCCGGCCAGCAGGGCCGCCTCCCCGGCCGCGCAGACGAGCATGGCGGACGCCCGCCAGCGGTCGGGCACCAGCACCGCCGGCCCGAGCCTGCCCAGCGCGCCCGGCTCGGCGTCACCCCTGGCCGTCCACACCTTGGCGAGCGCGCCCGCCGCCAGCAGAACGCACAGCACCGGCAGCTGCGCCACGGCGATCATCGTCAGCGTCCACGTCATCACGGCGTCACCCCGGTCCGATCCGCGCGTTGAAGCACCCCTTGGTCAGGTCGCCGCCGAGCTCCACGAAGGAGGTGGCCGACAGCTCCACGATCCGGCCGCGCGGCGAGGTGCCGCACTCCAGGCACCGGTCGCAGAACCTCCCGGCCATGCAGCCGCACGCCGCCAGCGGCAGGGTCGAGGTACGGCCGGCGCACACGTTGCGCACGGTGAGCGTCGAGCCCAGCGCCAGGTAGGGCAGCCCGGTGCACGACACCCCGGCGTCCTGGCAGTCGGCGTCGGAACGCTCCAGCATGGGATAGGCCGCGCCCCGCTCGGCGTAGTCGAAGGCGTCCGACCAGGTGGCGGTGCCGGAGATCCGCGACTGCGTGCCGCCGTAGCCGGGCGGCGGCTTGGGCACCGCCGTCCACCGGTAGGGCGGCTGCGAGGTCGCCGGCAGCCGGGCCTTGGCCACGCCGTCCTCCCGCACGCCGATGGCGTCGAAGAGATAGCCCGGCTCGAACTTCGGGTGCCGGACACGGAGCCGGCCGGAGGCGCCGTAGGGCACGACGATCGTGCGGTGTCCGCGGTGCGGCCCGCAGTACAGCTCCACGGTCTGGTCCCGGCCCTCGGCTCCGATGGACCGGATCACCCCGGTGATCCGGGTGATGTCCGCCCAGATCCGGTCCACGACCCGGCCGGACCGCAACGCCCTGATGATGACGTTGGCGCCCCGTGGCAGGTCCGCCGGGGCGACGTTCTCGCCGCGCCAGGCGGTCGCCCACGGCGCGATGACGAGCCGCTCGTGGCGTCCTTCGGGGGTCTCGATGAGGATCAGGTGCGGGCTGACGTCCAGGAGCTCGCCGGTGACCGCCTGGAAGGCACCGCCCTCGTCATGGGCGGGACCCGGCTCGTCGAGGCTCCGGCCAAGCGCCGCCGCCGCCAGGATCCGGCGGCGGTCAACGCTGCGGTACGGCATCGGCACTCCCATGCTCCGGTGATGTCTCCGGAGCTAGCCTCACACGACCGCCGGTGACCGGACGCCGACTTCGGCCACCGGAGCCGACAGGACTCCGACGAGGTATCAAAATTCCCATCCTCGATGCAATGCGTTACCCCCCGTAACGGGGCGAAACCGAGCACGGCGCACGGGTGCGCCACAGTTCCCGCCGGGCTCGATTTTTGCCGTTGACCGTATGAAATATGGGTTCCGGTTCAGCCGGATCGGGGGCCGGGGCTGCGATTCTGGCGACTACAGCACCCTGACCGCAGGCTGGTGATCGCGGTGACCGGCGGGAACCACGAGGAGTTCCGCGAGTACGTCGTTGCTCGCGGTCCCGCGCTGCTGCGCGCCGCCCGTCACCTGACCGGCCACCACAGCGACGCCGAGGACCTGCTCCAGGCGGCCCTCGCCCAGACCTACCTGGCCTGGGACCGCATCCAGGACCGCGCCGCCCTGGACGGCTACGTGCGGCGGGCGATGGTCAACATCAACATCTCCTGGTGGCGTCGGCGCAAGCTGGAGGAGTACCCGTCGGAGGACGTCCCCGAGCCGGCCCTCGCGGGCGTCCGCGCGCCGCTGCCCGAACGGGTGGAGCAGGCCCTCGACCGGCTGCCGACCCGGATGCGTGCGGCGATCATGCTGCGCTACTACGAGGACATGACCGAACCGGAGATCGCCGAGACCCTGGGGATCAGCATCGGCACGGTGAAGAGCACGGTCTCGCGCGCGATGGCCAAGCTCCGCGGCGACCTCACGATCCCCGAGCAGCGCCGGTTCGGGCCGCGGTCCTGACGTCGCGGACGGCGCCGGCGGCTTCGCCGTACGGCCGGAGCGTGTACGGCCTGTACGGCTCCGCCGGGGACCGTGCGGGGAGGTCCGTGCGGTGGGGCGGTTATCTGGTGTGGTCCTCCACGCCCGCCGTGGCGCAGGGCCGTACGGCGTCGCGGATGACCCTGAGCGCGTCCAGGAAGGCGTCGAGTCGGGCAGGGGGCAGGAGGCCGGTGAACCAGGTCTCGATGTCGTCCAGGTGTCGCGGGACGACGGTGGCGAGCCGTTCCGCGCCCGCGTCGGTGATCGCGGCGTAGGAGGCCCGGCGGTCCTCCGGGCACGCCTGCCGGGCGACCAGGCCGTCACGTTCCAACCGGTCGACGACCCTGGTCATGCCGCTGGTGGAGAGGCTCGTCTGGGCCGCGAGGTCGCTCATGCGCAGGCGTCCGCCGGGTGAGCGGGCCAGCCGGAGGAGTGTCTCGAAGTCGATGTCCGACAGCCCCGCCGCCGCGAAGGTCGACCGGGTCTTCGCCGCCAGTCCGCCGTAGACCTCGGCGAGGAGGCCCATGGCGGTGAGGCGGGAGTCGTCAAAGGGGATCACTCCCTCACTGTATCCGACGGTAGTTGACGCAGTGAATATTCCTCCTATACAAATATGCTGAAGCAAACATCCGCGCAGCAAGAGTCATTCGGGAGTAGATCATGAGCACTCGGACCTGGGAAGGGCTGCAGCTCCCCGCGGCCGGCACCTTCGTCCTCGACGCCGCGCACACCCGTGTCGGCTTCGTCGTGAAGCACATGATGGTCAGCAAGACCCGGGGCAACTTCACCGACTTCGCCGGCAAGGTCATTGTCGCCGAGAACCCCCTGGAGTCGTCGGCCGAGCTCACGATCCAGGCCGCGAGCATCAACACCGGCAACGCCGACCGCGACGGCCACCTGCGCAGCGGTGACTTCCTGGAGGCCGAGAAGTACCCCGAGGTCACCTTCCGCAGCACCCGGGTGGCCGGCCACTCCGGCGACGAGTTCACCCTCGTCGGCGACCTCACGATCCGCGACGTCACCAAGGAGGTCGAGCTCACCGTCGAGTACGGCGGCGCCGGCACCAACCCGTGGGGCCAGGCCGTGTGGGGCTTCTCCATCTCGACCGAGATCGACCGCGAGGAGTTCGGCCTCACCTGGAACCAGGCCCTGGAGACCGGCGGCGTCCTGATCGGCCGGAAGGTCAAGATCGAGATCGAGGGCGAGGCCAACCCGGCCTGACCCGCCCGGGCGGGACGCCCGATCCCGCCCGCCGGGCTTCTCCCGGGGAGGGGAGCCGCGTCCGTCGGGCCCCTCCGAGGAGGGGCGCGCCGCGCCCACCCTCCGGGACGCCTCGTTCCGCCGAGCGAATCCCCAAGCCCGTGACCGCGCTGAGCTGGGAATTCATTCTTCTGTCCACAGCTGTGGATCAAGTTTTCCACAGCTGTGGACGACCTCGTCGACATGCCTTCCGCCGGAACTCCGGCGGCTCCCCTTTCACGGATATTTCGCGGATCCTTCGCGGATCTTTCGCGGACCCGAGCCTTTCCGGAGGCTCGCCCGCCAACCGCTTTGCCGCACTGCCTGATGGCCGGTACGCTGTTCTGAGCCACACGGCAACCAGGAGGCTTCGCCTAGTCAGGTCTATGGCGCCGCACTGCTAATGCGGTTTGGGTCTACAGCCCATCCGGGGTTCAAATCCCCGAGCCTCCGCAGGTAAAGGCCCCTCTCGTGACATCCACGAGAGGGGCCTTCGCGCATGTACGGGGCCGGCGGACGTCGGTGGGCCGTTCGATGGGTCACGTCGGTGCCGTCGCTCCGGATCCACAGGACGGCTCCGCGCAGACGAAGGAGCCCCCATCGCCGCGACCTCATGCGGTCCCGCCACCCGCCCGCCCGTGGTGACCGTCTCGGCGGTGACTCACTCCGGATCCGGCAGATTCATCGACGCGAGCCTGGCCGGATCGGCCACGGCCATGATGTCGGTGATCCGGTCGTCGACGACGGTGAACGCGATGACCGACAGGGGGGCGCCGTCCTCGCGCCAGGTCACCATCCCGGGAAGGCCGTTGACGAGCACCGTCCGCCCGCGCGCGGTCGACCGCTGACGCAGCCGCGCGCCGGCGGCGACCTCGGTGGCGCCGAGGACGACGACCACACCGCCGGGGGTGTCGACGGTCAGCCTCACCTCGGGGTCGAGCACGCGCAGCAACGCCTCGAAGTCGCCGTTGTGAGCCGCCGCCAGGAATGCCTGGACCACCTCGCGCTGCTTCCGCCCGGCGGCTGCCGGGCGCCCGGTTCCCCGTACCTTCCTGCGGGCGCGGCTGGCGAGCATCTTGGCGGCGTCGGCGGACTTTCCGAGGATCCGGCCGATCTCGTCGAACGGCACCGCGAACAGGTCGTGCAGTACGAACGCCAGCCGCTCGCTCGGCCGGAGCGACTCCAGGACGACCAGGAGCGCGAGCCCGACCGAGTCGGCCAGCGCCACGTCCTCCTCCGGCGCGGGACCGTCGTCGGCCGTCACGACGAGTCCGGGCAACCGGTCGTCGTAGGACGCCTCAGAGCGGGCCTGGCGCGATCGCAGGATGTCGAGACTGATCCGGCCGACCACCGTGGTCAGCCAGCCGGTGAGGTTGTGGGTGGTCGCCGTGTCCTGCCGGCGGAGCCGTAGCCAGGCCTCCTGGACCACGTCCTCGGCGTCGGCGTGCGATCCGAGCATGCGGTGGGCGACCGCGCGCAACCGGTCGCGCTGGGCCTCGAACGCCTCGTCCACCGAGTCCGCCGGGTCGATGCCGGACATGTTGTTACCTCCCTCGGATCCACTCCGTCATAGGGGATGACGGGCCCGGACGGGCACAGGTAACCGATGAAGGAGCAAGGCCGATGGAAGCACGCATGAAGAGCCGGGCGAACGCCGACGTGATGACGGCGATCCAGCACCTCCACAAGGCGATCCACGCCGGTGGCGTCGACCCGCTCGTGCTTGATCTGGTCCACCTGCGGATCAGCCAGATCAACGGCTGCAGCCCGTGCGTCTTCGCCGGGGTCGCGTCGGCCAAGAATCACGGAGAGACCGACGAGCGACTGCACAACGTGGTCGCCTGGCGCGAGACGCCCTTCTTCACCGAGACGGAGCGGGCGGCGCTCGCACTGGCCGAGGCCGCCACCCGGATCCAGGACGGCGCGCCGGGCGTGACCGACGAGATCTGGGACGCCGCCGCCGCGCACTTCAACGAGGAGCAGCTGGCCGCGATCAACCTGGAGATCGCGCTGACCAATTTCTTCAATCGGATCAACCGCACGATCCGGGAGCAGGCCGGCAAGACCTGGTGAGCCGGGCGGGACGTCACCCATCCGGAGCCCGCGGCTCCCGAACCGGCGGACGGACGGAGAGCCTGTTCCGGCGCCGGTACTCGGTGAAGATCGCGGAAAGACAGTTGATCCAGCCGAGCATCAACGCGGTGGCGTTGACGTCCTGCCAGTCGGAGATGGTGCTCGGCGGCCATAGGCCGTTCTCATGCAACCACAGCACGAGAGCGCCGACCGGGAAGCCCCCGATGGCGCCCGCCAGGAAGCCGCGAAGACCCGTCCGCCAGAGAGAGGTGTGCTCACCGCGCATGGTCCAGCCCTTCGCAGCCGTCAAAGGATCTGAACCGATCTCATGCCGGCGGTGACGGCCGGACCCGGGCCGTTTCCGGGAGACCGGACCCCTCCGCTTTCACCGCCGGCCCACCGGGTCGGGCCGGACCGTGGGGGCCGGAAGCCCGCGAGACGCTCCCGGTCCCCACGGAACGGACTCTGCTAGCAGGGCGCGATGGCGACGGTCACGCAGCAGACCGTCGCGGCACTCGCCATCGGGACGGCGGCCTCCCGGCACGTGATGGCCGAAGGACGCCAGGCGCCGGAACGCCCCTTGATGACGGCCGCACCGGTCGTGCCGGTCGTTCCGGAGTAGATGGCCGTGCCGGTCGTGCCGGGGTAGGCGGTCGTGCCGGGGTAGGTGGCCGTACCGGTCGTGCCCGAGTAGACGGCTGTGCCGAAGGAACCCGTCGCGCCGGCCTGGCCGAAGGAACCGCCGCCGGTGTGCAGGCAGGTGGCGCTGGGGTACTCGATGAACCCGACGGCGCCGTATCCGCAGACCGGGCTGATGGACATCGGGAATGACCGTGGACGCTCGGCGAGCCACACGACGCCTTCCGGGACGCCCGTCATCTGGCAGTAAGCGGCGGATATGGAGCTGGTGAGGTTCGGCGTGCAGCCCGCGTCCGGTACTCCCGGGGGAGCATCGAGCCCGACAGGCCCCCGCGGTCCCGCAGGCCCCGCAGGTCCGGCTGGACCCCGAGGCCCGGCGGGTCCCTGAGGCCCGGGAGGACCTGCGGGTCCCCGTGGTCCTTGCCCTGGACCGAGAGCGGCCGGTACGCCGGCGGGCCCGACCGGACCGGCTGGTCCCTGCGGTCCGGCGGGTCCGGCAGGCCCGGTGAGCCCGGTGAGTCCAACCGGTCCAGCGGGTCCAGCGGGTCCGGCAGGCCCGGCGGGCCCCGCGGATCCTTTAAGTCCGGCAGGTCCGGCAGGTCCGGCAGGTCCGGCAGGTCCGGGCGGTCCGGGCGGTCCGGGCGGTCCAGGGGGGCCGACGATCGACTCTCCGGGTCTGCCGTCCAGGCCCCGTGGGCCCACCGGACCTGCCGGGCCCCGGAAGCCGCGCGGTCCACGGCATCCGCGGTGACCCCCGCACCCGAATCCTCTCCGGCACCCCCGGCAGCCCCTGGGGCAGGCGCAGACGCGTGGCCCCGCGGAGACGTGCCGGACGTGCGGGACGATGCCCTTCTCGGCGTTGTCGGATATCGGAGGGCCTCCGTAGGCGTTCGCGGGTGCCTGGTTCGACGCCACCGTGAGGACGCCCGCCGTCGCGGCGAGAGCCAGACCCATGAGACGCCCGCGAGGGGAGGAAACCGGCATACGCCTTTTCTTCTGAGAAAATCCTCTATTTTCCATGCCGTTCCAATTCTGGAGGGGTGTATCTCTCAGTGCCACAACGGGCGGCACTGTTCGGCAGATACCCAGAAAATAGGTGTAAGCCATATTGGAACGGTTCGGCGAGGGTAAACAAAGCTTCAGGCGGTCTGTCGGTAATCTGCACCGGTCCACCACTCCGCTGCTCTTTTCCTGATATTTCCAGGAAAAGAGCAGGGATTTCTGTCGACTGATGTCCGGCGGCCGCGCCGATCTGACGACATCACTGCAATTCCGGTGTATAACCCGCTGGTCACTGTTTTCAGAAATTACACGGGTTATGGGGGAAGAGTCGTATATTCCAGTGTTCACTGCTGTACGGCGGCGCTGAGGTCCGCCCGGTGGATGCCTCCACCGGGCGGACCCCCGGGCCGGCCCGACCCCCGGGCCGGCCCGACCCCCGGGCCGGCCCGACCCCCGGGCCGGCCCGACCCTGCCTTCACCGGACACGCGGCGCGGGCCCCGGGGCCTCACGGCCGTACAGCCCGGGACCGAGCGCGGACGGGCACAGACCCGGCACCGAGCGCGGACGGCCACAGACCCGGGGCCGAGTACAGGCGTCCGCGGACCCGGGGCCGGGCCGTACGAGCGAGGACCCGGCGCCGGGCGGCGGTGTCGCTCAGTCCGGCGGGGTCAGGTCGATGAACGGGATGCAGTTCTCCGGCCACCGGGGGTTTCCCGGCGTCCCCGGGGTGGGCTGCACGACACACGAGGTGTAGGCGAGTTTGCCGTTCGTGTTCCGCACCGTCAGGTGGATGTCGTTCCCCAGGCTCGCCATGGCGAGGCCGACCACGCCGCCCGGATAGCCGGGCACGGACGAGAGGTCGAACCAGCGAGGGGTCGTCCGCGGGTCCCGGATCAGCAACGCCCCGTCGCTCCGGGGGGCGCCCACGAAGGCGATGCTGCCCTGGAACGTCATGGCGACGCTCGCGCTCAGTCCCTGAGGCCCGATCCGGCCCGGCGGGCCGGGGACACCGGGCGGGCCCTGGGGCCCGGGCGGACCCTGGAGGCTCGGTCGTCCCGGAGGTCTGGGCGGGACGGGCTGCCCCTGGGATCCTCCCGATCTCATCGCCGCGCGCCGGCACCTGCCGTCCCTGAAGACGTATCCCTTCCGACCGCGGCAGATCTCTCTGGCGAAGGCCGCCCCGCCGCCGGGGAACGGCCGCGCGGCGGCCTGGCCCGAGCCGTGGGCCGCGGTCTCCGAAGCCTCCGTCGAATCCCCGTCGGCCTCCGCCCGGTCCCCGGCGAGCTCGGTGAGGTAGTCCAGGGCGAGGTCCTGGGCTCCCTCGGTCGTGACGACCGCCGTGTCCCCGGCCGTGCTTCCCGCGTCCCGGGTCATGACGGTTTCCATGTCCCCGGCCGTGCTCTCCGCGCCCCCGGTCGTGATGGTTCTCATGACCTGGGCCAACGCGGCTTCCGCGTCCCTGTCCGTGCCGGTTTCCGTGTCCCCGGGCGTCCAGGAGCCGTCGCCCGAGACCGTACCGGTTCCCATGACCCCGGCCGCTCCGTCGGCTCCGGTGAAGCCGGTCACCCCGGCGGATTCGGTGTCTCCGGCGTCCTCGGTGATGACGGTTCCCGTGCCGCGGGCCGTCCGGTGAACCGTGGTGGTCCCGGCGTCCCCCGTCGTGACGGCCCGGCTCGTTCCGGTCGCGGCCTGCGCCGGAGTGGGGAGCGGAGTCGCCAGTTGAAGAACGGTCACCGCCGCCGCGACGGCCCAGGCCCGGGCCCGGGCATGACCGCCGTATCCGTTCTCCGGGCCGTATCTGCTGTTACTCGATATCATTTCATCCCATGTCGTTCGTGGCGTATCGGAAATCAGGTCCGTTCCGGGCCGCGAGAGCGGCGCTGGTCAGGAGATACCCGACGGCAGGCACGACAGGGTGTTGATTCAGATGATGAACGTTAAACGCGTGTCACATCGGCAGGAAAAGCCGCCCGGCCTCCCCGTCCGTCATCGCGCAATGGGGAACCGAGTGGCCTTTCCATGCTGACACCGCTCTTCGGAACGTTCAGCCGTTGATCGCCTTTTCGGGATTTCTTCTTCCGTTCCCGCGTTCCCGTGATGTTCGCAGAACAACCCGAACCGGGTACGAAGCCATGCCCGGTTCGGATCCTCCCGACGGCACGCGGAGGGCCGCGGACGCCGACGCGGAGGCGAGGGCCGGAACGCGGAGGCGGCGGATGCCGACGCGGGGACGTGGCCCGGACGCGGAGGCGGCGGATGCAACAGATACGGCCCCCGGAACGTCCCTGGGACGTGGAGTTCACCGATTTCGTCGCCGCGCGGGCCGACGCGCTGTACCGGTACGGCTACGTGCTGACCGGCAACGCCGAGGACGCGGCGGACCTGACGCAGGAGGCGCTGATGCGTCTGGGCGACGCCTGGCCGAGGGTCAGGAAACGCGACGATCCGGAAGGGTACGTCCGCACGATCATGGCCCGCCTGCACATCAGCGTCTGGCGGCGGCTGCGCAGGGAGCGGCTGGTCGCGGCGGTCCCCGAGCGGGCCTACGACGACCGCGCGGGGGACGATGCCGGCCTGTGGAACGAGCTGAAGGGGCTGCCGCCCAGACAGCGGGCCGTACTGGTCCTGCGGTACTACGAGGACCTCTCCGACAAGGAGATCGCCGAGATCCTCGGCGTCTCGCGCGGCACGGTGCGCAGCCAGGCGGCCCGTGCGCTGGACAAACTCAGGGTGCGGGTCGCCGCTCTCGAAACGGGGCGAGTGTGATGAGGGACAGGGACGAAACCGATCTGGTTCGCGCGCTGCGCGGAGCGGCCGGCGGCGCGCCCGAGCCGGCCGGGGACATGCTCACGGCGATCGGCGATCGGCGCAGGCGCCGGAGCCACAGGCGGGCGCGGTCGATGCTCGCCGCGGCGGCCGTGCTGGTGGTGATCGGCGGCGGTACGGCGGTGGCCAGGGATGTCCTCCCCAGCGGGGGCGGGGAAGGCGTCTCGGTCACCGGCGTGGCGGCCGATCCGTCCTCTCCCGCCGCGGACCCCTCCGAGGGGACCGGGAAGACGCCGGAGATGTCCGTGGACCCCGTCGCCGAGGTCTGGCCCAAGGCGGTGTCCACCATCCCGGCCAAGGCCGCGGACGGTTGGAAGTATCGGCCGATCACCGGACTGAGTGCCACGGAGCTGTTGCTCACCGCCGAGTCGTCGTTCGAGAAGGCGGGCCGGCTGGAGGTCTACGACACCGCGGCGCGCAAGAGCACCGTGCTCGCGGAGATGCCCGCCCCGCCGGGCGTGAAGGGCTACTTCGCGCAGGATGTCGAGGTGGGGGCCGACTCCATCGTGTGGTGGGGGAAGACCCCCAACAACCGTGACGAGTGGGCCGACTTCTGGGTCGTCCCCCGGACCGGCGGCACGGCACGGCGGGTCGGCGAGGTCACGGGCGCTCGGGCCCGCGTGGAGCGGATCGGCGTCACCGCGGACTCCGTGTTCTGGTCGGTGCGGGCCGGCGGGGTCTACCGCATGCCGCTGGCCGGCGGGTCCCCGGAGTACGTCGCCGGTACGGACGGCCTACACCTGTTGTACTGGCCTTGGGCGTTCGACGTCGCCAATGGGCGTGAGGGCGAGGACTGGGACAGGAACCAGACCAAGCTCTTCAACCTGGAGACAGGGCAGACGGTAGCGGTGAACGCCCCGGATGGCGCCCGCGGGCTGCGCTGCGGTCCGGTCTGGTGCTTCGGCGCGAGCGGTGACGAGAGCATCGTGCAGCGGACGGACGGCTCGGACCGCAGGGCCCTGCCGGGCCTGTCCGGCAGGATGGAGTACACGCCCCTCGCCGGCAGGTTCGGGTTCTTCAGCCTCTCCGGGGTCACGGGCCGCGACGCGGCAGGGGAGGAGATCGAGGACGCCCACGCGCCATTGGCCGCGGTGTACGACCCGATCACCGGCCGTACGGCGGGCGTCGGCAAGCGGGACCCGTCCGGCGGCGGGGGCATCGGCACCGGGACCTCCTCCTCGCCCACCTCGATCATCTACTGGGACGAGGACCGGCGTCAGGTGGAGGAGTGCAAGGTGGAGGACGCGTCGTCCGCCCCCCGCTCCGCGCCGTCGGGTGCTCCGCTCCCGACCGGGAAGGTCACGGTCTGCTCGACGACCGAGAAGGGCGGCGGCAAGGAGTTCACGGTCGTGAACCTTCTCGCCGTGTCCCCGACGGAATAACGTTCTGCCCATGAGGATCTTCAGTAACGTCATGGAGCTCAAGGCCGCTCGCGGCGAGCACCTGGGACACACCGAGTGGCGGCCGGTCACCCAGGAACGGGTCGACGGGTTCGCCGACGCGACCGACGACCACCAGTGGATCCACGTGGACCCCGAACGGGCCAAGGACGGCCCGTTCGGGACCACCATCGCCCACGGCTACCTCAGCCTGGCGCTGCTGCCGTCGTTCATGGCGGAGCTGGTGCGGGTGGACGGCCTGGCGATGGGGATCAACTACGGGCTCGACAAGGTCCGCTTCCCCGCGCCGGTCCCGGTCGGGGCGCGGATCCGGGCCGGAGCCGAGCTCCTCGACGTCAAGGGGACCCCGGCGGGCTACCTGGCGAAGGTCCGCATGACCGTCGAGGTCGAGGGCGGGAAGAGACCCGCCTGCGTCGCGGAGACCCTCTCCCTCTACGTCCCCGCCGAGAGCGACTGAGCCCCTGCGCCTTCGGGAGCCGCCGGCCCGGACGGACCTCGACGTCCGCGAGGTCACGGCGGTCCCGAGTTCCGGCCCGGGGTCTCTCACGCCTCCGGCGGGAGTCCCCGGGCCAGGATCGCCGCCTGGACGCGGCTGCGCAGCCCCAGCTTGCCCAGCAGCCGGCTGACGTGGGTCTTCGTGGTCGCCTCCGCCATGTCCAGCTCGGCGGAGATCTCGGCGTTCGACAGGCCCCGCCCGATGCACGTCAGCACCTGGCGCTCGCGCGGGGTCAGGTTCCCCAGGTCGTACGGCTCGCGCTCCGGCACGGCCGTGGCGAAGGCTGAGATCAGCCGCCGGGTGACCGCGGGCGAGATGAGCCCGTCGCCCCGGGCCACCACCCGCACCGCGTCCACCAGCGCGTCGGCGTCGGTGTTCTTCAGCAGGAAGCCGGCGGCCCCGGCGCGCAGCGCCCCGAAGACGTACTCGTCGATGTCGAACGTGGTCAGGATCAGCACGTCGGCGACCCCGCTCAGCTCGCGCGTCGCCGAGACGCCGTCCAGCTTCGGCATCCGGATGTCCATCAGCACCACGTCGGGCCGCAGCTCGCGTGCCATCGCGACGGCCTGCTCGCCGTCCGCGGCCTGCCCGACCACCTCGATGTCGCCGTGGCCGTCGAGGATCAGGACGATCCCCGCGCGGACCGCCGCGTGGTCGTCGGCGACCAGGACCCGGATGGTCATGCGAACTCCTCGGTGCCGCGGGCGACGGCGATCGTACGGGGGCGGGTCCGGATGCTTCCAGCGCGGGTCCGGCTCCGGGTTCGGGTGCTTCCGGCGGGTGGACGGACCCGGTCGCCGGGCGGCGCGCTCACGCGAGCCCTTCGGTGGGCAGCAGGGCGCGGACCCGCCAGCCGTCGCCGTACGGCCCGGCATCGAGCTCGCCGCCGACGAGGGCGACCCGTTCCCGCATGCCGATGATCCCCGCGCCCGCGCCCGCGCCCGCGCCCATGACCGCGTCCATGCCCGTACTCGCGCCCGTGTCCGCGCCGAGATGCCGGCGGCCGGCATCGCCGAGAGGATTGTCCACGGTCAGCGTGACCGCGCCCGGCCGGTATCCGACCACCACGTCGGCGGCCTTCCCGCCGTGCTTCAGCACGTTGGTGAGCGACTCCTGGATGATCCGGTAGCCGGCGAGGTCCACCGGCGCGGGCAGTTCGCGGGCCTCGCCGTCCACCTGGAACCGTACCTCCAGGCCCGCCTCCCGGGCCCGCTCGGCCAGCTCGCCGGCCTCGGCCACCCGGCGCCGGACGGCCTCGGCCTCCTCGTCGTCCCGCCGGAGCAGACCGATCATGGCGCGCATCTCGGTCATGCCCTGGAGGCTGTTCTCCCGGATGGACCCCAGCACCGTCCGCACGGTGTCCCCGTCCAGGTCGGCGCGGGAGAGTACGGCGGTGGACTGGATGGCGATCGCGCTGAAGTGGTTGGCGATCATGTCGTGCAGCTCCCTGGCCATCCTCGCCCGCTCGGCCTGCACGGCCGCCGTCCGGTCCAGCTCGGCGAGCCGCGCCACCTGCTCGGCCCTGGCCCGCTCGGCCGCCGCCTGTTCCTCCAGCTGCCTGATGATCATTCCGGTGATGACGGGGGTGGTCCCGACGAGGGCGCACTGGACCAGGATCACCGCGGCCATCTCCACCTCGCGCATGAGGATGCCGGCCGTCACTCCCGCGACGACGGCGAAGACCGAGGTGATGCCGAGCATCCACCTGCCCAGGACGCGGGGGCCGTACCTGACGGCCGCGTAGAAGTTGTCGGTGACCACGATGACGGTGCCCAGGGAGAACCCCATGGCGAAGTCACCGGCGAAGGCCACCACCCCGAGGCCGAGCGCGAGCAGCGGCCTGCTCCGCCGTACCGCGACCCCCAGGCAGGTGATCGCCAGCGGGACGGCGAACAGCGGGGCGGGCGCCCAGCGATGCTGGTAGATGCCGACGGCGAGCAGGGCGACACCGCCGAGGAACGATGCCACGGCCCACAGCACGTCCTCCCGTTTCATGCCCCCATCTCACCATCCCGGCAGCGCACCGGACATACGCGTACGGGGCGGCTTGGCCGTACATACAAGGATGTACGGTAGTTCGTCACCAGCGACGATGTCCCGCGGGCGGGGAGCGGCGATGCTGGAAGCATGATTCTGGCCGTCATCATCGGATGCGAGATCGGGTTCTGGGTCCTCCTCGGACTGGGCCTCACGCGTTACCTGTGGCGCATGCGGCGGCTCAGCACGGCCCTGCTGGTCGCGGTCCCGCTGCTCGACGTGGTCCTGCTGGCCGCCTCCGTCATCGACATGCGCGGCGGCGCCACCGCCGACTGGCGCCACGGCCTGGCCGCCGCCTACCTCGCCTACTCGATCGTCTTCGGCCACCGGACCGTGAAGTGGGCCGACGCCAGGTTCGCCCACCGCTTCGCCGGAGGCCCCGAGCCGTGGAAGCCGCCCGCCGGAGGCATGGCCCGGGCCCGCTATGAGTGGATCATGTGGTTCAAAATCGTCCTCGCATGCGGCATCGCCTACGGCCTGCTGCTCGGCCTGGCCTGGATCGTCGGAGACCCCTCACGGACCGCCGCCCTGAACGACTTCACGCTCAGCCTGCCCAAGATCATGCTGATCGCCCTGATCTGGCCGGTGAGCTACACCCTCTTCCCGAAGAAGGTGAAGGAGAACCGGCGGGAGGCGGACGTCCCGGCGGGGGTGAACGGGGACCGGCCGGGAGGCGGAAAGGGCCCGTGGGGCGGTTCACGGGGTCGGCCGGGACGCTCCGGAGGTGCTTCAGAGGTGCTTCAGAGGCGCTTCGGAGGCGCTTCGGAGGCGCTTCGGGGAAGAGCGAACAACTGGTTCGAGGTACTCCTCGGAACCCGCTATAGTTACTTACGCAGCGAGCGGCCGTAGCTCAATGGATAGAGCATCTGACTACGGATCAGAAGGTTAGGGGTTCGAGTCCTCTCGGCCGCGCAGATGCAAGAAGGCCTCTGAGTAGGGATTATCCGCTCAGAGGCCTTCTGGTTTTCTTGATCGTATCGGCGCCTTGCTAACACCCTTGCTAACAGCGGGCCCCTCACTGTCCGTTGACGGCCTTGGCGAAGACATCGGCCGCGGAGGTTTCCGCCGCCCGGATCACATGGGCGTAGACCCGGAGCGTGATGGACGGATCGGCGTGACCGAGACGGGCCGCGACGACGTGAACCGGGACACCGGCCAGGAGAAGCGTCGTGGCGTGAACGTGCCGAAGGTCGTGAAGCCGGGCGTGCGGAAGCGGCTCTTTGGGCTTCGGCCCGGTTTTCGGGTCGTTGTGGCGGCGGATCGTCGTCGCGACGAGCGAGCTGACCGTGTCGGGGTGGATCGGCTCGCCCCAGCCGGTGGTGAACACGTGATCGCTCGTACCTTTCCACTCCTGTCCGACCGCCGGCTTGTCGGCGGCCTGCCTGCCCCGCTGCGCCTTCAGGACTTTCACCGTCCCGTCGTCGAGTGCGCCGGTCCTCTTGGCGCATCCCAACTAGGACGACCAGGTAGCCGACGACGACCACCGCGCCCAGCACCAGGCCGACGATCAGCGGGGTCATGGTCGCGTTCACGTCCAGATCACCCCCGCCTCGGCGGTGCCGTACGGGCGGTTGGCCGGACGCCGCACCTGACCGCGCCGCCGGTTCGTCCTGCGTCGGGCCACCTGACGGCGAACCCACCGCTCCCGCGCCCGGCACTTGCGGCAGACGAACTGCCCCTCCTCCAGCGCCCCGCCGCACTCGCAGGCGGGCGTCTCGTCGATCGGCCGGCTGTAGTTGATCACTGCTGCCTCTCCTCTTGTCGCTCCCGGTGATGCCTTGCGGTATCGAGAGTGCGACGAAGAGTCAGGACGTGATCACTACAGGATGGGACATGTACAGGACGTCCGGTCTGCGATTGCCACGTCCCCGGACGTCCCGGCTTTCAGACAGGTGAGATGGCGAACGAGCGGTTGCGGGTGGCCCTTCTCGAACATGGCGCCACCGTCCACGCGCCGGCCGAAGCCGTCCAGGTTGACGCCAAGACCGTGGAGCGGTGGATCACCCAGGGCCGCATACCGTACCGAAAGCACAGATTCGCGGTCGCCAAGCTCCTCGGCGTGGAGGAGTCCTATCTGTGGCCGGACGCGCTGACCCCCGCGCAGGCCGCGGCCGTGTCCGAGAGCGAGATCGTCACCGTCTACCCGCACCGCTGGGCCGTCCCCAAGGACACATGGGGACGTCTGTTCTCAGTGGCCCGTGAACAGATCGACGTGCTGGTCTACAGCGGCATCTTCATCGCCCAGGACACCGGCATCATGCGAACCTTCGCCGACAGGGCCGACGCCGGAGTGAAGGTGCGCATCCTGCTCGGCGATCCCGACTGCGCGGAGGTCACCCAGCGCGGCGCGGACGAGGGCGTCAACGACGGCATGGCGGCCCAGATCAGGACGGCGCTCTTCCTCTACCGTTCACCACGCCAGCGCGAGGGCGTGGAGATCCGCCTCCACGACACCATCCTGTACAACTCCATCCGCCGCGCCGACGACCAGCTCCTCGTCAACACTCACGTGTACGGCAAGGCCGCCTACGACGCGCCGGTCATGCATCTGCGCAAGGTCACCGGCGGCGACATGGTCTCGACCTACACCAGCAGCTTCGAGGCCGTCTGGAACCGGGCCACCCCGGTAGAGTCCTGATCCATGACGGCCCGCCGGATCGACTTCTACGACGACCCCGCCGCCCCGCCCCCAACAGCCTTGTCCCCTCGGTCAACGTCATCGTCGTCAACGACGTCGGCGACATCCTGATGATCCGCCGCACCGACAACGACAACTGGGCCGTCCCCGGCGGCGCCATCGACCTCGGCGAGTCCCTGCCCCAGGCCGCGATCCGGGAGACGGTGGAGGAGACCGGCATCACCTGTGAGATCACCGGCCTGGTCGGCACCCACACCGACCCCCGCCACGTGATCCTCTACACCTCCGACGGCGAGGCCCGCCAGGAGTTCTCCATCGTCCTGACCGCCCGTCCCGTCAGCGGCAAGCCCACCCCGAGCGACGAGTCCCGCGAAGTCCGCTGGGTCTCCCGCGACCAGATCGACTCCCTGACCATGGACCGGTCGATGCGTCTGCGGCTCGGCCACTTCCTCGACGGCGCCGGGCCACACATCGGGTGAACACGCTCACGCCGTCGAGCGTCACGACGACCCAAGATGCCTGTGCTTTCATATCCCTGAACGTTCCCTCGTCTTGGAAGGCGGTCTCATGGCCGAGCGCACCCTCACCGATGAGCTGTATGAGGCCGAACGCCGCCTTCAGGCAGCCATGCTCGCAGGAGACGTCGAGGAACTCGATCGGCTACTCGACGAGCGGCTTGTCTTCACCGGCCCGCCGGACGGCGCGTGCCACCCGCAGGCCAAGCAACTCGACCTGGACAACCACCGCTCACGCCGACAGGCCATGACCAAGCTCGTCGAGGAAGACCTGACCGTGGTCGTCGCGGACGCCACCGGCGTCACCTGCTTCCTCGGCACGCTGGAGGGCACGTTCGCGGGGGAGCCGTTCGCCATGCGGCTGCGCTACACCCGTACCTGGGTCCACACCGATGAGCACGGCTGGCGCATCCTGGCCGCCCACGCCAGCCCGGCGTAACGTCAGCTCCCCGCGTCCAGGGCGGCCTGCGCGGCGTGCACGGCCGCGGTGATGCACGGAGTCGCCTTGGTGATCGACCGGCTGACCGGATGCTCGGGGCCGTACCGGGAATGGATCTCCAGCAGCCGTGCCTCCGCCTCGACCGGCAAGCCGTCGGGATTGGTGGTGGTTTTGTCGATGTCTAGCGGCGGAATACAGCAACGGGGTCCGCCGAAAGCAGCCTCCCGTGGAAGGCTCCGCCCGTCCGATCAGGCGCCGAAACCGTCGTCCGGGTGTCCCGGAGAGATCTGCGGGCAGTCGTGCGTGTCGAGCCACATGCCGGCGTTCTCCAGGAGCGATTCGGGATCGTCGGTACGGAAGGTGAAGGCGACGCCCAGTGGCCGGGTGCGCAGCTCGGCTCCCCCGGATGATTGCCGGAGTACCGGCTGCCAGAGGCATCCGGCCGCGCCCAGGGCGGCGGTGATCTGCCGGTAGGTCAGGCGTGAGGGTAAGGGCGTGATCGTGTTCGTCATGACGTCGGGTAGTTCGACGACGTCGTGCCAGGTCTGCACGCTGAGCGTCGTGACGGTCCGGCAACGGCAGACGCACAGTTCAACGTGGCCGTAGGAGAACAGGTACGGCCATCGGGTGCGTTTGCTGACGCGGCCGATGGCCCACGGTGGGCCGAGGACGGTGGCGATGCCGGTCAGGGAAACGCCGCACCGCAGCGGTCCGATCCGTCCGGTCGAGCCGAACTCGGTCATGACGTCCAACGCGGTCACGCGTCGAAGCGTGTCAGTCGACGCGCTCCGATGTCCACGGCGTTCATTGGAGATGACGTGAGTCGATCACGACCGTAATCCCTGTTCAGGGTGCTGGTCGGTAGCCTTCTGCCGCCGACCGCGTGTTCACGCCGCCGTAGCGGTGCGGAAGTCCTCATTGGTTGTGGTTCCTACATGGTCATCAGCCGATCCTCTGCACGGTGGCACCCTGTCGGATGGCGCGGGGGATCTCGGCGACGGAGTCCACGATGTCGATCAGGTGGGCGATGCTCTCGGCTGAAGCAGTGGAGCTGACGTCGACGGTGTAGGTGATCCCGGTTGACCGCCAGCTCTCGATATCGAAGCCGCCGGCTGCGGAAACGCGCACTCCCAGGAGCTCGATTCCCAGTGCGGCGGCCTCCCGGTAAAGGTCGTTGAGGACGCATCCCGCCGCCGCGAGGTGAAGGAGATGTCCTCCGGTGAAGTCCGCCCTGACACTCACGCCCTCGGGTGTCCACCGATGAGGGAAATGCACCGCGTGCTCGTCCGTCACCTTCAGCGATCCTGTGCTCACGATCACGTTGAAACGATCATCCATGATTCAGCTCCCGGCACCTCGGGCGTACGGACGTGGCGACAAGAGCCGTCCTACACGTCTCAGCCGCCAACCGGCAACACCCGCTCATGCCGCTGGGCCGTCTGGTGGAGGACGCGTCCGTTCGGCTCGGAGCCCGCTCATGTGATACGCGTGGCATCTTCGCCACATAGCGTGCCGACGAAGCGCGCTCTCTCGTGCTGCCGCACAGCGGCGCGGACAGTGCCGGGACGAATCACGCGTTGCCGGTGAGCGTTGGCCGTCACCGGAGATGTTTGATGGGATTGACGTATGAAGACACGAGGACATGACATCGAGGTCACGCCTACGTCGGACCATGTCGTGGTACGGGTCAAGGACTCGGTCGTCGCGACCTCCTCTCGGCCGCTCGTACTCACCGAGACAGGCTGCCCACCGCGGTACTACCTGCCGCCAGACGATGTGAAGATGGATCTGCTGCGGTCATCGATGACGACGTCGCACTGCCCGTTCAAGGGTGATGCCGTCTACTGGTCGGTGGACACTGGTGACGGCCTGATCGAAGACGTGGTCTGGTCCTACCCGGAGCCGTTCGCGCGGGTGGAGCAGATCGCGGGACGGCTCGCCTTCTGGGCCGAGAAGCCAGGCGTCACTCTTGAGGTGAATGGGCAGGGTGGGTAAGCGTCGCCGACTGCGACCACCGCCACATGAACGGCCACACGAAACGGCAGATCGCCCCGATCGGCGCACGCCAGGCGGCCAACGCCCACCGGCGGGCGGCGGCTGCGCCCCGTGGGGAGTGCTGTACAGCAGCGCCGTACAGCAACACCCTCTGACGCGATCACACGCCACCGGCCCGCATTCACCGCCTGACCAGGGCCCGAGCCGTGAGACGTGCACGCTGCCCTTCCCTGCGGATCAGAAGGTCAGGGGTTCGAGCCCTCTCGGCCGCGCCAGGCGAAAGCCCAGGTCATCAGCCGGTGACCTGGGCTTTTTCGTGCTCTGGATCAGCTGTTGGTGTCCGGTTGTGTCCGGCTGTCGTCGGCTGTCTCCGGTTGATCGTGCCGAATACGTGCCGAAGGTTCAGCCCAGAGCTTCGCTGATCCGGCGCATGGAGACCTCGTCCTGGCCCACGAGGCACCTGGCGTAGGTGCGCAAGAGCACTTCCATGCTGTTGCCTGCCCACTCGGCCACCTGCTTCGGCGAGATGCCAGCGTTGAGCCAGGTGGATAGGCGCGCATGACGGAGGTCGTAGACGCGCTTCGCCGGCGGTGAGCCGTACTCCTCCGGACTGAGGGCGGCGCGGTGGGCCTTGTCCCAGATCCGCTGAATGGTGCTGGTGGCGAGCACGCCACCGTGAGCGCCGTAGAAGACCCGCCCGTCCGGACCGGCGCCGAAGGTCCTGAGGTGCTCGCGGAGGATGGTGACGAGTTCGGAGGCGCACGGCTTCTTGGCTCTCGCTCTGTCGGCGTTCCGCCCACCTGTGCTTGGCCCTCACCAGTTCTCCGGTCACCGAGCAGGGCAAAAGGAGCGCACCGCGGCAAGAAGAACCGGGGCGGGCAGGAGAGGAGACGGGGCGGTCAGTTCTCCGGGTCAGGGAGCAGGACGGAGGGGAGGGAGGTGTCGGGGGGCAGGCGTAGTAGTTGGTAGAGCATGCCGCCCACTCCCGGCATCAGACCTGGGCTGAAGGCGTCACGTGAAAGGCCACTCACCGGGCCGTGCTCGTCCATGCTGCCGATCATGTACGCGGCGAGGTACTCCGGAGTCAGCTCTTCGGGCCCGACACCCGTATCGATCGCGTGGCGCACGACTTCCCAGTTGCCGAGGTCTCCGTGGCAGAGCGTGTGGTTCCAGCCGATGCCCCTCGACCAGGACGACGCGGCGGCCCGGCGCAGCACGTCCGCCCAGCGCGGGTCACCTTCGCGGGCCAGCCGGTCGGCCGCGACGAGGCCGATGCCGGCGGCTCCGTGGCACCATGCGCTGGAGGTCACGCGAAGGTCATCCACTTCGCGCAGGTCACGCCAGCCCTTCTCCGCCGGGTCGTACAGTGACTCCTCGTACAGAAAGGCCCTGTCCGCCAGGGCGCGGAAGTCCGCAGCGCCGGCCGTGGCGCTGTCGGCGAGCCGGGCCAGCGCCCAGGCGATCCCGGTGGCGCCGTGTGAGACCCCGCCTAACCCTTGTGGGAACGCGGTGCTGGGCCAGCGTGCTCTCCGGTCGTCGATGTGGGCCAGTGAGAGCAGGCGCTCCCCGATGCGGTCGGCCTGCGTGGACCACTGCCGGTCACCGGTCTGTTCCGACAGGCGGAGCAACGGCACGATGGCGCCTGCCATGCCGGTGAGCAGGTCGTACACCCCGTCGGCGGCCACCGCCTCGGGCAGTTGCCCCGCCAGGGCGCCGGCCCGGGCGACCGCCTCCTCCGAGCCGACGGTGCCCAGCCCGCGCAGCAGCAGCCAGCTCCAGATTTGCGAGCCGATGCCGACATAGCCGCCTGGGGTGGCGGGGCGGCGCCGCGGCCCGGTGCGGCGTGCCTCCGCGTCGCGCTCCTCGGCCAGCCTGATCGTGTGGAGGAGATCGGCGAGCAGCCCGTCCAGCCCCGGCACCTCGTCGGCCCTGCCCTGCCCGGTCTCACTCACGTAGGCGGCCAGAGTGATGGCGACCCCGTACGCCCCGCCGTACACGTCGGGAGACAGCGACTGTACGAACCAGCCGTCGGAGGTGAGCACCGGCGCGGTCCAGGTGACGGTGCCGTCGTCGCCCCGGACCGCCGTGTCAAGCATGCTGCGGGCGATCCCGGCCGCGATCCGACGCCGGCGCCGCTCGAGGTCCCGGTGCCGGATGGGCGGCACGGTCATACGCTTGTTGGCAGGCATCCACCCTTCATTGAGGTAGGCGCTGACCAGAGCGGACCGGATCACCTCGCGGTCCAGGGCCGCGTCGCGGTCGCGCCAGCGCCGCAGTGCGTCCGCGATGAGGTCCTGCTCGTCTCCGTAAGAGGTTCCGCCAGGGCCGTCCAGACGGCCGCGAGCAGGGGTCGTGGCGAAGAAGGGGATGTCGCCGACCAGCAACTCGGCCACCTCGGCGTCGATCACCTCGGGGTCCGATGGCGCGCCGGGCAGGTTCTCGGCATGCTGGGCCAGCAACCCCGCCGCCTTGCCCATCGCGGTCGGCTCGTCGTGCAGTGAGGCCGGGTGCCACAACATGCGGGCCAGCTCGGCGTACGCCTCGGTGGCGCGGAGCACGACCCGGATCGGACGGTCGGCGAAGTCCGTGAGCAGCCCGGCGAGCTCATCCCGCCGATCCAGCATGTCGAGGTGCTCGACCAGCTCGGTGAATCCGGACAGCACCAGGTCCCAGTAGTGGACGAGGATCGGATCGGGGCTCGGGTGGTTGCTCACCGCTCCCAGCTCGACCCGTTCCATCCCCAATCTCGCCATGTCCGTGCCCGCGTCGACGACGACCGGCACCTGCGTGTACGGCTGCTGGCCAGGCAGGCCTCCGACGGCGGACATGTCGACGCCGCGCCAGGCGAGCGAGACGCCGCGTCCGGGAAGGAGTCCGGTGCGCAGCACCGATCCGCTGAGCAGGTCGGTCGCCTGGTCGACGGCGTCGCCGTATCCGGACGGTTTGGCCGGGACGTGCGGGGTGAACAGCGTCTCGCAGTCGACGACGACGGGCGCGGGACCGGCCGCGATGAGGTTCTCCATGTGCAGGTCGCTGCCGCCGATCAGCCGCATCAGCGCCAGCCAGTGCCCGACACCGCGGTAGAAGGACCGCAGCTCCGTCTCGTCGGCGCAGTAGCGGTGCTGGATGTGCTCCGCCCAGCCGTACCCCTGGCGAATCAGCACGTCGGGTACGCGGATGCGGCTGCCGGCGGGCAGCTGGGGTGCCAGGCGGTCGATCAGCCGCGCCAGCGCCTCGTCCACGGCGAGGGACCGGGGCTTGTAGACCACCTTGCCCTGCGAGCCGTGCAGGACGGCGACGCTGTGCCCTCCGCGATGGCTGTCTCCCGCCCCGAAGTCGACTCCGACCAGCTCGCCTCGGAGACCGCCGGGCAGTGCGGTGAGCGCCGCGCGGTCGGCGGCGAACCTGCGGGCCAGTTCCACGGCCGCGGCGCACCTGTTGTCGATGATCGTGCCGAGCCTGGACAGCATCGTGGGGTAGTGCCCGGTCAGGGACAGCCAGAACTCGGGCGTCGCGGCCGTCGCCTTCCACTCCTGCCACCGCAGCTGCGGCGTCTCGGCGGTCAGCCTTCCGGTGATCCTGGCGGCGTTGAGTTCCAGCAGCAGGACCCTGTTGACCTTGAGGCGGACGGTCTCCTCTAGCGCTTCGGCGGTTCTCTGGCATATCAGCCGGGCCTCCGCCTCCGTGAGGCCGGGGATCGATCCCAGCGTGGCGGACAGCCCGACCAGCGCCGGTGCGGTCAAAAAGTCCAGCGACGGGTCGAAGTCCCCGGCCATTCGGATCATCCTTCCTTGATCAACAGCAGAAGCGGCTGCAGGTGCACGAGCTCGCCAGCCGGGTGTCCAGGGCCGTCAGCGTGATCTCCGACTCGGCGTAGTCACCGATGAACAGCGGACCGGCCGGGTTGTCCCAGCCCTCGACGTCGGCTCCGCTGCGCCACGCGGAGACGATCTCCTCAGAGCGTTCCAGGGTGACAGGCATTCTTACTCCCTCCATGACCGGGCGTCCCGATCAGCGTTGGTCAGCCAATCGAAAAAATCAATACATAGCGGGCGAAATGTAGACTTGTCGGCATTCAGTAGAAATGGTGAAAGTTGCCGTTGACTGTGACGGAGTTTGCCCAGACGCCGACGGAATGTCCGAAACGCGCAAGCGAGACCGTCCACCCCTCCACACCACCGGTCCACGCCCATCAAGGGGACGACAGCGCACGTCAGGGGTTTCGTCCCACAACGGGCCATGACCACCACCTCGGTGACGGCGCTCATGTGCGGGACGGCCCAGCGAACCGCTTTCATACGGAAGGGGAGGCCGCGAGAAGGTTTCCGCTGTTCGGGAGCGCGGCAGGCGGCGGGGAACAGCCCCGACCACGGGCCGTCCGGCGACATTTCCCACCGATGAGCATTTTCCATCGTGATCGTGCTGGTCACGGTGATGGGGTTAGGGTCAAAGGTGCGGTGAGATAAGGCTCCCGGTAAGACAGCAGTCGACCAAGATCCGATGTCCCAACCGGGAGCCTCGTTGCTGTCTTACCCTGCCGCGATTCCGCTGTCGAACCGCACGCTTGTCCGTCTGGCCGATCTCATCCGCGCTCAGCGCGTCCAACGGCGATGCAGGTGGCGGCGCCTGGATCCGGGCCGGCAAGCCCTGCTCGTACCGGCCCATCTGCGCAACGGCGACACCTACGCTCGCCCGGCCGCCGGGTTCGCCATCGGCACCACGACAGCCTGGCGCTATGTACGGGAATCAGTCGACCTGCTCGCCGATCTCGGCTTGAACCTGCTCGGGTTCGCCCTGATGGAGGTGCGGCAGACTCTGGCGAACGCGACAGCGGGAGTGGACGCCTGAGCGTAGCGAGCGCGGGCCCTGATGTGGCTCTGGCCGTAGCGGCGCGGTTCCATTTTGTGTAGTCGGACGTGATGGCTGCGGTCACCTTGACGACCCTGCGCGTCGTGCCTGCACCACCTCTTATTGGGGAGCTTGCGTAATCGTGCGGGACGGGTGAAGTTTCTAGCGTTGCTTCCCATGTCGATAACCTCTCCCGAGTTCAAAACAGTGCCGTGGAAGGAAGTATCGTTCTTCCTCGGCTTCACACTGGTCGCGGCGTGGATCACCGCGCTGCCCATGTGGATTGCCGGTGTCGGCCCGGGTGACACGGTGTTTCTCCTGATCAGTGTGAGCACCATGCTGACGCCCTCGCTCGCGGCCTTCGTGACCCTCCGGATTTTCCGCCCGGCGCGGGGCATGGCGCGCTCCACCGGGCTGGTCCCGCCGTCGTGGCGACGCATGTGGAGCTACGGCGTTCTCGGTCTGGCCTACCCGATCATCGCGGCGCTGCTCGCGCTCCCGTTGGGACTCATCACCGGGCTCAACCATCTCGACCTGGCCCAGATGTCCGGGCCTCGGGCGTTGGTGGGTCCGTGGGTTGAGCTCGCTTCATCCAGTCCGGCACAGATTCTGCTGAGTGGCATCGCCGCGATGGCGGTGAGCTTCGCCATCGGGCTGATCCCCTGTTTCGGAGAGGAATGGGGATGGCGGGGTTACCTGCTGCCCAGGCTCATGCCGTTGGGCATGTGGCCCACGTTGTTGATCAGCGGTGCGTTGTGGGCCTTCTGGCATGCGCCGCTGGTGCTCCGCGGGTTCAACTACGACGATGGCGGCATCGCCGGAATGGCCGCGATGACGGTGTCGTGCATGCTGGCGGGGATCGTGCTGGGCTGGCTGGATCTGAGCTCGGGCTCGGTGTGGCCGGCGGTCATCGCGCACAGCTCGAACAACACCTTCGCGGTGCTGATCACTTCGGGGCTGGGAGCGAACGCCGCGGTCCAGGTGGATCCGCTGCTCAGTCAGATTCCCGTCTGGGTCACGACGGCGCTCCTTGTGGTGGTGCTGGCCGTACGGCGCTCTGGTGCCTTTCATGGACGGGACGGCGTACGACTGTCGAGGTAGCGCAGCACGGCCGCGACCCGGCGGTCCGTCTGGTCCGTCGGGTGGAGGTCGAACTTCAGGAAGATGTTGCGGATGTGCTTGTGAACCGCCTTGTCAGTGACGAAGAGGCGTTCGGCGATGGCGGTGTTGCCCAGCCCTTCGGCCATGAGCGCCAGCACCTCACGTTCACGTGGGCTGAGGGGCCGCATGACGTCGATGGCGCGCTGGTGGGTGAAGAGCTGGGCGACCACTTCCGGGTCGATCGCGGTGCCACCGGCGACCACCCGGTGCAGGGCGTCCAAGAACTCCTGGAGCCGCCCGACTCGCTCCTTGAGCAGATAGCCGATGCCGCCGACCCCGTCGGCGAGCAGGTCGGCGGCGAAGGACTGCTCGACGTAGGCGGACAGGACCAGCACCGCAAGCGGCGGATGCAGTCGACGTGCCTGTACGGCGGCGCGGATGCCTTCATCCGTGAAGGTCGGTGGCATGCGCACGTCGACCACGGCAATGTCCGGGCGATGCTCGGCCACCGCCGCCAGGAACTCCTCTGGCGTCGGCACGGCCGCGACCAGGTCGAAGCCCCGCGCGGTCAGCAGCAGAGTGAGCCCCTCGCGTAGTAGGGCGTCGTCCTCCGCGATCACGATGCGCACGGCAACTCGACCTCCAGTACGGTCGGCCCCCCGATGGGGCTGGTCAGGGTGATGGTCCCGTCGTGGGCCTCGACGCGTCGCCGTATCCCGGTGAGCCCCGAGCCCGCACTGACAGCGGCTCCACCGATGCCGTCATCCCGCACGTGGACCGACAGTAGGTCGCCGACCCGGTTCACGCTGACGGCGGCGGTGGTGGCGCGGCTGTGCCGGGCGGTGTTGGTGAGGGCCTCAGCGGCAATGAAATAGGCCGTGGTCTCGACCGCGACGGGCAGATGACCCAGCTCAGCCACCGTGACCTCGCACGGCACGGGGCAGTCGGCCGCCAGCGAAGTCAGCGCCCCGGCCAGGCCGCGTTCCTCCAGCACCGGCGGCAAGATCCCGCGGATCACGGTGCGAAGCTCACCCAAGGCCTGTTCGGCGGCGCTCTGAGCGCGTTCGAGAGCCGCCTCTGCACCGGCGGGATCCCGTACCACCGCATCGCGGGCCACACCGAGGAGTACGGCCACGCCGATGATCCGGTTCTGCGTGCCATCGTGCAATGCGCGCTCGATACGGCGCAGTTCGGCAGCATGGGCTTGCAAGGCGCTGGCACGGGTCACGGTGAGCTGCGCGATGCGCTGGGACAGGTCAGCCGACGGGTGCGGCCGGAGCAGCCGCACCCCGGGAAGTGCTTGCAGGCGCGCCATCGCCGGGCCCAGACCGATCAGGATGGCGGCCCAGCTGATGCCCATCAGGCTGACGGCCAGAACCGCCGGCCATGTGCGTACCGGGAAGCCCAACGATGCCCCGGCCTCCTCGATCGGGAGCAGCCACCACCAGAGCGGAAAGCTCGCATCGCGGACGGCGATGATCGGCAGGACGACCCCCGCCAACCCCAGCAGGAGACCCAGGCTCGCGTGAGAGGCGAGCCAGCGTAGATCGCGCCAAGTCGCCGGATCACTCGCGGCCGCGCGCAGACGGGCAGCCCAGCCTGTCGGGCGCGTGTCAGCGTAGGGGCTGATCACCTGGTACTGCCATCGGTTGAGCCGCCCACGCTCGCGCTCGGCGACGAGCCGTACCAGCGACAGCATGAACGGCAGGAGCAGCAGGCCCACCCCCGCCAGGCTCGCCGCAGCCACCACGATCAGCCCGGCTGAGGTGAACAGCGCCAGCAGACTCGTTCCCAGGCCACCCGCGAGCCGTTCCACGGCCTCGAACACATCTCGCGGGCTTGTGCCGCGGTTGTCGCTGATGGCAACCCCTCTCATCCCCCGAACCCTATGTCCACAAATATGGCGCGATGGGAGGAAGTGGCGGAAGGTAGAGCCTGCACCACCTGGACGCGGGCGCGTGCGTCCTTTCGCAGCACAGCGACCACTTCTAGCGTGAGGAACGCCCATCCACGAAAGGAACGCCGCTGTGCCCGATCCCTACCGCGACCAGCCTGCCCCACGGCGACGCCCGCTCTCCTTCGGCCGCCTCGTGCTGCGTGCTGTTTTGTGGTGCCTCCTGGTGCTCGCCGCCGCCGCGAACATGGTGGCTTCGCTTTCCGGGATGTCGACGTTGGTACGGCTGGCGTTCGGCATGACGGGGGTGGCGTGCGTGGTCCTGCTGGTCATCGACAGCATCCGAGCCCGTCGCCACCGTTGAGATCCCGCCAACGAGCGGGCACGTGGGGATGACCGGCCTGGCAACGGCTCGTCACAGCACGGCCAGGAACGAACAGACACCATGCGAGGCAACCCACGACGGCAAGCCCAAGCGGGACACCAGCCGCACTCGCGGGGCAGTAAATTCGCCGCTACATCATCTGGCGGAATAATCGCGCCGTCTATGAGCGTCTCGGCACGATCGTCGCACGGGCCGACGTCGCCTGAATCGTGTGACGGTCCGGCGATAGACCTGTCGGGGCTCGTCTGGCCACCCGATGAGTGCGGCCCTGTGAATTTACCGCAGCACCATGGGCTGCCCGGGATGACGGTAGTGATGGAGCTCCCAGGGGTCGTGGGCGCTGAAGATCGACACTTGGTCGCCATGGTGGCGGAGGAGTTCGCGTAGCCGAGCCTGAGTGCCGAGTCTGAGATCGTGGTGAACTTCTGAGCTGGTTTGCACTAGGTCCAGGAGCGGGTGAGGGTGGGGGGCGTCACCGAGTTCCCGATGGTAGTAGTAGGCGTCACCGCAGTGCAGGAGCCAGCGGTCGCCGTCCTGGACCGCCACTCCGGTGTGGCCGGCGGTGTGGCCGCCGAGCGGAACCAGGCGGATCTGCGGCGGAAGGCCCTGGGGCTGCAGGGACGTGAAGCCGAACCAGTCCTTGCCGGAGCCGGTGGGATAGGTCACCCAGTTCGGGTGGTGCGCCCAGTGGGCCGGGCGGTAGCGGAAGCTGGGCGCCTGGCTGGTCGCGGCTTCGAGTTCGGCCGCCAGGACGTGGACCTGGGCGGTGGGGAAGTCAGGCAGGCCACCGCAGTGGTCCACATCGAGGTGCGTCACGATGATGTGGCGTACGTCGGCGGGGTTGTACCCGAGCCGGGCGATCTGGCGGATGGCGGTTTCCTGCTCGTCCAGCACGGGCTCGGCCATCTCGACCCAGTCGGCGCCGAGGGTATGGCTGGGGTTGCGTACGTCGTCCAGGCCGAGACCGGTCTCGATGAGGACCAGTCCTTTGGAGTCGGTCTCGACCAGCAGGCAGTGGTTGACGGCGTGCGCGGGGGCCGGGCCCGGGTAGGTGGCTTCGATCTGCCGTACGGACCCGCAGTTGAGGTGATGGATCTGCATGGCGGCTAGCCTGCTAGTTGAAGCGAGGTTCAAGTCAAGGAGGCATGGTGGGCGAGCAACTGCTGGACATCGCAGAGGTAGCCGAGCGCTCCGGACTGGCGGCGTCGGCGCTGCGGTTCTATGAGAAGCGGGGCCTCGTCGCCTCGGCGGGCCGCAACGGGTTGCGCCGGACCTATCACCCCGGGGTCCTCGATCACCTCGCCTTCATCACCTGCGCACGCGGCGCCGGGTTCACCATTGCCGAGATCGCCGGATTCCTGCGGGCAACCCCCGGCGACCTGGAGCTGCGTACCCGCATGATGCGCAAGGCCGAGGAACTGGAGGAGGACATCGCCCGCTTGATCCGCATGCGCGACGGTCTCCGCCACGCCTCGACCTGCACGCACGAGCCGCTCGTGGAGTGCCCCGACTTCAAGCGCACCTTCCAACCCGGCACCCCTTCCGACTCCCTGGGGCCAGTCCCGGTAGATCAGGCTTGATCCCGATACACCCTGTTCTTGCGGCGAAGGCTCCCCGTCAAACGGGCCAGAGCCCCTGGTCGCCCTTCCTGGCTTGGGAGCCACCCTGGGAGCCGCTCGGACGGACGATCATGAACTGAGCCGTACGGACCTGAACAGCCGGAGTCCTGAGGAGCAGCATGGCGAATGGCTCTGAACGATCCCGGTCATCGTTCGGGGACCTACGGATGAGAAGGTCAGGGGTTCGAGTCCTCTCGGCCGCGCGGCAGGTCAGAGGCCCTCCGGGATCACCCCGGAGGGCCTTTTTCGTGGCCGTACAGCAGCGTTGTACAGCAACGCCGTCTTCTGAGCGGTCGGCTGCAGGGTTGTCCGCTCAGGCACCGTGGCCATTGTCCGGCGTCCCAACGGGGGTGGGCGGACAGTCGTGCGGGTCGATTGACACGGCGGCGTTCTCCAAGAGTGGTTCGGGTTCGTCCTCGCCGGTGCGGAAGGTGAAGCCGACGTCCCCTGCACTGGTCCGCGCGGGTCCTGCCGTATGCCCGTTTGCGGGTCCTCCTGCCCTCGGCTGTGGTGACCCGGACATAGCCGGCCCAGCCGTCCCTGTACGGGAAGGCCGAGCCTTCGCCGTTCGCGCGCCTGCCCATGCCCGGCCTCGGTTCTTCGTGCGTCCTCCGGTAGATCGGACATTCGTGTTCGAGTTATCCATACCCATGGGGGGTTCCGGAATACCCACGGGGGGTATATGGTTGGCGGCAGATGAGGAGGACACGATGAGACGCCTTCAAGCACTTGACCCGTCGGAAGCCCCCGACAGGTCCCGCGAGATCCTGGGTGACATCGTCGCCAGGCGCGGCGGGGTGGGCGACATGGTGGCCACGATGGCCCACTCGCCCGCACTGCTCCAGGGCTACTTGGACTTCTCCCGCGCGATCAAGCGGGTGAAGATCCCCCGCCCGCTGAGCGAGAAGATCTCGCTCGCGGTGCAGGAGTGGATCGGTTGCGCGATGTGCTTGTCGGCGCACACCAAAGCGGCGCGAGCGGCGGGGCTCAGCGAAGGGGACATCGAGCTGGCTCGCCAGGGCACCTCGACCGACGCGCGCGAGGCCGCCTTGATCGCCGTGGCCGTGCGGGTGCTGGCCGAGCCCTCCTCTCTCTCCGACGAGGACGTGGCCGAGCTGCGAGCCCATGGCTGGAGCGACCGGGTGATCGCGGAGATCGTCGGCCTGGTGTCGCTGAACCTGTTGACCGGCGCCTTCAACCTGTTGATCGGGCTTGAGCCCGATGAATGACAAAGCGGCTCACCTGCGGCGACTGCGCCGGGTGGAGGGGCAGGTGCGAGGCCTGCAGCGGATGGTGGACGACGACAAGTACTGCATCGACGTCCTGACCCAGGTCTCGGCGGCCATCAGCGCCCTGCAGTCCTTTTCCCTGGTCCTCCTGGAGGAGCACATGGCCCACTGCGTCGCGGAGGCGACGCGGAAGGGCGGCGCCGAGGCGGACATCAAGATCAAGGAAGCGGCCGACGCGATCGCGCGCCTGGTCCGTTCGTGAGAGTCACGAGACGAGAGGTGATCGTCATGGCCACCGCCACCTACACCGTTAAGGGCATGACCTGCGGACACTGCGTCAGCTCCGTCAAGGAGGAGGTCGGCGAGGTCGCCGGCGTGACCGAGGTCGACGTCGATCTGGCCACCGGGCTGCTGACCGTGACGAGCGAAGGCCCGGTCGACGCGGCGCGGATCAGCACCGCGGTCGAAGAGGCCGGATACGAAGTGGTGAACCCATGAACGCCGCAGCGAAGCTCGGCGCCTACATGGCGGGCCTCGCCGTGGTCTTCGGCGGAGCGCTCGGGCTCGGCAACGTCGTCGGGCCGCTGGGCGGGGAGCCGGCGAAGCCGAGCCATGGCAGCGGTGGCCACGCCGTGGCGGCTCCGGCTCCACAGGTCACCGCAGGCCACGGAGAGCACGCTGCTCCCGCGCAACAGGTCGAGAACGATACCCCCGGAGGGCTTCAAGTGTCCGAGAACGGCTACACCTTCACCCCGCTCACCACGGCGATCAAGCCGGGCGAGCCGACAGACCTCCGGTTCACCGTGACCGGCCCTGACGGCAAGGCGGTCACCGACTACCAGGTCCAGCACGACAAGAAGCTCCACTTCATCGTCGTCTCGCGTGACCTGGGCACCTTTCAGCATCTCCACCCGGTCGAGGCCGGCGGCGGCGTCTGGTCGGTCAAGCTGACGCTGCCCGAGGCGGGGGCCTACCGGGCCTTCGCCGACTTCGCGCCGACCGGCGGTCAGGCCCTGACGCTCGGCGGCGACCTGCTCGTCGCGGGCGACTACACGCCCAAGGCGCTGCCCGCGGCCAGCCGTACGTCCGAGGTCGACGGCTACACCGTCACCCTCGACGGCGAGCTGCTCCCCGGCAGGCAGAGCAAGCTGACCCTCAAGGTCAGCAAGGACGGAAAGCCGGTCACCGACCTGCAGCCCTACCTCGGGGCCTACGGGCACCTGGTGGCCCTGCGCGGCGGCGACCTGGCCTACCTCCACGTACACCCCGACGGCGAGCCCGGCGACGGCAGAACCCAGCCCGGTCCGGAGATCGTCTTCTACGCCGAAGTGCCCAGCCGCGGCGACTACCGGCTCTTCCTCGATTTCCAGCATGAGGGCAAGGTCCGGACAGCCGACTTCACCCTCGGAGCCGAGCAGGACCCCACCGTGGAGCCGAGCGCGGAGCCCACGCCCGGCTCCACCGGGCACGGCGCCGGCCACAAGCACTGACAGCAGGACGCACAGAAAGGAGCGGTGATGTCTCCGCTTACCGATGACCAGCGCCAAGGCGCCATCGAGCTGTCCATTGGTGGCATGACCTGCGCGTCGTGCGCCAACCGGATCGAGCGCAAGCTGAACAGGCTGGACGGCGTCACCGCGACGGTCAACTACGCCACCGAGAAGGCGAAGGTGACCTTTCCCGAGGGCATCGACCCGCAGCAGTTGATCGCCACGGTGGAGTCGGCCGGCTACACCGCGGCTCTCCCGGCCCCGCCGAAGGCGGAGTCGGACCAGGAGGTCCAGGAGGTCCAGGAGCCGGAGAACGAGCTCCGTCCACTGCGCAACCGCCTGATCACGAGCCTGGTGCTGAGCGTTCCGGTGATCGCGATGGCGATGATCCCACCGCTGCAGTTCACCAACTGGCAGTGGTTGTCGCTGACGCTGGCCGCTCCGGTGGTGGTCTATGCGGGCTGGCCCTTCCACAGGGCCGCCTGGACCAACCTGCGGCATGGCGCGGCGACCATGGACACCCTGGTGTCCCTGGGCACGCTGGCCGCGCTCGGCTGGTCGCTGTGGGCTCTGTTCTTCGGTACGGCGGGCGTACCGGGTATGACGCACCCGTTCGAGTTCACGATCGCCCGCAGTGACGGCTCCGGCAACATCTATCTTGAGGCCGCCGCCGGTGTGACCGCGTTCATCTTGGCCGGACGCTACTTCGAGGCGCGATCCAAGCGCCGCGCGGGAGCGGCGTTGCGCGCCCTGCTCGAACTGGGCGCCAAGGAGGTCGAGCTCGTCGACGGCCGGCGGGTTCCCACCGACCAGCTCAACGTCGGCGACCTCTTCCTGGTCCGCCCGGGCGAGAAGATCGCCACCGACGGTGTGATCGAGGAGGGTACCTCCGCCATCGACGCCTCCATGCTGACCGGCGAGTCGGTCCCGGTGGAGGTACGGCAGGGCGACCCCGTCACCGGCGCCACCGTCAACGCGGGCGGGAGGCTGATCGTCAAGGCCACCCGCGTCGGCTCCGACACCCAGCTGGCCCAGATGGCCAAGCTGGTGGAGGATGCCCAGACCGGCAAGGCCCAGGTCCAGCGGCTGGCCGACCGCATCTCGGGCATCTTCGTCCCGATCGTGATCGCTCTGGCGCTCGGCACCCTCGGCTTCTGGCTCGGCACCGGGTCCGGCGCGGCGGCGGCCTTCACGGCCGCGGTGGCCGTACTGATCATCGCCTGCCCCTGCGCGCTCGGCCTGGCGACGCCGACGGCCCTGCTGGTCGGCACCGGCCGGGGTGCTCAGATGGGCATCCTGATCAAGGGCCCGGAAGTGCTGGAGTCCACCCGCAGGATCGACACGATCGTCCTCGACAAGACCGGCACCGTGACCGAGGGCAAGATGACCCTCACCGACGTGCTCCTGGCCGAGGGCGAGGACCGCGACGAGGTCCTCAAGCTCGCCGGGGCCCTGGAGCACGCCTCCGAGCACCCGATCGCCCAGGCGATCGCCCGCGCCGCGCAGTCCACCGCCACGGTGGAGGACTTCGCCAACGTCGAGGGCCTCGGTGTGCAGGGCGTCGTGGACGGCCACGCCGTCCTGGTCGGCCGGCCCAAGCTGCTGGCCGAGTGGTCGCAGCACCTGCCCGTCGAGCTGGAGCGTGCCTTCCAGGAGGCCCAGGCGGCCGGCCGTACGGCTGTCGCGGTCGGCTGGGACGGCCAGGCCCGGGCCGTCCTCGTGGTGGCCGACGTGGTGAAGCCGACCAGCGAGGAGGCCATCCGGCGACTGCGGGCGCTCGGCCTCACCCCGGTGCTGCTCACCGGCGACAACGAGGCGGTCGCCAGGACCGTCGCGGCCGAGGTCGGCATCGACGAGGTGATCGCCGAGGTCCTGCCCAAGGACAAGGTGGACGTCGTCAAGAAGCTCCAGGCCGAGGGCAAGACGGTGGCGATGGTGGGTGACGGCGTCAACGATGCCGCCGCGCTCGCCCAGGCCGACCTCGGCCTGGCGATGGGCACCGGAACGGACGCGGCGATCGAGGCCTCGGATCTCACCCTGGTCCGCGGCGACCTTCGAGTGGCCGCGGACGCGATCCGGCTCTCCCGCCGGACGCTGGGCACCATCAAGGGCAACCTGTTCTGGGCCTTCGCCTACAACGTGGCCGCCCTGCCGCTCGCGGCGCTGGGCCTGCTCAACCCGATGATCGCGGGAGCGGCGATGGCCTTCTCCAGCGTCTTCGTGGTCACCAACAGCCTGCGCCTGCGCAGCTTCACGTAACAGGACGCCGGTGGCCGGTGGCCCGGGATTCCCGGGCCACCGGCCACCGGATTGCTCGAAAGGAGGGACGGACATGGTCGCGGTGTGGCTGCGCCGGACGATCCCCTGCCTCTCCACGGCTACCGAGTCCATCCCGCCCCTCCGATGACTCCGGGGGCGGGGCGCATCAGACCCGCCCGTGGAGGCCCGTCATGTCGGCCCTGTTCACGCAGGCCTTCGTCACCCTGCTCGTCATCTTCGACCCGCTTGCCGCCATCCCGGTGTTCCTCACCCTCACCCGGCACCAGAGCCCGTCCGGGCAGCGCAGAACAGCCCGGGTCTCGGTGCTCGTGGCCGCCGGGATCGTGACCGTCTTCGCCGTCGCCGGCAAGAGCCTGCTCGACGCACTCGGAATCTCTCTCCAGGCGCTCCAGGTGGCCGGCGGCGCGCTGCTCGCCCTGATCGCGCTCGACCTGCTCAAGGCGGACTGCGCCCGCGACCGCGCCGCGGCCGAGAGCGGTGGCGTGGCGTTCGTCCCGCTCGGCACGCCTCTGCTGGCCGGACCCGGCGCCATCGCGGCGACCATGCTCTACATGGAGAAGGCCGGAAGCGCCCCCGCCGTGGTGGCGGTAGCCCTCGCCCTGGCTGCGGCACTGCTGCTGACCTGGCTGACCCTGCACTTCTCGCCCTTCATCGGGCGGCTGCTCAAGGACAACGGGCTCAACCTGGTCACCCGGATCATGGGGCTTCTGGCCGCGGCCATAGCCGTGGAGCTCATCGCCGGGGCGATCCTGCACTGGACCTGAGGCGATACGGCGGTCCGGCGCCGGAGGCCGCAAAGCCTCAGACATGACCCGATCCGTCGCCTTGTTATACCCCCCTTGGGTATGTTACGTTCCTTGCGCCTCAGATACCCCCCTCGGGTATCAACTGAAAGGAGAACGTCGTGTCTACCGTTAATCCGCGTCGGTGGTGGGCGCTCATCGTGCTCGCCGCCGCGCAGTTCATGGTGATCATGGATACGTCCATCATCGGAGTGGCCCTGCCGGACATGCAGCGCGAGCTGGGCTTCACCGACAGCAGCCTGCAGTGGGTGTTCAACGCCTACGTCGTCGCCTTCGGCGGCCTGCTCCTGCTGGGCGGCAAGCTCTCCGATCTGCTCGGCGCCCGCAAGGTCTTCACCACCGGCTGGGTCGTCCTGACCGCCGGCTCGGTCATCGCCGCGGCGGCGGGCACCGTGTGGGTGGAGATCCTGGGACGCGCCGTCCAGGGCGTCGGCGGAGCCCTCATCGCCCCCGCCGCGATGACGCTGCTGATGATGCTGTTCGGGCACAACCCGCGTGAGCTGGGCAAGGCCATGTCCCTGTACGGCGCCGCCGCACCCGCGGGCGGTACGGCGGGCGTCTTCCTCGGCGGCGTGATCACCGAGTACCTGAGCTGGCCCTGGGTGTTCATCGTCTACATCCCGATCGGCCTGGCCACGCTGGCCGCCGTCCCCGCGCTGCTGCCCAAGGCCGCGGGCAAGCGCGGGTCGGTCGACTGGCTCGGCGCGATCGCCGCGACCGCGGGCATCGCCCTCGCCGTCTACGCGATCGTCACCACCGACTGGCTCGCCGGAGTCGGCGCCGCCGTTCTCCTGGTCGCCTTCCTGCTCATCCAGCGCTCGGTCCGCGAGCCCCTCATGCCGCTCGCCATCTGGAAGACCCCCGGCCTGGCCGCCGCCAACCTGGCCATGGCACTCCTGGGCGCCGCGTGGATCCCGATGTGGTACTTCCTCAACCTCTACCTGCAGAAGACCCTCGGTTACGGCTCCTTCGCGAGCGGCGCGGCGCTGCTGCCCATGACCATCGCCGTCATGATCTTCATGGTCGGCATCACCGCCAGGCTGCTCGGCCGCTTCGGCGCGAAGCCGCTCATCGTGCTGGGCCTGGGCGTCCTCGCCGTGGGGATCGCCGGTCTGAGCCTGGTCGGTGCGAACGGATCGTTCGTCACCGATGTGCTGCCCGCGAGCCTGATCGCGGCGGTGGGCATGTCGTTGGCCTACATCCCCGCGATGATGTCGGCCATGTCCGGTGTGCGGCCCGAAGAGGCGGGCCTGGCCTCCGGCATCGTGAACACCACGTACAACGTGGGCTCCGCGCTCGGCCTGGCCGTGATGACGGCCATCGCCACCGGCCAGGACTCCACCAACGCGGCCTTCGTCGGCGCGGCGGTGGTCGCGGCGATCGGCGCGGTCGCCACGGTGGCGTTCATGAGGCGGCCCAAGGCCGTCGCCCAGGAGGCGCAACAGCCGGCGACCCTTGCGTGAGGAGAACCCACTCTCAGATACCCCTAGGAGGTACAGTGATGAGATAGGGGGAGGGAGCGGACATGGCTGGATACGGCACCGCCAGACAAGACCATCTCCGGCGTCTGCGCCGGATCGAGGGTCAGACCCGTGGTCTGCAGCGCATGGTCGACGACGACAAGTACTGCATCGACATCCTGACCCAGGTGTCCGCGGTCACCAGCGCGCTCCAGTCGTTCGCCCTCTCCCTCCTGGAGGAGCACCTGGCCCACTGCGTGGCCGAGGCCACCAGAAACGGCGGTCCCGAGGCCCAAGAGAAGATCAAGGAGGCCTCGGACGCCATCGGAAGACTTGTCCGTTCCTGATTCTTCGAAGTACATCGAGAGAGTGCCGCCGCCTACGCCGTCAAGGGCGCACCGGGCCTGATCCGCCCCTTCGGTTCGTACATCGCCGGCCCCGTGGCGCAGAGCAGGAGCACGAGAGCCGGAATGGCGTGGATCGCGACGGAAGGACTCCGCAGCCCGTCGAGATCCACGCCAGAGGCCGCCACCCCCGCCGGGTACCACATTCAGAGATCTTGAGACTCGGCTCCGTGGCGCGGTGCAGCGGCTTCGTCGTCGTCGTGTGACCTGTTCTCTGACGTACGATCCGGTCGTGTCGGTCGGGGCTGTGAGCATGACGGAATGATCGCGACCCCTGGTGACCATGCCTGGTTCTCCCACGAGCGCTTCCCCGAGCTGGCGGAGGCCTACTGCTTCACCTACGTCCACGGCCTGACACCCGGGCAACTGGTGGTCCGGCTCGGTGGCAGGCCAGAGGATTTCACGCCCATGACGCTTGGGGAGCTGATCGAGACTCGCCACGGGAACAGCTACGACACCGCGTTCCTCGGTGTCACGACCATGGGCGACTGGGTGTTCGCCGTTGAGCCCAACGGCGGGCTCGGCGTCGATGAAGAGATCATCACTTCGTTGTCGGCGGGAACCCGCCTCATCTCCCATTTCCGCGACGTCGAAGGCGTCGAGTACTTCTACTGGAGCGAAGACGGAGAGATCCGGTTCTGCTTCATCGCCGATGAAGGGTACTCGGAAGAGGCACCGGAGGAGATCGTGGAGATCATGCAGCGGATCGGCGCCGACCGCGGACACCTCCACCCCAGCGACGGGCCGGCGTTCCTCCTGGCCGAGCATCTCACCGGCATCACGCTGACACCGGAGCTGCTGGAGGGGTCCACCTACCTGTGCGGAGTCACCCCCGAACCGAGGTGAGCAGGATCCATCGTCTGCGACCCCCTCGGGGCGGTCGCAGCCGGTGGATCACGCCGCTGCGAGCTCCCGCAAGATTCACCGGGGGCGCCGTTCCGCGCGGACCCGCTGCACCAGGCCACCGGGATGAAAAAGCTTCACCGGAGGTTCAGACCGCGTAGACGGGGGCGAGGTCGACGAATATGCGGTAGTCGGTGATCAGGCCGTCGTCGCGGGTGTGCCAGATCGACACGGCTACGGCGCTGGCGTCCTTGCCGTCGAGTCGCCGGTAGGTCACCTCGGTCTCGGCGATGACGTCGGCGTCCACCTGCCAGTTTCTGACGATCCGGTGCCGCAGGCCGCCGATGGTGGAGTAGAACGCCCGCAACCCGGCGACGATGGCCTCGCGTCCCGCCAGCGGTTCGGCGTTGCCGAACACCAGCGTGGCATCTTCGGCCAGCAGCCGGGCGAACTCGTCGGGGTCGAACGAGTCGACCACCTGGAAAACGCGTCGTACCACGTCGTCGGTCATGCCGTCCCTTTCCCGCACGGCCGGGAGCACTGGTGGGGACGATACGGGGCGAAGGACGGCGTACAACTATCGCCAGGGTGGGGATCCCGTCGCCGTACGAGCCGTATGACTCGTCGGAGTTCTCCGGACCTGCGCGCCGTGTCGCGGTCGGACAGGCGGTCGGTCGCATCCGGACGGGTGAACGCCGGTCAGCCTGCGCGACCCCGCCGCCGGAGCGCCGCGCCGAACGGGATCCGACGAGCTCGCCGGGAAGATCCGCTGCCTCGCCGGGGGAGCGACGGCTTCGGCCGCTCCCGCCCCGCGTCGGTCACGTCTCTTCGGCCTTCGGGCCGACCAGGGGAAGTCAGGTCTGGAGATCCGGGATCCGGGACCTGATCGCCGAACGGTGCACGTGAGTACGGCGGTTCACGGACAGGGCGCGGTCCAGGTCGTCGATGAGGTCCACGGGGTTCTCCAGTCCGATGGACAGGCGGACCAGAGCCGGGGTGGGGCGGGCGTCGGAGGCCACCGGACGGTGGGTGAGCGCGCTCGGGTGCTGGATCAGGGAGTCGACGCCGCCCAGTGACACCGCGTGCGTGAACACCCGGACGGCTGAGGTGAGGCAGGCGGCCTGGTCGTAGCCGCCGCGCAACTCGATCGACAGCATCGCGCCGGTGCCGTTCATCTGCCGCCCGATCAGCGGATGGTCGTCGGCGGGATAGTGGAGGCGGGTCACGTCCGGACGGTCGGCGAGCCAGGCGGCGACGGCGCGCGCGTTCGCCTGCTGGGCGCGTACCCGCACCGGCAACGTCGCCAGCCCGCGATGCAGCAGGTAGGCGCCCAGCGGATGGAGCAGTGCGCCGGTGATCGCGCGTACCCGGCGCAGTGCCGCGGCGCGCTCCTGGTCGCAGGCGATCACACCCGCCACCACGTCGCCATGCCCGCCCAGGTACTTGGTCGCGCTGTGCAGCGCCATCGCGGCACCGAACTCGAGCGGGTTCTGCAGCACGGGCGTCGCGAACGTGTTGTCCACCAGCACCGGCACCCCGTCCGCCGCCGTCACGACGGAACGTATGTCGACCAGATCGAGCGTGGGGTTGGCGGGAGTCTCCAGCACGACCAGCGCGGTGTCGCGGCGGATCGCCGCGGCCACCGCCGTGCCCGTGCCCTCGCAGAACGTCGTCTCGACGTCCAGCAGGCCCGATGCCAGCAGGTGATCGGTGCCGCCGTACAGGGGGCGGACGGCCACGACATGGCGTCGCCCGGTCTCCCGCGTCGCCGCCAGCACCGCCGCCGTCAGCGCCGCCATGCCGGAAGAGAAGGCGACCGCCGCCTCCGCGTGCTCCAACCTCGCCAATCCCGCCTCGAACCGCGCCACCGTCGGGTTCCACAGCCGTGCGTAGACCGCCGTTCCCTCCGGATGGCCACCGGAGGCCAACGTCTCGTAGGCGTGTCCTCCGGTCTCGATGTCCGGCAGTGGGTTGGTCGAGGAGAGATCGATCGGAGGCGCATGCACCCCGAGATCCGCCAGATCCTCACGCCCAGCGTGTACGGCGACGGTGTCGGGATGAAAAGAACGGGAGGTCATGGCCCGACTGTCGGGGAATCGCCAATCATTCTCAAGATATGTTGCGGAAGATGGCCTGTTTCCGGATAGTCGGTGCGGAATCCGTAAACAGGAGGGTCGATGTCGCGACGCGTACCGCAGGATCCACAGCTCGACGGCACCGACCTGAAGATCCTGGCGGCCCTGTCCCGGGACGGCCGCCTGACCAACGCCGCGCTCGCGGCTCAGGTCGGTGTCGCCGAGTCGACGTGCGCCTATCGGGTGCGCGCGCTGCGCGCTTCCGGTGTGATCACCGCCATCCACGCGCACATCGACACCGCCGCGCTGGGCCGTCCGCTGCACGCGATCATCCGGGTCCGGCTGGGCGGCCACAACCGCGACCCGGTCCGCACCCTGTTCGATCGGCTGGTCGAGACACCCGGTGTCCTGGCGGTCTTCCACGTCAGCGGTGACGACGACTTCCTCGTGCATGCCGCCGTCGCCACCCCACAGGACCTCCGTGACCTGATCCTCGAACGGATCACCGTGCATCCCGGCGTACGGCAGACGCAGACGCAGCTCGTCTTCGAGGCCCGCACCGGCGTCGGCGTCCTGCCGCCCTCCCCGGCCCTCGAAGACAGGAAGGCGACCAGGCCCACCCGGTAGTGAGCGGCCGCGTTCGTCCTCCGCGGCCGCGTTCGTCCTCCAGGGCGACTTCGTCCAAGCCGGTGGGCGCCGGGCGTGCGGAGGAGCTCCAAAGGGCGTGCCACGCGGTAGGCGCCGCTTCGCGTCAGGCCCTGGAGGGCCGCTGCCTCTGGGAGCCGTCGGCCGCGAGCGGGAGACCGCCCAGCGACAGAGCGCTCGGTGGAGGCAGGGCCCCGTGAGCCGCCTCGGCGCGGAACGACTGGAGCAGGTACGCCACCAGGCGCCGGGACGCGGCACCGTCATGCGGCAGCGCGGTGACCAGACCGCAGTGGGCCAACAGGGCCACGGCGAGGTCGGAAGGGTGGAAATCGGCCCGCAGCGCGCCCGCCGTCTGGGCTCTGCGGACCAGGGTCATGAGGTCCCGCTCGGCCCGTTCCCGGGCCTGCGCGTGTTCCGCCGCGCTGTCCGGGAAGGCCGCGACGAACGCGGCCGGGAACCCCTGTTCCTCCCGCTGAAGCTCGCAGACCGTCTCGACCAGCCGCTGGAAGCCCCGCCAGGGGTCGGGGTCGGCCAGCGCCTCGGTGAGTGCTCGGCCGCATGTTTCCGCCTGCTGCGCGAACGCGGCCCGCACCAGGGCGTCCCGGGTCGGAAAACGCCGGTACAGCGTCGCCACGCCGACCCCCGCCCGTCGGGCCACGGTCGCCATGGGCGCGTCGATCCCGTGCTCGGCGAAGACCTCACGGGCGGCGACGAGGATGCGCCCCCGGTTGCGCCGGGCGTCGGCCCGTAGCTCCGGGCCCGCGATCCGAGAGGATTCCTCCACCACTGTCTCTCATCTCCGGTCCAAACGGACGGTGTCGTCCGGTTAAGAGCCTACGCTCGGGGCCGGATCCCCCGCACGGCCACTGGTGGCGAAGGTGAGAACGATGGACGACCGCACGATGAGAGCAGTACTTTTCGACCGCTTCGGCGGCCCCGAGGTGTTGTACGTGGGCCGGGTGCCGCGCCCCGAACCGGCGCCCGGCGAGGTGCTCGTGCGGGTGCGCGCGTTCAGCGTCAACGGCGGCGAACTGGCGGCCCGTTCCGGCAGCCTCCGTCTCTTCACCGGACGGAGGTTCCCGCAACGCGTCGGATTGGACTTCACCGGCGAGGTCGCCGCGCTCGGCACCGGCGTGACGGACGTCGCGGTCGGCGACCGTGTGTGGGGCGTCGTGGGCCGTACCGGATTCGGCAGCGCCGCCGAGTACGTGACGGTCCGGGCCGAGCGGCTCGGCCGGGTCCCGGACGGACTGGATCTGGTGGCGGCCGCCGCGCTGCCGGTGGCGACCACGGCCATCACGGCGCTGCGCGACAAGGCCGGGCTGCGACCCGGCGAACGACTGCTCGTACGGGGCGCCGCGGGCGGCGTCGGCAACGCCGCCGTCCAGCTCGGACAGGCATATGGCGCCGAGGTCACGGCCCTGGCCCGCGCCGCCAACCTCGACTTCGTCCGCACGCTCGGCGCCCACCACGCCATCGACCACCGGACCGTCCCGCCGGGGGAACTGGGCCTGTTCGACGTGGTCCTCGACACCGCGGGCACCGACCTGCGGGCCTTCCGGCGCCTGCTGGCGCCCGGCGGACGCATGGTCACCATCACCTTCGACCTGACACGGCCCGCCGCCTCGCTCGGCTACATCGCCGGCAGCGCCGTACACGGACGCGGCCGGGTGCGCTTCTTCAGCGGCAACCCCACGCGGGCACTCTTCGACGACCTCGCCCGTCAGGTGACGGAGGGGGGACTGCGCCCCGCGGTGGACAGGTGCTTCCCGCTGGAGGAGACAGCGGCGGCACACCGGGCGCTGGAGGCGGGCGGGGTGCGGGGCAAGTACGTGGTCAGGGTCGACTGAGGAAGCCCTGACGGAGTGATCGAGGAATGCGTGTGATCGGCGGAAAGCCCCTGGGCGGTGCCGTATCGGGGACCCGCCGGCGTCCACCGGCGCAACCGAGCAGCACGGACGCCCCGAGCCGATCATGGCCGGGGCTCTCCCGGTCGTGCTCGGCGGCAGCGGGCATGGCGGCTGCTCCGGCGCGACTGCGAAGATCGGGGCGTGAGGCGGACCGGCAACACGATGCCGCCGCGCATCCGGGGGCAGGACGGCCGCCGCTTCAGGCACGACATGGGCGGGTCGTGCAAGGGCATCGGCGCCGACGCGAACATCGCGGAACGCAAGGCACGTCAACTGTCCGAGGGCCCGGAACGCCGGGGTGGAGGGCTTCACCGAACGCGACCCGGACAAGATCAACAAATGCGTACCTTTCTAGATCAACAAGCGCTACCGTGGGGCCATCCGTACGGCGGCGCGTGCGCCGCCCGTCGAGGAAGGACGATGTCTTGCGACAGAAAGCCGCACGGTTCGGCCTGACACTGGCCGTGGCCGGCACCCTCGCCGCCGGCGCTCTCGCCGCCGCGACCCCCGCCAGTGCCGCGGCTACGGGCTGGGCCCCGTACAAGGGCTATCGGACGCTTCAGAACTGCGTCTCGGCGGGAACCACCATGCTCGTCATGAAGGGGTACAAGGAGTACGACTGCCGCTGGGACAGCCCGTACTACATGCTCTGGCTGAGAAAGTAGCGCCGGGCGCGGTCAGGCGTTCCGCTCGGCGAGCGCTCCTGACCGTGTGACCGCCTGGTCCGCTCTGCGCGGATCGGGCGGTCAGGTGTCATGGGAGCCGTCCCGGGGTTCGTGGAAGCCGGGCCCGTCCGGGTGGAGTCCGGCGTGTTCCTCGTCGTCGAAGGTCGCGATGACGAGTCCGGACAGCGCGTCGTTGAATGCGCGTGCGACAGCCGCCGGTGCGGGCCGAGCCCACGGGGAAGGCGGCGACGACGGAACCGGGGAACCGCTCGCCTTCTCAGGGGCCGATCGTGTCGGTGTGGTGGTCGGGTTCGATCCGCTCACCGCCACAGCCGAGCTGCGCAGGCGGCTGCCGCTGCCTGGTCGAGATCGCCGTCGAGGACGGCCGCGTACGGCTGCGGGTGACCAACGACGGGGTCACCCCCGCGCCCGGTGAGCCCGGCATGGGACTGCGGAGCCTGCGTTCCCGCCTGGCCGCCGTCGGCGGCGAACTCGCCACCGATCCGGCCGCCTTCCGCACCGAACTGCGTGTGCCGCCGCTGCTCGAACCCGAGACGGACGGGGACGGGACGCGGAGGTTCACGCTGACGATGCGGCGGGGCCGCAGTGAGATCCTGGCCGGCAAGCCGGTCGGGACCCGGGGGTTCAACATCGTGGAGCCCGGCACCGAGAATCAGGTGCCCCGCAGGATCGCCGCCCACCACATGTAGTGGCCGCCGGAGGCGGCAGGGCGCCGGGCTCCGGCGGGATCCAGCGCATGCGAACCCGGATCCTCCTCGTCCGTCACGGGGGCTCCGTGGTACGGCGTGCGCATCCTCGGCCGGTGGGGTGTCTCAGGTGTTGCCGGAGTCCTCCGGGACGGGCTCGTTCCGCTCGCGGACGTACTCCAGCAGGTCGGCCTCGTCGATGACCTCGTCGGCGGGCGGGGCGGTGACGACGAGACGGAAGCCCCAGCCGGTGTAGCGCGTGTCGCTCCGCTTGACCAGCGGGTCCTTCCCCTCTCCCGCGGTGTCGGCGGTGACGAGGCGCTCGGGCAGGCCGGTCCGGTCGGTCCAGAGCCGCCAGGAGACCTTCCCCTTGCTCTTCGCGCCGACGGGCCGTCCCGAGGTCCAGTCGATGAAGGCGCCCTTGGAGAGCCTGCCCAGCTCCTTGCGGCTCAGGGTTCCCCGGTAGAGGAAGCCGCCGGAGACGCGCTCGCTCTTCGAGCACTTCAGCAGGGTCTTCATCAGGGACGTGTCGTACAGGTCGATCGGCTGCAGGCTGGCGTCCCGGGCCATGTCCCGGTTCGTGCGTCCCCGGTGAGCGTCCGGGAACCGGATCCACTTCTTGCCCTCCGGGACCGGCCCGCCGGGATAGTGGGCGGCGTCGTCGTAGGTGTTCCCGCCGACGCGGATCATGCGGTGGGAGGTCTGCTTCCCTGGCGGGACCTTCCCGGCCTTCGGCGCGGGAAGGTCCCGCCAGGTGAGGTCCGCGGCGACCGGGCCCGACGGGGCGAGCTGGAGCCTGCCGGTGATCCGGGTCCCGTTTCCGGAGACCGTCGACTTCGCGCCGAAGTAGAAGCGGTCGGTCTCGGAGATCCGGACGCCGTGCTCGCTGCGGAGCTGCCGCTTGATCGCACGCACCGGATCGGGGGATTCCGCCTGCGCGACGGCGGGACTCGCGGTGACCGGTGCGGCCCCGGCCAGTACGGCGGCCGCCAGCACAACCCATCGTCTCATTGGGGGTTTGTCCTTTTGTTACGGCTTTGGGGGCACTAAGCAAAAAGATAAGGGGTGAATGCGATATTAACCCGCACGTTCCATCCAAAACTCGCTCGCCTTCGGCGTCCGGCCGTGTCCTCCGCCCGGTTCCCCGGTGGTCGCCTCGGCGGGACCGTGGTGGGGCGGGTCCCGCGTCGCTAGTGTGAGGGGACGACCCCGCGCGTGGAGGAACCGATGCCCGCTGGTCCGCTGGAACCGGGAGATCCGCGCGTCCTGGGGAGGTTCGAGGTGGTCGGGCGGCTCGGCGAGGGCGGGCAGGGCATCGTCTACGACGGGCGAAGCCGGTCCGGCGAGCGAGTGGCGATCAAGGTGTTGCGCAGCGGTTCGGATCCCGCCGCGCGCCGCCGGCTGGCCAGGGAACTGCGGTCGGCGCTGCGGGTGGCCCCCTTCTGCACGGCCCGGGTGCTGGTGGCCGAGACCGACCGGCCGGACCCCTACGTCGTCAGCGAGTTCGTCGCGGGTCCCTCGCTCCACGAGCGGGTGCGTGACGGAGGGCCACTGCGCGGGGGCGACCTCGACCGCCTGGCGGTCGCCACGGCCACCGCGCTCGCCGCCATCCACAGCGCGGGGGTCGTCCACCGGGACTTCAAGCCGGCCAACGTGCTGCTCGGCCCGGACGGCCCACGGGTGGTCGACTTCGGTATCGCCCAGTTGCTCGACGCGAGCACGATGCCCTCGTCGATGTCCGGCACGCCGCCGTACATGGCTCCCGAGCAGCTCAACGGCGTGTACGGCTCGCCCGCGGCCGACGTGTTCTCCTGGGCCTCGACCATGGTCTACGCCGCCACCGGCCGCGCGCCGTTCGGCAGCGACACCGTCGCCGCGGTCTTCCGCCGGATTCTCAGCGCCGAGCCCGACCTCACGGGCGTTCCGTCACCCCTGCGGGAGACGCTGGCCGTCTGCATGGCCAAGGACCCCGGGGCACGTCCCTCAGCCCGGGCACTCATGATCCGCCTGGTCGAGCCCGGCGTCCCGACCGTCACGGTCCCCGAGGTCGGCCCGGTGCCCACCGCCTACCTGCCCGCCGGCTGGAACGGCCGGGCGGACCCGGAGACGGTGCCGCGGCACGACGAACCGGCACCCCGGCATGGTGAGCCGCCGCCCCGGCGAAGGCGGAGACCCGCCGTACTGATCGCGGTCACCGGGATCACCGCGGCGCTCGTGACGGCGACGGTGCTGTACGCCACGGGGGTGCTCGGCGGCTCCCCTGGTGGCGACCCGGCGGGGTCGAATGGCGCCACCGGTACGGGCGGGGAACCCGGATCGCGTTCGGTCACGGACGGGCGACCGGATCCGTCACGCCCGGCCGCGGACGGGCGGTCGAGTTCCGCGGCGCCGTCGGCGCAGTCCTCGGTCCGGCCGGGCGGGGGAGTCCCGGAGGCGTTCGCCGGAACGTGGACGGGCCGGGTCGTCTCGCAGGACACCCGGCGGAAGGCAGTCGACATCACGCTGACCCTGCCGGGTGACCGGCCGACGGGGACATGGCGGACCGGTGCGTGCGATCAGCAGGTCGTGCTGACCCGGGTCAGGGCCGGGAACGTGCTCGACCTGACCCGGGTGCAGCGGGACCAGTGCGTGGGGGGAGACATGACCCTCACCCTGAAGGGCCCGGCGACGCTGGACTTCGTCGGTCAGGAGGGCGCGGGCGCGCTGGAGTATCGCGGAAGCCTGAGCAGGCCCTGAGCCGGTCCCGGTCGGAGCCCGGTCGGGGAGGGCACGGGCATGCGACCACGTCGGCCCCCACTCGGGTCCGCGTCACCAACCGTAAGTAAGTGTTCGAGCCGGTTGAACAGCACGAATTCGCCGTTCAGGTGAATCAGGGTTCAGTCGCCGGAGCCCCGTCCGCAACTACCGCACGCGAACCGGCTGGCGAGGCACTCACCGCGGCCGATCAGCCTCAAACACCACCTGGCCCACGAGCGGCGCTCAGGGCCATCACCTGGCACTTCGACCACTAAGCCGCCCAAGCTCGACTTGCTCGGGCGGCGTGAGACTTGCCACAGACCCACAGAAACCGCGGCCGGAGATTGCTAGGCGTCGCGGCGCAGCGTGAACCAGAAGGTCGGCACCGAGTTGGTGCCCGGTGTGACGTCGAGTAGTTCCCAGCCGGGGAACCTGGCGCGGAGTTCGTCGGCTGTGACGCCCGCCGCCCACGACGTGAGCTCGGGGGTCGGACCGCCGAGCGGCTCGGGGCCGTACCCGAACATCAGCAACCGTGCTCCGGGAGCGGCGCGGTGGGTGAGCCCGGCGGCGTAGGCGTCGCGGCGGTGCAGCGGGATCCCGCAGTAGCAGCTCAGGTCGAAGAACAGGTCGAAGGGGCCCGGCACGTCAAGCTCGTCGAGGCGGGTGGCGTCTCCGTGCAGCAGCCGTACCGCCACTCCCGCCTCCGCGGCCTTCTCCCTGGCCTGGTCGACGGCGCGGTCGATCAGGTCGACGGCCGTCACCTCCCAGCCGTGCCGTGCGAGGTAGACGGCGTTGGTCCCCGTGCCGCAGCCGAGTTCGAGGGCGCGGCCGGGCGGCAGCACGCCGTGTCCCTCTACCAGGGCGACCAGCTCGGGCGGCGTCACGCCGGTGTCCCACGGTGGCTTGCCGGTGCGGTAGTAGCCCTCCAGCGCGCGGTGGACGGACTCCTCCTCCGGGTCTCGCCGCGTTGAGGCCAGGTCCGGTTCCGGCTTCTGGATGGTGTTGGGCTCGTCCATCGTCTCCTCCAAGAATCTAGAGTTGAACTCTAGTGATGTACTCTAGAGATATACTCGCAATATGGACAAGGTCAAGCGGCCGGACAAGCGAGCCGAGCGCTCACGCCGCACCCGTGAAAAGGTCGTCGAGGTGGCTCGCGAGCTGTTCGTCGCGCAGGGTTACGGGGCGACGAGCCTGCAGGAGGTCGCGGACCGGGCGGGCGTGGCCGTCCAGACGGTCTATTTCGTCTTCCGCAACAAGCGCACGCTGTTCAAGGACGTCGTCGACACATCCATAGCCGGGGATACCGAGCCGGTCGCCACCATGGATCGTGAGTGGTTTCGCGCCGCATGCGCCGAGCCCACCGCGGCCGGGCAATTGCGCGCGCACATCCACGGCACCCGCGAGATCCTGGGCCGGGTCGCCCCGATCATGCCGCTGATCGCGGCTGCCGCGGCCACCGACCCTGAGATCGCCGCACAGTGGCCGGAAGGCCCCGACCCGCGTTACACCGTGCAGTACGCAGCGGCCGAAGCCCTGGTTCGCAAGCCCGACATCCGTCCCGGCCTCTCCGTCGAGATGGCGGCGGACCTGCTGTTCGGCCTGCTCAGTCCGCAGCTCTACCTGATCTTCGTCCGCGACCGCGACTGGTCACCGGACACGTGGGAAGAGTGGGCCCGCACCGCCTTGACCTCCCAACTCTGCGCCGACCCCGGCTAAGCGGACGGACGCCACGATGGTCCTCCAGCCCGCAATGCTGGTAGCCAACCAGCTGGCCGGCCTTCTGCGGGCCGGGTCGGACAACCTGGCCGACACCCATACCGGGCCCTACTCCGACCAGATCATCCCGGCCGTCCAAGCCCCGGGGCCGGTAGGCCGGTCATGGCAAACAAAACTCCGACCCTGTCCCGACTACGTCCTATCCAGGGTCTTCTTTGGCCGGCGGGGCACAGCGTCGCCCTTCAGATGCCCGTACACCGTCGAGCGCGGCACCCCGAACGAGTCCGCGATCTGCTGGGCGGTCCTGTCCCGCGTGTCGTACGGCTGCCGGGCGAGGGCGGCCTGGTCGGCGGTGAGCTTGGGCCGGCGCCCGGCCGGCGTTCAGCCCGCCCGGGCGATCTGGAACGAGTAGGGCCCGGTCTTCGCCGTACCCGATCTGACCACGAGCGCGTACCGGCCGTCCCCGTTGGAGAGCGGGATGTCGGACTCGTACCCGCAGAGGGGGATGGGCTGCCGCGGGCTCGCGACGCTCCTCTGCGCGGCGTCCACGAGCTCCAGCTCGATGGCCTCGCACGCCCCGGCCCCGCCGAGGACCTTGATGGCCGACGCGCCGTCCGCGTCGAACTCGAAGCGGTCGATGCGTCCGGGGACGTCCAGCCGTCCCGCGCCGTCCGGACCGCCCTCGCCGATCTGCAGGCCGATCGCCGCCGGGAACGTACGGACCTTCACCGTCGCGATCCGGAAACCGTACGGCCCGACGACGTTCGTGTTCCCGAAGACCTCCAGCCGGTGCCTGCCCGCCTTGGTCAGCTTGACGACGGACGTGCCCCAGCTGAGAGCGATGCCGGACGGGCCGACCGGCCGGCCGTCGACCTCGGAGTACACCTGGAGCTGGATGTCGTCACCGGTCATGTCGGTGACGTAGAACTCCCTGGCGTCACCCAGGTCCAGGGCGAACCTGTCCCGCTGCCCGGCACGGGTGAGCTCGGATGCGACGGTGCCGCCGTCGGTGAGGACCCCGCCCGGCCGCACCACCGTCCGGTCCGGGGCCGTCTCGCCCGTCTCGTCCGTCTCGCTCGTCTCGCCCGGCTCACCGCTCTCCGCGGGCCGGGCGGACTCGATGGTCCCAGTGGTCTCGGGGGCCCCGGCGGTGACCGTGACGGTCACGCGTTCCGGGGCGGGCCGATCGTTCCCGAGGACGCCGGCGCCGCATCCGGTGACGATCAGGAGCATGAAGGCCGCGCCGGCGGCGAGCCGGAGGGGTGGCACGCCACGGCGGCCGGTGGAGGAGGCTTCCATGCCGGCCATTGTGCGAAGCCCACTTGCAGCCCGCTTTCGTCGCGGCTCTGTGCCCCGGAGCCCGCGGGAGCGACGCCGCGGCGTACGCCCTTCCCGTCGGGGTGAAGCGCGCGCCGGCGCCGGGCCGGCGCGTCGAGCACCTGCGGCGCCTCCACGCGCGGCAGGTGCCCGACGTCCGCGTTCACGGCGGGTCCGCCTTCGGCGTGCCCTCCCGCTTCCTCGTCTCCCCGGCGCGTCACCCGGTACGGCGGCCGGTCACGCCGTGAACTCCTCGCCCATGATCGGCCGGATCTCGATCGGTTCGCCCAGAACCTCGACGATCCGTGAGGCGATCTCCACGGCTCGTTCCCGGCCGCTCACATCGATCACGGCGAAGCTGGCCAGGACCTCCTTGAGCTCGGCGAAGGGTCCGTCGGTCGCCGCCACGCCGTCCGGGGTCCTGCGGACCGTGGTGCTGACCACCGGGTGACCGAGGCCCACGCCGGTGACGAACTCGCCGGTCTCGATCAGCTCCCGCTCGAACCTCTGGTACGTGGCGAAGGCGGTCATCGCCTCCTCGGACAGCGTGTCAGGGGTGGCGGCGTCCCAGTCGGCGGCCGGGGTGTAGCCGAGCAGCAGATATTTCACGGGGGTCCTCCTCGGTCGTTCTCGGTGAATGTACGCAAGGTGCGGTGGGACGGCGGCCGATGAGGACGGAGACGGTGGTCACGGCTTCCTCCTCGGTCGGGTCCTATCGGATACCTCGTGGCCGGGTCCGGGATCTCGACACGACCTGACTGTGACGTACATCACATCAGATGCGTGTCGAGACCCGCCGGCCGCCTCCGAGGTACCGGCGAACACTCACCACGACCCGCGAGGGAGACGAGATGTCTGAGAACTACCAGCCGAGCGCCGGCCTGAAGGCTCTGGACCGCCTGGTCGGCACCTGGAAGATCACCGGCGGCGCGGAGGGGACCGTGCGGTACGAGTGGATGCCCGGCGGGTTCTTCCTGCTCCAGCACGTCGATCTCAGCGGGTCCGGCGAGTCGGCCACCGGCCTGGAGGTGATCGGTAACCTGCGGCCGTTCGGTGAGCCGGCCGGTACGGAGGTGGTGTCGCGGTTCTACGGCTCGTCCGGCGACACCCTCGACTACGTCTACGAGCTGATCGGCGACGAGCTGACCATCTGGTGCGGCGCGAAGGGCAGCCCCGCCTACTACCGGGGCACCTTCAGCGCCGACGGCAACACGGCCGTCGGCGGGTGGGTCTACCCCGGCGGGGGCGGGTACGAGACCACCATGACCCGGATCTGAGGCCGGCCCGCACCGCGAGCCCGTACGGCCGCTCCGGACGGCCGGGGGCCGGGGGTCGGGGCCGGTCCGTCGCCGGCTCCGTCGCGGCCCTGGCGGCCGCTCCGGGCGGCCGGGGAGCGGTGAGGCCCGCCGGACAGGGCGGTCACCGTTCCCCGGCCGGTCCGCCGGGGCTCCGGGTCCGCGGTCCCCGGCCGATCCGCCGGCGCTCCGGGCTCGCGGTCACCGGCGGACCCGGGGAGTGTGAGGCGTCCGGAAGCCGTGGCGCGGGGGCTCCCCGGCGATCCCGGGATCCTCGCCCATCGGTGAAAACCGGGTGACATCTCGCGTCGCCCACCGGGATGCTGGAGGCGGTCGATGAGTTTTGTCGGTGGCGTCGGTCACTCTTTACATGACCGCGACTTCTTGCGAGACCCATGGCCGCGACGCCGGCCGTGACGACATCATGTCCGACGAACCCGATCGAGGTGCCGTGTCCGTCCCCCAGCTCGACTCTCCCGCCGCGTCCGTGAAGGCCGCTCCGGACCGTCCCCGGGCCGTTCCGGGACGCACCCCACCCGTGATCCGGTTGCTGGTGCTCGCCACGTTCGTGGTCATCCTCAATGAGACGATCATGGTCAACGCGATCCCCCAGCTGATGAGCGCGCTGCGCATCACCGCGCAGACGGCGCAGTGGCTCTCGACCGCCTTCATGCTGACCATGGCCGCCGTCATCCCGGTCACCGGGTGGTTCCTGCAGCGGGTCTCCACCCGTCAGGCGTACACCGTCGCGATGGGCCTGTTCCTCCTCGGCACGGCGCTGGCCGCCGTCGCGCCGACGTTCGAGGTGCTGCTGGGCGCCCGCATCGTCCAGGCGTCCGGGACGGCGGTGATGATGCCGCTGCTGATGACCACGCTGATGCAGGTCGTGCCGGAGTCGGACCGGGGCCGGGTGATGGGCAACGTCAGCCTGGCCATCTCGGTCGCGCCCGCGATGGGCCCGACCGTCTCGGGGGTGATCCTCCAGCTCGGGTCCTGGCGGCTGCTGTTCGCCGTGGTGCTCCCCATCGCCGCCGTGATCACATGGCGCGGCCTCGCGCAGCTCAGGAACGTCGGGGAGCCCGAGTTCAGCACCGTCGACTGGCTGAGCGTGGTGACCGCCGCCCTCGGCTTCGGCGGCCTGGTCTACGGGCTCAGCCAGTTCGAGGGCGGTGACGCCGGCGTCGCCGCCGCGATCGTGGCGGCCGGTCTGGCGGCCATCGCCGTCTTCGTCGTCCGCCAGCTGCTGCTGCAGAAGCGCGGCGCGCCGCTGATGGACCTGCGCACCCTGCGCCACCGCACCTTCACGGTCTCGCTGATCCTGATGTCGGTGGCCTTCATGGCGATGCTCGGCTCGATGATCCTGCTGCCGCTGTACCTGCAGAGCGTCCGCGGGCTCACCCCCCTGCAGACCGGGCTCCTCGTGATGCCGGGCGGTCTGGCGATGGGGCTGCTCGGCCCGGTCGTCGGCCGCCTGTTCGACCGGTTCGGCGGCCGGGTGCTGGTCGTCCCCGGCGCGATCGGGATCGCGCTCACGCTCACCGGCTTCACCCAGGTCACGATGACCATGCCGTTCTGGCAGCTCCTCGGCCTGCACGCGCTGCTCATGGTGAGCCTGGCCGCGACCTTCACCCCGGTGTTCACCCTCGGGCTCGGAGGGGTCCCCCCGCACCTCTACCCCCACGCCAGCTCGATCCTGAGCACGCTGCAGCAGGTCGCCGCGGCCTTCGGCACCGCGCTCGTGATCACCGTGATGAGCACGCGGGCCGACGCCCTGAGGGCCACGGGCGTCACCGACGCCCTCGCCACCCTCGGCGGCATGCGGCTGGCCTTCGTCGTCGGCGCCGTGCTGTCCGTGGTCGTGGTCGTCACCGCCCTGATCCTGCCCGCCCGGGCGGACAACGCCGGCGAGTTCGGAGGGCACGGGCACTAGGCCGGCTCCGCCGCCGGTGCGGGCACCGGCGGCCGGGGCCGGTGCGGGGCCGTACGCCGATAGGCTGCGGCGAACGCGGCCTCCCCACGGGGCCGGACTCTCCACAGGGCCCCAGCAGTGAGGTTCGGATGATTCGAGTGCTCGTCGCCGAGGACGTACGGATCCTGCGCGAGGCTCTCTGCGAGCTCCTGGGGTTCGAGAGCGACATGGTGGTCGTGGCCGCGGTCGAGTCCGGTGACCGGGTCGTCCCCGCCGCGCTGGAGCACCGGCCGGACATCGCCGTGCTCGACATCGAGCTGCCCGGGATGGACGGCCTCCACGCCGCGGCCGAGCTGCGCGAGAAGCTCCCGGACTGCAGGACCCTGATCCTGACGGGAGTGGCGCGACCGGGGAACCTGCGCCGGGGAATCGCCGCGCAGGTGGCGGGTTTCATGGTCAAGGACTCCCGGCCGCAGGAGCTGGCCGACGCGATCCGCACCGTGGCCGCGGGAGGGCGGGTCATCGACGCGGCGCTCGCCTACGCGGCGCTGGACGCGGCGGGCAGCCCGCTGACGGATCGGGAGTCCGACGTGCTGCGGCTGACCGCGTCCGGCGCGACGCCGCGCGAGGTCGCCGCGCGGCTTCACCTGACCTACGGCACCGTGCGGAACTACCTCGCCTCGGCGGTGACCAAGCTGGGGGCGCGCAACCGGGTGGACGCGATCCGCATCGCTAACGAGGCAGGCTGGCTGTGAGCGTGAACGCGCCGTCGCGCTGACCGGCGGCGATCCGCCCGCCCGCGCGGGTGACGCGCTCGGTGAGGCTGGCCAGCCCGGTCCCCCGGCGTTCCGGCGTGGCCCCGGCCAGGCCGGGGGCGGCCCCGCCGGCCCCGTCGGCCGGGCCGGTGACCCGGTGGTCCGGTGTGGAGTCACCGGTGCTCCGGTGTTCCGGCGCGGTCGGGGCGAGGCCGTCGTTGGTGACGCGCAGCCGTACCCGGCCGGGGGCCGAGACCACGGAGATGTGGCAGGTGCGCGCGGTGGAGTGGCGGATGACGTTGGTCACCGCCTCGCGGAGGGTGACGGCCAGGAGCGGAGCGTCGGGGGGCGGCGCGGGCGCCGAGACGGTGACGTGGACGCCGGCGGCCTCCAGGATCGAACGAGCGGTCGCGATCTCCTCACCCAGGGAGAGCTCGGTGGTGAGGGAACGGATCTCGCCGTGGGCGCGCTCGGCCAGGGTGAGCGCCTCGGCGAGCTCGCGCCGGGCACGGCCGGGGTCCGCCGGCAGCAGGCGGGCGGCGAGCTCCGCCTTGAGGCTGATCCCCGACAGGCTCATGCCGAGCAGGTCGTGGACGTCGCGGGCCAGGCGCAGCCGCTCGGTGACGGCGGAGACGCGGGCCACGTCGCCGCTGGTCTCCTCAAGGTCGCGGGCCACCTCGGGGATGCGGCACAGGGCGTACACCTGGATGGTGATGGCGACGGTGGCCGCGCCCCAGTAGACGCGGTCGCCGACGCCGATCCAGTCCCGATCGGTGACGAGGATCAGCGCCAGGGTGAAGAGCGGGATGATCGCCCAGGCCCAGGGGCGGCGCAGCCGGACGACGGCGGCGCCACCGTCACGCTCCGGGCGCCGGTGATCGTCCGTGCGGTCGCCAGGGCCGCACGGCCGAGGTCGGCCACCCGGGTCAGCCGCTGGGCGGTCGGCTCGGCCTGGCCGTCCCGGATCAGATGGATGATCGCCGACAGTTCTGCTCCGAGGGTGCCGCGCAGCCGGGCCGCGCTCTCCAGCCGTTCCCTGGTGGCGGCGAGCGCGGCGAGCCGTTCGCGCTGCCCGGCCGTCTGGTCGAGCCGCCTGGCCAGGTGGGTGACGGCGAACACGCTGAGCGCGGTGTTGACGACGACGATCGCGAAACCCGCCGTGGAGAGCGCGTCGGAGCCGTGGTAGGCGGTGATGGCGGTGTCGGAGGCCGCGACGACCGCGAACAGCGGCCAGGAGACCGGGGCGGGCAGGGTCAGCAGGATCGCCGCGCCCAGGAAACCGGAGAGGGGACCCCACGCCCCGCCGAGCGCGAGATACGGCGCGAAGACCAGGAACGCCTGGGCCGCCAGCAGGAGGCGTGGCCGCCAGGACCGCGTGACGACCGCGACGTGGAGGGCCGCGATCGCCACGATGGCCGCGGCACCGAGCGTCGTGTCCCCGGCGGGCAGCGGGGTCTGCAGGAAGGCCCCCACGCGGGCGGCGGCGAGGGCGCACACCAGAGAGAGGACGAGCGTCCAACCGAACCTGTTCACCGGCCCCCGATCGCATCCGGAACTGATGTGCATTCTGCACCGGCGCGCCATGCGGAGAGTGGACGGGCGTCATGCGAAGGGCGGGCGGACCGGTGCACGGGACACTGCCACCGTGTCCCCGCGAATCGAGATCGTGGGGACATGACACAGGACATCACCCCGTTCCGGATCGCGATCCCGGAAGCCGACATCGTCGATCTGCGCGACCGCCTGGCCCGTACCCGCTGGGTGAACGAGCTGCCGCCGGAGGAGCTGGCCGACCTGCCGGTCTCCGGCCCCGTACGGCCGGGCTGGCAGTACGGCGTGCCCCTGGCGTACGTGCGGGACCTCGTCGAGCGCTGGCGCGACTCCTTCGACTGGCGGGCGCAGGAGGCGAGGCTGAACTCCCACCCGCAGTTCACGACCGTCATCGACGGCCAGACCGTCCACTTCGTGCACGTGCGTTCCGCCGACCCCGCGGCGACGCCGCTCATCCTCACGCACGGCTGGCCCAGCACCTTCGCGGAGTACCTCGACCTGGTCGAGCCGCTGTCACGCGACTTCCACCTGGTGATCCCGTCCATCCCCGGCTTCGGCTTCTCCGGGCACACCCGCGAGAAGGGCTGGGACGCCGTACGCGTCGCCGGGGCCTGGGCCGAGCTGATGCGCCGGCTCGGCTACGACCGGTACGGCGCGCACGGCAACGACGCGGGCGCGATCATCTCACCGGTGCTCGGCCGGATCGATCCCGAGCACGTGATCGGCGTGCACGTCAACCAGATCTTCTCCTTCCCCTCCGGGGACCCCGCCGAGTTCCAGGGCCTCTCCCCGGAGGACATGGAGTATCTGGGCTTCCTGCAGTCCTTCGTCGACCATGCCGTCCATGACAAGGCCCAGCAGGCGCAACCGCAGACCCTCGCCCACGCGCTGGCCGACTCGCCAGCCGGCCAGCTCGCCTGGATCGGCCAGCTGCTGGCCGGCGTGGACCCGGACGTGGTGCTGACCAACGCCTCGATCTACTGGTTCACCAACACCGCGGCGTCCTCGGCCCGCTTCTACTACGAGAACGACCACGCCTCGACGGGCTCGGAGCCGACCACGTTCCCGATGGGCCTGGCGAGCTTCGCCTACGACTTCCGCCCGATCCGGAGGTTCGCCGAGCGGGACCACAAGGACATCGTGTCCTGGCACGAGTTCGACCGCGGCAGCCACTGGGCCGCCCATGATGCCCCGGACCTGCTCGCCGAGGACATCCGCGGCTTCTTCACCGGCCTGTCCGGCTGAGGGCCCGTCCGCCCGAGGGGAGCGGCCGGTCACCGGCTCTCGCCGGGTGACCGGTGACCGGCGTTCCCCCTCGGGGCGTGCAGGCGGTTCGGTTCACGGGGTCGCGTGGGTGGTTCCGCTCACCGGGTCGTGCAGACGGTTCCGTTGAGGGTGAAGACCTCGGGCAGCACGTTCGGGCCGCTGTAGTTGCCGACGTAGCCGATCGTGGCCGTCGCGCCGGTGGCCAGCGAGCCGTTGCCGGGCTCGTTGACGACCTTGACGTCCTGGCCGTTCTGCGTCCAGACGGCGCTCCATCCGCTGCCCAGGCTCTGCCACGCCCTGGGCCAGCCGAAGGTCAGGGTCCAGCCGTTGACCGGTGCGCCGTTGTTGGTGATGTCGATGGAGCCGACGTAGCCGCTGCCCCAGTCGGACTGCTTGGTCAGGCGTACCGAGCACGGGCTGGAGGCGGGCGTGCCGGTGGTGAACGTCAGCGGCGCGGAGGGGGGCGAGACGCCGCCGCCGCCGTCGCGGGCGATCACGTTGACCGTGTGGCGCGTGCCCGGCTTCAGGTTGCGCACGGTGAGCGAGGTGCCGGCGGTCTCGCCGATCTGCTCGCTGACGGCTCCGTTCTGGAGGCGGACCTCGTACTTCGCGATCGGGCGGGTGCCGGCGGAGGCGGCGGGCCAGGAGATCGTGGCCGCCCGGTCCGTCACGCCCGAGACCGCCGGCTGCCCGGGTGCGCCCGGCAGGCCCGCCTGGGCGGAGGCGGGACGCACGATGATCGTGGTCAGCGAGAGGGGCGGCAGCGTCCGGCTGGTCGCGTCGCCCGTGGCCGAGGTGGTGATGCCCGTGGCGCCGTTGGTGTGGGTCAGCACGGTGGGGGCCCCGGACGCCGGGCTGAAGCCGGAGTAGTCGATCGCGACGGGGTACGACGTGTCGGACGAGGTGTTGATCAGCATGACGGCCAGCGCGCCGTCGGGGCGGCGTACGGCGTGCGCGGTGACCTTCGCCTGGTCGGTCGCGGCCCGGATGAACCGGTCCCCGGGGCGGGCGAACCTGCTCACCATCTGGAGCGCGTGGTACGGCGCGAAGGGCGTGTTCGCCGCCGGCTCGCAGACGCCGCCGTCGGTGCACGTCCCGCTCGACAGCAGGCCGAAGTCGCCGTAGTCGGTGTGTCCCTCGACCTCGGTGACCTTGCCGATTCCGTTGTGGACGTTCCACCAGTCGACGGTGAACACCCCGTTCGCCAGCAGCGTCGCGTAGGCGTCGGCGGCGGCCAGGGCGCCGGGCTGGGTCGTCGCGCCGCGGTCGCTCGACCCGGTGTTGAACTCGGTCATCGCGATGCCGATCCGCTCGGACCCGGCTCCCGCGTGCTTCGCGATCTGCTTGCGGACGAGCTGGATCATGTCCGGGACCTGCGCGGCCCTGTCGAAGGCGCCGGGGTACCAGTGCAGGATCACGAAGTCGATCTTCGGCCCGGCGGTGGACAGGACGACCTCGTTCCAGCTCCCGGCGTCGCCGTCGGCGACCAGGGCGTCGGGCCAGTTGGCGGGTGTGGTCAGCACCGCGCCGATCTTGATGGTCGGGTCGACGGCCTTCATCGCGTCGGAGTAGGCCACGACGTTGCGCGCGTACTCGGCCGGGCTCTTGTCGGCGTGGTCGTCGGCCTCCCAGGCGGCGCCGTAGCGGCCGTTGCCGTAGTTCTCGTTGCCGATCTCCCAGTACCTGACGCCGTAGCCCTTGGTGACGTTGGCGCGCCGTACCCAGGCCGCGGCCTCCTCCGCCGTGCCGGTGCCGTAGTTGGCGGTCACCATCGGCTGCGCCCCGGTGCGCCGTACCCCGCGCATGAAGGTGTCGAAGTCGGTGTCGGGGGCCACGTAGCCGCCGGGAGCGGTGTGGTCGGCCCAGTGGTAGATGTCGGAGTAGGAGCCGCCGGGGTAGCGCAGCAGCTTCACACCGGCGTCTTTGAGCAGGTCGGCGGTCTCGTCGGTGCCCAACCGCGAGTCCCAGATCGCATGGTTGGCTCCGACGGCGGTCTCGGGCACGGAGGCGAGCGCGGCGCGGGCGTTGACGGTCACCGCGACCGGGGCGGTCTCGTCGGCGTACGCCGTGGGCGCCTGCAGGACGGCCAGCGTCAGCAGTACGGCGGACGCGGCCCGCAACAGAGGTCTTGGCATCGATGGACACCTCGAATCGATAGCGGCCTTCATTCGACGCCTCCCCTGACCCGGAGGCAACATGATCGTGGGTGGCCGCTCCACGCCCGTCAACCGACGGTGAAACTTTCACGCCGGAGGGCCCCCGCGGCGGGTCGTGCCGCGGGGGCCTTCCGAGGGCTGAGGTCCGGCGGGTGAGGTCAGCCGGTCCGGGTCCACTTCTGGTTGTCGCCGCCCCAGCAGGAGTAGAGCTGAAGCTTGGTGCCGTTGGCGGTGCCCGATCCGACGGCGTCCAGGCAGAGGCCGGACTGGACGCCGACGATGGTGCCGTCGCCGTTCAGGCGCCACTTCTGGTTGTCGCCGCCCCAGCAGGAGTAGATCTGGACCACGGCGCCGTTGCCGGTGCCGCCGGCGTCGAGGCACTTGTTGCCGTAGACGCGGAGCTCTCCGGCGGAGGTGGAGGCCCACTGCTGGTTGGTGGCGCTGTGGCAGTCCCAGAGCTGGACCTGGGTGCCGTCGGTGGTGCTGCTGTTGGGCACGTCCAGGCAGCGTCCGGAGGCGACGCCCCTGATCTGCCCGCCGCCGGGCGGCGGGGAGGTGGGCGGCGTGGTGGGCGTCTGGCTCGGGCCGGGGCCGGGGGAGGCGGCGTTGAGGGCGTTGAGCACCGAGTTGTAGGCGGCCTTCTTGTTGCCGTTGCCGTCGAACAGCAGCGGGGTGTCGCCCGAACGCCAGGAGTCGGTGTCGCGCACCCCCCACACGGTGATGCCGACGCAGCGCGACACGGCCAGGCAGTCGTTGGTCACGTTGGCGTAGGTCGTGGCCGAGGCGCCCTGGATGTCCAGCTCGGTGATGGCCACGTCGACGCCGAGGGCGGCGAAGTTCTGCAGGGTGGTGCGGAAGTTGCTGTTGTAGGGGCTGCCGCTGTTGAAGTGGCTCTGGAAGCCGACGCAGTCGATCGGCACGCCGCGCTGCTTGAAGTCGCGGACCATGTTGTAGACGCCCTGGGTCTTGGCCCAGGTCCAGTTCTCGATGTTGTAGTCGTTGTAGCAGAGCTTGGCGGACGGGTCGGCGTTCCGCGCGGTGCGGAAGGCGACCTCGATCCAGTCGTTGCCGGTCCGCTGCAGGTTGGAGTCGCGGCGGCCACCGGAGTTGCCGTCGGCGTACGCCTCGTTGACCACGTCCCAGGCGTAGATCTTGCCCTTGTAGTGGGCCATCACGCCGTTGATGTGGTCGATCATCGCCTGGCGCAGGCTGGAACCGGACAGGGACTGCATCCAGCCGGGTTGCTGTGAGTGCCAGGCCAGGGTGTGCCCGCGGACCCGCTTGCCGTTCTGGACGGCCCAGTTGTAGATGCGGTCTCCGCTTCCGAAGCTGAACTGGCCCCGCTGCGGTTCGGTGGCGTCGATCTTCATCTCGTTCTCGGCGGTCACCATGTTGAACTCGCGGTTCGCGATCGTGGTGTACGCCGAGTCGCCGAGCTTGTTCCCGGCGATGGCGGTGCCGAAGTAGCGCCCGCTCTGCGCGGCCGCCGCGCCGAGCGTGCTCTCCGCGGCGTCGGCGGGAACCTGTATCGCCAGCGCCGTGATCGTGCCGAGTGCGCCGAGGGCGCCGGCGATCAGGGCCCGGCGGAGGCCGCCGAGGGGTCGCCGGGTTCCAGGCGGGGGTATGGCGTTTGCACCCATGCCTTGAGCCTCCATAACTGGGTCACGGAAAAGGGGGGAACGGGGAGGGCCCCGCGGGACCGACGCCCGTCCCATCGCCTCACAGGGGGCCACGCACCACCGGGCGTCGAGGACGGTGGTCCTCTCCGCGCACCACCACCCGCGGGGCCGTCCTGGGGACCCAGTGTGGAAATGCCCCTGAAACCTGTCAATACCCGATTGAAACTTTCGGAGCGTGTTTTGCGCGCCCGATGCACGCGTGTTGCGACGTCCGGCCCGTCTCCTGGGCCTTCCCGGCGTTCCTCCGCCGGGCGGTACGGCACCACCCCGCGCCCGGTGAGGCTCCGCGGGTGAAATTTTCAGAGACACGCCCGCATCGGCCGGGCGCGGCTTCCCCGATAACGCGAGATGAGCCCCGCCCGGCCGCCGCGCACGCCGGCGCGACGGGTTCCGGACTCTTGACGCGCCTTCCCGCCTCGTATTTGCTCCGCCCACCACCACCGTCTCCACCCACCCGGTGGAGAACCGTCTCCATCCGCCCGACGGGAGGTCCTCCGTACCCGGCGGGCCGGACCGGCGGCGACCACCGGGAGCCCGACCGGATGGCCCACCCCAGAACTGACGAGGACATGGCGTGAAACGAACACTCAGAGCCGTGCTGGCGGTCATCGCCCTGCCCCTGGTGATCGCGGGCATGCTGGCGGCGACCCGGCCGGTGGCGGCGGCGTCGCTGACCCGGGTGACCGGCTTCGGCAACAACCCGACCAACCTGAACATGTACCTCTACGTGCCCGACCGGGTCGCGGCCCGGCCGGCGCTGCTGGTGCTGGTGCACTACTGCACCGGCACGGCCTCGGCGATCTTCAACGGAAACGGGCACGACTACGTCACCGCCGCCGACCGCTACGGCTACATCATCGTGCTGCCCGAGGCCACCCGCAGCGAGAAGTGCTTCGACGTGTCCACCCCCGCCGCGCTGCGCCGCGACGGCGGCAGCGACTCCACCGGCATCATGTCGATGGTCGCCTACGCCCGCCAGCGCTACAACGTCGACCCCGCCCGGATCGTGGTCAGCGGCTTCTCCTCCGGCGCGATGATGACCAACGTCCTGGCCGCCGAGTACCCCGACGTCTTCGCCGCCGGAGCGGCCTTCTCCGGGGTCCCGGCCGGATGCTTCGCCACCACCAACGGCTCGCTGTGGAACAGCCAGTGCTCCGGCGGCAACCTCATCAAGACCGCCCAGCAGTGGGGCGACCAGGCACGGGCGATGTATCCCGGTTACTCCGGCCGCTACCCCCGGATGCAGCTGTGGCACGGCACCACCGACACCACGCTGGCCTACCCCAACTTCGGCGAGGAGATCAAGCAGTGGACCAACCTCCACGGCCTGAGCCAGACCCCCGCCTTCACCGACCACCCGCAGTCGTCCTGGACCCGCACCCGTTACGGCACCACCACGACCCAGGCCACCGTCGAGGGCGTCAGCATCAGCGGTGTCGGCCACTCCCTGCCGATGAGCGGTCAGCTCGCCTACGCCATCTCCTTCCTCGGCCTCGACGGCACCACGCCGTCCCCCTCTCCGTCGGCGACCCCGTCGCCCTCTCCGTCGGTGACCCCGTCGCCCAGCGTCACCCCGACGTCCCCCGGTGAACCGGGCGCCTGCCGGGTCGGCGTCACCGTCAACGCCTGGAACACCGGGCTGACCGA
>NZ_BMQJ01000024.1 GCF_014648055.1 Streptosporangium pseudovulgare
ACCCGGAGCCTCCACCGAGATCGGCTTCCAGGCCACCCACACCGGCGACACCGCCAAGCCCACCGCGTTCACCCTCAACGGAGCCGCCTGCACCCTCTCCTGACCCGACGACCGACGACCCCCTGCGACGAGCCCCCACCTCCCAGGAGACATCAATGCACTTCAGCCGACATCGGCGCCGGCTCGCGGCCGTGATCGCCGTGGCGCTCGGCGCCCTCGGAATCGCGACGGCCGGCTCCTCCCACGCCGCCGCGGGCTGCCGGGTCACCTACACCGTGACCAACGAATGGTCCGGCGGCTTCGGAGCCAACGTGACGATCGACAACCTGGGCGATCCGGTCAACGGCTGGAAGCTGACCTGGTCGTTCCCCGCCGGGCAGACCGTCGCCCAGCTGTGGAACGGCACCCACACCCAGTCCGGCTCCCAGGTCACCGTGTCCAACGTGGACTACAACGCCGCCATCCCCACCGGCGGCAGCGCGGGCTTCGGGTTCAACGGAAGCTGGACCGGCTCCAACCCGGCGCCGGTGAGCTTCGCGCTGAACGGCACCGTCTGCGGCGGCACCGTCGACCCCTCGCCGAGCCCGAGCACCAGTCCCAGCACCGGTCCCTCGCCGAGCACCAGCCCGTCGACCGGTCCCACGGACGGGCCGTGGCCGCCGTCGTCGACGTTCTCCAACCCGGTGCTGTGGCAGGACCTGGCCGACATCGACGTCTTCCGGGTCGACGACACCTACTACTACTCGGCCTCCACGATGCACTACTCGCCCGGCGCGCCGATCCTGCGCTCCTACGACCTGGTCAACTGGGAGTACGCCGGCCACTCGGTGCCCAAGCTGGACTTCGGGTCGAAGTACGACCTGAACGGCGGGCGCGCGTACGTCAACGGGATCTGGGCGTCGTTCCTGAACTACCGGAAGAGCAACAGGACCTTCTACTGGGGCGGCTGCGTCGACTTCAGCAAGACCCACATCTACACCGCCACCTCCGCCGAGGGCCCGTGGAACCGGCACACTACGATCAACAAGTGCTACTACGACGCCGGGCTGCTGGTCGACGACAACGACACGATGTACGTCGCCTACGGCAACACCCAGATCAGCGTGGCCCAGCTGTCCGCCGACGGGAAGACCGAGGTCCGCAGCCAGCAGGTGTTCTCCACACCGTCCAGCGTGGGCACGCTGGAGGGGTCGCGGATGTACAAGCGCAACGGCGCCTACTACATCTTCCTGACCCGCCCGGCCAACGGCCAGTACGTGCTGAAGTCCACCAACGGCCCGTTCGGCCCGTACGAGATGCGCCAGGTGCTGCTCAACATGCCCGGCCCGGTCTCCGGCGGCGGCGTGCCGCACCAGGGCGGGCTGGTGCAGACCCAGAACGGCGCCTGGTACTACATGGCCTTCCAGGACGCCTACCCCGGCGGGCGGATCCCCGTACTGGCGCCGATCACCTGGACCTCCGACGGCTGGCCGACCGTGCAGACGGTCAACGGCGCCTGGGGCGGCTCCTACCCCTACCCGAACGTGCCGCGCCCGCCGCGGCAGGTGAAGCCCCCCACCGGGACCGACACCTTCGCCGGCACCCGGCTCGGCCCCGAGTGGGAGTGGAACCACAACCCCGACACCACCAGGTACAGCGTGAACAACGGGCTGCGGCTGCAGACCGCCACGGTGACCAATGACCTGTACTCGGCCCGCAACACCCTCACCCACCGCATCCTGGGCCCGTCCTCGACGGCGACGATCCAGCTGGACCACTCGGCGATGCGCGACGGTGACCGGGCCGGGCTGGCGATGCTCCGCGACTCCTCGGCCTGGATCGGCGTCAGACGCGACAACGGCCAGACCCGCCTGGTCGTGACCAACAACCTGACGATGAACGGCAGTTGGCAGACCACCTCCACCGGCACCGAGGTCGCCTCCACCGCGGTCTCCGGCGGGCGGATCTGGCTGCGGGTCAACGCCGACATCCGGCCCGGCAGCGGCCGGCAGGCGAAGTTCTCCTACAGCACCGACGGGGTGACCTTCACCTCCTTCGGGCCGGCCTTCACGATGGGCAACGCCTGGCAGTTCTTCATGGGCTACCGCTACGCCATCTTCAACTACGCCACCCAGTCCCTCGGCGGCGCGGTCACCGTCAACCGGTTCGACCTGACCACGCCCTGACACCGTCACCCCCGGCGGCCCCCGGAGGACGCGGCGCGCGTCCTCCGGGGGCCGCCGGGGGGCCGCCGGTTCCGGCCGGTCATCGTGGGGACGCGCCGAGGCGGAGGGCCCGGCCCGGACGGCCCCCGCCGCCACCGGTCCCGGGATCCCCGGTCTCCGCCCCGATCCCGGCGTCCGCCGCGTGGGCGGCGTCAGCCGGGCAGGTCACGGCCTCCCTCGTAGTCGAACCGGTCGAAGACCGCGCCGCCCTCGGTCACGTACATGCCGATCACGCGCCCGGTGAAGCCGGCCGCGACCTCCGTCGACAGGTACCGGCCGTCCAGCTCCGCCAGGAGCAGGCGCTCCTCCCCGAGGTGGACGGAGAAGGCGATGGTGTCCGGGCCGTGCGCGCCGGCGCCGGTCGGCCCATCGTCCGCCCCTCCCGTCCGGGTCACCGCCGGGGGCAGCACGCCGGCCGTACGGATGTCGACGGCGAGGGTCAGCGGTCCGGCCGGCACCGGGTGACCGGCGACGCGCTGCCGCACCGGGCCGATCCTGGCGATCACGGACGCCTGCCCGTCGTGGACCTCGACGTCGTAGTGGTGGGCCTCGTCGAGCCGCACCGACAGGCCCGCGCGGCCCGATCCCGGGTCGAGGCGTACGGCGGCGCGGCAGTCGTGGTGCTGCTGGCGCCGCCCCACGAAGGTGTGACCCGGACGGTCCAGGGTCGGTCCGGGCGACCCGCGTGCCGGAGACGGCGCACCAGCAGTCGCCGTCGTCGTCCCAGGCGAGGTCGGGGTCGATGCCCGGCACGTCGATCCAGACGGGGTCCGACCAGGGGCCCTCGGCGCGCTCGGCGGTGACGAGGAACGTGCCCCGGCCGCTCACGTTCGTCGTGATCATGTAGAACAGGCCGTCGTGGTGGCGGATGGTGGGCGCGTAGATCCCGCCGGAGGCCGGCACGTCCGGGGGCAGGTCGAGCTGGGAGGGCCGGTCGAGCACGTTGCCGATCTGGCGCCAGTGCACCAGGTCCCGGCTGTGGAAGATCGGGACGCCCGGGAAGTACTCGAAGCTGGAGCAGACCAGGTAGTAATCCTCACCGACCCGGCACACGCTGGGATCCGGGTGGAACCCGCCGATGACCGGATTGCCATACGTCCGCACAGGTCAGCGGGTCCCTTCCGCGAGGTGGACGAGCGTGGTCAGGCGCCGGTCCGCGCCGAGGACGACGGTCTCGCCGGTCAGCCGGACCTCGGCCCGCAGCGGGCGGTCGGCGGCCGACGGCCCGGCGGTCAGCTCGATCACGCCCGGCTCGACGATGCGGCGCAGGTCGGGGCCGGTGTAGGAGAAGGCGTCCGCCGGCACCTCGAAGACCACCTCGGCCGTCCGGCCGGGTTCGAGCGCGACGCGTGCGAAGCCGACGAGCTGCGCGACCGGCCGGGTCACCTGCGCGACCGGGTCGGAGGCGTACAGCTGCACCACCTCCTCGACGTGCCGGTCGCCGGTGTTGCCGACCGTCACCCGGGCCTGGACGACCCCGTCCGTCGGGCACGCGGGCGCGGAGACGGTGAGCGCGCCGTACCGGACGGTGGTGTACGACAGGCCGTGCCCGAAGGGGAACGCCGGCGTCGGGTCGAGCGCGGACACGCCGTCCGTCCGCAGGCCCAGCGGCGCCTGCAGGTAGGTCGAGGGGTTGACGGAGGGCGAGGCCGGCACCTGCACGGGCAGGCGGCCGGAGGGGTTCACCCGGCCGCTGAGCACGCCGGCGACGGCGGAACCCCCCTCCACCCCGGGGAAGAACGCCTGGACGGCGGCGGCGACCTTGTCCTGGTAGGCGCCCAGCGCGTACGGCCGCCCGGACACGACGACCAGGACGACCGGCGTCCCGGTGGCCAGGACGGCCTCGGCGAGTTCCGGCTGGACGCCGGGCAGGCGCAGGTCGGCGGCGTCGCAGCCCTCGCCGGAGGTGCCGTTGCCGAACAGCCCGGCCCGGTCTCCGGCGAACAGCAGCACGAGGTCGGATCCGGCGGCCAGGGCGGCGGCCCCGGCGATCCCGGAGGTGTCGTCGCCGGACACCTCCGCGCCGCGCGCGTACCCCAGGTCCGCGCCGGGGAACTCCGATGCGAGGCTCTCCCGGATGGTCGCGACGGGCAGGCCCATCCCGTGGCCGGGGAAGCGGTCGAGCACGTGGTTGGGGAAGGCGTAGCAGCCGAGCAGGGTCCGCGGGTCGTCGGCGCACGGGCCGATGACGGCGATCCGCGCGGTCGTCCCGGCGTCGAGGGGCAGGATCCCGGCGGGGTTGCTCAGCAGCACGACGGACCGCTCGGCCACCGCGCGGGCCAGGCCGCGGTTGCGGGGGCTGTCCAGGTCGGCGGCGTCGGCGTCCTCCGGGACGAGGGGCGCGTCGTCCAGCAGGCCCAGCTCGATCTTCTGCCGCAGCACCCGGCGCACCGCCTCGTCGACCAGCCGCTCCTCCACGCGGCCGGTCCGCACCTGTTCCACCAGGCGGGCGCCGTAGCAGACCGTGTCGGGCAGCTCCACGTCGATGCCCGCGCGCAGCGCGGTCGCGCCGGCGTGCGCCTCGTCCTCGGCGACGCGGTGCGTCGTGGCGAGGAACGGCACCGCCCAGTAGTCGGCCACCACCGTGCCGTCGAACCCCCACCGGTCGCGCAGCACCCGCCGCAGCAGGTCCGGGTTCGCGCCGGCCGGCACGCCGTCGACGTCGGTGTAGGAGTTCATCACCGACCGGGCGCCGCCCTCGCGGATCGCCGTCTCGAACGGCGGGAGGATCACGTCGGCCATCTCCCGGGGGCCGATGCTGACCGGGGCGTGGTTGCGGCCCGCCCGGGAGGCGGCGTACCCGGCGAAGTGCTTGAGCGTCGCGATGATCCCGGCGCCCTCCAGGCCGCGCACGTACGCCGCACCGAGCTGTCCGACGAGGTAGGGGTCCTCGCCGAGCGTCTCCTCCACCCGGCCCCACCGGTGGTCGCGCACGACGTCGAGGACCGGTGACAGGCCCTGGTGGACGCCGACCGAGCGCAAGTCGTCCCCGATCGCCCGGGCCATCCGCTCGACCAGGGCGGGGTCGAAGGCGGCGGCCCAGGCCAGCGGCGTGGGGTAGGCGGTCGCGCCGTACGTCGCGAACCCCGTCAGGCATTCCTCGTGCGCGATCGCGGGGATGCCGAACCGGTTGGCGGCGACCACCCGCTCCTGCAGCCTCCGCAGCGCGGCCGCGCCCTCGGCCGGGCTGACGGGGCCCGTGCCGAAGACGCGGGTGAGGTGCCCGACGCCGTCGCGGATCCGCTCGTCCAGGTCGGCGTCGTCCCGGGTGAACAGGTCCTGCAGCGGGGCGACGTTCCCGGCCGCCGTCTCCCGACCGGTGGCCGGGACGTCCGGCCGGACGGCTCCCTCGGCCGCCGCCTCGGAGGCGGCTGCCGGGGGGTTCAGCCAGACGGACCCGAGCTGGGCGACCTTCTCCTCCAGCGTCATCTCGGCCAGCAGGGCCTCCGCGCGCTCGCCGGCGGGGCGCCCGGCGTCCCGCCAGGGCTCGGTGCTCAGCGCGTCCACGGATCTCATATCGTCCTTTCCCTTTGGTTCCGCCGCGGGTCGCCCGGTGCTTGCCGTGGATCCGGTCTGTCGCGGGTCACCTGGTGCTCGTCGCGGATCGCCGGCCCGGCCCTTGCAGGTGCCGCCCATGGTCCCGGTCACCACGCGCCGTCCGGCGAGGACGAACGGCACGAGCGGCGGGAGGACGGCGTGAAAGGAGCCCTGCTGCGAGCCCGGCCGTACGGCGCCGGGGGCGCGAGGGGCGTTCCATGCATGCTCCTGGGGATCGGCGTCGGGGCGGCGAAAGGGGTCGCCCATCGCCGGGGGTCGCGGCCCTCACCGGGATGCGCTCGGGGCCGCGGCGTCGGCAGGGCCGGGCCGATAGATGATCTTCGGTGAATTTCCAGAGCCCTGCGGATCGTCAACTCGAAACCATAGGTGCGAGTCCCGGAGCGGTCAATAAACTTTCGTAACATCACTGAAAGTTTCAAAGAATCCCGGTGCGATCCCGGCGTCGGACCGCGGCCATGACCGCGCCGGCAGAGCCGGCCCACCCGTCCGGAACACCGCGGCCGCTCACCATCTGCCGCGACACCGCCGAGCCGGTCGGCGCCGCCGTCCTCACGCGGCGGGGAACGGCGGCACGATGACCGTTCGCCTCCTTCCGTACCGCTGAGACGACCGGTCGGTGACCCGCGGCGAACTTTTCCGGCCGGGCGGCAGTCCAATACGGCATGAACAACGGTCACAGAGGAATCCGCAAGCACAAGGTGGTCCGGCTGGGACGCTCGGCCATCGCGGCGGCGCTCGCCGCGGGAATCGCATTGACCGGCGTCACGGCGGCGAGCGCGGCCACGACGTCCGCCGACACGGCCGCCGGCGCCACCGCCGGTGCGAGCGGCAGGTTCGGCCCGTACGGCTACGGAGGGGTGCGGCTCGGGATGACTCCCAAGCAGGCCGAGGCGACCCGCAAGATCGTAAGAAAGCGCGGCGCGAGTCAGTGCTCGGGGTGGGATCTCAAGGCGCACCCGACCGGCCGCGACAGCGTGGGCCTCTACATCTCCAAGAAACTGGGGGTCGCCCTCATCGCAGCGCCCAAGGGCGCCAAGACGCCCGAGGGCATCACGATCGGCTCCACCATGAAGCAGGTCAAGAAGGCCTACCCCCGGCTCGACACCACGGGCAACTACCCCGTCGCCGCCGTTCCCGGCAACCCGAAGGCCCTCTACTACTTCCTGTCGGACCGAGGCAAGGTCTACGAGTTGACTCTGGCCCTGAAGAACCAGGACTGCACCAACTAGGACCGGCCGGTCTCGCGGAACTCCTCGCACGACCGGCAGGCTCTGCCAGGGGTTCCGCGAACGGCGACCCGCGCGAACACGGCCGTCCGGCGCGGGCTCGCCGGTCCCGCGGAACCGGCCGCCCACGGGAACACGAACGGTCGCCGACATCGCGCACAGCCACTTCGCGGCCGGCCGCTCCGACCCGGGCGGAGGACCCGCCGGAGGGCCAGGTGGAGGACATCGGCCACGCTGTCGGCCGGTGCGGCCCGGAACGTCGCCCGCCAGTCGGCGACGTCGTCCCCGAGGAACGTGGAGCGTTCGACGAAGGTCAGGTGGTTGAGCAGGCCGAGCAGGCTCGTGCTCGGCGAGCGCGACCTGACGTTGCCGCCCGGTGAGGCGGCCGAGTTCGACACGTCCTTGCCGCACTGGCTGGGCAGCGCCGACGGCGGCGTGGTCGAGCTTCTCATCCTGTTCGGCCTGCAAGGGGTGCGTTCGCACGTACGCGCCGGCCCTCGTCGGTCACCTCAGGCCGGGAACCGGCGGTGAGCTCGGCCGGAGACTCCGCGTCCGCGTCCGCGGCGGGCCTCGCCGCGCGGAGGCCGCGGCCCGCCGGTCCACGGCCTCGTCCGGGATCGACGAAGGCCGGGTCAGCGGGTGACACAACAGAAAAGCCACAATTCCCAATTTTGGGAACTGTGGCCCTGAACTGCCCTAATACCGTCGGGACGACAGGATTTGAACCTGCGACCCCTTGACCCCCAGTCAAGTGCGCTACCAAGCTGCGCTACGTCCCGGTATGTCCGGCGCCCTCTCGGGCGGGACGTCATAACCTTAGCGCAGATCTGACGGACATGCGCACACGACGGTGCCCGCCGTACGCGGGCGGACGGATGAGAAGTGAGGGACGGGTGGGACGCAAGGCGGTGATCGACCAGCGGGAGCTGCGGAGGCTGGTCGCGGAGGGGCTGTCCAACGCGGAGCTGGCCTCCCGGTTCGGGGTGAGCGAGTCCGGGATCCTGCAGGCCAAGCGGGCGGCGGGGCTGTCCAAGCCGATGCTCGACCACTCCCGCGCGATCCCGTGGAAGCTCGACCGCGCCCACAGTCAGTCCGGCCCGGCGACGAACCTGCGGAACCTGTCGTCGGCGGCGCAGGGGCGGGCGATCCCGGCGGAGAAGCTCAACACCGCGCTGCGCTGGGCGGACCGGCTGGTGTCCGGCGGCCTGGACATCGCCTACGAGCCGGGGCGGGGATTCGCGGAGGTGCCCGCCGTTCCGGGGCGGTCGCTCGTCGAGGGCCTGCTGGCCGAGGTCCGCGCGGCGCTGGAGAAGCCGGAGAACCGGTAACGGCGACGCGCGGCACCGGATAGGCCGGAAGACCGATGGCGGCGACGCGCGGCACCCGGGGAGGCCGGAGGACCGATGGCGGCGAACCGGGGCAAAAGCCGCAGGGGACCGGCGGAATCCTCGTGCCGGACAAAGCTTCCCGGAACATCGCACAAAGCTGTCATCGACGGTGAGTCACGGACATCTCCGAGCGGTTTCGAGGTCTGCCCCGGGGGCAGCGCACGAGAACAACCGCTATACAACCGGAGGCAGGTATGTCCACCGTGATCTGGGTGGTCGTCATCGCGGTCGCGGTGGTGGCGATCATCGCAGTCGGCTACTTCATGACGGGGCAGCAGCGCAGGCGGCGACTCCGCGACCGGTTCGGCCCGGAGTACGATCGCGCCGTTCGCGAGCGTGAAAGCCGCCAGGAGGCCGAGCAGGAGCTCCTCGCCCGCGAGCAGCGCTTCAGCTCCCTCGACATCCGGCCGCTCGACCCGGGCACGCGGGACGCCTACGCCAGGAAGTGGACGGAGGTCCAGGAGCGGTTCGTGGACGCCCCCGGGTTCGCGGTCACCGAGGCCGACCACCTGGTGACGTCCGTGATGGCGGAGCGGGGCTACCCGACCGACGACTTCCAGCAGCGGCTCTCGGACCTGTCGGTCGAGCACGGCCGCACCCTCGACCATTACCGGCAGGCCCACGAGATCAGCAACCGCGCGGCCCGTACCGAGGCGTCCACCGAGGAGCTGCGCCAGGCGATGGTGCACTACCGCGTCCTGTTCGAGGAGCTCCTCTCGACCGGGGGCCCCGACGGCGACCGTCCCGCACCGCACGCCGGAACGGACCGGGCGGAAACCGCCCATGACGGTCATTCCAGACCGGACCGGGCGGACGCCGCCGCCGAAGACCGGATCGACCGCCACGAGACCCGGGGACGGTGACCGCGATGAACGAGAAGCTCGAACGGATCAAGGACCGGCTGGTCCACGGGACCGGCGAGACCCGGGAGGAGACGGTCCGGGAGGAGACCGCGTGGCAGGAAACGGCCCGGCCCGCCGACGGCGCGCCCGCCGGGCCGCCGGAGCAGGAGGGAGCCTCCCCGGCCGGCGTGCTCCCGGGTGACCGGCTCGTCGCCGGCCGCCGTGACGACCCGGCCCGCGACGGCCTGGCCGACGACGACACCGCCCCGACCGCGGTGATCACCGACCGGCCCGGTGACGCGCCCGGCGGCTCCGGTGCGCCCTCCCCGGTGACCGCGGCGTACGGCGTGCCCGGTGCGCACGGTGCGCACGGTGCGCTTGATGCACACGGTGCGCCTCTTCCCGGGCGCGGTGTCCCCTCCCCCGCTCCCGGTGGCCCCTCCCCCGCGCGTGACGACGGCCACTCCCCCACCGGCGGCGGCCCGCTGTTCGAGCACGACGCCGACGGGATCCGGCGGCGCTGGCAGGAGGTCCAGGTCGGTTTCGTCGACGACCCGCGCGACTCGGTCACCCGCGCCGACGCCCTCCTGGAGGAGCTGGTCGGCTCGCTGCGGACCGCCCTGGAGCGCAGGACGGCCTCGCTCAGGCAGCGGTGGGACGGCGACGAGCACGACACCGAGCGGCTCCGCACCGCGCTGCGCGACTACCGGGCGACGCTGGAGCAGCTGCTGAACCTGTCTTCCGGGACGAGGTGACCATGTTCGCGATCGCCGCGGCAATCGTGTTCGTCCTCGGCCTGCTGCTCGGCCTGGCCGACGGCCGGATCGCCGGGGTCGGCGGCCCGGCCTTCCTGGTGCTGGCGCTGCTCCTCCTCGCGCTGCACCAGGCGGGGGTGGGAACGCCGGGGGCATGGAGCCAGGCCTGGCGCCGCCGGCACTGAGCGGGCCCCACGGGGTCCCGCGCAGCCGGGCAGGGCCAGGCGGGGCCGTACGGGGCCGAACGGAGAGGGGGCGCCGCCGGAGCGGACGGAGCCTCAGCGCGGGCCCGACCGGGCGGCGCGCTCGAACTCCTCGCGGGGGCGGCTCAGCGCGCCGAGCGAGACGACCTCCCTGCGGAACGGGAACGAGAGGGTCCAGTCGGTGAGGACGCGGACCTTCTTGTCGAAGGTCGGCACCCGGGCGAGGTGGTAGGCGCGGTGCATCACCCAGGCGGGCAGCCCGTGCAGCTTACGGCCGTAGATCTGCGCGACCCCCTTGCCGAATCCCAGACCGGCCACCGAGCCGACGTAGGCGTGCCGGTAGACCTTCAGCGGCCCGCCCCTGAGCTCGGCCACCACGTTGTCGGCCAGCGTGCGCGCCTGCCGTACGGCGTTCTGGGCGTTGGGCGCGCACATCTCCCCCGGCTTGGTGAGGTCGGGTACGGCGGCGCAGTCCCCGGCGGTGAAGACGCCGCCGTGGTCCTCGACGACGAGCTCGGCGGTCGCCCTGATCCTGCCCCGCTCGTCGAGCGGCAGGCCGCTGGACTGGTTGAGGGGGTTCGGCTTGACCCCGGCGGTCCACACCAGGGTGTCGGAGTCGAGCTCGGTGCCGTCGCTGAGCACGATGTGGCCGCCCTCTGCGGACTTCATCAGGGTCTCCATCCGCGCGTCGATGCCGCGGGCGCGGAGCTCCTGGAGCGTCCAGAGTCCCATCTCGGGGCCCACCTCGGGCAGGATGCGGCCGGTGGCCTCCACCAGGACCCAGTGCATGTCGCCGCGCTGGATCGTCCGGTAGTAGCGGCAGGCGTACCGGGCCATGTCCTCCAGCTCGGCGAGCGCCTCGACGCCGGCGTACCCCCCGCCGACGAAGACGAAGGTCAGGGCCCTGCCGCGGATCTCGGGGTCGCTCGTCGACTCGGCCAGGTCGAGCTGGCCGAGGACGTGGTTGCGCAGGTGGATGGCCTCTTCCAGGCTCTTGAAGCCGATCCCGCACTCGGCGAGGCCGGGGATGGGCAGCAGCCGCGAGATCGACCCCGGCGCGTAGACGAGGATGTCGTACTCCATGACGCGGACCGGCCCGAGCTGCGGGCGGAGGTCGACGGTACGGCTCACGGGATCGACGCCGGTCACCATGCCGTTGACGATCGCGCACCTGTCCAGGGCCCGCCGCAGGGAGACGACGACGTGGCGCGGCTCGATGTTGCCGGCCGCCGCCTCCGGCAGGAAGGGCTGGTAGGTCATGTAGGAGTCGATGTCCAGGACCGCGATGCGGGCCTCGCCACGACGAAGCTTGCGCTGCAGACGCAGGGCGGTGTTCAGGCCGACATATCCGCCGCCGACGATCAGAATGCGGGGAGCTTCAGTCATAAATCGGCTTGTACCCGGAAAAACCTCTCAAATCGGGAAGGTCATGGTAATGAACGTTCCCGCCATTCCCGTGCTGAACTTCATGTCCAGGCTGACCATTCGGGCCACCCACAGCCCCATGCCGCTGGTGGCGTGCGGGCCGGGGGGCGTCTGGCCGGGGGGCTCGGTGGGGAACCACCGGCCCTCGTCGTGAATCTCCACGACGAGGGCGCGGCCGGTGGTCCACATTCTCAGCACGGCCTTGGCCGTGGTGTGGCCATGGGTCACGGCGTTGGTGGCGACCTCGTTCACCGCCACCAGGAAGTCGGGAAGGTTCTCCTCGCGCATCCCGCCGCGCAGCGCGTGGGCGGCGGCGAAGTCGCGCACGTCGGGCAGGTCGGGCAGGCAGAAGGCGAGCTCGGCCACGGGGACTCCGTCGGGGCGCGGCCGGGAACGGTCGTCACCCGCCATGAAGCGAGCCGGACGAGCACCGTCCTCGTTCACGCGAGATCCGCCTCCCCTGTCCCAGCGCGCGATCGTCCTCAGCATCCGGGGATCATCCAGAAGCACCCTATGCCACACCACGCCGTCGCCGACTTGGGTGCCCGATGCGGGTCGGTGTATTCAGCATTCCGCCACCAGTTCGGCGCGGAGCTGGTCGAGCACCTTCCGCAGGATACGGGAAACGTGCATCTGGGAGATACCGAACTCCGCCGCGATCTCAGCCTGGGTCATGTTACCGAAGAAGCGCAGGAGCAGGATGTTCTTCTCCCGGGCCGGCAACTTGTCGATCAGCGGCTTGACGGCCTCGCGGTCCACGAGCGCGCCCATGGCGTCGTCCTCGTCGGGGATGACGTCGCCCAGCGCGGCCGCGTCGTCGTCCGAGCCGAGGGGGGCGTCGAGCGACAGGGCGCTGTAGGCGGCGGAGGCGTCCAGGGTCAGCAGGACGTCCTCCTCGGAGATCTTCATCTTGGCGGCCAGCTCGGCGACCGTCGGGGCGCGGCCGAGGTCCTGGCTGAGGTCGGCGACGAGCCGGTTCAGCTCGGCCCGGCGCTCCTGGTAGACGCGGGGGACGCGGATCGCCCAGGTGCGGTCGCGGAAGTGGCGCTTGACCTCACCGGTCATGGTGACCACGGCGTACCCGCGGAAGGGGTGGCCGAGGGTGGCGTCGAAGCCGTTGATGGCCTTCATCAGCCCGACGTAGGCGGCCTGGAGGAGGTCCTCCAGCGGCTCGCCGCGGTAGCGGTAGCGGCGGGCGATCTCCATGGCGAGCGGCCGGTGCATCTCGACGAGGCGCTCGCGCAGGCGCTCGGCGCGGTACTCGGAGATCTCGGGGGAAGCCATCTCGGCGAGGAGATCCTCGGCCGTCATGTCGGTGATTTCGAGGGCCTGAACAGACATCGCTGCTCCTTGGTATAACTGCCGGGCGAAGCCATCGGCGCGGAGCAGTATCCGGGCAGACGGCATCGCCTCGACCTGTCTTCGAGGCGAGGCCCTCTGCTGGACCTCGGTTCTAGTATTACCCCGATTCCGGGAGTATTGCTCGCTCGCAGGTAACAGTAAGGTTGCTAATCGAATGTCGAGGAGGACCTGAGTGACGGTGTCGGAGAACGGCGAGAGAGCGTCAGCCCTGACTCTGACGTCGGCGCTGGCCGACGGGGTCAACGTGATCCGGGTGACGGGCCTGCTGGACGCGACGACCAGGGACCAGTTCGCCGACTACCTGTCGGCCGAGTTCGACGAGCACGGCCCTGACATGGCACTGGATCTGGCGGGGGTGACCTTCATGGACTCCCGGGCGCTGGGCCTGATCGTCCACCACTGGCAGCTCAGCACCGGCGCGGGCGGGAAGTTCGCGCTCATCGGGGTGGAGTACGCCAAGACCAAGGTGATGTGGATCACCGGCCTGGCCCAGCGGCTGCCGCTCTACGACACGATCGACGACGCGCTCGCCGCCTTCGGCTGAGGCCGGGCGCGGGGCGGAGGCGCCCATGTCCGTGGACGCGGCTCCGGGACACCCGGAGGGTCCCGGCACGCCCGCGGCCGTACGGCGGGCCGCCGGCGGGTCCTCACACGCCCCGGGCCGGTTCCCGTGCCGTCAGCCGGTCTCCTCGCGCCGGTTGCGCTGGTTGCGCTGGTGCTCGTCGACCAGCAGCCGGGCCAGGTCCACCACCTTCACCTGGTGGTGCTGGGAGATGCGGCGCAGCTCGTCGAAGGCCGCCTCGGCCGAGCACCCGCTGGACTTCATGATGATGCCCTTGGCCTGGTCGATGATCGCCCGGCCGGCCAGCGCCTCCTGCATCTGGGCGGCGTCGGTGCGGACCTCGTCGTAGTCCCACATGTTGGCCAGGGCCACATTCACCTGCTCGGCGAGCATGTCGGCCAGCGGCGGGACGCTGCGGGCCGCGAACACGCCGGGCCGCACGCCGTACAGGCCGAGGACGAGGACGGCGCGCTCGATGGTGATCGGCAGGGCCAGGACCGAGCGGACCCCGAAGCGGACCGCCATGCCGGTGTAGGCGGGCCACCGGGAGTCACGCAGGACGTCCTGGACGATCACGTGGCGGCCGGTCGCGCGGGCCTCGGCGGAGGGACCCTCCCCCAGGTCGTCCTCGCTGTCGACGAGCACGACCAGCTCGCTGTGCGAGGCCGACACCACGAGGCGTTCCTGGCGCCACAGCTCGGCGGAGCCGCCCGCGCAGCCGGGCACCCCGCCCGCCAGGGTCGCGGTCAGGCCGCGCAGCACGCTCTCGCTCGACGTCTCCTCGCTCACCCGCCCCAGGGCCGCGAGGTCTCGGGCGAGAACAGGTGTGACCATGTCCATGGGGCGATTTCCCTTCCCGATGTCGCTAACTTAACCACTATCCGACCGCGCATCGATTCGGCCCACCGGGTGGCGTACCGTCTACGACGAAACCCGCCTCACGGCCACTGACGAGGACGAGCATTGACCGACGCCATTGGCCTTCAGGCCCTGGAGCACGCGCTGAACGCGCTCACGACCAGGGTCTCCTCCCTGCGTGAGGCCAGGTCCGCCTACCCCGCCGACCCCCGGTCCACACTCGATGCGGCGCTCGCCGAGCTCGACACCGCCGGAGAGCTGCTGGAGGCGTCCCTGCGCGAGCTGCGCAGGGCGCCCCGCCGCTCCGGGGAGCGGGAGAGCGGCTCGCAGCGCGAGCTGAAGCTGCTGCGGCAGGTGTTCCGCACCTTCCCGGTCCCCGTGGTGGTGCTGGACGGCTCCGGAGTGGTCCGGCGGATCAGCGCGGAGACCTCCCGGATGCTGGGCAGCCCCGCGGGGTACCTGATCGGCCGCTCCTTCCCGCTGTTCGTGGACGTCTCGCGGCGGGCGGCGTTCCGCTCGCATCTGACGGCGGTGCAGCGCGGCGGCGAGACCGCGACGTTCCAGACCCGGCTGAGCCACCAGGGCCGGGCGCACACGGTGCAGCTCGCGGTGATCCGGCTGACGATGCCGGGTGAGCCGCAGGCGATGACCGCGGTCGTGATCCTGCCGCTGGAGACGCAGGTCTCCACCGCGCCCGCCGGGCCGGTGGCCCGGTCGGACGCCTCGCTGATGCTGGCCTCCGCCCGCCGCCAGGAGCTGCTGGCCAGGATGACCCGTCTGCTGCTCGACGAGGAGAGCCTGCGCCAGCCGGTGACCGTCACCCGGGCCGCCCGGCTGCTGGCGGCCGAGACCGCCGACTGGGTGATCGCCGACGTGGTCCGGGACGGCATGCCCCGGCGGGCCACCGTGCTCGGCCCGAGCGACAAGCCGGTGACCGATCTGGTCCGCGTGGTCGAGGGGCTGAACCCGCTGACCGCGCCGGCCGTCGCCCACGTGCTCACCGGCGGGTCGGGCGTGGTCCACGAGATGCTGGAGGACGACACGCTGCTCGGGTCGGTCCCGGGCGGCCCGCCGCTGCTGCGGGTCATGGGCGCCGCGTCGGTGCTGATCGTGCCGATCCAGGGCGAGGCGGGCGCGCTGGGCGCGCTGACCCTGGTACGGCTGCGCGACCGCGAGCCGTTCACGCTGGCCGACCTCGGCCTGATGGAGGAGATCGGCGCCCACCTCGGGCTGGCGCTGCGCGCCCGCCGCAACTTCCAGACGCGGTTCCAGGCCGCCGAGGCGCTGCGCACCAGCGTGGTCCCCCGTGCCCTGCCGGACATCCCGGGCTTCGAGGCCGCGGCGGTCTACCACGCGGGCTCCTCCTCGGTCGGCGCCGAGTTCTACGACGCCTTCCCGGTGCGCGACGGGTGGGGTTTCGCCCTGGGCGGCGCGGTGGGCAAGAGCGAGGAGGCCGCGGCGGTCACCGCCATGGTCCGCAACGGCCTGCGCGTGCTGAGCGTCTGGGAGTCCGAGCCGGCCGAGGCCCTGCGCAAGATGAACCAGGCGCTGACCGCGCAGAACAGCGGCATGTTCGTGATGGCGGCGGCCGGGTTCGTCCGGGGCCGCAAGATCAGGCTGGCCAGTGCCGGGCACCACCCGGCCGCGCTGCTGCAGCCCGACGGCGGGGTGCGCTTCACCGCCGGCGGCGGGGTGCCGCTCGGCATCGACCCCGAGGCGGAGATGTTCGGCGAGGAGATCACCCTCACCAGGGGGCAGACCCTGGTGTTCTACTCCGACGGGCTGGTGGCCTCCCAGAACGAGCAGGGCGAGCCGTACGGCGAGGACCGTCTGGCCGACGTGCTGGCCCGGTCGGTGGCGCAGGCGCCGGCCACGGTGGTCAAGGCGATCGAGGACGACCGGAACGCCTTCTCCGGCGGGCGGGTGTGGGACGAGGTCGTCATCCTGGCCCTGCGCGCGGTGTGATCCCTGCTGGACGCCCGGCCCGACGCCCGGCGGCGGAGCCCTGGTCCCGCGCACGGTGTGATCCCGGCCGACGGAAGACCTGGTCAGGCGGCCGGGCCGGGAGCGGCCCGGTTCGGCCCCGGCAGGGCGGGTTTGCCTTCGGCAGATAAAGGGGTATGGTTTTCCTCATACAGATGAGTGCCTAAGACGCAGGCACCCCTGAAGGAATCACAGGCTCCCCACGCCTATACGTCCTCCCAGAGGTGTGCCATGAACATTGCATTCGTCTCCTTCGACACCGTGTCTCCCTCTCAGAGCCGGTCGGACATCGCCTCGCAGCGTGAGCACCTTCTGTCCGTCGCCCGTGAGCTCGGTCGTGACCACAAGGTCACCGTTTACTCCCGGAAGACCTCCGAGGACGACCGGGACCGCGTCCGCGTCTCCCCCGGCGTCACCGTGGAGAACCTCTCCGCCGGACCTGCCGGGGACCTCTCCGAAGACGCCCTGCTGCCCCACCTGTCCCGCCTCGGCGACCAGCTGATGCGCCGCTGGCACCAGGAGCGCCCGGACGTCGTCCACGCCCGTTCCTGGATCGGCGGGCTGGCCGCCATCGCCGGCGCGGACGGCCTCGACGTTCCGCTCGTGCAGAGCTTCGGCGCCTGCCGTACCCGTGACCCCAAGAAGATCCGCGTGCAGCGCGCGATCGCCCGCCGGGCCGGCGCGGTGGTCGCCGGGTGCGGCGACGAGGAGTCCACGCTGATCCGGCTGGGCGTGCCGCGCAACGCGATCTCGGTGATCCCCTGCGGCGTCGACGTCGAGCGCTTCCGCCGTCAGGGCCCGGCCGCGGCCCGCGGCAACCGTCCGCGCCTGCTGCACGTCGGCTCGCTGGCCCCCGGCCAGGGCGTCCACACCGCGCTGCGCGCCCTGGAGGGCGTCCCGGACGCCGAGCTGCTCATCGCGGGCGGCCCCGCCGCCGCCGAGCTGGAGCACGACGCCGAGGCGCACCGGCTGACGCTGCTGGCCAAGGAGATGCGGCTGGAGGACCGCGTCACGCTCCTCGGGCACGTGCCGCACACCACGGTGGCCAAGCTGATGCGCAGCGCCGACGTGGTGCTGTCGCTGCCGCGCGAGGCGGGCAGCGGCGCGGTGGCTCTGGAGTCCATGGCGTGCGGCGTGCCGGTGATCGCCTCCGCGGTGGGCGCCCACCTCGACTCCGTCGTCGACGGCGTGACCGGCCTGCTGGTGCCGGCCGACCGCCCGGCGCAGACCGCCCGGCTCACCCGTGAGCTGCTCGCCGACCCCACCCGCCGCACCGCGCTCGGCTTCGCCGGCGCCGACCGCGCCCGCTCGCGCTACTCGTGGGAGCGGATCGCCCAGGAGTTCGCCCAGGTGTACGAGGGCGTGCTCGCCACGCGGCACGCGATGGCCGCCTAGTCCGCCGCCGACGTCGCCGGCGGACACCCGCCGAGTCCCCTTCGGGGACTCGAAAGCCAGGGCCCTTCGGGGCCCTGTTTTTTTGCCCCCGCCCGGTCGCCGGTCCGCTCCCGGCCCGCCCCGGCGGCCCGTACGGCACTGCACCGACGGGATCAAAGCAGACGGGCTCCCGGCGGGGCGGGGCTCAGAGCAGGCGGGCCGCCTTGAGGGAGAGGTGGACCAGCAGCCGGTCCGCGCCGTCGTCGAGGTCGCGGCCGGTGATCCTCCCGGCCTTGGCCAGCCGGTAGTAGAGCGTCTGGCGGTGCACGCCGAGCGCCGCCGCGGTCTGCTGGACGTGTCCCGCCCGGTCGAGGTACTCCTCCACCGTCCTGGCCACCTCCGGGTCGCGGGCCAGCGCCGCGGTCTCCTCGGCCAGTTCCCGCAGGGCGTCCCGGGGCAGGCGGGCGAGCGTCCGGTAGACGCCGAGGTCGGGCCAGGACGCGACGGGCGCGAGGGCCGGCACCCGGTCGGCCACCTTCAGCGCGCTGACGGCCTCCCGCCAGCTCCGCCACGCCTGGGCGGGCTCGCCGCGGGCGCCGCCGACGCCGGCGGCCGTGCCGTACATGGCCTGGACCCGGCAGGCGGTCTCCCGGGCCTGGCCGGCCGGGGCGAGCAGCGCGACCAGGGACTCGCCCTCGCCGACCACGCCGGGATCGGCGAGCACGGCGCGCGGCAGGGCCCACAGCGCGGCCACCCGGTCCAGCGAGCCGCGGACGGCGATCGCCGCCACCGGGCCGGGCAGGTCGAGCCTGGACAGCGCCCAGGAGCGCTCCTCGGCGTCGGAGGAGAACAGCCCCCGCAGGTTCCCGCCGAGATCCTGGCGGCGGCGGGCCTCCTGGGCGAGCATCGCGGCGGCCCGGGCCACCAGCGGCGCCACCGACGCGAGCGCGTCGTCGCCGAGGGTGCCGTCGTCGAGCAGCCACAGGTACCCGTAGGTGACGTCGTTGTGGCGCAGCGGCACGCACACCCGGGCGAGCACGCCCAGCGCGGCGTCGGCGGGGATGCGGACCGGGCCGCGCGCCGCGGCGATGCCGTACCCCTCGAAGTAGGCCCGCACCTCGGGGGTCGCGCGGCGGCGCAGGATCGACTCCTGGCGCACCTCGTCGATGTCGCCGCTCTGCGCGCCGTAGGCGAGGAGCTGGAAGGAGCGGTCCTCCAGCGTGGCCGAAGCCCCCAGCCGGGCGGCGATCTCGTCGATGGTCTCCTGCAGCACCGTTCCATTGTCCGGCACTTTGGACAAATGTCGGAAAGCGCCGCCAGCTGATCGTTGCACATGCACATGCGCCTTTGCTGACCTGCGGTTTTAGCATGGAAACATGCTCGGTTCCCTTCTTCTCGCCGGTTCGCGGATGCCGCTCGTGCGGCGCGCGGTCTCCGGCGTCCCCCTGACACGCAAGGTCGTCGACCGCTTCGTCGCGGGTGAGAGCACCCGCGAGGCGGTGGAGGCCGTCCACCGGCTGGCCGACGCCGGCCTGGCCGTCACCGTCGACCACCTCGGTGAGGAGACCCGGGACGCCGAGGCGGCCGCCAAGACGGCCGAGGCGTACGTCACGCTGCTCGGCGCGCTGCGCGAGCTGGAGCTCGGCGACCGCGCCGAGGTGTCGGTGAAGCTGTCGGCCGTCGGCCAGGCGCTCGGCGCGGACGGCGACAAGATCTCGCTGGACAACGCCCGTCGGATCGCCGAGGCCGCCCGTGCCGCCGGGGCGACCATGACCCTCGACATGGAGGACCACACCACGGTCGACTCCACGCTGGGGACCCTGCGCGCGCTGCGTGAGGACTTCCCCTCCACCGGCGTCGCCCTGCAGGCGTACCTGTTCCGCACCGAGGGCGACTGCCGCGACCTGTCGCACGCCGGCTCGCGGGTCCGCCTGGTCAAGGGGGCCTACGCCGAGCCCGCCTCCGTGGCCCACCAGGGCAAGGCCGACGTCGACCGGGCCTACGTCCGCTGCCTGCGCCTCCTGATGGGCGGCGAGGGCTACCCGATGGTGGCCACGCACGACGACCGGCTGATCGCGATCACCGAGACCCTCGCCGACCGGTTCGAGCGTCCCCGGGGCGGCTACGAGTACCAGATGCTCTACGGCATCCGGACCGACAAGCAGCAGGCCCTGGCCGGGGCGGGTCACACCGTGCGCGTCTACATCCCCTACGGCGACGACTGGTACGGCTACTTCATGCGCCGGCTGGCCGAGCGCCCCGCCAACATCGCCTTCTTTCTCCGCGCCCTTGGAGGCAAGTGATGGATGCCATCTCCAACGTCCCGGCTCCGTTCAACGAGCCGGTGCTGGGCTACGCGCCCGGCAGCGCCGAGCGCGCCGCGCTCGAGAACCGCATCAAGGAGCTCTCCGGAGCCCAGCTCGACCTGACCATGACGATCGGCGGCGAGCAGCGCATGGGCGGCGGCGCCTCCATCGACGTGGTGCAGCCGCACAACCACGCCTCGGTGCTGGGCCGTACGGCCGACGCCACGGCCGGTGACGTGCGGGCCGCGATCGACTCCGCGCTGGCGGCGGCCCCGGCCTGGCAGGCGCTGTCGTTCGACGAGCGCGCCGCGATCTTCCTGCGCGCGGCCGACCTGCTGGCCGGCCCGTGGCGGCAGACGCTGAACGCCGCGACGGTGCTGGGCCAGTCGAAGTCGGCGCAGCAGGCCGAGATCGACTCCGCCTGCGAGCTGATCGACTTCCTGCGGTTCAACGTCTCCTACGCCCGGCAGCTCTACAGCGACCAGCCGGTGTCGTCGCCGGGGGTGTGGAACCGGATGGAGTACCGCCCGCTGGAGGGCTTCGTCCTGGCGATCACGCCGTTCAACTTCACCGCCATCGCCGGCAACCTGCCGACCTCGGCGGCCCTGATGGGCAACGTCGTCGTCTGGAAGCCCTCCCCCACCCAGCAGTTCGCCGCGCACTTCACCATGCGGCTGCTGGAGGAGGCCGGGCTGCCGCCGGGCGTCATCAACATGGTCACCGGCAACGGCCAGGCCGTCTCCGAGGTGGCCCTCACCCACCCGCAGCTCGCCGGCATCCACTTCACCGGCTCCACCGCGACCTTCCAGCACCTGTGGTCCACGGTGGGCGCGAACATCGCCTCCTACCGCGGCTACCCGCGCCTCGTCGGCGAGACCGGCGGCAAGGACTTCGTGCTGGCCCACCCCTCGGCCGACCCGGCGGTGCTGACCACCGCGCTGGTCCGGGGCGCCTTCGAGTACCAGGGCCAGAAGTGCTCGGCGGCCTCGCGCGCCTACGTCCCGCGGTCGCTGTGGTCGCTGATCCGCGACGAGCTCGTCGGCACCGCCGAGGCGCTGACCGTCGGCGACGTGTCCGCCGACCTGTCGACCTTCATGGGCGCGGTCATCAACGACCAGGCGTTCGCCAAGCACAGGGCGGCGATCGACCGGGCCCGCTCGCTCGACTCGATCGACGTGCTGACCGGCTCCTACGACGACTCCACCGGCTACTTCGTGCGGCCCACCGTCCTCGAGTGCGCCGACCCGGCCGACGAGATCTTCGCCAAGGAGTACTTCGGGCCCATCCTCGGCGTCCACGTCTACGACGACGCGGACTTCGACGCGGTGATGGACCAGATGGAGAACGTCTCGCAGTACGCGCTGACCGGTTCGATCATCGCCCGTGACCGGTACGCGATCGCGGCGGCGTCGGAGCGGCTGCGCTTCGCGGCGGGCAACTTCTACGTCAACGACAAGCCCACCGGCGCGGTCGTCGGCCAGCAGCCCTTCGGTGGCGCCCGCTCCTCGGGCACCAACGACAAGGCCGGCTCGATCTACAACCTGATCCGCTGGGTGAACTCCCGCACGATCAAGGAGACGTTCGTCCCGCCGACCGACTACCGCTACCCGCACATGGGCTGACCTTCCACGGTCCGGCCGGTCCGGACACCCCTGGGAAGCGGTGACGCCCGGGTCTCAACGACGAGACCCGGGCGTCACCCTTTTCCGCCGCGCCCGGACCTCGAGCCGGGTGGCGCCGAGGTCACCCCGGCGAGTGGGAGCCCACATCCGGGTCCGGCGATCGACCGGCGTACTTCGTATACGGCTGCCGACCCCGCAACCTCCTACTGTATAAATGGAGTTATACGGTTTCCGTTGAAGTCGATATCCCTTCCCGAGGAGAGCTCTGGATGGACAAGCCGGTGCGGCTCCTGGCGCGGGACCGCGAGTGGGCCCTGCTCTGCGACTTCCTCGCCGACCCGGCGCCCGCCATGCGCATCGCCGTCGTCTCGGGACGGCGCCGCCACGGCAAGTCCTTTCTTCTGCACGCCCTGGCGGAAGTCGCGGGCGGCCTTTACCTGACGGCGGTGCGCGAAGAGGGCCGTGGCCCCGCGTTGCGCCGGTTCTCCGACGAGATCGCCGCGTACGCGGGGCTCCAGGCCGGGAGCATCCGCTTCGACGACTGGTGGATGCTGCTGCGCAACGCCGTTCAGGTGGTCGCCGGCGGCCGACCTGCGGGACGCCCCCTACTGATCATCGATGAACTGCCCTACCTGATGCAGCACTCACCCGAGGTGCCCGGCATCCTTCAAGCCCTGTACGACGAGACCCAGTTCGGCGATCACCCACCGGTCCGTCTCATCCTGTGCGGATCGGCGATCAGCGTCATGCACGAACTGCTCTCCGGTACCAAGCCGCTCCGCGGCAGGGCGGTGATCGACCTGAGGCTTCAGGCGTTCGACCACCGCACTGCACGAACGTATTGGGGAATCGAGTCCCCGGAGGTGGCGCTCCGGGTGCACGCCGTACTAGGCGGGGCTCCCGGTTACCTGCCGCTGGCCGGGCGTCCGGCTCCCCGCGGCGGGGCCGATTTCGACACGTGGGTGACACAGACGGTCCTCAACCCCGGCCGCGCGGTGTTCTCCAGGGCGGAGGCGGAGTATCTCCTGCGTGAGGACCCGCGCATCACCCAGCACATGCTCTACTACGACCTGCTCTCGGCGATCGCGCACGGGGCCGGGACACCGAGCAAGATCGGCGCCGCTCTCGGCAGGGAACGCGGCGCGGTCACCTATCCCCTGGATGTGCTGGAGTCGACGGGTTACGTGACGAGAGAGCAGGATCTGCTCAAGGCCCGCAGCCCGATCATCACCCTGGCCGATCCGGTGATCCGCTTCAACCAGCTCATCACCCTGCCCCAGGCGTCGGTCATCGACCAGGGCTTCGCCGCCGAGGCGTGGAAGGTCTCGGCCCCCACCTTCAATTCCAAGATCCTGGGGCCGCATTTCGAGGCGCTGGCTCGTGAATGGACGCGCCGCTACGCTCACGAGATCCTTCCGGACGGACTCCCCGGGGATGTGGGCACCTGTGAGTTCACCGACCAGGCCGCCCGCACGAAACACGAGATCGACGTGCTGGCGCTCGCCCTCGGACAGCTTCCGCGGCACCCGCGAGCCCGGATCGCCGTCATCGGTGAAGCGAAGGCGACACTGGACCGCCGCGGTGGCACCGATCTCGCCCGTCTGGAACATCTGCGCGCCGCGCTGTCCAGGCAGGGCCACGAGACGGATCGAGCGGTCCTCACCCTGTTCTCGATGAGTGGATTCCATCCGGATCTCGTCGCCACCGCGGCCCGGCGCTCGGACGTGCTCCTGGTCGACCTGGCCGCTCTTTACGGAGACGGCGCGCCGCTCGGTCTGGGGGCATGAGAAGGCCGGCTCGATCCACAACCCGATCCGCCGGGTGAACTCCCGCACGATCAAGGAGACGTTCGTCCCGCCGACCGACTACCGCTACCCGCACATGGGCCGACCTTCCACGGTCCGGCCGGTCCGGACACCCCTGGGAAGCGGTGACGCCCGGGTCTCAACGACGAGACCCGGGCGTCACCCTTTTCCGCGACGGCAACGGCGCCGGTGCCGTCGGCGCCGCGCGGCGGCACCGGACCTTGCCGCATTTCCATAGCCGGCTATAGCATAGCCGACTATGGAAATGATCGACGTTCTGGCGATCTGTGGGAGCACCCGTGAGGGTTCGCTCAACCGATCGCTGCCGCGGACCGCGCTCCGGCTGGCCGAGGCCCCGCTGCGAGTGGAGGTGTGGGACGACCACGCCTCCGTTCCCCGCCTGGACGCCACCCGCGAGCGCCCCTTCCCGCCGGCCGTGGCCGCCCTGCGCGACCGGGTGGCGGCCTCCCGCCCGGCGGTGCCGGCGTGACGGCCGGGCGGGAGGTCGCCTCCGCGAGCGGGCCGCTCGGTTACGCCCTGGCGCAGGTCACCCGGGCCCACCGGACCGAACTGCAGCACCGGATGGCCGAACTGGGCCTGCACCTGGGGCAGGAGCTGCTCATCGTGGACCTGCACCACAACCCCGGCACCACCCAGGCCGAACTCGTCCAGCGGATCGGCATGGAACAGCCCACCATCGCCAAGGCGGTCACCCGCATGGAACGGGCCGGGTTCGTCGAACGGGTCCCCGACCCCGGCGACCGCCGGGTGACCCGGATCCGGCTGACCGAACGCGGCGAGGCCGTGGTCGGCGCGATCGTGGACGCCTGGGAGCAGACCGACCGCAGGGCCGTGGCCGGGCTCTCCGGCGACGAGATCGCCCACCTCATCCGGCTGCTGAACTCCGTTCGCGACAACCTCACCTGAACCACGGGAGGACATCATGCAACTCGGACTCGCCGGAAAAGTCGTCCTGGTGACCGGCGCCGGCACGACCATCGGCAGGGCCACCGCCCTCGCCTTCGCCGACGAGGGGGCACACGTCGCCGTCGGCTACCACACCAATCTGAAGGCCGCCGAGGAGACCGCCGCCGAGGCCGGGCGGCGCGGCGCCACGGCGATCACCTGGCGGCTCGACCTCGGTGACCCCGGCTCCCTGCACGCGGCGGTCGACCAGGTCCGCGACCGGCTCGGGCCGGTCAGCGTCCTGGTCAACAACGCCGTCCGCTGGCCGGACTGGCCCGAACCCGGCGAGCTGTTCGAGACCGCGCCCCCCGAGCGGTTCACCGCCTCGGTCACCGCCAACCTCGTCGGCCCGTACCTCCTCGCCCGCGCCGCCGTCGCCGACATGCGGGAACAGGGATGGGGCCGCGTCGTCCACGTCTCCACCGGCCTGGTCGAGGACGGCTTCCCCGGCAACGTCTCCTACGTCGCCGCCAAGGCGGGCCTGCACGGCCTGAACCGGGTGATGTCCAGGGAACTGGCCGCCGCGGGCATCCTCACCAACATCGTCATGCCGGGCTTCACCCCCGGTGACCGGCCCATGCCGCAGGAACTCCTCGACAAGGCCGCCGCCGCCGCGGCGACCGGGCGCGTCACCCACCCGGGGGACGTCGCCCGGATGATCGTCTTCCTGTGCTCGGCCGCCAACACCAACACCACCGGCGAGGCGATCAGGACCGACGGCCACTTCCTCTCCCCCGGCTGATCCGCCGCCCCACAGGCGCTCGCCCCGCCCGCCCCGCGGGCCACCGCTGCCGGATCCGTTACCGACAGTTTGTGAACCGGCCCGGGTGACCCGCCATGCTCCCTGGTAGGTACACGGGCATGGCCGACGATCACTCGGAAGCGCCCCCAGGCGCCTCCGAGGGTGCCGCCGGGGGCTTCTGCGGGCGGGGCGCTTCCCCAGCCGGGGCGCCTACTCCCACGATTCAGAGACCCTCGGCGCCGTGGCGGTACGGCGCGGCTGGACCGGAAGCGGCGTATGACCCGGCGTAGGGTCTGCGGGCTCGCCGTGTTCCGGCCGTTCCGGCCGTTCCGGCTGGAGCGGCTGGAGCGGCGCCGCCCGCGGCGGATCGTGCGCGCCGTGTACTGCGGGGTCAACAGCTTCGTCTCGCTGGTCATCCTCGCGGTCATCGCCGAGTACAGCCACGCCCCGTTCCTGTTCCCCTCGCTGGGGCCCACGGCGTTCCTGCTCTTCCACGCGCCCCTGGCGGCGTCGGCCTCACCGCACAACACCCTGCTCGGTCACCTGATCGGCGTTCTCGCCGGCTGGTTCGCGCTGGCCGTCACGGGCCTGCTGGCCACCCGTCCCGACCTGGAGGACGTGGACGCCCGGCGCGCCCTGGCCTGCGGCCTGGCGCTCGGCCTGACCTGCGGGCTGATGCCGCTGCTCGACGCGGCGCACCCGCCGGCCGGCGCCACGACCCTGATCGTCGCCCTCGGCCTGCTGCGCACGCCCGATCACCTGGTCGTCCTGATGGCCGCCGTGGTGCTCATCACGGCGCAGGGGTTCGTCATCAACCGGCTCGCCGGTCTGCCGTACCCCCTCTGGCGGCTCCCCTCGGCGGTCGCCGAGCCCTGACCGGCGCGGCGGCGCCGGTGTGACCGCAGGGTCAGGCCGTCTCCCCCAGCAGGCGGTCCCAGTCGGACAGGAAGCGGTCCAGGCCGTAGCGGGCGAGGGCGGCGGCGCGGGCGGCCTCGCCCGTCCGCGCGGCCAGGGCGGGGTCGGCGGCGAACGCCTCCAGGGCGGCGACCAGGGTGGCGACGCGAGTGGAGATCACCCCGGCCCCGGCGGGAACGGCCTCGACGGCCTCGGTGCAGGCCGGCGCCACCACGGGCATGCCGAGCAGCATGGCCTCGATCAGCGACAGCCCCAGCGAGGTCCACCGGTAGGGGTGCAGGTAGACGCGACGCCGCGCGAGCTCGGCGTGCATCCGCCGCTGCGGCAGGTCCTCGAAGGTCCCGTACGGCAGGCCGGTGACCTTCATCCCGAAGAGGTCCAGCGGCACGGCGGCGGCGAAGCGCGGGAGCAGGTCGGTGCCGGCGACGCGGGTACGGCGGACCGGCTCGTTGACCACGACGCCGGCGCGGGGAAGCTCCCCGGTGTAGCGGTGCCCGGGATCCACGACGCCGTGCTCGATGACCCGGGCGGGGGCCAGGCCGGAGTCCCAGAACAGCTCGTTGAAGTGCGTCACGTGCACCAGCGGGATGTCGGAGCGGCCGGCGAGCGGGTGGCGGGTGCGCGGGACGTCCCCGGCGGGGGTGTTGTGCTCGACGTAGACGGCCGCCAGGTCGCGTCCCGGGCGGCGGCCGAGCCAGTGCTCGGCGAGTTCGATCTCGTGGGGCCGCTGCAGGACGGCGATGTCGATCTCCTCGTCGCGGAGCCGGGCCCACGGCACCTCGCGGGCGTTCGGAGGCCAGGGGAAGGTGCGGGCCCGGCCGCGGCCGTCGGGGCCGCGGTCCGGGACGAGCGGCACCAGGTAGTCGTGGCCGCCCTGGACGAACGCGGTGGTCCACGATCCGTGCACGTGCCACAGCAGGATCTTCACGCCGGCTCCTCGGTGTCGGCCCGCGCGGTCGCGACGGGAACGATGGACGCGGGGGAGACAGGGGCGGTGGAGGTGGAGGCGGTGGAGGTGGAGGCGGTGGAGGTGGAGGCCGCGGACGCGGCCGGGCGGGCGGGAACGGCCGGGGCGCCGGGGGGCACGGGGAGGTCCGGGAACGCCGGGGCGGGGCGCAGCGCCAGGTCCACGGCGGCGGCGAGGTCGGCGGCGACCTCGGGCGCCGCCGCCACCTCCTCGGGCAGGGTGACCGGCGTCGGGACGAGGATGCCGCGCGCCCCGGCCGCGCGGGCGGCCTCCACGTCGCGTCCGATGTCGCCGACGACCACGCAGTCGCGGGCGTCGACGCCGAGGACGGCCGCCGCGTGCAGCACCAGCCCGGGGGCGGGTTTACGGCAGGCGCACCGGTCATCCTCGCCGTGGGGGCACACCGCCCAGACCGCGAACGGGCCGAGCAACTCCTCCACGCGCCGGTTGACGTCCTCCAGCGCGTCCGGGCCGACGAGGCCCCTGGCCACCCCCGACTGGTTGGTCACCACCCCGACCGGGATCCCGGCCCGGCGCAGCCGGTCAAGCGCGCGGCGGGCGCCCGGCACCGGCCGTACCCGGCCGGGGTCGGCGTTGTAGGGGACGTCCTCGATGAGGGTCCCGTCCCGGTCGAAGAGCACCGCGGCCGGGCGGCGGGCGGGCGGGGGTTCACCCGGGCGGACGGATGCCGTCTCCGGCCGCCCTGACGGCGAGACTCCCGGGCCGGGGGGCGGCGCTCCCGGACCGGGGGGCGGCGCTTCCGGGTCGGGGGACGGCACTTCCGGGTCGAGGGGTGGCGCCTCCGGGCGGGCGGACGGCGGCGCTCCCGGACCGGGGGACGATGCTTCCGGGCCGGGGGACGGCACTTCCGGGCGGGTGGGCAAGGGCACCTCCGAGCGGACGGACGGCGGCGGATCTCCGCCCGGGGTCCGCCTGCCGGTGAACGGCGCCTTCAAGCGGACGGGCGGCACCTCCGGACGGGGTGGGCGACGTCGTCTCGGCGCGGGCGGGCGGCGCGTTCCCGGCGCCGCGGGCTCCCCGGGGGGCCGCCCGGGATGATCTGCGTTTTCCCTGCCCCGGGGCTCACCAAACGGCTGCTTACCAGGACGAGACACGGCTTGCGCTTCGTCTACCTTCTCTTCCCGGAAATCCGAGGTTTGGGAGGCGCTTCTCTCGGTAGTCGTGCGCGTACCTCAAAAAGGGGGCGGAATGCGATTTCTCGTGGTAAATCCGATCTCTCATGACCCTGCCGCCACACGGGCCACCGGCGGACGCGCGGCCCTGAAGGCCCCGACGGCTGCGAAGGCTGGGACGACCGCAACGGCCGGGCAGCCGTGTCCGGCCCGCCGAGCGGAGGTGCTCACCTCATGATCACCGTGGTGGTCCCGACCGTGGGCCGGCCCAGCCTGGCCGCTACGCTGGCCGCGCTCGACCCGGGTCCGGACGTCATCGTCGTCGACGACCGGCCCGAGCACGTGCCCGACCCCCGTACCGACCTGGCCGACGCCGTGATGTGCGAGCTGCCGGGCCTGGCCGAGGCGCGCTCGCCCGGCCGCGACGGCGAGGCGGGGCAGCCGATCCGGGTGGTGCGTTCGGGCGGGCGGGGGCGGGCCGCCGCCCGCAACGCCGGCTGGCGGGCCGCGGACACCCCGTGGGTGGTGTTCCTCGACGACGACGTGATTCCCGCCCCCGGCTGGGTGCGGGCGCTCCGCGCCGACCTGGCGGACCTCCCCGCCGACGTGGCCGGCAGCCGGGGCCGCGCCGAGGCGCCGTCCGATGCCGGGCCCGAGGCCGGACGGCCGGGCGGCGTAAGGCGTGACACCATCGGGCGGCCGGCCGGTGGTGGGCGCGACGCCGGGCGGGCGGTCGCCGGCTGGACCACCGCCGACATGGCCTACCGGCGGGAGGTGCTGGAGCGGACCGGCGGGTTCGACGAGCGCTTCTCCGGCGCCTTCCGGCAGGACGCCGATCTCGCGCTGCGGGTGACGGCGGCCGGTCACCGCCTGGTCAGGGGCGAGCGCGTCGCCCGGCACCCGTCCCGGCACGGCGGTCCGTGGGCGGACGTGCGCAGCCAGCGCGGCAACGCCGACGACGCGCTGATGCGCCGCCTGCACGGCCCGGCCTGGCGGACGGCCGTCGGCGGCGGGCCGGGAGGGCTGCGCCGCCACGCGCTGACGACGGGGCTGGGAGCGCTGGGCCTGCTGGCCGGCGGCCTGGCGGGCGGTGTCGCCGCACGCGGCGGGCCGCGCGCCGCCGGGGCTCTGCGCGGCGCCGCGGCGCTGGCCGGAGCGGGCTGGCTGGCGCTGACCGCGGAGTCCGCCTGGGCCCACATCGCCCCGGGGCCGCGTACCCGGCAGGACATACGGCAGACGCTGCTCACCAGCATGCTCATCCCGCCCGCCGCCTGCGCGCACCGGCTGCTGGGCGAGTGGCGGGCCCGCCGGTGACGGCCGCCGCGGCGGGGCCGGACCCGGCGCCCGGCTCCGCCGCCTGACCCGCCTCCGCCGCCGGCCGGGTCCCCGCCGTCGGCGGCCGGGGCGGGGCCCGACCTGCGCCGTCCGACCCGCTTCCGCCGGCCGGGGCGGGGCCCGACCTGCGCCGTCCGACCCGCTTCCGCCGGCCGGGGCACCGCCGACGAGTTCGGGGCGGGATCCGGCCCGCACCGCCCGGCCGGCTTACGCCCATCTGACCTGCGTGTTTGCCCGCCGTACTGGTGGGTAACCATCTGCATGATGGTCCTCAGCAGGGGCGCGGCCGAGGTGCCGCCCATGCCGTCACACCTCCAGCTGGAGGTGACCTCGGCGTGCAACCTCCGCTGCCGGATGTGCCTGGTCCGCTACCGCCCTCCGGTCAACAAGATCGAGGGGGCGATGTCCCCGGAGCTGTTCCGCCGGATCCTCGACGCGGTGCCGGGACTGCGCCGGCTCACCCTGCAGGGTCTCGGCGAGCCGCTGCTCCACCCTCATCTGATCCAGATGCTGACCGAGGCGAAGCGGCGCGGCATCGAGACCGGCTTCAACACCAACGCCACGCTGCTCACCGCCCGCCGCTCGGCGGAGCTGGTCGGACTCGGCGTGGACTGGGTGCACGTCTCACTGGACGGGGCCACCGCGGGCACCTACGAGGCGATCCGGGAGGGCGGCCGGTTCGACGCGGTGGCGGCCAACCTCCGGGGCCTGTGGCAGGCCAAGCGGGCGGCGGGCGCGCGGCTGCCGTGGACGCGTGTCGTGTTCGTCGCGATGCGCCGCAACCTCGGCGAGCTGCCCGGCGTGGTGCGGCTGCTCGCCGGATGGGGCGTGGACGAGCTGCGCGTGCAGAACCTGGCGCACACGTTCGAGGACGCCGACGGCGGCTACGCGGAGATCCGCGCGTTCACCGAGGCCGAGTCGCTGTGGAACGGCGAGGACCGGTCCCGTGCGGCCGAGGTGTTCGCCGAGACGGAGACGGTGGCCGCGGAGCACGGCGTCCGCGTCCGGCTGCCCGGGCTGGACGAGCGCCCGGCGCGGCGGCGGCCGGGCGAGCCGGGCTGCTCCTGGCCGTGGGAGGCGGCGTACGTCACCAGCGAGGGGGTGGTCCAGCCGTGCTGCATGGTCATGGGCGACGACCGGATCACCCTGGGGGACCTGCGCAGCCAGTCCCTGGAGGAGATCTGGGCGGGTGGGCCCTACCGGGAGTTCCGCCGCCGGCTGATGGGCGACGACCCGCCCGAGGTCTGCCGCGGCTGCGCGCTCTACCGCGGCACCTTCTGAAGGCGCGCCGTCAGAGCCGACCGTCGCCGTCCGGGCCGGAGCCGTCCAGGCCGGAGCCGAGGCCGTGCACGGTGGTGACGTCGACGAGCCCGGAGATGAACAGGACCGGGGCGAGCAGGGGGTTGGCGACCAGTTCGATGTGCGGGGCGTGGTCGAACAGGACGGTCAGCCCGGCGCTGTCGAGGTAGTCCACCGCGGCGAGGTCGACGACGAGGTGGCCGTCGTCGGCGGCCCGGGTCAGGGCCGCGTCGAAGGTGCCGGCGTTGCTCATGTCGATCTCACCGGTGACGGTGAGGACCTGGGTACCGTCGGGGCGCCGCGAGGCGGCCATCGTCAAGGGGGTGGTCATCGGGTGATCCTCGTGTGCATGTCGACGGTGGTGCCTGCGGCTCCGGGTTCGATGGTGACATGATGCATCAGGGCGCGCATGAGGGCGACGCCCCGGCCGCGGTGGGTGTTGGCCTCCGGCCGGGGGGTCTTCCACCGCCCGCTGTCGGCCACGGTCAGGTGCAGGTCGACGCCGGTGGCGACCGCCCGCAGCCGGATCATGTCGCCCGGACTGTGGCGATGGCCGTGCTCGATGGCGTTGGCGCAGGCCTCACCGGCCGCGACCAGGACGTTCTGGATCATCGAGGAGCTGATCTCGCAGCGGTTCAGCCAGTCGCGCAGCGCCGTGCGCACCGGGGCGAGCTGGCCGGACTCGGCGGGGAAGGCCACCTCCAGCGGCGCGGGCTGGCGGTACAGCAGGAGGGCGACGTCGTCGCTGTACCCGCTGTCCGGCTCCATGCGGGTCATGACCTCGGTGGCGAGGTCCTCTATGGGGGTGGAGCGGCCGTCCTGGACGGCGGCGCCGGCCTGGTCGATGCCGTCCGTGAGCGGGCGGCTGCGGCGCTCGACCAGGCCGTCGGTGTACAGCAGCAGGGTGGAGCGGGCCGGCATCGTGCAGGCCGCCTCGGGGCGCGCCCGGCCGGGGCGGGCGGCCAGCGGGGTGGAGCGGCCGTCCCGCAGCAGCCGGGTGGCGCCGTCGGGAAGGACCAGGATGCCCGGTGGATGCCCGGCGCTGGAGTAGGCGAGGTCGCCGGTGGCGGTGTCCAGGACGCCGCAGAAGACGGTGGTGTACCGGGCGCCGGGGACCTGCGCGGCGAACCGGTCGAGGGCGGTGAGCACCTGGGAGGGGCCCGCCTCCTGCAGCAGCAGGGCGCGGCAGGCGCTGCGCAGCTGCCCCATGACGGCCGCGGCCTCAAGGCCCCGGCCCACGCAGTCTCCGACCACGATGCCGATGCGCTCGTCGGGCAGCGGCACGATGTCGTACCAGTCGCCGCCGACCTCCAGGGGCCGGCCGGCCGGTTCGTAGCGTACGGCGAAGCCGTCGGGCAGCCGGGACGGGCCGAGGATGGCCCGCTGCAGCGCCACCGCGGTCTCGCGCTGCCGGTCGAGCTGGTGGGCCCGGTGCAGGCCCTGACCGAGGTGGCCGGCCAGCAGCGCCAGCAGGGTCTGGTCCTCGGCGGTGAAGGGCCGGTTCTGGTCGAGGTCGATCCAGACGGCGAGCAGCCCGGCGGGATGCTCCAGGGTGACGCCCGCGCCGCCGGCCTCGCTCGCGGACGGGCGCAGCGGCGGCTGCTCGCGCAGGGCGCCGAGCGAGGCGCGCAGCTCCGGCGGCAGGGTCCGCCAGTCGGCTCCGGCGGCGGTGGAGGTCAGGGCGGGCCCGTCGTCGCCGCTCCAGAGGGCGGCCAGCACCTGGCGGGCGTGCCAGACCTCCCGAAGCTCCTCCAGCGCCCCGCTCAGGGCGTCGGTCATGCTGCCGGCCTGCGACAGGCGGACGCTGAGGGCCGCCAGCGCGCTCTCGCGCTGCACGGCGTAGTGCTCGGCGGTGACGTCGCGGAGGGTGCCGACGACCCGGCGGCGGCCGGTGTCGGGATCGAGGACGTCGTTGAAGGTGACCGCCACCCACACCCGGTGCCCGTCGCGGTGGGCGAGGGGTATCACGCCCCTGCCCTTCCCGACGTCCAGGAGCCTGGAGAAGACGTCGCCGACCAGCCGGTGCCCTTCGGGGTCGTCGGCCTCGTCGGGCCACCACGGGTGGATCGGCCGGTACGGCAGGCCGTCGGCGTCGTAGCCGAGGATGTCGGTGAACGCCGAGTTGATCTCGATGACGGCGCCGTCCTCGTCGCAGACGAAGAACGCCTCCTGCAGGGAGTCGATCAGCGCGTTGCGCCACCGGGTGTGGTGGCCGCGCAGCCGCGCCAGCTCCACGTTGGCCCGCACCCGGGCCAGCAGTTCGGCCGCGGAGAAGGGCTTGACGAGGTAGTCGTCGGCGCCGGCCTCCAGGCCCTCGATGGACGCCTCCTGCCCGGCGCGGGCCGACAGCAGCAGCACCGGCACGCCGGCGGTGCGCGGGTCGGCGCGCAGCGCGGCGACCAGTTGCAGGCCGTCCAGCCGCGGCATCATCACGTCGCTGACCACCAGGTCAGGCGGGTCGGCGCGGACGGCATCCAGGGCGTCCCGGCCGTCGGTGACGACCGTGACGCGGTAGGCCGGGCGCAGCAGCCGGGTGAGGTACTCGCGCATGTCGGCGTTGTCGTCGGCGATCAGTACCCGGGCCCGCCCGGCCTCGCCGTCCTCCGGCGTGGGAAGGCCCTCGGGGGCCCGCCCGGCGGCGCCGTCCCGCCCGGCCCCGGTGATCTCCCCGGTCTCCCCCGGTTCCCCGGCGCTCCCGGTGTCCCGGGCGGGCGCGTCGCCGGGCAGCCAGCGCAGGGCCTCCTCGACGAACGGGTCGGCGGTGACGGAGACCGCCTCCGCCGCGCCGGCCGGGACGATGTTCCCGGGGGGCAGGTGCGCGGCGCCGAAGGGCAGGCGGACGGTGAACGTGGTGCCCTCGCCCTCGGTGCTCTCGGCGGTGATGGCGCCGCCGTGCAGCCCGACGAGCTCCCGCACCAGGGCCAGGCCGATGCCGCTGCCCTCGTTGGAGCGTGACCGGGCGCTCTCGACGCGGTGGAAGCGCTCGAACAGCCGCGGCAGTTCCTCCTCGGAGATCCCGACGCCGGTGTCGGCGACCGTGAGGACGGCGTGCTCGCCGTCGCCGCGCAGCGCGACCCGGATCGAGCCGTCGAAGGTGAACTTCAGCGCGTTGCTGAGGAGGTTCAGCACCACCTTCTCCCACATGCCCCGGTCGATGTGGACCGGCTCGGGGAGGGGCGGGCAGTCCACGTCGAAGGCCAGCCCGGCCTTGTCGATCGCGGAGCGGAAGACGCTGGCCAGCTCGGCGGTGACGACGGAGAGGTCCACCGGCTCGTAGCGGGCCTGCATCCGCCCCGCCTCGATGCGGGAGAAGTCGAGCAGGGTGTTGACCAGCTTGCCGAGGCGCAGCCCGTTGCGGTGGACGACCTCGAGGTCCTCGCGCACCCGCGCGTCCGCGCCGGCCAGCGCGCCCCGCAGTTCCTGCACCGGCCCCATGATCAGGGTCAGCGGGGTGCGGAACTCGTGGCTGACGTTGGAGAAGAAGGCGGTCTTGGCCCGGTCGAGCTCGGCCAGCTCCTCGGCCCGGCGCTGCTGGAGCTGGTAGGCGACCGCCGCGTTGACCAGGGCGGCGGTCTGCCGCGCCACCAGGCCGAGGAACGACTCGTAGGCCTCGTCCAGGGCCCGGCCGGCGCCGGCCGCCAGCACGATCACCCCGACGTTCCGGCCGCCGGTCTCACCGGCCAGCGGCAGCACCATGGCCTGCGTCGGCGGGGTCTGCCAGCCTCCGGCGGGCAGGGCGCCGAACCGCTCCGCCACGTCCGTCATCGTGACGGGCCGCCCGGTGTCCAGCACCTCCCGCAACGGCCAGTCCCCGGGCCCGTCCGCCAGGGGACGGATCTCGGTGCCCTCGGGACTGGTGGCGGTCAGCACCGGCTCGTCGTCCCCGGGCCGGCGCAGGTAGATCGCGGCGAACGGCACGTCGAGGCCGGCCCGCTCCAGCACCCGGGCCACGAGCCGGCACGCCTCGGTGACGCTGCGGGCGTGGCCCGCCTGGGCGCCCAGGTCCTGCAGCACGGCCAGGCGGCGTTCGCCGATCACCCGCTCGGTGGTGTCGCTGACCGCGGTGAACACCCCGCGTACGGTACCGTCGTCGTCGTGCAGCGGGCTGTAGGAGTAGGTCCAGTAGGTCTCCTCCCAGTAGCCGTGCCGGTTCATCGGCAGCAGGAGGTCCTCCGACCAGGTGGCCTCCCCCGAGGCCATCACCGACCGCAGCATCGGCCCGATGGTGTGCCAGATCTCCTCCCACACCTCCTCGCCCGTCTTGGCCAGGGCGGGATGCTTCGATCCCAGCAGCGGGAGGTAGGCGTCGTTGTAGAGGAAGCGCAGCTCCTCCCCCCACCAGACGATCATGGGGAAGCGCGAGGTCAGGCAGATCCGGCAGGCGGTGCGCAGGCTCGTCGGCCAGGCGTCCGGCTCGCCCATGGAGATCGAGGACCACGGGTAGGCGCGCATCCGCCGCGCCATCTCGCTGGTTCCGGGGAACATCAGTTCCGCGGCTCCGGAGCGCTCCAATTCGCTCATCGCCCGCCTTCCTCAACGCTCCGGCCGGTAAGTCTCCAGTTCAACGATTACGTAGGATAGGGCAAACCACTATGGGGGCATTAACGTTGCCCCTGGCCCTGCCAGCGCCCGCCCGACCCCAGTTCCCTCTCCAGGAGTCATGGTGCACAACGGTCTGACCGTCACCCTCCAGTCTCACCCCGCCGGCCCTCGCCTGCTGGTCGTGACGGGTGACCTGGACCATCACACCAGCCCTGGCCTGCGGGACACCGTGGAGGAGCTTCCCATGGAGGCCGGGTCCGGCGTGGTGGTCGACCTCTCGGCCCTGACGTTCTGCGACTCCACCGGCATCGCCGTGCTCATCGCGGCCCACCAGCGTGCCCAGGCGGCCGGGGCCTCCCTGGCGCTGGCCGGCATCGACCCCGACATCGCCCGCGTCTTCCGCATCATGGGACTGGACCGGCTGCTGTCCTTCTACGACACCGCCGAGGACGCGGTGCGGGCCCTGTCGGCCTGACCTCCGCCGGCCCGGGGCACGGCGGCGAGCGCCAGGACCGCCAGGTCGTCGCGCAGCCCCTCACCCCACCGGTTCAGGGCGTCGGCCATCAGGACCTCGACGATCCGGTCGGCCGGCCGGTCGTCCGGTCCGGGCGGAAGGTGGGCGGCCAGCGTGACGGCGAGGTCGTCGGGCCGCCGCTGGCGGTGGGAGGCGCCACCCTCGACGAAGCCGTCGGTGTAGAGCACGAGGCTGTCGCCGGGACGCAGGTCCAGTGAGTGCGCGGGGTAGTGCGCCCCGTCGAACAGGCCCAGCGCCGGGCCGTAGCCGTCCAGTGCCTCCACGGCCATGGCGACGGCGCCGCCGGCGCGCCGCAGGATCGGGGAGGGGTGCCCGGCGCAGGCCAGCCGTACCCGGACGGGTTCGGCGGAGCAGTCCACGACGGCGTAGGCGAGCGTGCAGAACGGGCTGTTCTCGCGCCGCAGGGCGCGGTGGACCAGCGGCAGCACGTGGCCGGGGTCGGCGTCCTGCTGGGCGGCGGCCCACAGGGTGTGGCGGACCAGGCCGGTGACGGCGGCCGCGGCCGGTCCCTTGCCGCACACGTCTCCCAGCGCGACGGCCCAGCGGTCGCCGGGCAGCGGGAAGGCGTCGTAGAAGTCGCCGCCGATCTGCAGGCCGTCGCCGTACGGGCGGTAGCGGGCGGCCAGTTCGACGCCGGGCGGCTCGGGAAGCCGCGGCGGCAGCAGGGGGCGCTGCAGCGCGTCGGCGGTGGCGCTCAGCCGTTCCAGCAGCCGGTCGCGGTGCACGGCGACGGCGATCTGGTCGGCGATCCCGGCGAGCGCCCGCACGCCGGTGTCCGGCAGGCGCCGGCGGGCCAGGACGGCGAGGACGCCCATCACCTGCCCCTGGGTGACCAGCGGGTAGCCGGCGAACGCGGTCAGCGACTCGCGTCGCATCCAGTCCTGCTCCTCCACGTGCGGGTCGCCGATCGCCTCGGACGTCACGTACGGCCGGCGCGCGGCGGCGATCCGGCCGATCGTCGACTCCCCCAGCGGGACGCGGGCGCACCGGTCGTCCAGGACGGCGCCGCGGACGGCGTCGGCTGACAGGCGCAGCGTTTCCGTCTGCGGGTCGAGGATCCACACGGCGGCCACGGCGCCGTCCAGGTGGCCGGCGAGGGCCTGGACGCACCGCCGCAGCCGCTGTTCCAGCGGCTCGTCGGCGGTGACGGCCGCGGCGACCTCCCCGCTGAGCAGGGCCTGGCCGGTGCGTTCGGCCAGGGCCCGCCGTGCCTGGACGGCCTCGGTGACGTCCTCGGCCAGGACGAGGATCTGCTCGGCGCCGCCGGGGTCGGTCACCGGCTGGGGACTGAGCCGCAGCACCTGCTCGGCGCCGTCGCCGGTGACACGGGTGAAGGCCGGGTCGGCTCCGGACGGGTCGGTCCCGGCGGGGCCGGTCCCCAACGGGTCGACCCCGGACGGGCCGGTCCCCAACGGGCCGGTCCCGGCCGCGTGGGTTCCGGCGGGGCCGGTCCCAGCCGTGTCGGCGGGCGGGCCGCCGAGGTAGGCCCGCAGGCGCTCCCGGGCCTCCGCGGGGAACCACCCGTCCAGGGGGCGGCCGATGGAGCCGGGCTCCTCCAGCCCGAACAGGCCGGCGGCCCGGCGGTTCCACGCCACCAGCCGCAGGCCGGGATCGAGCAGGAGGGCGCCGGTCAGCGCCTGGCCGAGTATCGCGCCGAGCAGGTGCCGTCCCGGCTGCCGGGGAGCCTGGCCGCCGGAGGTCAGGGACTGCTGCACGGCGGCCTGGGTGGCGGCGTAGGCGCGCTCGCGGTCGATCTGCTCCATCAGCCGGTGGACGAGGTCCGGCAGGTCATCGAGCCTGTCGTGCGGCAGCGCGCAGACGAGCCGGGCCGGGGCCAGCAGCGGCAGCGCCGCGACCCGCTCCTGGTTGCGGAGCGTCGTCAGCACGACGACGGCCAGATCGCGGGGGTCGGGCCGCAGGGCGTGCACCAGGCCGACCGGGGCGGGCAGCTCCGCGCCGAGCACCACCAGGGTCGGGCGGCGCCCGCCCGGCGGGCCGTCCGCGCCCAGCAGGTCGAGGGCCCGCCCGGCGGAGACGCCCATCACCTCGGCGCCGGCCTCGGCCAGGCCGGACAGGCGCGCCTCGGCCTCGGCTCCGGCCCGCACCAGCAGGACCCGCCGGCGCCCGGACGGACCAGAGGGACCGGATGACTCAGATGATCCAGGCGTCCCGGATGGACCGGGCGATCCAGGCGTCCCGGACGGACCGGGCGACAACGGGGACGGCGGTTCAGGGGACGGCGGTCCGGACGGATCGGGCGACCCGGGGGCCGGCGACCCGGAAGGCATCGGCTCAGGGGACGGCGGTCCGGGGGGCGTCGCGGGCGGCACCGTCACCCCTCCAGCAGGGGTTCGTCCAGCAGCGCCCGGCCGACCCAGACGCGCAGCACGTCGGTGATCGGGGACATCACGTGCGCGGCGCGGGCGTCGCGCAGGTGCCGGTGCAGGACGGAGCCGTCGGAGTACCCCGCCCCGCCGACGAGCGTCAGGGCGTCGTTGACGACGGCCTCGGCGGCTTCGGCGACCTCCGCCTTGGCCGAGCACAGCGCCGGCAGCGCGTCGGGGCCGCCGGCCTCGCCCTCGGCCGCGGCATGGTAGATCAGCCGCCGGGTCCGTTCGACGACGGCCCACATCTCCCCCAGCCGGTGCTGGACCAGCGGCTGGGCGGCCGGGCTCCGGCCGCTGTGGGCGTGCCTGCGGCGCAGCAGGTGGGTACGGGCCTCCCGCAGCGCGGCCTCGGCGACGCCCAGGTAGGTGCCGGCCATGGCCGTCAGGAAGTAGGGGGCGACGACGTTGAAGACGTACCAGATCTCGTCGCCCTCCTCTCCCAGCAGGTCGGCCCGGGGGATCTCGACGTCCTCCAGCAACGCGCCCCGTGAGGCGTTGCCGCGCATGCCGAGCCCGTGCCAGGGCGGCCCCCAGCTCAGCCCCGGGGTTCCGGCGTCGACGACCACGCAGGAGAACTGACCGGGGACGGCCCCCGGTCCGGCCGCCGCCGCCGACATCACGTAGGAGTCGGCGTGGCCGCCGTTGGTGACGAAGCTCTTGGCGCCGCTCAGCCGCAGCCGGTCGCCGTCCGCCCGCTCCATCCGGGTCTGCGGGAGCCAGAACTCCGCGCCCGTACCGGGCTCCGACAGCGACAGCGTGGTCAGGTGCCGCCCGGCGGCGATCGCGGCCAGGCGGTCGTGCTGCCCGAACCGGTCGGCCTTGGCGGCGATCACGGCCGAACCCACCAGGTGCATGCCGAAGCAGATCGACGTCGAGGCGCAGGCCTGGCCGGTGATCTCACCGACCTGGGCGACGGCGAGCAGGCCGTGGCCCATCCCGCCGAACCGCTCGGGCACCACCAGCCCGCCGAGCCGGGACCGCAGCGCGGCCATGCCCTCTTCGGGCCAGCGCCCCTCGGCGTCCGCCGCGGCGGCCCGCTCCGCCAGGACATCACGGGCCACCTCGCGGGCGGCCGTGAGCGCGGCACCCAGTTCGATCCGTGCCATTGCCGCTCCTGTGATGACCCCACCGGCCCCGGTGCCGATGTTCTCCGCCGCTTACGGATGTCAAGATAGTTGACGTCGGGCGCGGACGCACAACGACGTGCTTTCCGCCCGGCCGACCGCCCGTCCTCCTCTTGTGCGGCCCTCGGCCGCCGCTCCAGGTGAAAGCCATGATCCCCGCTTTGAAACCGGAGAAGTCGATGCTCCCCCACCGTTCCCGCTCACGGCGGCCGGGCGACCGGCAACCGTCCGACGACCCTCTGCTGCTCGCCCTCGCCGAGCAGGTCGGCGCCGCGTGCGCCGGGCTCGCCGTCCAGGCTCCGGCCTCCCGGCTGCGCTCCCTGGCCGACCTGCGCGCCGCCCTCGACGAGGTGGCCGACGAGGCGCTGCGCCAGGCGATGCGCCAGGCCCGGGGCGAGGGCTGGTCGCTGCGCCGCATCGCCGCACACGCCGGGTGCTCCCACGAGCAGGTCCGCCAGATGCTCCAGGACGGGCCGCGCTGAGCATCGCCCGGCTCCCCGGCACGGAGAACGGCCCCGGGCGCGGGGATGCCGCGCCCGGGGCCGTCACGCGATGTCCGCCGGGGAACGGAGCCGGGGCTCAGGAACCGGCGGTCGGGGTGGGGGTCGGCGTCTCGCTGGGCAGCGGGGCCGGCGTGCCCGAGGACGTCGGGCTCGGGGTGGTCGGCGCGGTGGGCGTTCCGCCGTCCGTGGGGGTCGGGGACGGGGTCTGCGGCTGGGTGGGGCAGGGCTTGGGAGCCCGCCACTTGCCCGTGCCGGGCCAGCCCTGCCGCGGGGACCACCAGGCGCCGCGCTTGCCCTTGCCCGGCTGCGACAGGTCGTAGACGTAGGCGGCCGTGGCCTCCTGCGCCTGCCGCAGCGCGGTCAGGGTCACCCAGTCGCCCTGCCTGACATCTCCGTTCCCGCGCCTGCCCGCCACGACGCGGGTGTCGTCGACGAGCGTGTACGCCTGCTCGAAGCCGTCGCGGCTGCGCACGGTGATCGAGCCCTCCTCCACGGCGGTCACCTTGCCCGTCTGGGCGAACACCGTGACGAACGCGCAGGGGTCCTTCGTCCCCAGCACGAACTCGCCGTGCGCCGTGTCGGCGAACTGCAGGGGGTGCACGGTGGGCAGCTCGGTCGCGGTGGGGGTCGGTGCGGGGGTCGCGGTCTCGGTGGACGTCTCGGTGGGCGTCGCGGTCACGGTCTCCGTGGGGGCCGGGGTCGTCGCGGGCGTCCCGTCGGCCGTACCCGTCGGGGTGGGGGTCGGGGGCGGCACGGGCGTCGCCGCCGACGCCGCCGACGCCGTCGTCACCCCGATGCCACCCGACGCCAGCAGCACCGCGGTCGCCGCGACGGCCAGCGGCCGCGAGACGCCCCGGCGCGGCCCGCCCGCCCCGGCCGGGCCCCGCTCGTTCAACGTGTCACGGTTGGTCGATGTCACCATGTCCTCCCGTCTACGGTGTCCGGTTGAGCGCCCGCGGAGCCGGTGAGGCGGACCTCACCCACCCCGGGATGACGATCACGGCGACCAGCCGTAACAATCTCCTAACGGGCATTCCGCCCACTTCCCGCTTCCGCCCACCCCATGCGGCCGCCCCGCCGGGCGGCCTCCGCGCACCGCCGCTCCCCACCAGCTCAACCCGCGGATCCGCGGGACCGAAAAAATCCACCGCCGGCCGTACGGCGAGCCGCGCGTCCGCCGTACGGCCCTCCCGGAAGCCGTCAGTGGTGGCAGCCGGCCGCCTCCGCGGCGCCGTACCGGTCGTGGTGGCTGAACTCGTTGACGTACTTCTGCCGGCCGAGCGGCGTCAGGTCCAGGTAGTTGTAGGTGCCGAGCAGCAGGTCGAGGCCGCGGCCGTAGGAGGAGTAGGTGTGCAGCACCGCGCCGTCCCCGGCCTCGGCCGCGTCTTCGTCCGCGCGGACGAAGACGCTCACGCCGTGGGCCTCCCCCTTCATGAAGGGGGTCAGACCGCGCCGCTCCAGGGCCTCGCGGTCGTAGTAGTTGTACTCGACCGGGGCGACGGCCTCGTCGTTGGTCACGTGGAAGTCGTAGTTGAAGTCACCGCCGTGGGAGGAGTACCACGGCACCTCCCAGCCCATCCGCTCGCGGAACGGCTCGATCTTCGGGTACGGCGCGCGGGAGACCAGGACCAGCGTGGTGTCCGCCCCATGCAGGTGCGCCAGGTGGCCGATGTTGTCGGTCAGGAACGAGCAGCTCGTGCAGCCCTCGTCCCAGGCGGGGTCGAACATGAAGTGGTAGACGATGAGCTGGCGGCGGCCCTCGAACAGGTCGGCCAGGCCCACCTCGCCGGACGGCCCCTGGAAGCGGTAGTCCTTGTCCACCGCGACCGCCGGCAGCTCCCGCCGCCGGGCCCGGACGGCGTCCAGCGCCCGGAACGCCTCTTTCTCCTGCTCCAGCAGCCGCCTGCGGGCGACCAGCCACTCTTCTCGCGACACGACCGGGTTGCTCATCGCGCTGCCCCTTCGATATGGGTTTTCCGGGATCAGGGCGAGTTTCCCGGAAGCCGGTGCGGGTTTCCAGGGAACATGAAGATCCGTCACCCCTATCCGGTGGCGGGGTCCGCGGGCCGCGACGCGCGGGCGGATCACGGAGGGGCGCCGGCCCCTTCCGGTTCCGGCGGAACCGCCTGCGACCGGCCCCGGCCCGTCCCGGAGCGGCCGGGGCGGGCCGGGAGGCGTGGCTCAGCCGCGCTCGGGCACGGCCATCTCCCCCAGAAGGGACCAGTCGTCCTGCGGGACCGTGGTGTTGACGATCCGGGGCGTCTCGGCGAGGTGCGGCGGCAGCGTCTCCTGGGCCTTCCTGAAGTGCTCCGACCCCACGTGGGCCGCCCCGGCGGCGTCGTCGCGGAACGCCTCCACCAGGACGTACTCGGCCGGGTCCTCGACGCTGCGGGACCAGTCGAACCACAGGCAGCCCGGCTCGGACCGGGTGGCCCGGGTGAACTCGGCGGTGATCTCGGGCCACCGGTCGGCGTGCTCGGGCAGCACCCGGAACTTCGCGGTAATGAAGATCATTGTTTTCCTCCAACGACGGGCGCGGGCGGACCGCCCTGGCCCGCCCCGCTCCGGCCTCCCAAGTCTGGCCGATCGCCTGCGGACCGGGCCAACGCGGCAGGCCGGGCACGGATGGCCCGCACCCACCGCGCACGTGCCGCGCGGACCCCGACCGGCGGGCGTGGACGGCTCATGGCGTGATCTGCAATATCCGTGTCATTGACGCCATGACCGCCCGCGAACAGCATGGGAGCCGTGAACCGAAGCGTCTTGATCGTCGTCTTCGACGGCTTCCAACTGCTCGATCTGGCCGGACCGGCCGACGTTTTCGCGACGGCGAACCTCCTCGTCCCCGTGGGCGGCTACCGCCTGGAGGTGGCCGCCGTCCGAGCCGGAACGGTGACCGCGGGCAATGGGATGACGGTCACGGCCGGCACCGCGCTCGGCGAGGTCACCGAGCCGGTCGACACGCTCCTCGTCGTAGGCGGCCTGTCCGCCGCCGGGCACGCGGACGACCGGGAGCTCGTCGGGGAGATCTCCCGGGTGGCCCGCTCCGCCCGCCGGACCGCCTCGGTCTGCACGGGCGCCTTCCTGCTGGCCGAGGCCGGGCTGCTGGACGGCAGACGGGCCACCACCCACTGGCTGGCCGTCGAGGAGCTGGCCGCCCGGTACGACCGGGTCGAGGTGGACGCCGACTCCGTCTACGTCGGAGACGGGGACGTGTGGACCTCGGCCGGGGTCCTCGCCGGGGTGGATCTCGCCCTGGCGCTGGTGGCGGAAGACCACGGCCACGCGCTCGCCAAGGACGTGGCGTGCGGGCTGGTGGCGTACCTGCACCGGCCCGGTGGGCAGAGCCAGTTCAGCACGCCGATGCGCGCCCTCACGCCGCGCAGCGAACCGCTCAGGGAGCTCCAGGCGTTCATCGACGCCAACCCCGCGGAGGACCTGAGCGTCCCTGCCCTCGCCAGGCGCGCGGGCATGAGCGAGCGCCACTTCTCCCGGGTCTTCACCGAGCAGGTGGGGATCTCCCCGGGCCGCTACGTCGAGCGCAGCCGCGCCGACGCCGCGCGGCGGCTGCTGGAGACGACCGGGCACCCCCTGGACAGGGTGGCCAGGGAGTCCGGGCTCGGCACACCCGAAACCCTCTACCGGACCTTCCGCCGCCACTGGCGGATCTCACCCGGCGACCACCGTCGCCGGTTTCACACGAAGGAGACCTGAGAGTGCACATCGCGATCCCCCTCTATCCCCGCTTCACCGCCCTCGACGCGGTCGGGCCGTACACCGTGATGGCTTTCGCCCCCGGTTTCACCGTCACCTTCGTCGCGGCCTCCCCCGGACCGGTGCCGGACGACCGCGGCGGGTCAGGGCTGACGGCCACCGCTTCCTACGCAGACCTGCCGCACCCCGACGTGATCATCGTGCCCGGCGGCCCGGGGACGGCCGAGGCCCTGTCCGACCGCGAGCTGGTCGGCTGGATCGGCCGGGCCCACGAGCGCACCCGGTGGACGGCCTCGGTCTGCAGCGGCTCGTTCCTGCTGGGGGCCGCGGGCCTGCTGGCCGGCCGTAGGGCGACCTCGCACTGGGGGTGGCTGGACCGGCTCGCGGCCTTCGGGGCGGAACCGGTGAGCGAGCGGGTGGTCGTGGACGGCAGGATCGTGACCGCTGCCGGTGTCTCGGCCGGCATCGACATGGCCCTGACGCTGCTGGCCCGGGTGAGCGACGCGGAGACGGCGCGGGCCGTGCAGCTCGCGATCGAGTACGACCCGGATCCGCCGTTCGACGCCGGCTCCGCAGGCGGCGCCCCGGCGGACCTGCGGGAGCGGGCGCTCGGCCTCATCGCCTGACCGGTCCCGGCGGGCGCCGGCCCGCTCCCTTCGGCGGGCCGGACGAGGTCGCCGGTGGCGCCCGGCCCACGGGGGGCGCGCCCGCTCCCCGCCTCTCCGCGGCCCGGTTCGGCTTGGCGAGTGGTCGCGGCGGCCGGGATACTGCCGGGATGTTCACCGAGAGCCTCGTGGCGGTGTCCGCGGACCCGGCGGTCGAGCTGTTCACCGCGCGGACCCCGGGCCCCGCCGACCGCACCCTGCTGGTGATCCACGGAGGGCCCGACTGGGACCACACCTACCTGCGCGAGCCCTTGGCGGCGCTCGCCGGGCGGCACCGGGTCGTCCTGCCCGACCTGCGGGGCTGCGGGCGCTCCACGCGCGGCCTGGCCGACGGGCACCACACCCCCGACGCGGTCGTCGGCGACCTGGTCGCCCTGCTGGACGCGCTCGGCTGTCCCCGGGCCGACGTGCTGGGGTTCTCCTACGGCGGGCTGCTCGCGCAGCGCCTGACGCTGGCCGTACCCGGGCGGGTGCGGAGGCTGGTCGTCGCCTCCAGCAGCGTCCCGCCGGTCCCACCGGACGCCTTCGCGGGCTGGCGTGAACGGGAGGAACGGCTCGCCGCGGAGGCCGACGTGTGGTCCGACCCCTCGTTGTCCGGACCGGACCTCACCCGCGCGGCGGCGGTCGCCTCCGCAGCAGCGGACGTCTGGCGCCCGGAGGCGCTGCCGGGCTACCTCCGCCGCCTGGCGGAGGTGCGTTTCTCGGCGGAGTGGATGCGCTCCTGGCGGGCCGGTGTCCTGCCGTCCGCCCGTCCCGAGGACGCCGTGCGGCGACTGCGCGACCTCGGCGTCCCGGTGCTCCTGCTGCACGGCCGGCAGGACATGACGTTCCCCGCGACCCTGGCGGAGGAGGCGGCGGCGGTGATGCCGGACGCCCGCGCCGTGGTGATCGAGGAGGCGGGGCACATGGCCCATGTCGACCAGCCGGACCGCTGGCTCGACGCCCTCACCGGCTTCCTGTCGTGACCGCCCCCCTGCCTGGGGACGGGGCCGTCCTCCGGCCTCCTCGCCGACCGGCCCCGCCCCCGGAGCGGAGGCGGAGCCGGTCAGGAGATCCTGCTCGGCGGTGCCCGGCGCGCCTCGGCGCGGCGGCGCGTGGCCGAGCCGGCGACGGTCCGGCGGCCCGGCGTCACGTCTTCCGTCGTGACGACCGCATGCCGATCGCGATCTCCGCCAGCCCGCAGAGCAGCAGCACGACTCCGACGATGACGTTGCTGACGATGACGGACGCGGGCTCCGAGTGCGGGGAGACCACCCACGGAGCGATGATCGTCCAGAGGCCGATGATGGGCGTCACCCAGGCGACCCCGCGCGTGCGGCCGTAGGCCGAGGCGAACCCGACCGCCAGCGCCGCCACGGCGAGTCCCGTGACGAGGTTGTTGACGGTGATCGTGGTACGGCCGCTGAAGCCGACGACCCACGGCGAGATGGCCAGGTAAAGACCGGCCAGGAAGGTCAGTCCGCCAACGACCTGGGCGACCGGCGTCTGGGTCGCGCGGTCGTAGCGAGCACGCATCTCCGCTATGTCAGGATGTTGTTCCATCCCCAGTGGCGAATGTGTCATGGTTCCCGCCACCCCTTCTTCAGGCTGGTATCCCACCACTTAATCCGTATCCACTCCGGAGGCGACGACTCGCGCAGGACGCAATGGTTGGACAAAGCCCGGTCCTAGTTGTGCGAATGTCCCGGCGTGGCGCGTTCCGGCGGGCGCGGGTACGGCGTGCCGGAAGGCTCTCGGCCGTGGTCCCGCGGCGGGTCCCGCCCGGACGCCCGGATCCCGTGGACGCCCCGGTCCCGTATGAGCCCGCCCTCTCCGGGTATCGAGATCCGGCGAGGTGATGAGACATGACGAAAGAGAGTCCCAGGACCGTGGTCGTCACCGGGGCGAGCGCCGGTGTCGGCCGGGCGGCGGCCCGTGCCTTCGGCGCCCGGGGAGATTCCGTGGCGCTGCTCGCCCGCGGTGAGCGAGGTCTGGAGGCCGCCGCCGAGGAGGTCCGGGCGGCCGGCGGGCAGGCTCTGCCGATATCCGTGGACGTCGCCGACCACCGTCAGGTGGAGGAGGCGGCCCGGCGCGTGGAGGAGGAGCTCGGCCCGATCGACGTGTGGGTGAACGTGGCGTTCAGCACGGTCTTCGCCCCGGTCACCGAGATCGAGCCGGAGGAGTACCGGCGGATGACCGAGGTCACCTACCTCGGCTACGTGTACGGCACGAAGGCCGCGCTGGACCGGATGCTGCCCCGCGGTGAGGGCGCCATCGTCCAGGTGGGCTCCGCGCTGGCCTACCGGGCGATCCCGCTGCAGTCGGGGTACTGCGCGGCCAAGCACGCCATCAAGGGGTTCACCGAGTCCCTGCGCTGCGAGCTGATGCATGAGAAGAGCGGCGTGCGGGTCACGATGGTGCAGCTGCCCGCGGTCAACACCCCGCAGTTCGACTGGGTGCTGTCCCGCCTGCCGAACCGCCCGCAGCCGGTACCGCCCATCTACCAGCCGGAGATCGCGGCGCGGGCGATCGTGTTCGCCGCCGACCACCCCGAGCGCAAGGAGTTCTGGGTGGGGGCCATGACGGCCGCCACGCTGCTGGCCGACCGGGTGGCGCCCGCCCTGCTCGACAGGTACCTGGCCAGAACGGGCTTCTCCTCCCAGCAGACATCGGAGCACCGGAGGGCGGGACGGCCGGCCAACCTGTGGGAGCCCGCCGACGACGAGGGCGGCCGGGACCACGGGGCGCACGGGCGCTTCGACTCCCGTTCGCATTCCCGCAGCCCCCAGGTCTGGGTCTCCGAGCACCGCCGCCTGGTGACCGCCGCCGGAGCCGCGGCGGGGCTGGCCGGTCTGACCTGGCTCGCCCGGCGCGCCGGGACCACGTGAGCCGAAGCCGCACGGGCCGTGGCCCCCCGGGAGGGGCGCCACGGCCGGCGAGCACCGTTTCCCAGCAGTTCAGGAGCTTCTCGTGAACGACGACACGCCGCGTGCCCTCGACGGCACGCCCGACGATCCCCGGGACACGCCGGACGTCCCCGGGGACACGCCACGGGCCCTCAGGCCGGTGCCGCGCAGCGAGCCGAAGCCCGTCTCCGACCGGGGGCGGCCCCACGGCCGCCCGGTCTCCTGGGCGTTCGTCGCCGCCTTCCTGGTCTTCTTCGCCGCCGGTGGTCTCGGTCTGGTCATCGGGAACATGGCGCTGTTCTGGAGCTGCCTCGCCGCGGTGGTCCTCATGGTCCCGGTGGGAAGGGGCATCAGGATCATGGACGACACGATGGGCTGGACTCACGCCAGGACCGACCGCCACCAGAAGCCGGCCCGGGAGCGGTAGGGGCCGGTCCCGGCGTCAGGCGCCCAGGGCCGGCAGGACGACGTCCTCCATGACCGCCAGGGGCAGCGCGCCCTGCTCCGCGCCGTCGTAGTCGCCCGCCGTGACGGCCACGACGAGGTCGAGCCGGGGGACGACGAAGATCCGCTGCCCGCCGTTGCCCATGGCGGTGGCCGACCCGTCCGGGTCCACGTACCAGAGGTAGCCGTAGGAGACCTCGTCCCAGGCCGGCACCCGCGGACGCAGCATCTCCCCGAGCCACCCGGGGACGACCTCGCGGCCGAGCACGGCCTGACCGATCCTGGCCATGCCGCGCGGGGTCAGCCGCAGGCCGGAGGCCGCCGAGGCCGACCCGTCCGCGCCCTCCGTCCACTCGAAGGGGCCGACGCCGAGCGGCTCGAAGAGCTCGGTGCGGGCGAAGTCCGCGAGCGGGCGCCCGGTCCCCCGGGCGATGAGCGCGCCGACCAGGGCGGCGGCGCCGCCGCTGTAGTGCCACCGCCGGCCCGGCTCCTCGACGACCGGCCGCTCCAGCACGAAGCGGGCCCGGTCGGGCGCGAGCTCCATGCCGATCTCGTCGTTCTCCGGCGAGGTGTACGGCGCGCTCTCGTCCCACCGCAGGCCGAGCGTCATGGTCAGCGCGTGCCCGACGGTCAGCCGGGCGCGGGCCGGGTCGGCGGCCAGGTCGGGATACTCGGGGAACTGCGCCAGGAGCGGTTCGGCGGGGTCGGGGACCAGGCCGTCGGCCAGGGCGAGGCCGTACAGCAGCCCGACGACGCTCTTGGTGACCGAGCGGACGTCGTGCAGGGTGTCCGGCCCGAAGTCGACCGTGCCGAGCGGGGTGCCCCAGGAGAAGTCGGGACCGCTGCCGTAGCGCTCCAACACCAGGGCGCCGTGGCGGACCACCACCACGCCGTGCGGGCCCGGCGGGTACTTCCGCACCAGCGCGTCGAACCGGTCGGCCAGATCGGGCGCGAAACCCGCTTCCTCAGGGTCGGCCTGCCGCCACATGCGAATCTCCTCCATCTCGCTCGGACACGACGGCCACGAAGCCTCTCACAGCGGACGGCCGATTCTCCAACCCGTTTCCCGGTGGGGAGCTCGCGGCGCCGTTCGGCCGCCGGAGCGTCGGGTCAGCCGCCGTACCTGCGAAGGAGCAGCATGGCGGCGTCGTCGAGCAGCGGCCCGCCGCGGCGGCGACGGCGACCCGGCCCAGATCTCCCCGCGAGTCGAAGAGCATCGTGCCACTCCCCCGCTTCCCGGATCGCCTGCTTCCGCTCCGCCCCAGACGATCCGGGTCGTATCCGCCCGTGCTCTCGCGTAAAGGACCGCCCGGGGCGTCGATCGCGCGGGAACCGCCGTCCGCCGAGCCGGGGCCGGCGCGGGGATGCCTCCGTGGATGTCAGGCGCCGCCGCGTAGGTCCGTCAGACGCTCGGCGGAGTGGCGGATGTCCTCGAACCGCACGGTGCAGCCCTCCCCGGTCGGGGACTGGGCGTGGAAGCCGATCTCGGGGTCGCCGTCCAGCGCGAAGTAGCGGATCAGCCGCCAGAAGTCCGAACCCGCGGCGACGTGGAAGGCGTAGGCGGAGCCGAGCCGGGAGAGCCGCAGCCGGACGTCGCCGCCGTCGACGTCGAACGCGTTGCAGTCGTCGGACACCCCCCGGTTCACCACGGTGACGATCGTGGGCCTGCCCTGCGGGGAGAGTTCCAGGCAGAGCTTCGCCCAGTGGCCGGGGTCCGCGTACAGCAGCAGCACGCCCGCGTCGTAGGTGGACAGCAGGTCGAGGCGGACGCGGGCGCTGAGGGTGAAGTCGCCGTCGAGGCGGCCGACCAGCGCGGGGGCGCTGTCGAAGCGGTCGGGGCCGCCGGGGTCGCAGAACAGGTCCGTCTTCGGCCCCGCGGTGATGGACAGGGCGTCCTTCCCCGTCACCTCGTAGGCGACCGGCTCGTGCAGCCAGCGCATGGGGGCGGGGAAGGCGGGCAGCACGACGGGTTCCGTCATCGGGTCTCCTCGGGGTACGGGCTCTCGGCCAGGCCCTTCGATCTTCGGAACGCGCCCAGTCTGTCACGGGAGCGCTCCCGCGAGGCGGGTCACCGGCGGGCGGAACCGTGCTCAGCCCACCCGGTCCAGGAACGCCAGGACGCGCCGCCAGGCGTCGGCGCACGCGTCGGCGTGCTCGTCGTTCCTGACGTCGAAGAACCCGTGCGGGGCGCCGGGGTAGACGACGAACTCGTGCTCCACCCCGGCGGCGGCGAGGGCGTCGCCGAACGCCTTCACCTCGCTCTCCGGGATTCCCTCGTCGGCCCCGCCGAACAGGCCGAGGACGGGGGCCGACAGGTCTGCGGCGTGCTGGGTGGGGCCGGGGCCGTACGGGCCGGCGATGCCGGGGTGACCGTAGAAGCCGACCACCCCGGCCAGGCCGAAGCGCGGCTCGGAGGCGAAGAAGGCCAGGCGTCCGCCCATGCAGAAGCCCAGGGCCACCTGGGCGCCGCCGAACTCCCGCAGCCGGTCGAGGGCCGCGGTCATGTCGTCCTGCTGCCGGGCCCGGGTGAGCGCGGCGTAGTCCTCCATGCGCGGGAAGTCGCTACCCCGGCCCTCGGTGGACGGGCCGGCGGTGCGGCCGAAGTGGTCGTAGGCGATCGCGGGGTGGCCGTGCTCGGCGAGCCGTACGGCCAGGCGCTCGTAGAAGGGCGCCAGCCCCCGGTTGTCGGGGATCACCACCACCCCGGCGCCCGCCGGCCGTTCGGGAACGGCCAGGTAGGCGGCGAGGCGGGTGCCGTCGGCGGAGGTCAGGGTCAGCGGGCCGGAGGTGACGGGCGTACCGGTGGGGGTGACCGGCGGGGTGGCGTCGGCGTCGTGGCACACGGGCGGTTCCTTTCGGTGGATGCCGAGAAAGTAGCAAAGTCAGGTTGATAAAGCTAACCTTGGCATCATGGTGCACGACATCCCGCCCGGCTCCGGCCGCCCGGATCACACGGCGCGCGACCTCCGGATCGCCGTCGGCCGTCTCGCCCGGCGGATCAGGCAGCTGTACGGCGTCGCCGACAGCGCGAGCGACCTCACCTTCACCGAGCTGGCCGTGCTGTCCCGGCTGCACCGCCAGGGCCCCTCCACCTCCGCCGAGCTCGCCGACTCCGAGCAGATCACCCCCCAGGCGATCGGCACGACGCTCGGCGCGCTGGCCAGGCGGGGCCTGATCGCCCGCGAACCCGACCCGCAGGACGGCCGGAAGGTCGTCAGCCGGCTCACCGAGGCCGGGCTGCGCGCCCACGACGACCGGACCCAGGCCGTCACCGAACGGCTGGGGCGCGCGCTCGGCGACGCCCTGGACGACCAGGAGCGACGCCTGCTCGCCGAGGCGCTCCCCCTGCTGGAACGCGTCGCCGACCACCTGTGACCGCCGGCCCCTCGGGAGGTCAGGAGTACGACGCCACCATGCCGGCCACCATCCCGGCCACCGCGACGGACGTCAGGAGCGACCCGAAGATCACCGCGCCCCGGCGGCCCCGCCGGATCCGCAGGGCGTGGAGCGCCACGTAGGGGAGGAAGGCGAGCACGCCGGCGCCGAGGAAGGGCATGGTCAGCGCGGCCAGCAGGCCCGCCGGCCCGGTCGGGACCGCACGGTCGCGCCCGGGGGCGAGCCGGGCGCGCCTGACGTCCCCGGCGGTGGAGTCGGGCGAGGCCGCCACCGCGACCGCGGCGCCGCCGCCGTCGGGTGTGAACCTCCCCCGGCAGTCGTAGCGCCCCTCCCCCAGCGACGCGCAGGAGACGACGGTGAGCGTGCCCGGCGTGCCGGTCCGGCCGGCCGCCAGCTCCAGGTCGTCCACGGCGAAGACGAAGGGCATCAGGCCCAGGGCCAGCCAGCAGACCAGGAGCACGGTCATGCCGATGGGGCCGGGGGTGCGGCCGGGGCCCGGGGTCGGCCCGGGCTCCACGGCGTCGAGGAGGCTTTCCAGCGCGTCGTTCATGGAACGGAACGGTGCACCCGGCCGCTTGCGGATCACCTGCCTCCGGCTTGCGGAGGACAGGGCCGGGGCGGGCGCGCGCCCTCCGCGCGGCGGTACTCCGGGAGCGGACGGCCGGCGGCCCCGCGGGCCGCCTTCCGGCTCACGCCTGGCGGCGGGCCTCCCTCTCCTTGGCCTCCGCCTCGTCCATTTCGGCGGCCTCCTCCGGGGTGGGGGCGGTCCCGCCGAGGTGGTGGGGCTGCCACCAGACGCCCTGGGGCTGCTCCGGGTAGGTCCGCTGGGCCCGGTCGAGCAGCTCGGCCATGCGCGTGCGCAGGTCGGCGGTGGCGGCGTCGTAGTCGTCGCCGCGCTTGGGGTGCATCGACTCGCCGACCAGGATGGTGACCGGGACGTGCCGCTGGAGGAGTTTCTTCGGGCGGCCCTTGGTCCACAGCCGCTGCGTGCCCCACAGGGCGACCGGGATCACCGGGACCCCGGCGGCCACGGCCATCCGGATCGCGCCGTTCTTGATGTCCTTGACGGTGAACGACCGGCTGATCGTGGCCTCGGCGAACACGCCGACGACCTCGCCCGCCTTGAGCGCCTTCATGGCCGCGCCGAACGCCGAGGCGCCCGCCGCGCGGTCCACCGGGATGTGGTGCATGCCGCGCATCAGCGGGCCGGAGATCCGGTGGTCGAAGACCTCCTTCTTGGCCATGAACCGGACCAGCCGCCTGGCGGGCAGGGCGGCGAAGCCGGCGAAGATGAAGTCCAGATAGCTGATGTGGTTGCTGACCAGCACCGCGCCCCCGGTCCTCGGTATCCGCTCGGCGCCCTCGACGCGGATCTTCAAATCCAGCGCACGGAACAACGTCCGCGCTGCCCCGATGACCGGGGGATACACGATCTCAGCCATGGCTGAACCGTACCTCAGCTCCCCCTCCCCGCGGCCTGCCACGGTCCCGCGACGGACCGGGGTCCGACGGGCCGGAACGGTCCCGCGGCGGACCGGGGCCCGACGGGCCGGAACGGTCCCGCGGCGGACCGGGGCCCGACGGGCCGGAGCGATCCGGTGGCGGGCCGGGGCCCGACGGGCCGGAGCGATCCGGTGGCGGGCCGGGGCCCGACGGGCCGGAGCGATCCGGTGGCGGGCCGAGACGGTCACCGCGTCCGCGGCCACCCCGGTGACCGCTCAGCGACCGCCCGGACCGCCTCAGTGGCCGCGGAACGCCTCCTCCAGCCACCACGCGCCGCGCGCCCGGGTGACCGCGGCGTGGACCAGCAGCGGTCGCTCCCGCGGGCCGTCCAGCCACCGGGTCACCGCCGCGAGGTCTCCAGGAGCCCGTACGGTGACCGCCTCGAAGCCGAACCCCCGGGCGATGCCGGCGATGTCGGCGGGCGGGAAGACCACGGTGTCCAGGGGGTGGCCGTCCGGTCCGAAATGATGCACCTCGGCGCCGTACGCCTCGTCGTCGTAGACCACGACCACCATGCGCAGACCGAGCCGCACGACGGTCTCCAGTTCGGAGACGCCCATCAGCGCGCCGCCGTCGCCGAGCGCGGCCACCGCCAGCCGGTCCGGCCGGGCGAGGGCCGCGCCGATCGCGGTCGCCAGGCCGAGGCCGATCGACTGGAACGCCTGGGTGAAGCAGAAGCCCTCCTCGTCCGGGACATCCATGAACATCGCCGGATATCCCATGAAATTTCCGGAATCGGGGCAGACGACGCGCTCGGCGGGCAGCAGGTCGTCGAGCGCGATCGTCAGGGTCCGGGGGTCGATGCGGCCGTCACCGCTCTCGTCGGCGTACGGGACGTCCCGCCAGCGGACCTCCCTGGCGATCCGCAGCGCCAGCGCCTCCGACCGGTACCCGGCCCGGTACGGTACGGCGCGCGTCCCGGCCTCCTCCGGTACGGCGCGCGTCCCGCCGCGTTCCCCGGCCGGCGCGCCGGGCACCGGACGGGCCGCGGTCCCGTCGCCGAGCAGGTCCGCGACGGCCCGCGCGGTGCAGGCGACGTCGCCGGTCACACCGAGGTGGACCGGGCGGTGCGCGCCCAGGGCCTCCGGGTCCAGGTCCACCTGGACGACCACGGCGTCCGGGCCGACGAGCGTGCCGTGCCGGGTGGTCCACATGTTCAGGGCGCAGCCCCAGCCGACGACCACGTCGGCGTCGCGGATGAGCTCGGCGGCCAGGGGCGAGGCGAACCCACCGCTGACGTCCAGGTCCCACGGGCTGCCCCGGAAGAGGCCCTTGGCGACGGCGGAGGTGGCGAGCAGAGCGCCGGTCAGACCGGCGAGGTCCTCCAGCTCGCGCCGGGCCGTACGGGCTCCCCGGCCGGCCACGAACACCGGCCGCCGCGCGCCCGCGAGGATCTCCGCCAGCCGGGCGGCCTGCGCGGGGTCCGGCCCGGCCGGGAGCGAACGCGCCTCGCCGGTGAGGCCCGCGAGACCGGCGGACCCGGCGAGACCAGCGGAATCGGCGGAGAGGCCGGCGGAGCCGGCCGGCCCGGCGGATCGGGCGGAATCGGCGGCCTCGACGGCCCCGGCCCCCGGCCCGGTCTCCCGGTCCCCGGCCCCGGACGGACCCGGGACGGTCAGCGCCTGCACCTCCAGCGGCAGGTTGAGCAGGACGGTGCGGCGGCCGTCGCGGGCGACGCGGAACGCCTCGGCCGTCAGGGCCGCGGCGTCCGGGGCGGCGCCGACCCGCATCGGGACGGCGCCGACCGCCGCGGCCAGCGCGGCCTGGTCCACGAAGAAGTTGGACCGCGGGGCGGTCACCTCACCGGCCAGCACGACGAGCGGCGTGCGGCTCTTGGCGGCCTCCGTGACGCCGGTCAGCGCGTTGGTCAGCCCCGGCCCCTGGTGGACGCTGAGCACGCCGACCCGGCCCGTCATCCGCGCGTGGGCGTCGGCCATGGTCGCCGCCCCGCCCTCGTGGCGCGCGGCGACGAACCGCACGCCGTGCGCGACCAGCGCGTTGGTCACGTGGAAATTGCCGCTGCCGACCACCCCGAACGCGGTGTCCACGCCCAGCGAGGCGAGGACGGCGCCGACGGTCTCCGCGACGGTCCCGGCGCTCAACGCTCGACCAGGGCCAGCACCCGCACCGGGCTGCCCGAGCCGCCGACGATGGGCAGCGGCGGGGCGACGACCACCGCGCCGGTGGCCGGGAGCCGGTCGAGGTTGCGGAGCTGGGTCAGGCCGTACTTGCCCGCGCCGAGCAGGAACGAGTGGCAGGGGAAGGGCGGGTCGAAGCCGTGCGCGGCGCCCGCGTCGGTGCCCACGGTCTCCACGCCGATCCCGGCGATCGGGGTCTCCTCCGCCAGCCACCTGGCGCACTCCACCGAGATCCCGGGACTGTGGGGGCCGGTCTCGTCGGCGTTGAGGAAGCTCTCCTGGTCGTGGGAGCGGGCGTCCCACCCGGTGCGGTAGAGCAGCCAGCCACCGTCGGGCAGCGGCCCGTTCGCCTTCTGCCACGCCTCGACGTGGCCGATCTCCAGCAGGAAGTCGGGGTCTCCGGCCGCCTCGCCCACGACGTCCAGCACGACGGCCGGGGCGACCAGCCGCTCCGGCGGCACCTGCGAGACGTCCTCACCGTCCTTGCCGGTCGCCCAGTGGACGGGCGCGTCGAAGTGCGTTCCCACGTGCTCGCCCGTCGTGAAGTCGTTCCAGTACCAGGCGGGGCCGCGGTCGTCGTAGCGGCTGATCTCCCTCAGCGTGAACGGGACCGTGTTCGCGAACGGCTCCGGCAGCCGCAGGATCGGCGTCTCGGACGACAGCGGCGCGGTCAGGTCGATCACCTCGATCCCGCCGCTCCGGATGCTCTCCACCAGGTTCCGCAGCACCGACATGACGCCTCCGAGGTCGGGAGATGGCCTGGTCGGATCCTCCTACACGCCGGGGGCCTCCGCCATCCCCGCGCGCCGTGTCGGTCCCGGCCCGGACGGCCGGTCAGAGGTAGGCGTCGAGTGCGAGCTTGGCGGCGACGAGCAGGCCGCACACGGCGGCGGCGACGCGCAGGGACGCGCCGGGGAGCCGCCGGGCGATCACCGGGCCGATCCGGCCGCCGATCAGGAACCCCACCGCCAGCGGCACCGCCGCCGACCACCGCACCGGTCCGAAGACCGCGAAGCCGAGGGCGGCGACGGCGTTGGCGAAGGAGGACACGACGTTCTTCACGGCGTTGACCCGGACCGGCGACTGGTCGAGCACGGCGGTGAGCACCGCGAACATGACGATCCCGCCGGCCGCGCCGAAGTAGCCGATGTAGGTGGCGACCGCGAACAGCGCGGCCCGCACCGGCCAGCGCTCCTCCGCTCCCGCGTCGCGGGGCGTGCCGTACGGCGTGTCGTACGGCGGGCCACCCGCGGGATCGCCCGCACCGCCCGGCGGGTCGTCGTCCGGGCCGCCGGAAGGACCGCGGGAAGGACCGCAGGAATGACCGCGGGAAGGACCGCGGGAAGGACCGCGGGAAGGACCGCGGGAAGGACCGCGGGAAAGGCCGTCGGAAGGACCGCCGGGCGGGCCGCCCGCCGTACCGGGGCGGGCGCCGGCGGCCAGGCCGGGCAGCCGGGGCGGGCGGATCAGCGTCAGCGAGGCGACCGCGACCAGCCACGGCACGATCGCCTCGAATGTCCGCGACGGCGTGAGCAGCAGCAGGGCCGCGCCCGTGGCGCCGCCGAGCGCCGTCACCCAGCCCATGCGCAGCACCAGCCCGCCCTGCCCGGCCAGTTCGGGCCGCGACCCGGCGGCCGCCCCGAGGCCGGTGAAGACCAGCGCGGTCGTGTTGGTGACGTTCGCGGTCAGCGGGGGCAGTCCGAACGCCAGCAGCGCCGGGTAGGAGACGACGGACGCCAGGCTCACCACCGTGCTGACCACACCGGCCAGCACCCCCACCCCGGCGAGTCCCAGCACCTCGGTGACGTTCACAGGGATCAACCCAACCACACGGCGTTCCGGTCCCGGACACCCGGTGAGGCGGCGGCGCCCGGCGGTGACACGGGACGCCCGGTGAGGGCACTGGACGCCCGGCGGGAGCGCGGAACGCCCGGTGGGGACGAGGGACGCCCGGCAGGGGCGCGGAGCCCCGGACCGTCCGGCGGCGGGCAGCGGCGCGTCCGGTGGCGGGTGCCGAGGTTTTTCGGTCACGGCGCTTGCCCTCCCCGCCGAACGGGCAGATCTTCGGGATGTGAAGAAGCTCATCAACAGTGCTGATTCGGTGGTCGCCGACGCGCTGCGCGGGCTCGCGGCCGCGCACCCGGACCTGCGGGTCGACGTGAAGAACCAGTTCGTGACACGCGCCTCCGGGCCGCGCCGGGGCAAGGTCGGCCTGGTCTCCGGCGGCGGCTCCGGACACGAGCCGCTGCACGCCGGTTTCGTCGGGTACGGCATGCTCGACGCCGCCTGCCCCGGTGAGATCTTCACCTCGCCCGTGCCCGACCAGGTGATCGCGGCCAGCACCGCCGTGGACGGCGGGGCCGGGGTTCTGCACGTCGTGAAGAACTACACCGGCGACGTCCTGAACTTCGGCATGGCCGCCGAGCTGTGCGCCGACGAGGGCGTGGAGGTCGCGGCCGTGGTGGTCGACGACGACGTGGCCGTCCGCGACTCCCTCTACACGGCGGGCCGTCGGGGAACCGGCGCCACGGTCTTCGTCGAGAAGATCGCCGGAGCCGCGGCCGAGGCCGGGGCGCCGCTGGCGGAGGTACGGCGGGTGGCCGAGGAGGTCAACTCCCGAAGCCGGTCGTTCGGCATCGCGCTGAGCGCCTGCACCACCCCCGCCGCGGGCGTGCCCACCTTCGAGCTGGGCGACGACGAGGTCGAGCTGGGCATCGGCATCCACGGAGAGCCGGGCCGCGCCCGGTCGGCCATGCGCGGGGCGCGCGAGCTGGTGCGCGTCGCGATGGACGCCCTCCACGAGGACATGCCGCTCGACGGGGACGTCCTGGTCATGGTGAACGGCATGGGCGGCACCCCGCTGATCGAGCTGTACGTCGCCTTCGCCGAGGTGGCTGCCTACCTGGAGGAGAAGGGCGCGACGCCGTCGCGCAACCTGGTGGGCGACTACATCACGAGCCTCGACATGCAGGGCTTCTCGGTCACGGCCTGCCTGCTGACGCCGGAGCTGACCCGGCTGTGGGACGCGCCGGTGCAGACGCCCGCGCTGCGGTGGGGCCGCTGACATGGCCGGGCCGGACGACCGCGCGCGTGGCACGGGCGGCACGGGGAACGCCGACGGAATGAGCGACACGAACGGCACAGGCGGCACGGGCGGCGCACACGAGGCGAACGCCGCGAATCACACGACCCGGGCGGGCACCGCGAGCGGCGTGAGCAGCGCGAGCGGCGCGGCCGGCGGCACGGCCGACGCGGGCGGCCTGGACGCCGCCCTCTTCGCCGCGTGGGCCGAGGAGATCGCCGCGGCGGTCCGGGCCGACCGGGACCGGCTGACCGCGCTGGACTCCGCGATCGGCGACGCCGACCACGGGGCCAACCTCGACCGGGGCTTCACCGCGGTCGCCGAGGCGCTGGCCGGCGGCCGGCCGGACACCCCGGGAGCGCTGCTGTCCCTGGTGGGCAACACGCTGATCCGCAAGGTCGGCGGGGCGTCCGGGCCGCTGTACGGCATGGCGTTCCGGGAGGCGGGCAAGGCGCTGGGCGACGCCCCCGAGGTCTCCCTCGCCGACCTCGACGCGGCCCTGGCCGCCGGGCTGGCCGGGATACGGAGGCTGGGATCCGCCGCAGAGGGCGACAAGACCATGGTGGACGCGCTGGCCCCGGCGCTCCGGGCGCTGACGCAGGCCGTACAGGAGGGGCTGGCCCCGGCGGAGGCGGTCGGCGCGGCGGCGGAGGCGGCGCTGGCCGGGGCGCAGGCCACGATCCCGATGCAGGCCCGCAAGGGCCGGGCCAGTTACCTCGGCCCGCGCAGCCTGGGGCACGAGGACCCCGGCGCCGCGTCCACCGCCCTCATCGTCCGGGCGCTGCACGCGGCGGTGTCCCGTACGGCGGGCGCCCCGGGTGAGCGGTCCGGGCCCGCCCCGGGAGAGACGTCCCGGCGGGCCCCGGAAGGACCGGCGTGATGGTGGGCATCGTCCTCGTCTCCCACAGCGGCCCGCTGGCCGACGAGCTCGTGCGGCTGGCCCGGCAGATCGGCGGCGCGGACGTGCCGCTGGCCGGGGCGGGCGGCACCGACGACGGCGGGCTCGGCACCAGTCCCGACCTGGTGTCCAGGGCGATCGAGGAGGTGGACCGGGGCGACGGGGTGGTCCTGATCCCGGACCTGGGCAGCTCGGTGCTGACCGCCCGGCTCATGGAGGGTCCCGGCGTGGTGATCGCGGACGTGCCGTTCGTGGAGGGCACGATCGCGGCGGTCGTCTCGGCGGGCTCCGGCGCCTCGCTGGAGGACGTGGTCGCCGCGGCCGAGGAGGCCAGGACCTTCCGCAAGCTCTGAGGGACGCCGGCGAGGCTTCTCACCATGAGGTCAGCCGAGGGCGCGGTCGAGGTTGACGGCGGCGCTGATCAGGGAGAGGTGGGTGAACGCCTGCGGGAAGTTGCCGAGCTGCTCGCCGGTCCGGCCGATCTCCTCGGCGTACAGGCCGAGGTGGTTGGCGTAGGTGAGCATCTTCTCGAAGGCGAGCCGGGCCTCGTCGAGCCGTCCGGCGCGGGTGAGCGCCTCGACGTACCAGAACGAGCAGATCGAGAACGTGCCCTCCTCGCCGCTCAGCCCGTCGGGGCTCTCCCCGGGGTCGTAGCGGTACACCAGCGAGTCGGCGACGAGGGTACGGCGGAGCGCGTCGAGGGTGGACAGGAACTTGGGGTCGGTGGGGGCGATGAACTTGGTCAGCGGCATCATCAGCACGGCGGCGTCGAGGACGTCGCCGTCGAAGTGCTGGACGAACGCGCCCAGCCGGTCCGACCAGCCGCGCCGCATGACCTGCCGGTAGATCTCGTCGCGGGAGCGCTGCCAGCGCTGCGTGTCGGCGGGCAGCCCGCGGCGGCGGGCCATCCGCATGGCCCGTTCGATCGCCACCCAGCACATCAGCCGCGAGTAGACGAAGTCGCGGCGTCCGCCGCGGGTCTCCCAGACGCCCTCGTCGGGCTGGTCCCAGTTGGCGCACACCCAGTCGACCAGCGTGCAGGTCTGTTCCCACTGGTCGCTGGAGATCGGCTGGTACAGCTTGTCGTAGAGGTAGACGGAGTCGATGAGGGCGCCGTAGATGTCGAGCTGGAGCTGTCCCGCGGCGGCGTTCCCGGCCCGCACGGGAGCGGAGCCGCGGTAGCCCGCGAGGTGGGACAGTTCGACCTCGGGCAGGTCGGTGCGGCCGTCGATGCCGTACATGATCTGCAGGGGGCCCGCCGAGCCGTCGCAGCCGCAGCTGACGTGCTCGGACAGGAAGCCCATGAACGCCGCGGCCTCCTCGTCGAAGCCCAGCCTGATCAGCGCGTACATGCAGAAGGCCGAGTCGCGGATCCAGACGTGGCGGTAGTCCCAGTTGCGTTCGCCGCCGACCCGCTCGGGCAGGCTGGTGGTCACCGCGGCGACGGTCCCGCCGGTCGGCGCGTAGGTGAGCAGTTTCAGCGTCAGCGCCGAGCGGTGCACCATCTCCCGCCAGCGGCCCCGGTAGCGTGACCGGGACACCCAGCGCCGCCAGTAGGCGACCGTGGCGGCGAACTCATCCTCGGCCTCGGTGAGAGGACACGCCCGCATCTCGACGCCGTCGCCGTACCGGTCGAGGGCGAACACCGCGCACTCGCCCTCGGTCAGCTTGAACACCGACAGCACGTCGCGGCCGTCGGTCTCCAGTGGCGCGCTGGAGGTCAGGGTGAGCGAGAGCGACGGCGAGGTGAAGACGGCCCGGCCCTCGCGCAGGTCCACGGTGTGGGTCTGGCGGCCGTAGTCGAACCGGGGGGCCACCCGCGCGCGGAACGGCAGCGTCCCGCGCACGCACCTCACCCGGCGGATCAGCCGGTGCCGGTCGATCTCGCATGTGTCTCCGGTGACCGGCATGAAGTCGTGGATCTCACCGACCCCGTCGGGGGCCATGAACCGGGTGATCAGCACGTTGGTGTCGGGGAAGTAGAACTGCCTGGTCCTCGCGGGCACGTCGGCGGTCAGCTCGAACGCCCCGCCCCGGTCGGCGTCCAGGATGGCGGCGAACACGCTCGGCGCGTCGAAGCGCGGGAAGCAGTACCAGTCGATCGTGCCGCGCGTGTCCACGAGCGCGGCGGTGCGCAGGTCGCCGATCAGCCCGTGGTCGGCGATGGGCGGATACCGACCGGCGTCCGGCGCGTCCGGCGCGTCCGGGCGGTCCGCGAACTCGGCTGCCGTCATCTGCGGCCTTCCGTCGTCGGGCCCTTATGACCTCACGGTAATGCCGCCGCCCGCGGCCCCGGCCCGGCCGGCGCCAAGGGACGGGCAGGTTTCGGGAAAGCGAGGGGGCGTGGTGGCCGGGGACGCCCTGTGCGGGGGTCCACGGCCACCGGCCGCGGGGCGACCCCTCTGACCTGCGGATGAACGGATTCCCCGACCCGGTGTGTCAAGGGCCGCCGGAATCGGGCGGTGGATGCCGTGAACCTTGACGGGGCGTCGGCGCTGTCTCTAGCCTGCCCAGGACTGGGAGCGTTCCCACCGGAACCGCCGCCGGACCCCGGCCATGATCGGCTAACCGGCGGGACCCGCGATCCTCTGGGAGGACGAGCATGGAGGCCCGCTTCGCCACGGAACGGGCCGGGACGGTTCCCCTGGCCTGGGGACAACGGGCCATCTGGGGCGCGATACGCGACGTCGGCCCGGGAAGCGACCATTACTACAACGTGCCCAGGATGGTGCGCCTTCCGCGCAGCTGGAGGATCAGCCCCGACGCGGCGGTGGCGGCGATCGGGCGGTTGCTGGCCCGGCACGACGCGCTGCGCAGCCGCCTGTGCCAGGAGGGGCAGGCCGATCCCCTGCAGACGGTGGAGGCCCGCGGCGCCATCGCCGTCGAGGTGACCGAGGCTCCCCCGGACGGCGCCGGCGCCGCGGCGGAGGCGCTCCGCGGACGACTGGCCGGCCGCCGGTTCTCCTACGCCGAGGATCCGCCGTTGCGCGCCGGCCTCGTGACCGGCGGCGGCGTCGTCAGCCACGTGGTCCTCGTCCTGTGCCATCTGGCCGCCGACGCCTTCGCCGCCGACGTCGTCGTCCGTGACCTGCGGCTCCTGCTCAGGGGCGGCGCGCCGCCCGCGCCGCATCAGTTGATGGACCTGGTCGCCGCCCAGGGCGGGCGCGCGGCGCGCGGAAGCGCCGCCGCGCTCGAATACTGGGCCGGCCACTATCGGGCGATCCCGCACACGATGTTCCCGGAGGCGCGGGGAGCCCCCGGGAGCCCGCGCTTCCAGCAGGCGGTGATCGTGTCCCGGGCGATCGGCCTGGCGGCCGGGACGCTCGCCCGGCGGCACGGCGTCAGCACCGCGACCGTCCTGCTCACCGCGGTGGCGGCGCTGGTCTCGGCCGTCTCGGGCCACCGGACGGTCGCGGTCACCCCGCTGGTGAACAACCGGTTCGTGCCGGAGAGCAGGACGCTCGTCACCTCACTGTGCCAGCTCGGCCTGTTCGTGCTCGACGTCGAGGCGACCGGGGCGGCGACGTTCGACGAGCTGCTCGCCCGGACCAGGCACCTCGCCCTCCAGGCCTACCGGCACGCCCGGTACGACCAGGCCGAGTGGTACCGCATGGTGGACGCGGTGAGCGGGGAACGCGGGCTCCCGGTCTTTCCCGGCTGCTGCTTCAACGACCAGCGGGCCGCCGACCCGCCGGGGCGGGACGCGCCCGTGGATCCCCGGCAGGTGGTCGCGGCCCGGGCGGAGACCCGCATCCGGCGGCCACCCGGCGTGGAGCGGCTCAACTGCGGGTTCTGCGTTCACCTGGTCGACGACGAGGGCGGTGTCCCGGGCGTCAGCCTGACCGCGGACACGGTCACCATGCCACCCGACCTGGTGGACCGGTTCCTGTACGCGGTCGAGGCGCTCGTCGTCGGCGCGGCGACGGCGGGCACGCCGCTGTCGGCGCTTCCGGCCCTGGTCGACGGCGCGCCCTGACCCCGGCCTCGCCAGACGGAACGCCTCGCCACGCGGAACGCCTCACCGCGCGGAACGCCTCACGGGCGGCGCCCGGCCCGGCGGTGGGCCAGGTCCAGGAAGAGCGCGGCGGACCAGCCGAACCCGGTGGTGGCCCCGCGGGCGCGGGCGCCGGTGAGCGGGTTCCAGTACTCGTACAGGCCGCCGCCGGCGTTCACCATGTCCAGGGTCCGGCCGGTCAGCTCCTCGGCCTCGGCGGCGAAGCCGGAGTGACGCAGACCCTCGATCAGCAGGTAGTTGACGTTGAGCCAGACCGGGCCGCGCCACATGGCGTCCGGGTCGAAGGCCGGGTCGTCGAAGGCGACCGTGGGCACCGGGCGCTCGCCCCAGAAGGCCGGCGACAGCAGGTCGGCCACCAGCCGTTCGGCGATCTCCCGGGGCAGGCGGCCGGTGAGCAGGGGCATCAGCTCCAGCGGGGTGCGGGTGGCGACCTCGGCCGCGGCGCCGGACGCGAACTTGGTCAGCGTGACGAACCGGCTGCCGTTCCAGCGGCGGGCGACCAGCAGTTCGACGTGCCGGGCGGCCTGCCGCCGCCACTCCCCGGCCTCCGCCGTACGGCCCAGCGCCTCGGCGATGTCGCCCAGCCGGTCGGCCTGCAGGGCCAGGTAGGAGTTGAGGTCCGGCGGTTCCGCCCGGGGGCCGTGGTCCCAGATGGGGCTGTCGTCCAGGCCGGAGGAGTAGGGGTGGAGGTACTCGGCGAGGCCGTCCCCGTCGGGGTCGGAGACGGTCAGCCACCACCGCTGGGAGCGGGCGATCGGCCGGTAGACCTCGTCGAGGAAGCCGAGGTCGGGGGCGGCCTCGTGGATCTTCCAGGCGGCCCAGGCGGTCAGCGGCGGCTTGGTCACCGGGACGACGCCGCCGATCGGCTCGCCCGGCGCGGCGGGGCCGCCGACGTGCTGGGCGAGCCGGTCGTGGTCGGAGCGGGGCAGGTCGGTGGTCTCGGCGAGCACGCCCCGGTCGTGGACCACGTCGGGGATGAGTCCGTCCGGGCGCTGGTGGTCGAGGAGGATGCGGAGCTGGTCGCGGGCCAGTTCCGGGTCGGCGTGGCGCAGGGCGACGGCGTGGAAGTAGGAGTCCCAGTTCCAGATGCCGACGTATCCCAGCTTGGAGGGGACCACGCCTTCGCGGCCCCCGGCGAACGCGACGGGCAGCAGGTTCACCCCGAGCGTCCACCACGCCTGCTCGGCCCGTTCCCGCAGCTCCGCGGGTACGGCCGGCATCCGCGCGAACCACTCCCGGCGGCGCTCCGCGGCCCGCGCCAGCAGCTCCCCGGCGTCGTACGGGCCCGCCCGGCCGACGAGCACGAGGGTTCCGTCGATCTCGCCCGCGCCGCCGTCCCAGACGGCCCGCGCTCCCGAGCCGGTCAGCACCAGCGTCCCGGGGTCGGCGAAGAGCAGGTCCACCCCGGCCCCGAAGGAGACCCGGTCGGGGAGGGCCCGCCGTACCGGCAGCTCGCGGTCGCCGGAGAACAGCCGCAGCCCGGTGAGCACGGTCGTCTCCGACAGCCGGGTCTCGTACTCGGCGCGGGCGACGCGGAGCGAGCCGTCGGACTCGGCCAGCACCAGCAACCGGGAGCCCCGCTCGGTGAAGGGGGTCGCTCTCAGGTCGAGCATCGTCAGCGTCCTCCCAGGCCGGACATGGCCATGCTGTTGAGAATGCGCCGCTGGCCGATCAGGAAGGCGATCATCATCGGGATGACCGAGATGGCCGAGGCGGCGAGGGTGAGGCCGTAGTCGGTGGCGCCGTGCTGCCCGGCGAACTGGCTGACCAGCAGCGGTACGGTGGCCAGCTCCGGCGAGTTCAGGAAGATCAGCGGGAAGAAGAAGCCGTTCCAGCTCGCCAGGAAGACGATGATGCCGAGCGCGCCCAGGCCGGGCCGGACGTTGGGCAGCACGATGCGCCAGAAGATCGTCCACCGGCCGGCTCCGTCGAGGCGGGCGGCCTCCTCCAGCTCGATGGGCACGGCCCGGATGAATTGCCGCAGCAGGAACACCGCGAACGGGTTGACGAAGCCCGGCACGATCAGCGCCAGGTGGGAGTCGACCCAGCCCAGCTCCGCCAGCATCAGGTAGAGCGGGACGACGGTCACCTGCTGCGGCACCATCTGGGTCGCCAGGAACAGGCCGAACAGCAGTCCGGAGCCGCGGAAGCGGATCCGGGCGAAGGCGTAGGCGGCCATCGCGGAGGTGAACAGGGTGAGCACCACGTTGAGGACCGCGATGTAGAAGCTGTTCCAGTAGGCCTGGGCGAAGGGCAGCGCGCCGAACGCGTCGGGGTAGTTCTGCGCCCGCCACGGGTTCGGCAGCCAGTCGAGCGGCGTGTTGAGCATCTGGTGCGCGCCCTTGAACGAGGTCAGCAGCATCCAGACGAACGGGAACAGCATCAGCAGTCCGCCGGCGGCGAGCGCGGCGTGCAGGCCGATCCGTCCCAGACGGCGGGCACCGGGACGGGAACCGGGAGAGGCAGGGATCACAGCCATCGACGGTCCCTCAGGAGTCGTAGTGGACGAGGCGCTTCTGCGCCGCGAACTGGACGAAGGTGACGAGCAGCGTCAGCGCGAGCAGGATCAGCGCGGCGGCGCTGCTCATCCCGAACTCGAACTTCTGGAAGCCCAGGTCGTAGACCTGGTAGACGATCGTGCGGGCCCCTTCGTTGTGGTCGGGGTTGACCAGCACGTAGATCTGGTCGAACGCCTGGAAGGAGCTGATCACCGCGACGACGGTGGAGAAGAAGATCGTCGGGGAGATCATCGGCAGCGTCACCGAGCGGAGGACGCGGACCGGGCCGGCGCCGTCGATGCGGGCGGCCTCGGTCAGCGACGGCGGGATGGTCTGCAGCCCGGCCAGGAAGATGACCACGTTGAGGCCGAGCGAGGACCAGATCGTCACGACCGCGATGGCCACGATGACCCAGCCCGGGTCGTCCAGCCAGTCGGGCGGCGTGACGCCGAACCACCTGTGGAGGGTGCTGTTGAGCACGCCGTAGTCGCCGCTGGCCAGGATGACCTGCCACATCACGGCCACCGCGACGGAGCTGGTCACCACGGGCAGGAAGTAGACGACCCGGTAGAAGGTCCTCCCCCGCACGTTGTTCAGCGCGAGGGCGACGAGCAGCGCGAGCGTCAGGCCGATCGGGACCGTCAGCAGGGCGAGCTTGACGGTGTTCCAGACGGCCGTGCCGAACTCGGGGTCGGTGAGCTGGGCGGCGAAGTTGTCGAAGCCGACCCAGGACTTCTCGCCGAGCCCGTCCCATTTCATGAACGCGAGCACGACGGCGAAGCCGAGGGGGAAGACCAGGAACGCCAGCAGGCCCAGCACCTGCGGCGCGAGGAAGAGCGCGGCCCACCAGCCGTCCCGGTTCCGCACGCGCTGCGCCGCGCGCGCGGGCCGGGTCCTGGGGGTGGGGCGCGCCGGGGTGACGACGCCCACGGCCGTTATCCGATCCTGCCGTCGACGAGGGCCTGCAGCTTGGTCATGCCCTCGTCGAAGCCGACCTTGCCGGTCCAGACCTTCATCAGCTCGTCGTTGATGTCCTTGGTCAGGCCGGGCACCGCGACCTCCTCGGGGTAGTTCGCGAAGCCGGTGTCCCGGACGTCGAGGAGGGTCTGGGCGTGCGCCGGGTAGCCACCCTCCAGCACGACCTGCTCGGCGCCCTTGATGGAGGGGACCGCGCCGCCGCTCTTGAGCCGCAGGAGCTGGCCTTCCTTGCTGACGAACTCGGTGAGGAAGGTGAACGCCTCGTCGGGGTTGCGGGAGTCCTTGTTCAGCGCGAGGTAGGAGGCCGCGACCGCGCCGGGCATCGGGGCGCCGGTCTCCGACGGGAACGGCACGATGTCGTAGTTCGCCTGGTCGCCGCCCTTCTTGATCACTTCGATCATCCACCGGCCGCCGGCGTAGAAGCCGGCCTTGCCGCGCAGGAACTGGGTGTTGGCTCCGTTGCTGGCGGGCAGCACGTCGGCCGACAGGAAGGTCTTGTCGGCGTATCCCTTGGCCAGGGCCGAAAGGGCCTCGCGGGACTTGGGGTCGGTGGTGGCGACGAACCTGCCGCCGTCCCAGACCTTGCCGCCGAAGCCGCCGATGACGCTGTAGGTGGAGCCGTACCAGTTCCAGAAGATCGAACCGGCCTTGCCCGCGGCCTTGAGCTTGGCGTTCATCTCCATGTACTTGGCCATGGTCCACTTGCCGGCGGCGTTCAGCTCGGCGGGGTCCTCGGTGATCCCGGCCTCCCGGAGCGCCTTCTTGCCGTACCAGAGCACCTCGGGGTTGGTGTCGTTCGGGACGCCGTAGATCTTGTCGTCCTTCTTGGCGCCACCGTAGACGCCCTCGAAGAAGTCCTCGGGCCTGCTCTTGCTGGCGGGGCCGGCGAGCCGTTCGTTGAGCGGGGCGAGCACCCCGGAGGCGACGAACTTGCCGATGTTGTCGTCGCCGACGAAGAAGACGTCGGGCGCGGTCTTCGAGGTGAGCTGGGTCAGGAGCTTGGGGTGGTAGTCCTCGTACTTGGGGACCGTCTCCATCTTCAGCACGATGTTCGGGTGGCGCTTCATGAAGTCGTCGTTGAAGGCCTTGTACAACGCGACGTCCTCGGCCGACCCCCAGGTCGACCAGCGGATGGTGACCTTCCCGGCGGTGGCCGGGCCTCCGGCGCCGCTGCCGCTGCCGCTGCACGCGGTCGCGACGGCGGCGGTCAGGGCCAGTGCCGCCGCGGCGAGGGTCTTCTTGGACGGAGGGAAAGACACGGGGTGCCTCCTGGGGGGGTTTCGCGGGGGGTGGGGGGTGGGTCAGGCGAGTCCGCCGCCGTCGACGACCAGGGCCGCGCCGGTGACGTAGCTGGCGGCGTCGCTCGCCAGGAAGAGGACGGCCTGGGCGATCTCGTCGGGGGATCCGGCGCGGCCCATCGGCCGGTCGGCGGCGTCGGCGGCGAAGGCCGCCCAGTCCTCCGAGAGCTGGCGGGCCTCGTCGCGGAGCATCGGGGTGTCGGTGTCGCCGGGGTTGACGGAGTTGACGCGGATTCCGGCTTTGGCATGGTCGATGGCCAGGGCCCGGGTCATGTTGACCACGGCGGCCTTGGAGGCGCAGTAGGAGATGGCGTTGCCGCCGCCCTTCAGGCCCCAGCCGGAGCCGGTGTTCACGATCGAGCCGCCGTCCTTCATGGCGGGGATCGCGTGCTTGCACATCAGGAAGACCGATCTGACGTTGACCGCCATGACGCGGTCCCACTCGTCGGCCGACAGGTCCAGCGCGGTGGTGCGGCGGATGATCCCGGCGTTGTTGAACAGCACGTGCAGCCCGCCGAAGGTCTCCACCGCGGTCCGTACGGCCCGCGCGCAGTCGGCCTCGGCGGCCACGTCCGCCTCGACGGCCACGGCCCTGCCGCCCTCGTTCCCGATCTCCTCGGCGACCGCCACGGCGCCGGCGGCGTCGATGTCGGCGACCACCACGGCCGCGCCCTGGCGGGCGAAGAGCAGCGCGGTGGCCCGGCCGATGCCGGAGGCGCCGCCGGTGACGATGGCGACCTTGTCAGTCAGGGCGGTCATGCTGTGAACTCCTCGGTAGCGGGTCGGATCCGGTACACCGCGCTCTCGCGGTGCCCGGTGATGACGGAGACGTGGCCCGCGACGAGGGCGTCCGCCTCCGGGTCTCCGGTGTCGGCCAGCAGCGGCCGGCCGCCGAGACCGGCGAGCTTCTGCTGGGTGGCCAGGACGAGCAGCCCCCCGGAAGCCATGATCTTTTTGAGTACGGCGGGGCCGATCTGCTGGTTGCCCCGGCCGAGCACGAAGCCCTGCCCGCCGATGACCGACAGGACCGCGCAGGTCTCGTGCCCCTCGACGAGGCCGAGCAGCCGCCGTTCGGTCACGTCCGCGGCGACCAGCTCGCCGTCCTGGACCACGTCCACGCCGAGCAGCGTGGTGTCCAGGCCGAGCAGCCGCCCCACGGCCATGGTGGTGGCGCCGGGGCCGAGGACGTAGCGGACGCCGGGCCGCATCCGGGCCGCGACCTCCCGGGCGATCGCCTCGGCCGACCCGGGGGCGGCGGCGGAGGAGCCGACCTTGCGGCCAGACAGCCGCGCCCGTGCGGCGGGTACCCGCAGGGTGCCGTAGAGCAGGGGGCTGACCCGGCCGCTCCGGTAGGCGTCCTCGTCGAGATCCACCACCTCGGCGGCGAGGGTGCTCCCCGTGCCTCCCGTGCTCGTTGGGCTGCCCGTGCTTCCGGCCCGTCCGGCGTCCCGGCCGAACTCGGCGGCCGTGGTCCCCGCCGCGGCGGGGCTGACCGCGAAGCAGCCGGAGTAGACCTTGACGCCAGCCGGGACGCCGAGCACCGGGCAGGACGGTGAGCCGTCGAGGACGTCCCTGGCGGTGCCGTCCCCTCCGGCGAACAGCAGCAGGTCGACGTCCCGCATCGCCTCGACGGCCGCCGTCGTGTCCCGGGGCGAGGAGGGGTCGCCGGGGGCGAGCCGTAGGAGTTCGGGGACGCCTCCGGCGGCGCGCACGCTGTCCTCGCCCATCGGGCCCGCGACGGTGACGATCCTGGTGTCCGGGCGGCGGGCCAGCAGCGCCCGTACGGCCAGCGCGGCCCGCTCGCCCGCCCGGGGGGACGCGCCCCGGGCGAGGGCCTCCAGCTGCACGCCGGCGCCGTCGCTGCCCTTGAGCCCGGCCGGGCCGCCGATCCCCGCGACCGGGTTGACGATCAGCCCGACCGTGAAGGCCGCGCCGCCCGGGGGGCCGGGGCGGGCGGCCCGCCCCGGGTCCCCGGTTCCCCCCGCGGCGCGGGAGGAACCGGGGTGCCCGGCGGCGGTGCGGGAGGGATCCGGCCGGTCGGTGGTCATGACAGGTGCTTGCGGGTGTAGGCGCGCCAGGTGGGCGACCACCGCTCGGGATCGTCCAGCGACGACGGGTCGATCCGGTGGACCGTCTGGTTGTACGGGGCTCCCTTGACGAGCCCGGGGTCGCGGCGGGCCTCGTCGGCGACGTGCTCCAGGATCGCGGCGTACTCGTCGAGGTCCTCCTTGGAGTACGACTCCGTCGGCTCCAGGGTGAAGGGCTCGGGGACCACGTAGGGGTGGTGGCTGGTCCAGTAGTGCACGCCGAAGTCGGCGGCGCGCACGCCGATCTCCTCCGAGTGGACGCCCGTCTCCTCCGACAGCTCCTGCCAGGAGTAGCGGACCTGCTCCAGGCGGTTCCGCCCCCAGGGCGCCGAGGCCCCCTTGATCTGCAGGATCCTGTGCATCAGGTAGTTGTTGTTGAGCACCGCGGTCTCGGCGACCTCGCGCAGGCCCGCGGCGCCCAGCGCCATGATCCAGGCGTAGGCGCGGACCACGTTCGGGGTGACGCCGAGGAACGGGCGCATCTTGCCGACGGAGAGCGGGCGGTCGGCGTCGAGGTGATACCGCGATCCGTCGAACTCCACGGTCGGTCCCGGCAGGAACGGGGCGAGCGCCTCGGACACGCCGCTCGCGCCGGCCGCCGGTCCACCGCACGCGTGCGGGGTGGAGAAGGTCTTGTGCAGGTTGAAGTGGCACAGGTCGAACCCGGCGTCCGCGGCGCGGGTGACGCCGAGCAGGCCGTTGGCGTTGGCCTGGTCGTAGCAGGCCAGGCCGCCCGCCTCGTGCACCAGCGCGACGAACTCGGCGATGCGCGGGTTGAAGATGCCGGTGTCCTCGGGGTTGGTGATCATCAGGGCCGCGGTGCGGGGCCCGACGGCGGCGCGCAGCGCCTCGATGTCGGGGCATCCGTTCTCGTCCGGCATCAGCGTGATGACCTCGTACCCGGCGGTCTTGGCGCAGGCGGCGTTGGACGGGTGCGAGAACATCGTGGTGATGACCTGGTCGCGCCGCTCCCCCTCGCCGCGGGAGGCGTGGTAGGCGCGGATCATCGCGACGTTGGCGTAGATCGCCGCCGACCCGGAGGCGGGCTGGAGCGAGACCCGGTGCATGCCGGAGATCTCGGCGAGCATCCGCTCCAGCCGCCAGTAGATCTCCAGTACGCCCTGCACGGTGTCGTCGGGCTGGAGCGGGTGCAGCTCGGCCACCTTGGGGTCGGTGACGAAGCGGTCGTTGACCTTCGGGCTGTACTTCATCGTGCAGGTGCCCTGGCCGACCGCGATGGCCTGGTCAACGCCCAGGTTCTCCTGCGACAGCCGGACGTAGTGCCGCAGCACGTGCAGCTGCGACATCTCCGGCAGCCTGGGCGGCTCGGCCCGCCGTACCGTGTCGGGCAGTTCCACCGCGGGCACGCCCGGGGCCGGTACGGCGATGCCCCGCCGTCCGGGGCGTGACTGCTCGAAGATGATCGGCTCGTCCCAGCGGGCCTGGTGGAACCGGCGCAGCCGCGGCTTGGGTGCGACCGGCAGCTCGGCGAACGGCTCGCCCGCGTGCCCGCTCACGCCGTCTCCCCCGCCGCCGGCGTACCGGCGCCCTCGATGGTTCCGCTCACGCCGATCCCCTCCCGCACGGCTGCCGCCAGCCGGTCGATGTCGTCCCTGGAGTGCCGCTCGGTCACGCAGACCAGCAGCGTGCGGTCGTCCAGCCGGACGCCGCCGAAGATGCCGTGCTCGCGCAGCGCGGCGAGGAGGCCGTCCGCGGAGGGCACCTCGATCGCGAACTCGCGGAAGTGCACCGCGTCGGGGTGCAGCACCCGGGCGCCGGCGGCGGCGAGCCGCTCCATCGCGTAGCGGGTGCGGGCCAGGATCGTCTCGCCGAGCTCGCGCATGCCCTCGGGGCCCATCAGCGCGAGGTAGACCCCGGCGGTGATGCCCCACAGGGCGGCCGCGGTGCCCACCCACTCCTTGCCCTCCTCGCGGTGGGCGAAGGAGGTCCGGTCGTAGAAGACGTCGCCGAAGCCGTACTCGCCGGGGACCTCGGTCGGCGCGAGGCCGAACAGCCGCGAGGGGAACTCCGCGACCAGGCGTTCCTCGTCGCGGGTGGCGATGTACCCGGCGTGGCCGCCGCCGTGGGCCTGGTGCATGCCGAGCGACTGGATGTCGCCGCAGGCGATGTCGGCGCCGTAGGCGGCGGGCGGGGCGAGCACGCCCAGCGAGATCGGGTCGGCGGAGACGACGAGCAGCGCGCCGGCGGCGTGCGCGAGCTCGGCGAGCTCGCGGCCCCGGGTCTCCACGACGCCGTAGACGTTCGGGGTCTCCAGGTAGATCGCGGCGAAGGTCTCGTCGATCCGCGCGTCGCCGATCTCGCCGCCCGGCCCGACCGGGGCGACGACCAGCTCGACGTCGTGGTCGAGGAAGTCGCGCAGCTTGCTCATCTTGTCGGCGGCGACGGCCCCGCTGACCAGCACCTTCGACCGGCCGGTGTAGCGGACGGCCATCCGGATCGCGGTTCCGGCCGCCTGGTAGCCGTCGTAGGTGGGGACGTTGACGACGTCCATCTCCAGCAGCTCGGCCATCATGCTGACGTACTCGAACAGGGCCTGGAACCGGCCGTGGTCCTCGTACGGCTCGCCCGCGTAGGCGGTGAGGAACTCGCCGCGCCCGTTGATCTCGTCGCAGACGGCCGGCACGTGGTGCGGGTAGCAGCCGTGGCCGAGGAAGCTGAGCGCCTCGGTGGTGTCGGTGTTGCGGCCCAGCAGCCCGCGCATGTGCGCGACCAGCTCGTGCTCGGAGGCCAGCGGCTCGGGCAGGTCCAGCGGCCGGTCCAGGCGCAGGTCCGCCGGGATGGCGGCGTAGAGCTCCTCGACGCTCGCGGCGCCGATGGCCGCCAGCATCTCGGCCCGCACGCCCGGTTCGGCGTTCGGGATGTAGGGGTGTGTCACCGTTCTCCTTCGGTCGGTCCGGCGCCGGTGCGGAGCACCACCGCGTCGCGGGCCGGGATCTCGATCCGGCCGCGCAGCTCACGGCCGGTCAGCAGGTCGGTCCCCGGCTCGGCGAGGTCCATCCGGGCGGGGGTCGTCGCGTGGTTGAGCAGGAAGAGGTAGGGGCCCCGGCGGGTGGCCTCCACGCCCTCGGGAACGTCGGCCACCGGCCGGACGCCCGCGGCGGCCAGGACCTCCGACAGCACCGGGGTGACGTCGTCGAGCAGGCAGCTCAGGTAGGTCGCCCGCCCGCGGCGGGTGATCGCCGGCTGCCCGTCGAGGTCGCCGCCCTCGTAGCGGGCGAGCACCTCGGCGTCCTCGACGCGCAGCCACTCGGCCCAGGTCCGCGCCGGTACGGCCGCCGCGTCGGCGCACGCCCCCGTGACCGTCCCGGTGACGGGCCGGACCCGCTGGACCTGTCCGTCGGGGAGCGGCCAGAACTCGTCGACCGTCAGGCCGAGCAGTTCGCGCAGCGGGCCGGGGGCGCCGCCGTCGTGCACCTGGTCGGCCGTGTCGACGACGCCGCTGAACGGTCCGACGACGAGGTGCCCGTCGAAGGCGGCCAGGTGCCGGGCCTGCTCCGGCGTGCACAGGTAGAGGTTGGGCGCGATGGCCACCCGGTAGCCGGACAGGTCTCGGCCCGCGGGGACGAGGTCGACCGCGACGCCGCGGGCGTGCAGCGGCCGGTACCAGGACAGCAGGAGGTCCTTGAGCCTGAGCCGGTCGGACGGCATCGACTCGGGGGCCTCCAGGCCCCACCAGCTGTCCCAGTCGAGGAGGAGCGCCACGTCGGCGCGTGTCCCGGTTCCGGCGATTTCGGCGAGGCGCCGCAGGTCGGCGCCGAGCCGGAGGGTGTCCCGCCAGCCGCGGGCGGCGGTGCCGCCGTGCGGGAGCAGCGCGGAGTGGAACTTCTCCGGGCCGTAGCGGGCCTGCCGCCACTGGAAGAACATCGCGCCGTCCGCGCCGTGGGCCAGGGCCTGCAGGCTGTGCAGGCGCATCATGCCCGGCGGCTTGGGCGCGTTGACCTCCCGCCAGCTCACCGCGCTCGCGGCCTGCTCCAGCAGGATCCACGGCCGCCGCTTCAGCGAGCGCATCAGGTCGTAGCTGAGCGCGACCGCCACGTGCGATTCGGGGTCGGCGGGGTCGGGGTAGGCGTCGTCGCTGACCACGTCCTCGGCGGCGGCCCACTTCCAGTAGTCCAGGCCGTGCAGGATGCTCATGAAGTTGGTGGTCACCGGCACGTCCGGGGTGACCTCGCGCAGTACGGCCCGCTCCAGCTCGAAGCACTCCAGCAGCGCGTCGGAGCAGAAGCGGCGCCAGTCGAGGACCTGGGTGGGGTTGACCGGCCCGGGGGCCTTGCGGGGCGGTTCGACCTGGTCGAACGCGGTGTAGTGCTGGCCCCAGCAGGAGGTGCCCCAGGCGGCGTTCAGCCCGTCGACCGTCCCGTAGCGGCTCTCCAGCCAGGTCCGGAAGTGCCGGGCCGACTCGGCGCAGAAGCATTCGAGGACGTGGTCGGCGTACTCGTTGCTGATATGCCACAGGGCCAGGGCGGGGTGCCGGCCGTACCGGGCGGCCATGGCGCGGACCAGGCGGACGGCGGCGTCGCGGAAGACCGGCGAGCTGGGGCAGTAGCTCTGCCGGGAGCCGAACTCCAGGCGCGTCCCGGCGGCGTCCACCGGCAGCACCTCGGGGTGGTCGCGGACCAGCCAGGGCGGCGGGGTCGCGGTGGCGGTGGCCAGGTCGGCGGCGACGCCGTGCTCGTGCAGCAGGTCGAGGACGCGGTCCAGCCAGCCGAAGTCGTACTCCCCGGGACGCGGTTCGAGCCGGGACCAGGAGAAGACGGCGACGGTCGCCATGTTGACGCCCGCCTCGGCCATCAGCCGGACGTCCTCCTCCCAGACGTGCTCCGGCCACTGCTCGGGGTTGTAGTCACCGCCGAACAGCAGACCGGAAACCCTGGTCAGCCCCACCCGAAACTCCAATCTGTGACATGTAATATTTTGTATGCAGAATTCATAGTGCAGTGTGCTGAATGCCGTCAAGCGGTAGGCTTCAGCCGAGATCAATCCAAGGAGTGCAATGGCGATCGAGCGGCGCCCCCTCCGCGATCAGATCCGCGAGGAGCTGATGCTCCGGCTCGAACGGGGCGACTTCGCCGCGGGGACCGACATCAACGAGGCCGTCCTGGCCGGAGAGCTCGGCGTCAGCCGGACCCCGCTGCGCGAGGCCCTGATCACCCTCGCCGGCGAGGGCGTGCTGGAGAGCAACCAGGGCAGGGGATTCCGGTTCGCCCCGGTCAGCCGCAAGGAGTTCAGGGAGCTGTGCGCGATCGTGGCGGCCCTGGAGGCGCTGGCCCTGGAGAGCTCCGACCCGGCCCACCTGCGCGAGATCGCCCCGGAGCTGCTCCGGCTCGCCCGGGAGTTCTCCGTCGACGTCGCCGCGCGCCAGGAGATCGAACGCCACGACGACGAGTGGCACGACCTGCTACTGAGCGGCTGCGGCAACGAACGGCTGCTCGATCTGATCACCAGCGTCAAGGCGGGCATGCGCCGCTACACCCATCTGATGTCCGGCGACGGCACCCCGACGGCGCGCGCCGCCGAGGAGCACCGCCGGATCGCCGAACGGCTGCTCGAAGACGACCTTCAGGGCGCGGTGAGCGCCCTGCGGGACAACTGGGTCAACGGCATGGAGCGGATGATCCCCCGCATCCCCTGACCGCCGCCCGGCCCGGCCCGCCCGCCGGGGGGCGAGTGGCGGGAGCGATCCTCATCATCCGGGTGGAGGGTTCCACGAGGGTCTGGTTCGTCACGGGCGCCTCGCGTGGGTTCGGCCTGGAGATCGCACGCGAGGCGCCGGCCGAGGGGGATGCGGTGGTCGCCAGCGCACGGAACGCCGAACAGGTCGAGGCCGAACTCGCGGGTACCGGCAGGCTCCGTTGACCGAGCGGGTCCGAACACGTCGCGGGACTCAGACCTCGCGGCCGGGTCCCGTTCCCCGCCTCGGCGCCCTCACGCGCCCGCGCCGGACCGATCAGGCGAGCAACCGGTCGGCCAACCCGTCGAGGTAGTCAGGGGTGAGCGGGCCCACGTCGAACAGGACGCGCATGTAGATCGGCGCCAGGAGATGGTCCAGCACCTCCAGCGCGTCGGGCGGGTCCTCACCGCGGTCGCGGGCGCGGTCGAGCATGGCCTGCAACTGCCTGGTGCGGTCGGCCAGGAGCTCGTCGCGCGCCTGAAGGCCCGGCTGACCCTCGCCCGACAGCGCGATGGTCAGCCGCACCACCGCCAGGCCGTCGGGTCCGGTGACCTCGCGGGCCACGATGGCGGCGTAGGCGCGCAGGTCGCCGGCCAGGCTCCCGGTGTCAGGCATCGGCGCCTGCGCGTTGAGCCGGGTCAGCAACACGTCGCTGAGCAGGGCTTCGAGGTTGCCCCACCGGCGGTAGAGGCTGGTGTCGGCCACGCCCGCGCGGGCCGCGACCTCGCCGACGGTGAAGTTTCCGTAGCCGCGCTCGCCGACCAGGTCGGTAACGGCCTGGTGCACCGCCGCGCGGACCCGGGCGCTGCGCCCGCCGGGCCGCCTGGCCCGCCCCTGCTCATCCATACCCCACATTAAAGCAGTCGAGACTTGCGTTAGAGTCTCCCCCAAACGCAGCCAATAACTGCTTTTAGGAGAGATGTGCGGAAAGCGTTGCTCACCCTGACCTGCGCGGGTCAGTTCATGGTGTTGCTCGACAACACGATCGTCGGCGCCGCCCTGCCCGACATGCAGCAGCGGCTCCACACCGGGCTGACCGGATCTGCAGTGGATCGTCGACGCCTACGTGCTGCTGGTGGCCATGCTGCTGCTGTCGGGCGGCGTCTTCGCCGACCGGTTCGGCCGCAGACGGGTGTTCCTGGCCGGGGTGGTGGTGTTCACGGCCGCGTCGGTGGTGTGTTCGCTCGCGCCCTCGATCGGCTGGCTGATCGCCGGGCGGGTACTGCAGGGCGCCGGGGCCGCGGCGCTGAGCCCCGCCTCACTGGCGCTGCTCACCGCCGCGTATCCCGCCCCGGGGGAGCGCGTCAGGGCGATCGGGTTGTGGGCCGGGTTCAGCGGCATCGGCCTGGCCGCCGGACCGCTGGCGGGCGGGATCCTGGTGGAGGCCTTCGGCTGGCCCGCCATCTTCCTGGTCAACGTGCCCATCGGGGCGGTGCTGCTGCTGGCCGGGCTGCGCGTGCTGGGGGAATCCCGCAACCCGAGCGCGCCGCCGATCGACGTCCCCGGCACGGTCCTGTCCGTCGCGGGCGTGGGCGCCGTGACCTACGGCCTGATCGAAGGCGGTTCCCGAGGGTGGACCTCGCCGGTGATCCTGGGCGGCTTCGCCGCCGGACTGGTGCTCCTGGCCGCGTTCGTCGTGGTCGAGAGCCGTGTGGCGACGCCGATGCTGCCGCTGCGGCTGTTCCGCCGGCGGCTGTTCACGGTGTCCAACACGGCGATGGTCGTGGTCGGGTTCGCGCTGATGGGGTCGTCGTTCTTCTTCTCCCAGTTCTTCGTCTACGTCCAGGGCACTTCGGTCCTGGTCGCCGGGCTGCGGACCCTGCCCACCTCGCTGGCCATGGTGATCGTCAGCCCGTACGCGGGCCGGTTCGCGGCCAGGTACGGCTTCCGCGTCGTCGTCAGCATCGGCCTGGCGCTGGCCGGGCTGGGGCTGCTGGCGCTGGGCTCCGTCCACGCCGATACCGGCTACGGGAACGTGTGGTGGCGGCTGGCGGTCGTCGGCATCGGGTTCGCTCTCACCATGTCGCCGCTGACCGGGGCCGCCATCCAGGCGGTCAGCCCGCAGGAGGGCGGCCTCGCCTCGGGCGTCAGCAGCACCACCCGGCAGATCGGCGCGGTGCTCGGCGTGGCGTTGCTCGGGGCGATCGTCCACACGCGGGAGTCCGGTGGCGCCTCCTTCGAATCCGGCCTCGACAGCGCCTTCCTCGCGGCAGGTGCCGTGACGCTGGCCTGCGCCGTGTTCACCGGCCTGATGCTGACCGCGACCCGGACGCCGAGGAGCGTCCGGGCCGAACGGCCAGGAGGCCATGCGGTCAGTGAGCCGCCGCTGACGGTTCCTCCCGGTCGGCCCGCGTCCTGAGCCGCTCGGCGTAGGACCGCCGGGTCATCCGCAGCCCTCGGCGCGGGCCGGCGCGGCCTCGGCGGAGGACGCCCGTCCGCGCCGGCGTACGCGGCTACTTGTGGCGGAAGTAGACGAACAGCCGGCCGTGGTTCTTGGAGTCCTTGTCGATGCGGTGGTAGAGGGCCTTGATCTCCTTCTGCTCCAGGAAGCGCAGCACCTTCTTCTTGAGCTGGCCGGAGCCCTTCCCGGGGATGATCTCGACCTCGGTGGCCCTCTTCCTGATCGCCTCGTCGATGACGCCGCGCAGCGCCTTGTCGATCTCGCCACCGCGGTTGAAGATCGGGTGCAGGTCGAGCTTGAGCTTCACGGTGTTCCCTCCGCCGGGCGGTCCTCGTCGCCGGGCACGCCGGCCCCCTCAGGCTACGGCCCCGCCTCCGGTTTCGGGGAGGCCGCCCTGCCGTCGGCGATCACGTGATCAGATTTGCCCAAGCAGGGTGTTTATTGTGGCAATTTCCGTCTCTAGCCAAGCAAATGGCCGCTGACTAGTCTCCCAGTCAGGTCGGCCGCCCTCACGGACGGTCGATCGCTCGTCACCCACGGGGAGGGCCGAGACCTCCTCAGCCATGCCCGCGGCCGGGCACGGCCGGGTGACCCGGGACCTCCACGCGGGGTGACGCGCCCATGTGTCCCCCACAGGGAGGTCTCCTTGCCCAGTACCCCCCAGCCGCCCGGGATCAGGCGGGTGGCGGTGCTCGCCGCCGCCCTCGGGCTCGTCGCGGCGATGACGCCGCCGGCGAGCGCGGATCCCGCCCCCACTCCGGCCCCGAAGAAGTGGACGGCGACCCCGCTGACCGGCGGCGAGCCGGTCCAGGGGGCCAAGTCGGCGACCGGCAGGCTCGCCCGGAGCGACACGGCGCTGCTGAAGTCGACGTCGAGCGCCCCCGTCAACGTGATGGTCAAGCTCGACTACGACTCGTACGCCGCCTACCAGGGCGACCTCGAAGGGCTTCCCGCCACGAGTCCCGCGAAGACCGGCAGGGCGCTCGACGTCAGGGGCGCGACCGCCAAGAAGTACGAGAAGCACATCGAGCGGGTGGAGAACGCCTTCCTCGCCGAGCTGGCCAGGAAGGTTCCGGGCGCCCGGGCCGGGCAGAAGCTGCGCACCGTCTACGGCGGCATCGCGCTGCGGATCCCCGCCGACAAGGCGGCCGAGGTGCTGAAGCTGCCCGGGGTCGCGGCGGTCCAGCACGACAAGCCCGAGAAGCCGCTGACCGACTCCAGCTCCGACTTCATCGGGGCGCCGGCGATCTACAGCAAGCTGGGCGGCAGCTCCTCCTCCGGCAAGGGCGTCGTCGTCGGCGTCCTCGACTCCGGCGTCTGGCCGGAGCACCCCCAGTTCGCCGACCCCGGCAACCTGCCCGCCGCGCCTCCCACCCGGGACGGCTCCCCGCGCGTCTGCGACTTCGGCGACAACCCGCTGACCCCGGCCGCCGACCCGTTCACCTGCAACGACAAGCTCATCGGCGGCGCGCCGTTCCTGGAGACCTACAACGCGGTGTTCGGCGGCGAGGTCTACCCTGACAGCGCGCGCGACTCCAACGGCCACGGCACCCACACCGCGACCACCTCGGCCGGCGGCCCGGTGGCCGACGCCGCCCCCCTGGGCATCAGCCGCGGACCGATCCACGGCATCGCCCCGGCGGCGCACGTGTCGATCTACAAGGTGTGCGGGGTGGAGGGCTGCTTCCCCTCCGACTCCGCGCAGGCCGTGGGCCGGGCGATCCTGGACGGCGTCCGGGTGATCAACTTCTCGATCTCCGGCGGCGGCTCCCCCTACACCGACCCGGTGGAGCTGGCCTTCCTCGACGCCTACGCCGCGGGCGTGTTCGTGTCGGCCTCGGCGGGCAACTCCGGCCCCGGCGCGGGGACCACCGACCACCGCGGCCCGTGGGTGACCACGGTGGCGGCCTCCACGCAGTCCAGGACGTTCCAGTCCACCGTCACGCTGACCGGCACGGGCGGCGCGACGGCCACGCTCAAGGGCGCCTCCATCACCGCCGGGGTGACCTCCCCGCTGCGGGTCGTGCTCGCCTCGGCTCCGCCGTACTCCAACCCGCTGTGTACGGCCCCCGCCCCTCCGGGCCTGTTCACCGGCAAGATCGTCGCCTGTGAGCGCGGCCCCGGCCGGGTACTGAAGGGCTTCAACGTACGCCAGGGCGGCGCGGCGGGAATGATCCTCTACAACACCACGCCGCTCGACGTGATGACCGACAACCACTGGCTGCCCACGGTCCACATCGACAAGCCGGAGACCGACGCCCTGCTGGCCTTCCTGTCGGCCGACCCAGGCGCGACCGCGTCGTTCCCGCAGGGGGCCAAGACCACCTGGCAGGGCGACGCCATGGCCACGTTCTCCTCCCGCGGGCCGGGCGGGGACTTCCTCAAGCCGGACGTCACCGCGCCCGGCCTGCACATCCTGGCGGGCCAGACGCCGACGCTGGAAGGCCCGGCCGGCGGCCCGCAGGGCCAGCTGTACCAGGCGATCGCGGGCACCTCGATGGCGTCGCCGCACGTCGCGGGCGCCGCGGCCCTGGTGTTCGCGCTGCACCCCGGCTGGACCCCGGGCCAGGTCAAGTCCGCGCTGGAGACCACGGCCAGGACGTCGGTCACCAAGCAGGACCGCGTCACCCCCGCCGACCCGTTCGACCTCGGCGGCGGCCGCATCGACCTGACCAAGGCCGGCGACCCCGGGCTGACCCTGGACGAGACCGCGGAGAACTTCGCCGCCTCGGCCACCGACGAGCGGAACCGCATCAACCTCAACCTGCCGTCGGTGAACGCCCCGACCATGCCGGGGCTCATCACCGTCAAGCGGACGGTCACCAACGTCACCGACAGGACGCTCACCTACACCGCGACCGGCAGGACCGTCAGCGGGGCGAAGATCGCGGTGCTGCCGCCGCTGTTCAGCGTCAAGCCGGGCAAGAGCGCGAAGATCTCCGTGGTGGTCACCGCGCCCGACCTGCCCGACGGCCAGTACTTCGGCCAGGTGGACCTCAAGCAGGTCGGCGGGAACCGCGACCTGCACCTGCCGGTGGCGTTCTTCCGCAAGGAGGGCGCCGTCCCGGTCGACCAGACCTGCACGCCGGACACCATCGCCCGGAACACCGGCGAGTCCACCTGCACGGTGAGCGTGCGCAACGACACGTTCAACGACACCGAGGTGACGGCGGTCAGCACGCTGGACGCCAGGCTGCGCCTCAACGGCGTCACGGGGGCCACGAAGATCGGCTCCCAGATCGCCACGGCGAAGGCGACCCTGGCGGGCAGGCAGCCGGACAGGCCCGTCGTCACGCCCGGCACCGGGCCCGCGCCGTACCTGCCGCTGGACGCCTTCGGCATCGCGCCGACGCCGATCGGCGACGAGCAGGCGCTCAACTTCACCGTCCCGGCGTTCACGTACGCGGGGCGGACCTACACCCGGATCGGCGTCGTCTCCGACGGCTACACGGTCGCGGGAGGCACCTCGGGCTCCGGCGACATCGAGCCCGTCCCGCAGACCCTGCCCGACCCGGCGGCTCCCAACAACGTGCTCGCCCCCTACTGGACCGACCTGGACGGCACCGGCGCGCCCGGCGTCTACGTCGCGACCCTCACCGACGGCGTCGACGACTGGCTCGTCGTCGAGTGGCGGGTCAACCTCTACGGCACCACCGACGCCAAGGTGTTCCAGCAGTGGATCGGGCTCAACGGCACCGAGGACATCACTTACACCTACGACCCGGAGCGGCTGCCCGGTGACACCCCGGCGGGCTACGGCCTGACCGTGGGCGCCGAGAACACCGAGGGCACGGCCGGAACGCAGATCAGCGGCCCGCCGACCCAGGACCTCCGGGTGAACAGCACGCCCGGCGCCCCGGGCGGCACCCTCACCTACACGATGAAGGTCAAGGGGGTCGCGACGGGGGTCGGCACGGTGACCACCGGCACCTCGACGCCCGAGGTGGAGGGCCTCACCATCGAGGTCGACAGGATAACCGTCCGGTAGCGGCACGCGACGGCGGTCCGTGGGGCCCGGCACCCGGTGCCGGGCCCCACCGGCGTCCGGCGGGCGTCCCCGCCGACGCCCGCCGGGGGCCCGTGCGGGGGCCCGTGCGGGGGCCCGGCCGGCGACGCGGCGGGCCGGGCGGAACGGGAGCCGGGTGGAGCCGTTCAGCGGTGGAGGTAGTCCACCAGGTGCGCCTTCTCGGTCTCCAGCGCCTCGATGGCGCTCTTGACCACGTCGCCGATGCTGACGATCCCGGCGAGCCGGTCGTCCACCACCACCGGCACGTGCCGGATGCGGTGCGTGGTCATGGTCTGGCGCAGGTCCTCTACCTTGACGCCGGGACCGCAGGTGCGGACCTCGGTGGTCATGATGGCCGACACGGGCGCGTCCAGCACGGCGGCGCCGCGCTCGTTGAGGCCGCGGACCACGTCGCGCTCGGAGACGATGCCGCTGATCGAGGAGCCGTCGTCGGACACCACCGCGGCGCCGATGTTGTTGTCGGCCAGTACGGCCAGCAGCTCCGTCACCGTCGAGCGGGGACGGACGGTGACCACGTGGTTTCCCTTTTTGGCGAGGAGCGCACCGATGAGCATCGAGACCACCTGGGTGTGCGGGCTGGGTGGGGGTGTCTGTTTCCTGCCCGGCGGGCTTCCGGGCTAAGCCTCCGCCCGTGCCCTGTCCCGGTGACGGGACCGTCCGTCACGGCCGCCGGGGACCGGTGCCTCGTGACGCGGGGGCGGCGTGTCACGGCGCGGGGGCGGCGTGTCACGGTGCGGGCAGCAGCCGGACGGCGTCGAGGGCCAGGGCCAGCTCCACGATGTCCAGTGGGCGGGTCAGCGAGCGCCCGGTGAGCTGCTCGATGCGCCGGATGCGGTTGAAGACGGTGTTGCGGTGGCAGTACAGCCGCCCGGCGGCGCGCACCGCCGACCCCTCGCAGCGCAGCCACGCCTCCAGGGTGCCGAGCAGGACCTCCCGGTCCCCCGGGTCGAGGGCGAGCAGGGGCCGCAGGACGGCCGCGCTGAGGTGCCCCGCCAGCTCGGGCTGGCTCACCACCAGGGCCGCCGGCAGCCGGTCCTCCAGCCTGGCCACCTGCGGCCCCTCCCCCGCGCAGGTCCGCAGGGCCACCTCGGCGAGGCGGCGGGCCCTGCCCAGCTCGGCCAGGCTCCCCACCACCGGACTGATCCCGGCGTGCCCGGCGACGTGGGGCTCCAGTCCGCGGGTCAGGTCGCCGGACTGCGCGTCGTGCAGCAGGACGACGGCGACCTCGTGGTCCGAGCGCATCCGCCACAGCAGCCGCATGGTCCCCAGCACGGCCGGCCGGGGGGCGTCGCGCCCGTGGCCCTGGCGTCCCGGCGGCCGGGTGACGACCACGGCGTAGCGGGCGAGCTCCGGCACGTCGAGCGCGGCGGCGGCGCTGCGGACCAGGGCGGCGTCGGCCCGGTCCTCCAGGAGGGCGTCGAGCAGCGCCTGGATCCGCTCCGCCGTACGGCCGCACATCTCGGCCTCGCGGCGGCGGTAGGCGTCGGCCGCGGCGACCGCCTGGCGGTCGATGGCGTGCCAGAACCGGGTGGCGCCGCGGACGAGCACCGGCAGGCTCTCCGGCTCCTCGCCGGCGACGGCCTCGATGAGGCCCTCCCACACCACCTGGGCGGAGGCCCGGTAGCTGCGCAGCAGCGAGTCCATGGGCAGCCCCTGCTCGGCGCGGCGCCGGGCGGTCGCCTCGGCCTGGGTGACGTCGCGGCGCTCCTCGCGGGGCAGCAGGATCGCGCCGATCCCGTGCCGCATGGCGTCGTGGACGCTCTGCCAGTGGTCGTCGGCGGGCACCAGCCGGCGGTACGCCTCGTCGGTGTCGCGCGTCCTGGCGACGAGCTCGTCGGTGAGCTCCGAGAGGCGTCGCAGCAGTTGTTCGGCGGCCAGGGACATGATCCGGCCGACCTCGGCGTCCACGGCTCCGCGTGTCCCCATCTGTCAATCGTGTCAGGACCCGCCGTTGCGGAACAAGATTCTGTCCCGTTTGTGATCCGTCGCTGTGCAGGCGCACAACCTCCACCCGCCGCGTGTGGGCGTGAGCCCCGACTTCACCCGGGCCTATGGACGGCGGCGGGCCGCCTGGGTTGGGTGCGTTCATCGGCTGTCAGGAGGCCACGGGAGGCAATGCATGGAGGCCCGCCGTCAGGAGGCGCGCACGGACGCCCACGATTCCCCGCCACCGGCGGAGCCCCGGGATCCCCCGGAGCCCGCGCGACCCGCGGGACCCGTGAGAACCGCGGAGGCCGCGGAGGCCGCGGAGGCCGGGCTGGTCGTCAGGGACCTGGCGGCGGGCTACGGCCCGGTGACGGCCCTGCGCGGTGTCTCACTGGAGGTGCCGCGCGGCTCGGTCGTGGCGGTGCTCGGCGGCAACGGAGCCGGCAAGTCGACCCTGCTGCGCGCCGTCTCCGGCACCCTTCGCTTCCACCGGGGCGGGATCGCGGCGGGTGAGGTCTCCTTCGGCGGGAGGAGGCTGTCCGGCGCGGACCCCTCGGCGGTCGTGGCGTGCGGGGTCGTCCAGGTGCCCGAGGGGCGGCGGATCTTCGCGCGGATGACCGTGGCGGAGAACCTGCGGGCCGGCGCGCTCGGCGCACGCGGCGCGCGCGGCCGCCGGGCCGCGGCCGAGGCCAGGGACCGGGTGCTGACGCTCTTCCCCGTGCTGGCCGAGCGCGCCCGGCAGCGCGCGGGCCTGCTGTCCGGGGGCGAGCAGCAGATGCTGGCCATCGGCCGGGCGCTGATGGCCAGGCCGGTGATGCTGCTGCTCGACGAGCCGACCCTGGGGCTGGCGCCGATGGCGGCGGCGCGGATCGCCGACACCGTCCGCGAGATCAACGCGCAGGGGACGACGGTGCTCCTGGTGGAGCAGAACGCCGCCATGGCCCTGTCGCTCGCCCGCCACGCCTACGTGCTGGAGGTCGGCGAGGTGGCCCTGTCCGGTCCCGCGGCCGAGCTGGCCGCGAGCGACGAGGTGCGCCGCCGCTACCTGGGGATCGGCGACGACCCCGCCGCGCCGGCCGGCGGAGCCCCCGCGACCCGGCCCGCCCTGGCCAGGTGGCCGGGATGACCCTCGACGCGTCCCGGCAGCCCTTCGGAGAGCACCCATGAGCGAGACATACCAACCGGACGGTACGGCTCTGCCCACCGGGGCCCGGTCCTCCCACGCCGAAACCCCCGCCGAAACCCATGCCGGAGCCCCCGGCTCCCACGGGGGCGCCGGGGGCTCCGGCGGCCGCGGGGACGGCGGCCCGCCCGCGCGGCTCACCGTACGCGACCTCACCGTGCGGTTCGCCGGGCTCACCGCGCTCGACGCGGTCGGATTCACCGTCGAGCCCGGCAGCGTCCACGCGGTCATCGGCCCCAACGGGGCGGGCAAGTCGACCTGCTTCAACGTGCTGTCCGGGGTCTACCGGGCCACCTCGGGCAGCGTGCGGTTCGGCGACGCGGAACTGACCGTCCTGCCGCCGCACCGCATCGCGGCCCTGGGCGTGGCGCGGACGTTCCAGAACATCGCCCTGTCCCCCCGCCTGCCGGTGCGGGACAACCTCATGCTCGGCAGGCACCGGCTGACCCGTGCCGGGTTCCTGTCGTGCGGCCTGCGGCTGCCGTCCGCCCGGCGGGAGGCCGCCCGGCACGGCGAGCGGGTCGAGGAGATCGCCGCCTTCGTCGGCCTCACCGGCCTGCTCGCCACACCGGTCGGGCTCCTGCCGTACGGCGTGCAGAAGCGGGTCGAGCTGGCCCGCGCCCTGTGCATGGAGCCGCGGCTGCTGCTGCTCGACGAGCCGGTGGCCGGCATGACCGGCGGCGAGCGGCGCGACATGGCCGGGCTGATCGCCGCCGTCCGGGAGAGCCTCGGCATCTCGATCCTGCTGGTGGAACACGACATGGGGATGGTCATGCGGCTCGCGGACACCGTCACGGTCCTGGACTTCGGCCGGCGCATCGCGCACGGCCCTCCGGAGGAGGTCCAGTCCGACCCCGGGGTCGTCCGGGCCTACCTGGGCACGGCGGGCCCGGACGAGACGGCGGACCGGAACGGGACCGTGGACTTACCCGGGGAGGCGGACGGGGAGGGCGCCCCGTGACCACCTTCCTGGAGCTGCTGGTGAACGGGGTCTCCATCGGCGCGGTGTACGCGCTGATAGCCCTCGGATTCGTGATCATCTTCAGGGCGACCGAGGTGGTGAACTTCGCCCACGCCTCACTGCTGCTGGCCGGCGGCTACGTCGTCGCGCGGCTGCACCCGTCGATCGGCTTCTGGGCCGCGCTGGCGGCCGGCGTCGCGGCCGCGGCCGCCGTCGGGGCCCTGGTCGAGTTCCTGATCATCCGCCGGGCGAACACGGCCTCCCACGGCGTCCTCGCCATCGTGACGATCGGCGTGGACATCGTGCTGACGACCGAGCTGACCCGGCGGATCGGCACCGACGTGCTCGCCCTGGGCGACCCGTGGCGCGACCGGGTGGTGCGCCTGGGGCCCGTCAGCGTCGCCGAGACCCGCCTTGTCGCGCTGGCCGTCGCGGCGGCCCTCATCGCCGCGTTCCTGCTGGCGTTCCGGCACACCGGCTGGGGGGTGGCCATGCGCGCCACCGCCGAGGACGCCGAGGCCGCCGCGCTGATGGGCGTGCGGCGCGGGCGGGTGTCGATGGGCGCCTGGGCGGTCGCCGGGGCCCTCGCCGCCGTCGCGGCCCTGTTCCTGTGCGTGTTCCCCACGCCGGGGCTGGACCGCGGCACCGCCTTCGCCGCCATGAAGGCGTTCCCCGCGGCGATCCTCGGCGGCCTGGACTCGACCACCGGGGCGCTGGCGGGCGGCCTGGTCATCGGGGTGACCGAGACCCTGGTGACCGGCTACCAGAACGACCTGGCCTTCCTCGGCCGGGGCGCCGGTGACGTCGCGCCGTTCCTGGTGATGGTCGTGGTGCTGCTCATCCGCCCCGCGGGGCTGTTCGGGACGAAGGAGCCGGCGCGTGTCTGACAGGCCCACCGAGGACAGGCCCACCGGGGACGGACGCGCCGAGGGCGGACGCGCCGGGGCGCTCCCCCGCGGGCTCACCGGGAACGGTCTCGCCAGGATCCTCACCCGGTCGGCGGCGGTCGCCGTCGCGGTCGCCGTGCCGTTCTACCTGGAGGGCTTCTGGCTCCAGGCGGGGCTGTTCGCGATGTCGGCGGCCGTCGGGGCGATCGGCCTCAACCTGCTGACCGGCGCGACCGGCCAGCTGTCCATGGGCCACGCGTTCTTCCTCGCGGTCGGCGCCTACTGCTACGTCCACCTCTCCGCCGAGCCGGAGGGCGGCCTGGGCGGGCTGGGCCTGCCCACCCCGCTGGCGGCGGTGCTGGCGGTGCTCGCCGCGGGCGTCGCGGGCGGGGTGTTCAGTCCCATCGCCGGCCGCCTGAAGGGCGCCTACCTCGGCATCGCCACGCTCGCCCTGATCTTCCTCGGCCAGCACGTCCTGTTCAACGCCACCCCCGTGACGGGCGGCTACAACGGCCGCCCGGTGCCGCCCATGGAGCTGTTCGGATTCGTCTTCGCCGACTCCCCGGCCCTCGTCGTCGCCCGGGTGCCGTTCGGGGCGCTGGAGCGGCTGTGGTTCCTCGGGCTGGCCGTGCTGGTCTGCGCGGCCGTCTTCGCCCGGGGGGTGCTGGCCGGGCGGCCGGGCCGGGCCATGAACACCATCCGCGACCACGAGATCGCGGCCGGGGTGATGGGCGTGCCGGTGGCCCGCTACCGCGCGGGCGTGTTCGTGCTGTCGTCGATGTACGGCGGGCTGGCCGGGGTGCTGCTCGCCCTGGCCTTCCAGCGGACGGTGCCGGAGTACTTCGGCCTCCTGCTCTCCCTCGACTACCTCGCCATGATCGTCATCGGCGGGCTCGGGTCGGTCGCGGGGGCGGTGGCCGGCGCCGTCTTCGTCTCGATGCTGCCCCAGTTGCTGACCCGATACGGCGACGCCCTGCCGCTGGTCGCCCAGCCCGGTTCCGGCGGCGTCTCCCCCGCCGAGGCCGCCCGGATCCTGTACGGCGCCGCGGTCGTCGCGGTCGTGCTGTTCCTGCCGGGCGGGCTGCTGGGCCTGGCGGGCCGGTTGCGCCCCCGCCCGGCCCGCAGTACCTCCTCCGTTCGCCGTACCTCCCCGGCGGATCCGGCGCGCCCGGCGGACCCGGCGGGCCCGGACCGCCGGGCCGTACCCGCCGCGGAGACCGGGCGGGCCGGGAAGCCCGGGAAGCCGGAGAAGTCCGACAGGACCTCGTTCAAGACCTCGTTGAACCCGTCCCCCGATGATTAGGAGCCGACGTTGCCCTCCACCCTCCCCTCAGCTCCCCCGCCGGGCCGCGCGGGCACGCCCGCGGCCCCGGCCCGGCGGATCGCGGCGCTCGCCGTCCTCGTCCTGGCCCTCGCCCCCGCGGTCGCCTCGTGCGCGAGCGGGAAGGCCACCGGCGGCGGTCCGGCCGTCGGCGGCGACGGGGTGAAGACCGGCCCCGGCGTCACGGCGGACACGATCACGGTCGGCGTCATGACCGACCTGACCGGCCCCTACGCCTCCTTCGGCAAGAGCCTGACCCAGGCGCAGCAGCTGTACTTCGAGCAGGTCAACGCGGCGGGCGGGGTGTGCGGCCGGAAGATCCAGGCCGTGGTGCGCGACCACGGCTACGACGTGCAGAAGGCCGTGACCGCCTACACCGAGATCGCCCCGAGGTCGGTGGCGATCGCCCACTTCATCGGCTCTCCCATGGTCGTCGCCCTCAAACAGCGCATCGAGGCCGACCAGATGTTCACCGTCCCGATGGCCTGGGCCACCGGACTGCTGGGGAGCAGGCCCATCCAGGTGACCGCCACCACCTACGACATCGACATGATCAACGGGGTGGACTTCCTGGTCAGGAAGAAGGGGATCAAGAAGGGGGACAGGATCGGCCACCTGTACTTCGAGGGGGACTACGGCGAGAGCGCGCTGAACGGCTCCAGGTACGCCGCGGAGAAGCTCGGCCTGGAGATCGTCGAGCAGAAGATCAAGGCGACCGACCAGGACATGAGCGCCCAGGTCGCCGCCTTCAAGGCCGAGGGCGTCAAGGCGGTGCTGGTGTCGGTCGGCCCCCGGCAGACCGCCTCCCTCGTGGGCGTCTCGCTGGCCAGGGGCATGGACGTGCCGTTCGTCGGCAGCAACTCCGCCTACTCCCCGCAGCTGCTGCCCACCCCGGCCGGGCCCGCGCTGCTGAAGGACTTCTACGTCATGACCGGCGGCGCCCCGATCAGCTCCCCGCTGCCCGCGATGAGGAAGCTCGCCGCCGACTACCGGGCCAAATATCCGGGGCAGACCGTCGACAGCGGCGTGGCCACCGGCTACTCCGCCGCCGCGATGGTCGGCGACGCGCTGCGGGAGGCGTGCGCGGCCAAGGACCTGAGCCGCGCCGGCGTCGTGGCCGCGCACCGCACCCGGTCCTCCTGGGGCGGCGAGTACGGCGTGCCGATGGACTTCACGGTGTTCGACCGGCCCGCCTCCCGCGCGTCGTTCGTCACCAAGCCGGACAAGGACGCGATCGGCGGCGCCGTGGTGTTCGAGGAGGCGGCGGTGTCGGACCTGGCGAAGGAGTACCGGGTGCCGGTCGGCTGACCGTTCACGCGAAGCGGGTCACCGGCCGGCCGCCCGGCCCGGCGAGGCGGGCGCCGGCCGCCCGGCCGGGTGGGGAAGCGCCGGGTGGAGAAGCGTCGGGGGAAGCGCCGGGAGGGAAGCGCCGGATGGCGGCCACCCGCCTCGCCGGCCGCCGCGGTCCGCGTTCCCGTATCGGGGATGCGGGCCGCATCTCCCGGTTGTAGCGTGTGAAATACCACAAGCCTTCGCTCCCGGGGATCCGATGACCGACAAGCTGAACACCGGCAGCCATGACCTGCCCGTCTCCGACGCACTCGCCGAGTTCATGACGACCGGCTGGGCCGACAGCCGCCGTGACGACGTGGCGGCGCTGCCGGTGGCCGCCTACACGGCCAAGCGACGCGCCGCGCTCGCGGCGCGGTTCCCCGGTGAGCGCCTCGTCATCCCGTCCGGCACGCTCAAGGTCCGCAGCAACGACAACGACTACCGGTTCCGCCCGCACAGCGCGTTCACCTACCTCACCGGTGACCAGGAGCCCGACGACGTCCTGGTGATCGACCCGTCCGGGGAGGCGACGCTGTTCCTGCGTCCCCGCTCGCCGCGCTCGGCCCCCGGGGCGGCCGGGCAGGAGTTCTACCGCGACCGCCGCTACGGGGAGTTCTGGGTAGGTCGCCGCCCCGACCTCGCCGAGGCCGAGGCGCTCTACCTCCTCGACTGCGCGCCGATCGACCGCCTGGACGACGCGCTCGGCGGCCCGGCGCGGGTGCTGCGCGGGGTGGACGCCTCGGTGGACGCCCGGGTGGCCCCGCACGACGGGGACGCCGAACTGGAGGCGTTCCTCTCGGAGATGCGGCTGATCAAGGACGAGTGGGAGGTCGCCGAGCTGCAGTTCTCCGTGGACGCGACCGTGCGCGGCTTCGAGGACGTCGTGCGGGCGCTGCCCGCGGCGCTGGCCCACCGCCGCGGCGAGCGCTACCTGGAGGGGGTCTTCGGCCTGCGGGCCCGCCTGGAGGGCAACGCGGTCGGCTACGAGAGCATCGTCGCCTCCGGCGCCCACGCGTGCGTGCTGCACTGGATCCGCAACGACGGCCGGCTGAACCCCGACGACCTGCTGCTGCTCGACGCGGGCGTGGAGACCGACGGCCTCTACACCGCGGACGTCACCCGGACCATGCCGATCTCCGGGCGGTTCGGCCCGGTCCAGCGGCAGGTCTACGAGCTGGTCTACGAGGCCCAGAGCGCGGCGATCGACGCGCTGCGGCCCGGGGCGCGGTTCCGCGACTTCCACCGGACGGCCATGCGGGTCATCGCCGAGGGGCTGCGCGACTGGGGCGTGCTGAAGATCAGCGCGGACGAGGCCATGGAGGCCGGCAGCGGCCTGTACCGCCGCTACACGCTGTGCAGCAGCGGCCACATGCTCGGCATGGACGTCCACGACTGCGCCAGGGCCCGCGCGGAGGTCTATCTGGACGGCGTGCTGGAGGAGGGTCAGGTGCTCACCGTCGAGCCCGGCCTCTACCTGCAGCCGGACGACCTGACGCTGCCGCCGGAGCTGCGGGGCATCGGCGTGCGGATCGAGGACGACCTCGTCATCACCGCCGACGGCGCCCGCCTGATGTCGGCGGGGCTGCCCCGCCACCCCGACGAGATCGAGGGCTGGATGGCCGCGCTCTCCGCCTGACCGCCCGCCGTACGGTGACGTCCGTACGGCATGCCCGGGCAGCGACGTCCGCACGGCGCGCCCGGGCGGTGACGTCCGTACGGCGTGTTCGGACGGCGGTCTTCGGGCGGCGGGGAACCATGATCGCCCGGCCGGAGCGCACAAAACGTACCAAATTAGGACGGTACGTGACGTGCCGGGCACGCTCCGCCAGGGAAGACTTGCCGTGGAGGGCCGCCGTACGGAGGCCCGGAGGCGATACGGCGAGCCCCGCCGCCCGCCGGTCGCCGCACCGCCGCGATCGGGAGCAGGGCCGCCGTGATCAGGAGCAGCAGTTGAGCCAGGCGCCTCGGCAGCCGGGCGAGGGGGCTGCTCCCCGGGGAGCGGACCCGGCCCGCGGCGGGGCACCCGACCACGGTGAAGCTCCCGACCACGGTGAAGCTCCCGGCCACGGTGAAGCTCCCGGCGGCGACCTGGTCTCCGGCGACGGGGGACCCCCCACCCAGCCGAGCCCGGAGGCCAGGCCGGGCGGGACGGACCCGGGACACCCGGCCGCCCGTCACACGGCCGCGGCCCGGGCGGGTCCGCACCGGTCGAGCACCGGCCCGGACCAGGTGGAACCGGACATCGGTCCCGACCAGGTGGAACCGGACATCGGTCCGGTCCGGATGGAGCCGGACCGGGCGGGCCCCGATCCGGGCCGGGCGGACGCGGGCACGGCGGTTCCGCACCGAGCGGGCGCGGGTCCGGTGGTTCCGGGCGGGACGGCCGCGGCCCGGGTGGGCAGGGGTCCGGTGGCCCCGGGCCGGGCGACCGCCGGCCGGGCCGGCGTCATCGCGGCGGCGGCCGTGGCGGGGATGCTCGCGGCCACCGCGACGGCCGCGTTCCAGTGGAGGACCGCCGACCGGCTCCGGCAGGAGGAGTCCGAGCGCGCGGCGGTGGCGGCGCGGGCGCGCGAGTTCGCCGTGGCGCTGCAGACCTACGACTACGCGGACCTGCGGGCCTGCCGCGACCGGGTCCGCGCCGTGTCCAGTGAGCGGTTCGAGAGGACCTATGACGAGGTCTTCGCGAGGCTCAAGGACGCGATCATCTCGCTGCGAGCGCGTTCGGCCGCCTCGGTGCGGGACGTCTACGTCTCCGGGGTCGCCCCGGAGCGGGCGAGGGCGGTCACCGTGGTGGACTCCACGGTGACCAGCACCGCGGGCACCCGGCGGCTCCTGGGCACCTACCTGCGGCTCGACCTGGTCAGGGCGGGCGGGCGCTGGGAGGTCGACGGCACGACGGTCATGGGCACGGCCGACGAGCTGGTCACCGACTCCCAGGGCCGGACCGTGACGCCGTCCCCCGGCCCTTCCGGGAACGCCGCGGGAGACGGCTCCGCGGACGGCTCCGGAGAGGACGAGTAGGACCCGGGTCCCGCCGTTCAGGAGTCGCGGTCCGCCACCCGGCGATGGCCACGGGACGGCCTGCCCGGGGTGGGGTCGAGGAAGACGTGCGAGATCGACGGGAAGCGCTCCCGGAGCCGCTCCTCCACCCGGTCGGCGGCCCGCTCCAGGGCGGCTCCCGTGGTCTCGTCGAGGAAGTCGACGCGGGCGGCGACCATCACCTCGGACGGCCCGAGCATCATGGTCAGCAGCTCCACCACGTTCTCGACCTCGGGCTGGGCGAGCATCTCCCGCTCGATCTCCTTCCTGATCCGCTCGGGCGCGGCCTGGCCCATCAGCAGGGAGACGTTGGCGTAGATGAGGTGGGCGGCGACGCCCAGCAGCAGCAGGCCGATGGCCACCGAGGCGACGCCGTCCCACACGGGGTCGCCGGTCATCTCGTAGGCCAGCAGGCCGCAGGCGGCGATCACCAGGCCCGCCAGCGCGGCGGCGTCCTCGAAGAGCACGGCCTTGACCGCGGTGTCGGAGGTCCGGGCGACGTAGCGCTGCGGGGTGACCCTGACCCGGGCCGCCTCCGAGCGCACCTGCGACAGCGCCTTGAAGAAGGAGACCGACTCGATCACGAACGAGATCACGAGGACGGCGTAGGAGACCCTCAGGTCGGCGAGTTCCTCGCCGTTGATGATCTCCTGCACGCCGTGGGTGATCGAGAAGCCGGCGCCGCCGATGAGGGTGGCGAAGGCCGCCATCAGCGCCCAGAAGAACCCCGCCATGCCGTGCCCGAACGGGTGGCGGGCGTCGGGAGGGCTGTCGGACCGGCGGACCGCGACGAACAGCAGTGCCTCGGTGACCGTGTCGGCGGCGGAGTGCGCGGCCTCGGACATCATCGCCGCCGAGGAGCTCATCAGGCCGGCGACCAGCTTGGCGATGGCGATGGCGAGGTTGGCGAGGCCGGCCACGACGACGGTGCCGAGGCTCTCCGAGCCGGGCTTCTCCTGGCCGTTCCTGTCCGCTTCGGGGTCGTTCACTGGAATCTCCGCTGTCTGGCCACTGTACGCCCGGGGTCTCGTTCCTCCCAGCCGGAGGGCGAAACCTCACCGGCCGGGGCGGACCCCCCGGGAATAGTTGAATCTTCACCCATGTTGCGAAGAAAAAAGGGACACAAGCCGCTTAGGAGTACATATGTCGCTCACCCTCTCCCCCGAAGCACAGGCCCTCCTCTTCCGCGACGCCCGCACGGCGAACACCTTCAGCGACGAACCGGTCACCGAGGATCAGGTGCGGGCGATCTACGACCTGGTGAAGTACGCCCCGACCGCCATGAACGGCCAGCCCCTCCGCATCGTCCTGGTGCGCTCCGCCGAGGCCCGGGAGCGCCTGGTGTCCCTGATGGCCCCGGGCAACCAGGCGAAGACCGCCGCCGCCCCGCTGGTCGCCATCCTCGCCGCCGACCTGGACTTCCACGAGGAGCTGCCGAAGGTCTTCCCGCACGCGGCGGGCGCCAGGGAACGGTTCGCGGCCGACGAGGCGAGCCGGGCCCGCACCGCCACGTTCAACGCGGCCCTGCAGGTCGGCTACTTCATCCTCGGGGTCCGCGCCGCGGGCCTGGCCGCCGGGCCGATGGCCGGCTACGACGCCGACGGCATCGACAAGGAGTTCCTCGACGACGCCCACACCGTCATGGCGGTGGTCAACATCGGCAGGCCCGGGGAGAACGCCTGGTTCGACCGCCTTCCCCGCCTCCCCTACGACGAGGTCGTCACCACCGTCTGAGAACCGCCCGCCCGGGGAGCCGCCCGCCCACGAACCCCCGCCCCGGAGCCGCCCGCCCACGAACCGCCCGCCCCAGAATCGCCCGCCCGCGAACCACCCGTCCGCGAACCGCCCGGAGGATGGGACCCTACGGAGGACGGAACCGTACGGAAGACGAGAGCGTACGGAGGACGCCCGCCCCGCCGGTGTGGCGCGTCCCCGCCCCGGGGAAAGGGCGTTCCACCGTTTTCCGGTAAGTTCTGATCCATGGACGGGGAGCGGAACCGGCACGGCGGGCGCGGCGGGCGTCTCGCCCGGGCCGTCCCGTGTGGCGGGGAGAGAAGGTGATCGGCCGGTGAACGACGAGGAGACCCGCTGGCTCAGCTCCATGGAGCAGCGCGCCTGGCGTGCCTACCTCGACGCCTACCGGCTCCTGGAGCACCGCCTCGATCGCGAGCTGCACTCCTTCGGGCTGTCCATCAACGACTACCAGATCCTGGTCAACCTGTCGGAGAGCCCCGAGCACCGGATGCGCATGAGCGACCTGGCGAGCGCGACGATCCAGTCCCGCAGCCGCCTCTCCCACCAGATCTCCCGGATGGAGGCGGCCGGGCTGGTCACGCGGGAGAACTGCGCCGACGACCGGCGCGGCACCTTCGCCGTGCTGACCGAGCACGGCTGGGCCACCATCCAGAAGGTCGCCCCGCACCACGTGGCCAGCGTTCGGCGGCACTTCATCGACCTGCTCACCGACGACCAGCTGCACGCGCTGGAGTCCGCCTACTCCCCGGTGGTCGAGCACCTCAAGAGCCTGCGGACGGCGAGCGGAGGCTGACGGGCCCCGGGCCCTGCCGGGAACGGTCCTCCCGGGGCGACGGCCCGCCGGAAGCGGCCCCGGTGCCGCTCCACGGGATCGGTCCCCGGCTCCGCTTCGCCGGGAGCCCTCCCGCCCGCGCCGGGCCGTCCGCGCGGGAACCGGAGGAGGCGAAACCGATATCGCTCCGGCATCGTCCGGCGGCTCCGCGATCGTTACTATCCGGCCATGCCTGGTCGCCGGATCCCCCTCGCCGCGGTGCTCGCCGCGGCGCTCGCCGTACTGTCCCTGACCGCCGCGTGCGGCGGCTCCGACGGGCCGAGCCTGCCCGGCGGGCCGGAGCTGGTGCGGAAGTCGGCGGAGGCGATGCGGGCGGTCACGTCCGTGGCCTTCTCCCTGGAGACCGAGGGCAGCCCCGCCGTGCCGGTCAAGAAGGCGACCGGCCGCCTCAGCGGCACCGGCGACGCCGACGGCACCATCCAGCTCAGTCTGATGGGCACCCTCCAGGAGATCCAGTTCGTCCTCCTCGGCGAGACCGTCCACTTCAAGGGCGTCACCGGCGGCTTCCAGAAGATGCCGCGCAGCCAGCTCGCCACGATCTACGACCCGTCCGCCATCCTCGACCCGGGCAGAGGGGTCGTCCAGCTGATGTCCGGGGCGGTGAACCCCCGGACGGAGGCCGCGGAGAAGGTGGACGGCTCCGACGCCTACAAGGTCTCGGCCACGCTCCCCCACCGGATCCTCGTCACGATGGTCCCGGGCCTCGGCCAGGACGTGAACGGCACGCTCTGGATCGACCGCGCCACCAGCCGCCTGCTCAGGGCCGACCTGCCGCTGGACGGCGGGAAGGTCACCGTCGCCTTCCACGACTACGGCGTGCCGGTGCGGATCACCGCGCCGGCCGGGTGACCCGGTGACCGCCCCCGTCCCCGCTCCCGCCGACGCCCCCTCCCCCGCGTCCCGGACCGCCGGGCGCCGCGCCGCCCTCGGCGTCGGCGGCGTCGCGGTGCTGCTGGCGGCCCTGGACGCCTACGTCGTGGTGACCATCCTGGTGGACGTCGCCGGGGACGCCGGGGTGCCGCTCAACCACCTGGAACGCGCCACCCCGATCGTCACCGGCTTCCTGCTCGGCTACGTCGCGGCCATGCCGCTGCTCGGCGGCCTGTCCGACCGGTACGGCAGGCGCCCGCTGATCCACCTGTGCCTCGCGGGCTTCGCGGCCGGATCGGTCGTCACCGCGCTGGGCGACACCGTCCCCTGGCTGGTGGCCGGGCGGGCGCTGCAGGGCGTCGCGGGCGGCGCGCTGCTGCCCGTCACCATGGCCCTGGTCGCCGACCTGTGGGGCGACCGCGACCGCCCGCTGGCCCTCGGCGTGCTCGGCGCGGCCCAGGAGCTCGGCAGCGTGCTCGGCCCCCTGTACGGCGCGGCCCTCGCCGCCGCGGTCCCGGTGTCCCTGCGGCTGGGCGGTCTCCCGCTCGGCGGCTGGCGGTCGATCTTCTGGCTCAACGTCCCGCTGGCCGCCGTGGCCGCGCTGGCCGTACGGCGGGCCGTGCCGCCCCGCGACCGGGCCGCGTCCCCGGCCGCCCGCGTCGATCTCGTCGGCGGGCTGCTGCTGGCCGCCGCGCTGGGCCTGCTCGTGGCGGGCCTGTACAACCCCGACCCGGGGCGGTCGGTCCTGCCGCCGTGGGGGCCGGCCCTGGTCGTGGCCGGGGCGGTGGCCGCCGCCGGGTTCGCCGTATGGGAGCGGCGGGCCCGGGTCCGCCTGTTCGATCTGGCGGGGGTGGCGCGCACGCCCTTCTTCGCCACGCTCGGGGTGAGCGCGCTGACCGGCGCGGCGCTCATGGTCACGCTCGTGGACGCGCAGCTGACCGCGCAGACCCTCCTCGGGCTGGACGCGCTGGACGGCGCGCTGGTGCTGTCGCGCTTCCTGGTCGCGCTCTGCGTGGCCGCCCTGCTGGGCGGCCCGCTGGTCCGCCGGTACGGCGAGCGCGCGGTGGCGGTCGCCGGGCTGGCGGTGGCCGCGGCCGGTTACCTCCGCATCGGCGGGTGGCCGCTCGACCTGGCCTCCGCCGGTCTCCGGGTGGACGTCGACCTCGCCGTGGCCGGGCTCGGCCTCGGCGCAGTGATCGCCCCCGTCTCCTCGGCGGTCCTGCGGGCCGTGCCCGCGGCCCGGCACGGCGTGGCGTCCGCGGCGGTGGTCGTGGCCCGGATGATGGGCATGCTGCTGGGGATCGCCGCGCTGTCGGCCTGGGGGTTCCACCGGTTCCAGTCCCTCACCGCGAACCTGGACACGCCGCTGCCGTTCGGTGTGGACCCCGCCGTCTACGCGCGGCGGCTCGCCGCCTACGAGGCCCAGGTCAAGGCGGCCCTGCACACCGAGTACGGCGAGATCTTCCTGATCACCGCCGTCCTGTGCGTGATCGGCGCGCTGGCCGCGCTGCTGCTGCCGCGTGGCCGTCCCGCCCCGGCGGAGCCGGATCGTCCCGGGAGACCGTGAGTCTTCCGCACGGTGATCCTCCGCCCCGGCGAAGCCGTCGTCCCGGGTGGCCCTGAGCCTGCCGCGAGCGGGGCGAGCACGTCGTGCGTACCCGCCCCACCGGCACGCGGAGGCCCTACGGCAGAGCCGAGTTCTCCAGTATGGCCGTCAGACCTCTTCGACGCTGCTCGGCTCACGCCGGGACAGGTCGATGCCGAGCTCCTCCGCGGCGCGGAAGACGTCCTCGTCGGTGTCGCGCATCTCGATGGACA
>NZ_BMQJ01000025.1 GCF_014648055.1 Streptosporangium pseudovulgare
CCCGAGACCAGGCCGAAGGCCGGTCGGAACCAGACAGCAACCACAGCGCCGGCCGGAACACCCACCCACCGCAGCGCGCACAAACGACCGGCCCGGCAACCACCGACCCGCCCAAAACGGGGAAACGTCCCCAGGTGGGAAAAGCCTCAGCCTGAACAGCCGGAACACCCGAACAAGCACCGGCCTGGCCGGTCAGGAACCATCAGCGACCGCAGCGGGGCCGTACCGGCTGTCCCCGGTGGGAGCGGTGCTGCCCGCGCGGGACCGGTCGCCGTCCCGCCGTCCCGCCCCGCCGGGAACCCCGTTGGAAGCCCCGCCGGGAACCCCGTTGGAAGCCCCACCGGAAACCCCGCTGGAAGTCCCGCCGGGAACAGCCCTCCGGCGCGGGCGGGCGCCCGCGTACAGGACTCCGGAGATGATCAGTACGGCGGCGGCGAGCTTCATCGGGGAGATCGGTTCCCCGGTGACCAGGAGCGCCGAGGACATGCCGAAGACCGGGACGAGCAGGCTGTAGGGCGCGACGACGGACGCGTCGTACCTCTTGAGCAGGAAGCCCCAGACCCCGAAGCCGCCGAGGGTGGCGAGCAGCGCGACGTACAGGACCGCCAGCACGCCTTCGGTGGAGAGCCGTACCTGGGGGACACCCTCGACCAGCAGTGACAGGCCGAACATGGGTACGGCCGCCACCGCGCTCAGCCAGATCATGAACCGCAGGGAACTGGGCGGCGCCGCCTTCCGCACCGCGATGTTGCCCAGACCCCAGCCGAACGCGCCGCCGACGACCAGGAGGAAGGCGCCGATCGGGCCCCCCTCGCCGCCCAGGTCCACGCCGATCAGTACCAGCCCGGCGAACGCGACGCAGAGGCCTGCGACCCTTCGCCCGGTGATCCGCTCCTTCAGCAGGAACACGGCCAGGACCACGGTGAACACCGCCTGGGCCTGGACGACGATCGACGTCAGGCCGGCGGGCATGCCGGCTCGCATGCCCAGCAGCAGGAGGCTGTACTGCGCGACGCCGAGTGTGACCCCGGCGGCCAGGACCCGCCGCCACGGCACACCGGGGCTCCCGGCGAACAGCAGCGCCGGGAAGGCCGCCAGGGCGAACCGCAGCGTCACGAAGAGCAGTGGCGGGAAGTGGCGCAGCCCCGCCTCCATGACGACGAAGTTGAAGCCCCAGACGGCGGCGAGGCCGACGGCCAGGAGGAGGTGTCTGGTTCTCACTTTTTCATCGTTGCCCGCGCCAATAATTCAGGACAAGCGAGACTTTCTTTCTCAATGGCTTTAGAATCACTTACATGTTGGATCTCAACCGCCTCAAGGCCCTGCACGCCGTGGCGGTCTACGGCTCCGTGGGCGCCGCGGCCGAGGCGCTGATGGTGACCCCGTCGGCGGTCTCCCAGCAGCTCGCCAAACTGGAGCGGGAGACCGGCGCGCCCCTGCTGGAGCGCAACGGGCGCGGTGTGCGGCTGACCGACGCGGCCGGGCTGCTCGCCGACCACGCCGGGCGCATCCTCGCGCTGGTGGAGACCGCCGCGGCCGACTTCGAGGCGCTGCGCGGGGAGGTCGTGGGGCGGCTGTGCATCGGAGCCTTCCCCACCGCGGCCCGCGGCCTGATGCCCGGGGCGCTGCGCCTGCTGCAGGAACGCCACCCCGACCTGCGGCTGCAGATGGTGGAGCGCGAGCCGGAACGGCAGGTGCGCGAGGTGGCCAGGGGCGAGCTGGACCTCGCGCTGGCCCAGGACTGGTCGAACCGGCCGATGGCCATCCCCGAGGGGCTGTCGCGGGCGATGCTCCTCGACGACATCGCGGACGCGATCCTGCCCGCGTCCCACCCGCTGGCCGACCGGCCGGAGATCGAGCTCGCCGACCTGTCCGGGGAGCGGTGGGTCAGCTCCTCACCCGGCACGGTCTGCCACGACTGGCTGGCCCACACGCTGCGCGCGGCCGAGCTGGAGCCGGAGATCTCCTGCATGGTGGACGAGTACCCGACCCAGCTCGCCCTCGTCGCCGCGGGGCAGGGGTGCGCGATCGTGCCGCGTCTCGGCCGCGACTTCGTGCCCGAAGGAGTGCGGATCGTCCCGCTCCGGCCCAGACTGTCCCGCCGGATCTACGCCCTGTGGCGCGCCGACGCGGCCCGCCGCCCGGCGATCCGGGCCGCCGTGGAGGCACTCAAGGCCGTGGCCGCCGAACGCGGCCATTGAAAGGCCATTGAAAGGCCATTGAGAAACGCCTGCCGGACGCCGTCGCCGCCGGCCGTGTGCGGCGGCGCGAAAGCCATGCGGGGCCGTGCGAAGGGCGCGCAAAGGCTGGGCGAAGACCGCATGAAGGCCGCATGAGGGTCACGCCCGCCGGGTGCGCCCGAACCGCGGCCCCGGGCGCGGTGGGGCACCAGGTGGGGCGCGCCGTACGGATGGGTAGGCTGATGACACCATGGCCGAGACCACCATCGTTCATCTACTGCGCCACGGCGAGGTGCACAACCCCGCCAACGTCCTGTACGGCAGGCTGCCCGGCTACCACCTCTCGGAGACCGGTGTGCAGATGGCCGAGACGGTCGCCAAGGCGATCGCCTCCCGCGACGTCGTCGCCCTGTTCTCCTCCCCGCTGGAGCGGGCCCAGGAGACCGCGGCCCCCCTGAGCGCCACCTTCGGGCTGGACGTCACGCTCGACGACCGGCTCATCGAGGCGGAGAACATCTTCGAGGGCCTGATGGTCGGGGGCGGTGACGGGATCTTCCGGAGCCCGAGCCGCTACCGCTACCTGTGGAACCCGCTCCGCCCCTCCTGGGGCGAGCGCTACACCGACGTGGTCCGGCGGATGAAGGCAGCCATCGACACCGCCCGCGACGCGGCGCGCGGCCACGAGGCCGTGCTGGTCAGCCACCAGCTCCCGATCTGGATCATCCGGCTCGCGGCCGAGGGCAGGCGGCTGCCGCACGACCCGCGCCGCAGGCAGTGCGGCCTGGCCAGCCTCACCACCCTGTCCTTCGAGGGGAACCGCCTGACCAGCGTGGGCTACAGCGAGCCGGCCGGCGCACTCGTCCAGCGCCCTGCCGTACCGGGCGCGTGACACCCGCGGACGCGCTGCCGGGCACGTGACACGCGCCGGCGGGCGCGTGGCACCCGTGGACGCGCCCGCCGGACGCCCCACTGTGCCGGGGCGCGTGACCCCGCCGGTAGAGTGGCTGCTCTACCGGTTGTAGTACAGGGAGACCCCGCCACCGATGCGCGCAAAACTCTTCTCCGCTGCCGCGCTGTGCGCCGCCGTCGCTGTGTCCGTGTCCGGGTGCGCCGGGAACGAGGGGTCGCAGCCGCAGGCGGGCGACACCCGTTTCGTGGCCGGTGACGGCAAGATCACCATGTTCGACGCGGCCTCCCGCAAGGCCGCCCCCGCGGTGGAGGGGGAGACCCTGGACGGCGGCCGGGCCACGCTCGCCGCGCACCGGGGCAAGGTCGTGGTGCTGAACTTCTGGGCCTCCTGGTGCGCGCCCTGCCGGGCGGAGGCGCCGGTGCTCAAGGACATCGCGGCCAAGACCAAGGGCTCCGGCGTGGAGTTCCTGGGCATCGACTTCAAGGACCGCAAGGCCGACGCGCTGGCCTTCGAGCGGGGGCAGCAGACGGGCTACCCCAGCATCTTCGACCAGCCGGGGAAGATCGCGCTCTCCTTCCAGGGCACGGTGCCGCCCGCGGCGATCCCCTCGACGCTGATCATCGACCGTCAGGGCCGGATCGCCGCCCGCGCGCTCGGCGCGGTCAAGTACAGCGACCTGCTCGCGACGGTCACCAAGCTGAGCGATGAGTCACAGTGACCGGCGGCGGACCCGATGAACGCGGGTGTGATGAGCGCTGACCTGGCCGGGACGGTGGCGGGCGGGTCGCTCGCCCTGGCGCTGCCGATCGCGGTGGCGGCGGGGCTGGTGTCCTTCCTGTCGCCGTGCGTGCTGCCGCTGGTGCCCGGCTACCTGTCGTACGTGACCGGGATGAGCGCCGACCCCCGGCGCGGCCGTATGGTCGGGGGCATCGCCCTGTTCGTCCTGGGGTTCGCCGCGGTGTTCGTGGCGGGCGGCGCGCTGTTCGGCGGGCTGGGCGCGGTGCTGCTCGGCAACGCCGAGGACATCACGCGGGTGCTGGGCGTGGTGACCGTCGTCATGGGACTGGCGTTCATGGGCGTGATCCCCGGCCTGCAACGGGATCTCCGCATCCACCGGGCGCCGGCGGCGGGCCTGGCCGGGGCGCCGCTGCTCGGGGTGGTGTTCGGCCTGGGCTGGACACCCTGCATCGGCCCTACCCTGGGAGTGGTGCTGACCCTCGGGCTCAACGAGGGCAGCGCCGGGCGCGGCGCGCTGCTGGCGTTCGCCTACGCCCTGGGTCTCGGCCTGCCCTTCCTTCTGGCGGGCCTGGCTTACAGCAAGGCGCTGCGCACGTTCAAGGTCTTCCGCCGCCACTCACGGCTGATCACCCGGGTGGGCGGGGCCATGCTGGTCGCGGTCGGCCTGTTGCTGGTCACCGGGCTCTGGTCGGGGCTGATCGCGACGATGCAGACGTGGATCGGTGGATTCGAGCCGGTGATCTGATGGACCGGGCCGAGCGCGACGAAAGGGGGACGCGGTGAGCGAGACCGAGCGGACCGGCCGGGCGGGCGTGGCCGTGGAGACGCCGTCTCCGGCCGGGCAGAAGCCCGCCGTACGGCCGGCGTCGTTCGGCGCGGTGGCGTGGGCGCGGTGGTTCTGGCGCACGCTGACGTCGATGCGGACCGCGCTGATCCTGCTGTTCCTGTTCGCGCTGGCCTCGATCCCCGGATCGCTGTGGCCGCAGCGCGGCATCGCCGACGCCAAGGTCGCCCAGTACTTCCGCGACGATCCCGGGCTCGCCGAGTGGCTGGACCGCTTCTGGCTGTTCGACGTGTTCCGCGCGCCGTGGTTCGCCGCGATCTACCTCCTGCTGTTCGTCTCCCTGATCGGCTGCGTGCTCCCCCGGGCCGCCACCCACCTGCGCGAGCTGCGCAGGAAGCCGCCCGCGCCGCCGCGCAACCTCGTCCGGTTGCCGCACCACGCCTCCTTCGACGCGAGCCTGACCGTGGAGGAGGCGGCCGCGCGGCTGCGCGCCCGCCGCTACCGCGTCACCACCGGTCCCGGCTGGGTGTCGGCGGAGAAGGGGTACCTCCGCGAGACCGGCAACCTGATGTTCCACGTCGCGCTGGTCGGCATCCTGGTCGCCGTGGCCATGGGCGCGCTGTACGGCTACCGCGGCAACGTGCTGGTCGTGGAGGGGGAGGGGTTCTCCAACACGGTCGCCGCCTACGACCGCTACATCCCCGGCCAGCAGGTGAACGCCGAGTCGCTGGAGCCGTTCTCCTTCACCGTGGACGACTTCCAGGCCACCTACATCGCCCAGGGCGAGCGGCGCGGCCAGCCTCTGGACTACTCGGCCAAGCTCAAGGTCACCGACGCCCCCGGCGCGGCCGAGCGCGACTACACCCTCAAGGTCAACGAACCGCTGGACGTCGACGGCACGCTGACCTACCTGATCGACCACGGCTACGCGCCGACCTTCAAGATCACAGACGGCAAGGGCCAGGTCGCCTACGACGGCCCGGTGCCGTGCCTGGTCGCCCAGCCGAGCACGTTCACCTCCGAGTGCACGATCAAGGTGCCGGACGCCCAGCCCCAGCAGCTCGGCATCCTCATGGGCTTCCTGCCGAGCGGCGTGCCGATGGGCGGCGAGTGGGTGTCGGTCTTCCCCGGCGCGGCCAACCCCCTGGCCCAGGTCTACGGCGTCTTCGCCGGCGACCTGGGAATGGGCAACGGCCGGCCGCAGTCGGTGTACCAGCTCGACCCGGAGAGCCTGAAGAAGATGAAGCCGCTGGTCATGAAGGCCGGCGAGCTGCCCGCGGGCCAGAAGCCCGACCTGCCCGGCGGGGCGGGGGCTCCCGTCACGCAGGCCGACCCGCTGGCCGTCGGCCAGAAGCTCGACCTGCCCGGAGGCGCGGGCTCGATCGAGTTCACCGGCGTCAAGGAGTGGGTGGCCCTGCAGATCACCCACGACCCGGGCCGGATGCCCGCGCTGGTCTTCTCGGCGCTGGCCGTCCTCGGTCTGGTGCTGTCCCTGACCGTCCGCCGCCGCAGGGTGTGGGTACGGGTGAAGAACGAGGCCGTGGCCACCGGGGAACCGGACGGGTCCGCGCCCGGCCTCCGGCACATCGAGGTGGGCGGTCTGACGCGCACCGAAGGCGGTGACTTCGGCGAGGAGTTCGCCGGGGTCGTCGCCGCCTTGAACCCAGGAGTTAAGGATGCCCGTTGAGAACAGCGGCCTCGCCGTACTGAGCGACCAGCTCGTCCTGGTGACGGTGCTGCTGTACGTCTTCGCAATGATCGGATACGCCCTGGACCTCGGCTTCGGCCGTCCCCGGTCCAGGGCGAGGGCCGCCGGGGCGGAAGCAGGCGCCGACGCCGGGACGGAGGTCCGGGCCGACGCCGTGCTCGCCACGGTCGGCGGCGGTGCGGCCCCGCCCGCCGGCGGAGCCGCCGGGCCCGCGGGGGCCTCCGCGGAGACCGCGGAGGCCGTGGAGGCCGCCGGGCGGGACGTCCCCGTAGAGAAGGAGCCTTCGTCCTGGGCGTCGCGGGCCGGCACGGTCGCGGTGGTGCTCACCTGGCTGGGCTGGGCCGCGCACCTGTCGGCGGTCCTCACCCGGGGCATATCGGTGGACCGGTGGCCGTGGGGCAACATGTACGAGTTCGTGGTCGCCATGTGCCTGGCGGCGGTGACCGCGTTCCTGTTCATGGACCTGCGCTACCGGGTCCGCTTCCTCGGGGCGTTCGTCACGGTCGCCGCCGCCCTCGGGCTGGGCTTCTCCGTGAAGTACCTGGAGGTGCAGGCCGGCCCGGTGGTGCCGGCGCTCAACTCCTACTGGATCGCGATCCACGTGTCGGCGGCGATCATCGCCAGCGGCCTGTTCACCGTCGCCGGGGTCTGCGGCATCCTCTACCTCGTCCGCAAGGACACCGCGCTGCGGCTGCCGTCCCGGGAGGACCTCGACCGGATCGCGCACCGGGCGATCGTGTTCTCCTTCCCGATCTGGACCTTCGCCGTCATCGCCGGCGCGCTCTGGGCCGACAAGGCGTGGGGCCGCTACTGGGGCTGGGACCCCAAGGAGGTGTGGGCGTTCATCACCTGGATCGCCTACGCCGCGTACCTGCACGCCCGCGCCACCGCCGGCTTCAAGGGCCGGGCCGCCATGATCGTGCAGCTCATCGCCTTCGCCTGCCTGCTGTTCAACCTCGTGGGGGTGAACGTCTTCATCGGCGGCCTGCACTCCTACGCGGAGGTGCCGGGCTGATCGGAGGATGTCCGGGCAGAACGTCCGTGACGGGGCGGTGCGGGGTGATCCCGCGCCGCCCCGTCCGCGTTCCGGCGGCCCTGTGGCCCTCCGGCGGGTCGGCCCCGGCCCGCCGGGCGCGGCGCCTCAGTCGTCGTCGCGCAGGCGCCGGTCGAGGTCGCGCAGGAAGTCGGGGTCGTCGTCCGGACCCCGAGGGGCCTGCGGCCGCGGTGTGTCCTCGGGCAGGGAGACGCGGGGCGGGCGGGGGCCGACCGGCCTGCCGAGCAGGAGCCAGAACACCCCGCCGGCCAGGGGGACCAGCACGATGATGATCACCCACAGCAGCTTGGGCAGGTTCCTCGCCTCCTCGTCCGGCGTGGTGATGGCGTCGAACAGGCAGTACAGCCACAGGGCGAGCAGTGCCAGGGCTAGCAAGGGCATGTTCCGCACTGTAGGCCATCGCCGGTCCGGGTGAGGCAAGAGCCCGGTTTCGGGTGACTGGTGAAGATCCACGTCGTACGGTGGGATCCGTTGCCACTTCCCCTGGAGGGCATGCGATGGCGAGTTCCGCCGACAAGGGCCGCCACCGGCGGCGCTGGTGGCAGAGCGGCCTGTCGTCCCGGCGCGTGGACGGCGGCGCCGGCAGGGCGCCGCGCGACGCGGGCCCGGCGCCGCGCGAGACCGGCCCGGTGCGCGAGGCGGGGACGGAGCGCGAGACCGGCCCGGTGTGGGAGACGGGCGCGATGCGGGAGACGGGCGCGGTGCGCGAGGTGGGGGCCGGTCCCGAGCGCCGGGCCGGCACCGTGACGGCGACCGCGGCGGACCGCCCGCGGTACACCTGGCGCGACTTCGAGCTGGCGGACGAGCGGCCGCGGGCCCTGCCCAACCCGCCCGACGCCCCCGGCCTCGGCGACGGCCTGCGGCACTGCGGGCCCCTGGAGGCGATCCTGCACCGCCAGTGGGACTCCCGGGAGGGCCCGCCCTCCCCGGAGACGGTGCGGGCGGTGGAGAGCCTCGCCCGGCTGCCCGACAGGCTCAAGGAGAAGCTGGCCGAGGGGCTCACCGGGATCTACGTCGGCGAGGGCGGGGTGCCCGACCTGGACGACATGGGCTACCTGCGCGGCGCGGCGCTGCCGTCGGGCCGCGCCACCTGGGACATCTGCGCCGGGGCGTACGGTGACCGCAAGGTGGTCGTGGGGGACCGGCCCTCGCCCACGCCCGACGTGATGATGCACGAGATCGGGCACGCCCTGGACGACGTGGACATGCCCCATGACGGCTGGGTGTCCGACTCGGCGGAGTTCGTCGCCCTCTACGAGCAGTGCGTGCCGGTGCTGGCCTCGGGCTTCCACCTGCAGGCGGGGGAGCTGGGGCGCCGGGAGTTCTTCGCGGACGCGTTCGCCGCCATCGCCTCCCGGCAGCGGCCGGCCCTGGTGGACATGCTCGGCGGCGATACGCGGATGGCGCTCAATGTCATGTTGTTCTTCAACCGGCGCTACGGAATCTAGGTGATCTGGGGATGTACGTCATCAGGCTCGCTGACGGGACTCTGCGCGTGCCGCAGAGCCTGTCCAGCGATGACGGGCGTCTGATCGGCAACGCGTACGTGGAGGTCTCGCCGGGGGACCCGGACTACGACCGCTGGCTGGCGGAGTCGCTCACCGAGGAGGAGTTCGCGCTCCGGCGGCGGCGCTGGCTGGAGGAGAACGACGAGCTGGAGCGGGAGTTCCTGGCCTTCAAGGCGGAACAGGAGGGGTGAGCGGCGGGCGTCCCGCCGCCTCGCGGGGCGCGGCCGGCGGGCCGGTTCGCCCGTGGGCCGCGCGACTCCATCGGCGATCCTGCGGCACTCCGGGTAAGGCGCGCAGGACCACCGATGAGGTGACGTCCTCAGTCGTCAGACGCGCGGGGTCTCGCCTGCCGGCCGTTCGGCCGTCAGTACGTCCTCTCCGCGCAGGAGGGCGTGCACTTCCGACTCGCGGAACCGCCGGTGCCCTCCGGGGGTACGGATGCTGCTGATGCGGCCTGCCGCGGCCCACCGCGTGACCGTCTTTGGGTCGACCCGGAAGAGGGCGGCGACCTCTCCGGGCGTCAGCAGACGCTCGCTGCTACTCTCCACAATCTCTCCCCCTCGCATCCCGCTTCCTGCCAGCGGGCGGACAGGTAACCAGTGTGCCGAGCGAAGTCTGATTTATCCGTGGTTTCTAACAAAGATCACGGGTTGTTACCGACTGACTGCCCGATTGTTATATGATAGAGCGTCTTTGACGCTCTCGTGGGTGTTTCTTTACAAAACTGATCTGTTGGGCACACTAGCAGTGCCCGTGCTCGGTGCGAAGAGCGTCCGCTCTGTCTTTATGGCACCGTCATGCGCCCGGATACTCCCGGGCGGCACGGACCATACGTGGAGAGTGACGTAACCTCGACGGTGTGCATCCCGTCTTCGTTTACACCGTCTCCCGGCTGGGACTGTTCGCCGTGAGCCTCGGCCTGCTGTATCTCCTCGGCCTGCGTGAGCCCTTGATCCTCATAGTCGCCGCATTCCTGGTCAGTGGGGTGGCCAGTTACGTCCTGCTGTCCAAACAGCGGGACGCGGTGAGCGCGCGAATCGCCAAGAATCAGAAGTGATCACGGCAGCGGGAACATGCCGACTCGGGCATGGTACTCGTGACCGAGCCGAGTTGTGTCGCTACCAACGAGTAGTCCTCGGGGGCAGGCGAGGAACGCCTTGACCCCGATTCCCCGGTCCCTGGTGGGATTCCACGACAGCGCCCGGCCGGTGCGCGGGTCGATGGCCCCGATCCCCGGCCGCGGGGCCGCCCCGGGGCCCGCGGAGTCATGGCCCTCCGGATTGTCCAGCCAGCGCTGGTGGCCGCCGACGTAGACCGCGGCCCCGGTCGCCGCCACCGCGTACAGCGAGTCGCCCCCGGTGTGGTTGACCCAGGTGGGGGAGACCTCGCCGGAGGCGCGCGGCGGGCGGGTCTCGAAGCGCGCGGCGGTGTCGCACGGCCGGCCCGCCCCGCGCGGGCCGCCGGTCGTGACGACCGCGAAGTAGGCGCCGTCGGGTGCGAAGTCCAGGCCGCGCACATAGCTCGGGAAGTCGCGGGCGCACCGCGCCGCGTAGAAGGCGGTCCGCCAGGCGTCGACCCGGGCGGCGCGGACGTCCACCAGGCCGAGCTGGGCCCGAGGCAGTCCGCCGAGGGTGGTGAAGTCGCCGCCGACCGCCAGCCTCCCGCCGCCGAGGGCCAGCGCGTGGACCCGTACCCGGGAGCCCCGCGGCGCGCCGGGCCGGATGCCGAACGCGGGGTCGGCGGCACCGGTGGCGGCGTCCAGCCGGGCCAGGGCTGGACGGGCCAGGCCGCCCGCGTGGGTGAAGCCGCCGCCCGCGTACAGCGCCGAACCGTCTCTGACCAGGGCGGTCACCGCGCCGCCGCGGATCTGGGCGGCGAAGCCGGCCACCGGCGAGCCGTCGGACAGCCGCAGCCGGGCCAGCGCGCCGGTCCGGCGGAGGGCGGGGGCGCCCGCCGCGGTGAACTCCCCGCCGGCGTAGACGGTGCCGCCGTCGCCCGCGGCCAGCGCCCGGACCGGGCGGTCGGGCCGCGGCGCGAAGCCCGGCAGGATCCGCCCGGTGACCAGGTCGTAGGCGAAGAGGTTGCGCCGCTCCACCGCCCGCGCCGAGCCGGCCTCGCGCACCCGGCCGAACCTGCCGCCGACCACCACCGTGCCGCCGACCAGGGCGATGGCGTTGACGATCCCGTCGAGAACGTGCGGGGTGGTGTCCACCGGGTCGGCCGAGACGACCGCGGGGTGCCGGACCGTGCCGGCCGCGGCGGACGGCGGGGGGATGGCGAGGACGGCGATGACGGCGAGGGCCGACGCGGCGGTGACGGAGGCTCGGCGGAGAGCGGGGACGGCCGCGGCGGGAGCGGCGACCCGGCGGGGGGCGGAGGCGGCCGCCGCCGGGGCCGGAACGGGGGCGACGGCCCGGGGAAGGGCGGTTTCGGGGAGCATTCCGCAATTACTAGCAGACCGTGAGTAACCGAATGGCTACTTTCCGTGGAATGTCCTTGCGGGCCTAGTCTTGTCCTCATGACGCGCGCTTCGCTGGACAAGCAACCGCACGAGGTCGCCGCGATGTTCGATCGCACGGCCCGGCGCTACGACCTGGTAAACGACATCATCTCCCTCGGCCAGGTGCGGCTGTGGCGCAAGGCGACCGCGGCGGCCGTCGACGCCGGCCCGGGCGAGCTGGTCCTCGACCTCGGTGCGGGCACCGGCACCTCCACCGACACGTTCACCGCCCTGGGCGCCCGTGCGATCGCCGCCGACTTCTCCCTCGGCATGCTGCGCACCGCGGTGCGGCGACGGGGCGGCTCGGGCCTGTCCGGCGGCGGGGTGCGCGGGGTCACCTTCGTCGCCGGCGACGCGGTGCGGCTGCCGTTCGCCGACGGCGTCTTCGACGCGGTGACGATCTCGACCGCGCTGCGCAACGTCCAGGACACCGGCCAGGCGCTTCGTGAGATGCTGCGGGTGGCCAAGCCGGGCGCGCGCCTGGTGATCCTGGAGCTCTCCCACCCGACGAGCAAGGCGTTCGACCTCGTCTACAGCCAGTACCTCATGAGGCTGATGCCGCAGGCCGCCAAGCTGTTCGGCTCCAACGGCGACTCCTACGAATATCTGGCCGAGTCGATCAGGGCCTGGCCGGACCAGGCCGGACTGGCTAAGATCATCCGAGAGGCCGGGTGGGAACGGGTCGCGTGGCGCAACCTGGCCCTGGGGATCGTGGCGCTTCACCGCGCCTACAAGCCGGCGTGAAGGATTCGCGGGCGTTGCCGTACCCCGCTGACACTTCTGGCCGTAAAGGGGCTAGACTTCGGGCCGACAAGTTTGTGAAGCACTTCACAAAGGAACGAAGGGCCGAATACTCAAAGGCCTCGAAGCTGTAGGACAGGACGGGTCCCGTGACCGTGCCAGCCGCCGCGCAGCGGAACGTCACCGAAATCGACGCCGACGTGATCGTCGTCGGCGCCGGACCCGCCGGCTCGACGACCGCCTTCCATCTCGCCCGGGCCGGCCTTGAGGTCCTGCTGCTCGAAAAGACCACCTTCCCCCGGGAGAAGGTCTGCGGCGACGGCCTGACGCCCCGGGCGGTCAAGCAGCTCATCGCCATGGGCATCGACATCGACGCCCCCGGCTGGATCAGGAACAAGGGCCTGCGGGTGGTCGGCGGCGGCCTGCGCTTCGAGCTCGACTGGCCCGAGCTGGCGAGCTACCCCGACTTCGGCCTGGTGCGCACCCGGCAGGACTTCGACCAGATCCTCGCCGCCAACGCCGAGCGCGCCGGGGTCCGCCTGCTGCAGGGCGTGAACGTCATCGCCCCGATCCTCGACGAGCGCAGCGGCCACGTCGTCGGCGTCACCGCGAAGAAGGACGGCGAGGAGGTCTCCTACCGTTCCCGCCTGGTGGTCGCCGCCGACGGCAACTCCACCCGGCTCTCCCTGGCGATGGGGCTGCACAAGCGCGAGGACCGCCCGATGGGCGTGGCCGTACGGACGTACTTCACCAGCCCGCGCCACGACGACGACTACCTCGAGACCTGGCTGGAGCTGTGGGACGGCGACACCCTGCTGCCCGGCTACGGCTGGATCTTCGGCGTCGGCGACGGCACCTCCAACGTCGGCCTCGGGCTGCTGAACACCAGCGACGCCTTCAAGGGCACCGACTACCGCGACCTGCTGCGGCGCTGGGTGGCGGCCATGCCGCCCGAGTGGGGCTACGTCGAGGAGAACATGACCGGCCCCATCCGGGGCGCGGCGCTGCCGATGGCCTTCAACCGCCAGCCCCACTACACCCGCGGCCTGGTGCTCGTCGGCGACGCGGGCGGGATGATCAACCCGTTCAACGGCGAGGGCATCGCGTACGCGATGGAGACCGGCCACATCGCGGCGGAGACGATCGTCCAGGCGCTCGGCCGGGCGACCGCGGCCCAGCGCGAGCGGGTGCTGCGGGCCTATCCGAGCATCCTCAAGGACGCCTACGGCGGCTACTTCACCCTGGGCCGCGGATTCGTGGAGCTCATCGGCCACCGCGGGGTGATGAACTTCGTCACCCGTCACGCGTTGCCGCACCCGCCGCTGATGAGGTTCGCGCTGAAACTGCTGGCCAACCTCACCGACCGGCGCGGCGACGCGTCCGACCGCATCATCAACGCCCTGTCGAAGGTGGCGCCACCGGCATGAACACCTGCTTTGCGAAGCCCGGCCAGCGGGAGGCGAGCGCGATGACCGCCCTGCCTAGACTTGCACACCACACAGACACGATCAGCTACGCGCCGGCGCGCGTGGAGATGGGAGAGGAGGCGTAGCGATGGACCTGTACGCGCCCATCCTGGTGCTCGCCGTTCTCGCGGCGGGATTCGCGATCTTCTCGGTGACGATCGCTCCCTTCACCGGTCCCAAGCGCTGGAACCGCGCGAAGCTCGACGCCTACGAGTGCGGCATCGAGCCGACGCCCCAGCCGGTCGGCGGCGGCCGTTTCCCGCTGAAGTACATGATCACCGCGATGCTCTTCATCGTGTTCGACATCGAGATCATCTTCCTCTACCCGTGGGCGGTCGCCTTCGACCGGCTCGGCGTCTTCGGGTTGGTCGAGATGGTGCTGTTCATCGTCACCGTTCTCGTGGCCTACGCGTACGTGTGGCGCCGCAAGGGTCTGGACTGGGACTAGATATGGGACTTGAAGAGAAACTTCCGAGCGGGTTCATGCTCAGCACGGTCGAGCAGGTCGCCGGCTGGGCGCGCAAGAACTCCGTGTGGCCGGCCACCTTCGGTCTGGCCTGCTGCGCCATCGAGCTGATGTCCACCGGCGGTCCCAAGCACGACCTGGCGCGCTTCGGCATGGAGCGCGCCTCGGCGTCTCCGCGACAGGCCGACCTCATGATCGTCGCGGGTCGGCTCTCGCAGAAGATGGCCCCGGTCCTGCGCCAGATCTACGACCAGATGGCCGAGCCCAAGTGGGTCATCGCCATGGGCGTCTGCGCCTCCAGCGGCGGCATGTTCAACAACTACGCCATCGTGCAGGGCGTGGACCACGTCGTGCCCGTCGACATCTACCTGCCCGGCTGCCCGCCGCGGCCGGAGATGCTCATCGACGCGATCGTGAAGCTGCACGACAAGATCCAGAACATGAAGTTCGGCGCGCACCGCGCCAAGCAGATCGACGAGCTCGAACTGCAGGCGCTGCGGACGCTGCCGCTGATCGACCAGGAGGCCGCGAAGTGACCGGCGGTTTCCCGGCGGCGGGGCCGCGCACGGCGGACGAGGAGCGGTAAGGCGACCGATGACTGACAACCTCCCCGAGATCCCGGAGGAGCCGATCGCCCGCACGGGCATGTTCGGCGCCACCGGCACCGGCGACACCTCCGGGTACGGCCGGCTGGTCGTGCGGCGCAAGCCCGAGCTGGCCACCCCGCGCCCCTACGGCGGCTACTTCGACACCATCGCCGACGAGCTGGAGCGCGCGCTCGGCGCGGACTTCGGCGACGCGATCGAGCGCGTGGTCGTCGACCGCGGCGAGCTGACCCTCCACGTCCGGCGCGAGCACCTGCCGAAGGTCGCCCGGACGCTGCGCGACGACCCGGCGCTGCGCTTCGAGCTGTCGCTCGGCGTCTCCGGCGTGCACTACCCGCACCTGGAGGGTGCGGAGCTGCGCGCGGTGATCCACCTGTGCTCGATCACGCACAACCGGCGGCTGCGCCTGGAGATCTCCTGCCCCGACGCCGACCCGCACATCCCGTCCACGGTCTCGGTCTACCCGACCCACGACTGGCACGAGCGTGAGACGTGGGACTTCTTCGGGATCGTCTTCGACGGCCACCCGGCGCTGACCCGCATCATGATGCCCGACGACTGGGACGGCCACCCCCAGCGCAAGGACTACCCGCTCGGCGGCATCCCGGTGGAGTACCGCGGCGCCGAGATCCCGGCACCGGACCAGAGGAGGTCCTACCAATGAGTGCCCCCCACGACGAAGAGGTCACCGAGGGCAGGGTGTACACCGTCTCCGGCAACGACTGGTCGGAGCTGGTCGACTCCCTCAGCGGCCAGCAGGACCAGCAGCTCGTCGTCAACATGGGCCCGCAGCACCCGTCCACGCACGGCGTGCTCCGCCTGGTGCTGAACCTCGACGGCGAGACGGTCACCGAGGCCCGCACGGTCATCGGCTACCTGCACACCGGCATCGAGAAGAATCTCGAGTACCGGACGTGGACCCAGGGCACCACGTTCGTCACCCGGATGGACTACCTCGCGCCGATCTTCAACGAGACCGCCTACTGCATGGGCGTGGAGAAGCTGCTCGGCATCACCGACCGGGTCCCCGAGCGGGCCCAGGCCATCCGCGTGATGATGATGGAGCTCACCCGCATCTCCTCGCACATGGTGGCCATCGGCACCTTCGGCATGGAGCTGGGCGCGACCACGCCGTTCCTCTTCGGGTCCCGCGAGCGCGAGATGGTGCTCGACCTGATGGAGTACATCACCGGCCTGCGGATGAACATGGCCTACGTCCGGCCCGGCGGCGTCGCCGCCGACCTGCCGGCCGGCGCCGTGGACAAGGTCGGCGAGCTGCTCAAGGTCATGCCGGGCCGCATCCGCGACTTCCGCAAGATGCTCGACGCCAACCCGGTCTACCTCGCCCGCACCAAGGACGTCGCCTACCTCGACCTCACCGGCTGCATGGCCCTGGGCGTCACCGGGCCGATGCTGCGGGCCGCGGGCCTGCCGTGGGACCTGCGCAAGACGCAGCCCTACTGCGGCTACGAGACCTACGAGTTCGACGTGCCGACCGAGCGCAGCGCCGACGTCTACGGCCGCTACCTCGTGCGGGTGGCCGAGATGGAGGAGTCGCTCAAGATCATTGAGCAGGCCCTCGACCGGCTGGCCGGACCGCTCAAGGGCGACCGCGTGATGGTGGACGACAAGAAGATCGGCTGGCCCGCGCAGCTCGCGCTCGGCCCCGACGGCTACGGCAACTCGCCCGACCACATCGCGCACATCATGAGCGGCTCGATGGAGGCGCTGATCCACCACTTCAAGCTGGTGACCGAGGGCTTCCGGGTCCCGGCGGGTCAGGCCTACGCCTCGGTCGAGTCGCCCCGCGGCGAACTGGGCGCGCACGTCGTCAGCGACGGCGGCACCCGCCCCTACCGCGTGCACTTCCGCGACCCGTCCTTCACGAACCTGCAGGCCGTCCCCGCCACCTGCGAGGGCGGCATGGTGGCCGACGTGATCTCCGCGGTCGCTTCCATCGACCCGGTTATGGGAGGTGTGGACCGATGAGCCATGAGGAGGGCGCCGTCGTGGGCGCGACCTATCCGCCGGAGGTCCGCGAGCGTCTGGAACGGGACGCCAAGGAGATCATCGGCCGCTACCCGAAGCCGCGCTCGGCCCTGCTGCCGCTGCTGCACCTGGTGCAGTCGGAGGACGGCTACGTCTCCGACGCCGGCCACGAGTTCTGCGCCGAGATGCTCGGCCTGAGCAAGGCCGAGGTCGTGGGCGTCTCGACCTTCTACACGATGTACAAGCGCAGGCCGATGGGCGAGTATCACGTCGGCGTGTGCATCAACACGCTGTGCGCCGTCATGGGCGGCGACCAGATCTGGGACGAGCTGTCCGAGCACGTCGGGGTGGGTCACGACGAGACCACCCCGGACGGGAAGGTCTCGCTGGAGCGGCTGGAGTGCAACGCCGCCTGCGACTTCGCCCCGGTGATGATGGTCAACTGGGAGTTCTTCGACAACCAGACCCCGGACTCGGCCAAGCAGCTCGTCGACGACCTGAGGGACGGCAAGGACGTCACGCCGACCCGCGGCCCGAAGAGGCTGTGCACCTTCAAGGAGGCGTCCCGGGTGCTCGCCGGGCTGTCCGACGGCCTGGCCGGTGAGGGCCCCTCGGCCGCCGGCGCCTCGCTGGAGGGCCTGAAGGTCGCCAAGGCCAACGGATGGAAGGCGCCCGAGGCACCATGACCACTCTCACCCCGGTCCTGACCGCGAACTGGGACCGACCCGACTCCTTCACCCTCGACGGGTACGGCGACTACGCCGCCGCCCGCAAGGCGCTGACCATGGACCCCGACGCCGTCATCCAGGCGGTCAAGGACTCCGGTCTGCGCGGGCGTGGAGGCGCGGGCTTCCCCACCGGCATGAAGTGGGGATTCATCCCGCAGGGCGACGGCAAGCCGCACTACCTGGTGGTCAACGCCGACGAGTCCGAGCCCGGGACCTGCAAGGACATCCCGCTGATGATGGCCAACCCGCACTCGCTCGTCGAGGGCGTCATCATCACCTCCTACGCGATCCGCGCCAGCCACGCGTTCATCTACGTGCGCGGCGAGGTGCTGCACGTCATCCGCCGCCTGCGGGCGGCCGTGGCCGAGGCGTACGAGCGGGGCCTGCTCGGCAAGAACATCTTCGGCTCCGGCTTCGACCTGGAGCTGGTCGTCCACAGCGGGGCGGGCGCCTACATCTGCGGCGAGGAGACGGCGCTGCTCGACTCGCTGGAGGGCTATCGCGGCCAACCTCGGCTCAAGCCCCCCTTCCCCGCCGTGGCGGGCCTGTACGCCTCGCCGACTGTTGTGAACAACGTGGAGTCGGTGGCGAGTGTTCCCTCGATCATCGCCAACGGCGCCGAGTGGTTCGCCTCGATGGGCACAGAGAAGTCCAAGGGCTTCGGCATCTTCTCCCTCAGCGGGCACGTCACCCGCCCCGGCCAGTACGAGGCGCCGCTCGGCATCACGCTGCGCGAGCTGCTCGACATGGCCGGCGGGATCCGCGCGGGCCACCGGCTGAAGTTCTGGACCCCCGGCGGGTCGAGCACCCCGATCTTCACCGACGAGCACCTGGACGTGCCGCTCGACTTCGAGTCGGTCGGCGCCAAGGGCTCCATGCTCGGCACCCGGGCCCTGCAGATCTTCGACGAGACCACCTGCGTGGTGCGCGCCGTACTGCGGTGGACCGAGTTCTACGCGCACGAGTCCTGCGGCAAGTGCACCCCCTGCCGGGAGGGCACCTACTGGCTCAAGCAGGTGCTCAAGCGGCTGGAGAAGGGTCAGGGCAGCGAGGAGGACCTGACCACGATCACCGACATCGCCGACAACATCCTGGGCCGCTCCTTCTGCGCCCTGGGCGACGGGGCCACCAGCCCCATCCACTCGTCGGTGAAGCTCTTCCGCGACGAGTACCTCAAGCACTTCGAGATCGGCGGCTGCCCGTTCGATCACGCTCCGTCCACGGTGTGGGGGACCGCATGACAGTCGAAGCGACCACCCCGGCCCAGGCGCCGGTAGACCTGGTGACCCTCACGATCGACGGCTTCCAGGTCAGCGTCCCCAAGGGGACGATGATCATCCGGGCGGCGGAGCTGCTCGGCATCCAGATCCCGCGGTTCTGCGACCACCCGCTGCTGGAGCCGGCCGCCAACTGCCGCCAGTGCCTGGTGGACATCACCGACGCCGGCAACGGCCGCGGCTTCCCCAAGCCGCAGCCGTCCTGCGCCATCGAGGTGGCCCCGGGCATGGTGGTGCAGACCCAGCTCACCTCCCCGGTGGCGGAGAAGGCGCAGCGCGGCGTCATGGAGCTGCTGCTGATGAACCACCCGCTGGACTGCCCGGTCTGCGACAAGGGCGGCGAGTGCCCCCTGCAGAACCAGGCGATGTCCAACGGGCAGGGCGAGAGCCGCTTCACCGAGGCCAAGCGGACCTTCCCCAAGCCGGTCGCGCTGTCCACCGAGGTGCTGCTCGACCGCGAGCGGTGCGTCCAGTGCGCCCGCTGCATCCGCTTCTCCGACGAGATCGCCGGCGACCCGCTCATCGACTTCTTCGAGCGCGGGGCCAAGGAGCAGGTCGGCGCCGCCGACGGGCAGCCGTTCGAGTCCTACTTCTCCGGCAACACCGTGCAGATCTGCCCGGTGGGCGCGCTGACCGGCGCCGCCTACCGCTTCCAGGCCCGGCCGTTCGACCTGGTCTCCACGCCCAGCGCGTGCGAGCACTGCGCCAGCGGCTGCTCGCTGCGCACCGACCACCGCCGCGGCAAGGTCACCCGCCGCCTCGCCGGGGACGACCCGGAGGTCAACGAGGAGTGGAACTGCGACAAGGGCCGCTGGGCGTTCACCTACACCACCGCGGCCGACCGGCTGAAGACCCCGCTGGTCCGTGACGAGGAGGGCCGCCTGGTCCCGGCCTCCTGGCCGGAGGCGCTCGCCGTCGCCGCCGCCGGGCTGGCCGCCGCCCGCGGCCGCGCCGGCGTGCTCGTCGGCGGCCGGGTCACGGTCGAGGAGGCCTACGCCTACTCCAAGTTCGCCCGGACCGCGCTCGGCACCAACGACATCGACTTCCGCTCCCGCCCCCTGTCGACGGAGGAGACGCTGTTCCTCGCGCACGCCGTCGCCGGCAAGGGCATCGAGGTCCGCTACTCCGACCTGGAGGCGGCCCCGGCCGTGCTCCTCGCGGGCTTCGAGCCCGAGGAGGAGTCGCCGATCGTCTTCCTGCGGCTGCGCAAGGCCTGGCGCAAGAAGGGCCTGCCGGTCTTCTCGATCGCCCCGTTCGCGAGCCCCGGCCTGGCCAAGATGGGCGGCACGCTGCTGCGCACGCTGCCCGGCGCCGAGGCCGAGGCCCTGGACGAGCTGATCTCCGGAGGCTCGCCGGCCGCCGAGGCTCTCCGCAGGCCGGGCGCGGTCATCCTCGCCGGCGAGCGGCTCGCCACCTCGTCCGGCGCGCTCTCGGCGCTGGTACGGCTGGCCGACGCGACCGGCGCCCGGCTGGCCTGGGTGCCGCGCCGGGCCGGTGAGCGCGGCGCCGTCGAGGCGGGCGCGCTGCCGAACCTGCTGCCGATCGGCCGCCCGGTCGCCGACAAGACGGCCCGCGCCGAGGTGGCCCGGGTCTGGAACGTCACCTCGCTGCCGGACACCCCCGGCCGCGACACCTCCGGCATCCTGGGCGCGGCGCTGGACGGCGAGCTGGACGCGCTCATCGTGGCCGGCGTCGACCCCTACGACCTGGCCGACCCCGAGGCCGCGCTGGCGGCCCTGGAGAACACCCCGTTCATCGTGAGCCTGGAGCAGCGGGCCAGCGCCGTCACCGACCGCGCGGACGTGGTGCTGCCGATCGCCGCGACGGCCGAGAAGTCCGGAACGTTCGTCAACTGGGAGGGGCGCGGCCGCACGTTCGACCAGGCGCTCCGGGTGCCCGGGGTGATGAGCGACCTGCGGGCCCTGACCGCGATCGCCGACCACATGGACGTCCACCTCGGCCTGCCCGACCCGGCCGCCGCCCGCCGCGAGCTCGGCTCGATCGGCGCCTGGCGCGGTCCCCGGGCCGCCGCCCCGGACATCGCCGGCCGCCCGGTCCCGGCCCTGCGGCCGGGCGAGGCGACCCTCGCCACCTGGCACCTGCTGCTCGACGACGGGCGCCTGCAGGACGGCGAGCCGTACCTCGCGGGCACCGCCCGTGAGGCCGCGGCGCTGGTGTCGGCGGCCACCGCGGCCGCGTCGGGGGTCTCCGACGGCGACAAGATCGTCGTCACCGGCGAGCGGGGCTCGCTGAGCGTCCCGGTGCGGATCGCCGACCTGCCCGACGGGGTCGTGTGGCTGCCGTCGAACTCCGCCGGCCGCTCGGTGACCCGAGACCTGGGCGCCGTCGCCGGTGACACCGTAAAGATCGGGAGTGTCTCGTGAGGACTACCCTGCTGGCGGCGGCCGATCCGACCCTCGCCGACTTCGGCCATGACCCGCTCTGGATCAGCATCATCAAGGCCGTCGTCATCTTCATCGTCCTGATGCTGGGCGTGCTGTTCGGCGTGTGGTTCGAGCGCAAGCTGATCTCCCGCATGCAGAACCGCTACGGCCCCAACCGGGCCGGCAAGTTCGGTCTCCTGCAGTCGGTGGCCGACGGCCTGAAGATGGGTCTCAAGGAAGACCTGATGCCCCGGACCGTCGACAAGGTGATCTACTTCATCGCCCCGGTGGTCCTGGCGGTCCCGGCGTTCCTGGCCTTCTCGGTCGTCCCGATGGGCCCGAAGGTCTCCATGTTCGGCGTCGAGACGCCGCTGCAGCTCACCGACCTGCCGGTCGCGGTGCTGCTGGTGCTGGCGATGGCCTCGGTCGGCGTGTACGGCATCGTGCTCGCCGGCTGGGGGTCGCGCTCGCCGTACGCGATGCTGGGCGGCCTGCGGGCCAGCGCCCAGGTGGTGTCCTACGAGATCGCGATGGGCCTGTCGTTCGTCGGCGTGTTCCTGTACGCCGGGACGCTGTCCACCTCCGAGATCGTCGGCGCGCAGGCCGGCGGCAACGAGATCTTCGGCGTGCCGATGCCGTCGTGGTACATGATCACCCTGTTCCCGTCCTTCGTCATCTACGTCATCACGATGCTGGGCGAGACCAACCGGGTGCCCTTCGACCTTCCCGAGGGCGAGGGCGAGCTGGTCGGCGGCTTCCAGACGGAGTACTCCAACTCGCTGAAGTTCGCGGTCATCATGCTCGCCGAGTACGTCAACGTGTTCGTCGTCTCGGCCATGTCGATCACCCTCTTCATGGGCGGCTGGCGCGCCCCGTGGCCGATCTCCCTGTGGGACGGCGCGAACAGCGGCTGGTGGCCGCTGCTGTGGTTCTTCGCGAAGATGGTGCTGGTCTTCGCCTTCTTCATCTGGTGCCGCGCCTCGCTGCCGCGAGTCCGCTACGACCAGCTCATGGCCCTGGGATGGAAGATCCTCATCCCGGTCAACCTCGCCTGGATCCTGCTGATCGCCACCGCCAAGGCGTTCCGCCTGACCGGCACCGACCGGACGCTCGTGTACGCGCTGGGCATCGTGGTGCTCGTCGGCTGCGCCCTCATCTGGTGGCGCTTCGACAGCGTCATGCAGCGGCGCAAGGAGGAGCGGGAGGCCCAGGTCCAGGCCGAGTTCGAGGAACTCGGCGCCGAGCCCGCCGCGGGCGGCTTCCCCGTGCCGCCGCTCGACCTGCCGCACTACCACGGGGTGGCGCGCAAGGAGGTTTCCAGTGGGAGCAACTGATTGGCTGAACCCCGTCAAGGGGTTCGGCGTGACCTTCCACACGATGTTCAAGAAGGTCGAAACGGTCAACTACCCCGAGGAGAAGCGGCCCACGGCTCCGCGGTTCCACGGCCGGCACCAGCTCAACCGCTGGCCCGACGGCCTGGAGAAGTGCGTCGGCTGTGAGCTGTGCGCCTGGGCCTGCCCGGCGGACGCGATCTACGTCGAGGGTGGCGACAACACCGACGAGGAGCGCTACTCGCCGGGTGAGCGCTACGGGCGCGTCTACCAGATCAACTACCTGCGGTGCATCCTGTGCGGCCTGTGCATCGAGGCCTGCCCGACCCGCGCGTTGACCATGACGAACGAGTACGAGCTCGCCGACTCCAGCCGCGAGAGCCTCATCTACACCAAGGAGATGCTCCTCGCGCCGCTCGGACCGGGGATGGAGACTCCGCCGCACCCCATGCGCCTGGGCGAGACCGAAGAGGACTACTACCGGCTGGGACGCAACAATGGGTGAGACCGTCACGTTCTGGGTGCTGGCCGTGGTCTCGGTCTCCGCCGCCCTCGGCCTCGTCTTCAGCCGCAGGGCCGTCTACTCGGCCCTGATGCTGGGCGTCGTCATGCTGTCCCTCGCGGTGCTCTACGCCGTCCAGGACGCCCCGTTCCTCGCCGCGGTGCAGATCGTCGTCTACACCGGCGCGGTCATGATGCTCTTCCTGTTCGTGCTCATGCTCGTCGGCGTCGACTCCGCCGACTCGCTGGTCGAGACGATCAGGGGGCAGCGCTTCTGGGCCGCGATCGCGGGCCTGGCCTTCGTGCTCCTGCTCGCCCTGGGCGTCGGCAACGCCGCGTTCAGCCCGGCGGTCGGCGTCGAGGGCGCGGTGAAGGAGGCGGGCGGCAACGTCCCGGCGCTGGCCCAGCTCATCTTCACCCGGTACGTCTTCGCCTTCGAGGTCACCTCGGCGCTGCTGATCACCGCCGCGCTCGGCGCCATGGTCCTGGCCCACCGCGAGCGGGTCCGGCCCAAGGCCACCCAGCGCGACCTGGCCCGCGCCCGGTTCGCCGGGCCGCAGCCGTCGCCGCTGCCCGGCCCCGGCACCTACGCCCGGCACAACGCCATCGACATGCCGGCCCTGCTGCCCGACGGCTCGGTGGCGGTCAAGTCGATCAACCGGGTGCTGGCCCGGCACGATCTGGAGGACGGCATCCGGCCCACCGATCCCGAGAAGGCCGCGCTCATCCGCCAGGTCATCGGCAAGGAGAAGGCCGGCGAGCCCGACGAGGCGGCCGGTGAGGCCGCGGCGGGCGAGGGCTTCCGGGTCGAGGAGAGCGTCGCCGAGCGCAACCCCGCCGTCGAGAGTCCCGCGGCCGCCCAGGGCGCCCCGGCCGAGGACGGCGTCGCCGAGCGCGACTCCGCCGTCGCCGGACACGACCGGGAAGCGGCTCAACGAGAGGAAGGCCAGTGACCACCCACTACCTGGTGCTCTCCGCGCTGCTGTTCGCGATCGGCGCCGTCGGCGTGCTGATCCGGCGCAACGCGATCGTGGTGTTCATGTGCGTGGAGCTCATGCTCAACGCCTGCAACCTCGCGTTCGTGACCTTCGCCCGGCAGCACGGAAACCTTGACGGTCAGCTCATCGCGTTCTTCGTGATGGTGGTGGCCGCGGCCGAGGTCGTGGTCGGCCTTGCCATCATCGTGATGATCTTCCGAACCCGCAGGTCGGCGTCGGTGGACGACGCGAACCTGCTGAAGTACTAAGAGGTGGCCGGTGCAATCTCCCGTTGAGATCTTCCAGCACTCCGGTGGGGTGATCGGGGTCTCCTGGCTGATGATCGCGCTGCCGCTGCTCGGCGCCGCGGTCCTCCTGCTGGGCGGCCGCCGCACCGACCGCTGGGGTCACCTCCTCGGCGTGGTGATGTCGCTGGCCGCCTTCGTGGTGGCCGTCGCGGCCTTCGTCGAGCTGCTCGGCCTGCCCGCCGGGGAGCGCCGCCAGGCGGTCGGCCTGTACGAGTTCATCCCCGGCGTCGCCGACATGGGGCTGCTGATCGACCCGCTGTCGATCAGCTTCGCGCTGCTGATCACCGGTGTGGGTTCGCTGATCCACATCTACTCGATCGGCTACATGTCGCACGACCCCGACCGGCGCAGGTTCTTCTCCTACCTGAACCTGTTCGTCGCGGCGATGCTGCTGCTGGTGCTGTCGGACAACTACCTCGGCCTGTTCGTCGGCTGGGAGGGCGTGGGTCTGGCGTCCTACCTGCTGATCGGGTTCTGGCAGTTCAAGCCCACCGCGGCGACCGCCGCGAAGAAGGCGTTCATCGTCAACCGCGTCGGCGACTTCGGGCTGCTGATCGCGTTGTTCACGATCTGGTCGGTCTTCGGCTCGTTCGCCTACAAGAACCTCGGCGCCGGTGCCGTACAGGACGCGATGGCCGGCGGCAGCCTGTCCCAGGGCACGGTCACCGCGATCGGCCTGCTGCTGCTCCTCGGCGCCTGCGGCAAGTCGGCGCAGCTGCCGCTGCAGTCCTGGCTGCTCGACGCGATGGAGGGCCCGACCCCGGTCTCGGCCCTCATCCACGCCGCGACCATGGTCACCGCCGGCGTCTACCTGGTCGTCCGGTCCGGCGCGTTCTTCGAGGCCGCCCCGACCGCGCAGCTCGTCGTGACCATCGTCGGCGTGGCCACGCTGCTCGCCGGTGCGATCATCGGTTGCGCCAAGGACGACATCAAGAAGGGCCTGGCCGGTTCGACGATGTCGCAGATCGGCTACATGATGCTCGGCGCGGGCCTCGGCCCGGTCGGCTACGCCTTCGCCATCGCGCACCTGATCACGCACGGCTTCTTCAAGGCCAACATGTTCCTCGGCGCGGGTTCGGTCATGCACGCGATGAACGACGAGGTCAACATGCGCCGCTACGGCGGCCTGTTCGCGGTGATGAAGATCACCGCGGTCACCTTCTTCATCGGTTACCTCGCGATCATCGGCTTCCCGCTGCTCTCCGGTTACTACACCAAGGAGGGCATCATCGAGACGGCCATGGAGCACAACGAGATCCTCGGCTGGCTCGCCGTGCTCGGTGCCGGCCTGACCGGCTTCTACATGTCGCGGATGGTCTTCATGACCTTCTTCGGCAAGCGGCGCTGGGCCGACGACGCCCACCCGCACGAGTCGCCGTCGGTCATGACCGTCCCGCTGGTCCTGCTGTCCATCGGCTCGATCGGCCTGGGCGCCTACCTGATCCTCGGCAACCGGTTCATGAAGTTCCTCGCCCCGGCCGTCGGCCTGCCGGCGGAGCTGCCCGAGCCGCACATCTTCGGCGTCGGCACGGTCGGCCTGGCCACGCTCGCGCTGGTCGCGATCGGCGCCGCGTTCGCCTGGTTCCGGTACGGCGCCGCCGAGGTGCCCGAGGTCGCCCCGCGCGGCTCCTTCCTCACCGTCTTCGCTCGCCGCGACCTGTACGGCGACGCCCTGAACGAGGCGCTGTTCATGCGCCCCGGCCAGTGGCTGACCCGGATCGCGGTGTTCTTCGACAACCGCGGCATCGACGGCCTGGTCAACGGGCTGGCCGCGGGCATCGGCGGGACCTCCGGGCGGGTGCGCCGCATCCAGACCGGCTACGTCCGGTCCTACGCGTTGTCCATCCTCTTCGGTGCCGCCGTGGTCGTTGGCGCGCTGCTCTACGTAGGGACCATGTGATGCCCTGGCTCTCAACCCTGATGGCCGTGCCCGTACTGGGCGCGGTGGGTGTCTCCCTTGTCAAGAACGACAAGCTCGCCAAGCAGGTCGCCCTGGCGGTCTCGCTGGTCGTGCTGGCGCTCACCGTCGTCATGGCGACCCGGTTCGACCCCGCCTCGGCCGAGCGGTTCCAGTTCGCCGAGGTCCACCAGTGGATCCCGCGGTTCGGCGTCCACTACGGCGTCGGCGTGGACGGCATCGCGCTGGTGCTGATCGCGCTGTCGGCGCTGCTCGTGCCGATCGTGATCCTGGCCTCCTGGCACGACGCGGACGGCACCGGGGCCGCGGCCCCGCCCAAGCGGTCGGTGCGGACCTACTTCGCGCTGCTGCTGGTGCTGGAGGCGATGATGATCGGCGTCTTCGCGGCGACCGACGTCTTCCTCTTCTACGTGTTCTTCGAGGCCATGCTGATCCCGATGTATTTCATGATCGGGTCGTACGGCGGCGTCCAGCGGTCCTACGCGGCCGTGAAGTTCCTGCTCTACTCGCTCTTCGGCGGCCTGCTCATGCTGGTCGCGGTGATCGCCCTCTACGTGGTCGCCGAGAAGAACACCTTCATGTTCCCCGAGCTGATCGGGGCCATCCAGGACCCGGGCACCCAGAAGTGGCTCTTCCTGGGCTTCTTCATCGCCTTCGCGGTCAAGGCGCCGCTGTGGCCGTTCCACACCTGGCTGCCCGACGCCGCGGCGCAGGCCCCGGCCGGCGCCGCCGTGCTGCTGGTCGGCGTGCTGGACAAGGTCGGCACCTACGGCATGCTCCGCTTCTGCCTGGAGCTGTTCCCGGAGGCGTCGAAGTTCTTCACGCCGCTGGTGATCGTGCTGGCGGTGGTCGGCATCGTCTACGGCGCGATCGTGGCCATCGGCCAGACCGACATGAAGCGCCTGATCGCCTACACCTCGATCTCGCACTTCGGCTTCATCGCGCTGGGCGTCTTCGCGATGACGAAGGACGCCGGCGCGGGCGCCACGCTGTACATGGTCAACCACGGGTTCTCCACCGGCGCGCTGTTCCTGATCGCCGGGTTCCTGATCTACCGCCGGGGTTCCAGCCGCATCGCCGACTACGGCGGCGTGCAGAAGGTCTCCCCGGTGCTCGCCGGGACCTTCCTGATCGCCGGCCTGTCCGGCCTGTCACTGCCGGGTCTGTCGACGTTCGTCAGCGAGTTCATGGTCCTCATGGGCTCCTACGAGCGCTACAAGGTCGCGGCGATCATCGCCGCCTCCGGCGTGGTGCTGGCGGCGATCTACATCCTGTGGATGTACCAGCGGACGATGAACGGCCCGACGGCCGAGTCGGTCAAGGGCTTCACCGACCTCAACGCACGTGAGCGGTGGGTGGTGGGCCCGCTGGTCGCGCTCCTCATCGTCTTCGGCTTCTTCCCCAAGCCGATGCTCGACGTGATCAATCCCGCGGTGGACAAGACGCTCTCCAGCGTTCACGTGACCCCGTTCACCCCGGCCGTCGCTGAGAAGAAGGGGGCCGGGCAGTGAACGGCACCATCCAAGCTCCGACGATCGAATACGCGCTGCTCTCCCCGATGCTGATCGTGTTCGGCGCGGCGATCATCGGAGTTCTGATCGAGGCGTTCGCACCTCGTTATCTGCGCAAGTCGATCCACATGCCGCTGACGCTGCTGGCGCTGCTCGGCGCGTTCGCCACCACGATCCTCGGGGCGGCGAACGGCCTGCCGACCAGCGCCTCCGCCATGGGCGCGGTCGCGGTCGACGGGCCGGCCCTGTTCGTCTGGGGCATCATCCTCATCCTCGCGTTCGTCAGCGTGCTGCTGATCAACGACGACGAGCAGTTCGTCGCGCAGGCGGCCGCCGTACCGGGCAGCTCCGACGAGGAGGAGGCGGTCCGCAGCGGCTACGCGCAGACCGAGGTCTACCCGCTGCTGCTGTTCGCGGTCGGCGGCATGCTGCTGTTCTCCTCCGCCAACGACCTGCTGGCGATGTTCGTCGGCCTGGAGGTCATGTCGCTGCCGCTGTACCTGCTGTGCGGCCTGGCCCGCCGTCGCCGCCTGCTGTCGCAGGAGGCGTCGGTCAAGTACTTCCTGCTGGGCGCGTTCTCCTCGGCCTTCTTCCTGTACGGCATGGCCCTGGTGTACGGCTACACCGGGACGGTGAGCCTCAGGGGCATCGGTGACGCGCTCGGCGCGGGCTCCGGCCAGGAGACGCTGCTGCTGATCGGCACCGCGATGCTCGGCGTCGGCCTGCTGTTCAAGATCGGCGCCGCGCCGTTCCAGGCGTGGAAGCCCGACGTCTACCAGGGCGCGCCTACCGCGGTCACCGCCCTGATGGCCTCCACCGTGCTGGTGGCCGCCTTCGGCGCGGTGCTGCGCGTCTTCTGGGTCGCCCTGGGCGGCCTGGAGTGGAACTGGCAGCCGGTCATGTGGGGCATCGCGATCCTGACCATGGTCGTCGGCGCGATCCTGGCCATCACCCAGACCGACATCAAGCGGATGCTCGCCTACTCCTCGGTCGCGCACGCGGGCTTCCTGCTCACCGGCGTGATCGCCACCGGCGCCGCCGCGCAGAACGCCAAGGCCCTGTCGGCCATCCTGTTCTACCTCGCCGCGTACGGCTTCACCACGGTCGGCGCGTTCGCGGTGGTCACCATGGTCCGCGACGCGGGCGGCGAGGCCGGTCACCTGTCCCGCTGGGCGGGCCTGGGCAAGCGGTCGCCGTTCCTGGCCGGTGTCTTCGCGTTCTTCCTGCTGGCCTTCGCGGGCATCCCGCTGACCAGCGGTTTCTTCGGGAAGTACGCGGTGTTCGCGGCGGCGGTCTCCGGCGGCGCGGTGCCGCTGGTCGTGGTCGGTGTGGTGAGCTCGGCCATCGCCGCGTTCTTCTACGTCCGGGTGATCGTGCTGATGTTCTTCAACGACCCCGCGGCGGACGGGCCGAGCATCGCCGTCCCCACTGTGGGGACCTCGGCTGTGGTCGCACTCGCGGCAGCGGCTACCGTAGTGCTGGGAGTCTTCCCCCAGCCGGTGCTCGATCTCGCGGACCAGGCTGCGTCCGCGTTGTTCATTCGTTAGAGGAGTAGTGCTTCATGGCTGCGCCACCGGTTGTTGATCTGCCTTTCATCGACGAACGGCTGGCGCAGGACCTCACAGCGGGGCTGGCAGAGGTCGAGAAGCTGCTGCGGGCCTCGGTGGAGAGCGACGACGCCTTCGTGACGGAGGCGTCCAAACACCTCATCGAGGCCGGCGGCAAGCGGTTCCGGGCGATGCTCGTGCTGCTGGCCGCCCAGTTCGGCGCCGCGGACGCCCCCGGGGTCGTGCCGGGGGCGGTGGTCATCGAGCTGACCCACCTGGCGACGCTCTACCACGACGACGTCATGGACGAGGCCCCGGTGCGCCGGGGCTCCCCGTCGGCCAACGCCCGGTGGGACAACACCGTGGCGATCCTGACCGGCGACTACCTGTTCGCCCAGGCGTCGGAGATCCTCGCCGACCTCGGCGCCGACATCATCCGCATCCAGGCGCAGACGTTCTCCCGCCTGGTGCGCGGGCAGATCCGCGAGACCATCGGCCCCCGCCCCGGCGAGGACGCGGTCGCCCACTACATCAACGTCCTGGCCGACAAGACCGGCTCCCTCATCGCGACCTCCGGCCGGTTCGGCGCCCTGCTGAGCGGCGCCGCGCCGGAGGTCGTCGAGCGGCTGACCCGGGCCTGCGAGGCCATCGGCGTGGCCTGGCAGCTCGGCGACGACCTGCTCGACGTCGCCTCGGAGTCGGCCGAGTCCGGCAAGACCCCCGGCACCGACCTGCGCGAGGGCGTCCGGACGCTGCCGGTGCTGCATGTCCTGGCCTCCGGCGACCCCGCCGACGCCCGGCTGTGCGAGCTGCTGGCCGGTCCGGTGGCCGAGGAGGACGTCGAGGAGACCCTGCGCCTGCTGCGCGCCAACCCGGCCATGGAGCAGGCCCGCGCCGAGCTCGTCGCCTGGGCCGACCGGGCCCGCGAGGACCTGTCGGGCCTGCCGGACATCCCGGCCCGCGCCGCCTATCTGGCGCTGTGCGACTACGTGGTCGAGCGCTCGGGCTGACCGGGCCGCGGCCCCGGTGGAGCCCCGGTACGGCGCCTCCTAGCCGGGCGTGCCCGCCGGCTCCAGGTCACGGAGCGCGACGCGGCGCGCCTGGCGGGCGGCCCGGAGGCTGTCCCAGGTGAAGATCGACAGGGCCAGCCAGACGATGGCGAACCCGGCCCACCGGCTGGCCGGCATCGCCTCGTGGGCGATGAACACCCCGCACAGGAACTGCAGCACCGGGGCGATGTACTGCAGCAGGCCGATCGTGGTGAGCGGCACCCGGATCGCGGCGGCGGTGAAGCAGAGCAGCGGCACGGCCGTGATCACGCCGGCGCCGGCCAGCAGGAAGGCGTGGCCCGCGCCCGCGTTCGCGAAGGTGCCCTCACCCTGGACCTGCAGGTAGACCAGGTAGGCGAACGCGGGCACCAGCAGCACCAGCGTCTCGACGGTCATGCTCTCCGCGGCCCCGACCGCCGCGATCTTCTTGATGAGACCGTAGGTGCCGAAGCTGGCGGCCAGGACCAGCGCGATCCACGGCAGCCTGCCGTAGTCGACGGTGAGGACGACGACGGACAGGGCGCCCATGCCGACCGCCGCCCACTGCAGCGGCCGCAGCCGCTCCTTGAGCAGGAAGACGCCGAACAGGACGCTGACCAGGGGGTTGATGAAGTAGCCGAGCGCGCTCTCGACCACGTGGCCGGTGTTGACCGCGTAGATGTAGACGCCCCAGTTCACGGTGACGACCGCCGCGGCCAGGACGAGCAGGCCGAGCTTGCGGGGAGTGCGCAGGAGCTCGCCGAACCACGACCAGTGCCGCCGGACCACCAGGATGGCGGCGACGACCACCAGGGACCACACCATGCGGTGGGCGAGGATCTCCAGGGCGCCGGACGGCTTCAGCAGCGGCCAGTACAGGGGGAAGAGGCCCCACATGGCGTAGGCGGCGATGCCGTACAGGACTCCTCGGCGCGATTCAGGCATGTTTTATATTTTCGCTGCTTACCACATTTAATACAAATTAGCGATGCTTCGCTAATCGTTAAGCGGCGCTTACGGGAACATCGGGGTGCGCGCACTGGTTCACCCTGTAGCGACAGGTGAGGACGCCCGGGTCCCCTGGAGCGACAGGTGAGGAGGATGTCGGCACATGGGCTGGCTGTTCGGCAACAAGACTTCCATGGTGTCCCCGGAGAACGCGCTGCCGGGCCGTGACACGAGGATGGCGGTGCCCGCGCGCCACGCGGTCCTCGACGCCCCGCTGGCTCCGCCGTACCCCGAGGGGGCCGAGATCGCCGACTTCGGCCTCGGCTGCTTCTGGGGCGCCGAGCGGAAGTTCTGGCAGACCCCCGGCGTGGTGTCCACCTCCGTCGGCTACGCCGGCGGGTACACCCCCAACCCCACCTACGAGGAGGTCTGCACCGGGCAGACCGGTCACGCCGAGGTCGTCCGCGTGGTCTTCGACCCGGCCAGGATCTCCTACGAGGAGCTGCTGCGCGTCTTCTGGGAGGCCCACGACCCCACCCAGGGCATGCGCCAGGGCAACGACGTCGGCACCCAGTACCGCTCGGCGATCTACTTCCACTCGCCCGAGCAGGAGAAGGCCGCCCTGGCCTCACGCGACGCCTACCGGAAGGTGCTCGCCGACGCGGGCTACGGCGACATCACCACCGAGATCGCCCCGGCCGGCGACTACTTCTACGCCGAGGAGTACCACCAGCAGTACCTTCACCGCAACAAAAACGGCTACTGCGGGATCGGGGGCACAGGGGTCTCCTGTCCGGTGGGCCTGACGTCCGGCGATGCCTGACGAGCCAGGTCTGATCCATGAGGGGTGGATCAGGGAGGAGAACGCGAGGGTCTTCTGCGAGATCCTCGCGTCGCTCATTGGTTATGAGTTCGATGATCTCGACTGGCAGGCCATCCGTACCGCGTTGCCTGACACCGATGATGAGCAGGCCGAACGCTGGTATGACCACCCACTGATCGGGGCGATGGCGCGGTTGGACGTCAGGCTCGCCCAGGCTGTGGGCGGCACGGTGATCTCCGTTGAGGTATTCGGTGTCCGGAAGGATGACCTTCTTCACGCTCAGGTCAAACTGGCTTGTGACCTCGCGGCGGCTTATGTGATCCGGAGCGGACATCACACAGAGTGACTGTAAAGCTCCAACTGATGCTTGACGGATCGGTGTCGGGTGATGCTTTCCACCAGGCCTAGATCCTGTAGTCGATATGGCCGCTCGCTCGCAGCCGGTTGACCTCCTTGGTGATCGTTCGTGGGTGCACCGACAGCTCCTCACCTTCGAACAGCACCCGCAGCCGGGTCTGTTCAAGGACGACGGTGACGACCTTGCCGCGGTGCACCTGCCCCACCTGGACCTTGCAGCCGGCCACCATGAGCGTGCCGTTGCCTGACACCACCCGCTCCACCTGAGGGAAGCGGCCGACGAGGGCACCGTCGGCGCCCTGGGCCAGGCGGGCGCCGTGCAGCCTGCCGCGCTGAGAGGGCGTCAACGGGCTCGGCCGGGTGCACATCAGCACCCCATCGGCGATCACCCGGACCGTCCGGGCATCGATCCGCAACGGCACCCGGTGGCGCGCGTCCGACGCCGGCTGCGGCACCCCGTAGAAGCCCCGATGGCCGAGGAACCGGAGGCCGTTCCAGCGCTTGAGCATCGCTTCGAAACTCCGTTGAATGCAGAAGGCAGAAGGCGGGGATTTCCCGAACGACCAACCGGAGGCGGTTGTCGGCGTGGCGCCTCCCGGGACGTTTCGTCACCGGCGAATCCGCGGCGGAGCCGCTCACCGGACGGACCCCGGCTCGGTAGTGCAGGCCCCACCATGAACAGCCCTGACGGCATGACTGATCTTCGAATGCGAGAGCTGAACGATAGGGGCATCACCTCACGTACAAGGAGATTCTCTCGATGCGTAAGCTTCTTGCCGCCGCGGCCGCCGGCACGGCCTTCGCCATCCTCCTGGGCGCTGCCTCGCCGGCCTTGGCCGCCGGCGCCGCCGTCTCCAGTGGTAAGACCGTCCAGCAGCAGGTGGACCGGCTGACAAGGCAGGACGGCATGGCCGGTGCGGTGCTTTCCGTGCGTGACCGCGATGGCCGTATGACGACGTGGACCTCCGGCACCGCGCAGCGTGGCACCGGCAGGCCGATGGTCGGCGGGGACGGCCGGTTCCGCGCGGCGAGCGTCACCAAACCGGTGATCGCGGCGGCGGTGATGCGGCTGGTCGACGGTGGCAAGCTGGACCTGGATGAGCAGGTCGAGCACTACCTGCCCGGCTCGTTGCACGGTGCGCGTGTCACCGTCCGTCAGCTGCTGAAGCACACCAGCGGCCTGCCGGAGTACTTCGACCTGGTCGACTGGACCAAGCCCGCCATTCCCGCTGATCACCTCGCGCTCGCCCTGACCCGCCCCATGGTCGGCGAACCGGGCGAGCGATGGTTCTACTCCAACACCAACTATCTGGTGGCCGGCATGCTGATCCAGAAGGTGACGGGCAAGGACTTCCGCGAGGTGACCGAGGACGGCGTGCTGAAGGGCCTGCCCGGCACCTACTGGCCGAAGAACGGCGAACTCGGCGTCCGCGACCGGCACGCGCACACCTACGGCGTCAACCCCGCCTCCCCGCGGTCCGGAGAGACGGACACCACCCGACTGCCCGGCTACGCCTTCGGCGCCGGCGGCGGCCTCATCTCCACCCCGGAAGACCTCAACCGCTTCTGGCAGTCCATCCCCGAGGCGACGCTGCGTACGATGCTCGCCGACCCGGTGCCCGCCTCCGACCCCAAGGGCAGCCGCTACGGCCTTGGCCTGTACACCTATCAGCTGAGCTGCGGCCCCGCATGGATGCACGACGGCGGTCTGCCGGGCACCCGTGTGCTGAGCGGGCGCAACCGCGCGGGCAAGGCCGCGACCGTCTACGTCACCGGCACGCCGAAGGACGACAAGCATCTCTTCGCCGCCCTCGACGCCGCGCTCTGCCGCCCCTCACGCTGATCCACACCCCAGCGGTTCCTGCCCGTGGCCGGTCTCGAAGCGTAAGCCGGCCGCGCTCAGCCCATGCTTCTGCGGAGCCGTCCCGGTCGCTTCTCGTTCCCACGACGGTCGTTACGGAAGCCTGCCACCTCATGATCTGGGTGATGCGGCCCGGACGAAGCGCTCGCCCCATTCGCGGATGTACGTGACGAACTCCGGCGGGCCCAGTACCTCGAACTCCGCGCCCACGTTGCCCAGCGCCTGGGCCGGCCAGTCCAGTGAGGCCGAGGTCATCCTGAGCAGGCAACTGCGTTCGCCGGCTTCTTCGACCGTCCCCCACTGACCGACCGTCGTGCGTACCCATGCGGCGGGTGCGTGCACGAGCGCCTCGACCGTGTACGGCTCGGGCACGCCGCCGGCCGCTCTGACGAACGCCGCCGCGTCCTGCGTGGGCAGGTCGCGCGGGCGGAAACGTGCTCCCGTCGCCTGCGCCTGTGCCAGGCGGTCGAGCCGGAAGCTGCGCCAGTCCTGCCGGGTCAGGTCGTAGGCGACCAGATACCAGCGGCGGCCGAGGGTCACCAGCCGGTACGGCTCGACCTCGCGCGATGAGGGCTCGCGGCCCCGTGCGGCGTAGGAGAAGCGCAGCCGCTCCTCGTCCCGGCACGCCTGGGCGACGGTGGTCAGCACGTCCACCGTGACGACCGGCTCCGCCGAGGTCGCGGAGACCGTCGCCCCGCGCAGGACGTCCACGCGGCGGCGCAGCCGGGGCGGCATGACCTGGACGACCTTGGTGAGAGCCCGGATCGCGGACGCCTCCATGCCCGTGATCGAGCTCCGCGCGGCCTCACCCATGCCGACGGCGAGCGCGACCGCCTCCTCCTCGTCGAGCAGCAGCGGCGGCAGCACGGCGCCGGGCGCGAGCTGATACCCGCCGTCGGTCCCGCGCGCGGCGTGCACCGGATACCCCAGCTCCCGCAGCCGGTCGACGTCACGACGAAGCGTCCGTTCGGAGACGTCGAGCCGATCGGCCAGCTCCGCGCCCGCCCATTGGCGGTGGGTCTGCAGGAGGGCCAGCAGCCGGAGGGTGCGTGAGCTCGTGTTCGCCATGGTTCCAGTCTGCCCAGGCTTCCGGTCAGAAAGTGGCCGGAAGCCTCCTTAGCGTTGAGATCGAAGCCCCGCAAGGAAGGAACAGGAATGATCACTCGTGAGATCCGGCTGGCCGCGCACGTCACCGATGAGCCCGGCCTCGATCACTTCGCCCTCGCCGAGACCGAGGTGGACGGCGAGGTGATCGTCAGGACCGACTACGTGGGGTTGGCCGCGGCCTATCTGGAGCTGATGCGGGCCGACTGCCGGATCCCGGTGCCCGCCTGGCAGCCCGGCGACCGGGTGGGCGCCGCCGTCGTGGGCACCGTGGTCCGCTCCGACAGCCCGGATCTCGCCGTGGGCGATCTGGTGCAGTCGATGACCGGCTGGAGCGAGCACTCGGCGGGCCCGGCCGCGCAGTACGTCAAGCTCGACCGTGACCTTTTCCCCGAGCCCTCCTATCACCTCGGCCAGGGTGTGACGGCCTACTACGGGATGGCCGACGTCGCCGCCGTCGGTGAGGGGGACGTGGTGTTCGTCTCGGGCGCGGCCGGCGGGGTCGGTTCGCTGGCCGGGCAGATCGCCAGATGCCGGGGCGCGGCCAGGGTGATCGGCAGCGCGGGCAGCCGGGCGAAGGCCGCCTACCTGGTCGACGAGCTCGGCTATGACGCCGCCTTCGACTACCACGACGGACCGGTGGCCGACCGGCTGCGGGAACTCGTGCCCGAGGGCATCACGGTCTTCTTCGACGTCGTGGGCGGCGAGCAGTACCAGGCGGCGGTCCAGACGGCGCGGCCCGGCGCCCGCTTCGCGCTGTGCGGCTCCCTTTCCCACCAGCTCGGCGGCGGCGCCGACCGCTTTCCCGAGCCGGACCGCGCGGCGGCCCAGGCCAGAGGCATCGAGCTGTCGCCGTTCTCCTGCCACCACACGCCGGAACAGGTCGCGGCCTGGCGTGAGCACTTCACCCGATGGCTGGGAGAAGGCCGTTTCGTCTTCCCACAGACCATCGTGGAGGGCGGCATCAAGGAGGTGCCCGGCGCGTTCCTGTCCATGCTCAAGGGCTCCTACCGGGGCAACGTCGCGGTGCGGTTGGCGTGAGCAGGCTCTCCCGGCGCGCGCTCAACCGGGCCCCGCCGCACCGGCAGTTCCTGGTGCGGCGCACCGGCCGTACCGCACTGGAGGTGATCGGGCATCTGATTGCGATGCAGGCCCAGGAGCCGAACCGGCCCTACGTCGGACTGTGGAGCCGGATCGACGGCTTCACCCAGACCCGGCTGAGCGATCTGCTGGAGGAGCGTACGGTGGTCCGCTCGGCGCTGCTGCGCTGCACCCGGCACCTGGGTCGTCAGGCCGCCGTAGCGCCATCGCGATGACGGCGCTGGATCCGGCACTGCTCGCCAGGCGTGGCGTGTCGCCTGCTGGGCGGCCTGTCGCCGTTCCCCGGTGTACGGGCCCGCACCCTGCCGTGCTTCAGCGGATTCCAGACGATGCAACATTTCGGGGTACTGGTGCGTCTCAGCCGGGATGAACGAGAGGATTCCCGCCCGTGGATGACGCGCCGGATTTCGCGGACTTCGCCGCCGATCGGATCGATGCGTTGTTCCGCTACGCCTACATGCTCACCGGCAACCCGCACGACGCCGCCGACCTCGTTCAGGAGGCGATGGTACGGCTGCGCAGCTCATGGCCGCGCGTGCGGCGCAAGCACAACCCGGAGAGCTACGTGCGAACCACGATCACCCGGCTGCACATCTCCGTCTGGAGGCGGCGCAGGCGCGAACATCTGACATGGGAGGTGCCCGAACAGCCGCAACCGGTGGCGGAGCCACCGCTGGACCTCTGGGACGAGCTGGCCGAACTGCCCAAGAGGCAGCGTGCCGTACTGGTCCTGCGCTACTACGAGGACCGATCGGACGCCGAGATCGCCGAGATCCTCGGCATTTCTCCCGGAACCGTACGGAGCCAGGCATCCCGCGCCCTCGGCAAACTGCGTGACACCGTCACCCCGCTAAGGAGACTGCGATGAACGACGTCGAAGAGGCGCTGCGCCGTACGTTCGCCGGTGCGGAGACGCGGATCCCGGCCACTCCGCCGGATCTGCTGCGCCAGGTGACCGTGGGGCGGACCCGGCGCGGACGCCGTGGCCTGGTGCCGGCGACCGCGATGGCCACCTGCCTGGCGATCTGGGCGGCGTCAGGCGTGACATGGTGGGCTTCCGAGCAGCGACCCGCCACCACGGCCAAGCCCACGCCGTACATTCACGAACGACGGATCGTGAAGGAGATCGCGCCGCCGCTGGAACAGGTCCTGCCTTCGGTGGTCGCGGAGGTCCCCCGGAAGGTCCCGAACGGTAGGGCCTTCACGCCGAAGCTGTTCATCGACTCACGCACCATGCTCGGGTACGTGTCGAAGAAGGGCTACGATCCTGCGCCTGAGTTGTGGGTTTATCGTCTGGAATCGCAGACCTTTAAGCGCCTGGCCGTCATCGACCGCCCCATCGCGCCGGTGGACTCGCCGGCGGTGGGCGAAGGCGTGATCGCCTGGTTCGAGTATGTGGACCGAGACATCCACATCATGACGATTCCGGTGACCGGGGGCACTCCTCGCACGGTGGTCTCGTTCCCGGCCGAACGGGATGTGGACAAGGTGAACGGGGACACCATCTACGGTGTGGATCTGGCCGTCGGAGACGGCAGGATCTTCTGGTCGTCGACCAAGTCGGGGGGCGTCAACCAGGTTCCGGTGGCGGGCGGCGAACCGTCGCCCGTCCCGGGCACGAAGGGACTGCGCCTCTTCTCCTGGCCCTGGGCGGGGCGTCCCGCCGATGGCCCGGGGGTCATGACGAATCTGCTCAACCTGAGCACCGGGGAGCGGCTGAAAAACCCGGCGCGGGCGCGGTGCGATGTGACCTGGTGCCTCACCGGCGACCGGGCGACCCGCCGCGACGGCAGCCAGGTTCTGGACCTGCCGGGCGACAACCCCCGGTCACTCGTGGCCGACCGTTTCGTCAGCATGGACCAGGTGGACGAACAGGGACGGAAAGCCTTGGTGATCTTCGATCTCGCCACATCACGGGCCGGCAGGCTGTGGATTCGCAACGACCGCAAGGCATCCCCCACCCTCTACACGGATACGGAGATGCTCTACTTCAAGCGCGGTGACACGTGGGCCGTCATTCACGACCCGGACCGTTAGGCCAGGAACCCGCGGCCAAGCCCGGCCGGTGGGTACGCGGTTCACAACGACGTCCCGGCCCTGGCCGTCGGCGCCGCCGGCGACCTCGTCGCCGCCCACCCCGAGCAGCGGGCCATGCACCGGGCACCGGCCGCCGCCCGCATGGTCGCTCCGCGCGGCGCATCCCGCCACGGTACGGCGGCCGCCCGGCTTCGGTTCCCCGGTGAGTGAGGAGGTGTCCCCGGCCGGGAACCCGGACGACACCGTCCACGGCGGTTGGGAACGGTGCCGCGTCATGTCCCGAGGCCATCCGCCTCAGGACTCGAACGGCGGGCCGTAAGGGCGCGGCCTCCGGCTGCGACGGCCAGTGCGACGACGATCAGAGCCGCCGCGACCGCGAACGTGATCCGCGTGGCGGTGGCCACGGTCTCGGGGCGCGCCGTCGTGACATCGGTGGCCCCCGAGGCGAGGGTGAACACGGCGCCCATGACGGACGCGCCGGTGATGAGCCCGAGGTTGCGCGACAGGTTGAGCATGCCGGAGACGACGCCTCGCCGCTCCGGGGGGACGTCCGCCATGACGGCGGTGTTGTTGGCCGCCTGGAAAAGCGCGTAGCCGGAGGTGATGACAACGACGGGGGCGATGTAGCCGGCGATGCCGAGCGACGCCGACATCACGGCCAGAGCGGAGCACCCTGCCGCCACCCCGGCGAGTCCCAGGACGGTCATGCGTTGGGTGCCGAGACGGTCCACGATCCGACCGGCCGGCACGCCGGTCAGTGCGGCGACCAGCGGACCGACGGACATGGCGAGTCCGACGGGAGCCGCGTCGAGCCCGAGCGCACGGGAGAGATGGAACGGCCCGACCACCAGCGTCGTCATCATCACCGTCGAGACGAGCGCGCTCATGGCGAGGCTCGTGCTCAGCATGGGATCGCGGAACATCGTCAACCGGATCAGAGGTGACGCCGCCTTTCTCTCGGCGAGGACGAAGAGGCCGGCTCCGACTCCGGCGGCCAGCAGCAGAGCCGTGTTGAGCGGATCCGGACGGCCGCGTCCGGCCGTCATGGCGAGCGCGTAGGCCGCGAGCGTCAGGGCAAGGAGCAGCGTGCCCGTGTTGTCGAAGCCGGTCCGGCCGGTTTTCCGCCCCTGGTGGTCGACGGGCAGATGGCGACGCGCGAGAAGAAGGGCCAGCGCGCCCAGCGGTACCTTGACCAGGAAGATCGCCCGCCATCCCAGGACGGAGATCAGGACACCGCCGAGCGAGGGGCCGAGAGCGGTGCCGATCGCGGACATCGTGCCGAGCAGTCCCATGGCGCTGCCGGTCTTCGCCTTCGGCACCGTCCCGCCGACGAAGGCCATGGTGAGAGCCATCATGGTGGCCGCTCCGACCCCTTGCGCCACCCGGGCGGCGATCAGCAGCCAGAGCGTGGGCGCGACGCCGCACAGTGCCGAGGCCACCGTGAACAGGGAGATCCCGGCCAGCAGCAGCCGCCGGCGGCCGATGAGGTCACCGAGCCGTCCGACGCTGACGACCAGGATGGTGGTGGCGAGGAGATAGGCGAGGACGATCCACTGGACCTCCTGGAAGGAGGCGGTGAACGCCTGCGACAGTGTCGGCAGGCCGACATTGGCGATGCTGGTGCCGAGCGAGGGCAGCAACATGGAGAGCGAAAGGCACGTGAGCGCCCATCGAGCCGAAGACGTCCGTTCGGCGCTTCCCGCCTTTGCCGCGTTCGCCGGAGCTCTGCCCACCGTGGTTCCCTTCGTTCGCCGAGTGCGCCCACGGTGCGCCCTTCACCGCCGGTTCGGCAAGTAACGTTGCCGGTATGGCAAATGACGACGTCGTTGTCCTGACCTCTGTGGGCCCGCGGCTGCGTGAGCTTCGCAAGAAGCGCGGCAGCACCCTGAGCCGGCTCGCGGAGTCCACCGGCATCTCGGTCAGTACCCTGTCCCGCCTCGAATCCGGTGAGCGCAAGCCCACGCTGGAGTTGCTGCTGCCGCTCGCCCGCGCCTACCAGGTGCCGCTCGACGAGCTCGTCGGCGCGCCGCCGGTCGGTGATCCGCGGGTACGGTTGAAGCCGATCAAACGCGCGGGCTCGACGGTCGTGCCGCTGACCCAGCACCCCGGTGGCCTGCAGGCGTTCAAGATGGTCATCGGGGTCGCCCGCCGCGATCCCGAGCCGCGTACGCACGAGGGCTACGAGTGGCTGTACGTGCTCAGCGGGAGGCTGCGGCTGGTGTTCGCCGAGCACGACATCGTGCTCGGGGCGGGGGAGGCCGCGGAGTTCGACACCCGGCTACCGCACTGGTTCGGCAGCACCGGGGAAGGGCCGGTGGAGATCCTCAGCCTGTTCGGGGCACAGGGGGAACGCATGCACGTCCGCGCGAAACCGCGTGGCACGTAGTCCTGCGGCGCCGTTGACGACGTGCGCCGGGGCGAGCGGAAGGCCGCCTTCCGTGATCCTGAAGGCGGCCTTTTCGAGCTCTGCAGGGCTCTGCGGGGCTCTGCGGGGCTTGGCGGGGGAGGAGAGGGGGACGCGCGTCGCCGGGCTCGTTCTCCGAAGGACGCCGGGTGACGCTACGGCGTCAGGGAGTGCGGGGCAGTACCTGGATCGTGTCGCCGACGGGGCGTTCGCCCGCCGCGTCGGACGGGCGGTTGACCAGTGCGCCCTTCACCGCCATGGCGCTGGAGCCGCCACCGTCGAGGTTCAGCGCCTGGACGGCGCCGAGGGATCGCATGAAGGCCGCCGCCTCGGCGATCGTGAAGCCCTCGCTCCCGTCGCTGAGGCGGCCGTCCACGGTGACCAGCAGCAGCTGGCCCTGCCGGTCGATGCCGGCCATCGTGCGGGGCTGGCGGTTGTTCGCCCAGGCGTAGCCGAAGGACAGGTCCGCCGGGTCGACCACACCCTCGGCGGCGGCGTCGATGTGAATCCGCCCGTCCTTCACCAGCGTCGGGGCGGCGCTGACGATGCTGTCGTCCGGGCCCAGCTTGACCCGCCTGCCGTCGGTGTCGCGGATGACCTCCGTCATGGAGACCTTTCCACCGGCCGCGGCGTGGTCGGTGAGCCAGTCGGCCGCCGAGCCGACGCCCTGGAGCACGGTGTGGCCGGCGGGGACGGTGCCGCCCCGGTTGCCGATCGACACCACGCGGCCCTTGGGGCTCAGCACCGCCTGGGTGCCGGGACCGGTCGGCAGGGCGTGGGCGTACTCACCCGTGAACTTGACCAGGGCGTCCGTCTCGGTGCAGGTGAGGTCCTGGCGGGGTTCCGCGGTGGGGGTCGCGCCGGGCCGGCCGCAGTTCCGCACCAGCCCCGGCGTGCGGTTGACGCCCTGGACGGGATGGGTGGAGGAGCCGATGCGCGCGGTGACGACGGTGGTCAGGTCGGCGATCCGGTTGTGCCGGCCGCCGTCCCCGAGGATCAGCGCCGCGCGCGAACCCGCCGCCATCGAGGCCAGTTCGCCGTCGTGGGCGCTGATGCCGGCCGGGGCGCCCTGGACGCCGTCGGCGTCGGAGGTGAGGAAGAAACCGCCGTTGACGCCCACCAGGGAGCCCAGCTTGGCGGCCACCGACGAGGTCGTCTCCCGCTGGGTGACGCTGTCGTCGTGGGTGGCGACGACGGAACCGTCGAACACGCGTGGCTCGATGACCGCGACGTGGATGTTCTCCACGTCGGCCGGCTGGTCGGCGTCGTAGCCGGTCCACTCCACGACGTTGCGGAATCCCGCCGCGGTGACCTGCGCCGCCGCGCTCTGGGCCGCGGCCTGGGTGGGGTAGGAGCCGATCCGGACCCGCACGCCCATGAGACCGTGCGGCGTGTCGGCGTAATCCGGCCACGGGATCCGGGCCGCCTTCGGCTCGAAGCCGGCCGTACGCAGCCGGGTCACGGTGTCCGAGGCCCATGACTCCGTGCCGACCGTGGCCCAGGCCGGAGCATCGGTGAACCGGGCTTTGACGGCGGCCTGCACGGTGACGGCCCAGGCCGGGGCGGCGGCGGGGTTCCTGATCGTGCCGGTGCGCACTTCCACGCCCGGTGCGACGGTCCGCGTCGTCCACTGCTCCGTGGCCGGGCCCGTCGCCGAGGCGGTGGACGCGGCGGGTACGGTCCGCGAGTCCGCCGCCGCCACCGAAGAGATCGACAGCGGTGCCGCGACGGCCAGCGCGGTGGCCGCGTAGAGCGTGAGCCGTGCACGGGTGCCGCGGCTGCTACCTGGGCGGTTGTTCATGACACATCCTTGCGGTTCAACGGGCGGCCGGAATGTCCGGAAGATTCGGGTTTCCGGGTTAATGGCCAAGTTGACAGTCCAGTGCGTCGAGGAGAATTTTTGAGTGGAAGCCAAGATGCGTACGTGGTCGGGAGGGTGAACGCTTGGTAGTGGCCCCGGTCCATGCCCCGTGTCGAGTCCGCTTCTCGTCGCGGCATGTGGGCGCGTTCGCTCTCCCGTCCGAACGACTCTGAGCACGAAAGCGGAGACGCGTTCCATGTCATGTGCGCGTATCGGCCACTGCGGCATCGGGGGCACCGGGGTCGCGTGCCCGGTGGGCGTCGCGCCCGCCGGGGAGTGAACAGGACGGTCTTCGACGAGGTCGACGGTCCGGAGGCGGCCGAGGCCGAGACGGGCATGTGGAGGGACCTGCGCGCCGCCCCGCCGGAGCCGCACGCCGATGGCCTGGACATCCGCCTGGTGACGACCCCGGAGCGGCTCGCCGACTACGCGACGGTCCTGGCCGCGAACCGGGACCCGCCGGCCGCCACGGTGCGCCGGTTCTTCACCGAACGCCATCGCATGCGGCGCTCCCGCGGGAACCACGGTCGTCACCTCCACGCTGCCTTGACCGGCCGGCGCCCTCACGGCCGGCTCGGCGAGCGGGAGGCGCGAGGAGCGGTCAGGCGGAAAGGGCGTCGCCAGGGGGCGGATACTTCGAGGACGGCCGTCGATTCCGGGTGACACGGCGGGCCTTCATGGGTCCCGCTGCGACGGGAGACGCAGAGTGAACGTCGTGCGGACACCTGGCACGCTGGCGACCGTGGCCGTGCCGCCGTGCGCCTCGGCCAGGTTGCGCACGATGGCGAGTCCGAGCCCGCTGCCGCCGGTCTGGCGGTTGCGGGACTTCTCCGCCCGCCAGAACCGGTCGAAGACGTGGGGGAGGTGCTCGGCGCGGATCCCGACCCCCGTGTCGGTCACCTCGATGACGACCTGGTCGCCATCCTGGCGGGCGCCCAGCGTGATGTGCCCGCCGCGTGGCGTGTAGCGCAGGGAGTTGGTCACCAGATTGCCGATGGCCTGGCGAAGCCGTACCGGATCCGCGGTCAGCGGAGGGTCATCGGTGACCACGGCGGTCAGCGTGAGCCCTGCGGCTTCGGCTCGACCACGGTGAGCGGTGGTCACCTGGTCGAGAAGGTCGCCGAGGTGGAGGGGTTCGACGTGCAGACGGAGCTTGCCCGCGTCGGCGAGGGCGAGCTCCTGAAGGTCGTCGACGATGTGCTGCAACAGCAGGATCTCCTCGACCAGCGAGGCGATCAGTGCGGGGTCCAACTCGGCGACGCCGTCCTGGGTGGCCTCCAGCCAGCCTCTGAGGTTGCTCAGCGGCGTGCGCAGCTCGTGGGAGATGTCGCTGACCATGGCCTTGCGCTGCTCCTCCATGCGCTGGAGGTGTTCCGACATCTCGTTGAACGCCGTGGCGAGCTCGCTGATCTCGCCGGTGGTCCTGACCGTGACGCGGGCGGAGCTGTCCCCGTCACGCATCCGTTGCGCGGCGTGGGTGAGCGCGTTGACGGGCCTGACCAGGCGTCTGGCCGCCATGATGCTCACGCCCACGGTCAGCACGAGCACGAGGAGGGCGGCACCGGCGATCGAGGGCAGCGGGATGCGCTGGCCGGTGCCCTCGGCAGGGGAGCCGATGTACAGATACGCCGCGGGGGCGACGTAGGGGTCGAGTTGTTCTCTGCGGGCGGTGACGACGCAGGAGGAGATCACCTGATCGGGTTCGGCGACCGGCGGCATCGGCTGTTTCTCCCTGGAGACCCAGGTGAAGTCAAGGCCGACGGAGCCCCTTCCCGCGTCCTTGCCCTTGCCCTTGAGACACTTGCCGACCAGGAGGTTGAGCTGTTTCAACGCGGCCTTCTCGGTGCGCGTCGGCGTACTGAAGATGGTGGCGTCGCAGACGTCCACCACGGCGGGGGCCTCGGTCGGCACCGGGCTCGGCACCGGGCTCGGCTCCTGACCGCCCCCCTGGCTGAGCGTCGTGACGAGGGGCCTGCCGGTGTTCGAGACGGTCACCTGTACGGCCTGCCCGGTGCGGCCCGCACAGGCGGCGTAGGCGTCGGCGGCCTTCCTCAGCCGGGCGCGATCATGGGCGGACAACAGGAAAGGACCTACCGCGCGTGGATCGATACGGTCCCCGGCCGCCCCCGGCACCAGGGTCACATCCACGGCCAGCGGGTCGACGACGGCCGACACCTTGGCGGGCAGTGGGGTCCCGGCGGTCGCCGAGTCGGCGAGGAGGGTGCCGTTCTCGGCGACCAGCGCGATGCGGCGGCTGTTCTGGGCGGCGAGGTCGCGCAGGGTGCCGGCTACGCCCGACCAGTCCGAATGGCGGGAGGCGTAGCCGAGCAGGCTGTTGTTGATCCGGGCGTCGCTGGCCAGCGTCTGGCCCTGCTCTTGCTGGATGGCGCCGGAGGTGCTGCTGGCGGCCAGCCACGCGGTCGCCGTGATCGAGCAGACCGCCACGACAGCCGAACTCGTGAGCAATCTGGCGAACAAAGACCTCATGCGCGGGTCAGCTTGTAGCCGACGCCGTACACGGTCAGCAGCCGGACCGGGCGACGCGGATCAGACTCGATCTTCTTGCGCAGATTCATCACGTGCACGTCGACCGTGCGTTCGGTGATGAACCTGTCGAAACCATGGATGCGCTCCAGCAACTGCTTCCTGGTGAACACCCGCTCCGGCTCGGCAGCCAGCGTCTCGATGATCCGGAACTCCGCGAGTGTGCAGTCCACCAGCGTGTCCGCCGCGGTGACGGTGTGCCTGACCGGGTCCACGAGGAGATCACCCACCTGGAACACCTGCCGATCGGCGTCGTGGGACCTCCCGGTGCGGCGCAGCAGGGTCCGCACGCGGGCCATCAGCTCACGCGGGCTGTACGGCTTGGCGACATAGTCGTCAGCACCGAGGTCGAGCCCCAGCAGCAGATCGTCCTCGGTGGACCTGGCGGTCAGCATCAGGATCGGCAGGCCGGACTCGGCACGCAGCACCCGGCAGACGTCCAACCCGTCGACCTTCGGCATCATCACGTCGAGTACCACGAGGTCGGGATCCGTCCGCCGCGCCTCGTCGATCGCGGAACGCCCGTCGTGCACGACGAGGACCTCGTGGCCCTCCTGCTCCAGATATCGCCTGAGCAGTTCGGCCTGCTTGGGGTCGTCCTCGGCGACCAGCACGTACGCGCACATGGGCTGAGGTTATGCCCATGTCGGGGGGTGCACATGGGATCTACATGACAACCAAACAGGTTCCACACATTCTGTCGCCAGGCTGCGGCAGGTGAGAACCAACCTGCTTCGTACGGCTGCTGCGGCGACTCTCGCCTTCCTGCTGACCGGCTGCGGGGGCAGCGCGGGCAGCGCCGCACGATCCGAGCCGGCGGGCAGCGCCGCACGATCCGAGCCGGCGGGCAGCGCCGCGCGAACCGAGCCGGCGGGCAGCGCCGCACGATCCGAGCCGGCGAGCAGTGGCAGTTCGAAGATCGCGAGCGTCAAGGGATCTCGGATCACGGTCTACGGAAGCAAGGAGGGGACGGCACAGAGGACGATCACGAGCCCCAACGACTACGGCGCGGTGCGTGTCTTCCTGGTGGAACGTGACGAGGGCGAGTGGCTCCAGGTGCTGCTGCCGATCCGGCCGAACGGCAGCAAGGGCTGGGTCAAGGCCACCGACGTGACGCTCGCGGAGACCGCCCACCGGGTGGAGATCGACCGAGGGGCGTTCAGGTTCACGGTCTATGACGGTGACAGGGCCGTCAGGACGGGCAGGGTCGCGACGGGTGAAGCGGGCACGCCGACGCCTCCGGGTCGCTACTTCTTCACCGAGCTGGTGAGACCCGTCGACCAGGGCGGGGCCTACGGCGCCTACGCCTTCGGGCTGAGCGGCTTCTCACCGGTGCTGAAGAGCTTCGCCGGCGGCCCAGGCCAGCTGGCGATCCACGGGACGAACAAGCCCTCTGCCATCGGCACGCGGGCCAGCCATGGCTGCGTCCGGATCAGCAACGACGACATCACCTGGATGGCGAAGAACCTGGCGATCGGTACTCCGGTCGTCGTACTGGGCTGAGGCCCGACTTGAATGAACAGGGGAATCCTATGAAGATCAAAGCCACGCTCATCGGCATCAGCGCGGTGCTGGCCCTGACCGCGGGCCTCGCGGGACTCTCGGGCACGGCCGCGGCCGATCCTGCGAAGCCGGCCGCCACGCCCGCTCCGGCGCCGGCCGAGGTGCGGCCCACGTCCGCTCCGGCGCCGGCCGAGGAACGGCCCACGGAGAAGGCGACGGCGGGCCCGAAGGAAGCCGTCGTCGTCAGGCCGGCCTACACCGGCTGATCGTGGTGCGGCGCCGCGGCCACCGGGTCTGCGACGCCGTGTCGGCCTGACGGCCTCCAGCGGGGAGTGGCCGGATCGTGAGACCTCCGGGCGGCGGCGTGCCGCCCGGATGTCCCGCGTCCGCGGTCGGGGAGCGGGGCGCGATGCCGGCTCCGCTCCCCGGCCGGGGTCGTGTCGCGGTTACTTCAAGCTGATGGTGGTGAAGTGGCTGCTGCCGTCATCGAGCTTCAGCTCGAACGTACGGCAGGTGCCGGACCACCTCCTGTCGGTCTTCCACACGTAGTTGTACCGGCCGTCTCCGTAGCCGAGCTTCGAGTTGCCGGGGCCGCCGGTCGGCTCGGCCGCGCCGGTCGCCTTCCCGGAGTCGCAGGCCACCGGCTGGGAGACCGGGTAGCCGGCGGCGATGACGTCCAGGCCGCGGTCACCGCCGAGGCCGAACCTGATCGGTACGGCGCTGCCGGCCTTGCCGTCCATCGTCTCCGGGAAGTAGGCCTTCCAGGGATAGACGACCTGGTAGGTCACCTTCGTGTCGGCCGCGTTGCCGGCCTTGTCGGTGGCGTTCACGGTGAACTCGTGGAAGCCCACGGCGGAGGTGTCGAGCGCGCCGCCGTCGGGCACCGTGCCGACACAGGTGGCGACCCCGGTGAGGTCGTCGTCGCACCGGTAGGACGCGGTCGCGGCCGTCCCGAGCGTGAAGACCGCGCCGTCGGCGGGCGTGGTGAGGGAGATCGTCGGCTTCGTGAGGTCGACGGTCATCTTCACCGCCTGGTCACCGGCGATCGACACCCCGCGCTCGTTCGCCACCCGGCCGTCGACGGTCGTGGTGAAGTCGCAGGTGGCGTGCGGGAGCACCGCCTGCAGCCGGCCGTCGGCGCCGGTGGCGCCCAGGTCACGCGGGCCGTTGCCGCAGTCGGCCCGCACCGGCGCCCCGGTCAGCGGCCGGCCGCCGTCGGAGACCGCGGACACCGTCACCGCGTTCAACGCGTTGTGCGCCACCGCGCCGCCCACGACGTCAAGGGTGATCTGCAGTCGCTCGGGGCTGATGTTGTCCATCGTGTCCGTCGGCCTGTGGTACTGCGGTTCGGTGACGTACGTCCCACCGGTCGGGCCGCAGACGGCCGGCGGGGTCGGCGGCCGGTAGTCGAGCCAGATGAACAGCGAGGACGGGATGCCCGCGTCGAAGAACGCCTGGTGGTCGCTCTGCCCGAGCCTGCAGTTGCGCAGTCCGTCGAAACCGGCGCGCGCGCCCGCGTTGTACGCCTCCTGGACCACGTGGTTCGACTGGCCGTTCGGGGTCAGCGCCCACAGCCGGGCCGGCTCGTACGGCGTGCCGACCATGTCCATCTGCCACTCGCCGACGAACCGCGCCCTCTCCGCCGCGGTCAGCGTGTTGACGTACGCCTTCGCGCCGAGGAGGCCGCCCTCCTCACCGCCGAAGCCGCCGATCCGCAGTTCCTTGTCCAGCGGGTACTGGCTGAGGACCCGGGCGATCTCCAGCGAGACGCCGTTCCCCGAGGCGTCGTCGTGGGCGCCGGGCGCGCCCAGCACCGAGTCGATGTGCGCGCCGACCATGACGATCGGAGCCTTGGTGCCGTCAGGGTCGCCGACCGCGTGCCGGATGCCGATGACGTTGGTGCCCATCGGGTTGACGTACTGGTTGGTCGTGACCCGCAGCGTCAGCGGGCCCTTGTCCAGAAGGCCCTTGATCCAGGTGTGGTGCGCGCTGCCGCCGCCCATCACCGGGATGTTCGGCTGGGCCGTGGTGAGCGTGAACGACGGCGGCGCGTTGTTGCCGGCCGGGTGGGCCAGGATGACCGCGACCGCACCCTGGCTCACCGCGTTGACCACCGCGGTGTTGCGGACCGACGCGGTGGTGCTGTAGTCCATCAGCACGATCTTGCCCGCGGTGTCGGCGGGGAAGTCCGCGGCGGACTGGCCGGTCTTGGCGTAGACGACCCGTCCCTCCACGGCGGCGTCATCGCCGGTGAACTTCGCGCTGGTCGACGCGGCCATCTGCCAGTTCGGTCCTCCCGGCAGGTCGGCGTTCGGGGACGTGATCTTCGCGACGTTCTTGGTCGAGACCGGGCCCCATGACTGGAGGGTCACATCGAAGCCGTAGGACTTCAGGACACCGCCGATGTACTCCGCGCCCTCCCGCTCCTGCGGGGTGCCGTTCAGCCGCGGGCCGATGTTCACGGCGAGCCGCCGAATATGGTCGACGGAGTTGGCCGAGTCGAACCGGTCGACGATCTCGTGGTCGTAGTCCTTCAGCGCGCCGGTCGCGGCGGCCGTCAGGCCCGCGTCCGGCGATCCCTGGGCCTGGACGCCGCCGACGGCGGCGGACACGGTCCCGAGGGCCAGCGCTGCCGCCAAGCCGCCGACGACGGCGAGTCGCCTGAGCCGACGGGGGTGGTCGAATGAACTCCTCATAGAGGAACTCCCTGGTACTGGCGGATGTGGAGGTCCGCGTGGCGCCCTCGCCCTTTGGGCCGCAAGGGGAGAGGACAAGATTCGCGATTAGTACCAGCCGGGTAAAATAGGCGTCAATAGGTACATTGCTCCTGACATGGTTGACCGCTGCCGGTAATCTCGCCCCTTCCCGTGGGGAAGAGCGCGGTGACCCGCCGGCACCCGCGAGCGCCGTGCGAGCGTGACCGATCCCGTGGCCGGGGATCGAAAACGGGCGCTGAAGAACCTCCCCGAGGAGGTCGGTGGAATCACCCTCACATCGTTGTCCTTCGCTTGGCGCGGTTTCGGTTTCGGTTTCGGTGTCGGCCACCTCTGCTTCTCCGGAACGGCCGACCGCATTCTGGGCGGCCTCCGTTTCGAAGCCCGGGTGCGGCTCTATGCCGAGCACGGCCAGGTGAAGGTGAATGCCATCCGCACCAGGCATGACGCCGGTAGAAGGTCCGGGGGCTCATCGCGACCCGTCGCGCCAGCTCCTCGACCGTGAGCGGCTGATCCAGGTTCGCGCGGGCCCATTCCAGGACAGGACCCAGACCCTCGTCATCGGTCGCCGGCACGGACAGGTCGATGAACTGCGCCTGTGATCGAGGTCCTGCGGAACCCGGAGGGCGGCCGATGACCGTACGGAGTGGCAGTGGTACGGCGGCGCCGCATAGGGCGGCATCTCGCATGAGCCCGCCCGCGAACGGCCCCCCGTGACGCGCGGGCAGCCGGGTACGCCGGGCGCGGGAGACGGCCGGTCGCGGCCGGATCCAGAGGCGGCCGAGGTGGAGATTCAGGGGCGGTTGAGGTAGAGGAGGACGGCCAGCACGCGGCGGTGGTCCTCCTCCGAGCCGGCCAGGCCGAGCTTGGCGAGGATCGAGCTGACATGGGTCTCCACCGTCCGGCCGGTCAGCCAGAGGCGCCGGGCGATGCCGACGTTCGTGCGGCCCTCCGCCATCAGGGCCAGCACCTCGCGTTCCCGGGCGCTCAGCGACGCCAGAGGGTCGGCGGCCCGGCGGGCGCCGATGAGGCGCGAGACGACTTCGGGGTCGAGGGCGGAGCCGCCGGCGGCCACCCGCTGCAGCGCGTCGAAGAAGTCGTCGACATCGAAGACCCGGTCCTTGAGCAGGTAGCCGAACCTCCCGCGGGACACCAGGTCGACGGAGTGCCGGGTCTCGACGTGCTGGGAGAGCAGGACGATGCCGAGCTCCGGGTGGGTGTCGCGGATCCGCCGGGCCGCTCGGGCGCCGTCGTCGGTGAGATCGGGCGGCATCCGGATGTCGATGATCACCAGATCGGGGTTCGCGGCCGCGACGGCGGCGATCAGCCCCGGGGCGTCCTGGGCTTTGGCCACGACCTCGTGCCCGGCGTCGGCGAGCAGGCGGGCCAGCCCCTCCCGGAACAGCGCGGAGTCCTCGCCGATCACAACGCGCACGGCAGCTCCGCCTCGACCAGGGTGCCGCCGCCCGCCGGGCTGGACAGCCGTAACGCGCCACCGGCCGCCCGCACCCGGTCGGCGAGGCCCGCCAGGCCGGTCCCCGGACGTATCTCGGCGCCCCCGGGCCCGTCGTCGCTGACCCGTACGGTGACCCGATCGCCGGACCGGGTGACGCGGACTCCGATCGTGACGGGTCCGGCGTGCTTGACCGCGTTGGTCATCGCCTCGCTCGCGACGTAGTAGGCGGTCATCGCCACGTCCTCGGGAAGGTCGTCGGCGGCGACGTCGAGTGTCACGGGGGCCGGCACCTTGTCGGCCAGCATGACCAGTGCGTTGCCGAGCCCGTCGTCGAGGCTGCTGGGCCGCAGGCCGTGGGCGATCCGCCGTAGCTCGGTGACCGCGACGGCCAGCTCGGCCACCCACCGGTCGAGCAGGTCGTCGACGTGGACCGTGCCGTCGTGGAGGTGGCGCTGTGCCAGCCGGATCGCCATGCCGAGGGAGACCAGGCGCTGCTGCGCCCCGTCGTGCAGGTCGCGTTCGAGCCGCCGCCGCTCCTCGTATCCGGCGTGCAGCAGCCGGGTGCGGCTGGCCTCGGCCTCGTCGAGCGCCCGGCTCACCTCGATGCGCAGCCGGACCACCTCGATGAGCAGCGCGCCGGCCGAGGCCGCCTCGCGCAGCAGCTCCCGGGTACCGGTGCCACCGCGCACGATGGCACCGATGTCGTGGCCGCCGAGCCGTACCTGTGCGACGAGAGCGTCGCCGGGGTCGACCGGAGCGCCGGTCGCGTCGACGAGCCGGGATGTGCCGGGCAGCCGGTAGCCGACCCGCAGCTCCGGGTCGCGCAGCGCGGTGCGCAATGTGGTCTCCAGTTCCTCGGGCTGCGCCTGACCCGCGTGCGTGCGGTCGCGCAGCTCCTCGATGGCGGTCAGCACGGCCTGCCGGTCCGGGTAGAACCGGCGGTCGACCCAGCGTTGGAGCCGGACGCGCAGCGGGGACAGCGCGGCGGCGCAGACGGCCGTGCCCGCGGCAGCGGCGACGGATGAGCTCCGGCCGGCACCGAGGCCCACCAGGAACGAGGCGGCCGTATAGAAGCCGAGCAGGATCGCCGTCACCAGGCCGTAGGTGACGGCGGTACTGATCGCGCGGTCGATGTCGTAGAGGTCGTGCCGCAGCACGGCGATCGTGGTCGCCACCGGGATCGCCAGGGCCGTCGCCGCCAGGCCGGCGAGCACGAGATCCGGCCCGCCGAGGAACAGGTAGCTCGCCCAGCAGAGCAGCAGCGTCAGCGGCAGGCAGGCGGCGCCGAGCGTGAACCACTTGAGCTGTGCCCGCTTCGCCTTCTCGGTCGTCCTCCGGTAGCGGAGCACCACCGCGGCGGCGGACGCGACCAGCAGGCCGAGGAAGACCGGCAGCAGCGCCAGGCCCACCACCCGCAGCGCCGGCAGATAGGGCTCCGGGAGCCGGAAGAGGTGCGGCGTGGACTCGAACGGCTGCCGGTAGGGGCCGGGATCGAACGCCGTGATCAGCATGAAGAGCGCCGGAACGCCCAGCAGCCCGGCGATCGCCCAGCGCCATCGCCGTCCCGGCAGCCGTCCGTCCGGAAACACCAGCATGAGGAGTGCCGCCGGCACGTACAGGAACATCCAGTCGCCCTGCGACAGGGCCGCGTACACCTCGGAGAACGGCAGGTCCGGCCGGCGGGTGACGGCCGAGGCGTACAGGTCGCCGACGGTGACCCACACCGCCGTCGCGCCGACCAGCATGAGCAGCGGGCCGACAACGCTGTCGGGACGCCGTACGGCGACCACCATCCCGAGCACCACGGAGGGCAGCGCCAGCGTCGCGCCGGCCGCGAACTCCGTCGTGACACCGCCGTCGCCGCCGATCGCCGCCAGCACCACCCCGGCGCCCGTGAGCACGCCGATCAGGGGCGCCAGGGCGAACGCGAGAAGACGGGGGGTGGCCACGCCTACACGGTAGGACGCCGGTGCCGCCCGATGAATACGTGCCAGTACGGAGATCGGTCCCGTGCCCGCCCGGATCCGCGGACCCGGGCGGGCGGCCGAGACTGCGGGCAGGCACACAAAGGAGGATCCCGTGAAACGCTCCCGTCTCCTCGTCGCCGGGCTGATCCTGAGCGGCCTGCTCGGCCTCATCGATGTGATCACGCTGCCGTTCGGCGATGGGGAACACCCGCCGTTCGCGGTGGCCGTCGCAGGGGCCGCCCTCGGGCTGGTCACCCTGGCCGGCGTCGTGTTCGCCTGGCGCGGCAGCCGGGCCGGCGCGGTCGCCGTGATCATCTCCAGGCTGCTGTCGGGGCTGACCGCCGTCCCCGCGTTCTTCGCCGGCGGAGTTCCCGCCGAGGCGATGGCGATGGCCGCGGCCGGCGTCGTGCTCACCCTCGGCTGCATCGCACTGGTCGCGCCGGCGCTGCGGCCCCGCGGCTGAACCCGCGGCCTTCACCGGCGCGGCTCGTCGCCCCTGACGTGAGCGTCGCCCGAACCCGCCCCGCACTCCGCCGAAGGCGTGCGGGCCGTACCCCCCCCGAGGAGAATCGTGGAAACGTCCGTCCCGTCTTCCGTCCCGCCCTCCGGCGACGTGCTCGCGCCGGCCGGTTCGTCGCCCACCCGCAGTCTCCCACTGGCCTTGGCGCTGTTCAGTGCGCCATGGGGATTCGTCGTCGCCAACGGCGCCTACGCGTGGGCCACCCGCGCCGGGGGAGGCGACGGCACCGGTGCGGAGGCGCTCGCCCTGGCCGCGGCGGGCCCGGCCCCGCGGTCCTGACCGGCCGGGAGAAGCCGGAGGCGGTGCAGGACATGACCCGGCGCGCGTTCGAGGTCGTCGGGTTCGCCCGCGTCGCTGTCCTCGGCGAGGGCGCCCCGCACGGCGATCGAGATCGACGGGGACACGCTGGTCGCGGCGACCGAGTCCGACGGTGTGCCGGTGATCCGTACGACCGCGCGGGCCGGGCGGACCGGCGCGGCCGTCAACCACGGGCAACTGCGGTACGTCACCGATGTCGACGGGCGGCGGGTCAGCGGGAACTATCCGTTCGTGGCGGAGCCGGTCGATCCGTTCGAGGTCGTCTCGCTGGAGTTCCTGGAGCCGGGCCACCCCGTCCACGCGCTCCGCCCGGCCGACCCCCTGCAGATCGTGTGGGGTCTACTCACCCCGATCCTCCTTCGCCTATCCGGGCGGCGAGTCGGCGATGGGCTGACAGGCCGCAGGCCCTCTCTCGCCGAGGGGGTCGTCTTCGTCGACGCGTCCATGGGACGTCCGATTGATGTAATGGTCTCTAGCGGAAAGAGACTATTACATCTAAGCTCGCCGGTAAGGATCAGTGTTGGGCTACAACCCTTACCGGAGGGCGGATGGACGAGCGCGTGGCGGGGACCGGGTCTCCACTGCGGCAGATAATCACGCTCGCCGTGCCGGCGCTCGGCGTTCTGGCCGCCGAGCCGCTGTACCTGCTGGTCAACACGGCCGTGATCGGCCACCTGGGCGCGGTTCCGCTCGCCGGGCTCTCGGTCGGCGCGATCGTGCTGGCGCAGATCGCGTCCCAGATGACGTTCCTGTCCTTCGGAACGACCGCCCGCGCGGCCCGGTTGCACGGCGCCGGCCGCCGGGCCGACGCCGTGGCCGAGGGTGTGCAGGCGACCTGGCTCGGCGTGGTCGCCGGGCTGGTGCTGGTCGTGGTCGGGGAACTGCTCGCCGCGCCGATCGCCGGCCTGCTCGCCGGTGACGACCGCGTCGCCGCCGCCGCGGTGGGCTGGATGCGGATCGCCCTGCTCGGCGCGCCGCTGATCCTGGTCACGATGGCCGGCAACGGCTGGATGCGCGGTGTGCAGGACATGCGCCGCCCGCTGCGTTACGTGCTCGTGGGCAACGGCCTGTCCGCGGTGCTGTGCCCGGTGCTGGTGTACGGCCTCGGCTGGGGGCTCGACGGCTCGGCCGTCGCCAACGTGGCCGGGCAGCTGGTCTCGGCGGGCCTGTTCGTGCGGGCGCTGCGGGCCGAGGGTGTGCCGCTCGCCCCGGTCCCGGCCGCGATGCGCGCCCAGCTCGGCCTCGCGCGGGACCTGGCGCTGCTCGGCCTGGCCTTCCAGGCGTGCTGGGTGTCGGCGACCGCGGTGGCCGCGCACACCTCCGCCGCGGCGTCCGGAGCCCACCAGGTGGTGTTCCAGCTGTGGATGTTCCTGGCCTTCGTGCTCGACGCGCTGGCCATCGCCGCCCAGGCGCTGGTCGGCGCGGCGCTCGGCGCGCACGAGGCGGAGCGGGCACGCCGGCTGGCCTGGCAGGTGACCGGTTGCGGGCTGGTGTTCGGGGCGTCGCTCGGCGTGGTGTTCGCGGCGCTGGCCGGAATCCTGCCCCGCGTGTTCACCGCCGACGCGACGGTGCTGGCCGAGATGCCCCACGCGTGGTGGTTCTTCGTCGCGTTGCAGCCGATCGGCGGCGTCGTGTTCGCCCTGGACGGGGTGCTGCTCGGCGCCGGAGACGCGGGATATCTGCGCACCGCGACGATGTGCGGGGCGGTTCTGGGATTCCTGCCGCTGGTGTGGGCGTCGCTGAGCTTCGGCTGGGGGCTGGTGGGGATCTGGTCCGGCCTGTCGGTCTTCCTGCTGATCCGTATGGTCACCCTGCTGGCCAGGCTGCGCTCCGGCCGGTGGGTGGTGCTCGGCGCCGTACGGTGACCTGACCGTACCGCCGGGCGTCATCCGAGACCGTGGTAGGCCACGTTCACGACCAGGGCGGCCACCGCCACCGAGAAGAACACGGCCCAGGCGCCGAGGCGGCGGTCGCCGACCCGCAGGTGGGCGGCGAGCGCGCCGAGGAAGTACAGCACGAGGCCGGCGGCGGCGAGCGTGCCCAGCACCGGCACGGCGATCCCGGCCAGCAGCCCCAGCGAGCCCGCCGCCAGCAGCAGTCCCAGCGGAAGCACCCAGGAATGGGGAACCCGGACCCTGTCCGCCTGCGCTTTGGGGTAGTCGTGGCCGACGATGTCGGCGACGGCGGCCACACCGTTGACGGCCGCCGCGAGGAGGGTGACCGTGAGGTAGACGGCGAACATGAGAGTCTCCTGCTCCGTGAGAACGACTGTTGTCCGCCTCACGGACGAGACGGCCCTCCGGGAGGTGACAGCATCCTCATGTGATGTGGGTCACGCCGTGACGCCGGTCAGCTTCTCCGGATTGCTGACCACGTGAACGGCCGCGACCGCTCCGTCCAGCAGGTGCAACGTGATCGCCAGCACCGGTGCGCGTCCCGAGTGGACGACGATCCCCGGTCCGCCGTTGACCTGGAGCACCCGGGTGCGCGAACCGTACGGCCTGCGCCTGGAGAGGACGGCGATCGCCCGGGCCACGTGCTCGCGCGTGCGGACGACCTTGCGGGGCGCGCCGGTGAGGCCGCCGCCGTCGCTCGTCATCGTCACGTCCGGCGCCAGCACCTCCATCAGGGCGTTCAGGTCGCCGCCGTCGCAGGCGGCCAGGAACCGCTCGGTGACCCGCCGCCTGGTCGCCTGGTCGGTGTCGTAGCGGCGGCGGCGTGCCTCCACCGCCTTCCTGGCGCGGTGGGCGATCTGCCGCGTCGCCACCTCGCCGCGCCCGACGAACCCCGCCGTCTCGGCGTGGCTGTAGCCGAAGACCTCGCTCAGCACGAACACCGCGCGCTCCACCGGGGACAGGGCCTCCAGCACGAGCAGCACCGCGGTCGACACCGAGTCGGCGAGCACCGCGTTCTCGGCGACGTCCGGGGAGGTGAGCATCGGCTCGGGCAGCCACGGCCCGACATAGGACTCCCGCCGCACGCGCGCGCTGCGCAACCGGTCGATCGCCAGCCGGGTGGCCACCCGGACGAGGTAGCCCTCGGTGTCCGCGACGGCGGTCACGTCGACATGGCTCCAGCGCAGCCAGGCGTCCTGCACCACGTCCTCGGCCTCGGTGACGCTGCCCAGCACCCGGTACGCCACGGCGTGGAGCAGGCCGCGGTGCTCGGCGAACTCCCGCTCGGCTCTCCGCGCGGCGTCACGCCCGGCTCCCCCCTCGGAGCCACGCCCGGCCTTCCCCCCGGCGTTCTCCCCGGCCCCCCACTCGGCTTTCCCCGCGGTTTCCCGCTCGGTTCCGCGTTCGGGTCCCCGCCCGGCCGCGGGCCGGTGCGTCGCCGTGTCGCCGGGCATCGCGGTCCCCCTTCCCGCCGGAACACCGGCGGCGGTGCTCGCACGTGGTCTCCGGGAGGAACCTACCCCCGGCGGCCCACCCGCCGGCGTCGTTCCCGCTCGGCCCGGCCGGTGAAACGCCGGCCGCCGGTGTGCCGGGCGTGCCATGACCGGCGCTTTGCCGGCCGGAGGGCGGTGTGCCAGTGTAGGACGGCATGAGCGATGATCACGGGCGGGACGCGGCGCTGGCGGAAGCCGTGCGGTTGCGGGAACAGGGCCAGGCCGAGCAGGCCCGGGAACGGCTGGTGGAGCTGGCCGAGCGGTATCCGGAGGATGACGAGATCGCCTACCAGACGGCCTGTGTGCACGATTCGCTCGGCCTGGAGGCCGAGGCGGTCCCGTTCTACAAGCGTGCCCTGAGCGGTCCGGGGTTGTCGCGGGAGGATCGGCACGGGGCCTTCCTCGGGCTGGGAAGCACCTACCGGGTGCTGGGCCGGTACGACTCCGCCGTGGAGACCCTGCGCCGCGGGCTGGCCGAGTTCCCAGAGGGCCCGGCGTTGCAGGCGTTCCTGTCGATGGCCCTGTACAACAGCGGTGAGAGCCACGAGGCGGTGCGGTTGCTGCTGAGGACGCTGACGGCCACCAGCGGCGACCGCCGGGTACAGGACTACCGGCGGGCGATCGAGTACTACGCCGACGATCTGGACGCCGTGTGGCAGGCGGACGAGAAGCCGGACGGACGGGAGGACTGAATCACCGGCCTCGCCACGGGAGGCCGTCGCGGTGGTGGGTGATCCGGGTTCGTCGGGTAAGGCCGCGGACGGTGACGACGGCATCGGCGGGTCCGTGGGACCCGCGCCGGGCGGTTCTGCGCCGGGCGGTCCTGTGCTGAGCGGTTCTGTGCCGAGCTGCTCAAGGCCGGGCGGTTCTGTGCCGGGCTGCTCAGGGCCGGACGGTTCTGTGCCGGGCAGCCTCGCGCCAGGCGGTCCCGGACCCACGCGGAAAAATCTTGAAAAAGATCCGGCCGCGCTGTCGAAACGGCCTCGTCCCGTTCGAAGCGTGGTCAGAGGGCCGAGAAGTCCGGCCCCTGGACCACACCGAGGGAGAACCCCATGCGATACCTGATCACCCTCCGCGTCACCGCCCAGCCCGCCACCCCGCCGCCCGCCGAGCTGATGGAGGCCATCATGAAGCTCGGCGAGGAGGCCACCGGGGCCGGCGTCCTGCTCGACACCGCGGGGCTGGCCCCGAGCGCGCAGGGCGCGCGGGTCGAACTCGCCGGGGGACGGCTGAGCGTCACGGACGGACCGTTCGCCGAGGCCAAGGAACTGATCAGCTACGCCCTCTACCAGGTCAGGTCGAAGGAGGAGGCCGTCGAGTGGTCCTCCAGGTTCCTGCGGCTGCACCGCGACCTCTGGGAGGGCTGGGAGGGCGAGGCCGACATCCGGCGCGTCATGGGCCCCGAGGACTTCGCCGCCCCGGCCTGACCGCCCCGGCCCACTCCAGTACGGCCCGCCGCCCCGGCCTGATCGATCCGGTTCACCCCCGGTCCGGCCCACCCCGGTCCGGCCCACCCCGGTCCGGCCCACCCCGGTCCGGCCCGCCGCCCCGGCCTGATCGGTCCGGCCTGCCGCCCGGTCACTCCGGCCCGGTCCGCCCGTGGCGGGGCCGTCCGGTTCAGCCCGTTCCGCCCCGCCCGCGGTGAGGATTGCCGCGGGCGGGGGCGAGGTGTTTGGATCGGGGGCCGTGACGATCGAAGACCCTCGCCGGGTGATCGAGGCGGTCTGGCGAATCGAGTCCGCCCGGGTGATCGCGGGACTCGCCCGGATGGTGGGCGACGTCGGGCTGGCCGAGGAACTGGCGCAGGACGCCCTGGTCGCCGCGCTGGAGCAGTGGCCGGAGTCCGGCGTTCCGGAGAATCCGGGCGCGTGGCTCACGCTCACCGCCAAGCACCGGGCGATCGACCTGCTGCGCCGCAGGACCCGCTACGAGCACAAGCTCCGGGAGGTCGGCCGCGACCTGGAGGTCCGGCAGGAGGCGGCCGAGGCCGAGCTGGACGACGCCCTCGACGACCACATCGGCGACGACGTGCTGCGCCTGCTGTTCACCGCCTGCCACCCCGTGCTGCCGGTCGAGGGACGCCTGGCCCTCACCCTCCGCCTGCTGGGCGGCCTGACGACGCAGGAGATCGCCCGGGCCTTCCTGACGCCCGAGCCGACCGTCGGCCAGCGGATCTCCCGGGCCAAGCGCACCCTCGCCGAGAAGCGGGTGCCGATCGAGCTGCCCCCGCCGGCCGAGCTGCCCGGACGGCTCTCGTCGGTCCTGGAGGTCGTCTACCTCGTCTTCAACGAGGGCTACTCGGCGACGGCCGGTGACGACTGGGCACGCCCGTCGCTCTGCGAGGAGGCGTTGCGTCTCGGCCGGGTCCTGGCGGGGCTGATGCCCGGTGAGGCCGAGGTGCACGGGCTGGTCGCCCTGATGGAGATCCAGGCGTCCCGCATCCGGGCCAGGACGGGCCCGGACGGCGAACCGGTCCTGCTCGGCGACCAGGACCGGAGCCTGTGGGACCGGCTGCTGATCCGCCGCGGGCTGGAGGCGCTCGGGCGCGCCGAAGCGCTCGGCACCCTCGGCCCGTACGGCCTGCAGGCCGCGATCGCCGCCTGCCACGCCCGCGCGCGGTCCACCGAGGACACAGACTGGGAGCGGATGGCGGCCCTCTACCGGGTGCTGGCCCACGTCGCTCCCTCTCCCGTCGTGGAGCTGAACCGCGCGGTCGCGGTGAGCATGGCGTACGGTCCGGCCCGCGGGCTTGAGATCGTGGACGGGCTGGGGAAGGAACGGGCACTGCGCGGCTATCCGCAGCTGCCGGCCGTACGGGGGGATCTGCTGGCACGGCTGGGCCGCGCGGCGGAGGCCCGTACGGAGTTCGAGCGGGCCGCGGCGCTGACCCGCAACGAGCGGGAGCGGGCACTCTTCCTCACCCGGGCGGCCTCGGCGGCCGACGACGCGACCGGTGACATGGCCGGCGACGCGGCCGGGACCGGAGAAGGGTGACAGCTCGGCCACTCCGGCGGGCCCCTTCCCCGCGCCCGCCGTTCCGGCGGGCTTCTCCTACACGCCGGCCGTTCCGGCGGGGACGGTGCGCAGCAGGTCCACCAGGCTGGAGACGTCGCCGGCGCCGAGGCCCGCGGCGACGCCCCGGTCGAGCAGCGCGCGCATGGGCTCGACCAGTTCGGTGCTGACGCCCTGGTCGGTGCTGGCGTCCAGCAGGTTGACGTAGGCGGTCGCCTGCATGGCGAGGTTGGAGGCGGCGGCCGAGTGGTCGCCGGAGTCGACCGCCTCCGCCATCCCGGGGAAGGCCGCCATCATGGCGGTGAGCCAGGGGGCGACCAGCGGCGTGAACTCCGTCGCCGGCACCTTCTCCGAACCGGTCAGGGCGAGGGCGTGGAAGAACCCGCCGAACATCCCGTACATCGCGCCGAGCAGCGCGATGTCGTACAGCGCGGCCCGGCCGGCGTCCTCGCCGAGGTACATGGCGCGGCCCAGCGCGCCGAGGGTCCGCTCGTGGGTGTGGAAGTCCTCGGGCGAACCGCTGTAGAAGACCAGCGACCCGGGGGTGCCGATCATGGGCGGGACCGCCATGATGCCGCCGTCCACGTAGCCGACGCCGTGCCCGGCCGCCCAGCCGGCCGCCTCCCGGGCCTGCCGGGGCGTGCCGTTGGTGAGGTTGACCACGGTACGGCCGGCCAGTGAGCCGGCCGCCCCGTCGAGGACCTCGCGCACGGTGTCGTCGTTCAGCAGGCAGACGACGACGAGCGGGCTCGCGGACACCGCCTCGGCCGCGGTGGCGGCCTCGGTGGCGCCCCGGGCGACGAGGCCGGCCGCCTTGCCCGCCGTGCGGTTCCAGACGGTGACGGGGTGGCCGGCGTCCAGGAACGCACCGGCCAGCGCCGTCCCCATCGCGCCCAGTCCGAGGACCGTCACGGGCGCGTCGTTGTTCATGGTCATGTCTTCTCCGGTTCGTCGGATACGGGCCCGGCGGCCTCTGGGCATGGCGGATGGAGCCTCCGGCGCGGGAGGCCTCCGGGCACACGGATTCATCCGGCACGGTGGTCCCGCCGTACGGCGGTTCACCGGCCTGGCGGTCCCGCCGGTCTGGCGGCTCCGCCGGACGCCGATGGTGGCGGCGCGCGGCGGGACCGGCCGGAACGCCCGGCGGGGCTCGCCGGGCGTTCCGATCCTGAACCTTTGCTGACTTTTCCTCAAGTACCTACTATTCGGTCAGGTACCTACCTTTCAGTAAGCATGCTGAGCCGCGAGAGGCCGCCTGGGTGGCCTCGGCAGGTGAAGAGATCCACAGGACAGGCCCGGAGTGCGGGGAGCAGCGGAATGAAGAAGCGGACCTACTCGTGCGGGCTCGACGCCGCCGTGGACATCGTGGGCGGCAAGTGGAAGGCGCTGATCCTGTGGGCGCTCCACCACGAGCCGCGCCGGTTCGGTGAGCTGAAGCGGTCGGTGTCGGGGATCAGCGAGAAGATGCTCATCCAGATGCTGCGGGAGATGGAGGCGCACGGCCTGGTGCACCGCGAGGTCTACCACCAGGTCCCGCCGAAGGTGGAGTACTCCCTGACCGACTTCGGGCAGTCGCTCAACACCGCGCTCATCCCGCTCGGCGTGTGGGGTGAGGAGAACATGCGGACCATCGAGGCCATCCCGCGCGACTGACGCCGGGTTCGGGCGGGGCCGTCCGGCCGTGTCGAGCGACCGGACGGCCACCGTCCCTGATGGCGCCTCGGCGGCGCCGTGAAGCGAAGAGTGGCGATGGGGCGCAGACGCCGCCCTTCCCTCAGGAGTCGGTCTTCCTCCTGGCGGGTGTCCGCTGGTCGGCCTCGTCGGCGAGCTGGTCCTCGACGACCGCGCACCACCGGTGCCACTGCGCCAGGCCCAGATGCTCGTCCACGTCCCCCACCCCCGCCTCGGCCATCAGCTCGTGACTGCTGGCCGCGGCCTCGTGCGCGTTGACCAGCGCGTGATGGCCGTGGTTGGCCAGCGCCTCGCTCACCGCCAGATTCACCGCTATCTCCCCCATCGTCCTCGGCCGGTCGGAGGGTTCGCCCCCGAATCCCTTCTCTCGAAAGTCGTGGCTCTGCGAATCGTCACTCATACGAGCTTGAGTGCCCATACAGCCTTAGATCTATCTGGGAGTTTCCGATCCGGGGGCGGGGAGGCGGCGCGGCGCCGCGGGCCTCACATCGGGGCCGTCCTCCGGCCCAGGTAGGTGAGGGGGCCGGGGTCGGCGACCGGGATCTCGTGGAACCCCAGGCGGTCGTAGAAGGCCCGCGCGGCGGTGTTGGCGGTGACCATGCCCAGGTGCACCGCGGCCACCCCCTTGCGGTGCAGGGCGTCGAGGAAGGCGTTCATCAGCGCGCGGCCGTGTCCTTTGCGCTGGTGGTCCGGCAGCAGGTCGATGTGCAGGTGCGCCGGATGGCCGGCCAGCTCGGGAACGATCATGCGTTCCGGGCGGTGCAGCAGGTCGATCATCACCTCGCTTGGGGTCGAGGGCGGCCCGTCGAGGGGCGGGAACCGCTCGCTCACCAGCGGCAGCCACTCCGTGCGGAACCTCTCGACGAAGGCCGCCGTGTCGGCGGTGCCGAGGATGTAACCGACCGCCCGCTCCCCGTCGTCCAGGACGAAGGCCAGGTCGGGTTCCAGGTGGGCGTACGGCAGCGCGAAGATGCCGGGCATCAGGTCGAGGTCGGGATAGATGTGCCGGGAGTCGCCGCCCTCGTGGGCGGTTCGCACGCAGATGTCACCGAGCGCGGCGCGGTCATCGGGCCGGTAGGGCCGAACGGTCAGCATGTGAGGATCATTCTTTAAGTGGGAGCGCTCCCACAAGGTGTGGCGGAAACCGGATCGGAGCCGGGCGGCGGGCCTTCCCGGCGCGCCGCCGGTGGCATACCCTGCGCGGCATGATCGATGTCGAACTGCGTGACTGGCACCCCGATGACATCGGGGTCGTGCTCGACGCGTTCAGCTCTCCGGACATGGCGCAGCAGTCGGCCTGGCCGGTCGAAACCCGGCGAGCGGCCCTGGAATGGATGGGGACGTGGCGCTTCCGCGACGACGCGCGGGCGTTCGCCGTGGTGGCCGGCGGCGAGGTCGTGGGGAACGTGGCGGTGAGCAACATCGACGCCCACGACACCGGCTGGGTCTCCTACTGGACGTCCCCGCACGCCAGGGGACGCGGGGTGGCGGTGGCGGCGGTCCGCAGGCTGGCGGACTGGGCCTTCGCGGAGCGCGGCCTGTTCCGCCTGGAGCTCGGGCACCGTACGGACAACACGGCCTCGTGCGCGGTGGCGACCAGGGCCGGGTTCCAGGCCGAGGGGGTGGAGCGGGCCAAGCTGCGGTACGGGGACGTCCGGCACGACGTGGAACGGCACGCCCGCCTGGCCACCGACTGATCCCCCGCCTCACCCGGCCGCCGCGCCGTACGGTGCCGGGCGGCTCACAACCCCTTCAACCCGGCCAGGACCTCGCGCAGCACGTTCTCCCGGGGGAGCGCGGCGATGGGCGTGGGCGGCCGGATCGCGACCAGGCCGGAGTCCCGCAGGTCACCGAGGAGCACCCGGATCACCCCGACGGGCAGGCCGGTGGCCGAGGCCATCTCGGCCACCGAGGTCGGCGAGCGGCAGGCGTCCATGATCAGCACGTGTTCGGGGGGCAGGTCCTCCTGGGGCGACCTGATCACCACGACCGTGGCCAGCAGGTCGAACGAGGCCCCGCTGCCCCTGGTCCGGCCGCGGGTGAGCGTGTAGGGGCGGACGATCGGCCCGGCGTCGTCGAGCCAGTGATCCGTCATTCCACTCCCTTCTCCTGTTCCGCGCGGTGCCAGCCGTCACGGAACGACGTCAGCAGGTTGCCCGTGACCGGCTCGGGGGTCTCGTCCCGCGCGGGCGGCGGCGCGGACGGCACGGACGGCGCGGGCGGCACGGACGACGAGGCGGGCGGCGGGACGGACGTCTGGGCGGGCGGAGCGAGCGGAGCGGACGGTGTGGATGGAGCGGACGGCTGGGCGGACAGGGCGGGCCGGGCGGACGGCGCCGGTGACGGAGCGGTCAGCGCGGGAGCGGCCCGCCGTACCCGGCGGGGGAGGCCGCCGGGGGAGAGCCGCTCGGCGTCGTCCCGGTGGGCGGTCCGGGAGGCGGACGGCTCGGCCATCAGCTCGTTCGGCAGGAGCACGATCGCCGTGGTGCCGCCGAACGGGGAGGGGCGCAGGGTGACGCGGATGCCGTGCCGGGCGGCGAGCTGGGTGACCACGACCAGGCCGAGGCGGTCACTGTCGGCCAGGTCGAACTCCGGCGGGCCGGCCAGCCGCTCGTTGAGCCTGGACATCTCCTCGGGGGCCATGCCGAGCCCCCGGTCCTCCACCTCGATGATGTAGCCGCGGGCCACGACCTCGCCGCCGATCCGCACGGTGGTGTTCGGGGGGGAGAAGACGACGGCGTTCTCCACCAACTCGGCCACCAGGTGGATCACGTCGGTCGCGACCGTGCCCTGGACGCAGGGGCCGGGCGGCACGGCCACGGTCACCCGCTGGTAGTCCTCGACCTCCTCGACGGCGGCTCGGACCACGTCGTAGACCATGACGGGCGTGCGCCACCCCCGGCCGGGGACGGCGCCGGACAGGATGATCAGGCCCTCGGAGTGGCGGCGCATGCGGGTGGTCAGGTGGTCGATGGCGAACAGTTCCTCAAGGGTGTCGGGGTCGCCGGCCCGCTTCTCCATCGCCTCCAGCATGGCGAGCTGCCGGTGCAGGAGCGACTGGCTGCGCCGGGCGAGGTTGACGAACACCTTGTTGACGGCCTTGCGCAGCTCGGCCTGGCCGACGGCCGCCTCGACGGCGGTCCGCTGGACGGAGGAGAACGCCCGGCCGACGTTCGCGACCTCCGCGGTGGTCCCGTGGTCCAGCTCGCGGACCTCCGAGCAGACGTCCTCGCCCTTACGGAGCCGCTCCACCACGTCCGGCAGCCGCCGGTGGGCCAGGTCGAGGGCGGCGCGCTGGAGGCCACCGAGCTCGGCGGCGAGCCGTCCGCCGAACCGCACCGAGATGAACACGGAGAAGGCCACGGCCACCAGGCCGAGCCCGCCGGCGAGGCCGATCCGGGCCAGGATGCCGGCGGCGACCGGGCCCGACCGCTCGGTGAGGCGCTTGCTGGCCTGGCCGCCGAGGTCGTCGAAGGAGTCCGACAGCGCCTTCGCGTTCGCCGCCCAGAACGAGTCGGGCCGGCCTCCGGTGAGGGCGGTGTGCTCGACCCGTCCGAACGCGAGGTAGGCGGGGGAGCTCTCCAGCTTCCGGTAGAGCTCCCGGAGCTCCGTGTCGAACTGGTCGAACCCGAGGGAGTAGAGCAGCTTGCGGCTGCTCGCCAGCTCACCGAACCGGGTGCGCTCGGCGGCGGTCATGGTCTTCGAGGCCACGGCGCCGGAGATGAGCGCGGCCTGCCGGCTGAGCATCTCGCGGCTGCGGCCCACCATGACGACGGCGCGCATCTGGTCGGCCAGGGCGGCGTCCGCGGAGCTGATCTTGCTGTAGGCGTCGAAGGCCGAGCCGACCAGGGCGCTGTAGGCGTCCAGGGTCGCAAGGCGGGTGGCGGTACGGGTGTCCACCCCGCTCCTGATCTCGGTGAGCCGGTCCAGCACGGCCCTCAGCCGGCTGCTCCGCTCCCACACCGCGGGGGTCGAGTTCCCCTCCAGGAGGGGCGCCAGCCGCTCCAGCTCGACCCGGGCGGCGTTGGTACGGCTCCGCTGGGCGTCCAGCTCGGTACGGGAACCGCTGCCGCCCAGGTAGGCGAGGGACAGCAGCCGCTCGTGCTGGAGCGCCGTGGTCAGCGCCCTGGTGGGGACGACCCCGTACTCGTAACCCTTGCTGGCCCGCAGCAGCTCCAGGCCGCTCTGCAGGGTGAGAGCCGCCGCAAATCCCCAAATTGCTACAAGTGAGACAATTGGTACAAGTAGCAGGGTGAAGATCTTGACCTTGATCGAAGGTTTGCGGTCGCCCATCAGACCTCGCATTACGGATATGGGCTGTTAGCAGTGGCGAAACCCTAGCAACGGCTGTCTTCCGCGACCAGAGATGCGAGTGATTCGTATTGCGCCGGTAATTGCGCTCTGGGGGAAACGGGGGATCTTTTCCGCCTCGGGCCCCTCCGGAACGTTCCATCCACGCGACCTCCCGGGGGACGCCGCCCCGGGCCGCCCCCGGGGGGAGCGTCCGGATCCGAAGGTCGATTGGACATGATCTGTCTGATTGTCAGACAATATGAGGCATGAAGCTCGCCGTAGTCGGAGCCGCCGTCCTGTGGGGGACCGCGGGCACCGCCGGACTGCTCGCCACCGGGGTCCACCCCGTCTCCCTGGCCGCCGCTCGGCTGGTCGTCGGCGGCCTGGTCCTCGCGGCCGTGGCCGGGCCCGCCGTACGGTCCCTCCCGCACCGGGGCCTGCTCGTGGCGGCCGCCCTGGCGGTGGCCGCCTACCAGCTCTGCTTCTTCGCCGCGGTCAGCCGGACCGGGGTGGCCGTCGGCACCGTGGTCGCGATCGGCAGCGGCCCCGTCTTCGCCGGGCTGCTGACCTGGCTCCTCGACCGGGTGCGGCCCACCCGGCGGTGGGCCGGGGCGACCGCGGCGGCGGTCGCCGGCTGCGCCGTACTGACGGGCGGGGGCGGTGAGGTGCGGGCGGACGGGGTGCTGCTGGCGATGCTCGGCGGCCTGCTGTACGCGTTCTACGTGGTGGCGGCGGCGAGGGTGATCGGCGCCGGGGGCTCCTCCGACACCGTGATGGGGGCGATGTTCGGCGGCGCCGCGGTCGTCATGCTGCCCGTCCTGCTGTGGACGGGCGCCGGCTGGCTGGCCGAGCCGCGTGGTCTGCTCACCGCCCTCTACCTGGGCTGCGTCACCACCGCGTTGTCCTACGTCATGTACGGCAGGGGCCTGCGCACCACCCCCGTCGCCACCGCCGCCACCCTCTCCCTCGCCGAGCCCGCCGTCGCGGCCCTGCTCGGGGTCGCGGTGCTCGGTGAGCGGCTCACCCTCCAGGCCGGGGCCGGGCTGGTGCTGCTCGGCGCGAGCCTGGCCGTGGTGGCGCTCCCCGAGCGGCGGCGGCCCGGCCGTGAGGACCCGGTGGGGGCAATAGGGTCGTCGGCGTGACCATTCCGCTCCGTCCCGTCTCCGCCGTCGAGGCCCTCGCCGACGCCCTGCGCCGCCGGGTGCTCTCCGGCGAGCTGGCCCCGGGCACCCCGCTGCCGGAGCAGGAGCTGTCCGCCGCGTACGGCGTGGCCCGGCCGACCGTCCGCGAGGCGCTGGCCGTCCTTGTCCACGAGGGGCTGCTGCGCCGGGAGCGGCACCGCAGCGCGCAGGTGGCCGAGGTGACCTTGGACGACCTGGACGACCTGATGTTCGTCCGGCGCCCGCTGGAGGACCTGATGGCCGTCGCGCTCGCCGGGCGGCGGGTCGCCGACGCCGACGCGGCGCTGGACCGGATGGCCGCGCTGCCCGCCGACGCCCCGTGGTCCGACGTGGTGGCCGAGCACATGGCCCTGCACCAGGCGATGGTGGTCGAGGTGGGCAGCCCCCGGCTGGAGCGCCTCTACGGCGTGCTGGCCGCCGAGACCCGGCTCGGCCTGGTCCGGCTGCGTACCGTCTACGCCGACCGCGACGTGCTGGTCGCCGAGCACCGCGAGCTGCTCGACGCGGTCGCCCGGGGCCCGGCCGACGCCGCCCGGCGGGCCGTCGCCGCGCACCTGGACCACGGCTGGGGCGAGGGATGACGGACGGGTGACACGCCGGGCCGCACCCGTCCGGGCCGAGGGGTGAGAGAGGGCGGAGCGCCCGGCTCACCGGTCCGGGACGAGAGAGCGGCGGGCGGGTGATGCGCCCGGCTCGCACGTTTCTATTGCACCGGGTGCCCGGCAGTCGTCAGAATCGCGGCCATGCACGGCGACTCAGTGCCGGACTCCTACGTGTACGTCACCGAAGAAGGCGTTGCCTGCCACAACGCGGACGGCAGCGTCGCCGCCCTCGCGTGGGAGGACCTCGCCGAGGTGCGGATCGAGGGCGGCTCGGACGCGGACATCCTGTACATCCTCCTCGACCACGACGGCCAGAGCTGCGTGGTGCCCAGATCGGCGGTCGACGCCGCCTTCCTCGCGCGTCTGCGCTACCTGCCCGATTTCGACCCGGAACGGCTCGGCGCGGCGGTGAACGCCTCCGACGGGGAGTCCGTGGTCGTCTGGCGGAGTCCGGAGCCCCCGGCTCCACTGCCCGATTTTGAATACGACTAAATCCCCCTTTTTCTGAATAATTCACTCAGAAAACCTGCATGTTTGGATCGTTCCGTCAAGATGGGTACGTCTCCTGACTTCGGCCGGTAGTGGACACTGAACCGCTGTTCCCCTCCCCAATGGCGATCCCTAGGATTTCCCTGGAATAGCCATACTGCCGATGCATTCGGTAATGCTGTCATCCAATGAAACGCGATGCGCGTCCCGTTACGTGGTAACGCCTAGGGCATCCGGGTGGGGTTGGTATGAGGGTGGGGACGGCGGAGCCCGCCACAGGGCTCCCGGATGATGTCGTACGCACTGCTCCGAGCATCTGGACGCGCTCCTACGCGCGGGTCCTGCTGGTGGGAGACGTCACCTGCGCCGTGGTGGCCTGCGAGACGGTCCTCGGGACCCGTCTGTGGCTCGGCGCTTTCATTCCGAGGACGGAGGCGCTGCTGGGGCTCGGCCTGGCCCTGGCGTGGCCGTTCTCGCTCGCGATCGCCGGCGCGTACCGAAGGCGCGCGCACGGCGAGGGAACGGAGGAGTTCCGGGCGGTTTTCGACGGAGGCGTGGGACTGACCGCCGCCGTGGCCATCGGCGCCTACGCGACACAGACGACCATCGCCCGGAGTTTCGTCATGGCGATGTTCCCGCTGGCCCTTCTCCTGACGATTCTCTTCCGATATCGCATGCGCAAACGGCTCCACCGGCGGCGCTCCCACGGCGAGTACATGCGCCGGGTGGTCGCCGTCGGCCACCGCGAGTCCGTGCTCGACCTGGTGATGCAGTTCCGCAGGCAGCCGCACCACGGCATGCGGGTGGTGGCCGCCTGCCTGCCCGCCCCCACGGAGGTGGCCGACGTCGACGGCGTCCCGGTCCTCGGGGGATTCACCGACGTCGCCGAGGTCGTGACCAAGGCCGACGCCGACGCCGTCGCCGTGCTGGCCTGCCCCGAACTGGACGGCGCCGCGCTGCGCCGGCTCGCCTGGGACCTGGAGGACGCCCGCACCGACCTGTTCGTGGCGCCCGCGCTGATGGACGTCGCGGGCCCGCGCATCAGCATCCGCCCGGTGGCCGGGATGCCGCTGCTGCACGTGGAGCACCCGGAGTTCGACGGTGCGAAACACCTCGCCAAGAACCTGTTCGACCGGACCGGCGCCGCGGCGGCCCTGCTGCTGCTGGCCGTGCCCATGCTCGCCATCAGCGCCCTGATCCGGGCGACCAGCCCGGGTCCGGCACTGTTCCGGCAGGTCAGGGTGGGCAGGGGCGGCGAGGAGTTCAGGGTGGTGAAGTTCCGCACCATGGTGGCGGACGCCGAACACCGCAAAGTGGAGCTCGTCTCGCACAACGAGTTCGACGGCGTGCTGTTCAAAATTCGGAACGATCCAAGGATCACCCGGATCGGGGCGTTCCTGCGCCGCTACTCCCTCGACGAGCTGCCGCAGCTCCTCAACGTGCTGCGGGGGGAGATGTCGCTCGTCGGGCCGAGACCCCCGCTGCCCGACGAGGTCGCCCAGTACGGCGCCGACGTCCGCCGCCGCCTGGTCGTCAAGCCCGGCATGACCGGCCTGTGGCAGGTGAGCGGCCGATCCGACCTGAGCTGGGAGGAGTCGGTCCGCCTGGACCTGCGCTACGTCGAGAACTGGTCCCTCATGCTCGACCTGCAGATCCTGTGGAAGACCTGGAGCGCCGTCACCGGCGGAGAAGGAGCCTACTGACCGTGAAAGCACTCCTGCTCGCCGGAGGGTCGGGCACCCGGTTGCGGCCCATCACCCATACCTCCGCCAAGCAGCTCGTCCCGGTCGCCAACAAGCCCGTCCTGTTCTACGGACTGGAGGCCATCGGGGCCGCCGGGATCCGCGAGGTCGGGATCGTCGTGGGCGACACGCAGGCCGAGATCGAGGCGGCGGTCGGCGACGGCTCGGCGTTCGGCCTGCAGGTGACCTACCTGCGCCAGAAGGCGCCGCTGGGCCTCGCCCACGCCGTGCTGATCGCCCGCGACTACCTCGGCGACGACGACTTCGTCATGTACCTCGGCGACAACTTCATCGTCGGCGGCATCGACGACATCGTGGCGCGGTTCGCCCGCGAGCGGCCGGACGCCCAGATCATGCTCACCCGGGTCGGCGACCCCCGGCAGTTCGGCGTGGCCGAGCTGGACGCCGACGGCCGCGTCGTCGGGCTGGAGGAGAAACCCGCCGCCCCCAAGAGCGACCTCGCGCTCGTCGGCGTCTACCTCTTCACGCCCGTGATCCACGAGGCGGTGGCCGGGCTCAAGCCGTCGTGGCGGGGCGAGCTGGAGATCACCGACGCGATCCAGTGGCTGATCGAGGAGGGGCGGCGCGTCTCCTCCACCGTCATCACCGGCTACTGGAAGGACACCGGCAACGTCACCGACATGCTGGAGGTCAACCGGCTGGTCCTGGAATCCCTGGAGCCCCGGGTGAACGGCCGGGCGGACGCCGCCAGCGAGCTGATCGGCCGGGTCGTCGTCGAGGCGGGCGCCGTGGTGGAGCGGTCGCGCATCGTCGGCCCGGCCGTCATCGGCGCCGGGACCCGCGTCGTGGACAGCTACGTCGGCCCCTTCACCTCCATCGCGGCCGGCTGCCTGATCTCCGGCAGCGAGATCGAGTACTCGATCGTGCTGCCCAGGTCCTCGATCCGCGGGGTCTCCCGGATCGAGGCGTCCCTCATCGGCCACGACGTCGAGGTCACCCCCGCCCCCGCCATCCCCCGAGCCCACCGCCTCGTGCTGGGCGATCACAGCAAGGTGCAGATCATTTCATGACAGACTCCGGCCGCACCGCCGCCCGCGCGTTCCGCCGTGTCCTGGTCACCGGTGGCGCCGGGTTCATCGGCTCCCACTTCGCCCGCGCGCTCGCCGCGGACGGCGCCGCCGTGACGGTCCTCGACAAGCTGACCTACGCCGGCAACCCGGCGAACCTGCGCGACGTCCCGCACGACTTCGTGCGCGGCGACGTCTGCGACGCCGCGCTCCTGGCGGAGGTCGTGCCCGGCCACGACCTCGTGGTCAACTTCGCCGCCGAGTCCCACGTGGACCGGTCGATCGAGGGGCCGGCCGAGTTCACCCGGACCAACGTCCTCGGCACGCAGGCCCTGATGCAGGCGTGCCTTTCGGCGGGCGTCCCGCGGGTGGTGCAGGTGTCCACCGACGAGGTGTACGGGTCGATCGACAGCGGCTCCTGGGACGAGTCCGCGCCGCCGCGGCCCCGCTCGCCGTACGCGGCGGCCAAGGCGGGCGGCGACATGATCGCGCTCGCCTACGCCACCACCTACGGCCTGCCGGTGTCGATCACCCGCTGCGGCAACAACTACGGGCCGTACCAGTACCCGGAGAAGATGATCCCGCTCTTCGTGACCAACCTGCTGCGCGGCCTGAAGGTGCCCCTGTACGGCGACGGCGGCAACGTGCGCGACTGGATCCACGTCGCCGACCACTGCGCGGGCATCCGCCTGGTGGCCGAGCGCGGCGAGCCCGGCGAGGTCTACCACATCGCCGGTACGGCGGAGCTGACCAACGTCGAGCTCACCGGGCGGCTGCTCACGGCCTGCGACGCGGGCTGGGACATGGTCGAGCGCGTCGCCGACCGCAAGGGGCACGACCGCCGCTACTCGCTGGACGACGCGAGGCTGCGCGCCCTCGGCTACCGGCCGGCCGTGCCGTTCGACCGGGGGCTGGCCGACACCGTCCGCTGGTACGCCGACAACCCCGGCTGGTGGAAGACCGCCGTGGAGGAGCGCCACGGGGAGTCCCGGACCGTCCGGGGCGCCCTCGGGGCCGGGCCGGGCGGGAACGTCCGCGGGGCTCCCCGAGGTCCCGCGGTCGCCGCGCCGGGCGAGGGGGCCGCATGACCCGGTGGCTGGTCACCGGCGCCTCCGGGATGCTCGCCGCCGAGTTGCTGCGCCGCCTGGAGGCCGACGGGGAGGACGTCGTCGCGCTCGGCAGGGCCGACCTCGACCTGCGCGACACGCGCGCCGTACGCCGCCTGGTGCCCGACCACCGGCCGGACGTCGTGGTGAACTGCGCCGCGTGGACCGCGGTGGACGACGCCGAGACCCGCGAGGCCGAGGCGCTGGCCGTCAACGGGCACGGGGTGCGGGCACTGGCCGAGGCGTGCCGGGCCGCCGGCGCGCGGCTGATCCAGCCGTCCACCGATTACGTCTTCGACGGCACCGCCCGCGCCCCTTATCCCGAGGACGCCCCGACCGGCCCGGTCAACGCCTACGGGCGCACCAAGCTCGCGGGCGAGCGGGCGGTGCTGGAGACGCTCCCCGGCGCCGGCTACGTCGTGCGGACCGCCTGGCTGTACGGCGCGGCCGGCCGGGACTTCGTCCGCGCGATGCTCGCGGCGGAGCGGGCGCGGCCGGTCGTGGACGTCGTGGCCGACCAGTTCGGTCAGCCGACCTGGGCCGGTGACCTCGCGGCCTGGATCGCCGCGCTCGGCCGCGCGGACGCCCCGCCGGGCGTCTACCACGCCACCGGCTCCGGCCGCACGAGCTGGTACGGCTTCGCCCGGGAGATCTTCGAGCTGGCCGGCGCGGACCCGGCGCGGGTCAACCCGGTCACGGCGGAGCGGTTCCCCCGCCCGGCGCGGCGTCCGGCCTACAGCGTGCTGGGGCACGACCGGTGGCACCGGGCGGGGCTGCCGCCGCTGCGGGACTGGCGGGAGGCGCTGCGGGAGTCCGATGTTCTGGTCAGAGGCTAGGGCCGCCCACGCCGTCCACGGCGGGGAGGTCCGGGGCGGAACCGTACGGGTCCGGCACCCGGGCGGCGCCGTCCGCGACGGTGGCACGGTCCACGGCGGCCAGGCGGCGGTAGTGCGCCGCGCAGGTCTCGTAGCGGGGCAGCAGCCCCGCCGCGAGGGCCTCGGCGAGGGTGGGCGCGGCGGCGTCCTTGTCCGACAGGATCGGCTCCACGTCGGCCGGCCACTCGATGCCGACGGCCGGGTCGAGCGGGTGGATGCCGTGCTCGCGGGCCGGGGTGTAGGGCTCCGAGCACAGGTAGACGACCGTGGCCTGCTCGGTGAGCGCCATGAAGCCGTGGCCCAGCCCCTCGGCGACGTACAGGCCGCGCCGCGACTCCTCGTCCAGGCGCACCGTCTCCCACCGGCCGAAGGTCGGCGAGCCCACCCGGATGTCCACCACCACGTCGAGGACGGCCCCGGAGACGCACGTGAGGTATTTCGCCTGGCCGGGCGGCACGTCCGCGAAGTGGACGCCCCGCACCACCCCGCGCCGGGAGACCGAGCAGTTGGCCTGGGCCAGGCCGAGCCCGCGCCCGGCCGCCTCCCGCAACCCGTCGTAGGGGAAGACCTCGGCGAACGTGCCGCGCCGGTCGGCGTGGACCCGCGGCGTGTGGACCCACGCGCCGTCGATGCTCAGCGGCTTCATGGGCCGAAGCATGCCACGGCGGTGTAACGCGGTGGAGGAAACGGGCGAAATTCAAGGGTCCCCGCCCGCTGAAGTGATCTTGGCGAATACCGGTCGAGCCGCGTCGCGCGGCGAGGGAGCGTAACCATGACAACCTGCCGGCTGTGCGGCTCGACGAGCCTGGCCAGCGTCGTCGACCTGGGGGCGACCCCGCCCTGCGAGCGGTTCCTGACCGCCGACCGGCTCGACGAGCCGGAGCCGGCCTACCCGCTGCACCTGCGGGTGTGCACCGTCTGCTGGCTGGCGCAGATCCCGCCGCTGATCACCCCCGAGGACACCTTCACCGAGTACGCCTACTTCTCGTCCTACTCGACGTCGTGGGTGGAGCACGCGCGGCGGTTCGTGGACGACGCGGCCGGGCGGCTGGGGCTGGACGGCGGCTCGTTCGTCGTCGAGGTGGCCAGCAACGACGGCTACCTGCTGCGGCACGTCGTCGACCGGGGCATCCGCTGCCTGGGCGTCGAGCCGTCGGCGAACGTGGGGCGGGCGGCGAGGGAGCACGGCGTGCCGACGCTGGAGGCGTTCCTCGGCCCGGAGACCGGCGCGGCGGTGCGCGCGGAGCACGGGCCGGCCGACCTCGTCGTGGCCAACAACGTCTACGCCCACATCCCCGACGTCATCGGCTTCACCAGGGGCCTGCGCGCGCTCGTCGCCGACGACGGGTGGGTCTCCGTCGAGGTGCAGCACCTGCTGACGCTGATGGAGCTGAACCAGTACGACACGATCTACCACGAGCACTTCCAGTACTACACGGTCGCCTCCGCCCGCCGCGCCCTGGCCTCGGGCGGGCTGACCCTGGTGGACGTCGAGCGGCTGCCGACCCACGGGGGCTCGATCCGGCTGTGGGCCCGCCCGGCGGAGGCGGCGGGCGAGCCATCGGAGCGGGTGACCGAGGCGCTCGCCGAGGAGAAGGCCGCCGGCCTGCACGAACTCGCCGGGTACGCCGAGTTCGCCGGGCGGGTGGCCCGGGTCCGGCGCGACCTGCTGGGGTTCCTGCTGCGGGCCGCGGAGGAGGGCCGTACGGTCGTCGGCTACGGCGCACCGGGCAAGGGGAACACGCTGCTCAACCACTGCGGCGTCCGCCCCGACCTGCTCCGCTACACCGTCGACCGCAACCCCTACAAGCACGGCAGGTTCACCCCGGGCGCGCGGATCCCGATCCACCCGCCCGAGCGGATCGCCGAGGACCGGCCCGACTACGTGCTGGTCCTGCCGTGGAACCTGCGCGAGGAGCTCACCGGCCAGCTGTCCTTCGTCGGCGGGTGGGGCGGCCGGCTGGTCTTCCCCATCCCGAGACTGGAGATCGTCGAGGTGAAGCCGTGAAGGTCGTCCTCTTCTGCGGCGGGTACGGCACGCGGATGCGCACCGGGACACCCGGTGACGTGCCCAAGCCCATGCAGCTCGTGGGTCCCCGCCCGCTCATCTGGCATGTGATGCGGTACTACGCGCACTTCGGGCACACCGAGTTCGTCCTCTGCCTGGGCTACGGCGCGCACCACATCAAGGACTTCTTCCTGAACTACGAGGAGACCACCTCCAACGACTTCGTGCTGCGCGGCGGCCGGGTCGAGCTGCTGTCCGCCGACATCTCCGAATGGTCGATCTCGTTCGTGCAGACCGGCATCGACTCGCCCATCGGCGAACGGCTGCGCCGGGTCCGCGACCACCTCGGCGGCGACGACATGTTCCTCGCCAACTACGCCGACGTGCTCACCGACGCGCCGCTGCCGGAGATCATCGACCGCTTCGCCGCCTCCGGCGCGGGCGCCTCGATGATGGTCGTCCCGCCGTCGGACACCTTCCACTGCGTGGAGCTCGGCGAACGCGGGCTGGTCGGGGGCATCACCCCGGTCAGCCGAATGCCGCTGTGGGTGAACGGCGGGTACTTCGTGCTCCGGCAGGAGGTCTTCGACCACATCCCGCCGGGCGGCGACCTCGTCACGGACGGCTGCGCCGAGCTGGCCAAGCGCGGCCGGCTGCTCGCCTACCCGCACCGCGGCTACTGGCGGCCGACCGACACGGTCCGGGAGCGGGTCGCCCTGGACGAGGCGTACTCGCGGGGCGAGCGGCCGTGGGCGCTGTGGGAGCGCGAGCCCGGCACGCCGCCGCTTCCGCCGGGAACGGTCCCACGGGCCGCCGGGGCCGTACCGGCGGGGGCCGGAGCCCCGGCCGGTCTCACCGGAGCCCCGCCGGGACCGTCCGCGGGCGGGGTGGCGGCGGCCGTACCGGGGGCGCGTACTCCGTGATCGGATTCCGGACGCCACCGGGCGGCGGCGCGATCGCCCTGCTCGCCGCGCACTGCGACGACCTCGCCATCGGCGCCGGCGGCACCCTGCTCACCCTCTGCACGGCCCGCCCCGGGCTCCGGGTGGACGCGCTGGTGCTCTCCGGCGGCGGCACCGAGCGGGAGGACGAGGAGCACGCCGCCCTCGCGGCCTTCTGCCCCGGCGCGGACCTGCGGCTGACCGTGCTGAAACTGCCCGACGGGCGGCTGCCGGCGCACTGGGGCGAGGCCAAGGAGGCGGTCGAGGACCTGCGCGCGCGGACCGACCCCGACCTGCTGTTCGCGCCGCACCCCGGCGACGCCCACCAGGACCACCGGGGTCTGGCGAAGCTCGTGCCCACGGCCTTCCGCGACCACCAGGTGCTCGGCTACGAGATCGTCAAATGGGACGGCGACCTCGGGCGGCCGTCGGTCTATCAGCCGCTCGCCCCGGAGGTCGCCGAGGCGAAGGCGGCCCTGCTGCACGAGCACTACCCCTCACAGCGCCGGCGGCCCTGGTACGACCGCGAGGTGTTCCTCGGGCTGGCCCGCATCCGCGGGATCGAGTGCCACGCCCGCTACGCCGAGGCGTTCCACGTAAGCAAGCTGACCCTTGATCTGGCTGGAGGAGAGACGCGATGCGGGTGCTGCTGACCGGGCATCAGGGATACCTGGGGAGTGTGATGGCCCCGGCGCTGGCCGGGGCGGGTCACGAGGTCATCGGCCTGGACTCCGGGCTGTTCGCCGACTGCGTCCTGGGGCCCGCGCCCGCCGACCCGGGCGGGCACGTGACCGACCTGCGGGACGTCACCGCCGCCGAGCTGACCGGGGTGGACGCGGTGATCCACCTGGCCGCGCTGTCCAACGACCCGCTCGGCTCGCTGGCGCCGGAACTGACCTACGAGATCAACCACCACGCGTCGGTACGGCTGGCCCGGCTGGCCCGAGACGCGGGCGTGCGGCGGTTCCTGTACGCCTCCACCTGCTCGGTCTACGGCGCCTCCGGCGACGACGGCCTGGTCGGCGAGGACGCGCCGCTGCGCCCGGTGACCCCGTACGCCGAGTCCAAGGTCCGCGTCGAGGACGACCTGGCCGAGCTGGCCGACGGCGACTTCAGCCCGGTGTTCCTGCGCAACGCCACCGCGTTCGGCTTCTCACCCCGGCTGCGGGCCGACATCGTGCTGAACAACCTCGTGGGGCACGCGCTGCTGACCGGGGAGATCCGGGTGCTGTCCGACGGCACCCCGTGGCGGCCGCTGGTGCACGCCCGCGACATCGCCGACGCCTTCGTCCTGGCGCTGACGGCCCCCCGGGACGCGGTGCACGCCAGGGCGTTCAACGTGGGCACCGAAGAGAACAACGTGCGGGTGTCGGAGATCGCCGCCGAGGTCGCCGAGGCGGTGCCCGGCTCCCGGCTGGAGATCACCGGTGAGGCCGGGGCGGACCCGCGGTCCTACCGGGTCGACTTCTCCCGGGTGCGCGCCGCGCTGCCCGGCTACCGGCCGCGCTGGACGGTCAAGGCGGGCGCGGCCGAACTGGTGGAGTCCTACGAGCGGCACGGCCTGACGGGGCACGACTTCCAGCGGTGTTTCACCCGCCTGACCCGGCTGGCGAACCGGCGGATGGCCGGCACCGTCGACGACACGCTCCGGCCGGTCACCGGTGACGCGCTCCGGCCGCGGGACGGCCGCGGATGACCGCCGGGACCGCCGGGACCGCCGGGACCGCCGGGACCGCCGCCCGGCCCGACACGGCGGGGGCGGCCGGGGACGAGGGCCGGGAGATGCACGCCCTGGTCGAGCGGCTCTACCCGCTGTGCCGGAGCATCACCGGCGACGGCGTGCGCCGGACCCTGGACATCGTCGGCGAGAGCATTCCGCTCCGGGTCCGCGAGGTCCCGACGGGGACGCCGGTCCTCGACTGGACCGTGCCGAAGGAGTGGAACATCCGCGACGCCTACGTCAAGGACGCCTCCGGCAGGCGGGTCGTCGACTTCGCCGCGTCGAACCTGCACGTGGTCGGCTACAGCGTGCCGGTGTCGGCCACCATGACCCTCGCCGAGCTGCGCCCCCACCTGCACACGCTGCCCGGGCAGCCCGGCCTGGTCCCGTACCGCACGAGCTACTACGCGGAGACCTGGGGCTTCTGCCTGGCGGAGAACACGCTCGCCGCCCTGCCGGAGGGCCGCTACGAGGTCCGGATCGACGCGACGCTCGCCGACGGCCACCTCACCTACGGCGAGCACGTGGTGCCGGGCCGCACCTCCGAGGAGGTGCTCGTCTCCTGCCACGTGTGCCACCCGTCGCTGGCCAACGACAACCTCGCGGGCATCGCGGTGGCCACCCGCCTCGCCCGGCGGCTGGCCGGGACGGACCCCCACTACACCTACCGCTTCCTGTTCGCGCCCGGCACCATCGGCGCGATCACCTGGCTGGCGCTCAACCGGGAGCGCGCCGGGCTGATCCGGCACGGCCTCGTGCTGGCCTGCGCCGGGGACCGCGGCCACCTGACCTACAAGCGCAGCAGGCGGGGGGACGCCGCCGTGGACCGGGCCGCGGCCCACGTGCTGCGCGCCTCGGGACGGCCCCACGAGATCGTGGACTTCTCCCCGTACGGCTACGACGAGCGGCAGTTCTGCTCCCCGGGGTTCGACCTGCCGGTGGGCTGCCTGACCCGCACGCCGTACGCCGGCTACCCCGAGTACCACACCTCGGCCGACGACCCCGGCTTCGTGACGCCGGAGGCGATGACCGACACCCTCGAAGCCTGCTGGGAGATCACCCGGGTGCTGGAGGGCGACCGCCGGCACCTCAACCTCAGCCCGTACGGCGAGCCGCAGCTCGGCAGGAGGGGCCTGTACGGCTCGCTCGGCGGGCGCAGCGACACGAAGCAGGCGCAGATGGCGATGCTGTGGGTGCTGAACCTCTCGGACGGCGACCACGGCCTGCTGGACGTCGCGGAACGGTCCGGCCTGCCGTTCCACGTCGTGGCGGACGCGGCGCGGGACCTCCGCGCCGCCGGACTGCTCAAGGAGCTCGGATGACGGCGACATGGACCGCCCCGGACGCGGGCGCCCTCGACCTCCGGGTGGGGGATCTGGTCGAGGTGCGCGGCGAGGCCGAGATCCTGGCCACGCTGGACGAGCGGGGCGAGCTGGAGGGCCTGCCCTTCATGCCGGAGATGCTGGCCTACTGCGGGCGGCGGCTCACGGTGCACAAGGTGGCGCACAAGGTGTGCGACACGATCGGCCGCAGCGGGATGCGGCGGATGGAACGCGCCGTCCACCTCACCGGCGCGCGCTGCGACGGTGGCGCGCACGGCGGCTGCCAGACGGCCTGCCTGATGTACTGGAAGGAGGCGTGGCTCAAACGGGTCGAACCCGGCGACCCTCCGGAACGGGGCACCTCCGTCGATCCGGCCGCGGCCCCGCCCGGCGCCGCCGTACCGGAGGGACGGGACGGCTCCTCCGCCGCGCTCGGCGCGTCGGGCTCCGCCGTACCGCCCGGTCCCGCGCCGGGCCGCCGCCTGCTGCCGCTCATCGAGGCGGCCACCAGGAAGGAACCCGGCCCCGGCGGCGAGGAGCGGTTCTCCTGCCAGGGGACCGAGATGCTGCGCGCCGCGCCGTCCTGCCTGCCGCTCAAGGACGTCCGGCAGTACGTCATGGACGTGCGCACCGGCAACGCGGGGCCGCTGTTCGTGCTCCGCGCCCTGCTCGTCGGGCTCTTCAACCGTGTCCAGGACCGCAGCCGGAAGCTGCCCGGGTGGCTGCGGTTCCGGGACGGCATGCGGTGGGGATTCGTCGCGGGGAGGCTCACCGGTCCGACACCGGGCGGCGCCCTCGGCCTGCGGCCGGGCGAGCTCGTCCGGATCAAATCGAAGGCGGAGATCCTCGCGACCCTCAACCAGGACCGGCTCAACCGCGGGATGGGGTTCGACGAGGAGATGTCGCGGTACTGCGGGCGGACCGCGCGGGTGCTGTCCCGGGTGGACCGTTGCATCGACGAGCGGACCGGCCGGATGCTCACGATGAAGAGCCCCTGCATCGTCCTTGCGGGCATCGTCTGCGCGGGCGCCTACACCGTGAGCTGCCCCCGGGCGTTCATCCCGTTCTGGCGGGAGATCTGGCTGGAACGGGTCGAGGAACCCGCTTAGGAGGAACCCGTCTGAGAGGAACCCGCCCGGCCGGCCCGCACGCCGGAGGAGGGCGGCGGTCGGCGGGTGAACGGTGAGAGGCGGGAGATGGAAGACGGTCAGGACGCGGTGCCCGCCACCGGCGTCGCGGACCCGGGCGGCGGCCGCGCCGGGGAGATCGGCCGGCAGGCCGGGCGCGGGCTGCGCTGGAGCGTGCTCGGCAACCTGGTGATGAAGGCCGGCTCGTTCGTCATGAGCCTCGTCCTCGCCCGCCTGCTGGTGCCCGAGGACTTCGGCGTCTACGCCATCGCGCTGGCCGCCAGCCAGTTCGTCCTCTACGTCAACGACGCGGGCGTCATCGCGGCCGTCGTGCAGTGGCGGGGCCGGCTGGAGGAGATCGCGCCCACCGCGACCGTCGTGGCCATCGCCTCCAGCGCCGCCCTGTACGGGGTCTTCTGGGTGGTCGCCCCGTACTTCGCGGAGATGTCCGGCAACGAGGGCGCCACCGGGGTCATCCGCGTGCTCAGCGCCACCAACCTCGTCTACGGCCTGACCGCCGTGCGCAGCGCGGCGCTGATGCGCCGGTTCCAGCAGGACCGGCTCACCCTGGCCAACCTGGTGGGCTTCTGCGTGAACGCCCCGGTGACGATCGGGCTCGCCGCCACGGGCGCCGGAGCCTACAGCTTCGCCTGGGGGCAGCTCACCGGCGCCGCCGCCACCGGGGTGCTGGTGGTCGTCCTCGCCCGGGTGCGGATCAGCGCCGGGCTGGACCGCGCGGTCGCCGGGCGGCTCCTGGTGTTCGGGTTGCCGCTGTGCGTCAGCCTGGGCATCGAGGGGGTGCTGCTGAACGCCGACTCCGTCATCGTCGGCGACACCCTCGGCGCCGCACCGCTCGGCTTCTACCTGCTGGCCTTCAACATCTCCAGCTGGGTTCCGGGCCTGGTCGGCACCGCCGTCCGCTACGTCGCGCTGCCCGGCTTCTCCCGGCTGGCCGAGGAGGACCGGGAGTCGCTGTCGCGGGGGGTGGGGCGGGCCGTGCCGCTGCTGGTCTCCGTCGTCCTGCCGATCGCCGTGGTGCTCGGCACGCTCGCCCCCTCGGTGGTGGTCCTCCTGTACGGCGAGCGCTGGGCGCCCGCCGCCGAGGTGCTGCGGTTCCTCGCGATCCTCATGGTCGTGCGGATGCTGGCCGCCCTGGCGGTGGACATCCTCGCGGCCATGGGCGAGACCCGGTCCACCGTGTGGCTCAACCTGGGCTGGGCCGTGGCGCTGGTGCCCGCCCTGATGGTCGGCGCGCGCGTGGACGGAATCCGGGGGGCGGCGATCGCGCACGCGGTGGTCGCGCTGCTGGTGGCACTGCCGCTGACCGCGCTCGCCCTGCACCGGGCAGGGGTGGCCGTCGCCCCGGTGGCCTCCGCACTGGTGCGGCCGCTGCTGGGCGGCGCGCTGGCGGCGGCGGTGACGATCGCGCTGGCACACGTCACCCCGGACATCCCGTTCGTGCGGCTCTGCGTGGCGGGCGGCGCGGGAACGCTCGCCTTCGTGCTCTTCGTCGTACCGCGGGCCGAGCTGGGGCGGCTCGCCGGACAGGTGGCCGGACAGATGGCCGGGCGGATGGCCGGACCGCCGACTGTCGGACCGCCGGCTGTCGGACCGCCGACCGTCGGACCGCCGACCGCCGGACCGCCGACCGCCGGAACCCGCCCGGTGACGCCGGGCCCCGAACCCACCGAAGAGGAGAAACGATGATCGGCCCCGGCACGCTGGTGTCCGTCGGGCTGCCGGTGCGCAACGGCGCCGCGCGGCTGGAGGGAGTGGTCCGGTCGGTGCTGGCCCAGGACCACCCGGACATCGAGCTGGTGATCTGCGACAACGCCTCCACGGACGGCACGGAGGAGATCTGCCGGGAGCTGGCGCGCGCCGACGACCGGATCGTCTACCACCGGCAGCCGGAGAACGTGGGGCTGCTCAACAACTTCATCAGCGCCGGCCGGCTCGCCCGGGGCGAGTTCCTGCGCTGGGTCGGCGACGACGACCGGCTGGAGCCCGGCTGCGTCTCCCGGTCGCTGCGCGCCTTCGCCGAGGACGAACGGCTCATCCTGGTCACCACACAGGTCGCCTACACCGACCCGGACGGAACCACCCGGACCGGCGTCTACGAGGGCACCGGGCTGCGCTCCGGCGACCCGGTCGAGCGGTTCGCCGAGATGCTGCGCCTGCTCAACGAGAGCCACCTGCTGATCGACCCGCTCTACGGGCTGATGCGCCGCTCCGCCGTGGTCGGCATCCCCCGGCGCAACATGCTCCGCGAGGACGAGGTGTTCGCGGCGAAGCTGGCACTGGCCGGACCGTGGGGGCACGTGCCCGAGGTGCTCGCCCACCGCAACTGGAAGCACGAGCGCATGGGGACGATCGCCCGCCGGCTGGACGTGCCCGTCTGGCAGGCCCGGTTCTCCTCCACCCTGCAGTACCGCGAGCTGCTGCACTGGCTCGACCGGAGCGGCCTCACCGACGACCGGCTCCGCCGCGCGCGGGCCGCCGCGCGCCGGATGTACGTGCGCCGCCAGCGCGTGGTCGCGGCCCGGCGCGGGCGCAGACTCGCGCGGATGGCGGCGAACCTGATCACCTCCGGCCGGGTCGCCGGACGCCCGGAGCCCGGCCCGCGCTCGTGACGGCGCAGCCGTACGGCGTGCTCCCACGGCCAGGCCGTACGGCCGGGACGGGGGGGCCGTACGGCGCGCGGGCGGACCAGTGAAGGCGTCAGGGGCGGTGAGGCGGGCCGTACGGCATGCGGGCGGACCGGTGAAGGCGTCAGGGGCGTTCGGGGGCGGGGCGCAGCGCGGCGCGCGCCCGTGACACCCGGCCCCGCATCGCCTCGCGCAGCGCGGGCCAGCCGCGGTGACGCTGGAACGGCAGCTCGAAGACCGCCGCGAACGAGCGGGCCGCCACCAGACTCACCGGCCCGGCCACCGCGAGGGTGACCAGGAACGCCGGGACGCCGCCGGGCACGTGCGGGGCGACGACCAGCCGGTGGATCGCCACGACGATCGGCGCGTGGACCAGGTAGAGCGTGTAGGAGAAGGAACCGAGGCTCCGTACCGGCCGCGTGTCCAGCAGTCGCACCAGCGCGGCCGGCCGGCCCGTCGCCACCCCCGCCAGCAGCAGGGCCACGGCGGGGCCGAGCGCGAGATCGACCCAGTAGTAGTGCTCCACGGTCCAGACCGGGCCGCGCGCGACGACCAGCACGAGCGCCGGGACGCAGGCGAGCGCCGCCACCCGGTGCCAGGGAAACCGCCGCACGCGCTCCCCGGCGGCGAGGACGCCCGCCGCGACCACGCCCGCCGCGAACAGCGCGGCGAACTGCGGGGTCAGCCGGAGCAGCAGGCTCACCGGATGCGACACGGGGGCGAGCAGGCCGACCGCCACCACGACGGCGGTGACGGCCGCGAGCATCACGAACGCGCCCGCCCGGCGCAGCACCAGCAGCAGGAGCGGGAAGACCAGGTAGAGCTGCGCCTCCACGGCGATGGACCAGAAGGCGCCGTTGGGGCTCGGCGCGCCGAGGACGTCGTGCAGCAGCAGGCCGTAGACCAGCACCGACTTCGCCGTGGGAGCCCCTTCCCCGGGCTGGGGGACCAGGGTCCAGGCGACCACCAGGCTGAACGCCAGGGCCGCCCAGTAGGGCGGGAGGATGCGCCAGGCGCGGCGGCGGGCGAACCGGCGCACGCCGCCCAGCCGCCACCCGGACCGCGCGGGGGAGACCGCCAGCGAGAAACCCGACAGGACGATGAACACCACCACCGCGAAGTGGCCGTAGACGAGCCAGGAGAGCCAGCCCGGCCCGGTGTCGGCGGGGTAGCCGGGGAAGGCGAGCAGCCGACAGTGGTGCACCAGCACGAACAGGGCCGCCACCCCGCGGATCCCGTCGAGCCCCGGCAACCGGCCACGCCCCCCGGACCGGGCCGCCACGGGCTTCGCGGCGTTCCCGGCCTCGGTGGTCCCCGCGCCGGCGAGCACGGCATCCGTGCCGGGGCCGCCCGATTCGTCCTGGTCGTCCCCGGGCGAGGCCCCCATCCGATCAACCCCCGTCTCGGGTGGCGCGGCCCGGTCATCCGGGCCTTTTTGGCCTGTCGACGGGTCTATCGTCGTATGGCCGCCGGACGTAACATCCGGAAAGGGGACGCCGACCGGAATGGTCTCCCAGACGACCGACGTAACGAGGAACCCGCGTTTTCCGATTGGTGACTGTATTGTCTCGGGGCCCCGTAACGCCCCGGCACAAATAGGGGCGGAGACCTATGGATTTCTGGAAGGCCGTTTTCGCTCTGGTCAAACGGAGATTCATCGGTCCTCCCCTGATCCTCCTGTCGTTCGCCGCCGCCGCTCTGGCGTTCCAGCTCGTGCCGACCACCTACGTCTCGACCGCGTCCATGGTGCTGACCACCCCCGCGACCGGCGGGACGCTCCCGGCCGACCCGACCAGGCCGATAGGGCTGACCAACCCGCTGCTGCAGTTCAGTGACGGCCTGCGCGTCACGGCCGGCATCCTCATCCTGTCGATGAACACCCCCGAGGTCGCGGCCGAACTGGGCCTGGTGAAGGACGGCACCACCGAGATCACGATCAACGACGGCCGCACCAACCCGGACCTGCTGGGCATCAGCACCAACGGCCCGTTCGTCTACGTGGAGGTGCAGAGCAGATCCGCCGCCGAGGCGCAGAAGGTGGTCGTCAAGGCCAAGCAGCGCATCAGGAAGGAACTGCTCACCCGTCAGCAGGCGCTCAGGGCCCCGCGCTCCACCTTCATCTCGGTCGTCGACGTCGTACCCTCGTCCACCCCGGAGGCGAAGGTCACGAGCAGGCTGACGGCCGCCGGCGGGGTGCTGTTCGCCGTGCTGGCCCTCGGCTTCGGTGTCGCGTACGGCGTGACGGAGGCGCGGGCGGGCAGGCGGCGTCGCGCCGTCGATCCCGCGTACCCGGCCTCCTGGGAACCCATCTTCCCCGAACCCGCCTTCCCGGCGTCCTCCGGACTCTCCGAGGCTCCCGCCGCCCCCGCGGGTAAGGGCGCCGAATGGGCCCACGTCGCCGCGACGGCCTCGGCGACCGGCGCGGAGCCGTCCCTGACCGTGTATCCGCCGGAGGGCGTCCGCGGCTCCGCCGAGGGACCGTTCCACGACGAGCCCGCGCAGCTCGTGGTGATCCTGGACGAGGAGGAGCCGCCGGAGCACCGTGGCGAGCCCCCCGGCGGGGACCACGAGGACTCCGGTGAGAAACACGGCGAAGGCCACGAGGGCCTCGGCGGGGAGCGCCAGGACCTCGACGGCGAGTTCGGCGGAGAACACGAGCACTTCGGCGGGGATCCCGACGACGACCGCGGCGAAGGAGCCGCGGACACGGTCGTCTTCACGCGCGCCGGCGGCCGCGGTCACCGCGAGGGGTAGGAGGGACGGGCCGGCGGGACCCCACGTCACCGGCCGCCATCCCGGTTCGAGAGGAAACGCATGGACTTCTGGGGGACGGTTCTCGTCCTGTTCCGGCGCTGGTACGCCGCCGTCCCGGCCCTCGTGCTGTCCCTCGCCGTCGCGGCAGGCGTCTACTCGACGATTCCCACCACCTACATCTCCAGCGCGGTCCTCATCCTGACCACGCCGGTGACGGGCGGGAGCCTGCCGAGCAACCCGCGCTACCCCAACGGCCTGACCAACCCCATGCTCAACTTCGAGCAGGGGCTGAACGTCTCCGCCTCGATCCTCATCGCGGTGATGGCGACACCCGACATGGCGGCCGAGCTGGGCGTCGCCGAGGACGGCGACACCTCCTACAAGGTCACCAACGGCAGCAACAACCTGGAGTCGCTGGCCACCGGCCCGTACCTCTTCGTCGAGGGGGAGAGCCCGTCGCCCGAGGGCGCGCGGGAGATCGTGAACCGGGTCCTGTCGAGGGTCAGGCTCGAACTGGCCAACCGGCAGCGGGCGGTGAGGGCACCCCAGGCGACGTACATCACCACCTACGAGGCGGTGCCGGCGACGACCCCGGAGCCGCAGCGGAACCGCAAGCTGCGGGGCCTCGCCGCCGCGGTGGGCGTCGGCGTCGTGGCGGGCCTGTGCGCGGCGTTCGGGACCGAGAGCTTCGCCCGGGCCCGCGCGGCCCGGCGGCGAGGACCGGCCTCGTGACGACCGCCTCCGCCTCCGCCTCCTCCGGATCCGCGTCCGCGTCCGAGCCCGCGTCCGAGCCCGCGTCCGCAGCCGGGTCCGGGTCCGGGTCCGAGCCCGCATTCGCAGCCGGGACCGGGTCCGCGTCCGAGCCCGCCGTATCCGCCCCGGGCGCGTCCGTCGTGCCCGTTCCGGCCGACGCCGCCGTACCCACCGCTCCGGACGCGTCCGCATCCGTTCCGAGGGCCCGGCGCCGCGCCGACGGCGCGACCCTGGTCTGCTTCTTCGTCGTCGCCCTGATGATCGTTCCCGCCCGGCTGGTCCTGCGGGGGTTGCCGCTGTCGCTGACCCCGGCCAACATCCTGGCCCTGGTCGCCGCCGTCTGCTGGCTGTGCGCGCACTTCACCCTCACGCTGGGGATGGCCAAGGGCCGCACGCCGGTACGCACCGCGCTGTTCGTCCACCTGACCGCGATGATGGCCTCCTACGGGTACGCCACCTACGGCTACCTGCCCTCCGACGAGCTCAACCTCGCCGACCGTGCCCTGATCCTGCTGGTGGCGGGCGCCGGGCTCGCGCTCATGGTGTGCGACGGGGTGCGCGGCGCCGACCGCCTCGACCTCGTGCTGAAGACCGCGGTGGTGGCGGGAGCGATCATCGCGGTCATCGGGGCCTGCCAGTTCCTGCTCGACCTCGACCTCACCCGGTACCTCCAGCTCCCGGTGCTCCGCTACACCTCCGAGGACGGGTTCGTCACCGCCAGGTCCGACTTCCGCCGGGTCGCCGCGACCACGGGCCATCCGATCGAGTTCGGCGTCGTGTGCGCGATGCTCCTCCCGCTCGCCGCCCACTACGGCTTCCAGGCCCGGCGGCTGGGGCGGGGCGCGCTGCGCTGGTGGGCGTGCGCCGCCCTGATCGGGGCGGGCCTGATGTTCTCGGTCTCCCGGTCGGCGGTGCTGAGCCTGGCGGCCGTCGGAATCGTGCTGTTCCTCGGCTGGCCGGCCCGGCGGCGGATCCAGACCGTGCTCGTCGGGCTGGCCTTCCTCGCGCTGATGCGGCTCATGGCGCCCGGGCTCATCAGCACCTTCTACAACCTGTTCGCCAACGCCGGCACCGACGACAGCGTCCGCTACCGTACGCACGACTACGACGTCGCCGCCTACGAGGTCTCCAGGCACATGTGGCTGGGGCGCGGGGCCGGCACCTGGTACGCCCCCAAGTACCAGGTCTTCGACAACCAGTACCTGCTGTCCGCGGTGGAGACGGGGCTGATCGGCGTCACGGTGGTCGTCACGCTGTTCGTGTGCGCGATCTACTCGGGGCTGCGGGCCCGCCACCTGAGCGCCGACCCCGCCACCCGCGACCTCGGCCTGACCCTCGCCGCCTGCCTCGTGGTCCCGCTGGTCGGAGCGGCCACCTTCGACCTGCTGTCCTTCGCCACCGTCACGGGCCTGTCGTTCCTGCTGATCGGCGCCGCCGGGTCGCTGCTGCGCACCGCGGACGGGGAGGCGGCCGCTCGCGTCGCCGGTCACGACGCGGGCCAGGACGCCGGCACCGTACGGTGGCCCGCCCGGGTCGGCGGTGCCGCCAGGGAACTGCTGCGCGTGCCAGGCGGCGCGAGCGGCCGCTGAGCCCGCCCCCGGGCGGCCGATCCATGCCGGCCCTCCACTCCCGAAGGTGTCCCCAGCCCCAAAGTAGCTGCGTGAGAAATCACGATTGCGGTTTGTGATCGTCACGGAGGGATGAATGCGGCTGGCAAGTCCGGGTTTCTCCTTGATCGTGCTCGTTCCGGGGACGGTCGGGGGGAGGGTGGGGCCGGATGCGTCGGGAGTGGGAGCCGGAGGAGCCGATCGCAGCGTGGACGCTGCTGGACGGCGACTGGGAGCTGGTGGGGAACAAGACGGGGTGACCCGTCTGGGCTTCGGCTTGTCGCTGAAATCCTTCGAGCAGGAGGGCCGGTTCCCGCGACATGCGGGCGAGGTGCCCAAGGCTGGGTGGACTACGTGGCCGGGCAGGTGCAGGTCGAAGCCGGCCGAAGGCTCCTCAGTGAAGGGCAGAGCATCCTTCTATCTGTCGGGAAATCCTATCGTCGATCCCGGGCCTGCAATTATCCGCCCGGCATGGGATTCCATCCCCCGATGTCCGGTTTTCCGGGCGGTCGAAGGCCGGGCACGCGGCCGCGTCGGACGATTCGAAAAATTCTCCAGTATCTGGAAAATTCCATGTGATGTATATTTTGCGCATGGAGGAATCACGCCGCGATCGCAAGAAGCGGCTGACCAGGCAGCGGATCGTCGCCGCGGCGATGAGGTTGTTCGCCGAGCAGGGGTATGAGCAGACCACGGTGGCGCAGATCGCCCTGGCGGCGGACGTCGACCCCAAGACGTTCTTCAACTACTTCCGTGCCAAGGACGAGGTCGTGTTCGCCGACGTCGAGCACATCTTCGGCCTGCTGCTCGGCGCGCTGGCGGCGCCGCGGCCGCAGGAGGGGCCGGGTGAGCTGCTGATCAGGGCGGTGCAGGAGTACGCCGCCCGGCGCCGCCCCGAGGTGCCCCGCAAGGAGCCCGAGGAGCTGTCGGCGGGGGTCCGCCTGATGATGACGACACCGGCGCTGCAGGCCAAGGGGTTGTACCTGTTGCTGGACCTGCAGCGGAGGATGGCCGGCGAACTGCTGAAGGCGTTCCCGGACCAGTTGAATCCGATCACCGCCGCCGCGATGACCGGCTCCCTGATCGGCGCCGTCCAGCAGGCGAGCCTGGCGAACGTCGAGCTCGGCCGGTCGCAGGACGAGCTGTGGCGGGCCGCGCGGCACGGCCTCGACGTCGCCGCGCGCGGCCTGCTCTCGGTCCGCGCGGACGCTGCAGAAGGGAACGACCCGTCATGACAGAGAACGAACGGAACCTCGCCCGCGACGCGCGGCGGGCGCTGCGCGAGGGCCCCGAGGGGATCGCGCGGCGGCAACGGGCCCGCCTGGCCGAGGCTGTGGCCTATGCCCGTGCCCACTCGCCCTACTACCGCGAGCTGTACCGGGCGCTGCCCGACGAGATCGACGACCCGGCGCGGCTCCCGGTCACCGACAAGAAGGCGCTCATGGCGCGCTTCGACGAGTGGGTCACCGACCCGGACGTGACGCTGGCCAAGGCCCGGGAGTTCGTCGCCGACCCCGCCCTCGTGGGCGAGCGCTTCCAGGGGCGGTACCTCGTGGCCACCACGTCCGGCACCAGCGGGCTGCGCGGCATCTTCCTGCAGGACGAACGGAGCGTGGCCGTGGGCAACGCGGTCGGGCAGCGCGCGCGAGCCGGGCTGGGGGTCGGCGCCCTCGTGCGCCTCATGCGCGGCGCCGGCCGCACCGCCATCGTCTCCGCGCCGCCTGGCCACTTCTCCACCGTCGCCGGAGCCGCGCGGTTCCGACGCGACTATCCGCGGCTGGGCTGGATGATGCGGGAGTTCTCCATCCACAAGCCGCTGCCGGAACTGGCCGCCGAGCTGAACCGATACAACCCCGGCTCGCTCGCCGGCTTCTCCGGCATGCTCGGGCTGCTTGCCGGCGAGCAGGAGGCCGGTCGCCTGCACATCCACCCGGGGGTGGTCATCGCAGGCGGCGAGGCGCTCACCGAGGAGAACCGCGCCCGGATCGCCGCCGCGTTCCACGCCCAGGTCCGCTCCGCCTACGCCGCCACCGAGTGCGGCTTCCTCACCTACGGCTGCGCGCACAACTGGCTGCACGTCAACACCGACTGGGCGGTGCTGGAGCCGGTCGACGCGGACCACCGGCCCGTCCCGCCGGGGCAACCCTCGCACACCGTCCTGCTGAGTAATCTCGCCAACCGGGTCCAGCCGATCCTCCGTTACGACCTGGGCGACAACGTCCTGGTGCGGCCCGACGCCTGCCCGTGCGGCAGCCCGCTGCCCGCCGTCCAGGTGCAGGGCCGCGCGGCGGAGATGCTCGAGTTCCCCGCCGGTGACGGCGGGCACGTCCACATCTCCCCCATGGCGTTCGGCACGCTGCTGGACCGCGTCCCCGGCATCGCGCAGTTCCAGGTCGTGCAGAGCGAGCCAGCCACGTTGCGGGTGCGGCTGAAGCAGGTGGACGGCGCCGACCCCGATCACGTGTGGCGGACCGTGCGCGAGGAGATCTCGCGCCTGCTGGCCGAACACAGGGCCGAGCACGTCGCGTTGGAACGCGCCGAGGAGCCGCCGGAGCAGTCGGCCGGCGGCAAGTTCCGCAGGGTCATCCCCCTGGCTCGCTGACTGCGGCGCGGGGTGCCGATCCACGTCCGGCGGCGCGGGCGGTCGTTGAGTCCGCCCGCGCCGCCAGGTCGCCGTCAGCCGCTGCAGGGCAGGGGGGCGACGGTCGAGGTGACGCGGTAGTTCTGGTCGATGGTGACCAGCGAGTTGCCCGACCAATCGATCTTCGCGCAGTCGGCCTCGACGGGACCGTAGACCCACGAGCGATCGACGAGCCTGTTGTCCCGGACGACCAGCCGCCCGCGGGCGTTCTTGAGCTGGATGCTGTAGGTGCCGCCCATGATGAGGTTGTCGGTGACGGTGGCGTTCACGATCTGGTCGTCGGTGAGGAAGA
>NZ_BMQJ01000026.1:0-47144 GCF_014648055.1 Streptosporangium pseudovulgare
GTGAGGTGGCGGGGCACCTGGGCCGCTGACCTCACGAGATGGCCGGTTCGGCCGGGCCGTGACGCACGGCGGGCGACGGGGAGGGTGGAAGGGCATGCAGGTGCAGCGAGTCGTCGGTGTCACCGGTTCCGGTGGGCGGGGGTCGGGGTATGTGGTCGCGCCGAGGTTGGTGCTGACCTCGGCGCACGTGACCGGCCCGGCCGGCGCCGCCGTGCGGATCTTCCACCCCGGGCGGGCGGGGGTGTTCGGTGGTGCGGTGGTGTGGGCCGGTACGCCCGGCGGCCGCGACGACGCCGCGCTGGTGGCCGTCGACGACCCGGCCTGGGAGCCGCCGGAGGGTGGGGTGGTGCGGTGGGGCCGCACGATCACCTACCGGCCCGGTATCCGCTGTGAGAGCTGGGGCCTGCCCTCCTTCGCCCAGCGCGAGGACCGTCCGGCGGAGCTGTGGCAGCCAGCCGGAGCGCTGAACCCGGGAGGAGCCCCAAAGTAGAGCGTTGCCGCGGGCCACAGCGAGTGACGTCGGCAGTGCCCGCTATCGGGTTTCGGCCCGGGCGTTCGGGGATGAGTCCGGCGCTCCCCACCGCGATAACGACGGCAGGGACGTTTCCGCAGGCGGTGTTGCTCGCTGACAGCTTTCATGTCAAGCCGTCCGGGATCGCCTAGTTACTCACAGCTACTTTGCGGCTGATGGCACCGACCCGAGCGGATGGCCGTGATGAGCCGCTCCAAGACCTGCTCCAGCTCGTGGGCCGGGGCAGGCGGGGAGCCCCATGTCAGAAGCAGACCGTCCCCGCGCCGGCGCGGGACCACATGCACGTGGTAGTGGAAGACGTCTTGGCCGGCGGCCTCGCCGGTGTTGTGCTTCACGGTCACGCCCTCGGGGGCAAGGGTCGTCTTCAGCAGGGCGGCGACGCGATGCACCATGTCGGCGACCTCGCCGTGAGAGGTCCTGGAGATCTCCCACACGTCGCGCGCATGCACGCGCGGAACCACCAGTGTGTGTCCCGCGGACGCAGGTCTGATGTCCAGGAACGCAAGCGTGTGCTCATCTTCGAGGACCCGATAGGACGGCAACAGACCGGCCACGATCTTGCAGAAGGTGCAGTCGCTCATCCACGCAATGATCGCATCCGGCCAGCCTACTTGCCTTACATGCCTTAACGATCTTCAAGCGGCTGACCAGCTCGTTCGCTTGACAACCCCAGATAACGGCGGGACTGCCGACTCAAGGGCAACGGTGTTCACCTGGCCATGCTCGGCGTTGCACGCCTTCACAACATGGCCCTCACGGGATAACCCCAACTCCATACGGGACAACCTCTAGACGCCATGATCACCGGCTTAGGGGTGCCGTTAAGACTCGTGTCACCAGGTACACGCGATCACGTTGGACCTGGTGGTGAGCATGGCGTCATCGGACGACACTGTCGTTCCGTCGGGTCTTCCGCTCGGCAACGGAAGCTGCTGACCAGGCTCAATGCGATCGCGTGTACCTGGTAGCAACTTCGTTGACGGCAGGCCATCGGCCGCGGCGACGGATCAGTGGTCGAGGACGCCGTGAACGGCGCCGTCCCGGGGATGCTCGGTGACGTGCATGCCGGTGAGGTGCGCGGCCCGCGCCAGGGCGCGGTGCACGCCCGCGTCCGGGCCGTCCTCGCCGTTCTCGGTGACCAGCCCGAGGACGCATATCTCGGCGAGGTGACGGTCCGGGTCCTCCCCGCCGCGCGAGTCGGAGGGGAACCGCGGGTCGAAGGTGAGGATCTCCCGGCCCCCGACCCAGTGGGTGAATATCTGGTCGTGGTTGACGTTGCGGAACACGGCGGCTGTCGCCGTCCCGGCCGACGTTCCCGCTGCACCTCGTCCAGGGTTCCGGCGGGAACAGCCGTACGGTCCCGCGGCAGCTCCGTGGTGGCCGAGCGCCACGTCGAAATCGTGATCTCCTGGCCCTCCGGGTGACGCCGCGACCGGCCGGACCCGGGTGCGCCACAAGGCCGAACCGCGTCATTACGCTGTGACGATGCGCGTCGGTTCGCCGCACACCCGTCTCATCGTGCTGCGGGGCAACTCCGCCTCGGGCAAGTCCAGCGTCGCCCGGGCTCTACAGGTCACCCGTGACCGGGACCTGGCCGTGATCGGCCAGGACGTCGTACGGCGCGACATCCTGCGGGAGCGCGGCGTTCCGGGAGGGTCGAACATCGGGCTCATCGACGTCATCGCCCGCTACTCCCTCGACCGGGGGTACCACGTCCTGCTCGAAGGCATGCTGTACGCCGACCGCTACGAGCGGATGCTCCAGGCGTTGCGCGCCGACCACCGCGGCCCCGCGCACTTCTACTACCTGGATGTGTCCTTCGACGAGACCCTGCGGCGGCACGCCACCAAACCGCAGGCCGGGATGTACGGCGAGGCCGAGATGCGCCGGTGGTACCGGCCGCGGGATCTCCTCCGGGACGGCTCCGAAACGATCATCGGGGAGGACAGCTCGCGGGAGGAGACCGTACGGCGGATCCTGCGCGAGACCGGCCTGTCCTCCCGGCCGCGGGGCGGCGCCGGCGAGCCTCGGTGAACGGCCGGGCGGGCGGCTCGTGTGTCCGGACCGCCCACCCGGCCGGTGTGCCGGTCGGCCCGGCTCACATGTAGCGCACGCCCCACATGCGTGAGGGCTGCTTGTCGCAGGTGTACTGGACGGCGGTGCTGCCGTCCGGGCCGATGGTCAGGCACTTGCCGGTCTGCACGTTCTTCAGCTGGTACTGGCGGGCGCCGGCCGTACCCCAGAACATCCAGCGGAACGCGGGGTGGTCGACGCAGGTGTACTGCACGGCGGTGTAGTTGTTGGCGGTGCTGGCGCCCCCGGCGATGGTCAGGCACTTGCCCGTCTGGGCGTTCCGCAGCATGTACTGGCGGGTGCCCGTCGCGTCCGTCATGGTCCACTGGCGGGTCGGGTAGGCGTCGCACTCGTACTGCGCCGCCCGGAGGTTGTCGGTCGCGCGCCCGCCTCCGGCGACGGTCAGGCACTTGCCGGTCTGCCCGTTCACCAGCATCCCGGTCACGGCCGCCGCCTGCTGGCCCTCCGGGGAGACGTCGGCGGCGGGGTCGGCCTGGGAGCAGGCCGCGGCCGGGAGCACCGGAACGAACAGGGCGGCGGCGGTGACGAGGGTCAGGGCGGAGCGGCGGACTGGGCGGAGAACGGCCATGGGGTTCCTCCCGTGGATGAGCTGGTCGTTTCGTGGTCACGGCGTTCCGGCCCGCGTCCGTCGACCCGCCGCTGGCGCGGCGGCGGAGGTCTCCGGCAGACCGGTGCCCGCGCACGCGGGGAAGCGTGCGCGGGCACCGGGTACGCGGAACCGGGTCGCCCCGGCCTGCCGGGCCCGGGAGGATGCCCGTGGATCGTGTGGTCGGGCGGCCCCGCAACCGGGCGACGCTCAGTTGTAACACCGGAAGACGATCTTTCAGGTGGCGACATGCCGTGACCAGGGCAGACGAGCGGGCACCCGGGGCGGTGCGGCACGGTGCGCCGCCCCGGCGGGCGGCATATGCCGGGAACATCGCGCCGCGCGTCCGGCTCTCCCCGCCGACCGGCTACCGGCTCTCCCGGCCTGACCGGTTACGGCTCGGAGCGAGTCGCGGGCGAGGCCGCCCGGCGCGGGTCACCGGCCGCCGATGAAGTATCGGGCGGGGATGAACAGCTCGTGCCCGGTGTCGAAAGCCACCCGCACCCCGGCGGTCGTCCACTCGGTGGTCCTCACGGTGCCGGCGGACGTCTCGATGCCCACCAGGTGCCCGTAGGAGAAGCCGGGATCCCGGCCGACGACGATCAGATGCGTCTCGCCGAGAAGGGTGCTCCTGCGGACCAGACCCAGCAGGTGCTTCGAATCGTCGCCGTAGGTCACGGTGGCCGGCTGGTCGCTGCGGTAGACCACCTCGAACCGCGGCCACCTCGCCGCGACGGCCAGCGCCACGCTCAGCACCATCCCCAGCACGACGCCGAGAACGACCAGCCCGAGGCCCTTCAGCCGCCGTGATCGGCTCGGGCGGCCCGACGGCGGTTCCACGGCGAGGGACGAAATCATCAACGGCCTCCGTAATGGTCGACTACATGGTTCGTCGCTTCCGCGGGGTGGAAAGTTCACGAGCATCCGCGCTCGTCCGCCGGCTCCTCGGCCACGTGTGACGATGCATCGCGATCCCCGGGATCACCTCGACAGGGCCATGCCCGTCGGGCGATACTCGCCGCTCATGCCGCCGGTGTCCCGGCCGGCCGGACCCGTCACAGCCGGTGGACGCGGAAGGCGACGGCCGAGGGACGCAGGTAGGCCGTGTCGGGTGCGGGCCGGAAGCCGGGCACCACCGACAGGTCGTACACCTCCTGGAACGCCCGTACGGCCGAGCGCCCGGCGGGCAGGTCCAGCGTCACCTCCACCCCTCCGGCGGGCGGGGCGTGGTAGGCGAACCCCTTCCGCCTCCCCAGTGCCCTGCCGTCCACGCTGACGGGTACGGCCCGCTCCAGGCTGAGCCCGACGACGGGCGCGTCTCCGGACGGCGTGAGCCGTACCACGACCCGCCGTCCCGCCCCTGGCCCCGGGCCCGATCTGACCACGGTCAGCCGGGGCTCCGCCAGCCGGGCCACGGGCGCGGGTCGCGTGCCGTATCCGTCCTCGCCGAAGTACCGCGCACTGTCAGGGGAGGTGGCGCCCGGTTCGCCCCAGACGGCGGTGCCCGATCCGGTGTCGAGGGCGTAGGCCAGGTGGGCCTGCCGGGGATGCTCGGAGTCGAACCGGTCCACGGCCGGCCCCGCCGCCAGGAGCACCGCCGCCGCCGTGGACGCCGCGACCGCCACGGCCGTGACGCGGACGTGCTGGAGGAGAGGCGACAGCAGGAGCAGGAACAGGGCCAGGTACAGCCCGGCCTGCACGCCGCCGAGTTCCAGCCCGATGTCGAATCCGAGCACCGCCCCGCCGCCGAGCAGGACGGCCGCCGGCACGAGCCCCAGGGTGAGCGCGACGCTCCTGAACCGCGGGGTCGCCCCCGGCGCGGACCCCGGGGTGAGCGCGGTGCCCCTGGACCGCACGGCCTCCGCCGCCAGCCCGCCGGCGGAGGCGAACAGCGCCGGCCACACCAGCGTGTGCGACCCACCGGGGAGCAGCACCGCGGAGGCCACCCCGAGCAGCGCCACCAGCAGCACTCCCCCGACGGCCGGCTCCCGTTCGCCGGTGATCCGGCGCGCGAGCGCCCACCACGCCGCGGTCAGCGCCACGACCAGGGCCGCCAGTGCTCCCTGGTACGGCCAGGGCCGGTACGGGTCGCCGGTGAACATTCCGGCGTACTCGAGCCGCAGCATCCCGAGCAGCGGCCAGAGGAAGAACCCCGCCGCCCCGGCCACCAGTACCGGGACCAGCCCGAGTCCGGCCGCCGCCGCGGTCCTGGGCAGCCGGATCAGCCCCCGCCGCCGCGACACCGCCAGGAGAGTCCCCGCCAGTACCAGCCCGCCCAGCGCGATCGGCAGCTCCAGCCAGGCCGGATACCGCACCAGCAGCCACGGGATCGTGAAGTGGACGGACTCACCGCCCCGCAGCCGTTCCAGGTCGGCATCGGCCAGTACCCGCGCCACGGCGAGCGTGTTGTCGCCCATCTGCTGCAGGCTGGCCCGCGACAGATGCGCGGGATCGTCCAGCGGCGTGTGGTAGTACGCCCCGCCTCCGCTGTAGGCGGAGTCGAGGCCCAGCCAGCCGTTCTTCTCGAAGACGTAGAAGTCGGTGTTGTTCGGCAGCAGGGAGAGGACGGCCGCGAATCCGGAGTCCGCCATGGGATGCGGTGCGGCCGAGCCGTACACGTCGACCAGGGGCCCCGAGTCTCCGGAGGCGCGGAACATCATCACGGCGCCGCGGTTGCCGCGGGCCTCGTTGTTGAGCACCACGGTGCGCCCGCCGGGGGGCAGGGCGGCGGCACCGAGCAGGCCGGCCTCCTCGCCGTCGGTCAGCAGGAAGGCCAGGTCGTTGCGGGTGGATTCGGGGAGTCTCCTGGCGACCTCCAGCAGGGTGGCCACCCCGGCGCCGTCGTCGGAGGCGCCGGGAGCGCCCGGTACGGAGTCGTAGTGCGCGGCGACCACCAGCCGGCCGGTGGGCGCGGTGCCGGGGCGCTCGGCGACGATGTTGCGGACCCGGCCCATGGGGACGACGCCGTCGTGGTCCAGCGGGAGCACGCCGACGCCCTCCTGGACGCGTACGTCGAGGCCGAGCCTCCGCAGCTCGGCGACCAGGTACTCACGCACCCGGTCGTGCTCGGACGTGCCGACGGGGTGCGGTGCGCGGGCGATGGCCTGAACGTCGGTGAAAGCCCTGGAGCCGTCGAAGGCCGTGGCGGCCCTGGTTCCCGGCGACTGGGCCCACACCGTGAGGGCCACGACGGCGACGAGAGCCGCCAGGCCGAACAACGCTTTCCTGGTCACGTCATCGACGTTATGAGCCGAAGACGGCCGCCTCCAGGCTCCGGAGAACGATCTCGGCCTACATCGAAGTGACTACACCGGGCCGGTGCGTCCTACAGGGCGCCGGTCAGGTTCAGGGTCCAGCGGCGCGAGGGGTGGTCGTCGCAGTCGTACTGCACGGCCTCGACGTTGTCGGCCGTGCTCACGCCTCCCGCGATGGTCAGGCACTTGCCGGTCTGCGCGTTGCGCAGCTGGTACTGGCCGCTGCCCGTGACGTCGATCAGGGTCCAGCGGCGCGAGGGGTTGCTGTCGCAGGTGTACTGCACGGCCGTGACGTTGTTGGCCGTGCTGACGCCCCCGGCGATGGTCAGGCACTTGCCGGTGTTGACGTTGCGCACCTGGTACTGGCCGGTTCCGGTCACGTCGGTGAGGAACCAGCGGCGGGACGGGTGGGTGTCACAGGCGTACTGAACGGCCTGGACGTTGTTCTCCGCGCTCACGCCCCCGGCGATGGTCAGGCACTTGCCGGTCTGCGCGTTCACCAGCATCACGGTGAGCTGTGCCGGGCGGCGGCCGGCGGCCCCCGCCCCTGCCCCGGCTGCGGTCCCTGCCCCGGACTCGGTCCCGGTCCCGGACTCGATCCCGGCCGGAGCGACGGGTACGGCGGCGGCGAGGGCGGCGGCCGGGAGCGCCGGGGTCAGGGAGGCCAGGGCGGGCGGCGCCGAAGCGAGAAGGGCCGTGACGGCGAGGGCGCGGCGGTGGACGGTCATGGGTTCCTCCCGTGGACGAGCGGTCGTTTCGTACTTCCGGCCGCGCGTGTCCGTGCCTGCCGGAAGCACGCTCGCGCGGGACGGGGAAACGGGCGCGCGTGAGGCCGAGCCGCCCGGAGCGCGGAGGCGGGAGGAGGCCCCGGCGATCGTGGATTTCGGCGTGGCGGTCCCGCGACAGGACGACGCCTCTCGTTGTAACAGGTGGCGGCGCGCACCCGGTGACGCCATGCCGTACCGGGTCACGGGTGTGAGCGGATACGGGCCCCGTCGTACCGGGTCCGCGGGCACGGACGGACACGGGCCCGCCGTGCCGGAGGTTCCGGTACGGCGGGCCCGCGCGGGAGGCGCCTGGTCAGGCGAGGTTGAGCTGCCAGGAGACGCCGAAGCGGTCCGCGACCCAGGCGAAGCGCTTGCTGAAGCCGTAGGAGTCGAGCGGCATCATGGTGCCACCCTTCTCCGACAGCGCCGCGTACAGCCGCTCGATCTCCGCGTCGGAGTCGCACTGGACGTACAGCGACACCGCCGGGGTGAAGGTGAAGCCGTGCGACACCGAGCTGTCGATGGCCATGTACTCCTGGCCCGCCAGGCTGAACGTGGCGTGCTGCACGGTGCCCTCCTTGCCGGGGCCCTCGGAGCCGTAGCGGGTGATGTCGAGGATCTCCGCGTCGTCGAACAGCGAGGTGTAGAACGTCATCGCCTCCTCGGCGGCGCCCTCGAACATCAGGAAAGTGGTGATCTTCTGCGTCATCGCGCGGGTTCCTCTCAGCGGGTGTGGAAAGCGGTTCAGGGGGTGTAGAAGGCGATGGTCCGCTCGGCCGCCGCGGTGGCCTGTTCCTCGGTGGCCCCGGCGGCGCGGTGGGCCTCGCCCCAGGCGCGGCCGCTGGCCGCGATGAAGTCCGCGCCCTCGGGGGTACGGCCGAAGCCGTCGGGGTCCGAGACCGACCTGCCCGTCCGCAGGTGCAGGACCAGGCCCAGCAGCGCCAGGTCCCAGCCGAGGCCGACGGCTCCGGGTCCGTACTCGTCCCACATCTCCGGCGGGACGGCGGCGGTGTGGCGCAGCTCCAGCAGCGTGGCGTCGCCGTCCTCGGCCAGCCGTACCTCGACCTCGGAGGTTCCGCCGCCGAAGACCCAGGTGAGCTTCAGGTGGTGGGGCGGCTCGCAGGTGAGGATCTCGCCGCCGGCGTTGCCCTGGATCTGGTAGTGGCCGCCTTCCCGCAGGTCGCCGGTGACCGGGGAGAACCAGCGGGCGATGCGGTCGGCGGTGGTGATGGCGTCCCAGACGTCCTTGACCTCGGCGTGGTAGCGGCGCCGGACCAGGATGGTCCTGGTCTCGCCGTCCGCTCCCACCTCCCGGTGGGCGAGGCCGATCTCGTTGACGATGTCCTTCATCGGTTCTCCTCGTGTCCGGGGTCTTCCTCGTGATCTTCCTCAGGGCCGGGGCCGTCGGCGATGCGGCGCTCGCGCCTGCCGCGGGCCAGTTCGGTCGCCAGCGCGTCGAGACGCTGCTCCCAGAACCGGCGGAAGCGGTCCAGCCACATGTCGACCTCCCGCAGCGGCGCCGCTTCGACGGCGTACAGCCGCCTGGTGCCCTCGGCCCGCACCCTGGCGAAACCGTTGTCGCGCAGCACCCGCAGGTGCTGGGAGACCGCCGGCTGGGAGATCCCGTACTCGTCTCTGATCACGGCGGTCACCTCGCCGGAGCTCAGCTCACCGTCGGCCAGCAGCTCCAGGATCCGGCGCCGGACCGGGTCCCCGAGGACGTCGAATGCGTGCACGCGACAATGATTCAGGCAATGCTTATATAAGTCAAGGCGCATGCTTTGTTTTCTCCGGAGCCGAGAGTCCAAGCATTGGTTGATCCGATTGAAAAGTTTATCTGTTGCACTTATTGATCTGGTGTGCTTTTCTGGAGCGGCGGTTCCGGGGCACCGCCCGGCCGCCGTTTCCTCCCGGCGAGATCCCGCCGTGCCCCTGACCCAGGCATCCCTTCAGCACGGCAGTCACGGCACTGCCGCACGGAACGAACGGAGCACCACCATGAACACCGCCCCGGCACCCCGCATCGCCATCATCGGAGCCGGCCCCGGCGGCCTGACCTGCGCTCGCATCCTTCAGCGGCACGGCATCACCGCCGCCGTCCACGACCGCGACGCCGGACCCGCCACCCGCGACCAGGGCGGCACCCTCGACCTGCACGCCGACAACGGCCAGATCGCCCTACGCGAAGCCGGCCTCCTGGAGGAGTTCTTCCGGCTGGCCCGGCCCGAGGGTCAGGAGATGCGCCAGATGGACCCGGCCGGCACGATCCTCTTCCATCACGTCCCCGCGCAGGACGAGCTGTTCAAGCCGGAAATCGACCGCGGCCGGCTGCGCGACCTGCTGCTCGACTCGCTTCAGCCCGGCACCGTGCACTGGGGCCACACCCTGCAGACCGTCGGCGGCCCCGCCGGAGGCCCCCGGCGGCTGCACTTCACGGACAGCACCACCGTCGAAGCCGACCTCGTCATCGGCGCCGACGGCGCCTGGTCCAAGGTCCGCCGCGCCGTCTCCCAGGCCACCCCCCGCTACAGCGGCGTGAGCTTCCTGGAAGCCTGGTTCCAGGACGTCACGACCCGGCACCCCGACATCGCCGAACTCGTCGGCCAGGGCGGCGCCGCCGCGGCCGACGGCGACCGCGGCCTGTTCGCCCAGCGCAACGGCGGCGACCACATCCGCGTCTACATCATCCAGCGCGTCCCGGCCGACTGGATCACCGCCGGCGGTCTCACCCCCCAGGCCACCGACGGCATCCGCGCCCTCCTCCTGGAGCGCTACCGCGACTGGTCGCCCCGCCTGCGCCGGCTGATCACCGACAACGACGGCCCCTACGTCGACCGCCCGATCTTCGCCCTGCCCGTCCCCCACACCTGGGAGCACGACCCCACGGTGACCCTGCTCGGCGACGCCGCCCACCTCATGCCCCCGCTCGGCGTCGGCGTCAACCTCGCCATGCTGGACGCCTGCGAACTCGCCCTCGCCATCGCCCGCCACGACACCGTCGGCGAAGCCGTCCGCGCCTACGAGAAGACCATGCTCCCCCGCTCCACGGAGATGGCCCGGCTCCTCGACGGCGGCGCCGAAGAGCTGCTGTCCACCGAGCTGCCCGACTTCGCCACCGCCGACGTCCACTGACCGTCCCCCACAGCCAAGGTGGTCAGGACGGGGTGGCGGTACTCGCGCGGGTCCCGGCCCGTACCGGCCCCGGCGGGAACGATTTTCCGATCCCAGAAGTGAATCTGACCCTGGGCCACCGCTCGAATGACCTTGCATGGGGCACAGCCAACAGGTGGACAGGGGAAGATCCGGTCTCGGCGCGGCGGGAGACGCGACGGAGGGGATGCGGGCCGCCGGGAGACCCGCCGCGCGGGAGGGGTCGCCGGTCGCCGGCGGTCCACGGGTGCTCGGCCCGCTCGGCTGCGCCCTGCTCCTGGCGATGGTCGCGGCCCAGGTCGCGTCCGGGCCGCAGCCGCGGCCGATCCTGCTGACCAGCGTGGTGGTGCTCCTGCTGGCGGCGAGCGCGGTGGCCTTCGCGGCGCGGGCCCACACCTTCCCGAGGGCGGTCGCGGCGTTCGCCGCGGCGGTCCTCAGCGGATACGCCGCGGAGTGGATCGGCATCCGGACCGGCCTGCCGTTCGGCCCGTACCACTACACCGGCGTGTTACGGCCGCAGCTCGGCTCGGTGCCGGTGATCGTGGCACTGGCCTGGGGCGGCATGGGGCTGGCGGCCCACGCGACGGCCGCGGCCGTCTTCCCTGCGGCGACGGCGTACGGCAGGGCCGCGCGGGTCGCCGCGGGGGCGGCGGCGCTGACCGCCTGGGACCTGTTCCTCGACCCGCAGATGCTCCGGCTGGACCTGTGGGTGTGGCACGACGACGGGCCGTACCGGGGTGTCCCGCTGAGCAACTTCGCCGGCTGGCTGCTGGTGTCGGCGCTGGTCATGGTGCTGATCAACGTCATCGTGGCCGACCCGGCGGCGCGGAGCGCCGGGCTGCGGTCCGTCTACGCGGTGATGGCGTTCATGGAGACCGTCGGGTTCGCGGCGGTGTTCGACCCGCCGGACCGGCTGGTGGCGGCGACGGGAGGGGCGTGCATGGGCGTGTTCGCCGTACTGGCGTGGTGGCGCGGACGCCGGGCGGGACCGGCGTGACGCCCCGGGGCCCGGACCGCGAAGAGGACGGGGACCGGAAGAAGAGCGGCGGAGAGCGCGGAGGGGCGGCGGAAGCGGCGGTGAGCGGGGGAAGGGCGGCCGGGGTGGCGGGATCGGCGGAGCGGGCGGCCGAGGTGGTCGTGGTCGGCGGCGGGGTGGGCGGCATGGTGTCGGCGCTGCTGCTGGCCCGGCGCGGGCACCGGGTGCGGCTGTACGAGCAGCGTGACCGGCTGGGCGGCAAGCTGGCCGAGCACGTCCGGGACGGTTTCACCTTCTCGATCGGCCCGTCCCTGCTGACGCTGCCCGAGGTGTTCACCGGCCTCGGCCTGGAGCTGGACCTGGTGGAGCTGGACGAGCTGTGCCGCTACCGCTTCGCCGACGGCTCGACGCTGTCGGCCCGGCGCGACCCGGGCCGGATGGCGGCGGAGGTGGACCGGCTGGCCCCGGGTGAGGGCCGCAACTGGCTGGCCTTCCACGACTGGGCGCGGGACTGCTTCGTGGCGGCCCGGCGGGCGTTCTTCGCCGGCCCCCTCCTCCCCTCCTGGCCGCCGGCCCGGCCACCGTCCGGCGGGGCCCGCCTGTCGGACCTGACGGCGGTCGCGCCGGGCCGTACGGTGGCCGGGCTGGCCCGGCGGTTCTTCACCGACCCCCGGATGCGCCGGTACGTCGGCCGCTACGCGACCTACGCGGGCTCCAGCCCCTACCGGGCCCCGGCGGCGCTGGCCTGCATCCCGGGGATCGAGCACGGCGAGGGCGGCTGGTACGTGCCGGGCGGCCTGCCCCGCATCGCCGACGCGCTGGCCGCGCTGCTGGACAGGGCGGGCGTGGAGGTCCGTCTCGGCGCCGAGGTGCTCGACGTGCTGGACGACGGCACGCGGGTCACGGGCGTACGGCTGGCCTCCGGCGAGCGGGACCGCGCCGACGTCGTGGTGGCCAACACCGACGCGGCGGCGCTGTACGGGCGGCTGATGCCGGACCGGCGGCGGCTGCGGCGCATCGCCCGGCTGGGCACGTCGTCGTCGGCGTTCCTGCTGCTGGCGGGGGTGGAGGGCCGGACCGAGGGGCTGGCGCACCATTCCGTCGTCTTCTCGGCCGACTACGAGCGGGAGTTCGGCGACATCTTCGACCGGCGGGTGCCGCCCGCCGACCCGACCGTCTACATCGGCTGCTCGGCGGTGCACGATGCGACGCAGGCGCCGGAGGGCACGGAGAACTGGACGATGCTGGTCAACGTCCCGGCCCGCGCCCCGGGCCGGTGGCCGATGACGCCGGAGGCGTACCGGGACCTGGTGCTGGAGCGGCTGGCCGCCCGGGGACACGACCTGTCCGGACGGCTGCGGTTCGTGGACCTGTTCACCCCGGCCGACCTGCGGGAACGCTACGGCTCCTGGGGCGGGTCGATCTACGGCGGCGCCTACTCCGGGCGGCTGTCCGCCTTCCGCCGCCCCGGCAACCGGGGGCCGCGGCGCGGTCTGTACCTGGTCGGCGGTTCGGCGCATCCGGGCGGCGGGTTGCCGCTGGTGGCGATGGGCGGGCGCATCGTCGCCTCGCTGGTGGAGGAGGACTTCCCGTATTGAGCACCACGCCGGAAGCCGCGTCGAAGATCGTGCCGGGAGTCGTCCCGGGAACGGCCGTACCGGGAACCGCCGTGCCGGGGACCCCCGTATCGAAGGGACTCACCGGATGAGGCTCCTCACCGCGGCGCAGGCCGCGGCCGCGGTGGTCGTGGCGGTGCGGCTGGCGCGGGGACGTGACCGGCTGCCCCCGCTGGCGCCCGTCGCCGGCGCCGGGCGGGTCTCGGTGGTGATCCCCGCCCGCGACGAGGAGCACCGCATCGCCCCGTGCCTGGCGGCGGTGCTGGCCGATCCGGCCGTGGCGGAGGTGATCGTCGTCGACGACGAGTCGGCCGACGGCACGGCACGGCTGGCCGCCGGGCTGGGGGCGAGGGTCGTCGCGGGTGAGCCGCCGCCCGCGGGCTGGGTGGGCAAGCAGTGGGCGTTGCGGCAGGGCGTCCGGGCGGCCTCGGGGGACGTCGTGGTGACCCTCGACGCCGACACCCGGCCGAAGCCGGGGCTGTTCGGCGCGCTGTCGGCCGCGCTGGACCGCTACGACCTGGTGAGCGCGGGCCCGAGGTTCGTCTGCGACGGGGTGGCCGAGCAGGCGTTGCACGCGTCGTTCCTGGCGACGCTGGTCTACCGGCTCGGTCCCGTCGGCCCGTCCGCTCCCCCGCCGCCGCACCGCGTGATGGCCAACGGCCAGTGCATGGCCTTCCGCCGTACGGCGATGCTCGCGGCGGACGGGTTCACCCGGGTGCGCGGGCACATGACCGACGACGTGGCGCTGGCCCGGGAGCTGGCGGCCGGCGGCTGGTCGGTGGGGTTCCTGGAGGCCGGAGGCCTGCTCGAGGTGGACATGCACTCCTCGGCGGCGGAGGTGTGGCGGGAGTGGGGGCGGTCGCTGCCGCTGCGCGACGTCACGTCTCCCGGGCGGCGGGCCGCCGACCTGGCCGTGGTGTGGCTGACCGCCGCGCTGCCGGTGCTGCGGCTGGCGGCCGGGCGGCCGACCGGGCTGGACGCGGGGCTGCTGGCCGTACGGCTGCTGCTGACCGGGGCGCTGCGCGGCAGCTACGTCCGGCCGGGGCCGGGTGTGCCGCTCTCCCCGCTGCTGGACCCGCTGGCGGCGCTGCGGCTGACGCAGGCGACGCTGCGGCCGGTACGCCGCTGGCGGGGCCGCGTCTACCCGGACGCCGCCGGGGGGCGGCCGGGCCGGACACGGGAGGCGACCGGCGCGCGGGCCGGGGACGGAGCCGGGAGCGTGTCCGGGGCGCCCGGTGGCCGGGCTCCGGACACCGCCGGGGTCACGACGGCCGGGACGCCCGTCCGGCCCGGGACGCCTGCCCGAAGCGCAGGCCGATGAGGCACATCAGCGCCCCGGTGGCCGCCACGTACCCGACCGGGGCGAGCAGGAGCTGCAGCACCGGCAGGCCGAACACGCCGACCCGCGCGCCGGCGGCGAAGGACCGGGTGACCAGGGTCGTCACGACCAGGGCCGCGACGCCGAGCAGGAACGCGGGCGGGCAGATCACCGCGAAGCCGCCCGCGAAGGTGAGGACGGACCGGCCGCCCCGGAACCCGGCGAACACCGGCCAGGCGTGGCCGGCCATCGCGGCGGCCACCGCCAGGTACACCGGGACGGCGCCGGCGGCGGTGACCCCGCCGGGCCAGGTGAGCCGCCCTCCGGTGACCGCCAGGGCGAGCAGCCCGGCGAGGACGCCTTTGAGCATGTCGCCGGCGAAGACCGGTACCGCCGCCCGCCGGCCCAGCAGTTCCATGACGTTCCAGAAGCCGGGGTTCCGGTCGCCCGCCTCCCGGGGGTCGAGGCCGTGCGCCCGGGCGACGAGCACCGCGACCGGCACCGAGCCGAGAAGGTAGCCGCCGATGACCGAGACGAGCACCGCGAGCGCGACGGGCAGGCCGGGTGAGCCGGGCGGAGGAGTCATCGCTTCTTTCCATCTCACGAGATATGCGGACATGGGCGCTATGAAGCACATGGCGTTCGACCGGCCGGTGCTGGGGCGCACCCCCGGGCTGGTGTTCTGGCGGCTGCTGGGGACGGGCCGGGGCGCGTCGATGAGCCTGGGCGCCGACCTGCGTCGCTGGGCGCTGCTGGCGGTCTGGCGGGAGGAGGCGGCCCTGGACGGCTTCCTGGCCGGCTCGCCGGTGGCGGCGCGCTGGCGCGCGGAGGCGCTGGAGTCGTGGCGGGTGCGGCTCCGGCCGCTGTCGTCCCGCGGCCGGTGGGGCGGCGCCGACCCGTTCGGCCTCCCGCCCGGGACGGCCACGGGCGGGCCGGTCGCGGTGCTGACCCGGGCGGCGATCCGGCCCTCCCGGCTGGTGGCGTTCTACCGGTCGGTCCCCCGGGTGGACCGCCTGCTGGCCGAGCAGGAGGGGTGCCTGGCCTCGGTCGGCGTCGGCGAGTGGCCGCTGGCCCGGCAGGCGACGTTCTCCCTGTGGCGGGACGCCGACGCGGTGCGCGACTTCGCCTACCGGGGGGCGGCGCACCGGCGGGTGGTCAGACGGACGCGGGCCGAGGGCTGGTACTCGGAGGAGCTGTTCGCCCGGTTCGCCCCGTACGGCAGCGAGGGCGCCTGGAACGGCGCCGATCCCCTGGCCGGGCACGGCGGCCCCGGCCGCCTCTGACGTGAGGCGGCCGGTGGAGCCGGTCAATTGACCGGCTCCACCGCCAGGTGGTCGCCGACGCGGTCGGTGACGCCGCCGTCGGCGAGGTCGCGCGCGACGGCGCAGGCCCGGGCGATCGTGGCCGCCCGGGACGCGCCGTGCGCGACCACGACGGTGCCGGTGAGGCCGAGCAGCGCGGCACCGCCGTGGGTCTCGGGGTCGTAGAGGCGGGCCACCTCGCGCAGCGCCTCGGGCGTCGCGGCGCCGGTCCGCGCCACCAGGGAGAGCGTGGCGCGGACGGAGCCCTCGACGTTCTTGAGCACGACGTTGCCGGTGAAGCCGTCGGTGACGATCACGTCGGTCGTCCCGGCCAGCACGTCGTGGCCCTCGACGTTGCCGTGGAAGCGCAGCGGCAGGACCGGCAGCAGCTCCCCCGCCCGCCGGGTCAGCCGGTTGCCCTTGCCCGGCTCGGAGCCGATCGACAGCAGGCCCACGGACGGGTCGGCCACGCCGAGCACGAGCCGGGCGTAGGAGGCGCCGAGCAGCGCGAACTGGGCGACCATCTCGGGTGTGGGATCGGAGGTCGCCCCGGCGTCGATCAGCACGGTCGCCCCGCCGGCCGTCGTGGGCAGGGCGATCGCCAGGGCCGGGCGCAGCACGTTCGGGGCGCGGCCGATGCCCCGGATGGCGCACGAGACGACCGCGCCGGTGGAGCCGGCCGACACCAGCGCCGAGACCGTGCCCTGCCGTACGAGCTGGCAGGCGACGCCGAGGCTGGAGGTGGCGGAGACCGCGGAGGCGGCGGTGCTGACGGCTCCGGCGCCCCGCTCGGCCATGGGGACGACGTCCTCGGCGTGCACCACGCCGATCTCGCCGACGGCGCCGTGGTGCGCCAGCTCGCGGCGGATCTCCCCGGCGCGGCCGACGAGCACGACGGGGACGCCGTGCTCGCGCATGGCCGTGACGGCCCCGCCGACCGTCTCGGCCGGTCCGTGGTCTCCGCCCATGGCGTCGACGGCAACAGGCTGGGGCATCGCGTTCTCCTCCGCGAGGGTGTGATGTCGGTGTCCGGCTCGGCGGGTGGCGGCGCCGGGTCCGGAGCGGACCCGCTCCACCGGCGCCACCCGGGTCGGGGCGCCCACCCGGATCACGGTGCCCACCCGGCTCGGGACGGCCGCCCGGCTCCGGGCGCCCCCGGTTCAGGGCGCCCGTACGGTGACCCGGCGTTCGGCCCGGTCCGCGGCGGACGCCGCGAGCAGGTGCCGGGTGAAGATCGCCACCCTGCGGCGGCGGGGCACGGCCACGCGGGCGCGCAGCACGTCGTGGCCGGCGGCCTCGATCCGGTCGAGGATGCCGCCGTACAGCTCGTAGGCCGCGCGGATGCACGGCCGTGACGAGGGGATGAGCAGGTCGATCCCCTCCAGCGCGAGGCGGTAGTGGGCGTGCGCCCGCCCGGCCTCGAAGGCCAGCAGTTCGCGCAGGGCGGGAGTGGGGGCGGGCCGCCGCAGGTCGTCGACGGACACGCCGAACCTGTCGAGGTCCTCCAGCGGCAGGTAGACCCGGCCGCGGGCGATGTCCTCGGCGACGTCGCGCAGGAAGTTGGTGAGCTGGAAGGCCAGGCCGAGCCGGCGGGCGGGCTCGCGGGCCTTCTCGGCTGCGCCGGGCAGGGCCTCCAGGACGGGCAGCATCATCGTGCCGATGGCCGCGGCCGAGCCCTCCATGTAGTCGAGCAGGTCGGCGTAGGTGGCGTAGCGGGTGACGGTCAGGTCGGCCCGCATCGACCGCAGGAAGGCGTGGATGTCGGCGTGGTCGACGCCGAACGAGCGGACGGTCTGGGCGAACGCCGGAAGCACCGGGTCGTCCACCGGCTCGCCGGTCAGCGCGGCGGCGGTCCGGTCGGTGAGGGTGTCCAGTGCGGCGGCCCGGTCGCCGGTCACGGTGAACGAGTCGACGATCTCGTCGGCGTAGCGGGCGAAGCCGTACAGGGCGTGGACGTGGGGGCGTTTCCAGGCGGGCAGCAGCAGGGTCGCCAGGTAGTAGGAGCGGCCGTGCCGCGCGTTGAGCCTGCGGCACAGCTCGTAGCTGCGGGTGAGGGTCATCGGGGGCTCTCCAGGATGCGTTCGGCGGCCAGCCGGCCGGAGATCAGCACCGGCGGCACCCCGACGCCCGGCGCGGTGTGCATGCCGGCGAAGTGCAGGCCGGGGACCCGCCGGGCGGCGCCGGCCGGGCGGAACCAGGCGGTCTGGGAGAAGCGGTGGTCCAGGGCGAAGGGGGTGCCGGCCGAGTGGCCGAGCCGCGCCCAGGCGGGCGGGTCGAAGCGGAGGCGGGGACGGCCGGCGAGGTCGCCGTAGCCGAGGTCGGCCATCCTGTTCAGCAGGCGGTCCTCCAGCTTCGGGGCGAGGCGGTCCCAGTCGGCTCCGCCGTGCAGGTTGGGGGCGGGTTCCAGCACGGTCAGCGTGGCGTGGCCGGCGGGCGCGGCGGCGGTGTCGGTCGCGGGGCAGGTGACCAGCAGGCTGGGGTCGGGCTGCGGCCGTCCGGCGGCGAGGGCGGAGAAGGTCGAGCGCCACTCGCGGCCGAAGTGCAGGGTGTGGTGGGCCTGGCCGTCGAGCCGCCGGTCGAGGCCGACGTGCAGCACGACGCAGGAGGGCGAGTGACGGGGACGGCGCAGCCGCCAGTCGCCCGCCGCCTTCGGCAGCAGGCCGTCGTGGGCGCCGGGCAGGTCGCAGGCGACCACGACGTGCCGGGCGGGGAGGCGCTCGCCGGTGTCGAGCAGGACTGCCGAGACGCCGTACGGGCCGGTCTCGACCTTCAGCGCCCGCGTGCCGTACCTGATCCGGGCGCCGGCCTTCTCCGCGGCGGCGGCCATGGCCTGCGGGATGGCGTGCATGCCGCCGTGCCGGGGGAAGAAGACGCCGCCGACGGTGTCCATGTGGGCGATGACCGCGTAGATGCCGAGGGCCCGCTGCGGGGACAGCCCGACGTAGAGGGCCTGGAAGGTGTGCGCCCTGACGAGACGGTCGTCGGTGAGGTGGGCGCGCACCAGGCCGTCGAGCCGCCGGAAGCCGCCGAGCGCGGCCAGCCGGGCCAGGACCAGCGGCCGGACGAGGTGACGCAGCCGGGTCATGTCGCGGTCGATGAAGACAGGCCACTCGGCGGCGAACAGCTCGCCGAGCCGGGCGCGGAACCGCCGGTAGCGGTCGGCCTCCGCCGCCCCGCACAGCGCGCGGACCTGCTCGACCATGGCGTCCTCGCCGGGGACCACGTCGAGGTGGGTGCCGTCGTGGTAGCGCATCCGGTAGTACGGGTCCAGCCTGCGCAGCGGCAGGCGGCTCTCCATGTCCTCCCCGGCCGCGGCGAAGGCGTCGGCCAGCACCTCCGGCATGGTCAGCACCGACGGCCCGGTGTCGAAGCGGTAGCCGTCCAGGCTCGCGGTCCCGCAGCAGCCGCCCGGCACGTCACGGGCCTCGACGACCGTGACGTCACGCCCGGCGCCGGCCAGCCGCATCGCCGCGGCGAGACCGCCGAGCCCGGCGCCGATCACCACGATTCCGCCGGTCCCGCTCATCGGGCGCCCCCGGTCGTCGCGGCCGGGCCCGCCGAGCGCCGTGGAGCACGGGGCCGGGAATCCGGGTTCCGTCCACCGGGCCGGCTCCCGGCCGCCGCGAGGGCCGGTGACCGCCTCCCCGGGGAGACGGGGTCGTCCGTCCCGGGCGGCTCGCCGGTGCGGTGCTCGGTCTCGCGGGTGCCGGTGGCCATGGGCATCGCTCCTCTGCGTCGGTGAAGGTGACTTCGCGAACGGGAGCGTGTCCGGATGCGCCTTCGCGACGAAGATTCGGTTCCCTCATCCGCCGGGGGCGGGGCCGTCCGGTCTGGCGGCGCGCTCCTCCAGGAACGCCCTGCCCTCCTCCAGCAGGCCGCGCCGTACGTCGGAGTTCAGCCAGGCGTTCAGCTGGTCGGGGCTGGAGAAGCGGAACACCACCATCCACGTGTTCTGCTCGCCGGAGCCGGGCGGATATGTCTCCATACGCTCGAATCCGGGAAAACGGCGGGCGGCCTCGTCGGTTCTCTCCTGCCATCGACGGTATTCCTCTTCACATCCCTTACGGACCCGCGAGGAGATCATGACAATGGCGCCGTCGCCGCTTTTCCTGCCACTCACGCTCGGTTCCACCCCGACAACTCTATGCACTTCATCACGGAGAAGGAGGAGTGCGACACACAAGGTGACGTGATCGCCCGGGACGGATTCCCCCCAATTCTTCTTTGCGATTTCCGGTGCCGGACCTCGCGGCGGCTTCCCGGCCGGGGGCCGCCGTGACATCGCGGGACGAGCCTCCCGGCCCGTCCCGCGATGGGGTCGGAGGCCCGTTCAGGGACCCGGGGTCCGCACGGGCTCTCGGTTCGTACCGGTTCTAACCGGCCTGGTCCCCCGGCGGCAGGTAGGGGCTCTCTTCATCCGCCGTCCCCTGCGGCGCGACGCCGGTGGCGTCCTCCGGTCCGGAGGTCCCGTACGGTCTGCCGGTCCGCTCGTCGACGCCGACCGTCCGGCGGCCCCTCTCGCGTTTCCGGGCCGCGAGCTTCTCCGGGCTGCGGGTCTCGCTGACGCCGACGCCCATCGGCCCCACGGGGGCGGGCTCGGTGGAGGAGATCCCCTCACGCTCCGCCCGCGACACCTCCCGTTCCGGCCGCAGGCCCTCGGGCGGAGGTCCCCAGGCGCGGTCACCCGCCCGGACCACCTCCTCGCTCGCCCGGCCCACGGCCGGTGCGAAGCCGTGCCAGACGGTGCCGCCGGTGCCGCCGTCGTCCCGTGCCGCGCCCGGCGCGGTGTCCGGTGCGACACCTTGTCGTTTATCGCGTGGTTTCTTCACGTCCGCCACCCCCGTGGGTCTCGGTTCTCAGTGGTCTCCCGGCGGGAGCCGTCAGCAGATCCTCGGCAGCGGGTCGCCGACCAGCAGATCGACGATGCGGGTGCCGCCGAAGGACGTCCGCAGCAGCACCAGCCCCGGCGGGTCGTCGGCGATCCGCCCGATGACGGCCGCGCCGGAGCCGAGCGGGTCGGAGCGCAGCGCCGCGAGGGCGGCGTCCGCGGCCTCCCCGTCGACCACCGCGACCATCCGGCCCTCGCAGGCCACGTACAGCGGGTCGAGTCCCAGCAGCTCACACGCCCCGCGTACGGCGGGCCGCACCGGGATCGCGTCCTCGTCGAGCACGACCGCGACCCCGGAGGCTCCGGCGATCTCGTTGACGACCGTCGCCACCCCGCCCCGGGTGGCGTCGCGCAGGCAGCGCACCCGGCCGTCTCCGCAGGCGGCCAGCAGCCGCTCGGTCAGCCCGTTGAGGGGCGCGGTGTCGGAGGCGAGGTCGGCCTGGAGGTCCAGCTCACCGCGGGCGATCATGACGGTGACGCCGTGCTCGCCGATCGGCCCGGACACGATGACCGCGTCCCCGGGGCGGGCGGCGGCGGCGCTGAGCCGTACCGGGCGGTCCATCGTCCCCACCCCGGCGGTGGTGATGTAACAGCCGTCGGCCTTGCCGCGCTGGACGACCTTGGTGTCGCCGGTGACGATCCACACGCCCGCCGCCCGCGCCGCCGCCGCCATCGAGGCGGTCACGCGCCGCAGGTCGGAGACGGGGAAGCCCTCCTCGACGACGAAGGCCGCCGACAGGTAGCGGGGTCGCGCCCCGCACATCGCCAGGTCGTTGACGGTGCCGTTGACGGCCAGGTCGCCGATGTCGCCGCCCGGGAAGAACAGCGGCGTCACCACGAACGCGTCGGTGGTGAGGGCGAGGCCGTCGAAGACCGCGCCGTCCTCCAGGGGTTCCAGCAGCGGGTTGCGGAACTCCTCCAGGAACACCGCCTCGACGAGGGTGTGCGTCGCCTTGCCGCCCGCGCCGTGCGCGAGGGTGACGCGGTCCTCCCGGACGCGGGCCGGGCGGCGGCGCACCCGCTCGATGCGTTCCAGCACCAGCGCCTCGCGGTCCTGCTCCGCCCTCTCCCCCGGTTCCCCGAAACCTCCCGGTCCCCCGAAACCTCCCGGTTCCCCGGAACTCCCCGGTCCCCGGAAACCCCCGGGTTCCCCGAAACCCTCCGGTCCCCCGAGACCTCCCGGTTTCCCGGAACCCGGAGCCGGAGGATCCCCCCGGCGTCCGGGGCGCGCCGCCTCGCCGGCGCCGGTGGTCGCGTCGGTGTTCACGTGCGGGTCGCCTCCCTGACCCGGTCCCGGGAGAACCGGCCGAAGTTGTAGTAGGCCGCGCAGGCGCCCTCCGACGACACCATGCAGGTGCCGATCGGCGTCTCGGGCGTGCACGCGGTGCCGAACACCTTGCACTCCCACGGCTTGAGCACGCCCTTGAGCACCTCGCCGCACTGACACGCCTTGGGGTCGGCCACCCGCACGCCGGGAAGGTCGAAGATCCGCTCGGCGTCGAAGTCGGCGTAGCGCTCGCGCATCGCGAGCGCCGAGGAGGAGATGAACCCCAGGCCCCGCCACTCGAAGTACGGTCTCGGCTCCATCACCTCGTTGATGACGTCGAGGGCGCGGGCGTTGCCGTCCCAGGGAACGACCCGGGCGTACTGGTTCTCCACCTCGGCCCGCCCGGCGGCGAGCTGCTCCAGCAGCCGCAGGACGGTCTGCAGCACGTCGAGGGGCTCGAACCCGGCCACCACCAGCGGCTTGCCGTAGTCGCGGGCGATGAACCCGTACGGCCGGCACCCGATGACGGCCGAGACATGGCCGGGCCCGACGAACCCGTCCAGCCGCAGGTCGGGCGAGTCGAGGATCGCCTTGATCGCCGGGATGATCATGACGTGGTTGCAGAGGACCGAGAAGTTGCCGATCCCCTCGGCCCGTGCGCGCAGGACGGTCATCGCGGTGGAGGGCGCGGTGGTCTCGAACCCGATGCCCATGAACACCACCCGCTTGCCGGGGTTGTCCCTGGCGATCCGCAGGGCGTCCAGCGGGGAGTAGACCATGCGGATGTCGGCGCCGCGCGCCTTGGCGTCCAGGAAGGAGCCGCCGCCCCCGGGCACCCGCATCATGTCGCCGAACGACGTCATGATCACGTCCGGTCGCATGGCGACGTGGATCGCGTCGTCCACCCGTCCCATCGGGATCACGCAGACCGGGCAGCCCGGGCCGTGCACGAGCGTGACGGCCTCGGGGAGGTGGTCCTCCAGCCCGTGCTTGTAGATGGCATGGGTGTGACCGCCGCACACCTCCATGAACTTGTAGCGCCGGCCGGGCTCGCACAGCCCGGCGATCCGCGCGGCCAGCGCCCGCGCCCGGCCGGCGTCACGGTACTCGTCGACGAAACGCACCGGTCATCACCCCTGCTCGATCATGGATTCTCGGAGGGCCGCGATCTCCTCGTCATAGGCGTCGCCGATGCTCTCGAGGAAGTCGAGCGCGGCCCGCGCCTCGGTCTCGTCGATCTTCGACAGCGCGAAGCCGACGTGGATGAGGATCCAGTCGCCGACCGCGAGCCGCTCGCCCTCCAGCAGGCCGATGTTGATCGCGCGCCGTACGCCGCTGACGTCGACCATGGCCAGGTCAGGCCGGTCGGTCAGGATTTCCGCGATCTCCCCCGGGATTCCCAGGCACATGGGTGGCCTCCGCCATCTGGATGGATTCGAGGACGAGGTCGTCGCCGCCCTCCATGTCGAGGTCGACGCCACCGCACTCCGGGCAGGTGGCGTAGGGGTCGAGGGACGCGGCCGTCTGGCCGCAGGAACGGCAGATCAGCTGCACGGGCACGACGACCAGGTCGACGTGGGCCCCCTCGGCGGCCGACCCGCCGGCGATCATGGCGAACGCCTGGTTGATCATCGGTTCGGTGACCCGGAGCATGGCGCCCGCCTGCACCCGCGCCCGTTCCACCCTGCGGCCCCTGGCGCGTTTCTCCACCGCGCTGAGGATCGCCTCGGCGATCCCGAATTCGTGCATGTCCGCCTCACTGGTCTTGCCGGTCTCACCGGCCCTCGCTGGTTCTCGCTGGTCCTCGCTGGTCCTCGCCGGGTGTCACATCCTGCGGATCCGCATGTAGCGCTTGAGGTCGGGGATCGACTGGTAGACCAGCACCCCGATCCCCACCAGGACGGCTCCGACGAACAGGCGTCTCAACACGGTCTCTCCTCCTTACGGCCGGCTACGGCGAGGGGGCGCTCGCGGGTGCCGCGGCCATCTCCTGATGGACCAGGTCGGCGACCAGGTCCGCGGCCGCGCCGACGGCCGCGGCCACCGGCGGGCTCAGTTCCATGCCGGGCGACAGGTCGGCGGGCTCGCACCCGACGAGCAGCACCCGTCCGGTCCCGCCGCCGAGCGCGCCGGCCAGGGCCAGCACGGTCTCCGGGGTCATGTCGTGGGCGTCGAGGACCGGCCCGGACACCTCGCCGGGCGTCGGTTCCAGGACGTACAGCGTGCCGGGCGGGCCGCCGCGGGCCACGGCGTCGATGAGGATCGCGGTGTCGTGGCCGCCGCCGGTGAGCTCGTAGGCGAGGTGGACGCCGCGGATGCCGAAGTCGGCCACCGAGACCCCGGCGGGCAGGTCGCGTTCCGCCAGGCGCCCGGCCACCGCGACGCCGAACCCGTCGTCGCCGAGGAAGACGTTCCCGACGCCCGCGACGAGGATGCCGCTCATGGGGCGTCCCGCCTCTCCGGCGCCTCCCTCGGGTTCCCCATATCCCTCATGTCCCTCGGGTCCCTTGGGTCCCTGGCGTCCGTCCCGGTGCCGGAGCCGTCCGGGTCGCCGGGCCCGCTCGGCATCCCTCCGGAGACGCCGGGGCCCGCCGTGTCGTCCGCCGGGCCGGCGGCGTCGAGCGGTTCGACCTCGTCGGGGGCGAAGTAGAGGAAGCGGCCGTGGGAGCGGTGCAGGTCGGCGCCGGGGTCCTCATCCAGGGTGACCGCCAGGTGGCGCGCCCCGTCGAGGTCGGTGAGCACGGCCTCCACCCGGGCGGTCCGGCCGGACAGGAACATGTCGTGGGCGTCGGCGCGCCGCCTGCCGGGCGCCAGCCGGACCCGGCTGCCCCTGGCGACCTCCACCCCGGCGACGGACACGGCGTCGGTCTCCGGTGAGGAGCCGGGCCCGGCCGCGAGATCGCTCCAGAAGGCGTCCCCGGGTCCGTCCCAGGGCGCGGCGCCGGGATTCGCGACGCCGGGCGTGGGGTCCGGCGGAGGCGTCGCGTCCCGGGGCCGGAGGCCGCCCGGGGACCCGTCGTCCGGACCGGTGCCGCCCTCGGACACGTCGTCCCACGGCGCGGCGCCGGCGTCGGACACGTCGTCCCACGGCGCGGCGCCGGCGTCGGCCGCCGAACCCCAGCGGGGCGCGGTGCCGCCGCGGGCGGGTGTCTCCAGGTGGCGGATCGCGCCGTGCAGCCGTTCGGCCAGCTCGGGCGGCAGGGTCGCCACCATGTCGAGGAGCCGGGCCGCCCGGGGGTCGGTCGCGCGGGCCTGCCGCCGCTCCTCCTCGGTGAGGGTGAGCGTGCGCAGGTGCAGCATCTCGTCGATCTCGGTGGCGTCGAACATGTCGCCCGGGCTCTCCGGGGCGGTCTCCGGGTAGTCGTAGAGGATGATCGGCGACGACAGCAGCACGTCGCGGTGGCCGGGCTCGCCGACGAGGACGGGCCAGGTGCGCTCGTTACGGCAGGTCTCGGCGGCGGGCCGGGCCCATTCGGGCGGGTCGAGCAGGGAGACGAACGCGCCGCCGGTCACCCCGATGATCAGGTGGGCCGAGATCAGCGAGCGGCGCAGCGCCTGCTCGCGGGTGGCGTCCGGATCGTCCCAGCCGGTGACGTTCTCCACCCGCACGCGCAGCCGGACGAGGTCGTACGGCCCCGCCACCCGTTCGGCGCGGGCCCGCACGACGGCGTGCAGCGGCAGGTGCTCGCGGACGACGCGGCCCCGGGCCCGGCCGGACGGCCCGGTGATCGCCTCGACGGACCGGTCCCCGGGCAGGCGCACGTCGGCGGCGCGTTCGCCGTCGAGCAGTTCGGCGACGGGGAAGGCCACCTCCGTCTCGCGCTCGGTGGCCTCCTCGAAGGACAGGTAGGTCGTCGCCCCGCCCGGAGCCCCGGTACCCGCCGTCCCCGGGCCCGCCTCCCGGCCCGTCTCCCCGGCCGTCCCCGGGCTCGGAACCCCGTCCGCCGCACCGGTTCCCGGCCCGGCCGGTCCGGCCGTCTCGACGGTCAGTTCGGCGACGGGCCGGTGGCCGCCGTCCTCGGCCCGTTCGACGAGGCGGGTCCTGACGTGCAGGAACCGCAGCCGCAGCCGTACCTCGGCGTCGTCGGCGCGTTCCAGCAGGCACTCGGTCACGCTGGAGGAGTGCTCGCAGGTGGTGTCGAACCCCGGCGGCACGAGCACCCCGAACTGCCAGCGCACCCGGTTCTTGGCGGCCGACGCCCGGTAGGGGTAGAGCAGGTAGCCCTCGTACAGCACCGCGTCGGCGACCCGGCGGGCGATCTCCATGGGAGCGGTCATCGCCGGCTCTCCTCCAGCAGTAGTTCCACGGCCTCGTCCCAGGTGGCCAGGGCGCGTTCGGCCTTGAGGCGGCGCAGGGCCCGCAGCGTGCCGCGGTTCAGCCGCAGCCATCCGCTGTCCGGGAAGTAGCGGTCCATCAGCTCCCGCCACACCCCGACCGGCAGCCGGTGGCGGGCCTCCCGGTGCCAGGGGATCTGGGTCACCGAGAAGCCGTTCCCGGCGCGGGCGAAGACCGTGCCGCCGAACAGCAGGATCAGCGGGATCTCGCCGTCCTCCAGCGCGGCGAAGTACTTGCCCGCGGCCACCTCCAGGTCGTAGCTGCAGGGCACGGGCAGGTCGATCTCGGTGACGCCGCGGAAGGCGGGGACGGTGGCCGAGACGGTCGCGAAGTGCAGGGGCTTGAGCGTGTCGCCCCACCGGGACGGGTCGCCGAACAGGTCGCCGAGCAGCTCCGCCTCCGCGGGGCCGTACCGCCGCAGGTGCGGTTCCACCCGGATCTGGCACCGCAGCAGTACGGCGTGCACCCCGGCGGACGACGGCTCGGTGACGCGCAGCCGGAAGACCAGCGTCGGGAAGGCCGCGTACGGCTCGGCCCGCGCGCCCAGACAGGTGAAGGCGATCTCATCCATGACCGCCCCCGTGTGTCTCCGGGGCGCCGCGGCCGTCCCCGCCCGGTGAGGGGGCGCCACGGCCGTCCTCACCGGATGGCGGGACACCGGGGTCGTCCCCGCCGGGTGACGGACCGCCACGGTCACCCGCACCGGCTCCCGGGACTCCCCCGCCTTCGCCGGAGACCATGCCGTGACGGGGTGGCAGGGTGCCGGGCGGCGGGACCACGGGCGGCAGCACCCCGGGCGGCGGGGCCCCCGGGGCGGGTGTCCCCGGACCGCCCGGCGCCCCGGGCCTCCCGGGCGTGCCGGGGTCTCCGGGCGCGCCCGGCGGGTATGCGGGGCCGTCCGGCGGGTACGCGGGGCCGTCCGGCCACGGAACCCGGCGGCCGCGGCGGCGCAGGTCGGCGAAGAAGCCGTCGATGGCCCGCCAGACCTCCGGGCCGCCGTCGAAGCCCTTCCAGTGCAGCCGCACCAGGCCCACCAGGCGGTAGCAGGCGTCGATCGGCGCCAGGTGGCAGGCGAAGCCGCCCTCCGGACGGCGGTCCACCAGCAGCGCCTCGACGTCGGGCAGCACGCCGGCCATCGCCGGGCAGGCCGACAGGACCCGTTCCCAGGTGTCGTGCGGCAGCAGGGACTCGGTGGCCCCGGCGGGGCTGGGGTAGCAGGCGACGATCCGGCCGAGCGCTGAGTTGCGGAAGAAGAACGCGGTGCGCACCGGGATCCGCATCTCCTCCCAGTCGGCCTCGGTCAGGGGGAACGAGGGCGCGTGCAGGTGGCGGCGCGGCACCCCCCGGTAGCGCCGCCGCGAGTCGCCGTCGTGGGAGAACAGCAGGTGGCAGCCGGCGCAGGAGCACAGCAGCGCCCGGGTCTCCAGGTTCACCACGTGCCCGTGGTCCTCCCCGGCCGCCTCGCCGCACAGCTCGCACCGGGTCGCGGTCCCGGTGTCCCGCGTCCGGAACCGGCGCAGCCCGGTGGCCGCCGTCATGGCGTTCCCCCGCCCGCGGCGGCCGGGCGGCGGCCGATCTGCAGCAGGGGCGACCGGCCCGCCGCCGGGCCGCCTGCCTCGGTGATCTCGACGCGCGCCGCCTCCGGCACTGCCCGCGTCACGGCGTCCTCCACGGTGCGCAGCAGGGCGCGCCGGGAGGAGGGGCAGCCGTGACCGGCGCCCGTCAGGCGGAGCCGTACGACGCCCGTCTCGTCCACGCCGAGCAGCTCGGCCTTCTCCTCGCGGCCGGCCAGGGCCCGCTCCACGGCGACGGCGGCGCGTTCGGCGGCGCCGAGCGGGTGCAGGTCGTGCAGGATGAGCAGGCCGGAGACGAGGTCGTCGCCGGTCAGACGGTGCAGCACGTCGGCGGCCCCGGCCTCCACGACGGCCTCGACGACGCGTTCCAGGCCGGCGCCGTACAGCTCGACGAGGGCGCGGACGAGCTCCTCGGCCCTGGCGCGCGTCGCGGGGTCGGCGTGCGCGCCGAGGTCGGTGAGCAGCGCCTCGACGCGCTCACCGGCCGCCTGGACCTCCCGCCCCCGGGACCCGCCCGCCCGGACGTCACGGGCTCCGGGCCCGCCCGCCCGGACGTCGCGGGCGGCGGGCCCGTCGGCGAGCGGTCCCGCCCCGGGCCGCCGCCCGGTGGCCGCCGGGCCGGTCATGCCGGGCCGAAGGCGTGCGGGCTGTGCAGCTTGCGCAGCTCCTTGCCGCCGCCGAGGTACATGTGGACCCCGCACGGCAGGCACGGGTCGAAGCTGCGTACGGTGCGCATGATGTCGATGCCCTTGAAGTTCTCCGGCGGGTTCTCCTCGAAGATCGGGGTGTTCTGCACCGCGTCCTCGTACGGGCCGGGCGTGCCGTAGGGGTCGCGGACGCTGGCGTTCCACGGGGTGGGCGGGTAGGGGTGGTAGTTGGCGATCTTGCCGTTCCTGATCACCATGTGGTGCGACAGCAACCCCCGGACCGCCTCGGTGAACCCGCAGCTGATCGCCTCCTCCGGCACTTCGAAGGGCGCCCAGGTCTGGGTGCGCCCGGCACGGACCTCGGCCAGGCCCTGCTCGGCGAAGTGCAGCGCGCAGGCCGCCGCGTACGCCTGGAAGTAGGAGCGGGCCCGGTTGCGCTCCAGCGCGTTGGACAGCGGCTGCCCGTCGTGGGTGGGGATGGTCCACTCCAGCGTCTTCTCCGGGCGGGTGGCGGTCTTCGGCAGGTTGATCTGCACGCTGTGGCCGGTGGCCTTGACGTAGCCGATGTCCACCCGCCCGGACAGGGCGGTGGACCACAGGCGGGCGAGGGGGCCGCCGCCGGTGTCCAGCGGGAGCATGTCGGCGCCGTCGAACCAGCGCGGCGACATCACCCAGCTGTACTTGCCGGTGAAGTCGCGTTTCTGCGGGTGGGGGATGGTGTGCTGGTTCCACGGGTGCCGGATGTCGACGGGGTTGCCCAGCGGGTCGTGGGTGACGAACGGCTCCTGCCCGGCCCAGTCGTCGTAGTAGGAGCTGCCCAGCAGGATGCGGATGCCGAGGTTGATGTCGACGAGGTCGTTGGTGACCAGACGGCCGTCCACGATCACGCCGGGGGTGACGAACATCCGCCGGCCCCAGTCGCTCATGGTGCGGTAGTCGAAGTCGCAGTGCTCGGGGTCGTTGAAGCTGCCCCAGCAGCCGAGCAGCACCCGGCGGCGGCCCACCTCCTCGTAGCCGGGCAGCGCCTGGTAGAAGAAGTCGAACAGGTCGTCGTGCATGGGCACGACCCGTTTGAGGAACTCGACGTAGCGCATCAGCCGGGTGAGGTAGTCGGTGAACAGCTGCACGGTGGCGACCGTGCCGACCCCGCCGGGATACAGGGTGGAGGGGTGCACGTGCCTGCCCTCCATCAGGCAGAACATCTCCCGGGTGACCCGGCTCATGGCCAGGGCCTCGCGGTAGAACTCCCCCTCCAGCGGGTTGAGGGAGCGCATGATGTCGGCGATGGTGCGGAAGCCGTGGTCGGCGGCGTGCGGAGCCTCGGTGTTCTCGGCCAGCGCGAGCACGCCGGGGTTGGTCTCGCGCACCATCTTCTCGCAGTAGTCGACCCCCACCAGGTTCTCCTGGTAGATGTTGTGGTCGAACATGTACTCGGCGGCCTCGCCGCAGTTGATGATCCACTCCCCCAGCGCCGGGGGGCGGGCGCCGTAGGCCATGTTCTGGGCGTAGACCGAGCAGGTGGCGTGGTTGTCGCCGCAGATGCCGCAGATCCGGCTGGTGATGAAGTGCGCGTCGCGGGGGTCCTTGCCCTTCATGAAGATGCTGTAGCCGCGGAAGATCGACGAGGTGCTGTAGCACTCGGCGACCTCCCGGTTGGCGAAGTCGATCTTGCAGTAGATGCCGAGGCTGCCCACGATCCGGGTGATCGGGTCCCACGACATCTCCACCAGCTCCCGGCCGCCGGGCGGCGCGGTCTCCTCCGTCTTGGGTGAGGTCTTCATACTCAGCTCCAGGGCGCCTTGTAACCGGTGAGCAGGGCGCGGCCCTTGGTGCGCCACTTCGGTTCCTTGTCGACTGTCTTGAGGGTGATGCGGCGCAGGCCGCGCACGACGCCGCCGTAGACGCCGCTGGCCGTGGACGACACCCGCGCCCCGGGCGGTTCGTCCATGAACGGCATGAACTTGTCGGGGAAGCCGGGCATCGTGCAGGCGATGCAGATCCCGCCCACGTTGGGGCAGCCGCCGATGCCGTTCATCCAGCCGCGCTTGGGCACGTTGCACCGTACGACCGGCCCCCAGCAGCCGATCTTCACCAGGCACTCCGGCGAGCCGTACTCGGCGGTGAACTGGCCCTGCTCGTAGTAGCCGGCCCGGTCGCAGCCCTCGTGCACGGTCTGGCCGAACAGCCACGTCGGCCGCAGCGCCTCGTCCAGCGGGATCATCGGCGCCTGCCCGGTGAGCTGGTAGAGCAGGTACAGGATCGTCTCCGACAGGTTGTCCGGCTGGATCGGGCAGCCCGGCACGTTGACGATCGGCAGCCCGGCCTTGGAGCGCCAGTCCCAGCCGAGGTAGTCGGCGACGCCCATCGCGCCGGTCGGGTTGCCCGCCATGGCGTGGATGCCGCCGTAGGTGGCGCAGGTGCCGGCCGCCAGTACGGCGGTCGCCTTCGGCGCGAGGATGTCCAGCCACTCGCTGGTGGTCCGGGGCTGCCCGGTGGCCGGGTCGTTGCCGAACCCGCACCAGTAGCCCTCCTGCTTGATCGACTCGTTCGGGATGGAGCCCTCCACGACCAGCACGAACGGCTCCAGCTCGCCGCGCGCGGCCCGGAAGAACCACTCGATGAACACGTCGGAGCCCTGCATCGGCCCGGACTCGAAGTCGACCAGCGGCCAGTGCACGGCCACCTTCGGCAGGCCGGGCAGCGCCCCCAGGGCGATCTCCTCGATGCTGGGCTGCGTCGCCGCGGTCAGCGCGACCGAGTCGCCGTCGCAGCTCAGCCCGGCGTTGATCCAGAGGATGTGGACGATCGGCTCCTCCTCCGGCTGTTCCGCCGCACCCCGTTTCCCCTGCCGTTCCTGGTCCGCCGGTGCCGTCATGCCGTCCTGCCTTCCCGGGGCTCCCCGCGCCTCGATGCCGGTGGTCGATGGTGGTGGGGGAGGTCTCGTGCGGTACGGATCATGACGCGTCTCCTCGGGCTCCTCGCGTTCCTCGTGCTCTCGTGTCCGGTTCGCCGTCAGCCGACGTTGCGGACCGGCGGGGCGGGGACGGCGCCGAGGGCGTGCTGGGTCAGCTCCCACAGCACGTGGTAGACCGTCGTCTGCGCCTCCTGGATCCGGTGCACCGAGGAGGAGGGGATGACGAACAGGTAGTCCAGCAGCTCCAGCTCGGCCAGCCTGCCGCCCCTGTCGCCGGCCAGGGCGATGGTGAGCATGCCCTGCCGGGCCGCCTCCTCGAAGGCGCGGACGACGTTGGCGGAGCCGCCGCTGGTGGTCAGGCCGAAGGCCATGTCGCCGCGCCGCCCGAGGGCGGCGAGCTGGCGGGCGAAGACGACGTCGAAGCCGACGTCGTTCGACAGGGCGGTCACCACGGCGACATCGCTGGTCAGCGACAGCGCCGGCAGGGACAGCCCGTAACCCGGGTGCAGGAACGCCGTCGCCACCTCCTGGGCGTCGGTGCTGCTGCCGCCGTTGCCGAAGGCGAACAGCCGCCCGCCGGCGGCGAACCGGATGGCCATCTCCCCGGCGCACTCGACGAGCTCGTCGGCCATCGACTCGGCCAGCTCCCGGCGCAGCCGGACGATCTCGGCGGCCTTCTCGCCGGTGGAGCGCAGCGCCTCGGTCAGCACCGCGTCGAGGTCGCCCGGGCCCGGGTAGAGAAAGGGGTAGAGCCCGCCCATCCCCTCGGGCGGCTGGTCACCGGTGCTCATCGCCGTTTCCTCTCCTGATCACCGTGTTTCCCGATGTCCGCCGATCACGGCGCCTCCGGCCGCCGCGTCTCCGGCGGCCGCGCCCCAGGGCACCACGTCCCTGACGGCCGCGCCCCCGGTCGCCGCGTCCCTCGTCGCGGCCCCGGTCACGGCGTCCCCGGTCGCCGCGTCTCCCGGCGTCCGCCGATGCCTGCCGACGACCGCGATGGCCTCCCCCGCGTGGACGAGGACGGTGTCGCCCTCGGCGGCGTCCACCAGGGCCACGCTCACCTCCGTGGTGACCGGGCCCGCGCCGGCGACGGCCAGCCCGCCGTACCTGATGCGGATCACCCGCATCGGCACGGCCTCGTCCGCGCACGTGACGCACGGTCCGGTGTCGCAGCAGCCGTCCTCGCCGCTCATCCTGTCTCCTTTCCGCCGAGCAGGCCGGGCCGGTCGTGGAAGACGTGGACCAGCTCCCACAGCACGTGGTAGACGGTGACGTGGATCTCCTTGACCACCGCCGGGTCGTCGGAGGCGGCGATCAGGATGTGCTCGGCCGCCCGCTCCCGCACCACGGCGCCGCCGTCGCCGCCGACGAGGGCGAGGGTGAACAGGCCCAGCGCCCCGGCCTCCTGCAGGCCGCGCAGGACACCCGGGCAGTCGCCGTCGCGGGAGATCCCGAGCGCCATGTCGGCCGGGTCGGCCCAGCGGCGCAGCTGGTGGGCGAACGACTCGGCGGGCCCCTCCCGGGCGCTCACCCCGCTGACGGTGGCGGCGTCGTTGCTGAGGGCCAGGGCGGGCAGCGCCTTCTTGCCCATGATGACCGGGTGCATGAACTCGACCGCGATGTGGGCCGCGTCGGTGCCGCCCCCGCCGCTGCCGAACACGATCAGCTTCCCGCCGCGGTGGAACCGGTCCGCCATCTCCCGGCACGCGCGGGCGATGCGCAGGGAGTCCTCCGCGAGAGCGTGACCGGCGGAGTCCCTGCGGGCGAAGGCCTCGCTGACGGCCAACTGCATGGTCGATGTCACTGGCATGTGAACGCTCCGTTATTTACGGTAGTCGTCAGATTACGTTCCGTGTTCGGCGAATCGACACCTTCGACGCCACAAAGCGGAGTAAAGATCTGATCACTCGCCCGACCGCCCGCGATGGCCGGCGGCGGCGGGGATTCGCCGGGATTCCCGTATCCCACGGGGTTCCCGGCCTTGGTGATGATCAACGTTCCCCGTTATCGTCTCGCAGTGGGATCGTCTCGCGGCGGGGCACGGGCGGGACGGCGCGCCGCGGGCACCCCGGGCCGCCGCCGTACGGCGCGGGTCCGGCACGGCGGCCGCCGTACGGCACGCGTTCCGCGGAGCCGCCGCCGTACGACGCGCGTCCAGCAGGGCCGCCGCCGTACGGCACGCATGCGGCACGGCGGCCCGCCGACCGACCAAAGGAGAACGACCTTGACGGCAGCCGCCCGCTGGATCCGGTGCTTCCACCCCTCACCCGGGAGCGACGTCCAGGTGGTCTGCTTCCCGCACGCCGGGGGCACCGCGAGTTACTACCACCCGCTGTCGGCGGCCCTGGCGCCCGCCGCCGAGATGCTCGCCGTGCAGTACCCGGGCCGGCAGGACCGGTTCGACGAACCGCTGATCGACGACCTGCCCCTGCTCGCCGACCGGGCGGCCGAGGCGCTCGGCGGCGGCGACCGGCCGCGGGTGTTCTTCGGGCACAGCATGGGGGCCGTCATGGCCTTCGAGGTCGCCCGGCGGCTGGGCCGCGGCGGGCCCGTCGCGCTGTTCGTGTCCGGGCGGCGCGCCCCCTCCACGACCCGGCAGGAGACCGCGCACCTGCTCGGCGACGACGAGCTCGTGGCCCTGGCCCAGAGGCTCGGCGGATCGGACCCGGAGGTGCTGCGGCACGAGGAGCTGCGCGGGCTGATCCTGCCGAGCCTGCGCGCCGACTACCGGGCGGTCTGCACCCACCGCCCCGACGGCGAGGCGCGGCTCGCCGTACCGATCACCGCGCTCACCGGCGACGCCGACCCGGTGACCAGCGTGGCGGAGGCCGAGGCGTGGGGCCGGCACACCACCTCCCGCTTCGAGCTGAAGGTCTTCCCCGGCGGCCACTTCTTCCTCGCCCACCACGTACCGGAGATCGCCCGGATGATCCTCGGCTCGCTGAGGGCGGTCCACGCGTGACGGCGCTGCTGGCCGTCAGCGACCTGCACGTCGGCTACAAGGAGAACCGCCGGATCGTCGAGGAGATGCGGCCGTCGTCCGGGTCCGACTGGCTGCTGGTCGCCGGGGACGTCTCGGAGAAGGTCGCCGACATCGAGTGGGCGCTCGGCCTGCTGGCCGAACGCTTCGAGAAGGTGGTGTGGGTCCCGGGCAACCACGAGCTGTGGTCCCACTCCAGCGACCCGGTCCGGCTGCGCGGCGAGGAGCGCTACCGGCACCTGGTGAAGGTCTGCGGCGACCTCGGCGTGGTGACCCCGGAGGACCCCTACCCGGTGTGGGAGGGGCCGGGCGGGCCTGTCGTGATCGCCCCGCTGTTCGTGCTGTACGACTACACCTTCCGCATGCCGGGGGTCGCCACCGCCGAGGAGGCGCTGGCCCTGGCCTACGACAGGGGCGTGGTCTGCACCGACGAGGTGTTCCTGCACCCCGACCCCTACCCCTCGCGTGCCGCCTGGTGCGAGGCCAGGGTCGCCGAGACCGAGCGGCGGCTGGCCGAGCGCCCGGGGGGGCTGCCGACCGTGCTCGTCAACCACTACCCGCTGGTGCGCGAGCCGACCCGGGTCATGCACCACCAGGAGTTCACGATCTGGTGCGGCACCGAGCTCACCGCCGACTGGCACCTGCGGTTCGACGCCCGCGCGGTCGTCTACGGCCACCTGCACATCCCCCGCACCACCTGGTACGACGGCGTGCGCTTCGAGGAGGTCTCGCTGGGCTACCCGCGCGAGTGGCGGCCCCGCCCCACCCCGCCGGGCCGGCCGCGCCGCATCCTGCCCGCTCCCCCGGCGGCGGCGTCGTGATCGGGGAGATCCTGCCGTCGTGGGTGGCATGCGCCGAGGCGTTCGCCGACCCGCCCGACGCCCGGCTGTTCCCCGAGGAGGAGGCGGTCATCGCCCGCTCGGTGGAACGGCGGCGGCGCGAGTTCACCACCGCCCGCCACTGCGCCCGCCGGGCGCTGGCCCGCCTGGGCGTGCCGCCCGCCCCGATCCTGCCCAGCGAGCTGGGCGCGCCCGTCTGGCCCGCCGGGGTACGGGGAGCCATCACCCACTGCGAGGGGTACCGTGCCGCCGCGGTCTCCCTCAAGGCCCTCACCGTCGGCATCGACGCCGAGCCGCACGAGCCGCTCCCCGAGGGGGTCATGGAGACCGTGGCCCTCCCGGAGGAACGGGCCGAGCTGGCGCGCCTCGGCGACGGGATCCACTGGGACCGGCTGCTGTTCAGCGCCAAGGAGAGCGTCTACAAGGCGTGGTTCCCGCTGGCCCGGTGCTGGCTCGACTTCGACGAGGCCCACGTCACGTTCGATCCGGCCGGGACGTTCACCGCCCGGCTGCTCGTGGCCGGGCCGGAGGTGGAGGGCCGGGAGCTGACCGGCTTCACCGGCCGCTGGCTCGTCTCCGACGGCCTGGTGGTCACCGCCATCGCCCTGCCGCCGGGGTGACACCCCGCACCATCCAGGCTCACGCCGCCGTCCTGGTGACGTGAGGTGTGATGACCGGCGGGCCGCTGCGGCATTTCGACCAGCGTCTCATGCGGACCCGGCGCGGGATGCGAGGTTCCCGGACCCAGGTCATGGAAAGGGTGTGACCGAGATGCGCCGGGAACAGCGGCAGCGATCGCGTCGCGCGGTGAGTAGGGCCCGAGATGATCTCCCCACAGGGATCGTCCCGGTTCCGCGCTCGTGCCCTCGGCCTGCCCGTCAAGCCGCCAGAAGAATCTGTCGGTCAGGATCTCCGCCCGCAGCGCCGTCGTCTCGGCCACCGGTAAATCCAGCGCGAGGTCCCAGAGGCCGGCGCGCTTCAGAGACCGCGCGATACCCTCCACGGAACCGGCAATGTAGTCGTTGTTCATGCTCATGCGGCCTACTATGCAGACAGGGAGGTAGGTGGTCAAGTGCGATATGTCGCCTACATAGGCAATCTGGCAAGGCTGGCCGTCGAACTGGTCAACGGCGACGACCCCAGCGAACTACGGCGGAAGTTCTTCGCCCAGCACCGCGTCGCCGAACCGGACGCCGACACACTCGCGGAGCTTCTCCCCGCCTTGCGCGACGCGGTCGCGGCCGTGGCGGACGCGGGTCCGATCGCGCCCGTCAACCTGCTCCTGGAGAGGTTCCCGCCCGCGATGCATGTGAGCACGCACGACGAGAACAGCGGGCCGCACCTGCACTTCGCGCGCGATGGAGAGAGCCCCGCATACTGGCTCGGCCGCAGTTGCGCCGCCGCGCTCGCCCATGTGATCTGCGGGGATCCCGACGTCACCGTGGGCCGATGCCGGGCGGACGGCTGTGCGCGCTTCTATGTCGACGACTCCCGCAACCGCAGCCGCCGGTTCTGCTCCAACACCTGCGCCAGCCGAACCACCGTCGCCGCCTACCGCGCCCGCCGCAGAACGGCGCCCGATGCCTGACCCGGCAGCGCAGGACACGTCCCACCGGGCGGGAACGCACCGGCCGCTCCGGCCCCCCGGGCTGCGAATCAAGAGCCGCCACCGGCATCCGGCCGGCCCCGATCACCACGTACGACTCGGTGTTACTGTCCCGCCATGTCAAAAATCGAGATCGATTCGGTGACCGCCGATTTCTTCGGAGCCTTTGACAACCGGGGCGGTAAGGCTGCCGACGTGGCCCGGATCAAGCGGCTGGTTCTTCCGGGTGGTGTGATCGTGAAGACCGGCCCGGAGCTCACGGTCTACACCGTCGACGAGTTCATCGAGCCCCGCCGGCGACTGCTGACCGACGGGCGGCTCGTCGAGTTCTCCGAGTGGGAGACCTCCGAACGAACCGAGATCGCGGGCGATATCGCGTCACGGTTCAGTGAGTACCGAAAGTCGGGGATCTTGGACGGCGAACCGTTCGAGGGTGGCGGGACCAAGACCATCCAGCTCGTCCGCACCTCGGAAGGCTGGCGGATCGCAGCGCTCGCCTGGTATGACCAGCCCTGACCGCACCGGGGAGGCGGAGTCGTGAGAGGTGCCTTCCCGCGCTGGAACCTGCCCGGGACCACCGTCGCCACCGCCCTTCTGCGCCATCGGGCGCGTTGACCCTGAGGACCTGTAGGAGGTCGCGATGCCTTTCGTCGATACGCCGCTGACCGTCCCCATGCGGCGCGCGGTCCAGGACGCATGGGGACGGCGCATCGCCGGTGCCCCGGTGCGGCTGTACGGCGGGGAGGAGTCGGCGGCGTATCGGGCCGATGACCTCGTCGTACGCGTCGGCCCAGCGAGACGTACGAGCGCCGAGGCCGAGTGGTGCCACTCGATCGCCGTACATGCCGCCTCCACCCTTCCTGAGGCGGTGGCGCCGTTGCGTGCACGCGACGGGGCCACGGTCATCCGGGTGGACGGCCGGCCCGTGTCGGTGTGGCCCTACGTCGAGGGCGAGTGGCCTGATGAGGATCAGCCGCAGGTGCGTACGCAGGGCGCGCGGCTTCTCGCGCGGCTGCACCGTGCGCTGGCCTTCCACCGGCCGCCGCCGCGCCCGGTGGCCTCGTTCGTGGAGACCGGCCTGTACGGGGAATCACCGCACGATGTTCCCGAGCTGGCCGATCGAGGGCTGGACCGCTGGCTGGCGGACTTCCATCGTCGCAACCTCGTACGCCAGCCGCTGCACGGGGACTTCTACCCGGGAAACACCCTCGCCAGGGACGGCCGGTTGGTGGCCGTCCTGGACTGGGATGAGGCCGTCGTCGGAGCGCCTGAGATGGAGGTGGCGTCCGCCGCGCTCGAATGGGCCGATGAGTACGGCGACGGTCCGGCCCGGCGTCGCCGCTTCGTCGCCGATTATCACGAGGCCGGTGGAACCGCGGGCGACATGGACGATGAGACGCTCGTCCAGCTGATCAGGCACCGGCTGCGCCGCGAGGCGGCATATTTCGAGCATGCTCGGCGTCAGGGCGCCGAGCATGACGAGGACGGTCTCGAACACCACGAGCGCCGCGTGAAGGCCTTCTTCGACCTCAGGCCGTGACCGGGGTTGAGGAACCCGGGGACGGCCGTTGGCGCCAAGAAGGATCCTGTGGCGTTCTCCCTGCTCAGCCGTGGGGCCATCCCCTCGGATGGCGCCGATGCGCCGCCGGGTGTGAGCCGGGCCCGGCGGGTCGTCGGCCGCGCGGGACAGACTGCTCGGGTGACCTGCCCGGACCCGCCCGAGCCCGCCCGAGGGGCGCGTGGCGGCGCGGGGGCGCGCAGCCCCGCCTGCCGCCGCGGTTACGGCAGCGCCACCCCGTAGGGAGTTGCCGAGGCCGTACGGCGGGCGGAGACTCAAGGAACCCCTCCGCCAGACGAGCCACCGTGAGCCGCCGTGAGCCCTGGCGGGTCACGATGGGTCATGGCGGGTCGCGGCGGGCCGCCGTGGGCGACGCCGGGACGCCGGTTCGCCGGGGCGATCCCGGGTGAGCCCGCGGCGCCGAGGCCCGGTGTCCGCGGTCCGGGACGCCGGGCCCCACCGACCGGAAAATCGGTTGACGGCTGCCTTAGCCTAGGCGGGTTCTGTGCGCCGGTCGGCGATCAACCACCCCTAGACCGTGAGGAGAGTGCTGCCTGCTGATGCCCCCTGATACGGACCCTCTCGAACAGAAGGACTCCAAGGACTCCACCGGAGACGACACCGCCGGGCGCGCGGAGGACGCCCGCCCGGTCCCCGCTCCCCCGCCGCGCCGCCGCGGCCTGACCTCCCTGTGGCGGATGAGGTCCTACCTCCGTCCCCACGTCACCCGCATGGTCTTCATCTGGCTGCCCGCCCTCGTGGCGACCGGCATCGCGATCGTCATCCCGATGGTCGCCCGGAAGATCATCGACGGTCCCGTCGCCGACAAGGACACCGGCGCCCTGGTCCCGCTCGCCCTGCTGGCCCTGGCGCTGGGCGTGCTGGAGGCGGGCCTCATCTTCGCGCGCAGATGGCTGATGTCCGACGTCGTCCTGGACGTGGAGACCCGGCTCCGCGACGACGTCTACCGGCACCTGCAGCGGCTGCCGATGAGCTTCCACGGCGCCTGGCAGTCCGGGCAGCTGCTGTCACGCGTGACCACGGACCTGTCGGTGATCCGGCGGTTCCTCGGCTTCGGCATCCTCTTCCTCGTCCTGATCACCGTGCAGATCGTGACGGTGACCGTCCTGCTGCTGAACATGTACTGGCCGCTCGGCCTGCTCGTCGCCCTGTCCGCCGCGCCGGTGGTGATCACCTCGTTGCGCTTCGAGCGGGGCTACATCGACGTCTCCCGGCGGGTCCAGGACGAGCAGGGCGACCTCGCCACCGTGATCGAGGAGTCCGCGGTCGGCATCCGGACGATCAAGGCGTTCGGCCGCGGGCGGCACGTCGCGGGCCTCTTCGGCGAGGGCGCGGACAAGGTCTACCGCTCCTCGATGGAGAAGGTGCGGCTGTCGTCGAAGTTCTTCACCTTCCTGGAGGTGGTCCCGAACGTCACGCTCGCGCTGGTGCTGCTGCTGGGCGCGCTCGCGGTCGGCTCGGGCTCGCTGACGCTGGGCACGCTGGTCGCCTTCACCACGCTGATGCTGCAGCTCGTGTGGCCCATCTCGGCCCTGGGCTTCATCCTGGTGCAGGGCCAGGAGGCGATGACCGCGGCGGACCGCGTGCTGGAGGTGCTCGACACCGAACCGGAGATCGTCGGCGGCTCCCGGGAGATCGAGCGGCCCCGGGGGCACCTGCGGTTCGAGGGCGTGGAGTTCCGCTTCCCCGGCGCGGCCGAGCCGGTGCTGCGCGACGTCTGGCTGGACGTGCGGCCCGGTGAGACGGTCGCGATCGTCGGTGCGACGGGCTCGGGCAAGACCACGCTGACCTCCCTGGTGCCGCGGCTGCACGACGTCACCGCGGGCCGGGTCACGATCGACGGGCACGATGTGCGGGACTTGTCGCTGCCCGCGCTGCGCTCGCTGGTCGCCACGGCCTTCGAGGAGCCGACGCTGTTCTCGATGAGCGTCCGGGAGAACCTGACGCTGGGCCGGCACGACGCCACCGAGGAGGAGATCGAGGCGGCGATCGAAACGGCGCAGGCCGGGTTCGTCCACCGGCTGCCGTGGGGGCTGGAGACCAGGATCGGCGAGCAGGGGATGTCGCTGTCCGGCGGGCAGCGTCAGCGGCTGGCCCTGGCCCGCGCCGTGCTGAGCCGGCCGAGGATCCTCGTGCTGGACGACACGCTCTCTGCGCTGGACGTCGAGACGGAGATCCTCGTGGAGGAGGCGCTGCGGCACGTGCTGCGCGACGCGACCGGGATCGTCGTGGCGCACCGCGCCTCCACCGTCCTGCTGGCGGACAAGGTGGCGCTGCTGCTGGACGGCACGATCGCGCACGTCGGCCGGCACCACGAGCTGCTGGCGAGCGTGCCGGAGTACCGCGCGCTGCTGTCGGCCGCCCTGGACGACGATCCCGTCCCGGACACCGGCCCGGACGGGGAGACCGGCCTGGGCGCCGGCATGGACCTGGACAGCGAGGGGGCGCTGCGATGAGCACGACGGACCACACGGGACCGGCGGAGACGGCAGGACCAGCGGGAACGGCGGGAACAGCGGAAACGGCCCGCCCGGATCGGCCGGAGCACGGGCAGGACGGACAGGACGAGCGGGACGGGCAGGCGTGGCGGGGGGTGGCCGCCGAGAAGGACGACGACTCGCCGCAGCAGGAGTCCCTCGTGCTGCGCTCCCAGTCCAGGCGGCTGCTCGGTGAGCTGCTGCGCCCCTACCGGGGGCGGATCGCGCTGCTCGTCACGGTCATCGTCGTCTGCAACGCCGCCGCCCTGGCCATCCCCTTCCTGGTCGGGGTGGGCATCGACTCCGGCATCCCGCCGATGGCCGCCGGTCAGGGGCCGGGGACGCTGGTGACCGTCGTGGCGGCGATCCTGGTCGCGGCGGCCGTGCAGGCGGTGAGCCGGCAGGTGTTCCTCAGGATGGCGGGCCGGATCGGCCAGAACATCCTGCTGGAGCTGCGGCGGCGGGTGTTCGGCCACTTCCAGCGGCTGTCGCTGTCGTTCCACGACGACTACACCTCCGGGCGGGTCGTCGCGCGGCTCACCTCCGACATCGAGGCCATCTCCGAGATGCTGCAGTCGGGCTTCGACGGGCTGGTCACCGCCGTGCTGACGCTGGTCGGCACCGCGGTCCTGCTGCTGGTCCTGGACGTCCCCCTGGCGCTGGTCGCCCTGCTGCCGCTGCCGGTCCTGCTGCTGTTCACCCGGTGGTTCCGGCGGCAGTCGAGCATCGCCTACCGCCGGACCCGGGAGACGGTCGCCCTGGTGATCGTCCACTTCGTGGAGTCGATGACCGGCATCCGGGCGGTCCAGGCGTTCCGCCGGGAGCCGCGCAACCAGGAGATCTTCGCCGGGCTCAACGTCGACTACCGGGACGCCAACGTCCGCAGCATGCGGCTGATCGCGATGTTCATGCCGGGGGTCAAGCTGATCGGCAACGTCACGATCGCGGCCGTCCTGCTGTACGGCGGCTGGCGGGCCATCGGCGGTGACATCCAGGTGGGCGTGCTGGCGGCCTTCCTGCTCTACCTGCGGCAGTTCTACGAGCCGATGCAGGAGATCTCGCAGTTCTATAACACGTTCCAGTCCGCGGCGGCGGCGCTGGAGAAGCTCGCCGGCGTGCTGGACGAGCGGCCGGCGGTGGCCGAGCCGCGCGAGCCGGTGACGCTGGAGCGGCCGCGCGGCGAGGTGCGGTTCGAGGAGGTGGAGTTCTCCTACCTCGACGGCACGCCGGTCCTGCCGCGGATGGACCTGGTGATCCCGGCCGGGCAGAGCGTGGCGCTGGTCGGCACCACGGGGGCGGGGAAGACCACGCTGGCGAAGCTGGTCGCCAGGTTCTACGACCCCGTCGCCGGCCGGGTGCTGCTCGACGGGGTCGATCTGCGCGACCTCGCCGAGGAGACGCTGCGCGGCGCGGTGGTCATGGTGACCCAGGAGAACTTCCTGTTCACCGGTACGGTGGCCGACAACATCCGGTTCGGCCGTCCGGACGCGACCATGGACGAGGTCATGGCGGCCGCCCGGTCGATCGGCGCCCACGACTTCATCTCGGCGCTTCCGGAGGGCTACGACACCCAGGTCGGCAAGCACGGCGGCCGGCTGTCGGCGGGCCAGCGGCAGCTGGTGGCCTTCGCCCGCGCCTTCCTCGCCGACCCGGCGGTGCTGATCCTCGACGAGGCCACCTCCAGCCTCGACGTGCCCGGTGAGCGGCTCGTGCAGCGGGCGATGCGCACGATCCTCGCCGACCGGACCGCGCTGATCATCGCCCACCGGCTGTCGACCGTGGAGACCGCCGAGCGGGTGCTGGTGATCGAGGGCGGCCGGATCGTGGAGGACGGCTCCCCGGACCGGCTCATCGCGGAGGGGGGCCGCTTCGCCGGCCTGCACCGGGCCTGGCTGGACAGCGTGTCGGAGGGGTCCGGGGCCCCGGCCGGCCGCGGGTGACCGTCCCCGGTGTCCCGGCGGAACGGCGACGGCCGTTCCACCGGGACACCGGTCCTGGGCGATGGGCGCCAGCGACCTGCGCGGTCATGAGGATCTCCTGTTCAGGGTCTGACCGGCGACGAGTGCGCCGAGGGCGATGGCGAAGCCGGTGACCTGCCAGCCGGTGAGGGTCTGGCCGAGCACGACGAGGCCGGCGAGGGTGGCGACCAGGGGGTTGGCCAGACCGAGCAGGGACAGCGAGGTGGGCGGCAGCTGCTCGATGCCCCGGAACCACAGGGCGTAGGCGAGGGCGGTGCCGATGACGCCGAGGTAGGCGAAGCCGAGGATGTTCTGGCCGGTGAGAGTGTCGGGCACCCCTTCGACGGCGAGGGTGAGCGGGGCCAGCACCAGTCCGCCCGCGACGAGCTGCCAGCCCGCCATCACGAGGGGCGACTCGGGCCGCCCCCATTTCTTGGCCAGCACGATGGCCGCCGCCATCAGCGAGGTCGCGGCGAGCATGGCGGCGATCCCGAGCGGGTCCAGCCGGGCCCGGGAGGTCAGGGTCAGCAGGGCGACGCCGCCGGTGCCGGCCAGCGCGGCGTACAGGACGGGGCGGGTCGGCCGGATCCGCAGGATCAGCAGCGAGAGCAGCGCGACGACCAGCGGCTGGACCGAGGAGATCGTGGCGGCGACCCCGCCGGGCAGGCGGTAGGCGGCGAAGAAGAGGAGCGGGAAGAAGGCTCCGAAGTTGAGCATGCCGAGCACCGCCGACTTCCACCACCACTCTCCCCTGGGAAGCCGGCGGGTCGCGGCGAGTAGCACCAGGCCCGCCGGGAGCGCCCGCAGGGTCGCGGCCAGCATCGGCCGGTCGGCGGGCAGCAGGGTCGCGGTGATGACGTATGTGGTCCCCCAGCTCGCCGGCGCCAGGGCGGCGAGGGCGAGGTCGCCGGTGCGCTGGGCGCGCACGACCGGGGGGAGGGCGACAGTGGCCATGGGATTGCCTCTCATTGATAATCTCAACGTTGAGATGACACCACGTTTGTTCTGCGAACGTCAAGTCTGTGAACGTTGAGATTATTTCCATTGAGAGGAGTGCCGATGAGCGACGCGGTGGACGCCGTCACCGCCCAGTGGAACCGGGAGCGGCCCGACATCGACGTGTGGCCGATGGGGATCGTCGGGCGGCTCTCCCGCCTCTCCATCCTGTTCGAGCGCGAGCTCAAGGAGTTCTTCGCCCGGCACGGGCTGGAGCGCTTCGAGTTCGACGTGCTGGCCACGCTGCGCCGCTCCGGCGCGCCGTACGAGCTGACGGCCGGGGCGCTGCTCAAGGCGGCCATGGTCACCTCGGGGGCGATCACCAACCGGATCGACCGGATGGAGGCCAAGGGTCTGGTCGAGCGGGTCCGCGACGGCGGGGACCGCCGATCGGTGCGGATCCGGCTCACCCCGCGCGGCCTGGAGATCGTCGATGGGCTGGTCGGGCCGCACGTGGACAACGAGGCGCGGCTGCTGGCCGCGCTCGGCCCCGCCGAGCGCGATCAGCTCGCCGGACTGCTGCGCGTGCTGCTGGAGTCCATGGGCGACACCTCGCTCACCTGATCCGCCCCGCCGCATCCACCCGGCGCGGGCCGTACGGACGTCCGGGAGCCCCGGGCGGGCCCGCGGATCCGGCACCGGGCGGATCCGGCGGGACGGTCAGGACCGCTGCGACGCCGGGGCCTCCCTGCGGGCGGTGCGCACCGGCAGCGGGCAGGTCTCGCCGCGGGCGAGGTAGCGCACCCGGTCGGACATGCCGCGCCGCTCGATCTCCTCGCGGAAGTCGTCGAGGCCCGAGGAGAACGCCTCGTAGTCGTCGTAGTGGATCGGCACGGCGTGCCTGGGGCCGATGAGGGAGAGCCACTCGGCTCCCTGCGCGCCGTCCATGGTCACCATCATCATGCCCAGGATCATGGTGCCGCCCAGGTGGACGACGCCCACGTCGATGTCGGGGTAGCGCTCCGGGATGGGCGCGAGGAGCTCGCGGTCCATCAGCGTGTCGCCGCTGATGCACATGCGCAGGCCGACCGAGCCGTCCTGGCGGACGAACTCCAGCATGCTGCCCATCACCGGCGGCAGCAGCACCTGCGCCGCCCCGGGCGCGTGCCGGCCGGGCAGCGCGGTGACCTTCAGCGTGCGGCCGTCGCGGCGGAGGGTCCGCTCCTGCCAGGTGCTCAGTCCCTGCGCCTCGCCGAAGCCCTGGCGCCGCAGCCGCCGCGCCGCCTGGCGGGTGGTCACGATCGGCACGGACCGGTCGAGCCCGTGGCGGGCGACCCGGTCCCAGTGGTCGCCGTGCATGTGCGACAGGACGACGGCGTCGAGCGGGGGCAGGTCCTCCACCCGTATCGCCGGATCGGTGCGGCGCCTGCTGCTCAGGCCGTAGCCGAGGTAGGCGCGCTGCCCCCGGTGGAGGAAGTTGGGGTCGGTGAGCAGGGTGAACCCGTCGTAGCGGATGAGCATCGTGGCGTTGCCGACGAAGAAGACGCCGGACTCCGGGAAATCGACCATGATGGGCCTCCAGCTGGTGCGGCACCCGGGCCGCGACCCCGGTCACGCTTCGGGTGCTCCCTCGGTTTCCAGCGTGCCATGCCCGTTTCGGGGGTTTTCTCACCGGGCTCGCCGTACCGCCGCGCGCGGCCCCCGGCGGCGGCGCATGATGGGGATCATGGAAGCGAAGCGGCTCTACCACGGCACCGGTCCCGGCCCCATCACCCCGGACGGCTGCGCCGTCGACTACTACGCCATGCTGACCCCGAGCGGCGAGCCGGAGCTCGTGCACGGCGCCGTCCCGGCCGGCGCGAGCATCCTGGAGCTCGGCGCGGGCGCGGGAAGGATCACCCACAGCCTCCTGGCCCTCGGCCATCCGGTGACCGCCGTCGACGAGTCGCCCGAGATGCTCGCGCACATCGAGGGCGCCGAGAAGGTCTGCTCCCCCATCCAGTCGCTTTCCCTGGGCCGGACGTTCGACGTGGTCCTGCTCATGTCGTTCGTGATCGAGACGGCCGACGACGGGCTGCGCCGGGCGTTCCTGCGCGCCTGCCGCGACCATGTCGCCGACGGCGGACTGGTGATCCTCCAGCGTAAGCCCCCGGAGTGGTACGACACGGTCGGGCCCTCCGAGCGGCTGACCGACGACGGCCACGTCCTGCGCATGACGGACGTCAGCCGGCCGGAGCCCGGTCTGCTGGCGGCCACCATGGAGTACACGGTCGGCGACCGGCGCTGGACCCATTTCTTCCTCAGCAGGCGCCTCGACGACGACTTCCTGGCGCGGGAGCTCGACGACGCCGGCCTGGCGATGGACGGTTTCATCGGCGGGGACCGCGGGTGGGTGCGGGCCGTACCGCGCTGACCCATCCGGTGACGTGCTCTGTTCGGCCTCCCCGGCGGGCGGTACGGCGCCGCCGCGCGGGACCTGCCGGGGGCGCCGGGCGCGGCGCCGGAACGGGACGTCCGGGCAGATCACGACGGGTGGCGCGGGCCGCGTGGTCGGGGCGGGGCCGATTCAGGCGGAGGGGAACGGGGCAGAAGACCGGGGTGGTCCCGGGCCGCGGGCGGGCCTCCGCGTGTCCGCAGCACGCCGGCACGGGACGTACGTTGAAGGAGTAGGTGTTCGCCCTGCTCGGCTCATGAAGGGTGTGATCGCGGTGACGGCCCCGGTTGACAACGACACGCTGGTCCTGACCGACGATGACGACGACTTCAGCGGCGTCTCGGCGGGCGCGACCTCCGACCCGGTCAAGGACTACCTCAAGCAGATCGGCAAGGTCCCCCTGCTCAACGCCGAGCAGGAGGTGGAGCTGGCCAAGCGCATCGAGGCCGGTCTGTTCGCCGAGGAGCAGCTCGCCACCGACGGCGACGGCCTGTCCACCGACGTCCGCGCGGAGCTGGAGTGGATCGCCGAGGACGGCCGCCGGGCCAAGAACCACCTGCTGGAGGCCAACCTCCGCCTGGTGGTCTCGCTGGCCAAGCGCTACACCGGCCGCGGCATGCTGTTCCTGGACCTCATCCAGGAGGGCAACCTCGGCCTGATCCGCGCGGTGGAGAAGTTCGACTACACCAAGGGTTTCAAGTTCTCCACCTACGCCACCTGGTGGATCAAGCAGGCCGTCACCCGGGCCATGGCCGACCAGGCGCGGACCATCCGCATCCCGGTCCACATGGTCGAAGTGATCAACAAGCTGGCCCGCGTGCAGCGGCAGATGACGGCCGACCTGGGCCGTGACCCCACGCCCGAGGAGCTGGGCCGCGAGCTCGACATGCCGGCGGAGAAGATCGTCGAGGTCCAGAAGTACGGCCGCGAGCCGATCTCCCTGCACAGCCCGCTCGGCACCGAGGGTGACAGCGAGTTCGGCGACCTCATCGAGGACTCCGAGGCGCCCACCCCGGCCGACGCGGTCAGCTTCACGCTCCTGCAGGAGCAGCTGCACTCGGTGCTCGACACGCTGTCGGAGCGCGAGGCGGGCGTGGTGTCCATGCGGTTCGGCC
>NZ_BMQJ01000026.1:47154-83202 GCF_014648055.1 Streptosporangium pseudovulgare
GCCGACGGCCAACCCAAGACGCTCGACGAGATCGGCAAGGTCTACGGCGTGACGCGCGAGCGCATCCGGCAGATCGAGTCCAAGACCATGTCGAAGCTGCGCCACCCGTCCCGGTCGCAGGCCCTGCGCGACTACCTGGTCTGAGGGGCCCGCGACGCGCCGTCCGCCCGGCCGGTGTCCGGGCGGACGGTTCCGGCGGGCCGGTCACCCCTCCAGCGGGTCATCCGTCCGGCGGGCCGGTCACCCCTCCAGCGGGTCATCCGTCCGCGGGTCCCCGTCTCCGCCGTGACCGGCCGGTCCGTGCGGGGGCCGGGCGCGCGGGCCCGCGTGTATCAGGTGCCTCACCGGGGAGTTCTCCAGCACGGCGGCGAACGCCTCGATCACCCCCTCGCCCAGCGGGCGGACGGCCTCCACCACGGCCTGCGTGCGGGCGCCGACCTCCTGGAGGATCCCCTCGACGATCTGCGGCAGGGGCGGCGCCGGCAGGCCGAGCCGCTGCCGGGGCGGGGCTTTCTCTGGTGGCGCCCAGCGCATCGAGTCCTCGCTCATGGCGAGCCATTCGTCGACGACTCCGTCGATGGCGTCGAGCACATGGTCGGGATCGCTTGCCATAGCGGCCCCCCGGGTGGCTTATGTCCTTTAACACGACGGTACCCCGCCGGGTCCGGCCGGGCCACGGTCAGCCCCGCACGGATCCGCCGGGGAGCCTCGCATATCCGCAGGTGAAAGAGGGTAAAAGGGGGCCGGGCAGGCGGCGGTGCTCCGCCGCGGGCGACGCGCGGGGGAGATGGGTCGTGGCCGGACTGTGGACGGGAAAAGGCGTGCTGCGCCGTAAACCCTTCGAACAGATCGAAGAGACCGGGGGCGGTGAAGCCGGGCAGCTCACCCGCGTGCTGGGCGTGTGGCAGCTCACCGCGATCGGGGTGGGCGGCATCATCGGCGCGGGCATCTTCACGCTCGCGGGCGCGGTGGCCAACGGCAAGGCCGGTCCCGCCGTCGTACTGTCGTTCCTGGTCGCCGGGATCGCGAGCGCGGCGGCGGCGTTCTCCTACGCCGAGTTCGCCGGGCTCATCCCGAAGGCGGGATCGGCCTACACCTACGGCTACGCGGTGCTCGGCGAGCTGCCGGGCTGGTTCATCGGCTGGGACCTGCTGCTGGAGTACACCGCGATCGTCGCGGTGGTCGCCATCGGCATCTCCGGCTACTTCTCCTTCCTGCTGGGCAGCCTCGGCATCGATCTCCCGGCGTGGATGCTGGGCGCGCCGGGGACGGGCGCCGGGCACCGGGTGGACCTGTTCGCCGCGCTGCTGTGCCTGCTGATCGCCTGGCTGCTGAACCTCGGGATGCGCAACGCGGCCCGGTTCGAGATGGCCGTCGTCGGGCTGAAGGTCATCGTGGTCATCGTGGTCATCGTGGTCGGCGCCTTCTACGTCAGGTCCTCGAACTACGTCCCCTTCTTCCCCTACGGCGTGGGGGGCGTGTTCGCGGGCGCGGCCACGGTGTTCTTCGCGGTGTTCGGCTACGACGCGATGAGCACCGCGGCGGAGGAGTCCAAGGACGCCACGCGGCACATGCCGAGGGCGATCCTGTACTCGCTCGCCATCGCGATGACGCTGTACGTGCTGGCCTGCCTGGTGCTGACCGGCATGCAGAGGTACACCGAGATCGACCGGGAGAGCGGCTTCTCCTCGGCGTTCCAGTCGGTGGGCCTGGCCCGGCTGGCGGACGTGATCGCGGTCGGGGCGATCATCGGCATCCTCACCGTGATGTTCACGTTCATGCTCGGGGTGACCCGGGTGTGGTTCTCGATGAGCCGCGACGGACTGCTGCCGAAGTGGTTCGCCAAGACCCACCCGGTACGGCACGTGCCGACCCGGGTGACCTGGATCGTCGGCGCCGTCTCGGCGCTCATCGCCGGGTTCCTGCCCATCGTGGAGGCGGCGGAGCTGACCAACATCGGCATCCTGCTGGCGTTCGTGGTGGTGTGCGCGGCGGTGATCGTGCTGCGCTACCGGCGGCCCGACCTGCCGCGGACCTTCCGCACCCCGGGCATGCCGTTCGTCCCGGCCGTCGGCATCGCCTTCTCGCTCTGGCTGATCACGTTCCTGGCGTGGCAGACCTGGGTGCGGTTCGTGGTGTGGTTCCTGGTCGGCCTGGTGGTGTACTTCGCCTACTCCTACCGGCACTCGGAGCTGGCCGGGGCCGAGGCCGGGGAGCGTGCGCCGGAATAAACGCGGGCCGGGGCGGGTTCGCCGCTGACATGGCTCACGATGACATCCCCGGTGACATCCGCGGCGTGGCGCGCGGCTCCGCCGAGGTCCCGCTGTCCATCCTCGACCTCGCCCCCGTCGGCCGGGGCTTCACCGCCACGCGGGCGCTGGCGGGGAGCACCGAGCTGGCCAGGCGCGCCGAGGAGTGGGGTTACCACCGCATCTGGGTGGCCGAGCACCACGGGATGCCGTCGGTGGCCAGCTCCTCCCCCGCCGTGCTGATCGCCCACCTGGCCGCGGCGACCCGCACGATCAGGCTGGGCTCCGGCGGCGTGATGCTGCCCAACCACGCGCCGCTGATCATCGCCGAGCAGTTCGGCACCCTGCACGCCCTGCACCCCGGCCGCATCGACCTCGGCCTCGGCCGCGCCCCGGGCACCGACTCCGCCACCGCGCGGGCGCTGCGCCGCGGCGACCTGGGCGCCGACGACTTCCCCGAGCAGCTCGCCGAGCTGACCGGCTTCCTCGACGCCTCGTTCCCGGCCGACAACCCCCTGCACCGGCTCTCGGCCGTCCCCCGCTCGCCGGAGTCCGGCCGCCCGCCGGTCTGGCTGCTCGGCTCCAGCGGCTTCAGCGCCCAGCTCGCCGGCCTGCTAGGGCTGCCGTTCGCGTTCGCCCACCACTTCAGCTCCGCCAACACCATCCCCGCGCTGGAGCTGTACCGGTCGACGTTCCGGCCGTCGGAGGCGCTGGACCGGCCGTACGCGATGATCGGCGTCGCGGCCGTGGCGGCCGGGTCCGCCGAGGAGGCGCTGCGCCTGGCCCGGCCGGGCGCGCTGGCCATGCTCCGCCTGCGCCGCGGCGCCCCGGAGCCGATCCCCACGCCCGAGGAGGCCGAGACCTACCCCTACTCCGCGGCCGAGGCGGCCTTCGTCCACGACCACCTGTCGAACGTGGTGCTGGGCGACGCCGCCGCGGTGCGCTCGGGGCTGGAGGAGCTGCGCAAGCGCACCGAGGCCGACGAGCTGATGATCACCTCGCAGGTCGCCGACCCCGAGGCGCGGATCCGCTCCTACGGCCTGATCGCCGAGGCGTACGGCCTGCCCGGCGCCTGACCGGCCACCGAGGCGTACGGCCCGCCGCGCGACCGGTCCGGCGCCCGGCCGCACCCGGCATCCGGCCCCGCGTCAGGGCACGCAGCCGTCGAAGGCGACGGGCAGGTGGCGGGGGCCGCGCAGCACCGGGTTGCGCCGGTAGGGCGGCGGGTCCGTGACCAGCCGGGGCTCGACGAGCCGGCGGGCGAGCTCGGTGAGCGCGACCTGCGCCTCCAGCCGGGCCAGCGGCGCGCCGAAGCAGTAGTGGATGCCGCCGCCGAACCCGAGGTGCTCGTTGCCGGTCCGGCCGGGATCGAACCGGTCGGGGTCGGGGAAGCGCCGGGGGTCCCGGTTGCCGGAGGCCAGGACCAGCCAGACGGGCGCGCCCCGGGGGATGGTGACGCCGCCGACGTCGATGTCGGCCAGGGCGGTGCGCTGGGGCAGGAGCTGCACCGGCGGCTCGTAGCGCAGCAGCTCCTCCACCAGCGGCACGGCCAGGCCGGGCTCCTCCCGCAGCCGCCGCAGGGCGTCGGGGTGGCGCAGCAGGGTCAGCATGCCGTTGGTGATGAGGTTCACCGTGGTCTCGTGGCCGGCGATGAGCAGCAGGACGGCGGTGACGACCAGTTCCAGCGGCGACATGCGTTCCCGGTCGCCGTGCCCGGCGGCCAGCGCGGACAGCATGTCGCCGCCGGGCGCGCGGCGGTGGTCCTCGATCAGCCCGGCCAGGTAGCGGCCCAGTTCCATGCGGGCCCGCTGGGCGGCGCGGCGCCGTTCGGCCGGCCCCTCCCCCTCCTCGCCGGGGTCGAGCCCGGCGACGATCGCCTCGGCCCAGACGTGGAAGCGCTCCTCGTCCTCGTGCGGCACCCCGAGGAGCTTGCAGATCACCATCACCGGGAAGGGGTAGGCGAAGTCCTCGACGATGTCGGCCCGCTCCCGGTCGCGCAGGCCGTCGATCAGGCCGGAGACCATCCGGGCGAGGTCGCCGCGCATGTCGCTGACCCGCCGCGGGCTGTCCGGCGGCCCGAACGGCCGGGTCGCCAGCCGGCGCAACCGGTCGTGCTCGGGCGGGTCGAGCCGCAGGAAGCTGGGCGGCAGCCCCTGCTCCTCCTCCAGGATGTCCTCCTCGCCGGCGGTGGGCACCCGGTTGCGGGGGTCGGAGCTGAGGCGTGGGTCGTGCAGCAGGCCGGCGATCTCCCAGTACGTGCTCACCGCGTACACGCCGTCCTCCTGCCGCGCCACCGGCGTCCTGCGCAGCTCGGCGTAGAGCGGGTAGGGGTCGGCGCGGGCGGCGTAGTCGGTGATCCGCCGCAGCAGGGTGGCGGAGGTCATGGCGGGCTCCTCTCGGACGATGCACCCGGCGTCCCGGGTCCCGCCCGGGGTCCTTGTCCGAGGCCGGGCCGGGGGACGCCGGTGTGCGACTCTCAGACGCGGGCCGGGACGAACGTGACGCGCCGCTCGCTGGGCGCGTAGCCGCTCAGGGTGACGGTGGGGCCGTGGGTGGGCAGGGCGGGGTCGGGGAACTCCGCCGGGATCGGCCGCGGTCCCCCGGGGGCGCGGTCCACCTGGGCGAAGTCCGGTGGGAAGGGCGCGGCCGTCTCGATGAGCCGCCCGTAGAACGGCAGCCACCTGCCGTGGTCGAAGGTGACGGCGGCGATGACGCGCCCCTGGTGGCCGTAGACGGCGGCGAACCGGCGCTCGGCCAGGGACCCCTGGACGATGGCCAGCTCGCGGCCCATGGGCGGCACGCCGACGGACTTGATGTTGATGCCGAACTGGGCGGACCAGAAGGCCGGCAGCCACAGGTGCGGGCGGCGTTCCGGGCCGGGGCTGACCATGTTGTGCGCGGCGACCTCGGCCTGGGCGACCGCGTTGCCCCAGTGCTCCAGCGACAGGAACTGGTAGCCGAACAGCGGGTGCGGGGAGCGGGCGACGTCCCCGGCGACGAAGACGTCGTCGGTGACGATGCCGTGCACGTCGAAGGCCCGGCATCCGGCGTCGCAGGCGACCCCCCGCGGCCCGGCGGCCAGCCCGGACCCGGCGAGCCACTCGGTGTTGCGCACCGCGCCCAGCGCGACGACGGCCGCGTCCGCCTCCAGGGTGGTGCCGTCGGACAGGTGGGCGCACCGCAGCCGCCCGGCCGGGTCGCCCTCCAGCGCGGTGACCGTGATGCCGCAGCGCAGGTCCACGCCGTGCGCGTGGTGCAGTTCGGCCGCCACCGCGCCGACGACGCCGCCCAGCGCCCCGACGAGGGGGGCGGGGCCGCGCTCGGCGACCGTGACGTCGATCCCCCGTTCCCGGCAGGCCGAGGTGATCTCCGAGCCGGTGAACCCGGCGCCGATGACGAGCACCCGGCGGGGCCGCGCGTCCAGCCGCCGGGCCAGCCGGGCCGCGTCGTCGCCCGTGCGCAGGGTGAGGACGCCGTCCAGGGCGGCCTCGGTCTCCTTGATCCACGGGCGGGCGCGGGTGCCGGTCGCGATCAGCAGGCGGTCGTAGCGCACCTCCTCCCCGCCGGCCAGGCGCACCCGCCGCCCGGCGAGGTCCAGCCCGGTGGCGGCCGTCCCGAGCAGCCAGCGCGCCTCCAGCGCGCGGCGCCGGGGCAGCAGGGTGTCGCCGGCGCCGGTACGGCCCAGCAGGACCTGCTTGGACAGCGGCGGCCGGTCGTAGGGCTCGTGCGGCTCGTCGCCGATCATGGTCAGCGTCCCCGCGAAGCCCTCCTCGCGGAGCGTCTCGGCGGCCCGCAGGCCCGCCAGGGACGCGCCGACCACGACGGCGTGGCCGCGCCGCCGGAACTCCTCGGCCGACCCGTCAGCCGCGGGCACCGGTCGCCGCCCCCTCCGGTACGGCCGGTCCACCGGGCCACTCGACGAGGATCGCCTGGACCGGGCAGGACGCGGCGGCCCGCATGACCTGCTCGCGCCGCTCGTCCCCGGGGCAGGGCTCGTACATCAGCGCCTCCTCGCCGTGCATGGCGAAGACGTCGGGTGCCTGGAAGGCGCACTGCGCGTACGCCTCGCACCGGTTGAGGTCCACGACGATCCTCACGAGAGCTGCCCCCATTCGGCGGGTGCGGCGTCGGACGCTGCCAGCCTAGGGAGCCGGCCTGGGGAAACATCATCCGGAAATCGGGGTGTTGCGGCTTTTGGCGGGGTCTTTGCCGCCGCCCTCCCGAACGGCCGGGGCCTTTGCCGCCGTCCTCCCGAACGGTGGGGAACGCCCGCGCCGCGTCCCCTCCCGCCCCGGCGGCGTGCCCCTGCTCGGCTCCCGGAGGGTTCGCCGTGCCATCCAGCGGGTGAAACCAGGTCAAAGGCGGGTAGATCACCCGCGATGAAGGTAAACAACTGGTTCCTCACCCCCGAGGAACGGGGAAACCCGGCATCGTCCGTCGACGGCCGGCACGACCCCGGCGTCGCCTGGTCGGACGGCAACGCGGTCCGGCCCATCCCGCACGGCGCGCCGTACTTCACCGAACTGCTCGCCCGGGTCCGCGAGCTGCGCGCCGGGGACCTGCTGCTGTTCACCGACTGGCGGGGCGACCCCACCGAGCGGCTGGACGGCCCGGGCACCGAGGTCGCCCGGGTCTTCGGGGAGGCCGCCCGGCGCGGCGCCGTGGTCAAGGGGCTGCTGTGGCGCTCGCACTGGGACGGGCTCCGCTTCAGCGAGGCCGAGAACCGCCACCTGGGCGACGAGATCGAGGCCGCCGGCGGCGAGTGCCTGCGCGACATGCGCGTCCCTCCCGGCGGCTCCCACCACCAGAAGCTCGTGGTGCTGCGGCACCGGGACCGGCCCGAACGCGACATCGCCTTCGTCGGCGGGATCGACCTGTGCTGGAGCCGCCGCGACGACGCCTCGCACGACGGCGACCCGCAGGCCGCGCCCATGGCCGGGGTGTACGGCGAGCGCCCGCCCTGGCACGACGTGCAGGCGGCGATCCAGGGCCCGGCCGTGGGCGACGTCGAGGCCGTCTTCCGGGAACGCTGGGAGGACCCCGGCCCGCTGACCCGCAACCCCGTGCACCGCCTGGCCGACCTGCTGCGCCGCGAGGACACCCGCCCCGACCCGCTGCCGCCGCAGTTCCCCGACCCGCCCGCCCGCGGGCCGCACGCCGTGCAGCTCCTGCGGACCTACGCCCACCGGCTGACCCGCTACCCGTTCGCGCCGCGGGGCGAGCGGAGCGTCGCCCGCGGCTACCTCAAGGCCCTGCGCCGCGCCCGCGCCCTGGTCTACATCGAGGACCAGTACCTGTGGTCGCCGCAGATCGCCGAGTCCTTCGCCGACGCGCTGCGGGCCGATCCCGACCTGCTGATGATCGGCGTCCTGCCGCTGCACCCCGACGAGGGCGGCGCGCTGGGCGGTGTCCCCCAGGTGCTGGGCCGCAACCAGGCGCTGTCGGTGCTCCAGGAGGCCGGCGGCGACCGCTTCGCGGTGTACGGGCTGGAGAACGGGCACGGCACCCCGGTCTACGTCCACGCCAAGGTCTGCGTCGTCGACGACGTGTGGGCGACCATCGGCTCCGACAACTTCAACCGCCGCTCCTGGACCTACGACTCCGAGCTGACCTGCGCGGTGCTCGACGAGACCCCGGACGGCCGGGCGCCGCTGGACCCCGGCGGTCACGGCGACGGCGCCCGCCGGTTCCCCCGCGACCTGCGGCTCACCCTCGCCCGGGAGCACCTCGACCGGCAGGAGGGCGACGACGGCGACCTGCTGGACCCGCGGTCCTTCTTCGACGCGTTCGCCGCCTGCGCCGCCCGCCTCGACCGCTGGCACGAGGAGGGACGGCGCGGGCCCCGGCCGCCCGGCCGGCTGCGCGCTTACCGGTCGCCGCGCCTGTCCCGGTGGGCCGCCCTGTGGGCCGACCCGCTCTACCGGATCGTGCACGACCCCGACGGGCGGCCGCGCGCCCTGCGCCGCGCCGGCTCCTACTGACCGGCGAAAACCCCGTTCCCACCGGCCGGGAAGATCCCCGATCGGGAAGACCCCGTCCCGGCCGCCGGGACGTCCACCGCCACCGGGACGCCCCGGGAGTCCGGCGGCGTGCGCACCGGATCTCCACGGAATCTGCACCGGCGCCGGTTACGCTCCCACGTCATGATCAGGTCAAAGGCGATCGACGTCCTGGTGTGGCTCGCGGTGCTGCCGGTCGCGGCGTGGGCGGTGGTCAGGACAGCCGGGTGGACCCCGGCCTGGCAGTGGGTCCCGCTGGTGGCGTTCACACCGTACGTGGCGGCGCTCTCGGCGGTCACGCTGCTGCTCGCGGCGGCGCTGCGCCGCCGGACGGCCGCCGCCGTCGCCCTCGCGGCGAGCGTGGCGCTCGCGGCGGCCGTGCTCCCCCGGTACGTCGCCGACGGCGACCCGCCCGCCGGGCCGTCGCGGCTGCGGGTGCTCGCGGCGAACCTGAGGGTGGGCGAAGGCGACACCGCGTCGCTCATGAGGCTGGTGCGCGACCTGAGGCCGGACGTGCTCGCCCTGCAGGAGCTCACCCCCGCCGCGCTCGGCCGCCTGGACGGGGCGGGCCTGCGCGGGCTCATGCCGTACGTCGTGGACCGCTCCCGTCCGGGGGTGTCCGGGTCGGGCATCTACTCCCGCCACCCGCTCGCCGAGGAGCCGATGATCGAGCTGGGTCGTTTCCGCCAGTCACGGGCCGTCGTCACGCTGCCGGGCGGCCGGGAGGTCGAGGTCGTCTCGGTGCACCCGTGCGCGCCCCGGCACACCGGCGAGGTGCCCTGCTGGGGCGCGGGCCTGGCGGCGCTGCCCCGGGCGGGCGGCCGGCCGCGGGTGCTGGCCGGCGACTTCAACGCCACCCTCGACCACCCGCCGGTGCGGGAGCTGCTGGCGAGCGGCTACCGCGACGCGGCCGACGCCACCGGGCGGGGGCTGACGCCGACCTGGCCGCGGCTGGGGTGGACGTCCCTGCCCGGCGTGGCGATCGACCACGTGCTCGCCGACCGGCGGATGCCGGTGAGCGCGTTCGGCGTGCACTCCCTGCCCGGCAGCGACCACCGCCCGGTCTTCGCCGAGCTCGGCCTGCCCTGACCGCCCTGTTCCGGGTGACCGCCCGGCCCGGCCGCGGCGGGCCGGACCGGTTCACCGCCCGTCCCGGCCGGCCGTCGGCGGGACCGCCCCGGCTCAGCCGGCCGTACCCGCCGTGACGGGTGCGGCGGGGTCGGCGTCCTCGTCGAACTGGGTCCGGTACAGCTGCTCGTAGCGGCCGCCCGCCGCCAGCAGCTCGGCGTGGGTGCCGCTCTCCACGACCCGCCCGCCCTCGATCACCAGGATGAGGTCGGCCGCGCGGACGGTGGACAGCCGGTGCGCGATCACCACCGCCGTCCGGCCTTCCAGGGCCTCCCCCAGCGCGGCCTGCACCGCGGCCTCGGAGGTGGAGTCCAGGTGCGCGGTGGCCTCGTCGAGGATCACCACCCGGGACCTGGCCAGCAGGACCCGGGCGATGGTCAGCCGCTGCCGCTCGCCGCCGGAGAGCCGGTAGCCGCGCTCGCCCACGACGGTGTCCAGGCCGTCGGGCAGCGCGTCGACGATCTCGGTCAGGCGGGCGCGGCGCAGCACGTCCCGCAGCTCCTCCTCGGTCGCCTCCGGTCGCGCCAGCAGCAGGTTCGCGCGGATCGTGTCGTGGAACAGGTGTCCGTCCTGGGTGACCATCCCGACCGTCCCGCGGACCGACTCGGCCGTCAGGTCGCGCACGTCCACCCCGGAGAGCCGTACGGCGCCCGCGTCGACGTCGTAGAGCCGCGGGATGAGCTGGGCGATCGTCGACTTGCCCGCCCCCGAGGAGCCGACGAGCGCCACCATCCGGCCCGGCTCGGCGCGGAAGGACACCCCGTGCAGCACCTCCACGCCGCCGCGCGTGTCGAGCCGGGCGACGTCCTCCAGGGAGGCGAGCGACACCTTGTCCGCCGACGGGTAGGCGAACCGGACGTCGTCGAACTCCACCGACACCGGCCCGTCGGGCACCGCGCGGGCGCCGGGCCGCTCGGCGACGAGCGGCTTGAGGTCGAGGATTTCGAACACCCGCTCGAAGCTCACCAGTGCGCTCATCACCTCCACGCGGGCGCCGGCCAGGGAGGTCAGCGGCGCGTACAGGCGGGTGAGCAGCAGCGCGAGCGCGACCACGGCGCCCGGGTCCAGCAGCGACCGCAGCGCGTAGAACCCGCCGACCCCGTAGACGAGGGCCAGCGCCAGCGCCGAGACCAGCGTCAGCGCGGTGACGAACACCGACTGCGTCATCGCCGTGCGCACCCCGATGTCCCGCACCCGGCGGGCCCGGGCGAGGAACTCGGCCGACTCCTCCGCCGGGCGGCCGAAGAGCTTCACCAGCGTCGCCCCGGGCGCGGAGAACCGCTCGGTCATCTGCGTGCTCATCGTCGCGTTGTGCGCGGCCGCCTCGCGCCGCAGCCGGGCCAGCCGGGAGCCCATCCGCCGGGCGGGCAGCACGAACACCGGCAGCAGGAGCAGCGAGAGCAGGGTGATCTGCCAGGAGACGCCGATCATCACCACCAGCGTGAGCAGCAGCGTGACGAGGTTTCCGGCCACGCCGGAGAGGGTGTCGCTGAACGCCCGCTGCGCGCCGATCACGTCGTTGTTCAACCTGCTGACCAGCGCCCCGGTGCGGGTCCGGGTGAAGAAGGCGACCGGCATGCGCTGCACGTGGTCGAAGACGGCGGCGCGCAGGTCGAGGATGAGCCCCTCGCCCAGGGTCGCCGACAGCCATCGCGTCGCCAGGCCGAGCCCGGCCTCCGCCAGCGCGATGACCGCGATCAGCGCCGAGAGGCGGACCACGGCCTCCACCGGGGCGCGGTTGACGATCGCGTCGACGACCCGGCCCGCCAGCACCGGCGTGGCGACGGCCAGCACCGCCCCCACCACGCTGAGCAGCAGGAACAACACCAGCTTCCGGGTGTGCGGCCGGGCGAAGGCTCCGATCCGGCGCAGCGTGGCCATGGAGAACGGCCGCCTGTCCTCCTGCGCCTGCATCGTGGCGTACATCGAGTGCCACGCCACCATTTCCATGTTCATCAGGGCACCACCGGGTTCTCAGGGATCGACGGATCGACCCTAGGGCCTCAACCAAAGTCGAGGTCAAGGTGGTGCCCCGGGCGGGTCAGCTCGGGCTGCCGCTGGGGACCGGGCTCTCGCTCGCGCGGGCCTCGCGCACCAGGCGCAGGTGCTCCCGGATGATCGGCTTGGCGCCCTCCGCCAGCTTCTTCACGGCCAGGGAGGAGCCGTCGGCCAACTCCTGGTCGATGCGCTTGAGCGTCATGCGGTGGCTCGCGGCCTGCGCGGCCAGCCACGCGTTGTCGAAGGACGAGCCGCTGAGCTTCGACAGCTTGTCGATCTGCTCGCGCTGCTTCTCGTTCGGCCGGCCTGGCAGCTGCACACTCGCCCGCTCGGCCACCGCCCGCAGCTTGCCGTCCAGGGTCGTGTGGTCGGTGATGAGCTTCTGCGCGATGTTCTTGATGTCCTGGGAGTCCGACTTCTTCAGCGCGAGCCGGCTCGACAGGATCTCGGCCAGATTGCCGCGGTGCGCCTGGACCAGGAACTTCCTGTCCTGCTCGTTGACGTTCGGCTGGGCCACGGCGGCCTGTACGGCGCCGCCCAGCATGACGAGCATGGCGGCCAGCAGGACGACGATCCTTCTGATCATTGGGTCCTCCGTCGGGATGCGACTGAACAACCACCTCCTGACGACGTGCTCCGTTATCCACATTTATAGCTATATGAAGAAATAAATGATCAGAAAAGGCTTTGGGGGGTTTTCATCCGGTTGTTCCGGCGCACGCCTGCGGCCCCTCGGCCGGGGCGACCCCACCGTGACGGACCCCGGCATCCCGTGAACGGCCGCCCCCTCGGCGTTCACCTGCGGTTCCCCGCCGATACACCGCTAAGGTGGGCCGATGATCCGCCGTTCCCTCCAGACCGGTGACGCCTCCCGCGCGCCGAGCGCCGCGCCGTGTCCGGCAGACCCGATGACCGGCCCGACGGCCACCGTCGACGTGGTGGTCCTCACCATGAACGACCGGCCCGCCGAGTTCCCCAGGGCGATGGAGTCCCTCCTCGCCCAGCGGGGAGTCGGCCTGCGCGTGGTCATCGTCGGCAACGGGGTGGAGCCCGACCACGTGCCGGACGGCGTGCGCACCGTCACCCTGCCCGCCAACGTGGGCATCCCCGGAGGCCGCAACGTCGGCGCCGACGCCCTCGCCGGCCCCGACGCCGGCGAGTTCGTCTTCTTCTTCGACAACGACGCCGTCCTGCCCGCCCCGGACGTGCTGGCGCGGCTCGTCGCCGAGGCCCGCCGCCACCCCGGGGCCGCCTACGTCCAGCCGCGCATCGCCGATCCCGGTTCCGGGGTCACCCTGCGCCGCTGGGTGCCGCGGCTGCGGGCCGATGAGGCGACCCGGCCGGGCGTCGTCACCGTGATGGCCGAGGGCGTCGTCCTCGTGCGCCGCGCCGACTACGAGAAGGCCGGGGGCTGGCCGGGCCGGTTCTTCCTCTTCCACGAGGGGGTGGACCTGGCCTGGCGGCTGTGGGACCTCGGCCGCACCGGCTGGTACGCGCCCGGCGTGGTCGTCCACCACCCCGCCACCGACCCCGCCCGGCACGCCGGCTACTACCGCCTCGTCGCCCGCAACCGGGTCTGGCTCGCCTACCGCCGCCTGCCCGTCCCCCTGATCCCCGTCTACCTGCTGGTCTGGACGCTGCTCAGCATCGCCCGGATCCGGTCCCGCGCGCATCTCGCCGTGTGGATCGCCGGTCTGCGGGAGGGGCTGGCGGGCGGGCACGGGACGCGCCGCCCGATGTCCTGGACCACCGTGCTGCGCCTGCTCCTCGCCGGACGCCCGCCGATCGTTTGACGCCCTCCCCGCCCGGAAGGGCGGGGATTCTCCCCTGCCAGGCCGCCGGGAACGCGGGTGGCGCGGAGTGGGTTCCCGCGTAGCGCCGGGCGCCCGTACGGCCGGCGCCGCCGGACGGGGCGGGCGGGCCGTACGGCGCGGCGGCGACCGTTCCGCGGGTCACGCCTGGCGGGTGGGCAGGACGACGATCTGGCGCAGGTTGACGTGGCGGGGGCGGCTGGTCACGTAGGCGACGAGGTCGGCGATCTCGCCGGCCGACAGCGAGCCGAGCGCGTCGAACATCTCCCCGAGCTGGCCCTCCTCCCCCAGGGCCGGGTTGTCGACGTGCGAGGCCAGCTCGGTGTCGGTCAGGCCCGGCTCGATGTTGGTCACCCGCACGTCCCGCGGCCCGAGCTCGGTGCGCAGTGACGCCGACAGGTGGGTCAGCGCCGCCTTGGTCGCGGCGTAGACGGCGTAGCCGGGGAAGAGCGCGTGCGCGCCGATCGAGGAGATGTTCACCAGGTCGGCAGTCGCCCCGCGGGCCGCGGCGGCGACGAGGTCGGCGGTGAACGCGCGGATGATCCGCAGGGCGCCGGTGACGTTGGTGTCGATCATCCGGGTCCACTCGTCGGCGCGGCCGTCGTCGATCGGGTTGGGCAGCATCACGCCGGCGGCGTTGACCACCAGGTCGGCCGCGCCCAGCTCGGCGTGGACGCGGGCGGCTCCGGCGTCGACCGACGCCTGGTCGGTGACGTCCACGGCCACCGCGATCGCCCGGCCGCCGTCCCGTTCGATCTCGGCGGCGAGTTCCTTGAGGCGGTCCTCGCGGCGGGCCAGCAGCGCCACGCGGGCGCCGTGCGCGGCCAGCAGCCGGGCGGTCGCGGCGCCCATGCCGCTCGCGGCCCCGGTGACGACGGCGGTGCGGCCGGCAAGGGAGGTGTGGTTCACGGTTCTCTCCGGGTTCTGCGAAGTCCTGGGAAGTTCTCTGAAGCTCTGCCGGGTCCCGGGCGGGTTCCGCCGGGTTCCGGTGTCTCGCGCCGGGACGTCCGCCCGGCGTGAGACCACTCTGCCGCCGGCCGCGCCGCCTACCCAGAGCACCGGTTTTCCTGGGTCTGCGGTTACCACCTTCGCCGGGGGCGCCCCTCGGCGCCGGGACGGTCCTCCTGGCCGTCCGGCCGCTCCCGCCGGAGCCGCGGGCTCCGGCCGTCCGCGCCCAGCGGACCACCGTGCGGGAGCCGTACCGGGGGCCGCCGTTAAGGTCACGGGCATGGAAGGAACCAACCTGGACGAACTCGGCGGCTTCCTGCGGTCCCGCCGCGCCCGCATCCGGCCTCAGGACGCGGGTCTGCCGGACGCGGGACGGCGGCGGCGGGTGCCCGGGCTGCGCCGCGAGGAGGTGGCCCTGCTCGCCGGGGTGAGCGTCGACTACTACGTCCGGCTGGAGCAGGGACGCGGTCACAACGTCTCGGACGCCGTGCTGGACGCGGTCGCCCGCGTGCTGCGGCTCGACGCGACCGAGCGGGCGCACCTGTACGACCTGGCCCGGCCGCCGCGCGAGGCGGAGCCGCCGGCCCCGGCCGCCGTCCGCCCGCGGGTGCGGACGATGCTGGACGCCATCCAGGCCCCCGCGTTCCTGCTGGGCCGGTGCATGGACGTGCTGGCGTGGAACGCGCTGGGCGACGCCGTCGCCGGCTTCTCCGCGATGCCGCCCGGCGAGCGCAACATGGCCCGGCAGGCGTTCCTGGACCCCGCGGCCCGGACGCTCTACCCGCGCTGGACGGAGGTCGCCGCCGAGACCGCGGCGTACCTGCGGCTGGACGCGGCGCGCCACCCGGGCGACCCCCGGATGGCCGCCCTCGTCACGGAGCTGTCCGCGGGCAACCCCGAGTTCCGGGCCCTGTGGGAGGACCACACGGTCAGGGAGAAGGCCGGCGGCCGCAAACTGATCCACCACCCGGTCGTCGGCACGCTCGACGTCGGCTACGAGACGCTGGCCCTGCCCGGCGATCCCGACCAGCTGATCGTCGTCTACGTCGTGGCCCCGGACTCGGCGGAGGCGGAGAAACTCGCGTCCCTCGCCACCGCGAGCCGGGGCCGCCGCGGCTGACCCGCCACGCCGGCGACGCGGGGAGCCGCCGGTCACCGTTGGTTCGCGGGTGCGGACGCGTTGGAGGCCGTTTCCCCGGCGGGCCGCCTTCTCCGGGGCGGCGGGCGCGGATCACACGGTGTCGCCGATCCGCACGACGCCGGAGGTGGCGTTGCCGGGCAGGGACTCCTCGATCTCCGCCATGCCGGGAGCTCAGCGGCCGCCGGCGGACCCCGCCGGATCCGGGGAACGATCCGAGCCGGGGCCGGGGGCGCCCGGGGGCAGGCCCAGGGCGGTCGAGAGCCGGCGCGCCGTCTCGGCGACGACGGCCCCCATCTCCCTCATCCGGGACTCGGCGGGGGTGCGGGTGACCGACACGCTGATGGCGGCCGCGATCAGTCCCCGGTGCTCCCGCACCGGCGCCGACACCCCGGCCGCGCTGTCCTCCAGCTCGACGTCGGTCACCGCGTACCCGAAGGCGCGCACGTGCTCGATGTCGGCCAGCCACTGCTCCTCGCCGCTGATCGCGGAGTCCAGGCCGCTGGGCAGGGCCGCCCGCAGCAGCTCGCGGATCTGCCCGTCCTCCCAGTCCGCGAGGAGCGACCGCCCCGCGGCCGCCATGATCACCGGGACGGAGACGCCCTCCCAGATCCGGTGGTAGGCCCGGGACGACGGCACCGACGACAGTGTGAGAACCATCTCACCGCGCAGTACGCACAGGTGCGTGTCCTCGTCGAAGAGCGTGGCCAGGTGCCTCAGGAAGGGCTCGGCCACCCGGACGAGCCTCGACTGCTGGGTCCGCGCCGCGAGCGAGAACAGGCGCCAGCCCAGGCGGTAGCGGCGCGTCACCGGGTCGCGCTCCACCATGCCCTCGGCTTCGAGCGCGCGCAGCGCCCGCGACACCTGGCTCTTCTCCCGGCCCAGGCGCTCGGCGATCCAGTTGACGCCGAACCCGTCGGCGTCGGGGCCGTCCCCGTGGCCGGCGAGCACCTCGAGGATCTCCATGTCCCGGCGCAGCCCGGCCGAGGACACCGGCTTCTCGCTCATCCCCATCCGTTCATAACGAAAGCATTGCGTTATGTTGCGATGACCGCAACTTATTTTGCGCTGAATGCAACCAAACACATACGTTTACAAGCCCTGCAAGCGTAAGCGAAGGTGGTTCCCCCATGAACTTCAGCGAGTACGTGGTCTCTCGCTGGGACACTCTCTCGCTGGCCGCAGCCGAACACGTCCTCGCCGTGGCGATCGCGATCGGCGTCGCCGCGCTCGTCGGGATCGGGACGGGCCTCCTCGTCCACGAGACGCCGAAGGCCCGGAACGCCTCGCTGGCGCTCTCCGCCACGATCCTGACGGTCCCCTCCCTCGCCCTGCTCACCCTGCTGATCCCCCTCACCGGTCTCGGCTGGGGCTCCACGCTGATCGCGCTGACCGCGTACGCGCTCCTGCCGATCATCCGCAACACGGTGACGGGGCTGAACGGCGTGGACGCCACCACGGTGGAGGCCGGGCGCGGGATGGGCATGAGCCGAGCCCGCGTCCTGATGAAGGTGCAGCTCCCACTGGCCTGGCCGCTGATCCTGACCGGGGTCCGCGTCTCGACCCAGATGATCATCGGCATCGCGGCGATCGCCGCCTACGTCGACGGGCCGGGCCTCGGCACGCAGATCTTCGAGGGGCTCTCCCGGCTCGGATCGGTGAACGCTCTCAACGCCACGCTCGCGGGCACGCTCGGCATCGTGGTCATCGCCGTGCTGTTCGACCTGTTCTTCTACGCCGTTCGCCAACTGACCGTCCCCAGGGGGCTTCGTGTTCGACACTGAGACAGAGGGAGCGCGCATCGAACTGCGCGCATTGACCAAGCACTATCCGGGGCAACCCGCACCCGCGGTCGACAACGTCGACCTCGACATCCCCGCCGGTGAGCTGGTGGTCTTCGTCGGCCCGTCGGGCTGCGGCAAGACGACCACCATGAAGATGATCAACCGTCTGGTCGAGCCCACGTCGGGTGAGATCCGCATCGGCGGCAAGGACGTCCTGAGCCTGCAGCCCGACGAGCTCCGCCGGCACATCGGCTACGCCATCCAGCAGGTGGGCCTGTTCCCCCACCTGACCATCGGGCAGAACATCGGACTGGTACCCAAGCTGCTGGGCTGGCCGGCGGCGCGGATCGCCGCGCGGGTGGAGGAGCTCCTCTCGCTGGTGAACCTGGAGCCGTCGCTGTTCCACGACCGCTACCCCCGCCAGCTGTCCGGCGGCCAGCAGCAGCGCGTGGGCGTGGCCCGGGCGCTGGCGGCCGACCCGCCCGTGATGCTGATGGACGAGCCGTTCGGCGCGACCGACCCCATCACGCGCGAGCACCTGCAGAAGGAGTTCGTCCGGCTGCAGAAGCGGCTGCGCAAGACGATCATCTTCGTCACCCACGACTTCGAGGAGGCCATCAAACTGGGCGACCGCATCGTCGTGCTCCGGGAGCGCTCGCACATCGCGCAGTACGACACCCCCGCCGAGATCCTCGCCCGGCCCGCCGACGACTACGTCGCCGGGTTCGTCGGCCAGGACGCCACGCTCAAGCGGCTCGCGCTGCTGCGCGTGGAGGACGTGGCGCCCGCCGGGCCGCCCCAGCAGGCCGGGCTGCCGCAGGTCGCGGCCGGGACCAGCCTGCGCGAGGCCCTGGACGTCATGATCGCCCACGGCTCCGACCGCTGCAGTTCCCCCTCCGGCGTCCTCACCTACACCGCGCTGTGCGGGGCCGTGGGAACCGGACGGCCGTCGTCCCCCGGGCGGGAGCCGGAGGCGGTGCCCTCCCTCCCCGCGCCGGAGAAGGTAGTGGCCGGTGGCCGCTGACACCCTCACCGCCGACGTCCTCGGCTCCGAAGCCTCCGAAGGCGCGGGAGTCCCCGGAGCCCCCGAAACCGCCGGCGCCTCCGGCGCCCTAACCGCGGGCCGGGCGCGACCGTCCCGGCGCGCCGCGCGCCTGCGTCTCCTCCTCACCCCCGCCGCAGTGTGCGCCGTACTGGCCGCCCTGTACGCCTGGGTGAGCGCCCAGGACCTCGACTCCATCGAACAGCGCAGCCTCAACCCGTCGGTGATCCTCACCAAGGCCGCGGAGCACCTGGAGATGACCCTCGCCGCGACGGCGCTCGTGGTGGTCATCGCGATCCCGCTGGGCATCGTCGCCTCCCGCTCCCGCAACCGGATCGCCACGCCGGTCATCCTCACCGCCGCCAACCTCGGCCAGGCGGTGCCGTGCATCGGGCTCCTCGTCCTGTGCACCTTCCTGATGGGGGTGGGCTTCCAGACCGCGCTGGTCGGGCTGGTGGCGTACTCCGTCCTGCCGGTCCTGCGCAACACGATGATCGGGGTCCAGCAGGTGGACCCGGCACTCGTCGAGGCCGCCCGCGGGATGGGCATGACCAGGGGCCAGGTGCTGCGCCGGGTGGAGCTCAGGCTCGCCGTGCCCGCGATCCTCGCCGGGTTGCGCACCGCGCTCGTGCTGACCGTCGGCGTCGCCACGCTCGGCGCGTTCGTCGCCGCGGGCGGCTTCGGCGAGCTGATCATCAACGGCCTCAAGCTGAACCGCATGCCCGTGACCGTGGTCGGCGGCGTGCTGACCGCGTGCATCGCCTTCCTCATCGACTGGCTCGGCGCGCTCGCCGAGAACGTGCTCAAGCCCCGCGGCCTCTGACCCGGACTCCGACCTGGGCTCCGACCCGAGCTCCGGCCCGGGCCGCCGCGCGTCCCGCCCCCGGCCCGCCGGGCGGCCCGAACCCCGAACACCGCGCCGCCCCTGATCATCGGGCGGCCCGGACCATCCTGCCGCCCGTGGCCCCGGGCGGCGGGCCCCCGATCCCTCCTGGCATCCCCGACACGAGAACGAAGAGGTGTCCTTTCCATGCGTTCCCATTCCCTCCGCAAGGCGGCTCCCCTCCGCCGGACGGCCGCCGCGCTCGCCGCCGCGGCGCTGACCCTCACCGCCGTGAGCGGCTGCGGCTCCGCCGAGGCCGTCGAGACCGCCAGCGCGGGCGACGAGCTCGCCGGAGCGAAGTTCGTCGTCGGCTCCAAGGACTTCACCGAGAACATCGTCCTCGGCAAGATCGCGGTGCAGGTGCTGAAGGCGCACGGGGCCGAGGTCGTCGACAAGACCAACCTCGGCGGCACCGTCCCCAACCGCAAGGCCCTGGAGTCCAAGGCGATCGACATGTACTGGGACTACTCCGGCACCGGGTGGATCGAGCACCTGAGGAACGCCGAGCCCATCCAGGACTCGGCCGAGCAGTTCAAGGCCACCGCGGCCGCCGATCTCGCCAAGAACGGGATCCACTGGATCGGCCCGACCCCGCTGAACAACACCTACGCCCTGGCGATCCGCTCGGAGAAGGCCCAGGAGCTGGGCGTCAAGACGCTCTCCGACGTGGCCGAGCTGGCGAAGACCAAGCCGGAGGAGGTCACGCTGTGCATCGAGACGGAGTTCTCCACCCGCGACGACGGCCTGCCGGGGCTGTCCAAGGCCTACGGCATGGCCATCCCGAAGAACCGGGTCAGCCTGCTGGACACCGGCGTCGTCTACACCGAGACGGACAAGGGTCAGACCTGCAACTTCGGTGAGGTGTTCACCACCGACGGGCGCATCGCCTCGCTCGGCCTCACCGTGCTGGAGGACGACAAGAAGTTCTTCCCGGTCTACAACGCCGCCGTGACGCTGCGGGAGGACACCTACAAGAAGTACCCGGCGCTGGAGAAGGTGCTCCAGCCGGTGATCGACAAGCTGGACGACGCCACGATGCAGCAGCTCAACGCCAAGGTCGACGTCGAGGGCCAGGAGCCCGGCAAGGTCTCCGCCGACTGGCTCGACCAGCAGGGCCTCCTCGGCAGCAAGGCCTGACGGCACGGGCCCGGCGGCGCGGCCCGGCGGACCCGCGCCGCGGGCCGTGACGACGTCGGCGGTACGGCGAGCCGCCCCGCCGTACCGGCACGGCCCCCTCAGCAGGTGTGGTGGCCCGAGACGATGTCGCGCAGCGCGCGGATCGCGTCGTCCAGCCGTTCCGGGGTGCCCTCGGCGGCGGGTTCCGGCTCGGTGGGGACGCGCCGTCGGCGGATGGCCTCGGCGATCTCCTCCAGGGAGTCGGCCAGGGCCCCCACCGCCTCCGGGGGCGGCGGGGGCGCGCCGTGCTCGGCGCGCGCCACGGTGGCGGCCGTGGTGTCGGCCACCTTCTCCAGCGCGGTCATCGCGGGCATCCAGGTGGTGATCCGCCTGCTGACCGTGGGCGGCTCGGTCACCGCGCGCTGGAAGACCACCCGCAGGTCCGACATGGCCTCGTAGGCCTTGCGGCGGTACACCGGCCGGTCGGGGTTCCCGGGGTCGAAGGCGCCGCGCAGGTAGCGCGCGGTGGCCGACACCGCGTCGGCGAAGGGTCCCCGGACCGGGGCGTGCCAGCTTCCCGGCCACGGAAGGTAGCCCAGCAGCAGCACGATCACGCACCCGGCGATGGTGTCCACCAGGCGGACCTCCGCCAGCCGCGGACCGCCGCGGGTCAGCAGGTCCACCAGGAGCAGCACCAGCGGCGCCTGGAAGGTCGACATCAGCCCCCAGTTGCGCTGCAGGCCGTACGGTATGAGCGCGGCGAACACCGCGATCGGGACGAGGATCAGCGGGCCGTACGGGACCACCAGGAGCACCGCGACGCCGACGAACGTGCCGGCGAACGTGCCGAGAGCCCGCTGCAGGGCCCGCGCGAACACCGACCCGAAGTCGGGCTTGAGGACCAGCGCGACGGTCAGCACCATCCAGTAGGACCGCTCGAACAGGCCGAACTCGCTGACCGCGGTGGCGACGCCCATGCACAGGGCGAGCCGGACGGCGTACTTGCGGGTGAAGTGGCCGTACCACATCTTCGCCCAGGCGTTGCGGAACCGCTCGCCGTAGCCGACCGGCCGGTACGGCAACTGCTCGGTCTCGACGTCACCGCCGGAGGCCAGTTCCACGGCCCCGTCCACGGCGGAGTTCAGCGCCCGCAGCGCGGGGGACCCGCCGGGGAGGCGCGGTGGCGGGTGCGGCGCGCGTCCCTCGTCCAGCGCCACGGTGATCTCCTCGACGGCGGCGGCCGTCCCCTCCGGCGGCTCGCGTCCCTCCTGACCGAGGGAGATCAGCGCGTTGCGGATCAGCGACGCCTGGTTCAGCAGCGCGATCAGCCGGGTCTGCCCGGGGTCCTGGCCGGCGGAGGCGGAGCGGGCGCCGAAGACGGCGTCGTAGCCGCTCTCCAGCGCGGTGCCGAACGCGGCCAGGGCGTCGGCGTCGCGGTCGTCGATCAGCCGGTCGAGCGCCCGGTAGACCGTGACGGTCGCGCTCTCCTCCGGGTTCCGGGAACGCAGCGGCCAGTCGGCCACGCCGAGCACGATCACCCAGGCCACGCCGAGCAGGAACTGCGCGGCCCCGAGGAGGGGGCCGCCGGGCAGCGGGATGCCGGTGCTGATCACGGCCATCACCACGAGCTGCAGTCCCGCCAGCGACCCCTTGGCCCCGATCGTGCTGATCAGCGCCGAGACCACCGAGACCACCACGATCACCGGGACCGTCCACCAGCCGTGGCCGCGCACCATCGCGCCGATGGCGTATCCCGCCGCCCCGCCGAGGCCGACCAGGCCGATCCGGGCGACCCTTTCCCGGTACGGCCCGCCCCGGTTGGCCAGGCCCGGCCCCATGGCCCCCATGGAGGGCAGCAGGCCCAGCGCGAGGTTCCCGGCGGCGAGGGCCACGAGGAGCGGGACGGTCACCGCGAGGGCCATGCGGACCATCGGCCACCAGGCGGGTTTCGCCGGGGCGGGCCGTACGGTCTCCACCAGCCAGCCCGGCGCCGCGTCGGCCAGCCGGTCGGCGGCGGAGCGGAACGGGCTGGGCATCGTCGGCAACCGTCGGCGGCCGGGCTCGCGGCGCGCTCAGCGCACCAGCTTGTCGAGCCGGATCGGCAGGTCGCGGACCCGGACGCCGGTGGCGTGATGGACGGCGTTGGCGACGGCGGCGGCGGTGCCGACGATGCCGATCTCCCCGATGCCCTTGGCGCCCAGCGGGTTGAGGTGCGGGTCGTCCTCCTCGATCCAGTACGCCTGGACGTCGGGCAGGTCCATGGCGGTCGGGACGTGGTACTGGGCGAGGTCGTGGTTGAGGTAGTCGCCGAACTCGTGGTCCATGACGCTCTCCTCCAGCAGGGCCATCGACATGCCCATGGTCATGCCGCCGACGAACTGCGAGCGCGCGGTGACGGGGTTGACGATCCGGCCGGCGGCGAACACCCCGAGCAGCCGCAGCACCCGCGCCTCCCCGGTGTCGAGGTCCACGCCCACCTCGGCGAACTGGGCGCCGAAGGCGTGCCGGGCGTACTCCGGCTGCTCGCCCACCTCCTCCGCGGTGTCGGCGGTCGCCTCCAGGCCCTCGGCGGGCACGTCGCCGCCCCGCCGGTCGAGCTCCTCCAGGAGGGCCTCGCAGGCCCGCACCACGGCCGTCCCCCAGGAGGCGGTGCCCGCCGAGCCGCCGGCCAGCGAGGCGGCGGGCAGCGCGGTGTCGCCGACCTCCACCCGGACCCGGTCCGGGGTGACGCGCAGCGCGTCGGCGGCGACCTGGGTCAGGATCGTCCGGGCGCCGGTGCCGATGTCGGCGGCGGCGATCCGCACGGTGAACCGGTCGTCCGGGTCGCACCGGGCGCTCGCCCGCGAGGGGCGCCGGTAGACCGGGTAGGTGGACGCCGCCACACCGGTGCCGACGAGCATCCGGCCGCGGGTCCGGGCCGCGGGCGTGGGGTCGCGGCCGGCCCAGCCGAACCGGCGGGCGCCCTCGCGCAGGCAGGCCACCAGGTTGCGGGAGCTGAACGGCAGGCCGCTCTCCGGCTCGGCGGCGGGCTCGTTGCGGATCCGCAGCTCGACGGGGTCGATCCCGCAGGCGACGGCCAGCTCGTCCATGGCCGACTCCAGCGCGAACATGCCCGGCGCCTCGCCGGGGGCGCGCATCCAGGCCGGGGTCGGCACGTCGAGCCGGACCAGGCGGTGCGCGGTGCGCCGGTCGGGCGCGGCGTACATCACGCGGGTCGGGGTGGTGGTCTGCTCGGCGAACTCGCGGAGCCGGGAGCTCTGCTCGAACGCCTCGTGCACGATCGCGGTCAGCCGCCCGCCGGTGTCCGCTCCGAGCCGTACCCGCTGGATCGTCGGGGTGCGGTAGCCGGTCACCGCGAACATCTGCTGCCGGGTCACCGCGAGCTTGACCGGGCGGCCGGCGTGCTTGGCGGCGAGCGCGGCGAGCACCACGGGCGGCAGCGCGGCGCCCTTGGAGCCGAAGCCGCCGCCCACGTGCGGGGAGATGACGCGGACGTTCTCCGGCGGCATGCCGAACAGCGGGGCGATCGTCTCGCGCAGCGCGGACACCCCCTGCGTGGAGTCGTGGAGGGTGAGGCCGTCACCGCTCCAGACGGCGACCGTGGCGTGCGGCTCCATCGGGTTGTTGTGCTCGGCCGGGGTGCGGTACGTCGCGTCGACGAGGACCGGCGCCGCGGCGAGCGCCGCGTCCGGGTCGCCCAGCTCGGTGTCGGCGGGGTAGCCGGCGTTGACGCGGTCGGGCCGGTACATCTCCGGGTGGTCGGCGCGCAGCTCGACGTCGTGCGGCTCGGCGTCATAGTCGATCCGCAGCAGCCGGGCCGCCTCCCGGGCGCACTGGAGCGTCTCGGCCACCACGACCGCGACGTACTGGCCGCGGTAGGACACCCGGTCCGACTGCAGCACCGCCAGTTCGGCGTTGTCGGCCGGGGCCAGGCGGGGGGCGTTGCCGTGCCAGACGGCGGCGATCACCCCGGGGAGCCGGACGACGGCGTCGACGTCGGCCGCGAGGACCGTGCCGCGGGCGACGGTCGCCTGCACCGGCACGGCGTAGGCGAGCTCGTCCGGGAAGTTCTCGTAGGCGTATCGGGCCCGGCCCGTCACCTTCTCGACGCCCTCGACGCGTTCCAGCGCCGCGCCGACGGACGGCCTGGCCTCGGTCTTCACGGCGTCTCCAGGGGTCGCGGCGCGCCGGCCGCGGCGGTCGGGGCGTCTCCGGGTCGTACGGCGGTCACGGTGTCTCCACGGGCTCGGACTCCGCGAACCCCGCGGGCTCCGCGAGGTCGGTGAGGGTGCGGACCAGGACGTTGCGCAGCAGCGGCGCCTTGAAGGCGTTGCGCGGCAGCGGGCTGGAGCGGGCCAGCTCGGCGTCGGCCGCCCGGGCGAACTCCTCCGGGGTGGCCGCCGCGCCGCGCAGCGCCGCCTCGGCGGCCTCGGCCCGCCACGGCGCGTGGGCCACGCCGCCCAGCGCGATGCGGCAGTCGCGCACCACCCCGCCGGCCACGTCCAGCGCGGCCGCCACCGACACCACCGCGAACGCGAAGGACGCCCGGTCGCGCACCTTGCGGTAGCGCGAGCGGGCCGCGAACGGCAGGTGGGGCACCTCGACCGCTGTGATCAGCTCGCCGGGCGCCAGGACGGTGTCGCGGTCCGGCTCGTCGCCGGGCAGCCGGTGCAGGCCCGGCATCGGCACCGTACGGGCGCCGCCGGGGCCCTCCACGTGGACGAGGGCGTCCAGCGCGGCCAGCGCGACGGCCATGTCGGAGGGGTGGGTGGCCACGCAGTGCTCCGAGTGGCCGAGGATCGCCAGGTTGCGGTGGTCGCCCGTGCGGGCCGGGCACCCGGAGCCGGGCAGCCGCTTGTTGCAGGGCTTGGTCACGTCCTGGAAGTAGGGGCAGCGGGTGCGCTGCAGCAGGTTGCCGGCGACCGTGGCCATGTTGCGGATCTGCCCGGAGGCCCCCTCCAGCACGGCGCGGGCGAGCAGCGGCTGGGCCCGCCGGACGAGCGGGTCGGCGGCGAGGTCGCCGTTGCGCACGCCCGCGCCGATCAGCAGGCCGCCGCCGGTCTCCTCGATCGCGCGGGAGGAGATCCGGGTGACGTCCACCAGGGTCCGCGGTGTGGCGACGCCGAGCCGCATCAGGTCCACCAGGTTCGTTCCGCCGCCGAGGTAGGCGGCGTCCGGCCGGCCGGCCGCGGCGGCCACCGCGGACCGCACGTCGGCGGGCCGCTCGTAGGTGAAAGGTCTCATCGCGCCACCCGTCTCATCGCGCCGCCCGTGCCGCCGCGCCGTACGGCGGCGCCGCCCGCGCCGTCCGGTCCGTCACCGCGCCACCTGGCCGACGGCCGCGACGATGCCGGGGTAGGCGCCGCACCGGCACAGGTTGCCGCTCATCCGCTCGCGGATCTCCGTCTCGTCCAGCCGCGGCGGGGCCGACAGGTCGGGGGTGACCGCGCTCGGCCACCCGTCGGCGGCCTCGGCCAGCGCGCCGGCCGCCGAGCAGAGCTGCCCGGGGGTGCAGTAGCCGCACTGGAGGGCGTCGTTCTCGATGAAGGCGGCCTGCAGCGGGTGCAGGGCGTCGCCGTCGGCGAGCCCCTCCACCGTGACGATCTCCACGTCGTCCGCGGTCACCGTGAGCGTCAGGCACGACAGCGCGCGCCGGCCGTCCACCAGCACGGTGCAGGCGCCGCACTGGCCGTGGTCGCAGCCCTTCTTCGCGCCGGTCAGCCCGAGGTGCTCGCGCAGCGTGTCCAGCAGCGTCTCGCGGGTGTCCACGGTGACCGGGCGGGGGACGCCGTTCACCGACAGGCGGAGGTCGGCCGTGACGGGGTCGGGCACCCCGTCCGCCCCCGTGATGTCTGTTTCGCCGTTCACGGGCGCTCCCCTACCCCGTCGCCCGTCGGCCATATCTCCCGGGCGGACGCTTGACGGTTCCTTGACCGTTCCGCCCCTCCCCCGCCGTGGATCCCGGTCCGGGAGGAGCGCCGCGAATCCCCTTCGGGGATATTCGCCACCTTGAAGCTTTTTACTCCGCCTTTTAAGTTAATTACCGACTTAATACCTATTCTCGTCCCGTTCCCTAATGACACGCGTTTAGCGTGATCGTCAGGGGGGCGAAGAAAAACGGTGCGATTTGGACACATCTGGTCATTGCGCGTCCGGATGACGCTGCTGGCGAGCGTCATCATGGCAATGCTGTGCGGGGGAATCTGCGCCCTGATCCTGATCGGCGTACACGACCGCGTCGTCAACGACCTGTCCGACCGGCTCCTCCTGTACAACATGCGGGTGATCCGCCTCGTCGAGAAGGGCCGGGTCCCCCCGGTGCTCTCCAGCCGGAAGTCCATTTTCCTCCAGGTGGTCGACCCCGGCGGCCGGGTCACGGCGGCCAGCCCGCAGCTGGCCGGCAGACCCCGGCTGACCGACCTCGTGCCCCCGGACGACAGCTCGCGGGTGGAACGGGAGGTCTGCGACGCCCCCGGGTTCCCGGACACCTGCCTGCGCGTCGTGGCCGTCCGCATCTCCGCCGACGGCGGCGACTGGATCGTCTACGGCGCCGGCCCCACCACCCCGTGGTACGTCAGCCGCTCGCTGCTGCTCAGCCTCCTGGCCGGGTCGGGACTGGTGGTCGGGGCCACGACCCTCGGGGCCTACCGCACCGTCAGCAAGACCCTCCTCCCGGTGGAGGACATCTGCACCGAACTGGCCGAGATCACCTCCTCCGACCTGGGACGCCGGGTGCCCGTGCCCCGGCACCGGGACGAGATCCAGAAGCTGGCGGTGACGGTGAACCAGACCCTGGACCGGCTGGAGGCCGCCGTCGAGCGGGAGAGGCGGTTCGCCTCCGACGCCTCGCACGACCTGCGCAGCCCCATCACCGCGATGCGCACCCAGGTGGAGGAGGCGCTGCTGCACCCGGAGGAGAGCGACTGGCCCTCCGTGGCCGGGGCGGTGCTGGCCAGCCTCGGACGACTGCAGGCGATCGTCACCGACCTGCTGGTGCTCTCCCGCCTCGAAGCCGGCGCGGGCGGTCCCCACGCGTGCGTCGACCTGGGAGAGCTGGTCGGCTCCGAGCTGGCGCGCCACGTCCACCGGACGCCCGTCGAGACGCGCCTGGAGCCGGGTGTGCTGGTCGACGCCGACCGCATGCAGCTCGTCCGGCTGCTCACCAACCTCATGGACAACGCCGACCGGCACGCCGAGTCGGCGATCGTCGTGACGGTGCGGCCCGAGGACGGGCGGAGCGTGCTGGAGGTGCTCGACGACGGCCCCGGGATCCCGCCGGAGCAGCGGGAGTACGTGTTCCGGCGCTTCGCCCGGCTCGACGCCGCGCGCAGCAAGGACAAGGGCGGGACCGGGCTCGGCCTGGCGATCTGCCGGGAGATCGCCGAACGGCACGGCGGGACGCTGACGATCCGCGACTCCGGGAAGGGCGCGCGGTTCGTGGCGAGCTTCCCCGCCCGCCCCGCCGGTCAGTAGACCGAGATGTGGACGTGGTCGAAGTGGTTGGCGGTGACGCCGCCGCGGTTGGACATCGTGCGCCAGCTCCCGGTCCGCACGTGCCAGATGCGCTGCCGGTAGATGATGTACATGATGCCGAGCCGCCGGGCGTTCTTGATCCCCCAGGCGGCGATCTCGTCGCCGCGCCCGGTCTCGGCGGCCGACGGCATGGCGCCCCCGCCGCTGAGCATGAAGTCGCAGGCGCGGCCGAGGGGATGCTCGCCGCCGCCCGCGATGCCGCCGTCGACCCGGAAGCAGCCGATCCCGAAGCGCGAGCCGAACCGCTGGGCCACGAGCTGCCGGGTCAGCCGCATCCGCGGGGTGATGTTGTCGGGGCCCGACGGAAGCTGGGGGACCCACGTGCCGTCGGCCCGGCGGACGCCCGGGGTGGGGTAGAGCAGGTCGATCCGGTCCTTGATCTTCTCGATCAGCTTCTCCGCCCGGTCCTTCTCGTCGTCGAGCTTGGCCATGCTCGTCTTCAGCTCCGTCCCGCGGGCCCTGGCCTCGTCCCGGGCCCGGCGGTGGTCGTCGCGGACCTGGACGAACACCCGGAGTTTGGCGTCCTGCTCGGCGAGGATCTGCTCGACGAGCGTCAGGCGGTTCAGCATGGCGGCGGGGTCGCCCGAGCCCATCATCGCGGAGACGCCCTCCGTCCCGCTGCTCCGGTACCGCGCGGCGGCCAGCAGGCGGATCTCCCGCGCGGCCCGGTCGAGGTCGCCCTGCGCCCGGCTCAGGCGGTCCCGGGCCGCCTTCTCGGCCTTCTGGACCTTCTGCAGCTCGACGCGGGAGTCGTAGTAGCGGGCGATCAGGGACTCGGACTGCTTCTGCATGTCCGCCAGTTCCTTGCGGAGCTGCTTGGCGGTCGGCTTGGGCTCGGCGAGGCCGGCTCCGGCCTGGGCGAGGCACAGCGTCACGGCGGTGATCGAAGCGGCCAGGCCCCGGATCGCGCCCCGCCGCCGGACATCGCGGGACACAGCCGCCACCTCGCTCCCCTTCCCTGAACCCCGGGCGTCGGCCACGGCTCGATGGCCGGGCGACACCCCCACGCCCGGCGGGCGGTCGGAAAGGATGCTCCCGCAATTACGGTACTTGCGGCAAATCTTGCATTACGGTCGTCCGTTGCGGAGGCCGGGGACGCCGGGTCACTCGGGCAGGGACACCGGGAACGTCGGGTCACTCGGGCGCGGGCACCACGACGACCGGGCAGCGGGCGTGGTGCAGCGCCCCGTGGCCGACCGAGCCGAGCACCGCCGACCCCAGCCTCCCCAGCCCGCGCGAGCCGACCACCAGCAGGTCGGCCGTCTCCGACGCCTCCCGCAGCGCGACGACCGGATGCTCGCACACGACCGATTTGATCATCGGGACGTGCGGGTACCGCTCCAGCCACGGGGCGAGCGCCCTCTCCGCCGTCTTCTCCGCCGCGGTGGAGACCTCCTCCAGCATCGGCGTGTAGACCATCGTGTACGGTCCCATCACCGGCGCCTCCCAGGCGTGCACCGCGCGCACCCGGGCCCCGCGCCGCGCCGCCTCCTCGAAGGCGTACCCCAGCGCCGCCTCCGAGGGCGGGGACCCGTCGAAGCCGACCGCGACCTCGCCGCTCCCGCGCTCCGTCTCGCCCTGGACGACCACGACCGGCACGGCCACGCGGCCCGCCAGCCGCTGCGGGACCGACCCCAGCAGCAGCTCGCGGAAGCCGCCCCGCCCGCGGTGGCCGAGCACGAGCTGCGCCGCGTCCCCGGACGCGCGGCGCAGCGCCTCGGCCGCGGGCCCGCCCTCCAGCCTCTCCTCCACCTCCAGCCCCGGGACGCGGTCGCGCGCCAGGTCGGCCGCGTCCGCCAGCACCCGGCGGCACTGCTCCGACACCGCCGCGCCGTACTGGGGCTCGGAGAACACCGGGAGGTCGTAGTCCATCCCCTCGCAGGCGTGCACGACCCGCAGGACGGCGCCGCGCCGCACCGCGTCGTCGGCGGCCCACCCGACCGCCGCCTGGGACGGGGACGAGCCGTCGGTCCCCACCACGACCACGTCCGTCGCCATGTCACCCCTCCTCACGACCGTCCTCACCTCGTCTTGTGCCCGCCGACCGTCACCCCGGCCCAAAGAGCCGGTCATCGATCACCTCCGGGACGGATTCCCCAGCCCGCCGCGCGGGGAATGACGGGGAGGACGCGGCGCGCGGGTACCCGCCGTACGCTCGCCGGCCCCCGCGCGGAGGGACGGGAAGACGCGAACGGAGGGCGCCATGGCCGGGCACGTGACGGTTCCGGAGGAGATGGACGCCTGGGTGGTCGCCAGGCCCGGGCCGATCGCCTCGGGCCCCCTGGAGCGGGTCCGCCTGCCGGTCCCCCGGCCGGGGCCGGGCGAGGTGCTGGTCGAGGTGGAGGCGTGCGCCGTCTGCCGCACCGACCTGCACCTGGCCGAGGGCGACCTGCCCCCGCGGCGCCCGCGGACCGTCCCCGGCCACGAGGTGGTGGGCCGGGTGGCGGCCCGGGGCCCGGACACCGTACGGCTCGCCGCCGGGGAGCGGGTGGGCGTGGCCTGGCTCCGCTCGACCTGCGGGCGCTGCCGCCACTGCCTGCGCGGCGCGGAGAACCTGTGCCCGTACTCCGCCTACACCGGCTGGGACGCCGACGGCGGCTACGCCCGCTACCTGACCGTCCCGGAGGACTACGCCTACCGGCTGCCCGGGGACGGCGCGGCCGAGAAGCTGGCGCCGCTGCTGTGCGCCGGGATCATCGGCTACCGCGCCCTGCTCCGCAGCGAGCTGCCGCGCGGCGGGCGCCTGGGCGTCTACGGCTTCGGCGCCTCGGCCCACCTGACCGCGCAGATCGCCATCGCCCAGGGGGCCACCGTGCACGTCCTGACCCGCTCGGCCAAGGCCCGGGAGCTGGCCCTGGAGCTGGGGGCGGCCTCCGCGGGCGGCGCGGCGGACGCCCCGCCCGAGCCGCTGGACGCCGCGATCCTGTTCGCTCCGGCGGGCGAGCTGGTGCCCGTCGCCCTGGAGGCCCTGGACCGGGGCGGCACCCTGGCCGTGGCGGGTATCCACCTCAGCGACGTGCCGGTGCTCGACTACCGGCGGCACCTGTTCCAGGAGCGGACGCTGCGCAGCGTCACCGCCAACACCCGGGCCGACGGCCGGGCGTTCCTGGAGATCGCCGCGGCCTGTCCGCCGAAGGTGACGACCGTGCCCTACCCGTTCGGCGCGGCCGACCGGGCGCTGGCCGACCTGGCCGCCGACCGCGTCGAGGGCGCCGCCGTACTCCGGATGTGACCGGCACGCGCCCGGCATCCGGCGGGCACCGCCCGCCGTGCCCCGTCCGGGAGTACGGCGGGCGGCTCGGCGGGGCCGGTCAGCCGGCCCGTGGGGCGGCCGACAGCTCGGTGAACAGGTCCTCCCACATCGGCATGATCGCCTCGGGGGCGTAGTCGCGGGCCGTGCGGGCGGCCGCGGCGCCCAGCCGCAGGCGCAGCTCCCGGTCCCCGATGACGCGGATCAGCGTCCCGGCCAGCGCGTCGACGTCCTTGGGCGGGACCAGCAGGCCGTCGACCCCGTCGGTCAGCACGTCGCGCGGACCGGTCGGGCAGTCGAACGCGACGACCGGCAGCGCGTGGGACATCGCCTCGATCATCACCATCGGCAGGCCCTCGAACCGGGAGCTGAGCGCGTACACCGAGGCTTGGGCCAGTTTCTCGTCCAGCCGTGGGGTGCGGCCCATCAGTTCGACGTTGCCGTCGAGGCCGAGCTCGCCGACGAGCGCGCTCAGCTCGGTCTTCTTCGGGCCGGTGCCGTAGATGTGCAGCCGCCAGTCGGGGAAGCGCCGCACGACCTGGGCGAACGCCGGGATGAGCAGGTCGAGGCCCTTCTGCTTGACGAGCCGGCCGGCCGCGACCACGATCGGGTTCTCCTGGACCGAGGGAGTCTGGCGCAGGGTGTGGATCGCGTTGGGGATGCGGACGACCGGCGTGCCGGGCAGCAGGCGCTGGTAGGTGTCGCGGTCGGTGCCGGTGAGCACCGCGACCGCGTCCAGCCTGCCGTAGTGGCGGGCGATCTGCCGGCGCACGCTCTCGCGGTAGGTGGCGAAGTTCATGTGCTCCTGGGCGACGCGGACCACGCCGCTCGGGCCGCGCCGGGCGGAGATGAGGTTCAGCGCCGGGCGGGTGGTGACCAGGATGCCGCCGTCGAGGGCGGAGACGTAGTCGATGACGGCCTTCTCCACGCGCTCGGTGAAGTAGCCCGCGGCGAACTCCCCGCGCGGGACGACCTTGCCGCGCATCCTCCGCCAGATCCGGCGGCCCACCGAGTCGGCGTGCACGCCGCCGCGCTGGTCGACCAGCGTGGTGACCTCCACGCGCCGGTCGATGGGGAACTGGGGCCTGGCGCGGCGCCGTACCACGCTGACGATCTCGACGTCGTGACCGGCCGCGGCCATGGCGTTGGCCTGGTTGACCACCGTCCGGATCGTGCCGCCCATGCCGTAGGCGTGCAGGAGCATGTAGCGGATCCTCACCGGCTCTCGTCCCCGTCGAGGTAGCCCCAGGTACGGCACATCGGGCGGAGTTCCTCGGGGATCTCCTCCTCCCGGGGCAGGGCGCGCCCCTCCTGGACCTTCCCGGACCGGATCTTGTCCTTCCAGTCGCCGAGCCCCTTCTGGACGACCGTCTGCTCGCCGTAGGCGAGCATCCCCGGCTCCCACGGGAGGCCCAGGAAGTCGCAGATCCGGCGGGTCTCGGCCTCGGGGCCGGCGGTCAGGTCCTCGTAGCGGACGGTCAGGCCGGTCAGGTCGCCCCTGGCACGTTCCACGGCCTTCATGTAGCGCAGCGCGTCGAGCGCCGCCTCGTGCGGGGTGCGCCGGTCGGGGCTCGCCTCGTGCCAGGAGGCCGCGATGGAGGCGGGGTGGCGCAGCAGGAAGACGAACCGGGCGTCGGGCCAGCAGGTGGCGATGCGCCGGTGGGCGAAGGCGTTGGCCGGGGTCTTGTCCACGATGTGGGCCTTGCCGCTGCGGGCCAGCTCGCGGTGGAGGACCCGGTCCCACAGCAGGTGCTCCAGGTCGGCCTGGTTGTGGCCGAGGGCCTCCATCGCGCGTGCGGCGAGCGGGGTGGTGAGCCCGACGGACAGCCGCCGCACATGCAGTTCGTGCGGGGCGTGCAGCATCGAGTGGGCGTTGAGCATCGCGCGCAGCAGGGTGGAGCCCGACCGGACCGGCGAGAGGATGAAGATCGGGGCGGTGAGCAGCCGGTCGGTCTCCGGGTCGGCGGGGGGCCGGACGAGGTCGGCCGCCGCCACGGCGGGTGCCCGTCCCGTGCCCTTCGCCGCCGGCCCGGGTTTCGCCCCGGGTCCCGTCTTCGCGACGCGAGTGATCTGGAACCCGGTCAGCTCCCTCACGGCGGCGTTGGCCTTGCGTTTCCAGTTCATGTCATGGAAACTACCGAGCTTTCCTGGCAGTGACCTGGGGTTTCCTGACGGTTACCTGGGAGTCCCCTGAGAGTGTCCGGGCCTTCCGCCGGGCGGGGGACGGGCCGGGCGCGGGCGGTCCGGTGGAGGCCGGGCGGCGGGCGGCGGCAGGGCGGGGGCGGGCATGCGGCGGCGGCCCCGCTCCCCGCCCGGATGGGCGTGGGGAGCGGGGCCGCCGGCGGTTCTCACCGTCCCGCACCTTCCGCGGGGGTGGAGGCGTTTACCGGACGCCGCGCCTGCGGTACAGGCTGACGGTCAGGATGACGCCGATCGCCGCGACGGCCACCTGGAGGAGCAGCTCGATCCAGTCGACGCCCGAGGTGTGGGCGACGCCGAGGGCTCCGGCGATGGCGGTACCGATGAAGGCGGCGACGATGCCGATCACGATGGTCAGCCAGATCGGGATGTGCTGCTTGCCCGGAACGGCGAGACGGCCGAGAGCACCGACGATGGCCCCGATGACGATGGCGGTGATGATTCCAGTAACAGTCATGTTCGCACTTCCTTTTGCTCGGCTGCCGGTCGTCTGCCCCGGCGCGGGAGGACAACACATAACAGAACAATTACGGTGCGATGGGGTGGGGGAACGTCCAGCTCAGGACCCACTTCGTCGATCACGGAAAAGGCCGCGGAGGCCCGGGAGGGCCTTCGGGAGAGGGTCCCGGGCGAGTGACGGAAGGGCCGGGAGAAGCCAGGAGGAAGGCCGTGAAAGGCCGCGAGAAGGCCATGAGAAGACCACGAGAAGGCCGCGGCGAGGCGCGGGGAGAACACCGGGAGAGCACGAAGAGAACGCGGGGCGAACCGGGGGCGACGCCCGGCGGACGGCATCGCCGACACCTTCCCCATGGATAAGCGTGAACCTTTATTGACGAATAAAGCCGTGTGATGAGTGGTCCAGACGGATATTTCGTTATTTATCGGGCAAGACTGCCCGGTTTCGGAGCGGGAGGGCGGGCCGTACGGCTTCGAGAAGGGGCGTGCATGGCGGACCCGAGGAGACTCCCCGGTCTCACCGCCGAGCTGGCCGCGGAGTTCGCCGGCACGGCGATCCTGATCCTGTTCGGGGTGGGCGTCGTGGCGCAGGTCGTCGCCGCCGACATCGGAAACCACGACAGCATCTCCTGGGCGTGGGGCCTCGGCGTCACCTTCGGCGTCTACACCGCCGGCCGGATCAGCGGCGCGCATCTCAACCCGGCCGTCACCGTCGCCCTCGCGGTCTTCAAGGGCTTCTCCTGGCGCAAGGTGCTGCCGTACTGCGCGGCGCAGATCGCCGGGGCGTTCGTCGCCGCGCTGATCGTGCGGTGGAACTACACCGAGCTGCTGCACGCCGCCGACCCGGGGCTGACGCTCAAGACGCAGGGCGTCTTCTCGACGCTGCCCGGCAACGGCTCGCTGCCCGTCGGCCTCTGGGGCGCCTTCCGCGACCAGGTGATCGGCACCGCGATCCTGGTGTTCCTCATCTTCGCCGTCATCGACGAGCTGAACACCCCGCCCGGCGCGAACCTGGCCCCCCTCGTCATCGGGCTGATCGTGGTGGCGATCGGCATGGCCTGGGGCACCGACGCCGGCTACGCCATCAACCCCGCCCGCGACTTCGGGCCGCGTCTGGCCTCCTTCCTCACCGGCTACGGGACCGCCTGGCGGGACCAGTACGGCCAGCTCTACTTCTGGGTGCCGATCGTGGGCCCGCTGATCGGCGGCGTCCTGGGCGGCGCCCTGTACGAGGTCCTCGTCGGCCGGTTCCTGCGGGCCGGGGAGAAACCGGAACCCGGCAGGCTGCCTCCCGAACCCCCCTCCCCCTGAGAGACGTCACCGGCACCGTGAAGGAGGGACACCCATGGCGGACTTCGTCGGAGCAGTCGACCAGGGGACGACGAGCACCCGATTCATGATCTTCGACCACGGCGGCAACGAGATCGCCCGCCACCAGCTCGAACACGAGCAGATCCTGCCCCGCGCGGGCTGGGTCGAGCACAACCCGGTGGAGATCTGGGAACGCACCCGCTCGGTGATCGAGACCACGCTGTCCAGATCCCTCGTGACCGCCTCCGACCTCGTCGCCCTGGGGATCACCAACCAGCGCGAGACCGCGGTGGTGTGGAACCGGCGCACCGGCCGGCCGTACCACAACGCGATCGTCTGGCAGGACACCCGCACCGACCGCATCGCCTCGGCCCTGGACCGCGACGGCCGCGGCGACGTCATCCGCCGCAGGGCCGGCCTGCCCCCCGCCACCTACTTCTCCGGCGGCAAGATCCAGTGGATCCTGGAGAACGTCGACGGCGTCCGCCGGGCCGCCGAGGACGGCGAGGCGATCTTCGGCAACACCGACACCTGGCTGCTGTGGAACCTCACCGGCGGAAGGGACGGCGGCGTCCACGTCACCGACCCCACCAACGCCAGCCGCACCATGCTCATGGACCTCGAAACGCTGGAGTGGGACGACGAGCTGCTGTCGTTCTTCGGCATCCCCCGCGCCATGCTGCCCGCCATCCGGCCCTCCTCCGACCCCACCCTGTACGGCGTCACCCGGCCGACCGGCCCCCTGGGCCGCGAGGTGCCCCTGTCCGGTGACCTGGGAGACCAGCAGGCCGCGACCGTCGGCCAGGTCTGCTTCGACGTCGGAGAGGCCAAGAACACCTACGGCACCGGCAACTTCCTGCTGCTCAACACCGGCCACGAACCGGTCCGCTCCAAGAACGGCCTGCTGACCACCGTCTGCTACCGCTTCGGGGCGGACCGGCCGGTGTACGCGCTGGAGGGGTCGATCGCGGTGACCGGCTCGGCGGTGCAGTGGCTGCGCGACCAGCTCGGCATCATCTCCGGGGCCGCCGAGAGCGAGGCACTGGCCCGCCAGGTGCCGGACAACGGCGGCATCTACTTCGTGCCGGCGTTCTCCGGCCTGTTCGCCCCCTACTGGCGCTCCGACGCCCGCGGCGCGATCGTCGGGCTGTCGCGGTACAACACCAACGCCCACCTGGCCCGGGCCACGCTGGAGGCCATCTG
>NZ_BMQJ01000027.1 GCF_014648055.1 Streptosporangium pseudovulgare
GCCAACGACCTGTGCATGCAGATCCAGGCCGACGTGCTCGGCGTGCCCGTCTCCAAGCCGGTCGTCGCCGAGACCACCGCCCTGGGCGCCGCCTACGCCGCCGGGCTCGCCGTCGGCTTCTGGAAGTCCACCGAGGAGCTGCGGCAGAACTGGAACGAGGACCGGCGCTGGGAGCCGCGGTGGTCCGACGAGCAGCGGGCCGAGGGCTACGCCGGCTGGAAGAAGGCGGTGAACCGCACCCTCGACTGGGTGGACGTGTCCTGACGCGTCCCCCGGCGGCCACCGGAACGCCGGCCGGCTTCTCCGGTGGCCGCGTCATCTCCCGGACCTTCCGGGACCCTCCCGCAGCCTTCTCAAACCTCCCAGATCATCCCAAAACTTAAAACCATCGGAATCCTCTCGGACTCTCCCTGACCCTCCCGGGCCGGACGTATGGAACCGCGCGGGGCGGGCACGGAGCCCGTGACGGGACCCCGCCGCGGGAGGGCGGGGCGCCGAGGGACGAGCGGGGAGGAAAGGGCACGATGGCGGCACGCGGTGACCCCTCGGTCGCGGCGTCGGACGAGTGGGTGGACGAGAACGGGGTCCGGATGCCCGCCGGTGACGCGCACGCCTGGTGGCAGGGGACGAACCAGACGCTGTGCGGGCTGGCGCTGAGCCGGTCGCGGCTGCGTCGCTTCGCCCACGTGCCGTGGCCGGACGCGTTCCCTGAGACGGGCGGCGCGGCCGAGGAGATCCGCCGGGTCTGCCCGAAGTGCCGGGCCGCGAGCGGGCACGGCCGCTCCGGCAGGAGCTGGACCAGGACCGACCCGCGCCCCTGACCCGGGCGCGGACGTCGTCGGGCCGGCCGCACCGGGGGCATCGGGGAACCGGGGGACCGGAGCCGGGACCCGTTCCCGTCTCCCCGGAACGCCCGGACAGGCCGGCTCAGGGTGTCCGGGCCGTGCGGAACCGTACCGGCAGCCGGTCCAGGCAGATGTGCCGGCCGTTCTCGTAGTAGCGGCGGGTCCCGCCCGCGAGCTCGTAGTCCGGGTGGCGGGCGAGCTCGCGCAGGACGGCGAGGAACTCCACGCGGGCCAGGTGGGCGCCGAGGCAGAAGTGGATGCCGTGGCCGAAGGTCAGGTGCCGGTTCGGCGTCCGGTCCAGCCGGAACTCCTCCGGCTCGGGGAAGGCCCGCGGGTCGCGGTTGGCCGCGCCGGTCAGCAGGACGACCCGCGACCCGCGCGGGATGACGACCCCGCCGACCTCGACGTCCCTCGTGGTCAGCCGGGTGCCGTGGTCGACCGGTGTCCACAGCCGCAGCGCCTCCTCCACCGCCGCGGGCATCAGGTGCGGCTCGGCGCGCAGCCGGTCCTGCAGGCCGGGGTGCGCCGCCAGGTGCCGCAGCAGGTGCGCCAGGGTGTTCATGGAGGTCTCGTGGCCGGCGATGGCGTAGGCGACCAGCATGACGTGCAGCTCGGCGTCGGTGACCGGGCGGCCGTCGATCTCCTCGCGGACCAGGACGGACAGGTGGTCGCCGCCGGACCGGGCGCGGGCCCGGCGGATCTCCGACTGGAACAGCTCGGCGAACGCCGGCCAGAAGCCGCCCGCGTCGCCGTCCCTGGGCATCCGCGCCCACGTGTTGCTGGTCAGGTCGCGGATGCGGTCGCGCGCGTCCTCCGAGAAGCCGACGGCGAGCGACACCACCGCCAGCGGCAGCGGTACGGCGAGCTCGCGCACCAGGTCCCCGCCGCCCCGCGCGACGACGGGCCGTACGGTGCGGGCGACCAGGACGGCGATCTCCGGCGCCAGCCGCCGGGCCTCGGGCAGCAGCAGCGGGGGCTTCATCAGGGCGCGGAAACGGGTGTGCTCCGGCGGGTCGTACTCCAGGGGCGCGAACGGCGGGGTGCCCTCGGCGCGCGGGAAGAAGACCCCGGAGGCCGAGCTGAACGTGTCGTGGTCCCGGAGCGCGGCGCGGACGTCGTCGTAGCGGGACAGGATCCACATTCCGCCGTGGGCGCGGGAGTACGCGACCGGCGTCGTCTCCCGGATCTCACGGTGGACCAGGCACGCCAGGTCGGGCGTGAGCTCGGGGTCGTGGTGGTCGAAGTCGGCGGCCAGCCGTTCGACGGCCCGCCGGTCGTCGTCCACCGGCCCGCCGCTCTTCGGAGTCCCGTCCGCCGCGTCCCCGATCGCCGGGCCGCCGCTCTTCGGAGTCCCGTCCGCCGCGTCCCCGGTCACCGGGCCGCCGCTCCCCGGCCCGTTCACCGGGCCGTTTCCCGCCGCCTGGACGCCGCGCGTGCCCGTCATGACCGTCCCCAGGGCTCCGCCCGCCGGTCCAGGTGACCGAGGGGGTGGACGTCGCCGGGGGAGCAGCTCTCGTCGACGATCCACTTGACCATGCGGCGGACCGGCTCCATGGCGTCCTGGGGCACGTCCGGCCGGAAGCGGGTGGCGTAGCCGAGCGAGACCAGGCGCTGCACGCCGTACAGCGGGAGAAGGTCGCGCAGCCGCCGCTTGAGCGACTCGGGGTAGACGCCGACCGTCTGGGTGTAGGCGTTCATGGCCTTCAGCGCGTCCCGCGGCGAGGCCACCGGAACGACGTTGGCCACCCGGCCCGACAGGGCGGTGTGGAAGTCGACCGGCTCGGCCACCCGGGAGACGACCACCGCCCCCTCGTCGTCGTGGCCGCCGATGACGCGGTACCAGTCGGGGCTGGTCCGCAGCGCCCGCAGCGACGCCCGCAGCTCCGGGTCGAACCACCGCGCCGGGGTGCTCACCGCGGCGGGCAGCCGCAGGATCTCCCGGTGGAGCAGTTCCCCCCAGCGCTCGGCGCGTTCCAGGCCCGCGGCGTCGAGGCCGGTGACGACGTGGACGACGCGGGCGTTGAAGCAGCCGAGCTGGTTCAGCGCGCCGACGTCCACGGCGGCCAGCCGGGCCGTCTCGGCCATGCTCGCCTCGTCGGCGAACGCCTCCGCGCCGACGATCGTGGCGCTGAGCTTCGGGTCGAGGGTGACCAGCTCCACGCCCGGCTGGATGTAGCGGGTGACGTGCCGGACGGACGCGAGCCCGCCCCACGCCACGATCTTGTCGATGTTGCCCGGCTGGTAGAGGCGGTCCTCGACGGCGGCGTTGCCGCCCTTCCAGTAGGCGACGGCCAGGTGCCGGGTGAGCGGGTGGCCGGGCGCCGTCTCCGCCATCGTCCGGGCGACGGCCACCGCGGTGAGCGGGTCGTTGGCCGGGGTCTTGATCACGGCGTCGCCGCGCACGAGGGCGTTCCGGATGATCGTGATGGCCGCGATGATCGGGCTGTTGCCCGCGATGACGTGCACGGCGCGGGCCCCGACGGCCCGCACCGCCGCGGTCCCGCCGCCGGGCGAGGCCACCTCCTGCCAGCCGTCCAGGAACCGGGCTCCCACCGTCCCCTCGGCGACCGCGCGGACGGCCTCGGGCGTGAACAGCGACGGGAGCTGCTCGTAGCAGGCCGCCAGGACCTCCGGCGTCATGTCGGACCACGCCGCCGAGTGCTCCAGCGCCTCCCGCAGGAAGCCGTTCACCGAGAGGCGGAGCCGCGGCCCCAACTCGGCGAGGTAGTCCACGACGTCGGAGGTGGTGATCTCGGCCAGGTCGCGCATGCGCAGCGGGTCGGTCAGCGGCAGCCGGTCCAGCAGGGCCACCGGGTCGGGCGCGCGGAACGCGCACGCCTCGCCGGTCCCGCCGAAGGCGACGGGGTCGTCCCAGACCGTCTCGCCCCGGACGAACGCCGGGATCGTCGGCGCGCCCATCAGAGCAGCGCCCCGTTGAGGAAGTCCAGCGCGTCGTTGAGCGCCTCCGGGGTCGCCGCGCAGGTGATCTTGTCGTCCCCCCGCCGGTCGCTGTAGCGGCCGATGTCCATGGACAGGTGGGGGGTGGTGCGCCCGCAGCCGCACGGCGACCAGTCGACGGTGACCTCGTCGCCGGAGACGAAACCGCCCCAGCAGACGTCGGCGAGCAGGTCGAAGAACGCGGCCCGGCCGGTCCGCGTCCCCTCGCGGGGCAGCGGGGCCCCGGTGTCGGGGTCCAGGACGTACAGGACCACCCACGGCTCGATGTGGTAGCGGCCGCGCGGGCAGATCAGGTTGAGCGCGATGACCTCCGCCATCGCGTAGCAGTACCGCAGGGCCGGCACCCCGGCGAACCGCTCGACGTCCCCCGCCCAGTCGGCGGGCAGGGCCGTGCCCTTCGCGCCGCCGCCCGGGAAGATCACCGAGTCCGGGGCGAAGAGCCCCTCGATGCCACGGACGAGACCGGCCGCGGCCATCTCGTGGTAGGTGGCCCAGAGGCTGAGCGAGACGACCCGCCGCCCGGCGAGACGCTCGGCCAGCTCCTCGACGTACCGGCCCATCCCGGCCGCGGCGGCCCGCTGCGCCTCCTCGAACTCCGCGCGGCGCTCCCGGAGCGTCGCCGGGATCTCCATGCGGCCGGCCTCACCCCGGGCGGCCGCGGCCCGCAGCCGGGCGGCGAGGAACATCACGTCGGCGCTGAGCGGCCCCGGATGGGCGCTGTGGAACCGGTCCGGCGAGCCCGCGATCCGCTCCGCCATGGCGGCGGCGTGCCGGTCGATGCCGCTGCGGCCGGTGCGGAACCCGGGCCAGACGACGTCGAGCCGCTCCCCGCTCCGCTCCGGGCCGGGGAGGACCTCCAGCCGCACGATGTCGTAGAGCCTGGTGTACTGCTCGCGCGTGTGCGGGATGAACGACATCGTGCCCGAGGTGCCGGAGGAGTGGGCCAGACGCAGCTCGGTCCGGCCGTCCAGCAGGTCGAGCCACCCGTCGATGGAGTCGCACCCCGAGACGTCGAGGCCGGACAGGTCGACGGTGACGAGCCGCGACAGCCAGGTCGTCAGCCGGTCGAACCTGCCCTCCAGCAGCAGCGACGCCGGGTACGACTTGTAGATCGTGTGCGGGAACAGCAGCGGGGCCGCGTCGTCGAGCCGGGTGATCCCGTCGATGCCCTGCTCGTCGGCCATCGCGCGGAGCACCGGCAGCCGGTCGCGCAGCTCGGTGAAGCGCAGCCGCAGCGCCGCGAGCTGGAGGGCGGCGAGGTCGTGCGGGGGCATGGTGTGCATGGCGTGGCGCGAGCCGCCGAAGAACTCCATCGGGTCGTCCGCGAAGAGGCGGACATCGGGTCCGGTGATCATGTTGCGCTCCTAGGGAGGGAAGAGTCGGCCGCGCGCAGTTCGGCCAGGTAGTCGGCGATGTCGGAGATCGCGGGCCGGTTCCACAGCAGCGTGGCCGGCAGGGTGAGCCCCAGCCGTTCCTGGAGCCTGGACCGCAGCAGCGTCGCCAGGAGGGAGTCGACGCCCAGCTCGGCGAGCGGCCGGTGCGGGTCCAGCGCGCCGGGCTCGGCGCGCAGGGTCTCGGCGGCGGCCCGGCCCGTCTCCGCCAGCAGGAACGCGCGCAGCTCGGGACCGTCGAGGTCCCTCCAGGAGAGCTCGGCTCCGGTCCCGGCACCGGAACCGTCCGCCGCCGCGCCCGCGGGGCCGGTCGCGTCGGACGCGGCGGCGTCGGGGATCGCCGCCAGGACGCGGGGACGGCCGGCGCGTGCCCCGCCGGGCAGGACGCGCAGCACCGCCAGGTTGCCCGCCGCGCGCGGGCCGGCGCGGTCCCACGCCCGCAGCGCCTCCCCGGCCGTGATGCCCGCGGTCCCCCGGACGCGCAGCTCGGCGTCGGTGACCGCGGACGACACGGACATGCCGAGCCCGTGCCAGCTCGTCCACGCCACGGAGACGGTGTCGCGGGCGCCCCGGCACCGCCGGTGCCGGGCGAGGCCGTCGAGGAAGGCGTTCGCCGCCGCGTACGCGCCCTGCCCCGGCAGCCGCAGCAGCTGTCCGGCGGAGGAGAACAGCACCAGGAAGTCCAGGCTGCCGGGCGGGTAGAGGTCGTGCAGGGTCAGCGCCCCGGCGACCTTCGGCCGCATGGCCGCCCGGATCGCCGGGCCGTCGAGGTCCCGCAGCAGCCGGTCGTCGACGACCCCGGCGGCGTGCACGACCCCCCGTACGGCCGGCATGCCGAGCGCGTCGGGCGCGAGGAGGTCGGCCATCCAGTCGTGGTCGGCGACGTCGGCGGCGATCGTCCGGACCGTCACCCCCGTCGCCTCCAGCGAGCGGATCATCGCGACGGCGAGGTGGCCGTCGCCGTCCCACCGCCCGCGCGGCGGCAGGGGGGTGCGGCCGACGAGCACCAGCCGCCGGGCGCCCCGCTCGGCCAGCCGCCGGGCCACCCGCAGCCCGAGCGCCCCCGTCCCGCCGGTGACGACGTAGGTGGCGTCCGCCCGGCACCGGACGCCGGAGGCCGCGCCGGCCGGGGCGGCCGGGGCGGCGGGGACGAGCCGCGTGGTGGTGGCCGTACCGCGGTCGACGCCGATGACGTCCTCGTCCCACCGGCCGCCCAGCAGCCGGGCGAGGGTCGCGACGTCGTCCCTCCTGGGCTCCGCGGGCAGGTCGGCGAGACCGCCCCAGAGGTCGGGGTGCTCGCCCGCGACCACCCTGCCCAGGCCCCACAGGGACGTCTGCGCCAGCGCCGCCTCGTCCCGCGCCTCGCGCGCACCGCGGGTGACGCACCACAGGCGCGGACCCCCGACGGGCGCCGTCGCGGCCAGCAGCCGCACCGCCCCGGTGAGGAGCAGCGCGTGGCGCGCCGCCGCCTCGGCCGGATCGAGACCGCACGACGCCGACCGGCCGGGACCGTACGGCGACGCGACCGGACCGGAACCGTACGACCACGCGGCCGGATCGAGGCCGTACGGCGACGCGGACGGTGACAGGGACGGCGCGAGGACCACCGCGTCGGCGGCGGAGAGCCGCCCGGCCCGCCGTACGAGATCGTCCGGATCGGCCGCGATCTCCAGGGACGACCCGGCGCCGGACAGGCAGGCGTCCAGCGCCTCGCGGAGGGCGGGGTCGGCGCCGGCCAGGAGCACGGTGCGCGGCAGTCCCCGGTCGGTGACCTCCAGGGGATGCCAGGCCACCTCGTGGACGAGGCCCGCCGGGTCGCCCGCGCCGCCCGCGTCCTCCGCGTCGCCGTGGGGACCGGGGCGCGGGCCCGCGTCCGGCTCGCCGAACCGCAGCCCGAGCAGCCGGGCGACGGGGACGCCCCGCCCGTCGATGATCTCGACGTCGACGACGGCACCGGTACCGGCACCGGTGCCGTCACCGGACCCGGTGACCGCGCCGACGACGGCCGCGGCGCCGGCATCGGCGGCGGACGCGGCGTCGACGCCGTGACCGGGCGCGAGATCCGTACCGGTCGGCCGCACCTCGATCACCGCGTGGGACGGCGGCTCGCCGATCAGGACCGCGTGGCCCACGTGGGCCGGCATCCGCAGGCGCGCCGGGCCGGGAAGGGTCACCGAGGCGACGGAGAAGGCGGCGTCCAGGACGCCGGCCCAGGTGGGGGAGTACGGGGTCTCTCCGGGAGCGGTGGTGACCGTCGCGGTGCGTGCGTCACCGGTCCGTCGTGGCTCCTCGGGAACGACGGTGACCGTCGCGGTGAGCGTGCCGCCGGTCCGGCGCAGCTCCTCGATCCGCCAGGGGAGGCCCATCGACGCCACCCCGACCGAGGCGAGCCGGTCGACCACGAAACCCGGGTCGAGCGGCTCCCCGGCCCCGGCCGGCCCCTCCGGTGCGGGATCGGCGGCCGGGGCCGGCCGCTCGCGGGTGGTGACATCGGGAAGGCCGCCGAAGGCCGCGACACGCGGACGCCCGGGACGCCCGCCGTCTCCGGCGCGCGCCTCCCGGCGGCCGGGTGGAGACGATGGTCCGGGGACCTCGTCGCCCGGGGGGACGACGACCGCCGTCGTGTGGGTGAGCCACTCGTCGGCCGCCTCCCCTCGCCCGCCCGGCTCGTCCACGCCGAAGCGGGAACCGCCCATGCCAGGCGGAAACCCGTTCATACCGGGACGGAGCCCGTCCGTGCCGGCGGGTGGTCCGGCGGGGTCGCGGAGCAGCCGGGAGGACAGCCGCAGCGTCCCGTCCTGGCAGACCACCTGGACCTCCCGGGGAACGGCGGGGGACAGGGGCACCCGCAGCGACACCCCGGCCAGCGCCGGCGTCCCGCCGAAGACCTCTCCGGCCGCCGCGAACAGCGTGTTCAGCAGCACGGCCGCCGGCACCACCTCGGTCCCCCGCACGGGGTGCTCCCCGGGGTAGGGGCGGTTGCCGTGCCGGAGCCGGGTGCGCCACAGGTACGCCGGGGAGGCGCCGTGCACCGTCTCCCGGCCGCCCAGCAGCGTGTGACGGTCCGGGTCGTGGCCGGGGCCCCCGGCCGCCGCGGGCGGGTGGCCCACCCAGTGCGACCGGTGCCGCCAGGCGTATCTCGGCAGGTCCACCAGGTCGTCGCCGGGGCAGAGGGCCGGCCAGTCGACGGGCACGCCACCGCCGTGCAGGACGGCCAGGCCGCCGAGGAGCGCGCGCCGTCCGGGCCGGCCGCGCCGCAGGCTGTGCGTGACGACGGCGCCCGTCACCCCGGCCGCGGCGAGGACCTCCCCGATCGAGTGGCTCACGACCGGGTGCGCTGAGACCTCCAGAAAGGCCCGGTGGCCGTCCTCCGCGGCGGCGCCCACCGCCGCGGCGAAGCGGACGGGGTCGCGGAGGTTGCGCGCCCAGTACGCCGCGTCACGCTCGGCCGGGTCCCTCGGATCGGCCAGGGCGGTCGTGTAGAGGGGGACCCGGGCCGGGCCCGCCGGAAGGTCCTTGACCGCGGCGGCGAGGTCGGCGCGCAGGGGGTCCATGTGACGGCTGTGGAAGGCCACGTCGGAGGCGACCTCGCGGACGGCGATCCCCCGGGCGCGCCAGCGGCGGGCCGCCCGTCCCACCGCCTCCCGGTCACCGGCCACGACGGTGGAGTACGGCGAGGCCCACACCGCCGCGCACAGCTCCCCGTCCCCGGCTCCGCCCTCGTCCCCGGCTCCGCCCCCGTCCCCGGCTCCCTCCCCGTCATCGGCTCCGTCTCCGGCGAGCAGGGCGGCCGTCTCCTCGGGGGACAGGCCGACCATCACCATCGCCCCGGCCCCCGCGACCCGGCGCAACAACCGGGAGCGGCGGCAGGCCAGGCGCGCGCCGTCGGACTCGGTCAGGACCCCGGCGGCCACCGCGGCCGCGATCTCGCCGACGGAGTGCCCGATGACGGCGCCGGGCCGCACGCCGTACGACCGCCAGACGGCGGCCAGCCCGGCCTGCAGCGCGTAGGTCAGCGCCTGGACCCGGTCCGTCCCGCCCAGGTCGGCGGCGCGCAGCGCGTCGGCGGGGGAGAGGCCGAGCTCCTCGCGGTACACCGGCTCCAGGCGGTCCAGCGTGGCGGCGAACGCCGGCTCGTCGGCGAGCAGGTCCGCGCCCATGCCCGCCCACTGCGCCCCGTGCCCGGAGAACACCCACACCGGGTCGTGCCGTGCCGGCCCGGCGTCCGCGTGCGGGCCGGATCGTACGTACTCCGGTGCGGCCTGGCCGGTCACGCGGGCGGGCCGTCCGGGTTCCGGCGCGGCGTGGCCGGTCACGGCGGCCGGGTCGCCCGCCGCCAGGGAGCGCAGCCGCTCGACCAGCTCGGCCCGTCCGGCCGCGACGACGACGGCGCGGCGGGCCAGGTGGGTACGGCGGCGGGCGAGGGTGGAGGCCACCGCGGCGAGCGGCGGGTCCTCGCGCTCCGACAGCCGGTCGGCCAGCCGGGCGGCGTTGGCCCGCAGGGCCTCGTCGGTGGCGCCGGACAGCGGGTACGGCCGGACCACCGTGTCGTCCGTGCCATCCGCGTCGTCCGTGCCATCCGCGTCGTCCGCGTCGTCCGCGCCGTCCGCGGGGTCCGGGGCGGGGACGGGCGGGGCCTCCTGGAGGACGAGGTGGGCGATCGTGCCGCCGTACCCGAAGCCCGAGACCCCCGCCCGCCGGGGACGCCCGGTGTCCGGCCACCCGGTCGTCTCGGTGACCAGCCGCAGGCCGGAGCTCTCCCAGGGGATCGCCGGGGTGGGCCCGGCGGTGGTCGGCGTCGGCGGGATGAGCCCGTGTCCCAGGCACAGCACGGTCTTGATCAACCCCGCGACGCCCGATGCCGCCTCCAGGTGGCCGATGTTGGGTTTGAGCGAGCCGATGAGGCAGGGGCGGCCGGCGGGGCGTCCGGCGCCCAGCACCGCCGCCAGGGCGCCGGCCTCCACCGGGTCGCCCACGCGGGTCCCGGTGCCGTGGGCCTCGACGTAGCCGACGCCTGCCGGGTCGACGCCCGCCGCCCGGTACGCCCGGCGCAGCAGGTGCTCCTGGGCCTCGCGGCTGGGGGCCATGATGCCCGGGGTCCTGCCGTCCTGCAGCACCGCGCTCCCGGTGATCAGTGCGAGCACCCGGTCGCGGTCGGCGACGGCGTCGCGCAGGAGCTTGAGAACGACGACGCCGCAGCCTTCGCCGCGCCCGTAACCCGTCGCCGCGGCGTCGAAGGCCCGCGACCGCCCGTCCGGGGAGATCGCGCCGGCGGCGTCGAGCACCACGCTCAGCTCGGGGCCGGCCATCAGCATCACGCCGCCGGCCAGCGCCAGCGGGATCTCGCCGAGCCGGAGGCTCTGGCACGCCTGGTGGATCGCTACCAGCGAGGCCGAGCAGGCGGTGTCCACGGCAACGCTGGGGCCGCGCAGGTCGAGGGCGTGGGAGACGCGGTTGGCCACCCCGCACGGGGCGGCGCCGATGCCGGTCCACGCCTCGATCCGGGGAAGGTCGGAGAGCAGCCGCCGGCCGTAGTCGTCGGCGCTGACGCCGGTGAAGACGCCCGTGTCGGAGCCGGCGAGGGAATGCGGCGGGATGCCGGCGTGCTCCAGGGCCTCCCAGGCGACCTCAAGCGTCATCCGCTGCTGCGGGTCCATCAGCCGGGCCTCGCGCGGGGATATCCCGAAGAACTCCGCGTCGAACCCGGCGATGTCGGGAATGAAGGAGCCGCGGGCCGTGGTCGCCCGCAGAACGGCGGAGTTTTCCGGACTTATGCGGTAATAAGGGGACCAGCGGCCTTCCGGCACCGTTCCCGATGCGTCGCCGCGTTCGATGAGAAAACGCCACAGCGAATCGGGGGTGTCTATGCCGGATGCGAAACGGCACGCCATTCCGATGACCGCGATCGGCTCACATCGGCTTTCCATTGGTTCTCCAAGCTCGCGTTCGCTCGTTGGCGGGATCCGGCGGACACGCGAGAGCGGTCCCCGGCGCGGGCGCGCCGCGCCGGGGACCCGTCCCGGTCCGGTCAGAGCTTCACGCGCGGGCCGTTCTAGGCCTCGTCGCCCCAGATGTCACCGAAGAGCCAGTTGCCGGCGGCCTGGGGGTCGGGGCTGGTGTAGTACTCCTGCCACGCGGCCAGCAGCTCCTCCACCGAGAGCGTGCCGCTCTTGTTCGTGTCGAGCCTGTCGAAGGCGATCCTGCTGTTGGCCGGCGACGTGCCGAAGGCCCGCTGGAAGGCCGCGAACTCGTTGGGGCCGACCGTCCCGTCGTCATCCCGGTCGCAGATGCTCCACAGAGCCTCGGCCAGGGGGCGGAACCCCTCGTCGAACGCCTTGGAGTCACCGGCGAACGCGCCGATCATCCCGGTGCGCCACTCCAGGGGAGTGACCTTGCCGTCCTGGTTGGTGTCCATGCGGGCGGAGACGTGCTTCCAGAAGTTCTCGAAGCCGTCCAGCAGCGCCTGCGCCTTGGGGGAGTTGAAGGGCTCGCCCAGGTAGGCGATGATCCGCGCGGCCAGGGCCAGGGCGTCGGCCGGTTCGAGGATGCCGTCGCCGTTCTGGTCGCCGTGCCCGAAGCAGATGTCGATCTTGCGGTTGAGGAGCTGGTTGCCGTTCAGTTCCATCGGTCTCTCCTTCTTTTCTGGGCACCCCCTGCCCCAGGTGATTGCTCTGACATTCTTGTGCGGCCCGGGCGTCATTTCTTCATCCGCACGGGAGGGGAATTCTGGCCGTTCGGCCATGGAAAATGGGCGCGGAGGAGTATTGCGGAACGGCGGCGGATATGTCGCTCGGGGACGTTCCCAATTACTTTTCTGACCTATTTCGTATATAGCATTTAAGGTGCTTAGGGTGAATAGGGTCAATAAGGTATATGTCGCCCGACAGATCGCCGTAGCGGCCCGCCCGCGCCACGGAGAGCCGCCCGCGCCGTGACAGCCCGCTCGTGCCATGCCCGGCCGTCGTGCCGACCCGCCGTGCCGACCTGTCGTGCCGACCTGTCGTGCTGACCCGCCGTACCGGGCCACCGGGATGGTGATCATCGGGCCCATCGGAGCCGTGCTGGACATCGCGCCTCGGATGTATCCGTCAAAGACCGTTATGGCCGTCGAACACCGCCATGGCGGGTGAAGCCCGCCTCAGTGGAAAGACTGATTTCTCCCACCACGGGATTTACGATTCGTACGTTCGCCGGTCGACGGAAAGGTGTCGGAGGCAGATGTCGGATCTCCACCCCCTGGAACCGGGTGATCCCACAATGCTCGGCCCCTACCGCGTCGTCGGAAGGATCGGCGAAGGCGGGCAGGGCGCCGTCTACCTCGCGGAACTCGCGGAACTCGCGGACACGGGTCCCGGTCTCCGCGTGGCGGTCAAGCTCTACCACGCCCGGATCGGCGGGGAACCCGCCGCGCACGACGACCTCATGCGCGAGGCGGAGATCGCCAAGCGGGTCGCCCGGTTCTGCACGGCGCAGGTCCTGGACTTCGGCCTGTACGGCATGCGCCCCTACCTCGTCAGTGAGTACGTCCCGGGCCCCTCGCTGCAGCGCGTGGTCACCACCGAGGGACCGCGCTCGGGCGGCGCCCTCGAACGCCTCGCCGTCGGCACGGCCACCGCGCTGGTCGCCCTGCACGACGCGGGCGTCGTCCACCGGGATCTCAAGCCGCAGAACGTGCTCCTCGGCCCGGACGGCCCGCGGGTCATCGACTTCGGCATCGCCCGATCCCTCGCCGCGACCGGCACGGTGACCAGCGGGATCGTGGGCACGCCCGCCTACATGGCGCCCGAGCAGCTCAACGCGGACGAGCCCGGCCTCCCCCTGGACGTGTTCGCCTGGGCCTCCACCATGGTCTTCGCCGCCACGGGCCGCCCGCCGTTCGGCAACGACTCCATCCCCGCGATCATCAACCGGATCCTGAACGAGGAACCCGTCCTGGACGGGATCGAGCCGCCCCTGCTCGATCTGATCCGCGAATGCCTCATCAAGGACCCGGCGCGGCGGCCGACGGCCCAGCAGATCCTCGGCCGTCTCGTGGGCGGAGGACACGGAGCGGCCGCCGGCGGCCATCCGCCCCCGGGTGGGCCGGCCCCGGTGCGACCGCCGGGCGGCGCGACCGCGTCCGGCGGGACGGCGGGCACGCGGCCTCCGGCCACGCCGGGAAGGCGCCGCGTGCCGCTGATGACCGCCGTCGCCGTCGCCGCGATGGCCGTCGCCGGGACCGCGGGCGTCATGCTGCTGCCCGGCGGAGACCCGACGGGGACGGACGCCGGCGTGTCCCGGACCTCGCAGGCCAGGGCCGCGGGGATCACGCCGGAGGCGCCCACCGGCCTCGATACGACCTCTCCCGCCGGGAAGCCCCACCTCACGGCGACCCCCGCGGCCGCTACCCCGGAGACCTCCCCGCCGACCGCGCCGACCTCGCCGTCCCCGGCGACGCGCGGTCCCCGGCCCCGGGTGAGCGGGCATCCCACGGCCACCCGCACGCCGGACGACCGGGTCCGGCCGCGGCCACCCGAGACCACCACCGCCCTCCCCTCCCCGCCGAGATCACCGAAGCCGCCGAAGCCGTCGAACACGTCGAAGCCGTCGCCGTCCCGGTCGCCCCAGGCCCGGGTCGCGGAACTCGGCCCCGGCCACTTCACGCAGTACTGCGTCACGCTGGGCTGGGAATGGGTGGAGTACCGGGAGACTCCCCGCCCGGGCGCCTACTGCGTCAAACGGAAGGGCGAGACCATGTACCTGGCCGGTGGCCGCCTCGACGACGGCTGCCGGTGGCGGTACCGGGAGCCGCGCGCGTTCCACCGGTTCAAGAACAAGTCCAACTACTGCTACATCCTCAGGTGAGATCCCGGGCGACCGGATGGGGGAACCGGCCGTGCCCGGTGCGCCGCTCAGCCGTTCACCGGGGATGGGTGGGCGGTCCCGGAACGGGGGCGGGGATCGCCGGGAGGTCGAACTCGACGCAGACCCGGAGCGCCTCCTCCGGGGGGCGGCGGCTCAGCCGTACGAGCAGGCGGGGGATCCGCAGCCCGAGCCGGTCGAGGGCCTCCACCAGGGGCGTGACGTCCCAGCGGCCGTGGTCCGGCTGCTCGCGCAGGAACCGCGCGAGCAGGTTGTCGAACTCGCGCCGCAGCCTCTCGTCCCCGCGGACGTAGCGGAGCGCGGTCCCCCGGGCCCTCTCCGGCACGCACCCGGGGACGGAGCCGGGCTCGGCCTCGTGGACCCGCACGCCGACCTCCGGCGGGACCCGCAGGAAGGCGGTCACGGTGCTGTGGTCCAGGGCGTTGGCCAAGGACTCCCGCAACCCGTGCGGGATGTCGGGGACCTCCACCACCAGCTCGACCCGGCTGGCGTGCTCCGGGCGGACGTCCAGGTCGTAGCGGGCCGTCACCGAGACGCCGGCGGGCAGCTGGCAGCGGTGGAGGTAGCGTTCGGCGCACTGGGCGACGGAGGCGGCGAGGCTCCCGACGAACAGTTCCACGGGGGTGGGGCCCGTGTCGCTGCCGCGGAAGTCGCTGGTCTGGTCGACGCGGACCACGTGGCGGCGGGCCGCCAGGTCGAAACGGTCCCCGCCCCGCCAGGAGAGCCTCACCACGCCGTTCCTGTCGTGTTCCACGAGTGGCTCCAAGTGTGCGATCCCCGCGCCCCGACGGTTCACGGGTTTTCCCCTGCCTTCGTTCACCGTGCGACGGCGGGACCCGCGCGCACCAGGGACCTAAGCCCCGCTCTCCCGGGCCCGAGGTCCAGACCCGCCCTGACCGGGTAGGAACCGTTCATCCGGCCGGGCCGGCCGGACGGATGGAGGATCGGCCGTGTGCGAGGTGCTGCTACGCCGCCCCCGGGCCGCCGTCCGCGCGATCCGCCTGACCGCGGAGCGGACGCCGCCGCACCGTGACCGCCACCTCGACCTGCTGCGCGCCGTCGCGATCACCGCGGTGGTGCTCGGCCACTGGCTGGCCGTCGTGGTGACCTACCACGGCGGGTTCGGCGGCGACACCGTCCTCGCGGTCCTGCCCTGGGCCCGCCCGCTGACCTGGGCGTTCCAGGTCATGCCGGTGTTCTTCCTGGTGGGAGGCTTCGTGAACGCCGCCTCCCTCGACTCCCACCGGCGGCGGGGCGGCACCGCCACGGGCTGGTTCCTCGGCCGCACCGACCGGCTGATCCGCCCCACCACGGCGCTCCTCCTCACGCTGAGCGCCGCGGCGCTCCTCGCCCTCCTCCTCGGGGCCGGCGAGGGGACGGTCGCCACGGCCGTGTGGCTCGCCGTCATGCCGCTGTGGTTCCTGGTCGCCTATCTCGCGGTCGTCCTCCTGACGCCGGTGATGCTCGCGCTGCACCGCCGGGCGGGCCTCGCCGTGCCGGTCGTGCTCGCCGCGCTGGTCGGGCTGGGCGACGCCGTCCGCATCCGGTCCGGCCCGCCCCTCCTCGGCCAGGCCGGCTTCCTCTTCGCCTGGCTGGCGATCCACCAGCTCGGCATCGCCTGGCGGGAGGGGGCGCTGCCGGCCCGCCGTACGGTGGCCCTGCCGATGGCGGCCGGGGGGATCGCGGCCCTGGTGCTGCTCACCGTGGCCGGGCCGTACCCGGTCAGCATGGTGGCGGTCCCCGGCGAGCGGCTGCAGAACACCTCCCCGCCGACCCTCGCCCTGCTGGCCCTGGCGACCGCGCAGACCGGGCTCGCCCTGCTCCTGCACGACCCCGCCGACCGCTGGCTCCGGCGCGCCCGCCCGTGGACGGTCGTGGTGGGCGTCAACTCCGTGATCATGACCGTCTTCCTCTGGCACCTGACCGCCGTCGTGGTCGCGGCCGTCGCGCTCTACCCCACGGGCCTGCTGCCGCAGCCGCCCGTGGGGTCGGTGCCGTGGCTGCTGCTCCGCCTGCCCTGGCTCGCCTGCCTGCTCGTGGTCCTGACGGTCCTCGTCGCGGTGTTCGGCCGGATCGAGCGGCGCGCCGGGCCGGTCCCCGGCGTGGACGGGCCCGCGAGCGGGGTCCCGCGCGCGGTCGCGGCGGTCGCCGGCGCGGCGCTGGCCGCCGGGGGGCTGCTGGGCGCCGCCGTGACGCTCCCGGCCCGCCTGCCCGTCCCGATGCTCCTGGCCTATCTCGCCGGGGCGGGCCTGCTCCGGTTCCTCCGGAGACGTCCGGGATCATGAGCCGGTCCGCGGACACGACCACCGGCCGGATACGGCTGTTCCTCGGCGGGGACGTCATGCTCGGCCGCGGCGTCGACCAGATCCTGCCGCACCCGGGCGACCCGGAACTGCGGGAGCCGCACATGCGGAGCGCGCTGTCCTACGTCGAGCTGGCGGAGGCGGTGGGCGGCCCGGTTCCCCGCCCGTGCGGCTTCTCCCTGCCCTGGGGCGACGCACTGCCGATGATCGATGACTTCGGGCCCGACGCGCGGGTGGTGAACCTGGAGACGAGCGTCACGCGAAGCGACGACTTCGCCCCGGGAAAGGCCGTGCACTACCGGATGAACCCGGCCAACCTTCCGTGCCTGGCCGCGGTCCGGCCCGACGTCTGCGCGCTGGCGAACAACCACGTGCTGGACTTCGGCCGGCGGGGGCTCGCCGAGACGCTGGACGCGCTGGCCGCCGCGGGACTGCGGTCGGCGGGGGCGGGACGGGACGCGGAGGAGGCGCGGCGGCCCGCCGCCGTCCCCCTGCGCGGCGGCGGGCGGGTGCTGGTCCTGTCGTTCGGGATGGAGTCCAGCGGCATCCCGCCGGACTGGGCGGCGACCGCGGACCGCGCGGGGGTGGATCTCGTGGACCTCGCCGCCGGCACGCCGGACGCCGAGGCGGCGCGGATCACCGATCGGGTACGGCGGATCCTGCGGCCGGGGGACGTCGTGGTCGCCTCCGTCCACTGGGGGTCCAACTGGGGTTACGACATCCCGCCCGGCCTGGTGCGTTTCGCGCACGCGCTCGTCGACGGCGGCGTCGACGTCGTGCACGGCCACTCCTCGCACCACCCGCGTCCCGTCGAGGTGTACCGGGACCGGCTCGTCCTGTACGGCTGCGGCGACCTCATCGACGACTACGAGGGCATCGCGGGTTACGAGGAGTACCGGGACGAGCTGCGGCTGCTGTACCTCGTGTCGCTGGAGGCGGCCACCGGGAGGCTGGCCGGGCTGCGGATGACGCCGGTGCGGACCCGCCGGATGCGGCTCCACCGCGCGCCGGACGAGGACGCGGCGTGGCTGCGGGCGGTTCTCGACCGGGTCAGCCGTCCCTTCGGGACGCGGATCGGCCTCGGCCCCGAAGGCACGCTCGTGGCGGGGTGGACGTGAGCCGGGCGGCACGTCACCGCGGACGGCGGGCCTGCCGCCGCCCACCGGGTCGTACGTGTCGCGCCAGGCCGTACGCGCCGGGCCGGGGGCCGGTGCCGGGCCGTGCGTCAGCGTGCCGGGCCAGGCCGGGCCGTACGCGCCGGGCCGTGCGTCAGCGTGCCGGATCTAGCGCGGCGGCCAGGGCGGCGAGGGTGGGACCGAGCGGGGCGTCGAGCGTCAGGAGGGCGTCGCCGTCACCCCGGGTCGGCCCCTGGTTGACGATCGCGACGGGGATGCCGTGCTCGGCGGCGCGCCGTACGAACCGGTAACCCGACATCACGGTCAGCGAGGACCCGAGGACCAGCAACAGGCCCGCCCGTTCGACCAGCTCGTAGCACTCCTGGACGCGGGGGCCGGGGACGTTCTCCCCGAAGAAGATCACGTCGGGCTTGAGCACGCCGCCGCAGTCGCGGCAGTCGACGATCCGGAACGCCTCGACCAGGTCGTCGTCGAGCACGGCGTCGCCGTCGGGGTTGATCACCGCGGTCCGGGCGTGCGCGTGCCAGCCGGGGTTGGCCTCGCCCAGGCGCCGTTCGAGCTCGTGGCGGGACGTCCGCCGGCCGCAGGACAGGCAGCGGACGCGGTCGAGGCCGCCGTGCAGCTCGATCACGTCCCGCGCCCCGGCGGCGTGGTGCAGGCCGTCGACGTTCTGGGTGATGATCCCGCCGACCAGCCCCCGCTCCTGCAACCCGGCGACCGCGCGGTGACCGGCGTTGGGGAGGGCACCGGCGATGTGCCGCCAGCCCAGGTGGCTGCGCGCCCAGTATCGCCTCCGGGCCGCGGCGCTGCCGACGAACGTCTGGTACGTCATCGGCTCGGCCCGCCGCATCCGGCCGGTCTCCCCGCGGTAGTCGGGGATGCCGGACTCCGTCGACAGGCCGGCCCCGCTCAGCACCACCACGTCGCCGTCGGCGACGAGATCGGCCAGCATGCGGAGCCGGGGGTTCGCGGTGCCCGGGGTGCCGGGCGGGGCGCCGGTCCGGGCGTCGGGTCCCTCGTCCACCTTCCACATCACTCCTTCATGGTGCCTCACGCCCGAGGCCGCCGGGACGGGCCGCCGCCGGGACCGGCGCGAGCCCGGTGATCATCCCGTTGACAGGCGACCGCCGGATGGTTGTAATGGTCGGCGTGCCACGTGGCGCCGGCCAAAGAGCAATGGGCCGGCCGGCGGCCGGGTGAGCACCTTTCCAGAAGGGACACACGCCATGAGGTCACACTCCGCGTCCCACGTCTGACGTAACCGCCGCGCGCCGTACCGGGCATCCCCGCTCCGTGCCGGACGCCGCGCGCCGTCTCCCGCCCGCCGCGGTGCCCGGCACCGCCGTGCGGTCCCGGTGCGTCCCGGCCCGGCGGCGTCCGCCGTCTCCGGACGGCCGTTCGTAGCCCCACGGACTCCGCGTATCCGGTCCGCGCCCGTCATCGGGTACGGGCACCCGGCCTTCCTCCGTTCCCACCCTTTTCCCATGTCCTCAGCGTCCTCAGTGTCCTCAGCGTTCTCACGAGAGAAAGGTTCCCGCACCGCATGCCCATGTCCTTCAACCAGTCGATCATCGAGGAGTTCCGGGCCAACGGAGGGAGGGCCGGCGGCCCGTTCGAGGGCGGCGACCTCCTCCTGCTGACCACCACCGGCGCGCGGTCCGGCGCCGAGCACACCGTCCCCCTCGGCTACGTCCGCCACGATGACCTGCTGCTGGTCGTCGCGTCCGCCGGCGGCGCGCCCCGCCACCCCGCCTGGTACCACAACCTGCTCACCCACCCCATGGTGCGGGTGGAGGTCGGCGCCGAGACGTACTGGGCGATCGCCGTCCCCGCCGAGGGTGAGGAGCGGGACCGACTGTTCGAGCACGCCGTGCGCGCGGCCCCGGGCTACGCCGACTACCAGGCCCGCGTCGACCGGCGCCTGCCGGTCGTCATGCTGCGGCGCTCCGGGCCCGAGGAGGCCGGGGGCGAGGTCACCGACCTCGCCGGCGTGCTCCTGCGGGTCCACGCCTGGCTGCGCTCGCAGCTGCGGCACGTGCGCGTCGAGGCCGACGCGCACTTCGCCGCGCGGGCGGTCCACCGGGGCCCGGACGAGCCGCCCGCGCCGGGGCTGGGGCTGCAACTGCGGCAGCACTGCCTGGCGTTCTGCCAGTCGCTGGAATCCCACCACACCCACGAGGACGCGTACACGTTCCCCGACCTCGCGAGCCGGTATCCCCACCTGCGTGACGCCATCGACCGGCTCCGCGAGGAGCACCGTACGGTCGCCCGCATCCAGGCCGAGCTGGTCGTCCTGCTGGACGGCATCGCCACCGCCGACCCGCACCGCTTCCGCACCGAGCTGGACCGGCTGTCGGAGGAACTGCGGGCCCACCTCGACCACGAGGAGGAGTCGCTGCTTCCCGTACTGGCCGAGATCCCGTTCCCTCCGGTCCCATCCGCCCCCTGAGCCTCTGTTACGGTTGGTCGCGACGCGGGGTGCCCGGTGCGCCGGGCTGAGATCAAACCCGTAGAACCTGATCTAGTTCGTACTAGCGGAGGGACGTCACCGCCTGCCGTGTCCCCGGGCGCGGCAGGCCGCGGTGCGCGGCGCCCGCGGGCCTCCCGTGGCGCCGTCCTCCCCGAGACCCGGTGAGCGAGGGGACACGATGTTCTGCGAGGAGATCTGGGCGCGTACCGCCACGCTGCTCAAGGCGATCCACGACCACCCGTTCAACGCCGCCCTCGGCGACGGCACCCTCGACCGGGAGCGCTTCGCGTTCTACATGGTCCAGGACGCCCGCTACCTGTCGGCGTTCTCCAAGGCGCTGGCGGCGGCCTCGGTGCGGTCCGCCGACCCCGCCGACGCGATGTTCTTCGCCGAGAGCGCGCACACGGCGCTGGCCGTCGAGCGCGGCCTGCACACCTCCTACCTGGGGGAGTTCGGGGTGAGCGCCGAGGAGGAGGCGGCGGTCCCCACCTCGCCGACCTGCCTGGCCTACGCGTCGTTCCTCCAGGCGACGGCGCTCGCCGAGCCCCTGCCCGTGCTCGCCGCCGCGGTGCTGCCGTGCTTCTGGGTGTACCAGGACGTCGGCACCGCGCTCCTCGCCCGTACGGCGGGCATGGACGACCACCCCTACCGGGCGTGGATCGACACCTACTCCGATGAGTCCTTCGCCGCCTCGGTGGAACTGATCAGGGCGATCACCGACCGGCTGGCCGAGACCGCCGACCCCGCGACGCGCCGTGCCATGGCCGAGGCGTTCTGCCGGGCGACGGAGTACGAGTGGATGTTCTGGGACAGCGCGTGGCGGCTTGAGACCTGGCCCACCCGGCAGTGGCTCGGCTAGCCGGCCGGGGGCCTCGTCCGGAGGACGGGCCTCGCACGGGTCGCCGGGCCCGCCCGGGTGGCCGTGCCGGGCGGACCCCCTCCCCGGCGCGGCTGCCGCTGCTCCTCGCGGCGGTCGCGCTGGTGCTGGCGGTCGCGGGCTCCTGGGCGCCCTCGATGTGGGCCGACGAGCTGGCCACCGCGCAGACCGTGACCTCCTGGGACACGCTGTGGGAGACGCTCCGCGAACGGGACGCGGTGTTCCTGCCGTACTACCTGCTGATGTACGTCTGGTCCCGGGTGGGTACGGCCGACTGGTGGCTGCGGCTGCCCTCCGCGCTGGCGGTGGCCGCCGCCACCGGGCTGCTCGCCGACCTGGGCCGCCGGCTCGGCGGCGCCCGCGCCGGGACCGTCGCGGGGGCGGCCCTGCTCGTCCTGCCGGCGATCTCCCGCTTCGGGCAGGAGGCCAGGCCGTACACGCTGGCCGTCGCCGCCGCGGTCTTCTCCTACTGGTGCCTGCACCGGGCGCTGGAGACCGGACGCTGGGGCCGTTACGTCCTGTCCGTCGTACTGCTGCCCTGCACGCACCTCTTCGCGGTGCTGTCCCTCCCGGCCCACCTGGTCGTCTCCCGGCGCTGCCTGCCGTGGCTGGCGCTGGGCTCGCCGGTCACGCTCGCCGTCGCGGCGATCTCGGCCGGGCAGGTGGGGCAGGTCAACTGGCTGGAGGCGCCGGGATGGGAGAACATCGTCCTGGTCCGCAGCGCGATCACCGGCTGGCAGCCGCAGTCCGAGCCGGGGGACCTGCCGGCCGTGCTCCTCGGCTGGGCCGTCGCCCTGGCCGGGCTGGCCTCGGCGGTGGTCCTGCTCCGGCGGGGGAACGGCGACCGGCGGGCCGCCGAGGCGTCCACCGGTGATCCCGCCCCCGACCGGCCGCTCGCCGGGACACCTACCGATGACCTCGCCCTCGGCCGGCCGTCCGACGGGGTTCTCGCCGGCCGGTCGGCCGGTGGTGGCGTTCCCGCGCTCCGGGCCTTCGCCGCGGGGCTGGTGGTGTGGGGCGTGCTGCCGATGCCGGTCCTGGTCGCGGTGTCCCACCTGGTCACCCCGGTCTACAGCTCCCGGTACGTCCTGTTCGCCGCGCCCGCCTTCGCGCTGCTCACCGGGCTGGGGGCGGCCCGCCTGCCGCGCGCCGTCCTGGTGGCCGGGCTCGGCGTGGCCGTGGCGCTCGGGGCCCGGCAGCAGGTGCTGCTGCGCACTGAGCCGGGTCACCAGGTGAGCTACCGTGCCGCCGCCGAGATCGTCGCGGCGCAGCGCCGGGACGGCGACCGGACCGTCTACGTCGTGCCCTGGGCCCGCCAGGGCCTGACCCGCTACGGGGCCATGCCGCCGGAGAGGCGTTCCGGCGACGCGGCGGGGGAGCGGGTCTGGCTCGTCCGGAGCGACTTCGGACGGGCGGTCCGCCCCGGGACCGCGCTGCCGTCCAGGAACGGCGTGGCCCCGGCGATGATCCCCAAGATCGACGCGCTGCTGGAGGAGCGGTTCACCGTGACGCGGACCTGGCCGCTGCGCGGCGTCACCGTCCTCCTGCTCGAACGTCCCCCGCGCGCCGCCCGCCGGTGAGTCCGGCGGCCACCGGGGATCCCCGTACGGCTCGCCGCCTCGTGTCAGGCCGCCCGCGCCCGGCGGCGTGAGATCGTCCGGTCGAGCAGAACGGCGCCGGGGTTCCCGCGGAAGCGGGAGGTCCGGGGCCGGTTCCGGAGGGCTCAGGGGGCGCCGGCCGTACCGGCGCCGAAGCGCGCGGACACCAGGTCGTCGGCCCAGCGCCGCAGCGCCTGCTCCACCGGCGGCATGCGCAGTCCCGCCCGCTCGGCGAACGCCCGGGCCGGGGCGGTGTCGTAGCGGTCGCCCGACAGGAACGACAGCGTCTCCGGGTCGGCCCCGGTCAGCGCCCGGGGCAGCCGCCGCAGCAGCCAGACCGGGACCGACCGGCGCGGGGCGCGCACCCCCAGGTGGGAGGCCAGCAGAGCGACCAGTTCCGGCAGCTCGGGCGTGTCGTCGTCGAGCACCCAGTACGCCCGGTCCGCCGTCTCCTCGTGCTCGGGCACCGCGGCCATGAAACGGGCGAGATAGCCGATGTCCACGACCGGGACGAAGACGCCCGGACCGCCGGGCAGGACCGGCAGCCGCCCCCGCCACAGGTCGTGGACCACCGAGGCCAGGCCGATGAACTGGCCGGGACCGATCACCGTGGCGGGGTTGACGATCGTCAGGGGGACGTCCAGCTCGCGGGCGCGGCGGCGGACCGCCGCGTCCCCCTCGGCCTTGGACGCCTCGTACGGACCCAGCCTCCGGTAGTCCGGCTCCGCCCCGCTGACCCGGTAGCCGCTGACGTGGACCAGGCGGCGCAGGCCGGTCCGGGCCGCGGCCCACTCGGTCACGTTGACCGCGCCGGTGACGTTGGCGAGCCGTGCCTCCGCCACGTCCAGGCCGAAGGCGAAGCGGGCAGCGGCGTTGTAGACGTCGCGGACCTCGGCGAGGTCGGCGAGGCCCAGCCCCGGCACGGTGACGTCGCAGGTGACGACGGTCAGCCCCGCGGTGTCCACCTCCTGCCCGGCCAGCCAGGAGGTCAGCCGGTCTCCCGGCCCGCGCACCGCGGCGGCCACCCGGCGCCCCTGGCGGAGCAGTTCCGCGACGAGGGACCGGCCGAGGAACCCGGCGGCGCCGAAGACGATCGAGTCGGGCGGGTGAGGGGTCATGACACTCCTTGAAAATAGATCGGTCTACATATTTTTTGGCCGAAAAGAAGGCCCGCCGGGGGCGGGCCCTACCGCGACGGCGCCCGGGTCACAGCAGGGCCTCGACCCGGCGGGCGACGCGCTCCAGCGGCTCGCGGCTCCGGTGGGCCCTGGCCAGCAGCAGCGCGCCCTCGATCAGGGCGAGGACGGTGGCGGCGGTGTCGGCGGGCTCGGGGTGCCCCTCGGCGGCCAGGCGGCGGCGCAGCTCCGCCTCCCAGGAGCCGTAGACCTCGGCGCAGATCCGCTGGAGCGGGTCGCTCGTGGCCGCCGTCTCCAGCGCCACCGTCGCCACCGGACAGCCCCTGCGCCACCCCGACCTCTCCAGCCGGTCGCCCAGGAACGCCAGCATCCCGGCGACCATGCCGCGGGTGCCGGACGAGGACTCCGCCAGCGCGCGCAGCGACCGGCCGATCTCGTCGCCCGCCCGCCGTACGGACTCGCCGACCAGCTGGTCCTTGCCGCCCGGGAAGTGGAAGTACAGCGAGCCCCGGGGCGTGCCGCTGGCCGCGATCACCTGGTTCAGCCCGGTCCCGAAGTAGCCCCCGGTCTCGATCAGGTCCCGGGTGGCGTCCAGCAGGCGTCCGCGCGTCTCCTCGCCTTTCTGTCCCACGGGATAAAAATAGACCGGTCTGCCGATTTTCGGCAAGGGCCGGGCAGGCGAAGCCGATGGGTGATCCTCCCGCTCACGGCACGGCCGGCACCCGGTCCCGTGGCCTGCCGCCCGATTCCGCGGCGTGCCGTCCGGTCCCGTTCCGGGCCCGGGCGGCACCGACCCGCGCTAACCGGCCGGATCGGTGATGCGGTAACCCACGCCGGGCCTCGTGGTGATGGGTGACGGGTCACCCAGCTTGCGCCGCAGACGGCCGACGGTCACGGTCACGGTGTTGGTGAAGGGGTCGGCGTTCTCGTCCCAGACCCGCTCCAGGAGGGCCTCGGCGCTGAGGAACGCGGGGGCGACGCTCAGGAGGGCTTCGAGGAGGGCGAACTCCTTGGGCGAGAGGTCGAGGAGACGGCCGTCGCGGGTGGCGACGTGGCGTGCGGCGTCGAGTTCGATGCCGGCCGCGCGCAGCGTCCGCGGGCGGGCGGAGGGGCGCCGCCGGGCCAGGGCGTGGATCCGCAGGACGAGTTCGGGAAAGTGGAACGGCTTGGCGAGGTAGTCGTCGGCTCCCAGGGTCAGGCCGCTGACCCTGTCCCCCGGCGAGCCGGCCGCGGTGAGCATCAGGACCATGGGACGGTCGTCACGTTCGGTGATCATGTGGCAGAGCGTGTCACCGTGGATGCCCGGCAGGTCGCGGTCGAGGACGACCACGTCGTAGGCGTTGAGATCGAGTTTGGCGGCGGCGGCCAGGCCGTCGTGGGCCGTGTCCACGGCCATGCCCCGGTCGCGCAGCCCCTCCGCCAGGACATCGGCCAGGGCGCGGGCGTCCTCGACGACCAGGATCCTCATGCGGCGGCACCAGCCGGCGCGGGCGCGGACGGCACCGAGACGGCGACCCGCAGGCCGCCTCCCGGCCGGGCGCGCAGCTCCAGATGTCCGCCGTGCGCGCCGACGACGGCCGCGACGATCGACAGGCCGAGGCCGGAACCGGCCTCCGATCCGGTCCGGTCCGCGGCGAGCCGCCGGAAGGGCTCGGTGAGCCGGGCGACGTGCTCCTGGTCGAGGACGGCCCCACCCGTCTCCACGACGAGCCGCGCCGAGGAGCCCGCCGTCGTGGTCGCCACCCGGATCCAGCCGCCGCGCCGGTTGTGGACCACCGCGTTGTCGATCAGGTTGTCCGCCACCCGGGACAGCAGAACCGGGCTGCCCCGGGTCCACGCGCCGTCCCCCGTGTCGGCGTGGACGGTCAGGTCCTTCTCCGCGATGGCCGCGGAGCGGCCGGTCACCGCCTCCGACAGCAGCCGGGCCAGCGAGACCGGCGCCCGGCCGGGAAGCGCGCCGTGCTGCGCGCGGGCGAGCAGGAGGAAACCCTCCAGGAGATGGTCGATCCGGTCGAGCTCGGTGCGGAGCCGATCGGTCAGCGCGAGCGTCTGGGACGTCGCCGACGGCTTGGCCGCGGCCACGTCCAGCGACGCCCGCATGGTCGCCAGCGGCGTGCGGAGCTCGTGGGAGGCGTCGGCCACGAACCGCCGCTGGGCGGCGAAGGACGCCTCCAGGCGTTCCAGCAGTCCGTCGACGGTGTCCGCGAGGTCCTTGACCTCGTCGGCGGGGCCCGGCACCGCCAGCCGCTCGTGCAGGTTGTCGGCGGAGATCCGCCGGGTGGCCGAAGTGATCGCCCGCAGCGGACGCAGCACCCGCCCGGCGACGAGCCCGCCGAGCAGGACGGAGACCGCCCCCATCACCACCAGCGCGACCAGCGAGCCCGCCAGGAGCTGCCGCGACTGCGTCGCGTGGACGTCCGCCAGCTGTGCCTGGAGCCGCTCGACGTGTTCCTGGAGGGCCGTGAGATCAGGCTGCGAAGTGGGCGGCCCGGGGGCGACCCGGGACGCCCGCCACCCTCCGGCGAACAGATTGGTCATGGCCAGCAGGGCGATCCCGGAGGCCAGGAACAGCGCCGCGTACATGACGGTGAAGCGCTGCCGTACGGTCCGGCCCCTCAGCGTGAGACCTCGCGGCTTGCCCATCGGTCCTCTCCCCGGTGACGTGCGGACCACCAGGATGCCCTGCCGCGCCTAACAGCGGCATGACGGCGGCGGTTCGCGCGGTGTTGGGCGCGGAGCCGTAGAACCGGCCGCATGCCGTCAACCGACGAAACCACCGCCATGTCACCGATCACGTCCGCCGTGCGGCGGGAGTGGGCCGCTTTCCGCAGCCGGGGCCGGGTGATCGCCATGATCGCGGCGACGCTGGCCGTCATCGTGCCCGGCCTGCTCGCCGCGTACGGCGACCGCGCCTCCTGCGGCGCGGGAGGCGCCGAGATCGCCTGTCCCACGGATCCGGTCGGGCCGGACGGCCGGGCGGTGAGTGACCAGTTCTTCTTCGTGCACCGGCCCCTGGGCGAGAACGGCGTCATCACCGCACGCGTGACCTCGATGACGGGCGTCATCACCTATCCGCCCCCGGACCACGACGAGATCGTCCCGGGCCTGGTGCCCTGGGCGAAGGCCGGGATCATCGTCAAGGACGGCACCGGGCAGGGCTCCGCCTACGCGGCGCTCATGGTCACCGGCGGCCACGGCGTCCGGATGCAGCACGACTACGTCCACGACACGGCCGGCCGCCCGGGAGGCGTCTCCCCCCGCTCCCCGCGCTGGCTGCGCCTGGTCCGCTCCGGTGACACCGTCACCGGGTACGAATCCGCCGACGGCCGCCGGTGGACGAAGGTCGGCACGGCCCGCCTGGCCGGATCGCCCCGCACGGTGGAGGCCGGGCTCTTCGTCACCTCCCCCGGAGATCTGACGGTACGGCGCACCGGCCTGGGCGGCGGCACCACGGAGACGCGCTTCACCCAGGCCACCGCCGTCTTCGACAACGTCAGCCTCGACGGCGCGACCGCCGGCGGATGGCGGCACGACGGCGTCGGCGAGATGGGCCACACCGACTGGGAGCGGAACCACCGGGCACCCGGGCTCGTCGAGGCGGACGGCACGTTCACCGTCACCGGGTCCGGGGACATCGGCCCGGTCGGCACGGAGGGCGGCCACGACGTGGCGGACACCCTGGTCGGGCTGGCCGCCGGTCTGGCGGTGGTCATCGCGGTGGCGGCGCGCTTCGCCGTCGCGGCTCCCCGTACGACGCGTTCCGTCACCACCGGGTCCCGCACGGCACGCTCCACCGCCGTCGCGGTCCGTACGGCGCGCGGCGGCGTCCCGCCATCCGGCGGCCGGGATCTGGCCGCCAGGGCGGTCGTCGCCGGCGCGGCGGCCTTCTCGGCCGGACTGGTCGCGGCCGGGGTCACGATGCCGGTCGGCGCGGAGATCCTGCGCGCCAACGGCAACGCCGTCCTCACGGTGTCCTGGCTCACCCTGTCGCGGGTCGTCATCGGCGTCGCCGTCCTGTTCGCGGTCACCGCGGTGCTCGCGCTCGCCCTCGGCGCGCTGCTGCGGCGCACGTGGGCGGCGGTCCTCGGCGCGATGTCGGCGGTCATCCTCCCGTACGTCCTGGGAGCGTCGCCGCTGCTGCCCGACGAGGTGGCCCGATGGTTGCTGCGGCTCACCCCGGCGGCCGGGTTCGCCGTACAGCAGACCGCCGTCCGCTACCCGCAGGTGATCGCCCACTACGTGCCGTCGGAGGGCTACTTCCCCCTGGCGTGGTGGGCGGGACTGGGCGTGCTCTGCGGTCATGCCGCCCTGGCCCTGGCCCTGGCCGCGTCACGGTGGCGTCGGTCCGCCGTATGAGACCACGGGCCCGGCGGCGGTGACCGCGCCGGACAGCGTCTCCGCCAGCCGGCGGGCCAGCGGCCCGCTCTCCAGCTCCTCCAGCGGGACGGGCAGCGCCAGGCACCAGTTGGCGCGCTCGCCGTCGGCACCCGGGATGTTGGGCCGCTCCGGCTCGGCCAGCGCGTCGTCGAGCGTGGCCGACAGCAGCAGCGAGGGGGCGCGGGCCAGCAGCCGGTAGGCGGCGAGCACCGCGGCCTCGGCGTCCGCCCCCTGAGCGGGTACCGCCGCCTCGCCGCCCGTCCCCGGAGCATGCATCGCGGCCTCGGCGTCCGCCCCCTGAGCGGGTACCGCCGCCTCGCCGCCCGTCCCCGGAGCATGCATCGCGGCCTCGGCGTCCGCCCCCTGAGCGGGTGCCGCCGCGCCGTCGTCCGCCCCGGAAGCGGACGCCGTCGCGCCGCCGTCCGTCGCGCCGTCCGTCGCAGCGTCGAGGTCGCCGGCCTCGGCGAGCCTGCGGCGCAGCTCCTTCGAGCCGTCCTCGTTCGGATCGAGCCCGAGGCGGCGCTGGGCCGCGAGGTCGCTCCCGTCCCACAGGCCCGCGACCGTCGGCAGGTCGTGCGTGGTGACCGCGGCCAGCGCGCGTTCCGGCCAGCGGGCCGGATCGTCCTCCTCGAACCACAGCAGCCGGTAGGACAGCATGCGGCGGTCGGCCAGCGTCTCGCGCACGCCCGGCTCCACCGTCCCGAGGTCCTCGCCGACCACCACTGCCCCGGCGCGGTGGCTCTCCAGCGCGACGATGTCGAGGAGGTCGCCGGCGGGGTAGCGGACGTAGGCGCCCTGGCCGGCCCCCGCGCCGGACGGGATCCACCACAGGCGGAACAGGCCCATGACGTGGTCGATGCGCAGGCCCCCCTCCGAGGCGATCGTGGCCCGGACGCTGTCGACGAACGGCCGGTACCCGGCCCGGCGCAGCTTCCACGGCACGAACGGCGGCAGCCCCCAGTCCTGCCCGGCGGTGTTGAACTCGTCGGCGGGCGCCCCGACGCTGACGCCCTGGGCGAGCAGGTCCTGCCAGGACCAGGCGTCGGCGCCGTCGGGGTCGACCCCGACGGGCAGGTCCTGGATGATCTGGACGCCGGAGGCGGCCGCGGCCAGCTGCCGGTCGGTGAGCCACTGCAGCCAGGCGTGGAAGCGGACCCGGTCGGCGTGCTCGCGGGCGAAGCGCGCCACCGCCGGGCCGTCCGGGCGGCGGTACTCCGCCGGCCAGACCCGCCAGTTCGGGCCGTGCAGCTCGGTCAGCGCGCACCAGGTGGCGAACTCCGCGAGGCCGTCCCCCCGCCGGGCCCGCCAGGCGTCGAACTCCTCTCCCGGCGGGGTGCGCCGCCAGATCGCCTCCAGAGCGGCCAGCTTCAGGCGCCACGCCTCGTCGCGGTCGATGTGCCGCCGCTCGTTGAGCGCCCGGCCGCGCGCCGCCAGGTCGTGCAGGTCCGCGCCCGACTCGGCCGCCCCGGGCACCTCCTCCACCCGCAGGTAGAGGGGGCTGCGGAAGCGGCGGCTCGCCGGGAAGTAGGGGCTCGGCTGGACCGGGGTGACGGGCGCGGTGGCGTGCAGCGGGTTGAGGAGCAGGAATCCCGCCCCGCACTCCCCGGACGCCCAGCGGGCCAGCCGCCGCAGGTCGGCGAGATCGCCGACGCCCCAGCTCTCCCGCGACCGGGTGGCGTACAGCTGCGCGGCCCAGCCCCAGGCCCGGCGCTCCGGCAGGTGGCACCGGCCGGGGCTCACGATGAGCCGGTGGCCGGTCTCCTCACCGGGCCGCCGCAGGGTGTGGTAGCCGAACGGCAGGTCGGGCGGGAGCACGTCGTCCACCCGCAGCTCGGAGCCGTCCTCCAGGACCAGCTCGGCCGGGCCGACGCGGTCGCCGCGCCGCCGTACCAGCGTCCGCGGGCCGTCCCCGCCGTCCCCGCCGTCCGCGTCGCCCCGGGACCGGTCCGCGCTCGGACCCGAGCCCGCGCGTCCCCCCGCGCCGCCCCGGGACCGGTCCTCGCCCGCGTCGCCGTACGATCCGTCCGGCCCCGCGTCGTACGGCGGCGCGCCCATCGCCTCGCGCAGCGCCGCCACGGTCTCGGGGGACACCCGGCGGCGCCGGCCTTCGGCGTCCTCGTATTCGTGTTCGATCCCCCAGGCGTCGGCCATCGTTCAGTCCTCCAGGATCGCCACGGTGTCCGGCGGCAGGGTCAGGTCCGTTCCGGACAGGGCGACCTCCGGGTCGGAGGCGGCCAGGACGCGACCGCGTCCCCGGGACGGCACGGTCAGCGTCTCCGCGCCGAGGTTCACCGCCACCAGGACCGGCCCCCGCTCGACGACCAGCAGCCCGGTGTCCTCGTCGCAGTCGGCCCGGACCCGGTCCAGACGGCCGTCGGTGAGGGCCGGGACGCGCCGCCGCAGCGCGATCAGCTCCCGGTGCCAGTCGAGCAGCCGCCCCTGGACCTCCTTGTCCCGCTCGCTCCAGTCCAGCCGCGACCGTTCGAAGGTGGCCGGGTCCTGCGGGTCGGGCACCTGCTCGGGTTCCCAGCCGAACGCGGCGAACTCCCGGCGGCGGCCCTCGCTGACCGCCCGGCCGAGCTCGGGGTCCTCGTGGTCGGTGAAGTACTGGAACGGGGTCGTCGTGCCCCACTCCTCACCCTGGAAGAGCATCGGGACGAAGGGCGCGGTGAGCAGCAGCGCGGCGGCGATCCGCAGCCGGCCCTCGCTCATCAGCGCCGAACCGCGCTCGCCCCGCGCCCTGTTGCCCACCTGGTCGTGGTTCTGCGCGCACACCACGAACCGGTGCCCGGACAGCCCCGCCGGGGGCCTGCCGTGCATCCGCCCGCGGTGCGGCGACCACGTGCCGTCGTAGACCCACGCCTGCCGCAGCCCCTTGGCGAGCAGGGACAGCGGGCCGAAGTCGGAGTAGTAGCCGCTCCGCTCGCCGGTCAGCACCGCGTGCAGGGCGTGGTGCCACTCGTCGGCCCAGGCCGCGTCGAGGCCGTACCCGCCGGCCTCGCGCCCCCGCACGAACCGGGGGTCGTTCAGGTCGCTCTCGGCGATGAGGAACAGCGGCCGGCGCACGTGCGCGGCCAGCGCCTCCACCTCCTCGGCCAGCCGCTCCAGGACGTGCACGGCCGAGTCGTCGGCGATGGCGTGCACGGCGTCCAGGCGCAGCCCGTCCACATGGTAGTCGCGCAGCCACATCAGCGCGTTGTCGACGACGAACGCGCGCACCTCGTCGCTGCCGGGACCGTCGAAGTTGACCGCGTCGCCCCAGTTGGTGCTGTGGCGGCCGGTGAAGTAGGGCCCGAACTCCGGCAGGTAGTTGCCCGAGGGCCCCAGGTGGTTGTAGACGACGTCCATCACCACGCCGAGCCCGTGGGCGTGGCAGGCGTCCACCAGCCGTTTCAGGCCGTCCGGCCCGCCGTAGGCGTGGTGCGGGGCGAACAGCGACACCCCGTCGTACCCCCAGCCCCGGCCGCCGGAGAACTCCGCCACCGGCATCAGCTCGACCGCGTCGACGCCCAGCTCCACCAGGTGCGGGAGACGCTCGATCACCCCGTCGAAGGTCCCCGCGGGGGAGAAGGTGCCCACGTGCAGCTCGTACAGCACCGCGCCGGGCAGCGGCGTCCCGCGCCAGCGGTCGTCGGTCCAGCCGAAGGCGGCGTGGTCGACCACCCGGGAGGGGCCGTGCGGGCCGTACGGCTGGTACGGCGAGCGCGGGTCGGGCCGGGGCGGCCCGCCGTCCAGCGAATAGGCGTAGTCGGTGCCCGGCCCGGCCTCCTCGACGGCGCGCTCCCACCAGCCGTCCCCGGAGCGCCGCATCGGCAGTCTGTGCTCGCCGAGCACCAGTTCGACCCGCTCACGCGCCGGTGCCCACACCCGGAACTCGTGTCCCACCCCGTCCCCCTACCCGTCGCCGGACATCGCGAGCGGCCCGCCGTACCACTCCGGGCGCGGGCAGGCCGCGGCTTCTCCTTACCCGTCCGGGCCCCTCACATGCGGGACGACGGCGCCGCGCCGCCTTCGGGGATCCGCCGCGCCCGGTACGGCTCCGCGGTCACCTTCCGAGGGGTGGCGCGGTCACCCCGGCGGGGCGGCGGTGCGGGCACCTCCGGTGGAAGGGTTCCGAGAGGATGGCCGCCCCGTTCCCGTCGGTACCGGCTGATATCGATGATCTTCACAATGTTTCCCATGATGTGCGGAGCCGCGTGATGACAACGGTCACCTTCCGGGACGAGACGGCCACGGGGAAGACGATGGAGGAGTTCACCCTCCCCGACCTGCCCGAGAGCATCTCGGCACGGGAACTGGTACGGCTCCGCGTCCGCGAGGAGGTCGCCCGGTACAACGCCGCGCCCTCGACCCGGTTCAACGGCCTGGTCCGCCCGGTGGACGCCGAGGCGGAGCTGAACGGCTACCGGATGGGCGCCGGGCGCCGGATCGACTGGGAGCGGCAGGCCGACGCCGCCGAACGGGCCTTCCTGCGCAACGGGTTCCTGCTGCTGGTGGGGGACCGCCAGATCGAGGACCTGTCCGAGACGATCGACCTGACCGCCGGCCCGGTGGTGTCGTTCATCAAGCTCGTCCCGCTGGTCGGAGGCTGACGTGGGCGTGATCGAGGAGATGACCTGCATCTACAACCACCTGCACGGATACGTGAGCGATGAGACCAGGGAGATCTGCCGCCGCTTCGAGGAGCTCTTCGAGCAGGGGCTGCCACCCGGGCCGGACACCGACTGGCGGGTGTACGGGCACTGGGCGCAGCTGAAGCTGGGCCTGGGCCCGGAAGGAGGGCACGAGCACGACGAGCGGGCGTTGCGGCTGATCCACTCGGTGGCCGAACGCGACATCGACTGGACGCTCATGGACGCGCGGCTCCTCGTGCACCGGGCAGGCGAGCTGGTCCACCGGGGCCACACCCGCTACGAGGAGATCTACCGGCTCCCGTTCGCGGTGGCGCGCCGCTTCGGCTTCCAGGAGCGTCGTGAGCTGCTCGGATGGCTGGCGGAGCCGTCCCGGCGCTCCGGGTCCCGGACGCAGCAGGTCTGGCAGGCGCGGAGCGAGCAGGCGAGGGAGGCGCTGGCGGGGCGGCTGCAGGAGCTGCTGACCGAACCTCCCGGGCACGGCCCGGCCGGCGTGGTGCGCAACATGATCTGGGAGTGCGATGACTTCGCCCGGCTGCTCGCCGAGGAGTACGGTCCCCGCCTGGCCGCCCCCGAAGCCCTGCCGCTGCTGCGCCACTGGAACACCGCCCGGTCCGCCAAGCCGAGCGCCCGCTGGATCAGAACCGCCGAGACGCTGCTCACCGCGGACACGGTCGCCCTGCTCCGGGAGATCCTCACCCGCCTGGTGGCCCACCGGGAGAGGCGGGTCCGCCACATGGTGGACGGCGAGCACGTGTGGACGGAGACGGTCTTCCTGCACGAGCGCACCATCGTGCCGGTGCGCGGCATGATCTGGACGTGCGAGGTGACCGAGGAGCGGTGGGTGACCTCGCTCCTCGGCGACATCGCGCTGACCTGTGGCACCGGGAGCAACGGTATGGGCTCCACCTGCCGCAGCGAGAAGCTCGCCAACGCCGCCGTCGGCGTCCTGGCCCGCCGCGGCGGGCTGGAGGCGATCGTGCCGCTGGCCCGCGTCCAGGCCAAGACCCGCGCTCGATCCGTGCTGGCAGCCGTGGCGCGCACCCTGGACGCGGTGGCCGAGCAGGCGGGGCTGACCCGTGAACAACTGCTGGACCGCACCGTGCCGGCCTTCGGCCTCGGTCCGGACGGGGTGCGCGAGGAGAGGATCGGCGACCACCGGGTACGGCTGTGCGCCGACGGCCCCGCGCTGCGGTTCGTCAACGCCGCCGGAAAGGCCCTCAAGTCGGCGCCGCAGGCCGTCCGTAAGGATCCGGTGCTGGCCGAACTCAGGATCACGCTGAAGGAGCTCCGGCAGGCGCTCGCGGCCGAGCGGTTCCGGCTGGAGCAGGCGCTGATCAAGGAGCGTACGTGGCACTGGCGGGAGGTGGTCGAGTTCTTCCTCGACCACCCGGTCACCGGCCGATACGCCCGCACGCTGATCTGGCGGCTCCCGCAGGGGTCCGCGGGGATCCCCGTCCGGACCGATGACGGCTGGGAACTGTCCGATCCCCGGGGGCACAGGGTCCGGCCGGACCCCGGCACCCGGGTCGGGCTCTGGCACCCGATCCACGCGAGCGCCGAGGAGGTGCGGGTCTGGCGCGACCACCTGCTGGAGCATGGGATCCGCCAGCCGTACAAACAGGCGTTCCGCGAGGTCTACCTGCTGACCCCGGCCGAGGAGCGCACCGGGACCTTCTCCAACCGGTTCGCCGGACACGTGCTCCGCTACGGCCAGGCCAAGACGCTGCTGAACCAGCGCGGCTGGACCGGCCTGTCGATCGGTCACTGGGACTACGAGTGCGGCGGCGACCAGGGTGCGGCGGTCAGGGAACTGTCCGGCTGGCGGGCCCGCTGGGGCATGCACGTGGTCAGCTCCCCGGAGGGCGACGGCTGGGACACGGCCTCACTCTGCGCCGGTGAGCGGATCACCTTCCACCGCGCCGAGGACGCGCCCGGCCGTCACGACGAAGGCCACCGCGGGGACGTGCCGCTGACCGAGGTGCCGCCGCTGGTGCTGTCGGAGGTGCTGCGCGACGCCGACCTCGCCGTGGGCGTCACCTCGGTCGGCCTCGGCGAGCGGGCGACCGGCGGGCACGAGGACTACTGGCACTCCTACGGCTTCGGCGAGCTCACCGAGACCGCCCGGACCCGCCGCGACGTGCTGACCCGGCTCCTGCCCCGGCTGAGGATCGCCGACCGGACGGAGCTGACCGACCGGTTCCTGCGGGTACGCGGCGACCTGCGGACCTACAGGATCCATCTTGGATCGGGCAACATCCTGATGGAGCCCAACGACGCCTACCTGTGCATCGTCCCCGGCGGTGACCGGGCCGCGCAGGCGGTCTTCCTGCCCTTCGAGGAGGACGGCGGCATGCTGTCGGTCATCCTGTCCAAGGCGTTCCTGCTGGCCGATGACACGTCCATCACCGATCCGTCGATCACCCGCCAGCTCGTCCCCTGAACCCGCCGTGGCGGCCTCCCCGTGCTCCCGCCGCGGCCATCGGGGAGGCCGCCACCGCCGGGGCGGCGGCACGGGGCCGTTCCGGGAGGTCGTGACCGGGGCGGCGCGTCGCCGCACGCCGTCCCGGCCGTCACGTCGTCCCGGCTGTCACGTCGGCCCGGCCGGCCGTACGTTGCCCCGGGCCGTCGCGTCGGCTCGGTGCCGCCCGCTTTCCCCCGTGTGTCTTATCCCCGGAGATCCACACCCCCCGTGTGGCCACGATCACACCCGACCATAACCCTCTTTTCAGGTAGGTTATTATAGATTTACTCCAGGCGATCCCATGCCTCCGTTCACGAAGGGCAGCCCCATGTCACGTTCCAGACTGCGATTCGCCGCCGCGAGCGCCGCCACGCTCGCCGTCGCAGGGCTTCTCGGGGCCTGTGGCGGCACGGGACCCGCGGCGGACTCCCCGGCCGGAAAGGCGAAGGCCGCGGGGCGGCCGGTGTACGGCGGCACGCTGACCTATCTGGAGCACCAGCCTCCGACCTGCCTCTACCTGCCGGCCGCCGGGTTCTATCCGAACGGCGGCATCCTGAACCAGATCACCGACAAGCTCACCTGGCAGAACCCGGAGACGCTGAAGATCGAGCCGTGGATCGCCACCAAGTGGGAGATCGACAAGGACGCGACCGAGTACACCTTCCACCTGCGTGACGGCGTGACGTTCAGCGACGGCACCCCGCTCGACGCGGAGGCGGTGGCCGCGAACTTCGACGTCTACGGCCTCGGCGACGAGAAGCGGAAGCTCCCGGTCGCGGAGTTCGTCAACAACTACGAGCGCAGCGAGGTCATCGACCCCCTGACCGTGCGCTTCCATTTCACCAAGCCCTCGCCCGGTTTCCTCCAGGGCACGTCCGTCATCGGCGCCGGCCTGGTCTCGAAGAAGACGATCGCCCTGCCGTACGAGGAACAGTGCCGGCTGAGGAACATCGTCGGCTCCGGCCCCTTCACGGTGAAGAACCAGGTCGTCGACAAGGAGGTGGACCTCGCCGCCCGCGGGGACTACAACTGGGCGCCGCCGTCGTCCGAGCACCAGGGCCGGGCCTACCTCGACGAGATCAAGATCATCGTGACGCCCGAGGACAACGTGCGCGTCGGCGCGCTCATCTCCGGACAGGCCGATTTCGTCCGGTACGTGCAGGCGTACGACGAGGCGACCGTCAAGAACGCCGGGTTCACCGTCTACGCCGAACCCACCAGGGGCGTGAACAACGGCCTCTACCTGCGGCCGGGCAACAGCATCCTGAAGGACCGCGACGTCCGCAAGGCGCTCCAGGCCGGGACGAACGCCAAGGAGGTCGTCGAGACCCTCTTCACCTCCGGCTACCCGGTGGCCACCTCGGTGCTGAGCCGGCTCGCCCAGGGCTACACGGACCTGTCGAAGGAGCTCGCCTACGACCCGGACCGGGCCGCCAGGCTGCTGGACGAGGCCGGCTGGACCCGCGGCCCCGACGGCGTCCGGGAGAAGGACGGCAGGAAGCTCCAGCTCGGCGTGTTCGTCTCCGGCCCCCAGCCGCTCTCGAAGCAGACCCTGGAACTGGTCGGCCAGCAGTGGGCCAAGATCGGGGTCAAGCTGGAGATCCGCCCCGCCGACGCGGGCACCCAGGCCGTGGACATCAAGGACGCCGAGAAGACCGCCGTCGCGCACAGCATGGTCGGCCGCGCCGACCAGGACGTGATCAAGAGCCACTTCCACAGCCGGAACCGCGACGCCATCCTCTCCGACGACGAGAAGCTGGACCGGCTGCTGGAGGAGGAGTCGGCCGAGCCCGACGTCACCAAGCGCAACGCCAAGGTCGCCGAGATCCAGCGGTACGTGGTCGACCAGGGGTACGCCATCCCGCTGTTCGAGGAGCCCCAGGTGTACGGCGGGGCGCCCTACGTGCACGGAGTCGCCTTCGAGGCGGTGGCCAGGCCCTCGTTCTACTCGGTCTGGAAGTCGGAGCGGGAGTAGCGGTGGCGAGGTATCTGCTCCGACGGGCCGGGCAGGCGGCGTTCGTGCTGTGGGCCGCCTTCACCGTCGCCTACGTCCTCCTGCAGCTGCTGCCGGGCGACTCGATCCTGATCAAGTTCCAGAACCCCGAGCTGGGCCTGTCGCCGCGGCAGATCGAGGAGATCCGCGCCTACTACGACGGCGGCGCGTCCCCCCTGGAGTCCTACGCGACCACCCTGCTCGGGTTCCTGCGCGGCGGCTTCGGCTACTCCATCGACACCGGCACCCCGGTGGTCGAGAGGCTGGCCGAGGCGCTGCCCGCGACGGCCGTGCTGGCCGGAAGCGGGTTCCTGCTGGCGGTGCTGATCGCCGTGGTGATCGCGTTCGCGGCGGGTCACAGCAGGACGTCGTGGGTCAGGGACGCGCTGCTGGCGGTGCCGTCGCTGTTCGTCTCGGTCCCGGTGTTCTGGCTGGGCATCCTGCTCATCCAGGTGTTCTCGTTCCGGCTCGGCCTGGTGCCCGTCATCGGGGGAAGCGCCCTCCAGCAGCTCGTCCTGCCCGTGCTGACGCTGGCCGTGCCGATCGCCGCCCCGATCGCGCAGGTCCTGGCCCGGAGCGTCGACCGGGTCCAGGCGCAGGCGTTCGTGCCCGTCGTGGCCGCGAAGGGCGCGTCACGGTGGTGGATCCTCTGGCGGCACGTGGCGCGCAACGCGGCGCTGCCCGCGCTGACCGTGGCCGGGGTGACGTTCGGCGAGCTGATCGCCGGTTCCGTCGTGACGGAGACGGTGTTCGGCCGCAACGGCATCGGCAGGCTGACCGAGCAGGCCGTGAACGCCCAGGACACGCCGGTGATGCTCGCCGTCGTGGTGCTCGCCGCGGCCGTGTTCGTGCTGGTCAACCTCGCCGTCGATGTGCTCTTCCCGGTGCTCGACCCGCGGCTGAGGGCGGTGACCGGATGAACCGGCCGAAGACCGGGCTGCTCGTGGCCTCGCTGGTGCTCGCGGTCGTCGCGCTCTGGGCGCTCGCGCCGGGCCTGTTCACCGCCCACGACCCCATCGCGGGCGTGCCCGCCGAGAAGCTCCAGGCGCCGAGCGCGCGGCACCTGTTCGGCACCGACGCGGTGGGCCGCGACCTGTTCGCGAGAGTGGTGCACGGGTCCGTGCACTCGCTGTCGGGGGCGTTCGTGGCCGTCGCGGTCGGGCTGCTCCTGGGGACCCTGCTCGGGCTGCTGGCCGGATCGGCCGGCGGGCCGGTCGACGACGCGGTCATGCGCTTCGTCGACGTGCTGCTCTCGGTGCCCGGCCTGCTCCTGGCACTCACCGTGATCATCCTGCTCGGCCCCGGTACGGTGAACGTGGCGATCGCGGTCGGCACCGGCTCGGTCGCGGCCTTCGCCCGGCTCGCCCGGTCCGAGGTGGTGCGGGTGCGCCGTACCGACTACGTGGAGGCCGCGTTCGGCAGCGGCGGCAGGTACCCGGTCGTGCTCTGGAGGCACGTGCTGCCGAACTCGCTCGGACCCGTCATCGCGCTCACCGCGCTGCAGTTCGGCATGGCGATCCTGGCCATCTCGACGCTCGGCTTCCTCGGCTACGGCGCGGAGCCGCCCACACCGGAGTGGGGCCTGCTGATCGCCGAAGGGCGCAACTACCTGGCGACGTCGTGGTGGCTGACCACGCTGCCGGGGGCCGTGGTGGTCGCGGTGGTGCTCGCCGCCGGCCGGATCAGCCACTCCATCGGAAGGAGCACGGCATGAGCCTGCTCGACATCCGCGACCTCGCCGTGTCCTACGGCGGCAGGCCCGCGGTCAGAGGGATCTCCTTCCGCGTGGAGCCGAAGGAGGTCGTCGCCCTCGTCGGCGAGTCGGGGTCCGGCAAGTCCACCACCGCGCACGCGGTCATGGGACTGCTCCCCCCGGGCGGGACGGTGGACGGCGGCCGGATCCTGCTCGGCGACGCCGACCTGACCTCGTGGTCCTCACGGCGCATGGAGTCGGTGCGCGGCACACGGATCGGCCTGGTCCCGCAGGACCCGGCGAACTCCCTCAACCCGGTCAAGACCATCGGCGCCCAGATCGGCGAGGTGTTCCGCCTGCACGGGCGGGGCGACCGCCGTACGATCCGGCGGCGGGTCGTCGAGCTGCTCGCCCGCGTCGGCCTGTCCGACCCGGAGACACGGGCCCGCCAGTACCCGCACGAGCTCTCCGGAGGGATGCGGCAACGGGTGCTCATCGCCATCGCGATCGCCCTGGAACCGCAACTGATCATCGCCGACGAGCCCACCAGCGCCCTGGACGTCACCGTGCAGCGGCGCATCCTGGACCTCATCGACGACCTGCGTGCCGAGTTCGGCACGGCGGTGCTGCTGGTCACCCACGACCTGGGCGTGGCCGCCGCCCGCTCGGACCGGCTGGTCGTCATGAAGGACGGCCTGGTCGAGGAGGAGGGACCGACCTCCGCCGTGATCGCCGATCCCCGGGCCGGCTACACCGCGCGGCTGCTGGACGACGCCCCGGCCCTGTCGGCCCGGGACTTCCGGACCGCCGAGCCGGGCGGCCGCGGCCCCGCCGTCGTGGTCCGGGACCTGGTCAAGGAGTTCCGGACCGGCCGGCGCCCGTTCCGCGCCGTCGACGGAGTCTCCTTCGAGGTGGCGGCCGGGACGACGCACGCGCTGGTGGGGGAGTCGGGCTCGGGCAAGACCACCACGGCGCGGACGGTGGCGCGCTTCGCCGAGCCCACGTCCGGGACGGTGGAGATCCCCGGGGCGGGCCCGGGACGCCTGTTCCGCCGCCACGTCCAGCTCGTGTACCAGAACCCGTACGGGTCGCTCGACCCCCGGCAGTCCATCGCGGAGATCGTGGAGGAGCCGCTGCGCAACTTCCGGCTCGGCGACCGCGCGGCCCGCCGTACCCGCGTCACCGAACTGCTGGAACGGGTGGCGCTCCCGCGGGACGTCGCCGGGCGCAGGCCCCGGGAGCTCTCCGGCGGGCAACGGCAGCGGGTGGCCATCGCCCGCGCGCTGGCCGCCGGACCCGAGGTGCTCGTGCTCGACGAGGCGGTCTCCGCGCTCGACGTCACCGTCCAGGCGCAGATCCTCGACCTGCTGGAACGGCTCCAGCGCGACCTCGGACTGACCTATCTCTTCATCTCGCACGACCTCGCGGTGGTGCGGCAGATCTCACACACCATCTCCGTCATGAGCGAAGGACGCATCGTGGAATCCGGAACGACCCGGCAGGTCTTCACCGACCCATGCCATCCCTACACCCGGGAGCTTCTCGCCGCGATCCCGGAGCCGGTCCGATGAGGCTCGGCTTCTTCACCCGGATCCTCGACGAGGCGCCGCCCGGAGAGCGTTACCGGCTGGCGGCCGAACAGATCCGGCACGCGGAGGCCCTGGGGTTCGACACCGCCTGGGTCGCGCAGCACCACTTCGACGCCGCCGAGGGCGGCCTGCCCTCGCCGCTGGTGTTCCTGGCGCACGTGGCGGCGGAGACCGGCAGGATCCGCCTCGGCACCGGCATCATCACGCTCCCGCTCGAAGATCCGCTGCGCACGGCCGAGGACACCGCCGTACTCGACCTGCTGTCCGACGGCCGACTGGAAGTGGGCGTGGGCAGCGGGGGGACACCCGCCTCCTTCGCCCCCTTCGGCCGCGACAGCGCCGGCCGCGCGGCCCTTTACGCCGAGCACCTGGCCGTGCTGGTCCGGGCCTGGTCCGGGGAGGACCTCGGCGGCGGCAACCGGCTCCATCCGCCCGCGCCCCGGCTGACCGGCGCCGTGTGGGAGGCGACGTTCTCCGCGGCCGGCGGCGCCCGCGCCGGCCGGGCGGGCAACGGGCTGATGCTCTCGCGCACCCAGCCCCGCCCCGCCGACCGGCCGCAGGCGACCCTCGCGGAGCTCCAGCGGCCCATCGTGGACGCCTACCTGGAGAACCTGCCGCCGGACGCCACACCGCGGATCATGGCCTCGCGCACCGCCTTCGTGGCCGACAGCCGGACCGAGGCGCTCCGGCACGCGGAACGCGGCCTCAGCGGCGGCAGGCTCCCGTTCGAGCTGCCCGACAGCGACCTCGACCGGCGGATCACCGCGTTCGACGTGCACGTCGGCACCCCGCGGGACGTCATCGAGACCCTCCAGGCCGACCCGGTCCTCGACCGGGTGACCGACCTGGCCCTCCAGGTGCACTCGGTCGACCCGCCGCATCCCCTCATCCTCCGCTCCATCGAGCTGCTGGCGACCGAGGTCGCGCCCGCGCTCGGCTGGGTCCCCTCGGCGGAGAGGAGCCTCGCGTGACCACGACGGCACGAGACCCGTACGCCCCGGCAGGAACGAGCCCCGCATGACCCTCGACATCCCCGACAGCGCAAGTACTTCCGGCGCCGCCGGCACCGCCGACGTCATCGACCTGCTGGCCGGGATCACGCCCGGCTCATCCCTCGACCGGCTCCGCCACCGGCGGCCGGGCGCCCGCGAGCACGCCCAGCGCAGCTTCGACGCGCTGTTCGCCCCCGACGCGGAGACCGAGGTCACGCTCGTCGAGCGGAACGCGATCGCCGCCTTCGTGACCGGGCTGCACCGCGACGCCCCCGCCGCCGGCTTCTACGCGGAGCGGCTGGCCGGACTCGCCCCGGGCCTGTCGGCGGCCGTACGGGCCGAGGTCGAGGCGGGCGCCGCCACCGGACCCTACGGGGTCTATCCGCCGGGCGTCGCGGCGCCGGGGGAGAGCGCCGAAGGACCGCGCTACCGCACCGGCGACCCCGGCGCGCTGGGCGCACGCCTCACCGCCGCGTTCGAGCACGCGCACCTGCTCGTGTTCCGGCCCCGCGAGGCGAGCAGGGAGGCCCTCGACGCGCTGCGCCGTGCGGGCTGGAGCTCCACGGGCATCGTCACGCTCTCGCAGCTCGTGGCCTTCCTCAGCTTCCAGGTCCGGGTCGCCGCCGGACTGCGTCTGCTGGGGGCCGCCGCATGACCGGTTTCACCCGGGAACAGCTCGGCTGGACACCGTGGCTGGAGCCGCTGGCCGCCGATGAGCTCACCGACGAGCACCGCGAGGCACTGGTCGACAGGGCGCGCGCCGCGTCGCCGTACTTCCGCCTCCTCGCCCGCGACCCGCGAATCCTCCACGCGCGTACGGTGACCGACAACGACATCTTCCACAACGCCGACGGCGGACTGCCGCGGGCCGAACGCGAGCTGGCCGCCACGGCCACCTCCCGCCGGAACGGCTGCGTGTTCTGCGCCTCGGTGCACGCGCGCTTCGCCGCGCACCACTCCAGGCGACCCGGCGACGTACAGCGGCTGCTCGACGAGGGCGTCCACGCGTGGCAGGACGACCGATGGCGGGCGATCATCGACGCGTCGGCGGCGCTCACCGCCACCCCGGGCGAACTCACCGTCGGACACCTCGCCGCGCTGCGCGCCGCGGGGCTCGACGACCTGGAGATCAGCGACGTCATCAACGCCGCCGCGTTCTTCAACTGGGCCAACCGGCTCATGCTCTCACTCGGCGAACCAGTGAAGGAGGAGGACCGGTGACCACCGGTACGACCATCGACCCCCATCTCGACCACCTCGTCTACGCGGTGCCGGACCTGCTCGCCGGCGTCGCCGAGTTCGCCGAGCGCACCGGCGTCACCCCGGTGGCGGGCGGCAGCCATCCCGGCGGCACCGCCAACCACCTCGTCGGCCTCGGCCCCTCCTCCTACCTGGAGATCATCGGCCCCGATCCGGCGGCCGGGCCGGACGCCCGCCCGCGCGCCTTCGGCCTGGACTCCCTCCGCGAGCCGCGCCTCGTCACCTGGGCCGTCCATCCCGATGACATCGACACCGCGGTACGGCGGGCGCGGGAACGCGGCCACGACCCCGGCGACGTCCGGCCGCTCTCCCGGCGCACGCCCGGCGGGACGCTGCTGGAGTGGCGGTTGACCCGCCGCGACGACCCGGCCGCGGTCAGACCGGTGCCGTTCCTCATCGACTGGGGCCGTACCCCCCACCCCGCAGCGTCCGGGCTGCCCGGACTGCGCCTGGACTCCTTCGCCGCCACCCACCCCGACCCCGCCGGGCTCCGCCGCGACCTGGCCGCGCTGGACGTACGGCTCGACGTCACCGACGGCCCGGAACCCGCGTTGAGAGCGGTGCTGCTCACCCCTCGCGGCCCTGTGACGCTGACCTGAAACGGCCTGTGACACTGACCTGAAACGGAGATCCACCCGTATGAGCACCCTCCGCGACTACCTGTCGCAGAAGCGCACGGCCCTGCTGGCCCGCCGGGAGTCCCTCGCGCGGGGCCCCGTCCCGCTGCACGCCCACGTCACGGCCGAGGGTCGCAGCGGAATCCGGCGCATCAGGATCAGGGACTTCCAGATCCTCAGCGACAGCGGACCCGACTTCGCCGGATACGACCTCGGCCCGGGCTCCCCCGAGCTGCAGGCGGGTGTGCTGGGAAGCTGTGTCACCCACATCTTCCTGATCAAGGCGGCCGAGTCGGGGATACCGCTCGACTCACTGGAGGTGGACGTGCGGGCCGAGTACGACCCCGCGGCCCAGCGGCCGGGCGAGACCGGAATCCCGGCGTACCCTCAGAACTTCCGCTACGAGGTGCTGATCGACTCACCCGCCTCGGACGAGGAACTGGCCCGCCTGCACGCCGAGGTCGAGCGGGTGTGCCCGATCCTCAACCTGATCCGCCACGCCCAGGACATCAGCGGCTCGGTGGTGAGGGTCCGCTCCGGGTCGGCCCTCCCGGCGTAGCGCCGCGGCCCCGACCGCCATCCGATACGCGGCCGGCCCGTGCCCACGCCCGCCCGGAACCGGGAGACGCCGGTTCCGGGCGGGGGTGACTCCGCCGCTATCCGGCGTAGGTCTCGTACTCGGCGACCTTCGGCGTCCCGGTCGAGCCGGTGATCTCGAAGGTGATCTTGCGGAGTGAGGTCCGGGGGAAGGTGATGACGCCCGCCCCGTTGCCGGAGGTCAGGACGGCGCCGGTGTCGGCGTTGACGACCCTCCAGGTCCGGATGCCGCCCACGGAGCCCGGAGCCTCCCGGATGTTGATCGTGGATACCACGGTGGGGGAGTCCCACTTGATCGAGATGGAACCGGTCGAGCCGGACGGCGACCAGTAGGTGCTCATGTCGCCGTCCCGCACGTTGCCGTAGCTCGTCCCGCTCGCCTTGCTGGATCCGTCGGCGCCGGCTCCGAGGCTGAGGTTGGTCCCGCCGGGCTGGGTCGGCCCGGTGGTGGGAGTGACGGTGGGGGTGGAGGTCGGTCCGGAGGTGGGGGTGGTGGTGGGTCCCGGGGTGGGGGTCTGCGGTGAGCAGCCGCCGTCCGACACCTTCAGCCCCTTGCCGGCGCCCGCCGTCCGGCCCACGATGCCCGGCACGCAGCTCGCCCCGTCGAGGCTGTAGGGGTAGGGGATGCCGACGGTGGTGGTGGACCGCAGGTCGGGGCCGGCGGGGTTGGTCTCGCCGCCGGGGCCGGACCAGGTCACGTTGTCCAAGATGTTGCCGCTGACCTGCCAGTAGCCGGCCTCGCTGGTGTAGAAGGTGCCCAGGACGTCCCTGGAGTCCTTGAAGTAGTTGTTGTCCACCTTGGCGCGGGCCCCGGCCCGGGAGTTGATGCCGGACTCGTTGAGGCGCACGTAGTGGTTGTTGTAGATGTGGGCTATGCCGCCGCGCAGCAGGGGCGTGCGGGAGTCGATGTTCTCGTACAGGTTGTGGTGGTAGGTGATGAAGCCGTTCGAGCGGTCGCTCTCGCTGGACCCGACGAGGCCGCCGCGGCCGGAGTTGCGCAGGATGCTGTAGGACAGGGTCACGTACTGGGTGTTGTCCTTCATGTCGAAGAGGCCGTCGAAGCCCTCCGACTCCCCGCCCGACGCCTCCAGGGTGGCGTGGTCGACCCAGACGTTGCGGACGTCGCTCTCCATGCCGATGGCGTCGCCGCCGTTGGACGTGGGCGAGCCCGACTTCTTGACGTTCCGGACCGTCACGTTCTGGATGATGATGTTGCGGGCCTCGCGGATGTGGATGCCCACCTGGTCGAAGACGGCCCCGCCGCCGACCCCGATGATCGTGACGTTGCTGACCTGCTTGAGCTCGATCACGCCGGCGGCGGTGTTGCAGCTGTCGCCCGACACCTTGGCGGTGTTGGCGTGGTCGATGGTCCCCTCGACCTCGATGGTGATCGGGGTGCTGCTGTCGGCCCGGCTGCACAGGGCCTGGTGGATCGCGGTCCCCGTGGTGGCCCGTACCGTCCGCCCGCCCGCGCCACCGGTGGTCCCGCCGTTCTGGGTCGCGTAACCGGTGGCGCCGCCGGCCGCCGCCGACGCGCCGGGTAGCGACAGGACCGTGCCGGTCGCGGCCGCAACGGCCGTCGTGGCCAGCGCCGCACAGAGTCGCAGCGCGACTGGTCGCCTCATGATCGACGTTCCTTCCGTTGTTGAGTGCCGGGTGGCGCCGCTCCACGTCCGGGGTGTTCCGGCGGACCGCTGACGTCGGCGACCCGTCGCCGGGCAGGGGATGCGAGCGTTTTTCGATGTGGACGGGGGCGGTGGTTCAGCCGCGGTCCGGCTCCGCGGGGCGTCGGTGCCGGCCGCGGGGCCGCCGCGGCCGTGCTCCCGCCGCGGTGCGAAGGCCGCCTCCGCCGGGGCGGCCTTTGTATGGGAAAGCGCTTTCCAATGACGATAGGGCGGCCCTTTCGGATTGGCAAGGCCGCGCGCTGGAAATCCACCCGGTCCGGGCCGGACGGCGTGCCGGCACCCTGAGAACACCCCCGGAAAGCCGTGTTCGCGAGCATCAATCTGCGCGGTGAGCTGCGGATATCCGATGGAACGATGCAAATGACGACTCTGCCGCGGATTTATCGGTGAATGAAAGTTTCATGGCGCCGCAACGGTCTTTGTTCGGTGCCGACGAGCTCGTGACCGCGATGTTCTCGAATCGCCGCCGTCCACGGCGGACGGGATTCCGCGTTTCCGCTCACCACCGGGCGCTGAAGGCGGCGAGAGCACCGGAAGTGAAGGGGGCGGGAACCGGTTCCGGTTCCCGCCCCGAGGTCGCTCGAAGAACAGAATCTAGACCGTCCGGCCGTCACCGCCGGGCCGGGGCGCGTCCTCCAGCGCCTTGATCGCGCCCAGCAGACCTCGCAGGCCGATCTCCTCGCGTTCGACGTCCGTCGGATCGAACAGCCAGTCGGTGACCGGCAGGCTGGAAACGTCCTCCGGGCGGCCGGCCTCGGCCCGCATCACCTCCGCCTCGACCTCGGCCTTGAGTTCGTGCAGAACGTCGTCCCCGTCGCTCGGAACGCTCATCATTCCTCCCGGTGATCCCGGTGATCCCGGCGTGGACGCGGGGTCACCTTCCGCCGGCCTGTTCGCCGGTGGCGGCGCCGCCGAGCCAGTCGTGGTAGCGGATCGCGCCGAGGGTGGCGCCGTCCTCCGGAACCAGCGACCGCTCGCTCAGCTCGCTGCCGAAGTAGCGCGCGTGCGGGTCGGTGACCACCTCACGCGGGTCGCCCCAGGCGGCCAGCGCCCGGCGGAAGAACTCGTCCATCCGGAACCGCTCCGGCCCGGCGATCTCGGTCCTGCCGTTCAGCGGCGACCCCGCCGCGATCCGGCCGACCGCCTGGGCGACGTCGTCGCCCGCGATGGGCTGGAAGAGCACGGGCGCGATGTGCACCTTGCCGTCCACCGTGGCCTCGTCGGCGATGCCGCGGGCGAACTCGAAGAACTGGGTCGAGTGCACGAGCGAGAACGGGATCCCCGACTTCTCGATCAGCCGCTCCTGGGCGATCTTCGCTGCGAAGTAGCCGTTGTCCGGCATCCGCTCCGTTCCCACGATCGACACCGCGACGTGGTGACCCACACCCGCCGCCGCCTCCGCCGCGAGGAGGTTGCCCGTGGAGGTCTCGAAGAACCTCAGCACCGCCTCCCTCTCGAACGACGGCGAGTTCGACACGTCGACCACCACCTGCGCGCCCGCCAGCACCTCGGCCAGCCCCTCGCCGGTCAGCGTGTCGACGCCGGTGCCCGGCGCCGCCGCCACCGCCTCGTGGCCGTGCTCGCCCAGCCTCGTCACCAGCTTCGACCCGATCAGGCCGGTTCCGCCGACCACCACGATCCTCATCGCGTTCCCTTTCCGTCCGCCGGGCCGCCCTGTCGCCACCCGGTCGCCAGCTGAGACCGGGCAGCCTCCGGGTTTGTGACGGCCACCGCGAAATTCTTCCCGGGCCGATGACGCGTCATCGGCGGCGAGCGGAACCTTTGCCGCCCGTTCGCCCCGCACGGCGGAGGACGGTCACCTCACCGGGCGCCGGCGCGGGCCCCGGCGTTCGCCGTCCAGATCGTGACGGCGACCAGCAGAACGCAGACGGCCGCGATCGCCCCGACCACGGCGGCCACGCCGATCCAGGGCGCCGCGAGCGGCAGCGCCAGGACGACGACGACGCACCCCGGAACCGTGGCGGGAAAGAGGACGGGTGCGGCGCCGACCAGCGCGTTCACCGCCCACAGCAGGGCGAGGTACACACCCACCGGGGCGGCGACCGCGTAGCCGAGCGCCACCGGCGACACCGCGACGTCGTGCCCGCTCCGCTCCACCGCCACTTCGAGCCCGGCGCCGAGGGCCGCCAGGGCCGCGAAGATGCCGTAGTGGCCGTACCCCCACAGGTAGGACCGCCGGCGGTGGTCGCTGAGACCGTCCCCCGCCGGACCGAGGAAGTACAGCCACCAGAGGGCGAACAGCAGGAGGAGACCGGCGACGGCGATCACGACGAGGCGCCCGCCGACCTCGCCCGCCTCCAGCGCCCCTTCGACCCCCCTGCTCGCGGCCAGGACGCTCTCGCCGAGCAGGATGATCGTGAACAGGCCGTAGCGTTCGGCGATGTGATGCGGGTGCCAGCTGGTGGACCCGGCCCGCTCCGCCCACCACGGCACCGCGATCTCCAGGGCGGCCAGGAGGACGAAGGACGGCAGGCCCAGGGACGGGGGCAGCGCTCCCGTCTCCACGAGAGCGAGCCGCGACAGCCAGCCCACCTGCAGGAAGGTGATGCCGCCGGCGTAGCGGAACGCGGTACGGCGCCCCTCCGGATCCTCGCGGCCGGCCCGCAGCCACTGGACGACGAGCCCGATCCTCATGAGGAAATAGCCCAGCGTGATGACCCCGTAGTCGGAGTGGCCCGCCGCGGCGGGCACGCCGGCGGCGAGGACCAGCACACCGGCCATCTGCACCATGGTGAGCAGCCGGTAGGCGACGTCGTCGGTGTCGTAGGACGAGGCGAACCACGTGAAGTTCATCCACGCCCACCAGATCGCGAAGAACACCTGAAGGAACGGCACCAGCCCGGCCAGGCCGTGACCGCCGGCGATGCCGTGCGCGAACTGCGCGGTGGCGGCCGCGACCGCGACCACGAAGGTCAGATCGAACAGCAGCTCCAGCGGGCTCGAAACGCGGTGCGGCTCGTCGACGGCACGGGCGCTCATCCGGGTCCGGATCCGGATCGTGGTGCCTCCTGGGGGCAAGGTCCTGCTCCTGTCGTTTCGCAACGTACGGTCATCCTGAAAATAGACAGGGCGGCGTTCCGCTCTGTGACGGCGCGGCACCGGGATCGCGCGCCCGCCGCCGGGGAACGCGCGGAACCCGAGCCGGGGGCGCCGCGGCGCTCACCCGGCGCGGAAGCCCCGGTGGATCATCCGGTGTGACGCGCGAGCCACTGCCGATAGGTGGTCCCGGCGATGACGGCGCCCTCCTTGGCGACGAGGGCGTCGCCCGAGGCGGCGGCGTACATGCCGGCGCGATCGTCGGTGACGACGGCGCGGTGGTCACCGCGGGCGGCGAGGGTGATCCGGCCCAGCTCGTCGAGCGCGAAGACCTCGGGGCCGGCGACGTCCAGGGTACCCCGCAGCGGGACGCCCACGCTGACGTCGGCCACGGCCCGGGCGACGTCATCCGCGGCCACGGGCTGCAGGAGGGTGGCGGGCAGGCGTACGGTGCGCTCGTCGGAGGTCCAGGACAGCACCGTGTCGACGAACTCGAAGAACTGCGTGGAACGCACGATCGAGTACGGCACGGGCCCGGCCCTGAGGATGTCCTCCTGCAGCACCTTCGCGCGGTAGTAGACCAGATCGGGCACCAGGTCGGCGCCCACGATCGACAGGATGACCGCGTGGCCGACGCCCGCCGCCCCGGCGGCGGTCAGAAGGTTGTCCATGGTCCTCCGGAAGAAGGCGGGCGAGGCGTCGTCGAAGGCCCGCGGCTTCGTCAGGTTGACGACGACGTCGGCGCCCGCCAGCGCCCCGGGCAGGCCCCGCCCGCTGAGCAGGTCCACCCCGGTGGACGTCGAGTGCGGCACCGCCTCGTGCCCGCCCGTGTTCAGGATCCCGACCACCCTGGATCCGATGAGGCCGGTCCCGCCGATGACAGTGATCTTCATTTCATGACCTTCCCGGTTCTCGCACATGGCGGCACGCGCCGCCCCCCCTCGGACCCGGACGCCAGGGGCCCGCTCGCCTCCTGGGACCGGACGATCACGCGATTCGTGACAGGTTCCCGTCGGACGAACGACCTTGACCCCTGGCCCCCGGCCCCTGGTCCGCTCGCCTGCCCGAGGTCGATCGCGACGAGATCAGCATGCCCCCGCCGCCGCCGTTCACCGGCCGGCGGTGGCGGGCACTTCCTCGACGACCGTCCCGGAGCCGAAACGTCCCCGCCGGAGATGTCGGTCCCGGCCTGTACGTTGACGCCTCGTCGGCGTGTGATCCTTCGGGTGAGGAGTGAGCGGCATGGGTGCTTGGGACAGCGGTCCTTTCGACAACGACTCGGCGGCGGACTGGTGCGGGGACCTGGGCGCTGCCGGTCCGGAGGACCGGGTGGGCGTGGTCCGGCAGGCGCTGCTCGGCGCCGCGGAGTCCGTGGACTACCTGGAGGTGGATGAGGGGTCCGCGGCGGTGGCGGCGGCGGCCATCGTCGCGGCCGAGTGCTGCGGCGGTCCGCCGGTCACTTCGGCGTACGCGCCGGACTTCCTGCGGGAGGGCGGCGGGATCGGCCTTTCCGACGACCTCGTGCCGCTCGCGCTGCGTGCGCTGGACCGTGTCCTCGGTGAGGACTCCGAGCTCTGGGAGCTGTGGGAAGAGGCTGACGACGGTCGCTCGTTCCTGGCGGAGATCGAACCTTTGCGCGCCGCTCTCGCGCGGGGAACCTCCGGCTGAGGGATCCTCCTGACGACCGCCGCTCACGGAGGCCGCGCGGCGGTGGGGAGGGGGCGGCCGGTCACCTGTGAAGGACCAGGTCGGAATGCGGAAGACCTGGTCCTGGTGGCGCGCCCCGCAGGATTCGAACCTGCGGCGGCCGCACATGTCACTGGCGAGGACTTTCCTCCCAGCTCTTGACCTGTCCCGTCTACCGTCCGAGAGCATGTCGATCATGCTGTTTCTCCGCTTCTCGGCCATCGGGCTTCTCTGCGGGGTCGTGCTGGTCCCCCTCGCCTGGATCCAGCGGGGCGATGAATTCGAGCATCTGCGCCTGGCCGCGTTGATGGGCTTGGACGTCGCCCAGGTCGTCACGGTCCCGATCGCGCTGGCGGTCGGAGCCTGGAAGGTTCGCCCCTGGAGCAAGCGCCCCCGGCCGTCGCCTCCAGGCTTCGTCCTCGGAGGGGTCACCTTCGCGTTCGGGGTTCTGGTCATGACACAGGCGATGGCCACGACCAGCTGGCTCGAAGGCCGCCCCTCCGGGGTCGGCGATCCGGACGGCGAATCCTTCATGGCGATGCTCGCCGTGCTTTCGGGAGGAGTGACCCTGCTCATCAGCGCAGTGATCCTGATCAATCGAAGCGTGGCCCTGAGGCGTTCCCGGAAGGTGTCCTATGCGGCGTATGGTGCCGTGACCTGAAGCCTCGCGCCGCACCGGGTATGACGGGCCGAGATCGCTCCGCGTATGTTCCGGACCTTATGAGCCGAGGGCGTCAGCGGTAGGGATGGATGTGGTCGGTGGATCCGATCAGAGCCGGACGGGCGAAACGGGCGGAAGACAGGTGGACGCCCGTGGCGCGTTCGGCAAGGGCCAGAGCGCTGGAGACAGGATCTTCGGGGAAGCCGAGTCCGTCTCCGTCGATGTCCATGCCGAGGTTCTCGACATCCGCCTGGGCCCTTCGTCAGCAGCGACCGTCGTGGACGACGTGGACTTCATCGCACCGTCTCTGGACGGGCAAAGTGCGTCCGTCCGGCTGGACGCTCCGGATGACGGTTGGACGGTAGAGCCGAAACCGTTCGTGCTACGTCCGGGGGTGCTCTATCACGCGTTCGGCCACCAGGGGCGAGGCTCCGGCCAAGTCAGCACCGACCACGTCAGCTTCTCCGCCGAGAGCGTGGCAAAGCTCAAGCCAGGGTCGGTGCTGGTCCAGCGGTACGACGAGAGACGGTCACCCCCGAGTGGGGCGACGTTACGATCACGCGGGAAGAGTTCGACCGCCAAGGCCGGGATCCGGCCAACTGTCAATGATCACTCGTCCACTGAAGTGGAGCGCCGCCTGTCGCTTCGCGGCGTGGTACCCCGGCCGGGCCGTTCGGCCGGTACGGCGCGGCTGACACCGCCGTGGACGGGGCACGCCGGCCGGGGAACCCGTAGGGCGCATCGGAGGCGAAGCGCCCGGCGAAGGAGCCGTGTATGTTCCGCGACCGGTGGCGTGCGGCTGCCTCCGACTGCATGGGGCGCCTACCCCGGAACATGAAAAAGGCCAGGTCAGAGTGCAGATGACCTGATCTTGGTGGCGCGCCCTGCAGGATTCGAACCTGCGACCGTCGGATTAGAAGTCCGGTGCTCTATCCAGCTGAGCTAAGGGCGCTCCCGCCTAATTGTGCATGATTCAGGAAGCGGTCACGCATCAGTTATCAGGCTGTGTTGTGAGGATCACTGTAGGGGATCCGTGAACCGTCCGGTGCGGTAAGCGCCATCCGGGCGGCAGCGGCCCGGAAAGGCGGAACTCCGCGAGGGCCGGTCGGCCGGGCGGGTTCGCACGAGCGCGTTCCCGTCCGCCTTCGGGCGGGTCTACCCTCGTATGCCATGTCCGCTGTCACGGCCCACGAGGAGATCCCCTTGCTGGGCGGTGACGTGACCTGCGGGGTGGTCCGGGTCGGTGAGACCGTCCGCAGGCCCGCCCGGCCGTCCACGCCCGCGGTCCACGCGCTGCTGCGGCACCTGGAGGCCGCCGGGTTCGACGGCGCGCCCCGGGCGCTGGGAACGGACGAGCGGGGCCGGGAGATCCTCTCCTACGTCGAGGGCCGCTCCGCTCCCAGGCCGCTTCCCGGCTACGCACTCACCGACGAGGCGCTGGTCGCCCTGGCGGTCCTGCTGCGCCGCTTCCACGACGCGGCGACGGGCTTCACCCCGCCGCCGCGCGCCGTGTGGGAGGCCGGGTCCAACGACGACGCGGCCCCGGAGCTGGTCGGGCACTGCGACGTCAACCTCGACAACGTCATCTTCCGCGACGGCCTGCCCGCGGCGCTGATCGACTTCGACCTGGCCCGGCCGACGACCCGGCTGTTCGACGTGGTGACGACCCTGCGGCACTGGGCTCCGCTCGCCGACCCGCTGGACCTGGAGCCGCTCCAGCGTTCCCTGCCGGTCGGCCCTCGGCTGCGGCTGTTCTGCGACGCGTACGGCCTGGCCCCCCGCGACCGCCGCCGCCTGCTCGACCTCGCCCGCCTGCGCTTCGGCCGCTCCTACCACGTCATGCGGACCAGGGCCGTCACCGCCGGCGGCGGCTGGGCCCGCATGTGGGAGTCGGGCGCGGGGGAGCGCATCCGCCGGGCCCTCGCCTGGCTCGACACACATCAGGACGAACTCGATGCCCATCTCCTCTGACCTCCGCACCGCTCCGGGAGCCCTCGGCCGCCGCTCCGTCCCGGAAACACTCGGTGACGCCCTGCGCCGGACCCTCTCAGGAAGCAGGGCCCTCTCAGGAAGCAGGAGCCTCTCCGGGAACGGAACCCTCTCCGGAAGCGGGATCTCCGGACGGGCCTCCGGCCGATTCCTCGGACGCGCGCTCTTCCAGATGTCCGGCCCGGTGCGGCCCGGCCGGGCCGAGGCGTTCGGCGTGCTCGCCGGGGTCGCCCTCGACGCGCTGCTCGCCGACCCCCGGCGCGGCCACCCGGTGGCGCTGTTCGGCCGGGCCGCCACCGCACTGGAGAGACGCCTGTACGGCGACGCCCGCCCCGCCGGGATCCGCTACGTCGCCGCCTGCGTCGGCCCGGTGGCGCTGCTCGGGCTGGCCGCGGCCCGGACGCCGGACCCGCGGGTCCGGGGCGCGCTGGCCGCGGCGGCGACCTGGGCGGTGCTGGGCGGCACCACCCTGGGACGCGAGGGTGCCGCCATGGCCGGGCTGCTGGAGTCCGGTGACCTCGCCGGGGCCCGTCGGCGGCTGCCGCACCTGTGCGGGCGCGACCCGTCCCGGCTGGAGGAGTCCGGGCTGGCCCGGGCCACCGTCGAGTCGATCGCGGAGAACACCTCCGACGCCGTCGTGGCGCCGCTGTTCTGGGGCGCGGTCGCCGGGATCCCGGGCCTGCTGGCCTACCGGGCGGTCAACACCCTCGACGCGATGGTGGGCCACCGCGACGCGCGCTACGAGCGGTTCGGCTGGGCCGCGGCCCGGCTCGACGACGTGGCCAACTACGTCCCGGCCCGGATCACCGGGCTGCTGACGGTCCTCGCCGCCCCGCTGGCCGGCGGTTCGGTCCGGCGGGCGGCGGCCGTGCTGCGCCGGGACGGCCACCGCCACCCGAGCCCCAACGCGGGCCGGTGCGAGGCGGCCTTCGCCGGGGCGCTGGACCTCACGCTCGGCGGCGTGAACGTCTACGGCGAACGCGTGGAACACCGCCCGGAGATGGGCGACGGCGCCAAGCCGTCGGTCGCGGACATCCGCAGGTCCGTACGGCTGGCACGGACGATGAACCTCGCCGCCGCGGGCCTGGCCGCCGCCGCGCTGCTCGCCCGCCGTACCGGACCGGGGAAGGGGCGGCCCGCGAGCCGGGCTGCCGGATGATGAGCGGTGACCGGGCGACAGGCGGCGATCGGATGACGGGCGGGGGCCGGATGACGGGCGGCGGCCGGGCGACGAGCAGCGGCCGGATGACGGGTGGCGATCAGGCGACGGGCGGCGGCCGGGCGACGAGCAGGGCGGTCCGGGCAGGAACGGACGGAAGAGACGGGAAGGTGCGCGGGTGAAGGGCGCGTTGCTGGTCGCCGGGACCACCTCCGACGCGGGCAAGAGCGTCGTCACCGCCGGTGTCTGCCGCTGGCTGGCCCGCCAGGGGGTCAAGGTCGCGCCGTACAAGGCGCAGAACATGTCGCTCAACTCCTTCGTCACCGCCGACGGCGCCGAGATCGGCCGCGCGCAGGCGATGCAGGCCGCCGCGTGCGGCCTGGAGCCGGCGGCCGACATGAACCCGATCCTCCTCAAGCCGGGCAGCGACCGGCGCAGCCAGGTCGTGGTCATGGGACGGCCGCTGACCGACGTCGACGCGATGGAGTACCGGGACCTCAAGGACCACCTCCGCACGGTCGCCGTCGACGCGCTGGAACGGCTGCGCGCCCGCTACGACGTCGTGGTCTGCGAGGGCGCGGGCAGCCCGGCGGAGATCAACCTGCGCGAGGGCGACATCGCCAACATGGGCCTGGCCCGCGCCGCCGGCCTGCCGGTCGTCGTGGTCGGCGACATCGACCGCGGCGGGGTCTTCGCCGCGATGTACGGGACGGTGGCCCTGCTGGAGCCCGCCGACCAGGCGCTGATCGCCGGGTTCGTGGTCAACAAGTTCCGCGGGGCCCGCGAGCTCCTCGAACCGGCCCTCGGCATGATCAGGGAGCTGACCGGCCGGGAGGTCTACGGCGTGCTGCCGTGGCTGGAGGGCGCATGGCTGGACGCCGAGGACTCCCTCGCCCTGGACAACCGCCCCGCGATCGGGACGCGTGCGCCGTACGGCCGGCAGACCCTGCGCGTCGCGGTGGTCAGGCTGCCGCGCGTCTCCAACTTCACCGACGTCGACGCCCTGGCCGCCGAGCCCGGGGTGACGGTCCGCTTCGTGACCTCCCCGGCCGAGCTGGACGACGCCGACCTGGTGGTGCTGCCCGGCTCCCGCGCCACGGTCTCCGACCTGGCCTGGCTGCGCGCGACCGGCCTGGCCGCCGCGCTGCCCGGCCGGGCCGTGCTGGGCATCTGCGGCGGCTACCAGATGCTCGCCCGGACCATCCACGACGACGTCGAGTCCGGCGCCGGCCGGGTGGAGGGGCTCGGCCTGCTGCCCGCGACGGTGGTGTTCGCCCCGGACAAGACGCTGGGCCGGCCGGTCGGCGCGGCGTACGGCTGCCCCGTCACGGCCTACGAGATCCACCACGGGATCGTGACGGCCGAGGGCGGCGAGCCGTTCCTCGACGGTTGCCGCTCGGGCACCGTCTGGGGCACCACCTGGCACGGCGCGCTGGAGAACGACGGCTTCCGCCGGGCGTTCCTGGCCGACGTGGCGGCGGTGACCGGCCGCGACTTCGTGCCCGCCCCGGACGTCTCCTTCGCCGCGCTGCGCGAGGAACGGCTGGACGCCCTGGGCGACCTGGTCGAACACCATCTGGACACCGGCGCCCTGCTCCGGCTCCTGGAACACGGAGTCCCGGAGGGCCTGCCGATCCTGCCGCCGGGCGGCGTCCGGGGAACGCCGTGACGGGGCCGCCGTGACAGGAACGCCGCGAACGCCGGGACCGGACCCGGCGGGCGGGTCGGGGATGGGCCGGTCACGCGCGCCGCGTCGCGGTCCCGCGCGGGCCGGGACCCCGCGCGATCGGCGGGGCCGGGTGGAGCGGGACGGCCCCAGATCCCACGCGGGCCGGGACCCCGCGCCGACCGTCCGGCGATGATCGGGTCTTCGCCGGAGATCTCCGCTGACCCCTGCGGATCCCGGTATTTCGCGCGATCATGGTATGCGAACTGCACAGCGTCACCGAGGAGCGGGATGCCGGGACTGGAAGCCGTCGTCGCCGCGGCGGGAAAGGCCGTCGCCGAGCGCGCCGTACGGGAGGGGCTGGCCGCGCGGGCGGACGGGGCGGAGCGGAAGGCGGACCTCGCGACGCTGATCCGCAGCGGGTTCCCCGACCGGTTCGTCCGGCGCAGCCTCGAACGGCAGCTGGAGGCCATCGCCGACGGGGTGGAGCGGCGGCTGGCGGCGCTCGTCGAACGGGAGTACGGCGGGCTCACCGAGGGCGACCGGGCGGCGGTCCTGCACGAGGTGCTGGCGGCGCTGAAGGCCGCCGACCTGACCGACGGCGCCGTCCTGGCGGCCGACATGGACCCGATCAAGCTCGCCAGGGCCGTCCGCGCCGGGCTGCCCGACCCGGTCCGGCAGCTCGGCGAGGCCGGGGGACGGCTGTACGACGTGCTGCTGGACGAGTGCCTCGACTGCCTCGTCCGGATCATCCAGCAGCTCCCGCAGTACCTGCCGCGGGCCGCCACCGAGCTCCTCGGCCGCCTGTCGTCCGTCGAGGAGCGGATCGCCGCCCTCGGGCAGCACGTCTCGGCGGCACTGGCCCGGCTGCCCGCCCGCTCCCTGGAGGCGCCCTGCGGCACCCAGGACGACGCGGAGTTCGAGCGCCGCTACCTCGAACACCTCGGCCGCACCCTCGACGAGGTCGAGCTGTTCGGCGTCCGCGTGGAGAACTACCGGCCCCGCGCCACCCTGAGCGTCGCCTACATCAGCCTCAGCGTCTCGGCGGAGGCGGAGGCGAAGGCGCGCCGCCGCGTCCCGGAGCGGATGCGCCTCGCCGAGCTGGCCGGGACGGCCGCCGAGACGGAACCGGCGACCCTGCGCGTCGAGAGCGCCCTCGGCCGGTCCCGGCGCACCCTCCTGCGCGGCGACGCCGGGTCCGGCAAGAGCACGCTGCTGCGCTGGCTGTCGGTGACCGCGGCGCGCGGCGGCTTCTCAGGCGACCTGGAGTCCTGGAACGGCTCCATCCCGTTCGTCGTCAAGCTCCGCAGCCACCCCTCCGGCGACCTGCCCGCGCCCGAGGACCTCCTCGCGGACGTCGCCGGGCCGGTGGCCGGGCGGATGCCCGCCGGGTGGGCGCACCGGGTGCTCGACGCGGGACGGGCGCTGCTGCTCGTCGACGGGGTGGACGAGCTGGCCGTACGGCACCGCCCCGCGGTCCGTAAGTGGCTCGCCGGGCTGCTGGCCGCCTACCCCGGCACCCGGACCGTCGTCACCTCCCGCCCCGCGGCCGCCGACGCCCGCTGGCTGACCGAGGAGGGCTTCACCTCGGTCACGCTGGAGCCGATGACCCCGCCCGACCTGCGGGAACTGGTACGGCAGTGGCACACGGCGATGCGCGGGTCACCGAGCCTGCCGTGCCCGCCGGAGCGGCTGGACGAGTACGAGGGCGCGTTGCTGGCCCGGTTCGAAGGCGGCCCGCACCTGCGGGCGCTCGCCGCGACGCCGCTGCTCGCGGCGATGCTGTGCGCGCTGAACCTCGACCGCGGCAAGCAGCTGCCGCGCAACCGGATGGGCCTGTACGCGGCGGCGCTGGAGCTGCTGCTGGAACGCCGGGACGCCGAGCGCGGCATCGCCGCCGAGGTCGCCCTCGAAGCCGAACAGAAGGTCCGCATCCTGCAGGACCTCGCCTGGCAGCTCGCCGTGTGGGGCCGCTCGGAGCTCGCGAGGACGACGGCGCTGCGACGGGTCGAGGAGAAGATCCGGACCATGCCCCGGGTGAAGGCGACCGCCGAGGCCGTGCTCGACCACCTGCTCCAGCGCAGCGGGGTGATCCGGGAACCGGTGCCGGGCCGGATCGACTTCGTGCACCGGACCGTGCAGGAGTATCTCGCCGCCAAACAGGCCGCCGACGACGCCGACGTGGAACCCCTGGTGGAACGCGCGCACCTCGACCAGTGGCGCGAGACGGTGGTGATGGCCGCCGGGCACGCCAACGCGCCCGTGCGGCGCGACCTGCTGCGCGGACTGCTCGACCGGATCGACGCCGAGGACCGGTACGGCAGGCGGCTGCGGCTGCTGGTCGCCGGCTGCCTGGAGACGATCCAGGAACTCCCCGGAGACCTGCGCGACCGCCTGGAGGGCTGCCTCGCCGCGGTGATCCCGCCGCGCAACGAGGCCGAGGCGAGGACGCTCGCGCTCGCCGGGGAGGAGGTGCTGTGCCGCCTCCCCGACGACGTGCGCGGCCTGCCGAAGGCGCGGGCGGTGGCGACGGTGCGGACCTGCTGGCTGATCAACGGGGAGGAGGCGCTGCGCAGGCTCGCCGGGTACGCGGGGGATCCCCGCGAGGCGGTCCAGCGGGAACTCGTGACCGGGTGGGAGTACTTCGACCCCGGCGAGTACGCCGCCCGGGTCCTGGCGGACGCGGTTCTCCCCGAGATCCTCGCCGTCACGAACCCGCGCATGCTGGGCGGCCTTCGTCACCTGAAGAACCCGAAGAAGCTGATCGTGAGCTGCCGGGTCTCGGAAGATCTGCGGTTCCTCCGGGCCGCGCCGCCGCTGCGCTGGCTCTACCTGTTCTCCGTGGGCGACGTCGACCTGAACGACCTCGCGTCACAGCCGGCGCTGACGGTGCTGTACGTCGGGATGGCGTCGCGCCGCCGGAGCGACCTCGGCTGCCTGACCCGCCTGCCCGGACTCCGGAACCTGCTCCTGGAGAACTTCGACTTCGCGGGGAGCCTCGCGTTCCTCGATGAGCTTCCCCGGCTCGGCACGCTCCTGCTCGGCGACCTGGGTTCGGTCCGGGACTTCGGCCCGGTCACCCGGCATACCGCGCTCCAGGATCTGACGCTCCGCGGCGCGCGCCATCTGAAGGACGTCACGTTCCTGGCGGACCTCCCCCGCCTGGAGATGCTCGCCCTCGATGGAGCGGACATCCGCGGGGGTCTCGCCGCCGTCGTCGAGCACGCCCCGGGGCTGCGCACCCTCGGCCTCAGCGACATCGGCTCCCTCGGCGACCTGGCCGCGCTGGACGCCCTGGACCTCTACTCGCTCGAACTGACCCGTTGCCGGGACGTGACGGATCTGACACCGCTGGCCCGCCAGCGCGGCCTCGAAGCGCTGGTGCTGGAAGAGTCCGAGGTCGCGGACCTCGGTCCGCTGGCAGACCTTCCGAAACTCCGTTACCTCCACGTCCAGGGGTCGCGGCGGGTGACGGACCTCTCCCCGCTCACGGATCTGGAGGATCTGGAGGAGATCTCCCTGAGAGGGACGGCTCCCGTGCTCGATGTGGCTCCGCTCGCGGGCAGGCCGGGGTTGCGGATAACGGCCGGTTCGGACCAGGAGCTCCGCAACGTCCATCTGCTCCACCCGACCGCGAAGGTCACGCGCGTGCCGGGGTCCTGATGACCGGGCCGGCCCGGTCATCAGGTACCGGCCGTACCCGCTCCGGAGGCGCGGACCGCCCGCGCTCCCGGGATCCCGCGTGGAACCGCCCTCACGCCCCGGGCGTGGGAGCCCGGTGGTTCGCAGCGATCCAGGCGTCGATCCGCGCCCAGTTGTCGTAGAGCCAGCGGACCTGCTCCTCGCGGTCGCGGGGGACGTCGTCCGCGTCGACCCGCCACCACGTCGCCCGCACCTCGGCGTGCGTGGGCAGCCTGCTCCAGAGGTCGCCGAGGGTGACCAGGTCGTCCAGGCCGGTGTGGGCGACGAACACCACGTCGGCGGCGGGGCAGGCGTCGATGGCGGCGAAGGCCCCGCCGGGGTGCGGGGGGAGCAGGTGCTCCAGGCGGCGGGCGCGGGCGGCCTCCTCGGCCAGGCCCTTGTTCTCCAGGCGCCGGAGGGCCCTCGCCCGCCGCCTGGGGGTGAAGTTCCCGCCCTCGGGGAAGATCACCAGGGCGTCGTCGGGGTCCATGTCGGCGGCCAGCCGGCGGATCTCGGCGACGACGCCGCCCGACCCGGAGCCCCGGGGGACGAAGGCGCTGGGCACCCGGCCGGTCAGCACGTCCAGGGACGGGTCGAGCCGCAGGGCCGCCTTCATCACGATCCTGGGACGCCTGCCGTACACGCTGAGCAGGTGGTGCACCAGCAGGACGGAGTCGCCGGGGCCGGCGTGCCGGGCGAGCACGATGACCGGGCGGGTCAGGCGCCGGGACAGCTCGCCCGGGGTGGGCGTGGGCTCCTCCATGATGACGCGCAGCCCGAAGATCCGCTCGGCCGCGCCGTACACCCGGCCCAGGAACCATTTGATCAGGGCGTAGTGGCGGTCCTCGTACTCGTCGCGGCTGAGCCGCCCGCCGAACCCGGAGACCACCCAGATGCCGAAGCAGGCCAGCAGCGCCATCGTCTCCAGCGTCAGCCACGCCACCGCGAACCACACCAGGCGGGTGCCCCGCCGCTGCGGGGGCGGCAGGCGCAGCGAGGCCGCGGCGACCACCAGCAGCCAGATCGGGAGCGTGACCAGCGCGGCCACGGCGAGCACCACCACCAGGGGCGCGAGGACCAGTCGGCGGACGATGCGGGGAGGGAGCACCGGTCCCTCCTTCTGCTCAGGCGGTCGACCGCCGGGCGAGATACTCCGAGGACGCCCGGTACGCACGCTCGATGTACCCAGATATGCGCGATGAATCGCGGTAGCGCAGCTGGGAGAGGTCCACACCGGGCCTGGCCTCGGTACCGGCGGGCATGACGTGCACCTCCACGCCGTCGGGCAGCGCGGTCATCTCCTCGGTGAAGCGGTGCCGGCGGGCGATCTCGAAGGCGGTCAGGCCGACCTCCCACGGCCGGCGCGGGGCGACCAGGGGCCGTTCTATCCGGCCGACGTGCAGGACGTAGACGCGGCGCGCGCCGAGGGCGACGGCGCGGCCCACCGGGATGCTGTGGACCAGCCCGCCGTCGAGGAAGTGGTCGCCGCCGATGCGGACCGGCGGCAGCAGTCCGGGGACGGCGCAGGAGGCGAGGACCGCCTCGAGGATCGGTCCCTCGGTGAACCAGTGGGCGGTGGCCCGCTCGACGCAGGCGGCCACGCACTGGAACGGCACGGCGAGGTCCTCGATGCGGGTCACGGGGAGCATCCCGGCCAGCAGGCCGCGCAGCGGCGCGGCGGAGTGCAGGTGGGTGCCGCTCCTGGCGAGGGTGGACAGCCGGGTCATCCACGACCCGCCGAAGGCGGTGCGGACCGCCTCCGACTCCCACAGGGAGGTCAGCCGGGCGACGGCCGCGGCGGGGTCGGCGGCGAGCATGACGCCGTTCAGCGCGCCGACGGAGGTGCCGACGACCACGTCGGGCTTGACGCCCGCCTCGTCCAGCGCCCGCAGCATGCCGACCTCGTGCGCGCCGAGCACCCCTCCGCCGCCCAGCACGAACGCCGTGTCCACGTTCATGCCCCACACGATAGACCCGGCGCGCGCCCCACGCGGCGGTCCCGGCGGCGCCTGATCGCCGGGACGGGCTCCGGCCGCGGGTTCCTCCTCCGGGCCTGCGGTGCCCGTACCCGGGCCTCGCCCCGGGCCCCGGACGCCTCGGGGCCTCCGGTGTCCGCACCCGGGCACCCGGTGTCCGCACCCGGGCACCCGGTGCCCGCGCCCGGGCCTCGCCCCGGGCCCAGGGCTCCTCCGGGCCTCCGGCGCCCGCGCCCGGGCCCCGCCCCGGATTCCGGTCTTTTCCGGACCGGGTTCCGGGCGCGGATCACACCCGTAGTGATCACAGAAATCCGCTGCGCGGTGATACTCGGAGGCGGATCTCACGATGTCGCCGCCGCCGCCGCCACCGCCACCGCCGTCCGGGAGGGGTTCATGATCCGTAGAGTCGGGGAACACGCGGTCGTGCTGGGAGCGGGGGTCGGCGGGCTGCTGGCCGCGCGTGTGCTGACCGACTTCTACGACCGGGTGACGCTCGTCGAGCGCGACGCGCTGGGCGACGGAGGCCCCCGCCGGGGCGTGCCGCAGGGGTTCCACGCGCACGGCCTGCTGCCGCGCGGCCTGCAGATCATGGAGGAGCTGTTCCCCGGGATCACCGCGGAGATGATCGACGCGGGCGCCGTGCCGTACGGGACGACGCGGGTCCGCATGATCATGGGCGGGTACGAGTTCGCGAGGACGCCGACCCCGGAGCGGGGCGTGTCGGCGACCCGGCCGTTCCTGGAGGGGCACCTGCTGCGGCGGGTGCGCGCGCTGCCGAACCTGGTGCTGGCCGACCGCCGCCAGGTCACCGGGATCGCCGCGGACGGAGGCCGGGTCGCGGGCGCGCGGGCGCCGACGTGGCCGCGGCCGTCCGCGAGGGTGAGCCGCTCGGGGAGGTGGGGACGGCCAGGATCCCGACCAGCGTGCGGCGCCGCTACGAGCGGCTGAGCCGCTTCCCCGAGGGGCTGCTCGTCACCGGGGACGCCCTGTGCAACTTCAACCCGATCTACGGCCAGGGCATGGCGGTCGGCGCGCTGGACGCCCTCGCGATGCGCGACTGCCTGCGCGCGGGCGCCACCGCCCTGGCCCGCCGCTACTTCGCCGCCGCGGCCAGGGCGGTGGACCCCGCCTGGCGGCTGGCCGCCGGCGCCGACCTGGCCATGCGCGAGGCGGAGGGGAGCAGGCCGCCGCGGGTGCGCGTCCTCAACGCCTACGTCCGCAGGCTCCAGCGGGCGGCCGCGCACGACCCCGCGGTCGCGGTCGCCTTCGGCCGGGTGACCGGCCTGCTCGACCCGCCCTCGGCCCTCATGCGGCCGGCCGTGCTCTGGCGCGCCCTCCGGGGCTGAACCCGGCCGGCGAGACCGGCCGCGGGGCGGGGGCTCAGGGGAGCAGCAGGAGCTTGCCGGTGGTGCGGCGGGCCTCCAGGTCCTCGTGGGCCCTGGCCGCCTCGGCGAGGGGGTAGCGGCCGGAGATGTGCACCTTCAGCTTCCCGGAGGCCACCCAGTCGAACAGGTCCGAGGCCCGCCAGGTGAGCTCCTCGCGGGTGGCGACGTAGTGGGCGAGGGCGGGCCGGGTCAGGAAGAGGGACCCGCGCTGGTTGAGGACCTGCGGGTCGAGCGGCGGGACCGGGCCGCTGGACTGGCCGTACAGGGCCATCATGCCGCGCGGGCGCAGCGCGGCGAGGCTGCCGTCGAAGGTGGCCGCGCCGACGCCGTCGTAGACCACGTGAACGCCGGAGCCGGTCAGGTCGCGGACCGCCTCGGAGAAGCCCTCGTAGCGGAGCACCTCGTCGGCGCCCGCCTGACGGGCCAGCTTCTCCTTCTCCTCGGTGGAGACCGTCCCGATCACCCGGGCGCCGCGCAGCTTGGCCATCTGGACGAGCAGCAGGCCCACGCCCCCGGCCGCGGCGTGCACGAGCACGTCGTCGCCGGGCTTGACCTCGTAGACCGAGTGGGTCAGGTAGTGCGCGGTCAGTCCCTGCAGGGTGACGGCCGCCGCGACCTCGGCGGAGACCCCCTCGGGCACCCGGACCAGCCGGGAGACCGGCACCGCGACCTTCTCGGCGTAGCTCCCCATCACGTTGGACCACGCCACGGTGTCACCGGCCGAGACACCCTCGACGTCCTCGCCGACCGCGGTGACCGTGCCCGCGCCCTCGCCGCCGAGGACGAACGGCAGGGAGAGGGGGTAGCGGCCCATCCGGTGGTAGACGTCGATGAAGTTCACGCCCGCGGCGGCGACGTCGACCAGCGCCTCCCCGGGGTTGGGCACGGGGTCGGGGTGCTCGGTGTAGGTCAGGGTCTCAGGGCCGCCGGTGGCACGGACGACTATGGCATGCATCGCGCTCGACTCCTCGGGTTCGGTCTGTGATCCTGTCGTCCCCAACTCCGCCGGGTCGCTCACTCTTCCCGGCCGGGTCCCCGGGCCGTGATCGGGCCCGTTCAGGGGATGCCGCCGGAGCCCCGCGGGGTCATCCGCTTCTCCCGGCGGGAAACCGCGGGTGCGATCGAGCCGCCCGGGGAGGAACCGCCGGAGCCCCGCGGGGTCACTCATCCTTCCCGGCGGAGCCCTTGGCCGTGATCGGGCCGTTCAGGGTGAAGTTGTCGAACGACGTCCTGAGCGTGGCGCGGCCCTTCTCGGCGACCCGGGCGAACACCCCGACCGAGCCGTTGGGCAGCGGGGTGCCGTCGCGGGCGGTCTGCACCCGCTTGCCGTCGACCCACATGGTCAGCCGTACGCCGCTCTCGCCCTCGTCGGCGCACTCGGCCTGGACGCGGACGGCCTCGCTCTTCGGCAGGTCCACCTCGGCGGGCGCGGCGAGCTCTCCTCCGGCGTTGTCGACGGCCTTGCGGATGCGGGCCTTGCCCGAGGTGTCGAGCAGGAACTCGTACCGGGTCGCGTTGGTGATGTCCTTGTCGCCGCGGCAGAACACGCCGTACTCGCCGGGACCCGAGCCGCCGCGGAGCTTGATGTCCGCGCCGACGAGCAGTCGTGTCGGGACGACGGGTGTGGGGCTGGCCGAGGGGACGGGGGTGGCCGGCGGCGCGGTCACGAACGGGATGGGCGCGTCCACCCGGTGGGAGGAGTCCTCGCCGTCGACGTCGATGGCGAAGTAGCCCTCGTGGGAGTAGCCCCACTTGCGCAGGGGCGGGTCGTAGTCGGAGCTGTACCAGTTGGTGCTCTGGGTGAAGTCGTCCTGGTAGAGCAGGGGCAGGTCGTCCGGCGGGCCGCTCGGGGACAGCAGGAGGTACAGGCCCACCCCGCCCGCCACGACGAGGGCCGCCGTCGCCGCGACGGCCAGGCGGAGCCGCCCACCCGTCCGGCCGCCGCGTGCCGCGGGCGGGGCGACCGGGTCCGCCGGAGCGGCCCCGCCTGGCCGACCGGCGCGCGTCTCCTGCGCGGCGGTCCCCTGCCACGGCGCGGTCGGCTGCGGGGCGGCCCCGGGCCACGGCGCGGTCGGCTGCGGGGCGCCTTCCGGCCACTGCCGCGTGACCGGTTGCGGGGCGCCCTCCGGCCACTGCGCGGTCCGCGCCGGAGCGGGGCCGTCTCCGGGACCGTCCCACGGAGGGGTCGGCGAGCCCGCGTGGCCCCGGGGAGCTCCCGGCGCCGTGACCTGCGGATCCTGCTGCCAGACCGTCCGGACCGAGCGGGCGGCCTGCTCCGGCCCGGCCGAGCGGCCGATGAGATGGTCAAGGATCTGCTGGGCGGTGGGCCGGCGCTCCGGGTCCTTGGTCAGAGCACGGGCCACCAGGTCGCGCAGCGCGGGCTCCATGCCCTCCAGCGCGGGATCGGTGTTCAGCACCTGGTACATCACCGAAGGCAGCGAGTCCCCGCCGAACGGCGGCCGGCCGCTGGCGGCGAAGGCCATCAGGCATCCCCAGGAGAACACGTCGCAGGCGGGGGAGACGCGCTCGCCGCGCAGCACCTCCGGCGCCATGTAGCGGGGGGTCCCGATGATCTCGCCGGTCCCGGTGATCCCGCTGAGGGTGTCCAGTGCCCGGGCGATGCCGAAGTCGATCACCCGGGGGCCGACGGAGGAGAGCAGCACGTTGGAAGGCTTGAGGTCGCGGTGCACGATCCCGGCGCCGTGGATCGAGGTGAGCGCGGTCGCCACGCCGACCGCCAGCGCGTCGAGGCTGGAGCCGAGCAGCGGCCCCTGCGTCCGTACGGTCTCCTCCAGGTTGGGGCCGGCCACGTACTCGGTGACGACGTAGAGCTGGTCGCCGTCCAGGTCGGCATCGATCACGGCGGCCGTGCAGAACCGGCGGACCCGCTGGGCGGCCTCGGCCTCCCTGCGGAAGCGCATCCTGAACTGCTCGTGGCGGCTGTACTCCGGGTTGATCACCTTGATGGCGACCTGCCCACCCTCGGGCGACTCGCCGAGGTAGACCGTGCCCATCCCACCCTGGCCCAGCGGGCGGAGCACGCGATAACGGCCGATGTGAGGGGAGTCGCCGGATCCGAGGTTGTTCACCGTCATACCTAACCGCATGCCATCCGTTGGGTGGATCACAATATCGAGATCCTCACGATGATCGGCAGTCGTGACGGTCCGCGGCTTGCACTCCGTACGATAAGAACGTATGTTCGACACCCAGGCCCGCCTTCCCCCGGGTGATCGTTCGACGACCGCGGGAGAAGAGCGCCTTGAGCAGACTGTACGGTGACCCGATCGACGTGTGGACCCATGACGGGCTGCCGGTCCGGTTCGTCTGGCGCGACCGGCTCCACACCGTCCGGCGGGTGCTCGACCACTGGGTGGTCGCCCGGGAGTGGTGGAAGATCTCCGACAGCGACCCCGGGGAGCGCCGTTTCTGGCGGGTCGAGGCCGATCCCGGCGACCGGATCGGCACCTACGAGCTCCGCTTCGACACCGCCGCCGAGGGCTGGTTGCTGATCAGGGCCTGGGACTGACGACCCACCCCGGCCCGCGCCCCCGTGAGGCGGCGGCGCCGGGCGTCCGGGTCCTGCGCCCGGGTGACCTCCCGGACGGTCGCGGCGCACAGCGCGGCGCAGGCGGCGACCCCGGCCAGCTCGGCCGGGCCGAGACCGGTCAGGCCCGCGTCGTCCCCGCCCCCGGCGAGCAGCCGTACGGTGACCAGGGCCGGCACCGCCAGCCAGCTCAGCCACCAGGCGGCGAGCAGCACCGGCCAGTGGCCGTCCCCGCCGCCCGCCGGGCGGGAGTCCCGCCACAGGCGGTGCAGCATCAGCGGCGGGGCGACGAGGTTGACCACCGGCACGAGCCACGCCGCCAGCACCGGGGCCACCGGCGACCGGGAGGGGGCGACGCTCCGCCGGGCCCGCACCAGCCACGACAGGTAGGCGACGGCCGCCGCGACCGTGGTCGCCACCACGAGGATCAGCAGCAGGGCGAAGACGCTGGCGGCCCCGGTGACGGCCTGCGCCGAGGGAGCGTGGTGGTCGCCGCCGAGCGCCGCGAGCCGGCGGGCCAGCCACCGCCCGCGCGTCTCTTCGAACGCGGTCAGGCAGGCGACCGCGAGCACCTGGGCGGCGAGGAGCGCGTAGACGGCCATGGCGGGCCTCCTCGGCGCCGACGGGACAGAGCGCATGGTCATCTCCCCGGCATACGCTGGAGTGTCTGCCCTCTTCCTATCCAGCCGCGCTCTTCACCAATCGCCCGCCGCAGGTCAGACCCGCTTCCCCGCTGCCCTCCGTCAGCCGACCACGCCCGACTCCCAGGCCCAGGCCGCGATCTCCACCCGGTTCCTGGCCCCGAGCTTCGCCTGGATGCTGCCCAGGTGCGTCTTGATCGTCGACAGTGAGACGAACAGCTCCGCGGCCACCTCCTGGTTGGTCCGCCCCCGGGCCACCAGGCGGACGACGTCCAGCTCGCGCTCGGTGAGCGGCTCGGCGGGCGGGCGTCCGCCGTCCGACCTGGGCCGGGCCAGGTGCGAGAGCAGCCGCACGGTGACCGACGGCGACACCAGGGCGTCCCCGGCCGCCGCCGCCCGGATCGCCTCGATCAGCAGCGTCGGCCCGCTGTCCTTGAGCAGGAACCCGGTCGCCCCGGCCCGCAGCGCCCCGTAGACGTACTCGTCCAGGTCGAACGTCGTGACGATGACCACCCGCATCGGGTCGGCGACGCCGGGCCCGGCCAGGGCGCGGGTGGCCTCCAGGCCGTCCAGCAGGGGCATCCGGATGTCGAGCAGGCACACGTCCGGCCGTAGCCTGCGCGCGTGCTCGACCGCCTCGGCGCCGTTCGCGGCGGTCGCCACGACCTCCATGTCCTGCTGGGCGTCCAGGATCATTTTGAACCCGGTCCGTACCAGTTCCTGATCGTCAGCGATGAGCACCCGAATCGTCACCCGATGGATTCTGCCAGCCGTACCGGGGGGTCGGGCCCCCGCACCGGACACTCCGAACGCCGCCCCCCCGGACGCCGGTTCCCGGAACCCGCGCCGTCGGTTCCCGGACATCGGCCCCCGGCCCCCGGCCCCGGGGCCTGCGGATCGCGGACCGTGGACCGTGGACCGCGAACCCCGACTTTCGGCCGAGGCCGGCGGCCGCGGATCGGACTCCCGGCCGATCCGCGGCGGCCCCCGGGAGCGGGAGAGTCGTCCCCATGAACGTTGTGCTTGAAGGAATCGGCCTGGTCAAAAGGTTCGGCCCGGCCGTGGCGCTGGGCGGTGTCGGGCTGGCCGTCCGGGGTGGCGAGGCCGTAGCGATCATGGGGCCGAGTGGGTCGGGCAAGTCGACCCTGCTGCACTGCCTGGCAGGGATCATGAAGCCGGACGAGGGAGAGGTCCGCCTGCTGGACCGGCGGATCGACACGATGGGAGAGCGCGAGCGCAGCGCCCTGCGCCGCACCCGGTTCGGGTTCGTGTTCCAGTTCGGCCAGCTGCTGCCCGAGCTGCCCGCCGACGAGAACGTGGCGCTGCCGCTCATGCTCGGCGACGTCTCCCGGGCCGACGCCGTACGGCGGGCCCGCGAGTGGTTCGCCCCGCTCGGCCTGGCCGGGATGGAGGGGCGGCGCCCGGGCGAGCTCTCCGGCGGCCAGGCGCAGCGGGTGGCGATCGCCAGGGCGCTGGTCACCCGGCCCGCGGTGATCTTCGCCGACGAGCCGACCGGCGCGCTCGACCAGGCCACCGGCCAGGAGACGATGCGCCTGCTGGTGGAGGCCACCAAGCACAACGGGGCGTCGCTGGTGGTCGTCACCCACGACCCCGAGGTGGCGCGCTGGTGCGACCGCGTGGTCGAGGTCCGCGACGGCCGCATCCTGCCCGACCCGCGGGGCACTGCGCCCGCCGCGCCCGCCGCGCCCGCGGCGGCCGGTCCGGGCGGATGGGGCCTGGAGACCGGGGCGAGCCGGTGAGCGCGACGGGCAACCTGATCGGCCTGGCCTGGCGGCTGCTGCGCGGCGGGGGCCGCCGCGGCCTGCTGGGCGCCGGGCTGACCGCGGCTGCGGTGGCGATCAGCACCGCGCTCCTGCTGTTCACCGTGGCCGTCAACTTCGCCTTCCAGGGCCGGGCCGACCGGGAGGCGTGGCGCAACCCGGTGGCCGCCGCGGACGGGGCGGTGGCGGTCGAGTCGGTCCGCACCGACCACGTGCGCGGCCAGCGGATCACCATCGTCAACCTGGCGGCGCTGAAGCCGGGCGCACCCGCGCCGCCCGGCCTGACCCGCTTCCCGGCCCCCGGCGAGGTCTGGTTCTCCCCGGCGCTCGCCGAGCTCGCCGGGAGCCTTCCCACCGGCCAGCTCGCCGACCGGTTCCCCGGCCGGCGCGCCGGGACCGTCGAGGAGGGGACGCTGATCCACCCCGGCGAACTCCTGGCCGTCCGCGGGCAGACGCCGGACTCCCCGGAGCTGACCGTCAGGGCGCCGGGCTACGCCGACCGGGACCGCGGCATCGGGCCGGTGCGGATCTCCTCCTTCGCCGGGCAGCGCACCGACGAGGCGGTGGGCTACCAGATCCTCGGGGTGATCGCCAGCGTCCTGATGGTCGTGCCGCTGCTGGTGTTCGGCGGCGCCGCGGCCCGGCTCACCGTGGCCCGCCGCGACCAGCGCCTGGCCGCGCTCCGGCTGGTCGGCGCGACCCCGGGGCAGGTCGTCACGATGACCGTCGCGGAGGCGGTGATCACCGCGTTCTGCGGCGCGCTGCTCGGCCTGGTCCTGTACGGGGTCTGCTCCCCACTGCTCACCGGGATCGAGGTGGCCGGCGGCTCCTGGTTCCTGGCGGACCTGTGGCCGGGCGCGCCGGCGGTGGCAGGGGTGCTGGCGGCCGTGCCGCTGCTCGTCGGCCTGTCGGCGGTGGCCGGACTGCGCCGCGTCGTGGTCAGCCCGCTCGGCGTCGCACGGCGGGAGACGCCCCCGGCGATGCGCTTCGTCCGGGTCGTCGCGCTGCTCGCGGCCCTCGTCACGGTGCCCGTCGTCGGCGGCATGGGGGCGGGTGTCGGGATCTTCGCCCTCTCCCTGGGGCTGGCCTTCGGCGCGGTCAACCTCGCCGGTCCCTGGGTGGTCGGCCGGATCGGCCGGATCGTCGCGCGCACCGCCCGCGGCCCGGCCCGGCTGCTGGCCGGGCGCCGTCTGATCGACGACCCCAGGTCCGCCTGGCGGACGGTGAGCGGCGTCGCCATGATCGGATTCATCGCCGGGTTCATCGGCCTGCTCGTCCCGGACAACGGCCTGCTCGGCTCCCCGGACGCCGCCGTCCTGCGTGTCTCGGCGTCTCCCGCGCGCCTTTCCGAGGTCGCCGGCCAGGCCCGCGAACGGCTGTCGGCGGCCGGTGTCCCGGCGACGGTGCGGACGACCGGCGGGAGTGAGGGCAGGCTGAAGGTGGTCGCCGTCACGCCCCGCGCGCACGACGCCGCGACGCTCGACCGGGCCCGCACCGCGCTGTCCGGGCTGGTCCCGGGCGGCGTGGCCACCACGGCGGCCGACGACCAGCGGGCCAGCAACCGGGTGATCGGCGACATCCGCACCGGCGTGGTCGCCGTGCTCGCGGTGTCCTTCCTGGTGGCGATCGCCAGCGCCGGGATCACCGCCGCCTCCTCGGTCCTGGACCGGCGGCAGACCTACGCGCTCCTCAGGCTGGCGGGCACCCCGCTCTCGGTGCTGAACGCGGCCCGCCGGTCCGAGACGCTCATCCCGCTGACGGTCATGGGCGGCGGCACCATCGCGGCGGGCATGCTCTGCGCCCTGCCGTTCGTGTACGCCGCGCTGAACACGACCGGGCTGGCGATCCTGCTGACCTGCGTGGCCCTCGGCTTCGCCGGGGTGGTGGGCGCCGGGGCGGCGAGCGCCCCGCTGCTGCGGTCGGTCACCGCCGACCCCGCGCCGCGGCCGGACTGACCCCGGGTACCGGTCCGGGACCGGTCCGGGACCGGGCCGCGCCGCGGCCCGGCCCGAAAGCCCGGCCCGGGACCTCGGCCCAGGACCAGGTCGCGGACCGCCGGTCCGGGACGTCAGCCCAGGACCAGGTCGCGGATCGTCCGCAGGGAGTCCTCGTCGCGCGGGCCCATCACCAGAAGGCTGGTGACCGGGCTCGCCCGCCACGCGGCGAGGCGCTCGCGGATCCGCCCGGCCGGGCCGACCAGGGAGATGCCGTCGGCCAGCTCGTCCGGGACCGCCGCGAACGCCTCCTGTCTGCGCCCGGCCAGGTAGAGCGCCTGGATCCGCTCGGCGGCCTCGCCGTACCCCATCCTGGCGACGATGTCGGAGTGGAAGTTGCGGCCCTTGGCCCCCATGCCGCCGATGTAGAGGGTCAGCATCGCCTTCACCGTGTCCAGGGCGCCCCGGACGTCGTCGGTGAGCAGCGTCATGACCATCGCCGCGATGTCGAAGCCCGGGGCCGCCCCGGCGAGCGGCGGGCCGTACATCTCGCCGATCCGCTCGGGGAGCGTGAACAGCGGGAGCCAGCCGTCGGCGATCTCCGCGGCGAGCGCGACGTTCCGGGGCCCCTCGGCGCCCAGGTAGACGGGGATGTCGGGGCGCAGCGGGCGGGTGATCAGCTTCAGCGGCTTGCCGAGGCCGGCGCCGCCCGGGTAGGGGAGCGGGTAGTGCTCGCCGTCGTGCGTCACCGGCTCGTCGCGGCGCCAGATCTTCCGCATGATCTCGACGTACTCGCGGGTGCGGGCCAGCGGCCGGGGGAACGGCACGCCGTACCAGCCCTCGACCACCTGCGGGCCGGAGGCGCCGATCCCGAGCAGCAGCCGCCCGCCGGTCAGGTGGTCCAGCGTCATCGCGGTCATCGCGGTCGCCGCCGGGGTCCGGGCCGAGAGCTGGACCACCGAGGTGCCCAGCCTGATCCGGGACGTACGGGCGCCGTACCAGGCCAGCGGGGTGAAGGCGTCGCTGCCGTACGCCTCGGCGGTCCAGACGGAGTCGTAGCCCAGCCGCTCGGCGGCCTGGACGAGCGGGGTGGCGTCGGAGGGGTCGCGCTGCCAGTAGCCGAGGTTCAGACCGAGCCTCAGGTCGGCGGTCATGGGGGCCTCCCGCGATAAGTCGTGCGCCTACCCGATGAGAACACGTTCCAGCGGCGGTGGTCGAGAGGGAGCCGAGGGGGAGGTGTCGGCGTCGTGGCAGGTGGGAAACGTGAGTTTGTGCTGAACACCGTCCGCAAATTCCTGTGCCTGACGCTGCTGTCCGTCCTCGCGGCGGCGTCCGGACTGGCCCCCACGGCGGCGCAGGCCGTCCGGCGGCCGAACATCGTGTTCATCCTCACCGACGACCTGGAGGCCGGGAACCTCCACCTCTTCCCGAACATCTGGAACCAGCTCGTCCTCGCCGGCACCGGGTTCGAGCGCTTCTTCGTGTCGAACTCATGGTGTTGCCCCTCCCGCTCGTCGATCCTGCGCTCCCAGTACGTCCACAGCCACGGCGTGCTGACCAACACCGGCCCCGAAGGGGGATTCGAGAAGTTCTTCAATTCCGGTCTGGAACGTTCCACAATCGGCACCTGGATGCAGGACGCCGGGTACCGCACCGGGCTGATGGGCAAATACCTCAACCACTACCCCGGCGGCATCGCCCCGCCGGACCACGTGCCGCCCGGCTGGGATGAGTGGGACGTCCCCGTGCGCAACCTCTACAACGAGTACGACTACGCGCTCAACGAGAACGGCACGGTACGGGCGTACGGCTCGCTGCCCCAGGACTACCTCGGCGACGTGCTGAGCGAGAAGGCCCAGGCGTTCGTCTCCCAGCCGGGCGACCAGCCGTTCTTCCTCTACCTCGCGCCCATCGCCCCGCACAACCCGGCCAACTGCGCGCCCCGGCACGCCGAGGCGTTCCCCTACGCGACGGCGCCCCGGACCCCGTCGTTCAACCAGGAGGACGTCTCCGCCGAGCCCCTCTGGATGAGGATGCGCCCGCGGTTCGGCGCGCTCGCGGCCCAGCGGATCGACGAGCGCTACCGCCGGAGGCTCCGCGCCATGCTGGGCGTGGACGACATGGTCGGCGCCCTGGTCGAGACCCTCAGGGCCGCCGGAAAACTGGACGACACCTATATCTTCTTCGGCTCCGATAACGGGTTCCACCTGGGCCAGCACCGGCTCCAGCACGGCAAGACCACCCCGTTCGACGAGGCGATCAAGGTGCCGCTCGTGGTCCGCGGGCCGGGCGTGCAGCCCGGTGGTGTCGTCGAGGAGATGGGCGCCAACGTCGATCTCGCCCCGACCTTCGCCGACCTGGCCGGGGCCAGGCTGCCCTCCTTCGTCGAGGGGCGGTCCCTGGTGCCGCTGCTGCACGGCCGCACGCCCCCGTCCTGGCGGCAGAACGTGTTGCTGGAGTTCAACCGCCCGTTCAACCTGGACTCGGCCCGCCAGACGCCGGTCCCGGCCTACCGGGGCATGCGGACCGCCCGCTACACCTTCGTCCGCTACGCGACCGGGGAGTACCAGCTATACGACCTCGTCGCCGACCCCTACCAGCTCCACAACCTCGCGGCCGGGGTGCCGCCGTCGGTGATCTCCGCGTTCGACCGGCAGCTCGACGCGCTGGCGACGTGCTCGGGCGAGTCGTGCCGGGCGGCCGACTCCGTCCAGCCGCCCTCGATCACCGGCACCGTCCCGTCCCCGGCGTCCTCGCTCGGGCCCGTCTCCCTCGGGGTCCCCGGGCCGTCGTCGGGCGTCGCCCCGGTTCCGGTCTCCGCCACCTCGGAGGGCTTGCCGGGCGCCGCCCTCATGCCCTGACCGGTGCCGCTTCCCGCGGCCCGGAAAGCCGGGCGGATAGTGTGTTCCACCAGACTCGGGAGGGAGTGCCTTGCGCGTCGCCCTGTTCGTCACATGCGTGAACGACACCCTGTTCCCCGGCACCGGGCAGGCGGTCGTGACCCTGCTACGCCGCCTGGGCTGCGACGTGGACTTCCCCACGGCGCAGACGTGTTGCGGCCAGATGCACGTCAACACCGGCTACCTGGCCGAGGGCAGGCGGCTGGCGCGGCACTTCGCGGACGTCTTCGCCGGCTACGACGCGGTCGTGGTGCCGTCGGGGTCGTGCGCCGCGATGGTGCGTGAGCAGTACCCGAAGCTGGCCCGCGCCGCCTCGGGCGGCCACGGTGGCCACGCCGCCCCGGGCGGTCACGGCGGTCACGGGACGGGCGGCGGGCCGGTCCCGTCCGGCGCGGCGGGCGGGTACGAACCCCGTGCCGGCGAGCCCGCCCCTCCGGCGGCGGAGTCCGCCGAGGCGGGACCGAGGGTCTACGAGCTGTCGGAGTTCCTGCTCGACGTCCTCGGCGCCGAGGACGTCGGGGCGTACTTCCCGCACCGGGTGACCTACCACCCGACCTGCCACTCCCTGCGCGGCCTGCGCCTGGGCGACCGCCCGATCCGCCTGCTGGAGCGGGTGCGGGGCCTGGAGCTGGTGCCGCTGCCCGAGTCCGAGGAGTGCTGCGGCTTCGGCGGCACCTTCGCGGTGAAGAACCCGGCGGTCTCCGCGGCCATGTGCGCCGACAAGGTGCGCAACATCATGGACACCGGCGCGGAGGTGGTCTGCGCCACCGACAACTCCTGCCTGATGCACATCGGCGGCACCCTGCGGCGGCAGCGCACCGGGGTGCGGACCATGCACCTCGCCGAGATCCTCGCCGCCACGGAGGACCCCGCGAGGACCGCGGCGGCCGGTGCCGCGCGGGGGGTCGCGGAAGACGCCGCGACGGCCGCCGGGAAGGACGGCGCGGTGACAGGGGAGGACGACGCGACGACCGGGGGAGCGGCGCGATGACAGGGGAGGACGGCGCGACGACCGGGGAGGACGGCCGATGAGCGGGAACGCCGCGTTTCTCGGCATGCCCGCGTTCCCGCGCAACGCGGCCGCCGCCGTACAGGACTCCCAGCTCAGGTTCAACCTCCGCAAGGCCACGCGCACGATCCGCGGCCGGCGGGCCTCCGTCGTCGCCGAGCTGCCCGACTGGGCGGAGCTGCGCGCCGCGGGCCGGCAGATCAAGGACCACACGCTGCGCAACCTGGACCGCTACCTCCTGCAGCTGGAGGAGGCCGTCACCGCGGCCGGCGGCCACGTCCACTGGGCGGCCGACGCCGCGGAGGCCAACCGGATCGTCACCGGCCTGGTCAGGGCGACCGGTGAGACCAGCGTGGTCAAGGTCAAGTCGATGGCCACCCAGGAGATCGGGCTCAACGAGGCGCTCGGCCGCGCGGGTGTCACCGCCTACGAGACCGACCTCGCCGAACTGATCGTGCAGCTCGGCGACGACTGGCCCTCGCACATCCTGGTCCCCGCCATCCATCGCAACCGCTCGGAGATCCGCGAGATCTTCCGCGCGAAGATGGCCGCCTGGGGCCGTCCGGCGCCCGGCGAGCTGACCGACGACCCCCGCGCCCTGGCCGAGGCGGCCCGCCTCCACCTGCGGGAGCGCTTCCTGTCCACCAAGGTCGCGATCTCCGGCGCCAACTTCATGATCGCCGAGACCGGCACGCTGGTGGTGCTGGAGTCCGAGGGCAACGGCCGGATGTGCCTGACCCTGCCGGAGACGCTGATCAGCGTGGTCGGCATCGAGAAGCTCCTGCCGACCTGGCGCGACCTGGAGGTCTTCCTCCAGCTGCTGCCCAGGAGCTCCACCGGCGAGCGGATGAACCCCTACACCTCCACCTGGACCGGCGCCGTCGAGGGACAGGAGTTCCACCTCGTCCTGCTGGACAACGGCCGCACCCGCGTCCTCGCCGACGAGGTGGGGCGGCAGGCGCTGCGCTGCATCCGCTGCTCTGCCTGCCTGAACGTCTGCCCGGTCTACGAGCGCGCGGGCGGCCACGCCTACGGTTCGGTCTACCCCGGCCCGATCGGCGCGATCCTCACCCCGCAGCTACGCGGCATGGCCTCCGAGCTCGACGCCTCGCTGCCGTACGCCTCCAGCCTGTGCGGCGCCTGCTTCGACGCCTGCCCGGTGGCGATCGACATCCCCGAGGTTCTGGTCCACCTGCGGGGGAAGGTCCGCCATCCGCGCGCCGAGCGCCTCGGCATGCGCGCCGCCGGATGGGTGTTCGACCGTCCGGCGCGCCTGGCGGGGGCCCAGCGGCTCGCCGGACGGCTGCGCCGCTTCGTCCCCGGGCGACTGCCCGGCCCGCTGGCCGCCTGGACCGACACCCGCGACCTTCCCGACATCCCCGCCGAGTCATTCCGCGACTGGTGGAACCGTACGAACGGGGGCACCCGATGAGCGGAGGCAGGGAACTGATCCTGGCCAGGATCCGCGCCGCCGTGACCGGGGCTCCCGACGTGGAGGTCACCCGCGCCTACCGCACGACGCGCGACCTGCCCGGCGCGGTGGAGCTGTTCGCCGAGCGGGTGGCCGACTACCGCGCCGCCGTGCGCGTGGTGGCCGAGGAGGAGACGGCCGCGACGATCACCACGGCGCTGGCCGGGCGCGGCGCCGTCCGGGTGGTCGTCCCCGCCGGCCTCCCCCCGGAATGGACGCCCCCGGAGCCGGTCGCCGACGACCCGCCGCTGAGCGCGGCCGAGCTGGACGCCGTGGACGGCGTGATCACCGGATGCGCGGTGGCGATCGCCGAGACCGGCACGATCGTGCTGGACGCCGGCCCCGGGCAGGGACGGCGGGCGCTGACCCTGGTCCCGGACTACCACCTGTGCGTGGTGCGGGCGGACCAGATCGTGGCGGACGTGCCCGACGCCGTCGGACGGCTCGACCCGGCCCGGCCGCTGACATGGATCAGCGGCCCCTCGGCGACCAGCGACATCGAGCTGAACCGGGTCGAGGGCGTGCACGGCCCGCGCGTGCTGGAAGTGATCGTCGTCCGCTGAGCCGCTCCGACGCCCCCGCACCGCAGTCCGGTGGGGCGCCGCCGCGCGGCCTGACCGGCGGCGCCGGCTCATGGACGCCGGGTGTCCTGCCTGGTCAGGCATGGTCCGGCCGGATCGGACCGGATCGTCGCCCGGAGGCATGAAGGGGCGTGGCGCCGCTTTTGGACAGTCCGTTACCTGCCCACGCCACCGCGCCATCGGATATCCTCGCCACTCGCGACCGAGTGTCCCCGGGTCGAGATCCACCGCGTACTGCCAGGTCAAGGTCATTGGAGTCCCTCCTTCATGAAACCGCCGCTGCTGCTCATCGGGCAGGGCTCGCACGATGACGCGGGTTCCGCAGAATTCGGCAGGTTCGTCCACCGGCTCCGCTGCCGTCTGGACCAGACGGCGGCCGACGTCTCCGGCGGATACATCAGCAGGGCCAGGCCCCGCCTCAGCGACTCGATCGCCTCGCTGGTCGCCCGAGGGCATCACCGGATGGTGGCGCTGCCGCTGAGCCTCACCGAGGACATGCGCGCCGACGCCGACCTCCTCGCCGTGATGGCCCAGGAGCAGGAGCGCCACCCGATGCTCTCCTGCGACTACGGCCGCCCGCTCGGCTCCGACCCCCGGGTGCTGGCGCTGCTGGCCGAGCGCCTGGCCGACGCCGCCGCCGAGGTCGCCAGCCTCCGCCTGGTCCCCGTGGCCGCCGGCCCGCTCGACGACGAGCCCGAACGCATCGAGATCGGCGAGACCGCCGTGGTCCTGGTCGGCGACGGCTCCACCAGCCCCGCCGCCAACGCGGACGTCCACCGGGTCTCCCGCCTGTTCTGGGAGACGCACGCCCACGAGTACATGACCGTGGAGACGGCGTTCGTCTCCCTCACCCCGCCCGGCGTCCCCGGCGGCATCGAGCGCTGCCGCCGGCTCGGCGCCAAGCGTGTGATCGTCGTCCCCTACCTGCTGTTCGGCGGCGGGGTGCTCGACCGCGTCTGGGCCCAGGCCATGGCCTACGCCGCGGGCCACCCCGACCTCGACGTCCGGTGCGCCGATGTCATCGGCGACTGCGAGGGCCTGGCCGACGTGGTCGTCGACCGCTACGAGGAGGCGCTCGGCGGCGTCATCTGGTGACCGGTCGCTGAGCGACCCGGCGGCCCCGCTCAGCGCCGGTCTCGCGCGGGGCCCGGGGCTTCCGGCGGGACCCCGGGCCCTCCGCGGAGCCTGAGATTTCCGGTCGAACCTCGCATCTCCCACGGAGCGCGAGGCTTCCGTCCGGATCCCGGACTCCCCGCGGATCCCGTACCCCCGCGGATCCCGTGATTCCCCGCGGAACCGAGGTTTCGCGGAACGCCGGGTTTTCGCGGACACTGAACGGCATGACCCTCCTTGAGCAGACCATCGCCGCGATCAGGCCCGCCGACCCCGCCGCGCTGGCCGCGGCCAGGGCCCACCAGGACAGCCTGACCAAACCCCGCGGCGCCCTGGGCGCACTGGAGGAGGTGGCGGTACGGCTGGCCGGGGCCGCAGCGGTCAACCCGCCGCCGATGCCGTTCCCGGCGGCGCTGGCCATCTTCGCCGCCGACCACGGTGTCCACACCCAGGGAGTGAGCCCGTGGCCGCGGGAGGTCACCGCCCAGATGGTCGGCAACTTCCTCGCGGGCGGAGCGGTGGCCAACGCCTTCGCCGCCCAGGTCGGCGCCTCGGTGACGGTCGTGGACGTCGGCGTCGCCGCCGACCTCGAACCGGCGCCGGGCCTGATGGTCAGCAAGGTCGCCTACGGCACCGCCGACATGTCGCAGGGGCCGGCGATGACCGTCGAGCAGGCGGTCGCCGCCCTGGAGGCCGGGATCACCGTGGCCCGGGATCTCGTCGGGCGCGGTGCCCGCTGCCTGGTAACCGGGGACATGGGCATCGCCAACACCACCGCCTCGGCCGCGCTGATCTGCGCTTTCACCGGCCGGGACCCGGATGTCGTGACCGGCAGGGGGACCGGCGCCGACGACGAGACGCTGGCACGGAAGGTCGCGGTGATCCGCCGGGCGCTGCGGGTGAACGGCCTGGCGGAGGGCTCGGGTGGTTCAGGGAGCTCGGAGGGCTTGGAAGGCTCGGCCGGACAGGGCGATCCGGACGGTCAGGGCGGCCCGAACGTTTCAGGTGGTTCGGACGGTTCGGGTGGTGTGTCGGGTGAGGCGCCGGCACGATCGGCGCTGGAGACGCTGGCCGCCGTCGGAGGGCTGGAGCACGCGGCGATCGCCGGGTTCGTCCTGGGCGGGGCCGCAGCCCGGGTGCCGGTCATCCTCGACGGCGTCATCGCGGGCTCGGCCGCGCTCGTGGCCGCCGCGCTGGCCCCCGGCGCGGTGGACCACTGCGTCGCCGGGCACCGTTCGGCTGAGCCGGGTCACGCCGCCGCCCTCGACCATCTGGGCCTGCGGCCCCTGGTGGAGCTGGAGATGCGGCTCGGGGAGGGGACCGGCGGTCTGCTCGCCCACCCGCTGGTCTGCGCCGCCGTCCGGGTGATGCACGAGGTCGCGACCTTCGACTCGGCCGGGGTCACGGACAAGGAGGCGTGAGCCCTCCGGCCCGGTGACCGGTGCGGCGGGTCGCCGCACCGGTCACCGGGAGGACCGGGAGGACCGGGAGGACCGGGAGGACCGGGAGGACCGGGAGGACCGGGAGGACCGGGAGGACCGGGAGGACCGGGAGGACCGGGAGGACCGG
>NZ_BMQJ01000028.1 GCF_014648055.1 Streptosporangium pseudovulgare
CCTGGCGAGCACGGCTACGGGTCCGGAAACGAAGAGAGCCCGCCTGATCCACACGATCAGACGAGCACTCGTGACACATGATCAGGCCATCTCAAGAACAGCCCGTGGTGGGGCCTAGGAGATTCGAACTCCTGACATCCTGCTTGCAGAGACGCACGCCGATCATGTTCGATCTGTGGAGACGCAGCTCACGGCACTGATCGCGTGTCCAGACACGACGGTAGCCTTGCTGAGGACGCTGCCGGCTCACAGGAATCCGCCACCGCACCCGCGCGCCTTCCGAGAGTGGGAGCTACCGGCATGGAGCCCCAGTGATCGCTTAAGGCCAGGCGCCCGCCTTCGCCCATGAACCGGCCGAAAGTATGATCTCGGACGCTGCGGACCCTGCTTTCGGCTGGTGCCGTCCCCTGGGGGGTCGTACACGATGAAGCCCCATGCCACGCGAAGATCTCCCCCAGGAATCGCACCCCAAGGGCCCAGCCGGCCATCCCGGCCACCGTCTCCCACACGACGGGTCCGCTACCGTCTCCCCCGATCGGCCCCAGACCACCGCGCCCGCATCCGGCCGGCCCCAGACCTCTGCGCTCTCCTCGGATCGGCCCCAGACCTCTGCGCTCTCCCCGGGTCGGTCCCGGATCACCGCGCTCGACGTGCTGCGCGGGTTCGCGCTGTGCGAGATCCTTCTCGCCAACATCCAGCTCATGGCCACCGGTGGCTCCGCCGTCGTGGCGCAGCCCATGGGCGACTGGGACCCCTGGCTCGGACTGCCGATCTTCTCCCTGCTGTTCGGCATCGGGTTCGCGCTGCTGCTGGACTCCGCCGCGAGCCGCGTCCCCCGCCCACGCCTGGTCCTACTGCGCCGGCTTGGAACGCTGCTCGCGATCGGCCTCGTGCACATGCTGTTATGGCCGGGCGAGATCCTGACCGACTACGCCGTCGTCGGCATACTGGTGCTGCTGCCCTCGACCTGGCTGCCGCGGTGGGCCACGGCCGGTCTCGCCGCCGCACTCATCCCGGCGGCGCTGATCTCCAGCGGGGGCGGGCCCCTGCTGATCGCAGGGCTGTTCCTGCTGGGCTCGGCGCTGGTCCGCTACGGAGTGATCGAGCAGATCGAGCGCTCCACCCGAGGGCCGCTCCTGCTGGGCCTGGTCTTCGCGGCGGGACTGGCCTCTGCCCTGTGGGCACGGGACAGTATGCGGGCCGTGGGGGCCACGACGTACCTGTCTTCCGTGTCCAGCCTCGCCGATCTGCTGCTCGTCGGCGTGTACGTGTGTGGCCTGCTGGTCCTGCTCAGAACGCCGCTGCGACCGGCGCTGCGGTTCGTCTTCGCGCCGCTGGGCCGGATGGCACTGACCAATTATCTGACCGCCACACTCCTCGTTCTGGCGGCCGGTCACATCCTCGGCCTGCCGATCGGCCGGTCCTTGACGACGGCGTACTGGACCGCGGGAGCGATCCTCACGGCCCAGTGGCTGTTCTCCACCCTCTGGCTGCGCCGTTACCGTCAGGGGCCCATCGAGTGGCTCTGGCGCTGGGCCACCTGGGCCCACCGCCCGCCCCTCGGCCGGGCCAGGACGTCATGAGCTCGGGGCCGACGTCGGTGATGACGACGTCGTCCTCCTGATCGGCGCCGCCGACCGCGCGCCGGAACAGCATCCCAAGCCCTCGGTGGTAACGGTGTTGATCATGGCGATCCGTTTGTCCAACAGGTGTTTCTCCACGTCTTCGGGCGGACGCCGGGCTCACGATCATGCTGTCACCGGCCGACGCTGCCAGCGGCTGAAAAGGGTTCACCACAGTGCCCGCGGCTTCGAGGCAGACCACGACCGTCTGGCTCGGTGCGCCGTACCGGGGAACGAGGCACGGCTCACCGATCGCCCCAAGCGCATGCGGTGGCCGGCCGCGCCGTGGCGATCGTAAGGGCCGCATCTGTGCGGCGGCGCGCTGCGCCGCCGCCTTGACACCCGTACGGTCCGGGTCCGGGTCCGGGTCCGGAGCAGCTTCTCGAACCGGACGGGGGGAGATGGTGCTCAACCCTCCCAAGTCACGGGCCGGCCGGCGGATCGTCGGCATCCCCTCCGGCGATCGTCCCGGCGCTCATCGACCACCTGCCGGTGTTCATCGCAGGGTGAGCGGAATCTCGGATTCGATGCGGGTCAGCTTCGCCGGGTTGCGGACGTAGTAGAGGCCGCTGATGCGAGCGTCCTCGACACGGATCACAACCACGCCGTCGATCTCGCCGTCCACGCGGAGAACGAGTGCCGGGCTGCCGTTGACCGCGGTGAGCTCACCGGTGAGAGAGACTCCGGCCTTGCCGATGCCACTGACGATGAAGCGGGCCACCTTGTCGGCGCTGATGACGGGCCGCGGTGCGGCCTGCTTGACGCCGCCGCCGTCGCTCACCAGGACGACCTCCGGGGCGAGCACGTCGAGCAGGCCCTGCAGGTCCCCGGATTCGAGTGCGCGCCGGAACGACTCCAGAGCCGCCCGGGTCTCACCGGAGGAAACCGCCTCGCGAGGGCGGCGGGCATCGACGTGCCGCCGGGCGCGGTACGCGATCTGGCGGACGGCCGCGGGGCTCTTACCGACGGCGGCCGCGATCTCGTCATAGCCGATATCGAATGCCTCACGCAGCACGAAGACGGCGCGCTCGGTCGGCGACAGTGTCTCCAGGACGAGCATGAGCGCCATCGACACGCTCTCGGCGAGCTCTACGTCCTGGGCCACGTCCGGCGCGGTGAGCAGCGGCTCGGGCAGCCAGGGGCCGACATAAGCCTCCTTACGGCTCTTCATGCTGCGCAGGCGGTTGAGCGACTGCCGGGTGGTGATCCGGATCAGGTAGGCGCGCTGGTCCTGCACCTGTGCCAGGTCGACCTTGACCCATCGCAGCCAGGTCTCCTGCAGGACGTCTTCGGCGTCGGCCGCCGATCCGAGCATCTCGTAGGCGACGGTGAACAGCAGGTTGCGGTAGGCGAGGAAAGTCTCGGTCGCCGCGTTGGTGGCGTGGTCGCTCATGTCTCGGGGCTTCTCCTTGGTGGCCGGGCCGGCCGTTCAGCGGCGGCCGACGCCTCACCGCACCTGACCGGCATCGCCTGCAACGCTTCGGGCAGGACGATGTCCTGGCTGATCAGTCAGCTTGCAGAGATGACGGTGTGCGGTCCATGCTCCCATTCCGCAGGCCGGCGCCCCGAGCTTGAGGCCGGCTTCAAAGCCGCTTCGGCTCAGGGCTCGGAAAGCTCGGACCGGGGTTACCGATCTGCTCGATCGAGGTCGCCGTGAGCCTGGGCCGACAGGTCCTGCCAGTCGGCCCACAGCTTGAGCCGGTCAGCGTAGGCCTGCTGGATCATCGGGTAGAAGCCCTGGCCGAACAGGATCCGCAGCGGTGGGTTGTCGGAGTCCACCAGCTTGAGCAGCGCCTGGGCGGCGGCGGCCGGATCGCCGGCGGGCTGCTTCCCGGCGATCGCGCCCAGGCGCCGGCGCAGGCCGTCGTAGGCCGGGTCGGGCTGAGCCACGTGGCCGTTGTCGAGCGGGTTGGGGTTCTTGCCGGAGCGGGTGGCGAAGCCGCCGGGCTCGATGATGGTCACCTTGACGCCGAACTCGGCGGCCTCGCCGGCGAGGGCCTCGTTCAGGCCCTCAAGAGCCCACTTGGAGGCGTGGTAGGCGCCGCCAAGCGGCATGGCGATGAGACCGGCGGCCGAGGACAGCTGGATGATGTGCCCCGAGCGCTGCTCGCGCAGATACGGCAGCGCGGCCTGGATCACCCACACCGCGCCGAACAGGTTGGTCTCCATCTGGTCGCGCAGATCCTGCTCGGTCAGCTCCTCGACCGCACCGACCTGGGCGTAGCCGGCGTTGTTCACGATGACGTCGAGCCGGCCGAAGTGCTCCCTGGCCCGCTTCACGCTCTCGAAGACCGCGGCCCTGTCGGTCACGTCCATCTCCAGCGGGAGCACCGCCTCGCCGTGGGCGGCGACCAGTTCGTCAAAGCCTGCGGTGCTGCGGGCGGTCGCGGCCACCCTGTCACCGCGCGACAGGGCGGCCTCGACGAAGTCACGGCCGAGGCCGCGCGACGAGCCGGTGACGAACCAGACCTTGCTCATGATGTCTTTCCGTTCTGCGGTGGCGGCATTCCAAGATCGGCTCCTGGTTACCGCTGTCTGCTGTTTCACCCCCTAGGACACGCGACCCGACGAAGATGTAACACCCACCGAATGTGACCTACGTCTCTCCCGCGCTCACGCGAAGACCGGCTCATACACCACTTCGCTGGACGTGACCCTGTGGCGTGGAGGCGTCGCCGAAGGGACATCGCGTTGGTGCAGGTCTTTCCGCCGTTGACGATGTGATCGTCTATGACCTTCCAGAGATCTTCCACGGGCGCGTCCTCTCGGACATCAGCTCGGGAAGTGCGTGGATCACGCCTTGTAGGGCGGCTTACCTGGGCGTTCGGCCGGTCGTGAGTGACCGTGGCCGGCCCCTCGTCACCCTGCTCTAACGGCACAACGATCAAAGCTCTGGATCGGCCCGACGACGGACTCGGCGGCGATGGCTCGGAGTCGCTCGATCACCCCGGAGTCGCGGCGCTCCCGCCGGAGGCGTCGGAGTCCATGGGGAGCGTTCGGCAGGTGGGTCGAGCCGCCCCCAGTCTCCGGGCACTGGCCGGGGACAGGGTCATGGGGGTGACCCATCCCTGCCGCGTCAGGACGACTTGGGCCGGCAGCGGAGTGACCGGGTAGACCTCGATGCCGTGTGCCCAGTTCGTGAGCAGTCCTTCGGTGCCGCTGGAGTCGGCCAGAACGATTGAGACGGGCTGGCCGTCCCTGGCCCAGGCGTTCCAGATCGCCCAGCCTTCGGGCTGAGCCTCGACTCCCAGGCGGGCGCAGATCTCGGTGTAGCTCTCTTCCATGCCGGCGGGGACGGCATGCGGCCGGAGGATGACGACCCCGGCGAGTTTCATGGGCGGAAGCTCTCCGTCGAGGCAGCCGTCCCCGTCGAAGTGATGGTGACGGAGTTGACGGGCCATTTCGATCACTGCTCGCCGAAGGGGAGTGGCTTCATCGGAGACGCCGGTGAGGACGAGCCATCCTTCGCCGTCTGCCGCGTCGACGATGGCGCGCGCCAGGTGCTCGATGTGACGGAGGTATTCGGTCTCGCTGAGATCGGTTCGGGACACCGCGACAGTGTGGCATCAGGTCGTGCGCTTGAGCATGTGGGTCACCCGGCCGACCGGAAGTCGTCGGCCTCCTGGCGTGGAGCCGGTGACGGGATTCGGATCATGCGCGTACACGCACACTTCTCCCGCCGGACCTTCCCGTCTGCCTCGTCCCACCCGGAGGGGCAACAGCTCGGGGACGGAGGGTCAAGGCCGTCTTCGCGTGTACCTCAACCGGCAGACGTTCCTCGGCCATCGGACGCCAGTGGTCGCAGACGGCCTTGAACCGGAGGAGTCGAGATGCTGGGCTTGCCTGGGACGTGGCAGACGGGAAGATCAGACCCCACCTCAGCCCACTGCGGCTCCGCGATCGGCAGTCGCGATCATCCCGGAGCGGGGCCCCCGCCGGAGGCGTCAGCTTCGAAAGAGGCGGAAAAGCGCGATGGCTATCACGACGGGGATGACGATCGCCGCTACGAGCACGAGAAGAAGGAAGATCCCGAACGGAGAGTAGATCACGGTCTGCTCCTGTCGACAGGCTGATCATATGCATGTCCAGGAAGCGGAGCGGCGGCGGGCCGGTGGTCGGCGAGAGCATCGGCCATGGCGGGCGCGTGGGTCGGTGGACGACCCGGGGCGGCGCCGTCCGGGACCGGCCCCAGGCCGCATGCCCGGGCGGCGGGCAAGCGACGGGCCGCTGTACGGCGGCGCGGCGCGCCGCCGCTCGACGACCTCGCCCGCGGGGCACTCGGGGAGACATCGGGCACGCAACGGGCACGGGAGCCGGACGAGGACTTCCCGCACGCGCTGGAGTACGCCATGCCGTTCACCGGCGGCCTCGGCCTCGGCGTGGGCCGGCGCATCATGATGCCGATCTTCCCCCTGGTTCGCTCCCGAGGCTGATGCGTTGATCGTTTACTCTCACAATGGACCGTAAAGTCCTTAAAGGGAGGATGTGGCCATGCCGGACCTCGCACCCTTGCGGCCCGGGGACCCCGAGCGGGTAGGGGAGTACCGGCTTGCCGGACGGCTCGGGGAAGGCGGCCAGGGAACGGTATTCCTCGGGGTGTCGCCCACGGGCGCCCGCGTCGCGGTCAAGTTGCTCCGTGCCGACCTCGCGCAGGACGAGAAGGCGCTGGAGCGCTTCGTCCGCGAGGTCAGCACAACTCGGCGGGTCGCGCCGTTCTGTACCGCCGCGGTGATCGACACCGGTGTCGATCAACATCGGCCCTACACCATCAGCGAATACATCGACGGCCCGACGCTGGACGCCGTCGTGGCCACCGAGGGACCTCGCGAGGGCTCGGCCCTGCACCGCCTGGCGATCGGCACCGTCACCGCGCTGGTCGCGATCCACCAGGCCGGGATCGTGCACCGCGACTTCAAGCCGTCCAACGTGCTCCTCGCCCCCGACGGCCCCCGGGTGATCGACTTTGGCATCGCCAAAGCACTCGACCGGACTTCCACGCTGACCAAGGCCACGATCGGCACCCCCTCGTACATGACCCCCGAGCATTTGTCGGGGGAGAAAGTCGGATCGTCGGCCGACATGTTCGCCTGGGGCTGCACCATGGTCTTCGCGGCCACCGGCCGGCCGCCGTTCGGCACGGACAGCCTGCCCGCCATCTTCAACCGGATCATCAACCTGGAGCCCGACCTGCGGGCGATCACCGATCCAGCGCTGCGTGAGCTGGTGGGACAGTGCCTGGCGAAGGACGCCGCCCTGCGCCCCTCGGCGGAGGAGGCGCTGCTGCGACTGCTCGGCCACGCCAGCGGCGCGTCGTCGCCCACCGCGCCTCGTGGCATCCTCGCCGAGGGCTCGGCCGCCGCCGCGCAACCGGCGGGTTCCGACGTTCACTCCTCTCACCGGCAGGCCGGGCCGGGCCATCCGCAGCGGGGGCCGAGCCATCGGCAGGCGGTCTCGCAGCTCCACGGCGGCCCCCTGGACCATCCCTCCTCGCTCCCCTCGCCGTACCCGGCGGAGGGAGCGGCCAGGCGCGGACGCGGGGTCCGGCTTTCGATCGGGGCGGGGCTTGCGGTCACGCTCGCCACGGCCGCCGGGATCGCGCTGGCGTCACGCGGCGCCAAGCCCGACCGGGTCGTGTCCGCTCAGACGACCGGCACTCAGCAGGCCGCCACCTCCCAGCCGGGCGGCCCCACCTCCACGCCCATGATCTCCGCCCTGCCCCAGGCAACCAGGACGATCAAGCTCCCCGACGGCTCGATCACGCTCTACGAGAATGACGACGACCCGCTCAAGCTGAACTCCTACAGCACGGACCGGGGTGAGAACCTCTACGTCCGCACCCCCGGCACCGGAGACTTCATCAAGAACGACCGGTACATCCATTACACGGTGAACGCCTCTGGTACCCAGGCGCTGGCCACCGACAGGCTCTACGACGGCGACCACTACTCCGTCGTCTCCGTCGTCGACCGACGGCCGGGCTCGGCGAAAAAGACCAAGATCAGGATCGCCAAGACGCCGGTCTACCCATTCGAGCCCGAGTGGTCCCCGGACGGCACGCACGGCCTGACGACGCTGTACGAGGTGGGCGGGGGCACCAATGAGACAGAGCCCTACACGTTCAAGAAGTACGGCTACGCGATCATCGACATCGCCGGGAAGAAAGCCGACATCGTCCGGGTCAAGAGGAATGACGAGAGCACAGGAAGTTATTTCTGGAGAAGGGACGGCCAGGCGATCGGCACCTGGGTGCTGACCGACAAGACCGCGCACATCCGTTTCTACGACCTGCGGGGCACCGTGCTGCAAAATCTGCCGGACATCGGCATCCCGCTCAGTGAGGGTGGCGAGAGCCTCTCCCCATCGGGCACGTCACTCGTGACGTACTGCAGGGGAACCCCGGAGGAGGTCTGCGTCCGCTCAACCGACGCCGACCTGGAGGCCCAGATCAGGGTCCCGTTCGATACCAGGTGGTTCATCGGCTGGTACGACGATCGGCACATCGCCGGCTGGCGGCGCAAGGGCGGCGGGTACGAGGCGGTAGTGATCGACTTTGAAGGGCAGGTGAAACGAGTGCTCGCCGACGCCAAGGAGGACGAGAAAAAGACCATGCGCTTCTCAAGAGGACGCTGACGTGTGGGAGTGGGCCTACGCCGGGGGTCTCTTACTCAGGTCGCGACCGAGATAATCGAGTGGATGCGCGAGGCAGCTCCTGTTGCGACAATCGGGCACAGGAGAGACGGGGCATGAGGGCACCGGTTAACACCATTAAGCCCTTTTCATCCCTATGGCACCGGCTGATGCGTTCCGGAATTCATAGAGATCCGGAGTACACCACTCCGACGTGGGGTGGAGCCTAGGAGATTCGAACTCCTGACATCCTGCTTGCAAATCGGCCCGATCTTCGGGCACAACCACCTCGGCCTGCGCTGAGGGCGGTCCGCGAGTGTCCGTGATCGACCGCTGCTCACCGCCCTTAATGGCCCGCTAATGACCCGACGAGCAGTCGGCGGTCTGGTGTTTCTCGCACGACGCGCGCACCTCACCCGTCTGATCATCTCAGAGCCTGAGGCCCCCGCCGGAGGCTCTCCCAGTCGGCTCTAAGCAGTTCGTACTCCACAATCCCCTGCTCGGATCCTGGGATCCCCGGCCTGTCGACGTGAAACGAGCGCACGTACTGCAGCCCGGCCTTCTCCATCACCCGCCGCGACGCGATGTTGGCCGCCAAAGCCTCCGCATGGACGCGACGGGCCCCCAGCTCGCTGAAGGCTTTCCGGATCAGTGCCACAGATCCTTCGGTGGCATAGCCCTTCCCCCAAGCGATTTTGCGCAGCCGGTAGCCCAGCTCAGGCTCGTCCTCGGGCTCACCGTGCTTGGCTCGCAGATGAAACCACCCGAGGAACTCCTCGGTCGGCTTCTCGATCGCGGCGAAAAACCCCTGGTCGCCGGCGTAGCTCAAGATGCGAGGCAGAACCTCATTGACGATCTTCTCTCGTGACGTCGGCTCGCCACCGCTCAGGTAGCGCATGACCTCGGGATCGCTGTCCAGCTCCACTAAATTGTCGGCGTCGTCCTCGGTGATGCGGCGCAGGATCAACCGCTCGGTCTCCACGCAAGTCTGCACCGCGTCACCCTATCCGCGTGCGCCCGGATTGCTCACCGCCGGTATCCGGTTAAGGATCTTTGGCCTTCGCGTCCGGGCGGCCCGAGCACGGCCGCGCAAGAACGGCCCCAGGCCGCACGCGTAGGTACGGCCGAGCAGCGAATCATGCCCGACCAGCTTGGCCAGGTGCGGCGTCACCAGCATCTCGGAGTCGAACCGGAAGACGCTCATGGCGATGTGCTCGTCACTGAACCTCGCCTCGATGCCGGGCATTCTGCGAACCTGCTCGATCTCGGACAAGGTGATCCGGATACGGGCGGAGAGGGCCAGCGGCACATGAACCGATCCGGACTTCGTGGAGATTGTGATCTGCCCCGGGTTTCATGGAGTCGCACGCTATGCCATGAATCCGGCGGGTCTCATATCTGGACGGTCGCATCGCAGCAAAACGTTCCCTCAAGCCCAGGTCCAGAGCAGCTCTCCAAATTGTGCTACCACATAGCACCATGTAGCACTCCGTTGTACGGTTGATGGATGAGCACTCCTCAGCCCGACCGCACCCATCAGATCTCCCAACGCGACCTCCGTAACCGGTCCGCCGAGATCATGGACGGCCTGGAACGCGGAGAGCGGTACGCCGTCACCCGCAACGGCCATCACATCGGTGACCTCGTGCCCATCCGCCGCCGGCGCCGGGCCGTCTCAAGAGCGGAGTTCGCAGCCATGTCCCGGGGCATGCCGCGCCTCGACGACCGGAAGTACCGCGAGGACATGGATCGTCACGTCAACGACGGTCTGTACGATCCGTACGATCGCGCCTACGGCAGAGGCGAGTTCACCGGGGACGGGGAATGAGCCACGCCCAAGGACTGCTCGACACCAACATCCTCATCCTGCGTGCCGGGATCGATCCGGACGAACTGCCGGACGAGATGCTGATCAGCGCCATCACCACCGCGGAGTTGTCGGTAGGTGTGCTCGTGGCGTCCGGACCGCAGGAACTCGCTCAGCGGATGAAGATCCTTCAGGCGGCCGAGGCCGAGTTCGATCCCCTTCCCTTCGACGACACCGCCGCCCGCGAGTACGGCCAGCTGTGGACGGCCGTCATCGCCTCAGGCCGTAAGCCCCGTCCTCGGACAGCGGACCTGATGATCGCCTGTGTGGCCATCGCCAACCGTCTCCCGCTCTACACCTGTAACCCCAAGGATTTCAAAGGCCTGGATCACCTGCTCACGGTGGTTCCGGTCACCCGGCCATGATGGACCGGCGCATAAGGACGTCTACTTCCGAGCGCTCCGCGCCGCCACCGTCATCCGCCTCACATGATGCACGCTCGGATCATGCGCCGGTAGACCTTCCTCTTTTCCATCCCAGCGGCCATGATCGCGATGGTGGCGGCGCTCATGCCCCTGTCATTGCCAGCGGGACTCACTCTGTTGCCGCTCCCCGTGACTCCCCGCTGTTCCCCCTCGTTCCCCGCCCCATCGGGCACGCGACGGACACGCCGTCAGCAAGCAAGCGAAGCCGTCCCCGGTCTTCGGGAACGAAGTCGCAGGCAGGATATGGAAGGGTTCGGCTGTGACCGGAAGAGACGCCTCTCATACTGAGCGCCCGCTGCTCTTCCTCGACGTCGACGGGCCGCTTCTCCCCTTCGGCCAGGACCCGCAACGTGCACCGCGGGGGACGACACCGGATGCGCGCTTGGCGCAGCTCACCTTTGAGGTGGGGCGTCGGCTGGCAACACTGCCTTGCGAACTCATCTGGGCGACAACCTGGGAAGAAGAGGCCAATGCCGAGATCGCACCCCGAATCGGACTGCCGCGACTGCCCGTCGTGAGCTGGCCGGAGCCAACCGACCACCATGAACGTGAGGACCAGTGGTTCGGCCTGTGCTGGAAGACCCGAACCCTGGTGAACTGGGCAGGCGGGCACCCATTCGCCTGGGTCGACGACGAGATCACCGACGCCGATAAGGAGTGGGTCGCCGCACACCATAGCGGCCGGGCTCTCCTTCACCACGTGGAGTCCTACCGGGGACTCACCGACGAAGACTTCACAGCCCTCGATCAATGGCTTCGAGCCTTGTGAATCACCCGCGATCCACAGAGTTCGGCAATTGCTCCGCTGTCAGCCTGGGAACTGCATCGATCACGGCCCACAGGGATGCTGAGCTGGGCGGAAAGCCGGTCCTGAATGACCGTGGTTGACCCCTCATCACCTCTCCTGATGGCCCGCTAATGGCCCGGAGATCGGCCCGTGACCTGGTGTTTCCCGCGCGACGCGCACACTCCGCCCGCCTGATCATCCCGTCTGCCGTCGACCCGCCCGAAGAGGAAGCGGGCCAGGGCCACGGGTACCAGATGGAGCGCCCCACCGGACGAACGATCTGGTACCCGTGGCCCTGGTCTGCTCGGCTTGTCCCGGGGTGATGGCGGGCGGGATGATCAGGCTTCCACCTCAACCGCCTACGGACCTCAGCTCCGGAGCAGCGATCATCCCAGAGCCGGAGCACCCCCGCCGGAGGCTTAAGTCCTTTACAGGCAGCGCACCCAGGCGACGAGTGTGTTATGGCCGGGGCTGTCATCGATGGCGCGGACCTGTACGTATGCCAGCTCGATTCGCTGTCCGGTAGAGCCGGGGACGATACACGTGGGATGTGATCCATCGTGGACTCTGCCATCTCGGTCGATCCAATAAGCACCGGCGATCTCAAATCCGATCCCCTCGTTGCGGCTGCCTGCTGATTCGTCGATGCGCAGGCCAATCTGTGTGGCATCGCCACTGGCGGCCGTGACTGTGCCTCTCACGATGGTGGGGACCTTGCTGCCGAAGGGCGCGAAGTACACCGCGGCTGCTCCGGTCAGGACGGCGACCAGAATGAGGCCGACGAGCACGGGGAAGGTCAGCCGGATGCCTCTAGTGGATCTGCCTTCGCGTTGGAGGGGGGCAGTCATGGACGTGACCATACTCGCCATGATCCGTCACGGGGGATGGCTGCTGTGTGATCAATAGTCGCGTTGCGCATTCGCGCGGCCCGAGTGGCGGGCCGCGCGCGAGAACGGCCCCCCAGGCCGCACGCGCAGCGTGCGGGCCGCAAGCTCGGGCCGCGTGGCGGCGCGGAGCGCCGCCCTTGACGCGGGGGTCAGTGTGGTGACCGTTGCCAAGGCGTACCGGCTGTTGAAAGCGATTCTGTCCACAGCTGTGGATGACCAGCTCATCAAGCGGAATCCGTGCCGGATCAAGGGTGCCGGTCAGGAGAGGTCCCCGGAACGTCCGGTGCTCACGGTGGCAGAGGTCTACAAGCTCGCCGATGCGATCGAACCGCGTTACCGGGCGCTGGTGCTTCTGGCGACTTTCGGCAGTCTGCGGTGGGGTGAGCTGGCCGGCCTTCAGTGCCGGGACATCGACCTGGACGCCGGAACCGTGCGGGTGGAACGCCAGTTGATGCAGATCACCGGCAAGGGGCTCGTCTTCACCGAACCCAAGTCCGCGGCAGGCAAGCGGACGGTGGTGATCCCCGAACTGATCGTCAAGGACCTGCGGGAGCACGTGAAGTACTTCGCCCAGGACGGAGAGAAGGGCCTGATCTTCGCCGGGCCGGATGACGGGCCACTCCGCAACACCAACTTCAACCGCCGCGTATGGCCGCAGGTGCTCCAGGACACGGACCTTCCGAAGATCCATTTTCACGACCTGCGGCACACCGGGCAACACCCTCGCCGCGAACGCCGGGGCGTCGATCCGGGAGCTGATGGAGCGCATGGGTCACTCCAGCACGCGGGCCGCGATGATCTATCAGCACTCGACCCACGAGCGGCAGCGGCAGGTGGCCCGCAAGCTCGACGACCTCGCCCGCGGGGCACTCGGAGAGACATCGGGCACGCAACGGGCACGGGAGCCGGACAAGGCCGGATGAAGATCGAAGCCCAGGTGAGGCGACCGTGCCTGACCTGGGCTTCTTCGTGTCGTGAGGGTGGTGGAGCCTAGGAGATTCGAACTCCTGACATCCTGCTTGCAAAGCAGGCGCTCTGCCAACTGAGCTAAGGCCCCCGGTGAGCCGTCGGGGTCGCCGGGATTTCTCCGGGACGCGGCTCGCTTCCAGTCGTACACCGTAGCAACAGGACCCGCTTCGGCGCCACTCGGCGGCGGGGCCGTACGGCAGAGCCCCGCCGTACCTTCCGAGCGGTCAAAGGGCGGAGGCGGAGGCGGCGGTGGGCTGGAGCGGCCTGCCGCCGAGGAGCAGGGCGGGAAGGTCGGCGACGGAGCCGACGAGGTGGGTGGCGCCGCCCTTGAGGAGGCGTTCCCTGCTGTGGACCCCGGTCAGGACGCCGGCGACCACCGAGGCGCCCGCGCGGCGGCCACAGATCATGTCACTCTCGGAGTCACCGGCCACCGCCACCTGCCGGACGTCCTCGATGCCGAGGCGCAGGACCGCGGCGAGGACCATGTCGGGCATGGGACGGCCGCGCCCGGTGTCCTCCGGGCTCAGGGCGAGGTCGACCTTGCCGGACCAGCCCAGCGCCTCCAGGACGCCTCCCAGCATCGCCCGGCTGAAGCCGGTGGTGAGGCACACCTTGACGCCGGCGTCACGGAGATCGTCCAGCGCCTCCATGACACCGGGCGCCGGGACCAGGCCCGCGCGGCCGATGGCTCCCTGGTAGGAGCGCTCGAAGGTGAGGTTGGCCGCCTGTGCCTGGGCCTCGTTGTCGGGGAAGATGCCGCGGAAGACCTCGATGGTCGGGCACCCCCGGGACCGGTGCACGTGCACCATGGCACGCGCGTACGCACCGGTCCCGGGAACGATGCCCTGAGTGGCGATCGCGTCGGCGAACGCCCGCTCAACCATGGCGATATCACCGATCGTGGTGCCTGCCAGATCCAGACAGGCGAGCCTGATGGGCGTTGCTTCCCCATCGCGAGCAGGGATCATGAAAGCACCCAAATCGGTAGCCGCGTTGATCAGTTCTCGCCGCCGGTGGCCTCGGTCCACAGGTCGAGCTCGGCGCGATCAGCCTGCACCTTGCGCCAGACCAGCAGTCCCCCAACGGCGACAAGCACCAGAACGAGCAGCTTCTTCACGGTGTGACCCCACTTCTTGACGGTCTCACCTGCCGGGGTGAGACAACGCCCGGTTCAAACGGTTCCCTGCAGCCTAGCAAGGGATCGGGCTCTGATCTGGTTCACACGGTAAGCCCACGTGGCAAACCCACATCAACCAGGTGATTCCTGATAACCATGCCGTACGGCCGCGCTCAGCGCTCGCGAACCGCGACGAGTTCGACCTCGAAGCCGTCCTCGTTCTCAAGATAACCTGCGTAATGGCCGGTTCCGCCCGCGTAGGGGTGGCGATCAGGGAACATCAGTGTCCACCCGTGCCCGGCCGACGCGCTGACCAGCTCATCCACCCGTGCCTGTCCGGTTACGCCGAAGGCCAAATGGTTCAGACCCGGTCGGCATCGATCATGCGCGGACGAGGTGAGGGCGGGCGACCGCTCGACGACGACGTAGGTGCCGTCCAGGATCCAGCTCCGGCCCGCCTTCCACTCCTGGAAGGGCTGATATCCCAGCTCCCCGAGCAGCCACCCCCATGACCGCACCGCGCGGTCGAGATCGGGCACCCAGAGTTCGACATGATGCAGCATTCGCCCATGCTGCCGGGCCGGGCGGGCGCCGTGCGCCCGGGTCCGGGCGCACGGCGCCCGCCCGGCCCGGGGAGGCCCGGACGCCGGCCCGGGGTGAGACCCGGTCAGGTGTCCTTCACCAGATCGGCGTACTCGGGGTGCTTCCGGATCCAGGCGCTGACGAACGAGCAGAGCGGGACGACCTTCGCGCCCTCGGACCGGGCGTCGTCCAGCGCCACCCGGACGAGCGCGCCGCCCACGCCCCTGCCCTCGAAACGGGGATCGACCTCGGTGTGGGTGTAGGCGATGGCGCCGTCGCGCCGGCTGAGGTCCAGCCGCCCCACCCGCTCGCCGCCGACCTCCGCCGTGTAGGAACCTCCACCGGGCAGGAGCCTGACGTCGACCTGCATGGGTTCTCCCTTCTCCGGCCGCCGGACGGCGGCGCTGGGCCGACCGGTTCTCCGCGGCGTTCGTTCCCGAAGCGGCATTCATTCCCGATGGGGACAAGGTATGCGTTCCGGAGGGTCCGGGGTGATCCCCCGGGCCACCGGTCAGTCGATCGATAAAGGGGTATTAATCGTGAATTCTGGGGATTCAATAGGCTAGAGCGATCAGGGTCGGTCCGGCCACGCGGCGGGGGTCGCGACGTGGTCAGCGGCCTCGCGAGAGGAATCGAGATTGCGGGTGAACGATGTCGGCGTCCAGCGGATCGTCTCGGTTCCGGTACACCGAGCCCCGGGGTCCGGCAGGCGCCCGCCGTTTCGCGTTCGCGCCGTCCGGGTGACGGCTCCGCTCCCGCTCCCGCCCCCTTCCCCTTCGGCCGTCTGCGGAGGTCGCCCGTGAGCACCGCCGTCCACATCAGCACCGTGCCCGACGACGCCGTGACGGCGTCCGGCGGCCCAGTGGAGGGGGTGTCCCTCCTGGCCGTGTCGGGCGAGCTCGACTACACCAACGCCGAGCGGTTCCGCCACGACCTCCTGGGGTCCATCGGCTCCGACCGGCAGCACCTCGTCATCGACCTCGCCGGGCTGTCGTTCTGCGACTCCACCGGCATCCGGGTCTTCCTGGCCGTCCGCAAGCTCGTCCAGGACCGCGGGGGCAACCTCGCCATCGCCGACCCGCATCCCCGGATACGGCGGATCTTCCACCTGACCGGGCTCACCGACGCCTTCGCCGTGCATCCCACGGTCGAGGAGGCCGTCAGGTTCCTGCGGCGGAACGGGGATCCGGCGTGACCGGGCCGGTTCCCGGCGGACGGCGGCCCGAGGGATATTCCGTCCGCCCGAGCCGTCGTAAGTCGGTCTGGAGCGGGCAGATGCCCGGCATCGACAAGTCATCGGCAACATCCGGTTCCGGAGCGGGTCGGTTCGCCCCGGCGGTTGCCGGGCAGCGCGAAGCTCAGGGGGGTGTCGTGACCGGCGACCGCGGTCAGCACTGGCCGATCGATGACGACCTCACCGCCCTGCGCGAGCGTCTGTTCCGGCACGCGACCCTGGCGGGCATGCACGGCGACCGGCTGGACGACCTGCTCCTCGCCGCCAACGAGGCGGTCATCAACGTCCTGGAGCACGGCGGGGGAAAGGGCACGCTGAGTATCTGGCACAACGCCACCTGCGTCACCGTGGAGATCACCGACAGCTCGGGGGACCTGGCGGCCAAGCACGTCCCGCCCGAGCGCCCCACGGACACGGTGCGCGGGTTCGGGCTGTGGCTGATGAGCCAGCTCTGCGACGAGCTCACCATCGACCAGGCCGACGAGGGCTCCCGGGTCCGCCTCCGGATGCGCCTGGACGCCGAGCCCGCCTGTTGACCACCCGCTGAGCACCTACCGCGCCCCGCCCGTCCACCGCGCGCCCGCACCGGACGGACCGGACGGACCGGACGGACCGGTGGCCGCCCGGCGATCCGGCCGTCTGAAAATCCGGTCGACGACCGGAACTCCGGTGGATATCTTCTGCGGATCCGGCATGACCGGCCGATGCCGGCGCCTCACCGCCAGGAGTGACCGTGATCCGCTACACCGACGACGTCGCCACGATCGAAGCCGACCGGCTCACCGGCTTCTTCGTCGGGTGGCCGACGCCGGCCTCGCCCGAGCAGCATCTGGCCGTCCTGCGGGGAAGCCACCGCGCGGTCGTCGCGATCGACGAGGAGACCGGCCGCGTCGTCGGTTTCGTCAACATGATCAGCGACGGCGTCCTGACGGCCTACGTCCCGTGGCTGGAGGTCCTGCCGGAGTACCAGGGGCAGGGGATCGGCACCGAGCTGATGCGCAGGGTCCTGGCCGGCGCCGAGGGCTTCTACTCGGTCGATCTCCTCTGCGAGGAGCGGCTCCAGCCCTACTACGCGCGGCTGGGCATGCGGGCCGTACCCGGGATGTCGCTCATCGACCGCTCCGCCCTCAGGGGCGCCGCGGACTGATCCCAAGGGTGCCGCGGACCGACGGCCCGGACGCGGCGGGCCGGTCCTGCCAGTCCACGTAGCGGGCGCCGTCCAGCGAGCGGCGATCCGGGCGCGGCGGGCCGGTCCGGCCGGTGATCCGGGCACCGCGGGCCGGCCGCTCCCGGGGCCTCGTCCCGGCCCGCCGTGCCCGCCCTGTCCTCCCGGAACCGGGCCCGCGCCGCCGTACCACCCGTCCCTTTTCTGGACTCCTGTCCGGAAGTATGGCCATCGCCCCCGTGGTTTCGTAGGTCATCCTCGTCCCGGCGCCCTCAATCCTTGACCATCGTCACTGCCTGCGATTTCTGTCCCGCGGGTATGAATCCTTTGCTCCACGTGGAGATCCATCCGCAGGTCAGCGGGGGATAACAGGCACTTGATCAGTGCGCTGGGGGGATTCAATGAACCGTCTCAAGGTGGTCAGGACCGGTATGGTCGCCGCGGCGGTGGGCTCGTTGCTGGCCGGATGCGCGTCCGGGCAGAACGACTCACACGACACGAACGCCGGAGCCGCGAAGCCGGCCGCGGCCAAATCGGCCGCCGCCGCCCAGCAGGCGACTCTCCAGGCCAAGCTGGCGAAGGCCGCGCAGGCCCACGCCAACGAGCTCGGCCAGATACCGGTCCTGATGTACCACCGCGTGGTGGACAAACCCACGACCCAGGACGACCGCACTCCCCAGCAGTTCCGCACCGAGCTGGAGCGGCTCGCCCGGGAGGGCTACGTCCCGATCACCGCGGCCGAGTACGTCACCGGGCACATCGACATCCCGGCCGGCAAACACCCGGTCGTGCTCACCTTCGACGACTCCTCCCCCTCCCAGGTCACCCTGGACGGCACGGGGAACCCCATGCCGAACACCGCCGTCGGCATCCTTGAGGAGGTCGCCAAGAAGAACCCCGGGTTCCGTTCCGTGGCGACGTTCTACGTGATCCGCGACCTGTTCGGGAAGGAGAACCTCCCGGAGGAGGCCGCCCAGATCCTGCTCTGGCTGCACGACAGGGGCTACGACATCGGCAACCACACGCGGGACCACAAGAACCTGCACGGCAAGTCCAAGGAGCAGGTGACGGCGGAGATCGGCGCCGGTCAGGAGCTGGTCAGCAAGCTGATCAACTTCAAGCCGGTCACTCTGGCCCTGCCGTACGGCAACCAGCCGAGCACCAAGGAGTGGGGCCTGAAGGGCGGGTCGGGGAACGCCGGCTACGACTTCGGCGGGGTGTTCCTCGCCGGGTACACCCCGGCGGAGTCCCCGTTCAGCAAGAAGTTCGACCCGCTCGGCATCCCGCGGATCCGGTCGATGGACAAGAAGGGCGACTGCGCGAAGTTCTGCTCCACCGCCTGGCTCGACTGGCTGAAGGCGCACGCCGACGAGCGGTACACCTCCGACGGCGACGTGAAGACGGTCGCCTACCCGAAGTTCAAGACGCCCTTCCTGGCCAAGCGCTTCACCGACCGCGCCCTCGGCTACTGACGGACCGTACGGCGGGCGGCCTCCCCACCCGGCGGGCCGCCCGCGGACGGGCCGTACGGCGGGCGGTGGCCGGTCCCCGTCACCCGGCGGGCTTCAGGTCGTCCGCGGCGGCCGCGGGGCCTCCGGCGGGCGTGCCGGACCGCCCGGCCTTCGCCGGCGAGCCGGGCTCCGCGTCCCCCGCCGGCTCGCGCTCCTCCGTCCTTTCCGCCGGCTCACGCTCCTCCGCGGCGGTGTCCGGGGCCCGCAGGCCCCGGACACCGGGGGAGAGCAGCGCGGCGAGGGACACCACGAGGATGAGCCCGGCGCATCCCACCAGGGCGGGCCGGGGTCCGGTCGCGATCGCCACCGGACCGGCCAGCAGCAGGCCGAGCGGGCCGAACATCAGCGAGCCCAGGGCGTCGTAGGAGCTGACCCGCGACAGGGAGGCGGGCGGGATCTCCCGCTGCATGGTGGTGTTCCACAGCACACCGAAGAGGTCGAAGCAGATGCCCATCACCACGGCTCCGGCGACGACCGCCCACAGCGGGGCTCCGACACCGAGCAGGAGATAGGGGAGCCCCGTCGGCACCGTGAGGACGGTGCCGAGCAGGATGGGACGGCGGGGGCGCAGCCGCAGCGCCAGGAAGACGCCGAGGATCATGCCGACCGCCTCGCCCGTCAGCACCGCGGACCAGGCCGCGGCCCCGCCGAGGCTCTCCTTGGCCACCAGCGGGCCGAGCACCCCGTGCGCGGCCTGCGCCGCCATGACCAGCACCGAGAACTGCGCCACCACGACCCACAGCCACTGCCGGGAGATGAACTCGCGCCAGCCGCCGCGCAGGTCGGCGAGGACGGAGTGCCGTTCCCCGGCGACGCGTTCGGCGGGGGTGAGGCGCAGCGCGGCGACGAGCAGGGCCGCCACGGCGAACATGACGCCGCTGACGGCCAGCGCCCAGCCGCCGCCGATCAGGACCACCGTGGCGCCGCTCAGCACGAGCCCGGCGACGCGGGAGCTGTTGACGCCCAACCCCAGCAGGGCGTTGGCGGTCTGCAGCCGGTCGGCGGGGACGACATCGGGGACGATGCCGGTCAGGGCGGGGAAGAGGACGGCCATCGCCACCCCGCTGAGAGCCGCGGCCGCCGCCAGGAGCGGAACCGGGGTCCACCCCGTGAGCATCATCGCGGCGAGGGAGAAGAACGCCACCGCGCTGAGCCCGTCACCGGCCATCATCACCCGGTGCCGGGGGAACCGGTCGGCGATCACCCCGCCCACGAGCATGAAGACCACCATGGGCAGCGACTCGGCGGTCAGCACCGTCGAGAGCGTCCTGGGCGTGGCCCCGGGGAGTCCGAGGACGCCGAAGGCCAGGGCCACCGGGGCGAACGAGCTGCCGAGCACCGAGATGGTCCGGGCCGCGAACAGCAGGGCGAAGCGCCTGTCCCGGAGCAACGCGAGGTCGCGCCTGAAGCTGTGCACCGGGGGTCTCCTTCTCACGGTCGCGTGACACACCGGGTCGCACGCCGGTTCGCGAATGTACGGGGGAACCATCCTCCCGCTCCCCGGCCGCGCTGTCGCGCCCATTTTCCGCGGCCGCCGCGCCGGGCCCCGGGGCCGCCCGCATCAGATGCCGGAGTTGAGGAATAGAACGGGGGAGGGGTATGTTGTCGACGTACGGATACCCCCCAGGGGTAAAAATAGCGAGGAAAGAGGCCGGATATGACCACCGCCACCTACACCGTCAACGGCATGACCTGCGGCCACTGCGTCAGCTCGGTCACCGAGGAGGTCGGCCAGGTTCCCGGCGTCACCGGCGTCGACGTCGACCTCGCCACCGGCGCGATGACCGTCACCAGCGACGCCCCGGTCGACACGGCCGCGATCACCGCCGCCGTCGAGGAGGCCGGCTACGAAGTGGCGGTCACGTCATGAACACCCCGGCCCGGATCGGGGCCTACGCCCTCGGGCTCGCCGTGGTCTTCGGCGGCGCGCTGGGCGCGGGCCGGGCCGTGGGCCCGACGGCCACGGCCGGCACCGCCCACCCGGCGCACGCCGCGCCCACCGGCCGGCCGGACGCCGGACACGGCGGCCACGGCGACGCCGGGACGGACGCCCCGGCGTCCGCCCCGGCGGGGCTGCAGATCTCCCAGGACGGCTACACCCTCGCCCCCGAGACCACCGCGTTCACCCCCGGCGAGGAGACCGACCTCCGGTTCACCGTGACCGGTCCGGACGGCCGCCCGGTCACCGCCTACCAGACGCAGCACGAGAAGAAACTGCACTTCATCGTGGTCTCGCGGGACCTCGGCGTGTTCCGGCACCTGCACCCCGAGGAGGCCGGGAACGGCGTCTGGTCGGTACGGCTGACGCTGCCGGAGGCGGGCGCGTACCGCGCGTTCGCCGACTTCGCCCCCGAGGGCGGCCGGCCGCTGACGCTCGGCGCCGACCTGCGTGCGGGCGGCGACTACGAGCCGGCCGGTCCGCTGGAGCCGCGCCGTACGGCGGAGGTGGACGGGTACACCGTCACCCTCGACGGCGACCTGGTCCCCGGGCGCTCCAGCAAGGTCACGCTGAAGGTGAGCAGGGACGGCCGGCCGGTCACCGACCTGCAGCCGTACCTCGGCGCCTACGGCCATCTCGTGGCGCTGCGCGACGGCGACCTCGCCTACCTGCACGTCCACCCCGACGGGGAGCCCGGCGACGGCAGGACGCCGGCCGGCCCGGAGGTCACCTTCTACGCCGAGGCACCCAGCCGGGGCACCTACCGGCTGTTCCTAGACTTCCAACACGGGGGCAAGGTGCGCACGGCGGACTTCACCGTCCGCGCCGGGGACGCCCCGGCGCCGGAGGGGTCGCCGTCCGAGGAGCCGACCGCGGCTCCGACCGGCCCGTCCGGCACGCCCGACCCGCCGGAGAACGGCACGCCCGAGCCGCCGGAAAACGGCCCGGACCACGCCGACGACCACTCACACTGACCAGGACATGACGCGGAAAGGAGAGGTGATGTCCTCCATCACGGATGACCGGCCGCCGGCCACCGGCGCGGTCGAGCTCTCGATCGGCGGCATGACCTGCGCGTCGTGCGCCAACCGGATCGAGCGCAAGCTGAACAAGCTCGACGGCGTCACCGCGACCGTCAACTACGCCACCGAGAAGGCCAAGGTCGTCTTCCCCGCCGACCTCGACCCCCACGAGTTGGTCGCGGAGGTGGAGAAGGCCGGATACACCGCCGAGCTGCCCCCGCCGCCCCGCGCCGAGGGCGCCGGGGAGGAAGGACCGCGGGAGGAGACCGACGAGCTGGCTCCGCTGCGGGCCAGGCTGATCACCTCCGTCGTCCTGGCCGTCCCGGTGATCGCGATGGCGATGATCCCGGCGTTGCAGTTCACGAACTGGCAGTGGCTGTCGCTGACCCTGGCCGCCCCGGTCGTGGTCTACGGCGGCTGGCCGTTCCACCGCGCCGCCTGGACCAACCTGCGTCACGGCGCCGCCACCATGGACACCCTGGTGTCGCTCGGCACGATCGCCGCGCTCGGCTGGTCGCTGTGGGCCCTGTTCTTCGGTACGGCCGGCACGCCCGGCATGACCCACCCGTTCGCGCTCACCATCGAGCGCACCGACGGCACGGGCAACATCTACCTTGAGGCCGCTGCCGGGGTGACGGCGTTCATCCTCGCCGGCCGTTACTTCGAGGCCCGTTCCAAGCGCCGCGCCGGCGCCGCGCTGCGCGCACTGCTGGAACTCGGCGCGAAAGACGTCTCCGTGCTGCGCGACGGCGCCGAGGTCCGGGTCCCCGCCGACCGCCTGGCGGTGGGCGACCGGTTCGTGGTGCGGCCCGGCGAGAAGATCGCCACCGACGGCGTGGTCGAGGAGGGCTCCTCGGCGGTGGACGCCTCGATGCTGACCGGCGAGTCGGTCCCGGTCGAGGTACGGCCCGGCGACGCGGTGACCGGCGCGACCGTCAACGCCGGGGGCCGCCTGGTCGTCCGCGCCACGCGGGTCGGCTCCGACACCCGCCTCGCCCAGATGGCCAAGCTGGTGGAGGAGGCCCAGACCGGCAAGGCGCAGGTCCAGCGCCTGGCTGACCGGATCTCCGGGGTCTTCGTGCCGATCGTGATCGCCCTGGCCCTCGGGACGCTCGGCTTCTGGCTCGGCACGGGCGACGGCGCGGGCGCCGCGTTCACCGCGGCGGTGGCCGTGCTGATCATCGCCTGCCCCTGCGCCCTGGGCCTGGCAACCCCGACCGCGCTGCTGGTCGGCACCGGCCGGGGCGCCCAGCTCGGCATCCTGATCAAGGGGCCGGAGGTCCTGGAGTCCACCCGCGGCATCGACACCGTCGTGCTCGACAAGACCGGCACGGTCACCGAGGGCAGGATGACCCTGGTTGACGTCGTCACCGCCGAGGGCGAGGACGCCGCCGAGGTCCTGCGCCTGGCCGGGGCGCTGGAGCACGCCTCCGAGCACCCCATCGCCCAGGCCGTGGCCAGGGGGGCCGCCGAGCGGGTGGGCGAGCTGCCCACCCCCGAGGACTTCGCCAACGTCGAAGGGCTCGGCGTCCAGGGTGTCGTCGACGGGCACGCCGTCCTCGTCGGCCGTCCCCGGCTGCTGGCCGAGTGGTCGCAGCACCTGCCCGCCGATCTGGAGCGGGCTCTGACGGAGGCGCAGGCCGCGGGCCGTACGGCGGTCGCGGTCGGCTGGGACGGCAGGGCACGGGCGGTCCTCGTGGTCGCCGACGTGGTCAAGCCGACCTCCGCCGAGGCGATCCAGAGGCTGCGCGCGCTGGGCCTGACCCCGGTGCTGCTCACCGGCGACAACGAGGCCGTCGCCAGGACCGTCGCGGCCGAGGTGGGCATCGACGAGGTCATCGCCGAGGTGCTGCCCGCCGACAAGGTGGACGTGGTCAAGCGGCTCCAGTCGCAGGGGCGGTCGGTGGCGATGGTCGGCGACGGGGTCAACGACGCCGCCGCGCTCGCCCAGGCCGACCTCGGGCTGGCGATGGGCACCGGCACCGACGCGGCCATCGAGGCGTCCGACCTCACGCTGGTCCGCGGTGACCTGCGGGTGGCCGCCGACGCGATCCGCCTGGCCCGCCGGACGCTCGCCACGATCAAGGGCAACCTGTTCTGGGCCTTCGCCTACAACGTGGCGGCCCTGCCGCTGGCGGCCATGGGGCTGCTCAACCCGATGATCGCCGGAGCCGCCATGGCGTTCTCGTCGGTGTTCGTGGTCACCAACAGCCTGCGGCTGCGCGGCTTCAAGTAAGGCCGTCCTCCGCCGTCAAGGCCGCCGTCACGCCGTCACCGCCGCTGCCCGCGCCACGCCGGGCACCGGCGGTGACGGCGTGACGGCGCCGGTCCGCCGCACACTGGAAGCGTCGACCAGGGTGCCGCCGCGGCCCCGCCCGGAGTGATCCGCCCGGCCCGCCGGTTCCGCTTCAGGACTGCCGGTCAGCGCGCGCCGCGGTCGCCCGCTGATGCGGTACGGGGGACTTCGATGACTGTGTCCAGACGCGAGATGATCACCGGATTGGGCGCGCTGACCGCCTCCTTCGCCGCGGCGGCCCCGCGGGGTCCGGAGCCGCCCGCCGCCCGGGGGCCGGCCACCCCGCTCCCCGGCGTCCCCGCCGGCCGCGCCCCGGACCGGACGGCCGGGGACGAACGCTTCTGGGGGGACGTCGCGCGGCGGTACCGCGTCAGCCCGGACTTCGTGAACCTGGAGAACGGCTACTACGGGATCATGCCCGAGCCGGTGCGCCTGGCCTACCACCGCAACGTGGACCTGCTCAACGAGCAGAACTCCCACCTGCTGCGCACGGACTACAAGGAGCGGGCCGATCGGATCAGGCGGCGCGTCGCCGCCCTCCTCGGTGTCTCCGCCGAGGAGATCGCCCTCACCCGCGGCGGCACCGAGGCCCTGCAGAACCTGATCGGCGGCTACAACCGGCTGCGGCCGGGCGACGCGGTGATGTACGCCGACCTTGACTACCACAGCGCCCGGTACGCGATGAACTGGCTGCGCGACCGGCGCGGCGTCACGGTCGAGCGGCTGGCGATCCCCGAGCCGGCGACCCGGCGGGCCGTGCTGGACGCCTACGCCGCGGCGCTGCGCGACCACCCGCGGGTACGGCTTCTCCTGCTCAGCCACATGAACAACCGCACCGGGCTGGTGACGCCGGTCAGGGAGATCGTCGAGATGGCGCGCGCCCGTGGTGCCGACGTGATCGTCGACGCGGCGCACTCGTGGGGCCAGCTCGACTTCACCCTCGGCGACCTCGGGTCGGACTTCACCGTGTTCTCCCTGCACAAGTGGATGGGGGCGCCGCTGGGCACGGGCTTCCTGCACATCCGGAGGGAGCGCCTGGCCGACATCGACCTCGCGTTCGCCGACGAGACCTATCCGGCCGGTGACATCCGATCGCGCGTCCACTCCGGCACCCTGGACGCCGCCGCCGTGCTCTCGGTGGACGCGGCCCTGGACTTCCACGACGCCCTGGGCGCCGCGGCCAAGCAGGCGCGGCTGCGCTTCCTGCGCGACCGCTGGGTCCACCGGGTGCGCGACATCCCGGGCATGGAGATCCTGACCCCGGAGGACCCGGCGATGTACGGCGCGATCACCGCCTTCCGGTTCGCCGGCCGTACCTCGGAGGCCGAGAACGTCGCGATCACCGACGACCTGTACAACCGGTACCGGATCTTCACCGTGCGCCGGGGCGGGCCCGTCCGGGGCGACTGCGTCCGGGTGACGCCGGCGCTCTTCACCTCGCGTGACGACGTCGACCTCCTGGCCACCGCCCTGCACGACCTCGCCCGGCGGCGGCGTCCCTGAGACGGGCTCCGGACGTCCGCGCCGGCGGACCGGGCGGATGCCGCCCCGGCGCCGCCGGGGCGGCATCCGGTGGGACCGTGTCCGGTGGGGGCGTGCCGGGAGACGACGGACCCGGGGAAGCCGCGTCCGGGGAGGTCGTGTCCGGTGGGGTCGTGTCCGGTGGGGTCGTGTTCGGAGAGAGCGGATCCGGGGAGGCGCCTTCCGGGGAGGCCGTGGAGCGCTCCGCCAGCCGCCCGGCCCGGTCCAGGGCGCGCACGGCCACCGCGCACCCGGCGCCGACCGCCGTCAGGCCGAGCCACGGCAGGCTGGGCAGGCCCACCGACCTGCCCAGGTCCAGCGCCCACCCCGACAGCAGGTTGCCCGCGGCGACGCCGAGGCCCGCCAGGGTGCTGTAGAGCCCGTAGCGGGTGCCCACCGTGTGCTCGGGACCGAGGGCGACGACGGTCGTCATCTCGAAGGGGTAAATGATCATCGTGGCCAGGCTGAGCAGCACCGCCGCCCCCAGCACGGGCAGGAGCAGGAGGACCTGGGCGGCGGCGGGCGGTGGAGCGGTGGCGGTGGCCGTCAGCGGCGCGGCCACTGCGAGCGGGACGAAGGCCAGGCCCATCAGGACGAGCCCCCGGGCGATGGCCCGGGACGGCCCCCAGCGCCGGCCCGCCCACGCCGTCACCCGGGCCTGCCCGATGACGGTCATGACGCCGGATACCACGAAGACGAGCGTGACCCCGAACTCGCCGGCCGTCACCCGCCGGACCTCCAGCGGCAGGCCGAGGTAGATCTGGAAGTTCAGCGCGTAGGAGCCGGCCATGGCCAGCGAGAACCGCAGCAGGGACCGGTCGGCGGCCACCTCCCGCCAGACCGCCCGCCCGCCGGCCGCCGTTCCGGGGGCGCCGGCCGTCCCCGGACCGCCTGGACCGGCCGGCCCGGCTCCCGCGCCCGGCGGCAGCGCCCGCACCTGGGCGACCGTGAGGACGGCGAACATCACCCCGGCGGTGAGGCAGACCAGGGTGAACGTCACCCCGTTGAGCAGCAGCCCGACCAGCGGCCCGATCAGGATGCCGAGCTGGCCGAAGGCGTTGAAGGCGGCGAACGCCTCGACCCTGCGCTCACCGGCCTCCCTGGCGAGATAGGCCCGCACCGCCGGGTTGAACAGCGCCCCGGCGAACCCGGTGAGCGCCGAGGCCGCCACCAGCGCGGGGACCGAGCCGGCCACCCCCAGCATCAGGAACGCCACGGCCCGCACCCCGCACCCCGCCACGATCACCGGCTTGCAGCCGAACCGGTCGGCGAGCGTCCCGCCGACCAGGAACAACCCCTGCTGGCTCAGGTTGCGGACGCCGAGGATGAGCCCGACCAGCGCGGCGGGCAGCGCCAGCGTCCCGGACAGGTGGCCCGCGAGGTACGGCATGAGCATGTAGAAGCCGGTGTTGATGGTGAGCTGGTTGACCAGCAGCAGCCGCACCGGCCGGTCGAAGGACCGGATGAGCGCCGGAGTGCCCGCCGTCGGCCTCCCCTCGGCGGCGCCGGTCACCGGTCCTCCCGGACGGCGCCCGCCGTCCCGGGGTCGTCCGTGACGGCGTCCGCCGGGCCGGGCGGGTCCGTGCCCGCCGTACCGGGCGGGGCGCCGGGCGGCGTGTCCGCGAGGGGATCGACCACGGTCGCGCACCGCGTCCAGCGGACCGGCTCGCGCTCCGCGGGGTGACCGATCTCCTCCGGGTCGGCGGCCGGCGGCGCACCGAGGAGGTCGTGGGCCGCGCAGTAGTCGTCGCTGAACACGGTGTCGAAGTAGCGGTGCGGCCCGTCAGGGAAGATCGCCGCCGTCCGCGTGTGGCCGGGCATCGTGCGGGCCAGCCACGACGCCACCAGGGCCACCGCCCCGACGCTCCAGCCGCCGGTGGCGTACCGCAGGGCCGCCAGGCGGCGGCACGCCCACACCGCCTCGGCCGGCGCCACCCAGTGCACCTCGTCGAACAGCTCATAGGCCACGTTGCGCGGGTGGATGCTGCTGCCCAGGCCCCGCATCAGCCGGGGACGGGCCGGCTGGCCGAAGATCGTCGAGCCCGTCGAGTCGACGCCGACGAGCCGCAGGTCGGGGTAGAAGCGGCGGAGCACCCGGGTGACACCCGCGCTGTGGCCGCCGGTCCCGACGCTGCACACCAGGACGTCGATCCTGCCGAGCTGGCCGGCGAGCTCGGTGGCCAGGCCCGCGTAGGCGGTGACGTTGTCGGGGTTGCCGTACTGGTCCGGGCAGTAGGCGTCCGGGTGCCCCGCCAGCAGTTCGCGCACCCGGTCCTGTCGCGCCCGCTGCCAACCGCCCACCGGGTGCGGCTCGGTGACGACGACGACCCGGGCTCCGTAGGCCGCGAGCAGGTGCCGCATCAGCGGCTCCATCCCCGGGTCGGTCACCAGCGTCACCGGGTGCCCGTGGACGATGCCGGCCAACGCCAGCCCCAGGCCGAAGGTCCCGCTGGTGGACTCCACGATGGGCGCTCCCGGTCGCAGCAGGCCCGCCCGGCGCGCCCGGTCCACGATGTGCAGGGCGGGCCGGTCCTTGATGCCCCCGGGGTTGCCGCCCTCCAGCTTCGCCCAGAAGCCGCGGCCCCGGCCGGTGACGATCTCCGGGATCCACAGGACCGGGGTGTTGCCGACGACGTGCTCCGGGGCGTGGCAGGTGTTCCCGGTGACCAGTCGGCCGGTCGGGAGCAGTGAGATGTCTGGTGAGTTGAGTGTGTAGGTCATGGTCCGTTTCCCTCGAACGTGATCCGGTGATCCGCCTCAGGGCACGCCGGAGGTACGGCCCGCGCCGACGGCACGGGCGACTGGGCGCGCCGACGGACCGGCTACACCCGGGAAACGGACTTGAGCAGGAGCAGGGCCGCCCCGGGAAGCGGGCGGACCGGACGGGAGGAGCGCCGCGCCGCCGGAACGGCCGGGGCTTCGGCGGCCACCTCGGCGACCGCGGTGTCGCCGGCGGCGCGGCCGGCGGGGAGCAGGACGCGGAGGGTGGTGATCGACGGTCCGGCCGCCGCCCCGCACAGCGTGTGGTCCTCGCCCGCGGGCAGCAGGGGTCGCAGGGGGCACGGGGTGCCGCCGCAGTACGCCACCGCGCCGGACACGGCGCGAGGGCGGGTGATCGCGTGGAAGCCGGACGCGGTCCGGGGGTCTGTGGCCCGGAAGTCGGTGACGGTCGGGGAGTCGGTGGCCGGTGCGGGGAGGGATTCGGCGGTGGGCCGGGATCGGGCGGTCGCGCTCCGGGTCTCTCCGGGACACGTCTCTCCGGAAAGGGCGGCCCGGAACCCGTGACGATGATGGTGGCCCGAGTGGGCGTGGGCCGAGTGGGCGTGGGAGCACAGCACGAGGTGCAGCAGGACGGTGGCACCGAGCACGGTCAGATACAGCGCGCGGAGGATTCCTCCGCGCCGCATGCACCGCCGTATCGATACGACCATGTCCAACAGCGTACGCTCCACTATGTAATGAATCGCTACGCAGAGTGACATTTGTAGAGAATGGTCGACCAGCGGAAATCGCGCGTCCCGCCGTACGGCGAGCATGAAAAAGCCCAGGCGGCCGGGCCCGGGCGGTGAAGAACCCGGCGCCCCGGAGACGCAGGATCCGGGGCGCCGGCAGCGGGTCAGTCGGAGGTGACCGCGTCCATCAGGTCACCCACCGGCGCGTCGGGCAGAGCCCGCGCCACGTCGGCCAGGGCGACCATCCCGACCAGCCTGTGTCCGTCGATCACCGGAAGGCGGCGGACCTTGTGCTTGGCCATCGTGCCGAGGATCTCCCTGGCATCGTCGTCGGCGCCGATGGTGACCGCCTCACCCTGGGCGAACTCACCGGCCCGGCAGGACTTCGGGTCCTTGCCCTGGGCCAGCACCTTCACCACGATGTCGCGGTCGGTCAGCATGCCCTTGAGCCGGTCGTCCGTGCCGCAGATCGGCAGGGAGCCCACGTCGAGGCGAGCCATCTTGGCCGCGGCATCGAGCATGGTCTCGTCGGCCCTCACGCACTCGGCGCTCGGCGTCATGATCTCGCGTGCGGTTGTCATCTCGCTCCTTTCTGTGCTCCGGAACCTCTGCGGCTACCCGGGAGCCCGCCGATGAAACCGGGACCGAATGAACGGGGCGGAAAGGGAGAGAAGCGATGCATGGGAAAGATTGCGCTGGTCGTGGTGGACATGCTGAACCCCTACGACCATCAGGATGCGGAACCGCTCGCCGAGAACGTCGCCGGGATCGTCGAACCCCTGGCCGATCTGATGCGCCGGGCACACGAACACGATGACGTCGAGCTGGTGTACGTCAACGACAACTACGGGGACTTCTCCGTGACCCGGGACGACCTCGCGGGGCGGGCGCTCTCGGGCCGGCGGCCCGACCTGGTCGAGCCGGTGCTGCCCCCGAAGGAGGCACCCTTCCTGCAGAAGGTGCGCCACAGCGCGTTCTACGGCACCTCCCTGGAGTACCTGCTGCACCGGGAGGAGGTCGAGACTCTGGTGCTGGCCGGCCAGGTCACCGAGCAGTGCGTCCTCTACAGCGCGCTCGACGCCTACGTGCGGCACTTCTCGATCAGGATCCCGCGTGACTGCGTGGCCGGCATCCACGCCGACCTGGCGGACGCCGCGCTGCGGATGATGGAGCGCAACATGGGGGCGAAGGTCGTGGCGGGGGAAAGGTGCCTGGAGGTCTGACGACCTCTCCGGCGCCGGTTCGGTGTGTGAAAGGCCCGACAGGTGAAACCCGATGTGTGAAAGCCCGGTGCATGAGGGTCCGGTGCATGAAGGCCCGGTGTGTGAGCCCGGTGCGTGAGCCCGGTGTGTGAAGCCCGGTGTGTGAAGGCCCGGTGTGTGAAGGCCCGGTGTGAAGGTCCAGTGCGTGAGAGTCCGGTGTGAAGGCCCGGTGCCGCCCGAGGAGGCGTCCTCCTCGGGCGGCGTCACCCCTCGACGCCGGTCGTGTCGTGGGCGGCCCCGACGGGCTTGGACTGCGTCGACCCGCGCTGGCGCAGGTAGACGGAGAGCACGACCATCGACAGCACGGCGAGGAACTCCGACTGCCAGTTCTGCAGTGTGCGGTTCCAGAAGTCGGCCGAGACGACGTACTCGCCCCAGCTCACCGGGTCCTCCAGCTGCGCGAGCTGCTGGGCGTTGTAGCTGGCCTGACCCGACACCGACTGGCCGAGCCATGACAGCAGGAAGACGGCCCCCATCACCAGGCCGAGGGAGTTGCCGTACAGCGACCGCCGCCACCCGGCCGCGGCGGCCCAGGCGGGACTGCCGGACTCGGCGTACCGGCCCGTCTTCTGCTCGGCGTCGCTCTCGCCGCCCTCCTCGCCCGGTTTCTTCGACTCGGTGGAGCCGCGCTGCACCAGCCAGACCGTCGCGAGGATGAACAGCAGGAACTGGAGGTACTCCGACTGCCAGTTCTCCGCGACGTCGGCGGTGAAGTCGGAGGAGGTCACGTAGGACACCCACGACAGCGGCGCGCCGCCCTCGGCGAGCCGCTGCTGGTTGGCGTCGGCGTTCCCGGCGAACGACTGCCCCACCAGGGACAGCAGGAACGCGGCGAGGAAGAACAGGCTCAGGGCGTTGTTCTTGACGAAGTTCTTCACGGCGCCTCCCTAACGCTGCAGAAGGCCGATGACGAGGAAATAGGCCAGGCCGATGCCGATCAGGACCAGGGTGACGGTGAACATGACGCGCATGTCAGGTCGTCACCTCGCACCGGTAGGGGAGCTCGCCTCGGGCCGTGCAGCCCGCGCCGCGCACCAGCCAGCCCTGGGGGAACCTGTGCAGGAAGACGGTGTCCCGTGACAGCCGTACCTGCGCCTCGTCGCCCCAGACCGCGGTGTCCACCGGCTGTCCGCCGGGCAGTTCGAGGTCCAGGATGGCGTTGGCGCACCTCTGGCCGCCGGTGCTCAGCCCCTCGGCCGCCGAGGGGGCCAGCAGCGAGCACGCCTGCTCTCCCTGGCGGTCGTGCACCGCGCCGTAGAAACGGGTGGCCGCCTGCTCGGCGGTTTCCCGTTCGGCGGAGGAACAACCGGTCAAAATCGCAACTAATGACATCAATGCCAATGAAATTGCTCGACTGTTCATCGGCTTCCTCTACCCCTCCGTTCCCAGAAGTCACCCCGGGACGGCTACGCCGTGTACGCGCGCCGGAACGTAAGGATGTGAGGCGCGTGCCCCCGGCGGACCGGCCGGGGGCCCGCCGGCCTCAGCGCACGCGGGGCAGCACCTCGCGGGCGTAGAAGTCGAAGAAGGCGTCCTGCTCGGGACCGATCTGGCTGATGTAGACCTCGTCGAAGCCCGCGTCCACGTATTCCTTGATCGACTGGATGTGCTTCTCGGGATCGGGACCGCAGGGCGTGGAGGCGGTGGCCTGCTCCTCGGTGACCATCTCCGCGAGCTGCTCGAAGTGCCGCGGCAGCGGCAGGAGCTGGGACGCCTCCCCCTGGATGCCCTGGGTCGGCCAGAGCCGGTGCACGGTCTTGCGAGCCTCGGCCTCGTCGGTGGCGTAGCAGACCTTCAGGCCGCTCTGGGTGGGCTTGCCCTCGCCGCCGGCCTTGTGGAACTGCTCCACCAGCTCGGCCGCGGGACCGGTGCAGATGTACCCGTCGCCGATCCGCCCGGCCAGCTCCACCGACTTCTTGCCGAAGCCGGAGACGTAGACGGGCGGCGGGCTGTCGGGCAGCGTGTACAGGCGGGCGTTGTCGACGTCGTAGTGGAGACCGCGGTGGGTGACCAGCTTGCCCGACCACAGCTCCCGCATGAGCTCGACCGCCTCCTCCAGCATCTCCAGCCGCTCGGAGGCCGGAGGCCAGCGGGACTCGATGATGTGCTCGTTCAGCGCCTCGCCGGTGCCGACGCCCAGCCGGAACCGGCCGCCGGTGAGCACGGCGCTGGTGGCGGCGGCCTGGGCGATGATCGCCGGGTGGATGCGGACCAGCGGGCAGGTGACGGCCGTGGTGATCGGCAGCGAGGTCGCCTCGGCGATGGCGCCGATGACCGACCACACGAACGGGCTCTGCCCCTGCACGTCCAGCCAGGGATGGTAGTGGTCGGAGATCCACAGCCCCTCGAAACCGGCCCGCTCGGCCAGCTTCGCCTGCCGTACCAGTTCCCTGGGGTCGTGTTCCTCGCAGGAGAGGAAGTATCCGAACCTGGTCATCGCCGCCTCCTCGGTGCCCTCGTTCCAGATCAGTGGCCATACCCAGGTTGACGAGGACAAACGGATCGGCCGGGAAAACGCCGGGCCGGGCCAGGCCGCGGCCGCCCTGCCCCGCCCTGCCCCCGTCCGGTCCACCGCCGGAACCCGGAGCCCGTCCGGGCTCCGGGTTCCGGGCTCCCGTCCCTACTCCCGCGCGCCGACCGCCTCCGCCGGGTGCCGGCCCAGGACGACGCGGGCCGGCAGCGCGGTGGCCGCGAGGGCGAGCAGGGCGGCCGCGCCGACCACCGCGAGATAGCCGAGCGGCGGGACGTACGGCGCCGTCGACCCCGTCATGCCCGTGCTGAACGCCGTGAGCGTCACCAGCGCGATGCCCGTCCCCAGCGCCACCGCGACCGCGATCGCGACCAGGGTCTCCAGCCCGAGCATCCGGCGCGCCTGCCGCCGCGTCGTGCCGACCAGGCGCAGCAGCGCCAGCTCGCGTGACCTCGCCGAGGTGGACATGGCCAGGGTGTTGACCACGGCGATCGCGGTGAACGCGATGATCAGGCCCATCGCGACGTAGTTCACCTCGGCGTTCGCCGGGCCGGCCCAGGCGGCTCCGGCCGTCTCCGCCACACCGGTGCCGGGAACGGCCCGCGCGAGATCCGCCCGGGTCAGAGAGGGCGCCGAGACCAGCGCGGTGCCGAGCGGGTCGTCCACGTGCCGGGCCACCAGCGCGTGGGAGAGCGTGAGGTCGCCGAACCCCAGCCCGCGGTGGTAGATCGCGGTGACGCGCAGGTCGGCCGGGGTTCCGTCGCCGAGCGTCAGACGGAGCCTCCCGCCCACCCGGACGCCGAGCCGTTCGGCCGCCGTACGGCTGACCGCGACCGCGTCCTCGCCGAGGCCGTCCAGCCGCCCGGCGACCACGCCCAGGTCGAGGGTCCTGCCGAGGCCCTCGCCGGTGACGCCCTGCGCGCCGTACTTCTCCAGGCCCACCCGCACCGAGGTGTGCAGCACCTCGGTGACCGCCTCGACGCCCGGGAGGCCGCGCATGGCCGCCGCCGCCCCGGAGGGCAGGTGCGGGCCGAGGACGTGCCCGGCCACGGTGCCGGCCGCCGCCTCCCGCCGGGCGGCGTCCTCCACGGTGGTCTGCGTGAACAGGATCGTGCAGGTCATCGCCACCATCAGGCTGAGCGGCGTGATGATCGAGGCCAGGCGCGGCGCGCCGGCCCGCAGGTTGGCCGCGGCCAGGTGGCCGCTCGCCCGGAAGGCCCGCAGCGGCGCCCCGACCAGGGTGGCCGCCACCCGCGCGACCAGCGGGCCGAGCAGCGCCACGGCGACCGTCCACACCAGCGCGGTGAGCATGGTGACCGGGCTCGCCGCCGCCTCGGTCGACAGGGACGACAGCACCAGCGTCAGCGCGACGCCGCCCCCGGCGCACAGCAGCCCGGCGACCAGCCTGCCCGTCGGCAGCAGCGCGGCCGGCAGCGTCACCTCGCCCAGTGCCTCCACCGGGCGGATCCGTACGGCGCGGCGGGCCGAGAGCCGGGACGCCGCCCACGCCGCCGCCACGGTCGCCGCGAGCGCCGCGAACGCCGGGAACGGGCTGACGACCAGCCGCAGGTTCGGCGGCATCGCGCCCAGCGCGACGAACCGGGAGCGCAGCCAGAATCCCAGGCCGATGCCGACCGCCGCGCCGACCAGCCCGGCCACCGCGCCGACCAGCAGCGCCTCGCCGCCCAGCATCTTCCGCACCTGGCCGGGAGTGGCCGCGACGGCCCGCAGCAGGGCGATCTCCCGCTGGCGCTGCTGGACGGACAGCGCGGACGTGCCGACGACGACGAGGATCGCCACCAGCAGCGAGGTGCCGCCGAGCGCGCCGCCGAGACTGATCAGCCGTACCCTCGCCTGCTCGGCGTCCGGGAACTCCACGACACCGCGCTCGTCCCCGGTGGCGGCGAGCGCCCGGACGCCGCCGGGGGCCGCGGCGGCCTCGCGCAGCGCCGCGGACACGTCCACCGCCGGAAAGACGCCGACGGCGCTGACCATGCCCGGCCGGCCGGCCAGGCGGCGGGCCTCGGCGGGAGAGAGGAACAGCGTCTCCCGGCCGGGCAGGTCCTGGGCGGTGACACCGGTCACCAGGTAGGTCCGGTCACCGGCCGGCGTCCGCACCGGCACACGCGCGCCGGGCCGCAGGCCCGCCCCGGCCTCCACGGCCACCTCTCCATCCGCCCGCGGCGCGCGGCCCGCGCTCAGGGTGAACGGGGTCAGCGCCGCCGACTCCCAGCCGTGCCCCTCGAAGGGGCGGCCGGCGACGTAGAGGGGGAACGTCACCTCGGTGACCACCCGCGAGACGCCGGGGAGGCGGCGCAGCCGTTCGGCCAGGGACACCGGAACCCACGCCCGCTCGGCCAGCGGCTTGGCCTTGGTCTTGGTCTTCTCCGCCGACTTGCTGATCGTCTCGCGGGCGAACCGGTCACCGGTGACGACCACCGGGGTGCCCGCGTAGCGCTCCGGGGCGACGCTCCCGCGCAGCCCCGTCTCCAGCAGCATGCCGCAGGCGCAGACCAGCGCGGCGGCGCAGAGCAGGGCGACGAACGCGCCCGCGAAGGCGGCCCCGCGGTGCCGGATCGTCCTCATCGCCAGAGAGATCATCACACCCACGCTCCCAGCCGGGTCATCCGCTCGGCCACCTTCTCGGAGGTGGGGGCCGCCATGGAGTCCACGATCCGGCCGTCCGCCAGGAAGAGCACCGCGTCGGCGTAGGAGGCGGCCACCGGGTCGTGGGTGACCATCACCACCGTCTGCCCCGTGCCGTCCACGATCTCCCGCAGCAGCGTCAGCACGTCCCGGGCGGTCATCGTGTCCAGCGCCCCGGTCGGCTCGTCGCCGAACACCACCTCGGGCCGGGTGACCAGCGCCCGGGCGATGGCGACCCGCTGCTGCTGGCCGCCGGACAGCTGGGCGGGCCGGTGGCCGGTCCGCCCCCGCAGACCCACCCGGGAGACGACCTCGTCCAGCCACGCCCCGTCCGCCCGCGTTCCGGCCAGCCGCAGCGGCAGCGTGATGTTCTCCGCCACGGTGAGCGCCGGGATCAGGTTGAACGCCTGGAACACGAAGCCGACCCGCTGCCTGCGCAGCTCGGTCAGGGCCGTCTCGTTCATCCCGGACAGCTCGGTGCCGCCGAGCCGCACCGAACCCGAGGACGGCACGTCCAGTCCCGCCGCGCAGTGCAGGAACGTGCTCTTGCCCGACCCCGAAGGTCCCATCACCGCGGTGAAGCTCCCGCGCGGGATCCCCACCGACACCTCGCGCAGGGCCGCGACCGCGCCCTGCCCCTTCCCGTACACCTTGCTCACCGCGTCCAGCCGCACCACGTCCGTCATGTCTTCAACCCTGGCGGCGGGGTGCGGCGCGGACCACGGAGGTGCTCACCGATCGGTCATGACCTCATCATGATCCGGACACTGGTAGACATATCCCTGTGATCCGCGTGATTCTCGCCGAGGACCAGCACGTCATCAGGGGCGCCCTGGTCGCACTGCTCGGCCTCGAACCGGACCTGGAGATCGTGGCCGCCGTCGACTCGGGTGACGCGGCCCTCTCCGCGGCCCTGGTCCACCGCCCGGACGTCGCGGTGCTCGACATCGACATGCCCGGTGCGCGCGACGGCCTGGCCACCGCCGCCGAACTGCGTGAGAGGCTGCCCGGCTGCCGCACCCTCATGCTGACCGGGCACGGCAAGCCGGGCCACCTGCGCCGCGCGCTCGGCGCCCAGGTGGACGGCTTCCTGCTGAAGACCGCGCCGCCGGAGGACCTGGTCGCGGGGATCCGCGCGGTCGCGGCGGGGCAGCGGGTGCTCGACCCCTCGCTCGCGGTCACCGCCTGGAACCTGGCCGACAACCCGCTGACCCCCCGGGAGGCCGACGTGCTGCGACTGGCGGCGAGCGGCGCCGACGCGGCCGAGATCGCGACCCGGCTCTTCCTCGGGGCCGGAACGGTGCGCAACTACCTGACCGCCATCGTGGCCAAGCTCAACGCCCGCAACCGCACCGACGCCGTCCGCATCGCCTCCGAGGCCGGCTGGATCTGACCCGTCCACCGTCGCGCCGTCCACCGGCCCCGGAACCGGCTTCCGGCCCTCGGCACCCCGGTCCCCGGAACCGGCCCTCGGCCCTCGGCCCTCGGCCCTCGGCCCTCGGTCAGTACGGTGCCCGCCCGGCGCGGTCGTCTCCGGCCGGGACGGCGGACGGCGCGACGACCGCCATGTCCCGGGGGACCGGTGCCCAGGCCGTCAGCTCGAACCGGTCGCCGTCCCGCGCCGTGCCGAGCCGCCCGCCCAGGGCCGCCAGGCGGGTGGTGAGGTTGCCGAGCCCGGCCGAGCCCGGCCGGACCCCGGCCCCGCCCGCACCGTCACCGCGCGCACCGCCCGTACCCGCGCCGCCACCGGTACCCGCGCCGCCACCGCGCGCGCCGCCCGTACCCGTACCGTCGTCACGCGCGCCGGGCCGTACATCCCCCGTGCTCGCGCCGACGGCGCGCCCGCCGGCCGCGCCGTCGTTGCGCACGCCGAGCCGTACGCCGCCCTCCTCCGCCTCCGTCGTGATCACGCAGTGCCGGGCCGCGCTGTGCCGCAGCACGTTGGTCACCGCCTCCCGCAGCACCGTGCCCAGCACGGCGTCCACCTCGCCGGGAAGCGCGCCGTGCGCGAGGGAGACCTCGGCGCGGACCCCCGCGGCGGCCAGCACCGACCGCGCCGTCTCCGCCTCGTCCGCCAGCGACACCGCCGCGCGCTCACCGGAGACGACCCGCAGGTCCGCCTCGGCCTTCCCGGTCATCACCAGGACCTCCGCCAGCTCCGCGCGGGCCCGCTCCGGGTCCAGCCGCCTGGCCAGCTCGCACCTGAGCAGGATCGCGGCCAGGCTGGAGCCGAGGAGGTCGTGCAGGTCGCGGGCGGCGCGCAGGCGCTCCTCGACCACGGCGGAGCGGGCCAGCCCCTGCCTGGCCTCCCGCAGCTCCCTGACCAGCTGGGCGAGCCTGACCAGCCCGTACACCACCATCCCGGTCACCAGCGTGCTCACCGTGAAGTTGACCGTCACCGGGACCGGCAGGCCGAGCAGCACCGCGGCGACCGCCGTGCCCGCCACCACGCACCCGGTCAACGGCCAGGCCACCGCCACCGGGAACGCGAGCAGGACCGGGCCGGCGAGGAATCCGGGCACGCCCAGCCACGCCCTGCCGAACACCGGGATCGGCGCGAAGGCCAGCAGCGCCATCACCGCGAGCGCGGCCATGTGCCGCCCGTTGACCGAACGGACCTGCATGACGACGATCACCGCGAGGCAGACGGCGGCCGGCGCGAACAGATGCGCGGGGACGGCCAGCAGCGCCTTGGCCGAGAACCCGAGCAGCACGGCGACCAGCAGCACGAGGGACAGCCGGTAGGCGCGCGGGTCCTCGGCGGGCGCGGACGGCCCCTGGTCCGCGGCCGGCGCGGGCAGCACGGTCTCGACGGTCAGCCACCCCTCGGCCGTCAGGTCCGCCGACAGGTCGCCACCCGCCAGCGCGGCCTGCCGGGCCGGCTCGGCGAGGCCCTCGTCGTCGGCCGTGCGGGCGCCGTCGTGGACGACGCGCAGCCGTACCGTCCCGTGTGCCGCGACGGTCTCGATCAGGCACTTCCTGACCGTGTTCTGCCGTACCGCCCCGACCACGACCTCGCGCAGCACGGTCGCGAGCAGCGCGCCGGCCGGGCCGAGCGGCTCGGTGTGTCCGGCCCGCACCTCCACCTCGGCGCCCACCGCCGCCAGCATCGCCCGGGCCGTCGTCACCTCGGGCGTCAGGGACGTGGCGCGGTAGCCGGCGGCGGCGGCCCTGGCGTCGGCCAGCGAGCGGCGGGCGGCGCCGACGACCTCGCCGAGCACCTCGCCGGCGTTCTCCGGCCGGTCGAGGGCGAGCCGGACGCCCCCGGCGATCCCGGCGAGCCCCCGGCCGATGCCGTCGTTCAGTTCGGCGGCGATGCGCAGCCGCTCCTCGGCCGCCGCCGCCATCGCCAGGGCCAGACGGGCGGCGTGCACCTCCTCCACCCGCTCGGCGAGCCGGGTGAGGCCGCAGATCACCAGCGAGACGAGCACCATGCTGATCACCGAGTCCGCCGGGCCGATGACGGCGGCGCTGACCGCCACCGGCACGGCCAGCGGCCAGGCGCGGGTCAGCAGCAGGGACCCGCCGACGAAACCCAGGATCCCGACGGAGGTGCCGAAGCCGAGCACGGCCGTGTAGCAGACCAGCGCCTGTACGGCCGGCAGCCACGGCCGTCTGAACCGCCGCAGGCCGGGCGACACGTGGACGAGCTGGAGCCCGAAGGCCACGGCGGCGAGCGGTGACCCCGCGAGGACGTAGACGGCCGCGAAACCGGCGAACGCCACGCCGGCGATCACCCGCGCCAGGCGTGGCACCGGAACCCGCGACATCCCGAACCCCCCGAGCCTTGGAACCGGAGCAAGCCTACGGCGAGCCCGCCGCCCGGCCGCCACCCGGCCGTCATCCCCCGCCGCCTCCACCATCCGCGCCACCCCACCGCCCGCGCCGAGGCGAATGTACGGATCGCGTCAATATCGCGGCAGACAACGTATGGAACCCGTCAAGAGCCCTAAAAACCCCCAAACACCGCGATTTCCTTGTTCTATGGCCGCCGTCCGGACGGCCGGAAGCAACTGAACGAATCCCTCGGGAGTGGAGATGGCCGACATCGTCTTCGTCGCCCTGACGATCGCGTTGTTCGTGATCCTCGGGCTCATCGTCAGGGCGGTGGAGCGCCTGTGAGCGCGGTCAACGCCACCGGTCTGGCGGTCGCCGTCGTGCTGGTGATCTTCATGGTCGCCGCCCTGCTCTTCCCGGAGCGTTTCTGACATGGCGGCCCTGTTCATCGCGTCCCTCGTCCTGACGCTGGCCCTGGTGCACAAGCCTTTCGGCGACTACATGTACCGGGTGTACACCGGCGACCGGCACACCCCGCCCGAGCGCCTGGTCTACCGGCTGATCGGCGTCCGCCCCGGCACCGAGCAGCGCTGGGGCGCCTACGCGCGCAGCCTGCTGGCCTTCTCGGCCGTCTCGCTCCTGGTCCTGTACGGCCTGCAGCGCCTGCAGGACAGGCTCTGGCTCTCCCTCGGCCTCCCCCCGGTGACCGACCACATCGCGTGGAACACCGCGGTCAGCTTCGTCACCAACACCAACTGGCAGGCCTACGCGGGCGAGTCCACCATGGGCCACCTGGTCCAGATGGCGGGCCTGGCCGTGCAGAACTTCGTCTCGGCCGCGGTCGGCATGGCCGTGGCGATCGCCCTGGTCCGCGGGTTCGCCCGCCGGAACACCGACACCATCGGCAACTTCTGGGTGGACCTGGTGCGCGGCGCCGTCCGCGTCCTGCTGCCGATCGCGTTCGTCGGCGCGCTGGTCCTGGTGGCCGGCGGCCTGGTGCAGAACTTCGCCGCCCCGCACGAGCTGACCACCCTGACCGGTGGCACGCAGAGCGTCACCGGCGGCCCGGTGGCCAGCCAGGAGGTCATCAAGGAGCTCGGCACCAACGGCGGCGGCTTCTACAACGCCAACTCCGCCCACCCCTTCGAGAACGGCACGAGCTGGACGAACTGGTTCGAGATCCTCCTGATCCTGGTCATCCCGTTCTCGCTCCCCCGCACCTTCGGCAAGATGGTCGGCCAGGTCCGCCAGGGCTACGCGATCCTCGCCGTCATGGCGACGATCGCCCTGGTCAGCGTCACGCTGACCAACGTCTTCGAGCTGGGGGGCGGCGCGACCGTCCCGCAGGCCGTCGGCGCGGCGATGGAGGGCAAGGAGGTCAGGTTCGGCGTCGCCGACTCGGCCACCTTCGCCGCCGCCACCACCCTGACCAGCACCGGCGCCGTGGACTCCTTCCACGACTCCTACACCCCGTTCGGCGGCATGATGACGATGTTCAACATGATGCTGGGCGAGGTCGCGCCGGGCGGCGTGGGCTCGGGCCTGTACGGCATGCTCGTGCTAGCCGTGATCACGGTCTTCGTGGCCGGGCTGATGGTGGGCCGCACGCCCGAGTACCTCGGCAAGAAGATCGGCTCCCGCGAGATCAAGCTGGCCTCGATGTACTTCCTGGTCACGCCGATCCTCGTCCTGGTCGGCACCGCGCTGGCCATGGGCAACGAGGCGGGCCTGGCGGGCCTGCTGAACGGCGGCCCGCACGGCCTCTCCGAGGTCCTCTACGCCTTCACCAGCGCGTCGAACAACAACGGCTCGGCCTTCGCCGGTCTCACCGTCAACACTCCCTGGTACGACGTGGCGCTCGGCCTGTGCATGCTGCTCGGCCGTTTCCTGCCCATCATCTTCGTGCTCGGACTGGCCGGGTCGCTGGCCCGGCAGACCCCGGTCCCCGAGTCGGCGGGCACCCTGCCCACGCACCGGCCGCAGTTCGTCGGCATGGTCGTCGGCGTGACGGTCATCCTCGTCGCCCTGACCTTCCTCCCCGCCCTGGCGCTCGGGCCGATCGCAGAAGGACTTCTCTCATGACCACCCAGGTCCCCGCACCGGCCCGCGGCGCGGCCCCCGGACGGAACGGCAGGGTCGGCGGCGGCGGCCTGCTCGATCCCCGGCGGCTTCTCGTCTCGCTGCCCAGCGCGCTGGTCAAGCTGAACCCCGCCACCCTCTGGCGCAACCCCGTCATGCTGATCGTGGAGATCGGCGCGGCGCTCACCACCGTCCTGGCGATCCTGGACCCGTCGTTCTTCGCCTGGGCCATCGTGGTGTGGCTCTGGCTGACCGTGATCTTCGCCAACCTGGCCGAGGCGGTCGCCGAGGGCCGGGGCAAGGCCCAGGCGGCGACGCTGCGCGCGGCCAAGCGCGACACGACCGCCCGCAGGCTCAGGAGCCGCGACTCCGCCGAGTGGGACGTCGTCGGCGCCCCGGAGCTGAGGCAGGACGACTTCGTCGTCGTCGAGGCCGGGGAGATCATCCCCGGTGACGGCGACGTCGTCGAGGGCATCGCCTCGGTGGACGAGTCGGCCATCACCGGCGAGTCCGCGCCCGTCATCCGGGAGTCCGGCGGCGACCGCTCCGCGGTGACCGGCGGCACCAAGGTGCTCTCAGACAAGATCATCGTGCGGATCACCCAGAAGCCCGGCGAGAGCTTCGTCGACCGGATGATCGCCCTGGTCGAGGGCGCCGACCGGCAGAAGACGCCGAACGAGATCGCGCTCAACATCCTGCTGGCCGCGCTGACGATCATCTTCCTGGTCGCCACCGTCACCATGCAGTCGTTCGCGATCCACTCCAAGAACATCAACCCGGGCGTGCCCGACTCCCTCGCGCTGACCGGCGACGGCGTCACCGGCGTCGTGCTCGTCTCACTGCTGGTCTGCCTCATCCCGACGACGATCGGCGCGCTGCTGTCGGCCATCGGCATCGCCGGCATGGACCGGCTGGTCCAGCGCAACGTGCTGGCCATGTCGGGCCGCGCGGTCGAAGCCGCGGGCGACGTCGGCACGCTGCTGCTGGACAAGACCGGCACGATCACGCTGGGCAACCGCCAGGCGGCGGAGTTCGTCCCGGTGACGGGCGTGACCGAGGAGGCGCTGGCCGAGGCGGCACAGCTGTCCAGTCTCGCCGACGAGACCCCCGAGGGCCGCTCGATCGTGGTCTACGCCAAGGACGCGTACGGCCTGCGCGAGCGCGGACCGGGCGAGCTGGTCAACGCCAAGTGGGTGCCGTTCACCGCGCAGACCCGCATGTCGGGCGTCGACCTCGACGGCCGGGAGATCCGCAAGGGCGCCGCGACCGCCGTGATGAAGTGGGTCCGCGACAACGGCGGCCACCCGACGGACGAGGTCGGCCACATCGTGGACGGCATCTCCGGCTCGGGCGGCACCCCGCTGGTGGTGGCCGACAGGGACCACGTGCTCGGCGTCGTCCACCTCAAGGACGTGGTCAAGCAGGGCATGCGGGAGCGGTTCGACGAGATGCGCCGGATGGGCATCCGCACCGTCATGATCACCGGCGACAACCCACTGACCGCCAGGGCGATCGCCGACGAGGCCGGGGTCGACGACTTCCTGGCCGAGGCGACGCCCGAGGACAAGCTCGCCCTGATCAGGAAGGAGCAGGAGGGCGGCCGGCTGGTCGCCATGACCGGCGACGGCACCAACGACGCCCCCGCGCTCGCCCAGGCGGACGTCGGCGTGGCCATGAACACCGGCACGTCGGCCGCCAAGGAGGCCGGCAACATGGTCGACCTCGACTCCAACCCGACCAAGCTCATCGAGATCGTCGAGATCGGCAAGCAGCTCCTCATCACCCGGGGCGCGCTGACCACCTTCTCGATCGCCAACGACATCGCCAAGTACTTCGCGATCATCCCCGCGATGTTCGCCGCGGTGTACCCGGGCCTGGACGCGCTCAACGTCATGCGCCTGGCGAGTCCGCAGTCGGCGATCCTGTCCGCGGTCGTCTTCAACGCGACCGTGATCGTGGCGCTGATCCCGCTGGCCCTGCGGGGCGTGCGGTACCGGCCGTCCAGCGCGTCGAAGCTGCTCTCCCGCAACCTCTACGTCTACGGCCTGGGCGGCATCGTCGCCCCGTTCGCCGGAATCAAGATCATCGATCTCCTCATCCAGTTCCTTCCGGGGATGTCTTAAATGGAACGCATGCCAGGCTGGATCCGCCAGCACCTCGCCGCCGTCCGCGCGGTCGTCGTCCTGACCGTCCTGCTGGGCCTCGCCTACCCGCTCGCGGTGACCGGCGTCGCCCAGGTCCTGCTCGGCGACAGGGCCGACGGGTCACTGATCGAACGGAACGGCCGGCCCGTCGGCAGCGCCGCCATCGGCCAGAGCTTCACCGACGCCCACGGCGACCCGGTCGGGAGGTACTTCCAGAGCCGCCCGTCGGCCGGCGGCTACGACCCGCTGGCCTCCGGGGCGAGCAACCTCGGGCCCGAGGACGTCGTGGACACCCTGCCGGTGCCCGGCGCCAAGGACGCCGAGGGCGGTCCCGACGAGGGACGGCGGTCGCTGCTCACCCAGGTCTGCGCCCGGTCGAAGGCGGTCGGCGAGCTGGAGGGCGTCAGCGGCGCCCGGCCGTACTGCACGGCCGACGGCGTCGGCGCGGTGCTCAAGGTCTTCCCGGCCGTCGGCACGCCCACCCGGGCGGTCAGCGTCAACCAGGCCTGTCCCGCCGCGCCGTTCGTCGCGGTCTACCGTGGTGTCAGGGTGGAGTGCGGCAGGCCCGGCGAGGACTACTCGGCCGGCCGTACCGTCCCGGTGCGGGGCGGGGCGGGGACGCCCGCCGTACCGGCGGACGCGGTCACCGCGAGCGGCTCGGGCCTCGACCCGCACATCTCGGTGGCCTACGCCGAGCTGCAGGCGCCCCGGGTCGCCAGGGAGCGCGGCATCCCCGTGGATAAGGTGAAGGCACTCATCGACGAGTACACCACGGGACGCGCGCTGGGCTTCATGGGCGAACCGGCGGTGAACGTGCTCCGGCTCAACCTGGCCCTCGACGAGGAGTAGTGATCGACGTGCCACGCGGGCGGTTGCGGATCTACCTGGGCGCCGCTCCCGGCGTCGGGAAGACGTACGCGATGCTCGCCGAGGGTCGGCGCAGGCGGGAACGCGGGCAGGACGTGGTCGTGGGCCTGGTGGAGACCCACGACCGTCCCCGCACCGCCGAGCTGCTCGACGACCTGGAGATGATCCCCCGCAAGGTCCTGTTCCACCGGGGGACCCGCTTCACCGAGCTCGACACCGACGCGGTCGTCGCCCGCCGCCCGAGGATCGCGCTGGTCGACGAGCTGGCCCACACCAATGTTCCGGGGTCGCGGAACGCCAAGCGCTGGCAGGACATCGAGGAGATCCTCGACGCCGGCATCGACGTGGTCTCCACCGTGAACGTCCAGCACCTGGAGTCGGTCAACGACGTCGTCCAGGCGATCACCGGCGTCCCGCAGCGCGAGACCGTCCCGGACGAGGTGGTACGGCGGGCCGACCAGGTGGAGCTGGTCGACATGGCGCCCGAGGCGCTGCGCCGCCGGATGGCGCACGGCAACGTCTACGCCCCGGAGAAGGTGGACGCCGCCCTGGCGAACTACTTCCGGGTCGGCAACCTCACCGCGCTGCGCGAGCTGGCGCTGCTGTGGGTGGCGGGAAAGGTGGACGAGCAGCTCGACCGCTACCGCGCCGAGCACGGCATCGAGGGCACCTGGGAGACGCGTGAGCGGGTCGTCGTCGCGCTGACCGGCGGTCCGGAGGGCGAGACGCTCATCCGGCGGGCCGCCCGGGTCGCCGCGCGCACCAAGGGCGCCGACCTGCTGGCCGTCCACGTGGTCCGCGGCGACGGCCTGACCGGCGCGGACCCGGCCGGCCTGGCCCGCCAGCGCACGCTGGTGGAGGACCTCGGCGGCACCTACCACCAGGTCGTCGGCGACGACGTGCCCCGGGCGCTGCTCGACTTCGCCCGCGGCGTCAACGCCACCCAGCTGGTGCTCGGCGCCTCCCGCCGCGGCCGGTTCGCGCAGATCCTCTCCCGCGGGGTGGGCGTGGAGACCACCGCGCGGTCCGGCTCCATCGACGTCCACATGATCCCCCACGCCGAGGTGAAGAAGGGCCGCCGCGGCAGGGCTCGGTCGGACGGCGTGCTGACCCGGACGCGCCGGCTGATCGGCTGGGCGATCACGATCGCCGGCATGCCGGCGCTCACCGCGGTGCTCGTCCCGTTCCGGGACCGGCTGGCGCTGCCCAGCGAGATCCTGCTGTTCCTGACGGCGGTCGTCGGTGTCGCGCTCGTCGGCGGAATGTGGCCGGCCATCACGGCGGCGGTGCTGGGCTCGCTGCTGCTGAACTACTTCTTCACCCCGCCGATCCACACCCTGACGATCCACGCCCTGGAGAACCTCTTCGCCCTGGTCGTCTTCGTCCTGGTCGCGGCGGCGGTGAGCGCCATCGTCGACCTCGCGGCCCGCCGTACCAGGGAGGCCGCGCGGGCCGGGGCGGAGGCCGAGATCCTGGCGACGATGGCCGGGCACGTCCTGCGCGGCGAGGCCGCCGTGCCGTCGCTGCTGGCGCGCATCCGGGAGACCTTCGGCCTGGAGTCGGTGACGCTGCTCGAACGGCGGCCCGAGGCGCGGCAGGTGCCCGACGACCAGGGTGACCCGGAGGCGTGGCGGATCGTCGCCACCACGGGCGGCCCGCCCTGCACGTGCCCGGCCGTCGCCGACACCGACGTGGTCATCGACGACGACCTCTCCCTCGTCGCCTCCGGCAGGCTGCTCCAGGCGGCCGACCGCCGCGTGCTGGAGGCGTTCGCCGCCGAGACGGCCGTGGCGCTGCGCCAGGAGCGGCTCCGCGAGGAGGCCGAGCGGGCCAGGCCGCTGGCCGAGGCCGACCGGATGCGCACCGCGCTGCTCGCCGCGGTCAGCCACGACCTGCGCAGCCCCCTCGCCTCGGCCAGGGCCGCGGTCGAGAGCCTGCGCAACACCGAGATCGACTGGTCGCCCGAGGACCGGGAGGAACTGCTGGCCACCGCCGACGAGTCCCTGATCAGGCTGGACCGGCTCGTCGCGAACCTCCTCGACATGAGCCGCCTGCAGGCCGGGGTCCTCGGCCTGATGCTGCAGCCCGTCGGGCTGGAGGAGGTCGTGCCCCGGGCGGTCGACGACCTCGGCCCGCTCCGCGACGGCGTCGAGGGCGACATCCCGGTGGACCTCCCCGAGATCGTCGCCGACCCGGCCCTGCTGGAGCGGGTGCTGGTCAACCTGATGGCCAACGCCGTCCGCTACAGCCCGCCCGGCGAGAAGACGCTGATCACCGCCGGCCCGCACGGCGACCACGTCGAGATCCGCGTCGTCGACCGCGGCCCCGGCATCCCGCCGGAGGCGTACGAGCGGGTCTTCATGCCGTTCCAGCGTCTCGGCGACCGCGACAACCACACCGGCGTCGGGCTGGGGCTCGCGCTCTCCCGCGGCCTGGCCGAGGCCATGGGAGGTACCCTCACGCCTGAGGAGACACCGGGGGGAGGCCTGACCATGATTCTGAGAATGCCCGTCTCCTCGCGGGCGCAGGCCGTGCGGGCACCGTCGTGACCCGGATCCTCGTCGTCGACGACGAGCCCCAGCTCCTGCGGGCCCTGCGGATCAACCTCGTCGCCCGTCACTACGAGGTCGCGGTCGCCGCCGACGGCGGCTCGGCGCTGCGGCAGGCCGCCGACTGGCACCCCGACCTGGTCATCCTCGATCTCGGCCTGCCCGACATCGACGGCGTGGACGTCATCTGCGGCCTGCGCGGCTGGACCAGCATCCCGATCATCGTGCTGTCCGGCCGCGCCGGCAGCCAGGACAAGATCGACGCGCTGGACGCCGGGGCCGACGACTACGTCACCAAGCCCTTCGGCATCGACGAGCTCCTCGCCCGCGTCCGGGCGGTCTCGCGCCGCTCCGCCGTACGGGAGGCCGAGCCGGCCAGCGTCCGGATCGGCGACCACGTGGTCGACCTGAGCGGCAAGACCGTCTCCGGCGGGACGCGGCTGACGCCCACCGAGTGGCACCTGCTGGAGATCCTGGTGCGCAACCCCGGCAAGCTGGTCAGCCAGCGGCAGCTGCTGGCCGAGGTCTGGGGCGAGAACTACGTCAGGGAGACGAACTACCTGCGCCAGTACCTGGCCCAGCTCCGCCGCAAGCTGGAGAGGGACCCGGCGCGTCCCGTCCACCTGATCACCGAACCGGGCATGGGCTACCGCTTCCACCCCTGACCGCCGCCCGCGCCGCGCCCGGGACACCGGGCGGGGACGGGTCGGGGCGGCGCGGGGATCCGGGCCGCGTTCGTCAGGCGCGGCGGCGCAGCAGGTACGTGTCCATGATCCAGCCCTTCCGGGCCCGCGCCTCGGCCCGCAGCTCGCGGATCCGGTCGCCGACCTCTCCCACCGGTCCCTCCACCAGGATCTCGTCGTCGGTTCCGAGGTAGGCGCCCCAGTAGATGTGGAAGTCGTCCAGGCCCGAGAAGGCGCAGCGGGCGTCGAGCATGACGACCATGTCGTCCGCGGTCGGCCCCTCCTCGGCGAGGCGGCGGCCGGTGGTGATGTGCACGGGCCTGGCGACGCTGGTGAGGGTGGTGCGGTGGCGGGCGGTCAGGGCGGAGACGGCGCTGATGCCGGGGACGACCTCGAAGGGGAAGGGCAGCCGCTCCAGGATGGCCAGGGTGCTGTCGTAGACGCCGGGGTCGCCCCAGACGAGGAAGGCGCCGGTCTCGCCGTCGGCCAGGGAGTCGTCGATCATCCGCTCGTAGAGCGCGGCCCGCCGGGCGCGCCAGTCCTCGACGGCCTCGGCGTAGGCGGCCGCGGTCCGGTCCCTCTCGGGGTCGCGGCCCTCGACGATCCGGTACGGCGGGCGGCCGTGCTCCTCGATGAGGTCCCTGCGCAGCCGTACCAGGTCGTCCTTCTCCTCGCCCTTGCCGATGACGAAGAACACGTCGGTGGCGGCGATGGCCTTGGCGGCCTGGATGGTGAGATGGTCGGGGTCGCCCGCGCCGATTCCGATGATCAGTAGCCGCTTCACGGCCCACAGTCTGCCACGCGACGACTTGTACGATATTTCCTGCTATCAGCCTCAAGGAGTCATGTGAACCTGGTCGGCCGCGGCCCGGACGGCACCGGGAATCCGGACCACGCGCGCGCCGGGCGACGTGTGATCACCGTCGTGGGCATCGGCGCCGACGGCTGGGACGGGCTGGTCCCCGCCTCGCGCCGCGCCGTGGAGGCGGCCGGCGTCGTGGTCGGCAGCGCCCGCCAGCTGGCCCTGGTGCCCGAGACGGGCGCGGAGCGCGTCCCGCTGCCGTCGCCACTGCTGCCGAACCTCCCCGGTCTGCTGGACTCGCTGCCGGACCGGGCGGTGTGCGTGCTGGCCAGCGGTGACCCGATGTTCCACGGGATCGGCTCCACGCTGGTCCGGCTGGTCGGGGCCGAGCGGGTCCGGGTGCTGCCGCACGTGTCGTCGGTGTCGCTGGCCTGCGCCCGGCTGGGCTGGCCGGTGGAGAACGTCGAGGTCGTCAGCCTCGTCGGCCGGCCGCCCGCCGCCCTTCGCGCCGCCCTGCAGCCCGGCCGCCGCGTCCTGGTGCTGGGCGGCTCCGCCGGCGTCGTCGGCGACACGCTGGACGAGGCCGGGTACGGCCCGAGCCGGGTCGTCGTCCTGTCCGACCTGGGCGCGCCGACGGAGGCGGTGGGCGTCGAGAGCGGCCTGCAGGTGATCGCGATCGACTGCGTGGCCGCGCCCGGCTCGCGGCCGTTCGCCCGGGTGCCGGGCCTGCCGGACGACGCCTTCGAACACGACGGCCAGCTGACCAAGCGCGAGGTCCGCGCGGTGAGCCTGTCGCGGCTCGCGCCCTTCCCCGGCGAGCTGCTGTGGGACGTGGGCGCGGGCGCGGGCAGCATCGCGATCGAGTGGATGCGCGCGCACCCGTCCTGCCGGGCGGTCGCCGTGGAGAGCCGTCCCGAGCGGGCCGCCCGTGTCCGGCGCAACGCCGGCGCCCTCGGTGTGCCCGCCCTGCGGGTGGTCGAGGGCGGGGCGCCCGCCGCGCTGGACGGGCTGCCCCGTCCCGACGCGGTCTTCGTCGGCGGCGGCGTCACCGTGCCCGGCCTCGTCGAGGCGTGCTGGGCGGCGCTGCCGCCGGGCGGCCGGCTGGTGGCCAACGCCGTCACGCTGGAGTCCGAGGCGGTCGTGGCGGGCTGGTACGGCAGGCTCGGCGGCGACCTCGTGCGCCTGGCCGTACAACGTGCCTCGCCCGTCGGGGGCTTCACCGGCTGGCGCGCGGCGATGCCCGTCACCGTCTGGTCCGTCAGGAAGGACACCCCATGACCGTGTACTTCATCGGCGCCGGCCCAGGCGCGGCCGACCTGATCACCGTACGGGGGCTGCGCGTCCTCCAGAAGGCCCCGGTCTGCGTGTACGCGGGCTCCCTGGTGCCGCGCGAGCTGCTCGACGCCTGCCCGCCCGGAGCCCGGCTCGTCGACAGCGCCGACCTCACCCTCGACCAGATCGTCGAGGAGCTCGCCTGCGGCCGGGACGTCGCCCGGCTGCACTCGGGCGACACGTCGATCTTCAGCGCGATGGCCGAGCAGATGCGCAGGCTCGACGAGCTCGGCGTGCCGTATGAGGTGGTGCCCGGCGTGCCCGCCTTCGCCGCGGCGGCCGCCTCCCTGAGGCGGGAGCTGACGGTCCCGGGGGTCGCCCAGACGGTCATCCTCACCAGGACCTCGGCCAGGGCCACCCCGATGCCGCCCGGCGAGGACCTGGCGACGCTGGGCGCCAGCCGCGCCACGATGGTGCTGCACCTGGCCGTCCAGCGCGTCGACGCCGTCGTGGCGGAACTGCTGCCGAACTACGGCGGGGACTGCCCGGTCGCCGTGGTCGCCTACGCCGGCCGCGAGGACGAGGTCATCCTGCGCGGCACACTGTCCGGCATCGCGGAGCAGGTGAGGGAGGCGGGGATCCGGCGCACCGCGGTGATCGTCGTGGGCCGGGCGCTCACGGCGAGCCAGTTCCCGGGCAGCCACCTCTACAGCGCCGAGCGGGACCGCGCGTGCGGCGCGTCCTGATCCTCGGCGGCACCGCGGAGGCCCGCGCCCTGGCCGGCGAGCTGACGGAGCGCGGCGTGCGCGTCGTCTCGTCGCTGGCCGGCCGGGTCACCGACCCGCGCCTGCCCATCGGGGAGGTCCGCGAGGGCGGATTCGGCGGCCCCGACGGGCTGGCGGCCTGGCTGCGCGCCGAGCGGATCGACGCGGTGGTGGACGCCACCCACCCCTTCGCGGCCAGGATGACCGCGTCGGCGGTGGAGGCCGCCGCCCGCACGGGCGTCCCCCTGCTGATCCTGCGGCGGCCCGGCTGGCACGAGGGGCCGGGGGACGCCTGGCTACGGGTGCCCACGCTGCGGGAGGCCGCCGAGTCGATCGGCGCGGGCGACCGGGTGTTCCTCACCACCGGCCGCCGCAGCCTGCCGGTTTTCAGTCATTCATCCGATGCCTGGTTCCTGGCCAGATCCGTGGACCCGCCGGAGCCGCCGGTCCCGGCCAACGTCCACGTGATCCTCAGCCGCGGGCCGTACACGGTGGAGGGCGAGCTGGCCCTCATCCGCGACCACCGGCTCGGCGTCCTCGTCACCAAGGACAGCGGCGGCTCCATGACCACCGCGAAGCTCGTCGCCGCGCGGCGGGCCGGGATCCGGGTGATCATGGTGGACCGGCCGCCGCCGCCACCGGATCAACTCTGCGTCGGCACCGTGGCCGAGGCCGCGGACTGGGCTCAGGGGTAGCGGGGCGCGCCCGCGGGCCGGACCCGCGGGCGGCGGCGCGGCGTGTGGCCGCGGGCCGGGCTCAGGGGTAGCGGCGCGGCGTGTAGACCACGCCCGCGCCGGTGACGCGCGTGGTGGAGGAGCCGACGATGAGCAGGCAGCGCATGTCCACCGCGGCCGGATCCAGCTCGCCGAGCGAGGTGACGGTGACGCTCTCGTCGGGACCGCCGACGGCGCGGCCGATCACCACCGGAGTGCCCGGGTCACGGTGCTCCAGCAGCAGGTCACGCGCGGCGGACAGCTGCCACGTACGGCTGCGCGAGGCCGGGTTGTAGATCGCCAGCACCAGGTCGGCCCGCGCGGCGGCGGACAGGCGCTCGGCGACCACCTCCCACGGCTTGAGGATGTCGGACAGCGAGATCACGCAGTGGTCGTGCCCGAGCGGCGCGCCCGCCCTGGCCGCGACCACCTGGGCGGCCGTCAGTCCCGGCACCACCCGCACCGGCACGTCCGGGAAGTCGGCCGCGGCTTCCAGGACCGCGCTGGCCATCGCGAACACCCCCGGGTCACCCGAGGAGACCACCGCGACGCGCCGCCCCTCACCGGCCAGCTCCAGCGCGTGCCTGGCCCGCTCCGCCTCCACCCGGTTGTCGGTGCGGTGCCGCCGCTGGCGCGGGTTCGGTTCGACCCGGTCCACGTAGGGCCCGTACCCGACCAGGTCGGTGGCGGTCGACAGCGCGTCCTGGGCCTCCGGCGTGAGCCAGGGCCGCCCGGCCGGGCCGAGCCCGACCACGACGACTTCCCCGGCCGCGGCGGCGGGGGCCGGTTCCGGCACGGGTTCCGGCGCGGGTTCCGGCACGAAGGCGCGCTCCGCCGGGCTGCTCAGCAGCGCCAGGGAGAAGTACGGCACCCCCTCGGGGTCCACGTCCTTCAATGGCGCGACCCGCTCGCCGCCCATCGTGGCCCGCTCGACGTACCAGGCGTCGTCGAGCCGTCCGGCCTCGGCGAAGGCGTCGCGGACCTTGGTGAAGGAGCGTCCCAGCTTCATGACGGCCGCCGAGTCCGTGCCGCGCAGCCGTTCGGCCAGCGCCTCGCCCGGCAGCGTGCCGGGCAGCACGGTCAGCACCTCGTCGCGTTCCACGAGCGGGCGGCCGAGCGCCGCCGACGCGGCGCTGACCGAGGTGACGCCCGGCACCACCTCGGTCGGGTAACGGTGCGCCAGCCGCTTGTGCATGTGCATGTAGGAGCCGTAGAAGAGCGGGTCGCCCTCGCTCAGCACCACCACGGTCCGTCCCGCGTCGAGGTGCGCGGCGAGCCGGGCCGCGCACCCGGCGTAGAAGTCGTCGAGCGCCCCCTGGTAGCCGCCCGGGTGGTCGGTGGTCTCCGTGGTCACCGGGTACTGCAGCAGCTCCTCGACCTGCCCCTCCCTCATGTACGGCAGGGCGATGGACCGGGCGATGCTGCGCCCGTGCCGCGCGGCGTGGTAGGCGACCACGTCCGCCTCGCCGATCAGCCGGGCTGTCTTGACGGTGACCAGTTCGGGGTCGCCGGGCCCGAGGCCGACGCCGTACAGGCGTCCCGACATGTGACTCACTCCACTTCGCTCGCGATGGCGTTGATCGCCGCCGCCGTCATCGCACTGCCGCCGCGGCGGCCGTGCACCACCAGATACTCAAGATCGCTTTCAGCCAGGGCCTGCTTGGACTCGGCCGCGCCGACGAAACCGACCGGGATCCCCAGGACCGCCGCCGGACGCCCGGCGCCTTCGGCGACCAGCTCCAGCAGGCGGAACAGTGCCGTGGGCGCGTTGCCGATCGCGACCACGGAGCCCTCCAGCCGGTCCCGCCACAGCTCCAGGGCGGCGGCGCTGCGCGTGGTGCCCAGGCGTTCGGCCAGCTCCGGCACACGCGGGTCGCCGAGCGTGCAGATGACCTCGTTGTCCGCCGGGAGACGGCGGCGCGTCACGCCGGAGGCGACCATCATGGCGTCGCAGAGCACGGGCGCGCCCGCGCGCAGCGCCCGCTCGGCCCGGACGACCGCCCCGGACGACCAGGCCAGGTCGCGCACCAGGTCGGTCATGCCGCAGGCGTGGATCATCCGTACCGCCACCCGGGCGACCTCGGGCGGCAGGCCGCCCAGGTCGCTCTCCGCGCGGATCGTGGCGAACGACAGCCGGTAGATCTCGGCGCCGTCGCGTATGTAGTCGGTCACTGATGCCTTTCCTCGTATCCGTCCGCGGTGGCCACCATCCGCACGACCCGGCCGGGCGGCAGCCCGCACTGCCGCTCGCAGCCCGCCCAGTGCACGGGCAATCCGGTGTGGCGCCGGTGCACCCAGCGCGCGGCGTCGGCCCGCACGTCGGCCAGGGCCCTGGCGCATCCGGGCCGCCCCGCGCAGGCGGTCACGCCCACCCAGGGGGAGTCCGGGTCGGTGACGAGCCCGGCCGCCTCCAGCGCGTCTCCGGCGCCGGGGCGGTCCGCCACGAGGACGGTACGGCGCGGCGACAGCCGTACCTCGGCACCGGGGAAGCCGGGGGGTGCGGTGGCCCGCCCGGCGGGGCCGGGGAGTGCGACGGACCACCCGGCGGGGCCGGTGAGTGCCGGGGGCCGCTCTGCGGGGTCGGCGAGCGTCGGGGCCCGCTCGGCGAGCGTCGGGGCCCGCTCGGCGAGGCCGGCGAGCGCCAGGGCCTGTTCCGGGGTGAGGCGGCCCAGCGGCACCAGCGCCTCCACCAGCCCGGCGGGCCGCTCCGGAGGACGGGGCGGCCGGTACGCGCCAGGTGTCCCGCCCAGCTCGGCGGCGATCCTCGCCGGGCCGTCCGCCAGTTCGGAGACGCGCCACTCGTCGGTCCGCAGCCGCAGGAAGGCGACCGCCGCCTCCAGCAGGCCGTCGGCCGTGCCCGGCACGCCGTCCACCTCGTGCCCGGCCAGCAGCAGCCGGCCACCGATGGAGGCCACGTCGGCGACCAGCCCGGTGTCGCCCAGCGCGAACAGGAACCGGCCGGGCAGCCCGGCCAGTTCGGGCCGGGCGCACAGGGACCGGTCCAGCCCGGCCACGAGCGCCCCGTCCACCGACGGCGCGGCGACGATGTTGCGCACCCGCTCGTGCGTGGCCGACGGCCGCAGCCCGGCCTCCGCGATCCGCGCGGCGAAGGCGGCGGGGTCCCGCAGGCCGCGGACCTGCACGTTGGCGCGCGAGGTCAGCTCGATCACCCCGGAACCGAGGTCGCGGGCGCAGCCGGCCAGCTCCCGCAGCTGCGGCGCGGTGAGGATGCCGCCCGGCGTGCGCACCCGGGCCAGCGGGCCGTCGGCGGCCTGGTGCACCTGGATCGTCCCCGGACAGGTGTCGGGACGCGCCCGCCCGTCAGGACCGGTCCGCCCGCCGGGACGTTCCCGTACGTCAGAACGTCCCGAACGTTCTCGTACGTCAGGACGTGGCGCCCCGTCCGGACGCGTCCGCGCGGTGCGCCCGTCCGGGGGAAAATCGCGGATGGTCATGGCTGATCTCCCTGTCATAGGCTTGCCGAAGGCGAAGGTCAGGAGGAAGCCGGTGTGAGTCCGGCGCGGTCCCGCCACTGTCACCGGGGAGCGAACCCCACCGCAGGCCACTGTCACAGGGAAGGCCGGGGTGAGCGTCGATCCGGGAGCCAGGAGACTCCGGCCGTCGCGACACCCGCGACCGGGGCGAGGACCCCGAGGGAGGACACCCGCGTGCCCACAGTCCTTTTGCTGTCGACGTCCGACACCGACCTGCTGAGCGCGAGGGCCAGCGGCGCCGGCTACCGGCTCGGCAACCCGGCCAGGCTCCTGGCCGACGACATCCCCGGCCTCGTGGAGGGCGCCGACCTGGTCGTGGTGCGCCTGCTGGGCGGGCGCCGCGCCTGGGAGGAGGGCCTCGACGCGCTGCTGGCCGGGCCCCGGCCGATCGTCGTCCTGGGCGGCGAGCAGGCCCCCGACGCCGAACTGATGGAGCTGTCCACCGTCAGCGGCGGCGTCTGCGCGCAGGCGCATTCCTACCTGGCCCACGGAGGCCCCGCCAACCTGGCGGAACTCCACGCCTTCCTGACCGACACCGTGCTGCTGACCGGCCGGGGCTTCGAACCGCCCCTGCCGACCCCCGCCTGGGGCCTGCTGGAACGCGAGGCGGCGAGCACGACCGGCCCGGTGGTCGGGGTGCTCTACTACCGGGCCCACCACATGGCGGGCAACACCGCCTTCGTCGAATCCCTGTGCCGGGCCGTCGAGGACACGGGCGGCCGGGCGCTCCCGGTCTTCTGCTCCTCCCTCCGCACGGCGGAGCCGGACCTGCTCGAAACGCTGCGCCAGGCCGACGCGCTGGTCGTCACCGTGCTGGCGGCGGGCGGCTCCAACCCGGCGGCGGCCGGAGCGGGCGGCGACGACGGGGCCTGGGACGTCGGCGCGCTCGCCCGGCTCGACGTCCCGATCCTGCAGGGTCTCTGCCTGACGAGCAGCAGGAAGGCGTGGGAGGAGAACGACGACGGCCTCTCCCCGCTGGACGCGGCCTCGCAGGTGGCGATCCCGGAGTTCGACGGACGCGTCATCACCGTGCCGTTCTCCTTCAAGGAGATCGACCCCGACGGGCTGACCGTCTACGTCGCCGACCCCGAGCGGGCCGCCCGGGTGGCCGGCATCGCCGTACGGCACGGCCTGCTGCGCCGCACCCCGCCCGCCGAACGCCGCCTGGTGGTGATGCTGTCGGCCTACCCGACCAAGCACTCGCGCGTCGGCAACGCCGTCGGCCTCGACACCCCCGCCAGCACCGTGCGCCTGCTCGCCCGGCTCGCCGAGGCGGGCTACGACCTGGGCGAGGGGTTCCCGGGGGTGGCCGAGCAGGACGGCGACGCGCTGATCCACGCCCTGATCGCCGCCGGGGGCCAGGACCCCGACTGGCTGAGCGAGGAGCAGCTCGCGGGCAACCCGATCCGCATCGCCGCCGCCGACTACGCGGAGTGGTACGCCACCCTTCCCGGGGACCTGCGCGAGGAGATGGAGCGCCACTGGGGGCCGCCCCCCGGCGAGCTGTTCGTGCACGAGGGCGACATCGTGCTGGCCGCGCTGCGCGCCGGGAACGTGGTCGTGATGGTGCAGCCGCCCCGCGGCTTCGGCGAGAACCCGATCGCGATCTACCACGACCCCGACCTGCCGCCGAGCCACCACTACCTGGCCGCCTACCGCTGGCTGTCGTCGTCCTTCGGCGCGCACGCCATGGTGCACGTGGGCAAGCACGGCAACCTGGAATGGCTGCCGGGCAAGTCCGCGGGCATGTCCGCCTCCTGCGGCACCGACGCCGCGATCGGCGACCTGCCCCTCATCTACCCGTTCCTGGTCAACGACCCGGGCGAGGGCACCCAGGCCAAGCGGCGGGCGCACGCCGTCCTGGTCGACCACCTGGTGCCGCCCATGGCCAGGGCCGAGACCTACGGCGACATCGCCCGGCTGGAGCAGCTGCTCGACGAGCACGCCTCCATCGCCGCGATGGACCCGGCCAAGCTCCCCGCCGTCCGGGCGCAGATCTGGACGCTGATCCAGGCGGCCAGGCTCGACCACGACCTGGGCCTGACCGACCGGCCGCACGACGCCGAGTTCGACGACTTCCTGCTGCACGTCGACGGCTGGCTCTGCGAGGTCAAGGACGCGCAGATCCGCGACGGCCTCCACGTGCTCGGCCAGGCCCCGGAGGGCCCGGCGCGGGTGGACCTGGTGCTGGCGATGCTGCGCGCCAGGCAGATGTGGGCGGGCGCTCGGACGCTGCCCGGCCTGCGTGAGGCGCTCGGGCTCGCCGAGGACGGCAGCGCCGCGCTGGGCGAGGTCGACCGCGTCGAGGCGGTGGCCAGGACGCTCGTCGAGACGATGGAGGAGCGCGGCTGGGACCCGGCCGCCACCGCCGAGGTGGCGGGCACCGTGCTCACGTCCGCCGGCGTCGCGTCCCACGGCGCCGGGTCCGCAGACGTCGGGGCCGTGAGCGTCGCGTCCGCCGACGCCGGGGCCGGGGACCGCGTCCCGCTCGTCACCCGCGTCCTGGACTTCGCGGCCACCGAGGTCGTGCCCCGGCTGAGCCGTACGACCGACGAGATCGACCACGTGCTGCACGCCCTCGACGGCGGTTACGTGCCCGCCGGACCCAGCGGCTCGCCGCTGCGCGGCCTGGTCAACGTGCTGCCGACCGGGCGCAACTTCTACTCCGTCGACCCGCGCGCGGTGCCCAGCAGGCTCGCCTGGGAGACCGGGCAGGCCATGGCCGACTCGCTGCTGGAGCGCTACCGCGCCGACCACGGCGAGTGGCCGCGCTCGGTGGGCCTTTCGGTGTGGGGCACCAGCGCCATGCGTACGGCGGGCGACGACGTGGCCGAGGTCCTGGCCCTGCTCGGCGTACGGCCCCGGTGGGACGAGGCGTCCAGGCGTGTCACCGGTCTGGAGCCGGTTCCGCCGGAGGAGCTCGGCCGTCCCAGGATCGACGTGACGGTGCGCATCAGCGGCTTCTTCCGCGACGCCTTTCCGCACGTGGTCGCCCTGCTCGACGACGCCGTACGGCTTGTCGCGGGGCTGGAGGAGGCCGACGAGGACAACTACGTCCGCGCCCACGTGCGCGCCGAGAGCCACGGCGACGAGCGCCGGGCCACGCTGCGCATCTTCGGCTCGGCGCCCGGCGCCTACGGCGCCGGGCTGCTGCCGCTGATCGACAGCCGCAACTGGCGCGACGACGCCGACCTGGCCGAGGTCTACGCCGTGTGGGGCGGTTACGCCTACGGCCGCGACCTGGACGGCGTGCCCGCGCGTCCCGACATGGAGAGCGCCTACCGCCGCATCGCGGTCGCCGCCAAGAACGTCGACACCCGCGAGCACGACATCGCCGACTCCGACGACTACTTCCAGTACCACGGCGGAATGATCGCCACCGTGCGGGCGCTGACCGGCAGGGCTCCCGCCGCCTACGTGGGCGACAGCACGAGGCCCGACGCCGTCCGCACCCGGACCCTCTCGGAGGAGACCTCGCGGATCTTCCGCGCCCGCGTGGTCAACCCCCGGTGGCTGGCCGCGATGCGGCGCCACGGCTACAAGGGCGCCTTCGAGCTGGCCGCGACCGTGGACTATCTGTTCGGCTACGACGCCACCACCGGGGTCATGGCCGACTGGATGTACGACAGGCTCGCCGAGACCTACGTGCTCGACCCGGAGAACCAGGCGTTCATGGCGCGGTCCAACCCCTGGGCGCTGCACGGCATCGCCGAGCGCCTGCTGGAGGCCGCCGAGCGCGGCATGTGGGAGCACCCGGACCCGGACGTCATACGTGGTCTCCACGAGGTCTACCTCAGGACCGAGGGCGACCTGGAGGACGACACCAGCCGCTGAGCCGCCTCCGGCACGCCCGCCCAGTGCAGGTGCAGGTAGGAGGCGGTCAGGAGGGCGTCGCCGTAGCCGCCGGCGCCGCCCTCCCAGCGGAACAGCGGCTCGCCGGGCGGGTCCACGGCGGTCCTGTGGAACTCGTGACCGCGGTAGCGCTCACCCGGGCGGGTCAGCAGGGACGGCCCGGCAACGGCCTCCCGGTAACCGAGGGTCAGCCTGGGCGTCATCCGCGCCCTGGCCCGGATGCGCCCGCACATGCGCCGGCCGTCGAGTTCCTCGCACAGGTAGAGCAGCCCGGCGCATTCGGCGGCGATCGGCCCGCCGAATGCCGCGACCTCGCGGAGCAGTGCCTCGTTGGCCGCGAGCCCGGCCGCGTGGATCTCAGGGAAGCCCCCGCCGATGACGAGGGCTCCGGTGCCCTCGGGCAGGTGCTCGTCGCGCAGCGGGTCGAACACGGCCACCTCCGCTCCGGCGGCGCGCAGCAGCTCCACGTGCTCGGCGTAGCCGAAGGTGAAGGCGGCTCCCCCGGCGACGGCGACGACCGGCCCGGATCGCGGGGACCGCCCGGCATCCGAGCCCGTGACCCGCCCGGCCACCGGGCCCGTGGTCCCTGAGCCCGTGGTCCCTGAGCCCGTGGTCCCTGAGCCCGTGGTCCCCGGGGCGCCGGCCGGTTCCGGCGGCGTCCAGGCGGGGCCGGGCAGCGGGGGCGCGCTCGCGGCCAGCCGTACCAGCGCGTCGAGGTCGCAGGAACCGGCGACGAGCCCGCCCAGCCGGGCGACCGCGGAGGCCGCCTCCCCGGCCCGCTCGGCCGCGGGAACGAGCCCGAGGTGGCGGGACGGCGTCTCGACGGCGTCGTCGCGCCGGAGCGCGCCCAGCACGGGCGCCACGCCGGCCAGCGCCGCCCGGCACATCTCCTCGTGCCGGTCGGAGCCGACCCGGTTGAGGATCACACCGCCCACACGTACCCGCGGGTCGAAGGTGGTGAAGCCGTGCACGAGCGCCGCGACGGACCGGCTCTGCCTCGCCGCGTCCACGACCAGCACCACCGGCGCGTCCAGGAGCCGGGCGACGTGCGCCGTCGAGGCGAAGTCCGTGCCGCCCCGGCCGTCGAACAGCCCCATGACCCCTTCGACGACGGCCAGGTCGGCGCCGCGGGAACCGTGCAGGAACAACGGCACGATCCGCTCCTCGCCCACCAGCCACGGATCGAGGTTGCGTCCCGGACGCCCGCTGGCCAGCGTGTGATAGCCGGGATCGATGTAGTCGGGCCCCACCTTGTGGGGCGAGACCCGCAGACCCCGGCCCCGCAGGGCGGCCATCAGTCCGGTGGCCACGGTCGTCTTGCCGCTGCCCGAGGCGGGCGCGGCGACGACCAGCCGGGGAACTACCACTCGATGCCCTTCTGCCCCTTCTGCCCGGCGTCCATGGGATGGCGGACCTTGCCCATCTCGGTCACCAGGTCGGCGACCTCGACCAGCCGTTCCGGGGCGTCCCTGCCGGTGATCACGACGTGTTGCGCGCCCGGCCTGCCGGTGAGCGTCTCCACCACGTCGTCGAGGTCCAGCCAGCCCCATTTGAGCGGGTAGGTGAACTCGTCCAGCACGTAGAAGCGGTAGGTCTCGGCCGCCAGGTCGCGCTTGATCTGCGCCCAGCCCTCGCGGGCGTCGTCGGAGTGGTCGGCGCCCGGCCGCTGGATCCACGACCAGCCCTCGCCCATCTTGTGCCAGGCCACCGTGCCGCCCTCGCCGCTGTCGCCCAGGACCCGCAGCGCGCGTTCCTCGCCCACCCGCCACCTGGCGGACTTCACGAACTGGAACACCCCGACCGGCCAGCCCTGGTTCCAGGCGCGCAGCGCCATCCCGAAGGCCGCGGTGGACTTGCCCTTGCCCGGCCCGGTGTGGACCATCAGCAGCGGCCGGTTGCGCCGCTGCCTCGTGGTCAGGCCGTCGTCCGGCACGATGTCCGGCTTGCCCTGGGGCATCTCACACCGCCTTCCGGTGGTCGCGGACCACCGATCCGAGATCGTCCAGCGGTACGGCGGGCGCACCCAGCAGGACCGCCAGCCGCCGCGCCATGCCGAGCCTGACGGGGCCGCTTTCACAGTCGACGACCACGCTCGCCACGCCCCGCAGCGACCCGGCGGCGCGCTCCACGTCCCCTCCCGCCGTCGCCCGCCCGTCGGTGACCAGGACCAGCAGCGGGCGCCGCGCGGGATCGCGCATGCTCTCCAGGCGCAGCACCTCCGCGGCCTTCACCAGCCCCGCGGCCAGCGGGGTGCGGCCCCCGGTCGGAAGCGCCCGCAGCCGGGCCGCGCCCGCCTCCACGGACGACGTCGGCGGCAGGTCGAGCCGGGCCGAGTCACCCCGGAACGTGACCAGGCCGACCTTGTCCCGGCGCTGGTAGGCGTCCAGCAGCAGGCTCAGCACGGCGGTCTTCACCGCGGTCATGCGTTTCCTGGCGGCCATCGAGCCGCTGGCGTCGACCACGAACAGGACGAGGTTGCCCTCCTTGCCCTCGCGGATCTTCTCCCGCAGGTCGCCCGCCCGCAGCAGCAGCCCGGCCGACCGCCGTCCCCGCCGCGCCTGGTGCGGGGCCGCGGCCAGCAGGGTCGCGGGCACGTGCAGGTCGCGGGCCCTGCCCTCCGGCAGGCGGGAGCCGGTGCTCCGGCCCCGTCCGGTGCGTGCCCGCGAGCGGCGTCCGGCGGCTCCTTCGCCCACGCCGGGGACGGCCAGCAGGCGCACCCGGTAGGGCGCGGCGGCGCCCGCCGTCTCCCGGGAGGAGTGTCCGGGCCCCGGGGCGGCCGATCCCGGATCGCGGGCGGCTGACTCCTCCGACCCCCGGGCGGCGGACTCCTCCGGCCCCCGGGACCGCTCCGGCTCCCGGGCGGTGGACTCTCCCGGGCCCTCCGGTCCGTGCGGACCGGATTCCGGAGGCGTCCCCCCGAGGTCTGGCGGACCGGATTCCGGAGGCGTTCCACCAGGGTCGCGCGGACCGGATTCCGGAGGCGCTCCACCGGGAGGTCCCGGGGGCGGTTCGTCGCCGCCGTCCCCGGAGGTCCGTTCCAGCACGTCCTCCAGCGTGTTCTCGTCCAGTCCCGGCGCGTCGAACGGGTCGCGCCGCCGCCGGTGCGGCAGGGCCAGCCGCGCCGCGGCCCGGACGTCCTCCACCTCAACGCTCGCCCGGCCGTGCCAGGCCGCGTGCGCCATCGCGGCGTGGGCGGTGACCAGATCGGCGCGCAGGCCGTCCACCTCGAACTCCGCGCAGACGGCCGCGATCTGCCGCAGCCGGGCGTCGGGCAGGCGGACCGAGGCGAGCAGCTCCCGTGCCGCGGCGACACGTCCCGCCAGCTCCGCCTCCTGCCCGGCCCACCGCTCGGCGAATCCGGCGGGCGAGGACTCGAAGGCCAGCCTCCGGCGGACCACCTCGGCCCGCTCGTCCGGATCACGCGACGCCTTCACCTCGACGGTCAGCCCGAACCGGTCGAGCAGCTGCGGCCGCAGCTCGCCCTCCTCCGGGTTCATCGTGCCGACCAGCAGGAAACGGGCCGCGTGCCGTACCGACACCGACTCGCGCTCGACGTAGCAGGTCCCCAGGGCGGCCGCGTCGAGCAGCAGGTCGACCAGGTGGTCGTGCAGCAGGTTGACCTCGTCGACGTAGAGCACCCCGCGATGCGCGGCCGCCAGCAGGCCGGGCTCGAACGCCTTCACCCCTTCGGTGAGCGCCCGCTCGACGTCCAGGGAGCCGACCAGCCGGTCCTCCGAGGCGCCGACCGGCAGCTCCACGAGCGACGCCGCCCGCCGTACCCGCTCCGTGTCCGGAGCGTCCGGAGCGTGCGGGCCGTCGGGGCAGCCGGGGTCGGGAGCGGCCGGGTCGCAGGCGAAGCGGCAGCCGCGGACGACGTCGACGACCGGCAGCTGGGCCGCCAGCGCCCGCACGATCGTCGACTTGGCGGTGCCCTTCTCTCCGCGCACCAGCACCCCGCCCACCCGCGGGGAGACGGCGTTGAGGATCAGCGCCAGCTTGAGGTCGTCGAGGCCGACCACCGCGCTGAAGGGATAGGTGGCGATCACGTGATGACCTTCCGGTTGACGTGGGCGACGCGCCAGCCGCCGCGTACGGGGACGAGTTCGGTGGTCGAGAGCGGCGCCACGTCGAACCGCGCGGTCTCCAGCGGGCCGAGGCCGAGCGCGTGGCCCAGCGCCGCCCTGATGACCCCGACGTCGCAGATGACGACGGCCTCGGCCGCGGCGGCGTCGAGCCACCCGGACACCCGGGCGGCGAGGCGGGCCAGGCTCTCCCCGCCGTGCGGAGCCGCCCGCGGGTCGCCGAGCCACGCGGCGAGGCCGTCCGGCTCCGTCTCGGCGACCTTCGCGTACGGCAGGCCGCGCCAGCGACCGGCGTCCGCCTCGGCGAGCTCCGGCGCGTCGATCGCCTCGCTCCCGAGAGCGGCGGCGGTCTGCCGTGCGGCCGTGACCGGCGCGACCCAGGTCACGGCCGCCGCCAGGGCGGGGCCAGGCCTCTCCTTCCGGAGCCTCTCCGCCTTCCGCAGGCTCGCCGCGTCGGCGGGCTCGTCCGTCGGGAAGCATGCCGAACGCGTGCCGGGCGTGCCGGCCTGCCGGACGAACAGCATCCCGTTCAGCCGCCCGACGGGGCCGGCGAGAGCGCGGGCCGCCCCGCCACCCGGTCGCTGACCCAGCCGAACAGCACGCCGAAGGCCGTCCAGAAGACGAGCTGCGTGCCCAGCGAGGCCAGCCGGAAGTTCCACAGCAGCGAGGCGGGGAACCCTTCGGGAACCTCGTCGACCGCCGGCAGCAGCAGCCACGCCGCGACGACGGGCACCAGGAACGCGACGCCGGCCGCCACCCGGCGCTGCCATGGTCCGGCGGTGACCCTTCGGGCGGTGGCCACCGCCACCGCGACGGCCGCCAGCCCGACGATGATCATCACCACGTACAGGGCCGTCCGGCTGTTGATGGTCTCGGGATCGCCCACCGCCGGTGGGTTGGCCGGATATTTCAGGAAGGGGATAAGAATGACCGCGACGAACGCCGTCGCCGCCGAGGCGAGTGCCAGCGCGCCGTCATCGCGGGGCCCGAACCGGCCGCGGAGGCCGGCGAACACGAGGGCGAACACCCCGCCCACGGCCAGGCCGTACAGCCCGGTCGCGAGGAAGAGCCCGGCCTTCTGCACGGGCCGGCTGACGGCGGCCCCCTCGCCGTGGTCGTGACCCGCCGCCTCGCCGTGGTCGTGACCCGCCGCCTCGGCATGGTCGTGGCCCGCCTCCCCGGCGGACGCGGACGCGGGTTCGGGTTCGGCCGCCGCCGCGGCCTCCTCCAGGGCGATGGCGGCGTCCACGCGCGGCTCTCCGAAGACGAAGGCGAACGTGCCCGCGACGAATCCGGCCAGGAGCCCTATGAGCAGGCCCCTGACCACCAGGGTGCGAACCATTTCCGCCCCTAGTGACAGGGCACGCCGAGCAGGTGCCGCCCGTCGTGCATGAGTTCGTGGAGGAACGTGCCGGTCTGCGAGACCGCGCCGTTGTCCATCAGAACCAGGTAGGCGACCAGCAGCAGCACCGGTACGGCCAGCAGCAGCCAGGGGCGCAGGCGCGGCAGGGGTATCGCGGAAGGAGCGGAGATGTCGCTCATCAGTGCCTCCTCAGGGATGACGCGTCCCGATCAGTGAGGTCACGATCGCCCGAGCGACCTGGCTCCCGGGATCTAAGTCCCGGATACAGTGGCGCGTCCGCACCGGCATCTCACCGGATTTCCCTCGGACAACCGTGAAATCTACCGGAACGTATATCTTTCCCCCGATCGCGTCAATATCAGCGGTCGCCCCGGAGATCGCTTCGCAGGCCGCCGTGGGGATCGGCCCGGAGCTCGGCGGTCAGCCGAAGTCGATCGACCGGAGCCGGCTCGCGACGCTCCGGTCGATCACCGTCACCCCCGAGGCCGGAACCGGTCTCCCGGACCGCACCCGGCCGACCAGCGCCTCCCAGCGGCGGCGGTGCCGGTCGAACGTGACCTCGTCCACCACCCGGCCGCGGTCCCGCTGACCGGCCAGCGCCGTCTCCGGCGCCACGTCGAGCATCAGCAGGTGCAGCCGCGCCCCGGCCCGGCGCGCCAGCAAGGCGAATCCGTACAGCACGAGCGGACTGCATCCCCGGTTGTGGGCGATCACCGGGTGCCCGCGGGCGACCGAGCGACCGATCCGCCATACGTGGGTGGCGAACACGACGGCGCGACGCACCTGTGCGGGGGCCGACGGCAGCCGCCCCGCCCACCGGTTGCGCGACTGGTGGGAGTCGATCACCACCGTGCCCCCGACGACGACGGGATCGCTCGCCGCCGCGTCGAGGCCGTACAACCGCGACAGCAGGGTGCTCTTCCCCGCGCCCGGCAGCCCCGTCAGGATCACCAGGGAGCGGGCGGGATAACGCAACGTCTGGTTTTTCAGGGGAACCGACACGATCTGTTCCAACGAATCCGCGGGAGAGAAGTTCCGCACCCGGCCGAGTGGCCGGTTCCGCGCCGCTCCGCCTCCGCCCCTGACCGCCGGGTCGTGGCCGGTCAGGGCGCGTCGAACAGGGCGCTGACCGACTCGCCGTCGTGGATGCGGCGCATGGCCTCGGCGAACGCGGGGGCGACCGACAGGACGTGGAGCCCGGACCCGGCCCCTGCCTCGGGGACCGGCACGGTGTCGGTGCAGACGATCTCCTCGACCTCGGGCCGGCCACCGATGCGCTCGACGGCCCCGGCGGCGAAGAGGCCGTGCGTGCAGGCCACCCGCACCGAACCGGCCCCGAGCCCGCGGAGCCGGTCGAGCAGTTCCAGCACGGTCGTCCCCCGGGCGATCTCGTCGTCCACGACGATGACGTCCCGGCCCGCGACGTCGCCCATCACCGAGCCGATGACGACGCGGTCGTCGCTGAGCCGCTGCTTGGCGCCCATCGCGACGCCGACGCCCAGGAGACGGGCGAAGGCCGCGGCCTGCTTGGCGTAGCCGAGGTCGGGGGAGACGACGACCGTGCCGGACAGGTCGTACCGGCGGAAGTACGCCGCCAGCTCGCGCAGTGCGTGCAGGTGGTCCACCGGGACGCTGAAGAAGCCGTGCACCTGGGGGGAGTGCAGCGCCATCGTGAGCACCCGGTCCGCCCCCGCGGTCACCAGGAGGTCGGCGATCAGGCGTCCCCCGATGGAGATGCGCGGGGCGTCCTTCTTGTCCGACCGGGCGTAGGCGTAGTGCGGCATCACCACGGTCGTCCGGGCCGCCGAGGCACCCCGGGCGGCGTCCAGCATGAGGAGCAGCTCGACGAGGTTCTCCTGGACCGGCGGGACGAGGGGCTGGATGATGAAGACGTCCCGCTCCCGGCAGTTGGCCGGCAGCTGCACCTCCAGGCAGTCGTTGGCGAAGCGGGTGACCCGGACCGGGTGCGGCGGCGTCCCGAGGTGCGAGCAGATGGCGGCGGCCAGCCGGGGGTGGGCGCTGCCGCCGAACACGGTGATGTCTCGCACGGGCCGCTCCTCGTCGTGAAGGTGGTGCCTCACCGGTGAGGGTGCCCCTCCCCGAGAGGCCCCCGAGGGGGTGCCGTCCTCGTCCGGAGAGCCGGTGCCTCAACCGTCGCGGCCGGCACCGAAGCCGTCGCGGCTGGTGCCCGAGTCGTCACCGGAAGCGACGCGGCGGGCGGCGCGACCGGAACGGACCGCACCGGGCCGGTGGGACCCGCCCGGGCCGCATCGGATCGGACGGCCCGCTGACCAGGTGATATCCCGCGCGACCAGAAAAGAAACTTTGTTTCACGTTTAATTCATCACGTGCGGAAAACAGTTCCGGATGCAGGAACGCTGGTATCGCAACGCTGCCATCTACTCGCTGGACGTCTGCACCTTCCAGGACTCCGACAACGACGGGTTCGGCGATCTGCCCGGACTCATCGGCCGGCTGGACTACCTGTCCCGGCTCGGCGTCACCGCCCTGTGGCTCAGCCCCGTCCATCCCTCCCCCCGCCGGGACGGCGGCTACGACGTGGTGGACCACTACGGCGTGGACCCGCGCTTCGGCAGCATGGGGGACTTCGCCGAACTGCTCAACCAGGCCGACGAGCGGGGGCTGCGGATCATGATCGACCTCGTCGTCAACCACACCAGCGACGAGCACCCCTGGTTCCAGGCGGCCCGGTCCAGCCCCGACTCCCCGTTCCGGGACTGGTACGTCTGGTCCGAGGAGGAGCCCGCCGACCGGTGGCGCGGCGCCGTCTTCCCCGACGTGGAGCCCGAGTCGTGGTCCTACGACGAGAAGGCCGGCGCCTGGTACCGGCACCGCTTCTACCGCTTCGAACCCGACCTCAACACCGGTAACCCCCAGGTGCGGGCGGAGATCCGCAAGATCGCGGCGTTCTGGCTGCGGCTGGGGGTGTCCGGGTTCCGCATCGACGCCGCGCCGTTCCTCATCGAGGACAAGACGCCCGGCCGCCACTACCGCCGCGACTACGAGTTCCTGCGCGACCTGCGCGACACCCTGTCGTGGCAGAAGGGCGACGCGGTCATGCTGGCCGAGGCCAACGTGGCCGACGACGAGCTGCTGGAGTACTTCGGACAGGCCGACGGCAGCGCCAGCCGCATCCTCATGGTCTTCGCCTTCCGCCTCAACCAGGCCGTCATGCTGGCCCTGGCCCGCCGGGACGCGCAGCCGATCCGCGACGTCCTGCGGGAGTTGCCGGACCTGCCGCAGCACGCCCAGTGGGCCACCTTCCTGCGCAACCACGACGAGGTGGACCTGGGCCGGCTGACCGAGGAGGAACGGCGGGACGTCTTCGCCGCGTTCGGCCCCGACCCCGACATGCAGCTCTATGAGCGCGGCATCCGGCGGCGGCTGGCCCCGATGCTCGACGGGGACCAGCGGCGGCTGCGGATGGCCTACAGCCTGCAGTTCACCATGCCGGGCACGCCGGTGGTCCGCTACGGCGACGAGATCGGCATGGGCGAGGACCTGTCCCTGCCCGAGCGCACCGCCATCCGCACCCCGATGCAGTGGTCCGGCACGCCCGGTGCCGGCTTCTCCTCCTGCGAGACGACCGACACACCGCTGATCACCGAGGGCCCCTACGCGGTGGACAGGGTCAACGTCACCGACCAGCGGCGGGACCCCGACAGCCTGCTCATGTGGTTCGAACGCATCCTGCACACGCTGCGCGAGTGCAAGGAGATCGGGACCGGCCACCACGAGGTCCTCGACGCGGGACCGCCGCACGTGCTGGTGCACCGCGCGACCTCCCCCTCCGGGGCCATGCTGTTCCTGCACAACCTGGGCTCCGAGCCCTGCCGCGTCGCGGTGGACCCGCAGCCGGAGCAGGACGGGACGCCGCTGAACATCACCGCCGACACCGACTACGGCTCCGAGGTCGATCTCGGCGCGCTCGACCTGAACGGCTACGGCTTCCGCTGGATCCGGCTGCGCCGTGACCCGTGAGGCCCTCGGAGGCCGGCCGCCGCCCCCGGACCGTCCCGGCCGCGCCGGCCGGCCCGGGGGCGAAGCGTACGGCGGGCGGGTGCGCCGGGTCAGGGGCCGCTGATGCGGCGCTCGCCCTTCGTGGTGATGACGAACACCTGCCAGTTGTAGTACGCGTAGTAGTTGCGCGGGTCCCGCTTGATCTGGCGGGCGTGCAGCAGGATGGCGTCGACGTACGCCCGGGAGTGGTTATAGGCGTACAGCGCCCGCCGGTAGTCGCGGGGCGCGCCCGAGGCGTGCAGGTAGTTGGCGGCGGCCATGACGGCGTCCCCGGGGTCGTGGACGTCGCCGCCCATGCCGTACGCCTTCCACGTTCCCGGCATGAACTGCATCGGCCCCTGCGCCCCCACGTAGCTCGGCGACCGCACCCGGCCGAACTTCGTCTCGGCGAACATCACCGACGCCAGGACCTCCCACTCGACGCCGAACCGGCGCTCGGCCTTCTTGAAGTGACGGAGGAGGGCGGACGCGGCCGGCGGCTCCTCGATGCGGAACTTCGAGGCGTCCTTGACCGGGTGGGCCAGCTCCAGCAGCCCGCGGATGGCGGTCGTGTTGTCACGGGCCTCGGCGGCGAGCCGGGCCGGCAGCCTGGCGAAGGCGCGGGAGGCCACGCCGGGGTTGCGGGCGGTGAAGCGGTAGATCCGCTGCTGGTACAGCGCCTGCAGCACGACCGCCCGCGGCGGGCCGCCCTTCGCGGTCCCGCCGTCGCCGGTCCAGTCGTCGATGGCGTCGTGGAGCCGCCGCGTGGTGGTCTCCAGCGCCTCGGCGAGCTTCGCGGGGTCCCGGGGGATCCGCTCGTCCGGAGCAGGCGGGGCCACCTCGTCCGGTGACGCGGACGGCGCCGCCGCCCGTCCTCCGGCTTCCCCGCTCTCCCCGGTTTTCCCGGTGGACGGCGAGGGCGGCGGGGTCCGCTCCGCGGCGGACGCCGGGGCGGACGGGGCCGCCGCGGCCGTGCCCGCGGGGTCCGCGCCGCAGGCGGCGAGCGCGGCGACGGCGAGCAACGCGGTCCAGGACACGAGGCGCCCCCGGCGCCGGCCGATCTCCGTACCGCTGTCCATGACGGACAAACTACCGCCACCGAGCCGGTGGATCACGGAAACCCGGCGGACGGTCCGGCGCGCCGTACGGCGGGCGTCCCGGGTGCCCGTCGCCGTCCCGGACCGTCCCGGCCGGACGCCGTGGCCGTGCGGCCGGGCTTCCGGGCGCTCCGCCGTACGGATGTCCGCGCGGGTCAGCGGACCTTCTTGGCCTCGCTCACGGACTTGGCCAGGTTCTCCAGCAGGGGAGCGGCGCCCGCGTACGAGAAGCGGGGCACGGTGTCCCAGGAGGCGACCTGGCCCGCCTTCACGGCGGGCAGCCGGGTCCAGGCGGGCTTGGCGGCGAGGTCGGCCGGCTGCAGGGCGGTGGAGCGGTTGTCGAGCAGGATCAGGTCCGCGTCGTACTTGTCGGCGTTCTCCCAGCTCAGGCTCTCGTAGTAGCCGCCGGTGTCGGGCTTCTCCGGGCGGACGATGTCCACCCCGAGCTCGGCGAAGTAGATCAGGTCGGTGTTGACCTCGGGGTTGGACACGTACATCAGGTCGGGGCTGCCGGAGGCGGCCATGACCTTGATCCCGGGATTCTCGGCCACCGCGCGCCGCAGCTGTTCGGCGGCGGCCTCGAAGCGGGCCTTGGCGGCGGTGACCTGCGGCGCGCCGAGGTCGGCGCCGAGCGACGCGGCGAGCTCGGCGTACCGCTTGATCGGCTCGGTGAGAGGGACCCGCGCGACCGTGACGGCGACGCTGGGGGCGAGCTTCAGGATCTTGTCCTTGCTCTCGTCCGGGACGTACCAGAGGGCGCCGGGGTCGTACATGTGCGTGACCAGCAGGTCGGGCCGCAGGGCGGCGTACTTCTCGATGTCGAACTCGCCCCAGGCGTTGCCGAGGATCTCCACCTTGCCCACGTCCAGGGAGCCGGCCTGGGGGTCGGGCGTGCCGTCCTTGCGGACGGTCTCGCCGAAGACGCCGGTGATCTTCTGGGAGAGGCCGAAGTCGGCGAGGGCCGCCGCCGTGCCGGTGAAGGCGACGATGCGCGAGGGGGCCGCGGCGGCGGTGACCGCCTGCTTGCGGTCGTCGGTGAAGGACCACGGCCCGCCCGCGGCGCCGTTCCCGGTTCCTGAGGGTGCGGCGGACGGGGATCCCCCGTCGTTCCCGCCGCAGGCGCCGAGCAGGACACCGAGGGCGGCGGCGCCGCCCGCGGTGAGGAGCCCGCGGCGGGACATTCGGGAGACGACCCCGGGATTGGGCATGATCCGGCCTTCTCTCATGAGTTCGGTTAGGCTAACCTAAAGGAGATTTTGGTTAGGTTAACCTAACCTGTCCAGAGGGGACATCGCATCCACCCCCCGTCACACCGGAGCCCGCCCTGCCTGTCACCGAACCCGCCGAGGTCCCACCGGCCGCGCCGCCCGCCGCGACGGCTCAGCGGGCGGTCCGGAGGCGTGCGCCCGGGGCCCGGAACGCGGCGCGGGCCGCCGGCCTGGTGTGCGCCGTCCTCGTGCTGCTCGCCGTACTGGTGCTCAGCATCGGGTTCGGCGCGAGGCAGCTCTCCCCGATCGAGGTGTGGCAGGGGCTCGTGGCCGGAGACTCGGCGGCGTCCACCGTGGTACACGGGATGCGCCTGCCGCGCACCCTGCTCGGCCTGCTCGCCGGGGCGGCCCTGGGCACGGCCGGCGGCCTGATGCAGGCGCTGACCCGCAACCCGCTCGCCGACCCCGGGCTGCTGGGGGTGAACGCCGGCGCCTCGGCCGCGGTGGCCACGGCCGCCGGTTTCCTCGGGGTGGCCACGTTCGACGGCTACGTGTGGTTCGCGCTGGCCGGCGCCGCGGCCGTCGCGGTGCTCATCCACACGGTCGGCGGAGGGCGCGGGGCGACCCCGGCCCGGCTGGCGCTGGCCGGAGCCGCCCTCAACGCCACGCTCTACTCCTACGTGAGCGCGGTGATGCTGCTGGACAGCGGCTCGCTGGAGCGGATGCGCCTCTGGACGGTCGGCTCGCTGGCCAGCGCGCAACCCGAGACCGTCGCCAAGGTGCTGCCGTTCATCGGGGCGGGCCTGCTGCTCGCCCTGGCCCTGGCCCGCCCGCTCGGCACCCTCTCGCTCGGCGATGACACCGCCCGCGCGCTGGGCATCCGCCCCGCGCGGATCCGCACGGCCTCGATCGTGGCGGTCACGCTGCTGTGCGGGGCGGCCACCGCGGCCTGCGGGCCGATCGTCTTCGTGGGGCTCATGGTGCCCCACCTGGTACGGGCGCTGACCGGCCCGGACCTGCGCTGGCTGCTGCCCTATTGCGCGGTGCTCGCGCCCGTGCTGCTGCTCGGCGCGGACGTCCTCGGCCGGGTGCTGGCCCGGCCCGGCGAGTTGCAGGCCGGCATCGTGACCGCGGTGCTGGGCGGCCCGTTCTTCCTGTACCTCATCCGCCGGACCAGGACGGCGCAGCTGTGATCCCCACCCGTTCCGCGCGCGACGGCTCCGCGAACGACCCGCGGACGATGCAGGACGACCCCGCGCCCGGACCGCGCCTGGTCCGGAGCGGTCCGGCGGCCGTCCTGCGGTTCCCGGGGGACCGCTCCGTGGCCTTCCGGCCGCGGGCCCTGATCGCGGGCGCCTGCTGGGCGCTGCTGGCGCTCGTCGCCGCCGTGCTCACCCTCGGCGGCGGCGACGACCCGATGAGCCCGTCCGACGTCGTGCGGATCCTCACGGGGGGCGGCACGCCCGCCGAGGACTTCATCGTCAACGAGCTCCGGCTGCCCCGCCTGGTGACCGCCCTGCTCGTCGGTGCCGCCCTGGCCCTGGCCGGAGCCCTCCTCCAGTCGCTCGTGCGCAACCCGCTCGGCAGCCCCGACCTGCTCGGCCTCACCCAGGGCGCCAGCGCGGGGGCGCTCGTCGTGGTCGTCGCGGGCGGCGGCAGCCTCGCGCTCGCGGCCGGCGCGGCGGCCGGGGGCATCGCCACCGGAGCCGTGCTGCTCGCCCTGACATGGCGGAACGGCGTGCACGGGCACCGCCTCGTGCTGGCCGGCATCGGCGCCGCCGCCATCCTCACCGGCGTCAACGGCTACCTGATGACCCGGGCCCAGCTCATGGAGGCGGCGCGCGCCCTGCTGTGGATCACCGGCAGCCTGGACGGCCGGGGCTGGAAGGACGCCCTGCCGCTGCTCGTCGCCATGGCGGTGCTGGTCCCGGTGGCGCTCGGTTGCGCGCGGGCGCTGGCGGTCACCGAGATGGGCGACGATGTGGCGCTCGGCCTCGGCGTGCGGCTCAACGCCCTGCGCCTGACCCTGTCGGCGGCGGCCGTGCTGCTCGCCTCCTTCGCGGCGGCCGCCGCCGGACCGGTGGCCTTCGTGGCGCTCACCGCGCCCCAGCTCGCCAGGCGGACCACCCGGGCGCCGGGCCCTGGCCCGCTCGCCTCGATGTTCGCGGGCGCGGCCCTGCTGGTCTGCGCCGACTGGGCCGCGCAACGGCTGTTCGACGACCGTCAGCTCCCGGTCGGCGTGCTGACCGGCCTGCTCGGCGGCGGCTACCTCGTCTGGCTGCTCGCCGCCGGACGGAGAGCAGGCCGGATATGACCATTTTTCAGCTCTTCAGCAGAAATGCCGGACATCCCACGGGGGAGGAACGATGCCGCTGACCGCTCCGCCGGAGCCCCGGACGTCGCACGAGGAAGGCACGGTCCCGCCGGCCACCCTGTCCGATCACCGGGTGCCGCACGAGGGAGGGATGATGCCGACCGCGCTGTCGCCGCTTGAGGGAGGCACGGTCCCGCTGCCCGCCCTGTCGGAGCACCTCCGCGGCCTGGCCGGCGAGCGGGGAGGCGTCCTCGGGGTGCCGCCCGGTCTGGTGGCCGACGACTCACCGGGGTGGATCCCCGTCCCCGAGCTGGCACGGGAACCGTACGGGCCGCTGCTCGCCCTGGTGGACGAGACGGCGGAGCGGTGGGGCGCGCCGCGGCACGTGGCCGCGGCCCTGCTGTGGAAGACCTACACCTACTGGAACACGCTGCCGATGGTGCTGGGCTGGGCGCTGGAACGGCGGGTGCCGCTGATGCGCCTCGCCGACACGCTGGTCAGGCCGTCGGACGCCGGGGTGACGATCGCGGCGACCGCGGTGACCGTCGCGGTGCTCCCCGGCGACCCGCTGGCCGGCGCCCCCGGGACGACCGTCGTCCCCGACCTGGCCTCTGCCATCCGGGAAGCGCTCCTCGACGGCCAGCACCCCCTGATCCGCGCGCTCTGCGCGCAGACCAGGGTCGGCGAGCGCACCCTGTGGGGCTCGACGGCCGAGGCCGTCACCCACCCGCTGCTGTCCCTCGTCCCCCGGGACGACGTGACCAGGCTGCTCACCGAGATAGGACCGCCCGTGGACGGCCTGCTGGTCCCGGACGGCGACGGCTACCGCCGCCGCACCTGCTGCCTGTGGGTCACCCTCCCGGACGCCGACCCCTGCTCCACCTGCTGCGTCCGGTAGTCCCTGGATGCCGTCGCCCGGTGGCCCCGGACCGCGGACACGTGGCGTACGGCGCATCGAGACGCGTCGAGGTCGCCGATCCCATCGTCGTTCCGGGCGACCGCGCCGTACGGATCGACGTCATCGACCTGTAGCCGGATGTGCGAAGAGGCCCGCCCCCTTTGTGGGACGAGCCTCCCGGGTGAGGGTCCGGGGTCAGTCATCGAGGGCCTGGTAGAGCGTGGTCCAGAAGTCGTTCATCAGGTGCGCCGGGTTCGGGACGGAGTAGCCGAGCTGGCAGAGCAGGATGCCGGTGAGCCGGTTGGCCGGGTCGGCGTAGGCCGAGGTGCCGCTGCCGCCGTCCCAGCCGAACTGGCCGACGGGCGCGTAGTCGCCGCGATAGGTGCGCACCGCCATCCCGAAGCCCCAGCCGCCCTGCTGTCCTTGACCGAAGGAGATGTGCACGTTTCCGGTGGCCAGGGCGGTGCGGGCGGCGTTCTGCTCCGGGGTGAGCCGGTTGGTGGTCATCAGCTCCACGGCGGGGCGGGACAGGATCCGCCGGCCGTTGTGGACGCCGCCGTTGAGCAGCATCCGGAAGTAGGCGTGGTAGTCGTCGGCGGTGGAGACCAGGCCGCCACCGCCGCCCTGGAACGCCGGGGGCTTGCTCCAGCGGCCGTCCTGGGGCTCGTCCCAGACGAGGAACTCGCCGGTGGCCGGGTCGGGGGCGTACAGGGGCGGCAGCCGGTCGATCCGGTCGGCGGGCACGTGGAAGCCGGTGTCGGTCATGCCCAGGGGCTCGAAGATGCGCTCGCGCAGGAACTCCTCGAACGACTGGCCGCTGACCCGGGAGACGAGCACACCGACCAGGTCGCTGGCGATGTGGTACTGCCACTGCTCGCCGGGGTGGTACGCCAGCGGCAGCGCGCCCAGGCGGCGCATCCACTCGTCCTGCTCAGGCACCTCGACCGGCAGGTTGGGGGTGAGCCCCTGCTCGAAGATCGCATTCATGATCGGCTTGCCCAGCGCGGTGAAGTCCATGCCGAGGCCGAAGGTGGAGGTCAGCACGTCCCGCACGGTGATCGGGCGGCGGGCCGGCACGGTGTCGTCCAGCTCGGCGTCCGGCCGGACCAGCACCCGGCGGTCGGCCAGCTCGGGCAGCCACGGGTCCACCACGTCGTCCAGCCGCAGCCGGCACTCGTCCAGCAGCACCATCGCCGCGGCGATCGAGACCGGCTTGGAGGTGGAGGCCATCCGGAAGACCGTGTCCCGGCGCATCGGCGCGCCACCGTCGTGACGCATCGTCCCGAGCGCTTCGACGTGCGTCTCCTCACCCCGGCTGAACAGGGCGACGAGCCCGGGAATCTTTCCCGACTCGACATGCCGGGTCAGCACGTCATGCAGCCTGCGCAGCCCCGTCGCCGAGAAGCCGCCGTTCACCTGTTCCATCATGAATCTCCTCAAGCGCAATAAAGGGGTGCCGGTCCCGGGTGCCGCGGATCGGCTGTGAGTCAGAGGCTGCGGGCGGTGATGTCGCCGCTGGCGGTGGTGGCGTGGACGTCGAGTTCGGCGGTGCCGTCGTTCTTGAAACCGTTGGCGATGCGGCCGTGGGTGGTGCCGGCGTCCAGGGCGGCCGAGACGCCGGCGGCGGCGGTGATCGAGATGTCGCCGGAGTGGGTGCGGAGCACGAGGGTGCCGCCCGTGGCCTCGGCGATGGTGATGTCGCCCCGTGCGGTGCTGATCTGTGCGGGGCCGCCCAGCCGGCCGATCTCGACGTCGCCGTCGGTGGCGGTGAGGTGGAGGCTCGCGGTCTCGTCGAGCTTGATCTGGTGGTA
>NZ_BMQJ01000029.1:0-55141 GCF_014648055.1 Streptosporangium pseudovulgare
CGGCTACGTACCGCGCCGACGCGGGCCTCGGGCCGGGTGATGGTGGCGGAGTTGCGTCGGGTGGCCGAGATCGGCGGTTTGGGCGCCGGGGCGGTGCGGGTGGACCCGGTGCCGGAGGTGAAACTGTCGGCGCTGGCCCGCCACCTGTTCGTGGCGCTGGCCTCCGTCGGCCTGTACGTCCCGTTCTCCCTGCAGGTCACTCTCGCCCAGGACTACCTGCCCCGGCACGTCGGCACGGCGAGCGGGATCACCCTGGGGCTGGCGGTCAGCGCCGGCGGCCTGGCCGGTCCCCTCATCGGCCACCTGGCCGACGTCACCTCCCTGCGCATGGCGCTGACCCCGCTGATCCTGATGCCCGTCCTGAGCTGGCTGCTGTTCCGCACCCTGCCGGAACCGGCCGTGCCCCGACCGCCGAAGGCGCCGGCGGCGGCTCCGGCCGCCGTACCCGGCCGGCCCGTCTAGACGGGCCCGGAACCGGTTCCGGGCGGGTGCGGTACGGCGCGGCGACACACCGCGCCGGAAACCGCCGCTGCCGCCGCGCGCCGCTTAACCTGCGGGAAAGGGGCCGTGCCGGCCCGGGCCGGTCGCACGGTCCTCCCCGCGCGGGGAGGGCAGGCGAGTGCGGACCCGGCGGAAAGCGACCGGACACGGCCCGGGGAAGCGGGGGAGAGGAGGGGAGGTGACGCGTCACCGTCGTCGTGCCGTCGCGGCCGCGCTGTGCCTGGCGCCGGCCGCCGCCTGCGCGGGCTGCGCCGCCGGTCCGGCGGGCACCGCCCCGGCCCCCGTACGCGGCCCGGCCGTCCCGCCCGGAAACCCGGCGGGCACCGCGGCCGCCCCGGCCCCGGACGGCGGCGCCGGGGGAGGCGGCCTGCCGCGGGGCTTCGCGCGGGCCGGCGGGCCGGAAAACGGCCTGACCTTCGGCGTGCCGCGCTCCTGGGTCGCCCTCGACAGCACCGGAGGCGGCCTGGAGCGGCGCCTGAGCCGGGCGGGCCTGACGGACAAGCAGATCCACCGGGCCCAGGACGGGCTGGAGCCCGTGGCGGCCCGCGACGGGATCTGGGCGTTCGACCCCGCCTCCATGAGCCGCTCCCCGCACCGCTTCGCCACCAACCTCACCGCCCGCTGCCGGCCCGGCACGACCACCTCCGCCGCGCAGCTGCTCGCCGACGCCGTACGGCGGCTGGCGCCGCTGCGGGGACGCGTCCTGCGGGCCGGCACGGTGCCGGTCGCCGGCGGACGGGCGGCGCGCGTCGGATACGTCTTCACCGTCGGCGGCGTGCGGCTGCACGGCCTGCGCCTCCTGCTGCCCGCGTCCGGCGGCCGGACCTGCGTGCTGACGCTGAGCACCGACGACGCCGCCCGCCGGGGTCTGCTGGAGCGGATCGGCGAGACGCTGCGTCCCCTGTGACCAGCCTCTGTGACCGGATCCGGCGCCGGTGGTCGCGGCGTTTCAGCGCGCCGATCCGGCCGTCGTTCTCAGGGTGCGCCGGCTCCGGCGTCACCGGCGACGGTGGAGACCGGGACGTTGAGGACGCCGTCGAACGCCTCCAGGACGGGCGTGTGCAGGTAGGCGCTCTGGATCCGGTAACGGTCGGGGCCGGGGGAGTGGCCGGCGCCGTCGGGGGCCTGCGCGCGCATCCGGCGGAGGTCGGCGATGCTCAGCCCGAGTCCGGCGTCGGCGAAGGCGGCCTCGATGCTGCCCGGCTCGGGTGGCTGCAGCGCGGTGTCCTCGATGGCGAAGCCGAAGCGCGCGTTCTCGTCGGGGCGCATGTCGGCGGTGTGCCCGGCGGTGCTGGTCAGGGCGAGGGCGACGTAGTCGCCGCCGAGGGCGTGGTGCAGGTGCTGGCCCATCGGCAGGCCGGTGAGCCGGCCGTCGAAGGAGACCGGCGTCTTTTGGATGTGGGCGTTGTGGGCGGCCAGCACGATGCGGGCCCCGGGGCCGAGGCGTTCCAGGTGCCACAGGAGTGATCCGGCCATGTAGGCGTCGCGGGCCGAGGTGTCGGCGGTCAGGCCGTCTCCGGCGTACAGGCCGGCCATGGCGCGGAAACCGTAGTCGGCGTGGCAGGCGGCTTCGAGGCGGCGCAGGGCCACGTCGTAGTCGTGCCGGTCGCCGCGGGAGACGTACAGCGGCTCCAGGGAGCGGAACCGGATGATCAGCCGTGTCAGGGCGGCACTGAGGGCGTCCTGCTCGGCGACGGGCAGGCGGGTCCAGGCCGGCGCGGCCGAGGCGGCGGAGGCTCCGGCGAAGGAGCCGGCGATCCGCATCGCCTCCTGGAGTATCGGCAGCGTCTCCGGGTCGATGTCGCGTAGGTAGCCGGCGACGGGTGCCAGGGCGGGCAGCAGGGAGCCGCCGGCGGCGGGGATGTCGATCCCGGCGAAACGCATCGGTCGCGCGGCGGTGGCGTTGTGCCGGCGCATCCAGCGCAGCGGCTCCTCGACGCCGACCGGGATGGCCGTGGCGAGCTGGGCCGGCAGGTCGTCGTCGGCGCCCTGGCCTTGGGCCCAGGCGTCCAGGGGGAAGCCTTCGCTGAAGCCGTACTCGAAGGCCAGGACGGTGAAGCCGCAGCGTTCGGCCAGGAAGCGCAGGATGCGCTGCCTCAGGTGTGCGAACTCGGTGATGAAGTGGGAGTTCTCCCCGATCGCGACGACGCGCGCGGCGCCGATGAGCTCGCGCAGCGGCTCCAGGTCGTCCAGCGGCGCCTCGGGGTCGAGGTGGGTGAGCGGGGCGGCGTGATCGCGAAGCCAGTCGGCGAACGGGCCGGGTTGGGACGAAGCAGGCATCGGACAACTCGATTCTGGTGTTGAGGGTGATTCCCGATGACGGGTGGGAGCGCAGGTCACCGCGGGTGAGGGCACCGCCGGAGCTCGACGGCGCGGCGGTGAGGCCGCCGACCGCACCGGGCCGCCGGTTGTCCCTGTCATGGCCGTTGAACGGTCTGCCGCCCCCTGGCGGCGGGCCGTCTCACACCTGCGCGGGCGCCGCGTTCTCCAGGTCGTCGACGGTGCCGGACATGATCGTGCGGATGTGCCGGGTGATGTGCTCCAGCGGCCAGTCCCACCAGGCCAGGGCCAGGAGGCGGTCGATGTCGGCGTCGCCGTGGCGGCGGCGGATGAGCCGGGCGGGGTTGCCGCCGACGATGCCGTAGTCGGGGACGTCGTCGACGACGACGGAGCCGGAGGCGATGATCGCGCCGTGGCCGATGCGGACGCCGGGCATCACCGTGGACCGGTAGCCGAACCAGACGTCGTTGCCCACCACGGTGTCGCCCCGTCCGGGCAGGCCGGTGATGAGGTCGAAGTGCCCGGCCCAGGAACCGCCCATGATCGGGAAGGGGAACGTCGAGGGGCCGTCCATGCGGTGGTTGGCGCCGTTCATGATGAACCGCACCCCCTCGCCCAAAGCGCAGAACCTGCCGATGATGAGCTTCTCCGGCCCGTAGTGGTAGAGCACGTTGCGGGTCTCGAAGGCGGCCGGGTCGTCGGGGTCGTCGTAGTAGGAGAACTCCCCGACCTCGATCAGCGGCGAGGTGATGAGCGGTTTCAGCAGCACCAGGCGCGGCTGGCCGGGCATGGGGTGCACCACGGTCGGATCGGCGGGAACGGGTGGGGTCATGAGTCGTCTCCTTCCTGCGGGCCGTCCTGCGGACCTGGGCGACGGCGGCACCGGCGCGGGAGGCCGGTGCCGCGGGCTCGGGCGCGGCCGGGCACCGTCTGATGCCGCACGGCCGGGCGGACGCTCCGGAGGAACACCGGCGACCCCATTAGTGCGACAAATGATGCATTAAGATACTGGCATGCCGACGTCCCACGGAGCAAACCGGATGACCACGCGATGACCCCCTCAGCGCCACGACTGCAGGACCCGCAGGACCCGCGGGCCGCCGGGGCGGCGCCGGCGGCCCGGCGCCGCCCCGGCGGCCGTACCGCCCGCATCCGCGCGCAGGTGCTCGACGCCGTCCTCACCGAGCTCGCCGAGCACGGCTACGACGGCCTCACCATGGACGCCGTCGCCGCGCGCGCCGGCGTGCACCGCGCGACGGTGTACCGGCGCTGGGGAGACGTCGGCGGCCTGCTCGCCGACGTCCTCGACGCCGCGGGCGAGGACGACTGGCAGCCCCCCGACACCGGCTCCCTGGAAGGCGACCTGGCGGCGCTGAACCACGAGATCCAGGACGCCCTCACCGCGCAACCGCCGATCATGGCGGCCCTGATCGCCGCCTCGTTCCGCTCGGAGAAGGCCGACCACGCCCAGCGGCGGCTGTGGGAGGACCGCTACGCCCGCTGCGAGACCATGGTCGGCCGGGCCGCCGAGCGCGGCGAGCTTCCGCCGCGCACCGACGCCCGGCGGCTGCTCATCGCCGCCACCGCGCCGCTGTACCACCAGCTGGTGCTCCTCCGCACGCCACCCGACCCGCACCTGCCCGGCCAGGCGGCCAGGACCGCCGCCCTCGCCGCGGCCGCCGGCGCCTTCACCGGAGCCCCGCCGGCCGGCGACGCCTGAGGCGACCCCTTCACCCCGGCGCCGCAGGCGGGGTAGGCGGGGCCGCGGAACCCCCTGCGGCGCCCGCGCACCGCCGACGGCCGCGCCGGGAGCGGACCGGGAGCGGACCGGCCGCCGGGTGAGCATGCCGGCATCGGGGTCCGCTGGCCTAAACTTGCGCCCGACGATCCGACGCTGGAGGTGGTGGCGTGCAACCGGAGAAGGGCGGTGCCCCCGGTACGTCGATCTCGGCGGTCCTGGAGCGCATCACCTACGCCAACGAGGAGACCGGCTACACCATCGCCCGGGTGGCCACCGAACGCTCCGGCAGCGAACTGCTCACCGTGGTCGGGCCGCTGCTGGGCGCCCAGCCCGGCGAGTCGCTGCGCCTGACCGGCCGCTGGACCTCCCACCCCCGCTACGGCAGGCAGTTCGAGGTGTGGTCCTACGCCACCGTGCTGCCGGCCACCGTCCAGGGCATCCGCCGCTACCTCGGCTCCGGCCTGATCAAGGGCATCGGCCCGAAGATGGCCGAGCGCATCGTCGACCACTTCGGCACCGAGACCCTCACCGTCATCGAGACCACCCCCGAGCGCCTGGTGGAGGTCCCGGGCCTGGGCCCCAAGCGCACCAAGATGATCGGCGCCGCCTGGGAGGAACAGAAGATCATCAAAGAGGTGATGATCTTCCTGCAGGGCGTCGGGGTCTCCACCTCCATCGCGGTGCGCATCTTCAAGCAGTACGGCGAGGCCTCCATCTCCGTCGTCAGGAACGAGCCCTACCGGCTGGCCGACGACGTGTGGGGCATCGGCTTCAAGACCGCCGACACCATCGCCCAGGCCGTCGGCATCCCGCACGACAGCCCCGAACGCGTCAAGGCCGGCCTGCGCTACACCCTGTCGCAGGCCGCCGACGACGGCCACTGCTACCTGCCGGCGCCCAACCTCGTCGCCGACGCCGTCAAGATCCTGGCGGTGCCGGCCGAGCTGACCGCCTCCTGCCTGGAGGAACTCGTCAGCGAGGAGGGCGTGGTCCGCGAGGAGGTGCCCGCCGGCGACGGCGTCGTCCCGGCGGTGTACCTGCTGCCGTTCCACCGCGCCGAGCTGTCGCTGGCCTCCTCGCTGCGCTCCCTGCTGAACTCCTCCGCCGACCGGCTCGGCGCCTTCGCCGGCGTCGACTGGGACGTCGCCCTGGAGTGGCTGGCGAAACGCACCGGCGCCGACCTGGCCCCCGAGCAGGCCCACGCCGTACGGCTGGCCCTGACGAACAAGGTCGCGGTCCTGACCGGCGGCCCCGGCTGCGGCAAGAGCTTCACGGTGCGCTCCATCGTCACCCTGGCCCGCGCCAAGAAGGCGAAGGTCGTCCTGGCCGCGCCCACCGGCCGGGCCGCCAAACGGCTGTCGGAGCTGACCGGGCACGAGGCCACCACCGTGCACCGGCTGCTGCAGCTGCGCCCCGGCGGGGACGCCACCTTCGACCGCGACAACCCCCTGGACGCCGACCTCGTCGTCGTCGACGAGGCCTCCATGCTGGACCTGCTGCTGGCCAACAAGCTCGTCAAGGCCGTCGCCCCCGGCACCCACCTTCTGTTCGTCGGCGACGTCGACCAGCTGCCCTCCGTCGGCGCCGGCGAGGTGCTGCGCGACCTCCTGGCCGCCGACGAGAACGTCGTGCCCCGGGTGCGGCTGACCCACATCTTCCGCCAGGCCCAGGAGTCGGGCGTGGTCACCAACGCCCACCGGGTCAACTCCGGCCTGATGCCCGCCCTGGAGGGCATGGGCGACTTCTTCCTGTTCCCCTGCGAGGAGGCCGAGGAGATCGCGGCACTGACCGTGGACGTGGTGGCCAACCGCATCCGGCGCCGCTTCGGCCTGGACCCGCGCCGCGACGTGCAGGTCCTGGCGCCCATGCACCGCGGCGCCGCCGGCGCGGGCAACCTCAACGCCCTCCTGCAGGAGGCCCTGACCCCCTCCCGCGAGGGCATGCCGGAGCGCCGCTACGGCGGCCGCGTCTTCCGCGTCGGCGACAAGGTCACCCAGCTGCGCAACAACTACGACAAGGGCACCGCGGGAGTGTTCAACGGCACCGTCGGCACGGTCGTCGACATCCGCCCCGACGACCACAGGATGACCGTGCTGACGGACGAGGACGAGCACGTCGAGTACGCCTTCGACGAGCTCGACGAGCTCGCCCACGCCTACGCCGTCTCCATCCACCGCTCCCAGGGCAGCGAGTACCCGGCCGTGGTCGTCCCGCTGGCCACCAGCGCCTGGATGATGCTGCAGCGCAACCTGCTCTACACCGCCATCACCCGGGCCAAGAAGCTCGTCGTCATCGTCGGCTCGCGCCGCGCGCTGGGCCAGGCGGTGCGCACCCGCGGCGCCGGCCGCCGCCACACCAGCCTCACCCACCGGCTGCGCCCGGCCTGAGCCTCAGCCCGCCGGTTCCGCGCCGGCGGGGTCGGCGTCGCCGCCGGGATACGTCCCGTACCCCTCGGCCACCAGCGGGCCGTCGAAGATCAGCACCTCGTTGACCAGGCCGCCCTTCTGGTTGCGGTAGTTGATGACCAGGCAGTCGACGCCGACGTAGGAATCGATGACCTCGAAGCGCAGGCCGGGGATGCGCCGCAGCCCCTCCGCCCAGTAGGCGCGCAGCGCCGCCTTGCCGCGGATGACCCCGTCGCCGCCGAGGAGCTGCGCCGCGACCGGCGAACGGAACGTCACGTCCTCCGCGAAGTGAGCCAGCAGCGCATCCAGGTCATGGGCGTTCCACGCCGCCACCCAGCCGTCCACGAACTTCCGCGCCGCAACATGATCCATACGCGCGATTATGTCCGATCCCCTCCGAAGCGGTGACGGCGGCCCGGGAGGGGATCGGCGGCCCCACCGCCTGATCAGCTCCTCTCCTCGGCGGCGGCCCGGGAGGGGACCGGCGGGCCTCACCGCCCGATCAGCTCCTCTCCTCGTCCCCGGCGCCGACCAGCTCCAGGAACGCCGCGGCCGCGGGGGAGGGCCGGTCGTCCCAGATCAGGTGCTCGGCCCGGGTGGGGGCGTCGCGAAGCCGGACGACGCCCAGGCCGGGAAAACGCGGCGCGTACGCGGCCGGCAGCATGCCCACCCCCAGGCCCTGCCGTACCAGGTCCACCATGAACTCGGCCGACGACACCTCGAACGGCACCTCGCGCCGCACCCCCGCGGCCGCGAACGCCTCATCCGACTGCAGCCGCCCGGCGTGGCCGGCGCGGAAGTCGACGAACGGCTCATCGGCCAGGCCGCGCAGGTCCGTCTCGCCGTGCGCCAGGGGGTGGTCCGGCGCGACCACGGCCACCAGCTCGCCCGTGCCGAGCCGGCGGCTTCGCACCCCCTTCGGCTGCGCGCGGGGCGGCAGGCCGAGGAACGCCACATCGAGGCCGCCCCGCCGGACCTGCTCGACGAGCTCCTCGCTGCCCGCCGAGACGAGCGTGATCCGCACCCGCGGGTGGCGCCGGCGGTAGTCCCGCAACGCGGCCGGCAGGTCGACGGCCGCGACCGTGGGGATGGCGCCGACGGCGAGCCGCCCGCGGATCTCCCCGCTCGCCGCCGCGACGTCGGCCCGCGCCCGCTCGGCGGCCTCCAGGCACGCCCGCGCCCCGGGCAGGAACGCCTCTCCGGCCGGCGTCAGCCGCACGCGCCGGCTGGTCCGCTCGAACAGCCGGACGCCCAGCTCCCGCTCCAGAGCGGCGACCTGGTGGCTGAGCGCCGACTGCACCACATGACAGCGCTCGGCCGCCCGGGTGAAGTTGCCGATCTCGGCGACCGCGACGACATACCTCAGCTGCTGCAGCTCCACCCATCCATCATGCACCACGATCGATCATGATGAAAATCATGTGTTGGACTCATTGATCCGGGCCGGCGCACCCCTGACCCATGACGCAGACCCTGCGGCGCACCCCCGCCGCCGCGGCCCCCGCCCGGCTGCGGCGCGGGCCGCTGCTTTTGATGTCGGCGGCCACCGGCCTCGCGGTCGCCGGCAACCACTTCGCCCAGCCCCTGCTGGAGGTGATCGGCCGGCAGCTGGAGCTGAGCACCGCCATGGCCGCGCTGATCGTGACCGCCGCGCAGGGCGGCTACGCCCTCGGCCTGATCCTCCTGGTCCCCTGGGCGACCTGGTGGAACGCCGCCGCCTCAGCGTCGGCCTGCTCGCCGCCACCTCGGTGTTCCTGCTGGTGTCCGCCTCCGCGCAGAGCGGCGCGCTGCTGCTGGCCGGCACCGCGCTGACCGCGCTCACCTCGGTGGCCGCGCAGGTCGTGGTCCCCTACGCCGCCACCCTCGCCGCACCCGGCGAGCGCGGCCGCGTCGTGGGCACGGTCATGACGGGCCTGCTGCTCGGCGGCCTGCTGGCCCGCACCGCGGCGGGCACGGTGTCCGCGCTCGGCGGCTGGCGGACGATCTACTGGCTGAACGCGATCCTCGTCGCGGCCGCCGCCGTCCTGCTGCGGCGGTTCCTGCCCCGCCTGCACACCCCCCTCGGACTGTCCTATCCGGCGCTGCTCGGCTCGACGCTGGCGATGTTCCGCCACGAGCCGCTGCCGCGGTGGCGGGCCGGCATCGGCGCGCTGTCGTTCGCCGCGTTCAGCGCGCTGTGGACGGCGCTGACGTTCCTGCTGACCGGCCCGCCGTACGGCTGGCACGAGGCGGCCGTCGGCGCACTCGGCCTGGCCGGCATCGCCGGGGCCCTCGCCACGCCGATCGCGGGCCGGCTGGCCGACCGCGGACGGGTGCAGCAGGTCAGCGGGATCGCCGCCGCGCTCCTGACGCTGTCGTGGCCGCTGATCGCCGCCGGGACGCTCTCACCGGTCCCGCTCATCGCCGGGGTCGTGCTGTTCACCGTGGCCCAGCAGGCGCTGCTGAACGCCGGCCAGAACGTGATCTACGCGCTCGCCCCGGAGAGCCGCAACCGGCTCAACTCCGCCCTCATGACCGCGTTCTTCCTCGGCGGCGCCGCCGGCCCGCCCCTGGCCTCCCTCGCCTGGACCCACGCCGGCTGGAGCGGGGTGAGCCTGCTCGGCGGCACCCTGTCGGCCGCGGCCCTCACCCTGTGGGTCCTGGAACGCCTCCGGGCGAAGCACCACTGATCGGCACCGGGGCCGGGGAACCCGCGGACCGCCCTCGGCCTTTGCTCTGGAGCGTGTCCCGTGATCCCGATCAGTGCCCGATGGGGGCTCATGGCTTCGACGGTTCAGTTCTTGAGCGGAGCGCCCCGGAGGCTCTCCAGGCCGTCCGCCACGAGTAGCGGTGTGAATTCCACGACGTCGTGCGTGGCGACGTCGTTGAGGACGTACGGATCGGTGGCCAGGATCTGGGCGAGTTCTTCGGCGGGCATGTCGGCCATGAGATAGACGCCACCGACCAGGGGCACCCGGCGTCCGGCCACCAGGAGCAGCCGCCGGGCGATGAGATCGTTCAGCCATTCGCCGTGGGCCGGCCGCCACCGATCCACGTCCTTCAGCGGTGCCGTGTAGGTCACTGTGACAACGAACATGCCCGGATTATGCCAGGTGAGACGGGAAGGGCGCCCCCCGATTTCGATCGGGAAGGGAGACGTCACGGGACGGGGCCGCGGAGCCGGACCCGGGCGGAGGCCACGCCGATGGCGCCCTGGTCCTCCTCGACGGGGATCACCGACCGACGGTCCTGGTGACCGCGGCGGGCGTCGCGGTCGAAGATCCCCAGGATCTCGGCCGGGCCGCCGGCGGCGCCGATGGCGTGCGGGAGCATCGTGGGGAACTCCGCGGCCTGGTCGGCCTCCACCCGGAAACGGCGCTCGCCCAGGAGCAGGGTCACGGCGCCGGACAGGACGACGAACCATTCCCGGCCCGGGTGGGCGCGCAGCCGCGACAGGTCCCGCGGCGGCGGGTCCACCAGGCGCTGGCGCAGGACGGTGACGCCGGGATCGGCGCGCACCGTCCAGCGCATCAGCCGATGGCCCGCATCACGCACCGGGTTGCTGACGACGTCCTCGCCGGCCGTCTCGACCAGCTGGTCCAGGGAGGTGTCCAGCGCCCGGGCCAGTGTGACGAGCTGGTCCAGGGCGAGGCGACGCCGGCCGTTCTCGATCCGGCTGATCGTGGAAGGGCTGAGCCGGGCCCGGGCGGCCAGATCGTCCAGGGACCAGCCGTGCGACACGCGCAGGGCACGGATCCGTTTGCGCACCAGGCCGTCCAGCCCGTCATCGTCTTGCTCCATAGGCAAGACCCTATGCCTTAGACGCAAAGCCCGCCTAGCGTCGTCACCACCGGACCTCCACCCGTGAGGTCCGCCGACCATGAGAAAGGCCACGTCCATGACCTCGACGACCGCCGAGCGCACAAGCGACGACCTGCCCGATGAGACCGTCGACGCCGTGGTGATCGGCGGCGGCCCCGCCGGGCTGAACGGCGCGCTGATGCTCGCCCGCTCCCGCCGCTCGGTCATCGTGATCGACGGCGGCGCACCCCGCAACGCGCCCGCCGAGGGCGTGCACGGCCTGCTCGGCCTGGACGGCACCCCGCCGGCGGAGCTGCTGCGCACCGGCCGGGCGGAAGTGCGCCGCTACGGCGGACGCGTCGCCACCGGCGAGGTGGTCTCCGCCGCCCCCGCCGCCCCCGCCGGGGGCGACCCCCGGTTCACCGTCACCCTGGCCGGCGGCCGCGTCCTGCGCGCACGCCGGCTGCTGATCGCCACCGGCGTGCGGGACCGGCTGCCCGACATCCCCGGCCTGGCCCGGCACTGGGGAGGCGGCGTGGTGCACTGCCCCTACTGCCACGGCTGGGAGGTGCGCGATGAGCCCATCGGTGTCCTGGCCATCGGCCCCGCCTCCGCCCACCAGGCACTGCTGTTCCGGCAGCTGACCGGCGACCTGGTGTACTTCACCCGCGGCACCGGCCTGGACGAGCAGACCGGGGCGCGCTTCGCCGCCCGCGGCATCACCGTCATCGACACCCCCGTCGCGGAGATCACCTCCACCGAGGAGGGCGTCACGGGCGTACGGCTCACCGACGGGCGGCTCGTGCCCCGCCGCGTGATCGCGGTGGCCACCACCCCGCTGGCCCGCACCGACGGCCTGACCGGACTGGGGCTGGCGATGGAGGACCTGCCCCACGGCATGGGCCGCCGCATCGCCACCGGTCTCGCGGGAAGCACCTCCGTGCCGGGGGTGTGGGTGGCGGGCAACGCCACCGACCCGATGGCGCAGGTCGGCACGTCCGCCGCGGCCGGCGCCCTGGCCGGCGCGCACATCAACGCCGACCTGGCGGCCGCCGACGCCGATACGGCCCTGGCCGCCGCCCGCGCCGGCGCCACCGCCGCGTGAGCGCGGCCCGGCGTGCCGCCGCCCGCGGCCGGGGCCCCGCCCCCGGCCGCCGCGCCCGGCCTTCCCGGGGCGAGCCCGTCTCCCCGGGCCGCCTCACCGCTCAGGCGCTCACCGCCCGCGCCCGGCCCGCATCCGCGCCCGTCCCACACCCGAGTCCGCGTCGGCGCCCGCGTCCAGCCCCAGCAGCTCCGCCAGCGCCCGCCGCCCGCCGTCGGTGACCCGCAGCGCCCGCCCCGAGCCGATCCGCACGACCCAGCCGCGCTGCAGCAGCGCCGAGCACAACGCGGCCCCGGCGGCCCCGGCCAGGTGGTGGCGCCGCTCGGTCCAGTCCAGGCACGGCCGGGCCAGCGGCCGCCGCCCGGGCGCGGGCAGCGGCACCGCCAGACGGGTCGCGAACCACTCCAGCCCCTCCTCGCTGAGGGCGAACCCGGCGTCCTGGCGCAGCAGGCCCCGCGCGGTGAGCGCGTCGGTGACGGCCACCCCCAGCCGCCCGGCCAGATGGTCATAGCAGGTGCGGGCCTCGGCCATCGCCCGCGCCGCCGCCGAGGCCCGCAGCGTCGCCGGCCGCGGCTCACCGCCGGCGTGGGCGGCCAGGTCCTCCACCAGCTGGGCCACCCGGGCGTCGGCCAGCCGCAGGTAGCGGTGGCGGCCCTGGCGCTCCTCGGTCAGCAGCCCCCCGGCCACCAGCCGCGACAGGTGCTCGCTGGCGGTGGAGGCGGCCACCCCGGCGCCGCGGGCCAGCTCCCCGGCCGTCCAGGCCCGACCGTCCAGCAACATCAGGCAGAACCTCGCCCGGGTGGGATCGGCGAGCAGGGCGGCCAGCGCGGCGAGCGGAACGGAGCCGGTGGCGGTGTCGGTGGCGGTCATGACCTCCATCATGGCCCCGCGATGCTTCGGCCGCCGCCGAAGGATCCGCCCCATCGGGCGCCGCAGGCCGTCACGGAGTGCGGAACCCCCGGAAGGTCACGGGCCTGCGGGTCTCGAAGCCGAGCCGCTCGTACAGGGCGATCGCGCCGGTGTTCGCCTCGGCCACGTGCAGAAAGGGACGTTCGCCACGCGCCAGGATCCGCGTGACGAGCGCACCGACCAGGTGGGCGGCGTGTCCTCGCCCGCGTGCCTCGGGGGCGGTGCAGACGGCGCTGATCTCGGTCCATCCCGGTGGCCGCAGGCGCTCACCCGCCATCGCCACCAGGGTGCCGTTGTCCCGGACGCCGAGATAGGTGCCGAGTTCGCGGGTGCGCGGCCAGAACGGCCCCGGCCGGGTCCGCGCGACGAGGCCCAGCATCTCGGGCACGCTGCCGGCGCCCAGCTCCACCACACCGGCGCCGGTCCCGGCGGGAAGGCGCGCGCCGTTCGGCCCGGCGGGGCCGCCGCCGATCACCACGGCGTCGACGGCCTCATCCGGACCGGGCCGGTCGCCGCCGGACCAGGTCATCTGGCGGCCTTCGAGGACGAAGACCGGCTCCCAGTCCGGCGGCGGCGCCGCCGCACCGCTGAACATGTCGGCGAGCTCGCCCCGGCCGAGCAGCCGGGCGAGGTCGGCCCACTCCTGCGGATCCGGATCGGCGGTCACCGCGGAGAAGGTCGCGACCCCCGGCTGGTAGGTGACGGCCTTGCCGAGCCGGCGGGCGAGATGGGCGTGGTGACCGCGCAGTGACGCGCCCACCGGATCGTCGAGTACGGTGACGTCCCGGCTCGCCATGGTGCTGTGCCTCTTCCGTGTCGTACGGGGTTGACGCCGGCCCGCCGGACGGCGGTCAGGTCCAGCCGGCCATCCTACGGGCACAGGGCTCGTCGTCGGCCAGGTGGAGAGAGCGCCCGAAAACAGGCGATCATGTCGTCTCACCCCGCCTCGGCGCGCCGCTCATACCGCGCGCGGGCCAGCCGGTGGGCCTCCGCCAGCAGCTCGCGGACCGCCTCGGCGGTACGCGGGCCCGGGTTGACCACCGCCAGCCAGCCCTGGGGGCCGTAGACGGGGTGGGCGATCACGGTGTCGTCGGTGTCACCCCCGCCGCAGGCCGCCCCGTCCCCGTCCCCGGCGGTGGCCGTCTCGCGGGGTGCGTGCCCGGTCCAGCGGGTGAACGCCTCCCGGCCGGCGGCGACGTTCACCCGGAAGGCGCCCGGCCGCTCCAGGCGGGAGGTCTCGTCATCGGGATAGTTCTTCGTCACGATCGTCGCGAACGGCTGGGTCGTCGTCGGCACGACGCCGTCGGGGGAGTAGTAGAAGAACGCATCCCCCCAGGCGAGCTCCGGCGTGCCGTCGCCGGGCGCCGGGCGGAGGGCCAGCACGCCGTCGAGGCCGCCTGCGAAACCGATGATCTCATCCATGGTCATGCCTCAAGCGTCACATTAAAGTGCTTGTGGAGACTTTCCAGCGGACACTCAGGGGATTCAGGGTGCCAGGTCGCAAATCACAGGGCATGCGCACCGTCGACGTCGCGCGGCGATCCGGCTACTCCGTCCAGCAGGTGCGCAACCTCGAACGCGACGGCGTGCTGCCGCCGGCGCAGCGTTCGGCCACCGGCCACCGCCGCTACACCGGCGTCCACCTGCACTGCGCGCTGGCCTACCGGGCCCTGGCCGCGGGCGTGGGCCCCACCGAGGCCAAAGAGATCCTCCGGGCCGCCCACCGTCTGCCCGCCTCGCACGTGCTGGCCCTGCTGGACGCCGCCCACGCCCGGCTCGACGCCGAACGCACGCGGCTGCGGCAGGCCGAGGAGGCCGCCCGGGCGATCCACGGCGAGCCGATCGGCGAGGTGCGCCCCTCCGACGCGATGAGCGTCTCCGAACTGGCCGCCGCCCTCGGCGTGCGCCCCTCGACGCTGCGGCACTGGGACGCCGAAGGCCTCGTCGTGCCCGACCGCGACGGCGTCCGCGGAACCCGGCGATACACCCCCGCCCAGGTGCGCGACGCCCGGATCGTCCACCAGCTGCGCGCCGCCGGCCACCGCGTCGCGCCCCTCCGTGACCTCATGCCGCACCTGCGGCACGCCCGCCGCCAGGGGGACGTCGCCGCCGCGCTGGCCGCCAGGGACGCCGCCATCACCGCCCGCTCCCGGGCCCTGCTGGACGGCTCGGCCGCCCTCAGCGCCCTGCTCCCGCCGGCCGCCCCGGCCCCGGGCGGCGCCGGGGCCGCCCAGGACCCGCTCTGCGGATCCTCGCCGTAACGAGGCCGTAACGAGGCCATGGCGAGCCGCGGGCGGATACGCCGATGACCTGTGAGGACGCAGGAGCCCCCGGCCGAGGTCCCGGAGGCCTCAGCCGCCCCCTTCGCCGGGCAGGAGGCGATCGGCGAGGGCCTTGAGCGTCCTGGCGCCGTCCGGGCCGAGCCGGTCCAGCAGGTGACGCCGGGTGGCCGCCTCCAGTGCCGGCAACGTCGCGTCGATCACGTGCCTGCCTTCGGGGCACAGCGCGACCTCCACCCCGTTAGCGACCTTGCCGCGGGCCACGTAGCCGCGGTCGGCCATCCGGGTCAGCAGGTGCGACAGCCGTGTCCGGTCCCAGCCGAGGACGGCGGCGAGGGCGTTCTGCCGCAGGCTACCGCCGGACTCGTGCAGGCAGGCCAGGACGCTCAGCTCCGGCTCGGAGACGCCGGAGGCCGCGGTGGTCTCGGCGATGACGGCGGTGCGGACCGTCTCGTAGGCGCGTTTCCACCGCAGCCACAGCTCCGTCCCCTCACCCGACCCAACTGTTGACATATCAACACTTCTCTTCCTAGTGTTCGACCCGACCGGACAACTCGACGTACAAGGACGTATCCGATGCTCGATCCCCGGCGGCACTACGCCAGCCTGCGCCTGGTGGCGCTACTGCCCCTCCTGCTGTTCCTCCCCGCCGTGATCGCCTTCTTCACGGACCCGGACGTGGCGTGGGGAGAATACCTGGGCGTCTTCTTCCACCTCTCGATCCTCTTCCTGGTATCGCGCCTGGAGGCCGCCCCCTGGGCCAAAGCCGCGGGCTACGGCTGGGTGACGCTCGACGTCCTCGCCGGCATCCTGATGATCAACGCGGTCGAGTACGACACGGCCTGGGCGGTCCGGCTCGGCGGCCACGTCCTCGCCGGCGTCTGGATCGTGGCGAGCTCCCTGGTCAGCCGTTCCTGGCCGGTCCGCGTGGCCGGCGTCGTCACCGGCGTCTGGCTCGCCGGCTACTCCTTCGCCGGCACCCTTCTCGCCGAGGGATTCCTGCGCCCGGCCGGAATCATGATCCTGGTCTGGTTCGCCCTCCTGGCGATTTTCCACCGCGACGATCCCGGGCGCCCGGCGGCACCGGCCGGCCCGGCGCCGGCCTGACGCGCGCCACCCCCCACGACCCGGCGAGCCCTCGCCACCGGGCCCGCGCGTCACCCGGCGGGCGCATCACCCGCAACGACCAAGCATCCCACCGCGAAAAGAGGGGTGTCAGGCGGGCAGCTCGAAGATGTGGTCCAGCGCCGTCACCTGGAACAGATGCCGCAGATACGACGTCAGCGCGACGATCCGCAGGCCCGCCTCCTGCTCGCGCGCGACGTTGTAGACGTTGATCAAAGCGGCCAGGCCGGAGGAGTCGACGAAGTCCAGCCCCGACAGATCCAGATCGAGCCGGCTCACCCCGCCGCCCAGCACCTCCTGCGCCGCGGCGACCAGTTCGGCCGCGGTGTCGTAGTCCAGGTCACCGGTGAGCACCAGCAACACGGTGCCCGGCTCGCAGCTTCGCACCTCGGTACGCAGCGGGGTCTTCTCGAGCATCTGGTGTCAGTTCTCCAACTCGCTGTGGCCGCCGTCCGCGGCGGCGATACCGCACTGCAGGATGCGGCGGGCCCGGGGAAAGTCTCGCAGCTCGCCGTGGAAGAGGCGCAATCCGCCGCCCAGCGCCCGCTGCGGCACCCCCCGGGCCCGCAGCACCCCGGCCGTCCAGGACACGAACTCCGAGAACAGCTCCTCGTCGTCGACGTACAGGGCCGCGCCCAGGAAGTCCAGGATGTGACCCAGGTCCTCGGCGGTGGCCTCCAGCTGCGCCGGGCTGTAGGACGCCATCGCAGGGAACGCGGCGCCGAGCGCGCCCATCGCCGTCTGCAGCAGCAGCGGCCGCCGCCGCGTCAGATGCGTGTACTCCTCGTCATCGAGGTGGGCCGGCGCCGCGGCGGGGGAGGGGAAGGACGGCAGACCCCCCTCGGCCAGCAGATCGGCGGCGGCGTCGGCGCTGGGAGCCCAGGCGTCGGCGCCCAGCAGCCGCGCGAACCGGCCGTCACCGCCGAACCCCGCCCCACCGGCCAGCACCGGCACACCCACCGCCTGGCAGGCGCTGATCATGGCGTGCGCCCGCGGCAGCCGCAACGCCAGCGCGCACCCCAGCGCCACCGCGTCCGGCCCCGTCTGGTGCAGATGGGTGATCAGGTGCGGGCCCGGCACCGAGGCTCCCAGGAAGTCGACGTGCCAGCCGCGCAGCCGCAGCACCTCCGCCAGCAGCCGGGTCGGCAGCGCGTGGTACTCCCCGTCGGTGCAGGCCACCGTGACGCGCCCCAGGTGGGGGCGGGGCCGCACCCGCGCGACCACGGCCGCCACGGCCCGCTCGCTGACGGCCGTGGCGGCGTGCTCACGCGCCACCGACCAGTCGTTGGCCGCCCACAGCTCACCCACCCGCCGCTGGGCCGGGGCGATGAGGTCCAGCAGCAGCCGCTCGGCCGGCATCCCGGCCTCCAGCAGCTCCAGCACCACATCCACCGCGCCGAACTCATCGGCGTGGCCGATGCGGTCGAAATAACGCTCACCCGCGGCCCGCAGACCGGGGGAGAGGGCGGCGACGCTCATCGGACCCCTTTCGCTCGTACGGCCAGCAGGGCCCGGTCGTCCTGGACCCGCCCGGCCAGCCACTCGGTGCTCAGCTGCTCCAGCCGCTCCACCACGGCGGAGGCGGGCATGCCCGCGCACCCGGCCAGCGCCGTCTTCAGCCGGGCGCCGCCGTACATCTCCCGGCCCGACGGGCCGCCGAAGGCCTCGGTGATGCCGTCGCTGTAGAACAGGCACACCTCCGCCGGAGCCAGCTCGACGGTGACCGGCTCCAGCACCACCTCCCTCATCGCCCCCAGCATCGAACCGCGGGAGGCGACCTCCTCGACCGTGCCGTCGGCGCGCAGCACCAGGGGCGGCGGATGCCCGGCCACCACCAGCTCCAGCCGCACCCCGCCGCCGGCGGCGGCCGCCAGGGAGCCCAGCACCAGCGTGACGAAGGAGTTGGGCACCGCGGAGGCCAGCAGGCAGCGGTTCAGCAGCGCCACCAGCCGCCCCGGCCGGCGCTCCAGCAGCAGCAGCGCCCGCAGCGACTGGCGCACCTGCCCGGCCAGCACCGCCGCCCGCGCCCCCTTGCCGCACACGTCCCCCAGCACCAGCAGCGCCTCACCGCCCGCCTCACCTCCGGCGGCCTCACCGCCGGGCAGGCAGACGTCGTAGAAGTCACCGCCGACCAGGCTGGTCTGCTGGGCCGCGCGCAGCGACCCGGCCAGCTCCGCGCCCGCCGGCTGCGGCAGACGCGGCGGCAGCAGCCCGCCGGTCAGGATCGCGTTCGTCTCACCCTGCTCCTGGTACAGCGCCGCCGCCGAGATCGCCGCGCCCGCCCGGGAGGCGAAGACCCGCACCAGCGTCTCGGTCTCCTCATCGAACGGCTCACCGCCCGCACCGCGGGCCAGGACCAGCGCCCCGGCCGGGACGCCGTTGCCCGGCAGCGGGGTGACCAGCAGATGGGCGGCGACACCGAACCCCTCCGGCAGCAGCCACTCCGGCACCTGCGCCGGATCCAGCCAGCGGCTGGGCACCGGCGGGAAACCGGCCAGCGCCTCGGTCAGGCCCGGCACCTGGGCGACCTCGGCCGGGCCGATGACGCCCTCCTGCATGACCGGCCGGCCCGGCACCGACCGCAGCCAGGGCGCCTGGCGCCGCGCGGCGGGAGGAAGCACCACCATGGCGGCGTCGGCCAGGAACGGGCAGGCCAGCTCCACCGCGGCGCGGGCGCAGCGGCGCGGGTTGAGCGAGGAGGCCAGGCGCCGCCCGGCCTCCAGCAGGAAACCGGTGCGCCGCCGCTCGGCCAGCAGAGCCTCGGTACGGGCGTGCTCGGCGGTGACGTCCCTCAGGTACCAGGCGCGGTGGCGGGTCCCGAACGACTCGCGCCGCACCAGCAGCCGCCGCCCGGCGACGGCGACCTCGCGGCTCTCACCCTCGGGGTGGCCGGGATCGGACAACGCCTCCCCGGCGGAGGCGGCGGCCGTGCCCGGCCGCGCGGCCGGCAGCATCCGCGCCGCCGCGGCGTTGCGCGCCACCACCTGCCCGGCGTCGCACAGCACCACCCCCTCGCCGCAGGCGTCCACGACGGCGCGCAGCAGCGCCTCATCCGGCACCCGCGCCGCGTCGTCCTGGAAACCGTCCGGCGGATCATCACACAGACCGGCGCGCAGGCCGCCGTGGGAGCCGCCCCGGACCTCACCGTGCAGGCCGGCGGGGGCCTCACCACCTCCGGAGCGGGTGCCCTGGCCGGCGGACCGAGCTGTGGTCATCACCCAGACCCTCCGAATCGATCGGTCAAACCACCCTATCCTCCGCATCGGCCCGGCGGGCCCGCCGGCCGCCGCCCGCCACCGCCACCGGCCGTCCCACCGCCGGACGCGGCCCCCCGCCGCTCTCCATGGACCTCCTGACCCCCTGTCGGCACGACATTGACTCCACAAAGTGACGTAAACGTGACCGAACTCGGTTGAACCAGGCAGCCGGACTACGCATCACCTATTAAAGTTTTGAACGCACCTTGCTGCTATGGGGGAGAAAGTTGTGCTAGACGTGGAACGCCGCACCCTCCGGACACCACTGGCCGCCCTGGCCGTGACGACCGCCGCCCTACTGGCGACCTCCTGCTCCGGCGGACCGGCGGCGAGCGACCCCGCCGCCGAGGGGCAGAAGGCACCCGCCAAGGAAGCACCCTCCGGAGCCACCATAAAGATCAGCCCGCAACAGGGCAGCGACACCGTCGCCCCGAACAAGAGGATCGTCGTCACCGCCGCCGGCGGCCCCCTCGAACAGGTCACCGCCGAAAGCGACGGCGAACCCGTTGAAGGCGCCTTCGACGCCGGACGCACCAAATGGGTGTCGAAGCGGGCACTGAAGCCGTCCACCGCCTACACCGTCTCGGCCCGCGCCGCCGGCGGCACCACCGCGCAGAGCAGCTTCACCACCCGCAAACCCCAGGTCGAGCTGAAGGTCGCCGACGTCACCCCCGCCGTCAAGGGCGAAAAGGTCGGCGTCGGCGCCCCCATCATCGTGACCTTCAACAACCCGGTCACCAACAAGGCCGCGGTGGAAAAAGCCCTGCACGTCGAATCGGAGAAACCCTCCCAGGGCGCCTGGCGCTGGACCAGCGACACCACCGTCATCTACCGCACCGCGAAATTCTGGCAACCGCACCAGAAGGTCACCTTCACCGCCAACCTCACCGGCGTCCAGAGCGGCAAGGACGCCTACGGCGTCGAGGACATGACCAAGACCATCCGGATCGGCGCGGCCCAGACCTCCATCGTCAACACCCGCACCCACAAGATGGTCGTCAAACGCGACGGCAAGGTCGTCAAGACCATGCTCATCAGCGCCGGCAACGCCAGCACCCGCGAATACACCACCACCAGCGGCGTCCACCTGACCATGGGCAAGGCCAACCCCGAACGCATGATCTCCCCGGGCCGCAAGAAGGGCGACCCCGGCTACTACGACCTCATGATCAACCACGCGGTGCGGTTCTCCAACAGCGGCGAATACGTCCACGCCCTCAACAACGTCTGGGCCCAGGGCCGCCAGAACGTCAGCCACGGCTGCATCAACGCCCGCCCCGACCAGGCCAAGTGGTTCTACGACCAGGTCCAGCGCGGAGACGTCATCACCATCACCGGCACCAACCGCAAACTGGAATGGAACAACGGCTGGGGCTTCTGGCAGATGCCGTTCAGCCAGTGGAAGAAGGGCAGCGCCCTGACCGGCGCCGACAGCTGACCCCCGCCCCTCCCGCGAAAACACCCCGCCGGAAGGCGGGGGAGAAGGACCACCCATCGGGGCCCCGCGCCGCCGCACCGGCGGCGCGGGGCCCCGGCCCTTTCCCGCCCTCCCCGGCTTCCCCCTCGCGTCTCCGGCACGCCACGACAGCGGACCCGGCACCCCAGGGCGGTCCGCACAACGAAGATCACCGAGTGGGTGCCGGAGTCATGTGCGAGCATCGGACGATGCTGACCGAAGAGATGGTGGTCGACGCTCGGATGCCCGTCATTCCGGTGGTTTCGCCGGATGGGCGGTGGGTGGCATACGGCGTGATGCCCGGCAGGACGGTCTGGGTGACGAGGGCGGACGGGGACGCGCCACCGAGGGAGCTGGGAGAAGGAACCGACCCCAAATGGTCGGCTGACTCGCGGTACGTCTACTTCCGGACGGAAACCCAGCTGCACCGGGAACGCCCCGAAGGGGGCGACCGCAGGTCATGGAAAGGCGAGGTGAGCACCTACCTGCCACTCGCCGACCCCTGCACCGTGGTCGTGCTCTCACCGGACCCCGGCGAGAGCGACCCGTGGGTGTGGAGCGAAGCCGCGAACCATGACCGGCTGCGGCTGCTCGACCTGCGGAGCGGCGCGGTCGAAACCCCAGAGGTCTTCCAGAGACGGCATGTGATCGAGGTCGCCGAGCGGCCCGGCGGCGGGATGCTCGCCGTACTCACACAGGAGTCGGCCGACCCCGACCCGGGCGAACTGACGCCACGCCTGCACCTGTTCGACCCGACCACCGGCGACACGCGAGAACTGGGCGCGGCGGCCGTCTCGGCGCGCTCACTCACCTGGTGGGAGGGCACGGACGGGTGGCACATGTCCTATATCGCAAAGACACCGCCCGGCATCGCCGGCGGGAACGCCGTACTGGATGTCGCGCCGGCAGACGAAGAGCACCGCAACCTCACCGAAGGCCTGCCGGTCTGCCCGCTCAACCTGGCCTCCGGCGGGCTGGCTCTGGTCGCGGACGGGCTGGACTCCGCGATCCATCGCCTCGACCCGGCCACACGAAGGTTCGTCGAGGTTCTGCCCCTCCGAGGGCTGGCGTCATGGCTGACGGCCAGCGCGGACGGCACGACGGTCGCGGTGGCCAGGAGTGAGGCGCACGAGGCACGATCGGTCTTCGCGGGTCCCGTCCAAGGCCCGCTGGTACGGCGCAGCGACACCGCACCCGAACTGCGGGCCATCGAGTGGGGCGCCCAGGAACGCCTTTCCTACCGCGCGAAAGACGGGCTGGAACTGGACGGCCTGCTCGTCCTGCCGCCCGGCAGGTCCCGCGAGGACGGCCCGTTCTCACTGGTCACGATCGTGCACGGCGGGCCTTATGGACGCTGGGCCGACCAACTGCTCCTGCACTACCACGAGCCCGCGCAGTGGCTCGCCGCCGACGGCCACGCCGTTTTCCTCCCCAATCCACGAGGCGGCGAAGGCCACGGCCACGCCTTCGCGACGAACGGCATCCTCGGCCGTGAGGAGTGGCACGATCTTCTCACCGGCATCGACCTGCTGATCGAGCAGGGGGTGGCCGACCCGGAAAGGCTGGGCATCGGCGGCTGGAGCCACGGCGGATACCTCGCCGCCTGGGCGGTCGGCCAGACCGGCCGCTTCAAAGCGGCGCTCGTGGGCGCAGGCATCAGCGACTGGGGCATGCTCGCCGCGACCGGCGAACTCGGCGCGTTCGAGGCGGAGCACGGCGGCAGCACCGGCTGGGAAGGCGTGGGCCCGCACCCACATGACGAGCGGAGCCCCATCTCCCACGCCTCCAAGATCCGAACCCCGGTCCTGATCGTTCACGGCGCACAGGACACCAACGTCCCGCTCAGCCAGGCGGAGTTCCTCCACCGCGCCCTGCGCAGATTCGACGTCGAGCACGAGTTCATCGTCTACCCCCGCGAAGGCCACAACATCATCGAACGAAACCACCGCATCGACCTGCTACGCCGTACCAGAACGTGGTTCAGCCGCCTGAACAGGCCCTGATCATTCCAATGCCGGACCAGCCCGCCGACGCGTATCAGGGAGTGCGCCATATCCACTCGAGCCCCACGACCCGTTCCCCACCGGCACCCCAAACCGACGCCCCGCGCCTCACAGCAACGGCAACTGCCGATGCCCGGGCAGCGCCAGCGGCAACGGCTGCTCCGGCCGCTCAGCCCCCAGCCCGTAACGGGCCGCCAGCTGCAGCACCTGAGCCGTCACCGCCCGCACATACCCCTCCTCGGCGTCCGCACCCTGGGCGTACAGCTCGCCGTACCGCTCCACCAGCCGCGGATGACGCTCACCCAGCCACGCCAGATACCACTCCCGCGCCCCCCGCGGCAGCCGCAGCACCCGCGGCTCCACACTCACCGCCCCCGCCCCCGCCACCCGCCGCACCGTCGCCGCCAGCTGATCCGCCGAATCGGTCACCAACGGCAGCACCGGCGCCATCGCCACCCCGCACGCCACCCCCCGCTCACCCAGCTCCGCCACCAGCTCCAGCCGCTTCTGCGCACTGGGCGCCCCCGGCTCCGCCCACCGCCGCACCTGCTCATCGACGAACGCGATCGACACCACCACCCCCGCCCCCGGCGCCCCCGCCAGAAGCTCGGCGTCCCGCAGCACCAACGGGCTCTTGGTGAACACCGTGAACGGCGCCCCCGCCTCCCGCAACGCCGCCACCACCTGCGGCATCAACCGGTAGACCTCCTCGGCCCGCTGGTAGCAGTCACCGCCCAGCCCCACACTCACATGCTCGCCGTCCCACCGCGACGCCAGCTCCACCCGCAGCCGCCGCCCGATGTCCGGCCGCACCACCACCGCCGAGTCGAACCCCACCCCCGCATCCAGCCCCAGCCGCCGATGCGCACCCCGCGCCGCGCAGTACCGGCACCCCAGCTCACACCCCCGATACGGGCTCAGCGACCACCCACCACCCGAACGCTCCAACGCGCTGCGCACCGGAGCCTCATAACACGTCAGATCCCCAAGGACACGCCGGACGGCGGTGCGCTCGATCCGCGGCCCGCCCCGCGGCGGCTCCTCCAGCAACGCGGGCGCCTCCCATCGCATCCGATCAGTGGAACACGCATTCGACGCCACCCGCAAGTCACCCCCGGACCGCCCGCCCGCACCCACCCCGCAGGAACGCGGACAGGCCTCCCGGGAGACCGGACCACGCCCCGCAGACCAGGGCCTGACGAGAACCTTGAGGCTCCTGCGGCCGACCATGTCCCGATAACCGGCCGGGACACCATCGAGGCAGGTGACGGCATCGAAGACCTTCCCCGACTCGATGACGCCGTTCAGAATGCCGGGCATCGACTCCTCGATGTAGGCGCGAACCGGCGCAGGCCCGCCGGCCAAACGCAGATCGGGACGGAACAGACCGCCCATACCGATCGGCGCGTCCTCGTACTGCGGGCGCGACGGGCAGCTTGACCAAGGTGCCGTCGGCAAGCGGCACACGAACCGCTTCGGCCCGGCCGCCCTCTCCCGGCTCACCGTCCCAGAAACCGGCCTCCGGATGGATACAGGAGGTGTGCAGACCCTCCCGCAGAACTCGCACGGCCCCGGCGCCGAAACCGACGAGCACCAGCGGCACGAACCCGGCCGCGACACCGGCCCGGCCGGTCAGCAACGGCGCGATGTAGGAGTAAGCCGCCAGCACCCCGCCGGTCGTGGTCGCACACGCCGCCAGCACCAGCCACAGACGACCCGACCGCAAAGCCGCCGCCTCCGCCCGCACCGACACCACCTGACGATCACCGCCGCCATGCGGAACGGTACGGGCGATCAGCCCGGCAGCCGCCACCGCCAGGACCGCGAGCACCCAGAACGGGCCCCGCCAGCCCACCAGCTGCCCGGCGAACGCGCCGAGCGGCACCCCGACGACATTGGCGAGCATGCCTCCGGCACCCACCAGCCCCAGAGCGCGGGAACCCGCCGCGGGACCCGCGGCACGACCGGCGGCCACATTGGCCACCGCCCAGAACGCCCCGGCCGCCAGCGCCGTCACGAACCGCGCCCCCAGCAGCACCGCGAACCCGGAACCGACCGCGACGACGAGATGCCCGACCGCGAACACACCCAAGGCGAGCATCAGCGTCAACCGCCTGGGCAGCCGCAACGTCAGCATCGCCATCAACGGCGCCCCGATGATCATCCCCACCACCGCCCAGCACGGCCACGCCAACCTCGCCCGCTACATCTTCCTCGACCCCGGCGCCCACCGGTTCTTCCCCGACTGGGACGCCGCCGCCGTCGCCACCGCCGCACTGCTGCGCGCCGAAGCCGGCCGCGAGCCCCACGACCGGGCCCTGCGCGAACTCGTCGGCGAACTGTCCATCCTCAGCACCGAATTCCGCCGCCAATGGGCCGCCCACAACGTGCGCATCCACCACGACGGCACCAAACGACTGTGGCACCCCCAGGTCGGCGACCTGGAACTGACCTACCAGTCCCTCGACCTGCCCATGATCGACCAGACCGCGTACGACCTCACCATCTACACCGCCGAACCCGGCACCACCTCCGAAGACCGGCTCAAACTCCTCGCCAGCCTGGCCGCCACCCGCCCCCGCGAAACACACCCCGCCGACCAGCCCCGCTGAAACACACCGGCCTCCACCGGACACACCCCGCCGCGGGACGGTAATCGGCTGGCCCGGCCCACCGGCGGCCCCCTACGCTGAGCGGATGCTCAACCCCTCCCACCCCCTGCGCACCGACCGCCTCACCCTGCGCCCCTTCACCGAAGACGACCTGCACCCCCTGCACGCCATCCACCGCCTGCCCGAAGTCGCCCGCTACCTGTACGGGGAACCCCACGACCTGGAACAGACCCGCGCCGCCCTGGCCAAGAAGATCACCTCCGCCGCACTGACCGACGAAGGCCAGGCCCTCTCTCTTGCGGTGCAGCTGACCGCCACCGGTGAACTCATCGGCGACGTCACCCTGTTCTGGCACAGCCGCACCCACCGAAGCGGCGAGATCGGCTACAGCTTCCACCCCGGCCACCACGGCAACGGCTACGCCACCGAAGCCGCCCGCCCGCTCCTGCGCCTGGGCTTCGAAGAGCTGGGCCTGCACCGCATCACCGGCCGCCTCGACGGCCGCAACCACGCCTCGGCCCGCGTGCTGGAACGCCTGGGCATGCGCCGCGAAGCCCACCTGGTGGAAAACGAGTTCGTCAAAGGCGAATGGACCGACGAGGTGATCTACGCGATGCTGCGCCGCGAGTGGGACGCCCACCCCCTGACGAAGGAACCACGATGACCATCCTGCACCTGGCCCTGGCCGCCGACTGGGACGCCGCCCGGGAAGCGGGGGAGTACCGCATCTCCACCCTCGGCCGCACCCTGGAGGAGGAAGGCTTCATCCACGCCTGCGCCGACCACGACCAGCTGCACGCCGTCGCCCGCCGCTACTACCGCGACGTCACCGACCCCCTGGTGCTGCTGACCATCGACCCCACCGGCCTGGACGTCCGCCTGGAGATCCCCGCCGGCGCGCAGGAGGCCTTCCCCCACCTGTACGGGCCACTGCCGCTCACCGCGGTCGTCTCCGCCACCCCCTACACCCGTCCCTGACCCCGGCCCCACGCGGCCCGCGGCGCCGCCGCGGTCGCCCCCGTCCGCCGCAGGTCAGGGACGCGACAGGGGCGGACACAGACGGGCACCCCGGCCCCCGCCCGGGAGGACCGCGACCCCGCCGCCGCCCTCCCGGGCGCCTCCCGCCGACGGGAGGCCCCACACGCAAGACGCCCACCACACCCCGGCACGCCTCACACGCACAGCGTCCGCCGGATGCGCCGCACCGCCAACGTCAGACCCGCCGTCACCACCACCGGCCGGTCACCCAGCCGCCCGGCCTCGTCGCCGGTGGCTTCCCCGCCCCGCCGGGACCCAGGGAACCGAACGCCTCACCCGGCGCCACATCCGGATCGATCCCATCGACCGCGGTGAAGTCCCCGAAACGTTTGACCAGCCCGCGCGCGTGAATAAGAGACTGCACAGCCACCAACCCGAGCCGTGACAGAACCTCCCGGAAACCCGAAAGGACAGAACCCCCACCCCGGTCACCCACCCGCAAAACCGACCCCGTCCCTCACCCCCCGGAAAACCCCCGCCCCCGGCGACCCATCCGCAAAGGACACCCATGTCGGATCCGCTGCTCATCCTGGCCGTGACGATCCTGGCCGCCATCATCGCCATCGCCCTCATCATCTGGGCCGTCCGCATCGCCCAGCGCCCCCGCAACGCCCTGCTGCACGGCGGCCTCAGCCCCGAACTCCTCGCCCGAGCCCTCGAACTCAAAGCCACCGACCAGTTCGACCAGGCCGTCTTCCTCGTCCGCGGCGAAACCGGCCTCAGCCACCGCGCCGCCACCCGCCTGGTCAGGAAACTCCGCCCCGCACCCCCCGCACCCCCCGCACCCCCCGCCATCTGACGCACCGCACCCCGGCAGGACAGGGCACAGGCCAGGGGCGGGGGAGCGGAGCACCGCACCCCGGCCCGGCTCGCCCCCGCCACCCGCCCCACAGAGCCAGGACGCAGGGGAGGGGACAGGCCCGCAAACCCCCGCCCGCCCCCGACACACCGTCACCGGCCCCCACCGCCCTACGACCCCCGCCGCTCCCCATCGGCATCGGCCAGCCGCTCCAGCACCCCGTACGCCGGATTGCCCCGCGCCGCCCGCCGCACCTCACGCGCCGTGGAAGCCACATACGCCTGACCCGTCACGATCGAGGCATGCCCCAGCAACTCCATCAGCTCATGCGCCGAAGCCCCCCGCTCGGCCAGCCGCGTGGCGAACTCATGCCGCAACGCATGCACCAGCGTCCCCCGCTGCACCCGATCATGCACCCCCGCATACCGGTAGCACTGCCGCACCAGATACTGCAGCCCACCCCGCCGCAACGCCTCGTTGCGATTGTCCACCAGCAGCGGCGCCGACCGGGGGAGCGCGGCCAGCCCGAAACGCCGCATCCGGCTCTCCAGATACCGCTCGATCAGCAACTCCACCGGCGCCTCGATCGGCAGCGAACGCGTCCGCCCGCCCTTGCCCACCACCTGCACCCGCCGATCCCCGGCCGAACCACCCACCGACCCCAGCGTCAACCCCAAAAGCTCCGCCGACCGCATCCCCGTCACCAGCGCCAGCGCCAGCACCACCAGATCCCGCTCCACCCACGGATCCCGAGCCTTACGCGCCCCCGCCGCGATCCGCTCCAGCAGCATCCCCGACGCATCCCCATCACCCAGCAACGGCTTGGGCGCCTTGGCCGGCTGCCGCGGCCGGGGGACCGCCGCCATCGGATTGCCCTCCACCAGCCCCTCGGCCACACAGAACGTCAAAAACTGGTTCCAGGCGCTCCAGGCCCGGTTCACACTCGCCGCCGACCGCGGCCCGGCGAACTCGGCGAACGCCGTCCGCACCAGCCGCCCCGACAGACCACCCACCTCGAGCTCACCCGGCGCGCACCCCGCCTGAGCGGCCGCCAGCTCCGCCACCGCACGCAGATCCCGGGCGTACCCGGCGATCGTGTGCGCCGACAGCTTCTTGACCCGCAACGCGAACAAGAACTCCTCGGCCGCCTCACGCACGCTCATCGGCCCACCCGCCTCACCGGCGCCCATCACACACCCCCGTCCCATGACAGGGGACCACCCACAAATGATGCATAAGTGCGATTATGCATCAAGCACACCGGCAACCACAGCCGACACCCCGAAACAAGCCCACCACGGACACCCGCCGACGCACCATCCACCAGCCGCCCGGCACCGCACACCCGCCCGCATCCCTAGTGAAATCGGCGGCGAGCACCGAGGCGAACACCGACACCGACACTGAGACGAACACCGACGCCGACAAGAACACGGCGCGCGACGCCGGGACACGACAGCCGAAGCGGCGACCGCACAAAAGACCCGTCGGGCAAAAGACCCGTGCCGCGCCTTCCGTACCGCCGCACCGGGCAGGACCGGATGCCGCCGCGCGCCAGGAACGGCCGGGTGCGCCGGCACCCGATCCCGCACCGGCTCCGTACCGGCCACCGCGCGGACCGCACCCGACGCCGGCCCCGCGTCGCCATGCGCACCCGGCCCCAGGCACCCGGCCTGACCGCCGGGCGTGAAACGATCATCGGACGCGGGGCGCGCGCTTCCCGCCGGCCGGGACGGTCATGGCAGGCGGGACGGCGAGCAGGCAGACCCGCCCGACCCACCAGACCGGGCGGCCGTGGAAGCCGGCAGCCGGCATGCCGGCATGAGGCGGGCGGCCGTTCCGGGAGCCCTGCGGCGCCCCCGGTCCCCTCGCCGCCACGGCCGGTCTTCCAGCACCCGGCACACCATTAAAACGGACATAAGATCTTATACCGGACAGAAGCTGAATTCTGTCCGGTATAACCGGCACACCGACCGGCCTTCCACACACGGGTGTGCCGGGCGGCCCCGCCGCCCGCGTCGCACGTCAGTGGCAGCGATGCCGGCATGCGGGAATTTCCCGCCATACTGGCGTTCGTGATTCGCAGGGTCGTGGCCGTGGTCGGAGACAGAGTCGCCGCGTTCGAGCTCGGGATCGCCTGCCAGGTGTTCGGCCTGGATCGCACCGATGACGGATTGCCCGTCCACGACTTCGCGGTCTGCGCGCCGGAGCCCGGCGTGATCCCCACGACCTCGGGGTTCGCCGTCCAGGTCGAGCATGGGCTGGACCGCCTCGCCGACGCGGACCTCGTGGTCGTCCCCGCCTGGCCGCAGCTCGACGCGCCCGTCGCCGAGCCGCTGCTGGCGGCCCTGCGGGAGGCCGCCGGGCGTGGCGCCAGGGTGCTGACCGTCTGCACGGGCGCGTTCCTGCCGGCCGCCGCCGGGCTGCTCGACGGCAGGCGTGCCACCACGCACTGGCAGTTCGCCGAACTGCTCGCCCGCCGTCACCCCCGGGTCAGTGTCGACCCCGCCATCCTGTACGTCGAGGACGGCCCGGTGCTCAGCAGCGCCGGAGCCGCGGCCGGGATCGACGCCTGCCTGCACCTCATGCGGCTGGAGTACGGGGCCGCCACGGCCAACGCCCTGGCCCGGCGCCTGGTCGTGCCTGCCCATCGCGCCGGCGGGCAGGCCCAGTACGTGGAGGCGCCCGTACCGCCGCAGCGCACCCCGTACGAGCTGTCGGAGCTGCTCGACTGGATTCTGGAGCACCTGGACCGGCCGCTGACGGTGGAGGCGCTGGCGGCGCGCGCGGCCATGTCGCCGCGCACGTTCGCCAGGCGGTTCAAGGCGCTGACGGGCACCACCCCGCACCGCTGGCTGCTCGAACGAAGGCTCCGGTTCGCCGAGGAGCTGCTGGAGACCACCGATCTGGGGGTGGACGCCGTGGCCGTCCGGGCCGGGTTCGGTGGCGCCGACACCCTGCGGCATCACTTCGCGGCCCGCCGCGGTGTCGCCCCCGCGGTCTACCGCCGCGCCTTCCGCCGTACCCCGTGACCGGCCGGCCGCGCGAATGCGGGACGTGCCGCGCCGCGCCGTGGGGGATCGTCCGCTCCCCCACGGGCGGCCTCGGCCGGTCATCGGGCCGGTCCGGCGATGCGGCCCGCCCGGCGCCGGTCAGCCGGGTCCGCCGGGCCGTGCGCGCCGGTCGTTCACGGCCGGACGGTACGGCACATGCCTGCGGAGCCGGTGGCCGACAGGAAAGGAGTATGGCAGGAAATTCCCGTATATGAGCAGTACTGCCACTGCCCTGTGGTCCTCTCTCCCGCACAGACTCAAGACCATGACATCGAGCACACACCGCCGCCCCCGGCCCGCGCCGTCCTTCCCCCTGCCGGGAAAGGAGTGCCACGCGGTCGCCGTTCCCGCGCCCGGCGCCGGCCCGCAGCGCTGGGCCGGCGCGCCGAGCGCCGCACTCGACGCCGACGGCACGTTCGTCCTGGCCTACCGCGTACGTGACGACGGCGAGGACCACAACGTCGTGGCCCGCTCCCCCGACGGCGAGCGCTTCACCACTGTCGCGGTCCTGCCGCGCGGCCGCTTCGGCGCGGCGATGGTGGAGCGCCCCGCCCTGGTGCGCACCCCGTCCGGCCGGTGGCGGTTGTACGTCAGCTGCGCCACGCCCGGCACCAGGCACTGGTGGATCGGGGTCGTGGAGGCCGTGTCCCCGGAGGGCCTGGCCGAGGCGGAGGTGTGGCCGGTCTTCACCGGCGACGCCCGTACCGGTGTCAAGGACCCGGTGATCCGGTACGACGGCGGGGAATGGCGGGCCTGGATCTGCTGCCACCCGCTGGAGGTGCCGGGCGCCGAGGACCGCATGAGCACCGCGTACGCCACCAGCCGTGACGGGCTGCGCTGGCGATGGCACGGCACCGTCCTCACCGGCCGGCCCGGCTCGTGGGACGCCCGCGGCGCCCGGCTGACCAGCGTCCTGCCCGACGGCCGTGCCTGCTACGACGGCCGCGCCTCGGCGGCGGAGAACTGGCGCGAACGCACCGGGCTGGCGACGCCGGCCGGCACCGGCGAACCCCCCCGGGGCGGCGCCGGCGGCGCGCCGCTGCTGGCGCCGGTGGACGGCCCGCCCGTCGCGGACGTCCGCTATCTCGACGTGCTCGCCCTTCCGGACGGCTCCCACCGGATCTTCTACGAGGCCCGGCTGCCCGACGACAGCCACGAGCTGCGCACCGAACCGGTGCGGGTCCCTGTGACGTGACCGGTCTCACGGCTGTGCCGCGGGTCCTCCGCGGCGTCCCGCGCTCCCCTCCGGAGGGCCTCCCTTCGGGCTCCCGGGCCGAAGCGCAGGCTCTCCCGGCCGCCGGGGCTGGCGTGGCTCGGCGAGATTGTCGGTGGCGCGTCCTACCATGAGCCGTCTCACGGGAAGGGACGCTGCATCGATGCCGGAGCCGCTGAATTCGCCGACAGTGCCGTTGCTGGTCACCACCGATCTGCCGCCGGATACCGACCTGGCGGAGTTCGGCCGCGTCGTGGCCGACGCGGTGCGCACCCTCATCTGCGAGGAGGGGGTTTCACATGAGGGGTTCCTGCGGGGCGGGGTGTTCTGGCTGGATCCGCCGCGTCCGGGCGGCCCGGGTGCGGTGCCGGCTGCGGCCGGTGAGCTGCGGTTCGCGGCGCTGATCGGTCATCTGTCGGTGCCGGGGATGCGGGCGACGGCGCGGGAGGTGGCCGCCCACGCCCGGAAGGTGATCACGCGGGCGGTGGCGGCGCGTTACGGTGACCTGGGCAGTCCGGCGGCGGTGCTGGCGATCCGCGCCGAGGACGTGGGTGAGCGCACTCCCCCGTCGGCGGTCGTGGTCGCCACGGGCGGCGCGGCGGCCGAACCGGCCGTGGCCGTTCAGGCCTACGCCTGACGCCTCCCGGAGTCCGGGTGGCCGGGCCGTGCGGGAAAGCGCCCGAGGCGGTCAGGACGGTGCGGGGCCGAGTCAGTCGAGGGAGTCGACGAAGCGCTTGGCGTCGGCCTCGTCCATGCCGGTCTCTCCTCTGACGAGGAACACCGCCTGCTCGGCGCGGCCGGCGGCCTTGAGGTGGCGGACGCGGGTGGCCAGGTCGGCCGCGGGCTGCGGGGCGGCGATCGGGCCGGGCGCGGCGGGGCCGGGGTGGAGGGGGGCGCGGTACGGCGGGCGCCCCGCGGCGAGGTCGTCGGTGTAGCGTTTGGCGTCGGCCAGGCCGAGGCCGGTCTGCTCGCGGACGAGTTTGACGGCCTGGATGGTCTTGCCCGCGGTGATCAGGCCGGTGGCCTGGCGGTGCAGTTCGGCGGGGTCGAGGCGCGGCCGGGGTGCCGACGTGACGGAGCCGCGGGTGCCCCGGCGGATCACCCCGATGAGGAACGCGGCCAGTACCGCGAGCAGCGCGACGAAGATGATCAGTTCGGTGGGCCCGAGGTTCGCCATGGCGTGATCGTACGCCCGGCGCCGGGACGGCGAGGAGGGTGCCGGGGCGAGCCGCTCCGACTCCCCCCGCCCGTCCCTCCCCGCCTTCCTCCGGGCGGCCAGGAGGGGCGGACTGTGACGGGGGCCGCCGGGGAAGGTGGGCTCTCCTGCCCGTCGGAGCCTTCTCCGGTGGGTCTTCTCCGTGGGTCTCCGCCGGGGTGCGGCCGCCGGTGGGCGAAGGCGGGGGCGGTTGTCGGCGCCGGCCGGTACGGTCAGTGGTGATCGAGGAAGGGTGCCTGCGAAGACCATGCGGCCAGCGGAGCTGAATCGTCTCACCGTGCAAGAGTCGGCCGATCGGTATGTGGAGCTGATCCGGGCCAAGACGTCGACGGGTGCGCTGTCACCGGCGACGGCGGAGGTGTACGCGCGCGACGTCGTCACGTTCGTGCGCCTGACGGGTGAGGAGGTGGTGCTGGACGACCTGACGGGTGAGGACGTGGACGCGGTGCTTCTGGCCTTCGCCCGCAAGCCGGACGGGCGGCGCGCCGAGCCGGACGGCCGCCTGCAGTCGGCCTCCTCCCAGGCGCGGTTCCGCCGGTCGGTGTCGGCGTTCTTCAAGCACGCGGCGCTGGCGGGGTGGGTGCAGGTCGACCCGATGACGTCGTCGACGGTGACGGCCAGGGAACGCGGGGGGCTTCCGGCGCAGCGGCGGGCGCTGACGCGTGAGCAGGCCCAGGGGCTGGTCGGCGCGGCCCGCCGGCTGGGGACGCCCGGGCAGGAGGCGGCCGAGCCGGCCGCCGGTCAGGCGGTACGGCGGGCGCGGCGCGACCAGCGCACCGAGATGCGTGACGCGCTGATCGTGCTGCTTTTGACCGCGGTGGGGCCGCGGGTGTCGGAGCTGGTGCGCGCCAACGTGGAGGACTTCTACACCAATGACGGTGTGCGGTACTGGCGGATCTTCGGCAAGGGCGGCAGGACGCGGGATGTGCCGCTGCCGGCCGATGTGGCGGAGGTGCTGGACGGCTATCTGGTGCGGGGCCGTCCCGCGACGCCGGAGAAGGCTCTGCTGCTGTCGTGGCGGGGGCGGCGGCTGGCGCGGGGGGACGTGCAGGCGGTGATCGACCGGGTGCAGCGGTGGGTGGAGGCCGACCGGCGCCGGTCGGTGACGCCGCACGGGTTGCGCCACACCACCGCCACGCATCTTCTGGCCGACGCGGTGGACATGGACGCGGTGCGGCGGGTGCTGGGGCACAGTGACCTGGCGACGCTGGGCCGCTACCGCGATGAGCTGCCCGGGGAGCTGGAGGTGGCGATGCGGTCCCATCCGCTGCTGCGTCCGCCCGGCCGCGGGTCGGGGTCCGCGGCCGCTCCCCCGGCCCCCGCGGCCGCCGCTTCCGCGGCGGGTTCCGGGGCGGAAGCGGCGGCGGAGCCCGCGTCGGGCCCGGAGGCGTGACCGGCGGGCCGCCGCCGACCGGTTGACGTGCCCACGGGGGCGGGTGTTCCTCGTGCGTGGGGCCGCCGGCGGCTCCGGCGCGGCCGGGCCGGCCGGGGGGTGGATATGGAGTCCCGCCGTCCGCCGTTCCCCCTGAGGGGTGCGGGTCAGGCCAGCAGTTCGCCGACGAGGTCGCGCAGTGAGCGGTCATGGGCGCCGGTCAGTGCGCCGGCGGTGTCGCTTTCCAGCAGGGCGATGAGGGTGTGGACGATGAAGGCGGCGTCGGTGCCGGGGCGGGCCTGGGCGACGAGTCCGGTGAGGTGGTGCAGCGTCTGGTGGGTGAGCCCGGCGGGGCGGCGCGGGTCTTCGGGTGTTCCGGGGTGGTGGGGGCGCGGGTGGGCGCGGTCCAGCAGCAGGGCGGCGATGCGTTCGGCGGGTCCGGCGGCCGGGGCGGCGGCCACGGGGCCGGGGTCTGGGCCGGGTGGTGGAAGGGATGCGGCGGTGTGGTCGTTCATCGCTCCTTCCCTCTGGGGCGCACCCAGCGGCATGGGCCCATGATTTTACTGTTTTTCCTGGTTTCCGTCGCCGGGGTGGCGGTGTGACGGGCGTCCGAGGTCACCGGGCCCCGCCCGGGGGCGGTCCGGGGGCGGTCCGGGGGCGGTCCGGCACGGCCGTACCCCGCCGGGGGTCCGCCGCGGGCGCCGGGGCGAAAACCCGCGCGGGGGCTCGCCGGGTTCGCGGGGGTCCGCCAGGTCACAGTCCCAGGGCGGCCCGGGTCAGCGCCCGGCACCGGGCCGGGTCGGTGAGCACCTCGGCCGAGGCGGTGAGCTGGTCGATCGACCCGCCGGGCGGCAGCGCCCGCACCCGCGGGTCGGTGATCGCGGCGGTGAACGTCTCGGCGAGTCCTTCGGCCTCCTCGGCCGGTGAGCGCCGCCCGGCGGCCGTTGCGGCGCCGGCGGCCGTTGCGGCGCCGGGCGGCGCGGCGGGTGAACGTTCACGCAGGGCCGCGACCTGACGCCAGGCCCGCCGCAGGTGGTCCCGCCGCAGGGACCGGTCTCCGGTGGCCAGCGCCGCCGCCAGCGCGTCGGCGGTCTCGGCCGCGCCCGGCAGCCGGGCGAACGCGCTGCCCAGCCACCTGTCGTACGGTGGCCAGCGCCGCCGCGTCAGCAGCGCCAGGCGCATCAGGTCGCGCGCCAGGCCCGCGGTGAGCGCCGCCGCTCCCAGCTCGTCGCCGACCTCCGAGCAGCGGGCGGCGTGGCCGTACCCCGCGGCCAGGCGCCGCCACTGGGCGGCCAGCACGTAACGCTCCACGTCGGGCGGATACCGGCGCAGCGCCTGGCGGGCGCGCCCCAGCAGACCGGCGTCGTCGCGGAAGACCTCCCCGCCGCAGGTTCCGGCCAGCCGCTGCCAGGGGACGGCCAGCCAGTCCAGCACTCCGATGGGCCGCAGCGGGTCGAAACCGAGCCGCGCCACGAGCCAGGCCCCCGTCTCGGCGACCTCCACGCCGCCGGCGCCGAGGGTGACGGGGCGGCCTCCGTAGGAGGGCGGCAGGGCGCGGCGCAGCGTGGTGCGCACCGGTTCGCTCCGGCCGGGGCCGGTGAGCACCACCAGCCGGACTCCGTCCCGCGGACCGGCCGAGGCGGGGGTGTCGAAGGACAGGACCTCCGAGCCCTCCCCCAGCAGGGCCGCGGCGTGCGGCACGCCCGCCAGCGCGGGGCCGGCGATCTGCTCGTAGAAGCCACGGGAAAGCGGCAACCCGGGAACGAAGTCGAACATCATTTCGTCTACTCTGCCGTTTCGCGGTGCCGGCCGCACCGGGTTTTCCCCTCGCCTCCCCGTCCCCGCGCTCCCCCGGCCCGCCGTGCTCCCGCCGGGCCGGAGGGCACGCCACGCCCTCACCGCCGCGCGGGCGCCCCGGACGGCCGACGGGAGATGGCGCTCGGGCCCGGCGGCGGCGAGGATCCCCGGCCCCTGGCGTACGGCCACGAACTCCCGGCCCCTCCTGACCGGCCGGACCCCTTTCCCCGGGCGGGTCAGCCGCCGGTCAGGGCGGAGGCGGCCACCGTACGGCGTCGCAGGCCGAGCCGCTCGTAGACGCCGATGGCGGTCGGGTTGTCGCTGTCGACCATCAGCGCGCCGCGGCCGCAGGCGGCGACCAGTTCCGCCAGGACGAACCGGCACACCCGTTCGGCGTGGCCGCGGCCGCGGTGCGCCGGAGCGGTGGCCACACCGGCGACGAATCCCACCTGCGGGCAGGACCAGGCGTCGGCGGCGGTGGCGATCAGGCGGCCCGAGCCGTCCCGCAGGCCCGCCCAGCGGCGGACGCCGGCGACGCCGGGCGTGGCCCACGCCGACGGTGAGGCCTCCCGAAGCAGCGCGCCGACCTCGGCGTCGGCGTCGTCCAGCCACCGCACCCCACCATCACCACCGTCACCGTCACCGTCGCCGGTGGCGGGCAGGGGCGGCCGGTCGGTGTCCATCCACTCGAAACCCACCGGCTCCACCCCCGAAAGGCGCGCCAGCTCCCGCATCAGCGGCCACTCGCCCAGCAGCCGCCACTGCGGCCCCAGCCGCGGGGCCAGGGACCGCACCAGGGCGGCGACCTGCGGCGCGGGACCCCGCACCGCCATCCGGTCACGCCGGTTGAGGTCCGGGCAGGCCACCGCCAGCGCCTGCCCGTACGTCCAGGCCCGCACCCCCGGGCGCACGCCCTGGGCCGCCCACAGCAGCAGCGCGTCGGAGCCGCAGGCGCCCAGGACGTCGGCGGCGCGGGTCAGCTCGGTGGCGATGCCGGTCGTCTCACCGGCCGCGGTCACAGGATCGCGCCGGGCCGGTAGGCGGCGGCCTGCGGGTGACGGGCGACGATCTCCTCGATCCGGCCGACGACCGAGCCGACCTGCTCGGCGGCGGCGCCGGTGAACGCGATCCGCTCGGCCAGCAGCTCCCGCAGCCGCGGCGCGTCCAGCGGGAAGCGCTCATCGGCGCCCAGGCGCTCCAGCAGCTCGTTGGCGCCGCCCTGCTCGCGCATGGCCAGCGCCGCCGCCACCGCGTGCTCCTTGATCACCTCGTGGGCGCTCTCGCGGCCCATCCCGGCCCGCACCGCCGCCATCAGCATCCTGGTCGTCGCCAGGAACGGCAGGTAGCGGTCGAGCTCGGCGGCGATGACCGCCTCGAACGCGCCGAACTCCCCCAGCACCGTCAGCATCGTCTCGGCCAGGCCGTCGAAGGCGAAGAACGCGTCCGGCAGCGCCACCCGCCGCACCACCGAGCAGGACACGTCGCCCTCGTTCCACTGGTCACCGGCCAGCTCGGCGGCCATGGAGGCGTATCCCCGCAGAACGACGGTCAGGCCGTTGACGCGTTCGCAGGAACGGGTGTTCATCTTGTGTGGCATCGCCGAGGAGCCCACCTGCCCCGGCGCGAAACCCTCGGTGACCAGCTCGTGCCCGGCCATCAGCCGGATCGTCCTGGCCAGCGAGGACGGCGCGGCGGCCAGCTGCACCAGCGCGGTGAGCACCTCGTAGTCCAGGGAGCGCGGATACACCTGCCCCACGCTCGCGAAGCGGCGGGAGAACCCCAGGTGGGAGGCGACGGCCTCCTCCAGCAGCGCCAGCTTCTCCCGGTCGCCGCCCAGAAGGTCCAGCATGTCCTGGGCGGTGCCGACCGGGCCCTTGACGCCCCGCAGCGGGTAGCGGCCGATCAGCTCCTCCAGCCGGTCGAACGCCACCAGCAGCTCCTCGGCCGCCGAGGCGAACCGCTTGCCCAGCGTGGTGGCCTGCGCGGCGACGTTGTGGGAGCGGCCCGCCATCACCGTCGTCGCGTGCTCGGCGGCCCGCGCCGCCAGCGCCGCCAGCAGCGCCACGCACCGGTCACGCACCAGGAGCAGGCTGTCGCGGATCTGCAGCTGCTCGACGTTCTCGGTCAGGTCACGGGACGTCATGCCCTTGTGGACGTGCTCATGCCCGGCCAGGGCGTTGAACTCCTCGATGCGGGCCTTGACGTCGTGGCGGGTCAGCCGCTCACGGGCGGCGATGGAGTCCAGGTCCACCCGCTCGGCGACCTTCTCGTAGTCGGCCACGACACCGGGCGGCACGGCGACGCCGAGGCGGGCCTGCGCCGACAGCACCGCCAGCCACAGGCGCCGTTCGGCCACCACCTTGTACTCGGGGGACCACAGCCGCACCAGCTGCGGCGAGGCGTAACGGGCGGCCAGGACATCGGGAATGGGCGGCTTCGCAGTCACGATGCCCCAGTGTATTGGCCCCCGCCGCACCGCCCGGCGGCTCCCCCACCCTTCACGCCCGCCGCCGCCGCACCGCCCGCCCACCACGTGGAACACCGCGCGCCGCCGCACCCCTCGAAAAGGGGGGGTACGGCGGCGCGCGGTGAGGAGAACCTCAAGGGGCCCCGGCGCCGGGACCCCTTGAGGGAAGGACCGCTCAGCCCTCCCGGGTGGCCGGCTGCAGGCCCGCGGCGTCGTAGACCTTCAGCCCACCCCGGCCGCCACCATCGCCGTCACCGCCGCCGCGGCGGCGGCGCAGCCGCTCCTTGGCCCCCTCCAGCATCACGTACAGCGTCGGCACCAGGACCAGCGTCAGGATCGTCGACGACACCAGCCCGCCGATCACGACGATCGCCAGCGGCTGGGAGATGAACCCGCCCGACCCGGTCAGGCCCAGCGCCATCGGCACCAGCGCGAACACCGTCGCCACCGCCGTCATCAGGATCGGCCGCAGCCTGCGCCGCCCACCCTCGACGACCGCCTCCGTGACGCCCATGCCCTGGGCGCGGTACTGGTTGATCAGGTCGATCAGCACGATCGCGTTGGTCACCACGATGCCGATCAGCATCAGCATGCCGATCAACGCCGGCACCCCCATCGGCGTGCCGGTCGCCACCAGCAGCCCGATCGCGCCGGTCGCGGCGAACGGCACCGACACCAGCAGGATCAGCGGCTGGGCGAAACTCCGGAACGTCGCCACCATGATCATGAAGACGATCGCGATCGCCGCGAGCATCGCCAGGCCCAGCTGACCGAACGCCTCCTCCTGGTCGGCGCTGACCCCGCCCAGGCTCCACTGCGCGCCCGCCGGCAGCGTCAGCTTCTCCAGCCGCTCGTTCAGCGCCGCCGTCACCGCGCCGACGTCCTGGCCGGTGGCCGTACCCGACACCGTGGCGCTGCGCTTGGAGTCGATCCGGGTGACCTGCGTCGGACCGGCGGCCCGCACCACCTCGGCCACGTCCGACAGCTTCACCACACCCGTGGCCGTCGGCAGCTTCAGCGCACCGATCTCCTTGAGATCCTCCGGAGCGTCCCCGGAACGCAGGATCACATCCTCACTGCGGCTCTCCACCGTGACCTGACCCATCGGCGCGCCGCGGAACCGCTGCGCCACCAGCTGGCCGATCTGCATCTCACTCAGCCCGCGCGCCGCGGCCTTCTTGCGGTCCACCCGCACCTCGACGCGCTCACCGCCGGCCTGCAGGTTGGAGGAGACGTCCCGCAGCTGCGGCAGATCCGCCATGGCCTTGCGCACCTGCTCCGCCGCGGCCCGCAGCGCCTCGGTGTCGGGCGCCTGCACGATCACCTTCAGCTGGTCCGCCGAGCCGCCCATGCCGCCCTGCGACGCGCCGACCGTGACGTCCCCGACACCGTCGAGCCCGGCCAGCCGCTGCCGCAGCGTCTCCTGCACCGCCTCGGCGTCGGCGTCCTCGCGCAGCGTCATCGAGTACGAGGCGCTGTCACCCGACCCGCCGGAACCGCCGAAGAAACCACCGCCGGAGCCGACCGTCACCTGATACGACGCCACCTGCGGCAGGGAGGTGATGACCTTCTCCACCTTCTTGGCCGCCGCGTCGGTGGTGGCCAGGTCGGTACCGGCCGGCATCTTCTGGCTCACCGACACCGCGTCCCCGCCCGAGGCGCTCAGGAAGTTCGTCTCCAGCCGCCCCGCAAGACCCATCGTGAGGGCGAACACCACCACACCCACCGCCAGGGTGATGAGGCGATGCCCGGTGGCGAACCGCAGCACCGGCAGATAGGCCCGCTGCAACGGGCTGCGCAGCTCCTTGGCCTCGGCCTCCTCCCGCAGCCGCCGCATCCGCTGCGGATCGGCCTTCGGCGTCTTGAGGAACCAGTAGGCCAGCACCGGCACCGCCGTCAGCGACACCAGCAGCGACGCCAGCAGCGCCACCGTGACCGTCACCGCGAACGGCGCGAACAGCTGCCCCACCATGCCGCCGACCACCGCGATCGGCACGAACACCGCGACCGTCGTCAGCGTCGAGGCCGTCACCGCGCCGCTGACCTCCCGCACCGCGGCCAGCACCGCCTCACCCTTGGCCTCGCCGTACTCCAGGTGCCGCTTGATGTTCTCCAGCACCACGATCGAGTCGTCCACCACCCGGCCGACCGCGATCGTCAACGCGCCCAGCGTCAGCAGGTTCAGCGAGTAGTCCCCCAGCCACAGCGCGATCAGCGCGATCACCACCGACAGCGGGATCGACACCGCCGTCACCAGCGTCGAACGCACCGACAGCAGGAACACCAGGATCACCACGACGGCGAACGCCAGGCCCAGAAGACCCTCGGTCGTCAGGTCCTCGATCGAGCGCTCCACGTAGGGGGCCTGGTCGAACACCACCGTGATCGCCGAGGCGTCACCGACCGCGCGGACCAGCTCCGGGATCTTCTCCCGCACCGCGTGCGAGATCGCCACCGCGTTGCCGTCGGGCGTCATCGTGACCGACACCCCCAGGCTCGGCTCGCCGCCGGTGCGCGTCAGCGACGTCGCCGACGCGAGCGCCGTCTCCACCGTCGCCACATCCCCCAGCCGGACCGGCTGGGGCCGGGGCGGAGCCGCCACCGCACCCCGCGCACCCTGCGCGCCGCCCTGCGTACCCTGCGCGCCCGGGGGGACAGCCGTACGGCCCTGCGGCTGCGCCTGCTGCGGCGCGACGGCCGGCGCCAGATACAGGTCCCGCAGATCCTCGATCGAGGAGATCCGCCGGCCCACCTGCACCGTCAGCGACCTGCCGTCGGCCACCAGGCTGCCCGCCGGGACCGGCTGGCCGTTGGCCCGCAGCGCGTCGGCGATCGCGGTCGCCGCGATCCCCCGCGCCGCCAGCTTCACCGGATCGGGGGTGATGACCACCGTCTCCTTGCGCGTACCGGTCACCGTCGCCTGCCGCACCCCGGCGATGCCCTGCAGCTGCGGCACCACCAGCCGCTCCAGCCGCTCGGCCATCGCCTGCTCGTCCCCGCCGGTGCCCACCGCCAGCGTCATCACCGGGATGTCGTCGGTGCCGCCGGAGATGACCTGCGGATCCACGCCCTCCGGCAGCCGCGCCGAGATCCGCGACAGCGCCTGCTGCATCTTGGCGACCGAGTCGTCGATGTCGGTGCCGTAGGCGAACGCCACCTGCACCTGCGCCGACCCCTCCCGGGAGGTGGACGTCACCTCCTCCACCCCGGCGAGGCCCTGGAAGGCGTCCTCGACGGGCGCGGTGACCTGTTCCTCCACGATCTCCGGGGACGCCCCCGGGTAGGAGGCGACCACGAACGCCCCGGGAAACGACAACGACGGCAGCAACTGCTGCTTCAACGACGGGATCGCGAAAGCGCCGAACGCGCTCAGCACGACCGCGATCAGGATCACGAGGCTGCGGTTGGCGAGGCTCAACCTGGCCAGGGCGGTCATGGGGGCCGACTCCTAGGGGACGTCACAGGGAATTCCGCCCCACACTAACACTTAGCCTCAGGCGAATATTCAGTCACACCCGATGTTCCTGATAACCTTCTCAGGAAGCGAGAGGTGCACGTGAACGACGAACGCGACCAGCTGATCGACCGCATCAGCGCCACCCAGCGTGACCTGGGCCGCCTGATCACCCGGCAGCACCACTCCCCCCTGTTCGACTCCAACCTCACCATGCGTCAGCTGAAGGTCGTCCTCCTCCTGTCCTGCCAGGACTCCGCCTCCGGTCAGGACCTCGCCCATCACCTCGGCGTCGGCCTGGCCACCGTCACCGGCATCGTCGACCGCCTCGTCGCCCACGGCCTGGTCACCCGCCGCGAAGACCCCCACGACCGCCGCGTGCGCCGCATCCAGCTCACCCCCCGCGGCCGCGCCCTCACCGAGCAGATCGCCGACGCGGGCCTCGCCGACTTCCACCGCCTCCTGCAGCGCCTGGACACCCCCACCCTCCACGACCTGGCCACCGTCCTGGCCAAACTCCACAGCGCCGCCCGCGCCCTGGCCACCGGCAACTGACCCCCGCACCCCGGCCGCCCCCGGCCCTTCCGCCGCCTCACCCCCGGCCCCGGCCCCCGCCGCACCGCCACCACCCCGCCCGACCCGCCGCCCGGAAGAGAACCATGCCCGCCTACCTGGAAACCCTCTTCTCCCTCACCGGCCGCACCGCCCTCGTCACCGGCGCCGCCTCCGGCATAGGCCACGCCATCGCCGAAGCCCTCGGCCGAGCCGGCGCCTCCCTCGTCATCACCGCCCGCCGCCCCGGCCCCCTCACCCAGGCCGCCGAACGCCTCACCGCCCTCGGCGTCCACACCACCGCGATCCCCGCCGACCTCGCCGACCCCTCCGCCATCGACGACCTGTGCCGGCAGGCCACCGCCTCCCACGGCGACATCGACATCCTCGTCAACAACGCCGCCAACAACATCCGCCGCCCCCTCGACGACCTCACCGCCCACGACTACGACCACACCCTCGCCGTCAACCTCACCGCCCCCTACCTCCTGGGCCGCTTCTTCGGCCCCCGCATGGCCGCCCGCGGCTGGGGCCGCATCATCAACCTCGGCTCCCAGCAGTCCCTCAGAGCCTTCGGCGACAGCGGCGCCTACGGCATCGCCAAAACCGCCGTCACCGGCCTCACCCGCTCTCAGGCCGAGGCCTGGTCCCCGCACGGCGTCTGCGTCAACACCCTCATCCCCGGCTTCACCCTGACCCCCCTCACCCTCCCCGCCCAGGCAATCCCCGGCCGCGTCGAAGCCCTCGCCGCCCGCACCATGAACCGCCGCAACGCCGTCCCGGCCGACTACGCCGGCATCGCCGTCCTCCTCGCCTCCCCCGCCGGCGCCCACATCACCGGCCAGTCCATCTGCGTCGACGGCGGCTTCTCCTCGTACTGAGCCCGCACCGAGCCCGCCCGGGGCGCCCCGCCTCCCGCGGCGGCGCGGCTTCACCCCGTCGTTGTCTGTTTTTGGTGTTCTCTTGGGATTTTCACTGATCAGAGCTGCTTTACGAAGTAGATCAATAAATGCTCCGGACCGGGCGGACGTGCCGCCCGGCCACCGCGAGGTGTGAGACGCCCGCTGGCGGGCAGCGGTCTCCGCGCAGCTCAGCGCCATACCGCCCCGCCCGCCCCCACCGCCACGCGCGGCCCCGGGCCCCGCGGGACCGTACGGCGCCGCGCCCGCCCACGGACCGAACCATCCCCCCGGGCGGCCGGGACCCCGACCCGGCCACCCGGGGAACCGATACCAGAAAAGAGACACGGTGGCCCAGCAAGGAAGCATCGACTCACCCGCCGGCCCGGACACGGCGCCCCGGACGCAGCCCCCCTCCTCCCCCGCCGTCCTGCCCGTCGGCGTGGAGGAGGAGTTCTTCCTCATGGATCCCGACACCGGGCAGACCGCCCCGCGCGCCTCGGCCGTCCTGGCGACCGTACGGCCCCGGCAGCGCGAGCTCACCCAGCGGGAGTTCACCGCCTGCCAGGTCGAGATCGCCTCCAACCCCCACACCGACCTCGGCCTGCTGCGCGCCGAGCTGACCGACCTGCGCACCGAACTGGCCCGCGCGGCCCGCGACGCCGGGTGCCGCCTGATCGCCTCCGGCTCGGCGCCGCTGGAGCACTCCGCCAGCGGCGCCCGCCTCACCGACAACCCCCGCTACAAGTGGATGGCCCACGAGTACGGCGCCATGGCCCGCGGCGAGAACTGCTGCGGCTGTCACGTCCACGTCGAGGTGCCCGACCGGGAGGAGGCCGTCCAGGTCTGCAACCACCTGCGGCCCTGGCTGCCCACCCTGCTGACGCTGACCGTCAACTCCCCCTTCACCGGCGGTGCCGACAGCCGCTACGGCAGCTGGCGGGCGATGGCCTTCTCCCGCTGGCCCAGCGCCGAGCTGCCGCCCTACTTCGACACCGCCGCCGACTACACCGCCACCCTGCAGGCCCTCATCGGCTCGGGCGCCATCCTGGACGAGGCCATGGTGTACTGGCTGGCCCGCCCCTCCCACCACCTGCCCACCGTCGAGGTGCGGGTGGGCGACGTGTGCCCCACGGTGGAGGAGTCGGTCGCCTTCGCCGCCCTCGTGCGCGCCCTGGTGACGACCGTGCTGGGCGACGTCCGCGCCGGGGTGCCCGCGCCCCGGCCGCACGAGCCGCTCCTGCACGCCGCCTACTGGCGGGCCGCCCGCGACGGCCTGGAGGGCCAGGGCCTGGAGCTGACCTCGGCCACCCTGGTGCCGGCCTGGCGGCTGGCCGAGCAGCTCCTGGAACGCGTCCGCCCCGCCCTGTCGGCCGCAGGCGACACCGACATGGTCGTGGACCACCTCTCCCGGCTGCGCGAGACGGGCTCGGGGGCCGCCCGGCAGCGGGCCGCCTTCGCCGAGCGCGGCAGCTTCGCCGACGTCGTGACGGCGCTGAGCCGGCAGACCGCGCCGCTGGCCGGCTGACCCCGCCGTCCGGCGGAGCGGCTCTCACCGGGGCGGCCGGGTCAGGCCGCCCCGGGTCAGGCCGCCGCCCATCACGGGATGCCGTTAACGAACGTGTCACCAGCCGCCATAGGAGACGATCAAGGCCGGGAGCCCCTTCCGCCGTACGGATGTCCGGATAGCTCCTCAGATCCCAGCCGACATGTGTCAGAGAATCCGGCATCGGACTTTATTCTGACGCGTTCTCGGCAGCCCCTGTGTGTGGTGCTGGGGTGTACCCCAGCACCACACACAGGGGCTGGTCCTCGGACGCTGATCTCATCAGCGAGATGATCCGCAACGGCGGTAGGGTCCGTCGCGTGCCCCTGAATCCGAATGATCTCCTCACCGAGGGCGCCGCGATACGCCTGGCCGGCGACAACGTCATCGGCTGCGAGACCGACGGCGCCTCCGTCCTGCTCGGCGACGCTGCAACAGTGATCATCGCGGACCCGCGGGACGGGCTCGACGTGAGCGGCGTGTGGAACAGCCGCCGGTTCCACCTTCACGGACCATTCGTCAACGACGTTGGCGTCCGCCTGTTCGGACATCCCCCGAACTCTCCCGGATGGAGCTGGAGCTGGAGCCGGCGTCCGGAAGCACGGCCAGTCCACCTGCTGACCCGACTGCCGGAAGGCTGCGTATACCTGGGAGTCGGCAAGCCCGGGCAGGCCGGATACACGAACGGGTGTCTGGACTACGCCGCCCTGACGATAGAGCCGGAACTGACCCCGGAGCTCCTGGACCGGGTCAGGCCGCCCGCCGAACCCGAGACATTGCCGAACCTGGACTGGCTCACGTGTATGACCGCCAGCCCGCTCGAAGCGCTGACGCGGTTCGTCGAGGGTTGGATCCCCGAGGCCGGCCAGGACCTCGGCGACTTCGCCGCGGCACCATGGGATGTTCCTGAACCGCTTGCCGTGTTCTACCGGCTGGCCCGACACCGTCCTGCGCTGCTCGGCGTTCAGAACCGGCTGCGGCCTCCACACGCTTGGCGGGAGGCGCACGACGGCCTGATCGCCTTCGGAGACGAGAACCAGGGCGGCTTCACCTGGTTGTTCGATCCATCGCGCCCCGACCCTGAGGTATGGATCGACCAGGACGGGTACGAGCCGCGCCGCGAGCACCAGCCGATGAGCGGCTTCCTGCTCCAGTTCGCTTTGTATGAGGCCATGATGAACGCCCCCTACAAGGCCCTGCGCACCGATTTGGCCGCTGAGTACGTCGACACGCTGGCAGCCGCGCTGACTCCGGTGCTGTGGGAGCCCTGGCGCTGGCCGAACGACTCCACACGCTTCTACGTCGCATCCGGCGTGATCGCCGAGACGACGGACCAGTGCCACGGGAACACCTCAGTGTGGGTCGGCGCGGTACATCGCAGTGTTCTGCGGCCGCTGGGGCGGCTCGGAATCCCCTGGACCAAATTCGACGGCTGAGCCACCGACGGTCCAAGCAACGTGCCCGGATCATCGTCCCACGGCCCGTCAGCTCGGATTCGGCCCCGCGAGCCCGCTCTGGGGCCTTGATCAGACTCCGAGCCCGGCGCGCTCGGCGACGTCCGTGTCGAAGATGACGAGCACATCGTCGGTGCCCAGGTGGAACGGCCCGTCAGGCTCGTACGTAGCCGAGCGGCCGACAGCGATCCACACCTGACCAGCGGCGGTCCGCACGTGGATGGCCTCCGGCACCGGAGTCGGGGCGCCGTGCTCCTCGCCGCACCACTGGACGCGGCACGACTCGATCGGGGCGGAGAGAATCCCGGCCCAGAGGGGGTGCTCCGCGACCGCGACTCGCGCCGACCCGCCCGGTTCGTCGATGCGGCAGAGGAAGCCGCGCATGGGCGCCGGGTAGAGCTCGACCCCGTAGTAGTCGAACGTGCTGCCCCACACCGCCGAGTAGGCTCCGCCGTCGTCCATGGTCAGCTCGACGCCCATCGTGGGCTCGTGCCACGCGTCGTAGTCCCACTCGTCGGGATCGGCGCCCTCGTCGCCGCCCATCAGCACGAAGTAGTCGACCGCGACGATGGTTCGTCCACGCAGGCCGACGACGAGTCGTTCGTAGCTGTCGGAGGTCAGGAGCGACGCGGTACTCACCGGGGCATCCTGGCAGTGGCACTCCGACCTGGGCGAGCGGATTTCGCGGGTCGGGACGGGCAGGACGCTCACGGGGCGTCAGCTGGGACCGTCGCCGATGACCAGGCGCGAGGCGAGATCGAGGCGAACCTCACCGTAGGGGCGAATGTGACTCCAGAAGAGCGGGGTCAAGCCGCGGCGGTCGGCGGGGGCGAGCACCTCGGACCAGCGGGGCTCCGCCAGGACGTCCTGGAGCATCAGGGTGTTCAGGTAGACGATCGATGCCTGGAGGATGCGCAGGCACATGGCGGCCATCTCGACCTCCTCCCGGTTGTTCGTGGAGATCTCCCCGCCCTTGCCGTAGTAGATCACCGCGTTGGCGCGGTTCCACGCCTCCACCACGTTCAGGCCCTCCTCGATCTCGCGCTGCAGGTCCCGATCTCGCAGGTAGCGGGCGACGAACCGGGTGCGCTGGGCGCGGCCGATCTCCAGCATGGCCTGGTAGGCGGGGTGAGAGGCCGCGCGGGTGAAGCGGGAAAGGATCGCCTCGGTGGAGGCGCTGCCGGTGCGGATCGCGGTGGCGTACTTGATGACCTTGGTCGTAGTTGTTCTCGATCACGTCCCAGCGGATCGGCCGGGTCATGGCCGCGCGCAGGTTCGGGAACCGGTCGGCGTCCCCGGCGACCGGCCGGTACAGGCGCACGTGGTTGATCTGCTTGATCCGCGGTAGCAGTTCGATGTTCAACAAACGGGTGATGCCGAACCCGATCTCCGACTGGCCGTGCGAATCCACATAGTTGCCTTCCAACCTCATCGTGGTGCCGTGCCGGATCGCGCCCTCCACCATCGCCGCGACCTCGGAGGCGGAGGCCTTCAGCGTCTGGCAGTGCACCACGACCGAGCCCAGCTCCACGTGCCAGTAGACCAGGATCCCCCGCCCGCCGTAGCGCGAGTGCCACTCGGTGAACAGGTTCTGGTCCCAGGAGCGGAAGTGCGTCGAATCCGACGCCACCGCCGTCGAGCTCTGGCCCCACAATCCGGCGTCGCGGGCGGCGAAGGTGGCGTTGGCGATCTCGGTAGCGATCAGCCGTGCGGCATCCAATGTCAGGTAGCGCCGGCGCGCGTAGCGCACCTCCTCCTCGCTGTGGCCGCTGTCCACGCCGATGACCTGGCGGATCCCTGTGTTCATGCCGTAGGCGTAGATCGCCAGCATCAGCCGCTCGGCCAGCACCTGGGCGTCCAGCGTCCCACCCCCGGACAGGGCGGCGACCTTGTGCAGGCAGCCCGTGCGCAAAATCGCCTCCTTGAGGATGTCGATCAGCGGCACGGCCTGCCAGCGTCGGCCCACCCCCGCCTTGACCTTGCGCAAGTTCCGCGGCTCCTCCTGCGGTCCGGGGGCGCTGAAGCGGATCGCGCCCGTCTTGCGCTCGGTGATGTCCACCCAATCCAGCCCGCCGATCTCCTCGTCGAGCACCATCAGCTCGGCGGTCATCTCCTCGCGCAGCTGGTCCACGAACTCGCGCGGATTCAGCGGCTTGCGCAGCTCGCCGTAGTGCTCGGCGCGACGGGCCTCGAAATCCCTCGGCAGATCCTCGTCCGGGTCGCGCCACCGGCCTGCGCTCGCCACCCAGATCTCCTTGCACCGCAACTGCTCACGCAGAGCCTGGAAGGTCACGACCTCGAAGACCACCCGCACCACCCGCCGCCGGCCCCGGGTGTCCTCCTTGAACACCACCTCCGCCCACTGCCCCGTCGTGCCCTGATGCTCCGGGACCTGCTCGCCGAGGGGGTAGTAGGTGGTGTTCCCCGCCCGCGCATACCGGTTGATCAGCGCCAGCGCGTCGATCACCGGCTGATGGGCGGTGTTGCCGGAGCAGATCCACCAGCGTGTCGGTCACCTCCCGCTCCCGCTCCACGAGCAGCGCGGCCAGCAGCGTCAACCGCGACTGCGGGGATCTGCGGCGCAGATGCGACGGGGACTCGACCACAGCCTGCTGCCGCCAGCCGGCCAGCACCTTCGGCGCGGTGTCCGCGAACAGCCCCGTAGGAAGGCCCACCGCGCGAATCGCCCGCAGCTTGCGGATCTCTCTCAGCATCGACTCCAGACTCACGTTCCCCGGCAGCGACTTCACCAGCGCCAGCACCGACTCCTCGTCGCCGTCCTCCTCGTCCCCCGGTGCGGCGGCCATCTCAGACTCCTCCCCGACCAGGGCCAGGACCCGGCCGCGGACGGCGTCCGGTACGCGTTCCCAGACGGTGAGGAACCAGTTCTCCTCCGCGTTGTGCAGGGCCGAGCGCACCATCCGCGTCACCCGGTCCGCAGTCGGCGGCTCGACGGACTCCTCCCGCAGCCGCTTCAGCAGCTCTTCGCGGACCCGATCCGCATTGCGCTCCGCGTGGGCGATGTCGGTGGTCAGCCAGACCGTGAACTTGTCCGCGTCCGCCACCGAGCACTCACGAAACCCCAGGTGGGCGCGTATCTGACCGCGGTGCCGCTCGATCGTCCGGCCTGCCCACTCGTACAGGCCGAACTCCGCCCCGGACACCTTGACCTGACGGGCGACGAACTCGACCACCTCGTCGGAGAACTCCGCCCGGCCGCGCGGGAACCGGCCGTGCCGCGTGTAGAACTTCAGCACCAGCGCGAATCCGAGCCGCTGGGCTCCACCGCGCTTCTCCAGCACCAGGTCCCGCTCATCGTCGAGGACCGTCCAGTGATCGACCAGCTCGTCCATGCCCGTCGGCTCGCGGCTCATGGCCAGGCATCATGCCGGACATGAGCAGGACACGAAGTCGGAACGACGAAGCCTCCGCGAGCTTGTGGCGGCTGGTGACACGTTCGTTAACGGCACCCGGTGTACTGCCGGATCGCTACTGCCGGATCGGCAGGCCGGTGGCGGGGGCGAACGGCTCCCGCCGTTGCACGACGGTCTGTCGCACCCCCTGGTCGAGCTGGGCCGCCACGCGGTGTTGCCCCTCGAAGTAGCGCCATTCGGCGTTGGGTTCGGTGTTCGGCTCGATTCCTCCGGTGCAGGCCAGGGCGAGGACCGCGTCCTGTTCCCGGTTGCCGAGACCTTGCTCGTCAAGGCGTTCGACGGCGTAGTCGCTGATGCGTTCGCCGTGCAGGCCGGCGGCTTGGGCCTGGCGGACCAGACGAATGGCCGCCCCTGCGGCCTGGCGCCAGTCCACCTGGTGGTGCCAGCAGCACGCACGTGGGGCCTGGCGGGGCACGAGCCAGGGAGCCAGGCGGCGGATCCGCCGCCTGACCCAGACCTTCGGGCCGATCATGCAGTCCGGTTCGCGGATCTCGTTGGGCACGGGCAGGCGGACGACCTTCACCACTTCATACACCGGCTCATACACCGGCTGGATCGACTCGCTCGGCTCCGGCATGTATCCCATCTTTGCCTGCCTGGAGTGGGCGGGCCGGGGCAACGGGCGAAGTCATCGAGCCGCCGCGCCCGCCGCATCGGGATCGGTGCTGGTCTTGGCGTGGGCCTCCACACGCGCGAAGTCGTCGTCGCTCACCCCGAGATCGTTTCATGGGTACGTTTCACACATCCAGCGTTTTGCACCGACCTATGAAACAGAGGAAGCCCAGCACGCGCTGGGCGATGGCGGCCGTTTTACAGGCGGCCGCTTATGAAACACGCGGTCGGAGGTCATGAGGCCTCGATCGCGCGCTTGTGTGCGCGGCGGTCAGCCGCTCCGGCTGAGTGCGGCGGGAGCGGGTCAGAGCCAGCCCGCCGAGGACCGCACCGATGAGGCCCAAGCACCAGGACCAAGGCCCCTCGAATACTCCGTTGCCGGTGCCGAGACCACCGTCAGTCGCCGCCGCCTCTCTGAGATACCCGGCAACGCACCGGATGACGTCCCCTGGCTCGGGCCGAACTATGATCATCGGATGCGTTCCCCCGTTTCGGGAAAACTCGCAATCTGCCTCCTCGCCGGATTCGCCGCCGTGGCATGCAGCGCGATGCCCACGCCCGCCCCGACGCCGCCCCCGGTCACAACGCCACCCCCGGTCACGACCCCGACGCCGGCGGATGCTGCCACCTCGGCTCCGCCACCGAGCGTCACGCCCTTCACCGCCGTCGTCCCTCCCGCGGCGAGCGTCGTCGCGGCTGCCCGCAAGGTTCGGGCCGCGCATGACTACAACGGCGATGGCTACCCCGATCTGGTCGTCGGAGCCCCTCAGGCCACGGCGGACGGCAAAGCGCTGATCCTGCGGGCCGAGGTGCTGTACGGCTCCGCCGACGGCCTCACCACCACCAAACGCGAGATCGTTTCCACCGGCGTCGTGGCACCCCGCACAGATGACGAAACCCTGAGTCTCGCCTCCGGCGACTTCGACCGAGATGGATACGCCGACCTGGCGATCGTTGTACCGGTGGCGAATGACCCCGCCGCCCCGCAGGAACTTCGCACCAACCACCAGCTGACCATCGTCTTCGGCACCGCCGATGGGCTCTCCGGCACACCGGTCACCGTGACGCAGCCGCCGGCGGCCGGGTGGCTCAACCTCCTGACGGCCGCCGGAGACTTCAACAAGGACGGATACCAGGATCTGGTCGTGACGGACGACACCAGGGTGTGGGTGACCTATGGCGGCCACGGCATCAGGAAGGGACGGGCAAGCTGGAAGACCGTCCTGTCAGAGGCCGCCTACGTCGGCTCGTTCGCGACCGGAGACGTCACCGGCGACGGCTTCGTCGACCTCGCTGTGGCCTATTCGGTGGGCGATCCAGCCGAAGAGGGAACGGGCGTGGTGTACCGTGGCTCGCCGACCGGCCTGGCGGGCCGTGTGCCCGGCATTTTCCCCGGCTGGGGCGTGGGCGCCGTGGCGATCGGCGACATCGACGGCGACGGCTTCGGCGACGTGATCGCGGGCAATTCCTACGCAGACGCCGAGGACTCGGGAGGCCAGATCTACATCAGCAGAGGCTCGGCTGGCGGGCTGGCCGAGCGGCGGTTGCTGGGGCCAGGCTCTCCGGGCATGCCCAAGACCACGGATGTCGCTGGCGGCTTCGGCTCATCCGTTGCCGTCGGCGATGTCGACGCCGACGGGTACAGCGACGTCGCTGTCGGCGGCGGTGGAGATACCGGGGCCGTCTACATCCTGCGTGGCCGACGCGGCGGCCTGTCGGCCCGGGATGCCCAGGTGCTCGTCCCCGAGACCGTCGGCATCTCCGACCCCAACACGGCGGGATTCGGCCAGGCCGTGTCCCTGATAGACCTCGACGGCGACGCCGCCGCCGAACTCCTCGCCGCCGCTTACGGGGCCGTGTCCGTGTACTCACCATCTGGACGCAGCGCCCCCGTCCACGTCACCCCCGAGCAACGAGGCGACGACTTCGGCTACCCGTTGAACTAACGCCCTGTAAGAGCGGCGCCGGGGATGGAACGTAAACTCTTATTGCAGAGAGTTACTCTGGGGCTGGTTGCACGGACCCGAGTGGGGCCCGTCCTGGTCGAACACGCTGATCAGCGTGCGGCAGGTCGCGCAGCGCAACGTGGGACGTCGGACGGCGGGGATCGACGGCGAGGTCGCGCTGACCTCGATCGAGCGGATGAAGACGGCACGGCAGGTCCACCACAGCCGGGCCACCTGGGATCCCCTGCCCGTCCGACGGGTGTATGTCCCCAAGTCCAACGGGCGGCAGCGTCCGCTCGGCATTCCAGTGATCATGGACCGCTGCCATCAGGCAAGGGTTCGCAACGCGCTGGAACCTGAATGGGAGGCCCGGTTCGAGCCGAAGCCGTATGGATTTCGACCGGGCCGGAGCTGCGCGGACGCGATCGGCGCGTTACACGTCACCCTCAGAGGAGCCAACAGGCGAGTGTGGATCCTGGACGCCGACCTGTCGGCGGCCTTCGACAGGATCTCTCACGACGCCCTGCTGGCCGCGCTCGGGTCGTTCCCCGCGAAGGGGATGATCCGGGACTGGCTGAGGGCTGGCGTGATCGAGAACGGGTCATTCGCCTCCGCCGAGGAGGGCACTCCTCAAGGTGGGGTGATCAGCCCGTTGCTGATGAACGTCGCCCTTCATGGACTGGAGACAGCCGCAGGAGTGCGCTACTACGAGTCCGTCTCTTGGGCGGGCAAGACGCGGCGCACTTCCCCGGTGCTGGTGAGATACGCAGACGACCTGGTGGTGTGCTGCCACAGCCAGCGGCAGGCCCAGCAGGTCAAGGACAACCTCGCGCGCTGGCTGGCTCCTCGGGGGCTGGCCTTCAACGAGGACAAGACCCAGATCGTCCACCTCACCGAGGGATTCGATTTTCTGGGGTTCAATGTCCGCCGTTACCCGAACGGCAAGCTGCTGATCAAACCCAGCCCAGCGGCCGTCAAGCGGATCCGGGAACGGCTGGCGGCCGAGGTCCGCGCATTGCGCGGAGGCAACGCCGCCAGGGTGATAACCAAGCTCAGCCCCATCACCCGTGGCTGGGCCGCCTACTACCGAGGGGTGGTGTCCAGCGAGATCTTCGCCTCGCTGGACCACTACGCCTGGAAACTGCTCTACAAATGGGCCAAGCGCAGCCACCCCACCAAGTCGAAGAGATGGATCATCCGCCGCTACTTCGGCAGGTTCAACAAGTTCAGGAACGACCGCTGGGTGTTCGGCGCCCGCGACCGGCTCGACCGGACCGGCCGACCGTTCTACCTGGTCAAGTTCTGCTGGACCGACATCGTTCGGCACCAGGTGGTCACGGGACGATCATCTCCGGATGACCCCGACCTGATCGACTACTGGGTCTCCCGCAGGCGGCGGGTCACACCGCCGCTGGACAGCTATAACCTCCGCCTGCTCGACAGGCAGAAGGGACGCTGCCCGCTCTACGGAGACCACCTGCTCACCACAGACCAACCACCCCAATCCCCGCACGAGTGGGAGAGATGGTGGTTGGGCACGGCGCGCAGGGCCATTGCCGCTGACTACCTGACACACCAGGGCCGCAGCGGCCAGGACGGTGACAGAACCCGCTTGGTGCACACCTCCTGCAACCAACGGCTACACGCCCGACATCGCAGAGAAATTTCACGTCAACCCGCAACGCCCTCGCGGCTTGCTTGAGCCGGATGCGGTGCCAAGCCGCACGTCCGGTTCTGAGGGGGCCGGGGCGCAGTAATGCGTCCCGGCTACCCGACACGCTCCGCCCGAACCAGCACCTACCCCCGATCCCGGACAGAACCGCAAGGAGGCGTTGCAGGTGGCCCGGCGCCGCTACCGGGCCGCCCGCGTCGGCATCCCCCTGCCCTCCGAACCTGTGCCGCAGCAGAAGGACGGCGACCGGGAGGGCGAGTTGCAGGTGCGGTTGACCGCTCAGAGCATCCTGACCGCCCGCCTGCGCGACGACCGCCCCGCGGACCAGCGCTCCACCCTCCCGGCCGCACCGACCTTCTGGGAGGGGATGGGCCTGAATCTGAGCGGCGCCACCCTCATCGACTTCTCCATGACGAATGGCCATGTCACCGAGGCCATCTTCAATAAGGCGACCTTCAGCGGGAGCGCCTGGCTCGCCGAGGCAACCTTCACCGAGAATGCCTGGTTCAACAAGGCGACCTTCGAGAGCGCCTGGTTCACCGGGGCGACCTTCCACAAGACTGCCCAGCTCGGCGCGGCTGTGGTGGTCGATCCAGCAGCCAATCATGCGTGGCCGGACGGGTGGCGGCTAATAGCTCCTAACAGAATGATCTCCGTTGTGGTTTGATCTCTCGCTGTAACGGCAGCGGGAGGGGTGAGCGGGTTGGCGCGGCTGAAGCCGTGGGAGGTCGGTGACGAACTGTGGGCGATCATCGAGCCGCTGTTGCCCAAACACCAGCGGCGAGCCCGCCGGCCAGGGCGAAAGCGTCCGGATGACCGCCTGGCGCTGCAGGGCATCCTGTTCGTGCTGCACACCGGCATCGCGTGGGAGCATCCGCCGCAGGAACCGGGGTACGGCTCGGGCATGACGTGCCGGCGGCGGCTGAACGAGTGGCACAAGGCCGGGGCCTGGCAGCGCCTGCACGAGGTGCTCCTGGCCAGGCTCAGGGCGGCGGACGCGATCGACCTCTCCCGGGCCTCGGCGGACTCCTCCCACATCAGAGCCCTAAAAGGGGGGGGCGCGGACCGGGCCGTCCCCGGTCGACCGGGGACGATCCGGCAGCAGGCACCATCTGATCGTCGATGCCACCGGCATCCCTTTGGCGGTGATCCTGACCGGCGGCAACC
>NZ_BMQJ01000029.1:55279-72346 GCF_014648055.1 Streptosporangium pseudovulgare
AGCGCGGCCGGCCCCGCAGGCGTCCCGACGTCGTGCTGGCCGATCGCGGCTACGACCACGACAAGTACCGCAAGCAGGTCCGCGCCCTCGGCATCCGCCCGCTCATAGCCCGGCGCGGCACCGAGAACGGCTCCGGCCTGGGCAAACACCGCTGGGTCGTCGAGCAGGCCTTTGCTCTTCTGCACCACTTCCGCCGCCTGCGCATCCGATGGGAGATCCGCGACGACATCCACGAAGCCTTCCCCAGCCTCGGTTGCGCTTTGATCTGCCGGCGCCGCCTCAGCTCATTGCGTTAGGAGCTCTTAGCGTGACGTCTCGTTCCGATGTTCGTCAGGCCCCGAATCGATGCCTCGTCTCGCCAGATCGGCTGCGATGCCATCCAAGACACCGGCAAGACCTGAGGCGAACAAGGCGTCGAGGTTCCAGGGGGTGGCGCCTGCGCGCATCGCGCGGGCGAGCCGGGGATACGCTTCGGGCACGAAAAGCGGATTCTGTGCCTCGTTCGAGGCTTTCGTCCCCTGAGTTAGGGCGATTCCCGATTGCCGTTCCGCCTCCACATCGCTGACGTAGGTCAGCGCCACGCCTTGCACGTACGAGGCGAACATGAACATGTACCGGAAAGCCTCGGCAGGTTCGAGGTCGAGCTCGTCGAATGCGGAGAGGGCGCTTTCACTGTCCGCGGCGAGAGCCGGGCTGAAGTGCGCGCGGGTTGTCACCATGACCCTCGGCAGGATCCACGGATGGCGGTGGTACAGGTCCCAGTCACGGTATGCGGCGCGTTCGAGGCCGTGACGCCAGTCCCGCGGCGCCGAGTCGGGCAGGGGCACGTCGGTCATCGCGGCCTCCACCATCAGGGTCACCAGGTCGTCCTTGGATGCCACATGCCGGTACAAGGACATGGCGCCGGTGCCGAGGTCCATGGCGACCCGCCGCATCGACAGCGCGTCGAGCCCCTCCGCGTCCGCGATGGCGATCCCGGCTCGCACGATGCGCTCAACGGTGAGATGCGGCGCGCCGTCATTGTCCTCCGGGGCGTCGGCCGGCGCTTCCGCTCTGCGCGCCCGGTACGCCTTCGCCTGGCACGCGCGGGAGCAGTAGAGCCTCGGCCGCCCCCGGTCGGTGGGCTCCAGCGACTTTCCGCATGACGCGCATGCCGGTTGCACCGACATCACCACACTCCTTTTCGTCACGCCTCCAGGGTTGTGTCGAAATCCTAGCCCACTGAGGATGCAGGTGCGCATTTCAAGCAAAATAGCAGCTCAAAAAGCTGTTGTACGGGATCGGCGTGCATGCGTATCCTGTACGCTCCAGCGCGTACAAAGTACGCATCGGGGCGATTAGTCCCGACCTGGTCAACACGACTCAGGAACCGAGGAAATGACTGAAGTAGACAGAACAGCCGGAGCCAGGGAGTGGGTTGGGCTCGCGGTCCTGGTACTGCCCTGCGTGCTGGCATCCATGGATATGGCCGTCATGTTCGTTGCGCTCCCGTCCCTGACGGCCGACCTCAAGCCGGGCAGCTCCGAACTGCTGTGGATCATGGACGCTTACGGCTTCCTCCTCGCCGGCCTGCTCATCACGATGGGCACACTCGGCGACCGGATCGGACGGCGGCGGGTGCTGCTCGCAGGCGCCGCAGCCTTCGGCGCCGCCTCCGTTCTGGCGGCCTACTCGACCAGCTCCGGGATGCTCATCGCGGCCCGCGCGCTCCTGGGCATCGCCGGATCCACGCTGGCGCCGTCCACGCTTTCCCTGATCCGCAACATGTTCCACGACGCCAAACAGCGGGCCACCGCAGTGGGTGTCTGGACGGCGGGCTTCGCGGGCGGCGCCGTACTCGGCCCGATCATCGGCGGACTGCTGCTGGAGCACTTCTGGTGGGGATCGGTCTTCCTGATCAACGTGCCGGTGATGGCCCTGCTCCTGGCCCTCGGCCCGCTGCTGCTCCCCGAATACCGCGACCCCAGGCCGGGCCGTTTCGACCTGCTCGGCGCCGCGCTGTCCCTCCTAGCCGTGCTCGGCGTCATCTACGGCGTCAAACTGCTGGCGGAGCACGGCTTCGAGTGGGTCCCCCTGCTGTACTGCGCCGCCGGACTCGCCGTGGGGGCGGCCTTCATCCACCGCCAGCGCGTGAGCACGAACCCGATGATCGACCTTGCGCTGTTCCGCACACGCCGGTTCAACGTGCCCTTGCTCATCGGCGCGCTGGCGACGTTCGGACTGGTCGGCTTCTCCCTGTTCAACTGGCAGTTCATGCAACTCGTCCTGGGCATGAGCCCGTTCGAGTCGGCCCTGTGGTCCCTGCCCACCTTCCTCGTGATGCCCCTGGGCATCGCACTGGCCACCGCGATCGCGCCCCGCATCGGTAAACCCAACGTGATCGCCGCCGGGCTGCTCGTGGCGGCCGCCGGCTACGCCATGCTGACCCTGATCCAAGCCGGTTCGGGAATCGTCCACCTCGTCGGCGGCATGACAGTCGTCGCGATCGGTATCGGCGGAGTCTCCGCCGTGGTCACCGAGGTGATCCTGTCCGCCGCACCACCGGAGCGAGCCGGGGCGGCCTCCGCCATGACCGAGACCTCGGCCGAGTTCGGCGGGGCGCTGGGCATCGCGATCCTGGGCAGCATCGGCACCGCTGTCTACCGTTCGGAACTGGCAGCCAAGGCTCCTGACGCCCTCACGCCCAAGGAACTGGAGGCCGCGCGGGACACCCTCGGCGGCGCCGTCGACACAGCCGCGACCCTTCCGGAGGGCACCGCCGGAATGCTGCGCAGCGTGGCATTCGACGCCTTCGCCCAAGAGATGCGGATCGCCTCGGTGACCTGCGTCGTTCTGATGACGGGCGCAGCCATCCTCATCGCCCTCCTGCTCCGCACCTCATACACCCGGCCCGGATCCGAAGCCCCGGAATCCGCAGCGGGACACAACGGCCGGGGCCAAGCGGGTGACCTGGACTTCACGGCAACCTCATCGTGAGCAAAGATCTCATGGGCCGTACCGGTGCCCGCGCTCGACGCCGCCCGGCGCGAAGAGGCGTGGGCGGCGTTCCAGGACCAGGGCGCGTCGATCGTCGCCCTCGCACGCATCCACGGGGTCAGCCGGGCCGCCGCGCGAACCGCGCTCGCCGGCCTGCTACCTGACCAGGCTCAGCCGGACCGGTAACCAGGCCACCTGCATCGGAACGGCCAGTGGCGACAGCGCACTCCCCGCGGGCTCGTCAACGCCACTGGCCGCTCGGTTGCTGCTCAAGCCCCGCACCCTGGAAGGCCACGAATCCGCCCGCGGCCGGGGCGAACCCATCGGCGGCGACGCCGTCACCGGCGACGCCATGCCGTCCATGGCCCTGCACCTGCGCGAGCAGGATCTCAGTCTCCGCGACATCGCCGCCCGGCTCGTCATCACCGAGGGCGAGAAGAAGGGCCGGCACCCGTCCCCGGCCACCGTCCTGCGCATGCTGCGCGAACACGACGGAGCCGCTGCAGCGTCGACGACCACGGGGTGAGCGATCCGTTCTCCTCTCCTGTCGCGCCTTCCGCGATACGGGTCCACCTCCGTCGTTTCCGCCGGTCAGGTAAATGTGCTGGATGTTCGGCGGATACTGCGGAGACTCCGGGCGGCACCCCCGCACTCCGTCCCTTTTGCGGCTTTTGACCGGGGATCTCCGTACGGCCGGGACGATCTACCGGTGGACGAGGAGAGTATGACTGATTTACCCTTCCGGTATGACGAAGCGGATCACCATCTCCCTGCCCGACGACCTCGCCGACGAGGCCCAGGGATCGGGCAACGCCTCCGGCTACATCGCCGGCGCCCTGCGCGAGCAGCGCCGCATCCGCGACGGCATGGCCGCCCTGGAACGCCTGTGGGGCCCCGGCTGGGCCGACGGCATCAGCGACGCCGACCGCACCCGCGCCAGCCGCCTGTTCGACACCCCACCCGGGCAGACCCGCCCCGCCGACGCCCGCCGCCCCTCCCAGGACGTGGCGTGAGCACCGGACCCGAAGGACTCACCGGCCACGTCCTCGACTACGACGCCCTCTGCCACCTCCTCGACGGCAAGAGCGACTACGGCCGGGAGATCGTCCGCCAGTCCGTCCTGCGCAACACCACCCTCCTGCTGCCCGCACTGGCCGCCCAGTGCGCCGCCGCCCTGCGCCCCGCCCAGACCGACGCGCTGCTGGCCGTACCGGTGATCACGATCGGCGCCCTCACCGCCGCCGACGTCGCCGCCACCACCCGCCTCGGCCCCGCCCTCACCGCCCCCGCCCGCAGACGCCCGCCCGGAGACGAACGCGACGCCGAACTCGTCGCCGCCCTCGCCGCCGCCCACGCCGTACTGCTGGCCGAATCCCGCGGCGGATGGCACATCATCACCCCCACCCCGCACCTGTACGACGGCGCACCCGGCGTCCGCCTGGAGATCCTCCCCTGAACACCCCCGGCAGAGCCGCGCAACCCCCCTCCCCTCCTCTGCCGGGCCACCCACCCCCGCGAGCCCCCCGCGAAGCCCCCGAACAACCACCCGGCGGCCCACCGGACGCGCCCGGGAAAGAACCGCGGATGACAGGCCCCGCGAGCCACCCCTAAAGTGGAGCGCGTCAGCGCCCCTCCGATCCACGCAGGTCGCCCACCGTGCCCACCGATCCCCCGGGGTTCGAGCTGCCACTGCGGCTCCTCCTCGGCTTCCGCGTCCTCATCGACGACCTGCACGCCGAACTCGCCCGCCAGGGCCACCCCGACATGCGGCCCATGCACGGCTTCGTACTGCAGGCCATCGGCCGCGGCGGCACCACCGCCGCCGACCTCGGCCGCATACTGGGCATCTCCAAGCAGGCCGCCGGCAAGACCATCGACACCCTCCAGAACCTCGGCTACGTCGAACGCGGCCACGACCCCGGCGACGCCCGCCGCAAAGTCGTCCGCCTCACCCCGCGCGGCATCGACAGCCTGATCCGCTCGGCACAGATCTTCGACGAACTACGCGCCCGCTGGGCCGCCGTCATCGGAGCGGAACGGCTACGCGCCCTGGAGGCCGACCTGCGCGCCCTCACCCCCGGCGACCTCTTCCGTCTCGACGTACCAGGCTGGTTCGGCGGCCACCACTGACCACCAGGCCACCGCCGAACCCGCAAGACGGCCGCTCACCCCGCGACGGCCACCCCACCGGAACGGTCGGCGGCCACCCGGACCGCCACCGCCGCCAGCATCGTCCCCGTCAGATAACGCCACACCCGCGCCCACCCGGGCCGCCGACCCAGAAACCCCGCCACCGACCCGGCCGACACCACGATCAACGCGTTCACCGACACCGCCACGGCGATCTGCACCAGCCCCAGCACCAGGCTCTGCGCCGCCGCGCCACCCCGCTCCGGATCCACGAACTGCGGCAGCACCGACACGTACAGCACCGCGATCTTCGGGTTGAGGAGATTCGTCACCAACCCTCCGGAGAACAACCGCCTCGCACCCTCAACCCGGCCCGCACCCTCGGCCCGCGCCGCGAACCCACCCGGAACCACCGCCGCACCGGACCGCACCGCCTGCCACGCCAGCCACAGCAGATAGGCCGCCCCAGCGAACTTCACCGCGGTGTACAGCGCCGGCACCACCGCGAACACCGCCGCCAGCCCCGCCACCGCCGCCAGCAGATACACCGCGAACCCCGCAGCGACCCCCGCCAGCGCGATCAGACCCGCCCGGCGGCCCTGCGCCACCGACCGCGACACCAGATGAACCATGTTCGGCCCCGGCATCAGAACCATGCCCAGCGCAACCCCTACGACCCCGATGACCGCACCCGTGGAAACCATGACCGCATCCTCACCCCACCCCGCCACCCCGCAGAACGGCCAATCCCGCCAAGTGGCCCACCCCCGCCGCACAGACCCGGCACGGCGGTTTCACCCCCACCCCACGGTGGCAGGCTCACTGCCATGGACGAGGAATGGGACCTGGTGGTCATCGGAGGCGGCCCCGCCGGATCAGCCGCCGCCCTGCAAGCCCGGCGGCTCCGCCCCCACGCACGCATCCTCCTGCTCGACCGCGCGGACTTCCCCCGCGACAAGGCCTGCGGCGACGGCATCGCCGCCCACGCCCGCGACGAACTCGCCCGCCTCGGCCTCGACGGCCTCATCGACGACTACCGCCCCACCCCCCGGCTGGCCGTCATCTCCCCCGGCGGCGCCCGCGTCGAAGCCGCCGTCGCCCGCCCCAACCACGTCGTCCCCCGCACCGTCTTCGACGCCCGCCTCATCGACGCCGCCCGCGCCCACGACATCGAAGTCCGCCGCCACCGCGTCCGCACCCTCACCACCCGCGGCGGACTCCCCCTCATCGACGACACCATCACCGCCCGCACCGTCATCGCCGCCGACGGCGCCAACTCCACCGTCCGCCGCCTCCTCGGCCTGCCCCCCTCCCCCGACCGGCACACCGCCATCGCCGTACGCGGCTACGCCGACGTCCCCGCCGACGACGACACCCAGCTCATCGCCATGCAGAAAGACGGCTGGCCCGCCTACGCCTGGTCCTTCCCCATCGGCGACGGCACCGCCAACGTCGGCTTCGGCATGCTCCTGCCCCGCCTGCGCGCCACCGGCCTGCCCGGCCGCCAGGTACTCCACGGCCGCCTGGCCCAGCTACTGCCCCACCTGCCCGCCCGCGACCTGCGCGCCCACCACCTGCCCCTGTCCCCCGGCCGCCCCCGCCCCGGCGCCGGCCGCGTACTCCTCGCCGGCGACGCCGCCGGCCTCATCAACCCCCTCACCGGCGAAGGCATCTACTACGCCCTCGTCTCCGGCGGCCTGGCCGGCCAGGCCGCCGCCCACGCCGACACCGACCCCCTGACCGCCTACCGCCGCGCCCTGCGCGCCACCCTCGGACGCCACCTGCGCACCACCGACGCCCTCCACCTGGCCGCCCAGTCACCCGCCTTCATCGACGCCGCCGTCACCACCGCCGCCCACCGCCCCGAAGTCTTCGACCTCCTCGTCGAGGTCGGCCTGGGCGCCGGCACCGTACCGCCGACACTGGCCTGGGCCGTCGCCCGCCGCTGGCTGTCAGCCGCCCTCCCCCTGCCCGGACGGCGCCACCACACCCCCTGAACCCGCCCCCGCCAGGTGCGGACCACCCCTCGACCGCCACGGAACACCACCCACCCCGGGCCGTCCCACACCCCACCGCGCGGACCCCGCACCGGGCATCAGAGCAGGCGCACCTCACGCACCGCCGCCGACGGAGCCACGAAATCCAGCATCCGCATCCCCTCCACCTCCAGCTCCGCCCGCTCCGCCGCCGCCACCGGCTCGAACAGCTCCACCTCCAGCACCGCCCTCCCCCGCGCCGACCGCACCGCCCACAACCCCCGCACGAACCCGTCCACCAGCACCGTCGCCCTGATGATGCCGTTCACGGTGAACACCCGCCCCCGGTAGGCGTCGGCCATCATCCGCACGCGAGTCCGCTCGGCGAACGACAGCAACGTGTTGTCGAACTCCGCCAGGTAACGCACCGGAGCCGGAACGTCCGGATCGGGCCGCGGCGCCTCCGGCAGATCCACCAGCCGCGCCCCGTCCCCGGTCACGAACGACCGCAACCCCATCCCCTCCACCACCTCACCCAGCCGGGTCAACCCCGACCACTGCTGCAGGTCCATCACCGTGGCCGGACCATAAGCGGCGAGATAACGCCGCACCATCTCCGCCGGCCCGCCCCGCCCGTCCAGCGGACGGCCCAGCCACGCCTCGGCGCTGGTGTGCGCGGGCTTGCCGCCCACCCCCCAGATCCCCCGCGGCGGCACCTGCACCAGCGCCACCCTCGCCCGCACCAGATGCACCAGATCGGCCGCGGCCGCCTCAGGCCACCGCTCCTCCAGCAGCCGCCCCAACTCCGCGAAGGTCAGCGGACGCTCCTCCACCAGAGCCCGCCCCGCGGCCTCCGCCGCCTCCACATCCACCCCGGCCAGCCTCCTGCCCACCGGACCACGCAGCACCCGATCCAGCACCGGCCGCAACAACGGACGCAACACCAGACAGTCCTCCGCGGTGACCAGATGAATGGTCGAACGCATCAGCGCCAGCCGCACCACCCGCCGCTCCCGCAGGAGATCCGACAGCTCCTCATGGGTGAAACCCGCAAGACGCGACCACAACCCGACATACGGCGGGTCCGGCGCCTGCGCCTGCATGCCGTACAGATGCCGCACCGCCTCCAACGCCGTCAGCGGCGAACGCCGCAGCAGCAACTGCCGCTCCAGCGTGGCCCGGTTCAAAGCACGGACACCGAGCACCTCGGGCATGAGAAATCCCTTTCCGTCGGGGGGCACGGAACCCGCACCCTATCGAGACGGCCACCCCGCCCCACCCCTCACACCCGCTCCAACGCCCGGTACGGCGGCGGCGGCGACTCCACCTCCACCCGGTCACCGGCCCGCACCACGCCACCGGCCACCACCACACCCATCACCCCCGCCCGGCGCACCACCCGGCCCTCCTCGTCCCGCCCCACCACCCGCGCCAGCAACCCCGGCCGGAACGCCTCGATCTGCGCGCACGGATTACGCAACCCCGTCACCCGCACCACCGCCTCCTCACCCAGCCGTAGCAACGCCCCCGCCGGCAACCCCAGCAGATCCACCCCGCGCGTGGTGACGTTCTCCCCCAGCTCCCCCGGCCCCACGGAGAACCCCGCCGCCCGCAGCTCCTCGTGCAGCTCCGCGTGGATCAGGTGAACCTGGCGCAGATTCGGCTGGGAGGGGTCCCGCGCCACCCGGGAACGATGCCTGACCGTCACCCCCAGATGCGCGTCCCCCTCCACCCCCAGGCCGGCCAGCAGCCGGATCATCGGCTCGCATCCCTTGCTGAAGGTGTGCTCCGCGCTACGGCTCACCGCCGTCACATACGCCCCGTCCATCCGCCGCTCCCTCCCCGTGGGGGTTTTCCTCTTTCATGATCGTTTTTACACTCTGGCGATCGCCTTTACGATGTAGATCACAAAGGGTCGCGGCCGATCCGGTACAGCACGTGGCGGCGCAGCGGGCTGCCGGCGGGCACCCTCGGGTGGTCGAAGTCGTCGGCCGGGTCCCGCCTCATGCCCAGCCGCTCCATCACCGCCCGCGACCGCAGGTTCCCCACCGCCGTCATCGACACGATCTCCCGCCGCCCCGCCGGGCCGAACCCGTACTCCAGCGCCGCCCGCGCCGCCTCGGTGGCGTAGCCGTGCCCCCAGGCCCGGCGGGCCAGCCGCCAGCCCACCTCCAGCGCCGGGGTGAAGTGCGCCTCGAACCGCTGCCACGCCAGCCCGGTGAACCCGATGAACTCCCCCGTCGCCCGGACCTCCAGCGCCCACAGGCCGTAGCCGTGCTCGTCGAACGCCGCCTCGATCCGGCCCACCATCGCGTCGGACTCCTCACGCGTCAGCGGCGCGGGAAAGTGCCGCATCACCTCGGGATCGGCGTTCAGCTCAGCGAACGGCTCCAGGTCCGTCTCCCGCCATCTGCGCATGACCAGCCGCTCGGTCTCCACGGGCCCCTCCCCTGCTCTCCGGCGCCGCCCTCGCGGCCGCACAGCGCAGGAGCATACGCACCCCCGCCGGGACCGGGCGGCGGACCGCGGTTCCCTCTCCGCGCGATCCGGGAGGGGTACGGTGACCGGGACCCCTCCCGGGGACGCCGGGCCCGCCGTCCCCGGCCGCCGGGCGGCGCGCCTCCCGGGCTTTTCACCGGGCACCGCACCGCGACCGGGCAGGCCGCCCCTGGTGCTCTGACCTGCGTGGACACGGCGGACGGCGGCCCGGCCCCGACACGCCACCGCATCATGGCGGAATAACCTCCGCCGGACGTCGGTTACAGTAATCGTGCCGATGTGGTTTGTGTCCCCCGGGCCGCAAATTACCGCCTTCACGGAATACCGTTCGGCTGGAGCCGTGTTGTGCCTCTCGCCGAGGAGGCGACCGCCACATCGGCACTAAACGTCCCGCCCCGCGAGCGCTCCGGCGCCGCGGGGCGGTTCCTTTTCCCCAGGGCGTTCCGGAGCGGTCGTCCAGGCCCTTCACCCGGGTTCGTGTCATCAGCCGCGAGGCGACCGGGAGTGACGTCGCGACCACGGCAGAAGAAACCGGTGAACTTCTGTCCCGTCCGCCGCATCCAATCCGTACGTGAACACCATGACGAAGACGCTCACCACCGCCGCCCTGTCCGTGGTCTCCGCCGCGACCCTGTTCGCCGCGCCCTCCGCCCACGCGGCCACCGGAGGCAAGGCCGCCTGCCCCACTCCGAGCAAGGCGGAGATCAGGCGTTCCAACGACTCCAAGATCGACGAGCCCGCGAGGGGCGCCACCGCCATCAAGGGTGTGCGCGTCGGTCACATCCCCAAGGGCTTCACCTACGGCGGGGTGGTGACCGGCAGGCACGCCGGCGTCACCGAGTACGGCTACCAGTGGGGGGACGACCGGGCGAACGCCGACCCCCGGCAGCGGAGCCTGTGGGTGCGCGTGCTGTGCTGGCCGGACGCCGGGAAGCTCGCGAACCTCAGGCGCCTCCCCGTGACCTACGGAACCTTCACCGGAGCCGTGAAGACCGCGACGATCGGCGGCCGCCGGGTGCTGACGAAGGAGGGCGACGGCGCGCTCGGCGACGGGCGCTACGTCGGCTGGGTCGAGCGGAAGGGGGTCGTCGTCACCGTGATGGCCAGCACGCCGCTCGTCGCCGAACTCGACGAGATCGTCGCCGGTATCCGCCTGCCCTGACCGTCCCTGCCCCGTCCCTGCCCCGCGCCGGCCGCCCGGGGGCCGGCAGGAGGCGGGCGGAGGTCACCGCCGTGGGCGGCCCCCGCCGAGAGCACTCCGCCACGATGGAGATCACCGGCAGGGGGCGAGGCGGGAAGCCGCGAGGCTCATCCCTCGACGCCACCGCGTAGGGTCTCCTCCATGCAGGGCATGATCACGATCCGCGAAGCGGGGCCCGGCGACGGGGACGTCCTCGGCGAGATCCACGCGATCTCCTGGGGCGTCTCGCACGGCCCGTTGTGCACGCCGAAGGTCGCCGCCGCCGGTGTCCGGGAGCGGCGTACCAAGTGGGACGCCATCCTGGCCGAGGGCGAGGGCGAGGGCAAGGGCAAGGGCGAGGACACGATCCTGCTCGCGCTCCTGGACGATCGCCCAGGAGCCTTCGCCCGCTTCGGGGCCTCCTCCCACCCCGGCCTCGCGGAGATCCACACCTTCTTCGCCCGCCCGGACGTCTGGGGCAGCGGCCTCGCGGCGGCCCTGCTGGCCGCCGTCTTGGACCGGCTGCGGGAGGCCGGCCATGACCGCGTGCACCTGTGGACGCTCCGGGATTCAGCCCAGGCGCGCCGTTTCTACGCCAAGCACGGCTTCGGCGAGACCGGCAGGCGACACGACCACGACTTCGGCGAGGGCCCTCCGGTCGCCCTCCTGGAGCTGGAGCGAACCCTGCCCGGCCCCTGACGATCAGACCGGGCCGGCCCCCTTCAACGCGCGGAAGCTCAACCCGCCCATCACGGGATCCGGGCCGCGCACGTACTTCCCGACCGGCCTTCGAGGAGGATCGGTACACAGATCAGCCACCTTCACCACCCACATGATCCCCACCGTCGCCGAGGTCCCCGCCGACCGGCCGACCGGCCGCCGGACACGCGGCCGGCGGGCGCCGGACACGCGGCCGGCGGGCGCCGGAGAGACCCGCGCCGGGAACCGGCGCCGGCGGACGGCCCCGCCCTTCCGCGCGCGTCGCGGCCGCCGCGACGCGCGCGGAAGGCGGATGGCTTTGCCTGCGGGCTTGGAGAAGGGCTACAAACGTGGGGACCCCGCTTGTGCGGGTGCGCACAGCCGCCGGCCGCCGGGGCACCGCCTAGGGTGGTGGAACCCGTCCTGCAAGAGGAGAGCCCGTGCTCTACCGCCTGACCAAGATCGTCAGCGCCCCCTTCCTGCACCTGCTGTGGCCGACCACGGTCACCGGGGCCGAGCACGTACCCGCCTCCGGCCCGGCCATCCTGGCCTCCAACCACCTGTCGGTCCTCGACTCCACCTTCCTGCCCCTGGTGCTGCCCCGCCAGGTCCGCTTCGTCGCCAAGGCCGAATACTTCACCGGCAACCCCGTCACCGCGGCGTGGATGCGCGCCACCGGGCAGATCAGCATCGACCGCCAGAGCCCCACCGCCGCCCAGGACATGCTCGACGCCGCCGCCCGGGTGCTGCGCGGCGGCGAGCTGTTCGGCATCTACCCCGAGGGCACCCGCTCGCCCGACGGCCGCCTGTACCGCGGCAAGGTCGGGGTGGCCTGGCTCGCCCTGGAGACCGGCGCGCCGGTGGTGCCGGTGGGGATGATCGGCACCGACAAGGTGCTGCCGATCGGCGCCTCGGTGCCCAAGCTCGGCCGCATCGGGATCCGCATCGGCAAGCCGCTGACGTTCACCGGCTCGGCCACCAGCGCCCGCGACCGGCGCCGGGTGACCGACGACATCATGGCGGCCGTCCAGGAGCTGTCCGGACAGGAGTACGCCGGCGGCTACGCGCCCAGCCGCAGCGCCGGCTGACCGGGCCCGCCCGCCGTCATCCGGCCGCGCCGCCGCCCCGGACGCCGCCCGCGGGCGGCGTCCGGGGCGGCCGTTCACGGCCGGGCCGGTCGCGCCGGACGGTAGGCTGTCGCCCCCAGGGGAGCCGGATCCGACCGACGGGGGGGTGGCCGAAGGTGCCACGCGGCAGGACGATCGCGATCACATCGGCGGCGGTGGTGCTGGTGGCCGCAGGCGGCGGTGCGGGCGCCTGGTGGCTGCTGCACACCCGCGGCACCCCGCAGGAGACCGCCCAGCGCTTCACCCGGGCCTGGCAGGGCGGTGACCTGGCCGCCATGCGCGCCGAGCTCGGCAAGGCCGACCCCGCCTTCGAGGCGACCTACCGCGCCATGGCCGACAAGCTCGGCGCAGAACGCACCGAGGTACGGCTCGGCCAGGTCAGCCGGACCGGCGACGACACCGGCCGGGCCGGCTACACCGCCACCGTCACGCTGAAGAGCGGCGGCCGGTGGAGCTACTCCGGCGCCCTGGAGCTGGCGGTCGTCGACCGCAACTGGCGAGTGGACTGGTCCCCAGCCGCCGTTCACCCCGACCTGGCCCCGGGCCGGTCGTTCGCGCTCAAGGCCCGCTGGCCGCAGCGGGCCGGAATCGTCGCCGCCGGCGGCGAGCGCATCGACGACGGCTCGGCGGGCGGCTCGGTGCAGCAGCTCGTCGGCTACCTCGACAAGGCCACCGCCAAGGAGGCCAAGGCCCTCGGCGCGCCGTACGCCACCGGAGACACGATCGGCAAGGACGGCCTGCAGCTCGCCTTCCAGCGGCGCCTGGCCGGCGTCCCCGCCACCGAGATCCGGATCGTCGACTCCGGCGGCAAGACCGTCAAGAAGGCCGGTGAGATCGCCGGCCGCGACGGCGAGCCGCTGCGCACCAGCCTGGACCTGCGCGTGCAGCGCGCCGCGACCGACGCGGTGCGCGACCTGAAGAAGACCGCCTCCCTGGTGGCGGTCAAGCCGTCGTCGGGAGAGATCCTCGCCGTCGCCAACAACCAGGGCGGCTTCAACCGCGCCCTGATGGGCAACTACCCGCCCGGCTCCACCCTCAAGGCGGTCACCGCGGTGGCGCTCATGGCCGAGGGCATGAACCCGGGCGACCGCACCACCTGCCCCAAGGACGTCAAGGTCGGCGGCCTGCCGATCCGCAACTCCCATCACGCCGGCTACGGCTCGGTGACCCTGTCGGACGCCTTCGCCTACTCCTGCAACACCACCTTCGCCCCGCTGGCCGCCAAGCGGCTGGGCGCGGACAAGCTGCTGAAGACCGCCGAGCTGTTCGGCTTCAACACCCCGCTCGACATCGGCGTCCCCGCCGCCAAGGGCTCCTTCCCCCGGGCGGCCGGCGACGCCGAACTGGCCGCCGAGTCCTTCGGTCAGGGCCGTATCATCGCCAGCCCGCTGGTGGTCGCCTCGGTCGCCGCGACCCTGGCCGACGGGACCTGGCGCCCGCCGACGCTGGTGCCGTCCGTCAAGCAGGACGCCGCGCCGCGCGAGCTGCCCGACGGGGTCGTCCCCGGCATGCACCGGATGATGTCGGCGGTGGTCACCAAGGGCACCGCCAAGGACGCCGGGCTGCCCGCCGGCACCCGCGGCAAGACCGGCACCGCCGAGTACGGCCCGCAGGACGACCTGAAGACCCACGCCTGGTTCATGGGGTTCCGGGGCGACCTCGCCTTCGCGGTGATCGTCGAGGAGGGCAGCGGCGGCGGGGCCGTCGCCGCTCCGGTGGCGGCCCGCTTCCTGCGCGCGCTGACCTGATCCGAAGCCGGCCGCTTCCCCACCCGGGCCCCGCGACCCGCCTCCCGCCTCCCGCCTGAGCCGGCCTGAGCCGGTCTTGGCATGATCGCGGAGCCGGGACCGCCGGGGTGCCTGCGTGCAGGGTCCCTTTCTAGGCGGGGCCGGAGGGCAGATGGACGGTCATGATCAGATGGCAGGTCCCGTTTCCTGAGCCGCGGTAGGTGTGGGCGGTGTCGCCGTCGAAAGTGGCTGTCTGCCCCACCTTCACCGGGTACTCGGCGCCGTCGACCACGAGCACCATCTGTCCGGCGGTGACGCTGATGGTTTCGGTCACGCCGGCCTGGTGGGGGTGGCTGGGGTACTCCTCGCCGGGTTCCAGCGTCCAGCGCCAGACCTCGGTGGCCGCCGGGCCTCCGGTGGTCAGCATGAGCCGGGCCTCGCCGCCGTGCTCGCCCTTCCACAGGGGCATGACGGCATCGGCGCCCACCACCCGGACGCGTTCTTCGGGGCGGCCTTCCATCAGGGCGGACACCGAGATGCCGAGGGTGTCGGCGAGGCGGACCAGGGTGGCGAAGTTCGGATTGCCCTGGGCTTTCTCCAGCCCGACCAGGGCGCCTTTGCTGACCTTGGCGCGGCGGCCGAGTTCGTCCAGGGACAGCCCGGCGCGGGTACGGGCCGCGCGGACGTTGTGCGCGAGCGTCCGCAGTGCCGCCTCGGTCTCGGTCATCGCTTCACCCCTCCGTGAGCGGATCAGTGGAATGAACCACGCGGTCGTTCTGTTGACGACTTACGGTCGGTTCGTTGTACAGTTTAGTCGTTCCACTGTTAGTAAGGGATGTACCCGTGATCGCTCTGCTGCTGGCCCTGGGCAGTTCCCTGGCCTACGGTTGCGCCGACTTCCTCGGCGGCCTCGGGGCCCGCAAGGCTCACGTTCTGCGCACCGTGATGATCGCCGCCCCGGCCTCGCTCACCGTCGAACTGCTGCTGTGGCCCTTCCTCGGCGCCTCCTTCACCCCCGCGACCCTCGCCTGGGGCGCGGCGTCCGGCGTCGCGTCGGCCGCCGCGTTCGCTCTGCTCTATCGCACGCTCGCGATCGGTCCGATGAACGTCCTGTCCCCTGTCACCGCGCTGGTCTCGGCGATGCTGCCGGTCGGCGTCGGGCTGCTGCAGGGCGAGCACCTGGGCCTGGCCGGGCTGATCGGCCTGCCGCTGGCGCTGGCGGCCGTGGTGCTGGTCAGCGCCGGCCACGGCGCGAAGTCGACCCGCCCGTCGCGCACCGCGCTGTCACTGGCCTTCGGCGCCGGGACCGCCATCGCCCTGCAGCTGGTCTTCCTGCACCAGGCGCCCTCCGACAGCGGCGTCGGCCCGCTGATCATCGGCCGCGCCGTCTCCTCCGCGGTCACCCTGGCCGCGGCCGGGCTGATGTACCGCAGGCTCGGCCCGGAGAAGCCCGCGTACGCGATGTCGGCGACGGCCGGCGTGCTGGACTCGGTGGCCAACCTGCTGTTCCTGCTCGCCGCCCGCAGCGGCGACCTCGCCGTCGTCGCCGTGATCACCGCCTTGTACCCCGCCGGCACCGTCCTGCTCGCCCGCGGCGTCCTCGCCGAGCGCATCCACCGCGGCCAGCTGATCGGCCTGGGCACCGCCGCCGTCGCCGTCAGCCTCCTCGCCCTCACCTGATCCCGCGGCCCCGGCCGCCTTCCCGGAACGGACCACCCGATGACCACCTTCCGCATCAGCCCCGCCGTCGCCGATGCCTTCCCTGACACCCCCATCGCCGTCGTCGCCGCCACCCGCGACGGGCACCTGCCCAAGACCGCGGCCGACGACTTGCAGACCCCGCTCCAGCCGCACTGCGAGAAGAGCGCCGTGCACCACCTCTGCCCGTCGCACCCCGGCACCACCGCCTGACCGCCACCGCCTGACCACCACCCCTTGGCCCGCCTGCCTACACGGCGGCACCGGGGGCACGGCGGCGATGTGGCAGCCCACCACCGCCGGAGGACCACCCGACAGGGTGATTCCTTACGGCTTCGATGAACCCGGGCAGCGCTGCCAGGCTGCGCCGAGGAGAACCACCCGCAGCGCGCTGACCAGGCCCCCGGCAGATGACCACGCTGATCGCCGAGAACGGAGGATCGGCCGGTTCGGCCAGGCGCGCTCCCGGATCACAGCAGGCTGACCGCCCTGTCCACGGCGCCGGCCACGTCCCCGTCGGCCGGATACAGCAGCGTCCGGCCGGGCACCAGCCCCAGCGCGGTGGGCATCTTCAGCGCGCGCTTCCACCTGGCGAACACCTGATCGGGCTCGGTGCCGTCGCCCCCGAGCAGCAACACCGGCAGGGTCGATGCCGCCAGGACCTCGGTCATGTCCTCGATCGCGGGCAGCTTCAGCCAGGTGTAGGCGGTATGCCGCCCCAGCGCGCAGGCGATCGTGACCGACTGGATCACGGCCTCCGGCGACAGGTCATTGCAGATCTTTCCGTTGCTCCATCGGGAGATGAACGGCTCGACCATCGCGATCAGCTTGCGGTCGTTGAGCTCGTTCACGGCCCGGGCCGTGTTCTCCAGGACCGAAGGCGTCGCCGCGTCCTCCAGCGCGATCCGGGTCAGCGTCTTGCCCCCGTCGAAGCCCATGGAGGCGATGGCTTCTGCGTCGTAGGCGGTGAAGCGGTCATCGATCTCGAACGCCGAACCGGCCAGGCCGGTCCGGTTCATCGATCCGAACACCGACTTGCCGTCCAGCACGCCGAG
>NZ_BMQJ01000030.1:0-47159 GCF_014648055.1 Streptosporangium pseudovulgare
CCAACTACGTGCTGGCCCGGCTGCTGATCGAGAAGGTCACCGGCCGCCCGGTCGCCGAGGAGATGCGGCGCCTCATCCTGGAGCCGCTCGGCCTGACGGGCACCCTCCAGCCGGCCACCGAGCAGGACATCCCCGCCCCGCACGCGCACGCCTACTACCGCTACGAGGAGGACGGCGAGCAGAAGACGGTCGACGTCACCCGGCACAACCCCTCCTGGATCTCCAGCGGCGGCGACATGATCTCCACCACCCGGGACCTGCAGACGTTCATCACCGCACTGGTGGGCGGCAGGCTGCTGCCGGCCGAGCTGCTGACCGAGATGTGCACGCCGGAGTCCAAGGCCGGCTACGGCCTGGGCGTGTTCGTGCAGCCGACGCCGGGCGGCGGCACCGTCATCACCCACAACGGCGGCATGGCCGGCCACGCGGCGCTGATGTACAGCACGCCCGACGGCCGCACGACCCTGACAGCCGCGCTGAACTACGTCGACGACGCCGCCATGTCCATGGCGGCGGCGTTCCAGCAGGCGACGCAGCGGCTCGTCGCCGAGGTGTTCGGCCGCGGCCAGGCCGGACCGGCTCAATAACCGGGGCCGAGCACCGGAAACACCCCCGGGGACGTACCTGCCGGTAGGCGAGCTGACGGGACACGCGGCCGCCCACCGGCACCCGGCCTCCCATCCCCGCATCGCCCGGCGAGCCGTTCGCCCGGGCACGACACCGAAGACGAGGAACGATGAGAACCCAACTCACATCAGCGACCAAGGCGCCGCGGCGCGTAGCCGTCACAGCGCTGGCCGCCGCGCTGCTGGCCGGAACGGCCACCCCCGGATCGGCCATCGCGGACAGCGGCGTGACCGTGCCGACAGCGGCCGCCAGGCAGGACCGTCCGGAGCTGCAGAAGGCCATGCAGGCGTTCGTCGATGCCGGTTTCACCGGGGTGCAGTTGCGCGTGAACGACCGGCGGGGCGAGTGGGTCGCCGGCACCGGAGTGCGCGAGCTGGGCGCGGCCGCGAAGCCGCCGACGAACGGGCGGTTCTGGACAGGCAGCGTCGTCAAGACCTTCTCCGCGACCCTGGTGCTGCAGCTGGTGGCCGAGGGCAGGATCGGACTGGACGATCCGGTGGCCGGCTACCTGCCCGAGTTCGGGCTGGACCGGCGGATCACGGTGCGGATGCTGCTGCAGCACACCAGCGGGTTGTTCAACTACACCGGCGAGTACTACGACGACGGCAGGTTCGTGCCGGGGATCCCCGCCGCCGGCGACGCATGGCTGAACAACCGGTTCCACAGCTACCGGCCGGAGGAGCTGGTACGGCTGGCGTTGTCCAAGCCGGCGCGGTTCGAGCCGGGCACGGACCAGAACTACTCCAACACCAACTACACGCTCGTCCTGCTGCTGATCGAGAAGGTCACCGGCCGCTCCTACGACGAACAGCTGCAGCGACGGATCCTGGGACCGCTCGGGATGTCGGCCACCAGGACCGCGGGCAACCGGACACAGCTGCCCGGGCCGCACGCCCACGCCTACTACAGCTACCAGGGCACGACGGTCGACATCTCCCGTCAGAACCTGTCCCTGCTGGTCGGCGCCGGTGACCTGATCTCCACCACCCAGGATCTGACCACGTTCTTCTCCGCGCTGAACGGCGGCAGGCTGCTGCCGGCCGAGCTGCTGGCCGAGATGCGCGAGCCGTACGGGAAGCTCGGCTACGGCCTCGGGGTGTTCGCCCAGGACCTGGGCCCGAACTGCGGCACCGTCTACCAGCACAACGGCAGCCCGCCCCACGGCTACGGCGCGCTGATGTACAGCTCGCCCGATGGCAAGACGACCCTGACCGGCTCGGTGACCTGGGTCGACTCGGCCACCCGGGGGCCGGTGAAGGACTTCCAGAAGCTGCTGGACGGGCTGGTCGAGGAAGTGTTCTGCGGCACGCCGGCCGGGTCGGCCAACGAGACCAAGCCGCTGCGGTGAGCCGAAACACTCGCGGATATCCGCCCGGTGCGCCTTGATCGTCCGGCCGCCCTACTCATACGACCCCGGCTCGGAGGCCGGCATGTCGACCAGGCGCGCCACGTAGGCGGCCGCCTGGCCGGGGATCTCACCGCGGCCGGTCGGGAACCTGCCATCACCCCCGGACGGCGCGGCGCCGTGGAACGAGGGCGGGCCCGGTTCGCCGTCCGCGGAGCACGGTGGTTGGATGTCCGCATGATCGTGCGTGACGCCCGCCCCGAGGAGATGGCGAGCACCGGAGAGCTCCGGGTCGCGGCCTACGAGGCGCAGCGGCTGCTGGACGTCAGCCCCGGCTACGCCGCCACCCTGCGCGCCCTGGGCGCCGGCGACGGCCCCGGCGAGGTGCTGGTCGCGGTGGAGGAGGACCGGCTGCTGGGCACGGTCATGTTCGAGCCCCGGCACGAGGGCAGCGAGGTGGCACGCGACCCCGCGGAGGGTGAGATCAGGGCGCTGGCCGTGGCGCCGGACGCCCGGGGGCGGGGCGTCGGCCGCGCGCTGGTGCGGGCCGTCACCGACCTCGCGGCCCGCCGGGGCGTCCGGCTCCTGCTGCTGTCGACGCAGTCGTCGATGACGGCCGCCCAGGGGCTGTACCTCTCGGAGGGCTTCCGCCGCCTCCCCGAGCGCGACTGGCAGCCCCTCCCCTCCTTCACGCTGCTGGCCTTCGGCCTCGACCTGCCCCGCTGATCCGATCCCGACGCACCTCGCGGAGCAGAGGTGGGGCGGTGAGAGGATGAACGGCGTGAACGTTGCAAAACGGAACAATGTGACGGTGACCGGACAGAGGGGCGCGCCGGTGGTCATGCTGGCGCACGGGTTCGGCTGCGACCAGAACATGTGGCGGCTGGTCGTGCCCGCCCTCGCCGAGCACTTCGAGGTGGTGCTGTTCGACTACGTGGGGGCGGGCCGCTCCGACCTGTCGGCGTGGAGCGAGGAGCGGTACGCGTCGCTGGACGGTTACGCCCGGGACGTCGTGGAGATCTGCCGGGAGTTGGACCTGCGGGACGTGACGTTCGTGGGCCACTCGGTCAGCTCGATGATCGGCGTACTGGCCGCGGCGCGGGAACCCGGCCGGTTCGCCCGCCTCGTCCTGGTCACCCCCTCCCCCCGTTACATCGACGACGGCGACTACCGCGGCGGGTTCAGCAAGGCCGACATCGAGGAGCTGCTGGAGTCCCTGGACGCCAACTATCTGGGCTGGTCGGCGACGATGGCTCCGCTGATCATGGGAAACCCCGACCGCCCGGAGCTGGGTCAGGAACTGACCAACAGCTTCTGCGCCACCGACCCCGACGTCGCCCGCGTCTTCGCCCACGCCACGTTCCTGTCCGACAACCGCGCCGACCTGGCGGCGGTCGCCGTCCCGACCCTGATCCTGGAGTGCACGCAGGACTTCATCGCCCCGCGCGAGGTCGGCGCCTACGTCCACGCGGCGATCCCCGGCAGCACGCTGGTCACCCTCGACGCCACCGGTCACTGCCCGCAGCTGAGCGCCCCCGAGGCGACCGCGCAGGCCATCCTCTCCTTCACCGGCGCCGCCCCGTGATGTGCCGCACCGAGCAGGAGCAGGAACCGGAGCGGGCCGGCGGCGACGGTAGCCTGACACAGGACGCGGCCTTCACGGCCCTCCTGGAGGACAGCGCCGTGGACCTGTACGAGAACGCTCCGTGCGGCTATCTCTCCACCCTCCTGGACGGGAAGATAGCCAAGATCAACTCCACCTTGCTCGCCTGGCTCGGATACACCCGTGAGCAGGTGGTGGGCCGCATGAGCTTCACCGACCTGCTCACCGTCGGCGGCAGGCTCTACCACGAGACCCACTACGCCCCCCTGCTGCGCATGCGGGGGGAGATCAGCGGCATCGCCTTCGACCTCAGGGCCGCCGACGGCTCCCGCCTGCCGGTCCTCGTCACCTCCGCCGTCAAGACCGGCACCGACGGGCAGCCCCTGCTGATCCGCACCAGCGTCTTCGACGCCCGCGACCGCCGCGCCTACGAGTCCGAGCTCCTGCGGGCCCGCAAGGAGGCCGAGGAGGCCCGGCGGGAGGCCGAGGAGGCCCGCCTCCGGGCCGAGCGGGAGCGCGAGCGGCTCCAGAACGTCCTCGTGACCCTCCAGCGCAGTCTGCTGCCCCCCGTCCTGCCGGAGATCCCCGGCCTGGAGACCTCCGCGCACTACCACACCGCCTCCCCCGACCGTCTGGGCGGCGACTTCTACGACCTGTTCTCCCTGGGCGACGGGCGCTGGGGCTTCTTCCTCGGTGACGTGTGCGGCAAGGGCCCGGCCGCGGCGGCGATGACCTCGCTGACCCGATACTCCCTGCGCGCCGCGGCGATCCACGACCCCGACCCGGTCACGGTGCTGACCACGCTCAACACCGTCCTGCTGGAGCGCTACACCGGCCGCGAGCCCCGCTTCTGCACGGTCGTGTTCGGGGTCCTCGAACCGGAGGGGGAGGGCTTCACCCTCACCCTGGCCAGCGGAGGGCACCCCCCGGCGCTGCTGCTGCGGGCCGGCGGCGGCGCCGAGTACCTGCCCACCCCGGGCGGCGTGCTCGTCGGCGTGCTGCCCCACCCGCCGTTCACCCGCACCAGCACGGTGCTCTCCCCCGGCGACACCGTGCTGATGTACACCGACGGTCTCACCGAGGCCCGCGTCGATTCCGGCCGTGCCCTCTTCGGCGACGGGGCGCTGCTCGACTTCGCCGCCCGGCTGGCCCCCGCGACCGCCAAGGACACGATCACCGCGGTCACCGGCCTGCTGCACGGTTTCGGCGACGGCCTGGACGACGACACCGCGACCATGGCCTTCGGCGTGCCCGCGTCCGGCGCGGCCGGGAAACCGGCGTGACCGCCCTGACCGTCGACGTCCGCGGCTTCCCGGCCGGCACGGTCCTGGAGGTGACGGGGGAACTCGATTTCACCACCGTCGAGGGGTTCCACGACGTACTCCGGCGTCTCGTCCTGCGTCCCGGGCAACGGCTGGTCATCGACCTGGGCGGGCTGACGTTCTGCGACTCCACCGGGATCACCGCCCTCCTGGCCGCCCGCAACGTCGCGCTGGACGCCGGAGCCGACATCGCGCTGGCGGCCGTCCCCGCCCCCACCCTGCGCGTTCTGGGCGTCATCGGCCTCGACCAGGTGTTCCCCGTCCACCCGGACGCCGGGGCGGCCGGTGTCCCCGCCGCTCCGGCGTCCGGCCCTCCGGCCCGTGAGCCGGAACCGCCGGATTCGCTGGGGACCATGGCCTGGGCGGGCCCGGAGGCGTGACGCGGAAGGGCGCCGACGGGGCGCGCCGCTTGCGGCCGGAGGGCGGGCGACACCGCCTGCTACCCGCGCGGCACCACGGTGCCTGAGCAGCGTGGCACCGCCGGCGCGTGGGAGGACCCGGTGTTCGAGAACGACAGGCGCGGGCGGCCGCGGCATCCTCATCCACCGGCACATCGAACGCGGATCCATCGTCGCTGACCAGGGCCATGCCACATCCGCTCCGCCATCTCCCCTCTCATGTGGTGAGAAGCTTGAGCCGGCCCGCGTGCGCCGGCTGTGTCGCGCACCGATCGCTAGCGGGGCGTCCCGTCGCGCTCGCTTCTCCGGGCGAGGCGTTGGAGCTGCCCTTCGTGCACGTCGCTCACCCACTCCCAGCCGGGCTTGGCCGATGGGCCGACCCGTGGGTCGGTGGGGGCTTGACCGTTCCGCAACGCGAGCACGTACGCGCGGTCCTGGTCGATCCGTGCCTGTACCTGGTCGGATCCGCCGACGGAACCGTGGCCCGGGACGACGACGTCAACGCCGCCCGCCACGCCCTCCAGCAGTCGCAGTGCGGCGAGGTAGTCCTCGATCGGGTCAGCGGTGCCGTCCACGTCGAGCATCGGAATCAAGACGTCGGAAAGCATGTCGCCGGCGACGAGAACCCCGCGTTCCTCGATCAGCAGCGCCGCATGGCCCGGGGCATGAGCCTGATGCTCGATGATCCGGATCCCGGGGCCGTCCCAGGGAATCTGCGCGGTTCCGGCGGGCAGGCCGGTGATGAGGCCGAACAGGTCCAGCGGTACCTGCCCGGCGATTTCCGTCTCCAGCAGGTGGGCGGCGATGCGGGCCTTCGCACCTGCGTCCGACAGCTGATCTCGGACAGTGGCCGCGCAGCGCGCCGTGCCGTAACGGGGCGCCTCGCCGAGCTTGGCGTGCCAGAGCAGGTGATCCCAATCCGGATGCGTGGAAAACCCCGCCACAACGGGCTGACCCAACTCGCGAAGGTCGTTGGCGAGGCAGTCGATCTCGGAGCCGGTCACCCCGGGGTCGATGAGCAACACACCGGCCCGGCCCCGCACCGCAACGGCGTTGCTCTGCACGAACCCGCTCTCGTGGACCCACACACCCTCCGCGACCCGCCTCAGCACGAGCCCGCCTCCTTCGCATCCAGGATGGCGTAGCGATGCATCGTGACGCCCTGCTCGAACGATCGCTGCTCCAGCAGGTCGAGATCGATCGGCAGGTCGTAGTCGTCGAACAGCGGCCGGCCGAAGCCGAGGATCGCGGGATGGGTGAAGAGCAGCAGCTCGTCGAGAAGCCCCGCCCGGAGCAGCTGCGTCGCAAGCGCCGCGCCGCCCACGCTGATGCCGCCGTCGGTCTCGGCCCGCAGGGCGGCGAGCTGCTCGATCGCGTCGTCTCCACCGATGATCCGGGTGTTGTGATCGGCGCTGCGGCGCGTGCGGGAGACGAGCACCTTGGGCTTGGCGGTCCAGATCTCGCCGTACTCACGCATGACATCCGGCAGCGACGCGTCCTCGCTCGCCCGTGGCCAGTACTCCTCCATGACCTCGTAGTAGACCCGGCCGTGGACCATGAGCGCGAGCGCCCGCGTCCGCGCGTTGGCCTCGCGGTGCAGTTCCTCGTCGATGCGCAGCCACTCACCGGCACCACCGTCCCCCGGGACCTGCTCGATCCGCAGGTCGAGGGACACCTGCATCGAGTAAACGAAGCGGCCCATCGGCTCCTCTTCCCAAAAGTGATTGCATTCTGCAACCACTATATTGGGAGCGAAATACCCGTCAAGGAGGAATCGTGGAACCACGGTCCGGGTGTCCGATCAACGCCGCCGTCGAGGTGCTCGGGGATCGCTGGTCGTTGCTCGTGCTGCGCGACGTCATCTTCGGCGACCGCCGATACTTCCGCGCGCTGCTCACCGGGTCGATCGAGGGCATCGCCTCGAACATCCTCGCCGACCGCCTCAAGCGGCTCATCGATGCGGGGCTCCTCACCCGCGGCGCCGCGGGCCGCGGGCAGCGCGCGCGCTTCAGCCTCACCGAAGCCGGCATCCAGACACTGCCGATCATCTACGCTCTCGGCAACTGGGGCCTCGACTGGCGCCCGGGCAGCGACGAGCTCCGGAGCCGGCAGCGGCTCATGCGCGATGAGGGTCCGGCGTTCATCGAGGAGCTCATGGACGAGCTTCGCGTCCGCCACCTCGGCGCCCCGCCGAAGCCGCACGACGGTCCAGGCCCGTTCGAGCGCCTCGACGCCGCCTGCGCGTCCCCGCCTGCTCAGCCCTGACGACGAGGAGTCGCCGTGGCGACGGCCACCACCCGCCCGGCCGAGCTCGGTCGGCCCTCGTCCTGACACGCCGCTCACAACCGCGGTCGGCCCCAACCTGGCGAGCCGATGCGATCCCGGCTCCAGCCGAGCCTCCGTGGGGTGATCTGACTCACACCCTGTCACAGCGGCCGAGGACGCGGTGACTTAAGGCCGAACACCTGGAAACCGAGGAGGCACCATGACCGGGAACACGCATGTGGTCGTGATCGGCGGCGGCTACGCGGGCGTGATGGCCGCGAACCGGCTGACGCAGCGCGACGACGTGACCGTGACGCTGATCAACCCGCGCCCGGAGCTTGTCCACCGGGTCCGCCTGCACCAGCTGGTGGGCGGGTCCGACGACGCGGTCGTCGCCTACCAGGCCGTCCTGGCCCGGCGTGTCCGGCTGGTGGTCGACACCGTGACCCGGATCGACGCGGCCGAGCGCAGCGTGACGCTCGCGACCGGCGGCACGCTCGCCTACGACTACCTGATCTACGCCGTGGGCAGCGGCAGCGCCGAACCGGGCGTACCCGGGGCGGCGGAGTTCGCCTACCCGATGGCCACCCTGGAGGAGGCACAGCGGCTGCGTGCGGTCATCGACGCCACGCCCGCGACGGCCCCTGTGACGGTGGTCGGCGCCGGTCCCACCGGCATCGAGACCGCCGCCGAGCTGGCGGAACAGGGCCGCAGGGTGACCCTGGTCTGCGGCGGCGTTCTCGGTCCGTACCTGCACAGCCGGGGCCGGCGCTCGGTTGCGAAACGGCTGGCCGAACTCGGTGTGGCGGTCGTCGAGGGCTTCGGCTCGAAGGTGACGGTGGTGACCCGCGACGCCGTGCGGCTCGCCGACGGCCGTGAGCTGCCGAGCGAGGTCACCGTCTGGACCGTCGGCTTCGGCGTTCCCGACCTGGCCGCGCGCAGCGGGCTGAGCACCGACGCCGTGGGCCGGCTGCTCACGGACGAGACGCTGGCGAGCGTGGACGACGCGCGCATCGTCGCGGCCGGGGACTCGGCGGCGCCGTCCGGCCTGCCGCTGCGGATGAGCTGCCTGAACGCGACGCCGCTGGGCGCGCGGGCCGCCGACACGGTGCTCAGCCGGCTCGCGGGTGAGCAGCCGGAGAACCTCCACCAGTCGATGTACGCCCAGTGCATCAGCCTGGGCCGAAGGGCGGGCATCTACCAGTTCGCCAACAGGTCCGACGTCGCCGTGTGGCTGCACATCGGCGGCGGCCCGGGGGCCAGGATCAAGGAAGTGGTCTGCAAGGGCATCCCCGAGCACCTGGCGGGAGAGGCGCGCAAGCCCGGTTCGTTCAGCCTGCACCGCATGCGGGGAGGTGTCGCCAAGCGCCGGCGGTTGCTGCGCGCCCACCGCGCCGAGGCACCGGCCGCCGCCGGCCGGGCAGCCTGACCGGTGCGTGCTGTGAGGATCCCGCGGTGGACGCACGCGGACGCGGTCGGCCGCCGGGACCGACGACCGCGAAGGACGGGGAGATGGGACGAGAGTTGAGCGGTGACGCGACCGACCCGGCGACCGAGGCGTTCCTCGCCCATCGCAACCTGCTCTTCACCGTCGCCTACGAGGTGCTCGGATCGGCGGCCGACGCCGAAGACGTCCTGCAGGAGACCTGGCTGCAATGGGTCAAGGCCGACCAGGACCAGGTACGCGACCAGCGCGCCTTCCTGGTCCGGATCATCACCCGCCAGGCGCTCAACCGGCTGCGCACCATCAAGCGCCATCGGGAGGCATACGTCGGTTCCTGGCTGCCCGAGCCGCTGCTCACCGCGCCGGACGTGGCCGAGGACGTCGAGCTCGCCGAGAGCGTGTCGATGGCGCTCATGCTCGTCCTGGAGACGCTGTCACCGACCGAGCGGGCCGTCTTCGTGCTGCGCGAGGTGTTCGACATCGGCTACGAGGAGATCGCGGCCGCCGTGGGCAAGACTCCCGTGGCCGTTCGCCAGATCGCGCACCGCGCCCGCCGGCACGTCGATGCCCGGCGCCCCCGCCGGGTGGTCTCCTCGAACGAGGGCCGGGCGGTCCTGGAGTCGTTCCGGCGCGCCGTCGAATCCGGGGACCCGCAGGCCCTCCTTGAGGTGCTCGCCCCCCAGGTCGTCCTGATCAGCGACGGCGGCGGCTTCAAGCACGCCGCGCTGCGGCCGGTCACCGGTGCCGAGCGGGTGGCCCGTATGTTCGCCGGCGGCATGGGCAAGTTCGAAGGCACGTTCACCACCGAACCGGCCGTGGTCAACGGCAGCCCGGCACTTCTGGTCCGCCTGGACGGTGAGATCGACGGCGTCATGGCGATCAGTGTCGTGGACGCCCGCATCACCGGCCTCTACTACGTCCGCAACCCCGAGAAACTCTCGCACGTCACATCCTCGACCCCGCTCACCCTGCGCTGAACACCACTGGTCTCCGACAGGCGGGGGTCGAATCCTTCCCAAGACCCGACAGCGATGTGAGGAGGGCCGTATCGAGGCGCTGGGACGCCGCGCACCATGCAGGCGGAGCCCGCCCCCGTGAGGTCCTTGGGCTCACGGCCCCGAGGTGGCGGGCGCGGCCGGTTCGGGGGTGAGGCGGTTCCGCGGGGCGACGCGCGACCGGGTGGGCCGCCAGGTCGTCACCAGCGCCAGGGCCAGCAGCAGCTCGGCGATGTCGCCGCCGTAGTACATGATCTCCGCGGCGCCCAGCAGCTCAGGCCCGGGGGCCGTCACGGCGACGAACAGCCCGGCGTACATCAGTTGCGACAGCGTGGCGTGCGCGGCGATCGACACGCCCAGCACGACCAGCCGCTTCGGCACCGAGGGGCGCCGCGGCGCCGGGTCCGGCCCGGCGATCACCCAGGTGAACAGGAAGCCCGCCAGCACGAAGTGCAGGTGGACGAGCGGGTGCAGCAGCGGGTCGGCGCAGGCGATGCCGTACAGGGGGGTGAAGTACAGCGCGGCCATGCCGCCGACGTTCAGCGTGAACGCCACCCAGGGGTCGGTCAGCACGTGCGCGGGACGGCTGCGCAGCACGGCGGTGACGCGGCGCGCGCGGGCGGCGGGCAGCGACCGCAGCAGCAGCGTCACCGGGGCGCCCAGCACCAGCCCCAGCGGGGCGAGCATCGCGATGAGCAGGTGCTGCAGCATGTGCCCCCGGAAGTCGGTCTCGGCGAACGCGGCGACCGGCCCGGTCAGGCCCGCGGCGAGCAGCACGGCCCCGGCGGTGAAGGCCGCCGTGCGCCACCGGCTCCACCCCCTGGGCTCGCGCCGCCGCAACGCCGCCGCCAGGTACGCCGCCAGCAGTACGGCGACGCCCGCCACCGGCAGCGTGCCGGAGAGCCCGCCGTGGTGCGCCTCGTGCGCCAGGAGTGAGGCGTCGCCGGCCCGCCGGGTGAGGAGGCCCGCGGCGACGGGCGCCTCGTACGCCGGGGGGATCGCGGCGGAGAGCACGGCGAGGCTCACGGCGGGGCTCACGGCGTCGCCGTGGTGGTACGCGGGGTGTCGCGGCAGAGGTCCACCGTCGGGCCGCCGCGCTGCAGCAGCCAGCCGGCGACCATCAGCAGCACGCCCAGCAGCAGGAAGCCGATGTCCCACCACGTCTGGTAGGCGTCGGTGCGGACGTGGTGGATGCCCAGGATGTGGTGGTCCATGATGCCCTCGACGAGGTTGAACAGCCCCCAGCCGAACAGGATCCAGCCCCACAGCATCCGTGAGCCCCACACCCGGCCCCGGGAGTGGGTGACCCGCGCGTGCAGCAGGCTCAGGCCCACCAGCACCGCCAGCCAGCAGAACACGTGGAAGAACCCGTCCCACAGCGTGTTCATCCGCAGGCCCGGGACGGTGTCGGCAGGGTAGTACCTCACCCCGATGTTGTCGGTGTTCGTGCTGGTCAGCATGTGGTGCCACTGCAGGACCTGGTGCAGGAGGATCCCGTCGACGAACCCTCCGAGCCCGACCCCCAGGAGTGTGCCCGGCAGGGCGATCTCCCGTCTCGTCGCCCCCGTTCCGGCCGTGGTGTCTGTCATGTGCGAACCTCCTCGTCCGTCTCCGTCCGGTGCCGCCACCGCGTCGTCCGTCCCGAGCCCGGCGACGGCCCACCGGTACCTGCCGCCGATCCGGACGAATATGCCTGAACTCTCCTCGTTCCGGCGGGATGACGTGGGAGAACGGGCCGTGAAAAGCCCGGAACAGATCGAATGTAGGTCTCTGGATCATCGCGGCGAGGTGCGGAAACGCCGCCGCGGAGGGTCCTTGGCCCGGCCCTTACCCGGGCGCGGCGTGGGCCTGGACGCACGGACGGGTGGGGCCGGACCCACTTCGCGGCCGGGGACGGTCCGGGCGGCGGGAACGGAGGTCAGCCGGCGTCGGGAGCGGCGAACGCCCGGCGGGCGTGCGCGAGCAGCTCGCGCACCGCGGGGTTGGACGTGCTCTTCCACACCAGGACGAGCAGGGCCGGCGTCTCGACGTCGTCGAGGGGCAGGGTGACGAGCCGGTCGCGATGGTGTTCGGTCATCGAGGCGCTGAGTACGGCGACGGCCAGCCCGCGGGCGGCGAGGTCGGCGACGGCGTCGGGGGCGCTCGCCTGCAGCGTGACCGCCGGTTCGAGCCCCCGCGCGGCGCAGGCGCGGTCGAACACGGTGCGCACGCCGGTGCCGGGCGGCATGCACACGAGCGGGTGCGCGCACAGCTCGGCCAGGGTCGTCCGCGGCCGTCCCGCCAGGGCGTGGTCCGCCGGGACCGCCGCGACGAGCCGCTCGCTGACCACCGTCAGCGTCTCCAGCCCCTCGGGGAGGGCGGCCGTCCCGGCGAGGGCCAGGTCGAGGGCGCCGGTGCGCACCCCCTCCACGAGCCGGTCGGAGCCGTCCTCCAGCAGCGAGATCTCCACGCCGGGGTGGGCCCGGTGGAACGCGGCCAGCGCCTCGAACAGCGGCGTGACGGTGCAGCCGACCACCATCCCGGCGCTGAGCCGTCCCCGGACGAGGCCGGTCACCTCCCCCACCGCCCGGCCGGTCGCGCCGGCGGCGGCGAGCGCGGCGCGGGCGTGTTCGAGCGCGGCCTTGCCCGCGACGGTGAGGGTGGCGACGCGCGCCGAACGGTCGAACAGCTCGGCGCCCAGCTCGCGCTCCAGCCGGCGGATCTGGGCGCTGACGCCGGACTGGCTGATGTGCACCCGCTCGGCGGCGCGGGTGAAGCTCCGCTCCTCGGCGACGGCGACGAAGTACTCCAGCTGACGCAGCTCCATAACCGCTGATTCTAGATCACAGCAGAACCATCTGTTGGACTTCTGCTCCGGGGCCGTCCAGGCTTGGAGACACCGGCGGCCCGCGCCGGCCCCCGAGCCGATTCAAGGAGCACGACCATGACGACCTTCGTCCTCGTCCCCGGCATGTGCCACGGTGGCTGGAGCTACCGGCCGCTCACCGAGCGGCTGCGCCGGCACGGCCACGAGGTGTACCCGCTGACGCTGACCGGAGTCGGCGAGCGCGGCCACCTGCTGACCGCCGGGGTGAACCTGGAGACGCACATCCTGGACGTGACCGCCGCGCTGGAGGCCGAGGAGATCCGCGACGCGGTGCTGGTCGGCCACAGCTACGGCGGCATGGTCGTCACCGGGGCGGCGGACCGCGTCCCGGACCGGGTGGACTCCCTGGTGTACCTGGACGCCGTCGTGCCCGGGGACGGCGACTCCTGCTGGGACCTCGTCCCCGACCGGGAGCGCGAGTGGTACCTGGACGTGACGGAGACCGGGTACGCGACACGGCCGCTGCCGTTCTTCGACCCGCGCGCCACGCCCCATCCCCTGGCCTCGCTGCTCCAGCCGATCCGGCTGGCCGGCGACCTCACGCGGTTCCGGCGCAGGGACTACGTGTACGCCACCGAATGGGACGGCGAGTCGCCGTTCGCCTCCGTCTACCGGCGGCTGAGCGAGGACCCGTCGTGGACGACGCACGCGCTCGCCGCCCGGCACAACCTCATGCGTGACGCGCCCGACGACCTGCTGAAGATCCTCCTTGAGGTCGCCGGGGCCGCCTGAACCCGCCCGGCGCTCCATCCGCCGCCGCCACGCCGAGGGCGAGGTGTCCCCGGCCGACCTGGCCACCGAGTACAGCGTCGGACGCTCCACCATCCACCGCATCATCCACGGGCCGGAATCCCCAGGTAGAGCGATCACACGCCGAAGCCGGACGCATACTCCCGCGCAAGATCATTATCAGCGCCGATGGCTGTCCGCTCGTTCCTCAACCCCGTGATCCCCCATGAGAGCTACCGCGATGTCCGTTCCAAGGGGATGGCACGCCCGGCTCCGATCCCTAACCTCTCTTAAGCCGCGGAAGACACCGCGGAAACCTGATCGAAAGGATCGCGATCGTGGCGTCCACGGAGCACCCGGAAAGCACCCTCCCGCAAGCCGGCCCCGCCACGGGCCGCGGCCGGTTGCGCAGGTTCCGGTTCCCCGTCCTGCTGGTCGCGTTGTTCGGTGTGATGGTGGTGACGGGCGGGATAAACCAACTCGTCTCGCCCATCCCTGTCCTCGCCCTGCCGGTGGGGGTCGGCCTGGCCGTCGCCGCTGTGGCCTGTTACCACTGGTTGTGCCGGGCCGTCGAGCTCCGCCCGGACATCCCCGAACTCGCGAAGACGGGCCGGTGGTCCCGGCTGCGGCGCGGGACGCTGCTCGGGTTCGGCCTCTTCGCCGGGTTGATGGTGCTGATCGCGGTGTTCGGTGGCTGGCAGGAGGTGTCCTGGGGTTCCCTCGGCGGCTTCCTCGGCACCGCAGGCATGATGGCGAGCGTCGCCGTCACCGAGGAACTGCTGTTCCGCGGGGTGGTGTTCCGCATCATGGAGGAACGTACCGGCACGGTGATCGCCCTGGTCGTATCCATGTTGCTGTTCGGTGCGATGCATCTGGTCAACGCCCACGCCACCCTGTGGGGCGCGTTGGCGATCGCCTTGACGGGCGGAGTCATGCTGGCCGCCGCCTACGTCGCCACCCGCTCGCTGTGGCTGCCCATCGGCCTGCACTTCGCCTGGAACTTCACCCAAGCCGGGATCTTCGGTGTCACGGTCTCCGGATCGGCCGTACCGTCGGAGGGCCTGCTGAACGTCACGCTGTCCGGCCCGTCCGCGTTGACCGGCGGCACCTTCGGCCCCGAGGCCAGCCTTTTCGCGCTGCTGGTCTGCATGGTGCCCACGATCCTCCTGCTGCGGCGGGCCGCCCGCACCGGCCGGATCCGGCCTCGCCCGAGCCGCGTCAAGCTCCCCGCCTGACCGGAACGACGCCGGCCGCAGGAGCCGGCGCCGCGTCAACCCTGATCGGCGGAGACCAATCCCACGCGATAGGCGAGAACGACCGCCTGTACACGGTCCCGCAGGTCGAGTTTGGCCAGGATCCGCGACACATACGTCTTGACGGTCTCGGCGCTGATGGACAATCGTGCGGCGATCTCCGCGTTGGACAGGCCCTCGGCGAGCTGTTCGAGTACTTCCAGCTCCCGCTCAGTCAGTGCCCGCACGATCTCCTGCAGGGCCGTCCGGGAGGAGTCGGTGGGGCGCAGGCGCTCGGCGAAGCGGCCGATGAGGGCACGGGTGACGGCGGGCGCGAGCAGGGAATCACCGCGCGCGATGGTGCGTACGCCGTCCACCAGTTCTTTCGGCCGCGCGTCCTTGAGCAGGAACCCGCTGGCGCCTGCCCTGAGCGCTTCGTAGGCGTACTTGTCGACGTTGAACGTGGTCACCACCAGCACCTTCACCGGATCGGCGACGCCGGGCCCGGCCAGTTGCCTGGTGGCCGCGATGCCGTCCAGGATGGGCATCCGGATGTCCATCACGACGACGTCCGGCAGCAGCCGCCGGGCGGCCTCGATCGCCGCGCGGCCGTCCGCGGCCTCGCCGACGACCTCCATGTCGGGCTGGGCGGAGAAGACCGTGGTGTAGCCGGTGCGCACCAGCTCGTGGTCCTCGCAGATGAGCACCCGGATCGGCGTACTGGTCATGCAGTGCTCCTGGACGGGATGGAGGCCCGGACGCTGAACCCGCCCCCGGGCCGCGCCGCGGCGGTCAGCTCACCGTTCAGCATGTGTACGCGCCGGCGCAGCCCGTCCAGCCCCCGTCCCCCGGACGGCACGGCGGGGCCTTCCGCGAGAGCGGACCCATCGGTGGTCACCTCGATGTCGATGTGACCGGCGCGGTGGTGGACCGTGACCCTGGTGGGCCGGCCCGTCGCGTGCTTGACGGCGTTCGTGAGGGCCTCCTGAACCACCCGGTACGCGGCCAGCTCGACGTCGATGGGCCGGGGCAGGCGCTCACCGTGCTCGGTCAGTTCGACGGGCTGGCCGGACAGGCGGGCCTGTTCGACCAGGTCGGCAACCCTGCCGAGGGCCGGCGTATGCTCCGTGAGCGCGGCGTCGCCGGTCGCCTCAAGCACACCGAGCAGATACCGGAGTTCCGTCAGCGCCCGCCGGCCGGTGTCGCTGATGGCGGCCAGCCCTTGCCCTGCGCGTTCCGGTGCGGTGCCGACCAGAAACTGCGCCGCGTCTGCCTGCACCACTATGGCGGTCACGTGATGCGTGACCACGTCGTGCAACTCACGGGCTATGCGGGCGCGTTCGGCGGCGCCGGCCGCCAGCGCGCCGAGCCGCCGCCGTTCGGCCTCCTCGGCCCGCCACCGGCGCATCCCGGCGCCGCCCATCCAGATCACGACCAGAACCAGGTAGAAGGCGAGGAAGTCCGGGATCCGGTTGGGGGATCCCAACCGGCTTAGAAGGATCGCGAGTGCGGCGTAGCCGGCGCTCACCGCCGCCGCGAGCATGCGACGGTGCCGGGACTGTTGGGCTCCGGCCGTATACAGAGCCAGGTAGAAGCCGATGCTGGCGAACGTCTGCGGATAGCGGAGCGCCTGATGAACGGCGAAGGCGACGCCGATGACGGCAAGGCAGGCCGCCGGGTGACGGCTGCGGAACGCCAGCGGCGCCGACTGCGCCACGGTCAGCACCACCGCCAAGGCGTCGGCCGGGCGCTTCGGCAGGTCACTGAGCTGCGCTCCGATGGCGGACAGCGTCGGTACGAATGCCAGCGCGGTGAGCGTCGCCGCGAGCGCGCCGTCCTTGGCCGAGGCCTGCCGGGCTCTCCACCAGACCGGCCATGAGCGGACGGCCAGGGAAACGCTCGCGATCATCGGTGTAGTTTAACGACCCTCTGCCTGTACCTGGGCGCTCACGGCCTTTCGCCATCGCGTGCGGGATGTCACAGATGGCGGTTGGTGGGGCCGGCCTTGCCAACAGGCCGGGTCCGCCCCGCCGCGCTTCGGGGTCCGGCGGACGCCCGGTCAGCTGGGCCGGGTCACGTAGCTGACCATCGCCGGACGGGCGATCCGGGTCGCACCGTCGTAGCAGGCGTGCAGGCTGAGCACGAGCGACGTGGACCTCGTCCAGAGGCCGTACAGGTTGCAGAACTCCGCGCCGTAGCCGAAGGCGGTGACCTGGACGTTGCCCATGCCGGCGTATCCCGCGTTGATGTCGCCGAAGGCGACCTGCCTCAGACCGGACCCGGCCCCCCTGATGTCCAGGCCCCCGGGCACCGAGTTGTAGCTGACCGGGTACGGCGTCGGCAGGTAGGGGGTCCCGGTGTCGGGGGCGTTGTCGAAGGTGTAGGCGAACTCCGAGTACGGCGCGAGGGGCGTCCAGACGACGGCGCTCTCCCGCTGGTAGGTCAGGTTCCACCCGGTGTTCAGCGGGGCGCCGGCGGCGTCGTAGCAGCGCACCGTGATGTTCTGCGCGGCCGTCGTCGCGCTCCAGCCGCCCATCTTGCAGCGCGCCGGGACGGCCGGGTCGACCGCGGTGACCTGGATGCTCCCGGCCAGGCCCGCAGAGCCGAGCCCCGGCAGGGTGACCCGCCACAGGCCCGGGGACGTCCCCGGCGTCACGGTGTTCACGGCGGTCGGCGCGGAGGAGTTGAACTGCGTGGCCACGGCGGAGCCGTCCCAGCGCACGTATCCCAGCGACTGGGACGGTATCGGGCGCGCGTACTTGCCGCTGTAGCCGAAGGTCATGGAGAACCGCGGGGTGACCATCGCGCCCACGCCGTACCGGTGGCACTGCACCGCCACGATCAGGTCGGCGTCCGACGGCCACTGGTCCTGGACCTGGCACCAGTCGGGGGAGGAGGAGATCGCCGTGACATGGGCCACTCCCCCGGCCGCCGCGCCGAACTGCGGGAACCTCACGAGCACCTGGCCGAGGTCTCCGGAGGTGGCCTGGGCCGTGAGCCCGGAGGCCCACGTGCCGAACTGGTAGGAGACGGTCGGGGTGGAGCCGCCCCCGACGACGGCCCACGCCCAGCGGGGCAGGTCGACGGCGGCGTCCGCGGCAGGCGCGGCGGGCGCGGCGAGCCCGGCCGCGACCAGGGCGGCGGCGCAGAGCGTGCGGGCGATCGCCTTCCACAACCGGAGCATGACGTCCTCCATCCGCGGCGGGGCGGTGGTCGTGAGCGTGGATGGCGCGGGTGCGCCCCTGGGCCCTTGATAACCCGCCGCCTGACCGCCGGGAAGGCCCAACCTTTTCGCCGCCGGGTCCCGGCCGGCCCGCCACCGGCGGTCCTGTCGCCGCCGCTGATCGCCGGCGTTGCCGGTCTTGCCGGACTCAGCGGGTCACGACGGTCTCCCGCTCCACACGCGACAGCTTCTCGGGATTACGCACGTGGTAGGCGCCGGTGACGTAGCCGTTCTCCACGCGCACCGCCACCACTCCGTCGATCTCCCCGTCGACCCTTACGAGCAGCCCGGGGCCGCCGTTGATCTGAACCGGCTCGACCGACCGTTCCGCGTCGCGCCTCCACCAGCCGACGGCCAGCAGGCGAGCCACGTCGTCGATCCCCACGACGGGCCGCAGCAGGGCATGTTTGACTCCTCCGCCGTCGCTCAGGGCGACGACGTCGGGGGCGAGGACGTCGAGCAGGCTCTGCAGCTCGCCGGTTTCGACCGCCCGCTGGAAGGCCTGGAGCGCGGCTCGGGTCTCGGCCGGGGAGGCGGTGCCGCGCGGCCGGCGCGCGGCGACGTGCGCCCGCGCCCGGTAGGCGAGCTGGCGTACCGCGGACGGGCTCCTGCCGACGGCGTCGGCGATCTCGTCGTAGTCCAGATCGAACACCTCGCGCAGCACGAACACCGCCCGCTCGGTCGGCTGCAGCGTCTCCAGCACCAGCAGCATCGCCATCGAGACGCTCTCGGCCAGTTCCACGTCCTCAGCCACGTCCGGCGAGGTCAGCAGCGGCTCTGGCAGCCACGGCCCGACGTAGGACTCCCTGCGCCGGCCGAGCGCGCGCAACCGGTCCAGTGCCTGCCGGGTGACGATCCGCACCAGGTAGGCGCGCTCCTCCCGCACGGCGCCGAGATCGACGCCCGCCCATCGCAGCCAGGTCTCCTGCAGGACGTCCTCGGCGTCGGCGGCCGAGCCGAGCATCTCGTAGGCGACGGTGAACAGCAGGTTGCGGTGGGCGACGAACGCCTGGGTGGCGGAGTCCACGGAGCCGATGTGGCCGGCGTGATCGAGCGGCTCGGCCGGGTCCGCACCTCGTTCGCCCCGCTCGGTCATGCCCTGCTCCCGCCTGTTCGTTCCCAGCACCGCCACACGCACAAGACGCCGGTCCCCACCGCTTCGTAACACCCACGGCAGGTGGCCTATGTCACACGGCCGCGCTGTTACGGGGATCGGGGCGCCGGCGTCTCGTGGTCGTCAGGACGCCGCGCGAACGCTCCGTACGGCACTACGACGAGTTGAGAACGAAGAAGGGAAGCCTTCCCCATGTCCACACCCACGACGGCCGACCGGCGGTCGCGCATGCCCAGTCCCCTCCCCTTCCTCCCCGAGATGGCGGTGGTCGGCGAAGGTCTGCACAAAGCCCTCCAGAACGGTGTGATCCCCCCAACGACCATCAGCCTGCTGCAACTGCGCGCCGGACAGATCCTCGGCAGCACGTACTTCACCATCAGGGAGACCACCGGCCTCCGCAGGCTGGGGGAACCGGAGGAGCGCATCACCGCCGTAGCCACCTGGCGGGACGCCACCTGCTTCACCGACGCCGAACGGATCGCGCTGGAACTCGTGGAGGCGGTCCTCACCCCGAACCCGTCGGGGGAACGCGTCCCCGACGAGCTGTACGCCAGGGCGTCGGCACTCCACGACGACAGGGCGATGTGGTCGCTCATCATGGCGATCGCCCACATCGGCTTCTTCACCCCCGCCGCTCTCATCGCCAAGCCGATCCCCGGCATGCCCCCCGGTCAGAACTACAGCGAGTGAGAAAGGCACACCCCATGAGCATCACCACGTTCGCGGTGGCCGGAGCGACCGGGCGGCTGGGCCGCCACGTCGTCGACGTCCTGACCGAGCGGGGACACCGGGCCGTGCCGATGTCCCGCGCCACCGGCGTGGACATCATCACCGGTGAGGGCCTCGCCGAGGCCCTCACCGGTGCCGAGGCCGTCATCGACGTCGCCTCCTGGCACTCCTCCGACCAGGACGCCGCGACGGAGTTCTTCCGTACGTCGGCCCGCAACCTGCACGAGTACGGCCGGAAGGCGGGGGTCGCCCAGATCGCCATGGCGTCCATCATCGGCGCCGACAAGGCCACCGCCGGTTTCCTCGCCGCCAAGAAGGTGCACGAGGAAGTCCTCCTGGCCGGTCCGATCCCCGTCCGCATCCTGCGGGCTGCGCAGTTCCACGAGTTCGTCGAACAGCTCCTGGACTGGCAGCGGGGCGACGTCGCCTACCTCCCGGAGCTGCCCACCCAGCTCGTGGCCTGCCGCACCGTGGCCGAGGAACTGGTCGACCTGGCCACCGCCCCCGCCGCCCCGGGAACACCGATCCCCGAGATCGCCGGACCCCGCAAGGAGATCATGGCCGAGGCGGGCCGGCTCCTCGGCGCCCGCCGAGGCGTCAAGGTCGTCGGCGTCGACGGGTCCGGCATGCCCGATGCCGACCTCGCCGCCGCCGGCGCGTTCCTGCCCGGCCCGCACGCCACGCTCGCCGGACCCACCTTCCGGGAGTGGCTCGACGCCCAGCCCTGAGCCGGCCTCGCCCTTGTTCCCGGAACCCCATCGCCCGGAGCCCCGGGAACAAGGGCTCCCCCCTCCCGAAGGAAGGCCGGCGCCGAGGAAGTCGCCTCCGGCCTGGTGACCGGCTCGTGGCGGCGGCTGGTGTTCGTCGACCCCGGTCTGCCGCATGACGTGGTCGACAGGGCCGCGTACTCGTTCTGCGTCCCAGAGCACCTGCGCCGCTCCCCGCGCCGGCGGGACACGGTCGCCGGGGACGGCGACCGCTGGGGCGAACCGCTGATCGTCCTGGAACATCAGCCGCCGCGTCGCATCCCCTCCCCCTCAAGGAGGGCGCGGAAGGTGCGCGGGGGCCGACCGGTGAGGCGCTGGACGGTGTCGGTGACGCGGTCCTCCGCCCCTCCGGCGATGGCACGGTCCATGCCGGCGAGAATCGCGGCGAACTCCACCGGCATCTCCGCCGTGAGGCGATCGCGCATCTGCTCGTAGGACAGATGGCGGTGGACCACGGGCCGACCGGTGACCTCGGTGATGATCGTGGCGATGTCGTCGTAGCCGAGCGCCTCGGGCCCGGTGAGGACGAGATCGGTGTCGGGGGTCTGCTCGTCGGTCAGAGCGCGGACGGCGACCGCCGCGATGTCCTCGGCGTCGACGAAGCCGACCCGGCCGCTTTCGGTGGCGGACCAGATGATGCCCTCGTCGCGGATGCTGCGGGCGTGCGCGTGCGTGCCGGTGAAGTTCTGCATGAACCACGAGGGCCGCAGTACCGCCCACTGTTCGAAGAGGTCGGGCAGGGCCTGGTGCACCGTTCCCACCGCCGGGCCGCCCTCGGGGACGGCCGATGAGCTCAGCAGCACCGCGCGGTGCACACCGGCGACGCGGGCCTGACGGAGGAACGGCAGCATGACCGCCGCGGGGTCGGAGTCGCCCACGGGCGGTAGGAGATAGACGCGGTCGACGCCGTCGAGGGCGGCCGCGTGGGTGGCGGGGTCGTACCAGTCGAAGGGGACCGGCTCGGCGCCGGCGACCGGGGTGGCCCGAGGGCTGGCGGCTTTGACGCGGTGGCCTGCGGCCGTCAGCCGTGCGGTGATGCGGCTGCCGGTGGTGCCGGTGGCGCCGATGACCAGAACAGCGGCGGCGGTGGTCATCGGCTGCTCCCGGCGAAGTCGGCGCCGGGTTCCTGGACGGCGAGGGGGTTCCAGTAGTCGCGGTAGGAGATGATGCGCCCGTCTCGAACGGTCACGACGACGACGTAGGTCATGTCGAAGGGAGCGCCGGTCTCCACCAGGCGGCCGACGCCGCGCATCTCGACCACGATGGTCTGCGGATCGGTGGTCTGGTGGATCCGCAGGTCGGGGAAGTCGTGCAGATCGATGTGGTCGGGATAGTGGCGCATGTAGGCGGCGATGGCCTCCTTGCCCTCCAGGCGCCGGGGCCAGCCGTCGGGGGCGAAGGGGAACTCCGCGAGGCCGTCCTCGGCCCACAGGACGACCCACGCGGGAATGTTCTTGTCGAGCAGCAGTCGCAGGCTGCAGCGGAACAGGTCCGCTGGGGAAGTCGGTGCGGACATGGGTATCCTCCAGCTCATAGAATGCGGACCTTGGGTCCGCTTTCACGATACGGACTACGGGTCCGCTTTGCAAACGAAGGAGCAGCATGCCCGAGCGCAGGTCCCGTAAGGACGCCGCCCGCAACCGGGAGGCCGTGCTCGCGGCCGCCGACGCCCTCTTCACCCGCCGCGAAAGTCCCGAGGACGTCACCATGGCCGACGTCGCAGCGGCGGCCGGCGTCGGCAAGGGCACGCTCTTCCGAGCCTTCGGCGATCGCGCCGGGCTGCTCCGCGCGCTGTACGAGGCACGGCTCGAACCGATCAGGGAGGCCGTCGAGGCCGGCCCACCGCCCCTGGGGCCCGCGACCCCACCGCAGGACCGCGTACCCGCCCTGCTCGATGCCGTCCTGTGTTTCAAACTCGACAACCGGCGCCTCGCGCTGGCCCTGGAGGAAAGCGGGAGCGGCAGCCCGTACCAGGCGGAGCACTACGAGTGGTGGCACGGCATGCTCCACGCCGTACTGGAGCAGATCCCCGGCCTGACCGACGGCGACTTCAACGCCCACGCCCTACTCGCCGCCACGCGAGCCGACCTCGTCGAGTACCTGGCCGGAGAGGAGGGCGTGCCGCGGGAAAGAATGCGGGCACAGTTGGCGAACTTCGTCACCAGGTTCCTGGCCTCCGGCCCGCTGGAGGGGCCGCCCGCGGAGGAGTGATCGAGGATCGGGCAGGTCCCTGATGAGCGGGGCCTCTCGCAGACGGCCCCCTTCGCCGGAGCAGCCCGAAAGCGATCCGCCGGGCCTCTGCCGATCTTCGGTCGGTTCCTGGTGCTGCGTCAGGCCGTGTTCGCCTCTTGACGATCCTGTGTAACCGCTCGTCGTTGGTGTGGCGGTTGCGCCAGGCGATGGAACGGCGGGGCTCCGGTGCTCAGTCCGCGTACTCGAGGCCCGTCTGGCGCTCGGCGGTGACCTCCAGGCCGACCACGCCCTCACGCGCAGGTATGACCTTGAACACGATCCAGTCGCCGCCCACCTGATCCGCGGCCAGTGGTTCGACCGTGTACCCGCCCTCATGGACCACGACGCGGCGGAACTCCGCACTCAGGCCGTGCTTGCCGACCTCGGCCAGCACATCGTCGACGGTCCGGCCGCTCACCTTGACGCCGGCCAGCGGCTCTCCGGGACGGGTGGCCGACTGCCAGTCGTTCTCGTAGGACTCCCCCGGCTTGGCCGGCCTGCCCAGCTCGAAGTGCACCACGTCGGGCGTACCCTTGATCGCCGCCGGGACGGTCACCACCATGAAGCAGCCGCTGTCGGCCAGATCACAGTCCGCCGGCTCCTTGCGGGCCCCGATGGGCATGTTCACCGGGGCGTTGCCGCCACCCAGGCTCACGATCTCGCCGACCGCGCTGGGCGAGACCGGGATCACCCTGAGCTCGACGTTGAGGCCGAGGGAACGGAACGCCTCGGAGAACTTCCGCTGGTCCGCGTAGGGGTCCTTGATCCGGGCGACGTAGGTGTCGGCCTCCTCGTGGATCTCCACCGCGGAGTTGGCGTAGGAGGTCGCGACGCCGCCGAGCAGGCTCGGTCCAAGGACGGCGCCGAGGGTGAGGACAGCGGAGGCGGCGAGCCCGAGCAGCGCGCGATGCCCGAAGCGACGCCCGCGCGGGCGTCGTGGGAGCGCCGCCGCCGTCGTCGTGTCCCGCTCCTGAGCGATGATGTCGGCGAACAGCGCCTGCGCGCGGGCACCGCCGGCACGCCCGCCTGGTTCGTCCGGACTGATCCGGGCCAGCGGCCTCAGCAGCTCGTTGATCTCGTCGATGTCCCTCATAGTGATCTCCCCGTGGGAACGACCGCGTCGGTCGGCGTGAATCGAACGTCGGCTACTTCGAGCGCCCGGGACAGGCGTCTGCGCGCGCGGTGGAGCCGGATACGGACGGCGTTGCGGGAAAGCCCCAGCATCGCGGCGATCTCCCTGCGGTCCAGGCCCTCCCACGCGACCAGCGCGAGCAGCTCGCGGTCGTCCTCGGGAAGCGTCGCGAACGCCTGGGCGATCGCGTTCCTCTCGACGCTGCGGTCGGCGAGATCACCGTAGAGGTCGGCCATCTCCGCGTCGAGGTCCCGGTGCCGCGCCTGGCGGCGCAGCGCGCTGCGGCGGTGGTCGGCCAGCACGTTGCGGGCCACTCCGTAGACCCAGAGCCTCGCCTGCGCGCCCGGGGGCAGTTCCTCGATCTTGCGCCAGACGATGACGAAGGTCTCAGCGACCACGTCGGCCGCGTCCTGCGGCGAGTCGCAGCGGCGTCCGGCGTAGGCGGTGATCTGGTCGTAGGTCGCCCGGTAGACCGCTTCGAACCTGTGAGTGTCATCTGACACAGGCGGTCTCCATCGTGACATCCTCCACTTCCGGTACGGGTGAACGCTCTCTTCATGGGTGGAGGCGCCCCGATCATTTCGCCCGGAACCGGAGAATTTTCGCGCGGCCTCGTCACTCTCCTGTCCGGAGTGGCTCGCGGAGAGCGGCGAGGCCGGCCTCCCGGGTCGTCGGGCATGATCACTTCAGAATGCGGGCATGGCTGAGCGAGTTCGCGTACGCGAGATCGATGATGACGAAGGCAGCCGGCTGCTACGGATCGTGCGGCGGGGCTCCGGCTCCGTGGTCACCTGGCGGTGGGCGCAGATGGTGCTGTGGCCGGCGCAGGGCATGACCGTCCAGAAGGTCGCCGAGCTGGCGTTCACCAGCGAAGACCGGGTTCGCGATGTGATCCACAACTTCAACGCCGACGGGTTCGGCTCGTTGTATCCCAAATTGGTCAGGTTGCGTCTGATCAGCAGCCACCGATATCCCTGGGTCTTGTTGTCATCGATGCATGCCCAGGCCCAGGCGTACCGGTGTGGGCCTTTGGCGCCCTGACCGGCGCGGTAGCGGTGCCAGTGCCGGTCGGCCACTCGCGCCGCGACCTCAGCGGCGCTGACCTGCCCGCCCTCCAGATCTATGCGCCGGTTGCCGGCGATGGCCGGCACGTAGCCCATCCGGCGCTCCTCCAAGGCGGCGCGCAGGCGGGGGTCTTGGCCAAAGCTCATCTCGTCCGGGATCCCGGCTGTCTGACAGCGGTCGGGGTCGGCCGGCCAGGTGTGCTCGGGCAGGTAGAGCCGCCGGTCCAGCGAAGCCCGGCCGCGCGTGGTGACGGGGCACTAGAACCCGTTGCTCACTCAAAAGCGGGTCGGACCCCCGGGCGCCGATGCCGCGCGAGTCCCGGCCGCCCTACGCGGTCACGCCCGTGTGCCGGAGGTCGTGGGGCATCTCCCAGCCCGCGGCGAGCCTGGAGGGGTGGAGGTTGTCCCCGCCGCCGAAGAACTCGCAGAACTTCATGATGAGCGGGTCCCACCCGACCGGGTCGATGTGGTCCGTCCCCGGGATGACCAGCTCCTCCTCGACGTGGACCCGCACGACCTCGACCTGGAAGGCGGTGGCGTGCGGCTCGGGGACGCCGAACGGGTGGACCCCGATGACCCGGCACTCCAGCTGGATCGGGCACTCGGCCACCCGGGGCGCCCGTACCAGGTCCGCGGGCTGTTCGGTCAGCCCCGCGACGGCGAACTTGTCCGGCTCGTACCGGTAGCCCTGCCGTGCCTTGTATGGCGGGACCACCCGCGCCCCGGTGGTCAGCGCGAGCCGGTCGACGGCGTCGACCATCGCCGAGGAGGGCAGGTTGAGCACGCACTCGCGCTCGCGCAGAAGGTTCGCCGTCGTCTGCCCGCTGTTCCCCAGGCCCAGCATGCAGCACTCCCCCAGCCACCACGCCGAGGACATCGGCGCGAGGTTGGCGGTGCCGTCCTCGTTGCGGGAGCCGATGAGCACCACGGGCGTGCCGAAGTACATCACCTTCAGGTCGAGGGGCTTGTGCACTGAAGCGTCCTTTGCGAGTTCTGTCCGATCAGGTCGTCCCCACTATGCGGGAATCCGTCCCCGGGCCGCTGGCGGTGATCGGACGCCGTTCCCGGATCGGCGTCCGGCGCCGCGCCGATCCGTCCGGCAGTATCGAGGCTGTGGACGTCGGGACGGAGCCGGTGCCCCGCTTCGCCGTCGGCGAGGGGTACGCGGTGTATCGAGGCCCGGTGACGGACAGCGCCTTCCACCGTCATGCCGCCTTCCAGATCGCCATCGCGGTTCGGGGCGAGGTCGTCATGGTGGACGCGGTGGAAACCCGCCACCGGGCCGTGGCGCTGGTCGTGCCGCCGATGACGCGGCATCGCATGCTCGCCGCGGAGCGGCTGCTCACCTTCTTCGTCGAGCCGCACTGCGTGTTCGCCGACCGGCTGCGTGAACGCTGCGGTGACGGCGTCGCCGCCGTCCCCGCGCTGCGCGGCCTGCGCGAGGAGGACATCGGCCGGGCGGGAGTGCGCACGTCCGGCCGGCTCGATCCCCGCCTGGTGGAGGCGCTGGACACGCTGAGGAACCGAAGTGTCCCGATGCCGGAGCTGGCCGCGGCGGTGGGACTCTCACCCCAGCGCCTGCGTGCCCTGGCACGGGACCAGGTGGGCATGCCGTTGACGCGCTGGCGGGTGTGGGCCCGGTTGCGCCGGGCGGCCGAGGCGCTGCGGGCGGGCCGGTCGCCGGCCGACGCGGCGATCACGGCGGGCTTCGCCGACCAGGCGCATCTCACCCGCTGGATGCGCGAGATGATGGGCCTCACGCCCGCGGCCGTGCTGCCGCTGCTGCGCGGTCACTCCCGGCGCGCGACGTAAACCGAGATCGAGCCGGTGGCCGTGGGGACCACCTCGGCTTCGCGCACGTCGCCGAACCCGGCTGCCGACATCAGCCCCGGGAGAGCGCCGTCGGCGTTGGGCTGGGTGTCGTCCCTGCCGTCCGCGAGCTGCACGATCCGGAACGCCAGACGCATCGGCCTCGTCCGCTGCCGCCCGTAGTCGGCGATCACCAGCCTGCCGCCCGGCCGCAGCACCGCGGACATCGACGCGAGCACCGCCCGTTTCACCGCGACCGGGCACTGGTGGAGCACGAGGCTGGACACGACGGTGTCCGCCGAGCCCGCGCCCAGCGACTCCGCCAGCTCGTCACCCATGCCGACGTGCCATCGCACCGCCACGCCGGCGGCCTCGGCCTTGCGCCGCGCCACCGCCAGCACGTCGGGATCGGGGTCCAGGCCGACGATCCGCGCCCGCGGCTCCACCCGGCCCAGCAGCAACGCCAGCGAACCGGTGCCGCACCCCACGTCGACGATCACCTCGCCGGGCCGCGGCGCCACGTACATGACGGTCAGCGCCCGCCACAGCCGCTCGCGCGTCAGCGCGATCACGTGGTCGTAGAACCGGGTGGGGGCGAAGCGCCCCAGGGCGGGGGTGAAGGTGTTCTCGCTCATGCCCGCAGTCTCGTCCGCGTGACGCCACCCGGTCTTGAACGAACCGCTCGCGGGCGGCGGCCTCCCGGCCGGTGGGCGCGGCGCTGAGGACCGCCGAGCCGGTGGGTGCGTCGTGTTCCGGGAGGAGCACGGCCGGCCCAGAGGCGGGCCTGGCGCCGCTGGACGCGGTCCCCTCCCCCGGCGAGGCCGATCCGGCCGGGACGGCCTGACGCCCGGGACGGCCTGACGCCCGGGACGGCCTGACGCCCGGGACCGCCTGGCCCCGCCGTGCGGCCGCCGTCCCGGCCGCCCGCCGTACGGCGGGACCGCGCCGGCCGCCCGCCGTACGGCGGGACCGCGCCGGCCGCCCGCCGTACGGCGGGACCGCGCCGCCTTCAGCGGGTGAGCAGGTCCCGCAGGGCCGCGGTGACCTCGGCGGGCGCCTCCTCGGCCATGAAGTGGCCGTGGGCGACGGTGGCGTGCCGCAGATCGCTCGCCCAGGCGCCCCACAGCGCGGCGGCGTCGTAGCCGAGGGCGGCGCCCCAGTCCTGCTGGAGCACGGTCACCGGCATCCGCAGCCGGTTCCCGGCCTCCCGGTCGGCCCGGTCGTGCTCGACGTCGACGCCGGCCGAGGCACGGTAGTCGGCGACGATCGAGGGCACCGCGTCGCGGCAGGCGTCCAGGTAGGCGGCGCGGACGTCGGCGGGCACGGCCCCCGGATCGCCCGTCCACGCGTCGAGGAAGTGGCCGAAGAACGCGTCGGCGCTCGCGGAGATCATCCGCTCCGGCAGGCCGGGCGGCTGGGCCATCAGGTAGAGGTGGAAGCCGACGGCGGCGGTCACGCCGTGCATCGCCTCCCACATGTCCAGGGTCGGCAGCACGTCCAGGCAGGCCAGATGGGTGATCGTCCCGGGGTGGTCGAGCCCGGCGCGGAAGGCGACCAAGGCGCCGCGGTCGTGCCCGGCCAGCGCGAAGCGCTCGTGTCCCAGCGCGCGGGCCAGGGCGACGACGTCGGCGGCCATGGTGCGCTTGGCGTAGACGTCCGGGCCGGTCTCGGCGGGTTTGTCGCTGGCGCCGTAACCGCGCAGGTCGGGGCAGATGACGGTGTGATCGGCGGCGAGGCCGGCGGCGACGTGCCGCCACATCAGGTGTGTCTGCGGGAAGCCGTGCAGCAGCACGATCGGGCTGCCCGAACCGGCGACGGCGACGTTCAGCGACACCCCCTCGGCGACGGGGACGCGCCGGTAGTCGAATCCGGCGATGGCAGGCGGCATGGTCTCGCTCCTGGTTGTCTTTTCGGATGGGAACGTCCTCAGCCTGCCGGGCGCCGATGAGCATCCGATGAGCACGCGCCCGGGCCCACGGGACCGGATGCCCGCCGGGCCCGCCGCCGCGTGGCCGGGCGCCTCACGGCCGGACGCCGCACGGTCGGGGGCCTCACGGTCGGGGGCCTCACGGCCGGACGCCGCACGGTCGGGGCCTGCCGGGCCGGCCGCCGCACGGCCCGGCTCCGGCCGGACCGGCACCGCGTGGCCGGGTCTCCGCCGTTCCCGGCACCGTGGCCCGAGCCGGTAGCTTGACCGGGGGCGATGCCGGGGGGCGATGCCGGGGCGGGACGGCCGGACGCCCGGAGAGGACGATCGAGGGATGCGGGTCACGTTCGGGGTGCTGGGGCCGGTGGCGGCATGGGACAGCGCCGGGGACGCGATCGCGCTCAGGGGGCCGCGGCACCGCGCGGTGCTGGCCCGGCTGATCGTCGCCCGCCGCCGCGTCGTCCCGGTCACCCGCCTGGTGGAGGACCTGTGGGAGGACCCCTCCCCCGACGCGGTGGACGCTGTGGGCGCGGTGCGCACCTTCGTGGCCGCGCTGCGCCGCGCGCTGGAGCCGGAGCGCCCGCCCCGAGCCCCGGCCCGGCTGCTGGTCACCGAGGGGCCGGGGTACGCGCTGCGCGCCGAGCCCGGCGCGGTGGACGCCTGGTGCTTCGAGGATTCGGTGACCGCCGCCGCGACGCTGCCTCCCGCCGAGGCGCTGGCGCGGCTGGAGGAGGCGCTGGACCGGTGGCGCGGACCCGCCTACGCCGAGTTCGCCGACGAGGACTGGGCCCGCGCGGAGCGCTCCCGCCTGACGGAGCTGCGGCTGCACGCCGTCGAGCGCCGGGCCGAGGCCCGGCTGGCCCTGGGCCTGGCGGCCGAGGCGGTGCCGGACCTGGACGCGCACGTGTCCGGGCATCCCTGGCGTGAGGACGCCTGGCGTCTGCTGGCCCTCGCGCTGTACCGCACCGGCCGCCAGGGCGACGCCCTGGCGGTGCTGCGCCGGGCGCGGACGCTCCTGGTCGAACAGCTCGGGGTGGACCCGGGACCGCGGCTGCGCCGCCTGGAGGCGGACATCCTCGGCCAGGCCCGCCACCTCGACCCCGACTCCGCGACGGCCGGCGCGGCCCGGGTGTGGGCGCGGGCGGCCGCGGCCTACGACCGCGCCGTGGCCTCCGGCGCCCGGGCGCGGCTGGAGTCGACGGTGGGCCTGCTGCGCAACCTCGCGGTGACCGGCGCGGGCGGCCTGGAGGAGTCGCGGCGGCACCGGGTGGCGGCCGTCGCGGCGGCCGAGGAACTGGGCGACGCCGAGCTGACCGCCCGCGTGATCGGCGCCTACGACGTCCCGGCGATCTGGACCCGGGTCGACGATCCGGAGCAGGCCGCGCGGGTGCTCGCGGCGGCCGAGCGCGCCCTGGCCGCCCTCCCGCCCGGCGGGCACGAGGCGGCGCGGGCGCGGCTGCTGGCCACGATCGCCGTGGAGTCGCGCGGCGGCCGTACGGCGCGCGGGCTTCAGGCGGCCCGGCAGGCCGAGCGGCTCGCCCGCGACCTGGACGACCCCGCGCTGCTGGCGTTCGCCCTCAACGGCGTGTTCATGCAGACCTTCCACCGGACGGGCCTGGCCGCCCGTCGCGACGGGATCGGCGCCGAGCTGGTCGCCCTGTCCGCCCGGCACGGCCTGGTCACCTTCGAGGTGCTCGGGCATCTCATCCGCCTGCAGGCCCGCGGCGCGCTCGGCGACTTCCCGGCGGCCGACCGCCACGCGGAGGCCGCCGACCGCTTGGCCGGGCGCAACGAGCTGCCGCTGACGGGCGTGTTCACCCGGCTGTACCGGGCGATGCGGCTCGCCGAGGCCGGCCGCGCGCCGCAGGCGGAGGTGGAGGCGGCCTACGCCGCCGCGCGGCCGGACGGCGCCGGCATGCCGGGGCTGGAGCGCGGTCTGCCGCCGCTGGCGCTGCTGTGCCTGCGGGTGCGCCGGGACCTGCCGCTGAGGATCGACGGGCACACCGACTGGGGACCGTACGAGCCGTGGGTCCTGCCCCTGGCGCTGCTGGACCGGGATCGCCGCGACGAGGCGGCGGCGGCGCTGCGCGCGGTCCCGGACCCGCCCGGCGACCTGCTGCAGGAGGCCCTGTGGTGCCTGGTGGCGCGTGCGGCGATCGCCGTCGGCGACCGGGAGGCGATGGAGCGCGCCCGCGCCGCGCTCGTTCCCGCGGCGGCGGAGCTGGCCGGGGCGGGCAGCGGCGTGCTCAGCCTGGGCCCGGTCTCCGGGCACCTGGGCGACCTCGCCGCCGCACTGCGCCGCACCCGGTGAGCGGATCCGGGTGAGCGGAATCCGGCGGGCGGGCCGCCCCGGGCCGTGACCGTCCGGGGCGGGGGCCGGGGGCGGCTCCCCGCGGGGGACGTTCCCCGGCGCACACGGTCGAGTGGCTCACCGAGACGTTGACGGCGGTCCCGCCGGTCGGTCAGCATCAGTCCAGGTCAGCGGCGCGTCGCCAGGTGGCGCCTCGCAGCAGGCGCAGGCCGTTGAGGCCGACGATGACGGTGGAGCCCTCGTGCCCGGCGACGCCGAGCGGCAGCGGCAGGTCGCCGAGCAGGTCCCAGGCCACCAGCACGGCGATGAACGTGGCGGCGATGACGAGGTTGGCGGCCACCAGGCGGCGGGCGCGCCGGGCCAGCGCGAGTACGGCGGGGACGGTGGCCAGCTCGTCGCGCGTGATGACCGTGTCCGCGGCGTCCAGCGTCAGGTCGGCGCCGACGCCTCCCATCGCGATCCCGGCGTGGGCGGTGACCAGGGCGGGGGCGTCGTTCACTCCGTCGCCCACCAGCGCCACCCGCGCCTGCCGCTGCAGCTCGCGGACCGCGCTCACCTTGTCCTGCGGCAGCAGCCCGGCACGTACGTCGATGATGCCGGCCTGCCCGGCCACGCGGGCCGCCGCGCGGGGGTTGTCACCGGTCAGCAGGACGGGGGCCATCCCGGTCAGGCCGGTCAGCCGCTTCACCGCCTGTGCCGCGCCGGCGCGCATGCGGTCGGCCAGGCCGAGCACCGCCACGGGGCGGCCGTCCAGGAGCATCAGCACGGCGCTGTGCCCGTCGTCTTCGAGTTCGGCCACGGCCTGACGGGCCTGCTCGGCATCGCCGGACGTGGCGCCGCCTGCGGTCTCGACCAGCAGGTGGGCGGGACTGCCGATCTCGACCAGGTGGCCGTCGACGCGGGCGCGCACCCCTCGCCCGGGCAGGGCGGCGAAGTCGGCGGCCGCGGGCAGCGGCAGGCGCCTGTTGTGGGCGGCGGCGACGGCGCGGCCGAGCGGGTGTTCCGAGCCCTGCTCGACGGCGGCCGCCAGCGCGAGCAACCGATCGGCCTGCGTCTCGGCGCCGTCGTCTGATCCACTCCTTGCGGTGGTCGCCGTGCCGGGCAGGACGCGCAGGTGAGCCAGGTGCGGACGGCCCTCGGTCAGGGTGCCGGTCTTGTCGAAGGCGACCCGGTCGATGTCGGCCAGCCGCTCCATGACCACAGCGGACTTGACCAGCACGCCGTTGCGTCCGGCGGTGGCGATGGCGGCCAGCAGCGGCGGCATGGTGGCCAGCACCACCGCGCACGGCGAGGCCACGATCATGAACGTCATGGCCCGCAGCAGGGCCTCTTGCACCGGCGTGCCCCAGAACAGGGGCAGCGCGAACAGGACCAGGGTGGCGGCGACCATGACGACGGAGTAGCGCTGCTCCACCTTCTCGATGAACAGCTGGGTGCGTGCCTTGGTGGCGCTGGCCTGCTCGACCATGGCCACGATCCGGGCGATCACCGTCTCCGACGCCGGCCGCGTGACGCGGACGCGCAACGCGCCGGCGCCGTTCACCGTACCGGCGAACACCTCGTCGCCCGGCTGCTTGTCCACCGGCAGGCTCTCACCGGTGATGGTGGCCTGGTCGACGTCGCCGGACCCGTCCACCACCTGGCCGTCGGCGCCGATGCGCTCGCCCGGCCGCACCACGATGACATCGCCGACGCGCAGGTCGGCGGCCGCCACGACCTCCTCCTCACCGTCATCATCGATGCGGGTGGCCTGGTGGGGTGCGAGGTCCAGCAGGCCGCGCACCGAGTCGGCGGTGCGTTTGGTGGCGACGGCTTCCAGCGCGCCGGAGGTGGCGAAGATGACGATCAACAGCGCGCCGTCGAAGACCTGCCCGATCGCCGCCGCGCCGATCGCCGCGACGACCATCAACAGATCGACGTCCAGCGTCCGCTCGCGCAGCGCCTTCAGCCCGGCCAGGCCGGGCTCCCAGCCGCCGGCGGCATAACAGGCCAGATACAGCCCCCACCACAGCCAGGAGGGGGCTCCGGCCAGTTGACAGATGCCGCCGCCGGCGAACAGCGCGGTGGCCGCGGCGGCCCAGCGCACCTCGGGCAGCGATCCGGCTCCGGTCCGCCACCAGGCCGTCATCTTCGACGTGACCGTGGATGAGGGAGCGGCCCGCGTCGCGGCGGACGGAGAGGGACTCAGTTCGGTTGTCACCGTGCCAGGTTATATGCGTATATACGCAGATATGCAAGTAGGCAGATCCGGAGGTATGCTGACCGCATGCACAAGTCGCTGCCCGACTTCGAAATGCCCAACGAGGAGCAGGTGCACCTGGCGGCCGAGTCGTTCCGATTGCTGTCCGACCCGACGCGCATCAAGATCCTGTGGGCGTTGCTGCAGGGCGAGTCGTCGGTGGCCTGCCTGGCCGAGCTCGCCGACGCCGCCCCGACCGCCGTCAGCCAGCACCTGGCCAAGCTGCGTCTGGCCGGGCTGGTCAAGGGCCGGCGTGAGGGGACCTTCGTCTACTACAGCGCCGCCGACGAGCATGTGCGCCGCCTGCTGGCCGAAGGCCTCTTCCACGCCGACCACATCGATCGCGGCCAGGACTCCTCCGCCGCGGTCTGGCCCGCACCCGCCGCCTCCTGAGACGACGCCGCCACGACACACCGCCGCGGGCCCGGGCGCCGACACTCACCGCCTCGGGGTCACGGCCTCCCGAATCCGGGCACCGACGCCCCGGTTCGCGCGAGGACAGGCGGTTGATCTCCGAAAAGGGGGCGACCGGGCGCCGTGCCCGGCGCGCTTGCTCAGCGGCTCAGCGCGGCCGGGTCGAACACGGCCTGGGCGGCGACGAAGGCCGCCACGGCGAAGACCAGGTAGGCGAACCAGCGGCGCAGCCGTACCGGATCCAGGCGGTGGCCCAGCCGGGCCGCGGCCAGCGATCCGGCCACCGCCGCCGCGGTGAAGGACGCGATGACACCGTAGTCCAACGTCGCCTTCCCGGCATGGGCGGCGAATCCGGCGGCCGAGTTGACCACCACGATCAGCAGCGAGGTGCCGACCGCGGCCGTCATCGGCAGTCCCAGGCCCAGCACCAGGGCCGGGATGATGAGGAACCCGCCGCCGACCCCGAACAGGCCGGTCAGCACGCCCACGGCGGCGCCGACGCCGACGGCCTTGGGCAGGCAGCTGCGCCAGTTGACGCCGCCGCCGGGCAGATCGCACGCCCCGCCCGTGGCGGTCCGCCCGGCCAGCATCCGCCGCCCGGCCACCGCCATGAGCGCGGCGAAGCCGATCAGGATCGCCTGCGGCGGCAGAAGCCGGTTGAGGGCGGCGCCGCCGAACGCGGCCACCGCGCCGGCGCCGCCGAAGACGGCGGCGATGCGCCAGCGCACCTGATGCGCGCGGATGCGGGGCAGGGCGGCGGTGGCCGAGGAGACGCCCACCACCAGCAGGGAGGCCGGTACGGCGGAGTCCAGTGGCAGGCCCGCGCCGTAGACCAGGGCGGGCACCGCCAGGATGGATCCGCCGCCGCCCAGCAGCCCGAGCAGGATGCCGATCACGGCGCCGAGGCCGAGAGCGGTCACCATCGCCGGCTCACCCGCGCCCGCCGGCCAGGGTGCCCAGCACGGTGGCGATGTCGGTGCGCGGGCCGCGGTTGTAGGGCAGCTTGGCCAGCAGCATGCCCATCGCGCAGGTGTTGGACAGGGCGGCGAAGGTCAGCCCGCCGCCGATGGCCGCGGCGAGCCACTTGGCCGGCGGGAACGCCGTGCTGACCAGGACGGAGCCCAGCACGATCGAGCCGGCCACCAGGCGGACCTGGCGCTCCAGGTCCCAGCGCGGTTTGCCCGCCGCGACCGGCGCTCCGGCGGCCTGCCAGGCGGAGACGCCGCCGGTGAGGACGCGCAGGCCGGGCAGGCCCGCGGCCGCGAGGTCCTGGCCGGCCTGCGTGGCGCGCTGGCCGGACCGGCAGATCAGCACCGTCTGCTCGTCCAGGTGTCCGCGCAGCTCCGCGCGGTGTTCACGCAGCAGGTCCAGCGGCACGTTGCAGGAGCCGGGGATGTGGGCGGTCTCGAACTCGCCGGGGGTGCGCACGTCGATCAGCCGGGGCGCGCGGCCGGACTCCAGCAGCCGTCGCAGGGTGGCGGCGTCCAGGGTGGCGGGGGTCGCCGGGTTCGCGGCGGTGGTCATGTGGTCCTCCTCGTCGGGACGTGATGGTGGTCGGCCGGTTCCGGTGCGGGCCACGGCGGTCTCGTGGGCACGGCCCGCCCCGGAACCGGTTCTTCGGAAGGCGCCGGCCGTTCGCCGGGCGGCGCCGCCACCCGGAAGACCACCCCCGGACGGGTCCGGGGGTGGTCTTCCGGGTGGTCAGCTCTCGGGGGTGACGACGGTCAGGCCCGCACCGGCGGCGCCGGCGTAGGCGTCGTCGATGTGCACCACCCGGTGTCCGGCCCGCCGCAGCAGGCTGGTGGCCGCGGCGGCCCGGTAGCCGGAGCCGCAGTGCACCCACACCGTCCCGTCCGGCACGTCGGCCAGCCGGCCCGGCAGGTCGGGCAGCGGGATGTGCGCGGCGCCGTCGATGTGCCCGGCGCGCCACTCGTTCGTCATGCGCACGTCCAGCACCGCGTCCGGGGCGGGCAGCCCGTGCGGCGCCTGCCCGGCGCGGGCGGCGGCCAGGTCGGCGAACGTGGCGACGGGCATTTCGCCGAGGCGGGTCTCGTCGCCGCCGGCCCACTCCTCCGGGTCACCGGTCGCGGCGGCGGCCGGGCGGTCGACGCCGATGCGGGCCAGCTCGCGCTGGGCCGCGGCGACCTGCTCGGGAGACTCGCCCAGCAGGGTGATGGGCGCGCCCCACGGGGCCATCCAGCCCAGCCAGGTCGACATCGGTCCGTCCAGGCCGAAGCTCAGGGTGCCGGTCAGGTGCCGCTGGGCGAAGGCCTTGCGTGAGCGCAGGTCCACCACCCACTCGCCGGCCGCGATCCGCTCCCGCAGCCGCCCGGCGTCGGCGACCCCGGCCGGGGTCAGGTCGATCAGGCCGGCGCCGGCGCTGTTGCGCGCGCCCATGTGGGCGTAGTAGGCGGGGTAGGCGTCCAGCCCGGCCAGGGTCTGGGCGACGAAGTCGTCGGCCTCCAGCCGCAGCGCCGGGTTGGCCCGCCTCTCGCGGCCGATGGTGGAGTCCGGGGCGTCGGACTGGGTGGCCGAGCAGAAGCTGCCGAACCCGTGGGTGGGCCAGACGTGCGCGCCGTCGGGCAGCAGGTCGGCCAGGCGGCGCACCGAGGCGTGCTGGTGGTGGGCCAGGGTGTGGGCGTGCTGTTCGCCGAGCAGGTCGGTGCGGCCGGTGGTGCCGAACAGCAGCGACCCACCGGTGAAGACCCCTTCGGGACCGGCGGGGCCGGACAGGACGTACGACAGGTGGTGGAAGGTGTGTCCCGGGGTGGCCACCGCCGAGACGCGCATGGCCTCGGACAGGGTGATCTCGTCGCCGTCGGCCACCGGCAGCCGGTCGAAACCGACGGTGTCGGCTCCGGCGACCAGGTAGGTCGCGCCGGTCACCTGGGCCAGGGCCAGGCCGCCGGAGACGTAGTCGTTGTGCAGGTGGGTCTCGGCCACGTGCGTGACGCGCACGCCGAGCCGGCCGGCCAGGGCCAGGATCCGGTCGATGTCGCGCTGCGGGTCGACCACCAGCGCGACGCGGCCGTCGTGGGCCAGGTAGCTGCGGTCGCCCAGGGAGGAGGTCTCCACCACCTCGACGTGGATCGTGGTCATCGTCGTTACCGCCTTCGCGTTGTCGGGGTCGGAAGCAGGGCCGGGTCGCCGCGGTACGGCTCGCGGGCGGCCGTCTCGGTGACCGTCATCGTGCGACTCCTTGTCGAAAATACCGGGTGGGGTATCCATCGGTCAGAAGAATATACCTAGGGGGGTATCCGTCGGTCAGGGGTATCCCCAGTTCGGAAGGGGTGCCCGCCCGCCGGGGTCGGCGAACGGGCATCCGGGCCGGACGTCCCCACCGGGCCCGCGAGGCCCCGGGACGCCTCAGGACAGGGCCAGGAACAGCTTCTCCAGCCGCTCGGGGGTGATGGGCGGCTTCTCGCCGTTCTCCCGCGCCAGCTGGCACTGCTGCAGTCCGGTTGAAATGATCTTGAATCCGGCCCGGTCCAGCGCCTTGGACACCGCCGCCAGCTGGGTCAGCACCCGCTCGCAGTCCTCGGCGTTCTCGATCATCGCGATCACCCCGCCCAGCTGGCCGTGGGCCCGCTTGAGCCGGTTGAGGGCGTCCGACAGGACCGCCGCGTCCATCTCCATGCTTCACCTTCTCGCCCGAGGTGCGCCCGGCCGTGGAAGAAACGCGAGTCTTCCCCACCCCGGGCGGGGCGGCCCGGCGGCGCCCCACTCCCCTGCAACCATACCCCCACCCGTATCCTTCCCCGCAGAACCGTCCGGCCCCGCCCCCTGCCCGCCCTCCTCCCGCCTTCCTCCCGCCCTTCTCCCTCCCGGCGAGCAGACGGTGGCAGACGGTGGCCGACGGGAAGCGGTCCGGCTGCGAAACCGAACGGGACCCTCGGCTCGGTGTCGCCGCGCATCACGTGCCGGAGGCGCCGGAGCCGGTCGCCGAGGGCCGGGCCGGCTCAGCGAAGATCGCCGGTGATGATCCAGAGATGCCCGAACGGGTCACGAATACGGCCCGAGCGTTTGCCGTAGGGCCGGTTCTCGATCGGCACGAGCACCTCGGAACCGTGTTCGACCATGCGTTCGCCGACCGCATCCGGATCGTCGACCTCGATCTCAAGGAGGACCGCGGAGCCGCCGAGGTCGCTTGGCGACAGCCACCCCCACGAGGAGACGGCGGGCGAGACCCGGAAGGGCGAACCACCGATGCGGTGCTCCACGACGGAGGGACGGCCATCGTCACCCAGAGGGGCCCGGAACACCTCCTCGGCGCCGAGGACGTCATGGTAGAACGCCGATGCGCGGTCCGGGTCGGGCACGATCAGACGGGGAATGAAACGGATACTCGATGTCATACCCCCATCGTGGGGCCGGGTGGCGGCGGTGTATTGAACATTTGGGAACGACCACACCCGTACCGGCCGGCCGTCAGCCGGAGACGCGCTCCTCACCCGGTGACCGGTCGCCGGCCGACGGACCCCGCACGGCCAGCCCCTCGGCGCGCAGCCACTCGGTGGGCGTGCACCCGGCCATGGCCCGCCACTCCCGGGTGAAGTGCGCCTGGTCGGCGAATCCCGACGCGGCGGCCACCGCCGCCAGAGCGACTCCGCCGGCGCCGGCGGCGGCCACGAGCCGGCCCCGGGCGGTCTCGAAGCGGACAAGCCGTTGGTACTCCTTCGGCGTCACCCCGAGCTCGGTCCGTACCACGCCGCTCAGGTGCCGCCGGGAGCACCCGAGCAGTTCCGAGGCTTCCCGCACCCGGGAAGTGCCGGCCAGGGCCGCGAGCGTGGCCCGCATCCCGTGGTGGTCGGCGCGCTCGCCGTACCGGGCCAGGCCGGCGAGCAGGGAGCGCTCGACAAGGGCGCGACGTTGGGGCCAGGACCGGCAGGCCGTCAGGCGCTCCGGCAGCTCGGCCATCGCCGGGACGACGTCGGCGAGGTCGATGACATGCCCGGCCAGCGCCGCCGCCGGGACTCCCAGCAGCGCGCGGACACCCGGTGGGCGGAGCGTCAGCCACACGCCGCGCGTGCACCCCTCTTGCCTGAGCTCGGCCGCGCTCAGGTGGAGCCCGGCCACAACGGCCCGGAGCCGTGTGCGGGACCCGGGCCGCCCGACCCACGCGATCTCGAGCGGGTCCTCCTCGGGGATCGTGATCGACACCGTGGACGAGGGAAGCCCGCGATGAACGCCGGCCTGCTCCGACCCGAGATCGTACGAATTCAGCGTCGCCACGAACGGCGCCAGGGCCGTGGACATCAGATTTGCGCACACGGTCACTCCGCCACCCTAGGTGCCGGAACCATGGGGCGTGATCTGTGAGCGGTCGAACGGCAGGCGCCGTCGTCCGTTCGGCGGCCCTCAGCCGATCTGTTCGGCCAGTCCGACGATGATGCCCTCGGGGCCGCGGACGTAGCAGAGCCAGAAGCCGTCCTCGTACCGCGTCACCTCGCCGACGAGTTCGGCGCCGTGGGCGCGCAGGCGGGCGACGACGTCCTCGATGTCGTCGACGGCGAACATGATGCGGCGAATGCCCAGCGTGTTCGACGGCGCGTCCTTCGGCTCGGGGCTGATCGCCTTCGGCGTGTGGAACATCGCCAGCTCGATCCGGCCGTGGCCGTCCGGGGTCCGCAGCATCGCGACGTCCTGCCGGACGTCGTCGACCCCGATGACACGCTCCACCCAGCGTCCCTCGATCGGCCCCCTGCCCTCCAGTTCCATGCCGAGTTCGACGAAGAACGCGATGACGGCGTCGAGGTCGTCGACAACGATGAGGACGTTGTCCATCCGCTGGATCGTCATGCCGGGTCTCTCCTCGGTGTGGTGCGGCCACGGCGGCCGCATCCATCCCTGGGACGGAGCCGCCGGGCCGTTCTCGACATCTTTCATGACATCTTCTTCGAGTCGCGCCCCTGTCACGGCGGTGCACCTGCTGGGAACGCGCGGCCCGCTCCGTCCGGCTCATGGACACGCCGGACGGGCGCGCCGGCCCCGGGCTCCCGGCCCCTCGGTCCGGCTCGCCGGGGCGGCGGTGTTCAGCGTGGGATCGTCCAGGCCGGCGTCCAGGTCCCGGCGGCGTCGTGGCCGGCCGCCGCGGCGGCGAGATGGGCCCGGAGGGTGGCCAGCGCGGGATGGGCGTTGTCGCGGTGCCACAGGAGCGAGTGCGGGTAGACGGGCGTGGGGTCGGTCACCGGGATGCGGCGCAGGCCGTGGTCGGCGGGCCAGACGAGGCGGGTCTGCCCGCCCATGAAGGTGGCCAGGGCCGGGGTGTCGGCGATGGTGTCCAGGAGCGCGTCGGAGCCGAAGTTGGGGCCGGTCGCCTCGATGGTGAGACCGAACTCGGCGACGAGGTCGTCGTAGTAGGCGGCCCACTCGGTACCGGGGACGACACCGGGCATCCAGATCCGGTGCCCGGTGAGCTGGGCGACGGTCACCGATCGGGCGCCCGCCAGCGCGTGGGCGGGGCCGGTGAGGAGCTGGAGCGGCTCGTCGATCACCCGGACGGACTCGATGTCCTCGGGAAGGGGGCGGCCGGGCATGGCGACGGCGCGGAAGGACGCGTCGATCACACCGGACCGGATGGCGGCGACGGCCCTCTCGATGTCGAACAGCATCACCACGTCGAGGTCGATCTCGGGGTGCGCGCGGTGGAAGCCGCGCATCATGCCCGACTGCGCGCTGCGCGAGGTGATCACGTCGACGCGCAGCGGACGGCTGCCGGCGCGCACGGACGCGACCGCGCGCTCGGCGACGCGCAGCAGCTCGCGCGCGTGGGGCAGGAACGCCTGCCCGTCGATGGTGAGCTCGGCGCCGCGCGGCGTGCGGGTGAACAACCGCACGCCGAGGTCGCGCTCCAGCGCGGCGATGCGTTTGGAGACGGCCTGCTGGGTGACCGCCAGCTCGGCGGCGGCCTCCTGGAACTGCCCCGCGTCGACGGCGGTGACGAAGGTCCGGACGATGTCGAGGTCCATGCGGACACCCTATGAGTACAACCACTGGTTGTGGCAGGGCGGCTCTGCGGTTGTTTGATCTCCAGGCCTGGCGCTCGCTTTGATGCTTCCGATCGCGAATCGGTTGTGCGGGTGAGAGACGAGGGGCGTCGGACATGCGGAACGGGCACCGGCTGGGACGGTCATTCGGGTGGCTGTGGGGAGCGTACGGGGCCAGCGCGCTCGGCACGTGGCTCGCCTTCGGCGCGTTCCCGCTGATCGCGATCCAGGTGCTGCACGCCGGGCCGGCGGAGGTCGCGGCGTTGTCCTCCGTGGGGGCGGCGGTGGGCGCGGCCGTGGCGGTGCCGCTCGGCCCGTGGGTGGAGTTCCGCCGCAAGCGGCCGGTGCTGATCGGGATGGACCTGGTGCGGTTCGCGGCGCTGCTGACGATCCCCGCCGCGTTCGCGCTCGGTGTGCTCTCCTTCGTCCAGCTCCTGCTGGTCTCGGTCGTCGTCGCGGCGGCCGACATCACCTTCCGCGCCGTCTCCGGCGCGTACCTGAAGACGTTGCTGCCGGCCGAGGACCTGCTCGTCGCCAACGCCCGGTTCGAGTCCACGACCTGGACGGCCACGATCGTCGGGCCGCCGCTGGGCGGTGCCGCGATCGGGCTCCTCGGTCCGGTGGCGACGGTGGTGGCCGACGCGGTCAGCTACCTGCTCTCGGCCCTGGGCATCCGCGCGACGGGCGGCCACGAGCCGCGGCCCGAGCGCCGGGAGGCCGCGCGCATGCGGGCCGGGGACCTGCTCGACGGCTGGCGGTACATCCTCGCCGACCCGACGCTGCGCCCGCTGTTCTTCAACACCGCTCTGTTCAACGGCCTCGTGATGGCCATCGACGCGCTGCTGGCCGTCCTGATGCTCGGCCGGCTCGGGTTCACACCGTGGCAGTACGGCCTCGCCTTCGCCGCTCCCGCGATCGGCGGGCTGTTCGGTTCGCGGCTGGCCCGACCGCTCGTCACCCGGTTCGGGCAGCACCGGGTCCTGGTCGTGTCCGGGGTGCTGCGCGCGTTCTGGCCCGTCGGCCTGGTCTTCCTGGGGCCGGGCACCGGAGGGCTGCTGCTGGTGATGGGCGTCCAGCTCGGGCTCATCTTCTGCTGCGGGGTCTTCAACCCCGTCTGCGCCACCTACCGCCTGGAGCGCACCGCGACCGACCGGATCACCCGCACGCTGTCCGCCTGGGCGGTGACGACCAAGGCCTCGACCGCGCTCCTGACGGCCGTCTGGGGAGTGCTGGGCGGACTGCTCGGCCCGCGCACGGCCATCGGCCTGGCCGGCGTGCTCCTGCTGGTGACCCCGCTGCTGCTCCCCCGGCGCGCCGCGGCGTCCCTCGCCGAGCCGGAACCGGAAACGGAGCCGGAAGCGGAGACGGCGCCGTCACCGGGCCGTGCCTGACAGGCCCCCGGCCGTCACCGGGCCGTGCCTGACAGGCTCCCCGGCCGTCACCGCGACCGGGCCGGCCGCCCCTCTTCGGAACGGTCCGCCCCTCCGCGTACGGCTCGGCGACGAGCACGACGGCCTTCGCCGTGGCCGCCGTGGCCGGTGTGGCCGCGGCGCGGCGAATCGTGGCTCACGTACCCGATGCGCAGTCGGCCCTCGGCACGCGATCGCGCGTGTCAGGGCGCCCTCATCACCCAAGGAGAGAAAATGACCGTCACTACCCCGGCGCTGGACCCCCGGACGACCGCACTGCTCGTCATGGACTACCAGCGGGGAATCCTGGCCTCGCTCCCCGGCCCGGCCGGCCCGGAAGCGCTGCTGTCACGGGTGGCCGGCGCCATCGCCGACATGCGGGCGCGCGGCGCCGTCATCGCCCACGTGCGGGTCGGATTCACCGAAACCGACTGGGCGGCGATCCCGCCGGCCAACAGGATGTTCTCCCTCATCGGCGGGCAGCGCCTCATGCACCACGCGGATCCCGCCACGAGCATCCACCACCGGCTCGCCCCCGAGCCCGGCGACATCACCGTCCGCAAGACCCGCCTCGGCGCGCTGTCCACGACGGACCTGGACCGGCGGCTGCGGGATCGCGGAATCACCACGCTGGTCATCGCCGGCATCACCACCAGCGGCGCCGTACTGTCCACCGTCACCGACGCCGCCGACCGCGACTACCGGCTCCACGTCCTCTCCGACGGCGTCACCGACCCGGACCCGCAAGTCCACCACACCCTGATGACCGGCGTTTTCCCGAGGCTGGCCCACATCATCGACACCGCCGAACTGCGCTCGCTCCTGCACGAGGGCCATCCCGGCCGGGCGGAGGACGGCGGGACGGCCGGGCCCGGCCGCTGACCGGGTCCGGGTCGCCGGCGACCCGGGGCGACTTCACCGGTGACGCGGCGGTGAAGCTCGCCGGGGCGGCCGAGCCGTTGCGCGGCCGTCCCGCCGCGAGCGATCCCGGCGGGAGGATTTCGCCGTAGGCACCGGCACCGGCCGGTGCCGTCACCTGCTCGGCACGAGTGACGGTACCGGCGGCCGGCGCCGTACTGGCCCCCCAACCCGTGTCCTGACACCTCATGCGGATCCCCGCTGGCATCCCGGCGCAGAGGGCATTTAAGGAAGATCGGTACAGAAATCAGCGGTAGAGGCTGCCACTTACGGCAACGTGGAAGCCGAGCCCGGAAGAATCGACGTTCTCTGCGGGACGAGCAGGCGCCACCGTACTTCCCGCAGGCTCGGCCCGTTGTCGCGGTCGCATGGACAACGGCTTGTGACGCCCGCCTGGGGCAGGCCCGTACGATCGCGCGCTGGCGCGCCCGTGGCCGAGCACCGCGGGCGCAGGGTATTCGGCGTGACCCGGTGGACCTCCCCCGTCTCCCGGCGGTCATCGGACTTCGGTGATAGGCCATCCGCTCGCCCCAAAACGCCCAAATTTCTCCTTGGCCATCAATTGTGGAAAATGCCATCCAGGATCCCTTAAATCAATTCGCCGTCACCTGTTACGGCAGACTTGGGGACGCCTTTCGTGGTTCACTTCAATTTCAAAAATATCCTTTACGAGCGGGAGGGCTTAAGTGCGGGAGGAGAACCCTGCGCCTCGGGACGAGGTGCTCTATCTGGCCGCCGGTTTAAGTGATCTCCTGGTGGAGGGGCTGCGAAGTGTCACCCACCACCTTCCCAGCCTGAGCCAGGTGCGCCAGGAACTGCGCGCCCGCGGCGAGTTGGCGGTCAAACGCCTGGGCACGACCCCGCAGCCGCATCTGGAACTGCTGGCCCGGCAGGTTGTCGAGCGCGGCCGGTATGAGTGACCTCCGGCTCCGGGTGGACCGGGCGCTGGAGCAGTTCGTCGAGGCGGAGATCGCCGAGTTGTCGGCGCTGGACGCCGAGCTGGCCCCCATCGCCGACCAGGTACGCGTCTCGATCGCCGGAGGCAAACGGATCCGCCCGGCATTCTGTTATTGGGGATGGCGAGCGGCGGGCCGGCCCGACACCGACGCGGTGGTCCGCGCCGCCGCGGCGTTGGAACTGGTGCACGCCGCCGCGATCGTGCACGACGACCTCATCGACCGCAGTCCGCTGCGGCGCGGCCGGCCCACGGCTCACGAGAAGCTCGGCGACGCCCTGGCAGTCATGATCGGCGATCTGCTGATGGCCTGGGCGGGGCAGCTGTTCCACACCTCGGGCCTGCCACTGACGTTCCTGGCCCGGGCCGTGCCTTCATGGACGATGCTGGGCCGTGAGCTGGTGGCGGGCGAGTGCCTGGAGATCCTCAGTACCGGAGGCGCCCCCGACCTCGCTCGGTCGCTGACCATCGTCCGGTTCAAGACCGGCTCCTACACCGTCGAGCGGCCGCTGCAGATCGGCGCCGTGCTCGCCGGCGCGAACCCCGCGACGCTGAACACGTTGGCGGCGTACGGACGTCCGCTCGGCGAGGCGTTCCAGCTGCGGGACGACCTGTGGGGCGTGTTCGGCGACCCCGAACGAACCGGCAAGTCGGTCCTCGATGATCTGACGGGCCGCAAACCGACCGCGCTGCTGGCCCTGACGCTGGACAGGGCGTCCGAGCCCGACCGCCGGCGGCTGCATGACCTGCTCGGCGGACCGCCCACCCCGGCCGACGCCGCGGAGATACGGGACATCATGCAGCGGTCGGGAGCCGTGACCCATGTACGGCAGATGATCGACGAACGCGCCCAGGCCGCACAGGCGGCTGTCGACAAGGCCCGGCTGACGCCGGACGCCGCTGAAGCCCTGACCCGACTGATACGCGAGGTGGTCGCGGATGCATGACTACACCGAGGAGTACATGAACGGGCTCCGGCTCGAAGGCGACCGGCTTGCCGACGCGACCGTCGAGGCCCTGTTCGCCGGTGGCGACGTAGGCAGATTCAACACCCTCATGCGCTGGTTCACCACCTCCGGTCAGGCACTGCCCGAAGGCCTTCCCGACGCCGCCCGCGAGTATCTGAACGCCACGGCCACACCGCCGGACTGGGTCGACTGGACGGTCATGGAGCAGGCCAGGCAGTTCTTCATCGACAACGACGTGCACATCTCCACCGCCCTGTCGTTCGCGGCGATGCCGGCGTGCTACATGATCCCGCACGTGGCCAAGCTGCTGTCGGCGACGCACTCGCTGGCCTACCCCTCCCGGCGAATGGCTGAGACCGGGCAGTTCACCGTCTATCTCATGCAGCCCGACGCGTTCCAGGCGGGCGGGCGGTTCCTCCCGGCCGCGCAGAAGGTACGGCTCCTGCACGCCTCCATCCGCCGCCACCTCAAGCAGGAGGACAGGTGGCCGGAGCCCGTTCCGATCTGCCAGGAGGACATGCTCGGCGGGCTGATGATGTTCAGCCTCCAGGTGCTGGACGCCCTGCACCGGATGGGCGTCCATATCAGCCCCGACGGGGCCGAGGCCTACTACTACGCCTGGAAGGTCGTCGGCACCATCCTGGGCATGGATCCGGCGACCATCCCCCCGGATCTGGAAGCGGCCCGCCGGTTCTCCGACCGGTACATGCTCCGTCACATGGGACCTTCCCCAGAAGGGGCGCAGCTGACGCGGCAGCTGATCGACATGTACGAACAGGTCGTCCCCGGAACGTTCCTCGACCCCGTCGTACCCGCCCTCATCCGCTTCCTGATCGGTGACACCGCGGCCGACTGGCTTCAGGTCCCCGGTTCCCGCTGGGACTCCATCGTGAAGATCGGTCCGGTGCTCCTGGACGCGCTCGAACGGCTCGAAGACAGCGGTCCCTGGGCCGAGCAGCTGTCCGACCGGCTGGGCCGCCTGGTCACGAAGCTGGAACTGTCGTCGCTGACCCGAGGCCGTGTCATGCACTACGCCATCCCCGAGGAGCTCAAACCCGACTACGGGATCGCCCCGCGAGCGGCACGCTGGACTCCGCCTCCGCCCGCCTCGACATCAGCCCCCGGCGGAACACCGGCAGGTGAACGGCCACTTCCGGCACCGGGGTCGCCGTAGTCTCAGGAAAGATCGGGCAGGTGCCGTGGATCCGTTGATCAGCGGACGGGCCGGGCGTCGGCCACTCGCATCGTGTGGGAGCCGATCAGATACAGGCGGTATTTCCCGGTGGGTCGTCGGGGCCTCTCCGGTCAGCGCGCCTGCGGCTGCAGCATGGCGAGCATCCGCTCCACGCCCGAAGAGAGCATCATGCGACCTGAGGTGCTGTGCTCGGCGTTCGGGTGCGCCTTGATCCACGGTCAGTACGGCACGACCGCGGCCTGGTGGATGGCGCGGATGGCCGAGCCCAGGTGATCGAGCCATTCGGGCTCGCCGTCCGCCAGCCGCCCGGACCAGGAAGGCAGCCTCCGCCGGCGAGCGGTGTCGTCGATCTCGCACCGTAGCGTCGCACGAGTGCGGTGCCGCAGATTGTCCAGGCCGTGCTCCAGCGTGTCCGACAGCCCGCAGGGTGTGAACAGGTCGACCATCCAACTCCGGGCGGGCAGCAGGGAGGCGAGCATGGCCGCCTGCGGCTGCGCCGTCAGCCGGTCTCGCGCATGCCGGCGCCAGCCTCTAAGAGCTCCTAACGCAATGAGCTGAGGCGGCGCCGGCAGATCAAAGCGCAACCGAGGCTGGGGAAGGCTTCGTGGATGTCGTCGCGGATCTCCCATCGGATGCGCAGGCGGCGGAAGTGGTGCGGAAGAGCAAAGGCCTGCTCGACGACCCAGCGGTGTTTGCCCAGGCCGGAGCCGTTCTCGGTGCCGCGCCGGGCTATGAGCGGGCGGATGCCGAGGGCACGGACCTGCTTGCGGTACTTGTCGTGGTCGTAGCCGCGATCGGCCAGCACGACGTCGGGACGCCTGCGGGGCCGGCCGCGCCTGCCACGCACCGGCGGGACCGCCTCCAGCAAGGGGATCAGCCGGGTGACGTCATTGCGGTTGCCGCCGGTCAGGATCACCGCCAAAGGGATGCCGGTGGCATCG
>NZ_BMQJ01000030.1:47304-72284 GCF_014648055.1 Streptosporangium pseudovulgare
TGCGCCCCCCTTTTAGGGCTCTGATGTGGGAGGAGTCCACCGAAGCCCGGGAGAGGTCGATCGCGTCCGCCGCCCTGAGCCTGGCCAGGAGCACCTCGTGCAGGCGCTGCCAGACCCCGGCCTTGTGCCACTCGTTCAGCCGCCGCCGGCACGTCATGCCCGAGCCGTACCCCGGTTCCTGCGGCGGATGCTCCCACGCGATGCCGGTGTGCAGCACGAACAGGATGCCCTGCAGCGCCAGGCGGTCATCCAGACGCTTTCGCCTAGGAGCTATAAGCCGAGGACGGCAGCTGTGGTAGCAACCCATGATCATCGCTACCGCCAATTTCTGCACTCAGATTCCTCGGGGGCCACTTCTGCCTGCAGGGTTTGCTTCTCGGGTTCGGTGAGCCTGATCTCCGGCACATCGGTGGTCCGATCGGGGTCTCTGGTCTGGGTGGTGGCGGCGTTCCGCGTCTCTGCGGAGGCGCCGCCGGCTCCTCCGGTGAGCAGGGTCGCGGCCAGTGCGCCGGCCGCCCCCAGTGCGGCGATGATGCGTCCCAGTCGGATCACTGTGGCAGTCCCTTTCTTTGTGCGCCGTTTCTCTTTTCGGCGTCGTATGCGAAGTGTGTGATCCGCCCGCAAGGGATGTCGACCTTTTTGGGTACGGCCGAAAGGGTTGCATGTTCATGCCGAACAGGGCGTCGCGGTTCGCCACCGACGATCTGATGTGAACTGTGGTGGATCCCGGTGAGTGGCCCGGCGAGTATCTCCAGGATCAGGCCGCGTCGGCCCGGTGCCGGACTGCGTGGATCACCGATGCGCTGGTGGATCCGCTGATCGGCCTGACCTCGAAGATCAATGCCAAGGCCGACCGGCGAGTCGATGAGCGCGAATCCGAGGGTGTGCGGCCGTCGGCCATGGACATGAGCGTAGGAGTCCGCGTGCCACCGCAGATGGCACGGCCCTTCCGGCGCCGCCCGGTCGTCCGGCGTCAGAGCTTGCCTTTGAACCGGTCGAGCAGGCAGGCGCGCAGCCTGGCGGCGTCACACGGTGCCACGGATGTCACCTGGAAATCCTGAGCGTCACACCGGCGGCCGGGCGAGTTTGGCGGCCACGGCGTCGAGGACCCAGTCCAGGCCGATCGCGAAGGACGTCTCGGCATCCACGTCCGTGCCGTCGTGCACGGCCTTGGCCAGCGCCGGGAAGCGGCCCGTGGCCAGCATCCTCATCACATGCGGGCCGGAGGCGCGCTGCCAGTCGCGCTTGGACAGGCCCGTGGCGCGCTCGGCCCGCAGGTTCGCGATCTCGCGTCTGATCGCGCCGGTGAAGTAGGCGCTGACGGTCTCCACGGCGCGCATGACGGTGTCGAGGTCGGCGAGGCCGTCGAGGGCGGCCAGCGTGGCCTCGGTCACGGCGAGGGCGTTCGGGCCCAGGGCCGGACGGCCGCCGAGCAGGTCGGCCAGCCATTCGTGACGGAGGGTGGCCTGTCTGGTGCGGTGGGCGAGGACGCGCAGCGCCTCCCTCCAGTCGCCGGGCCGCTCCTCGGGGAGGATCTCGGCGTGGGCCTCGTCCACCATGAGGTCGAACAGCTCCTCTTTGGTGGAGATGTATCCGTACAGCCGCATCGGGCCGACGTCCAGCCGGGCGGCGACCTTGCGCAACGACACCGTCTCCAGCCCGCCCTCGTCGGCCAGCGCGATGGCGGCGGCGACGATTCGCTCCCGGTCGAGCGGCACGGGGCGAGCCGGCGGCTCCGGCCGATCCCACACAGTCATACGGTGCATCGTACTGTTGCGATACACCGTAACAACGAAATACAGTGTATCGATATGAGACACCGTATCGCCGTAATCGGAGGCGGTCCCGCCGGCCTCACCTTCGCCCGCGTCCTGCATCGCCACGGTCACCCCGTCACCGTTCTCGAACGCGATCCCGCTCCCGACGCCCGTCCCCCGGGCGGCACGCTGGACCTGCACGAAGGGATGGGCCAGCTCGCGCTGGGCAAGGCGGGGCTGCTGGCGGAGTTCCAGGCGCTGTCCCGTCCCGAGGGGCAGGCCATGCGCATCCTGGACGTGGATGGGACCGTTCTCCGTGACTGGCAACCGCGTCCGGATGACCGGGCCAATCCCGAGATCGACCGCGGACAACTCCGTGACCTGCTGCTCGGCCCCCTGGACGTTCAGTGGGGGCGGGGCGTGACGGAGGTGGAGCCGGGAACCCGGGACGGCGTGCTGGTCCGTTTCGCGGACGGGCGACAGGAGACGTTCGACCTCGTGGTCGGCGCGGACGGCGCCTGGTCCCGGGTCCGCCCGGCGGTCTCCTCCGCGACGCCGCACTACACCGGCGTCACCTTGGTCGAGACCTCCCTGGACGACGTCGACACCCGCCACCCCGACCTCGTCCGGCTGATCGGCGACGGTTCCATGGCCGTGTACGGCGTGAACCGCGCCCTCGTCGCCCAGCGCAACAGCGGCGGCCACGTCAAGGTGTACGCCCAATTCCGCGCGCCGCTGGACTGGCACACGGACCTGGACCGGCATATGGGCCTGAACCGGCGAGCGGGCCTGGACCTGGCCGACGTCGAGGCCGTGCGATCAAGCCTGCTGGCCCTGTTCGACGGCTGGGCCGCTCCCGTCCTCGACCTCCTCCGCCACGGCACCGCTTTCGTTCACCGCCCCCTCTACGTCCTGCCCGTGTCCCACACCTGGACCCACGTCCCCGGGGTGACGCTGCTCGGCGACGCCGCCCACCTGATGCCCCCGTTGGGGGTGGGCGCGAACCTCGCGATGCTGGAAGGCGCCGAACTCGCCGAGTCCGTCGCCGTCTCCCCCGGCCCTACCGATCTGGACGAGGCCGTCCGCGCCTTCGAGGAACAGATGTGGGCACGGGCCGGCAGGTGGGCGAAGATCACGGCGGCCGGTCTGGAACGCCTCGTGAGCCCGGACCCCACCGAAGCCCTCGCCCTCTTCGACGAAATTCAGTCGTCCTGACGCCAGGCGCGAGAGCACCAGCGGCTCGCCACGGTTTCACGGGACAGCACGGCACCGCCGCGGTTCCTTCCGGCAGATCCACCGCCAGCTGAGCCTCTCTACGTATCCGAAGACACCCTTGGGGGACAGATCTTCTCTCCGGTTGGGTGGTCGGCAGAGAGGCGGCGGGACGACGCGGCCCCCCACTAGGGTCGGCGTCATCAGGGGCAAGGTAACTCTTTGTGACCATCGTGACGCTGCGTGATTATCAGAAATACTCAGCTCTGCGAGAGATGATCTTTGCTCATTGCGTGTCCGTTTTGTCCTCGAACTTCGTTCTCAGGATCTCTCGCAAAACATCCTTCGCAGAATGCCGCTCGCGGTAGGTTCTGCGACATGACCTAGCTCGCCGACCCAGCCGCCGCTATCGAACGGTTCGACTGTCCCACCTGTGCAGTACCGGCCGGCAGCGCCTGCCGTACCCGGGGCGGCAAGGTCGCCCCGAAATACCACACCCCGCGCTTCATGCTGGTGCCCCGGCTGCGGGCCGATCTGGAGGTTAAGACACCCGCCGATCGAGGTCCGGGGCGGATGCGGGAGATGGGCCCGGCGATCGAGGCTGCGGGCGCGGCGGCGGACGCGAAGCCGACGCGGGTGGGCTATGCGCGGTGCTCGACCGTTCAGCAGAAGTTGCAGAGCCAGCTAGATGCTCCAAAGACCGCGACGTGTGACCCGGTCTTCTCGGAGAAGATCAGCACCCGGATCAAGGTGCGGCCGCAGTTCGCCAAGGCGATGGAGTACGCACGCACCATCAAGCAGGCCGTCCCGCATCAGCGGGTGATCTTCACGGTGCATGAGATGAAGCGCCTGGGCGCGGTGCCACGGAGCTGCTCACCATCGCCGAGGGGTTGCGCCAGGCCGACATCCAGCTCGAGCTGCTGACCGGGCCGCTGCAAGGCCTCTACGATCCCAGCGGGCACGGGGCGGCGCTGTTCGCCTTCTTCGCCGGCATGGCCGAGTCTGGGCGGGAATACATTCGGGAGAAGCCGCTGGAGGGCCAGGCCTCGGCGCGTGAGCGCGGCCGCCACGGCGGGGGTCCGAAGGTGCTCGATGACGACATGATCGCTTATGCGCGGACGCTGCGCACCCGTGGCGTGGCCGTGCCTGATATCGCTGGCAGGCTGGCCATCCCTACGGGCAAGAACAAAGGCAGGCATCCGTCCGTCGCCGGCGTCCACCGGATTCTCGCCGACGGTGATGCGGTTCAGGCTGCGGACTGACCGTCGTTCCTGCGTCTCAACCCGGAAACGGCACCTCGTGTCAGTGCGTCGGCGTCGATGCGGGAGTTGTCTTTCGGTGACTCTAAGTGGTCATCCATGTAAGGCAAGCAAGGTTGTACGTACCTGCCGGTATTCAGAGGTCGGCATGCGGGTCCATGCCCCTGATGTCGTAGTGTGATCGAGTGAATCTGTAGCGTTATGCCTTGCGGGTGGGCATGGACACTGCCTCGGTACCACCGGCCTGGGCGGGCGATGGCCATGGGTTCACGGGAACCGGGTGTCCGTGTGCGGCCTGGCCTCGCCGCCTCCCCGGAATGCGCTTGGGGAAGCGGCGCGAGCTGTCGAAGGGGTTGAGCGTAAGACCGCGGCGTTTGCTGCTTAGCAGGTCACCGCTTCGGGAGCATCGACCGGGATCTTCGGCATGGAGTTGACGATCTTGGTTTCCAGTACTGCGCTAGCGTAGCGGAGTACCTCCGTGCCACCGCGCGGCGGCTCGGACAGGAGTCGCGAGCCGAGGAAGCGGTAGGTGCCGGGTTCGAAGATCAATTCGGCGCGCTGCCATCCGTCTGGGCCCTGATATCTGATCGAGGCGCCGACGCCCTGTCGCCCGGCCAGGTCGGTGAGGTCGGTGCGCATGGTGGCGGTGGGCATCTTGGACAGCGCACCGAGCACCGCCGCACGCAGGCCGGGACCGGGGAAGGGGTTTCCGGCCAGGGTGATGAGACGGCTCACCACCGTGTGCTCGACGAGCCGCTCGATCCGGTCCTTGCCGGGTGGTGCCGCGCCGGGCTCGGGCCGTTCGTTCTTGACCGAGGCAGCGGCGTCCGCGCGAACCCGGGCGAGCAATTGGTCCGGGTCTGCGGGCAGGTTGCCTTCACTGGTCGGTGAGAGCACGTTCACGGTGCACGGCCCGGCGCGCTGGAACTCGACTGTGCCCGGGGTCTCCAAACTGGTCGGGACCTGGCCGGTGTGCGTGCGCAGCTTGCCGTAGGTGAGGCGGGTCAGCGCACCGTCGGGGTTGGCGGCGGGAATCCAGTACTCGCGGTTGCTCTCCCGGGTGACCTCAGAACGGCTGTCGCGACCCGATACGATCATCCAGCTCTGGTCCGTGCGGTTGACGTAGAGAATCTGCCCCGGCCGTGGCGCCTGTTGCCGGCCGGCGGCCGCAGCCGCCTCCTGGAGCAGTTCCGCCGCGTTGGCCGGGGCCGCACCACCGTCGGCACCAGTCAGGAAAGCGACTGCGGCGACGGCTGCCGCCAGGCCGACCGCGGCCGTCCTGAGCAGGAGGCGGTGCTTAGCCGAACCGGTACGAGGCGTTCGTTCCGCCACCGCCTCAGCTGCGAGCAAATCCTTCGCCTTGGCGGTGGCCGTGGCGGAGGGGCCGGGCAGCGTGTCATGGAACGTCTTGATCTCCTGCAGATCATCGGTCATGACGACTCCTCGATGGTGATGGACGTGCGGAGTTTCCTGCGGGCCCGGTTGAGCCGCGAGCCGACGGTGCCGCGCGGGACGCCGAGCGCCTCGGCGATCTCCTCATAGGTGAGCTGAGCGCAGGCCACCAGCAGCAGCACGGTCCGGTCACCGGGCGAGAGCGCAGCCAGACCGGCGGCCAGGCGCGGCTGCATGATGGCAGCCGCCACCCGCTGGACCACACGCTCGTCGTGGCTCACGACGTGGGTGACCTCGGCACTCCTAGCCAGGGCGCGGTACCTGCGGGCCTCGGCGCGCCGGTGACCGTCCACCAGATCGGAGGCGATGCCGTACAGCCAGGCCCGGGCATCGGGGCGGGACAAGTCGTAGCGCGCACGGCCGCGAAAGGCCCGCAGGAACGTCTCCGCGGCGATGTCGTCCGCCGCCGATTCTCCGAGACGGAGGTGCACGTAGCGGTGGATGGCCTCGTGGTGCCGGTCGAACAGCGCACCGAACCGCTCAGGACGGCGTAGTGACACCTCGATGAGCTGTGCGTCGGTCTCAGCGGTTGGCGGAGCCGACTGCGGAGGGGGAGCTGGCATGCCTGCCCTTCGGAGAAGAACCATGGACACGCCTACTTCGCCGTTCCCCCGATTCGTATTCACACCCAGCAGATCATTCCTGCACCTGATCTTCTGCACTCGGCTTCCGCCGGCCCAAGGACGGACGCGACGGCCCGTGACCAGATGCCGCACCGCCCTGCATGGCCGACTTCCACAGGGACAGGACGGGAGCGCCTGGCTCCTCGCACTATGCGGCGAGAGCCGGTCAACGTGCCTTACATGCCAGCCGGGCGAGGCGCGTCCTCCCGGCGAGGGAACCGCACCTCCAGCTCGAAGAACTTGAGCATCAGTCCGAAGCCCAAGCGCGTGGCCCCGGACTTGTTCGCCAACAGGGCGGGCTCCTCCTCATCCAGTGTCCAGCACTCGATCAGGTCTTCCAGCTCCCACTCACGTCTCACGTCCGTACCTTTCTCCCGATCTCCACCGAAGGCCGGAAGAAGGATGCTTTGTAACTGAGTCACTACCGATTGGTATGTTCGAGCCATGATCATCACGTAGTGAACCCGGGATGGGACTTAAAGTTACTTTTCCCCTATGTTGGAGCTGGTCGCCCCCTCGCAATCTACCCGAACAGCGATCACGCAGAGTTACTTTGCCCCTGGTGACGGCGACCCGAGTGGGGGCCGACGCTGCGGTTTATCCGCTTTCGCCGGGCCGGTCGGTGGCGGAGTCGGCGCGGGCGCGGAGGCGGAGCACCTCGGCCTCCAGGGCGGTGCGCTGGGCCTGGAGGTCGGCGCACCGCTCGCGCAGGTCGCCGATGCGGTCCTGATCGGCTTCGCGCTGAGCGTGGACGCGGGCCAGCTCGGCCGCGCCGGCCTTGTCCTGCCGGTGGGCCTGGTCCAGTTCGGCGCGCAGCCGGCGTAGCTGCTCGTCGTAGTCGGCGCGCAGCAGACGCAGCTGCTCGTCGTACTCGGCCCGCAGCGTGCTGAGCTCGGCGCGTACCGTCTCGGTTGCGGCGTGGGCCCGGGCGCGCTCGTCCTGGGCGGTGGCGAGCTGGGTGGCCGTGGTGTCGGCGTGGACGCGCATCTCGGCGAGCCGGTCGCCCAGCGCCGCGGTGCGGGCCCGCTCGGCGGCCAGGTCCCGCTCACGCTCGGCCAGGTCGGCCTGCAGCGCCGCGATGGCGGCGCGGGCATCGGCCGCCTCGGTGCGCAACCCGCGCAGCTGGTTGGCCTGGTCGGCGAGTACGGCCTCGGCGCGGGCGGTGGCCGCCGTGGCGGTGCCGAGCGCGGTGGCGAGCCGCTCCACCTCGGCCCGGCTCTCCCGCGTGATCCGTTCGAGGTCGGCGCGAGCGGCACCCTCACGCTCCTCGGCCTGCCGCCGTTCCTGTTCGGCGGCGCGCATGGCGCGCTCGGCGGCGATGCGGGCCCGGTCGGCGGCCGCGGCCCGCTCCCGGGCGTCGGCGGCGTCGGCGCGTTCGGCCTCGGCCTCGGCCTCGGCGGTGGCGATGCGCGCCAGGGCGCCGGTCTCGGCCGTCTCGACGCTGCCGGCGAAGCGGCCGACGACATCGGTGAGGGCCTCCAGCACCGGGCGGGCCTGCTCCAGGGCGGTGCCGGCCTCGGTCACCGCGGTGGTCACCTCGGCCAGTTGCTTTTTCTTCCGCGCGCGGGAGGCGGCGTTCTTGCACGCGTCGCTGCAGTAGACGCGGGCCCGCTTGCCGGTCGACGGCGGCAGTGGCCGTTCGTCCCAGGCGCAGACGCCATGCGGGGCGGCCTCCTGGGTGGGCCGGGACAGGGCATGCGGTCCGGCGGCGGCCAGCAGGCCGGTGTCCGGGGTGGTGCCGGGAGGCTCGGGGGTGGCGGGTGGCGGCGTGTCGGCCGGGATATGTTCGGTCACACGAGCACGATATCAAAACGCATCCTCAATATGCGATTTGTTAAGGCATCATGACGATACGTTTTACCATGATCGCTGTGACACGCCGACAATCGACATTATCGATATGTAGACAGTCTACTCGAATCTAGGTTCGGATAGACTGGGCACGGTGAGGGCGGGGCTTGAGCAACAACGGACCGGCCGGCGGTGGTAGGGGATTGAAGGCCACCGGGCTGCCGTCACTGGCCGGCCGGTGACCGTTTCGCCTGCCCGTTCAGTGCCCGGCACGGCCCGGCCCCGGACCCGAGGGATATCCAGCCGGGCCGCCTTGAAGACGTGGGCGGGGCAGCCCGGAGGACCGCAGTCAGAGGCAGCGGGATGATCAACCGCCAACTTCTGATCTTGAGGTTCAGGAACGGGCACCCAGCCGTTAAGAACGGCGTCATGATCACACCATGGACGCGAGGCGCTAGCAGCCGACCACGGTGCGCATCGAGATGCTCTTGGCCTAGGACCAAGCACCACGACCCTTCTCTTTAGCGAGGAGAACGAATATGCGCGCGAAGCTCACCATCGCGTTGGCCTCCGTCCTGACGGCCGGCACCCTCGCCGGCGCCACCGCCGCCCACGCCCGGCCCGCGGCCGATGCCCCGCTCCCGCTCACCGCCCCCTACGCCCAGGCCGCCGCCGTGGTGGCCGCCGACGGCTCCGTTCCCCGCAGCAAGGGCGTCACCTCGATAGTCCGCACCGGCCCTGGCCGCTACACCATCACCCTTCCGTCGGATATCAACGCCGAGGAATCCGTCCCACAGGTGACGCTGAACCAGTCGGCCGACTGGAAGAGCGAGATCTACGCCAAGGTCGTCAACGCCTCCACCATCACGGTGCTCACCGCAGCCAATGGCGCCGCCAAGGACGAGCCGTTCTACTTCCTGCTGCCCTGACCGCCCGCTCCCCACGGGTGCGGGACGGAACGCGCCGCAGCATCTTGGCTGGATCTGAGATGCGGGCAGAGAACCGCTTCTTCACTCCGTGGGTGCCGTCCACAGCGGACTGATCGTTGAGTAACGGATTGATTCCGGTCGGTCACTGTGAAGGGGCGGGCCGGCCCTTCCTGAGGAGATGTTCACATGCGTAAAACCACTGCGGTCATGCTGGCCTCGGCTCTCGCCGCCAGCGCCGCGATCGGCGCGTCCGTCGCCTACGCCGCCGCCATCGGTGGTGCCCAGGCCCCCTATGCGCGGGCCGCAGCCCTGGTCAAGCCCGACGGCACCGTCGTGCGCTCCAAGGGCATCACCGGGGTGCGCAAGACGGGAACCGGTCACTACTGTGTCGCCGTGGACCCCGCCATCGACATCACCAAATCGACCCCGGTCGCCACGCTGAACACCTACTCACCTGGCTCGTGGGAGGCGCGCGTGTTCGTCAACCCCGAACAGCCCAACGGTTGGTGCCAGGCGCAGGAGATCTTCGTCTACGGCAACAGCAGCGGAGCAGCAGACATCGGCTTCGACCTCATCGTGCCCTGATAACGACACCGGATCCGAGACCTCGCCCTCAAGCGGAGTCTCGGATCCGGTCGGCGGGAGCGCGCTGCGGGCCGTTCCAGGCCGGGCGGAGTGCGCAACCTGTCTCTTGTGGCTCCGCCGATGCTCCCTTGGGCTGTACTTGGTCTGCCCCCTGCCGTGTCGTTGCGGCCTACAGGCCACCCACCTTGGCGGGGTAGGTCTCCAGGGTGGCCTGGGTCGTCCCGTCGGCGTTGAGGAAGTCGAGCGGCTCGCGCAGCCGGTACTGATCCCCGCGGGGCGGGTACTGGGTGAGCTCGGCTTCGTAGACGAGCGGCCTCCTGGCGGTCAGCACGATCGGTGCCTGGTCGGGGCGGGTGATCGTGAGCTTGACCGGGATCACGTCCACCTGCCTGTACCTCGGGGGGAAGGACTGGATCAGCGTCAGCGTGCTGGCGGCGTCGCGATCCTCGCCGTCCAGCTCGATGACCGCCGTCCCTCCGTCGGGAAGGTCTGCGGCGACCCTGAACCCCAGCGTCTGCATCCGGACCGAGCGAACCGGGTCGTCCTGGTTCGGCTCGACACGCTGCATCTTGCCGCCCCGGAAGTCGACGGTCAGCTGTTCGGTGCCGATCCGCAGCGAGCTGCCTACGGCCAGCATCGTGCAGGGGATCTTCGCGCCGACCGGCGGAAGTCCGCTGGCGGCGCGTTGGGCGGCGGCATGCGGCGGTGCCGCCGCGGCCGTGCCGGCGGTGGCGGGGAAGGCGGCGAAGGCGAGCAGGGTGGTGCAGGCGGCCAGCGTCCGGCGCAACCTCACAGACATGGGCGTTGCTCCTGATCCTTGGGGAGGGCGGTCACGGGGAGTGACACCAATCGTCACGGACTGTAGTTGTACGGATGCGTAATGTCCATGGGTCTGATCGTGTCAGCTCACGAACAAGGGAGCGCCCATGATCATTGCCACCCGCCCCAGCTGATCCCGCACCCGGAGCGCCACGGCGGAAAGGAAGCGGCTTCCGCGCGGCGTTCTGCCGCTACCGGCCGTCCCGTTCCTCCTATGGGCCTTCCCGGCGCCGGGAACCCGGCCCCTCACCGGAACAGCTCGGGGGGCGAGCAGCAATGGAACGGCGAGTGACGGTAAGCCGCGCCCGACGGCCTCGCTAACGCCACTGACCGTTCCGTTGCTGCTCGCCCCCCAGGGCCACCGCCTTCGAGGTCGGCGCGGTGTCACCTCCTGCGGTCCTGCTGCACCTGGGACCACGGGCCCCATGGCGCTTCAATCTCCCCTTCCGCGGTCACGCCACAGCGGACGAAGCGCTCGGCCTCCTGCTGGTCCCCCGCCTCTTGGGGTCCCGGTAGTAATCGCGGAAAATCCAACGGATATGCCCCTGGCCTGCTCTGATCAAGAGCGTCGCAGGGCTGATGCGTCAGCTGGCGAGCACTGCGCACCGAGCCGAGAGCACCGCCGGACCTTGTCCGGATGCGCTACGTCGACGCTGACCAGCGATATTCATTGGATCTTCCGCGATTACTACTGGAACCCCTGCACGGCCGGATCGACGCATCCGCCTACCAGAGGCGGATGAGTGGAACCTATCGCCGGCCTGCGACTACCCAAAGCGCTGAGAACAGGAGCCGAACAGCGCCGCAGCCGGGACTTTCGGCCCCTGCGTGCATGGCCGGACGGTGAGAGCGTGACGGTGACACCAAAAAGGGGTGGCAGCACGGTCAGAGCCGTGTCCGTCGCGTCGTCGATGCGGGGTGAAGGAACGATGATGCCCTGGTATGGCCACAACCTGAGTGGATGGGGCTGGTTCGCGATGTCCGTCGGCATGATCGTGTTCTGGGGTGTGATCATCGTCGTTATCGTTGCGGTCGTCCGTGCCCTGGGCCGCTCCCAGAACTACCCGCGCCCACCTGCCGGCCCCTCCCCCGAGCAGGTGCTCGCCGAACGGTTCGCCCGCGGCGAGATCGACGAGGAGGACTACCGGCGGCGCCTGGACACGTTGCGCACCTCCTCCACCGCACCGGACACCGATGCCGGGCCGCGCACCACGACGCTGCCACCCTCCTGAGCAGGAGGCCCGCCAATGAACATCGTCAAGAACACCACGAGGGCCTACGGCCTGTACGCGCTGGTGTTCGTCGCCGCCTGGGTCGGCGCGTTGGCACTTGGCATGCCCGGCCACATCCTCATCCTGCTGGCCATCGTCGCCGCCTGCCCGCTGGTGATGTTGTTGATGATGGGGAGCATGCGCGGTGACCGCGGTGACGGACGGACCGGCCTGATCAGCGCCGGTTCGGGCAATAGGCGGCCGGGCCCGCACGGGAGCACGTCATGGGTGCCGTGGCCGTCGTGGCGACGCTGATCTGCGTACTGATCGCGATCGCGATGGTGTACGACCTGGCGCGCATGATCACGCCTCGTGAGGCGCGCTGCCCGCCGCTGGCGCGGCTGCGGGGGCGGCGGGCAGCTTTGGAGGCCGCCGAGCGGTGGTGTGTCGGCCTGCGGCTGCACGGCCGGATCGACGCATCCGCTTACCAGAGGCGGATGAGCGGCCTGGCGCGCGGGCGGCGCACAACGACGTGCCCAAAAGCACGGTGATTGCGAAAGCCGCATTGGCTGTGCCGATGACCACGGTGACCGAGATCACGATGGCCGCCGCGCTGTCGCTCCCGGCCTGTTTCACCGCGGCGCACCGGCCACCGGGCTGACGCCGTACCACGACCGGGATGCCGCCTGGATCGCTGCCGAGGAGCGAGGGTGCCGCGCGTGAGCACGCCGGCGCTCACCCTTCGGCCGGGGAGGTGCGTGGCAGGCGCAGCCGTTTGAGGGCCAGGGCGTTGACGGCGACGATGACGCTGGAGCCGGACATCGACAAAGCGGCGATCTCCGGGCGCAGCACCAGGCCGAAGGCGGGGGCGAACACGCCTGCGGCGATGGGCAGCGCGATGGTGTTGTAGCCGATCGCCCAGCCGAGGTTCTGCCGCATCTTGCGCAGGGTGGCGCGGCCGATGCGCAGCGCGGCGGCCACGTCCAGCGGGTCGGAACGCATGAGCACCACGTCGGCGGTCTCGATCGCCACATCCGTGCCGGCGCCGATGGCGATGCCCAGGTCGGATCGGGCGAGCGCGGGGGCGTCGTTGACGCCGTCGCCGACCATGGCGACCTTGCGGCCACCGGCCTGCAGCTCGGCGATCTTGGCCGCCTTGTCGCCGGGCAGGACCTCGGCGATCATGGTGTCGATGCCCAGCCGCCGGGCGATCCGCTGCGCGGTGGCGGCGTTGTCGCCGGTGAGCATGACCACCTCAACGCCGAGCTCGTGCAGGGCGGCCACCGCCGCCGCCGAAGTCTCCCGCGGAGCGTCGGCGATGCCGATGACCCCGGCCGCCACGCCGTCGATCGCGACCATGACCGCGGTACGGCCACCGGCGGCCACCTCGTCCCGGCGGGCGCCCAGCTCGCCGAGGCCGACACCCTCACGTTCCAGCAGGCGCCGGTTGCCGACCGCCACCCGGTGCCCGGCCACGTCGGCGACGGCACCGTGCCCGGGGACGTTCTCGAACCGCCCGGCCCTCACCCGCCCCAGGCCGCGGGCGTCGGCGTGGGCGGCGATCGCCTGGGCCAGCGGGTGCTCCGACTCCCGCTCGACGGCGGCCGCCAGCCGCAGAAGCTCGTCATCGCCGGTCCCGCCGCCTGTGATGACGTCGGTGACCTCCGGCTCTCCTTTGGTCAGGGTGCCGGTCTTGTCCATGACCACGACCTGAACGCGGGCCGAGGTCTCCAGCGCGATCGCGTTCTTGAAGAACACGCCCCGCTTGGCGCCGAGCCCGGTGCCCACCATGATCGCCGTGGGGGTGGCCAGGCCGAGCGCGTCGGGGCAGGTGATGACCACCACGGTGATGGCGAACAGGATCGCCACACCGAATGGCGCGCTGGCGAAGAAGAACCAGGCGGCGAAGGTGAGCGCGCCACCGACCAGTGCGACGAGCACCATCATGTCCAGCGTGCCCGCGCGCAGCGCGCGCACCGCCCCGGTGAAGAAGATCCAGCACGAGTAGAGGATCACCGGCAGGCTGAGCAGCAGCGCCCACACATCCGGCCGCAACCCGAACGGCACCGGCAGGTCCAGGTCCAGCACCTCGGTACCGATCGGCGACCAGGCCACGATCGGGATCGAGAACACCAGCGCCACCAGGAACCGGTCGCGCATGTCGGCCACCATCGCGGCCATCGACATCCCGCCGTGCCCCGCCATGTCGTGCGGGGCAGCCGCGGTCGGCCTCTCACCGTGATCGACGCGACCGCCGTCATGTCCCACGTGGCTGGTCGAAGTCGCATGACCGGCAGCCGCCTGACCGGTGTCCCCGGCATAGGCGTCCTCCATGGGCTTCGAGGGCCCGCCGTCGCCGAAGCCGGGCCGCTTCGGCAGCACGGCGGCCCTCGGGGACACCGCCGGACTTCCCGTGCGGCCGGACGCCGGAGGGTCGGGCTCGACCATCGGGTCGCAGAGGTGGGAAGGCACCGACTGGCCGGCGCAGTGGTAACCGCACTCGATCACCCAGGTGCGCAACTCGGCCAGCGAGGTGTGGGTCGGGTCGAACACCACGGTCGCCGTCTGGGCGACCGGGTTGACCTCCACCTGCAGCACCCCGGGACGGCGGCCGAGCACCGCTGTCACGACGTTCTGTTCCGAGGCCCACTGCAGCCCGCTAACATCCAGGATCGCGGTGCCGCGTTCCTTGCCGGCGCTGTGGTGGAGGTGAGCGTGATCTGTCATGGGCCGGCCTCCTTCGCGGTAAGGGGCGCAACCGACGCTGTCTTACTCCTCCCCTTCATCGTAGATTCGCCGGTTTCCAAAGCCCTTCGCTCTGCAAGCCGACGGCCGGCTCTGCGGGGCGGGACCTGTCGGCCGGCCGTTGGATGGGAGGGGCGGCGGTTTCCGGTACGGGCCGCGGATCAGGCCGCCGGCCGTGTTCCGTCATCGACGCAGCAGGCGCAAGGGGATGAAGTGCCGCAAACCGCCCACCGCCAGGATCAGTGTGAGGACGAATATGAGCCGCACGGTCCCCGTCACGTGATCGCCTCGAGCAGGCGCTGACAGGCTTGTGCGCAGCCACGGCACGCCTCGGCGCAGATCCGGCAGTGCTCGTGCATGTCGGCGTGGTGCTCGCACTCCTGTTTGCAGCTGGTGCACGCCTGAATGCAGGCCTGGAGCTGGGCGCGGGTGATGTTGGCGTCGTATCCGGTGTGGCGCGACAGCACCCGCGCGGTGGTGGCGCAGATGTCGGCGCAGTCCAGGTCGGTGCGGATGCACTTGCGCAGCTGGTCGACCTGCTGTTCGCTCAGGCACGCATCGGCGCAGGCGGTGCACGCCTGCGCGCAGTCGATGAGTGCGGTGACCGCCTCGGCGATCAGGCCGCGGTCAAGGTTGATGTCGGCGGGATAGGTATCGATCATTTCGCGTATGGGCATGGTGCAGTCCCTTTCTCGTGGCTGTTGGGCCTATGCCTGCCCTCGCGGGAAGAGCGGTAATGTCGAGGCCAACTGAGACTTCGGGCAAATTCTGAAAAGCCATGTGTGATCCGGCAAAAGTCTGCGAGGCGCTGGCCGACCACCTGGAGGCCGAACGGCCCGGCGACGCTGCCGCCCGCGCCGACCCTGCGGCGCTGTTCCTGCCGGCCGCCTCCATCACCGCTCGCCGCGCCGCCCGATGAGCCGACCGTCTCCGTCATCGAATATCCGAACCGGCCTTGCCGTCACCAGGGGTTCCAGTAGTAATCGCGGAAGATCCAATGAATATCGCTGGTCAGCGTCGACGTAGCGCATCCGGACAAGGTCCGGCGGTGCTCTCGGCTCGGTGCGCAGTGCTCGCCAGCTGACGCATCAGCCCTGCGACGCTCTTGATCAGAGCAGGCCAGGGGCATATCCGTTGGATTTTCCGCGATTACTACCGGGACCCCCTCTTCCCGCATCCGGGCCAGCCAGCTCAGCGCGCCGAGGTTCCCGGCGTCCCGCTTCCGCGCGCTATGCCGGGGCAGACTCCGTTCCGGTGGAAGCAGGACGTCCTCACCGCTGTCATCGCTGCCCGCGAGAAGTAGCCGCCCAGGCGGGCCGACACCCCCGGCCTGCCTGCTCACCGCCACCCGAAAGGATATGAGCGTGTCTCAGCATGCCCTCCGGCGCGCCGCCGGCGACCCCGACCCGCTGCTGCTCAGCCTGCTGCAGCGCCGCATCACCTGCGGCCGGACCCCGGCGCAGGTCGCCGACGCCATGGGTGTCAACGTCCAAAGCGTCTACGAACTGGAGCGCAAGATCCGCGCCGGCCGCGGTGTCCTGCTCGGCACCGCCTGCAGCTACGCCGCCGCGGTCGGAGCCCTGCTCATCGACTCGACGACCCCGACTTCGTCCCGCCGTCCCGGCCCGAACCCGAGCAGTCGTTCTGCACCCACTGCCACGGCCTCGTCGTCCCGGGCAGCGGCCGCAACGGGCTGTGCGGCGGCTGCCGGATGCGCCTGCGAAAGACCGGCGGCCTTCCGCAGGTATCACCGAGCGCCTGACCGGCGGCCCGGTGCCGGCACGGCCGCGCCGCCCCGCGCCACCAGCCGGCCGCCCAGACCACGGTGGAGGCATGAGCCGACGAACAATCATGGTGGCGGCCATCGTCGCGCTCGTGTCGACCAGCTGAAGACCGGCGGCCACGAGATCCGGGATGAGGACATCGCCCGCCTCTCACCGCGCAAGCACCGCAACCTGAACCTGATCGGCCGCTACAGCTTCACCGCCTCAACCCCGGCCGCCGGCGCCCTCGGCATCAAGCCCGCCTACGGCCTTCCGCCCGCGGCGCGATCCGCCGAGCTCACCCGCACGTACGTGACGGCCTTCCTCGACCAGCACCTGAAGTCGCAGCGGCAGCCCCTCCTGAACAAGCTGTCATCGCGCTACCCCGAGGTCAAGTTCTGCCCCGCGACCTGCGGTCAATCCTGAGGCCCCACGCGCTGCCCGAAGCCGTCGGGGAATGCCGAAGCGGCTCGCCAGGCATTCAGAAGATGTGAGAAGAGGGCGACACCGCGCCGCCCGCCCCGAAGGAACTCCTCGGGCAGGGGTGTCCGAGGCCCCACCGACAGATACCCCGGAGCGGTGCAACGCGACCACGGCCAGGCCGTCTTCTGTAACGAGGACCACATCTGGCCTCTGACCAGCCCTATCAGCCCTTTCCCGCGTACTTGGTCTGCCCCCTCTACCGATTCGAGATCCAGCACCGCCACATCTTCCACCTGGAGCTCACCGAGCCCACCCCGGAGCGATGGGCCGGCCGGGAACTCCACGATGGCGAACGGGAGCCCACCGACTTCGAATGCTTCTAGATCCCGCTCGAAGCCGCCCATGTCCTCCAGTCGGGCCAGGGTGCGCTACTCGGGGCGCTCTTCGACTGACCACGGGCGACCGTCGTGGTCCGCGCGTCCGGCACGGAGCCCGGCACGCGCCTCCGCCTAACCGATCCTCCCACCACCGGACACCTCACAGCCGCACTCAGCGGCAGGTGAGCGGGTGGTCAAACGGCCGGCTTCAGGTATCCGGCGGCGGTCAGTCCCGCGAAGGCGATGTCGGCGTCGGTCAGCTGCCCGCCGAGCACATGCCGGACGAACTCGCCGACCGGAATCAGCACCGTCTCGACGAACTCGCCATCACCCGGGTCCGGCTCAGCGACTCTCCGGCATCCGCGGGCCAGGACCGCGTAGCGGCGATGCGAAGCATACGACGCCAGAAAGGTCTGCATGACCACCTCGAGCGTCGCCGCCTCATAGCCGGTCTCCTCCAGCAGCTCCCGGGCCGCCGCGACCTCGACCGGCTCATCGCCGTCAGCGTTTCCGCCCGGCAACTCCATCAGGACCTTCCCCGGCCCCGGCCGGTACTGACGGGCCAGCACCACCTGCTCGTCCTCGGTCACCGCGACGACCGCGACGGTCGCACCTCCCACCAGGATGTCCCATGTGTCCTCGCGGCCATCCGGGTAGCGGTACCGGTGACCACGGACCGTCAAGAACCCCGCCGGCCCGTCCAGCTCCCCCAGCCGCGTCCACTCACCGACCCTGACCTCACCCACAAGCCCCACCCTAGAGATCAACAAGCCCTCAGCGGTAACGCATCGTCAACGACGACGGATGAGACGACGCCCCCCGCGCGCCTGCGATGACAGCGCCCCCCAGGAGGACGGGGCGCTCTCGTATGCGCGTGGCCGCTACTGCTGGTCGGCTGGCAGGCCCGGCCACGGCTCGCCGGCCTGCGGGCCGGTCGTCTGCAGGGCGTCGGGATCCATGAGCCCATGATGAGTGCTCACCGGGGTGTTCCGCAGGTGGATGCGGTCACCCGCAGGTCGAGAACCCCGGACCCGAGTGGAAGTCAACTCGGCGTGTTGCTTCTGGGCTGCCAGACGTAGCGGACGTCCGGCTCTTGCTCGTCGTTGCGCTGCCCGTCTGTTCGCTCGACGGCGATGAAGCCGTGCCGTCCGAAGAAGCGGTGCGCCGCTGTGTTGATCTGGAACGTGCGCAGTGTCAGCCCGCCGGGCCGCTGCTGCTTGGCCAGGGCCATGAACTGGTCGCCCAGCCCCTTCCCTCGCCACGCGGGGTCGAGGAAGAGCTGCTTCATCTCCTCGCCGTGGAGCACCATGACCCCCATGACGCCGTTTTCGGTGACCGCCACTCAGGTTTCGTACTTCGGCACGAGCACGTCGGAGAACCATGTGCGTACCTCGTCGCCGTCGTGGGCGCACTGCACGGTGGGGAGCGCGGCTTTGTAGGAGCGCAGCCACACCTCAGCTGCGCCGAGCGCGTCGGCGTCGGTGACACGGCGCAGAACGACGGTGTCACTGGTCACGGGGTGCTCCATCTACTTCCCGGGGCGTCCAAGCTGATGGACGGTCCAGCCCGCCACCCGCCAGGGGCCAGGGTCCAGGGTGGTGCGGCAGTCGACCAGCAGAGGATTGGCGGGGCGGTCCACCAGAGCTTGGGGGTCCGCCTGCCGGTACTCGGGCCATTCGGTGGCCAGGACGACGAGGTCTGCGCCGTCGATGGAGCCAGTCAGGTCGTCGGTGTAGTCGAGTTCGGGGTTGCGGATCATGGCGGTGGCCACGGCCTGCGGGTCGTGCACGGTGACGGTGCCGCCGGCCCGCTGGAGGGAGAGGGCGAGAGCGAGGGCCGGGGATTCCCGCACGTCGTTGGTGCCGGGCTTGAACGCCGCGCCCCACACGGTGACCCGGGCTCCCCTGATCGGCCGATCCTCCAGGGCGCTGGTGATGAGGCTCATGGCCACGTCGATACGGGTCTCGTTGATCTGCTCGGCGGCGCGCAGAAGGTTGGCGGCCTGTTTGGCGCCGAGCTGCCGGGCGGATGCGGTGAAGGCGCGGATGTCCTTGGGCAGGCAGCCGCCGCCGTAGCCGATGCCGGGCCTCATGCCGCTGGCGCCGATCCGCGGGTCGATGCCGAGGATCTCCACGATTTTGGAGATGTCACCGCCCGCGGCCTGGCACATGTCGGCCACGGCGTTGATGTAGGAGATCTTCAGGCCGAGGTAGCTGTTGGCCGCGCCCTTGGCCAGCTCGGCGGTCTGCGGGTCGGTGATGAAGATCGGCACGCCGGCGTCGATGATGCCCGCGTAGACCGCGCGGATCGCCTTCTCACCTTCGGCGCTGGTGACGCCGGCGATGAGCCGGTCCGGCCGCAGGGTGTCTTCGACCGCGTGCCCCTCGCGCAGGAACTCCGGGTTCCATACGACCTCGACCGCGTCACCGGCGGGGGCCAGGCGCTGTGCGAGCTCGGTGACCTGGACGGTGGTCCCGACCGTGACGGTGGACTTCCCGACGATCGTGCACGGCCGGTGCAGATGGGGCGCGAGCTGGCGGATCGCGCCGAAGACCTGCCCGGTGTCATAAGAGCGGCCGTCGGCGTCGATGGGGGTTCCAACGCCGATGAAGTGCAGTTCGGCGACGGCGGCGGCTTCGCGGATGTCGGTGGTGAACCGCAGCCGGCCGCTCGCGGTGTGGCGTGCCAGCAGCTCCGGCAGGCCGTCTTCGAAGATGGGGCACTCGCCGGCGTTGAGCCGGTCGACCTTGGCCTGATCGACGTCCACGCCGATGACCTGGTGGCCGAGCTGGGCCATCGCCGCCGCGTGGAGGATGCCGAGGTGACCGCAGCCGATCACGGAAACGAGCATTGCGGGTCCTTGTCTGTCCTCGTCGGGGCACACCGTCATTCGGTGCGCCCCGACGCTATCTGTCTTGCCGGTGGATGCGCGGCCGATCAGGCGTTCGCCGCGCGGCGAGCGGTCAGTACTCGACCTTCAGGAGTTCGGCCAGGCGCCGCAGCGCCGGGATGGCCTCGGAGCGCACGATGACGTCGCCGGCCCGCGCGCCCTCGATGAGGTACTCCTTGTGGACGCCGTTTTCGGTGATGCCCTCGGTGTCGACGAAGAACACCCGCAGGCCGAGCTCGCGGGCGCGCTGCTGCACGGAGCGCCGGTCGGCGTGCAGGCCGACCACCAGCAGCGACCGCGCCTCGGGCGGGTACTCCATGTGCGGCGTCCGCTGGTCGTACCTGCGCATGAACGCCTCCGGCAGGCTGGCCCGCGCGAAGAGACGGTCGAAATTGTGGGTCGCGACGGGGCCGACCGCGTGGCCGGCGTCGTGCAGCGCCTTCAAGACCCAATGGGCCTCGTACAGGATGTGGGTGTCAGTCTCCCGCACCGCCGTGAGCTCGATCCCGTGCTGGGCGGCGGCCTCGTGCACGCGATCCCAGCCCGGCGCCTGGCGCCGTCGCATCTGCGCGGTCACCAGCTGAGTCTCATGCCACTGATCAAGGGGCACGATCACTGGGTGCGCCTGCTGCCGAGACCAGATCCAGTCGGCGATGGGGTTCATCCGGCTGCAGTTCGTTCTGGCCGCACATCGGTTAAAAACCTGAAAACTTCTCCGAACTAATACTCCGGTGTGACTTCGTGATCTATCTGGTCGAGATTGAGGAGCGGTCGCCGCCGGCGGCTGCGGCGAGCCGCGAATCTCGATGGCGCTGCGGCGTCGGTGCTGTCAAGGTGTCCCCCGTGCTGAGGAAGTTACTCTTCATGACCCTGGTCGGGCATGGACACATCAATCCGATGTTGCCGTTGGTCGAGGAACTCGTACGGCGTGGGCACCAGGTGGACTACGCCACCGGGGCAGACCACGCCGCCGCGGTCACCGGTGCCGGCGCACGCTGGGTGGAACTACCGCCGCTGAAGCCGTTCACACCACCACCAAAGATCGGCCCAGAGGCCGTAGCCGGCTGGTTGCGCCACTACTTCGCGGCAATGAGTGCGACCTACCCGGTGCTGCAGAAGTACTGCGCCTCGGAGCCGGTAGACGCAGTCTGTTACGACACGACGAACTGGCCTGCCCGGATCATCACCAAAAGGCTGGGCATTCCGGCCGTGCAGTGCTTCCCTCACCTCGCCTCGAACGAGGCGTACTCACTGGACCGGCAGTTGACCTCAGGGCTTGACGCCGACGATCCAGCCATGGCCTTGCTCGCCGCCGACTGTGCGGCCTTCTCCACCGAGTACGGCGTCCCCCTCGCTGTCGCCGACACCATGACGATGGCGGACGGGCTCAACCTCGTGTTCGTCCCACGAGAGTTTCAGCCGGCCGCTGACAGCTTCGACGAACGTTTTCACTTCATCGGCCCCTCGATGGGCAGGCGCGAGCAGGCCGAGCAGTGGTCACCGCCCGACCCCGACGCACCACTGCTGTATGTCTCACTGGGCACCGTCTTCAACGGTCACCCGGAGTTCTACCGCTCCTGCATAGCCGCCGTCGCCGACGGGCCGTGGCAGTTGGCGATGGCCGTGGGCGACACGGACGCCGCCGTACTGGGCGCCGTCCCGAGCGGGGTGGACGTCCGGTCGCGGTTCCCGCAACTGGCGGTACTTCGCCATGCCACCGCCTTCGTATCGCATGCCGGCATGAACTCCGTTATGGAGGCGCTGCATTACGGGGTTGGCCTCGTCGCCGTCCCGCAGACACCCGAGCAGGCTGCCAACGCCGGGCGCCTGGAGGAACTCAGGCTCGGCGAACGCCTGGACGCCGACATGGTGAGCGCCGAAGCACTGCGGGCGGCAATCGACAGGGTTGCCTCAGACCCGGCGGTACGCGTCAATCTTGCAGGAATGCGCCAAGCCATCCTGCAAAGTGGTGGAGCCACACGCGGCGCCGACGTGATCGAGCAGTATCTCCGTTAGCGTTCCGGCGTGACTCTGCGCTTTTGCAAGGCGCTGGGATTCCTCGCCCCGAACGACCCCGAGGTGGTGGTCGAGCTTGGAAAGAATGCCGGTCTGCTCGACTTTGCCCAGCTGAGGCTTGATGGTCATCATGTGGTTCGGCCGGAAATGTGGCTGAATGCCGGAATATCGAGATGGACTACGGAAGGCTCGGTCATCTCGTCGAGCTGCGATATCTTTTCGACGGCACCGGCCAGACTGATCTCGAGTCCTTCGACCTCCAAGGGCTACGACTACCGCCACCTGCGGCAATGGCTCTCCGGCCGAGGCATCCGTCACCGCATCGCCCGTAAAGGCATCGAGAGTTCCCATCGACTCGGACGACACCGATGGACCATCGAGCGAACCATGTCCTGGCTCGCCGGCTGCCGACGACTCCACCGACGCTACGAACGCAAGGCCGAGCACTTCCTCGCCTTCACCAGCATCGCCTGCACCCTGATCTGCTACCGCAGACTCAACTCACCAAATGAGGTGACTCCTGCCGTAAGGGTTGTCTCGTGACTCCGACGGCCTTGGCTTAGACTGTGATCGGAAAGCTTGGTCAGGCGTCACTGGGACCGGGAGCCCAGCCGGCGTGCTGGGCCCAGGCGTCAGCGCGCCGGATGATGTCCCATACGAAGGCATCTTTTGCTTGGACGTAGGCGGGACGGTCGTTGCGGAACTTGGCTGCGCAGTGCTTCTTGGCTGCCGCGTACTCGTTCGCGGCAGCCGTGTGGCACCGGAGGTAGTCGCGAAACAGTAGTGGGAACTGCTGTGAGAAGCTGCCCATTTGCCGCACGTGCACGTGGGTCCGGTGCTGACCTGGAGGTTCCCGGAAGTATCGTTTGGTCCGTTCGGGATTGTCCGCCCGGTACACGAGCCCCATCTCTGTCAGCGGGCGCAGGAATGCATCCGTCGCTTCCAGCGATGCCACTGAGATCTGGATGTCAATCACCGGCTTGGCCGCCAGTCCTGGCACCGAGGTGGACCCGATGTGGTCGATACGAGCCACAGCATCACCGAGGGCGATACGTAGGCACGTGCCCCACTTGGCGAACATGGCTGGCCACGCAGGGTCGTAAGGCATGATCTCGACTGGCTCTCCCATGCTGAGAAGTGTTGCAGGGCTTGCCGCAACCGTGATGTGCGGCTGCCGCCGCCTGCACCGCCGCTACGAGCGCAAGGCCGAGCACTTCCCGGCCTTCGCCGGGACGCAGCCGCTCTCATCTGCTATCGCAGGCTGGTGGCCTGACGGGCAGCGCCCGGAAATGGGACGATCCACAGCGTGATCGGATGGATGCGCCACACCCCGCGCTGGGCGGTCATTTCGGTCTGCGTAATCGCGGCCGTGCTGCTCTTCGTCGGCGCTTCCGCGCATGTAGCCGACCTTCTCAGCCACGGTCTGCACCCCTACGCCTGGGCACCGAGCTGGCTCAACCTCTACTGGTCGTCGCTGGCGCTCTTTGACACGCTCGCCGCTGCGTTCCTGATCAGGGGCGAACGCCGAGGAACCGACCTCGCGTGCGCCATCATGGCGACCGACCTCGCCGCCAACTGGTACACGGTCTACGGCATCCAGCACAGCAGCTTCGCCGCCCAGCCTGGCCTTCAACGACTGACCGTCTTCGCCGCACTCGTCCTGGGAACGGCACCATTTATCCGACGACACCTCACCAAATGAGATGACGTCTAAGACCACCGTCAGCCGCCCTCCACCAACCGGAACAGATGGCGTAAATACTCTCAGCAATCACCTGATTACGTATTGAGAATGGTGCATTCTCATCCGTACCCGATGGTGCACATTCCCTTGTACGCGGACACCACGCCTTGGCGGAGAGCCGCGGCGGGTGGTCCAAGGAGATCCGCCCACATGGGGTCCGCCACCTGTTCGCCGCATACGACCTGAGCAAGAACCAGCTCTACGGCCACATCAAGAAGACCAAGACTCGCTCCAAGTTCCTGGAGTTCTGCCGCTACCTGCGCTCCCTCCACTCCGCCGACAAACGCATCTCGATCATCTGCGACAACTACTCCCCCACCTGACCACCAAATGCTGCCGCCGCGTCGCCGACTGGGCCGAGGCAAACAACGTCGAGATCGCCTACACCCCGACCAACAGTTCCTGGCTCAACCGGATCGAGGCGCAGTTCACCGCCCTGCGCTACTTCGCCCTCGACGGCACCGACCACCCCACCCACAATGCTCAGGGCAGCATGATCCGCCGCTACATCATCTGGCGAAACAAGCACGCCCGGGACGAGCGCCTGCGCAGGGTCATCATCAAAGCGAACGTTGCGTGAGCCTGTCTCCGGTCAGGATGCGGGCCGGGACAGCGCATAGCCGAGCATCGGCCACACCTCGCCCTTCGCCTCCTGCGTCTTGTCGCGCTGTGGGTCACGACGAAACCCTGTGCGCGATGCCACCTGCTGCGAGGCGACGTTGTCGCGATGAGCACGAAGCCACAGCTCGCGCAAGCCTACGTTCTGGAAGGTCCAGGCGCTGAACAAGGCCACGGCCCGGGTCGCCGTCCCGCGTCCACGCGCCTCGGCGGCCACCCAGTAGGAGATCTCCCCGGTCTGACCGTCATGCCGCAGCGCAATGCTGCCCAGCCGCTGCCCGGTGACCGAGTCGCAGATGAGGAAGCCCTCCTCCTCGCCGGACTCTCGCAACCGGACGATCGCTGCCAGCACCTGCGCCGCGTCCAGTGCCGGCGAGTCCGTCGTGAACCGCTGGATCAGCGGGTCGCGCGCTCTCGGCATACCAGCCGGCATCCTCATCGGCCCACTCGCGAAGCCGAACCACTCCGTCATCCAGTTCATGATCACCCATAGCCGAACCTTGCCAGACCAACTCCCTCTGCGTCCGGCGAAGCAGGGCGAACGTTGCCTGATGCGGCACTAGGAGCTGTTTGAGGTTCGGATCCAGGTGAGGCCCGGTGGCAGGCCGGCCACGGCTGGTAGAACTCGGATGTGGCGCGCTTTGATGTGACGGATGCCGAGTGGGCGTTGATCGAGCCGTGTCTGCCGGTGGCGGCGACCGGGCCGCTGCCACGGCGGGTGCGTGATCAGTTCAACGGGATCTTGTGGCGCTTCCGCACCGGATCC
>NZ_BMQJ01000031.1 GCF_014648055.1 Streptosporangium pseudovulgare
GGGGGGGCGGACGGCGCCCCCGTCCCGGCCTTCCCCGGAAGCTCCGGGGAAGGCCGGGCCTCCGATCAGCAGGCGGCGTAGCGGGCGGCCAGCGCGCGGGACGTCTCGGCGAGGCGGGCGCGCAGCTCCGGAGGTTCCAGCACCTCGGCGTCCACGCCGAGCGCGAGGAACGTCCGGTGGGCGTGTTCGAGCGACTCGACGGGCAGCGTCGCACGGATCCAGCCGTCCGGCTCGGTGACCCCGGTGGCGGCCAGCGCCCGGGCCGCCGCGCCGTCGAGGCCCGACGCGCCACGCGGCGAGAGGCGGACGACCGCCTCGCCCCGGTGCAGGCGGGCGTGGAAGTCCTCCTGGTGGCGCCGCCAGTGGGCGGCCAGGTCGAAGTCCCCGGGCGGCGTGAACTCCTCTTCCCGTACGGCGAGCTCCAGGATCTGGTCCACCCGGTAGGTCCGCGGCTCCGCCCCGGGGTCCGCCGCCGCGACGACGTACCAGCGGCCCGCCTTGAGCACCAGGCCGTACGGCGCCAGCCGCCGTTCGACGTCGGTCGGCTCCTTCCAGCGGCGGTAGCGGACGTCCAGCACCCGGCCGCGCCACACCGCGTCCGCGACCCGCGGCAGGAACCGGAGATCGTCGTCGGCGGCGTACCAGCCGGGTGCGTCGAGGTGGAAGCGCGCCCGCATCCGGTCGGCCTGCTCGCGCAGCTCCGGCGGCAGGGCCGCGCGCAGCTTGAGCTGCGCGGCCGCGAGGTCCTGCCCGAGCCCGAGCTGGGCGGCGGGCCCGGGGACGCCGGCCAGGAACAGAGCCTCCGCCTCGGCGGCGTTCAGCCCGGTGAGGCGGGTGCGGTAGCCGGCCAGCAGCCGGTAGCCGCCCGAGTGCCCGGCGTCCCCGTAGAGCGGCACGCCCGCCGCGTGCAGCGCCTCGACGTCGCGGTAGACGGTGCGCACCGACACCTCCAGCTCCCCGGCGAGCTGGGCGGCGGTCATCCGGCCCCGGGCCTGGAGCAGCAGGATGATCGAAAGAAGGCGGCTCGACTTCACTGACACAAGATGTCAGCGGAGCGGCCCTACGGTCCAGCCATGGCTTTCAGCGAGAGATTCCTGCGGGTGCCGCCCCCGATCCGGGTGGGCGGCCGTCACGTCAAGCGCTACCACGTCACGGCGGATCCGGCCGGCATCGAGCCGGAGGTCGAGAAGGCGGCCTGCGCCCTCGACCGGCCCGGCCTCGACGCCTACCTCGCCGGCTCCCTCCCCGAGGGCGCCGCCGGAGACCGCCCGTGAACGACTTCGACTTCCTCATCGGCACCTGGGACGTCGCCAACCGGCGGCGTACGGACTTCCTCGACGGGACGAGCGAGTGGGAGGAGTTCCGGGGCGTCTCCCGGGCCTCCCGGCACTTCGGCGGCGGGGCGAACTTCGACGAGATCGACTTCCCGGACAGGGGGTTCGCCGGGCTGACCCTGCGGCTGTACGACCCCGCGACCGGGCAGTGGTCGCTGTACTGGGCGAGCGGACGCACCGGCACGCTCTTCCCCCCGGTCGTCGGCCGCTTCTCCGGCGGCCGGGGCGAGTTCTACGGCGACGACACCTACGAGGGCACCCCGGTCCGGGCGCGTTTCATCTGGTCGGACATCACCGGGGACTCCGCCCGCTGGGAGCAGGCGTTCTCCGTGGACGGGGAGAAGACCTGGCTGACCAACTGGACCATGGTGTTCACCCGCCGCTGACCTCCCGCGGCGCCCGGGGCCGTCCCGTGCGTCCCCGCCGCGGTGAGGACGCTAGCCGAGCCGTACGGTGACCGTGTGCGAGGCGCCCGCGCGGTCCGCCAGCCGGCCCCAGGTGAGGGTGAGCCTCCGCCCGGTCACCGCGGACGTCAGGAGCGGGTGGCCGTGCGACACCGCGGAGACCGGGCGGTCCCAGGTCACGGTCAGCTCCTCCAGGTCACGCCGGGGGTCCGCGACGGTCAGCGTGGCCGTGCCGTCGCCGCGCTCCCTGACCAGCACCGCGCACGGGGCCGAGGCGGTCAGCGGCCCGGCGGTCCCGCCGCCCCAGAAGTTGACGGCGGTGACCCCCAGCGACGGCACGTGGACGCCCTGCCGGTGGCGGCTGCCGGCCAGCACGCGGACCCAGCCGGGGTCGGCGGCGCGGGCCCGGGTCGCGGCCGGGCTCGCCCCCGGCATCAGCAGGTAGAGGTAACCGGCCGAGGCGGGATCGACGCCGTGGTCCAGCCAGAGCGTCACGTAGCCCCTGGTCACCGTGTCCCCGGTCGCCGCGTCCGGCCGGGCGGCGTCCCGCGTCGCGCGTCCCTCGCCCGCCGCCACCGCGGGTCCTCCGCCCGCAGGGGTCACCGCGCGCCCGGCGGGCGGCCGCTCCGGCGCGGCCGTGCGTTCCTCGCGGAGCGTGCGCAACCGGGCGCAGGGCAGCACGTAGCCGCCGTGCCCCTCAAGGTGCGCCCAGCCCGCCGTACGGTCCACCGTGAGGCGCGCGCCGGTCCTGCGGTTGTCCACGACGGTCTCCACCGGAACGCCGTCCTCGCAGCTGATCCCGGCGCCCAGGCAGACCACGGCGTCGTCGAGGAAGAACCAGGACTTGAACGCCTCCAGTGTGCTCTCCAGGCCGGTCAGGTGCTGGCCGACCGCCGCGTACCGGCCGTCGGTGGCGCCGCCCGCCCAGCGGACCGGCGGGCGGGTGTCGCCCCACGCCGCGCCCGCGCCATCGGCGGGCCGCCGGGCGGCGACCGTCGTGCCGGGCAGGCGGCAGGGGTCCACGGTGTCCCAGAAGAAGTCGGAGTACTGGTCGCCGTGGCCCTCGGCCCACCAGTGGAGCATCCCGGAGCCGGTGTGCCAGCCGCGGAGGTTCTCACCGTTGCCGTGCTCGTAGTGGCCGATCCGGTCCGAGGCCATGCTGAGGCCCGCGCACCAGCCCCGGCCCCGGTGGACGGCGCGGGCGCTTTCCGGGAACAGCCGGTGCCCGGCGGGCTCGGCCGCGGCGGGCACCCCGTCGTCGTTCAGGAGCGCGACGAGCCGGGCGTGGAACCCAAGGTCCTCGCGTTCGGCCGCCCGCGGCATGGGCCGGACGGTGTCGCGCAGCGCCCACCCCTTGACCATGCTCCGCCAGCGGGCCCGCTCGGCGGCGGAGGCCGTCTCGCCCAGCAGCAGGACCGCCGCGGCGATCGCGCGTCCCCGGGCGTGGTCACCGTACGGCCCGCGGCCGACGGCGCGCCCGCTGACGAGGTCCATGCACAGGCCGTCGTGGACGAACGGGGCGAACGACCTCTCCACCGCGTCGAGGACGACCTGCCGGTTCGGGTCGGTGACCTCCCACGGCGAGCCGCGCAGCACCGCGAACAGGGTCGCGAGCCCCGACAGCAGCGAGGCCCCGTAGGTGCCCTGGTAGGGGACCCAGGTGTGCTGGAGGAACGATCCGTCGCGGTGGAACCCGTCGCCGTCCGTGACGTAGGGGAAGACCGGCGACAGCGCGGCGACGGCCCGCGCGGCGCCGTCCGGGTCGGCGGCCAGGACGGCGCGCAGCAGCCGCACCGTGCACAGGTCCACCCGGTTGGCCCCGGTGCTCGTCCCGTCGTAGTCGTCCAGGACGCACTCGGGCGCGAAGTGGTCCACCGCCTCCAGCAGCGCCCCGGCCCGCCGTCCCCCCAGGTGGGGGTCTGTCAGCAGGGCCGCGTCGAGGAGCGCCCGCGGGACGCCGATCCGCCAGTGCCACCAGTTGCCGGTCGCCTCGGCGCCCGCCGCGTACACCCGCCGCCGGTAGTGGTCCACGCCGTCGGCGATGGCCGCGGCGAGGCCCGCGTCGCCGGTCAGGCCGGTCCCCGGCAGCGCGTACGCGCGGGCCATGGCCCGCAGCCGGGCCGGGGTGGCGGTGAAGGAGGGGAACGGCAGGCCGGGCCAGAGCGACGACGTGCCCGGACGCATGGCGTCCCGGTGCCGCGCCGCCGCCGCGCCCAGCTCCGCCAGCCGGCTCCGGTACGGCTCGGCCGCCGCGTCGAACCCCGACCCCGCCGTGACGTCCCGCCAGGCGCGACGCAGCGCGGCGAAGGGGCCGTCCTCCCGCGGATCTCCCCGGCGGGTGCCGTCCCGGCGCCCGGTCCACGGATGTTCGGTCCACGGGCGTTCGGCCGGGGGCAGGGCCAGGGCCCCGGCCGCGACGGTCCCGCCGAGGCGGAGCAGCGATCTCCGGGAGTATCCGATCATGCCGGTCATGCCGGGATTATCACGCGTGAGACCCGTCGCGCGATCGGAACGGCCGGGAGACCGCCTGCCGGTCCGGCGGCCGACGGTGAAACGGCCGTACCCGCCCGGCGGGAGGACCGGGCGGGCACGGGACGGCGTCGCGGTGCCCGAACGGCACCGCGCCGAGGTCTTCCGGGAGGTCAGCCCGCCGGCGCGTGGACCTCCCTCAGCAGCCGCGATCCCCACGGGCACCAGTGACCGCCGGGCAGGAACGCGCCGCCCGCCTCGTCGAGATGGTCATCGACGTACCGTGGCGAGGCGTCGCACACCTCGATGGCGAGCTGGAAGAACGAGATCGTGGCCGGGTCGAGGGTGAAGCTCCAGCCGGGGTTGTAAGGAGCGGGACGCTTGACGATCCTGCCCATGACGTGGGTGCGGTCCCGCTGCGCACCGCTCAGGATGTCCCGGGCCTCCTTGATCTTGGCGGGGTCGCTGAGCTTGAAAACGAACGTGTCGGGGGCCGGCGGGTAGTCGAACTCGAAGTAGGCGTCGCCGTCGGCGGCGCGCGGGCTCACGTCGTCGGCCTGCTTCGCCGCGGCGGGCTGGGCGAGGGCGAGCATCGCGACCGCCGCGAGGATGCCGATCCTGATGGTGATGGTGCGTCGCATGGGCAGCTCCGGTGCCGTCGGGCCGTGTCCACGGCCGTTCGTGACGCAATGTAACAGTAAAGTAACTTACAGTCACTGATCCGAGGCGGCGCCACGCTGCCAGGCGGAAGGCGGACTTCCGTCTGGCGTGGAAGCGGGCTTCGATCAATAGGCTGGTCCCATGCCGACCGGCCCGCGCCCATGTGACGTCACCTTCCCGAACGGGGAGGTGACGCTGGCCGGTTCGCTGACGGTCCCCGACCGGAGCGGGGGAGCGGCGGGTGTGGTCATGGTCGGTGGGTCCGGACCGTCGGACCGCGACAACGACATCTACTTCCCCCCGATCCGGCGGCACCTGGCCGACGCCGGGGTCGCAGTGCTGTCCTACGACAAGCGTGGCGTCGGCGGGTCGTCCGGTGACTGGCGCGACGCGACCATCGGCGACCTGGCCGCCGACGCGGCCGCCGCGCTGGACTTCCTGCGCGCGAGGCCCGGAGTACGCGCCGGCGCGGTGGGGCTGTTCGGTCACAGCGAGGGCGGCTGGGTCGTCCTGCGCGCCGCCGCCGTCCGGGACGACCTGCCCTGGGTGATCACCAACAGCTGCCCCGGTACCACCCCGGCGGTCCAGGAACGTCACGCCCTGACCGGCGCCCTGCGGCGGGCGGGGGCGGACGTGGGGGACACCGACCGGACCCTGGCCCTGTACGACCGTCTCGTCGAAGCGGGACGGGACGGCGCGGACTTCGCCGCGGCGACGAGATCCGTCGACTCGGCCGGTCCGTCACCGGCGTTCGCCTCCTACTGGGCCGAGGTGGACGAGCGCCTCTGGGAGTTCCTCAGACGAAAGCAGGATCACGACCCCGTCCCGGACGCGGCGCGCCTGCGCTGCCCGCATCTGGCGATCTTCGGTGGCGCGGACGAGCTGGTCCCCGTCGCCGAGAGCGTCCGCCTGTTCGGCGCTGCGGCGTGCCGCCCGGACCGTCACCCCCGGGCGGGACTGACCGCGGAGGTGTTCCCCGGGGCCGACCATCGCGTCCAGACGAGCGGTGACGGTCTCCTGGCGCCCCACTACCTCGCCACCCTGACCCGATGGATCGGGCACCACACGCCCATGACTCCCACGTCGTGACCTGACCGGGACCGCCGAGGCGATCGGCGGCGCCTGGGACGGACCGGTCTTCGTGCTCACCCACCACCCCGAGGACGCGGCACCCGCCGACGGGATCACGTTCCCGAACCGCGACCCGGCCGGTTCAGGTCCAGCTCGCCGACGAGCTCGTCCTCGCTCTTCTCGCCGGTCGGCCGGAAACCCAGCTTCAGGTAGAACGGCTCGGGGCCGCCCTCACCCGGGTGCCAGGTCACCGTCACGCGCGTCTGCCCGCGCCTGCGGACCTCCTCGCACACCTCCCGCACCGCGAAGCTCCCGTACCCGCGGCCCTGCTCACCGGCGGCGACCGCCAGCCGCCAGAGCCCGGAGCGCGGGCGATCGTCCGGGTCGCCGGGGTTGAAACGGACGTCGAAGAAGGCCATCACGAACGCCACGAGCCGGTCGCCGTCGAAGACCAGCCGCGGCCAGGCGATGTCGGGCTGCGCGTACGCCTCGGCCAGCGAGCGCGCGACCGGAGCCACGAAGCGCTCCTGGTCGGGGCGGACCTTCAGGTCGCACGCGGCGAGGACGTTGCCCGGAGTCACCTTCTCCAGGCGAAGAGACCCTGTCATGCCGGCGACCCTACAGAGCCCCACCGGGGCCACGGCAACCGAATATCCGCACCGCCGTCACCGGCCCCGCACCGGCTTCGCCGATCATGGCGATACGGCGGGACCACCTCATGGGAGACCGCCATGCGGAAGCCCGCGACCGGAAGCCGGGGGATCGCCGGCCGGCCGCGATCGGGGCGGCGCGGTCAGAGGTCGGGGGCGGCGGGGCGGACGAAGCCGCTCTCGTAGGCGAAGACCACCACCTGGGCGCGATCACGCAGCCCGAGCTTGACCAGTACGCGGCTCACATGCGTCTTGACCGTCGCCTCGGCCAGATGCAGTGCCGCGGCGACCTCGGCGTTGGACAGCCCGCGCGCCACCTGCGTCAGCACCTCGTGCTCGCGCGCGGTCAGCTGCGCCAGCCGTTCGTCCCGCTCGGCGGGCCCCGGCGTCATCTGCGGCGCGAACCTCTCCAGCACGCGGCGGGTGACGCGCGGCGACAGCGCCGCCTCTCCCGCCGCGACGTCGCGGATCGCGCTCAGCAGCTCCTGCGGCCGTGTGTTCTTCGGCAGGAACCCGGCCGCTCCGGCCCGCAGCCCGGCGAAGGCGTACTCGTCCAGATCGAAGGTGGTCAGGATGAGCACGCGCGAGCGCGGGCTGTCGCGCACGATCCTGCGGGTGGCCTCGATGCCGTCCAGGCCGGGCATGCGCACGTCCATCAGCACCACGTCCGGACGCAGGTGCCGCGCCAGCCGGGCCGCCCGCTCGCCGTCATCCGCCTCCCCGGCCACCTCCATGTCCGGCTCGGCCTCGAAGACCATGCGGAAGGCCATCCGCAGCAGCGACTCGTCGTCGGCGATCAGCAGCCGGATCATCGTGGCGCTCCCAGGTCCAGTACCGCCAGCATCCGCCATCCGCCGTCCGCCACCGGCCCGGCGTCCAGGGTCCCGCCGTAGGCGGCCACCCGTTCCCGCATGCCCGCGATCCCGCGCCCGTCACCCCGGAGCCCGGGGCGGGCCCCGAGGGCGCCGGGTACGGCCGGGTCGCGAACATCGGTGACCTCCACCTCGGCGCGGCGCGACGACACCTCGACCCGCACATCGGCGCGGGCCCCGGGCGCGTGCCGCAGCGTGTTCGTCAGCGCCTCCTGAACCAGCCGGTAGATCGTCAGCTGGGCGGCGGCGGGAACCGCCCCGGTGTCACCGGCCACCCGGACACACGTCGCCAGCCCGGCCGCGCGCATCCGCTCGGCCAGCGGACCGAGCTCGGCGATTCCGGGCGCGGGCTGAAGCATCTCCTGGAGGCGGTCCCCGCCCGAGGTGGCGCGGTCGCGGCCGGTGCCCAGGGAGCGGCGCATGTCCTGCAGGGCTTGGCGTCCCGTCGCGGCGATCTGCTCCATCGCCGCCGCGGCCCGGTCCGGCGCGCTGTGGCGGACGTAGGCGGCGCTGTCGGCCAGCGCCACCATGACCGACAGGTTGTGGGTGACGATGTCGTGCATGTCGCGGGTCATCCGCGCGCGTTCCTCGGCGACGGCCAGCCGTGCCCGCCGCTCGCGGTCGTGTTCCAGGGAGGTCACGTACGCCCGCCGCGCCCGCATCCACAGGCCGGTCATGAGGGCGGCGGCCGCCATCGCGCTCAGCGCGGCCACCGTGAGGGGGAACCGGCCGGGCGGCGCCCAGCGGGCGGCGGCCAGCAGCACCCCGGCCTGCAGCGCGAGCGCCGCCGGCAGGGTGTGGCGCCAGGGGCGGTGCGCGGCGACCGTGTACAGGGCCGTCAGGAGGGCGGCGTCGGCGGGAAGCTGCACGTCCAGCGCCCACTGGACGGCGGCGGCGAGGCCGATCGCGCCCAGGACCGTCATCGGAGCGCGCCGTCTCCAGGCCAGCGGCGCCACCAGCGCCGTCTGCAGCGCGAGCAGCCACGGGGGACCCGCCGGCACCTGGCCGGGTCCGAGCGTGGCCAGGAACAGCGCGGCGGCGAGCAGAGCGTCGGCGGGCACGGTCGACCATCGGCTCAGCGCGGTGAGGCGGGCCGCCAGATGGCCGGCTGGTTCCATGCACGTCACCCTAGGCGTCCTGCGGGCCGGCTCCCGGTCCTCCCCGGGGATGACCGTCATCCGAAAGTCGCACGCGCGCGTGCGACCTCCGCCGCTGGCCCGCGGGCGTGCCGGGCTGCCAGCCTCGTCGGACATCCTTTTCCGTTCGAGGAGCTTTCACATGTCCTATGCCAGGAGAAACACGGATCGGACGATGGGTGCCGAGGCCACCGGCCCGTCCGCCGTTTCCGAGAGCCCGGCGTCCGCCGTCTCGAAAACCGCGGGCAAGGCCGCGGGGCTGGCCGTGCTGGTGCTGGCGGTCTCCCTGCCCGCGGCCGGCGCCGACGCCGGGAACCCGATCGGGGTGAGCCTGCCCGCGCCCGGCGGCCCCTATCCGGTCGGGACCGTGGCCATGCGGTTGGTCGATCGTTCGCGGCCCGATCCGCTGGTGGCGGCCAGGCCGTACCGGGAGTTGATGATCAGCCTGTGGTACCCGGCGGCGGGCGGCGGGCCGCTCGCGCCGCACATGGCGCCGCTGGCCGCCGCCGACTGGGACCGGCACTCGGCGCCGCCCCTGGGCGTCGCCAAGGGCGCCGTCGCCTGGGCCGCCACGCGCACCCATGCCCGCGTGGGCGCGCCGGTCGAGCCGCGTGCGGGCAAGCTGCCGGTGGTGCTGTTCGGTTCGGGGGACGGCGGGCCGCGCACGCTGGGCACCACCCTGGTCGAGGACCTGGCCTCGCGCGGCTACCTGGTCGTCACCGTCGACCACACCTACGAGGCCGACCAGGTGGAGTTTCCCGGCCGACGCCTGGTGCGCGCCCTGCCGCTGCCCGCGAAGCCGACGCCGAAGGTCATCGCCAAGCTGCTGGCCGAGCACGCGGCGGCGCGCCTGGCGGACATGCGCTACGTCCTGGGCCAGGTCGCCGCCCTGGCCCACGGCCGTCCGATCGGCGGCACGCTGCCCGCGGGGATGCTCGGCGCGCCCGACGTCTCGCGGGTGGGGGCGCTGGGACAGTCGCTGGGCGGGTCGGTCGCCGCGCAGCTGATTCGCGAGGACGCCCGCGTGGACGCGGGTGTCAATCTCGACGGCGCCTATGTCGGCCCGGTGGCCACATATGGTGTGACCAGGCCGTTCCTGCAGCTGGCGGCCGAGACCCACACGCGTGGCGGCGAGCCGAGCTGGAAGTCGTTCTGGCGGGCCTCGACCGGATGGAAGCGGGAGCTGCGCTTCAAGGGTGCGGCCCACGGCTCGTTCACCGACCTGCAGCCGCTGCTGCCGCAGATCGCGGCCAAGCTCCCCGAGGTGCCGCTCGCGGACTACGTGGGCACGATCGATCCCGGCCGTTCGGTGGCGGCCCAGCGCGCCTACGTCGGGGCCTTCTTCGACCTGCACCTGCGGGGCAGGCCGACCCACCTGTTCGAGGGCCCCGGCACCCGTTTCCCCGAGGTCTCCCTCATCCCCTGACCTCGCGGGGTCCCGGCTCGCCGAACCGGGCGGCGAACCGGGCGGCGAACCGGGCGGCGAACCGGGCGGCGAACCGGGCGGCGAACCGGGCGGCGAACCGGGCGGCGAACCGGGCGGCGAACCGGGCGCATGCCGTCGTCCGTCGCCCTGCACGGCGCCCTCCGGCCCCCGACCCCAGGGCACCGTGAGGTCCCGCGTCCACCACGCGTCCTGCGCGGCCTGAGCACGATCCCGGGGGAACGCGGGACCCGCCGTGCCCGGTCAGTGGGTCGGCTGCTCCCTGGGGGAGCGGCGGTCGGCCAGGACGTCGGCGAGGGCCACCGCGAGCGTCACCACCACGAACCCGATGGTGACGTACAGCGCGTGCCGGAACGCCGTGGCGTAGTCGCCGTGGGAGGAGGCCACCTGGGTGAAGAACGCCGAGCCGACCACGGCGATGCCGACGGCGGTGCCGATGCGCTGCCCGGTCTGCAGCACGCCCCCGGCGCTTCCGGCGTGGGCCACCGGCACCTCCGACAGGGTGAGCGTCTGGTTGGGGGAGATCACCAGGCCGCTGCCCGCGCCGGCGACCAGCAGCGGCACCGCGATCGCCCAGGCCACGTGCTGGCCGGGCACCAGCCGTACGGCGATCTCCACGGCGACGAGGCCGACACCGACCAGCACCAGGCCCACCGCCACCAGCGGACGGCCGAGCCGGGTGACGATCCGGCCGCCGAACACCGAGGCCGCGGCCGACCCCGCCGCGAACGGCGTGCTCGCCAGGCCCGCCGCCAGCGGCGAGTAGTGCAGGCCCTCCTGCAGGTAGAGGGTCAGGATGAAGAAGATCGCGGTGAAGCCCGCGAAGTAGAGCGCCGCGATCAGGGCGCCGAGGCCGTAGGAGCGCCTGCGGAACAGCGCCAGGTCGACGACCGGCTCGCCGCGCCGGGCGTACCGGCGCTCCCAGGCCACGAAGACGCCGAGCACCGCGACCCCGGCGGCCGGCAGCACCCACTTCACCGCGCCGTGCCACTCCTGGCTCTCCACCAGCGGCAGCAGGATCAGCACCACGCCGATGCCCAGCAGCAGCACGCCGACCGGGTCCATGCTCTTGCGCGGCCGTTTCTCCGCCGGTTTGGGGATGTAGCGGTAGGCCAGGACGATGGCGAGGACGCCGATCGGCACGTTGACGTCGAAGACGTAGCGCCAGCCGTCCTGCTCGCCGCCGAGGCGGATGATCACGCCGCCGAGCATCGGGCCGATGGCCGTGGATATGCCGATGGTGGCGCCCAGCAGCCCGAACGCCTTGCCCCGCTCGGCGCCCCGGAAGAGCTGCTGGATGAGCCCGCTGACCTGCGGGTTGATCAGCCCGCCCGCGATGCCCTGGATGAGCCGGGCGACGACCAGCCAGGTCGAGTTCTGCGCGATCCCGGCGGCGGCGCTGGACAGGGTGAACAGGGCGACGCCGAAGGCGAAGGCGTTGCGCCGGCCGTACATGTCGCCGAACCGGCCGGCGGGCACCAGGATCAGCCCGAAGGTGAGCGCGTAGCCGGAGACCACCCACTGCAGGTCGCTCTGCGGGGCTTCGAGGCCGGTGCGGATGGAGGGCAGGGCGACGTTGACGATGCTGACGTCCAGCAGCGTCATGAAACCCGCCACCAGGCAGACGCTCAGCGCCTTCCAGCGGCGCGGGTCGGCGGCCTGGTCGTCCCGCGTGGTCGAGATGTCTCCCTGCCGGGCCCCGGCGCTCACAGGACCGGAGGCCGGCGCGTGCCGGTCCGTCCAGCGCCGTGCCGGGTTCCGAGCGGCGTCGGCCGCGGGATGGGAGTCATCGTTACCGCCTCGTTCTCTCCGTCGGGGAGCACTTTCCGCTGTTCAGAAGCGCGTACCTACCCCTTTTCGTCAGGTCATTCACCATACCGACCATCCGGGCAGGTCACGGCGGAGAACCCGTGAGCGGAGGAGAGGAGGAACGGGTACGGCGGGCGGCCGTGGCCGCCCGCCGTACCGGGTCGCGGAGCCGTCAGCGGGTCAGGTCCGCTGCCACAGCGCCGGGACGTTCGGCGGCTCCCAGCCGGGCACCGAGGTGTGCGCCTGCAGGCACCGGTAGCCGATGCCGTTGTAGGTCACCGTGTCGCCCACGGCGTAGGAGGTCCAGGCCGCCCAGGTGCCGCCGCCCTGGCCGTCGCCGCCGACGGTGAGGGTGAGCTGCGCCGCGTGAGCGGCGTCCGCACCGGTCGCGGTGAGGGTGACCGGGTATGTCCCCGCCGGGGTGTTCGCCGAGGTGGCGACCGTGACGGTGGCGGACTGGCCGGAGCTGATGGAGGCCGGGCTGAAGGACGCGGTGGCCCCGGAGGGCAGGCCCGAGGCGCTCAGCGTGATGGTCTGCGCGTTCCCGGAGGTCACCTGGGTGGACAGCGTCGCGGTCGCCGACCCGCCGGGCTGCACCGTGGCCGAGGACGGGCTCACCGTGACCGAGAAGTCGTTGCCGGTCGGGTTCGGGGTGCAGGTCGGCTCGCCGCCCTGCGCCGGGACGCTGACGGCGGACCAGGCGGCCTTGACCGCGTTGACCTCGGTGCAGCTACCGGGGAAGAGCTGCCGGGCCGCGGCCACGGTGGCGGCGCGGGCCTTGGCGTGCGTCCACGGGGCGGTCTTGCTGTTCAGCCCGGCCATGAAGATCTGCCCGGCCTTCTGGATGCCGATGCCGGTCAGGGACGGGCCGGAGCAGACGGGGCTGGACGGCTTGCCCGCCGGGTTGCTGCCCTCGGCCAGCAGGTAGAACCAGTGGTTCTGCGGGCCTGCCGCCGCGTGCACCTCGGTGTTGGGGATGGCGGAGCTGTAGCAGTTCGGGTCGCCCAGCGCGCCCGGGTTGTACATGTTGCGGATCGGGCCGCTGCCGGTGAGGTTGACCTCCTCGCCGACCGTGTAGTCCGGCGGGTCGGCGGAGTTGGCGGCGAAGTGCTCGGTCAGCGCGCCGAAGATGTCACCGGTCGACTCGTTCAGGCCACCGGCCTCGTTGCCGCTGCCCGCGCCGCCGGACCCGGAGAACTGGAAGATCGCGTGGCCGAACTCGTGGGCCACCACGTCCATCGGTGTGGCCTGCTGGCTGCCGGCCTGGTTGCGCCCGAAGTTGGTGTAGGAGCCGTTCCAGTAGGCGTTGACGTCGGTCAGCCCGACCCGGGCCGGGTACGCGCCGCCCGAGCCGTTGAACCCGTTGCGGCCCAGCCAGGAGCGCAGCATGTCCCACTCCCGCTGGGCGGCGTACAGCGCGTCCACGCAGGCGGTCTCCAGGTCGGTTCCCCGCCCGTTGCCCCAGGAGTCGTCGGCGCCGGTGTAGGCGGCGCCGTTCTGCCCGCCGCAGCGCAGACCCGGCCGGGTGCCGTCGGTCATCGAGTAGGAGCCGCCGGAGCCGGAGGTCTGGATGGTCACCGGGTTGCCGTTGTAGAAGGAGTTGCCGGTGCCGGCGCGCACGTCGTCGTAGGAGTCGACGACCGAGCCGTCCCGGGCGTCCACGAAGACGTGCAGCACGCTCGGGACGCCGTTCGCGGCGGCGCCGGTGACCACGACCTCCCACGCCGTACGGGGCCGCGGGCCGGCGGCGTGGACGACGAGGCGGGGCGTGTCGGTGTTCTCCACGGTCGGCAGCAGGCGGCGGGCGGTGGCGGCCGCGGCGTCGGCGCCGATCTTGCTCTTCACGTCCACTTTGATCTCGGCCTGCTGGCCCGAGACCACGGACCCGACCTGATCGCCCGTGCCGTCGGTGGCGACGATCACGTCGCCGCCGTAGACCGGCAGCCCGCGGTGGGTGCGCGCGTAGGTGAGGTACTGCAGGCCGCGGGTTCCGACGATGGTCCTGGACAGGGTGAAGGTGTCGTCGGGGCTCTTGAACAGCGAACCGGACCTGGCGGAGAGGGCGTCGGCGGCGCTGGCGGCCGCGCGCCTGCGCGCCTCGGGGCCGGGCGGCGCGAACGCCGGCGGGTCGGCGGGCGCGGTGCGGGCGGCGGGGACCGCCTGCGCGGCGGCGGCGGGGACGGCGGCGCTCGCCGCCGGGCCCGTGGTCATGGCGACGGTCGCCAGTACGGCGACCGCGCCCAGTTTGGCCTTGGAATTCACGCGGGGTGACTCCTTCTCGGTTTCCCCTGGGGGGTGGAGGGACACGAGGAGCCCGGGACGCCCGGTGGCGGGCCCCGCGGGGGCGGGAGCCCCGCCGGGAGGCGTTCCGACGGTTCGGGCTGGACCAAAACTGACATCGCCGCAGCGGGCCGAGTACCCCACGAAATTGCATAACCCGGCCATATGGGGAAGGCGGGACGGATGAACCTCAGGTCAGCGAGGCGAGCGGGCCGTGGCGGTCCAGCCACGCGGCGTAGACCGGGGAGCGGCCCACCTCGGCCCAGTAGGCGGCGGTGACCGCCTGGACGAGCGCGGCGGAGTGCGGGGCCACCGGACCCAGTTCGGTCCATCCGATCATGTGGCGGAAGCGCAGCGGGGTCCCGGTGAGGGGCCGGATGGCGATCCCGGGGTAGCCCTTGCTCGTCGCCTGGAACATCCCCACGCACCGGGCCGAGGCGATGAGGTCGAGGGCGAGGCCGAGATCGGCGGAGTAGGCGATCTGCGGCGTGAAGCCCTGCCCGGCGCAGGCCGCCCAGAAGTGCTCCCGGTGCCCGGTCTCGGCCAGCGCGTGCAGGCTCCAGTCCTCGGCCGCGAGATCGCGCAGCTCGATCTCCTCCCGCCGGGCGAGGGGGTGGGACTCGGCCAGCCCGACGAAGATCGGCTCGACGGCGACGCCCGCGTACCGCACGCCCGGGGGCGGCGACAGCTCGTGCCCCGGGTAGTCGCCGAGGGTGGCCAGCTCCAGCCGCTCGGACTCCAGCAGCCCCGGCAGCAGGTCCATGGCCTCCTCGGTGCGGACGACGACGTCGGCGCCGGGCAGGAGCTCCCCGAGGCACTTGATGACGTTGATCGCCAGGTGGCTGGACATGCAGCCCACCCGGACCGTGATCCGCTCGGCGGCCTGCCCGGCGTAGCGCATGCCGTCCCGGCGCAGCTCGTCGAAGGCGGGCAGCAGCGAGCGCGAGCGCACCAGCACCCAGGCGCCGAGCTGGGTGGGCCGGGCTCCGTCCCGGCCCCGCTCGAACAGCGGTCCGCCGAACATCCGCTCGATGCGCCGCAGCTGCGTGGCGAGCGCCGGCTGGGACATCTTCAGCGTGGTCGCCGCCTTGGAGATGCTGCCCGAGTCGGCGATCGCACATATCGCGCGTAGATGACGTACTTCCAGGTCCACACCGGCAGATTAATAGTTAATAATCTTTCCGATAAGCCTTGTGACGGAAACGCCGGGAAACGGTGTCCCGGCCTGGCCGCGCGGCCGGACGGGGAAGGCGGGGCGTGGCCGCGTGCGGCCCGTCCGGATCGGGACGTCCCGCCTCGCGCCGTCAGTGGTGGTGGGCGTGGGCGACGGCGTGCCCCCGGCCGCGGGCGATCATCCAGCGGTTGACCGGCACCGTCACCACGAAGGCCAGGGCGAGGGAGAAGGCCAGCGACGCCCAGAACAGCACGGTGGTCAGGCCCGCGTCCATGGCCCCGGGGACGGCGACCATCACGGTGTTGTCGATGATCTCCATGACCACGATGGACACGGTGTCGGCGGCCAGCGCCACCTTCAGCGCCCGGCGAAGGCCCAGCCCGGCCGCGAGCATGCCGCGCATGGTGAGCGCGTAGCCGAAGACGAAGGCCAGCGCGACCGACAGCGCCACGGTGGCGCCCGAGTGCAGCCCGGCCGCGGTCCCGATGACCATCCCCAGGACCTCGCCGATGGCGCAGCCGGTCAGGCAGTGCAGGGTCGCCTGTACGGCGGTGCGCCAGGAGGCGTCACCGCGGGCGTGGCCGTGGTCGTGAGGGCCGCCCTGGGAGCCGTCGTGCCCGCCGGAGCCGGTGCCGGCGTGGTCGTGCCCGCCGGGGCGGACGCCGCCGTGCGGGTGCGCGCCGCCGTCATGGCCGGTGTGGTCCGTGTGGTCCATGTGGTCCATGTGGTCCATGTGGTCCATGTGGTCCATGCTCGTCGTCTCTTCCCTTCCTCCGGGATCGCGAACCGGCCGGCCCGCGATCCATGGAACGGGGTACCCCTATCGGGTATTCCGATAACGCGAGGACGAACCGGCGGTGCTCCGGGAGGCACGTGCGGGGCGCGGCCGGCCGCGGATCCGGGCGGGCGGATCGGGCCCGGACGCGGCCGGGCCCGATCAGCCCGAGGCGTGCTGCCAGTAGGGGTCGCGGTAGAGCACGACCGAGGGCCCGCGCAGCAGCTCGTCGGGGGCCGAGACCAGGATGAGCTCACCCGCCGCCTCCAGCCGGCGGAGGATCTCCCGGACCCGTGGGCCCACCGGCAGGCGGCCCACCGGAAGGCCCAGGGCGTCGCGGACGGCGTCGGCCACCTGCGACAGGCGGAACGGCTCCCGCATCGGCGCGATGATCGTGCGGACGACGTCGGGGGTGATCATCCTCTCGGCCTCGGCGTAGGCGAGGTTCCAGGTGACCTGGACCTTGCGGCGGCCGGTGCCGGCGCAGGCCGTGCACGTCTGCGAGTAGCCCGGCACGACGTCCTCGGTGGTGGAGCCCAGGCAGGCGGTGCACTGCTGCGTCTCCAGGGCGTGCAGCTCGGCCGAGGCCCGGTCGGGAAGCCGCTTGCCGCAGAAGCAGAGATAGGTCCGGTAGCCGCCCCCGACCAGGGCGAGATCGTCGGCGTCCTCGGGGATCTCATCCCACGTCGCGGTGATCGTGTGCTTTTCCATGGTCGTCCGACTCTACCGACCCGGCCTCACGCCCGCCTGTCCCGAACGCGAACGCCGCGCCGCCCGGAGATCCCACCCGGGACCCGGCCTCGCGCCCGCCCGGGGCCCGGCTCCGCGCCCGCCTGGGATCCGGCCCCGCGCCGCCCGCCGCGCCGGCGGCCCGTCAGGCCGCCGACGCGACGGGGACCAGCCGCATCGGCGCGCTCCAGAGCCACTCCTCGGTGACGTAGACGCCGGTCAGCAGGGTCATCAGCGCCAGGATCCGCTCGGCGGAGGTCGAGGGGTGCGCGCCGCAGTCGCCGAAGTGGCACATCCACAGCTCCAGCGGGCTGTCGTCGCTGAGCTGGTCGTAGACGGAGGGCCGCCCGACGTTGAACCCGTCGCGCCAGATGTCCACCGAGGAGCCGCAGTCGGGGAAGGCCCCGGCCAGCACGCCGCCCCCGGCGGTGACCATCCGGGCGACGCCGTCCCGCACCGGCAGGGAGCCGTCGGACTGGGCGAGCACCACCCCGCCGCCGGGCGGGCAGGCCACCCGCAGCACCTCGCCGCCGCGGGCCAGCTCCGCCTCCCGCAGCGCGCCGGCCGCCACCGGCGGGCACAGACCGGGGGAGGACCCCAGGCGCCGGACGACCTCCTCCTCGCTCACCCCGCCGACGAAGGCCAGGCAGAAGCCCTCGGCGTAGTCCTCGTAGGAGAACATCATCTCGTCGACGGTCTCCTGGAGGTCGCGCAGCCGGTGCCCGATGTGCGGCGCCCCGGGCAGTCCGGCGAACATGTCGGCCAGTTCGGTGAAGAGGGCCTGCACACCGGGGGAGCGCCCGGCGATGCACGGCCGCCACGGGTCGGCGCCCGCGTCCAGCAGCGTCCGGACGGCGTCCTCCTGGCCGTGCCGTACGGCCTCCCACAGCGGGGTCGCGCCGTACCGGTCGGCGGGATCGACCTCGGCGCCCGCGGCGAGCAGCAGCTCGATCACCTGCGTCGCGCCCTCCTGGGCCGCCTGGTGCAGCGGCGTCGAGCGCAGCCAGAAGAGCCGCCGCCCGGGGTCGAACCCGCTCGCCAGGCGCGCCCTGATCTCCTCCAGGTTCGTGTCACGCCAGACGCCGACGTCGCCGCTCCACCCGTCGTCACTCACATTCCGGTCCCATCTCATCACGCTGAAGGTCTCATCACGCTGAAGGATCAAACCAGCCTAAGCCGACATTTCCTTCGGTGTCCGGATCAGAGGCCCGCCAGAGCCCGGCGGGACAGCCGGTCGGCGACGCGGGTGGTCTCCGGGAGACGGTAGGAGGGGGTCAGCGCGAGGACGTTGTGGCAGGCCGTGTCCAGGTCGACACGGTGGCCCACCGAGACGAAGACCGGCTTGACCCCGTCCCGGGTGCGCAGCACGCGGCCGACCACCTCGCCGTCCAGCGTCAGGTCGCTCGCCGAGCCCCGCTCCGGGCCGGGCTCGGCGTAGGAGCCGACGAAGGCCGTCTTGCCGACCCCGATCGCCGGCAGGCCGGTCAGCACGCCCAGGTGGCAGGCCAGGCCGAAACGGCGGGGGTGGGCCAGGCCGTACCCGTCGCACACGACCAGGTCGGGGACGACGGTCAGGCGGCCCAGCGCGTCGAGGAGGGCGGGCAGTTCCCGGAAGGCCAGCAGGCCGGGGACGTAGTCGAAGGCCACCGGGCCGCCGACCGCCACCTGCTCGACGACCTCCAGCGTGCCGCCGTCCAGCACCGCCACCGCCGCGGCCAGCCGGTCCCCGGCGTAGGCCACGTCCACCCCGGCCACCAGGGCGGGCCGCCGCGGCCCCGGCCCGGTGAGGTCCAGCAGTGGCCGCAACTCGTCCTGGATCGCCTCGGCCTCCGCGATGGACCGGGGGGTTCGTGTCTGCATGAACCTATGATCGGTATTTTTGTGGCATGAGTGTGTATCGGGGTCGTGTCCAGCGGGTCCTCAGGTGGCCGGTGAAGTCGCTGCGCGGCGAGGAGCTCGAAGGAGCGCGCCTCGACGAGCGCGGCCTGGCCGGGGACCGCGCCTACTCGCTGGTCGACGGGCGCGAGCACCACGACGGCAAGGTGCTGACCGTACGGCAGCGCGCCGAGATGCTCCACTGGAGCGGCGCCCTGCCCGCGGCGGACATCCTCCCGGCCGGTACGGACGTCCCGGACGGCACGGGAAGCGGTGCGGCGAACGGACCCGTGCTGACCGCGCCCGACGGCACCGTCTGGCACTGGGACGACCCCGGCCTGACCGCCGCCCTGCGGGAGTCCCTGGGCGTCCCGCTGAGCCTGCGCGCCGCCGACGGCCAGCAGGACCGCGGGCCGACCGTCCTGGTGACCTGCGAGGCGTCCCGCGCGGCGCTGGAGGAGGAACTGGGCGCGCCGCTGGACGTGCTCCGGTTCCGGCCCAACCTGCACCTCGACCTCGACGCGCCGGCCTTCGCCGAGGAGGACTGGGGTCCGGGGACCGTCATCACCGCGGGCGAGACGGAGCTCACGGTGACCGGCCCCCGCACCGGGCCGTGCATCCGCTGCGCCGTGCCGAGCTGGGACCCGCACGGCCTGGAGCGCTGGCCCGAGCTGCAGAAATGGCTGATCGCCGAGCACGCGAACAAGTTCGGCGTCATCATGCGGGTCACCCGCCCCGGCACCGTACGGCGGGACGACCCGGCGACCGCGACCCCGGAGACGCCGGCGGGCGGATCCTGAGGCCCCGAGGGACAGTCCCCGGCGGCTTCGGCGGCCGGGCCCGAAACCGACGGAGACCGGCACCCGATGCGCATCGCCTATGAGACCGCCGCGGCTCCCGGCCGCCCGCACAACGAGGACTTCGTGGTCGCCGGCCCCGACTGGGTCGCGGTGCTCGACGGCGCGACCGCCCCGGCCGGCGTCGCCTCCGGCTGCGTGCACGACGTGCCGTGGCTGGTCGCCCGGCTCGGCGGCGCCCTGGCCCACCGGCTCGCGACGGGGCCGCGGGAGGGCCTGCCCGACCTGGTGGCCGCCGCCATCCGGGACACGATGGCGGCGCACGGCAACGCCTGCGACCTGACCAGCCCCGACAGCCCGTCGTCGACGATGGCGGTCCTGCGCCGTCGCGGCGACGTGCTGGACCACCTGGTGCTGTGCGACTCGCCGATCGTGCTGCGGCACACCGGCGGCGCCGTCACCGTGGTCGACGACGACCGCCTCGATCACCTGCCGGGCGGGCGGCCGTACAGCCGGGAGCTGGTCCGCGGCCTGCGCAACCGGCCGGGCGGGTTCTGGGTGGCGTCCGTCGTCCCCGAGGCGGCGTACGAGGCGCGGGCCGGGTCGGTGCCGCTGGCGGGCGTGTCGGGCGCGCTGCTGGCCACCGACGGCGTGACCCGCCTGGTCGAGGCGTACGGCTGGACGTGGGAGCGGCTCGTCGCCGTCGCCGGCTCCGACGGGCCCGGCCGGCTCATCGCCGAGGTGCGAGCGGCCGAGCTGGAGCACGGCGCGCCGTACCCCACCGCCAAGGTCCACGACGACGCCACCGCGGCCTGGGTGACCTGGTGACCGTCAGGCGGCGCCGAAGATCCTGCCGACCGATACGCGCCGGCCGTTCGGACCGAAGGCCGGGAGACTCCGGCGCCGTGAACATAGCGTTGCCGCTCCGCCGGATTCCGGTCGATCTCAACGGCGGGCGGCAGGACGGCCCGTGCCGGGATGCCGATCCGCCTGATCATCTCAAGCACCTTGAGATGATCCGTCATGGAACGCTCGGTGCGGGTCGGCCGTCTGATCGATCATGAACCTGCGGCACCTGAAACACTCGCCCGCTTTGCTGTGTGCTCTGGCAGCGCCGTTGCTGTACGCCGGAGTGACCCTGATCGCGCTCCGGTCGGCCGCCCGGACGGGGCTCGACTCCCCGCACGAAAACCCCCTGCTGCCGAGCCGGCTGGACGGGGAGATCGCGTCGGCGCGGGGGGTGACGCTCGGCATCGCTCTCATCCTCGCCGCCGAGGCCGCCGTGCTCGCCGCGCTGGGCGGCCGGCTGAACCGCCGATCCACCGCCGGCGGCCTCATGCTGTGCACGGCCGCCGGCGTGGTCTATCTGCTCACTCTCGTCCTGGCCGTGTTGGGCACGTACGTGATCGTGCTTTATCCCTCTGGCGATGTCGATCTCGGGCTTCTTTTCCCGGATTGGTACTTTCCCGCACTGATCGTCATCGCCATCGTGGCCCTCGCCGCGCTGACCGTCTGGCTGTCCGCCGCGGTCAGACGGACCTCGGTCTCCTGACGGCCGACGCCGCGGCCGCGGTGGCCGCAGCGTCGTCCGCCCGCCGGCACCTCACGCCGACGGCGCCGCGGTCAGGTCAGCTCGGCCAGTACCGCTGCCAGGTCGTCGTAGGTGCCGCGGACGTCTCCGGCGTTGCCCAGGCGGTGACGCTCCAGGCGGATGGCCCCGATGTGGCGGGCCTCGTAGATCCGGGAGCGCCACACCGCGGAGGGGGAGCGGTCCAGCGGGCCGTAGCCGTCGTCGTCCCAGAACGCGTCCCGCTCGGTGCCGGGCTTGGCCAGCGCCATCCGGATCGTCCAGTCCGCCGCTGGATCGCCCCACAAGGTCCGGTCCAGGTCCAGGACCCCGGTGATCACGGGCTCCGGGGCGGTGGCGTCCAGCATCACGTTGACGGTCCACAGGTCGCCGGAGAGCATGCGCGGCTCCGTGATCTCGTCGAGGAGTGAGTGGTGCTCGGCGGCCAGGGCCGTCACCTCGCGCAGGTCAGCGGCGTCCAAGCCGATGTCGTCCAGGTCGGCGGCGATGTCCCGCAGGGACGCGATCACCGCCTGACTCCAGGTGATGTACGACGGACCCGCGACGGGGCCGAAGTGCGGGCCGCGCACCGCGTGCACCGCTTTGGCGATCGCCCCCATCTGCCGGAAGAACCCGGGCCGGGCCGAACGCGGATAGGCGCCGAGGCGGTCCGGGGCGGGCACGCCGTCAAGCAGGCTCTGGACCATCCAGTCCCGGCCGATCACCTCGTGTGACCAGTCCGCCGCGACCACCTGCGGCATCAGCGGCGCAATCACCGTGAGCCATGGCAGGCTCGCGTACTCGTTGCGCATCAGTCGCCGCTCGGATCGGAACTGCCGCTCCGGCTCCGGGGCGACCCGCAGGATCACCGGTCGCTCCTGCCCGGTCACGGTGACGCGGTAGGTGGTGTTGTACATCCCCAGGCCCAGTTCGACGGCGGAGACGGCACGGGCGTCAGCGCCGAAGACACGATGGCAGATCGCCTGGATCTCCTCTGCGGTCACCGACCGCTGGAACGCCTGTGCGCAGCGCTCGATCGGCTGGAATTCCATGGGGGCTCCTCAGTCCGGGGGATGCGGGCGGCCGGGATCGGTGCCGTTGCCGGCCGAAGGCGGTCGGCACGGAGGTGGTGGCTCCACCTCGACGTAGGCGGGTTCCGGTGTCAGCGAGCCTTTCATCCCGAGCGGCGAACCGCTGGTCACGGCATGACCGCGAGTCCGGTGTTCGGCCGGCGACGTGAGAAGCCCCTGACAGTGAGAAGCCCCTGACAGAGGGATCGGTCACCACGACCGGATCCGTCGCCACCGGGAGCTTCCGGTGGTGTTCTACCGTGCCGCGGTTGATTTGTCGCATCCGGCGCCGGACCACGTGGCCGGACCGATCTCGCCCTCGAAGAGGACCGGACTTCGGGTGAGCGCCGACCTGCGGTGATCTACGGCCCCGGATTTCTCACCCTCGCGGGGAAGCAGGCCCGCGCCCGCGCGGTTGGGCATGCACGGGCGGGTGGGCAGAATGAGCTGTCCGGCCGGGCCGAGGGCGTCGCCGCCGGGGGAGGAGAAGGTCATGTCGGTGCTGGTGGCGTTCAGCGTGACGCCGATCGGGGTAGGGGAGGACGTCGGCGAGCTCGTCGCCGACGCGGTGCGGGTGGTTCGCGAGTCGAGCCTGCCGAACCGTACGGACGCGATGTTCACCACGGTCGAGGGTGACGACTGGGACCAGGTGATGGGGGTCGTCAGGGACGCGGTCGCGGCGGTTGAGGCCCGGTGCGGCCGGGTCAGCCTCGTGCTGAAGGCCGACATCCGCGCGGGCGAGGGCGGCCGGATGGAGAGCAAGGTCGCCACCGTGGAGCGGCATCTGTCCTGACGGGTTCCCCCCGGGGACGACCGAGGGGCAGGCTGGGGAGTCTCCTGCCGGTGGTGCTTCGCCAGGTGCGAAGGACGATCGTCGCGCGGGCCCGGGGTCCGCCGGACCGGCCGAATCGATGTTCACCGCCGCCGAGGGCGACGACTCGGATCAGGTGGCAGGGGTCGCCGGGGAGGTGGCCGGCACGCCGGTCGCCGCAGGCCCGGAGGCCAGCCGCCTGAGGCAGACGCGCCGCTGTACGGCCGACAGCCCCGCGACCGCCGCGCCGAGCGCGAGCCAGCCCACCGGTCCGGCGGCCGTCACCGCGCCGGTCAGCAGCAGCGGTCCGGCGGACTTCTGCACGCCCTGGGACATGCCGGCCACACCAAGGTAGGCCGCCCGCGCCTCCTGGGGCGCGAGTGACACCGCCAGTTCCCAGGAAGTCGTGGAGCGCATCAGCTCCGCCGAGGTGATCAGCACCGCCACGACGAGCATGGCGATCGAGGCCGTCCAGGCGCTCCCTCCGGTGGCGATCGCCAGGAGCGCGCAGCACGCGAGCACCGTCAGCCCGTACAGGGCCACCGCCGCCGCGGCCCGGCGCGGCTCCTCGATCCTCGCCGACACGTGGATCTGCAGGACGACGACGAGCACGGTATTGATCACGAGGAAGGCGGGGACGAGGGCGTGCGGCGCCGCGGTGTGGCCGACCAGCCACAGCGGCAGCCCGACGTTGAGAATCGAGTCGTCCAGATTCATCGGCACGTCGAGCAGCACGAACAGCAGATACCCGCGGTCCCGCCACGGGCTCGGCGTACCCGCCGTGGCCGCGCCGTCCGGACGCGCCGCCGCGTGTTCCGGGCCGCGCGGCTCCCGGGTACGCCACACCAGTACCGCAGCCGCGAGGAACGACAGCGCGTCGCACAGAATCAGGGCGTGGTAGGCGCCGTGGGTTCCCACGGCGAGACCGATCGCGGAGATGCCCGCACCGAGCGCGTAGCCGGCGTTCGCCGCGCTGCGCGACAGCGCCCGGTAGGTGGAGCACCGCTCGCCGGCCACCCGTGTGGCGAAGAGCATCTCCAACGTCTTGGCCGCCCGATCGGCCACGTAGGTGGCGGCGACCACGGGCAGCAGCACCTCGAAGCCGGTGCACACGAGCATCAGGCAGAGGGTCACGATACGGAGGAGGTGACAGCCGATCAGCAGCGAGCGCACCGGGAAGCGTCCGGCCAGGCGGCCCGCCAGCGGCGAGCCGGCGATGCCCATCACCCCGGCCGCGCTCAGCAGCAGGCCCAGCCGCCCGGCGTCCAGCCCGGCCACGAAGGTGAAGTACAGGACCGAGGACGCGCTCCACACTCCCGATCCGGTCCTGTCCAGGAACTGGGCGAGGAGCATGGTCCGGGCGTCACCGCCGCCCGGCGGACGGCGCAGTTGCGCGAGCAGACCGGTTTTACCCCGCCGGCTCTCCCGGCCTCCCATGCTCCGCCGCATCCCCGACCTCCATGCCGCAACGAATTTCTCTTGACGTCAAGAGACCCGGGAGAGCTTGCACGACATTAACCTTGATGTCAAGATACTTGATGTCAACATGAATGGATGGAGTCGTTGTCATGTGACCGGAGCCGTCCCGATGCGCATTCGGAGCCGGAGCCGCCCGGACGACGCCGGCTCGACCACCCGGGCAGGCCGCCTCCGGCGGAGGCGCTCGGCATCCGGCCGCTGACGCCGCCATGGCCTCGACCGGTCGGCCCGTCCACTCATCGGACGCGGGAGGCCGACCCCTGCCGGGCCCCGTACGGCGAAGCGGAAAAATAACCCCGAAAGACATACCAGGCACATTCCAGGAAGTGGTGACCGATGGCGGGAAGAGGATCGGCCGGGAAGCTCGTCGCGGGCGGGTTGGCACTGGCCGCGCTCGGGTGGGCGGTCAGGGAGGTACCGTCCGAGCTGGGCGGCCGGGCCAGGGGGGAGCGGCTGGAGCGGATGCGGCGCTCGCCGCGGTTCCGCGACGGCGCCTTCCATAACCCCGTGCCGAGCACGTACACCCCGCAGCCGAGCAGCTTCCCGGAGATGCTCAGGGAGATGGTCGCCGACGGTGACGGGCGGCGGCCGAGCGCGCCGGTGCCCCTGGTGGCGTCGCCGGCCGTACCGCCGTCGGAGAACGGCCTGAGCGCCGTCTGGTACGGCCACGCCACCACGCTGGTGGAGATCGAGGGACGGCGGGTCCTGTTCGACCCCGTGTGGAGCGACCGGGTGTCGCCGTCCCGGCTGGTCGGCCCGCGGCGGCTGCACCCGATGCCGGCCCCGATGGAGAGCCTGCCGCCGGTCGACGCGATCGTGATCTCCCACGACCACTACGACCACCTCGACCGGGCGACGGTCCGCGCGCTCACCGCGTCGCACACCGCGCCGTTCCTGGTCCCGCTCGGCATCGGCGCCCACCTGGAGCGCTGGGGCGTGCCCGCGCCGCGGATCGTCGAGCTCGACTGGGAGGAGGAGGCGAGCGTCGCGGGGCTGCGGTTCGTCTCCACCGCCGCCCGGCACTTCTCCGGGCGCACGCTCACCCGCAACGACACCCTGTGGGGGTCGTGGGCGGTCATCGGCGAGAACCGCCGGGTCTTCTACGCCGGTGACTCGGGCTACTTCGACGGCTACGCGAAGATCGGCGCGGCGCACGGCCCCTTCGACCTGACGCTCATGCCGATCGGCGCCTACAGCCCCGCCTGGCCCGACATCCACATGACGCCGGAGGAGGCGGTCGCCGCCCACCTGGACCTGGGCGGGCGGCTGTTCCTGCCCGTCCACTGGGCGACGTTCAACCTGGCGTTCCACGCGTGGGCCGAGCCGGTCGACCGTCTCTGGCGGGAGAGCAAGGCCCGGGGCGTCGGCATCGCCGTCCCGCGGCCGGGGGACCGGATCGACGTGGACGACGTCCCGCTGGTGGAGAGCTGGTGGGAGATGTTCGGCCCCCGCTGATCGTACGGTCCCGCCGGCTGTACGGTCCCCGCTGACCGCTCGGCCCGCGGAGGCCGAGGGTCGACCTGAAATACCTAGATCAAGGCGGAAAATCCCCCTACAGAAGGAAGAAGACGGGTTTCGGGCTGCTGATCGCAATATGATGTCCCCCTGTTTACCGATCTTCGATCCGGCCTGACGGCGCTGTGCGCGCGGCCGATGCGAACCAGCCTGGGGGGACAGTGCGGCGCTTCGTTGTGCCCGCGATGAGGCGGCCGGACTGATGAGGGCGGCCGGGCGGAGGGCTGGGCGGGGGACGGCCGGGGCGATGCGCCCGGTCGAACCCACGAAGATCATCCTCTACGACTACGAGCGGTTCAGCAGGCTCGCCGGGCCGGTGACCGAGCCTGAGCCGGGCCTGCCGTACCGGGTGCGCTACCGGTCGATGCTGGCCGCCGAGCCGCACCGGGTGCGGGCCGTGCTGCTGATGACGGCCGCGCTCATCGTGGAGTTCACGATGATGGTGTGGCTGCTGCTGCCCGCCCACTGGACGGTCCGCCCCGACCCCTACGGCACGCTCCCGTGGTACGTGCCGGCCGCGGACAGGGCCATGCTGGTCATGATCGCGCTGATCGAGATCTTCCGCCTGGTCAGCGTGATCTCCAACGTGCACGCCATGCTGGCGGCCAGGGACCCCGTCCCGGTCGCGCCCGAGCCGGGCACCCGGGTGGCCTTCATCACCACCTGCGTGCCCGGCAAGGAGCCGCTGGAGATGGTCCGGGAGACCCTGGCCGCCGCCCTGCGGGTCCGCCACGACGGCGTCCTCCACGTATGGCTCCTGGACGAGGGCGACGACCCGGAGATCCGCGAGATGTGCGAGTGGATGGGCGTCCGCCACTTCAGCCGCAGAGGCGTGCCCCACTGGAACCAGCCCAAGGGGGCCTTCCGGGCGAAGACCAAGCACGGCAACTACAACAGCTGGCTGGACGCGCACGGCGACGACTACGACTTCTTCGTCTCGGTCGACACCGACCACGTTCCGCTTCCGGAGTTCTGCGAGCGCATGCTCGGCTACTTCCGCGACCCCCGGGTGGCCTTCGTCGTCGGGCCGCAGGTCTACGGCAACTACACCTCGGCGGTCACCAAGGCCGCCGAGAGCCAGCAGTTCCTGTTCCACTCCCTCATCCAGCGGGCCGGCAACCGGTACGGCGCGCCGATGTTCGTCGGCACCAACAACGCCGTGCGGATCAGGGCGATCAAGCGGATCGGCGGGCTGTACGACTCGATCACCGAGGACATGGCCACCGGCATCGAGTTCCACCGCTCCCGCGACCCCGAGACGGGCGAGCGCTGGATGTCGGTCTACACCCCCGACGTGCTCGCCGTGGGGGAGGGCCCGTCGTCGTGGACCGACTTCTTCAGCCAGCAGCTGCGCTGGAGCCGGGGCACCTACGAGACGCTGCTCACCCAGTTCTGGAAGGCGGTCTTCCAGCTGTCGCCGGGACGGCTGTTCAACTACACGCTGATGGTGACGTTCTATCCGATGTCCGCGCTCAACTGGCTGCTGGCCGGACTCAGCGCGACCCTGTTCATGGCCGTCGGCGGCTCGGGCGTGATCGTGCCGATGGACGTGTGGCTGATGCTGTACGGCGACGCGGCCCTGCTGCAGGTCATGCTCTACACCTGGAACCGGCGGCACAACGTCAGCCCGCACGAGCCGGAAGGCTCCTCCGGGGTGGCCGGGATGGTGATGTCGGCGCTGTCGGCCCCCATCTACGTGGCGTCGCTGATCGGGGCCGCGCTGCGCCGGCCGAGCAGGTTCGTGGTCACCCCCAAGGGCGACTCGGCCAGCCCCGACCGGCTCGCCACCTTCCGCATCCACCTGTGGTGGGCGCTGATCTTCGGCGCCGGGCTGCTGCTCGCCGCCGTCTGGACCGGTCACGTGCACCTGGTCATGACCCTGTGGGCGGTCCTCGCCCTCGTGATCTGCCTGGGGCCCGTGGCCACCTGGGCCTGGAACAGCCGGGGTGCCCGTTGAGCCGTCTGCGCAAGAACCTCATCGCCGCCGCCGTGGTGACCGCGGTGCTGGGGGTGAACGTCCCCGCCATGGCCGGGTTCGCCTCCCGGCGGTGGCACGACTACAAGATCAACACCGATGACTACAAGGCGCGCAACGGCCACTGGGATCTGCTCGACATCCCCGACGAGTACAAGGTCAACGCCATCCACGCGGCGCTGCTGCGCACCGGCAAGGTGCTCATCGTCGCCGGGTCGGGCAACAACGCCGCCAACTTCGACAAGGGCACCTTCAAGACCGTCATCTGGGACCCGTCCAGACCCGGGCGGCCGGGGGAGTTCAAGCTGGTGCCGACGCCGGTGGACCTCTTCTGCTCGGGGCACGTGTTCCTGCCGAACGGCAACCTCCTCATCGCCGGCGGCACCCTCCGCTTCGAGGTGCTCAAGAGCAAGGTGAAGCGGGCCGGCGGCGCCCTGGTGATCAAGAACGAGAATCCCGACGCCGGGCCCCGCGTGCTGCGCGCAGGCACGCTGGTCGCAGAACCCGGCGGGCGGCTCTACCGCACCACCGCGGCCGTCACGGTGCCGCCCGCCACGAAGACCGAGACCGGTGTGCCCGGCCGGGTCCGGGTCAGGCCCAGCGAGACCAAGGTCTTCGCCGAGGCCACCGTCGAGGGCGCGCCCGGCCTGCTCGACACCGGTGGCCGCATGGTCAAGTACGAGATCCAGGGGCTGACCCGCCGCGAGCGGCGTGACCTGTACGCCATGGGTGGCGCCATGACCATGGACAAGCAGGACTACCAGGGCATCAGGGACGCCTTCGAGTTCGACCCGGTCGCCGAGCGCTACATCCGGGTCCCGAACATGGCCGAGGGCCGCTGGTACCCCACCATGACCGCCCTGCCCGACGGGAAGGTGATGACGGTCTCCGGCCTGGACACCGTCGGGCAGATCACCCGGGACAACGAGATCTACGACCCCGCCACGAAGACCTGGTCGCCCGGCCCCAGGCGGTTCTTCCCCACCTACCCGGCGCTGTTCCTGCTGGACGACGGCACCCTCTTCTTCTCCGGCATGAACGCCGGGTACGGCCCCGGCCAGCTCGCGCTGCGCCCGCCGGGCATCTGGGACTACCTCCGGGACACCGACCGCCTGGTGCGGACGCCCGGCGCGCCCGGCGGCAAGGCGCCCGACGAGATGGAGGCTTTCGCCCCCGTCCCCGGGCTGCCCGAGCCGGAGCTCAACGAGACCGGCGCCTCGGTGCTGCTGCCCCCGGCACAGGACCAGCGGATCATGGTGATGGGCGGCGGCCCGGTCGGCGAGCGCCAGCCCGGCCAGAAGAACGCCACCGACCGGACGGCCATCATCGACTTCAAGGACCCCGGCCCCCACTACGAGCGCGGCCCGAACCTCTCCCACCCCGTCCGCTACCCGTCGGCGGTCCTGCTGCCCGACGACACGGTCTTCTCCTCCCACGGGTCGGGCAACTACCGCGGCCGGGGCGGCAGCGACGTGCTGCGGGCGGAGGTCTACCGGCCCGCCACCAACACCTTCCACGAGGCCGCCGCCCCCTCGGTGGGCCGCAACTACCACTCCGAGGGCCTGCTGCTGCCGGACGGCCGGGTGCTCAGCATGGGTTCCGACCCGCTCTTCGGAGACAGGGCCGGCACGATGCCCGGCACCTTCGAGCAGAGGGTCGAGGTCTACAGCCCGGCCTACCTGTTCAACGGGGAGAAGCGGCCGGAGTTCACCGACGGCCGCCAGGAGCTGAGGCCGGGCGGCCGGGGCGGGTTCAAGACGCCCGACGCCGCGCGCATCACGGAGATCCGCCTGATGCGGCCCAGCGCGGTCACCCATGTCACCGACGTCGAGCAGCGCTCCATCAAGCTGGACTTCACCCGCGTGCCCAGCGGCGTCGTGGTCACGATCCCGTCGAACCCCGCGCTGGTGCCGCCCGGCTGGTACATGCTGTTCGGGGTCACGGCCAAGGGCACCCCGTCCCAGGGCCGCTGGGTTCACGTGCAGCAGGCCTCGACCGGCCGCTCCCGCCGGACGAACCAAGCGAACCGGACGGGTCAGGCGAACCGGACGGGTCAGACGGGCCGGACAGGGCAGGCGGACCCGGTGGATCAGGCCGGCCGGGCGGTCCAGCCGGGTCCGGAAGACCGGACAGCTCAAGGAGGATGACGATGAACAGGTACGGCCGCGCCGCCGCGGCGCTGGCGTTCGCGCTCGCGGTGGCGGCCTGCTCCGGGGACCCCGAGTCCTCTACGGCCCCGCCCGCCGCCTCCGCCGGGGCGAAGACCGCCTCCGGCGCGACGCGCTTCTACGTCGACGCCGACGGCGCCGCGGCCAGGGAGTTGCGCCGGGTCACCGAGCAGGGCCGTACCGAGGAGGCCGCGCTGCTGAAGAAGATCGCCGAGCGACCGGCCGCGATCTGGATCGGCGACCGGGACCCCCACGACCGGGTGCGCGACATCACCGCCGCGGCGCAGCGGGCGGGTCAGATGCCGGTCCTGGTCGCCTACCACATCCCCGACCGTGACTGCGGGCGGTTCTCCGCAGGCGGCGCCGCCGACGCCGGCGAGTACCGCACCTGGATCGCCCGGTTCGCCGAGGGCATCGGCGACCGGCCCGCCTGGGTCGTCGTCGAACCCGACGCCCTGGCCCACATCCTGGACGACTGCACCCGGGGCGGCCGGGCCGCCGAACGGCTCGGCCTGCTCCGCGAGGCCGTCCAGACGCTCAAGCGGCGGCCCGCCATCCGGGTCTACCTCGACGCGGGCAACGCCGGGTGGATCGCCGACCCCGCCGCCTGGGTCGAGCCGATGCGCGAGGCCGGGGCGGAGGAGGCCGACGGCTTCGCCTTCAACGTCAGCAACTTCTTCACCACCGAGGAGAGCACCGAGGCCGCCCGCCGCCTGTCCGACGGCCTCGGCGGGGCACACTTCGTGATCGACACCTCCCGCAACGGCAACGGCCCGCTGCGCGAGGGCGGCGACTCCTGGTGCAACCCGAAGGGCCGGGCACTCGGCGCGGAGCCGACCACCGAGACCGGGGACGAACGGCTGGACGCCCTGCTGTGGGTCAAACGGCCGGGGGAGTCCGACGGCGAGTGCGGCCGGGGCGAGCCGAAGGCGGGCGACTGGTTCCACGGCTATGCCCTGGACCTGGTCCGCAACACCCGCTGACGCCGCTCCCGCCCCGGCCGCCGCCGCCCGTCTCCGACCGGCCTGTGGCGCCGTTCCAGCCCCGGGCCGTTCGCCGACACGGCTTTCCGGCCGGGATGTCACCTGCCCCACGGGGTGACGTCCTGATTCGTTATCCGCCCGATATTGCAGAGGAAGATTGTTTCGCAGGAGATTGACCGCAGTCGTTGATTCCCTGACCCCCCGGAGTCTCCTGCGATGCGCAGATGGAAGACAGTCCTGATCGCCCTGGCGGTGGCCGTACCCTCCGGCGCGCTGCCCGCGGCGGCCGCGCGATCCGCGGCCGCGCCGATCCAGAACAACGAGACCCAGCCGGTGTACTCGCGCGCCGACGCCGTGACCCAGACCGTGTTCGTCGAGGTCGCGGATACGGACAGCGACGCGGACGGCCGGCTCGACCGGGTCGCCGTCGACATCATGCGGCCCAAGGAGACCGAGTCCGGGCTGAAGGTCCCGGTCATCATGGAGGCCAGCCCCTACTACGCCGGCGGCAACGACGTGCCCAACCACGTCGTCGACCTCGACGGCTCCGACCCGGCGGGCATGGACTACCGGCGCAACAAGTTCAACGAGCTGCGCGACGAGATGTTCGGCCTCGACGAGCGGCAGGGCGCCGCCCGCGCCGACCAGCCGCCCTTCCCGGGTTACTACGACAACTACTTCGTCCCCCGCGGCTACGCCGTCGCGCTGGTGGAGAACCTCGGCTCGGGCCGCGCGACCGGCTGCCCGACGACCGGCCTGCCCAACGAGACCGCCGGCCCCAAGGCCGCCATCGACTGGCTCAACGGCCGCGCCCGCGGCTTCGACGCCGACGGCAACGAGGTCAGGGCGACCTGGTCCACCGGGAACGTCGGCATGATCGGTGTCTCCTACAACGGCACCCTGCCCAACGCCGTGGCCGCCACCGGCGTCAAGGGCCTCAAGACGATCGTGCCGATCGCCGGGATCTCGTCCTGGTACGACTACTACCGCTCCGGCGGCGGCGTGGTCGCCCCCGGCGGCTTCCAGGGCGAGGACGCCGACGTGCTCGCCCGCTACGTCCTCACCCGGGAGAACGGCCAGGAGGCCTGCGGCAGGCTGATGGACGCGATCGAGCGCGACCAGGACCGCGTCACCGGCGACTACACCGCCTTCTGGGCCGCCCGCGACTACCTCCGCGACGTGAACAGGGTCCGCGCCAGCGTCTTCCTCGTCCACGGCCTCAACGACTGGAACGTCAAGACCTCCCAGGCGGTGCGGTGGTGGGACGCCCTGGCAAGGCGGGGCGTGCCGCGCAAGATCTGGCTGCACCAGGGGGCCCACTTCAACCCCTTCTCCTTCGCCGACCGCAACGCCGAGTGGCTGCGCCAGCTGCACCGCTGGTTCGACTTCAACCTGTACGGCCTGCGCAACGGCATCATGGACGAGCCGCAGGCCGACGTGGAGTCCGGTCCGGGCCAGTGGGGGCGGTACGCCTCCTGGCCGCTGCCCGGCACCCGCGACGTGACGCTGCGCCTGTCCGCCGGGAAGGCCGGAGAGGACGGCGGCAACGGCGCCCTGGGCGCCGAGGGGCGGCGCGGCCACGCGATCGAGTCGTTCACCGACCAGAACGTCCGCACCGCCGAGCAGCTCGCCGCGGACGTCACCGCCACCGACCCCAACCGCCTGGCCTACCTGTCGCCCGCCCTGACCAAGGACGTCCGGATCTCCGGCACCCCGGCCGTGTCGGTCCGGGCGGCCTACGCCAAGGGGCGCTCGCCGTACCTGACGGCGCTGCTCGTGGACTACGGCACCGACGCCCGCGCCTACGGCCGAGTCGCCTACGACGCCACCCCGGTCTGCTACGGCCAGGGCGTGCCCGGTGACACCGGCTGCGCCCGCCTGGCCCGGCACGTCACGGAGACCGCCCCCTACAAGATCATCACCAGGGGGTGGCTCGACGTCCGCAACCGCCACTCGGCCGCGCGGACCGAGCCGCTGCGTGAGGGCCGCTTCTACGACTTCGACCTGAACCTCCAGCCCAACGACTACATCGTCAAGGCCGGGCACCGGATCGGCGTCGTGCTCATCTCCACCGACCACGACTTCACCCTCCGCCTGCCCGCCGGGACCGCCGTCTCGGTCGACCCGGGCGCGAGCTCGGTGAGACTGCCCCTGGCCGGCGGCCGATCCGCCCTGTGACCCGGCCGCGCGCGACGGACACCGGAGCCGTCGGGGCCGCGGGGGCCGCCGCCCGGGAGACCCGTCCCGGGTGGCGGCCCCCGCGGCTCGCGGGGTCCCGGCGGTCCAGGCCGTTCCGGTGGCCCGGATGGGCGTCCTTCGCCCTGGTGGCGCTGGGCCTGCTCGCCGCCGGGATCTCGGCGAGCGCGATCCGGCCCGGCGCCGCGTTCCACCTGCGGTCCCTCGCCCCCGACCCGCCCACCGGGCGTCCCCGTCCGTCGCCGGCCCCCGGGTCCGGTGACATGCCGCTCACAGGGGAGGACACGCTGGGCGGGGTCCCGTTCTGGACGCTGGTCGTGCTCGGCGCCGCGTTCGCCTCCGTCCTGCTGGTCTCGTTCCTCCGGACGCTCGGCCGCCTGGAGTACGGGTCGCCGGAGGCCGCCCCGGCCCGGGAGGAGCCGCCGGTCACCACCGGCGGCGAGATCCGGGCCGCGCTCCGGGCGGGCCTGGCCGACCTGGACGCGGGCGGCGACCCGCGCCGCGCGGTGATCGCCTGCTGGCTGCGCCTGGAACACGCCGCCGCCGGCGCGGGCACCCCGCGCATGGCCGCCGACACCCCCGCCGAGCTGGTCGCCCGGCTGCTGGCCGGTCACCGGGTCGGCGAACCGGCGCTGAACCGCCTCGCCGCCGCCTACCGCCGGGCCCGCTACGCCCCGCACGAGGTGACCGGCTCGCTGCGCGCCGAGGCGCGGGCGGCGCTGGCCGAGGTGGACGCGGAGCTGGCGTCGTGACGGCCCCGCAGCGGCACCCCGGCGGGCCGGCCGCCGCCGCGCCGGACGCGGAGCCGGCGTCGTGACGGCCCTGCTGTGGCACCTCGGCGTGCTGGCCGCCGCCGCCGTGCTGGCCGCGGTGATCGTCCGCCGGATCCCGGCGCCGCCGCCCGAGCCCCCCGCGCCGCCCCCGGCGTCCGACGGCCCCGAGACGTCCGACCGGGCGTTCGCCACGGCCCGCTGGTGGGAGCGCCGGCTCGCCTCCGCCCGGGACGACCCGCAGCGGTTCCGCACGCTGGTCCAGCCGCGCCTGGCCGAGATCGCCGCCGAACGGCTCCGCCGCCGCCACGGCCTGGCGGGCCCCGGCCGCGCCGAGGAGATCCTCGGCCCCGACCTGTACGAACTGCTCACCGCCCCCGTGACGGCGGTCCCTACCCGCGCCGAGCTGGCCCGCCTGCTCACGCGCATCGAGGAGATATAGATGGAGCTCGCCGACGTCGGCGCGCGCGCCCGCGAGGTGCTCGACAGGGTCGGCACCGTCGTGGTCGGCAAACGCGACGCCCTGGAGCTGGTGCTCGCCGGGATCCTGGCCGGCGGCCACGTGCTGATCGAGGACTTCCCCGGCCTGGCCAAGACCCTCGCCGCCCGCTGCTTCGCCCAGACCCTGGGCCTGGACTTCACCCGCCTGCAGTTCACCCCCGACCTGCTGCCCGCCGACGTGACCGGGTCGTTCCTGTACAACCAGCGCGAGGGCGACTTCGTCTTCCGGCCCGGCCCGGTCTTCACCCAGCTACTGCTGGCCGACGAGATCAACCGCACCCCGCCCAAGACCCAGGCGGCGCTGCTGGAGGCCATGCAGGAGCGCCAGGTCAGCGTCGAGGGCGTCACCCACCCGCTGCGGGCGCCGTTCCACGTCCTGGCCACCGCCAACCCGATCGAGTACGAGGGCACCTACCCGCTGCCGGAGGCCCAGCTCGACCGGTTCCTGCTGCGGGTGTCCTTCGGTTACCCCTCCCCGGAGGAGGAGTGGACGATGCTGGGACGGCGGATGGCCCGCCGCAGGGAGGAGACCGTGCTGGAACCCGTGGTGGACGCCGCGACGCTCGGCGAGATGCAGCGGGCGCTGGAGGACGTCGCCGTGGAGGACTCGGTGGGCCGCTACATGGTCGCGCTGGTCGCCGCGACCCGCGAGCACCCCCAGCTCCAGGTCGGCGCGTCCCCGCGCGGCTCGCTCGCCCTGCTGCTGACCGCCCGCGCTCGCGCGGTCCTGGACGGCCGCGACTACGTGGTCCCCGAGGACGTCAAGCGCGTCGCCCCGGCCGCGCTGTCCCACCGGATCGGGCTGCGCCCGGAGACCTGGCTGCGCCGCGTCGACCCCGTCTCGGTCATCGAGGAGATCTGCGCCCGCACCCCGGCGCCGCTGTCGGGGCAGCTGCCCGCCTACACCGGCGGCACGTGATGCGCGCGCGTCGCGGGACCCCCGAACGGGCCGCCGCGCCGATTCCCGGACCGCCGCCCGCGTGGGCCGCCGCCGTACGGGCCGATTCCGTGGAATCCGATGCCCGCCTGGTCCCCGCGCCGGCGGATCCGGGCGGACCGGCCGCCGGCTGGGCGCCCACCGCGGCGCTGCGCCGCGCCGCCGTGTTCGGCTGCGGCCTGTGCCTGCTCGCGGTCGGGCTCGGCCGGCCGGACCTGCTGGCGATGGCCGTGCCGTTCGCGCTGGGCACCGTCTGGACGCTGCGCGCCCGCCCCGGCGGTCCGCCGCGTGCCGCCCTGCGCCTGGGCGGCGCCGACGTTACCGGCGGCGTCGCCGACGCGGTCGAGGGCGACGCCGTCGAGGCCGCGGTCGCCGTGGAGGCCGAAGGCGCGACGCTGTGCGTGGTCAGCCCCGCCGCCTCTCCCACGCTGGGCCTGGCGGCGGGCCACCACGTCGCGGCGCCGCCCGCCACGGTGGAGATCACCGGTACGGCGCACCGCTGGGGCGTCCACCCGCTGGGGCCGGTGCGGGTCCGCGCGGTCGCCTGCGACGGCCTGCTGGCGTTCCCCGCGCTGACCCTGCCCGCGGCCGACATGCGGGTTCTGCCGCTGGCCGGGCCGTTCACCTCGCGCGCCCCGGTGCCCCGCCCCGGCGGGATGTCGGGCGTGCACCGCTCCCACCGCTTCGGCGAGGGCGGGGAGCTGGCCGGGGTGCGCCCCTACGGGCCCGGCGACCGGCCGCGCCGCATCGACTGGCGGACGACCCTGCGGACCGGCGAGCCGTACGTCGGCGCCACCCGGCCGGAGCGCGACGCCGAGATCGTGCTGCTGCTGGACGTCCTGCACGAGGCGGGCGGCGAGGAGTACGGCGTGCCGAGCGTGCTGGACACCGCCGTCCGGGCCGCCGCCGCGATCGCCGAGCACCACGTCCGGCAGGGCGACCGGGTCTGGCTGATGGAGTTCGGGCCCCGGATGCGGCGGCTGCGCCCCGGCACCGGGCGGCGCCACCACCTGGCCCAGCTCGCCTGGCTGGCCGAGACCAGGCCCATGCCCGAGGGCCGGGAGACGCACGGAGACCGGCCGCCGGTGGCCGGGCTGCCGCCGAACGCCCTGGTCGTCATGCTGACCCCGCTCCTGGACTCCCGCAGCGCCGCCGCCCTGGCCGCGCTGGCCCGCGCCCGCCGCCCCCTGGTCGCGGTGGACACCCTGCCGCCCGGGCTGCGCCGCCGGGCCACGGGAGAGTGGTCGGACGTCGCCGAACGGCTCTGGCGCCTGGAGCGGGAGAACACCGTCGGGCGGCTGCGCGAGGCCGGGGTCCCGGTCGAGGCGTGGCACGGCGCGGGCAGCCTGGACGCGGTCCTGCGGGACGTCGCCCGGATCGCGGCGGCGCGCCGATGAGCGGCCCGCGTCCCGCCGGGCGTCCCGGACCCGGACGGGCGGAACCGCGCTCCGGAGGCCCGGACCGCCGTGCGGCGACGGGTGCGCCGCCCCGGGCGGTGATGGCCGCGCCGCCCCGGGCGATGGCGGCCGCGCTGCCTTCCCTGGTCTGGCGGTTCCTGGTCTGGGCCTGCGGGACGGCGGCGCTGCTCGCGGCGATGCCGCCGGACTACCGCGCCGGGGCCGTGATGCCGCTGTTCGCCGCCCTGCTGGGCCTGCTGGCCGCCGCCGAGCCGGAGGGGGTGTGGGTGCTCGCGCTGGAGGTCACGACGGTCGGGGCCTGGCTGGTGACCACCGTCGCCTACGGCCACGACCCGTCGCCGCTCACGGCCCTGGCCATCGGGTCGGTGCTGTACGTCCACCACGCCATGGCCGCCCTGGCGGCCCACGTACCGGTGCGCGCCCGGCTCCCGGTGCCGCTGCTGACCGCCTGGGCCGGCCGTACCGGGGGAGTACTGGCCGCGTCGGCCGCCGTCTGCGCGGCCCTCGCCGCGCTGGTCGCCCTGCCCGCCGGGCCGTCCCCGGCCGTGGCCGTCGTGCTCGGCGCCGCCGGGGCCCTCGCCGTCGCCTTCGCCCTCACCCGTTCCCCCTGACGCCCCTGCTCCTCGTGCCCCGCTCCGGCCCGGGGCAGGGGAGCCGGGCGGCTCCGCGGCGGTCGCCGTACGCGGGGCACGGGCCCCGGTCCTCAGGGGAAGGCCCCGGACCACGGATCACGAGGTGAGGGGAAACCCTGGCTCGTCCCTGACATCGGCGTCCGGACCCGCCGCGGGCCGGTGTCCCGGCGTAGCGTGGGGGCCATGGGACGAATCCTCCTGATCGTGGCGGCCGTGGTGCTCGCCTTCTTCCTGCTCGGCTCGATCCTGGGCTTCCTCGTCGGACTGGTCAAGTGGGCGCTGATCATCGGCCTGGTGGCCGTGGTGGTCACGTTCGTGACCAGGCTGCTGCGCTCCTCCGGGGCACGGCGCTGATCCGGGTTCCGTTCCGCGGGTCTCCGCCTGACCGGCCGCGGCGGGCGGGACGATCCGCGGAACGGAACCCGGTCTCCGGTCGTGCCCCCGGTCCCCGTTCCCGGCCGGTGGGCCCCCGACGCGGGGCCCACCGGCCGGGCGGAGGCCGCCGGATGAGATCACCGCGGCGCACCACGCCGGCAGGCGAGGTCACCGCGGCGCGGTACGCCGGCTAGGTGAGGTCACCGCGGCGCGGTACGCCGGCTAGGTGAGGTCACCGCGGCGCGGTACGCCGGCTAGGTGAGGTCGCCGCAGGCCACGGCGTCGGCGTCCTCGGCCGCGTGCGGCACCCACCGGACGTTCGCGAACGACGCGGAGAACGCGCCCTCGGTGTAGACGAGGAACGGCGTGTTGACCTTCTCCAGGTCGAGGCCGGCGTCCGCGAAGCACGAGATCGGGATCTTCACCGTCGCCCTGCTCCCGGCGGGAAGCCCGCGGAACAGTGACGTCGCCACCACCTCCGACAGGCACGGGTAGCCGCAGTGGACGCCGATCACCGTCCGCGCGGCCGGGGCCTGGTGGACCACGGTGTCGAAGACCAGCGCCGCGCCGGAGTTCAGGTAGCCCCGCAGGTCCGCGCCGCCCGCCGGGTTCTGCATGTACACCTGGGCCGGCCCGCCGCCGCTCCAGGTGACCTTGAGGGCGTCCTGCTGCACGTTGACGTCGGAGCGCGTCACGCCGATGACCGAGTGCGCCGCCTCGCCGTCCTCGCCGATCTCGGTGCCGCCCCAGTCGTCGCCGGATCCGATGAAGCTCCTGTACGGCGCGACGTCCGTGCGGTTGAAGACCTCCAGATCCTCGGTCGCCTGGCCGCCGCCCTCGTTCGTGCCGCAGCCGGACGGCGGCGAGGTCTCGTCGAGCGTCCCGACCGGCCGGGACCGCCCGTCGCGCAGGCCGTACCCGAGCGGGAAGAGCGGGTCGTAGTCCTTGTCGCCCGCGTTGAGTGGCGTCTGGCAGGCGCTCTTCGGCCAGGAGTACGGCAGCGTGCCGGTGTAGCCGGCGCCGTGCCGGCGTCCCCGTACGAGCAGGTCCGCCACGCCGCCGCCCTCGGTACCCGGCAGCCAGGCGGCGACGAAGGCGTCGGAGCGGTTCAGTTCCTTGTTCATCCACAGGGGACGTCCGCCCACGTACACGGTGGCCACGGGCGCGCCCATGCCGCGGACCCGGTCGAGGACGGCCAGGTCACCGGGGTACAGCCGGGCCGCCTCCAGCGAGCGCCGCCCGAGGTCGCCGACGCCCTCGGCGTACGGCGTCTCGCCGATCACCGCGATGACCGCGTCGTACGCCGACGGGTCGGCGCCCCCGCCGGTCTCGTCGAAGGTGACGTTCGCCGCGCCCAGCGCCTCGCGCAGGCCGCCGAGGATCGTGGTGCCGCTGGGGAAGTCGGCGTTGACGTTGCCGGTGCCCTGCCAGGTGAGGCTCCAGCCGCCGGTCTGGTTCGGCAGGCTGTCGGCGCTCTTGCCGACCACGAGCACCTTCGAGCGGGCCGGGAGGGGCAGCAGCCCGCCGTTGTTCTTGAGCAGGACCTGCGACTCGCGGACCGCCCGCCGGGCCAGCTCACGCGCCTCCAGCGCGGCGGCCGACCCGGCGCGGGCCCGCAGCGACGGCTTGGGCGCGTCGAACACGCCGGCGCGCAGCTTCACCCGCAGGATGCGGGTGACCGCGTCGTCGATCCGCGCCATCGGGATCTCGCCGCTCTCGACCTGCCCGACCGTCGTGGCGATGAACGCCTTCCAGTCGTCGGGCACCATCACCACGTCGACCCCGGCGTTGATCGCCCGCGGGCAGCTGGAGTTGGTGCAGCCCGCGACCTGGCCGATGCCGTTCCAGTCGGAGACGACGACGCCGTCGAAGCCCATCTTCCCCTTGAGGATGTCGGTGAGGACGCGCTTGCTGCCGTGCACCTTGCCCTCGTCGATGCCGAGGTCGGCGTTGGCCCAGCTGTTGAAGGACGCCATCACGGTCTGCGCGCCGGCCGCGAGCGCGCCATAGTAGCCCTGCCCGTGGATGTTGATCATCTCGGCCTCGGAGGAGGGGTTGACCCCCTGGTCGGTGCCCTTGAGGGTGCCGCCGTCACCGATGAAGTGCTTGGCGGTCGCGATGACGCCGTCCGCGCCGATGCCGCGCGGGTGCCCGCCCTGCAGCCCCCGGACGGCCTCGTAGCCGTAGGCGCGGGTGATCCGGGGGTCCTCGGAGAAGCCCTCGTAGGTGCGGCCCCACCGGTCGTCCCGGACGACGGCGAGCGTGGGCGCGAACGCCCAGTCCTGGCCGGTGGCCCGGATCTGCCCGGCCGTGGCCGCGCCGATGTCACGGATCAGGCAGGGGTCGTGCGCCGCGCCCAGGCCGATGTTGTGCGGGAAGATCGTCGCGCCGTGGACGTTGTTGTTGCCGTGGACGGCGTCGATGCCCCAGATGACCGGGATCTTCGTCCGGCTGGTGGTGGACGCCTCCCAGTAGGCGTCGGCCAGGTCGAGCCAGGCGCGCGGCGCGGCGTGCTTGTCGCGGCCGGGCCACGAGCCGCCGCCGTTGAGCACCGAGCCGATGGCGTACTCGCGGACCTCGGCGGGAGTGATCGCGTTGATCTCCGGCTGGGTCATCTGGCCGACCTTCTCGGCCAGGGTCATGCCCGCGACGATCTTCGCGATCCGCTTCTCGTCGGCCGGGTTGCGCCTGATACGGCTCTCCACCCGGGGCCAGTCGGAGAGCGTTTCCAGCCGCTTCTCGGTGCGGGCGCAGCCATGGGCGTCCAGGGCGGGCTTGCCGATCACCGGCCGGTCCTTGCCATGCCCGGCCCGGGCGTCGGCCGCCGGGATCCCCGCCATCCCCGCGGCCAGCAGGGTGAGGGCTGCTATCAGCGCCGATGACCGTTTCCTGTGGCGCGGCATGAGGGGGGAGCGTCGGGCCATGGGGAGTCCGTTCTCGAGGCGCGGGGGTCGCCCGCCCCCTCACGGGGGCGTTGCGCCGATCGTGACGTCCGGCGGCGGCCGGGTCAAGAGGAACGAGAGAGCGCTCTCTCACCCGTCGCCGCACCCGGCTCCATGACCCGGCGGGGCGGTACGGCGCACGAACGGCCCGGGTCTCCGGCGGTACGGCCGCGTCGTGGTTCCGGCTCCGCGCACGCGGGTGATCCGGTTTCCCCCGCCTGTCTGCCGGCCGCCGTACGGTGTCCGGCTCCGCGCACGCGGGTGATCCGGGCCCGGTGCGCGCGGGCGGCCGGGACCCCGGACACGCGGACGGCCCGCGCCCGGCGGCCGTCTCGTCGGGACCGGTGGGCACGGGCCGTCCGCGGGGCGGGCGGCGGGCCGCCGTCTAGAAGCGGTGCTCCTCGCCGCCCAGACCGGCGGCCCTGGCCACGTCACCGATGTTGCGGAACTTCTCCCCGGCGGGCAGGGCCCGCAGCACGGCGACCACGCCGTCGGGGACCGCCTTGGCGTCGGCGTGCGCCAGCAGCGCGTCGCGGTCGGCCGGCCACTCGGCGTCGGTCAGCCACCGCGCCATGTCGCTGCGCCGGTCCACGCCCTCGGCGCTGATCCCCTCGGCGGCGCCGGGCTCGTGCCCCGGCGGGTAGCTCCTGGGCGCGGCGTCGTCGTCGGCGGCCCGGATGCCCTCCGGGTCGGCCCACTCCTCCGCGTGGGTGGGGCCGCCACCGCGGATCGCGCCCTCGCTCTCGTGCTTCTGGTACTCGTCCATCTGCGGACCGTGCTTGGCGCTGCCACGTTCGGCGCTCATCTGCATCCTCCAGTGTGAAGATCCACGAGACGTCCGTCTCGGTCAGGGAAAACGCGGCGCGATGCCGCGGGTCGTTCGGAACGGGGATGTCACGAAAGGGGCCGTACCCGTTACGGCGCTCCCAAACATCGCCGGGCCCCGGTCCGGCCGTCCCGTTTCCCCCGGTCCTGAGCGGATAGGTCTTCCCTGTCCAGTTCCCTGCCCACCATCGCCGACCGCCCGACGTCGCCCGGGACGGCGGCGGCCGAGAAGGAGGTACCGATGCCGATCGCGACGATCAACCCGGCCACGGGCGAGACCCTGAAGACCTTCGAGCCGCTCGGCGACGAGGAGGTGGAGGAGCGCCTCGCGCTCGCCGCCGCCGAGTTCGCCACCTACCGGACGACCGGTTTCAAGCAGCGGTCCGAGTGGATGCGCGCCGCCGCCGACCTCCTCTCGTCCGAGCAGGAGGACGTGGCCCGGCTCATGACCACCGAGATGGGCAAGACGCTGGTCGCCGCCCGCGCCGAGGTGGCCAAGTGCGTCAAGGGGATGCGCTACTACGCCGAGCGCGCCGAGGAGTTCCTGGCCGACGAGCCGGCGGACGCCCCGGCCGTGGGGGCGCGGCGGGCGTACTCGCGCTACCAGCCGCTCGGGCCGGTCCTGGCGGTGATGCCGTGGAACTTCCCCCTGTGGCAGGCGATCCGCTTCGCCGCGCCCGCGCTGATGGCGGGCAACGTGGGGTTGCTCAAGCATGCCTCGAACGTGCCGCAGACCGCCCTCTACCTCGGGGAGCTGTTCGCCAGGGCGGGCTTCCCCCGGGGCTGCTTCCAGACCCTGCTGATCGGTTCCGACCAGGTCGAGCGGGTGCTGCGGGACCGGCGGGTGGCGGCGGCGACCCTGACCGGCTCCGAGCCGGCCGGCCGGTCGGTCGCCTCCGTCGCCGGCGGGGAGATAAAGAAGACCGTCCTGGAACTGGGCGGCTCCGACCCCTACGTCGTGATGCCCTCCGCCGACCTCGACGCCGCCGTGTCCACCGCGATCACCTCGCGGGTGCAGAACAACGGCCAGTCCTGCATCGCGGCCAAGCGGTTCATCGTGCACGCCGACGTCCACGACGCCTTCGCCGAACGCTTCGTGGCGCGGATGGAGGCCCTGCGGGTCGGCGACCCGATGGAGGAGGGGACCGACGTGGGGCCGCTCGCCACCGAGCAGGGCCGTGACGACGTGGAGATGCTGGTGGCCGACGCGGTCGGGCGCGGGGCGCGGGTGCTGTGCGGGGGCTACATCCCCGACCGGCCGGGCTGGTTCTACCAGCCGACGGTGGTCGCCGGCGTCACCCCGGAGATGCGGATGTTCTCCGAGGAGGTGTTCGGCCCGGTGGCGGCGCTGTACCGGGTCGCCGACGTCGACGAGGCGATCGAGCTGGCCAACGTGACCGACTTCGGTCTCGGCGCCAACGCCTGGACCACCGACTCCGCCGAGCAGGACCGTTTCGTCACCGACCTCGCGGCCGGGGCGGTCTTCGTCAACGGCATGGTCACCTCCTACCCGGAGCTGCCCTTCGGCGGCGTCAAGAACTCCGGGTACGGCCGGGAGCTGTCCGCGCACGGCATCCGCGAGTTCTGCAACCTCAAGGCCGTCTGGATCGGCTGACCGCGGCGCCGCGCGGGGGGAGCCGGATCCAGGGTGCGGACCCCGCCGGTGCGGCCGGACGGCCGTTCGCGATCCGCGGCGCCGTGGGAGAAGGGCGGACCGGCCCGCCAGGGGACGAGCCCCAGGGGGTCGAGCGGGCCGGTCCGGGATCGTGGGACGGCCGCGGCGGCGTGCCGCGGCCTTCCGGGAGGACCGCGAGGGACGGCTCGGTGATACGGCCGGCGGTACGGCCGGCACCGAGGGCCGCCATCCCTCGGCATAGATTCTTCCGATATTCACGCTGCTTTTCAGGTATATCGGTCAACAATATTAATTTTCCTGATCACCGAGAGGCGACCGTACCGGCCGCACCGACTGCGCCGGCCGCGCCGGCCGTACCGGCCGCACTGACCGCGCCGGCCGCGCCGCGGGCCCGGAGATGGAACCTCCGGGTGAGAACTCCCTCTCCCGCCCCGGCCCACCCGCCGCGCCGCGGTGTGGCGCCGGGCGGATCCGGGCACGGTTCCGCGGGTGCTGCAGTTGATCAGCGACTTCGTCACCCTCATGGTCGTCTTCGCGCTCGTCTGGCTGGCGCTCCTGCTCGCCTCGGTGGTCCTGCTCGCCGGCCTCGCGGTGCTGGCCCTGGCGACCGTATGGGAGCAGGATGGTGACAGGGGACCAGGGAGGTAGGAGATGCGGCAGCTCAACCCGGTGGACGCGCAGTTCCTGAACTTCGAGACGCCGACGAACGTCGCGAACATCGCCGGCCTGGCCATCCTGGCGGGTGAGCTGACCCGCGCCGACCTGCTCTCCCTGCTCGCCCGGCGGCTCCACCTCGCCCCGCCGTTCCGGCGCAGGCTCGTCACGGTGCCGCTGGGCCTGGACCGCCCCTACTGGGCCGACGACACCCGGGTCGACCTCGACTACCACGTGCGCGAGATCGCGCTGCCCGCGCCGGGCGGCGACGAGCAGCTCGGCGACCAGGTGGCGCGGCTGCACGCCCGCCCGCTGGACCGCGCCCGCCCGCTGTGGGAGATGTACCTCATCCACGGCCTGGCGGGTGGCCGGACGGCCCTGTACATGAAGGTCCACCACGCCGCGATCGACGGCGTCACCGGCGCCGACGTCCTCGCCGCGCTCCTGGACACCTCACCCGATCCCGCCGAGGTCCCGGCGGTGCCCGAGCCGGTGCCGGACGGCGGCGTCGACACCGCGGAGATGATCGCCAGGGGGGTGGCGGGCGTCGTCCTCAACCCGGCGAACACCGTGCGGTTCCTCGTCAACGCGGTCCCGCACCTCGACGAGATCCCCGTGCTGTCCCAGCTGCCGGGGGCCCGGCCGATCTCCCGTGTCACCCGCGACCTGGCCCGCCGCCTGTCCGGGGAGCCCGAGACCCCGGTCATGCCCCGCCTCACCGCCCCCCGCACGCCGTTCAGCGGGCGGATCACCGCGCACCGCAGGTTCGCCTTCACCGCCCTGCCGCTGGCGGACGTCAAGCAGGTCAAGAACGCCTTCGGCGTCACGGTGAACGACGTGGTGATGGCCGTCTGCGCCGGGGCGCTGCGGCAGTGGCTGATCAAGCACGACGCGCTCCCGGACCAGCCGCTGGTGGCCGGGGTGCCGTTCTCGCTGCGGGTCCCCGAGGGCGCCGGCGCCGGCAACCAGGTCACCCTGATGATCACCACGCTCGCCACGCAGGTCGCCGACCCGGTGGAGCGGCTGACGGCCGTGCACGACGCGATGTCCCTGATCAAGGACCGCGCGTCGCTCGCCCCGGCCCGCTGGATCCAGGAGGTCAGCGACATGATGCCGTCGGCGCTGACCGGTCTGGCCGCCCGCGCGGCCTTCAACCTGCTGGCCGGTACCGCGGGCCCGATCAACGTGCTGATCTCCAACGTCCCCGGCCCGCAGCTGCCGCTGTACGTGAGCGGCGTCCGGCTGCTCGCCTACCACCCCGTGTCGGTGATCACCGACGTGAGCGGCGGCCTGAACATCACCGTCTTCTCCTACGACGGCTCACTTGACGTCGGCGTGATCGCCTGCCGGGAGATGGTCCCCGACGTCTGGCTGGTCACCGACTACCTCCGGGATTCCCTGTCCGAGCTCAAGCTCCTCGTCGAGCAGGAGTGAGCGCCCGGGGGCGTCGTCCACGAACCGCAGGGTCTTCTCCAGGCAGACGATCGACCCCCGCTCGGGCCGGGTGACGAACCTGACGTCGTCGGCCAGCGCCTGCATGATGAGCAGCCCGCGGCCGTGCTCGGAGGTGGGGGAGGGGACGCGCGTCATGGAGGAGTCGAAACCGTTGCCCGCGTCCACCACCTTGATGACGCACCTGTCACGGATCAGTTCGGTGCTCACCATGTAGTCGTCGCTCGGCTCGGCGTGCTGTATGACGTTGGAGCACGCCTCCGAGAGCATGAGCTGGATGTCGTCCCGGATCTGCGGCTCCACTCCCAGGGCGCCGAGCGAGGCGTCCAGAAGCTGCCTGATCACCGGGACGCTCGCGGCGTCACGCGGCAGGCGCAGCGAGATCGTGGCCTCCACGGTTCCTCCTTCAACAGATGGCTCTCCAGTGCCCTGCCCTCACTCTGTGGTCTTAACCGGAAAGGGGCGGCGGGCCGCTCCGGACGCGGCCCGCCGGCCTCTCCTGACCGGGTGGCCGGGACGGCTAGGCGGAGAAGACGTCCATCGCGGCCTGGCAGAAGGCCTTGAGATCGTCGGGCTTGCGGCTGGTGACCAGGGTGTTGGGCCCTCCGGTGCACACGACGACCTCCTTGTCCTCCCAGGTGGCCCCCGCGTTGCGCAGGTCCGTCTGGAGGCTGGGCCAGGAGGTGAGCATCCGGCCCCGTACCACGTCGGCCTCGATCATCGTCCAGGGCGCGTGGCAGATCGCCGCCACCGGCTTGCCCGACTCGAAGAACTCCTTGACGAACCGTACGGCCTCCGGGACCGTCCGCAGGAAGTCGGGGTTGGCGACGCCGCCCGGCAGCACCAGCCCGTCGAAGTCGGCGGCCCGGACGTCGCCGGTCGTCCCGTCGACCGGGAACCTGTCGGCCTTGTCGAGGTGGTTGAACGCCTGGACCTCACCCGCCTCGGTGGAGATCAGTTTGGGCGTGCCACCCGCCTGCTCGACCGCCCTCCACGGCTCGGTGAGCTCGACCTGCTCGATGCCCTCCGGGGCGACGAGGAACGCGATCGTCTTGTTGTTGAGCATGGTGCCCCCCTTTGACGTGCTTTCTTGGGCTTCAAGGGGCCCATGCCCCGGTCATGGGTATCCATGCGAGCCGCGGCGGGGCGATGACGGGCGCTCCGAGGCGCTCCGAGGCGCCCGGAGGTGCGCGGGCGACGGACTCGGCGGCGGGTCCGGCGCGGGCTCAGCGTGCCGGGCTCAGTGCCGGACGAGGTCGAGGGCGACATCCAGCGCCGCCGTCCGGCGCTCGTCCTCGGTGAGCGTCTCGTCCCGCAGGACGAACCAGGCCGCGTGCAGGGCGAACAGCGCCATCGCGCTCTTCAGCCGGGTCGCGGGCGGGTCGCCGGGCTCGATGAGGAAGTCGAACAGGCTGAACATCCGCTCGTGCATCTGCTGCATGACCGGGTGGCCCTTGAGCGCGGTCTGGTTGCGCTCGAAGAAACGCATGACCTCCCGGTGCTTGCCCCGGTGCAGGTCCGCGGAGTAGCGGCGGACCAGGTCACGGCGGCTCTCCTCGGTGCGGGGCTGCTTCCCGGCCCAGGCGATCAGCTCCTCCAGCGTGCGGATCCGGTCCTCCACGAGGCTGGTGACGATCTCTTCCTTGCTCTTGAAGTGGTAGTAGAGTGCCGCCTTGGTCACGCCGAGGGCCTCCGCTATCTCCCGGAGAGAGGTGGCCTCGTAGCCCTGCTCGGTGAAGAGCCGGAGGGCGGTCTCCTGGATGCGGGTGCGGGTGTCGGCGTGTTCGCTCATGGTTCCCTTTGCGGCGGAATTGACTTGACGGCCGGTAAGTGATCGTCCTACATTCCCATCATATCCGACACTAGCCGGACGGCAAGTAAGCAAGATCTTTAGGGGGCTGGAGAAATGACGGAGACCACGGTCGCGCCAGGGCGACGGCGCGAGGTGATGGTCGTCTTACCGGGGCTGATGCTCGCCATCATCCTCGCGATGCTCGACAACATGATCGTCGGTACGGCGATGCCCCGCATCGTGGGGGAACTGGGGGGCCTGTCGCACCTGTCGTGGGTGGTCACCGCCTACGTCCTCGGCACGACCGTCTCGACCCCCATCTGGGGGAAGATCGGCGACCTGTACGGCAGGAAGAACATCTTCATCGCCTCCATCGTCATCTTCATGGTCGGCTCGGTGCTGTGCGGCATGGCCGGATCCGACCTGCTGGGCGGCCCCGAGGACGGCATGGCGCAGCTCATCGCCTTCCGCGCGCTCCAGGGCCTCGGCGGCGGCGGCCTCATGGTCAACGCCATGGCCATCGTCGGAGACCTCGTCCCGCCGCGTGAGCGCGGCCAGTACCAGGGCATCATGGCCGGCGTCATGTCGCTGGCCATGATCGCCGGACCGCTCGTCGGCGGCTTCATCACCGACCACCTCGACTGGCGCTGGGCCTTCTACGTCAACCTGCCCGTCGGGTTCGTCGCCCTGGCGCTGCTGATGGTCACGCTGAAGCTGCCCAAGCTGCGCACCGAGCACCGCATCGACTGGCTCGGCGCGGTCCTGCTGTCCATCGGCATCACCGCGCTGGTCCTCATCACCACCTGGGGCGGCAACGACTACGCCTGGGACTCGCCGCAGATCATCGGCCTGGCCGTGACGGCCCTGGTGACCCTGGTGCTGTTCATCCCGGTGGAGCGCCGCGCCGCCGAGCCGATCATGCCGCTCCAGCTGTTCCGCAACCGCAACTTCACGCTGATCTCGCTGATCGGCTTCCTGCTCGGCTTCGCGATGTTCGGCGCCATCACCTTCCTGCCGCTGTTCCAGCAGACGGTCCAGGGCGCCACGGCCACCAACTCCGGCCTGCTCCTGCTGCCGATGATGGCCTCGTCCATGGTGATCTCGCTGTTCGTCGGCCAGGCCATCACCAAGACCGGCAAGTACAAGGTCTACCCGGTCATCGGCGGCGTGATCATGGCGTTCGCGATGTGGCTGCTCTCCCTGATGGACGCGCAGACCCCCACCTGGCAGACCGGCGTGTTCATCGCGGTGCTCGGCCTCGGCATGGGCTTCCTGATGCAGACCACCATGCTGATCGCCCAGAACAGCGTGGAGCAGAAGGACCTGGGCGTCTCCAGCAGCGCCGCGACCTTCTTCCGGTCCATCGGCGGCTCGTTCGGCGTCTCCCTGTTCGGCGCCATCTTCAACCACCACCTGTCCGACAGCCTGACCCAGAAGCTCGGCCCCGCCGGAGCCCAGCTCGCCGGCGGCGGCGGCCGGGCCGACGCCGCCACCCTGGCCCACCTCCCGGCCCAGGTGCGGGTCGGCTTCCTGGACTCGCTGGCCTCCTCGATCGCCGGCGTCTTCTGGTGGGCGATCTTCTTCGCGGTCCTGGTGCCGGTACTGGCCGTCTTCGTCAAGGAGATCCCGCTGCGCGGCGCCCCCGAGCAGGGCGGCCCGGCCGAGGAGACCAAGACCCCGGCCCCCGTCCTGGAGTAGGGACCGGGACGGGCGCCAAGCCACGGCCCAGCCGGAGGCAAGTCGGGCCGGACACACTCGGGGACATGGAAGACACCCTCGAAGCGCCCCCCGTCCACGGGCCCGGCCGCGCCGCCGCGCCCGCCGCGCCGGCCGTCACGGCCGCCGGGTACACCACCCGGCGGCCCACGGCCGACGACGCCGGGGCCGTCCACGAACTGATCTCCCTGTGCGACATCCAGGTGATCGGCAAGGCCGACATGACCCTGGACGACGTCGCCGACCAGCTGAACGACCCCTCCTTCGACCCGGCCGCCGACGGCTGGCTCGTCCACGACCCCTCCGGGCGCCTGGTCGCCTGGGCCTGGGCCTGCCGCAGGGGCGACGGCGGCGCCGTGGAGATCGACGTGGTCGTCCACCCCGCGGCCCCCGAGCTGACCGGCCGCCTGTGGGACACCGTCCTCGACCGCGCCCGCCGCATCGCCGCCGGCCTCGGCCACGACCACGCCGTGACCGACATCGCCATGTACCGCGAGGACAGCGGTAAGCGCGCCCTCGCCACCGCCCGCGGCTTCGCCCACGCCACCAGCTTCATCCGGCTCCGGGCCGACCACGGCCCGTCCCTCGCCCCGCCGGAGCCGCCGCCCGGCGTGACGGTCCACCGGGGCACCACCGAGGAGGTGCGCCGCCAGGCCCACGCCGTCGAGCAGGCCGGATTCGCCCGGCACTTCGGGTTCGCCCCCAAGGACTACGACGAGTGGCACGCCGAGCTCGGCTCCTCCGCCGGCACCGACTGGGCGCAGCTCGCCGTCGCCCGGCTCGACGGCGAGCCGGTGGCGATGCTCCTGGGCACCGACGCCTTCGCCGGCGACGAGAACTGCGGCTATGTCCGCCGGCTCGCCGTACCGCCCGCCTTCCGGGGGCGCGGCCTGGGCCGGTTCATGCTGCGCACCGCCTTCGCCGACGACGTACGGCGCGGCCGGATCGGCACCTACCTCCACGTGGACGCGGGCAACGTCACCCCCGCCCTGGACCTGTACCTGTCGGTGGGCATGCGCCAGGTGCTGGCCATCGACGTCTGGCGGCGGACCCTCTGACCGTCCCCGGGTACGGCACGGTCGCGCCGTACCCGGGAAAGACCGTGTCTCGAAGCGCCCGTGCCCACCCGCGCGCCGTGAGCCGGACCCTCAGTGGTCGGCGGCCACCCGGTGCTTGGCCAGGTGCGCCAGCACCGCCTGGTTGGCCTCCCACCCGTCGGGGAACTTCACCGGCACCCCGAGCTGCACCGGCTCGGCCGACGGGTGGGCGTCCAGCAGTTCGGGGATGCCCGCCCTGGCCACCACCACGCAGGCGTGCCGGTGCCGCGAGGCCAGCACGCACAGCCGCCCCGACTCCAGGTGGAACGCCGTGGCGTCGCGGCGGCCCGACAGCGGGTGCAGCACGATCGTCACGTCGTACTCCCGGCCCTGCAGCCGGTTGGCGGTGTCCACCGTGATCTCCTCGGGCACCCCGGCGGCGCGGATCGCGGCGACCTGGTCGCGGTGCGCCGCGCCGACGGCGATCCGGTCGGCCGTGACCCGGTGGCTGCCCCGCTCCGAGTGCGCCACCGGCGCCCGCTGCAGCAGCCGCACCGCCAGCACCGCCACCGCCCGCACCGCCTCGGCGTCGGTGCGCACCGTGTGGCGGCTCGGCAGCTCGTACAGCGCCCACCCCGAGGCCGCCGCCTCCTCCAGCGCCCGGTCGTAGGAGGTGCGCATGCCGTTCACGGTCAGCTCCAGCGCCCGGTCGGCGTCGCCGGTCCCGGCGCGGAACCCGGTGAACGGGTAGAACGCCTCCGACACCACCGGCGCCGCCGAGGCGGGCAGCCGCCAGGACACCGGCAGCCGGTGCACCGGCAGGTCGGGGTTGTGCCGCAGCAGCACCGAGACCGCGCTCTGCACCGGGTCCCACGACAACCCCGCCCAGCGGTCGCCGTCCACGATCGAGAACGGGTCGAGCTGCCCCGGGTCGCCCACGAACAACGCCCGCTCGAACAGCGAGGCGATGCGCAGCAGCTTGTCCGAGCGCATCTGGTACGCCTCGTCCACGATCGCCCACGGCCAGGTGCGGTCGCCGATCCAGGCCCACTTGTCCGCGGTGGCCACCACCACCGCCGGATCCCCCAGGTCGGGCAGCTTGCCCGCCACCGACACGTTGGGATGGCCCAGGACGCGGCCCGGCGTGACGTAGCCGCTCGCCGACAACCGGCCGATCGTCAGGTCAGGGTGCTCGGTCGCCAGCCGGTCCACCAGGTCGTCGACCTGCTCGTTGGTCTGCGCGACGATCATCAGCGGCTCGCCGGTCTCCGCGATGTGCCCGGCCGCCCGGACCACCAGCGTCGACTTGCCCGCCCCGGGCGGGGAGTCGACCACCACGCCCCGGTGGCGCGGCAGGTCGGCCAGCACCGCCTCGACCACGGCCGCCGCCTCCCGCTGCGGCGACACGACGGGAACCGCGCCGCGCGCCCCGGCCGGGCCGTACGGCAGCGCCTCCGGGCGCGCCTCCGGCACCACCCCGAGCACCCCCGTGCGGCGCGCCCCCGGCGTCCCCCGGTGAACGTTCACGACCATTCCTCCCGCGCGTCGTCGTCATCGGGCACGTACTCCTCCGGCGGGCCGCCGTGGGTCCACGGCGTCCGCTCGGGCTCCGGCAGCGCCGCCGAGGACTGGAAGTCGTCGGTCAGCGTGGTGTAGGTGACCCGCTCGCCCGGCTCGGGCACCGCCCCGGGGGCGGCCACCTTCCCGCGGCCCATCCCCTTGGTCACCTTCAGCGTGATCTCGTCGCCGTCGACCTCCACGACCTCGGCGGCGTGGCCGCGCCGGTCGGGGCTGCCGAGCACGGCGCCGGGCGTCAGCCGCGCCGGGTCGGCGGTGCGGACCGTGACCAGCGGGCGCAGCTTGCGCGAGCGGCCCTCGCCCTCGGTGTTCTCCGGATCGGCGGAGACGACCGTCCCGGTGAACGCCTCACCGGTCAGGCGGTACTCGGCCATCACCAGCGGGTCGTCGTAGGCGCGCTGCACGTCGTAGCTCGCCCGCGCCCGCTCCAGGGCCGCCAGCCGAGCCGCGGCGCCGACCGCGCCGTCCCGGCGCGCCTGCGGAGGCCCGCCCTCGGCGACCAGTTCGAGGAACCGGGTGAACGACCCCCGGTCGGTCTCCCAGCGGCCGGCCACCCGCGAGCCCTCCGGCAGGGCCCGCAGAAGCTCCACCGCCCGCCACATCAGCCGCCAGGTCGGCTCCAGCTGGGTGCGCAGCGCCTGGGCGACGCGCTCCACCGCCCGCGCGGTCGGCGCCTCCTCGTAGGCGCGGACGGCCGGGCCGAGCACCTCGTTGTCGAACCCCGGGTCGGTGGCCGGACCGGCGGGCGGCCACAGCAGCGGGTCCTCCGCCTCCTCGGCGGCCCGCCTGCCGTCCATCCCGGCGGGCGGGTCGATCCACCCCACCAGCGCCGCCAGGTTGGCGTCCTCCAGGGCGCTCTGCCCGGTCGCCCAGTGCGCCGACAACGCCTCCGTCATCGACATCATCAGGCACGACCCCGGCCGCCGTGACCGGTCGGCGAAATACGTCAGCCACCGCCCGAGCAGCGGCACCGACGGATGCACCGGGTAGGGGCCGTCGGCCCGGCGGAACCGGGTGGAGCGGCCCAGCAGCCCGGCGAAGGCCGCCGCCGAGCGGTTCGGCACCAGGATCTGCGGCGCGTCCAGGCACCGCTCGTACGGGTCGCCGCCCCTGCGCTCCACCGTCTCGGTGGTCTTGGCGAACCCCTCGACGTACGGCAGCAGCACCTCGGCCAGCTCCGCGGCGAAGGCGAACCGCAGATCGCGGTTGCGCGGCTGGGGCACCACCAGCAGTCGCGGGTGATCCGGGTCGGCGCCGACCATGGCGCCCAGCGGGGCGAGGGCCTCCCCGGCGAGCTGGAGCGGCACGAACACCATGGGGCGCGGGGCCAGGTGGCAGTGGCGGACCGTGGTGATCCGCTGCGCGGTCCCGTCGCGGACGGCCTTGAGGCGGGCCAGCGCCGTCAGCGTGCTCATCCGAGGCACTCCTCACGCAGGCGGTGGGCCAGGCGGAGCAGCTGGGCGATCTCCTCCTGCCCCTCGGCGGGCTCCGCGGCGCCCTCGGCCAGGGCGAGCGCCTCGTCCACGCCCAGGACGCCGCCGAGCTGGTCGCGCACCTGGCGGCCGAGCTGGTCGGTGGAGCCGCCGCAGCGGGCCTCGTCACGGCAGAACATGCACATGTCGCACGTGGACAGGCAGTCCGGCGCGTACCGGGCAGGGACCTGGCGCAGCGCGCCGGCCACCTCCCGCGCCGGCCGGGTCGGCGTCCCCTCGGAGTCGGGGGCCAGGTCGAAGGTGATTCCCGGGGGCAGCTCCTCGACGAGGTGGTCCACCCGGGTCATCCGGTCGAGCTGCCGCCGGAGCACCGCGAGCTGCCTGCGCACGTCCACCAGCGTCGCGACCGGCCGGTTGGCGAAGTTCTCCGGGCACACCAGCACCACGTCGTGCGACACCCGCTCCGGGTCGTGCCCGAGATCGGCCAGCAGCGCGCGCAGCGCCAGCACGTACACGGCGGCCTGCCGGGCCGCCGCCGCGACCTTCTCCGGCTCGGCCTGGCCGTCGATCACCGCGAACGACTTGATCTCCACGATGTGGAAGCGGCCCCCGACCTGGAAGGCCACCACGTCGGGCTCCAGGTAGGAGGTCTGACCGGCGATGCGGAGGCTGAGCAGCGGATGGTCGTAGAAGACCGCCGCGTCGTCGCCCTCGCGCGCCGCCCGGTCGATCAGGGCGCGCGTGTGGGAGTGACGCAGGTGGGAGCCGACGCTCTCCACGTCCTGGTAGCCCACCTGCGCGATCGGCAGCCCGAGCAGCTCGCGCAGCAGCCGCAGCAGTTCGGCGCAGCCGTTCTCCTTCACCAGCGCCTCGAAGACGTTCCCGCGGGTGATCGCGAACTGCGACTGGCCGAACGGGGCCGGGAAACCGACGTGCCGCGCCGTGAGGTCCTTGTCCACCCCGGCGGCGTCCAGCACCGCCCGGCGGGCGCAGCCGGGGTTCGCGGCCAGCGCCGCGATGGCCCTGGCGTCGTGGGCGCGGGGCGGCACCGGCCCGCGCAGCTCGTCCAGCCTGCCCCTCAACAGGCCGCCCCCCTCAACGCGCCCAGCGCGGCGGCGCCGAACAGGCGCTCCACGTCCGGCAGCAGCCTGCCCGCCCGCGCCGCCACCTCTGCCCGCTGCGCCGCGTCGGCCGCCCGGTGCACCTCCAGCTCGGCCCGCGCGGCGCGGATCGCGGTCACCGGGTCGGCGGGCGCGAAGCCCTCGGCTGCGCCGGGGATGTTCTGCGCCATCCGCGTCAGCAGCCGCACCGCGCCGGGCGGCGGCTCGGGCAGCCGGGCCAGGTGCTCGGCGACGCGCACCGCGGAGGTCAGGAAGTCGACGCGCGGGCTCAGCGGCCCCAGCACCCGCAGCTCCGGCGCCCACGTGCTGACCGCGAGCAGCCCGCGCGCGGGGGAGAGGCGGTCGGTCAGCGCCGAGCACAGGTAGTACGGCCGCGCGTACGGGTCGCTCCGGAACGAGCGCTCCTCGTCCCGCCGCAGGCTGGTGAACTGGGAGCCGCGCAGCGCGCGGGAGAAGAACGCGTCGTTGACCGCGACGATCAGCTTGGGGGCGGCGGGCACGCCCAGCAGGGCCAGGGCCTGGTGCACCTGCTCCCGGATGGGCAGCAGCGGTGCCTCCGGCTCGGGGGCCGGGAGCTCCTCGGCGCCGACGGCCCGGTCCCACTCGTGCTCCATCCGGCGCAGCTCGCCGCGCAGCGACCGGGCCAGGGAGTGCTCCCTGGCCTTGACCGCGCGGCGGACCTCGGCGCGAAGGTCGGCGATCCGCCGTTCCAACGCGTCCAATGATTCACTCACGGCACGGAGCGTAACAGGAGTTCCACCAGTCTCCTGGGAATTCCAGCGAATTCCAGTCTTCGGGTCGTGCCGTCCGGTGTCCGCTCTTCGGGTCGTGCCGTCCGGTGTCCGCTCTTCGGGCCGTGTCGCCCGGTGTCCGCCGTGGGAGCGGGCGTCCCTCACCCGTGCGGTGAGCCGTCCGGCCTCACCCGGAGACGCCCGTCCCCGCCGCGGTCAGACCTCGATCTCCGTACGGTCGCCGGACCACAGTGTGTGGAAGGTCCCCTCCCGATCGGACCGCTGGTAGGTGTGCGCGCCGAAGAAGTCGCGCAGCCCCTGGACGAGCGCCGCGGGCAGCCGGCCCGCCCGCAGCGAGTCGTAGTAGGCCAGCGCCGTCGAGAAACCGGGCGCCGGGACGCCCGCCCCGGCCGCCGTCGCCACCACCCGCCGCCACGACTCCTGCGCCAGGCCCAGCGCCTCGGCGAACAGCGGCGCCGTCAGCAGCGTCACCGGAGGGCTCTCCTGCTCGTACGCCTCGCGGATGCGGTCGAGGAAGACCGCCCGGATGATGCACCCGCCGCGCCAGATCGTGGCCAGCGCGCCCGGATCGACGTCCCAGCCGTACTCGGCGCTGCCGGCCCGGATCTGGTCGAACCCCTGCGCGTAGGCGATGATCTTCGACGCGTACAGCGCCCGCCGTACGTCCTCCACGAACTCCGCGCGGCCCTCACGGTCCCCGGCCGGCGGGGCCTGCGGCGCGCCCTCCGGGCCGGGCAGGTCCCGCGCGGCCCGCCGCAGCTCCGTGTGGCCGGACACCGACCGGGCGAACACCGCCTCGGCGATGCCGCTCACCGGGACGCCCAGCTCCAGCGCGTTCTGGACGGTCCAGCGGCCGGTGCCCTTCTGCTCGGCCCGGTCGGCGATCACGTCCACCAGCGGCCGGCCGGTGGCGGCGTCCACCTGCCGCAGCACCTCCGCCGTGATCTCGATGAGGTAGGACGACAGCTCGCCCCGGTTCCACTCCTCGAAGACGTCGGCGATCTCGGCCGGGCTCATCCCGAGGACCTGCCGCAGCAGGTCGTACGCCTCGGCGATGAGCTGCATGTCGGCGTACTCGATGCCGTTGTGGACCATCTTGACGAAGTGCCCCGCGCCGTCCGGCCCGATGTGCGTGCAGCAGGACACGCCGTCCACCTTGGCGGCGATGTCCTCCAGCAGCGGGCCCAGCGCCTCGTAGGACTCCTTGGATCCGCCCGGCATGATGCTCGGCCCGAGCAGCGCGCCCTCCTCTCCGCCGGACACACCCGTGCCGACGAAGTGGATCCCCCGCTCCCGCAGCGCCGCCTCCCGCCGCCGGGTGTCCAGGAAATGGGCGTTCCCGCCGTCCACCAGCATGTCGCCCGGCTCCAGGAGCGGGGCGAACTCCTCGATCACCGCGTCGGTCGGCGCGCCCGCCTTCACCATGATGAGGACGCGCCGGGGCCGTTCCAGCGCCGCGACCAGCTCCTCCGGGGTGTCACAGGCGACGAACTCGCCCTCGTGGCCGTACTCCTTCAGCAGGGCGTCGGTCCGGTACCGCGACCGGTTGTGCACGGCCACCGTGTGCCCGTGCCGGGCCAGGTTCCGCGCGAGGTTGGCCCCCATCACGGCCAGACCGGTGACTCCGATACGCGCCTTCGTCATCTTCAACTCCCGATCATGGGCTTTCTCTCACGATTTCATGGGCCCATGTCCGGAAAATGCCGGGGTCCCCCGAAGCGCCGCCGAGGAGAGCGCCGAGGGGGCCCCTCGGGACTACGAAGCGATCGGGTACGGCGTGCGGTCGGCCTCACCGCCGGCCTCGCCGCGGACCTCGTCGCGGATCTCATCCCGGGGCTCGTCCCGGGTCTCGTCGCGGACCGGGAGCGTCTCGACGCCGCCGCGCGCCGTACGCTGAAGATCGTCGAGCAGCGCGTCCCACCTGGCCCCGACCGCGTCGAGGGAGTACGCGGGCACCGTACGCAGGGCGTTCCGGCCGAGGGTACGGCGCAGCCCGGGATCCTCGATCAGCCGCGAGATGGCCTCGGCCAGGAGCGCAGGCTTCTGCGGGCGCACCAGCAGCCCGTTGTGCCCGTGGGTGATGATCTCCCTGGGACCGTGCGGGCAGTCGAAGCTCACCACGGGCACGCCCTTGCTCATCGCCTCCAGGATCGTCATGCCGAACCCCTCGTAGCGGGAGCTGACGACGTACATCGACGACCTGGACAGCTCGGCGCCGATCTCGCTCGAACTGCCCATGAGTAGCACCCTGCCCGTCAGACCGGCCTTCTCGATCCTGGCGCGGAGCCGCTCCTCGGCCTTCTGCGTGCCGCCTCCGTAGATGCGCAGCACCCAGTCCGGGTGCGCCTCCGCGACCGGCGCCCACGCCTTGACGAGGCGGTCGAAGCCCTTGGCGTGCACCAGCCTGCCGATGGCGGCCACGCTCTTCTCCTCCAGGGGCGAGACGTCGCCGGCCAGCTCGGGGACCGCGTTCGGAATGCACAGCAGGCGGGCCGGAGGGTCGTGCCGCAACGTCCTGGCGTAGTGCTCACGGTCGGCCTCGGTGAGGGTGACGAACGCGTCGAACCTGCCGTACCGCCGTTTGATGAGCCGCCGCATCTCGGGGGCGTGGACCTCCAGCGCCACATGCTCCTGGCCGATCGTCAGCACCCCCGGCGGCGCGAACAGCGCGGTGATCAGGTTGAATCCCGGCCGGGTGGAGATGACCACGCCGGTCCGCATGGACCGCAGGCAGGCCACCAGGCGGAGGTCGGTCCACAGTGAGACGGACCCGTGCACGTTCTCCTGCTTCGGCACCAGGACGCTCGGGAAGCGCGACAGCAGGCGGGCGGCCGGGCCGCGCGGCCGCGTCCGGTCGTCCAGGAACGTCACCCGCACCCCCGGCGGGATCGGGAAGAACGGATGCTCGGCCGCGCGGACCACGCTGACGATCTCCACGTCGCGTTCCCGGGCGAGGTAGCCTGCCAGGTTCAGCACCGTCCGGATGGTGCCGCCCATGCCGTAGGCGTGCTGGAGCAGGATCCGGACCGTTCCGGTGTCGGCCGCCGGCGCGCGCCGCGCGCGCCTCCTGTTGGCCGTCTCCAGCAGGCGTACCCCCGCACGCCTGGCCGCCACGCGCATTCTCCCCGTCACCTGTGTGTCCCCCCGTGTAGAAGTGGCTCGTGTGGAAGCTCACGCGGAGGTGAGCGTTCTTACGGCCTTGAGAACCGTTCCGCGTGTCTCCTGGTTGCCCGGGAACGCGAAGAACATTCCTGGACGGGTGGCGGAGCCACGGCTTCGTCCCCGCGGGGACAGGGGCCTCTCCGTCCCTGCTCCGCCGCGGGTCCGTTCCTGCTTCGCCGCCGGGCGGCGGGGCGGCCCTCGCGTAGGGCTCCCATCGCCGGTACGGGAACGGGCCGGAGGGGTACGGCATTCGTGCCGGGGCGCGTGTTCTGCCCGGGCGGGCGCTCTCCGGTGGAGGCGGAGATCCGGGAACAAACCCGGCGATCCGCTTGTTCTTCTAATAGCACCGGTGTCGGGTCCCCGCTCCGGGTCCACGGAGGGTGGGACCGGGTGCCGGTGGGAGGCGTCGGAAGGCGCCCTTTCCCCGGCCGGAGGGCCGGCGGACCGGCGAGGGCCGCGAGCGCGCGGTCGATTTGACGATGCGGCTCGGTGTTCATAAAGTTCACCAGGCCTGGGGGAGACGGCGGAGCCGCCGTGATCTCAGAGCCACCCCACTGACTTGATCCACCTGTTGGGATCTCTGTGTCCCGGCGGCGTTCGATTCGACGCGAATCGAACGAGGGAGTAAGTTAGAGGGGTTGTCCCGGAAACGGGCGCCCGAATTCCCTTCGGGTCGGCGAAATCGATGAAAGTCGCTCCGAAAGAGCGGTTTGACACGAAAAAGCCGGTCTGAAAGAATAAAGGCACAACGAAACGAAC
>NZ_BMQJ01000032.1 GCF_014648055.1 Streptosporangium pseudovulgare
GGACCGGGAGGACCGGGAGGACCGGGAGGACCGGGAGGACCGGGAGGACCGGGAGGACCGGGAGGACCGGGAGGACCGGGAGGACCGGGAGGACCGGGAGGACCAGGAAGACCGGGAAGACCGGGAAGACCGGGAAGACCGGGAAGACCGGGGGAGAGGCCGCGGGGGCGGGGCCTCGGAAAGACCGTGGAACGGGTGGGAGGACCGCGAGGAGAACGCGAAAAGGCCGGGTGGAGACCGCGAGAGGTTCCGGTGAGATCGCGGGAAGCCTGTCGGGAGTGACGGGGAGGCGTTCCTTACCCTGGTGGGAACCCTGTTGGGACAGAGGCAGTCAACTACACGTCGCAAGCCGGTAGGTTTGCCTCCTGACGCCCATGCCCACCGATCGACCGCGAACAGGAGATCTGCCGCATGTCGCCCTATCTACTGGGTTTGCGCCTCTCCGGGCGGCGGGTGCTCGTCGTGGGCGGTGGACGCGTCGCCCAGCGGCGGGTTCCGGCGCTGCTCGACGCCGGCGCGCTGGTCACCGTCATCTCCCCGGAGGTCACCCACGCCCTCGACGACCTCATCGCGGCCGGCCGCGTGACCTGGGAGGCCAGGCCGTACGAGGTGGGTGACCTGGACGGGGCCTGGCTGGTGCAGGCATGCACCGACGACCGGGCGGTGAACGCGGCGGTGGCCGCCGAGGCGGAGGCCAAGCGGATCTGGTGCGTACGCGCGGACGACAGGGAGGCGTCGGCGGCGTGGACCCCCGCCCGCGGGCGGGTCGACGAGATCGACGTTGCGGTCACCGCGGGCGGTGATCCCCGCCGGGCGGCGGGGATCCGGGACGCCGTGGTGGCGGCGTTGCGCGACGGCACGATCGACGCCCGGCGCGGCCGTACCAAACCGGTGGGCGTGGCGCTGGTCGGCGGAGGCCCGGGGGACCCGAGCCTGATCACGGTGCGCGGCCGGCAGCTGCTCGCCCAGGCCGACGTGGTCGTCGCCGACCGGCTCGCGCCGCGAGCCCTGCTCGACGAGCTTCCCTCCGACGTCGAGCTGATCGACGCCGCGAAGGTCCCCTACGGCCGGTCCATGCTTCAGGAGGAGATCAACAGGCTGCTGGTCGAGCGCGCCAAGCAGGGCAAGTTCGTGGTCCGCCTCAAGGGGGGCGATCCGTTCGTCTTCGGGCGCGGCGGGGAGGAGATGCTCGCCTGTGCCCGCGAGGGCATCCCGGTCATCGTCGTGCCGGGCATCACCAGCCCCGTCGCGGTACCCGCCGCGGCGGGCGTGCCGGTGACGCACCGCGGCGTCAGCCAGGAGTTCCATGTGGTGTCGGTCCACGTTCCGCCCGGCGATCCCCGGTCGACCGTCGACTGGCCGAACCTGGCGAATTCCAATGGAACCCTGGTGCTCATGATGGCCGTCGAACGAATCGGAGTAATCGCCGAAACTCTTCTCCAAGAAGGACGTTCGCCGGAAACTCCCGTGATGGTGGTACAGGACGGTACTCTTCCCACCCAACGGGCTCTCCACGCGACGTTGTCCACCGTGGCGGAGCGCGTGACCGCGGCCGGGATCCGGCCACCTGCGATCGTGATCGTCGGCGATGTCGTGAAGATCGGCCAGGAGGTCGATATGGTTCGAGCGGAGCGCGTACCGTGAAGTCGCCTGCCAACAGGCCCCCCCACCAGGGCGAACGTGATCGCTGGCTCGCCCGCGCCTCCCGGGAGTCCTCCGGCGGCACCGCTCCGGACGACGCCGAGTCACCCGGGGAGCAGACCCTCGCCTTCGGAGCCATCGGCCCCGCTCACGACCCCCGCTCGCCCGGCCGCCCCCCGGCCGGCGAGGACGCGGGCGGATCCGCCGCCCCGTCCGCCGACGACCCGATGGCCGCCTTCCGCGCCGCCGCGGCGGCGGCCCAGGCGAGGATCGCGGCCCTGACCGGCGACGCGCCCGCGTCTCGCGAGGACGCCGCCGGACCGTCGGCGCCGGTCACCGGATCAGCCCGGCCCGCAGGCGGAGCACCCGTACGGCCCGCCGCCCCCGGGCGGCCCGTGAGCGGAGCGTCCGCGCGACCCGATGCTCCCGGACGGCCCACAGGCGTGCCCGCGCGCCCCGCGGGTGAGGCGCCCACGCGGAGCGGGGCCGCCTCCCCGGCGGCGAACGGCCCCGCCGGCCCGCCGGCGAACGATCCGCTCGCGGACTTCCGTGCCGCCGCGACGGCTGACGACCCGATGGCCGCCTTCCGCGCCGCCGCGGCGGCGGCCCAGGCGAGGATCGCGGCTTTGACCGGCGGCACTCCCGCGCCCCCGGTGGGTGGCCATGACGCCTCATCACCGACCCCGGCGAGCGGTGCTCCCGTGGAGAAGGCCCTTGCGAACGGTGCCCCGGCATCCTCTCCCGGCCGCGCAGCCGCGGAACCGGGCCGGTCCGGGGATGGGTCCGCGTCCGCCCGCACCGGTGACGACGCCGGTGAGGGCACCGGCGGGAGCGGAGAGGCCACCGGAGCCGCGCCCACTCCCGTCGTGGCCGGTCCCGCCGGAGATGCGGACTTCGCCCGCGACCGGGACCCCGCACACGATGAGGCACTCGCGGACGTCCCGGACTCCGTCGTGTCCGAGGCGGCGCACGAGTCGGTTTCCGTGCGTGATGGGGCCTCCGGGGATGTTCTGGGCTTCACTGTGGCGGAGGCCGTACCCGCTTCGGATCCTGTCGTGTCCGAGGCGGCGCATGAGCCGGTTTCCGTGCGTGATGGGGCCCCCGGGGATGTTCCGGGCTTCACTGTGGCGGAGGCCGTACCCGCTTCGGGCCCTGTCGTGTCCGAGGCCGCGCACGAGTCGGTTTCCGTGCGTGATGGGGCCCCCGGGGACGTCCCGGACTCCACTGCGGCCGAGGCCGTACCCGCTTCGGATCCCGCCGTGTCCGAGGCCGTACCCGTTCCGGATCCCGTGGCCGAGGCCCCGCGTGTCTCGGGCCCCGCGCGCGGTTCGGGTCCCGGAGAGGACCCGGACCCCACGCGGGAACCGGCTCCCGGGAAGAGCCCGGCCGCCACGCATGATCACCGCCCCGCGCACGATCCCCGCCCCGTGGACGGCCCGGACCGGATGCGGGAGACCCCGCTGCCCGACGCCGCCGCCGACCTCCTGGGCCGCGCGCTCGCGGCCGTGCGCGAGGGTGTCACCGGCCTGCGGTTCGGCCTCGACCTGCCCGGGGCCGAGGAGTCGCGGCGGACCCAGGAGGAGATCCTCGCCCAGCTCGACGACTACGTGATCCCCCGGGTCCGCACGAGCACCGCCCCGGCGCTGGTGGTCATCGCGGGCTCGACCGGCGCGGGCAAGTCCACGTTGCTCAACACCCTGGCCGGGGCCCGGGTCAGCCCCACCGGCGTGCGCCGTCCGACCACCGCCACCCCGGTCCTCGCCTGCCACCCCGATGACCGCGACTGGTTCGCCAAGGGTGACGTGCTGGGGAGTCTGCGCCGGCAGGAGGCCGTCCCGGCGGCGGTCGGCCGTGACTCCCTGGTGCTCGCCCCCGCCGAGAGCCTCCCGGTGGGCATGGCCCTGCTCGACACCCCCGACATCGACTCGGTCGTCGAGGAGAACCACGAGATCGCCCACCGCATGCTCGACGTGGGTGATTTATGGATATTTGTCACCACAGCAGCTCGCTACGCCGACGCTCCGGTGTGGCGGCTGCTGCGTCTGGCCAAGGAGCGCGGGGCCGAACTGGCCATCGTGCTCTCCCGGGTGCCGCCCAAGTCGCGTGACGTGGTCACCAAGCACTTCTTCAGGATGCTGGCCGAGTACGGCCTGGGCGAGGTCGAGCGCTTCGTCGTCGACGAGAGCAAGGTCACCGGCGGCATGCTCCCCGCCCGCGAGGTCGCCGACCTCCACGACTGGCTGACCGGGCTGTCCATCGACGAGCAGCGCCGGGCACGGGCCGTACAGGCGACGCTGTCCGGGGTGCTCGACAGCTTCCGCACCCGGATGCCCGCGCTGGCCCGGCAACTGGAGTTCCAGGTCGCGTTCCGGGGCGAGCTCCGCCGGGACGTGGACGCCGTCTACGGCGGGGCGCTGGCCGCGATAGAGAAGGCGACCGGTGACGGCTCACTGCTCTGCGGCGAGGTGCTCGCCCGCTGGCAGGACTTCGCGGGCTCGGGCGACCTCATGCGGACCCTCCACCTGCGCAGACCCGGCCGGTTCGCGGGCAAGGCGGGTCAGCAGGCCCCCGAGCGGCTCACCGCGCTGAAGGCCGCGCTCCGGGCGGGCCTGGAGTCCGTCGTCATCTCGGCGGCGCAGCGGGCCGCAGAGGAGGCCGTCGCACGCTGGCTGCGGCGGCCCGGCACGGACAAGATCCTGGCCGCCGCCCCGGACCTCGGCAGCGCCTCCGACGACCTGGCGCGCAGGACCGGCCGTACCATCGCCGCCTGGCAGGACCACATCGTCGAACTGATCCGCACCGAGGGCGTGACCAAGCGGTCGGTGGCGCGGCTGGTCTCGTTCGATGTCGAGTCGCTGGCGCTGGTCTTCACGGTGGGACTGCTCGGGCAAGGCTCGGCGGAGACCGGGCCCGGCCCCGGGACGCTGCCGCAGCGGCTGGTCAACGCCCTGCTGGGGGCCGAGTCGGTGCGGACCATCGGTGCCAGGGCCCGCAGCGACCTGCGCGCCCGGATCGGCGCGATCTTCGACGACGAGACGTCGCGTCACACCCGGGTCCTCGACGGCGCGGGCGTGCCCGACGAGTCCGCCGCCACCCGCCTCTACCAGGCGGCGTACAACCTTGAAGTGGTCCGCGCGGGACGAAGCGCCCCCGCGGTGAACGAGGAACGGTAAGCGAGCGATGACCACCGTTGGCACCACCCGGACCCGGCAGGGGATCGGCGTCCGGCTCGCCGCACTGGCCCGGGTCGTGGAACTGGGATCGGGCAGAGTCGACCCCGAGCTCCTCACCGGCTCGGGGCAGCTGCTGCTGCGCGCCGGCGACCGGCTCAAGCTCTCCTCCGAGCACACCGTGGTCGCGCTCGCGGGAGGCACCGGAAGCGGCAAGTCGACCCTGTTCAACGCGATCTCCGGCCTGGAGCTGTCGCCGACCGGGGTCCGCCGCCCCACGACGGCCCGCACCCATGCCTGCGTGTGGGGTCTGGACGGCGCCGGTCCGCTGCTCGACTGGCTGCAGATCCAGTGGCGGCACCGCTTCGCCAGGGCCAGCGCCCTGGACCGGGGCGAGGGCCGGCTGCACGGGCTGATCCTGCTCGACCTGCCCGACCACGACTCCATCCGGGCGCTCACCGACACCGAGGCCGACCGGCTCATCCAGGTCGCCGACCTCGTGGTGTGGGTGCTCGACCCGCAGAAGTACGCCGACGCCTCCACTCACCGCCGCTACGTCACCGAGCTGGCCGGGCACGACGCGGTGACGATCTTCGTGCTCAACCAGGTCGACCGTCTGGAGCCGGAGGAGCAGGCCGAGTGCGTCTCCGACCTGGCGGACCTGCTGCGCCGCGAAGGGGTCACCGACCCCGTCATCGTCACCGCCTCCGCGCTCACCGGGGCGGGCGTGGACGAGCTGAAGGCCGTCCTCGCCGGGACCGTCACCAGGCGCCGGGCGGCGGTCCAGCGCATCGAGGCCGACCTGGACCGGCTCACCGCGCGGCTGACGAAGGCCATGCCCGCCGAGGAGGCCCCCGCCGCCCCCGTGTCCGTCGACGAGGCCCGCAGGATCGGCCTGACCGACGCCCTCTGCGACGCGGTCGGCGTGCCCGCGGTCGGGGAGGCCATGGAGAACGTGTACGGCGTGCGGGCGGCGGAGTGGCTGGGCTGGCCGTACGCCCGCTGGGCCGCCAGGCTCCGGCCCGACCCGCTGAGCAGCCTGCGCCTGGGCGGCCTGAAGGAGGAGATCCGCGGCCTGGCCGGAGGCGCGGTCAGCGCTCAGCCCGCCGAGGTGGACAACGCGGTGCACGCCCTGGCCGACGGCCTGGCCACCGGCATGCACGAGGCGTGGCGCAACGGGATCAGGGACGCGGCGCGTTCCCACGCGGACCGGCTTCCCGGGGTGCTCTCCGAGGAGCTGTCGGAGGTGGCGCCGCGCCTCGACCGGGTTCCCACCTGGTGGCGGCTGGTGCGGATCTGGCAGTACCTGCTCGTCCTGCTCTTCGTGGCCGGTCTCGCCTGGGCGGGCACGGCTCTCGCCTACGGCGTGTTCGGCGTGGGGAAGCCGCCCGCGGCGCTGGAGTTCTTCGCGGACGCGGCCTCGCTCCCGTGGGTGGGGCTGATGATGTTCTCGGTCCTGGGGCTCGGCGTGCTCTCCGCCACGGCCGCCCGCAACGTCGTCGCGATGCGGGCGGAGACCGAGCGGGAACGCCTGGAGCGGGAGATGCGCCGCAGGGTGGCCGCGGTGGCCGGAGAGCTGGTGATCGAGCCGGTGGAGCGGGAGCTGGCCAGGTACGACGAGTTCTACGCCGCCATGCGCGGCGTCCAGGGGTGACACCCGGCCTTCGAGCCTTTCGAGGCTTTTAGGGGCCTTTAGGGACCCTTTGGGTCCTTTCAGGTCCTTGGTACGGCGAGCGGCGTTCCCCTGGGGGCCGGGATTTTCCACAGGGCCCGGGCGTGTTCGCGCGGCTGTCCACAGAACGGAGTTCGGCGGCCCGTGCCGGTGGCGGCACGGGCCATCGTGTCTTCAGGTCGCGGGCAGCCCGCCCGCCTTCACGGGAGATCACGATGAACGACATCCAGATCACGCTGACCGGCAACGTCGCGGCCCCGCCGCGCCAGCACACCTTCCCCGACGGCAGCCGGGTCACCTCGCTCAAGGTCGCCTCGACCAGCCGTTACTTCGACAGGGACAACCAGCAGTGGTGCAACGGCGAGACGACATACTTCGGAGTCCGCTGCTTCCGCGGGCTCGCCGACAACGTCGCCCAGTCGGTACGGCTCGGCCAGCCGATCGTCGTGCAGGGGCGGCTGCGGATCCGCGAGTTCGTCCACGAGGGCGAGCGTCGTTTCATGCCCGAGGTGGAGGCCAGCTCGCTCGGGCACGACCTGCGCTGGGGCCTCGGGAGCTTCACCAAACCGATGCGGGGCGGGATCGCCCCGTCGCTGGGCCGTGACGAGCGGAGCGAGCTCGACCACGGGACGCACGACTGGGCCATGGGCGGCCTGGCGGTCCCCACGGCCACGCCCGTCCCCGGCGTCCCGGCGGGATCCGTCCCGGGCGCCGCGGCGGCGTCCGCTCCGGACCCTGCGGCGGCGTCCGCGCCGGGGGTTTCGGCGGTGTCCGCGCCGGGTGCTCTCATACCGGCCGAGTCCGGCGACGGCGCCGCCGACGGCCAGGACCCGGCGGTCCGTGACGCGGCCGGAGGGACGGGCGCGGAGGAGGCCGCCATGGAGGAGGCCGCCGCGGGGGCCGCGGCGGAGCGGGCCGGCGAGGGGAGCGCCGGTGCGGCCCGGCCCGGAGGAGAGGGCGACGGCGCGAGGCGGACCGGTGCGGGGTGGACCGGTGAGGAGAGGCCCGGCGAGACCGCGCGGAGGCCCTCGGGACGGAGATCCCCGAGGCGGGAGTCACCGGTGCCGGAGGGGGCGGACGAGACGCCGTGGCCCGTCGAGGTGCGCGCGGCGGCCTGAAGCGGTGACCGGATCGGCCTGAGGGCGATGCCGGCCGGGAGGGTGTTCCGGTCCGGGGTGACGCCGGCTGAGCGGGTGTTCCGGGATCGGGTGCGACGCCCGCTGAGCGGGTGTTCCGGCGCGAAGGCGTTCCGGCTTGGAAAAGGTGTTCTTCGTATGACGAGGTTCCTGCGGCGGGCTTCCGGTGCCGGGCGGTGTCCCTCGGGAGACCCGAGGGCTGAGGGGGCATCGGCCGGACGCGGCCGGTGCCTCGCCGGGAGGGCGGTGGCGCCGGTGGAGACGGCCCGATGGTCTTGCCCGTGCCAGATGCCGGAGCACCTGTCAGGTCCAGGTCACACCCCGCAGCATGGCTGCTCCTTTCCCACACGGTCCGCTCGGCGGGGAGCGGGTCCTTCCACTCGTGGGCCGCCGGGACACGCGCCCACCCGCTCAAGGTAGCGGTTCCCGTCGCGCGCCGCACACTCCGCAACTATCGTGTTACACATCGTTAGTCGGAGAAGGGGGCGACATGACGGCACCCGGTCACACCTCGGTCAAACCGCGTGACGGTGTGACGGCCTTGGCTGATCGCTGGCCCTTGCTTGGGCAGCACCGTTCACTGGTCGTCTACCTTTGCGCGATCGTGGCGATCGATCTCCTCGCCATCGGTTTCTTCGCCGTCTCGACGGTCTTCCGCTGGCACGACGTGCTCACCTTCACCGCGCTGATGGCGTGCGGGGCCGTCTGCATCGAGGCGACCCGCAGGCTCGGCATGCCGGCCGGCGTCTCGCGTGACCTGCTGTCGGCCTGGTGGCTGCCCGTCGCACTGCTGCTGCCTCCGGTGTACGCGCTCCTGTCGCCGATCCCGCTCCAGATCCTGCTGCAGAAGCGCGTGCGCGAGACGGTGGCCTACCGGCGGGTCTTCAGCTCGGCCGCCATCGGCCTGGCCGGATGCTCGGCCTCGGTGCTGTTCCACTCCGTCGTGGGCGACCTGAGCGCGCTGACCACCGGGGCCGGGGTGCCGATTCTCGTCGCCGTGGGGTGCGCCGCCCTGTTCACGGTGCTCAACACCGCGTTGATCGCCGTCGCCGCGCACGCGGCGGCGCCCGACAGCCGCTGGCGGGAGGTGCTGTGGAACCGGGAGAACCTGCTGCTCGACGTGGTCGAACTGTGCGTCGGCATCCTCGTCGCCATCACCTGCGGGCTGAACCTCGCCCTGCTGGTGCTGGCGCTGCCGCCGGTGATGCTGCTCCAGCGCAGCCTGCTGCACGCCCAGCTCCAGGCCGCGGCCCGCACCGACCCCAAGACCGGCCTGCTCAACGCGGCGGCCTGGCAGCGCGAGGCCGACACCGAGATCGTCAGGGCCCGCCGCACGGGTGAGACGCTGGCCCTGCTGATCGTGGACATCGACCACTTCAAGCGGGTCAACGACACCTACGGTCACCTGGTCGGCGACCAGGTGCTGGCCGGCGTCGCCTCGACCATCCGCAGCCAGCTGCGGGACTACGACGTGGTGGGCCGGTTCGGGGGTGAGGAGTTCGTCGTCCTGCTGCCCCGGGCCGACGTGACCGAGGCGCGCAGGGTGGCCGAGCGGCTGCGGTCCCGCATCGGGCGGATGGCGGTCCCCGCCGACGACAACCTCGTCACGGTGACGATCTCCGCCGGGGTCGCGATCATGAGCATGCACGGCGACGACCTGATCGAGTTGCTCGCCGCCGCGGACCTCGCTCTTTACCAGGCCAAGGAGATGGGCCGCGACCGGATCTGCCTTCCGGCCGCCGTGGTTCCCCGGCCCACCGGCCCCGGCCCCCGGCCGCCCCTAGCAAAGCCCGAAAGGCCCTAAGCTAGAAGTCATGCCGGAGTACATCTACACACTGCAGCGCGTGCGCAAGGCGCACGGCGACAAGGTCGTCCTCGACGACGTCACCTTGTCGTTCCTGCCGGGCGCCAAGATCGGCGTCCTGGGCCCCAACGGCACCGGAAAGTCGACGCTGCTGCGGATGATGGCGGGTCTGGACCAGCCGTCCAACGGTGAAGCCCGCCTCATGCCCGGCTTCACCGTCGGCATGCTCCAGCAGGAGCCCCCGCTGAACGAGTCGAAGACCGTACTCGGCAACGTCGAGGAGGGCGTCGCCGAGACCAAGGCCATGCTCGACCGGTTCAACGAAATCGCCGAGCTGATGGCCACCGAGTACAGCGACGAGCTGCTGGAGGAGATGGGCAAGCTCCAGGACGCCCTCGACCACCGCAACGCGTGGGACCTCGACAGCCAGCTCGAACAGGCGATGGACGCCCTGCGCTGCCCGCCTCCGGACGCCGACGTCACCATGCTCTCCGGTGGTGAGCGCCGCCGGGTCGCGCTGTGCAAGCTGCTGCTGGAGCAGCCCGACCTGCTCCTGCTCGACGAGCCCACCAACCACCTCGACGCCGAGAGCGTCCAGTGGCTGGAGTCCCACCTGGAGAAGTACCCCGGCACCGTCCTGGCCGTCACCCACGACCGTTACTTCCTGGACAACGTGGCCGGCTGGATCCTGGAGCTCGACCGCGGCCGCTGCCACGCCTACGAGGGCAACTACTCCACCTACCTCGAGGCCAAGACCGCCCGGCTCAAGCTGGAGGGCCAGAAGGACGCCAAGCGCAAGAAGCGCCTGGAGGAGGAGCTGGAGTGGGTCCGCTCCAACGCACGGGCCCGCCAGACCAAGAGCCGGGCGCGACTCCAGCGCTACGAGGAGATGGCAGCCGAGGCCGCCAAGCACCGGAAGCTGGACTTCGAGGAGATCCAGATCCCGCCGGGCCCGCGTCTGGGCACCACGATCATCCGGGCCGAGAACCTCACCAAGGGGTTCGGGGACCGCGTGCTGATGGAGGGCCTCACGTTCGACCTGCCGCGTAACGGCATCGTCGGCATCATCGGCCCCAACGGCGTCGGTAAGACCACGCTGTTCCGGATGATCACCGAGAGCGAGAAGCCGGACAGCGGCCAGATCGTCATCGGCGATACCGTCCAGATCTCCTACGCCGACCAGAGCCGCGGCGGCATCGACCCGCAGAAGAACGTCTGGGAGGTCGTCTCCGACGGGCTCGACTACATCAAGGTCGGCCAGGTGGAGATGCCGTCGCGCGCCTACATCGCCGCGTTCGGCTTCAAGGGCCCCGACCAGCAGAAGAAGGCGGGCGTCCTGTCCGGTGGCGAGCGCAACCGGCTCAACCTGGCGCTGACCCTCAAGCAGGGCGGCAACGTGCTGCTGCTGGACGAGCCCACCAACGACCTCGACACCGAGACGCTCTCCAGCCTGGAGAACGCGCTGCTCGAGTTCCCGGGCTGCGCGGTCATCACCTCCCACGACCGGTGGTTCCTCGACCGCATCGCCACCCACATCCTGGCGTGGGAGGGCGACTCCAACTGGTTCTGGTTCGAGGGCAACTTCGCCGACTACGAGAAGAACAAGATCGAGCGTCTGGGGGCCGACGCGGCGCGTCCGCACCGCGTCACCTACCGCAAGCTCACCCGCGACTGACGCGGGACGGCAGAGGCGGCCCGCCGCACCCCGCACGGGGAGCGGCGGGCCGCCTCATGCGTTCGGGCCGCCTCGCGTACCCGATCGCCTCGCGCCTCCGGGCCACCTCGGGTGTTCGGGCCGCGCCGCCCGCCTCGCGCCTCCGGGCCGCCTCGTACGTCGAGGCGGCTTCGCGTGTCCGGGTGGCTTCGCGCGTCCGGACCGGACGGCCCGCCGGGTCAGGGAGTGTGCAGCCAGGCGGCGGTGTCCGGGGGGAGCAGATAGCCGTCCACCGGCGCGCTGCCGATCAGCACGTGCTCGTGCGGGGGAAGCGGCACCGGCTCGGTGCCGCAGTTGAGGACGCACGTCAGCGGGCCACGGGTGAAGACGAGGGCGTCCTCGGGGGCGTCGAGCCAGGTGATCCCGTCGGGCAGGGCGCCGCGCAGTTCGCGCCGGGCGCGCAGCGCCTCCTTGTAGAAGTGCAGGGTCGATCCCGGGTCCGCGGCCTGCCGCTCGGCGGTCAGCGCCGCCCAGTCGACCGGCTGCGGCAGCCACGGCCCCACCCCGTCGGGTGAGAAGCCGTACGGCGCGGCCGCACCCGCCCAGGGCAGGGGCACCCGGCACCCGTCCCGGCCCGGCAGCGAGCCCTCGGAGCGGCGGAAGACGGGGTCCTGACGCGCCTCCGGGGGAAGATCCTTGACCTCGGGGAGTCCGAGTTCCTCCCCCTGGTACAGATATGCCGACCCGGGCAGGGCCAGCATGGCGAGCAGGGCGGCCCTGGCCCGGGCCAGGCCGGCCGTGGAGTTCGTCAGGCCCTCGCCGTACCGGGTGACGTGGCGGACCACGTCGTGGTTGGACAGCACCCACGTCGGAGCGGTCACCGCGGCCAGGGTGTCGTCGATGACCTTCCGGAACGCCGTGGCCGACCACGGCGCCTCCAGCCAGGCGAAGTTGAAGCTCTGGTGCAGCTCGTCGGGGCGCAGGTACAGGGCGAGGTCCTCGGCGGAGTCGGTCCACACCTCGCCGATGGCCATCCGCTCCCCGGGATAGGAGTCGAGGACCTTGCGCCACTCCCGGTACACCTCGTGCACCTCGGGGCGTCCCCAGATCGGCGACTCGGACCGGAACGCCTGGTCCTCGGGGGGCAGGTCGGGCAGGCCCTCGGCCTTGTACAGGCCCATCGCCACATCGATCCGGAACCCGTCCACCCCGCGGTCCAGCCAGAACCTCAGTACGTCGAGGAACTCGGCGTGCACCTCGGGATTGCGCCAGTTGAAGTCGGGCTGCTCCGGCGCGAACAGGTGAAGGTACCACTGCCCGTCGGGCGTCTTCGTCCACGCCGGGCCGCTGAAGGTCGACTGCCAGTTGTTGGGCGGCTCGTCTCCGCCGTCGCGGAAGACGTAGCGGTCCCGGCCCTCACCCCGCAGCGCAGCCTTGAACCACGGGTGCTCGGCGGAGCTGTGGTTGGGCACGATGTCCACGAGCACCCGCAGTCCCAGCGCGTGCGCGTCGGTCACGAGCGCGTCGAAGTCGGCCAGGGTGCCGAACAGCGGGTCGACGTCGCGGTAGTCGGCGACGTCGTAGCCGCCGTCGGCCATGGGGGAGGGGTAGAAGGGGGTCAGCCAGATCGCGTCCACACCGAGTTCGGCGAGGTAGGGAAGACGCTGTCTTATGCCGGGCAGATCGCCGACGCCGTCTCCGGAGGCGTCGGCGAAGCTGCGAACATAGATCTCGTAGACGACGGCATCACGCCACCAGGGGATTTCCATGTGCTTGGATTGCCCTGGCCCGGTGCGGTTTATGCGTCGGAGGCCCGGACGTTACCGCTCCTCGGTCAGACGCCCGGTGCGTTGACCATGCTGTGGGCGGCGTACACCAGATAGTCCCACAGGCGCTTCTCCAGCTCCTCGGGAAGCTCCAGCGAGACCACCGCGTCGTGCATGTGCCGCAGCCAGGCGTCGCGTTCGGCCGGGCCGATGACGAACGGGTTGTGCCGCATCCGCAGTCTCGGGTGGCCGCGCTGCGCGCTGTAGGTGTTCGGGCCGCCCCAGTACTGCATCAGGAAGAGGCTGAGCCGGTCCTCGGCCCCGGCGAGGTCTTCCTCGGGGTAGAGCGGCCACAGCAGCGGATCGTTCACGACGCCTTCGTAGAAGCGGTGGACGAGACGCCGGAAGGTCTCCTCGCCGCCGACGGCGTCGTAGAAGGACTGTGATTCCTCGGGGATAGCGGACACGGCTCCAAGCCTAAGCGACGCCGGAACCGGGCGGCGTCAGCCGGCGATCGTGATGGCCGCCCGGTCCAGGGCCGACTTGACCCGCAGGCGGAGCTCGCGGGCGATCTCGGACTGCCGGGAGGGGATCGTCTTGGCGCTGATCCGGAAGACGATCGCGGTGTCGGAGATCTGCTCGATGCCCCAGACCTGCGGTTCCTCGACCAGGATGGTGTCGCGGTAGGCGGGGTCGTTCCACATGCCGTCGACCACCTGCTGAAGCAGCTCGCGGACCGCGGGGATGTCGGAGGCGTAGGCCACCGGGACGTCCACGACGGCGCGGGCCCATCCCTGCGACTCGTTGCCGACCCGGACGATGGTGCCGTTGCGGATGTACCAGACCCGGCCGTCGTTGTCGCGCAGCCGGGTGATGCGCAGGGTGACCGCCTCGACGGTGCCGACGGCGGCGCCCGCGTCGATCACGTCGCCCACGCCGTACTGGTCCTCCAGGAGCATGAACATGCCGGCGATGAAGTCCTTGACGAGCTCCTGGGCGCCGAAGCCCACGGCGACGCCGACGATGCCGACGCTGGTGAGCAGGGGTGCGATGGGGACCGACAGCCGGTCCAGGACGGTCAGCGCGGCGGTGCCGAGGATGACGACCGAAGCGACCGACCGCAGCACCGAGCCGATGGTCTCGGCCCGCTGCCTGCGTCGTTCGGCGGCGACCGCGTCGAGGCCCTCCAGGGGGATGTTCTGCTTGCCGCGCAGCCGCCCGGCGATCGAGGAGCCGTTGGAGGACGCGGCGCGGCGCACCACCCGGATGATCAGGCGGTTGGCCACGTTCCGCGTGGCCAACGCGACGAGCACGACCAGGACGATGGCGATCGCGCCGGCGACCGCGGGAGCCCAGGTGGCGGGCAGGACGGACTGCATGAGATTGCAGATTAGCCCTCCACCGTTCTCACATCCCTTGGTAAGGCCCGCACTCATGTCGAGAAGTTCCTCTACTCCAGGCACCCCGGTGGGCGTCGGGGTGGGAGTGGGGGCGGGGGCGAGCAGGAACACGGAGTGGATCCCTCCCGGATCGGATAGGTCGGCGAAACGGGCAACTCGCGTTGCCAGTCCATATTGCCGACCGATCCGGCCGCCGTCACATCGCGCCGGGGAAGACGGGGCCGCCCGGACCCGGCCGCGGGGGCGGATCCGGAGACGACCCGGTGGCGGACGACTCGGCCGGGGCACGCACCCGGAAGCGTGCCCCGTGCCGCTCCCGGGAGGGATCCCTCCGACCTCCGTCCGGACGGGTCCGGACGGTGGCTTCGTGGACGCCGTGGAAGGGGGCGCGGCGGAAGGGGGCGCCGGACTCTCCTTCACGGCGGGTTTCGGGGAGGTCGGCGGGGTGCCCAGCGTCCGAGGACGCTCCGCACCGGATCACCCCGCCGCCCCCGTCAGACCGCGGTGGGCGCGGCGGGCGCGGACGGCTGCGACCCCGTCCCCGCCCGCCGCCGGTGTCACTCTCCCACCGCGGCGAGCACTCGTGCGACCTTGGTCGCGGCGCCGGCGGGATCCTCGACCGTGTGCATCCGCTCTCCCCAGGACCACCAGTAGTACACGTCCGGGGGGCGGGGGGCCGTGGCCGGCTGTGCTCGGCAGGTGACGTTCTCCGCCAGGCTGGTCGCGTTCGGGTTGATCACGCGGACAAAGGGGCGACCCGACCGGGTACGCACCAATCGCGCGTGCAGTCCTCGGGAGTCAAGTTCTGACACCAATCGCTCCAGGTGTCCGAAGTCGTCTTCCCCCACCTCGCCCCTCCTTGTTTTTCGGCCGGTACCGCACCGAATCCGGTTCGCCTAGCTGCGCGAATCGGTGCTGGTTGGCCAAAGATGACTCACCAGGCGTGAAGGGTCAACGTGGGAAAAACAAGATCGGGATATGCCTTCTCCCAAGCAGGTTGAAAGAAACAGTCCGGTGGAGGACGATCCTTAGCCAATGGCTTCATCTGCACGTTCCGAATAACTCAAACGTGGGTCATTATTCTCGGTAGGCGCAGTGCGACGTCAGAGTCACGCTGTGTCATCTGGTGAGGACCGGTCAAGTGCGCCAGTCAGCCCGGCTGGCCATCAGAGAGGGGCCGGAATGTCCGGCAGGCAGCACAGGGAGACGGAATTAGCGCGGCAGATCCGGGCCCGTGGCCTGGCGGCGGGGCAGGTCCCCGCCCAGATCGCCGAGGAGATCTACGACAGGTGTGGTCCGCAGTTCGGGACCACCCGCATCAAGGGGCACCGCCTCGCCCATGGCGTCGCGCTGGCCGACGTGATCGAGCAGATACGGGCGCTGTTCGAACGCGACGGCAAGGCGGCGCCGGGGATCGGCGAGACGCTCCTGTCCGCGTACGAGAGCGGGCTCAAGCGGCCCGGTCCCGAGTATCTCCACTACCTGTGCTCCGCCTACCGGGTCGAACCGGCCTCTCTCGGCTACGACGGCCCGTGCATCTGCGGCCACGACCACAGGACGTCCGTGGTGGCCGGGAGTGATCTCCAGAACAGAAGACCCGACACTTCCCCCGGGACGCGCGAGCCGCTGAACCGCCCGGCTGGCGGCGACCCCTCCGCGAACGGGGGCGAGGAGGACGAGAACGTGCTACGGAGGACGCTATTACAGCTCCTGGCCGGCGCCGGCGTGACGCTGGACGGCCAGTTGCTCGGATCGGTCGAGAACGTGCGCAGGAGGATGGACGAGACCCTGGTGTCGGCCACCGTCTCACCCGCGATGCTCGACCAGTGGGAGGAAGCCACGCTCGGCTTCGGGCGGCAGTACATGAACACGCCGCCGCTGCGCCTGCTGTGCGACGTGCTGCTGGAGTTCAGCGCCGTCCGCAAGGCCATGGAGCATCGCCAGCCCGTCGACCTGCAGGAACGGCTGTGCCGCATGGCGGCCCAGCTCGCCGGTCTCAGCGGCATGATCATGGTCAACCTGGGCGACCACAGGATGGCCCGGTCCTTCTTCCGGACGGGCCGGACGGCCGCCGACGACACCGGCGACCGGGCGCTGCGAGCCTGGGTCATCGCCCGGGAGGCGCTGGTGCCGCTGTACTACGGCGATCCGCGTGAGGCGCTGAACCTCGCGCGCAAGAGCCGCGACCTGGCGGGGCAGACGCCGTGCGCGGCACAGGCCATGGCCCCGGTCTTCGAGGCCCGCGCGCTCGCGATGATGGCGGGCGGGGGCAAGAAGGACGTGGTGGACCAGGCCAAGCGGGCGCTGTCGCGGGCCAGGGCGGCGTTCTCCCAGATGACCGCCTCCGAGCAGGACGACGCCACCTTCGGCTACACCGAGCGCCAGCTCTACTTCCACCAGGGCGACGCCCTCGTCAGGCTGGGCCAGCCGATGGAGGCCGACCTCATCCTGGAGCAGGCGCTCACCAAGTACGGCCCGTCAGACTGGCTCGACCCGACGATCATCAAGCTCGACCGGGCCAAGTGCCGCCTGCTGGAGGGCGAGGTCGAGGAGGCGCTGCAGATCGCCACGACGGCGCTGACGAGCCTGGGAGAGGGCTGCAGGCCCGACATCCTGATGCAGCGGGCCTACGAGGTGGCCAAGGCGGTCGAGACCAAGGCCCCGGGCCACCCCGCCCTCAAGGAGTATCTGGAGGCGGTGCGCACCGCGTCGGTGACGGCCCCGATCACGGGCGAGGTGCTATGAGGGTACGCCGCTACCGCTGGTCCGATCTCGAGTCCGTGTGGGCGCTGCACCAGATCTGCCTCGCGCAGGTCGGTCTGGCTCCGGGAGACGGCGTCTACTACGAGGACGACTTCCCGCGGATCAACGAGATCTACCTGGCGGACCGGGGGGAGTTCCTGGTCGGGGAGTCCGATGGCGGGCGGGTGGTCGCCATGGGCGGCCTCCGCCGTATCGACGACCGGACCGCCGAGATGTGCCGCATCCGGGTGCACCCGGAGTTCCAGCGGCGCGGGTTCGGCGCCAGGATCGTCGCGGAGCTGGAGGCGCGGGCGGTCGCGCTCGGTTACACACGGCTCCGCGGCGACACCACACTGAACCAGCCCGCCGCGATCGAGCTGTATCGCAAGTACGGCTGGCACGAGATCAGCCGCGAGGAACGCGGGGGATGTGTGGTGATTTATGGCGAAAAGGAACTGGTTGAAGCGGCATCCCCTTTGTTGAACCAGCACTAATTCAGACTCTTTCGGCATTTGATGTTTGCCTCGTGATGCCGCGCCGGAATACTTACTTCTCGTACCTGTAGTCCTTTCCCATGGGGTCACGATGAAGAAGATCATCGTTCACAAGCCCGGCACCGTCCGGCTGAGTGGCACGGCCGGCGCCATCCACGAGGGCTGAGGCAGTCGGCCCGTCGCCACCGTCATCGGCCGTGGCGCGGGTTCGGCTCCGGCGAAAGGCGCGCGGAGACCCCTGATCCGCCCCTGCCGGCCTGGAGGCACCGTACCCTGCAGGGTGACACCGTACGATCCGACCCTCAGGGTCTGACCTCCAGGGATGAAAGATGAGCGAGCGAGTCGACAGGGCCGGCGTGAGCCGGGCGCGGACGGGCGGGCGGCGCCGATGAGTCCCACGACGGAGTTCGTGCTGACGCTGTCCTGCCCGGACCGCCCCGGGGTGGTGGCCGCGGTCTCCGGCCTCCTGGCCGGGCACGGCTGCAACATCCTGGAGAGCCAGCAGTTCGGCGACCCCGTCTCCCGGCGGTTCTTCATGCGGGTGCAGTTCGCCTCACCGGTCCCCGAGGCCGAGCTCCGCACGGCCCTCGCCGCGCTCGCCCCGGAGTTCGGCATGGAGCCCAAGCTGCGGGACACCGCCGTCAAGCCGCGCGTTCTGGTGATGGTCAGCAGGTTCGGCCACTGCCTCAACGACCTCCTCTACCGGACGCGCTCCGGCCTGCTCGACATCGAGATCGTCGCCGTGGTCTCCAACCACCCCGACATGCGGCCGCTGACCCAGTCGTACGGCATCGACTACCACCACTTGCCGGTCACCGCCGAGACCAAGGCCCGGCAGGAGGCGGAGGTGCTGGCACTGGTCGACCACTACCGCGCCGACCTGGTGGTGCTCGCCCGCTACATGCAGGTGCTGTCGGAGGACCTCTGCGTCAAGCTCGCCGGCAACGTGATCAACATCCACCACTCGTTCCTGCCGTCGTTCAAGGGCGCCAAGCCGTACCACCAGGCCCACTCACGCGGGGTGAAGCTGATCGGCGCGACCGCCCACTACGTCACCGCCGACCTCGACGAGGGGCCGATCATCGAGCAGGAGGTGGCGCGGGTCAACCACACCCACTCCGCCGACGACCTGGCCGCCATCGGGCGCGACGTCGAGTGCCAGGTCCTCGCCCGCGCCGTGCGCTGGCACAGCGAGCAGCGGGTCCTCCTCGACGGCCACAAGACCATCGTCTTCCCCCGCTGAGGTCGCCCGCCGTTCCGGCCCTCGCCCCGGGAAGGCCGCCGTCCCCCGGGAAGGCCGCCGTTCCACCGGGAAGGCCGGCCCTCCCGCCTGGAAGGCCGGCCCCCCGCCGGGAAAGCCCGGCGGGAGAGCCGGAGAAGGGCCGCGTCAGACGGTCAGGCCGGTGTGGTGGGCCAGGAAGGTGAGCTGGTCGGCGGCCAGTTCGACGGTCCTGCTCACCGCGCGGGCGCCGTGGCCCACCTCGGTCTCGTTGCGCAGCAGGATCGGCCGGTCCCCGGCCTGCGCGTGCTGCAGCGCGGCGCACGTCTTCCAGGCGTGCAGCGGGTGGACCCGGGTGTCCGACTGGAAGACGGTGAAGAGCGTCGCCGGGTAGGACACGCCCTCCCGGACGTTGTGGTACGGCGAGTAGGCGTGCAGCCAGGCGAACTCGTCGGGCTTCTCGGCCGAGCCGTACTCGACGTTCCAGGTGGCGCCGAGGCCGAACAGCTCGTAGCGGACCATGTCCAGCAGCGGGGCCGAGCAGACGACGGCGGCGTACAGGTCGGGGCGCTGGGTGAGCGCCGCGCCGACCAGCAGGCCGCCGTTGGAGCCGCCGGAGATGCCGAGCCGGTCCGGGGTGGTGATCCCGGTGGCGATCAGGTGCTCGGCCGCCGCGTGCAGGTCGTCGAAGACGTTCTGCTTGTTGGCGAGCATCCCCGCGCGGTGCCACTCCTCGCCCTCCTCGCCGCCGCCGCGCAGCTGGGCGATGGCGTAGGCGCCGCCCGCCTCGACCCACGCCAGGATGGAGGCGGAGTAACCCGGCGACATCGACAGGCCGAAGCCGCCGTAGCCGTACAGGATGGTCGGGCGCGGGCCCTCGGCGCCGGGCTTGCTGATCACCAGCATGTGGACCTCGGTGCCGTCGGCCGAGCGGTAGGCCACCTGCTCGGTGTGGACGGCGGGCACCTCGACGACGCCGGGGGATGCGGCCCACAGCGTGGTCTCGCCGGTGCGGGCGTCGTAGCGCTGGATGGTCGGCGGGGTGGTGTTGTCGGTGTAGCCGAACCACGCCTCGTGGCCGCCCTCGGGGCGTTCGGTGATGCCGCCGATCGTTCCCAGGCCGGGCGTGGGCACCTCCCCGACGCGCTCGCCGGTCGCCAGGTCGTGGACGGTGATCTCGCTGATCGCGTGGCGGGTCCAGCCGACGAGCATGACCGGCCGGTCGAGGTCGTCGAGGATCGCGTAGTCGGTCAGCACCGCCTCGGGGTCCTGCGGGATCAGGTCGCGCCACCGCTCGGCCAGTGGCTCCGAGGGGTCGGTCACGCAGATCCGGCCGCGCGGCGCGTCGCGGTCGGTGAAGACGTACAGCAGGCCGTCGCGGCCGAAGTGCAGCGCGGTCTGGGCGTCCACGCCCTCCTGGACGACGGTCAGCTCGGGCGAGTCGGGGGCGGAGGTGGACAGGTCGGCCACCCACAGGTCGTTGCGCGGCGCGGTGCCGCGGGAGGCGGAGATCTGCAGCCGGCGACCGTCGCGCGAGACCGCCACCCCGTAGTAGTTGGTCTTCTCCATCCCCTCGCCGAAGATCAGCACGTCGTCCTCGGTGGAGGTGCCGACCCGGTGGAGGTAGACGCGGCGGTGGAACTGCTCCTCGCCCTCGGGGACCTCCGTGGAGGGGAGCCGGCGCACGTAGTAGAAGGCCTCCCCGCCGGGCAGCCAGGCCACCGGGGAGTAGCGGCACCGGTCGATCGGCCCCTCGATCCGCTCTCCCGTCGCGACGTCCATGAGGTAGAGGCTGGACTCCTCGTCGCCGCCCACCGAGACCTGGTAGGCGAGCAGGCGGCCCTCCTTGTCGGGCTGCCAGGCGTCGAGGGTGGTGAGCCCGGTCGGGTCGATCGCCATCGGGTCGAACAGCGCTCGCTCCGCGCCGCCGGGATCGACGGTGTAGAGCACCGCGTGCTCCTGGTCGGGGGTGCGGCGGGTGAAGAACGCCCGTGTCCCGCGCCAGACCGGCGCCCCCACCGAGCCGGACCGGAGCAGCTCGGCGATCCGCGACCGGAACGCCTCACGTCCGGGCAGGGCGCTCATCTCGGCCGCGAACAGCTTCTCCTGCGCGGCCAGCCACCCCTGGGTGGCGGGGTCATCGGGGTCCTCCAGCCACCGGTAGGGATCGGAGACGGGGGTGCCGTGCAGGTTCTCGACGATGTCGTCACGGCTGGCTGGAGGGTAGGGCTGTCGCGTCATGGCAGGAACCCTACGACCTTCGGCGGCGTCCCGGCATCACCAGCGCGCCGGGCGGAACCGATGCGCCGGGAGAGGAGTTAAAAACTGGTAATGCGGGCATAAAACGTACCAGGCGTCTCTCCAGCCTTTTATGGGTGGCGGGAACGACGATGCAGAAGCCAAACTTGGTGAAGGACGGCGCCGGGGTGATCATCCGCTGGGCCGTCCGGCGGAGGTCATCGTGACGGAAACATCCGGGCCTCAGGAGGGGCCGCCAGTCGGGGTACGCCACGGCGTACCCTCTCACATGACGACCCTGACGACGTGTGCGGCGGGAGATGCTCGCTGATGCGCCAGGTCCTGCTCTTGAACGCCACCTACGAACCCCTTACCACGCTTTCCCTGCACCGGGCCGTCGTGCTCGTGCTGCGGGAGAAGGCCGACGTCGTGCACCGTGACGGGCAGGGCGCCGTGATCCGCTCGGCGAGCCGTACCCTCGACGCGCCCTCGGTGATCAGGCTGCGCAGGTACGTCCGCATTCCGTACCGGTCGCGGATCCCGCTGACCCGGACAGCGCTGATGCGCCGCGACGACTACCGCTGCGCCTACTGCGGCCAGCGGGCCGAGACCATCGACCACGTGATCCCGCGCTCCCGGGGCGGCACCCACACGTGGGAGAACTGCGTGGCCTCGTGCATGCCGTGCAACCACCGCAAGGCCGACCGGATGCTGGAGGAGCTGGGGTGGACGCTCAGCGTCGCCCCGGTGGTGCCGCACGGCGTCCACTGGCGGCTGATCGGCGCGCACAACGTCGGCGACCCCCTGTGGGCCCCCTATCTCGCGGAGAGCGCGGCGTGAGCGTCCGCGGGTCCGCGGGGTGACGGCCGGATGACCTGGACGTTCACCTCGGACGTCGAGGAGTACGCCAGGGCGGCGGAGCCGCTGCTGCTGCGTGACCCGGTCCGCAACACCATGCCGCTCACGGTCCTGCGCGCCATGCGCGCCGGGCTGTGGGGCGAGGACCTGCTGCTGGGCTGGCTGGAGCGCGGCGGCGAGGTCGTCGCGGCGGCGAGCCAGACGCCGCCCCGCCCCCTGCTGCTCCCCGACGTCCCCGCCGACACCGTGCGCGACCTGGCCACCCGGCTCATCGAGGCGGAGCGGCGGGTGCCCGGCGTCTCCGGGCCGGCGGAGGCGGCCGAGGCGTTCGCCGCCGCCTGGTGGCGGCCGGAGGCGGGGCGCCGCTCCGAGCGCCTCTACCGGATCGGCGCCCTCCGCGCGCCGTCGCCCGCCGCCGAGGGCACCGCCCGCACCGCCGTCGCCGCCGACCTCGACCTGCTCGTCGCCTGGAACGTCGCCTTCCAGGAGGAGGAGCACGAGTCCGTGGCGTTCGACCTGACGCCGCTGGTGGCCAGCAGGATCACCAGGGAGGAGCTCCTGCTGTGGGAGGCGGGCGGCGAGCCGGTCGCGTTCGCCGGTGTCTCCGCGCCCATCGCGGGCGTGTCCAGGATCGGCCCCGTCTACACGCCGCCCGCCCTCCGCCGCCGCGGGTACGGCACGGCCGTCGCCCACGCCGCGACGGCCGGGGCGCTCGCCGGAGGCGCCACCGAGGTGCTGCTCTTCACCAACCTGGACAACCCCACGTCCAACGCGATCTATCAGGCGATCGGGTACGTCCCCGTCGCCGACTACGCCTCCGTCGCGTTCGCGTGAGTACGCTTGTGTGCCATGCCGCGCTATGAATTCCGCTGCCGCTCCTGCGGCTCCTCGTTCGAGGTCTCCCGGCCGATGGCCCGCTCCGACGAGCCCGCCTCCTGCCCGCAGGGGCACGACGACACCGTCAGGCTGCTGTCCACGGTCGCCGTCACCGGCGCGTCCGGCGGCGCCGCCCCCCGCCCCACCGGCGGCGGAGGCGGCTGTTGCGGGGGCGGTTGCTGCGGCTAGCCGCCCCGGCTCCGCCTGACGCCGCCCCGGGCGGCGTCAGGGCGCCGTTCCCGCGGGCTCCGGCGCGCGGGGCCCGCGGGACGGCGCCGGCGGGTGTCAGGCCGCCCGCTTGCCCTGGAAGGGCAGGAAGTCGGTGGCCAGGTGCGGCCGGGCGGGGACGAAGGTCGGCTCGGTGGCGATGATCCGGTCGAACCGGAAGGCCCGGATGCCGCGCCGCAGCCGGCACATGCCCACGAGATACCAGTGATCGCGGTGGACCATGCACGTCACCGGGTCGACCTCGCGGACGGTGATGCGGCCCGACACGTCCCGGTAGTGCAGGCGGACCACCATGCGCGAGGTGATGGCGGCCGCGATGGTCCGGGCCCGGTCGGCCACCGCGTCGGGCATCGGTTCGGTGAGGGTCGCCAGGGTGGTGGCGACGACCTCGTCGTCGAGGTGCAGCTGTTCGAACGCGTGGCGCAGGCCGAGGCGGGCGGCGGTGGCCTGCGGGCCCGAGCCGAGGTGGGCGAGGGACAGGGCGAGGGCGGCGATTTCGGCGGTCGTCAGCGGGCTGGCAGGGGACTTCGTGACGTTTGCCATGTCTTCATGGTACGTCCGAACACCGACATTTTTCGAAAATCCTCTCGGATGCGATGGGACGTATCCGAGAGGATTCCGAGGTCGGAGCGACGGCTGCGACAGCCCCGGCGAGGCGCCGGGGAAACCGGGACGATCAGCGCGACAGCTGCGACAGGTCCCGCGAGGCGCCGGTGGAGGCCGAGGTGGTCAGCGCGGCGTAGGCCTGCAGCGCGGCGCTCACCGGGCGGTGGCGGTCACGCGGCCGGTAGCCGCCCAGCTCGGTCAGGAGCCGCTGCCGGCGGGCCGACAGCTCCTCCTCGGAGACCTTCAGCTCGATCGAACGGCCCGGGATGTCGATCTCGACGAGGTCGCCGTCCTCGACCAGGGCGATGAGGCCGCCCTCGGCCGCCTCCGGGGAGGCGTGGCCGATGGACAGCCCGCTGGTGCCGCCGGAGAAGCGGCCGTCGGTGACCAGCGCGCACGCCTTGCCCAGGCCCCTGCCCTTCAGGAACGAGGTGGGGTAGAGCATCTCCTGCATGCCCGGCCCGCCCTTGGGACCCTCGTACCGGATCACCACGACGTCCCCGGCCTTGACCCGGTCACCGAGGATGCCCTCGACGGCCTCCTCCTGCGACTCGAACACCACGGCCGGCCCGGTGAACCTCCAGATCGACTCGTCCACCCCGGCGGTCTTGACGATGCAGCCGTCGACGGCGATGTTGCCGTAGAGGACGGCCAGGCCCCCGTCGCGGGTGTAGGCGTGTTCGAGGTCGCGCACGCAGCCCTCCGCCCGGTCCAGGTCGAGCGACTCCCAGCGGGAGTCCTGGGAGTAGGGCTTGACGGTGCGCACGTTGCCCGGGGCGGCGTGCCACAGCTCCAGGGCCTCGGGCCGGACGTTCGCCGAGCACGGGTCCCAGGCGTCGAGGACGTCGCCCAGGGTCCCGCCGGAGACGGACCGCGCGTCACGGTGGAGCAGCCCGGCGCGGTCCAGTTCGCCGAGGATGGCGGGGATGCCGCCCGCGCGGTGGACGTCCTCGACGTGGTACTTGGAGGTGGCCGGGGCCACCTTGCACAGGCACGGCACCCGCAGGGAGATCTCGTTGATCTCCTTGAGGCCGAAGTCGACCCCGGCCTCGCGGGCCGCGGCGAGGATGTGCAGGATCGTGTTGGTCGAGCCGCCCATCGCCACGTCCAGCGCCATGGCGTTCTCGAACGCGTCCTTGGTGGCGATGTTGCGCGGCAGGACGCTCTCGTCGTCGTCCTCGTAGTAGCGGCGGGTGATCTCCACCAGTTGCCGCCCGGCGTCCTCGAACAGCTTCCTGCGCGCCGTGTGCGTGGCCAGGACCGTGCCGTTGCCCGGCAGCGCCAGGCCGATGGCCTCGGCGAGGCAGTTCATCGAGTTGGCGGTGAACATCCCGCTGCAGGAGCCGCAGGTCGGGCAGGCGTTCTCCTCCATCTCCAGCAGCTCGGCGTCCGAGACGCTGTCGTCGGCGGCCGCCACCATGGGGTCGATCAGGTCGAGCTTGCGGCCCGGCGTCTTACCGGCCTCCATCGGGCCGCCGGAGACGAAGATCGTGGGGATGTTGAGCCGGAAGGCGGCCAGCAGCATGCCCGGGGTGATCTTGTCGCAGTTGGAGACGCAGATCAGGGCGTCGGCGCAGTGCGCGTTGACCATGTACTCGACCGCGTCGGCGATCAGCTCGCGGCTGGGCAGCGAGTACAGCATGCCGCCGTGACCCATGGCGATGCCGTCGTCGACCGCGATCGTGTTGAACTCGCGCGGGATCGCGCCCGCCTCGCGGATCGCCCCGGCCACCACGTCGCCGACCTCGCGGAGGTGGACGTGCCCGGGGACGAACTGGGTGAAACTATTGGCTACCGCGATGATCGGCTTGCCGAAGTCACCGCCCGCCACGCCCGTCGCCCGAAGCAGGGCCCGGGCTCCGACCATGTTCCTGCCGTGGGTGACCGTACGTGACCTGAGGGCGGGCATGAGGCTTCTCCCATCATCGAAACCGTGTCCTCAAATGGTACGGCCACCTCCCAGTGCGTGAGACGTCGTGTCCATTCCACGAGACGGAGATGTCATACCGCGGGACGGTCCCGCGTCCCCCGGCCCCTCACGGGGAGGGGCCGGGGGGAGAAGCGCGTGACGGAGGCCTGAGGCGGTCAGTCCTCGGGGTAACGGGCGGGCAGCACCTCGGCGGCGGCGCGGTAGATCGTGTCGATCTCCTCCGAGGTCAGTGACCGCTCCCGCTTGGTGATCCACTTGCGGACGCGGCTGCCGTCGAAGACGTCCACCTCGCGGACGTTGAGGATCTTCCACGGGATCGCCGGGCCGTAGATGGCGAGGGAGGGGATGATCGTGACCTCGCGGCCCAGCGCCTTGCCGATCAGCTCGCTCGCCTGGGCCGCCTCCCAGCGCGCCTCGTCGAGACGGGGCTTCTGGCTGAACGGGCCGTGGAACAGCTTGCGGTGCGACTGGACGCGGACCGGCAGGCGCTTGTCCCACTTCTCGGAGTCGACGGCGTAGACGCCGGTGGGGCCGACGACCAGATGGTCGATCTGGGCCTCGCTGCCGGGGATGGCCCGGGCGTGCAGGGTGCGGTAGCCGCGCCGTTCCAGCCCCTTGAGCTGCGCCTCCGTGCGCCGTTCCGCGACCGAGGCGCGCCGCCAGGCGGGCACGGTGGAGTGCGAGCGGGCGCGGACCACGGTGTCGGCGATCGCCGCGAGCACCGCGGCGGTGAGGCCCAGCCGCCAGCTCGCCAGCAGTATCCCCGCGACGACGCCCACGACGACGGCGATCAGCACGCGCCGGCGCAGGTGGCCGTACCTGGGGTCGTCGAACAGCTCGCGCAGGGAGGCGCGCCTGACGGGCACGGGCTCGGGCTCGGGCGCGGGGGGTCGGGGTGCCGGCCTGTCGTCGGCCGACCGGTCACTGACCCAAATCGGTGACGCGTTGTTACCGTCTTCTGGTACCTGGCCGGAATCCACGTAACTCACGGTAGCTGACGCCCCCAGGGGTGCCTAGTATTGGGTTTCTCATACTTTTGTGACCGTCATTGCCCGCTTGGGCCGCAGGCAACCGGGTATCTACATATTTCCTCTCTAGAGAACCCGGTGTCGCCCGCCGCCGCGCGGACAGCGCGCACGTGCGTGATCTTAGCGCCCAGACGGCCGGTGACCGGCGTCTTCTCCGTTCCGTGCCGCGTCGCGCGCGGGTCCGCTCCACCGGCCGGACGGGGTTCCGGGGCCGCGCCGTACGGAGGTTCCGCGCCCGGCCGGGCCGGCCCCCGACCGTCCTTCCGGAGGGGGCGCCGGTTCGCGCCGCGCGGAGTCCCGCCCGCCGGTGAGGCCCCGTGCCGGACCGTGGCGTCCGCCGGAACCGATACGCGGTACCCCGGTTTCTGATATGACATGCGTTCCTTTTCCGATATCGGGTAAAGGCCCGAGTCGGGCCGGAGACGGTCCTGCCGTTCACATTTCGCGGGGGGAATGGTGCGAAAGGCGCCGGACCAGGCGTTCGCCTATCTCACGGGCCTCCTGGCCGAAGCGCGCGACAGGAGCGGTCGCGCGGACCGCCGGGCTGCCGCCCTGGCCATGACGGCTCTCACCGGCGGGCTGACGGCCGCCCGGCTGACGCCGCGCGACCTCCCGGCCGAGGTGAGCTGGCTGTGGTGGGCGGGCCTGTTCCTGTGCGCGATGGCGATCGTGACGCTCGCCGCCGCGCTCTGGCCGTACAGCGCCCGCCGCGCCGCGCGGGCCGTGGAGCGCCGCCGCTTCTACTCGGCCCGGGTGTCCGCGCCGCGCCCGCCCGCAGGCGGGGCGTTCCCCGCCGGCGCCTTCCGCACCGGTCCGCGTGCCGCCGGTCCGGCCGACGACTCCAAAGCCGGGGCCTTCTCCGAGAGCGCCCTCGCCGAGCTTCGCGCCCGCACCGCCGGCCGGGACGCGGGCCGGGACGGGGCCCGGGACGCGACGGTCCGGGCCGACCGGCTGGTGCGCCGGGCCGGCCGGCTCGGCGCCGTCGCCGACGTCAAGCAGCGCTACGTCCGCCGGGGACTGGTCCTGCTGCTGCTCGCGGCCTCCTGCTGCCTGGTCTCGGCGGTGGCCGGCGAGCTGATGACGTCGTGGGACCTGTCGGGCAGGCCCATGGCCCCGCCGCCCGTACGGCAGGCCCCCGAACTCCCGCCCTGGCGCTGCGACCCGGTGGAGGACTGCGGACGCCCGCTCTGATCAGGACTCCAGGAGGCCCGCCAGGTGCGCGGCGATGTCCGCCAGCAGCGTCGAGGGCGCCACCGGGACGGCCGCGACGGCCGAGAACAGGCTGGGCAGGCCGGGCAGCGGGAAACCGTCCTCGGCGGACGCCGCGGCGCCCACGTCGTTCTTGGCCAGGACGGCCCGGCTGCGCTCCCAGGCGTCGAGGACCTCCTCGGGGGAGGGGACGCCGAACCCGTGGCCCACCGGGGCGGCGTGGCGCAGCCGTACGAGGGGCGTCTCGGCGAAGGCCAGGGCCATCCGGGAGCGCAGGGCGAGGTCGTCGCGGACGTGGTGCCCGACCCAGTCCATGGCGGTGCAGGGGTTGCGGCAGGAGGTCACGCAGGTGGCCAGGGCGCCCGCCACCTGGCTGTGCTGGCGGTCGAAGTAGGCCCGCCACCCCTCGGCGGGTTCCCCGGCCACCCGCAGGGTCCGGTTGGCGGCCGACTGCTCGGACTTGGTGTGGTCGCACTCGCGGTCGCCGATCACGCCGAACCTGCTGCCCGGTGCGCCCAGTCCCGCCGGCCAGCGGGCGGGGTCGCCCGCGTTGCCGAGCACGGGCTCGAAGGCGAGCAGCGGGAGATACTCGCTGGCGATGTGCAGGGCGGCCACCATGGGGCTCAGCTCGCGCCGGTGCCACCGGACGGCGATCACCTCCAGCAGCAGCCCGTAGGCCGGGCGCAGCGACGCGAGCGCGCCGCGCGGCTGCTCCCGGGGCGTCTGGGGCATGGTGCAGGCCCGCGCGCGCCGCCGCAGGTCGGCGGGCACGCCGCGCGCCTCGGCCGCGAAGTCCTCGGCGTCGAGCGAGAGCAGCCGCTGGCCGAACTCGCACACGGTCTCGACGGCGCCCGCCTCCCCGATCACCTCCGGGGCGAGCGCCCCGACGTCGCCGAAGGCGTACCTCCGCGCCAGGGAGACGAGAAGGTCGCGCGCCGATTCCACCTGATCACCTTCCGGAGCCGCCGATGCCGGGAATGTCGCCCGCACGGACCGCGCCCCCGCCACGGTAGGCGGGGGCGCGGCCGGGACGCGCGGGTCAGGACGCCGCGGCGGCGTCCCTGGCCTGGGCGCGAAGGGCGCGGCCGATGCCGTCGGCGCCCTCCAGCAGCAGGCGCCGCAGGGCCTGTGGGGGCTGCTCCGCCGAGATCAAATCCTGGGTCCTCGCCACGGTCTGCGGGGAGATGGCCAGGGCCGGGTAGCAGCCGACGGCGAAGTTCTGCGCCGAGTCGAAGGTCCAGGTGCTCCAGATGTGGACGATCTGCTCGAAGTACTTCGCCCCGTACGGCTCCAGCAGGTCCGGGTGGTTCGGGTCCATGAAGCCGAGGATGGTCGAGCGGAGCATCGCGCCGCTCAGCTTGCCCTCGGTCATGGTCGCCCACGCCTTGGTCTTGCCCTGGGGCGTCGGGAGCGCGGCGCGGCAGCGCGCGGCGGAGCGCTCGCCGGTGGCGGTGGAGTCGCGCAGCAGCTCCTCGGCGATGTCCTCCTCGCCGAGCACGCCGCCGGAGACCAGGGCCTGGATCAGGGTCCAGCGCAGGTCGGCGTCGACGGTCAGCCCGTCGAGCACGGCCGTGCCGTCCAGCAGGCCCGCCAGGAACGACAGGTCCTCGGCGGAGGTCGCCACGGAGGCCAGGGCGTTGACGTAGGCGAGCTGGTGGTCGGAGCCGGGCTCGGCGCCGGCGACGAGGGAGCGCAGGCCGGAGGCCAGCAGGGCGAGGCCCTCGGCGCGCCAGGCGGGGTCGGCGTACTGCTGGACGGCCTGGCGGGCCTGGCGGAGCACGGCCTGGGCGACCGAGATGTCCTTGATCGACGCGATGCCGGAGAGCGCCAGGGCCACGTAGTCGCGGGCGGGCATCTCAGCGTCGCGGGTCATGTCCCAGGCGGCCGACCAGCACAGGGCCCGCGGCAGCGACTCGGTGAACCTGTTGATGCCGCCCTCGACCAGCGTCCGCAGCGAGCGCTCGTCGAGCCGGAGCTTGGCGTAGGTCAGGTCGTCGTCGTTGAGCAGCACCAGATCCGGCTGGACCTCGCCGACCAGCTCGGTCACGGCCGTGCGCGCGCCGACCACGTCGAGCTCGACGCGCTTGGTGCGGACCAGCTCCTCGCCGCGCAGGGAGTACAGGCCGACGGCGACGCGGTGCGAGCGCAGCGTCGGGTACTCGGCCGGGGCCTCCTGCAGCACCTCGAAGGAGGTGAAACGGCCCTCGTCGTCGACGGTGAACGACGGGCGCAGCGTGTTGACCCAGGCGGTCTCCAGCCACTCCTTGGACCAGGACGACAGGTCGCGGCCCGAGGTGCGCTCCAGCGCCCCCAGCAGGTCGGCGAGCGTGGTGTTGCCCCAGGCGTGCTCGTTGAAGTAGTCGCGGACGCCGGCCAGGAAGTTGTCCAGGCCGACGTAGGCCACGAGCTGCTTGAGCACCGAGGCGCCCTTGGCGTAGGTGATGCCGTCGAAGTTGACCTCGACCGCCTGCATGTCGACGATGTCGGCGGCGATCGGGTGGGTCGAGGGGAGCTGGTCCTGCCGGTAGGCCCAGGCCTTCTCCACGTTGGCGAAGGTGGTCCAGGCGCCCTGGCCCCAGCGGGTGGCCTCCGACTGGCAGAGCACCGAGGCGTAGGTGGCGAACGACTCGTTCAGCCACAGGTCGTCCCACCAGCGCATGGTGACCAGGTCGCCGAACCACATGTGCGCCATCTCGTGCAGGATCGTCTCGGCGCGGCGCTCGATGATCGCGTCGGTGACGCGGGAGCGGAAGACGTAGTCCTCCAGGAAGGTCACGCAGCCGGCGTTCTCCATCGCGCCCGCGTTGAACTCCGGCACGAACAGCTGGTCGTACTTGCCGAACGGGTAGCGGATCCCGAAGACCCGGTGGAAGAAGTCGAAGCCCTGCCGGGTGACCTCGAAGATGTTGTCGGGGTCGAGGTGCTCGGCGAGCGAGGCCCGGCAGTAGATGCCCAGCGGGATGCCGTCGTGCTCGGAGGTCACCTTGTGGTACGGCCCGGCGCACAGCGCGGTGATGTAGGTGCTCATCACCGGCGTGGCGGGGAAGTGCCAGCGCTTGGCGTCCTGCAGGGCGCCGTGCTTGCCGCGGTGCCCCTCCAGCTCCTGGACCTCGTCGGGCGCGGCGTTGGAGACGACCTCCCAGTGCGAGGGCGCGAGCACGGTCAGCTCGAAGGTCGCCTTGAGGTCGGGCTGGTCGAAGCAGGCGTACATCCGGTGGGCGTCGGCCGTCTCGAACTGGCTGTGCAGGTAGACGCTCTTGTCGACGGGGTCCACGAAGCGGTGCAGGCCCTCGCCGGTGTGCGAGTAGCGGCAGTCGGCGTCGACGCGCAGCTCGTTGACCTCGGCGAGGTCCGGCAGCGGCAGCCGCCCGGTCTCCGGGTCGTAGGCGCTCACGTCCAGCTCGGCGCCGTTCAGCACCGCCGAGCGGATCCTGGCGTCGGCCAGCTCGATGAACGTCCCGGCACCGGCCCGCTCGCTGGTGAAGCGGACCGTGGTGACGCTCTCGAAGAGCTCCTCACCCTCGGTCAGGTCGAGCTCCACCGCGTACGACTGCACGCTGAGCAGCCGCGCGCGCTCGCGGGCCTCGTCACGGGTCAGATTGCCTGCCACCACAGCTCCCTCGTCACAACTCCTCCGCTCCCTTGCGAAGGGTCCATCGAATCCTGCCATGCGGGGCGGGGGAACGCCGCCTCGGGGACCGCGGGTCGGCCGGTCACCTCATTCGAGGATAAAGCGGCCGGTGGAAGTGGGGGCCGGACCGGAACGGAGTCGAAGGGTGGACCGGAACGGCGCCGGGGGCCGGGCCGGAATAGGGGGCTCGGCGTACCGGGTTGTCGCCGGATGAACGAGTCTCACGACCAGAGAGCTGAAGAGATGACCGAGCGCACTCCCGTCGATCTGTGGTTCGACCCCTTCTGCCCGTACGCCTGGATAACGTCGCGCTGGCTGCTGGAGGTGGCGAAGGTGCGGCCCATCGAGCCGCGCTGGCACATCATGAGCCTCAACGTCCTCAACGAGGACAAGGAGGTCCCCGAGACCTACCGCGAGATGATCGCCAGGGCCATCGGCCCGGTCCGGGTGGTGGCGGCCGTGCAGGAGAAGTACGACTCCGACACCGTCGGCCGCCTCTACACCGAGCTCGGCGTCCGTTTCCACAACCAGGGCATGCTCAAGCAGCTCGACCGGCTCCGTGAGACGGTCGAGGAGGCCCTGGAGGCCGCCGGCCTCGACCGCGGGTTCGCCGACGCGATGGACTCCGAGGACCACGACGACGTCGTGCGGGCCTCGCACGAGGACGGCATCGGCCGGGTCGGCCAGGAGGTCGGCACGCCGGTGATCGCCGTGGAGGGTGTCGCGTTCTTCGGGCCGGTCATCACGCCCGCGCCCAAGGGCGAGGACGCCGGCCGGCTCTGGGACGGCGTCCGCCTGGTGGCCGGCACCGACGGCTTCTTCGAGATCAAGCGCTCCCGCACCCGGCCGCCGATCTTCGACTGACCGCGCGGTGGTCTCCGGTCCTCCCCGGCGCGGAGGGGGGACCGGAGCGCCGGGAAGGCCCGGGGCCGACCGGAAGCCACCCTTCGATGCCGTCCAAAATATCCCCAATATTACGAATTCTGAATGATGTTGGGCAGATGCCGGTCATTCCCCGCCGTACGGCGCGCTTCGCCGTACGCTCGGGGGCACAGACGGCCGAGCGCCCGCCGCGGCGAGGGGTCCCGCGTCCGGCCGAGCCGTGACGCCGCGCGACCCGCCCCTCGCCTGACCTGCCGGGCTCTCGCCTTATGACGATCCGCGCGCGAGGATGAGAGTCATGCGTCATCTTTATCTGAACGGAGCCTGGCAGCCGTCCGCGTCGGGCGAGGGCATCGACGTCGTCAACCCCGCGACCGAGGAGACGGTCGACAGGGTGCCGGCCGGGGCCGCCGCCGACGTCGAGGCCGCCGTGGCCGCCGCCCGGGCGGCCCTGCCCGCGTGGTCGGGCACGGCCCCCGCCGACCGCGGCAAGGTCCTCGCCACCGCCGCCGACCTGATACGTCAGCGTTCCGACCAGATAGCCAGGATCATCGCCACCGACATGGGCGCGCCGTACGGCGTGGCGCTGAAGGTGCAGACGCTGATGCCCGCCGGGGTGCTGGCCTCCTACGCCGAGCTCGCCGCCGCCTACGACTTCGAGGGCGAGCGGGTCGGCAACTCCCGGATCTTCCGGGAGCCGGTCGGCGTGGTGGCCGCCATCACGCCGTGGAACTACCCCCTCCACCAGATCCTGTGCAAGGTCGGTCCGGCGCTCGCCGCCGGCTGCACGGTGGTGCTCAAGCCCAGCGAGGTGGCGCCGCTGGCGGCCTTCGCGCTGGCCGGGATCTTCGACGAGGTCGGGCTGCCCGCCGGGGTGTTCAACATGGTCAGCGGGTACGGCCCGACCATCGGCGAGGCGCTGGTCTCCCACCCGGACGTGGACATGGTGTCGTTCACCGGCTCCACCGGGGCGGGCCGGCGGGTCGCGGCGCTGGCGGCCGAGGGGGTCAAGCGGGTGGCCCTGGAGCTCGGCGGCAAGTCGGCCAGCGTGATCCTGCCGGACGCCGACCTCGCCGTGGCGGTCAAGGTGACCGTGGCCAACGCCTTCCTCAACTCCGGGCAGACCTGCTCGGCCTGGTCCCGCATGATCGTCCACCGCGACCGGTACGACGAGGCCGTCGAGCTGGCCGCCCGGGCCGCCGCGAAGTACACCGTCGGCGACCCCTTCGACGAGCACACCCGCCTGGGCCCGCTGGTCTCGGCCGCCCAGCGCGACCGGGTCGTCCGCTACATCAACCGCGGACAGGAGGAGGGGGCGCGGCTCATCACCGGCGGCGTCGACCGGCCCACGGAGCGGGGCTTCTACGTCGAGCCCACCGTGTTCGCCGGGGTCGAGCCGGGGATGGTGATCGAGCAGGAGGAGATCTTCGGGCCGGTCCTGGCGGTCATCCCCTACACCCGCGGCGAGGACGAGGCCGTGGCCATCGCCAACGGCACGCCGTACGGCCTGGCCGGCGCGGTGTGGGCGGGCACCGAGGAGCAGGGCGTCGCCGTCGCGCGCAGGCTGCGCACCGGCCAGGTGTCCGTCAACGGCGGTCAGTTCAACCCGCTGGCCCCCTTCGGGGGGTACAAGCAGTCGGGTCTGGGTCGCGAACTGGGCGTGTTCGGCCTGGAGGAGTACCTGGAGGTCAAGTCGGTCCAGCTCTGACCGGCGGGCGGCGCGCCGGGGAGACGGCGGGCGCCGGGGCGCGGCAGCGGCGTCCGGCATCGGCCCGGTGGTGCACCGGCACGCCGGCGCCCCGGCGGCCGTGAGCGCGGCCGGATCCGGCCACGGCGCCGGGTCGTGGCGGCGGCGCGCGCGGGGTAGACCCCGCCCGGACATACTCCTCGAAAGGGCCACGGTATGCGACCGAGCACCATGCGTCTCAGCGCGTTCGATCTGGTGGTCGCCGCGGGCGGGCTGGTCCTGGTGCTGCTGGCCGTACAGAACCTCGGACCGGCCCTGGCCGCGTTCCGCGGCGACGGCGCCTGGGGCACCTTCACCGCCCACCGGGTCGAGTGCGTCCAGCACCCCGGCCACGAGCAGTGCACCTGGCTGGGGGAGTTCCGCACCGGCCGGACGGTCCGTCCCGAGGTGGCGTTCTACGGCGGCGAGCGCGGGTCGTTCATCCCGGGTCAGACGGCGCGGGCCTTCGACACCGGCCGCCGGGGCCACGTCTACGGCCCCGGCGGGTCCAACGAGTGGATCGCCGTCGCCCTGCTCATGCTGGCCGGCCTCGGCCTGGCGTCCAGGCCGCTGTGGCGTCTGCGCCGTCTGCGGCGCGCGCGGCGGCCGGCCGGCGAGCCCGGCGCGGGCCCGGCGACGGACACCGGGCCGCGAGCGGACGCGGACCCGCGAACGGACACCGACTCGTGAACCGGGCAGGCCCGTCAGCCGTCACCGGCCCGTGAACCGGTGCCGGCCCGGGGGACCGCGCCGGCCGGTGGGCGAGGCCGGCCCCCCGCGGGCCGGAGCCGGTCAGGGAGTCTGGAGCAGGACCTTGCGGGCGGCGTCCTTGGGCAGGCGGTCGACGTAGAGCATGCCGTCGAGGTGGTCGGTCTCGTGCTGGAAGCAGCGCGCGAGCAGGCCGCGGGCCCTGACCCGGACCGGACGGCCCAGGCGGTCGAAGCCCTCGACGGTGACGCCGGCGGCGCGGGGGGTCCGGGCGTAGATCGGGGTGCCGGTCTCGCGGCCGGGGACCGACAGGCAGCCCTCCTCGTCGAGGACCTCCGCGGGGTCGTCCACGGTCAGCACGGGGTTGACCACGTGCCCCTTGCGGTTGCTGCAGTCGTAGACGAACAGCCTCTTCGACACGCCGATCTGCGGGCCGGCGAGGCCGACGCCCTGCGCGGCGTACATCGCGGCGAACATCTCGTCGATCAGGCGGCGCAGGTCGCGGTCGAAGTCCGTGACGGGCGCGGCGGGCGTGCGCAGGACCGGATCTCCGATCACTCGGATGTCACGCATATGGGATTCTTCTCTCGTGGGCCCGGTAAGGGGTGCGTTGGCATGCCGGTCATTACCTTAGCCGGGGGGCGGGTCGGCGGGGCGACATACACCTGCGAAACTGGGCGGGTGCGTGTCTACATCGGTGCCGACCATGCCGGCTATGAACTCAAGAACCGTGTCGTCTCCTGGCTCAAGGAGAACGGCCACGAGGTGACCGACTGCGGTCCGTTCGTCTACGACGCCGAGGACGACTACCCGCCGTTCGTGCTGCGCGCCGCGGAGGGCGTCGCGGGAGACCCGGGCAGCCTGGGGGTCGTGATCGGCGGCTCCGGCAACGGCGAGCAGATCGCCGCCAACAAGGTGCGCGGCATCCGCGCCGCCCTGGCCTGGAACGACGACACCGCCAAGCTCGCCCGCGAGCACAACGACGCCAACGTGATCAGCCTCGGAGCCCGGATGAACAGCGAGGAGGAGTCGCTCCGGTTCGTGGAGATCTTCCTCGGCACGCCGTACTCGGGCCTGGAGCGGCACAGCCGCCGGATCGCGCAGATCGGCGCGTACGAGACCGGCGGCGGCCTCCCGCCGCTGCCGTAGACCGGCCGCCGTAGACCGCGGCCGGTCACCCGCGGCGCGGCTCCCCGCGCGGGCGGTCGCCGCGCCGGGGCTCCCTGCGCGGCGTCTCGTCGCGCAGGGGCCGCGCGTCGGCGCCTTCCTGCTGTTCCCGGGTGGGCCGGGAGACGTCCCGGGCCCGCATCGCGGTGAGCGCGGTGATCTGCAAGCTCTGCAGTGCCATGCCCTTCACCGTAACCGCGGCCCGCGGCCCGCGGAACGGCTCAGAAGACCAGACCGGCCCAGGGCGCCGGCTCCCAGGACATCGCCAGCGACAGCTCCCGTACGGCCCCCGCCCGCGACTCGCGCACCAGTCCCGCCGACCGCAGCGGAGTCAGCGGGCGGCCGCCCAGATAGGCCGCGCCGAGCGCCGCCACGGGAAGCGACACCTCCGCCGGGTCGCCGGTGGGCACGCACCGGACGCCGGAGGGGCCGGCCGTCAGCCGCAGGCGGCCCTCGTTCCACGGGCACACGGGGTCGGCGACCTCGACCACCACGTCCACCGGCGCCGAGTAGGCGCGGGATTCCAGAGCCCGTCCGACGTCCACCAGACGGACCCACAGGTCGTCCACCCAGATGGCGTTGAGGTTGCGCGGCTCGGCCAGCATGTGCGCCAGCGGGTCGTCCACCGGCCGGCGGTGGGCCCTGATCAGCGCCACCAGGTCGCGGTCCAGCAGGTGCCGCCACAGCTCCGCGTAGGCGGCGTCGTCCAGCGCGAAGACCTCCCCGACCCGCAGCTCGCCGTCGGGCACGGTGTGCGGGGTGTAGCGCTGGACGGTCCGGAAGAGCGCGTAGCCGCGCGGGCCGCCGTCGTCCTCGACCACCACCGCGCGCAGCGGCCCAGCGTTCCCACGGTCGGCGTCGTGGTCCGACAGCACCGAGTCCCAGCGGGCCGGGGTGCGGGCGTACATCCCCGGACGGCCCTCGCGGACGGCGTCGAAGACCTTCTCGAAGACGTCCCGGCTCCCGGCCGGCCGTACGACGCGCAGGCGCAGCGAGGGGTCCGCGGGGGCGTGACCCGCCAGGACCGCGCCGTGCCGGGGGATGTCGAAGGAGAGCGCGTCGGCGGCCCTGCCGTACCCGAACCGCCCGTAGATCGCCGCCTCGGAGGCGTAGAGCGCGGCGACCGCCTCGCCCCGCTCACGCAGGTCGGCGAGCTGGCGGGTCATGAGGGAGGACAGCACGCCCCGGCGGCGGTGCGAGGGCAGCACCCCGACCGAGGTGACCCCGGCCACCGGGATCGGCCCGCCGGGCACCGTCATGGTGAAGCCGCACACGGTGGCCGTGCCCACCAGGAGGTCGCCGTCGAACGCGCCCAGCGAACGGTCGAACTCGGTCACCGCCCGGTACTGCTCCCTCCGATGCGGCGGCACGGAGGCGCCGAACGCCTCCTCGTCGAGGTCGAGCCAGGCGGTCCAGTCGTTCTCCGTCATCGGACGCAGGGTGGAAGACATTTCTCCCACGGTAGAGGTGACAAACCCGTCGGGCCATTCAATTTCCCCCCTAAATGATCAAGGTGTCGGTCAAGTGGGCTGCCCAAACAGGGGGCAGCCAGATACAGTCAGGCGCATCATGAGTTCTCGCCCGGTGCCGCTGATTCCTCCTGGGCTCCGTGCGTTTTTGGCGCGGATCCCCCTTCTGGCACCCACCGTGCGGTTCCTGCGGCGTGGGCCGTTCGCCCGTGACCGCAACCTCCTCATCACGCTGAGCGTGCTGACCCTGACGGCCGGGGTGCTGGCCGCCCGGGTCTCCATGGAGTGGTTCTCCCCGGCGCTCATGATCCCGATCACCCTCGTCGGCGGGCTGCAGCTCCGGCTGCGCAGCCTGTCCAAGCTGCTGTGCGCGGTCGCCGTCTCGCTCGTCTACGTGGCCGTCGTGCGCGGGGTCGGGCACATCGGGCCGGGCCTGCTGGCGACGTTCGGCTTCACCATCGCGCTGGCCGCCCTGATGGCCCGCACCCGCGGCAAACTCGGGGTGCAGGGCCTGCGCGGCGACGTGATGCTGCTGGAGCTGCGCGACCGGCTCAAGAAACAGAGCGAACTGCCGAAGCTGCCCAAGGCCTGGGACTCACGGGTGGTGCTCAAGCAGGCGGGCGGCTCCTCCTTCGGCGGAGACTTCCTCGTCTCCATCCGGGAGGGCGACGTCCTGGAGCTCGCCCTCGTCGACGTCTCCGGCAAGGGCGTCGACGCGGGCACCAGGGCGCTGATGCTGTCGGGCGCCTTCGGCGGCCTGCTCGGCTCGGTCGACGACTTCCTCGGCGCCTGCAACACCTACCTGCGACGCCAGCGCGAGGCGGAGGGCTTCGTCACGGCGGTCCACGTGCGGGTCAACCTCGCCACGGCGGAATACGTGATCACCTCGGCCGGGCACCCGCCGGTGGTCAAGTTCGAGGCGGGGACCGGCACCTGGAAGGTCTCCCCGGCCAAGGGCGTGGTGCTGGGCATCGTCGGCGACCTGCACTGCGAGCCCGACAAGGGCATGCTCCGCAGGGGTGACGCGCTCATGCTCTACACCGACGGGCTGATCGAGCAGCCGGGCCGCGACATCGACGCCGGTCTCGACCGGCTGCTCGGCGAGGCCGAGCGACTGCTGCCCTCCGGCTTCCGCGACGGCGCCCGGAACCTCGTCACCACGATGTCGTCCGGGCACAACGACGACTGCGCGCTCATCCTCATCTGGCGCCCCTGACGTCCGGCGCGGGCCCCGGAACCGGCGTCCCCGTGGCCCGGCACACGCCCCGACGCCGCACGGTTCGCACCGAGAGTGGTCGAACCATTACGGAACGCATGGTCAACGGTCGGTGTTCCGCACCGTTTTCCGGTGAGCCGGAACACTGGCGGAGGCCGGTGAGCGTTTGGAACGCTCTAGGGGCGGTTTCGAACCCTCAGGGAGTCGCCCCGGCGGGCGGTCGGGCCCGGTGTCCTTTCACCGGGAGCCCGGCCGATCCGGCGGTCGCCCCGTCCGCATGGGTTCCGGACCCCGGGGGGTGGCGCGGTTGCCCGGGGGCCGGCCTGGGCGGCGGACGGTGCGACATGCCGGCCGCCGTGCCGGGTCACCCGGTGGGCGGCCGCCGGTGTCATCCGTTGTGACATCGGTGATCGGCGGCTCCTCGGCGGCGCGCCGCGCGACGTCGTGACTTTCGTGGGGGAGGTCCGGCCGGGCGCGACGCGAAGGCGGCCGGGTGCGTGGTCCGGTGACGGGCCGCGCACCCGGCCGGGGCGGACGTCCCCGGCGCGGCCGGCTGCGCTTCGGCGGTCGTGCCGGGGACGTCCGTCGCGGAGTCTCCGTCGTGGAGTCGTCGCGGGGTCGTCGCGGGGTCGTCGCGGGGTCAGAGCCACCCGGCGTCGCGGGCGATGCGCACCGCGTCGAGGCGATTGCGGGCCTGGGTCTTGCTGATGATCCGCGACAGGTGGTTTCGGACCGTTCCCACGGACAGGAAGAGCTGGTCGGCGATCTCGTTGGACCGCGCGCCCAGGGCCGCCAGCCGCAGCACGTCCAGCTCACGCCGGGTCAGCGGGTTCTCCGCCGACTCCAGGGCGGCGACCGCGAGCTCGGAGTCGATCGCCCGCCGCCCGGCGGCCACCCGGCGCACGCCGTCGGCGAGCTGCTCGGGCCGCACGTCCAGGCTCATGAACCCGAGCGCGTGCACGGAGAAGGCCCGCCGCACCTGGCCGGCGCTGGGGTGGCGCGACAGCAGGAGCGTCCGGCAGAACGGGGCGTCCTCGTGCAGCCGGAGCGCGACGGCGAAGCCGTCGACGTCGGGCAGATCCAGATCGACGACCGCCGCGTCGGGGCGGTGCTGCAGGACGGCGGGCAGGACCTCCTCGCCGTTCCCGACATCCGCCACCACCTTGAGGTCCGGCTCGCACGCCAACGAGGCCACCAGGCCCCGTCGGACCAGCGGCAGGTGCTCGGCAATCAGGATCCCGATCAAAAGTTTCCCCCCAACGGCTTTCACAGGGTGACCGCACGATCGCTTACTGTCAACGAAGTGTCCCCATTCGGTCAACCCGGCGCAAGAGACTTGATCCGGAGGGTCCGCCTCTGTGGCACTCTGGAACCACGAAGCGTGGGTTAGTCTCGGAAGACCGCCCGCACATAAACGACCGGGGAGTATGACCTGTGAGCTGGCTCGTCGGGGTCGTCATCATCCTCCTGGGACTCATGGTCTCGATCGGACTGCACGAGATCGGCCATCTGGTGCCCGCCAAGATCTTCGGCGTAAGGGTCACCCAGTACATGGTCGGCTTCGGCCCCACGCTGTGGTCCCGTCACCGGGGCGAGACCGAGTACGGCGTCAAGTGGCTCCCCTTCGGCGGTTACATCCGGATGATCGGCATGCTGCCGCCCCGGCCCACCGACGCGCCGGGCACGCTGCGCTCGGTCTCCACCGGTCCGTGGCAGGGCCTCATCGAGAACGCCCGCGACGCGGCGATGGAGGAGGTCCGCCCCGGCGACGAGGACCGGGTCTTCTACCGCAAGCCCTGGTGGCAGAAGGTCATCGTCATGTCGGGCGGCCCGGCGATGAACTTCGTGCTGGCGTTCGTGCTGTTCGCCGTCGTGATGATGGGCTTCGGCGTCGCCGTCGAGAAGAGCCAGATCTCCTCGGTCCCGCAGTGCGTCAAGACCTCCGCCGAGATCGCGAAGAACCCCAGCGCCGAGTGCACCGCGGCCGACAGGCCCAGCCCGGCCGCCGCGGCGGGGCTGCGACCCGGTGACGTACTGGTGTCGGTGGCCGGCAGGCCCGTCGCGAGCTGGGACGCCGCGACCCGGGCCATCCGCTCCCATGGCGCCGGTCCGCTGGCGATCGGCATCACGCGGGACGGCCGGCCGATGACCGTGACCGCGAACCTCATCGCCCAGGACCGCGAGTCGCTGGACGAGCCCGGGAAGATCGAAAAGGGCGTCGGTTACCTCGGGGTCAGCCCGGTGATCGTCACCGAGCGGCAGGGCATCGGAGCGGTCGCCGCCCACATGTGGGACACCACCTCGATGACGGCGGGCGCGCTGCTGCGCTTCCCGGAGAAGATGGTGGGCGTCTGGAACGCCGCCTTCTCCGGTCAGGAGCGCGACAAGAACGGCCCGGTGGGCATCGTCGGCGTCGGCCGCATGGGCGGGGAGATCGTGGCCTCCTCGGCCCCGCTGGAGAGCAAGGTCGTCATCTTCATCAACCTGCTGGCCGTGTTCAACCTGGCGATCGGCATGTTCAACCTGATCCCGCTGCTCCCGCTCGACGGCGGTCACATCGCCGGCGGGCTGTGGGAGGGGCTGAAGCGGGGCTTCGCCCGCGTGACGCGCCGCCCCGCCCCCGCCCACGTGGACATCGCCAAGGCGCTCCCGCTCACCTACGCCATCGCCCTGGTGATGATCGTCATGGCCGGTCTGCTGGCGTACGCCGACGTCTTCAACCCGATCCGCCTGCTGGGTTGATCTCCGTAACCGTCCATTCCGTACGGCGCGCCGCGGGCGGGCCGTACCCGCCGTAGGGGTACGCCGTGAACGACCGGACGCCGGGAGCGGCGATCGACGTGGCGCTGTTCCGGTTGCGCCGGATCTGGGCCCGGCCGTTGCGCGCCCGCCGGGCGGGCGAGCCGCCCCGGCCGGTGCAGATGTCGAACGTGATGGTCGTGCACGCGGTGCACAAGCTGAGCCTGGACGTGCCCGAGGTGACCGTGGGCGCCGTCGCCGAGCAGCTCGACGTCGATCCGTCCACCGCCAGCAGGCTCGTCAACGACGCGATCGGCGCGGGCCTGCTGGCGCGCGAGGAGTCCGCGGTGGACGCCCGGCGGGCCCGGCTCGTGCTGAGCGAACGCGGCCGCCGGGTGCTGGAGGTGGTCGTCCGCTACCGGCGGACCTACCTGGACGGCCTGATCGCCGACTGGACGGAGGCCGACCGCGAGACCTTCGCCCGGCTGCTCACCCGTTTCGCCGAGGCGGCCGTCGCCCGCCCGGCCGACCTGGCCGGCCTGGACCGGATGGTCGCCGAGGCGGCGGGGATGACGGACGTGGCCGTCACCCGTCCGTGACGCCGTCGATCCGCACGGGCCGGTCAGTACATCGAGATGTGCACGTGGTCGTAGTGGTTGGCGGTGACGCCGCCGCGGTCGGACATGGCGCGCCAGCCGGTGCCGCTGTTGATCCGCTGGCGCCAGATCACGTACTTGACCCCGAGCCGCGCCCTGTTCTTGAGGACCCAGGCGGCGATCTCGTCACCGAGCGCGACGTGCTCCGCCGTGGGCGTCGAGCCGCCGGCGCTCATCATGAAGTCGCAGGCCCGGCCCAGCGGGTGCTCGCCGCCGTCGTTCTCCGAACGGTAGCAGCCGACCTCGTGGGGGAGGGTGAACCGCTTCCCGACCGCCCCGCGCATGATCCGGGTGCGGTCGGTGATGTTGTCGGAGCCCGTGGGCAGCTGGGGCGCCCAGCTGCCGTCGGCGCGGCGGCCCGAGCCCACGGGGACGAGCGCGTCGAGCTTCCGTTCGACGTCCGCGATGGCCTTCTCGGCGTCGCGGCGCCGGGCGGCCACGGCGTCGCCCTCCTCGGCGATCCGGCCGGTGAGCCGGGTGGCCTCCTCGGCCGCCCGTTTGCGCAGGTCCCGGCTCTGGGCGAAGGTCCGCAGATGGGCGCCCTGCTGGGCGGCGAGCTGCGCGGTGACCGCCGCGCCGTCCAGCTGGGGGGCGAACAGCAGGGCGGGCAGGTCGCCGCCGCCCTGGTAGTGGAGCCGGGCGATGTCCGCGACCTGCTCCCTGGCCTCGGCGTAGGCGTGCTCCGCCTCGGTCAGGGCGGTCCTGGCCCGGCTCTCGGCCTGCCGGGCCCTGCGCAGCGACTCCCGCTTGGCCGCGTAGTCCTCGATGAGCCCGTCGACCTTCTTGGTGAGCCTGGCGAGGTCGGCGCGCAGCTCGGACTCGGACGGCTTGGGGTCGGCGCCGGCGGGCCCGCCGCCGAGGACGAACGCCAGGGCGGAGACCGCGGAGACGGTCACGGCCGCACGGCGACGGGACGTGGGGGACGGAGCCGCCACGGCTCTCCTCTCCTACCGCCTACCGGGTTAGCTGACGGGTTCGGGCGGGAGAGAGCCCTACCACCGAAGTGGATTCACCCCGGGTGCGGTGGTTCCCCGGCTCCCGGGCGACGCACCCGGAATTAGGCATATCGGACATAAAGTCCAATGGGTGAGGATAGCAATGGTAAACGGATGGTCACGCGACCCCGTTCCGTGACCGGACGCCGATCACCCCTCGGCCAGGGACCGCAGGCGGCGTGCCGTGTCCTCCGGCAGGACGTCGTTCACGAAGGCGCCCATGGCCGACTCCGACCCGGCCAGATACTTCAGCTTGTCGGGCGCCCGGCGGATGCTGAACACCTCAAGGTGGGCGTACGACAGGTCCCGGCCGGTGTGCACCGGCGCCTGGTGCCAGGCCGCCACGTACGGCAGCGGCACGCCGAAGAGCCCGTCCAGGGCGCGCAGCACCCGGGTGTACAGGGGGCCGAACGCCGCCCGCTCGTCGGCATCCAGCGAGCCCAGGTCGGGCACCCGGCGGTGGGGGTAGAGATGGACCTCGACCGGCCAGCGCGCCGCGGCCGGCACGAACGCCGTCCAGTGCTCGTTGGCGGCGACCACGCGGACGCCCGCCTCACGCTCGGCGGCGAGCACGTCGGCGAACAGGTCGCCTCCGGTCCGCCTCCGGTGCCGCTCGGCCGCCTGCAGGGACAGCCGGGTCCGGGGGGTCACGTAGGGGTAGGCGTAGATCTGGCCGTGCGGATGGGCCAGGGTGATGCCGATCTCGGGGCCCCGGTTCTCGAAGCAGAAGACCTGCTCCACTCCGGGCAGCGCCGACAGCTCCGCCGTACGGTCGATCCACGCCTCCATGACCAGCTCGACCTGCTCGGGGGAGAGCCGGGAGAAGGAGGAGTCGTGGTCGGAGGTGAAGCACACCACCTCGCACCGCCCGGTCCCCGGGCGGACCTCGCTCAGCCCGCCGACGGGGGCGGTGCCGACCGGCTGGCCGGAGAAGGACGGGAAGCGGTTCTCGAAGACCGCCACGTCGTAGTCGGGTGAGGGGATCTCGGTGAGCCGGCCGGGAGCCGAGGGGCACAGCGGGCACTCGTCGGCCGGCGGCAGGAACGTGCGGCTCTGGCGGTGCCCGGCCACCGCGATCCACTCCTCGGTGAGCGGGTCGTAGCGCAGCTCGGAGGCGGGGGGACGGGGCGGCAGGTCGCGCAGGTCGGCCGCGCTCCGGTCGGCGTCGTCCCGCCGGTCGAAGTAGAGCAGCTCGCGGCCGTCGGCCAGGTGGGTGATCGTGCGTTTCATCGGTTCGCCGTCTCGTTCCGCTGGTGGGGGTCGGTGATGATCAGTTCGCCCACCCGGGCGGCCAGCTCCTCGCGGGCCTCCTCCGGCAGGCCGGAGTCGCTGACCACGACGTGCGCCTCGGCCAGCCCGGCGATCGTGCTGATGCCGACCGTGCCCCACTTGGTGTGGTCGGCGGGCACCACCAGCCGGTGCGCCGAGGCGACCAGCTCGCGGTCGGTCTCGGCCTCCAGCAGGTTGGGCGTGGTGAACCCGGCGCGCACGCTCATCCCGTGCACGCCGAGGAAGAGGGTGTCCACGTGCAACCCGCGGACCGCCGCGACCGCGACCGGGCCGACCAGCGCGTCGGAGGGCGTGCGGACGCCGCCGGTCAGCACGACGGTGCGGTCGGCGCGGGGGGACCGGTGGAAGACCTCGGCGATCCCGATCGAGTTGGTGATCACCGTCAGGTCGGGCACGTCGGTCAGGAAGTGGGCGAGCGTCCAGGTGGTGGTCCCGGCGGAGAGCGCCACGGCCGTGCCCGGCCGTACCAGCCGGGCCGCCCGCCGGGCGATCGCCTCCTTCTCCGGCTGCTGGCGCGCCGACTTGGCGGCGAACCCCGGTTCCTCGGTGGATCCGGGTCCGGCGACGGTGGCGCCGCCGTGGACCTTCGCCACCAGCCCGCGCTCGGCCAGCACCTCCAGGTCCCGGCGGATCGTCATGTCCGACACCCCGAGCTCACGCACCAGGTCGGCGACCCTGGCCCCGCCGCTCGCGCGCACCCGCTCCAAGATCGCCTGCCGCCGCTGCTGGGCGAGCATTGACCACCCCTTAAATCACCAGATTTCAGCAAATTACCACAACCGTGATGGTTGGAAGATGTTGGAACCTGGTGGGTGGTGATGACCGCCCGGCTCACATGCCCTGTCCGGCGGCCCCGTACCGCGCCGGGGACCGGCCGGGCACATGGCGGGCTGGGCGGTCCGCGAACGGGTCCGGCCGCCGTCTCCGGGAGGCCACGGCGGAGGAACGGGTCCGGTCACCGTCCCACGGCGGACGGGAGCGATCCGAACGGATCTAGTCGTCGTCCCCGTCGGGATGCGGCGGGCGGCCCCAGGCGGCCAGGAGGCGGGTCTGCGCGTCGGTGCCCGCGGGCGTCGGCCGCTGCTCCCCGATGACCCCGGCCTGCCGGTAGCCCTTCTCCGCGTCGGCGAACCAGGCCGCGCAGACGTCGACCAGCTCCGGGTCGAGCCGTTCGTCGGCGCCGACGGCCCGGGCGAGGTCCCAGGTGTGGATGAGGACGTCGGCGAACAGCTCCGCGACGTACTCGCCGCCGGGCACGTCGCCGAACGACAGGTGGGCGACGCGGGTGAGCGCGCCGTCTTCGAACACCGCCTGCACGGCCGCCGTGGCGGAGGTGTCGAACGACTTCAGCGCGTCGTCGCCGAGCATGTCGCCGTCCAGGGCGTCGCCGACCTCGCCCACGGTCCGGCCGGCCAGCAGCAGGGGAACCCAGCGGTTCTCCCTGACCACGTGGTCGACCAGGGTGCGGACGTCCCAGTCCACGCACGGGGTGGGAAGCCTCCACTGCCCGGGCCCGATCCGGTGGACGAGAGCGCCGAAGGCGTCCAGCGCTCGGCGGTAGGCCTCGCGTATGTCGATGCTCATCATGCCCTCCCCGATCCTCACCTCGACCGTAACTCCCGCGGGGCGAGTAGTCATCGCCGTCCGCGGGCACGGCCCGGGGGACCGGGGGAAGGGAGCTCAGGGCAGGCGCTGCTCCACCCAGACGATCTTGCCGTCCGGGGTCGGGCGGGTGCCCCAGCGGTGCGCGAGCCAGTTGATCAGGTGCAGGCCGCGCCCGGTGTCGTCGTCGCTGCCCGCCTCGCGCATGACCGGCCGCGCCGGGGAGCGGTCGGCCACCTCGCACACCAGCGAGGGGCCGCGCAGCAGGCGCACCTCGACCGTGCCCGAGCCGTGCTTGATGGCGTTGGTGACCAGCTCACTGATCATGAGCTCGGTGGCGTCGGCGATCGGGTCCAGCCGCCACTCGGACAGCGTCGCGCGCACGAGACGGCGGGCCCGGGCGGCGGAGCGCGGGTCGGGGTCGAGCGTGAGCTGCGCCAGATCCTCCTCGCCCAGCCGGCGCACCCTGGCCAGCAGGAGCGCGATGTCGTCGCGCTCGTGCCCGGGCCGCTGGGCCTCGATCGTGAGGTCGCAGACCGCCTCCAGGTCCTGGTTCTGACCGGCCAGCAGGTCGCAGACCATGCCGATCCCCTCGTCGATGTCGCGGTCGCGGCTCTCCACCAGGCCGTCGGTGTAGAAGGCGAGGACGGCGTCGTGCGGCAGGACGAGCTCGCGCATCTCCGTCGGCTCGTTGCCGATGCCGAGGGGCGGCCCCGGGGGCAGCTCCAGCGGCTCGGCCCCGCCGCCGGGCCGTACCAGGATCGGAGGGACGTGTCCCGCCGAGGCGATCGCGCAGGTCCGCGTGACGGGGTCGTAGGTGGCGTAGACGCACGTCGCGATCTGGGTGCCGTCCAGGTCCTGGCTCATCCGGTTGAGGCGGAACAGCACCTCGGCGGGGGTGAGGTCGAGGCTGGCGAGCGTGCGGGCGGCCGTGCGGAGCTGGCCCATCGTGGCCGCGGCCCTGATCCCGTGCCCCATCACGTCGCCCACGACGAGGGCCACCCGGCATCCGGGGAGCTGGATCACGTCGTACCAGTCGCCGCCCACCCCGACCAGGTCGCTCGCGGGCAGGTAGCGGGAGGCGATCGTCAGGCCCAGGGGCTGCTGGAGGTCGACCGGGAGCAGGCTGCTCTGCAGGGTGAGCGCGGTGCGCCGCTCACGGTTGTAGAGCCGGGCGTTGTCGAGGCAGACGGCGGTCCTGGCCGCCAGTTCCTCGGCGAGGTTGATGTCCTGTTCCTCGAACGGCTCGCTGTCCGGCCTGCGGGTGAAGACGACGAAGCCGAGCACCTGGCCGCGCGCCTTCAGCGGCACGACCAGGAACGAGCTGTCCTCCAGCACCCTGGCCACCGTGTCGCGCTTGGCGAACCGCCCGATCTCCTCGGAGGTGCGGCGGCCCAGCCGGGGATAGAGGATCGGATTTCCGGTGGCCATGCACCTGGCGTACGGCGTCCAGGCGTCGTAGACGACGACCTCGTCCACCGGGAACGCATCGGCGTACTCGCCGGGCGAGGAGCTGGCCACCCCGACCGCGATCCGCCGGACCGGCACCGACCCGTCGGTGGCGCGCTGGGGGGACTCGCCCTCGGCCACCAGCCGGTCCTGCACCAGGATGCCGGCCGCGTCGGCGAACCGCGGCACGGCGACGTTCATCAGCTCCCTGCCGGTCTCGAACATGTCGAGGGTGCTGCCGATCCGCTTGCTCGCCGCGTTGAGCAGCGACAGCTGCTCGTTCATGGAGGCGGGGCTGCTCATCCGGGGGATCGCGGTGGCCGGGTCCTTGGTGACGAAGCGGCGGTTCACGCGCCCCGCCGGAGGGGAGCCGGGGTCCGCCGGGTGGCCGGGCCGTCCGCGGGCGCACCCCAGGACCGTCCGCCGGGTCTGGCGGGTGCGGTCGTGGGCGGACTGGAGGGTGAGAGGCGCGCGGCGTGGGGGAGCCCGCTGTGCTCACCGCTGATGATGACGCCGTCGGACCTCGTCACGTTCCCCTCCACGAACTCGGCTACGTCCAAAGAAGAATGGTAAGGAACGATCTAGGGTCTAGGCTCATTTTTGCCGGAGATTTCGGATTATTCGCCGTATGAGTCTTGTGACGCCTGTACGGCACAGCGCGACGTTTCACCTCATGTGCCCCCGTAGGCCGGGCACCTCCGGCGGGAGCGGGGACCCGGGCCGGGTCCGCCACGGCCGAAGCCGGAGCGGACTCCAGAGCGGGCCCAGGGACGCCGCGCGGATCTCCGCCGCCCCTGGGGCTCCCCGCGGGCGGACGAGCCGTACGGGTTCCCGAACCGCAGGGAGCCGACGGGATGAGGCGGGCCTCGCCGCGGGCGGCGCTGATCTGCCGGTGCGCGACGCGGGGCCGGGACGGGGGCGTCATCACTCATGCCTTCGGGCCGGTGCTCAGGGCGACGACCGAAACGAAATGGGAAAAATCTGATACACGATGCGGGCGGCGCGAAAGCGGCGGGCGGAAAACCCGTGGAAAACGGGAAAGGCCAGGTCATGCCGTACGGCATGACCTGGCCTTTCCCGTTCGGAGCGGACGACGGGAATCGAACCCGCGTAGCCAGTTTGGAAGACTGGGGCTCTACCATTGAGCTACGTCCGCACGAGCCGGTGCCGGTCTGGTCTAGACTTCATCCGGTCGTCAGGGCGTAATCGTACCGGAGTTCCGGAGCGTGCGCGCACTCGGCGAACCGGGGTGTGGCGCAGCTTGGTAGCGCACCTGCTTTGGGAGCAGGGGGCCGCAGGTTCAAATCCTGTCACCCCGACAGCGGGCCCGGGGCCGATCCGCAGGGATCGGCCCTTTCCCATGGGCGCGGGGCCCTGCCGGCCGCACGGGCCCCGGTGGGCGCGAGGTCCGCGACGAACACGCGCTCGGGGGTGATCCGCCGGTTCACGGGTTCCCGTGGACGCGGGGTCCGCGCGGCCCGGCCCGAGTGCCGAGCCCGGAAGGTCGCGGGGTCGTGGATCCCGCCGGGGCCGCCGGGCCCCGTGATCCCGCCGGTCCGGTCAGCCGGTCCCGCTGAAGACGGCCCAGACGGCCTTGCCGCCGCGGGCAAGGTGGTCCCATCCCCAGCACCTGCTGTAGGTCTCCACGATGTAGAGACCGCGGCCGTTCTCGGAGATGAAGTCGGGCTCCTTGGGCGTGGGCGCCTCGTCGCTCGGATCGGCCACGGCGAGGACGACGTGCGCCGAGATGCGCATCAGCATCAGCGTGATCGGGGTGGTGTCGACGCGGACGGGCGGGCACAGCGCGTAGCGGACCGCGTTGGTCACCAGTTCCGAAACCACTAGCGCTGCGTCATCGCTCAGTTCCGACAAGCCCCAGTGGCGCAGCGTCGAGCGGGTCACGTCCCGCGCGGTCTTGACGGAGTCGGCCTGAGGGGAGAGCGGGCACGCCGTCGCGTCGGAGCCGTCGAGGCGGTCGGCCACGAGGAGGTCGTCGAAGCTGACCTCGCGGGTCGCCCGCAGGTAGTCGGTAGCCGATTCTGGCTCCTCAACCATCCTGCCGGTGCCTCCCGCCGCCATTGCCATCTCCGTACTGCCTGTGAATTGTCAGAGCTTGTGCACCTTAAGCCCAATATGCACTAGGCCATCATGAGTCACCGGGCCGCCCCCTGCAAGACCCAAATGCACGTGCAGTTGCAGCGTGCAGCCGCATCATCGATTCTTGCGTGATGCTCGGTGAATCGGACACGGCGTTGGGACCTTGTCATGAAGGCCGGAAGTGATGACACTGTGTGCGCTGGCCCAACTGCACAGGGAGGCGAAGTGACGCAGATCCACCCGGGATCGGGTCCGACAGCTCTGCGTATCCTCTTGGGCTCCCAACTACGCCGGCTCCGTGAGGCCCGGGGCCTCTCCCGCGAGGAGGCGGGCCATCTGATCCGCGGCTCCGAGTCCAAGATCAGCAGGATGGAGCTCGGCCGGGTCGGACTGCGGGAGCGCGATGTCTCCGACCTGCTGACCTTCTACGGAGTCGAGGACGAGAAGGCGCGCTCGGCGGTGATGGACCTTCTGTCCCGGGCCAACGAGCCGGGCTGGTGGCACCGCTTCAACGACCTGCTGCCCTCGTGGTTCCAGACCTACGTCGGGCTGGAGGAGGCCGCCTCCCGGATCCGCACCTACGAGGTCCAGTTCGTGCCCGGGCTGCTCCAGACCAAGGAGTACGCCAGGGCGGTCATCACCGCGGGAAGCGCCGGCGTCGGGCCCGAGGAGATCGAGCGCCGCGTCGACCTGCGGATGGAACGCCAGAAGGTGCTCGACCGGCCCGACGGGCCGTTCTTCTGGGCGGTCATCGACGAGGCGGCGCTGCGCCGCCCCATCGGCGGCGCCGACGTGATGCGGGCACAGCTGGAGCACCTGCTGGACCTCATGCGGCGGCCGAACGTCACGATCCAGGTCATGCCGTTCAGCTTCGGCGGCCACAGCGCCGAGGGCGGCGCCTTCAGCGTGCTGCGCTTCGCCGACCCCGACCTGCCCGATGTGGTCTACGTCGAGCAGCTCGCCAGCGCCCTCTATCTCGACAAGCGGGAAGAAGTGGACCGTTACAGCGAGGTCATGGAACGGCTGTGCGCCGTCAGCACCACCCCGGACGAGACGACCGACATCCTGCGGCGCATCATCAAGGAGAACTGAACAACCACCGGTCGCTCTGTGGTGCGCGACTGCCCTAGACTGGCCAGCGGCGCTGGACACCCGCCACGGTGGATCATGCCCTCACGGCTTGTATGTCTCGAAGGCTGTGCCCCGCGCCGCTCATGTGGGCGCGGCGCGCGAGCTTGCCGCGGTAGCCGTACGACTTGACGCGCCCGCGATCACTCGAAGCTTGATCAAGGAGATCACCCCGTGAAGACCGCTGTCGAGGAGCTCAGCCCGACCCGGGTCAAGCTCACTGTCGAGGTGCCGTTCGAGGAGCTCGGCGAGAGCATGAAGGCGGCGTACAAGAAGGTCGCGCAGCAGGTGCGCGTCCCCGGATTCCGCCCCGGCAAGGTTCCGGCCCGCATCATCGAGCAGCGCTTCGGCCGCGCGGTGGTGCTGGAGGAGACCCTCAACGACGCGGTGCCGAAGCTGTACGGCCAGGCCGTCGACGAGAGTGAGATCTTCCCCGTCAGCCAGCCGGACATCGAGGTCACCAAGATCGACGATGGTGAGCAGGTCGAGTTCACCGCCGAGGTCGACGTTCGCCCGAACTTCGACGTCCCCGACTACCAGGGCATCGAGGTGACCGTCCCGGTCGCCGAGGTGACCGACGAGGACATCGAGGCCCAGCTGGACGGCCTGCGCCAGCGCTTCGCCACGCTGACCGGCGTCGAGCGCCCCGCCGCCAACGGCGACTACGTCGTCATGGACCTCGCCGCCGCGATCGACGGCGAGAACATCGAGGAGCAGCAGGCCAACGACGTCTCCTACGAGGTCGGCGCCGGCTCGGTGCTCCAGGGCCTCGACGACGCCCTGGTCGGCATGTCCGCCGGTGACGTCAAGGAGTTCACCACGAACCTGGTCGGCGGCGAGAACGCCGGCGAGGAGGCCGTGGTCACGATCACCATCAAGAACGTCAAGGAGAAGGTCCTCCCCGAGCTCGACGACGAGTTCGCGCAGCTCGCCAGCGAGTTCGACACCCTCGACGAGCTCAAGGCCAGCATTCGCGAGCAGGGCCGCCGCAACAAGCTCATCGAGCAGGTCGTCCAGGCCCGCGAGAACGCCCTCGACGCCCTCCTCGCCCAGATCGACATCCCGCTTCCGGAGAGCGCCCTCAAGGCCGAGGTCGACAACCGCAAGCACAACCTGGAGCACCAGATCGCGGAGAGCGGTCTGAGCAAGGAGGCGTTCTTCCGCCTCTACCAGACCACCGAGGAAGAGCGTTACGCCGAGTTCGACGAGAGCGCCGCCAAGGCCCTCAAGACCGGCTTCGTCCTCGACAAGATCGTCAGGGCCGAGGAGATCGGCGTCAGCGAGCAGGAGCTGACCAACTTCGTGGTGCGCCGCGCCATGCAGATGAACGTCGCCCCGAACGTGCTCGCCCAGCACCTCGCCGACAACGACCAGCTCACCCTCGCCATGGTCGAGATCGTCCGTGACAAGGCCAAGAGCCTCGTCGGCGACGCCGCCAAGGTGACCGACGAGGCCGGCAACGAGGTCGACCTCAAGGCCATCTACGCCGAGATCAACGCCGAGGAGGCCGGCGAGGAGCCCGCCGCCGAGGAGACCGCCGCGGAGCAGGCCGACGAGGCCGCCGAGAAGTAATCTCGCCGACGCGCACCACGCGGCGCCCCACCATGCCCGGCACGGTGGGGCGCCGCCGTCTTCGCCGTGAGCCCCGGGGAACAGGGCCGGACGGCCCGCGCGGGGCGTCCGGGCGGTGCGGCGAGCATGCGCCGTCAGCGAACAGCACCGGGAGGGGGCATGTCCGGTGGGTGACGCGCGTTAAGGTCACAAGCAAAGCCACAATCGATTACGACGCATCGGAAGGTGACGCTGTGACCAGCCCGCCGACCATTTACCAGCCGACCGGCTCCGGGCCCGAGTCGATGAGCCAGCCGACCGGCTCGTTCAGGCTCGAAGACCAGCTCTACCAGCGGCTGCTGCGTGAGCGCATCATCGTGCTGGGCACCCAGGTCAACGACGAGATCGCCAACCGAATCTGTGCCGAGCTGCTCCTGCTCGCGGCCGACGACGGCGAGCGCGACATCTGGCTCTACATCAACTCGCCCGGTGGGTCCGTGACCGCCGGTATGGCGATTTACGACATGATGGAATACGTGCCCAACAACGTGTGCACGGTCGCGATGGGCCTGGCCGCTTCCATGGGCCAGTTCCTCCTCTGCGCCGGCGAGCGCGGCAAGAGGTTCGCCCTGCCGCACGCCCGCATCATGATGCACCAGCCGTCCGGAGGCATCGGGGGCACCGCCGCCGACATCGCCATCCAGGCCGAGCAGATGCTCTACGTCAAGAAGACCCTCGCCGAGCGGATCGCCTTCCACACCGGCCAGCCGCTCGACCAGATCGAGGCCGACTCCGACCGCGACCGCTGGTTCACGGCGGAGGAGGCCAAGGACTACGGCTTCATCGACCACGTCGTCCGTAGCGCCCGGCAGGTGCCCTCCACGGGCCCCGTCTCCTGAAGGGGAACAAGGTGAGTGAGTTGATCCGGCCGGGAGACATCAACGGCCGCTATGTCCTTCCCTCCTTCGTCGAGCGCACCTCGTACGGCGCGAAGGAGATGAACCCGTACAACAAGCTGTTCGAGGACCGCATCATCTTCCTCGGCGTGCAGGTGGACGACGCCTCGGCCAACGACGTCATGGCGCAGTTGCTGACGCTGGAGTCGCTCGATCCCGACCGCGACATCAGCATGTACATCAACTCGCCCGGCGGGTCGTTCACCGCCATGATGGCGATCTACGACACGATGCAGTTCGTCCGGCCGGAGATCCAGACGGTCTGCCTCGGCCAGGCGGCCTCGGCTGCGGCGATCCTGCTGGCCGGCGGCACGCCCGGCAAGCGGTTCGGTCTGCCGAACGCCCGGATGCTGATCCACCAGCCCTCCACCGAGGGCGGCGGCCAGGGCAGCGACATCGAGATCCAGGCGCGTGAGATCCTCCGGATGCGCACGCAGATGGAGGAGATCCTGTCGCGGCACACCGGCCGCACGGCCGAGCAGATCCGCAAGGACATCGAGCGCGACAAGATCCTCGATGCCGAGGAGGCGAAGGCGTACGGGCTGATCGACGACATCATCCCGTCCCGCAAGAAGCTGGCCAAGGCCGTAGCTTCCTGACGGGGTCCACCGCACCGGAACGGTGCCTAATTGGGCACGTTCCGGTGCGACTCGCCGCCAGGGGGCTCACTGAGGGCCCAGAAGACGGTAACGTCGAAACCTGAGCGGGATGACTTTTCGCACCGGGTATCGGGCCGGTCGGAAGAAACGGACCGCGGAAGCCAGGGCGGTCCCACGCAAAGGAGTATCTGGGGTGGCACGCATCGGCGACGGGGGAGACCTGCTGAAGTGCTCTTTCTGTGGGAAGAGCCAGAAGCAAGTCAAGAAGCTCATCGCCGGACCCGGCGTATACATCTGCGATGAGTGCATCGATCTCTGCAACGAGATCATCGAAGAGGAGCTCAGCGAGTCCTCCGAGCTCAAGTGGGACAGCCTGCCCAAGCCGCGGGAGATCTACGAGTTCCTCGACGCCTACGTCATCGGCCAGGACCAGGCGAAGAAGGCCCTGTCGGTGGCGGTCTACAACCACTACAAGCGGGTGCAGTCCGGCGACCGCGGCCGCGACGACGGCCTGGAGCTGGCCAAGTCCAACATCCTGCTCCTGGGCCCGACCGGCTCGGGCAAGACACTGCTCGCCCAGACGCTGGCGAAGATGCTGAACGTGCCCTTCGCCATCGCCGACGCCACCGCGCTGACCGAGGCGGGCTACGTCGGCGAGGACGTCGAGAACATCCTCCTCAAGCTGATCCAGGCCGCCGACTACGACGTCAAGAAGGCCGAGACCGGCATCATCTACATCGACGAGGTCGACAAGATCGCTCGTAAGAGCGAGAACCCGTCGATCACCAGGGACGTCTCCGGGGAAGGCGTCCAGCAGGCCCTCCTGAAGATCCTGGAAGGCACCACGGCGAGCGTGCCGCCCCAGGGCGGGCGCAAGCACCCGCACCAGGAGTTCATCCAGATCGACACCACCAACGTGCTGTTCATCTGCGGCGGCGCCTTCGCCGGCCTGGAGAAGATCATCGAGTCCCGGATCGGCCGCAAGGGCATCGGGTTCAACGCGATCATCCACTCCAAGGACGACGTCGACGCCTCCGACATCTTCAAGGACGTCATGCCGGAGGACCTGCTGAAGTTCGGCATGATCCCCGAGTTCGTCGGCCGCCTCCCGGTTATCACCAGCGTCCACAACCTCGACCGCGACGCCCTGATCCAGATCCTCACCGAGCCGCGCAACGCCCTGGTGAAGCAGTACCGCCGGCTGTTCGAGCTGGACAACGTCGAGCTGGAGTTCAGCGACGACGCCCTGGAGGCCATCGCGGACCAGGCGATCCTGCGCGGCACCGGCGCCCGTGGTCTGCGGGCCATCCTGGAGGAGGTCCTCCTGTCGGTGATGTACGAGGTTCCCTCCCGTCAGGACGTGGCGAGGGTGGTCATCACCCGCGAGTCGGTTCTGGAGCACGTCAACCCGACCCTCGTGCCCCGCGACCAGCTCAACAAGCAGCAGCGCACGCCGCGCGAGAAGTCCGCGTAACCCGCGGCCGCCGCACCGGCCGCCCGTACGGCCCGGCGACCGGCGATCCCCGCACCATGACGCCCCCGAGGGAGGAATCCCGAGGGGGCGTCATCCGTTCCGGCGCCGGTCCGCTCCGGGCGATCCGGCCGGGTGAGAGACGGTCCCGGAAAAGCCTGGAGCATCGACCACCCGGACGTCCCTAGAATTGGACACCGTGACGATGCCAGATCTGCCCACCCAGTACACCCCCGCCGACGTGGAGACCCGGAGCTACGAGCGCTGGGTATCGGAGGGATACTTCACCGCGGACGTGAGTAGCGGGCGCGAGCCGTACAGCATCGTCCTGCCGCCGCCCAACGTGACCGGAGTCCTGCACATCGGCCACGCCCTCGACCACTCGATCCAGGACGCGCTGACCCGCCGCGCCCGTATGCGCGGCCAGGAGACGCTCTGGCTGCCGGGCACGGACCACGCGGGTATCGCCACCCAGAACGTCGTCGAGCGGGAGCTCGCCAAGGAGAGCCTGTCCCGCCACGACCTCGGCCGCGAGGCCTTCATCGAGCGCGTCTGGCAGTGGAAGGAGGAGTCCGGCGGCCGGATCCTCGGCCAGATGCGCAAGCTCGGTGACGGCGTGGACTGGACGCGTGAGCGCTTCACCATGGACCCCGGTCTCTCCCGCGCGGTCCAGACGATCTTCAAGAGGCTGTTCGACGACGGGCTCATCTACCGCGCCGAGCGCATCATCAACTGGTGCCCGCGTTGCCTGACCGCGCTGTCGGACATCGAGGTGGAGCACAGCGAGGACGAGGGTGAGCTCATCTCGATCCGGTACGGCGACGGCGAGGACTCCATCGTCGTGGCCACGACCCGGGCCGAGACCATGCTCGGCGACACCGCGGTGGCCGTCCACCCGTCCGACGAGCGCTACGCCCACCTGGTCGGACGCGAGGTCGAGCTTCCGCTCACCGGGCGCCGCATCCCGGTGGTGGCCGACGAGCACGTCGATCCCGCCTTCGGCACCGGTGCCGTCAAGGTCACTCCGGCGCACGACCCCAACGACTTCGAGATCGGCCGCCGCCACTCGCTGCCCTCCCTGGCGGTGATGGACGAGCGCGGAGTGATCACCACGCACGGTCCCTTCCAGGGGCTCGACCGCTTCGAAGCCCGTCCCGCCGTGGTGGCCGCGTTGCGTGAGCAGGGCCGGATCGTCGAGGAGAAGCGCCCCTACCTCCACTCGGTCGGCCACTGTTCGCGCTGCAAGACCGTGGTGGAGCCGCGGCTGTCCCTGCAGTGGTTCGTCAACGTCTCGCCCCTGGCCAAGGCCGCCGGTGACGCCGTCCGCGACGGCCAGACGAAGATCCACCCGCCGGAGCTGGCCAAGCGCTACTTCGACTGGGTCGACGACATGCACGACTGGTGCATCTCGCGCCAGCTCTGGTGGGGTCACCGGATCCCGGTCTGGTACGGCCCGGCCGGAGAGGTCGTCTGCGTCGGACCCGACGAGGAGCCGCCCGCCGGATACGTCCAGGACCCCGACGTCCTCGACACCTGGTTCTCCTCGGGTCTGTGGCCGTTCTCGACCCTGGGCTGGCCGGACCGCACGCCCGAGCTGGAGAAGTTCTACCCGACTTCCGTCCTGGTCACCGGCTACGACATCCTGTTCTTCTGGGTGGCCCGGATGATGATGTTCGGCCTCTACGCGATGGACGGCCGCCCGCCGTTCCAGACGGTGGCCCTGCACGGCATGGTCCGCGACCAGCACGGCAAGAAGATGTCCAAGTCGTTCGGCAACGTGGTCGACCCGCTCGACTGGGTCGAGCGCTTCGGCGCCGACGCCACCCGGTTCACGCTGCTGCGCGGCGCCAACCCCGGCTCCGACGTGGCGATCAGCGAGGAGTGGGCCGGCGGCTCCCGCAACTTCTGCAACAAGATCTGGAACGCCACCCGCTTCGCCCTGATGAACGGCGCCGCGGTCGGCGAGCTTCCGGTCGGCGAGCTGACGGCCGCCGACCGGTGGATCCTCTCCCGGCTGCAGGAGGTCGTGGCGGAGGTCGACGCAGCCTTCGAGGACTTCGAGTTCGCCAAGATCTCCGACATCCTCTACCACTTCGCGTGGGACGAGGTCTGCGACTGGTACGTCGAGCTGGCCAAGATCCAGCTCGCCGCGGGCGAGGAGCACACCCGGCTGGTGCTCGGCCACGTCCTCGACGCGCTGCTCCGGCTGCTCCACCCGCTGGTGCCGTTCGTGACCGAGGAACTGTGGCGGGCTCTCACCGGTGGCGACTCCATCGTGGTCGCGCCGTGGCCGACGGTCCAGGAGTCGCTGCGCGACTCCTCCGCAGAGGAGGAGATCCTCGCCGTCCAGGGCCTGGTGACCGAGGTCCGCAGGTTCCGCTCCGACCAGGGGCTGAAGCCCGGCCAGCGCGTCGCCGCACGCCTGTCACTCACCGGTACGGCTCTCGCCCCGCACGAAAGGGCCATCCGCGCGCTGCTCCGGCTCGATGAGCCGTCGGAGTCGTTCTCGGCCACCGCCCGTCTCGACGTGGGCGGCATCGTGGTGGAGATCGACACCGCGGGGACGATCGACGTGGTCGCCGAGCGCAAGCGGCTGGAGAAGGACCTGGCCGCTGCCCGGAAGGAGGCCGCGCAGGTGGCCGCCAAGCTGGGCAACGAGCAGTTCATGTCCAAGGCCCCCGACGAGGTGGTCGCCAAGGTGCGCGCCCGCGCGGCCCAGGCCGACCAGGACATCACCCGGCTCACCGCGCAGCTGGCCGCTCTCCCGGCCGGCTGAGCCCACGTGCCCGAGAGCCCGGAGTCCGATCGGACTCCGGGCTCTCGGGGTTTAGGGACCGTGACGGAGGGAATACCGGACTGTTCCACGAAGTTGGTCATGAGGCCCCGGAAGGGCTGCTAGAGTTTCTTCCCGCGGGGCACGTCCCCGCAACTCTCTCTGAACCAGCTCCGTTGGGACGTTCGCGTCCGAGAAGCATCCGGTTGGACAACGACGGGATGTTGGAGTAAGTTAGAGGGGTTGCCCTGGAAACGGGGCAGTCGAGATCCGCTGCGGATCCGGCGGGTGCGGGTCGGCTGACGCGAAAGCGACAGTTTGACACAAACCAGGCGGAACTGCTAAGATTGAGACGCGAAACGAATG
>NZ_BMQJ01000033.1 GCF_014648055.1 Streptosporangium pseudovulgare
CTCGGCGTGCTGGACGGCAAGTCGGTGTTCGGATCGATGAACCGGACCGGCCTGGCCGGTTCGGCGTTCGAGATCGATGACCGCTTCACCGCCTACGACGCAGAGGCCATCGCCTCCATCCGTGGATGCGGACGGGATAACCACCGGGCAGCCCGAGCGGGCCCGGCAGGCTGGTCCGCACTTCGCGCCCGGTGACGAGGTCCGCCGGCAGCAGCGCGGTGACGTGGCCCGTCACGGCGTTCGACTCGGATCGGGCCGCAGCGCGCTGACGCCGGAGCAGCGGGCCGACCTCGCGGACCGGTGCCCCGTCCAGCCAGACCAGCGCCTCGTCGGAGGCGTCGCCGGGAGTATGCGGGTGCCAGTGGTGACCCAGGACCTGAAGACGTCCCCCGCGGGCCGAACGGAGTGATTCCCGCAGCGAGGCGGCGAGCAGCGCCACGTTCCCCACGCCGCAGAAGACCGGCAGTCCGAGCTTTCTGAGCAGTGGGTTCACCGCGTCGGGAAAGCAGGCGTTGAGGAAGAGGGGAGGGGGCCCAGGGCGGCGATCGCCGAGGCCGCTTCGACGGCGACGGCCGCCTGGAGGGGGAGGGTGAGCCCGAAACCCGCTCTGTTCATCAGCGCGGTCCACGCCGAGGGCGAGCGGGTCCTCTCCCAGGGGGACTGGTAGGAGGCGCAGTTCAGGACGATCCGCGGACGGGCCCGCCGCAGGATCGGGGAGATGGATCCGGCTGAGTACCGGTCCACCGACAGGGCGCGGAACGGTACCGGGGTGCCGCTCGACGCCGCCCGGACGTCCGCGACGTAACACACCTCCGCTGAGCTCGACGGCGTCGTCGACACGACGGTCACGACGCATTCCGCGGCGCAGACGGCCGCCGGGGAGTAACAGATCGAGCGGGCCAGCGAGCCGCTGCCCAGGATCACGACGCCGCGCCCGGCCATCACATCACCTTCCGACTGTGTCGCGGCGGAGATCACGGGGTGCTCCGCTCCCGGTAGCTCATGACGACGCCGGCGCCCAGGAGTCCGGGCACGGTCAGAACCGCCAGGGCCGTCCCGTACCCGCCGGTGCTCTGGACGAGGTATCCGACCAGCGCGGGGCCGAGGGCGGAGCCGGCGCCGAGTGCGGTGAACAGCAGGCCGAGCAGCCTGCCGAGGCGTGCCAGGCCGAACTGGTCGCCCAGCACGACGGGGAGGAGGGCGCTGTAGCCGCCGTACATGGCGCCGTGGATGATCGCGAAGGCCAGCAGTCCCCCGTAACCCCGCGCGGTCGCCCATACCAGCAGGCCCAGGCCGATCCCCGCGTGACAGGCTTTGAAGAGGGTGAGCGATCCGAACCGGCCGGCGAGGACGGTGATCACCAGGCGGCCCGCGATGCTGCTGATGCCGATGGCGGAGATCAGGGCCGCGGCGGCCAGGGCGCCGATGCCCAGGCGCTGCGCCGAGGGGGCGAGGTGCGCGAACGGAACGTAGTTGGCCATGCAGACGAGCAGCGACGCCACGTAGAGGGTACGGAATCCACGGGCGGGTGGCCGTTGCGCGGCGATGGGGGAGTCCGGCGCCTGCGGCGGCCGGCCGATGAGGGCGGTGGCCAGCAGCAGCAGCGCGGCTCCCCCGACGGCGTAGTACTCATAGGCGTGCCGCCAGCCGAAATGGCTCACCATCCAGGCCGACAGCGGTGAGCTGACGACCGTCCCGATCCCCACGCCGGTGACCACGCTGCCGGTGGCGACCGCCCGGTGACGGTCGAACCAGCGGCCGGTGGCGGTGAGCACCGGAACGTACACGCATCCGACTCCCAGCCCGATGCCGAGCCCGTAGGCCAGGTACGCCTGCCACAGCGCGTCCGAGATCGCGGTGAGATGCAGGCCGAGTCCCAGGCAGACGGTGCCGGTGAGCAGCATCGCGCGGGGACCGACCCTGTCCGCGACGGGGCCGGTGACGGCGCTCAGGCCGAACCCCAGCAGGGTCGTGATCGAGAAGACCACGGACGCCGCGCCGTCACCGGCGCGGAAGGCCTGGGCCATGGGCCCGAAGAACTGCCCGTAGCTGTACGCCAGCCCGTAGACGACGGATGCGGCGAGCGTCGCGCCCGCCGCCGCCAGCCACGCGCGGCGCGAGTCTCGCGCGCCACCGCCGGGCGCGTGCACGGGCGCCGGCGGACACTCGGCCCCGATTGCGGCGGGTGATGTTTCGGGGAACGACATGGTCACTCACCTGCGCTTTCTGAAACGCTGCGGGGACGGCCGGGGTGGTGGGCACGCCCCGTCACATCCGGCGGGAGCGGATGTGCTCCGGCACCGGCAGCCCGTCGGGCACCCGCGCCTCGGGCCGGGGGACGCCGAAGGACGTGCGTACCGGCAGCAGACCGGCCCACTTGTCCGGATCGACCCGGTCGCCGTGATCGCTGGGCGGCGCGTCTCGGATCTTCACCGGCGCCTCGGCCAGGTCGAGGGCCATGACGGCGACCCGGGCCAGCACCTTCCGGTCCGGTTCGTGCCCGTAGTCCCACGTGCCCGGCGCGAGATGCTCGGCCACGACCCGCATGCCGTGCCGCTTCTTCTCCTCCTCGCGCAGGAGCCGCCCGGTTCCGTGGACGACGGCCGAGCGGTAGTTCACCGAGTTGTGGTAGACCGAGCGCGCGTAGACGATGGCGTCGAGATGGGTCACCGTCACGCATATCGGTGTCCCGGCGGCGAGGACGCGCGCGCTACGGGAGCCGGCCGATGCGTGCAGGTACAGCGTGTCGCCCTCGCGGCCGTACACGCTGGGCAGCACGACGGGTCCGCCGTCGGCGATGAACCCCAGGTGGCAGACGAGCCCGGCGTCCAGCACGTCGTACAGGGCCTGGCGGTCGGTCGCGGCGCGCTCGTGGTAGCGGCGTACGGTGCTGCGTGCCGTGGGGGAGAGGGGGTCATGCCCGGTACCGCTCATATCGGTCTTCTCTCTGTTCCGCCGGGTGCTCACAGCACGGCCTTGGCGACGTCTTCGGCCGAGTGGACCTCGGTGACCTGGGACCGTTCCGGCATCCGGTCCGGTTCGGCGACGTACATGCCGGAGCCGTGCAGTACCACGCCGTCGAAGCCGCGGACCAGGCCCGGGGCCAGGCTGTCGCGGGTGAGCGCGGCCAGCAACGCGACGGCCGCGCCGCCGCCTCCGATGATTCCCAGCTTCATGTCGCCCTCTTCGTGCGCGGAGGTACGGCCGACGGCGGAGTTCCGGGCGGCACTGAGCGGCAGTGCGGCCACGGTTTCCTGCGGGATGCGCCGCGCCTCTAGCGCCGCGTGGTCTCCCGCTGCTGGGTGACGAACAGGCTGGTGTGATCACCGCCGGACCAGTCCGGTGACAGGAGACACGGGCGGGGGTCGTGCACCGCCCACCGGGTCGGCTCGCCGCGTACGATCTCGCCGGTGTGGCTGCTGGGCAGCGGGTTCGCGGTATAGGGCATGGTGGAATCGGCCGCGCTGTACACGTTGAGCAGCAGCAGCGGCCGACCGAGGTCCGACTCGTTCTTGGCCGAGCAGTGCAGGGGTCCGGCAGTTGTGAACGGTCACTGACCCGGCCGGCCCGGGGAGATAGACCGTGCGGTCGGCGGGCAGTGCGGCGGCGTCGGAATCGTTCAGCGCCCTCGTCCAGACGCCGTCGGAGTCGTAGAGGTCGTAGAGTTCGCCTTCATGGCTGCCTGGAATCACGCCGAGCGGCGCCTGGTCCGGGGAACAGCCGTACAGATAGGTGCCGAAGGTCAGCGAACTGTGGTTGGTGTGTGTCCAGAACTGCACATCCTGGTGCCATTTCACTTCGACGCCGCCGCGGGCCCATTTGAAATTCAGTTTGGAATGATGGAATTTCACGTTCGGGCCCACCAGGTCGGCCGCGATGTCGGCGAGCGCCGAGTCGCGCGCGAAGCGCCAGTAGTCCGGGTGCTGGTCGACCGGGCTGGTCACGTGCCGTAGCCGAGGAGTTTCGGCGGAGTGTCCCGGCTCGATGCCGAACACCGTGTCGGAGCGGTCGATCGTTCGGCTGTGCTCGACCATCTCGTCGGTCGTCGCCCGGAGCCGGGTGAGCCATTCGCTGGAGATCACCTCCTCCAGGAGCGGATAGCCGTTGCTGAAGTAGAACTCCCGCTGCTCTTCCGTCAGGACCTTAGGAGTGATGCGGCGAACCTCGTCGACCAGCATGTACGTTCTCCTCGACCAGGCGCGGACCCAGGGCGTGTGCATGTCTTCGTACAATATGTCCTTACATATGGACAAAATATTGTCCATATGAGTCTTTGTCCAGCGAGGTGGTCGAACTTCGCCGCGGGCGCGGCCGGTCCGAGGAGGGTTCTCGGCAGGTGACGGGCGCAACCGAACCCCGCGGGCTTGCGGCCGCGGGGCCCTGTGCGGCCTCCGGCCAGGCCCGGGCGACGGACCCCGAAGCGGGGCGTCCACACAGGTCCAGGCCGTATCGGAGCCGTCCCGCGGAACGTGCGGGGCGTCGGAGAGATTCTGCGAAGGCCGCCTGCGCGGATGGCTCACGAAACGCCCGCGGTGCTGATATCGCAGAACCGACTATTTTCGAGAGCACCGACAATATTCACCATTACGGCAAGCCATTTCAGGGTTCATCGCACGAACCCGGGCACGGAGGGCCGGGAGCGGGCCCAGCCGAGGTACGGCCAGAACCGGCCATGAGCCGATCTTGAATCTGTGCGTGGGACCGTCGTTGACCTGCCGCTGGAGAGCGCCATGAGTGAGGGGAGGTCATCCAGGACACTGCTGCGTAATCTCGGAAGCTGTTTATCCCCGTGAGCGAGCCGAAGCGGGAAAGAAGATCTTCGCGTGTTCTATCTCGCGAACGGTGATCGTTCGGCTCCAGTATGGCGCATTCTGTGGTGTTCGGGGGCTGCTGGGAGGGCTGTGCCCCGATGGCGTCGATCGACAACACCGCCTATCCGCGGTTCAAGCGGACCATCTCCGAGCGGGAGCTACGCGAGGCGTACTCGCCGAGCCTGGGGGAGATGGACTGGGTGCGTGAGATGACCGACACCGACGAGAACCGGCCGTCGCTGATGGTCTGGCTGAAGAGCTCGGCCCCCCGGTTTCGACGGTGCTGAGCTCCTCATACACCAGCGCGGCGACCGCCCCCAGGGCGTGCAGAGTGGGATGGAGGGCATCAATGGGACCGGCCGGCCAGCGGATCCACCGTGCTTCGGAACGGTATGACTCCGGAACGCGGAGCCCGTAGCGGTCAGCCCGGCGGCCCGACGCCGCCTCCACGAGATCGATCAACGGATCGTCTTCCTCACGGAGCCGACGCAGATGCCGGGAGACGACGGTGTGGTCCAGGCCCGTCATCTCCGATGGCGAGCGGCAGCCGGATACCGGGGTCACCGAGCCGTCCATCCGGGCCGCCGCAGCGATGGCCCGCAGCAGCAGGCGAATCGACGCGGCGGCCCGGCCCCAGCCCCGGACGCGCTCAGTGTCGCGCTCGGCGAGCCACGCACAGGTCCGCCACCGCCGGATCTGCTGCCAGTGGTCCAACACCCGGCTGTCGGCTTCCTCCCACGTGGCGGTACGGATCGACCGGAGACCGGCATCACGAAGATCCGGTGAGGGGACGGTTGCCGAAGAACGGAAAGCCGAACTGTTCGAATCTACATAGTAAAGGGCCCTGCTCAGAGAATTTCTCTGATGCTCCACACCAAACCCAGCCCCTGGAGGGGAGAAGGGGGTGTGGAAGGTCTACCCACGCTTGTGTTGCAGTCGCGGGCATGCCTGCTCCAGGCCACGCCGGTGACGGCTTTTTGCCGGTCGGCCGCCAGGCGTGTCATTCGATAGCTCAGGTGGCGGCTTTCCAGGAGCACGGCAGTCCGGTCCAGGGGCCCTGGCGCATCTGCGCGACGGCCTCGCCGTAGGTCCATCCCGCGGCGGCGATGGAGTTGAGCAGGCCGAGTCGAGCCTCCGAAGCCGATGGTCGTGCCGCGGGCCCGCCAGTCGCCGGTGCGGGTCAGGTCCTCCGGCGCGGCAGGCAGAGGACGGCGGCCGCCGGGCCGTTCGGGCGGCGCAGGATGGCCTCGGCGTCGTCGATGGAGATGGTCAGGCGCATGAAACCGTCCCGGCTGCACAGGCAGAAGGCCGAGCGGCCAGGGAACGCGCGAAGGAACCGATGGGTCGGCTGGGCTCTGGCGTCCCTGGGACTTCGGAGCCTCAGACCCCGCGCCGCGGGAACACACGTCGCCGTAATCGATGAGGTAGCAGCCGGCGAAGAACAACAGCCGTTCCGCGTCGGCGCGGGGGATATCATCCAGGCTGATCGTCAAGCATCCGTTGATCGGCGACCCTGAGCCGATCGCGCTTGAACATGCGGGAGGACGCGGCCACGGTGGCTGATCGCAGCAGAGGGCGTCCGGGCTGGTTGCACGTTGGTCCGCTGGAGTCCCGCCTGGTACGCCACTGGAACCCCGACACCTTTCCTCCAGCGGGAAGCCCTTCTCGCGGTCTTGACGTTGTCGGCTCTGCCTCAGGCGTTCGCGGCCCGGTTGGCGGTCCATTTGAGCGGGGGCATTGTCATCGGCCCGGGATCGGTGCCGGACCTGCCGGGCTTTGAAGGGCTGCGCGGTGTTCCGCTGCCGGTCCAGGCTGGATCATGGGAGCGTACTGCGGGGGTCTATGACCCGTTGCAGAGGCGGATCGGCATCGGTAGTGCTCCCTCACCCTCCATATCGGTTTGCGGTCACGAGCTGGGCCATGCGGTCGATCACATGGAGAACAGGCCGTCTCAAGCGCAGTGGTGGAGCCGGTTGCATGCCCGTAGGTGTGTTCAGCTGCCGCCGCCCTACCGTCAGGACGTGGGGGAGTTGTTCGCCGAGTCCTTCGCCTGCGTCCTGACCCGGCGAGTGAGCCGGCTGATCGCGTTGATCGGTGACGAACCTGAGGCTGAGGGTATCTACCACTGGATGGCCGGCCGCTACGGAATCGGCTGAGGTGCCCTTCTTGGTTTTTGCGGCGGCTGGGCGACTATGCTGAAGCGGGATCGACGCCGGAAAGGACACGGCCATGCAGGTGACCATACTGCCGGGTGGTATGCTCCGCGTCCCCGTAGCGATCACGTTGAGCAATGGCGTCACGTGTGATGGCACCCGGGACATCACCAGCGACGACCCCGAATACCTCCTCTGGCTGCCGCTGGCGCGCACAGAGGAGGAACAACTTCACTCAGAGGCTACGGAACGCGTCGCTGACCAGGAGATCCTCGCCCGGTGGCGCACTCGTCAGAGTGCCTGATTCATTCCTTTCCGGGCGTCGGCGCCGCTGGTGAGCGCACCAAGGGTTCAGTTCTTGGCATGGGCGAAGCCCCAACCGGCCTGTGGCGCTGGTGGGTGCAGCAGCGGCCTCCGACGCTCTGGTCCGGGCCGGTGCGGAGCGCCGGGGCAGGCTAAAGGAAAGCGTGAACCATTTCGGCGAACGTGTCCGGGGTGACGATCTCCACGCCCAAATTTTCGGCCTTGGTCTTCTTCGAGCCTGCCTTTTCTCCTGCGACCAGCAGTGATGTCTTCGCCGAGACGCCGGATGAGGCCTTGCCTCCGGCGCGTTCGATCAGCTCGTTGACCTGGTTGCGGCTCAGAGCCGCCAGCGGGCCGGTCATTGCCCCGGTGACCACCACGGATCTGCCTGTCAGTGGCAGCGCGACAGCCTGGTCCTCACCGTCGGCGGCGGTCATCGCGGTGATGCCGGGCTCGATCATGGTGACGCCGGCCTTGATGAGCTTGTCGATCAGCGGGGCGAGCTCGACCAGTTCGGCGATCACCACTGGCGCCTTCTCGGGGCCGATGCCCTCCACAGCCTGAAGCTCCTCGGTGGTTGCGGCGCGGATGGCGTCCATGCTGCCGAAGTGTCGGGCGATCCGGCGGCTCATGGACCGGCCGGTCCCGCGGACGCCCAGCGCGCAGAACACGCGGTTCAGCGGCCGGGTTTTGGCTGCCTCGATCGCGGCCAGCAGGTTGTCGGTGCTGGTGGCGCCCATGCGTTCCAGGGGGAGGATCTGCTCGCGGGTGAGAGTGAACAGGTCGGCGAAGTCGGCGATGAGCCCGGCGTTCAGCATCTGGACGATGCGGGATTCGGCCAGGCCTTCGATGTCGAGCTGGTCGCGGCCGGCCGCGTAGACGATGGAGGCCAGCGCGCGGCAGGCGCGGCCCTGTACGCACCGCCACCGCTCCTGGCTGGTGTCGATGGCACCTGCGCAGTTCGGGCACACCTGCGGGAAGGCGATCGGCTGCTCCTCCCCGGTGCGCAGGTGCGCCACGGGCGCCTCCACGCGGGGAATCACGTCGCCGGCCTTGTAGACGACCACGCTGTCTCCTAGCAGCAGGCCGCGACGGGTGATGTCGGCGACGTTGTGGAGCGTGGCGTAGGTGACGACGGATCCGTTCAGCTCGACCGGCTCCAGTACCGCGCGCGGGGCGATGACGCCGGTGCGGCCGGTGTTCCACTCCACGCCGACCAGTTTGGTGATCTTCTCGACGGCCGGAAGCTTGTAGGCGATCGCCCAGCGCGGTGCCCGGCTGCTGAACCCGGCCTGCTTTTGATCGGCGGCCAGGTCGGCTCTGATGACGATCCCGTCGATGCCGAACGGCAGTTCGGCGCGGAGCCCGGAGATCTGTTCCACGCGGGCCTGGATTTCCTCGATGTCGGCGGCGACGATGCCGGTGACCGGTGTGGTGGCGGTGGTGGCCACGCCGAGGTCGGCGACCAGGTCCATGATCTTGCTGTGTGGCAGCTCACGCAGTCGCTGCGCGAGTTCGGAGACATCGTCGGGTGGCAGTGGCAGCGCGCCGTAGCCGAAGAACGTCAGCTCACAGACATACGGGCGGTCCTGGGCTCGCAAGGTGCCGGCGGCGGCGCTGCGCGGGTTGGCGAACGCGGTGCCGTCGTGCGCGGTGCGCTTGGCGGACGCCGCCTCGAACTGCTCGGCTGTCATCATGACCTCGCCGCGGATCTCGATCGTGACCGGCTCGGTGAGCCGGTCGGGCAGTCCGACGATCGTCCCGATCGCATGGCTGACGTCCTCGCCGGCGGTGCCGTCGCCGCGGGTGACGAGCTGGGTCAGGCGGCCGCTCCGGTAACGGGCGGAGATGGCCAGGCCGTCAAGTTTGGGCTCCACTCCCCATGCCACGACGGGGCGGCCCAGGCGCCGCTCCAGTCCGGCGACCCACCGCATGAGGTCCTCGGATGAGAAGACGTTGTCCAGGCTGAGCATCGGCACGGTGTGTGGGACGTCGCCGGTCACGGCGCCGCCGGCGACCTTGCCCGTGGGGGACTCGGGCAGTATCTGGTCGGGATGCGTGGCTTCGTAGGCCTCAATGCCGCGTACCAACCGGTCGTAGGCGTCGTCGTCGAGCGGGGAGGCGCCGGGCCCGTAGTAGGCGGCCGAGGCGTCGACGGCCAGCTGTACGGCTGCGGCGTAGGTGGCCTGGTCGGCGAGGGCGGTGAGGGGTGGGGCGTCGTTCATGGATGCATCCTGTCGGGCGGGGCCGACATTCTCCGATCTGCAAACGGGAAGTGAGCTGGGGGAGCTGTCGGTTCCTGTGATGGGCGGGCCGAGGGTATGGGCGGCCAAGACACGGTGGCGGCCGTCATCGTCAAGAGAGCGGCCGGTGGCCGGGCGACCGTCCTTGCCTGAGGCGCGCGGGCGGCGCGCCGCCCGCGGGCGTCACTTCCGCGGCAGACATCGCCGATGCGGCGGAGGCGGAGTGCGCGGTCCCGCCCGGATCCGCTTCCGCGCCGGTCGGCCCGGTGTGGCCGGTAGGTTACCATGATCATCTCGCCGTGATGGCGATTCCCGGTCTTTCCGTGCCGCGGTCCACACCCCATCGGCTGCGCCCGGAAATGGCGTGCGGGAAGGGGCCGGCAGGAGCGGCGCCGGGTAACCGCCCTGCCGGCCCTCACCGTGCGTGATAGGCCCAGGTGCGGCGGACCGAACGGCAGCAGCGCCACAGGCGCCCCCCGCGCAGTCGCCACCCGCTATGAGAAGCTCGCCGTCCGCTACCAAGCGACCGTCCTCATCGCAGCCATCAACGAGTGGTTGTGACTTCGCCGTCTCACCTACGCGAGGTGGTGACAAGCGGTTCCCGCAGGAGTTCAACGACGAGATCGGGCTGTCCTGCGAACGGGGAGTGGCCCGTGCGCCACTCGCGTACGTCGGTGCAGCGCGAGGCCATCTTCCGTTGCAGGCCCGGGTCGATGGCGTGGTCCTGTCCGCAGACGACGGCGGTACGATGCGAACACCGAACCGGGCAGCTGGCCGTACCAGCAGCACCAGCGGGCAGGACTTCTCCGTCAGGGGGCGTGGCCGTACCGCGCCCACCAGCGGTTTTCCACGTACCTCACGTTGATGGAGAACCCGATCATGACCTCTGCCGTCCCTCGTGCTTTCCACTGCGAGCACACCCGCGCCAAGAGCAGGGTGTACGCCCTCGTTGAGCGCTCCGGTCAGCCCGCGACCCTGCATGCCGTACTGACCTGCACCGATCCCGCCGTTGCTCAGCACGCCGCCTACCTTCTCTCCTCGGTGCTGGAGAACGGCCTGGGCACCGCCGCCCGCGCCGAGTCGGAGCGGATCGCAGCGACGCGCCCGCCGCCTCCTTCCGCCGTACGCTGGCCGATGTCGTGAACGGGACCTGGGCCGACGCTCCTGAACTGGCCGCCACGTGGGAGGCCCTGCGGCGGGGCCGTGGCGACTCGGCCGGCCTCGGTGGTGACCTTGAGAGCCGCACGCCGGGCGACGCCCGCCTCGACGCCTTCCCCGGGCCGGTCGTACGCACGATCAGCTTGCTGGAGGTGCACGTCCACGACCCGGCTCGCCTTCTCGCGGCGGCCACCGCGATGGGGTGGAGGCCGTTCGACGCCGAGGACCTCGACGAGGATGACAGTCAGGACGTCGTCGGGGCCGTCATGCACTTCGTCAACGGCCCGGAGTTCCTGCCCGGCGCCGACCGGTTGACGGACGTCATGCAGGCGCGGCTGCTGCGCGTCGATAGGGGCGATGAGGTGAGCGAATGGAGCGCGGTGCCTGTGACGGCGAGGTTCGACACGGGAACGAGGTCCGCCCCCGACGACTGAGCCGGCCGTTGGCTGCGACGATGGGGCGGGTGAAGCGTGTGGAGGCCGCGGGGGTGGCGGTGGAGTTGGCCGAGGTGGAGCAGGCCCGGCAGAGCGTGGAGGAGGAATTGGAGCGGGCCGGCGTGGAGGGCGGACCTCTCGGGGTTGCCGAGGCGGACGAATTGGTAGGGAAGGCCACCCGGTTGGGCCGGCACTTGGCGATGTTGGGGCCGGACTTCCCCCCGGATGTCGTGGTGGATCGGTCGGGGGAGAGGCCGGTGGTGCGCTCACCTGTGGCGGAGGTGCTCCGCGGAGTGTCACCTAGGACCTGTTTTGTGGATCACTGAACGGTGAATGGCGCGACCCGCGTCTTGGACCTCGCTGGGTCCTCGCGCTGCGCGCATCACGCTCGGACCGTGTCTGTTTGGGGCTTTGCCCCGAACCCCAGGTGAGGGGCCTGCCGGTCCCTCACACTCCCCGGTCACCGGCCGATTCGCCTCGTTGACGGCAGGCCGACTCCGTCGAGAAGCGGTGGGAGTACGAGGACGGCTCGCCCGTCAAGCCCATGCCCGTCCAGTAGGTGACTGCGGTGTCCGCCGCCCTGCGCCCACCCCGCGCCGGCGGCGGCCCGTCAACCGTCACGGTCGTGCAGCTGCGCGGTGGCCGGTGTACGCGCTCGGCTACGACGTCGCCTTAAGATCTCCTAGCTTCTGCGGTTCGGAGCTGGCGCCGGCAGAACACCGCGGCCCGGCGAGTTCGGGCGCCGGGCCGCGGTGAGCGCCAGCCGATTCGACCTTGTCGCACCGTAGCGTTAAGGGCCGGCCAACGTTATTCGGTGAACCCCGTCCATGAGACGGCTTGGTCGAATCGTCGGGCGGTGAGGTCATCGACACGCATCAGGAAGCGGCCGAAATAGACCTCGTCACCGGGGTCGAATTGGATGAGGGGAATCCACTCCCGCATGACCCGCTGCAACTCCTCCTCCACCAGGAAATTCTCCCGCTCCCTATCGATGACCACGTCGCTGAGCTTCTGCCGGGCTTCGAAATTCTCCTCCGCGATCGTCAGCTCGGGGTCGTCGTACAGGTGGCCTCTGGAAATCCCGCCGGTGTTCCACGAGTAACCGCCGAACTGGAAGGTGGCGGAGTTCCCGGCCGGCCACAGCCGGTCAACCAAAGCGCAGAGCTCTCGGCGGTGTGGCAGGTCGCGCGCCACCTGCTTCTGGAAAGAAGACAGGTTCGCCTCCTCCTCGTTCAGCCACTCAGGGAGGTCCGCATGGACGACGGCGAAAAGGTCTTGCTCCGGGCCAATGAACTCGCGCTGTGAGGCGAAGGGGTACCGGGGGTGGTCCGCAGGGGCCGCCGCCACGGTGTCCGTGCCGGCCGGAACGTGGACGATACGCGCGTACTGCTGCTCCTCGCCGCGATCGAAGGTGTCGTAGGCCTCTTCGTGATGAAGAAAAACAAGCAGCGAGCCGTCCGGCGGTAACGCAAGCCCGTCGACCCGCGGAAGTGCGGCGCAGTCGAAGGACGCGACGAACGGCAGCGGGTCCCGCGAGTCGGTCGGCCATGGCATGCCTATCGGGAGCCGGGGCAACCCGCCGGTCCGGCCGACCAGCAGGTCGGCGGGCTGCCCAGGTGGGAGGCCCCGGGGATGCGCCACGATTTCGCCGTTGTAGCGCTCGTTCGCCCAGATGGTGAAGCGGAGGAGTCCTGCGAACTTTTCTGCCTCGTCCTCGGGGATGCCTTGTTCGATCGCCGCGCGACGGAACTGACCGTAGTAGTTCACGGCCGACATATTGCCAGATGTGGATCTGCGGCTAGGAACTCCTAAGTCTTTGTGGTTCGGAGGCGGCGTCGGCAGATGAGGGCGCAGCCGAATTTGAGTAGGGCTTCGTGGATGTCGCCGTGGATCTCCCATCGGATGCGCAGGCGACGGAACCAGTGCAGCAGCGCGAAAGGAGGCCATTCCGCACTATCGTTGCGGCATGAACACCCCCGCGGCGGAAGTCGGCATCGACGACGATCTCGTTGATCGCCTGATCCGCGTGCAGCATCCGGATCTGGTGGGCCCGCTCACCCCCGTTGCCAACGGCTGGGACAACGTCATCTACCGCCTGGGGGCGGACCTGTCCGTACGGCTGCCGCGTCGCCAGGTTGCCGTCGAACTCATCGTCAACGAGCAACGCTGGCTGCCGGTCCTGGCCGACCATGTCGAGGTCGCGCTGCCCGTACCCGTCAGGGCCGGCGTGCCCGGCGAGGGCTACCCGTGGCCGTGGACGATCGCGCCCTGGTTCGAAGGCCGCACGGCCGCCGACGTGCCGCCGTCCGACCGCTCCGGCGTCGCCGTCCCGCTGGCCGACTTCATGACGGGCCTCCACCGGCCCGCACCGCCTGACGCCCCGCGTAATCCCTCCCGCGGCGTCCCGCTCGCCGCCCGCGACGAAGCGGTACGGCAACGCCTGCAGTCCATTCCCCGATCAGCTGATCTTCTCCCCCTCTGGGAGAAGCTGGCCGCACTCCCGCCCTGGCAGGGACCCGCGCTCTGGCTCCACGGCGACCCGCACCCGGGAAACCTCCTGCTCGATGGGGAAGGGCTGGCGGCTGTCCTGGACTTCGGTGACCTCACCAGCGGCGATCCCGCCACCGATCTCGCCGCCGGGTGGCTGGTGTTCGACGAGAACGCGCGCGAGGTCTTCCGATCACGCGTGGACGCCGACGAGGTGACCTGGGAGCGCGCACGGGGCTGGGCCCTCGCCATGGGCACTGCTCTGGCCGCCCACTCGGCCGATGACCCCGGCATGGCGGCCATCGGCGATCACGTCCTCGACCAGGTGCTTCTCACCTAGAGGTGTGACGCAGCGCCCGGTAGAGCACGGGGTGACGGCGTGGCTCAGCTGCCGGCCTTAGAGCAGGGGCACGCCAGATCTCGGCCGCTCCGACCGGTCAGCCCCGCCAGAGCGACGCGCCCGGGGCGTGGCCCGGAGGACGGGGTCCTCCTCGTCGGCCCCTGCGACGCCTGGACTCTGGCGGTGCAGATCCAGTGGATGGACGTCACAGAAGAACCTCGGTTGTCGGAGCTCTCGCGCGACGGCGGCAGGGCCATCGCGATCGGCTGGCACGGTGATGGCGCGCACCGCGTGGAGTACGCGATCGACGGCCGGCTCACCGGCAGGGAACTCGACGAGGGGTGGCTGAAGGCGCCCCACGATGGAGGTCGAGCGTCACACACAGGCCGGGATCGACCGGGCCGCGACGTGGTTGAGGGCGCGTGCGCGTGCCGTACCCGACATGTCTGTCGTCATCATGACCCGTCGGTCGCGTGCAGGACGAAAGCCAGCACATCGGCGAGCAGTGCCTGCTCCTGGTCGCTGGTCGTGCCGGCACCGTGGCCGCCGTGCTCCTCGACGCGCAGCAGCACCGGCCGGCCGGAGGCCGTGGCCGCCTGCAGGCGGGCGGCCAGCTTCGCCGGCTGCCACGGCGGCACCCGCGCGTCGCGCAGGCCGGTGGTCAGCAGCACCGCCGGGTACGGCACGCCGTCCCGAACCCGCAGGTAGGCGTCGATGATCAGCAGGGCACGCAGGCCCTCCTCGGTGGTGACGCTGCCGAACTCGGGCACGTTGACCGGCCCGCTGTCGGTGAACTCGTTGCGGGTGGCGTTCACCGTCGGCATGTGCATCGCCATGGCCGCCCACAGATCGGGGCGGCGCACGAGCGCGCCGCCGGTGGGGATGCCGCCGCTGCTGGCGCCCTCGGCGGCCAGCCGGCCCGGGCGGGTGTAGCCGAGGGCGATGAGGTGCTCGGCGCAGTCGATGAAGTCCGTGATGGTGGTCTCCTTGCGCTCGCCGCGCCCGGCCTCGTGCCATTCTCGGCCGTAGGTGCCGCCGCCGCGCAGGTGCGCGACGGCGTAGACGCCGCCACGCTCGTACCAGGCGAGCATCTCGGGACGGAACTCCGGCAGGTCGATGAACCCGTGGGAGCCGTAGCCGGTGAGCACGGCCGGGTTGTCGCCGTCCAGCTCCAGGTCCTTGTGGTGGATGACCGTGAGCGGGATCGGCGTCCCGTCCTGCGCGGGCGCGTACAGGGTGCGGGCGTGCACGTCGCCGAAGTCCACCGGTGAGCGGGGCGCCAGCCCGGTGTCTTGGAGGGACCGGCCGTCGTAGCGGTAGAGCCGTGGCGCGTCGGTCCAGCCGGCCACCAGCAGCAGGGCCTCGGGCCGCTCGGGGTGGGTGGTCCACTCCAGGATGGCGCCGTCCACCGGCATCGGGAGGTCGGCGGGCTCGCCGCCGGACAGGGGCACGTGCCGCATCCGGCTGACGCCGCCGTCGAGATCGCGCACCAGCAGCCGGTCGCCCACCACCCGCACCGTCTCCACCGCCCGTTCACCCGCGGGCACGATGACCCGGGCTCGGGACAGGTCGGGTGCGGCGAGCGGAACGGCCAGCACGCGGGAGCGCGGCGCGTCCCGGTGGGAGACCAGGTAGAGGGTGTCGTGGCTGGTGGTGAAGGCGGTCACGCCGTCGGCTGCGCCCGCGGCCTTCCGCCACGGGCAGGTGGCCGGGTCGGCCAGCCCGGTCCGTGGCGCCACGTACAGCGTGCAGTCGCTCAGCTGCTCGCTGGTCCAGGGCCAAGGGCTGAGCGCGCCGTGGGAGATGATCGCCAGCATCCACTCGCCGTGCGGCGGCACCACCAGGAACGGCCGGTCGCGCGGGGTCAGCTCGATGTGGGGGTTGAGTCCGCGCGCCAGCACCACCGCATCCTGCGCCGGGTCGGCGCCCAGGTGATGCAGGAAGGAGCGGCTGTCCAAGCGGTGCTGCTCTGCGTAGCGGTGATAGACGAACGACCGGCTGTCCTCCAGCCAGCTCAGGAAGGCGAAACGCGTCGTGGGTGGGATCGTCTCCCGGAGGGTTCCGGAGTCGGCGTCGATCACGTGGAGAGAGCTGTCCTCCGACCCGGAGGCGGAGACGGCGCAGGCGACGTGGCGGCCGTCGGGGGAGGGGACGTACCAGTCGATGGCGTGGTGCCCGTCGCCGGGCACCGTGCCGGGGTCGAACAGGACTCTGCTCGCTCCGCCGGCCTCGGTCACCGTCAGCACCGGCACGCGGGCGTCCGGCTCGCGTACCAGGGCGAAGAGTCTGTCGGCTGCCATCGCGAGGCCGAAGTACCGCGTGAGCGCACCGCCCAGTTCGCGGATCCGGGTCAGCAGGCCGGAGCGGTGCGGCAGGGCGTCCAGGTGCTCGCGGGCGTGCCTGGCCTGGCCGTCCAGCCAGTGGTGGAACTCCTCGCCTTCGGTTTCCATCCACCGGTAGGGGTCTTCGAGTGTGATGCCGTGGAGGGTCTCGCGCACGACGTCCACCCGGGCGATCGGGGGTTCGGTGATGTCGCTCATACGCACATGATCATATGCCGGAGATCCAGCGGCTTGTCGGACATTGGATCACGCGCCCCTCCGCCAGGCTCGCCTGACGGCCATGCCGAGCAAGCAACAGTCACGGCCTCTGACCAGCCCTATCAACCCTTTCCGGCGTACTTGATCTGCCCCCTTCCGGTGCCGCCGGTCGGCGCGGATCTCACTGGATCGGGACGGGAAGGCGGCCAGCAGGTCGTCAGGTGGCTGCGTCGTCAGGTGGCTGCGGAGGGGACGTCACACTCGCCATCCTCTTAACAAACGGCTGTCGGCGGTTGTTGAAGGCCCGGGAGGAACAAGTCCGCGAGATCCGGCGGTAAGGGCCCTCGTTGGGCGCATAGGGCTTGCCACTGGCCGGCCGGGATCGGCCGCTGCACTGGGTGATCAGCCAGACCAGCCATATCCGCCCGGTCTTTCCCCGGTACGACGGGGACCCCACCTCGACATCGAGGGTGTGCCCGACCCGGACACGTCCCCTGGATCGACCCGACCCGTACGGCCTGACGAACGGCCCGGTGTCAGTGGCTTCACCGCTCAGAAATCCTCCGCCACGTCGTCAGTTCTGGTAGCCCCTCGCCACCCGCGGAAGGATTGACGACCATGACCGACACCAGACTGCTAGGCGACGACGAGGCCGCGTTCATCGCGGCGGCCCGCTCGAATGACGCAGCACAGTTCGCGCTCATCACGGAGCGCCACCGGCGTGAGCTGCAGGTGCACTGCTACCGGATGCTCGCGAACTACGAGGACGCCCAGGACATGACGCAGGAGACGTTCCTGCGGGTGTGGAACAAGCGGGAGTCGTTCAAGGGCCACGCCGCGCTGCGGACCTGGCTGTACCGGATCGCGACGAACGCCTGCCTCGACTTCCTGGAGAAGCGCAACGACCGCACACCCGTGCCTGCCGAGCTGCCGGGCGCGGGCTCGGAGGTGCGCTACCTGCAGCCCTACCCGGACCGGATGCTCCCGGAGGACCCGCAGGAATCGGTGGTGGCACGGGAGACGATCGAGCTGGCGTTCATCGTCGCCGTCCAGCACCTGCCGCCGCGGCAGCGGGCGGTGTTCATCTTGCGCGACGTCCTCGGCTGGCCGGCGTCGAAGGCCGCCAACGCCCTCGAGCTGACCGTCGCATCGGTGACCAGCGCACTGCAGCGGGCGCGCGTGACGATGCGCGAGCAGTTGCCCGACCGCCGCCTCGACTGGCGGAGCCCTGCCCCGCACGAGCTGTCGGATGACGAGCGCGGCGTCGTGAAGTCGTATATGGACGCCCATGAGCGCAACGACCTCGACGGGCTGGTGTCCCTGCTGCGCGACGACCTGCGCTTCGCGATGCTGCCCGAACCGGGCACCTTGATCATGACGGCCAAGGACGCGGTGGACGGCTGGGTCTCCAATGGGCTCTTCCAGCGCGGCTACGACGACTGGCGCTGCATCGCCACGACGGTCAACCGCATGCCTGCCGCCGTGCTGTACCTCCGCACTCCCGACGACCCGGAGTACCGGCTATTCACCATCGCGGTCCTGCACATCGTCGACGGGAAGATCGCCGAGCTCACCGGATTCGACGCCACCGACAAACCATGGCTGGGCCTGCCCGCGACGCTGTGATCAGACAAGTCCCCATCGTCGACAAGTCCAGCGCCACGGGCCGGCGTCACCGTCGTCCTCATCTTCAGCGAGTCGGTCGACAGCTCACTCGGAACGCAAGGAAGGGCCGGGAAAAGGTTCCCTCATCGCCGAGGGTCACGGTGAGCACGCCAGGAAGGATTTCGGCCTGGCCTTACGGGCCGAGCATTCGGCCCGTGCTCATCGCCTCGTCTCGTATCGGGTCAGCACCACGCCGCCGGGAAATGTCCGCGTCTCGACCAGGTTCAGGTTCACCCAGCTGTCCAGCGCGGTGAAGAACGGCGTGCCGCCGCCCACCAGGACCGGCACGGTCACCAGCGCGTACTCGTCGATCAGCCCGGCCCGCATGGCCGCCCCGGCGAGCGTCGCGCCGCCGATGTCCATCGGGCCGCCGTCCTCGGCCCTGAGCCGGGCGATCTCGGCGACCGCGTCGCCGGTGACCAGGCGGGTGTTCCAGTCGACCTTGTCGATCGTCGATGAGAACACCACCTTCGGCATGTCCCGCCAGAGGCGCGCGAACTCGATCTCCGCCGGGGTGGCGTCGGGCTGCTGGTCGCCGGTCGGCCAGTGGGAGCTCATCGCTTCCCACAGCTTGCGCCCGTACAGCGACAGATCACTCGCCCGCATCTGGTCGTACCACCACTGGAACAGCTCGGCGCTCGGCGATGAGTCCGGCCCCTCCCCACCACCCCAGCCGATGTCGTCGCCGATCGCGGCGATGTAGCCGTCCAGGGTCACGTTCATGCCGAAGATCAGTTTCCGCATCGTGCCAGCCTCTCGTGAGTCGATCTCACACGTACAGACGGGCGCGGCGCGGAAACCTAATCGGTAACCTAATCGGTGCGCGATCTGCTCCGCAGGTAGTCCTCGCGTTCCGGACTCAGTACGGCGGGTCACGAAGGCCGGTGCGTCTCCTTGTGCGGTCAGCGCCAGGTCATGACCAGCCGGGTGTGCCGCTTGCGGAAGACCCGGCCGACCGCCGGGACAGGCGCAAGGGCATCGGCGGGGTAGAGGGTGAACGCCGGGGCGGGGTGGGTGCGCCAGTCGCGGTCCCACACCTGGACATGATCATGAAGGGTGTGGGCGAGTTCAGCGGCGGCGTGACGTCTATGTGGTCGACGACGACGCCTGGTACCACTCGGCGGTGATCAGCGCGCGGCAAGGGATTGTGTCCCGGATTTCCAGTGCTGTCGTCCGATCGCCCCCCCAACGCCCACGAGGCCCTGTTCGACCCCGTAAACGAAACCCGGCCTGCCGTCAACGAAGCTGCTATCAGGTACACGTGATCGCATTGAGCCTGGCCAGCAGCTTCCGTCGCTGAGCGGAAGACCCGACGGAACGACAGTGTCGTCCGATGTCGCCATGCTCACCACCAGGTCTGACGCGATCGCGTGTACCTGGTGACACGAGTCTTGACGGCACCCCGGAGCCCACCGGTAGGTGTATCGACGTGAAACGCCCCGAACGGGTCCGCGGTGTCCTCATCACCCCGGCCGGACGCCTGCTGACCATCAAACGCCTCCGTCCCGGAGCGGCGCCGTACTGGGTGCTGCCCGGCGGCGGCGTCGAGGATGGTGATGCGACCCTGGAGGCGGCGCTGCACCGGGAGATCCACGAGGAGCTCGCCGGCGCCGCCACCATCTGCTCCTTGATCCACGTCATCGAGGGGGACGACCGCCAGTACGTCTTCCTGGCCCGCCTCCACACCTGGAATCCGGCCCGCCGCAGCGGCCCGGAGTTCGCCGACCCGGCCCGCGGCGACTACGTGGTCGAGGAGGTGCCGCTCACCGCGGCGGGTCTGGCCGGGATCGACCTCGTGCCGGCCTCCGTCGCCCGCCTGCTGGCCGAACACGCCGACACGCTGTTCGCGCTACCTGACCTGAGATCGGCGCGGCCTCCGGCGTGACCCGGCCGGTCCCGGCGACCGGGCCTTCGCACCGGCGCCGGCCGCGCTGATGGCCGAATGGGATCGGTGCCGGCGGGTGCGGCCATTATTGAGGGTTGTCACGCGACAGGCCCTCGGCGCCGTCGAGGTGTTCCACGGCTGCAAGCCGCGGCAACTGAAGCGCAACACACGAAAGGGGCCGATCGGTGCGCCGCCGACCGGCTCCCTTTTCCTTTCCCTGCTCCCTACCGCAGGGACATGAAGGCTCCCTTCGACCCCTGCGACCCGAACAGCCCGACCACCCGCGGCGTCGACGCGGCCGGGATGTCGAGCACCGGCGTCCGCGTCACCTGGCCCCGGGGAGGACCGGATTTCGGCGCTACACAGGCGATCTTGACGACGATTCGGTGACGAGGGCTGTTCGCCCTGGGCCGTGTCTTCAAGGTGATCCGGGTTGTGCGGGATCGTCTTCGGATGATCCGCCGCCACGAGCTGACAGGCCAGGAATGGGAGAAGCTTCGCGAGCTTCTCCCACCCGGCCGTATGGGACGCCCCCGCGAAGACGACCGGCGCGTCCTCAACGGCATCGTGTGGAAGATCCGCACCGGCACCGCCTGGCGTGACGTCCCTGAGCGGTACGGCACCCGGCAGAGTCTCCACACCCGGTTCCGCCGCTGGGCGCTGGATGACGCCTTCACCCGCATGCCGCAGCGTCCGCAGGCCGACGCCGACGCCCGCGCCGGCATCGACTGGCTGGTCGCGGTGCAGTGGGACGGACGCCTGGACTTGCTGAACGAGCCGAGGCGGCGCTATACGCAGGTCTTCTTCTCGGGGGCGCAGAACTTGACCTCCGGGTAGCCGGCCGACGGCTTGTTCAGCAAGGGCTGCGGCTTCTTCCGCAGGTGCTGGTCGAAGAAGGCCGCGACATACCTGCGGGTGATGGCCATCGCACGGGCGCCGGCAATGCTGGCGCCGTCCTCGATGCCGATCTGGTCCATCAGCACACCGAGGTCGGTGAAGGACGTGTGCGCGGCCCCGGTCACGAGCAGCCAGCGCTTCCAGCCGTGCAGCCCCGCCCAGACACCCTCCCAGTTGGCGCCGCCGAGCTGGCCCGGCGTGTACGTGGCGGGTTTGCCCAGCAGCAGGAACGGTCGGGACAGCCCGGCCTCGGGAAGCGCGCTCTCCACGATGCCGTCCACGTCGATGCCGGCACGCAACCGGGGGTCGGCGGCCATGGCGGCGAGCGTGCTCGCGCCGCCGACGGACTGGCCGGACATGGCGATCCTGGAGGTGTCGATCAGTCGCGCGTCCTTCCACTTCGGGTGCGCGCCGGTCAGCTCGTCGAGCACGAAGGAGACGTCGGCGGCCCGGCCCTTCTCCAGCCTCTCCCACACGGTCGGGTCCTTCTTCATCTCGCACGTGACGCAGGTTGTGACCCTCCCGTCGGGGAAGGTCTGGGCGACGTTCTCGTAGGTGTGGTCGATGGCGGCCACCACGTATCCCCGGCTCGCCAGTTCCTCGCCCAGGGCCGTGAGCTCGGACCTGGGCTTGCTGTGCCCAGGGGACAGCACGACGAGGGGCAGGCTGTGCGCGACTCCTGCGGGACGAGCATCGGTGAAGGCGTTGGTGCGCACCTTGCTCAGCGTGTCGGCCGGGATGTCGGTGATGTCCCCGTCCTTGAGCAGCAGTTCGGACTCCTTGGGGGTCATGTACCGCGCCCGCTGGCGGCCCGGCGCCTTGGCCGGATACCACAGCGAGACCATGAGCTCGCGGGCCTTGACGCTGGGCACCCAGGGGTCGGGGCGCGAGGTGTCCTTGAGGTACAGGGACGTGGTGCCGATCGGTCGCGAGCCGGTGGGCGCGGGCAGGTGAAGCTCGGCGGCAGCACGACCAGCGGAGGCGGAGGCGGACCCGGTCTGGCCGAGGCCGGTGGCGGCCATGACGGCGACGAGCCCGGCGACAGCGGCCAGCCGGCCTCGCCGCCAAGGCCTGCGCAGTTCACGCTTGGTCTGGGTCTGATCGTGGATCAACTGACTCATGCCGACGTACTATATCCCACGTATATACACTCAGTATCTAAAAGCTTGGGCCTGCTGGGAGCCGCGTGGTGGTTCATGTGGCCGGCGGCGGTCTCCCCGCCCGCGCCGCCCCGGTCCGGCGCCGGAACCTCGGCAACGTCCTCATACAGCAGCAGGCCGACTACGACCTTGCCCGGCCGCCACAGCTGCTCCGCGGCAGACGGGGCGATGACCGGCATCACCGACATCAAGCGGCGCGACGCCGAGCGTCCGGGGCACGTCCGTCCAGATGGCGGTGATGTCGAGCTCGGCTGCTTCCACGAACAAGATCTTCAGCGAGAAGATCTCCACCCGCCTCAAGGTCCGGTCCGGGTTCGCGAAGGCTCTGGCCACCGCCCGGCGGATCAAGGCCCATGCTCCGCACTGCCGCGTCATCCTCACCGTGTACGAGATGAAGCGGCTCGGCCGCGACGCCGGCGAGCTCACCGCCCTGGCCGACCACCTCACCGCACACGGCCTGGCCCTGGAGATGCTCGCCGGGATCTACGATCCGGCCGGGCCCGGCCGGATGCTGTTCACGTTCTTCGCCGCCATGGCCGAAACCGGGCGGGAAGCAATTCGTGAGGCCATGCTGGAAGGATTGGACGCCGCAGCCCGCAAGGGCAACCACGGCGGCCGTCCCGCCGTCATCACCGACGACATGATCCGCACCGTCCTACGGCGCCGCGCAGCCGGCGAACCCGTCGGAAAGATCCGCAAGGACTTGATCATCCCCACCGGCAAGCGCGAAGCAGCGTGCGCCGGGACTTGTCTGGACCGGCCGTCGATCATGTCCAACAACCGAGAAGGGCCTGTGCCGTCACGGATCGCGGTCAGGTCGATGATAACGGTCACGTACTTGCCGCCCTTGCGGGTGTGCCGCCAGACGTGCTCATCGATCCCAATGACCTTCACGCCGTCGAACCGGGCCGGGTCGTTGATCAGTACCTGCTTGCCCTCGGCCAACACGGCGTCGTTCGCGGTGCTCCACGCGACCGCCAGCGTTCCGTGCCATGGCCGACATCGGGGCACCGCCGCATAGCGCGAGGTCACCTCGTCAGCGCCCGGACCTGATCGGCCGGAGGAGCGGTCACGGTCGTATCACCCCAATGGGAAAAGGTGACCTCCGCCGGGGTCTTCGCGGTCAGCCGTTGCCGCGCTGGCCGCCCCTGACCATCGAGCCAGAGCTCGTACGTGGCCTGCGCGCCGAACTCCTTGAGCAACTCCTCACGCAGCCGTACCTGCGCCGCCTTGTCCCCGGCCTGGACCAGGGCGTACTCGTTCTCGGTGTCCTGCGTGAGCGGCAGCGGATCGTATACCTCGAGGAACGCGCCGAGATCCAATTCGCCGAGTGCCGCCTGCACGTCGATGGCGACCGTGTAACGGTCGAGCCCACCATCCGACGCCGGGCCGCTCGCTCGTCCTCTTGCTGCCAGCAGCGCGTGCACCCGGTGGCTGTTCACCAGCGTCATCGCCTGGCTTGTCACCACGCCGATACCGAACAGGTTGTACGGCTCGTGCTCTTCGGTGATCTTGTCCCAGGTCTTGCCCGGCGCAACCTCTTCTCCCAGCATCTGCATATACGCAGCACCGCCCGTCCGGATGAGCCGTCCGCGTAGGCCCGCACCCAGATCGGCGAAGACATCCTGGTCCCGCCCCTTGATGACCACGGTGGCGCTCTCGGTCCCCTTCTTCGCCACCCGCTTGACGTCCGGGTGCGCCTGCAGATACGTCTCGACATATCCGGCGATCTCGGGAGCGGCCTTCGCTCCCGAGCTGCAACCCGCCACCAGCAGCACCAACACAGCGATCATCACATACCTGGGCACACCGGGCATGCTCGCACAGCTGCGTGCAGAACCCTCTGGGCGGGATGTGTAGACCACGTGCAGAAAGATCTGTCCATCACCCCGGAGCCGCGTCCACACGTGGCCTGCTCTCAGGCGTCTTTACGGGCAGTACGTGCTGTCACTTCTCACGAACATTTCTGCACCTGTTGATCATCGGCTGCTGCCCGAACCCGTCAACAAACGCTGCTACTTCCCACCGACATAGCCACCAGGTCGGCGCAGCCGCGACATTCCAGTGATCCATCACCGCGGCGTAGTGCTCAGGCTGCAGGGCGGCGACCGGACAGTGCGGGCCGGTGGCCGCGGTCAGCCGGGTAAGGGTCTCGGCGTAGCCGGCGCGGGTGGTGGCCGTAGTAGGGGAGTCGAGGAAACGCTCGACTGCGGCCGTGCCCGTCACGCCTGCGGTCGCAGGGTCGGGCCGGCTGGGGAACACCACGATGGGCACGGAGCCGCCTCCCGAAAGGCGATGTGACACATGATGCAGCCGAGTCGCCCGCGCGGCGGCGGTCGCCGAGCAGAGCGGAGGTGACCCGTCGGTTGGCGGCGTGAAAGATAATGCACATTCTGTGTCACATGCGTCATTCCGCTGTTCCTCCTGCGGGGGACGCGTCCTCGGATCCCGCGAAAACCACGACGAGCTCCAGCCCGCCACCCGGATTGGGGCTCGCTCGCACGTCGGCCCCGTGAGCCTTCGCGATCGCCGCGACGATCGACAATCCGAGTCCGGCGCCCTGGCCAGGGGTCGTTTGCAGCCGCCGGAAGGGCTCGAAGAGGTCGCCGAAACGTTCCTGGGGCACGTGCGGGCCGGTGTTACGGACCGTCAACACTCCACGGGAGAGCGTTACCTCAACGGTTCCGCCCGGATGGTTGTAGCGGACCGCGTTGTCGAGGAGGTTGGTGACGAGCCGGTTCAGCAGGACAGGGTCTCCATCGACGACGAACGGCTCTGCCCGCCCCGTCACGGTGACGCCGTCCGAACCTGTTTCCGCCAGGACGAGCCGTACCGCCTGGTCCAGGGCCACCGGTCTCCGGTTGTCCAGGCCGTTTTCCGCCTGGGCCAGGACCAGCAGGGCGTCGATGAGGTTCTCCGCGCGGCGGTTGTGGCGCAGGAGCGTGCCGCGGATCTCGGCGCCGTCCTCGGGGAGCCCGATTTCGATCGCCGCCCGCTGGACGGCCAGCGGGGTCCGCAGCTCGTGGGAGGCGTTGGCGATGAACCGCCGCTGTCCCTCGACGGAGCGTTCGAGCCGGTCGAGCATCGCGTCGAAGGTGTCGGCCAGTTCCTTCAGCTCGTCCTTCGGCCCAGTGAGCGCGATCCGCTCGTGCAGGGTCGACAGGGACAGTCGCTGCGCGGTGGCGGTGATCCGGTGGATGGGCCGCAGGATCCGCCCGGCGACCAGCCATCCGACGGCCAGCGAGACCAGCGTCAAGATCCCCACCGTGAAGGCGGTCATCTCCCACTGGTAGCCGATCACGCCGTTCACCAGCTCGGGTAGCTGCGGCCGCAGCGGCCGATCACCCGGTGCCACAGCTCCCCGGGGTAGCCGGGCGATCCGCGTCTTCAGCGCCTGGCGCAGCAGGAGGTTGACCGTGAGCAGCAACACGACCGAGGTCAGCAGGAACAGTCCGGAGTAGATCAGGGTGAGTCGGATCCGGATCGTCGTCACAGCAGGTATCCCGCACCGGGAACGGTCTGGATGCACGGCGGGTCGCCCAGCTTGGCCCGTAGGCGGCTGATCAGGACCCGCACCACCGTGGTGAACGGATCGGCGTTCTCGTCCCAGGCCTCTTCAAGCAGCCGTTCGGAACTCACGACGGTGCCGTCCGCCCTCATCAGCACCTCCAGGACGGCGAACTCCTTGAGTGACAGGTGCAGGTGCCGCCCGTCCCGCGAGGCTTGCAGCCGGTGGGGGTCGAGCACGATCCCGTGCCGGGTCAGTACCGGCGGTACCGCCGACCGGCTGCGCCGTCCCAGCGCCTGCACTCGCGCGACCAGCTCGGCGTAGTCGAACGGTTTGGGCAGGTAGTCGTCGGCTCCCATCCCCAGACCCGCCACTCGCTCCGGCACCGACGCCGCCGCCGTCATCATCAAGATCCGCGTACGGCTCCCGCGTGCCACCAGCTCACGACACACGAGGTCGCCGTGCATCTCGGGCAGGTCCCGATCCAGCACGAGAACGTCGTAGTCGTGCACCGCCAACCGTTCCACCGCGGCGGCCCCGTCGTACACCACGTCGACGGCCATGGCATGGCGGCGCAATCCCACCGCCACGAGATCGGCCAGGTCTCGTTCGTCTTCGGCCACCAGAATGCGCACCCGGCATTCATACTCGAACCGGGGTTGCAACGGCGTTAACGGATCCGTTCACGACCGTGTAACCCGCTTCAGGCCACGCTGGCGGTCATGATCAGAGCCCTCTGCGCGGCCGTCCTGGTGGCGGCTTGCTCCATGTCCGCATCCGCGTCGGCATCGGCCACGACGTCCCAGCCGGCGTCCCCGTCGGCCACCCGAGGCGGGGGCTGCACCACCAGCACGGCGCCACCGCCGGAATCGGCACCGCCGACATCGGTGAACACGCTCCGGCAGGCGTACTTCTGCGTGCTGGACAACTACTACAGCGGCCCCGTCATGGACCCGAAGGAATTGCTGCAGAGCGCCTTCGCCGCCTACACCCAAAACCTGATGCGGCGCGGCGCCGACCGGCGCCACCTCCAGCTGCCCGCCCTGAGCGGGAACCGCGACACCGACTGGGCCGCCGTCGCGAAGGTCCTCGGTGACGGCGACCCCGCCGCGCTGCGCGCCGCGATCACCGGCATGGTGGCCGGGCTCCACGACGACCACGCCCGCTGGGTCCGGCCGGACCCGTCGCAGGGCGAGCCGATCGGGACGGGCATCACGGGCGTGTCGGCCGAGTACGGCCCGCAGCTCGACCCCGCGGCCCGGCCGCCGCTGTTCATCACCCGGGTCCTGCCCGGCAGCCCCGCCGCCAAGGCCGGCATCAGGCCAGGGGACATCGTGGTCAAGGCCAACGGCGTGCCGGCGTTCATCGGCGACGCCGTGAACCAGAGCCTCGTCCAGGCCATCACCGCCCCCGGCACCGTACGGCTCACGCTCAAGCGCCCCGCAACAGGACGGACCCGCACCGTCGAGCTCAAAGAGGGCCCCATCACGCGGCAGCCCCCGGCGGTGACGTCAAAGAAACTCGCCGACGGCGCCATCTACGTCCAACTGCCCGGATTCTACGAAGGCGCCGCCGACCAGGTCATCGCCAAGCTGCGGGACAAACCGAAGGTCGTGGTCCTCGACCTGCGCGGCAACGGCGGCGGGTCACCTCGCGAGGTGACGCGGCTGCTCGGCGCATTCGCGCACGGCAAGGTCACGAGCTACTTCTGCCCGCTCAAGGGCGAGTGCGTGCCCAACCGGACCGACGACAGCGTCCCGCTGCTCGGCGCGCGCCTGATCGTCCTCACCGACCGCGGATGCGCCTCGGCCTGCGAGGACTTCAGCGCGGCGGTCAAGGACAACGGCCTGGGCACCCTCATCGGAACCCGCACCGCCGGAGCCGTCTCCGGCCCCAGCCAGGCATACCTCCTCGACGACGGCAGCGCCGTGCTCCTGCCCAAGGTCCGGCACCTCGGGCCCGCCCGCGAAATCATCGACACGATCGGCGTGCCGGTCGACCACTACGCCCCCATGACCGCGCTCGACCTGGCCACCGGGCGCGACCCGGGGGTGGTCAAGGCGCTGGCGCTTCTTTGACGCGCTTGCCGCAGCGGCTGGGCCGTCCGCCTCCTTCACCGTCGCCGACACGCAGCGCGCCGTCATGGCCGGGCCGGGCCCGCTCGACCGCGGCGCTGTTGGCGGAGGGCATCGTGCTCCCGCTTGGGGCGGGCCTGCGCCGGCTCAAGACCCGTAAGCAGAACCGGATCTATCGAAGGAGTGGGATTGTGAGCGATGCCGTCGGCACGCCCGTACTGAGCGCCCGCGGGCTGCGGAAGGAGCACGGCAAAGGGGAAGGATCGGTGCGCGCCGTCGACGGCGTCGATCTCGACGTCAGCGCGGGAGAGACGGTGGCGATCATGGGGCCCAGCGGCTGCGGTAAGTCCACGCTGCTGCACCTGCTCGGCGGGCTGGATCGGCCCTCGGCCGGCGAGATGTCGCTGAACGGCCGGCGCATCGACAACATCAGCGAGAAGGCCCTGGCCCTGATGCGGCGTACCGAGGTCAGCTACGTCTTCCAGTCCTTCCACCTGATGGAGGAGCTCACCGCCGTCGAGAACGTCGAGCTGGCGGCTCTGCTGGCCGGACGCTCGCCGCGGGTCGCACGGCGGCGCGCGGAGGAGCTGCTGGATCAGCTCGGGCTCGCCGGCCGGGCGCGGTTCCTGCCCTCCGCGCTGTCGGGCGGCCAGCGGCAGCGGGTCGCGGTCGCCCGGGCGCTGAGCAACGAGCCGCTGGTCGTCCTCGCTGACGAACCGACCGGAAACCTGGACAGCGCCGCCACCTTGGACGTCCTCCAGCTCTTCGAGGACCTGCACGAGTCGGGGCAGACGCTGGTCATCGTCACCCACGACGCGCGGATCGCGGCCACCGCGGACCGGAAGTTCTCGATGCGCGACGGCGCGTTCGCGGACGAGACCTGGCTGACCGGCGGCACCACCGGACAACTCGGCGCGCTCGTCGGGCTGGAGGATTGACCGCAATGGGCCGCATCCTTCTCGTGGTCCGTCTGGCCCTGCGAGACCTCCGGCGTCGCCGTACCGAGGCCGCGCTTCTGCTGACCGCCATCCTGGCGGCCACCACGACGCTGACGCTCGGGCTCGTCCTGCGCGACGCGGCCGGCGACCCGTACCAGAGCACCCGGGCGGCGACCAACGGACCCGACGTGGTCGCCAACGCCAACCTCGCCGGCCTCGCTGAGCTCGGGAAACTGGCCGCCGCCTCCGGCGTCACCGAGCACGGCGGACCGTACCCCGTCATCGCGGGAAAGCTCGAGGCGTCCGGCCGGACGTCGGATGTCCAGGCCATGGGGCGCGACGCCACCGTCGCGGCGGTCGATCAGCCCCAGGTGACGCAGGGCAGGTGGGTCAGCGACGGCGGCGTGGTGCTCGAGGCAGCCTTCGCCGACTCGCTCGATGTGGGCGTCGGTGACTCGGTCACCCTGGGCGGCAGGTCGTTCGAGGTCGTCGGCGTCGCGGTCACCGCCGCCATGCCGCCCTATCCCGGGGCGTCCTGCATCGTCTCCGCCGGCTGCATCAACGGCGCCATCCCCGACGACCGGGACCTGCCGGCGGGGTTGCTGCACAATCCCGGGCTGGTCTGGCTCACCCAGGCGGACGTGCGGAGCCTCGCCTCGGACCGAAGCCCCCTGTCCTATGTGATGAACCTGAAGCTGGCCGAACCGGACAAAGCGCAGGCATTCGTCGACCGGACCGGTGGCGATCATGGCGGCGCCATGCCGATGCAGACCTGGGAGAGCATCCTCGCCGACGCCACCGACCTGGCCGAAGACTCCCAGATCCTGCTGCTGATCGGCGCCTGGCTGCTCGGCCTGCTCGCCGTGGCCGGTCTTTCGGTGCTGGTCGGCGGCCGGATGGCCGATCAGACCAGGCGTATCGGGTTGCTGAAAGCAGCCGGCGGCACACCGGTCCTGGTCGCTGCCGTGCTGCTCGCGGAGTACCTCCTGGTGGCCGCCGTCGCGGCCGCGGCCGGGCTGACGATCGGAGCACTGACCGCTCCGTTGCTCACCGAGTCCAGTGCCGGCCTCGTCGGCAGCGCGGGGACGGCGTCGCCGACGTGGTCCACGATCACCCTGGTGACCGCCGTGGCACTCGGCGTCGCGATCGTGGCGACCGCTGTTCCGGCCTTGCGCGCGGCCCGCTCCAGCACCGTCAGCGCGCTGGCCGACGCGGCCCGCCCACCTCGCCGCACCGGCTGGCTGATCACTGTCTCGACGCGACTGCCCGTCCCGCTGCTGCTCGCCTTGCGGATCGCCGCCCGCCGGCCGCGACGGGTGGTGCTGGGTGTGGTCAGCATCGCGGTCACGGTCAGCGGCATCTACGTCCTGCTGGTGCTCAACGCCTTCCTCGGCGGCCAGCCAGGCATCGGCGCGTACACCGAAGCTCAGGTGGCGGTGCTGCGGCACGTGCTCCTCGTCTGGACGGTCATCCTGCTCTCCCTGGCGGCGGTCAACGCCATCGTCATCACCTGGGCGACGGTGCTCGACAACCGGCGCGCGTCCGCCCTGGCGCGCGCCCTCGGCGCCACCCCGCGGGAAGTGACCGTCGCCCTGGCGACCGCGCAGGTGCTGCCCGCGCTCCTCGGCGCCGTCCTGGGTGTCTTCCCGGGAGGCTTCCTGCTGTTCGCCTCCATCAACACGATCACCGGCGGCGACAGCGACAAGGCCACGCTTCCCGCACCCTGGCAGCTGATCGCCCTGGTGCTGGCAACCGTGCTCGTGGTGGCGGCGCTCACCTCCGTTCCCGCCCACCTTGGCGGCCACCGCCCCGTGACCGCGACGCTCTAAGAACCCCTAACAGAATGATTCGCGATCTCAGGAGTCGATCTCCCAGAAAAGCGCACCTGCCTCTTCGGTGACCAGGCAGGCAGGCGTCCGCTGAGGGATCGAGGGTGAACCCCGTGGATCCGGCTCCTCCGATCACTGATACCGTCTTGTGAAAACGGTTCTCATTATCGGAGTGTTTCGTGGGCTTGTCCTCCGCCCCACAGCGCCCGGACCTTGACGTGCGCTCAACCCCTCCCGCTCCGGCCCCGCCGGAGGAATCCCCCCGGCCAACAGCGCGAGCGCTGCCGATGTCTGCAGCCGTCACCCTGCTGGTCTGCTCCCTCTGCGTCTCGGTGCTGCTGGCGATCGGCCTGGGCGCTGCGGCCGTGCCACCCGGCGAGACGCTCCGCTACCTGTGGGCGGCTCTCACCGGAGGGCGGATCACCGCTGAGGAGGTGACGTCGTACCAGATCATCTGGCAGGTGCGGACCCCGCGCGTGCTCCTGGCGGCCGTGGTCGGAGCCGGGCTCAGCGCGGTCGGCGTGGCGATCCAGGCCATGGTCCGCAACGCGCTGGCCGACCCGTTCGTCCTGGGCGTGTCCTCGGGGGCCTCGGCGGGAGCGGTACTGGTCACCGTCTCCGGTTCCCTCGCAGCGCTGGGGGTCTACGCGGTGTCGGCCGGCGCGTTCCTCGGGGCGCTGCTCGTCTCGGCTCTGGTCTACCTGGCCTCGCGGGGCGCCGCGGGCCTGGCGCCGCTACGGCTGGTGCTCACCGGCGTGGCGATGGCGTTCGGCTTCCAGGCCGTGATGAGCGTGATCGTGTACTTCGTGCCGGACGGTGAGGCGACCAGCACGGTGCTGTTCTGGTCGATGGGCGGTTTCGGCGCGGCGACCTGGGGGGCCCTGCCCGTCGTGACCGCCGCCGTGGCCGTCGCGCTCGTCATCCTGCGCCGGCTCGGCCGGGGCCTCGACGTGCTCGCCCTGGGCGACGAGACCTCCGCGAGCCTGGGGATCGACGCCCGCCGGCTCCGCCGGGGACTGTTCGTGCTGACCTCGCTGGCGACGGGAGCGATGGTCGCCGTCAGCGGCGCGATCGGGTTCGTCGGACTGGTGCTGCCGCACATGGTCCGCCTGCGGGCCGGCGCGGCACACGCGCGGGTACTCGTGATCGCCCCCTTGGCCGGCGCGGTCTTCATGGTCTGGGCGGACCTGCTGGCCCGGACCATGGTCGCCCCGCGAGAACTCCCCATCGGTGTGATCACCGCGCTGGTGGGCGTCCCGGTCTTCCTCCTCCTGCTGCGCCGCCGCGGCTACCTGTTCGGAGGCCGCTGACGATGACCCTTCTGCTCGATGAGATCTCGGTCTCCGTCGACGGGGCGGCCCTGCTGCGCGACCTGGCGCTCACCGTCGGGCCCCGGCAGATCGTCGGCCTGATCGGCCCGAACGGCTCAGGCAAGACCACCGCCTTGCGGTGCGTGTACCGGGCGCTGCGGCCGACCGGCGGCGTGGTGCGCATCGACGGCAGGGACCTGGACCGGATCCCCCTGCGCGAGAGCGCCCGGATGATCGCGGCGCTCACCCAGGAAGGAGGATCCGACCTCGACTTCACCGTCGGGGAGGTCGTCGCGCTCGGACGCACCCCGCACCTGCGCGGCAACCAGGCGCTCAGCGCAACCGAACGCGAGCTGTGCCGCCGGGCCATGGCGCAGACGGGGATCGCGCACCTGGCCGGCCGCGGCGTGCTGTCGCTGTCCGGCGGTGAACGCCAGCGGGTCCTGGTGGCCCGCGCGCTCGTGCAGGAACCCCGGGTGCTGATCCTGGACGAGCCGACCAACCACCTCGACCTGCACCACCAGCTCCGGCTGCTGTCGATGCTCAAGGAATCCGGTCTCAGCGTGCTGGTCACCCTGCACGACCTCAACCTCGCCGCCTCCGCGTGCGACCGGCTGGCGGTGCTGTCCCGAGGGAGTCTCGTGTCCTGCGGGCCTCCCGCCGAGGTCCTCACCGAAGCGCTCCTGCGCGACGTTTTCGGCGTCGCGGCGAGCATCGTCCCCCACCCCCTCACCGGCGTCCCCCAGGTGCTCTACAACCTGGGCTCGACTCCGACCGCGAAAGGAAACCCCGCGTGACCACGCGCTCCCCGCTGGCGTTCCGCCCACTGCGCTTCACCGTCCCAGCCCTGGTGGGTGTCCTGCTGCTGACCGGCTGCGGAGCCCAGGTGGACGGCCCCGCAGCCGCCCGGAAGGTGACGGTCAACCGGTGCGGCCAGCCGGTCGAGTACACCACTCCGCACCGCGCCGTCGTCTACGAAGGCGGCAGCGCCGACAAGATGTTCGCCCTCGGCCTCACCAAGCACGTCCACGGCTACGTCATGCCACCCGCCAACCCGCCCGTCACCGAGTCACCCTGGGCAGCCGAGTACGCCAAGGTGAAGTTCCTCAGCGACGACCTGCTCAACCGCGAGCTGGTCGTGGAGGCCAAGGCCGACTTCGTGGTGGCCGGCTGGCGCTCGGGCTTCAGCGACCAGCGCGGCATCACCCCGGCCATCCTCGACGGGCTGAAGATCCAGAGCTTCATGCACACCGAATCGTGCTTCAACTACCCCGGACACCCCGAGCGGGTGACACCGTTCGAAGGCCTCTACACGGACCTGGAGCGCCTCGGGAAGATCTTCGGCGTCGAGGACCGGGCCCGCTCCCTGGTCGACGGGTACCGCAAGCGCGTCGAGGCGGTGCAGGCACAGGCGCCCAAGGACGAGCAGGTCCCCGTCTTCCTGTACGACTCGGGCACCGACAAGCCTTTCACCGCCGGCAGCCAGGTGCCGCCCAACGACATCATCCGCTTGTCCGGCGGCCGCAACGTCTTCGCCGACCTCGACGCCCGATGGACCGAGGTGACTTGGGAAGCCGTCATGAAGGCCAAGCCGGAGGTCATCATCATCCTCGACTACGGGGACAAGCCCGCCCAGGAGAAGATCGAGTTCCTGAAGGATTTCCCCGCCACCAGCAAGCTGCCCGCCGTCGTCAACGACCGCTTCTTCATCCTCGACTACAACGAGGGCATCAGCGGGCCGCGCAACCTCGACGGCTTGGAGAAGTTCGCCGCATATCTCCGCGAGCTGGACAGATGAGCAGTCACGGCGAGACGGGCCACGCCCCGTGACCGCACCGGCGACCGTGTCCCCAATGCCGGCACGCCCCCGGAGATCGTCGAACCGCGGCCGTAAATCCCTGTCTTCACCTCCCCTGCAGATGGCTGTGGTGCTAATCGATGCTGATCTCCAGGTCGGCCGCGAACGCCTGGGCCAGGCCCGGAAGCTGCGACCGATCGACGATGACCTTCTTGAGCGCGCCTACTCCTCGGAGGCTCGCCAGGTCGTTGCCGCGCAGGTCGCAGCCGCGGTAGGTGCCGCCGTCGAACTCGGTCAGGCGCAGGTCGCACTCCTCGAACGCCGCGCCGCTCAGGTCGCACCCGCCGAAACGCGCTTCATGCAGCGAGCACCCGGTGAAGATCACCGAGCCTGCGGCGCGGAGCCGGATGAAGGCCGCGTAGTCCAGCCTGCACCGCTCGAAGACCACGTCATCGAGCATGACCTGCTCCCATGCGGAGCCGAGCATCGTGCAGTCGGTGAAGGCGACGCGGGAGAGCCTGCTGTCCGCCCAGCGCAGGCCGGACAGGTCGCAACCGGAGAACGCCACCGAGTACACGGTCAGGTCGTCCAGGCGGGCACGCTGGGTGGTGAGGCCGGTGACGCGCCCGTCCATGAGCCGGACACCCGACAGGGGCAGCTCCCGCAGGCCGGCGTCGGCGTAGCGGAAGTCACGCAGCTCGCCGTGCTCACCCTCCAGCGAATCGACGTCGTTCAGGCCGGCGTCGTCCAGGTCGGGCAGCGTGACGCTCCTCTGGCGTACGGTGCGTGTATCCATATGTCCTGCCTTCCCCATCGATCCCGCCGTGGGCGCGGGGCCACCACACCCACGACGGCGCACAAGACGCCGCCGCCTTCCCGGCCGGCCACCCGCACCCCCGCTGATACTGAACGCCATGACGGACACCTTTCCAGCGGACGCGGCGGCGCCGTTCAGCAGAATCATGATCCGCGTGGCCGCGCCGGTCTTCTGTGGTGATGACGTCGTCCTGATCCGCCGCGACAGGCCTCCGCATCCTCCGCCGAGCCCGCGGAGCCCGGCCGCCCTGGTCACGACGGATGCCTGGACCGAGGACGGCTACCCGGGCGCGGGGGCGACGATCGTGGCGGCGCGTGGCGGGCTGCCGGCGGAGGTGACGTGGGCCTGGCCGTTCGAGGTGGACGGCGAGCCTGACCCGTATGTACTGCTCCAGGGCACCGCGTCGGCCACGTCCGTACCGGCAGCCGTTGGCGGTCACCCTGCCAGGTCCACGCCCGTCACCGCCATGCGGTCGGCCTCGGCCACGATGGCCGCGGCCCTGCCCCCGCCCTCCGTGTACGGAGAGGGCATGGCGCCGTGGCCGGTCCCAGGAAGCGCGCCGGGCTCGCGCGAACTGGTCTGCGGGGACCTCTTTCACGAGCAGAACGCCTACGGCGGCGCGCCCGCCGTTACCCGACGTCTGATCGGTGAGGTTTCGGTCCGCGAGGATGTGCTGTTCCTGTCTGACGAGCAGAGCGCCGAACAGGCGCGCACCGGGCCGCTGGGCTGGGATGGCTCATGCCTGTCCGACGAGAACGAACAGTCCTACAGCATCGATCCCCGGCTCGAACCCTTCACCAGTGGCCCGTGGACGGGAGAGACCAGGACGTTCGCCGTGCAGCACCTCGATGACTCGATCGCTCATGTCGCCGTGGGCGTGTGCCATGGCACCACCATGGTCTATCTCCGTTGGCAGGGACCGGCCGGAAGCGATCCGGCCGCCGTCCTTCGCACCGGCCACGCCGCCATCATGCGCACACTCGGCCGTCTGCCCGCCGGTGGATGAAATTCCGGTCCTGCCGTTCGCGCCGCTCTGAATTGTTTTGTGATCTTGTCGATAATCGAACGATTCTCAACAGTCGGGGTCGGCGGGCGGCTGGGGCGGGGCCGCGAGTTCGGACATTCAGCAAGACCGCCGTCGTCATCATCACCGCGAAGTCCGCCGGGCACAAGGTCTTCGGCCTCGCCACCGCAGGCGTCCGTCTCGCTTGACCTCTTGCGCGTCAGTCCGGCAGCCAGTGCAGCTCGTGCGCCAGGGTTTTGGCGACGGCACGGATGCGGCGGTGTAGTGGCGACTGCTCGCGTGGGAGGACCAGGTGGATCGTCAGGCTGGGCGCGCCCCGCAGCGGTCGCCAGGTGAGACCGGCCGGTTGTACCGTGACCGCGGCTTCTCCGGCCGGGGCGAGGGTGACCCCGTCGCGCAGGTCGCGCTGAGACATGTCGAAAGAGACAGCGGGCGTGTGGAACCGGGGGTGTGGTCGGATGTCTCGGAACAGTGCGGACAGCTGATCGTGGATCACGGGGTTGGCCGCACGGTCCGGGAGTCGCAGCGGATACGCGGCCGCGTCGGCGATCTCGATCTCCGGGTGTTCGGCCAGCGGATGGTGCTGCGCCAACTGGACCCCGATGCGCTGACGCCGCAGCAGGAACCGGCGCACGCCACGGCCCGGCTGTTCACCGCGGGTGATCCCGGCATCGATGCGGCCGTCGGCGACCGCGGGGGAGATCTCCGGTGTCGCCATCGGGACCGCGCCGACCTTGAGTCCGCTGTTGCCGCGAATCAGCCTGTCCACCAGCGCCGGTGCCGTCTCGGCCCCGGCGCTGAGGCTGTATCCGATGCGCAGCGTGCCCAGTTCACCGGCCGCCGCGCTCCGGGCGGTGTCCCATGCCCGGTCCAGCGCCGCCAGCGCGGGCGGCGCGGACTCCGCCAAAGCCGCACCGGCCGTGGTCAACACGACGCTACGCGTGTTGCGGACCAGCAGGGCCGTACCGAGTTCCGCCTCCAATCGGCGCATCCGGGCGCTGAGTGCGGGCTGTGCGATACCGATCCGTGCGGCCGCGCGGGTGAAGTTCAACTCCTGCGCCAGCACCAGGAAGTACCGCAGGCTCACCGTATCCGGCGCCATGTGCCCTCCCTGCCGATTGATAACGATCCGTTCTGAGTCTATCCCGTACCGGTCTTTCCCCCGACCGCACATCAAGCCCTAACCTGCGCATATGACGATTCCACTGACCGCAGTACCCGTCGCCGGGATCGATCGATTTGAGTGTCAATCCGAAGTCGGACGTGTCCGGCCGAACATAGGAGGTTTCCATGGCCAAGGGCTACTGGGTCAGTGTCTACCCCGCCATTTCCGACCCTGAGAGGCTGACTGCCTACGGCAAGCTGGCCCGTCCGGCTGTCCAGGCTGGGGGCGGGCGCGTCCTGTCCCGTGGCGGTCGAGTCGTCGCCCACGAGGCCGGGATCACGCAACGCGTCGTTCTGATCGAGTTCGACAGCTTTGAACAGGCCGTCGCGGCATACGAGAGCGAGGCATACCAGAAGGCGCTGGTCGCCCTCCCCGACGGCGTCGAGCGCGACTTCCGCATCGTCGAAGGCATCGACTGACCGAGGTCCAGTCGGATCTTCACTGAAGATCCACCATCTTGGTTTTCGCTGGTGCGGCTGCCGGTGTGGCGCTACAGCTTCGACGTGGCGGCGACCAAGGGAGAAGCGCCGTATTTCGCGGTCTTCGAAGGCGACTTCGCTGACGCCGCCGCCATGGCCGCGGCGTCAGCGAAGTCGCCGCAAGGCCAGTGGGTGGCCGCCGATGTCGCCAACTACGCGACCGGCGGTCCTGTGGCGGCTGCTGTACGACAGCGCGGCCCGCACCGAGGAGGTCCTGGCCCTGAACGTCGAAGAACTCGATCTGGGCAACCGGCGCGCCCGGGTGCGGCGCAAGGGCGGCGCGGTCGACATCATCGTCTGGCGCACCGCCACCGCCCGCCTATTGCCCCGCCTGCTGGCCGGACGCCGGGCCGGGCCGGTCTTCCTCACCGATCGCCGCGCCCGGGTCGTGCTGCCGCCGGGCGACCTCGACTCCGACTCCGGGCGGGCCCGGCTGTCCTACCGAAGGGCCGCCGAGCTGTTCGAGCAGACGACCGGCGACTGCCCCGGCGGGCCCTGGACACTCCACCAGCTCCGCCACTCCGCACTCACCCACGCCGCGGAGGACGGCGCCAACACCAGCACGCTTCTGGCGTACTCCGGCCACACCTCAGTCGCGTCTCTGGCTCGCTACGCCCGCGTCTCCCCCGAGGCGCTGGCTCGCTGGCAGGAGACCCGAGACCCGGCGACGCGACGCCGGTAACACCTACAACGCCGCAGCCCTCCGGCCCCTGCCGACCTGCTCCACCAGGATTAGCGAAGCACCAGGTCAGGGCCATATCCGCCCGATTTTTCTCGAGTACTACGGCAACCCCGACCGGCAACGTGCAGATCGCCATGGCTCACCTGCGCGCTGCTCGCCGAGATCCCTTGTCCGGCCTCGGGGAACATCGGTACAGCGGTTAACGCTAAGCCGGTGATCATGGTCCGGCTGGGGTGAGCACGCTGACGCGGTTCTCGTACTCGCGGCGAGCCTTGCGCTGGGCCGGCACCACGGGAACGCCGGTGCCGCGTACGAGGCGGAACATCTCGGAGATGTGGACGGTGTCGCCCGGCCGCGCGTAGTCGAGGAGCGCGCGGAACTTCGGGCGCTGGAGGGGGCAGACCAGGTACGAGAGAAAGGGGCAGTGTCCCTCCCTCTCGGAGAAGTTGCTGATCAGTGGGTACGGCGACGCGGTGCCAGAACCTCGGTGACCTTGGCGATGGCCTCAGCTCCGGGCTTGACGTAGCGCATGGCGGTGCGGGGGTTCTTGTGCCGGGTCTTGCCCATGATGAGCTGCAGCGGGATCTCGGCGTCGCCGAGGTGGGTGGCGGCGCTGTGGCGCAGCTGATGCAGGTCGAGCCCGGCGTAGGTATCGAGCAGGACGCGGGCGCGGTCGTAGCCGAGGCGGGCGCGGCCGGTGTGCGGGCAGATGTCGGGGGCGGTCGGCCGACGGGCGGGGACCGGGCGGCGTTCGGACAGGAACAGCGGCCCGTGGGTGCGTGAGGTGCCGTCGGGCAGACGGAGCAGGCGGGGCAGGAGATGGGCGGTCCCGCTCTCCCAGTACACCCACTCGACGGCGCCGCCCTTGGAGCGGACGGGGGCGCGGCGGTGCTCCAGGTCGAGGTCCTCGACGTTCAGCGCCAGGATCTCCGCGGCTCTGGCCGCGGTCTCGTACAGCATCCGCCACAGGGTCTTCTCGCGCAGCGGGATGCCGCGGCGTGACAGCAGCCGGTGGATGGTGGTCTTGGCGACCGCGCGGGTCTCGTCGACGTTCTCCTTGCGGCGTTCGGCGTCCGCCGGGACCGAGGGGGCGGCCCAGTGCTTCTTGGTCTGGCACCAGATCAGCCAGGAGGTGACGGCGGCGCGGTTGTGGTTCCAGGTGGCCGGCGCGCTCTGGCCCCACAGGTCGGTGAGCGCGGCGCCGATCTGGCGTCGGCCACGTCGGCGAGCGGCCGGTCGCGGCCGAGCCGCGCGATGGTGCGATCGATGGCCGAGGCGTAGGCGCGGTCGCCGCGCCGCCGCGATCGCTCATGTACGTGACAATAGGTGATTATCGCGTACATGAGTCAGCGCAGGCCCCGCCACGCGGCGGGGCCGTACTTTTGCCATCAAAGGATCATGCCCGGCCACGTAGCGCCGGAGATACCCGGCCATTCATCGCCGGAACTTACAGCCTGGCCGCCCACCACGCCCACGTCTTCGGCCGCTGCTCGGCCACGACCGGCATCGTCCCGTTCACGGACCTGGTCAAACAGGTCATGAGCCAAGGGCCGTATGCCTGCAGATGCCAGGACCGCTTCACGCGTGGACGGGAGACGTCAGTGATCAGGCAGTGAGCGAGTCGGGGTAGAACCGCTCGACGTGGTCGCGCTCGGTGTACATGCGCCAGTACTGATCGGCCAGGTCGTCCGGATCGACGATGCCGACCTTCGGGCCGTCGGCCGCGGTGAAGGCGGCCTGCGCCGCGGCGGCCACCTCGCTCCGGGCGATCAGGGAGGCGACGCTCAGGGTGCCGGCGTAGACGCCCGTGCCGGCCAACTCGGCGTTGAGGGAGTACAGGTAGTTGCGGGTGGCGGACATCACCGGGCCCAGGCCGCTGAGGTACGGCATCGGCCGCGCCGCCGAGTAGCCCTGGGTCAGCAGAAAGGCACCGTCACCGCGCTCGGTCCACTCCGGCAGCACTGCCCGGACCACCTCGACCGGGGTGAACAGGAGCAGCGGCGACAGCTCCATCAGGGTTGCCGCGTCCAGCTCGGTGGCGGCGGTGAAGCCCGTGTCACCGCTGATCGGCCCGTACTCGACCACGTCGATCCGGCCCAGGCGGTCCCGGATCATCTGCACCAGGGCAGGCACCTCGGAGGGCTTGGCAAGATCGGCGGAGAAGGCGACCGCCTCAAGGTGCCGCTGAAAGAGATCGCCCGCCGGGCCGGGGTGAGCCACGGCACCCTGTACAACCTCTACGGCACCCGCGAGGCACTCATCGACGAGGTGGTGACCGACCTGGCCGCAGGCCGCCTCGACGAGGTCGCCGAGCACGCCCTGTCCTTTGGCGACGCCTGGGACGGATTCGCCTACTACATCGAGAAGGTCTGCGAGCTGCAGGGCCCGTGGCCGACACCCCGGTATTCCGCGGCCACGGATGTCGGTTCTCGGTGGCCGGGGCACACGCCGGCGCAAGCCCGCTGCGGCCACTGCGGCCCGACCTGGCGCTCGCGTCCTGTGGGCCGCAGGCTGTGGCGTCAGAAATCCTCAGTCAGAGGCTGTCGAGGAAGTCTCGGAGAAGGTGGTTGACGTCGTCGGGGCGTTCCTGCTGAATCCAATGGCCGCAGTCCAGGAGATGGCTCCCCCTCAGATTCGGGAGGGTACGGGGGTAGGCGTCGATCGCGTCGGACAGCCACATGGTGGAGGCGTCCCGCTTGCCACCGACGAACAGGGCCGGCTGCTCGATCGGGGCCCCGGCGTAGGGAGCCAGGTCCTCCCAGTCACGGTCCATGCTGCGGTACCGGTTGAGCGCTCCGGTCAGGCCCGTCCGCTCGAACTCCGCTCGATCCACGTCATCCAAGGCCGTCCCTCGCCTCGATCCCGGCGTCCAGCAGCCGAAGCCGTAGCGGCGATCAACCGTGCCGAACGGTCTTGTTCACCAAACCGCAACCAAACCCACGCGGAGGGTCACGTCAGCGGACGATCGCACCTTTTGACCAGCGGCTCAGCGACTCACTGCCCCTTTCACTCGTACTTGGTCTGCCCCCTGGAGGGGGTGGAGGCGGCTGGAGGTACCGCCGTCCTCCTCGAAGACGACCGGATTCTCGATGCCGGCCTCGTCCAGGACAAGGTTCTGCCGGGCGGTCGACTGCTGGTCGGTCAAGACCCGCTTGTAGACCAGGTTCGCCACCGAGGGCCCCTTCCGTGCGGAGGATCGGGCCCCATCTGCCGTCAAACCCTGTCAGCAATCATCATCGGATCCGATTGGATTCGGGCTGCCGCGCACCCCCGGATTGCACGAGTTCATTGGACGCGTCAGCTGCCTGTCGTCAAACGATCCTTGGGTTCATCGTGGTGTGGTGCGGGCGCGGAGGTGTGCGCGTTCTCCTTGGCGGCCGAGGAGGCTGAGAATTTCGACGGGGTGCTCGTCGGCGTTGCCGAACCAGTGGGGGGTGCGGGTGTCGAATTCGGCGGCTTCGCCCGGGCCCATGATCAGGTCGTTGTCGCCCAGGACCAGGCGCAGTCGGCCGTCGAGGACGTAGATCCATTCGTAGCCCTCGTGGCTGGCCTGCTCGGGTTCAGGCGAGCGCATCTTCGGCGAGATGATCAATTTGTAGGCTTGCAGGCTGCCTGCCCGTCGGGTGAGCGGGAGCATGGTCATGCCGTGGCGGGTGACGGGCCGAAGGTGCAGGCGGGGGTCGCCCGTCTGCGGGGCGCCGATGAGCCGGCCGATGTCCACGCGCAGTTCCCGGGCCAGGGGCAGGAGCAGTTCGAGGGTGGGGCGGCGCCGGCCTGATTCCAGGCGCGAGAGCGTGCTGAGGGAGATGCCGGTGGCTTCGGCGAGGGCTGTCAGGGAGAGATTGCGCTGGGTGCGCAGCCCTTTGAGGCGGGGGCCGACCGCGGCCATCGTCGACTGTGTCTCTTCATCCATCCTTCTACCTTGCCACCACAGCAAAGATCTTTGCGCTCCGGCAAGGTCGGCGTGACTGTGGGTTCAGGCGCGCCGATCGGGTCCGCCGCACGTGATGGGAGAGACGTGATGAGCAACGACAGCAGAACCGAGGCGCCAGACGCGCCGCGGGCCGCAGCTACGCCCGGCGGGGCGGTGGCGGTGCAGCGTGGGCCGGTGGCGCCGGCCGTGGTGATCTTGGTGTTGACGCAGCTGATGTTCGTCGTGGATACCTCGATCGTGAATGTGGCCCTGCCCGACATCGGTCGTGAGCTGCGCTTTTCCAGCGCGGGTCTGTCCTGGGTCGTCACCGCATACGCGCTGACCTTCGGCGGGCTGATTCTGCTGAGCGGGAAGGTCGGCTCCATGATCGGGCCGCGCCGTGCTCTGGTCCTGGGCGTCTCCGTCTTCGTGATCGCTTCCATCGCGGGAGGGCTCGCGCCGTCAGCGGGGGTCCTGGTGGCGGCGCGCGCCCTGCAGGGGGTGGGTGCGGCGATGGCGGCGCCCAGCGTGATGGTGCTGCTGATGGGGATCACCGCGCCGGGCCCACAGCGCTCGCGTGCGATGGCGATGTTCGTCCTGGCCGTGGGCGCAGGAGCCGCGGTCGGGCTGCCGGCGGGCGGTGTGCTGACGCAGACGCTGGGCTGGGAATGGGTGATGTTCGTCAACGCCCCCATCGGGCTTGTGGTGCTGCTGGGTGCGGTGCGCAACCTGCCGGATATGGGGCGCCGGCGCGCCTCGCTGGACATCGGCGGCACCACGGCCTCGATCCTGACGATGGTGGCGTTGGTGTTCGCCTTCACCTCCGCCGCCGACCGCGGCTGGAGCAGCCCGGTGGTGGTCGGGTCGTTCGCCGTCGCCGCCCTCGCACTCGCGGCCCTGGTCGTGTGTGAGCGCCGGCATCCGTATCCGGTGATGCCGCTGGCGTTCTTCTCCTCCATGCGCAGCGCGGGCCCGCTGCTGGCGATGCTGGTCGTCCCGGCCGGGCAGGTCGGCTTCCTGTTCTTCACCACCCTGCTCACCCAGCAGGTGCTCGGCTTCACCCCGATCCAGACCGGTCTTGCCCTGGTGCCCTTCACCGCCGGCCTGATCACCACCAACCAGCTCACCCCCCGGCTGCTGCCGCGCCTGGGCGAGCGCGTCATCGGCAGTACGGGACTTGCCGGGCTGGTGCTGGGCATCGTCTGGATGGCGCTGGTGGCCGCCGACGCCGACGCGCACACCTCGATCGTCACCGTGCTGCTGCCCTCGATCCTGCTCGGCGCGGGCGCCGGCGCCACTTTCGCCCCCGTCACCGCCGTGATCATGCACCAGGCCCCCACCGAGCACATCGGCGCCGCCGCCGGTCTCACCCAAGGCCTGCAGCAACTCGGCGGCGGCATGGGCCTGGCCGTCCTGACCAGCGTGCTGTCCGCCACCGGCGGCCTGGAGGACGGTCTGGGAGCGACCCTGCTCGCGACCGCCGCCTTCCCCCTGGCCGGCCTGCTCCTGTTCGGCCTCTGGGCGCGCCGCATCCCCGCCCCCGACACCACCCCCGCATGATCGCCCCAGACCCCCGACCACACCCTGGAGAACTCCTGATGAGTGACACCGATCCGCGCTACGAAGCCGCGTTCTGGGACCAGCGCTACCACCAGCCCAACCCCTTGTGGAGCGGACAGCCCAACCCGGCTCTCGTAGAGGCAGCGAACGCGCTCGTGCCGGGTACGGCACTGGAGGCGGGATGCGGCGAGGGCGCCGACGCCCTCTAGCTGGCCCAGGCAGGCTGGCAGGTCACCGGCACCGACTTCTCCGCCCAGGCCCTCGCCCGCGCAGCCGACCACACCCCGGCCGCACTGGCCGGCCGCCTCACCTGGCAGCAGGCCGACATCCGCACCTGGACACCCCACGATGACGGCGCCCCCTGCTACGACCTCGTCACCGCCTCCTTCCTCCACTTCCCCCCACCCCTGCGCCGCACCGTCTTCGCCGCCCTCGCCTCACGAGTCGCCCGCGACGGACATCTGGTGATCATCGGCCACCACCCCAGCGACCTGGACACCGCCATGCCCCGCCCGCCCGAGCCTGACATCTTCTTCACCGCCGACGACCTCATCGACGACCTCCCCGCACACGCCTGGAAGCCCGTCACCCGCACCGCCCGCCCCCGCACCGCCACCACACCCGACGGTCGACAGGTCACCATCCACGACACCGTCCTGACCGCTCAGCGCACCCAGTAACCCTCACCAGCACACGACACCGCGCAGGAACGAGTACGCCCATGCACCACGACCTCGCCCAGCAGACCGCTCTGGTCACCGGCGCCACCGCCGGCATCGGACGGGCAACCGCCCTGGCCCTGGCCGCACGCGGCGCCGACATCATCGTCCACGGCCGCAACGAACAGCGCGCCGCCGACACCCTCCAGCGCATCGAAGCCCTCGGCGCCAAAGCCCGCTTCGAGCCCGCCGACCTGTCCGACCCCGCTCAGGTCACCGCCCTGGCCGACCGCGCCGGAGAAGTCGACATCCTGGTCAACAACGCGGGCATCTTCCACTTCGCCCGCACCGCCGACACCACCCCCGCCACCTTCGACGCCCACATCGCGATCAACCTGCGCGCCCCCTACCTCCTCGTCCAGGCCCTCGCCCCCGGCATGACCGAACGCGGACACGGCGCCATCATCAACGTCAGCAGCGGCGCTGCCGACACCCCCGGCCTCGGCAG
>NZ_BMQJ01000034.1 GCF_014648055.1 Streptosporangium pseudovulgare
TCGTCGCCGGAGGCGCGGAAGCCGTCGCCGTGGCCGCGGACGTGGACGCGTAGGGCGGTGTACTTGTCCTGGCCGATGCCGGGCAGGGTCTGGCAGCCGGAGGCGGGTCCGATCGTCGAGTCGGTGATGGTGAACCGGAAGGTCCTGTCACCGTCGGCGTTGACGACGTATCCGTCGATCTGGCTGTTCCTGATGGTCACGCCGTCGGCGTGGACGAGCAGCACGCCGGGGACGCGCACGCCGTCGAGGACGGTGCCGGACTTGGTGACGCGGTAGGCGGCGCCGTCCTCGTTCAGCGCCAGCGTCCGAAGCCTCGTGCCGGGCGGCACGCCCGTGCACGCCGGCGTCGGGTATCCGGGGCAGCGGCCGGCGGCCCCGGGAGCGGGGCCGGTGGTGGGCACGACCGGTCCGGGGGTGGGCCCGCCGCTCCTCGCCGGAGGAGCCGGTGCGGGGGTGCCGCACCCGGCCAGCAACGTCACGGCGGCCACCGGGACGGCGGCGAGCAGGCTGCCCCATCGCATCGCGTCGTTCACCTCGTCGCTTCCGGGCTCCGGAGCCGGTCCCGTAGTCGTTCCCATGATCCCGCGGAAAGATCCCGGTCGCTGATCGCGGAGACCGGAAGCGGCCAGTCGATCCCCAGCGCCGGGTCGTCGTAGCGGACCGACAGGTCCTCGACGGGGTCGTGTTCGCGGTCGATGCGGTAGCACACGTCGGTCTGCTCGGTCAGTGCCTGGAACCCGTGCAGCAGCCCCGGCGGCACGTAGAGGGTCACGAAGCTCTCGTCGTCGAGCAGCACCGAGATCCGCTCGCCGAAGGTGGGCGAGTCCGGGCGGGCGTCCACCAGCACGTCGTGCACTGCCCCGCGCGCGCAGCGCACCAGCTTGGCCTCGCCCCGGCCGGAACGGCCGTGCAGGCCGCGGATCGTGCCCCGGCGCGAGCGAGACTGGCTGTCCTGGACGAACGCGGCGGGGTCGAGCCCGGCCCGCTCGGCGACGACCGCGTCGAAGGTCCGGGTGAACAGCCCCCGGTCGTCACGGTGCGGCGTCGGTACGAACAACAGCACCCCGTCGATGGCGGTTCGCTCTACTCTCAAGGCGTCATCCCATTTCTCGCGGTTTCACGGTCGGTCGGGAGGCGTTCCGGTGAGCGACCAGGTGAACGACCCGGTGCCGGGCCCGGCGGACGTCCCGGCGACGGTTCCCGGGTGCGACCCGGCGGACGGTCCGGACGGCGCCGGCGGGGACTCCCCGTCCCCCGCCGGGTGGCCGGTGGTCAGCATCGTGGTGCCGGCGCACGATGAGGAGGCCGTCATCGCGGGCGGCCTGGCCCGGCTGCTCGACGGTTCGGCGCCCGGCGAGTTCGACGTCGTGGTGGTGGCCAACGCCTGCTCCGACCGTACGGCGCGGGCCGCCCGGCGGCCGGGCGTGCGGGTCCTGGAGACACCGGTTCCGGGCAAGGCCCACGCGCTGCGGCTCGGTGACGCGGCCTGCCGTACGTTCCCCCGTCTCTACCTGGACGCCGACGTCGAGCTGGACGCCGCGTCGGTGCGCGCGCTCGTCGCCGCCGCGGCCCGGCCGGGGGTGCTCGCCTGCGCCCCGGTGCCCGACTGGGACCTCGCCGGGACCGGCCTGGTCGCCCGGCGCGTGCACCGGGTGCACGACCGGCTCGTCGCGCCGCTGCGCGGGCTGGCCGGGGCCGGGGCCTACCTCCTCACCGGACGGGGGCACGCCAGGGTCTTCCCCATGCCGGACGTGATCTCCGACGACGGCTGGGTGCACGGGAGCTTCGCCCCGCACGAACGGGTGACCGTGCCCGAGGCCCGGACCCTCGTCCGGCCCGCCCCGACCGTCGCGGCGCATCTCAACCGGCGGGTGCGGGTACGGCTCGGCAACCGGCAGCTCGCCGCGCTGGGCCGGTCCGCGGCTGAGGGCCGCCTGCGGCTCGGCTCGCTGGCCGCCCTGGTGCGGGGGCGCCGGGTGAGCCCGCTCGACGCGGCCTGCTACCTCGCCGTCCTGCTCATGGACCGGGTGCTGACCCGGGTGCGCGCCCGCCGCGGCGGGCGGGTCCAGTGGGGCACGGACGGCGGCAGCCGCTCCCGCCCGGCCCGCTGACCCGCGTACCGTGGCGCGGCGCGCGGCGGCCGCTCCCGCCCCGCCGCCCGGTCCGAGTGCCGTGTCACGCCGCGCGGTGGCCGTCACCGCCCCTCCGGCCGGGCTCCGCGGGCCCGTCGCGGCGGGCTCAGGCATCGAGGGCATCGGGCCTCTCGGTGATCTCGTAGACCCGGGTCAGGCCGAACGGGCCCTCCTGGCGGGTCCCGCGCCCGTGCGTCACCGTGCGCAGGGGGCGGAAACGGCCGGTGCCCAGGAGGAACTCCTCCTCCGTGGGGTTGAAGTAGATCACCGTGACCCGGCGCGGGTTGCGGTCCACGCTCGCGACCAGCCGCCCGACCACGGTCTCGAAGGTCTCCCCCCGGAAGGGGTTGTTGAGGAACACCACGCTGACGTCGTCGGGGATCCGGTAGTCGAGCGCGTCCGACCGGACGAGCTCGACGTCCCGGCAGCGCAGGCGCAGGCGGGTGGTCGCGAGGTTCCGCCGGGCGATGTCGTTGAGCTGCTCCGACAGCTCGACGCCGATCACCTTTCCGAACCGGTACCGGGACGCGGCCTCCAGCACCATGCGGCCCATGCCGGACCCCAGGTCGACGAACACGTCGCCTTCGCCGACCTCGTCCCGCGGCAGCGCCCGGCGCAGCGTCCGCCAGTTCGCCGCCGAGTAGTAGACCCGGTCGTGGCGGGCCAGCCCGAACTCCTCCAGGCTCACGACCTCGGCGGTCCGCACGCCGTACCGGCGTTCGAAGAGCAGCCGCCCGGCGGCGCGGCGGAGCCAACGGTGGGCCCGCCCGAACCCGCCCAGCAGGCCGCTCGCCACCGCCGCCGACGCGTCGGCGACGGCCTGCGCGACGGGGGCGACCTCGGGGGACACGACGGTCTCGACGAGCACGCTCACGATGACCACTCCTTCGTCGTCAGGCCGGTACGGGTCCGGCGCCGGGGGTTTCCGGGACGGATGCCGCGCCGGGGGCCTCCGGCGCGGACCCGGCTCCGGGATCCCGCGGCGCGGGCCCGGAACCGGGGGTTCCCGGGCGCCGCGCCCTCCTCCACCCGGAGGTCACGACCCCGCGCGCCGGGGGAGGGCGGCCTCGTAGGCGGCCAGCAGCGCCGCCCGGGAGTGCTCCCAGGACAGCGGGCCGGCGACCCGCGCCTGGCCGATCTCACCCATCCGCCGCCGCTCCCCGGGGTCGTCGAGCAGCCGGGCGACGAGCTTGGCGAACGCCGACTCGTCGTTGGCCGGCGCGTACAGCGCCGCCTCCCCGGCCGACACCCTCGCCTCCCGCAGGTCGAAGGAGACGACCGGGCGGGCCATCGCCATGTACTCCATGATCTTGTTCATGGTGGACACGTCGTTGAGCGGATTGAGCGGGTCGGGCGCCAGGCAGACGTCGGCCGCGGACAGGTAGCGCAGCAGGTCGTCGTCGGGGATCCGGCCGGTGAACTCCACCTGGCCGGCCAGGCCCAGCTCACGGGAGAGGGCCACCATGTCGTCGAAGGTGTCGCCGGCGCCGACGAACACCGCGTGCCAGTCCGTACGGCCCAGCTCGTCGCGGAGCCGGGCCAGCGACCGCAGCGCGTAGTCCACCCCGTCCTGCGGGCCCATCACCCCGAGGTAGCACAGCAGGTGCGGCCTGCCCCGCCGGAGCCCCTCCTCGACGGGGACCTGGTGGAACCGTTCGACCATCGGGGCGCTGCGCACCACGAACACCCGCTCCGGCCGCTTGCCGCCCCGCCGGACCGCGACGTCGCGGTAGCTCTCGTTGGTCGCGATGACCACGTCGGCCGCGCGGTAGGTGAACCGTTCCAGGAGGCGGACGGCCCGGTAGAGGAGGTCCTCGCCGCGGCCGAAGCGCGACAGGTACAGCTCGGGCACCAGGTCGTGCTGGTCGAAGACGAACCGGGCGCCGCGCCGCCGCATCGCCAGGGCCACCAGGAACAGCAGGTCGGGCGGGTTGCAGGCGTGCACCACGTCCACCGGTCCGACCCGCCGGGCCAGCCGGAAGGTGTGCCACAGCGCCGTGCCGTACTCCCGCAGGTAGCCGAGCGGGCCGCCGGTCGCCGCCCGCAGCGGGTAGCGGTGGATGCGCACCCCCTCGACCTCGGCGTACGGTTCGGTGTCCCGTTTCGCGCCCCGCGGGCAGATGACGTGCACCTCCCAGCCGGCGTCGCGTAGCGCGGTGCTCTCCTGCCAGACCCGGCGGTCGAACGGCACGGAGAGGTTCTCGACGAGGATGAGTGCTTTCCTACCAGCCAAGGCCCACGTATCCAGGGTGTGCCCGGCGCGCGGCGGCGTCGGGGAGGCGGACGAGGTCGATGATCACGCGGTCTCCGGCTCCGGCCAGCGCGTCCAGCACGTCGGGGTCCTTGCATCCGACGACGCAGACGTCGGCGTGCGCGAGCACCTCGCCCGCGGAACCGCTCAGCAGGTCGCCCAGGTGCGGCAGCCTGCTGGCGATGTAGTCGCGGTTGGCCCCCACCAGCCGCGACAGGGAGACGTTGGCGTCGTAGATGCGCAGGTCGTAGCCCTTGCCCAGGAGCCGTTCGGCCAGCTCGACCATGGGGCTCTCCCGCAGGTCGTCGGTGCCCGGCTTGAACGACAGCCCGAACAGCCCGACCCGGCGGCCGCCCGCGGCGGTCACCAGCTCGAAGGCGCGGCGCAGGTGGTCGTCATTGGACGGCAGGACGTGCGCCAGCAGCGGCACCGAGACGTCGGCCCGGCGGGCCGCGTACACCAGGCCCCGCAGGTCCTTGGGCAGGCACGAGCCGCCGAAGGCGAAGCCCGGCCGCAGGTAGGCCGGGCTGACGTTGAGCTTGCGGTCGGCGAGGAAGACGTCCATCACCTGGTGGGAGTCGAGGCCGAGCGCCTGGCAGATCGCACCGATCTCGTTCGCGAAGCTGATCTTCAGGCCGTGGAAGGCGTTGTCGGTGTACTTCGTCATCTCGGCCACCGTGATCGGCACCCGGAACACCTCGCCCGGCAGCCCCTCGTAGAGTGCGGCGACCACGTCGCCGCTGGCACGGTCCAGCTCGCCGATGACGGTCTTGGGCGGGTCGAAGAAGTCGCGCACGCTGGTGCCCTCGCGGAGGAACTCCGGGTTGACCGCCACGCCGAAGTCGGTCCCGGCGGCCAGGCCGGACTCCCGCTCCAGGATCGGGACGAGCAGGTCCTCGCAGGTGCCGGGGAGCATGGTGCTGCGGAAGACGACGGTGTGCCGCCCTGCCCCGGACGCCGGCGTCCCTGTGGCGGGCGCCTCGGTCGCCTGAGTCGCCGGTGGTTCGGCGGCGGGCGTCCCGGTGGGCGTCTCGGCGGTGGTCGGTGTCCCGGTGGCGGGTTTCCCGGCGGTGGCCGGTGTCCCGGCGGCCAGCGCGCGGCCGATCTGCTCGGCGACCCGCTCCAGGTAGGCGGTGGACAGGCTGCCGTTCGGCGCGGACGGCGTGCCCACGCACACCAGCGAGACGTCGGTCGAGCCGACCGCCTCGGCGACGTCGGCCGTGGCCCGCAGCGCGCCGCTCCGCACGGCCTCCGCGGTCAGCTCGCCGATGCGCTCCTCGACGACCGGGGCCAGGCCGCGGGTGACCAGGTCGACCTTGAGCGGGTTGACGTCGACGCCGACCACCTTGTGCCCGGCGGAGGCGAGGCAGGCGGCGGAGACGCAGCCGACGTAACCGAGCCCGAAAACGCTGATTCTCACTGGGAACCGCCTCCATGGGGTCGTCCGCGGGCCGCGGGCGGGAGGCGTTTTCCGCGCCCCGCACTGCTCGTTCTTTAATCAGGTGATTTTCTGCGAGCGTTACGAAGTGAAAAATGGCAGCTCTGACACTTATGGCGTTAGTTTCTCATTAATGTACGGATTTTTCGGGTCATGTTTTGTAACCCCGGGCCCAGGGGCGACGCCTTCGCCGCGGCCACCGCCGAGTCGCGCGCCCGCCGCAGCGCCAGCCGGGCCGCGCTCCGGGTGACCAGCCCCTGGCACACCACCGTCTCGCCGGTCCTGGCCCGCCGCTTGTACTCGTCGTCCCCCCGCCCGAGGTCGACACGGGTGATGCCCAGGGCCGGGGCGGCGGCGACGATCTCACGCAGCAGGATCCACCCGGGGGACAGGCCCGCGAAGGCCGGGTCGTAGACGGGGAACCACCAGTGCAGCACGTTTCCCGAGCGGATCCCGAAATGCGCGGCGACCAGATGCGGGCCCGCGTGCACCGCGGACAGGATCCCGCCGAACGAGGGGTCCCGCACCCGCAGCAGCCGTTCCAGCAGCTCGCGGCGGCCCGGTTCGGCGAAGTGGTCGCGGACGCCGGTGGCGGCGTACTGTGCCCGCTTCAGCGCCACCACCCGCCCGAGGATCTCCGGGTCGGCCGCGTCGGCGGTGAAGCGCACCGCGCCGTGGTCCCGCTCGGCCCGCCTCGCGCGGCGCCTGGCCTGCGCCATGTTGTCCCGGCCGCTGCGCGAGGCCCGGCCCAGATACCCCTCCAGCCCCCCGGAGACGTCGAGGTACGGCGACGCCCGCCGCGACTCCACCCACGGGGTGAAATCCGCGCAGCTCTCCACGAGATGGTCGAACGCGAAGCCGCGCACCCCGCCGGTGAGCAGGGCCGGCGGGGGGAAGGACGAACCGGGCGCGAGCACCGGTCCCTGGAAGTCGGCGCCCGGCCAGCCCGCGGGCCTGGCCAGCGACCCCTCGCGGTGGTGGGGCAGCAGGGCGCTGACCACGCCGTCGCCGTCCCGGCCGACGGCGACCCGCACCTCGAAACCGCTCGCGTGCACGGCGGCGGCGAATCCGGGGTGGAAGTAGGGGCTGTCCAGCAGCGGGTTGGCCGCCCGCAGCGAATGCCAGGCGTCGAGCTCCTCGGCGGTGAGCGCGTCGAAGCCCACCGTCCGCACGCTTCGCACGGTCCGGGCGGCGGGCGCCGCGTCCGCGGGCATGGTCATCGTGGCCTCCCCCCGATCGCCGGTCAGTCGGCGAGCTTCCGGATCCGGCGTGACGGCAGCAGCAGCGCCATGACCGAAGCCCGCGACGTGCGGCGCCCGGCGAGCGCGCGGGCCCCCTCGCCGAGGACGACCGCGGCGAAGAAGAGGGACCCGGCGGCCGAGCCCCGGCGCCGCCGGAACAGCCGCACCCGGTTGACGGTGAGCAGCGCGGCCAGGGTGGGGTTGACGCCGGAGTCGCCGCCGATGTGCTCGAACACCGACGACGGCTCGTACCACAGCGTCCATCCCCGGTCCGCGGCGCGCAGCGCGAACTCGGTCTCCTCGCTGTAGAGGAGGAACGACTCGTCCCACGGGCCGATCTCCCGGATGAGATCGGTGGAGACGAGCATGGCCGCGCCCGTCGCCCACGCGGCCGGACCGGCCCGCTCGTACTCCGCGGGGTCGGTGACCAGCTCGCCCAGGGTGCCGATGCGGCCCGCGAGGCCGCCGCCGATCACCGCCTCGGCCAGCGCCCGCCGTACGGTCGGGGTACGGCGCAGCGAGGGCTGCAGGCTGCCGTCCGGGTTCACCAGCCGCGGCACGGCGATGCCGCACCCGGGCCGCCGCAGGGCCTCGGCGAGGGGGGCCAGCGAGCCCGGCCGCAGCCGGCAGTCGGGGTTGACCACCAGCACCGCGTCGAGCGCGCCGAGGTCGAGCTCCGCGACCCCCGCGTTGACCGCCGCGGCGTACCCGGCGTTGCGGCCGAGCTGGACGGTCCGGACCGGCAGGTCCGCCGCCTCCCCGGCGATCCGCAGCGAGCCGTCGCGGGAGGCGTTGTCGGCCACGACGACACGCGCGAGGCGCGTCCCGCGTGCGCCCTCGGCGAGGGAGCGCAGGCAGCCCGGGAGGACCTCCGCGCTGTTGTAGGTGACGACCACCACGGCGATCCTGGGCGCACCAGACGTCATGTACGGCTCATCGTGCCGCGCCGGGACGCCGTTACCGCGTTCCAAAAGGGCGTATCCGGGGCGATGGGGACCGGGGAACGCCGGGACCCGGGGATGCCGGGGTTCGGAGGACGCCGTGGCCCGGGGGTATCGGGGTTCGGAGGACGCCGGGACCCGGGAGTGTCGGGGCTCCGAAGGGTTCCGGGATGACGCCGGGACCCGGGAGTGTCGGGGCTCCGAAGGGTTCCGGGATGACGCCGGGATTCCGGGCCGTCCAAGCCGGCCGGCGCGGCCGACGGGGCCGGCGCGGCCGGCCGGTCAGCCGCGGAACCGCTTGACCACCCGGGCGACCGCCCGGCGGGCGCGCAGCGGCAGCGGCGGGGTGCCGTCCACGACGCGGGACGCCCAGGCCGGGTCGATGTCGTGCCGCAGGCTGTTGCGCGCCTGGAGCCAGGAACCCGGGCGGGCCCGGCCGCCGTCGCTGGTGTAGGCGCGGGTCACCCCGGCCCGCCTCAGCATGCCGAGCACCCGCCGGTCGTAGGACCCGAACGGGATGGCCACCCTCGTCACCGGCCCGCCCACCAGCTCGCCGAGCAGGCGGTTCGCGCCGTCGATCTCCTCCTTCGCCTGCCGGGCGTCCAGCCGCCGCCAGTCGCGGTGGGCCCAGCCGTGCGAGCCGACCCGCATGCCCGCCGCGACGAGCTCGCGGACCCCGTCGGCGTCCAGCCTGCCCGGCTCGCCGAGGAGCCCGGCCAGCACGAAGAACTCCGCGGTCAGGCCGCGTTCGAGCAGCCGGGGGAGGGCGATCTCCACGTCGGAGGCGTTGCCGTCGTCGAAGGTGACGCGGACGTCCCGGCGGCCCGCCACGGCGTCGAGCACCCGCTCGAACCGTTCCACGTCGACCCAGGTCTCGTCCTCGCCCTCGTCGAGCGGGCGGACGGCCGGGCCGATGCCGTGGACCGTGAGATTGACGACCGACTCCACCAGCGTCCCCTTCTCCGGCCGGGGTCTTTCGGCCACGCGGGACGGCGGGGCGGCGCGGCGTGCGGTCTTCCGGCTCCGTCCGGGATATCGGGGCCGCCCGCGTCCCCCGTTACAGCGGTGGACGCCCGCCCGGGTGGGAGCGTCCGGGGGCGACGCGACCGGGAACGGTCGAGGCCGACCGCCCGGACCAGGACGGACCGAGCGGCGCGGGGCAGGGCGGGGCGGGGCCGGTGGTTCAGGACGGGCCGGGCGCGTCCTGGAACTCGCCGGCCCGCAGCCGGTCGGCGTACCAGGCGACGGTACGGCGCAGGCCGTCCTCCAGCCCGATGACGGGCCGCCAGCCGAGCACGTCGGCGGTGGGGCCGATGTCGGCGATCCGGGCGCCGTCCAGCGGCCGGTCGGGGAGCGCGCCGTAGCGGGGACGCGCCACGCCGCCGGTGATCCGGACCAGCAGCTCGGCGGTGTCGCGGATGGTCGTCCGCGTGCCCGAGCCGACGTCGAGGCTCCGGCCGGCCGCCTCCGGGGTCGTGGCGGCGGCCAGGAACGCCTCGACGACGTCGTCCACATGGATCCAGTCGATCTCGCGCTTGCCGCTGCTCAGAGCCGGCTCCCGCCCCCGCAGCAGCGACAGCGCCATGTACGGCACCAGCCTGGCGAGGTTCCGCTCGCCCTGGCCGTAGACCATCGCGACGCGCAGGTTCGTCACGGGGACGTCCCACAGGCGGTGGAACATCAGGGCGTAGCCGCGCGCGGCCCACTTGGCGGCCGCGTAGGGGGAGGACGGCACGGCGTCGCCCTCGTCCGGGCGGAGCTCCTCCACCGACCCGGCCAGCACCACCCGCGCCCCGGGATCCTCGGCGACCGCGGTCAGCAGGTTGACCACGCTCGCCAGGTTGCCGCGGAGCATCGTCGGGACGAGCCGGGGGTCACGCGTGCCGGCGACCTCGCTGGCGAGGTGGAAGACGACGTCGGGGCGGACGGAGCGGATCAGCGCCCCGGCCGCCTCGGTGTCGCCGACGTCGGCGACGTGCCAGGTCCGGCCGTGCTCGGCCGCCCGGCCGGGTCCGCGGCTGACCGCGTGCACCCGCGCGCCGAGGGCGGCCAGGCGTTCCACCAGGCGGGACCCGATGAACCCGGTGGCGCCCGTCACCAGTACGCGGCGGTCGTGCCAGCCGGAGGCCTCGGAGCCCCCCTGACCCTCGGATCCCGTGAAGTCCCCGGAACCGCCGGAGCCGCCGGAGCCGTCGAAGCCCGGGAAGCCCCCGGAACCTCCGAAGCCCTCCCGCTCGGGCACGCTCGGCCGTTCGGATTCCGGGGCGGTCGGCATGGGTGTTCTCCCAGGGGTCGATGACGGCGCCGCCCGGCGCTCCGGCCGGGCCTCGGAGGGCACAGGCGTTTCATACCGCAACGGACCCGGCGATGTACCCGATAACCGATGTATCGGGAAGTTCTCCCTGGTTCTTCGGTGAGAAAAGCCACGGGGCCGCCCCCGTGCGGGAGCGGCCCCGTGGCCGTGTCTTCTTTCGTCCTCTCCGGGCTCCGGAGCGGTCCGTGCGCCAGGCGCGGTCAGCCGATGCGCCAGGTGTCCCCGGCGAGCAGCAGTTCGTCCAGGTCACCGGCGCCGCGCTGGGCGGTGGCCTCCTCCAGCTGCGCGGCCATCAGCTCGTCGTAGCTCGGGCGGTCGACGTTGCGGAACACGCCGATCGGCACGTGCTCGAACGCCGGCTCGTCCAGCCGCGACAGCGCGAAGGCCAGCGTCGGGTCGGCGCGGTGGGCGTCGTGCACGAGGATCTCCTCCTCGCGCACCTCCGAGCGGGCGACGACCTCGATGCCGCCGTCGGCCGAGCGGCGGACCGCCTTGGTGGCCGAGACGATCGGCTGCCCGTGCTCCAGTCGCAGGGTGATCTCGTCACGCTGCGCCGGATCCTTGAGCTGGTCGAAGGCGCCGTCGTTGAAAATGTTGCAGTTCTGGTAGATCTCCACCAGGGAGGTGCCGCGGTGCTCGGCGGCCTGGCGCAGCACCGACTGCAGGTGCTTGCGGTCGGAGTCGATGGTGCGGGCCACGAACGACGCCTCCGCGCCGAGCGCCAGCGACACCGGGTTGAACGGCTTGTCCAGCGACCCCATCGGCGTGGACTTGGTGACCTTGCCGACCTCGGAGGTCGGGGAGTACTGACCCTTGGTCAGCCCGTAGATCCGGTTGTTGAACAGCAGGATGTTGAGGTTGACGTTGCGGCGCAGCGCGTGGATCAGGTGGTTGCCGCCGATGGACAGCGAGTCGCCGTCACCGGTGATCACCCACACGCTGAGGTCCGGCCGGGAGGCGGCCAGGCCGGTGGCGATCGCCGGGGCGCGGCCGTGGATCGAGTGGAACCCGTAGGTGTTCATGTAGTACGGGAACCGCGACGAGCAGCCGATGCCCGAGACGAACACCATGTTCTCGCGCTTGAGGCCCAGCTCCGGCACGAAGGACTGGACCGCGGCGAGGATGGCGTAGTCGCCGCAGCCGGGGCACCAGCGGACCTCCTGGTCGGACTTGAAGTCCTTCATGCCCAGCGCGACGTCGGACTTGGGGACGAGGGACAGGCCCCTGCCGTTGGTGATGAGGTCACTCACTGTCGATCACATCCTGGATGACGCTCGCCAGCTCCTCGGCCTTGAACGGGAGCCCGCGCACGCGGTTGTAGCTGATGACGTCGACCAGGAAGCGGGCGCGCAGCAGCAGCGCCAGCTGGCCGAGGTTGATCTCCGGAAGCAGCACCTTGTCGTAGGACCGCAGCACCTCGCCGGTGTTGGCGGGCAGCGGGTTGAGGTGGCGCAGGTGGGCCTGGGCGACCTTGCCGCCGGACTTCCTGATCCGCCGCACCGCCGCGGCGATCGGGCCGTAGGTGGAGCCCCAGCCCAGCACCAGCACCCGGGCGTCGCCGTCGGGGTCGTCGACCTCCAGCGCCGGGATGTCGGCGGCGATGCCGTCGATCTTGGCCTGGCGCAGCCGGACCATCTTGTCGTGGTTGTTCGGGTCGTAGGAGATGTTGCCGGTGCCGTCGGCCTTCTCGATGCCGCCGATCCGGTGCTCCAGCCCCGCGGTGCCCGGGATCGCCCACGGACGGGCCAGGGTCTCCGGGTCGCGGGCGAAGGGCAGGAACGTCGTGCCGTCCTCGCCGTTCGGCGCGGTGGCGAAGTCGACGGAGATGTCGGGCAGCTCGGCCGCGCTCGGCACCTTCCACGGCTCGGAGCCGTTGGCGAGGTAGCCGTCCGACAGCAGCATGACCGGGGTGCGGTACTTCACCGCGATCCGGGCCGCCTCGACGGCCGCGTCGAAGCAGTCGGACGGGGTGGCCGGCGCCACGATCGGCACCGGCGACTCGCCGTTGCGGCCGTACATCGCCATCAGCAGGTCGGTCTGCTCGGTCTTGGTCGGCATGCCGGTGGACGGGCCGGCCCGCTGCACGTCGACCACGACCAGCGGCAGCTCCGTGGTCACCGCCAGGCCGACGGTCTCGGCCTTCAGCGCCACGCCGGGCCCGGAGGTGGTGGTCACGCCCAGCGCCCCGCCGAACGCCGCCCCGAGCGCGGCGCCGACACCGGCGATCTCGTCCTCGGCCTGGAAGGTGCGGATGCCGAACCGCTTGTGCTTCGACAGCTCGTGCAGGATGTCGCTGGCCGGCGTGATCGGGTACGAGCCGAGGAACAGCGGCAGCCCCGACCGCACCGAGGCGGCGATCAGGCCGTAGGCCAGGGCCTGGTTGCCGGAGATGTTGCGGTAGACGCCCGGGGCCAGCTTGGCCGGCTTGACCTCGTAGGACACCGAGAACGACTCGGTGGTCTCACCGTAGTTCCAGCCCGCCTGGAAGGCCGCGATGTTGGCCTTGGCGATGTCGGGCTTCTTGGCGAACTTGGTCTCCAGGAACTGGATCGTCGCCTCGGTCGGCCGGTGGTACAGCCAGCTCAGCAGGCCCAGGGCGAACATGTTCTTGGAGCGCTCGGCGTCCTTCTTGGACAGGTCGAAGCCCTCCAGGGCCTTGACCGTCAGGGACGTCAGCGGCACCGCGTGCACCCGCCACTCGGCCAGCGAGTCGTCCTCCAGCGGGTTGGCGGTGTAGCCGACCTTCTGGAGGTTGCGCTTGGTGAACTCGTCGGTGTTGGCGATGATGTCGCCGCCGCGCGGCAGGTCGGACAGGTTGGCCTTCAACGCCGCGGGGTTCATCGCGACCAGGACGTTCGGCGCGTCGCCGGGCGTGAGGATGTCGTGGTCGGCGAAGTGAAGCTGGAAACTCGACACGCCCGGCAGGGTCCCTGCGGGGGCGCGGATCTCGGCGGGGAAGTTGGGCAGGGTCGACAGGTCGTTGCCGAACTCCGCGGTCCCGGCCGTGAAGCGATCACCGGTGAGCTGCATGCCGTCGCCGGAGTCTCCGGCGAAGCGTATGATCACGCGGTCGAGTTGCTGAACCTGCTTGGTCACAGCTCGGTCCTCCTCGACGCGATGGGGCGCCGTCGCTGGTGGCACGTTTTTCTTTCCATGCTAGATCCCTCGGGGTCACGCTTCGGGTGTTCCGCGTTCCACATGGTGGAAAGGCGCGTGCTCGCGTCACACGTCCTCTGCGGGTCGCGGAGTCGGGCTTCGGAGGGGGTCGTGAAGGGCCTGGGGGCGGTCACGACCGCGAGCGACCTGCCCGACACAGCCCGGCGGTGATCCGGCACAGGTCGACGTGCAGGCGGCCGAAGAGGACGGTTGTGGTCACGATCCTCAACTATATGTCCCGCCTCAAGCCGGAACCTTCTCCCCCGTAGCCATCTCCCCGTGGCGCCGGGCCCCGGCGCCGGTCAGAGCATCGTCTGCTTGCCGAGGGTCCGGGCGCGCTCGCCGGACTCGGCGGAGTCGTAGACCACGCCCGGCCGCATCCCCTGCGCGCCGTACAGCTCGGGGACGGTGACGAAGGTGTAACCCTCGGCCTTGAGACGCCGCAGGACCTCAGCCGTGGCCTCGGCGGCCGATCCGCCCGTGTCGTGCATGAGGATGATCGCGCCGCGCGCGGCCCCCGCGACGGCCCGCGCGGCGACGTCCGCGGGGGCGTCGTCGTCGAGGTCGCCGGTGTCGACGCTCCACCGGACCACCGGCATGCCCAGCTCGCGGGCGGCGGCGGTGACCTGGTCGCCGACCCTGCCGTACGGCGGGCGCACCAGCGTGGGCACCTGCCCGGCGGCCTGGGCGACCGCGTCCCGGCCCCGGACGAGCTGGTCGATGATCATGTTCCGGGACATGGCGGTCAGGTCGCGGTGCGACCAGGTGTGACCGGCGACCAGATGCCCCTCGGCCGTCATGCGCCGGAGCAGGTCGGGGCGGGCCACCGCGCTGGAGCCGACGCAGAAGAAGGTGGCCCTCGCCCCCTGCGCGGCCAGGACGTCCAGCAGCCCGGCGGTGCCGGTGCCGGGGCCGTCGTCGTAGGTCAGCGCGACGCACTTGGCCTTCGCGCAGTCGACGTCGCCGCCGCGCGAGCTGGTCGCCTTCGGCCGGTCGGCGTTCGGCTCCTCCAGGGAGGAGGAGGGCGGCGGCGCCGTGGCCCGCCTGCCCGCCTCCTCGACGGCCGTCCGCTGCGCCCGCAGCCCGGTCGGCGACAGCATCGGCCCGGCGGTCCCGGCCGGCACGGCCACCGCGACCCGGCCGAGGAAGCCCGGCCCGACCTGCGAGTCGTCGAACTCCACGACGAGGTCGCCGTGCATGTTGAAGGCGATGGAGTCGAAGATCTTCGGGTCCGGGGTGACCGCCTGCGGGTTCGCCGCCGCTCCCCGGGACAGCAGGCTCCGCCTGGCGAGCCGGGCCAGCTCGGTCAGGGCCGCGCGGTCCCTGAGGAGACCGGCGGAGTCCATGGCGCGCTTGTCCACCCGGTCGTACCAGACGGTGGTACGGGACTCCGTCCAGCCGCCGCCGGCGGACTCGCCGGTGCGCAGCCGTACGCCGAGCACCTCCTTCGAGGCGGCGGTGAGCTGCCAGTCCACGTTGAACTCGGCGTGGGGCGGCTGTCCCGCGGTGCCCTTGCGATCCGCCCGCACGCTCCGGTCGAACAGGCCGAGCTGCGCGGTCACCGTACGCCGGAGCTCCTCGGTGAGGCGGGGGGCGTCCGCGACCGAGGGGTAGGCGGCGTGCACCTCCGGTCCACCGGGGTCGCGCCGGGAGACGGTGCGGACGTCGAGCCCCCGCACGGCGGTGGGCGCCACGTAGTCGACCATCGTGGGCTCCGAGGGGAGGGGAGCCTCGGCGCCGGAGGAGACCACGCCGCAACCCGCCGCGGAAGCGACGATCAGCGCGATTCCTCCGGTGAGTCGCAGATTGGGCATGGGTGCCAGGCTAGGGGCGATAAATGGCTGTTTGCCGTTTTTTGGGGTTAATGGCGGAGAGGTTTTGATCGTGAGAAGGTTTGGGCCCGCCATGGGGTGACCGGTGCCGCGGATGCTGATATAGCTGGTCAGAAGGGGCGTACGCGCGGGACCGTCGCGGGCTCCGAAGTCGGCCGGAAGGGAGCCGCGCGGGAGGACCGACGCGGGCTCCGGGACCGGTTCGAGAGGCGTGCGCGGTGGGACTCCCGCCGGGCGCGCCGGTGACGGAAAGGGGAGGTCGTGACCGTGTCCCTCGGGTATCTCGGCTCCTACGCCGCGGTCCTCGCCCTGTTCGTGGTCGGGGTGGCGATCGTCGCCGGGGCGCTGTTCGCCAACCGGATGCTCAGGCCCACCCGGCCGACCCCCGACAAGCTGGCGACCTACGAGTGCGGCGTCGACCCGGTGGGCGAGGGCTGGGCGCAGTCCCAGGTCCGCTACTACGTCTTCACCTACCTCTACGTGATCTTCGCGGTGGACGCGGTCTTCCTCTTCCCCTGGGCGACGGTCTTCGCCGCCCCCGGGTTCGGAATGACGACGCTGGTGGAGATGTTCGTCTTCCTGGGGTTCATCGCGCTCGGCATCCTGTACGGCTGGCGCAAACGCGTCCTGACCTGGGCCTGACCGCCGGGCGGCGCGGCCCGCCGAAAGCCCGCGCCGGGAAGCGGCGCCCGGCCCCGCCGAGGGTCCCGCGGCCCCGGCCGACCGACACGGAAGGGAGAATGCATCACATGGCTGATCTCCCGATGCCCACCGTGGGGCCGGTCTCCCGGCTGGCTCCCAAGCCCATGCGCTTCGTCCTCAACTGGGGCCGGCGCTACTCGCTGTGGGCGTTCAACTTCGGTCTGGCCTGCTGCGCCATCGAGTTCATCGCGACCTCGATGAGCAGGCACGACTTCATCAGGTTCGGGGTCATCCCGTTCGCCAACGGCCCCCGCCAGGCCGACCTGATGATCGTCTCAGGCACGGTGACCGACAAGATGGCGCCGGCGGTCAAGCGGCTGTACGAGCAGATGCCCGACCCGAAGTACGTGATCTCCTTCGGCGCGTGCTCCAACTCGGGCGGGCCGTACTGGGACTCCTACTGCGTCACCAAGGGCGTCGACCAGATCATCCCGGTGGACGTCTACGTCCCGGGCTGCCCGCCCCGGCCCGAGGCGCTGCTGCACGGGATCATGATGCTCCAGGAGAAGATCGCCGCCGAGAACCTGGGTGACCGGTATGTCTGAGCCTTCGACTTCTGAGCCGCCCGCGCGCCCCGCGACCGGGTCCGGGTCCGCGACCCCCGAGCCGCCCGCGCGCCCCGGGACCGGGTCCGGGTCCGCGACCCCCGAGCCGCCCGCGCGCCCCGGGACCGAGCCAGGGTCCGTGACCCCTGAGCCGTCCGCGCGCCCCGCGACCGGGCCAGGGACGTCCGCGCGCCCGGGGCCCGCCCGCCGGGAGCCCGGGGACTCCCCGGACCGGGCCGGGACCCCCGTCCGGGACGCCCTCCTCGCCCGGTACGGCGAGCGCGTCCAGGTGTCGGAGTCCTTCGGCGAGATCACCGCCGACGTCCCGCCGGGCGACTGGACCGACCTGCTGGAGTTCGCCCGCGACCGGGGATACGTGTTCTTCGACTGGCTGACCGGCGTGGACGAGCCGCCCGACGCCTTCTCGGTGGTCGCCCACCTCTACGACCCCGTGACCCGCGCCCACCTGCTGCCCCGCACCCGGGTGCCGCGCGCCGACCCCCGCCTGCCCAGCGCGGTCGGCGTGTTCCGGGGCGCCGACTGGCACGAGCGCGAGACCTTCGAGATGTTCGGCGTGGTCTTCGAGGGCCACCCCAACCTCGTGCCGCTGCTGCTGCCCGAGGGCTTCGAGGGGCACCCGCTGCGCAAGGACTTCGTGCTGGCCGCCCGGGTCGCCAAGGCGTGGCCCGGCGCCAAGGAGCCGGGCGAGTCCGGCCACGGATCGCCGAGCCGCCGCAAGACGCTCCCGCCCGGCGTGCCCGCCGCCGGCTGGGGGCGTGACGCCGAGGAGCGGTAGCCGGGGACGGCACGCGGCCGGGACCGGGTCGCGGTGACGCGTCCGCTGCGGGGAATTCGGACGCCGCATGGGTCCGAACACCGCGGTGGGTCCGGACGCTGCATGGGGTCCGGACGCCGCGGTGGGGTCCGGACGCCGCGGTGGGTCCGAACACCGCGGTGACCCGTCCGCCGCGGTGGGTCCGGACGCCGCGGGGATCGGGAATCCCGCGACGGGCGTGATTCTCGCGGCGGCGGGCGGGGATGCCGCGGGCCGGGCCGGGGCATGATGACCGGGAGACCGGCGGACCCGGCCGATCCCGCCCGCGGGCGCGGCGGCCGAGAGGCCGGGTCCCGGCCCCCGGGCCCGGCGTTTGGAGGCGTTATGGCCGTGGTGCTCGACGTCGCCGTCCGGCTGGCCGTGATCGTGGCGGCGTTCCTGGTGCTCCCGCTGATCGCCGGGCAGGCCGAGCACAAGGTCATGGCCCATATGCAGGCGCGCCTGGGCCCGATGCGCGCCGGGGGCTTCCACGGCTGGGCGCAGCTGATCGCGGACGGGGTCAAGTTCGCGCAGAAGGAGGAGGTCGTCCCGGCCGCCGCCGACCGCCGGGTGTTCGCCCTGGCCCCCGCGGTGGCGCTGATCCCGTACCTCGTGGTGCTGGTGGTCGTCCCGGTCGGCCCCGGCCTGGTCGGGGTGGACCTCGACGCCGGGCTGTTCTTCGTCCTCGCCGTGATGGGGATCGGCGTGCTCGGCTCGATCATGGCCGGCTGGGCGTCCGGCAACAAGTACTCGGTGCTCGGCGGCATCCGCTCGGCCGCCCAGCTCGTGTCCTACGAGCTCCCGCTGGTCCTGGCCGCCTCCAGCGTCGCGATGGCCGCCGGGACCCTCTCCCTGCCGGGCATCGTGGAGGCGTGGCGGTGGTGGTGGCTGCCCTGGCAGGCGATCGGCGCGGTCGTCTTCTTCACCGCCGGGCTCGCCGAGCTGCGTCGCCCGCCGTTCGACATGCCGATCGCCGAGTCCGAGATCATCATGGGCCCGATGACCGAGTACACCGGCATGCGGTTCGCCCTGTTCATGCTGGCCGAGTACGCCGGGATCATCGTGCTGTCCGCGCTGACCACGGTCCTGTTCCTGGGCGGCTGGCACGGCCCGCTCCTCCCCGGGCCGGTCTGGACGCTCCTGAAGGTGGCCGCCCTGGTCTTCGTGGTCATCTGGGTCCGGGTGAGCTATCCCCGGCTGCGCGAGGACCAGCTCCAGAGACTCGCCTGGGTGGGACTGGTGCCGCTGGCGCTGGTCCAGCTCGCGCTGACCGGGATCGTCCGTGTCCTGGCGGGCTGATCCCGGTGCGTCCGGCGGCCCCCGGGTGTCGTGTCCGGTTCCGGCCACGTGTCGCGCCGCCGGATACGGCCTCCGGGATTTCAAAGCGTGCACGCTGGGCAGGAGGAGGACCCGCATGTGAGACAGCACGGCCATAGGACGGAACCGATGACCCTCGCACTCGCCGTGGACCACGACGACCTCGTCGTCGAGGTGCCGGAACACCCGCCGGTACGGCTGCCGCTCGCGGGCGGCGCCCGGGTGTGCACGCTGCTGTTCTTCGACTACCCGGGCCGGAGCAGGACCAGGTACGGCCTGGCGCTGCTCGACGAGTCCGGCCTGGTGATCATGCAGGCCCCCGGTTCCCGTTCGCGCGCCGATCTGGAGGCGTTCGCCCGGCGGCACGGCCTGACGTTCGAGGAACGGCGGTTCGCCACTGGCGAGGAGGCCCGCGTCGCGCTCGCCCGCCGGTCGCCGGGGTGGTGCATGGTGGGCTGGCGCATGCCGCCCCCGGCCCTGCCGCGGCTGCGCGTCCCCGGCCCGCGGAGCCTGCGGCCCCCCAAGGGGCCGGCGAAGGTCTGGTGGCGCGAACAGCTCCTGTACGCGCTGATGTGGCTGGTGCTCGCCTACGGCGCCGCCTTCGCCACCCTCGTCGTCCTCAACATGACGAACTTCACCGACGTCACCCGGGGCATGGACACGCTCGGGATCACCTCCCTGGTGCTGGCCGGGCTGACCGCCACCGGCGCCGCCGCCGTCTTCCTGGTCGGGATCGGCAGGCGGCGGGCCCGCAGGCAGACCGCCGACAGCCGCGAGCTGCAGCGGCAGGGCAAGCCGCACTGCCGGCTCGTGGTGGTGCACGACCGGCTGCTGCTGGAGACCGAGCGCAGGACCCGTGAGATCGAGGCCGACCGGCTGCTTCTCTACTCGGCCGACCCCGGGATGACCGGGCTGATCGTCGGGGAGGGCCGGTTCCACCTGCCGGGGCACTGGGACCCGGATGCGGCGCGCCGCTTCGCCGTACGGAACGGGCTGGAGCTGGAGACCCGGACGCTGAGCCGCGAGGAGTATCTCGATCTGACGAGCCGGGTCGGGGACGCGGTGCCCTGATCCGGAACCGGTCCGCCGATCCGCCTCCGGCCGCCCCGAGGGTCCGCCGCCGGTGATCCGCCCGCCGTCGGTCGCCGGCTGTCCTCACCGATCACCGGTCACCGATCACCGGTCACCGATCACCGGTCACCGGTCACCGGTCACCGGTCACCGATCACCGGTCGCCGGTCGCCGGTCGCCGGTCGCCGGTCGCCGGTCGCCGGTCGGCTGTTCCATCCGTCCCCTGCCCGGGGGACGGCTAGTGCACGATCCGCAGCATGATGTCGGCGGCCGTCGGCCGGTTGGCGGGCCGCTTGTCCAGGCAGACGGCGGCCAGCGGGCGCAGTGACGACGGCAGTGAGGACAGGTCGGGGTGGTGGCTGATCACCCGGTTCAGGATCGCCGGGATGGTGTCCGCGCCGAAGGCCGCCCGGCCGGAGGCGGCGAAGATCATCGTGGACGCCCAGCTGAACACGTCGGACTCCGGGCCGACGTGCTCGCCGGAGATCTGCTCCGGGGACATGTAGGCCGGGGTGCCGATGACGCTGCCGGTGGCCGTGGCCGTCGCCTGGTCCAGGGCGCGGGCGATGCCGAAGTCGATCACACGCGGCCCGTCCCCGCCGATCAGCACGTTGGCCGGTTTGAAGTCACGGTGCACCACGCCCGCCCGGTGGATCGCGGCCAGCGCGCCGGCCGTGGCCAGGGCCAGCCGGGTCAGGCCGTCCTCGGTGCGGGGACCCTGCTCGCGGACCAGCTGCTCCAGGGAGACGCCGTCGACGTACTCGCTGACGACGTAGGCCTGGTCGTCGGTGATGTTCACGTCGAGCACCCGGGCCGTGGAGAACGTCGCCACCCTCCGCGTCGCCTCCACCTCCCGGATGAACCGTTCCCTGACCACCGGGTCGCCGGTGAAGTGCTCGTGCAGAACCTTGATCGCCACCTTCTCCCCCCGGGGGGTGAGCGCCAGGTGGACCGTGCCCTGACCGCCCCTGCCGAGGGTGCCGATCAGCCGGTACGGTCCCAGACGGCCCTCCTCGCGGTCGTGACCGCCCTGCGGGTCGCGCCGGTCGCGCCGGTCGTGGTCGTCGTGCCGGCCGCCGCGGTCGCGGTGGCCGTCGTGGCTGTCGCGGCCGTCATGACCTTCGTGGCCGCGGAGGGAGCCGGCGGGCCCGCCGGCTCCGGTGAAGGTCCCGGCGGGCGAGGGCCGGTCGTAGGGTCCCGGGTCGTGGTGGGCCGGGGTGTGGTGGGCCGGGGTCCGCGACGTGCCGTACGGCGGTTCGCCGGGCCGGGGCCCCCACGGGGAGGCGGGCTCCCGGCCGGGGACGGGGGGAGCCGGGTGCGGCGCGGCGACGGCCGGGGCGTGCGACCCCGGCGGTCCGTACGGCGTCACCGGACCCGTTCCGTGCGAGGCCGAGGCCGGCCCGTACGGCGTCACCGGACCCGCTCCGGGCGCCGCCGAAGTCGCTCCGTGCGACCCCGGGGCCGATCCGTGCGACCCCGGGACCGGCCCGTGCGCCGAGGAGGCCGATCCGTGCGACGCCGGGACCGGCCCGGCCGGTGGTCCCGCCGGCGTCCTCGGCTGCGCGTACGGGCCGGGCGGCGAGCCGTACCGTGACCGTGACCCGTGCGGAGCCGGTTCGTGCGGTTCATGCGGTTCGTATGGCTTGTATGGCTTGTGTGGCGACCCGGGCGGCGGCTCGGCGGAGGACCCGTGCGGTGACCGGCGCGGCGCCTCGTACGGCGACCCGTACCGTGAGGGGTGCGTCGTCTCGTGCGAGGGCCCGTGCCGCGAGCCGTGCTTCGTCCCGTACGGCTCGCCGTACGGTTCGTACGACCCGTACGGCGCCGCCTGCCGCGGGGAGCCCTCCCGCCGGAACACCGCGCCCCGGATGATCAGCGCGTGTCCCAGGCCGCCGATCCAGCTGCCGAAGAAGCCGATCATCATCGTGGTGTCCAGCCAGGTGGGGATCAGCTCCGAGTCACCGTAGGTGCCGGCCCCGACCAGGAACGTCGCGACGGCGATGCCGTACAGGACGGTTGCGAGGGCCAGCCCGGGACTGCGCAGGCGGCGGGCGGCGTGGCCGATGACGAACGGCGTGCCGATCCCGAAGGTGAACAGGGGCACCAGGGCCCAGGCCACGCTCCATCCCGTGGAGGGCCGCGGAGGCGTCTGCGGGTACCGGCCGGGGCCGTACTGGTGGGACATGTCGCGAACAATACGTATTCCCACCGTCAGCCGCAGTCTCCGCGGGTGTCCTTTCCGTATCGGCCTTCGGATGGGGTCCGATACTCGAACACACAGTCTGTGGATAACTTCTGTGGACAACCCTCGGAGGCTGGATCGGTGTCCGATATGGGCGTTTTACTGGACGCCGCATTCCCGGGCGCGCCCCCATGCGTCATGATGTGGTGTTGTGGCACGGATACCAGGAGTGGGGCTGGCGAAAGGGCTCTCCGTCACCCTTCGCCACATGCTGAGCAAGTCGGTGACCCAGCAGTACCCCGACGTCAGGCCCGATCTGCCCGCCCGGAGTCGCGGCGTGATCGCCCTGGTCGAGGAGAACTGCACGGTGTGCATGCTCTGCGCCCGTGAGTGCCCCGACTGGTGCATCTACATCGACTCCCACAAGGAGACCCTCCCCGCCCCGGAGGGCGGCCGTCCCCGCGCCCGCAACGTGCTCGACCGGTTCGCGATCGACTTCTCGCTGTGCATGTACTGCGGCATCTGCATCGAGGTGTGCCCGTTCGACGCGCTGTTCTGGTCGCCGGAGTTCGAGTACGCCGACGGCGACATCCGCAACCTCCTGCACGAGAGGGACAGGCTGGCGGCCTGGGCGCAGACGGTCCCGCCGCCCCCGGCCCACGAGCCCAACGCCGAGCCGCCCAAGGAACTGGCGGCCGCCTCGCGTCCCGCCCGTCCCCGCACCACCGCGGGGCCGGCCCGGACGGCACCGGACGCGGCAGGGACGCCGCCGGCGCCCCCCGAGGCGTCCGCGTCCCCCACGCCGCCGGAGGCGTCCACGTCTCCCGGGCCGTCCACGTCTCCCGGGCCGTCCACGCCGCCGGAGGCGTCCGCGTCTTCCGGGCCGCGCCGTCCCGAGCGGAGGACCTCGACCCGGCGCGCGGACGTCCGGGCGATCCGCCCGCCGGGCGCGCTCCCGAAGAAGGACGCTCCCCCCGCCGGGGGCGAGCCGGTGGAACCCCCGGGAGGACGTCCCGAGGACTCCACGCCGGTGGATTCCGAGCCCGCCGGTTCTTCTCCCCCCGGTCCCGAGCCCGCCGGTTCTCCTCCCCCCGGTCCCGGCCCCGGGCCCGCGGGCTCCGGGTCCGCCGGTTCCCCGCCGGCCGGTTCCGAACACGGTGACCACCCGCCGTCTCCCGCCGCGTCTTCCCGGCCGGAGCGGCCGCAACGGAGGACCTCCACCCGGTTCTCGGACGTCCGGGCGATCCGCCCGCCGGGCGCGCTCCCGAAGAAGGACACCCCGCCCGCCGAGAAGTCATCCACAGAACAGGGTGGTGCGCCCCCGGACGAAGGCCCGGCGGAGCAGACTTCTGCCACGGACCAGGTTGAGGAGTCCGAGGAGGAGAAGTGACCGACGCGCCGTCCTATCTGTCACCGACCGGGCAGGAGATCGTCTTCCTGCTGCTCGGCGCGGTGGCGGTCGGGGCGGCGCTGCTGGTGGTGACCACCAGGCAACTCGTCCACGCGGCCCTCTGGCTGGTCGTCACGTTCGGCGCGCTCGCGGGGTGCTACCTCGTCCTGACGGCTGAGTTCGTCGCCTGGGTCCAGGTGCTGATATACGTCGGCGCGATCGTGGTCCTGCTGCTGTTCGGCATCATGCTCACCCGCGCCCCGATCGGCAGGTCGGCCGATCTCGACAGCGGCAACCGGCCGGCCGCCGCGCTCGTGGCGCTCGCCACGGCCGCCGTTCTGGTCACCGTCGTGGTCGACGGCTTCCGCACCGCCTACGCCCCCCTCCGGGCCGGCGGCGGTTCGGCCGGTGAGATCGGCTCCAGCGTCTTCCGCAACTGGGTGCTGCCCTTCGAGGCACTCTCGGTCCTCCTGCTGGCCGCCCTGATCGGCGCCATCGTGCTGTCCCGCACCGACATCCGGGGGAGGGGCTGACGTGCACATCGTCTACCCGGCGGTCGTCTCGGCGCTGCTGTTCTCCATCGGCGTGTACGGCGTGCTCGCCCGGCGCAACACGATCCTGGTCCTGATGTCCGTCGAGCTCATGCTCAACGCGGTCAACCTCAACCTGGTCGCGTTCGACGTGTGGCTGCGCGACCGCCTGCACGCCGGCCAGGTCCTCACCCTGTTCGTCATCGTGATCGCCGCGGCGGAGGTCGGTCTCGGCCTGGCGATCATCCTCGCCCTCTACCGCAACCGCCGGACCGTCGATCTCGACCGCCTCCGTCTCCTGGCCGAGACCCCCGCCCCCGCCGGATCCGCCCTTTCCCCCGAGTCCGCACTCACCGCCGGGCCGGCCTCCGCCACCGGATCCTCCCCGGTCTCCGCCCCCGTCAGGACCGGACCTCCACCCCCCACCGGGTCCCCACCCGCCGGACCCCCACCTCCCGCCGGACCTCTGCCTCCCACCGGGTCCACGCCATCCACCGGGCCCGTATCCCCGCCTCCGGCCGGCTCCCCGTTCCCGCCTTCCCCCGGGCCCGGTGAGGGCCCGTGACCACCGCCGCCGTCCTCGCCATCCTGTTGCCGTTCGCCGCCGCGGCCGCCGGCCTGCTGGGCTCCCGGTTCCCGAAGGGGCTCCGCGGAGGGGCGGCCGACGCGGCCGCGAACCGGCGGGCCGCCTGGATCGCGATCGTGCCCACCGCGGTCTCCACACTGCTCACGATCTGGCTGGCCTATTCCATACGGACCGGTCAGGCCGCCGGGGGAGGTGACTGGCTCTCCCGGTTCACCGGGTCGGCCGGCACCGCCCGTGTCGCCACGGCGTCCGTGGCCGTCGACACGGGCTCGGTGCCGATCTCCATCGGGCTGCTCGTCGACGGCCTCGCCGCGACGATCGCGGTGCTGGTCACCGTGGTGGCGCTCGCCGTCCAGGTCTACTCCGTGGGCTACCTGCGCGACGACCGGCGTTACCCCTCCTACAGCGCTTTCATCAGCCTGTTCACCAGCGCCATGCTCCTGGTCGTCTACGCGGCCGACCTCCTCGTCCTCTACGTGGGCTGGGAGGTCATGGGCCTGTGCTCCTACCTGCTGATCGGGCACTGGTGGGAAGACCGGGCCAACTCGCGGGCGGCGGTCAAGGCGTTCCTGGTCACGCGGATCGGCGACGTCGGCTTCCTGTTCGGCGTCTTCGTCCTCGGCACGGCGGCCGGCGGCTTCCGGATCGCCGACGTCCTCGCCAAGCTCCCGGAGCTGCCGCCCGGCACGATCCTCGCCGCCGCCCTCCTGCTGCTGGCCGGGGTCGCCGGGAAGAGCGCCCAGGTGCCGCTGTACACCTGGCTCCCCGACGCGATGGCCGGTCCGACCCCGATCAGCGCCCTCATCCACGCGGCCACCATGGTCGCGGCCGGCATCTTCGTCGTCGCCCGCCTCTATCCGGTCTTCCTGGCCTCCGGACCCGCCCTGGACGTGCTGGCGGTCATGGCCGCGCTCGGCATGCTCGGCGCCGCACTGGCCGCCCTGGCGCAGGACGACCTCAAGCGGGTGCTGGCCTACTCCACGATCAGCCAGCTCGCCTACATGGCCGGGGCCCTGGCCGTCGGCTCCCGCGACGCGGCGGTCTTCCACCTGATCACCCACGGCGCTTTCAAGGCCCTGCTCTTCCTGTGCGCGGGAGCGGTGATCCACGCGGTCGGCTCCAACCTCATGAGCGCGATGGGCGGTCTGCGCCGGGGGCTGCCCGTCACCTTCGCGGCGATGACGATCGGGTTCGCCGCCCTGGCCGGCCTCCCTCCGGCCAGTGGCTTCTTCAGCAAGGACGAGGTGCTGGCGGCGGTCGAGCGGTCCCTGTCCGCGGGCCACCTCGCCGCCCCCGTGGCCCTGCTCCTGTACGGCTGCGCGCTCGCCACCGTCGCGGTGACCGGCGCCTACGCCACCCGCGCGTGGCTGCGGACGTTCTTCGGCGAGCGTGCTCCCTCCGGCCTCCCCGGCACCGCCGTCCCCGAGCCCGGACCGTCCGCCGCCCTTGAGTCCGCACCGCCCGCCGCCGTCCACGAGGCGCCGCCCGTCATGCGCTGGCCGATCATCGTTCTCGCCGTTCCCGCCCTGCTCCTGGGCCTGCCCGGCGTGCTCCACATCCACTGGGGCACGGCCGTCCTCAGCGTCGCGCTCGCGCTGCTGGGCGCCGGCGCGGTCCACACCGTGTGGCGGTCCGATCCCCGGCGGGACCCGGCCCGGCTGCTCGGCCCTCTCCGCAGGCCCTGCGAGCGGGCGTTCTCCGTTGACGCGCTGTACCGCGCGGTGTTCGTCCGTCCCACGCTGCTCCTCGCGTACGTGGTCGCCCGTGCCGACGGCCGCGTGGTGGACGGAGCGGTGCGCGGTTCCGGCCGGACGGTCACCGGGCTGGCAGGCCTGGTGCGCCGGGCGCAGAACGGCAACGCCCAGCTCTACGTCACCGGCCTGCTCGCGGGCGTCCTGCTTCTCGCGGTGGGAGCGGTGATGCTCGGATGACCCCCACCCGCAGGCCCGTCCTCGCAGGTCCAGCCGGTTCCGCCCGGCAGGCCGACGGCGGCTTCCGGATCGACGCCGCCCACCGGCCGGCCTCATCCCCGGGGCCGGTTCCGGACCGGGCCGGTCCCGCGCGCCGGCCCTGTTCCGCGCGCCGGCCCTGTTCCGCGCGCCGGCCCGGTCAGGCCCGGGTTCCCGGTGCCGGGCCGATTCCCGCACCGGAGAGAGCCGTGACCGGGAGGTGGCGGGTGACATGAACTGGTTGCCGGTCGCGTTGCTCGCGGTCCCGCTCGCCGGGGCGGTCCTGCTGGCCGTTCCGGTGGGCTCGACGACCCGGGAACGCTGGTTCCCCCGGTACGGCCTGGCGGTGTCCGGGGTCGCGCTCGCGCTGTCGGCCGCCCTGGCCGCCGCCTTCGACCACGACGACCCGGCCCGGATGCAGTTCGTCACGAACCTGCCGTGGATTCCCGGCCTGGGCCTCAGGTTCCACCTCGGCGTGGACGGCGTCTCGCTGCCGCTGGTCCTGCTGACCGCGCTGCTGACCTTCCTCTGCTTCGCCTACCTCTGCCGGGGTCGTCCCGCCGGTTCCGGCCGCGCACCCGCCCCCGGCCACCCGGCGACGCCTCCACCCGGAAGCCCGTCCACGCCTTCGCCCGGCGACTCACCGGGGGCGGCGTCCGGTCGTCCGTCCGAACCCGTGGGCGGCGGCCGCCCACGGGCCCTGGTGTTCACGCTGCTGGTCCTCGAAGTGGGCATGATCGGCACCTTCCTGGCGCTGGACCTGCTGCTGTTCTTCGTGTTCTTCGAGGTCGTCCTGATCCCGATGTACTTCGTGATCGCCGTCTGGGGCGGTCACCGCCGCCGGGCGGCGGCCACCAAGTTCATCCTCTACACGCTCCTCGGCTCGGTGGTGCTCCTGCTGGGTCTGCTGCTCATCTGGGCGCAGACCGGCACCCTGGACATGACCGCCCTCGCCCGTGCCCACGGAACCGGCATGTCCCGGGCCGCGCAGATCCTCGCCTTCCTGGCGGTCGGCGCCGGTCTCGCGGTGAAGACCCCGATGTGGCCACTGCACACCTGGCTGCCCGACGCCCACACCGAGGCGCCCACCGTCGGCTCGGTGCTCCTCGCGGGCGTCCTGCTCAAGATGGGCACGTACGGCTTCGCCCGCATCGCCGTCCCGATGCTCCCCGGCGGCGCCACCGTCCTGGCCCCGTGGCTGGGCGCCTTCGCGGTGATCGGCATCATCTACGGTTCCCTGGCCTGTCTCGCCCAGCGTGACCTCAAACGGATGATCGCCTACTCCTCCATCGGTCACATGGGCTTCGTCCTCCTGGGCTTCGCCGCGCTCACCCCGGCCGGCTTCAACGGGGCGCTGTTCGGCAACATCGCCCACGGCCTGATCACCGCGCTGCTGTTCTTCGTCGTCGGCTCGATCAAGGAGCGTTACGGCACCGCGGAGATCCCGTCGCTCGGCGGTGGGATGCTGGCACGCCTGCCCCGGCTCGGCTCCGTGCTCACCTTCGCCGCCGTCGCCTCCCTGGGCCTGCCCGGCCTGGCGGGCTTCTGGGGGGAGGTGCTCTCCCTCCTGGGGGCGTTCCGGCCGGCGGCGGGCCTGCCGCGTTCCCTCTATCTCGTCTTCATGGCCCTCGGTGGCCTCGGCACCGTCCTGACCGCCGCGTACTTCCTGTCCATGCTCTCCCGCGTCACCCACGGCAGGCCCGTCGAGACCGTCCACGCCCCGGTGCTGGCCGCCGTCGGCCCGGCGGACACGGGCGGCACCGGTGACATGGGGCACACCGGCGGCGCCGGGAACGCCGGAAGCGGAGAGGGCACGGCCGACGCGGGGAACGCCGGCCGTGGAAGGGGCTACGGCAGGCGGGGCATACGGGACGTCGCGCCCCACGAACTCGTCGCCTGGGTGCCGCTCATGGCGCTGATCCTGTTGCTCGGCCTGTGGCCCAAGGCGTTGCTCGACGTCACCGGCCCGGTGGCCCGAAGCCTCCTGGGGGCGCCGTGATCCAGCCGATCGACTACTACGCCGTCGCGCCGCCGCTGATCCTGGCACTCACCGCCGGGCTCGTGCTGCTCCTGGACGTCTTCCTGCCCCGCGCGCCGTACGCCAGGCCACTGCTCGGGATCGTGACGCTGGCCGGGGTGTCCGGCGCCCTCGCCGTGGTGATCTCCCAGGCCGTGCGGGCGGCGGGGCCTCTGCGCACCTTCTGCGTGCCCCCCGGCCTGCCGGGTGCCGCCGCCCCCGGACCCGGCGCGCCGTTCCCGGTCACCGCGCCGGAGGCGGGCGCCGCGCCCCCGTGCTCGTTCGTGGTGGACGGCTTCACCCTGGTCTTCGCGGGGCTCGCGCTGGCCGCCGGGATCATCGTGGTGCTGCTGTCGATGACCGAACTGTCGTTCGGCGACATCCCCGCCGGTGAGTGGCACTTCCTGCTGCTCTGCACGCTGACCGGCGCGGTCGCGCTGCCCGCCTCCCGCGACCTGGTCATGCTGGTGGTCGCGCTGGAACTGGCCTCGCTGCCGGTCTTCGCCCTCACCGCGCTCAGGCGTTACGACGGCCGCGGTTCGGAGGCCGCCGTCAAGCTCTTCCTCGTCTCCGTGGTCTCCACGGCCGTGATGCTCTTCGGGATCTCCCTGCTGTACGGCCTGACCGGCACCGTCTACCTCGAACGGCTGGCCCGGGTGCCGCACGCGGTGCCCGGGGCCGCGGTGGGCGCCGTATCCGGTCTCGGCTCGGTGCCGGCCGGGCCGGACGCCGTCACGGCGGGCGGCGTCGACGGGGCGTACGCGTCCTCGCTCCAGATCGGCTACGACCTGCCGCCCGTGCTCGCCGTCGCCGCGGTCCTGGTGCTCGCCGGGTTCGCCTTCAAGGTGGCCGCGGTGCCGTTCCATGCCTGGGCGGGCGACGTCTACGAGGGCGCCCCCATCCCCGTCGCGGCCCTGCTCTCGGTGGTTTCCAAGGCCGCGGGGTTCGCCGGGCTGATCCTCGTCCTGGTCGGCGGCCTGCGGAACCTGGCGCCGGTCTGGGCCCCGCTGGTCGCGGTCGTCGCCGCGCTGACCATGACCGCCGGAAACCTGCTGGCCCTGCGGCGGCGCCGTGCCGTACGGCTGCTCGCCTGGTCGTCGGTCGCCCAGTCGGGTTACATCCTCGCTCCCCTCGCGGTCCGTGACGAGCGGGCGATGAACGCCTCCGTCGCCTACCTGGCGTTCTACGCGGCGATGAACCTCGGCGCCTTCGCGGTGGTCATGCTGGCGGCGCGGCGCGGTGAGTCGGGTGAGCTGGACGGCTACCGCGGGTTCGCCGCCCGCAGCCGGATCGCCGGTCCGGCGCTGGCCTTCTTCCTGATCTGCCTGGCGGGCCTGCCGCCGGGGCTGGCCGGGTTGTTCGCCAAGATCGTGGTGTTCCGGGAGCTCGTCGGCGGCGGGCTGGGCTGGCTGGCCGCCGTGATGGCCGTCAACACGGTGATCGGCCTGTACTACTACGTCGCCTGGGTCGTACGGATCTTCACCCCGGCCCCTGTTCCCGCCGCGCTCACCACCCCGGCTCCGGCCGAAGCCCCGGCCATGGCTCCCGTTCCGGCTCCGGCTCCGGGCGTGGCGGGCACCGCGCCCGAAGCCGTCCCGGTCGCGCCGGGAGCCGCCTCCGCGGCGGCCGGCGACCGTACCGGGCAGGTGGCGGCGGGTGTGGCGATCGCCCTGGCGGCCATCGTCGCCGTGCTCTTCTCCGTCGCCCCGCAGACGGTGTTCGTCCTCCTGCCGGAGGCGCTCATCGCCACCGGCTGAGTGCTTCCGGTCCCGCGTCGCCGTTGACCGGGCCTGTGCGGGGACCGCCCACCGCTGCCGGCCAGGCCCGTGCGGGAATCCGCCCGTCACCGCCGGCCATGTCCGGGCGGATACCACCCATCGCCTCGGGCGGGCCTCTGCCGGGGCCGTCCACCACTGTCGGCAGAGCGCCCCGGGGAAGGTCGGGCTTGGCCGGGGAACGTTCGACCTGGCCGAAAACGTTGGCACTGATGAATCGGCACCAGCCGAATCGCATCCACCGAAAGGACGGTGCAGTGCGCCACAACGGTCTGCGTACCGCGGTCCTCCTCGGCACGCTGTCGGCGATCATCATCGCGGTGGGCGCCTGGCTGGGGGGCGGCGCGGGCGTGCAGATCGCCGTTCTCGTCGCGCTGGCCTCCAACGGTTTCGCCTACTTCTTCTCCGACCGCATCGCCCTGTCGGCGATGCGCGCCCGCCCGGTGAGTGAGGTCGAGCAGCCGGTCCTCTACCGCATCGTGCGCCAGCTCTCCACCGAGGCCCGCCAGCCCATGCCGCGGCTGTACGTCTCGCCGACGATGCAGCCCAACGCCTTCGCGACCGGCCGCAACCCCCGGAACGCCGCGGTCTGCGTGACCTACGGCATCACCCAGCTCCTCGACGAGCGGGAGCTGCGCGGCGTCATCGGGCACGAGCTGTCCCACGTCTACAACCGCGACATCCTGATCTCCTCGGTGGCCGCCGCGCTCGCCACAGTGATCACCTACCTCGGTTACATCGGCATGTTCTTCGGCGGCGGGGACGACGACGAGGGCCCCGGCTTCGTCGGCGCGCTGCTGATGATGGTGCTCGGCCCCGTCGCCGCCGGGATGATCCAGATGGCCGTGTCCCGCTCCCGGGAGTACCAGGCCGACGAGTCCGGCGCCCGGCTCACCGGTGACCCGCTGGCCCTCGCCTCGGCTCTGCGGAAGATCGAGATGGGCGCCCGCCGGCTGCCGCTCCCGGAGAACGGCCGTATCGCCTCCGCCTCCCACCTGATGATCGCCAACCCGTTCCGGGGTGCGGGCATCGGCCGCCTGTTCTCCACCCACCCGTCCACCGCCGACCGCGTCGCCCGCCTGGAGCGGATGGCCGGCTACCGCCGCTGAGCCGTCGCGGACGCCCTCTTCCCGGAGGGCCGGGGCGAGGACGGCCGCCAGGGCTGGAACCCGTCCCTCAGGAGTGGTGGGCGACGGGGTCGGTCTCCTCGGGAGCGAGGCCGGGGATGCCGTCGATGCTCTCGCGGTTGTGCTTGGCCCGGTAGGCGCGCCTGCGCTGGACGTCCTTGCGCCCGGTCCACTCGTCCAGCAGCGTCCGGTCCTGGTCGAAGGACATGAACGGCACCGAGTAGCCGCAGGAGTCGGCGATGCGGTCGCATTCGACGACGATGATCGTCCGGACGCCCGGATGCGGGCCGAAGTTCCGGATCAGCTCGGGGAAGTCGGGGTCGGCCGGGAGGACGACCCGGCCGGTGCCGTACAGGCGGACGATGTTGGGCGGCCCGGAGAAGGCGCAGAACATGATCGTGATGCGGCCGTTCTGGCGGAGGTGGGAGACGGTCTCCACTCCGCTGCCGTCCAGGTCGAGGTAGGCGACGGTGGTGTCGCCGAGGACGGCGAAGGTGTCGGCGTATCCCTTGGGGGAGACGTTGACGTGTCCGCCCTGTTCGGGGGCGGTGGCGACGAAGTAGACCGGCTGCGCCTCGATGAACGCGCGCAGCCGGCCGTCGATCCTGTCATGAATTTTCCCCATAAGAGGGAAGATAGCGAGTGGCTATTCTCCGGGTGCCCACCAGATCCACGAATCCCGCCGGGGCTTGAAGGAGTCCAGCCTGCGAGTGACGCCGGTCTCGGCGTCCACCGTCCGCTTCACCGCGAGGACGGTCTCCCCGTCCCCGTTGCCGACGTAGTTCCACATGGTGAGGGCGCCCGCCGGCCCCCAGCCGAGCAGCTGCACCTCCTCGCCCTTCGGCAGGCTGAACCGTACGGCGCCGGAGACGGCGTCGGAGGTCAGGTCGTAGGTGTGCAGGCGGGGCCTGCCCGAGTCCCCGCCGACGACCACGGCGACCGTGGTCCCGTCGTCGGCCAGCGCGACCGGGGTGTTGTTGGCGACGATCTGCGGGACGACCCTGTGCGCGGTCCTGCGGCCGTCCTTGCCGAAGACCGAGAACTCGGTGGTGTTGTCGGCGGTCCGCCGGGTGGTCAGCAGATGCTCGCCGTCCGGGCTGAAGCCCGCCACGTCCTCCTTCGCCGGCAGCGTGACCACCTTGCCGGTCCTCAGGTCGGCGATGAGGCTCGGCAGCCTGTCGTTCGCGTCCCCGTAGTCGACCACGACGACCGAGCCGTCGGAGGAGAGGGCGGTGGACACCTCCCCCTCGTCGGCCCCCCGGGGGAGGGTGGCGGCCCGGCCTGGCAGCGGCCTGACCTCGCCGCTGCCCACGTCGCGGACGACGAGCCGGTCGTTCCTGAGGTAGCTCACGATCCGGCCGTCCTCGCTGACCCGGAACGGGGCACCGACATCCTTGTCGATCTTGCCTCCGGGCCTCCTGGGGAAGGACTGCGCGTCGGTCAGCGTAATGGTCTTCCCGCTGCGCATGGCCAGCTTCCACTTCCCGCAGGGAACGGTGTAGTCCTTCCTGGGGCAGCTCTTGATCCACGCGTAGTTGACGGAGTCGGCGGACACGGCTCCCGTCCTCGCGTCCGCCGGACCCGCGACCAAGAACGAGGTCACCGCCGTCACGGCGGTGAGGAGTGCGGCTGCGCCGCGTGAGGGGTTCATCGGGGCTCCTTTCACCCACCGGGATAGATGCGCCTCGGGGACGAAAGGTTCGGTCACGAATCGAGCACTCCATCCGGCGGTGCCGGCGGTCTCGACCGGCCTTGTCCCGCGCGGCCGGCCGGTCCCGCCGACGTCGAATCGGCGTCCCCGGTGAACCCCGGCGCATGGCCCGGATATCCGCCTCGCGTTCGTCGGCATGTCGCCGGGCCGAAGACGCCACTGCCGCAGGATCCCTGCCTTGACCGTGTCATTCGGCTTCGTCATTCGGCTTCGAAGAGGCGGTGGAGGATCATCGGCCCCTTCGGTCAGAGCTCTGCCTCGTGGGCGGACAGCTGGGTATTCTGATCCCGCTCCACGGTGAGAACACCGGCTTGGAAGCCTCTGTCCCAGGGAGCACAGACATGGCGGAGCGGATCTGGCTCGACATCCCCTACAGCCAGAAAGACGAGGCCAAGGCGCTCGGAGCGCGATGGGACGCACAGGCGCGCCGCTGGTACGCGCCTCGCCACGGCATGGCCGCCCTCGACCGATGGACGGCCCTGCCTCCGGTGCCGGACCTCCTGCCGGGGGAGGACCGTTCGTGGGGAGCGGGACTGTTCGTCGATCTCGTGCCTTCCTCGTGCTGGTTCACGAACGTCCGAACCTGTGTCAGTGAGAAGGACTGGGAACGACTCCGCCGTATGATCACTGAGCGCGCCGGACGGCGCTGCGAGGCGTGCGGACGCGGAGAGGACCGCGGCGCACGTCGCCATCTCGAAGCCCATGAACGATGGGCCTATGACGATGCCACCCTGACGCAGCGTCTTCGCCGTCTGATCTGCCTCTGCGGCGACTGCCACACGGCCACGCACTTCGGGCTGGCCACCGTCCGCGGTGTGGACACGCAAGCCCTGGCCCACCTCTGTACGGTGACCGGCATGACCTCCGTCCAGGCCCGGCGTCATGTCGATGAGGCGTTCGGGCTCTGGCGGTACCGTTCGCGTTTCACCTGGAGACTCGATCTGAGCGTCCTGACGAACGCGGGGGTGACACTCGCCCGGCCCCCCGAGGCCGAAGCGCGTGATCGAGCTGCCCGGGAGGGGCTGCGAGCGGCACGGGCGATCGACGCGGAGACGGGCCGATAGCATCCCGCGCCCTTCGGAAGGACACGGTTCCTGGGTCGCGTGCCCTGCGCGTCATTCCGGCCGGGATGTGCCGTGGCTACGGCCGCCGCCGGACGTGGCCGGGTCCTCCCACTCCTCCATCCGATGAGCGATCGCATGCGCCGTTGTCGAAACGGCGCATGCCTTCCTGCCCGGTGGGCGGGGAACGGCGTGCGGGAGAGGGCGGGCTCGGGCGGGCGTGCCGTTCGCATGCCCCGGGTGTGCCCTCCCAGGAGAGCAAGGCCCTGACACCACAGATCAGGGCCTTGGTTCCCGGTACGTCAACGGTAGTTGGTGAACTGCAGGGCGATCTCCAGGTCCTTGCCCTTGAGCAGGGCGATGACCTCCTGCAGCTCGTCCCGCTTCTTGGAGCTCACACGCAGCTCCTCGCCCTGGATCTGGGCCTTGACGCCCTTGGGCCCCTCATCCCGGATGATCTTCGAGATCTTCTTGGCGTGCTCCTGGTCGATGCCCTCCTTGAGGTTGACCATGAGCCGGTACTCCTTGCCGGACAGCTTGGGCTCGCCGGCGTCCAGGATCTTGAGGGAGAGCCCGCGCTTGATCAGCTTGTCCTTGAAGACATCGAGGACGGCGTTGGCCCGCTCCTCGCTGTTGGCCCGGATCTCGACGGCCTTCTGTCCGCCCGCCCAGGCGATGTTCGCGCCGGTGCCCTTGAAGTCGAACCGGTGCCCGACCTCCTTGACCGTCTGGTTCAGCGCGTTGTCGGCCTCCTGGTGGTCGATCTTGCTGACGATGTCGAAACTGCTGTCGGCCATGCCTTGGCTGTCCTCTCTAGCTCTCCCGCCGACACTAGCGCCTTCGCCGGTCGGCACACATCGAACGTCACCGTCAACACCCCGACGACGGTGACAATGATCGCTCACCACCGGTACGGGCCCCGCCCCGGCGGGGCCCTTCGCACGGTGACCCCACACGGCAGGGCCCCGTACGGCGGGATCCGCACGGTGGGACCTCCGCGCGCGGGATTCCTTGTGGCGGCGGAACTCCCACGCGACGAAACGCCCGTACGGCGGGCCATGACCTCCGTACGGCGGGCCCGTACGAGCCGGATCCCGCCGATGTCACGTCACACCCCGAAGTCCGCTATTCTTTCTCATGTCGCCGCTTCGAGCGGATGACGCGGCAGGTTGCCCGAGTGGTCAAAGGGAGCGGTCTGTAAAACCGTCGGCTCAGCCTACGCAGGTTCAAGTCCTGCACCTGCCACCAGCCAAACGGCAGCTCAGAGGCCCTACGGGGCCTCTTTTGCTTTTCCGGGCCATGCAGCCGAACGCCGCGCCGAGCGGCCGTGCGTCGGTGGTCGCGCAATATACGCGCAATGATCTTGATGGCGTTTCCCCAGGTCGCGCCTGGCTTCCGGCCGGTTCGGGAAGGGACGCCGGCCCCGGAAACGCCGAAGGGTCCCGGGGGAGTCCGGGACCCTGATCGTAGGCGGGTGGCTCATGTGGTGAGCGCGTCGCTGATCCGCCTGTTGGCGATCTCCTTATGCCCGTCGAGGCACTTGGCGTAGACCCGCAGCAGGACGTCCACGCCGTGACCGGCCCGCTCGGCCACATCCGGGGCTGGAACGCCCGAGTTCAGCCACAGGGAGACCGCCGCGTGCCTCAGGTCGTACGGCCGCCGCGCGAGGGGAGAAGCCACCTGGGCGGGAGTGAGGGCGAGGGTTCGCGCGTCCTGCCAGACCTCGGTGTAGGCCGTCGAGGCGATCACGCCACCGCGTTCACTCCGGAAGAGACGGCCGTCCTCGCCGGCCCCGTACTCCTCGATGTGCTGCCGGAGGATCTTCACCAGCTCAGGAGGGATCGGCACCGGCCGTACGTCGGCCCGGCCCCGGTGCTTGAGGCCGCGTTCCTCGTGGGCGTTCCCGCTGTCGGTCCACTGCGTGTTGACCTCCGGCCGGGAGACGTCGATCGTCAGCCGTCCCCAACCCTCGTCGGGCAGGTGGCAGTCCTGGAGTCGCAGACCGACCGCCTCAGCCGGACGCAGGGCCGCGTAGTACATGCAGGCGAACAGCGCCATGAGCCGCCGGCCCCTGCCCCGGCCGCCCACGTAGGTGACCATGGTCAGCAGCTCCCGAGCCTGCCGCGGATTGACCACCACGCGGGGATCAACGGTCTCGGTGGTCTTGGGCGGCTTCCACCTCACCTTGTGCAGCGGATTGGCCTCCAGTTCCTCCAACTCCACCGCGTACTCAAGGACGGCGTGCAGGACGGCCCGCTTCCGGGCGATCGTGTTCGGAGCCGCGGCCCTGCCATCGAGACGAAGGGCGAGCGCGTCCAAAGCCAGCCGTACGATCTTCGTCTCTCCCAGGTCGGCCAGGTCCAGCGAAGCCCCTTCCAGCCATCGGATCGCCCTCGCCATGTCGTGAGGAGCATTCGGCCTCTTGCCGGAGGGAAGCAGCGCGTACTTCCGGAGCGCGGCCCTCAGAGTCTCGGCGTCAGGACGCCCCGGCCGGTCCTTGGTCAGCGCGGGAAGCACCGTCGCGAGCGCGTCGGACATGCTGTCCCGGCTCTTGGCCGCCGCATGAGGCCACTTCATGTCGACGTAGGCCCGCACGAACTCGAAGACCGTCCGGGCGCTCTTGGCCTGGAGCATGGAGAGGGGGAGCCCGGTCTCCATGTCGAAGGCTTCACCCCGCTTGGCCGCCTGCCGAAGGTCCGACAGGAAGTTCTCGGCGAGCGCTTTGGTTCGTAGCGTCTTGGACTTCTGTCGACCGCCGACCTTCCAGCGGACCACGTAGGACGGTGTCTTGCTCGTCTCGTTCCGGCGGGTCTCCCAGAACTTCACGTCGTAGGAGGTGTTCACGCCGCCTCCCGCAGGGATTCGAGCCAGGCGGTGAACTCGCTGCGCCAGACGCGGATCTCGCCGTTGGGGAGCTTGATTCCCTGTGGGGCGTGGCCGATCTCGCGCCAGCGGTAGAAGGTGCGCCGGGAGACGCCGCCCAGTTCGGCGAGGATCTCGGGGACGGTCATCAGCTCGTCACGGTTCTTGCTCATGCCGCCTCCCGCGTCTCGGCCGCCGGAATCTCCTGTCCGTCTGCTCTGGCTTCCAGGGCGAGCAGGGTTGCTCGCCAGCGTTGGCGTTCGGCGACCATGCGCAGCAGTCGCAGGGCGAGTGAGGGGGTATCGGCGTCGCCGGCCGGGACGGGCTTCCAGACGTAGCGGTGCGGGTCCGTGGCCGTGGGGTCGTCGGCGAGGCCGAGGGCTTCCAGCGCCCAGGTTCGGCGGTCGCGCTTGTGCTCGGCCAGGGTCTTGTTCGACCACTTGCGGGAGACCAGCACGCGGCGTCCGGCGTAGCCGAGGTGTTCGGGCTTGTGCGCCTTGCCCCGGCAGCGACCTGGCGTCATGCCCGGTTTGGCACCTTTGGGCTGCACGCCGTACCGCAGCCAGTTCGGGCACGAGGGCGAGCAGGGTTCGTAGCGGAGTGCCTCGACCAGCCGGGCGGCGTGGTCCCGGCGTGCGGGGTCGTCGGCGTCGAGACTCTCGCCGAGGCTTTTGGTGAGGTACTTGCTCAGGTAGCGGATGCACTGGTCGGCGTCCGGGGTTCCGGCGAGCACGCCTTGGACGTCGATCTGGTCGCCGAAGCGGATCACATGCAGGGGTTCGGCATCGTCGTCCTGGCCGAGCCGGTCGAGCGCCTCGTCCCAGGTGGGCAGGACTTCCCCGGTGTCGGGGTCGAGGTAGTCGCCGACCTGGCCGTCCGGGTGACTCTGCCCCTCGGGGAGGTCGGCGCGCGGAGCCCAGACCGGCAGGTGTTCGCCGTCAAAGCGGACCTCGTCGGCTTCCGGCCACCACACCTGGTGGTACGTCGCGGCAGCGATGGCCTTGACCTCCGCCCGGGGCAGGGTGCCGCGGATGGCCATGTGTAGATGCGGGGCCAGGCGCTTCTGTGGCTCCACGGTGGCGAAGTACTGCACGTCGTAGCCGGCCACCCGGCGGAGGTTCTGCACGAAGCGGTCGACGAGCTTGGAGAAGTGCAGCGCGTCCCGCGCCGCCCGCGCGTAGTCATACGTGCTTGGATTGACGGGGACGCCTCGTCCGGCCTGGATGCGGCCGTAGGACGGCAGGGTCAGGGTGAGGAACAGCGACGGGCGGAACACCTTACCTTCGGTGCCGGTGAAGGTCCGCCCCAAGGTGGTGGGGCGCATGGCCCGCTGGGGCAGGTCCGGGGCGTCCTGGCGGCGCCGGGTCGAGCGGGAGCGGCGAGGAGCGGACCTGCCGGACAGGGTGCCCCGCATTCCCGCCGCGCGGATCTCCTCGTCGATGGCCTGAATCGCGGCGTCCCAGTCGGCGACCTCCTCCACCTCCCCGGCGCGCTCAACGGCGTCGCGCTTGGCCTGGACGTCGGCGCGGAACTCGATCAGCCACCGCTGGTCCTCGGTGGCGGGGGCAGGTTCGGTGACGGGTTCGTGGTCGAGGTGCCAGCCTTCGCGGCATTGGGCCTTGCGGAGTTGCTTGTTGCGCCGGGCGCACGGCGGGCAGACGGTCTCCCGGGTGGACCCGCACGGGACGTTGACGTCTTCGCTCTGTCCGGTGCAGGTGTCCAGGCGGCGCAGGAGGATGGGGCGGATGCATACGCCGTTGGCCTTGGCGACCTCCACGGCCACGTCCAGGGCGACGGGCATCTTCTGCTTCTCGGCCCGGGTCAGGGTGCGGTCGTTGACGGGGTTCATTCGGTCACCTCCTCGCGGTGCACTTCGGTCAGGTCGGCGGCCAGCCGGAACAGCGAGCCGTAGGGGTCGGTGGTCACCGAGACGTTGAACAGCTCGAAGGCCACCATCGGCTGAGTACGGCGCGGGCCGACCATCGCCAGGACGGGGCGCCGGCAGATGCGGGTGATCTCCTCGTCAGTGCCGTAGAAGCAGACCCTCACGCGGCCACCGCCTCGGCCATGGCGCGGATGTCGGCATCGGAGACGTAGGCCGCGCGAACCCGGATCGGATCGGGTGAGGCTTCCAGCCGCACGTAGGCGACGCCCGCGCCCTGTTCGGGGATCGGGGAGATGTGGTCGGCCAGCGCTCCCCGGTCGCGGGCGCCGTCCCCGAGGACCATGTCCACCTGCTCCGACTCGTCGAGCCGGAGGGCGATCTTGTCGGGGAACAGGTTGCGGATGTTCATGACCTCCTTGCGCGGGTCCTGGAGCGCGGCCAGGACCCCGACGCCGACCGCCCGCCCCTGCGTCGTCAGCGTGGCGAGGGCGGCGGAGATGCGCAGCTTCAGGCCCTTGTCGGATTGGTAGGCGGTCAAGAACGCCACCTCGTCAACGACCACCAGGACAAACGGATCCTCCGGCGTCGGAGTATGGGAGCGCTGGTGACCGGCGAAGCGGTCGGCGCGTTCCTGCATCACCGCCACGGCCGCCTCCAGCAGGTCGGCGCAGTCGGCCGGGGTCGCGGCATAGCGGTTACCGAACAGGGATCGACCGAAGGACAGCTCCATCCGCTTGGGATCGAGGGCCCAGATCTGCACCAGGCCCGCGCGGACGGCGGGGAGGAGGCCGCGGATGGCCGACCAGATCACCGATCCCTTGCCGGCCCCGGTGGCCCCGGCGACCAGGACGTGGGTGCCGTGGACGGTCAGCAGCCAGGGTGAGCCGTCCTCACGGGTGCCGACCCGCACCGGTCCCACCGACACCTCGTCCGGGATCGGGACCGCGGGCATGGGGACGGCGAGCGGATCACGCCGGGGGAAGATGAGGTGCAGGCGGCCCGCGCGGGAGATGGAGGCGCGGCAGGAGCGGGCGCCGAAGCCGTGTGCGAGCTGGTCGAGCCGGTCGGCCCAGTCCTTGACCGCCTGCCCGTGGAGCATCTTGACGGTGACCACGTCGGCCCAGGAGGTGCAGTGGACCCGCATCAGACGAGGGAGGTAGTCCCGGCCGCGGAGGTGCCGCCCTAATCCGGAGATGATCATTACCGGTTGCCAGTGCCGCCGGTAGATCCAGACCAGGCGCCAGAAGGCCAGCAGCCGCCAGCCGATCAGGCGCAGGAACGAGGGCTGGTGCAGGGTGAACCACAGCGCCGATACGGTCATGACCACCGCGATCGAGATCAGGCCCGCCCGCCAGCCGTACCAGCAGGCCAGCGCGCACGGGGCGGCGACGACGGCCGAGGTGACCGGGTGCCGCCAAAGGAGCTTCACCAGGCCGGCCAGCAGCCGAGCGGCGAAGATGACGAGTGCGACGAACGCCGGGGTGCGCAGCACAGCGGGGCGGAAGACGACGGCGGTGTCGGGGGTGGTGGAGACCAGGCGTTGTGCCTCGTCGCCGGGCAGTTTCCGGAACATTAGGCTGGGGTCCTCTTCTTGATGTGGTGTCAGGGGGAGATGTGAGGGGCCGCCGGAAGTTGCCGCTTCTGGCGGCCCCGCTTGCGTGTCAGCCCGGTAGGTCGTCCAGTCCGGGCAGGGTGGGGCCGGGGTCCTGCTCGTTGTGGATGCGGACGCAGTCGCCGAGGTAGCGCACCGCGGCGGCGGCGATTTCCTTGGCCAAGGCGACGTCGGAGGCGGTGACGGGTCCGCCGCCGGTGGTGGTGATGGTGACCTGGGCCTCGGAGGTGGCCAGGTTCAAAAACGGCCGTCCGCTGGTGGTCACCGCGGCCACCACGCCGACGTCCGGGGTGCTGAAAGACAGGTCCAGGCGGGTCAGCCCGTTGCGCAGGACGCCGGTGAGGTAGATGTGCGGGGCGGGGGTGTTCACGCTGCGATCTCCTTGCTGGTCGTGGTGGTGTTCTTGCCGGGGGCGGCCGGAGCGGCGGCGCGGGGTGCGCGCATGGTGCGGGCGCGGATGGACCAGGCCAGGCGTCCGGTGTTCTGGGCGACGTAGGGGGTGACGGTCATGCCGTCGAACTCGACCGGGACGAACGGCAGACCCGGCAGCGACGCCGGGGGGACGGGCTGCACGTCGGCGAGGATCTTGACGGTGACGGTCTTCTGGCCGGCCTTGACGGTGGGGTCGGCGTCCATGACGGCGACCTGCCAGACCGGCTCACCGGTGGTCTTGTCCTTGGCGTAGACGGTCCGGCCGTTCGCCGAGGCGGTGAAGTCCTTGACCTGCTCGACCTCGCCGACGATGTAGCAGCCGTGCGGGAAGACCTGCTCGAAGCTGACGGGTATGGGGCCCTGGATGGCCATGGCGGATGAGTCCTTTCATGGGTGGTGATGGACAGCGGGATATTCGATCGTCCACTTGTCCGACTGAGTTGAGGCTAGCTTCCCCAACTCGTCCGCACAAGTGGTTAGGGGAAGGGGGTGGGGTTCATTGCTGGTCGACGTGCGTCAGAAGCTCAGTGGCAGCGGATGTCCAGCCCCGCGTCAGTGCTGTCGATCAGCTCCACGATCACCGACCGGCGACCATAGACCGCCTGCTCCGACGACGGTCGAATCCAGGCGGTGATGCTCGGCCGGCTCGACTCGACCCCCGCGATGTCCGCCTGCTTGTAGTAGGCGAGAAGTTCCCTAACGGGTAACTCCGTCTCCAGTGTGAACCGGGAGCCTTTTTCATGCTGAAATTGCAGCTCATAGCCGGTGAGCCCAGCGATCATCAGGGCCTTGGCCGCGCCGATCGCAAGCAGTTCAGCACCTCTTGCGATGCT
>NZ_BMQJ01000035.1 GCF_014648055.1 Streptosporangium pseudovulgare
AGCATCGCAAGAGGTGCTGAACTGCTTGCGATCGGCGCGGCCAAGGCCCTGATGATCGCTGGGCTCACCGGCTATGAGCTGCAATTTCAGCATGAAAAAGGCTCAGTGCTTGATTCCGAAGGTCTCCCAGCCGTCACGATCGAACTCGTCGACGTGCGTGTCGTTCCCATGAAGGAGATCGACGACGACTTCGCGCGCGCCGAAGGACGCGGCTATTCGGACGTGGCACAGTGGCGGACAGCCCACGAAGAGTTCTTCCGAAGCGACGGCGTAAGCGAATTCCTGGGTCGCACCCCGGTCATCGATGACGACACTCTCGTCGTTGCCGAACGCTTCCGAGTGGTCGAGCCCGATGACCCGGATGGTGCGTGACCCGCGTCCGACTCGATGAGAGCCGGGGAGGACCAACCGGACAGGGCCGTGTGGGTGCTGAGAAGACCGCTGGTCGCGGCCGGTCGTTGATGGCTGCGGCCGGCACGCTTGCCTCGCGCGGCGGTTGATGTCGTCGTGGAGGGTACGGAATGCCGTCGCTGGAGATGCGATACACAGATATGCCCGGCACTCAATGCGAGATCTTCGTTGCCGCGGCGACTCCGCTGGTATGGGAGATCGCGATCGACATCGAAGCCCCGGCCCGTTGGAGTCGTGAACTACGTCGCACCGAATGGCTCGATGGTGTGGCGGCCCCCGCGGTGGGGGCGCGCTTCGCCGGTTACAACCAGCATCCGGTGATTGGCGCCTGGCGCACCATTTCGCAGATCACCGAACTCGACCCGGAGCGGGCGTTCGCGTGGTGCGTCCTCGACGCGGACGGCCGCTTCGGGGAGGCGATGCTGAGCTCGGTGGAACCAATGGCGACATGGCGCTTCACACTCACCCCCGAGGTGGGAGGCACCCTGCTCCGGCAAACCGTGCGCATCGGCCCTGGCCGCTCAGGGCTGAGCGTCGCCATCGACCGGATGCCAGACAAAGAAGGCCATCTCGTGGCCCACCGCCTTGATGAGCTACGCGAGGGCATGCACGCCACGCTGAACGGAATCAAGGCGGCCGCAGAACAGCGGCAACAGGCCGACTGAGCTGATTCCATTCTGTTTCCGCAGGTCGAAGAAGGTGTTTGGCCCAAGCCGCGTGTTCTTTGCTGGTAGGCGGTGAGGATCATCGCCCTCGATCGTCTGCCACGGAGCCCTCTGGCTGGGGAAGCTCATACACCACCTCCGTGGACGCAGCCGCGGGAGAGGCGGTCACCGGGCCGCAGAAGTGGAACCGGTGGATTTCCGCGACAATTCACTGAAAACGCATGCGTAACCTTGTTCGCTCCCATAACCTCGGCAAGGTCGAAGCGTCCATATGTCAAAGGGAAACGGCATGGCGCAGTCGTGGACCGAAGTGCCGATGCGGCATGTCGTCCGGGTGCGCCGGGTGGATTCCGCGCCCGTGGAGGTGCCGGCGGACGCGCTTCCCGAAGGTCTTCCCGCCGTTCTCACCTGTTCCGCCGACCGGGAACGGGCCGGCCGTTTCGTCGGCGGGGCACGGACCACGAGCGAGATCGTCGGCGCCGTCCTCGACGAGCTGGAGCGGGCCGTCGTCACCCTCTTCCCGGCGTGGCCGCCCGGCGCCGAGGGCGTGAGCGGTGCGGGAGGCGCCGCGGTACTGGCCGTACGGGAGCTCGCCGGGCGGATGGCGTCCGGCAGGCGCGGTCTCGCCCCCTTCCTGGCCGATCTCGCCGCGCGCTCACTGACGAATGGAACGTTCCGAAATCCTCCCCGGACGCCCGCCGAAGTGCGCGCCGCCGGTCTGGCCCTGGCGTACGCCGTGAGCTTCGGGCGTCCGCGGACGGCGATCCTCGTCCGGGTCCCCGAGGGACTGTCCTCCGCCGGGGAGGAGAGGCTGCTGGAAGCCGGGGAATGGCTCATCCGGCATGGTGACCTGGGGATCTGGCTCACCGGAGCGGGCCCCGCGGCCCCGGGCCGGATTCCGGTGGTGACCGTGGGGCCGGGGCCGTCCCCGTCACGGAACACACCGCCGGCGCCGGCCGTACGGTCCACGCCGACCGTACGGTCCACGCCGACCGTGCCGACCGTGCCGGCCGCACGGCCCGCGCCTCCTCCGGGCCCCGGACGGTTCCGCGGTCCGGGGGAGACGCCCGTACGGCCCGCGCGACCGGCCGGATCCCCCGCCGAAGGGCGCCCGCACCCTGGCAGCCCGGTGGAGTCCGCGCTGGAGCGGGCGCTCGGCTCCTGCGCCTGGGCCGCGGGGCGGGCCTGGAACCAGACGTACCAGCCGAGCCCGCTGACCGGCCCCATCCGGGTGGACCTGCTGTGGCGGGCGGAGCGCTGCGTCGTCGAGCTGGACGGCCCGGAGCACCGCAGACCGGAGAACCGCGCCAGGGACCGGGCGCGGGACGCGCGGCTACGCGGCGACGGCTACGCGGTCCTGCGATTCGACAACGACCGCGTCATGAACGACCTGCCCTCCGTGCTCCGCGACCTGAAGAAGTTTCTCCAAGCCCGCCGTGGCCCGTCAGAAGGATGAGGACATGCCCGAAACAGGATTCAAGCTTCCGGAAATGGCGGTTCTGGTGGTGCTGATGGCCGAGACGGATGGAATCTCCAACCCCGAACTCAAGGAACGTTACGGCCTCAAACTCGACGGGGGATCACGCACGAAGCTGAACGGCCTCAAACTCGTCGAGAGTCGTAAGCAGGGTCGCGCCTTCGTCCACACCCTGACCGACGCCGGCTGGGCCCGGATGGCGGAGATGATCGAGACGGGCATCCCGGTGCCCAGCGGCTCGGCCGGGGCGATGAGCCGCGCCCTGCTGGCCGGGCTGCGCCGGTTCCTGTCGCGGACCGGGCAGCGACCGGCCGACTTCTTCCACCCCGGAAGCGACGCCGTCCCTGATATGGCTCCCGACACGGCTCCGGGCACGGTGGAGGAGGCGGCGGCGTCCGCCGGACCTCCCCCCGCGGAGGCGGACGTCACCGAACGCATCCGCGCCGCCTACACCGAACTCGCCCCCCGGCCCGGTGCCAGGGTCGGCCTGGCGCGGCTGCGGCCGCTGCTCGGCGGGTTCACGCGGGACGAGGTGGACCGCGCGCTCAAGGGGATGATCCACCTGCCGGAGGTCAGCATCGTGCCGGAGAACAACCAGAAGACGCTCACCCCCGAGGACAGGGCCGCGGCGGTGGTCATCGGCGACCAGGACAAGCACCTCATCTCGATCGGGGCGCGATGAGCGGCCGGGAGCTGGAGGCGCTACAGACGCTCAGGTTCAACTGGGCCGAGGGGCCGGAGGACGTGTGGAGCCCCTCGTCCTTCCACGTCGAGGCCCTGAACCCGATGGTGGAGCGCCGCATCCTCGGCGGGATCGCCGACGTGGTCGGCGGCGGCGCCACCAGCCCGATCGGTCTGGTCCTGCAGGGGCAGCGCGGCACCGGCAAGACCCACCTGCTCGGCTGGGTCCGCGAGCGGATCCAGCGGGAGGGAGGCTACTTCTTCCTGGTCGGCCTGCTGGACGCGCGGACCTTCTGGGAGAGCACGCTGCTGTCCCTGCTGGACGGCCTCTCACGGAGCGGCAGCGAGGGGGAGAGCCAGCTCAAGGTCCTGCTGCGGCGGCTGGCCGAACTGGCCGACGTGCCGCGCTGGGTCCAGCGGGAGGTGATCGGGAACCGCGGGGTGACGCGCGGGAGCCTCGACGCCTTCGTCGAGGCGCTGCGCCGGTTCAACCCGCACGTCGGCAAGGACGCCAAGGACACCCTGCGCGCCCTTGTGCTGCGTGCGGGCGCCGACCACCGCGCGCAGGACATCGGCGAGGGGTTCCTGCAGGCGTTGCCCGAAGAGGAGCCGGGCGGACGGGCTGCCTGGGGCATCCGGCACCTCCCGAAGACGCCGCAGGAGATCGTCCGGGACCTCTCCCGCCTTCTCGCGCTGACCGGGCCGTCCGTCATCGCCGTCGACCAGATCGACGTCCTCGTCGCGCAGTCCGCGATCTCCAGTGACAGCGCAGCGGTGCACGACTGGCGTGACCTGATCGTGGCGGACCAGGTGGCGGGCGGTCTGATGGCGCTGCGCGAGGTCACCCGCAGGACCCTGACCGTCGTCTCCTGCCTGCCGCACACCTGGACCCTCATCGAGAAGTACGCCACCGACACCGCCCGCGACCGGTTCCGGCCGATGCCGGACCTCAAGCCGCTGCCCGACGCCGACACCGCCCGCGCCCTGGTCGGGAAGCGGTTCGCCGCCCGGTTCGCCCAGCTCGGTTTCACCCCGCCCTACCCGACGTGGCCGGTGCGGCCGGCCGCCTTCGACGGCGCCGGAGAGTACACCCCCCGGCAGCTCCTGATCAGGATCGACGAGCACGTCACGGGATGCGTGGTCGACCAGGAGGTGCGGGAACTGGACCGGCTCGACCGGGCCGAGACTCCGCATCCGGGGACCGTCCGGCGGCACCACGACTTCACCGGCATCGAAGCCCGGTTCGCCGAGCTCCGGCAGAAGGCCCACGTGACCGACGCCCTGGACGCCGAGGTCGAGGACGCGGCGATGCCCGCGCTGCTGGCGGCGGGGCTGTCGGCGTGGATCGACGGGCTCGGTGACGCCGGGCGCCGGTTCAGCGTCGATCCGCCGCCCAGCAAGCGGCCACCGCTGCACGCCCGTCTCCGGCTCACCCTGGACGAGGAGACCGAGGACGAGGCGCACTGGGCGTTCCGCGCCATCGCCGCTCCCCACCCGGTGGCCGCGCTGAGCCGCCTGCGCGCCGCCGCGGTGATGGCCGGGCTGACCGCGGAGGTCCCCCGGAGGCGGTTGTTCGTGCTGCGCGGGATCCCCTGGTCGAAGGGGCCCCGTACGGCCGCCGCCCTCGCCGAGTTCGAGCGGGCGGGCGGCAGGGTGCTGGACGTGGACGACGAGGACCTCAAGGTCCTGGCCGCGCTGCGGGAGCTGTACGCGGAGAACCCGCCGGACCTGCGGGCCTGGCTCGCCGCGCGGCGACCGGCTCAGGAGGTCGGGCTGCTGGCCGAGACCCTGGGCGACGCCGGGACGGCGCACCCCGGACGCGTGGACCCCGAACCGGTGACCACCGGTTCCGTGGCCCCGGCACCCGTGACCACCGGGGCGGCCGAGGCCGCCGGGGCCGCCGGGGCCGCCGGGGCCACGGCCGTCACATCCGCGATCACCGAGACCCCGGTCACCGCCTCCGTGGCCGACGGACCCGTGGCCGGGCATGTGGCCACCGGGATCGGGGGCGGGCGTGTGGCCACCGGGATCGGGGGCGGCGCGCCGTACATCCCGCTCGGCGTCGCCGTCCTCGGCGGGCGGCCCGTCGGGATCGAGCTGGAGGCGCTCAGGAAGCACGCGGTGATCTTCGCCGGCTCCGGTTCGGGCAAGACCGTCCTCATCCGTCGTCTGGTCGAGGAGTGCGCGCTCCAGGGCGTCTCGGCGATCGTGCTCGACCCCAACAACGACCTGGCGCGGCTCGGGGACGGCTGGCCGGAGCCGCCGGAGCGGTGGGGCCCCGGGGACGCGGAGAAGGCGGCGGCGTACCTGGCCGCCACCGACGTCGTCATCTGGACGCCGGGCCGCGTCGCCGGACGGCCGCTCAGCTTCCAGCCCCTCCCCGACCTGGCGGGCGTCGCCGGGGACGCCGACGAGTTCGCCGCCGCGGTGGACGCGGCCGTCTCCTCCCTCGTGCCGCGCGCCAAGCTCGACTCCAAGACGAAAGGGGCACTGATCGGGCGGGCCGTCCTCCGGGAGGCCGTCGCGCACTACGGGCGCGCGGGCGGACAGGGCCTGCCGGGCCTCATCGAGCTGCTGGCCGACCTGCCCGACGGGGTGAGCGGGCTCGGCGACGCCGGGCGCGTCGCCGCCGGGCTGGCCCAGACGCTGAAGGCCGCGATGGTCAACGACCCGCTGTTCGCCGGCGCCGGGACCCCGGCCGATCCCGGTGTACTGCTCACCCCGCCGCCGGGCAGGCGGGCGCGCGTGTCAGTGATCAGCTTCGTCGGCCTGCAGTCGGACGAGCAGCGGCAGGGGTTCGTCAACCAGCTGCAGATGGCGCTGTTCGCCTGGATCAGGAAGCACCCGGCCGGTGACCGCCCGCTGGGCGGGTTGTTCGTGATGGACGAGGCCCAGACCTTCGCGCCGTCGGGCGCGATGACCCCCTGCACGCGGAGCACGCTGGTGCTGGCCGCCCAGGCGCGCAAGTACGGGCTCGGGCTGGTGTTCGCCACCCAGGCGCCCAAGGGGCTGCACAACCAGGTCCCGGGGAACGCGGCGACCCAGTTCTTCGGTCTGCTCAACGCCCCCGCCCAGATCGAGGCGGCCAAGGAGATGGCGCGGGCCAAGGGCGGGCAGGTCACCGACGTGTCCCGCCTGACGGCGGGTCAGTTCTACCTGGCTCCCGAGGGGAGCGCGTTCACCAGGACGCGGGTCCCGATGTGCCTGACCCACCATCCCAGAGCGCCCCTCACGGCGGAGGAGGTCGTCGCCAGGGCGAGCGGCTGAGAGCCGGTCCCTCGCCGAGGACGTGCGGGCTCGCCACCCGGACCACCGATCCGGGAGCCGCGGGCGGGCCGGCTCACTCGAAGTCGTCGGGGTTGAGTTCCTTCAGCCGCATGAAGTCGGCTTCGTTCATCTCCGTGTCACTGGCGGATCCGGTGCCGGACGCGGTCTCCGCGACCCGGCCCCCGGTCCGCCGCTCGTCCGTCTGCTCGCCTTCCTCCCGGGCGGCGTCCAGCAGGTGTTCGGTGTCGCTCTTCGGCTGGTTCTCGTCTGGAGTGCTCATGGCCTGGCCATACCCACGGCGTCCGGGCGGAACCGGGGTGACCTGGGGGTCGCGGGGACGGCGTCCTACTCGGCCATGCCGGTCTCGATCCACCGCTCGAAGGCGGTGATCCACTCCGCCGGCCACGCCCCGTCACACGGCATGGTCCCGCCGCGCAGCCGCTTCAGGATCTCCTCCGCGTGCGTCCGCACGTCCTCGCAGGACCACAGGTCGAACGCGAACCGCATGGCGTTGCGGTCCTGCGGCCGGAACAGGGACCTGATGTGGGCGCCGTAGGAGACCGCCTCGCCGTCGGCGGGCAGCGTCACCGGCTCCTTCTCCTCCGGTACGGCGAGGGCCGAGACGCGGGCTCCCGGGGTGGCGTCGCACACCCACCACCAGCGGGGCACCGGCATGTGCGCGGGCGGCTGGGCGTCGTGCTGGGAGTTCTCCAGCGCGATCCGCGACCCCCACTCCAGGTAGGCGACGAAGGCGGCGCGGAACTCGGCGTCCTGCGGCACCCCGGCCTGGTCCGCGGCCCGGCACATGAGCGCCACCCAGCGCGCCCGCTGCTCCTCGGTGAGGCACCTCCCCACGTGCTGGGAGATCATCCGCTCGTACCCGCCGTACCCCTCGCTGTAGGCGTGCGGGCCGCCGAAGACCTCGCCGAGCCATTTCGCGACCCTGATCGGGTGGTCGGGCGACATGCTCGCGAACAGCGGGCCGATCAGCGGGTCCTCGGGGACGAGTTTCCCGTAGAACAACCGGGTCATCCGGGTGAGCGCGGGCAGCCCCCCGGTCCACTCGAACAGCGTCACCTCGCCGTCGGGGTCCGGCACCGGGTTCCTGAACGAGGTGTTCCAGTGCATGCCGCTGCAGAACGGCTTGTTGAGGGAGTGCCCGCACCGGCACAGGCTGTAGTGCTCCGGCGAGGCGCCCTGGTTGCGCGGTACGGCGGCGCCGCCCTCGCCGGTCAGGCGGATGCCCCCGGTGACGCGGTACGGGCCGTCCTTGGACACTTCGACGGCCGGCTCCCTGACCGGGTCGGCCACCTCGCGCGCCTCCCGGCCGTCGATCGCGAGGCCCAGCGCGCCCGACGGGCAGGCGCGCACCGCCGCGATGATCTCGTCCACCCGTCCGCCGCTGGGCGCGACGAAGGGTTCCCGGCCGAGCCGGAACACCGAGGCGAGCCGGTCGGTGCAGAAGCCCGAGTGGGCGCAGAGCCCCCGGTTGTCCAGCACGGTCACGCCGACGCCGGGGTAGGAGTCCTCCCGGTCGGGCACCCGCTTGGGGTCCTTGGCGCCGGAGAAGCCGATCCGGGAGTGGCTCCCGTCGCACAGGGGCTTGGTCTCCGACGCGCCGCACCGGCACAGGGCGACCTGGGGGCATGTGGCGATCCTCTCTCCCAGCCAGGAGTAGAGGGTGACGTTGGCCGCGAGGTAGGGGCCGTCCTCCGCGACCTCGATCCCGCTCTCGACCCCGGCCATCAGGCGGCGCAGCTCCGCCAGGCGCTCGGCTCCGTCCCCGTCCCCGCCTCCGGCCGCCGGGAGGGAGAGCGCCTGGAGCGCGGCGGTCGCCTCCTGCAGCCCGGCGCTCGCCGTACCGGCGGCCCGCGCCCGCTCGGCCGTCGCCGCCACGGTGAGGGCCCACAGCCGCTCCGCGGGCGTGCCGCCGGCGCCCTCGCCCGCGCCGCCGTCACCGCCCACACCGCCGCCCACGTACACGCCGCCGCCCGCGCCGCCGTCAGCGCCCGGCCCGCCATCCCCGCCGGCGGCCCTCCGCAACGGGGCGATCACGCTGTCGCGCAGCCGCCGCGCGACGTCCTCGCCGAGATCCGGTCCCTCCCCGCTCCGGATGTCGTGTTCGAGGCGCGACGCCTCCCGCAGCAGCGCGCTCAGCCTGTCGTCCGTCATCACGTGACCTCGATCCTCAAGTCAGGTCTCCTGTCAGGAGATGAGTCAGGTCTCCTGCCAAGGAGATTTCGCGTTCCGCGTCGTGGTGGCGCTCCCGGCGCGGGGGGTCTCGCCCAGCAGCGTGTGCAGGCGGTTGAGGACGATGAAGGCGTGCGCGGCCGACACGAGGGTGACGTGCCGGTGCCAGCCGCCGAACGACCTGCCCTCGAAGTCGTACAGGCCGACGAGCCTGCTGATGCGCTCCTGGTCCCGGTAGACCTGGCGGCCCAGGTTGGCGCAGGCCAGGAGGGACGGCACCGACATGCGGGTGAGGTTGGACACCCAGAAGCTGGGCCTGCCCTGGACCGAGTCGCGCCACTCCGCGATGAGGACGAACGCCCGCCGCCCCGGCGGCAGGTCGGTGCTGACCGGTGTGAAAGGGGAGGGGGCGGGGTCCGGTTCCGTGTCGGCGCCGGGCACGTCGACGTGCATCGCGGCGGCCAGGATCCCCTGGTGGGCGCTCTGCTCGGTGTCCTGCCACTGAACCACCCTGCGTTGTTCCTTGAGGTACCTGGCCAGGGACTCGGCCGACTGCCCCGTCTCCTCGTGCCGCCGGCCTTCGCCCCATCCCGTCCGGGTGAACCGGGTCGCGCGGTTCACCCGGACGATGAACGGGATGCGCAGCCGGTGCAGCTCGGCGATCGCCTCCGCGGCGTCGGCCTCGCGGGCGTCCAGGACGACGGGCCGTACCGGCAGCCCCCAGTCATTGATGATCGTGACAAGCGCGTCGAGGCCGATTCCCCACGGTGAGCCGCTCTTGACATCGGACGGAATGGCGGCCGAACGGCGCCGGAACGTGTCGTCGGTCCAGCTCGGCGGCAGGACGAGATGCCAGTCCATCGGGCAGCTCATCCCGGGCTGCGCCAGCCATATGCCGAGCGCCCGTTGACAGTTGACAGACCTTCCTAAATGAGAGACAAATTGCGTGTCAACTCCGACGGTATTGCTGCCCGCCTTGGGAATGACAAGCGGCGAGATGACCCACGAGGAGACCTTGAGATTTCCGCAGATAATCCTGGCCAGTCGCCGGCGGACTTCCATCCATTGCCAGGTGGAGTTGCTGACGAACTGCTGAAGGTTCTGCTGGGAGGCGGGCTGGCGGCAGGTCGCGGCTATGCTGCGCATTGATTTCCGCCCGTCGGAGACGAGGAGCCCCCGAATATACATCCACCCCCACCTGCGCTGATCTCGTCGGCTCAGCGAGCCCAGAAGTTCTCTGCAGAACTCCTCCAAGATCTCCTCCCTGACAAGGGCGGCGATATGGGACGATGATCCAAGCCGGCTTTGCCCCTGTTTTGCTGACGCCACCCGTGACCCCTCTCGTGCCATTTGGTGCGTCTTGCCGATGCCGGATCGGCCACAGATTAAAGTACATCTGCGGTCTGTCCGTGTCGAGAAGCGCGAAAAACTTTCCAAATCGATCATCGATCGTCACTGCGGCCCGGGGTGCGGCGGCGTTCCGTTGTTTTGGGTCCTCTTCCGGGCGGAAAACCGGCCCGGCCTTATTCTTCGGGAAATACGGAACGGAACCGGATTACCGTCCATGACACGGACGGTGACAGCCGGGTGAATAAACGATGTGAATCATTTTCCGGAGAACCGTGAAGTGGAAGGCCCGCGGCGGCCCGCCCGGCACCGCACACCCGGCTCCCCCTCACCCGGGCTCCCGCCCGGTGCCCGCCCGGTGCCCGCCCGGTGTCCGCCCGGTGTCCGCCGGTTCCGGCTCCCGCCCGGTGTCCGCTCACCCGGGCGCGGGGCCCGGGAACGGCTGCCCGGTCAGCGCCCGCGCGACCGCCCGGATCCGGGAGGACAGCCCGTGCTCGGGGTGCGCGGTGACGAACGCCTCCCCGGCGCCGGCGAGCGCGAACTCCGGGGAGTACGGCAGGACCGTCATGGGCACGTCCCCGTGGACCGACCGGGCCTGGCGCAGGACGTCCGGCTCGGCCAGCGACGCGGGCACCATGTTGATCACCAGGAACGAGGGCGAGAGCCGCAGGGGCGGCCTGCCGCGGATCCGGTCCACGTGCAGGCTGACGTCGGCGATGCCGGCGCAGACCACCGCCTCCGTGGTGAGCCCGGCGGGGGTGTCCAGCAGGAGCAGGTCGAGGTCGAGCGCGTCGACCAGCCGTCGGCACCCCTCGACGAGCAGGCCCGGATCGTAGCCTCCGACCAGCGCGCCGGCCGCGTCCTCGTGGCCGCGGATCGCGGCCACCGCGAACAGCGCCCCCTCGCCGCCGGCCGCCCACGGCGGGAGGTGGTGGACCGCGCGCGCGATGTCGCAGTCGCCGCACAGGTAGTCCGCGAGCGACCAGGTCGCCGGCACGGCGAGCGCGTCGGCCAGGCCGGGCGACTGCATGGCGGTGTCGACGATGGCCACCCGCAGGCCGCTCCGCGCCGCCGCGACCCCGATGTTCACCGCCAGCGTGGTCTTCCCCGTCCCCCCGTACGAGGAGGAGACGCTCACGATCCGCATCCCCGTCACCGGCGCCTCCGCAGTGCCAGCATGGTGATGTCGTCCGACTGCGGCGCCCGGCCGGTGTGCGCCTGGACCTCCGCGAGGGTCCTGCCGACCATGTCGCCCGCCCCGGCGCCGGGCATGCCGCTCAGTAGCCGGACCAGGCGGGGCAGGCCGAACAGCTCCCTTTCCGCGTTCCTCGCCTCGGTGACGCCGTCGGTGTAGAGGAAGAGCGTGTCGGACGGCCCGAGGGTGACGCTGGCGATGGTGAAGACGGCGTCGGGCCAGAGCCCGACGGCCGGCCCCGTCGTCCGGAGCAGCCGGTGCCCCCCGGAGGCGCGCAGCAGCACCGGCGGATTGTGCCCGGCGTTGATGTAGAGGAGCCGGCCGGAGTCCGGATCGGTCACGCAGAAGAACAGCGTGACGAAATACGCCTGCTGGAGGTGGTTGGCGGTGAGGTAGCGGTTGGCGCCGTGCACGGTGGACAGCAGTGGCAGGGCGCCGATGCTCGGCGAGCTGAGGAAGACCTGCTGGGTCGGCAGCAGGAACGGCGCCAGGGCCCCGCCCGCCCACAGGTTCTGCGCCGAGAACCGCAGCAGGGTGCGCACCAGCGCCATGAACAGGGCGGCCCCGATGCCCTTGTCGCAGACGTCGGCGACGAGGAACGCCTCCCGCCGCCCGCCGGCCATGGGGAACCCGTCGTAGAAGTCGCCGGAGACCTCCCGGGCGGGCTCGAACCCCGTCGCCACCTCCCAGCCGTCGGGACAGGGCAGCTCCGGCGGCAGGAACCCCTGCTGGATCTGCCTGCCGATCTTCAGGTCACGGTCGTGCTGGAGGAGGCTGAGGGAGGGGTAGGGGTCGAGCTCGGCGGCGGTGCGGGCCAGCCGCCTGCGCTGGTGCCCCCGTTCGAGCCGGTTGCGGACCAGCGTCGGGGTGAACGGCGGGACGAGGAAGTCCATCTCGTGGTCGAGGTGCGCGTCCAGCGGGATGTGGTCGGGCCCGCAGAACAGCAGCACCCCCGGAGGCGTGCGCAGGTGCTGCCACCTCTGGCCGAACAGCGCCACCTCCTTCGCGGTCAGCGAGGCGTGCAGCAGCAGAAGGTCCGGTTCGAGGGCGTCGTGCGCCCCCGCGAGGACCTCCGGACCGGAGGAGAGCACCGGCCGGTTGCCGCACTCCGCCAGTGCCCTGGTCAGCTCGTGCGTCTCGGCGGCGGCGTTCTCCTCCGGTCCTTCCACGACCAGGAGCGTCAGCTCATCCATGGCGGCCGGCGGTCGTCATGGGCGACCAGGTCGCGGCCGGAGCGGCGGACGACGACGATCGTCCGGTTCAGCTCTCCGACGCGCTCGTAGATGAGCCGGTCGGCGCTCATCCTGGCGAGGCTCAAACCGAACCCTCCCACGGGCAGGTCGTCGGGGTCGACGACGGGGATCGGACGGTGTCCGGACGTCGGGTCGAACTCCGTCCCGAAGTCGACGATGAGGAACAGCACCCAGCCGTCGCTGACCGAGGAGTGCAGTTCGATCTCGCCCGCCGAGGCGGGCGGGTAGCCGTGCGTGATGACGTTGGTGATCAGTTCGTCGACGGCGAGCCGCAACCGGTAGGCGTCCTTGTCGCCCAGGCCGGCGACGGCCACGGCGCCGCCGACGAACTCCGCGACCGCCACCAGCGAGGCGACGGTCGCGGGCACCCGTAAGGTCTCCATGCGGGCGCGCGTCAGGCGGAGAACGACTCTCGGATCGTGATCGCGTGCTGCAATCCCGTCATACGGATGGTCTCGGCGACGTTCTCGTTGGCGCCCTCGACGACCACCTCCATGTCGTCGCCCATCTTCTGCCGCGCGAAGACGAGCCCCCGCACCCCCGCGGAGGAGATGTAGGAGAGGCCGTGCATCGCCAGGCACAGCTTCTTGGGCGAGCGGGTGGCCACCTGCTGGAGGATCTCGTGGAAGCTCGGCGCGGACAGCGCGTCGAGGTCGCCGCTCATCTGGATGGTGACGGTGTCTCCACTGGTGATCAGATCTGCCTGGAACATGTCGTATCCCCTGTCATCCGGGTTGATCACACGGTCTGCGCGCAGAGCACGACCGTCGAGCGGGGGCCGACGCGCAGGACGTGCTGGTCGTCCAGGGCCGGTTCCTCTCCCAGCGGGAAGCTGCAGTCGACCGCCCCGGTGTCGGCGGCCAGGCGCCACAGCGCGCCGTCCGGCAGCAGGGGCAGCTCGACGTCGTGCTCTTCCCAGTGCGTGTTCGCCACGACGTACACGCAGTCGACGGCGTCGCCCAGCGGGGCACAGCGCATGACGGCCATCAGCCGGCTGCCGTCCGACCAGTCGGGCGCGTAGGCGGTCACCCCGTGCCAGCTGATCTCCGCCAGACCCGGCCGTACCTCGCGTCCCGTCGGGTGCTCGGCCGTACGGACGGCCGGGTGGGCGGCGCGGAACCTGACGAGGTCGCCGGTGAACCTGACCAGCTCGTCGGTGAGCGGGTTGGGCGTCCAGTCGACCCAGCTCAGGTCACTGTCGTGGCAGTAGGCGTTGTTGTTGCCCCACTGCGTGCGGCCCCGCTCGTCACCGGCGAGGATCATGGGGACGCCCTGGCTGGTGAGCAGCAGCGCGAGGAAGTTCTTGACCTGACGGCGGCGCAGGTCGTTGATCTCCTTGTCGTCGGTCTCGCCCTCGGCGCCGCAGTTCCAGCTGTTGTTGTCGTTCCCGCCGTCCCGGTTGTCCTCGCCGTTGGCCTCGTTGTGCTTGTCGTTGTAGGAGACCAGGTCGTAGAGGGTGAAGCCGTCGTGCGCGGTGACGAAGTTGATCGACGCGGCCGTCGCCCGCCCGGCGTAGAGGTCGGGGGAGCCGACGTAGCGGGTGGCCATCTCCCCCACCATCCCGGAGTCGCCCTTGACGAACCGGCGGATGGTGTCGCGGTAGCGGCCGTTCCACTCCGACCAGCGGTGGTAGTTGGGGAAGGACCCCACCTCGTACAGGCCCGCCGCGTCCCACGCCTCGGCGATGAGGACGCAGCCGCGCAGCACCGGGTCGAAGGCCAGCTCCTGCAGGATCGGCGGGTTGGGCAGCGGTGTGCCGTCCACGTCCCTGGACAGGATGGCCGCGAGGTCGAAGCGGAAGCCGTCGATGCGGTACTCGACGGCCCAGTAGCGCAGGCAGTCGAGGACGAACTTGCGGACCACCGGGTGGTTGCAGTTCATCGTGTTGCCGGTGCCGCTGAAGTTGTAGTAGTACCCCTCGGGGGTCATCATGTACCAGACGTCGTTGTCCAGTCCCTTGAACGAGATCGTCGGTCCCTCGTGGTTGCCCTCGGCGGTGTGGTTGAAGACCACGTCGAGGATCACCTCGATGCCGTGGCTGTGGCACTCGCGGACCAGCGCCTTCAGCTCGTCGCCGGCCATGCCGTACTTGCCGCTGGCGGCGTAGCCGGACTTCGGGGCGTAGAAGGAGACGGTGGAGTAGCCCCAGAAGTTGTACAGCCGCTCGCCGGTGTCGGCGTTGACCCGGCTGTTCTCGAACTCGTCGAACTCGAAGATCGGCATGAGCTCGATGGCGTTGATGCCGAGCGACTTCAGGTAGGGGAGCTTCTCGCGCAGTCCCGCGTACGTCCCCGGCGCGGTCACCGCGGAGCTGGGGTGCCGGGTGAACCCGCGGACGTGCGCCTCGTAGATGACGAGCTCCTCGCGGGGGATGCGCGGCGCGGTGTCGTCGCCCCAGTCGAAGTCGTGGAACATCAGCCGCGACCTGTGCTGGTAGGGCTCTGACCAGTCGGGCTCCCGGCCCCAGACCTCCCGGCCCGCCACGAGCTTGGCGTAGGGGTCGGACAGGACCCCGCCCGGCTCGCCGGCCGGCCCCTCGCAGCGGTAGCCGTACTCCAGGTCGTCCAGGCCGTCCAGCTCGTAGACGACGATCGCCCAGATGTGCCCGGTGCGGAAGGAGTCGGGGATCGGCAGCTCGGCGTACGGCTCGCTGTCGCCGTGGTGGTAGAGCACCAGGCTGACCGCGGTGGCGTTCTCGGAGCAGACGGCGAAGTTCACTCCGCCGTGCAGGAAGGTCGCGCCGGGCAGCAGCGGGTTGCCGTGCCGTACGGGGAACCCGGAGACGCGGTGGGTGGGGTAGGAGTCGATCCGGTCCAGCATCGGACTGGTCATGGTGTCTCCGTCAGCAGTTCGGCCGCCTTGCCGAGGTCCTCGGCGACGGTGAAGAAGTTGAGGAAGCCGACGGCGCTCATGAGCATCCGGAGTTCCTCCGACAGTCCCACCACGGCCATCTGGCCGCTGGCGCACTGCGCCTGCCGGTAGGACAGCAGCATGACCCTCAGGCCGGCGCTGGACATGTAGCGCAGGTTCGACAGGTCGAGCGCCAGCAGCCGGTGCTCGGCCAGTGCCCTGCCGACATGTTCCTGGACCACGGGGGCCGTCCTGCTGTCCAGGTCGCCGGTGAGTGCGACCACCGCCAGCTCGCCCTCTTTCGAGACCGTGACGTCGAGTGTTCGCGTGGACATCTCGTCTCTCGTCCTTACTTCTCTGATACGGGGGACAGGGTGACGCGGATCGGGAGCCGGTCCTGCGTGTCGGGGAGGTCCACCTGGAGCTCCTCGGCGTCGAACCGGTGGTACGGGCTCCCGCCGACCTCCACGGACTCGATCCGGATCGAGCCCTGCGGCAGCAGATCGGGGGCGACGCGCAGCGTGCGGTCGGGGAAGGCGCCCGGCATGGGCTTGAACCACAGGTTGAGCGGTTCCTTCTCGACGAGCAGGTTCGTGTAGACGGTGGCCAGGTAGCACAGCTCGGAGGAGTGGTACATGCTCATCGAGTGGCTGCCCTTGAAGCGCTCGGTGCCGAGGAGGTAGGGCATGCCGTCGGCGAGCACGTTGAAGTAGACGGCTCCCTCGTCGTGGTCGAGGAAGAAGGCGTTGTAGAAGGCGGAGGCGCGCCGGGCCTCCTGCAGGAACTCCCGCTCGCCGGTGACGCCGGCCAGGATGAGGTAGGCGAGGATCGCCTGCTCCTGCTGCCACCAGGCCTTGCGGTCGTGCCAGGCGAACCGGTACCACCGGTCCCCGGCGGGCTTGGTCCGTTCCACGACGTCGTACCAGCCGCCGCGCTGCTGGTCGCTGCCGACCTCGGGCATGCGCCGGGCGATCCGCTCGGCCAGCTCCCGGTAGTCCTTCTTGCTCCGCAGGGAGTTCATCCGCATGAGGTTCCATGCGATCTTGAGGTTGTGGCCGACGACCGCGCGGTCCTGCTGCCAGGTGTGGCCGCGGTCGGGGCTCCAGTCCTCGTTGAAACGTTCCTGGACGAACGGGCTGTAGTCGTCCTCGGGGAAGTGCTCGGCGATGGTGTCGAACGTGCGCTCCAGGAAGTCGGCGTACTCCTCGCGGCCCGTCGCGAGGTAGAGGTTGATCAGGTAGGCGGGCGCGTGGTCGCCGACCGAGTTCCAGTTCTTCCTGGCGTCGTTGGGCGCGATGGAGGGGTGCCGCGGGTCCATGAAGATCGGGTCGATGTGGCTGAAGTAGCCGCCGCCCTTGGTGTCGCGGAAGTGGTTCTCGAACAGCCTGATCGTGCCCTCGGCGTCGCGCAGGATCGCCGGGTCCCCGTTGACCCGGTAGGTCTGCGTCGGCCCGGCCAGCGCGTAGATCTGCTCGTACATCGGGATCGCGTCGTAGTCGTCGGAGAACTCGGAGGTGAAGAGCTTCTTCTCCGGCCGGTCCTCCTGCACCTCGATGCCGTGGTACCAGTAGGTGACGTCGTGCATCGGGTCGGCGAACCGCATGTGCTCGCGCAGGTAGTCCACGCCGCGCTCGGCGACGTCGAGATACCCGTCCTTCCCGGTGAGCATGTACGCCGAGGCCATGCCGTACACCAGGCGGGAGATGGTGTCGGTCTCCTGCACGTGGCTTGAGGTCTTCCGCCCGTCGAGCCGCAGGACGGTGCGGTAGTCGCGGTAGTCGGCGGGGCCGGAGCCGAACTGCGCCCTGCGGTAGAAGGCGGCGATCCGGTCGAGCTGGTGGATCCACCAGTCCGGCTCCTCGAAGCGGTACTCGCCGGGCCGGCGGCCCACGAAGACCAGCCGCTTGGCGTCGAACTCCCAGCCGCGGTCCTGCGGGGCGTGCACGCCGTAGGCGAAGAGGTCCTGACCCGGCCTGATCATGTCGTCGCGGTGGTCGGCGGCGTCGAGGTAGGGGTGTTCGAGGTTGCGCAGCACCTCCGCGGAGGTGGTGTCGTCCACGGTGACGTCGAACTCGCGGCCGTCGGCCGTGGTGAGCCCGAACGTCCCCTTGGCGTCCAGGGGGGTGGTGACCCTGCCCGCGATCAGGTCGCTGAACCGGAAGCCAACATCACTGGCCATCTGCTCCGCCTTCGGAAGTCTGGTCCTTGAAACCTTGCGTTATCTCCACGACCGTGCCGTCGGGGTCCTTCACCCACACCGTGCGCCAGCCCGGGATGAAGTCGTCGAAGCACAGCGGGCCCAGCGACACCTGGGCCTGCGGGCCCATCCCGGCCAGGGCCTCGTCGATGTCGTCGGTCTGCAGGGCGATGTGCCGCAGCGTGCCGGCCGCGGTCGGCCCGTCGCCGCCGGGCGCGCCGTCCCCGGCCTGGAACAGCTCCAGGTAGACGTCGCCCTTGCGGAGGAAGAGGATCTTGGAGTCGCCCACGGGGAAGCTCGCCGCGCGGGCGAAGCCGAACCACCGGCAGTAGAACTCGGCGGTCACGTCCACGTCATTGCAGTTCAGCGCGGTGTGCGACCACCTCATGCGGCCCTCTCCCCGTTCCTGCGCGCCGCCAGTTCGCCGAGCAGGGCGCGCGCGAACAGGTGGCAGTGGGCGCCGCTGCGGCCGGTGACGAGGTCGCCGTCGACCACGACGTCCTCGTCGCGGTACTCGGCGCCCATGTTCAGCACGTCGCCGACCAGGTTGTTGTGGCACGTGACGGGGCGTCCACGGACCGTCTCCGGCGCCTTGGCCAGCAGCCACATGCCGTGGCAGATGACGCCCTTGAGCACCTCGGGCAGGGCGAACGCCCGCCGCATCAGCTCGGTCGCCGGGGAGGGGTCGAGCGGCTTCTCGCTGAAGCGGAGCCGGTCGGCGACCATGCCCGACGGCACGACGATCGCGTCGTAGGAGCGCAGCGCGTCGTCGTCCAGCCCCTCCAGCGATCCGTTCACCGTCAGCGGCGCCCGGTACTCGTGGCCGGTGAAGGTGATCTCCGGCTGCCCCCACAGCCGGGTCAGCAGGTCGAGGCGGATGCCCTCCTCGGCGAAGCGGCGCTGGTAGTAGAAGATCTCGGGCTCGTAGTAGTCGCTCTCCATCAGGACCGCGACGCGCGCCCCGCGCAGGTCAGCCACGGGAGCCTCCCAGGACGAAGTCGGCGCACCGCTCGGCGATCATCTGGATCGCGGCGTGGGTGTTGCCCGAGGTCACCGCCGGCATCACGCTCGCGTCGGCGACGCGCAGCCCCTCGACGCCGCGCACCCGCAGCCGGGGGTCCACGACGGCGTCGTCGTCGGTCCCCATGCGGCACGAGCCGACCTGGTGGTGGTAGGTGTCGGCGCGCTCGCGGACGAACGCGGTGAGCGCCTCGCGGTCGGTCGTCGCCGGGCCGGGCAGGAGCTCGTCGCCGAGCACCTCGCCGAAGGCGCGGGTCGCGAAGATCTCCCTGGCCAGTTCGACGCCCTGGACCAGCCGGTCGACGTCGGAGCGGTCGCCCAGGTAGTTGGGGTTGACCAGGGGCGGCGCGAACGGGTCGGCGGAGGCCAGCCTGACCCAGCCGCGCGAGGCGGGCCGTACGACGCCCGGCAGGATGCTGACCGCGTTGGGGTGGCTCTGCCCGACGATGATGTCGAACGGCACGTGGACGAACGCGATCTGCAGGTCGGGGGCGGGCAGGCCGCTCTGCGAGAAGGTGAACAGCGCGGCCTCCGACAGGTTGTTCGCCCCCGGCGGGACCGCCTCCCTCGTCTCCCGGATGACGCCGGTGAGCACGTGGTTGTGGAAGTTCGTCCCGACGCCCGGCAGCGGGTGGCGCACCTCGACGCCGGCCTCGCGCAGGTGGCCGGGGTCGCCGATGCCCGAGAGCATCAGGAGCTTGGGCGACTCGATCGCCCCGGCGCACACGATGACCTCGCGGCGGGCGCGCACCCGCCGCAGGCCGGTGCCGCCGGACTCGTCGAGCGCGCGCCCGGCGAGCCTGCGGCCCTCGCCGCTCTCCGGGACCGGCGCCTCCTGGGCGTACTCCACGCCGGTGCACCTGTCGCCCTCGAAGAGCAGGCGGGTGGCCCGCGCGCGGGGCCGTAGGGTCAGCCGTTCGTCGTTGAGGATCGGCTCGACGAAGCAGTGCATCGCGCTCCGGCGGCGGCCCCCCTCGGCGTTGATGTGATGCCAGCCCGCGCCGGCCATGGCGGGTCCGTTGAAGTCGGGGATGATCGGGTGGCCCAGCTCGGCGCAGGCGTCGAGGAAGGTCCGGGAGTAGGGGTTGGGGTCGTGCAGGCCGGCGTTGACGACGGTCTGCGGGCCGCCGCTGCCGGTGCCCTCCCAGGTCTTGTCCTCCTGGTCCTCCACGCGCTGGAAGTACGGCAGGACGTCGGCGTACGACCAGCCCGCGGCGCCCTGGTAGGCCCAGTTGTCGAAGTCCGACTGGTGGCCGCGGATGTGCATCATGATGTAGAGGTTGCTGCTGCCGCCGACGACCTTGCCGCGCGGCTCGTGGGTGCTGCGCCCGCCCAGCCCCGGCTGGGGCACGCTGCGGTAGTCCCAGTCGATGTCCGAGCCGAGCAGCGTGAACCACAGCGGCGCGGCGTCCACGCCGGAGGGGATCCAGCTTCCGCCGGCCTCCAGCAGCAGCACCGATCCCCGGCCCGACTCGACCAGGCGGCGGGTCAGCACCGAGCCGGCCGCGCCCGCGCCGACGACGACGTAGTCGAACTCCTCCGTCGTCATCGGCCCTCCATTCCGAGGGGCCCGCGGAAGGGCAGCGTGTCGTGGAAGTTGGCCATGTAGGAGATCCGGCCGTCCTCCAGCCGGAAGTAGTTCATGACCTCGGCCTCGATGGGCTCGCCGCCGGCGGTGACCGCGCTCAGGTGGGACACCACGCCGGCCTGGTCGCCGTCGACGACGACGTGGCGGGGGACGTTCTTAAACGAGCGGTACATCTCGGGGAAGCCCGCGACGGCCTCGCGCAGGGTGTCCTGGCCCTCCAGGCGCCCGGCGAGCTGCTCGTCGACCACGGCCTTGTCGGTGAACAGGTCGCACCAGCTCGACCAGTCGCCGGCGTTGGCGTACTCGTAGTAGAGGTCGATCGTCTCTCGTGTGCTCACAGCTCCGCGCTCCCCGGCATCGGCTCCAGACGGTCCACGACGTACTTCCTGATCCGCGGGTGGTCGGGCCCGTCGGCGACGATCTCCCAGGTCTGGTAGGCGTCGAAGCCGAGCCAGAGGCTGGTGGGCGCCGGCGGGTTCCAGACGCGGGCCTGCCAGTTCACGACGACCTCGATGGTGGCCGCGCCGTCCCGCCACGCGCCGACCTTCACCGAGGTGACCCGGTGCTGCTCGTCGAAGAAGCGGTTGGTGACGGTCTCGTACCACTTGCGGAAGTCGTCGTGCCCGCGGGCGGTGGCCTCGGGGAAGACCATGACGAGGTCCTCGTCGCCGGTGAGGTGGTACCAGAGCCGCTCGATGTCGTCGTGCCGGTCGAGGGCGCGGTACCAGTTGGCCACCCATTCCTCGACCACCCAGTCCGGCGGGGTCATCTGCTTCACGTGCTCAGTCCTTTCCGTTCGGCGGAGGGGGGACGTCCACCGCGACGTCCACCAGGAACGGCTCGTCGTCGGCGAGCATGCGCTTGACGGCGGGGCCCACGTCCTCGGGCTCGGCCACCCGTACGGCCTGCACGCCCATGCCGCGGGCGAGGTCGGTGAACCCCAGGGGCAGGCCGCTCAGGTCGAAGGAGGAGGGGAAGGGGTGCGGCGCGACGCCGCGCTCCCTCCAGTACACGGAGATGTTCTCGTTGAGCAGCTCGTACCTGCCGTTGTTGCAGATCACGAACTTCGCGCCGATCCGCTGGTGCGCCGCGGTCCACAGCGCCTGGATCGTGTACATGCTGCCGCCGTCGCCGGTGAAGCCGATCACCGTCTCGTCCGGCATCGCGAGCTTGACGCCGATGGCGCCGGGGATGCCCACCCCGAGCGAGCCGCCCCGGGTGAGGAAGTACCGGCCGGGGCGGCGCGGCGGGAAGTGCCGCACCAGCGCGGGGCTCGACGTGAGCGCCTCGTCGAAGACGACCGCGTCGGGCTGCTGCGCGGCCAGTTCGGCGAGGAACAGCTCGTAGACGCTCTCGCCGGCCGGGGCCGCCTGGGCGCGGGGGCGGGCGGGCGCCGCGGGCGCGCCCCGTCGTTCCAGGTCGGCGGCCAGGGCGGTGAGCGTGGCCCGCGGGTCGGCGACCAGGCCGAGGTCCACGGGGTGGTTCTTGCCGATCTCGTAGGCGTTCAGATCGACGTGCACGACCCGCGCGCCCGCCGCGAACGGGGAGCGCATCGAGGGGAAGACCTCGGGGAAGACGTAGGTGCCGACGATGAGGACCGCGTCCGCCTCCCGGACGGCCGCCGCGCTCGCCTCGCCGAACATGTGCCCGAGCGCCCCCCGGTGCAGGGGGTGGCCGGCGTCGATGTTGACCACGGAGCTGTCGGCCAGCCAGACCTCGGCGCCCAGCAGCTCCGCCACCCGGGTCAGCTCGTACTGGGCGTCGGACTCGGCCACCCCGTCGCCGGCCACGATGATCGGCCGCTTGGCCCCGGCCAGCAGGCCGGCGGCGCGCGCGACCAGCTCGGGCACGGGGACCGTACGGGTGTCGGGGATCACCGTGGGCAGCGCGGGCTCGTCGTTGGGCGCGTCCAGCACGTCGAGGGGCAGGGAGACGAAGACGGGCCCGCACGGGGGAGTGGCCGCGATCTTGACCGCCCGGCGGAGGACCCGCAGCACCGACCCCGGATCGACGACGCGGGTGGCGAACTTGGTCACCGGCCGCGCCATGCCCACCAGGTCCGCGGCCATCTGGGCGTCGAAGGCGTCGTAGCGCACGCCCGCCTCACCGGCGATCACGACGAGCGGGGCGTGGCCGCGCATCGCCTGGTACATCATGCCGATGCCGTTGCCGAGGCCGACGCCCGAGTGCAGCTGCACCAGGGTGGGCCTGCGGGTCGCGCGGGCGTAGCCGTCCGCGAGGCCGACGACGGGGGCCTCGGCCAGGCCGAGGACGTAGCGGAAGTCTCCGGCGGAGCTCAGCGCGTCCAGGAGACCCTGCTCGACGGTGCCGGGATTGCCGAAGATCGTGGTCATCCCGTCGGCGCGGAGCTGCTCCAGGAGCGCTGAGGTGCCGGTGCGCGTGGCGGCCACGGGCTACCAGCCGTAACGCCGCAGGCCGTGCTCCAGGACCGCCACCATCTTCTCGCCGGTGGTGACGGAGTCCGGGGTGGAGCGGCCGGTGACGAACGGGTAGTCCACGATCACCGAGACGGGGTGGCCGACGTTGCCGTGGTAGCGGCCCTCGGGGCCGGTCGCGTCGCGCAGGATGTACTCCAGCGGGTACGGCGGCGGCCCCATGTTGAAGTCGACGCCGATGAAGCCGGTCCCGTCCTTGTAGTCGTACTCCTTGCAGTGCCCTGTGACGTGCTTGCCCCAGATGATGCTCTTGCGGTCGTCCCAGTCGCGGGCGAAGGCGAGGCAGGCGACGCCGTAGCACTCGGCGCCGACGGGCTTGCCGGCCTCCAGGAAGGCCAGGATCAGGGCGTGCACCCGCTCGTTGTTGGCGAGGTCCACGATCGGGCCGCTGCCGCCGACGATGAGGATGGCGTCGTAGTCGGCGACGGTCGCCCGCAGCTCGGTGAGGGCGCGGTGGTAGGCCTCCAGCTCGCGCAGGTAGCCGGGCGAGCTGAGGTAGGGGCGCTCGGGCACCCAGGAGGAGATGTCGACCGGCTTGGCCAGGCGGTCGGACTCGTCCACCTCGCGGACACGGCGGGCCATGTCCTCGGTGGTGACCGACCGGCCGAGCGGCGGGTCGAGGAAGCCGGGGTCCATGCTGGGCGGCAGCGCCCTGGGCCGCCCGCCGGTGGGCGTCGCCATCACGGTCTCGTACCCGTGGTCGTCGAAAACGCCGAGCGGTCCGACGAGCTCCTCGCCCCAGTAGCCGTACTCGGAAAGGATGATCAGGATCTTCTTGGTCACGGTGGACTCCGCGTGTCGGGGGACTTCCGGGCAGGGCTCACCAGGCGGGGCCGCTCGTACGGTCCCGCCCGGAGAGCGGAGTGGGGGTGCCTGCTGCTAGTCCTCGGAGACGAGGACGGCGGTCTGCCGCCAGATCAGGCCGTCCCTGAGCACCCAGGTGCCCACGTCCTTGTGGGCCTGGTCGCCGATCCTGATCGTCGCGTAGTAGAGGATGATGTCCTCGGTGCCGTCGGCGGTCATGATGTCCTCGATCTGCGGGTTCATCTTCAGGTACTCGGCGAAGAAGTCCCTGATCTCCTCACGGCCCCGGGCGACGGCGCCGGGCCGCATCACCACGGCGTCCTCGTGGTAGTTGTTCATCATCGCGTCGAGGTCGTGCGCCTTGAGCTGTCCGATCTGCTTGTCGAGCAGCGCCGGAAGTTGCGTAGCAGACATTTCTCTCCCCTACCTGTCAGTGGGTACCGCGCTTCACGCCGGTTGAGACCGGAACCGGCGGCGCTTCGAGATGACCGTTTTTCGCATCGGCCGTGCTTCCTCACGGAAACGCGATTTAGGGGAGGTTGTCTAGAAATAGGGGGATACTTCTGGAAGTTTGCCGCCACATTCACACAGGTTGCAGGCGGTCGGACCGCTCCTCCACGACGAGCGCGACCCCCAGGAGCACCGCGACGAGGGCCAGCTGGAGCACCGCGGACACCCCGCCGACCGGGATCGTGACCAGCGCCAGAAGCCCGGTCAGCGCCCGCGCCCGCCCGCCCGGCAGCCCCAGGATCGCCCGGAACGCCGCCGACCCGAGCAGGAAGGCGGCCACCCCGCCGGCCAGGGCGAGCCGCGCGCCGATGGACAGCGGGTCGCCGGGGTGCGCGACCGCCTTCTTCACCCCGGCCGACACCGCGATGATGCCCAGCAGGATCGGCATGTGGGCGTAGAAGAAGCCGAACAGCACCAGGCGGGTGCGCCGTACCTGTTCGGTCACCACGACCAGCGCCTGCTCCGCCCGTTCCAGGTCGGCGTGGAAGTACGCCCACCACAGGCTGGCGCTGAGCGCCAGCCCGATCAGCGCGGTCCCGATCGTCGGCGCGTCCAGCGGGCCGTGCCCGTTGCCGATGCCGACCGCGATGGCGACGACGGACTCGCCCAGCGCGATGATGACCACCAGGCCGTGCCGCTCGGCCACGTGGCCGGGGTGCAGCGGGAACCCCTCCTGGCCGGTCAGGTACGGCGAGATCCACATCACGAGCAGGGCGGCCGTCCACAGGGCGTACTTCAGCCCGCCGTCGGCCTGCGCCGCGAGCAGGATCAGCACGGCGCCGGTCAGGTTCGTGGTGAACATCCGCAGGAAGCGCCAGGTCGACTGCAGGTACATCAGGCCGTGCACGACGACGATCACGAACAGCCCGATCGCGAAGCCGGTGCCCTTCTCGGCGAAGGCCCCGGGCACGGCCAGCGCGATGATCAGCCAGCCGGCCATCGCCAGCAGCATGAAGAACCGGCGGGCCACCCGCAGCGGGGGGACGGCGTTGGTCACCCAGGCGTAGCTGGCGAACATCCACCAGATGACGCCGAACATCAGCAGCACCTGGGGCAGGCTGCCGAAGTCGGCGGCCAGCAGGACCGTGAGCTGGGTGGCCGTGAAGACGAAGACCAGGTCGAAGAAGAGCTCGATCGTGGAAACCCGCAGCTCTTCGTGGTCGGGGACGGGGTCCACCCGCTCGGTGAACCATTGGGGGAGTGGAAACTTCATGGGGACGATTGTCGATCGGCCGTCCCCTCGGGACCACATCTACCCACGCCATTCCCGGCAGTATTTTGCCGAGGTCATGAAGTCCGGCGTTCTAGCTAATCAAGTGCGCCCGCCGCTCCGTCCCGCCATTGCCGCCTTTCGGAACTGCCGCCATCGTGTGCTTGAAATGCCCGGAAAGAGAAGGAGTGACCGAGATGGCCGACGTCCTCATTCTGATGACCAAGGCGAAGACGCTCGGCCTGCTGGACGGCAGGCAGCACGCTTCCGGGTTCTGGGCCGAGGAGTTCGTCGTACCGTACGAGCGCCTCGTCGCCGAGGGCCACAACGTCGACATCGCCACGGTGGGCGGTGAGGCGCCCACCCCGGACGAGGGCAGCCTCACGCCGTACGTGGTGGGCCTCACCAGGCCCCAGGGCTCACCCGACCACGACGAGGAGAACGTCGAGCACTACAAACAGGTGATCGGCTCCCTTCCGGCGCTGAAGGCGCCGGCGGACGTCGCCGGCATCACCCGCGAACGGCTCGCCGGATACGCGGGCGTCTACATCTCCGGCGGGCACGGCGCCATGGAGGACATGCCGCACAGCTCCGACCTGGCCCGCGTGGTCCGCTGGATCCTCGAACTCGGCCTGCCGCTGGCCGTCGTGTGCCACGGCCAGTCGGCGCTGCTGCCGCTGCGCGACTCCAGCGGCCGCTGGCCGCTGGAGGGCTACCGGATGACCGCCTTCTCCCACGACGAGGAGATGGTCACGGACATGGCGGGCCAGCTCCCCTTCGTCCTGCAGATGGAACTGGAACGGCTCGGCGCCCGCTACGAGAAGGCGGAGGCGATCTGGGACTCCCACGTCGTCGAGGACCGCAACCTCATCACGGGGCAGAACCCCTACTCGTCGTCGGCGCTGGCGGACGCCTTCGCCAAGCGCCTGGCCACGGCGCAGTGACGACCATGCGGATCACCCTGACGGTGAACGGAGACCGCGTCGAGCAGGACGTCCCGCCGAACGTCCTCCTCGTGGACCTGCTCCGCGACACCTGCGAACTGACCGGCGCGAAGGTCGGCTGCGACACCGGCCAGTGCGGCACCTGCGTGGTACGGCTCGGCGACCGCTCGGTCAAGAGCTGCCAGATGCTGGCCGTACAGGCCGACGGGGCCGAGGTCACCACGGTCGAGGGCCTCTCCGGTGACGGAGAGCTGACCCCCCTGCAGGAGGCCCTGTGGGAGGAGCACGGAGCGCAGTGCGGCTTCTGCGTCCCCGGGATGGTCATGTCCCTGACCGACCTCCTGGAACGCGACTCCGCACCGGACGAGCAGGCGATCCGCGCCGGGATCGCGGGGAACCTGTGCAGGTGCACCGGGTACGGCGCCGTCGTGCGCGCCGTGCAGAAGGCGGTGAAGGACAAGTCATGACCACCGAGACGTTCGGCGCGGGCCTCAAGGACCGCGACGTCCCCGCGATGCTCCGGGGCGACACGACGTTCACCTCCGACCTCCGCCTCCCCGGCATGCTGCACATGGAGTTCGTGCGCAGCGAGCACGGCCACGCGCGGATCGACGGGATCGACACCGCCGAGGCCCGGGAGATGCCCGGCGTGGTCACCGTCGTGACAGGCGAGGACCTCGCCGGCAAGCTCATGCCGATGCCGTGCATCTGGATCCCCGGCGGGGTGGAGAGCCACTTCCCGCCCCACCCGTACGGCGTGCCCGGCGCCGGCCCCGTCCTCGCCGAGGGCGTGGTGCGGTTCATCGGGGAGCCCGTCGCCGCCGTGGTCGCCGAGACCGCCGAGCAGGCCAGGGCCGCGGCGCGGAAGGTCGCCGTCGCCTACACGCCCCTGGCGGCGGTCACCACGCCGCGGCAGGCGCTCGCCGAGGGCGCCCCGCAGCTCCACGACGCCGTGCCCGGCAACCTCAACGCCCTGTGGACCTGCGGCGACGCCGAGCGCACCGACGCGGCCATCGCCGAGGCCGAGGTCGTCGTCGAGCTCGACCTGTACAACCAGCGGACGATCAACAACCCGATGGAGCCCCGGGCCGCCGTCGGCGACTACGACCCGGTCAAGGACGAGTACACCCTCTACGCCACCACCCAGTCGCCGCACAACCACCGCTTCCTGCTGTCCGCGCTGGTCCTCGGCATCCCGTTCAACAAGCTCCGCGTCATCGCCCCGCCCATCGGCGGCAGCTTCGGCACCAAGGGCTACCTCTACCCCGACATGCCCCTGGTGCTCTTCCTCGCCCGCACGCTGGGCCGGCCGGTGCGGTGGGCCGACACCCGCGAGGGCCTGATGCGCTCCACCGTGCAGGGCCGCGACCACCTCCAGCACGTCACCCTCGCCGGGACCCGCGACGGCCGGATCACGGCGCTGCGCTGCACCAGCTACGCCAACCTCGGGGCCTACCCCTCCACCATCGGCCCCGGCGTCGCCACCGCGCTGATGGGCCGGAGCGTCACCGGCCCCTACGCCATCCCGAACGCCTTCTGCGAGGTCCACGCGGTCTTCACCAACACGGTCCCGCTGGGCGCGCAGCGCGGTTCGGGCCGCGCCGAGGCGACCACGATCACCGAACGGGTCCTCGACCTGTACGCCAAGGAGATCGGCGCCGACCCCGCCGAGGTCCGGCTGCGCAACATGGTCCCGCCGGACCGGTTCCCCTACGAGAACGGCCTGGGCTGGACCTACGACTCCGGCGACTACGCCGCCGCGCTGCGCCGCGCCCTGGAGCTCGCCGACTACTCCAAGCTGGAGGTCCTCCGGCGCGAGGCGCGCGAGCGCGGCAAGCTGCTCGGGGTCGGCATCGGGTCGTTCGTGGCGATCTGCGGGGTGGGCCCCTCCACCCGGATGCAGGCCGAGGGCATGCTCGGTGGCACCTGGGAGAGCGCCAACATCCGCGTCCACCCCAACGGCGAGGTCGCGGCCACCATCGGGTCCACCTCCACCGGGCAGAGCCACACGACGACCTTCGCGCAGATCGTCGCCTCCGAGCTCGGCATCGACCCGTCCGCCGTCACGATCTTCCAGGCCGACACCCAGAAGGCCCCCTACGGCCAGGGCACCTACGGCAGCCGCTCCTACAGCGTCGGCGGACCCGCCCTCGCCCTGGCGGCCCGGCAGGTCATCGCCAAGATGAGGACGGCCGCCGCCCACTTCCTCGGCGTGCCCGAGGACCAGGTCGAGTACGCCGATGGAACGTTCTCCGTGCCGGGGAGGGAAGGGGCGTCGAAGACCTTCCAGGACATGGCCATGGCGCTGTGGTACGGCTGGAGCCTGCCCCCCGGCATGGAGCCCACCCTCGACGTCACGACCTTCTTCGACCCGCCCGACTTCAACTACCCGTACGGCTCGCACCTGGCCGTCGTCGAGATCGACGAGACCACCGGCGAGCTGGAGATCGTCCGCTACGTCGCCGTCCACGACGTCGGCCCCATCGGCAACCCGCTGGTGGTGAACGGCCAGTTCGAGGGCAGCATCGCGCACGGCCTCGGACAGGCCCTGATGGAGCGGGCCCGCTACGACGAGACGGGCGCCCTGCTCACCGCCGACCTGACCACCTACGCCATGCCCCGCGCCCACGACATCCCGCGGTTCGTGATGGACACCACGGAGACGCCGTCGCCGCACAACCCGCTCGGCGTCAAGGGCGCCGGCGAGATCGCGACGGTGCCGGTGACCGCGGCCGTGGCCAACGCCGTGTGCGACGCGCTGCGCGAGGCGGGCGTCCGGCACCTCGACATGCCGTACACCCCCGAGAAGATCTGGCGGGCCATCCGAGAGGCCAAGGGTTGATCATGGAGTTGCTGGACTACACGGCGCCGGCCACCCTCGACGACGCGCTGGAGGCCCTGCGCGCCACCCCCGGCGCCCGCCCCATGGGCGGCGGGCACCGGCTGATCCTCGACATGAAGCGGCGGGCCCGGCGGATCCCGCTGCTGGTCGACCTCGGGCGGCTGGACGAGCTGCGGGGTGTGCGCCGCGGCCCGGACGGCGGGCTGGAGATCGGCTCCACGACCACGATCGCCGACCTGGTCGCCGACCCGCTGGTGCGCGGCTCCCACGCCGGGGGACTGCTCGCGGACGCGGCGGCGGCCATGCCGGACGCCCAGGTCAGGAACCGGGCGACGGTGGGCGGCGCGGTGGTCGCCGGGGCCGACGTGGCCGCGGCGCTCATCGCCCTGGAGGCCGGGCTGCACCTGCGCAGCGGGGGCGCGCGGTCCCGCCGCGTCTCCGTCGAGCGGCTCCTCGCCGGCGAGGGACCCGCGGGCGACGAGGTGATCGTCGCCGTGGAGATCCCCGCGACGACGGCCCAGGGCGCCTACGAGAGGCTGGCCGAACCCGCGGCGCTCTCCTCGCTCTGCGGCGTGGCGGTCGGCGTGACCTTCCGCCCCGGCGGCGCGGTCGGCGCCTGCCGGGTGGCCGTCTGCGGCGGACCCGGCCCGGCCCGCCGGGTCCCCGCGCTGGAGGACGCCGCGGCGGCCGCCCCGGGGAACGGCGCCGAGCCCCGGCTCGACGGCGTCTTCGAGTCCGACGACGTCGCCTCGGGCGAGTACCGGGCCCACCTGGCCCGGGTGCTCACCCGGCGGGCCGTCGCCCGCGCCCGCGACCGGGACCCGGCCTGACCGGCCATCCCGGCGTCTTCCCCCGCGTCCCCGGTACGGCCCGGCCGGGGACGCGGGACGGAACCGGGCCGCGCGGGCCGGTTCCCCGGGCCGTGGGTCGCCCGGTCCGGGACGGTTATCTGAGCCGCGGTGTTCTCCCGGGTCACAGCCGGTTCCCCGGGTGCGGAGACGATCTGTTCGTTAGGGTGACGGGGTCGGTCACGCGCCCGTTGACGACGAGGTGCCGGGCGCGCCGGCCGCTGTGCTCCACGCTCGCGCCCCGCCGGGGCGCCGGGCCGTACGACCCGGACACGCGGATCTCCCGCCGGGTCGCCGAGGCCGCTCCGCATCCCACCGGAGGTTGAACATGATCGTCGAGTACATCCGCTACCGCGTCCCCGACCCCGGGGAGTTCGAGGCGGCCTACCAGCGGGCGGTCGTGCCGCTGGGCAAGTCGCCCTGGTGCCTGGACTACGAGCTGTCGAAGTGCACCGAGGCGGCGGACACCTACATCCTGCGCATCGTCTGGACCTCGGAGGAGGACCACATGCAGGGCTTCCGCCGGAGTGAGTTCTTCGGGGAGTTCTTCACCGAGATCCGGCCCTACGTGTCGGACATCGAGGAGATGCGCCACTACCGGCCGGTGATCACGAAGGCGTGACCCGCGGGACCGCCGGCCACGCCCGCCCGGCTTCCGCGGGCGGGCCGGCGACGTCCCGGCAGCCGTCTTGCCCACCCCACCGCCCTGCTCGCCAGGGATCATCTTGCGTCCTTATGTCATGACATATGTACGTCCTATTGATTTGAAGTAAATCTGTCGTTACGTTCGTGGGCAAGAACATCCCCCCAAATGAGGAGGCGCGATGCGTCCCCTGTCCAGGCTTCTTCTGGCGGCCCTCACCTGTTCGCTGGCGGGAGGGCTGGCGATGCCCGCGTCCGGCCGGGCCGTCCCGTCGGTGGCGGCCAAGGTGGAGACCCCCGCCCTGTACGACGACGAGGCGGGCGGCGAGGCCAACGGCGACGACCCCGCGATCTGGGTCAACCCCTCCGACGACGACGAGAGCGTGGTGATCGCCACCGCCAAGAAGGCCGGACTCTTCGTCTACGACCTCGACGGGCGGCAGGTGCAGCACCTTCCCGCGCCCGCGGCCCCGGGGCCCGACGACGAGGTCGGGCGGTTCAACAACGTCGACGTCGTCTACGACTTCGGCAGGCGGGACCTGGCCGTCGTCTCCGACCGCGGCCAGGACAAGCTTCGGATCTACGCCATCTCGAACGGCCGGCTCACCGACGTGACCGACCCGGCCGCGCCGTTCGTGTTCAACACCACCCAGCAGCAGGTCAACGACGCCGAGACCGCCTACGGCCTGGCCACCTGGAAGGACTCGACCGGCACCTACGCGCTGGTCAGCCGCCGCCACAAGACCTCGGTCGGCCTGGTCAAGCTCCTCTCCAAGCCGGACGGCAAGATCGGATACCAGCTCGTCAGGACGCTGGACCTCCCCACGTCGTTCACCCTGCCGAACGGCCGGACGTGGACGCCCTGCCTGGAGCCCGGCGTGCAGCCGCAGGTCGAGGGCATGGTCGTGGACCAGGAGAAGGACGTCCTCTACGCGGCCCAGGAGGACGTCGGCATCTGGCGGATGCGGGCGGACCTCACCGGAACCCCCACGCTGGTGGACAAGGTCCGGGAGTACGGCGTGCCGGGCACCTACGACCCGGTGACGGATGAGTGCACCCCCGGCGCGGACCCGGGCTACGGCGGCCGGCACCTGACCGCGGACGCCGAGGGCCTCACGATCTACTACCGGAAGGACGGCAAGGGCTACCTGCTGGCCTCCAGCCAGGGCGACAGCACCTTCGCCGCCTACCGCAGGGAGGGGACGAACACCTACCTGGGGCAGTTCCGGGTCGGTGACCACGACGGCATCGACGGCGTCGAGCACAGCGACGGCTCCACCGTGCTGAACGTCCCGCTGGGGGACTTCGACGAGGGGCTGTTCGTCGCGCACGACGGCGAGAACACGCCGGCCGAGCCGGACCGGGAGATCACGAACTTCAAGTTCACCCCCTGGGAGGACATCGCCGAACCGCTCGACCTGGACGTGGACACCGACGGCTGGGACCCGCGTGACTGAGTGACCTGAGTGACCTGAGTGACGACGGCCCCCGGTGCCCCGGCACCGGGGGCCGTCGCGTGCCCGCCCCGGCTCGGGACCGGACGCCGGACGCCGGAAGACCGGAACCGGGCTCCGGGAGGTCGGGGCCGGGCTCCGGAGGTCGGGGCCGGACGCCAGGAGGGGAGCACCCCCACCGGGGTGCTCCCCTTGCGCGTGCGTCGCCCGCCCGCCGCCGGATCAGCCGTGGTTGACCCGCCAGAAGTCGGAGACGGTCTGACGGCCGCGCAGGTCGCCGAGGAGCGATGCGGGATCGGTGTGGAAGAGCTGTCCCTGCCAGTCGGGCAGACCGGGCGGGACGACCAGCGGCTTGACCGTGCTGTTGCCGGAGACGCCGCCCTCGCCGATCTCGTGCTTGACGCCCTCCTCGGTCATGATGAAGTGGACGTACAGCTTGGCCGCGTTGGGGTGCTTGCTCTTGGAGGCGATTCCGACGAACTTGGGGTAGCTGAAGCCCACGAACGGCGCCATGCCCTCGCACGTCTTCTGGGCGTACCCCTTGTCCTCGTTGTTGCGGAACTTGGAGATCGACATGAAGCCGATCTTCTTGTCGGTGGCGTTGGGCGCGCCCACCGCTCCGGAGATGTCCTCGTCGGAGCCGGTCAGCACCGGCCGGTTGCCCGCCACCCGCTTGATCCACTCGTAGGCGGCGCTCTTCTCCTTGATCTCCAGGGGCTTGCCGTACTTCGCCTGGTACGCCTCCTGCAGCGCCTGGTTGCCGTGCGCGTCGAGCTGGGTGAAGAACGACAGGACGGTGGGCTTGCCCAGGGGATCCTGCATCACCAGCTTGCCGGCCCACTCCGGCTCGGTCAGGTCCCACACGTTCTTCACCGGGCACCCGTCGGGCGAGAGCTTGGGGTTGTAGGCGAAGACCGTCGCCTTGGAAAGGGCGAGCAGCGGATTCCGGCTCTCGGCCGGGATCTGTTCCTTCAGGTCGGCGGGCACCCAGGTCTGCGCCACGCCCTGCGGGATCAGCTGGCCCACCAGGACCCCGCCGTCCTCGTACATCGCCGCGTCGATCGTGACGTTGTCCGCGGCGTGCTCCCTGATCATCTTCTCGGCGGTCTGCGGGGTGTCGGACTTGACCCCCTCCATGGCGATGCCGTATTTCGCGGTGAACGCCTTGGCCACCTCCTCGATGTCACCGCTGGAGTCGTAGACCAGCAGGCTGCCTTCCTTCTTGGCGGCGGCGACCAGGGCGTCCAGATCGAGGGTCGCGTCCATCGAGGCCGCGGGGAGCGGCTGGGCGGCCGTCGCCGCCGCCGACGGGGTGTCGGTGGCGGTGGAGGGGGCGCAGGCCGCGACGGCCAGCGCCAGCAGTGCCATGGGCACGATCTTCCGGGTACGCCTCAAGTGGCGTCACTCCTCTTGCCTCTCGGGGTGGTGGGCGCCGCCCAGAGCCCCCGATCCGGCGCCGCGGTTGCTCAACGATGAACGTCATGTGAATAATTTGTCAAGACATACTTACTTACCTGCGGCATCCGGAACACTTCCGTAACCGGGCGAGGTTGGGCGGTTTGACCGTTGGTCAGGACATTCTGATGTCAGTTACCGTTTTCCTGTGACTGTGACGAGATTGGACATCGACCTCGATCGATCGAGCCCCGTTCCGCTCTACTTCCAGCTGGCCGAACGGATCGCGGAGGCCATCCAGAACGGTGAGCTGCCGTCGGGCACCCGGCTCGACAACGAGGTGCAGCTCGCCGACCAGCTGGGACTGTCGCGCCCCACCGTCCGCCAGGCCATCCAGTACCTCGTGGACAAGGGGCTGCTGGTCCGCAAGCGCGGCGTCGGCACCCAGGTCGTGCACGGCCAGGTGAAGCGGGCGGTCGAGCTCACCAGCCTCTACGACGACCTCCGCCGGGCCGGTCAGCAGCCGGAGACCCGGGTGCTGTCGATCGACACGGTCCCGGCGGAGGAGGACGTCGCCGGCGTCCTCGGCGTCGCGCCGGGCACCCCGGTGCTCCGGCTGGAGCGGATCCGGTACGCCTCGGGGGAGCCGCTCGCCCTGCTGCAGAACTGGCTGCCGGCCGGTGTGGCGTCCCTGACCGCCGAGGCGCTCCAGGCGCGGGGGCTCTACGAACTGCTGCGCTCGGCCGGCGTCCGGATGAGGGTCGCCAACCAGCGGATCGGCGCCCGTACCGCCACCCCGGCCGAGGCACGTCTGCTGGAGGAGCGCCGCGGCTGCCCGCTGCTGACGATGGTCCGCACGACCTACGACGACCAGGGCCGGGCCGTGGAGCACGGCTCGCACGTTTACCGGGCCTCCCACTACGCACTGGAGGTCACGCTCGTGGAACGCTGAGGGCGCGGGAGCGCGGGAGTGCGGGGGCACGGAGGCGCGGAGCGCCGGGGGCGGCCGGGCGGGGCGCCGGCCGCACGGCGCCCGGTGGCTTCGCCGGATGTCAGTTCATCCGAATGTCAGGACAAACTATTGACTAGTTCTTGATGGTCGTTTAGAACTGGAGTCCCCTGGACGAGGAGCCATCATGCGTGTGGGTTTGCTGGGCCTTGGTCGGATAGGCCTCTTCCATGCCACCACCCTCTCGACGCTCGCCGACGAACTCGTCGTCTCCGACGTCGACCGGGCCAGAGCCGAGGACGTGGCGGCGCGGCTCGGGGCCCGGGTCGCCGACCCCTTCGACGCGGACGCGGTGGTGATCGCCACCCCGACGTCGACCCACGCGGAGGCGCTGCTCAGGGCGTGCGAGCTGGGAGTGCCGGCGTTCTGTGAGAAACCCGTGGCGCCCGGCGTGGCGGAGACCCTGCGGGTGGCCGAGGCCGTCGAACGCAGCGGCACCCTTGTGCACATCGGATTCCAGCGGCGTTTCGACGCCGGCTACGCCGCCGCGCGCGAGGCGCTGCACGGCGGCGAGCTGGGCGACGCGCACCGCGTGCACCTGGTGACCGCCGACCCCGCGCCGCCGCCCGCCGAATACGTCGCACTCTCCGGCGGCATCTTCCGCGACTGCCACATCCACGACTTCGACATCCTGCGCTGGGTCACCGGGCACGAGGTGGACGTCGTCTACGCGGCGGGCGCCAACCGGGGCGAGGGCTTCTTCGCCGAGGCCGGTGACGTCGACACCAGCTCCGCGCTGATGACCATGGACGACGGCACGCTGGTCACCCTGCAGGGCTCACGCTACAACGGCGCCGGATACGACGTGCGGATGGAGATCGCCGGCACCCGCGCGACCTGGGCGGTCGGGCTCGGCGACCGGGCCCCGCTGCGCTCGGTCGAGGGCCTGACCCCGGGCGGCGAGCCGTGGCCGGACTTCCTCACCAGGTTCGACGCTGCCTACGTCGCGGAGATGGAGGCGTTCCTGGCGGCGGCGCGCGGCGAGCGCGAGAGCCCCTGCACGGTCCAGGACGCCCTGGCCGCCCTCTACATCGCCGAGGCGGCGGATCTGTCCCGCCGTACCGATCGTCCGGTTCGTCTCCTGGAGGTTGCCAAGTGAGGATCGCCGCCGCCCCCATCTCCTGGGGCGTGTGCGAGGTGCCCGGCTGGGGCCTCCAGCTCACCCCGGACCGAGTTCTGGCGGAGATGGCCGAGCTGGGCCTGACCGCCACCGAACTGGGCCCCGACGGGTTCCTGCCCCCGGAACCGGAGGACCGCGCCCGGCTGCTCGACCGGTACGGCCTGCAGGCGATCGGCGGATTCGTCCCCGTCGTCCTGCACGACCCCGACCGGGACCCGCTCGCGGAGCTGCGCGCCGTACTGGCCTCCTTCCCGGCGGACGCGGTGGTCGTCCTGGCCGCCGCCACCGGCGCCGACGGCTACGACGCCCGCCCCGTCCTGGACGCCGAGGGCTGGCGGACGCTCCTGGGCAACCTGGACCGGATCCACCGCGAGACGTCCCGGCCGGTCACCCTGCACCCGCACATCGGGACCATGGTGGAGACCCGCGCGGAGGTGGACCGGGTGCTGGACGGCAGCGAGGTCCCCCTCTGCCTGGACACCGGCCATCTCCTGGCCGGCGGGACCGACCCGCTGGACGTCGTCCGCCGGGCCCCCGGCCGGATCGCCCACGCCCACCTCAAGGACGTCGACGCCGCGCTCGCCGGACGGGTCCGGGCCGGTGAGATCACCTACACCGAGGCGGTCCGGGCGGGGATCTACCGCCCGCTCGGCCAGGGGGACGTCGACATCGCCGGCATCGTCACCGGCCTGACCGCGGCCGGATACGCCGGCTGGTACGTCATGGAGCAGGACGTCGTCCTCGCCTCCGAGGACGCGGACCCGGCCGGCGACGTCCGCGCGAGCCTGGCCTTCCTGCGGGGGATCACCGCATGAGCGCCCCCGCGCACGGGCCCGGGACGCCGCCCCCCGCCTTCGAGGTGCTGACCATGGGACGGGTCGGGGTGGACGTCTACCCGCTGCAGGTGGGCGTGCCGCTGCGGAAGGTCACGTCCTTCGGCAGGTATCTCGGCGGCAGCCCCACCAACGTGGCCGTGGCCGCGGCCCGGCTGGGCCGCTCCAGCGCGGTGATCACCCGCACCGGAGCCGACCCGTTCGGGGAGTTCGTCCACGACGCGCTGGCCGAGTACGGCGTCGACGACCGCTACGTCACGGCGGTGCCGCACCTGCCCACCCCGGTGACGTTCTGCGAGATCCGCCCGCCGGACGACTTCCCGCTCTACTTCTACCGCCACCCCAAGGCCCCCGACCTGGAGATCCTCCCGGAGGAGCTCGACCTGCCCGCGGTCACCGCGTCGGCGCTGTTCTGGACGACCGTGACAGGACTGTCGGCCGAGCCGTCGCTCGGCGCGCACCTGGCCGCCTGGCGGGCGCGAGGCCGGGCCCGGCACACCGTGCTCGACCTCGACTACCGGCCGATGTTCTGGCCGGACGCGGAGACCGCCCGGGAACGGGTGCGCGCGGCACTGGGACAGGTGACCGTCGCGGTCGGCAATCTGGACGAGGCCGAGGTCGCCACCGGCACGCGCGATCCCCACGCGGCCGGACGGGCTCTGCTGGACGCGGGAGTGGAGTTGGCAATCATCAAACAGGGGGCGGCCGGGGTGCTGGGCATGACCGCCGACACGACGGTGCAGATACCGCCCGTCGAGGTCGAGGTGGTCAACGGGCTGGGGGCGGGCGACGCCTTCGGCGGCGCCCTCTGCCACGGTCTGCTGGCGGGCTGGCCGCTCGCGCGGACGCTGCGCTTCGCCAACGTGGCCGGGGCGATCGTGGCCGGACGGCTGGCGTGCGCCCCCGCGATGCCCACGGTGGAGGAGATCGAGGCCGTCCTGGCGGGCGGATCCCCGGATTCGCCGGCCGGCTCCCTGCGAGGAGACGTCGCGAATGCGTGAGGACCACTACCGCCGCCTGCGCGACGATCGGGCCTGGCACCCGGAACGGGTGGCCGAGGCGGCCGCCGCGCGCCGGCGCAGACCGCTGCTGACCGGCCGGGACCGCCTGCTGATCATCGCGGCCGACCACCCGGCCAGGGGGGCCCTCGGCGCGGCCGGCCACCCGATGGCCATGGAGAACCGGACCCTCCTGCTGGACCGGCTCATGACCGCGCTGGAGCGGCCGGGCGTGGACGGACTGCTGGCCACCCCCGACATCGTCGAGGACCTGCTGCTGCTCGGCGCCCTCGACGAGAAGATCGTCATCGGTTCGATGAACCGGGGCGGCGTGCAGGGGGCGGCGTTCGAGTTCGACGACCGCTTCACCGCCTACGACGCCGACTCGCTCGTGGAGATGGGCCTCGACGGCGGCAAGATGCTCTGCCGGATCGGGCTGGAGGACACCTCGACCGTGGCCACGCTGGCGAGCTGCGGGCAGGCCGTCACCCGGCTGGCCCGGCACGGCCTGATGGCGATGGTCGAACCGTTCTGGTCCAAGCGCGTCGAGGGCGTGGTGCGGCACGACCTGTCGCCGGAGGCGATGATCCACGCCATCAGCGTCGGCCAGGGGCTCGGCGCCACCTCCGCCCGCACCTGGCTGAAGATCCCGGTCGTCGAGGACATGGAACGCGTCCTGGCCGCCACGACGCTGCCGGTCATGCTGCTCGGCGGCGACCCCGGGCCCGACCGGATGCTCGACACCTGGGACAAGGCGCTGCGCCTGCCCGGCGTGCGGGGCCTGGTCGTCGGCCGGGCGCTGCTCTATCCGCCCGACGACGACGTGGCGGCGGCCGTGGACGCCGCGGTGAGCCTTCTGGAGGCGGCATGACGTACATCCCGAGCGGCTCCGCCGCCGCGCCCCCGTGGACGGTGGAGATCACTCCCGGGACGGCCGGCTGGACCTACGCGGGACTGCGGGTCGCCGACCTGGCGGACGGTCACGTGGAGTTCGACACCGGCGACGAGGAGATGCTGGTCCTGCCGCTGTCGGGTCCCTGCGAGGTGGTCGCCGCCGGCCGGCGGCTGTCGCTGTCCGGGCGCGCGTCGGTCTTCGACGGGGTGACCGACTTCGCCTACCTGCCGATCGGGACGTCCGTCCGGATCACCGGCTCGGGCCGCGTCGCGCTCCCCTCGGCCCGCGCCACCCGTTCCCTGCCGGTCCGGTACGGCGCGGCCCGCGACGTCCCCGTCGAGATCCGCGGGGCCGGGCAGGCCACCCGGCAGGTCAACAACTTCTGCTCGCCGGACGCCTTCGACTGCGACCGGCTGGTCGCGGTGGAGGTGCTGACCCCGGGCGGCAACTGGTCGTCCTACCCGCCGCACAAGCACGACACCGCCTCGGCGTGCGAGGCGGTGCTGGAGGAGATCTACTACTTCGAGGGCGGGCCCGGCTACCAGCGGGTCTACGGCGGCCACGAGACGCTGACGGAGGTGGCGGGCGGCGACG
>NZ_BMQJ01000036.1 GCF_014648055.1 Streptosporangium pseudovulgare
AGCCCGTCTCCCGCCACAGCAGCCGCGCGCAGTCCGCGGCCACGCGCGGCGCGACGGCGCCCTCCAGCTTCACGAAGCCGTCGCGGAGGAAACGGGATACCAAGCTCGTGTCGTCCATGCCCCCATCGTGCGGCGACACCGGCCCCGATCACCCGACACTTTCCGCACCGCTTCCATCGGGTGTGCGGCGACAGCGCCGGCGCACGATCGGACCGAACCGCGGCGATCGACCGCGACCGGTGCGTCTTCGATCAAGGTCGACGTCGGATTCAGGTTCCGCCCGACTGCCGAAGGGAGCGAACACATGGACACCCGCATCGTCGACCGTCCCGCGTTCCGGCTCGTGGGGCACGCTGCCCGCGTTCCGCTGATCCACCATGGCGTCAACCCGCACATCCAGCGGCACATCACCGCCCTGGCGGCGGAGGAGCACCTGCGCTTGAAAGCGCTCAACAACACTGAGCCGAGCGGCCTGCTCGCGGTCAGCGACGACCTCCATCCTGACTGCGACGAGGGCAGCGAGCTGACCTACCTGCACGGGGTCGCCGTGTCCCCGGACACGCCGATCCCCGGCGGCCTCGACACCATCGAGGTTCCGGCCGGCATATGGGTGGTCATCCGGACCACGGGACCGTGTCCGCGGGCCCTGCAGAAGACCTGGGCCGCGGCCGCGGCCGAGTGGTTCCCCTTCAACCCGTGGCGTCTGCGACCAGGCCCGGAGATCGTCGCGGCGCTCGAACCGACGAACGACTTCGGCACCGCGGCCTGTGAGCTCTGGCTGCCCGTCGAGCCGGCGTGACGACCCGGCGAGCGTCCGGACGCCAACGCCGCGGATCCATCCGGCCCGAGCACGGGTACCTCAGTGAGCAGCTCCGGCCTGGTCTTGCATGGGAACATCCGGCCCTCTCGATCACATGACGATGTGAAAGGAGGGCCGAACCGGCCGCCGTCCCCGGCGTCGGGAACGTCGGCGGCTTCCGCGATGCTCCCACCAGGACCGCGTCAGCAAGATCGAACCAGCCCCGGCCCCATCCCCGCGAGCGCTTAAGCCTTTGTCGGGGACGCCTCTTACCATGGACGGAATGAGCACGGAGTTCACCGAATGGCTGCGCGGCCGGAGCGACGACCGGCTGCGGGCGCTCGTCGCCGCGCGCCCCGAGCTCATCACCCCGGTCCCGGCCCACATCGAGGGGCTGGCCGGGCGGGCGAGCAGCCCGTCGGCGGTCGCCCGGGTGCTCGACCGGCTCGACCGGTTCGCGCTCGCGGTCCTGGAGACGCTGGCCGTGCTCCCCGAGCCGGTCGGCTACGACGTCCTGCGCGGCCGGCTGGCCCGGGCGCTGCCGGGGGCCGCCGGACGACCGTTCCGGACGGCGCTCCGGGAGACGGCCGAGCGGCTGCGGACCCTCGCCCTGCTCTACGGCCCCGACCGCGCCCTGGCCCCGGCGCCCGGCGTGCGGGAGGCGCTGGACGCCCCCGCCGGGCTCGGCCCGCCGGCCGCCGAGGCGTTCCGGCACCACTCCCCCGAGCGCCTGGCGGAGCTGGTCCACGACATCGGCGGCCGGAACGGCGGCACCGGTGAGTCCGCCGGGCGCAACGGCGCCGCTTCCGGGCCCAACGGCGCCCATGACCGGCCGGACCGCGGGGGCGCCGGCGCGCGGGAGGCCCTCGCCGCGCTGCTCGGCGACGACGCGACCGTCGGCCGCCTCCTCGACGAGGTCTCCCCGCAGGCCCGCGCCGCCCTCGACGAGCTGACCTGGGGCCCGCCCAGCGGCCGGGTGCCCAACGCCCGCCGCGAGGTGCGGGCCGCCACCGCCCGGTCGCCGATCGACCAGCTCCTCTCCCGCGCGCTGCTGGCCGCCGCCGGCGAGGAGACCGTCGTCCTGCCGCGTGAGGTGGGCCTGTTCCTGCGCGACGGCCGGATCCACCGTGACCTCTCCCCGCTCCCTCCCGCGCTGGAGGGCCCGGCGCGCGACCCCGAGCTCGCCGACCGCACGGCCGCGGGGCAGGCGTTCGCGTTCACCCGCGCGGTGGAGGAGCTGTGCGAGCAGTGGAGCGCCGATCCGCCGGGCGTGCTGCGCGGGGGCGGCCTGGCCGTACGCGACCTGAAGCGGTGCGCGGCCCTGCTCGACCTGCCCGAGTGGGCGGCGGCCCTGGTCATCGAGGTGGCGCACGCCGCCGGGCTGGTCGCCGCGAGCGGCTCGGTCGACGGCGAGTGGCTGCCCACCCCCGCCTACGACGCCTGGCGGGTGAAGGGCACCGAGGACCGCTGGGTGGCGCTGGCCACGATGTGGCTGACCATGGACCGGGTGCCGGGCATGATCGGCGACCGCGACGAGCGCGACCGGCTGCTCAACGCCCTCCACCCCGACCTGCGCACCTCCGTGGCCTCCGAGGTCCGCACCACCGCGCTGGGCGTGCTGGCCGTCGCGGGCCCCGGGGTGGCGCCGTCGCTCGCGTCGGTGCGCGAGCGCCTGGCCTGGGAGCAACCCCGGCGCCGCGGCGAGCGGCGCGACCGGCTGGTGGAGTTCACCCTGCGCGAGGCCGAGCAGCTCGGGGTCACCGGCCTCGGCGTGCTCGCCGGCCACGGCCGGGCGCTGCTCCCCGGGGTCCTCGACCACCAGGATCCCGTGAAGCCCGGTGGGCCCGGCGACCCCCGCGAGCCCGGCGGCGTCCGCGCCGGGACCGCGGGCGAGCTGCTGCTCCCGCTGCTGCCCGAGCCGCTCGACCACATGCTCCTGCAGGCCGACCTGACCGCCGTCGCCCCCGGCCCGCTCACCGGCGAGCTGAGGCGGTGGCTGGCGCTGGCCGCCGACGTGGAGTCCACCGGCGGCGCGACGGTGTACCGGTTCGGCGAGGGGTCGCTCCGGCGGGCGCTGGACGCCGGGCAGGGCGCCGACGAGATCCTCGCCATGCTGGAGCGACACTCGGCCACGCCGGTGCCGCAGCCGCTGACCTACCTCGTCACCGACGTGGCCCGCCGTCACGGCCGGATGCGCGTCGGCACGGCGAGCGCCTACGTCCGCTGCGACGACCCCTCGCTGCTGGACGAGGTGATGGCCGACCGGCGCTCGCTGCCGCTGCGGCTGCGCCGCCTGGCCCCCACGGTGATCGCTTCCAAGGCGTCCCGGCAGACGCTCCTCGACGCGCTGCGCGCGATGGGGTACGCCCCGGCGGCCGAGTCGCTGGAGGGCGACGTCATCATCACCCAGCTCGATGTCCGGCGGACCGAGGGCCAGCCCGCCGTCCGCCCGCCGGTCACGTTCACCGGCCTGGAGGCCGACGTGGTGGCGGCGGCGGTCCGGGCCGTGCGGGCCGGGGACGCGGCCCACCGTTCCCGCCGCGCCCCGGTGAGCGCGCCGGAGGGCCGGCCGCCCCGCTCGCCCTCGACCGCCACCGTCGACGCGCTGCGCGAGGCCATCCGGCAGGGCTCCCAGGTCTGGATCGGTTATCTCGACTCCCAGGGAAACGCCACGAGCCGGATCCTGGAGCCCGCCCGGATGGAGGGTGGATACCTCACCGCCTACGACGAGACCCGGGCGGCGGTGCACCGCTTCGCCCTGCACCGCATCACCGGCATCGCGGGCGTCGAGTGACACGCGCCCGTTCCGCTGTGGCCGGGATCCCGGCCCCATATCGTGATATCTGTTGAAGCTGGTCTGCCCAACCGAAGTGAGAGATCCACAGTGAGCAGCGGTCACCCCGAAGGCCCCAACGGCAACCCGGACGACTGGAAGAACCCGTACGGCTCCGGCCCCGGTCAGACTCCCGGGTACGGCCAGTCCGGCGACCACGGCCAGGCCCCCGGATACGGCCCGCCGCCGGGCGGCCACCCGACCGGCGGCCAGTACCCCCCGCCGGGCCAGGGATACGGTCAGGGATACGGCGGTCCGGGGTACGGCGACTCCGGATACGGCGGCCAGGGATACGGCGGCCAAGGGTACGGCGACCCCTCCTACGGGCAGCCCGCCCCCGGGTACGGCTACGGCGGTTACGGCTACGGACCCGCGCCGCAGGGCGGCAACGACGGCGTCCGGACCCACGCGATCGTCGCGCTGGTGATCAGCATCATCCTGGCCCTGAGCTGCTACGTCACCCTGGGCGGCATCGCCGGAGCCATCCTGTCCGGCATCGCGCTGGGCAAGGTCGAGCGTGAGCCGCAGACCGCCAGGAACCTCCTCAAGTGGACCTGGATCAGCATCGGCATCAACATCGGGCTCCTCATCCTGGGCGTCGGCGGCCTGGTCGTCGCCGGGATGTCCGGCGCCTTCGACTGACCGGCGGTTCCGGTGGGAACTCGGGCTCCGGTCAGGGACTTATCGGAGGCCCGTGTCCGTTGAACACCGGGTGGGCCGCACGCGGAGAGCGGGATGACACGGCCACCCGGACCTGCCGCGCGGATCCCCGCCACGGAGGATCCGCGGCGGATCCGCGACGCGGGCCCGGAACACACCGGCCGCCCCCTCGCCGATGCGAGCATGGGGTTCGCCGGCCGCGCAACGAGGGAGAAGCCTTGACCGACGGACCACTCATCGTGCAATCGGACAAAACCCTGCTGCTGGAGGTCGAGCACGAGCGGGCCGACGAGTGCCGCAAGGCGATCGCGCCGTTCGCCGAGCTCGAACGCGCCCCCGAGCACGTGCACACCTACCGGGTGACCCCGCTGGCGCTGTGGAACGCGCGGGCCGCCGGGCACGACGCCGAGCAGGTGATCGACGCGCTAATCGGCTACAGCCGCTATCCCGTCCCCCACGCGCTGCTGGTGGACGTGGCCGAGACCATGGCGCGCTACGGCCGGCTGCGTCTGGAGAAGCACCCCGTCCACGGGCTGGTGCTGACCAGCACCGACCGCGCCGTGCTGGAGGAGGTGCTGCGCTCCCGGAAGATCCAGCCGCTGCTGGGCGAGCGGCTGGGCGACGACGGCGTGGCGGTGCACCCCAGCGAACGCGGCAACATCAAGCAGCACCTCCTCAAGCTGGGCTGGCCTGCCGAGGACCTCGCCGGATACGTCGACGGCGAGCACCACCCGATCAGCCTGGCCGAGGACGGCTGGGCCCTGCGCACCTACCAGCGGGAGGCCGCCGAGGCGTTCTGGCACGGCGGGTCGGGCGTGGTGGTGCTCCCCTGCGGCGCGGGCAAGACGATCGTGGGCGCGGCGGCGATGGCGCACGCCCAGGCGACGACGCTGATCCTGGTGACGAACACGGTCTCGGCGCACCAGTGGAAGCAGGAGCTGATCCGGCGGACCTCGCTGACCGAGGACGAGATCGGCGAGTACACCGGCACCAAGAAGGAGATCCGGCCGGTCACCATCGCCACCTACCAGGTGATGACCACCCGCAGGCAGGGCGTCTACCGCCATCTGGAGCTGTTCGACGCCCGCGACTGGGGTCTGGTCGTCTACGACGAGGTGCACCTGCTGCCCGCGCCGATCTTCCGGATGACCGCCGACCTGCAGGCCCGGAGGCGGGTCGGGCTGACCGCGACGCTCGTGCGGGAGGACGGCCGGGAGGGTGACGTGTTCTCCCTGATCGGCCCCAAGCGCTACGACGCGCCGTGGAAGGAGATGGAGAACCAGGGCTGGATCGCCCCGGCCGACTGCGTCGAGGTGCGGGTGACGCTGAGCGAGTCGGAACGGCTCGCCTACGCGATGGCCGACGCCGAGGAGCGCTACCGGTTCTGCGCGACCACACCGGCGAAGCTGCGGGTGTCCGAGGCGCTGGTCCGGCGGCACCCGGACGAGCAGGTGCTGGTCATCGGCCAGTACATCGACCAGCTCGACGAGCTCGGCGAGCATCTGGGCGCCCCGGTGATCAAGGGCGAGACGAAGGTCAAGGAGAGGGAGCGGCTCTTCCAGGCGTTCCGTGACCGGGAGATCCAGGTCCTGGTGGTGTCGAAGGTCGCGAACTTCTCCATCGACCTGCCGGAGGCCGCGGTGGCCATCCAGGTGTCGGGCACCTTCGGCTCACGCCAGGAGGAGGCCCAGCGGCTGGGCCGGGTGCTGCGTCCCAAGTCGGACGGGGGCGGCGCCCGCTTCTACTCGGTGGTCAGCCGGGACACCGTCGACCAGGACTTCGCCGCCCACCGTCAGCGGTTCCTGGCCGAGCAGGGGTACGCCTACCAGATCATCGACGCTGACGACGTGCTCGCCGGCGAGTGACACCGCCGGGCGAGCACGCCCTCACATGTCCCGGTCCGTCGACCGGTCAGGTCCACGAGATACCGCGGGTCTTCGGCAACCACACCACCCCCTCGACAAGGCCGCGGCGGCCATTGGCGACATACCCCCATGATCTGCGGGAGTCACCAGATTTGCTCCCCTTTTTTGCGATTTTCGAGTAGTGTGACGGAGGGTGACAAAGGGGTCGCTGTGGGAATTGGAACGTTCCCTCGTACGGCCCCGCAACGGCCTCCTCCGTCCCGCCGCGCCTCCCTCCGGAACACCGCGTCCCACCGGAACACCGCGTCCCACCGGAACGCCGCGCCCCGCCGGTCCCGCCCTCCGGAGCGAGCCCGTACGGCCGGCACCCGCCCCGACGGATCCGTCCGGCGCGGCGCCGGATCCGGCGATCGGCACGACCGTCGCGATACCCGCCGCATCGGGCTCCCGGTCACCCGCTAATCCTTTTGAGACGTCCGGGGGCCGCGGCTAAGCTAGTCGGTTCGCTGCCTGATCACCTCCGTTTACCGAATGGGAGGCGTTTTCGTATGCCCGCACACCAGCTGGCCCCCGACATAGCCGACGATCCCGACGACCCCGACCACTCCGTCCGTTCCGCCGGTCCCGGCGACGGCGCGGACACCGCGGCGGTCCTCGAAGCCGAGCGACGGCACCTGGCCGTCTCCCGGGCGGCGCTGCGCGCGATGCGCGAGCACGCTCAGTCCCTGTCCTCCGACGCCGCCGGCGACTGGGTCTCCCAGCAGATCCTCCAGGCGCTGCTGGACCAGCGCGTCGCGGCGCTCGCCGACCACTCGGGCACCCCCCTGTTCTTCGGCCGCCTCGACCGCACCGGGGGCGACGACCTCCCCGGCACCATCTACGTCGGGCGCCGGCACGTCCACGACGAGCGCAGCCGTCCCCTGGTGATCGACTGGCGGGCGCCGGTCTCACGGGCGTTCTACCAGGCCACCCCGGCCGACCCGATGGGCGTGGAGCTGCGCCGCCGGTTCGGCTACCACGGCGGCGACCTGACCGCCTACGAGGACGAGCCGCTCACCGGGGGCGCCGTCCTGGCGCAGAGCAGGATCCTCACCGAGGAGATCGAGCGTCCCCGCTCCGGCCCGATGCGCGACATCGTCGCGACGATCCAGCCCGACCAGGACGAGATCGTCCGGTCCGGGCTGGGCGGCACGGTGTGCGTCCAGGGGGCGCCCGGCACCGGGAAGACCGCCGTCGGCCTGCACCGGGCCGCCTACCTGCTGTTCACCCACCGGGAGAAGCTCGCCAGGTCCGGCGTGATGATCGTCGGCCCGAACCGCGCCTTCCTCGCCTACATCTCCTCGGTGCTGCCCGCACTGGGCGAGGTCAAGGTCGACCAGACCACCGTCGCGGGGATCCTCGGCGAGTACGCCGCGCCGGAGGACCCCGCCGTCGGCACGGTCAAGGGCGACGCGCGGATGGCTCCGGTGCTGCGCCGCGCCCTGTGGACGCACGTCGTCAAGCCGACCGAGGGCCTGCTGTTCACCAAGGGCGTCAACCGCTACCGGGTCGCCGACCACGAGGTCCGCGAGATCGTCGCCTCGCTGCGCGGCACCACCCGCTACGGCCCCGGCCGCGCGGCCCTCGCCCAGCGGCTGGCCCACATGGTGCTGGTCCGGATGGAGCAGCGCGGCGAGTCACCCGACGACCGGGTGCAGGACGCCGTGGCCCGGTCCAAGCCGGTCAAGCAGCTCGTGGACGCCGTGTGGCCCAAGCTGACCCCGCAGCAGGTGCTCCACCGGCTGTTCAGTGACCCCGCGTTCCTCGCCGCCGCCGCGAAGGACGACCTCACCGCCGACGAGCAGGCCCTGCTGCTGTGGGCCAAGCCGGCCAAGTCGCACCGCTCGGCGAAGTGGTCGGCGGCCGACGGCGCGCTGATGGACGAGCTGGCCGACCTGATCGAGCGGACGCCCTCCCTGGGGCACCTGGTGGTGGACGAGGCCCAGGACCTGTCGGCGATGCAGCTGCGGGCGCTCGGGCGGCGGTGCCGTACCGGGTCGGCCACCGTACTCGGCGACCTGGCGCAGGGCACCACCCCCTGGTCGGCCCGCTCGTGGACGGAGGTCCTCGCCCACCTGGGCTTCGAGAGCGGCGCCGTCACCGAGCTGACCCTTGGCTTCCGCGTGCCCCGCGAGGTCCTCGACTACGCCGCCCGGCTGCTGCCCGACGTCGCCCCCGGCCTGGCCGCGCCCCGCTCGCTGCGGCCCGGTGCGGGCTCCCTGACGGTACGGCGGGTGCCCGACCTCGCCGCGTCCCTGCCGGAGGCGGCGCGAGAGATCCTGACGCGGGAGGGGTCGATCGGCGTGATCGTCCCGGACGCCTCGGTCGCCGCCGTGTCGGCGTCCCTGGCCGGCCTGGACCACCGGGTGCTGGGCCCCGACTCCGTCGAGGAGCACCGTCTGCTGGTGGTGCCGGCGTCCCTGGCCAAGGGCCTGGAGTACGACCACGTGATCGTGGCCGAGCCTGCCGACATCGTGGACGCCGAACCGCGCGGCCTGGCCCGCCTCTACGTGGTCCTCACCCGCGCGGTCACCTCGTTGACCGTCCTGCACGCCCGGGATCTGCCTCCGCTTCTGCGCTGACGCGGGCCGCGGCCGGCCCGCGGAAAAGGGCCGAGGAAAAGGGCCGGAGAAAAAGGCGGAAAAGGACAGCGGAAAAACGGAAAGGCGGCCCCGGAGATCCGGGGCCGCCTTCTCGTTCGCGTGAGACGACGGACTAGAAGTCCATGTCGCCGCCGCCCGGCATGGCGGGAGCGGCCGGGGTCTTCTCCGGCTTCTCGGCGATGACGGCCTCGGTGGTGAGGAACAGCGCCGCGATGGACGCCGCGTTCTGCAGAGCGGAACGGGTCACCTTGGCCGGGTCGAGGATGCCCGCCTCGAACATGTTGACGTACTCGCCGGTGGCGGCGTTCAGGCCCTCACCCGGGGTGAGGTTGCGCACCTTCTCCACCACGACGCCGCCCTCAAGGCCGGCGTTGACGGCGATCTGCTTCAGCGGCTCCTCCAGGGCCTTGCGGACGATCGCGGCACCGGTGGCCTCGTCGCCGTTCAGCTCCAGCTTGTCGAACGCCTTGGCGCCCGCCTGCAGCAGCGCCACGCCACCGCCGGGGACGATGCCCTCCTCGACGGCCGCCTTCGCGTTGCGAACGGCGTCCTCGATGCGGTGCTTGCGCTCCTTGAGCTCGACCTCGGTCGCCGCACCGGCCTTGATGACGGCCACGCCGCCGGCCAGCTTGGCGAGGCGCTCCTGGAGCTTCTCGCGGTCGTAGTCGGAGTCGGTGTTCTCGATCTCGGCGCGGATCTGGTTGACCCGGCCGGCGATCTGCTCGGCGTCACCGGCGCCGTCGACGATGGTGGTCTCGTCCTTGGTGACGATGACCTGGCGGGCCCGGCCGAGCTGGTCGAGCGCGGTGGACTCCAGCTTGAGGCCGATGTCCTCGCTGATGACCTGGGCGCCGGTCAGGATGGCGATGTCGCCCAGCATGGCCTTGCGGCGGTCACCGAAGCCGGGGGCCTTGACGGCCACCGAGCGGAACAGGCCGCGAATCTTGTTGACGACCAGGGTCGCCAGGGCCTCGGCCTCGACGTCCTCGGCGATGATCAGCAGCGGCTTGCCGGACTGCACGACCTTGTCGAGGACCGGCAGGAGGTCCTTGTTCGCGGAGATCTTGGAGTTGACGACGAGGATGTACGGGTCGTCGAGGACGGCCTCCATACGCTCCGGGTCGGTGACGAAGTAGGGCGAGATGTAGCCCTTGTCGAAGCGCATGCCCTCGGTGAGCTCAAGCTCCAGGCCGAAGGTGTTGCTCTCCTCGACGGTGATGACGCCTTCCTTGCCGACCTTGTCCATCGCCTCGGCGATCATCTCGCCGATCTGCGGGTCGCCCGCGGAGATGGAGGCCGTGGAGGCGATCTGCGCCTTCGTCTCCACGTCCTTGGCGAGCTTGAGCAGCTCCTCGGAGACACGCTCGACGGAGGCCTCGATGCCCTTCTTCAGGCCCATCGGGTTGGCGCCGGCGGCCACGTTGCGGAGGCCCTCGCGAACCAGGGCCTGCGCGAGGACGGTGGCGGTGGTGGTGCCGTCACCGGCGACGTCGTCGGTCTTCTTGGCGACTTCCTTGACGAGCTCGGCCCCGATCTTCTCCCACGGGTCCTCGAGCTCGATCTCCTTGGCGATGGACACACCGTCGTTGGTGATCGTGGGGGCGCCCCACTTCTTCTCCAGGACGACGTTGCGGCCCTTCGGGCCCAGGGTCACCTTGACGGCGTCCGCGAGCTGGTTCATACCACGCTCGAGACCGCGCCGGGCGTCCTCGTCAAACGCGATCATCTTGGCTGCCATACGGCTAGACCTCCCGAACACAGGGTGGCTTGCACCGGATCGAGCCGACGCCCGCGACGGCATCGGATCCGCGACTCCGTTCGGCGGATCCCATCGCCCCGATCCAGGGTTGGCACTCACCCGTGGGGAGTGCCAACAAACTATTTAGCACTCTACCCTGCCGAGTGCAAGCGACGCCGCGTTGACCTGCCCTGGGAGGTGGCGACCTCACGCGCCCCGGCGCGGCCGCCGCTTCACTCGGCCTCGCCCCGGCGGCCACGCCGTACGGCGGAGTCCGGCCCCGGTACGACGGAGCCCGGCCCTGTCACGGCGAGGGCCCGGCCCGCCGAGGGGACACGGCGGACCGGGCCGGCGCGCCGAGGGCCCGCGTGGACTGCGCTGCCACGGGGGCCGTCCGGCACGCCCCTGCGCACCTCAAGGAAACGGCTGCCTCAGACGGCCCGGACGGACTCCGCCTGCGGACCCTTCTGCCCCTGGGTGATCTCGAACTCGACCCGCTGGCCCTGTTCGAGTGAGCGATAGCCGTCCATCATGATCGCGGAGTAATGGACGAACACATCCTTACCACCGTCTACCGCGATGAAGCCGTAGCCCTTGTCCGCGTTGAACCATTTGACGGTGCCTTGCGCCACTTCCGACTCCTCTTACTGGACTTGAGGACGTCGCCCATTCCTCTCGCAACGCCCTCAATCTCCGAGGCGGACACATCGCCTGCGTCGATCGTTCTCGACCATACCTGTGGTACGCCGTAGGGCAACAGAGTCAACCAGCAAACTGCCGCTTTACGTACGAATACAGCACGAGAACATAGTTTTGCTATCCAGGCCCGCTGATCAAATATTGCATTATTTCATCAAGCGCCGATATGGACACCCTCCCGAAAGCGCGACACCCGCCCCGAACTGGATCGGGGCGGGTGTCGGCGGGCGCCGTACGGCACGGCGGCCCGGAACGTGGAGGGCCGGATCAGCCCCCGGCGACCGCCGGGATGATGGAGACCTGGACGCCCGACGGCGTGACGGTGTCCAGGTTGTCGGCGAAGCGGACATCCTCGTCACCGACGTAGACGTTGACGAACCGGCGAATCTTGCCGGAGTCGTCAAGAATCCGGGCGCCGATCCCGGGGAAGTCGGCGTCGAGTTTCCGCAGCACGTCGCGGAGGGTCTCACCCTCGGCGTTCACCTCGGCCGCACCACCGGTGTACGTCCGGAGAATCGTCGGAATCCGTACAGAGACACTCATTATTAAGCACCTTTCCGGTGATTTCAGGCGATGACCGAACGGAATTCGTCAAGCGAGGGGCGGATGACGGCGGTGGGACGGGCCTCGCCCGCCACCGCGTCGAGGGTCTTCAGGCCGTCGCCGGTGTTGAGCACCACGGTCTCGGCGTCGGGGTCGAGCCGCCCCTCGGCGACCAGCTTGCGCAGCACGCCGACCGTGACGCCGCCGGCGGTCTCGGCGAAGATGCCCTCGGTCCTGGCCAGCAGCCTGATCGCGTCGACGATCTCGGCGTCCGTGACGTCCTCCACCGCGCCGCCGGTGCGCCGGGCGATGTCCAGCACGTAGGGGCCGTCGGCCGGGTTGCCGATGGCCAGCGACTTGGCGATCGTCTCCGGCCGCACCGGGCGGATCACGTCGTGGCCCGCCTTGTAGGCGGCCGAGACCGGGGAGCAGCCCTCGGCCTGGGCGGCGAAGATCCGGTACGGCCTCTCCTCGACCAGCCCGAGCGCGATCAGTTCCTTGAACCCCTTGTCGATCTTCGTGAGCTGGGAGCCGGACGCCACCGGGACGACGATCTGGTCGGGGATCCGCCAGCCGAGCTGCTCGGCGATCTCGTACGCCAGGGTCTTGGAGCCCTCGGCGTAGTACGGGCGCAGGTTGACGTTGACGAAGCCCCACCGCTCGCCCAGCTCGTCGCCGATGAGCTCCGAGCAGAAGCGGTTGACGTCGTCGTAGGTGCCCTCGATGCCGACGAGCCTCCCGCCGTACACCGAGGCCATGACGATCTTGGCCTGCTCCAGGTCGGCGGGGATGAACACGCAGGCGTCCAGCCCGGCCCGGGCGGCGGCCGCGGTCACCGCGCCGGCGAGGTTACCGGTGGAGGAGCACGACAGGGTGTGGAAGCCGAAGTTGCGGGCCGCCTCGACGGCGATGGCGACCACGCGGTCCTTGAACGAGTGGGTCGGGTTGCCCGAGTCGTCCTTCACGTGCAGCGAGCGCAGGCCCAGCTCGCGGGCGAGGTTGCCGGCGTTGACGAGCCTGGTCCAGCCGGGCGCCATGTTGGGCCGGGCGGCGACGCCGTCCGGGACCGGCAGCAGCGCGCGGTACCGCCAGATGCTCGCCGGGCCGGCGGCGATCTGCTCGCGCGTGACGCGCCCGAAGTCGTAGGCGACCTCCAGGGGGCCGAAACACTCGATACAGGCGAAGCTCGGGCCGAGGTCGTAGCGGGTGCCGCACTCCCGGCAGGACAGGGCCACGGCGGGGCCGAAGCGGCCGTCGAGCGCGGTGTCGGCGGAGACGGAGGCGGTGGGGATCTCTGTTTCTGCGAGCGCCATGAAGCGAGGCCTTTCCCTCATCTTCGTCCGCGACCACCCTGGTCGCGAACCGGAATTGGCACCTGTCCCGGCCGACCCCGCCATGTCGCGAGTTTGAACCGAGAGGGTTGCCGGGGCTTCGCAGGGCCGGTCCCTCCACCCCTCTGGATGAGCAATATGAAGTTGTGGGCCCGATGGACGGGTCTCCTGCACCTTACCCCGGCCATCGGGTGTTCCGACCGGATGTCTCACTCCGCGAGACGGCCGGTGTCATCCCCCGGACAATGGCGCGCCCGTCACGGGCGGCGGCACCCCGGGAGGAAGGGGCGGGATCTCCGGGGAACGCCCGGCCGGGCCCTCAGAAGCCGTAGGCGTCGCCCAGGGCGCCCTGGACGTACTTGCGCGCCTGGTGGATGCGCGACTTGGCGGTGCCGAGCGGGATGCCGAGCTGCTCGGCCACCTCGCTGTAGTCGAGCTGGCAGATGTCGCGCAGCACCAGCGCCTGGGCGAGGTCGGGCTTCTCCGCCTCCAGCGCCTCCATCGCGTCCAGCAGGTCGAGCCGCGACCCGGCGATCACGCTCACCCGGGCGACGTCGGGCCGCTGCACCGGCAGCTCGTCGGAGCTCTGCTCGGCCGAACGCCGCTTCAGCGAGCGGTAGGTGGTGCGGGCGCAGTTGGCGGTGATGATGTGCAGCCACGTGCTGAAGCGGGCGCGCCCCTCGAACCGGCCGATGTTCCGCGCCACCGCCAGCAGCGTGTCCTGGCACGCCTCCTCGGCGTCCTGCCGGTAGGGAAGGATCCGGCCGCAGTGCCGGAGGATGTCGGGTTCGATCCGCCTCAGCAGTTCGCCGAGCGCGCGGTGATCACCTCGGGCGGCCAGCCGGGCCAGTTCCTCGGTCGTCTCGTCCAGCGCCATCACGAGCTCCTGATCGACGGTCACGGTCGATCGCCATCCTAAGCTCCGGCGGCCCTTTCCTTGGCGTCACCTTGACCGTCCCCCCGTTCCCGGCGGCTCCGGCGGCCCGGCGGCCCGGGGCGCGATCCCCCCTGGGAACCCGCACAGGTGGAAGACCAGGGCATTTTGCACGAGGCCCGGCTAACCTTTCAGTCCAGGCAAGCGCGTCCCTCTGCCGAAGGGATCCTGATGAGCGGCCCCATCCTGCTGGCTTCGAACCGCGGTCCCGTCTCCTTCACCCTCTCCGACGACGGTTCCCTGACCATGCGCCGGGGCGGCGGGGGCCTGGTGTCGGGCCTGTCGGAGGTGTCGCGGGACATCGACCTGCTGTGGATCTGCGCCGCGCTGTCCGACGGCGACCGCGGCGCCGTACGGCTGGCGCCCGGCGGCCGGCTCGACCACGCGGGCTTCGACACCGGGGCGGTGCGGATGCTCGACATCCCCCCGGCGACCTTCCACCGCGCCTACAACACCGTGGCGAACTCCACGCTGTGGTTCGTCCACCACCTGCTCTACGACACGCCCAACCGGCCGCAGTTCGACGCGAGGTTCCGCCGCGACTGGGAGTCCTACCAGGCGTACAACGAGGCGTTCGCGACGGCGCTGGGCGAGGAGGCGCCGCACGAGGCCCGGGTGATGGTCCAGGACTACCACCTGTCCCTGGTCCCGGCCATGCTGCGCGGTGAGCGGCCCGACCTGCGGGTGGCGCACTTCTCGCACACCCCCTGGGCCCCGCCGGAGTACTTCTCCCTGCTCCCCGACGACCTGCGGGTCGAGCTGCTCGAAGGCATCCTCGGCGCCGACCGGGCCGGTTTCCTCACCGCCCGGTGGGCCGGGGCCTTCATGGACTGCTGCGAGACGGTGCTCGGCGCCCGGGTGGACCGCGTGCACCGCACCGTCACGCACGGCGGCCGGACCACCCGGGTCGGCGTGCACCCGCTGGGGGTGGACGGCGAGGCGCTGTGGGCGCGGGCCTCGGAGCCCGACGTCGAGTCGCACATGGCCGCGCTCCGCGACCAGGTGGGCGACCGCAGGCTGATCGTGCGGATCGACCGGACGGAGCTGTCCAAGAACATCGTGCGGGGCCTGTCGGCCTACCGGGAGTTCCTGGCGGCGCACCCGGAGTGGCACGGCCGGGTGGTGCACCTGGCGTTCGCCTACCCCTCCCGCCACGACCTGCCCGAGTACCGCGAGTACACCGCCGCGGTGCAGCGCTGTGCCCAGGAGATCGAGGACGAGTACGCCACCGAGGACTGGAGCCCGCTGATCCTCAACGTCGACGACGACTACCCGCGCTCGCTGGCCGCCTACCGGCTGGCCGACGTGATGCTGGTCAACCCGATCCGCGACGGCATGAACCTGGTGGCCAAGGAGGGGCCGCTGCTGTCGCCGGGCAGCGCGCTGATCCTGTCGCGCGAGGCGGGCGCCGCCGCCGAGCTGGGCGAGAACGCGCTGCTGGTCAACCCCTTCGACGTCTCGGCCACGGCGGCCGCCATCCACCGGAGCCTGATCATGCCGGAGGCCGACCGCGTCCGCATGGGCGCGCGGCTGTCGGCGGCGGCCACCGCGCTGCCGCCGCGCCGCTGGTTCACCGACCAGCTCGCCGCCCTGGGATGAACGCCCGGCCCGGCGCCGGCGCCCTAGCGGTCCGTTCCCCCGGCCTCGATCGCGTCGGCGATCGAGGCGAACAGCTTCATCACCCCGTCGGGACCGTCCACCACGATGTCGGCCTCCACCTCCAGCTCGGCCGACCCGCTGAACACCGTCACGCCGGGCAGGCCCGACGCCCGTACGGCCTCGAACGCCGCGATGTCCCCGAGGTCGTCACCGGCGAACAGCACCGAGCGCGCGCCGCGCTCGCGCAGGAACGCGCCGAGCGCCTTCCCCTTGTCCATCCCCGGCGGCCGCAGCTCCAGGACGAACTTGCCCGGCTCCACCGCCAGCCCGGTCTCGACGGCCAGCTCGGCGATCGGGTCGCGCAGCGCGACGAATACGCCCTGGGGGTCGTGGGCCCGCCGGGTGTGCACGGCCAGCGCCCGCTCCTTGTCCTCGACCACGACCCCGCCGAACGGCTCGACCAGCCGGGGCAGGTCCGCCCGTGCCCGGTCCAGGCCGGGGTGCGGCGGCGGCGAGGTGACCGTGCCCGCCTCCCAGCGTTCGAGGCCGTAGTGGCCGAGCACGACGACCCCGGGTATCCCGGCCAGGGAGCCGTACTCCACGGCGGTGGCCGCCGGGCGGCCGGTGACGACCGCCACGGCGCCGACCAGGCGGCCGAGCCTGGTCAGTACGGCGACGCCGTCCGGATGGATCCTGGCGTCGGCGGGGTCGGGCACGATCGGGGCGAGCGTGCCGTCGAAGTCCACCCCGATCACCGCCCCCGCGGGGTCGGCCGTGATCGCGCGCAGTCCGTCAGGGAAGTCAGTGGTCATGCTCGCTCGCTCCGTCGTCGGCCCGGCCGTCTCGCCGGATCACCGGCTCACCGTCGTCTCACCGGCTCGCCCGGCGTCCGCCGGGGTGCCCGCTCGCAGTGCCGTACCCCTCTATTTGATGATTTATCCGAAATAGGGGTCATCACCGGGGTCACCGGGCGGCACGCCGGGTGAGGCGTCGGACGGGGAGGAGGCGCCGGGCGGGGCCGCCGGGCCGGCGCGGCGGACGTCCCGGTCGCGGCGGCGCGTCTCGCGGAGCCGGCGCAGGCGCTTGACGAGCATCGGGTCGTGGGCCAGCGCCTCCGGCCGGTCGACGAGCTCGCCGAGCAGCTGGTAGTAGCGGGTGGCCGAGACGCCGAAGGTCTGCCGGATGGCCTGCTCCTTCGCGCCGGGACGGCGCCACCACCGGCGCTCGAAGGCCAGCAGCTCCCGCTCCCGTTCGGTGAGGGCACGGGCGTCCGGCTCGCGTCCGGCGCCGGCGTCGTCGCCGGGGATCGGTGCGCCGTCCATCGCCCTCCTCCTCGGTCGGGCGCCCGGCGACCACGCCGGGCGCGCGCCCGGAAGTCAGGATAGTCCGGAATTTCTGTCTGTTCACGGCGGAGGCCCCGACGTACAGTCACCAGGTGTGACCTCAGTCATCACCATTCTCACGGACTACGGCCTGCAGGACGGCTACGTCGCCTCCTGCCACGGCGTGATCGTCGGCATATCGCCGGAGGCGCGGATCATCGACGTGTGCCACCAGGTCCCGACGGGGGACGTGCGGCGCGCGGCGGCGATCCTGGCGCAGACGGTCCCCCACATGCCGCCCGCCGTCCACATCGCCGTGGTGGATCCCGGGGGCGGGGCCCGGCGCGCCGTGGCGGTCGAGGCGGGCGACCACGTGTTCCTGGGGCCGGACAACGGGGTGCTGTCATGGGCGGTCCAGGCGAGCGGCGGCGCGCGGGCGGCCTACGAGCTCACCAACGAGGAGTTCTTCCACCGGCCCGTCTCACCGACCTTCCACGGCCGCGACGTCTTCGCACCCGTCGCGGCGTTCCTGACGGTCGGACGCCGGCCGCCCGAGCTGGGGCCGCCGATCCCGCTCGACCGGCTGGTCTCGCTGCCCGCGCCGACCTCGCGGGTGCACGAGGGCACGGTGGAGGGCGAGGTGCTGTCGGTGGACGGCCACGGCAACACCCAGCTCTCGGTCACCGGGGGCGACCTGGACACGCTGGGCGCGCGCCCCGGCGGCACGCTGGTGGTCTGGCTGGGCAGGCGGCACGTCACCGTGCCGTTCCGCGAGACGTTCGCCGCCGTCGCGCCGGGCGAGCTGGTCGCCTTCACCGACTCGGCGGGGCTGCTGTCGCTGGCGGTCCACGCGGGCGACGCCTCGCAGCGGCTGGGCCTGCCCCCCGGCGCCCACGTGCGCCTGTCGGTCCACCCGTGACCCGCGCGCGCCGCGCCGCCCGCCCGCGACCCGCCCGCCCGTGACGGGCGCCGCTCCCCTCCGGCCCGGCGCCGCCCGCGGTCCCCGCCGCCCGTCACGACCCGCGGGACCGCGACGGGCATGGCCGTACGGCGCCGCACGGGCGTTATGCCAGCTTTTGCCCCGCTATGGCGCTGCGATCATTGCCGCCGCCTGACCTTCTCGGCACCGCCCGTAGACGTGCCGCTGGATAGTCTCACTCTCGCTACTTCGCGTGGTCACGCGCATACGCGGAGTGTCAAGGCCAATCACTGGCGCGATTTCCTTTCGGGGGGAACACAAATGATTCGTCGTCTTCTCGTCACCTCGGCGTGCGTCGGCCTCGCCGTCCTCGCCCCGGCCGTCGCCGCCTCGGCGTCCACGGCCAAGACGGCCAACTGCTGCGGTGCCGGCGCCTTCATCCCGACCAGCACCGTCACCTACGGCCAGGTCGTCACCCCGGTCGCCGTCGCCAGCTCCGCCAACTGCCTCGGCTACAGCGGTGTCGCCCTCGCCGGCGGCAACTGCTTCGGCTACGGCGCCGGCTGCTACGGCGGCGGCTTCTACGGCGGCGGCGGCTACTACGGCGGCGGGCTCGTCCCGGGGGGCTACGGCCTCGGCGGCGGCGGCTTCCTCGGCGGCGGCAACAACGTCAACACCCTCAGCCCCGGCACCGGCGTCGTGGGCAACGGCACGGGCATCGGCGGCCTCATCGGCGTCGGCAACCTGGGCATCGGCGTCCTCTAAGGAGCGATGCCGCCGGTCGGCCCCGCGCACTGCCGGCGGGTGCCGGCCGGCTTCTCCGAGCACCGAAAAGGGCGGTGCCCCCGCACGTCACCGTGCGGGGGCACCGCCCTTCGGTCGTCTCCGGCGCCCGGCCGGGACCGGCGGGCCGTACGGCCCCGGGAACCTCACGCGCCCGGCCGGCGGCGCGATCGGCGGCGCGGCCGACGCGCCGCGCGACCGCCCGCCGTACGAGCCGTAGGAGCCGTAGGACCGGAGAAGACCCCTACACGTGCACCACGTCGTGGGTCTCGGCGAAGTGGCAGGCGCTGGCGTGCCCGGTGCCGGGCCTGATCTGCAGCAGCGGCTCCTGCTGGGCGCAGATGTCCTGCGCCTTCCAGCACCGGGTGCGGAACCGGCAGCCCGACGGCGGGTTGGCCGGGGACGGCGGGTCGCCCTGCAGCACGATCCGCTCACGCCGCTCGCGCCCGTCGGGGTCGGGCACCGGCACCGCCGACAGCAGCGCCTGGGTGTACGGGTGCGCGGGCCGGTCGTAGATCTCCACGTCGGTGCCGATCTCCACCATCTTGCCCAGGTACATCACGCCGACCCGGTCGGAGATGTGGCGGACCACCGACAGGTCGTGGGCGATGAAGACGTAGGCGAGGCCGAACTCCCGCTGCAGCCGCTCCAGCAGGTTGACGACCTGCGCCTGGATCGACACGTCGAGCGCGGACACCGGCTCGTCGCAGACGATGATCTCCGGCTGGAGCGCCAGACCGCGGGCGATGCCGATGCGCTGGCGCTGGCCGCCGGAGAACTGGTGCGGGTACCGGTTGACGTGCTCGGGGTTGAGCCCCACGACCTCCAGCAGCTCCTGCACCCTGCGGCGGCGGTCGCCCTTGGGCGCGACCTCGGGGTGGATCTCGTACGGCTCGCCGATGATGTCGCCCACGGTCATCCGGGGGTTCAGCGAGGTGTAGGGGTCCTGCATCACCATCTGGATGTTGCGGCGGACCCTCTTGAGCTCGGACCCCTTGGCGTTCGCGATCTCCCGGCCGTTGATCCTCACCGAGCCGGAGGTCGGCCGCTCCAGCGCCATCAGCACCTTGGCCAGCGTGGACTTGCCGCAGCCGGACTCGCCCACGATGCCGAGCGTCTCGCCGCGGCGCAGGTCGAAGGAGACCCCGTCGACGGCCTTGATCGCGCCGACCTGCTTCCTCAGCAGGATGCCCTGGTGCAGCGGGAAGTGCTTGACCAGGTCGCGGACCTCCAGGATCGGCTCACCTGCGGCTGTCATCGAAGACCTCCCTCCAGTAGTGGCACGCGCTGCCGCGGGTCGGCCCGATCTCGTACAGCGGTGGCGCGTCGGTGACGCAGTTGTCCTGACGGTAGGGGCACCGGGGGTGGAAGGCGCAGCCCTGCGGCATGTCCAGCAGGTTCGGCGGCATGCCCTTGATGGCGTACAGCTCCTGGCCCTTGAGGTCCACCCTGGGGATGGAGTCCAGCAGGCCCTTGGTGTACGGGTGGGCGGGCGACCGGTAGATGTCGTGCACCAGGGCGTTCTCCACGATCCGCCCGCCGTACATGACCGCGATCTTGTCGGCCACGTCCGCCACGACGCCGAGGTCGTGGGTGATGAGGATCAGACCCATGTTGCTCTCGCGCTGGAGCTCGGCGAGCAGCTCCATGATCTGGGCCTGCACCGTCACGTCGAGCGCCGTGGTCGGCTCGTCGGCGATCAGCACCTCCGGGTCGAGCGCGATCGCCATCGCGATCATGATGCGCTGGCGCATGCCGCCGGAGAACTGGTGCGGGTAGTCGTTCACCCGCTGCCGGGCCGCGGGGATGCGGACCCGGTCCATCAGCTCGATGGCCTTCTTCGTGGCGTCGCGGCGGGACATGCCGCGGTGGACCCGGAACATCTCACTGATCTGCCAGCCCACGGTGAACACCGGGTTCAGCGCGGAGAGCGCGTCCTGGAAGATCATCGAGATGCGCTGGCCGCGGACCTGCGCCCGCTGGTCCTCCGGCAGCCGCAGCAGGTCGGTGCCGCGGAAGCGGATCTCGCCCCGGGGGATGCGGGCCGGCGGCATGTCGAGGATGCCCATGATGGCCTGCGCGGTCACCGACTTGCCGGACCCGGACTCGCCGAGCACGGCGAGGGTCTCGCCGGGGTTCAGCGAGTAGCTGACCCCGTTGACCGCCTTGACGACGCCCTGCCGGGTGGCGAACTCCACGTGCAGGTCGTCGACGGCGAGCAGCGGACCGTCGCCCGGGGCCGTCCGCGCCGGCAGCACCGGCGTCGAGGTCTTCTTCACAGCGGGTCCCCCTTACCGCAGCTTCGGGTCGAGGGCGTCGCGCACGGCGTCGCCCAGCATGATGAAGGCCAGCACGGTCAGGCTCAGGAACAGCGCCGGGAACAGCAGCGGAGCCGGAGCCTCCAGGAACCGCTCCCGGGCGTCGGAGATCATCAGACCCCAGGAGATGTCCGGGGAGCGCAGGCCGACACCGAGGAACGACAGGCCCGCCTCGGCCGCGATGAACGTGCCCAGGTTGATCGTGGAGACCACGATCACCGGCGCGACGGCGTTCGGCAGGATGTGCCGGAACATGATCCTCGGCGCCGAGGCGCCGAGCGCCCGCGCGGCGACGACGTAGTCCTGGCTCTTGGCGGTGATCACCGCGGCGCGCATGATGCGGAACGTCATCGGCCAGGCCAGTACGGCCAGCGCCAGCGTGACGGTCCAGACGTTGCCGGTACGGAAGACCGCGAGGATGAGCAGGGCGCCCAGGATCGACGGGATCGCGAAGAAGATCTCGGTGATCCGGGAGAACAGGGTGTCCACCGCGCCGCCCTTGAACCCGGCGACCAGGCCGACCAGCCCGCCGACGACCGCGGTGACGATCGTGGTGCTCAGGCCGACCACGATCGAGTTGCGGGCGCCGTAGAGGGTGCGCGCGTAGACGTCGCAGCCGAGGTTGTCGGTGCCGAAGAAGTGGGCGCCGCTCATCGGCTGCCGCGCCTTGGCGAGGTCGCAGCTGGCGGCGTTGAGCGGGTCGACCGAGGTGAAGAGCCCGGGGAACGCCGCGATGACCAGGATGGCCGCGATGAGGACGGCCGAGCCGATGAAGAGGGGGCGGTGGCGCAGGTCGTGCCAGGCGTCGCTCCACAGGCTCGCCGCCTTGGGCGCCTTGGGCGGCTTGGCGGTCCCGCCGTGCTTGCGGCGCCGGGCGGACGGCGCGATCGTGTCACTCATAGCGGATCCTCGGGTCGAGCACGGCGTACAGCAGGTCGACGACCAGGTTCGCCAGGATGTAGACCAGCACCAGCACGGTCACGATCCCGACGACCACGGACTGCTCGCGCAGGTGGACGGAGCTGAACAGCTGCTGGCCGATGCCGGGCAGGTTGAAGATCGTCTCGGTGATCACCGCGCCGCCCATCAGCGTGCCGAGGTCGGCGCCGAGGAAGGTGACGAGCGGGATCAGCGCGTTGCGCAGCGCGTGCCGTCCGACGACCCGGCGGCGGGGCAGGCCCTTGGCCACCGCGGTGCGGATGTAGTCGGCGCGCAGGGTCTCGGCCAGGCTGGTCCGGGTGAGCCGGGTGAGGTAGGCGATCGACACCCCGGCGAGCACGAAGCCGGGCAGCAGGTAGCTGCGCCAGCCCTCCGTCACGCCCGCGATGGGGAACAGGTCGATCCCGGCCGTCTTGAGCTTGACGCCCAGCAGCAGCTGGAGCACGAAGCCGGTGACCAGCGTGGGGATGGAGATCAGCACCAGCGTCGAGGCGAGGATCAGCGAGTCCGCGGGCCGGCCGCGGCGCAGCGCCGCGTACAGGCCGAGGCCGATGCCGATGACCGCCTCCAGGACCAGCGCCGTCACCGCCAGGTTGATGGTCACCTGGAACTTGCCGGCCATGAGGTCCGTCACCGGCACGCCGGCGAAGGTCTTGCCGAAGTCACCGCCGAACATTCCCGTGAGGTAGTACCAGTACTGCACGATGAACGGGTCGTTCAGGTGGTACTGGTCGCGCAGGATGGCGACGATGTTGGGGTCCATCCGCTTCTCGCCCGCCAGCGCCGCGATGGGGTCGCCGGGCAGCGCGAAGACGATGGCGTAGATGAGCAGGGTGGCGCCCAGTAGGACGGGTATCGCCTGGATCAGGCGCCTGATGATGTAGCGGCCCATTCAAGCCTCCCTTGTGCCCCGCCGCGGCCCTCCTTCCGGCACCCGGGGGTGGTGGTGCCGGGAAGGGCCGCGGCCGTGAGGCGGTTCGTGCGGCCGGGCTCGGCGCCCGGCCGCGGGGCGTGGGTCAGGCGACCTTCTCGACCTTGGTCCAGTCGACCTGGTTGAGGAGGTTGATCTTGACGCCCTTGACGTGCTGGGAGAAGGCCGCGTTGGTCCGGTAGAAGTACACCGGGATGTACGGCAGGTCCTTGATCAGGATGTCGTCGGCCTGCTGGTAGTACTTCAGGCCCTCTTCCTGGGTCGGGGCGGCGTCGCCCTTGGCCAGCAACTCGTCGAACTGCTTGTTGGACCAGCCGGCGTAGTTGGAGCCGGTCTTGATCGCGACGGTGGAGAAGACCGGGGTCAGGTAGTTCTCCGCGGACGGGTAGTCGATCGCCCAGCCCATGCGGAACATGCCGGTGTAGCTCTTCTTGTCCAGGTCGTCGAGGATCGAGGCGAACTTCTCGAACGGCTTGACCGTGACCTGCACACCGAGGTTGGCGCGGAGGTTGTTGGCGACGGCCTCGATCCACTCCTTGTGCGGGCCGTCGGTGTTGTAGCCCAGCTCCAGCGTCTTCGGGCCGCCCGCGGCCGCGTACTGCTCCTTGGCCTTGGCCGGGTCGTAGTTGCAGACGGCGCAGGCGCCCTGGCGGTAGCCGTCCAGCAGCGGGTTGATGAAGTCGTCGGCCGGGGCGCGGGTGCCGGAGAAGACGGTCTCGGCGATCGTCTTGCGGTCGATGGCCATGGAGATGGCCTCGCGCACCTTCACGTTCGAGTAGATCTTGTTGTACTGCAGCGGGAAGCCGATGTAGCCGACGCCGGCGTCGGCCGTGTCGATGTAGCGCTCGCCCAGCTCGGTCTTGGCCCGGGAGATGGCCGACGGGGGCAGCGAGTCGTGGACGTCCAGGTTGCCGGCGACCAGGTCGTTGAACGCGGTCTCCGGGCTCGTGTAGAGCTTGAACTGGAGCTTGTCGAACTTCGGCTTCGTCCCCGGGAACTTGTCGTAGCGGGTGAGGTCGATCGTCTGGTCGGTGCCCTTGTTGTAGGGCTTGTCGAGCTTGAAGTAGCCCTGGCCGATCGGCTGCTTGGCGTACGCGTCGGTGATCTTGCCGTCGGGGCCGAAGGCCGCCTTGGGCAGCGGGTAGAACGCGGTGTAGCCGAGCATCGTCTTGAACTGCGAGTACGGCTTGCTGAGGGTCACCTTGAAGGTGGTGTCGTCGACGGCCTTGAGGCCCTTCATCCCCTTGGCGGAGACGGTCTTGCCCTCGCCCGGGTTCAGGTCGGCCCAGCCCTCGACGCGGCTGAAGAAGCCGTTGGCGCCCTGCGCGTTGTCCTGGTTGGCCGCGTAGTTCCAGGCGTCCACGTAGTTCTGGGCGATCAGCGGCTCACCGTTGTGCCAGGTGTAGCCGGGCTTGATCTTGATCGTCCAGACCTTGTTGTCGGTGGTCTTGATCGACTCGGCGACGTCGTTGATGACCTGCTTGTTCTCGTCGTACTTCACGAGCGGGGCGAAGACCGCGGCCAGGACCTCCGCGCCCTCGGACTCGGTGGTGTCGCCGGGGTAGAAGAGCTTCTGCGGCTCACCCAACTCCATGCGCACGGGCTGGTCGCCGCCGGCGGCCGACCCCCCGCCGGTGGAGGACTCGCTGCCGCACGCGGTGAGCCCGAGCGCGAGCAGCGCGGTGCCAGCGATGATCCGTGCGCCGTTAGTAACGCGCATTGTAGGTTTTTCCTCCCTTTACAGGCGGACGCCGCCGATGAACTGCCGAAGACCGGGGCGCAACGGAAGAGGATCTTGTGGTCCTCGGGTCCCCGTCACCCTGGGCAACGTGCTGACGCCACACCAGTCAGACGCGACTATCCCGTACCGCTCCACACCGAGTCGCCTCTGTGATGTTGCAGTTCGGTCACGCTAGTGCCGGTTCAACGCCATAAGTCTGCCAGCACCGCCCCCACAAGCTCCCATCGAGGTATTAACCAGACATAGAGGCACATGTGGGACGTGAACGACCAGGCTAAAATACCGGCGCACCGGCAGTGCTCGCACCCATTGCCCCTCTGATGACCTTGAGCTGGGCTAACGTTGGGCGGGGCACGGGGGACCTGAGGCCCACCGGCAAACCACGCGAATTGCCGTGGAACCTCTTTCTCGGAGATCCCGTCCAATGTGTGCGGCGGACCCCCGCCGCAGGCACTTCAACCACTCGCATCCAATAGAGTCCTTGCCATGAGCCAGCCGGAATCCGCGATCGCGGACGCCCAGGCGGGCGGCCCGAAGAACGGCACCCCCACCAAGGGGCAGGAGCCGCTGGCCAAGCTCGCCGAGCGTTACGGACTTCGGCGTGCCATCGCACGCCCCAGTCTGCCCGTCTACCTGCGCCAGTTGTGGGAACGACGGCACTTCATCACGACGTACGCCACCGCGCGCAACGTCTCGAAGTACAGCAACTCAGCCCTGGGCCAGCTGTGGCAGGTCCTCACGCCGCTGCTCAACGCGGCGATCTACTACGTGATGTTCGGCCTCATCCTCGGGGCCAAGGGCGGCATCGAGAACTACCCGGCGTTCCTCATCACCGGGATGTTCGTCTTCACCTACACCCAGCGCTCGGTGAGCAGCGGCGCCAAGTCGATCTCCGGCAACCTGTCGCTGATCCGCGCCCTGCACTTCCCCCGCGCCGCCCTCCCCCTCGCCTACACCATCCAGGAGTTCCAGCAGCTGCTGATCTCCATGGGCGTGCTGGTCGTGCTGGTGGTCATCACCGGCGAGCTGCCCACGTGGCTCTGGCTCCTCGTCCCGGTCGCCCTGGCGCTGCAGACCATGTTCAACATCGGCGCGAGCCTGGTCCTGGCCCGCGTCGGCGCCTCGGCCCGCGACCTGAACCAGCTGCTGCCCTTCATCATGCGCACCTGGCTGTACGCCTCCGGGGTGTTCTTCTCCATCCAGGACCGGGTCGTGAACGCCGCGCACCTGCCGCAGTGGATCGCCGACGTCATGTACTTCAACCCGGCCGCCGCCTACATGGAGCTCATGCGCGACCTGCTCATGAAAACGCACGAGCTGCGCCCCTATATCTGGCAGGTCTGCGTATTCTGGGCAGTGTTCGCCCTGATCGGTGGCTTCTGGTACTTCTGGCGAGCCGAGGAGAAGTACGGCCGTGGCTGAGTTGACCGAGGAGCTGTCGCACGTGAAGGCCGAGGAGCCCGGCGTCCCCAGCACGGACGTCAGGGTGCACCCTGACCCCGAGCCCGCCGGCAAGGACAAGGAGCGCGTCCCCACGGTCATCGTGGACGACCTGCACATCATCTACCGCGTGTACGGCGCGGCCACCGACAACGAGAAGGGCAACGCCGCCAACGCCCTGATGCGCCTCGTCAAGCGCCAGGGACGGCCCCAGATGAAGGAGGTGCACGCCGTACGCGGCGTGTCCTTCGTGGCCTACCACGGCGACGCCATCGGCATCGTCGGCCGTAACGGCTCCGGCAAGTCCACGATGCTGCGCGCCATCGCCGGCCTGCTGCCGCCGCACTCCGGCGCCGTCTACACCGACGGCCAGCCGTCCCTGCTCGGCGTCAACGCCGCGCTGATGCGCGAGCTCACCGGCGAGCGCAACATCGTGCTCGGCTGTTACGCCATGGGCATGAACCCCGCGCAGGTCAAGGAGAAGTACGACGACATCGTCGACTTCTCCGGCATCGGGGAGTTCGTCCAGTTCCCCATGTCCACCTACTCCTCGGGCATGGGCGCCCGCCTGCGCTTCGCCATCGCCTCGGCCAAGTCCCACGACGTGCTGCTCATCGACGAGGCCCTGGCCACCGGCGACCGGGAGTTCAAGCGCAAGAGCCAGGAGCGCATCAAGCAGATGCGCCAGGAGGCCGGCACGGTCTTCCTCGTCGCCCACAACCTCGACGTGATCGAGGAGACCTGCAACCGGGTCATCTGGCTGCACAAGGGGAAGATCAAGATGGACGGCGACCCGAAGACGGTCCTCGCCGCCTACAACGCCTGACCCGGGCAAGATGGGAAGGTCCGAAAGACCGTCCCACCGGAGGTGAACCTGTGTCCTCGCGGCCACCGATCCCCTACGACTTCCTGCCGAAGGTCCCCGCGCTGACCGTCGAGAGCGACGACGTCCGCGACGGCGAGACCATGTCCCGGACCCACGTGTTCGACGACTGGGGCTTCACCGGGGAGAACCTCTCCCCGCACCTGCGCTGGTCCGGCGCCCCCGAGGGCACGCTGAGCTACGCCGTCACCTGCTACGACCCCGACGCCCCCACCGGCAGCGGGTTCTGGCACTGGCTGCTGTTCGACATCCCCGCCGACGTGACGGAGCTGCCGAGGGGCGCCGGGAGCGCCGACGGCGGGTTCGGCACCCACGGCCGCAACGACTACAGCACCAACGCCTACGGCGGCGCCGCCCCGCCGCCCGGCTGGCCGCACCGCTACGTCTTCGCGGTGCACGCCCTCGACGTGGACAAGCTCGACCTGGGCCCCGACACCCCGCCGGCCGTGATCGGTTTCAACATCACCGCCCACACCCTGGCCCGCGGCTACATCGCGCCGGTCTACGAGAGCTGACCGCCGCCGCGCCGTCCCGCCCGGGACCGCCCGGACCGGCGCCCGCCGGACGTCCGCCCCGCCCGGACGCGTCCCGGCACACCGGGTCCTCCCGGCGCCGCCGCGTCCGGCGCGCCGGGCGGGACCGCCGGCGCGTCTCCGGCGCGTCCGCCCCGATCCGCTGACACGGCGATCAGCGTTCCGCTATGATTCGAACGTTGGTTCGATCATTGGAAGTCGTCATGGAGTGGGGGAGCGCGTTGCGAGAGCTGTCGACCGCGATCGACCACCTGGCCGTCGAGGACCCATCCGAGATTCCCCGCCTCCAGCTCGCCGAGCAGCTCATCGAGCTGCACTGGCAGATGGCGCGACTCCAGGCCCAGATCGCCCGCCGCACCGCCGTACGGGCGCCGGGGGCCTGAGCGCGAGCGGGCCCGCGCGGGCCCGGAGCGTTCGGGAGCCCCGCGTGGGATCCCCGACCCCGGGAAGCGCGGCGCCCGGAGCACCTTACGTCCACCCGGAAGGCGCGCGAGACCGGACTTCGGCGGCCGGTCGCGCCGCGCGGCACGACGGAGAGGGGGCGGCCGACACCTGTCGGCCGCCCCCTCTCCTCGTCACGGTCGGCCGGCCCCCGGTGGGCGCCGTGGCCGGTGCCCGTCCCGGATTCCGTCCCGCGGAATGATCCGCGGGACGGAATCGAGCCGTCCGGCGGCGCCCACGATCGTCCACACGGGCGCCGCCCGGTCGCCGTCAGCGGCCCATGACCACCAGCGGCATGCCGCCCATCGGCATCCCGCCCATCTGCATGCCGCCCATCGGCATGCCACCGATGGGCATCCCGCCCATCGGCATCCCGCCCATCGGCATGCCGCCGCCCAGCGGCATCATCATGGGCGGCACGCCCGTCTCGCCGCCGCCGTTGAGGCCGAGCGACCCGATCGGCTGGCCGAGCAGGTTGAGGTTGTCGAGCTGCAGGCCGAGGATGCCCAGCAGGTTGTCGTTCCCGCCGATGCCGCTGTCCGTCGCCGCCTGGGCGGGGGCGCACACCGTCGCCGCGATGCCGAACGCCGCGACGGCCACGGCCGTCTTGATGATCTTCTTCATGGTTGCCTTCCCAGCTTCTCTTCGGCCCGCTTCGCTCCCGGAGTCTTTTCGGGCAGCGGGCTCTGGACCCTGTGTCGCCGGCGGGCGCGATGTGAAGGGTGCGCGGAGAACGCGCCGGCCGGGAACCGCTCGGCATTTGTATCCCAGGCCCGACGGCGCGAGATCGGCCTTTGGCCAGCTGATTACCCTCCTGGTCCTGGCCGTCCCGTCCCCGGGTGCCCGCTTGACCGACCGCGGTGGATACGGAGTCCTCCACGTCTCGGCCTTTGGCTTTCCCGCCGACGGCCCACCTTCCCCGCCGCCCCTGTCTCGGCCCTTGGACTTCCCGCCGACGACGCACCTTCCCCACCGCCCTTCCGGCCCCGGGCCGCACGACCCTCCACGTGGCCGGCCCTCCCCGGCGCTCCGGCCGGCCCGGCGGCACTCCTCCGGAAATCACCGGATTCACCTATCGCGATATATCTTGTCCGCGTACAATCGGCGCATGACCTCCCTCGACCCCGCCGCCCGCGTGTCCGGCCTCGCCCCGCAGGGGGCCGACCCCGCGCTGCGCGCCTCCGACGCCGACCGCGACCGCGTGGCGAACGTGCTGAGCGAAGCCCTCGCCTCCGGCAGGCTCACCAGCCTCGAACACGCCGACCGCCTGGAGGCGACCTACAACGCCGTGACCGTGGGCGAGCTCGCCCCGATCACCCGCGACCTGCCCGACACCACCCCGGCCGGCGCCGGCGCCGCCCCCGTCCGGCAGGAGGTCGGCGCGGTCTTCAGCAAGGTGATCCGCGGAGGGCGCTGGATCGCCGGGCGCCACACGGCGCTGAACGCGACCTTCGGCGCCCTGATCGTCGACCTGTCCGACGCCGTGCTCCCCGGCCGGGAGATCACCCTTGAGGTCGACTGCCGCTTCAGCAAGATGATCGTCAGGGTCCCCGAGAACTCACACGTCATCGACGAGGTCGGCGCGCTGTTCGCCAAGCGCAGCATCTCCGGCGGCGTCGGTGCCGCGGACGGGCCCGTCATCAGGGTCGTCGGCAACGTCGCCTTCGGGAAGATCATCATCTCGCGGGAGACCACCGACTGGAACCTTCCCCCCAGGCGCTGAGACCCCCACCGGCCGATACCCTCCCGAACCCGGAAACCTTCCCCGGGTCCCGGGGCGCTTTCGGACCCCGGGAACGAGGACCGCACCGGCGGGCCCGGCACCCCGGAGGACCGAGTCCGCGGTCGTCCCGCCTACGATGCGGGCATCCCCTTTCCCGCACGAGGTGACCGCTTGCCTGACACCGACGCCCCAGGCGTCCCGCCCATCGCCCTGGACGCCATGGGCGGCGACCACGCTCCCGACGAGATCGTCGCGGGGGCCGTGCGGGCCGTACGGGAACACGGGGTGCCCGTCCTCCTGGTAGGCGCGCCCCGGCCCCTCCACGAGGCGCTCTCCCGGCATGACGCGCTCACCGAGATCCCCATCGTGCGGGCCGAGGAGGCCCTCGCCATGGACGAGGGCGCCCTGGCGAGCCTGCGCCGCCCGCGCTCCAGCATCGCCGTCGCCTGCCATCTCGTACGGCGGGGCGACGCCTGCGCCGTGGTCTCCGCCGGATCCACCGCCGGGGTGGTCGCCACCGGCAAGCTACGGCTCCGCAGCCAGCCCGGGGTGCTCCGGCCCGCCATCGCGGTCGCCCTGCCGACCCGGCCCGTCCCCACCATCCTGCTGGACGCCGGAGCGAACGCCGAGGTCAAGCCCGAGATGCTGGTGCAGTTCGCCCACCTCGGCTCCGCCTACGCACAGGCCTGCCTGGACATCCCCGACCCCAGGATCGGCCTGCTCACCATCGGCAGTGAGCCGGAGAAGGGCAACAAGCTCGTCCGGCGGGCCCACGAACTGCTGGCCGCCGCGCCGGGACTGAACTTCACCGGCAACATCGAGGGACACGACCTGCTCACCGGGGTGGCCGACGTCATCGTCACCGACGGCTTCACCGGCAACGTGGCGCTCAAGACCATGGAGGGCAGCGTCCGCTACGCCTTCTCGGAGCTGGGCGCCACGCTCCGGGAGAGCCACGCGGCCCGGCTGGGCGGCCTGCTGCAGCGCAGGCGCCTCCGGGGCCTCCACCGTCGGCTCGACCCGGAGGTCCACGGCGGGGCCGTACTGCTCGGCCTGAACGGCACCGTGGTCATCGCGCACGGGGCGTCCCGGGCCGGCGGCGTCAGCGCCGCGTGCGTCCTGGCGGCCGAGCTGGCCCGGCGGGGCGTGGTGGCGCGGGTGGGAGAGCGCCTGGCCTCCTCCCGGTCGCACCGCCTCTGGGGACGGCCGTCCCCGCCCGCACCCCCGCCCCCATCACCGGCGGCGTCCCCGTCGAACCCCGGCGACGGCCACCCGGGGTGAGACCGCCGGACGAGTGAGACCGCCGGAGCCGTCGCACCGGACAGACCCTCGCGCGGATGGGACCGCCGCGTCGGAGAGGTCACCGGACAAGGCGACGCGAGCCCGCACGGCCTCGCCGGCGGCCGTTTTCAAGATCATGTCATCGGTCGATATATCGCCGGTTCACCGCAGGCCAACCGATACCCTTGACACATGACCGACCCGCAGCTCGTGCTCACCGAGCGCGTCCAGCAGGCGCTGGCCGCCGCATTCGGTGCGGAGTACGCCACCGCAGATCCGCTGATCCGTCCCTCGCAGTTCGCTGACTACCAGGCGAACGTCGCGATGAGCCTGAGCAAGCGACTGCGACGGGCCCCGCGCGAGGTCGCCCAGGAGATCGCCGACCGCCTCTCCGGCGCGAGCGGGGAAGGCCGGCCCTTCCCCGGCACCGTCGAGGTCAGCGGCCCCGGCTTCCTGAACATCACCCTCTCCGACGACTGGATCACCGGCCAGGTCGCCGAGCTGCTCACCGACCCGCGGGCCGGCGTCCCCGAGACCCCGTCACCGCAGACCGTCGTGATCGACTACTCCGCGCCCAACGCGGCCAAGGAGATGCACGTCGGCCACCTGCGCACCACCATCGTCGGCGACGCGCTCGTCCGCGTCCACGAGCACCTCGGCAACCGGGTCGTCCGGCAGAACCACCTGGGCGACTGGGGCACCCCGTTCGGCATGCTCATCGAGCACCTCCTCGACATCGGCGAGGAGGCCGCCGTGGCGCAGCTGGAGGCCGGCGAGGGCAACGCCTACTACCAGGCCGCCCGCGCGAAGTTCGACAGCGACCCCGAGTTCAACCGGCGCGCCCGCGCCCGCGTGGTCACCCTCCAGGCCGAGGAGCCGGAGACCATGCGCCTGTGGCACATCTTCATGGACGCCACGGTCCGCTACTTCAACAAGGTCTACACCCAGCTCGGCGTGACGCTGACCGACGCCGACATCGCCGGCGAGAGCATGTACAACCCCATGCTCGCCCAGGTCTGCGACGAGCTGCAGGAGCACGGCATCGCCGTGATCAGCGACGGCGCGCTCTGCGTCTTCCCGCCCGGCTTCACCGGCCGCGAGGGCCAGCCGCTCCCGTTCATGATCCGCAAGAGCGACGGCGGGTACGGCTACGCCACCACCGACATGGCGACGATCCGCTACCGCGTCCAGGACCTCAAGGCCGACCGCCTCCTCTACGTGATCGGCGCCACCCAGGCCCTGCACATGTCGATGCTGTACGCCTCCGCCCGGATGGCCGGCTGGCTGCCCGACCACGTCAGCGCCGAGCACGTCCAGATCGGCAGCGTGCTGGGCAGCGACGGCAAGATGTTCAAGACCCGCAGCGGCGAGTCCATCAAGCTGCTCGACCTGCTCGCCGAGGCCGAGACCAGGGCCGCCGCGGTGATCGCCGAACGCGACTACGACGAGGCGACCCGCGCGGAGATCGCGCACGCCGTCGGCATGGGCGCGGTCAAGTACGCCGACCTGTCGGTCGGCCACGACAGCGAGTACGTCTTCGACTTCGACCGCATGCTCGCCCTGACCGGCAACACCGGCCCCTACCTGCAGTACGCCACCGCCCGGATCCGCTCCATCTTCCGCAAGGGAGGGATCGACCCGGCGGAGGCGACCGGCCCGATCGTCCTCGGCCACCCGGCCGAGCGCGCCCTCGCCCTCCGGCTCCTCGGGTTCGCCCCGGCCGTGCTGGAGATGGCCGAAGGTTCGGTCCCGCACAAGCTCGCCGCCTACCTCTTCGAGACCGCGAGCACCCTCACCACCTTCTACGAGCACTGCCCCGTGCTCAAGGAGGGCGTCGAGCCGGCCACCCGCGCCTCGCGCCTGGCCCTGCTCGCGCTGACCCTGCGCGTCCTGGGGACCGGCCTGGACCTGCTCGGCATCCCGGTGCCCGAGCGCATGTGAGATCATCGACCGGATGATCGCCTTGATTCGGTAAATCGAGGCGATCATCCGGCAAAGTTGGATTCGGCGCGCCTCCCGACGGGGATGACCGGATCGCACTACGCTGGCGCGGTCAGTCGGTCACGATTTCGGAGAGTTCTCTGCCTTGAGCACGGACCTGACCGCGAGCCCCCGCATCGGAACGGAGTCGCACCGCTACGCCGAGGCGCTCCTGGCAAGCCTGACCGCCGGCACCGGCGCGGGCCTCCCGATGCCGCCGGAGGCCGCGGACGCGCCCGAGCACTGGCTGGGGCCCGCCGTCCAGGCTCTTGAGATGATCCTGCGGGGCGAGGACGCCCTCGAACCCCTCGGCCGCGCCGCCCAGCTCGACGGCCGGCGGACCGCGCTCTTCCTCTGCCTCGCCCTGGCCGTCGCCGGGCAGGGCGAGCAGATCCACGCCTCCTGGCTCGGCATCGCCTTCGGCGAACTGTCGCTGAACCAGCCGGTGACCCACGGCCAGCGCGCGCTCTGGCTCGCCGCCGCCCGGGGCGCGTACGGCCCCGCCGGCAAGATCTTCGTGCTCCGCAGGCTCGACGCGGTGGCGATCCCCGCGCACACCGAGCCCGAACGCTGGCTGAGCGCGCTGACCCCGCACGAGCCCGCGATGGTGGTGCCGCCCTCGCTGGTCGACTTCCCCGAGCTCGCCGAGCTTCCCGAGCTGGCCGAGCCGGTTCAGGCCGCCGCACAGCTCGCCCGCCTCCGCGGCCGCTGCACCGAGATCACCTCCACCCGGCAGAACGGTTCCGGCCGCAGCCCCGCCACCCCCGACGGAAGGCCCGCGGAAGCCGAGGAGAAGCTCCTCGTCGCGCTACGCCACCTGATCGGCTCCGCCGAGCCCGAGACGCCACCCCGCCCGCTCACCGACCACCTCCTCGCCGACCTGCGGCCGGGCTCCGACCTGCACCTCGCGGGCATCGCCCTGCACGTGGCCGCGCCCATCGTGCGATCCGCCGCGGAAACCCTCGTCACGGCCACCCAGGCCGAGCCGCCGGAGTCGGTCACCATGCCGATCCTGGGACACAGCGTGGTGCTCCGTCCCGAGGGTCCGGACCCCGAGTCGCTGGCCGCGGCCGAGGAGCGGATCTCCGTCGAGGGTGTGCCGGACCGCGGCCGTCCCTGGATGGGTTACGCGCTCCTCGTCTTCGGCGTGGCCGTACTGGCGACGGCGTTCGCCACCTCGGCGACGCTCCCCCTCGCGGGCCTCGCGCTGGCCCTGTTCGCGGCGGGCGGCTACGGGCTCTGGCATCGGCGCAGGCGCGAGCGGGCCGACGCCGAGTACGTCACCGCGCAGCTCTCCGAGCTGAGGGAACTGGCGGAGGGCGCCGTGTGGGCGCTGCACGAGTACGCCCGGGAGAACGAGAAGCGCGTCCAGGACGCGGCGGCGGACCTCGCCGAGCTGACCCGTCTGCTCCGCAGGGGCCCCCGCGCCCGCTAGGTTCCGTCCCGCGGGTCGCCTCGCGAGCCGTCTCGCCCTCCGCGGGCGACCAGACGGAGATCCACAGAACCGGAGCCCGGGTCACGCCGTGTCCGGACACGGACGTCTCCGGACACGGACGTGCCCGGAGACGGCGTGGCATCTCCGGGCACGTTCCAAGATCGAATGGATCAGCCGGTGGTGATCTCCACGTCGGCGGGCGCCAGCAGGAAGACCTTCTCGGCGATGCGCTCGATACGGCCCTCGCAGCCGTAGGCCAGACCCGCCGCGAAGTCGACCATCCGGGTGGCCTCGGCGGTGCTCATGCAGTTGACGTCCATGATGACCGTCTGACCGTCACGGAAGTGCCGCCCGATGAGCGGCGCGTCGTTGTACTTGCGCGGCGTCAGCATCACGATCTGCGAGGGCTCGCTGGTCGAGCGCCAGCGCCTGGCCGCGCGCTCCGACGCGGACTGCCAGTCCTCACCCTCGCCTTCGACGTCGTCCACGTACTCGTAGGACTCGTCGTAGTCCTCCACACCGCTCAGGCCAAGGTATGTCGCCACCTTGCGCACTGCCCCCATCGGCTCGTCCTTTCCTACAGGACCACGCCGCAGCCGGCTTGTCCCTCCACCTTGGACGGTAACCGACGAATTGAAGTTCGCCGCGCGACACGCCCAGGGCTTATTCCCACTTTGTACGGCTAGCGCACTGGTCCACCCGACCCTCATACCCACTTCTGGGCGGATATTGCATCACGACTAGCATTATGGACATGCGCATCTACACGGTCGATTCATTTACCGACCAGTTTTTCAAGGGTAACCCGGCGGGGGTCTGCCTACTCGACAATCCGGCACCGGACGCCTGGATGCAGGCCCTCGCCGCGGAGATGCGGCACTCCGAGACCGCCTTCCTCCTCGGAGGAGAGGCCGGCGAGCCGTACTCGCTCCGCTGGTTCACCCCGGCGACCGAGGTGGCCCTGTGCGGACACGCGACCTTGGCGACGGCGCACGTCCTGTATTCCACCGGAACGGCCCCGGAAACCCTGAAGTTCGCCACGAAGAGCGGAATCCTCGCCGTGACCAGGGACGAAACAGGTCTGATCACCATGGACTTTCCCGCCAAGCCCCTGGAGGAAACCGATCCGCCGGAGGGGCTGACGGAGGCGCTGGGGGTCACTCCCCGGTGGGCCGGCAGGAACGTCTGGGACTACCTCGTGGAGGTGGAGTCCGAGGACGCCGTACGCGCCGTCTCCCCCGACTTCCCCGCCCTGGCGGCCGTGGACGCCCGAGGGGTCATCGTGACCGCCCCCTCGGCTCGTCCCGGCGTCGACTACGTCTCGCGGTTCTTCGCCCCCAGGGTCGGCGTCCCGGAGGACCCGGTCACCGGTTCGGCTCACTGCGCCCTGGCACCGTACTGGACGGCCAAGCTCGGCCCGGCCACCCTCCTCGGGGAGCAGCTCTCCGAGAGGGGCGGGACGATACGCACGACCGTGCGGGGGGACCGCGTCGAGCTGTCGGGCCGGGCGGTGACCGTCCTCTCGGGCGAGCTCCACGCCTGAGACCCCGAGCGTGTCATCCCAGACCCCGCCATGAGGCTCCGAGAGCTTCCCGGAGACTTCAGCTACGCCGGTTGAGGCCATGGGCGCTTCCCGAAGGTTCCGAGGCGCCGGCGGAGACTTCAGATCGTGTCGATTCGGCGGCCCATCGGGAACCACGATCTCCAGCCGGTTCGCGTCGAACGCGCTCGAACAAAAGCCCGTCTGACGCTTGGATACGAGAATTCCCGTAGATGGAAAAGAACCGCACATACTAAAGAAGCGCCTCATCCGGGCAGTGGAAAAGCATGCATGAACCGCGGGAAGACCCGGGAAACGCGGAAAGGGCCGCTCCCCCGGCGAAACCAGGGGGCGGCCCTCTCCAAAAGATTGTCCGGCGGCGACCTACTCTCCCACACCGTCC
>NZ_BMQJ01000037.1 GCF_014648055.1 Streptosporangium pseudovulgare
GTGACGACCCACGCCTTGAACCCGCCCTTGGCCTTGGCGTCCACCTTCAGCTCCACGGCGAACTCCAGCTCGATCGGCCCCACGGTGAAGGCGATCTCACTGCCCGCCCCGCGCACCGCGGCCGCCAGTAACTCATCCCGGACCGCCTCGACCGCGTCCGCCAGCTCGATCTCCACCACGCCTCCTCAACACCGCACGCCCGCCCGCGCCGCTCGTGCCCCGGTACGGCAGCGGCACCGGGACGCATCACGGGATCACTCACCGTAAAGCAGACGTCCCGCCGACGCCGATGGTTTCCGCGGATCACCGCCGATCCGCCGCTGGCCCCCGGACTGGTACGGGCTCTTTCCCGATCACCATCGGCGTGCAGGCGGGGGCCGAGCAGCAACGGAACGGTCAGTGGCGTTAGTGAGGCCGCCGGGCGCGGCTTACCGCCACTCGCCGTTCCATTGCCGCTCGACCCCCGCCTCACCCGTTTACGGAAGGAGGCCCAGCCGCGTGATGGTCAGCGGCGCAGCAGCAGCCGCAGCACGCGCAGGGCTCGGGTGCGGCGGCCGCGGTCGGTGGAGAAGACGTGGCCCGCTGCGAGGACGGCCAACAGCGGAGGCAGACCAAGTACGGGGAAAGGGGCAGTGCCGCGCTTCTTCCCGGAGAAGGAGAAGGAGTTTGTGAGCCACGACCGGGTGGCCGTGATCGTCAGCGAAGACGCCATCGTGGCTGCGTTTCGACGCCGTACCTGGCTGGGCGCTGCCCGGCGGCATGGCCGGGCAGCGCCGCTGGTCACTTGGTCGGTTCGTAAACCGTGACGACGTGGCTCGCCTGCGCCGGTCCGGTCTGGCCGCCGCCGGCCCAGTGCGCGGTGTAGGTGTACTCGCCCGCGCTCGGTACGTCGGTGAACATGTACGACGCACTGGGGTTGATCCCTACCCGCCACTGCACGGTTTCGCCGTCATTGCCGCTGCGGGTGCGCCGGACGGTGATCGTGCCGCTGCGCGGAGCGGTGGCGCCCGTCACCTGGAGCTGTCCGCTGAACACGAGCCTCGTGCCGGCGACCGCGCTCGTGGGCCCGGTCAGCGTGAGCGTGGTCACGTATCTGACCGCCGTGGTGAGGGAGGCCTTGCTCCAGCGGTGGCTCTCGTCGCCGTTCCAGAGCACGGTGTAGGTGAGCTCCCCCCCGATCGGTGGCGTGTCGGTGATGGTGAAGGTTCCGTCCGCCGCGGTGGTCACGCTGGGCAGTTCCGTGCTGGTTCCGTCGGGCAGGGTGCGGGTCACGGCCAGCGGTTGTGCGCCCGGCACGGTCCCGTCGTCGAATGCCAGTCGTCCCGTCAAAGTGAGCGGTTGCTGCGCGGCCCCGCCAGACTCGGCTGTCAGCGTCAACGTGGAGGCCGGCAGAGTCACGTCATGGAGCCGCCACAGGTAGAGGTGGTCCGAATCCGTTTTCAGCAGGCTGAAGATGTCGCGGCCGGAGAAGGCAGCACTTCCGTTGACTATCTCACCTTCCGGGAGGCTTGCGGCATAGATCTCCGCGCCCGAGGCCCTGTCGTACAGCGTCATCCCGCCGGCGGAGAGCTGATTGCGCCCACCCGCGATGTAGGCGCCGTCCGGGCTGATGGCGACGGTTGCCGGGTATCCCTCAGCCTCGGGACCTTTCTCGTAGCTGTGCACCAGGGCCAAGGTGGCGGCGTCCCACATCTCGAAGGCGTCCGGAAGCACGAACGCCGAGATCACGTGCGAGCCGTCCGGGGTGACGGCGACATCGTTCAACCGGCCGTGGGAGTAGGTGTGCCCGTCGATCTCGCCGCGGAAGACAGGAGCGGCACCGCTCACGTCGTAGACGAACAGGTCAGCCGGACTGCCGCCCCCTTCGCCGACCACCAGCGTGTTCCCTGCCGCCGCGAGGTACGGGCCCGACTTCAGAGGAACCTCGAACGGCGCTGGCTCCGGCGTCGTCACCGACAGGTCGAGGCCGAGGGCGCCGGACGCGCCGCCGCAGCCGTCATAGCCGACCCACAGCCGTTCGCCGGTGAGCGCCAGGCTCGATGGGCATCCGTAGGCGGTGAGATCGACGCGCCGGGTGATCTCCCGCGTGGCGGTGTCGATCTCGGCCACCTCTCCCGAGCCCGTCAGCGCGGCGTACAGGCGGGTGCCGTCGGGTGTCATGGCCAAGCCGTACGCGCCGGACAGGCCGGTGATGGTGCCCTCGACCTCGCCTGTGGTGTCCGCGATGACGATGCGATCGTCGATCGAAACGGCGACCTTGTTGCCTCCGACGACCAGGTCGGTGCTGTAGGAGAAGGCGCCGAGATCGGTCACGGAGTCCTCGGCCGAGGCTGGGGAAACCGGGGCGATGAGTAGGCCGGCTGTCAGGGCCAGGACGCCGGCCAGCGCGCCCGGCCATGACAGGGCGGATCTACGAGGTGTCGCGGATAAGAAGCGCACGTGAAGCTCCGCTCGTAAAAGGTAAGGATGAGCTGAAACTCCCTGATCAAGCCAGAAAGGCACGCTTGAAGTCAAGATCTACTTCAGTGGTCACCGACGGTCAGGCCGTATCCGTCCTCCACCGTGTCGGCTTCTGAGAGTTCTTTGAGGGCGAGACCGCAATCAGGCCCGCCGGCGAACGCCAGGCCGGTGACTGCGGCTGGGCGGCCGTCCAGCACCATGATGGCTGCCGTGGCGGCGGCCGCGTGCCACGCATGGGACCGGGCGAGTGTGGCCCGTCAGTGGCTGGCCGAGAGGCCGTGCCGGTGGCCTCCTGGGGCTGACCAGACCAGCCCCAGCGCCGATCATATTGGGCAGACGGCAAATCCTCTGACCAGCGGCCCGCTGCCCCTTCCTCTCGTACTTGGTCTGCCTCCCAACAGGAGGGCAGCGGAGGCGCCAAGGGCGCCCAGCTGGGAGAGGATTGTCATGGGTGCGCCCGTTCGCCTTGGAGTGCGCCCCGGGCGGGGTGGCGTGATGCCGGCGACGGTTGCGACGGGCCGGTACACGCCACCCCGTTCACCTGCCTGGACAGCAGGTGCGGGACGGGGCCAGCGGGGATGCCGGCGGCGTGGCTCCAGGTTGGGGGACACGAAAGCCTTGTTGACGATCACACCCGATCTTTGACGAGACGGGATGAAGACGTACACCGCATGACGGATGCTGCCGGCCGCTGACACTCATGAGCTGGAGCGCTGACGATTCCTGACACGCCATCCACGTCCGCGGGAGGGACCCGGCGAGCGCGTCGGGCAGTTCGCGCGAACCGGCTTTACGTTTTCTGACGGTCTGGGATGCTCGATCCCACCATGGTCGAGACCCCTTCACCCCCGCCCGGCCTAGACGCCCTAGCCGCTCTGCGCGAGCGACTGCAGGAGCTGTACCGTTACCACGGCAAACCCGGCTACCGCGAGCTGGCCAAGCGCACCGGCAATGCGGTCAGCCACACCACGGCACACGCAGTGATCCGCTGTCAGAAGCCGCCGCGCTGGGGCCAACCGGAGTTCATCGTCGAGCGCCTGAAAGCCGTCGGCCGCGCCTCCGTCGAGCACGGCTTCGCGCACCTGAAGACCTGGAGCATCCTCACCGAACTCCGCACGAGCCCCGCCCGCGCCGCCAACCTGCTCCGCGCCCTGCTCGTCCTGACGAACCTCGAACTCGACCGCTGACAGACGATCAAGACCGAAGACAGCCGCCCACGACCAGCACGAGCACCCACGAACCCCGCCACATCAGCAGCCGCACCAGCGAAAACCAAGATGGTGGATCTTCGGTGAAGATCCGACTGGACCTCGGTCAGTCGATGCCTTCGACGAGGCGGAAGTCGCGTTCGACACCGTCGGAGAGGGCGACCAGCGCCTCCTGGTAGGCCGCACTCTCGTACGCCGCGACGGCCTGCTCGAAGCTGTCGAACTCGATCAGGACGGTGCGCTCGGCGATTCCGGCGTCATGCGCCACGACCCGACCGCCACGGACAAGGGTCCGACCGCCCCCGGCCTTGACGGCCGGACCGGCCAGCTTGTTGTACGCAGCCAGCTTCTCAGGGTCTGAAATGGTGCGGTAGACGCTGACCCAGTAGCCCTTGGGCTGGAACCTCCAGTGTTGGGATGAGTGCATCTGACTTACGGGTTGGTCTCGGACGAGCGTCGGCGGGCGAGAGCGAGGCTTGTCAGCGTCGTGATCGCCATGGCGCCGATGCCGACCAGCGCCGCGGTGGTGTAGGCGCTGTCGTCGGGGAAGAGGCGGCCGGGGCCGGTGCCCGCGGCGAGGATCAGGCCGCCGATGGCGCTGCCCAGGGAGTACCCGACGCTGCGGACGACGTAGTTGAAGCTCATGGCGCTCGACGTCTCGCTCTTGGGGGTGACGGCCAGGATGACGCCGGGCATCGCGGCCGAGAAGCCGCCGACGCCGAAGCCGAGCACGCCCATCGCCGCGAACAGTTCGGCCAGGTCCGACCGGGCCGCCGCGAACAGGGCGAACCCGCCGCCGACCACGACGGCGCTGCCGGCCAGGAGCAAGGGATCGGCGATCCGCGTCCGGACCCGCGGCGTGAGCTTGCCGGCGACGAACCCCAGCACCGAGAACGGGATGAGGACCAGCCCGGCGACGAAGGTCGTCAGCCCGAAACCGTAGCCGGCGCCGTGCGGCGTCTGCGCGTACCGGGTGATGAGCGTGAGCAGGAGGTACATGCCGATCCCGCCGACGAACATGGCGAGGTTCGCCCCGGCGACCGCCGGGTGCCGCACCGCCCGCACATCGACCAGGGGCGTCGTGCTGCGCAGCTCGATGACGGCCCAGACGCAGAGCAGCACCACCGCGACGACGGCGAGGCCCGCCGCCACGGCGAGGTGCCGGCTCCACAGATTCCGTTCGCCGGCGAGGAACAGCACCAGGAGCAGCGCGGCGGCCAGGACGACCGCGCCTGCCACGTCCACGTGGGCGGAGCGGCCTTCGGGGGCTTCGGGCATGGAGCGCCACGCGGTCAGGAGGGCGGCGGCGGTGACGACCAGGCCGAGGCCGTAGGCGGCCCGTACCCCGCCGAGCTCGGCGAGCAGTGCGGCCAGCGGGTAGCCGACGCCGGCCCCGATGATCGAGACCACCGAGATCAGGGCGATCACGGCCGCGCTGCGCTCCTCGGGGAGGTGGTCCCGGGCCACGCCCATCATCAGCGCCGTCAGCCCGAGCCCGACGCCCTGGGCCGCCCTGCCGGCCAGCAGCCACGCGAACGGCAGCGGCAGCACGGTGAGCGCGCTGCCGGCGACGACGATCGCCAGCGTGGCGAGGATCGTGGCCCGCCGGTGCGGGCCGGCTCCGAGCCGGCCCAGGACCGGCGTGGCGACGGCGCCGCTGAGCAGCGCGACGGTCAGCGTCCACTGCGCGCTGCCGAGCGAGACGTGGAACGAGGTCGCCACGCTGGTGATGAGCGGCGTCCCGAGGCTGGCGACCGCCGCCACGACCAGAGCGATGAACATCAGGGCGGGAACCAGCAGCCGCGCCTCGGAACGCGCCACCGGGAACGCCTTCACCGCGCCCCCGCCGACCGGCTGCCCGGTCACTGCTTCGGCCCTTCGCGGTCCTGGCTTTCGAGCTCTGCCAGATGCTTCAGCGCCGGAAGGGCCGCCATCAGCGCCTCGACCTCGTCGCCGGTGAGCTCGCCGATCAACCGCTCGAACGCGTGGACGCCCGCCTGGCGCCGCGTCCGGACATAGGAGGCACCGGCCTCGGTCAGGCACACCAGCGTGACCCGCTTGTCGGACGTGTCGCCCCGCCGCTCGACCAGGCCGGACTCCTCCATCACCCGGACCAGGGTGGTCATCGCGGGCTGGGTGACGCCCTCGACCGCGGCCAGATCGGTGATGCGCCGCGGGCCGGTCCGGTCCAGGGTGGCCAGGGTGGCGGCGGACGTCAGGCTCATGTCCCGGGGCAGGCGTCTCGCGGCCCTGGTGGCCAGGCCGTAGAGGGCTGCCCCGATGGCGGCGGACGCGCCAGGAGTGGTGTCTTGATGGCTCATGCTCGAAGCATAGCGTTTTTATATTCATAGTTTATGGAAATGGTCGACTGGCGCGGGCGGCCTCGACCGCTGGGAGCCGGCGGCGATGATCCGGTTGGCGGTCTTCTGGCCGGTGGTGAGCTTGCGGGCGCGGGTGGCCTTGTGGCCGGTGACGACGACTTGGTCGTTGCAGTCCTTGTCGAGGCCGAGGAAGCCCAGGTCGGCCAGGGCGCCGAGGCCGGCGGCTTTCAGGTGCTCGACGATGTGGCCGTGACGGCCCGGTACCCGGCCTCGCCGTCCACGCCGCACCCGCCGACATCGCCGCCGCGCCCGGATCGCCCACATCGAGACCTGCGCCGAGTGCGGCGACGACGCCGAGATCCTCGCCGGCCTCTACGACGAATCGCTGCCGCCTGCCGAGCTCGCCGTCCACATCGTCACCGCCCATGACCCGCCGTGTCAGCAACGGAAGCTGTTGACCAGGCTCAATGCGATCGCGTGTACCTGGTAGCAGCTTCGTTGACGGCAGGCCCCGATGCGGGACGACCGTGCCGGCCGCGTCCCGGACGAGTGGTCATGGGCCGGCTCACCGGATCCCTGACGCGGGGGTGGCTTCCGCCGCGCCGCGAGGGTCACTGGCGTCCGGCGTCGAACGCGGTTCTGCTGGCCCCGATCCGGGGGCTGTGTTCGATGGCCCAGCCGGCGAGCGCCAGAGCGGGCGGGATGAGGCTCTCGCCCAGCGGGGTGAGAGCGTACTCGACGCGCGGCGGGACCTCCGCGTAGACGGTGCGGAACACGAGGCCGTCCCGTTCGGGATTGCGCAGGGTCAGGGTGAGCATCCGCTGCGAGATGCCGGTGACGCGCTTGTGCAGGTCGGTGAAGCGCATTCGTCCCTCGTCGAGCGTGGCCACGATCAGCATCGTCCACTTGTCGCAGATCCGGTCCGGGATCGCGCGGATCGCGCGGCCGCCGCCGGCCTCGTTCTGGTACAGATCGGTGGCATGACGCTGCACCTGTCCCGCGGCGAGGTGCGGGAGATCGGGCTTAATATCGGGCTTCTGGCCCTGGCGGCCGTGACCTGCTGGCTGGGAGCGGTCGTCTGGCTCTAGCCGTGGGCCCGTGGCGCACCGTCCGGCCGGTGACGACGGCCGGATGGGAGGATCTCATCGTGGCGATCCAGGTGTCGGTGTGCGGTCCGCGTGACTGCACGGGCGAGGACGAGTCCAACGCCCGCGAGGTCGGCCGGTTGCTGGCCGAGCGCGGCGCGGTGGTGATCTGCGGCGGCTACACGGGCGTGATGGCCGCGGTGGCGGCCGGGGCCCGCTCGGCGGGCGGCACGGTGGTCGGCGTCCTGTCCCGGCCGGACCGGGAGCAGGCCAATCCGGACCTCTCCGTCGTCATCCCGACCGGCGTCGGGGAGGCCCGGAACGGCATCATCGCCAACTCGGGCGACGCCGTGATCGTCATCGGCGGATCGTGGGGGACGCTGTCGGAGCTGGCGCTCGCGATGCGCCGCGGCCGGGTCCCCGTGGTCCAGCTCGGCGGGTGGCGGATCCTCGACCGCGAGGGGCGTCCGGTCCCCGGGGTCAGGCACGTCTCCTCCCCGGAGGAGGCTCTGGGGGCCACCGGCCTGTGGGACTGACCGGCCGGTACCCGACGCGTCGCGCGTAGCGCCGCCGATCCTCCGGCGACTCTGATGGCCCGGCACGCGGGTGTCCGGCCGCCGGAGACGACGCCGGATCGTCCCGGCTGCCCGGCCCGCCCGTCCCAACCGTCTGGACCGTTCACCTCGCCCGGCCCGCCCGGCCCGCCCGTCCCAACCGTCTGGACCGTCCGCCTCGCCCGGCCCGCCCGGCGGCCCGGCCTGTGCGCCTCGCCCGCCCCGCCCGCGGATCCCGCTATCCGGCTTGCTTCTCCAGATGGTCCAGGATGGCGCGGGCCACCTCGCGCTTGGACATCTTCGGCCGCTCGAAGCGCAGGTCGGCCACCTCGGCGAAGGACGCGGCCCGGCGCTCGTACAGTTCCTTCGCCAGGTCCAGCGGCTTCTTGCCGAACCGCGGGCGGTGCGGCTTCTCCTCGATCTTCTTGGCGATGAACTCGGGCTCGGCGTCCAGCCACACCACCAGGGCCGGTTTGAGCGCCTCCCGGCATCGCGGGTCGTCCAGGACGCTGGCCGCGGCGGCGATGATCGGCGCGGGCCGTTCGGCGAGACCGTCCAGCAGGTGCTCGGCCTCGCGGGCGTGCAGCTCGGTGACGCCCGCGGTCTCGGCGATCGCGGCCGCGGTGATGCCGTAGCGCTTCTCGAGGTAGTCGTCGCTGTCGCGCACCGGCCGGTTCAGGGCCTCGCCCAGCACCTCCGAGACGCTGGTCTTACCGGCGCCCATCAGGCCGACCACCACGATCGGGACGTCCGCCGCCGTGTCTGCCATGTAAGCCACCTCCGGTCCTCAGGGGAAACGAGAAAGGGGTCTTCCGTCTCCCTTGCCCCGGAAGCCCTCGCCTAGCCCTCCCGATCTCCCGGCCTCCCAGCTATGTTCCTTTCTTTCCGAAAAATACTCTTTTGCTCCCTATCTCATAGGAGGATAAGGTATTTCCATGCCAGATCGCTTCTACTCCGTGGAGCAGGTCGCCGAGCACCTGGGCCTCCACCCACGCACCGTCCGCAACTACGTGCGGGACGGGCGGCTCGCCGCGGTCCGCATCGGCAAGCAGTACCGGATCGCGCACGAGGACCTGGAGGCGTTCACCGGCCACCCGGTGCCCCCGCCGCCGACTGAGACGGTCCGGCGGCGGCACATCGACGTGTCGAGCATCGTGGAGATCGACGGGGTCAGCCGCGAGACGGCCGACCGCCTGAGCACCCTCCTGATGACCGCGGTCACCGATCGCCGCCCCGGTGACCAGCCGCTGCGGATCGAGACGGTCTACGACGAGGAGAGGGCGCGGATGAAGGTCATCGTCCTGGGCGGTCTGCGGGACACCTCCCGTTTGTTCGACTACATGGAGGGGGTGCTCGCGACGTGAGCGCGATCTACCGGTCCGAGGCCGGCGCGAACGAGATCCGGCGGCGGTACCGGAAGGCGCTGGACGACTGGCCGGTTCCCGCCGAACAGGTGCGGGTGCCCACCCGCCACGGCAAGACCTTCGTCGTCGTCTCCGGCCCGCAGGACGCGCCGCCCGTGGTGCTGCTGCACGGCGCGGGGGCGAACGCGACGATGTGGCGGGACGACGTCACCACCTGGGCGCGGCGTTTCCGCACCTGCGCCGTGGACCTCATCGGTGAGCCGGGCCTGAGCGCGCCGTCGCGCCCGCCCCTGGACTCCGACGCCCACGCGCTGTGGCTGGACGACGTGCTGGACGGCCTCGGGGTCACCGCCGCCTCGATCGTCGGAACCTCCCTCGGCGGATGGGTGGCGCTGGACTACGCCGTCCGCCGCCCGCGGCGGGTGACGCGCCTGGCCCTGCTGTGCCCCGGCGGCCTGGGCCGGCAGAAGACCGGCTGGATGGTCAGGGCGCTGCCGCTGCGCCTGTTCGGGCACCGCGGGTTGCGCCGGTCGGCGCGGATCGCCACCGGCCTGAAGTCACCGCAGGCCGGGCCGGTCCTCGACTCCCTGATGCTGACCTTCACGGAGTTCAAACCACGCATGGAGCGGCTGCCGGTGTTCCCCGACGACGCGCTGCGCCGCCTGACCGTGCCCGTGCTGGTGACGGTCGGCGGCCACGATGTCATGTTCGACTCCGCGGAGACCGCCCGTCGCGTGCGCCGCTGCGTCCCGCACGCCGTCGTGAACGTGCTGCCCGAGGTCGGGCACGCGATCCTCGGCCAGGCCGGGTCCGTCTCAGCGTTCCTCTCGTCCGGGGCCGCGCGCGGCGGCGACGCCGGTCCGCTCCGCGGGGAGATCGGCGGCTCACCCGAGGCCGTGCCCGGCGACGCCGGTGGTGTGCTCACCGAGGAGGCCGACGGTGCCTGACGTCACGCGGGAACTGGCCGGGGTGCCGGTGCTGGTGTGCGACCCGGCCGGGCCGCCGGTGGCCACGATGGAGGACGCGCTGGACCTGATCGGTGCGGCGTTCCTCGGCGTCCAGGTGGTCGCCGTGCCCGCGAGCCGCCTGGACGAGCGCTTCTTCTCCCTGGGCACCGGCTTCGCCGGGGAGGTCATGCAGAAGTTCGTGAACCACCGGCTGCGGCTGGCCGTCGTCGGGGACATCTCCCGGCACCTGGCGGCCAGCTCGGCCCTGCGCGCCCTCGTCCACGAGTCGAACCTGGGAGAGCACGTGTGGTTCCTCCCGGACCTCGACGCGCTCGACGTCCGGCTGGCCGCGGCCGGCTGACCGCGGCTCAGCCGCTCCTGTGGGTCAGCCGCTCTTACGGCGGAAGGAGCGCTTGCCCCCGGCCGGGCCCTGGGACCCGTGGATCTTCGAGGCGCCCTTGCCACGGCCGCCGCCGTTCAGCTCCATCTGGGCCTGCTTCTTGCGCTCCAGGGCCTCGCGGAACTTGCGCTTGAGCTCGTCGTCGGTGCTCTCCGCGCCGTCGGCGCCTTCGACGGCCCGGGTGCTCTCGGTGCCGTCGGGCTCCGGCGTGACGTCAGGCATGCGAACCTCCTGGTCTCGGGACGGCCCGGCTTCGGCCGACCGGAACATCATCTTCTCACGTCCGGAACACCGCCCGGCTGGCCGGGAGGCGCGCTCGCCGTCGGTCAGACCTGCCCGGCGGTGAAGTAGGCGGCCAGGTCCGGCGCGACCGGCGGCACCTCCCGGGGGACGGAGCCGTCCCGCAGCGACTCGGTGGCGCGGACCGCCGCCGCGACGCTGTCGCGCGCCGCCACGGGGGAGGTGTCGGTCGTCCCGCCCTCCACGGCGAACCGGACGAACTCGCCGACCAGAGCCTCGTCCGCGCCGCCGTGGCCGCCGGCGCCCACCTCGACGGGCACCCGGAGGTCGCCCTCGGGGTCGTAGTCGCGCCGCCCGGCGTTCCACACCCGCACCACGGCCCCCTCCCCGTGGTCGCCGAAGTTCTCCAGGCGGCCCGCGGTGCCGATGACGGTGTAGTTGCGCCAGTAGTCGGGGGTGAAGTGGCACTGCTGGTAGGCGGCGTGGACGCCGTTCTCCAGGCGCATGTGCATCATGGACAGGTCCTCGACGTCCACCACCGGGTTCAGCCCCCGCTGGGCGAGCGGGGGCCAGTTGGTCTCCGGGCTGTACCAGTCGGCCGGCGTCCCGGGGGAGCGGTCGGTGACCCGGCCGTAGACGGTCAGCGCGCCCATGGCGCTGACCAGCTCCGTCCTGGCCCCGGCCAGCCAGTGGATCACGTCGATGTCGTGGGCGCCCTTCTGCAGCAGCAGGCCGGTGGTGTTGCGGCGGTCGGCGTGCCAGTCCTTGAAGTAGAAGTCGCCGCCGTGCCCGACGAAGTGACGGCACCACACCGCCCTGACCTCGCCGATCGCGCCCTCGGTGATGAGCCGCCGCATGACGCGTACGACCGGCATGTGGCGCATGTTGTGCCCCACGTACAGCCGGGCGCCGTGGTCGCGTGCCGTATGGAGGATCAGGTCGCAGTCCTCCACGGTGGTCGCGAGGGGTTTCTCCACCAGCGTGGGTTTCCCGGCCCGCAGCGCGGCCAGCGCCGGCTCCAGGTGCGCGTGGTCGGGGGTGAGGATCATCACCGCGTCCACGTCCGAGGTCAGGAGATCGGCGAGGTCCGCGGTGACGCGCGTGCCGGGGCCGAAGTCGGCGCGGGCGCGCTCCCGGGCCTCAGGGGCGGGGTCGCACACGGCCACCACCGCGCTGCCGTTCCCCGGCCGGTGAGCCTCGCGCGCCAGCGACCCCCTCATGCCGTATCCCGCCACCCCGATACGCAGGTCGTCGCCCATGGCCGCTCCCGTCACCGCGCGTTTTTGATCGTTTCTGCCGCGATCACTCTAGATACGCGCACGAACGAGCGCCAGGGCCTGTGCGGGCCCGTGTGAGCCGGGTGGGGTGCGGGCTCACACGGGCTTCATACGGGCCGGGCGGGTGCGGGGCGGAGGGCGGGCCCCGGCGTACGGCGAGGGCCTCCGGCGGTGCGGAAGGCGGGGGAGCGGGGGCTCAGTGCATGTCCATGACCATCAGCAGCACCAGGCCCGCCAGGTGGCCGAGCACCACGAAGATGATCACGAAGAGGAAGACGAACTTCGCCGGGCCGTGCTCGAAGTACTTGCCCTCGCGGAGCTCGGAACGCCCCGCCTGGCGTTCGGCGATCCGCTCCTCGATCGGCTTGCGGTTGAACATGGAGCTCCTCAGGGCCGGTGATGCTTGGTGCCGCAATGCTTTGTGCACCAATTACCTTACTATGTCGATTGGAGGTGCATGTGAGTGATATGACCGAGGCGCTGCGCCTGGAACGGCAGGTGTGCTTCGCCCTCGCGGTGGCCTCGCGCGGCGTCATCGGGGTCTACCGGCCGCTGCTGCAGCCGATGGGGCTGACCCACCCGCAGTATCTCGTGATGCTCGCCCTGTGGGAGCACGACCAGCTCTCTGTGAAGGAGCTGAGCAAGCTACTGAGACTCGACCCCGGTACGCTGTCACCGCTCCTCAAAAGACTTGAGGCGATCGGTTACCTCCGGCGGCGGCGTGACAGCCGGGACGAACGCGTCCTGGCGATCACACTCACCCCGGAGGGCCGGCAGTTGAGGAGTGAGGCTGAGAGGATCCCGCCGTCCGTCGCCCGGCGACTGGGTATGGACCTGGAGGAGCTGCAGGAGCTCCACCGGGTGCTCACCAGAGTGATCGCTGCCGCGGACGACACGCATCGTTGATGCACAGAAAGGATAGATAAGGCTCATGGCTGGAAGCCACGGAGGAAGCCCCAAGTCTTGGCTTGCGGTGCTCGTTATTTTGGTCGGGTTCGGGGTCGGCGGAGTGGGCCTGTGCGTCGGACCCAGCTGGATCATGTTCTGGGTGGGGGTCGGGATCGTCGCCGTCGGCGGTCTGCTCGCCCTGATGGTGGACATCTTCTCCGACGTGATCATTGACGCTCCCCGTGAGCCGCTGAACCACGGCGGCTGATCCGGAGGCCCCCGTCCTCCCGGAGCCCGTCCCCGGGCGGTCTGACGGATCGCCCGGACCCGTCGTCCGCGGTCGGGTCCGCGTGCCTGCCGCCGCGTACCCGCCGCCGGTCCGATGTCCGTAATGGCGGCATGAGGGTGACATGGGTCACATCCGAGGTGCATAGTCGTCTGACGACTTCGCATCGAGGATCGGAGGCCCGTCGCCCATGTCCCGAGACCGGACTCGCTACCTGTACCTGGCCGTCGTCCTGGCGGTGGCCGCCGGCATCGCCGTCGGGCTGCTGGCCCCGGATCTCGGCACGGCGCTGAAGCCTCTGGGCACGGCCTTCGTCAACCTCATCAAGATGATGATCAGCCCGATCATCTTCTGCACCATCGTGCTCGGCGTCGGCTCCGTCGCGCAGGCCGCCAAGGTCGGCCGGGTCGGCGGCCTGGCGATCGGCTACTTCCTCGTCATGTCCACCGTCGCGCTGGCCATCGGCCTGGTCGTGGGCAACCTGGTGGACCCCGGCCACGGCCTCCAGCTCACCGACGAGCTGCGCAGGTCCGCCCAGGCCGAGGCGGCCAAGGGCGGCGAGAGCGACACCGTCTCCTTCCTGCTCGGGATCATCCCGACCACGCTGGTGTCGGCGTTCACCGAGGGGCAGGTGCTGCAGACCCTCCTGGTCGCGCTGCTCGCCGGGTTCGCCCTGCAGGCCATGGGGGAGCGCGGCGTCCCCGTCCTGAACGGCGTCGCCCATATCCAGCGGCTCGTCTTCCGCATCCTCGCCATGATCATGTGGGCCGCCCCGGTCGGCGCCTTCGGCGCGATGGCCGCGGTGGTCGGCGCCACCGGCCTGGACGCGCTCCGCAGCCTCGGCCTCATCATGCTCGCCTTCTACGTGACCTGCCTGGCGTTCGTGCTGGGCGTCCTCGGGCCGCTGCTGTGGCTGGTGGCCCGGATCAGCCTGCTGTCCCTGCTGCGTTATCTCGGCCGGGAGTTCCTGCTCATCCTGTCGACCTCCTCCTCGGAGTCGGCCCTGCCCCGGCTGATCGCCAAGATGGAGCACCTGGGCGTGAGCCGCCCCGTCGTCGGCATCACCGTGCCGACCGGCTACTCGTTCAACCTGGACGGCACCGCCATCTACCTCACGATGGCCACGCTGTTCATCGCCGGCGCCACCGGCGCCCCGCTGTCGGTCGGCGAGCAGGTCTCCCTGCTCGCATTCATGATCATCGCTTCCAAGGGCGCGGCCGGCGTCACCGGCGCGGGCCTGGCGACCCTCGCGGGCGGCCTGCAGTCGCACCGCCCCGCGCTGGTGGACGGTGTCGGCCTGATCGTCGGCATCGACCGCTTCATGTCCGAGGCGCGGGCGCTGACCAACTTCGCGGGCAACGCGGTCGCCACCGTTCTGGTCGGCACCTGGACCGGCGAGTTCGACCGGGAACGCGCGGCCGAGGTGCTCTCCGGCCGCGTCCCCTTCGACGAGGCGACCCTCCTGGACGAGCACGACGGCCGCGACGGCCGCGACGGCCGCGACGGCCGCGATGGCCACGGCGAGGACCGCGACCGCGACGGCGGGAACGGCGACGGGCGCGGTCTCACCCCGCCCGGAAGGCCCGGTGAGATCGTGGAGACCGCCTGACCCGTGTCTCCGCCCCCGGCGCGGCGCCCGCCGTACCGGGGAGGGTGTACGGGGGACGCGGGGGAGCGGCGAGGGCGTCGGCCCGGGACCTCGGTGAGGGCGCGGGGGAGTGACGCGGGCGTCGGCCCGGGGTCTCGGTGAGCGGGCGCGGGGACCTTTCCCGCCGCTGGGGAGCGGTGCGGGTGTCAGCCCGGGGTCTCGGTGAGCGGGCGCGGGGACCTTTCCCGCCGCGGCCGTGCGGCGGGGGCCGAGGTGCTCGCGCGCAGGACGACGGTTCCCGGGACGCGTTCGACGCGGCTGCGCCCGGCGGTGGCGGGCCGCAGGGCCAGCGCCATGACGCGCCTGCCGATCTCCTCCAGCGGCAGCGCCACGGTGGTCAGCGGCGGCGTCAGGTCGCCGACCACCGGGATGTCGTCGAACCCGGCCAGCGAGACGTCGCCGGGCACGGTCAGGCCGTGGTCGCGGAAGGCGGCCAGCGCGCCGACCGCCATGATGTCGGTCGAGGCGAAGACGCAGGTGGCGCGCAGGCCGCGGGCGACCAGCTCGGAGGCGGCCCGGTGGCCGCCGTCGCGGCTGAAGGCCCCCTCCACGATCTGGTCCGGGGCGATCCTCACCCCCGCCTCGGCGAGCGCCTCCTGGAAACCGGCGAGGCGGTCCACCACGGTGGTGATGACCGGCGGCCCGGTGAGCACGGCGAAGTCGCGGTGGCCGAGGCCGAGCAGCGCCCTGGCCAGCGCGGCGGCCCCGGCGCGGTTCTCGGGCAGGACCGAGTCGACGCGGAGGCCGTGGTGGCGGCTGACCGCGGCGATGCGCGTTCCCGCGGCGGCGCACCGGGCCAGCTCCTCGCGCATCGCGCCCTGCCAGGCGCGGTCCTCGAACCCCGAGCCGGTCAGCAGGATCGCCCGGACGCGCTGGCCGCGCATCATGGAGACGTAGGACAGCTCGCGGGCCGGGTCGCGGAAGGTGCTTCCCATGATCACATGGAGGTCGTGCTCCGCGGCGGCGCGCATGACCCCGCCGGAGATCCCCGCGAAGTAGGGGTCGCTGACGTCGTGGCAGATGACGCCCACCGCCTGGCTGGAGGCGCGGGCGAGGGCCTGGGCGTGGGCGTTCGGGGTGTAGGCGAGCCGCTCCGCGGCGGCCAGGACCCGCTCGCGGAGGTCGGCGCGCACGCGGGTGGTGCCGTTGAGCGCGCGGGAGGCGGTGGCGGAGGAGACCCCCGCCTCGCGGGCGACATCGTTGAGAGTCACCTGCGACCATTTGTCCAATTCCTCCCTCACCTCCTCTTGACCCGTATGTGAGATGGCCCCTACCGTACACCGGAAAGCGCTTTCTGACAGCGCTTTCAGATCAACAGAAAGCGCTTGCACACGGGCTGCGCCCGTACGCGGGCGAAAGGAGGGTGCTCATCATGAGCATGAACCCCGGCGGGTCCGAGGGACGGCTGCTCGCCGTCCTCGAACGGAGCTGGCGGCCGGTCGCGCTGCTCGTCGCCTGCTTCGCCGTCTGGTGGGCGATCACCTCCACCCAGCTGGTGCCGCCCTACCTCGTTCCGTCGCCGGGGACGACCCTGGGGGTGATGACGGAGAAGTCATCGTATCTCTGGCAGCACACCTGGGTGACCACCTACGAGACCGTCCTCGGCTTCGTCATCGCCGTCGTCATCGGCGTCCTGGCGGCCGTGGTGATGGTCTACTCCACGACCGTGGAGAAGACGCTCTACCCCGTCCTGCTCTTCGCGCAGGTCATCCCCAAGATCGCCATCGCCCCGCTGTTCGTGGTCTGGCTCGGTTTCGGGCTGACCCCCAAGGTCGTCGTCGCCGTGCTGATCGCGTTCTTCCCCGTCGTCATCTCCATGGTGACCGGCCTGAAGTCCGTCGACCCCGAGATGCTCCAGCTCGCCGCCACCATGGGCGCGAGCCCGCTCAAGACCTTCGCCAAGATCCGTTTCCCCGCCTCCCTGCCGCACCTGTTCTCCGGCCTGAAGGTGGCCGTCACGCTCGCGGTGACCGGCGCCGTGGTCGGCGAGTTCGTCGGTGCGAACGAGGGACTGGGCTTCGTGATCCTGCAGGCCAACGGCAACCTCGACACCCCCATGCTGTTCGCGGGACTGCTGGTGATGTCGCTGATCGGCGTCGTGCTGTTCGTCCTCGTCGAGATCGCCGAGCAGCTGATGCTGCCCTGGCACGCCAGCCGGCGTGGCGAGGCCGCGACCACGACCCTCTGAAGCCTCGAACCGGCCACCGACCACCCCCAAGGAAGGCACCCCCGTGAAATCCCGGATCGTCATCGCCGCCCTGCTGCCGGCCCTCCTCCTCACCGCCTGCGGCGGCGAGGACGGCGGGACGACCACCAGCGCGTCGGGCAAGAAACTCGACCAGGTGACGCTCACGCTCAACTGGTACCCGTACGGCGAGCACGCGCCGTTCTACCTCGGCAAGAAGCAGGCCGTCTTCGAGAAGCACGGCATCGACCTGAAGATCCAGGCCGGCCAGGGCTCGCAGAAGACCATCCAGGCCACCGGGGCGGGGCAGACCGACTTCGGCTGGGCCGACACCCCCGCGCTGCTGGCCTCCGTCTCCCAGGGCGTCCCGGTCAAGAGCCTCGGGGTCTACCTGCAGACCACCCCGGCCTCCGTGCAGTTCTTCGACGAGAAGAACATCACCGACCCCGCCGGCATCAAGGGCAAGAAGATCGCCATCACCGCCGGTGACGCGCTGTCCAAGACGTTCCCGGCCTTCCTCAAGCAGAACGGCCTGGCCGAGAACGACGTGCAGCTGCAGAACACCGACCCGGCGGGGAAGATCGCCGCGGTGATCTCCGGCCAGGCCGACGCCCTGCTCGGCTACGCCTCCGACCAGGGGCCGACGATGCAGGAGAAGGCCGGCAAGAAGGTCTCCTACCTGCGCTTCTCCGAGTTCGGCCTCAACTTCTACAGCAACGGCCTCCTGACCTCCACCAAGAACCTGGAGAGCAGGGCCGACCTGGTCAAGCGCATGGTCGCGGCGACCAGCGAGGCGTGGGCCGCAGCCGAGAAGGACCCGCAGGCGGCGGTGGACGCGATGGACGGCGCCTCCGAGCAGCTCCCCAGCAAGCAGGTGCTGCTCGACCAGTTCAAGACCACCGTCACGCTGCTGCACACCGACGCGACCAAGGGCATGGCCCCGGGCGTCAACACCGCCGCGGACTGGCAGACGACGATCGACACCTTCGTCAAGGCGGGTGTGATCACCAAGGCCGAGGCGCCGGCCGCCTACTGGGACGAGAGCGTCACCCCGAAGGGGTGAGCGCGCCGCCCCCGGGGGGCGGGCACGCCGGCTTCCTTCCCGGAGCCGGAGAGCCCGGGGCCGGAGAGCCCTCAGGGGCGGAGAGGACCCCGGGGAAAGCCCGGGGGCCGGAAGGCCGGGGAGATCACGTTGGAGGGATGGGGATGAAAGGCAACCTGGAGGCCGAGCGCACGCCCGGTGCCGCGACCGCGGTCGCGGCGGTGGAGCTCGACGCCGTCGCGGTCCGGTTCAGGGCCAAGAAGAAGGAGGTGACCGCGCTGCGCGACGTCTCGCTGAGCGTCGCGCCCGGCGAGTTCGTCTCGATCGTCGGCCCCTCGGGTTGCGGCAAGTCGACCCTGCTGAAGCTGGTCTCCGGCCTGCTGCGGCCGTCGGCGGGCAGCGTGCGCCTCTTCGGGGAGGCGGTCGGCGGCACCAGGCACGACATCGGGTACGTGTTCCAGCGCGCCGCCCTGCTGGAGTGGCGGTCCGCCCGCCGCAACATCCTGCTCCAGGCGGAGATGCGCGGGATGCCCGCCGCCGAGGCCGGCCGGAGGGCGGACGAGCTGATCGAGATGACCGGGCTCACCGGCTTCGAGGACGCTCTGCCGCACGAGCTGTCGGGCGGCATGCAGCAGCGGGTGGCGCTGTGCCGGGCGCTGCTGCACCGCCCGCCGGTCCTGCTGATGGACGAGCCGTTCGGCGCGCTCGACGCGCTCACCCGCGAGCAGATGAACGTCGAGCTGCACCGGATCTGGCGGGAGACCGGCACGACCGTGCTCCTGGTCACCCACTCCATCGCCGAGTCGGTCTACCTCGCCAACCGGGTCCTGGTGATGACCGCGCGGCCGGGGACCGTCGCCGAGATCATCGACGTCGACCTGCCCGGCTCCCGCGACTACGCCGAGACGATGTCGCAGCCCTCGTTCGCCGAGGCCACCGGCCGGATCCGCGACCTGCTCGGCGCCGCCACGGCGACGGACTGACCGGCCGGCCGGCCCGGCGGGGCCGGGGGAACCGTCCCGGCCCCGTTCCCGGTCCCGCGCCGTGTGGCGCCACGCCCGCCGCGCGGCGTCGCCGTACGGGGGTGGGCCCGGTGGTCAGGCGGACGCGCGGAGAGGCCACAACCTCCCGGCGAGGCCGTGGAGGTCGACGCCGAGGCGGCGCAGGATCGCCACCGAGGCGTTGGAGCCGTCGGCCAGCAGGCCCCTCACCAGGTCCTCGTCCGCGGCCCCGTCCCCGGTGCGGCGGGCGCCGTGGTACAGGGCGACCTCGACGGCCTTGCGGGCCGCGACGGTGAGCCGGAGGTCGCCGGCCGGACCGGAGAGCGTCACGCGCAGCGGGCGCGTCCGGGGCCGGCGCAGCCGCCACGCGGCCGGATCGGCACGGCGGGCCGGGAGCCTGCGGCGGATCTCGTCCAGGTCGACGCCCAGACCGGCCAGCAGGTCCCGATCACCCGGGCGGTCCGCCGGGTCCGCCGGCAGCAGCGCGCGGACGGCGTCCGGGGGCACCGCGAAGCCGTCCACCGGCCACGCCTCGGCCAGGGCGAGCAGCAGCATGTCGTCGTCGAGGGCGGTGCGGCCGGCGTCGAGCGACAGCAGGCCGGCCCGGACCACCGTCCGCCGGGCCTCGGGGGTGAACCTCTCGAACATCCTCATCTCCCGCCGTCGATGATCCGGTGTGCGTGCTTGCGGTGCGCCGTCTGCCGTTTCACGCCGAGCGCCGCCGCGATGGCCTCCCACGACGCGCCCCGGGCGCGGGCCTCGGTGACGTGCGCGGCCTCCAGTTCCTCCAGGAGCCGCCGCAGGGCCGCCACGGCGGCCAGCGCCGTCACCGGGTCCTCGCCGGTGGTGGCCTCGGCCAGTTCGGTTACCGTCGTCATGCTGTCAGCATATGCTGACGCGGCCCGCTTGTCAGCATATGCTGACGAACGTCCCCGGGCGGCCCGGGTCACCGTACGGCCGTCCTGATCCCCGTGCGGGGCCCGGCGATGACGGGCCGACGGCGCGGACCGGCCGGGAGCGGCGGTAGGGGGCGACGGCCGGTCCGCGCCGGCGGCCGGGGGCGAAGGGCGCGTCAGAGGAGGCCGGCGTCGCGTACCTTCATGGCGACGTGGACCCGGTTGTCGGTCCCCAGCTTGGCGAAGATCCGGGTGACGTTCGCCTTCACGGTGGCGACGCTCATGTGCAGGCGACCGGCGATCTCGGCGTTCGAGCTGCCCCGGGCCACCTCGACCGCGACCTCGCGCTCGCGTTCGGTGAGCCTGGCCAGCTCCCGCCGCGCCTCCGGGCCCCGCGGCTCGGGACCGCCGGTGGCCGCGGCGATCACCTGCCGCGCGACGCTCGGCGACAGTACCGGCTCGCCCCTCGCCACGGCGCGGACCGCCTCGACCATCTTCGGCGGCGGCGTGTCCTTCAGCAGGAACCCGGCCGCGCCGAGCCCCAGGGCCCGCAGCACCAGGTCGTCGGCGTCGAAGGTGGTGAGCACGAGGATCCGGGGCGCGTCCGGCCGCCTCAGCAGCAGCTCGGTGGTGGTCAGCCCGTCCTGGCCGGGCATCCGGATGTCCATCAGCACCACGTCGGGCCGCAGGTCGCGGATCACCTCCATGGCGTGCCGGCCGTCCCCGGCCTCGCCCGCGATCTCCAGGTCGGGCTCGCCGCCGAGGATGAGGCGCAGCCCGGTCCGCACCATCGGGTCGTCGTCCACGATCACCAGCCGAATCACCGGTCAAGCCTCCCACGGCAGCCGGGCGTCGAGGACGAAGCACCCGTCCCGTACGGCGTGGCTGAGCGTGCCGCCGGCCATCCGGGTCCGTTCGGCCAGGCCCACCAGACCCAGCCGCCCGCCGGGACCGGCGGCCGCCCCCGGATCCGCCGGATTGCTCACCCGGATCCGCAGGCCGTCGCCGGGCCGCCCGCCGATCTCGGCCCGCACCCGGCTGCCCGGCGCGTGCTTGCGGGCGTTGGTCAGGGCCTCCTGCACGATCCGGTAGGCGTGCCGGCCGGTCTGCGCCGGCAGCAGCCCGCGGTCCTCGACGGCGTCGGCCACCTCGACCCGCTGGCCCGCCGCCCGCACCTCGTCGAACAGGTCGCCCAGCCGGTCCAGGCCCGGCTGCGGCGGCTCCGGCGCCTCGGCGGCGCCGTCGGATCGGGAGGCGCCGTCGGACCGGAGGGTGCCGAGTACGGCGCGCAGCTCGTTCAGCGACTGGTGCGCGTTCTCCTGGATCGCCAGCGCCACCTCGCGGCTCTCCCCGGCGGTGAGGTCCGTCCGGTACGCCAGGCCGCCCGCGAGCATCGCCAGCAGGGAGATCCGGTGCGCCAGGACGTCGTGCATCTCGTGGGCGATCCGGGCGCGCTCGGCGAGCCTGGCCTGCTCGACCCGCTGCGCCTGCTCACGCTCGACGGCCAGCGCCGCCTCCCGCCGCGAGGCGTCCAGGTCGCGCAGCCCGCGCAGGTACAGGCCGAAGACGGTCAGCCCGCCGAGGATCGCGGCGCCGGTCACCATGGAGACGACCGTCCTCTGGTCGATGCCGTGCCAGGCGGCGTAGATCGCCAGGCACAGCCAGGAGACGGCCGCGACCGGGACGATCCGGCGCCACCGGCGGTGCGTGCACAGCGACACGTAGGCGACGTAGGCCGGGCCGGTGGCGGTGGCGGAGAGGGCCGTCAGCAGGGCGGTCGCCAGCGCGGTCTGCCACGGCAGGCGGCGCCGCCATCGCAGCAGGACCAGCCCGGCCACGCCCAGCCCCACGTCGACCACCGCCTCCCGGAGGATGCCGGACTTCTGGGAGGCGGTCATCACCATGAGGACACCGAAGAACAGCATCGGCACCGCGGCGCACAGGTAGCGCAGCGCGGAGTCCCGCCGGGTCAGGGGCGGCTGGTGCTCCGTACGGTCGTCCACGGCCCCACAGCCTATGCACCGTGCGGACCCGTTCGTCAGCGACCTGGGTCCACCTCGGGGTGGCCGAAGGTCTGCAATCGCGGCGGCGACGGATCGCCCCGGGTCCGCCGGCCGTCCACCCCGGTCCGATGACCGGTGGGACCCCGGCGCGATGGACTGGTTCCGTGATCGAGTTCAACCATGTCAGCAAGACGTACAAAGGGGTGAAGGCGCTCGACGACGTGTCCTTCGCCGTCGGCCCGGGAAGCGTCACCGGCTTCCTCGGGCCCAACGGCGCCGGGAAGTCGACGGCCCTGCGGATCCTCCTCGGCCTCTCCCGCGCCACCTCCGGCTCGGCCACCGTGCTGGGCCGGCCGTACGGCGAGCTGGACCGCCCGGCCGCCCGGGTCGGTGCGCTCCTCGACGCCGACGCCCAGCATCCCGGCCGCACCGGCAGGGAGGTTCTGACCCTGGCCGCGACGGTGCTCGGCCTGCCGGGAACGCGCGTCGAGGAGGTCCTCGACCTGGTCGGGCTGACCGGCCGGGAGAGCCGCCGGACGGTCGGCGGCTACTCGCTGGGCATGCGGCAGCGTCTCGGCATCGCCCAGGCGCTCCTCGGCGACCCCGAGGTCCTCGTCCTGGACGAGCCCGCCAACGGCCTCGACCCCCAGGGCATCCGCTGGCTGCGCGGACTGATCCGCGACCTCGCCGCCTCCGGACGCGCGGTGCTGCTCAGCTCGCACCTGCTGCACGAGGTGGAGCAGGTGGCCGACCACATCGTGATGATCGGCCGGGGCCGGGTCCTCGCCCAGGGCACCGCCGCCGAACTCGGCCGGGACCGCGGCCTGGAGGAGACCTTCATCGAGCTGACCACGCACGCCGACCGGGGTGCGGCATGAGCGGCACGGGCGGCACGAGCCGCACCGAGCGGGTCCTCGCGCCGATCCCGTTCCGCCGCCTGCTGGTGGTGGAGACCCGCAAGCTCGCCGACACGCGCAGCGGGAAGATCATGATCGCGGTCCTGGCCGCCCTGGTGCTCGCGGGCGTCGTGGGCCGCGGCTTCGTGACGGACCCGAAGCTGCAGACCCTGGCCTTCACCGCCGGGATGCCCATCGCCACTCTGATGCCCGTGCTCGCCATCCTCGCGGTGACCGGCGAGTGGAGCCACCGCACGGCCCTGACCACGTTCACCCTCGAACCCCGGCGCGGCCGGGTGCTGGTGGCCAAGTACGTGCCGGCGGTGACCGCGGCCCTGGCCGCCTCCCTGCTGGCGGCGCTGGTCGCGGTGCCGGCGACGGCGGCGGTCGCCGCCGTCCGGGGTGTCCCGGCCATCTGGGAGATGAACCCTCTCGCCCTGCTGGGCTGGACCGGGACGAACGTCCTCATGGTCGCCATGGGGCTCGCCCTGGGCACCCTGCTGCTGAACGCGCCCGCCGCGATCGTGGTCTACCTGGTGAACCCGATGCTGTGGAGCGTCGTCGGCAGGCTCGGCGACACCGGCGAGACCCTGGCCGGGTGGCTCGACCTGAACGCCACCGTCGCGCCGCTCGTGACCGGTGACATGACCGGCGGCGGCGCCGCGCGGCTGGCGGTGTCGGCCGTCCTCTGGATCGTCGTCCCCATGGCGGCCGGGGCGGTACGGGTGGCCCGCAAGGAGGTCGGCTGACGCCGCGACACGCTCCCGGGAGGGCTCAGGAGGTCCCGGCGCGGTAGACCTCCCGGGCGAGCCGGGTGATCTGGGACGTCGAGCGCTGCCAGGAGGTCCCGGCGGGGTAGGCGGTGAGCAGGACCATGATCCAGCGTTCCCTCGGGCCGACCAGCCCGGTGGTGTGCAGGACGGGCCGACCGTAGTCCGGCACGATCCTGGGCGCGGACCCGGGGGCGGCCGGCGCGGCGGCGTCCGCCGGGGCGACCGGCACCGGGACGCCGGAGACGGGCCCGGCCGGGGCGGGGGCGCCGGCCGGGCGCCCGGGAGACACCGGAGCCTCCGCGGCGGCCGGGACCGTCGAGGGAGCCGGAACCGACTGTGACCCCGGAGACCCCGGGGCCGCCGGGGACGACGGCCGGCACCGGACCGGCGGCCTGAGGCCGTACCCCGACCAGCCCTGCTTGACCGCCCACGGCCGGGCGACCCCGCGGGGGATGCCGAAGTACTGGTCGAAGCCGTCGGAGCCGCACTGCCCGGCCCGGCGCAGGTGGCCGAGGATCAGGTCGGAGACCCGCGGCTCGGCCCGGTCGAGCAGGTAGCGGTAGACACGCACCGTGTCCAGCGCGCTCAGTGAGGTGTAGCCCCAGAACCCCGGCTTGTCGGCGGGCGGCGGGGCGGTATCGGTCAGCCCCAGCCTCCGCGCCGTCCGCTCGATGATCCGCCCCTTGCCGCCCCGGTCCCAGAACGCCGACGCCGCGTCGTCGTCGCTGACCCGCAGCATCACCTTCAGCAGGGCGAGATCGCGGGCGGGGACCTTCCGATGCGACTCCAGGTAGTCGATGGCGATCATGATCTTCACCACCGAGGCCGACCGGAACCTCCGGTGCGCGTCGCGGTGGGCGGTGAGCCTGCCGGTCTGCCGGTCGAAGACCGCGTAGCCGGCGGCCACCCCGGCCGGGATGTGCGGCGTGGCCGGAGCCGCCGCGGAGGCGGGGGCGGCGGACGCCAGGAGGGGGAGGGCCGCGGTGAGGAGCGCCAGGGAACGGATCATGCGCAAATGCCTACCAGATCGGCGGACCGCGGTGGGGACGGACGGTCCCGTCGAGGACGGCCGGGGGAGCGATGCCGGGATCCGGTGGCCGGGCCGTACGGTGCCCGTCCGGGACGGGTCCGCCGACGCGCGGGGCCGGCGGGGTCGGCGGGGTCGGCGGGGCCGGTCGGGCCGGACATGCGTACGGCCCGGCGCGTGGCGCGCCGGGCCGTACGGTGCCGCCGGGGTCAGGCCCGGTTGGCGATGGCGGTGATGAGCGGCTGGACCAGCCGGGCCGCCAGCGGGCCGAACGCCGCGAGGATGAGCACGTACGCCGCGGCCAGCGGGCCGAGGTCCGGATGGACCCCCGCCGAGACCGCCAGCCCCGCGATCACGATGTTGAACTCGCCGCGCGGGATGAGCGCGATGCCCGCCCGCGCCCGGCCCGCCCGGGCGATCCCCGCCCGCCGGGCGGCGTAGAAGCCGGTGAGCAGCTTGGTGATCATGCTGATCAGCGCGAGCAGCGCCGCCAGCCCCGCGACCGGCCCCATCTTGGTCGGGTCGGTCTGCAGCCCGAAGAAGACGAAGAACACCGCGGCGAACAGGTCGCGCAGCGGGCTCAGCAGCGCCTGGGCGTCGTGGGCCAGCTCCCCGGACAGCGCGATGCCGACCAGGAAGGCGCCGACCGCGGCCGACACCTGAAGCTGCTGCGCCACCCCGGCGACCAGCAGCGCCAGCCCGACGACCTTCAGCATCAGCACCTCGGAGTTGGGGCTGGAGACGAAGGACTCGATGAACCGGCCGAAGCGCAGCGCCACCACCAGCACGACGCTGACCGTGCCCAGCGCGATCGCCACGGTGACCGCGCCGGCGGCGAGGCTCAGCCCGGCCAGCATGGCGGTGAGGACCGGCAGGTAGATCGCCATGGTGAGGTCCTCGAAGACCAGCAGCGACAGCACCACCGGGGTCTCGCGGTTACCGATCCACCCCAGGTCCGACAGGACCTTGGCGGTGATGCCCGAGGAGGTGGCGTAGGTCACGCCGGCCATGGCGACCGCCGCGACCGGGCCCCAGCCCAGCAGCAGCGCGCAGATCGCGCCCGGCGCCGCGTTGAGCACCAGGTCGACGAGGCCGGCCGGGGCGTTGCCCTTGAGGCTCGTCAGGAGCTCGTCGGCGTTGTACTCCAGGCCGAGGGTGAGCAGCAGCAGGATGACGCCGAGTTCGGCGCCGACCGAGATGAACTCCTCGCTGGTGGCCAGGGGCAGGATGCCGCCCTGGCCGAACGCCAGTCCGGCGAGGAGGTAGAGCGGGATGGGAGAGATGCCGACGCGCATGGCCAGCGCGCCGAGGATGCCGAGTCCGAGGAGGACGGCACCCAGTTCGAGGAAAAGTATCGCGATGTCGTGCACCCGGTGGCCTATCCGTTGGTGAGGATGTCGGCGACGGCGGAGGTGCTCTCCGGGCTGCCCACCACGACGATCACGTCGTCGGCGGCGAGCCCGAAGTCGGGCCCGGGGCTGGCGAACACCTGGCCACTGCGGACCACGGCCACGATGGAGGCGCCGGTGCGGCTGCGGACCCGCGCGTCCCCCATGGTCCGCCCGGCGTACGGCGTGCCGGCCAGCACCGGGAGCTGGACGCTGACCAGGCCCTCGACCTCCCGGTGCAGGTCGTTGAGGCGCTGCACGATGCGCGGGGCGCCGAGCAGCTCGCAGAGGACGTCGGCCTCCTCGTCGTTGAGTTTCACGGCCTCGCATGCCCGGTCGGGATCGTCGCGGTCGTATATCACCAGGTCGCGGCGTCCCGTCCGGTGGGAGACGACCCCGACCCGGCGCCCCGACCGCGTGGTGAACTCGTGCCGCAAACCGATCCCGGGCAGCGCCGTCTGCTCGACCTCCACCGTTCCCAACCCTTCGTTCGTTCAGGAAAATGTCTGATTTTTGCAACGAACCTATAGGCCGAGGCGTTCCTGGGCCGAACCGGAAGGCGGCATTCCGGCGTCCGCGGCAGGCTTTACCCTGCTGCGGTGACCACGCCGCGCCTCCCGTCGCCCGTCCCGCCGCCGGCTCGACCGCCGTCCACGCCGGAGGGAAGGCCGCCCGCGTCCGACGGGCCGGTCTCACCCGGGGGAGGGCCGCCCGCGTCCGGAGGCACGCCCGCGTCCGCGGTGACGCCCCTGCCCACGGTGACGCCCCGGCCTGCGGTGACGCCCCGGCCTGCGGTGACGCCCCGGCCTGCGGTGACGCCCCCGCTCAAGGGGAGAAATGAGGACCAGCGGGTCCTCGACGACCTCCTGGCGGCGGCGCGGACCGGACGCAGCGGCGCCCTGGTGCTCCAGGGCGACCCGGGCATCGGCAAGAGCGCCCTGCTGGAGTACGCGGCCGCCCGCGCGGAGGGCCTGCGGGTGCTGCGCAGCGCCGGGGTGGAGACCGAGGCCGAGATGCCGTTCGCCGCGCTGCACCAGCTGCTGCGGCCGGAGCTGGCCCGCGCCCGGGCGCTTCCCGGGCCGCAGGCGCTCGCGCTGAACGGCGCGCTCGGCCTGGGCGACGCCGCCGGGGACGACCGCTTCCTCATCGGGCTCGCCACGCTGTCCCTGCTGTCGGAGATCGCCGAGGACGGTCCGCTGCTCTGCCTGGTGGACGATGCCCACTGGCTGGACCGGGCGTCGGCGGACGCCCTGCTGTTCGCGGCCAGAAGGCTCGACGCCGAGGGCGTCGCGCTGGTCTTCGCCGCGCGTGACGGGTTCGACGCCCCCGGCCTGCCGGGGCGGCGGCTGGGCCCGCTGGACGCCGGGGCGGCGGCCGAGCTGCTGGCCGAACGCGACCCGCACCTGGCCGAGGGGGTCAGGAACCGCGTCCTGGCCGAGAGCCGCGGCAACCCGCTGGCGCTGATCGAGCTGCCGCGCACCGCCGATCCGTTCACCCCGATGCCGCTGCCGCGCAGGATCCAGGAGGCGTACGAGGCCCGCATCGCGGGGCTGCCGGACGGCGCCCGGTTGATGATCCTCCTCGTCGCCGCCGAGGACACCGGTGACCTGGGCACCGTGCTGCGCGCCGCCGGACGGCTCGGGCTGGGCGCGGCGGACCTCGGCGTGGCGGAACGCGCCGGGTTCCTCACCGTGGGAGGGGGTGCCGCCGCCTTCGTCCACCCCCTCATGCGGGCCGCCGCCACGCACTCCGCCCCCTTCGACAGGCGGCTCGCCGTACACCGGGCGCTGGCCGACGCGCTGGACGGCGAGGACGACAGGCGGGCCTGGCATCTGGCCGCGGCCGCGTTCGGCCCCGACGAGCGGGCCGCGGCGGCGCTGGAGCGCTCCGCCGGGCGCGCCAGGGAACGGCACGGCCACGCGGCCGCGGCGGCCGCCCTCGAACGCGCCGCCGAGCTCACCGCCGATCCCGGGCCGCTGGCCAGGCGGCTGACCGAGGCGGCCATGGCCGCCGCCGACGCGGGGCTGCCGGAGCGGGCGCAGGCGCTGGCCGAACGGGCCGTCCGCCTCGTCGAGGAGCCGCGCTCCATCGCCAGGCTCGCCGAACTGCGCGCCAGGATCGCCTTCGAACGCGGCTCCGTCCACACCGCGCACGACATCCTGCTCTCCGGAGCCGACCGGGTCGCCGAGCTCGACCCGGTGGCGGCCGGCCTCATGCTCGTCGACGCCGGACGCAACGCCTGGCAGCTCAGCGACCCGCGGCGGGTCGAGGAGGCGGCGACACGGCTCCGCCGCCTGAACCTGCGCCCGGAGGACGGCCTGGACGCCGCGGTGGACGCGGTCGAAGCCGCCGCCGTGTCGCTGAACGCCGGCCCGGCCGGGGCGCTGCCGGCCATGAGCCCCCTGGCGCGCGACGCCCGCGGCATCGAACGCGGCTCCTACGGCCTGCGGATCAACGGCGCGTTCGTGGCGGGACTCGTCGGCGAGTTCGAGACGCAGCGGCAGATCTCCGTCGCGCTGGTCGAGGAGTGCAGGACGCTCGGCATGACCGGCCTGCTGCCGATCGCCTACGTCACGCTCGCCGGGGCCGAGCTCTACCTCGGCCGGTTCCGCAGCGCCGCCGCCGACGCCGCGGAGGGGCTGCGCATCGCCGCCGACACGGGCCAGCCGCACCGCACCGGCTACCTGGAGGGCATCCTCGCCTGGATCGCCGCCGTCGAGGGCGACGAGGACCGCTGCGCCGGGCTGGCCGTCCGCTGCGCCGACCACTTCGCCGCGACCGGGATCGCCAACGGCCTGGCCTGGTCGGAGTGGGCGCTGGCGGCACTCGACCTGAGCCTCGGCCGCCACACGCGGGCGCTGGACCGGCTGGAGGCCGCCCTGGCCGGGCCGGTGCGCCACCAGATCCAGGCGGTCTACTTCGCCCCCGACCAGATCGAGGCCGCCGTGCGGGCGGGCCTGCCGGACCGCGCGAAGGAGCCGCTGGAGCGCCTGGCGGAGTGGGCGGACGTCGCGCGGCTCGACTGGGCCGACGCGGTGCTGGCCCGCTGCCGTGCCCTGCTGGAGCCGGACGACGAGATCTTCTCCGCCGCGCTGCGGCCGCACGGCCGCCCGCTGGAGCGGGCCAGGGCCGAGCTCGGCTACGGCGAGTGGCTGCGCCGCGAGCGTCGCAGGCGCGACGCCCGACCCCACCTGCGGGCCGCGCTGGAGACCTTCCAGCGGCTCGGCGCCGGTCCGTGGGCACGGCGGGCCGCCGCCGAGCTGCGCGCCGCGGGTGAGGCCACCGCGGCGCCCGCCGCCTCCGACCGGCTGGCCGCGCTGTCGCCCCAGGAACTGCAGATCGTACGGCTGGCCGTGACGGGCCTGACGAACCGGGAGATCGGCGCCAGGCTCTTCGTCAGCCCCAAGACCGTCAGCCACCACCTCTACCGGGCTTTTCCCAAGCTCGGCGTCTCCTCCCGGGTGGAACTGGCACGTCTCGGCCCGGACCTGGACCCCGACGCCGCGACCTAGCGGCTCCGGTCCCGCTCCGGCTCTAGTCCGGCTCCGGTTCTGGAGCGGCGGCCCGCCGCCGCGCCCCGGCCGAGGCGGCTCAGCCCCGCTCAGCCCCGGCGCAGCAGCGGCGCCGCGGCGGCCAGGGCCGCCATCACCGCGCATCCGGCGGCCACCGCGCCGACCTCGGGCCACGGCACGCTGACCGCGACCGGCCCGGCGATCTGCACCAGCGAGCCCCACAGCCCCGCCAGGCCGACCGCGGCGACGGCGGCGGCCAGCACCACGCCGACGGCCACCACCAGCAGCGACTCGCCCATGGCGTACCGCAGCACCTGGCCGCGGGTCGCGCCCAGCAGCCGCAGCGCCGCCCGCTCCGCCGTCCGGTCCGATGCCGCCATCAGCAGGGTGTTGACCAGCGCGATCGCGGTGTAGGCGAGGATGATCCCGAGCACCACCAGCAGCCCGAGGCGGCTGGCCGAGCCGTGCCGGTCGCCCGTCGAGCGGGCCCAGGCGTCCCTGGTGAGCACCCGGACGTCGTGCCCGGCCGCGGCGTGCCGCAGCGCGGCCCCGGCCGCGTCCGGAGAGGTGCCCGGCCGCAGCCGCACGTACGCGGTGGTCACCGGCGCGGAGAAGGCGTGCGCCGGGGTGACGTAGGAGTCGGCCGGGGACCCGGCGCCGAGCAGCGCGACCACCTTGAGCGACACCTGGCTGCCGTCGGCCCGCCACAGCTTCGCGGTGTCGCCCAGCGCCAGCTCCCAGGTCTCGGAGACCGCGATGGTCCGGTCGTTCAGCGCCGTCAGCGACCCCGCGGTCACCGGCGGGTCCAGCACGTTCACCAGTCCCGCCGGGTCCATCGCCTCGGCGGGCCGCCTGATCAGCGCGGTCGCGCCCTCAAGGGTGTAGACGCCGGTCGGCGCCGCGGCGACGACCTCCACGCCGGGCACGTCCCGCAGACGGCCGAGGAGCCGGTCGTCCAGGCCCGCCGCCCCCTCGGGCAGCACCAGGTAGTCGGCCCTGACCGGCGCCGCCCGCATCGCCGCCTTGGCCGCGTCGTTCATCGCGGCCGCGCCGAGCAGCGCGGTGGCCAGCCCGACCGCGACCAGCACGGGCGCCGCGGTCGCCGCGGTCCGCCGGGCGGAGGCGGTGGCCGACGCCGTCACCACGGTGGCGCCCGCGCCGCGGAGCCGGCCCAGCGGCGCGGCGACCAGCCGGGTGACGGGCCGCACGACGGCCGGGGCGAGCAGCCCGGCGGCCGTCACCAGCAGCATCACGACCGGCATGAAGGACTTGTCGTTCGCGGCGCTCAGCGGGTCGCGCACCGCGGTCACCACCATGGAGGCCAGGGCGGCGCCGAGCAGCCCCACCCCGAAGATCCGGCGCCCCCAGGTCATCACGCCGGGCTCGACCACCGCCTCGCGCATGGCCTCCGCCGGGTGGACGCGCCCGGCCCGCGCCGCCGCGACGGCCACCCCGGCCAGCGCGACCACCGCGCCGACGCAGAAGGCGGTGACGGACGGCCAGGTGTACGTGCGGGGCACCAGCCACGACGGCGCCATCCCGAGAGCCACCAGCCGGTCCAGGATGGGCCCGGCGAGCACCGGACCGGCCGGCGCGCCCAGCGCGGAGGCGGCGACGGCGACGAGCAACGCCTCGCCGTACACCATGAGGCGAACCTGACGGCGGGTCGCGCCGAGGGTCCGCAGCAGCGCGAACTCCCGGCGCCGCTGCGCGACCGCGAACGCGAACGTCGAGGACACCACGAAGACCGCGATGAACACGGCGAACCCGGCGGCGATGCCGACGATCGTGACGGCGTTGTCGCGCGCCCGCGCGTCGTCCTCCCGGCTCGGGTCCGCCAGCGCCCGGTCCTGCCCGGTGAGGAGCCGCGTCCCTGGCGGGAGCGCGCCGCCCGGCGCGTTCCACAGGGCGAGCGCGTCGACGCGCGGCGACAGGGCGGCGGCCCGCCGGTCGGTGAAGAACACGGTGGGCGGGCCGTCCGTCACCCCCACCACGGTGTACGACCCGGCCCCCGCCCGGGTGAGCACGGTCGCCGTGTCGCCCACGCGCGCCCCGGTGCTCACCGCGATCTCCCGCTGGCTGCGCGGCGCCCGCCCCTCGAGAAGCCGCTGCGGCGCCGTACGGCGCGCCGCCCAGGGCCGGCCCGTCACGTCCGGCCCGCCCGCGAGCCGGGCCGGGAAGGCCCGGTCCACGACGGCGCCGGGGAAACGGGCCACCAGCTCCGCATCGAGGCCGGCCTTCTCCACCAGGGGCAGGCTCTGCTCGCCCCGCCAGGTGCGCACGTGCACCCGCCCGTCCGGCACGATCACGAACGGCGCGGCGGCGTAGCGCTGCGGGCCGCGGTCGGGGGAGTCCACGGTGACGGCCAGCAACTGCCCCATCGCGGCGATCAGCGCCGTGCCGAGGGCGAGGGCGAGGAAGGTGCCGAGGAAGGAGACCAGCCGGGTGCGCAGGGTGCTCCACGCGACGCTCAGCACGCCTCCTCCAGCAGCAGCATCCGGGCGGAGACGTCCTCGGCCGTCGGGTCGAGCAGCTCACCGCGGATCCGGCCGTCGGCCAGGAACAGCACCCGGTCGGCGTACGCGGCCGCCGCCGGGTCGTGGGTGACCATCACGATCGTCTGCGCGTGCCGGTCCACCAGCGAACGCAGCAGCCGCAGCACGTCCCGGCTGGTGTTGGTGTCCAGCGCGCCGGTCGGCTCGTCGCCGAAGAGGACGGCGGGCCGGGCGGCCAGCGCCCTGGCGATGGCCACGCGCTGCTGCTGGCCTCCCGACAGCTCGGCGGGACGGTGCCCGGCCCGGTCGCCCAGGCCGACGGCCTCCAGGCTCTGCCGTACCAGCTCGCGGTCAACCCGGCGGCCCGCCAGCTTCAGCGGCAGCGCGACGTTCTGCTCCGCGGTGAGCGAGGGCAGCAGGTTGAACGCCTGGAACACGAAGCCGATGCGGTCGCGGCGCAGCAGCGTCAGCTTCCGCTCCGGCAGCCGGGTCAGGTCCCTGCCGTCCAGCATGACCTGGCCCGACGTCGGCTTTTCCAGCCCGGCAGCGCACTGGAGCAGCGTCGACTTGCCCGAGCCGGACGGCCCCATCACGGCGGTGAACGTGCCCTGCGCGAAGGAGACGGACACGTCGTCCAGGGCGACGACGCCGTGCGCGTGGCGTTTGGTGACCCCCGTCAGCTCGACCGCCGAGCCCAGGGCTTCCATGAGTTTCACGACTGGAACGCTACGGAGGCCGCCTCCCGCCCGGTATCGGACAGATGACTGGAACCTGTCGGATGGGAACGGCCGCGGATCGGGCGTCCGGGACCCGGCCGGGCCGGTGCGGTAGGGACAGACCGCTGCGGTCCGGGCGGGTCGGTGCGCCGGGAGGCCCCGAAACGCCCAGGAATACCCGGAACGCCCCGAACCAGTCAGGGACATCCCGGCGGGGTGCATGGCGGCTCCCGGAGCGGGGAGTCTCATCCCATGCCCGAAGATCGCCCGTACGACATCGTGCTCCTCGGCGCCACCGGCTTCACCGGTGGCCTCACCGCCGAATACCTCGCCCGCCACGCCGGTCCCGGCGTCCGCTGGGCCGTCGCCGGCCGTAACCGCGCCAAGCTCGAAGCGGTCGCCGAGCGCGTCGGACTCCCCGGCCTGCCGCTGCTGCACGCCGACGTCACCGACCCCGCCTCGCTCGCGGACGTCGCCCGCCAGGCCAGGGTCGTCGCCACCACGGTCGGCCCGTACACCCTGTACGGCGAGCACGTCGTGGCCGCCTGCGCCGAGGCGGGCACCCACTACGCCGACATCACCGGCGAACCGGAGTTCATCGACCTGATGTACCTCCGCCACCACGACCGGGCCGTGCGGACCGGCGCGAAGCTCGTGCACGCCTGCGGATTCGACTCCGTTCCGCACGACCTGGGCGCCTACTTCACCGTCAAGCGGCTCCCTGAGGGCGTGCCGATCGAGATTGACGGGTTCGTCCGGGCCGGCGGCCGGCCGTCCGGCGGCACCCTGGCCTCCGCGCTCCTGGTGCTCTCCCGCGCCCGCCGTACGGCCGAGACCGCGCTGGCCCGCCGCCGGACCGAGGAGCGCCCCGCCGGCCGCCGCGCCCGGGGCCGCGCCGGGACGCTCCGCCACGTCGGCGGCTGGGCGCTGCCGCTGCCCACGCTCGACCCGCAGGTCATCGCCCGCTCGGCCCGCGCGCTGGAACGCTACGGCCCCGACTTCACCTACCGCCACCACGTCGCCGTCCGGCGGCTGCCCACCGCGCTCGGCCTCGCCGCGGGCGCCGGGGCCCTCGCCGCGCTCGCCCAGGTGCCCCCGGCCCGCTCCTGGCTGGCGGGCCGGATCGCCGCGGGCGACGGCCCCACCCCGGAGCAGCGCGCCAAAGGCTGGTTCAAGGTCACCTTCCTCGGCCGGGGCGGCGGCGAACGCGTCGTCACCGAGGTCGCGGGCGGCGACCCTGGCTACGACGAGACCGCCAAGATGCTCGCCGAGTCGGCCCTGTGCCTGGCCTTCGACGACCTGCCCGAGGCGGCGGGCCAGCTCACCCCGGCCGCGGCGATGGGCGACGCGCTGACCGGCCGGCTGCGCCGCGCGGGCGTCACGTTCCGGGTGCTGAGCGACTCGCGCGCCTGACCCGCCCGGCGGGCCGTACGGCGTGCGGCCCGGCGCGCGGGCCACGGCCGGGGGACGAGTGAGGCGGTCTGCCCGGGTTCCCCGGGCGCTCTCCTGCATGTGATGATCAACGCATGCCCGTCAACCAGCATCTGCTCGCGCTGTTCACCGTCACCACGATCATCGCCATGATCACCCCTGGGCCGGACATGCTGTTCGTCCTGGGCTGCGGGATGCGGGGCGGCCCCCGCGCCGGCCTGCTCGCCACGGCCGGGGTGGCGACGAGCGAGGCCGTCCACGTCGCCGTGGCGGCGGCCGGGCTGGCCGCGCTCTTCGCGGCGGTGCCGGTCGCCTTCACGGTGGTGCGGATCGCCGGTGCCGCCTACCTGATCTATCTCGGCGTGCAGGCCATCCGGCGCCGCGGCGACGACCAGGGCGGCCTGCCGGTCCTCGGAGGCGGCATGTCCGGCCGGCGCGCCTACCTCAACGGGCTGCTGACCAATCTGCTCAACCCCAAGATGGTCACCTTCACGATCGCCTTCCTGCCCCAGTTCATCGACCCCGGGCTGGGCCACGTCTGGGTGCAGTTCGCGATCCTCGGCGCCATCATGATCGCGCTGGAGTTCGTCGTGGACGGTGCCGTAGGCGTGCTCGCCGGGCGGATCGGGGGATGGCTGCGCCGCCGCCACGCCGCCCGCCGCCGGATCGACATCGCGACCGGCGGAATCTTCATCGGCCTGGGAGTTCGCCTGGCCGTCGAACGGTGAGATCCGTCCGGGGCCCGCTCCCGGGGGGGGG
>NZ_BMQJ01000038.1 GCF_014648055.1 Streptosporangium pseudovulgare
CCGCGCCGTACGAGCTGGAGCGGGCCGACGGCGCGTACTCGCCCGTGGAGATCGCGATCCGCCGGGGCCTGGGACGGGACACCTCCGGTCCGGACGGGGACGGCACCGACCGCAGCGCCGGGTAGACCTGCTTCGATCTCAACGGGATTTCCTGTACCTCGACTACTCACGCCCGGATACACCGAGGGCAGGGGCGGCGAGGGCGGCCGCCCTCGCCGGGCCTGGACAGAAGGAGGTCAGCGGCTCAGCGCGCCGACGGCCGCCAGCATCTCATGCGACCGCTCGGGGTAGGGCTCGAATTCGGGGGCGACCGGCCGCCAGTCCGCGGGCGGGACGAGACCCGGGGGCAGGAGGTCGAACCCGTCGAACAGCGCGTTGATCTCGGCGCGGGTGCGGAGGTTGACGGGGTTGCTGGTCCGCTGGTAGATGGCCTCTCCGATCTTGATTTCCTCCTCCGACATGGTCTCGGAGCAGGCGTGGGTGACGGCCAGATGACTGCCCGGGGCCAGGGCGTCGCGCAGGGACGCGACGACGGCGTGGACGTCTCCGGGAACGAAGTGCAGGACCGCGACGGCGATCAGCCCGATCGGCCGGTCGAAGTCGAGGGTGGCGCGCACCCTGGGGTGTTCCAGGATCTCCTTGGGGTCGCGCAGGTCCCCGTCGACGGTGACCACGCCGTCGCCGTCGACGGTCGCCTGGCGGTGTGACACCACGGCGGGGTCGTTGTCGACGTAGACGACGCGGGCGCCGGAGTGGAGGGTGCGGGCGACGTCGTGGACGTTGGGGTGGACCGGGAGCCCCGAACCGAGGTCGAGGAACTGGGTGACGCCGGCCGCGGCGATCTCGCGGACGGCGCGCAGGAGGAACCCGCGGTTGGCGCGGCCGGCGTCGCGGATGCTGGGGAACGCGCTGACGAGCATGTCAGCGGCTTCACGGTCCGCCCCGTGGGTGTCGTCCGTGCTGCCGAGCAGGTGGGCGTAGATACGGGCGGAACTGGGCCGTGATCCGTCGGTGGGGTGTGCCATCGGGGGCCTTTCGCGTGCGGGGACCGGCGGTCGGTGCTACGAAGATCGTCGCCGATGCCCGCCGGGATCGCAGGCTTTTCCAGGGACCGGCCCGTACAGGCCCTGCGCGGCTGCCGATGGTACGTTCGCGTCACCAGGCGGTGGCGCCGGACAGTGGCACCGGGAAGCGGCGCCGGATCCGGGGAAGAGACGCCGTGGCCCGGCCGGCGAAGGAGTGGCATGACCGGCTCGTGGGGGTGGGATCTGCTACTGGGCGTCGCCGCCGCGCTGGCGCTGACGTGGGTGGCGCTGGTGGCCGTACTGGTCGCGGTACGGCCGCGCGGCGACCTGCTGCGCGAGGCGCTGCGGCTACTGCCGGACGTGCTGCGCCTGGTGCGCCGGCTGGCCGCCGACCCGGAACTGCCGCGCGGCGTACGGATCAGGCTCGCCCTGCTCCTGGCCTACCTGGCCTTCCCCCTGGACCTGGTGCCGGACTTCATCCCGGTCCTGGGCTACGCCGACGACGCCATCGTCGTCACCGCGACGCTGCGCTCGGTGGTGCGCCGAGCCGGGCTGCCCGCGGTGCGCCGCCACTGGCCCGGCACCGAGGACGGCTTCGCCGTACTGTGCCGGCTGACCGGGCTGACGGAGGGACCCGGCGGTGTTCATGGCGACGCTGCGCGTCGCGGCTCGGGGGCTTGAGCCCGATGTCTTCCCTCGTCGTTCACTCGCTGCGCTCGCTCCCTCCTCAGTCCAGACACCGGCGCCCCCTCGCTGTGTTCATGGCGACGCTGCGCGTCGCGGCTCGGGGGCTTGAGCCCGATGTCTTCCCTCGTCACTCCGTCGCTCCGCTCCTGCGTTCCTCAGTCCAGACACCGGCGCCCCCTCGCTGTGTTCATGGCGACGCTGCGCGTCGCGGCTCGGGGGCTTGAGCCCGGCGTCGTCGACCATCTCGACGCGCGCACCCCGTTGCGCCGCGCGGCCGACGCCGACGTCCGAACGCATCGCACCGTCCGCCTGCGCCCGCCGTACCAGCTCGTCGAGCCGCCGCACCAGTGCCCGCCTCTCCTGCGGCGCGGAGGTCCCGGCCTCCGGGCCCGCGCCCCGGTCTTCGGGTCCGGGGACGCGGGCCCGAACAAGGGCCGTACCGGGTCTCACCCGGCGTCGGGGGAGGTGAGGCGGGCGAGGACGACACCGCCGATGATCAGGGACAGCGCGGCCAGGCGACCGGCCGTGACGGGGTCACGGTGGACCACGATGCCGAGGACGATCGCGCCGACCGCGCCGATGCCGGTGAAGACGGCGTAGGCCGTACCGACGGGTAGGGTCTCCATCGCCCGCGACAACAGGTAGACCGCGACGACGGCCAGCGCCAGGCACAGCAGCGTGGGCAGCGGCCTGGTGAAGTTCTCGGTCGGCTTGATGCTCTGCGACCAGGCGATCTCCACCAGGCCGGCCGCCACCAGCAGAATCCAGCTTGTGTTCATGGCGACCTGTTCTTATTGCGACCTGTGTTCATGGCGACGCTGCGCGTCGCGGCTCGGGGGCTCAAGCCCGGTGTCTTCCCTCGTCACTCCGTCGCTCCGCTCCTGCGTTCCTCGGTCCAGACACCGGCGCCCCCTCGCGGGTCAGTTCGCGGGCCAGGTGGCGTATGGCGGTCCCGGCCGCGTCGCGGGAGGCGGCGTGCTCACCGCGCAGGTGGTCCAGCGCCGGATCGACCAGCGAGTTGGTCAGTTCGGCGCTGACGAACACCGCGTCGTCGACGCCGAAGTGCCCGGCGAAGAAGTCGCGCAGGTAGCGCTCCTGGTGGTCGTACGGCTCACGCGGCGTGCCGGGCCCGTAGGAGCCGCCGCGCGCGCAGGCCACGACGAAGCGCCGCCCGGCCAGGGACATGCGGGGGAAGGTGATCTGGTCGATCCACGCCTTGAGCGCGGCGGGGATCGAGAAGTTGTACATCGGGGTGCCGATCAGCACGACGTCGGCGGCGACCACCTCCTCCAGCAGCGGCCGCACGACGGCCCAGGCGGCGGCCTGCTCGGATGTGCGGACAGCCTCGCCGTAACGGCCGATGTCGGTGATGGCGTGGCGCAGGACGTGGTCGCACAGTTCGGTCCACGCCTCGCCGATCGGAGGCACGGGATCGGCGGCCAGGTCGCGGTAGGTGACCTCACCGCCCGCGGCCCGCCACTCCTCGGCGAAGGCGGCGCTCAGTTCCCGGGAGAAGGACGCGCGGCGGGCGCTGGCGTCCAGGTGCAGCAGTCGGGGCATCACGGGTTCCTCTCAACCGGACACTGTGTCCGGTTGAGAGGACTGTAGCACAACCGGACACTGTGTCCACTTGACTAGAATCGGAGACGTGACGCCACGGACCGATCTGCCGAACGACACCGCCGCGCGACCGCGCGAGCGCACTGACCTGCTGACCGACGCTTCCACGCGACCGCGCGAGCGGGCCGACGCCGCGCGCAACCGGGAGAAGGTGCTCGCCGCCGCCGAGCGGCTGTTCGCCGAGCGCCGCCCGGTGACCATGGAGGAGATCGCCCGGGCCGCCGGGGTGGGGCGGGGCACGCTCTACCGCCGCTACCCCGACCCGGCGTCGATCGCGCTGGCCCTGCTCGACGAGCACGAGCGAGGGTTGCAGGAGCGGCTGCTGCGCGGCGACCCGCCGCTCGGGCCGGGCGCGCCGCCGGCCGAGCGGCTGTCCGCGTTCTACGACGCGATGACGGAGCTGCTGGAGCGACACGGGCATCTGGTGCTCGGCGCGGAGACCGGCGCCTCGCGCTTCGCCGCCGGAGCCTACGGTTTCTGGCGCGCGCACGTGCGGTCCCTGGTCGTGGCGGCCGGGGTGCCCGGGCCGGATGCGCTCGCCGACGCGCTCCTGGCCCCGTTGGGGCCGGAGGTCTACGACCTGCAGCGGCGCAACGGCGTGCCACGCGAGGAGGTCGCATCCGCCCTGGCCAGGATCGCCCGCGCGGTCCTGGCACCGTCCTGACCGGCGCCGCTCCGGCCGGTGCCCGGCCCCTGGCCGCGGTCCTGATCGGCGTGCTCCTCCTTCACCGGCGCCTCTCGCCTCCGGCGTGGGCCGGCTGCGCCCTGCCCATCTCCGGAACGGTCACCGCGTGCCTGCCGCCGCCGCCCAGAGCACCCGCGTCTACAGTGACTTCATCGCCGCCGTGGGCAAGACCCAGCCCGAGGACATGGACTACTGCGCGGTCAGCATCGTCGGCCCGCGCAACCGGGTCGACAAGATCGTCGGAAAGCTACCCCTCATGCCCTGAGCCGGGATCGACGCCATGCCGCTCGACACCTACCTGTCCGCGCTGCTCCCGGCCGCCGCCGTCACCGGGCGGAGGCCGTACGGTCACCACGGGCGCCGTGCGCCGTCTCCCGGGGCGCCGGCCGCGAGGCGGGCAGCAGGGCCGCCGGGAGGACGGCGAGGGCGGTGAGCGCTGCCAGCCAGAACATGACGGGGTCCGCGGCCCGGCCGGGGGCCGCCGCGGACGTCCCGGCCGCGACGGCGGGCATGAGGCCCGCGGTCACGGCGGTGCCGAGGGCGGTGCCGATGTTGGCGGCGGTCTGCTTGAGGCCGCCGACGACCCCGGCGTACCCGGCGGGCGCGTCGCCGACGACGGTGCCGGTGGCGGTGACCATCACGGCGGCGAAGCCCGCGCCGAGGACGGCGAAGCCCACCCCGGCCGTCCACCCGTCGAGCGGGAGGGACAGCGCCGCGATGCCCGACGCCGCCAGGAGTACGCCGGTGACGGCGGTGCGGCGCGCCCCGTACCGGCCGAGCGCGACGCCGGCGACGGGGGCGCCGACGACCATGAGCACGGTCAGCGGCAGGGCGCGCAGGCTGCCGGCCAGCGCGTCGAGCCCCAGCAGGTCCTGCAGGCGGAACGTGGCCGAGAACAGCGCGCCGAACATGCCGGCCGCGGCGACCAGCAGCATCGCCATCGACGCGGCCACCGGCGTCGACCGGGCCACGGCGCGGGGCACGATCGGGTGACCGGCCCGGCGTTCGTGCGCGGCGAACGCGACCATGGCCGCCGCGGCCGCGAGGAGCCCGAGCAGCGTCGGCGCGGCGCTCCAGCCGCGGTCCGGCGCCTGCGACAGCGTGCCGGTCAGCACGGCCAGGGCGAGCGCGATCAGCGCCGCGCCGCCGGCGTCCAGCCGTTCCGGCGCCGCACGCGGCACGGGCGGCGTGCGCACCGCCAGGGCGAGCGCGGCGGTGGCGAGCGCGAGGGGGACGTTGACGACGAACACCGAGCGCCAGCCCAGGTGCGCGACGAGGAACCCGCCGAGGAGCGGGCCCGCCGCCGAGGCGACGCCGATGGCGGCGGTGCGCAGGGCGACCGGGCCGGCGAGCCGGTCGCCGGGGTAGGCCAGGCGCAGCAGCGCGAGCGTCGCCGGCTGCAGCAGCGCGGCGAACACGCCCTGGACGGCGCGCAGGCCGATCAGCCAGCCGGCGGTGGGTGCGAAGGCGATGGCGGCCGAGGCGACCCCGAACCCGAGCGTGCCGATGACCAGCAGCCGGACGTGCCCGTGGCGGTCGCCGAGGCGTCCGGCCAGGACCAGCAGCGCGGCCACCGCGACCAGGTAGGCGGTGCTGGCCCACTGCGCCTGCGCCAGGTCGGCGCCCAGCTCGCGGCGCAGGCTGGGCTGCGCGGCCAGCAGCACGGTGCCGTCCAGCGCGACGATCGCCGCGCCGGCCACGCTCGCCGCCAGCGCCAGGCGGCGTCGTACGGAGTCGCTCACCGGGGGGCCGGCCCGAGGTGGGCCTCCAGGGCGGCCTCGACGAGCCGGCCGAGGCGGCCGGCGTCGGCGGGCGCGGCGTCGAGCATCAGCGGCAGGCTTCCCCAGCTCCACAGCTGGGCGAGGCCGTGCAGGTTCGCCCACAGGGCGGCGGCCGTCACCTCCGGCGGCTCGGTGTCCCCTTCCCGGCCCCCGGGGCCGGTCGCTTCGTACTCCTTCCGCTCCGCCCGGTGCCGGGCGACGAGTTCGACGAGGCCACGGAACAGGGGCCGCGTCGTCTCCCGCAGCCGCGGCCGCTCCGGCGCGGAGCCGCCCGCCTCGCCGTTCTCCCGGCCGGGCGTGCGGTCATCCGTACGGTCGCCCGGGTGTCCGCCGGGCCGGTCATCGGCCCCGCCGTCCGCCGGGGCGGCGGCCGGGCCGTCGCCGTCGAGCAGGTCGTGGCGGAACATCAGCTCGAACATGCCGCGGTTCTCGACGGCGTAGGCGACGTAGGCCGTACCGATCGCCCGCAGCCGCTCGCGCGGCGTCGCCGTGCCCTCACCCGCGGCGGCGAAGCGGGCGGCGAGGTCGGCGAACCCGCGGTGGGCGATCGCCGACAGCAGCGCGTGGTGGGTGGGGAAGTACCGGCGCGGCGCGCCGTGCGACACCCCGGCCCGGCGGGCGATCTCCCGCAGGCCCACCGAGGCGCTGCCCCCGGCCGTCACGAGTTCCACGCCGGCGTCGACCAGCCGCTCCCGCAGGGAGCCCTCAGAATCCATAGACAGTGTCTACCATTGCTCAGTAGACACTGTCTATGGAAAGGTCGGCCCGCCGGATCCCCGGCGGCGACGGGAAGATCTCCGCGCGGACCCGGCGGCGGTGGGCGGCCCGGCCTCAGTGCTCGGGCGCCCCGGGGCACACGGACCGCCATCCGTGCTCGAGCAGATCGAAGGCGCGGGCGATGGCGGCCTCGGGGTCGGGGCCGTCATGACCCAGGCTGCGGGCCTCCAGCGCGAAGTGGGCGAGCGCCCGGCAACCCGGGTCGGCGGGGGGAGCTCCGATCTCGTCGGCGATCGCCGCGGCCAGGTCGATCTCATGCTCCAGCCACATGCGGCGGAAGTACTCGCGCAGCGCCGGAGTGTCGTCGACGAGGCGCACGAGCCCGACGAAACGCGGGTCGGCGTCCCTGCTCTTGAGGAGCCTGGCGTGCAGGATGTGCTCGCGCAGCGCCCCGGGGATGGACCGCCCCGGCGGTCGCTCCCGTACGGCCGCCAGCAGGGCGGCCTTCATGTCGTCGCTCTCGTCGAAGACGAGGGCTTCCTTGCTCGGGAAGTGCTTGAACAGCGTCGTGGTGGACACGTCGGCCGCCTCGGCGATGTCTCGGATGCCCACCTTGTCGTAGCCCCGCTCCAGGAAGAGCCGCAGGGCGGCGTCGGCCAGCGCCTGGCGGGTGGCTGCCTTCTTGCGCTCGCGCCGTCCCAGCGGTGCGCCCTCGGTCGCGGTGTCGGTCATGGGCCCCATCGTACGCCTAGGGTGATCTGAGCAAAAAGTTTCATCGCTTCATTTGTGCATCGAGTGTTCTTTTCTGATGGTGCCGACGGTGTACGCCGCCCCGCCCCCTTTCCCCTGCTCCGCGAAAAGGACGACGCCGGCTCCGCCCGCGGCGAGGCGAGCGGGGCGGCGTGCCCCCGGGCCACCGGGGCGGCACCGGGAGCGGCGGACGGTGATCATTGCGTTACCGTCCGTGGCGTGATATCTCCGAATGAGGACGTGGCAGGAACTTTGCCCGGCACGGAACGGCGCAGGGTGTGGCGATCCGGCCCGGGTCCGGGGGACCGTGATGCAATTCTCAGGCGCCCCCCGCGAGATCCACCGGAAGAGGAGTCCTTGTCCCGGCGGGCGGCGTACGGCTCCGGGCGGCTCTCATCCGGCACGACCCGAGGAGCGAGCATGTTCTTCCACACCAAACGCCTGCAGTTCGAAGCCAAGCCGGAAAAGCCCGACCCCGTCTACGCCCACAAGCTCCAGGAGCTGCTCGGCGGCGCCTACGGCGAGATGACCGTCACCATGCAGTACCTGATGCAGGGCTGGAACTGCCGGCTCCCCGGCAAGTACAAAGACCTGATCATGGACGTCGCGACCGAGGAGATCGGCCACGTCGAGATGATCGCCACGATGATCGCCCGCCTGCTGGAGGGGGCGCCGGCCACCGCGACCACCAAGATGGCCATGGCCGATCCCGTGGTCGGCGCGGTGATCGGCGGGATGGACCCCCAGCAGGCCATCGTCTCCGGCGGCGGCCCGCTGCTGGCCGACAGCAACGGCTACCCCTGGAACGGCCGCTACGTCATAGCCAGCGGCAACCTGCTCGCCGACTTCTACGCCAACGTCGCCGCCGAGGCCCAGGGCCGCATGCAGGCGGCGCGGCTGTACAACATGACCGACGACCCCGGCGTCAAGGACATGCTGAAGTTCAACCTGGCCCGCGACACCCTGCACCAGAACATGTGGCTGAAGGCCATCGAGGAGCTGCAGTCCGACGGCCTGGAGCCCCTGCCCGTCGCGCCGAACGCGTTCTTCGAGGAGGAGCACGCCGAACACGCCTCGGCGATCTGGAACCTGTCGGAGGGCGACGAGGGCGCGCAGGGCGGCTGGGCGTCGGGCACGCAGCCGGACGGCAGGCACGAGTTCTCCTACTACATGGAGCCCCGCGCGCTGGGCGACGTCGCCATGCCGCCGCCACCCGACCCCAAGCTGTACGACACCTACGACGGCAGCCTGGGCGAGCCGCGCGGCCCGGTCCTGGGCACCGAGACCGGCCCGATGGGCAAGATCAAGGACGTACTGAGCTGACCCGCCCGCGGGCGGCCTCAGACGATGGGAGGCGCGCGTGCTCGATTCCCCCCGCGGCCGGGACGGGACGCCGGCCGGCGGACCGGCGCCCGCCGTCCTCGGCCCGCCGGGCCCGCGCCGGGCGGCGCGCCTCACGGCGCTGGCCCGGCTGTGCGGCCCGGCGTTCGTCGTCTCGGTCGCCTACATCGACCCCGGCAACTTCGCCACCAACATGTCCGGCGGCGCCCGCTACGGCCACATGCTGCTATGGGTGATCGCCGGCGCCAACGTGATGGCGATGTTCGTCCAGGCCCTGTCGGCCAAGCTCGGCATCGCCACCGGCCGCAGCCTGCCGCAGGTGTGCCGTGACCGGCTGCCACGCCCGCTGACGCTGCTGCTGTGGACGCAGGGGGAACTGGTGGCCGTCGCCACCGACCTGGCGGAGTTCATCGGCGGCGCGCTGGCGCTGAACCTGCTGTTCGGCCTGCCGCTGCTGCCGGCCGCGGCGCTGGTGGCGGCGGTGTCGTTCGCACTGCTGGGGCTGGCGCCGCGTGGGCGGCACCGCTTCGAGGCGGTCATCGGCGCCATGCTCGCCGTCGTGCTGGTCTGCTTCGCCTACCAGGTGCTGGACTCGGGCTCCCTGTCCGGCGCGGCCGCCGGGCTGGTGCCCCGCCTGGCCGGGCCCGAAAGCCTGCTGCTGGCCACCGGGATCATCGGCGCCACCGTCATGCCGCACGTCATCTATCTGCACTCGGCGCTGACCCGCCACCAGGCGAGCCCGCCGGGCGGCGCGTCCGGCGTGTCGGGTGTGTCGGGCGTGTCCGGCGCGGTGGACCCGGCCGATCCGGCGGGCCTGGCGGGCCGCCGTACGGCGGTGCGGGCCAGCCGCGCCGACATCACCCTCGCCCTGGGCGTGGCCGGCCTGGTCAACATGGCGATGCTGACGGTCGCCGCCGCCACCTTCGACGGCGGCGACCCCGGCAGCCTCACGGCCGTGCACGCCGGCATCGGGGCGGCGCTCGGGCCGGTCGCGGCGCTGGCGTTCGCCCTGGCGCTGCTGGCCTCGGGCCTGGCCTCCTCCAGCGTGGGCACCTACGCCGGTCAGATCATCATGGAGGGCTTCCTGCGCCGCCGCGTGCCGCTGACCGTGCGCCGCCTGGTGACCATCGCGCCGGCCATGGCGATCCTGGCCGCGGGGGTCGATCCCACCGACGCGCTCGTGCTGAGCCAGGTGGCGCTGTCGTTCGGCATCCCGTTCGCGTTGGTGCCGCTGGTGGCCTTCACCGCCAGCCGTCGCGTCATGGGGCCGCTGGTCAACGGCCGGCTCACCACGGCGCTGGGCGCCGCGGTGACCTGCGCCGTCACCGTCCTGAACGGTGTGCTGCTGGCGCAGGTGCTCACCGGCTGAGACCGCAGGGAGAGCCGGCCGTGCCCGCCCGCCGTACGGCGGGACGCACCGTACGGCGGGGCGGGCTTTTCCGCCTTTTCCAGGGGGCCTTCAGACGGCCTTGGAGAAGCCGGCGTCCACCGCGAAGTCGGCGCCGGTGGTGCTGGCCGAGCGCGGCGAGGCCAGCAGGGCGATCACGTCGGCGACCTCCTGCGGGTCCACCAGGCGCCCGGTGGTGAGGTTCATCATCTGCGGCGCCACGGTGTCCATCACACTGTCGCGGTCGGTGCCGGCCTGGGCGGCGATGATGTCGGCCGCGCCGCCCTCCTCGGTCCACCACGCCGTGCGCACCGGGCCCAGGGAGACGGTGTTGACCCGGATGCCCTGCGGCGCGTACTCCTCCGACAGCGTCTGGGTGAGGGTGTTCAGACCGGCCTTGGCGGCGTTGTAGTCGACGTTCATCGGGGCGGGCTGACGGGCGACGCCGGAGGAGACGTTGACGATCGAGCCGCCGCCGCGCGCCAGCATCAGCGGGATGGCGGCCCGGACCGCCCGGACGGCGGAGAAGAGGTTGAACTCGAACATCCGCCGCCAGTCGTCGTCGGTGGGCGCCATGAACGAGAACCGCGGCAGGCTCACCCCCGGCGGGGGACCGCCGGCGTTGTTGACCAGGATGTCCAGGCCGCCGAACTCCGCCTCGGCGCGGGCCACGACCTGCGCGGGGGCGTCGGGGTCCATCAGGTCGGCCGGGACGTGCACGAGGTCGCTCCCGGCCAGGTCGTCGAGGCCCGGGCTGGTCTTGCGGGAGGCGGCCACCACCCGGGCCCCCTCGGCCAGCAGGGTGCGCACGACGGCCAGTCCCACGCCCTTGGAGGCGCCGGTGACGACGGCCACCCGTCCGGAAAGCTGCAGATCCATCGAAAGTCTCCGTTCCTTGCGGCGGCCTTCGCCGCCGGCCGCGGTCCGCCGCGGTCTTCCGGTGTGCGGCCCGCCGCGCCTCCCGGGGCGGGGCGGCGGGCCGTGATCTCGACAGTAGGCCGGTCGCGAAGACATCGTCCGGCGGCGGCCGGACGTGCAATTCCAGCGGTGATCGGACATGCAATCGCCGGTGGTCTGCGGCGCGTCCGTACCCGCGTTTCGGCGGGCCGGGGCGCGGGGTGCGCCGGGCCCGCCGGGACGGCCCCTCCTGATCCGGATCCACCCGGGCCCGGAGGCGCCGGGCCCGCCGGGACGCGGGGCACTCCGATACGGCTCTTGGGGAGATGGCCCCCGCCCGGCGGGCGCGGGAGCATCTCATCAGAAATGATCGCGCCCGGCGCGGGCGGACCACCGAGGAGATGTCATGCGAAAGATCGTCGCCGGTTTCTTCCTGTCCCTGGACGGCGTCATGGAGTCGCCGGAGAAGTGGCACTTCCCCTACTTCAACGAGGAGATGGGCCAGGCCGTGGCGGCGCAGGCGGCCGGCGCCGACGCCATGCTGCTGGGCCGGGCCACCTACCAGGAGTTCGCCGGCTACTGGCCCACCGCGGGCGATGACCCGATGGCGGCGCAGATGAACGAGACGCCCAAGTACGTCGTCTCCTCCACCCTGAAGACGCTGGAGTGGCAGAACTCGACGCTGATCAGCGGAAACGTCGTCGAGGAGATCACCAGGCTCAAGCAGGGGCCGGGCAGGGACATCTCGATCACCGGCAGCGCCACCCTCGTGCGGTCGCTGCTGCGTGAGGGGCTGCTGGACGAGCTGCGGCTGCTGGTCCACCCGATCGTCGTGGGAAGCGGCAGGCGGCTGTTCCCCGAGGGCGGCGAGCAGACGCCCCTGAAGCTGGTGGAGTCGCAGACCTTCGGCACCGGCGTGGTGCACCTGGTCTACCACCCGGCCTGACGGCTCCGCAGCCGCCCCGGGCTCACCCGGGCTCAGGGCACCCCGCACAGCCGCAGGGCGGCCGTGACGGCGGCGGCCGCGACGACGACCGCCGGGAACGGCGCGCGGCGCAGCACCAGGATCCCGGCGGCCAGCACGCCGGCCGGTCTGGCCCAGCCGGCGAAGCCGCCGCCCTCGGTGAGCGCGGCGGTGGCCGCCAGCGCGGTCAGCAACACCGCGGTGGCGGCGGGCAGCAGCCGCCGCAGGCGTCCGGGAAGCTCCATCCGGCTTCGCAGCAGCGGCCCGGCCAGCCGGAACGCGTACGTTCCGGCGGCCAGCACGGCGATGGCGAGCAGGGGCATCGGGTGCGTCTCCTTCGTCGGAGGGTTCGGGCCGCGGGCGGGTTCCCGCCGGGCGGGCCGGGTGCGGGCAGGCGGCGCGGGGAGCCGTCCCGCGCCGGTCGTCTCACGCCGGGTCCCCGCCGTCCGCCGGGCGCGCGCCGGGCAGCGCCAGGCCGCCCAGGGACAGCAGCACCGGCAGGCCGGCGGGCAGGAGCGGCGTGGCGGCGAGGGCGGCGGCCGCGCCGTACAGGGCGGCCCGGCGGGTGGCGCGCTCGCGCAGCGCGGGCAGCGCCAGGGCCAGCAGCACGGCGGGGAAGGCCGCGTCGAGCCCGAGGGCTCCGACATCACCGATGCCGCCGACGGCGCCGCCGGCCAGGGCGCCGCCCGCCACGGCCAGGTTCCAGGAGGCGAACAGCGCGAGCCCGCAGGTCCAGAAGGTGACGCGGCGCGCCCGCGTCCCGTGCCGGGCCAGCACGAAGGCCACCACCTCGTCGGTGATCAGGTGGGCGCCCGCCAGCCTGGCGGCGAGCCGCCCGCCGGGGGCGTCGGCGACGGCGAAGCCGAAGGGCAGCAGGCGGGCGTTGAGGACGAGCCCGGAGGCGACGGCGGCGAGCGGGCCGCCGCCGGCCAGCACCACGCCGAGCGCGGCGAACTGGGCGCCGCCGGCGAAGACCAGCAGCGACATGGCGACCGGCGCCTGCGGCGGCAGGCCGCCGGAGACGGCGATCGCGCCGAAGGAGGCGCCGACGAGCGCGTCGGCCAGGCAGACCAGGGCGATGTCGCGGAGAGCACCGCGACCGATTGTTCGCCATAACGAACGCATAGCCAATATACTGAACACTCCACCGCTGGTCCGTCAAATCGAACGAAACGATCCGATGGAGTGAACACATGGCTGACGGCGCCCCCGTCCCCGGCGAACCCTCGCCCTCCGGCCTGATCGCGTCGATCGCGGCGTCGATCCGCCGGGAGCGCGAGCGCGCCGGCCTGTCGCTGAGCGAGCTGGCCCGCCGCTCGGGCCTGGCCAAGTCCACCCTGTCGCAACTGGAGGCGGGCACCGGAAACCCCAGCGTGGAGACGCTGTGGGCGCTCGGCGTCGCACTCGGCGTGCCGTTCGGCCACCTGGTCGACCCGCCGCGGCCGGCCGTACGGATCATCCGCGCCGGCGAGGGGGAGGCCACCCGCTCCGAACGCTCCGACTATGCCGCCACGCTGCTGGCCTCCTGCCCGCCGGGCGCCCGGCGCGACATCTACCGCATCGAGGCCCAGCCGGGCGAGCCCCGCCTGTCGGAGGCGCACCTGCCCCGCACCGTCGAGCACCTGGTGATCGGCGCGGGCCGGGCGCTGGCCGGCCCGGCCGACGAGCCGGTCGAGCTCGGCCCGGGCGACTACCTGACCTACCCCGGCGACGCCCCGCACGTCTTCCGGGCCCTGGAGCCGCGCACCAGCGCGGTGATCGTCATGGAGCACCGGTGACCCGGGCGGGCGATCCCGCTACTTGACATCGAACAGCAAGTACTTGCTATCGTTCGTCAAGTGAGTACGGCAGAGCACGTCGCGCTGGCCGGTGAGCTGGCCGCGCTGACCGAACGAAGGATCACCGACCCGCTGGAGATCCTGCTCGGCTCCGGCGAGCTGACCGGGCCGGTCAGGGAGCGGCTGCGCATCGAGGCCGAGGTGTGGGCCGCGCAGCTGCTGGGAGCCGACGAGCGGCTCGCGGTCCACACCGCGGCGCGGCTCATCGCGGCGCTCTTCCCCGCCGACGGCCCGTTCGACCCGCCCGACGAGTGGTGGCGCACGGCCTTCGGCCGGGCGGTGGCCCGGCGCGCGGGCCACCCGGGCAGGCAGGCGGTGCCGTTCGCCACGGCCGGGGCGATGCTCGGCATCACCCGCCAGGGCGTCCACGACCTCGTCAAACGCGGCAAACTCGACCGCCACCCCGACGGCGGCGTGACCACCGACTCCATCCGCCGACGGCTCGATCACCCCCAGGAGCGCCATGCCGCACGACACGACCGTCACTGACCACGACATCCCCCTGGCCGTGCGCGACTCCGGCGGGCCCGGCGACCCGGTCCTGCTGCTGCACGGCCTCGGCGGCACCCTGGAGGCCTGGGACGCCCTCGGCCTCGAAGGCCACCGCACCGTCGCCATGGACCTGCGCGGCCACGGCCGCTCCGGCGACGGCCCGTGGGACTGGGAGGCGGCCCTGGACGACCTCGAGGCCGTGGTCAGGTGCCTCGGCCTGGGCGACCCGGCCGTCGCCGGCCACTCGCTGGGCGGCATGCTCGCCGTGCAGTGGGCCCTGCGCCACCCCGAGTGCCCCGCCGTCGTCAACCTCGACGGCCTGCGCTCGGCGGAGAACGACCCGGGCAACTACCCGGGGATGGACCCGGCCGAGCGGGACCGGCACCTGGCGGACCTCAAGGCCGCCTTCGACGCCCAGGCCGCGAGCATGGGCCGGCCGCTGCCGCCCGAAGCCCAGGCGATGTTCCCCGCCAGGGCCCTGACGACAAGGGACGGCCACGTCTATGCCCGGCCCGGCGCCGGGCTCCTCGCGGCGGTGCGCCACACCCCGCCGTTCCGCGACACGATCCCGCTGCTGCGCCGCCTCACCTGCCCCGCGCTGGTGGTGATCCCGACCCAGGACCCGCCGGGCATGCCGGGCGGACAGCTGATGGCGGCGTTCCGCAGGGGAGTGCGCCGCGACCTCGCCGGCCTGCCGCCCAACGTCCGCGTCCAGGAGCTGGACGCCGGCCACGACATGCTCACCGAGCGGCCCGAGGAGGTCGCCGCGCTCATGACGGCCTTCCTGGCGGCGCACCGTCCCGGCGGCGCGTCACCGGCCTGAGGCCCGGGGCGAGCCCGGCCCGGTCCCGGCGCGTCGCCGGTGTGAGCCGGTGCCACCGGGACGGCTCGCCGCCCTAGGGGAGCCGCCCGAAGAGCGCGGCCCGCGCCCGGCCCGAGGGGATCGGCTCGCGCCCGCCCCCCTTTCAGGCCGGTCCCCGGTACGCCCCCGGAGTGCACCCGAAGACGCGGCGGAAGACGTCGATGAAGGCGCTGGCCGACGACCAGCCGCAGCGCCCTGCCGAGGGGGAGTGTGGGTTGGCGGCGTCGACCAGCACGGCCTCTGCGGCCTCGGCGGCCGCGAGCTGCTCGATCGATCCAGAGGACGCCCGCGGCCGTCCAGCGTCGGGCCGGACGACCGGGGGCCGGTGCCCGGCCCCCGGGGCATTTCTCGAAGGTGTATGCGACCGCCGGAGGACGGAGGTTCCGGCCTACCTGGGGACCTGACGCGTGCGGGGCGAGGCGTGGCGCGGGTCAGCAGTACTGGACCAGGCAGAATTCGTGCTCTTCGAGGTCGGCCATCACAACGACCACCCCTTCGTCGAAGTCGTGCCGCTCGCCGGTGAACCGACCTCCGAGGGCGATGACCTGGGCGATGCCCTGGTCGATGTCGTCGACCACGACGTCCAGGTGCAGGCGTGCCTTGCCGTGCTTCGGCTCGGTCACCGGCTGGAAGTTAAGGCGGGGCTGCGGGTCGCCGGGCTGGCCGAGGTAGACCCAGCCGGGTCGGGACGGCAGTCGCGGGCGGTCCAGCAGTGCGCTCCAGAAGTCCGCGACCCGTTCCACGTCAACGCAGTCGATGGTCACTCCGGCCCAGCGGTTCGGCATGTCGTCAGCTCTCCTGCCTGTCGGGTGGAATGTCGGCGGCTCGGGCTTCTCGGCCTGGCGGCCCGTGAGACGAGGGACAGCATCGCATGGTGAGCCCGAGCCGGGTGCGGGGGCTCCCCGGCAACCTCGTTGCCCGGCGACTCGGCTGGATCGGCTGGATCGGCTGGAAGCATTCCTTGCCTTCACCGCGTCAGGTAAGGGCCGGACAGCCTACCGAGCGGGCGTTTTGGGTTTCCGCCGGCTGGGGCAGGTGCCTCCAGGGCAGGCGTACCTTCAGATGGGGAGTCCGTCCGATCCGGGAAGTGTCCAGATCACCGTGCCGTGCCCGGCCACGGTGGAGTGCACCGCACCGACTCGAGAGGAATCTTGTCGGCTATAGCGTCTGGCCAAGACATGGCGGTGGCCGTCATCGTCAAGACAGCGGCCGATGGCCCAGCGACCGTCCTTGCGGTGCTGGAGCAGTTGGATGAGCGCACCTGGAGCATCCAGGCCGCGGCGGAGGAGCGCGCCGGGGAGCGGGCGCAGATTCAGACGATGGCCGGCAACGCCCGGCGGTTCGCCACGCGGGTGCCGATCGTCGTGTCGCTGGTGTCCGGCGTGCTCGGCATCGTGCTCAAGGCCGGGGCCTGACCGGGCCCCGGTCGAGGGGGCCGATGTGGGGTGGGCCGCGCGGAGTGCCTGATGTCATGACTGCCCCCCGCCCTGCCGGTCGGGAGCCGTATCGTCAGGCGGCTGTTCCAGGAGAACCCGCAGAACGGTGACGGCTACCTTGCGCCGAGGCGCCTTGTCCGTTCGCAGAGCGGTCAAGGCAGCGCACGCGACAAGGCCCATGTGAATCATGCACATGCAGGCCGTCAGGCAGGCCATGACGATCGCAACGACGGGTTGTTGCGCCCAGGCCGCTGCTCCAGCTCCTGTTGCAGTTGTCAGGCCAGTTGGCCGTACACCACCAGGGCTCGGGGTGTACGCATGGAATCCCTTTCCTCTCCACTGCCCTCGGGTCACCCCGTGCCGGGAGGCAGTCCCTCAACGAGGAGGGCCCGGCGGCGGCTTCGCAGGAGGCTCATTGCCCCTGTCCTGCCGCTGTTCACCATGCTACGAAACGAGGCATTGGAGCGGGAGGGCCCAACCGCCGACCTGGGTGAAGCAATCGGGGAAGTGGGGGAGCAGATCCCCAAGCCGGCTGAAGGTTTCGCTGCGCATGTGACGATCGCCTACGGCAACGCCATCGAACCCACCGCGCCGGTCGCGGCGGCATCTGGGGGCGGCCGATGCCCTCAACCTCTCCCGGGTCGTGGTGGACTCCTCGCACGTCAGGGCCCTAAGAGCGGGGCGCAGACCCGGGCCGTCGCCGGTCGACCGAGGACGGACCGGCAGCAAACACCACCTGATCGTCGACGCCGCCGGCATTCCGCCGGCCGCTCTCCTCACCGGCGGCAACCGCGGGCGGTGTCACCCAGCTCATCCCATTGCTGCAGGCCGTCCCCCCGGTGCGTGGCAAGCGCGGCCGGCCCCGCAGACGGCCCGACGTCGTCCTGGGCGATCATGGCTATGGCCACGACAAGTGCCGCAGGCAGGTCCGCGCCCTCGGGGTGTGCCCGCTGATCGCCCGACGGGGCATCGAACACGGCTCTGACCTGGGTGAACAGCGCTGGGCCGTGGAGCAGGCCTTCGCCTTACTCCATCACTTCCGTCGTCTGCGCATCCGCTGGGAAGTCCGCGCCGACATCCACGAAGCCTTCCTCACGCTCGGTTGCGCCTTGATCTGCCGGCGTCGTCTCAGCTCATTACGTTAGGCGCTCTTAACCGAGGTTCAGATCACGTAACCCAATATTCGAGCGACACCACCGTAAGCCGCTGTGAACCGGTCGGCAGACCTGCGATCCAGGGAATCCCGGACGCGTAGATCTTCGCATGCTCCGCGCGGAGCGCCCCCGCCGTCTCAGGGGGTTCGCAGCTCATAATGGTAGGTCGCCTCGGGGCACGCGGTGATCTCGCTCGTGACCGGCTTGGGCTGCGGTCCCTTCAGTTCGTAGGAGTAACAGCGGCCGGGAATCGCCGTGACCGACTGGATCTTGACCACGACCCGAACCGGCCCGTCGCGGCTGAAGTGTTGATGGCGTTCGTGGTGGCCCCGTGTCGAGAACTGTGGACTCGGTGATCTATGCGGGTGGGAGGGGTGTCGCCCCCGCGACTCCGGAGGACCCGAGATGTGTGTTCGCCCCAGGTCCTCGGTGCACCGTCACGCCCTCGGTGATTTAGGGAACCGGAAGACGCTGTAGATCAGGACCGCGCAGCCGGGGACATAGGCGTACACACCGGGACCAAGCGCATCGAGCCCCCCTAAACCTCCTTGGGTAGTGAAGAAAAGAGTGAACAGCCCAGCGCTGAGGGCGGTGGAGAGTACATGGAGATGCCGGGGCCAGCGTGGCACGGGGACGAGGGGGGCCCTGCGTGACAGGAACAGCGCTGTCGCGCAGGTGCCGACGTTGAACGCGGCGGCCAGGGTGAGTGGCCTGTGGGTCTGGGAGAGCAAGACCATGGCGAGTGCCATCACTGCGAGGGCGAGCCAGAAGGGGAGGCCGGCGCCAGGACGTGCTGCGCCTGGGGGCGGTGCCGTCGCGGCGGCGGGCGGAGGGGCGGGAGCCGCCGCGGCTCGCGGCGAGGTGGAGGTCGCGGCCCCGGGATCCGGCGAGCTGGGTGCGATGACGGTGGTAGGTAGCGCGTCGGCGACCGCGGTGGGTAGCCACGTGACGGTTCTGGGGACGGCCGCGGTGGATGAGTGGTCGCCGTCGTTCGGTGTGAACAGGGCGAGCTCTTCGATGAGCGCGCCGACTGCCGGACGCTGGGCGGGGTCCTTGACCAGGCAGCGAGCGACAATGTTCTGGACGGGTGACGGTAACCCGGTGAGGTCTGGATTCTCGTACGCGACGCGGAAGTTGAGCGCCTGCGCCGGGCCGATGCCGAAGGGGCCGGTGCCGGTGGCCGCATAGGCCAGCACCGCACCGAGGGCGAACACGTCGGTGGCCGGAGTGACAGGGGCGCCGGTGAGCTGTTCGGGAGCCATGAATCCGGGCGTGCCCACGATCATCCCGGTGCGGGTGAGCGCCGTCGCGTCGGCCGCCACGGAGATCCCGAAGTCGACTACCCGAGGGCCGTCCGGGGCGATCAGCACGTTGGAGGGCTTGAGGTCTCGGTGAACCAGGCCGGCGGCGTGGATGGCCTCCAGCGCCTCGGCCAGGCCCGCCCCCAGAGTCCGCACCGATTCTGCCGGCCAGGGGCCGTGTGTCGCGACGGCATCGTCCAAGGCCAGGCCGCTGACGTACGCGGTGGCCAGCCAGGGGGGTGATCCCTCGGGATCGGCGTCGACCACGGCGGCGGTGAAGAATCCCGTGACCTTTCGCGCTGATGTCACCTCGTGGGCGAATCGGTGGCGGAACCCAGGGTCCTCGGCCAGTTCCGGCCGCACCACCTTGACGGCCACCAGGCGCCCGCTGGGCGAATGCCCCAAGTAGACCCGGCCCATCCCACCAGCCCCCAACCGCTTGGTGATCCGGTACCGCCCTACTTGCCGAGGATCTCCCGGCTCCAGCGCGCCCAAAAGGCTCTCCCCTCGCTCACCCCTGCATCGCCGGCTCGCGGCAATTACACACCAGCAGGTCCAACTACGCAGCCCTGCTTACGACTTGCAGTCAACACTTCACGCAGAACCGTTACGGAAGTCCGCTCATCGTCTGGGAGGCGGGTGCCCGGATGGTCGATCCCGCCTTCCGACCGGATCGTGCGGCGGCGAACCGGCTGTATGAACGTCTCGGCTTCCAGGTCCGACAGTTTACGGTCCACCGCTTCCCGGTCGACGGCTGACCGCCGATCGAGCCATGAGTGCACCCTGATCTCATGCTCCGGTGAACCGCGCCGGGATTGATGGAGGCTCCATCGGCTGGAAAGGATGGAGCTCATGTCAGGTCGATCTGGTCCCTCGCACCCCTCCCAGCGTCGGTATCCGCCAGAGCGGAAAGACCGGGCGGTCCGGATGGTGCAGGAGGCCGTCGAGCAGTCTGGGGAGTCGTTCGGCCTCATCACGCCGGTGGCCCGTCGGGGAACTCGACCCTCGCCCGCCGAGATGAACGCCTTCATCGACGCCCACCGGGCCCGATTCGGTGTCGAGCCGATCTGCCGGGTCCTGCAGGCGGCCCCGTCGACCTCCTACGCCTCCCGCACCCGGCCGCCCTCAGCCCGCGCCACTCGCGATGGGCAACTCAAGACCGACATTCAGCGGATCTACACCGGCGACTACTGCTGCCACGGCACCCGGAAGATCCACCGTCAGCTGCGCCGGGAAGGCCAGAGCGTCGCTCGATGCACCGTGCAGCGGCTGATGGGTGAGCTGGGCATCACCAGCCTGGTCCGCGGCGAGGCTCGCCGCACCATGATTCCCGCCGACCAGGCCGAGCGGCCGGCCGACCTGGTCAGGCGCGAGTCCCACACGCCGGTGCCGAACCGGCTGTGGGTTGCCGGCCTGACCTATGTCCGCACCTGGTCAGGATGGGTGTACGTGGCCTTTGTCATCGACGTGTACTCCCGGATGGTCGTCGGGTGGCAGGTCGCCACCCACCTGCACACCGACTTGGCGTTGGACGCGCTGGAGATGGCCATCTGGCGGCGTGGCCACGACAGCGGTGCGGACCTGTCGCAGCTGGTTCATCACTCCGGCCGCGGGGTGCAATATCTGGCGATTCGCTACACCGAGCGGCTGGCCGACGCCGGTGCGATCGCCTCGGTCGGCTCGCGGGGCGACAGCTACGACAACGCGCCGGCCGAGACCACGATCGGGTCGTACACGACCGAGGTGATCCATCGCAGGGGCCCCTGGAGGGGCCTGGACGACGTGGAGATCACCACGATGGAGTGGGTCGACTGGTACGACAACCGGCGGCTGCACGGCGCCTGCGGCGACCGTCCACCCGCGGAGTTCGAGACTCTCTACCGAACCGACATCGGCCCGGCTATCCTCGCCGGAGCCGGCTGACCCGGCCTCCACGAAACCCGGCGTGGTTCACTCGCTCATCGTGATCAACCCCTTTCGTGCGCTGCCCACCGTAACGGTTCTGTCAATTCCCTGCGGTTGCTCCCGAGGGTCGATCGGGACAAGGATGTCGAGATGCTGGCCCTGCGTCATCAGAGTCACCGCATGGCCTCAACTGGCGCGAAACGCCTCAGCGCTTCCTGAACCCGCGGCCGTGACCGTCCTGTCGCCCGTGTACCGGCCTGGCGCATGCCGTCTCAGGAGGGCGGCGACTTCATTCGCTTCCGGAGCGTCCAGAGCCGTCAGGGTCTTCAGGCAGCGCTCCCAGGTCTCAATGGCCGAGGAAAGGTCGCCGGCCTCGCGGTGCACCTCGGCCAAGGCCCGCAGGGCGACGCCGTACCGGTACGGTGAGGCGATGGCCTGGTAGGTGTCCGCGGCGTCGGTCAGCATGGCGATCGCCTCGCCGAACCGCCGCTGCCGGCGCCGTACCTCTGCCGAGGCGAGCAGGACCCGGGCCTGGCCGACGGTGTCGAAGGCGTCCCGGTACGCGGCCAGAGCCTGCCCGAGGAGGTGGTCGGCGTCGGTCAGGTCGTGTCGGGCGAGCCTGGCGGTGGCCAGCCCTAGGCGGGCGTAGGCGATCCCCATGGGGAATCCGAGCGTGCCGAGGCCGTCCATCGCCTGGGTGAAGCACATTTCGGCGGCCGGCAGGTCACCGCGTGCGAGTTCGATCTCGCCGAGGACGATGCGGGTGAACTCCCGCGCCCGCACGTCGCCGATGTCATGCGCCAGTCGCATTGCCCGCCGTGTATAGGAGGTCGCGTGTTCGAGCCGGCCCTGTGAGAAGTACATCCGGCCGAGACCTCGCAGCACGGAGATCTCCGTACCCCGGTCACCGGCCTCCGCCAGCCCGACGAGCGCCCGCTCGTAGCAGGCCAGCGCCTGGTCATGGCGGTTGCGCAGCCGGTGGAACTCGGCCATGTTGGCCAGGGTCAGAGCATGACCGTGGCGGTCCGCGGCCTGCTCGAACAGCTCAAGGGCCTCCTTGAGCGACTGTTCGCAGGCGCGCGTGTCGTTGCGGGCGAAGAACAGCCGCCCGAGCCCGTTGAGCATGTGCGCCTGACCGCGGACGTCTCCCGCCGCCCGCGCGGCGGGCAGGGCGATCTCATGGGTGATGCGCCACTCGTCGTAATGACCGCGGGTCTCGAACAGGTGCAGGCCGGCGGCGGCCAGCTCCCAGCCGATCTCGTGAGCCCCCAGCGCCGCGCACTGACGGACCGCGGCGACGATGCCCGCTCGTTCGGCGTCCGCCCAGCCCAGAGGGTCCGGCAGGACGTGGCGTCCCGCGACGTCCACGGCGGCGGCCCACGAAGGACTGGTGGGGCGCGGCAGCCGGTAGTCACCGCCGCACAGCCGCACGTGGGCCTGTCGGGTCAGCGTGAGCCAGGCGCTCAGGACTCGCCGCAGCGCGGCGGCGCGTTCGTCCTCGCCGTCTCTTTGCTCTCCGCACTCGCGGGCGTACGCCCGGGTCAGGTCGTGGAGACGATAGCGGGTCTGCCCGGTCGGGTCGCGGCCGGCGACCTCGAGGAGACGGATGTCGGCCAGCTCCTCCATCAGATCCTCCGCCTCGGCGTACGGCATGCCCAGCAGGGCAGCGGCCGGCCAGGTGGCGAAGTCCGGTGCCTCCAGCAGGCCGAGGAGGCGGAAGAGCCGCTGTGCCTCCGGGCGCAGTCCCTGGTAGCCGACGGCGAGGCTGGCCCGCACGGCCTGTGAGCCGTGGGAGAGCCGGCTCAACGGCCCGCTGGAGTCGTTCAGTCTGCTGACGAGCTGGTCGAGGTGCCAGTGCGGCCGGGCGGCGAGTTTGGCCCCGGCGATGCGCACCGCCAGCGGCAGGCAGTCGCACAGGCGCACGAGCCTGGCGGCGTTCTGCGGCTCCCGGGCGGCGCGCTCGGCGCCGATGATGTTCCGCAGGAGGTCGACGGCCTCCTGCGGTGGCATCGTCGGCAGGTCGATGACCCGTGCCGCGGGCAGGCCCGTCAGCCTGCGCCGGCTGGTGACCAGGACCGCGCATCCGGACGTGCCGGGCAGCAGCGGACGGACCTGGCCTTCGTCGTGCGCGTCGTCCAGCACCACGAGGTAGCGCCCGTTCGCGAGGATCCCGCGGTACAGCTCCTCCCGCTGCGCCAGCCCCGCAGGAAGCGCGGCGGGGTCGGCCCCGAGCGCGCGCAGGAGCCGGCCCAGCACCTCCTCAGGGTCCGCGGGATGGTTGCCCTCGCCTCGCAGGTTGACGTGCAACTGCCCGTCGGGGAAGTCACGCCGCAGGCGATGGGCGAGGTGGACCGCCAGGGCCGTCTTGCCCACGCCGCCTTGGCCCGACACCACGCATACCGGCACCATCGGCCCGTCGAGGGCCGCGTCTGGCGTGCTCTGCGCCTGGTGCCGGCGCAGCGTGCCGATCGCCGTCGCCAGTTCCTCCCGCCTGCCGACGAAGTCGACGATGTCCGGCGGCAACAGGCAGACAGGCGGACTCTGTCGCTGAGGCGTGCCGGCATCCGTCTCCCTGCCGAGGAGTTCTGCCCGCAGCCTCCGCAGGTCCTGCCCGGGTTCGGTTCCTGCTCCGTCCGCCAGCGCGTCACAGGCCTGCCGGTAGGCTTCGATGGCCTCGTCGGGCCGCCCGCAGAGCACCAGTGCCCGCATCAGCAGATACCAGACTCGTTCCCGTCGCGGTTGCTCGGCCAGTAAGCGGCGAAGGTCGCTGAGGGTGTCGTGCGGCCGGCCGAGGCTGAGCTTCAGCGCGGCGAGTTCGAGCCGTGCCTGCGTGTGCCACTCCTGCACCTCGCCGACGCGGGCGAGCATGTCGCCGCGCAGCGGACTGCCCTCCGCGGGCCGCCCGCGCCACAGGGTGAGCGCCCTCTGCAACCGCTGCGTCGCGGCCTCGGCCTCATCCCTGCCGGCCTCTGACCGCGCGACCTGGAACTCCGCGTCGAAGACGAGCAGATCGACCTGCTCCGGCGGGGCCTCCAGCGCGTACCCGGAGCCTCGGGTGAGGAGGCGGGCATCGGCCGGGAGCATCCTGCGCAACTGGGTGATGTAGGACTGCACGTTGGCGACGGCTGAGGACGGCGGCGCGTCCCAGAGCGAGGCGATCAGGCGGTCTCTGGACACCGTGGTGTTGACGTGCAGCAGCAGACTGGCCAGCACCGCGCCCGTCTTGCCGCGCGGCCAGGCGGCCGGCCGTCCGCCCACCCGGATGCACACCGGCCCCAAGACGCCGAAGGTCACGTCCACCATGCTGGGCTCCCGTTAGTCGTCCGCTGTCACACTTGTGGGCCGTGGGTAAGTCCTTGATCGCAAGGATGCCAGGGCTGGACGTGTTGCGACAGAGCGGAACGACCGGCGGCGAACGGCCGCCGCAGGCGATGCCCCGGCCGCGGAAGTGGCGGCCGGGGTGTTCGCGGTCATCCGGTCAGAAGGTGAGCCACCATCCGTCGATGTGTCCTGTGTCGCCGGCGGTGACGTCCTTGACGCGTAGCCTCCAGGTCCCGTTGGCCGGTGACGCGCTCGCGTTCACCCAGTAGACCTCCTGGATCTCGTCGGCGCTGTCGCCGGCGTCCGGCAGGCGCAGCTTGTAGACGGCGCCGCTCGGGCTGATCAGGTCGAGCTGCAGGTCACCTCGCCACGTGTGATCGATGACGACGCCGACCGTCACGTCGTCGTAGGCGTTGCCGGGGAACCACCCGGTGACCGTGATGGGCGATTCGACGGCGCCGCTGTCGGGGATGGAGTAGTCGGTCCAGTTCTCGAAGTAGGGGATGTCCATGGACCAGCTGTTGATGGTGCCGGTACCGCCGGAATAGGCGTCCGTGGCGCGCAGCTTCCACGTCCCGTTCGGAGCCGTCACCGCGCTGGCGTTCACCCGGTAGACCTCCTGGAGGGCCGTCGCGCCGCTGGGCGAGGGGTTCTGCAGGTGGTAGATCCTGCCGCCCGGGCTGACCAGGTCGAGCGCCAGGTCCCCGACCCAGCCGTGCGAGATGTCGACGTAGACGTTCAGGTACACCGGCCCGCTGCCGTGCAGGCCGCTCACCGTGATCGGCGATTCCGCCTTGCCCGGGTCCGGGATCTTGTACTTGCCGGTGTTGGCGAAGTAGCGCGGCCATTGCCCGGGGTCGGGCGTCGGCGTGGGGGTGGGCGTCGGTGTCGGTGTCGGGGTGGGGCTCGGCGCGGTGCCGAGGGCGGCGGCGTCCAGCCGGAGCCGGGGGGTGCCGGTGGACGCGTACGTGATCGTCTTGCCCGTGCTCTTCATCCGCGAGATGAGGTCGCCGATGCTCTCGGCGGGGAACTTCTGCCGGAGCACGGCCAGCGCGCCGGTGACGTGCGGGGCGGCCATCGAGGTGCCGCTCATGGTCGCCCACTTGCCACCGCGCGCGGAGGACAGGATGCCCGTGCCGGGGGCCAGCAGGTCCAGCAGCGCGCCGCGGTTGCTGAAGCCGGCGACGGCGTCCTCGTCGGTGGTGGCGCCCACGGCGACGGCCGAGGAGACGCAGGCGGGAGCGGACACGGCGTCGCCGTACCCGTCGTTCCCCGCGGCGATCACGGTGGCCACCCCCGCGGCCAGCAGGTCGTCGATGGCCGGTGCCCGCACGTCCATACCCCCGCAGTCCTCGGTGTGCCTGCCGGACCCCAGGCTCAGGTTGGCGGCCACGAGCGGGATGCCGGACTCCTTGAGCTCCAGGACCTTCTCAAGCGCGAGAAGCTGGGCGCTGGTGAAGCTCAGCACGCACGGCGCGGCACCCGCGCCGCAGAAGTCCTCGGAGTCGAACTTGCTGAACACCTGGATCGCGACCAGGCTCGCTCCGGGAGCCACACCGGCCGGCGGGGCCCCACCGACGTTCGCGCCGTTGCCGGCGGCGATGCCCGCCACGTGGGTGCCATGGTCACAGTCGAGCTGGGCGTCCGCGCAGGGTCCCTGGCCGGAATCGGCCGACCCGGTACCCTCCTGCTCGTCCTCACCGTTGGGGCACAGGCTGGAGGCACCGTAGACGGTGTCGGCGGGCGAGAAGCATGCCTCGGCGACGATCCGGCCGGCAAGGAAGGGGTGGGTGCGGGCCACCCCGGTGTCGAGCACGGCGACCGCGCTGCCGGCACCGGTCAGGCCCGCGGCCCTGGTCTTGTCGCCGCCGATCAGGGGGACGCTCTCGGCGAGGACCGGCGGCACCGGGACGTCCTCGGTGACGCTCACCACGCCGCTCTGTGCGGCCAGCTTGTCCAGGCCGGCCGCGTCGACCCGCATGGTGACCACCGGGTAGCGGGAGAAGGCCGTCAAGGGGGTTCCGGCGCCGGTCGCGGCGGCGAGCTGGGCCCGGGACCTGGTGACCACGTTGACGCGCACCTTGCGGTCGCCGGTCGTTCGCTTGCGGAGGGCAGGATCGACGGCGGGGGGTTGCACGCCGGGCGTGTCCACGCCGGACGGCTGGGGGGTCGGGGTCGCCGTCGCCGTCTGGACGCCCGGGAACGCCGTGACGACTAACGCTAACGTGACGGCCAAAAACCTTTTCATGGCATATTTCGCCCTGTCTATGGATAGCTGTGGCGCTGTCGATGCGGGTGTGAAGAAAAGGGGTGAAGACGAGGACCGGCGGCACCAGGTGGCGGGCCTCCCGCCACCCGGCCTGAAGGACTTACGCCTCTACTGCGGATTCCCGAATCTGCGGACGGCGTCGTAGTAAATAATCGCTATTCCTCGGCAGGTTGGGCGGGTAATAATGAAATAGCCGCCGCATACCTTGTCGTACATCGTGCCGAAGAACATGGCGTCCACGTCCGCCTTGCGATTCCGGTCCAGGTAATACTTGTACTTCATCTTCTTGTTAGTGATCAGCCCATAGCCGTAGTCGTGAGAGTCACAGGCCGGCCGGAAGTCGAAGCCCCCGGGCCTGCTTCCGGTAGGACTCGTGCAGTGGTCGTGATAGATGCCCCTGACCTTGAAGCCGCTGGCGGTCCGCTTCCAGCCGGGCCACTTCCAGCCGTGGTGATAGGCGAAGGCCGTGCAGCCCGACTTCGTGTACCACATCCACGTCTTCGCCGTGTTGCACTTGCTGGGGTAGGACTGCGGGGGGTCCACGCCGTCCGGCAGGAAGTCGCCCGCCGACGGTTCGGTGGCGGCACTGCCGTCCGCACCGGCCGGGCCCTCGGCCGGCTCGCCGGAGACCGGCCGGCCGGCGTCGGTCGCCGAGGCCACGGGGGCGGTGGCGCCCGCCGGGAAGCTGAGCCGCCACGCGCCGTTGGTGGCCGAGTCGATCGACGCCAGGCGTCCGGCCGCGTCGTAGGCGTAGGTCGCCTGGGTGGCGGCGACGCTGGGATCGGTCACCGCGCGCAACAGCCCGCCCTCGTCATACGCGTAACGAGCCTGCGTCTGCGGCGCTTCGGCGCCGAGGGCGACGGCGATCTCCTTGATCCGGCCCGCGTAGTCGCCGAACGAGGTACCGGTCGCCGTGGTCGCCGTGGCGTATTTGAAGGTGAGCAGCGCTTCAGGGCTCTGCACGCCGGCGGGCTCCCTGACGGAGCTGACCCTTCCCTGGCTGTCGTAGCCCACCGTCCTCGTGCCGTACGCGGCGGTGCCGACGCCGGTCACCCGCCAGTTGTCGGCGGCCGGCAGGCCGGACTGCCGCTGCCAGGTGTAGGTGGTGGTGAGGTCGTCGGCACTGACAGGGGAGCCGTCGGGGTTGGTCCAGGTGGCGTCGTCGGCCTGCCGCGTGGCCTCGTCGAGGGGGATCGTCTCGGTCATCGTGGTACGCAGCGCCCCGGCGGCCGCGTCCCATTTGGTCGTTTCGGTCACCTTGGAGCCGTCGGCGCTCTGGTACGTCTGGATGCCACCGCCGTTGGGCAGCGAGAGACTGCTCTTCAGGGCATACCGAGTCGGGACACCCTCCTCGAGATCGGTGACGACGATCGCCCCGTTCTGGGCCTCCAGCTTCCGATTGATCTGGCCGCCGGCGAACTCGGCGTGCCATCCAGGCCCGAAGACGCCTGCCTCGGGACGGGAGGCGGGCGCTGACTGCGGTTGCGCCAGGCCGCTGTCGAGGACGGTCACGCCGTGCTTGCGCATGATCAGGCCGTTGGACACGTCGAGCTCGGTGAGCTTGAAGGTCTTGGTGTCGGCGGAATACTGGCCGGGGCCCACCTCCTGGACCTCGGCCGGCGGCGGTTCGGCGACGGTGGCGGCGGACACCTCCGGAACGAGCTGGGAGACGAGTATCACCGCCATGGCGGTGGAGAACGTTAATCGGCGCAACTGGGGCCTCCGCGTGCAGGGGAAAGCGAATTGATCACCCGAAGGGTAAGGCCCGTATAAGTTCACGACAAGAGCTGGACAAAGCCGTGCGGAAATGTTCGAATCGGCAACGAGGCTATGTCCGCCAGCGTAATCAATCGCTCCGTCCCCGCAGGTTGCGGCTTTTTACATGGCGGGTCTATGGGGACTTTATGGCGAACGAATGGAATTGTCGAGGCTTCTTATGGCGCAGTGCCGTGATGAATTGTCGTCTTCGGACGGCGCGCCTGCCGGTAATTACATCCGCCCAGGTCATGACTCCGCGACGGCGCGAGCTCTGGCGCCTCGGGAGGCGGAACCACGTGCGGCATGATGATCGGCCGTGCTCCTTCGTGAGCGTGCCGTTGAGCGCCTCGGCCGCGGCCGGGCGCCCGCCTTGGCGGGTCAGCGACCGCCACTTCTTGGGCGGCCGCCCGGCCAGGCCGAGCTCGGCCATCCGTATCACCACCGTGTTCTTCGACACCCGCCAGCCGGCCTGGTGCAGGTCATGGGTGAACCGAGGGAAGCCATAGGTGCCCCTGGAAGCCTCGAACAGGCGGGTGGTCTCGGCGTCCAGAACACCACCGAGGAGACGGCGCCGGTGTGGCCGGTGAGGGGCCGGCCGAAGCGCCTGGGTGGTGAGGGCGGCTGAGCCGGTTTCGATGGCCTGCCGCATCGCAGCGGCATCTCAATGGCGTTGCCGGGGGTCTTTGGCCAGCGCGGTCGCCAGTACCTGCTCCCAGAAGAGGGCCAGGGCCGGATTCAGCTGCGAGAGCGGCTGCGGAGCCTTGTGCAGGTGCTGGAAGAGCACGACGGCAGGTGAGTCGCCGGTGAAGGGCGGTCGGCCGGTGAGCACCTCATACAGCACGCATCCGACCGAGTACAGGTCCGAGCGGGCGTCGGCGGGCTTGCCGTCGGCCTGTTCGGGCGACTTGTAGGCCGGGGTGCCGCCGAATCCGGCGCCAAGGGGTGATGCCGGGGTTCTGGGCGCCGGGCGCGCCCGGTAAGGCGCATGTCTTATCGCCGGATTCGGTTCCACCGCTCCTGAGGGGCCAATACCTGATCCGGCTACCGGGCTGACCTCCCTACGATCAGGCCATGACGATGTGCAGCGCCCTGGAGACCGGCTACCTCCTGGTGCTCAACGGCATGCGGGAACAACGTGTCGATGACCTCGATCCAGTGCAGGACTAAGCTCGCGGCTCTTTCGGCAACCGCGTCGGCCGGTTCGGCGCTGCGAAATGCCGGCGGCCAGGCAGTCGCGGGGACATGCCCCGGCCGGGTAGGCCGCCCGGGTGCAGCCGTACGCGCTGCTGATCGCGAGCATCGCTTCGTAGCGGGCTTTGCCGTGGCCGCCGGTGCCGGGGATGGGCAGCACCACCCAGTCGAACGGCTCGCTGGCCCGTTCGGTGAGGAGCCGCCCGCGCCCTCACCGCCGTCGAGGCCAAGCGACTCCTCGACCAGGCCCGCAAAGAACACGACAACACCGGCTGCACGCCCGGCACGAGCGCGGGCACCCGCCCCGCGGCCTGGCACCCTGGTATCAACAGCCCCGCCTCCGCGCCCCAGCATGCGCTCCCCGATGCCTGGCATGCCTCTGTGACGTCCCTGGCTGCCGCGTCGCCCTGCCCCGTCGTCAGGGATGACCGGAACTGGATCGAGGTCAGCAAGTACGTCAACGAAGTGAAGAAGCAGATCCCGGACAAGTACCGAGGCGACACCGGCCTGGTGAGCGGCCGGCATGGCCAGGGATTCAAGCGGTCGGCCGCGGCGCTGAAGGAGTTCGTAAGGGACGATCCTCATCTCCTTCCGGAAATCAAGGAAGAATCGCTGAAGACGGCCGGCCAGTGGCCGGCCAAGGCCAAGGGAATCGGGCACCGAGGAGGATGATGACGCTCGACCTGCCCGACTGCTTCCAGCGGATCCTGGACCTGCTGGAAGCCGCGGAGGACGAGGAACAGCCGGAGACAGGGCCGGGGCCCTGCCTGAGCAGGCTGCTGGCGGAGTCCGAGGCACTGGCCGAGCAAGCGCCCGGGGTGGCCGACACCCACTACATACGTGGTTACGCCCTCTTCCTGCTCTCCCGGCAGGAGACCGCCGTCGCGCAGGAGGCGCTGGAGGAGATGGCTCTGGCGATGCGGCTGCGGCCTGGACACCATTGGGCCCGCTACCACGCCATCATCCTCTGCCACGAGAAGGGTGACCACGCCTCGGTGGTACACCACTTCGAGACCCTGAACCGCGCGTACTTCGCCCGGGACGGCAAGGACTGGCGTTACCTCGTCGCCTGGCAGTACGCGATCGACGGCCTCCTTCGCCTGGGCCGGGCCGACCGGTTCGAAGGCGAGCTGACGAATCTGGTGCGGGCCTACCTGGACCATATCGACGACCCTGACGAACTCCTGCCCCGGCCCGGCCTCCTGTTCAACCTGAACCGTGACATCCGCCAGGGGCGGCTGGACGTGCTCCCCGAAGCTGTGGCGCGGGCCTGCGCACAATTCCTTGAGGACCGGCTTGCCTTGCTCATCCCCGGCGGCTGGGGCCGCGAAAGCGACCTCTCCGACGGGCGCGCACGTTGATGTTCGGTGCGGGCGCGCTCAACCAGCAGTCATGGGAGAACGCCCGCCCCTGCCCAGGATCGGCCTTCGGGGAGGATCGGACCGGATTTTGGCGCTACGGAGTCGATCTTGACGATGATTCGGTGACGACGCCTGTTTGCCCTGGTCGAGCGCCCTAACGTGCCTGCTCATGCCTGTGGATTTCCTCTCAGATGAGCAAGTAGCCCGCTATCGCCGGTTCCGGCCCGAGGTGTCGGTGGCCGAGCTCGAGCAGTTCTTCCGGCTGGACGCCAAGGCGCTGCAGGCGCTGGCGGGTAAGCGCCGTCCGGCGACGAAGCTTGGGTGGGCGGTGCAGTGGGGCACCGTGCGGATGCTCGGCGCCTTCCTGGCCGAAGACCCTCTCGACGTGCCCAGGGACGTGTTGGAGTTCGCCGCCGAGCAACTCGACATCGACCCGGCGGGCGCGCCGGAGTGCCTGACCCGGCCGAAGACCGCCTGCGAGCACGCCTGGGAGATCCGGGATCTGCTGGAGCTGTCGGAGTTCTCCAAACGCGAGCAGGAGGTCCGCGACCACCTGGCCGCCCGGGTCTGGTCGACGATCGAGGGGCCGCGGGCGTTGTTCGACCGTGCCGTGGCGCGCATGCTGCGCGAGGGCATTCTGCTGCCCGCGGGGATCACCACGCTGACCCGGCTGATCAGTGAGGTGCGCCGGGCCGAGCACGCCCGGTTGTATCGCACGCTGGCCGAGCGCGCCGGCCCGGAGCTGCGGGCGAGGCTGGCCGA
>NZ_BMQJ01000039.1 GCF_014648055.1 Streptosporangium pseudovulgare
CCCTGACCCCGTCGCGCGGCGACCGCCGCACGACCGCCACCACCACCGCAGAAAGAACGGAAGGACATCATGAGCAAGGTCTGGCTCGTCACCGGCTCGTCGCGGGATCGTTCGTTCTGTCGGTCATGGTTTCGCCTTCGGCGGGTCAGAAGGCGGGGAACGCCCAGCCTGAGGGGTGAAACGGTTCCCGCTCGCCACGGAAGGCGAGCGAGGCGGTGGCGACCGCCCCGGGGCGCAGTTCCTCCACCCGGCCCGCGGCCGCCAGGGACGTCAGGGTGGTGCCGCCCAGGTACGCCGCGCCCAGCTCGGCCGAGGTCAGCCGCAGGTCGGGCCGGGCCCGGGTGCGTTCGCAGGTGACGGAGTCGCCGTCGGCCAGCAGGCGGTGGCGTCCCGCGTTCCATGGGCAGAACGGGTCCTGCACCTCCAGGACCAGGTCCAGCGGGACCGAGTAGCGGCGTGCCATCAGTGCGCGGTCCACGTCCACCAGGCGGACCCAGAGGTTGTCGATCACGGTGGTGCGGGCCGCGCGCGGGTCGGCCAGCAGGTGCCTCAGCGGTTCGTCGATGGCGCCGTCGTAGGTGAGGCCGGCGTGCGCGTCGAGGTCGATGAGGTAGCGCCACAGGGCGGCGTACGACTGGCGGGTGGTGGCCGCGACCTCGATGACCTGCACCAGCCGCGGTTTGGAGCGGTAGAGGGCGTAGCCGGTGACCTCGCCGCCGTTCTCCAGGTGGACGGCGAAGCGTAGTTCCGTCCCGCCGTCGCGAGCGCGCTCGCCGTCGGCGAGCCGGGCCTGCCAGAACTTCTCCGTACGGTCGACCCAGCCGACCGCTCTCAGGCGGGCGGTGTCATAGACCTTCTCCAGCAGCGGACGCGCCTCCTCGCGGCGGAGCAGGCGGATCGTGCCGTCGCCGAGGTCGATGCCGGGCCGCAGGGCCATGGACTTCTTCTCGCCCTGGATCTCGGCGACGTGGCTGGCGATGCCGTACCCGAAGCGGCCGTAGATCGTGGCCTCGGCGGCGTTGAGCGCGGCGATCGGCTCGCCGCCTGATTCATGCAGGTCGGTGAGCTGCTTGCGCATCATCGCGGTGAGGATGCCGCGGCGCCGGTGCGTGGGCAGGACCGCGACGAGCGTGATGCCGGCGACGGGCACGGCCGCGCCGGGGATCGTCATGACGCGGCCGTAGATCGACGCGCCGCCGACGATCTCCGCGCCGTCGTAGGCCGCGATCGTGCGTCCGGGCTCGATGGAGGAGGCGGCGTTCCTCAGGCCGCCCTCGTACCAGTCCTGACCGTAGGTCGTGGTGATCATGCGAGCCCACGTGTCGAGTTCGTCGGCGCGGATGGTCCGCAGGGGGTAGGTCACTGTCATGCTTCGAGAGTGGCCGGATAAACAGGCACCGCACATCGGGTGATCTGTGTATTTATATGCTGGCACCGTGGTGGCGGAGCGCGTGGTCAGCCCTGTGTTCATCGGCCGGGGCGAGGAGTTGTCGGCGCTGGCGACGGCCCTGGACACCGCTATCGGGCAGGGGCCGGCGGTGGCGCTGGTGGCCGGAGAGGCCGGGATCGGCAAGTCGCGGCTGCTCGCCGAGTTCGCGCGGTCGCTGGGTCCGGGCGTACGGGTGGTCGAGGGCGCCTGCGCGGAGCTGGGCGGCGACGGCCTGCCGTACGCGCCGTTCGTGACGGTGCTGCGCAGGCTGATCCGGGTCGAAGGGGTGTTGCCGGGGCCGTACCACCAGCTGGCCCGCTGGTTCCCCGAGCTCGGCGAAGCGGGCGACGCGGAAGGCGGCAAGCACCGGCTGTACGAGGAGGTTCTGACGCTGGTCGAGCGCGTGGCCGCGGACCAGCCGCTCGTCGTCTCGATCGAGGACCTGCACTGGGCCGACGCCGCCACCCGCGAGCTGCTCGGCTTCCTGGCCAGGAACCTGACCCAGGCCGGCGTGCTCCTGGTGATCACCTACCGTCCGCCGGAAACGGGCGACGGGCTGCCCGGGCCGCTGCTGTCCGAGCTGACCCGCCGCCCGCGCACCACCACGCTGCGGCTGGAGCGCCTGGATCGGCAGGACGTGGGCCGGCAACTGGCCGCGATCCTCGGCGCCGAGCAGGACGCGGCCGCCGTACGCCGCGTCCATGAACGCAGCGACGGCAACCCTCTGTTCGTCGAGGCGCTCGCCCGCGCCGGCGAGCGCACCCCGGACAGCCTGCGCGACCTGCTCCTGCACGGCCCGCGGTCGCTGCCGGGCCCGGCACGCGAGCTGCTGGGCATCGCTTCGGCGGCGGGCGGCCGGGTCGGCCACCGGCTGCTGGCGCAGGTGGCCGGGCAGGACGGGGCCGGGCTGGACGCTCTGCTGCGCGAGCTCGTCGACCGCGGCCTGCTCGTCACGGCAGGGGACGGCTACGACTTTCGCCATGCCCTGATCCGGCAGGCGGTGTACGAGGACCTGCTGCCCGGCGAGTTGTCGCGCCTGCACGCGCGCTACGCGGAGGCCCTGCGCGATTCCGGCGCCCATGCGGAGCTGGCCGCGCACGCCTACGCCGCCGGGGACCGCGGGCTTGCCCTGTCGGCCGCGTACCTGGCCGCGGACCAGGCGCGCAGGTCCTACGCCTACGAGGAGCAGGTCCGTCTGCTCGATCAGGTCCTGGAACTCTGGGATCCGCAGGCGCGGCTGGGCGCCGACAGGATCGACGTCCTGACCGGCGCGGCCAAGGCCTGCATGCTCAGCGGCGAATACGCTCGCGGGGTCGAGTACGCCGGCGCCGGGCTGGCCGAGGTGGACGAGCGGCGCGAGCCCGAGCGGGCCGCCCTGCTGCTGGAGCATCGGGGCAGGCTACGGCACCGGCTGGAGGGGACCGGCGTCTCCGACTGGGAACGAGCCCTCGAGCTGCTGCCCGCCGCCCTCGACGGCGTCCAGCGGGGGCGGCTGCTCGGGGTCCTGTCCATGGGCCTGCTGCCGGACGTGAAAAGGGCTCGCAAGACGTTCGAGGAGGCGCTCGCCATCGGCCGGCGCACCGGCGATGCCATGGTCACCATCCGTGGGCTGCTGGGCATCGGGTCCATGACGCGCGACCTCGGGATGCTGGCGCAGGCCCGCACGCTGGCCGAGCGGCTCGACGGCCACGACCTGCTCATGACCGTCCCCATGTACGAGGCCACCCTGCACACCAAGGCCGGCGACCAGCACCGCGCCATCGAGGCGGCCCGCGACGGCATCCGCCACGCCCGCCGGTACGGGCTGGGCCGCAGCCGGGGCGCCGAACTCGCGCGTTTCGCCGGACACAGCCTGATCCTGGCCGGGCGGTGGGACGAGGCGGCCGCCGTACTGCAGGAGAGCCTCCGGCAGGACCCGCCACCGCTGCCGCGGCAGGCCCTGCGCGCGCTCGCCGGCTACCTGGCGCTGCTGCGCGGAGACCTGGCCGGGGCGGCCGACGCCGCGGCGGAGGTGGAGCACACCGACAACGGAGGCATGTTCCCCCGTTATCGGCTGCTCTGCCTGCTCGCCGTCGCCCAGGACGACCACGAGAGGGCCGACCTGCTTCTGGATCGGGCGCTGGCCGATCCGGCGCTCACCCGGATCTACAGCAGCGACGCCCGGCCGGTCCTGGTCGCCGGCGCATTGGCGCAGCGGGCCCGGCTCGCGCACGGCGACGGCAAGGACCTACGGGAACGGGTCGAGAAACGACAGGCCGAACTCTCCGCGGCCGATGCGGCGCTCGGCGTGGACGGGCCGCTCGACCGAGCGTGGCAGACCATGCTGCGCGCGCTGATCGAGGATGACGGCTGGGACCACGCCGCGGGTGCCTGGCGGGAGCTGCGGCAGCCGTACGAGCTGGCGCTGAGCCTGGTCCACGGCGCGCGAGCCGCGCTGGCGGCGGGCGACCGGCCCGGCGCGACGTCCCGTCTCAGGGAAGCCGCGCGGCTGGCCGAAGACCTGGGCGCCGCACCGCTCGCCCGCGAGATCGCCCTGCTCGGGCGGCCCCGACCGGCCCAGGGCGGGCTCACCGAACGCGAGCGCGACGTGCTCAGGTTGATCGCCGAGGGCCTGAGCAACCGGCAGATCGCCGCCCGGCTGCACATCTCACCGAGTACGGCGGGGGTGCACGTCTCCCACATCCTGAGCAAGCTGGGCGCCACGACCCGTACCGAGGCGGCGGTCATGGCCCATAGGCAGCGGCTCGTGGACGAGCCCCAGGGCGCGTCTCGTGATCTTCGGTAGCGGTTTGGTGGAGATCATTCGCGTGGATGAGGAACGCCTGAAGGTGAGGACTGGACCGTCAGCGTCGATTCCACCGTGGTGCGCGCGCATCAGCACGCGGCCGGGGCGCGACACGCCCCACCCGCCGACATCCCGTCAAAGGGGCCGGAGAAGGCGGCCCTCCTCAATCCCGAACCAGCGGTCGGCCAGCTCGTCAAAGGTGGTGGCGCCCGAAGCAGGAATCTCCCGGAAATACCACGGCAGGTGCGAGTACACGTGCAGCAGGGCGTAAGCCATCACCTTGCGGGGCAGCGCCGCCCGTCGCTCCTCGGGGTAGCCATAACCGTCCAGGAAGGCACGCATCAGCAACCGGTCGCCACCCGTAAGGAAGACCCCCACGGCGACCAGGTCGTACTCGCGAGCGCCACGCATCGCGGGCTCGAAGTCGAACAACCCCGACAGCCTCCAGGCACCTGCTTCCTCCCGAACCAACACGTGCACGTCCATGAACTCGGTGTGCAATAGAACGGGCTCACCCGGTTCGAGGCCGACCGAGTTCAGGAACCCCGGGATCTGATCCAGCCACGTCTGGTCCAAACCGCCGGCCCGGTTCTGCTCGGCTGTGACTGCGGCACGCTCGGCGCAGAAGGCGCTCCAGTCAGGCGGGCCGAGCACGTCCGGCGGGGTGATGGCGTGCAACTCCGCAAGCGCCTTCCCGAGCTGTACGGCAAGGCGCTCCCGCTCACGCCGCGGAATCTTCGGCCAGGCCCGCTTGAGGTCCTCACCGTGCAGCCTGTCCATCAGGATGTAGCCCCACCCGTGGAACTCACCGGCATCCTTGACCCCCGGCGTGGGGACCGACAGGTGGCCCTCCAGCGCACGCAGCACGTCCCGCTCGACGGGCAGCTCCTCCTTGCGAAGCGGCGGGTAGAGCTTGATGACCAGGTCGTCACCGACGGCGTAGACCGGTAGGGAGCCCTCATCGAAGGCCACGGCTTCGCCCGCCAGCCCGAGGTGTTCACATAGCGCCAGCACCCCTGCCAGCAGTTGCGCGTCATCGATCGCGTTGTATCGCTCTTCGGTGTCGGCTACAGGAAGCACATCAGTGACCATATTGACGAGGTCAACCGAATTCTCTGGAACGCGCGGACGTTCGACGTCGCTTCCATCCAGATACGGCTCTGACACCCAGCCACGTGATCACGGGACACGCCCTGGGAGAGCAGGTTCACTTGTCGGCCGCCGCCGCACCACGTTCGCCGAGGACCTCGCCTCCAGGGGCCGCGTCGCCGCCCTGGTGGATCACGTCTGCGAGTCGTTCGGCACGACCTTTCCCGGCGGCCGCACCCCTGACCTGCCGCGCGTGCCGGACGGTGCGGAACGTCCCCTCCGACGAGGCCCGCCGGCGCCGGGAGCGGCGACCGGCTGAGGAATCCGCGCGATCAGGATCCTTTTCCGCGCCGGCGGCTGTCCGCGGATCGCTCACCTCTGGCAACGCTGGGTCCGACCTGGCGGGCGGTGTGCGCGAAGGAGCGGATCAGGTCGGTTTCGGTGGCGGTACGCCACAGCAGCGCCCATTGCGCCGGTGGGGCATCGTGGACGGGCACGTAGACGATGTCGGGCCGGGAGTGGTATCGGCCGGCGTGGGAGTGCACGAGCGCGACGGCTTCGCCGTTGGACAGGATGGGGAGCATCTCGCTCTCGGCGGTGACGGTCGGCCCCACGCGGATCGGCCGCCCGCTGGGGGTGTGGCGAGGGACGAGGGCCTCGCGCCAGTAGTCGGGTTTGGCCCCGCCGATGACGACTTCGCCGGCCAGCTCCTCGTACGACACCGTCTTCCGCTGAGCCAGCCGGTGGCCGGCTCCGACGGCGAGGACGACGGGCTCGATGCGGACGACCGGCCCGACCGTGAGGTCAGCCTCCCTGACCGGCAGCCAGGCGATCTGGACGTCGACCTCCCCGTCGCGTAACGGCCCGAACGGGTCACCGAATCCGACGTAGCGGATCTGTGCCTCACACGTGGGATGCCGGGCATGGAACCCGTCGAGCAGCGGCCGGAAGTCCTGGACATTGCTGGAGAGCATGCCCAGGCGCAGCACTTCGGTCTTTCCGCCGGCTGCGCGGACGGCGCGCTCCAAGCCGTCGTGCAGGCCGCGGTACATCGGCCCGAGGTCCTCGAAGAGCTGCCTGCCGATCGGCGTCAGCGTCACGGCCCGGTTGTTGCGTTCGAAAAGGGCGGCGCCGATACGGCGCTCCTGCTTCTTGATCGCCTGGCTGACACGGGCGGGCGTCACGTGCAACCGCTCGGCGGTCCGGCCGAAGTGCAGTTCCTCGGCCAGGGTCAGGAAGATCTCGATGTCCCGCAGCTCCACGCATGCTCTTTCGTTGTTAAGCGAGAGGTTAAGGCACATTATCGGACCTGGCGTTGTCGCCGGTGCCGGCCTGCGGCCAGGCTGGAGGGCGTCCAGAAAGCCGGTGATGCCCACCGGGCATTCGAACACTCCGTTCCAGGGGAAACGCCATGCACATCATCAGCTCAGCCGTATCGCTGAACGTCGACGACGTGACGGCTTCCAGCAACTTCTTCACCGCCCATCTGGGCTTTCACGAAACGGTGACGGCCAGGGGCTTCGTCACTCTCGCCCGTCCCGACAGCGCCGACATCGTGCTGGTGACGCGCGGCAGCCGGCAACTTCCGGGCAGGATCCGCGAGCAGCGACCGGCGGGGGTCATGGTGTCCTTCACCATCACCGACGTCGCCGCCGAACACGAACGGTTGCGCCGCGAAGGCGCCCCCGTCGCGACGCCGCTACGGGAAGAGCCCTGGGGCGAACGGCTTTTCCAGCTCACCGACCCCAACGGCATCGTGGCCCAGTTCGTCGAATGGGTCCCGCCCGCCGGGACGTAGGCGCACTGGCGCGCCGCATCAACGCCACGGCCGACAAGCCCCCCGGCAGCCGCCGGGATCGACCCCGCGCCACGGTGAGCACGCATCACCTTGGCCGCAACGCCTGGCGCCGCCGCTCTCGACCTCGGACCCACCCACCGCATGACACCCATCTCTGACCCGATAAGCCCACGAAGATTTTCCCGGCTGAACCGATAAAAGGCAGTGAAAAATATGAACCTGCACGTCAGTAACGACCTGCTCGGCGCCAAGGACACAGAGCAGCAGCCCAAGAGGGGCGGTATGAGGTTCACGCTCAACGGCGTGCTCTGGTCGCTACAAGCGTTGTTCGGCTTCTTCTTCGCCGGCAGCGGCTTCGGCAAGGTGCTGTTGTACGACGAAGCTCTGTACGCGGCAGCGCCCCGGGCCGTGGCCTGGTACGCCGCGGTGCCGCAGCCCCTGATCGTCTTCATCGGCGTCTGTGAGGTACTGGGCGGCGTCGGCCTGATCCTGCCGGCGATGGCGAAGGTCAAACCGATGCTGACGCCGCTCGCCGCCGCCGGCCTGACACTGACGATGATCCTCGCGGCCGGTTTTCACATCGTGCGCGGCGAGTATGAACTGGTGCCCGCGAATCTGCTGCTGGGGGGCGTCTCGGCGTTCATCACGGTCGGACGAGGGAAGCTGAGGCCCATCGCACCCGAGATCATCACCACCTCACGCGCACTCGGGTCGTTCGTGGTCCTCGGCGCACTGGCCCTGCTGACATTCGTTCCGACGTGGTACACGATGACCACCGTGCAGTTCTGATACCTCGCCCAGCGTGGGGCCTGGTACCGGCAGGAACCATCGGTCGAGTGACCTGAGTCCTCCCGGCGGGAACGCGGAACGTACGAGGGTCATGGCCGCTCCGCCCGCCGGCTCACCTTCGCCGGTGACCACGGCCACCGGCTCTCGGCGGCGACGTGTTCCGGGAACCCGCCCTCCCGTCACAGGTCCGTCGGCAAGCCGATCCGGCCGAGCTGGTGGTCGAGGACCGCGACCGCCTCCGCGACGCCCAGTTCCCCGATCAGCACGCCGTCGGCCAGGCCGCGCGCGAGCCCGAGAAGCACGTGGGCCTCGGCGCCGGCATCGACGCCGGGTTCCGAAGCGGCGGCGGCCACGAGCGCGGTGATCTCGCGATGGACCGCGTCGCCGCCCGCGCGATACAGCCCGCGTACCTCAGGGTCGGCGACGGACCAGGCCAGGAACGCGTGCCCGGCGAGCAGGAGCACGGGAGCGCGCACGCCCAGCTCGACGACGGCGAGCAACGTGCGCCGCAGCGTGTCGGCCGGGCTGTCGGCGTCCTGCAGCGCCGCGCGGACATGGTGCTCGATCTCCTGCCTGAGCAGATGTGCGCTCGCGCGCAGCAGGTCGGCCTTCGCCGCGAAATAGTGCTGCACGAGCCCTTTGGAGACGCCGGCCTCCTGGGCGACCCGCCCGATGCTCACACCGGCCAGGCCGTCCCGCGCGCACAGTCTGAGGGCGGCCTGGGCGATCTCCGCCCGCCGCGCCGCGTGATCCACCTGCTTCGGCACGGCCCGGCCTCCTCTCTTCGCAATATGAGTGTATCGTGATATTGATGCGATGCGATCGTATTGCAAAAGGTGAACGGAGGATCCCGTACGTGAACGACCCCGTGGAGCCCAACATCGGAGCCGCGTTCCGCCCGCGGCGGCTCGGCCACTTCCGTGACGCGTCCGCCTTCGCGCGCTACCGGAACGCCTATGACCAGGCCATGGCCCGGCTTCCCGAACCCGATCAGACCCAGGACGTGGCGACCCGCTTCGGGACCGTCCGGGTCTATCGTTTCGGCACCGGCGACGGCGTACCGCTTCTCCTGCTGCCGGGACGCACCGCGGCCACCCCGATGTGGGAGGCGAATCTGGCCGGCCTCATCGCCCACCGGCCGGTTTACACGGTCGACCTGCTCGGCGAGCCCGGCCTGTCGGTACAGACCCGGGCGTTCACGAGCGCGGCCGACCAGGCCGACTGGCTGGCGGAGCTGCTGGACCGGCTCGGCCTCGACCGGGTGCATCTCTTCGGGGTGTCCATCGGGGGGTGGAGCGCTTTTCACCTCGCCCTGCGCGTTCCGAAGAAGGTCGCCTCGGTGAGCCTGCTCGATCCGGCCAGCCTTTTCGGCCGGTTCACCTGGAAGGTCGTCGTCATGTCGCTGGGCTCGGTGGTGCCGTTCTTCCCCGAGTCGTGGCGCCGGAAGCTGCTGAGCTGGATCTCCGGCGGAGCCGACGCCTCCGAGGACGAACCCGTCGCCAACCTGATCTCGGCCGGGATGCGGGACTTCACCGCCTTCCTGCCGCCTCCGACGTATCCCACGGACGACCAGGTGGCGGGAGTCGACGTGCCGGTGCTCGCCCTGATCGCCGGGCGCAGCATCATCCACAATCCGCGCAAGGCCGCCCTGCGCGCCCGCCGCCTGCTCGCCCGTGGCGTCGTCGAACTGTGGCCGGACGCCTCCCACGCCATCAACGGCGAGTTCCCCGAGCGCGTCAACGCCAGGGTCCTCGCCTTCATCGACGAGGTCGACCGCACCGATTCGGCGGCGCTCGGCTGATCGTGAGGTTGCCCGGCGGCCGGGGCCGCGCCCGGGCGGAGATCGGGCATGACGAGCATCGAAACGAGGTCCCGTCGGCGGAGCCACGCTGAGCGGCTTACCGTGGCTTTCCGCCCGGATGTGCCTCGCAAGAGCGTTTCCGCGGGTCACGAATGAGGACGGGCCGGCGGGGCCGTGATCTCCTCGCCGCCTCAGCGCAGCGCGCAGAGGGTGGCGTCGGCGAGGTCGAGGAGCCGGGGCGTGATCTCGCTCGGGTGGCGATTGATCGCGAGAGTGACCTGGCGGCGGCCGTCGGGGCTGGAGGCCGCGATCGTGCGGTAGCCGTTGAAGCCGCCGCCGTGCCCGACCCAGGTGCCCGCGCAGTGCTTCAGCTTGGTCTCGTACAGCCCGAGCCCGGCGTTGGCGCCCGGCCACATGCGCGCCGGATCCGCGGGGACCGTCGCGCGCATCTCCTTGAGCTGGGCCGCGGGCAGCAGCCTGCCGCCGAGCAACGCGGCCCAGAAGCGGTTCAGATCGGAGGCCGTCGACACGAGCGCGCCCGCCGCGCCGCCGTAGGTCATGTTCCACTTGGTGGTGTCGTACCGCTCACCCTCGTCGTAGACGTAACCGTGCGCGTGCCGTCCCGGGATGCGCGGGTCGTCGCCCGGCCACCACGTCCTGGTGAGCTTCAGCGGCCTGAGGATCCGCCGCGTGATCTCCGTGCCGATGTCGTCGCCCGTGACCTGCTTCACGATCATGGCCAGGAGGGCGTAGTTGGTGCTCGAATAGTTCCACGGCTTGTCCGACCGCGGTACGCGCAGCCCGATCGCGAACAGGTCGTCGGGCTCGAAGTGCCTGAAGCGGTCGCGCAAGGCGTCGATCTCGTCCGAGGACGTGTAGTCGCCGAGCCCGCTCGTGTGCCGGAGCAGGTCCCTCACGGTGATCTTCTCGTTCGGGAGGTACCGCGTCAGGGGCGCGTCCAGGCTGATCTTGCCCTCCGCCACGAGCTGGAGCACCACCGTCGCCGTGAACGACTTGGTGATGCTGCCGATCCTGATCCGCTCGTCACCGCGCATCCGCCGGCCCGCGGGGATGTCCGCCACCCCGCTGCCCAGCGATGCCTGCCTGCACGCCGGGGAGCCGACCGTCGCGAGGATGCCCGGTGTGCCCCCCGCCTTCACGATCGCGTCGAGCGACCGTTGCAGAGCGCTCGTGTCGCACCTCCGTGTCGCGGCCGACGCCTCCGGCGTCACTCCGACCGTCGCCGCTCCCACAGCCGCGGCCAGTGCCAGCACCGCGGTGCCTCTCGTCTTCCTCATGCCCCCAGTGTTCGATGTCCCGCGCGGATCCGCCTCGTGCTTCAGGCCCGACCCGCTCCTCCTGGAGGACCATACGATCCTCGGCACCTATTAGAGGTAGAGGCCGACGGCCTCCGGTGCCTCCGGCGGGCCGGCCACACCGTCGCGCAGGGCGAACAGCTCGGCCAGCGTGGCGCCCGAGGCGTGGACGCCTTCGGCGGTGCCGAGCCAGGCGGCCGCCTCGTCGTGGGGCAGGGCCCCCACCTCGATCTGGGCGAGGCAGCGGCCGGGGCGGACCACGGCGGGGTGGAGGCGGGCCAGGTCCTCGTTGGTGGTGATGGCCACCAGCACGTCACGGCCCTGGCCGAGGAGGCCGTCGGTCAGGTTGAGCAGCCGCGACAGCCCCTGCCCGGTCGCCTCCTTGGCTCCGGACCTGATCAGCTCGTCGCAGTCCTCCAGCACCAGCAGCCGCCACTTCTCGTTCTCGCCGTCCTCGTCCGAGCCGACCGCGACCTCCATCAGGTATCCGGGAGAGTTGAACAGGCGCTCGGGGTCGAGCACGCAGTCCACCTGACACCACGACCGCCACTCGTGGGCGAGTGTCCGCAGCAGGGTGGTCTTGCCGGTACCGGGCGGGCCGTGCAGCAGGACCAGGCGGCCGCGCACGTCGGCGGGGGTGACGGACATCAGGCGCGTCAGCGGGCCGCCCAGGGACCGGGCGTAGTTGCCGCTGATCCGCTCCCAGGGGGAGGCGGTGATCGGCTTGCTGGAGCGGCGGCCGCCGTGGGAGCCCTGCCACCAGAAGCCCATCTCGACGTGGTCGCTCTCGGGGGCGGGCTCCGCCGCGTCCCTGGTGACCTCCTCCAGCACCGAGCGGGCCAGCTCCTCGTCGACCGCGGTCACGCTGATCGTGGCGGCCCGGTTGCGGTACCGGACCACGCGCAGCGTCCAGCCCTCCCCGCACACCAGCCGCGAGTCGCGGCCGCCCTCCTCCGACGCCGCCCTGACCAGGGTCCCGGTGGCCGGCATCAGCGGCGCCCCGGGACGGACGCGCTCCAGGGAGGCGGTGCGCGACCAGGGCTGGGCGCCGGTGGCGAAGGGCGACAGCGCGAGCGCGTCGATCACGTCGACCGCCGAGTCGCCGTCGTCCAGCCATACGTTCATCGGCAGTTCGGCCGGGCGCGGCTCCGGCCGGAAGGGGACCTCCTTGAGTACGGACATGACGGCAATGATCCCTTCTGCCGTCGCGGAGTTCGACGGGTTTTATCGGAGCCCCGGCGGCGCCGCCGGGGCTCCGCGACGCCGGCCGGGAGCGCGGCCCGTTCGAGCGGGCCGCCGCCTCAGAGGCGCCGCGAGGAGGAACGCGGGTGACCGGCGGCGCTCGGCTCGGTCCGGCGGCGGCGGGTACGGGTCACCTCGACCGGGTCGATGTCGGCGGCCCACCGCCCGGCGAGTGCCAGCGTCGGCTCGCGGCCGTCGGCGACGTGGCGCAGCGCGCAGGCGGCTGCCCGGTCGGCGTCGCCGCCGGCGATCGCGGTGTAGAGCTCCTCGTGCTCGGCGCACTGCCTGGCGGGGTCGCGCTCGGAGGTCAGCAGGAACAGCCGGCGCAGCTGGGCGTCGAGGGGGCGCATCAACGTGCCGAGCAGGGCGTTCCCGGCGGCCTCGACGATCTCCGCGTGGAACTCGGCGTTGGCCGTCACGACGCCCCGGCGGTCGCCCCGCCGTACGGCGTCGCGGGCCCGGTCGAGGCAGCCGCGCAGCCGCGCGAGGTCGCCCGCCCCGGCCCGCCCGGCGGCCAGGCGCGCGGCCAGCACCTCCAGGCTCTCGCGCACGTCGAACAGGTCGCGCACGTCGGAGGGGGTGAGCGGGCTGACCAGGGCGCCCCGGTTGGGGACGATGACCACCAGGCCCTCGGCGGCCAGCAGGTGCAGCGCCTCGCGGAGCGGGATGCGGGAGACGTCGAGCTCGGCGGCGAGGTCGCGCTCCACCAGCCGCTCCCCCGGCCGCAGCTCCACCTCGACGATGCGCTGCTTGAGCGTCTCGTAGGCCCGGTCGCGCAACGCGCTCAACTTCCGCCCCTTCCTCCCTGCTTCGGAGTCAGCCTACTTGCCCCCGATATTGGTATACCGCTAATCTCGCGACGTCACCGTGGGAGAGAAGGACAGAGAAGAGCATGAGCGAGCTGCTGCTGCGCGACGCCCGGATTCAGGGCCATGAGGGCCCCGCCGACCTGCTGATCCGCGACGGCCGGATCGCCGCGCTGCTCACACCCGGCGCGGGCGGACCGGACGGCTTCGCGGGCGAGGTCGAGGACCTGAACGGCCGGCTCGTGCTGCCCGGCCTCGTCGACGGTCACGCGCACCTGGACAAGACGCTGTGGGGCGGCCCCTGGGTGCCGCACAGTTCGGGCCCCGGCCTGATGGGCAAGATCCGCAACGGCCAGGAGCGGCGGCCCGAGCTCGGCATCCCCAACGCCGACCACATCGCCGCCCTGCTCGAGAACATGATCGTCTGCGGCACCACGCACGTCCGGTCGCACGTCGACGTCGACCCGCTGGTGGGCCTGGACTCCGTCGAGGCGGTCCGCGAGGCCGTCGGGCGCCTCGACGGCCGGATCTCCGCCGAGCTCGTCGCCTTCCCGCAGGCGGGCATGCTGATCAGCCCCGGCACGGAGACGTTGCTGGAGGAGGCGCTGAAGGCGGGGGTCGAGATGATTGGCGGGCTCGACCCCGCCGGAGTGGACCGCGACCCCGTCAGGCACCTGGATGTGATCTTCGGCCTGGCCGGGCGGTACGGCGCGGGCGTGGACATCCACCTGCACGACGGCGGCACGCTCGGCACCTGGCAGTTCGAGCTCATCATCGAGCGGACCCGCGCCCTGGGACTGGGCGGCAAGGTCACCATCAGCCACGGCTTCGCGCTCGGCGACGCCGACCCGGCCACCCGCGACCGGCTGATCGAGGGCCTGGCCGGGGCCGGGATCGCCCTCGCCACCATCGCCCCGGCCAGGGGGACGCTGCCGCTGCGGGCCCTGACCGAGGCCGGCGTCCCAGTGGCGCTGGGCAACGACGGCGTCCGCGACCTGTGGAGCCCGTTCGGCACCGGAGACATGCTGGAGCGCGCCTTCTTCCAGGCCAGGGGCACCGGCGCGCGCGACGAGGACATCGAGCTGGCCCTGGACGCCGCCACCCGCGGCGCCGCCCGCGCCCTGGGCCTCGAAGGCCACGGCCCGGCCGTGGGCGACCGCGCCGACCTGGTGGTGGTGGACGCCCGCAACGCGGCCGAGGCGGTGTGCGTGCGCCCGCGCCGGTCCCTCGTCGTCAAGGCCGGCCGGATCGTCGCCCGCGACGGCCGCCTCGCCTGACGGCCCCCGGTGCCGCGGAGGGCGCCGAAGGGGCCGGAGGGAGCCATGGCCGAGTCCGGGAAGGGGAAACGCGTCATGAGCCCCGAACGGCGTCGATCCTGTTGTGACGTGCCGCCAGGGCGCCGATGACGGTGGAAGGGAGCGAACGGGCCCCATGGCGGTGGTGACCGCCGGCGGCTTCGATCAAGCTTGGGTACCTGTGAGCGCGTCCGAGCTCAGCCGGACGCAGAGGTCCCACACGGCGCTCTGGTTGCGTTCGTCGAGAGCGCTGGCCGGCAACGGCTTGCGGCGGCACTTGTCGTCGAAGTAGGCGCCGGTGAGGCCCTCCACCTCCGGGCTCGCGGCCAGATAGACGCTGGAGCGGGCCGATCGGGTCAGATCCGACAGGAAAAGCGGAGCGACGACCTTCAGGACCAGGGGCGCGATCGGCCGGTAGAGCCTCGGGAAAGCGGCGATCGGGGTCGATCTGTTCATCGGCGTGTAGCCGTGCCCGGGGTAGACCACATTGGCCGTCACCCCCGTGCCGCGCAGTTCCCGGGCGAGCCGGGCCGTCAGGGCCATCGTCATGGTCTTGGTGTGGTTGTAGTGGCTGAACGTCCACCCGATGAAGCGGCGCTCGCCCAGAAGGTTGTCATGCTGGATGGGGCCGCCGGGAATGCCGCCCGTCAGGTTGACGACTCGGGCGTGGCCGGCGCGCTTCAGCTGCGGCAGGAGCAGGTGGGTGAGGGTGAACGGCGTGAGAACGTGTGCGGCGAACATCTTCTCCACACCGTCGGCGGTCAGCTCCCGGCCTGGCCGGTTCATGCCGACGTTGTTGACCAGGACGTCCAGGGCCTCGTAGCGCTCGGCGATCCAGGATCCGAGCTGGAGCAGCCCGTGGAGGCCGGTGAGGTCGGTTGCGAAGGCGCTCACCCGATCGTGTCCGGCGCTGGCGCGGATCTCCTGCGCGGCTTGCTGCGCCCGGATGTGATCGATTCCCACCAGGATGACGGAGGCCCCCCGTTCGGCCAGGCCTCGTGCGGTCTCCAGGCCGATCCCCGCGGTGCTGCCGGTGACCAGGGCGGTCTTGCCCGTCATGTCGCTCAGTTTCATCTGTACGTTCTCCAGGTGTGGTCGGGGACGCTGTCGTCCGGGTCGGTCAGGCCGACCGTCGAAGGCAGGCACGGCCACGGGCGTCAGCGCGGGATCAGTTCTCGTGTGAGGTCATGGAGGCGTAGTGCGTCCTGCCCGTCGAATGCGCGGCCGTCCAGCGACAGCCGGCGCTTCTGCCAGTACGCGGCGAAGGGCTCGGCCGGCGGGTCGTCCAGGAGCGCGGTCATGGGTGCTATCGCCTTCGGCACCGATGTGGCGAACATGGTGAAGAACGCCTTCGTCGCGGCACGCAGCGGTTGCGGCAGGCTCTCGGGCATGCCGGTGGAGACCACGCCGGGGTTGTAGCCGATGTAGGAGACGCCGCTGCCGGCATGCAGAACGCCGAAGGCGACCCCGAGGAGATCGTTGGCCCGGAAGGACTGCAGGCTGGCCTTGGCCCCGCTGTAGGTGCGCGTCAGCTGCAGGTCGTCCCAGTGAATGCGGCCCAGCGGCACACCGGGCGTGCCCACGTTCATGATGACCGGGCGGCGGGCGGCCCGCAGCGCGTCGTGAAGGCCGTGGCTCAGCACGAAACGGCTGAGATAGGCGAGCGCGAAGCTGTGCTCGAAGCCCTCGCGGGTGGTCACACGGTCGCCGAAGAGCCGGTATCGCTGGGCGCAGAGAATCAGCTTGTCGACGACCGGGTGATCCCCGGCAAGGCGTTCGGCGAGATCCTGGGAGGCGGCCACCGAGGTGAGATCGGAGCGCACGAAGTCGGCCCGCCCGGTTGGAAGGGCCTTGGCCTCGGCGAGCAAGGCCTGTCCCTTTTCGGCGGTGCTGCCGACGGCGATGACGTGAGCGCCTTGCCGGAGGTAGTGAAGAGCCAGCCCCTTGCCGAGCCCGTCGGTGCCTCCGGTGATGACCACGGTCTGCATGTTTCACCTGCTCTCGCTACATATCCACCGAAGTGGATATGTCATATCCGCTTATGTCAGGCAGCCTAGCACGAACCGGATATTCTGTATCCAGTTATCCGGAGGAGCGGAGATGCCATGAGCGAAGAGACACCGGTACTGCGCCGCGACGCCGAGCACAACCGGCAGCGCACACTGGCGGCGGCGCGGGAGGTGTTCGCCGCGCGCGGGCTGCAAGCCACGCTCAACGACGTCGCCCACCACGCGGGGCTCGGCGTCGGGACCGTCTACCGGCGGTTTCCCAACAAAGAGGCCCTCGCCGAGGCTGTCTACGCCGGCAAGCTCGACGACATCCGTGCCACGGCACAGGCCGCGCTGGCAGGGCGGGACGCCTACGAAGCACTGAGTGCTTTCCTCGAACGGGCCTTGGAACAAGCCGCGACCGACCGCGGGCTCCGAGAACTGATACGGCAGGGCGGAAGCGACAGCAGGCAGATCGCGCGCACCCGGGCCGGAATCGTGGAGTCCTGCGGCCACCTCATCGCCCGTGCCCAGGAACAGGGCACGATGCGCGGCGACGTCACGGTGGACGACATCGCGCCCATCGTTGCGATGATCGACTCCGTGATGGACCTGCCGTCCGCCGGCGCCTCGCAACCGTGGCGGCGCTACCTCGCGCTCATCCTCGACGGCCTACGGACCAGACCGGACCACCGAGGCCGGCACTCGTCATGGAGTCCGGCTCCGACGAGGTCGTGATGGTGACCTGAGGCGAAGCCGATGCTCGAGGCGGTGCCGCTCTCACCGATGTTCGGGCAGGTCGGGTGAGTCGCGCCCGTAAGGCCACGCCTGCGCGGACTTGGCCGTCACCTCTTCGCGCCCGGGCTGGTGTCCGTTACGGATCGCCGTACGGGGGTGGGGGTCAGCGGGGCGTAGCGCAGGTGGGGGCGGCCGTCCGGCGACAAGCTCACCGTCGAGGGCCCGCCCTCCGCCCCGCACCCGCATCTGCTCCGGTCCGCGCTCGTCCACGTCAACACCCTGGGCGGGCGGGCCTTGGCCACCGGAGCGGCGAGCAGGAGCGGTACGGCGTCGGCGGCGGGGCTGATACGCAGTGCCGTACCGGCGGACAGGGCTCCCGGGAGGTGGCGGCGCGCGGAGTCCCGTGGGCAGGCCGGCTCAGGCGGACGGCGTGGCGGGTGGTGCGGGCCGGCCAGCCGGCGCGCACCACCCGCCAGGCGACGTTCGCCCGGCCCGTCGCCGGACGAGTCCGCAGGGTCGTTCAGGGCCTGCGGCCGCGGAAGGTGCGGCGCAGGTCGCCCACCCAGGCGTCGGGGTTCTCCCAGGGGATGAAGTGGCCGCCGTGGTCGTGGGCGTTGACGTTGACGTGGTTGAACCAATCGGCCTGCGGGCCGGTCTTGAACGCCCGGACGCGCTCGTCGGCGGTGTGGATGCCGGGCGGGTTCTCGTAGGTGACGAAGGTGAGGCCGACCGGGGCCTGCACGACCGGGGTGCGGTCGTGGGCGGGGGCCCAGGGGTGGCGGTTGGCGTTGGCGTAGTAACGCATCGACGTGGCGATGGAGTTGTTCACCCAGTAGATCGTGGCGTGGGTGAGCAGGTCGTCCCTGGTGAAGACGGACTCGACGTCGCCGCCGTTGTCGCTCCAGGCGTTCCAGCGCTCCAGCAGCCAGGCGAGCAGTCCGGCGGGTGAGTCGCTCAGCCCGTGGGCCAGGGTGGCGCCGTCGAGCATGTGCACGGCGAGGTGGGACGCCGAGCGGTGGTCCAGCTCGATGATCCGGGCGCGGACGTCGGCGGGCTGGTCGTCGGTGAGGGGCCGGTTCCGGGCGAAGTCCCAGGCGCGGGGGCCGGTGAAGAAGTCGAGCGGCAGCCCGGAGCCGATGTGGATGCCGTACAGCTCGTCGGCGTACTTGTGGCCGAGCTGGCTGGAGACGATCCCGCCGATGTCGCAGCCCCCGGCGGCGTACTTCCCGTACCCCAGGGTCTCGGTCATCAGGGTGTGCCACAGGTCGGCGACCTTCCAGAAGTTGACGTCCGGAAAGCCGGTGAGCGGGCCGGGGAAACCGAAGCCGGGCAGGGACGGCACGATGACGTCGAAGGCGTCGGCGGGATCGCCGCCGAACGCGGCCGGGTCGGCGAGCGGGTCGATCACCTTCGACCAGTGCCAGAACGTCCACGGCCAGCCGTGGGTGAGGATCAACGGGATCGGACGGGGGCCGCGGCCGGGCTTGCGCATGAAGTGCACCGGGACACCGGCGACGCTCACCCGGTAGTGCTCGTGGACGTTGATGGCGGCCTCGGCCTTGCGCCAGTCGTAGCCGTCCCGCCAGTAGGCGACCAGCTCACGCAGATAGGCGTCCGGGACGCCGTAGGACCAGTCCTCGTTCCCCTCGTCCAGCGGCGGACGGGTCGATGCGAGGCGGTCGCGCAGGTCATCGAGGACCTCGTCGGGCACGTGGATCGGAACGGGCTTCAGGGGAAAGGCGTGCGGGGTGCTCATCACGTGGTTCCTTATCGGGGTGTGCCGTCGGCCTGTCGGGCGGCGAACCGTGATGGCCTTCCGCCAGGATTCTCCGGCCGCCCGGCCCGTCGGCGAGCAATCGAATGACGACAGGCGCAGCGAGCGCCCAACAAACCAGGACATTCCGGCGCGAAAGTGCGTTGCCAATCCAATCACATCCGATGCCGATTGATGACAGGGTTCGACGACGGATACGCTCCCCCCTTCGCACGGAAGGGACCCCGACGGCGAGTCTGGTCCGCGAACGGGTCTCCACCGGCCAGCAGTCGACCGGCCGCCGGAACCTCGTCCCCACCGAGGTCCAATGAGTGGACAAGTCCACCGGTAAGGCCCCGAACCCCGTCGATCCCTGGAGGGTTGATCATGACGTCCGAATCCGTGGAAGCCGTGCTGGTCATCGTCGACCGGGACGGTGCCGTGCTGTGCGACATCGCCGGCGGCGGTCCGGCGCTGCCGCGGATGCGGTTCGACGTCGGGTGGCCGCCGATGGACAGCGAGCTGACCGATCGCGTGCGCTACGAATTCGGGTTGATCACGGTGGTTCTGGAGCCGTTGGACTTCACGACGGTGGTCCTGCTGGCGGTAGGCGGAGCACGGCCGGTGTCCGCCGATGGGTTCGCCTGGCACGGGCATGATGCGGTGAGCGGGCAGAGCCCGGTGCTCGACCGCCGGGCGGCGCGATCCCGGCCCCCCGCCTCCGACTGGTTCAGGCCCGGCTGGTTCGAGCGAGTCGAGTCCTACATCGACAGGGAGATCAAGGCTGCCGGTCGCATGCGGCTCGGTCCGAGCCGTCAGATCAAGCACTGGAGCATGTCCGCCGTGCTCCGCACGCCGACTGACCGGGGTGACCTGTACCTGAAGGCGGTCCTGCCGAGGCTGGCTCGCGAGCCGGACATCACTCGGTACCTGGCGTCATTGCGCATCGCGCCGTTCGCCACCATCACCGCGATCTCCCCCGATGACCGCTGGTGGCTCGCCGAGGACTTCGGTGGCGTGGACGGCTGGGCGGTCTCCACAGAGCAGCGTCGCGCATGCCTGACACAGCTGGTCATTGTGCAGAAGGAGACCATCGGCCGCGGGGACGAGCTGATCGCCGCGGGGTGCGTCCCGCTCACCCCGGCCTCGCTGGCCGACGGCGTGCGGTCGACCATGGCACGCGACGACATCTGGCGGGCGCCCGAACTTCCGAAGAACCTGTACCGGGCGCTGAGCGGCGAGGAGGCCGACCGACTGCAGGCACTGACCCCGTACCTGGTCGAGTGCACCGAACGCCTGGACGAGGCGGCCATCCCGGCGACGATCGTCCACCGCGATTTCCATCCGGGCAATGTGGTCGTGCGAGACGACGAGATCCTGCTGCACGACTGGAGCTTCGCCACCGTCACGAACCCGCTGTTCGACCTGGCCTCATGGCTGCTCGACGTCCCCGAGCCGGACGCTGCGAGCTACCTCGAGGTCTGCTTCGCCGCCTGGGCCGACACCGTTGCACCGGAACGGATGCGGAGCGCGTGGTGCGTGGCCAAGCCGCTCGCCGCGGTGGTGGAGATCATGAAGCTGATCGAGCTGGCCGACATCGTCGGACCGGATCACGACTTCAACTGGCTACCGATGACCTACGGCTGGGGCCGACGGCTGCTGAACGCGGCCACCGACCCCGACCTGACCATCAATGGTTGGCGGCGGTAAGGCTGATCGGCCGCGTTCGAGGACCTTGAGGCCCGGTACGGACGGCGCGCCTGACGGTGAGGCCGGCCTTCGCGGGAAAGATCGCATCACTGGTCGTAGGTGCGCGGCGGCTACCGTCCGACGCGATATCCGTGAGGCCATGAGGCCGTCCCGTGCGCGCCGTTCGCGCCGCGCTCTGAACGGCCTGACTCCGTATGGACGAAGGCGAAGCAGGAGGCCCGTAAGAGCATCCTTCTCCCGACCGGCGGTCACGGGGCAGCCCTCAGACGCTTTTGATCACCGGCCTGGAGTTGACCGCTGCACCGATACGGGTGGGGATGCGCCTGTCAGGCGGCGCCGTAACCGGACAGGGCGGGCTCCAGCAGGTCGAAGGCTTGAGTGGCATCGGCGGCGATCGTCTGGGCGATCTGATCGTCGGGGTGTCCGGCGAGGGTGAGGGTCTGGATGCGGTGGAACAGCATGCGGTGGACGGCGCCCAGCAGGGCGGCGGCGGTCTGCACGGTGATGTCGTCGGGCTGAGCGGCGGTGATGTCGGCGAGGGCCCGGGCGAGGCGGTGTTCACGCTGGTCGTGCAGGCCGCGCAGGCAGGCACTCAGAGTCGGGCTGTCGGCGATCATGTGGGCGAACTCCCGGCCGGAGAACCCGGCGACAGGGTCCTGGGCGGCCACGGCGTCGGCGAACACGCGGCGCAGTGCGGCCAGCACCGACTCTCCCGGGCGCCGGGCGGCGACGGCGTCGGCCAGGGAGGCTGCGAACTGCTCCTGGTGGTCCAGGGCCAGGTCTTCTTTGCGGGGGAAGTAGTTGGTGACGGTCTTCTTGGCCACGCGGGCGGCGGCGGCGATCTCGGCGATGGTCGTCTGCTCGAAGCCCTGGGCGATGAACAGCCGGGTCGCGTGGTCGGAGATGAGCTGCCGGGTCTCGTGCTTCTTGGTCTCGCGTAGCCCGGCGGCCGGGGCGGGAGCGTGGGTAGCCATAACGCAATATTACCCTCGTAGCATCTTTATGTTGACACTCTTGATACCTTGGACTAAATTTACTCCCGTCGTAAATTTACGATGGTGGAACACCGGATCCGAAGGAGGGCATCCATGCGCCGGCACACCCACGACGTCGCTGCGCTCCGGGTCGGGCCTGGTCGCGTGTCGCGGACGCGACAGCCCGAGCAGGCCCCGCCACGCGGCACCGACCTGCGTCGTCCGCCGTCCGGCCACAACATCCGCGTGTCGCGGCAAGCCCGGGGCCGGCGCATCGTCCCCCGGCGCCGCGACCACTGACCCCACCCCCACCAGAGGAGATGCCGTGCAGTTCATCGCTTCCACCGTCTCGCTGACCGTCGACGACGTCGCCGCCTCCCAGGCGTTCTTCACCACCCACCTGGGCTACACCGTCCAGCGGGCCGCCGACGGCTTCGCCTCCCTGTCACGCGACGACGCGACCGACATCGTCCTGCTCGCCCGCGGCATCGAAGTGCTGCCGCCCGAGCAGCGCGACCAGCGTGCCGGCGGTCTGATCCTCGCCTTCACCCTCGCCGGCGGCCTGGCCGAGCAGGAGAAGCGGCTGCGTGACGCCGGGGTGGAGATCACCATGCCGCTGCGCCAGGAGCCCTGGGGAGAGGCCTTGTTCCAGGTCACCGACCCCAACGGCGTGATCGTCCAGTTCGTCGAATGGGTCGCCTCCGAACACGGCTGACCGATCCGCGACAGAGGCGTGTCGCCCGACCCGGCCACGGGCGACACCCCGCTGAGCGTCACCGCGATGCGCGGGAACGCACCCGCCGCGTCACTCCCCCTGAACAGGGGAACCGCCATGCCTGCAGCCCTCGACCACGCACGCCCGCAGGATCAGGACATCGAGCACCGGGCCGGCCCGCAGAGGACACGCCCGGTGAGACGAACGCCGATCACGGCGGACGCGGCGTCCGCTTCAGGGCCCCGGCCGGGCACGCCATCGAAATGATCACGGAAGGAACCCCGCTTGACACCCGACCCGATGACCGTGCACCCACTGCCCGCCCACGAACGAGTGGTCTTCCTCAAACCGCTGGTCAGCTCGCCGACGATCACCGTGGGCGAGTACACCTACTACGACGATCCCGACGGCGCCACCGGCTTCGAGCAACGCAACGTGCTGTACGCCTACGGGCCGGAGCGGCTGATCATCGGCAAATACTGCGCGATCGCCTCCGGCACCCGCTTCCTGATGGCCGGCGCCGACCACCCGACGATGGGCGTGTCCACCTTCCCGTTCACCATGTTCGGCGGCGAGTGGACCGAACGCACCCTCGACATCATCACCGGCATGCCCAGCCGGGGCGACACCGTGGTCGGCAATGACGTGTGGTTCGGCTACCAGGCCACCGTCATGCCCGGGGTGACCATCGGCGACGGCGCCGTCATCGCGGCCGGCGCCGTGGTCACCGCCGACGTGCCGCCGTACACGATCGTCGGCGGGAATCCGGCCAGGACCATCCGCCGCCGCTTCGCCGACGCCGATGTCGAAGAACTGCTGCGGGCCGCCTGGTGGGACTGGCCCGTCGACCTGGTGACCGAGAACGCCCGCACCATCATGGCCGGCACCCCGGCCGACATCGCGCGCATCGCCGCCGCGCACGGACTGGAGAAGAGCCTTCGACCCACGTGACCATCGAAGAGCACGCCATGGACGCCATCACCGCCCGGGGGCGCACCCTGCTCACCATCGAGGAGGGCATCGCGGTGATCACCCGATTTCCGGAGATCCTGGTCGAGAACAAGTGCTTCTCCCCCGGCGGCTCCCGCTCCGGCGACCGCCGGGTCCCGGCGCTGTGGATCAGCCGGAACGCCCCCGAACTCGGCCGGTGCCGGGAACGCAATCCGCACACCTGGCTCGGGATGGCCTCCGCAGGCAGTCGTCGCGCAGCCGCATAGAGGCCGCATCGCGCTGTTCACGGTCACCGCCAAGGGCGGGCCACACGGGAAGCGCGCCGTCTTCTGAAGGCACTTCAACGCCGGCACCGGCGCGAAACGCGGCTCCGGGCCGCCGGTGCGCTTTTCGGCCCAGGCCACCTCTTCCGGCGACGGCGTGAAGAACACGCGCGGCGCCCGCGGCTCGCTGTCGGCGATCCCGCCGCGGACCCGGAGCGGGTGGCCCGGCTCAGGCCCGGGCGGCGCGTTCGATCGCCATCCCCACCCCGTCGAGCAGGTGGTCCAGGCCGGCGCGGAAGTCGTCGTCCGGACCGGCCCCCGGGTGGGGGGCGAACACCCCGGCCTCGACGGCGCGGGCCAGCGCCGGGAACCGGCCGGGGTCGGCGAGCTCGGCGAGCAGGGCGGCGTACGCCTCGTCGGCCCTTTCCTCTGGTTCGGCGGTGGTCATGGACGTCAGGAGCTGGGCCGCGCCGCGCACGTAGTGCAGCACCAGCATGACCACCGAGAACCGGGTCCGCGGGTCCAGCGGCGTGCCGCCGAGGGTGCGCAGCGCGGCGTCCAGCCAGGCGAGCTGGCCGGGGTCCACCGGCGGGGAGTTCACCAGCTGGACGATCCACGGATGCCGCAGGTAGACGCCGAGCAGCTCTACGGCCCACCGGGTGAGTGAGCCGCGCCAGTCGGCCGGCGCCGTGCCGAACTCCGGCGGCGGGCCGGGCGCGGCGGCCAGCATGAACAGTTGCAGGTCGTCCTTGCCGGCCACGTGCCGGTACAGCGACATGGGCGCGCAGCCGAGCCGTTCGGCGAGCCGGGCCATGGACAGCGCGGCCAGGCCCTCCTCGTCGGCGAGGGCGACGGCCGCCGCCACGATCCGCTCCAGGCTGAGCGCGGGCGTGCGTCCCCGCCCCTTCGGCTCGGCCCGTCCCCACAGCACGTTCAGCGCGTGCGGCAGCTCGTCTCCGATGTTTTCCGGCATTCCAGGAGCTTACCAGTTTGCGTATGGCCCACGCTTTGCGTATATGATACGCAATAAGCGTATGGCATACGCATCTGCTCGACCATTCCCTGGAGCCGTCATGCACACGACGATCGACAGTCCTCCGCCGGTACCGGCCCGCCGGCGTCCATGGTGGCGGCGCCGCTGGACGGTGCCGCTCGGCCTGGTCACGGCCGGGTTCCTCGCGTTCTCGCTGCCGCCGTACCTGATCGGGGACCGGTCGCTGTCCCGGGTGCCGCAGCCAGAGGGATTCGACCTGCACTACCCGCTGCTCGTGGCGCACGTGCTGTTCGCCTCGGTCGCCATGATCACCGCGTTCTTCCAGGTGTGGCCGTGGTTCCGCCGGCGGCACCCGGTGTGGCACCGGCGCGCCGGGCGGGTCTACGTGTTCGCCGGGGTGCTGCCGGCCGGGCTGACCGGCCTGGTCATCGGGGCGCGCACCCCGTTCGGACCGTTCCTCGCGGTCAGCAACGTGCTCCTCGCCTTGCTGTGGCTCGCCTTCACCGCGACGGGCTGGCGCGCCGCCCGCGCCCGCCGGTACGCCGACCACCGGCGCTGGATGCTGCGCAGCACCGTGCTGACCTACTCCATCATCACCAACCGGGTGTGGACCGGGATCCTGATCATCGCCCTGCCCCCGCTGCAGGACACCGTCTTCCACGGCGACCCCGACCTGATGGCGTGGACGATCTCCGGACTGTCCGGCTGGCTCGGCTGGACGATCCCACTGCTGGCCGTGGAGTGGTACCTGGAGCGCGAGGTGGCCCGCCGCGGCCGCCGCACCGGGGGCGCGGCCGCGACACGGCAGGAACGGGCCGTGTCCGGCTGAAAGCGCAGACTGGGAGGCGGGGTCGGGAGCAGCGGTTTCGGACCGGCCGTTCCTGGTCCTGCATGCCGGATGCTTCGCCCGGGCCCTGCCGGAGACGGTCACCGATCCCCGGTTGCGTGGGCCGCCTCTGACCGGGGGCGTGGACCGGTGGGCCGGCAGCACGGACCTTCCGGATCAACAGGGCGCCATCAACACCGCCGTGGACGCCCCCGCCGGACCGGCGGCGGGATGCCGGTGCAACCCGATCCGCCGAGGGCCCGCAGCGGATCACCGACGGCGACGCGTCAACGTGCGCTTCCCATCAAGCGTCGCTGCGCAGCCGTTCCATGGTCATCAAAGACCGCTCCAGGTCTTCCTGGTAGACAGAGGGGTAGACCTTCACCAGGCGGCGAGTGATGGTGACGGCCTCCAGCGCCTCCTCCCGCCGCCCCAGATCCGCCAGGCGGATGGAGAGGTTGTTCAGGCTCAGGGCGAGGTCGGGCAGGAAGGTCTCGGGGCGGGCCCCGGCCAGGCGGCGGCGGATGGCGACGGCTTCGGCGATCACCTCCAGCGCCTCCTCCCGCCGCCCCAGGTCCGCCAGCCGATTGGAGAGGTTGTTCAGAATCACGGCGAGGTCGGGCAGGAAGGCGTCGGGATGCGTCTCGGCCAGACGGCGGCAGACCTGAGCGGCTTCGGTGGCAGGCTCCAGCGCTTCCTCACGGCGTCCCAGGGCCGCCAGCCGGACCGAAAGGTTGCTCAGGCTCATGACCAGAGCGGGATGGTCAGCGTGGTGACGGGAGTGGTCCGCCAGGCGTGAGGCCAACTGGGCGACCCAATCGGCCAGGGCGTGGCTTGCCAGCGGAAGCTGGTCGTGCCAATGCCACAGGGTCTCGGCGTCGATGCCGGGGTCGGACAACAACCGATGCAGGGCGGCCAGCAGCGGCTGGGGGGCTTCGACCTGGGTGGCGACCTGGATCGCCGGGACGGCGAGCACCTCGGCGTGCCGTACGCACAGGTCGGTCAGGGCCGCATCCAGGCGGTGGGTGAAGACCGGGTGGGCGGCGGCGCGGGCGTAGACGGTCAGCAGCCGGGTGGCCTGGGCGGGGCTCGCGGCCGGGGTGAGGTGGTCGGCCAGGTGGGAGTTGGTTTCCAGGTGGCGGCCGAGGAAGCACTCGGCGAGCCGGTCGGGCTGCAGCTGACCCCAGGGCGGCTCGGCGGCCGGTGGGTACAGGCCGCCGATCCAGGCGCGCACACCGGTACGGCGGTCGGCGGGCTGGTCGGCCAGCCCCGGCACCCGCCGCATCAGCGCGTCGGCTTCGGCGTGGCTGGCTGCGCCCCAGCCGACCGCGGCGGCCAGCGCGTCGGTGAGGGTCTCCATGCTCAACGCCGGGTACAGGCCGCGCCCGATGGCGGTGGTGCGCCAGTAGCGGCGCTCGTGGACCAGCAGCCGATCCTCCACTCCCCCGGCACCCTCATCACTGCCGGGTGTGCCGGGTTCGTCCGGTGCGGGGGCGGAGCGGTCGAGCAGGTCGGCCAGCGCGGTCATGTGCAGGGTCAGCGCGTTGCCCATTCCCTCCCGTTGCGTAGGGTCGGGCAGGGTGGCGGCCAGCCGCGCCCAGGGACGACCCTGCCGGCCGGGCAGCGCCGCCAGCGCGCCGGCGAACGCGGCCGCGGCCTGCCGGTAGGCCCCGGCCCGGGAATCGGCGTCCGGCTCCAGCGCCGGCAGGGGCATCACCCCGGCATCGGCTAACAGCAGCTCGGCGTTCCGGGAGATCTCCGGCAGCGCCTGCCACCAGGACCCGGCGGTGCGGGCCAGCAGCAGCACCTTGACCGGCGAGGCGCCGTCGTGGCGGGCGCATGCCTCCAGCAGCGCACCGACCTGCTCGGTGCGGGCCTCGGCGTAGTCGACGACGATCAGCAGCGGCGCGGCGGCGTCCCTGACCGCTGCCAGGTCCGCGGCCGGGACGCGGGCGTCCAGCCACACCACCGCCCACCCCGCGCCGGCCAGCCTGCCGGTCAGGTGCCGGGCCAGCCGGGTCTTGCCCTGACCACCGCCGGCGTGCACCAGGCAGGCGCCGAACCCCGGCCGCTCCGCCCAGGCGTGCAGGCGGGCGAGGATCTCCTCGCGGCCGCGGAAGGGCACCACCTGCCGGTGCGGCTGCAGCAGCGCCGCCGGAGAGGCCGCTTGCGCTCCCGCGGGTTCGGCGGGTTCGGCCAGGTGCTGGTACTCGATCGGCTCCAGCGCCTGATCGGCCCGGCCGGTGTGGGCGGCCAGCACCCGCCGGAAGGCCGGGTCGGCGAACAGCACGTAGGCCGGCACCGCCTCCAGCCGGGCATGCTCCAAGCGGGCCGGGTCGGCGGTGACGACCCCGGCCAGCAGGTCCCCGCACACCAGTGCGGCCCCGGACATGCCCTCCCACGGCGAAACACCATCCGCGCTCACCCGGGGCGGGTGGCCATCCGGGGTCATCACGTACCGGTCGCCGACGTAGCGGTCCCCGGGGTTCAGCGCCCCGGCTGGCTGCCACAGCTCCGCCGGGCGATCCTCGCGCTGGGCGAAGGAGGGCAGGCCCCAGCTCTCACAGCGGATACCGGGCCGGTAGGTGATCGTGCGGCCCCACCGCACCACCCCACCCTCCGGCGGCTCCCAGGCCGGGTCGTCGACGGCCACCAGCGCGGCGTCGTCGCGGCCGCCGGGCGTACCGGCCCACACCACCGCGCCGCCGTACGCCCCCGCCCGCCCGGGGTGGAACATCCGTACGGCGGCGCCGGCCGGGCCGGTCACGTGCGCCGAGGTCAGCACCAGACGCGGCGCGACCACATACCCCGACCCCCGCCCACCGGAGCCGGTGACACCGACGACCCGCCGCACCTGCATGCCCTTCCACCCTCCCCGTCGCCCGCCGTGCGTCACGGCCCGGCCGAACCGGCCATCTCGTGAGGTCAGCGGCCCAGGTGCCCCGCCACCTCAC
>NZ_BMQJ01000040.1 GCF_014648055.1 Streptosporangium pseudovulgare
AACGAGGTGGAGGTCGGCATGATCGGCATCAACGTGCCGATCCCGGTGCCGATGGCCTTCTACAGCTTCGGCGGCTGGAAGGCGTCGCTCTTCGGTGACACCCATGTCCATGGCACCGAGGGCGTGCACTTCTACACCCGGGGCAAGGTCGTCACCTCCCGCTGGCTCGACCCCAGCCACGGCGGCGTCAACCTCGGCTTCCCCACCAACGCCTGAAACCCCACCAACGCCTGAAACCCCGTCCGGGCCGGAGAACCGGCCCGGACGGGATCGCCGAGAACCGGTCAGATGCCCTGGTAGTGCAGGTCGTTCAGGTCGTTGCCGGGGTTGTAGGTGCAGTAGTAGTTACGCCACGAGTACTGGTACTCCAGCGCGAGCTCAGCCGTGCGGCAGCTCTTGCAATTGCTGTAGCTGCGGACGAACGTGCTGCCGGGGCGGGCGGACGTCGGGTAGCCGCAGCTGTTGGACAGGACCGACACGCTCCCCGAGGCGCCGGCCGCCGTCGCGGCGGCCGGGACCGAGGCGGACGCGGGCGCCGCCGTGAGGGTGTGGACGCCGAGCAGGGTCGCGGCGGCCAGCGCGGAGCCGGCCAGCATCCTGCCGAGTCTCTGTCGCATTCTTCCTCCCGATAGGGATTCCACTGGAAATCGACGGTCCTCATCAGCCCGTGGAGGCAAGGCTGCTCCAGCCGAATCCCGCTCACAACGCCTTTCAGCCCTGGCCGAAAAGGGCCGTCCGGCCGCCGCTCAGAGGTGGCGGACCACCCTGGCCGGATTGCCCACGGCGACGACGTCCGCGGGGACGTCCCTGGTGACGACGGCGCCGGCGCCGATGACGCTGTTCGCACCGATCGTCACCCCGGCGAGCACGATGGCGCCGCCGCCGAGCCAGACGTTGTCCCCGATCACGATCGGCCTGGCGGCCTCCAGCTTCGCCCGCCGCGGCTCGGGTTCGACGGGATGGGTGGGGGTGAGCAACTGGACGTTCGGGCCGATCTGCACGTCGTCGCCGATGGTGATGGGGGCCACGTCCAGGGCGGTCAGCCCGTAGTTGGCGAACGTGCCGGAACCGACCGTGATGTGGGAGCCGTAGTCGACGTACAGCGGCGGCCGGATGTGGGCGTCAGGGGCGATCGAGCCGAGCAGCTCCTCAAGGACGGACCGGGCGGCCCCCTGGTCGGAGTGGTAGAGCTCGCCGTACCGGTGGGCGAGAGAGGCGGCGCGTCCGAGGGCGGCCCCCAGCTCGGGATCGTCGGCGATGTACAGGTCTCCGGCCAGCATGCGCTCACGGTTGGTACGGGGATCCCCGGCGAAGAAATCGGTCATGGCGACGACCCTAGGCGGGGCATCGGGAAAACCGCTCGCTCCTCCGCACGGCCCTGAGGCAGCATGGCCGAGGCGGGGTAGGCGTCCGGGGAGGGTGGCGGCGGTGCTCGGATCACGCGAAGGCTCTGAGGACGGTTCATCCGCGCGCAGGTCGGCGGTCCTGCTGGCGCTGCGCCACTACTGCGGTGAGCTGAAGCGCCAGTGGCCGGTCGCGGCGCCCGCGATGACGCTGCCGGCGATGGGCAACATCTGCCTGTTCTACCTGGCGCCGCTGATGGTGGCCGGGCTCGTGGGGCACCTGGCCGGCGGCGGGGACGGCACCCTCGACGCGCTGCTGCCGTACGTCCTCGGCTTCGGCGCGCTGCTGCTGGCGGGCGAGGTGCTGTGGCGGCTGGGGCTGCACTTCCTGAACCGCACCGACGCCCGGGGCATCGAGCGGCTCGGCGTGGTCGGCATGGACGAGCTGATGTCGAAGGACACCGCGTTCTTCCACGACAACTTCGCCGGTTCGCTGACCAAGCGGGTCATCGGGTTCTCCTCCCGGTTCGAGGACTTCTTCGACACGCTCACCTTCTCGGTCATCGCCAAGGTGGTGCCCCTGATCTTCGCCTCGGTGGTCCTGTGGCGGTACCACCCGCTGCTGGTCCTCGTCCTCGTGGGCCTCATCGTCGTCACCGGCCTCCTCGTCGCCCCGCTCATCCGCCGCCGCCAGGCACTGGTCGACGAGCGCGAGGCCGCCAGGGTGCTGGTGTCGGGCCACGTCGCCGACGTGCTGACCAACATGGACACGGTCCGCGCCTTCGCCGCCGAGGAGCGCGAGGCCGCCGAGTACCGGGTCCGGGTCGCCGAGCAGCGCAGGCTGTCCCTGCGTTCCTGGGACTACGGCAACCTCCGGGTGGACACCGTCGTCGCCCCGCTGTCGGTGCTCACCAGCGCCCTGGGGCTGCTCCTCGCCGTGGCGCTCCGGGGCGGTCTCGGCGCGGAGGCCATCGTGGTGACGTTCACCTACTACTCGAACGCGATCAACATCATGTTCGAGTTCAACCAGATATACCGGCGCATGGAGAGCCTGCTCACCGAGGCGGCCCAGTTCACCGAGCTGCTCCTCGTGCAGCCCACCGTGGTCGATCCGGCCGACCCGGAGCCGCTGCGCCCGGCCGACGCGGGCGTCCGCTTCGAGCGGGTGACCTTCGGGTACGGCGACGGCCCGCCCCTGTTCAAGGACCTGGACCTGGACATCCCCAGCGGCGCCAGAATCGGGCTGGTCGGCCAGTCCGGCGGCGGCAAGAGCACCCTCACCCGGCTGCTGCTGCGCCTCATGGACGTGGACGGGGGCCGGATCCTGGTCGGCGGCCAGGACATCGCCCGGATGCGCCAGGCCGACCTGCGCGGCCTCATCGCCTACGTCCCCCAGGAACCCGCCATGTTCCACCGGTCCGTGCGCGACAACATCGCGTTCGCCCGGCCGGGCGCCACCGAGGCCGAGATCCTCCGGGCCGCGGAGGCGGCGCACGTCACGGAGTTCGTCGAGGCCCTGCCGGAGGGGTTCGGCACCCTGGTCGGCGAGCGCGGCGTCAAGCTCTCCGGCGGCCAGCGGCAGCGCGTCGCGCTCGCGCGCGCCATCCTGCGCGACGCCCCGATCCTGCTGCTGGACGAGGCGACCAGCGCCCTGGACTCCGAGAGCGAGCTCCTCGTCCAGGAGGCGCTGTGGAAGCTGATGCAGGACCGCACCGCGCTCGTCGTCGCGCACCGCCTGAGCACCGTCGTCCGCATGGACCGGCTCGTCGTCCTCAACCAGGGACGCGTCGTGGAGCAGGGCACCCACGGCGAGCTGCTCCAGGCCCAGGGGGCCTACGCCCGGCTCTGGCACCACCAGTCCGGGGGCTTCCTGGCCGGCGACGACGCCCCGGACGCGCTCCTCGGGGCGGCGGGCGCCGACTGACACGGCGCCCGGCGCCGGCCGGGGATCACCCGGTCCGGTGCCGGAGCCGGGAAGCTCGTACACCGCGTCCGCGAGCGCGGCCTCCACGGAGCATCGGAGCGGTTCACCGGGGGCCGCCGGCGGCCGTCCCCCCGGAGGCGAGAAGGGCACGGACCCGGCCGGGCGTGTGACCCAGTTCGTCGCGCATGACCCGGGTCAGGTGGGCCTGGTCGCTGAAGCCGAGGCCGGCCGCGAGCGCCGCGAGGTTCGTCTCACCCTGATCCATCCGCGTCAGCGCGCGGCTCACCCGTACCCGGTTGCGGTAACGGCTCAAGGGCATGCCCACGTGGTGGCGGAAGGTGCGGCTCAGGTGGGACGGGGAGGTCTTCAGCCGGCGGGCCAGGGTCACCAGGTCGGCGCAGTCCGGCTCGCCGGAGAGGATCGCCTCCCGAGCGTGGTCCGCCAGGTCCTGCCGTCCCGGCGAAGGCACGTCCTGGGACTGTTCGCGGAGCGCCAGCAGCAGGAGGTCCAGGACGGCCTCGACGGCGGCGAAGTCCGGGTCGGCGCCGGTACGCAGGAGCAGGCGATGGGCCAGTTCGAGCCGCGCGTCCACGTGGACCGCGGGAGAACGGGCGGCGTCGAGCCCGGCCGTCAGCGCGTCACCGATGAATGTGATCGAGGTGCATACGTCACCGCCCGCGGGGTGGGCGAAGCGCATCTCCCACCCCGGGCGGTGCAGGTAGCCGACGGTGGGCTCGACCGTCATCCGCCGACCCTGGGAGTCCAGCCGGAACCGGCCCTGCCGGACCAGCACGATCTGGGCCGCGGGTGACGCCTCCGGCATGGACCAGCCGGCGTGATCGTCCGAGCACCCAACCGAGTTGATCACGAAGTGCGGGCTTTCGATCAGCCTTTTCGCGGTACGCACCGGACAACCCTACGCATCACCACCGCCGGTGCCATCCGCATATTCGTTCAAGACGGGCGGGCACGGACAGGCCGATGCTGGACGCATGATCAATCTCTCTCCTCCGCCGGTGACGGCCGCCCGCCGGAGCCGGATGCTGGCCGTGCTGCTCACCGGGCAGGCCATGGCGTCCATGGACGGGTCGATCGTGTCGGTGGGGGCGGAGACCATCCGTGAGAGTCTGCACGCCGGTGACGCCGAGATTCAGTTGATCGTGTCGGGCTACCTGCTGACCACCGGCGTGCTGCTGGTCACCTGCGCGCGGATCGGCGACGTCGTCGGACACCGGCGGGCGTTCCTGTGGGGGCTCGGCTGGTTCACCGGCGCGTCGCTGCTGTGCGGGCTGGCCCCCGACGCGACCGTGTTGGTACTCGCCCGTATCACTCAGGCCATGGGGGCGGCACTGCTCACGCCCCAGATCTTCGCCCTCGTCCACATGCACTGGGACGGAGCGGCACGCCGTAGGGCGATCGGCGTCTACAGCATGGTACTCGCCCTGGGAGTCGCGCTGGGGCAGGTCGTCGGGGGTCTGATCGCGGGTGCCGACCTGTTCGGCCTCTCCTGGCGACCCATCTTTCTGATCAACGTTCCAATCGGCCTGGTCTTGTCGGCGGTCGGCCCGCGGGTCCTGCCGAACCCCCGCGCGGACCGGCGGGTACGGCTCGACCTGGCCGGAGTGGCGCTGCTGACCGTCGCCATGACGGCGCTCACCGTCCCGCTCATCTTCGGCCGAGACCACGGTTGGCCCGCTTGGGCGTGGATCTCGCTGGCGGGCGGTGTCGCGTTGCTGGTGGTGTTCGTCCGCCATGAGACCAGGGCGCGGCATCCACTGCTGGACCTGGAGGCGCTGCGGCCGGACGGAACCAGGCCGGGGCTGACGGCCTGCTGGATCATCATGGGGTGCTACACCGTCTTCCTGTTCACCTTGACCCTGCACCTGCAGACCGCGCTCGGTCATTCTCCGTTTCAGGCCGGGCTGGCGTTCGTTCCGTACACCCTCGGGTTCGGCGTTCTCAGCCTGAGCTGGAACCGCTACCCGCAGTGGTTGCAGAACGCGCTGCCGGTAGCAGGGCCGGTGATGTTCGCGGCGGGGGCGGCATTGCTGGTGCTCCTCTACCGTGACCGGTGGCATCCGCTCGGCTCCACGTCGTTGCTGCTCCTCGCCGGGGCTGGCCACGCCGCCGGGTACAGTCCGCTGATAGCGCAGATCACCTCTCTGGTGGAGCCGCGACTGGCGTCGGCGATCTCGGCGCTGAACTCCACCGGACCCGTGCTCGCCGGGGTGACCGCCATCGCCGGGCTCGGGAGCGTTTACTTCGCGGCGTCTTCCTCCGCCGAGGGTCTCGTGCGGGTGACCGCGGCCTGCGTCGTCCTCCTCGCGATCGGAACGGCGTGTGCCGTGCGGGTCGCCCTGGCTCGTCGCACCGTCTCCCCCGCGTCCGGCGCCGAAAGGGAGCGGAACCGGTAGTTCGTGTCGCGAATTTGTTACTCTGGGCCAATGAGCAAGAATGCCGACGGCCCGATCGGGACGGTGGCCGCGCTGGTGCGGTCCACGTTCCTGGTGAACGCCGTGTATGTGGATTCCGCCCGTGAGCACGGGATCACCCAGCAGCAGGGTCAGCTGCTGTGCGTGCTGATGGCGCAGCCGTACGGCATGGGCGAGCTGGGTGCGATGCTCGGCCTCGCCAAGTCGAGCCTGACCGGCCTGGTGGACCGCAGCGAACGCAACGGCCTGGTCCGGCGCCAACCCGATCCCGAGGACTCCCGTGCGGTACGGGTGGCCCTGACCGGACGCGGCGCCAAGCTGGCCGAGGAGTTCTACACCGGGACCTGCCGCCGGATCGAGGACCTGACCTCGGGGTTCGCCCCGGCGGAGCGCGACATGCTCGCCGCCCTGCTCGGCCGCGTGGTGACGGACAACAAGGTGCCCGCCGTCTTCATGGAGCCGGACGCCGCACACTGACCGGGAGAGAGGTTGCAGTTCGTCCCACGAACTAATATTGTTCGTGATATGAACTGAGCCTCTCTTTTCTCGTGTCGGAGTGTGAATTTGATCCCGGCCACCGGTTCCGGCTATGCCTACCCCGCCAAGCCCGCCTCCGATTCCATGGACGGGATCCTGGAGGACCTGCGCCGCACCCACAAGGAACCGGCGGGCGCCGAGCGGGTGCTGATCCTCGGCGCCGGACCGGTCGGCCTGGAGCCGGCCGGGGAGATCAAGGAGGTGTGCTTCGCACTACGGAAAGGCAGTACTTTGTCCGCATCTGATGTGGTCTTCGGTTTCGGCGCGCATTCCACCATCGACGACATACCCGAGCTGTTGCGCATGGTCCAGCAGGCGGAACGGGACGGCCTCGACGTCTTCTCGCTGTCGGACCACCCCTACCTCGGCGCGCGGCTGGACGCCTACGCCGCTCTCGGCTTCATCCTCGGGCGTACACGGCACATCGCCGGTTTCGCCAACGTCACCAACCTGCCGACCCGGCCCGCTCCCATGCTGGCCAGGACCGTGACGTCGTTGTCGGCGCTGTCCGGCGGCCGCGTCGTGCTGGGCATGGGCGCGGGCGGACTGTGGGACCGCATCGCCGACATGGGGGTGCCGCGGCAGACGCCCGGCGACGCCGTGGACGCCTTCGAGGAGGCCATCGTCCTGATCAAGAAGCTGTCGGGCGGCGGCCCACCGGTCACCCACCGGGGCCGCCACTACCAGGTGAACCGGATCGAGCCCGCGCCCGTGGCCGCGGTGCCGGTGTGGACGGGGTCGAACGGGCCGAGAAGCCTGGCCGCCACCGGCCGCGTCGCCGACGGCTGGATCCCCGGCCACGCGGCCGACTGGCTCAGCGAGCGCTACCGGACGTCGCGGCCGGTCATCGACGAGGCGGCGGCGTCCGCCGGCCGCGACCCGGGCGAGATCCGGACGGTCTTCAACTTCCCCGGGCGCGTCACCGACCGGCCGCTGTCCGCCACCCGCGACCACGACGGCCGCTGGATCGGCGGCTCCGTCGGCCAATGGGTCGAGGAACTGACCGGTGCCGTGCTGGAGCACGGTGCGTCGGGCTTCGTGCTCTTCTCCGCCGACCACGGCGTCTCCGACCTCACCACATTGGCCCGCTGGGCCCAGGAGATCGTCCCGTCCGTCCGCGAGGCGATCGCGAAATAGCGATGCTCCCCGTTTCCATGCGACCCGCGGGCCGTCCGGGGACGCTCCCGTTCCCCGGACGGACCTGGGCGGAGAACCTCAGGGCGACGTGCGCCTCCCGAGGAGCGGGAGCACGAGAACGGCGAGTACGCCGCCGATCCACAGCACGCTCACCGTCGAGACGGTGTCGACCGCGAGGCCGCCGACGAGGGCGCCCAGGGCGATGGACAGGTTGAACGCGGACACGTACAGGGAGGACGCGGCCTCGGGGGCCGCCGGCGCGGCGTTCAGGATCCAGGTCTGGAAGGCGACCGGGACGGCGCCGTAGCCCAGGCCCCAGACGGTGAGGGTCACCGCCGCAGGGAGGACGCCGGGGCCGGTCACGGCGAGAGCGATCATGGCCACGGCGAGGAACACGGAGATGCCGCGCATGACCTGCCGGAGACGCGTGGTGACCAACGCGCCGACGATGAAGTTGCCGCAGATGCCGGCGACGCCGAAGACCAGCAGCAACACACTGATCATGCCGTCGGTCACGCCGTCCTCCTGGAGGAGGGGCCGGACGAACGTGTAGGCGGTGAAGTGCCCGGTGATGACCAGGAAGGTCATGGCGATCCCGACGCGCAGCGCGGAGTGCGCCCGGAACACCCGCGGCAGGTCTCCGAACGTCATCACCCGCTCCGGCTCCAGTTTCGGCATCACGACGACCATGCAGGCCAGCGAGATCAGGCCGAGGAGGCCCACCGCCGCGAACGCGACGCGCCAGCCGCTGAGGTCCCCGAGCAGGGTGCCCGCGGGCACGCCCAGCACGGAAGCGGTCTCGACGCCGCCGAAGATGACGGCGGTGGCGCGCGCGACCTGGTGCTTCGGCACCAGGCGCAGGGCGATGCCGCCGGCCAGCGACCAGAAGCCGCCGACGCCGGCGCCGATCAGGAATCGGGCGAGGAGGACGACGGCGAAGCTCGTGGCGAACGCGGAGGCGAGGTTGGCCGCGCCCACCGTCCCGATCAGCAGGGCCAGCACCAGCCGGCGGTCGATTCTGCCGGTGGCCACGGTGACCAGCGGCGCCGCGACGGCGGCGACCAGTCCGGGGGCGGTGACCATGAGGGCGGCGGTGCCCTCGGAGACGTCCAACGCGGCGCCGATCGGGGTGAGCAGCCCCACGGGCAGCAGTTCGGAGGTCATCAGGGCGAAGATCCCCAGCGTCACGGCGAGGACCGCGAGCCAGCCCCGGAACGGTGATCGGCTCGTGTCCTGCGGCGCGTCCGGTGCCGGGACGTCGACGGATGTCACGGTGTCGGCCTTTCTGAGAGGTCATGCGAAGGGCGGTGGCCGCGGAGGCGCGGCCACCGCCCGGAGCCGGGGAGAACGAGGACCGGGGAGAACGAGGACCGGGATCCCGTTACTCGGTTCCAGGGGTCTTGCGCGTGGTCACGTTCATGCGGTTCCAGGTGTTGACCGTGAAGATCAGCGCGATGAGCTGGGCGAGTTCCCTGTCGTCGAAGTGCCGTGCGGCCTCGTCGTACACCGTGTCGGAGACCCCCTGGGGAAGCAGGGTCATCGCCTCGGTCAGCGCCAGGGCGGCGCGCTCCTCGGCGGTGTAGAGGCTGGACTCGTGCCAGGCGCTCAGCTGGTGGACGCGCGCCTCGCTCTCACCCGCCCGGCGGGCGTCGCCGGTGTGGTAGTCGATGCAGTACGCGCACCGGTTGATCTGGGAGGCGCGGATCTGCACCAGTTCGAGCAGGGTCGGGTCCAGCCCTTCGCGGGCCGCGGCGTCCAGGGCCAGCACGGCCTTGAAGACCTTGGGGGCGACGGCCGGGAAGTTCATGCGCGGGGAAATGGCGACATTCGTCATGTCAATGAACCTAAGGCGGCAGGTGACCCGGAGTATGGTGCATTTCCGTGGACGATTCGTGGGCCAATTTCCGACATGTCGCCTGTACGGCCCGGCGTGAGGGTGGGCGATGAGCTCCGGTCCGGAAAACGGCAGTGACCTGCACCTGGAGCTCACCGGTGAGGGCGGCGCGCGCGTACGGCTGATGCGGGCCCTGCGCGAGGCGATCGGATCGGGACGGCTGGCACCCGGCACCCGGCTTCCGCCCTACCGCGCTCTCGCCTCCGACCTGGGCATCGCCCGCAACACCGTCGCCGCCGCGTACGCGGAACTCGCCGAGGAAGGCTGGCTCACCGCCCGTCAGGGTTCGGGCACCCACGTCGCGCACCGCGCCGCGCCTCTGGAATCCGGCCACCGGCGCTTCCCCGCGCGCCCGATCCGCCACAGGGTCACGTACGACCTGATGCCCAGTTCCCCCGACGCCGCCGCCTTCCCGCGTCCGTCCTGGGCCGCCTCGGCCAGGCGCGCGCTGACCGCCGCGCCCAGCGAGGCCTTCGGCGTCGGGGATCCCCGCGGCCGGCCGGAGCTGCGCGGGGCGCTGGCGGAGTACCTGGCGCGCACCAGAGGCGTGCGCACCGAAGCGGACCGCATCGTGATCTGCTCGGGCTTCGCGCACGGGCTGCGCCTGGTGTGCCAGGTGCTGCGCGGTCCCGTCGCGGTCGAGTCGTACGGACTCGGCTTCCACCGCTCCATCCTCACCGACGCGGGCCTGACGACCATGCCGCTCACCGTGGACGCCCACGGGGCGCGGGTCGAGGAGCTCCCGGCCACCGGCGCGCGGGCCGTCCTGCTGACGCCCGCGCACCAGTACCCCACCGGAGGCGCGCTGCACCCGCGGCGCCGGGCCGCGGTCATCGACTGGGCCCGCGCCACGGGCGGCCTGCTGCTCGAAGATGACTACGACGGGGAGTTCCGTTATGACCGCGAACCGGTCGGCGCCGTCCAGGGACTCGATCCCGACAGCGTCATCTACTTCGGGTCGACGAGCAAGAGCCTGTCGCCCGCGCTCCGGCTCGGCTGGATGGTGCTGCCCGGCCGGCTGGTGGACGACATCGTCGCGGCCAAGGGTTCGCGCGAACTGTGGTCGGGTGTGACGGACCAGCTCACGCTCGCCGACTTCATCGCCGGCGGAGCCTACGACCGCCAGCTGCGCCGGATGCGCGGGATCTACCGGCGCCGCCGCGACCTGCTCACGACCGTGCTCGCCGAACGCGCCCCGCACATCACGATCAGCGGTATCGCCGCTGGCCTGCACGCCGTTCTCGAGCTTCCCCCGGGCACCGAGCAGGCCGCCCTCCGCGCCGCACGCCGCCTCGGTCTCGCCCTGGACGGCCTGAGCCCCTATCTGCACCCCGACAGCACGATGCCGCCGCGCGACGGCCTGGTCATCGGATACGGCACACCGCCCGAGCACGCGTTCACGGCCGCGCTGGACGCCCTCTGCCTCGCCCTGCCCGACCCGCGGTAGAGGCGAGAACTCATCCACGCGGGCCGCGGCGCACCTCGCGGGCCCGCCGCACGGTCTCGGGCGGGGCGGACCCGTCACCGGGCGGCCGCGGCGACGGTTGTGAGAAGAGGCTCCGCGGGAACGGGGCGGTGCGGGGCCTTCTACAGTGGGTTTTCGTGCTTTACGGCAGATCTGCGGAAATCAGCGCACTCGACGAGGTGATCGCGCGGGCCCGCGACGGTTCCGGCGGCGCGGTGGTGCTGCGGGGTGAGGCGGGTGCGGGCAAGACCGCCCTGCTCGACGCGGCGGCCACGCGCGGCGGCGCGATGCGGGTGCTGCGGACCACCGGTGTCGAGTCCGAGTCCGACCTCGCGTTCGCGGCGCTGCACCAGCTGCTGTGGCCGGTGGCCGGCTCACTCGACGCGCTGCCCGAGCCGCAGCGCGATGCCGTGCGCGCGGCCCTGGGGCTCGCCGCGGGCGGTGCCGGCGACCGGTTCCTGGTGGGGGCCGGTGTGCTCTCGCTGCTGGCCGAGGCGGCCGTGCCGGACGGGCTGGTCTGCGTGGTCGACGACTTCCAGTGGGTCGACCGGGCCTCGGCCGACGCGCTGCTGTTCGCCGCCAGGCGGCTGGGGACGGAACGGATCGCGATGTTGTTCGCCGTCCGCGGGGAGGCCCCGGTCAAGGGCGTGCCGCTGACGGTGGACGTGCGCGGCCTGGCCGAGTCCGCCGCGGCCGAGCTGCTGGAGTCCCGCCACGGTACGCTGCCCGCCCAGGTGAAACGGGAGCTCGTCGCGCTGACCGGCGCGAATCCACTCGCCCTGGGCGAGATCGCCGCCCGCCTGACGCCCGCGCAGCTCGCCGGGCGCGAACCACTGCCCGATCCGCTGCCCGGTGGCGCCCGGCTCTTCGGCGAGCGGGTGGCCGGGTTGTCCGATCCCGCCCGGCTGGCCGCCCTGGTCGCCGCGGTCGAGTCCGACCTTTCCCTGGTCCTGCGCGCCACCGGACGGCTGTCCGCCGGGCGGCCGGCGCCGCCCGGCACGGATACGGGAACCGGGCGGGCGGCGCTGGCCGAGCTGGAGGAGAGCGGACTGGCGGAGGTGTCGGGCACGAGTGTGCGTTTCCGCCATCCGCTCATCCGATCCGCGCTCCACGAGGCGGCCGCCCCCGCCGACGTCCGCCGCGTGCGCGCCGTCCTGGCGGAGCTGACCGAGGGCGACCGCCGCGCCTGGCACCTGGCCGGAGCCGTCCTGGGCCAGGACGAGCAGGTCGCCGCCGCGCTGGTCGCCACCGCGGAGCGGGCACGCGACCGCGGCGGGTACGGCGCCGCCGCCACCGCCCTGGCCAGGGCCGCCGAGCTGACTCCCGAGCCGCGCGCCCGCGCCGTCCGCCTGAAGGACGCCGCCGGCGCGGCCTGGCTCGGCGGCCGTCCGGGGCAGGCGCAGTCGCTGCTGGCCGAGGCGCGCGAACGGGCCGGTGAGGACGCCGCCCTCGCCATGGAGATCGCCCAGCTCCGGGGCCGGTTCGAGTTGAACTCGGGCGACGCCGCCGAGGCCGTACGGATCCTGGCGGCGGGCGACGGCCTGGACATGCTGGCCGATGCCGTGGAGGCGGCCTCGTACGTCGGCGACACGGCGGCCATCGTCGAGCTCGGCCGGCGGGCGGCGGCGTACCCCGAGGGGTTCCTGCGGGACACGGTGGCCGGGATCGGCCTGACGATGGACGGCGACGCCGCGGGGCCGGGCCTGCTGCGCCGGGCGCTGGCGCGGGCCGACGAGCTGGAGGACGCGACGGGATGCCTGTGGGCGACGGCCGCGGCCAGCGCTCTGGGCGAGCCGGACCTGGCCGCCGAGATGGCCGGGCGGGCCGGGAGGGTGGCCAGGGTGTCGGGGATGGCCGGGCAGCTCCCCGTGGTGCTGGAGTTCGTGGCGACCGCCGAGCGCATCGCCGGGCGGCTGGCACGCAGCCAGGCCGTCTCCGAGGAGGGCCTGGCGCTGGCCCGGGAGGCCGGGTACGAGAACACGGTGGCCGCGCACCTGGCCAACCTGGCGGTGCTGGCGGCGCTGCGCGGCGAGGAGGAGCCGTGCGAGCGGCAGGCCCGCGAGGCGCTGGCCATCGCGATCCCGCACCGGGTGGGACTGCGCGCGGGAGTGGCCGCGTACGCGCTGGCGATGCTCGACCTGTGCCTGGGCCGCCACGCGGCGGCGCGCGACCGTTTCACGGCCATCGCCGCGGCGGGGCCGGGCGCCGGGCATCCGACCGTGGTGTGGCGGTCCGCGCCGGACCACGTCGAGGCCGCTCTGGGCGCGGGTGACGAGGCGGGCGCGAGGGCGGCGCTGGCCGCGTACGAGCGGTGGTCGGCGCACGCCGCGACGCCCGAGTCCCGCGCTCTGCTGGCCCGCTGCCGGGGCCTGGTCGACGCCTCCGAGGACGCCTTCGGCGAGGCGCTGCGGCTGCACACCAACCCGTTCGAGGCGGCCAGGACGGCCCTGCTGCTGGGTGAGCGCCTGCGCCGCGCGCAGCGGCCGGGCGAGGCGCGGGCGCATCTGCGGGCGGCGTGGGAGACGTTCGAGCGGGCGGGCGCCCGGCCGTGGGCGCGGCGCGCGCAGGACGAGCTGCGGGCGGCGGGTGAGAGCGGGCAGGCTCCGCCCGCGACCGCGCTCGACGCGCTGACCCCGCAGGAGCTGCGCATCGCGGGCCTGGTCGCCGACGGGTTGTCGAGCAAGCAGATCGCCGCCAAGCTCTTCCTGAGCCCGCGCACGGTCGAGTACCACCTGTACAAGATCTATCCGAAGCTGGGCATCGGCTCACGTACGGACCTGGCGCGACTGGTAGTTCTACAGATGGCGCCCGTAGCCGGGGACGGCATGCTGTGAGACATGCAAAACGTGACCATCTGGAGTGAAGAGTTCGGCGCCGAGAACGACGAGCCGATCCTGCTGATCATGGGTTCGATGTCGCAGGGCGTCCTGTGGCCGGACGAGTTCGTCGGCCGCCTGACCGCCGGAGGCCGCCGGGTGATCCGGTACGACCACCGCGACACCGGCATGTCCGGAACCGTCGACTTCGAGGCGGAGCCGTACACGTGGGACGACATCAAGGACGACATCTACCGTGTGATGGACGCCCACGGCCTGGAGAGCGCGCACCTGGTCGGCCACTCGGCGGGCGGGCTGCTCGGCCAGCTCGTCGCCGTGGATCGGCCGGAGCGGGTGCGCTCGCTGACCGTCATCGCCTCCTCGCCGCTCGGCGGCGGCGAGGGTGAGGTGCTCGTGCGGGCCCTGACGGGGCAGCCGCAGTCCGAGGACGCCCTGCCGGAGCCCACGCCGGAGTTCGTGGCCTTCTACCGCGCGCTGATGACCGCCCCGCCGCCGCAGGACCGGCGCGCGGTGATCGACGGAATGATCGCCGAGCAGCGCGTGCTGCACGGCACCGGCCTGCCGTTCGACGAGGACGCGGCCCGCCGGCTGCAGGAGCGGATCCACGAGCGGGCCCGCGACCTGTCGGCGACGGCCAACCACCGGCTGGCCGCCATGGCCAAGCCCGACTTCGAGCCGGTGGGCGTGCTGCACCAGGTGAAGGCGCCCACCCTGGTCATCGAGGGCAGCCACGAGCCGGTCAAGCCGGGTCACGGCGCGGTCATCGCCGAGCGGATCCCGGGGGCGCGGCTCATGATCGTGGAGGGCATGGGGCACACGCTGCCGCCGGAGGCGCACGAGGAGCTGGCCGCCGCCATCCTCGCGCACACGGCAGGGTGACGATCACCCGGCGGGCGGAACACGATCCGCGAGGAGCCTCGCCGGTACGGCACGCCCGCGCCTCCGGGCCGGTGAGCGGGCTATACGGCCGCGCCGCCGCTGCGCGCCGTCGCCGGTGAGGGCTCCCGCAGGTGGGCGGGTTCGCTGATGAACCGGGTGCCGACCGCCGAGAGCAGGCACAGCAGGGCGGACACCGCCACGATGGGCCAGATCTGTCCACCGGACCAGCCGTCGAGCCAGGCGGCCACGAAGGGGATGCAGCCGCCGACGACGGCGCCGGCGATCTCCCGGGTGAAGGTGACGCCGGTGTAGCGGTACCGGACGTCGAACAGCTCCGACATCATCGTGGCCTGCGAGGCGAGCGTCAGGTCGTTGCAGAGCGTGAAGATCATCACGAAGGCGGCCCAGATCACGACGGGCGTGCCGGTGTCGAGCATGAAGAAGAAGGGGTAGAACAGCACCGCCGCCGCGACCGATCCGGCGACCATCACCGGGCGCCGCCCGAACCGGTCGCACAGCCAGCCCGCGGTCGGCACGGTGACGATCTTGACGAGGTTGGCGATCACCACACCGGTCAGGCCGATCCACGCCTCGGCGTGCACGTGCGTGGTCAGGTAGGTCAGGGCGTAGACGGACGGCAGGTAGCTGATCACGTTCGGCGCGACGCTGATGAGCATGCCAGGAATGATCTTGTGGCGGGAGGAGGCGAACAGCGCCCGCAGCGGTGCCCGCACGCTGTCGCCGCTGTCCCGCGCCTCGCGGAACTCGGGGGTGTCGGAGACCTTCAGCCGCACGATCACGCCGCCCACGCCGACCAGGATGCTGAGCAGGAACGGGATGCGCCAGCCGTAGTCGATGAACGCCTCGTGCGGCATGACCGAGGAGACGAGGAAGAAGACGCCCGTCGCGACCAGCGAGCCGATCGCGTTGCCGAGGGTCGGCACACTGGCGTTCAGCCCGCGCGCCCGGGTCTCGGCGTGCTCGGCGGACATCAGCATGGCCCCCGCGTACTCGCCGCCCGCGCCGAGTCCCTGCACCACGCGCAGCGCCACGAGCATGATCGGCGCGGCCGGGCCGACGGCGGCGTAGGAGGGCAGCAGGCCGATCAGCGTGGAGGCCGCCGCCATCAGGAGCAGGGTGACGAACAGCATCGTGCGGCGGCCGACGCGGTCGCCGAGGATGCCGATGATGACACCGCCGACGGGCCGGGCGAAGAACCCGACGGCGAAGGTGCCGAGCGATGACAGGGTCGCCGCCACCGGGTCGCCGGCGGGGAAGAACACGAGTGGCAGCACCAGCGCGGCGGCGGTGCCGTACAGCGAGAAGTCGTACCACTCGAGCGCGGTGCCGACGGTGGAAGCGATCGTGGCCCGGCTGAGCCGCAGTGTCATCGTTGACTCCCTCATCACAGCTTGTCGATTGCGCCTCTGCATTCGAACCATTAACGTTAATGTGGCCGCAACATTACGAGTGGCCTGCTTCGCAGGTCAAGAGTTTCGGCCATTGAGCTGTTCACATGAACGTTAATGAGAGAGGACCGCACATGGGACCCACAGCGCCGGTCATCGACGCCGGCCTGTCGAAGTACGATCCGCTCGGCCGGATCCTGTGCTTCGACCGGTTCGACTCCACCACCCACGGCTGGACCGAGCTGATCGGCAACTACAACGGCCGGGGTGACCTCGGCACGGTCGACGAGCACATGCGCGACTTCCGGCCGCCGCAGCTCTCCTCCTGCTCCTTCTTCGACGTCGGCACGCACGGCACGCTCAGCGGGAACTACGCGCTGAAGCTCGCCACCCGCGCCCACCGGGGGCACACGGCCACCGGCATCCGCCGGCTCACCATGGCCGGCCGGGGCCTGGTGCGCATCGAGGCGTACTTCGCGTTCAAGGCCGAGGCGACCGTCGGCCGCGAACTGCCCGCCAGCGTCGCCTGGGACGGCAACCGGCACCCGTCGGAGGCGCAGTTCGGCGCGTTCACCGTGGCCACCGACATCTGCGCGGACAACGGCGTGCGCTACCACAACGTGATCCGCTACCAGAACACGAACCTCGCCGGCGAGATGACCCAGCAGTGGATGTACCCGGTGGTGCCCGAGCCGACGCCGCGCGACCACCAGGAGGGCAAGTTCGCCCTGCCGTACGCGGCCGACTTCACCGCGCCCGACCCGGACGACTGGCGGTACTTCGACGAGCCGCTGGAACTGTGCGTCAACGAGGTGCCCACCAAGATCAACTGGCACTACCTGCGCTGGGACATCGACACCCGCACGCGGTCGAACGTGGAGCTCCGGCTCAACGACCGGGTCATGGACATGAGGGACGTCCCGGTGCCGGTCTACCCTGACCGCTACAGCACCCTGGACAACCTGCTCAACTTCTACTTCTCCGTCCGCACTCACGCCGACATCCGCAACTTCCTCTTCCTCGACTCCGTGCTCATCTCGGTGGATTGGTGATGACGATGCGATCGACCATGACCGCGGTGCTGGAGCGCGCCGCGCTGGTGAACGACGAACTCGCCACCGAGCCGTACGAGCTCCCGTGGGCCCAGGAGGCGCGCTTCTTCGTCCAGGCGCACGAGCTGGCCGGGACGCTGGAGCTGACCACGGAGATCTCGCCGGACGGCCTGACCTGGTGCCCGGCCGACGTGCCGCAGGTCCGCGTCGAGACGCCCGGGATGACGAGCTGGCTGGTCACCGGCTTCGGTCAGTGGCTGAGGGTACGCTGCCGGGTTTCCGGCGACGAGGCTCCGGCTGCCAGACTTCGAATCTACTTGGTCGGCAAGAGCTGAGCCGGAGGATGACGGGATGGCACGTTCGCAACGGGTGACGCTACGCGATGTGGCCGACCGGCTGGGCCTGTCGGCGAACACCGTGTCCCGGGCGCTGACCGGCAAGGACCAGGTCAGCGAGAGCACCAGGGCCCTGATCGTCGCCGAGGCCAAGCGGCTCGGGTACGTCCCGAACAGCCACGCCCGTTCGCTGGTGTCCGGCCGGACCATGGTCATCGGCCTGGTCATCACCAACCCGTCGAACACGTTCTACGCCGCGCTGATCTCCGCGGTCGAACGGCAGTGCCGCGCGGCCGGCTACTCCGTGCTGCTCCTCGTGACCGAGGACTCCGACGAGAACGAGGAGCGCGCGGTCCAGCAGCTCCTGCGGTTCGGTGTGGACGGCGTGCTGGGCGTCGCCACCCAGTCCAGGAGCGACGTGTGGGACGGGCTGATCGAGGCGAACATCCCGGTGGTGCAGATCAGCCGCGACATCCCCGGCCGCGGGCTGGACTTCGTCGGCATCGACGTGGAGTCGGCCATCGCCGACGCGGTGGTCCGGGTGGCCCGTCCCGGCGTCCGGCGGATCTGGCTGCTGGAGGAGGACCTCCGCGTCAGCACGGTCGCCGCCAGGATCGCGGGTTTCCGGCGCGCGCTCGACGAGCTGGGCATCGCCCACGAGCACTCACTCGTGCTGAAGGTGCCCACCCGCCGTACGAGCGGCGCCAGCCTGCCCTGGCGCCCCGACGACGCGTACGCCCTGGCCGCCAACCTGATCACCCCGGACAACCACCCGGACCTGATGATCACCGCGAACGACTACTTCGCGCTGGGCGTCTACCGGGCCGTCCGGGAGTGCGGCCTGGCCGTACCCGATGACGTGCGCGTGCTCGGGTACGGTGACCACCCGTTCGCCGCGTACCTCCAGCCGGCCCTGACCACGATCCGGCTGCCGGCCGACGAGGCGGGCACGGCCGCGGTGGACCTGCTGCTGCGCCGGATCGCCGAGCCGGACCGCCCCCGGACCAGCACCCGGCTCCCCGCCGAGCTGATCGAACGCCGGTCGACGGGGTGAGCGGCCGTACCGGACCGCGTGGCTCCGTTCGCCGCCGGCGCGGAGATCCACGATCGCCCGCTCGATCAGCCTGTCCTGACCACGGAGAGCACGGGGGCCGGCCTCCCGGCTGACGGGAGACGCGTCTGCTCGGCAGGCCGGTCACTCCTCTCGCCCGGAGCCGGTAGGCGTGGAGTCGTCCTGAGGGGCGGCGCTGCGGAGCTCTTCGACTAGCGGCCACAGCGGGCTGTCCTGCCGGCCGAAGGTGTCGACATCGACTCGCTGGTCTTTGTCGATGATCCTCGCATTGGACGCGCCGTCCTCCTCGATCGGCGTGGGGACCGATCGACTCGTCTTCTCCGGGGCATCGCGGGGTGCCAGACGGACTCCGACCACGAGAACCAAAGTGATGCCCAAGACGGCCATCAGCCGGTGACGCCATGCCAGACCGGTCCTGGACCGTAGTGAGCCTTCCACGATCGCCTTTCTACCCCGATGCGCATGGGAAGTCCGGAGTTTCACGAACCAGGCCGCGAAAGCAGTGGGAGTCCGGTGTCTCGTCGCCGGTCTGGAAGATCGAGCAGGGACTGATCGACCACCGCCCATGCCCGGAGACACGTCAGAGCGGGCGGTCAGCTCTCGACGGTCATGCGCTGGGTGCCGATGACCCTCGGCGACTGCAGGGACCGGTAGGCGGGGGATTCGGGGTCGGCGGTGAAGATGACCACCTGTTGCTCCTGGTCG
>NZ_BMQJ01000041.1 GCF_014648055.1 Streptosporangium pseudovulgare
CGCCGCCTCGGCGATCGCCTCGGGATTGTGGACCCGCGTGCGCACGATCTCGGCCACCCTGGCAGCCATGGCATCCTCCGCAGGAAGAGTTTGTCAGGACAAATATACGTCCTGACAAAATTACTCACCAGGGATGCAGGAGCCAACGATCGCTGTTGGGAGCGCGGCGGGACGGTCCGCTGGGGAGATTCGTCATCGGAGCAGGCGACAGGGACCGCCACCAGCGGCGCGACTGCCACCGGCGGAAGAGGCGGGCGTGGACACCTCGGGAGCCGCCGCCGGACTCGCCGGCGCCGCTGGTCGATCAGCTGCGGGAACTGGGAGCATCACGGAGCGCGAACGCGAGGCCCTGACCCTGGTCGGGTGAGGCTCGACCAATACGGAAACGGCTTCCGAAACGGTCATCAGCGTCGCCACCGTCAAGGTGCACGTGGGCCGACTGCTGACCAAGGTCGACGCGCGTGACCGGGTCCGACTCGCCATCCCCGCCTACGACGCGGGTCCGGTGTCACCGTCGAGGTGAACGAGTTCCCGTCATCGCCCCGTACACCGCGACGCCACGACCTGGCCGGTGTTCTCCGGATGCCGTCCGAGCCCTAGGCTCACCAGAATGAATCTTGACGAGGCGGTACGCCTATGGCACCCGGAGCCGGGATGGCTGAACACCGCGAGCTACGGCATACCTCCGGAGCCGGCGTTCGAGGCGCTGCAGGGCGCGCTGGCCGAGTGGCGTCGGGGAGCAAACGGCTGGGACAAGTGGGACCGGTCCACCGATCGCGCGCGCGGCGCGTTCGCACGTCTGGTCGGCGTCGCGGCCGACGACGTGGCTGTGGGCGCCTCCGCCTCGCAGGTGCTGGCCCCGGTCGCGGCTTCGCTGCCGCCCGGCTCGCGTGTCGTCGTCCCCGACATCGAGCAGACGTCGAACCTGTTCCCCTGGCTCGTGCACGATCTCGACGTGCGCACGGTGCCGCCCGCAGACCTGCCCGGCGCGATCGACGGGCGCACCGACGCGGTCGCCTTCAGCCTGGTCCAGTCCGCGACGGGTGAGGTCGCCGCCACGGACGAGGTCGTCACGGCGGCGCGGGCGCACGGCGCGCTCGTCATCGCCGACGCCACCCAGGCGGTCGGCTGGGTACCGGTCGACGCGACGCCCTTCGACGTCCTCGCCGTCTCGGCGTACAAGTGGCTGATGTGCCCGCGCGGCACCGCCTTCTGCTACGTGAGCCCGGCCGTGCGCGACCGCATCCGGCCGATCGCCGCCAACTGGTACGCCGGTGACGGCGACGCCTCGTACGGCCCGCCGCTGCGGCTGGCGAAGGACGCCCGGCGGTTCGACATCGCCGCCCCCTGGTTCTCCTACGTCGCAGCCGCCCCCACGCTGGAGCTGCTCCTGGAGATCGGCATCGGTCCGATCCACGACCATGACCTACGGCTGGCCAACCGGTTTCGGGCCGGCCTCGGCATGCCGCCCGGCGACAGCGCGATCGTCAGTGTCACGCGTCCGGGCGCGGCCGAGCGACTCGCGGCGGCCGGCATCCGCGCATCCGTCCGCAACGGCGCGGCACGTCTCGCCTTCCACCTCTACACGACGGAAGCCGACGTGGACACCGCCGTCGCGGCGCTGATCTGAGCCTCGCGATCCAGTGCGCCCTGGCCATCGAAGCGCACGGACCACCCGCGGAGGTGTGGGACTTCAACACCGATGCGATGGCCTTCTATGAGAAAGCGGGATTTGTTCCGATGCGGCATTGGCCGGAGCAGCCACTGTGATACGGCTAGCGCACTCCGCGCGACCGAGATGGTCGCAGCCGACTGCCATCCGGTGCTCTGCCGGGGGCCGGCAGCGGTGATGCGGCCTGGTGAGCCGGCGCGGCCACAACAGTTGAAAGAGTTGGCCCGCGTCGCGCCAGAGGTCCGGGACCGGCTCGTCGTCCGTTTCGGAGCCGACGTGCTCGCCTGGTGTGATGCGTTGCCGGCTCTGGTGAACGAATTCGCTGCCCGCTGGGGTCTGGCTGTTGCCGCGGCGGGTGGAGGAGGCACCTCGCGGGTGTTCCGCTGCCTCAAGCGCGACACCGGCACCTGGGCGTGGCTGAAACTCACGCCGGAGCCCGAGATCGCCCGGCAGGAAGCCGAAGCGCTGCGTGCCTGGGACACGACGCCGTCGGTCGTCACGCTGCTGGCGCACGATCCGGCGGCCGGGGCCCTGCTGCTGGAGGACGTGGAGCCGGGAGTGCCGGTCAGGCAGCGTGCCTGGAATATGGCCGAGGTCGCGGCGCTGCTACGGGACCTGCGGGTCTTTGCTCCCGCGCCGGGTGAGCACTCGGTACTGCGGCCTCTGTCCCACCGCGTCGGCTTCGTGTTCGACCTGGCCGACCGCAGGCTCGCGGCGGCCGGCGTGAACGACCCGGCCGCTTCGGCGGTGCTCTGGCAGGCGCGAGCGGCGGCCCTGGAACTGGCAGCCGATGGGCCGGTGGGACTCGTGCATGGTGACCTTCATCCGGCCAACGTGCTGTCCGGCCCGGACGCCCGCATGGTGGCGATCGATCCGCGGCCCGCCTGGGGCGACCCGGACTTCGATGCCGTGGACTGGGTGCTTGAGGGAGCCGCGGATCTCGCCGTGCTGGAGCGAAGGATCGAGGAGCTGGCGGCGCTGGTCCCCGGCCAGTGTCCTCATCGTGTGCTGGGTTGGTGCCGGGCCCTGGCCGCCCTCATCGCAGTCCCCCGAATGTGCGCGGGGCGGGATGACGCACAGACCCGATTTCTCATGGCTCTGGCCCGCGGCTGAGCCCTTGAAGCTCGCCGGTGGGCCGATCAGTCGGGTCACCCCGGACATCTCAGCCCGGGGTCGCGTTGCTCGGCGAGAAGGGTCGGCGTCTGAACATGTCAGTAGTGCGGCGTTCCGCGCCGCCTTTCATCGCTGTATCGAGCGCGCTCTTCAGGTGCGGGCGCTACTGCAGTTGGTCGCGGCGGCGGGTGAGGTAGGCGGTCTCGCCGGTGTTGCCGGCCAGCTCGATGGCCCGGTCGTAGGCCGCGCGTGACTGCTGACTTCGGCCCAGCCGGCGCAGCAGGTCGGCGCGGGTGGCATGGTAGGCGTGATAGCCGGCCAACGCCTCGGCGAGGCGGTCAACGATGGCCAGTGCCACCTGCGGCCCGTCGAGTTCGGCCACGGCGACGGCCCGGTTGAGGGCGATGATCGGCGAGGGGTCGAGGCGGACGAGCTGGTCGTAGAGGGCGAGGACCTGCGACCAGTCGGTGTCGCGGATGTCGCGGGCGGAGGTGTGCACCGCGTTGATCGCCGCGAGAATCTGGTAGCGGCCCGGAGCCACCCCGGCAGCGGCGGCGGCCAGGCGCTCGCGCACCAGCCGATGACCTTCGGCGATCAGTTCCCCGTCCCAGGCGCCGCGGCCCTGCTCGGCCAGGGGGACCAGTTCGCCGCCGGCCGAGACCCGGGCGGGGCGGCGGGCCTCGATGAGCAGCATCAGCGCCAGCAGCCCGGCCACTTCTCCGTCCTGCGGCAGGAGCGCGCGGATCAGGCGGGTGAGCCGGATCGCCTCGGTGGTCAGGTCGTGTCGTACGGGATCGGTGCCGGGGCCGCTGGCCAGGTAGCCCTCGTTGAAGACGAGGAACAGGACGGCCAGGACGCCGGAGACACGAGCCGGCAGATCGTCGGCGGACGGCATCCGATAGGGGATGCGAGCCGCCTTGATCTTGGCCTTCGCGCGGGTGATGCGCCGCTCCATGGTGGTCCCCTGCACCAGGAAGGCACGGGCGATCTCGGGCACGGTCAGACCGCCGACCATGCGCAGGGTCAACGCCACGCGCGCTTCCATCGCCAGCGCCGGGTGACAGCAGGTGAAGATCAGCCGGAGCCGGTCGTCATCGATGGCGCCAACAGGCTCGGGCGGGTCGTCGTACGTCATCTGAGCCTCCCTGTGCTTGCCGTCGCGCTTGTTCTCACGCCGGATCCGGTCGATGGCCTTGCGGTTGGCGGTCGTGGTCAGCCAGGCGCCGGGATTGGGCGGCGCGCCGTCGGCCGGCCACCGCTCCACGGCGGTCGCGAACGCCTCGGCAGCCGCCTCCTCGGCGATGTCGAGGTCACCGAAACGCCTGGTCAGGGCGGCCACCACCCGCGCCCACTCGTCGTGGTGGGCCCGGGTGATCGCCTCCTCGGCGTCGCTCACAGGAACGGCCGCACCTCGATCTTCCGATCGCAGACCTTCGACGCCTCGGCGGCGAGCTTGAGCGCCACGTCCAGATCGGGGGCCTCCCACACCCAGACGCCGGCGAGGTACTCCTTCGACTCCACGAAAGGCCCGTCGCTGAACACCGCCTGCTCGCCCCGGTTGTCGATGACCGTGGCCGCGTCGGTGTCCGCGAGTCCGCCCGAGAAGACCCAGTAGCCCTCGGCGATCAGTCGTTCGTTGAACGCGCTGATGGCAGGCCGCCTGTCCGTGCTGCCGGGATTGCTCTTGTCATCGATCACGGAAACCAGGTACTGCATCTGAAAATCATCTCCTGTGGTGTCAAGACAGCGTGGTTCGGTGGTCAGGGACTTCAAACCGTTGGCGCATACTGAGGGCGCCCGGCCGGCCGGTAGACCTGGATCGTCACGCCCTTCGAGTCGACCCGCGACTCGACCAGGTCGAGCGCAAGATCCGGACCGGTCCCCGGGAACAGTCTCGCGCCCTGGCCGAGGATCACCGGGACCACGATCAGAGTCATCTCGTCGACCAGATCGTTCTCCAGCAGCCACCGGGTCAGGGCGCCACTGCCGTGCACCTGCAGCTCACCCCCGGGCTTGGCCTTCAGCTCACTGATGGCCGCTGCGAGGTCACCGCGGAGAACGGTCGTGTCCTCCCAACGCGGCGCGGTGAGCGTGGTCGAGGCGACGTACTTGGGGGCCTCGTTCAAGGCCACGCCGATGGGATGTGCGCGCATCTGGTCGATCGATCCCCAGGAGCCGGCGAACAGCTCGTAAGTGCGCCGGCCGAACAGGAACGCCTCGGCGCGCTGGTAGGTCTGCGTGATGAACGTCCTGGTCTCGTCGTCGCCCTTCCCCCGGGCCCATCCGCCGCGCTCGAATCCGTTCCTGCGGTCATCCGACGCGGCGCCGTTTCCCTGCATCACTCCATCGATGGTGACCTGGGTCATGGTCGTCAGCTTCATGATCGCGGTTCCTTCGCCTTGGCGCCGCCCCCTTGCGGGCGGCCTCACCCCTGCTACGAACACCACCGCCCCGATCCGACACCGCCTCCCGGATTTCTTTGCAGGATTTTCCGGGACGCCGGTCGTCATCATCCGCGCAGCCGATTCCGCTGCGACCCGGGCAGTACGCGCATCCGCGGCGGACACGCCGGTTGTTCGCCGCTGTGGAGCGGCTAACCGCGCACGAGACCGTCGGCGGTGGTTTCCGTGCCAGGAGTGACGAGCCCGGACTCGCACGCCGGCGCCACCGCCTGCGCCCGGCTGCCGAGGTTGAGTTTGGTCATGGCGCGGTTGAGGTGGATCTTGACGGTGGCCTCGCTGACGTTCAGACGCGCCGCGATCTCGGCGTTCGGCAGGGCGTGACCCACGAGCTTGAGGACCTCGGCTTCGCGGGCGGTCAGGACGTCGAGTTGGGGCGCGAGCCGGGTGACGGCGGGGTCCGGCCGGTGGGTGTACGCCTTGACGAGGCGCTGGGTGACGGTGGGCGCGAAGAGCATGTCGCCGGAGGCGACGGTGTGGATGGCGGCGATGAGCCGTTCGGGCGGGGTGTCCTTCAACAGGAATCCCGAGGCGCCGGCGCGTAGCGCGTTGTAGACGTATTCGTCGAGGTCGAAGGTGGTCAGGATGACCACGCGGGGCGGTTGCTTGCGGTGCGCGGACAGGATGCGCTCGACAGCGGCTGCTACAGCGCGGGCCTGCTGGTAGGGGGTTGACCGCTCTGGCGCGGGCATGGTCAGCCCCTCTGGGACCTTCAGTGCGGGGAGATCGCCCAGTCGCACATGAATGAGCAGATCCAGCAGACCGGCGGTGACCAGGACCTGGCTTTTCTCATTCTCGTACTGCTGTCGGTCCCTCCGTTTGGTGGAGTGGTGGTACGAGCCGTCGTATTCGACGCCGATGCGGATCCCGCCCTCTATCTGGAAGACCGCATCGACTTCTACTGCTTTGTAACGCCAGTGCTCCGGTTTGTACTGCGGTGGAGCCATGATCTGGTGTGACGCGACGTTAGGCAGACCGTCAGGCAGCCGGGGGTCCGGTGGCTCGGGCTGAATGAGTTTCATGAGTCCCGAGGGTTCCGCGTCGAGCCGGACCTGCTCCTTCGAGATTCCGGCTCTCGAGCAATGGGGGCAGCCCGCACCCTGGACACGATTGAGGATGCTTGCCTTCCATTGGTGCCCGTGGCGGCACGGCCAGAGAACCGTGGCGTACACACCGCCGGATTCGTCCTCGGGGAGTCGTTTCCTCGAGGCGTTGTGCCGACTGCTGGGCAGCCGGCCCGGGTCAATGTCTGGATCATCGAGTTCGTCGACGATCTCCGGGAACCAGGTGCGCAGCGAGTTCGTGTCGTCTATTGCCCCCGGCACCGGCAACACCACCGTGTGGGGCAGGTGCTGGAACAACGGCAACAGGACCGGCGAGGCGCGGCTCGTCTACTGGTCCGAGAACGCGCTCAACAACGGCTCCAGGCAGCACAGCACGGGCTGGAAGAAGATCAAGTGACTGGCAGGTGTCCCTGCCCGAACGGGTGCCGGGCAGGGATCCTGGCGTCAGCCCACCGCGTACGCGCGCGTCACGGTTTGTGTCACACGATCGCCCCGGGTGTCGGCGACAGTGACGCGCAGGGATACGTACCCGCTGGTAGCGGGGTTGGCCAGCAGTGCGGCCCAGCCGGAGCCGGACGGGACCACCGGCACCGGACGCCAGCTTCCGCCGTCGTCGAACGACGCCTCCAGCCTGATCGTCTTGACCCGCGCCTCTTCCGCGCCGGGGTTGCGCTCGACACGGATGGGAATTCGGGTCAGCGACCGGGGCTTGGCGCGATTGTGGTCGTCCAGCCCGGCGGGGACGTAGCGGACCGCCATCAGGGGCAGCGCTCGCGCCTCGGCGGTCCGCTCCGAGCGGAACGTCCACACCGGCTCGATGCCCGTGGACAGTGCGCCCTGCCGCTGGGCGGACGCGGTCAGCGTGTAGTCGGCCGCCTCGGCTGGGAGCTGACGGGCACGCCTGGCCGCGACCACGGCCGGGGGACGATCCTCGTACCCGCGTGCGGTCCGGTCCGCTGGCAGACCGGGCCGCTGTCGCTGCCTCTGGGCAAGCCCGCGCCGGTGACCTCACGGTGCGGCGCGAAGACGGCTCGCCAACCGAGCAACGGGCGATACACGGGCCGGCGACCGGCGGCCTACCGTGCTGAGCATGGAGCGGACCGACAGTGCGGTTGTGATCGGCGCGAGCATCGGCGGGCTGCTGGCCGCCCGCGCGCTCAGCGAAACCCATGCCGAGGTCACCGTGGTGGACCGTGACCTGCTGCCCGAGGAGGCGGCGAGCCGTCGCGGCGTGCCGCAGGGCCGGCAGCTCCACGTCCTGCTGGCCCGCGGCAGGGAGGCGTTCGACGAGCTGTTCCCCGGCCTGACGGAGGAGCTGGCCGCCATGGGCGCGCCCCTGATCGACCTTCAGGAGCAGGTCCACTGGTACAACGACGGCTACCGGATGCGCCGGGTGCCCTCCCCCCTGGTGGCGTTCGGAATCAGCAGGCCGCTCCTCGAACACGTGGTGCGGGCCCGGGTGGCGGCGCTGCCCGGCGTGAACCTGGTCGCCGGGTGCGAGGTGACCAGCCTCGTCGCGGCGCCCGGCTCCGGACGGGTCACGGGCGTGCGAGTGCGGCCCCGCGCCGGGGACACGGCGTCGGCCGCGGAGTCGGTCATCCACGCCGACCTGGTCGTGGACGCCGGAGGGCGCGGCTCCCGAAGCCCGGTCTGGCTGCAGGAGCTGGGCTACGCGCCCGCCGCGCAGGAGCAGGTGCGCGTCGGCATCACCTATGTGACCCGCACCTACCGGCGGGAGCCGCACCATCTCGGCGGTCTGCTGGGCGCCTTCACCAACGCCACCCCGGAGCTGCCGCGCGCGGGGATCGTGGCCGCGCAGGAGAACGGCACGTTCGCCGTCGTCCTGTCCGGCATGCTGGGTGAGGAGCCGCCCACCGACGACGAGGGCATGGCGCGGTACGCCGCGACGCTCACCGCGCCGCAGATCGCCGAGGTCGTGCGGTCGGCGGTGCCGCTGAGCGCGCCGGTGCGGATGCGCTACCCGGCCAGCGTGCGGCGGCGCTACGAGCGGCTGCGGCGCTTCCCCGACGGCTACCTCGTGATGGCCGACGCCCTGTGCAGCTTCAACCCCGTCTACGGGCAGGGGATGACGGTCGCCGCGCTTGAGGCGCTGCTGCTGCGCCGCCTGCTCACCCGCGGGGCCGACGGCCTGGCGCGGCGGTTCTTCCGCGGCGCGGCCAGGATCATCGACGCCCCCTGGTCGATCTCGGTGGGGACCGACCTGCGGTTCCCGGGGGTCGAGGGGCGGCGCACGGCGACGGTCCGCTTCGTCAACGCCTACGTCAACCGGGTGCACGCCGCCGCGACCACCGACCCCGTGGTGGGGGCGGCGTTCCTGCGCGTCCTCAACCTGATCGACGCGCCCGCCAGGCTCCTGGCCCCCACCGTCGCGCTGCGCATCCTGTGGGGACTGCTGGGCCGCCCGGCACCGGCCGCACCGAGGCCCGAAGCCGAGCTCGCGGCCGGCGTGGGCACCGGCGGGCGCGGAGCCCCTTCCTAGGTTCTGTTTTGTGGATCATCTGAGCCAGAGCAGTAGGCAGGCGATGGTCACGGCTGATCGGTAGTGGGCGGCGAGCTTGTCGTAGCGGGTCGCGATGCCCTTGAAGTGCTTGAGCCGGTTGAAGCAGCGTTCGACGACGTTGTGCCGCTTGTAGCGGATCGGGTCGAAGGCATGGCGGCGGTGTCCGCGGCGAGCTCGCCCGGCCGGCTGGTCGGCGCGTTCGGGAATGGTCACGCCGATCTTGCGTCGGCGCAGATAGGTGCGGATGGCGCGGGAGCTGTAGCCCTTGTCGGCGATCACATGGGCGGGCCGGGTGCGCGGCCGGCCGGGGCCGGGACGGGGAACCTGGATGGCCTCCATCACGGCCGTGAACTGGGTGCAGTCGTTGACGTCGCCCCCGGTGAGCACGAATGCCAGGGGCAGGCCGCGTCCGTCGGCGGCCAGGTGGATCTTGGTGGTCAGTCCGCCGCGCGAGCGCCCGAGCGCCTGTCGCCCCTGATCGGTCTGCGCTGATTGCTGCCCGTGCGTCCCCTGGCCGATCCCCTTTGGCGAGGGCCGGGGGCAGCCCCGACAGATCGGGGGCTTCGTGGACCACCCGGTAGTTCACCGCGTGCGGGGCGCCCGTCCCGAAGGGGAGGCGGCCGGTCGCCGCGTAAGCGAGCACAGCGCCGAGCGCGAACACGTCCGACGCGGGCTCCGCCTCTTTGCCCATGATGTATTCCGGGGCCATGAAACCGGGCGTGCCTATGGCCATTCCGGTGCCGGTGAGCTGCGTGTCCTCCGCGGCCCGTGCGATGCCGAAATCGATCAGGCGGGGGCCATCCGGTGCCAACAGTACATTTCCGGGCTTCAGATCGCGGTGCACTATCTCGCAGTCGTGTACGGCCGCCAGCCCTTCCGCGAGCCCGGCGGTCAGCAGCCCCAGCGCGTGTTCCGGCAGCGGACCGTGCTGGCCGACGGCCTGCTGCGGCGACGGGCCAGGAATATAGGCGGCGGCCAGCCACGGCGGGTCCGCCTCCGGGTCCGCGTCCACCACCTGCGCGGTGTAGAAGCCGCCGACCCGCTGTGCGGCCGCTACCTCACGGGCGAACCGCCGCCGGAAGTCGGCGTCCGTGGCAAACTGCGGCCGCACCACCTTCACGGCGACCCGCCGGCCACCACGGGAACGGCCCAGGAACACCTGCCCCATCCCGCCCCCGCCCAGTCGCTTCAGCAACCGGTACGGCCCGACCTCCCGTGGATCCCCGGCCCGCAGATCCCCCACGCCACCTCCCACAACCGAAGAGCCCCACGTCGACCGGCTGGAGCGCGAAGTCACCATACCTACTGAGGTGATCTCAGCGAAGTAATTCGGATGATCAGGATTTCTTGGGCGCCCACCTGGCTAGGACGGTCTCAGATTCGCGCGTCGTTAACATCCACACGATCTAACGGAAACGCTGCGGCAGGCCAAACGGCTCGTAGAGCAGCTTCAACGGCAGTTCTTCGCCCCTACCAGACTTGCGGGGGTTGAACCGCCGCCGGCCAGAGACTGAGGCCTTTCTACGTGGGCGGGGCATCGTCCCCCGCGTCGCTCGCCGTGGAATCGAGTCCGGTCAGCGGTTGGGACGCCACCGCTGGGTGGCGGAGCGCACCGTCTCCTGGCCGGCCGGTCGTTACACCGCCGTTACGAGCGCCGGGCCGACCACTTCGCGTCCTTCGTCGCCCTCGCCGCCGCCCTCATTTGCTACCGCCGACTGGCCGAATGAGACGGCGTATAAACAGCACCACTAGCGGCCGGATTTTTCCCACGTCAGCGAGTACCGGCGGAGCACGTGCCGGCGATAACGCACGCCGGGCAGCAGTCGCCGCGCCGCGGCCCGCACCTGTCCGTAGCTCATCTGCGGCTCGGTGACCGGCATCCCCTCCGGGCCGTGCGCGCGGCGCAGTACCTTGTTGATCCGCACGACGGGGGCAGCCGCGATCGTCACCGCCCACTCCGCCGGCGTCGTCTCGCGGGCCAGGCCGATCACCACCAGCGTGCCGCCGGGGCGCAGCATCTGGCGCATGCGGGCCAGCGCCGCTTCGAAGTCCATGTGGTGGATCGCAGATACCGAGCAGATGAAGTCGTAGCCCGCGGTGGGCAGGTCGGCGGTGAGGAAGTCATCCTCGACGAAGGTGAGATCCGGGTGGCCGGCGGCGAGTTCCCGGGCGCGGGCGATCATCTGGGGAGAGTTGTCGATGCCGGTGACGCGCTTTGCCCGCTCGGTCAGCTTCCGCGCGAGCAGGCCGTCCCCGCAGCCGACGTCCAGCGCATCGCCGCATCCCTCAGGGACGGCGCGGAGGATGCCCGGGTGCCGGGCGACGTTGGTGTTCCAATAGGGCTCCGGGTCGGCCTGGCGCATCAGATCATCGTAGGGGTGCCGTTAAGAACCGTGTCACCAACCGCAGACGAGAGAGAAGACGCAGGTCAGCGGCTTACATCAAAGATGCCGAGACGAGGTCGGCGTCTTCGATGCCTCTAGGGAGGCACACCGTTCTGATCTGCGAAAACGTTGCCGTTGGCAGTTGGTGACATATTTCTTAACGGCACCCCAAGGTGATCCGGAAATCGTGAACCTTCTTGGCTTCTCGCCCGACTGTGCAAGATGACGGGAGGGCGAGATGACCGATGAGCTGCTGGTGGTGCGCGCTCAGCTGGGCGAGCGCGCGGCGCTGGCCGAGCTGCTGGCTCAGTGGCGGGTGCCGGTGTGGACGTACGTGCGCCGCATGCTGGACGCTGACCGGGCCGACGACGTGACCCAGGAGATTTGGCTGGCCGTAGTCCGCGGCCTGCCCCGGCTCAGGGAGCCCGGCCGGTTCGCGCCGTGGCTGTTCACGATCGCCCGGCGATCGGTCACCGACCGGCTGCGCGGCGAGTACGCCCGCGAGCAGGAGACGCTCGCGGCCGACGACGTGGCCACCGAGGACCCGGTCGAGGCCATGGTGGATCGCGCCGCGCTGATGAACGTGCTGTCGGAGCTGCCTGTGCTGGAACGGGAGATCCTCGTGCTGTTCTACCTGGAGGACCTGTCGGTCGAGGAGTGCGCGTACATCTGCCGGACCCCGGCCGGGACAGTCAAGTCCCGACTCAGCCGCGCCCGTCGTCTGCTGCGTGAGCACCTCAAGGAGAAGGGATACCGGCCATGACAGAAGAGCCTCGTCTGTCGGCGCAGGACATAATCGATCGACTGGCGCCTGTGTTGTCGCCCAGGGTCCGGATCCGGGCGGTGGCGGCACTGCTGGCCGGCGTCGGCGGCACGGTGTTCGTGGGCACGTTGTGGTGGTCGGAGCCAGGACCACTGCCAGGGCGCACGCATCTGGCGTTCGCGTTGTTCACCGTGTTCTGCCTGGCCTGGGCGACGTACGGCGGGTGGCTGCTGACGCGCCGGGTTCCGCTGTTCGCCACCGATCTGGTGATCGCCGCCTGGATCGGCCTGGCCGCCTCGCTGGCCACCACGGCGGTCGTGACCGTTGTGGCCGTGCAGCGCGGCACCGGGGCGGGGCTTGCCCTGGCGGTCGGGGGCGTGTTCGTCGCTGTGGCCCTGGCGCTGGCGGTGCGCGCCCATGCCCGGCGCGCAGCGCTGCTGCGCCGCATGCACGAGCTGACCGGCCGGGAGGAGCGGTGAACGCGCTGCGGACCAGTGGCCTGGGCAAGCGTTACCGGCAGCGGTGGGCGCTGCGCGAGGCCACCATCGCGGTACCCGCCGGGGCCAGGGCCGCGTTGGTCGGGCCGAACGGGGCAGGCAAGTCCACGCTGCTGAACCTGGCGGCGGGCCTGCTGACGCCCACCACGGGGCGTGCGGAGATCTTCGGCTGGCCGCTGGAGACGGCCGCGGTCGCGTTCGTCGCCCAGGACAAGCCTCTGTATCGCCGGTGGAGCGTCGCCGACCTGCTGCGCTTCGGCTCCGCGACCAATCCCCGATGGGATCGCGCGGCTGCGCAGTCTCTGCTGTCCGGGCACGACATCAGCCTGCGCGAGCGGGTGGACCGATTGTCCGGCGGCCAGCGCACGCTCCTCGCGCTCGCGCTTGCCGTCGGCAAGCGCGCCGATCTGGTGGTGCTGGACGAGCCGCTGGCCGAGCTCGATCCGCTGGCCCGCCTGCAGGTGATGAGCGTGGTACGCGAGCTGGAGGCCACCGTGCTGCTGTCCTCCCACATCCTGGCCGACCTGGCCGAGGTGTGCGATCACCTGATCCTGCTCGGCACCGGCAGGGTCCGGCTGTGCGGTAGCTTCGCCGACCTGCTGAGCAGCCACTCCGCCACCGATCTGGAGGACCTCGTACTGCACTATCTCCGTAACCCCGAGGCGGTTCGATGAGCGGCCCGCTGTGGGTGGCCTGGCGCGGACAGCGCGCCCAGGCCGCCGCCATCGCCGCGCTGCTCCTGCTCTACGGTGCCGCCGCCGCGACCGAGCGGCTGGAGCCGGACCTGAGCGGACTCACCTTCCAACTGGCCGGCTTCCTGGCTGGCGCAATCTGCCTGATCTGGGGCGCTCCCCTCATCGCCCGGGAGTTCGAGGCCGGCACTCACAAACTTGCCTGGACCCAGAGCCTGTCGCGGGGCCGCTGGCTGGCCGCCGTCCTCGCCGTCGCGGCGGCCGGCGCCCTGACCGCGACCGCCGCCCTCGCTGCGGTGCTGACCTGGGCCCTGCCGGGCACCGAGGGTAACCCGATGGCCTGGCCGTACTACGAAAGCCACGGCCTGGTTCCGTACGCCAGGGCGCTGTGGGCGCTGATCCTCGGCGTCGCACTCGGTGCGGTGACCCGGCACACCCGAATCGCCATGCCGCTATCGGTACTCCTGGTCGGTGCCGGTCAACTCGCCGGTCGGGCCCTGCGCGGGCGATTCGATCTGTCCTTCTGGGCCATGCAGTGGACCGAAACGGCCGTCTACCTGGCGTTAACTCTTGCCCTGACCGGAATCACCTACTTGGCGATACGACGCCGAGCCTGACCATGAAGGAGATCACGATGGCCCACAACCCGAAATTCGTCCGCCGACGCCTTGGCACGACAGCCCTGGTCGTGGTGACCGTGCTCGTCACCGCGATGCTCCTGGCTGGCGTGATCACGCTGCTGGGCTGAAGCGCCTGCGTGGTGAGCCGGCATCGCCCCCCGGATGCCGACGGCGTCCGTGCGGAAGGGGCAGCGCTTGCATGGGTGGCCGCGGGAGTCGCCGTGGCGGACGATGGTGGAGACGCCCCAGCCGTCGGCGCCGTCCCGGACGCGCATCACACCCGCGGGCAGGGTGGCCGGTTCGGCCGGGCCGGGGGGCGGCGGGGCGGATATGGCGGGGGTCCTTTCGTCAGCCGATGCCCATGCTAGTGCCGCAGCATCCAACGTTTGCCCCATGGCCCAGGCGTCGGCCCCACTGCTTGGATCATGCTTCTCGCGATATGAGCCGCTCAGTACGATCCTGGGATCTCAGGAGCTTTCCACGAAGCGCGCGCCCGGCCCGGGCGTGCGGCAGACGTCTTCCGGGGCGAGGTGGCTGTGCCCCGCAGCGCACTCGAGGACGACCTTGACCGGCTCGTCGCAGGAGCTCGCATCGTCGACGGGCCGGTGCCGGACGATGACCGACGGGCCCTGCGGGTCGGCGAGGTACGTGTCGCCCCATTCCAGGAGCGCCACGAGCGTGGGCCGCAACGCCCGGCCCTGCTCGGTGAGCTCGTAGGCGAAGCGCTGCCGATCCCCGGGCTCCTGATAGGGCACGCGGCGCATCACTCCCGCGGTCACCAAGGTCTCGAGCCGAGTCGCCAGGAGATTTCTGGCGATCCCGAGGCGGGAGTGGAACTCTCCGAACCGGCGCGCGCCGTCCAGCGCTTCACGAACGATCAGCAGCGACCAGCGCTCCCCCACCACCGAGAGGGCGCGCGCCACCGAGCAGTTCACTGGGTCGATTCGCCGCGTCTCCATGGGACGAGTGTACCCATCTGAGTTTACAAGCTGCACTTAGCCCTCGTAGACTCCGGCCTGAGTTGAAAAACTAAACTCATAAAGGAGATCGACCATGCCCATGCTCGACGTGTACATTCCCGACGGCGCGCTCCAGCCGGACGCCGAGGCGGCCCTGCTGAACCGCATCACCGAGATCCTCGTCCGCAACGAGGGATTCGACCCCGCCGACCCGGTGAGCCGTTCCGTCTCCTGGCTCTGGCTGCACCGACCGGCCGGCATCTACGTCGGCGGAGAACCCGCGGACGCACCTCGCTACAAGGTCGTCCCGTCCGTCCCCGAGGGCCAGCTCGACGAGCAGAAGCGTGCGAGCGTCATCGCCGAGGTCACCGAGGCAATCCTCGACGCGGAGAACGGCGCCTGGCCGCGTGACGCCAGCCGGATCTGGGTATTCCCCACCGAGATCCCTGAAGGTCACTGGGGCGGCTGGGGCCAGATCAGGCCGCTCGCAACGATCCTCGCCCGACTCACCGGCGACGACACCAAACGGGCCCGTACGCTCGCGCGTGAGCGGATCGCCGCCACCCGAGCCGAACACGCCCGCCTGCCCTGATGAGCGGCGAACGAAATGGGGATCGATGCGGCCGGTGACACAGTCGTTAGGATCAGCCCGATTCAGGCGACGTTGGCCTTGGCCACGACCTCGCGGAGGCGTTCGTCGGCGGCGTGCTGGTTCCGCCAGATGATGTAACGGCGGATCATGCTGCCCTGCTCTTTGTGGGTGGCGTGGTCAGTGCCGTCCAGGGTGAAGTAGCGCAGGGCGGTGAACTGGGCCTCGATGCGGTTGAGCCAGGAGCTGTTGGTCGGCGTGTAGGCGAGTTCGACGTTGTTCACCGCGGCCCAGTCGCCGACGCGGCTGTCCTTCTTCGTGGTCAGGTGCGGAGAGAAGTTGTCGAGCACGAACGCGATGCGGATCTCGGGCGGGTAGAGGCCGCGCAGATAGCGGCAGAATTCTAGGAACTTGGTCCGGTGCTTCCTCGGCTTGATGTGGCCGTAGAGCTTGTCTTTGCCCAGGTCGTAGGCGGCGAACAGGTGTCTGACCCCGTGCAGGCGGGTGTAGGTCGCCCGTCGGCGGGGCCTCGGTTCCCGGCCGGGGTCCTTTGCCGCCCACCGCGCTCGGCCCACTGCCGCCCAGGGTGGGGCTGGAGGTTAAGCAGGCCGAACTCGTCCAGGCAGAAGACGACTTCAGACTCACCCTTCTCTGGCATGACCTCGCCGTCGGCGATCGCGTAGAGGTGCTCGACGCGGGCCTTCTTCGTGGCGTAGTCCGGGTCGCGGGAGGTCTTCCAGGTCTTTATGCGTTGAAAAGACACGCCCTCCTTTCGGAGCAGGACCCGCAGGCCCTCGTGGCTGATGTCGTCGACCACCCCCTCGGCGACCAGGAAGTCGGTCAGCTTAGCCAGGCGCCAGGTCGAGAACGGCAGGCCGTGCTCGACCGGCTTGGACTTGGCGATCTTCTTGATCTCGCGCCGCTCGGGCAACGTGAACGTCCTGGGCCGCCCGCCCATGTACTTCGGGTAGAGCGCCTCGAAGCCCTCGGCGTTGAAGTTGTGGAGCACGTCCCGGACCCGGTCCGCGCTGGTGAACGTCACCTCGGCGATCTTCCTAACCGGCATGCCCTGCGCGGACAGCAGCACCATCTGGGCCCGCCGCCAGGTCACCACCGACCCGGTGCCTCTGCGGACAATCCGCAGCAGGCGCCGGCCCTCGTCGTCATTGATCTCGCGGACGCGTACCCGTTCTGCCACCCGGGCAGCCTGGCGACACCGCGCCGCACGGACCAGCACCCGAACGGCGCGTCACGTCACTACGGGGCAAAGGTTCTCTGATGCGGCACTAGGAGCTGTTTGAGGTTCGGATCCAGGTGAGGCCCGGTGGCAGGCCGGCCACGGCTGGTAGAACTCGGACGTGGCGCGCTTTGATGTGACGGATGCCGAGCGGGCGTTGATCGAGCCGTGTCTGCCGGTGGCGGCGACCGGGCCGCTGCCACGGCGGGTGCGTGATCAGTTCAACGGGATCTTGTGGCGTTTTCGCACCGGATCCGGCTGGCGTGATGTCCCGGAGCGTTACGGGCCTTGGTCCACGCTCTACTCCCGGTTCAACGGCTGGGCCAAAGCGGGGGTGTTCCAGGCTTTGATGGACGCGCTGATCGCCGAGGCCGCCTCGCGCGGGCAGGCCGGGCTGGAACTGGTCAGCGTGGACTCCGCGATCGTGCGGGCGCATCAGGAGTCGGCCGGGCTGGCAGTGGCCGGGGAGACCCTGGATGCGCTGGAGCAGGCGCTGACCGAGGAAAAAGGGGCTCCGCTTCCA
>NZ_BMQJ01000042.1 GCF_014648055.1 Streptosporangium pseudovulgare
GCCCGGCCATCAGCAGCGACGCCGACGGGTCCCGCTCGGACGGCTTGAGGACGAAGGTGTTGCCGCAGGCGATCGCGATCGGGAACATCCACATCGGCACCATGGCCGGGAAGTTGAACGGGGTGATCCCGGCGACCACGCCCAGCGGCTGGCGGATCGAGTAGCAGTCGACCCGGGTGGAGACGCCCTCGGAGAAGCCGCCCTTGAGCAGATGCGGGATGCCGCAGGCGAACTCCACGACCTCCAGGCCGCGGGCCACCTCTCCCAGGGCGTCGGAGTGGACCTTGCCGTGCTCGGCGCTGATCAGCGCCGCCAGCTCGCCGGCGTGGGCGTCCACCAGCTCGCGGAAGCGGAACAGCACCCGCGACCGCTTGACCAGCGAGGCGTCCCGCCACGCCGGGTAGGCCGCGGCGGCCGCGGCCACGGCGGCGTCGACCTCGGCGACCGACGCCAGGTGGACCCGTCCGCTGACCTCGCCCGTCGCCGGGTCGAAGACGTCGGAGGTACGGCCGGAGCCCTCGGCGGTGGCTCCGGCGATCCAGTGGGTGATGTTCTTCATGACGAGACGACCTCGGCGTTGACGACTTCGAGCGCGTTGACGATGATCCCGAGGCCCTCGGCGGCCTCGTCCAGGGTCAGGGTGAGCGGCGGGGCCATGCGGAGCACGTTGCCGTGCAGGCCACCCTTGCCGGCGAGCAGACCGGCCTTCTTCGTCTCCTCCATGAACCGGGCCGCGAGTGCCGGGGAGGGGGCGCCGGTGGCCGGGTCGACCAGCTCGACGGCGAACATCAGGCCCTTGCCGCGGACGTCGCCGACGACCGGCAGCCGCGGCGCGGCCTCGCGGAGCCCGTCGATGATCAGGGCGCCGGTGCGGGCGGCGTTGGCCTGCAGGTCGTGGTCGAGGACGTAGTCCAGGGTGGCGTTGGCGGCGGCCATCGAGATCGGGTTTCCGCCGAAGGTGGCCAGGCCGACCGCGTGCAGACCGTCCATCAGGTCGCCGCGGGCGACGACGCCGCCGACCGCGAAGCCATTGCCCAGCCCCTTGGCGAACGTCATCATGTCGGGTGTGACGCCGTGGTTGGCGATCCCGAAGAACGCCGATCCGGTACGGCCCCAGCCGGTCTGCACCTCGTCGGAGATGAACAGGATGCCCTCGGCGTCGAGGACCTCCTTGTAGGCGGCGAACAGTCCGTCGGGGGCCATGGTGAAGCCGCCGACGCCCTGGATCGGCTCGGCGATCAGCGCGGCCACGTCGCCGCCGACGGACGTGGCGAGCACGTGGCGCAGGTCCTCGACGCACGCGGCGATGTAGTCGGCGTCCGACATCCCGCGGAACTGGGCCAGGTGCCGGTCGGCGCCGTGCAGGAAGTGGACGTTCAGCGGCGACAGCGAGTTGTTCTTCCAGGAACGGTTGCTGGTGACGCTGACCGCCCCGAAGGAGCGGCCGTGGTAGCTCTGCCGCATGGCCAGCACCTGGTCGGACTTGCGCGCGTAGGTCGCCAGCAGCAGCGCGGTCTCGTTGGCCTCGGTCCCGGAGTTGGTGAAGAAGACCTTGGCGTCCTCGATGCCGGACAGGCGGGCGATCTTCTCGGCGAGCTCGACCTGGCCGCGCAGCAGGTACACCGTCGAGGTGTGCACGACGCCGGTGGCGAGCTGGCGTTCCACGGCCTCCCGCACCTCGGCCACGTCGTAGCCGATCATGTTGGTGAGGATGCCCGCGAAGAAATCGAGGTAGCTCTTGCCCGAGGCGTCGACGACCCGGTTGCCCTTGCCGCCGACGATCTCGATGGGCTCGTTGTAGTAAAGGGACAGCCAGTTGGGCATTACCGCCCGGTGGCGCGCGAGGAGGTCCGACATACGTCGAGTATCCCTGTTTCCGAACCCCTCTCCCACGGGCAACCTGTCGGGACATTCCGGCCTGGCCCGTCACTGTGTAAAGCCCGCCGTCCCGGGCCCCGCCGTTCCGGGCCCGCCACTCTGGGCCCCGTCACCCCGGGCCCCGCCGTTCCGGCCGCCCTCGCCCGCCCCCGGAGGCGGGCGGGGCGGTCCGGAGTGGCCAGGGCGGTCCAGGGCGGGCGGTGTCCGGCGTCAGCCGCCCGCCTCCACGAGGTCGGACCGCTCGGCCGGCGCCGCCGGAACCGCCGGGCGCAGCAGCACGAACGCCAGGGCGGCGGCGGCGAGGGTGAAGGCGGCCCCCACCCAGGAGCCGAAGGTCATCGCCGACACGAAGGACTCCCGGGCGGTCCGCGCCAGCCCGGGGTCGCCGAGTTGCAGCGCCACGGCCACGGAGTCGCGGGCCGCGGCGGGCGCCGACTCCGGCATGGACGAGCGGTAGACCCCGGCCAGCACGCTGCCGAGCACGGCCACGCTCAGCGCCATGCCGACCTGCTGGACGGTGTCGTTGAGCGCCGACCCGACGCCGGCGTGCTGGGGCGGAACGGCGCCCATCAGCGTCGCGTAGACGGCGGGCCCGGCGACACCGGCGCCGACGCCCATGAGCATCAGGCCCGTGATCAGCAGGCCGTACCCGGTGTCGGCGGTCATGAAGGCGAGGACGCCGAACCCGAGGGCCATCACGGCCAGACCCACCGCCGCCAGCGTGCGACTGCTGATCTTCTGGCCGAGCCCCGCGCCCAGGATGTTGAAGACCGCGGCGGCCACGGCGTACGGCAGCAGCGCCAGCCCGGCCTTCATCGCCCCGTATCCCAGCACGAACTGGAGGTACTGGGTGAGCATCAGCAGCAGGGCGCCCGTGCCGAACGACATCAGCACGATGGAGAACGACGAGCCGCTGAAGTTCCGGTCGCGGAACAGCTCCAGCGGCAGCATCGGATGAGCGCTGCGGCGCTCCCAGAGCACGAACCCGCCGAGCGCCAGCACGGCCAGGACGGCGGCGGTGAGCACCTCGGGCGAGGTCCAGCCCCTGGACGGCGAGGAGATGACGGCGTAGACCAGCGCGGCCATGCCGGTGACCGACAGCAGCACGCCGGGAGGGTCGAGCCGGCGGGCGGGGCCACGCGACTCGGGCATCAGCAGCGCGGCGGCGACGACGGCGAGCACCGCGACCGGCACGTTGATCAGGAAGATCGATCCCCACCAGTAGTGCTCCAGCAGGAAGCCGCCCAGCGTGGGGCCGGCGATGACGCCGACCATCGCCACCGCGCTCCAGGCGGCGATGGCCTTGCGGCGCTCGGTGTCGTCGAAGACGGTGATCAGGATCGACAGGGTGCTCGGCATCAGGATCGAGCCCCCGACACCCATCAGCGCGCGGGCGGCGACCAGTTGCCAGGGCTCGGTGACCAGCACCGCCACCAGCGACGCGCCGCCGAACAGCAGCAGGCCGATGATCAGGAAGCGCCTGCGGCCGTAGCGGTCGGACAGGCTGCCCGCGGTGAGCAGCAGCCCGGCGAAGACCAGGACGTAGGCGTCGATGATCCACTGGATGTCGGCGGGGGTGGCCCCCAGATCTCTCATCAGGGACGGGATGGCGAGGTTCAGCACCGTGTTGTCGACGACGAGGACGAGGAGACTCAGGCAGAGCACGCCCAGGATCCACCAGCGACGGGGGTGCGGCTCGGCTCGTACAGTGTGCGATTCCACTCGCACACCGTACGACAAAATCGAACGGTGTGCGATCCCTTTTATGCTGGAGGGGTGAACCAGCCCTTCAGCTCCGTCTGGACCCGCGAGCCCCGGCCCGCCAGGAGCGCGACCCTCAGCCGGGCACAGATCGTCCGGGCGGCCATAGAGCTGCTCGACACCGAGGGCCTCGACGCGCTCAGCATGCGCCGCCTGGGCGCGAAGCTCGGGTCCGGGGCCACGAGCATCTACTGGCACGTGGCCAACAAGGACGAGCTGCTGGAGCTCGCCGTGGACGAGGTCTACGGCGGGATCACCCTGCCCGACGAGGACACGGCCTGGCGCGAGGCCGTCTCGGTCTTCGCCCGCAGCATGCGCGCCGTCCTCCTGGACCACCCCTGGGCGGCCGTTCTCCTGGGGTCACGGCCCTCCCTCGGCCCCAACGCCGTCGCGCTGGTGGACAGGCTGATGAAGGTGTGCCGGCGGGCCGGGTTCGCGGGCATGGCGGTGGACCACGCCTGGTCCACGCTGCTGGCCTTCGTGCTCGGCGTCACCACGCCCGAGATCGCCTGGCGCGCCGCCCTCGGCTCCACCCGGGTGAGCGACACGGAACTGATGAAGGCGACGCACAGCGTGGCGGAGGACGCCGTCCGCGACCACCCCGACCTGGCCGCGCACTACGCCCTGTACAAGGACATGGACATCGAGGCCAGCCGCGCCGCCGCCTTCGACTTCGGCCTGACCTGCGTGATCGACGGCCTCCAGGTCCGCCTGGACCGCGGGGACGCGCCGCCGTCCGGCTGAGGACGGCCGAAGCATTACCCACGCCGTACCCGGGCCGCGGCGTGGCGCCGTGACACCCGGGAAGAAATCCGACCACGCCCCCGGCGGGCGGCGGCACGGCGATCGAGCACGGCGAGGCGGTGATGGCTGGAATGGACGTCGTTGGAGACTCCCCGTCCCCGGCGGTGCGCCGCCGTGACCTCCTCGGTCTGCCCGTCCTCGCGCTCGGAGCCGTGGCCGGTCCGCGGCCGGCGGCCAGGGCGGACGGAGCGGACCCGTCCCCCACGCCGGGAGGGCCCTCCGGGGAGGGGGCCGAGAGCCCGGAGGAGGTGCCGGTCACACCGCCGGAGGACCTGATGCGCGAGCACGGCGTCCTCAAGCGCGTCCTGCTGGTCTACCGCGAGGGGATGCGGCGGATCGGCCGCGGCGAACCTGTGCCGTCCCGGGAGCTGCACGAGGGGGCCCGCATCATCCGCGAGTTCATCGAGCAGTACCACGAGGAGAACGAGGAGAAGCACGTCTTCCCCCGGCTGCGGCAGGCCGGCCGGCTCACCGGCACCGTGGACACGCTCCGGCTCCAGCACCAGCGGGGCCGCGTCCTGACCGCCCGGATCCTGAAGGCCACCGGCCCGGCCGGGGCGCCGGGCGCACGGGCCCGCCGCCGCCTGGTCGCCGACATGGCGGCGTTCATCCGGATGTACGAACCGCACGAGGCCCGCGAGGACACCGTCGTCTTCCCCGCCTTCCGGGACCTCCTTCCGCCCCGGGAGCTGCTTGAGCTGAGTGAGGTCTTCGAGGAGGACGAGCACCGCCGCTTCGGCCCCAACGGCTTCGCCGACATGGTGAACCGGGTCGCCGACATCGAGAAGAACCTCGGCATCTACGACCTGGCCCGGTTCACCCCCCGGGTGTGAGCGGCCCGCGGATCCTCCGTCCCGGCCGTGCGTACGTGCGTGCGTGCGTACGGGAAGCCGTACGGCGGGACGGGGAGTCCGCCGAAGCGGAACCTACAGGCCCATCCACTGCTGGATGCGGAAGATCAGCTCCTGGGCGTCGACCGGCTTGGTGACGTAGTCGCTGGCGCCCGCCGCCAGGGTCTTCTCCCGGTCGCCGTGCATGGCCTTGGCGGTCACCGCGATGATCGGCAGGCCGGCGAAGCGCGGCATCTTCCGGATGGCCGCGGTGGCGGCGTAGCCGTCCATCTCCGGCATCATGATGTCCATCAGGACCAGGTCGACGTCCTCGTTGCGTGAGAGCACCTCGATGCCCCTGCGGCCGTTCTCGGCGTAGAGCACCTGCATGCCGTGCAGCTCCAGGATGTTGGTCAGCGCGAAGACGTTGCGCACGTCGTCGTCGATGACCAGGACCTTGCGGTTCACCAGCATGGCGTCCGCGCCGTCCATCGCCTGGGGGTGCTCCTCCGGGCTGGACTGCACCAGCGGCAGCACGTCGCCGGGCGCGTGCGCCGACAGGTGCAGGGCGATGCGCTCGCGCAGCTCGTCGAGGCTGGGGATGCGCTCCAGCGGCTGGGTGCTGGAGCGTCCCTTGAGGAGGTTCTCCTGCGGCCTGGTGAGGGTGCGGGTGTGGTGGGCGAGCACCGGAAGCCCTCGCAGGGCCGGGTCCTCGTCGAGCAACCGCAGGAACTCCGCCGCCCCGTCCTGCCGCATGCCCAGGTCGAGCACGATGCAGTGGTGGCCGGCGCCCTTCAGGATGTCGATCGCGGCGGCCGGGTCGCCGGCGGTGGAGACCACGACCGGCCCGTGGGTGGCGCTCAGGTCGGCGACGACGCTCTCGGCGAGCTGGGAGAGCAGGCCGTTGGGCCTGGACTCCACCACCAGCAGCCGGCGCCCCTCCGTCCCCTGCGCCGCGCCGCCCACGGATGCGGAACCGGCCTCGGCCGTCTCCAGGGCGGGCCGGCCGCCGGGTGCGGGAAGGGAGGCGGTCCGGGCGGCCTCGACGGCGGCCGGCCCGGCCGTGCCGGGCACGACACCGGCGATCGGCAGCAGGAGGCTGAAGGTGCTCCCCTCGCCGAGGGCGCTGACCGCCCGGATCTCGCCGTTGAACAGCGTGGCGATCTCCCGGCTGATCGACAGGCCCAGCCCGGTGCCGCCGTACTTGCGGCTGGTCGTGCCGTCGGCCTGCTGGAAGGCGTCGAAGATCTGCGAGAGGTTCTCCTTGGCGATGCCGATACCGGTGTCGGCGACGTGGAAGGCGAGCACGTCCTGCCCCGGAACCCCCAGGACCTCGGTGTCGGCCAGCCGCTCGATGCGCAGCCCGACCGACCCCGCCTCGGTGAACTTCACCGCGTTGGACAGCAGGTTGCGCAGCACCTGCCGGAGCCTCTGCTCGTCCACCAGCAGCTCCTCCGGCACGTCCGGGGCGACGGTCACGTCGAACCTGAGGCCCTTCTCCGTGGTCAGCGGGCGGAAGGTCGCCTCGACGTAGTCGAGGAGCTGGCGCAGGTCCAGCGGCTCCAGCGTGATGTTCATCTTCCCGGCCTCGATCTTGGACAGGTCGAGGATGTCGTTGATGAGCTGGAGCAGGTCGGTGCCCGCCGAGTGGATGACGTTGGCGTACTCCACCTGCTTGGCGGTCAGGTTGCGGGCCGGGTTCTGGGCCAGGAGCTGGGCGAGGATGAGCAGCGAGTTGAGCGGGGTGCGCAGCTCGTGGCTCATGTTGGCCAGGAACTCGCTCTTGTACTTCGAGGCCAGCGAGAGCTGCTTGGCGCGGTCCTCCAGTTCCTGGCGGGCCTGCTCGATCTCCTTGTTCTTCGTCTCGATGTCGCGGTTCTGCCGGGCCAGCAGCTCGGCCTTCTCCTCCAGTTCGGCGTTGGAGCGCTGCAGCTCCTCCTGGCCGATCCTGAGCTCGACCGCGAGCCGCTGCGACTCGGCCAGCAGGGAGTCGGTCCGGGCGTTGGCGACGATCGTGTTGACGTTGACGCCGATGGTCCCGGCGAGCTGCTCCAGGAAGGCCCGGTGCACCTTCGTGAAGCGGTTGAGGCTCGCCAGCTCTATCACGCCGAGCACCTGGTCCTCGACGACGATCGGCAGCACGATGAGGCCGACCGGGGTGGCCGCGCCGAGACTGGAGGCGACGGTGAGATACCCCGGCGCGACGTCCTCCACCAGGATGGGCCGCCTGGACAGCGCGGCCTGCCCGACGAGCGAGTCGCCGAAACGGTGCCGGCGATCGGTCTCCCGGTGCCCGTAGCCGCCGACCACCCGCAGCTCGGGGCCGTCGGGCGTCTCCTCGGCCAGCAGGAACGTGCCGTACTGGGCCGAGACCAGCGGGGCCAGCTCGTTCATCACCAGCTCGGCCACGACGGCGAGGTCGCGGTGGCCCTGCATGAGGCCGGAGATGCGGGCCAGGTTCGACTTCAGCCAGTCCTGCTCCTGGTTGGCCAGGGTGGTCTCCCGCAGGGACTTCACCATGGAGTTGATGTTGTCCTTGAGCTCGGACACCTCGCCGGAGGCGTCCACGGTGATCGAGCGGGTCAGGTCGCCCGAGGTCACCGCGCTGGTCACCTCGGCGATGGCGCGGACCTGGCGGGTCAGGTTGCCGGCCAGCTCGTTGACGTTCTCGGTCAGCCGCTTCCAGGTGCCGGAGACGCCCTCCACCTCGGCCTGGCCGCCCAGCCGACCCTCACTGCCCACCTCGCGCGCCACCCGCGTCACCTCGGCCGCGAACGACGACAGCTGGTCCACCATCGTGTTGATCGTCGTCTTCAGCTCCAGGATCTCGCCCCGGGCGTCGACGTCGATCTTCTTGGTCAGGTCGCCCTGGGCGACCGCCGTGGTGACCTGCGCGATGTTGCGCACCTGGTTGGTCAGGTTGTTGGCCATCGAGTTGACGTTGTCGGTGAGGTCCTTCCAGGTGCCGGCCACGTTGGGCACCCGGGCCTGGCCGCCCAGCTGCCCCTCGGTGCCCACCTCGCGGGCCACCCGCGTCACCTCGTCGGCGAAGGCGCTCAGCGTGTCGACCATGGTGTTGATGGTCTGCGCGAGCGCGGCGACCTCGCCCTTCGCCTCCACCGTGATCCTCTGCGACAGGTCGCCGCGGGCCACCGCCGTGGCCACCTGGGCGATCGAGCGCACCTGGCCGGTGAGGTTGCTCGCCATGACGTTGACGTTGTCGGTGAGGTCCTTCCAGGTGCCGGAGACGCCCCGGACCGTGGCCTGCCCGCCGAGGTTGCCCTCGGTGCCCACCTCGCGGGCCACCCGCGTCACCTCGTCGGCGAAGGCCGAGAGCTGGTCCACCATCGTGTTGATGGTCTCCTTCAGCTCCAGGATCTCACCCCGGGCGTCCACCCGGATCTTCTGTGACAGGTCTCCCCGAGCCACCGCCGTGGTGACCTCGGCGATCGAGCGGACCTGGGCGGTGAGGTTGTCGGCCATGACGTTGACCGACTCGGTGAGCGCCTTCCAGGTGCCGGAGACGCCCTTGACGTCGGCCTGACCGCCCAGCCGCCCCTCGGTACCCACCTCACGCGCCACCCGCGTCACCTCGTCGGCGAACGACGACAGCTGGTCCACCATCGTGTTGATGGTGCTCTTCAGCTCCAGGATCTCGCCGCGCGCCGAGACCGTGATCTTCTGTGACAGGTCGCCGCGGGCGACCGCCGTGGCCACCTGCGAGATGTTGCGCACCTGGTCGGTGAGGTTGCCCGCCATGTAGTTCACCGAGTCGGTGAGGTCGCGCCAGGTGCCGGAGACGCCCTTGACGTCGGCCTGACCGCCCAGCCGCCCCTCGGTACCCACCTCACGCGCCACCCGCGTCACCTCATCGGCGAACGACGACAGCTGGTCCACCATCGTGTTGATGGTGCTCTTCAGCTCCAGGATCTCGCCCCGGGCGTCCACGGTGATCTTCTGCGACAGGTCTCCCCGCGCCACCGCCGTGGTGACCTGGGCGATCGAGCGCACCTGGTCGGTGAGATTGCCCGCCATGAAGTTCACCGAGTCGGTGAGGTCGCGCCAGGTGCCCGCGACGCCTTTGACGTCGGCCTGACCGCCCAGCCGCCCCTCCGTGCCCACCTCACGCGCCACCCGCGTCACCTCGTCGGCGAACGACGACAGCTGGTCCACCATCGTGTTGAGGGTGTTCTTCAGCTCCAGGATCTCGCCCCGGACGTCCACGGTGATCTTCTGCGACAGGTCGCCGTTGGCCACGGCGGTCGCGACCTGGGCGATGTCGCGGACCTGGTCGGTGAGATTGCCCGCCATGGCGTTGACCGAGTCGGTGAGGTCCTTCCACGTGCCGGAGACGCCCGGCACCTCGGCCTGGCCGCCCAGCTGCCCCTCGGTGCCCACCTCGCGGGCCACCCGCGTCACCTCCGAGGTGAACAGGGAGAGCTGGTCCACCATGCCGTTGAACACGGTGGCGATCTCCTTGAGCAGCCCGTCGCCGTCGTCCGGCAGCCGCGTCCCGAAGTCGCCGTCACGCACCGCCGTGAGACCGGCGAGCAGCTGGCGGAGGTCCGGATCCTCCACCCCTGAGGCGCCCCGGGCCGTTCCGCGACCATCGGTGCCGGGGGTCTCAACCATGTCCACCATCGCCTCTTCTGCCAGTTCCGCCTGGGGGGTCGAGCGACCTCAGGCCCTATGGGTACCACACCGCCGCATCCCGGATACGGGTACGGCCTCGCCTGCCCGAAGACCCAGGTGGGACACGGTCGGCACCACGAAAGCGGTTAACCTCACAATGTCGCGAAACATCCTGTAAAGCACCGGCAATCCGTATTTACACGCTGATCGGATACCCTCGGTGAGTGCTCCCTACGATCGCCGACGTGCTCGCCCTCGACACCGTCCGTCGGGGCAATCCCCGTGTCGTCGCGGGAGCCGACCGGTTGGACACCCGCGTGCGATGGGTGCACGTGGGAGAGGTCACCGACATCGCCCAGCTGCTGCGCGGCGGGGAACTGGTGCTCACCACCGGCATCGCGCTCCCCGACGACCCCGACCGGCTCGCCGACTACATCGCCGAGCTCGCCGCCGTCGGCGCCTCCGGGCTGATCGTGGAGCTGGGCCGCAAGTTCGTCAGGGAACTGCCCAGGAGCGTGGTCAACGCCGCCGAGAAGCACGGCCTGCCGCTGATCACGCTCGGCCGCGAGACACCGTTCGTGCAGATCACCGAGTCGGTGCACGCCCGGATCATCGACATCCAGTTGGAGGAGCTGCGCGCCTCCGAGCAGCTCCACGAGGTGTTCACCGAGCTCTCGGTCGAGGGCGCCTCCCCCGCCGAGGTCCTCCGTCAGGTCGCGCGGCTGTCCGGGCGGCCCGTCCTCCTGGAGAACCTCGCCCACCAGGTCCTCGCCTGCGACACCGCCGGACGCGACACCGGGACGCTGCTGGCGAACTGGGAGACGCGGTCCCGGGCGGTCGCCCCCGGCCAGCGCACCGCCTACGACGACGCCGCCGGCTGGCTGGTCACGATGGTCGGGGCGCGCGGCCAGGACTGGGGGCGGCTGATCATGCTGTGCGACGCCGACCCCGACCCCCGCGACATCGTGCTCGCCGAACGCGCCGCCACCACCCTCGCCCTGGGCCGCCTGCTGGAACGCCACCAGGAGTCGCTGGAGCGCCAGGCGCACGGAACGATCATCGCCGGGATCCTCTCCCACGCCTACGCCGATCCCGACGAGGCGGCGGCCCGCGCCCGGGCGGTCGGGGTGCCGCTGACCGGCCGCAGACTGGTCAGCGTGGTCCTGCGACTGGCCGAGGCGTCGGAGAACCCCCTCGACGGCCAGGAGCAGCTCGCCAGGCTCGGCGATCTCGCGGAGGCTGCCGCGGCCGCCTGTCGCGAGGCCCGGCTGCCCGCTCTGGTCGGCGCCCTCGACCAGAACCGCGTCGGGGTCCTGCTCCCTCTGCCGCCCCGCACCCCGGTCGAGTCGGCGCTGGCCACGCTCGCCGACCGCCTGCGCACGACGTTCGCCACGACGTTCGTCCTCGCCGCAGGCTCGGCCGTCGAATCCCTCCGCGACGTACGGCGAAGCTTCCTGGAGGCCGAGCAGGTCGCCGACGTCGCCTTCCGCCAGCCCGACGGCCGCCCCTTCTACCGCCTCCCCGACCTGCGGCTGCGCGGCCTGCTGCACCTGCTCAGGGACGACGCCCGGCTGCAGACCTTCGCCGAGCGCGAGCTCGGCCCCCTGCTGGCCCACGACGCCCAGCGCGGTGGCGACCTGACCGGGATCCTACGGATCTACCTCGACTCGGGCCGCAACAAGGCCGTCGCCGCCCAGAAGGCCCATCTGTCCCGGCCCGCCTTCTACGACCGGCTCCACCGCCTGGAACGCATCCTCGACACCGACCTGGACGACGTCGAGTCCTGCCTCTCCCTCCACGTCGCCCTGCTGGCGCTGGAGTCCTTCCGGAGGGACAACCCCCGCGGCTGAAACGCCCATGACCGGGATCGCGGGGATGTTCGGGACCGCGGAGATGTCCGGGATCGCGGAGATGTCCGGGATCGCGGGGATGTTCGGGACCGCGGAGATGTCCGGGATCGCGGGGATGTTCGGGACCGCGGAGATGTCCGGGACCGCGGAGATGTCCGGGACCGCGGAGATGTCCGGGGCCGCGGGGATCGTGCCCTTCCGGTCGCCGTCCTGGAGGACGGCGCGAACCGTACGGGACCCCGCGAACCGTGCGGAACCCGGGCTCCGCGCGGCTCACACCCGCCTATGACGGCCCGTCGGACCCCGCGTCGGCGTGAACGGTGTCGTCGGCGCAGACGTACAGATCCCAGCGCCGTGGCCGCGCCATGACCACGCCGAGGATGAAACCAAGGACCATGCTCGCGATGATCACAATGAGAATGTTCAGCCCCATGACGGCTGCCTCTCGCAACTTGTGCCGCCCGGTCTTGAGGGAATGCGGCTACTGCACCGTAACGCCGTGCTCCCGCCCTCGCAGCGAAACCGCGGGGAACTAACCCCTATTGACCAGCACGGCCGATTCCCCCGGGCGGGGCCGTACCGGGTCCCCGGCCGTTCCACGCGACGGCGCGGTGGATATCCCAATGCTTTCTCGGACTTTCTCGTGGCTTTTTGTGCGTTTCACTCCCCGGACGGTGTGGATCTTCGGCACGATGGTGCACCGAAGTCTGATCGTCAACGGGGAGAGAGAAACACGCACATGTCGCGACGTATCATCGTCGGGCTTTCCGCCATCGCACTGGCCGCCACGGCGGTTCCGGCCCACGCGGACCAGACGAACCTGACGCTCCCCACGTCGGCCTTCCCCCTGGGACAGGAACAGAGCCGTCCCCTGGTCAAGAACCAGCGAGAGGTGGCCCGGGGCGTCCGGTTGTTCGACCTGGCGCACGGCCGGTCCACGCAGGGCTGGACCGTGTCGCTGCTGATGCCCAACGGGCACGACGACGGAACCCTGCAGGCCGCGCAACTCAAGGCCGAGGAAGCCTCCGCCGCGGGGTTCACCCCCGCCGTGGTACGGATCGTCCAGCCGGCCGCCGCCGACGCCCCGGCGGTGGAGCGGTACATGGTCCGCATCGGGCAGTGGACGCTCAAGCAGCGCGCCGAAGCCGACAAGATGGTCAAGGATCTCAAGGAGGCCGGCATCAAGGCCAAGGCCGACTACCTCGCCGACGACGGAGCCGAGACCACCGGCCCATGGAAGATGCACGTGCTGATGGTCGACCCCAGGCTCTTCAGGGGGTCCTTCAAGACCAGCGTCGGCGTGAGCGTCGCCAAGCGTGAGACGACCAGCTCGATGGCCAAGCATCTCGGCGCCATCGCCGGGGTCAACGGCGGCTTCTTCAACATCCACACACCGAAGCAGCTCCAGGGGGACCCCGTGGGCGTCTCCGTGGTGGGCGGCAGACTGCTCAGCGAGGCCGTCGCCGGCCGGAGCGGGCTGGTGCTCAACGGGCGCAGGGCCCGGATCACCGAGCTGAAGTCGGTGACCACGGCCGTCTCCTCGGACGGGTCCAGAACCGAGATCAAGGGCATCAACCGGGCCGCCGGCCCCGACGAGCTGGTCCTCTACACCCAGGAGTTCGGCGCCAAGACCGCGGCCGACGGCGGCGCCGAAGTCGTGATCGACGCCCAGGGCAGGGTCGTCACCCGCGAGGCCGGAGGCGCCGTCCCCCGCGACTCCTCCGTCCTCCACGGAACCGGGAGCATGGCGGAGTGGCTGCTGTCGCACGCCCTCGACGGCTCCACGATGAGGATCGACAACAAGGTCATCGACCTGCGGACCGGGAAGGGCGTCCCCCTCACCCCAGAGACCCACATCATGGGCGGGGGTGTCGGCCTCGTCAGGAACGGCCGGGTGCAGATCACCGCCAAGGCCGACGGGCAGGCATCGGTCAACATGATGCTCCGCCGCCATCCGCGCACGCTGGTGGGCATCGGCAGATCCGGAGGGCTGATCGTGGCGACGGTCGACGGCCGCGATCCCGGCGTGAGCGTCGGCGCCTCGATGGTGGAGGCGGCCCAGCTGATGCGCTGGCTGGGCGCCAAGCAGGCCGTCAACCTCGACGGCGGCGGCTCGTCCGCGATGGTCGTCGGCCGCAAGGTCGTCAACCGCCCGTCCGATGGCGTGGAACGCACCGTGGGCGACGCCCTTTTCATCACGCCGTGATTCGTACGGGGCCCGTCTCCTGGTGACCTTCAGGGCTTGGTCCAGGGATTTTTTCAGGGCTCGGCCCCAGGGCTTGACCGCCCATGGGCCGGCCTACGGCCCGATGAAGGACCCAGGACCGGAGCCGGGCCCCCGGGATCCGGCAGGGATTCGCATTGGCGAGGCTGAGGCCCCGCTCCCCGACAGGGAGCGGGGCCTTCCGCGCGTATGGGGCCCGGCTCCGGTCCTGAGGCGGGCATGAAAAAGCGGGGCCTCGGGCTTTCGCCGAAGACCCCGCCGGAAAAAACCGAAACCCGGAAACCCGGAGACCGGGAGCGCCGGAGACCGTGAAACCCGGAGGCCGGGAGGCCGTGAAACCCGCACAACGCGGACACGAAAATCGGGCATGGAAAGCGGACACGAAAACGGGCACGCAAAAAAGCGGGGCCCCGGACGAACGAACGTCCAGAGCCCCGCTTCAAAGATTGTCCGGCGGCGACCTACTCTCCCACACCGTCCCCGGTGCAGTACCATCGGCGCTGAAGAGCTTAACTTCCGGGTTCGGAATGTAACCGGGTGTTTCCCCTTCGCCATAACCGCCGTAACACTATGAAACACACAAACACGCGCACCCAACCCGAAACCAACCAGTTCCGGGGGTGCAGACGGTGCCTGCTGCCTCAGAATCACACAGTGGACGCGAGCAAAACGCTTTATGGTCAAGTCCTCGGCCTATTAGTACCGGTCAGCTCCACACATTACTGCGCTTC
>NZ_BMQJ01000043.1 GCF_014648055.1 Streptosporangium pseudovulgare
CGCAGGCCTCGTGGGGTAACGGTGGGAAACGATCAACGCTCTCGCGGGAAGCGATCTTCCGTACCCAGTCTCAGCCGCTGGCCAAACCCATTCGTGAACACCCCCTGTGGTCTCCCTCGGGTCTTGCCCGCCGGCTGCGCCCGGTAGGCCGCGACCTGCGTCCCGCCGAGGAAAGTGAGGTATCCGTGGTCAACCGGACCGCTTCGCCTGCCGCTCGTCCCCCGCGGCTGACCCGGGAGCAGGCGTGTGCGCTGCTGCTGTCTCCACCGGAGGCCGGAACGATCACTGTCAGCGCCTCATCCTTCTAAAGAGGGCCAACGACGATGACCTTTGATCAGGCCGCGGGTGCACCGCGCATGGAGCGACCTGCCCAGACCAAGCCCCCGGTGATCCGCGTGGCGCAGCCCGGAGACGGGGCGACCGTGGAGGCTTTGGCTCAGGTCGCGCTCGGCGCCGACGGCGTGGTGCCGGCCGCTCCGGGAGCGTTCGCCGCGGCGATCGACCGCCACGGCGGTCGCCTGGTGCTGCCGCACGGCACAGGATGCGCGCTGGTGGCCCGCGCTTCCGCGGCCCCCGGCGACCCACCTCTCGGATTGGCCTACACCTGCCCGCCGGTGCGGCTGATCGACCAGTACGCCGAGCTCGGCCCCCGCGGGCAGCGGCGCCTGGCCGGTGCGCTGGCCGAACTCGAACTGCTCGCCGTCACCGCTCCCGCCCGCGGCGCAGGTGTCGGCACCGCCCTCCTTGCAGCTGCGGAAGAGCAGCTGCGCTCCGGCGGGTGCCGTCTGGTGTTCGCCAAAGTCCGCTCCGCCGATCGGCCGGTGTTGCGCTGGTATCGCCGGCGCGGCTACCTGCCGGCCGCCCCCGGCGAGCCGGTCACCCTCGACGTCGACGGAGCATGGACCGTCTTCGACGACGGCGGTGACGGCCACCGCCTGGCGGTCAAACCCCTGGCCCCCGATGAGCGGATCCGCCGCGTCTTCGCCTCCGGCGGCACCTACCTGGCCTCGATGTAGTCCCGGGGAAATTTCCAACGGATTTGCCTGACCTGCAGCGATACATAGGGGCGCAGACCAAGTAACGCTGAAAGGGATAGTCGCCTGGTCGCGGGGGTGTGCCCGCGATGGTTACGGCTCGAACATGGCGGGATAAGTCCGGCACGATAACGATCACTGGGGCGTTTTCGCAGGTCGTGGTGCTCGATATCTGTCTTTATGTCAACCCACTAGCCCTTTCCGGCGTACTTGGTCTGTGGGCCTACATAGGCATGGACGGCACCGGGATGCGGGCCGAGCCCCTCCCGATGACGAGCAGGCTCTGCAGGTGTGGCTGACTGATGAGCGGTCGGCTGTTCTGGTGCGGTGCGTCAGCGGAGACGGCGCCGCTGGATGGGGTCGGCTTCGGCGGTGATGCGGGCGGAGGTCTCCTCGCCCAGGCGTACATAGCGGCCGAGGCTGGCCAGGTGCGGCGGCTCGTAGGGGCACTGGCGCCAGAAACAGGCCACGGAGGTTTCCATAGCTGCTTTGACCTGTTGGGAAGCCTCACTCGCATCTCACAGGAAGCTTGATCTATGGATGGCGTGCTCGGCCGTGGGCTCTCCCGTCGGTGGTCCCGGTTATGGCCTGTGCGCCTGGTGGCGGCGACTCGGAGGGCCTGCCGGTGGAGCTGGTCGCGGCCGTCGATCAGCATCGTCGGGGAGTTGGTGAAGCCCGTCCGTTCGGCCTGATCGGCGATCACCTGGTGGTGAAACCGGTGGGGTGCAGTCCGGTCTGGCCCAGCCTGCCGCAGCCGTTCGGTGGCGAGCTGCCGGTTGGGGGCGCAGTCGGGCACCACCAGGAGCTCGATCTCCACATCTTCAGCATCGGGTTCAGCGTCGGGCATCCCGGTGCCATACGGGCCGAGGGGCCGCACTGCCCGGGCCGCGCGCCGAGCAGCGGGGCGCCACATTTCATCCGGTGTGGTCCGGGGATCACTCGCCCGCCCCTTCGCCGAAGGCCTGCCGCTGGAGGCGGTCCGTCAGGTCGGGGTCGGTGCCGCCGGGCCCGGTGATCTGGGTGCGGATCGGCCGCCGGGGGCCGCTGAGGTCCGCGTCGTCCTGCGGGTCCTGCGCGTGCTGCTCTTCGGCTTCGGCGAGCGCCCGGTACACCGAGGCCACCGACGGGGACTTGCCTGCGTTCTTGCCGGTCTTGATGGTGAGCTTCCTGGCGATCTGCGGGACGGGGACGCCCTTGTGCTTCAGGGCCAGGGCGAAGGTGAGTGCGTCGTCGTCGATGACTTTCGGACGGCCGCCGTGGTTGCCCTTGGCCGCGGCGGCGTGCTGGCCCTCCAGGGTCTTCTCGCGGATGTAGTTGCGGTCGAGCTGGGCGGCGACGGCGAGCACGGCGAAGAACATGGCGCCCATGCCGCCCGGGTCGTAGATGCCGGTGAGCGGGCCGGTGAGGAGTTCGAGTTGCACGCCGGCACTCTGCAGCTGGGTGGACAGGGTCATCAGTTCGGCGGCGTTGCGGGCCAGGCGCTTGAGTTCGTGGACAGTGAGGACGACCTCCTGGTCGGGGGCGGCCTGCTTGATGTCGTAGGCAAGCGTGAGGGCCTTGTCCAGCTCGGGGCGGACCTTGACGCGGGTGCTGATCTTCTCGGAGAAGATCCGCTTGCAGTGCGCGGCCGTGAGGGCGTCCAGCTGGCTCTGCAGCTCCTGCTGGGCGGTGGAGCAGCGGGCGTAGCCGATCCGGATCGGTTGGGCGACAGGCGCCGCCGGGGCCGCCTCGATCGGCGGGCCCGGCTTCCATGGCCGGCCGGGGCCGCGGCCGTCGTGAACGGGAACCTCGAGTTCCTCGCGCGGGGCGGGGACGAGGATGAAGCGGGCGGTGTGGTACTTGGTCGCGGTCTTGTTGCCGCGGGTGCGGCACGGGCTCCCGGCGGGGGCCTCGCATTTGGGGCAGGCGTGTCGTTCTGTCCATGTGCGGCTTGATCGGGCGTCAGATCCATCCCGGCAGTCCCTCAGAACTGTGTTGCAGAACATGGGCGTTTTGAGAGGGTTTCTGCGAACGAATATCGGGTCAAAACGGACGCGATGCGGGGGTGTTGCAGAACTCTAGCAACTGATCATTTATGAGAACACGGAACGTGAAGCCGCCTGCGGTGCCGAGGGCATCACTCCTCAGTGAGGCGCGTGAGGACCTGGGCGACGGATTCTTCATGTCCATGGGTCGGCTGTCAGTCGCTGTGTCTGCGAGCACGCAGAGCGGCCCAGTGGCGCAGGCGGTCCGCGATCTGGGTTTCGTAGCCGTTGCGGGTGGGCTGATAGTACGTCTCGCGGTCCATGCCGTCGGGGAAGTAGTCGGCGCCGGAGAAGCCGTCGGCGGTGTCGGGGTCGTATTGGTAGTCCTTGCCGTAGCCGAGGTCCTTCATCAGCCGGGTCGGGGCGTTGAGGATGTGGGCCGGTGGCATGAGTGAGCCGGTGCGGCGGGCGGCGCGGTGTGCGGTGTTGAAGGCGCGGTAGACGGCGATGGACTTGGGTGCGGTGGCGAGGTAGACGACGGCCTGGGCGATCGCCAGTTCGCCCTCGGGGGAGCCGAGCCGTTCATACACGTCCCAGGCGGCGAGCGCCTGCTGGAGGGCGTGCGGGTCGGCGATGCCGATGTCCTCGCTGGCGAAGCGGACCAGGCGGCGGGCGACGAACAGGGGGTCCTCACCGCCGTCGAGCATGCGGGCGAGCCAGTACAGCGCGGCGTCCGGATCGGAGCCGCGCATGGACTTGTGCAGCGCGGAGATCAGGTTGTAGTGGCCCTCTTGCGTCTTGTCATACAGGGGGGCGCGCTGCTGGAGGTGGCGGGCCAGCGCTGCGGTGTCCAGGGCGTTTTCGGTGTCGGGGAGGGCCTGGAGCTGTTCGGCCATGTTGAGGAGGTAGCGGCCGTCACCGTCGGCCATGGCGATCAGGGCGGTGCGGGCGTCGTCGTCCAGGGGCAGCCGGAGGCCGGTGGACTGCTCGGCGCGGTCGAGGAGCGTGGACAGTGCGGCTTGGTCGAGGCGTTTGAGGACGAGGACCTGGGTGCGGGAGAGTAGGGCGCCGTTGAGTTCGAAGCTCGGGTTCTCCGTGGTGGCGCCGATCAGGGTGATCGTGCCGTCCTCGACGTAGGGGAGGAAGCTGTCCTGCTGGGCGCGGTTGAAGCGGTGGATCTCGTCGACGAACAGCAGGGTGCCCTGGCCGATGCCGCGCCGGCGTTGTGCGGCGGCGAAGACCTTGCGCAGGTCGGCCACGCCGGAGAAGGTGGCCGACACCGGTTCGAAGGCCAGGTTGGCGGCGTGCGCGAGGAGCCGGGCGATGGTCGTCTTGCCGACGCCGGGCGGCCCCCACAGGATGGCGGAGCTGAGGTGCCGCTGGGCGATCATGCGGCCCAGCGGGGCGTCCGGAGCCAGGAGGTGGTCCTGTCCGACGACCTCTTTCAGCTGGGTGGGGCGCAGGCGGTCGGCGAGTGGCCGGGCGGGCTCCTCGTCGAAGAGCGGCAGGGTCGCTTCCATCGGTCTCTCGGGGTCGGTGGCGGACGTGTGCGGTCGTGTGCGGGCGTGGCGAGCCTTGCGCGGGTCGCCGGCGAGCGAGGGCTCAGCCGCTCGCGGGCAAGCTCGCGGCGCTCACCCGTCACCGGGGGCGGGTGAGCGCCGCAGCCGTTCGACGACCAGGTCGTAGGAATTCTTGACCGCCCCGGTGACGAGGCGCTCGGTGATGCCGGGTTTCGGCCCGATCGAGAGTACAAGGTCGTGGGCAAGGTGTTCCTGGTCGTCCACGTCGAGCTGGAGGGTGAAGGGGCGTGCGTTGCTGGCGCCGGGCAGCGAGGGCCGTGCGGCGGGCGGTCTGCTGGAGCCGGTCGCCGGCCGCGTTCACCGGGCCGTCGGCGTGCCGCCGCCGTAGGCGTGCGGGTCGACGGGCTGCTCGGCCTTGGGCAGGCCGGCGACGACAAGCCGGTAGGACTCGGTGATGAGTTCCCTGACGAGGGACTCATCGACGCCTTCCCCGTCTTCCAGCGTGATCCAGTGCTTCTTGTTCATGTGGTAGCCGGGGGTGATGTGGCTGTTGTGTTCCCGCAGGGCAAGCGCCTCGCCTGGCTCCGCCTTGAGGATCACGACGGGACGCCCGGGGACCTCGGTCATCAGCATGAACACCTTGCCGCGCACCTTGAAGACCTCCCAGTCGTCGCCGAAGGGATGATCCAGCCGGGCTCCGGGAAGTTCCCCCGCACAGTCGGCGGCGGTCTTGTGCAGGGTCGGTCCGTTCATGAACGTCTCCTTCCTCCGGTGGTGGCGGACTGGACGCCGTAGGGCGCCGACAGTGCGCCGCGCGGTCGCGGCGGCACCCCTATCCTCTCCGTGAACGCGGCACGTCAGGCAGTAGACTGCGGACACGTGATGGTCGCCAGACGACACCTCGGGCCGGGCGGGCAGGCCGGACCTGCCGCGATCCCGCTGTACGGTTTCCAGCCCCCGATCGGCACGCCCTACGGGCTGGAGGTGAGCACCGTCGAGGACTTCTTCGTCCAGCACGATGACTGGCCGTGGAACCCGCCCCGTCCGGGCCGCGCCACCTTCCACTACCTCATCACGGTCACCGAGGGCGAGCTGCGGCACGACGTCGACCACGTCACGCGGATCGTCACCCCCGGCCAGTGGCTGTGGGTGCGTCCCGGACATGCGCAGCGCTGGCATCCGCCCGGCACCGCCCGCGGCCCGTTCATCCTGTTCGAACCGGGCGTACTGACCCCTGGCACCACCCGCCTCCTGGCCCCGATCACCGCGCACCAGGCCCCCGCCGTGCTGAGCCCGCACCCCGACGACGCCGCCTGGCTGCATCAGACGGCACTGCAACTCCTCGACGAACACCGCGCGCTCGGGCGCCGCCCTCTGGATGTCCACCATGCCCTGCGGCGCAGCCTGCTCGAATCGCTGCTGCTGCGCCTGGCCAACGCCCCCGGCATCACCCCCACGGGCGCGGCGACGACCGGCACGGGCCGTGGTGATACCTACGGCCGGTTCGCCGACGCCCTGGAATTGCACTTTCGCGAACTACACCGCGCGGCGGACTACGCCGAGCTGCTGGGCTGCTCGGTCCGTACCCTCAGCCGCGCCGCCCGGGACGCCACAGGTAAAGGGGTGCGTGACCTGATCGACGAGCGGCGCCTGCTCGAAGCCCGGCGCCTGCTGGGAAGCGCCCGGTGGGACGCCCGGAGCGTGGCCGCCCACCTCGGCTTCACCGATCCCGCCAACTTCGGCCGCTTCTTCCGCGACCGCACCGGCATCACCCCAGCCGCCTTCGCGGCCCGCGCACGTGCGACTGATCCGTGAGCCGGGTGCGGCGCCCCCGCAGACTCGCCGCTCAGTCGTTCAGGACCACGACGTGCTTGCCCGCCATGGCGCCGGACTCGACGCCGGCCTGGGCGTCACGGACCTGTTCCAGGCCGTGGTAGACCTTCGCGACCGGGGCCATGAGGCGGCCTTCGGCGAGGGCCCGGAGCTGGCGGGCGAAGACGTCCGCCGGCAGGTCGGCGGCCTGGCCCGCGTAGCTGGTCAACCGCACCCCGCCCGGGATCAGGAACGGGCTGAAGTCGGGGATGGACCACCCGCCCGCCAGAGCGCCGGTGAAACAGACGGTGCCGTGCACCCGCACACAACGGAAGGTGTCCGGTAGGACCGTGCATCCCACCAGCTCCAGCGCCGCGTCCACACCCCGCGGCACGAGGTCGCGGACCTTCTCGGCGAGGCGCCCGTCGTCCACGACCGGGTGGTCGACACCCATCGCCCGCAGCTCGCCGACCCGCTCGGCGTGACGGGTGGTGGAGATGACGGTGGCGCCCATCTCCTTGGCCATCGCCGCCGCACTCAGACCCACCGTGGAGGTGCCGCCGCGGATCAGCAGCCTCTGCCCGGCCTTCAGGTCCAGGCCGCGGGTCAGCGAGCCGTACGCGGTCTGGAACATCTCCGGCAGGGCGCCGACCACGTCCCACGGCAGGCTGGTCTCGAACGGGATGACCTGTCCGGCGGGGACGGTCACGTACTGGGCGTAGGCACCGTCGTAGGAGCGGCCCATGCCGCCCATCATGGTCGCCACCTGCTGTCCAGGGTGCAGCCCGCTGTCCTCGTCGGCCTGGTCGACCACGCCGACGCCCTCGATGCCGGGGATACGGGGGTAGGTGACCTCCGGGTCCGACTCGCCCTTGCGGGTGGTGACCTCGGACTCGTTGACGCCGAACGCCTTCACCTTGATCCGCACCCAGCCGGGCTTGCGCGGAGGCACCGGCACATCCTTGATCTCCAGTGCGTCCAGGCCCCCGGGCCGGGTGACGACGACGGCCCGCATCGTCGCCGGTGCGGCGTCGTCGGCTGCTGCCGGCTGGCTCATACCGATCTCCTATCGCGTTCTTGCCGATCTATCGCGGTTCTTGCCCGCTGAGATGTGAAGATGCAACTCTGGCTCCAGACGCGTCGGCGTGCCCGGCATGGTCGTCGCCGCTTCCGCCCGACGAAGGTCACCGCCTACGGCGGCGTCCTCGGCCGACGACAACCGCTCCGGCCACCCGGTATCGGGATGCCCGGCAGTCAGGGCTGCGCAGTGTTCGCACCAGTGCGTCCGGACCGCCGGGCCAGTGACGACGGCGGGAGTGCGCCGTTCCGTGTCCCTGTATCGCCCGATGACCGTCAGGGGCGGTCGATGCCCTCCCACAGGTCGAGGGCCGCCCGGTAGTGCGCGGTGGCCTGGAACGGGGGCTTGCCGACGCTTCCCGCGATGGGCCGGTCGGTGACGGCGGGCCACAGACGAGACTGCTCGCCGGTCGCGAAGTCGAGCACGATATCGCGGATACGGGTGTCACGCTCGGCCTGCTCGGCGCTGCGGCCCGGCTGCTCCTGGCCGACCAGGGCATACATCTCGGTGCCGTGCACGGCAGGCGCCCCCTCGGCGGGCCCGATCATCAGGAGGTGGGCGTTTCCGCCCGCGGCGGCGTGGGCCAGGGCGCCGCGGGCGGCGGGGAGCCCGTAGACGTAGTCCCTCAGGAGCGCGGCGCGGACCTCGGCCGGAGTGCGGCCGCCCCGGTCGTAGACGTCGACGATCTTCTTCGCGCGGGAGCGGGGCAGGCGCCACCCGGCGACTTCGTCGATGACGCGATCGACGGTGTGCGGGTCGAACCGGTCGAGGTCGTTCGCCACCCACCAGCCCATCTCATCACTGGCCATGCTCAGCAGGACATCGACGTCCCGGTGCGCGCCCGAGGCCAGGACGTCCATGGGGTGGGCGCGCAGCACCGCACCGGGCTGTCCGCTGTCCAGGACGACACCGATGGCCTTGGCATCCACCCCGGCGCGGACACCGAGGTCCCTCGGAGTGACCTTGTGCAGGGCGGCCACCAGAGCGGGCGTGTCCAGGTCGAGCAGCTTGTCCGGGTTGTCCGCGACGCCGAGTTCGGTGACGAACCGGTGCGCGAGATCCTCGGCCCACCAGGCCGGCTGAGACGTGCGGGACCGCCGGAGAACCCGGCCAGACGCCGGTACAGGCCGTCGGCGGAGGGGGCGCCGAGCAGCCCGAAGGCGGAAAAGCCGCCGGCGCTGTGGCCGTAGACGGTGACGTTGCCAGGGTCGCCGCCGAAAGAGGTGATGTTCTGCTTGACCCAGGTCAGCGCGGCGATGACGTCCTGCAGGCAGAGGTTGCTGGCCTCGGCGAGAGCGCCGCCGTACTGCGACAGCGAGACCGCGCCCAAGGCGCCGAGCCGGTAGTTGATCGACACGCCCACCACACGTCCCGACGCGGCCAGGCCGGCAGCGTTCGAGGTGATCTGCGTGTTGGCGCCGTACTCGAATCCGCCGCCGTGGATGTACACAGCCACCGGCAGCGCCTGCCCGGCAGGCTCCTGGGGAGCCCACACGTTCAGGTTCAGGCAGTCCTCGCCCATCCCGCTGTCCGCCTCCAGCCAGTCGCCGCTGTCAGGCTGGACCGGGGCAACACCCTTGCGGTCGTAGGGGCGCTCCGGATCGAAGTCCACGAGCACGGGGCGGCGGTACCGCTCGGCGGTGGCGTACGGGATCCCCCACCAGGACCGCACCCCTGGTGCAGTCGGGGCCGTAGGTGCGGTGGCGGTCATGGCAATCTCCTTCGAGCACAGGGAGGGTGTCGTGTCAGGGCTGCCGCGTCGCCGTCACGGACGGTGAGATCCGCGGCACTCATCCATGATGAGTTCGCTTCCGGCACATCGGCTCGTTAGGGGCGGACAGCTCATAGTCGCCAGGAGACACCCTGCGCTCTCCGGATGGCTCTGCCCGGGCGCGGACGCGGTGCCGCTGTCCGTACACCCCCTGGGGGTCGTCGATCCCGAGCGGCCAGGCATCACGCGAGCTGAGTTCGCGCGTTCCGGTGCTGGTTCCCGGGATGATCGAGCGGCCGGTTGCGGTGCCAGAGCTGCAGGTCCGCGGCCCCTTCTGGCCGCATGGAGATCCTTTGCTGACGCATGACCGCTTCTGACGCGGATGCGCCATCAGGAGGATAGGGGCAGAAGTCTACGAATCGGTCGCCGGTAACGCCCGGTGCCAGAGCGAGGGGAACAGGGGCGGGAAGACGCACGATGACGTCGCCCGCCCATTCGCCAGTGCTGAGGAGTGCTGAGGGGTAGCCGCGATGAACGGGAAGGCGCTGCAGGACATTGCGCAGCAGCGGGCTGAGGAGCTGCCGGCGGCAACGCTGTACTCCTTCGAGCCGGGTTGGGAGGCATTCAGGGTTGTGGACAAATGGTTCATGTTGCTGACCGAGGTTCCCGGCCGGCCGGTGGTGATCGTGAAGGCGCGTCCGGGCGACGCCAAGGCGTTGTGCGAGGCGTATGCGGACATCACTCCCGGCTATCACATGAACAAGCGGCATTGGATCACGCTTGCTCCCGGTGACTCCCTTGACGAGAAGCTGGTGAAGGACTTGGTCACCGAGTCCTACCGGCTGGTGGTCGCCAAGCTGCCCAAGTCGCGCCGACCGGTCGATGCGGCGCGGTTCGGCACCCGCTGAGGCGGCCATGTCCATCACCGGCAACCGGCTTCAGCACCTGGCCCGCAGCACGGCCGAGCAGCTTCCCGGCGTCAGCCATGGCCGGCCGTTCACCGAGGGGTGCCACCGGAATACGGCGGATTCGGGCCGCCGAGCGGCAGGGACTTCTTGGACGTAGGTTTTGGGACAGCATTCGTGCAGGTGAGCCTGTCGTCCGAGAACGTGTACGTTTCTGAACACCGCCGTAAGGGGGCTGGTGACCGGATGCTCGGTCGGGCCAAGGGCCTGCGCCGCACATCAACTCCAGCAGGGAGAGGCACCGAACACGTGAAGGACACCGAGATCCCGCGGGCGGTGGCCGCGGCCGTCGACACGGCCGCCGAGTACGGTCTGGGCGCCGACGACGCCGCTGTGCTGCACAAATCGAACCGGATCGCCGTCCGGCTGCGGCCCAGCGGCATCCTCGCCCGGGTCGCGTCCCTCGCGTACCGCCTCGACCTCGAGGTCGAGATCACCCGGCGCCTCGCCGGGACCGGCAGCCCGGTGGCGGGTCTCGATCCGAGGACCGAGCCCCGCGTCCATGTCCGTGACGGCTTCGCCGTCACCCTCTGGACCTACTACGAGCCCACCGCCGCACCCGGGAACCACCCACCCGCCGCCTACGCCGACGCCCTTGCCCGGCTGCACGCCGGCCTGCGCCGCATCAACTTCGCCGCACCGCACTTCACCGACCGCGTCGCCGACGCCCTCCGGGCGGTCGAGGACCCCGCCGTCAGCCCGGACCTCGGCACCGCAGAACGCGCCCTGCTGACCGACACCCTCCACGGAATCAGCCGCGCGATCCTGGACCGCGGCACACGGCAACAGCTCCTGCACGGCGAACCGCACCCCGACAACCTGCTCGCCACCGCGGACGGACCGCTCTTCATCGACCTGGAGACCGCCTGCCGCGGACCCGTCGAGTTCGACCTCGCGCATGCTCCGGAGGACGTCGCCGCACACTACCCAGGCGCCGACTCCGTGCTGCTCGCCGACTGCCGAATCCTCAGCCTCGCCCTCGCGGTCTCCTGGCGTTGGGACCGCGACGACCAACTCCCCGACGGGCGCAGAAGGGGCCGACAGTGGCTCGCCCAGATGCAGGCCGACCTCGACCGCCGGGAGCACGCCGCCGGTGGCGGCCACTGAGCGGCACCCCGCCGCACCGGCCACGCCGCGCCGTCTGCTCGACGACGGCGCCTCGGGCACCGAGGCCGCCCGCACCCTCAAGATCGGCCGCTCCACTGCCTACGAGGCGCCAACCCAGCGCTGAGCAGCGGCTCTACCGTCCCGCGGCCCGGTTCCGCCGTATTCCGGTGGCACCCCTAGTGGGTTCTATCCGCGCGTCCGCGTCCGCGTCCGGGGCGGTGGGGCTGGTGCTGTCTCACAGGCCGGCGCGGTGCTGATGGTGGAGACCGTCCGCCGGACCGGCCTGGACGCCGCGTCGTCCAGGAAGAAGAACCGCTCCAGCTCCGCCCGCGACGGCGCCCCCACGCACGCCCCGTACCGAGCCGCCTGCTCATCGGACAGGAACTCCACCGGCATGACCCACAACCTCCACACGGCCGATCAACACGACCGCTGAAGGTTCTGGCAGCCAGTAACCCCAGGTCAAAACGTCACAAGCTGCCCGGCGTGCTTAGCGCCGGTTTCCGTTCCGTTGTTCCTCAACCCCCTGCCCGAGGAGGGCGAGCGTCCCCGCGCGGGCGGGGCCGACCTGCCAGCGGCGGACGCCCCGCCGCTCAGTCGATGATCGCGGTGACCTCGGCCTCGACGAGGATGCCGGGCTCGAAGAGGATGTCGACCCCGATCAACGCGAGTGGCGGCGTGGCGAGGTCGAACTCGCGCGCCGCCTGCTCGATGCCCGCGTTGAATGCGTCGTACATCTCCCTCTTCCAGCCTGCGGCGTACCACGTGAAGCGGACGACGTCGTGGAACGTCGCCCCCGCCGCATCGAGCGCCCTGGCGACGTTGCGGTAGACCTGGGCGACCTGCCCGGCCAGGTCGCCAGGCGCCACCAGCTCGCCATTCTCGTTCCAGGCCACCTGGCCCGCGAGGTGGACCTGCCTGCTTCCCGTCGCCACGGCGACGTGATGATAGATCGGCACGCGGACATGCCCGTCAGGGTTGATGAGCGTGACAACCATGATCTCTCCCATTGTTACTCTCTTGCAGTTACTCAAGAACTGTAGGAGAGTGTCCGGTGACGTGGAAGAACGCACTTTTCGGTGACTGGGGAACCTGATGGTGAGCAAAGGGCTCAGCAACCTGTCCGACGAGGCGGACCTGAGGCGCGCCGACTCCCTCGCGCGAGAGATCTTCTCGGACGTCGCCAACAAGTGGGCGTTGCTGATCATCGAGGCTCTCGGCGAGCGCACCCTGCGTTTCAGTGAGCTGCGCAACGAGGTCGAGGGCATCAGCCACAAGATGCTCACCCAGAACCTGCGCATGCTGGAGCGCAATGGCCTGGCCGAGCGGAAGGTACACCCGACGGTGCCGCCACGGGTCGAATACACCCTCACCGAACCTGGCCAGGCCCTGCGCGCCACGGTAGATCTGATCTGCGGCTGGACCCACGAGTACTTCGGTCACATCGAATCCGCCCGCCGCCGCTTCGACACCTGACGGGATTGACCGGCCGGTTCGCGAGGCCGGTCTCCCGCCCGGCCGGTGCCGCGTCCACGACAAGAGCACCACCCGCATCGTCACCGCCGCCGGAGCCCTCTGGAAGCACTACGCCCCCGGAGACCACCCATGACAGCCGAACCAGCCCGACTGGAAAACGCGTATGCGGTCGGGCCTGAGCAGTGCCAACCTTCCTGGGTGACCTCAGCCGAGACAACCTTCATCCGTGTCGCCGCGGCTCGAAACAACGCCGACTGGTGCGCCTCAGTCTGCCGCTCCCACGGCATACCAAACACCTTCAGCGAGACGGCCTGGCACAGTGCCCGCCGCACGCCGCCGTACTACCCCGATGCCGTCACCCTGCACCCCGACGCGGTGCCGACCGACTTCCTGTCCGAGATCGACACGGCGTCACCCGGGTGTTCGATCAAGGACAGTTTCGCCGCTCTCGACCTCACCTCGGACGGCTTCGTCAAGTTCTTCACCGCCCAGTGGATCCACCGCCCAGCAGAAACCCCCACAAGGGCAACAACGCCGACCCTGCGCACCGAGCGGGTCTCCACAGCCGCCCAGCTCCGCGACTGGCAGGCCACCTGGCACGGCGGTGACGGAACCCCGGACGTCTTCCGTCCAGCGCTGCTTGACGACCCGTCCGTGCTGGTACTCGCCCTTCACAACGGCGAAGACCTCTGCGGGGGCGTCGTCCTGAACCACAGCTCCGGGATGGTCGGCCTCTCCAACCTCTTCGCGGTCGACAGCAGTGACGTTGCCATCGCCTGGTCATCAGCGATCACCGCAGCCGCCAACCACTTCCCCGGCCTTCCCCTGGTCGGCTACGCGCACGGAGACGATCTCGCGCACGCGCTCGCCAGCGGCTTCACCGCACTCGGCCCACTCCGCATCTGGCTGCACGGATCCTGACCGTCACCCGCCACTCGTCCAACGGAGCACATACGGTGAAAGACACCGGGCCCCCTGCGAGGAATACACGCCACCCGATTAACGACGCTTACCAATCTCAACCCCCGAATTCCTCAACCGGGCCCGGGCATGCCCGCCGCAAGGCGATCATCTGGTCATAGTGCCTGATGTCCTGTCGGCCAAGGCTCCTAGGAGCTGTTTGAGGTTCGGATCATGTGGTTGAGGTGAGGAGCTTCAGCCACATGATCGAGCCTCGGAGATGGAGCCCGGCCTCGTAGTTCTCCGGGGTTTC
>NZ_BMQJ01000044.1 GCF_014648055.1 Streptosporangium pseudovulgare
GGCTGAACGCCACCGCGGAGACCGCGCCCGTCGGGCTTTCGTGGCTGGTGAGGGGGCGGCCGATGGGGTTGCGGGTGGCCATGTCCCACAACCGCACGGTCTCGACATTGTCGATGGCCAGGATCTTGCCGTCCGGGCTGAACGCCACCGCGGAGACCGCGCCCGTCGGGCTTTCGTGGCTGGTGAGGGGGCGGCCGATGGGGTTGCGGGTGGCCATGTCCCACAACCGCACGGTCTCGTCATCGCCGGTAGCCAGGATCTTGCCGTCCGGGCTGAACGTCACCGACAAGACGTCGTCGGTGTGGCCGGTGAGGGAGCCGCCGATTGAGGTATTGGTGGCCACGTCCCAGAACTGCACGATGTAGCCGCCGCCGGTGGCCAGGATCTTGCCGTCGGGGCTGAACGCCACCGCAGCACTGTCGGTGAGGGTGGGGAGGGGCGGGCCGAGGAAGGCGCGGGTGGCCACGTCCCACAACCGCACGTCGTCGTCACTGGTGGCCAGGATCTTGCCGTCGGGGCTGAACGCCACCGACATGACGGAGCCGTTGCCTCTGGTGAGGATGGCGGAGTCTTCCCGGGCGAAGATGTAGTAGGCGGCCGGCAGGGCGGCGGCCATGCCTGCGACGCCCAGCCCGGTGAGCAGGCGGCGGCGGGACAGGACGCGGTGCGGCGCGGCAGCGACGTGATCGTCGATTGCGGATTCGGGCGCGGACCGCCCCCCGAGTCCGGGAGGGCCGAGTGCGTGGGGACTCGGTACGGGAGATGTCGTTTCGGCGAGCGCAGAGGTGTCAAGCCGGGTGGGAGGTCCAAACGCGGGGGCGGGGCCGCCGTCGGCACCTGGAAGGCGGGGGGCCGCCGAGTTGGTTTCGATGACCTGTCGCATCGCCGCGGCGTCCCGGTGACGCTGTTGGGGGTCTTTGGCCAGCGCGGTCGCCAGTATCTGGTCCCAGAAGGGGGCCAGGGCCGGGTTCAGTTGTGAAGGCGGCGGCGGGGTCTTGTGGATGTGCCCGAAGAGCACGACGGCGGGTGAGTCGCCGGTGAAGGGCGGCCGGCCGGTGAGCATCTCGTATAACACGCATCCGGTGGAGTACAGGTCCGAGCGGGCGTCGGCGGGCTTGCCGTCGGCCTGTTCGGGCGACATGTAGGACGGGGTGCCGATCCGCATTCCGGTGGCGGTCAGCCGGGTGGCCGTCTCCGACATGAGCTTGGCGATCCCGAAGTCCATCACTTTCACCCGCATCCGGCCGCCGGCGCGGTGGACCATGATGTTGGCGGGTTTGATGTCGCGGTGCACGATCTCCCGTTCGTGGCTGTGTTCCAACGCCTCCAGGACGGCCGCCACGATCTGCCCGGCCTCCGCGGCGGTGGGCGGCGTCCGGCGCAGCAGATCGGCCAGTGTTCCTCCTTCCACCAGCTCCATCACCAGATATGGAACCGGCTCCCCGCCATCGGTGCCCTCTCCGATGTCGTAGACGGTCGCGATGTTGGGATGCGACAGGCCCGCCGCCGCCCGCGCCTCCCGGCGGAACCGGGCCCGGAAGTCCTCATCGCGCAGCATCTGCGCGGGCAGCACCTTGACCGCCACGATCCGTTCCAGCTCCCGATCACGCGCCCGGTACACCACGCCCATACCGCCCTGCCCTAACGGCTGCAGCAGCTCATACCGTCCCGACAGCACTCTCACCACAACACCCCGCCTCCTCCTCCCCTCCACGTGATCAACACCAAACTACGGGCAAGAGTGCAGGCCGGCATCCCGGTCACCTCGGCGACTCCGCCACCTACGCAGCACTCTCATAACGCTGACCAGCAACTGTGCCACCCCGGGGCCCGTTTCTGCCGTATTCCGGTGGCACCCCTTCGACGCGCACGCCCTCGGGATCGACATCTCCATCCACGCCGCGACCAAGTTCATCAACGGCCACTCCGATCTGCTGCTCGGCCTCATCACCGGAACACTCGACGCCCTGGCCCGCGTTCGTGCCCACTGCGACCGCAACGGCACCCATGCCGCCCCGGACACCTGCTGGCTCACACTGCGGGGGCTGCGCACCCTGGCCGTTCGCATGGAACGCCACCAACGCTCAGCTCTCACCGTCGCGCAGTGGCTGCGGTCACAGCCCGGTGTCCAGCGGGTGCTCTTCCCCGCCCTCGATGCCGATCCCGGCTACGAGCTGTGGCGCTCACAGTTCTCCGGTGCGGCGGGCCCGTTCACCATCGAGCTGGCCCCGTGCGGCGAGGACGTGTTCACCCGGTTCATCGACCATCTCTCACTGTTCGGCCTCGGCACGAGTTGGGGCGGGTTCGAGAGTCTGGTCATGCCCGCCGTGCCCCACCACCTGCGGGCCCTCGCCGCCCCGGCGGACGCGCCCCGGCTGGTCCGTTTGCACATCGGACTGGAAAGCCCCCGAGACCTCTGCGACGACCTGTCCGCAGCACTGTCCGCCCTACGACGCGATCCGGACACCACCGCGGGCGCGCTGCGGCAGAAGAGCACGTGACCTCCGTCTTCATCCAGGGAGTGTTCCCCCAGAGATCTTCGACTCACGGGGGCACACGATGAGCAAGCACACAGCCGACAGATGCCTTCGCCGGCACCGCCTGGGCCGGGCCGTCGGCCGGCCGCCGCTCCTCAGCGCAGTGGCGTGGATCTCGGCGTGGGCGTTGAGGGGGCGGCTGGACGACAGCACATGAAATCCGGGGCACAATCCCAGCGGTGTGATCACGGCGGGAGGTCGCGCCAGCGTTCGGCCGACGCCAGAGCGTCCAGGCTGATCCGCTCCAGGAACGCACCGCCCCTGGCCAGGCGGCGTCCCACCGGCGTGTCGAGCCCGAGCGCCTGCCCCGCCGCCTTCGTGATCTCCGCCGCCGCGAGCGTCTGCCGCGCGCTGGTCACCGTCGAGTGGTACCAGGCGTCGTCGTCGAGCACGTAGATGTCGCGCCGCCGCTGCGGATCACGCTCGCGCCTGATCAGCCCTTGTCGGGTCAGGTAGCCCACCGCCATGGAGATCGAGGCGGGACTGACGTTCAGCCCGCGCGACAGCTCGGCCGCAGTGAGCCTGCCGTCCTCGCTCAGCCACAGGCCGATGAGCACCCGCGCCACCATCTTCGGCAGGCCCATCCCGACCGCCATCTCGACGGCCCCCTCTTCCACCCCCAAGACCTTGCGCTCTCGGGGTTCGGCATCGGGCGAACGGGCCGGGATGCCGCGCCGCGCCCGCCGCGCCGCCGCCTGGTGCGCCCGCTCGGGACGGTAATCACCGGGGCCGCCGTTACGGCCGACCTCACGGCTGATCGTCGAGGTCGGCCGGTCCAGCCGCCTGGCGATCTCGGCGTAGGAGCGGCCTTCGGCGAGGCCGGTCGCGATGCGCTGGCGCTCCCGCAGAGTCAACCTTCCCTCTGGCATGACACCACTATTGCGTTCGACGCCACACAATGCAACGTTTCGTTGCATTCATCTTCAAGGTCAACGCATCAATATACCCGTCTCTAAGTGCACTTATGCATATCGACTGATTGACGGAATTTTTGAAAGCAACGTAGCTTTCAATCATGTCGAACACACACTGTCGCGACGAGCCGGCCACTCCGTCCCTCGATCGCGGACCCGCCTGTCCCTTCACCCCCGCCCCTTCGCGGACTGCCCTGCACGCAGAGCTCTGCAACCGGTGAGGGCAGACGTGTTCAAACGCATTCTTCCAGCGCTGAGCCTGCTGATTCTCGCGCCGCTGGTCGGTGAGTATCTGCTGGGCAACATCGCCATCGACGCCCTGCCGATGATCATCGGGCTGATCCCCCTCTACGGCGGTGGCGCGCTGCTGATCCGCGAGGTCGCCCGCCGGTGGCGGCTGGGGTGGCCGGGGATCATCCTGCTCGGGCTCGCCTATGCCGTGATCGAGGAGGGCCTGCTCACCCGGTCGCTGTTCGATCCCGACTATGTCGGGCTGCGGTTGCTCGACTACGGGTTCATCCCAGCACTGGGCATCGGCGCCTACTGGACCGTGTTCGTTCTGGCCATCCATGGGGTGTGGAGCATCGCGGTGCCGATCTCGATGGTAGAGGCGGGCTCACGCCGGCCGGACACGCCCTGGCTCGGCAAGGTGGGCCTCACCGTGCCAGCCATCCTGTTCCTGCTAGGCGGCGCGGTGCCCATCGCCCTGGCAAGTCCGGCTGCCATCTACCCGTTGTCGGCCGCTCAGATCACCGGGACGACGATCACGGCCGTCGCCCTGATCATCGCCGCGTTCCTGTCCGTTCGATTCCGCCGCCCCCTCCGTTCGGCCACGCCGGCCAGCCCGTGGACCGTCTTCGCGATCACCATCGCGGCCGGGCTGGCGTTCTGGATCCCCACGTTGCTCGCCATGGTGGGGATCACGCTGGAGTCCATCGTGCCCGCGTGGATCACGGTCGGCTTCTACCTCGCGCTCTACGCCACCATGACGCTGCTCATCCTGCGCTGGTCCCGGCGCACGGGCTGGGGATCCTGGCACAGGTTCGCCCTGGGCGCCGCCGGTCTGGTCACCTACGCCTGGCACGGCTTCCCTCAGCCGCCGAGTTTCCCCGCGCCCGCGAATGTGGACCTGATGGGCAACGCGGTCTTCGCGCTGGCCGCCCTCGGGCTGCTCGCCTTTGTGGCGGTACGGCTCCGCCGCACCGCTCCGCCAATCTGATCTTTAACCTCGGCGCTTGCGAGATCGCTCCAGATGCTTGAGAACCAGCTCAGCTTGGCCTTGCCGCCGTAGGAGGTGACCGAGGGGCAGCGCCGTGCTCCTCCTACGCCGAGACCGGCTTGTCGGGATCGAGGTGGCGGTAGATCGTGGCGCGACTTCGGGCCCGCCTCACAGGGCGATCTCGGGATCCGGCTGGGGATCGACCCGAGCGACCTGGTGGCGGTGATGGACACGCTGGCTCCGCGCGGCCTGGTCGAGCGCAGCTGAGACCCTCCGGGACCGGCGGCGCTACTCGGTGACCATTACTCCGGAGGGCGTCGCCCTGCTCGACGAGGCGCTGGACGTGGAGGCCGGGGTGCGCGGCGGCGTGCTGGCGGCGCTGGACGGGCGGGAACGGGCGCTGCCGCGCGACCTGCTCCGCAAGGCGTTCGCTGGCATCGAGCCGCGCCCGCGCGACCCGATCAGGGCTATGATGCGCGAGATCATTAGTTGCGGGGTGAGATGGTGACCGGGCGTTCGCAGGCGAAGGGACAGCCGCGGCTGTACGTGTGGATGATCGTGCTGGCCGCCGTGGTTCTTCTCGCGGACCAGATCTCGAAGCTCTGGGCGGTTTCCGCCCTCTCCGGGGGAGAACACATCACGGTGCTCTCGCGGCTGCTTGAGTTCCACCTGGTGTACAACCCCGGTGCGGCGTTTTCCTTCGCGACGGAGGCGACGCCGGTGTTCGCCGTGGCCGCCGCCGCCGCGGTAGCCGGCATCCTGTACGTGGCGCGGCGGCTGCGCTCGGCCGCCTGGGCCTGTGTGCTGGGTGCGCTACTGGGCGGTGCCGCGACCCACCTGCTCGATCGCCTCCTGCGCTCTCCCGGATTCGGCCGAGGGCATGTCGTCGACTTCATCGACTACGGCGGCCTCTTCGTCGGCAATGTCGCCGATATCGCGCTCACCGCGGGCTGTGTTCTGATCGCACTGCTCACCCTGCGCGGGATCTCCATCGGGGCAGAACCCGTCGACGAGCGCCCCTGAGCCGCCGCGCCCGTCCTCTGCCGGTCAGGGCCACGCTGTCTCACTTTCGGCAGAGGAAATGAACTCCTTGACGTACGTCGAATCACCCGAGCCCCATCGCGAGATCCCGCTCGTCGGCGGGGACGTCACCGAGGGGGTCGTGCGCGTCGGCGACACGGTGCGCCGCCCGGCCGGCCCCAACGCCCCGCTCGTCCACGCGCTGCTGCGCCATCTGGAGGAGGTCGGGTTCGCGGGCGCTCCGCGGTTCCTCGGCATCGACGCGGCCACCACCCCCGGTGTCTCGGGCGGGCGGGGACAAGCAGGCCGGTCGCGGTGAGCTCGGCCGGCGCCAGGCCGCGGCCGAGCCGCTTGTGTTCGTGGACGACCAGGGTGACCGCGACGCCGGAGGCGCGCATCTCACGGGCCAGGGTGATGGTCCGTTCGAGTTCGGGGCGTCGCGTGGCGCGGGTGAAGATCTTCTCGGAGAAGACCCGGGTGACCCCGGCAGTCCTCGAGACCTAGAAAGCGATCTCACGACTGGCCAAGGTCACGCTCAACGTCGTGTGTGCGGTCAACGAGATGCGCATGGGGCGTGGCTGCGGATCATCGTCAGCCGAGGTCTGGCATCGCCGCCCGCTCGATGATCACGATCGGGATCTGTCTTGACGTCTCTCGCTGGTAGCCGGTGTAGCGCGGCCATATTCCGATCATCGTCTCCCACAGGCGCAGTCGCTCGTCCTCGGCCGCCAGATGGGCCACCGCGTCGAATACCTCGGCCCCGACCTGCACCTTGACCCGTGGCTGGGCGAGCAGATTGTGGAACCAGAGCGGATGGTCGGCGGCACCGCCGTTGGAGGCGACCACGAGGTAGCGGTCGCCGTCGCGGCCGTAGATGAGGGCGGTGCGCCGAGGAAGTCCTGAGCGGCGGCCGATCGTTGTGATCAGCAGCGTGGGGGCGCCGTGAAAGAGGTGACCGCGAGCGCCGCCGGACTCGGCGTAGCTCTTGACGTGCCTGGCCACCCACTTGGTCGGGCTGTCGATCGGCTCGTGGCTCATCGCGCCGCCCCGCCCACGCGGCGGTCGGCCCACGCGCGTGCCTGGGCGAACCAGTGGGGCGCGGTGCGGTGGCCGTTGAGTACGTGCCCGGTGCCAGGGACCACGACGGTCTCCAGTTTGGCGCGGGGACTGTAGAAGGGGGCCTCCTGGGCGTGCAGCGTGGCGGAGGAGCGGGCTCCGGCCAGCAGCTTGTCGTGCTCGCCGTTGACGATCAGAACGGGGACCTGGATGTGCTTATTGATCGAGGGCGGGGTGTAGGAGTCGCCAGGAGGGAAGACGTCGGTCGTCTTGGTGGCCTCGTCGGCGGTGATGACCTTGGAGTCGGCGTTGGGCCGGTGGTAGAACCAGGTGGCCCGCAGGCCGGGCCGGGTGGTGAGGTAGCCGTCGTCGAGCCCGCGCCCGGCGAAGGCGGGGTCGTCGGCGGCGCGGTGGATTCCCGCGCCCATCTGCTCGAAGGCGGCCTCGTTCGGCACGCTCGATTCACCGGTCAGGATGACGCCGTCCGCTTCCGCCGGATGTGCGGCGGCCACGGTGCGGGCGAGGGTCGAGCCCAGTGAGTGGCCGACCAGAACGACCTTGGCGAACCGTCCGCCGTCCAGACGGCCTTCGCGCAACTGCCGGATGAGCTGGCGGATGACGATCTGATGGGTGTCCTGCCCGAAGCGGGCGCTCGGCGGGTAGGAGCTCGCCCCGGTGCCGAGACGGTCTATGGCCAGCGTGGCGTATCCGGCGGCGGTCATCGTCTCCACGTAGGAGGGGCGCTGCCGGTCGCCGTGCATCCGCCAGTAGGCCTGGCCGTAGAAGCCGCCGGGAATGAGCAGCTGAACGGTGGTGGCATGGCCGCGTGGCAGGCACAGGGTGCCGGCGACGTGCTGGTCGGCGGGGCCGCTGGAGGTCATCGCCACCTTGGCGCTGACTGTCCGGCAGGTGGTGGGGGCGGCGTTCGCCGCTGCCGGGATCGAGGTTGCGGGGATCGAGACGAGCCCTAGAAGTACCGCTGTCGTGATGCGCATGAGACTCCTTCGATGTACCCAAATTTGGTTAACCAAATTTGGGTATCGAACTATGGCTCATCCACCCTCGTACCGTCAAACCGGTCTGCGGCCGATCAGGCCGGCTCCTCGCCGCGTTCCAACCGCCCGATCAAGTCACGGATCCACGCCACCTCGCCCGCCGCCTGCGCCGCGCGCAGGGCGAACAACTCTGTCACGTTCCTTGGGCGCTTTCCCTGCTGGGCCGTGGCCACGATCTGCGCCCGCTCACCCTCCAAAGCGCGCACCCGCTCCTTGAGCAGCGCGATCACCTCCTCCTCGGGCAGCGCGGGGAGCAGCACCAGGGCTGCGTTGAGCAGTTCCGGACGCCGATCGGGAACCCTCAGGGCGCTTCTGAGCAGCCCGAGGAACTCCGCCTCGCCCTTGTCGTTGATGGCGTAATCAACGCGCCCCGGCCATTCGTGCACCTCGCTGGTGTCCAGAAGACCTTCCTTGGCCAGCTGACGCAGCGCGTGGTAGATCGACCCCGACCTGAGCCCTGCCCATTGCCCGGCCTCCCATGACTCCAGTTCAGAGCCCACCAGATAGCCGTGTGCCTGACCGTGCAGCCGCACCACGCCAAGGACCAGCAGTCGCGTCGCCGACATCGTCTCCCTCACTCGCCGGGGCCCGGCACCCGTAAAAGTCCTGCCGAACAGGCTATCTGTCGTGCCCGTGGAGGCGAGAAGGCGACGGGTGAGGCGGCGTCGCCTTCGATGCCGAGACCATGACGGCCGCCTACGGCATGCTCCACGTCATTGTCGCGCTCACCCAGACCGGGTCGTAAGCACCAGAGGGTGGCCCGCGCCCGGCGCAGACCACCCTGACGATCACCGCCTAGCGAGGGAGAAGGCGGCGAGGATCGGCTGCCTGCTCCCGATCGAGACCAGGCCGCAGGAGCGCCACCGGGGACGGTCTCTAGCCGGCCGGGGGCGGGCGGCGGAACCGGGGGTGCCGTTGAGAAACGTGTCACCAGCCTCAAACTAAAGAGAATGCGCAGGTCAGCGGCCTGCATCGAGGAGTCGCAATGGGGCCGACAGGTCAATGCCTCTGTGAAGGAATCCCTTCTGACCTGCAGCAACGTTGCGGTTGGCGGCTGGTGACACGTTTTTTAACAGCACCCCATAGAAGCTCGGCTTCCCGAGACGGACGGGGGCGACCGCCGTGTCCCGCGGCGCGGCCCGACGAGCCATGTCAATACCTCTCAGGTCAGATCTTCTCTGGACCCGGCGCAGACGCGGCCCGCAGACCGCCGCCGGGATCGTTGGCGTCATGCGACTTCAACGAATGCAGATCTCGGCGCTGATCGTCCTGGCGGTCGTCGCGGCACTCGCGCTCGCGCCGCTGCCGACGCTGCCCTACACCACGGGCTTCGCGCCGCACTGGGTAACCGTCCTGGCCGCCGCGCTGGGCGCGATCTTCGTGGTCCGGCCACACCCTGCGGGGCTGCTGCCCGCCGTCCTGCTGCTGTGGTCGGCAGGCGGCGTCGTGCTCGACGGCTTCCGCGCGTTCTTCGCCGTCACGGGCATCCCGGCGGGCGACTTCGCGCATGTGGACTGGCCGGGGATGGCCCTGCGCGGGCTCAGCCTGGCCGGTTGCGCGCTGCTGGGCGCGCTGCTGCTGCCTCGCCTCAGGGTCCCGGGCGGGGCGTGGCTCGGCTACAGCGCCTTCGCGATCGGGTTCGTCTATCCCATGGCCAAGCTGTACTGGTCGGCGGGTGGCACGCTGCTGCGTCCGGAGGGTTATGCCGAGGGCTTCCCGTCCGGAGAGCTGATCATGCTGCTGATCGGGGCGGTGGGTTCGCTGGCGCTGGTCCAGCGGTGGGGGCGGTGGCTGCCGCGGCGGCTGGTGCTGGCAGGCGGTTGGACGGGCGCTGCTATGTTGACCACCATGGGGGCCATGTCCGTTTTCGGTACGTTGTCGCAGATGCTCGGCCTCACCCGAGGACCTGTGCCCCTGTCCGACCTCGCGGCGGTGGTGACGGTCGGGTTCGTGTACGGGAGCTGGCTGCTGTTCGGGCTGGCGGTCGGCGGGGCCACGCTGTCCTACCAGCGGGAGACGCTGCGGTGATGCCACAGTGACGCCGCAGCGCGTGGACCTGGCCCTGGCCTTCGTCGTCGGAGTGCCGCTGCTGTCGCTGTCGGTGGTGGTGGCGGTGCTGTCGGTGCCGGGTGGGAGCGCGGCCCTGCTGGTGGGCGCCTGCCTGGTGGCGCAGGCGGCCCTCATCTACCGGCGGAAGACCTGGGCGTTCTTCGTGGTCGCCGCGGCCTTCGCCGTCCAGGTCGCCGTGACCGGACTGTTCCTCGTGCTGCCGTCCGTGGCCGTCTTCCCGATCGCCATCTATTCGTGCACCGCATACGGCAGGCGTTTCCTGCCCTTGGCGACGGGGTTCGCCGGGGCCGGGGTGGCGGCTTATCGATTCGCCCACGACCCGTCGGTCACCGCCGCTCACTTGGGGCCCAGCCCGTGGCTCCTGCTCGGCCTGCTGGCCTCGATCGTGCTGGCGGCCTGGGGATTCGGGCTGTACCGGCGGACCCAGCTCGCCTACATCGCGCTGCTGCAGGAGCAGGCCGAGGTGTCGGCTGCCCGGGCGAGGCTGGCCGAGCGGGCGAGGATCGCGCGTGAGATGCACGACGTGGTCGCGCATGCCCTGGCCGTGATCGTCGCCCAGGCCAGAGGCGGCCGGTTCGCGTCCGAGCGAGCCACCGAGGTCCTGGCCACCGTGGAGGAGACCGGCCGCCGGGCTCTGACGGAGATGCGCGGCCTGGTCGGCGTGCTCCGCACCGATGCCGCCCCGCTGGCCCCTTCGCCCGGGCTGGCCGACCTGCCCGCTCTGCTGTACGCATCGAGGGCGACCGGCCCAGCCGAGACGGGTACGGCCGGCTCCATCGGCCCGGCCGCCGAGCTGGCCGCCTACCGGGTGGTCCAAGAGGCGCTCACCAACACCCTCAAGCACGCGGGCCCGGCCGCGACGGCCGCCGTGCGCCTGGACTGGACGCCCGACGCCCTGGTCGTCACCGTCACCGACGACGGCGCGGGATGGAGGACGACGGACGGACGGGGAAACGGCCTGGCGGGCATGCGCGAGAGGCTGTCGGCCGTGGGCGGCACGCTGGAGGCGGGGCCGCGCGAAGAAGGCGGGTTCGCGGTGGTCGCCCGCCTGCCGTACGGGGGGGTGAGCAGGTGATCCGGGTGTTCGTTGTGGACGATCAGGACCTCGTGCGGACGGGCACGGTCATGGTGCTCCAGGCACAACCGGATATGGAGGTCGTGGGGGAGGCCCGCGACGGCGCCGACGCGCTGGCCCGGCTGCGCACCGTGCGGGCCGATGTTGTGCTCATGGACGTGCGCATGCCCCGCATGGACGGCGTGGCCGCCACCCGCGAACTGCTCGCCGAGGCTCCAGGGGCGCCGAAGGTGATCGTGCTGACCACCTTCGACCTGGACGAGTACGCCTTCGCCGCGCTGCGCGCCGGAGCCTCCGGGTTCCTGCTCAAGGACGCCCCCGCCGAGGACATGCTCGCGGCCGTGCGCGCCGTGCACGAGGGCGACGCGGTCATCGCGCCCTCCACCACCCGCCGCCTGCTCGACCACGTGGCTCCCACCCTCCCCGCGCCAGAGCCCGACCCGCTGACCGGCCGCGAACGCGAGGTCCTGCGCCATATCGCCAGGGGGCGGACGAATGCGGAGATCGCGGGCCTGCTGTTCCTGTCGGAGGGCACGGTGAAAACACATGTCGGCCGCATCCTGGCCAAGCTGGAGTTGCGAGACCGCGTCCAGGCCGTCATCTGGGCCTACGAACACGGCCTGACCCACCCGCGCTGACCGTCACTCCGGGGGAACGATCATTCGGCGCGACCTCGTCAACGCACCTCGGGCCTCCTGCGGATGGCAACTCTTGGCGCCGGGTCGTTCCTTCAGATCCTCGCCGCCGGGCGCGGTCGGCCTTCGGGGAGGATCGGACCGGATTTTGGCGCTACGGAGTCGATCTTGACGACGATTCGGTGACGACGCCTGTTTGCCCTGATTGAGCGCCCTAACGTGCCTGCTCATGCCTGTGGATTTCCTCTCGAATGAGCAAGTAGCCCGGCTATCGCCGGTTCCGGCCCGAGGTGTCGGTGGCCGAGCTCGAGCAGTTCTTCCGGCTGGACGCCAAGGCGCTGCAGGCGCTGGCGGGTAAGCGCCGTCCGGCGACGAAGCTTGGGTGGGCGGTGCAGTGGGGCACCGTGCGGATGCTCGGCGCCTTCCTGGCCGAAGACCCTCTCGACGTGCCCAGGGACGTGTTGGAGTTCGCCGCCGAGCAACTCGACATCGATCCGGCGGGCGCGCCGGAGTGCCTGACCCGGCCGAAGACCGCCTGCGAGCACGCCTGGGAGATCCGGGATCTGCTGGAGCTGTCGGAGTTCTCCGAACGCGAGCAGGAGGTCCGCGACTACCTGGCCGCCCGGGTCTGGTCGACGATCGAGGGGCCGCGGGCGTTGTTCGACCGTGCCGTGGCGCGCATGCTGCGCGAGGGCATTCTGCTGCCCGCGGGTATAACGACGCTGACCCGGCTGATCAGTGAGGTGCGCCGGGCCGAGCACGCCCGGTTGTATCGCACGCTGGCCGAGCGCGCCGGCCCGGAGCTGCGGGCGAGGCTGGCCGA
>NZ_BMQJ01000045.1 GCF_014648055.1 Streptosporangium pseudovulgare
CCTGGCGAGCACGGCTACGGGTCCGGAAACGAAGAGAGCCCGCCTGATCCACACGATCAGACGAGCACTCGTGACACATGATCAGGCCATCTCAAGAACAGCCCCACAGGGGAGCGGGGAGAGCCAGCAGGACCAGTCACACGGTATGCCCGCTCAACGCCAGGCCGGATGAAGCAGGGTTGATGCGGCAGGCGGCCTCACACATCCGCGTGGAACCTGCGCCCGCCGTGGCGGCATCTGTGTCGGTGCAGAAAGCAGGGCTGCTGTCTTGGATCCCTTGCGCACGCGGGCGGGTCATAGCGGGCGGTCTTCCAGCGCCTGGAGCATCGCTTCGATGTGGTCAGCTCCGGTGGTGCGGTAGACGATGTAGTGCCGCAGGCTCACCTGCTCAGCGATTGCCTGGTCCAGTTCGGATTCAGGGATGCCGGCCGATAGGGCCAGCTCCCGGACTTTCGCCATGTCGAGCGAGGGGCGGGAGAACTCCGCATCGATCTGAGGGAACACTCCGGTAGGGGAGATCGACCGGGCGATGTCGGCCCATTCCTGCTGCATCGCCTCCATCACCCCGCCCCAGCGCGGTGCGCGCATCGCCGTCTCGACGCCGGCTCGTGTCTTGAACCGGGCTTCCGCGCCGCGCTGCTCGGCCCGAGCGCCGGTGCCCTGGGGGCCGCGCAGCGTGAGGGTCCACGGCTCGTCGCCGAACGGCAGCGCACCTAAGACGTCGCGCAGCGCGGCCGTCCAAGAGATTCCGCTGCTCTGCTCTATGAGCTGACCGTCACGGTCGCGGTGCACAGCGACGATCCACGGGCAGCCGGTGGCGTCGGCGGGCGGCGCGTCGGGTTTCGCCGCGGCGGCGCGTTGCTGGATGAGCTGGCTTAAAGACAGCAGGAGCAAGTCCCCGCCAGACCAGCCGGCGCAGCCGTCTTTTTCCAGATCGGCTGCGAGCTCCACGGCGGTGGCGTGGTCGAGGCCGAGAGCGTCGGTGATGCGGCGGGTGGCCTGCACCAGATCGTTGTACTTCGAGCGGCTCACGTAGGGGAGTCCTCTTCGGCGACGCGGTGGGAGATGAGGATACCGAGGCCTGGATGAGAGATGGAGGGTGATGGCCTTTGTCAGCGTTTGCACCTGTAGCGGCAGGTGCAGCCGCCGGGCAACACCTGAGCACTCCCGATGGCGTGGCTGCGGTCCGGGCCCGGCCGGCGGGTTAGCCGATGCCTGACCTGTCCCGGCCTCGCAAGGCCGTTGGCCGGACACGAGGACAGCGGCCGAGCCAGGCTTCGAGGTCATGGACTCTCACCGCGATGGCACTCTGCCTGCCCTCGTGATTCATGAGGGCATCGCCTTGACCGAGGACGGCCGGCTCTCGGTCGACGGCGCTCCCATCGCCCCGGGCCGCTACCGGCTGCACCTGTGCGCCGGGGGTGCCGAGCGCTCACCGGTGCTGGCCGGGGCCGACAACGATGACGGCTTCGAGGCGATCAGCGTGGCCAAGCTTTTGTCCGACGCGTCGTAGGGCGGTGCGGGCCGGGACCGGCCGCCAGGGTCGCACGCCCGGCCCGCGGCCGCCAGGCGGCGCGTCGGCGGGCCGCGTTTGATTGAAATCACTTCACAGCCGCCACAGCCGTACGGTCTTGTCCCCGCTGCCGGTGGCCAGGATCTTGCCGTCGGGGCTGAACACCACCGACAAGACGGGGCCGGTGTGGCCGGTGAGGGGCCGGCCGACTCGGTCATCTTCTATGGCAAAGGCGGCGACATCGCCACCAACCGGCGTGAGGAGCTGGAGATGAGCGTGTTGTGCCTGCGCATCCTGCAGGCCGCGCTCGTGTACATCAACACCCTGATGCTGCAGGACGTCCTGGCCGACCCCGAGTGGGCTGAGTTGCTCAAGCCCGCCGACCAGCGCGGGCTGACCCCGCTGTTCTGGCAGCACGTGCAGCCCTATGGCGAGGTCCGCCTGGACGTGGCCAAGCGCCTTTCGCTCGGCGGCGCCGTGCCGGCCCCGGAGGCGGGCAGCCCGGACTAGCTTCATGATCGCGGTAGGGGCCGGTGCGCGCCCGCCTGGCAGGACGGCGCGCATCGGTCCCGGGCCAAAGCCCCTTCGTCAGGGCGTCCTGCTCCCGAAGGCGTCCCCAGCCCCAAAGTAGCGATGAGTTAGATCACGATTGCGGTTCGTAGTCGTCACGAATCGCGCGTACCGGGGCGTAGGGGGTGTTCCCCGTTCGATCGTGTGCCCTGTTCTCGGGGGTCGGTCAGGCGAAGGGAGCGGGGGGGATGCGTCGGGAGTGGGAGCCTGAGGAGCTGATCGCGGCGTGGACGCTGCTGGACAGCGACTGGGATCTGATGGGGAACAAGACGGGGGCGACCCGTCTGGGCTTCGGCCTGCTGCTGAAGTTCTTTGAGCAGGAGGGCCGTTTCCCGCGACATGCGGGTGAGGTGCCGCGGGCGGCGGTGGACTACATGGCCGGGCAGGTGAAGGCCGACGCGGCGGCCGGCGTCGTCGGCGGGCACGAAGATGGGCCTGTACCCGGCGTCGTAGTAGCCCTGGATGATGAGCTCGTGCACGCGGCGGATCTCGCGTTCCTTGGCCCAGACCAGGTCGTCGGCGGAGTTGAAATCGTCCAGGGCATCCAGGATAAACACGGCGTCGTAGCGGTAGACGCGGGCGGCCTGCTCCAGCTCCGCGTACGGGCCGAGGCCGAAGAAGGCGTCCCAGCCGTAGCCGTCGGGAATGCCCCGGTTGTAGAAACATGGCGGCCAGGACGATCACGTTGCACAGCAGGTGCAACGTATCCATGAGACCCCCACCCTGGCGACCGTGTCTGAGAGGCGTCCTCCACTGCGCATCGGTCTTCGAGGTCGTCGAGCCAGCACAGGGCACTCAGCCCGGGCATGAAGCAGTACTGGCCGCCGCGTGTAACAACAAACTGCGGCAGCTCCGGCAGGCGCCGCCGTGCAGGTCACCGAGGGATCGTGAAGTCGCCGGTGCCGTCGTTCGGTCCGACCACGGGATCTCTCGCGTTGCCCGCGCCGACGGGGACGCTGTCGTCATCCATTGGGACTGGACGAACTCGAACTGCGATCCGAGGTGCGCTCCGACGAACGCGCACGTCAGCCTTGCGGCAGCCGATCCAAACAGGCGGGTTCAATTACGCAGGGTACAGGCCGGTCACCCTACGATGCTGAGGTGACCCACTCCAGTCGATTGTGGCGCGCGGACCTTCTCAGAGAGGAGCCAGTGCTCCTGGCGCCCCTGGCGCTGATCGCCGTCGTCACCGTGGTAGCCGTTCTGACTCCGAGCCCTCTCTACTTCAGCCGCTTTCTTGTCATCGCTCCCGCTTTGGCCGCCTCGATGTGGCCGGTGATCGAAACGGTGGCCCTCGGCCTGCTCGTCTTGGCCATCGACGTCCTGATCGCCGTAACCATCGGCACTCCGGGGGAAATGCACACCCAACTGTTCACAAGCGCGATGATCGCGGGTGTGACCGCCGCGGCCGCCTACGCCAGCCATGTGCGCCAGCAGCGGGAGGAGCATCTCGCTCAGGTCCGCTCCGTCGCCGAAACGACACAGAAGATCCTGCTGCGCCCCATGCCCCACCGCCTCGGCCGGTTCGACATCGACGCGCTCTACCTCGCTGCCGCGACCCAGGCCCGTGTCGGCGGTGACTTCTACGAAGCGCTGGAGACGCCCTACGGCGTCCGTCTGATCATCGGAGACGTTCGTGGAAAGGGACTACCCGCGGTCGGCGCGGCCTCCGCGATCCTCGGAAGCTTCCGCGAGGCCGCCTACGACGAGCCGGACCTGGCGCGGTTGGCGCGCCGACTGGACGTGAGCATGAGTCGCTACGAATCGCTGTTGTCCGGTGACAACGTGGAGTCCTTCGCGACTGTCCTGCTCGCCCAGTTCCTCGATGACAGACCGGTGGTCGAAATCGTCAACTGCGGCCACCCCTCGCCGCTGCTGCTCCGCGCGGGAGCGGTCCGCGAGGTCACTCCCACGGCTCCCTCGCCGCCTATCAACATGGGCGCTCTACTCGGGCAGGACTATCAGATCGACCTCCTTCCCTTCGCCGCCGGCGACCAACTGCTGCTGTACACCGACGGCGTCATCGAGACCCGCGACCACACCGGCGCGTTCTTCCCGCTGACGCAGCACGCGGGTCAGTGGGACGCGGACTCTCCTTCCCGGCTGCTCGAACAACTCCACACAGACCTGGTCCACTACGGCCACGGCCGACTCGACGACGACATCGCGGTCGTCGCCGTCCGTGCGACGGACGACCGGCTGGGCGGCCCGTCCTCGCCAGGCCGTCCGTGATGGTCGCGCTTGGCGAAGGTGCGTCCGATGGATCGCCTCCTACGGACGGATCTTCAAGACCCTGCACATCCTCCAGTTCATCGACGTGGATGAGACCTACCGCCGCGACATCAAGGACATCCGCAACCTCCAAGAGAACCGCCACTCCCTCGCCCGGAAGATCTGCCACGGCAAGAAGGGCGAGCTCTACCACCGCTACGAGCGCGGCCTGGAGAATCAGCTCGGCGCCCTCGGTCTCGTCCTCAACTGCGTCACCCTCTGGACGACCGTCTACCTGGATGCCGCCGTGCGTCAGCTCAAAGCCCAGGGCTATCCGGTCCGGGAGGAGGACATGGCCCGGTTGTCCCCGTTCGTCCACTCCCACCTCGGCGTCCACGGCACCTACACCTTTGCCCTGCCCGAGCTAGCCCACGGCGCCATCCGCGACCTGCGCGACCCCGATGCCGCCGAAGACGACGAGATCTGAAGCGATACGTTGCTATCTCGCGGCATATGGTGCGTGACAGCGCCGTACAGGTTGATCGCAGGCGGTCTCTCTACAAGATCGCTGATGGAGGGTTCTACGTGGCCGTTTCGGTCCGAAGTGCGAAGTTGGAAGATGTTTCCGCGCTTGTCGAGCTACGCATGGCGAACGCGGAGCATCACGTTGGGCTTGGCCCGTCCGTCCATCGCCGGCCGGACGTCGATGTGGTGCGCGGCTACTTCGAGAGTCGTCTGCGCGACGGGCAGGATGATCTGCTACTCGTGGCTGAGGTGGATGGTGAGGCAGCGGGTATGGCGGAGGTCGTCCTGCGATCGGCGCCTCCCGACCATCAGATCCTGATTCCGCGCCGCACCGCGGAGGTCCACACTGTGGTTCTTGACCGCCATCGCGGTCGAGGTGTCGGTCGGGCTTTGCTGGCCGCGGCTGAGCAGATCGCCAGGGACCGCGGCGTCGAGTTCCTCCTTGCGGTGATCTTCGCGCCGAACGAGGACGCCGTCGACTTCTACTCTTCGGCCGGATTCGGTGGCCACGGACTGCTGCTCCGCAAGGGACTTGGCGCGGACTGATCCGCCCCGGCGTTCGCCTCAGCCGTTAGGTCCAGGCCCTGCAGCGTGCCGAGCTGGAGGAGCTGGCACGGACGCTCGCCGGGCAAGATGAGCGGTGCCAGCCCTGGCCCAACCCCGTGTGTCGGCCTCCGGGGAGGATCGGACCGGATCTTGGCGCTACAGGGACCAAGAGTCACGCCGATGAGCCCAAATCGCGTTGGTCTGCGCGAGTCCTTGTCGGTCGACTCGGGCCGCCGACGGATGCCGTCGTTGACCTGCGTCGCAGCTGCGTCAGCAGGTCAGCGATCGTAGGGGGGTGATGCTCGCTAGGCACGGTCGATGAGCACTTGGACGCCGTCGAGGATGCGATCAAGGCCGAAGTCGAGTGGATCGAGCTCGGTGGAGGTGAATGCGCCGTCGGCGATCGCCTTGGTCAGGGCGGGGAAGCGATCGCTGTGGCGGTTGAGTAGTTCGCTGGTCAGGCGGCCCCATTCGCGGTTGTGGTCCTCGTCGAAGTCGGCCCGTTGCTGGGCGAGGCTGCGTACCTGCCCGGCGATCAGAAGGAAGACCTGGTGGCGTTGGCCAGGGGTAAGGCCGGTCGGTTCCAGGGCGGCGAGGGCGGTGTCCATCCAGGCGAGCTGGTGGGGGCCCATGATCTGCCGGCGCATGGCGGTGGCGGCCAGCAGCCAGGGGTGGGCCTGGTAGACCGCCCACTGGCGGTGGGCCCACGCGGAAAGCCGAGCTCGCCAGCCGGAGCCGACGGCCGACAGGTCGGGAGGTTCGGCGAGGACGGCTTCGACCATCAATTCGACGAGTTCGGTCTTGCCGGGCACGTAGCGGTACAGGGCCATGGCCGAGACGCCGAATTCGGCGGCCACCCTGTTCATCGAGACGGTCTCCAGCCCTTCGGCGTCGGCGAGGGTCACGGCGGCCTGGGCGATGCGCTGGGGGGTGAGGCTGGGCTTGGGGCCGCGGGCGGGTTGGTCCTGTTCGCCCCACAGCAGCGCGATGCCCGTCGGCAGGTCGCGCGCCTTCTTGTCTTTGTTCTCGCGCGGCTTGGCTGCCCTGGCCATGGTCGCTCCCCTTGGTGAGGTCGTTCGCGGACGTCGGTTGACACCCTCCCACAACTGTATATAGCGTAAACATGATTGTTTAAGACATAAACAGTTTAGAGGAGTAACAGATGCTCGGCATCGCCGTCGCCGCAACCGCCATCGCGGTCATCGCCGTCCCCGCCGCGGGCCTGCTCGGCTACCGCCGGCTCAGGCGCACCGCCCACGCCAAACGACTGCGCATCACCAGCCCATACGGCATCGAGGAATCCGGCTTCGCCCGCATCGGCGGCATCGACCAATGGATCTCCATCCGCGGCGAAGACCACCGCAACCCGGTGATCCTGGAACTCCACGGCGGCCCCGGCGCCACCAACCTGATCTTCGCCTCACGCACCCGCGCCTGGGAACGGCACTTCACCATCGTGCGGTGGGACATGCGCGGCGCCGGCAAGACCTTCGCTCGCGGCGGACCCGACAGACAGGGCGACCTGAGCCTGCAGCGACTCGAGCGCGACGCCCTGGAGGTCACCCAGCACATCCGCGCCCGCCTCGGCGTCGACAAAGTCGTGCTGCTCGGCTGCTCCTTCGGCTCCTTCATCGGCCTGCGCCTGGCCCGCAACCACCCAGAGCTGTACTCCGCCTACGTCGGCACCGACCAGAACATCAACGCCGGCGGCCGCGACCACACCGCCTACCGCGCGCTGCTGGACCGGCTCGGCACGGCCGGCAAGCGCAAGGAACTGGCCGCCGTCACCGCGATGGGCCCGGACAAGACGGCCTGGAGCGTCGAGGACTGGTCACAGTACAACAAGCACACCGTCGGCTCCGACCCGCTCACCTTCGACACCATCAAGACCGTCGTAATCGGCTCCCTGCTGTCCTCACCCCTGCACTCCCTGCGCGAGCTGCCCGTCTACACCAAGGCCATGAGCTTCTCCCAGCGCGTCGCGCCCGAGTCCGCGACCATCGACGAATGGGCCGAAGGCACCACGTTCGCCATCCCGTTCTTCATCTTCCAGGGCGAGCGCGACGTCATCACCCCGCCCGAGCCGGTCCGGCGGTTCTTCAACGACGTCACCGCACCCGTCAAGGACTTCGCCCTCATCCAGGACGCGAGCCACTTCGCCTCCTTCCGCCACCCCGACCAATTCCTCGACCTGATGCTCACCAAGGTCCGGCCCCTGCTCACCAGCCAACCGATCACCTGGTGAAGCGCCACAGCCCTTGACCATCACCAACCCGTCGGCCAGACGACTGGACATCGGCGCCGCTGCAAGCGGAACGCAATCTGGCTCCACATAGCCACGGTGGCTCTGTGTGTTCTCAGAAATGAGGAGTTCTGACAGACCCTGGCCAGCCCTCCGGCGGTGTCCGGTTTGTCCCTGGCCGTCGTTCTCATAACCTCTCGCAAAACTGTGTTCTCACAACACGGTTCACGATAGGTTTTGCGACATGAGCGATCTTGATGACCCCGCGGCCGCAGTTGAGGCGTTCGACTGTCCGACGTGCCAGGCGCCGGCGGGCAGCGCCTGCCGGACGCGGGGCGGGAAGGTCGCGCCGAAGTACCACACGCCACGCTTCACGCTGGTGCCGCAGCTGCGGGCCGATCTGGAGTTACGCACACCCGCCGATCGCGGGCCTGGCCGGGCCTGGGCGGCGGGCCCGGCACGCGACGCCGCTGCCGCCGTCGCCGGGGCCAGGCCGACCAGGGTCGGCTACGCCCGGTGCTCCACCGAGCAGCAAGAGCTGCAGAGCCAGCTGGACGCCCTGGAGACGGCAGGCTGCGAGCCGATCTTCTCCGAGAAGATCAGCACGCGCGTGAAGGTGCGGCCGGAGTTCGCCAAGGCCATGGAGTTCGCCCGCACGATCAAGCAGGCCGTCCCGCACCAGCGGGTGATCTTCACGGTGCATGAGATGAAGCGCCTGGGCCGCGGCGCGGCCGAGCTGCTGACCATCGCCGAGGAACTGCGCCGGGCCGATATCCAGCTGGAGCTGCTGACCGGCCCGTTGCAGGGGGTGTACGACCCGAGCGGGCACGGGGCCGCGTTGTTTGCGTTCTTCGCCGGGATGGCCGAGTCCGAGCGCGAGTACATCCGGGAGAAGTCGCTGGAGGGCCAGACCTCCGCGCGTGAGCGCGGCCGCCACGGCGGACGTCCCAAGGTGTTCGACGACGACATGATCGCCTATGCCCGGTCGCTGCGCGCCCGGGGCGTGCCGGTTCCGGAGATCGCGGCCAAGCTCGTCATCCCCGCCGGCAAGAACAAGGGCCGGCACCCGTCGCTGGCCAGCGTCTATCGCGTGCTGGCCGAGGATGCCGGTCCCGGCCTCGGCGCCTGACCGCCCTGGCCACGCCGGGGCTCAACCGCCCTCGTGAGCACCATCGTGGAAGGGACGCAAACCCCCGGCCACATCGGCGCGGGAGAAGGCGTAGCGGCCCAGGAAGTTGATGTGGTCGTACTGGATCGGCGACAGCCGCGCGCACATCTCGTCAGTGACCGGGAACCCCTGCTCACGCAGGTGCTTGACGGCAGCGTCCAGATACAGGCTGTTCCACCAGATGACCGCGTTCAACGCCAGACCCAGACTGCCCAGCTGATCTTCCAGGCCCTCACGGTAGCGCTGGCGCAGCTGGCCCCGGTTGCCGAAGGCGATCTTCCGCGCCCGCCGGTGACGGGCCTCCTGCACGTTCAGCTGGGTGCCGATCATCCGCCGATAACCTTCGTCGGCGATGAACTGCAGCAGATGGAGCGTCTTGAAGATGCGGCCATAGTGGGCGAACGCCTCGCCCAGGCCCGTGGTGCGGCCGTCGGCCGACAGCATCCGGATCAGGTCGTAGGCGCGCACCGTGCCCATCGTCAGCGAGCCGGCCACCCTCAGCATGTCGCCCCAGTGCGCGCGGATCTTGTCCAGCCGGACGGTGTGGCGGGACATGTGCTCCAGCGGCCCGTAGACGGCGCGGGTGTTGGTGCGCCACAGCCGGGTGTCGGCCAGGTCGGCGATGCGCGGGGAGAACTGGTAGCCGCAGATCGCGAACAGGCCCGAGACGATGTCGGAATAGCTGGCGGTGTCGGTGACCACCGTCTCCGGTCTGGGCCCGCCGTCGAGGTTGTGGATGGCGTCCAGGATGAACAGCGAGTCGCGCAGCGTGCCGGGCACCACCAGCCCGCCGATGCCCATCACCTGGTCGTTGATCACGTTCAGCCAGGTCGCGCTGCGCTGACGGCCGAAGTAGACGGGGTTGTGGCCGGTGTGCAGGTTCTGCACCGGCACCACGAAGCGCAACCCGTCGGCAGAGGCGATGTGCCCGCCGCCCCAGCAGGCGACGATGTCGAGTTCGGCTTGGGCCGCGATCAGGCGGGCGTTGGCCGCCGCGATCGTCTCGCCGCGCAGGTACCCCTGGTCGACCTGGAGCAGCCGGGCCCTCGTCAGCGCGGGTACATTCGGTTTCTCGATCGGGACCAGGCCGACGTTGCACGCCTCGGCCACGATCAGCGCGGCCAGGCTCACCCCGAAGTCCTCCATCGACGCGTCAGCGCCGGAGATGTGGGTGAAGTCGCCCGGCAGGCCGGTGCGGTCGAACACCTCCAGCAACAGCTCGGGAAAGTCCAGCCGGGGCTGGATGCCATCGATCAGCGTGCGTAGCTCCTTCATCAAGGGCGGTTCTTCGGCCGCGCCGAGCTTCTCCAATTGCAGTCGGCCGCCGACGAACTGCACCGCGGTGTTGGCGCCCAAGCCGTTCAGCACCCGGGCGTAGGTGCCCTCCAATGCACTGGCGAGCTCGGCCAGATGGCCGGCCGGTTCGACCTCCAGCTCCAGCGAGGTGAGGACGCGCGGCCGCGCCTGCTGCCACGCGTCCCCGTCCAGCAGCCGGGCCCGCGGGTCGCTCCAGCGCTCGGACCCTTCGGCGAACACATCACGCCGGCGCAGCCCATGATGCAGGTGCATAACCGCGCACAGCACAAACGCGGCCTTGTCGATATGCCCCTCCGGCAGGTCCGGGTTGCGGTAGACCAGCGGCCGCCACGACCCGGTGATCAACTCCTCGTGCGCTGCGATATCGCTCGGTGCGTAGCGGCGGCGGCTCTTGGCCATCGCCGCGGCGGTGCGCACCATCGCCAGCACCGGTGTGCCGGCCTCGACCGCGCGAAAGCGGATCACCTCCAGCAGCAACTCGATGAAGCCCTGCACCGTGCGATACCGCTTGACCAGCTCGGCTCGCCATTCGGCGGCTGCGTCATCGTCAGTCGTAGGCACGAACGCCGCGACCGTCTCCACCGCCGAGGCCAGCTTGTCACGCGGCACCACCTCCTCGATCGCCTTCCACACCTCCACCAGCGACACCAGCCGATCCTCGGTCGCCTCCGGCGCCGACATCAGCACCTCCACCGCCGAGGCCATCGTGCGCGCCGCCTTGCGCAGCTTCGGGAAGGTGCGCGGTTGCTCGGCCTTGCCCGCCCGCTCGGCCCGGGCCAGCAGGTTGGAGGTAATGAGCAGGTCCAGCACGTCCAGGGCGTCATCGACGGACGAGGTCTCCAGGTGCCGCACGGTGGCCAGCAGCGTGGCCGCCTGCCGATCGCCTTCCAGATCTCGCAGCGTCGGAGCCTTGGAGGCCAGCCCGTGGCGGGCCAGCGCCGACAGTTTCACCGCCGGCACCGGCTCCACCCGCACCGCCCCGGCGCCCAAACCGCCGATCTCGGCCACCCGACGCAACTCCGCCACCATCACCCGGCCCGAGGCCCGCGTCGGCGCGGTACGTAGCCG
>NZ_BMQJ01000046.1 GCF_014648055.1 Streptosporangium pseudovulgare
GCCCGGCCATCAGCAGCGACGCCGACGGGTCCCGCTCGGACGGCTTGAGGACGAAGGTGTTGCCGCAGGCGATCGCGATCGGGAACATCCACATCGGCACCATGACGGGGAAGTTGAACGGGGTGATCCCGGCGACCACGCCCAGCGGCTGGCGGATCGAGTAGGAGTCGACCCGGGTGGAGACGCCCTCGGAGAAGCCGCCCTTGAGCAGGTGCGGGATGCCGCAGGCGAACTCGGCGACCTCCAGGCCGCGGGCCACCTCTCCCAGGGCGTCGGAGTGGACCTTGCCGTGCTCGGCGCTGATCAGCGCCGCCAGCTCGCCGGCGTGGGCGTCCACCAGCTCGCGGAAGCGGAACAGCACCCGGGTGCGCTTGGCCAGCGAGGTGTCGCGCCAGGCGGGCCAGGCCGCCGCCGCGGCGGCCACCGCCTCGTCGACCTGCTCGGCCGCGGCCAGGTGGACCCGTCCGGCGACCGTCCCGGTCGCCGGGTCGAAGACGTCGGAGGTACGGCCGGAGCCCTCGGCGGTGGCTCCGCCGATCCAGTGGGTGATGTTCTTCACGATCCCGCTTCCCGCGCGCCCACGGCACGCTGTCCTCCGCGCGCCCGCGGCGCGCCGGTCTCCACGTTGACGAATTCAGGTGCCGGGGCCGGGGCGACGGCCGGTGCCCGCCGCCCCGGTGCCGGGTCCGGCCGGTGGCCGGCCCCGGGCCCGGCCTCAGGGCCGCGCGTTGGCCCTGAGCGCCATCTCCACCACCTCGGCGACGGCTCCGTCCGCGCACGCCCCGACCACGACGTCGGCCGCCGCCCGGACGTCGGGGTGCCCGTCGCCGACCGCGACCCCGAGTCCGGCCGCCGCGATCATGTCGATGTCGTTGGGGTTGTCCCCGACGGCCGCGATGTGCTCCATCGGCACGCCCCGGAGCACGGCCAGCTCCCGGAGGGCGGTTCCCTTGGTCGCGTCCGGCGGCAGCACCTCCAGGTAGGTCGCCTCGGACTGCACCATGACGGTCCCCTCGATCTCCCAGCCGGGCAGCGGGTCACCGATCAGCATGCACTTGGTGACCCCGCCGGGCGGCACCGCCGTCCAGTCGCCCGGGTCGCGCAGCGTGATCCCGTCCCGCCTGGCGAAGTCACGCAACTCGGGCGCGTCGTGCACGGCCAGCGCCTCACCGCCGGAGAACACCACCGGGTGGACGCCCTCGGGAAGCTCCTCGAACAGGCCGAGCAGCGTCTTCCAGGCCGCCTCCGGCAGGTGGCGGGAGCGCAGCACGGATCCCATGGCGAGGTTCACGGTCCGCGCGCCGTTGTAGAGGATCGCGGCCCCCTCCAGACCGAGTTCGTCGTAGTAGCGGCGCGCCGACCGCTCCATCCGCCCGGTCGCGATGATCACCTCTCCGCCCGCCTCGCGGAAGCGGTGCAGGGCGTCCCTGCTGGCGGGCACCATGGCCAGGTCCCGCCCGACGAGCGTGCCGTCCAGGTCGGTGACGATCCAGCGGATCACGCGTTCCACCCCGCCGGGACGACCTCGGCCATCACCGAGCCCGCGAGGTCGAACCCGCCGACGCAGGCGAGATAGCCGCCGGGGACGAAGACGCTGCCGGCCAGCGGGATGTAGACGCCCCCGGCCTGCCTGACCAGCAACGACCCGGCCGTCACGTCCCAGGCGTTGACGTACGTGCCGTAGGCGACGTCGGCCCATCCGGCGGCGACGTGCGCCAGCTTCAGCGCCGCGCTGCCCGGCCGGCGGGTGGAGGCGAAGGCCCCGACCATCCGGGCGAAGCGGTGCAGCGCCGCGTCCCCCTCCCATCCCAGGTCGCGCGGGCTGGGGTAGCTCGACAGCAGCATCGCCTCCCGGTCCGTGCGCGCCCCGGAGCTGCGGATCGGCTCGCCGTTGCAGAAGGCCCCGCCGAGCCAGGCGGTGAACTCGTCGTCGCGGACCGGGTCGTAGACGACGCCCGCGACCACCTCGCCGTCCACGGCCGCCGCGATGGAGGTGCAGAAGAACGGCAGGCCGGCGGCGAAGTTCGCGGTGCCGTCGATGGGGTCGACGTACCAGCTGACCTCGCCCTCTCCCCGGGACCCGCCCTCCTCGCCCACCACGACGCTGTCCGGGCAGCGCCGGTCGAGGATCTCGCGGATGTGTTCCTCGGCAGCCTTGTCGTGCTCGGTCACCGGGTCGTGGAAGTCGCGCTTGGTCCGCACCTCGGGGCGGGAGCGGAAGGCGCCCCTGAGCCGGTCGCCGACCGCCCTGGCCGCCTCGGCCGCGATGGCGGCCAGCTCTCGCGAGGTGTTCACATCCATGTCTCCTCCAGGAGGCTCAGCAGGCCGTACGGGTTCTCGACGGTGGCCTGGGGGCGCTGCCGCACCGGGTACGGGACCTTCTCCGTGCTGTGGGACACCATGAGCACGGTGGCCCCCGCCCCGGCGCGGGCGCCGCAGACGACGTCGCGGTCGTGGTTGTCGCCGACGTACCAGACGTCCCCGGGGTCGACGCCCAGCGCCCGGCAGGCGATCCAGATCATCTCGGGGTTGGGTTTGCGGACGCCGACCTCGTCGCTGTAGACCTGCACGGCCATCTCGCGGTCGAGGCCGCTGCCCGCCAGATAGTCACGGTGGACGGTCCCGCACAGCGCGTTGCTGACGACCGCGGGCCGGACGTCGTGCTCCCGGCAGGCGGCCAGGAGGTCCTCCATGCCGGGGCGGACCTTCCGGTCGCTGCGCAGCTCCCCCATCCGCCGGCACAGCGGGGTCGCCTCGGCCGTCACCAGCGCGCGGGCCTGCTCCGGCCAGTCGGCCGCGACGTAGTCGGCCCAGAACCCGCGGTGCGTCATCTCCCGGGGGGCGAGCTGCCGGGAGGTGGAGTCCTTCCAGTAGGAGTCGGCGCGCGCGCCCGCCCTGATGTCGCTTTCGACCTCGTCGGCCCCGAGGCCGGTGAAGCCGGCCCGGCCGAGCATCTCGTGCACCTCCGCGGCGAGCTCGGCCGCCCAGGAGGGACGCCTGGCGGTCTCCACGATCACCCCGCCGAAGTCCAGCAGCAGTGCCTTGGGCCGGATCATGCGCCCGCCTCCACCCTGTCCTCGGAGGAGTCGGCGGAGGAGTCCTCGGCGGGGATCCGCACGCCGTCCGCGTCGAACAGGTGCATCTCCTCGGTCCAGCAGGTCAGCACATCACCGGGGACGGCCTGGACCGGGGTGTAGGAGAGCGCGTACATCTCGGTGTCCAGGACGCGCAGCCGTACCGTCCAGGAGGAGCCGGCCGGCAGCACGGCCTCGACCAGCGCCTCCTCGTGCCAGGCGGAGGCGGGTGGCGCGCCCAGCCGCAGGGCCTCCGGCCGGATGCCGACGGCGGCGGGCGGGACCCGCGTCGAGCGAGCCTCCGTGAAGCGCAGCAGGGAGGCGGCCAGCCCGGTGGGTGAGGGGCCGACGTCGATGATCGCCATCGGCGGGCTGCCGACGAACTCGGCGACGAACCGGTTGGCCGGCCTGGCGTACATGTCCATCGGGGCGGCGAGCTGCTGCAGCTCTCCGTCGTTCATGACGGCGATGTCGGTGGCCATGGTCAGGGCCTCCAGTTGGTCGTGGGTGACGAAGACGATCGTCGCGCCGGACTCCTCGTGGATGCGTTTGAGCTCGGCGCGCATCTCCAGGCGGAGCCGGGCGTCGAGGTTGGACAGCGGCTCGTCGAGCAGCAGCACCGAGGGGTTGACCGCCAGCATCCTGGCCAGCGCGACGCGCTGCTGCTGGCCGCCGGAGAGCTGGGAGGGGTAGCGGTCCATGGCGGCGTCGACGTGGACCATCCGCAGCGCCGCCTCGGCCCGCGACCGTCGCTCGGCGGCGGGGACCTTGCGCATGCGCAGGCCGAACTCGACGTTCTCCCGGATCGAGAGGTGCGGCCAGAGCGCGTAGTTCTGGAAGACCAGTCCCATGCCGCGCTTCTCCGGGGGGACGTAGAGGCCGCCTTCGACGGAGTCGAGGACCCGGTCGCCGACGGCGATGGTGCCCGCCGTCGGCTGTTCGAGTCCCGCGATCATCCGCAGCGTGGTGGTCTTGCCGCAACCGGACGGGCCGAGCAGGCACATGAACGCGCCGTCGGGAACGGTGAGGTCGAGGTTCTTCACGGCGTAGTCGCCACCGCCGTAGCTCTTGGCGACTCCGCGCAACGTGATGGCCGGCATCTATCCTCCTAGGCCGGACGCCAGGCTGCTGTTGGTCAGGCGCTGGGTCAGGTACGTCATGGTGAAGGAGACCAGCGCGATCATGAGCACGACCGCGTTGGCGAGCTGGGTGTATCCGTAGTCCACAAGACCGATCGAGAGCGTCGTCAGCAGCTGCGTCCCGGTGGTGGTGAGCATGATCACAATGCTGAGCTCCTTGAGCCCGGAGATGAACGGCAGCACGATGCCGGTGACGAGGGCGCCCTTCTGGATCGGGAAGATGATCCGGCGCATCCGCTGCCACCAGGACGCCCCGGCGATCTGCGCGGCCTCCTCGGGCTCCCGGCCGAGCTGCGTCATCGCCGCGATGCCCGAGCGCGAGCTGTACGGCAGGTGCGTCACGGCCATCACCAGGATCAGCAGGAACGTCGTGCCGTACAGCGCGGGGACCGGGCCCCGGGCGACGGCGAACAGCGACAGCGAGGCGGCGGCGAACGCGATGCCGGGGACGAGGTAGGGCAGGAAGGAGACCTGACGCAGGAAGCCGGCGATCCGCGGGGCCGTCCCGCGCACCACGACGTACCCGATCAGCAGGCCGGCGACCGCGCAGACCAGCGAGGCCAGGCCGACGACGCGCAACGAGTTCCAGGCCGCCTCCCACAGCTCGGAGCCGCGCAGGACCCCGTGCGGGAAGCCGACCGCTCCGGGCAGCCGCTCGGCGAACCAGTAGTCGAGGGTGAAGGTCGACAGGTCGAGAGGGGTGCGGGTGACCGTGGACAGCAGCAGTGTGAGCACCGGCACCAGCACGCTCACCGTGAAGACCAGCAGGCCCAGCGCGAAGGCGAGCCAGCGCCGGCCGCGCAGGTCGCTCAGCCGGTCCATCGCGCCCTTGCCGCCCACGGTGACGAACCGGCGGTGCTCCTTCATCAGCCGCATGTCGGTGAAGACGATCAGCACCCCGATGACCACGATGACGGTGGCGATCACGGAGGCCACGCCGGTGCTGCGGTCCCGGATCGACTGGAAGAGCCCGGTGGACAGCACCCGGTAGTCGGCGGGCAGTCCCAGGACGTACGGCGTGCCGAAGGTGCCGAGCACCCGGCCGATCACCAGCAGCACGGCCGAGGACAGCGCCGGGAGCATCAGCGGCACCACGATCCGCCGGATGACGACGCGCCGCGGGGCGCCGAGGACCCTCGCGGAGTCCTCCAGCTGCACGTCGATGCGGCGCAGCGCGTTGCCGACCAGGAGCAGCACGAACGGGTAGTAGTGCAGCCCCAGCGTGACGATGATCGGCAGCGCGCCGTAGGCGAGCCAGTCGGGCGTGTGGACGCCCTGGGCCTGCAGGAAGCCGACCTGCCCGCCGGCGCGCTCGTTCTTGAACAGTGACAGCCAGGCCAGGGAGAAGGTCCACGACGGCAGCATGTAGGGGACCACCAGCGCGCCGGCGAGCCATTTGCGGCCCGGCACGTTGGTCCGCGTCACCAGCCACGCCATGCCGCCGCCGAGGATCAGCGCGAACAGCGTGGTGCCCACCGCGACGACCAGAGTGTTGAGCAGCGGCTCCCAGAACAGCAGGCCGCTGATCTGGGAGCGGAAGACCCGCCACAGGTAGTAGCCGGTCCACTCGCCGGCCCGCTGCCCGGCGTGCACGTCGTCGCCGTACTGCAGGCGGAAGGCGTCGGAGATCACCGCGACCAGGGGCGCCACCACGAGGTAGGCGAGCAGGATGACGAGGATCAGGCCGAGTGCGGCGGTGGGGTCGTGGCGCAGTACGCGGAGCCGGTACACCAGCCTGCGCCGTCTCGGCGGGGCGGGCGGCGGCTCTGTCTTGGTGAGAACAGCCATGGACACTTCCTTCGGGGGGTCACGGGGGCCACCGCGGTGTGTGGTCCGCCCGTCTTGCGGACTTCGCTCCCTCGCGGGTCCGTTGCGGTCAGTGACTTCGTTTGAGCATCGCGTCGGCGAGCGCGTCGGCGGACTCGCCCAGCCGCCGGCCCACCGCGTCCAGCCGCGAGAGCAGCTCGCGCTCGCGCAGGGTGTCCATCTCCAGCGGCCCGGCGAACAGCTCGGTGAGCCGGGCCTGGTAGAGCTGGCGGACCCGGTTGCACGCCTTCCGCGTGGCCAGCACGGCCACGGTGACCGAGCCGGGGTCGTCGACCACCTTCGGCAGGGCCCGGTCCAGCTCGTCGAGTCCGTCGATCACCGCCTGCAGCGGCTCGGCCGCGAAGGAGAGGTCCGCCGGACCGAACAGGTCGGCCTCGCGCACGTAGTCGCGCAGGTGGTCCAGGACGTCGTCGACCGAGCGGGAGAGCCGGAACAGGTCCTCCCGGTCGATGGGGGTGGCCAGGGTCCGCAGCAGGGCCCGGACGAGCTCGGCCCGTGCCGCGTCGCCCTCGTGCTCCACCTCGGCCATCCGGGTGCGCGCGGCGGACCGGTCGATCTCGCCGGAGGCCGTCGAGCAGGCGAGTACGGCCCCGGCCCGCGCGACGGTGACCTGCCCGCGGACCAGGTCCATCACCCGCCGTCCCGACCGGCCCCGTAGATCGTCCCAGGCCCGGGAGAACCGCCGGGCCCGCCCGGCCGCGCCGCTCACAGCAGCCTCAGCGCGAGCCCGGCCAGGCAACCCAGCGTCATCGACGCCGGGAGCGTGACCAGCCACGCGGTGCCCATGCTCAGCACGCTCTGCCATCGCACCCTCCTGCTTCCCTCGCTCGCCGCCACGCCGACGACGCCGGCGGTGATGGACTGGGTCATGCTCACCGGGCTGCCGAGGGCGGAACTGCCCAGGACGGCGCTGGTGGCCGCCGCCTCGGCCGAGACGACGTGCAGCGGCCGGGTGATGACCAACCCGCGGCCCAGCCGCTCCCCCACGCGGGTGAGGCTGCTCAGGGAGCCGGCGAGGAACAGCGCCACCAGGACGGCCATCCACGCCGGGGGGACCTCGACGGGCCCGACCGCTCCCGGCCCGTCGTGGCCCACACGGACCGCGACGCTCACCACCGCGATCATCTTCTGGCCGTCGTTCACCGCGTAGGCCGCGCACTGGGCCGCGTAGGCCAGCAGGTGGGCGGCGAGCACGAGCCGGGGCATCCGGCTGCTGGACGGCACCCGGCGCGAGACGGCCCCCAGCGCGTAGCCCAGGGCCAGGCCGACCAGGGGCGCGCCGAGCCCGACCGCCAGCACGGTGGCCAGCCCCGACCACGACACCGGCAGTCCCGAGCCGAGCCCCGCCCCGGTGATGCCGCCGATCACCGCGAGCGTCAGGCTGGTCGGCAGTCCCCGGCCGGACAGGACGGCGACCACCGCCACCGCGATCACCACTCCGGCCAGGAACGCCGCCGCGCCGCCGGGGGCGTCCAGCTCGGTGAGCCTCCCGGTGAAGGTCCGCGCGACCGCGACGCCCATGACGTACGGCCCGGCGAACAGCACCGCCGCGAGGAGCGCGGTGACCGCCCATCCCGGCGCGCGGGGGAACCGCAGCCCCAGCCCGATCAGGGTGGCCCCGTCGTTGGCCCCGCTGATCAGCACGAAGAGGATCGCCGTCGCGGCGAACGCCGCCGTCCAGCCCATCACAGGTAGGGGCGCTGGTCGCGTCTGGCGTCCTCGTAGCGCTCCCGCGCGGCCCTGGTCACCGGGTCCCGCGACACTTCGGCGACCGGGACGTCCCACCAGGCGGTGGTGTCCGGCGCCGGGCCGGGGACCGTCTCGACGTACACGACGGTGGTCCGGTCGGCCTCCCGCGCCTTGACCAGCGCCTCGCGCAGCGACTCCCGGTCGGTGGCGCGCAGCACGTCGGCGCCGAGGCTGGCGGCGTTGGCCGCCAGGTCCACCGGCAGGTAGGGGCCGTCCAGCTCCCCGGCGGGGCCGCGCGTCCGGTGGGCGGTGCCCAGCCGGTGCGCGCCGACCGCCTCCGACAGGTTCCCGATGGAGGCGAAGCCGCGGTTGTCCACCAGGACGACGACGAGCTTGACGCCCTCCTGCACGGCGGTGACGATCTCCTGGGCCATCATCAGGTAGGAGCCGTCGCCCACCAGCACGAACACCTCCCGCTCCGGCGCGGCCAGCTTCACCCCCAGCCCGCCGGCGATCTCGTATCCCATGCAGGAGTAGCCGTACTCGACGTGGTAGTTGCCCGGATCGGCGGCCCGCCACAGCTTGTGCAGGTCACCGGGCATCGACCCGGCGGCGTTGACCACCACGCCGTCCGCGGCGATCTCGTTGAGCACGCCGAGCAGCACCGGCTGGGTCAGTTCGGTCCCGCCGTAGATCCGGTCGGTCTCGGCCCGCCAGCCGGCGGCCAGGCTCGCCGCCCGGTCGGTCCAGTCGGTCTCGGCCCGCCAGCCGTCCGGCCACAGGGCCCCCAGCGCCTCGCGGGCGTCGGCCACCAGTGTCTCCCCGGAGTGCTTGGCGGCGTCGAAGGCGGTGACGTTGACGTTGAGGAACGCCGCCTGGCCGAACAGGGTGCGCGAGGCGGTGGTGAAGTCGGTGTAGCGGGTGCCCACCCCGATGACCAGGTCGGCCTCGCGGGCCAGGGTGTTGGCCGCGGCGGTGCCGGTGTGCCCGATCGCGCCGACCGCGCACGGGTGGTCGTGCGGCAGCGCGCCCTTGCCCGCCTGGGTCTCGGCCACCGGCACGCCGTGCCGGGCGGCGAACGCCGCCAGCGTCTCGCACGCCCCGCTGTACTTCACCCCGCCACCGGCCACGACGAGCGGCCGCCGGGAGCGGCGCAGCATCTCCAGCGCCCGGTCCAGCGCGGCGGGTTCGGGCACCGGCCGGGCCACGTGCCACACCCGGCGGGCGAACAGCTCCTCGGGCCAGTCGAAGGCCTCGGCCTGCACGTCCTGCGGCAGGGCCAGGGTGACCGCGCCGGTCTCGGCGGGGTCGGTCAGCACCCGCATCGCGGCCAGGAGCGCCGCGGGCAGCTGCTCGGGCCGGTCGATCCGGGCGAAGAACCGCGACACCGGCCGCAGGGTGTCGTTGACCGACACGTCCGGGCTGCGGGGGTCCTCCAGTTCTTGCAGGAGCGTGCCGGCGGCCCGGGTGGCGAAGACGTCGCCGGGCAGGAGCAGCACCGGCAGCCGGTTGATCGTGGCCAGCGCCGCGCCGGTGACCATGTTGGTCGCGCCGGGCCCGATCGAGGTGGTGCAGGCCAGGGTGGACAGCCGGTCGCGGGTGCGGGCGAACCCGACCGCGGTGTGCACCATGGCCTGCTCGTTGCGGGCCGGGTAGTACGGCAGCGCTCCGCCGGTGCCGGCGCCCTGCTCGGCCAGGGCCTGACCGATGCCGGCCACGTTGCCGTGGCCGAAGATGCCGAGGCATCCGGCGATCAGCCGCTGCTCGGCGCCGTCGCGCTCGGTCCACTGGTTCGCGAGGAACCGCACCAGCGCCTGCGCGGTGGTGAGCCTCATGGGGTACCTCCGGTAAGTCCGCTCCGGATCTCGGTGACGCGGCGCGCCACGCGCGGGTCGATCGCCTGCTCGGCCCAGGAGGAGCGGACCCAGGCGTGCCGGGGATCGTCGGCGCAGGCCATGGTCCGCTTCTCGGCGGGCCCGGCCAGGAC
>NZ_BMQJ01000047.1 GCF_014648055.1 Streptosporangium pseudovulgare
CCCACGTTTCCGGTTCAATAGGCGTCGAAGAGCAACAGATCATCTAGCCGGAGTGTCACCCACCTCCTGCGCCGGATCTGTCGCACGGGTCCTGAGCCCTGACAACGTTGGCCAACGCGTGTCCTACTCCGGCTGATGCTTGACAGCGCGGCTTCGGTTGATGCTTTACACCCCTTCGGCTGACCTGTCTTCCTGTGATCGTTGACGATCACGCGGGGAGGCCGGGTTGGCGCTGGTGGAGTTGAGCGTCATGGAGCAGCGGTATCGCGCTGTGCTGGAAGTGGAGGCGGGCTGTCCGGTGACGGAGGTCGCGCAGCGGTATGGGGTCTCGCGGCAGTCGGTGCATGCGTGGATGCGCCGGTATCGGGCCGCGGGGCTGGCCGGGCTGGCGGACCGGTCGCATCGGCCGCGGGCTTGTCCGCATCAGACGATCGCCGAGGTGGAGGCCGCGGTGTGTGAGCTGCGCCGTGCGCATCCGCGGTGGGGTCCGGCGCGGCTGGCTCATGAGCTGGGCCGGCGGGGAGTGGAGCCGGTGCCGTCGCTGACCACGCTGTATCGGATCTTGGTGCGTAACACGCTGATCGTTCCCGGTCAGCGGCGGCGTCCCCGGTCGTCGTATGTGCGCTGGGAACGCGAGGCGCCGATGGAGCTGTGGCAGCTGGATGTGATGGGCGGGGTGATGCTGGCCGATGGCCGGGAGCTGAAGCTGATCAGCGGCATCGACGATCACTCCCGGTTCATCGTGATCGCGCAGCTGGTGGTGCGGGCCTCGGGCCGGGCGGTGTGCGCGGCGTTCGCGGCGGCGTTGCGGGCCTTCGGGGTGCCGGAGGAGGTGCTGACCGACAACGGCAAGCAGTTCACCGGCCGGTTCACCCGGCCTCGGGCCACCGAGGTGCTGTTCGAGCGGATCTGCCGGGAGAACGGGATCACCGCCCGCACCACCCAGGTGCGTTCGCCGACCACGACGGGCAAGGTCGAGCGCTGGCACAAGACGGTGCGGGAGGAGTTCCTGGCCGCTCATGAGCCGTTTTGCAGTCTGCAGGCGGCGCAGGAGGCGCTGGATGCCTGGGTGGCCGATTACAACACCGTGCGGCCGCATCAGGCGCTGGAGATGGCGGTTCCGGCCGGCCGGTTCGTCGCGCGCCGCGACCACGACCGTGGCTGTGAGCAGCGAGATCAGGGCGATGGGGCGGCGTTGCCGTTGCGACTTCCGGCGGATCTGGCCGCGCTGCCCGCTCCTGCCGTGGAAGGGCCGGCCGAAGTCGTCGCCGAGGCGGCTGAGGTGCCCGCGGTGCCGGTGGCGGTGGAGGTCGAACGCATCGTGCCGGCCAGCGGCAACCTGACCGCGTGCGGGCGGCAGGTGTGGCTGGGGCCGGCGCGGGCCGGGCAGACGGTCACGATCTGGGCCAGCGCCACGACCATGTGCGTGTTCCTCGGTGAGGAGCTGCTCAAGACGCATCCGGTGACGATGTCGCAGGCGGATCTGGGCCGGTTGATGGCCGGTGGCGGGCGTGCGGGGCGTCCGTCTCCGGCTGCGGCGGTGCCGCCGGGGCCGCTGGCGGCCGATGCGGTGGTGGAGGTCGACCGGATGGTCACCAACGCCGGGTGTGTGGGCCTGGCGGGCGGGTTGCTGAGCGTCGGGGTTCCTCTGGCCGGTCGGCGGGTGACGTTGCGGATCGATGCCCGGACGGTCCGGGTGATCGCCGATGGAGTGCTGATGTGCACCCGGCCGAGCCCGTTGACGCCCTCCCAGCGCGGCAGGCTGCACGGCGCCCGCCTGGCCCAGGGCGCCGACGGCGCCCTCGTCGGCCGCTTCCCCCGGGTGGAGCGGGTGGTGTCGGGCAACGGCACGCTCATGGTGGCCGGCTGCAAGGTCCAAGTGGAGCAGGTGCACCGCGGCAAGGTCGTCACCGTCGTCCTTGAACAGACCCGGCTGCGGGTGCTGTTCGAAGGTGAGGAGCTGTCGGTGCACCCACGAACGATCACCAAGGAGGTCAACCGGCTGCGAGCGAGCGGCCATATCGACTACAGGATCTAGGCCTGGTGGAAAGCATCACCCGACACCGATCCGTCAAGCATCAGTTGGAGCTTTACAACGTTGGCCAACGCGCCCTCTAGGCCCTGGACCGCAGGTAGAGGCCCGGTTCGACCTCTAGGCGGCCCTCTAGGTCAGACGCCGTCAGCCACCTCCCCACCGATCAGTAGGGCACCGCTGACCTGGGCGAACTCAATCCCCCGTACCTGGTTGCACGACTCTTACCGACACCCCTGCTCCCAGACCTTCGGCCACCACGCCACGCGCACCTTCACACCCTTGACCCAGGCCACAGCCAAAGGCCACAAGCGGTGATGCGCCTTCTCAGCCGGAGCGACGGCCGATTCGCCGCTACGCCTCCGGCCACTCCCCCGCATGCTCCGCAGGCGTCCTGGCAGCACGAGCCGTGACCAGCCCCGTCTCATAGGCCAGGACCACCGCCTGGGCCCGGCTGGTCAAGCTGAGCTTGACCATCGCCCGATTGAGATGCGTTTTGACGGTCGCCTCGCTGAGGACCAGGCGCGCGGCGATATCAGCGTTGGCCAGACCCGTACCCACCAGCCGAAGAACCTGCAGCTCACGACTGGTAAGCACATCGAGATCCGGCACGCCGGACGGCGGACGACCAGATCCGTCGCGCTGCGTGTAGGCCTCGATCAGGCGGCGGGTGACACTCGGCGCGAACAACATGTCGCCCGCCGCCACCGTGTCGATGGCGGCCAGGAGGCGCTCAGGCGGACAGTTCTTCAGCAGGAACCCGCTGGCCCCCACCGACAGCGCGGCGAAGACGTACTCGTCAAGATCGAACGTGGTGAGCATGACCACCCTCGGCGGCGACTGACGGTCCCGCGCCAGAATGCGGCGAGTGGCCTCGATACCGTCCAGGCGCGGCATCCGAATGTCCATCAGCACGATGTCCGGCAGGGTGTCCGCCGCGAGCCGCACCGCCTCCTCACCGTCCGCCGCCTCACCCGCCACCTCAAGACCGGGTGCGGCGCGCAGCAACGCGGCCAAACCCGCGCGGATCAGGATCTGGTCGTCCACGACGAGCACACTGGTCATTCCAGATCCGTCCCTTCCCGCTGCTCACCGTCCGGCCGGCCACCGGGCAGCGGCAGGGTGAACACGACCTCGAAACCGCCCTGGGCACCAGGCCCCGCGATCACTGTCCCGCCATACAGCCTCGCTCGTTCACGCATTCCCAGCAAGCCATGGGCCTCGGCGTTCCGAGACTTCCCGGCGAGCGACCGCCCCGCACCGTCATCACTGATGTTCACCGTCAGACCGGTCGCGGTGTAGTCCAGCACGACGACGGCACTGGCCGGGCCGGCGTGCTTGAGCACGTTGGTCAGCGACTCCTGCACGACACGGTAGACACATTGGTCCGCGCCCGGTCCGACCGGCCTGGGCGCGCCTCGAACGATCAACTCCACCGGCACGCCGGCGGCCCGGACCCGGTCGGCCAGTTCGTTCAGCCGGGCCAGGCCCGGAGCCGGAGCGTAAGCGGGATCGTCGCCGTTGGTGCGCAACACGGCCAGGAGCCTGCGCATCTCCTCCTGGGCCTCGAAGCTGCTGGTTGCGATGGTGTCCAGCGCCGCGCGCGCCGTGGCGGGGTCGGAGGTGAACACGTATCGTGCCAACCCAGCCTGAACGGAGACCACGGACATGTGATGGGCGACGATGTCATGCAGTTCACGCGCGATGCGCACCCGCTCCTCAGTGATCGCCCGCTGGGCCTTGTCCTCCTGCTCACGTCGCAGCCACGCGCTCAACACCGACAGCCGCCGCCGGTCGACCCCGAATGCCCACACCACCAGCACCGCCAAGGTCTGTGCCGCGGCCGTCGCCGCCGACAGCAGCAACAATCCGCTGATCAGCACCAGCAACCCGACGGCCGCCAGGCAGACCGCGGACACCTTCACCGAGCACCGCGCGGCGACCGTGTACAACGCCACCAGCGATGCCCACGAAGCCATCGGCGGATAGCCGATGGCCAAGTAGACCGACCAGATGACGCACGCCACCACCAGCACGGCCACCGGAGCGCTGCTCCGCCACAGGAGCGGGAGATTACCGAAGCAGATCAGCAGAAAGGCCAGGACGTCCAGGGGAGGCCATCCGGGCACCGAGAACTGCGTCGCCGAACCGAAACTCGCCACCGCGAGCATCACCGCGAGAGCGGCGTCGACCACCCGCGTGTCGATTCTGCGCAACTGCTGGGCACGGCCGCGCGACCACGTGATCACCGCTCGGAGCATAGAGCCCGACGCCGTGTTCGTCATCGAACCGGAGGATGAATCCCGCTACCACGTAAGTTACGCCACCACGACCCGTTCCACACCAGCGGCTTCACACCGGACCGCCGCATGGGTCGCAGCTCACGGCTTCCTAGAACCATGGCGAGCATCCGAATGAAAAACCCGTTAAAGGGCATCCGAAAAGTCCCCGAATAGGCGTGATGCCGAGGCAGCACCCCGCCTGGAGGCACGGGAGGTCGCCAACGCCGGGCAAACGCGTCACCGGGGCCTCGGAGGCGCTCGCCTGGCAGCAAGGGCCGGTCGTCGATGATCGACCACCTGACCTGCTTTGCACTGGGTCCACTCCAAGGCGCGCCCGAAGACGTCACGCAGGAGCTCCTCGCGGCGCGCGCCATCGACTGCGACCTGGAACAACGCCTCGAATGCCGCGAGGTCCTCCGGAAACCAGGCCGATGGTCGTGTACGCCCACAACCTGCTCGCCGCCTACGCCCACGGTGACGACCTAGGCGACTGGCTGCAGACATGATCACCGTGAGATCCGCCGTGTGAAGATCCGCACGGTCCGGATCACCCTCCCCTTTCTGCTTTTGGTTTTTGCTTGGAGTCGTTGCTGCACAGTACCGACGCCTTTACAAAGTAGATTTCTATCATTGTCGACACCGCCCTGGTCGCGGCCCCCGCCCAGGAGGCGGAATCGACCGGGGAGTCTTCTGCTGCACCGGCCCCGTAACGGGCGTGGACGTGGAAGTCATCGATGCCTTCCGAGCCGCCGCGTGCCGCGACGGTTGCAAGCGATCATAAGAAGACGCTGGGAGGACATGGTGGTACCGGCCGGCGGACGTCGAGATCGGGCTCCTCCCCTCTTGGCAGCCTGGGTGGCAGATACGGGAATCTGCCATTCGAGCCGGAGTCGGCGCCCTGGCGGACGCGGCCGACATACAGCTGCTCATGGCGCAGGTGATGCTCCTGCGGGCGCAGGCCCGACGGCTGCCAACCAGCCAATGGTGCTGGTGGCCGGCACCATGCCGGGCGGGCCGAGACTCCGCTGATCGCCTACCCGGCGACGGTGGTGGCCACCGCATTTCGATTGGGATCCGGTCGATCGCTTCGCGGTTGGCGGTGGTGGTCAGGAGCCTGTGACGAACCAGCCCTTGCTCGTCCGTCTCTCCGTTCCGGGATGTTTCACCAGGCGATGGGGCCGAGGCGATCGATGAAGATCCCGGTCGGCCCGTCAGAGGCGAGCGTCGCGAGCTCGATGATCGGATCACTGCCCTCGGTGACCGTCAGCTCGCCCGTGTGGATGTTCATGTCGGTGGCGGTGAACCTGCCGTTGGCGACCTCGCCGGGGGTCACGGCGTTGAACTTGATGGCCGGCAGCGCCTGGGCGTATCGGACGGTGATCATGTTCAGTGCCGCCTTCGACGAGGTGTAGGCGAGTTCGTACATCTTCGAGACGGCTTGCCCGGGGTCAGTCACGACCGAGATAGACCCCCCGGCGCCGGTGACCATCACCACCCGCGGGTTATCGGCTGCCTGCAACAGCGGCAGGAACGCGTGCGTGACCCGGACCGGCCCGTACACATTGGTGTCGTAGACGGCGTGGATGTCCTTGGCCGTCGCGTCCGCCGGGTTGACACCGCCGCCCGGCGTGCCGGCGTTGTTGATCAGCACGTCCATCCGGTCGGTGTGCTGTCGGACCAGCCGCACAGCCCCGGCCACCGATTCCTCCGAGGTCACGTCCAATGGGACCATGATGACGTGTGCGCCGTCGGCGGCCAGCTTCTGGGCGGCGGCCCTTCCCCGGCCCTCGTCGCGTGAGCCGAGGAAGACCCTCCAGCCCAGCTCTCCGAGCCTACGCGCCGTCTCGTAGCCCAGGCCTTTGTTCGCTCCAGTGATCAATACGGAGGTCATGTTCTCTCCTGACGTCGTTGTACTTACGACCATGTGACGGTGCCGACCCGATTCCTGTGACACCGCCGGGGTGTGATGTAGGCCACCACCGGCGGTTGTCACAACCGGGGGTCTGTACGGTCAGGCTCTGTCCCTCTTTCGGTGGTGACGGAACGTCAGTCCAAGAGGATGCGGTGGCGGAGCGACATGAAGCCGGCCCGGCCGTGCATCTGGCGCATGATCCGCTTGGTCTTGGTGTTCACGCCTTTGGTGCCGCCGTTGTGGAACGGCAAGATGACGGCCGCTCGCACCGCATCGCGGTCCTGGTCAAGGCCGCGGATGAAGGCGCAGACGAGTGAGGCCAGCGGACTTGGCGGTGGCGATCCACGCGTCGAGCCGGTCGGCGTTGCCCTCGCATGGTCGCAGCAGGTCGGTGAAGCCGCGAACGAGCCTGGTCAACTCGATCATCTCCGGCCAGGCGGCGATGAGGTCATCCAGGAGGCGCCGGTGTTCATTGGGCCGGGTGAGCAGGAGCCGGGCCGGGCGGTGTGGGGAGATGGGCAGGCGGTCGGCCTCGACCCGGCCCTAGGTGATGTAGCGGTGGAGCGGTGGCGCCGGCGCAGGGCGAAGTCGTCCATACCGTCAGCGCGGACATGACTTGCGCGCCAGCGCGTCCGGCCGGATCACGGACCATCGCGTTGGTCTGGGAGGCCAGCCGGGGCGTGCGCCGCTGGTAGCGCTCCAGAACGCCGGGAAGCCGTTCCCGGAAGGTCTGGTGACAGCCGCGCGTCGGGCAGACCAGGCGGCGAATCCGCACCATCACCAGCACGCGGCGTGCATCGATGGGGACACCGGCGACACTCCGCTCGTGACAGTCGTGCACACTCGCCGGCTCGGCGCCGCAGCCCGGACAGGTGGCCGGCCCGTCCGGGGTTCGCGCCCGTACTCGGATCCGCTCGTCCTCGCCCGCCACGTCCTCCACGACCAGCGGCGACAGCCCGGAAAACACCATGTTCACAAGCTCGTCGAGATCATGCACGACTCGCCGTTACGTACCGGGACGTTCCGTCACCACCGAATCTGCGACGGAGCCATTGACTGGACACACCCCCTTGCCTCCAGCGCGGATGCGCTGGAGGCAAGGTCTCACCTACCCGCCCGCTACGGGCACGGACGGACGCGTGATCCACCCGGGGTAGGGCTTACTCCTGCACGATGGACAGGGCTCGGGTCGGGCACAGGGCGACGGCGGCGCGCGCCTGTGCTGCGGTCTCGTCGTCGGGACGGTCGGTGAGCAGGGTCACGATGCCGTCGTCGTCTTGGTCGAAGATGGCCGGCTGGGTCAGGACGCACTGGCCGGAGCCGACGCAGACCCCGGTGTCCGCTTTGATCCGCATCATGCCTTCCTCACCAGGTGACCGGGAGTTCGTGAACGCCGTAGATGACGGCGTCGCTCTTGAACGGCAGGTCTTCGATCGGTGCGGCGAGCCGCAAGGCGGGGATGCGGCGGAACAGCGTGTCGAAGACGATCTGCAACTCCATCCGGGCCAGGTTCTGGCCGAGGCACTGGTGCGGGCCGAAGCCGAAGGCGAGGTGGTGGCGGGCCCCGCGCTCGACATCAAGTTCGCCCGAGTCCTTGAACGCCGCCGGGTCCCAGTTGGCCGACAGCATCGAGACGATGACGCCCTCGCCGGCCTTGATGCCCACCCCGCCGATCTCCATGTCCTCGGTGGCCACCCGGGAGGTGACTCCGTCGGCGATGGTGAAGTAGCGCAGCAGTTCCTCCACGGCCATGGGCGTCCTGCCCGGGTCGGCCGTGACCAGGGCCAGTTGCTCCGGGTGGGAGAGCAGCCCGACCACGCCGAGCGAGATCATGTTCGCCGTGGTCTCGTGTCCGGCGGTCAGCAGCAGGAAGGCCAGGCTCACCAGGCCCGCGTGGTCGAGGGCGCCGTTCTGGCGTTGCCGGGCGATCTGCCGGCTGAGCAGATCGTCGCCGGGTTCGGACTCCTTGCGGGTGATCAGGCCGTCGATGTAGACACGCAGTTCGGCGAAGGCTCGCTGGCGGTCTTCCTGCGAGGTCCTGCGCACCATCATGGCGGTGCGGCTCTGGAAGAAGTCGTGGTCGGTGTAGGGGACGCCGAGCAGTTCGCAGATCACCAGGGAGGGCACCGGCAGGGACAGTGCCTGCACCAGGTCGACCGGCCGCCGGTCGGCGGCGAGCATGTCGTCGATGAAGTGGTCGACGATGTCCTGGATCCGCGGGCGCAGCGCGGCCAGCCGCTTCACGGTGAACTCGCCGATCACCGGTCGGCGGGCCGCGGAGTGTTCCGCGCGGTCCATGCCGAGCATCAACGGCGGCTGGCTGCGGAGCTGCTGCAGGGTCGCCGCATCGAGGGTGAACAGCGGGAAGCCGTCCTTGCGCTTGTCGGAGGAGAAGCGGGGGTCGGCGAGGACGGCACGAGCCTCCTCATGCCGGGACACCCACCATGCCTCGCCGCCGCTGACCAGGCGGACCTTGTTGATCGGCGCCTGCTCGCGCAGTCGCTCATAGGCGGCGGGCGGGGCGAACGGGCAGCCCCGCTCGACCGGCAACTCCAGGTCGGCGAGTTCGCCGGCAACGCTCTTCGTCATCAATGACCTCCCAGTGGTAGATCTGGCTGAGTTGTTCTGCTTGTGACGGTCTCAAGGGTGTGATCGACACCGCCGGCACCGGGGGCCCGACCTGCCGGATTGCCGTGGACAGGATGAGAGCCTCCTGTTGTGCCACCGTCGGGTCCGGGTCGCTCCGAGGCCGTGGGTCGGCTCGTCGCCGGTGTTCACTTCAGCGTGAGGGGGGTCTCGGATGCGATGCGGGTCAGCTTCCGCGGGTTGCGGACGTAGTAGAGGCCGGTGATGCGGGCGTCCTCGACCCGGACCGCTATGACACCGTCGATCTCGCCGTCCACGCGCAGGAGGAGCGCCGGGTTGCCGTTGACCACGGTGGACTCGCTGGTGAGCGCGATCCGGGCCCTGCCGAGACCGCCGACGATCATGCGGGCCACCTTGCCGGCACCGGTGATCGGCCGCGGCGCGGCCTGCTTGACGCCGCCGCCGTCGCTCACCAGGACGACCTCGGGGGCGAGCACGTCGAGCAGGCCCCGCAGGTCCCTGGTTTCGAGTGCGCGCCGGAAGGACTCCAGCACCGCCCGGGCCTGGCCCGGGGAGACCACCTCGCGAGGCCGCCGGGCATCGACGTGCCGGCGGGCCCGGTGCGCGATCTGGCG
>NZ_BMQJ01000048.1 GCF_014648055.1 Streptosporangium pseudovulgare
GCTCGACGCCCGGCAGCCCGAGCGCCTCCTCGAAGCACCGGACCATGTCCTCAGCAGCCGATGTCATCGCCGTGACCGTGGCCGCGCTCAACGCGAACCGCGACGAGAGGTGACCGACACCGGCGTCGCGCAGCGCGTCCGCGTGCCGTCGCGCCTCCGCGTGCCGCCCGGAGCGCACGGCGGCCTCGACGAGGTCCGGCGCGGACCACACGGCCTCGGGGTTGAACGGCGGCAGCACACCCGGGGCGCAGATCGCCGTGGCGTGCCGGAACGCCGTCTCGAAGTCGGCGGCGCCGAGGGCCACCCGGGCCGCCGCCTGGTGGGCGCAGTTCTCCAGCCGCCGCAGGCCCCTGGGACCCGACCACCTCCAGATGTCCTCGCAGTGCTCCCGGCACGCGTCGAGGGCGCCGCGCTGGGCCGCGGCCATTGCAGCGACGTAGTGCCCCACCTGGGCGAACAGGTGGTACCCCGTCTCCTCGGACAGTGCGATGAGCTCGTCCGCGGCGCCGGCCGACGCCTGCCACCGGCCGGCGTACAGATCGTCCAGGGCGACGAACATCAGGGCCGGCATGCTCGATCCCACCGCGCCGCCGTCGCGTATGACCCGGGACACGGCCTCGCGACAGCCCGGAAGCCGGTCGAGGTACGAGGCGGTCAGGGCGGTGCGGATGACCACGTCGGCGTCACTCTGGTCCCTCAGCCGCGCGATCTCCTCGTCCAGGCGGCGCAGCATGCCGTCGGTGACGGAGCCGAGGTCGTGGTGGACGCGCCCCAGCGACGCCGCGGCGGCGGGCGTCGCCTCGGGGACCCGGGCGAGCACGTTGACCAGAGGCTGCCAGTGCTCGGGCCGGCCCGAGTACTGGCTGGCGAGGGTGAGGGTGAACAGCGCGGTCTCCAGCTCCTCATGCGGCGGTCCGGGCATCATCGGGGCCTGCTCGACCGCCTCCATCAGGAGTGCATGGGCCGTATCGGCGTCGCCTTCCGTGACGAGCACCAGGAAGCCGGCAGTCGCGGCCGCCGAGAGCGACCGGGCCGCCGGATTGCCCTCGACCTCATGCATGATCTCGTGGCTGACCTCCAGATGGCCTGTGACCCAGGCGGCGGCATAGGCGGCCTGCGACAGGCGGCGCCTGCGGTCCGCTCGGTCGGGGCTCAGCTCGGCCGCGCGCCGCAATCTCGCTATTGCGCCGTCAGCGTCACCGCGCCGCAGGCTGCTCCGGGCCGCCGACTCCACGACGGCGGCGACCGCCTCGTCGGGCGCCGTCGTGGCTCTCGCGAGGTGATCACCGCGCCGCTCGGGCTGGTCGGCCAGCGCGTCGGCCAGCCGACGGTGGGCGCCGCGCCGCTGTTCACCGGTGGAACCGTCGACTACCGCGGTCCTGACCAGCGGATGCCTGAAGCGCACCGCGCGGCCGTTCTCCGTGACCATGACCAGGTGGTCACGCTCTGCGGGAGCAAGTTCCTCAAGGCTGCCCGGCCCGCCGGCCGCCTCGAGAATGCCGATGTCGCCGGAGCCCTCAAGAGCCGCGAGCAGCAGTACCTCGCGCGTTCTGTGCGGTAGCCGTCCGACGCGGGCGCCGTACAGAGCGCGGACATCCCGTCCCTGGCCGCTCGCCCACCCCGCCCCTTGGCCGTGTTGGCCGCCGGACGCCCCGGTGGACCCGGCGAACTCGAGCAGAGCCAGGGGGTTTCCCTGTGCCTCGTGCGCCAAGGTCGAAAGGACCCGGCGGGGAAGGTGGGCGAAGCGCCGGGACAGCAGTCGCAGGGCGTCCGCGTCGTCCAGCGGCGCGATCTCGAGCTCCGGCAGACCGGTGGACCGGAAGGATTCGTCGGGCTCCTCTCGCTGTGCTCCGAGCAGCCCGATGCGGCGACCGCCCAGTCTTCTGGCGACGAAACCCACCGCGGCCCGGCTCGCCTGGTCGACGGCATGAAGGTCATCGACCACGAGGAGCAACGGCCGCTCCTTCGCGGCCTCGTCGAACAGGGACAGTGCCGCGTTCAGGACGGCGATCCGGCTCGGCGCGGGGCCGGCGCCGAGACCGAGGGCGACCTCGAGGGCCTCCCGCGTGGAATGCGGCAGACGACCGAGCTCGTCCGGCAGCGAGCCGACGAGCTGATGGAGTCCCGCGAAGCTGATGTCCGTCTCGTACTCGTCGCCGCTCCCGCGGACGACCCGCACTCCCTTCGCCACCGCCAGCTCGGCGGTCGCGTCCAGGAGTGCCGTCTTGCCCACGCCCGGATCACCGGTGAGCAGCAGGGCGGCTCCGTTCATCCCGGCCATGTCCAGGAACGCCGCAAGCTCGGCGAGCTCGCCCTCCCGGCCGACCAGTCCGGTCGGGCCGACGCCCATGTCTGTCCTTGACTTCGCCCACATCCGCCGTGTCCCTCGCTATACCTCGCGAGGCAGTCGAACCACCAGCCACGCACTTGACCAGCAATTATCGCACTCACCGGCAAACGGAGCCTGAAGCCATCTGCTTCGCCGACACCCGCAGCTCCCAGACGAAGATCATGCAGAACACCAGCCGGGCGCTGCGGCCCCACCGCAACGACAGCACGAAGGTCACGTGGATCATCGTGCCGGTCGTCCCCCCGCCCGGCAAAGACCCGGCCGACATGGTCGCCTCCGCCAGCTACCGCCCCCTCGTCGCCGTCCTCCAGAGGCCTGCGCAGTCATGAGGAACGACTCGTCGAGCAGCTCGCCTCCCGCGCCCACACCAGCGGACAGCGCAAGATCCACGTCCGACGCGACGAAGACGGACGGATCCTCGCCGCCGGCACCGGCGGCGAGGACGACGGCGAAGACCAGGAACACTACGACGCCGACGCCGCTGCCGAGTCCGCCCTGCTCCACTTCTCCACCCCGCGCGACCCAGCGACCATCGCGGCCTTACTGCGCACCCGGGTCTACCGACCCGGATCCCTGATCTGGCCACAGGGCTGACAAGCCCTGCGGCGCTGGCGAGCCGGGAACGAGATCACCGGCCTCTACGCCGTCCCGTACGACATGGAGACCGGGGTTGGCGCGACGAAGGCTTCTCAGCTTGGGAGGTGGCTTCACCAGTAGAGAAAGGCGCTGTAAATGCCACGGCCTGCTCGTGATCGCGCTCACCGACGATCGTGGCCGACTGCTGTGGGTCTCCGCAGCCCGGCCCGGACGGTCCTCGGAGATCACCGCCTGCCGCCACGACCGCCTCACTGCCAAGCTGCGGGCGGCGGGCCTGGGAGCCATCGCCGACCTGGGGTTCGTCGGCCTCGACGACAGCGATCCCGACGTCGACCCGGCGGTGATCACCGGCTACAGGGCTGCCCGGAACCGCCCCCTGACCCGCGGCCAGAAACTGTCCAACAAGGCCCTCGCCGCCGTCCGGGCCCCGATCGAGCACGGTTTCGCCCACCTGAAGAACCGGCGCGTGCTCGGCAAGATCCGCACCGACCCGAAGTGGGCGACCACCCTGGTCAGGGCCCTGCTGGTCCTGACGAACCATGAAGTTTCCCGGTGACCGATGATCTACGCCGGAGTCATCCGCCCGCGACCAGCACGAGCACTCCGGCCCCCGCGCACACCAGACCTCTGACCAGCAACTTAACGATGCACAGTGCTCAATGGGTTGAACGGGAAGGCGCCCGCCGGCCAGTCCCGCGCGACCACAACGAACAGATCACGGTCGACGGCGAGAGAGAACCGGTGGTCGTGAAACTGGGTGTGTGGACATCGAGCACCCGCACGAGGCGAGACAGACTCAGCCAAGAGCAGTTGGAAGCGCTGCGGGCGGTGGGGGTTGAGTGGGCATGACGCCGGTAGCGACCCCGGGCCGTCATGCAGATTCCCTAGGTTTCATGCTGTCTGCAGGTTCAGGCCGTGAGCTTCTTGAAGACCGTCTCGAAGCGGTCGAGGGTCTCGTTGTCGACCTGCTCGAAGAAGGCTTCCTTGTCGCTGGTGAGCTGGTGTGCGGGGCCGACGTGGTCGAAGTCCCGGGGCTTGTTCTGCTTCTCCCGGGCGATCCCGATGCGCTTGAGGATCGGGAGGGGCTTGTCGGTAGCGATCAGGTCTGCCTCGTTGATGGTGACGCGGCCCTGTTGTGGAGCCAGAGGTAGTCCTTGGTGGAGAACAGGTCCTCGATGTCAGCCGTCTCGGGGAGCCCTTCGAGTTGGCTGATGACGTGATGTGGGTGGCGTCGACGTTGGCGGCCTGAGCGGCGTTGAGGACCTTGGTGGTTTCGGCTCCGTCGATGAGCGCGCGGACGGGCAGTCGGCGTCCCATGACGGCGACGAAGGCCGGCAGTTGCCGATGCCGCCGACCGGGATGATCGCCAGCCGGGGATCGAGGCCGATGCGGCCCTGGCTGATCAGGTAGTCGGGCATGCGCATGAGGAAGATGGAGTCGCTGCTGCCTTCCACCGCCAGGAGCGGGCCGGCCCCGAGGAACTGGTGCTGAGATACGGAGTATCCGAGCGCCGCCTCCACCGGCAGGATCGTCTTGGGGTCGGCGGACAGGCCGGCCGAGGTGATGACCACGCCCAGACTCGGGTCTTCGTGGGTCGCCTGGTGGTGGATGGCGCATGGTCTCGTACCGCGTGGGGTCGATCATGTGCTGGGAGTGGGTGGTGTAGAGGACCTGCTGCTTGGGTCCGAGCTGGCCGTAGGCGTACCGGAGGAAGTCGCCCTGGGCCTCGCCGTGCAGGCTGGTGCCCGGTTCGTCGAGCAGGCGTGGGCACCGACTCGACGGTGCCCACGGCGCGTACGGTCGCGTGGGTCACCGCGTCCCCGCCCCGCCGTGAGGACGTCGTTCAGGGCCAGCGGGTTCGCGGTGTCGAGCGGGTGCGTCCCCGTCGTCGGCGTGAATAACGTGTCGCCGTCGTTGAGCAGGTGCACCGGGCGCACGGCACGGGCGCCGTCGTACGCCGTGCCGGCCAGGTTCCCGCGGCGACGAGGGTTCCCTCACAGAACTGGCACCGCGACGCTTTCCTCGCCCCTCCCGCGCTCCGGGCTCGCCCCGAGCGCCGTCAGCGTCACCCCGGCTGCCACCGCCAGCGCCGCCACCAGCCCCGCCACGAGCACCGCCCAGTGACCCAGGAACGTACAGACGACCACCAGCAGCGCCGTGACCGGCAGCACCGACTGCTGGGCGATCCCCACCTTGTAGAAGCGCGAGTGCAGCGCCCACACCGTGAGCAGGAACAGCGCTGTCGGCAGCGTCACCGCCGCCGAGGCCGACAGCGCCGAAAGGTGCGCCTTGCCCACCGCCTGCTCCACCGCCACCTCCAGGCCGGCCCCGATCGCGGCACCCGAGACGAAGATCAGGTAATGACCGTAGCCCCAGAGGAAGGACTGCCGGTTGGAACGGAGGTGCCCGTGGATGGGGACCGCAAAGTACACCCACCAGGCGGCGAAAATGATCAGCAGTCCGCCGGCGGCGATGGGCAGCAACTCACCCAGGGCCTCGTGCTCGTCTATCCCCGACTTCACGGCGACGGTGGCCGCCGCGATGGTCTCGCCGAGCACGATGAGCGTGAGCAGCCCGTACCGTTCGGCGATGTGGTGGGGGTGCCACGGCGTGGGGTGGGCCCGCTCCGCATACAGCGGTACGGCCATCTCCAGCAGCGCCATCACCAGGAAGACCCACGGGCGGCCGACCTCCGGCAGGGCCAGTAGCCCCAGCCAGCCGATCTGGCACAGCCCGATGGCGTACCGCAGCGCCATCGTCCGCTCGGGGCCCTGGCTCGACCGCGCCACGCGCAGCCACTGCGCCGTCATGGCGAGCCGCATGATCAAATAGCCCAGGATGATGACCAGGTACGCGTGTTCCTCGAACGCCTGGGAGACGCCTGCCGTCAGGACGAGCACGCCGGCTATCTGGATCAGCGTGACGATCCGGTACAGCACGTCGTCGTTGTCGTAAGCCGAGGCGAACCACGTGAAGTTCATCCACGCCCACCAGATGGCGAAGAAGATCATCAAGTAGTTGAGGATCCCCTCGCCCGTGTGTCCCTCGACTATGGCGTGCACCAACTGGGCGCCTGCCTGGGCTATGGCCACGATGAAGCACAGGTCGAAGAAGAGCTCCAGTGAGGAGACGCCGCGGTGGGTCTCGTCGCGGCCTCGCGCCGTGAGCCTGCGCAGTGGTCTGTGGTGTGCGGGCGCCGCGGAGCACACCGGCGGCGGAGTCGGGCTGCTTGTCATCTGGTGAGCCAAGCTCCGAAATGCCGCTGCAGTCGGGGATTGATCTGCCAGACCATCGCTGCTGCCGCCGCCGGGACGAGTACAGCGAGTCGCACCGGCAGGTACAGATCCTCCAGAACAGGGTTCGTGGCCAAGCCCAGCAGGACGATGGTGGGGTAGATACCGCACACGGTGAGGAGCCACAGCTTCCAACGCCGGACGGCGGCCGGAGCGGTGGGGCCGAGCCGGGGTTCGGCGTTCGCGAACGTGTTCCGGCTCTGCTCCCGAAGCGTGTGCCGGATGTCTGTCACTGCCGGTGGGCTTGGCAGTCCAGGATCGTCGGCACCGTAGGCATCGGAAACAATTCTCTCGTTCATGGACCACTCCAAATCGAAATGCTGCGTATCGTTTTGATTCCATCGGTTCCTGCGCGACCGAGGTGATGTTGGCGCTGCGTGATGGGCTGCCCGCGCGCAACAGCGGCAGCAGTTGCAGGGTGAGCAGCACAGGGGTCAAATGGTTCACCGCCAGCCGCTGCTGGTATCCGTCTGCTGACACGCTTCGGATGGCGCCGTTCCAGGTGAAACCCACACCCGCGTTGTTGACCAGCACGTCGAGGCGATCGTGCCGTGCCGCCACTTCGGCCGCGAGTCGCAGGGTCTCGGCCAGAGCGGACAGGTCGGCGATGTATTGCTCGGCCCCGAAACGCTGCGCGATCGGCACCAGTCGCTGCGGGGCACGACCGTGCAGAAGCAACTGATCACGGCTTCCGCAAGCTCCTCAGCCAGAGCGAGACCAAGACCGTTCGTCGCTCCGGTGATCAGATCGACGCCTGGTGCAACCTTCCCGTGCGGGGGGACGGCCCGGTGCCCAGGTGAGCGCCGGGCCAGGTCATGATCTGATCAGTGAGCGGACTGGGTGTGGTCCTGCTCCACGTACACCTTGAGGGCCTGGAACTCCTCGATTGCGCGCGGGCCGCACAGGTAGCCGTAACCGCTTCCCTTGACGCCGCCCTCCTCGAAGTCCTCGCTGATGGCCCCCCAGGTGTTGATCCATACCGTGCCGGTGCGGATGCGCCGGGCGATCCGGCGGGCCTTCATCGAGTCCGAGCTGAACACCGAGGCGGCCAGGCCGTAGATGGTGGCGTTCGCCTTGGTCACGGCGTCGTCCTCGTCGTCGAAGATCTCGAACGTCTGGACCGGACCGAAGACCTCTTCCTGCACGATCCGGACGTCGGTGCGGTCCACCTCGATCAGGCTCGGCCGGTAGAACGCGCCGGTGGCCAGGGGGCCGTCGGTGACCACACCGCCGCGCAGCAGTACCGTGCCGTACGAGGTGGCTTCCTCGACGATCGCGTCCACCCGCTGGGCGGACGCCCGGTCGATCACCGGGCCGAGCTGGGCCTTCTCGTCGTCGCCCGAGCCGAGCCGCACCTGCGCGAGCGCGGCGGTAAGCCGAGTGCGCACCTGGTCGGCGATGTCCCGGTGAACCAGTACGCGGGAGCCGGTGCAGCAGAACTGCCCGTTCATCAGCACCAGCGACTGCACCACGGTCGGGATCACCATGTCCAGATCGGCGTCGGGAAAGATCACCATGGGCGCCTTGCCGCCCAGTTCCAGACCGAGCCGCTTGAGCGTGGTGGAGGCCGCGGCCGCGATATGGCGCCCGACCGGCGTACTGCCGGTGTAGTTGATCACGTCGACCTTGTCCGAGGAGACCAGGAACGGGGCCCCGGTGTTGCCGGACTCGGTGAACACGCTGACCACGCCCGCCGGGATCTCCGGGACCGAGGCCAGGACCTGCGCGAAAAGCTCATTGGTCAGTGCCGTCTGAGCCGGCAGTTTGACCACGGCGGTGCAGCCGGCGGCCAGCGCCGGGCCCAGTGCCCGCACGGTCAGCATGATGGGGGAGTTCCAGGGCGAGATGATCCCGGCGACACCGAGCGGCTCGGGCACCGAGTGGGTGTACTGGCCGGGTGCCGTCTCGGCGGCGCGTCCGGCGGTCTGGGTGCGCGCAGAGGCCGCCGCGTACCGCAGCCACCCGACCGCACCGCTGACCTCCCACGTGGTCTCACCCAGCAGCTTGCCGTTCTCCCGGGACAACATGGCCGCAACCTCGGGTACCCGGGCCTCGAGGGCGTCGGCCAGCCGGCTGAGTGCGGTCGCCCGGAGCGAGGGAGTGCGCGCCCATTCGGTGGTCTCGAACGCGGCAGCGGCTGCGTCCACGGCGGCCGAGGCCTCTGCTTCGCCGCCGTCGTAGAACGAGCCGACGACGGTGCCGTCGGCCGGGTTGATCGATTCCAGAACCGAGCCGGAGCCGGTCCACTGTCCGTTGATCCAGTGCTGCGCGATGGTGTTCATGGTCCGCTCCTCGTGGTCTCGCCCGGGTACCGGGCCGATTCGATGTCTCCACGAGAATGGCTCGGCCACCGTGCTGACAGCCTCCGTCAGCTGACTGACATCCGGCCGACGGCTCGCTTACGTCAGTACCGGGGCAGTGCTGAGACCCGACCGGTAGCTCTCACAGCCGGGTGGCCGGAGGCTCGGGAGGCAGCGCCTCCAGAGCGTCGCGGAGCCCGGCCCGCGACGTGATCCCCAGCTTCGGGAACACACGGTAGAGATGCGACGACACGGTCCGCGGCGAAAGGAACAGACGCGACGCGATCTGCGGGTTCGACAGCCCCGTCGCCGCCAGCCTGGCGACCTCCAGCTCCTGCGGGGTGAGGGCCTCACCAGCCTTGCCCCGGCCGCTCCGAGTCATCCCGGTGGCGCGGAGCTCCGCCGCGGCCCGGGCCTCCCACGAACGGGCCCCGAGCTCCTCGAAGCAGCCGCGGGCGGCGGCCAGCTGCACCCGGGCCTCGCGGTTGAGCCCCTGACGGCGCAGCCTCTCGCCGTACGCCAGATGAGCACGGCCGACCTCGAAGGGCCACTGCTCGACGCCCGGCAGCCCGAGCGCCTCCTCGAAGCACCGGACCATGTCCTCAGCAGCCGATGTCATCGCCGTGACCGTGGCCGCGCTCAACGCGAACCGCGAC
>NZ_BMQJ01000049.1 GCF_014648055.1 Streptosporangium pseudovulgare
GGGGTGTTCACGAATGGGTTTGGCCAGCGGCTGAGACTGGGTACGGAAGATCGCTTCCCGCGAGAGCGTTGATCGTTTCCCACCGTTACCCCACGAGGCCTGCGGAGGTTCAGCGACGCATGGCACGGATCAGTACAGGCATCGCGACGAGCAAGGCGATTCCTCTCAACACCCCGGCGACCGGGTAGGGCGCGCGAAGCCCGAATAGGTGCGCCACCAGCCCGCCGGCCAGCGCCCCGAGCGGGATCAGTCCCCAGCCGAGCATCCTGTAGACGCTGTTGACTCGGCCGAGCAGCTCGGACGGCACGATCCGCTGCCGGAGGCTGACGGTCACGATGTTCCAGAGCGTGGTGACGAAGCCGTTGACGGCGAGCAGGGCGCCGAGCACGATCACGTTGGGGCTCAGCCCGATCCCGATAAAGATGACGACGTTCGTGATGAGCGCGGCAAGGAGCGCAGAAAGCTCGCCCATCCTCTGGACGAGGCGCGCGCTGACCAGCCCCCCGAGCAGACCGCCGATCGCGGCGCCGGCGAGCAGCAGCCCGTAACCGGGCGCGTCGAGGCGCAGCGTCTGAGTCGCCAGCAGGACGAGGGAGACGTTGCCGAGCTGAAAGCAGAAGGTGTTGACGCCGAGCAGGATGGCGAGGGTGCGCAGCAGCCGGTGACGGGCCAGCCAGCGCAGGCCGTCCGCGATCGCCGTCCGCATCGGTGGATGCTCGATCCGCTCGCGCCTGCGCCTGCGCAACGTCGCCAGCAGCGCGGCGGACAGGGCGAAGGAGGCGGCGTCCGCACCGAACGGCAACGCCACGGCGACCGCGAACAGCAGGCTGCCGACCGGTGGCCCCGCGAACTGCATGCCGACCGTGGTGATTACCTGCTGATGTCCGTTCGCCTTGTGCAGCAGCGGTTCGGCGACGATGTCCGGCAGCACCGCTTGCGCCGCGTTGGCGAAAACGACCGTACATGCTCCCAGTCCGAAGGCGGTGATCGCGAGTACCGGGATGCTGATCTGGCCGAAAGCGGTAAGGACCGCGATGACAGCGACGATCAATGCCTGGATCGCCTGAGCGCGCCACATGAGGGCGACGCGGTCGTGCCGGTCGACGAGCGCACCGGCGGGCAGGGACAGCAGCAGCCAGGGAAGGTATGTCGCCGCGGACACGATCGACACGAGCCGGGGGTCGCGTGTGACCGTGACGGCCAGCAGCGGAACAGCCGCGGTGAACGCCCCGTCGCCGACGCTGTTGATACCGGTCGCCCACCACAACCGCCAATAGTCCTTGGACAAGCGTGGTTCGGTCTCACGTTGCGTCATGTTCCGTGCCATGGGGTGATCTTCAGGTGCCAGGCGCCGTCACGACAGGATTTAGGCGAGTGCTACATAATCGATCCGTGGCGCTGACGATCGATCTCGGTGTGAGCGAGTTGGCGGCGACCCGGTTCGCGATCTCGCCGTTGTCGGAGACCGTGTCCGGCCTGCAGCAGCTGGGTGATCTTGATCGGAACCCGCTCCACCTGCGGTGGCTTCGGTGGGCGAGGGATGAGCTCGCGAAAACTCCCCTGGATCTCTCGCATACATGGCCACTGATCATCAGCGACCGGCCAGGCTGGCCGGAGTTCTTGGTTCCCGCCCCGCTCGGCTCGGGGGGATCCATCGACGACGACCTTGCCGCGTTGTGCAGGACACCCGCATCTCAGGTGCGGATCAGCCTTCGGCGCGTGTTCGGCGAAGACCTCCCCGCATCGGCCGCCGCGCTTGCTGAACAGCCGGCGGCGGGACTGCGTGCGATCGCCGCGGAACTGCGCGCGGTACACGACCGGCTCATCGCGCCGCACTGGTCACGGATCCGGGCCGTACTCGATGCGGATGTCATCCATCGGGCCAAGCAAATGGCCGCGGGCGGTGCCGAAAGGTTGTTCGCCGACCTGCATCCGGATCTGAGCTGGCGCGATGGTCAGCTGAAGCTGGGGGGAGCACGGTGGCGGGTCGAGCGTGTCGTGGAGCGCGGTCCGGGTGGGCTGGTGCTCATGCCGGTTGTTCTCGGCTCACCCTACGTGCTGATCAAGAAAAGGACGTCTACCCAGACCACAGTGCGCTATCCGGCACGAGGCGTCGGGGCGCTGTGGACCGCCGGAACGCAGGCGCCCGCCGGCAGCACGGTCCGGCTGCTCGGGCGGGCGCGAGCCGAACTGCTTGAGGCACTGCGGTCCCCCGCAACGACGACGGACTTGGCTCGAGCGCTCAAGATCACGCCCAGCGCCGTCTCACAACACCTTCGCGTACTGCGCGAGAGCGGGCTGGTCGCCCGCGAGCGATCCGGGCGCAGCGTTTTGTATATGACGACCACTCTCGGGGATTCCTTGAGCGGGACGCTTACCTAAGCCCCCGATGCCGCAGCGCCGTCCTCATCCTGCTTCCACCTTCGAGTGGTCGGTGAGGGATCTTGCAGTCTTGGGGGTCAGCGATGCCATCGCCGCCTACAGTGTGGAGTTGCATCTATGCGCTGAGTGATGGCGATGATCTGGGGCTGCTGCGAGGGAGGCGATGGTGACGTCGTTGCTGGCGAGGCTGGGCCGGGCCGAGGAGGCCACACGGCAGCAATGCGCCGAGCTGTCCCGGCAGCTGGAGGAGCTTCAGGAGCGGCTGACCGCCGCGCAGCGGCGCCTGGAGCGGTTGTCCATCGCGCGTGAGGAACTGGCCGTGCTGGCGGCCGACGCCGAGCCAGGCGATGCAAAGCCCGGTGATTCCGCCGGTTACGGTCACCGCCACGACGACGTCGCCGCGCACGGTGCCGGGCCCGGAGAGGCTCCCGGATCGGCTCGTCCGACCCTGCGGGGGTTGCGCAAGGAGGCAGTGGTGTTGCTGGCCAGTTCCGACAAGCCGCTGCGGGCGCGCGATGTGGTGCGGGCGCTGGGTCAGCAGGACGTCCGTGGCCGGGTGGAGGGGATGCGCGCGCGGCTCAAGCGGCTGGTGAACGATGGCTGGCTGATCGAGCGCGAGCAGGGCCTGTTCACGATCGCATCCGGAGTGAACGGGTTCACCGGCGAGGGGGACACCGCCACGGACTGAGCCGACGTGCCGGTCTGGTGACCGGATCGAAAAGTGGTGCCGCCGAGCTGCTACTCGACGGCACCGGGTTGCGTGAGCGCCCAGAAGACCTAACTCTTTGAAGGCTCGCGCCTTCCGAGCGTAACGCGCTAGGTGATCGCTTGGAGGCTGTCGAGCCAAACGACGGCCGCTATGCCCGGATGTCCGGGTTTCCGGGGCGGCGGAGGGAAGGCTCGACCATGCCGTCGAGGTCGTCACGGCGTTCGGCGCCGTCATCGGGGCGCCGAGGTGCCCTCCGGCCACAGCCGGGCAGCGAGTGCGGTCTCCAGCAGGGCGATGGTGGCCACGTCCGGCCAGGACCGCCCGGCCAGCAGGTCGGCGATAGCCTGGCGATTGACGCCGGAGGCGGCGGCCAGGCCGCGCAGGCTCAGCCGGCGTTCGGCCAGGATGCCGGCCAAGGTGGCGGCGATGGCCTGGACGACGGCGGCGGCGGGATGAGGGGTCAGGTCCGCGTAGGGCCAGGCCTGCGGGTCCTCGGCCAGCTCCCGCGGGGCGGCCGAGCGTGCGCGTCCTCCGACCATCACGAAGTTCTCCTATCGGTGGATGTCACCCGCGACTGTAACGGCTGCTTGTCCAGCCGCTATGGATGGAGTGTGACCCTCGACCCGGACACCTCGGCGAAGATCACTGGCTATCGGCCGCGCAACGCCCCGCCCGGCTGGGAGACGGTAGCCGATCAGGTCCGCGTCACCGTGGCCGCGTCCGCACCGTGGGTCGGCTACCGCATCGAGCGGCTGCTGCACGCGGTCGGCCGGCTGGCGATCTGGTGCCATGGGCACGGGCTGCCCGCCGACCCGGAGGTGTGGCTGCGGCACGAGACGATCGACGCGTTTGTGTTGGCCGGATGCGCCGACCTGGCCCCGCGCACCGCGCAGACCTACCGGTCGTGGCTGCGGCAGGTCCGCGCCGCGCTCACCTGGGCACAGCATGGGGAAAGCACCCCGGTCGCACTCAGCGCCCCCAGCGAGCGCACCGCCCCTTACACACCGGTCGAACTGGCCCGGCTGCGCGGGTGGGCCACCCACCTTCGCGGCCAAACCCGCAGCGATGCCCTCGCGCTGATCGCCTTGGCCGCCGGGTGCGGACTGACCTCGGCCGAACTCGCCGCCGTCCGCGGCAGCCATGTGCGCGTCCTCGACGACGGGACGGTCATCGTCGCCGCGCCGGGCACGACCCGGCTGATCGTCGCCCGTGCGGCCTTCGAACACGACCTGGCTGTCGCCGCCGACACCGCGCTCACCGGCGGGGACCGGTACCTGTTCCGGCCCGGCCGGACGGCCGCCTACGCCAAGAACCTCGTGGCCTCGTGGACCTGGACGCACCGGCCGACCGGAGCCCTTCCCCCGCTGTCGGCGCGGCGGCTGCGCGCCGGCTGGATCGTCGAGTTGCTCAGTGCGCGGATCGACCTGACCGTGGTCGCCGCGGCGGCCGGGCTCGCCCCGAGCGCGCTGGCCCGCTACAGCCATTTCGTCCCGCCTCTGGATACCCGCACCGCCACCGAGTTGCTGCGCGGCCGCTGATGGCGGACGGGTCGCGTCCCCGCACGACGCGGGTGGCCGCCTGCCGTCCCCGGCCGGTCACCGAAGCGCCCCTGCTGATCCCGGACGCGATGGCGGCCCACCTCGATGACCTGCTCACCGACACCGGGGTCATCGAGGTGATCGAGACTGAGTTCGCGCACCGGCCCGGGCCTCCCGGGATGCCGGTCCGCACCGTGCTGCTCGGCCTGCTGCTCGCCGTCTACTACACCGGCAGCGCTCAGCTCGCGGACGCCTGGCGGCTGATGGCCTTCAGTCTCAGCCCGGCCACGCGCCGACGCCATCAGATCCCCGACATCGACCCTGATGACCGGCACGCCCAGCACGCGCTGTCGCGCAGGTTCTACCGCACCTTCGACAAGATCACCACAGGGCTGGACGTCGTCCGCGTCGACCGGCGCCGCCGCCTCACCGCGGCCGAAGCCGACGCCTACACCTCCGCCTGGGACGACGACGAGCCCGAACACCAGCGCAAACGCGACCTGCTGCAAGACATCGTGACCCGGCTCGTGCTGACCCCGGTCCGCCGGGCCCGAGGCCGCGGCTATCTCGCGCACTACGGCGGGGACGTCGGAATCGACGCCACCGCGATCCCCACCTGGGCCAGACCACCGCGACTTCGCCGCTCCACAGGTCAACCTGTGGCGTCGATCGAGATCACCGCAGGCTGGCACCACAGCGCCGGCGACGGCCCGCCCACCTTCGGCTACAGCGCCACCCTCGCCACCGCCGCCCGCACCCGCGACACGCTCGGCACCCACCCGCAACTCGCGCTCGGCCTGGTCCTCGACACCCCGCACCGGCGCGTCGGCCCGGCCGCGATCACCGCTTTGGACGCCATCGCCTCCCTCGGCCTGCCCACCGGCACGCTCGCCGTCGACCGCGCCTACACCGACCAGAGCGCCGACCACTTCGCGCGGCCCGCCCGCGCCTACGGTTACCGGCTCGCCCTGGACTACAGGGTCGAGCAGCGCGGGCTGCAGGGCTCGGTGCACGGCGCGCTGCTGGTCGACGGCAACCTGGCCTGCCCCTTGATGCCCGATCCGCTCCTGCACGCCACGACCGGCCTCGACGACGCCGCCGTCCGTGCTCCCGACGACGAGCTCACCGCGTTGATCCACGCGCGCCGGCCGTACTTGCTCAAGGTCAAGCAGACCTCCGACGCCGAGGGGAGACTCCGCCTGCAGTGCCCGGCCGCCGGGACCGCCCCGTCGGTGAACTGTCCTCGTTTCACCCAGGCCAGAGCGGCGGCACGCGGCCCGCGCACCCGCATCGACCTGACCGACGCACGGCAGCGGGCCGCGCACGCCGCCGCCAAGCCCACCGTCCTGCTGCCGAAGACCGGCAGCGACGACGGGTGCCTGCCGACGATCTGCACCCAGCAGACCATCACCCTGCGCCCGGGCGACCTCGGCCATAAGGACAAGCTCCGCCAGGACCTGCCCTACCTGAGCCCGGTCTGGAAAGGCGCATTCAAGGCCATCCGAGCGAATACCGAAGGCATTAACGGCAGGTTGAAGGGCCAGGTCATCAACCTGGCCGACCCGACCAACCGGCTCGCCCACGGTCGCGTCGCCCAGACCATCCTGGTCGCCCTCATGGTCTGCGTCGCCAACCAGAAGATCCTGCTGTCCTGGCGGCAGGTCCACAACCCTGAACCCCGGCCGTCGTCCCCCACCGGGGACGGCCTCCCGGCCGAACCGGGCATCGACGACACCACCGGCAACAGCGGCAGACCTCCGCCCGACCGGCCCTGAACAGATTGTTAACCCAGGCCGTCCCGGCAGCACATCTCCACGAGCCGGCGCGAGCATGCCCACCGGCCGGTTCGCCCTGCCCTCGACGCGACCGGACACCACCCGAGCCCTTCGCCACAACCGCCGCACCGGCCTCGAACCGCCTGGCGAGCACGGCTACGGGTCCGGAAACGAAGAGAGCCCGCCTGATCCACACGATCAGACGAGCACTCGTGACACATGATCAGGCCATCTCAAGAACAGCCC
>NZ_BMQJ01000050.1 GCF_014648055.1 Streptosporangium pseudovulgare
GCGTCCCTATCGCCGGTTGCCAGGGCGGGTCGCCGTAGCCTTGCGGCCACACTGGCGGGGGAGAGCGCAGGGCCGGGCGCCGTAGCCGCTCCCTTCCGGACCGCTCACGGTTCCCGATGCCGCTGAAGCGCCCGGTTGCGGTCGGCCAGAGCCTCAGGGACGGGAGAGGGTGGAGAGACCCCACAGCTCGGCGATGCGGCCGTCCCGTACCCGGAAGAACTCCATCATCGTGGGAGGCTCGTCCGCCAGGGTTCCGTGCAGGGTCGTGCGGACGGCGACCCCGTCTCCGCCGGAGAGCATGTCCTCGACGAGGACCCTGAGGCCGGGAAATGTCGCGTGCATTCCGGCCCAGGCCTTCATGACGCTCTCGACGCCGACGGTGCCCAGGGGGTGGCTCACGAAGTCCGCCGAGAAGATCGTCCTGGCGGCCGCGACGTCACGGGTGTTGAACGCCTCGTACATGCGGTGCGCGAGGACCTTCGCGTCGTCTGTCATCTGCTTCACTCCTGTTCGGAGGGTATGCGTGCCACGTTGGCGCGCAGGCGGCCGAGGACCCGCAGCACGGTCTCCCGCTCCTCGGCGGTGACGCCGTCGAGGAGCCGCACCTGGTAGTCCTGGTGGGCACGCGCCAGCCCGGCGGCGGTCCGTTCGCCTCGGGGGGTCAGCCCGGCCAGGGTGTACCGGTTGTCCTCCGGGTCGATGCGACGGCTGACCAGTCCCTCGGCCTCGAACTCCTTGATGAGGCGCGTGACGCTCGCACCGTCGATCGCGAGGGTGTGGCGCAGGTCGCTGTGGCTCGTCTCACCGTTTCGCCACAGCCGCATCAGCGTCTGGAGACGGTGCCCGTTCATTCCCACATGGCGGGAGAACGCCTGCCGTACCTCGGCACAGCCGCCCATCAGGTCCTGGAAGAACCTGTCCTCGGGGGTTTGGAGCCGTTCCACGGCCACCTCCTTGATCCGATCTTCTATTGAAGAGATCAAGAGTTGACATGTCAAAGGGTTTGGTCGAGGGGCGGCGAAGGCGGCTCGGGGCGTGACTACCCTGGAGGGCGTGAGCCGTACTGAGAAGTCCGAGGACCTGTTCGCCCGCGCCCGCGAGATCGTCCCGGGAGGTGTCAACTCCCCGGTCCGGGCCTTCGGCGCCGTCGGCGGGACCCCCCGCTTCATGGTGTCCGGCCAGGGCCCCTACATCACCGACGCGGACGGCAACCGCTACGTGGACCTCGTCTGCTCATGGGGTCCGATGATCCTCGGCCACCGCCACCCGGCCGTGGTGGAGGCCCTGCAGGAGGCACTGGCGGGCGGCACCTCCTTCGGTACGGCGACGCCCGGTGAGGTCGAGCTCGCCGAGGAGATCGTCGACCGGGTCGCGCCGGTGGAGAAGGTCCGCCTGGTCAGCTCCGGCACCGAGGCCACCATGTCCGCCGTACGGCTGGCCCGCGGCTTCACCGGCCGGTCCAAGGTCGTCAAGTTCGCCGGCTGCTACCACGGCCACGTCGACGCCCTGCTCGCCTCGGCCGGGTCCGGCCTGGTCACCTTCGGCCTGCCCGACACCCCCGGCGTCACCGGCGCATCGGCCGCCGACACCGTCGTGCTGCCCTACAACTCCGTCGAGGCGGTGACCGAGGCGTTCAGGGCCTTCGGCGACGAGATCGCCTGCGTCATCACCGAGGCGTGCCCGGCCAACATGGGCGTCGTCCCACCCCTGGACGGGTTCAACGCCACGCTCCGCGAGCTGTGCACCGCGCACGGGGCCCTGCTGATCATCGACGAGGTGCTCACCGGCTTCCGCGTCTCGGAGGCCGGCTGGTACGGCCTCGACCCGGTGGACGCCGACCTGATGACCTTCGGCAAGGTCATGGGCGGCGGGCTGCCGGCCGCCGCGTTCGGCGGCCGGGCCGACGTGATGGCCCACCTCGCCCCGGAGGGCCCGGTCTACCAGGCGGGCACACTGTCCGGTAACCCGCTGGCCTGCGCCGCGGGCCTGGCGACCCTGCGCGGCTGCGACGACGAGGTCTACGACCGGATCGACGCCGCCGCCCTGGTGATCGGCCGCGCCGCCGCCGACGCCCTGGCCGCCGCCGGGGTACCGCACCGCCTGCAGCGCGCCGGCAACCTGTTCTCGATCTTTTTCACCGAGGACCGGGTCACGGACTTCGCCACGGCCCAGAAGCAGAACACCGCCGCCTACCGCGCGTTCTTCCACGCCATGCTCGACCAGGGCGTCTACCTGCCGCCGTCGGCCTACGAGGCGTGGTTCCTGTCGGCCGCCCACGACGACGAGGCCCTGACCCGCGTGGCCGAGGCCCTTCCCCTCGCCGCCAAGGCCGCCGCCCAGGCCGGCTGAGAACCGTTCCTCAGCCGGCCCACGGCGATTCCGTCGAGCCGACGGGCCAGGCCCTTCTACGCGTCCAGGTCGATGTCGATGGGGAAGGGCACCGGGACGGTCAGACGCCCGTGGTGGATGCCGGTGAGCCCGTACGCGCCGGTGGCCGGATCGAGCTCGTAGACGTAGACGACGGGCCTGCCGTCCTTGCTCTCCACGCGCCAGAAGTACGGGATACCGGCCTCGGCGTAGCGGAACGGCTTGGTCTTGCGGTCGCGATCCTCGGACTCGGGTGAGACGACCTCGACGACGAGCCGAACCTCGGCGGGCGTGTAGAACGTCCGCTCGTCGTCGGCGGCCGCCCGCGCGTCGACGACCGAGACGTCCGGACAGGGCCGCATCCGGTGGCCGAGCCTGATGTCCATCTGGTCCACCGCCGCCAGTTCTTCCGGCGCCTGGTCGTCGAGCGCCTCCGTGAGGAGGCGGACCATGCGCTGGTGGAACCGCTTCCGGGGGGACATGAAGACGAGCGCTCCATCGATGAGTTCGACGTGTTCGAAGAAGCCGGGCTCGCCGTTGGGTCCCTCCGCCGGAAGACGATCGAGGTCGTCGGCGGTCCATCCCCAGGGGGCGGAGAAGGCCAGTACTCCAGGGCGCTGCTCACGTCGGTCACCGCAACATCGTCTCCGTCACCGGGTGTGTTCATTCGGACCGTATCCGTTGCCCTCCCTCCATTCTCTCCCCTTCGCCCCCGATCTCTTCACCCCATGACCGTTGCACCGCTCCCCCTCCCACCGTCCACGTTCCCCCGGCGAATCCGTGGGTGGCCTGGCGCTCCCCTTTTCCCGTTTCCCTCGGCATTCCCACTCCCCGGGTGGAGACCGAGAGCGGAAAAGGAGAGGAAGCCATGACCGATCCGAAGGAAGAGTGGCTACGGCGGGCACCATGCGCGGTCCGGAAGGGAGCGGCTACGGCGCCCGGCCCTGCGCTCTCCCCCGCCAGTGTGGCCGCAAGGCTACGGCGACCCGCCCTGGCAACCGGCGATAGGGACGC
>NZ_BMQJ01000051.1 GCF_014648055.1 Streptosporangium pseudovulgare
GTAGCTTCCGGCGCTGGGGATGCTCGCCTGGTACCAGGCCACGTCGCTGGAGGAGACGGGGTTGGCGAACCGGTAGTCGGCGCCGTACCGCTGGCCGGAGTAGGCGGAGGTGCCCCAGTTGGCGCTGGCGGTGAACTTCCCGGCGGTGGTGTTGTCCACGGTGGCCGACCACGGGGTGCCGCCGCCGCTGCCGGTCACGTACTGCATGTACTTGGTCCAGTTCCAGTACGTGCCGGGGTCGGTGTGCGTGGCGCCGGGCACCTCGTTGTGCCCGATGATGTGGGAGCGGTCCTTGGGGATGCCGTACTTGTCGCAGATGGCGCGGGTCAGTGCGGCCGAGGAGCGGTACATCGCGTCGGTGAACCAGGAGGCGTCGTTGACGTAGCCCTCGTGCTCGATGCCGACGGACCGGGTGTTGTAGGTCCAGTTCCCGGCGTGCCAGGCGACGTCCTTCTCGCGGACCATCTGGGTGACGGCGCCGTCGGAGGAACGGACCACGTAGTGCGCCGAGACCTGGGCGCTGGGGTTCTGGAACCACGAGATCGAGCCGGCGTAGGAGCCCTGGGTCACGTGGATGACGACCCGGTCGATGGCGTAGCTCGACGGGCGGCTGGAGGCGGTGTAGTTGCTGGAGCTGGCGGCCACCCAGGACGCGGGCGGGTAGTCGGCGCTGGCGGCCAGCGTGTTGGCCGGCGCGTTGAGGTCGGCGGCCTTGGCGTACTCGCCGCGGTCGGCGGTGACCTCCTGCGGGGCGACCTTGACCTTGGGCGTGTCGATGCCGGTGCCGAGGAAGTTGTAGACGGTGTCGGCGTACAGCCGGGCGACCTCGGGGGTGGAGGCGTTGCCGTACTTGGCGACGGCGCCGTACCAGCGGCCGGCGTCCTTGCGGGCGGCGGCGTCGAGGCCGATCTCGTCGGCGTAGGACCGCAGCACCGCGGCGCCGCCGAGGATGTTGGCGGTGTCGTCCCTGCGCAGCGTCCTGGCCGGCTGGCCGGTGATCTGGGCGGCCTTCTCCAGGCTGTGCGCGGCGGGGTTGCTGACCAGGTGCATCACGCCGTAGCCGCCGCTCGCGCTTGGCGCGCCGCCGTGCCCGTCGAGGTGGGTCTCGGAGTAGGCGAGCGCGACGAGCAGGTCGCGCGGGACGTCGTAGGTGGCGGCGGCGCGGGCGAACGCGGCGGCCATGGGCCCCTCGGACGCGGCCGGGGTGGTCGGGGCGGCGGATGCCGGATGACCTCCGAAGATCAGGAGGGCGGAGAGTAAGCCGGCGGCTGTGGCTGCTGACCGGGCACGGGTGAGCGTCATGGTCGCTCCTTGATCGGGGGGTGCCAACGGCTGCACAGTACGGCCTTTATCTGACAAATGTCGATAATTGACATTACTGGCGAGTTAGAAGAAGATTTCCGTCTTCATCGACTGTTCGGTCCGCCCCGATCCGGACATCTTTCTTCTGGCGCGTTCCAAAATCCCTGGCTTCGTCCCGCCCGCCTCCGGCTCCGCAGGAGGCGATGAAGACTATTGCGCTTTCAGGTGATTGGTCTGAAACTTCTTTTCTGTGACGACGCCTCGAGCGGGCCGCAAGCGGCGGCTCGCCGCCTTCGGCCGCATTGCCGCGACGACCCTCTCCCTCGCCCTGACCTTCGCCTTCACCCCCACGACCGCCGCCACCGCCGCCGTGACCGCGCCGCGGACGGCACACGCGGCCACCGCCCTCGCCGCCTGCGCCACCGACCCCGCGACCCCCAAACGCCAGCTCCGCGCGATGTGGGTGGCCAGCGTCGCCAACATCGACTGGCCGAGCCGGACCGGCCTGAGCGCCTCGGCGCAGCAGGCCGAGTTCCGCGCCTGGCTGGACCTCGCGGTGCAGAAGCACATGAACGCCGTCGTCGTGCAGATCCGGCCGACGGCCGACGCGTTCTGGCCCTCGCCGTACGAGCCCTGGTCGCAGTGGCTGACCGGAACCCAGGGCGGAAACCCCGGCTACGACCCCCTGGCGTTCATGGTCGGCGAGGCGCACGCCCGGAACCTGGAGTTCCACGCGTGGTTCAACCCGTACCGGATCGCCAACCACGCCGACCCCACCCGCCTGGTGTCCACCCACCCGGCCCGCCAGCACCCCGACTGGAGGTTCGCCTACGGCGGCAAGCTCTACTACAACCCGGGGATCCCGGTGGTCCGCGACTTCATCGAGGACGCCGTCATGGACGCCGTCACCAGGTACGACATCGACGGCGTGCACCTCGACGACTACTTCTACCCCTATCCGGCCAGCGGTGAGACGATCCCCGACGCGGCCGCCTACGCCCAGTACGGCGGCGGCTTCGCCGACATCGCCGACTGGCGCCGCGACAACGTCAACCTCCTGGTCAAGGAGCTGGACCAGCGGATCCACGCGGCCAAGTCGTGGGTGAAGTTCGGCATCAGCCCGTTCGGCATCTGGCGCAACGCCTCGACCGACCCGCTGGGCTCGCAGACCTCCGGCATGCAGTCCTACGACGCCATCTACGCCGACACCCGGCTGTGGGTGAAGCAGGGCTGGGTCGACTACATCGCGCCGCAGATCTACTGGAACATCGGCTACAACGTGGCCGACTACAAGACGCTCACCGCCTGGTGGGCCGGCACGGTCCGGGGCACCGGCGTCCAGCTGTTCGTCGGCCAGGCCGCCTACCGGGCCGGGGCGTCCGGCGAGAGCGCGGCCTGGCAGCGGCCCGGGGAGCTCAGCGACCACCTCACCTACAACCGCCAGCACCCCGAGGTGCTCGGTGACGTCTTCTTCAGTGCCAAGGACGTCAGGGCGGACCGGATCGGCGCCGTCTCCACGCTGGTGTCCGCCCACTACTCGAAGCCCGCCCTGGTGCCCGCGTACGGCGCCGGCGTCGCGCCGGCCAGTCCCTCGATCACCTCGGCGACCCGGGGGACCGGCGGGGTGGCGCTGTCGTGGCAGCGCGGCGGCACCGGCACCCCGGTCTCGTACGCGGTCTACCGGGTGGACGGCTCCCAGAACGCGGCCGACCCGTGCTTCTTCGCCGACGCCCGCAACCTGGTCGGCACCACCCGCGGGACGTCCTTCACCGACGCCGGCGCGGCGGCCGGTTCCGCCTACACCTACTACGTGACCGCCCTGGACCGCCTGCACGCCGAGAGCGGGCCCAGCGCGGGCAAGGTGGTCACCGGCAGCGGGTCCGGCCAGTTCAGCGTGATCGTCGACAACGCCGGCTCCGGGTTCACCGCGGGTTCCAACTGGGGCACCTCCACCTACTCCGGCCAGCGGTACGGCGCCGACTACCGGTTCGCCAACCCCGTCTCCTCCAGCGACGTGGCCTGGTACCAGGCGAGCATCCCCAGCGCCGGAAGCTAC
>NZ_BMQJ01000052.1 GCF_014648055.1 Streptosporangium pseudovulgare
CGTGCCGGGATCGGGGGTTGTCGGTGCCGGGGGAGGTGTCGGTGGTGGGGTACGACGACTCGCCGTTGATCGCGTTCACCGATCCGCCGCTGACCACCGTGCGCCAGCCCGTCCACTCGATGGTCACCGCCGCCGTGCACACCCTGCTGGAGGCGGTCGCGGGCGCTCCCATGCACAACTCCGAGCTCGTCTTCCAGCCGGAGTTCATCGTCCGCGGCTCGACCGGCTCCGGACCGAAGATCATCCGCTAGGGGCCGCGGCTCTCCGCCGGCACGGCCGGCGGCGCCGCGACGGAGATCGTCGATATCCGCCCGGCGCCGAGGCGAGCCAAAAAGCCGACCGGGTCGGATATTTCCGTATCTAGGGTTTTATGCTGGACATCTCCCCGGAACATTCGCGAAACCTGTCTAGGACACCCTGATGCCCAGAGAGAGGTGATCGAAAATGATGTTCCGGCTACGGGTGTCCCTTCCCGACCGGCCCGGAGCCCTGGGCCAGGTCGCCCGGGTGCTCGGCACGTTGGGGGCGGACATCCTGCAGGTGACGGTCCTGGAGCGCGAGGGCGGCCGAGCGGTGGACGACTTCACCGTCTCCTGGCCCGGCGTCACCGACACCGGGAGCATCGGGGACCGCCTCTCCGCGGTCCCCGGCCTGAACGTCGAGGCCGCCTGGCCCACCCGCGAGATCCCCGGCTGCACGCCCGACTACGATCTGCTGCGGCACGTGGCCGCCGATCCCGGGCGCGCCTTCGCCACGCTCGTGGACGCCGCCCCCGGCCTGGTCGGCGCCGGGTGGGCGGTCACCGTGCGCTCCGGCACCGGAGAGGTCGTGCACCGCAGCTGGCAGGCCCCGGAGACGCTGGAGGGTCCGGCGGGCGCCACGGCATGGGGAGGGGACGAGGGGACGGCCTGGACCGCCCCGCCGCGCCCCGCCGTCCTCGGCTCCGGCGGCCGCCACCTGATGAGCCTGCCGATCCCCGGCGCCGACCTGCACCTGGTCCTCGCCCGCGACGCCGCCTTCCACCGGGCCGAACTGGACCGCGTCGTCCGCGTCGTCGAGATCGTCGCCATCGTCGGCCGCTGACGGGAGGCCGCCGGGCCGGGCGGACACGACGCCCGATGGCGGCGGCGCCCGGTGGCCGCGCGGACGGCCGCCCGCGTACGGTCCCCGCCGCCGGTCAGCGCTGCGGCGGGTCGATGCGGGAACCGTCCGTCGCGAAGAGCATCAGCCGCGTGGTGTCCACGCCCACCCGGGCGGGGTCACCGGCGCGCCAGACGGGACGCGCGCCCAGCCGGACGATCAGGTCGGCCCGGCGGTGGCTGCCGCCGCCGGCCTCCTGCTCCACCTCGTCGGGCTCCGGCTCGCCGGCCAGGCCGGGCATCAGCCGCCGGATGACCGCGCGGGCCCGGCCGCCCGGCGTGGCCGCCGCGAGGTCGCGGGCCTTGTGCCGGGGGTCCGGCGGCTCGGGGACCGCCACGGAGGGGATGCCGCTCTCGACGTAGGCCAGCCACTCGTGACCGTGGTACTCCAGGGCCCGGACCCGGCCGAGGAACGTGGGGCCCTCGAAGCTCTCGGAGACCGGCGCCAGGCAGTCGGGGCGCAGCCCGACGATGATCTGGCGGCCGACATGCTGCGAGATGGCGTAGGAGCGGGGATCGTTCCAGGGGATCATGATCTGGTGCACCCCGAAGTCCAGCAGGACGTACTGGTTCTGCGGGGCGCGCACGGTCGCCGAGAGGAGGTTGAGCTGCTGGGAGCTGAGGAAGGCCGCGGTGAAGGCGGTCGCCGGGTCGTTGTAGACCTGGGCGGGGGTGCCGACGTCCTGCAGCACGCCGCGGTTCATGATGGCGATCCGGTCGGCGAGGGTCAGCGCCTCCACCTGGTCGTGCGTCACGTAGATCGTGGTCACGCCCAGCGAGCGGACCAGCGAGGAGATCTCCATCCGCAGCTCGGTCCGCATGCCCGCGTCGAGGTTGGACAGGGGCTCGTCCATGAGGAACAGCGACGGCTGGCGCACGATCGCACGGCCCATGGCGACGCGCTGGCGCTGGCCGCCGGAGAGCGTCCCGGGGCGGCGTTCGAGCGTCTCGGAGATGTGCAGCGCCTTGGACAGCTCGGTCACCCGCTCCCTGACCAGCCCGGGATCGGCCTTGGCGATCTCCAGGGGGAAGGCCATGTTGCCGCGCACCGTGCGGTGCGGGTAGAGGGCGCCGTTCTGGAACACCATGGCGACGTCACGGTCGCGCGGCGCCAGCTCGTTGGCGTGATCCCCGCCCAGCCACAGGTCACCGGAGGTGATCTCCTCCAGGCCCGCGACCATCCGCAGCAGGGTGGACTTACCGCACCCGGAGGGGCCGAGCAGGACGAGGAACTCCCCGTTCTCCGCCCGCAGGTTCATTCGGTCGACCGCGAGATACCCGCCAGGGTAGATCTTGCTCACATTGTCGAGGACGACGGTACTCATTCGCGCTCGTTCCTCCCGGACGGCACAGCCCGGATACAGCCATTGTGATCGATGAGGTAGTACATCGTGCGGCTTACCTATGTGTCCATAGACATGGTGAGAAGAGGCACATCTGTTAGTTACTTCAAATTTCCCTGACGGGAAGTTGCGTTACAAGTGGGTGATCGGAGAAAGGAGAGATCGTTGGGGCCCCCGGCGCATTCGGTGGACGGTGAGGAGACGGACGGCCGGCCACCCGGGTTGCGCCCGCTCCGGAGGCATGGTGGGGTACCTCCAATGGAGGGTGAACTCAACCGGACCCCCCGGTCCCGCCCTGACGGCGCGGGCGTCCGGCTGGCCGACGTCGCCGCGCAGGCGGGGGTCAGCGAGGCCACGGTCAGCAGGGTGCTCAACGGCAAGCCCGGCGTGTCGCAGACCACCCGTCAAGCCGTGCTGACCGCGCTCGACCTGATGGGCTACGAGCGGCCGCAACGGCTGCGCCAGCGCAGCAACGGCCTGGTCGGCCTGGTCACCCCGGAGCTGGACAACCCGATCTTCCCGGTGTTCGCCCAGGCGATCGAGAAGGCCCTGACCCAGCACGGCTACACCCCGGTGCTGTGCACCCAGCTCCCCGGCGGCGTGCCCGAGGACGAGTTCACCGAACTCCTCGTCGACAGGGGAGTGGACGGCATCATCTTCGTCTCCGGCCTGCACGCCGACACCACCGCCCGGATGGACCGCTACAGCCGCCTGCGCGAGCGCGGCCTGCCGATCGTCCTGCTGGACGGCTACAGCGACCGGATCGACGCGCCGTTCATCTCGCCGGATGATCGTGCGGCGGCGCGGTTGGCGGTGCAGCATCTGGTGGATCTGGGGCATGAGCGGATCGGTTTGGCGGTGGGGCCGGGGCG
>NZ_BMQJ01000053.1 GCF_014648055.1 Streptosporangium pseudovulgare
AGCATGGTGACGACGACGTCGGCGGAGCGTTGCAGCAGGGCCAGTACGGGGGTCTCGGGTCCGACGCCGGCGGCGGTCAGGCGGCGGGCCAGGGCGTTGGCCCGGCCGTTGAGCTCGGCCGCGGTCAGCCGCAGCTCGCCGCAGACCACCGCCTCGGCGGCCGGATCGGCCGCCACCCGCGCCTCGAACAGCTCGGCCAGGTTGCCGGGCGGGGTGGGGGCGGCGGTGTCGTTCCACTCCCTGAGGAGGGTGCGGCGTTCGGCGGGGTCGAGGAGGTCCACCGCGCCGATCGGGGTGTCGGGGTCGGCGGCGACGGCCTCCAGCAGCCGCACCAGCCGCGTCGCGATCGTCTCGGCCGTTCCCCGGTCGAACAGGTCGGTGGCGTACTGCAGCACACCCTCCACGCCGGCCGGAGCGCCGTCGGCGGTGAAGTCCTCGGTCAGACCGAGCAGCAGGTCGCACTTGGCGCCGCCGAACCCGTACAGCGAGTACGCCGGGTCCAGCGCCATCGTCAGCCCAGGCAGCTCGGCGTCCGCGCCGGGCGTGTTGAGCAGGGCCAGCATCACCTGGAACAGCGGCGGGCGGCTGTAGACCCTGGGCGGGTTCAGCGCCTCCACGAGCTGCTCGAACGGCACGTCCTGGTTGGCGAAGGCGGCCAGGTCGGTCTCGCGGACCCGGGCCAGCAGCTCGCGGAAGGTCGGGTCGCCCGAGGTGTCGGTGCGCAGCACCAGCGTGTTCGTGAAGAAGCCGACCAGGTCGGTCAGCGCCTCGTCGGTGCGGCCGGCCACGGGGGCGCCGATCGGCACGTCGGCGCCGGCGCCCAGCCGGGTCAGCAGCGCCGCCAGCCCGGCCTGCAACGTCATGAACAGCGTCGCCTGCCCGCCCCGGGCCACCGACAGCAGCCGGGTGTGCAACTCGGGTGACAGGCTCAGGGACACCGCCTCGCCCCGGTGCTCGCTCGTCGCGGGCCGGGGCCGGTCGGCGGGCAGCGCGATCTCGTCCGGCAGCCCGGCCAGCGCGGCGCGCCAGTGGGCGGTCTGCTCGCCCATCAGGCTGCCGGGGTCGGCGGGGTCGCCGAGCAGCTCGCGCTGCCAGCGCGTGTAGTCGCTGTAGCGGACCGGCAGCGGCTGCCAGCCGGGTTCCTCGCCGCGCACCCGGGCGGCGTAGGCCGTCGCCAGATCGCGCTCCAGCGGGCCCAGGGACCACCCGTCGATCGCGATGTGGTGGAAGGCCAGCACCAGGACGTGCTCGCCGCCGTCGCCGGGCTCCGCCGTTCCGGCCGGCTGTGCGGCGGTCCCCGGGGACCGTACGGCCCATGCGTCCCCCGCGGACGGCGACGCGAACAGCTCCGCCCGCATCGGCGGCTCCGACGCCAGGTCGAACGGCCGCAGCACCGTCCGCCGGATCGCGGCGTCCAGCTCCGCCTCGGCGACCTCGGTCACCGTCAGGTCCGGCACACTCTCCAGCACCCGCTGCGTCGGCCGGTCCTCCCGGGCGGGGAAGACGGTGCGCAGCGTCTCGTGCCGCAGGGCCACGTCGGCGACCGCGGCGCGCAGCGCCTCCCGGTCCAGCCGGCCCGACAGCCGCAGCACCAGCGGGATCGTGTAGAGGCTCGCGTTCTCGGCGAGCTGGTCGACGAGCCAGACCCGGTACTGGGCGAACGACAGCTCCGAGCGGTCACCGTCCTCGGCGCGGACCAGCGCCGGCCGGACGCGGACCGCGCCGTCGGTCCCCGCCTTCTCGATCCGTACGGCCAGATCCGCCACGGTCGGCGCCTCGAAGATCTCGCGGACCTGGAGTTCGGTGGAGAAGACGGCGCGGATGGCGGTGACGGCGCGCATGGCGAGCAGGGAGTGGCCGCCGAGGGCGAAGAAGTCGTCGTCGACGCCGACGCCGGGTACGGCGAGGAGTTCGGCGAACAGCGCGCAGAGCCGTTCCTCGACGGGGGTGCGCGGGGCCGCGCCGGAGGTCGTGGTCTCCGGGGCGGGCAGGGCGCGGCGGTCGACCTTGCCGCTGTGGTTGAGCGGCAGGGCGTCCATGACCACGAAGGCCGACGGGACCATGTAGGCGGGCAGGTTGTCCTCGGCGAAGCGCCGCACCCGGCCGGTGAACCCCTCCGCGTCCGCATCGGCGCCGGCGTCCGCGTCCGTGGCGTGCGGGACGAGGTAGGCGACCAGCCGCTTGTCGCCGGGGCGGTCCTCCCGGGCCAGGACGACGGTCTGGGCCACGTCCGGATGGCGGTCCAGGACCACCTCGATCTCACCCAGCTCCATCCGGATGCCGCGGATCTTGACCTGGTTGTCCACCCGGCCGACGTAGTCGAGGGTTCCGTCGGGCAGCCGGCGGACGAGGTCGCCGGTGCGGTACATCCGCGCGCCGGGCTCCTCGGGGCAGGCGACGAAGCGTTCGGCGGTCAGGTCCGGCCGGCCCAGGTAGCCACGGGCCAGGTGCTCACCCGCGATGTAGAGCTCGCCGGTCTCCCCGGGCGGGACGGGCCGGAGCCGGTCGTCCAGGACGTAGGCGCGGGTGTCGTCCAGGGGACGGCCGATGGGGACGACGGGGCCGGGCTCGGTGACGTGGTGCGCGGTGACGTAGATCGTGGTCTCGGTGGGGCCGTAGCCGTTGAAGACGTTGCCCCCGGCGCGGACCACCCGCTCCACGGTGGCCGGGGAGGCGGCCTCGCCGGCGATCCACAGCTCCGGGACGCGGGCCAGCAGGCCGGCGTGGTCCTGCGCCAGGACGTTGAACAGCCCCGTGGTCAGGAAGACCGCGCTGACCCCCTCCCGGTCCAGGGCCCAGGTGAGGGTGGCGGCGTCGACGACGCCGGGGGGTGCCACGACGACGGTGCCGCCGTTCAGGAGGGGCACCCAGAGTTCGTACATGGACACGTCGAAGGAGGAGGCGGTGTGGAACAGCACCCGCCGCTGGGCGGGACTCTCCCACAGCCGGTCGGTGGCGAAGGAGCGGATGTTGCGGTGGGTGACGGCGACGCCCTTGGGGGTGCCGGTGGAGCCGGAGGTGAACATCGCGTAGACCAGCCGGTCCGCGGCGATGGCCAGTCCGAGGTTGTCGGGGTCGGTGTCGGTGCCGACGAGGAGGGGGGTGAGGTGTGCGGTGAGGTCGTGTCCGGCGTTGGCGGTGTCGGTGACGAGGATGGGTGCGCCGGTCTGTTCGGCGATCCAGCGCATCCGGGCCACGGGCAGGGCGGGGTGCAGGGGGACGTA
>NZ_BMQJ01000054.1 GCF_014648055.1 Streptosporangium pseudovulgare
GCCCTTTCCGCGTTTCCCGGGTCTTCCCGGCCTCCGGGTTTCCGGGTTTTCTGGCGGGGCTCTGGACGTTCGTTCGTCCGGGGCCCCGCTTTTTTGCGTGCCCGTTTTCGTGTCCGCGTTGTGCGGGTTTCACGGCCTCCCGGCCTCCGGGTTTCACGGCTTCCGGGGCTTCCGGTCTCCGGGGTTCCGGGTTGCGGTGTTTTCCGGCGGGGTCTTCGGCGAAAGCCCGAGGCTCCGCTTTTTTCGTGCCTGCCTTCTCGCATGTGGAAGGGCCGCCCCCGCGCATCCGGGAGACGGCCCTTCCGTGTTCGACGGCTCTTTCCCGCCCTCGATAGGTCCGCGGGTCTCGACAGGTCAGTGGGTGAGATCGAGCTCCTTGACGCGGGGGTCACCCTCGTCGGCGAAGTAGTGGTCGGGCTGGGTGACGTCGTTCCCTTCGGCGAGCCTGGTGCCCCGGGCGATGAACGTGCCGATGACCGCGACGGCCAGGTTGACGAGCAACGCCAGGATGCCCGCGTAGATGGTCATCTTGGTGTCGAAGCCCAGCTGCTCCAGCGGGAACGCCGATCCGGCGAAGTGCATCTTGCCGGTGGCGGGGTTGGAGATGTTGTAGAGCATGATCATCCCGGCTGCCATTCCGGCGATCCAGCCGGCGATCAGGCCGGCCCGGTGGAGCCAGCGGGTGTAGAGGCCGAGCGCCACGGCCGGAAGGGTCTGCAGGATGATGACGCCGCCGATGAGCTGCAGGTCGATGGAGAAGCCGGTGTCCAGGAACAGGATGCACAGCACCGCGCCGACCTTGACGAGCAGCGAGGTGATCTTCGAGACGCGGGCCTCGTCGGCGTCGGTGGCGTCCCGCTTCAGGTATTCGCGGTAGATGTTGCGGGTGAACAGGTTCGCGGCCGCGATCGACATGATCGCGGCGGGGACCAGCGCGCCGATGCCGACGGCGGCGTAGGCGACCCCGGCGAACCAGTCGGGGAACATCTTGTCGAAGAGCTGCGGGACGATCGTGTTGTTGTCGGTGCCGATGGGCTTGACCCCGGCGGCGATGGCCATGTAGCCGAGTAGTGCGATCAGGCCGAGCAGCAGGCTGTAGGCGGGCAGCGCGGACATGTTCCGTTTGATCACATCGCGGTTCCTGGACGCCAGCACGCCGGTGACGCTGTGCGGGTAGAGGAACAGCGCGAGCGCCGAGCCCAGAGCCAGCGTGACGTACTGGAGCTGGTTGTTGGCGTTGAGAAGGGGGCCGTCACCCGGTGCCGGGGAGGCGTCGAACTTCGCCTTGGCCGCGTCGAAGATCCCGTCCCAGCCGCCCAGTTTCGCCGGGATGACGATGATCGCGACGATGATCACCAGGTAGATCAGCGTGTCCTTGACGAAGGCGATCAGCGCCGGGGCGCGCAGGCCCGACTGGTAGGTGTAGGCGGCCAGGATGGCGAACGCGATGATGATCGGCAGGTGGCCGGTCACGCCCATCGTCTTGAGCACGGCCTCGATGCCGACGAGCTGCAGCGCGATGTAGGGCATCGTCGCGACGATGCCGGTGACGGCGATCAGCAGCGCGAGGGTGGGGGAGTCGAACCGCGCCCGGACGAAGTCGGCCGGGGTGACGAAGCCGTGGACGTGCGAGACCGACCAGAGCCGGACCAGCACGAGGAACACGATGGGGTAGACCACGATCGTGTACGGCACGGCGAAGAAGCCGGTGGCCCCGGCTCCCCACAGCAGCGCCGGCACCGCGACGAAGGTGTACGCGGTGTAGAGGTCGCCGCCGACCAGGAACCAGGTGATCCACGAGCCGAAGCTCCGGCCGCCCAGTCCCCACTCGTCGAGCGTGGCCAGATCGTTGGGGCGTCGCCAGCGTGCGGCCACGAAGCCCATGCCGCTGACCAGCAGGAACAGGAAGGTGAAGATGATGATCTCGGTCAGGTGCTCGCTCATCGGCTCACCGCTTCCGCTTGGTCATCTGGTAGACGATCGTGGTGCAGGTGACGCCGACCACGATGAACGCGAGCTGGAGCCAGTAGAAACGGGGAAAGCCGAAGAGCCGGGGGCCGTCGGCGTTGAAGAGGAATGGCAACAAAGGCAGGATGATCGGTACAATCAGCAGCCAGTTCCACGGGCTGCGATCGCTGCGATCCTTTCCGGGAGTGGTCAACGCATCTCCTAGGGCTGGAGAGGGGGCTGGCGGGACGGCCGGCCCCTTCGGCTGAGCGGCAGCGTAATTACGGGGTCCGCCTGCTGCGATCATCCAGCGCCGAGTGGGCCGGTCGGCGCGGCGAGCGGTAGCCTCGGCGACCATCCTCGGTGTCACCTGCGGCATCGCGGCGCGGCTCGTCCGAGCCGCCCCGTTCGGCGACGGAGGCAGGCCGGTCGCCGCATTCCACGCCACGTCTTCTTGACACCGCGCCTCGGGGATTCAGAGATCATCGGCGCCGGTCCGGTTCGATGACCGGCCGGTCGGCCGGGGACACGCGTACGGCTCGCGCCTCCGCGGAGGTGCGAGCCGTACCCGGTTCCGGACGGTGCGTCCGGGGTCAGAGCTTGGTGACGCGGACGGCGTCGGCGATGACGTAGCCGGTGCCGGCGGTCCAGCGGCTCACGCCGACGACGTTGTAGGTGCCGGCGTTGAGGGAGAAGGTGCCGA
>NZ_BMQJ01000055.1 GCF_014648055.1 Streptosporangium pseudovulgare
GTGTCGGGTCTCATGATCTGCGTGACAGATCGTGCTCAGGACCTGTGTGACACTTCGCCGAGTGCTGGCGGAGTTGAGCGTGGTCGAGCAGCGGTACCAAGCCGTACTGCAGGTGTCATCCGGGGCGAGCGTCACCGAGGTCGCCCGCAGGTTCGGAGTCTCCCGGCAGACGGTGCACCGATGGCTGGGCCGCTACCGTGCCCAGGGCCTGGACGGGCTGGCCGACCGCTCCTCGCGCCCGCATACCTCCCCGGCCCGGATCCCGGCCGCGGTGGAGGCGCTGATCTGCGAGCTGCGGCGCAACCACCCCCGCTGGGGCGCCCGCCGCCTGGTGTGGGAGTTGACCCGCCGCCCCTGCCCCGGCCCGGTGCCGTCCCGGGCCACGGTGCACCGCGTGCTCATCCGCCACCACCTGGTGCAACCCGTCCCCCGACGCCGACGGCGCGAGGACTACACACGCTGGCAGCGACCAGAGCCGATGCAACTGTGGCAGATGGACATCGTCGGCGGAATCCTGCTGGCCGACGGCACCGAATGCAAGATCGTCACCGGCGTCGACGACCACTCCCGCTACTGCGTGACCGCCACCGTGGTGACCCGCCCCACCGGCCGGGCCGTGTGCCTGGCCCTGGCCGACGCATTGCGCCGCCACGGCATCCCCGAGGAACTGCTGACCGACAACGGCAAACAGTTCACCGCCCGCTTCGGCCGCGGCGGAGAAGTGCTGTTCGACCGGATCTGCCGCGAGAACGGCATCACCCACCGATTGACCCGCCCGCACTCACCCACCACCACCGGCAAGGTCGAACGCTTCCACCAGACCCTGCGCCGCGAACTGCTCGACGACCACGAACCGTTCGACAGCATCGAACACGCCCAGCAGGTCCTGGACGCCTTCGTCGCCGACTACAACACCTACCGCCCCCACCAAGCGCTGAACATGGCCCGCCCCGCCGACCGGTTCCACCCCCGCACCGACGAGCGGCTGCCGCTGCGCCTGCCGGCGGACCTGCGCGCCACCGGAGCACTCCCCGACCCCGAGGCCGTCGCTGAGCCCGTGGCGGAACCGGGGCCGGTCGAGACAGCCGCGCCGATGATGCCGGTGAACGGAATCGATCCGGTGGACCTGGCCGTGGAGTTCACCCGCGTCGTCCCCGCCTCGGGCAACCTGACCGTCTGCGGGCAGCAGTTCTGGCTCGGCACCCACCGCGCTGGTCTGACGCTCACCCTGCGGGCCGACGCCGGCACCGTCGAACTGCTGGCCGCCGGGGTGAGGATCAAGAAGGTGCCCTCCCGGCTCACCGTCCGGCATCTGCGGCAGCTGATCGCCGAGGGCGGCACCCGTATCCCGCCCTTCCCCGCACCGGCCCGGCCCGGCGCCGGCGGGGCGGTCGAGGTGGAGCGGACCGTCAACGCCTCCGGCGTGGTCTCCCTCGGCGGCCGATCATGCCCGGTCGGCTCGCCGTTCGCCGGACGCCGGCTGACCATCCGCCTGGAGGGCGCCGTGCTGCACCTGAGCGACGGATCCACGCTGCTGCGCACCCTGCCCAACCCGCTCACCGAAGCTGAGACGGCCCGGCTGCGCGACGCGCGCCCCGCCGGGCCCGCACCCCGGCCGGCGGCCGAACCGGTCCGGGTGCAGCGGCGGGTCAGCAGCCGCGGCTGGATCGCCATCGCCGGCCAGCGCATCGGCGTCGGCATCGGCCACGCCGGAGCGACCGTGACCGTCGAAGCAGCCGACGCCACCTTCCGCATCACCCATGCCGGCCAGGTCATCGCCGAGGTCGCCCGCACCACCACCAAACCCATAGCCCGGTTCAAGGTCCGCAAGCCCCAGCACTGACCAGAAGATCACGCCGTCGGGTAGAACTGCGTGCATGGATCCGGTGAAGCTGCAACAGGCCCTGGACGACGTCTTCGACCAAGCCCTGCTCCACCACGGCTTCACGAACTACATGCGCGACTACCAGCTCATCATCCACGCAACCGCCGACCCCAGGAGCGGGATCGCACCGGCGACGCTGCGCTACCTGTTCCGCCACTGCGTGCAGGCCACCTGCACCACCACCGTCTCGGCCGACACCTGGCGCACCTCCCTCGATGACCGGCTCATCGCCAACGAAACTGGCGTCGACCTCGACGGATACGTCTGGGGCGTCAACTGCCAGGAGCTCTACCCCGGGCCCACGCTCGTGACCGACTCACCGGCCGCCCGGAAGTGGGCCGCAGCCCTCGGCATCGACTTCCACGAGATCCGGATCCAGGCCAACGCCCACGACCTGACCCTGGTCTTCTCCGACCTGCAGATCGAAGAACTCCCACCCGAATGGCAGAGCCCGGACCCCACGTTTCCGGTTCAATAGGCGTCGAAGAGCAACAGATCATCTAGCCGGAGTGTCACCCACCTCCTGCGCCGGATCTGTCGCACGGGTCCTGAGCCCTGACA
>NZ_BMQJ01000056.1 GCF_014648055.1 Streptosporangium pseudovulgare
TCTTCCTCACCGACGACCAGATCGTGAACGCCACCGTCACCGACAACCTCATCATGGGCGGCACCTACAGCATCCAGCTCAAGAACGCCCGCGGGCGGCTGGTCATGCGGGACAACAAGCTGGTCGATCGCTCGTGGGTCTACGGGCCGGTCGACTCGGAGTGCGCGAAGATCGACTGGTCGGGCAACTCGCTGGTGACGATCGACGAGCAGTACCGCGTCACCTCGACCGTCGGCCCGCTGCCCTGCGTGGGCTGACCCGGCCGGGAAAGCGGCGCGCCGTCCCTCGGGAACGGTCCGGCGGGAACGACCCCGTCACCCCGCGCGGACGGCCCCGGCCGGAGAACGGCCCCCGCCCCACGGATCACCGACCCGCGCGGCCGGACACCGACCGGAGAACGGCGTGACGGCCGGAAAGCCGAACGACATGATCACTTTTCCGGCGCCGCTTCCGCTTCCGATTCCCTTTCCGGTTCCGGTTCCGGTTCCGCTTTCGCTCCCGTTCTCGGTTCCGGATCCGGTTTCGCTCCCGCTCCCGCTCCCGGTTCCGCTTCCGGTTCTGTTTCCGGACCGCCGCATAATCGTTCACCGGACCGTCCGCATGGCCGTTCACCGATCATCCCCGGACCACTCGCAGACCAATACTCGTGAAACCGGTGCGTATCTGTGACCCCAGTCGCAACAATGTCCCCTGTGCGAGGACCAAGCGGACACATCATCGAGCCGGGCGAGAACCGGCGCGGAGGTCACAGGAATGTCCAGTACGAGCCCCCCACGGCACGAGGGGAATAGCGAGAGCGCACCATCCGCACCATCCCGGCGGCGACCGCCGGTTCTGACGACGGCGCTGGTCGCCGTCCTCGCGGCGACGACCGCCCCGGCCGTCTGGGCCCTCACCCGTGACGGCGTCGCCCTCCGGGAGGCGTCCGCCGGACGGCCCGCCCCCGCCGTCTTCACCCCGGCCCCCGACGCCTCCGACCCCGACCCGTCCGGCCCCGGCTCCGGCACGCCGGGTCACGGCACCGCGGACTCCGGCGCCTCCGGTTCCGGTGCCCCCGACTCCGGCGCCGCCAAGGAGACGAGCCTGTGGCGGCCGGACGCCCCGGTGCGGGCCGGGACGCACGCCGACCGCGCGCCCGTCGAGCTCGGCACACGTTTCACCGCGGCCCGCGGCGGCTGGGCGACGGGCGTGCGGTTCTACAAGGCCCGGGGCGAACAGGGCGAGCACACCGGAAACCTGTGGGACGCCCGCGGGCGGCGGCTGGCGCGGGTCACCTTCGAGGACGAGACCGCGTCGGGCTGGCAGGAGGCCCGCTTCGCCTCACCGGTACGGCTGGCCGCCGGGCGGACGTACACGGTCTCCTACCACAGCGCCCACGGCACCTACGTGGGCACCAGCGGCTCCCGCCCGGCCCGCTCCGGCCCGCTGGCCACGACACCGCGCGACGCGGGCGTGTTCGGGTACGGCTCCAGCGCCTTCCCCCGGCGGTCGAACCCGAAGCGGTACAACTACTGGGTGGACGTCGTCTTCCGCTGGCGTCCCCAGACCGGAGAGCAGCGGGACACCGGGTCGTCCACCCCCCGGCCGTTCCCCGGGAAGACGACCCCGGCGCCGGACCGGGGAGGCCAGGGAGACCGGGGCTACTGGCCGGACCAGATCCCGTGGGACGGCGAGACCGCGTGGCCCGGCGGCGATCCCTGGCCCGGTGCGAGTCCGCGGCCGGACGAGGGCCGGGGGCCGGACGAGGGCTGGGGGCCGGACGACGCCCGGCGCCCCGGTGGCGACCGGTGGCCGGGTGAGGGCCGGGGACCGGGCAGAGGCCGGTGGCCGGGCGCCACACCCTCCCCCTCCCCCGATCCGGACGGAACCGCCACGTCCCCTCCGGGCGACGGCTCCGAGGCCCCGGGTGACGGCGCGACCCCCCGGCCCGCGCCGACCGGAAAGGGCTCGGAGGAGCCGGACGACACACCCGGAACCGGCGGCACCGGCGGGCCCACGCTCACGCCCGCACCGAAGCCGGTCCCGCCGCGCGACCCGGAGCCCGTCCCGGACGGCAGGGTGTGCGCGGGGCATCCGACGCCGGCGTGCACGGGCGTGCCGCCCGGCGTGAAGCTTCGGACGCCGGCGCTGAACGAGGACGGCGCCGCCTATCTCGTCACCGCGCCCGGCACCGTCCTCGACGGCGTGCGCGTCCCCGGTGACCTGGTGATCAACGCTGACGGTGTCACGGTCAGGAACAGCCAGATCGACGGCCGGGTGATCAACGCCGACGGCGACAGGACCTTCCGGTTCACCATCACCGACTCGACGATCGGACCGGCCTCCGGCTGCCAGACCCTGCCCGGCATCGGCCAGGACAAGTACACCGCCCTACGCGTCCACGTCCGCGGCCACGGCGACGGCTTCCGCGCCTCCGGCGACGA
>NZ_BMQJ01000057.1 GCF_014648055.1 Streptosporangium pseudovulgare
GAGCCTTTTTCATCTCGAATAGCGGTCAGCTTCGAAGGTCTGCAGCACGACGATGGCCTGGACGATCGCAGTGGCGCGGCGCGGGCAGCAGCGGAGCCGGTCCAGCACCTTCCACGCCTTGAGAGTCGCGGCGGCGCGTTCCCCGATCGCCCGGATGCGGGCGTGGGAGCGGTTGACCGCCTTCTGATGGCGCGATAGGCGCGGCCGGTACCGATGGCGCTTGAACGGGGTACGGATCACCCCGCCCGCACCCTGATACCCCCGATCGGCGAAGACCCGGATACCGGCACCAGTGAGGGCGTCGATCAAGCCGGTCCGCCGAGCCGCGTTCAGGTCATGCACTGCACCGGGCAGTGCGGGCGAGGCCCACACCAGCCGGCCAACCGGATCAGCGAGGAACTGGACGTTCACCCCGTGCCGATGATGCTTGCCGGAGTAGTACGGTGCATCGTCGGCCAGACGGTCAATCGGGATGAGCGTGCCGTCGAGGACGACATAGGCCAGGCGGGAGGCCTTCAGCGCGGCGGTGTGCACGTCGTCGGCCAGGGCAGCGACCAGGTCGACCGCCTCACGCACATAACGCCAGGCGGTGGCGGTGCCGATGGCGAAGCCGACGGCCAGACGGGCGTAGGTGTCGCCGTTGCGCAGGTGGGCCAGGACCAGAAGAGCCTGCTGTCCGGGGCTGAGGCGGCGCCATCGGGACCGACGGTGCGCGCGGTGGGCGCGGATCAGCTTGGCCAGACGGGTAAGGGTGCGGTTGGACAGCGGAATCGCGGCAGGGTAAGACAGCAACGAGGCTCCTGGTCGGGGCATCGGATCTTGGTCGACTGCTGTCTTACCGGGAGCCTCCTCTCATCTCAACCCGGCCTTCTGTATCTGTGCTGACCAGCGCCGTCAGGTCGTGAAGCTCTCAAGGTCGGCGGGAGTCGTCGCGATCGCCGGGCGAGGCCGGCTGCTGCCGTCAGTTGACTCCTCCGGGTGCGGGCCAGGTGTCTTCCGCTACCCGTCTCTCCCACCGATGCACGTAGTGCCGGAACCCAGTCTCCGTCCGCGGCATGTCCAGCCACTCCTGGGCCGCGAGTCTGAACTCGCGCATGGCCAGGGCATCGGCATCGGCCCCGTGGTCGACGGGCCATCCGTCGAGGATGTCGTCGATTCCCATCCAGACGTGGTAGAGCCCGCCTACCCCCCACAGGTGCTCGAAGTACGGCCGCTCCGTACAGTTCCACGCTGCTTCGAGGACGAAGCCGCGTATCTGCTCCACATCCCCACTGACGAGGACACCCTGCATGAACGGATCAATCTTCGCGGCGAACCCAGCGAGCAACTCCAGATCCACAGGCTCGAGATCGGTCATGACTCCAGCATCGCAAGAGGTGCTGAACTGCTTGCGATCGGCGCGGCCAAGGCCCTGATGATCGCTGGGCTCACCGGCTATGAGCTGCAATTTCAGCATGAAAAAGGCTC
>NZ_BMQJ01000058.1 GCF_014648055.1 Streptosporangium pseudovulgare
GAAACCCCGGAGAACTACGAGGCCGGGCTCCATCTCCGAGGCTCGATCATGTGGCTGAAGCTCCTCACCTCAACCACATGATCCGAACCTCAAACAGCTCCTAGTCGCCGGGTTCGCTCTGCGCGGCGGCGGGCGGGAGAACGACGCAGCAACTCCGGCGGCGGCGACGTCGCGGAGTTCCTCGCGGGCGCCCGGCGCCGCGCACAACGCAGCGGCGCACAAAGAACCGCGGGGACCGGCCGTGACGGCCGGATTCCCGCGGGCGGGACGAAAGGGCGGGGGAGGTTACCGGCTCACTCGGGTTTCGGTGCCCGCCAGCACGTTGCCCGGGTCGGTGGCGACCAGGACGAACGACGCCCCGGAGGGGTCGGCGTACACGTTGAAGTTCGCCGAGCTGTCGCCCAGGTGGAACGACGCCTTCCCGCTGCAGTCGCTCTTGATGTTGTAGGAGAGCGTGATCGGGGTGTGGTCGTTCACCAGGGCGTCCTTCACCACGAAGGTGGCGATGCCGGTGCCGCCGCCCTTGCCGTCGAAGTAGTCGAGGCCGCCCGTGGAGATCGGGATGCTCTCGCCGCTCGGGGGCACCGACGTGCCGTTGGCGCCGAAGATGTAGTGCCCCTTCAGCGTGGCGTTGCTGCACTGGATCGTCGACGTGCTGGGTGCGGCGACATCGGCGTTGGTGGGGGCGACGAACGTGAGGATACCCGCGGTGGCCAGGGCGCTGGCCGAGGCAAGGGCGGCGATGCTCTTGCTCGGGCCGATCCTGGAGATGAGTGATCGGGACATGGGTCGCTCCACTTCTGGATGTTCGGGGGCGTGAAAGGCTCAGGCGCGCTGGAAATACTGACATCGTTCGTAAATCGATGCTTCTCCTTCTTTGCGGTCATGGTGGTTTGTTTCCGGCCGTAATAGCCGCCACCCGGGGAAGGCAAGCTTGCGCGGGACGTGTGCCATGGCAAGCGCGGCACCATCCACCAGGCGTACCGGGACGGGATGGAGGACCAGCTCGGCGCGCTCGGCCTGGTCCTCAACGCCATCGTGTTGTGGACCACGAAGTACATCGACGCCGCCGTCGTCCGGCTGAAGGCCGAGGGCCACGAGATCCGGGACGAGGACATCGCCCGGCTCTCCCCGCTCAAGCACCGCAACCTGAACCTGCTCGGCCGCTACAGCTTCACCGTCGGCGTCCCGGCCTCCGGCAACCTGCGCCCGCTACGCGACCCGGACGCGCCGGAGCTGGACGAAGACGACTGCGGCGAGGACGGACAGTGAGGATGTGACGTGCCTTCCTCGGCGGTCGCATGCCGATCAGCCGAGGGCGGGTTGGCCGCCCATCGCGCTGAGTGTGGCGCCGTTGACGTAGCTGGCGTCGGGGGAGGCCATGAAGGCGATGGCTCCGGCGATTTCCTCGGGATCGGCGAGGCGCTGGAGAGCGACGGCCTGTCCTGCGGATTCGAAGGCGTC
>NZ_BMQJ01000059.1 GCF_014648055.1 Streptosporangium pseudovulgare
TTGGAGGAGTTGTAGAGCAGGTAGACCGTGCCGGCGGTGCCGAGGGCGGCGCTGTCGATCACGCTGTAGCCGCTGCCGCAGACCTCCTGCGCGGTGTACGGGTTCGTCGTCCCGCCGCTCCCGCCGACGTACTGCATGTAGCGGTTCCAGTCCCAGTAGCGGCCGGGGTCGGTGTGGCTGGCGCCGGGGACCTCGACGTGCCCGACGATGTGGGTGCGGTCCTTGGGGATGCCGTACCGGTCGGCGATGTTCCGGGTGAGCGCGGCCGAGGCGCGGTACATCGAGTCGGTGAACCAGGTGGCGTTGTCGACGTAGCCCTCGTGCTCGATGCCGACCGACCTCCGGTTGTAGTCTCCGGCGTGCCAGGCCCGGTCCTTCTCACGGACCATCTGGGTGATGTCGCCGTCGGAGGAGCGGACGACGTAGTGCGCCGACACCGCGGCCGCGGGGTTCTGGAACCACGAGATCGTGCCGGCGTAGGAGCCCTGGGTCACGTGGATGACGATGCGGTCGATCACATCGCTGTTCGGGCGGTCGGAGACGGCGTAGTTGGAGGTGCTCGCCGGCACCCAGTGGGCCGACGGGTAGTCCACGGCGGCGGCCGCGAACGTCCTGTCGAGGTCCCGGGCCGCTTCGTAGGGGCCGCGGTCGGGCCGCACCGCCCGCGCCGGCACACTCACGGTCTCCCCGGCGGGGGTGACGGCCCGGACGCCGGAGGTCAGCAGTTCGTACACGGTGTCGGCGTACAGCCGGGCCACGTCCGGGGACGACGCGCCGCCGTACCGTGCCACGGCCTGGTACCACTTCCCGGTGTCCTCGCGGTCCGCGGCGTCGAGCCGGAGCTCGTCGGCGAGGGCGCGCAGCACCGCGGCGCCGCCCGCGACGTTGGCCGCGTCGTCCGTCTTCAGCGCCGGGACGGGCTTTCCGGTCAGGGCGGCCGCTCGCTCCAGGGCCCGGGAGCCGGGGGCGCCGACCAGGTGCATGACGCCGTAGCCGCCGCTCGCGCTCGGCTCGCCGCCGTGGCCGTCGAGGTGGGTCTCGGCGTAGGCGAGCGCGACCAGCAGGTCACGGGGCACCTCGTACGTCGTGGCCGCGCTGGTGAAGGCGTCGGAGAGCGGGGCGGCGGGGGCCGCGCTCGCCGGCGTCGTCAGGGGGAGCAGGGAGATGAGCGAACAGGTCAGGAAAACGGCCGCTCGACGTGGCAGGGGGGATTTCACGGGTTCTCCTCGGTGGGGAGGCGAGGGCACCGCCTCCGGGGGAGGGAGGCGGTGCCCGGCAGGATCAGCCGCAGTGTTCGAAGGGGCTGTCGTAGGTGGAGGAGCCCGCCTTGCCTCCCCATTTGACGCACTTGTCGGCGGCGGCGGCCCGTACCGGTCCGGCGTAGT
>NZ_BMQJ01000061.1 GCF_014648055.1 Streptosporangium pseudovulgare
GCGAAGGTGAGAACTTAAGCGCCAGTAAACGGCGGTGGTAACTATAACCATCCTAAGGTAGCGAAATTCCTTGTCGGGTAAGTTCCGACCTGCACGAATGGCGTAACGACTTCCCCGCTGTCTCAACCGCAGACCCGGCGAAATTGCACTACGAGTAAAGATGCTCGTTACGCGCAGCAGGACGGAAAGACCCCGGGACCTTCACTACAGCTTGACATTGGCGTTTGGAACGGTTTGTGTAGGATAGGTGGGAGACGGTGAAGCTGGGACGCTAGTTCTGGTGGAGTCATTGGTGAAATACCACTCTGGTCGTTTTGGACGTCTAACTTGGGTCCGTGATCCGGATCAGGGACAGTGTCTGGTGGGTAGTTTAACTGGGGCGGTTGCCTCCTAAAGGGTAACGGAGGCGCCCAAAGGTTCCCTCAGCCTGGTTGGCAATCAGGTGTCGAGTGTAAGTGCACAAGGGAGCTTGACTGTGAGACCGGCGGGTCGAGCAGGAGCGAAAGCTGGGACTAGTGATCCGGCGGTGGCATGTGGAAGCGCCGTCGCTCAACGGCTAAAAGGTACCCCGGGGATAACAGGCTGATCTTCCCCAAGAGTCCATATCGACGGGATGGTTTGGCACCTCGATGTCGGCTCGTCGCATCCTGGGGCTGGAGTAGGTCCCAAGGGTTGGGCTGTTCGCCCATTAAAGCGGTACGCGAGCTGGGTTTAGAACGTCGCGAGACAGTTCGGTCCCTATCCGCTGCGCGCGCAGGAGACTTGAAAGGGGCTGTCCCTAGTACGAGAGGACCGGGACGGACGAACCTCTGGTGTGCCAGTTGTTCCGCCAGGAGCACGGCTGGTTGGCTACGTTCGGGAGGGATAACCGCTGAAAGCATCTAAGCGGGAAGCTTGCCTTGAGATGAGGTCTCCCACCCCGTGAGGGGGTAAGGCTCCCAATAGACGATTGGGTTGATAGGCCGGAGGTGGAAGCGCAGTAATGTGTGGAGCTGACCGGTACTAATAGGCCGAGGACTTGACCATAAAGCGTT
>NZ_BMQJ01000062.1 GCF_014648055.1 Streptosporangium pseudovulgare
TTGAACTTCGCCACCCGGTACGTCGTGCGGGTGCCGTCGTCGTTCATCACCGTGACGTAGTCGGCCGAGACCTCCTCGACCACACCCGCCTTCTCGGCGTTGATCACGTCACCGGCGTCGGTGGCGGCGCGGTACTCCATGCCCGTGCCGACCAGCGGCGCCTCGCTCTTGAGCAGCGGCACCGACTGGCGCTGCATGTTGGAGCCCATGAGCGCGCGGTTGGCGTCGTCGTGCTCCAGGAACGGGATCATCGCGGTGGCGACGGACACCATCTGGCGTGCCGAGACGTCCATGTAGCCGACCTCGGAGGCGCGCACGGACTCGAACTCGCCGCCCTTGCGGCGGACGAGCACGCGGTCCTCCAGGAAGCTGCCGTCTGCGGCGATCGGCGTGTTCGCCTGCGCGATGACGTGCCGGTCCTCCTCGTCGGCGGTGAGGTACTCGACCTCGTCGGTGACCCGGCCGTCGACGACCTTCCGGTAGGGGGTCTCGACGAAGCCGAAGGAGTTGACCCGGCCGAAGGAGGCCAGCGAGCCGATCAGGCCGATGTTGGGGCCCTCGGGCGTCTCGATCGGGCACATGCGGCCGTAGTGCGAGGGATGGACGTCACGGACCTCGAAGCCGGCCCGCTCCCGCGACAGACCACCGGGACCCAGCGCGGACAGACGCCGCTTGTGCGTCAGGCCGGCCAGCGGGTTGGTCTGGTCCATGAACTGCGACAGCTGGGAGGTGCCGAAGAACTCCTTGATCGACGCCACGACCGGGCGGATGTTGATCAGGGTCTGCGGCGTGATCGCCTCGACG
>NZ_BMQJ01000063.1 GCF_014648055.1 Streptosporangium pseudovulgare
TTGAACTTCGCCACCCGGTACGTCGTGCGGGTGCCGTCGTCGTTCATCACCGTGACGTAGTCGGCCGAGACCTCCTCGACCACACCCGCCTTCTCGGCGTTGATGACATCCCTCGTGTCGGTGGCGGCGCGGTACTCCATGCCCGTGCCGACCAGCGGCGCCTCGCTCTTGAGCAGCGGCACCGACTGGCGCTGCATGTTGGAGCCCATGAGCGCGCGGTTGGCGTCGTCGTGCTCCAGGAACGGGATCATCGCCGTCGCCACCGACACCATCTGGCGCGGTGACACGTCGATGTAGTCGACCTCCTCGGCCCGGACGAGCTCGGTCTCACCACCCCTGGTGCGGGCCAGGAGGCGCGGCTCGGCGAACGAACCGTCGGGGTTCAGCGGCGTGTTCGCCTGCGCGATGACGTGCCGGTCCTCCTCGTCGGCGGTGAAGTGGTCGATCAGGTCGGTCACCTTCCCGTCCACCACCCTCCGGTAGGGGGTCTCGACGAAGCCGAAGGAGTTGACCCGGCCGAAGGAGGCCAGCGAGCCGATCAGGCCGATGTTGGGGCCCTCGGGCGTCTCGATCGGGCACATGCGGCCGTAGTGCGAGGGGTGGACGTCACGGACCTCGAAGCCGGCCCGCTCCCGCGACAGACCACCCGGGCCCAGCGCGTTCAACCGCCGCTTCTGGGTCAGGCCGGCGAGGGGATTGATCTGGTCCATGAACTGCGACAGCTGGGAGGTGCCGAAGAACTCCTTGATCGACGCCACGACCGGGCGGATGTTGATCAGGGTCTGCGGCGTGATCGCCTCGACG
>NZ_BMQJ01000064.1 GCF_014648055.1 Streptosporangium pseudovulgare
GAGCTGGTCCGGGTCTACGTGGCGCAGAAGCGCAAGATCACCGATGGGGACAAGCTCGCCGGCCGGCACGGCAACAAGGGCGTCATCTCCAAGATCCTCCCGGTGGAGGACATGCCGTTCCTGGAGGACGGCACCCCGGTCGACATCATCCTCAACCCGCTCGGCGTGCCGGGCCGGATGAACGTCGGGCAGGTGCTGGAGACCCATCTGGGGTGGATCGCCGCCCGGGGCTGGGACATCTCCGGCGTCGAGGAGGCCTGGGCCGAACGGCTGCGCGAGCGGGGACTGGACCGCGTCGAGCCGGGCACGAACGTCGCCACCCCGGTGTTCGACGGCGCCAGCGAGGAGGAGATCGTCGGCCTGCTCGGCAGCACGCTGGTCGACCGCGACGGGGATCGGCTGGTGGGGGGCACCGGCAAGGCCAGGCTGTTCGACGGCCGCAGTGGCGAGCCGTTCCCGCATCCCATCGCCGTGGGCTACATCTACATCCTGAAGCTGCTCCACCTGGTGGACGACAAGATCCACGCGCGGTCGACCGGCCCGTACTCCATGATCACCCAGCAGCCGCTCGGCGGTAAGGCCCAGTTCGGCGGCCAGCGCTTCGGTGAGATGGAGGTCTGGGCCCTGGAGGCCTACGGCGCCGCCTACGCCCTGCAGGAGCTGCTGACCATCAAGTCCGACGACGTCGTGGGCCGCGTGAAGGTCTACGAGGCCATCGTCAAGGGCGAGAACATCCCCGAGCCGGGCATCCCCGAGTCCTTCAAGGTGCTCATCAAGGAGATGCAGTCGCTG
>NZ_BMQJ01000065.1 GCF_014648055.1 Streptosporangium pseudovulgare
CAGCGACTGCATCTCCTTGATGAGCACCTTGAAGGACTCGGGGATGCCCGGCTCGGGGATGTTCTCGCCCTTGACGATGGCCTCGTAGACCTTCACGCGGCCCAGCACGTCGTCGGACTTGATGGTCAGCAGCTCCTGCAGGGCGTAGGCGGCGCCGTAGGCCTCCAGGGCCCAGACCTCCATCTCACCGAAGCGCTGGCCGCCGAACTGGGCCTTACCGCCGAGCGGCTGCTGGGTGATCATGGAGTACGGGCCGGTCGACCGCGCGTGGATCTTGTCGTCCACCAGGTGGAGCAGCTTCAGGATGTAGATGTAACCGACCGAGATCGGGTGCGGGAACGGCTCACCGGAGCGGCCGTCGAACAGCTGCGCCTTTCCGTTCGGGCCGACCATGCGGCCGCCGTCGCGGTTGACCAGCGTGCTGCCGAGCAGGCCGACGATCTCCTCCTCGCTGGCGCCGTCGAACACCGGGGTGGCGACGTTGGTGCGCGGCTCGACCTCGGTGAAGCCCTTGTCGCGCAGCCGTTCGGCCCAGGCCTCCTCGATGCCGGAGATGTCCCAGCCGCGGGCGGCGATCCACCCCAGATGGGTCTCCAGCACCTGCCCGACGTTCATCCGGCCCGGCACGCCGAGCGGGTTGAGGATGATGTCGACCGGGGTGCCGTCCTCCAGGAACGGCATGTCCTCTACCGGGAGGATCTTGGAGATGACGCCCTTGTTGCCGTGCCGGCCGGCGAGCTTGTCCCCATCGGTGATCTTGCGCTTCTGCGCCACGTAGACCCGGACCAGCTC
>NZ_BMQJ01000066.1 GCF_014648055.1 Streptosporangium pseudovulgare
ATCAACGCCGAGAAGGCGGGTGTGGTCGAGGAGGTCTCGGCCGACTACGTCACGGTGATGAACGACGACGGCACCCGCACGACGTACCGGGTGGCGAAGTTCAAGCGCTCCAACCAGGGCACCTGCTTCAACCAGAAGCCGATCGTGGCCGAGGGCGACCGTATCGAGGCCGGTCAGGTCATCGCCGACGGTCCCTGCACCGACGACGGTGAGATGGCGCTGGGCAAGAACCTCCTGGTGGCGTTCATGCCGTGGGAGGGCCACAACTACGAAGACGCCATCATCCTGTCGCAGCGGCTGGTGCAGGACGACGTCCTGTCGTCGATCCACATCGAGGAGCACGAGGTCGACGCCCGCGACACCAAGCTGGGCCCCGAGGAGATCACCCGGGACATCCCGAACGTGTCGGAGGAGGTGCTGGCCGATCTCGACGAGCGCGGCATCATCCGCATCGGCGCCGAGGTCGTGCCCGGTGACATCCTGGTCGGCAAGGTCACCCCGAAGGGCGAGACCGAGCTGACGCCGGAGGAGCGGCTGCTGCGTGCGATCTTCGGGGAGAAGGCCCGTGAGGTGCGCGACACCTCGCTGAAGGTGCCGCACGGTGAGCAGGGCAAGGTCATCGGTGTGCGGGTGTTCTCCCGGGAGGAGGGCGACGAGCTGCCGCCGGGCGTCAACGAGCTGGTCCGGGTCTACGTGGCGCAGAAGCGCAAGATCACCGATGGGGACAAGCTCGCCGGCCGGCACGGCAACAAGGGCGTCATCTCCAAGATCCTCCCGGT
>NZ_BMQJ01000067.1 GCF_014648055.1 Streptosporangium pseudovulgare
CTGTTGGCAGCCTCGCGCAACGCCTCCGCCGTACCCGCTGGTCCCCGTCGTGTGTCGTTCGCACGCATCCAGGAACCCCTTGAGGTTCCCGACCTTCTCGCTCTGCAGACCGAGTCGTTCGACTGGTTGCTGGGCAACGAGAAGTGGAAGGGGCGGGTCGAGGCGGCTCGCCAGGCCGGGCGCAAGGACGTTCCGGCCCAGTCGGGTCTCGAAGAGATCTTCGAGGAGATCAGTCCCATCGAGGACTTCTCCGGGACCATGTCCCTGTCGTTCCGCGACCACCGGTTCGAGCCGCCCAAGTACTCCGTTGACGAGTGCAAAGACAAGGACATGACCTACTCCGCCCCGATGTTCGTCACGGCGGAGTTCATCAATAACACCACCGGTGAGATCAAGAGCCAGACCGTGTTCATGGGTGATTTCCCGCTCATGACCGGCAAGGGCACCTTCATCATCAACGGCACCGAGCGTGTCGTGGTCTCCCAGCTGGTCCGCTCTCCGGGTGTCTATTTCGACCGCAGTGTCGACAAGACCTCCGACAAGGATCTGTACGGCTGCAAGGTGATCCCCTCGCGGGGGGCCTGGCTGGAGTTCGAGATCGACAAGCGTGACAGCGTCGGGGTGCGCATCGACCGCAAGCGCAAGCAGGCGGTCACGGTGCTGCTGAAGGCGCTGGGCTGGACCAGTGAGCAGATCCTGGAGCGGTTCGGCC
>NZ_BMQJ01000068.1 GCF_014648055.1 Streptosporangium pseudovulgare
ACGGCGTCTTCAACGTCGTCCAGGGCGACAAGGCGGCGGTGGACCGGCTGCTGGAGCACCCGGACGTGCGGGCGGTCTCGTTCGTCGGCTCCACGCCCATCGCCAGGTACGTCTACGAGACCGGCACCGCGCACGGCAAGCGGGTCCAGGCGCTGGGCGGCGCCAAGAACCACATGCTGGTGCTGCCCGACGCCGACCTGGACCTGGTGGCGGACGCGGCGGTGTCGGCGGGCTTCGGTTCGGCCGGGGAGCGGTGCATGGCGATCTCCGTCGTGCTGGCCGTCGACCCGGTCGGCGACGAGCTGGTCGACAAGATCGTCTCCCGGGTCGAGAAGCTGACGGTCGGTCCCGGCGACGACCCCGCCTCCCAGATGGGGCCGCTGGTCACCGAGGTGCACCGCGACAAGGTCGCCTCCTACCTGGAGACGGGCGTGGTCGAGGGCGCCACCCTGGTCGTCGACGGCCGGCGCACCCCGGTCCTGGGCGGCGGCGCCGCCGCCGAGACCCCCGGCTTCTGGCTCGGCCCGACCGTGCTGGACCACGTGCCGGCCGGCTCGCGGGTACACACCGAGGAGATCTTCGGGCCGGTCCTGGCGATCGTGCGGGTCTCCTCCTACGCCGAGGGGCTGAAGCTGATCAACGACGGCGAGTACGGCAACGGCACGGCGATCTTCACCAACGACGGCGG
>NZ_BMQJ01000069.1 GCF_014648055.1 Streptosporangium pseudovulgare
ACGGCGTCTTCAACGTCGTCCAGGGCGACAAGGCGGCGGTGGACCGGCTGCTGGAGCACCCGGACGTGCGGGCGGTCTCGTTCGTCGGCTCCACGCCCATCGCCCGGTACGTCTACGAGACCGGCACCGCGCACGGCAAGCGGGTCCAGGCGCTGGGCGGCGCCAAGAACCACATGCTGGTGCTGCCCGACGCCGACCTGGACCTGGTGGCGGACGCGGCGGTGTCGGCGGGCTTCGGTTCGGCCGGGGAGCGGTGCATGGCGATCTCCGTCGTGCTGGCCGTCGACCCGGTCGGCGACGAACTGGTCGACAAGATCGTCTCCCGGGTCGAGAAGCTGACGGTCGGCCCCGGCGACGACCCCGCCTCCCAGATGGGGCCGCTGGTCACCGAGGTGCACCGCGACAAGGTCGCCTCCTACCTCGAGACGGGCGTGGCCGAGGGCGCCACCCTGGTCGTCGACGGCCGGCGGACCCCGGTCCTGGGCGGCGGCGCCGCCGCCGACACCCCGGGTTTCTGGCTCGGCCCGACCGTGCTGGACCACGTGCCGCCGGGCTCGCGGGTGCACACCGAGGAGATCTTCGGCCCGGTCCTGGCGATCGTGCGGGTCTCCTCCTACGCCGAGGGGCTGAAGCTGATCAACGACGGCGAGTACGGCAACGGCACGGCGATCTTCACCAACGACGGCGG
>NZ_BMQJ01000070.1 GCF_014648055.1 Streptosporangium pseudovulgare
CAGCCCGAGCCTGCCCTCGGCCACCAGCTGCAGCACCACGGTGGCGGTGAAGGTCTTGGTGTTGCTGCCGATCCGGACGTGCCCGTCGGCCGGCGGCGCTTCGGTGCCGCCCAGCTCGCTCGCCCCGGCGGCGGCGGCCCACTCGCCCCGCTCGTCGCGCACCCGCAGCGTCACCCCGACGATGCCGGAATCGACCATCTCCTGAATGATCTCGCGCAGTTCCGGGCGGTCCTGCCCGGTCCGCGGGGTGAACTCGTCCTGGTTGGTGGGGGTGACGGACATGATGGTGTGCTCCTTTGAATCCGGGGTGAAACGCATGGGACGGATGGATGGTGGAACGCGGTTTGGCCGCGTCCGGACGCCTAGAGGCTGCGGGCGGTGATGTCGCCGCTGGCGGTGGTGGCGTGGACGTCGAGTTCGGCGGTGCCGTCGTTCTTGAAACCGTTGGCGATGCGGCCGTGGGTGGTGCCGGCGTCCAGGGCGGCCGAGACGCCGGCGGCGGCGGTGATCGAGATGTCGCCGGAGTGGGTGCGGAGCACGAGGGTGCCGCCCGTGGCCTCGGCGATGGTGATGTCGCCCCTCGCGGTGCTGATCTGTGCGGGGCCGCCCAGCCGGCCGATCTCGACGTCGCCGTCGGTGGCGGTGAGGTGGAGGCTCGCGGTCTCGTCGAGCTTGATCTGGTGGTA
>NZ_BMQJ01000071.1 GCF_014648055.1 Streptosporangium pseudovulgare
GACAAAAGCCAGGGTTAATGTGTGAATGCCACGACTTCGGCGGTGTACTTGAGCCCCGCTACATTGTCGGCGCAGAATCACTTGACCAGTGAGCTATTACGCACTCTTTCAAGGGTGGCTGCTTCTAAGCCAACCTCCTGGTTGTCACTGCGACTCCACATCCTTTCCCACTTAGCACACGCTTAGGGGCCTTAGTCGGTGGTCTGGGCTGTTTCCCTCTCGACTACGGAGCTTATCCCCCGCAGTCTCACTGCCACGCTCTCACTTACCGGCATTCGGAGTTTGGCTGACGTCAGTAACCTTGTCGGGCCCATCGGCCATCCAGTGCTCTACCTCCGGCAAGAAACACGCGACGCTGCACCTAAATGCATTTCGGGGAGAACCAGCTATCACGGAGTTTGATTGGCCTTTCACCCCTAAACACAGGTCATCCCCCAGGTTTTCAACCCTGGTGGGTTCGGTCCTCCACGCGGTCTTACCCGCGCTTCAACCTGCCCATGCCTAGATCACTCCGCTTCGGGTCTGCAGCATGCGACTCAAACGCCCTATTCAGACTCGCTTTCGCTACGGCTACCCCACACGGGTTAACCTCGCCACACACCGCAACTCGCAGGCTCATTCTTCAAAAGGCACGCAGTCACATCAC
>NZ_BMQJ01000072.1 GCF_014648055.1 Streptosporangium pseudovulgare
GTACGAGTCGATGCGTGCCACGCTGGAGAAGGACCACACCGCCGGTCAGGACGACGCGCTGCTGGACATCTACCGCAAGCTGCGGCCGGGTGAGCCGCCGACGCGGGAGTCGGCGCAGGCGCTGCTGGAGAACCTGTACTTCAACTCCAAGCGGTACGACCTGGCCAAGGTGGGCCGCTACAAGATCAACAAGAAGCTGGGCGTCGATGCCGACATCACCCAGGGCACGCTGACCGAAGAGGACATCGTCGCCACGATCGAGTACATCGTCAAGCTGCACGCGGGCGAGACCTCCATGGCCGGGGCCGGCGGCGGTGAGATCGTCGTGGAGACCGACGACATCGACCACTTCGGCAACCGCCGGCTGCGCAACGTGGGCGAGCTGATCCAGAACCAGGTCCGCCTGGGCCTGGCGCGGATGGAGCGCGTGGTGCGCGAGCGGATGACGACCCAGGACGTCGAGGCGATCACGCCGCAGACCCTGATCAACATCCGCCCGGTCGTGGCGTCGATCAAGGAGTTCTTCGGCACCTCCCAGCTGTCGCAGTTCATGGACCAGA
>NZ_BMQJ01000073.1 GCF_014648055.1 Streptosporangium pseudovulgare
CATCCACCGTGTGCCCTAAAAAACTTGGCCACAAAGATGCTCGCGTCCACTATGCAAATCTCAAACAACACGCAGCGACCTACCGACCCCACCACCAGACACCCGAACCCAGCAGAGACAACCTCTACCAAGCCCAAGCCGGTATGACAGGCGGACGGTCCCGCACGAAGAAAACCAAACCTCACCGGCTCCACGGTCTCCCGCGGAGCGGCTGGCCCGTTTCCTCAGGACCCAACAGTGTGTTCACCCGGACCTCACCCCGACGACCCCGTTCCCACTCCCCCAGGGCGAACCCTGGAGGCGGTACTAGCGGCCCGGCGACCCGGTCCGACCGACTAGCCAGTGCTCCACTAATGAGCGCACCGTGCGCGAGACGTTCGCTCGCGGCCACGGCTGGATCAGATCGACTCGCTCATCGAGCGGGCCGGCTGATCGAATGCTCCTTAGAAAGGAGGTGATCCAGCCGCACCTTCCGGTACGGCTACCTTGTTACGACTTCGTCCCAATCGCCAGCCCCACCTTCGACCGCTCCCCCCCAAAG